>NZ_AP022579.1:0-4800000 GCF_010731295.1 Mycolicibacterium boenickei | reverse complement strand
CTCTGGCACCGAGATCGACACCGGGTTCCGCGCCGACAATCGCGCAGAGTACGACCGCTGGCTGGAGGAAGAGGCATGACGAGCAACGCGAGCAAGAGCAACACGGCGGCGAGCCGCCAATCCGGCACGGCGGTCCTGGTACTCGAGGACGGGCGCGTCTTCACCGGTACCACCTTCGGAGCGGTAGGCCAGACCCTCGGCGAGGCGGTGTTCTCCACCGGCATGTCCGGCTACCAGGAAACGCTCACCGACCCCAGCTACCACGGCCAGATCGTGGTCGCCACCGCACCGCAGATCGGCAACACCGGCTGGAACACCGAGGACGGCGAGAGCCGCGACGACAAGATCTGGGTCGCCGGCTACGCCGTGCGCGATCCCTCACCGCGCGCGTCGAACTGGCGCGCCACCGGAACCCTCGACGAGGAGTTGGTCCGGCAGGGGATCGTGGGCATCGCCGGAATCGACACCCGGGCAGTCGTGCGTCACCTGCGTACCCGCGGGTCGATGAAAGCAGGAGTGTTCTCCGGCTCAAGCTTGGCCGGCACCGACGAACTGGTGGCCCGGGTTCTCGACCAGCCTTCGATGCTGGGCGCGGATCTGGCCGGTCAGGTCAGTACCGCGAGCTCCTACATCGTCGAACCCGAAGGCGGTCACCGGTTTACCGTCGCGGCCGTCGACCTGGGCATCAAGACCAACACCCCGCGCAACTTCGCCCGGCGCGGGATCCGCAGCCACGTGCTGCCGTCCTCGGTGACCTTCGATCAGATCGCCGACCTCGAGCCGGACGGGGTGTTCCTGTCCAACGGCCCCGGCGACCCGGCCACCGCCGACCACATCGTCGCGGTGACCCGCGAGGTGCTCGGTGCCGGAATCCCGTTGTTCGGCATCTGCTTCGGCAACCAGATCCTGGGCCGTGCGCTCGGCCGGTCCACCTACAAGATGGTGTTCGGCCACCGCGGCATCAACATCCCGGTGGTCGACCACATCACCGGGCGGGTGGCGATCACCGCCCAGAACCACGGCTTCGCACTCGAGGGCGAGGCGGGGGAGCAGTTCGACACCCCCTTCGGCACCGCCGAGGTCAGCCACACCTGCGCCAACGACGGTGTGGTGGAAGGCATCCGGCTGGCCGACGGACGAGCGTTCTCAGTCCAGTACCACCCCGAGGCCGCGGCAGGGCCCCACGATGCCGAATACCTATTCGACCAGTTCGTCGACCTGATGGCAGGAGACAAGTAGATGCCACGTCGCTCTGACCTCAACCACGTGCTGGTGATCGGGTCCGGCCCGATCGTCATCGGCCAGGCCTGCGAATTCGACTACTCGGGCACCCAGGCGTGCCGGGTGCTGCGTTCCGAGGGCATCCAGGTCAGCCTGGTGAACTCGAACCCGGCGACGATCATGACGGACCCCGAATACGCCGACAACACCTACGTCGAGCCGATCACCTGGGAGTTCGTCGAGAAGGTCATCGCCCAGCAGGCCGAGCGCGGCAACAAGATCGACGCCGTGCTGGCCACCCTGGGCGGGCAGACCGCCCTGAACACCGCGGTCGCCCTGCACGAGAACGGTGTGCTGGAGCGCTACGGCGTCGAGCTGATCGGTGCCGACTTCGAAGCCATCCAACGCGGCGAGGACCGGCAGAAGTTCAAGGACATCGTCGCCAAGGTCGGCGGCGAATCCGCCCGCAGCCGGGTCTGTTACACGATGGACGAGGTCCGCGAGACGGTGGCCGACCTCGGTCTGCCGGTCGTGGTCCGGCCGTCGTTCACGATGGGCGGCCTGGGCTCGGGCATGGCGTACTCGGCAGAAGACGTCGAGCGGATGGCCGGCGACGGCCTGGCCGCCTCGCCTTCGGCGAACGTGCTGATCGAGGAATCCATCTACGGGTGGAAGGAATTCGAACTCGAGCTGATGCGCGACAGCCGCGACAACGTCGTGGTGGTCTGCTCGATCGAGAACTTCGATCCCATGGGCGTGCACACCGGCGACTCGGTGACCGTGGCGCCGGCGATGACGCTGACCGACCGCGAATACCAGAAGATGCGCGACCTGGGCATCGCGATCCTGCGCGAGGTGGGCGTCGACACCGGCGGCTGCAACATCCAGTTCGCGATCGACCCGCGCGACGGCCGCCTGATCGTCATCGAGATGAACCCGCGGGTGTCGCGGTCGTCGGCCCTGGCGTCGAAGGCCACCGGCTTCCCGATCGCCAAGATCGCGGCCAAGCTGGCCATCGGCTACACCCTCGACGAGATCCTCAACGACATCACAAAAGAGACCCCGGCCTGCTTCGAACCCACGCTGGACTACGTCGTGGTCAAGGCACCGCGGTTCGCGTTCGAGAAGTTCCCCGGCGCCGACGCCACGCTGACCACCACGATGAAGTCGGTCGGTGAGGCGATGTCGTTGGGCCGCAACTTCATCGAGGCCCTCGGCAAGGTGATGCGGTCCCTGGAGACCAGCCGGGCCGGATTCTGGACGGGCCCGGACCCGGACGTCACGGTCGAGCAGCTGCTGACCGGCCTGCGTACCCCGGTCGACGGCAGGCTCTACGACATCGAACATGCGCTGCGCCTTGGCGCCAGCGTCGAACAGGTGGCCGAGGCCTCCGGTGTCGACCCGTGGTTCATCGAGCAGATCGCCGGCCTGGTCGCCCTTCGGGTCGAGCTGCTGGAAGCGCCGGTGCTCGACGCCGAGCTGCTGCGCCGGGCCAAGCACAGCGGCCTCTCGGATCGCCAGATCGCCGCGCTGCGACCGGAACTGGCCGGCGAGGCGGGCCTGCGCGCGCTGCGCCGCCGGCTCGGGATCCACCCGGTGTACAAGACCGTCGACACCTGCGCGGCCGAGTTCGACGCCAAGACGCCGTACCACTACAGCAGCTACGAGCTCGATCCCGCCGCGGAGACCGAGGTCGCCCCGCAGACCGAGAAGCCCAAGGTTCTGATCCTGGGGTCCGGGCCGAACCGGATCGGGCAGGGCATCGAATTCGATTACAGCTGTGTGCATGCCGCGACGACATTGAGCGCGGTCGGGTTCGAAACCGTGATGGTCAACTGCAACCCCGAGACGGTGTCCACCGACTACGACACCGCCGACCGGCTGTACTTCGAGCCGCTCACCTTCGAGGACGTGCTGGAGGTCTACTACGCCGAGGACGCCTCGGGTAAGGGCGAGGACGGCACCGGCCCCGGTGTCGTCGGCGTCATCGTCCAGCTCGGCGGCCAGACGCCGCTGGGCCTGGCCAAGCGCCTCGAAGAGGCCGGAGTCCCGATCGTCGGCACCGGGCCCGATGCGATCGACCTGGCCGAGGACCGTGGGCTTTTCGGCGAGGTGCTGGTCAACGCGGGCCTGCCCGCGCCGCGCTTCGGCACCGCCACCAGCTTCGAGCAGGCCCGGCGGATCGCTTCGGACATCGGCTACCCCGTGCTGGTCCGGCCCTCCTACGTCCTGGGCGGCCGGGGCATGGAGATCGTCTACGACGAGGCCACCCTGGAGGGCTACATCGCCCGCGCCACCCAGCTGTCGCCGGAACATCCGGTGCTGGTCGACCGGTTCCTCGAGGACGCGATCGAGATCGACGTCGACGCGCTGTGCGACGGCAACGAGGTGTACATCGGCGGCATCATGGAACACATCGAGGAGGCCGGTATCCACTCCGGCGACTCGGCGTGCGCGCTGCCCCCGGTGACCTTGGGCCGCAGCGACATCGAAGCCGTGCGGCGCGCCACCGAGGCCATCGCGCACGGCATCGGCGTGGTCGGATTGCTCAACGTCCAGTACGCGCTCAAGGACGACGTCCTCTACGTGCTGGAGGCCAATCCCCGCGCCAGCCGTACCGTGCCGTTCGTCTCCAAGGCCACCGCGGTACCGCTGGCCAAGGCCTGCGCCCGGGTGATGCTGGGCGCCACCATCGCCGAGCTGCGCGCCGAAGGCCTGCTGAACAAGAACAGCGACGGGGCCACCATCGCCCGCAACGCTCCCGTGGCGGTCAAGGAAGCCGTGCTGCCGTTCCACCGGTTCCGCCGGGCCGACGGTGCCCAGGTCGACTCGCTGCTGGGACCGGAGATGAAGTCGACCGGCGAGGTGATGGGCATCGACCACGACTTCGGCACCGCCTTCGCCAAGAGCCAGACCGCGGCCTACGGATCGCTGCCGGCCTCGGGAACCGTGTTCGTGTCGGTGGCCAACCGCGACAAGCGTTCGCTGGTGTTCCCGGTCAAGCGCCTTGCTGATCTCGGGTTCCGGGTGCTGGCCACCGAAGGCACCGCGGAGATGCTGCGCCGCAACGGTATTCCCTGCGACGAGGTGCGCAAGCACTCAGAACAACCCAGCGGAAGCCGCGACCTGCCGTCCGCGGTCGACGCCATCAAGGCCGGCGAGGTCGACATGGTGATCAACACGCCGTACGGAAACTCCGGGCCTCGCGTCGACGGTTACGAGATCCGTTCGGCCGCAGTGTCGATGAACATTCCGTGCGTCACGACGGTGCAGGGCGCCTCGGCCGCGGTGCAGGGCATCGAGGCGGGGATCCGCGGCGACATCGGAGTGATGTCACTGCAGGAACTGCACAGCGAGCTGGAATCGCACTGACCATGGAGGCTTTCGGGCAACGGCTGGCCGCCGCGGTGTCGGAGCGGGGGCCGCTGTGCCCCGGCATCGACCCCCACCCCGAGCTGCTGAGGGCCTGGGGGCTGTCTGCCGACGCCGACGGCCTGGCCGCGTTCAGCGACATCTGTGTGACGGCCTTCGCGGGGTTCGCGATGGTCAAGCCGCAGGTGGCGTTCTTCGAGGCGTACGGGTCGGCCGGTTTCGCGGTGCTGGAGCGCACGATGGCCGCGCTGCGCGAGGCCGGGGTACTGGTGCTGGCCGATGCCAAGCGCGGAGACATCGGCTCGACCATGGCCGCCTACGCCGCGGCGTGGGCCGGTGACTCACCGCTGGCCGCCGATGCGGTGACCGCGTCGCCGTATCTGGGTTTCGGGTCGTTGCAGCCGCTGTTGGACACCGCCGCGGCCCATGGCCGGGGCGTGTTCGTCCTTGCCGCCACCTCCAACCCGGAGGGGCCGAGCGTGCAACGCGCCATGGCCGGGTCGCGCACCGTGGCGCAGTCCGTCGTCGACGATGTGGCTGCCGTGAACGGGACGGCAGGTCAGCCCACCGGATCGGTCGGTGTGGTGGTCGGTGCGACGGTGACCGACCTGCCCGATCTGAGCGCGCTGGGCGGCCCGGTGCTGGTTCCCGGGGTCGGGGCCCAGGGCGGTCGGGCCGATGCGCTGGGCGGGTTCGGAGGTGCCCGTCTCGTGCTTCCCGCGGTGTCTCGTGAGGTGCTGCGGGCAGGTCCGGCCGTGGCCGATCTGCGAGCGGCGGCCGAGCGCCTGCGCGACGAAGTCGCCTACCTCATCTGACCGCCCTCACCCGACGGCGTCCGCAGCCCGACGCGTGGGCCGCGTTCCGCCGTGCCGCGCGCCGTTTTCCACGCCTGGGTCGTGGACGTCGCGTGGTCGCGACCCAGGCGTAGAAAGCGATGACTGGGGCGAGACACGTTCGAGCCCAGTCGGATTGGTCAGCCGGCTGTCAGATCCGTTGTGGCACAGCCGGTCACAGCGGAATCCAGATACCGAAGAACCAGAAACCCCACGCGTTGTAGCCCGGATCGAAAATGGGTGTCACCCAGCTGCCGTTGTAGTTGAACGGCTGGTGATCGAACCGTCCCTGGTCCACGCCACGCCACGCCAGGTCAGGGGGTGGCGGTCCCCAGTGCCGGCCACGGTCGTCGGGGCCGCCAGGGCCTCGGTCACCCGGCCATCCGGGACCGCCTGGACCTCCGGGCCCACCCGGGCCGCCGGGCCAGCCGGGACCACCCGGCCCACCGGGCCCGTCAGGGCCCCCTGGACCGCCCGGACGGTCCGGTCCACCCGGTCCGCCTGGTCCGCCCGGCCCACCGGGGTGTTCGGGCCCTCCTGGGCCTCCTGGGCCACCGGGACGGTCGGGTCCACCCGGTCCGCCCGGCCCCCCAGGTCCTGGTCCGCCCGGTCCCTGGCAGTTGCCGAAGCCGCACGGCGGCCCGGGTTGGGCCGCTGCTACGCCGGCGCCCGCCGCCAAGGTGGCGGTTCCGAGCGCGATGGCTACAGCAGAAGCGCAGGTCAGACGCTTGATGTTCATGTCCAGCTTCCCTTCGGGGGTCATGGATACCCGACCAGGCGAGGCTATTTAGCCAAGCTGTGTAATCGCTATGTGGCAATTAGGCGCGGGCTGGGCACCGTGAAACGCACCCCGGTTGGCGTGCGCGATGCCGGCTCCGACACGCCCGACACGCCGTGACCAGCGAAAATTTTCTCGAATACCCGGCGGTAACCGGGTCCGGTGGCGTCGGAACCGGTGCTGGACCCCTGAGTAGTTAGCTGTCAGTCGCTCGAAATGCATTGACTTGCAGGAATATCCGGCCCGGTGTGGACCTCGCGACGATGCCGGGCGGCGCTTTCGGAGGCGAACCGGGTGTCGCGGGCGCGCACTACACGCTGGGCTTTTAGCGCCGTAACCAGGGGGTGGCGTTCGCATTCGTCAGCCAGCGTGGGTAGGTTCGTCGTCGCTGGCTGGTTTGCACTCCAGCCGTACAAAACAAGAATGGCCGAAGAAGAATCGCCAGGAGACGGAGGAACCCGTGGCCCTTCCCCAGTTGACCGACGAACAGCGCGCGGCAGCGTTGGAGAAGGCTGCTGCCGCACGTCGAGCGCGAGCCGAGCTCAAGGATCGACTCAAGCGCGGCGGCACCAACCTCAAGCAGGTGCTCACCGACGCCGAGACCGATGAGGTCTTGGGCAAGATGAAAGTTTCTGCGCTGCTCGAGGCCCTGCCCAAGGTTGGCAAGGTCAAGGCGCAGGAGATCATGACCGAGCTGGAGATCGCCCCGACCCGCCGTCTGCGCGGCCTCGGTGATCGTCAGCGCAAGGCCCTCCTGGAGAAGTTCGACCAGTAGAGACCCCCGCATTGAGCGCTGGTAGAGGGGCCGGACAACACACAGCGACGGCTCCGGTCGTCGTGTTGGCCGGCCCCTCCGCTGTCGGGAAGTCCACCGTGGTCCGCTGTCTGCGGGAGCGGCTTCCCGACCTGTATTTCTCCGTCTCGGTCACGACCAGGGCACCGCGGCCGGGGGAGGTCGACGGTGTCGACTACAAATTCGTGTCCGCGGAACGCTTTCAACAGCTGATCGACGACGGTGAGCTGCTGGAATGGGCCGAAATCCACGGCGGGCTGCACCGCTCCGGAACACCTGCCCAGCCTGTGCGCGACGCCACCAGGGCCGGCCGCCCGGTCCTGATCGAGGTTGATCTGGCCGGTGCGCGAGCCGTCAAGCAGGCCATGCCCGAGGTGACGACGGTGTTCCTGGCACCGCCGAGCTGGGACGAACTGGTCAGCCGATTGTCGGGTCGGGGCACCGAGACACCCGAGGTGATGGCCAGGCGATTGGAGACCGCGCGGGCCGAAATGGCCGCGAAGTCCGACTTTGACCAGGTTGTCGTGAACCGCCAGTTGGATACCGCATGCGCTGAATTGGTATCCTTGCTGGTGGCCAGCCGATGACTCACAGTGCCGGGACCGACGCGATCGGGTCCGCGAGCCACCCGAGGCTGTCCACTAAACGCATTTTCGCTAACCGCCAGGAGACTTTTTCGTGAGCACCCCGCACGCCGACGCGCAGCTGGCCGCTGCGGACGACTTGGGTATCGATTCGTCCGCTGCCAGCGCCTACGACACGCCGCTGGGCATCACCAACCCGCCCATCGACGAGTTGCTGGACCGCGCGTCGAGCAAGTACGCGCTGGTCATCTACGCCGCCAAGCGCGCGCGTCAGATCAACGACTACTACAACCAGCTGGGTGACGGCATCCTCGAGTACGTCGGACCTCTGGTCGAGCCGGGTCTGCAGGAGAAGCCGCTGTCGATCGCGATGCGGGAGATCCACGAGGACCTGCTCGAGCACACCGAGGGCGGCGAGTAGCCAGGCCAGGGCCGGGACGTGAGCGCGGGTAAGCGAATCGTCGTCGGTGTGGCCGGCGGCATTGCCGCCTACAAGGCGTGCACCCTGGTCCGTCAACTCACCGAGGCGGGCCACTCGGTACGCGTCTTGCCCACCGAGTCGGCTCTGCGCT
The DNA here is from genome assembly GCF_010731295.1 of Mycolicibacterium boenickei. NCBI lineage: Bacteria > Bacillati > Actinomycetota > Actinomycetes > Mycobacteriales > Mycobacteriaceae > Mycobacterium > Mycolicibacterium boenickei. Next base: position 4,791,847 of record NZ_AP022579.1, on the reverse strand, counting down.
TCGTCGGAGCAGCCACGTTTGAAGCCCTGTCGGGCAATCCCGTGCACACCGGTGTGTTCACCGACGTGCACGAGGTTCCGCACGTCCGGATCGGCCAGGAGGCCGATCTCGTCGTGGTCGCACCCGCTACCGCGGACCTGCTGGCGCGCGCGGTCGCAGGCCGCGCCGACGATCTGCTGACCGCCACGCTCCTGACGGCGCGATGTCCGGTGCTGTTCGCCCCGGCCATGCACACGGAGATGTGGTTCCACCCGGCCACCGTCGACAACGTGGCCACGCTGCGCCGGCGGGGCGCCGTGGTGCTGGAACCCGCATCCGGTCGGCTCACAGGGGCCGACAGCGGCGCGGGCCGGTTGCCCGAGGCCGAAGAGATCGTCACTTTCGCGCAGCTTCTGCTGGAGCGGGGCGATGCGCTGACCTATGACCTGGCCGGAGTCAAGGCCCTGGTGACCGCGGGCGGTACCCGCGAACCCCTCGATCCGGTGCGGTTCATCGGCAACCGCAGCTCCGGCAAGCAGGGCTACGCGGTGGCGCGGGTTCTGGCCCAGCGCGGCGCCGACGTGACGCTCGTCGCGGGGAACACCGCGGGCCTGATCGACCCGGCCGGCGTCGACGTGGTGCACATCGGCTCGGCCGCGCAATTGCGTGACGCGGTGACCAAGTACGCCCCCGAGTCCAACGTCCTGGTGATGGCCGCGGCCGTCGCCGACTTCCGGCCCGCACAGGTGGCGACCGCCAAGATCAAGAAGGGCGGCGCGTCCGAGCCCAGCTCCATCGACCTCGTCCGCAACGACGACGTCCTCGCCGGAGCGGTGCGGGCCCGGTCCGAAGGGCAGCTGCCGAACATGCGGGCCATCGTCGGCTTCGCGGCCGAGACCGGTGACGCCAACGGCGATGTGTTGTTCCACGCCAGGGCCAAACTCCAGCGCAAGGGATGCGACCTACTCGTGGTCAACGCGGTGGGGGAGAACCGGGCATTCGAGGTCGACCACAACGACGGTTGGTTGCTGAGTGCCGACGGTGCCGAGGTCGCACTCGAGCACGGTTCGAAGACTCTGATGGCCACCCGTATCGTGGACGCAATCGTGGCGTTCCTGGGCAAGCGCGACGGGTGATCTGGTTCCGCATCAATGTGCGGATAAGGGTTGCGCATCGGCGTCCCACGCGCTTGGGTGCAACAGGGCATGGATATTATTCGCCTAACTAAGTAGTTTTGAGACTGAGAACTTTTTCAGATCGGCAAGGAAGGAAGCAGACCGTGAGCGAAGGTCGCCTGTTTACCAGTGAGTCGGTAACCGAAGGGCACCCCGACAAGATCTGTGATGCGATCAGCGACTCGGTGCTCGACGCGCTGCTGGAGCAGGATCCCAAGTCGCGGGTCGCGGTGGAAACCCTGGTGACCACCGGCCAGGTGCACGTCGCCGGCGAGGTCACCACCTCTGCCTACGCCGACATCCCGAAGATCGTCCGGGACCGCATCCTCGAGATCGGCTACGACTCGTCGACCAAGGGCTTCGACGGCGCTTCGTGCGGTGTGAACATCGCCATCGGCGCGCAGTCGCCCGACATCGCCCAGGGCGTCGACACCGCCCATGAGGCGCGCGTCGAAGGCGCCGCCGATCCGCTGGACGCCCAGGGCGCCGGCGACCAGGGCCTGATGTTCGGATATGCCATCGGCGACACTCCCGAGCTCATGCCGCTGCCCATCGCTCTGGCCCACCGGCTGTCGCGGCGGCTGACCGAGGTCCGCAAGAACGGCGTGCTCGATTACCTGCGCCCGGACGGCAAGACCCAGGTCACCATCCAGTACGACGGCCGGACCCCGGTGCGGCTGGACACCGTGGTGCTGTCCACCCAGCACGCCGACGGCATCGATCTCGACGGCACCCTGACCCCGGACATCCGGGAGAAGGTCGTCAACACCGTGCTGGCCGACCTCAACCACGAGACGCTGGACACCTCCGATTTCCGCCTGCTGGTCAACCCGACCGGCAAGTTCGTCCTCGGCGGGCCGATGGGTGACGCCGGTCTGACCGGCCGCAAGATCATCGTGGACACCTACGGCGGCTGGGCCCGTCACGGCGGCGGTGCCTTCTCCGGCAAGGATCCGTCAAAGGTGGACCGTTCGGCCGCGTACGCGATGCGCTGGGTGGCCAAGAACGTTGTCGCCGCCGGGCTCGCGGAGCGCGTCGAGGTCCAGGTGGCCTACGCGATCGGCAAGGCTGCCCCGGTCGGCCTGTTCGTCGAGACGTTCGGCACCGAGACCGTCGACCCGGCCCGGATCGAGAAGGCCATCAGCAGCGTGTTCGATCTGCGCCCCGGCGCGATCATCCGTGACCTGGACCTGCTGCGGCCGATCTACGCCCAGACCGCGGCGTACGGCCACTTCGGTCGCACCGACATCGAGCTGCCCTGGGAGCAGCTCAACAAGGTCGACGACCTGAAGGCCTCGGTCTAGCTTTTCCTCGACAGCCCCCGGTCACTGACCGGGGGCTGTCGCGTTTCCCGGGCAGCATCGCGTTGATCTGGGCGGGATGGTCAGGTGTGGTAGTGCTCTACGACACGGCCCGCGAGGGCATGGGCCCACTCCAGTCCGTCATCGGTGCCGAACAGCTCGCGGCGGGTATTGCCCGCACTCAGGTAGGCGTCGACCCGGAAGGTGTCTTCGGCGGGGTCGGGTGAACCCGCGACGGAGAACTCGTTTTCCAGCAGATCCAGCCACTCCCGCTTGAGGTTTCGCACCGCGTCGGCCACGGGCCCGGTCCGGTGCCCGAACTCGACCGATGTGGCCGATACGAAGCAGCCGCCGGGAAACACCGCGGCGCGCAGGTAAGCCAGCCAGGAATCGAGAAGGGCGTCGAGCCGCGCGGCTCCGGGCCGAGAGCTCAGGGCCGGACGGATCACCACGTCGATGTAGACCTCGCGCGCCTCGGCGACGGCGGCCAGCTGGATCGCCTCCCGGTTGCCGAAGACGGTCAGGATTCCGCTCTTGCTCACTCCGGTCGCCGTGGACAAGCCGCCCACGGTGATCCCGTCCAGGCCGTGGGTGGTGGCGATATCTGCCGCGGTGCGCGCGACCAACCGGCGGGTGGCATCACCGCGCGCCCGCCGCCCGTCAACTGCAGGCACAGCGGTCATCAGTTCACAGTAGCCACAGTCTGGACGAAGGGCGGCCGCGTCGCGTACGGTCTTGACCTATATGCGACCGATCGGTCGTATAGATTGGAGGATGAAGTGACTACCACGTTCAAGCCTCTCCTGGAACGCCGGATCACCATCGACGCCACACCTTCCGCGGTGTGGGAGATCATCCGCGACATCCGACGCATGTCGCAGTGGAGCCCGCAGGTGGTGTCGGTGAAACTGCGCGATCCCGACGAGGACATCCGGCTCGGAACGACGTTCACCAATCTCAACCGCCAGGGTGAGCTTGAGTGGATCACGCACGGAGAGGTGGTGCGGTACGTGCCAGAGGAAGAGATCGCTTTCCGGATCGCTGAGAACTACGCGATCTGGTCGTTCTCGATCAGCGCCGAGGGTGCGGCCGCCACGGTGCTCACCCAACGGCGCGAGACGCCCGACGGCATATCGCAACTTTCGCTCGATCTGACCGAGTCGCACCTCGGCGGCCAGCAGGCCTTCACCGAACTGCTGGAAGCCGGAATGGTGCAGACCCTCACCGCGATCAAGGAATGCGCCGAGTCCTGAGGGGCTACGACGTGAACGCGTAATCGTCCAGCGGGAAGCTGCGGCTGCGCCAGTACGCCTCGACCGTGGTGGCCGGCCGCAGCGGCACATCGCCGTTGGCGTCGAAGTAGTAGCTGTTGGCCAGGTTGCAGCTGTCCTGCCAGAAGATCTGGCGGTGCCGCTTGCGCATCATCTCGGCGAAGTACCGGTCGTTGGCCTCCTGGCGGACCTCGACGCGGCTGGCGGCGCGGTGCTCGGCCTGGGCGATACACCGCACCAGGTGGCGGGTCTGCGCCTCGATCAACGCGAAGTACGACGACCCGACGTAGCCGTACGGGCCCATCACCGAGAAGAAGTTCGCGAAACCGGGGACGCTGACGCCTTCGTAGGCCTGCATCCGGTGCTGCCTCCAGAACTCGCTCAGCGACTGCCCGCCCGACCCGATGATGTCGAAAGTCAGCGCGTCGACGTCCATCACCTTGAAGCCGGTGGCCAGGATGAGCACGTCGGCGTCATGGCTCTCACCGTCGGCGGTGGCGACGCCCGCGCCGGTGATCTTGTCGATCGGTTCGGTGACCAGCCGGACGTTGTCTCGGTTGAATGTGGCCAAATAGGTGTTGTGGAAGCCGGGTCGCTTGCATCCCACCGCATACCGAGGTGTGAGCTTGTCGCGCACCTGCGGATCGCGGACCTGCTGGCGCAGATAGGCCCGGCCGGCCGCTCCGGCGCGCTTGGCGAACGGGTTGATCGTGAAGTACTGCGCGGCGAGCGGGAAGGTGAACTCCACATACGCCTGGCTGATCAGCCGGTGCAGCGTCCGGCCGCCCGGCAGCCGCATCAGGGTGCGGGCGATCGGCGGGATCGGCACGTCTAACTTCGGGAAGCACCAGATCGGGGTGCGCTGAAACACGTTGAGCTGCTTGACCTTCGGGGCGATCTCGGGGATCACCTGGACTGCCGAGGCGCCGGTGCCGATGATCGCGACCCGCTTGCCCGTCAAATCCAGGGTGTGGTCCCAGCGGGCGGTGTGCACGGTAATCCCGGCGAAGGAGTCCACGCCGTCGATCTCGGGCAGCTTCGGGATGGTCAGCACCCCGCTGGCGTTGACCAGGAACCGGGCCGTGAGCGTGGCACCGGATTCGAGGTCGAGCCGCCACAGGTTCTCGTCGTCGTCGAAGACCGCGCGGGCAACCGTGGTGCTGAACCGGATCCGGGGCCGCAGACCGTACTTGTCCACGCAATTGTCGGCGTAGTCCCGCAGCTCGCTGCCGGGAGCGTAGGTGCGGGACCACCTTCGTGACTGCTCGAACGAGAACTGATACGAGAACGACGGGATATCCACGGCCACACCGGGATAGGTGTTCCAGTACCACGTGCCGCCGGCTCCGTCCCCGGCCTCGAGGATCAGGTAGTCGTGCAAGCCCGCCTTGTCGAGCGCAATCGCGGCGCCGATGCCGGAGAACCCGGCACCGACGATGACGGTGTGAACGTCGGGCATCAAGCCACCTCCCGGCTGCGTCCGATCATGTGGACGCCGTGTTTGGGTCTCAACGTCAACGTAGCCTCCAATTCCACCGAGTGATCAGGATTGAGGTCGAACGCGAAGCGCCGGCTCATGATCGCGGCGATCAACACCATCTCCATCAGTGCGAAACTCTGCCCGATGCAGATGCGGCGCCCGCCGCCGAACGGGAGGTAGGCCGAGCGCGGGCGAGCCTTGGCGACATCGCCCAGGAATCGGTTGGGGTCAAAGGTTTCCGGATCGGGCCACCATCGTTTGTCGTGGTGAATTTGGTGGATCGGGATGATCACCGTCGTGCCGGGCCGGATGTGGTGACCGTCGAGGTCATCGGGTTCGATCGCCTCGCGCGCGATGATCCACACCGCGGAGTAGAAACGCTGCGACTCCTGCAGACACGCGGTGGTCCACGGCAGCCGGGTCAGGTCGGCAGCGGTCGGGCGGCGTGCGCCGACCACGTCGTCCACCTCGGACAGCATCCGGTCCCGGGCGTCGGGATGGCGCGCCATCAGATACCAGAACCACGACATCGCGTTGGCCGTGGTCTCGTGCCCGGCGAGCATGAATGTCAGTGCCTCGTCCCGGACGCGCCGGCGGGGCCAGGTTCCGTCGTCGGCGCCGAACAGCACGTTGAGCAGGTCGGCCGATTGCGTGGGATGGGCGATGCGTTCGTCCAGCACGGTGTTCACTGCCGCGTCCAGGGCCAGGGCGATCCGCTGTCCTTCGCGCAGCGGCGGGGGCAGGCGGATTCCGGAGAACGTACTCGCCGCCAGCGCGGCGTAGACCGGACGGGGAAGCAGGCCCAAGAGGCCGAGCCGGCCCAGTAGTTCGGTGCGCCGAAGCCCTCGCGTGGTGAGGTCGCGCATGCTGTGCACGATCGGGCCGAAGTCCTGGCTGAACAGTGCGTTCGAGACCACCCGCAGGGTGGTTTCGACCATGGCCGCATGCATGTCGAACTGCGCGCCGTCGCCTTGTTCGGCGAGCTCGTCGGTGGCTCGCTCGATCGGGTCGATCATCAGGTCGACGATCGTATTGAGGTGCCTGCGCGCGAACGTCGGATTCAGTGCCGCTCGGTGGCCGGCCCAGGAGTCGCCTTCGTCGGTCAGTAGGTTGATCCCCGCCGCGGCTCGGATCGGTTCGTACTCGTTGGACTTGACGTACCGAAGGCGCGCCCGGTGGAGAACGTGGTCGACGTAATCAGGGTGCGTGATCGATACGAAACGTCTTCCTGCACAGCGGTATCTGGTGATGTCCCGGCCCTGGGTCCGGGCCAGGAATCCGCTGTCGGCGCTGAATCCGACCGTGATCGCCTCGCGGGTCATGGTCCAGGTGCTCAGTCGTGCCGCCGGCGCCGCCATGAACCCAGCGTATGAGTGACAGGACGGCCTAGGAATGGGACTATCGGACACAGAGTTGGGATTTTGGGACAGGGATGGGGGTCATGTCCGCCAGGACGGGTTCATCGTGGTCGGCCGATGTGTGCCATCCGATTCATGCCACCAGGGTGCTGTGCGAGGTGGCAGCGGAGCGCGGCGTGACGGCGGCGCGCGTCCTGGCCGGAACCGGTGTGGCACCAGCGGAACTCGATGACCCCGATGGCGTGATCCGCGCCCATGCCGAGATCCTGGCGGTCCGCAACCTGCAGGCCCAGCTGCCTGACGTACCCGGACTGGGCATCGACGTCGGCGGACGGTCGGCCCTGACGCACATGGGGCTGTTCGGGTTCGCCGTCATGTCGTGTGCCACGCTGCGCGAACTGTTCAGTATCGGGATGCGCTACTTCGCGTTGACCACCCTGCAGATCGATCTGCAGCTGTTCGAAGGCGCCGAGGACTGCGTGCTGGAACTCAACGCCGGCCATCTGCCCGCCGACGTCCAGCGGTTCTTCATCGAACGCGACATTGCCGGGATCGCCGCCACCACAAGCAGTTTCGCGTACCCGGTGGTGGCACGCTATGCCGACCGGATGCTCGCCGAGGTATCCATCGGCGAGGAAGTGCTGCAGCCGCTACTGACCTTGATGCCACTACCGAACATCGCATTCGGCCGCGCCCACTCCCGGTTGCACTTCCCTCGCGCCATGCTCGACGAGCCGCTCCCACAAGCTGATCCATACACCCTCGATCTGTGTATCGCCCAGTGTGATGCGCTGATGCAACGCTACGAGCACCGGCGAGGCATCACCGCTGTGGTGCGCAGCAAGCTATTTCGCGATACCGGAGGGTTTCCCTCCCTGCCTGAGGTGGCAGCCGAGCTCGATGTGCATCCGCGGACACTGCGGCGCCGGCTCGCCGACGAGGGCACCTCATTTCGTGCGCTGGTGAACGAGGCACGGTCCACGCTCGCGCGCGATCTGCTGTGCAACGTCGGGCTGACCGTCGACGAGGTATCGCGCCGTCTCGGCTATACCGAGACCTCGACGTTCTGCCACGCGTTCAAACGCTGGCACGGGGTGCCGCCCAGCACGTTCTCGCAGAGACACTGATGGAACAAGCGCCTGGGCGGCTTTATGAGAGTCCCGGACTCGTCGGCCGTGGGCTCATTTTGAGCTGGAATGGTTGATGTCGGTGATGAGCAGGGGATTGGTCTCCGCCATGCTTTCGAGTATCCGCAGTGTGCCGGCCACGCCGTTGTCCAGTGATTGTGCGGCTGCGACGGCGTCGGCGGTAACCCCGACGAGCTGAACAAAGCGCAGCCGTCCGAATCCGGTGTCGATCTGCGTGAGCTGGGGATCGCTACCGAACATGATTGCGGTCAGGTCGGTTTGGGGTGCGCCCAGCGTGATGGGGCCGCCGACTTGGATGCGGTGGCCGATGTCCAGTTCAGCGCTGCCGCTGAAAACCAGGTCTCCGAGCCGTTGCAGAAGCAGCACAGACCAGGTGGGAACCTGTGCCGGCAGTGGTTGCGTGAGATCGATGTCGGCAGCAACCCGAAAGGTCCATTCGAAGTCCGTCCAGATGTCGCCGTCATCTGGACGTGGTTCGGACTCGAACACGTTGGAGAATCCGTAGGTCACCAGGTGCCAGTGCGGGTGAGGGGCCTCGGCGTTCGGGATGGCAGTGATCCCCCAGATTCCTTGGCCGGGGAGGCGCGCATCGGTACGTCCGAAATGCGGTGCGACGTCGGCGAGCCCGGGGTAAAGCTTTGCCAGTGCGGAGTCGATCGCATCCCAGCCAGGCGCCGGATCCATAGGCATGGGCCTGGATGCTACCTCGAAACTCAGCACGTTATGGGTTGGGACACAGTAGATTCGAAGGTTAACTCCAGTGGAAGGCTTCCGTGCGTCGCGGCGGCACTCCGTTCACACTGGAAGGAGTCCAACGGCGAAATGGGGTGCGACCACGATGGAATCCGATGACTCTCCGGCGCTCAACCGCAGACGGGCGCTGCTCGGTCTGGCCGCGGTCGGCGGTGTCGCGGCGGTCGGCGTCGGCGGGCTGGCCGAGGCGGCAGGCTGGTTGCGGCCCGACGCGCTGACACCGGCCGATTTCGCCGACCGTTTCGAGCAGATCGCCGGCCGTCACGACGGATTCCGGCGCAACCATGCCAAGGGCCTGGCCGCGACCGGAACGTTCACCAGCACGGGGGCGGGTGCCCAGGTGAGTAGGGCCGCGGTGTTCAAACCCGGCACAGTGCCCGTCGTCGGCAGGTTCTCATTGTCGGGGGGACTGCCCGACCAGCCCGACAAGGCCGACACGGTCCGAGGCCTCGGGTTGATGTTGCGGCTTCCCGACGGGGAGCAGTGGCGCATCGCGATGGTCAACGTCCCGGTCTTCACCGACAACACACCCCAGGGCTTCTACGACCGGATGCTCGCGTCTCGACCGCAACCGCAGACCGGCAAGCCCGACCCGCAGGCGATGGCCGATTTCCTGGCCGCCCACCCGGAAACCGCGGCGGCGATGAAGATCATCAAGCAAGACCCGCCGAGCGCCGGATTCGCCGACAGCACCTACCGCGGGCTGCATGCCTTCCGCGCCACCAACGACCAGGGCCGGTCGACGTTCGTCCGGTGGACGGCCGTGCCGGCGCACGCGGACGAGCCCGCCCAGCCACCGCGGACCGACGACAAGAACGGCCTCTTCGACGCACTGATCGGCACCGTGGCGCGCGGCCCGATCAGCTGGAAGCTGATCCTCACCCTGGCCGAACCGGGCGACCCCACCAACGATCCGACGCTGCCGTGGCCGCCGAACCGCCCGACGATCGACGCGGGCACCATCACCATCGACGCCGTCCACACCGAAGCCCCCGGAAACGCCCGCGACATCAATTTCGATCCGCTCGTGCTGCCCGACGGCCTGGCCGCCTCCGAGGATCCGGTGCTGCACGCGCGGTCTGCCGTCTACGCCCGATCGTTCAACCGGCGGGCCCGGGAACCCAAGTCGCCCAGCGCCGTCGTCGTCCCCGGAGGTGAGCAATGACCACCGAGACGAAGCAGGCGATCACCCGCTTCAACCTGCCGGCCAGGCTGCTGCACTGGTCCATGGCGGTGATGGTGATCGCGCAGTTCTTCATCGGTGTCACGATGATCGCCGCGCTCAGCTACTACCCGCTGCTGCTGGCGATCCACCGGCCGCTGGGCATAGCGATCCTGGTCTTCGCGATCGTGCGGCTCGTCAACCGGCTGACCCACCGGCTGCCGCCGTTCCTGGCCACAATGGGCCCGGTGGAACGCCGCGTCGCCAGCTACTCCGAATACCTCTTGTACGCACTGCTTTTGGTGCAGCCACTGATCGGTTGGGCCATGCTGTCGGCCGCGCAGTCCCCGGTCGTGATGGTGGGGGCGATCCACCTGCCGGCGATCGCCCCGCACAACATCACCCTCTACGCCGCGCTGCGTACGGCCCACACGGTGGCGGCCTATCTGCTGTTCGCGACGTTCACCGCACACATCTGCGCGGTGCTGTTCCACACTGTGGCGCTGCGCGACGGAATCATCCGTCGAATGTCGCTGTGGCCCAGTAGGAACGAACCCAAGAGTTAGGCCTCAGCCGTGCAGCGCCTCGCGCAACACGGCCATGGCCCGCTCGAACGATTCGGTGGAGGCCGGAACCACGCCGACATAGCCGAGATAGCCGTGCACCAGGGTCTCGGCGTTGTCCAGCTGCACCGGAACGCCTGCCGCAGCCAGCAATTCGGCGTAGCGGATGCCGTCGTCGCGCAACGGATCGTGCCCGGCCACCGCGATGTACGCCGGTGCCAGGCCCGACAGGTCCGCCGCGCGGGCCGGCACGAGCGTGGCCGGCGGATCGGACAGATCGACGTGACCGGCGTACCAACGGGAGAACCCTGTGACGGCGTCGAGTCCCAAAATCGGTGCCTTGGCGTTCTCGGTGAACGACGGCAGGCTGGTGTCCCACGTCGTGGCCGGATACCAGAGCAACTGCAAACGCAACGGGAGGCCGGCGTCGCGCGCCAGCAGGGCCACCACCGCGCTGAGGTTGCCGCCCGCGGAATCGCCGGCCACGGCCATCCGGGTGGCGTCGGCACCCAGTTCGGCGGAGTTGGCGGCCACCCACTGGGTCACGGCCCACACGTCGTCGACCGCGGCGGGGTACGGATGCTCAGGGGCCAGCCGGTAGTCCACCGACACCACCACGGCGTTCGCGCCGACGGCGTGCTGGCGGGCGGTGCCGTCGTAGCTGTCCAGGTCACCCAGCGCCCAGCCGCCGCCGTGGATGAACACCACGACCGGCAGCGTCGTGCCGTCGGCGGTCGGCGGCCGGTACACGCGCACCGGGACCGGACCGGCCGGCCCCTGGATCGCCCGGTCGGTGGCCTCGACCTCGGGATGGACCGGCAACCGCGGGATCTCACTGAACTGGCGGCGGGCCTCCTCGACACCTATGTCGGTGGATAGTTGGAACGGCACTGCCTCCAGTACCTTCTGCAGAATGGCATCGACAGCCGGTTTCTCATCAGCAACGGACATTCCGCCACCGTACGCACACCGCCGGACGGTGTGGTTGTGGGGCGCCGCCGCGGTCATCGGCGCGGCGTACGGCCTGTTTCTCCTCGTGGTGGCGCTGAGGCTGCCTGCCGGGTCCGAACTCACCGGCCAGTTCGTCGCCCAGCCGGCCGTCAAAGCGCTGCCCGCGCTGCTGCTGGCGGGGGCCGCGTGGTCACATCCGATCGTGCGGGAACGCCGCTGGCTGGTGGGGGCCGCGTGGTCACATCCGATCGTGCGGGAACGCCGCTGGCTGGTCGGCGCATTGGTGTTCTCCGCACTCGGCGACTTCCTGCTCGCCATCCCGTGGTGGCAGCCGTCCTTCGTGCTGGGCCTGGCTGCGTTTCTGGTCGCGCACCTGTGCTTCCTCGGCGCACTGCTGCCCCTGGCTCGGCGCTCGACGCCAAGGTTGATCGCCGTCGCGGTCACCGTCCTGGCCTGCCTGGCGCTGCTGACCTGGTTCTGGCCCCGGCTGGTCGAACAGGGGATGGCTGTCCCGGTGGTCGCCTACATCGCGGTGCTCGGAGCCATGGTGTGCGCGGCGCTGCTGGCCCGGCTGCCCACACCGTGGACCGCGGCAGGGGCCGTGTGTTTCGCGGTGTCGGACTCCATGATCGGCATCAGCCAGTTCGTGCGGGGCGACCAGCTGCTCGCCGTCCCGATCTGGTGGGCCTATGCGGCATCGCTACTGCTGATCACGGCGGGCCTGTTCTTCGGCCGGGCGTCAGACAAGTCTGCTAAAGCTGTGCAGTGACGATCACCCGCCGCGCCGCCCAGCATGAGCCCATCGCGCGGGTGCTTCCCCTTCTCACCGTTCCGCACCTGGACCGGGAATTCGACTATCTCGTGTCGGAAGAGCAGTCCGACGACGCCCAGCCGGGTGTGCGGGTCCGGGTGCGCTTCAACGGCAGGCTGGTCGATGCCTACCTGCTGGAGCGGCGATCCGACACCGATCACACCGGCAAACTCGGCTGGCTCGACCGCGTGGTCTCGCCCGAGCCGGTGCTCACCCCGGAGGTCCGCCGGCTCGTCGACGCCGTCGCGGCGCGCTACGCCGGAACGCGCGCGGACGTACTGCGTCTCGCGGTGCCGCCGCGCCACGCCAGGGTCGAGAAGCAGACCCCCGACGAGCCGGATCCGGTCTCGGCCGCCCCGGTCGACACCAGTGCCTGGGCCCGTTACGCGCGCGGCGAACAATTCCTGACCGCGGTCGGTGAGGGCCGAGCCGCGCGGGCGGTGTGGCAGGCGCTGCCCGGAGAGAACTGGGCCCGCCGGCTGGCCGAGGCCGCCGCAGTGGCGGTGAACGCGGGACTCGGTGTGGTGGCGGTGGTGCCCGACCAGCGCGATGTCGATGCGCTGCACGCCGCGGCCACCGAACGGGTGCCCGCGTCGCGGGTGGTCGCGTTGTCGGCCGGGCTCGGTCCGTCTGCCCGCTACCGCCGCTGGCTGGCGGTGCTGCGCGGGCAGGCCCAGCTGGTGATCGGTACCCGGAGCGCGGTGTTCGCCCCGGTCGCCAACCTCGGGCTGGTCCTGGTGTGGGACGACGGCGACGACAACCTCTCCGAGCCACGCGCGCCCTATCCGCATGCCCGTGACGTCGCCATGCTGCGCGCCCACCAGCTGCGGTGCGCGGCGATCATCGGTGGTTACGCGCGGACCGCCGAGGCCCAGGCCCTGGTGCGGACCCGCTGGGCGCACGACGTGGTGGCGGCGCGGCCGGTGGTGCGCGCTGTCGCGCCGCGGGTGGTCGCGCTGGAGGACAGCGGGTACGCCCAGGAACGCGACCCTGCAGCCCACACCGCCCGGCTGCCGTCCATGGCGCTGCAGGCCGCCCGGACGGCACTGCAGGCACAACGCCCGGTGCTCATCCAGGTCCCACGGCGCGGATACGTGCCCGCCCTGGCGTGCGCGCGGTGCCGCACCGTGACCCGCTGCAGGCACTGCACCGGCCCACTCGCTCTGCCGGACCGGGGCAGCGCTGCGGCCGAATGCCGGTGGTGCGGCCGGGCTGAGCCCGCATTGCGTTGTGCGCGTTGCGGTTCCGACGCGGTGCGGGCGGTCGTGGTGGGGGCGCGGCGGACCGCCGAAGAGCTGGGCCGGGCCTTTCCGGGCACCTCGGTGATCACCTCGGGTGGTGACGCGGTGCTCGATGCGGTGGGCGATGGCCCAGCCCTGGTGGTCAGCACGCCCGGCGCGGAGCCGATCGCGGCCGGCGGTTACGGCGCCGCCCTCCTGCTCGACGCGTGGGCACTGCTGGGCCGGCAGGATCTACGCGCCGCCGAGGACACGCTGCGCCGGTGGATGGCCGCGGCGGCCCTGGTCCGGCCGCGCACCGACGGCGGGGTGGTGGCCGTGGTCGCGGAATCGGCCATCGCCACCGTGCAGGCCCTGATCCGGTGGGACCCGGTGGGGCATGCCGACACCGAGCTCGATGCCCGCAGCGAGGTGGGACTGCCACCCGCGGTGCACATGGCGGCCATCGACGGGACGACGACGGCAGTCGAGGCACTGCTCGACACCGCGCATCTGCCCGATGTCGCGGAAACTCTCGGGCCGGTGGAACTGCCGGTGGGTGCGCGCCGCCCGCCGGGTCTGGATGCCGATGCCGAGGTGAGCCGAATGCTGGTCCGGGTGCCCCGCGACGGGGGCCTGGAGCTGGCGGCCGCGCTGCGCCGGGCCACCGCGGTGCTCAGTGCCCGCAAGGATCAGCAACCGTGTCGCATCCAAATCGACCCTCTGCACATCGGGTAAGGCGGATACTTCACCCGTTGTCGGTGAGTACCGAATCAGGAGGCTGCCATGCGCCGGGTGTGCTCGTGGTTGTTTGCGTTGGCGCTCATCGCCTTTGGGCTCCTCTGGCCGCTGCTGTTCAGCGGCTCGGGGTCGGGTGCCGCGACGGGTCCGGCGGATCCGGTGGTGATCACCGACTACCGGGCTGATTTCACCGTCGGTGCCGACGGCCGGATGGATGCGGTCGAGACCATCACGGGAGACTTTCCCGGCGGGCGGCACGGCATCTTCCGCTATTGGGACGTGCAGAACCAGAACAATTCGCACGTTCGGCAGGAACCCGAGATCACGTCGATCACGATGGACGGATCACCGATTCCCTACCAATTGCTGTGGGAGAGCGGCAAGCGGTTCCGGGTGGCCAAGATCGGTGACCCCGCCACCACCCTGGACTGGGGCAGCCACGTTTTCGAACTGCGGTACACGATCGACGGGGTCCTCGACCCGGGCACCGTCGGCGCCCAACACCGGTTCGCCGTGAACACCGGCCATCCCGACGCCCGGTCCGCCTTCTACTGGAACGTGGTCGCGCCGGCCTGGAACAACACGATCGAACGGGCCGACATCTCGGTCACCCTGCCGGCCGCGGTGACCGGGGCGGGGTGCAGTGTGGGATTCGGCGTCGGCGAAGCCTGCACGGATCTGCACATCGACGGCAACACCGTGCGGCTCGTGGCCACCGGCCTGGAGCCCCACACCCCCGTGACGCTTCGCGCCGGCGTCGATGTGGCGACGCCGCCGCAGGCGACTTTGCCGTGGCCCCACACCTGGGACCGCATCCTCGGCCGGTCGGTGCCCACACTGGGCTGGATCGCCCTGCTGACCGGCGGCATGGCACTGCTCGCCTACCTCTGGACGCGGACCACGATCGAACCGGCACCGGGGTTCCCGGTTCAGTACGCGCCGCCGGAAGGGCTCGGGCCGGTACAGACCGAGTTCATCCGCACCGAGACCGTCCCCAAGAACGGGCTGAGCGCGACGCTGTTCCATCTCGCCGAGCGGGGACTCGTGGAGCTGCGGCAGGTCAGTGACCAACACTGGAAGATCAAAGGTCTCGTGAAGCCGGCCGAGTGGGCCGATGTCGATCCGGTCGGCATCGACGTGGCCGCGGCGCTCAAGGTGATGTCCCCGGGTGCGGAGTTCTCCGCCAAGAACACCGCGACGTCGGGCAAGAAGCTGAGTAAGGCCAAGGCAGATATGGCTGTGGCCGTACGCAAGTGGGCGTTCGACGGCGGCTTCATGGTCAGGCGGCGCAAGGAACTGTGGGTCCGCGTCGCCAATGTGGTGGCGTTCTTCGCCGCACTGGCCGGTTTCTTCCTGTGGTTCGGTATCACGTTGTGGGCGTTGCCCTTCGCGGTGTTCTTCCTGTGCTCGGTGCGTGGCTGGCGCGGCGGTGTGGGTACCCGACGAACGGCCGAGGGTCGGGAATTGTGGTCGCGGGCCGAGGGTTTCCACCGTCTGCTGTCGACCGATTCCGCGGAGACCAGATTCGACTTCGCCGCCCGCAAAGACCTCTACCTGGCCTACATTCCGTTCGCGGTGGCCGGCGGCACCGCCGCGTTGTGGGCCAAGAAGTACCAGGATTCCATGGGGGCACCGGCGCCCCAACCGGATTGGTACAACTCGTCGTCATCGTCGTCGGATACCAGCCACGGCTTCACCGGCGGATCCGGCGGCGCGGACTTCGACAGCTTCGAGTCGGCACTATCGTCATCGATCGGGGCATACACGGCCTCGCAGTCGTCTTCGTCCTCGTCGTCGGGCGGCGGGTCGTCGTCGTCCGGCGGCGGCGGGGGTGGCGGCGGAGGGGGAGGAGGTGGATCGTGGTGAGACTGCTGTTGATCGTGGTGCTGGCGCTCGCGGTCGCGGTATTGGTGGGGTTCGTCGTCGGCTACAACAAATTGCGGGCGGCCGATGTGCATGTCGCCGAGGCGTTGAGCGGCATCGATGTCGAGCTGACCCGCCGGGCCGCGCTGATCCCGGCGCTGGTGCAGACCGTGGCGACGTTCGCCTCCCACGAGACGGCCGTCCTGGGCCGGGTCAGCAGTGCCCAGGCGGCGCTGACCTCGGCGACCGGCGGGGCCTCGGTGCAACAGCGCAGCGCCGCCGAACATGATCTCGACTCGGCGTTGACCGGGGTGCTGGCGCTGGGATCGTCCTACCCGCAACTGAATTCGTCGAACAACTTTCTGAATTTGCAGGAGAACCTGGCCGACACCGAGAACAAGCTCGCATTCGCCCGGCAGTACTACAACGACGCCGTCGCCACCCTCAACCGGCTTGCCGGAACCATCCCGTGGGTGTACCTGGCGCCGCTGGCCGGGGTGTCGGAACGGGAGTACTACCGGTCGCCCCAATAAGCTTCGAGGCTCCAGGCAGCCTGAGCTCGCCGAAAAACTTTGGTCACTGTGGCCACGTCAGTCCCAAACTCGGTGTTCCTGTCAGTGTGTCGAACTAGTGTTCGAATCATGGTGATGGCGGGAGTGGTGCAGGGTCGGGAGGTGGTGCAGTCCGTGCTGGCCGGTCACCGTGCCGCGACCGCGGCGTTGGCCGATGTCGATTTCACCGGGTTGGACACCGCGGAGTTGTTGGCGCTGCAGTCCGCGCGGGAACGGCTCGCCCGTACCGAGGCGCTGATCGATCACCGGATCCAGGCCGCCCTGATGGCGCAGGCCAGCCCGCATGAGATCGGCGGGAAATCCTTTAAAGACGTACTGGCCACCCGGATGCGGATCAGCGGCAGGGAAGCTTCCCGGCGGGTGGCCGCCGCCGCCGCTCTCGGGCCGCGCTATGCCATCGGCGGTGAGGTGCTCGACCCGCTGTTTCCCGCGTGTGCCCAGGCGCTGCTGGCCGGCACGATCAACACCGACCACATCACCATCATCCGCGACACCGTGGCCAAGGCCGAAAAATACGTCAACACCGCCGAACTCGGCAAGATCGAATCCGACCTGGTCGCCGCCGCCACCCGCGACACCCCCGAAACCCTCAAAGCCGCTGCCGACAAACTGCTCTATCTGCTCAACCAGGACGGCGACTCGCCTGATGTCGCGGCGCATCTGCGGGGGTTGCGGATCGGCACACAGGACGCCGACGGACTGGTGCATGTCCAGGGCTGGCTGGACCCTGAGACCGCGGCGTACCTGACCACCGTCACCGGCGTCTGGGGTGCCCCGGGCATCAACAACCCCGCCGACCCCGAACCCATCCACAACCCCACACCCAACCCACTCGACGACCAGACCGAGACAGACGACGCCGCGCGCCAGACCGACACCCCTGCCGCTGAGGCCGGCGTGCCCGGGCCTGACGTGTCCGGGCCTGACGTGACCGACTCCGAGGCCGCCGTTCTCGTTGATGAGGAGACTGAACTCGACGCCTGCGAGGAGCAGCAGACCTCTCATGAGCAGGCCACGGCTCAAGCCGCACACGCCCAGCAGGCCGCCGCCGACCGGGACACCCGGACCCAAGCCCAACGCAACCACGACGCCCTCAAAGTCGCGCTACGGGAAGTCCTGATGTCCAAACGACTCGGCCAGCATGGCGGCCTCCCGGTCACCGTGGTGGTCTCCACGACCCTGGCCGAACTGGAAGCCGGCGCCGGCATCGCCGTCACCGGCGCGGGCCTGCGGATGCCGATGAACGACCTGATCCGATTGGCATCACACAGCTTTCACTACCTCACCGTCTACAAACGCCACACCGCCGAACCGCTATACCTGGCCCGCACCAAACGATTGGCCACCACAGCCCAACGCCTGCTGCTCTACAACCGCGACCGCGGCTGCACCCGCCCCGGATGCACCGCCGCGGCCGACCGCTGCGAGGTCCACCACGCCCGAGCCGACTGGCAACACGGCGGCCACACCGACGCCCCCGACCTCGCCCTGGGCTGCGGACCCGACAACCGCCTGGTCGGACTCGGCTGGACCACCACCATCGACCCCGACACCGGCCGCATCCACTGGCACCCAGCACCCCTGATGAACACCGGCCAAGACACCCTCAACCACCACTTCCACCCCGAAGAACTACTCATTCCCCCAGACGAAGCCGACGACGGGTAGAAACCGCCCGCTCAATCACAACCACGCTGACGCGCAGCATGATTGAAATCACCTATGTGCGGAATCGTGCCTGTGAACGCGGCTCTGCGGTGGCGCTGAGAACATCCGGATGCAAGTCCGCCGACCCGACATCGATGAGTCGACGTATTAGGGGAGCAGCGCCCTGGATACCTAGACTGTTTCGGTGCGTCTTGTCTTTGCCGGAACCCCAGAGCCCGCCCTCCCGTCGTTGCAGCGGCTGATCGACTCGCCCCGTCACGACGTGGTCGCGGTCCTGACCCGGCCTGACGCGGCCGCCGGGCGGCGCGGCAAGCCCGCACCGTCGCCGGTCGCGAAGCTGGCTCTCGAGCACGACATACCGGTGCTGCGCCCGGCCAAGCCCAACTCCGACGAGTTCATCGCCGAGCTGTCCGAGCTGGCAC
Source organism: Mycolicibacterium boenickei (assembly GCF_010731295.1). Taxonomy (NCBI): domain Bacteria; kingdom Bacillati; phylum Actinomycetota; class Actinomycetes; order Mycobacteriales; family Mycobacteriaceae; genus Mycobacterium; species Mycolicibacterium boenickei. The sequence goes on along the minus strand of NZ_AP022579.1, from coordinate 4,773,412 downwards.
CCGACTGCTGCGCCGTCGTCGCGTACGGCGCGCTGCTGAGCGAACGCCTGCTCGCGGTGCCCGAGCACGGCTGGATCAATCTGCACTTCTCGTTGCTGCCCGCCTGGCGCGGGGCCGCGCCGGTGCAGGCCTCCCTGGCGGCCGGTGACGAGGTCACCGGGGCCACGACGTTCCTCATCGAACCGGCCCTCGACTCGGGCCCGGTCTACGGGGTGGTCACCGAGCGGGTGCGCGACACCGACACGGCGGGCGATCTGCTTGGGCGGCTTGCTGATTCGGGCGCGACGTTGTTGGAGTCCACATTGGATGGAATCGCCGAAGGCGCGCTCACCGCGGTGCCGCAGCCCGAGGACGGCGTCAGCCTGGCGCCCAAGATCAGCGTGGAGTCAGCCCGGGTGCGCTGGGACCTGCCAGCCCACGTCATCGACCGGCAGATCCGCGCCGTCACCCCGAATCCCGGTGCCTGGACGATGATCGGGGACCTGCGGGTCAAGGTCGGTCCCGTCACGGTGGAGCAGTCGCAAGATTCGTTGGCGCCCGGTGAGATCCGGGTCGAACGCAACGCGGTACTGGTCGGCACCGGGTCGCAACCGGTTCGGCTGGGGCAGATCCAACCGCCCGGCAAGAAGCTCATGAACGCCGCCGACTGGGCCCGCGGCGCGCGGCTGGACGAATCGGTGCGTGCATCATGAGCAATCCGCAGAACCGACCGAACCGAACCAACCGGGCACCGCAACGCAACCGCCAGTACCGGCGCACCCCGCTGGATCCCGCCCGCCGGGCGGCGTTCGACGTGCTGCGCGCGGTGTCGGAGCGCGATTCCTACGCCAACCTGGCTCTGCCCGCACTGCTGCGGGAACGGGGCATCGAGGGCCGCGACGCGGCTTTCGCCACCGAGCTGACCTACGGCGCCTGCCGGACGCGCGGGCTGCTCGACGCGGTCATCGCCGCGGCGGCCGGGCGTCCGCCCGAGCGGATCGATCCGGTGCTGCTCGACCTGTTGCGCCTTGGCGCCTACCAACTGCTGCGTACCCGGGTCGAACCGCACGCCGCGGTATCCACCACCGTCGAACAGGCCGGAATCGAATTCGACTCGGCCCGAGCCGGTTTCGTCAACGGGGTGTTGCGGACGATCTCCCGCAGCACCGAGGCCGAGTGGATGGAGCAGCTGGCACCGCCTGCGGCCACCGACCCGGTGGGGCACGCGGCCTTCCTGCACGCCCACCCACGGTGGATCGCCCAGGCCTTCACCGATGCATTGGGTGCCCGGGCCGGTGAACTCGACGCCCTGCTGACCAGCGACGACGAACGTCCGGTGGTCCACCTGGCAGCCCGGCCCACCGCGCTGACCGCTGCCGAGCTGGCTGCTCAGGCCGACGGCACCGTGGGCCGGTACTCGCCCTATGCGGTCTACCTGCCGGGCGGCGACCCCGGGCAACTGGCTGCGGTGCGTGACGGCGCCGCCCAGGTCCAGGACGAGGGCAGTCAGCTCGTGGCCCGAGCGCTGACCCTGGCCGAACTCGACGGCCCGGACAACGGCCGTTGGCTCGATCTGTGCGCCGGCCCCGGCGGGAAGACCGCGCTGCTGGCCGCCATCGGTGCGGCCTCGGGTGCCCGCGTCACCGCGGTCGAGCCCGCACCGCGGCGGGCCGATCTGGTCGAGGAGAACACGCGTGGCCTCGACGTCGACGTGCGCCGGGTGGACGGGCGGGAATCCGGTCTGGAACCCGGTTTCGACCGGGTCCTGGTCGACGCCCCGTGTACCGGGTTGGGCGCGCTGCGCCGACGCCCGGAGGCCAGGTGGCGACGCCAGCCCGGCGACGTCCCGGGCCTGGCGAAACTGCAGCGTGAGCTGCTCGCCGCGGCCATCTCGCTGACCCGGCCCGGCGGCGTGGTCCTCTACGCGACCTGTTCGCCGCACCTGGCCGAAACCGTCGGGGTGGTGGCCGATGCCGTGCGCCGGCATCCGGTGACCCAGCTGGACACCCGCGAGTTGTTTGCCCCGGCCGACGACCTCGGTGACGGACCGCACGTCCAGCTGTGGCCGCACCGGCATGGGACCGATGCGATGTTCGCCGCCGCCCTAAAAGTAGGCTGACCGCCATGGCAGACCCCCGCGCACGCGAGGAGCACAAGACTCCGTTGATCGCCCCGTCCATCCTGTCCGCTGACTTCGCGCGGCTGTCCGACGAGGTCGCCGCGGTGGCCGGGGCCGACTGGCTGCACGTCGACGTGATGGACAACCACTTCGTACCCAACCTCACGTTGGGCCTGCCGGTGGTGGAGTCCCTGCTCAAGGCGACCGACATCCCGATGGACTGCCACCTGATGATCGACCAGCCCGAGCGCTGGGCGCCGCCGTACGCCGAGGCGGGTGCGTACAACGTCACCTTCCACGCCGAGGCGACCGACAACCCGATCGGCGTGGCCCGCGACATCCGCGCCGCCGGCGCCAAGGCCGGCCTGTCGGTGAAGCCCGGCACCCCGTTGGAGCCGTACCTGGAGATCCTCAAGGAGTTCGACACGCTGCTGGTGATGTCGGTCGAGCCCGGGTTCGGCGGACAGAAATTCATACCTGAGGTGCTCGCCAAGGTGGGCACCGCGCGGCGGCTCGTCGACGCCGGCGAGCTGACCATCGTCGTGGAGATCGACGGCGGCATCAATGCCGACACCATCGAGCAGGCTGCCGAGGCCGGCGTGGACTGCTTCGTCGCGGGTTCCGCGGTCTACAGCGCGGCCGATCCGGCCGCCGCGGTGAAGTCGCTGCGTCAGCAGGCTGCGAGCGCTTCGCGACACCTGACGCTATGACGCCCGAGGCCGCGATGCGGCTGGCCATCGAGCAGGCCGAACAGGTCAAGGGTTCGACCTACCCCAATCCGCCGGTCGGCGCGGTGATTCTCGACAGGGACGGGCAGATCGCCGGCGTCGGCGGGACCCAGCCGGTAGGAGGCCCGCACGCCGAGGTGATGGCCCTCCAGGCAGCGGGGGACCGGGCCGAGGGTGGCACCGCCGTCGTCACCCTGGAGCCGTGCAATCACCACGGGCGCACCCCGCCGTGCGTGGATGCGCTTCTGGCGGCAGGGATTTCGTCGGTCACCTACGCGGTGTCCGATCCGAACGCGGAGGCCGCGGGCGGTGCCCAACGGCTTGTCGACGCCGGCGTCACGGTGAGTCCCGGGCTCCTGGCCGACGAGGTCGAGACGGGACCGCTGCGCGAGTGGCTCTACAAGCAGCGCACCGGATTGCCGCATGTCACATGGAAATTCGCGACGAGTGTGGACGGCCGCAGTGCCGCCGCCGACGGTTCCAGCCAGTGGATCACCAGTGAGGCCGCCCGCGCGGACGTGCATCGCAAGCGGGCCGCCGCCGACGCGATCGTGGTCGGTACCGGGACCGTGTTCGTCGACGACCCGACGCTGACGGCACGCCGGGCCGACGGCACGCTGACCGATCACCAGCCCCTGCGGGTGGTGGTGGGCATGCGAGAGGTGTCGCTGGACGCCAATGTGCTCAACGACGATTCGCACACGATGTTGATCCGCACGCATGATCCGCATGAGGTGATGCGGTCGCTGGGGGACCGGACGGACGTGCTCCTGGAGGGTGGGCCGACCCTGGCCGGGGCCTTCCTGCGGGCCGGCGTGGTGAACCGGATCCTGGCCTATGTGGCGCCGATGTTGCTCGGTGGGCCGATCACCGCGGTCGACGACATCGGGGTACCGAGCATCGTGCACGCCCAGCGGTGGCGGTTCGACGGCATCACCGCCATCGGGCCGGATGTTCGCCTGAGTCTGGTGCCGAACTGATAGCGGCCTCGCAGAAGGTAGCCAGCGCTAGTTAGGGTGACCTAAGTTACGCTCGCGAAATGCCGATCGTTGTCGGTAGTGATCGGTACACTCGTACCAAAGCGCGTTCGCTGCCGAATCCGCGCCCGGTGAACACGAGCAAAGGACGCGAGCATGACCGCACTGCAGGACTGGCTCCCCATCGCGCCACCGACTCCCCGCCTGATCCGGGCGCTGGTGCGCGCCCCGCTACGCCTCGTGATGCCCAGTCGGCCGGTTGAGGCCGACCGGGCGCCACGTTTGCTGAGCCCTGGGGTCGAACGCTGCTGAACCGGTCAGTCCGACCGGTGCCGCCCAGGAGGCTGCTGTCGCGGTAGCTGGACCGTCTCGTCGGCGGACTGGACCGGCAGCACCTGCGTGGGCAGGTACAGCTGCCCGGTCGGGGCGTCACCGTCACCGTCGTCGCCGGCGGGAGGCGGGCCCTCGAGTTCGTCGGCGTGGAAGTGGCGCGCCGCGATCAGCAGGCCGAGCACCGCACCCACCACGCAGACGATCGCGGTGATCCCGAAGATGTCGCCGTACATCGACACATACGCCTCGCGGTAGCGGGTCGCCTGCGACGCCAGCCGCTCCTGAAGCGACATCTCGCGGCTGTTCGCCGCAGCGGTCAGACCGGCCAGGTGCTGATTGAACCGGTACAGACCCCAGGCGGACAGCGCCGCCATGCCGATCAGCATGCCGATCATGCGGGCCACCACGACGAATGCCGAGGCGATGCCGTGCTGTGCGGCAGGCACCACCCGCAGCGTGGCCGAGGTGAGCGGCGCGATCACCAGACCGAGGCCGAGGCCCACGATCGCCAGATCGGTGTCGAGCACCGGCAGCCGGAACAGAGCCAGGTCGTAGGTGTTGTCGAGCACGTCGATCGACCAGTGGGTGATCAGCCAGAAGCCGCCTGCGGCGATCATCAAACCGGTGAAGCTGACGATCCGATCCCCGACCCGGGTGGCGATCCAGCCACCGATCAGGGCGCCGATCGGCAGGGCGATCAGGAACCGCAGCAGCAGGAAGGCGGCCTCGTACTTGTCCTTGCCGAGCACGCCCTGACCGAACAGTTCGACATTGACCAGCGTCACCATCAACGCGGCACCGGTGCACAACGACGCCGCGAGCGCGGCGAGGAACGGCAGGAACTTCACGCCCGCGGGTTCGATCAGCCGGGTGCGGGCGACCTTCTCCCAGACGAAGAACGCCACCGCCGCCACCAGCGCGCCGATCAGCAGCGGCGGGCCCCACTCGGGCAGGACGTGCTTGCCGTCCGGCTCCGGGTTGTAGAGGCCGACGACGGCCAGGCCCAATGCGATCGCCAGCAGGATGCCACCGACGACGTCGACCTTCTCCGGATGGTCGCTCTGCTGCTTGCCCGGCAGGCTGAAATGGATCATCACCATGGCGATGACGGCCAGCGGCACATTGATCCAGAACACGGCCTGCCAGTGATGGAACAGCGCGACTGCACCGATGCCGTACAGCGGGCCAAGGACACTGCCGAATTCCTGCGCGGCGCCGACGCCGCCGAGCACCGCGGCCCGGTTGCGTGCCGCCCACAGATCGGCGGCCAGCGCCAGGGTCACGGGGAGCAGCGCGCCGCTCGCGGTGCCCTGCACCACCCGGCCGATGACCAGCATGGTCAGGTCCCCCGACAGCGCGGTGATCACCGACCCGACCGCGAAGCCGGCCAGACCGACCTGGATCAGCATCTTGCGCCCGAACCGGTCCGAGGCCCGGCCCAGCAGCGGCATGGCCGCGATGTAGCCCAGCAGATAGCCGGTGATGATCGGCGTGACCTGCTGGATCTTGTTGATCGCGATACCGACGTCGGACATGATGTCGGTCATGATCGTGACCACGACGTAGGTGTCGAGGGCACCCAGCAGCACGGCGAGACTGCCCGCGCTGATCGCGATGTGGCGGTTGCGGCCGGACCTCGCCGACTCCGCGGCCTGCATCAGGAAGCGGGCTTGGTGACGGTGACCTGCTTGCCCCAGTCGGTCAGGGTCATGGTGACGCTGTTTCCGGGGGTGGGCTCGAGCTTGGCCTGCAGCAGGGCGTGGTCGCCGTCCTCCTTGATCCAGGCGGTGCCCGGGACCGGGCCCTCAGCCTTGAGCTGCGGGGCGATCTTGTTGACCGCGTCGGCGCTGACGGTGCCGGTCACGCGGACCCCCTCGGTGCCGTTGACCGACTCGCGGCCCTCGGCCTTGGGGTCGGTGAAGTTCGACAGCACGTTGGCCAGCCCGAGCTCGGGGTTCAGGATGGTCGAGACGTCGTAGATCTTCTCGGCGGGCCCGTAATCGGACAGCGGATCGCCCGCGGTCAGCGCGGCGTAGAGGATGCCGTCGGCGACGACGAACTTGGCGTCGGAGATCTTCTGGCCGAAGGCGTTGAGGTCGACGGTGCCCTCTGCGGCCACGGCGGGCGTGTTGGTCAGGTCGCCGTCGAGCTTCTCCACGGGGAGGCCCTTGATGGTGCCCTCCACGGTCAGCAGCAGATGCACGCTCTGCTGGGCCTTGGTGGTGGCGGCGGACTGCTGCAGGAGTTCGGCCGCGTCGGGCAGCGGGGCGTTCGACTTCTCCGAGGAGGACGACGAGCAACCCGCGACGAGGGCGGCCGCTGCGAAGAGGATTGCGAGTAAGGACTGGACTGCGAAGCGTGGGCGCGTCTGCATGACTTGCATCGTAGAGGCTCGCGGCGGTCGGGCGTTTTCTCCAACTCCCGGTTGACTGAATAGTCTGGTCCACGTGTTCACCGGAATCGTTGAAGAGCTGGGTGTCCTGGTCGACAAGGCGGAGCTGACGGATGCCGCCCGGTTCACCATCCGCGGGCCCGTGGTCACCGCTGACGCCGGCCACGGCGACTCGATCGCGGTGAACGGGGTCTGTCTGACCGTGGTGGACGTACTGCCCGACGGCGTGTTCACCGCCGATGTGATGGGGGAGACGCTCAACCGGTCCAGCCTGGGCGGAGTCGGAGTGGGCAGCCAGGTCAACCTGGAGCGGGCCGCAGCGGTCAACAGTCGACTCGGCGGGCACATCGTGCAGGGCCATGTGGACGGCACCGGCACTGTGATTTCCCGCACGCCCTTCGACCACTGGGAAGTGGTGCGCATCGGCCTGCCTGCCGCGCTGTCGCGCTACGTCGTCGAGAAGGGTTCGATCACCGTCGACGGCGTCTCGCTGACCGTGTCCGCCGTGGGTGACGACTGGTTCGAGGTGTCACTGATCCCCACCACCCGTGAGCTCACCACGCTCGGTCACGCGGCCGTCGGGACGACGGTCAACCTCGAGGTGGACATCATCGCCAAATACGTGGAACGGCTGATGGCCGGTCCCGGTGAGTAAGAGCTGGCAATAACCGCTGGATTTCGGTGGTTCATACTGGAGTCGGCATATGGTCCCGCATTGGGGACCTGGCATGAGAACAGGCAAGGTGGCGCAGATGACCAGGCTCGATTCCGTCGAGAGGGCGATAGCCGATATCGCGGCGGGCAAAGCCGTGGTGGTGATCGACGACGAGGATCGCGAGAACGAGGGCGATCTCATCTTCGCCGCCGAGAAGGCGACCCCCGAACTCGTGGCGTTCATGGTCCGCTACACCTCCGGCTATCTGTGTGTGCCGCTGGACGGTGAGATCTGCGACCGGCTGGGCCTGTTGCCGATGTACGCGGTCAACCAGGACAAGCACGGTACCGCCTACACCGTCACGGTGGACGCGAAAAAGGATGTGGGAACCGGCATTTCGGCATCCGACCGGGCCACCACCATGCGGGCCCTTGCCGATCCCGGTTCAGTGATCGACGACTTCACCAAACCCGGCCACGTGGTTCCGCTGCGGGCCAAGGACGGTGGCGTGCTGCGTCGCCCCGGGCACACCGAGGCCGCCGTGGACCTGGCCCGGCTGGCAGGGCTGCAGCCCGCAGGCGCGATCTGCGAGATCGTCAGCCAGAAGGACGAAGGCGACATGGCGCGCACCGATGAGCTGCGGGTCTTCGCCGACGACCACGACCTGGCGCTGATCTCGATCGCCGACCTGATCGAGTGGCGGCGCAAGCACGAGAAGCACATCGAGCGGATCGCCGAGGCGCGGATCCCGACGCGGCACGGCGAGTTCGTCGCGGTCGGCTACAAGAGCATCTACGAGGACGTCGAGCATGTCGCGTTGGTTCGCGGCGACATCGCCGGGCCGGCCAGTGACGGTCACGACGTCCTGGTCCGGGTCCACTCCGAATGCCTGACCGGCGACGTGTTCGGCTCCCGGCGCTGTGACTGCGGCCCGCAGCTGGACGCCGCGATGGCGATGGTGGCGCGCGAAGGGCGTGGCGTGGTGCTGTACATGCGTGGCCACGAGGGCCGGGGCATCGGGCTGATGCACAAGCTGCAGGCGTATCAGTTGCAGGACGCGGGCGAGGACACCGTCGACGCGAACCTGAAACTGGGTCTGCCTGCCGACGCCCGCGATTACGGCATCGGGGCCCAGATCCTGGTCGATCTCGGTATCCGGTCCATGCGGCTGCTGACCAACAACCCGGCCAAGCGGGTGGGTCTGGACGGGTACGGCCTGCACATCATCGAGCGGGTACCGCTGCCGGTGCGGGCGAACTCGGAGAACATCCGCTACCTGATGACCAAGCGGGACCGCATGGGCCACGACCTCGTCGGCCTCGAAGACTACGACGAAGCGGTGAGCATGGACGACTATGACGAGGCGGTGTACCTGCTCGGTGACCGCAGGCCGCCCAGTGCGACCGATTCGGGATCGAGCCTGTGAGCGGCCACGGAGTCCCCGATCTGCCCCAGGTGGATGCCTCGAACGTGAAGCTGGCGATCGTGGCCAGCACCTGGCACACCCAGATCTGCGACGCGCTGCTCGACGGCGCGCGCAAGGTGGCCGCCGAGGCGGGCATCGGCGATCCGACGGTGGTACGTGTGCTCGGGGCCATCGAAATTCCCGTTGTCGCACAGGCATTGGCGGCCACGCACGACGCGGTGGTGGCGCTGGGCGTGGTCATCCGCGGGCAGACCCCACATTTCGACTATGTCTGTGATGCGGTGACGCAGGGGTTGACCCGGGTGTCGCTCGATGCCTCCACCCCCGTCGCCAACGGCGTGCTGACCACTGACAACGAGGCCCAGGCCCTGGACCGGGCCGGTCTCCCGGATTCCACCGAGGACAAGGGCGCCCAGGCGGCGGCGGCCGCTCTGTCCACCGCGCTGACCCTGCGGGAACTGCGCGCCAAGGCGTGACCGACCGATGACCGACAAGACTGACAAGAAGACCGGGGACAGCTGGGATCTCGACATCCGGCCTTATCGGACACCGTATTTCGCCTACGGTGCGGCGCTGATCATCTTTCTGGCGCACGTCGCGGTCGGTGTGCTGCTGAAGGTGGGGTCCACCGGCGTGGTGTTCCAGACCTCCGATCAGGTGGCGATCGCGTTGCTCGGCGCGATCATCGGCGGAGTGGTGTTGTTGTTCGCGCGGCCGCGGCTGAAGGTCGGCCCGGCCGGTGTCGCGGTCCGGAATCTGATCGGTTTCAAGGTGATTCCGTGGTCCGAGGCGCTCGGTGTGTCGTTCCCGGTCGGAGCCCGCTGGGCCCGGCTGGATCTGCCCGATGACGAGTACATCCCGGTGATGGCGATCCAGGCGATCGACAAGGGCCGTGCCGTCGAGGCCATGGACGAGGTCCGAGACCTGATCGACCAGTACCGCTCGAAGCCGGACTGACTTCTCGCCCGGGTCAACCGGGATCGCCGAGCACCACACCCTCCCGGCGCGGATCGGCCCCGCCGATCCAGCCCGAGGGGGTGCGCACCAGGGCCGAGAGTCCGCTGGACTGATCGGCCAGTGACACCTGGTGCCCGAGGGCCCGCAGGCCTTCGACGAGTTGATCTCGGTCTCCGTTGGCCACCGTGTCGACCATCGGATGCTCCCCGCCGACGTTGGTGACGGGCGTGTTGGCCGCGCCGAAATCGATCATGGACACCGCCTGTTGTGGGTCCAGGTTCCAATCCATGATGCCGACAAGGGTTTTCACGACGAACTGGATGATGACCGCACCACCGGGGGAGCCCAGGACGGCATACAGGGGACCTCGTTGCGTCCCCGTCTTGTCGAACACCAGCGTCGGCGCCATGGTGCTGCGGGGACGCTTGCCCGGCTGGACCCGGTTGGGCAGCGGATGGCCTTCGGCGCTGACCGGCTCGGCGGAGAAGTCGGTCAGCTGGTTGTTCAGCAGGAAGCCGTCGACCATGTGGAACGAGCCGAACGCGGACTCGATCGTGGTGGTCAGGGATGCGGCGTTGCCGAGGCTGTCGATGATGCTGATCTGGCTGGTGCCGTGTTCGGGCGCCGGCGGAATCGTCATCGGAGGTGCGAAGTCCCCTGGTGCGGCGACGCCCATCGTGTGGTTCTTGGAGATCAGGGCGGCCCGGCCCGTGAGGTAGGCGCCGTCCAGCAGGGTTTCGGGCGATCCGCCGGGAAGCGGGACGAAATCCGTGTCGGCGACATAGCGGTCCCGGTCGGCGTAGGCGAGGCGTTCGGCCTCGGAGACCAGGTGCACCCCGGTCACCGACGGATGACCGCCGTTGCGGTCGACGCGCGCCGGTTTGTAGTTGCTCATGGGGAAGTGCTCGAGCATGCCGAGAGTGGCCGCCACCGCGATGCCGCCTGAGGACGGCGGTGGCATCCCGCAGACCTCGCGGCCGCGGTAGGTGGTGCACAGCGGGACCCGTTGCTTGACGGCGTAGGTGGCGAGGTCCTGTTCCGTGATCGCGCCGGGCGTGCGGCCGCCGCTGGTGTCGGCGGCGGCTGCGGCGACAGCGCGGGCGATGTCGCCGGTGTAGAAGGCCTTGGCCCCCTCGGATGCGATGGCGCCCAGGGTTTTCGCGTAGGCCGGGTTGGTCATCCGGGTGCCTACCGGTTTGGGGCTGCCGTCGGTGTTGAGAAAATATCCGCCGGCCGCGGGATCCAGCCGAAGCTGGGCGTCGGCATCGTCGATCGCGGCGGCCAGGCGCGGGCTGATGTCGAATCCCTGGTCAGCCAGCGTCACGGCCGGGCTGAACAGATCGCGCCAGGCCTTCTTGCCGTACTGACGGTGGACGTCGTCGAGCAGTCGCACGATGCCCGGCACCCCGATGGAGCGCCCCGACGCCCGGGCGTCGGGTTTGGGGACGGTCCGATCGGTCTCGGATACCCAGCGCAGATAGTTCTCGCTCGCCGCGGCCGGGGCGGTCTCCCGTCCGTCGTACGCGCGTACCGCGTTGCCCGCCGCGTCGTAATACAGCAGGAAACCGCCACCGCCGATCCCGGAGGACTGAGGCTCGACGAGCCCGAGGACGGCCTGTGCGGTCACCAGCGCGTCGGCAGCGGTCCCGCCGTCGCGGAGCACCTTGCAGGCGGCCTCGGTGGCCAGCGGGTTGGCGGTGGCCACCGCGTAGGTCGCGGTGCGGACGGCGGTCATGTCGCTGCGGTAGCCGGTGCCGATCTCGGGGTTGGTCGCGAGGTCCCTGGTCGTCGGCGGTGCCGGCGGTGGGGCGGGTGTCGGTGCTGCCGGGGGCTTGGGCATCGGCGTCCCGTTGGACACGATCTGGCACGGCCCGGCATCGGTCCTGGCCGGGCGCCGATTTCCGTCGGCGCATCCGGCAAGGATCAGCGCGGCGACGCCGAGCAGCGCGATGACCGAACGGGTGGACGCCAGCAACCGCACAGTTCGACGGTAGCGGAGTTCGGTCGGATCGCGGCAGTAACCTGGAAACCGTGCCCGATCCAGCGACGTACCGGCCGGCGCCCGGATCGATACCTGTGGAGCCGGGCGTGTACCGGTTCCGGGACCCGCACGGGCGGGTCATCTATGTCGGCAAGGCCAAGAGCCTGCGGAGCCGGCTGACGTCGTACTTCGCCGATATCGCGAGCCTCGCGCCGCGCACCCGGCAGATGGTGATGACGGCGGGCAGTGTCGAGTGGACCGTGGTCGGCACCGAGGTCGAGGCACTGCAGCTGGAGTACAACTGGATCAAGGAGTTCGATCCACGCTTCAACATCCGCTACCGCGACGACAAGACGTATCCGGTGCTGGCGGTCACACTCAACGAGGAGTACCCACGCCTGATGGTGTACCGCGGGCCTCGGCGCAAGGGCGTGCGCTACTTCGGCCCGTACTCGCATGCGTGGGCGATCCGGGAGACGCTCGACCTGCTGACCCGGGTGTTCCCGGCCCGGACCTGTTCCGCGGGAGTGTTCAAGCGGCACAGGCAGATCGACCGACCGTGCCTGCTGGGCTACATCGACAAGTGCTCGGCGCCGTGCGTCGGCCGGGTCAGCGCCGAGGAACACCGGCGCATCGTGCTGGACTTCTGTGACTTCCTGTCCGGCAAGACCGACCGGTTGGCCCGCGACATGGAGCAGCAGATGACGGCGGCCGCCGAGGAGCTGGACTTCGAGCGGGCGGCCCGGCTGCGCGACGACATCGCGGCGCTCAAACGTGCCCTGGAGAAGCAGGCCGTGGTGCTCGGCGACGGTACGGATGCCGACGTGGTCGCGTTCGCCGACGACGATCTCGAAGCGGCGGTTCAGGTGTTCCACGTGCGCGGGGGCCGGGTGCGGGGTCAGCGGGGCTGGATCGTCGAGAAGTCCGGTGACCCAGAACAATCCGGGCAGGAGCACCTCGTCGAGCAGTTCCTCACTCAGTTCTACGGCGAACAGGCCGAACTCGGCGGCGCGGCAGACGAGGCGACCAATCCGGTGCCGCGGGAGGTCCTGGTGCCGGTGCTGCCGCCGAACTCCGATGAACTGTCGGCCTGGTTGTCGGGGCTTCGCGGCTCGCGGGTGAGTCTGCGAGTGCCGGTACGCGGCGACAAGCGCACACTGGCCGAGACCGTTGCCCGCAACGCCCACGAGGCGCTGGCCCAACACAAGCTCAAGCGTGCCGGCGACTTCAACGCGAGATCGGAAGCACTGCAGAGTATTCAGGATTCGCTGGGCCTGGCCGATGCGCCGTTGCGGATCGAGTGCGTGGACATCAGCCACGTCCAGGGCACCGACGTGGTCGCGTCGCTGGTGGTGTTCGAGGACGGGCTGCCGCGAAAGTCGGACTACCGGCATTACGCGATCCGCGAGGCTGCCGGTGAAGGACGCTCGGATGACGTCGCCTCGATCGCCGAGGTGACCCGGCGCCGTTTTCTGCGGCACGTGAGCGACGCGCAGCCCGAGCCGGGCGCCGAGCAGCGTCCGCGCCGGTTCGCCTATCCGCCCAACCTGTTCGTGGTGGACGGCGGCGCTCCTCAGGTGAATGCGGCGGCCGCGGTCCTCGACGAACTGGGCGTCACCGATGTCGCGGTGATCGGGCTGGCCAAACGACTCGAGGAAGTCTGGGTGCCCTCGGAGCCCGATCCGGTGATCTTCCCGCGCAACAGCGAGGGGCTGTATCTGTTGCAGCGCGTACGCGATGAGGCGCACCGGTTCGCGATCAGCTATCACCGCAGCAAGCGGTCCAAGCGGATGACCGCCTCCGCGCTCGACTCCGTGCGTGGACTGGGCGAGCAGCGCCGCAAGGCATTGGTGACACATTTCGGCTCGGTGGCGCGACTCAAGGAGGCCACGGTCGAGGAGATCACCGCGGTGCCGGGGATCGGTGTGGCGACGGCGACGGCGGTCCTGGCTGCGCTGGGCGGCGAGCCGCCGAATGGGCACGGCGGCGAGCCGCCAATCGAGCACCCCGGCGAGCCGCCAATAGAGCACGGCGGCGAGCCGCCAATGGAGCACCCCGGCGAGCCGGAGTCACCCGAAAACGGTGACCCGCGAAGTGAGAACGGCGCCGGACTGGGCGATTCAGGGGCGCCCGCAACGCTTATCGAGGATGATCGACGCAGGGTGTCGGGATGACGGGTAACGGGGACATGAGTAGCCAGGCGGATCGCGCATGAACGAACATCTGCGCGAGAGCGGCATCGTAGGTGGTGCGGACGCGGATTCGGGTATCGACGTGGTGCTGGTCACCGGCCTGTCGGGGGCGGGCCGCGGTACCGCTGCCAAGGTGTTGGAGGACCTCGGCTGGTATGTCGCCGACAACCTGCCGCCGGAGTTGATCGCCCGCATGGTCGAGTTGGGGCTGGCCGCCGGTTCGCGCATCACGCAGCTGGCCGTGGTGATGGATGTGCGGTCGCGTGGTTTCACCGGTGATCTCGATTGGGTGCGCAACGAATTGGCGGCCCGCAGCATCACCCCGCGGGTGTTGTTCCTCGAGGCGTCCGACGACATCCTGGTCCGTCGCTACGAACAGAACCGGCGCAGTCATCCGCTGCAGGGCACCCAGACCCTGGCGGAGGGGATCGCTGCCGAGCGGGCGTTGCTGGCCCCGGTGCGCGCGGCGGCCGACCTGGTGATCGACACGTCTGCGCTCCCGGTGCCCGCGCTGCGTGAGAGCATCGAGCGTGCGTTCGGCGGTGAGACCGTGGCGTACACGAACGTCACCGTGGAATCTTTCGGCTACAAGTACGGACTGCCGATGGACGCGGACACGGTGATGGATGTCCGATTCCTGCCGAACCCGCATTGGGTCGACGAGTTACGGCCGCACAGCGGTCAACATCCGGATGTCCGTGACTACGTGCTGGGACAACCGGGGGCCAGGGAATTTCTCGACACCTACCATCGTCTGTTGGACGTGGTGATCGCCGGATACCGCCGGGAGGGGAAGCGTTATATGACCGTCGCCATCGGCTGTACGGGCGGCAAACATCGGAGTGTGGCGATCGCCGAGGCGCTGGCGGAGCGATTGCAGGGCGGTGACGGGCTGACCGTGCACGTGCTGCACCGGGATCTGGGTCGCGAATGACGCCCCGCATCGTGGCCCTCGGGGGAGGGCATGGGTTGTACGCCACCCTGTCCGCGGCGCGTCGGCTCAGCCCGCACGTGACAGCCGTGGTGACGGTCGCCGACGACGGCGGCTCATCGGGTCGGCTGCGCAGCGAACTCGATGTAGTGCCACCCGGCGACCTGCGAATGGCGTTGGCGGCCTTGGCTTCTGACAGTCCGCACGGCCGGCTGTGGGCGACGATCATCCAGCACCGGTTCGGTGGCAGCGGCGCGCTCGCCGGTCACCCGATCGGCAATCTGATCCTGGCGGGTCTCAGCGAGGTACTGGCCGATCCGGTCGCCGCCCTCGACGAGCTCGGGCGCATCCTGGGCGTGAAGGGCCGGGTGCTGCCGATGTGCCCGATCGCCCTGCAGATCGAGGCCGACGTCGCGGGCCTGGAGACCGATCCCCGGATGAGCCGGGTGATCCGCGGTCAGGTGGCGATCGCCACCACGGTGGGCAAGGTGCGCCGGGTCCGGTTGCTGCCGGGGGATCCACCGGCCACCCGCCAGGCTGTGGAGGCCATCATGAGCGCCGATCTCGTGGTGCTCGGGCCGGGGTCCTGGTTCACCAGTGTGATCCCGCACGTGTTGGTGCCTCAGCTGGCGGCGGCCTTGCGGGCGACAACTGCGCGCCGGGCGCTCGTTCTGAATCTGGCGGCAGAGCCGGGTGAAACGGCGGGGTTCTCGGCCGAGCGTCACATCCACGTTCTGGCCCAGCATGCCCCGGACTTCAGCGTGCATGACATCATCGTCGATGCCAGCCGGGTGCCGAGCGACCGTGAACGGGAGCAACTCAGCCGCACTGCCAACATCCTCAATGCCCGCGTTGAGTTTGCTGACGTGTCCCGACCTGGTACACCTTTACATGACCCGGCGAAGTTGGCCGCGGTGCTGGAGGGTGTCCGGTTGCGCACGATGGCGCCCGGCGCCGTGCAGGAGCCCACCGTTCCCACGCCCGCTGCTAGGCCGGTCGACGTGGCGCGCCAGGAGCCGGCGCCGAATACACCGAGAGGGGACGATCCGTGGCGATGACAGCCGAGGTGAAGGACGAGCTGAGCCGTCTCGTAGTCAACTCGGTCAGCGCTCGCCGTGCGGAGGTGGCGTCGTTGTTGCGATTTGCCGGTGGTCTGCACATCGTGGCCGGCCGGGTAGTGGTGGAGGCCGAGGTGGATCTCGGGATCATCGCGCGCCGCCTTCGCAAGGACATCTACGACCTGTACGGGTACAACGCGGTGGTGCACGTGCTCTCGGCCAGCGGAATCCGGAAGAACACCCGCTATGTGGTGCGGGTCGCGGCCGACGGGGAAGCGCTGGCCCGGCAGACCGGCCTGCTCGATCTTCGGGGACGCCCGGTGCGCGGCCTGCCCGCGCAGGTGGTCGGCGGCAGCGTCGGTGACGCCGAAGCCGCGTGGCGTGGTGCGTTCCTCGCCCACGGGTCGCTGACCGAGCCGGGACGGTCGTCGGCGCTGGAGGTCAGCTGCCCCGGTCCGGAGGCGGCGTTGGCCCTGGTCGGTGCGGCCAGGCGGCTCGGAGTCAGTGCCAAGGCCCGCGAGGTGCGTGGCGCTGACCGGGTTGTGGTGCGTGACGGCGAGGCGATCGGCGCCCTGCTGACCCGGATGGGCGCCCAGGACACCCGGTTGACGTGGGAGGAACGGCGCATGCGACGCGAGGTCCGCGCCACCGCCAATCGCCTGGCGAACTTCGACGACGCGAACCTGCGCCGGTCGGCGCGTGCCGCGGTGGCCGCGGCTGCCCGGGTGGAACGTGCACTGGACATCCTGGGTGACGGGGTGCCCGATCACCTGGCGGCAGCGGGCAAGCTTCGGGTGGAACACCGGCAGGCGTCCCTGGAGGAGCTGGGCCGGCTCGCCGACCCGCCGATGACGAAAGATGCTGTGGCCGGCCGTATCCGGCGGCTGCTGTCGATGGCCGACCGCAAGGCCAAGCAAGAAGGAGTTCCCGACACCGAGTCGGCGGTGACCCCGGACCTGCTCGACGACGCCTGATCTCGGCGAGATCGCAAGCGCTTCAGGTCGTTCCACTCGCGGTTGGGTGCACTCACGCCGAACCCGGTGACCATCGATACCGCGATTCGCGGGTTGTCGGACGCCTCATGGGTTCTCGTGGTTGTCGCGGTGTTGGGTCGACGGTTGCCGCCGCGACGACGGTCGCTGCGGATCGCAGATCAGCTCAGGGTTGTGTGCTGTGTCACAAATTTCAGATAGTGACTACTATTCAAATAGTGATTACTATTTGAAATATGGTTGACGACCAAGGTGCCGAAGGCGTCAAGCCTGCGCGGCTGACGCGGGCAGAGACCCAGGCCCGGACCCGTGCGGCACTGTTGGACGCGGCCGCCGAGACCTGCGCCAGGAAGGGCTACGCCGCGGCATCTGTCGACGAGATCGCGTCCGCGGCAGGGTATTCGGTCGGCGCGGTCTACTCGAATTTCTCCAGCAAGGAGAAGCTGTTCTCCGAACTGATGAACGAGCGGGCTTCCGGCCGGATCGACCAGGTGGTGCAGGCGGTATCCGAGGACGCCGACGGGGGGCCACTGCGGGCCCTTGGCCGGGTGCTCGTCGAGATCGCCGACAACGACATCGCGTTCGAAGCCATCCAGGCGGAGTTCTGGTTGCATGCCGTGCGCAACCCCGACGCCATGCAGATCCTGCAGGACCGGTCCGCACGGACGTTGGCCTCGCTGCGCGAAATCCTCGCCGATGCGCTGGAGCGCAACAACATCGACGACAGCGTGTCCGTGGAGGGATTCGCGGTGGTTGTCCTGGCCCTCTTCCAGGGCCTGATCCGGCAGCGCCGCATCGACTCCGCTCGGGTGCCCGAGGAGCTTTTCGGTCAGGCCCTGGCCTGGCAACTGGCCGGCATGCCCAAGAAAGACAGGGGATAACCCCGATGGATCCGGTGCGGATCGGCCTTTACGCCATGCCCGCGTTCTTCGTCCTGATGGCTGTAGAGTTCCTCAGCTATCACTTCGACAAGGACGAGGACGTCACGGGCACAACCCGGCGCCGGGCCGGGATCTCGTGGCGCGACAGCGCCACCAACCTGTCCGTCTACGCGCTGGGCTTCGTCCTGCGGCCGTTGGACAAGTTCATCGCGGTGCCGATGGTGGCGATCGCCGCAGCCGTGACGCCGCTGCACCTGTCCGCAGCCCACTGGTGGGTCTGGGTGCTGGCCATCGTGCTCGCCGATCTGGCCTACTACCTGCAACACCGGATGTCGCACCGCATTCGGATGTTCTGGGCCGCGCACAACGTGCACCACTCAAGCCAGTACTTCAACCTGTCCACCGCGCTGCGGTTGTCCTGGCTCATCCCAGGATCGTTCCTGTCCACCATCGGTTACGTCGGGCTGGCGCTGATCGGGATCCCGGCCTGGCTGGTCTTCCTCTCGCAGGCGATCGTGTTGCTCTACCAGTTCCCGATTCACACCGAGCGCATCGATCGGCTGCCCCGCGCGATCGAGTACGTGTTCAACACCCCGTCGCACCATCGGGTGCACCACGGCGCCAACAACCCCTACCTCGACAAGAACTACGCAGGCATCTTCATCCTGTGGGACCGGATGTTCGGCACCTTCGTCGCCGAGGACGAGCCTGTCCGCTACGGCCTCACCAAGAACATCGACACCCACAACCCGATCAAGGTGAATTACCACGAGTTCGTCGCCATGATCGGCGACGTGGCGAGGGCCCGCACCTGGCGCGGCCGCCTCGGCTACCTGTTCGGGCCCCCGGGGTGGAGTGAAAAAGCCGATGCCGCAACGATTGTCGAGCCCAGCCTGCAGAAGGTGGCGGCGCCGACCGGGGCCCGCTAGGGGCGCCGGGCGTTGTCGTAGCCGACACTTGCCAGCCCGGCGTACTTCTGTCACTCCGTAGTCATCGTGACGTTGTACTGTGTGGCGACAAACTTCGACGTCAACACCACGATTCGAGGCGGCACTCACGATGCGACTGATTCTTGAGCTGATCCGCCCGTACCGGTTGCTGATCGCCGGAATCTTCGCCGTATTGCTGGTGCAGATCGCCACCGGTCTCGCCGCGCCGTGGCCGCTCAAGGTCGTGCTGGACAGCGTGGTCGGCCACCACCCGCTGCCCGGCTGGCTGCAGGGGCTGCTGCAGCCGCTGCTGGGCGGCGAGAGCAAGATGCACATCGCCGGTCTCGCGGCGATCATGGTCCTGGTCATCGCCGTGGTGGCAGCGATCGCGTCGTACATCTCCAACTACCTGACCGAAACCGTCGGCCAGCGCATCGGCAACGACCTGCGCACCCGGGCCTACCACCACCTGCAGCAGTTGTCGCTCAACTACTTCGACACCCACCGCGTCGGGCCCATCCTGAGCACGCTCACCGACGACGTCGACACCATCCAGAGCTTCGCGTCGTCCTCGACCCTGGGCATCGCAACCGACCTGCTGACCATCGTGGGCATGTTGGCCATGATGTTGTGGCTGCAATGGGACTTCACGCTCATCGCGCTCGCCGTGGCGCCCCTGCTCCTGCTGTTCGTGTCCCGGATCCGGAAGGCCGTGAAGGCCGCGACCCACGAAGTGCGCAGACGGGAATCCGACATCGTCGCCGTCGCGGAGGAGGGCCTGCAGTCCATCCGCGTCGTCAAGGCATTCGACCGCGAGGACATGCAGGAACGTGAGCTGGCAGCCGCCGGCCAGCAGGCCGTCGATGCGGCACTCAACGCGCGGCGCGTGAAATCGGTGGTGTCACCGATCGTCGGCGTCGTGGTGGCCGCCTGCACCGCGGTGGTGTTGTGGCGCGGTTCGGCACTCATCCTCGCGGGTGCGATGACGGCAGGCACGCTGACCGTGTTCATCTCCTACCTGGCGTCGTTCTTCAAGCCGGTGCAGGATCTGGCCAAGCTCACCAACACCATCGCCATGGCCTCGGTCGGGGTGGACCGCGTCAACGCGCTGCTCACCGCGGAGACGTCGGTCGAGGAGCGGCCGGACGCGGTCGATGCCGAGCGCATCAAGGGCGCGATCAGCTTCGAGCGCGTGGCGTTCAGCTACGACAGCGAGACACCCGTGCTGCGCGACGTCACTTTCGAGGTGAAACCGGGCCAGCTCGTCGGCGTCGTCGGGCACACCGGAAGCGGAAAGTCCAGTCTGGTCAGCCTGATTCCGCGGTTCTACGACCCGAGCATGGGCACGGTCCGGATCGACGGGGTCGACCTGCGCGACTACAAACTCCACGAACTCCGCCGTCAGATCGCCTACGTCCTGCAGGACACGGTGCTGTTCCGGGGCACGATCCGCGACAACATCGCCTTCGGACGGCCCGACGCCGACCACGACGAGATCGTCGAGATGGCCAAACTGGCCAATGCCCACGAGTTCATCTCCGAGATGCCGCAGGGCTACGACAGCCCGGTCGGGGAGCGGGGGCTCACCCTGTCCGGCGGTCAGCGTCAGCGCATCGGCATCGCCCGGGCCCTGATCCGGGACAGCCCGATCCTCATCCTGGACGAACCGACCGCGGCGCTGGACGCCGAGTCCGAGCGCCTCGTGATGTCGGCACTGCAGCGGTTGATGAAAGACCGCACGGTGATCACGATTGCCCACCGGCTCAGCACAATTCGTGACGCGGACTCGATCGTCGTGCTCGAGGAGGGCCGCGTCGTCGAACAGGGCACGCACACCGAGCTACTGACCGCCGGCGGCAGATACGCCGAACTGCACCGCATCCAATACGAGGACGAGACAACGTGACACGTTCGCTGATCATCCTGCCCGACGACTCCGCACAGCCGGTGCTCGACGCAATCGGCGCGGCCACCCGGTCGGTGCGCATCAAGATGTTCGCCTTCAACCACCTGCCGCTGCTGGAGGCCGTGGTCGCCGCCCACCGGCGCGGCGTGGACGTCAAGGTCATGCTCAACCCCGAGCGCCGCGACGGGGAGACCGACAACGATGTCGCGCGGGAGACGTTGCAGCGGTTCGGTATCGAGGTGCGTGCCAGCAACCCGGCCTTCGACCTGACGCACGAGAAATCCATGGTCGTCGACGATGACCATGCCTTTGTCGAGTCGTTGAACTGGACCGAGGAGAACTTCACGGTGACGCGGGACTATGCCGTCGTCACACCCAGCGCCTACGAAGTCGCCGAGATCGTCGACTGCTTCGAGGCCGACTGGGCGCGTGAGCAGTTCGATCCCGGCGGTGGGGCACACCTGATCTGGTGCCCGACCAACGGTCGGCATCGCATCGCCGAGTTCATCGACAGCGCCAAACACACCCTGTTCGTCCAGAACGAGCGATACCAGGACCCGGTGATCATCGAGCGTCTGGTCCGTGCGGCGCATCGCGGGGTGAAGGTTCACGTCATGGCCCGCGCCGCGCACCACCTCAAGTCGGGCAAGCTCCTCGAAGGCGTCAGCGGGATGCGCATCCTGGACGACGTCGGCATCAAGATCCACCGGCTGAAGCACATGAAGCTGCACGCCAAGATGATTCTCGCCGACCGCGAGCGGGCCATCGTCGGCTCGATCAACTTCTCCCCGGGCAGCTTCGACCATCGTCGCGAACTGGCCATCGAGGTGACCGACCACCACATCATCAAGCGACTGAACGAGGTGGCCCATCACGACTGGAAACGCTCCGAGCCGATGGACCTGTCGGACGACGGGCTGATCGCCGATCTGGTCGGCCAGGATCCGCACGAACTCGACCAACTCGCCCTACACGACCGCGAAATCTGATGCACTGACCGGACCGCGCGGCGAGGCGTTGACGCCACTAGGCTGGCGACGGGCAGTTCAGTTAACGGCAACTGTAGGGAGAATCACGTGACCATCCGGGTAGGCGTTAACGGCTTCGGCCGCATCGGGCGCAACTTCTACCGGGCCCTGGCGACGCAGCAGGCCGAGGGCACGAACACCGACATCGAGATCGTGGCGGTCAACGACCTCACCGACAACGCCACCCTGGCTCACCTGCTGAAGTTCGATTCGATCCTGGGCCGCCTGCCGCAGGAGGTCAGCCTCGAGGGCGAGGACACCATCGTCATCGGCGACAAGAAGATCAAGGCGCTCGAGGTGAAGGAAGGCCCGGCGGCCCTCCCGTGGGGCGACCTCGGAGTCGACGTCGTCGTCGAGTCGACCGGCATCTTCACCAAGCGCGAAAAGGCGCAGGGTCACCTGGACGCGGGCGCCAAGAAGGTCATCATCTCCGCGCCGGCCAGCGACGAGGACATCACCATCGTGCTCGGCGTCAACGACGACAAGTACGACGGCAGCCAGAACATCATCTCCAACGCCTCCTGCACCACCAACTGCCTCGGCCCGCTGGCCAAGGTCCTCAACGACGAGTTCGGCATCGTCAAGGGCCTGATGACCACCATCCACGCCTACACCCAGGACCAGAACCTTCAGGACGGCCCGCACAAGGATCTGCGGCGCGCCCGCGCTGCCGCGCTGAACATCGTGCCGACCTCCACCGGTGCCGCAAAAGCAATTGGCCTCGTCTTACCTGAATTGAAAGGCAAGCTGGACGGCTACGCCCTGCGCGTGCCGATCCCCACGGGGTCGGTCACCGACCTGACCGCCGAGCTGGCGAAGGCGGCGCCCGCCGACGAGATCAACGCCGCGATGAAGGCCGCGGCCGAGGGACCGATGAAGGGCATCCTCAAGTACTATGACGCGCCGATCGTGTCGAGTGACATCGTCACCGATCCGCACAGCTCGATCTTCGACTCCGGCCTGACCAAGGTCATCGACAATCAGGCCAAGGTCGTCTCCTGGTATGACAACGAGTGGGGTTACTCCAACCGCCTCGTCGATCTGGTCGCTCTCGTAGGGAAGTCGCTCTAATAAAAATGGCTGTCAAGACACTCGCTGACCTGTTGGCCGAGGGTGTGGAAGGACGCGGCGTGCTGGTCCGCTCCGACCTCAACGTCCCTCTCGACGACGGCAAGATCACCGACCCGGGCCGCATCATCGCGTCGGTCCCGACCCTGAAGGCGCTGGCCGAGGCCGGTGCCAAGGTTGTCGTCACCGCGCACCTGGGCCGTCCCAAGGGAACCCCGGACCCGAAGCTGTCGCTGGCCCCGGTCGCCGCGGCGCTGGGGGAGAAGCTCGGGCGCCACGTACAGCTGGCCGGCGACGTGGTCGGTACCGACGCACTGGCCCGCGCCGAGGGACTGACCGACGGCGACGTCCTGCTGCTGGAGAACATCCGCTTCGATCCGCGGGAGACCAGCAAGGACGACGCCGAACGGTTGGCGCTGGCCAAGGCGCTGGCCGCCCTCGTCGAAGGTGCCGACGGTTCACCGGGTGCGTTCGTCTCCGACGGGTTCGGCGTGGTGCACCGCAAGCAGGCGTCCGTGTATGACGTCGCCACCTTGCTGCCGCATTACGCGGGCACGCTGGTGGCCACCGAGGTTCAGGTGCTGGAGCAGCTGACCAACTCGACCGAGCGGCCCTACGCCGTGGTGCTCGGCGGCTCCAAGGTCTCCGACAAGCTCGCGGTGATCGAGAATCTCGCCACCAAGGCCGACAGCATTGTCATCGGCGGTGGTATGTGCTTCACCTTCCTTGCCGCCCAAGGGGTTTCGGTGGGTACCTCACTGCTGCAGGAAGAGATGATCGACACCTGCAAGCGGCTGCTCGACACCTACGCCGACGTGATCCATCTCCCGGTGGACATCGTGGTGGCCGACAAGTTCGCCGCTGACGCCGAGCCGGAGACCGTGGCCTCCGATCGGATTCCCGACGGCAAGATGGGCCTGGACATCGGCCCGGAGTCGGTGAAGCGCTTCACCGCACTGCTGTCCAACGCCAAGACCGTGTTCTGGAACGGCCCGATGGGCGTGTTCGAGTTCCCGGCATTCGCGGCGGGCACCAAGGGCGTGGCCGAGGCGATCATCGGGGCCACCGAGAAGGGCGCCTTCAGCGTCGTCGGCGGTGGCGACTCGGCAGCCGCGGTGCGCCAGCTCGGCCTGGCCGAGGACGGCTTCTCGCACATCTCGACCGGCGGCGGGGCGTCGCTGGAATACCTTGAGGGCAAGACCCTCCCCGGCATCGAAGTACTGGAGTCGTAGAACCATGGCCCGTAAGCCGCTCATTGCCGGCAACTGGAAGATGAACCTCAACCATTTCGAGGCCATCGCATTGGTGCAGAAGATCGCATTCGCGTTGCCGGACAAGTACTTCGACAAAGTCGATGTGACCGTCATCCCGCCGTTCACCGACCTGCGCAGTGTGCAGACCCTGGTCGACGGGGACAAGTTGCGGCTCACCTACGGTGCCCAGGACGTGTCGAAGCACGATTCCGGCGCCTACACCGGTGAGATCAGCGGGGCGTTCCTGGCCAAGCTCGGATGCAGCTTCGTGGTCGTGGGTCACTCCGAGCGGCGCACCTACCACGGTGAGACCGACGAGCTCGTGGCGGCCAAGGCCGCGGCGGCGTTCAAGCACGGCATCACCCCGATCATCTGTATCGGCGAGCAGCTTGAGGTGCGCGAGGCCGGCAACCACGTCGAGTACAACGTGAACTCGTTGCGCGGCTCGCTGGCCGGGCTCACGAAGGAACAGATCGGCCAGGCGGTTATCGCCTACGAGCCGGTGTGGGCCATCGGCACCGGCCGGGTAGCCAGCGCGGCAGACGCGCAGGAGGTCTGCAAGGCCATCCGTGACGAGCTCGGCAACCTGTCGACGCCCGCGCTGGCGGCCGGAGTACGGGTGCTCTACGGCGGGTCGGTCAATGCCAAGAACGTCGGTGAGATCGTGGCGCAGGGCGACGTGGACGGCGCCCTCGTCGGCGGCGCTTCGCTGGACGGCGAGCAGTTCGCCACGCTGTCGGCGATCGCCGCGGGCGGACCGCTGCCGTAACCCGGGGGCCTGGGCCGGACACCCTACCCGGTAGTCTTACAGCCATGGAATTGGCTCTGCAGATCACTCTGGTCGTGACCAGCGTGCTGGTCGTGCTCTTGGTGCTGCTGCATCGTGCCAAGGGTGGCGGTTTGTCCACCCTGTTCGGTGGCGGTGTCCAGTCCAGCCTGTCCGGCTCCACTGTGGTCGAGAAGAACCTCGACCGGCTGACGCTGTTCGTGACCGGCATCTGGCTGGTGTCCATCGTCGGCGTCGCGCTGCTGATCAAGTACAGCTAGCGCATTCCCCCGGCGGTGACAGTCAGCCGGGAGCGAGCAGTGTCGGTAACGGCCGGGTCGGTGCACCCGGGGCGACTTCGGTCGCAGTGTCTATCGGCGTATCGATGATCGCCCGTGGCGGTCGCGGTGCCGTGCCCTGTTCGACCCCGGCCTGCTGGGCCGGCGGTGCGTAACAGTTGGGTGATCCGTCCGACTGGGTGTCGTTGGGATCGGATGTGGGCACGCCGCCCGAGTCGATGCAGCACAGGTCGGCGTTTCTGACCGTCTTGCTCATGCAATTGTCGTACGCCTCGATGTCCCATGTGCCGTCGTCGGGGGCGGCGGTCGCGCCGACGGGTGCGGCCAGCGCACCGAGCCCCAACGTCGCGCTCAGGACGGCCCCCTGGGCCAGTCGGCTCCAGTAGGTACGTCGCGGAAAAACGAAACCGGCCATCGTGACCTCCTGGGTTCGCCGGAATGTTCACAGCTGATTCACAACATGCTCCGCCGCATCCGGTGTCGCGTCGAGACCTCGCGCGAATCAGGCCGCGCGATGGTTGCCATGTCAAACGCGAGCTCACGGTTGCCGCAATGCGGCGCAGCGTGGCTGCCCCGATACTGGGGACATGGCTGACGGTCCCGACACTGCGCTCGACCCGATCGGCGCGGTTCAGCGCACTCCCGTAGGCCGCGAGGCCACCGAGCCCATGCGCGAGGACATCCGGCTGCTCGGCGCGATTCTCGGCGACACCGTGCGCGAGCAGAACGGCGCGGAGGTTTTCGACCTGGTCGAGCGGGCGCGAGTGGAATCCTTCCGGGTTCGTCGTTCGGAGATCGACCGCGCCGAGCTCGCCGATCTGTTCTCCGGTATCGACATCCATCAGGCCATCCCCGTCATCCGCGCGTTCACCCACTTCGCGCTGCTGGCCAATGTGGCCGAGGACATCCACCGGGAGCGGCGCCGGGCCGTGCACGAAGCGGCAGGCGAACCGCCCCAGGACAGCAGCCTGGCCGCGACGTATCGCAAACTCGACGAGGCGATCTCGTCCGCCCACCTCGACGCCGCCACCGTCGCCGACGCGTTGAGCGGGGCCCTCGTCGCACCGGTGATCACCGCACATCCGACCGAAACCCGGCGCCGGACCGTGTTCGACACCCAGCACCGGGTCACCGAGTTGATGCGGCTGCGGCTGCACGGGCTGAGCCGTACCGCCGACGGCCGCGACATCGAGGTCGAGTTGCGGCGCCACATCCTCACGCTGTGGCAGACGGCTCTCGTGCGGTTGTCCCGGCTCAAGATCTCCGACGAGATCGAAACCGGCCTGCGGTACTACCCGGCGGCATTCTTCGACGTGATCCCACAGGTCAACGCTGAGGTACGCACCGCGTTGCAGGCCCGCTGGCCCGGGGCGCACCTGCTGGAGCAGCCGATCCTACGGCCGGGCAGCTGGATCGGCGGGGACCGCGACGGAAACCCCAACGTCGACGCGGGCGTGGTGCGGCTGGCCACCGGGCGGGCCGCTCACGTGGCCTTCGCCCACTACTTCGCCGAGATCACCGCGTTGGAGGAAGAGCTGTCGATGTCGGCGCGGCTGGTCGCGGTCAGCGACGGGCTCACCGCACTGGCCGATGCCTGTCACGAGCCGGCCCGCGCCGACGAACCGTACCGGCGGGCATTGCGCGTGATCCACGCCAGATTGACCGCAACCGGACGCGAAATCCTCGACGAACAACCAGAACACGAACTCGACCTGGGCCTCGAACCCTATGGTGCGCCAGAGGAGTTCCTGGCCGACCTCGACACGGTGGACGCCTCGCTGCGCGGCAACGGCAGTGCGGTGGTGGCCGACGATCGGCTGGCCCGGCTACGAGAAGCGGTGCGGGTCTTCGGCTTTCACCTGTGCGGGCTGGACATGAGGCAGAACTCGGAGGTGCACGAGCAGGTGGTCGCCGAGCTGTTGGCATGGGCCGGGGTGCATCCCGACTACGCGTCGTTACCCGAGCCGCAGCGGGTGGAGCTGCTCGCGCGCGAGATCTCGACCCGCCGCCCGTTGATCGGGGAGGGCGCCGAGCTGTCGGAGCTGGCCCGCAAGGAACTCGATATCGTCGGCGCCGCCGCGCGGGCGGTCACCGTCTTCGGCGCCGCGGCTGTGCCCAACTACATCATCTCCATGTGCCAATCGGTGTCCGACCTGCTCGAGGCCGCGATTCTGCTGAAAGAGGCCGGCTTGCTCGATGTTTCGGGTGCGGCGCACGGGGACGAGGTGTACGCGCCGGTCGGGATCGTGCCGCTGTTCGAAACGATCGACGATCTGCAGCGGGGTGCGGCGATCCTGCAGGAGGCGTTGGCGCTGCCGGTCTACCGCAGCATCGTCGCAGCCCGCGGCCAGCATCAGGAAGTGATGCTGGGGTACTCGGACTCGAACAAGGACGGCGGCTACCTGGCGGCGAACTGGGCGCTGTACCGGGCCGAACTGGATCTCGTCGAAGCCGCACGCAAGACCGGTATTCGGTTGCGCCTGTTCCACGGTCGCGGCGGCACCGTGGGCCGTGGTGGCGGACCTAGCTATGACGCGATCCTGGCGCAGCCGCCCGGCGCCGTGAAGGGTTCACTGCGGATCACCGAGCAGGGCGAGGTGATCGCCGCCAAGTACGCGGAGCCGCGGATCGCGCACCGCAACCTGGAGACCCTGCTGGCCGCGACGCTGGAATCCACCCTGCTCGACGTAGAGGGACTGGGCGACGAAGCCGAGCCGGCCTATCAAGTACTCGATGAGCTGGCTGCCCTGGCGCAGCGCTCCTACGCCGAACTGGTCCACGAGACACCGGGATTCGTCGAATACTTCAAGGCATCGACACCGGTGAGCGAGATCGGTGCGCTCAACATCGGCAGCCGGCCCAGCTCACGCAAGCCGACCACCTCGATAGCCGATCTGCGGGCCATCCCGTGGGTACTGGCCTGGAGCCAGTCGCGGGTGATGCTGCCCGGTTGGTACGGCACCGGCACGGCGTTCGAACAGTGGATCGGCGAGGACGAGTCCCGGGTTGCGGTGCTGCAGGATCTCTACGAGCGCTGGCCGTTCTTCCGCACGGTGCTGTCGAACATGGCTCAGGTGCTGGCCAAGTCCGACATGGGTCTGGCCGCACGGTATTCCGAGCTGGTCGACGACGCGGAACTGCGAGCCAGGGTGTTCGACAAGATCGTTGCCGAGCACGATCGCACCATCGCCATGTACAAGCTGATCACCGGCCAGGACGACCTGCTGGCCGACAACCCGGCGTTGGCCCGCTCGGTGTTCAACCGGTTTCCGTACCTCGAACCGCTCAATCACCTGCAGGTCGAGCTGCTGCGCCGGTACCGGGCGGGAGATACCGATGAACGGGTGCAGCGGGGGATCCTGCTGACCATGAGCGGGCTCGCGACCGCCCTGCGCAACAGCGGTTAGCCCACGAGGATGTCCGCAAGCCGCAGCGACACCTTGGCCCTGCGGTCGGCGTAACTCCGTGCCGCGCGCTGGATCTCGGCGGTCTGCTCGGTTCTGATGCGCTGGTACCGCTGCAGTGCCCGGGTGACGTCGCCCGTAGGCGCAGTGGCGATCTGGGCGGCCAGTTCTGCCGCATCCTGGATCGCCTGGTTGGCGCCCTGTCCACCGAACGGTGTCATCGGGTGCGCCGCGTCTCCGAGGAGCGCCACCCGGGCGCTGGTCCACCGGTCGATGGGATCCCGGTCGTACGCCGGGTGCATATAGACCGGACTGGTCGCGGCACGCAACATCCGCCCGACCGCGGGGTCGAACTCGTCGAACTGGCGGGCCAACGCTTCCAGGTCGGCCCGCGCCGACCACAGGTGCAGGGGCGGCTCGTCCACCCCGAGGGTGGCATCGACGGCCACCTGTCGGCCGGCCCGCACCGGCATGGAGATGATGTGCTTGGCGTAGTCCGCGGAATGCCAGGACCGGAGCCGGTCGTTCGGCCCCTCGACGCATTCGGCGGGGCTGACGGCCCGGAAGATCACCGACCCGCAGTAGTGAATATCGTCGCTGCTGAACATTTTCCGGACTCGGGAGCGCAGGCCGTCGGCAGCGATCACGATACCGGCACGCTGAACTTCCCCGTCGATGAATCTCAGCTCGACATGATCGTCATGCTCGGTGATGCCTGCGAGTTCGCGGCCGAGCCGGACGTTGTCCGAGCCGACGGTCGAGACCAGCAGACTGTGCAGGTCAGCGCGGTGCACGGTGCGCGGGGATACCTCGGCGTCGGCGTAGCCGAACCGGCCGTGCTCGCCGCCTGCCTCTGGCGTCGCGGCGTAGTCGGTGAGCTTCTCGAGCCGGCCCAGCTGATCGCGGTTCTCGAAGTATTGCGTGGCCGAGGAGATTCCGTCGAACGCACCGGCAATGTTCCACCGTGAGAACAGTCGCAGGGTCTGCGGCGAGATGCCCAGTGGACCGCCGACCTCGCCGAGGGCGCGGGTCTTGTCGAACAGGACGGGACGATGGCCGTGGTGTCGCAGCGCAACAGCGGCGGACAGTCCGCCGAGGCCGGCGCCGACGATGGCGATATCCATGGTGAGCCTTTCGGATTCAGGGGATTCGGGCCAGGGCTTCGGTGTCGAGGTGGACACCGAAGAGCCCGCCGGGCCGATAACTGGTGACGGTGCGGACATTGCACAGCGGTAGCCACAGGCCGCCGGTGAGGATCCGCCGCTGGATGTCATGCACCATCGCGCGGCGCGTGACGGGATCGCTGCAGGTGAGCTGACCGTCGAGCAGCGCGTCGAGGTCGTCGGCCCTGGTGCGGCGGTTCATGTTCCGCTGGCCTACGGCGAACTGGTAACGCAGCAGATCAGGGTCGCTGCCGGTGAAATAGAAGAACCGAAAGTCGTAGTCGCCTGATTGCTGGCGCAGGCGCAACTCGGTGAAGTCGACGTCGGCGAGGCAGAGTTCGATGCCGTGCTGCCGCCACTGTGCGGCGACAGCGTTCAGTATTGCGGCGTCGACGGGGGAGAACGTGCTGTTGAACACCACCTCGAACGAAAGCTGTTGCACGCCTGCGGCAGCGAGCAGCCGCCGGGCGGTCGACGGATCGTGGGCGAGTTCGGTCGAGCAGTCGCGGTAGCCTTCCGTTGTCGGCGTGAGCACCGAAGAGGCGACCGGGTACCCGGCGCCGTCCAGGATCGGCTGCAAGGCGCCGCGGTCGATCAGCAGAGAGAGTGCGCGCCGCACCATCGGGTCGGTCAGCGGACCGCGGGAAGCATTGGGACACAACCCGTAACTGATGCCCGGGTTGTACAGTTCGGCAACCAGGTAGCCGTCGATCAACCCCGCGTACAGATCGCCGGTGTCGCCTTCGCGGAAGACCAGTCGGCGGTCACCGTCGGTCAACCCATCCTCGGTCTGCGCCCACCGGCCGGTACCCAGGCCCGACGGGCTTCTGATCGCCAGGTTCACACTGGCCAACGACCGTAGGAATGCCGCGTTGTGGTGCACGAAGTGAAATGTCACGGTATCGGTCCCGACCTCTATGCGGTCGAGTCCGGTGAGCATGGTGACTGCAGCCGGAAGCGGTGAAACCTCTTTCAGGGCAGCGATGTCGGAGAAGCTCTGAGCGATCGCTTCTGGAGTGAGTGGGGTGCCGTCGGAGAACCGCAGGCCCGGGCGGATGGTCAGGTCAAGGGTGAGCGGATCGCGGTAGCACCAGGAGGCGGCAAGCCACGGCAACAGCTGCCCGTTGTCGGGATCGACGTCGACCAGGCTTTCGTAGATCAGCCGGCAGAACGTTTTCGAAATGCTGTTGTAGGCCAACCGCGGGTCGTCGGTGAGCTGGTGCGTCGGCCAGCCGAACGTGAGGTGGCGCATCACCGCACCCGGGCCGATCGCGTTGCCTGCCGTGCCGAACGGGCAGCCAACGTGGCGGCCAACCCGGCCGTGGTGACCACCACGGCGGCCCCGCCGAACAGCGTGGAGCCAAGGCCGTCGACCATCGTCGCCCCGGTTGCCACCCCGATCGCAGCGCCGAGCGCCCGAAGATAGTGGTACAGGCTGGAATCGAACGGGACGTCTGTCGAGTTGGTGAGCACATTGCCGGCCAGGGCGCTCCACAGGAATCCCATCGCGCAACCCATCAACGCGGCGTTGAGCAGGAGCAGCTCGGCAGGCAGGCTCAGACCGGCCACGATCAGGAAAACCGACCCGATGCACACCAGGCCGGTGTTCTTCCGATTGCCTCCTGGCCTACCGAAACTCAGCACGGGTATCAGCCCGGCGAAGAACGCCATCGGCAACAGAAACAGTGCCGAGCCATAGGAATTCAGCCCGCGCACCTGCTGCAGGACGTACACCGTCGACAGGGTGAACACGTTCGTCGCGACACCGGCGACGAACACCACCACCAGGCTTGCAGACAGCACACGTGACTGTGACCGGCTGCGCAGGACGATCACCGCGATCCCGAGCAGCATCGCCAGCGCAAGCAGGAGCACCTTGGTGCGCAGCGCGGTGGCCCAGCCGATCCCCAGGAAGATCGCCAACTGCACCGCGGCGAGGCCCACGATCGGCAGCGCCACCCGGCCGGCTGTGGCGTGTTCGCCGGCGTTGTCGTTCCTCCCCGGTGCCAGGGCCAGCAGTGCCATCGCGGCGACGGTGGTCACCACGGTCTCGTACGGAAACGACCGCCAGCCCCACAGGTCGTTGAGGAGGGCGGTGATCAGCGGCGAACACAGCGCCGACGCCGACACCACCAGACCCCATGCGCCCAGAACCGCCGAATGGTGGTCCGGGTAGAACTGCGCCCGGATGATGCGGAAGACCTGGGGCGCCAGCACGGCCGAGGCGATGCCCTGGAGGAACCGCAGCGCGATGAGGACCCAGAATTCGGGGCTGAGGCCGCAAGCGATCCCGAGAACGACCAGGGCCGCCGAACCGGCGAAGAACGCGGCATCGGGCCGGCAGCGGTGCGACAGCAGGCCCGCCGGCAGCAACGCCAGACAGAATCCAGCCAGGAACGCGACACCGATGTAGGCGGCCTGCGAGTACGGGATGCCGAACTGGTCGGCGATCGCCGAGTTCAACAGCACAGCCGACGACGAGTTGGAGTAGAGGGTGTATTCGGTCAGGTAGAGCGACGCCGCAACGGCGTAGAGGGACGGCTTCATGACGCCTCGAAGCTGATAGCAGGATTATGTGGGCAGCGGGAGCTAACCCGAGATCCTCTTCAGCGGTGCCAGCCGGGCCCGGTTCCACATCGACGCCAGCAAACTAGGGGCGAATGATGCGGCAGGATGCACGGGACGTGCACCTGCGCGATCGAATCCGGCACCCATGACGACCACTGTAGCCGAGGCTGCCGGTGCTACAGGCCCGCGCTCTTGCGGACCCGGGTGATCATCCCGCGCACCGCACTCTCTGTCGCGGCCAGCGGCGACATCACCGCCTCGCCGATCGCGACGATGGCTTCGACGCGGTCGACGATCGATTCCAGACGTTCGACGACACCGATCAGACGCGGCGCGAGCTCGTCGATGCGGGTGATGGTTTCGTTGAACCGGTCGAGGGTGGCATCCAGGCCGCCGGTCGACTTGTTGAGATCGACCAACGTGGTGCTCAGGTCGGTGAGCAGGGTGTCTACCTGCTCCACCGTCATGTCGGCGTTGAGCGCGGCCTGCGTCAGTGTCCGGATTCGCTGCCGCCCGGAGTTCGGGCGGGCGCGGCCGTCACCTTTGTCTGCCATGCCGACCAGTATGGCCGGTACGGAACCGAACGGGGACGAACCGCGTCTGAATGGTTGTGCGCCAATTCTGCGAACACCGAACCCGGTCGGCCGTTGCGACCGACCGGGTCATGCCCAACCGTCAGGTGGCCGACTACCTCGCCGGCTATGCCGAGGCGTTGGCCGACGCGACGACCGAGCGGAACCGCGGCACCGCCGACGAATAGGCGGGCCGGGTCAGAGCTTGCTCGCGGCGCCCTCGTCGAGCAGCCACACGGTCTTCTCCAGCCCGATGGCGCCGGCGGCCGGGATGTCGACCGGATCGGCGCCGCCGACGGCGGCGGCAACCGCATCGGCCTTCGCCTCGCCGGACACCACCAGCCACACCTCGCGGGAACGCTGAATCGCGGGCAGTGTCAGGCTGATTCGACGTGGCGGCGGCTTGGGGGAGTCGGTCACAGCTACCACCAAACGCGTGGTCTCGCGCACCGCCGGGGTGTCGGGGAACAACGAATTGACATGTCCCTCACCACCCATGCCGAGCAGGTGCACGTCGAACTGTGCGGGCAGCTGTTGTTCGTACGCGGCGGCGGCGTCATCGATCGCGTCACCGAATTCGCCGTCGCTGGTGGCGATCCGGTGCACATTCGCCGGGGGGATGTTGACGCCCTCCAGCAGTGCGTCGTACGCCTGCTGGTCGTTGCGTTCGGCGTCGCCCTGGGGCACGAAACGGTCGTCACCCCAGTACAGCCGCACCTTCGACCATTCGATCTCGGCTCCGGCCACGTGGCGCAAGAGCGCGATCCCGACGGTGCCGCCGGTCAGCACGATGTCCGCCGCGCCGCGGGTGGCGACGGCCGAGGTGATCGCCCCGACCAGCCTCGCACCTGCCGCAGCCGCCAATTCTTCTGCGCCGGCATACGTTTCGATGATGCGTTCAGGCATAACTCACCTTGTCGATCCCCGTAAGTGCGTCGTAGTAGATTTCGTCGGCATCGAGCCGGCGCAGATCCTCGGCCAGGCACTCCTTGGCCTCGCGGCGGGCCAGTGGCACCAACGCATCCGGCTTGCCGGTGCGGCTCAGTACGGCGGTGACGCCGGTCTGCGGACGAGCCAGGGTCACGGTCTCACTCGGCCTGGTCAGTTCGACCTTCAATTCACCGGTCGTTCGGGTCACGGGTCCGTCGATCCGGTTGGCCAGCCAGCCGGCCAGGATGTCCAGCGCGGGTTCGTCCTTGAGCCCGGACACCAGCGCGGAGGTGATGGGTTCGTGCGGTGGCTGGTCGATCGCCGCGGCCAGCAGTGCACGCCAGTAGGTGACACGGCTCCAGGCCAGGTCGGTGTCGCCTGCGGTATAGCCGTTGAGCCTGCTCTTGATGCAGGCCAGCGGATCAGCGCCGTTGGTGGCATCGGTGATGCGGCGAATCGCCAACTTGCCCAGCGGATCCTGTGCGGGCACGGCAGGCGCCAGGTCGGGCCACCAGGTCACGACCGGGGTGTCGGGCAACAGGAACGGCGTCACCACACTGCTGGCGTGGTTGGCCAGCGGACCGGACAGTCGCAGCACCACGACCTCGTTCGCGCCGGCGTCGCGGCCCACCCGCAGCTGGGCATCCAGCCGAGCCTCGGTGGTCAATCGGTCTCCGGGGATCACCACGATCACGCGGCAGGGATGCTCGCGGCTGGCCCAGTTGGCCGCCTCGATCGACTCCTCGAGCACCGCCTCGGTATCGGGGGCGATGACCAGCGTCAGCACCCGGCCGAGGGTGATCGCGCCGCCCTCCTCGCGCAGGGCGACGATTTTCTTGTTGATTGCCCCGGTATTGGTCTCGGGCAGATCGACGATCATAGTGTTCGGTTCCTCGCGCTAGCGCTCGTCACGGCCGCCTCCATTCCCGGCCCGACCTGCGCAACATCTCGAACGCCGAATCGGGGCCCCACGTTCCGGACTCGTACGAATCGGGCTTACCGTGCGTAGCCCAGTACTCCAGTGCGGGATCCAGGATCTTCCAGCACAATTCGACCTCGGCATTGACCGGGAACAGCGACGGTTCGCCCAGCAGCACATCGAGGATCAGGCGCTCGTAGGCCTCGGGCGACTCCTCGGCGAAGGCCGAGCCGTAGGAGAAGTCCATGCTGACATCGCGGACTTCCATGATGTGGCCAGGAACCTTGGACCCGAACCGCAGGGTGATGCCCTCGTCCGGCTGTACCCGGATCACGAGGGCGTTCTGGCCCAGCTCATCGGTCATCGTGGCGTCGAAGGGCAGGTGTGGCGCGCGCTTGAACAACAGCGCGATCTCGGTGACTCTGCGGCCCAAGCGTTTTCCGGTGCGCAGATAGAACGGGACGCCGGCCCAGCGCCGGGTGTCCACATCCAGGGTGATGGCTGCGAACGTCTCGGTGGTCGAGGTCTTCGAGAACCCTTCCTCGTCCAGCAACCCGACGACCTTCTCGCCGCCCTGCCAGCCGGCCGCGTACTGCCCGCGGGACGTGGTCTCGTCCAGCGGCTCGGCGAGCCGGGTTGCCGAGAGCACCTTGATCTTTTCGGCCTGCAGCTCCGCGGGGGAGAAACTGACCGGCTCCTCCATCGCGGTCAGCGCCAGCAGCTGCAGCAGATGGTTCTGGATGACGTCGCGGGCGGCACCGACACCGTCGTAGTAGCCGCCGCGCCCGCCGAGGCCGATGTCCTCGGCCATCGTGATCTGCACGCTGTCGACATAGTGCGAGTTCAGTACCGGCTCGAACATCTCGTTGGCGAAGCGCAGTGCCAGGAGGTTCTGAACGGTCTCCTTGCCCAGGTAGTGGTCGATGCGGAACACCGACGATTCCGGGAACACGCTGTTGACCACGGCGTTGAGTTCCTCGGCGCTCTTGAGGTCGTGACCGAACGGCTTCTCGATCACCACCCGGCTCCAGCTGCCCTCTGGCTTGTCCGCCAGCCCCGACTTCGACAGCTGCTCGCAGACCTGGGGGAACGCCTTCGGCGGGATCGACAGGTAGAACGCGTGATTGCCGCTGGTGCCGCGTTCGACGTCGAGTTTGTGCAGCGTGTCCTTGAGGCGTTCGAACGAGGCGTCGTCGTCGAAAGTGCCCTGCACGAACCGGAATCCCTCGGCCAGGCGGTCCCAGACCTCCTGGCGGAACGGCGTGCGGGCGTGCTGTTTGACCGCGTCGAAGACGATCTTGCCGAAATCCTCGTCCGCCCAATCGCGGCGGGCGAAACCCACCAGCGCAAAGCTGGGTGGCAGCAGTCCGCGATTGGCCAGATCGTAGATGGCCGGCATCAGCTTCTTGCGGGCCAAATCGCCGGTGACGCCGAAGATCACCACCGCACAGGGCCCCGCGATGCGGGGCATGCGCTTGTCGCGCTTGTCCCGCAACGGGTTACGCCAGGCGGTCTCGGGCCCGCCGCTGGCCGGGCTCATCGCGTCGCGGCGTCGAGTTGGCCCTGTGTCGCGTCGAGCAGTTCCTGCCACGACTTCTCGAACTTCTCCACGCCCTCGTCCTCGAGGACCTTGAACACATCGACCAGGTCGATACCGACTGCGCTGAGCTTGTCGAAGATTTCCTGTGATGCCGCCGCGGTGCCGGTGATGGTGTCACCGGTGATCTCGCCGTGATCGGCGACCGCCTCCAGCGTCTTCTCCGGCAGCGTGTTCACCGTGTGCGGCGCGACCAACTCGGTGACGTAGAGGGTGTCGGAATACTCCGGGTTCTTGACGCCGGTGGACGCCCACAGCACGCGCTGTACGCGGGCGCCGTCACCCTTGAGTGCGGCGAACCGCTCACCGCCGAAGACTTCCTCGTAGGCCGCGTAGGCCAGGCGAGAGTTGGCCACCCCGGCCTTGCCGCGCAGCGCCAGAGCCTCCTCCGAGCCGATCTTCTCCAACCGGTTGTCGATCTCGGTGTCCACGCGGGACACGAAGAACGAGGCGACCGAGTGGATCTTGGACAGATCGTGGCCGGCTTCCTTGGCGGCCTCAAGGCCGGCCAGGTAGGCGTCCATCACTGCGCGGTGCCGCTCGACCGAGAAGATCAGCGTGACGTTGACCGAGATGCCTTCGGCGATCACCGCGGTGATCGCCGGCAGTCCGGCGAGCGTCGCGGGAATCTTGATCAGCAGATTGGGCCGGTCGACGATCTTCCACAGCTCGATCGCCTGCAGGATCGTCTTGTCGGTGTCATGGGCCAGCCGCGGGTCGACCTCGATGGACACCCGGCCGTCGACGCCGTCGGAGGCCTCGTACTGCTTGGCCAGCACATCGCAGGCGTTGCGGACATCGTCGGTGGTGACGGTGCGGATGGTGGCGTCGACGTCGGCGCCCCGCTCGGCGAGTTCCTTCACCTGGGCGTCGTAGGCGGTGCCCTTCGACAGCGCCGCCTGGAAGATCGACGGGTTGGTGGTCACCCCCACGACGCTGCGGGTGTTGATGAGCTCCGTCAGATTTCCTGATTGCAGCCGCTCGCGCGACAAGTCGTCGAGCCAGACAGATACACCCGCGGCACTCAGCGCCGCGAGATTCGGGTTCTGAGTCATGTTCGCCTTCTCCTGCTAGTCGTCAGTTGTCCAGGGATCGTTCTGCCGCGGCAGCCACGGCCTCGGGGGTGAAGCCGAACTCGCGGAACAGGGTCTTGTCGTCGGCCGAGGCGCCGTAGTGCTCGATCGAAACGATCTCGCCGGTGTCTCCGACCAGCTTGTACCAACTCTGCGCCACTGCGGCCTCGACCGCCACCCGGGCCGAAACCGCAGGCGGCAGCACCGAATCGCGGTACTCCTTGGGCTGCGATTCGAACCACTCGACACACGGCATCGACACCACGCTCGCGTTGATGTCCTTGTCCGCCAGCAGCTTCTGCGCCGCGACGGCGAGCTGAAGTTCGGAGCCGGTGGCGATGATCACCACGTCGGG
Source organism: Mycolicibacterium boenickei (assembly GCF_010731295.1). Taxonomy (NCBI): domain Bacteria; kingdom Bacillati; phylum Actinomycetota; class Actinomycetes; order Mycobacteriales; family Mycobacteriaceae; genus Mycobacterium; species Mycolicibacterium boenickei. The sequence continues at coordinate 4,735,981 of NZ_AP022579.1, read as the reverse complement.
GTTCTCCTCCGGGGTGCCGCCGAGCACGTAACCACCGCGGGAGACCCCTTCGGCGCTGGTGCCCTCGATGACGGGGACGCCCTGGCGGGTCAGGATCAAGCCGACCGGGCCGGTGCTGGCAGTGCGCTCCAGCACCGTCTTCCACGCGTAGGCGGTCTCGTTCGGGTCACCCGGGCGCACCACCGACAGGTTCGGGATCGCGCGCAGCGCGGCCAGGTGCTCGATCGGCTGATGCGTCGGGCCGTCTTCGCCGAGACCGATCGAATCGTGCGTCCAGACGTAGATCGGATCGATGTTCATCAATGAGGCCAAACGCACGGCAGGCCGCATGTAATCCGAGAACTGGAGGAACGTTCCGCCGTAGGGCCGGGTCGGGCCGTGCAGCACGATGCCCGACAGGATGGCGCCCATCGCATGCTCACGGATGCCGAAGTGCAGGGTGCGGCCGTACCAGGTCGCGTTCCAGTCTTCGGTCGAGATCGATGGCGGTCCAAAGGAGTTCGCGCCCTTGATCGTGGTGTTGTTGCTGCCGGCGAGGTCGGCCGAGCCGCCCCACAGCTCGGGCAGCGTCTGACCGACGGCAGCCAGCACGGCCCCGGAGGCGGCCCGGGTGGCCACCGGCTTGGAGTCGAGGTCCCAGTGCGGCAGCTCGGCGTCCCAACCCTCCGGCAGTTCCTTGGCCTGCAACCGGTCCAGCAGCGCCTTGCGCTCCGGCTCGCGCTTGGCCCAGGCGTCGAAGCTCACCTGCCAGTCGTCGTGCACCTGCTTGCCGCGGGTGACCAGCTCACGGGTGTGGGCGATGACGTCATCGCGCACCTCGAAGCTCTTCTCCGGGTCGAATCCGAGGATCTTCTTGGTGGCGGCCACCTCGTCGGCGCCCAGCGCCGAGCCGTGCACGCCACCGGTGTTCATCTTGTTGGGGGCGGGGTAGCCGATGATGGTGCGCAGCGCGATGAACGAGGGCTTGTCGGTGACCTTCTTGGCCTCTTCGATGGCCTTCTCGATGCCGACGACGTTCTCGCCGCCCTCGACCTCCTGGACGTGCCAGCCGTACGCCCGGTAGCGCGCGGGCACGTCCTCACTCAGTGCGATGTCGGTGTTGTGCTCGATGGAGATCTTGTTGTCATCCCAGAACACGATGAGGTTGCCGAGCTGCTGGGTACCCGCGAGCGACGAGGCTTCGCTGGTGACGCCTTCCTCCATGTCGCCATCCGAGGCCACCACGTAGATGTAGTGGTCGAACGGGCTCTCGCCCGGGGCGGTGTCGGGATCGAACAGGCCGCGCTCGTAGCGGGCGGCCATGGCCATGCCGACGGCTGACGCCAGCCCCTGGCCCAGCGGACCGGTCGTGATCTCCACGCCCTTGGTGTGGTGGTACTCGGGGTGGCCCGGAGTGAGCGAACCCCAGGTGCGAAGTGCCTCGATGTCGGCCAGCTCGAGACCGAACCCGCCCAGGTAGAGCTGCAGGTACAGGGTCAGGCTGGAGTGTCCGCAGGACAGCACGAAGCGGTCGCGGCCGATCCATTCGGTGTCGCTGGGATCGTGGCGCAGTTGCCGCTGGAACAGCGTGTAGGCGAGGGGAGCCAGGCTCATCGCGGTACCGGGGTGGCCGTTGCCGACCTTCTGCACCGCGTCAGCCGCGAGCACCCGGACGGTGTCGACGGCGACGCTGTCGAGTTCGGTCCAGTCATCTGGGTGGTTGGGCTGGGTGAGAGCGGTGATCTCTTCGGCGGTGGTCACTAAGCTCACTTCCTCGTCTTCTATCTGCTGGCACGGGCACGCAGTTGCCATGCTGCTACGACAAACACCCTAGTGGGGCGGACTCATCAGATGCAGACTGGTTCTCACACCGATACCCGGTCGTTTACCCGTAGTTGCCCCAGAACAGACCCTGCGGTGCCGAGGCATTCGGGCGGCGGTCTACCATCGTGTGTAGTAGAAGCCGCGTGACGCCACCCGAGGAGTTATTTGCGTGAGCATTCGCGAGCGCCGGCTCATCAATGGGGCGCCGAGCCGAATACGAACCACCTTCCTGTCGTATCTGGCCTTGACCAAGCCGCGCGTGATCGAGTTGTTGCTGGTCACCACCATTCCGGCGATGCTGTTGGCGGCCCGCGGCACCATTGATCCGCTGCTGATCCTCAACACGCTGATCGGTGGCGGCCTCGCTGCGGCCGGCGCCAACACGCTCAACTGCGTGGTCGACGCCGACATCGACAAGGTGATGAAGCGGACCGCCCGCCGTCCGCTGGCCCAGGCCTCGGTGCCCACGCGGCACGCCCTGATCTTCGGACTGGTGCTCTCCGTCACGTCGTTCTGCTGGCTGTGGTGGACCTCGAATCTGCTGTCCGGGTTGCTGGCCGTGGCGACGATCGCGTTCTACGTCTTCGTCTACACATTGCTGCTCAAGCGCCGCACCTCCCAGAACGTGGTGTGGGGCGGGGCGGCCGGCTGCATGCCCGTGATGATCGGCTGGTCCGCGGTGACCGGCACCATCCAGTGGCCGGCGCTGGTGATGTTCCTGATCATCTTCTTCTGGACACCGCCGCACACCTGGGCACTGGCGATGCGCTACAAGGACGACTACAAAGCAGCAGGCGTGCCGATGCTGCCCGCCGTCGCCACCGAGCGTGAGGTCACCCGCCAGATCCTCATCTACACCTGGCTGACGGTGCTCACCACTCTGGTGCTGGCGCTGGCCACCGGTTGGCTCTACGGGGCCGTGGCGCTGCTGGCCGGGGCGTGGTTCCTGGTGATGGCGCACCAGCTGTATTCCGGCGTGAAGCGCGGCGAGCCGGTCAAGCCGCTGCGGTTGTTCCTGCAGTCGAACAACTACCTGGCCGTGGTGTTCTGCGCGCTGGCCATCGATTCGGCGCTCGCGCTTCCGACCATCTTCGGTCACTGAGCCCCCGGGGATCTGCCACCCCAACACCGTTGGTGTGGCAGCGTTGTGGGCATGACCGAACTGGTGAGTCCCGACAACTTCGCGCGGGCCGAATCCGACCTGTACTTCGCCGGTGCCGTGAAGGACGGCGGCTTCGGCAAGTTCTTCCACAATCGCGAGCTGACCCCCATCGATCACCAGATCGTCATCCGGCAGAACCGTGACACCCTGTACTCCGCGGCGGTGTTCGATCTCGACGGTGGGCCCGTCACCATCACGCTGCCCGACAGCGCGGGCCGGTTCATGTCGCTGCAGGTCATCAGCGAGGACCACTACACCACCAACGTCGCCTACGCGCCGGCCGAGCTGACGTTCAGCAGGGACTCCGTCGATACCCGCTACGCGATCGCGGCGGTGCGCACCTTGGTCGATCCGGGCGATCCCGCCGACCTGGCCGCGGTGCACGCGCTGCAGGACTCGATCGGCGTCTCACAGGCAGAGCCGGGGTTCTTCGAGATCCCGCAGTGGGATCCGGTCAGTCAGAAGACCGTTCGGGACGCGCTCGTAACGCTGTCGACCACCGTTGCCGACACGAAGGGGATGTTCGGCCCCAGGTATGCCGTGGAGCCGGTGCGGCACCTGATCGGCTCCGCGTTCGCGTGGGGTGGCAACCCGGAGCGCGATGCGCTGTATCTCACCGTCGTGCCGGCCCACAACGACGGCACCACCGTGCACCGTCTCACGGTGAAAGACGTCCCGGTGGACGGGTTCTGGTCGATCACGGTCTACAACAAGGACGGCTACTTCACCCCGAACGCACAGAATGCCTATTCGGTGAACAACGTCACTGCGGTGAAGGACCCTGACGGTTCCACCACGGTGCAGTTCGGCGGGAGCGGTGCGGCCAACCTGCTGCCGGTCACCGAGGGCTGGAACTACATCGTGCGGCTGTACCGGCCGAGGCCCGAGATCCTCGACGGTTCCTGGACGTTCCCGGCCGCCGAGCCGGTGTAGCTGTCGCGACACAGCTACGTCGCTTTCCACCCCTGGGTCGTGGATCGGCCCTCAGCGCGGCCCTGGGGTAGGAATCGGCGCGGTCCCGGCGGTGCAGCCGGTCTAGGGCACCAGCACGATCGAGCCGACGGTCTTGCGGCCCTGTAGGTCGGTGTGGGCCTGGCCGGCTTCGGCCAGGGGGTAGCGTCCGCCGACGGTGATGGTGATCGACCCGTCGGCGATTGCGTTGATCAATTCTCCCGCACGCCAGGAGAACTCGTCGGGGGTGCGGGTGTGGTGGGCCAGCGTCGGCCGCGTCAGGAACACCGATCCCGCCGCGTTGAGTCGCTGCGGATCGACCGGGGGGACCGGTCCGCTGGCCGCACCGAACAGTGCCAGCGTGCCACGCACCGCGAGGCTGGCCAGGCTGGCGTCGAACGTTGACGCACCGACGCCGTCGTAGACCGCGGCCACCCCCGCCCCGCCGGTGAGATCGCGGATCTTGTCACCGAACTCGGCCGGATCCTCGGGGTAGTCGAGCACCTCGATGGCGCCGGCCTGCCGGGACAACTCGGCCTTCTCCGGAGTGGAGGCGGTGGTGATCACGCGGGTGCCGATACTGGTGGCCCACTGGGTGAGGATCAGGCCGACCCCGCCGGCGCCGGCATGCACCAGCACGGTGTCGTTCGGTTGCACGGGATAGGTCGACTTGATCAGATAGTGCGCCGTCATCCCTTTCAGCAGCGCCGACGCGATCGCGTCGGGCGCCACGCCGTCGGGCACATACGCGACGAAATCGGCTGGGGCAACGCAGAAGTCGGCGTAGGCCCCGGTCGCGTTCGCCGTCACCACCCGGTCGCCGACAGCCAGCGCGGCCACATCGTCACCCACCGCGGCGACGGTGCCGCACACCTCGGACCCGACGATGAACGGCAGCTCGCGCGGATACGCCCCGGACCGGAAGTAGGTGTCGATGAAGTTGACGCCGATGGCCTCGGCCTTGATCAGTACCTCGCCTGGGCCCGGTGCGGGCTCGGGCCGCTCGACGTAGCTCAGGACTTCGGGTCCGCCGGTCTCGGCAACTTCGATGGCATACACGCCATCCATCATCCACACCTATCATCGCGGAGGTGAAGCTTGCCCGTCCGGATGTGTTCCATCCCCGCATCGTGTTGGCCGGTTGCGCGGCGTTGCCCGACGGCGACGGCGACGACGCCGGCCTGCTCGCGGCGTTGCGCAACCGCGGTTTGCACGCCCGCTGGCTGCCCTGGGACGACCCGGAGACGCTCGACGCCGACCTGGTGATCCTGCGGGCCACGTGGGATTACACCGAGCGGCTCGACGAGTTCCTGGCCTGGACGCGATCTGTGCCGCACCTGATCAACTCGGCACAGATCGTGCAGTGGAACACCGACAAGCGCTATCTCGACGATCTGCACCGGATGGGTGTTCCGGTCGTCCCGACCGGATATTTCGCGGTCGGCGAGCGGGTCATCGTGCCTGACGGCGAAGTGGTGGTGAAGCCCGCGGTCGGGGCCGGGTCGGCCGGGGCGCAGCGGTTCGTCGACGCCTCGGCGGCGCTGGCCCACGCGGCCGCCCTGCACGCCCAGGGACGTGCGGTGTTGGTGCAGCCGTACGATCCGCGGATCGCCGACGGTGAGGCCGCACTGGTGTTCCTGGGTGGCGAGCAGTCCCACGCATTCACGAAGGGGCCGATCCTGCCCCCGGCCGGCCAGTCGCCCGAATTCGAGGAGACCGGCACCTACGCCCACGAGTCGTTGTCGCCCGCGGATCCCGACGACGAGGTCTGGGAGGTGGGCCACCAGGCGATCGACGCGGTGCTCCGGTTGCTCGATCTCAGCCCCGAGGAGTTGGTGTACGCGCGGGTCGACGTGATCGGCGGTCCGGAAGATCCTCGCCTGCTCGAGCTGGAACTGGTCGAGCCGGGACTCGGATTCCGGCAGCTGGATCGGACCGCCCGCGAGGACGCCGAGCGGCGGTTCGCCGTCGCCGTGGAGGGTGCCCTGGAGCGGTTCGGGTTGGGCCCGTTGTCGCACCGCGGATTCTGACCGCCGGGCTGATCAGGCGCGGACGTCAGTCCTCGAGTCGGTGTCCGGTCGTCACGTCGAACCGGTGCACTTCGCGAGCCGAGAGCCGCACCGGGGTACCCGGGGTGATGTCGGTCAGTGATGAGGCCTCCACCACGCTGGTGAGCTGCAGATCGACGGCGCGCACCGTGACGATGGCCCGCGGCCCCAGCAGTTCCACGAGTTCCACCGAGGCGACGGCGTCCCCGGCCTCGCTGCCTGTGTCCGGCGCGAGGATGAGATCGTCGGGGCGCACTCCGATGGTCACCGTCCCGGAGTCCGGGCCACCGAGCGCGATGCGTGCACCGGACAGCGTGCGCAGCTCACCGTTGCTGATCGTGCCGTCGATCAGGTTCATCTTCGGGCTGCCGACAAACGTCGCGACGAAGGTGTCGGCGGGGCGCCGGTAGACCTCCTCGGGCGGACCGGCCTGGGCGACGCGGCCGTCGCGCATCACCACGATGCGGTCCGACAGGGTCATCGCCTCTTCCTGATCGTGGGTCACGTAGAGCGAGGTGATACCCAGCTTGCGTTGGAGTCGCAGCAGTTCGGTGCGGGTCTCCACCCGCAGCTTGGCATCGAGATTGCTCAAGGGCTCGTCGAACAGGAACACCGCCGGTTCGCGGATGATGGCCCGGCCGATGGCGACCCGCTGCTGCTGTCCGCCGGAGAGGTCCTTGGGTTTGCGGTCGACGAGCTTGCCCAGACCGAGCGATTCGGCGATCTCATCGGCCCGCCGCAACGCCTCGGCCCGCGGAATCCGCTTGGCCCGCAACGGGAATGCGATGTTCTCCCGCACCGTCAGGTGCGGGTAGAGCGCATAGTTCTGGAACACCATCGCGATATCGCGTTCCTTGGGCTCCAGCCCTGTCACGTCGCGGTCACCGATGTGGATGCTGCCCGAGGTGATCTCTTCCAGCCCGGCCAGCATCCGCAGTGATGTGGTCTTGCCGCACCCGGAAGGACCGACCAGGACGGTCAGGGTGCCGTCGGCCAATTCCAGATCGAGGTCGGAGACCACCGTCATCGCCCCGTAGGACTTTCCGACCTTGGAGAACTTCACCGATGCCATATCCGAATCCTCGTTTGTCTAGTACTTGACCGCGCCGCCGCTGATCCCCTGGACCAGGCGTCGCTGGATGAAGAAGCTGGCGACCACGACCGGCACGATCGCGATCATGATCGCGGCGCTCATGGTGCCGATCTGCACACCGCGGAAGGTGTTGAAGTTCGCGATCGCCACCGGCAGGATCGCCGCATTGCCGGGCGCCAGGATGAGCCCGTAGAACAGGTCGTTCCAGGACAGGGTGAACCCGAAGATGCCTGCGGCCCCGATCCCCGGATACACCTGGGGCAGCACCACCATTCGGAACGCCTGCCAGCGGGTGAAGCCGTCGACTCGGGCCTGTTCCTCCAGCGATGCGGGCACCGCCTCGAAGAAACCGATCAGGAACCAGGTCACCAGCGGAAGGACGAACGACAGGTGCGCGAAGATCACCGGCGCCAGGGTGTCGGTCAACCGCAGCGCATGGGCCATGGTCAGGAACGGGAACACCATGACCGCAGGCGGAACCACCTGGGCGGCCAGCATGCCGAACCGGGTCAGCGATCCGCCGGCCCGGTACTTGGCGATGACGTAGGCACCCATGCTGCCGACCACCAGGCTGATGGACACCGTGACGACGCCGACCAGCGCGCTGCGGCCCGCGGCGGCGAAGACACCTGATTCCAGCACGGCATGCCAATTGGTCAGCGTGGGGGAGAACGCGATCAGGAACGGCTCCGACATCTGTTCGGGCGTCTTGAAACTCGCCAGCGCCACCCAGATGATGGGGAACAGGACGAACAGGAACGCCGCGGTCAGTACGGCGAGGCGCAGGGTCTCCAGCCAGCGGGGGCGGCTCATCCGACGGTGTTCCTTTCCGAGTCCCGGCTGCGTTCCATGGTGCGGAATGCCATCACGATGACCACCAGAACCACCACCAGCACGATGAAGGCCATGGCACTGGCCTGCGCCAGCCGGAAGAACTGGATGCCTTCGAGATACATGTAGTACTGCAGGGTTTGGGTCTCGGTGCCCGGGCCGCCGCGGGTGGTGGCATAGACGTATTCGAAGACTCGGAGCGCGTCCAGGCCCCGGAGCAGCACCGCCACGGTGAGCACCGGGGCGAGCATCGGGATCAGCACCCGGCGCAGCCGGTAGACCGGCCCGGCGCCGTCGACCCGGGCGGCCTCCATGGGTTGTTTGGGCATCGATTCCAGGCCGGCCAGGATGAGCAGCACCATGAACGGGGTCCACTGCCAGACGTCGATGAATGCCAGCGTGAACAACGCCCGGCCTGCGCCGAAGAAGTCGTAATCGGCTCCTACCGCGTGCAACAGCGCCGGCACCGCACCGATCTGATCGTTGAGCAGGAACCGGAAGATCAGCCCGACCGCGATCGGGGTGATGAACATCGGCGCGAGCACGATGGCGCGGGACAGGTCCTTGGCCCAACGCTGCTGATGCAGCGCCAGGGCCAGCGCGAAGCCGATCACCAACTCCGCGGTCACCGCGATCACCACATAGACAGCGGTGGTGGCGAAGGCTTCCCAGAATGCCGAGTTCGTCAGGGCGTTGGTGAAATTCGCCACGCCGACGAAGCCGGGTTGCTTGCGGTCGGTCAGCTTGTAGTTCGTCAGAGACAGGTAGGCCGCATAGCAGAGCGGGAATCCGACGGCCACAGCGAACAGGGCGAGCAGCGGCATGAGCATGCCGTATTTGAACTTCATCTGGACGCCCCCGTCGGGGTGGCCGCCGGATTCCCCACGGTCACTGCTGGATCCGCTCCGCGGCGGCCTGCGCGTCGCGCAGCGCGTCGGTGACGCTCTTGTTGCCTGCCGCGGCATCGTTGAGCTCGGTACCGACCGCCTGGATCATCTCCTCACCGCCCTTGCCCTGGGACAGCGGCGACGCGTTGGCCAGGATCTGACCGACCGTTTTGTAGTAATCGGCGCCGTACTTGTCGGCGAGCACCTTCGGATTGGTCAGCGAGCTCTGCCGGATCACGGCACCGCCTTCGGCGACCCGTTGCGCGTCGACCTCGGGCGAGGTCACCCAGGAGGCGAACGCCCAGGCGGCGTCAGCAGCACCGGAGTTGGCCGGAATCGCCCAACTCCACAGTCCCAGAGCGGATTTGCCGCCAGGGATCGGCGCCAGGGCGAACTGGCCGGCACGCGGTCCGGACGCCCCCGCCGGGTCGTTGAGGGCGGGCAGGTTCCAGTTGTAGGCGACCATCGAGGCCGCTTTGCCGCTGGAGACCGAGCGGAAGGCTTCGTCGAAGCCCCAGGCCAGGCTGTTGGCCGGGGCCGCGGTGCGATAGGTGTCGATATAGGCGTTGAGTGCGCGCGCGGCCTGCTCGGTGTCCAGCGTGGGCTTACCGTCGGCACCGTAGATCGACCCGCCGGCGGCGAACAACCAGTTGGCCCACTCTTCGAAGATCTTGTAACCGCGCTGGGGCTGCATCGCGATGCCGGCCCGGTCGGCGGTCTTCAGCTTCTTCGATGTGGCGACCAGGCTGTCGAGATCGCTGGGAACGGATACTCCGGCCGACGCGAGATCACCGGTGTTGTAGATGTAGCCGAGCGCGTAGTTGTAGAACGGGACCCCATAGGTGGTGCCCTCGACATCGGTGATCGCCTTCAGCGAGGGGAAGAAATCGTCGGGCTGATAGCCGGTGGTCGAAGCGATGCGGTCGTTGAGCGGCTCCAGGAATCCGGCGGCGGCGAAATCGTCCATCCACGGGTTGTCGACCACGATCAGGTCATAGGCCGGCTGGGAAGCCTGGAACGAGGAGACCAGCCGGTCGCGCATCTGGTCGAAGGTCATGGTCTCGATTTGGACCTTGATGCCGGGATACTTCTGATTGAACTGCCCGACGAGGTTTTTCACGATGTCGGTGTCCGGGACGTTCTCCATCAGCACCCGGACGGTGGCGCTGGTGTCGGTCGGCACGTCACCGATGCCGGAGGAGCTCTGCTCACCCGAGCCGCCGCTGCCGGCACAGCCGGACAAAGTCAGACCGGCGGCAGCGATCATCGCGGGCAACCACCGAAATGTCTTGGCGGAGGCCGGCCGAGCCGCGCGCCGGCTCAACATCGGAATTTTCATAGGTTCTCACTTTCCCTTTTCCGGGTGGGGTGGATCGAGGCGGGCACGGGGAGGCGGTCGGCTCAATCCATGTAGGCACCGCCGTTGACGGACAGTGCTTCTCCGGTGATGAACCGGGCATCCTCGGAGACCAGGAACGCCACCGCGCGGGCGACGTCATCGGGGGTCTGCAACCGACCCAGAGGGGTGGCGTCGATCCAGGACTGGCGCACGCCGTCGGGAGTGGAGCCCGTGAGGTGGGCCTCCCACTCGAGTTCTCGGGACTGCATCGGGGTGGCGACGAAGCCGGGGCACACACTGTTGACCGTGATGCCGTGGGCGGCCAGCTCATAGGCCATCGCCTGTGTGAGTCCGAGGACGCCGAACTTGGAGGCGACGTAATCCGACAGGAACGGCACCCGGCCCTGCTTGGCCGCCATCGACGCGGTGTTGACGATCGTGCCGCGCACCTTGGTGCGGATCATGGCGCGGGCCGCGGCCTGCCCGCACAGGAAGACACCCTTGAGGTTGATGTCGAGGCTGCGATCGAGTTGCTCTGCGGAGACGTCGACGAAGCTGGCCATGGCCGAGATGCCGGCGTTGCTCACCCAGGCGTGCAGCCCCGTTCGGTCGGCCACATCGTCGGCGAGCCGGCCGGCGCCTGCCGCGTCGGTGACATCGAGCCGGGCGGCCTCGTGACCGGTTCCGGCCAACCCGTCGCGGGTTTGTTCGGCAGCGGCCGCATCGATATCGGTGACCACCACGCGCCAGCCGCGCTGAGCCAAGGTGGTCGCGATTGCCCGGCCGATGCCTGATCCGGCACCGGTGACGACGGCGGTCTGGGTGGTGTCGGCCGTGGTGGTGGTGCTGTCAGGGGAGGTCATGACCGGGCCTTTCTGGCGATGCGATGAGAAACGGGGGTGAGCACGTCGCCGAGTTCGCGCCATTGGGCGTACGACTCCGCGTAGCGGTCGACGTGCTTCGGATCGGGAATCACGGGTTCGCCGACGGTCTGGAACGCCTCGGTGCTGTCCCAGCTGGGAAGTAGGCCGGTGCCCACGGCGGCGATCACCGCGGCACCCAGGGACGCACCCGGATGCCCGACGATCGGGGACAGCGGGGTGCCGAGGACATCGGCCAGGATCTGCTTCCACAGCACCGATCGGCTGCCGCCATTGGTGACCAGGGCGCGCCGAAGCGGCACTCCCATCGAGGCGAAGACCTCGGTGTGGTGCTTGAAGCCATAGGCGATGGCCTCGAGGACCGAGCGGTACATGTCGGCGCGGGTATGGGCCAGGTCGAGTCCTACGAACGCGCCGCGCAGATCAGGATCGTGTAGGGGACTCTTCTCGCCGAGAAAATAGGGCAGACAGAGGATCTCGGCTGGCCGGCGGGCATCGGCTTCGTCGTCGAGTGCGACCAGGTCGATGCCGCCGGACAAGGTTTGGAACCACCGGATCAGGCTGCCGCTGGTGGCCATGCAGCCGTTGGGCAGCCAGCGACCCGGCACCGGATGGGCGTCGAGATAGAGCCGGGCATCGATCACCGGGTGGTCGGCTGCGGCCAAGATGTCCCCGGCGCCACCGAGTTTGACCAGCCAATCGCCCTCGGCGTTGATCCCGGCGGCGTAGGCCGACAGCACATGGTCGGCGCCGCCGACGATCAGTGGTAGGCCGACCGGCAGTCCGGTGGAGGCTGCGGCGGCGGCGCTGAGGTCGCCTGCCTGGGCACCGGGGGAGAGCACGGTCGGCACCAGCTCCGCGGCCAGGCCGGCTGCGGCGTACATCGGCTCGAAGCGCTGCCCGTCGACGGTGCCCAAGCCCGATTCGATGGCCCAGTTCAGCTCGACGTGCGGGGGTGCGCCGAGGGCCATCAACACCCAGTCGTACGAGCCGACCAGATATGTTGTGGCACGCCAGGTCTCGGGCTCGTTTCGTTGTAGCCACAGCGCGGTCGGTCCCACCGATTGCTGGGTGACCGCCGAGCCGGTGGCGCGCAGCACGGCGTCCTCGTCGACGACGTTCTTGAGTTCGGCGATCTCGGCGGTGGCCCGGGCATCGTTCTGCAGCATCGCGCGGCGTACCGGGGTGCCGGCGCCGTCGACCGGTAGGACCGCCGGGACCATGCCGGTGGTCGACAACGCGCCGATCTGCTCGGGCGCCACACCGGATTCCGCCAGCACCGCGCGAATGCCGGCGTGCACATTGCCCAGCCATTGCGCGGGGTCGGCCTCGGCCTGCCCGGGCGCATCGGAATACAACCGCGCCTCACCGGTGGCTTGAGCGACGATGCGTGCTCGGCCGACATCGACGAGCACCGTCTTGGTGCCCGTGGTGCCTATGTCGATGCCGATCGTGAACTCCGGCATGCCGTCCCTTCTGTCGGTCCCTGGTGCGTGGCGCGGCCTCGCGGTGGTGGGACCACACTAATGACAATGTTAGATTCTCACAAGAGATGTGGATCAGTCACGAAATCTCACGAGAATCTGTACTATCGCTGTGATTTAGTAACAAGTGTTGCTACGAAACACGCGAACGACGAAGCGGAGAGACGCCCCATGAACAGCTGGCTCGACAACGTATTTGCCGTGCGAAAGCCCGTGATCGCGATGCTGCATCTGGCGGCACTGCCGGGAGATCCGGGGTTCGACTCGGCAGCGGGTATCCGCGCGGTCGTGGACCGGGCCCGCGGTGAACTGGCCGAACTGCAAGAGGGCGGCGTCGACGGGGTGATGATCTCCAACGAGTTCAGCCTGCCGTACCTGACCAAGACCGAGCCGATCACCGCGATCACGATGGCCCGGATCATCGGTGAACTGCTGCCCGACTTCACGGTGCCCTACGGCGTGAACGTGTTGTGGGACGGCCGTGCCTCCATCGACCTGGCCGTGGCGACCGGGGCGCGGTGGGTCCGCGAGATCTTCACCGGCGTCTACGCCAGCGACTTCGGGCTGTGGAACACGAACGTCGGTGAGGTCGCCCGGCACCGGCACCGGATCGGCGGCGACGGGGTCAAACTGCTGTTCAACATCGTCCCGGAATCGGCGGTCTACCTGGCCGAGCGCGATCTCGCCTCGGTCACCGCCACCACAGTGTTCGCCACAAAGCCCGATGGCATCTGCGTGTCCGGCCTGACCGCGGGTGCGGCCACCGATGCCCAGGCTCTGCAGGTGGTCAAGAACAACGCGGGCGCCGTACCGGTGTTCGTCAACACCGGGGTTCGCGCCCACAACGCGGCCGATCAGCTGTCGATCGCCGACGGCGCCATCGTCGGTACCTACTTCAAGGAGGACGGGGTGTTCGAGAACCGCGCCGTAGCCTCTCGGGTCGCCGAATTGATGGGCGCCGTCAAGGAATTCCGCAAAACCCTATGAGTGAACAGCTGCGCCTGCTGGCGGTGCGGGCCGCCCAGCACGGGGCCGCGGTGTGCCTGCGGCAGTGGGGGCACTCCGTCGAGGTGGCCACCAAGAGTGCGGCAGGCGATGTGGTGACCGCCGTGGACCGGGCCGCCGAAGAGACGGTGCGCGCGGTGCTGTTGGGCGCCAGGCCCGCGGACGGCGTGCTCGGCGAGGAGCTGCCCGAGCACGCCGGTGCTGGGCCGGTGCAGTGGGTTGTCGATCCGCTCGACGGCACCACCAACTACACCCGGCGCATCCCGTTCTTCGGCACCTCGGTGGCGGCTCGCTCGACGCTCGACGGAAGCTGGCTGGCCGGGGCGGTCTGCGCGCCGGCACTCGGCACCACCTGGAGTGCGGCGAAAGGCCTTGGTGCTCAGGTGGACTCGGGGGCGGGTGTGGTACGACTGCCACTCGCGCTGATGGAAACCTCGGTCCGGTTGGTGGGCACCGGGCTGTCCTACGATCCTGAGCGCCGGCGCAGACAGCTGCGCGAACTCCCCGATGTGGTGACCGGTTACACCGACATGCGCCGGTTGGGCGCGGCCGCGGTCGATCTGTGTCTGGTGGCCCAGGGCAGCCTGGATGCGTTCGTCGAGGATGATCTCGCGGTGCACGACTGGGCGGCCGGTGCGCTGATCGCCGAAGAGGCCGGCGCTCAGGTGTCCCGTCCCGAGGGCCGCCACACGGCGCTGTCAGCGGCCTGGGGTTGACCGTTCGGCGTTGACGCACACCACCGAGACGCCGGCCGAACGCAAGGCCTCCACCGCGGGATGGGCCGGCAGGCCGTCGGTCACCAGGATCGAGATGGCCGACACGGGTGCGACATTGATCAGCTGCACCCGGCCCAGCTTGGTGGCGTCGGCCGCCACGATCACCCGGTCGGCGGCCCGCATGGCCGCCTGCTTCACGTTGCCTTCTTCGCGGTGATACTCCGAAGCCCCGCGCTTGCCGTCGACCCCGGCGATCCCCATGACGTAGGTGTCGCAGTTGTAGCGCAGGTAGAAATCCTCGGCCTCGGCGCCGATCAGGCTCAGCTCACCGGGACGGACCTTGCCGCCGGTGAGCAGGATCGTGGTGTCGGGTTCGTCGGCGAGTTCGACCGCCACCAGCACACTGGGGGTGATCACCGTGAGCCCGAGATTGCGCCCTTTGATGGCGCGGGCGACGGCCAGCACCGTGCTGCCGCTGTCCAGGATCACGGTTTCGCTCGGGGTCAGCAGGTCGGCGACCGCGCGGGCGATGTGCAGTTTCTCGTCGGCGGCATCGGCGGCCCGGGCGGCGAAAGACGGCTCGGTCGACTTGCCGCCGAACGCGATCGCGCCGCCGAGGACCCGGCGGGCGATGCCCTGATCCTCCAACCGCTCGATATCGCGGCGGATGGTCATGGCCGAGACGTCGAATTCGTCGGCCAGGGTGGTGAAGTCGACCTCGCGGTCGGCGTTGATCCGCGCGGCGATCGCTGCTCGCCGCGCGTGGGCGTTCAAGCCTGGGGCCATGCCAACAGGGTAGGGCATTGTTGTGAATTAATCACAGCAATCACAGGTTGTGCCACAAATGTCTGAGTTGCTTGTAGCGGGCTAACAGTCAGACGGTGACGTCGGCGGTCTGACCGCCGGGTGCCGGAACCCGTTCGCGCATCGAGGCCCACAGCGCCGCGGTGGCCGCGGTGCAGGTGGCCGCGCCGGCGACGTGCACGGCGACCAGGACAGCGGGAACGCCGGTGTAGAACTGCACGATCCCGACGAGCCCCTGTGCGCACACCAGCGCCACCAGGACGGCGAGCCGGATCATGACCGGGCGGGGGGCACGCACTGCGGTGAGGCCGAATCCCAGTGCGACGATCAGGGACAGGTAGGCCACCAGCAGCGACGAATGCATGTGCACCAGCGTGGTGATCTCGACCTCTAGTCGTGGCACCACGCGATCGAGGCTCTTGTCCCCGGCATGAGGGCCTGCGCCGGTCACCAGCGTGCCGGTCACCAGGACCGCGGCCAGGATGACGCCGCTCAGGGCGGTCAACTGCCGCAACGGTTTCGGAGCCGTGGCCGTGGGCGCGCCGTTGTCCGGCTGACCGATCTTGACGAACAGCAACACTGAGAGCCACACCATCGCCATGGAGGCGAGCAGGTGGATGGCCACGGTCCACCACAGCAGGCCGGTCCGTACCGTGATGCCGCCGATGACGGCCTGGACCACGGTGGACGCCGGCATGAGCCAGGCATAGATCAGCACCTCGCGGCGGCGACGGGCCCGGGTCACGGCCAGGACGGCGGCGATGGCGGTCAGCACCACCAGGAAGGTGATCATCCGGTTGCCGAACTCGACCACCTGGTGCACGACGGCGACTTCCGCGTGCGGGACGGGCGTGAAGCTGCCGGGGAAGCACTGGGGCCACGTGGGGCAGCCCAGACCGGACGCGGTGACACGGACGATCGCTCCGGTGACCGAGATGCCGCCCTGGGTGAGGATCACCAGGAACGCGACCAGGCGCTGGACCCGCAGGCTCGGCATGGGCAGCAGATCGACCAGTCGCTGGAAAGCTGTTCCGACGGGCACGGCCTGATCGTAGTTGATCAGTAACTACAGCCCGTAGTAGGGCCGGTGTGCATCAGGTGAACCGGAACCAGCGCAGCGCGCAGGCCGCTGCCACCACACCCCACGCCGCGAGCACGGCCACCCCGAACCAGTCCATCGAAACCGTCATCGCCTGGGTCAACGCCTCGGTGAGCGCTCCCGACGGGGTCAGTCGGGCCGCCCAGCGCAGGGCCGACGGCACCGGGCCGCCTTCCAGGGTCAGTGCGCCGAGGCCGGCGAACACGAACCACAGCAGATTGGCCAGGGCCAGCACGATCTCGGCCTTGAGGGTGCCGCCGAGCAGCAGGCCCAACGCGGCAAAGGTGGCCGTACCCAACGCGATGATCACCGCGCCCAGCGCCAGCCCTATCGCCGAAGGGCGCCACCCAAGGGCAAAACCGATGGCACCCAAGAGGATTGCCTGGAGGAACACGACGGTGACCACTGCCAGTGACTTGCCGGCGATGATGCCCCACACCGGAAGTGCGGTGGCGCCGAGCCGTTTCAGGGCGCCGTAGCGGCGGTCGAAGGCCACCGCGATGGCCTGGCCGGTGAACGCGGTCGAGATCAGGGCCAGGGCCATGATGGCCGGGGTGAAGGTTCCCGCCCGATCGTCGCCGAACGAGCCCAGCGGCAGCAGCGTCATCCCGACCAGCAGCGTGATCGGGATGAACATGGTCAGCAGCAGCTGTTCGCCGTTGCGCAGCAGCAACTTCAGTTCCAGCCCGAATTGGGCGGCCAGCATGGCAGGCACCTTGGCGGGGCGAGGGTCCGGGGTGAAGGTGCCCGGGGCGAATCGGTTCGGAGCGCTCGTCATGACCGCAGCTCCCGTCCTGTCAGGTCGAGGAATACATCTTCGAGGCTTCGCTGCTCCACCCGCATGCCGGTGGCCAGCACATTGAGCCGGGCGCACCATGCCGTCACGGTGGCCAGCACCTGCGGGTCGATGTGGCCTTCGACCAGGTACTCGCCAGGGGCCGTCTCGGTGGCCTTGTAGTTCTCCGGCAATGCGTCGGCCAGCAGGGACAGGTCGAGCTTGCGGGGCGCACTGAACCGCAGCTGGTTCTCGGCACCGCTGTGGGTCAGTTCGGCCGGGGTGCCGGTGGCGACCGCGACGCCGTGGTCGATGATCACGATCCGGTCGGCGAGTTCTTCTGCCTCGGCGAGGTGATGGGTGGTCAGCACCACGGTCACACCATCTCGGCGCAGCGCATCGATCAACTCCCACACCACAATTCGGGCGTGAGCGTCCATCCCGGCGGTGGGCTCGTCGAGGAACACCAGTTCGGGACGACCCACCACGGCGCACGCCAGTGCCAGACGCTGCTGCTGGCCGCCCGACAGCCGCCGGTAGGTGGTGCGGGCGGATTCGGTCAGGCCGAGGGTTTCCATCAGCCAGGCTGGATCGAGGGGATCGGCGGCGTAGGAGGCCACCAGGTCGAGCATCTCGCCGGCCTTGGCTGCGGGGTACCCGCCGCCTCCCTGCAGCATCACGCCGATCCGCTCGCGCAGCTGGGCGTTGTCCGCGACGGGGTCAAGGCCGAGGATCTCGATGCGGCCTTCGTCGGAGCGGATGAATCCCTCGCACATCTCGACGGTGGTGGTCTTGCCTGCGCCGTTCGGGCCGAGCAGGGCCAGCACCTCGGCGCGCTGCACCTCGAGGTCGAGGTTCGACACCGCCGTCGTCGCGCCGTAGCGCTTGCTGACGCCGCGGAGCAGCACAGGTGGTTCAGAACGCGAGGTCACGGGGATTCAGCGTAAGCGTCGGCGGACTGTGTGGGTGCCGGCGGTGGGCTTATCTCGGTCTGAGGTGACGCGCGCCACGGCAGCCGGCGCCACGTCAACCCGATCAAGATCAGCACGATCAGGGTGCTGGCCAGGGTTGCCATCACGATCTGGAACAGCGTGAACCGGTCACCGTTGGCGGTGGGACCGAAGATGCCGACGACCAGGGTGATGGCGATCGTGGAGCCGCGGAATCCCGGCCGGGTCGCCCACGCTGCCAGCGGGATCACCGCCCACAGCAGGTACCACGGCTGTACCACCGGGAACAACAGAATCGTGCCACCGAGCGCGACACCCAGACCACCCACGGGATGCAGGCGGCCACGCATCACGGCCAGCAGCAGCCAGCTGACCAGGATCGCGATCAGGAAGACGCCGATGGCGCGGGTCAGGGCCAGCACCGCGGTGGTGTGGTCGCCGAGCCCCAGCAGGATGCCGACCTGGCCGGTGCCAAGGGCCAGCAGGGTCGGCGGGGACATCCAGCTGCGGACCACGTTGGCGGTGCCGAGGGTGCCCAGCCACCCGAAGCCCAGGCCGCTGGCCCAGCCGATCACGGCCATCACCGCCAGTGACACCGCGCCGAGCGGGACGCCGGCTACGAAGAACGCCTTGATGGTGCCGCCGAGGCGCCAGGCCAGGGCCATCGCGACGAAACCGAGCGCGAGCAGCGACGGCAGCTTGACCTGCGAGGACAACGTGATGAGCACGGTGCCGGTGAGCAGCATCGCCGCGGGGTACCAGTGTTGCCAGTCCTCACGGGTGTGCGGCCAGGTCAGCGGCCGGGGGATGAGCGGCGCGGCGGCGTCGATGCCGCGCAGCGCGAACTCCGTGCCCGCCAGCATCAGCCCGAGCATCAGGGCTTCGTTGTGGATTCCGGCGACCAGGTGCATGAACAGCAGCGGGTTACATGCGCCCAGCCACAGTGCGCTCACCTCGGCGACGCCGCAGCGTCGGGCCAACCGCGGGGTGGCCCATACGATGAGGCCGACCCCGAGGAGCACCACGACTCGGTGACACAGCACGGCGGCGACGATGTTCTCGCCGGTCAGGGCGGAGATGCTCTCCCCGATCCACAGGAACAGCGGTCCGTACGGCGCGGGGGTCTCACGCCAGAGGCTGGGCACCGACAACGTGAACACGTGATCGAGGCCCAGGCCGGTGGCCGGGCCGACCCGGTATGGATCGAGGCCGATGTAGCCGATCTCACTCTGGGCCAGATACGAGTAGACGTCCTTGCTGTACATCGGCGGCGCCACCAGCAGGGGAATGGCCCACAGCAGCAGCGTGCGGTCGAGCTGGCTGCGCGACATCCGGCGCGGGCCGAGGGCGAAGCGCCCGAGCATCAGCCAGGCCAGCGTCATCATCACCGCGCCGGTAGTGGTCATCGTCAGTGACACGGTCTGAATGCGCGAGGGCAGGTTGAGCAGCCGCACCCCGAAGGTCGGGTCCTGCACGACGGGACGGGCGCCGGCACCGAGGGCGCCGATCGCCATCAGCACGGTTCCGGTGGCCCCGAACAGGCGGGTCCGGCGCTGCGCGACGACTTCGGCAGGGTTGAGTGGGGATCCGACGGTGCGTTCGTCGCCGTGCCACCGGGCGATCGATGAGCTGAAGGTCGACAGGCGGCTTGCCATCAGGGCAGCCTAACCGCCCGCGGAGGCGGTCCTCGCCAGGCAACGGTGGCCCACGTCACGTAAGGGTGCCCTTGCTAGAACCCCGCGAGGAATTCCGTCACAATGGTGTTGTGAAAATGCGTCGGACGGCTGCGGGCTCGGCTTCGAGCCCAGCTTCGGCCAGTGTGCCGAAGCCGGTCAACGACGTGGTGCCGGCCTCTGACGGGCACACTCGGCGCGCGATCATCCACCTCTTACTGGAGGGTCCCATCACTGCGGGGCAGATCGGCGAGCGGCTCGGCATCTCGGCCGCAGGCGTGCGTCGTCACCTCGATGCCCTGATCGAAGCCGGCGATGCACAGGCCAGTGCTGCCGCGGCATGGCAGCACAACGGCCGGGGCCGCCCGGCCAAGCGGTACCGCCTGACGGCAGCGGGTCGGGCCAAGCTCGGTCACACCTACGACGACCTCGCGGTGGCTGCCATTCGGCAGTTGCGCGAGATCGGCGGCAAGGACGCCGTGCGGACGTTCGCCCGGCGCCGGATGGACACCATCCTGGCCGGCGTTACCGACGGGTCGGGCGGGGTGCCCGAAACTGCCGAGCGGGTCGCCGATGCGTTGAGCAGGGCCGGGTATGCCACCACCACGACTCCGGTGGACGGCCCGATCCACGGGGTGCAGATCTGCCAGCATCACTGCCCGGTATCGCATGTCGCCGAAGAGTTTCCGGAGTTCTGCGAGACGGAGAACGAGGCGTTCGCCGAGATCCTGGGCACTCACGTACAACGGCTGGCCACCATCGTCAATGGTGACTGCGCCTGCACCACTCACGTCCCACTCGATGCGGACGGCATCGAGCACAAAGTGAACACAGACAGCACAGAGAAGGTTCGGAGCACAGCCCGCGCCCGGACGACCGCAACGATCAAACAAGGAGCGGCGACATGACCATCACGCCCGAAACGCCATTGACCCAGGAAGAGACCATCGCGTCGCTGGGCAACTACGGCTACGGCTGGTCGGACTCGGACGTCGCAGGCGCAAGTGCGCAGCGCGGCCTGTCCGAAGCCGTCGTGCGTGACATCTCGGCCAAGAAGAACGAGCCGGAATGGATGCTGGAGACCCGGCTGCGGGCGCTTCGCACCTTCGACAAGAAGCCCATGCCGCATTGGGGTTCCAACCTCGAGGGCATCGACTTCGACAACATCAAGTACTTCGTGCGCTCCACCGAGAAGCAGGCGGCCTCCTGGGAGGAACTGCCCGAGGACATTCGCAATACCTATGACCGCCTTGGCATTCCGGAAGCCGAGAAGCAGCGTCTGGTGGCGGGTGTGGCCGCGCAGTACGAGTCCGAGGTGGTGTACCACCAGATTCGCGAGGACCTCGAGGCGCTCGGCGTCATCTTCCTCGACACCGACTCGGGCCTGCGTGAGCACCCGGAGATCTTCCAGAAGTACTTCGGCACGGTGATCCCGGCCGGCGACAACAAGTTCTCCGCGCTGAACACCGCGGTGTGGTCGGGCGGTTCGTTCATCTATGTGCCCCCGGGCGTGCACGTCGACATCCCGCTGCAGGCGTACTTCCGGATCAACACCGAGAACATGGGCCAGTTCGAGCGGACGCTGATCATCGCCGACGAGGGCTCCTACGTGCACTACGTCGAGGGTTGTACCGCGCCGATCTACAAGTCCGATTCGCTGCACTCCGCGGTGGTCGAGATCGTCGTCAAGCCCGGTGCGCGGGTGCGCTACACCACGATCCAGAACTGGTCGAACAACGTCTACAACCTGGTCACCAAGCGGGCCCGGGCCGAGGCGGGCGCCACCATGGAGTGGATCGACGGCAACATC
Organism: Mycolicibacterium boenickei; assembly: GCF_010731295.1. NCBI lineage: Bacteria > Bacillati > Actinomycetota > Actinomycetes > Mycobacteriales > Mycobacteriaceae > Mycobacterium > Mycolicibacterium boenickei. The sequence continues at coordinate 4,714,670 of NZ_AP022579.1, read as the reverse complement.
GGTTCCAAGGTCACCATGAAGTACCCCGCGGTCTGGATGACCGGTGAGCACGCCAAGGGCGAGGTGCTCTCGGTGGCGTTCGCCGGTGAGGGCCAGCACCAGGACACGGGCGCCAAGATGCTGCACCTGGCGCCGCACACGTCGTCCAACATCGTGTCCAAGTCGGTGGCCCGCGGCGGTGGCCGCGCGTCCTACCGCGGCCTGGTCCAGGTCAACAAGGGTGCGCACGGCAGCAAGTCGAGCGTGAAATGCGATGCGCTGCTGGTCGATACGATCAGCCGCTCGGACACCTACCCGTACGTGGACATCCGCGAGGATGACGTCACGATGGGACACGAGGCCACGGTGTCCAAGGTCAGCGAAGATCAGCTCTTCTACCTGATGAGCCGTGGTCTGACCGAGGACGAGGCGATGGCGATGGTGGTGCGCGGCTTCGTCGAGCCCATCGCCAAGGAACTGCCCATGGAATACGCGCTCGAGCTCAACCGGCTGATCGAGCTGCAGATGGAAGGCGCGGTCGGTTAAGTGAGTTCCAATCTGACTGAGGCGGCCGAGAGCGTGGCCGTCAACAAGGGCGAGCTGTTCGCATCGTTCGACGTCAACGCCTTCGAGGTGCCCGGCGGTCGCGACGAGCTGTGGCGGTTCACCCCGCTCAAGCGGCTGCGCGGGCTGCACGACGGCTCGGCCGTCGCGAACGGCAGCGCCGGCATCACCGTCACCGAGCGGCCCGGCGTGACCGTGGAGACCGTCGGCCGCGACGACAAGCGGCTCGGCGAGGGCGGGACGCCCACCGATCGTGTTGCTGCCCAGGCCTACTCGTCGTTCGAGACGGCCACCGTGGTGACGGTCGAGCGTGACACCGAGGTGGCCGAGCCCATCGAGATCGTGATCGACGGTCCCGGTGTGGACACCGTGGGCTACGGGCACCTGCAGATCCGGGTCGAGGAACTGTCCCGGGCCATCGTGGTGGTCGACCTGCGCGGCAGCGGAACCTACGCGGACAACGTCGAGATCATCGTCGGTGATTCGGCCGGCCTCGGATTGATCTGGATCGCCGACTGGGCCGACGACATGGTCCACGTCAGTTCGCACCACGCCAAGCTCGGCAAGGACGCGGTGCTCGGACACGTCAATGTCACCCTCGGCGGCGACGTGGTGCGCACCTCGGCCACCGTGCGGTTCACCGGACCCGGCGGTGACGCCAAGATGCTCGGCACCTACTTCGCCGATGACGGTCAGTTCTTCGAGTCGCGGTTGCTGGTCGACCACGCGCAGCCGCACTGTAAGTCCGACGTCCTCTACAAGGGTGCGCTGCAAGGGGATCCGGATTCCAAGAAGCCCGACGCGCACACGGTGTGGATCGGCGACGTGTTGATCCGGGCCGAGGCCACCGGTACCGACACCTTCGAGGTGAACCGGAACCTGGTGCTCACCGACGGTGCCCGCGCCGACTCGGTGCCCAACCTCGAAATCGAGACCGGCGAGATCGTCGGTGCCGGGCACGCCAGTGCGACTGGGCGTTTCGACGACGAGCAGTTGTTCTACCTGCGCGCCCGCGGTATCCCCGAGGATCAGGCCCGGCGCCTGGTCGTGCGCGGATTCTTCAACGAGATCATCGCCAAGATCGCTGTGCCCGAGGTGCGTGAGCGCCTGACCGCAGCCATCGAAAAAGAACTTGCCATCACCGAATCGAAAGCATCGCACTAATGACCACTCTGGAAATCAAGGACCTGCACGTCTCGGTCAACGCCGCCGAAGGCGCTGAGAACACCGAGATCCCGATTTTGAAGGGTGTCGACCTCACCGTGAAGTCGGGGGAGACCCACGCGGTGATGGGCCCCAACGGCTCGGGCAAGTCGACGCTGTCCTACGCCATCGCCGGTCACCCGAAGTACACCGTGACCTCCGGGTCGATCACGCTCGACGGGCAGGACGTCCTCGAGATGAGCATCGACGAGCGGGCGCGTGCGGGCCTCTTCCTGGCCATGCAGTACCCCGTCGAGGTGCCCGGGGTGTCGATGTCGAACTTCCTGCGCACGGCGGCCACCGCGGTCCGTGGCGAGGCACCGAAGCTGCGCCACTGGGTCAAGGAAGTCAAGTCCGCGATGGACGAGCTGGACATCGACCCGGCGTTCGGTGAGCGCAGCGTCAACGAGGGCTTCTCCGGTGGTGAGAAGAAGCGCCACGAGATCCTGCAGCTGGGTCTGCTCAAGCCGAAGATCGCCATCCTCGACGAGACCGATTCGGGTCTGGACGTCGACGCGCTGCGCATCGTGAGCGAGGGAGTCAACCGCTACGCCGAGGCCGAGCACGGCGGCATCCTGCTGATCACCCACTACACCCGCATCCTGCGCTACATCCGCCCGCAGTTCGTGCACGTGTTCGTCGGCGGGCGCATCGTGGAATCGGGCGGGCCCGAACTCGCCGACGAGCTCGAAGAGAACGGATACGTGCGCTTCACGCAGGCGGTCGGAGCCTGACATGACAGCAGCACGGACTTTCGACCCCACCGTGCTGGCTGAGGTCAGGGCGGACTTCCCGATTCTGAGCCGGGTCATGCGCGGCGGAAAGCAGTTGGCGTACCTGGACTCCGGGGCGACATCGCAGAAGCCGCTCCAGGTGCTCGACGCCGAACGGCGCTTTCTGACCACCTCCAACGGCGCTGTGCATCGTGGTGCGCACCAGCTGATGGAAGAGGCCACCGACGCCTACGAGCAGGGCCGCGCCGACATCGCGGCGTTCGTCGGTGCCGAGCCGGACGAGTTGGTGTTCACGAAGAACGCCACCGAGTCGATCAACCTCGTCGCATACGTGCTGGGGGACAAGCGGTTCGAGCATGCCGTCGGTCCCGGTGATGTCATCGTCACCACGGAGCTGGAGCACCACGCGAACCTGATTCCGTGGCAGGAGCTGGCCCAGCGGACCGGCGCCACGCTGAAGTGGTACGGCGTCACGGATGACGGTCGCATCGACCTCGATTCGCTGCAACTCGACGAGCGCGTGAAAGTCGTCGCGTTCAGCCACCATTCGAACGTCACTGGTGCCATCGCCCCGGTGAACGAAATCGTCAGGCGGGCTCGGTCTGTTGGCGCCTTGACGGTCTTGGACGCCTGCCAGTCGGTGCCGCACCAGCCGGTCGACTTCCACGCCCTTGATGTCGATTTCGCGGCATTCTCGGGTCACAAGATGCTGGGCCCCACGGGTATCGGTGTGCTCTACGGTCGGCTGGAGCTGCTGAACTCGATGCCGCCGTTCATCACCGGCGGTTCCATGATCGAGACCGTGACGATGGAACAGACCACCTACGCGCCGGCCCCGCAGCGCTTCGAGGCGGGCACACCCATGACCTCGCAGGTGGTCGGGTTGGCTGCAGCCGCACGGTATTTGAGCGACATCCGGATGGACGCCGTCGAGGCGCATGAAGCCGAGTTGGTCGCCGCCGCGCTGGAAGGGCTGACAGGGCTGCCGCAGCTCCGCGTCATCGGTCCGACGACGATGGAACATCGGGGCTCTCCGGTGAGTTTCGTCGTCGACGGGATTCACGCGCACGACGTCGGGCAGGTGCTCGACGACGAGGGTGTGGCGGTGCGCGTCGGCCACCATTGCGCGTGGCCGCTGCACCGTCGCTTCGGGATCGCCGCCACTGCCCGCGCGTCGTTCGCGGTGTACAACACGCTCGACGAGGTCGACCGCCTGGTGGCCGGCATCAAACGTGCTGTGGAGTTCTTCGCGTGAAAATGGAACAGATGTACCAGGAAGTGATCCTGGATCACTACAAGCATCCGCACAACCGCGGACTGCGGGAGCCCTTCGCCGCCGAGGTACATCACGTCAACCCGACCTGTGGTGACGAGGTGACGCTGCGGGTCACGCTCTCCGACGACGCCGAAACGGTGGCGGACATCTCGTATGACGGGCAGGGCTGTTCGATCAGCCAGGCCTCCACCTCGGTGCTCACCGATCAGGTCATCGGGCAGAGCGTCGGCGACGCACTCAAGACGGTCGAGGCGTTCACCGAGATGATTTCCTCACGCGGGAACGTTGAGGGGGACGAAGATGTACTCGGTGACGGCATCGCGTTTGCCGGTGTCGCCAAGTACCCGGCCCGGGTGAAGTGCGCGTTGCTGGGTTGGTTAGCTTTCAAGGCCGCGCTGGCGGAGGCCAGGCCAGAAAATGGAGCGCTGGTGCAGGCCAGCGATGACGTGGAGGACAAGCGATGAGTGACACCGCCTCAGACGAACTGCTGGCCGACGTCGAGGAAGCCATGCGCGACGTGGTGGATCCCGAGCTGGGCATCAACGTCGTCGACCTCGGTCTGGTTTACGGCCTCAACGTCGAGCAGGGCGATGACGGCGCGGTCGCGCTGATCGACATGACGCTCACCTCGGCGGCCTGTCCGCTGACCGACGTGATCGAGGATCAGTCGCGTACCGCGTTGGTGGGCGCCGGCCTGGTCAACGAGATCAAGATCAACTGGGTCTGGAATCCGCCGTGGGGCCCGGACAAGATCACCGACGACGGCCGCGAGCAGCTGCGCGCCCTCGGATTCACCGTCTGACGGACTCTGTCGGGTGATGTTGTCACCGACGGAGATTGGTGGGCGAACACCGAATCGCTGAGCAATTCCGCCGCTGGTGGATACCGTATGTGCTCATGGTGACGGTTCCGGCGTTCGTCTGGCGGAGCGGCCCCGCAGGCCGGGCACTGGTCATCGGTGCCGCGGTGGGCGTGGTGCTGGGAGTGCTCGCCTGGCTGGATTCCGGGTTCTGGGTGTCAGGCGTGATCGTCCTGGTCGTCGTGGGCACGTGCTACGGAATCTGGATGGCGCGGCGGATGGCGCGGTACTGGCCGATGTCGAGGCAGTTGTCCGGTGCCGACCGGGTGGCGGTGGTGCGCGCCGCCCGTGCCGGTGAACGGATCGACGACCCGCGACTGGTCGGGGCCGCCCGCGAGTACCGACGGGGTGTGCACGAAGCTGCCGAGTCGGCCCGCCCGTTTCGATGGTTGCTGCCGTTGGTCCTCGTGGTGGCTGCGGCAAGTGCGTTGTGGGACGCCGTATTCGGGTCGGTCGGCAACGTCGTGGTGTCGGTCGTCTACCTGGCGGCACTGGTCGTGGAATTGTTCTGGTGGCCGCAGCGGCAGGCTCAATTGCTCGCCCGCGTCGACCACGCCTGTGGATAACTCTCGATTCTGGGGTGATTTCTGTCGGGGTTTGTCGGGCGTCCTCGTTAGCTTCCGGGCAATGGGACCAAAGGGGTCTCGCTGAACCGGAAGGCACCGTCATGAACACCGAAATCGAGCGACTGCGCGCGGCCTGTGAGCGCGACCTGGGGGACCCGGCAGGTTGGCCGGAACCGGTCGGGTATCCGAAGTCGTTGGCGCTGTGCATCATTGATGCGATCTATGCGACCGGAGCCCGGCACCTGACCGTGGAGAAGGTGATCGAGCGTTACCGCGGGCACCGGTCAGGCCAAGGGGGTGACCCCGATACCGACGGTGCCGTCGAACTCCTGGCAAGCGTCCATGAGTTCGGCGGCGCCCAGAGGTGGGCATCGGAGATCGGCAACCGTCGTCCTACGTCGACGGTCAAGAACGCGCCGCTGCGGGCGGCCGCGCTCGTGCAGGCCACCCAGGCCCTCGTCGAGTTGGGCATCGAGACCACCGCGGACCTGCGGGCGGTCGCCCGGGACCGCGAGCGTTGCGGCCCGGCCCGAGCGGCCTGGTGTGGGGTGCCCGGCCAACGGTCCGGCTTCACCTGGGCATATCTCGTACTCCTTGCGCAGCTGCCGGAGGTCACTGTCGATGCGGCGGTGGCCGGCTATGTGGCGCGAGAGGGAGGTGCCACAGATCCTGCCGCGGCGCTGCGGGCCGTATCGGACTCCACAGGCTGGGATCCCGCCGCGCTCCACACCGCACTCTGGCGGTTCGAGTCGGGACGGCGCCGCGACCTGCCTTCGTCAGCCTGACCCGGCATAAGATTCGCACTGATCAAATCGGAATCCGGGCGCCGCAGAGGGTGTTGCTCCTGCACATGAGCCAACCTCTCCGCGACTTGTTCAGTCCACTCACCATCGGGTCGGTGACGATCCCGAACCGTTTCGCGATGGCGCCGATGACCAGGCGCGCGTCTCCCGACGGTATCCCCGGGGCTGATGTCGCGGCGTATTACGCGCGGCGGGCAGCGGGCGGTGTCGGACTGATCATCACCGAGGGGGTCCGGCTGGCCGATCCGGTGGCCGGCTGGCCGTTCAGCATTCCCACCCTGTCCGGTGAGCAGGTGCTCGACGGATGGCGTGCGGTGACCGCCGCAGTGCATGAGCACGGCGCGGTGATCGCCGCGCAGCTGTGGCACCAGGGTGCCGAACGCGACGACTCCGACGGGCTGGTTCCGGTCAGCCCGTCGGGGATCGACAGTGCGGGCAAGGCAAGAGGCCGAGCGCTGCAGACCGAGGAACTCGCCGGAGTGGCTTCGGGTTTCGCCGAAGCCGCGCGCAATGCCAAGTCCGCCGGCTTCGACGCCGTCGAGTTGCACGGCGCGCACGGTTACCTGCTGGACGAATTCCTTTGGGAAAAAACAAATCAACGCACGGACGGCTACGGTGGCTCCGTCGCCGCCCGGACCCGCTTTCCCGCCGAGGTGGTCGCGGCGGTGCGTGCTGCCGTCGGCTCCGATTTCCCGATCATCTTCCGGTTCTCGCAATGGAAAGCGAAAGCCTATGACGCGCAATTGGCAACGTCCCCGGCTGAGCTTGCGGCGCTGCTGGGACCACTGGTCGACGCGGGCGTCGACGTGCTGCACCCCTCGACGCGGCGGCACTATGTCCCTGCGTTCGACGGATCGCCGCTGAGCCTGGCCGGCTGGACAAAGAAGCTCAGCGGGCTGCCCGTGATCAGCGTCGGTTCGGTGGGCCTGGCCACGGAGTTCAGACCGGGACGGATCGACGGGGACCTCATCACGCCCGCACCGGTGGACCGGCTGCTTGAGCAGTATCGGACCGGTGAATTCGACATCGTGGCGGTTGGTCGTGCGCTGTTGGCCGATCCGGGCTGGGTGAATCGGCTGCGGGACGATTCGCTGAGCGGGTTCGCCGGATACCACGCCGAAACCGCGTTGGCGGCTCTGCACTGAAATATGGTGGGAACAGGCCGTCAAGCCCCGACGTTAGGAAAAGTGTGAGTACGCAAGACATCACCGCAGATCAGTTCAATGACATCGTCAACGGCAACGAGATCGTGCTGGTGGATTTCTGGGCGTCATGGTGTGGGCCGTGCCGCGCATTTGCGCCGACGTTCAAGGCCGCCTCCGAGCAGCATCCCGACGTGGTCTTCGGCAAGGTGGACACCGAGGCCGAGCAGGGGCTCGCCGCGGCAGCCGACATCCGGTCGATCCCCACCCTGATGGCGTTCAAGAAGGGCAAATTGGTCTTCAACCAGGCCGGAGCGCTGCCGCCGGCGGCACTGGAGGACCTGGTGCAGAAGATCAAGGAATTCGACATCGACGCGGCCATGAAAGAGCAGGCCGCTGCGGGCGACGCCGAACAGGTCTGACGCCCGGCACGCGATAGCGTGCTGTCCGTGACTGCGCAGAACGAATTCGTCCTGGTCGATCGTCCACGACCGGACGTCGCCCTGGTGACCCTGAACCGCCCCGAGCGGATGAACTCGATGGCGTTCGACGTCATGGTCCCGCTGAAAGCCGTACTGGAGGAGTTGCGCTACGACAACAGCGTGCGCGTCGTGGTGCTGACCGGGGCAGGCCGAGGCTTCTCGTCCGGGGCCGACCACAAGTCGGCCGGGTCGGTGCCGCACGTCGCCGGGCTGACCAGGCCGACGTACGCGCTGCGGTCGATGGAGATCCTCGACGATGTGATTCTCGCCCTACGGCGGCTGCATCAGCCCGTGATCGCCGCGGTGAACGGCGCAGCCATCGGAGGCGGCCTGTGCCTGGCCCTGGCCTGTGACGTCCGGGTCGCCGCCGAGGGAGCGTATTTCCGCGCCGCGGGGATCAACAACGGCCTTACCGCCAGTGAGCTGGGGCTGTCCTACCTGCTGCCGCGGGCGATCGGGTCGTCACGGGCGTTCGAGATCATGTTGACCGGCCGCGATATCGACGCACAGGAGGCCGAACGCATCGGTCTGGTGTCCAGCGTGGTGGCGGCCGAGGCGCTCCTGGACACCTGCTATTCGATGGCGGACCGGATGGCGGCGTTCTCCCGGCCCGGTATCGAGTTGACCAAGCGCACACTTTGGAGTGGACTGGACGCCGCTAGCCTGGAGGGGCACATGCAGGCCGAGGGCCTGGGACAACTCTTCGTGCGCCTGCTCACCGCAAACTTCGAGGAAGCGGTTGCCGCGCGCGCGGAGAAGCGCCCCCCGGTGTTTACCGACGAGAAGTAACGACCAGAAACTAGGAGGACCGCAGCGTGATCACCGCAACGGACCTGGAGGTCCGCGCCGGCGCGCGCACGCTGCTGTCCATCGATGGCTCTGCGCTGCGGGTGCAGCCGGGCGACCGGATCGGTCTCGTCGGACGCAACGGCGCAGGCAAGACCACCACCATGCGCATCCTGGCGGGCGAAGGCGAGCCCTACGCGGGAACCATCACGCGGACGGGTGAGATCGGCTACCTTCCCCAGGATCCTCGGGAAGGCAATCTCGATGTGCTGGCCCGTGACCGGGTGCTGTCGGCACGTGGCCTGGACACGCTGCTCGCCGACCTGGAGAAGCAGCAGGCCCTGATGGCAGAGGTGGCCGATGATGCCGCCCGCGACAAGGCCGTGCGCCGCTACGGACAGCTGGAGGAGCGGTTCTCGGCTCTCGGCGGATATGCCGCCGAGAGCGAGGCCGGACGCATCTGTGCGAGCCTCGGGCTGCCCGACCGCGTGTTGACCCAGCCGCTGCGCACCCTGTCGGGTGGTCAGCGTCGCCGGGTGGAGCTGGCTCGTATCCTGTTCGCGGCGTCCGAGACGGGATCCGGTTCGGACACCACGCTGCTGCTCGACGAGCCGACCAACCACCTCGACGCGGACTCGATCGGCTGGCTCCGGGACTTCCTGCACAACCACACCGGCGGCCTCGTCGTCATCAGTCACGACGTCGATCTGCTCGACGAGGTCGTGAACCGCGTGTGGTTCCTCGACGCGGTCCGCGGTGAGGCCGATGTCTACAACATGGGGTGGAAGAAGTACCTCGACGCGCGCGCCACGGACGAACAGCGGCGCCGCCGCGAACGCGCCAATGCCGAGAAGAAGGCAGGTGCCCTGCGCGCCCAGGCCGCCAAGATGGGCGCCAAGGCCACCAAAGCCGTTGCCGCCCAGAATATGTTGCGCCGTGCCGAGCGGATGATCGCCGAGCTCGATGCCGAGCGGGTCGCCGACAAGGTGGCGCGGATCAAGTTCCCCACGCCGGCGCCGTGCGGCAAGACGCCGTTGGTGGCCAAAGGGCTCACCAAGACCTATGGGTCACTGGAGATCTTCACGGGCGTCGACCTCGCCATCGACCGCGGTTCGCGGGTGGTGGTACTCGGACTCAACGGCGCGGGCAAGACCACCCTGCTGCGACTGCTCGCCGGAGTGGAGACCGCCGACGCCGGCGTCCTCGAACCCGGACATGGCTGCAAGATCGGGTATTTCGCCCAGGAGCACGACACCCTCGACAACGATGCGACGGTCTGGGAGAACATCCGCCACGCCGCACCCGACACCGGGGAGCAGGATCTTCGAGGATTGTTGGGCGCCTTCATGTTCACCGGGCCGCAGTTGGAGCAGCCCGCGGGCACGCTGTCCGGCGGTGAGAAGACGCGCCTGGCGTTGGCCGGTCTGGTCGCGTCGACGGCCAACGTGTTGTTGCTCGACGAGCCGACCAACAACCTCGATCCGGCGTCGCGAGAGCAGGTGCTCGACGCGCTGCGCAGCTACCAGGGCGCTGTGGTGTTGGTGACTCACGATCCGGGCGCGGCCGAGGCCCTCGATCCGCAGCGGGTCGTGCTGCTGCCGGACGGCACGGAGGACTTCTGGTCGACCGAGTACCGGGACCTCATCGAGCTCGCCTGACAGCGAATTCTCAAGAACCGTAGCATCTTCGACAACGTCAATTTAAGACGTTGGACAAATCGACCCCTCGGTGTGTGGGTCGTTTCTACTGTGGGTATCCGTCGGGACATCACAAGCGGGGAGATGTCGATGAGGGATATGAACAAGAACCGTGGCGAACTGCTGGACGAACTACGCAAGGAGTACGAGGGGGGTGCCAGTATCCGATCGCTTGTGGCCAAGACCGGCCGTTCGTACGGCTCGATCCACAGTCTGTTGCGGGAGTCGGGCACGACTATGCGCAGCCGCGGCGGCCCCAATCACCGCACCCGGTCGCGGGCGTGACGAGCACAACCGCTGTGCGGTAGCCGGATTCAGCCGTCTGCCGACGCCTGCTGACGCACGCTGTCCTCGACCAGGTCCAGCACCGCGGTGAGGTTTTTCGGGTCCTCGCCGGAGGCGATGCGGGCCACCAGACCGTCGAGGACGAGATCCAGATAGATGTGCAGGACCGCGCTCGGCACATCGTCGCGTAGCCGGCCCGCCTGCTTCTGGCGGCGTAGACGTTCGGTGATCGCGGCGTCCAGTTCGGCCGATCGTTCGGCCCAGCCTCGGTGAAAGGCCGGGTCGTTGCGCAATTTTCGGGCGATTTCGAGCCGGGTCGCCAGCCAGTCGAACTGTTCGGGTGCTGCCAACATGTTTCGCATCACCTGGATGAGACCTTCGCGGGCGGCCACTTCGGCCATCCGCTCGGCGTCCTCGCGGGCCAGCTCGAAGAACAAGGTGTCCTTGTCCTTGAAGTGGTGAAAGATTGCGCCGCGCGACAGCCCGATGGTTTCTTCGAGCCGTCGCACGGTCGCGCTTTCATACCCGTACTGACCGAAGCAGCGCCGGGCGCCGTCGAGAATCTGACGGCGCCGGGCCGCGAGGTGGTCGTCCGTCACCCGGGGCATTCAGACCACTCCTCGCGCACGCGCCGGTTGGCGCTGTCCCTTAACTGCTTCGGTCAGTCCGGACAGGATTACTTCGACTTCAGCATGTTGCGCAGCACGTACTGCAGGATGCCGCCGTTGCGGTAGTAGTCGGCCTCGCCGGGGGTGTCGATGCGCACGACCGCGTCGAACTCCACCTTGCTGCCATCTTCCTTCGTGGCCGTCACGTGAACGGTCTTCGGCGTCTTGCCCTCGTTGAGCGCTTCGATACCGGTGATGTCGTAGGTCTCGGTGCCGTCGAGCTTGAGGCTCGCGGCCGACTCACCTGCCGGGAACTGCAGCGGGATGACGCCCATGCCGATCAGGTTCGACCGGTGGATGCGCTCGAAGGACTCGGTGATGACGGCCTTCACGCCCAGCAGCACCGTGCCCTTGGCGGCCCAGTCACGCGAGCTGCCGGAGCCATATTCCTTGCCGCCCAGGACGACCAGCGGGATGCCGGCTTCCTTGTAGTTGACCGACGCGTCGTAGATGAAGGCCTGCGGGCCGCCCGGCTGGGTGAAGTCACGCGTGTAGCCGCCGGAGACGTCGTCGAGCAGCTGGTTGCGCAGCCGGATGTTGGCGAAGGTGCCGCGGATCATCACCTCGTGGTTGCCACGTCGCGACCCCAGCGAGTTGTAGTCCTTGCGCTCAACGCCGTTGGCGTCGAGGTACTGCGCGGCAGGCGTGCCCGGCTTGATCGAGCCGGCGGGGCTGATGTGGTCGGTGGTCACCGAATCACCCAGCAGGGCAAGCACTCTGGCACCCGTGATGTCGGAGACCGGCTCCGGCTCGGCGGGCATGCCGTCGAAGTAGGGGGCCTTGCGGACATAGGTGGAGGCTTCGTCCCACTCGAAGGTGTTGCCCTCCGGCGTGGACAGCGAACGCCAGCGGTCGTCGCCCTTGAACACGTCGGCGTACGAGTCGGTGAACATGTCGCGGTTGATCGAGGATGCGATGGTCTCCTCGATCTCGGCGGCCGAGGGCCAGATGTCCTTCAGGAAGACATCGTTGCCCTCGCCGTCCTGGCCGAGCGGGTCGGTCTCGAAGTCGAAGTCCATGGTGCCCGCGATGCCGTAGGCGATGACCAACGGCGGGGAGGCCAGGTAGTTCATCTTGACGTCGGGGGAGATCCGGCCCTCGAAGTTGCGGTTACCCGAGAGCACCGCGGTGACCGAGAGGTCGTTGTCGTTGATGGCCTTGGAGATCTCGTCGGGCAGCGGACCGGTGTTGCCGATGCACGTGGTGCAGCCGTAGCCGCCCAGGTAGTACCCGAGCTTCTCCAGGTAGGGCCACAGGCCGGCCTTGTTGTAGTAGTCGGTGACGACCTGCGAGCCCGGCGCCATGTTGGTCTTGACCCACGGCTTGGTGGTCAGGCCCTTCTCCACGGCCTTCTTGGCCAGCAGGGCGGCACCCAGCATGACCGAGGGGTTCGACGTGTTGGTGCACGAGGTGATGCCTGCGACGACGACCGCGCCGTGATCGAGCACGAATTCACCGCGCTCCTCGGACGTCACGGTGATGGGCTTCGATGGCCGGCCCTCGGCACCGTTGGCGGCCGACGGACGCACGTCGACGGCACCGTCGTCGGCGAACGACAGCTTCGCGGGGTCGGAAGCCGGGAACGACTCCTCGACCGCCTCGTCGAGCTGGGTGTGCGGCGTCGGGAGGTTCTCCTCGACGTAGTTGTGGATGTCCTTGCGGAACGCGTTCTTGGCGTCCGACAGCTCGATGCGGTCCTGCGGGCGCTTGGGGCCCGAGATCGAGGGCACCACGGTGGACAGGTCGAGCTCGAGGTACTCGGAGAAGGCCGGCTCGTGGTCGGCGTTGTGCCACATGCCCTGGGTCTTGGCGTAGGCCTCGACGAGCGCCAGCTGCTGCTCGCTGCGCCCGGTCAGCCGCAGGTAGTTGATGGTCTCTTCGTCGATCGGGAAGATCGCTGCGGTGGAACCGAATTCGGGGCTCATGTTGCCCAGGGTGGCGCGGTTGGCCAGCGGCACCTCGGCCACGCCCTTGCCGTAGAACTCGACGAACTTGCCGACCACGCCGTGCTTGCGCAGCATGTCGGTGACCGTGAGCACGACGTCGGTGGCGGTGACACCGGGCTTGATCTCACCGGTCAGCTTGAAGCCGACGACGCGGGGGATGAGCATCGAGACGGGCTGGCCCAGCATGGCGGCCTCGGCCTCGATACCGCCGACGCCCCAGCCCAGCACGCCGAGGCCGTTCTCCATGGTGGTGTGGCTGTCGGTGCCCACACAGGTGTCCGGGTAAGCCTTGCCGTCGCGGACCATGACGACGCGGGCCAGGTACTCGATGTTGACCTGGTGCACGATGCCGGTGCCCGGGGGGACGACCTTGAAGTCGTCGAACGCACCCTGGCCCCAGCGCAGGAACTGGTAGCGCTCGGAGTTGCGCTCGTATTCGAGTTCGACGTTGCGCTCGAAGGCGCCGGCGTTGCCGAATACGTCGAGGATGACGGAGTGGTCGATGACCATCTCGGCGGGGGAGAGCGGGTTGACCTTGTTCGGGTCGCCGCCGAGGGCGGCCACGGCCTCGCGCATGGTGGCCAGGTCGACGATGCACGGCACACCGGTGAAGTCCTGCATCAGCACGCGGGCCGGGGTGAACTGGATCTCGATGCTCGGCTCGGCCGAGGGATCCCAGTTGGCGATGGCCTGGATGTGGTCCTTGGTGATGTTCGCGCCGTCCTCGGTGCGCAGGAGGTTCTCCGCGAGAACCTTGAGGCTGTACGGCAGCTTCTCGGTGCCGGGCACCGCGTCGAGGCGGTAGATCTCGTAGCTCTGGTCCCCGACAGTCAGTGTGTCGCGGGCACCAAATGAGTTAAGGGACGAATTTTCCGTATTCTCGCTGCTCACATCAACTCCCGGCTAGATCTCACCGCGACGGGCTGTGTCGGCGGCGCTGCTGATCCTAACAGTACGCTTGTCCTGCAATGCCCTGCGGGGCGGGGTCCAGTCTTCCCTTGTCGCGTGCGCGTTGCTACCCCGATGGGCTGATCCGTCTCTCCGGCGTGACGATCGGTCCTCGATGCGGTGACGATTCCCGTGTCGCTTGGCAACCGCGGACAGCGTCGGCGTACCGTGCCTGACGTGACCGGACCCCATGTCATCCCGTTCCTGCCGGCCTATATCCCGGTCGAGGTGTGCGAGACCGTCGGAATGGATCCGGCGCAACCCGAGGGAGTGGCCAAGTGCATGGCGGCCGTGCAGGCCGACGTCCGCGATGACGGGGTCAGTGCCCCCGCCGCCGATGTCGATGCCCTGCGTCAGGTCGTCAGTGATGCCCGCCAGGGCGGGGTCGACCTCAAGATCGTGGTCCTGCCGAATAATCCGGGTATCGACACACCGCTGCGTGACATCGCCAGTGAGGTCGGGGCTGCCAATCCCGGCGCGACGGTGCTCGCGCTGAGCCCGTCGTTTGCCGGCACGTACAGCCCGACAATCGACCGGGTGACTTTGGAAGCCGGACAGGACGTGGCCAAGACCGGGAATGCGGCGTTGTCGGCGAAGAATTTCGTGGGCGAGATTTCGACCCCGGACTTTCCCTGGACTGCGCTCACTATCGTGCTGACGCTCGGCGTCGCCGCGGCGGCTGCGTTGACCCGCGTTCTGCAGGTGCGCAGCAAACGATTTGCCGGGTCAGGGGCCTCGAGCGCCCCCTCGGCAGAGGGCTGAAAATCCCGTCGAACATTCGTTCGGAATAACGCCCAATATCACTAATAGGTCACACTATTCGCAATTACAATCCTGTAATTCGTGACTAAAGTTTCTTTGGCTTCAGATGTGACGTACGGTGCAATCGGTACCCATTGTTGCAGTTGTGCTTGATGTGACTTCTGCGCAAAGGCCCCGAGCAAACGCCGGCACGCCGACGTTGAGCCATAGGAGACTTGAGTCGAATGAGACGCACCGTTGGCGTCCCGCGCATGCGAGGAGCAGATCGGGTTACGGCGTCGCGTCTGCCCGGCCGGTTCTGGGCGGTGCCGCTGATCGCGGCGATGCTGGCGGGTACGGCATTGTCAGGCGGTGCTCCGGCCGCGGCGGATCCCGGTGCGCCGGATCAGGTCGCCTCTCTCGTCGCCGCGGTCGCCAACGCCGACCAGAAGCTGCAGGAGCTGGGTGCTGCCATCCAGACCCAACAAGAGGCCGTCAACAAGGCGATCGTCGACGTGCAGGACGCCCGTGATTCGGCCGCTGCTGCGCAGCAGGAGCTCGATGCCAGCCAGCTTGGTATCGCGGATTCCAATCGCGCCATAGCCGAAGCGCAGAAACGGTTCGACACCTTCGCGGCCGCCACCTATGTCAACGGGCCGTCGAGCTCGTATCTGACCGCGTCCGACCCCGCCGACATCGTCAGCACCGCGGCGACCGGCCAGACCCTGGTCGCGAGCACCGACAAGGTGATCGCCGACTTGCAGCGCGCCCGCACCGAACAGGTCAACCGGGAATCGGCGGCCCGGCTGGCCAAGCAGAAGGCCGACCAGGCCGCGGCCAATGCCCAGACCAGTCAGGACAGCGCGGTCGCGGCGCTGCAACAGGCGCAGCAGACATTCAGCGCACAGCAGGGTGAGCTGAACCGGTTGACCGCCGAACGCGCAACGGCCGCATCGCAGCTCGCTCAGGTCAACAAGGCCTCGGCGACGAGCGCCCCGGCCGCCCCGGCACAGGGGGCCGCGCCGCAGGTCGCGGCCGGAGACTGGGACCGGGCGCCGGGCGCACCGGCTCAGGCGGGACAGAAGTGGGACGGCGAGTGGGACCCGACCCTGCCGGCGATTCCCAGTGCGTTCGTCAGCGGTGACCCGATCGCGATCATCAACACCGTGCTGGGGATCTCGTCGACCTCGGCCCAGGTCACCCAGAACATGGGCAGGCAATTCCTGCAGAAGATGGGGATCCTGCCCACTCCGACCGGCTACACCAACGGGGCCATCCCGCGGGTGTACGGGCGGCAGGCGTCTGAGTACGTCATTCAGCGAGCCGGCTCCCAGATGGGCGTTCCCTACTCCTGGGGCGGAGGCAACGCCGCCGGTCCCAGCCGCGGTATCGACTCGGGGGCCAACACGGTCGGCTTCGACTGTTCGGGCCTGATTCTCTACGCCTTCGCCGGGGTCGGCATCAAGCTGCCGCACTACTCGGGTTCCCAGTACAACGCCGGTCGCAAGATTCCGTCCTCGCAGATGCGGCGCGGCGACGTGATCTTCTACGGGCCCGGCGGCAGCCAGCACGTGACGCTCTACCTCGGCAATGGCCAGATGCTCGAAGCGCCCTACACGGGGTCGCAGGTCAAGATCTCGCCGGTCCGGACCAGCGGCATGACCCCGTACGTCGTCCGCTACATCGAATACTGATGGGAAAACATTGCGCTCCTTCGTCTTACGGTCTCTGATCCTGATCGCCGCAACTGCGTTCGCGGCGATCGGACTGGTGGCGCCGGCCAGTGCCGCACCTGACGACGGGCAGTGGGATCCCACTCTCCCGAAGATCGTCAGCTCCGGAGCTCCCGGCGACCCGGTGGCCATCGCCAACGCCTCGTTCCAGGTCAGCCAGATCGCGCTGCAGACCACACAGAATCTCGGCCAGCAGTTCCTGCAGACCATCGGGCTCGCACCGAAACAGGCGGCCTCGTCATTCCCCGGCGGTCGGGTCCGCGGCCCGCAGGCCATCGAATACGTGATCCGGCGCGGCGGCACTCAGATGGGGGTGCCCTACTCGTGGGGCGGCGGCACGCTCACCGGCCCCGGCCCCGGTGTGGACTACGACGCAGGCAAGGTCGGCTACGACTGCTCGGGCTTCACCCGGTACGCGTTCGCCGGCGTGGGGGTGCAGATCCCGAAGTACTCCGGGGACCAGTACAACACCGGCCGCAAGGTGCCGGTGGCCCAGGCAAAGCGCGGCGACCTCCTGTTCTGGGGCCCCGGCGGCAGCCAGCACGTGGCGATGTACCTCGGTGGCGGCAAGATGCTGGAAGCGTCGGGCAGTGCGGAGAAAGTGACTGTGAGCCCGGTTCGGACCGCGGGCATCCAGCCCTATGCGGCCCGCATCATCGAATCCTGAGGGGAACCTGAAGTCTTCCGGGCAGCGTCGACGGATCTCGAAGTGCCTGGAATAGTTGACGGCGGGCACCCGATTGCCCGCTAGAGCAAAAAGCAAGACCAGCGTTTGTAGTCGAATACCGTGGGAGGAAGTTGATGACGTCACCGAGTGGACCGCCGCAGGGCGCCGGAGGTTATCCCGGCTCGAGCCCGGCGCCGGGCTTCCCGCCCGGATCGACCGGCTCCCATGCCGCGCCGGCAGCGCCGCAAGCAGCGACCAACGGCAGTCTGCAGGCTGAGGTACACACCCTGGAACGCGCCATCTTCGAGGTCAAGCGGATCATCGTCGGCCAGGACCAGCTCGTCGAGCGGATGCTCGTCGGTCTTCTCGCCAAGGGCCATGTGCTGCTCGAAGGCGTCCCCGGGGTGGCCAAGACCCTGGCCGTCGAGACGTTCGCGAAGGTCGTCGGCGGCACCTTCGCCCGCATCCAGTTCACCCCTGACCTGGTGCCCACCGACATCATCGGTACCCGCATCTACCGGCAGGGCAAGGAAGACTTCGACATCGAGCTCGGTCCGGTCGTGGTCAACTTCCTGCTCGCCGACGAGATCAACCGCGCGCCGGCCAAGGTGCAGTCCGCCCTCCTCGAGGTGATGGCCGAGCGCAAGATCTCCATCGGCGGCAAGACGTTCCCGCTGCCCAGCCCGTTCCTGGTGATGGCGACCCAGAACCCGATCGAGCAGGAAGGCGTCTACGCGCTTCCCGAGGCGCAGCGCGACCGCTTCCTGTTCAAGCTCAACGTCGACTACCCGACGCCCGAGGAAGAGCGCGAGATCATCTACCGGATGGGTGTCAAGCCCCCGGAGCCCAAGCAGATCCTGAACACCGGCGACCTGCTGCGCCTGCAGGAACTCGCGGCAAACACCTTCGTCCACCACGCGCTGGTCGATTACGTGGTGCGGATCGTCACCGCGACCCGCGAGCCCGAGAAGTTCGGCATGCCCGACGCCAAGGCGTGGATCGCCTACGGCGCCTCACCGCGTGCCTCGCTCGGCATCATCTCGGCGGCCCGCGCGCTGGCCTTGGTGCGGGGCCGTGACTACGTCATCCCTCAGGACGTCGTCGAGGTGATCCCGGATGTGTTGCGGCACCGTCTGGTGCTGACCTACGACGCGCTGGCCGACGAGGTCTCCGCGGAGACGGTGGTCAACCGGATCCTGCAGACCGTCGCCCTGCCTCAGGTGAATGCGCTTCCGCAGCAAGGACATTCGGTTGCGCCCGCCGTACCTGCCGCGGCCGGCGCGGCGGGTGGTCGGTGACCACTTCCCGACGCACCGTCGACCTGCCGTCTCTGAAGCGCGGGGAGATTCGGGACCCGGCGTTGACGGCGGCGTTGCGCAAGCTTGAGCTGACGGTGCGGCGCAAGCTCGACGGAGTCCTGCACGGCGACCACCTCGGTCTGATCCCGGGTCCGGGATCAGAGCCGGGGGACTCGCGGATCTACCAACCCGGCGACGACGTGCGCCGGATGGACTGGTCGGTGACGGCGCGCACCCAGACGCCCCACGTGCGGCAGATGATCGCCGACCGCGAACTGGAGACCTGGCTGGTCGTCGACATGTCGGCCAGTCTTGACTTCGGTACCACCGGTTGTGAGAAACGTGATCTCGCTGTGGCGGCCGCCGCCGCGATCGCGTTCCTGAACAGTGGGGGCGGGAACCGGATCGGCGCGATCATCGCCAACGGTGACACCGTGCGCCGCGTTCCGGCGCTGAGCGGGCGGGTGCACGAGCAGGAGCTGCTGCGGGCGATCGCCACCACACCCAAGGCCCCGACCGGGGTGCGGGGCGACCTGGCGGCCGCCATCGATGCGCTGCGCCGTCCCGAACGCCGGCGCGGCATGGCGGTGATCATCAGTGACTTCCTCGGGCCGATCAACTGGATGCGTCCGCTGCGGGCGATCGCCGGCCGCCACGAGGTCCTCGGCATCGAAATCCTCGATCCGCGTGACGTCGAACTGCCCGCCGTCGGCGACGTGGTGCTGCAGGACACCGAGACCGGCGTCACCCGGGAGTTCACAATCGACGAGCAACTCCGCAGTGACTTCGAGCGGGCCGCCGCGGCCCACCGTGAGGAAGTGGCCCGCACCTTGCGGCGTTGCGACGCGCCGCTGCTGAGCCTGCGCACCGACCGCGACTGGATCGCCGATGTGGTGCGGTTTGTGGCGACTCGGCGGCGCGGCGCCCTGGCCGGCAGGTAGAAGAAGCTCGATCAGCAACCAAACCGAAATGACTTCTAGCACATGACATTACCGATTCTCGGTCCGATGAGCCTGACGGGCTTCGCGCACGCGTGGTGGTTCCTTTTCCTGTTCGTGGTCCTGGGCCTGATCGCGTATTACGTCTTCGTTCAGCGCGCGCGTAAGCAGCGGATCCTGCGGTTCGCCAACATGGAGCTGCTCGAAAGCGTGGCCCCCAAACAGCCCACCCGCTGGCGCCATCTGCCAGCGGCGCTGCTGGCCGTCTCGCTGGTGTTGCTGACGGTGGCGATGGCCGGCCCCACCCACGATGTGCGGATTCCGCGCAACCGCGCGGTGGTGATGCTGGTGATCGACGTGTCGCAGTCGATGCGCGCCACTGACGTGGCCCCCAGCCGGCTGGCCGCCGCGCAGGAAGCCGCCAAGCAGTTCGCCGATCAGCTCACTCCGGGGATCAACCTCGGCCTGATCGCTTACGCCGGCACCGCGACGGTGCTGGTGCAGCCGACCACCAACCGTGAGGCCACCAAGAACGGCCTGGACAAGCTGCAGTTGGCCGACCGGACCGCCACCGGCGAGGGCATCTTCACGGCGCTGCAGGCGATCGCCACCGTCGGTGCGGTGATCGGCGGCGGTGACGAGAAGCCGCCCGCGCGCATCGTGCTGATGTCCGACGGCAAGGAGACCGTGCCGTCCAACCCGGACAACCCCAAGGGGGCGTACACCGCGGCGCGTACCGCCAAGGACCAGGGAGTGCCGATCTCGACGGTGTCCTTCGGCACGCCGTACGGCTATGTCGAGATCAACGATCAGCGCCAGCCGGTGCCGGTCGACGACGAGATGCTCGGCAAGATTGCCAAGCTGTCCGGCGGCGACGCCTTCACCGCGTCCAGCCTGGAGCAGCTCAAGCAGGTGTTCACCTCGCTGCAGCAGCAGATCGGCTACGAGACCATCAAGGGCGACGCCAGCCTCGGCTGGCTGCGGCTCGGCGCGTTGGTGCTGGCCGTGGCCGGGGTGGCGGCCCTGCTGATCAACCGCAGACTGCCCGGTTAGGGGCCGATGCGATTTTCAGACCATGCTGGTGAGGAGATAAGTTGGCGGGCATGAGTGACAGTGCCGCCACTGAAACAGCCACCGGTCGTCCCGCATTCGTTCCCCGTTCCGTACTGGTCACCGGAGGTAACCGGGGCATCGGCCTGGCGATCGCGCAACGACTGGCCGCCGACGGACACAAGGTGGCCGTCACGCACCGCGGATCGGGCGCACCCGACGGCCTGTTCGGCGTCGTGTGCGACGTCACCGACAACGAGGCCGTCGACCGGGCGTTCAAAGAGGTCGAGGAGCACCAGGGTCCGGTCGAGGTGCTGGTGTCCAACGCCGGTATCTCCCAGGACGCGTTCCTGATGCGGATGACCGAGGAGCGGTTCGAGAACGTCATCAACGCGAACCTCACCGGGGCGTTCCGGGTGGCGCAGCGGGCCTCGCGCAGCATGCAGCGCAAGCGTTTCGGCCGGATCATCTTCATCGGTTCGGTCTCGGGCATGTGGGGCATCGGCAACCAGGCCAACTACGCGGCCGCCAAGGCCGGTCTGATCGGCATGGCCCGCTCGATCTCCCGGGAACTGTCCAAGGCCGGCGTCACCGCGAACGTGGTGGCACCCGGCTACATCGACACGGAGATGACCCGTGCCCTGGACGAGCGGATTCAGGCCGGTGCCCTGGACTTCATTCCGGCCAAGCGCGTCGGCACCGCGGAGGAGGTCGCCGGTGCGGTGAGCTTCCTGGCTTCCGAGGACGCCAGCTACATCGCCGGCGCGGTGATCCCGGTCGACGGCGGCATGGGCATGGGACACTGATCCAAAAGCGCTGGATCACAACAACTTTCGCATAACTCTTCACCAAAGTAGGAGTCAGGACAATGGCAGGTTTGCTCGAAGGCAAGCGCATCCTCGTCACCGGGATCATCACGGACAGCTCGATCGCGTTCCACATCGCCAAGGTGGCCCAGGAAGCCGGCGCCGAGCTGGTGCTCACCGGGTTCGACCGGATGAAGCTGATCCAGCGCATCGCCGACCGGCTGCCCAAGCCGGCTCCCTTGTTGGAGCTCGACGTGCAGAACGAGGAGCACCTGGCCGGCCTGGCCGACCGGGTCACCGAGGCCATCGGTGCGGGCAACAAGCTCGACGGCGTGGTGCACTCGATCGGCTTCATGCCGCAGAGCGGTATGGGTGTCAACCCGTTCTTCGATGCTCCCTACGAGGACGTCGCCAAGGGCATCCACATCTCGGCCTACTCGTACGCCTCGCTGGCCAAGGCCCTGCTGCCGGTGATGAACGAAGGCGGCGGGATCGTCGGCATGGACTTCGACCCGACCCGCGCGATGCCGGCCTACAACTGGATGACGGTGGCCAAGAGCGCCCTCGAATCGGTCAACCGGTTCGTCGCGCGTGAGGCAGGCAAGTTCGGTGTGCGGTCGAACCTCGTTGCGGCGGGCCCGATCCGGACCCTGGCCATGAGCGCGATCGTCGGCGGCGCCCTGGGCGACGAGGCAGGCAAGCAGATGCAGCTCCTCGAAGAGGGCTGGGATCAGCGCGCGCCGATCGGCTGGAACATGAAGGATCCGACGCCGGTCGCCAAGACCGTGTGCGCGCTGCTTTCCGACTGGCTGCCCGCCACCACCGGCACCATCATCTACGCCGACGGCGGCGCCAGCACCCAGCTGCTCTGATCTGACTTGGAGGCTCGTTGACCGACACCTTCGATTTCGACGCCGTCCTGCTGCTGTCCTTCGGAGGGCCGGAAGCTCCGGATCAGGTGATGCCGTTCCTGGAGAACGTGACCCGTGGCCGCGGCATCCCTGCCGAGCGGTTGGCCGATGTCGCCGAGCACTACCTGCATTTCGGTGGGGTGTCGCCGATCAACGGGATCAACCGGGCGCTGATCGAGCAGTTGCGGATACAGCTGCCCGATCTCCCGGTCTACTTCGGTAACCGGAACTGGGAACCGTACGTAGAGGACACCGTCGCGGCGATGCGGGACAACGGGATTCGGCGGGCGGCGGTGTTCACCACGTCGGCGTGGGGCGGGTACTCCAGCTGTACCCAGTACGTCGAGGACATCGCCAGGGCGCGGGCCGCGGCGGGCGACGACGCGCCGGAGCTGGTCAAACTGCGGCAGTACTTCGATCACCCGCTGTTGGTGGAGATGTTCGCCGACGCGATCGCGGCGGCCGCCGCGACCCTGCCTGCCGATCTGCGTGACGAGGCCCGGTTGGTGTTCACCGCACACTCGGTACCGGTTGCCGCCGACGAGCGGCACGGCCCCCGGCTCTACAGCCGTCAGGTCGGCTACGCGACGCGGCTGGTGGCCGCGGCGGCGGGCTATCGGGACTTCGACCAGGTGTGGCAGTCGCGGTCGGGCCCGCCCCAGATCCCGTGGCTGGAACCCGACGTCGCCGATCACCTGACCGCATTGGGGGAGAAGGGAACCCGGGCGGTCATCGTGTGTCCGATCGGGTTCGTCGCCGACCACATCGAGGTGGTGTGGGATCTCGATTACGAGCTGCGGTTGCAGGCCGAAGAAGCCGGCATCGCGTTCGCGCGCGCCGGCACGCCCAACGCCGACCCGCGTTTCGCCCGGCTGGCCGCAGGTCTGATCGAGGAGCTGCGCACCGGCGCGGCACCGTTGCGGGTGACCGGCCCGGACCCGGTCGCCGGCTACGGATTCAGCGTCAACGGTGAGCCGTGCTCACCGAACTGCTGCGGCACTCCGTCATAGCGCCGGTCGGGTGAAAAGCTAGTCCCGCCAAGCGGATTGCAGGATGGCCTCGAGTGCGGCCAACCGTGCCGAGCGCACCACCCGGTCCAGGGGCCGCATGGCATCGCCCGCGATCTGTACCTCAGAGGAACTCTGCAGACCGATCGGCATGAGCCCTGAGCTCACCGTGATGATCGCTTCCACATGGGCGGCGTTCTCCAGCACCCGTACCGCACGGGTGGGGGCATGATCGGGGATGGTGTGTATCCGGCCGGCTGCGAGGATGTCCTCCACCATGCCGCGTGGGTCGTCGACCTCGACCCCGACGCCGGCCCGCAACGTGACCAGCGTGTCGGCGGCCGAGCGCACCGCCGACCGCAATTCGTACTCGGCTTCACCGAGGTCGTAGTGCTGCGGCGGCGGCAACACGGGCAAGGAGTACACGGTCCACGACAGCGCCCGCGGCTCGGGTTCGAACGTGGAATCGGTTTCCACGTCGTCGAATTCGAAGTACTCGAACTCCGGCACCAGCCCGACGCCGTCCAACTCGTCGTGGGTCACCAGTACCGCTTCACCGACGGTCAGCGCATCCCGCTGGAACTGCGAGCCCGCGGGCAATCCGCGGACGTCGCCGGGAACCGGCAAGGCCACCCTGATCGAGGGCCTGGTGCCGGATCTGCCGACGGCGGTGCGCAGCGTCTGCAGCAGCGACACCGAACCGGAGTCCTCCAACTCCGGCCAGGGCAGCCCGGTACGGACCGCTGCCTGCGAGTCGTAGGCGGTCACAGAATGCATTGGTGCCCACTGGGATAACGCGTCGAGGACGTCGTCAGGCGCGGCCGCGCCGGCAAGCCAGGCGTTGGCCCACATCGAAAGCGTTGCACTCGGACACCACATGATCTTGGCAGTGTAATTGCCGGTCGCCGATCAGGCCTTATTCGATAGGGTGGGCGCATGCCGCTACCGCTGATCTGGCTCATCCTGGCGCTGGGACTCGCCGGGGCGGAGGCGCTGACCGGCGACATGTTCCTGCTGATGCTGGCCGGTGGTGCACTGGCCGCGAGCGGCTCGAGTTGGGTGTTCGACCTGCCGCTGTGGGCGGACGGTGTGGTGTTCCTCGTGGTGTCGGTACTGCTGCTGGTCTTGGTGCGGCCCGCGCTGCGCCGCCGTTTCGAGATCGGGCGAGGGCTACCCGAGCCGGTCAAGGCGCTCGAGGGCAAGTCGGCCCTGGTGCTGGACCGGGTCGCACAGCACGAGGGGCAGGTCAAGCTCGACGGCGAAGTCTGGACGGCGCGGCCCCTCAACGATCACGATGTGTACGAACCCGGTGAGCTCGTGACCGTGGTGAGGATCGACGGAGCGACCGCGGTGGTCTTCAAGACGATGTAGCGCCACTTCAAATCGACGTAGTACCAGGGAGGATTCACCATGGAAGGTGCTGTAGCCGGGCTGGTCTTACTGCTCGTGCTTGTGGTGTTCGCGATCATTGTCGTGGCCAAGTCGGTTGCGCTCATTCCCCAGGCCGAAGCCGCGGTGATCGAGCGTCTCGGCCGCTACAGTCGCACGGTCAGCGGTCAGCTGACGTTGCTGGTGCCGTTCATCGACCGGATCCGGGCACGGGTGGACCTGCGTGAGCGCGTGGTGTCCTTCCCGCCACAGCCGGTGATCACCGAGGACAACCTGACGCTCAACATCGACACCGTGGTCTATTTCCAGGTGACCAACCCGCAGGCCGCGGTCTACCAGATCAGCAACTACATCGTCGGCGTCGAACAGCTGACCACCACCACACTGCGCAACGTGGTCGGCGGCATGACGCTGGAGCAGACGCTGACCTCACGCGACTCGATCAACGCCCAGCTGCGCGGTGTGCTCGACGAGGCGACCGGCCGGTGGGGCCTGCGGGTGGCGCGCGTCGAGTTGCGCAGCATCGACCCGCCGCCGTCGATCCAGGAGTCGATGGAAAAGCAGATGAAGGCCGACCGCGACAAGCGGGCCATGATCCTGACCGCCGAGGGTGTCCGGGAATCGTCCATCAAGCAGGCCGAGGGCCAGAAGCAGTCGCAGATCCTGGCCGCCGAGGGCGCCAAGCAGGCCGCGATTCTGGCCGCCGAGGCCGACCGGCAGTCGCGGATGCTGCGGGCCCAGGGTGAGCGCGCCGCTCAATACCTGCAGGCGCAGGGGCAGGCCAAGGCCATCGAGAAGACGTTCGCTGCGATCAAGGCGGGCCGGCCGACGCCGGAGATGCTCGCGTACCAGTACCTGCAGACGCTGCCGCAGATGGCCAAGGGTGAGGCCAACAAGGTGTGGCTGGTGCCCAGCGACTTCGGTTCGGCCCTGCAGGGCTTCACCAAGCTGCTCGGTGCGCCGGGCGAGGACGGCGTGTTCCGCTACACACCGTCACCGGTCGACGAGGATCTGCCCAAGCCCGAGGACGACAGCGACGAGGTCGCCGAGTGGTTCTCCACCGAGACCGACCCCGCGATCGCTCAGGCTGTGGCGAAGGCCGAGGCCGAGGCCCGGGCCACCACTCCGCCGCTGAGCGCCAGGCCGCCGCAGACGTCGTTGGAGACGCCGCCCGGGCTGCCCAACGAGCTGGATGGCGGCGCGCACCGCGCGCAGTAGGTCTGCGGGTCAGAGATCCGGCTGCAGCCGGATCTCGACCATCGGCAGCGGGGTGTCCGTCTCGGTGATCGGTTGGCCCAGCGTCTGTTCGAGGACGAGTTTGAACTGCTCCCAGGTCGCCGGGTGGCGCTCTCGGTAGCCGGTCAGGACCTGGTCGGCGGCGCGCTGATCGAGGATGTGGGCGACGCCGGCCACCGGCCGGTGGCTGCCGAGCCATACCCGGACCTGCGGGTGGACGGCAATGTTGCGGAACCACTGGGCTTTCGCGCCGAAGCCCGATGCCACGACGACGACATCGGGACTGGGGTGGTCCACCACCTCGAGCACGACGTAGCGGCGTTCACCGGACGTGCGGCCGATGTGTTCGAGCATCATCATCCTCGCGCCGAGCAGTGCCCCGGCCCGGATCCGGAAGAGCCAGATCGGGGCACGTACCAGTCGGCGATTGCGCAGGAGCCGGGCACCGAGATCGGGCAGTGCGCTCATCCGTTGTCTCCTTCTCCCGCCGCTCGCGGCGATGCAGGCGCATCTCGTAGACCAGGCCGGCCACGCCGAGCGCCGCGGTGCCCAGCGACACCAGGACCAACGCGGGGCTGATGTTTCCGGTCAACGCGTCGCCCAGGACGACGACTGCCGCCGTGCCAGGGAACAGGCCCACCAGCGTGGCCAGCGTGTACGGCACGACCCGCACGGCCGACGCGCCGGCCGCGTAGTTCAGTACCGAGAACGGCACCGCCGGGATCAGCCGCATGGACAGCACAACCGGCCAGCCGCGCCGGCGAAGGCGGGTATCGAGTGAGTCGACCCGAGGATGGGGGACCAGCCGATTGAGCTGCCAACCCGCGGCCCGGATCAGGAACAGGGCGAGCACCGCGCTCACCGCACTGGCCGCCACCGCGATGACCACCCCCAGCACGGGACCGAACAGCAGTCCCGCGGCCAGGGTGAAGGCGGTCCGGGGGAACGGAAAGACCGTCACCACGATGTGAGCGCCGAGGAACGCCAGCGGGAACCACGGTCCCACCGAGGTGGCCCAGTCCCGCATCTGCATGGCCGTCGGCAACGGAATCAGCACCGCAACTGCGACAAGAATCACAATGCCGGCCAGCAGGCCGACGATCCGCCGGGGCGGCAGCTGGGAAGCCGTCGCGATGACCGCGGCGCGCACCACGCGCAGGGTTCTGACGACGGGTTTCACGTCATACAACAGTACGGGCCGCAGGCGGGGACCGCGGTTGTGCGCTGCCGTGAGTCCACCGACCAGCGGTCAGGGCCGTGATGGCGATCATTTAGCCTTTAGCGCGAGTGGGTATGTCACACGCTGCGATAACAGGAGATGCGGGTGTCGTTACAGGGGACTAGTGCGGTCGAGTCGGACCGTCAGCAGTGGCGGACAGCGGTCGCCGGTGTGCTGGCCAAGAGCAGTCGGCGCGACGTGGCCGATCTGCCGGCCGAGCCGGAGCGCCTGCTGGATTCGCAGACCTACGAAGGTTTCGCCATCCGGCCGCTGTACACGAGCCTGGACGCGCGTCCGGAGCCCAGCCTGCCGGGGCAGTGGCCGTTCGTCCGCGGCGGCGACGCCCTTCGCGACGTCAAATCCGGCTGGAAGGTCGTCGAGAGCTTCCCCGCTGTCGCGGGCACCGACGTCGGCACGGTCAACGGTGCGGTGCTGGTGTCGCTGACCGAGGGTGCCAGCGCGCTGGCCCTGCGGGTGGGCGGCGAGGGCGGTATCGCCCTGGGCGAGCTGGACCGACTGCTCGACGGTGTGTTCCTGGACCTGGTGCCGGTGATCTTCGAACGCACGGGAGCCGACCTCGCTGCCACCGCCGACGCGGTGCTGCCGCTGCTCGAAGACCTCGACGACGACCAGCGTTCGCGGCTGGCGATCGATCTCGGCGCCGATCCGCTGACCGCACCGCTGTCGGGGCAGGCCGCCGCTGAGGACACCGACCTGCCGGCCATCGTCGCCAAACTCACCGATTACGCCGGTGGCGTCCGGGCGGTCACCGTCGACGGCCCGGCCTTCCACAACCTCGGCGCCAGCGCCGCTTGGGAGCTCGCGGGCTCGATCGCCGCGGCGGTCGCCTACCTGCGCGTGCTCAGCGACGGCGGAGTGGCCACAGCAGATGCGTTGCGGCAGATCAGTTTCCGCTACGCCGCTGACGACGATCAGTTCATGACGATCGCCAAGCTGCGGGTCGCGCGCCAGCTGTGGGCGCGGGTCGCCGAGGTGGTCGGCGCCGACACTGCAGATGACGCCGGAGCTGCGCGCATTCATGCCGTGACCTCGCTGCCGATGATGACCCAGCGCGACCCGTGGGTGAACATGCTGCGCACCACGCTGGCCGCTTTCTCGGCGGGCGTCGGGGGAGCCGACACCGTGCAGGTGCTCCCGTTCGACGCCGCGATTCCCGAGGGCCTGGACGGGACGTCGGCCAGCTTCGCCCGTCGCATCGCCCGCAACACCCAACTGCTGCTGCTGGAGGAGTCGCACATCGGTCAGGTGCTCGATCCAGCGGGTGGTTCGTGGTTCGTCGAGGATCTGACCGCTCAACTCGCCGAGCAGGCCTGGGCGCACTTCCAGGACATCGAGGCGCGTGGCGGATTCGTGGCGGCACGGGACCACATCGCCGCCCAGATCGCGGAGGTCGCTGCCCGGCGCAGTGACGACATCGCGCACCGACGCACCGCGATCACCGGTGTCAACGAGTTCCCCAACCTCGACGAGAAGCCGCTCCCGCAGGGAGCTTCGGCATCGTCGATCGCTCGGTACGCGGCCGGGTTCGAGGCGCTGCGCGACCGCTCGGACGCCTTCCTGGCAGCCACCGGTGCCCGGCCCAAGGTGCTGCTGCTGCCGCTGGGCCCGTTGGCCGAGCACAACATCCGGACCACCTTCGCGTCGAACCTGTTGGCTTCCGGCGGGATCGAGGCAACCAACCCCGGACCCCTCGACGCGGCCGCGATCGCCGGGGCCGTCGCCGAAGCCGGTGCGCCGACGGTGGCCGTGCTGTGCGGCACTGACGCCCGCTACGGTGCAGAGGCCGCCGACGCGGTGGCGGCCGCCCGAGCCGCCGGTGTGCGTGAGGTACTCCTGGCCGGGCCGGAAAAGGCCGTGGCCGAAGCTGATTCGAAACCCGACGGGTATCTGACCGCCAAGATCGATGCGGTCGAAGCACTGTCGAACCTGCTCACCGGACTGGGGGCCTGACATGACTGCCACAACAGGAATCGGAAGCTTCGCGGACGTACCGCTGCACGGCGAAGGCACGGGTGAGCCTGCCACTCCAGAGGCGGTCGAGACGCACGTCGCCGAGGCCGCTGCCGCTCACGGATACACCCCGGATCAACTGACCTGGGCCACGCCAGAGGGCATCGACGTCAAGCCCGTCTACGTCGCTGCCGACCGTGACGAGGTGGCAGAGGCCGGCTACCCGCTCGACAGCTTCCCCGGCGCACCGCCGTTCGTGCGCGGGCCGTACCCGACCATGTACGTCAACCAGCCGTGGACCATCCGCCAGTACGCCGGATTCTCCACCGCCGCCGAGTCCAACGCGTTCTACCGGCGCAACCTGGCCGCCGGTCAGAAGGGTCTGTCGGTGGCCTTCGACCTGGCCACCCACCGCGGGTACGACTCGGATCATCCGCGCGTGCAGGGTGACGTCGGAATGGCCGGCGTGGCAATCGATTCCATCCTCGACATGCGCCAGTTGTTCGACGGTATCGACCTGTCGACGGTTTCGGTGTCGATGACCATGAACGGCGCGGTACTGCCGATCCTTGCGCTCTACGTCGTCGCCGCCGAGGAGCAGGGGGTGCCGCCGGAGAAGCTGGCCGGGACCATCCAGAACGACATCCTCAAAGAGTTCATGGTCCGCAACACCTACATCTATCCGCCCAAGCCGTCGATGCGGATCATCTCGGACATCTTCGCCTACACCAGCGCCAAGATGCCGAAGTTCAACTCGATCTCGATCTCGGGCTACCACATCCAAGAGGCCGGGGCGACAGCCGATCTGGAGCTGGCGTACACGCTGGCCGACGGTGTCGAGTACATCAAGGCCGGCCTGGACGCCGGGCTGGACATCGACAAGTTCGCGCCGCGGCTGTCCTTCTTCTGGGGCATCGGGATGAACTTCTTCATGGAGGTGGCCAAGCTGCGTGCGGGCCGCCTGCTGTGGAGCGAGCTGGTGGCCCAGTTCGACCCGAAGAACGACAAGTCACTGTCGCTGCGTACCCACTCGCAGACCTCGGGCTGGTCGCTGACCGCGCAGGACGTGTTCAACAACGTCGCCCGCACCTGCATCGAGGCGATGGCGGCCACCCAGGGCCACACCCAGTCGCTGCACACCAACGCGCTGGACGAGGCTCTCGCGCTGCCCACGGACTTCTCCGCGCGGATCGCCCGCAACACCCAGCTGCTGTTGCAGCAGGAGTCGGGCACCACCCGGCCGATCGACCCGTGGGGTGGTTCGTACTACGTCGAGTGGCTCACCCATCAGCTCGCGGAGAAGGCTCGTGCTCACATCCACGAGGTGAACGAGCACGGCGGCATGGCGCAGGCCATCAGCGACGGAATTCCGAAGCTTCGCATCGAAGAGGCGGCCGCCCGGACCCAGGCGCGCATCGACTCCGGTGCCCAGCCGCTCATCGGCGTCAACAAGTACCAGGTGGAAGAGGACCAGGAGATCGAGGTCCTCAAGGTCGAGAACAGCCGGGTGCGGGCCGAACAGCTGGCCAAGCTGCAGCAGCTGCGGGCCGATCGCGATGAGGCCGCCACCCAGGCCGCGTTGGCAGAGCTGACCCGCGCCGCCGAGGCGAGCGGATCGGCCGGCGAGGACGGGTTGGGCAACAACCTGCTGGCGCTGGCCATCGACGCCGCCCGGGCCAAGGCCACCCTCGGTGAGATCTCCGACGCCCTGGAGAAGGTCTACGGACGCCACCAGGCTGAGATCCGGACCATCGCCGGCGTCTACCGCGACGAGGTCGGAAAGGCCGGGAACGTGAGCACCGCAACGGAATTGGTCGAGAAGTTCGCCGAGGCCGACGGTCGCCGGCCCCGCATCCTGGTGGCCAAGATGGGCCAGGACGGGCACGACCGTGGACAGAAGGTGATCGCCACGGCATTCGCCGACATCGGCTTCGACGTCGACGTGGGCTCGCTGTTCTCCACCCCGGAGGAGGTGGCCCGCCAGGCCGCCGACAACGACGTGCATGTGGTCGGGGTGTCGTCACTGGCTGCGGGGCACCTCACCTTGGTGCCCGCGCTGCGTGACGCGTTGGCCGAGGTGGGCCGGCCCGACATCATGATCGTCGTCGGCGGGGTCATCCCGCCCGGGGACTTCGACGAGCTCTACGAGGCCGGGGCGACCGCGATCTTCCCGCCGGGCACGGTGATCGCCGACGCGGCCATCGGCCTGCTGCAGAAGCTGGCGGACCGGCTCGGTTACTCGCTGAGCTAGTAGTGGCTGTCATTCGGAGGGCAGGAGCGGAGCGACCCGGGATATGAATACAGTTCCCGAGCTGGCGGCCGCCGTCCGCAGTGGTGACCGCGCCGCCCTGGCGCGGGCCATCACGATGGTGGAATCCACCCGGGCCGACCATCGTGACCAGGCTCAGCAGTTGCTGCTGGAATTGATGCCAGAGGCGGGCAAAGCCCAACACATCGGCATCACCGGGGTGCCCGGCGTCGGCAAGTCGACGACCATCGAAGCCCTCGGCATGTACCTCATCGAGGCAGGCCACCGGGTCGCGGTCCTGGCCGTGGACCCGTCATCGACGCGGACCGGCGGCTCGATCCTTGGCGACAAGACCAGGATGGCCAAGCTGGCGGTGCATCCGGATGCCTACATCCGGCCGTCACCGACCTCCGGGACGCTCGGTGGGGTGGCGAAGGCCACCCGGGAGACCATCGTGCTGCTGGAGGCGGCGGGCTACGACGTCATCCTGGTCGAGACGGTCGGGGTGGGACAGTCCGAGGTCACGGTGTCGAACATGGTCGACACGTTCGTCTTCCTGACCCTGGCCCGTACGGGTGACCAGTTGCAGGGCATCAAGAAAGGTGTGCTCGAACTCGCCGACGTCATCGTGGTCAACAAGGCCGACGGCGAGCACGCGGTCGAGGCCAAGGCCGCGGCCCGAGAACTGACAGGTGCCATCCGGCTGATCTACCCGCGGGAAACACTTTGGCGGCCACCGGTTCTCACGATGAGTGCGCTCGAAGGACACGGGCTGGCCGAGCTGTGGAAGACGGTGCTCAAACACCGCGAGGTACTCACCGAGGCGGGCGAGTTCGAGGCCAGGCGTCGGGCTCAGCAGGTGGACTGGACCTGGTCGATGGTGCGTGACACCGTCCTGGACCGGGTGATGTCGCACCCCGGCGTACGCAGCATCCGCGACGAGGTGGAACGCCGCGTGCGCGAGGGTGAACTGACTCCGGCGCTGGCGGCCCAGGAGATTCTCGACGCGGCCGACTGATATCGGGTCTGCCGCACTTACGCTGTTCGCAGCGACACGGAAGCGAAAGGCTGGGCTGACCCGGAGATGAGGGACGTGAAGGCGAAACTGCGTGTGCTCGTTGCGGCCGCGATGGTCGGTGGTGCGGTATTGACCGGGTGTGGTGGCGGCGGCTCGACCGGTACCGCGCCCACAGTGGCCAAGAGCAAGCTGCAGACCATGGCCAAGGAGAAGCTGGAGGCCGCGGCCAATCGCAAGGCCAAGTCTGTGACCTGCGACGATGGGATCGTCGGCAAGGTGGGGACCACCCAGCACTGTGTGCTGACAGCCAAAGACGGCACCAAGTACGGCGTCACGGCTACGGTCAAGGCCGTCGAGTCGGACAAGGTCAACATCGACTTCAAGGTGGACGACAAGCCGAGCTCCTGAGCGGGCGGCCCGGGTCAGGGCTAACAGGTAGGTAACGCTGCTGGAATTTGCCGGGGGTACAGGTAAATTCAAATGTGTGACCGATCACAACGGCGAGCGCGACGAGGCGCTCCCACACGGTGTCCAAGGCGCGGCGGACAGGAACTTCACCTGCACGGTCCGCGGGTTCTCGAAGCTGTTCCCTGGCCGTAGGTATGGCGGCGGAGCGCTGGTCATCCTTCAGGACGGTGAGCCTGTCGTCGACGTCTGGACCGGCTACTCCGACCGGGCAGGCACGCAGTATTGGACGGCCGACACCGGCGCGATGGTGTTCTCCGCGACGAAGGGGATGGCCTCGACGGTCATCCATCGGCTCGTCGACCGCGGCCTGATCGAATACGACAGCCCGGTGGGCGCCTATTGGCCCGAATTCGCGGCCAACGGCAAATCCGCGATCACGGTGCGGCAGGTGATGGCGCACGAAGCGGGGCTGTCCCAGCTCAATGGCGTCAGCAAAGCCGATCTGCTTGACCACCTGGTGATGGAGAGCCGCGTCGCCGCCGCGCCGGTGAACTCGATTCTGTTCGGCAAGCCGGCGTATCACGCGCTGACCTACGGCTGGCTGCTGTCGGGTCTGGCCCGCGCAGTGACCGGGCGCAGCATGCGCGAACTGTTCCGGACCGAGCTGGCAGAGCCGTTGGGGACCGACGGCCTGCACCTCGGGCGTCCACCGGCGCAGGCTCCCACCCGGGCCGCACAGATCCTCGTCCCGCAACTGCGGTGGCCCAACCACGTCTTCGACTTCGTGGCACCTCGGGTCGCCGCGCTCAACTTCTCGGGTGCGTTCGGCTCGATGTATTTCCCCGGCGTGATGTCGCTGGTTCAGGGCGATACGCCGTTCCTCGACTCCGAGGCGCCTGCGGTCAACGGCGTCGCGACCGCCCGCGGCCTGGCCAGGATGTACGGCGCGATCGCCAATCGGGGCCGGCTCAACGGCCTGGAATACCTCTCTGAGCAGACCGTGGCCGGGCTGACCGGTCCGTCCGGCATACGTCCGGACCGCAATCTGGGGGTGCCGCTCGGTTTCCATCTCGGGTATCACTCGGTGCCGTTCGGAGTCATGCCCGGATTCGGGCATGTGGGCCTCGGCGGTTCGGTTGGTTGGGCGGACCCGGCCAGCGGCCTGGCGATCGGCTTTGTGCACAACCGCCTGTTGACTCCGATGGTGCTCGACATGGCCGCGTTCGTCGGTCTGAATGCACTGATCCGCAAGGATGTGGCCCGCGCCCGTGAGCGTGGGTACACGGCTGTACCCGACCTCGGGGCGGCGCCGCACGAAGTGTCCAAGCCCGTCGCGGGGTAGTTCTGCATTTATCGGCGCGAGCCGACCTGACGGATGCCGTCAGGTCGGCTTTCTTCGTTGCGGTGCGCTTCGTGCCTGCTCGTCGACCCGGTTGTCATGCCTCTAGCTGCAGTGAAATACATCACACTGTGTCCCAGAATTGGGATACCTCTCTTGAGTCTGCAGCGGCTGTGCGCCGTTAACGCAGGTCAGTTTGCTTTCAATACATTTTGTGCGATCTGTCACGCATCCGGGTGTGGCGTGCGCTGAATCTCAGGGGTGCCCGGCGACGTCCCCGGGTGGGCCGGATGGGGCTGTTGTCGGTTGCGACAGTTTTGGCGTCACTCACGATCAATGCTGGTTATTACGTTGCGCTGGGAATTAATCCCATTAGCTGATGGGAAAATGAGGTACACATTCGTACCGTTATCGCGGCCCGGGAGCGTGGAACATGAATGCGGTTCAACTACGGTATCGATAGTTTGCGTGGCGGTAACCAGCTAACTTTTTTGACTGGACCTATGAATTGACTGTGGGTGAACAACCTGACATCGATATCGAGTTCTGGACAACCTTGGAAATAGGGCCGGCGGCGCCGCAATTGGAGCACTACTAGTTAGCGGAATAATTAGTGCGACGCACCAGTGTCGCGCCACGGTGCCTTGAAATATGTTGGCGGACAAAGAAAGCCGCGCGCTCGGGCGATCTGGTCGCGTGTCCCGGAGCTCTCGCTAGCGAAATCGGCAGGCTCGGTCAGTTTTCGAAAAGGATGCAACACAGCGAACGTCTGACCGTTTTTGCGATCATATGTTTCCAACATCTACGTTGGGCTAGGCGCTAGGCTACGGACCCGCGTTGGCAACGACTCGTGCCGGATATCGACATTCGGTACCGTGCGTCGATGACGACGTAGCGAACATTCGTTTGCGCCGTCTTAGTACGTTGATCGGAGCTTTGCTCACGATCGCACTTAGAGAGGTTGAGCCCACTTGGCCGAAACTCCAGTGACCCCGATTGCCGTGGTCGGCATGGCATGCCGGCTGCCCGGGGGGATCGACTCGCCGGCCAAGTTGTGGGAAGCCTTGTTGCAGGGCGCTGACCTGGTCACCGAGGTTCCGCTGGACCGATGGGATGCCGAGGAGTTCTACGACCCCGAGCCGGGGGTGACCGGACGTTCGGTGTCGAAGTGGGGCGGCTTCATCGATGACGTGGGCGGGTTCGACGCCGACTTCTTCGGGATCGGCGAGCGCGAGGCCATTGCGATCGATCCTCAGCAGCGTCTGCTGCTCGAGACGTCGTGGGAGGCGCTCGAGCACGCCGGCATCGACCCGACCAGCCTCGCCGGGTCACTGACCGGCGTCTTCGTGGGTATGACCGGCGCCGACTATCAATTGGTGGCCGCCGACGCCCAGGTACTCGACGGGCCGTACGGCTTCACCGGCAGCAACTTCAGCCTGGCCTCCGGCCGCATCGCCTACGCGCTCGGTGCCACCGGTCCCGCGTACACCGTCGATTCCGCCTGCTCGTCGGGCTTGCTCGCGGTCCACAATGCCTGCCGAAGCCTCGCCGACGGCGAAAGTGACCTCGCACTGGCCGGCGGCGTCAATGTCGTGCTGGAACCACGCAAGATGGCCTCCGGTTCGGCGCAGGGGATGTTGTCGCCGACCGGGCGTTGCCATGCCTTCGACGTCGCCGCCGACGGTTTCGTCTCCGGCGAAGGCTGCGCGATCGTGCTGCTCAAACGCCTGCCCGACGCGCTGCGCGACGGCGATCGGGTGCTGGCGGTGATCCGCGGCACCGCGGCCAACCAGGACGGCCACACCGTCAACATCGCGACGCCGTCCCGCGAGGCGCAGATCGCGGTCTACCAGGCTGCGCTGGCCGCCGCAGGCACCGACCCCGCCACGATCGGCATGGTCGAGGCCCACGGCACCGGTACTCCTGTCGGCGACCCCATCGAGTACGCCGGGCTGGCCCACGTCTACGGGGCCGAGGGCCCGTGTGCACTCGGCTCGGCCAAGACCAACTTCGGCCACACCCAATCGGCCTCCGGCGCGGTCAGCCTGATCAAGGCGGTTCTGGCGCTGCAGGAGGGTGTCGTCCCACAGAGCCTGCATTTCGAGCGACTGCCCGATCAGATGGCGAAGATCGACACCAATCTGTTCGTGCCGCAGGCCAACGTGCCGTGGCCCGCCGCCGACGGGCACCCTCGACGCGCCGCCGTGTCGTCGTACGGACTCTCCGGAACCAACGTGCACGCGGTCCTCGAGCAGGCGCCGGCACAGCCGTCCGCGGCCACCATCGTCGACGGCGACTCGGCCGGTAGTCCGTTCGCGGACGGCCCGAAGTTGTTCCCCATCTCGTCGACGTCGGCCGAGGCGCTGCGAGAGACGGCGGGCCGGCTCGCCGAGTGGGTAGCCGATCCGGCGCGCGACGGCGGACTCACCGACCTGGGCTACACCCTGGCCCGCCGCCGCGGGCATCGCGACGTGCGGACCTCGGTGCTGGCCGAAACCTCCGAGGAACTCGTCGAGGCGCTTCGCGAGGTGGCCGACGGCGAAACGCCGTACCAGCCTGCGGTCGCCGCGGGCGGACGCGGGCCGGTCTGGGTGTTCTCCGGGCATGGCTCGCAGTGGGCCGGAATGGGTGCCGCACTGTTGGCGGCCGAACCGGTCTTCGCGGCGACGGTGGCCGAATTGGAGCCGCTGATCGCCGGTGAGTCCGGGTTCTCGGTGACCGAGGCGATGTCGGCTCCCGAGGTCGTGACCGGCATGGACCGCGTGCAGCCGACAGTCTTCGCGGTGCAGGTTGCCCTGGCCGCCACGATGAAGGCGTACGGCGTGAATCCCGGTGCGGTGATCGGCCATTCGATGGGGGAGGCCGCCGCAGCCGTCGTCGCGGGCGCACTGTCCGTCGAGGACGGCGTGAAGGTGATCTGCCGCCGCTCACGGTTGATGGCGACGATCGCCGGATCGGGCGCGATGGCCTCGGTGGAACTGCCTGCAGCGCAGGTCCTTTCTGAACTGGCGGCCCAGGGCGTCGGCGATGTCGTGCTGTCGGTGGTGGCCTCGCCGGAATCCACCGTGGTGGGCGGCGCCACGGAGTCGATCCGAAACCTGGTGGCAGGTTGGGAGAAGCGCGGCCTGATGGCCCGCGAGGTGGCGGTCGAGGTCGCATCCCATTCCCCGCAGGTCGATCCGATCCTCGATGACCTGGCCGACGCGTTGGCTGACCTGACCCCGATGGAGCCGACGGTTCCCTACTACTCGGCCACGCTGTACGACCCGCGTGAAGAACCGCTGTGGGACGCCGACTACTGGGCCGACAACCTGCGGTACACGGTGCGATTCGCGGCCGCTGTACAGGCCGCGCTCGAAGATGGATACCGGGTCTTCGGTGAGCTCGCGCCGCACCCGCTGCTGACCCACGCGGTCGAACAGACGGCCCGCAGCCTGGATATGTCCATGGCAGTACTGGCGAGCATGCGGCGCGAACAGGAAATGCCCTCGGGGCTGCGCGGTTTCGTCGGTGATCTGCACAATTCCGGTGCGGCCGTCGACTTCTCGGCGCTGTATCCCGATGGCCGCCTGGTGGAGGCGCCGCTGCCGGCCTGGACCCACCGCACCCTGTTGCTCGCACGGGACGGGCGCGAGCAGTCGGGAGCCCACACCGTCGCGGTGCACCCGTTGCTCGGCGCGCACGTGCGCCTGCCCGAAGACCAGGAACGTCATGTCTGGCAGGCGGACGTCGGCACGGCGGCGCAGCCTTGGCTCGACGACCACCGCGTCCACGATGTGGCGGCCCTGCCCGGCGCCGCGTACTGCGAGATGGCGTTGACGGTTGCCGCCGGTGTGCTCGGCGACGGTGCCGAGGTGACGGATCTCGCGTTCCACGACATGCTCCTGCTCGACGACGAAACCGTGGTGTCGACCGTCGCGGCGGTCCTGGCCGATGGCGTTGCCGAATTCGGGATCGAAACCGCAGGCGAGGGTGAACGGGTGCGCCGCGCTTCCGCGCGCCTGCAGGCCGGTGACCAGCCGGCGCCGCAACCTCGCGACATTGCCGCGTTGCTGGCCACCCATACCGACCGCACGGACGGCGCCGAGTTGCGGGAATCGTTTGCGGCGCACGGCATTCAGTACGGGCCGGCGTTTGCCGGCCTGTCTGCCGCGGCTACCGGTCCGGGCAGTTCGGTCTTCGCCGAGGTTGCGTTGCCGCCGGCGCTGCGTTCGCAGCAGTCCGCCTACGCAGTCCACCCGGCGCTCCTGGACGCGTGCTTCCAGGCGATCGCTGTGCACCCCGCGATCCGGGAGGATGCGACCGGGGCGCTGATGCTGCCGCTGGGAGTCCGCAGGATTCGCGCACATGCCTCGACTCGTCAGGCGCATTACTGCCTTGCCCATGTCATGAAGGTCGGGCAGGCGCTGGTCGAGGCGGATCTGGAGATTCTCGACGAGCACGGGGCCGTCCTCGTCACAGTCGAGGGGCTGCGGCTCGGGTCGCATGCCGGGTCCGCGCAGCGCGATCACACGCTCAACAACCGCCTGCTGACCGTCAATTGGATTCAGCAGACGCTGCCGGAGGCCGACGACTTCGGGAACCGCTCCGTACTGGTGATCGATACGACCGAAGCCGGGGGCCGGCTGTCCGGTGAGCTGGTGTCCGCGCTCGGCGCCCATGGCGTCACCGCCAACCCGATGGTGTGGCCGTCCGGTGTTGACGATGCCGCTGCCGAGGCGGCACTCGAAGCGCACCTACAGAACGAAAACGTCGGTGCCGTAGTGGTATTCGCTGGTGGCGAGCAGGTCGCCGGGTCAGACTCGGCGGCGGTGTCGCAAGGCGCCGACGAGGTGCGCCGGCTCGTGCACATCGCGCGTCGACTGCCCGAAGCGGCTGGTGCGCCCCGCCTGTACGTGATCACCCGCAACGCGCAGCGGGTGGTCGCAGCCGATGTGTCGAACCTCGCCCAGGCCGGATTGCGTGGCCTGGTCCGGGTAATCGGGGTGGAGCACCCCCATCTGCATCCGACGATGATCGACACCGACGATCACACCGATGCCCAGCAGTTGTCCACCCAGGTGCTCGCCGGGTTGGAAGAGGACGAGACGGGCTGGCGCGACGGTGAGTTCTACGCCGCGCGCCTGAACCTGACCCCGCTGGGAGCGGACGATTTCCGCTCCACCGTGGTGGATCACCAGCGTGACGGAGTCCGACTGCAGATCCGTACGCCCGGCGACCTGCAGTCGCTGGAACTGGCTGCCGTCGACCGCGCAGAACCGGGACCCGGGCAGATCGAGGTCGCGGTCCGGGCATCGAACCTGAACTTCGCCGATGTCCTGGTGGCGCTCGGCCGGTACCCCAGCTTCGAAGGACGGATGCCCCAACTCGGCGCCGACTACGCCGGTGAGGTCGTGGCTGTCGGACCGGGCGTGACCGAACACAAGGTCGGCGATCTGGTAGCCGGAATCTCCACCAACGGCGCCTGGGCCACGTACATCACGTGTGACGCCAACCTCGCGGTGACCCTGCCGCCTGCGCTGTCCGCCGGACAGGCGGCGGCGGTACCCAGCGCGCACGCCACTGCGTGGTACAGCCTGCACAACCTGGCCAGGATCTCCTCGCGGGACAAGGTGCTGATCCACTCCGCCACCGGCGGTGTCGGCCAGGCCGCCATCGCGATCGCCCGCGCCGCGGGCGCGGAGATCTTCGCCACCGCCGGCAGCGCGCATCGGCGGGAGTTGTTGCGCGGCATGGGCATCACGCATGTGTACGACTCCCGGAGCATCGACTTCGCTGACCAGATCCGGAAGGACACGGACGGCTACGGGGTTGACATTGTGCTCAACTCGCTGCCCGGGGCCGCGCAGCGGGCGGGCCTGGAACTGCTGTCCTTCGGAGGACGCTTCGTCGAGATCGGCAAGCGCGACATCTACGGGGACACCCGGCTCGGACTGTTCCCGTTCCGGCGCAATCTCGCCTTCTACGCGGTGGATCTGGCGTTGTTGACACTCACCGATCCGAACACCGTGCGTGATCTGCTGACGACCATCTACCAGCGCATCGCCGACGGGATTCTGCCGGCACCCGAAACCACGCACTACCCGTTGGCCGACGGTGCCACCGCGATCCGCGTCATGGGGGCCGCCGAGCACACCGGGAAACTCGTGCTCGACGTGCCGCGCAGTGGGCACGACCCGGCGGTGGTTCCGCCGTCGGAGGCCAAGACCTTCCGCGGCGACGGTGCGTACGTCGTCACCGGCGGTCTGAGCGGCCTCGGGCTGTTCCTCGCCGAGAAGATGGCCGAAGCGGGCTGCGGACGCATCATCCTCAACGGTCGGTCGGCGCCGGGAGAGGCGGCACAGGCTGCGCTGCGGCGAATCCGGTCGCACGGCGTCGAGGTCGAAGTGGAGCGCGGTGATATCGCAGATCCTGCGACCGCCCGCCGGCTGGTGGCCGCCGCGACGGCAACGGGCCTGCCGGTGCGTGGAGTCCTGCATGCCGCCGCGGTGGTCGAGGACGCGACGCTGAGCTCGATCACCGATGAACTCGTCGAGCGGGACTGGTCGCCAAAGGTCTACGGCGCGTGGAACCTTCACGAGGCGACGACGGGCCAACCGCTGGACTGGTTCTGCTCGTTCTCCTCGGCCGCCGCGCTGGTCGGCTCGCCGGGCCAGGGGGCCTACGCGGCCGCCAACAGCTGGCTGGACGCCTTCGCACACTGGCGCAAGGCGCAGGGGCTGCCCGCGACCGCGATCGCCTGGGGCGCCTGGTCCGAGATCGGTCAGGGCCAGAACCTGGCGCAGGACGAGGCCATGGCGATCCAGCCCGACGACGGGGCCTACGCGTTCGACGCGCTGCTCCGGCACGACCGCACCCACACCGGTTATGCCCCGGTGGCCGGTGCCCCGTGGCTGGCGTCCTTCGCGAAAACCCGCCCGTTCGCCGAAGCGTTCCGCAACCTGGACAAGGGGCGCGCGGGCGGCAGTCAGTTCCTGGCCGAACTGCGGTCGATGCCGACCGAAGAATGGTCGGCACGGCTGCGCAGGCTGATCTCGGATTCGATCAGCCTGATTCTGCGGCGATCGGTCGATCCTGACCGCCCGTTGTCGGAATATGGGCTCGATTCCCTCGGCAACCTCGAACTGCGTACCCGGATCGAAACCGAGACGGGTATTCGGATCAGTCCGATGGGCATCACGACCATCCGGGCCCTCGCCGACAGTCTGACCGAAACGTTGGCCGACGACGTCAGCGCCGCGACACCTTCATGACGATCCGGAAGTAAGAAGCTAGGAGACATATGGTTGCCTTCGAAGCAATCCACGACTGGGTCGATGCCCCAGGCACGGTTGTCTCGTGGGAGCCCTCGGCGGCGACACTCGCCAAGATCGCCGAGGCCCCGATCAGCACGGTTCCCGTCAGCTATCAGCAGGCGCAGCATCTGCATGCCTATCGTGATCACGCTGCGCACGGCCGCAACATGGCCCGGCTGAACATCCCGTCGTGGAACATCGCGGGGCAGTGCGATATTCGCGCCATGACGCACGTCATCAACGCCTACTTGCGTCGGCACGACACGTTCCACAGCCGGTTCGAGGCCGATGGTGCAGGCGGGTTCGTCCGCCGCACCCTGGCCAGCGCCCGCGACATCAGGTTCGTCCCGAAGAACCTGGCCGAGATGGACGCCGAAGAATGGCGCACGCATCTACTGGCCACACCGGATCCGTTGCAGTGGGACTGCTTCCGTTTCGGCATCATCCAGCGCTCGGACCACTTCACGTTCTACCTGAGTGTCGATCACGTTCACGCGGACGCGATGTTCATGGGAGCGTTGTTCGTCGAGATCCACATGATGTACGCGGCCCTGGTCGGCGGTGGCGCCCCGCTGCAGCTCCCGGAGGCAGGCAGCTATCACGATTACTGCATCCGCCAGCACGAGTACACCTCGGCGCTCACGGTGGATTCGCCCGAGGTGCAGGCGTGGATCGAATTCGCCGAGCACAATTCCGGGACCCTGCCGAAGTTCCCGCTGCCGCTCGGCGAGGTCACGGATTCCCGTGGCGGCGCGCTGTTGACGGTGGAGCTGCTCGACGACGACGAGACCGAGCGTTTCGAGGCCTTGTGCCAAGCCGAGGGCACCCGGTTCAGCGGTGGGGTATTCGCTTGTGCCGCAATGGCGGATCACAAGATCACCGGTGCGGATATGTATCACGTGATCACGCCCACGACGACGCGCAGTACGCCTGCCGAGCACATGACCACCGGCTGGTTCACCGGGCTGGTCCCGATCAGTGTGCCGGTCGCGGGGTCGTCGTTCGGCGAGATTGCCCGCGCCGCACAGGCATCCTTCGACTCGCGTGTCGACCTGGCGAACGTGCCGTTCGAACGTGTGGTGGAACTCGGCGCCGAGGTCGGTGTCCGCAAGCCGACGACGGGCGTCCCGATGCTGTCCTACCTCGACGCGGGTCTTCCGCCGTTGTCGCCGGCGATCATCGCCGAGTGGAATCAACTCAACGGTCGCGTATTCAGCGACGCCGGTGATGCGCACCAGATCGGGATGTGGGTCAACCGGCTGGGCAAGGGAACCACCGTCACGGTGGCCTACCCCAACAATGCCGTCGCCCGCGAGTCCGCGTTGCGCTACATCGAGGCGATGAAGGCCGAGTATCTGGACGTCGTGGCCGGCCGGGTTGGCGTCGCTTCGAGCAGTCCGGCGCCGGCGCTCGCGGTGCTGGGCTCGACGGTGAGTTGATCGGTGGGGCAGGAGGATCGATCAGTGGCAGTGCTGGACGGCTCGCAGGGAGCGAATGTCGGTTCCGCGGCATCTGATTCGGCGGCGCACCCGGACAACCGGCTGAGCTATACCGATCAGGCGATGTTCCTGGCGCTGCGCGCAACGGGCGAAGAATCCTTGGCCCAGCTGGTGTGGGTCTATGAACGCCCGGTCGACCTCGACGCGGTCCGGAAGCTGCATGAGAACCTCGGTTTCGGTCTGTTCGGCCGGCGCATCGAAACCTCGCCGCTGCCGTTCGGCCGGCACCGCTGGGTGGCCGCCACCGGCCCGGCGGCACCCCTGGACATCGAGCAGTCCGCCCGGCCGCGAACCGAACTCACGGAATGGGCCGATGAGCGTGCCGGCTTGCCGATCGATCCGGAGACCGGCCCGGGATGGCGCCTCGGCGTGCTGCCGATGACGGACGGATCCACCGCGATCAGCCTTGAGATATCGCACTGCCTGACCGACGGCATGGGCGCGGTGCTCACGATCACCGATGCCATGAAGGGGATCCGGCGCGACCTCGGATATCCGTTGCCGCGATCCCGCGCCAGGTCCCATGCGCTCAAAACCGATGGCCGCGAAGCGATTCACAGCCTGCCCGAGGTCGCGCGCACGGTCGCGAAGACAGTTCGGCTG
Organism: Mycolicibacterium boenickei; assembly: GCF_010731295.1. Lineage (NCBI taxonomy): Bacteria > Bacillati > Actinomycetota > Actinomycetes > Mycobacteriales > Mycobacteriaceae > Mycobacterium > Mycolicibacterium boenickei. The sequence goes on along the minus strand of NZ_AP022579.1, from coordinate 4,671,356 downwards.
GCGTATGAACGCCGCCACGACATCGCCCGGTCGGCCCCGCCGCCCGCGGTGTCCTACGACGGCGATCCGGACGCCGAGGTGCTGGTGCCGGCCATCTCGGTGTTCGTCGATCTCGCGGACTGGGACGAACGGGCGCAGGCCCTACAGGGAAACTCGCATTCGCTGCTGGCCGGATTCGCCGCGAGACTCGGTGCGCGCCTGGGGCGTCAGCGGATCGAGGACGGTGCGGTCAGCCTGCTGATCCCGATCGCGGACCGGACCGACGACGACACGCGGGCCAACGCGGTGTCCCTGGACAGCATCGCCGTCGACCCGGTGCCGGTGACGAAGGACCTGACCGCCGCGCGCGCCGTCATCAGAGCGGGCTTCAAGAAGCGCCGGGACGAGCCCGACGAGTCGCTGGAACTGCTGCCGCTGATCCCGTTCGTTCCCAAGATCGCCGTGAGGCGCGGTGCCGACGTGCTGTTCGGCTTCTCCGACCTGCCGGTGTCCTGCACCAACCTCGGTGACCTCGACCCGGCTCTCGGCCGGCCCGATGGCACGGACTGCGACTACCTCATGCTGCGGGGGGTCAACGGACGGATCCCGCGCAAACTACTCGAGCAGCGGCGCGGCCTGCTGACCGTGGCGTCGGGGCGGCTCGGCGGTCAGATCTCCATCACCGTGGTCGGGTACGAGCCGGGCGCGGCGAACACCAAGCAGAGTCTGCTCGAGCACGTCACGCACGTGCTCGGGGAGTTCGGGTTGACCAGCGTCCGGCAGGCCGGAGGCTGACCGATGTCGAAGGCGAGATCCGGGATCCGAAGAGACAATCGGCTGGTCTATCTGGACCAGGCAATGTTCGACGCGATGCGGGCGGGCAACCGCGCGCAGCTCATGCAGTGCCTCTGGATCTATGAGCACCCCGTCGATGTGGAGGCCCTGCAGCGGTTCCACCACCACCTGGGTGGCACCTTCGCCGGCCGGCTGATCCAGCGGTCCCCGCTGCCGTTCGGCCGGCACCGGTGGATCCACGCACCCGGCACAGAGTTCCCGATGGACGTCGAGGCGCAGCCCAGAACGCGAGCCGAGCTCAGCGATTGGACCGACGAGCAGGCAGCGCGGCCGATCGACCCCGAACGAGGCCCCGGCTGGCGACTCGCGGTGCTTCCGATGACCGACGGTTCGACCGCGATCAGCCTGGTGGCGTCACACTGCATGGCTGACGGCGTGGCCGGCATCGTCTCGGTGATCTGCGCGTCCAAGGGCGAATCCCTCGATTTCGGTTACCCGCCGCCTCGTGCCAGGACCGTGCGGGCGCGGCTGCGTGCCGCCCGCGAGGATGCCGTGGCGACGGCTCGTGATCTGCCGGAGGTGTTCCGGACGATCGGCGCGGCGGCGCGGATGCTCATCCGGCGCCGGGACGAATTGGCGGCTCCCGCTCCGGTGGCCGAGAGCATCGGCGTGACCGGCGGCGACCGCGTGGTGACCGTGCCTGCGATATCGGTTTTCGTCGATGTCGACCAGTGGGATGCCCGCGCGAAATCCCTTGGTGGGAACACGTATTCGCTGCTCGCAGGATTCGCTGCGCGGCTCGGTGAACGCATGGGGCGGTGCGGCGGCGCGGACGGCGAGGTGAACCTGCTGCTCGCATTGAGCGACCGGGGCCTGGACGACACCCGCGCCAACGCGATGACCATCGGCAACGTCGGGGTGGACCCCACCGGGGTGACCTCCGACCTGTCGTCCACCCGCACGTCGATCAGAGCCGCCATCCGGGCCCGCCGGGAGGAACCGGACGAGTCCGCGTTGTTCCTGCCGTTGATCCCGTTCGTGCCCCGACGGGCCCTGACCCGGTTGTCGGATGCTTTCGTCGGTGCGGCCGGCTTGCCGGTGTCCTGCTCGAACATGGGGGAGCTGGACCCGGCGTTCAGCAGAGCCGACGGCACCGACGCCGAGTTCGTGGTGATGCGCGGGGTCGACCAAAACGTCATCGAGCGCGAGATCGTCCGGGCCGGAGGCCATCTGGTTCTTGTCTCGGGACGGCTCGGCGGAAGGATCTCGATATCCGTGGTCGGCTACCAGCCCGGTGCCGAGAACACGAAGGACTGGCTGCGCGAGCTGGCCACACAGGTGCTGGGTGAGTTCGAGCTCACCGGGATGGTCATCTGATGAACGACGTATCAATCGCCGCGACGTGCCGTCGCGGTCTGGATCTCACCACATCGGCTGGGTTGCTGCGGCATTCCGTCGAGCACGAAAGGTATTGCAAGTGATCGCATCTTCTCTGACTGCCGTGCTGCGGGAGCGCGCAAGTGTGCAGCCGAACGAACCTGCGTTTACCTACATCGACTACGACCACGACTGGGACGGTGTCGAGCAGACGCTGAGCTGGTCGCAGATGTACCGGCGCGTCAAGAACCTGGCGGTCCAGCTGCGCGAGCATGCGTCGGTGGGGGACCGGGCCCTGATCCTGGCCCCGCAGAGCCTGGAATACATCGTGGCGTTCCTGGGCGCGATGGAAGCGGGACTGATCGCTGTGCCGCTGTCGACGCCGATGGCCGGCGCCCACGACGAGCGCGTGTCCGCGGTGCTGCGCGACGCGGCACCGACGGTGCTGCTCACGACCTCCGCGGTCGCCGCCGACGTCACGCCGTATGCGCAGGCGGGTGAGGACGGCATGGTCCCCACCGTGGTCGAGGTGGATTCGCTCGATCTCGATGCGCGCAGCGGCGGGCGCCTCAAGCGTGAAACCCTGCCCGAGACCGCCTATCTGCAGTACACCTCGGGTTCCACCCGCACCCCGGCGGGCGTGATGGTGTCCAACCGCAACCTCACCGCCAATTTCGAGCAGATGATGGGCGGCTTCTACTCGGACTACGACCGGGTACCGCCGGCCGACAGCACCGTGGTGTCGTGGTTGCCCTTCTATCACGACATGGGTCTGCTGCTCGGTGTCTGCGCTCCCATCCTCGGTGGCTGGCGGACCGTGGTGATGAGCCCGCTGTCGTTCCTCGCGCGGCCGGCGCGATGGATGCAGCAGGTGGGCAGCCACCCGCATGCGCTGACCGCGGCCCCCAACTTCGCCTTCGACCTGGCGGCAGCCCGCACCACGGACGAGGATCTGGCCGGCTGCGATTTCGGCAATGTCCTGAGCATCATGAGCGGCGCCGAGCGGGTTCACGACGTCACGGTGCGCCGCTTTGCCGATCGCTTCGCACGCTTCGGCCTGCGCCCGGCCGTCATCCGGCCGTCCTACGGCCTTGCCGAGGCGACGCTCTACGTGGCGACGAGGACACCCGGGCAGCCGCCGCAGGTCGTGCAGTTCGAGCCGGAGAAACTCTCGGCCGGGCACGCCAAGCGGTGCACCAGCGGAACCTCGTTGATCAGTTACGGCACACCGGATTCGCCGCTGGCGCGCATCGTCGACCCCGAGCTGCGGACCGAGTGCCCGGCGGGCACGATCGGTGAGATCTGGGTGCACGGGGAGAACGTCTCGGCCGGCTACTGGAACAAGCCGGACGAGACCGAGCAGACCTTCGGCGGCAGCATCGTCGACGCACCGGCCGATGTTCCGGCCGAAAAATGGTTGCGTACCGGCGATCTCGGCTTCATCTCGGAAGGCGAACTGTTCATCATCGGCCGGATGAAGGATCTGCTGATCATCCGTGGACGCAATCTCTACCCCGACGACATCGAGGCGTCGGTGCAGACGATCACGCGTGGCCGGGTGGCCGCTGTCGCGGTCCCGGACGACGCCACGGAGACGTTGGTGGTGGTCGCCGAGGTGAAGAAGAAGGGTGAGGACGCCGATGACGTCGCCGAGCACTATCGCACCGTGAAAGGCGAGGTCACTTCGGTGATCTCGACGGCACACGGGGTGGCGGTCGCCGACGTGGTACTGGTGTCTCCGGGCTCGATCCCGATCACCACGAGCGGCAAGACCCGGCGTTCGGCGTGTGTCCAGAAGTACCGGGACGGCAGCTTCGGCCGTGTCGATGCCAAGGTCGGCGTCAGCTGACGGTGGAGACGGCGCTACCTCAGGCGGCGCGCGCGGGCCTGAGCCGTAGGCGGGCGGCCGTCTACGGCGCTGTCGCGCTGCTGATCACGGCGTGGACGCTGGCCATCGTCTACATCGCGGTGTCTGTCGTACCGATCGACCATTACCTGATCTCGTACTACGTCGTCGACTACCGGTTCGGTTTCACCCGGCGTGGTCTGGCCGGCGAGATCGTCGGAAATGTCTCGGGCGCAGACTTTTTCACCAATGCGTATCTCATGCGGTGGGTATCGACCGCGGTGTATCTGCTCGGCTTGGGCGCCCTGGCCTACAAGCTGCTCAGGCGGTGTCGCTCCGAACGACGAATCATGGTGGCGCTGCTACTCGCCGTGCTGCCGTTCGGAGTCCCCTACGCCGTGTACTCGGCCCGTCCCGATCTGTTCGGTGCGGTCGCCCTGATCCTTCTGTGCCTGGCGCTCACGGCGGTCACCGGGACCCGCGCAGTGGTGCTGTGTAGTGGCGTGTTCGGGGCGGCCATCGCCGTGCTGGCCCTGATGCACGAGGGCATGGCCCTAGAGTTCGGTTTGGGCGCGATCCTGGGCATCCTGATCCTCGCCCCGACTCTGACCGCTGGGGCGCAACGCCTTTGCGCTGCCCTGGCGATCGGCCCGGGCCTGGTCGTCGCGCTGATCGTTGCCGCCTTCGCCGATCACGATGTCAGTGGCAAGGTGTGCGGAACGGTCCCGCACCGAATGATCGAGACCCCGTTCGCGTCGATCAAATCCTTCCCGGACCTGGTCAACTACCTCACCGGCACCGTGCACAGCAACGCGGATTACCACGACTGGGTGTGCGGCTGGTATCTGTCCACCTTCGATCACACCGTCACCGACGGGATCAGAGAGGTGGCCGCGGTCGGGCTGCCCGCACTGGTCGGGTCGTTCGTGTTGGGCGTCGTAGGTGTTGCCCTCACCCTACGGGCGGTGAGCTATTTCTCCGGCGTATCGCTGCGCGGCTTCATCGCTCAGCTGAACGGTCGGTATGCCCTGCCTGCCGTTGGTGCGTTGTTGCTGGTGCCGTTGTTCATCACCGGTGTCGACTGGACCCGATGGCTGCTCGTCGTCGCATTCGACGTCGTGGTCGTCTACGTCCTGTACGCAGACCGGCAGCCCGAGATCGATGCGAAGCCTTCGGCGCGGGCGGTGCGCCTGTTTCCCCTCGTCGCTCTCGGATTCATGCTGTTCCCGCTGGGCCTGGCTCCCGGCGGCGGCTCCACGAGATAGCCGTGCGTAACGGCTAACCGAACGGCCACGGCGGGGGCGGCAGACCTGGCGGCGGTGGCGGAGGCGGCGGTGGCGGCAACCCCGGAGGCGGTGGGGGCGGCGGCAGGTCCTGCGGTGACGGCAATTGAGGCCCAGGCAACCCGACACCGGGCAACGCCGGCAACGGAAGCCCAGGAGGGCCTACCGATACCGGAACGCCCACCTGAACCGGCGCAGGCAAGTCGGACGGCCACGGACCCGGTTCCGGAATCGGTCCGACCTGTGCGAGCAATTGCTGCACTTCCGGTGTACATGTCGGGCACTGGAGCAATGGTGAGTCGGTCTGTGCGTCGCGGTTTTCGGCGTTCTCGATCGCCTGCGGATCAACGGGATCCGCGGACGCGATGCCGCAGGCGAGTGCGTACATGGCAGCGCTGAACGTGGCGACCCCGGCCGCTCTCAGCAGCCCGTGCGGGAAATTCACCGAGTGCTCCCTCGATTGGAATGTCTTTCGATCATAGTGGTTTGGATTGTTCAAAGCCCGGCCACGCCCAGGGCGACCAATGCCGTACCGGCGACCGTCAGAATCAGGGCCACATCGCGACGCGTGCGGGTGTGGACCCACGCCCTCATCGCCTCCAGTCGTGCCCGGGTCGCGGCGGGCGCCACCAGGAAACTGGCGATGGGAATGGCCACCACGGCATTTGCCACTGCGACGAAGGTGACGAGCAAGCCGACCTGCAGCGACGGTGTGGCCCCCGACGTGGCGATCAGGACCAGAAGAGCCAGGTAGTCGATGGACGGCAGGGCGATGGTCAACCCCATCGCGCCCGAGAACCAGGGTGAACTGCCCCCTACCAGGCCCTTGACCTTCGACGTCACGAACGCGACGGTGCGAGGCTGGCCCGGTGGCGGTGCGCCGCCCGTGGGCACCGCGTCTTCGGGGCGACGGGCGAACTGGCCCAGCGACACCCTGCTCGCCAGGACCGCCGCCACCAGCACCGCGAGCACACCGAAGGCGATCTGGACCTTGGCGGTGCTGAACTGGGGAGCACCGAGCATCCCGGGCCGCACCACGAACAACACGATCAGGCCGGCGGTGATGCTCATGAGAAAGCTGCCGGACAGAAAAGCCATCAGCTGCAGCGCAGGCCTCGGCCTGCCCAGCGCGAGTGTGATCAGACCCAGCCGGATCGGCTCGAAGTTCACCGCGATGGCAAGGCCCAGCACGGTGATCCACACGAATCGGACCTTACTCGAAACACGTTCGGCGGTGGCCCGCGTCGGGACCGTCGCAGCGCCGGGTCCGCCGGGGCCGGCCACGATCTACCATGCCGACGTGGACAACACCCTCACATACATGGATCAAGGGTCATTCCTTGGACTGCGGGCGCTCGGTCGCGCGCCGATCATGCAGTTCACCTGGGTCTATCGCGACGGGGTAGACATCGCCGGGCTACGGCGATTCCACTGCAACCTCGGGTACGGACTGCTGGGCCGCCGTATCGAGCGATCGCCGTTGCCGTTCGGCAGGCATCGCTGGATTTCCTCGCGCGGGCCCGCGGATATCGCCGTCGCAGCCGCGGAGCGCCCGCGCGCCGAGATCGCCGCCTGGGCCGACGACCGCATCGTCGTTCCCATCGACCCCGAGCACGGCCCTGCCTGGCACCTGGGAGTTCTGCCACTGTCTGACGGGGGAGATGCCGTCACCCTGGTGGTGTCGCACTCGGTCGCCGACGCCTTGGGCCTGACGCTGTCGATCGGCGACGCCGCCGAGGGAATCCGGCGGGATCTCGGGTATCCGGAGCCGCGATCGGCCACGCGGAAGCAGGCACTGCTGCGGGACCTCCGGCGCGCGGCCCGGGACTTGCCCGACGTGGGGCGAGCGGTACTCGCCACCGCGCGGGTTGCCCGCGAGCAGAGCGATGATCTGGCGGCATCTGCCAAGTCGGCCACACCGACGACCCGGCCGGGTGACCTCGACCCCGTCATTCCGCCGACTGTCACGGCCTGGGTCGATCTGGAGCACTGGGACGCATGCGTAGAAAGCCTTGGCGGAACCAGTAATTCATTGTTCGCCGGATTCGCCGCCCGGCTCGGCCAACTGCTCGGCCGGGTCGATGCCGACGGGCAGGTGATGCTGTCATACCCGGTCAGCGATCGCACCGAGGGCGATACCCGGGCCAACGCGCTGAACACCGTCACCGCGGTGGTGGACCCGGCCAAGGCCGCCGTCGACCTGACAGACATCCGCGGCGAGCTCAAGCGGGTGCTGACCGAGCTGGGCACCGCACCGGACGCGAACCTGGCACCGCTGCCGCTGACGCCGTACGTGCCGAAGGCCATGGTGCGCAGGCTGGAGCGCATGGTGCTGAAGGTCGGCAGTCCAATCGGCTGTTCGAATCTCGGGGAGTTGCCCGCAGCGGTGAACCGGCCCGACGGCACCGATGCCGACTACCTGTCGTTCCGCCTGGTTGAACCCGGAATCACGCCGGGAATACTGGAAAGCCTTGGGGGACTGCTCTATTTGGCTTCGGGGCGGGCTCATGGGCGGCTGTTCCTCACCGTCACCGCGTGGACGATCGGTGGGCTCAACACACGATCGGACCTCGCCGAGGCGGTACGACATACGCTCGCTGACTTCGAACTGCCCGCCACCTTCGATTGAAGTCCGCGATGCCCGGCGTTACTCGGTGGCGGTCGCCAACTCCGGCTCGGCCTCGGTTTCGGCCTCGGCTTTCTCGACCTTCTTGGGGCGAGGTTGTTTCTCCGGTTGCCAGCGCGACGGCCACCAGTTGAACTTGCCGACCAGGACCGCGATCGCCGGCACGGTCGTGGTGCGTACCAGGAACGTGTCGAGCAGGATCCCGACTCCGATGATGAAGCCGGCCTGCACCAGGGTGCTGATGCTGGCGAACAGCATGCCGAACATGGAGGCGGTGAAGATCAGGCCCGCCGCGGTGATCACGCCTCCCGTTGCGCCGACGGTACGAATGACCGCCGTGCGCAAGCCATGTGGCGATTCTTCCCGGATCCGCGAGATCAACAGCAGGTTGTAGTCGGCACCGACGGCGACCAGGATGATGAACGTCAGTCCTGGCACGCTCCAGTGCAACTCCTGACCGAGCCCGAATTGGAACAGCAAGACACCGATGCCGAGTGCGGACAGGTAGGAGATCACCACCGAGGCGATCAGGTACAGCGGTGCCACCAGTGCGCGCAGCAGGACCACGAGGATCAGGAACACCACGGCGATCGTCACCAGGATGATGAATCGGATGTCCTCGTTGTAGTACTCACGGGTATCCCGAAGCGAAACCGAGTATCCCGTCATCGAGACCTTCGCGTCGGCCAGCGTCGTGTTCGGTTGCGCATCGCGAGCCACGTCGAGAATGGCGTTGATCTGATCCATCGCGTCGGTACTGAACGGATTGAGCTTGGTCTGGATCATGTATCGAACGGTGTGGCCGTCGGGGGAGAAGAACAGCGCGGCAGCCTTTTTGAAGTCGTCGGTGGCCAGGAACTGCGGTGGCACGTAGAACCCGGACATCGACGGCGTCTTGGCCTCGTTCTTCATCGCCAGCAGGAATGCCGACGCGTCGCCGAGGCCGCCACCCATCTTCTTGGTCTCGTTGACCAGCAGCGTCACCCCTTCGGCGACCTGCCTGCTGGCATCGGCCAGGGTGTTCGCGTGCTCCTGGAGCGTCGCCATCTGCTGCCGCATGCTCGACGGATTGTCGAGGCCGGCCGACTTCAGTGCTGTGGTGGCGGTGTCGAAGGCACCACGGAGATTGTCGGTGGTCGCACCGAGGGTCTGGTTGCCCTCGGTCGCCTTCAATTGCCTGGCCAACTGGGCGATGCCGGCCAGGGTGCCGTTGTCACCGGCGTCGACCATGCGTTGAAGCTGTCCACGGGAGTTGCGGCAGGACGCATCCGCTTCGCAGATGGGGCTGGCGTTCAACGCGGTGAGCACCGGCCGGGCTTGCTGGACGGAGTCGGCCGCGTCGTCGAGGGTGATGCCGATGGAATCGCCGAGCGACCGCATCGCGAGGACCAGCTTGGCGGCGCTGTCGAACTGGTTGAGCGCCTTGTCGCCGCCGAACTGTTTCTGCATCGAGCTCAGCGCGTCGATCAGCCCGCTGACCGTGACCGCGGCCTGTCCGAGTTGGCCCTTGACCCCGCCGAGCACATCGGCGATCTGGGTGGCGCCGTTGGCCAGCTTGTCCATGTCGCCGCCGCGCTCGACGACTACCGAGGAGGCGTCGTTGAGTTTGGAACCGACCTCGCCGGCCTGGAACGACAGCCGGGCCTGCTCCAGCGATTCTCCGGTCGGGCGGGTGATCCCGCGAACCGCCTCGATATTGGGGAGCTGACTGATCCGGTGTGCCATCTGCTCCAGGTCGGCCAGCTCCTTGGGGCCGCGCAGATCGTGCGGTGACTCGACCAGGAGGTATTGGGGCAGGCTGGAATTCACCGGAAAGTGTGCGGCGATCGCGTCGTAGCCCTGAAGGCTCTCGACCGTGCCGGGCAGCGCCTTTCGGTCGTCGTAGTTGTACTTGGCCAGGCCCGCGCAGCTGGCGAGGATCACCAGTAGCAGCAGGCTGGCGATCAGGTTGCGCCGGGGGTTGCGGACGATCCGGACACCTGAGCGGCGCCACAGGGTGTCGGTGAGACTCTTGCGCGGTGAGACCCATCCACGACGACCCGCCAGGGTCAGGATCGCAGGCAGGAACGTCATCGCGGCCAGGCAGCCGATCGCGATGGCGACCGCGAGCGCCACGCCGACCGACGAGAAGATCGTCAGCTTGGTGAAGATCATCCCGATGAAGGTGATGGCGACGGTGGCCGCCGACGCGACGATCACCGGGCCGATCGATTTCAATGCGCTCTTGACGGCGTCGTCGGAACTCTGGCCGAGCCGCAGGAAGTCGTGATACCTGCTGATCAGGAAGACGGCATAGTCGGTGCCGGTGCCCGCCAGCATCGCGGTGAGAAACACGATGGTCTGGCCTGAGATGGCCAGACCGAGACTGCCCAGCGCGGCGACCACACCTTGCGCGGTCGACAGCGACACCCCGATGGTCAGCAACGGCAGGATCATCGTGAGCGGATTGCGATAGATGATGATCAAGATCGCCAGCAGCATGCCCACGGTCGCGATCTCGATGTGCACCCGGTCCCGCTCGCCCACCTCGGCGAGGTCGGCAAGGGTGGCGGCCGGTCCCGTCACGTGTGAGGTGATGCCGGTTCCGCTGGTGCCGACGGTGTCCTTGACGATCCGGACGACGTTCGACGTCGCGGTGTAGGACTGTGGCGAGCCCAGCTCACCGGTGAGGCTGACCGGTAGCAGCCATGCCTTCCCGTCCTGACTCGTCATCACCTGGCGCAGGGGCGGGGTGGTGATGAAATCCTGCATGGTCACGACACTCTCGGTGTCGGCACGCAGCTTGTCGACGAGTTCGCGGTAGACGTTCTCGTCGGCGCCGTCGAGCGCGTTCTCGTCGCTGAGGACGACCAAAAGAATGTTGTCCGAGCCGGACTCGTGGAATGCCTGCGACATCTGTTGCGCGGCAACCGACCCAGGTGCGTCGGCAGGCAACATGGCCGGCGGGGTCTTCTGCGAGAGTTCGGTCAGGGAAGGGAACAGCGGCGGTAACGCCGCGGCGAGGACCACCCAGAACGCGATCACCAGCCAGGGCCACCGAACGACGACACCGCCCAACTTGTGGAATGTGCCGCTGTCGGAGTTGTCCGCGGTGCCGTGCAGGCGTTGCAACAACTGTGCTGCCCTACTGATCCTGCATGTCCTTACCTCGCTCCGAGCGAATCTCAGTGCGCCCAGTGTATGCGGTGACCGGGAGTGGTCGGGCGGGCTCGCTCAGCCTGTGCGTGGGCTGTGGTCAGTGCCGACTCGAGGTCAGCCAACGCGTCTTGATGCGCCAGGAATGCGCCGATGCCAGCGCGAATATCGCGCCGCAGGCGCACGCGAAAACCCACACCAGCCGGCCGTTTTCGATGGGCTGAAGGGCCGGCACCAGCGACGTGACGATCCGGGTCGCGCAAGCGAGCATTCCACTGACCGACGCGAACAGGTAGATGTTGGCGATCCGGCGGGACTGCGGGTCCTTGCGGAGCACCAGCATGGCGCGGGCTCCGTAACCCAGCAGGTAGAGCAAGGTGCCGCAGAGGAGGATCCAGTACGCGCTGAGCCAGAAGTCCGTCGGCACCTGGAAGAAGTCGGCGCGGTACACCGTGGCGCCGTTGCCCATCGAGAACGTCGCCAGCAGCACCGGGATGCAGATGGTGGCAGGGCGCTCGACGTACTGCTTGAAGGAACGCTGCATGGCGTTGTCGTCCTGAAGCCGGCCGAGGGAGTTGTAGACGATGGCCGACGCCGCCACGATGTAGGCATCGTGGCCGATGTAGTCCTCGACGTTCCATTTGCCGGTCAGCTGGTACAGGACATGCCCGATGGTCTCCGAGGCCCACGGCGACATGAGCAGCACCGCAAGGCCCTGGAGCGCGATGTTCAGGGTGGCGGCCACTTCCCACCGGCAGGACCAGGTGACCCTTCTGATCCACAGGCTCCATGCGATGCAGGCCAATGTGATGACGATGAGCGTGGCGACGGACATAGCAATTGCCTCTGGAGATGATGCGGGAACAGGCGCGCCGCTGCTTACAGCGGGGGAGCGTCGGGTCGAGGGGTCAGTTCGGACAGTTTCTTGGGCCGGTGTACGGCGTGGCGGACTCGGGTGGCGGTGTCCACGGGTGCCACCGTCACCGGCGACGACTCCATGTAGTGCCACACTTCCTGGCGACTCATCAGCCCGAACCGAATCTGCAGGTCGGGATAGCTGAGGTGGAAGCGGTCGGCTACCTGCCGGAGTTCCTCGGCGTTGGGATAGTCGGCCTCTTTCACGCGCCGGTAGTACGTGCTGCTGGAGACGCCCAGCGCGCTGTACACGGCCTTGGCGTCGACCTCGCCGTCCAGCAGATAGTCGAGCAGGGCCTTGAGCTGCCTGCCGTTTTCGTCAGTTCGCGGCATCAGAACACCATAGACCGAGAACCCGCAGTTGGTCACAACGAACCACGCCGTGCGCAGCAATGACGTAATTGACAACGATGTCAGACTTTTGGCACAGCTCTCCCATTTTTGGGAATCGCTGGCTACCGTTACAGGCATGTCTGTTTCCGTCCTGCCTGACGCATACGGCACCGGCTCGTGGATCGCCGACTATGCCACGGTCGGACCGCCCGTCGCCGCAGACATCGCCACGGTATCCAGCTCGTTCGACGACGTGTTGTCGGCCGAGCTGCACGGAGCCGCGATCGCGATGGATTGCACCGCCGAGGAGCTGCTGCTGGCTGCGCTCGGCCGAACGGTCGCCCGCACCATCGGCGAGGGCACGCTGGTGGTCGATGTCGCGAGCGGGCCCGAGCGGGCCGGTTTCCGCCGGATCGGAGTGCCCTGTCTGGCACACCGTGGCCTGTCAGGGGCAGAACTGCTCGCGGCGGCACGTCCGAGCGTCGACGGCGGTGACCATCCTTCGGCGGACGTGAGCCTGGCCTACGGTGGCGGGCCGCGGACGGGTCAATCCGTGCATCCGCTGGCGGTGCACATCAACCCTGACGCCGAGTCCACCACGAGCCTGCTGTGGCGGTTCGACAGCCGCAGGTTCGACCACTGCACGGTGGTGGAATTGGCCGAGCAGTTTCCGCTGGCACTGATCGAGGTCACTTCCGGGTAGGTGTGGTTTCCGGACGATTTGCGGGGCTCATTAGACTGGGCGCATCGGCGCTGATCCGGCCATCACCGGGGAGCCTTCGGAAGAACAGCTTCTCCGATTCGATTCACGGATTCGGCGTAGCCCAGTAGAACCGGACGGGTGGGCCCGTGATCGCCCCAAAGTTGAGCGGCGCGCTGCGGTGCAGTGCGCAAGCGGGGTGGTACCGCGGCGCTTGCACACTCGTGCGACGTCGTCCCCGTGCCATGAGTGTGTCGAGCTACCGAGCTCGACAACGGCACAGGAGACGAGACGTGAGCGCCTACCCCAAGCCGGCTGCACCCAACTTCCCGGAGCGGGAACTTGAGGTGCTCGACTACTGGGCTGCCGACGACACCTTCCGGGCCAGCATCGCCCGCCGCGAGGATGCCGAGGAGTACGTCTTCTACGACGGGCCGCCGTTCGCCAACGGACTGCCGCACTACGGCCACCTGCTCACCGGCTATGTCAAGGACATCGTGCCGCGCTACCGCACCATGCGGGGCTACAAAGTCGAGCGCCGGTTCGGCTGGGACACCCACGGCCTGCCTGCCGAGCTCGAGGTGCAGCGTCAGCTCGGCATCGCCGACAAAGCCCAGATCGAAGAGATGGGCATCGAGAAGTTCAACGAGGCCTGCCGTGCCTCGGTGCTGAAGTACACCGACGAATGGCGCGCCTACGTCACCCGGCAGGCCCGTTGGGTGGACTTCGACAACGACTACAAGACCCTGGACCCGACCTTCATGGAGTCGGTGATCTGGGCCTTCAAACAGCTGTGGGACAAGGGCCTGGCCTACGAGGGCAACCGCGTGCTGCCGTACTGCTGGAACGACGAGACCCCGCTGTCCAACCACGAGCTGCGGATGGACGACGACGTCTATCAGAGCCGCCAGGATCCGGCGGTGACGGTCGGTTTCACCGTGACCGACGGCCCGCTCAAGGGTGCGCACCTGTTGATCTGGACGACGACGCCGTGGACGCTGCCGTCCAACCAGGCCGTCGCGGTCAATCCCGACATCGACTACGTGCTGGTGCAGGGTTCCGATGGGCGCCGCTACGTCTTGGCCCAGGCGCGGCTCGCCGCCTACGCGCGGGAACTCGGCGAGGAGCCCGAAGTCCTCGGCAGCTACAGCGGGCGGGATCTGCTCGGGACGCACTACCTGCCGCCGTTCCCGTACTTCATGGATGCGCCCAACTCGTTCCAGGTGCTGGCCGCCGACTTCGTCAGCACCGAGGACGGCACCGGCATCGTGCACATGGCCCCCGCCTACGGCGAGGACGACAAGGCCACCGCCGATACCGCCGACATCGTCGCGGTCACCCCGGTGGACTCGAAGGGCCGATTCGACGCGTCGGTGCCCGACTATGCGGGCCAGCACGTCTTCGAGGCCAACGCGCAGATCATCCGCGATCTCAAGAACGGCGACGGGCCCGCGGCGGCCAACGGCGCGGTGCTGTTGCGCCACGAGACCTACGAGCACTCCTACCCGCACTGCTGGCGGTGCCGTAACCCGTTGATCTACCGCGCGGTGTCGTCGTGGTTCATCAAGGTCACCGACTTCCGGGACCGCATGGTCGAGCTCAATCAGCAGATCACCTGGTATCCCGAGCATGTCAAGGACGGACAGTTCGGCAAATGGCTGTCCAATGCGCGCGACTGGTCGGTTTCGCGAAACCGCTACTGGGGCAGTCCGATTCCGGTCTGGAAGTCCGATGATCCGACGTACCCGCGGATCGACGTGTACGGCAGCCTCGACGAGCTCGAGCGCGATTTCGGGGTGCGGCCGACGGATCTGCACCGGCCGTTCATCGATGAGCTGACGCGGCCCAACCCGGATGACCCGACCGGCAAGTCCACCATGCGGCGCATCGAGGACGTGTTCGACGTCTGGTTCGACTCGGGCTCGATGCCGTACGCGCAGGTGCACTATCCGTTCGAGAACCAGGAGTGGTTCGACGGGACCAACGGTGAGGACGCCCATTTCCCCGGCGACTTCATCGTCGAGTACATCGGCCAGACCCGCGGCTGGTTCTACACCATGCACGTGCTGGCCACCGCGTTGTTCGACAAGCCGGCCTTCAAAACCTGTGTGGCGCACGGGATCGTCCTGGGCAACGACGGCCAGAAGATGAGCAAGTCGCTACGCAACTACCCCGATGTCAGCGAGGTGTTCGACCGCGACGGATCCGACGCCATGCGCTGGTTCCTGATGGCTTCGCCGATCCTGCGCGGCGGCAACCTGATCGTCACCGAGCAGGGCATCCGCGAAGGCGTGCGTCAGGTGCTGCTGCCGTTGTGGAACGCCTACAGCTTCCTGGCGCTGTACGCGCCGAAGAAGGGCACCTGGCGGACAGACTCTGCCAACGTGCTCGACCGCTACATCCTGGCCAAGTTGGCCCAGCTGCGTGACGATCTCACCACCTCGTTGGACAGCTGCGACATCTCCGGGGCGTGCGACGAGCTGCGCCAGTTCACCGAGGCGTTGACGAACTGGTATGTGCGCCGGTCCCGTTCGCGCTTCTGGGAGGAGGATTCCGATGCCATCGACACCTTGCACACCGTCCTGGAGGTGACCTGCCGGCTCGCCGCGCCGCTGCTGCCGCTGGCCACCGAGGTGATCTGGCGCGGGCTGACCGGTGAGCGTTCGGTGCACCTGACCGACTGGCCGGAAGCCGATGTGCTGCCCAAGGATGCCGACCTGGTGGCCGCGATGGACCAGGTGCGCGAGGTGTGTTCGGTGGGTTCCTCGCTGCGTAAGGCCAAGAAGCTGCGGGTGCGTCTGCCGTTGTTGAAGCTGACTGTTGCGGTGGAGAACCCGACCGCCCTCGCCCCGTTCGCCGACCTGATCGCCGACGAGCTCAACGTCAAGGCCGTCGAGCTGACCGATGACATCGACGCGTACGGAAAGTTCGACCTCGCCGTCAACGCGCGCGTCGCCGGTCCCCGGATCGGCAAGGACGTGCAGGCGGCGATCAAGGCCGTCAAGGCGGGGGAGGGTGTGGTCAATCCGGACGGCACCCTGACCGCCGGGCCGGTGGTGCTGCAGCCGGAGGAATACACCTCCAAACTCGTTGCGGCCGACCCGGAGTGGACGGCAGCGCTGCCCGACGGCGCTGGGCTGGTGGTGCTCGACGGCACGGTCACCGAGGAACTCGAGGCCGAAGGCTGGGCCAAGGACCGCATCCGCGAGCTTCAGGAACTACGCAAGTCGAGCGGCCTCGAGGTGTCCGACCGCATCTCGGTACAGATGTCGGTTCCGGCCCAGTTCGCGCCGTGGGCGAGCACCCACCGGGATCTCATCGCCGGTGAGATCCTGGCCACCAGTTTCGAATTCGGTGACGTCGCCGACGGTGCTGAGATCGGGGACGGGGTGCGGGTCGCGATCGCCAAAGCGTGACCCGCCGGGTTCAGGCCTGGGTGACCCGCGCGGATCCGTCACCGAGCGTGACGGTGTCGCCCGGGCGTAGCTGGCGGCCGCGCCGGATCTCGACCCCGCCGTTGACGCTGACCAGGCCCTCGGCGATGACCGCCTTGGCGTCGGCACCACTGTCGATGAGCGATGCCAGCTTGAGGAACTGCCCAAGGCGGATCGAGTCGTCCCTGATCGGTACGTCAACCGGCTCCATGAACGTCAGGCTAGCGCCATAGCATCTGCAGGTATGAACGGCGCCGAGGTCACGGGCCCTGGCGGACGCTGGGTTCTGCACCTCGACATGGATGCGTTCTTCGCGTCCGTCGAGCAGTTGACCCGTCCCACCCTGCGCGGCAGGCCCGTGCTCGTCGGCGGTCTCGGCGGGCGCGGTGTGGTGGCCGGGGCCAGCTACGAGGCGCGCCGCTACGGCGCTCGCTCGGCGATGCCGATGCATCAGGCCCGTCGGCTCGTCGGCGCGCCCGCGGTGGTGCTGCCGCCGCGCGGCGCGGTTTACGGCGTGGCCAGCCGTCGTGCGCTGGACACCGTCCGCAGCGTGATCCCGGTACTCGAGCAGCTGTCCTTCGACGAGGCGTTCGGGGAACCGGTCGAACTCTCGGGCGCCACCGCGGCCGATGTCGAGGAGTTCTGCCAGCGGTTGCGGGCCAAGGTGCGTGAGCAGACTGGGCTGGTGGCCTCCGTGGGGGCAGGATCTGGAAAGCAGATCGCCAAGATCGCCTCAGGGCTGGCCAAACCCGACGGCATCCGGGTGGTCCGTCGCGACGAGGAGGCGCGGCTGCTCGACGGGCTGCCGGTGCGCAAGCTGTGGGGGATCGGCCCGGTGGCCGAGGAGAAGTTGCATCGGCTGGGAATCGAGACCGTGGGCGCGCTGGCCGCGCTGTCGGGTGCCGAGGCCGCCAGTGTGCTCGGCACGGCAGTGGGCGCTGCCCTTCATCGGCTGGCCCGCGGCATCGATGACCGTCCGGTCGCCGAGCGCGCCGAGGCCAAGCAGATCAGCGCGGAGTCGACCTTTCCCGAGGACCTCACCACGTTGCGTCAGCTGCAGGATGCGATCGGCCCGATCGGCGAACACGCGCACCGGCGGCTGGAGAAGGACGGCCGCGGCGCCCGCACCGTGACCGTCAAGCTGAAGAAGTCCGACATGAGCACGCTGACCCGTTCGGCCACCCTGGCCTACGCCACCACCGAGGCCGCCACGTTGATCGGCACGGCGCGCCGGCTGTTGCTCGATCCCGTCGAGATCGGGCCTATTCGCCTTGTCGGCGTGGGCTTTTCGGGATTATCCGACAGCCGGCAGGAATCGTTGTTCCCGGACCTGGAACTACCCGACGAAATCGCGGACTCCCACCACCAGGTCGCGGAGGCGGCCCAGGTCACGCAAACCGGTTGGCGCATCGGCGATGACGTGGTCCACCCCGACCATGGGCACGGCTGGGTGCAGGGCGCTGGGCACGGGGTGATGACCGTGCGCTTCGAAACCCGGGCCAGCGGGCCGGGGCCGGCGCGGACCTTCCCCGACGACACCCCGGGTTTCCGTCGGGCCGACCCGGTCGCCAGCCTGGACTGGGGCGACTACCTCAGCGGATTGGCCGACTACCAGAGCACGCCGTAGGTGGCGGTCAGGATGAAGCCGTGCTCGCCGTAGGTCTTGCAGGTCACCGTGCCCTGATAGCCGACACCGCAACTGGCACCCCAGTTCTCCAGCCGGTGGCCTTCGGGCAGCACGTCGACGTCGCGGGTGAACGATGCGGTGTCGGAGTGCCGGTAGGAGGCCGGCCCGCCGCTGTTGACGTAGATCTGGTTGCTGCCCGCCGGTGCGTCGATCGGCACGGCGTCACAACCCACCGGACCGCCGTTGGGGCCGATCCCGCAGTGCCTACCGTCCGGGGTCCGGAAGAACACGCCGTAGAAGTCGGTGGGTGAGCTGTAATGCCCCTCGGCGATCGGATAGCTGTCGATGTCGTCGGCGCCCGGCGGTGGCTCGGCCGCGGCGGTCGGGGCCGCGCCCAGCGCCAGAATGCCGAGCGCGGCGATTGCCATGGTGTGGCGCATAGGTTCCATTGAACCGGCGTCGTCAACCCCGTGGTCCGCTACCAGAGCACGCCAGACACCGCGTCGAGCGAAAAGCCATGCCGGCCCGAGGTTTTGCAGATCACCGCGCCCTGCTCGCCGATGCCGCAGCTGGCGCCCCAGTTCTCCAGGCGCTGCCCCACGGGGAGCACGTCCACATTCTCGCGGGTGAATGACGGGGTGCCGGAGTGGCGGTAGGCGGCGGGTGCGCCGCTCTCGACGAAGGTCTGATTGGTGCCCGCGGGGGCGTCGCCGGGCACCGCGTCGCAGCCGACCGGTCCGCGGTTCGGGCGGATCCCGCAGAATCGGCCGTCCGGGGTGCGGAAGAACATCCCGTAGTAATCGGTGGGAGAGCTGTACCGGCCCTCGGCGATGGGATAGCCGTCGATCTCCTCGACCCCGGGCGGCGAGGGCAGGGCCTGCGCGGCCGGAAGCGGGCTGAGCACCGACAGGCCGACGGCGGCCGCCGCCGCAATGTGGAAACGCACGTTCTCTATTAAACGCAGCGCGTCAACCCCAGGCGTCGATGACCGCTGGGACCGGCCGTCCGGCAGCCAGCGCAGCCATCAGCAGGACGCGGGCCTGCGCCGGGCGCAACGCGGGGACCACGATGGCGCCGGCATCGACCAACTGCCGGCCCGGCCCGTACTGTGCGGCGACCGGGCCGTCGGGTACCCGGCTCGACACCGCAACCGCCACGCCGTCGCGACAGTGTCGACGCACCGCGTCGATCAATGCGGCTCCCGCGTTGCCCGAGCCCATCGCCGCGAGCACGACAGCCCGGGCGCCCGCGGCGACACACGCGTCCAGGGCGGTCGCGTCCGCGCCTGGATATGCGGTGACGATGTCGACCCGCGGTGCCGTCGCAGCGGACAGCTCACCGAGGAATGTGCGCGCTTTCGTCGCCGTGATCGCACACTCGCCGCCGCGGACCGTCCCGAGTGCCGTTCCGGTGAAGGCGTTCAACTCGCGGGTATGACGCTTGCGCAGGCCCAGCGGTTGCCAGACCGTCCCGGCGAACGCCACCGCCACCCCTAGGTCCCGAGCCTGCGGGCTCGCCGCGACGGAGATCGCGTCGCGCAGGTTGGCGGGTCCGTCACTGTCTGCCGCATCCGCACTGCGCTGCGACCCGGTCAGCACCACAGGTACGGCTCCGGCGTAGGTGAGGTCCAGCCACAGTGCGGTTTCCTCCATGCTGTCGGTTCCGTGGGTGACGACGACTCCGTCGGCCCGGGCGGTCGCGGCACCGACCGCGCCGGCGATCCGGTCCCAGTCAGCGGGTGTCAGCAGTGCGCTATCGGTCGCCATCACGTCGACGATCTCCACCTGCGCCTCAACGGGGATATCGGCCGTCAACTCCGCGCCGCTGCGGGTCGGGCGCCTGATGCCCGCCTCGTCGGTGCTGGTCGAGATGGTGCCGCCGGTGGTGATGACGACGATGCGCCCGAGCGGGTTCGTGGACTCCGTCACGGTGCAGATTGTCCCGCACCGACTGTTTGGGATGATGGGAGAGTGACTGATGAAACGTCAGGCCCGGCAGAGCCGGTAACCGACGCTACCGGGGACGCGAAACCGTCCTCTACCACCGCCGCCCCGCCTCGGCGGCGGCTGCGTCTGCTGCTCACCGTTGCTGCTGTGGTGCTGTTCGTCGACGTGGTGACCAAGGTGCTGGCGGTCCGCCTGCTGACACCCGGCCAGCCTGTGTCGATCATCGGTGACACCGTCACCTGGACGTTGGTGCGCAACTCCGGCGCGGCCTTCTCGATGGCAACCGGATACACCTGGGTTCTCACGCTCATCGCGACCGGCGTGGTGATCGGAATCGTGTGGATGGGTCGCCGGCTGGTTTCTCCCTGGTGGGCGATCGGCCTTGGCATGATCCTCGGCGGTGCGACGGGAAACCTGATCGACCGCTTCTTCCGTGCGCCCGGACCGCTGCGCGGCCACGTGGTGGACTTCTTCTCGGTCGGCTGGTGGCCGGTGTTCAACGTGGCCGATCCGGCGGTGGTCGGCGGCGCCATCCTGTTGGTGGCGTTGTCGTTGTTCGGCTTCGACTTCGACACCGTCGGCCGGCGCCAGCCGGGCGACGAGACCGCGGAGGTCGGGCGTCGTCGCGTGGACGATCCCGAACCGGAGAACGTGAAGCCCGCACCGGAGAAGGACAAGGACACCGAGACCGAGGACACCGGCGAGGCCGACTCGGTGACCGAGTCCGACGAGTCGAGCACGGTCGGTCGCCAGGCCGAGACGTCATAGTGACGACCCGGTCGATGCCGGTGCCCGAGGGCCTGGCGGGAATGCGAGTCGACGCCGGTCTGGCCCGGCTGCTCGGGCTGTCGCGCACGGCCGTCGCGGCGATGGCCGAGGACGGCGGTGTCGACATCGACGGGGCCCCGGCCGCGAAGTCTGACAAACTCGTCGCCGGAGCCTGGCTGGAGGTCCGGCTGCCGGAGGCACCCGCGCCCGTCGAGAACACCCCGGTCGACATCGAGGGCATGGACATCCTCTACGCCGACGACGACATCGTGGCCGTGGACAAGCCGCCGGGCGTGGCCGCCCACGCGACGGTCGGTTGGCATGGACCGACGGTGTTGGGGGGCCTGGCCGCTGCCGGTTTCCGCATCAGCACCTCCGGTATCCACGAGCGCCAGGGCATCGTGCACCGCCTCGATGTGGGGACCTCCGGCGTCATGGTGGTCGCGCTGTCCGAGCGCGCCTACACGGTTCTCAAGCGGGCGTTCAAGCAGCGCACGGTGGACAAGCGTTACCACGCGCTGGTGCAGGGCCACCCGGATCCGTCGAGCGGGACCATCGACGCGCCGATCGGGCGGCACCGCGGACACGACTGGAAGTTCGCGGTGGTCGAGGGCGGACGGCACAGCATCACCCACTACGACACCGTTGAGGCGTTCCAGGCCGCGAGCCTGCTCGACATCGAGCTGGAGACCGGCCGCACGCATCAGATCCGCGTGCACTTCGCCGCGCTGCACCACCCGTGTTGCGGCGACATGACGTACGGCGCTGATCCCACGTTGGCGAAAAAGCTTGGGCTGGAACGGCAGTGGCTGCACGCGCGGTCCCTGGCCTTCGCTCATCCGGCCGACGGCCGGCGCGTGGAGATCACCAGCCCGTACCCGGCTGACCTGCAGGCCGCCCTCGACGTCCTGCGCCGCCACTAGCGGTGGGTGTGCAGGCACCTCCGTCGCGGGCCGGTGCGGCCCGGACCGGCGCGCTGTACGGCGCGGGCGCCTACATCTGGTGGGGTCTGTGCCCGGGCTTCTTCCTGCTGCTACTGCCGGCGGGGGCGCCGGAGGTGCTGGCCCACCGCATCGTGTGGAGCGCGCTGTTCCTGCTGCTGGTGCTGGCGGTGGCCCGCCGTCTCGGTGATCTGCGTCGTCTGTCGCTGCGGACCTGGCTGCAACTGCTCGCGGCCTCGGCACTGATCTCCGTCAACTGGGGTACCTACATCTACGCCGTCACGACCGGACACGTCGTTGATGCGGCGCTCGGATATTTCATCAACCCTTTGGTGAGCGTGCTGCTGGGTGTGTTGGTGTTCCGTGAGCGGATCAACCGATGGCAGGCCGTCGCGTTGGTGCTGGCGGTCATCGCGGTAGCCATCCTGACCGCCGAAGTGGGTGCACCGCCCTACATCGCGGTCGTCCTGGCACTGTCCTTCGGGGTGTACGGCCTGGTCAAGAAGGTGGTGCAGGCCGATCCGCGGGTCAGCGTGGCCGTGGAAACGTTGGTAGCGCTTCCTCTCGCCGGTGGTTACGTGATCGCTCTGGAGGTGTTGGGCCGGGGGAACTTCCTCAACCATGGCCCGTGGCATGCGGTGCTGTTGCTGCTTGCGGGGCCGGTCACCGCCGTGCCGTTGCTGCTGTTCGCCGCGGCCGCACAGCGGTTGCCGATGGTGACGCTGGGACTGCTCTTCTATCTCAACCCGGGCCTGCAGATGGCCTGGGGGGTGTTCATCGGCCACGAACCGATGCCGCCCGGCCGGTGGGTCGGATTCGCCCTGATCTGGGTGGCGCTGGTGATCATGACGTTCAGTGCACTGCGTAGAAAACCGGCAGATTCGATGGCCGAGATTGTCGATCAGGTGGAACCGGAATCGTCATCACGGTGACAGGCTGGAATCGAGACCCAGGAGGACACCGTGCAGTACTGCTTGCTCATGCACTACCAGGAGGGGCCGGAGGCGGGCCTGACCGAGGAGGACATGAAACCCGCCCAGGCCGCGTTCGCCCGATACGCCGATGACCTTGATGCAGCCGGCGTCCTGGTCGGCACCCAGGTGCTCCAGTCGGCGTCGGCCAGCACGACCTACACCGCCCGCACGGGCACGGCCGAGATCCAGGACGGACCTTTCGCCGATACCAGGGAACGGTTGGGCGGGGTGTTCGTGATCGACGTGCCCGACCTCGATGCGGCATTGGCCTGGGCGGCGAAATGCCCCGCCGCGGCGTGGGGTTCGATCGAGATCAGACCGGTCGCGGTGACCTACGGCCGCGGCCGGGGCTGGTACACGCCCTGAACACGCCGGCTTCCGAGCGGCTCACGCAGGTGGTCGGCCGGTCCTACGGCCGGCTGCTTGCGCTGCTGGCAGCACAGTGCCGTGACATCGCCGCGGCCGAGGACGCGTTGGCCGACGCCTTCGAACGCGCGCTACAGCGCTGGCCCGGCGACGGCATCCCGGCCAACCCGGAAGCCTGGTTGCTCACGGTTGCCCGTAATCGGCTGCGGGACATGTGGAAATCGCCGGCTCATCGCTTGACGGGGCCATGGGCCGAAGACGACGACGTCGCCGATGACGGGATCGAACCGGCGGCCATTCCCGACCGTCGGCTCGAGCTGATGCTGGTGTGCGCGCACCCGGCGATCGCTGCCGACATCCGTACCCCGTTGATGCTGCAGACGGTGCTGGGGGTGGACGCGGCAGCCATCGCCGCTGCGTTCGCCGTCGCCCCGGCGACGATGGCGCAGCGGCTGGTCCGGGCCAAGAAGCGCATCCGGGACACCGGCATCCCGTTCGCTCTGCCCGAACGCGCCGACCTTGCCGCGCGCCTGCCCGAGGTACTCGAGGCGGTCTACGGCGCATATTCGATCGACTGGTTGTCGATCCCGCAGCGGCCGGCCATCGAGTCGCTGGCGGCGGAGGCGCTCCACCTGGCAACGGTGCTCGTCGAGTTGCTGCCCGAGGAGCCCGAGGTCTTGGGGTTGGCCGCACTGATCTGCCTGTGCGAGACCCGGCGCCCGGCGCGCTTCGATCGGAACGGCAACTTCGTCGCCCTGGACGATCAGGACCGCGGCAGGTGGGATGCCGAGTTGTATGCGCGCGGGGAGCGATTGCTGGCCCGGGCCCACAGTTTCGGGCGTCCTGGACGGTTCCAGTACGAGGCGGCGATTCAATCGGCGCACTGTTCGGCCGGTGTCGACCGGGACGCCTTGCGCAAGCTGTATCG
Organism: Mycolicibacterium boenickei; assembly: GCF_010731295.1. Lineage (NCBI taxonomy): Bacteria > Bacillati > Actinomycetota > Actinomycetes > Mycobacteriales > Mycobacteriaceae > Mycobacterium > Mycolicibacterium boenickei. Next base: position 4,647,383 of record NZ_AP022579.1, on the reverse strand, counting down.
GGCGCTGATGCGGGTGGCGCCGTCGTTGGGTGCCGCGGTGGCCCTGGCGGCACTGGACGGTGAATTGGACGGCGCCGACGCGGGATTGCGTGCCCTGAACGCGATCAGGGACCGGACGGTCGAGAGTTTTCAGCCTGCCTGGGTCACGCGCGGCCATCTCCTCGCCGAGGCGGGGCGGGTCGACGAGGCCGCGGCGGCCTACCGCCGGGCCATCGATCTGACCACCGACGATGCGGTGCGGGCCTACCTGACCGACCGCGTGCTGACCCTGCGCTGATTCCGCATTGGATGCGGTATTTGCGGGGTGGCCTTTTGACGTCAATATGGCAATGCCATAGGGTTTGCTAGATGACTTCGCGTGGCAGGTCTCGGAGCGCCCGTCGAGGGCCGGGTCGCCCGGTCGGTGCCGATGCGGCGCAAACCCGTGACCGCATCATGCAGGCGGCCTACGAAATCATCAACGAGCGCGGTTACGCGGCGACCACATTCCAGGAGATCGCCAAGCGCAGCGGCCTGAGCCGCCCCACGCTGAACTATTACTTCGCCACTCGCGAGGATCTCTACGGTGCCTTGCTCCAGCAGGCGCATGAGGTGGTCACGTCCTGTATTCGCGTCGCGAAACAGCATGATGGAACGCTGGATCGGTTGCATGCGTACATCGATGCCGTGGTCGAGGTGTGGCATCGGGACGGTTCCCTGGTGGGGTTCCTGGTCAACGCCCGGCTCGAGTCGTACCGGCATCCCGATCTGCCCGCCGCCACGGTCGCGGCCACCAGGGGATTCCTCGGCGACCTGGTCGCCGAGGCGGTCGACCGGCGCGAGCTACCACCGCACACCGACCAGGTGAGCCTGGTCGAGTTGCTGTACGCGATGCTGTGGGGAATGGGCGCCTACTGCGGTTGGCAACGCCGGCCAGTTGATGTATCTGCGATTGCTAAGCAACTTCAGATCGTGATCGGCGGTGGGTTGCTGTCTGTCGCCGATCGTGATCTCTGACTCGCTTGCGCAGACACGCCTCGCGACACGCCCGGAGGGTGTCGGTGGTCGGCAATAGACTGGCCACCCTATGAGCGGTTCATCTTCGGGCTCCTTCGTCCACCTGCACAACCACACCGAGTACTCGATGCTGGACGGCGCCGCGAAGATCACCCCGATGCTGGCCGAGGCGCAGCGTCTGGGCATGCCCGCGATCGGTATGACCGACCACGGCAACATGTTCGGCGCCAGTGAGTTCTACAACTCGGCGACCAAGGCCGGGATCAAACCGATCATCGGCATCGAGGCGTACATCGCGCCGGCCTCCAGGTTCGAGACCAAGCGTGTCCAGTGGGGCGATCCGAGCCAGAAGAGCGACGATGTCTCGGGTAGCGGTGCTTACACCCACATGACGATGGTCGCGGAGAACGCGACCGGTCTTCGCAACCTGTTCAAGCTGTCCTCGCTGGCGTCCTTCGAAGGTCAGCTCGGCAAGTGGGCGCGCATGGACGCCGAGATCATCGCCGAGCACGCCGAAGGGATCATCGCGACCACGGGCTGCCCGTCCGGTGAGGTGCAGACCAGGCTGCGGCTCGGTCACCGTCAGGAGGCGCTGGAGGCGGCGGCCAAATGGCGCGAGATCTTCGGCCCCGAGAACTTCTTCCTCGAGCTGATGGACCACGGCCTCGACATCGAGCGCCGCGTCCGCGAGGGCCTGCTGGAGATCGGGCAGAAGCTCAACATCCCGCCGCTGGCCACCAACGACTGCCACTACGTCACGCGGGAGGCCTCGCAGAACCACGAGGCCCTGCTGTGCATCCAGACCGGCAAGACCCTTTCGGACCCGAACCGGTTCAAGTTCGACGGCGACGGCTACTACCTCAAGTCGGCCGACGAGATGCGCGCGCTGTGGGACTCGCAGGTGCCGGGCGCGTGCGACTCCACGGTTCTGATCGGCGAGCGGGTGCAGTCCTATGCCGACGTGTGGACACCCACCGACCGGATGCCGGTGTTCCCGGTTCCCGATGGCCACGACCAGAACTCGTGGCTCACGCATGAGGTGCAGGCCGGGCTGGAGCGCCGCTTCCGGGGCGCGCCCGTGCCCACGGAGTACACCGATCGGGCGACCTACGAGATCAAGGTCATCTGCGAGAAGGGCTTTCCGTCCTACTTCCTGATCGTGGCCGACCTGATCAACTACGCCCGCTCGGTCGGGATCCGGGTGGGCCCGGGCCGTGGATCGGCGGCCGGGTCGCTGGTGGCCTATGCGCTGGGCATCACCAACATCGACCCGATCCCGCACGGTCTGCTGTTCGAGCGCTTCCTCAACCCCGAACGCCCGTCGGCTCCCGATATCGACATCGACTTCGACGACCGCCGCCGCGGCGAGATGCTGCGGTACGCGGCGAACAAGTGGGGCAGTGACCGGGTGGCCCAGGTCATCACCTTCGGTACCATCAAAACCAAAGCGGCGCTGAAGGATTCGGCCCGCGTGCACTACGGCCAGCCGGGTTTCGCGATCGCCGACCGGATCACCAAGGCGCTGCCGCCGCCCATCATGGCCAAGGACATCCCGGTGTCGGGGATCACCGATCCCAACCACGAGCGGTACAAGGAGGCCGCCGAGGTTCGCGCCCTGATCGACACCGATCCGGACGTGCGGACCATCTTCGAGACGGCGCGTGGCCTGGAAGGCCTGGTGCGCAACGCGGGCGTGCACGCCTGCGCGGTGATCATGAGCTCCGAGCCGCTCATCGACGCGATCCCGCTCTGGAAGCGGCCGCAGGACGGCGCGGTCATCACCGGTTGGGACTATCCGTCGTGTGAGGCCATCGGCCTGCTGAAGATGGACTTCCTGGGCCTGCGAAACCTGACGATCATCGGTGACTGCCTGGAGAACATCAAGGCAAACCGGGGGATCGACCTGGATCTGGACACCTTGCCGTTCGACGATCCGGCGGCCTACGAGCTGCTCGGCCGCGGCGACACCCTTGGCGTGTTCCAGCTCGACGGCAGCGCGATGCGTGACCTGCTGCGGCGCATGCAGCCCACCGGATTCAACGACATCGTTGCGGTGCTGGCGCTGTACCGTCCCGGCCCGATGGGCATGAACGCCCACAACGACTACGCCGATCGCAAGAACGGCCGCCAGGCGATCAAGCCCATCCATCCCGAGCTAGAAGAACCGCTCAAGGACATCCTCGCCGAGACGTACGGCCTGATCGTCTACCAAGAGCAGATCATGTTCATCGCGCAGAAGGTCGCCTCCTACACCATGGGTAAGGCCGATGCGCTCCGTAAGGCCATGGGTAAGAAGAAGCTTGAGGTGCTCGAGGCCGAGTACAAGGGCTTCAAGGAAGGCATGACCGCCAACGGCTTCTCCGAGGCTGCGGTGAAAGCCTTGTGGGACACCATTCTCCCGTTCGCCGGGTACGCGTTCAACAAGTCCCATGCGGCCGGCTACGGCCTGGTGTCGTACTGGACGGCCTACCTCAAGGCGAACTATCCCGCCGAGTACATGGCCGGTCTGCTCACCTCGGTCGGTGACGACAAGGACAAGGCCGCGGTCTACCTCGCCGACTGCCGCCGGCTCGGCATCACCGTGCTGCCGCCCGACGTCAACGAGTCGGTGCAGAACTTCGCCTCTGTGGGCGACGACATCCGGTTCGGTCTCGGCGCGATCCGCAACGTGGGCGCGAATGTCGTTGCGTCGCTGATCAGTACCCGCACCGAGAAGGGCAAGTACGCCGACTTCTCCGATTACCTCAACAAGATCGACATCGCGGCCTGCAACAAGAAGGTCACCGAATCGCTGGTCAAGGCGGGCGCGTTCGATTCGCTCGGCCACCCCCGCAAGGGGCTGTTCCTGGTGCACACCGACGCCGTCGATTCGGTGCTCGGCACCAAGAAGGCCGAGGCCATGGGTCAGTTCGACCTGTTCGGCGGTGCCGACGACGGTGGTGGCACGGATGCGGTCTTCACCATCAAGGTGCCCGAGGAGGAGTGGGAGGACAAACACAAGCTCGCCCTCGAACGCGAGATGCTGGGCCTGTACGTGTCCGGTCATCCGCTCAACGGGGTCGCCCACCTGCTGGCCAACCAGGTCGACACGCAGATCCCGGCGATTCTCGACGGCGACGTCGCCAACGACGCGCAGGTGGTGGTCGGCGGCATCCTGGCCTCGGTCAACCGCCGCGTGAACAAGAACGGCTTGCCTTGGGCGTCAGCTCAATTGGAAGACCTCACCGGTGGCATCGAGGTGCTGTTCTTCCCGCAGACGTACTCCCTGTTCGGTCACGAGATCGCCGATGACGTGGTGGTCCTGGTCAAGGCGAAGGTGGCGGCGCGCGACGACCGGATCTCGCTGATCGCCCACGAACTGGTGGTGCCGGACTTCAGCAGCGCCCAGGCCGACCGCCCGCTGGCGGTGAGCCTGCCCACCCGCCAGTGCACGATCGACAAGGTGAGTGCGCTCAAGCAGGTGCTGGCCAATCATCCCGGCACCTCACAGGTGCATCTGAGGCTGATCAGCGGCGAGCGGATCACCACGCTGGAGCTGGATCAGTCGCTGCGGGTGACCCCCTCCTCGGCGCTGATGGGTGACCTCAAGGCGTTGCTCGGTCCTGGGTGCCTGGGGTAGCGGCCAACTCCACCCGCACGATGGCGCTGTCGGGCCATAACCCACGATCACGTGCCCGTCGCAGCTTCTCCCGCAGCGGAAGGCTGCTGTGCACATTGGTGACGCCGGGGATCTTCAGGAGCGGCACGATGTTCCACTGCCATCCGTAGCGCCGGTGCAGGGCGCGGTTGGCGGCTTGGGCATCGTCGCCTCCGAGCACGGTGGCCAGGCCGGTCAGCCAGGTGTTCCCGGTGATCCGTCCCTTGTAGTCGCAGACCACCAGTTCGACATCGGGTCGGGTGGTGAGCCTGCGGGTTTTCGGGCCGATCTTGGTGCGGAACAGCGCGCTTCGGCCGTCGAGGACGAACCAGATGGGGGTGTCGACCGCGGTGCCGTCGCGGCGGAAGCTGCGCAGCAGGGCGTAGTGGGAGCGGCCGAGGGTTTCGAGGGTGTCGGTGTGTGGCATGCAGCCAGTGAACGACTTAGAGTTGGCTCTAAGTCAAGCTCGGCGAGGAGGGCAGATGGGCGCGACGCTGACCATCGGCGATGTCACGCAGCGCAGCGGGGTCGCCCAGACCGCATTGCGCTATTACGAGCAGGTCGGGCTGTTGCCCGCGCCGCAGCGGGTCGGCGGGCAGCGCCGCTATCAGGAGTCGGTCCTGATGCGCCTGGAGGTGATCAGGTTGTGCAAGTTGGCCGGATTCTCGTTGACCGAGATCGGGCTGCTGCTGCAGGACGACACTCCCGGCCGCCCGATGGCTCGTGAGCTGGCGCAGACCAAGCTCGCCGAGATCGATGAGCAACTGGAGGCGCTGGCCCGGGCGCGGGCCATCATCGAGTGGGGGATGCGCTGCACGTGCCCGTCGATCGAGTTGTGTACCTGCGGGATTCACGGCAAACTGCCGGCCTGACGCAGTAGCGGGAGCAGTTGGTCGGCAATCATCTGCGGATGCGGGTCCAGCACGCCGATCCGCAGGACCAGGTGTCGCGCCCCGGCCTCGATGTAGCCGGTCAGCCAGTCCGCACATTCCTCTGCCGATCCACCACAGATCGCCTGAAACGAGCTCATCACATCGAGCGGTTGGCGGTAGTAGGCCCTGGTGTAGGTGTCGAGCGTGTCCTTGGCGCGGCTGCGGTCGGTATCGATGCACACCGTGGCGTACAGCGCGGGCGTGACGGTGCGGGACGTCAACTGACTGATGCGCGCCCAGGCCCGCGCGTACGCGCCGGCGTCGGGAAGGTACGGCAGCCAACCGTCGTAGCCTTCGGCCACCCGCGCGATGACCCGTTCGGAGTCTCCGCCGGCCAGCCACAGCGGTGGCCCGCCCGCCCGGGCAGGCGGGAGCCCGCTGAATGGGGTCTCGCCGGACCACCCCTGCCGCCACAGTCGAACGGCCTCGTCGAGGCGGCGGGCCCGGCCGGTGAACGGCATTGCCAGCGCCTCGAATTCGCGACGGCTTTCCGGCAGCGGAGATCCGGAGCCCAGGCCGAGGATCAGCCGGCCGCCCGAGAGTTGGTCGACCGTGGCGGCCTGTGCGGCGACCGGCAACGGTGGGCGCAGGGGACCGATCAGTGCGGCGGTACCTAGGCCCACGCGGGAGGTGCCGGCACTCACGGCGGCGAGCAATGTCAGTGGATCAACGCGGGTGCGGGCCAAAACGGAATCGCCCGTCCATACCGAGTCGAAGCCCGATTCCTCTGCGATCCGGGCGAATTCGATCAGTCCCCGTGCATCGTGACGGCCCGTCATCGCGGTTTCACGGCTCGGCAGCATGATCCCGATGGACAGCGGCATGCTTCAACGATGACGCGAGGTACCGATTCGGTCGACTACCTCACGGGTAATGGCGACGACGGGTCAGAAGCGGTACCGCAGGATGCGCGCCTTACGGGCCGTGGCCTTTGTGAGGCCGCTCGCGCGTGTGGCGATGCGCAGGAGGCCCGGGAAGCGGTCGACCTCGGGTTCACCGGTCAGGCTGGTTTCCTCGACGAGGCGCAGTCGCGGGGTCCAGGTTTCGGGATGGTGGGCGTCCTTGAAACCCGGGTAGCCCCACTGGCTTCCGACGTCCTTGAACATCTTGGCGGGGAAGAACTTCAGGGCAGCCCTACTCATCCACCCGATGCGGCCGTAGTCGTTGAAGGTGACTTCCCCGGAATCGAAGTGTTCGGTGATTTTCCGGAAGATGCCAGCGATCACCGGTTCGGTAAGGAACGCGAACAGCCCGTCCGCCACCAGGATCGTGCGTCGGTCGGAGGGAATCGGATCGGTCCAGTCCGGGTCGGCCAGCGATGCGGCAACGGTGTGCGCCTGGGGGAGAGGCGGGATGACGCGGTCGCGCAGTTCGCTGATCCCCGGTAGATCCACGCTGTACCAGTCGACCGTGGCCGGCGGCGAGATTCGATGTACGCCGCTGTCGAGGCCTCCGCCGAGATCGACCACCACCGCGTCGGGATGGGCGGCGACGAAGGTCCGGACCCGGTCGTCGAGCATCTTGGCGCGTAGCGCCGACTGGCACACCACACTGGTCTGCACCCCGAGACCGGCGAAGTCGTAATCGAGTTGTCCGACCGCCTCGTCGGCCATGGTGTCGCCGAGGATCGGACGGGCCCATCGGCTGTCGAGCGCCCTGGCGTACAGGGTCAGGAATGCGGTTTCCTCTACCGGGGTCAGACCCGTCGTCGCAATACCCACAAATCTGACGGTACACCCGCTCAGCGGCTGAACAGTTGGGCGAAAACGTTTACCGCCCTTGCGATCCCAGATGAGCACGCGGCGTGGCCTACGGTGGAACCATGCGGAGCAGGCATGTGAGCGTGTGGATCGACGTTACCCCCGAGGCGGTGTACTCGTACGCCTCCGATCCGCGGCAGTTGGCCACGTGGGCGGCAGGACTGGCCGAGGGTGGGCTGCGCCTCACCGGGCGGGGATGGGTGGCTGACTCACCGATGGGCGAGGTCACCGTCGAATTCACGGCGACGAACGCGCTGGGCGTGCTCGATCACGTGGTGCGGTTGCCCTCGGGTGAGGCCGTGTACAACCCGATGCGGGTGGTTCCGGCCGGACCGGACGTGCCGTCGTGTGAGGTGGTGTTCACGGTGCGGCAGCGGCCGGGAATGACGGATGACCAGTTCGAGGCAGATGTCGCCGCAGTGGCGGCCGACCTAGAGACGCTGCGCAGGCTGCTGGAAGGTCACTGATCAGAAGGCGAGAAGTGGCCCAGTCCGAGCCAGGCCACGATGGTGGCTGCGGCAGCCGAGAGTACGGCGGGTGCCGCGCTCATGGTGGCCAGACCGACGACCACCAGCACCAGGGCACCGATCGCCAGGGCGATCAGCTTGTAGGTCGGCCAGGGCACCCCGGCGATGTCGACCTGGTGATCGGCCCGGGAGGTGGCGCTGCGAAAGTTCCCGGCGGTGGTCATATGTTGACGATAGCTCGCAACAATGATTTCGGCCAACCGAAACCTTGGATCAGGCGTGTCGCTTTATCGGTCCAGAGTGCTCAGCAGGTGGCATCCATCCGGAACTGGACCTCGGCCTGCCTGGTAGGGCGGTCGGTGAACGAACCGAGCGCGGTACCGCTGATGTGGAATGTGGTGCCCTTGATGCCGGCCTGACTGTCAGATGTCGCGCGGTACGAGCTGCCGGTGAATCCGGCCAGGTCGTCCATCCGGAACACCTTCGGTGCGATGGTGCCGCCGGTCTGGATGATTGCGCTGAAGCCCGGTGATTTCGGCAGGGTTTCGATGGTCCAGAACCAGTTCACCTGCGTGCACTCCACCGAGTACGTCTCCGGCAGCTGCTCGTTGTTGATGGCCACCCGCGCTGTGTAGGCATCTGCCGGGATGCTCGTGTGCGTCGTGCATGCGGACGTCGCCAGCGCGGTGACCAAGACCGTGCACGTCGCCAGCCGCTGCTGGATGTGCCGCATGGTGGTTATTTTCCCAGTTCCGCGGCCGGAGTAACCAGATATGGCGGATTTCGGCGATTTGGTGCCCGATCCGGTGGGTCGGCCCACCCACCTGCGGTGAAACGCCTGGCCAGTGGCACCATTGAACGGTGACTGCCGATCTGAGCAAAGGCTCCCGAGTGTCCCCGCTGGCTGCGCCCCTGACTGCCGCCGACATCGATGAGGCCGCCGAGCGAATTTCCGGGGTGGTCACCCGCAGCCCGCTGCAGTTCAACGAGCGCCTTTCAGAGGCGACCGGCGCCAATGTCTACCTCAAGCGCGAGGACCTGCAGGCGGTGCGTTCCTACAAGGTGCGCGGGGCCTTCAACCTGATGGCCCAGCTCTCGCCCGAAGAGCTGGCCGCCGGTGTGGTGTGTTCGTCGGCCGGTAATCACGCCCAGGGATTCGCGATGGCGTGCCGGTCGATGCGGACCCATGGTCGGGTGTACGTACCGGCCAAGACGCCGAAGCAGAAGCGGGACCGGATTTTGTACCACGGCCGCGAGTTCATCGAGTTGATCGCCGTCGGGTCGACATACGACCTGGCCGCCGCCGCAGCGCTGGACGACGTCGCACGAACCGGAGCTACTCTCGTACCCCCGTATGACGACGTGCGCACGATGGCGGGCCAGGGCACCATCGCCGCCGAACTGCTCCAACAGCTCGATGAAGAGCCGGACCTGGTGATCGTCCCCGTCGGTGGCGGCGGCTGCATCGCCGGTATCACCACGTATCTCGCCGAGCGTGCCTCGGACACGTCGGTACTCGGGGTGGAGCCTGCGGGTGCGGCGTCGATGATCGCCGCCCTGGCTGCGGGGGAACCGGTGACCCTTGAGCACGTCGATCAGTTCGTCGACGGCGCGGCGGTGGCACGGGCCGGAGCGCTGCCCTATGCCGCGCTGGCCGCGGCAGGCGACATGGTCGCTCTCACCACCGTCGACGAGGGTGCTGTCTGCACCGCGATGCTCGACCTGTATCAGAACGACGGCATCATCGCCGAGCCCGCGGGTGCGCTGTCCGTGACCGCGTTGCTGGAGGCTGACATCGAGCCCGGTTCCACCGTGGTCTGCCTGATCTCCGGTGGCAACAACGACGTCTCCCGGTACAACGAGGTGGTCGAGCGGTCACTGGTGCACCTTGGCCTCAAGCACTACTTCCTGGTCGACTTCCCTCAGGAGCCGGGGGCGTTGCGCCGCTTCCTCGATGAGGTTCTCGGGCCGGGCGATGACATCACCTTGTTCGAGTACGTCAAGCGCAACAACCGGGAGACCGGCGAGGCGTTGTGCGGCGTCGAGTTGAGTGCAGCCACCGACCTGGAAGGTCTGCTGGCCCGGATGCGGGATTCCGATATCCACGTCGAGCTGCTCGAGCCGGGGTCGCCGACGTACCGGTATCTGACCTGAGTCTCAGGCTTGGATCCCGGCGTCCTCGAACGCGGCGCTGATCGCGCTGACTTTCTCGTCCAGGACGTCCTGCGGATCCTTGCGGAACAGCGACTTGGCCACGAGTTCGACGGCACGCCGACTGTCGCTGAATCCCGATGTTCGCGAAAGGTGAAGGGTCAGAGCGAGATAGAACAGGGCCGCGACATCCTGCGGGGTGAACAGGTGGCCTTGGCCGTTCTTCGCGCTGATCACGTTGTACGCGGCCTTGTTGTGGATGCCGCTGTTGGTGTGTACCCCGCCGTTGTCTCGGGTGGTGTTCACGTAATCGCGCATGTGGCCGGGCTGACCTCGCCGGGTCGGATCGCTCAGGTCGCGTAGCGGCACCCCGGTGCCGTCGAGGTCCTCGCCCATCTCCCAGTTCCAGCTGTCGATGTCGGGTTTCTGGGAGTTGGCGATGATCGTTCCCATGATGTCCGAATAGGACTCGTTGAGGGCGCCGGATTCGCCCTTGTATTCGAGGCGGGCGGTGTGGTCGGTCAGTCCGTGCGTCATCTCGTGGGCGACGACGTCGACGGCCACCGCGTACGACCGCAATTCACCGTTCACGCTGCGCTGGCCGTACACCATCTGGGTGCCGATCCAGGCGGCATTGCGCCACTCCTGGGGTGTCGGATCCTGAATCGAGGTGCAGTTGATGGAGGAGATGAACGGGCCGCCCTGGTTGTCGAGGCCGTTGCGTTGCAGCGTGTTCAGCAGGTAGTCGGCCACCTCCTGGGCATTGGCATGCGCGCTGATAGCTGCCGGGCTCCATGGGGCGGGCGGGTTGGAGATCGGCGCGGTGCCCGGCAGGGAGCGGAACTGCGACTCGATCCTGCGGAACCCGAAATCGTAGGTCTCGATGCGCCTGGTCGGGTCAACCAGCCGCTTGTTGTCGTTCTCGTCGCGCTCGGCCCGGATGCGTCGGGTCTTTCCGAGCGCATCGGTGGAGTCCAGTTCCTCCAAAGTCCACGAAATGGTCTGGGTGCGGGGAAGTTTGGTCACCAGATCGCCGGAATGGGCGTCGACGACGTAGTCGAAGAGCTCCGGCAGGGTCTCCGGGTGGCCGTCCGAGGTTCGCTTGCGGTGCCGCTGCACGTTCTTGGCGATGTAGACCAGCCGCCACACGCCGGGGCTGGAGCTGCTGTCGAAATAGAAGTACAGCCGGGGCGGCTCCGGTAACGGTAGCGCGTCCCTGCCCGCGTCCTTGACGATCACGTCCTGAGCCTGTGCCGGCGATATGGACGCCACGGCATCGACGCCGTCGGGATTTCCGATCGCCGAGTTCACGGCCAGCATGTTGTTGGCGTCGTCGAGCTCGATCGTGACGAGTGAGCCGTAGATCGGGATGCGTTGGCGGTACTGGGCGAATTTGACGACAGTGGAGTCCGTCAGCGGTATGGACTCGGTGCCCAGGGTCCGGTATTCGGTGCCCGGGCCCGCGCTGCTGTCGGTGATGGACGGTACCTCCGGGCTGGCGATCATCTGATTCAGGTAGCGGCGTGCTGCAGATTCCGGATCGAGCGTCGCCACGTCGACGGCGGGGGCCGCATCGGGCCGCACGGCCTCCTCGTTGATGGCCTGTACTGCCGGGCCCTGGTACCTGTCCGCGCTGTGTAGTGCGAAGCTCTCTAACCCGTTGTCGTTCATGGCCTGATCATGCGTCCCGGGCGCGGCGATTTCGTGCGTAGTCGTCTACTCGAAAATTGCGGCGATGGCGTGGGTACCGAATACAGGTAGTGATCTACGCGCGCCTCCCCGTCGGCGGATGCCTACCGTCCCAACCATGACCGAACACCTCATCAATTCCGGTGACACTCTCGGTGCCACCGCGCCTCGGCTCGGGGTCACGGTTGCGGAGGCGGCTACCCGGGTCCGGCACGACATCTGGACGCTCGACCAGATCGATCACTGGCACCCGACGATCTACGCCTACGCCCGCGCCGTGCAGGTGCTGATCGAACGCACCGATGCCGACCAGCTGGACCCGATCGGCTGGCAGTACCAGTCCGATATCCACGGCACCACAGTGAATCCCGACAACTTCCGCAACCAATGCCAGCACTTCTGCTGGTACTTCCTGCCCTGGCACCGGATGTATCTGCAGTGGTTCGAACGGATCATCTGGGCGGCCATTCAGGATCTCGACGACGTCGACGAGCAGACGAAGGCGACGTGGGCGTTGCCCTATTGGAACTACAGCAGCGACGATCCGGCCCGCAGACGCCTACCGCAGGCCTTTCTCGACACCACCCTGGCGGACGGGATCACCCCCAACCCGCTGTGGGTGCCCGGGCGGAACCTCAACGACGGCTCGTCGCTGCCTGTCTCCGATGTCGACCTGACGAGTGCCCTGGCACCGACCGATTTCGCCGGGATCGGCGGGTTCGCCGGTGGGCGGACCGGATTCAGTCACGGTGGCGAGGACCCGGGCTCGGCGATGGGACCGCTCGAGGGAACCCCTCACGGCGCGGTCCACGTGGGCGTCGGTGGGCTCATGGGTTCGTTCAATACCGCCGCACTGGACCCGATCTTCTGGCTGCACCATGCCAACATCGACCGGATCTGGGAGATCTGGCGGACGATGCCCGACCGCGCCAACACCGCGGAGCCGGCCTGGCTGACCGGCGTGACGTTCCACTTCCACGACGAGAACCGGGCGACGCTCAGCGAGACGGTACAAGAGGTGCTCGACACCACGACCCAGCTCAGCTACCGCTATGAGGACATCACCGCCCCTGTCGCACTGGAGGCTCTCATGCCGACCGCACCAGCACCGGAGAACCCGCCGGAACTCGTGGGAGCATCCGACAACCCGATCGCTCTCGCCGGGGAGACCACCCATGTCACGTTCGGCATCGCGCCGCCGATGGGACCGCTGGCCGAGGAGGCGACCCCGGCGTCTCGCGCTTTCCTGCGCATCGAGGACGTGACGTCGCCGGCCCCGGTAGGGGTGACCTACAAGGTGTATCTCGCCGTGGGTGGCGGTGAGCCTGCGCTCGATGACGACCATTTCGTCGGCGTCGCAGCCTTTTTCGGAATCGAGGAAACCAGTAACCCCGACAATGAGCACGGCGGCATGCGGCTCGCGTTCGACATCACCGGGCTGTACCGGCGGTTCAGTGCCGAAGGCCGGTGGAGTGATCAGGTCAGCGTCACCTTCGTGCCGCAGTACGTGGAGCCTGCCGCCCATCCGATCCGACTGCCGGGCGCGCAGGCGTCGGCGCCGCAGCAGTCGGGGAATGCCCGTGTCGGGCGAGTGAGCGTCTTCCTGCAATGACGCTGACCGCCGTAGCGAGCCGAGCGGCACGGCCATCGGCCTGGCGGCGGTTGCGGTGGGCACATCCCGAGCTGAGCCTGCTGGGAGCCGCGGTGGCAGCCTGGCTCGGGGCGTTGATTCTGCACCTGTCGATGCCGCCTCACGGCGGGCGGGGGCATTGCTCGACGCTGCCGCACGCGGTAGCTCACCACCACGGCACGTCGGGCGTGGGCGCGCTGGAGGTCGGTTGTCCCGCGATACCTTCTGGTGCACCGGAATTCCCGGCCTCGCCGGCGGTATGGATGCTGATGGCAGCCGCGATGATGCTGCCGACGGCGCTGCCCGCGGCGCGGTCGATCTCGTTGAACGGAAAATGGCATCGGCGGCAACGTGGCCAAACGATGTTCGCGGTCGGGTATCTCGCGGTGTGGTCGGTGTTCGGAGTCCTCGGGCTCACCGGTGCCTGGTTGATTGGGCCGGAAGCCTCAGGTGCCCTTGTGGTTTCGGGGCTCCTGGCGGTGGCGGCGGGGTGGGAACTGACCCGCAGGAAGCGGTTCTTGCTCCGAGCCTGTCACCGGGTGCGGGCGCTGCCCGCCGACGGGTGGCGCGCCGACCGGGCCTGCGTCGAGGAGGGGCTCAGGAATGGCCTGCAGTGCACCGGTGCGTGCGGTCCGATGATGCTGCCGATGGTGGTGGCCCCGCACGCGCTGTGGCTGATGGTGGTCCTGTTCGGGGTCGTCGCGGCGGAGAAGCTGGTGACGAAAGGCGTTGACCATCTTCGGCTTTTCGCGGCCGTGCTGGCAGTGGTGTCCTTCATCGTCGCGTTCGGAGCGCCGCTCGGCTGATCGCCCAGACGACGAGACCGCAGGCCGCGAACGCGGCGCCGAGGATGCTGGAGGCGGTCCAGCCACCGACCGCGTACACCGTCGTCGTGGCGGTCGCCCCGAGGGCGGACCCGAGCGAATAAAAGAACATGTAACCGCCGATCACGCTGCTGGTCCGGTCCGGATAGGCCGTGGTGAGCAGATGCTGGTTGCTCACATGGACGGCCTGCACCGCGAAATCGAGCACGATGACCCCGCCGGCGACGAGGACGAGGGACCACGATGCGTGTCCGATGGCCAGCCATGACGCGGCGAGGAGCGCGAGTGCCCCGCCGGTGACGGCGCTCGCGAACCCGGAGTCGGCCCAGAATCCGGCCCGAGCCGCACCGAGAGCCCCGGCCAGGCCGGCGATTCCGAACAGGCCGATCTGTGCCGTGCTGAGATGCCAGGGCGCCGCCGTGAGCGGTAGCGCCAGGCCGCTCCAGAGCGTGCCGAACGATGCGAACAGGAAGAACGCGATCAACCCGCGAGAGACGAACAGTCGGTCGCCGAACAGTCGGGTCAACGACGTCAGTACCTCGGCGTAACCGGTCGATCCGCGCCGTGGGTCGGGCGGCAGCAGTGTCGGGACCAGGCATGCCAGCACCACCAACAGCACCGCCAACCCGGCGTACACGCTTCGCCACCCCCACACCGAGGCGAGGCCTCCTGCCGCCACGCGTGATCCGAGGATGCCGACGACGACTCCGGAGGTCACGATGCCGAGCGTGCGGCCGCGTTGCTCGGCCGTGGAAAGCGCCGCGGCGTAGGCGACGGTGGTCTGCACGACGACCGCGAACAGTCCGGCGACCGCCAGCCCGGCGAGCAGCAGCCAGGTCTGGGTGGCGGCCGCGGCCAGTGTCACGCCGATCGCGGCCAGGAGAAGGTGCGCGCTGATGAGTCGGCGCCGGTCGATGATGTCGCCGAACGGGACCAGAACCACCAGCCCGACCAGATAGCCGAGTTGCCCAGCCGTGATGATCCACCCCAGATCGGCCTCGGGCACGCCCAGGTCGCGGCCGATCCCCGCGAGCACGGGCTGTGCCGCGTAGATCGTCGCGACGGCCACCGCGCACACGGTGGCGAAGAACATCCGCAGGCCGAACGTCAGTTCCATGCACCCTCCTCAATTGGTTGCACATTGCAACCAATTGAACGCTACGGCAGAATGGTTTCAATCAGCAACTCTTCAGGAGGCGTGATGGCTGAGTCGGCGCACAGCAACGACGTGCCCTGGACCGATCCGACCTGTCCGGTGGCGCGCACGCTGGATCTG
The DNA here is from genome assembly GCF_010731295.1 of Mycolicibacterium boenickei. Classification (NCBI taxonomy): domain Bacteria; kingdom Bacillati; phylum Actinomycetota; class Actinomycetes; order Mycobacteriales; family Mycobacteriaceae; genus Mycobacterium; species Mycolicibacterium boenickei. The sequence goes on along the minus strand of NZ_AP022579.1, from coordinate 4,632,021 downwards.
GTCGGGGATCGCTGGAGTCTGCTGATCGTCCGCGACGCCATGGACGGCGCACGGGCATTCACCGACTTTCAGCAGCGCACGGGCATTGCGCGCAACATCCTCACCGACCGCCTGCGTCGTCTCGTCGACCGCGGGATCCTCGACCGGGAGGCAGCCGCGTCAGGGCGGCGCCAGGTGTACACGCTGACCCAGGCCGGTCGTGACCTCTTCGCCATCGTGGTGGCTCTGCGTCAGTGGGGTGAGCGGCACGCTTTCGAGCCGGACGAGGCTCGTTCGATACTGGTCGACGAGCGTGGTCTGGCGCTCGCGGAACTGCGCCCGACGAACTCGCTCGGCGACCGGGTTGGCCCGGACACCACGACCGTGCGGAAGGTCTACTGAGCGCGCTCGCTGCGCAGGATCGCGAAGGAGTGACCAGCCAATCTGGCGCCGTCCGAACCGATGTCGGGGACCTCCCAGGCGGTGACGAGGTCGCCGGTCACCGGCACCGATACCGGATCGGCGCCGAGGTTGCAGGCGATCGCCAGGGCTCCGCGGTGCAGGACGATCCAGCGTTGCTCCTCGTCGAAGTCGATCGACATGTGATCCAGCCATGGATCGGCGAGGTCAGGCTCAGTGCGCCGCAACGCGATCAATTCTCGGTAGGTCCTGTGCAGTCGCGCGTGGTCACCGTCGGTGACCTCGTCCCACTTCAGTTTCGACCGCAGAAATGTCTCCGGGTCCTGCGGGTCCGGGATCTCGTCGGCATCCCAGCCGTGGTCGGCGAACTCAGCCTTGCGCCCCTCGGCGGTGGCGCGGGCCAGTTCCGGCTCGGGATGCGAGCTGAAGAACTGGAACGGTGAGGATGATCCCCACTCTTCGCCCATGAAAAGCATTGCCGTATAGGGCGACCCGAGTGCCAGGGCGGCTTTGACGGCCAGCTGGCCGAAAGTCAGCAGCTGCGACGGCCGGTCGCCGACAGCGCGATTGCCCACCTGGTCGTGGGTGAGCGTGTAGGCCAGCAGCCGCGTGCCCGGGATGGTGGCGGTGTCCAACGGGCGGCCGTGCCTGCGGTGCCGGAACGACGAATACGTGCCGGCGTGGAAGTACCCGTGCTTCAGCGTCTGCGCCAGCGTGGCCAGCGATCCGAAATCGGCATAGTAGCCCTGCCGTTCACCCGACACCGCGGTGTGGATCGCGTGGTGGACATCGTCGTCCCACTGCGCGGTCAGGCCGTAGCCGCCACGGTCGCGCGGGGTGATCAGCCGGGGGTCGTTGAGGTCGCTCTCGGCGATCAACGACAGTGGCCTGCCGAGTTCGTCCGCCAGGGCATCGGTTTCGGCTGCCAACTCTTCGAGAAGGTGGATCGCGGTGGTGTCCACCAGGGCGTGCACCGCATCGAGACGCAGGCCGTCGGCGTGGAAGTCGCGCATCCAGCGCAGCGCGCAGTCGATGATGTACGTGCGGACCTCGTCGGCATCGGCATCGGACAGGTTGATCGAACTGCCCCATGGGTTGCTGCCGGTGGTCAGGTACGGGCCGAAGCGCGGCAGATAATTGCCCGACGGGCCGAGGTGGTTGAACACCGCGTCGATCAGCACACCGAGTCCACGGGCGTGGCAGGCGTCGATGAGGCGGATCAGGCCGTCGGGTCCGCCATAGGGTTCGTGCACCGCGTACCAGAGCACGCCGTCGTAACCCCAGCCGTGGGGTCCGTTGAAGGCGTTGACCGGCATCAACTCCACGAAATCCACACCGAGATCCACCAGGTGGTCGAGTTTCTCGATGGCGGAATCGAATGTGCCTTCGGGAGTGAAGGTTCCGATGTGAAGCTCATATATCACGCGGCCGCAGATCGACCGCCCCTGCCAACCGGTATCGGTCCACGCGTCCGGTGCGGGCTGCCACAGCTGGGACGGTCCGTGCACGCCGTCGGGCTGGCGGGCCGACCGAGGGTCCGGCAGCACCGTCGGGTCGTCGTCGAGAACGAACCCGTACCGGGCGTCGGCGCGGCAGGCGACCTCGGCGTGCCACCAGCCGTCTCCGGTGCGCGTCATCTCGTGCAGCGTTCCGTCCACGTCGACTCGCACGCGGTTCGGATTGGGTGCCCACACCGTGAATTCAGTCATCGGTGCGCTCCAGCAGGGCCACCGGCGAATCGGCCAGAAGGTCGGTCAACGGCACCGCGCCGGACCAGCGTCTGCCGCTGAGCAGATCCAGCCACCGGCCTTCGGGCAGCGGCAACGTCGTTTCGGCCCAGCCGGTTTCGGCGAGCTCCACGGTCCAGCGGCATGCGGCCACCACCACATCCTGACCACGCAGATACGACACCAGGTGTGCCGCAGCGCTACCGAGGGCAGGCATCGGGGTGTAGCCGCCGGCCAGGAACGTGGCCGGCCGGGCCCGGCGCAGCGCCAGCGCCGTCATGGTGACCCGCAGCTTGTCGTCGTCACCACGCACCAACGCCTCACGCAGCGCCGCATAGTCGACCGGGCGCCTGTTGTCCGGATCGACCAGGCTGTCCTCGATGGTCTCGGTGCCCTGATACACGTCGGGTATGCCCGGGGCGGTCAGCTGGATGAGTTTCTGCCCGAGGCTGTCATTGCGGGCGTGCGCGTCAAGCTGATTCACCAGCGCGGTCAACTCGGCGGCGACCGGCCCGTCGAGCACCCGGTCCAGCCAACCGTGCACGCCGTTTTCGAAATCCGCGGACGGGTCGTGCCAGGACGTTCGGGTGGCGGCCTCCCGGATCGCCTTCTCGGCGTAGGCGTGCAGCCGGCTTCGAAGTTCCTCGGTGGCGTTGCCGTCGGCCGGCCAGACACCGAAGATGTTCTGCCACAGGAACAGTGCGGTGTCCCGGTCCGGGGGAGTGGACATGGTGGTCCACCGCTCGACCGAATCGGCCCATGTCACAGGAACTTGGGACAGCAGGCCGATGCGGGCGCGGACGTCCTCCCCGCGCTTGGTGTCGTGGGTCGACAGCGTGGTCATCGTGTTCGGCCAGGCACGCGTCCGCGTCGCCGCTCGCTGGTGGAACTCGGCCATCGACACCCCGAACAGCTCGGGTGCGCCCCCGACCTCGTTGAGGGACACCAGTCGGGCGTCGCGGTAGAACAGGCAGTCCTCGACCGCTTTTGCGGTGGCGGCCCCGCACAGCTGGTTGAACCTGGACACCACCTCGGGGCTGACGGACAGTGCCACTGCGACGGTGGACAGGGCATCGGTGAGTTCCGGTGCGGCGGACGATGTCTCCTGCATCGCAACGGGCAGGATCGCGGCGAGCGCCGGATAGTCGCTGCGGTATACGCCGATCCTGCTGATCAGTGCCGCAACCGCGGCGGGAAGCTGAGAGTCGTGCTTCGCGGTGACGGTCGTGATGGCGCGGCACAGCCGGCCCAGTTCGCTGGCCAGGGTGTCGGTGACGGCCGCCGACTTCAGCGCCCGCTCAGCCGCGGGTTCCGGGCGCCCGCTCAACGCGGTGAGTGTGCCCTGTCCGGACGGGGCGATGAACAGTCCGCCGACCTCGCGCAGCGCGTCGTATCCAGTGGTGCCGTCGACGGGCAGCGACGCATCGAGGGTCTCGTCGGCGGCCAGGATCTTCTCGGCCACGATCCAGGCTTCGGGACCGGTGATCTCCCGCAACCACCGCAGATAGCTTGCGGGGTCGGACAATCCGTCCGGATGGTCGATGCGGAGACCGTCGACCAGGCCTTCGTCGAACCAGCGCTTGATCTCCACGTGGCTCGCGTCGAAGACGGCGCGGTCCTCCTGACGCAGCGCTGCCAGCGACGTGATCGAGAAGAAGCGACGGTAACCGCAGATCCCGTTGCGCCAGCCGGTCAGGCGGTAGTGCTGACGATCGTGGACCTCGCGACCGGTGCCGCTGCCGGTTCCCGGTGCGACGGGGAACGTCAGATCGCCCACTCGTAGCCGGTCGCCGTCGACCACCAGATCGGCGACGTCATCGTCGGAACCCAGGACCGGCAACACGATCCGGCCGCCGTCGAGCTCCCAGTCGATGTCGAAGTAGTCGGCGTACGCCGAGGACCGGCCGTACCGCAGCAGATCCCACCACCACCGATTCTGTTCGGCGTGCGCGACACCGACGTGGTTGGGCACGATATCGACAACCAGGCCCATGTTCCGGCGCCGCGCGGCGTCCGAGAGCTTCCGCAGGCCCTCCGGCCCGCCGAGAGCGGCCGACACCGTGGTGGGATCGGTGACGTCGTATCCGTGGGTGGACCCGTGCGCGGCGGTCAGGATCGGGGACAGGTACAGATGCGAGACGCCCAGCTCGTCCAGATAGTCGAGCAGATTCACCGCATCGTCGAATGTGCAGCAGTCCCCGCGCATCTGGAGCCGATACGTGGACAGGACCGGGCTCGGCATGTCAGGCCGTCTTGCGCAGCACGAGTAGGGAGCGGGCCTGTAGGGAGATCTTCTCGCCGGCGGCCACGACCAGATCGGAATCGCCTGTCGGGCTGGCGGTGTCGAGGTCCCCGGTCCACTCGGCGGCGTAGTCGCCGTTCGGGGTGACGAAATCCTGCGCGTGGTCATTTGCGTTGAAGCACAACAGGAACGTGTCGTCGACGACGCGTTCACCCCGGGCGTTGGGGGCCGGGATGGAATCGCCGTTGAGGAACACGGCGACACACGTGCCCAGGCCGGTACCCCAGTCTTCCGGGGTCATCTCGGTACCTGCCGGGGTGAGCCAGGCGATGTCGCGCACCTGGTCGCCGCTGCGGATCGGTTTGCCCTCGAAGAACCGGCGACGCCGAAATGCGGGATGGCGCTTTCGGAATGCCAGCACCTTGCGGGTGAAGTCCAGGTGGTCTGCGTTGGTCTCGAGCAGTGACCAGTCCATCCAGGACAGTTCGGAATCCTGGCAGTACACGTTGTTGTTGCCCAGCTGGGTTCGACCGATCTCGTCGCCGTGGGCGATCATCGGGGTGCCCTGGGACAGCATCAGCGTCCCCATGATGTTGCGCATCTGCTTGGCGCGCAGCGCCAGGATCTCCGGATCTTCGGTCGGTCCCTCGATACCGCAGTTCCAGGAGCGGTTGTGGCTCTCGCCGTCGCGGTTGTCCTCGCCGTTGGCCTCGTTGTGCTTCTCGTTGTAGGACACCAGGTCGTTGAGGGTGAACCCGTCGTGGCAGGTGACGAAGTTGATGCTGGCGCCGGGACGGCGGCCGGTGGCCTCGTAGAGGTCCGAGGAACCGGTGAGCCGGGACGCGAACTCGCCGAGTGTGGAGGGTTCTCCGCGCCAGTAGTCGCGCACGGTGTCGCGGTACTTGCCGTTCCACTCGGTCCACAGGCCGGGGAAGTTGCCGACCTGGTAGCCGCCCTCACCGACATCCCAGGGTTCTGCGATCAGCTTCACCTGGCTGACCACGGGGTCCTGCTGGACCAGATCGAAGAACGCCGAAAGCCGGTCCACGTCATAGAATTCGCGCGCCAGAGTGGAGGCCAGGTCGAACCGGAAACCGTCGACGTGCATCTCCAGCACCCAGTACCGCAGTGAGTCCATGATCAGCTGCAGCGTGTGTGGGTGCCGGGCATTGAGGCTGTTGCCGGTGCCGGTGAAATCCTTGTAGTACTCCGGCTGTCCGTCCAGTAGCCGGTAGTAGGCGGCGTTGTCGATGCCGCGGAAATTGATGGTCGGACCGAGGTGGTTGCCTTCGGCGGTGTGGTTGTAGACCACGTCCAGGATGACTTCGATACCCGCGTCGTGGAACGCCTTGACCATCGTCTTGAATTCGGCCACCGCACCGCCGGCGTGCCGGGTGGCCGCGTACTGGAAATGCGGGGCGAAGAAGCCGACTGTGTTGTAGCCCCAGTAATTTCGCAGCCCGAGGTCCAGCAGTCGGTGGTCGTGCATGAACTGGTGCACCGGCATGAGTTCGATCGCGGTGATGTTCAGCGACTGGAGGTACTCGATGACCACGGGGTGGCTCAGACCCGCGTACGTGCCGCGGAGTTCCTCGGGGATCCCCGGGTGCGTCTGGGTCATGCCCTTGACGTGTGCCTCGTAGATCACGGTGTCGTGATACGGGGTCTTGGGTGCGCGGTCCGAGCCCCATTGGAAGAACGGGTTGATCACCACGCTGGTCATGGTGTGACCGAGGGAGTCCACCTGGGGCGGGGTGCCGGTGCCGGGCGGGTCAGCTGTCAGGTCGTAGGAGAACAGGGCCTGGCTGAAGTCGAAGTCGCCGTGGAACGACTTGCCGTAGGGATCCAGCAGCAGTTTGCTCGGGTCGCACCGATGTCCGCTGCCGGGATCCCATGGGCCGTACACCCGGTACCCGTACCGCTGGCCCGGCGTGACCGTCGGCAGATAAGCGTGCCAGACGTAGCCGTCGACCTCTTCGAGATTGATCCGGTGCTCGCTGCCATCCTTGGCGATCAGGCACAGCTCGACCCGTTCGGCGACCTCGGAGAACAGCGAGAAGTTGGTGCCCGCACCGTCATAGGTCGCACCGAGCGGGTAGGGCTCGCCGGGCCAGACGGTCGACATCGGCGTGGGAACGGAAGACGGCGGCACTGCGGACGGCGGCATGGCTTCACCACCAACCGGTGGCCGCCGCCAGCTGGCGGCCCAGTTCACCTGTCATCGTGCGCATGTAGGTCGTGGAGATGTGGTGAGAATCGTGGTATATCAACACATTTCCCTCCACTGCGCGGCAATAGTCCTTGCGGCACACTGCGTCGCTCATGTCGAGTGGCTTGAGCAGGGGGAACCTTCCGACGAAATCCAGTGTGGGGTTGTGGTCGGAGAGTACCTTGGACCGGTCGATGCCGCACGAGATGGAATCGCCGCCGTTGGCCAGGCAGTCGTACGGGAAGTACGGCTCGCCGTTTCGGGTGAGCCACGGTGTGTCGCGCATCGCGAGTACCGGAATGTTGTTCTTGGAGAGGGTGTCCCAGATGCCGATGTAGGTGCCGGGCATCACGTCGCCGTCTTTGATGTTCCACGGCCGGGTCGAGGTGGTGAAGACGAATTCGGGGCGATCGGTGATGAGCTGGGACATCACCTTTTCGTTCCACTCGTGGCATTTCGGATACGGGCGGTTGTCGCCCATCACCAGTGGCGTCTCTTCCGTGGTGAGCGGACAACCCATCTTGAGGTACGTGACCACTTTGAAGTTGTGCAGGCGACCCAACAGGTCCAGCGCGGTGATCCAGTGTTCTGCGTGGGACCCGCCCGCCACCGCGATGGTGCGCGCCGCGTCCTTGTCCCCGTATGTGCAGTTGATGATGTCGGTGTTGCCGAAATCGCTGATACAGCCGTCGGTGGTCGACGCCGGCAGATCGTCCTTGGCCTCGAGCACGGTGGGACGCATCGGCAGCTTCGGCACCCGGGCATGATCGACCAGGGCGCGCGCTCCCGGGTAGTCGCGGGCCGACAGCCCCGACAACTCCTTGCCGTTGGCGCGCTGCACGGTGACATGCTCACGCCAGGTGAACGAGGTGGCCGTCAGCGCGACACCGAGCAGGCCGACGATGGAGCCCAGGACGATGGTCGGCCGTCGCAGGCGAACCCGCAGCGGAACGGCAGGCTGCGAGGCGGCCTGCGCGGTGCCCTTTGATTTCTGCGAGCGCAGCGGCTCCTCGATGTAGCGGGTCGTGAGCCAAGCCAGGACGCCCGAGATCAGCAGGATGACCGTGCCTTCGAGGAAATTGGCGTGGGCGTGGCCCGAGTAGGACAACCAGAAGATCAGCAGCGGCCAGTGCCACAGATAGAGCGAGTACGCCATCGAGCCCAGCGATACGAAAGGCTTGGTCGCCAGCATCCGGTTGGGCGCGGGCAACCGTTGGCCCGCGCTTGGATCGTCGATCTGGTTGGCGGCGGTCAGGATGAAGATGACGGTGGCGCCGACCGGCACCAGCGTCCACGGCCCGGGAAACTCCTTGACTCCGTCGATCCACCAGCCGCACGTCAGGATCGCGGCCAGCGAGACGGTGGCCAGCAGGGTGCGCAGCCACATCGGCCAGCGCACCGCCGGTACGAGGGCCCCGGCGAGCGCCCCGATCAGCAGCTCCCATCCGCGGGCGAAGCTGTTGTAGTAGGCGGTGGCCTGGTCGGTGTTGTGCGCGATGATCGCGTACACGAAGGAGGCGATGGTCAGCGCGCTGAGCAGGACGATGAACGCGGTACGCAGGTGTCGTCCGAACAGCCGGCGGCCGAGGAAAGCGAACCCGAACACCACCAGCAGGAACGCCAGATAGAACTGTCCCTGGACCGACATCGACCAGATGTGTTGCAGCGGACTGACCGCCTCACCGGCGCGGAGGTAGTTCGCCGCGGTGTTCGCCAGCTCCCAGTTCTGGTAGTAACCCAGGCTTGCCAGGCTTTGGTCAGCAAATGTTTCCCAGCGGGTCTCGGGCTGTACGAGGATCGTCAGCACCGCGGCTGCGGCAAGCACCACGACCAGTGCGGGAAGCAGGCGCCGAATCAGCCGGACCACTTCGGGGAAGGGCCGCAGCGGCGCCTCCGTGTCGATTGCCAGCCGCAGGATCTTGCCGCCGAAGAAGAATCCGGACAACGCCAGGAAAACGTCGACACCACCGGAAACCCGACCGAACCAGATGTGGAACATCGCCACCAGGGCGATCGCGATGCCGCGTAGTCCGTCCAGATCGTGGCGGTAGAAACCCGATGCACGACTACCCATGACAGCGCGCGAAACGGAACCGGATTCGGCGCCGGGCTCCGTCCGGGGGGCATCAAGGGTTTTCATGGTCGAGGCCAATTTACCTAACATCGGCCTACCGCTCATATTTCGGATGCGTGCGTCACAGTCTGTGAGCAAAGGGCTAGGCTGCCCGACTGTGGCTGAGCTGACCCCAGCGCAGATCAATGCCATCGACGCGGCCCACATCTGGCACCCCTACAGCGCCATGGGCTCCGACGCACTTCCGCCGGTCGTGGCGGTGGGTGCCAAAGGCGCGTGGCTGACTGTGATCGACCCTACCGACGGCGCCCGCATCGAGGTGATCGATGCGATGGCGTCCTGGTGGACCGCGGTGCACGGACACGGGCACCCGGTGCTGGACCGTGCCATCACCGACCAGCTGGCCACCATGAACCACGTCATGTTCGGCGGTCTGACCCACGAACCGGCCGCGCGGCTGGCTCAGCTGCTGGTCGAGCTCACCCCGGCCGGCCTGGAGACCGTGTTCTTCAGTGATTCCGGGTCGGTATCCGTCGAGGTCGCGGTGAAGATGGCGCTGCAGTACTGGCGCAGTCTGGGCCGGGGCTCCAAGCACCGGCTGATGACCTGGCGCGGCGGCTACCACGGCGACACGTTCACCCCGATGAGCGTGTGCGATCCCGACGGCGGGATGCACGAGCTGTGGGCCGGGGAAAACTCAGTTCTGGTGCCGCAAATTTTCGCCCCGCCGGTGCCCGCCGATTATGAGCCCGCGTACAGCGAGGCCTTCGAGCGGCAGCTGGCCGCTCGTGCCGACGAACTCGCGGCGGTCATCGTGGAACCCGTCGTCCAGGGCGCCGGCGGGATGCGGTTTCACGACCCGCGTTACCTGGCGGATCTGCGCGCGATCTGCGATCGCCACGACGTCCTGTTGATCTTCGACGAGATCGCCACCGGATTCGGCCGCACCGGCAAGCTTTTCGCCGCCGAGCACGCCGGGGTGAGTCCCGACATCATGTGCGTCGGCAAAGCGCTGACCGGTGGCTACATCACCCTGGCCGCCACGCTGTGCACGCGACAGGTCGCGCGGACGATCAGCGAGGGGGAGCCGGGCGCTCTGATGCACGGGCCCACGTTCATGGCCAATGCGCTGGCCTGCGCGGTGGGCGTCGCTGCGGTGGAACTGCTGGTCAGCGGCGACTGGCCGACGAGGGTGGCCGAGATCGAGGTCGGACTGCGGGAGGGGCTTGAGCCGGCCCGGGAGCTGCCCGGGGTCGCCGACGTCCGGGTGCTCGGCGCGATCGGCGTGATCGAGATGAAAGAGCCGGTGGACATGCGGGTGGCCACGTTGGCTGCCTTGCGTCACGGCGTCTGGCTGCGTCCGTTCGGCAAGCTGATCTACGCCATGCCGCCCTTCATCTGCACACCGGCGGAGGTGGAACAGGTCACCGCGGGCATGGTCGGTGTTGCGCGTGCACTAACCTGAACGGTGTTCAATGGTCGGCACCGCCGACGTGTTCAATGGCCGGCCCACCGAGGAGCACCACGTGACGCGCACGGATCTTTCACCGCTTGCCTGGCTCGCCGATGTCGAGCAGCAGCGCCGGCAGGCCGGGCTGCGTCGGGAGCTGCGCACCCGCCCCGCCGTGACCACCGAACTGGACCTGGCCTCCAACGACTACCTGGGCTTGTCGCAGCACCCGGAGGTGCTCGACGGAGGCATCGAAGCGCTGCGCACCTGGGGCGCGGGAGCCGGCGGGTCTCGGCTGGTCACCGGTAACACCGAACTGCACGAAGGCTTCGAAACCGCCTTGGCGGCGTTCGTCGGCGCCGAGTCGGCGTTGGTCTTCTCCTCGGGCTACACCGCCAACCTCGGCGCCGTCGTCGCGTTGTCCGGTCCCGGCTCGCTAATCGTCTCCGACGCTCTCACCCACGCGTCCCTGGTCGACGCGTGCCGGTTGTCGCGCGCCCGGGTGACCGTCACCCCGCACCAAGACGTCGACGCGGTGGATGCCGCCCTTTCGGCGCGCACCGAGCAGCGCGCAGTCGTGCTGACCGAATCCGTGTTCAGCACCGACGGAGCATTGGCGCCGCTGCGTGAACTTCACGCGGTCTGTCGTCGGCGCGGTGCGCTGTTGCTGGTCGACGAGGCGCACGGGCTCGGGGTGCGCGGCCCGGGTGGACAGGGCCTGCTGTATGAGGCGGGCCTGGCCGGATCGCCGGACGTGGTGATGACCACGACGCTGTCGAAGGCCCTTGGCAGCCAGGGTGGCGTGGTGCTCGGCCCGGAAGCGATCCGTGCCCATCTGATCGACGCGGCCCGTCCGTTCATCTTCGACACCGGGTTGGCGCCCGCAGCCGTGGGCGCTGCGTGGGCCGCCCTGCGCGTACTGACCGCCGAACCGCAGCGCGCGCAAGCCGTCTTGGACCATGCCGCGGAACTCGCCAGGATCTCCGGGGATGCCACCGTGCCGGAATCTGCTGTCGTCTCCGTGATCCTCGGTGAGCCCGAGGTGGCGGTGGCCGCGGCTGCCGCGTGCCTGGACCGCGGCGTGCGGGTGGGCTGCTTCCGTCCGCCGACGGTGCCGGAGGGCACCTCGCGGCTGCGCTTGACCGCGCGGGCCTCGCTGACCGCCGATGAGATGGACCTGGCCCGCCAGGTGCTGACCGAGGTGCTGTCGAAGGCCCGGTTGTGAGCACGCTGGTCGTCACCGGGACCGACACCGGGGTCGGGAAGACCGTGACGACCGCCGCGCTGGCGTGCGCGGCCCGCCTTGCCGGGCTCGACGTCGCGGTGTGCAAACCGGTACAGACCGGCACAGTCGACGGCGACAACGACCTCGGTGAGGTGAACCGGCTGTCCGGCGTGGCGAATTTGCATGGCGGATGGCGTTATCCGGAACCGCTGGCGCCGGTCGCGGCGGCCAACCGAGCCGGGTGCGCGTTGCCTACCCGGACGGAGTTGGTCGACGCCGTGCGCGGCGCCGAGATCACCGGCGGGCTGACCCTGGTCGAAGGAGCAGGCGGTCTGCTGGTTGAACTCGGGGCCGACGGTGTGACGCTTCGCGACCTCGCGGCGGATTTGTCCGCAGCCGTTCTTGTGGTGGTGTCACCCGGGTTGGGGACCCTCAACCACACCGCGTTGACGCTGGAATCACTTGCTGGGCAGGGCATCGCCTGCGCCGGTCTGGTCATCGGCTCGTGGCCTGAGAACCCCGGCGTGGCGGAGGCGGGCAACCGGGAATCGCTGGCGCAACTGGCGCCGGTGCGCGCGGTGCTGCCGGCGGGGGCAGGAACCGCCAGTGCGGCCGAGTTCGAGAAGATGTGCGCCGACGCGTTCGACCGAGACTGGCTGACCGGCCTGATCTGACATGGTGCACTCCGTCGAGCTGGTCTTCGACCCCGATACCGAGGCCGTGGTTCGCGGGATCTGGGACACGCTGCGCGACAAGGATATTCCGAGTCAGGCCCCGGCCGGCCGACCCCACGCGACGCTGATCGTCGCACAACACATCGATGCCGGGGCCGATGCCGTGCTGACCGAGCTCGTGGACCGATTCCCGCTGCCGTGCAGCCTCGGCGCGACCCTGATCTTCGGGCGATCCGCGGGGGTACTCGCACGCCTGCTGGTCCCGACCGACGAGCTGCTCAAGATGCAGGCCGACGTGTACCGACTGTGCCTGCCGTTCATGGACCCGGCGCCGATGCCGCACGCCGAACCGAGGAACTGGACCCCGCACGTGACGCTGGCCCGGCGGGTGGCCCCGGCCAGGCTCGCCACCGCGGTGCGCGTGGCCGGCCGCCCCGCCGAGATCGTCGGGCAGGTGACCGGACTACGACATTGGGACGGCGACAAACGCCTCGAACACCCGATCGGCTGATGGGCTCACCGTGTGATTTGTGCACGATCTTCCGCGGCTGCCGCTGGAAATCGTGCACAAACCGCTCGAAGGCTCAGCCCTGGCTGCGTTGCGGGATGTCGCGGCCGGAGCTGAGCGTGCTTGCGCCACGTACTGCCAACCCATCGACGAGTAATTGCAGGCCGAAGTCGAATTGCCGCGACGTGTCGTGGTTGAGCACCGACTGCTCATCGGCAAGTGCCCCCGCGGCGTCCCATTGCAGCCGCGATTGTTCGTCGGCGGTGAAGCCCAGCACGTAATAGAGCACCGTGCGTGCGGCCAACTCGTCATCGGGCGACACCACACCGGCTTGTCGGGCGGCATCGGCGAGCTGCGCCACGATTTCGACGACGATCCGGGATTGCCCGGCGGCAAAACTGGACGAGACCAGCTCGGCTCCGTCCGTGTGCGACAACAGCGCGTCACGCAACGCCACGCAGATCTGGTGGATTCGGCCCGGCCATGCTGGCACCGCGCTTTCGATACGGACGGGCTCAAGGATCCGGTCGGCGACGGCGCCGAGCAGCTCCTGTTTGTTGGCGAAGTGCCAGTACAGCGCGCCCGGGCTGACATTGAGCTCACGAGCCAGGCGCCGCATCGTCAGGTCGGCGATGCCGTAGTTGTCGAGGATGGCCGTCGCCGCATCCACCACGTCGGGTTTGTGGAGTTGCACACCGTTACCCTAGCCTGAACGGTGTTCAAGTGTCGGCTCGACCGGCCCACATGATCCACAGGAGGACTTTCGGTGACGCAGGCAGCCGTAGATGTATTGGGCGTAGCTCGCGAGCAGGTTCTGGAGCGTGGCGTCGGCCTCGACCAGGATCAGACGCTGCAGGTGCTGCAGCTGCCCGACGACAAGCTCGAGGAGCTGCTGGCGCTGGCCCACGAGGTCCGCATGAAGTGGTGTGGCCCCGAGGTCGAGGTCGAGGGCATCATCAGCCTCAAGACCGGCGGCTGCCCGGAGGACTGCCACTTCTGTTCGCAGTCGGGTCTGTTCGCCTCCCCGGTCCGCAGTGCCTGGCTGGACATCCCGAGCCTGGTCGAGGCGGCCAAGCAGACCGCCAAGACCGGCGCCACCGAGTTCTGCATCGTCGCCGCGGTGCGCGGCCCCGACGAGCGGCTGCTGGCCCAGGTGGCTGCCGGTATCGAGGCGATCCGCAACGAGGTCGACATCCAGATCGCCTGCTCGCTGGGCATGCTGACCCAGGAGCAGGTGGACCGCCTCAAGGACATGGGCGTGCACCGCTACAACCACAACCTGGAGACCGCGCAGTCGTTCTTCCCGAACGTGGTCACCACGCACTCGTGGGAAGAGCGCTGGGGCACCCTGGAGATGGTGCGTGAGGCCGGTATGGAGGTCTGCTGCGGCGGCATCCTTGGCATGGGGGAGACGCTGGAGCAGCGTGCCGAGTTCGCCGCCAACCTGGCCGAGCTGAACCCGCACGAGGTGCCACTGAACTTCCTCAACCCGCGGCCGGGCACGCCGTTCGGCGATCTCGAGGTGCTGCCGGCGTCTGAGGCGCTCAAGGCGGTGGCCGCGTTCCGGCTGGCGCTGCCGCGCACCATGCTGCGCTTCGCGGGTGGCCGCGAGATCACCCTGGGCGACCTCGGCGCCAAGCAGGGCATCCTGGGCGGCATCAATGCCGTCATCGTCGGCAACTACCTGACCACGTTGGGTCGCCCGGCCGAGTCGGATCTGGAATTGCTGGACGATTTGCAGATGCCGATCAAGGCTCTCAACGCCAGCCTGTAGAACTTAGGTGGTGATGATCGAGGAAACGCCGGCTCTGCCCGCACCCGTCGGCGCCGGCCTATACAACGTCTATACCGGGGTCCAGGCTGACGCGGCGGATGCAAAGGTGGTTCCTACCGCGGCCCAGCTCGGCCTCGAGCCGCCGCGGTACTGCGCCGAGTGTGGCCGCCGGATGATCGTCCAGGTGCGGCCGACCGGGTGGTGGGCCAAGTGCTCGCGGCATGGGCAGGTGGATTCGACGGACCTGGATACGCGGCGATGAGCCTCTCGGGCGAAGAGCAGAAGGCACCGATGAGCCTCTCGGGCGAAGAGCAGATGGTCTCGGCCGGCCCGGCTCCCGCCAATGTCCCCGGTGCGCCACGGGTTTCGCGTGAGCGGGCAGTAGCGATCGTGATCGCGGCGCTGGCGGTTGGCGGTGCCGTTCTCGGAGCCCTGTGGGCTTTCGTTGCGCCCGGCGTTCACGGCGTGGTGGCGCTGACCCGTGGCGGTGAGCGGGTGCACGCCTACCTGGGGGGCGAGTCCGACCACTTCTTCACGTCGGCATTCATGTTCGTCGGATTGCTCGTCGTCATGGCGGTCGTGGCTGCGGTGGCAGTGTGGCAGTGGACCCCGCATCGTGGGCCGGTCATGGTCGCCGCGTTGGCTGTGGGGTGCTCGGTGGCCACGGCGGTGGCTGCCGGTGTCGGTGCGGCGCTTGCCCATTGGCGGTTTGGCTCGCTCGACATCGCAGGCGCGCCGGTCACGCCCGAACACCGCGTCCACTATGTGGTGGAGGCCGCGTCGGTCTTTTTCGGGCACACGCCGCTGCAGATCGCCGGGACGATCCTGTTTCCTGCGGCCGCGGCGGCGATGGTCTACGCGTTGATCGCGGTCTCGACCGTGCGTGACGACCTGGGGGCATGGCCTCCTGTGGAGACCCCGACCTATCCGGTGATTCCGCCTGTGGTCAGTCCGCCGAGCGTTTGACGGCTACAGCTTCGAAAAGCTCGATGGGGTTGCCGTCGGGGTCGGTGATCTGGATCTGCCGGCCGCCAGGACCCGTCTCCACCGAATTGCGGAACGTGACATCGGCTTCCCGCAGCTCGGTGATGGCCGCGTCGAGGTCGTCGACCTCGAGCACAAACCGGTTGTAGCCGCCGGGCGTCTGCGGGGTGCCGTCGGGTAGTTGACGTGCGCCTGAACTGCCGGGCCCGCTCAAGAACACGGTGAGGTTGCCGTTGACGACGGACGCGAATGCGGGTCCGCCGCGGATGGCGACATCGAACCCCAGGTGTTCGGTGTAAAAGGCGACTGCGCGCTCGACGTCGGTGACCTGGTAGCGGATCGCGCCGGTACGGAAGGTGTGTCCAGACATGACTGCAGTCTGCGGAACTTCGCGGCGGATGTATTGAAGAAAATTGACCTACCGTTCGAGTGCGATGTGGTCGTCTTTCGCGACGTACCGGCTTCGGCACAGTTGCTGGCCGGGCGTCATCCCGGAGAACTCCTGGAACTCCCTGATCATGTGTGACTGGTCGGCGTATCCGTGCTCGACGGCAAATGTGGGCCAATGCGGCGGTGACAGGGCCGTGGCGACGGCGTCGTGCGCGTGTCGGAACCGCTGCAGGCGGGCGAACCGTTTTGGCGGCATCCCGACCTGGGTGGTGAACAGCTGGATCAGCCTGCGGTGGCTGAAACCAATTGCGCGCGCCAGTGATTCGATCGACGGTGGGCGGTGGTCGAGGCTGAGTACGTGCACCGCGAAGGCGACTTCGCGGGTCAGCCCGCGGCCGCCGCGGGAACGGGCGAGCAATGCGAACTCCACGATGGCGAAGCGTTTCCTGACCGACTCCGCCTGGCAGATCTCGGTCCGGAGGTCGGCAGCCGCGCCGTTCCACAACGTGTCGAGACCGACGTGGGTGCCGAGCAGTTCGTGCGGTGATACTCCGAGGGCGGCGCGGACTCCGCCCGGCTTGAAATGCACGCCCACCATCGCGGTGTGCTCGCGTGCGTCGATATCGAACGGCCGGGAGTAGGGACCGGAGACAACGGTCCCGGAAAATCGTTGTGAACCTTGCTGGTTGGTTATGGAGACGGCATCAGCACCGAGATTGATGACGAGTTCGGTGGTGCCTGTCGGCAGGATGCGCTCAGCCGGGTACCTGGGCCCGTCCGCAAGGCACCACAGGTGGTCGACGCTGTCGCGCAGGGCCACCGTCGGGGGCTGACGGATATAACGCATCTACCCCCATTGTGCCAGCGTGGGACGGGTCAGAGCGGGCGTCGCCGGACTGTCCGGCCCAGTGCGACCTTGGTGGCGATACCGGCCAGGCGCGCCATGCCCATATAGGTGATGGGGTTGAGCAGCGTCGGCCACTTGGAGCGCACCAGGTTGGCGGTCAGCGGACGGTCGGCGAAGCGGTCCGTCAGCCAGCGCAGCGCCATCGGCGCCGAGAACGGGTGCAGCAGCAGGTGTTCGCTGAACAGATCACGGTGGTAGGTCACGTCGGCGCCGCCGGCCAGATAGGTGTCGGCGAGCTCGTCGATGTCGTCGACCGAGATGATCTCGTCGTGCACGGCCTGGACGATCAGCACGGGCGGAACCGGCACGGCCACACCGAGTTTGGTGTCGTGGAACACCTCACTGACTTCGGGTCCGTCGAGGATTTCCTCCAGCGGCATGTCCACGAGGTCGGCCATGTCCGTGCGGAACATGCGCACGATGGCCTCCACGGTGGTCATCCGGTGCAGCCGGTCGAGGATCTTGCGTCCTTCGGTCGTGGCGTGCTCGGCGATGACCCGGTTGAGGTTGGGGTAGATGTCGGCGAGGGCGGCCACCACGAGTGCAGGCAGGCCGGAGAACACGGTGCCGTTCAGTCGGCGGAAGGTGTTACCCAGATCGCCGACGGGGGAGCCGAGGACGGCGCCGACGATGTTGAGCTCGGGCGCGTAGCTGCCGGCCATCTCGGCCGCCCAGGCGCTCGCCAGGCCGCCGCCGGAGTATCCCCACAGTCCGATGCGCGCGGTTGGCGACAAAGACAGGTGCTCGGCGTTGATCGCGGCCCGCAAGCCGTCGAGCACGCGGTAGCCGGGCTCGTAGGGCGCACCCCACATGCCGTTGACGCCCTCGTGGTCGGGAACCGAGACCGCCCAGCCTTCGGCGAGGGCGGCCGAGATCAGCAGGAACTCCAGCTGAGCCAGGGAGCCGGTGGCCTTGGCGTGGTGGCGCAGCGCGTACGACGGGAAGCAGCGGGCGGAGATGGCGTCGATCGCGCACTGGTACGACACCACCGGGCAGTCCGGTGCGGCGTCGGCCGGGACGATGACAGTGGTGGCGGCCGCTTCGGGGTTGCCGTTGCGGTCAGTGGAGCGGTACAGCAGCTGTGTGGCCTGCAGGCGCTGCGGGATGAGGCCCAGAAATGCCAGCTCGACGTCGCGGCTGCGCAGGACGGTGCCCGGTTCGGCGTGCTGGAACCCTGCGGGCGGTACGTAGAACGCGTCTTTCTGGGGGAGTACTGGCCGAACGGCCGGGTCGAGGTCCTCGTGAGGTGCTCGACCGATCCATTCGGCTGCCGAGACGGTGGCCGCACTGCCCAAGTCCATCCGGGCATTCTTACTTAAGAAGGGTCTAAGAATCCAGTCGACTCACCCGGGTGGGCGCAGAGCGGCGAATTCGTCGGTGACGCGGTACCGCGAGTCGGTGAAGCGGTAGAGGGCCGCGGGGCGACCTCCGCTCCGGCCGGATCGGGCGGTGGTGCCGGTGCGGGTGATGACCTTGCGACGTTCCAGCACCCGCTGCAGGTTCGTGGCGTCGACTTGATAATCGAGCGCGGCGCTGTAGATGTCGCGCAGCGAGGACAGCGCGAATTCTTTTGGCGCCAACGCGAATCCGATGTTCGTGTACGACATCTTGGCCACCAGCCGATTGCGCGCGTGCTCGACCATCGGTGCATGGTCGAAGGCCATCGGGGGCAGGTCGCTGACCGGATGCCACCGGGTGTCCGGTGGCAGGGCCGGGGTGGCCGGGGAGGGCACCAGGCCAAGGAAGGTGGATGCGATGGTCCGCACGCCGGGCACCCGGTGCGGGTCCGAGAACACTGCCAATTGCTCAAGATGAGCGAGTTCGCGCAGGTCGACCTTGTCGGCCAGCTGTCGTCGCACGGAGCTGATCAGATCCTCGTCGTCCTCGAGCCTGCCGCCCGGCAATGACCATTTGCCCCGCTCAGGGTCCAGCGCCCGCTGCCACAGCAGAACGTTGAGGTTGGGCTGGCGGGTGTCGAGACCGCGAACCTGGAACACGACGGCGAGCACTTCGTGCGCGGTGTTACCATGTGGCATGTTTTCGATTATAAGTCGAAAACCTGACCTAGTGGAGGAGGTCGGCGTGACCGCTCTCAATGGCACCCTCGCGGGGGGCTTGGCAGATCAGATCGTCGATGGCCCCGGTGGCTATTCCGGCATTGACGGCGACGAGCAGTGGGCCGCCGAGATTCGTCGTCTGGTCGACCTGCGCGGCGCGACGCTGCTGGCGCACAACTACCAGCTGCCGGCCATTCAGGATGTCGCTGACCACGTCGGCGACTCTCTGGCGCTCTCGCGCATCGCCGCCGAGGCTCCCGAGGACACCATCGTGTTCTGCGGCGTGCACTTCATGGCCGAGACGGCCAAGATCCTGAGCCCGGACAAGACGGTGCTGATCCCGGATCAGAGGGCGGGCTGCTCGCTGGCCGACTCGATCACCGCCGAGGAACTTCAGGCCTGGAAGGACGAGCACCCCGGTGCGGTCGTCGTCTCCTACGTCAACACCACCGCCGCGGTGAAGGCGCTGACCGACATCTGCTGCACGTCGTCGAATGCGGTCGAGGTCGTTGCCTCGATTCCGGAGGATCGCGAGGTGTTGTTCTGCCCGGACCAGTTCCTCGGTGCGCACGTCCGGCGCGTCACCGGCCGCAAGAACCTGCACGTCTGGGCCGGCGAATGCCACGTGCACGCCGGGATCAACGGTGACGAGCTGGCCGACCAGGCTCGGTCGCACCCGGACGCCGAGCTGTTCGTGCACCCCGAATGCGGATGTGCCACCTCGGCGCTCTACCTGGCGGGTGAGGGTGCCGTACCCGAGGAGCGGGTGAAGATCCTGTCCACCGGAGGCATGCTCGACGCGGCCCGCGAGACCCGGGCCCGGCAGGTGCTGGTCGCGACCGAGGTCGGCATGCTGCACCAGTTGCGCAGGGCTGCACCCGAAGTCGACTTCCTGGCGGTCAACGACCGCGCGTCGTGCACCTACATGAAGATGATCACTCCGGCCGCGCTGCTGCGCTGCCTGATCGAGGGCGCCGACGAGGTGCATGTCGATCCCGAGACCGCCCGTCTGGGTCGTGCCAGCGTGCAGCGGATGATTGCGATCGGTCAGCCCGGCGGCGGCGAATGACCCCGACGGGCAGCGCCCGGGGATCGAGCCGCTTCGCATGCGGCAGTTCGACGCTGTGGCAGCAGCGCGCTGACGTCGTCGTGGTCGGCACCGGCGTCGCGGGCCTGGTGGCGGCCCTGGCCGCGCATCGCCGCGGTCGACGGGTGGTGGTGCTGAGCAAGGCCCGTGAGACGGCGACGTTCTACGCCCAGGGTGGCATCGCGGTCGTCCTGCCGGATACCGAGGATTCGGTCGAGGCGCACGTCGCCGACACGGTCGCCGCCGGAGGCGGTCTGTGCGATCCGGACGCGGTGCGCTCCATCGTCGCGGCCGGCTACGGCGCCGTCGCCGATCTGGTGGCCGACGGTGCACAGTTCGACGAGACCGCTCCCGGGCGCTGGGCGCTGACCCGCGAGGGCGGACACACCCGGCGCCGCATCATTCACGCCGGCGGCGATGCCACCGGGGCCGAGGTGCAGCGAGCCCTCGATTCGGCGGCGGCCAACCTCGACATCCGCCGCGACCATGTGGCACTGCAAGTCCTGCGGGACGACACCACGGTGACCGGGGTGCTGGTGCGCAACGAGGACGGCCCGGGCATCATCCATGCACCGTCGGTCGTCCTGGCCACCGGAGGTCTCGGCCACGTGTACGCGGCCACCACCAATCCCAGTGGGTCGACCGGCGATGGCATAGCGCTGGCGCTCTGGGCCGGCGTCCCGGTCCGCGACATCGAGTTCGTCCAGTTCCACCCGACCATGCTGTACGCCGAGAACGGTGGCGGCCGGCGTCCTCTCATCACTGAAGCGCTGCGTGGCGAAGGTGCCATACTCGTTGACTCGCAAGGTAATTCGGTGACCGAAGGCGTTCACCCGATGGGCGATCTGGCCCCGCGGGACGTGGTCGCCGCTGCCATCAACGCGAGGTTGAGCGCCACCGGCGACCCGTGCGTGTATCTCGATGCCCGGGGCATCGACCGATTCGCCGACCGATTTCCCACGGTGGCGGCGGCATGTGCGGAGGCCGGTGTCGACCCGACCCGTCGACCCATTCCGGTGGTGCCCGGCGCCCATTACAGCTGTGGTGGCGTGGTCACCGACGTGCACGGGCGCACCGAACTTCCGGGGCTCTTCGCGGCCGGGGAAGTGGCCCGAACCGGGATGCACGGGGCCAACCGGTTGGCTTCCAACAGCCTGCTGGAGGGACTCGTCGTCGGCGGACGGGCCGGGCGCCTCGCCGCCGAGCACGCGAGCGCGGCGGGATCGGTGCGTGCGCAGGCGCCACAGGACCGCCGCCATGATTCCGTCAACCGAGATGTCTTGCAGCGCGCCATGTCCGAGCACGCGTCAGTGGTCCGCGACGCCGAGGGGCTGGGCCGGCTGGATGCCGTTCTGGCCGATGCCCGGTCGGTACAACCCGGCAACCGGCAGAGCTTCGAGGACGCCGCGCTGACCGTCACCGCCCGTGCGATTGCCGCCGCGGCCTTGGCGCGCACCGAGAGCCGTGGCTGCCACCATCGTGGCGATCACCCCGAAACCGACCCAGCCCAGGAGCATTCCGTGACGATTCGTGCCGTAGCCGGCCGTCCTGCACTCGATACCGCAACGGCGGTGTGCTGATGGCACTTTCGGATATCGAGCTGGCCGAAGCGCGGGCGACGATCGCGCGGGCACTCGAAGAAGACCTGCGCTACGGCCCGGACATCACGACGCTCGCCACGGTCGGCGCCGACGCCATGACCACCGCCTCGGTGGTCAACCGGGAGCCGGGCGTGGCCGCAGGTGTCGACATCGCGCTGCTGGTGCTCGACGAGGTGCTCGGCGCCGACGGCTACCGGGTGCTCGACCGGGTCGAGGACGGTGCGCGATTGGACGCCCGTTCGTCGATCCTGACCGTCGAGGCGCCGACCCGCGGGCTGCTCACTGCCGAACGCACCATGCTGAACCTGATGTGCCACCTGTCGGGGATCGCCACCGCGACGGCGGCCTGGGTCGACGCGGTCGAAGGTACCCACGCCAAGATCCGCGACACGCGCAAGACACTGCCGGGCCTGCGGGCCCTGCAGAAGTACGCCGTGCGAGTCGGCGGCGGGGTCAACCACCGGATGGGGCTGGGCGACGCCGCACTGATCAAGGACAACCACGTCGCCGCGGCCGGGTCGGTACTGGCCGCGCTCAAGGCGGTCCGCGGGGAGGCGCCGGATCTGCCGTGTGAGGTCGAGGTGGATTCACTCGAACAACTCGACGATGTGCTCGCGGCCGACGTGGAGCTGGTGTTGCTGGACAACTTCCCGGTCTGGCAGACCCAGATCGCGGTGCAACGCCGGGACAAGCACTCACCCAAAACGCTGCTGGAATCGTCGGGCGGCCTGACGCTGGACAGCGCGGCAGACTATGCAGGCACCGGGGTCGACTACCTCGCGATCGGGGGGCTCACGCATTCGGTGCGGGCGCTCGACATCGGTCTGGACACCTAACCCACACCGACGCGGCGTAATTCACGCCGGGTCGCGGTCGGTGTCCACCCGGTGTGTGCACGCATCGTGCGACAGAAGTGAGCCTGGTCGGCGAACCCCAGCGCGGCCGCGACGTCGGCCATCGTCGATTCACCCGTGTGGAGATGGTTGAGCGCCCGTCCGACCCTGACCCGATTGCGATACCGCGTCACAGATACCCCGAGTTCGTTGCTGAACGAGCGGCTCAACCGGTACGGGGAAACCCCGAGCGCGGCAGCGAGGGGAAACAGCCCCACGGCAGCATCGTCGGCCTGCCTGATCGCATCGCGGGCTTGGGTTACCAACCGCCGCTGGGACCGCCGGGCCGGTGATGCGGCCGGTATCGGCCGTTGTGCGGCCGCCCGCAACGCGGAGCCGACCAGCCGCACCAGGTCCTCTGCCAGTTGGTAATCGGGATCGGCATGACTGCTGGCCAGCAACCGCCGATGCGCGAGTTCGAGACGGGCGTCCACGTAGACTGCGGCGGTTCCGATCCGCTTAGGCTCGCCGGCGAGTTGCCACCAGCGTTCGGCGCTGAGCTGCAGCGACGTACACGAATCGCCGCCGTGCGGATGGGCGAAATGCTCAGCCTCTCCCGGTCCACCGAGGTAGCCGAGCGTCGCGTCGTGTTCCACCGCCTCGCCTGACCCGCGCCGGCGAAAACTGCCCGAGCGAACCAGGACGAACCGTCCGTCGACCGGGCACTCGGGCTCGGACCACTCGGCGTGCTCGCCGGTGCAACTCCAGGTGGCGACGCTGAAATCCGGCCGCGCGATCAGTGTCTGGGCGGTCAGCACCTCACCGACGCTAGTCGCGGGGGCCGACATCCACGGCCCGCAAGAATGTTCAAGACACCAGGTCAGCCCGCGATCAGACTGATTGGCATGGCATCGATCCAGATTGAGCTCGATATTGCAGCCGACAGCACCCTCGTGTGGCAGGTGATAGGTGACTGGGCGGACGGTCCGGTGCGCATGGCTCCGGGCTTCGTGACGTCCTCCGAAGCCGACGGTGATGTTCGGGTCGTGACGTTCGCCGACGGTTTCGTCGCCCGTGAGCACATGGTCAGCCGCGACGATCAAACCCGCCGCATCGCCTACTCGCTGATCGGTGATGCCTTACGGCCCGAGCACGACAATGCCGTGATGCAGGTGGTCGCCGAAGGCCCGCAACGCTGCCGTTTCGTCTGGTCCCGCGATGTGCTGCCACACGATGCAGCGGGTCCGTTGCGCGCCGCGATGGAGCAGGCGGGGCCGATCATCAAGGGTGCGTTGGAGGAATTGACGGGAAGCTAGGCAGTCGCGCCTCGACGCACCAGCGAGAGCACCACGGCGGCGGTGGCGAACAGCCCGGAGAACACCCGGCCGAGCATGGTCTGCTGCCGCGGCGTCTGCAGCCAGTTGAGCAACCGCGCCGCCAGTCCGGTGTAGAGGCTCATCACGACCACGTCGACGGCGACCATCGTCGCCCCGATCGCCAGATACTGCGGCAGCAACGGCGCGGTGGGCACCACGAACTGCGGCAGCACCGCCACCAGGAACACCAAACCCTTCGGGTTGGTGGTGTTCACCAGGAATCCGCGCATGACCAGCGACAGCCGGCCCCGCTCGCCGGCCCCGCCCATCCGGGCGCGCAGGTCCTGCGAGGCGCTGCGCCATTGCTGGACCGCCAGGTAGATCAGATACGCCACACCGATCCATTTCACGATGTGGAAGGCCAGCATCGACTTGGCGACGACGGCTCCCAGGCCCACGGCGACCAGGACCAGTTGCGCGAGCAGCCCGATCTGGAGTCCGAGCACGCTCCATGACCCACGGCGGACACCGTGGGTCAGGCCGGTCGCCATCGACTGGATCGCCCCGGCTCCGGGGGACAGACTGATGGCGATCGACGCGCCGAGAAACGCGAGCCAGATCTGCCAGGTCATGTATGCAGTCTGGCGCCCGTGTCAAACGATATCTGCGACGAAGACGCCCATCCGGCGGGCGGCATTCCGCGGGATCCGGGGGAGCGACGGATCGTCGGTGCCCGCAGGCAGCACCCGCGGATTGGTGATCTTGATGTCGTCGCGGAACAGGTGCACGTCGGCCCCGCCCGCCGCGATCACGTTCTTCACCCAGTTGGTCTTGCCGTGCAGGAGCGTCACCGCGAACACATTGCCCTTGCGGTAGCTGGTGACGATCGTCTCGTACGGCGTACCGGAGGTGCGGCCTCGATGCTTGATCACGGTGAACCCCGGCAAGCGCTTGGAAAATGGTTTCACCAGCGGGTTGATGTATTTGATCTGGAACCGCTCCAGCGCGGGCGGCACCAGCATCGGTACGCCGGGGGCATTGTTCGGGTGGTCTTTCGCGGACATCTGAGGCTCCATTCGGCAGGCTGGAACCACCCTACGGCGCGCGGTGGCGGGGCCAGGGGGTGACGGATTTTTATCAACTGGACTGATCAGGGACAATTGAAGCGATGGCCGAATTTCAGATGTCCCGTATCGACCTGCGCAACCGTGTGCTGAACGCCGCGCAGTTGCGCTCGGCGCTGCCCCGCGGCGGAGTCGATGTGGACGCAGTGGTGCCCAAGGTCCGCCCGATCGTCGAGGCCGTCGCCGAGCACGGCGCGACGGCCGCACTGGATTATGGGCATACCTTCGACGGCATCCGCCCGGACAGCGTCCGGGTGCCTGCGGCACGGCTGGCCGAGGCCCTGGCCGCCCTCGACCCCGACGTCCGCGCCGCTCTGCAGGTCGCGATCGACCGGGCCCGCACGGTGCATGCCGATCAGCGCCGTACCGACACCACCACGACCCTGGCGCCGGGTGCCACCGTCACCGAACGCTGGGTACCGGTCGAGCGCGTCGGGCTGTACGTTCCCGGCGGCAACGCGGTCTACCCGTCGAGCGTCGTGATGAATGTGGTGCCGGCACAGACCGCAGGCGTCGATTCGCTGGTGATCGCCAGCCCGCCGCAGGCCGACTTCGACGGCCTGCCGCACCCGACCATCCTGGCCGCCGCGGCGCTGCTCGGTGTCGACGAGGTGTGGGCCGTCGGCGGTGCTCAAGCGGTGGCGCTGCTCGCCTATGGCGGAACCGACACCGACGGTGCCGAGCTCGCCCCGGTCGACATGATCACCGGCCCCGGCAACATCTACGTGACCGCGGCCAAGCGGATCTGCCGTTCGCAGGTGGGCATCGATGCCGAGGCCGGCCCGACGGAGATCGCCATCCTGGCCGACTACACCGCCGATCCGGTGCACGTCGCCGCGGATCTGATCAGTCAGGCCGAGCACGACGAGATGGCCGCCAGCGTGCTGGTCACCGACAGCGAGGCGCTCGCCGAGGCCACCGATCGCGAGCTCACCCGCCAGCTGGCCACCACCGTGCACGTCGACCGGGTCAGGGCGGCACTCTCGGGCAAGCAGTCCGCGATCGTGCTCGTAGACGACGTCGAAGCAGGGGTGCGTGTGGTCAACGCCTATGCCGCCGAGCACTTGGAGATCCAGACCGAGGACGCACCCGCGGTGGCCGGCCGGATCCGTTCTGCCGGAGCTATTTTCGTGGGCGCCTGGTCTCCGGTCAGCCTCGGCGACTACTGCGCGGGCTCCAACCACGTGCTGCCCACGGCGGGCTGCGCGCGGCATTCCAGCGGTCTGTCCGTGCAGACGTTCCTGCGTGGCATCCACGTTGTCGAATACGACGAGGCCGCACTCAAGGACGTCTCCGGACATGTGATCACCCTGTCCAAGGCGGAAAATCTGCCCTCGCACGGCGAGGCGGTACGACGGAGGTTCGAACGGTGAGCGCACGGGATGTGACGCTGGCCGATCTGCCGCTGCGCGAGAACCTGCGCGGGAAATCGCCATACGGTGCGCCGCAATTGGTGGTGCCGGTGCGGCTCAACACCAATGAGAACCCCCATCCGCCCACTCAGGCCCTGATCGACGACGTCGCCGCTTCGGTCCGCGACGCCGCCGCCGAACTGCACCGCTATCCCGACCGTGACGCGGTGGCGCTGCGTACCGATCTGGCGGCCTATCTCACCGCGGCCACCGGTGTGCAGCTCACCGTCGACAAC
Source organism: Mycolicibacterium boenickei (assembly GCF_010731295.1). Taxonomy (NCBI): domain Bacteria; kingdom Bacillati; phylum Actinomycetota; class Actinomycetes; order Mycobacteriales; family Mycobacteriaceae; genus Mycobacterium; species Mycolicibacterium boenickei. The sequence continues at coordinate 4,605,792 of NZ_AP022579.1, read as the reverse complement.
CTGTGGGCGGCAAACGGTTCCAACGAGATCCTGCAGCAGTTGCTGCAGGCCTTCGGCGGGCCGGGACGCACCGCGATCGGTTTCGTGCCGTCGTACTCGATGCACCCGATCATCTCCGACGGCACGCAGACCGAGTGGCTGCAAGCCGCGCGCTCCGCGGACTTCGGGCTTGACGTAGATGTAGCCGTGGCCGCGGTCAAGGAGCGCGCACCTGATGTGGTGTTCGTGGCGAGCCCGAACAATCCGTCGGGCCAAAGCGTCTCGATCGAGGACCTGCGCCGGCTGCTGCAGGCCATGCCTGGCGGCATCTTGATCGTCGACGAGGCCTACGGGGAGTTCTCCTCGCAGCCCAGCGCGGTCACCCTGATCGACGAGTTCCCGGCCAAGCTGATCGTCACCCGCACGATGAGCAAGGCGTTCGCGTTCGCCGGCGGCCGGCTCGGCTACCTGGCCGCCGCGCCCGCGGTGATCGATGCGCTGCTGCTCGTGCGCCTGCCGTATCACCTGTCCGTGCTCACCCAGGCCGCCGCGTGCGCGGCTCTGCGGCACGCCGACGACACCCTGGGCAGCGTTGCGACGCTGGCCGCCGAACGTGACCGGGTGAGCGCCGAACTGACCCGCCTCGGCTACCGCGTGATCCCCAGCGACGCGAACTTCGTGTTGTTCGGTGACTTCGCCGATGCACCCGCGACGTGGCAGCGCTACCTGGACAAGGGAATCCTGATCCGCGACGTCGGCATCCCCGGATTTCTGCGCACCACGATCGGTCTGGCCGAGGAGAACGACGCATTCCTGGCCGCCAGCGCCGATCTGGCCGCCACAGAACTTCAGCCAGCCAACAGCCCGGTAGGAGCATCGTGACCCGTCGCGCGAAGGTCGAACGTAAAACCAGGGAATCCGACATCGTCGTCGAGATCGACCTCGACGGCACCGGTGTCGTCGACATCGACACCGGTGTCCCGTTCTTCGACCACATGCTGACCGCGCTGGGCACCCACGCCAGCTTCGACCTCACGGTGCACGCCAAGGGCGACATCGAGATCGAGGGACACCACACGATCGAGGACACCGCGATCGTGCTGGGTCAGGCGCTCGGTCAGGCGCTGGGCGACAAGAAGGGCATCCGCCGGTTCGGTGATGCGTTCATCCCGATGGACGAGTCGCTGGCGCATGCCGCGGTCGACGTGTCCGGCCGGCCGTACTTCGTGCACACCGGAGAGCCGGAGTTCATGGTGGAATTCACCATCGCCGGCTCCAGCGCGCCGTACCACACCGTCATCAACCGGCACGTGTTCGAGTCGCTGGCGTTCAACGCCCGCATCGCGCTGCACGTCCGCACGCTCTACGGTCGCGACCCGCACCACATCACCGAGGCGCAGTACAAGGCGGTGGCCCGCGCGCTGCGACAGGCCGTCGAATACGACGCCCGGGTCACCGGCGTCCCGTCGACCAAGGGCACTCTGTGACAAAGAAAGTCGTCGTTCTCGATTACGGATCGGGCAATCTGCGCTCGGCTCAGCGCGCGCTGGAGCGCGTCGGTGCCGACGTCGAGGTCACCGCCGATCCGGGCGCAGCCGCGGCAGCTGACGGCCTAGTGGTGCCCGGTGTCGGTGCATTTGAAGCCTGCATGACCGGGCTCCGGGCGATCGGCGGCGAGAAGATCATCGCCGACCGCCTGCAGCATGGTCGTCCGGTGCTGGGTGTCTGCGTGGGTATGCAGATTCTGTTCGCCCGCGGGGTGGAGTTCGGCACGGAGTCCACCGGTTGCGGGCAGTGGCCCGGCTCGGTGACCCGACTGGACGCCCCGGTGATTCCGCACATGGGCTGGAACGTCGTCGACGCCGCAGCCGGCAGCACCTTGTTCAAGGGACTCGACGCCACGACGCGCTTTTATTTCGTGCACTCTTACGCCGCGCAGGAGTGGTCCGGTAATCCGGACGCACTGGTGACCTGGGCGACGCATCACGTGCCGTTCATCGCCGCCGTCGAAGACGGCGCGCTGTCGGCCACGCAATTTCATCCGGAGAAGAGCGGCGACGCCGGTGCGACGCTTCTCGCGAATTGGGTTGAGGGACTGTGAGTTTGATTCTGTTGCCGGCTGTCGACGTGGTGGACGGCAAAGCGGTGCGTCTCGTGCAGGGCAAGGCAGGCAGTGAGACCGACTACGGTTCGGCACTGGAGGCCGCCGAGGCCTGGCAGCGTGACGGCGCCGAGTGGATCCACCTGGTGGACCTGGACGCGGCCTTCGGTCGCGGCAGCAACCGCGAGCTGCTGGCCGATCTGGTCGGCAAGCTCGACGTGAAAGTCGAACTGTCCGGCGGCATCCGCGATGACGACTCGCTGAAAGCCGCCATGGACACCGGCTGCGCGCGGGTGAACATCGGTACCGCGGCGCTGGAGAGCCCCGAGTGGTGCCGCCGCGCCATCGCCGAGTACGGCGATCGGGTGGCCGTCGGGCTGGACGTGCAGTTCGAGAACGACAGCTGGCGACTGCGCGGTCGCGGCTGGGAAACCGACGGCGGTGACCTGTGGGAGGTACTGGATCGCCTTGACCGCGAAGGGTGCTCGCGCTACGTCGTCACCGACGTCACCAAGGACGGCACCCTGACCGGCCCCAACCTGGAACTGCTGGCGTCTGTCGCCGACCGCACCGAGGCTCCCGTGATCGCCTCGGGCGGCGTGTCCAGCCTTGACGACCTCCGGGCGATCGCGACCCTCACCGGCCACGGTGTCGAAGGAGCGATCGTCGGGAAGGCGCTCTACGCCGAACGATTCACCTTGCCGCAGGCCCTGGCCGCGGTCAGCGGATAAGCGGGGTGGCTGCCCTGGACCCGTCGAAGTTGGCCGCGCTGGTAGACGCGGCGACCGAGATCCTTGATGCGGCATCGGTGCCGTTCATCGCCGGCCATCGTGCCGATTCCGCGGTGAGCAAGCAGGGCAACGACTTCGCCACCGAGGTCGATCTCGCGATCGAGCGGCAGGTGGTGCGGGCGCTGACCGAGGCCACCGGGATCGGGGTCCATGGCGAGGAATTCGGCGGTGAGCCCATCGATTCCCCGCTGGTGTGGGTGCTCGACCCGATCGACGGCACGTTCAACTACGCGGCAGGCTCTCCGATGGCGGCCATTCTGCTCGGGCTGCTGGCCGACGGCGAGCCGGTGGCAGGGCTGACCTGGCTGCCGTTCACCGGCCAGCGCTACTCGGCGCTCGCGGGAGGACCGGTGCGGGACAACGGCACCGCGCTGCCACCGCTGGGTTCGCCGACGCTGACCGATTCGATCGTCGGTATCCAGACCTTCAACATCGACTCTCGCGGCCGGTTCCCCGGCCGCTACCGGGTCGAGGTGCTGTCCAACCTCAGCCGGGTGTGCTCGCGGGTTCGGATGCACGGCGCCACCGGGGTGGACCTGGCCTATGTCGCGGCCGGAATCCTGGGCGGGGCCATCAGTTTCGGACACCACATCTGGGATCACGCCGCCGGGGTCGCGCTGGTCCGGGCTGCCGGCGGCATCGTGACCGACCTGGCAGGCGATCCGTGGACGGCCGAGTCGAAGTCGGCGCTGGCCGCCGCGCCCGGCGTGCACGAACGCATGCTGGAAATCGTGAAATCCGCTGGCAATCCGGAGGACTACCTGTGAGCACCATCAGTGATGTCGCGACGAGGGTCATCCCGTGCCTCGACGTGGACGCCGGCCGGGTGGTCAAGGGCGTCAACTTCGAGAACCTGCGCGACGCGGGCGATCCCGTCGAATTGGCGGCCGTCTATGACGCCGAGGGCGCCGATGAGCTGACCTTCCTCGACGTCACCGCGTCCTCGTCGGGCCGGGCCACCATGCTCGAGGTGGTCAAGCGCACCGCCGAGCAGGTGTTCATCCCACTGACCGTCGGCGGCGGCGTGCGCGCGGTCGAGGATGTCGACGTGCTGCTTCGCGCCGGCGCCGACAAGGTTTCGGTGAACACCGCCGCGATCGCGCGGCCCGAGCTGCTGGCCGAGATGGCCCGCCAGTTCGGTTCGCAGTGCATCGTGCTCAGCGTCGACGCGCGCACCGTGCCTGCCGGCGAGCAGCCCACCGCTTCGGGGTGGGAAGTGACGACCCACGGTGGGCGTCGAGGCACCGGAATCGACGCGATCGAGTGGGCCGCGCGGGGCGCCGAGCTCGGGGTCGGCGAGATCCTGCTGAATTCGATGGACCGCGACGGCACGAAGGCCGGCTTCGACCTGCCGATGCTGCGCGCGGTCCGCGCCGCGGTGCATGTCCCGGTGATCGCCAGCGGCGGCGCCGGTGCGGTGGCCGATTTCGCTCCTGCCGTGCAGGCGGGCGCGGATGCGGTGCTGGCCGCCAGTGTCTTCCACTTCGGGGAGATGACCATCGGCCAGGTCAAGGCAGCGATGGCGGCGGAAGGGATCACGGTCCGATGAGCGCTTGCGCGAAGAGCCGAGGTGCACGATGAGTCTCGATCCCGACATCGCCAAACGCCTGAAGCGCAACGCCGACGGGCTGTTCAGCGCCGTGGCGCAGGAGCGGTCCACCGGTCAGGTGCTGATGGTCGCCTGGATGGATGACGACGCGCTGGCCCGCACCCTGGAAACCCGTGAGGCAACCTACTTTTCGCGGTCCCGCGGTGAGCAGTGGGTCAAGGGCCTGACGTCGGGGCACACGCAGTACGTGCACTCGGTCCGCCTGGACTGCGACGGCGACACGGTGTTGCTCGAGGTCGATCAGGTCGGAGCAGCCTGTCACACCGGCGCGCACACCTGCTTTGACGCGGACGTGCTGCTGTCCGACGGCTGACGCCTCCGCTTACGGTGCGACGGCGAAGAGATACCACTTGCCGGGCACACCTTTGAGTTCGTGAGCGCCGCGGACCTCGAATTCAAGCCCTGACCCGATCACCAGGTCGCGCAGCGTGCTGGATACCAGAACCTCATTGGCCCGTGCCAGCGCGCTTACGCGCGCGCCGATGTGCACGGCGATCCCGCCGATGTTCTCGCCACGAACCTCGCACTCGCCGGTGTGCAACCCGGCGCGCACCTCGATGCCGATGGCCTGCACCGCGTCGCGGATCGCCATGGCGCAGCGGATTGCGCGCTGAGGGCCGTCGAACATTGCCAGGAACCCGTCGCCCGATGTGTTGACCTCGCGGCCTCGGAAACGATTGAGTTGTGCCCGGACGACGGCGTCGTGCGCATCGAGCAATGCGTGCCAGTCCCGGTCGCCGATCTCGGCGGCGCGGCGCGTCGAGTCCACGATGTCGGTGAACAGGACGGTGGCGAGAACCCGATCATCGGAGACCTCGGCCTGGTGTCCCGTGAGGAACTCCGCGATCTCCTGGAAGGAAGCACGCCATCCCGGTTCAACTTGGTGGTACCAGTTGCGGCCTGGCACCTCAACGTATTTCGCGTCAGGTATGTGCTCGGCGATGTATCTGCCCTTCGCGGGCGGAATGAGCGCGTTCTCGGCATTGTGGAGTACCAACGTTGGCACGCGGATTGTCGGAAGGACCGCCCGCACATCCAGTTCCGTCATGAGCGGCATCATGAGGTCACGGTCTGCAGGGCTGGCTGCCAGACGTTCCATTCGAGCCCACGTAGCCCGGATCTCCTCGTTCCACGGCATGTCCGGATTCATCAGATGTTGAAGCTTCCCGCTGCCCCAGAAGTGGGCCATCGAAGCTTGGGATTCGTCTTGCCCCAGTAGGGTGTCGCCTGCATCTGCGTAGCCGCCGAGCACGACCAGTGCGGTGGTGCGCGACGGACGCGTCGCGGCGAACAGCGCCGCAGGCGCGAACCCGATTCCGACCGCGAGGAGGACCGCCTCACTACTGCCGAGATCGTCGAGAACCGCACTGATGCTGTCGGCCCATTGCTCCAAGCTCGGCATGGCGCCCGCCGTGACAGGATCGGAGGCTCCCGTTCCCGGCTGGTCGAAGAAAATGAGCCGACCCAACGACGTGATCGCTTCGACCCACCCCTGCATGGACGGTAGCTCCGGCACGATTTCGCAGCAAGTGAACCAGTTCGGGACGCTCACGAAGTCGCGAGGACCCTCACTCGACGCACGATAGGCGACGCGCAAGTCCCCGTTCAGCGCGTAGCGCGTCTCCGAGAACACGGCGGAAGTCTAAGCCGCATACGGGGCCGGGCGGACGTGTTCTTCCGCCTTTGAGCCCGACTGGCTGGGTGTCCAAGCCCGATTTCGGTTGGTCAAAGCGCTTGCGGAGGCGGCATTCTCGGTGGATAATAGAACGTATGTTCGAACCCGACGCATCCTGGGAGCTGGTGCTGTGCATCAGCGACTCGGTGTCGGAAGAAGCCATGCTCATGGCATCGCGGATGGCGATGATCGGTGAACTGCTCAATCGGCGCATCGCCGAAGTCGAGATTGAGGATGACGATCCCGGCCACATGTTGCTGACCGGGTTTGCCCGCACCGTCGCCGAAGTCGGTGCGGCCATGCACCTGTCGCCGTCGGTGGCATCGCAGGTCGTGTCGCAGGCGGAATCACTGACGAACCGATTGCCACGGGTGGCGCAGGTGCTGCGACGCGGCGAGATCGATTGGGAGTCGGTGGCGGTGATCATCGCTCACACCGAGCTGGTCGTCACCTCGTCGATCCTGGCTCGGTTGGATGCGACGTTGGCTGAGCGGATTGCCGGGTGGACGTCGTGGTCACGCAAGCGGGTATCCAACGCCGTCGATGCCTTGGTGCGCGAACTGGATCCCGATGCGATCGCCGAACGTGAGCAGGCTGAACATCGCCGATACATGCGGGTGCGTCCCGCAGGCGACGGCACAGTACGGGTGGATGGAGTACTCACCGCGCGGGCCGGCGCCGTGTTCAACCAGCGGCTGACGGACATGGCGCAGGGAGTATGTGCAGAGGACCCGCGCACGCTTGCCCAGCGCCGGTCGGATGCGGTCGAGGCGCTGGCTGAAGGCCTGCCATTGCGGTGCCTGTGCGGTCGGGATGAGTGCCCGCAGGCCCAGACGACTGAACCGAGCCCGGTGCGGGTCGTGCTGAATGTGATCGCCCCGCAATCGGCACTGCTCGGCGGGCGGGAGCCGGCCTACATCGCGGGGCACGGTGTGATCGACGCGGACAAACTGCGCGAGTTGGCGGAGCAGGCCGCGTTGCGGATCCTGCAGGCCCCCGATGTGCCCACGGGTGACGCATTGCGCTACCACCCGTCAGCTGCGTTGGCGCGCTGGATCCGCTGCCGTGACATCACGTGCCGGTTTCCTGGGTGTGACCGTCCCGCCGAACAGTGCGACATCGACCACACCATCCCGTTCGATCATCGGCGCCCCGAAAACGGCGGTCTGACAGTCCCGTGGAATTTGAAATGCCTTTGCCGTCAACATCATCGATTGAAAACTTTCCATGACGGATGGCAGGATCAACAGCTTGCCGACGGGACGGTGATCTGGACGGCGCCGACCGGGCAGACCTACCGGACCTGCCCAGGCGCGACCGAGATCTTTGCGCCGGAGGCCCGGCCTCGGCGTCGCCCACGTCGGTCCATGCCAACCTCCCGGGCGGCGCGGGTCGCGCAGCGCCGTGCCAAGAACAACCGGTTACGGCCTCTCAATGCCGAAGCCCGCCGAGTCAAGGCGGCTCGCACCAAAGAAATACGACGGCGCACCGAGCGCAACCGTATGCGTGCCACGCTGACCCTGTTCAAAGGCGCGCGGCCGAGCACCAGCCCGTTCTGCGCCTGGATCAACGATCCGTATGAACCCGAAGATCTTCCGCGCGACTGGCAGCCCCCACCGCCGCCAGACCCCGGCCCTGACGAACCGCCGTTCTGAGCGGGGCGACGTCTCCACGCGTTGCGGAGTCCGAAGTTGTCGGTGCTATCGGCAACAATGACGGGGTGACTGACACCGCTGCGACACGCAAAGCGCGCGGTGCGTTTTTCACCCCACCGGAGATCGCGCGTTATCTGACCAGGTGGGCGATCCGGTCCGCTGACGATGCGGTCTTCGAACCCGCGGCCGGGGAGGCCGCGTTCGTGGTCGAGGCGGTGACCCGGCTGGTCGAATTGGGTACTGACCGGCCGAGGGTCGACGGGGTGGAACTTCACGCGACGAGTGCGGCGACTGCCCGCAGGCGCGCGGCCGCGGCCGGCGGCGCGGCCCGCATCAGAACCGCCGACTTCTTCACGATCGAACCGCGGGCCGCGTACACCGCCGTGATCGGCAACCCGCCCTACATCCGTTACCAGGAGTTCCGTGGCGCCACCCGAGCGCAGTCGCGTCGCGCCGCACTCAAGGCGGGCGTCACGCTGTCCGGGCTGGCCTCGAGCTGGGCCGCGTTCACCGTGCACGCGGCGTTGTTCCTGAAGCCTGGTGGCCGGCTGGCCCTCGTCTTGCCCGCCGAGTTGCTCAGCGTGAACTACGCGGCGGCGGTGCGGAAGTTCTTGTTCGACCGGTTCACCAGCGTCGAGCTGGTGATGTTCGATGAGCAGGTGTTCCCCGAGGCCGAGGCGGACGTGGTGCTGTTACTCGCCGACGGCTATGGCAGCGGGCCGTCTGACCACGCCGTCATCCACCGCGCCCGCAACGCCTCTGCACTGACATCTGAACTGGCACAACGGCGTTGGTCGCCGCGCGATCCGGCTGACAAATGGGTCAGCGGCCTGATCGGAAACGCACCGGTGGATGCCCTCCATGGGCTGCACGACGACAGGCAGTTCTGCGTGCTGGAGACCTGGGGCGACACCACACTGGGCATGGTGACGGGAAACAACAGCTTCTTCGCGTTGTCTCCGGACCGGGTGCGCGAACTGGGCCTGCGGCGCACCGACCTGTTGCCGTTGTCGCCGCCCGGTAGTGCGCACCTTCGAGGCCTGACCCTGACCGCCGAACAGTTGGCCAGACTGGGGGAGGATGGCCGGTCCATCCATCTGTTCCGGCCGGCCGGGCAACCGTCGGCTGCCGCGCAGCGCTACATCGACGCCGGGCACGCCGCCGGCGTGCATCTGGCCTACAAGTGCCGGGTGCGCCGGCCCTGGTATCAGGTGCCCCTGGTGAATCCGGCTGACCTGCTGCTGACGTGTATGAATGCCGACACTCCGCGGTTGATCACCAACAGGGCCAAGGCTCATCACCTCAACTCGGTGCACGGCGTCTACCTGCGCGACGAGGTCCGGGCACTGGGGCGCGACCTGCTGGCATTGGCCGCACTGAACTCGGTGACCCTGCTGCACGCTGAGATCGTCGGCCGCTCCTATGGCGGCGGGATCCTCAAGATCGAACCTCGTGAGGCCGACCGTTGGCTGGTCCCGTCGCCCGAATTGGTGGCAGCGCGAGCCAACGAGCTGCGGGCGGTGCGTCGGCGGGTCGGCTCACTGCTGGATCGCGGAAAATTGCTCGAGGCGACCCGCATCGTCGACGACGCCTTGGGGCTGGAAACGCACATCGTTCTGGAACCCGTTCGGACGGCGCGCGATTCATTGTCGACGCGCCGGACGGTAAGGTCTCGGCGTGCCCGCTGAACCGTCGACCAAAGCCACCGCGTGGGCCATTTTCGACCGCATTGTGGCCGACGCGGCACCGGCAGGCGTGCACACCAATCCGTGGGTGCGGGTGGCCGGTGAGTTGACGTTCGTGCCCGATTTCCGGGTGCTGCGCAAGCTGCTCGGGGTGCCGTTGTACCTCGATGCGCCGTCGACCACCGGGGTTCCGGCGCTGGCGCTCGATGTCTGGTTGGCGTACGAGCTGCGGCGTGCCGGGTTCGATCCGGACGCGGTGTGGCCCAGGGCGACAGACCCGCGGATCATGCCCAGCGCCATCGCCAGCCTGCTCGAGGCGCTGCCGCAGAAGGAACGCCACCTGATCGAGCAGCGCCTGAAGCGGTCGATGAAAGGCGTTGCCGCGTCGAGCGCCAGCGTGCTGGGCAAGCACTACATGAAGCAGGTCGACGTGGTGATGTCGGACTGGGACACCGGCCCGGAATTGCTGATCAGCACCAAGCGGATGGACTCCAGCTTCGGCAAGAACGCCGCGAACCGGGTCGAGGAAAGCTACGGCGACGCCAAGAATCTGCGCCTGCGCCACCCGTTGTCGGCGCTCGGATTCGTCTACGGCCTGCGCTCGACGATCCTCCGCACCGAACCGGACAAGGCGGAGTGGCTCATCGACCTGCTGGGCAAGCTCGGTACCGAGGACGACGCCTATCACGCGGTGGCACTGGTGATGATCGACTACGACTCTGAGGTCGCCGAGTCCGCGGACGAGGAAGTCGACAGCATCGAAAAGGCCGAGCCGGACGCGCTGTTCGAGATCGTGGATGTGGCCACGGCCGCTGTCGACGAGGCGCTGGCCGCCCTGCCCGACATCGCGATCCGGCATGACACGGTGCCGCCCGCGCTGCAGCCATCGCGCTTTCTGGCGACCATGGTCAACCGCGTCATCGACACCACCCCGGTAACCCGGCACCGTGAGGCGCGTCGGCGTCGCAACGCCGCAACCGAAGGCTGAAGCCCCTACAGCACCCGCGAGCTGGCCTTGGCCCGCGCACTCCAGCGGCCGTCCTGGAACCCGACCACCACAGGGTGAGCGAAGGCCTCGCTGACGTGTTCGGTGTTGACCACCTCGTGGGCCAACCCGCTGGCCACGGTGCGCCCTTCGGCGATCAAGAGGGCGTGCGTGGTGCTGGTCGGTAGTTCCTCGAGGTGGTGGGTGACCAGGATCGAGGCCATGTCCGGATGCGAGTCATCCAGGGTGTCAAGGGTTTCCAGCAGCTGTTCGCGCGCCGCCACATCCAGGCCGGTGGTCGGCTCGTCCAGCAGCAACAGCCGTGGGTCGGCGATCAGCGCCCGGGCGATCAGGGTACGGCCGCGCTCGCCCTGGGACAGGGTGGGCCAGATCGCATCGGCGCGGGCCGACAGGCCCACGGTGTCGATGAGTTCGTCGGCTCGGCGCACCTGTTCGGGGGTCGGTGTCCAGTGCGCTGCGATGTCGATGGTGGCGGTGATGCCGGTGAGCACCACCTCGCGCACGGTGAGCGGATACTGCAGGCGGTGCCGGGGATTCACGTGACCGATCGAGCGGCGGAGCACGGCCAGGTCGGTGCGGCCCATCTGACCGCCGAGCACGTGCACGGTCCCCGTCGTCGGAAACGTCACGGCGGCACAGAAACCCAGCAGCGTGCTCTTGCCGGCACCGTTGGGTCCCAGCAGTGCCCAGTGCTCACCGGATTGCACGGTGAGTGAGATGCCGTCGATGATCTGCTTGCCGTCACGGCGGAAGGTCACATCGGCGATGTCGAGGACCGGGGTCATGCGAAAGACTCCTTCAATGAGCTCAAGTGGGTTCTGCTGGCGGCTGCGGCGGCCTCGGGGTCGCGCGCGATGATCGCGTCGGCCAGCTGTTGGTGCAGGTCGTGGTCGCAGGGTTCGGAGGCGATCGGGCGGATCTTCAGCATGTCGATCATCGCCAGGCGCAGCCGGGGGAGGAACGCGTCGAACAGCTGGATCAGCACCTCGTTGTGGGCCGCGGCGATCACCGTGCGATGAAACGCCATGTCGGCGTCGACGTGATCGGGTACGGACTGGCCCAGCACACCGCGGGCGGCCAGGGTGCGACGGATCGCGCGCAGGTCGGCGGGCGTGCGCCGGGTGGCGGCCAGCGCGGCGGCCTCGGCTTCGATGGCGATGCGGGCCTCGATCACCGACACGATGGTGGCGCGGCGCAGGACGGTGTCCCAGTCTTCGGCAGCGTCGAGCGCGGTGACGAACACCCCGGCGCCCTGACGGCTCTCCAGCACGCCCTTGCCGGAGAGTTCGCGGATCGCTTCACGCAAGGTGGAGCGGCCCACGCCGAGTTGCGCGGCCAGCGTCGTCTCGCCCGGAAGTCGATGGCCGAGCGGCCATTCGCCTTGGCGGATGCGCGTCAGGAGCAGCTGGGCGGTCTGAGTCGCCAGCGGGTGACGCTGAACTTGGGACGTCATCGAAACCTGTCTACTTGTCTGAGGAGTTGTGTATAGTCTACGCATCATGACGCGCGTCCTGCTCCTTAGCCGCCGCGGCGGGGCCTGAATCGACCGGCCCCCTGCCGTGGGGCTGTGTCGCGCCGGTCGAAACCCAACCCGACCGAAGGCACCCTCATGACCACGTCTGCATTTCCCACCATCGACACCCCGGCCGGGGAAGTCCCGGCGAACGCGCCGGCCTGGAACCGGCAGCGCTGTTCCCAGATGCCGTCGCATCGCTACGCCTCCGTCTATGACCGCGTCGAAGTTCCTCTGGTTCAACGAGATTGGCCCACGGCCCGCATTCACACCGCACCGCTGTGGGTGCCGGTGGATCTGCGCGACGGCAATCAGGCGCTGGCCGAGCCGATGGATCCGGGCCGTAAGCGCCGATTCTTCGAGCTGCTGGTGGCCATGGGCTACAAGGAGATCGAGGTTGGCTATCCGTCGGCGTCGCAGACCGACTTCGACTTCGTCCGACTGCTGGCCGAATCCGACATCGCCCCACCCGACGTCACCATCGTCGTGTTCGTTCCGGCCCGCCGCGACCTGATCGAGCGCACCGTGGACTCGGTCCGCGGAATCGACAACGACGTCGTCATCCACATGTACACCGCGACCGCACCCACCTGGCGCGACGTCGTTCTGGGAAAGGACCGCGCCGAACTGCGGGACCTGATCCTGGCCGGCGCGCGCGACGTCCTCGAATTCACCGACGGCATGCCGAATGTGCGGTTCGAATTCTCGCCGGAGGTGTTCAACCTCACCGAGCCGGACTACGTGCTCGAGCTGTGTGACGCGGTGACCGAGCTGTGGCAGGCCACGCCCGACCGTCCGGTCATCCTCAACCTGCCGGCCACCGTCGAGATCGCCACCCCGAACGTGTACGCCGACCAGATCGAGTACATGCACCGCAACGTGTCCCGTCGTGACAGCGTCATCCTGTCGGTGCACCCACACAACGACCGGGGGACCGGCATCGCCTGCGCCGAGCTCGCGGTGTTGGCGGGAGCGCAACGGGTCGAGGGGTGCGTGTTCGGCAACGGTGAACGCACCGGCAATGTCGACATCGCCACCCTGGCGCTGAATCTGCATGCCCAGGGCGTGGATCCGATGATCGACTTCTCCGACATCGACGAGATCGCGCGCACCGTCAGTCACTGCACCCGCATGCCGATCCATGAGCGGCATCCCTATGTGGGAGACATGGTGCACACGGCGTTCTCCGGGACACACCAGGACGCGATCAAGAAGGGCTTCGCCGAACATCGCGCCAGGGCCGCGGCCACCGGACAACCGGATAACGAAATCGATTGGCGAGTACCGTATCTGCCGATCGACCCGGCCGACATCGGCCGCACCTACGATGCGGTGATCCGGGTGAACTCGCAATCCGGCAAGGGCGGCATCGCCTACCTGCTGGCCACCGATTACGGGTTGGAACTGCCGCGCCGCCTGCAGATCGACTTCGCCCGCCACGTCCAGGAGCACACCGATTCCAGCGGTTCCGAGGTCACCGCTGCCGAACTGTTCGATCTGTTCGAGGCGACCTATCTGGACCCCGCAGGGCCCGTGCAACTCAAGGACTGGCACACCGGCGGTGACGGCGCCGCCGCGGTCACCGACCTCATCCTGGTGTGTGACGGGCGCACCGTGGCCAGCAGTCACCGCGGCATCGGGCCGGTCGACGCGCTGTGCGCCGCACTCGAGGACATCGGCCATCCGATCGAGGTGCTGAGCCTGACCCAGCAGTCGATCGGCAGCATCGCCGTCAGTTACCTCGAATACCGGTCGGCCGGTCGCGCCGGCTGGGCGTGCGGCCGCAGCGACTCGGTGCTCGCGGCGTCGATGGCGGCGGTGCTGCGGGCGGTCAACGCGCCTTGAGCAGCTCCAGCGCCTTGTCGGCATGGGTGTCCATGCTGATCTCGCTGGAGATCACCCCGAGCACGGTGCGGTCGGTGTCGATGACGAACGTGGTCCGCTTGACCGGCATGAGCTTGCCGAGCAGGCCACGTTTCACCCCGAACTGGGCGGCCACCTTGCCGCCGTCGGCGTCCGACAGCAACGGGTAGTCGAAGTTCTGGATATCGGCGAACTTGGCCTGCTTGGCGACCGGGTCGGTACTGATACCGACCCGGCTCGCGCCGGCCGCGGCGAACTCCGCGGCCAGATCGCGGAAGTGACAGGCCTCTTTGGTGCACCCCGGAGTCATCGCCGCCGGATAGAAGAACAGCACCACCGGGCCCTCGGTGAGCAGGCTGGTCAGGCTGCGAATCGTGCCGGTCTGGTCCGGCAGTTCGAACTCGGCAACGGTGTCACCCGTCTTGAGGGATGTCATGGCTGGCTACGCTACGCCGTCTGCATGGCAGGACGGTGGCCCCGATCTGGGAGGATTGTTCCCGTGCAAACCACAGCCACCCACGCACCGGGATCCTCGGGCGCCGGCTCATCGCTTGCGGTCACCACCTCGCGGGAGGATTTCCGGGCCCTTGCCGCCGAGCACCGGGTCGTGCCGGTGACCCGCAAGGTCCTGGCCGACAGCGAGACACCGCTGTCGGCGTACCGCAAGCTCGCCGCCAACCGGCCGGGCACGTTCCTGCTCGAATCGGCCGAGAACGGTCGCTCGTGGTCGCGTTGGTCGTTCATCGGGGCCGGCGCTCCGTCCGCGCTCACGGTTCGCGACAACGAGGCGGTGTGGCTGGGCACCGCGCCCAAGGACGCGCCCAGCGGCGGTGAACCGCTGGCCGCATTGCGCGCCACCCTGGATCTGCTGCAGACCGAGGCGGTGCCGGACCTACCGCCGCTGTCGTCGGGATTGGTCGGGTACTTCGCCTATGACATGGTGCGCAGGCTGGAGCGGCTCCCGGAACTGGCGGTCGACGACCTCGGCCTGCCGGACATGGTGCTGCTGCTGGCCACCGACATCGCCGCCGTCGACCATCACGAGGGCACCATCACCCTGATCGCCAACGCGGTGAACTGGAACGGCACCGACGAGCGCGTCGACGAGGCGTATGACGACGCGGTGGCTCGGCTGGATGTGATGACCGCCGCCCTCGGCCAGCCGCTGCCGTCGACGGTCGCCACCTTCAGCAGGCCCGCGCCCGAGCACCGCGCGCAGCGCACGGTGGAGGAGTACACGGCGATCGTGGAGAAACTGGTCGGCGACATCGAAGCCGGCGAAGCCTTCCAGGTAGTGCCGTCGCAGCGGTTCGAGATGGACACCGCCGCCGACCCCCTCGACGTGTACCGGATGCTGCGGGTCACCAACCCCAGCCCGTACATGTACCTGCTCAATGTCCCCGATGCCGATGGTGGGCTTGACTTTTCGGTCGTCGGCTCCAGCCCCGAGGCGCTGGTCACCGTGAAGGACGGACGGGCCACCACCCACCCGATCGCCGGAACCCGGTGGCGCGGCAGCACCGAGGAAGAAGACGTGCTGCTGGAAAAGGAACTGCTGGCCGACGAGAAGGAACGCGCCGAGCACCTGATGCTGGTGGATCTGGGCCGCAACGACCTGGGGCGGGTGTGCCGCCCCGGCACGGTGCGGGTCGAGGACTACAGCCACATCGAGCGCTACAGCCACGTCATGCACCTGGTGTCCACGGTGACCGGCGAGCTGGCCGAGGGGAAGACCGCGCTGGACGCGGTGACGGCGTGCTTCCCGGCCGGCACCCTGTCAGGGGCGCCGAAGGTGCGGGCCATGGAGTTGATCGAGGAGGTCGAGAAGACCCGGCGGGGCCTGTACGGCGGGGTGCTGGGATATCTCGATTTCGCGGGCAACGCCGACTTCGCCATCGCCATCCGGACCGCACTGATGCGCAACGGCACGGCCTACGTACAGGCCGGCGGGGGAGTCGTGGCCGATTCCAACGGCCCCTACGAGTACAACGAATCGGCAAACAAGGCCAAAGCCGTGCTCAACGCCATCGCCGCAGCCGACACATTGGCCGAGCCGTGACGCGGGCGGCGCAGGCGTCGTTCGTCGTCGCCGCGGTGGCGCTGTGGGTGGCATCGCGGATGACCTGGGTCCAGGTGAGTTCGGCAGACGGGCTCGGCCAGCCCAAAACCACGACGCTCACGGGTGCGTCCTGGTCCACGGCGTTGATCCCGCTGGCGTTGCTGGTGCTGGCCGCTGCGGTCGCCGCCTTGGCGGTGCACGGCTGGGCGCTGCGATTGCTGGCGCTGCTGATCGCCGTGGCCAGTGCCGGTATGGGCTACCTGGCGATCAGCCTGTGGGTGATCAAGGACATCGCTGTGCGGGCCGCTGACCTGGCAGAAGTGCCGCTAGCGCAGTTGACCGCGACCAGCCGCTCCTATGGGGGCGCGGTGCTGACCCTGGTGGCCGCGGTGTGTGCGCTGGCCGGTGCGGTGATGCTCATGCGGTCGGCCAACGGCACGAAGCGCAGCATTGCAGGGCGGTACGCGGCGCCGGCGGCCCGGCGTGAGGCGGCCAAGAGTGACGACAGCGGCGAGCCGATGTCGGAGCGGATGCTCTGGGATGCGCTGGACGAGGGACATGATCCGACCGGCGACGGCGGCGATCCGGACAATAAGGGCCGGTGAATGGTGAAGGTGTGGCGACGGCTACCCTTCCAGGGAGGGCAACCGGGACCGGCCCGGAGGCACCAGAAAGGAACCGACGGGCGATGAGTTCGGCCACAGTGCTCGACTCCATTATCGAGGGAGTCCGCGCCGACGTTGCCGCCCGCGAGGCCGTTATCAGCTTGGCTGATATCAAGGCGCGGGCCCAGGACGCACCTCCGCCGCTCAACGTGATGGCAGCGTTGCGGGAACCGGGAATTGCCGTGATCGCCGAAGTGAAGCGGGCAAGCCCGTCTCGGGGCGAGCTGGCCAACATCGCCGACCCGGCGCAGTTGGCGCAGGCCTACCAGGCCGGCGGTGCGCGGATCATCAGCGTGCTCACCGAGCAGCGCCGGTTCAACGGCTCACTCGCCGATCTGGACGCGGTGCGGGCAGCGGTGTCAATCCCTGTGTTGCGCAAGGACTTTATCGTCAAGCCCTACCAGATCCATGAGGCTAGGGCCCACGGCGCCGACCTGCTGCTGCTCATCGTGGCGGCCCTCGAGCAGCCGGTGCTGGAATCACTGCTGGAGCGGACGGAATCCCTCGGGATGACCGCGCTTGTGGAGGTGCACACCGAAGAGGAGGCCGACCGGGCGTTGCAGGCCGGGGCCAAGTTGATCGGCGTCAACGCCCGCGACCTCAAGACCCTCGAAGTCGATCGCGACTGCTTCGCGCGCATCGCGCCGGGGCTGCCCAGCGACGTCATCCGCGTCGCCGAGTCCGGGGTCCGTGGAACCGCTGACCTCCTGGCGTACGCCGGCGCGGGTGCAGATGCCGTGCTGGTCGGTGAGGGCCTGGTGACCAGCGGGGATCCCCGCAGCGCGGTCGCCGATCTGGTCACCGCCGGTACGCACCCGTCCTGCCCGAAACCGGCTCGCTGAACCAATCAATGAGCCGCTTGCACGAAAAGACACTTTGATGGCGGATCTCGCGGGGCCCGAATTGCCCCGTACCAGCGCAGGCGTTGCCGAACCCACCGTGCACGATCCCGACGCGTTGGGGCATTTCGGCTCGTACGGCGGCCGGTTGGTTCCCGAGGCGTTGATGGCGGTGATCGAGGAGGTCACCGCCGCCTATGAGAAGGCCCGCGGGGACCAGGCCTTCCTCGACGAACTCGACCGGTTGCAGCGGCACTACAGCGGTCGGCCCTCGCCGCTGTACGAGGCGACGCGGCTGTCCGAGTACGCCGGTGGCGCACGCATCTTCCTCAAGCGAGAAGACCTGAACCACACTGGTTCTCACAAGATCAACAACGTCTTGGGTCAGGCGCTGCTGGCCCGGCAGATGGGTAAGACCCGCGTCATCGCCGAGACCGGCGCCGGCCAGCACGGGGTGGCCACCGCCACCGCGTGTGCACTGCTTGGTCTGGAATGCATCATCTACATGGGCGCGGTGGACACCGCCCGCCAGGCGCTCAACGTCGCGCGGATGCGGTTGCTCGGAGCCACCGTCGTCTCGGTCGAGGCCGGTTCCAAGACCCTCAAGGACGCGATCAACGAGGCGTTCCGGGACTGGGTCACCAACGCCGACGACACCTATTACTGCTTCGGTACGGCGGCGGGCCCGCATCCGTTCCCGCTGATGGTGCGTGATTTCCAGCGCGTCATCGGCATGGAGGCGAGGGCGCAGATCCTCGATCAGGCCGGTCGGTTGCCCGATGCGGTCACCGCGTGTGTCGGCGGTGGTTCGAACGCCATCGGCGTGTTCCATGCCTTCATCGACGATCCGGCGGTTCGGTTGGTCGGCTTCGAAGCCGCGGGCGACGGTGTGGAGACGGGCCGGCACGCCGCGACCTTCACCGGAGGTTCGCCCGGTGCTTTCCAGGGATCGTTCTCCTATCTGTTGCAGGACGAGGACGGCCAGACGATCGAATCGCATTCCATTTCCGCCGGTTTGGACTACCCGGGCGTCGGACCCGAGCATGCCTTCCTCAAGGACATCGGCCGCGCCGAATACCGCCCGGTCACCGATACCGAGGCGATGGACGCGTTCTCGCTGCTGTGCCGGCGCGAGGGCATCATCCCGGCGATCGAGTCGGCCCATGCGGTGGCCGGCGCCCTCAAGCTCGGACCTGAACTGGGCAGCGGATCGATCATCGTGGTGAACTTGTCCGGGCGCGGTGACAAAGACGTCGAGACGGCGGCCAAATGGTTCGGACTGCTCGACGAGGGGAGCGTGGGATGAGCCGGCTGGCGGAGTTGTTCGACGGCTGCCGCGCCGAGGGCCGTGCCGCTCTCATCGGCTACCTGCCCACCGGGTTCCCCGACGTGCAGACCTCCATTGCGGCGATGACGGCGATGGTCGAATCCGGTTGCGATCTGGTGGAAGTCGGGGTGCCGTACTCGGATCCCGGGATGGACGGACCGACGATCGCCGCTGCCACCGAGGCGGCGCTTGCCGGCGGCGTGCGGGTGCGTGACACCCTGGCCGCGGTCGAGGCGATCAGCAACGCCGGTGGCCGCGCGGTGGTGATGACCTACTGGAACCCCGTGCTGCGCAAGGGTGTTGACACATTCGCCCGCGACCTGGCCTCCGCCGGGGGCTACGGTCTGATCACCCCCGATCTCATCCCCGAAGAAGCCGTCGACTGGATTGCCGCATCCGAGGAACACAATCTGGACCGGATCTTCCTGGTCGCCCCGTCCTCGACGCCGGAGCGGCTCGCGGCGACCGTGAACGCATCGCGCGGCTTCGTCTATGCCGCCTCGACCATGGGCGTCACCGGGGCGCGTGATGTGGTCTCGAACGCGGCGCCGGAGTTGGTGCGCCGCGTCAAGGAAGTCTCCGACATCCCCGTCGGAGTGGGTTTGGGCGTGCGTTCCGGTGCACAGGCAGCCGAGATCGGCGCGTACGCAGACGGAGTCATCGTCGGGTCGGCCCTGGTGTCGGCCTTGGGCGAGGGGTTGGACGCGGTGCGTCGCCTCACCGAAGAACTGGCCAACGGCGTTAGGCAGAGGATTTCAGCTTGACCACTACCGTGCTCGCGTATTTGCCCAGCCCGTCACAGGGCGTCTGGCATCTGGGGCCGGTGCCGATCCGCGCGTATGCGCTCTGCATCATCGTGGGCATCATCGCGGCACTGGTCATCGGTGACCGGCGCTGGCAGGCGCGAGGCGGACAAGCCGGCGTCATCTATGACATCGCTTTGTGGGCAGTGCCTTTCGGCCTCGTCGGCGGCCGGCTCTACCACGTCATGACGGACTGGCCCACGTATTTCGGGCCGGGCGGCAAGGGGCTGGGTGCGGCCTTCCAGGTCTGGCAGGGTGGCCTCGGCATCTGGGGCGCTGTCGCACTGGGTGGCGTCGGAGCCTGGATCGGCTGCCGCTCGCGGGGCATACCGCTGCCGGCCTTCGGCGACGCGATCGCACCCGGAATCATCCTGGCGCAGGCCATCGGCCGGCTCGGAAACTACTTCAACCAAGAGCTCTACGGTGGCGACACCACGCTGCCGTGGGGTCTGGAGATTTACAAGCGCGTCAACTCCCTCGGGCAGCCAGACCAGCTCAACGGCATCTCGACGGGTGAGGTCGAGCGGGTGGTCCATCCCACCTTCCTCTACGAATTGCTGTGGAACCTGCTGGTTTTCGCGCTGCTGATCTGGGCGGACCGCAAGTTCAAGCTCGGCCACGGCCGGCTGTTCGCGCTCTACGTGGCCGGCTACTGCGCGGGCCGCTTCCTGGTCGAACTGATGCGCAGCGATCCGGCGACTGAGTTCGCCGGTATTCGTGTCAACACCTTCACCTCGACATTCGTATTCATCGGCGCCGTCGTCTACATCATGCTGGCGACCAAGGGCCGGGAAGACCCGGCGACCTTGGCGGGCAAGAGCGATGAAGACGAGTCGACGGCCGACGATCTCGGCAAGGAGCTCGTTGCCGCGGCAGCGACCACCGGTGTTGTCGCGGCCGCAACGGTGGCCGGGCAAGACGACGACGAGGATGCCGACCACATGCATCCGGACGAGGTCGGCGCCAGTGAGGACGACGGGGCCGAGGCGGCTGCGGCGATCGAACTGAAGGCGATCGCCAAGGAGCCCGAGGACGAGTCCGAAGAAACCGAAGGCGACGACGCCGACTCCGAGGAGACTGTCGACGAGGTCGAGTCTGAAGCCGAGGCCGATGAGGACGAGGACGCTGAGTCTGTCGCGGCGGTGGACGTCGACGAGGTCGAAGCTGAAGCACCGGTAGACGACGCCGCTGAGGTCGAGACCGAGGCCGACGAAGAAGCCGCAGATGAGGTGGCCGACGAGCCTGAGTCTGAGGAAGCCGAAGCCGAAGCCGACGTCACGGAAGAGTTGGATGAGTCGGCAGAGGTTGAGGCCGCAGCAGAGGGCGAAGCTGACGACGAGTCGGCCGAGGCTGAAGCACCGGTAGACGACGCCGCTGAGGTTGAAACCGAGGCCGACGAAGAAGCCACAGAAGAGGTGGCCGACGAGCCTGAGCCTGAGCCTGAAGAAGCCGACGCCGACGTCACGGAAGAGTTGGATGAGTCGGCAGAGGTTGAGGCCGCAGCAGAGGGCGAAGCTGACGACGAGTCGGCCGAGGCTGAAGCACCTGTAGACGACGCCGCTGAGGTCGAGACCGAGGCCGACGAAGAAGCCGCAGATGAGGTGGCCGAGGAGCCTGAGGAAGCCGAAACCGACGTCACGGAAGAGCCGGTCGACGAGGTTGAGGCCGCAGCAGAGGGCGAAGCTGACGACGAGTCGGCCGAGGCTGAAGCACCTGTAGACGACACCGCTGAGGTCGAGACCGAGGCCGACGAGGAAGCCACAGATGAGGTGGCCGACCAGCCTGAGCCTGAGCCTGAGTCTGAGGAAGCCGAAACCGACGTCACGGAAGAGTCGGATGAGTCGGCAGAGGTTGAGGCCCCAGCAGGGGACGAAGCTGACGATGAATCGAGCGAGACCGAAGCAGAGTCGGTCGACGTCGAGGACGGCACCGATGAGGCTGAAGCGCCGGTAGACGACGCCGCTGAGGCCGAGACCGAGGCCGACGAAGAAGCCGCAGAAAAGGTGGGCGAGGAGCCCGAATCGGCCGCCGACGAGGAGCCCACGGACGCGGAAGGCGAGGAGACAGCCGACTCCCAGGAGGCCGCGGACGAGGCGGAGGCTGAGGACGAGCCGGAGGCTGAGGAAGCCGAGGCCGAAGTCACGGAAGAGTCGGCAGACGAGGATCCTTCTGAAGCTGAAGCTGAAGCTGAAGCTGAAGCGGGTGACGAGGACGGCGAAGCCGTTACCGATACCGCAGAGTCCGACGAGGAGTCTGAGCCTGCTGAGCAGGACGACACCGAGGCTGAAACCGATGATGCGGCTGACGAACCCGATGCGGACGAAGCGGACAACGCCGAAACTGCAGATGACACCGACGACGACACGAAGTCTGAGGTCGATGAGTCCGATGACGAGGATGCGGTCAGCGAAACCAAGACCGAATCACCGGCGGTCACCGAGCAGCCCGAGCCGACGAAGCAAGGCGGCCGGGTGCGGCGCTGGTTCCGTCGCAACCGCTAACCTGTCGCGCTCTGGCATCCTGGCTGTATGACTGATCCGTCTCAGTCCCCGGACCCGTTGAACGGCCCGCCGCCGGCCGGCTTCCCGCCGCCTGCGGGCTATCCGCCGCCACCGCCCGGTTACCCGCCGTATCCGTCGCCGTATGGAGATCCGAGCGCGCCGTACGGTCGTCACCCGATCACCGGCGAACCGTTCTCGGACAAGTCCAAGGTGATCGCCGGTCTGCTGCAGTTGCTCGGGCTGTTCGGCCTCGTCGGCATCGGCCGTATCTATATCGGCGATACCAAGTTGGGCGTCATTCAGCTGATCGTGGGCCTGTTGACCTGCACCATCGGCGCGATCATCTGGGGCATCATCGATGCTGTCCTGATCCTCACGGACAAGGTCCGCGACCCATACGGGCGCCCGCTCCGCGATGGAACGTAGCGGCCCTGCCGCCACGCCGGCGGGACGGCTCTCACTGGTGGCCGCCAGTGGGCTCGCCGTCGGCGCGCTCGCGTACACCGGATTGGCCGACCCGCACCGGCCGGGTTTCCTGTTCCCGGGATGCCCGTTCAAGGCCCTTACGGGGTGGAACTGCCCGGCGTGCGGCGGCCTTAGGATGACCCACGACCTGCTGCACGGCGACGTGGGCGCGGCGATCGTCGACAACGTATTTGCCCTGGTCGGCCTGCCCGCACTGGTGGTGTGGATGTTGGTGCGGTGGCGGCTCGGCAAGCCGCTGTTCCCGCTGCCGGCGGTGGTGACGATCGTGGCCGCGTTGGTGGTCTGGACCGTGGTGCGGAACCTGCCGGGGTTCCCGCTGGTCCCGACATTAACCGCTCAGTAGTAGCCCACCTGCGCTGATACACTGAAAATTCGGGCCGGTGCAGTCCCGGGACCAGGATGTTCCGGACTTGCGGAGGTGCGATCAAGTGCTGTTTTCGGCATTGCCAGACGCGCAGGGGCTGTACGACCCTGCCAATGAGGCCGATTCCTGCGGCGTGGCCATGATCACCGATATTCAGGGCCGCCGTTCCCACGGCATCGTCAGTGACGGTCTGACCGCGCTCGAACACCTCGAACACCGCGGTGCGGCCGGGGCCGAGCCCAACAGCGGCGACGGGGCGGGCATCCTGCTGCAGTTGCCGGTCGAACTGCTGCGCGAGGTGGTCGATTTCGCCCTTCCGGGGCCGTCCGAGGACGGCTGCAACACTTTTGCCGCCGGTATCTGCTTCCTGCCGCAGGACGAGGACGCGCGCAGTGCCGCACGTGTCCGCATAGAGGCGTTGGCCGCCGAGGAAGGTCTTGAGGTTCTGGGCTGGCGGGAGGTGCCCGTCGACCCGGATGGCGCGGAGATCGGCAAGACCGCACTCGGCTGTATGCCTCACATGGCCCAGTTGTTCGTCACCGCACCGGGAGCCGATGGTGTGCGGGCGGGCGGAATCGAGCTCGACCGCAAGGTTTATCCGCTGCGTAAGCGGGCTGAACAAGGCACGGGGGCCGACGCGGTCTACTTCGCTTCGCTGTCCAGCCGGACCATCGTGTACAAGGGCATGTTGACGACAATGCAGCTGCCGCAATACTTTCCGGATTTGCGCGACGAGCGTTGCGTGAGTGCGATCGCGATCGTGCACAGCCGCTTCTCGACCAACACGTTCCCGTCCTGGCCGCTGGCGCATCCGTTCCGGTTCGTCGCCCACAACGGCGAGATCAACACGGTGCGCGGAAACCGCAATCGCATGCACGCCCGCGAGGCCCTGCTGGCGAGCGCCCGGATTCCCGGTGACCTGAGCCGGTTGTCGCCGATCTGCAGCCCGGACGCCTCCGACTCGGCGTCCTTCGATGAGGTGCTGGAGCTGCTGCATCTGGGCGGGCGCAGCCTGCCCCACGCCGTGTTGATGATGATCCCGGAGGCCTGGGAGAACGCCACCACCATGGACGCCGCCGAACGCGCGTTCTGGAAGTTCCATGCCTCGCTGATGGAACCGTGGGACGGCCCCGCCTGTGTCACATTCACCGACGGCACCGTGGTCGGTGCGGTGTTGGACCGCAACGGTTTACGGCCGGGCCGCTGGTGGCGCACGGTCGACGACCGGGTCATCCTGGCCAGTGAGAGCGGCGTGCTCGACGTGCCGTCGGGCGACATCGTCGCCAAGGGACGCCTGCAGCCCGGGAAGATGTTCCTGGTTGACACAGCGGCCGGGCGAATCGTTCCCGACGACGAGATCAAGGAGCAGCTGGCCGCGGCCGAGCCCTATGGTGAGTGGCTGCATGCCGGGCTGCTCGACCTCGCCACTTTGCCTGACGGGTCGCGTATCCAGCCGAATCATGAGTCCGTGGTGCGTCGGCAGATCGCCTTCGGCTACACCGAGGAGGAACTGCGCATCCTGCTGACCCCGATGGCGGCCTCGGGTGGTGAGCCGCTCGGCTCGATGGGCACCGATACGCCCGTCGCGGTGCTGTCCAAGCGCTCGCGGCTGCTGTACGACTACTTCGTCGAACTGTTTGCCCAGGTCACCAACCCGCCCCTGGACGCCATCCGTGAAGAGGTGGTCACCTCGATGGCCCGCGTGATGGGCCCCGAGGAGAACCTGCTCGAGCCCTCGGCAGCGTCCTGTCGCCAGATCGTCTTGCGCTGGCCGGTTCTCGACAACGACGAGCTGTCCAAGATCGTCCACATCAATGACGACGGCGAGCACCCGGGTCTGCGCACCACCGTGTTGCGGGCCCTCTACGACGTCGAACGCGGTGGGGAAGGTCTGGCCGAAGCGCTCGACGACCTGCAGCTCAGGGCCACCGAGGCGATTGCCAAAGGTGCACGCACCCTGGTGATCTCCGATCGCGATTCCGACCACACCAGAGCCCCGATCCCGTCGCTGCTGGCAGTTTCGGCGGTACACCACCACCTGATCCGCACCAAGGAACGCACCAAGGTGGCGCTCGTGGTGGAAAGCGGCGATGCCCGCGAAGTCCATCACATCGCCATGCTCATCGGATACGGCGCCGCTGCCGTCAATCCCTATCTCGCCTTCGAGTCGATCGAGGATCTGATTCGCGAGGGGGAGCTCACCGGTATCGAAACCGCCACCGCCGTGCGCAATTACGTCAAGGCGCTGGGCAAGGGCGTGGTCAAGGTGATGAGCAAGATGGGCATCTCGACTGTCGCCTCGTACACCGCCGCCCAGGTTTTCGAGGCGATCGGGCTGAGCCGCGACGTCGTCGACCAGTACTTCACCGGCACCACCAGCCAGCTCGGCGGCGTCGGGCTGGACGTGCTGGCCGAGGAGGTCAAGCTGCGTCATCGGCGGGCCTACCCGGAGAACCCGACCGAGCGGGTGCACCGCCGGCTCGAAGTCGGTGGTGAGTACGCGTTCCGCCGCGAGGGCGAGCTGCACCTGTTCACCCCGGAAGTGGTCTTCCTGCTGCAGCATTCGACCCGCACCGGGCGTCGTGACATCTTCGCCAAGTACTCCGAGGAGGTCGACCGGTTGTCCCGCGAGGGAGGGACGCTGCGCGGCCTGTTCGAGTTCAAGAAGGGCCTGCGACCGCCGGTTCCGCTGCAGGAGGTCGAGCCGGTCGAGTCGATCGTGGCCCGGTTCAACACCGGGGCGATGAGCTACGGGTCCATCTCGGCCGAGGCCCACGAGACCATGGCGATCGCCATGAACAACCTCGGCGGACGGTCCAACAGTGGTGAAGGCGGCGAGGACGTCGAGCGGCTCTACGATCCGCGCCGGCGCAGTGCGGTCAAGCAGGTGGCCTCGGGCCGCTTCGGCGTCACCAGCGACTACCTGGTGAACGCCACCGACATTCAGATCAAGATGGCCCAGGGCGCCAAACCCGGTGAGGGTGGTCAGCTTCCGGGATACAAGGTGTACCCGAACATCGCCAAGACCCGGCACTCCACGCCCGGGGTGGGGTTGATCTCGCCGCCTCCGCACCACGACATCTACTCGATCGAGGATCTCGCCCAGCTAATCCACGATCTGAAGAACGCCAACGCGGACGCCCGGATCCACGTGAAGCTGGTCAGCAGTGTCGGGGTCGGCACGGTGGCTGCCGGAGTGTCCAAGGCGCATGCCGATGTGGTGTTGATCTCCGGGTACGACGGCGGTACCGGTGCGGCACCGTTGACCTCGCTCAAGCATGCCGGGGCGCCGTGGGAGATCGGGCTGGCCGACACCCAGCAGACCCTGGTGCTCAACGGTTTGCGTGATCGGATCACCGTGCAGTGCGACGGCGGCATGCGCAGTGCCCGCGACGTGATCGTGGCCGCGCTGCTGGGCGCCGAGGAGTTCGGTTTCGCCACCGCACCGCTGGTGGTGTCGGGCTGCATCATGATGCGTGTCTGCCACCTCGACACCTGCCCCGTCGGCGTGGCCACCCAGAACCCCGAACTGCGGGCGCGGTTCAACGGCAAGCCCGAGTTCGTCGAGAACTTCTTCACGTTCATCGCCGAGGACATCCGCCGCTACCTGGCCGAGCTGGGATTCCGCAGCATCGATGAGGCGGTCGGGCATGCCGAGGTGCTCGACACCGATCCCGGTGTGGCGCACTGGAAGAGCCGCGGTCTGGACCTGAGCCCGATCTTCGCGCTGCCGACCGACGCCGACGGCAGCACGCTCAGCCAGCGACGCCGGGTGCGCGATCAGGAGCACGGTCTCGACCAGGCGCTCGATCAGACCTTGATCCAGCTCGCCGAGGGTGCCTTGGAGGATGCCCACCCGGTGCGCCTCGAGCTGCCCGTGCGCAACGTCAACCGCACCGTCGGCACGCTGCTCGGATCCGAGGTCACCCGCCGGTACGGCGCGGCCGGCCTGCCCGACAACACGATTCACATCAGTCTGACCGGGTCGGCAGGCCAGTCGATCGGCGCTTTCCTGCCGCCCGGCATCACACTGGAACTGATCGGTGATGCCAACGACTATGTGGGTAAGGGGCTTTCGGGCGGTCGGGTGATCGTACGGCCACCCGACGACGTGCTGTTCCTGCCCGAGGACAACGTCATCGCGGGCAACACCCTGCTCTACGGTGCCACCTCGGGCGAGGTGTTCCTGCGGGGCCGGGTCGGGGAGCGGTTCTGTGCCCGCAATTCCGGGGCCCTGGCCGTCGTCGAAGGCGTGGGCGATCACGCCTGCGAGTACATGACGGGAGGCCGGGTGGTGATCCTGGGCAAGACGGGACGCAACCTGGCCGCGGGCATGTCCGGCGGCATCGCCTTCGTGCTCGGCCTGGATCCGGCCCGGGTCAACACCGAGATGGTGGAACTGCAACGGCTGGAGGCCGAGGATCTGGCCTGGCTGCACGATGTGGTGGCCGACCACGCGCGCCACACCGGCAGCACGCTGGCCAGTTCGATACTGGCCGACTGGCCAAGGCGCAGTGCGCAATTCACCAAAGTAATGCCCACCGACTACGAGCGTGTGCTGCAGGCGACCCGGATGGCCAAGGCCGAGGGGCGCGATGTGGACAGCGCGATCATGGAGGCCAGCCGTGGCTGATCCGACCGGATTTCTTCGAGTGCCCAAGATCGAGGCCGCCAAGCGGCCCGTCGAAGAGCGGGTGGGGGACTGGCGCGAGGTGTACGAGCGCGAGGATCCCAACGAGCGGGCCGGCGAGGTATCGCAGCAGGCACGCCGCTGCATGGATTGCGGGATCCCGTTCTGCCACTCCGGTAAGGCGGGCTGCCCGTTGGGCAACCTGATCCCGGAATGGAACGACCTGGTGCGGCGCGGTCGCTGGGATGCCGCCAGTGACCGCTTGCACGCCACCAACAACTTCCCGGAGTTCACCGGACGGCTGTGTCCGGCGCCGTGCGAGTCGGCGTGCGTGCTGTCGATCTCCGAGGAGCAGACCGGCGGCAGCGTGACCATCAAGCGGATCGAGCAGACGATCGCCGACCACGCCTGGATGAACGGCACCGTCGAACCCCAGCCGGCGGCGATCTCGACGGGTAAGAGCGTCGCGGTCGTCGGCTCCGGCCCGGCGGGTTTGGCTGCCGCACAACAACTCACCCGCGCCGGCCATGAGGTCACGGTCTACGAGCGTGACGACCGGGTGGGCGGGTTGCTGCGCTACGGCATCCCCGAGTACAAGCTCGAGAAGTCGGTGCTCAATCAGCGACTGGCTCAGATGCGTGCCGAGGGCACGCGATTCGTCACCGAATGCGAGGTCGGTGTCGATCTCACCGTCGAGCAGTTGCGGCAGCGCCATCAGGCAGTGGTGCTCGCGGTCGGTGCGTTGCGGGGCCGCGACAACGATGTACCCGGCCGCGAACTCGATGGCGTGCATCTGGCCATGGAACATCTGGTGCCGGCCAACCGGGAATGCGAGGGTGACTCGTCCACACCGATCTCGGCGGCGGGCAAGCATGTGGTGATCATCGGTGGCGGTGACACCGGCGCCGACTGTCTGGGCACCGCCCACCGCCAGGGTGCCGCCTCGGTGACGCAGCTCGACTACAACACCGAACCACCCGAGACCCGCGACGACGAGCTCTCACCGTGGCCGACGTGGCCCTTGGTGCTGCGGACCTCCCCGGCGCATGCCGAGGGCGGTGCCCGTCGCTTCGAGGTGGCGGTGCAGCGGTTCATCGGTGACGACAACGGTCATGTCCGGGCCATCGAGATCGCCGAAGTCCGGGTGTCGCGCGACGCCGACGGGCGCCGTGAGATCACCCCGGTGGGTGAGTCGATGCAGATTCCCTGCGACCTGGCGCTGCTGGCGATCGGGTTCGAGGGTGTCGAGCACATGGCCTTGCTGGACGGCTTGGACCTCAAGCTGACCCGGCGCGGCACGGTGTCCTGTGGTTCGGACTGGCAGACCGACGCCCCCGGCGTGTTCGTCTGCGGTGACGCGCACCGCGGCGCGTCGCTGGTGGTGTGGGCGATCGCCGAGGGCCGCAGCGCGGCGCATGCGGTCGACGCGTACCTGATGGGCGAGTCGGATCTGCCGTCGCCGGTGCGGCCCGGGACCCTCCCTCTGGCCGTCATCTGAATCGATTAACGACTATGCTGACATGACGTGAGCAGACGCGGAAAGATCGTTTGTACGCTTGGCCCCGCTACCAGCACGGATGAGACGGTGCGGGCCCTCGTCGAGGCCGGGATGGATGTCGCACGGCTGAACTTCAGCCACGGTGACTACACCGACCATGAAGCCGCCTACAAGCGGGTCCGGGCAGCATCGGATGCCACCGGGCACGCCGTGGGCGTGCTGGCTGACCTGCAGGGCCCCAAGATCCGGTTGGGCCGCTTCGCCGAGGGGCCGACGTACTGGGCGGCCGGAGAATCGGTACGCATCACCGTCGATGAATGTGCGGGCACCCACGACCGGGTGTCGACCACCTACAAGCGTCTGGCCCAGGACGCCCGGCCCGGCGACCGGGTCCTCGTCGACGACGGCAACGTCGGCCTGAAGGTCGATGAGATCGACGGCAACGACGTGGTCTGCACGGTCACCGAGGGCGGCCCGGTCAGCAACAACAAGGGCATGTCGCTGCCCGGCATGAACGTCACCGCCCCGGCGCTGTCCGAGAAGGACATCGAGGACCTCGAGTTCGCGCTGCGGCTGGGCGTGGATCTGGTCGCGCTGTCGTTCGTCCGGTCACCCGCCGACGTCGAGTTGGTCCACGAAGTGATGGACCGGGTCGGACGACGGGTCCCGGTGATCGCCAAGCTGGAGAAGCCCGAGGCGGTCGAGAACCTCGAGGCCATCGTGCTGGCGTTCGACGCGATCATGGTGGCGCGCGGTGACCTCGGCGTCGAACTGCCGCTGGAAGAAGTGCCGCTCGTGCAGAAGCGCGCGATCCAGATGGCAAGGGAGAACGCCAAACCCGTCATCGTTGCCACCCAGATGCTGGAGTCGATGATCGAAAGCTCCCGGCCCACGCGGGCCGAGGCCTCCGACGTCGCCAACGCCGTGCTCGACGGTGCCGACGCGGTGATGCTCTCCGGCGAGACCTCCGTCGGCAAGTATCCGCTGGAGGCCGTCAAGACGATGGCCCGCATCATCAAGGCGGTCGAGGACAACTCGGTTACCGTGCCGCCGCTGACACACACTCCGCGCACCAAGCGTGGCGTGATCTCGTATGCGGCCCGCGACATCGGCGAGCGGCTGGATGCCAAGGCGCTGGTCGCCTTCACGCAATCCGGCGACACCGTGCGCCGACTGGCCCGGCTGCACACCCCGCTTCCGGTGCTGGCGTTCACGGCGCTGCCCGAGGTGCGTAGCCAGCTCGCGCTGACCTGGGGGACCGAGACGTTCATCGTGCCGCAGATGTCGAACACCGACGACATGATCCGTCAGGTCGACAAGTCGCTGCTCGAGCTCGGCCGCTACAAGCGCGGTGAGCTGGTGGTCATCGTGGCGGGTGCTCCGCCGGGCACAGTAGGCTCCACGAATCTGATCCACGTGCACCGCATCGGGGAGGACGACGTCTAGCGAGAGGTCGTCAGCCTCAGGGCGCCGGCAAAAGATCTCGAAAGGCATTCCTTGACACACCCGGATTTCGAGGAGCTGCTGGCTGTTCTCGATCTGAACCGCGTTGACGACGATTTGTTCATCGGTGCGCATCCGAGCAAGAACCCGGTGCGCACCTTCGGTGGGCAGATGATCGCGCAGGCGTTCGTCGCCGGAGGCCGCACGCTGGAGCACAAACTTTCCCCGAGTGCGTTGAACGCGCACTTCATCGCCGGTGGCGATCCGGAGAAGGACCTTGAGTTCCACGTCGTGCGGCTGCGTGACGAGCGGCGGTTCGCCAACCGCCGGGTCGATGTCATGCAGGACGGCAATCTGCTGACCACCGTGATGCTGTCTTACATGAACGCCGGACGGGGGCTGGAGCACAGCGTGCCCGCCCCCGAGGTTCCGCATCCGGACACGTTGCCCAAGATCGATGAGCTGTTAAAGGGCTACGAGAAGACGGTGCCGTTGTTCGTCGAGGCCTTGCGGCCGATCGAATGGCGCTACACCAACGATCCGGCGTGGGTGATGCGGGACAAGGGCGGCAAGCTCGACCACAACCGGGTGTGGCTCAAGACCGAAGGCGTGATGCCCGACGATCCGGTGCTGCACGGCGCGGCCCTGGTGTACTCCTCGGACACCACCGTGCTCGATTCGATCATCACCACGCACGGATTGTCGTGGGGTTTCGACCGGATTTTCGCGGTGACGATGAATCATTCGGTGTGGTTCCACCGGCCGATCAAGTTCGACGAGTGGGTGCTGTACTCCACCACCTCGCCGGTGGCGGCGGAATCCCGGGGACTCGGCACCGGCCACTTCTTCGACGCGTCGGGCCAGTTGTTGGCGACGGTGGTGCAAGAGGGCATCGTCAAGTACTTCCCGGGTGCCGCCAAACCGTGATGCGGCTCAGCGCGTAGGGGTCGGCGTCACGCCGAACGAATCCTCGACCCGCCGTTCGAACTCTCGCTCGCACTGCTGCTGGGCCGCGGTGTCGTCACCGGCCTGCTGCAGGCAGCTCATGTAGTCGCGGCCGCCGACGTCGTCGAACCACCGCGCGCCGAAGTAGGTCCAGATCCCGACGAACACCAGCGACAACACACAGGCGATGATGCCGAGCACGATCCCGGAGACGGCGACACCGGAGTTGGTGGCCTCACCCCGCCGGCAGCGCCCGCGGGCGAGGATTCCGAGGATCACCGCGGTGATGCCGAACATCAGCCCACCGATCACCGACCAAACGAGCAGCAGACCGAAGATCGCGAGCACGAGCGCCGCGACACCGAGCCCGTTGGCGGGGGCACGCGCGGCCGGCTGCATGGGGTACCCGCCGTAGGGCGGCGGGGGCGGCGGGTAGGCCCCGGGATACGCGCCGGGGGGCGGCCCGTAGGGGTACGCCGGTGGCTGGGTAGGTCCGGCCGGCTGCGGCTCGTCAGACCCGGGCGGGTTGGAACGCTCGTCGGTCATGTCTGTGAGGCTACTCGCCGATCGCCGTGCCAGGTTGCGGACAACGGATGACGGGGCAGTCGAGCGTGTCCGGTAGGTGGTGGGTGGCCACGACGACGGCCCGCTCGGAGCCGAACCAATCGCCCGGAGTGAGGATTTCGGTGAGGATCCGTTGGCCGTCGGCGGCGTCGAGGTTCTCGGTCGGCTCATCGAGCAGCACCACGGAAAAATCGGACAACAGCACCCTGGCCAAGAGCAGGCGGCGGCGCTGCCCGGCCGACACTGCGGTATGGCCGCCTTCCAGTACCGTCGACAAGCCTTCGGGCAGGCCTGCGAGCCAATCGGCCAGACCGACCCGCTCGATGGCCCACCGCAGTTCGGCATCGGTGGCGTCCCCGCGGACCACGAGCAGGTTGTCTCGCACCGTGGTCTCGAAGATGTGCGCGTCTTCGGCGAAAAATGCTGCCCGCCGGGAGTTTCCGTTGAGGTGGTCGGCCATCGCCATCAACAGCGTGGTCTTGCCTGACCCGCTCGGGCCGATGACGGCGAGCCGGCCGCAGGCAGGCAGATCGACCGCGGGCACCGTGGGTCGCCTGCGGATCCCCGAGTCGCCCTCGGTGATCTGGAGCAGACGCCGGGCAGCGATGCGGGACTTGGTGAGTCCGACGGCAGCGTCGGGAAGCGCGGTGGTGGCCTCGAATGCGGACAACGGCAACAACATGAGGATGGCCAGGGTCGTCGGCGCGGTGGTGGGGGCCAGTGCGATGCCCGCGAAGACGGCGCCCAGGACGCTGGCCCCGATGGCGATGCTGGGCATGGCGGCGGCCAGTGCTGCGGGTGCCGCGGCACGGTCGGCCGCCTGTCCCCAGTCGCGGTGATGGCGTTGCGCGGTGGCGATCACCTCGTCGAGGCGTCCGCTGACCCTCAACTCAGGGGCATACTCGAGGGCGAGCATCGTCGCGGCGTCGCGGTCAGTGCGGTATTGGACCGCAATGGATTCCGCCGCAGCCACGGCGCGGGCAGTGACCGCCGGGGCCAGCGCTCCGGCGATCAGCAGGCAGATTGCCAGCACGGCAGCGGCGCTCGGCGAGATGAGCGCGATGACACCGACGGACACGCAGCCGAGCACCGTGGCCACCACGATCGGCAGCACTGAGCGCACCACGACGTCGGCGAGCTCATCTACCGAACCGCCGACCCGGGCCACCAATTCGCCGCTGGGCAGCCGCATCGCGTCGTCGTCCGGTCCGGTGGCGAGCTTGCGGTACAAACCGGTGCGGGCGTTGGCCGCCGAACGCAGTGCCGTGTCGTGGGCTGCCAGCCGCTGGCAGTACCCCAGGACGCCGCGCGAGATGCCCAGCGCCCGTACCGCGACCACGGCCACCGACAAGTCCAGGATCGGCGGCATCTGCCAGGCCCGGGTGATCAACCACGCCGAGACACCCGCCAAGGCCAACGCGCTGCCCAGTGACAGGACACCGAGGACGCTGGCCAGGATCAGCCGGCCCCACCGGGGCCGCAGCAGGTCCAGCGCCAGCCGTAGCAGCGGATCACGACGAAACATGCGCGGCACCAATCGTGATCACCTGGTCGCCGATGGCCAGTACCGGATCCCGGTGGCCGACGACCACCACTGTGGCCCCCTCCCGGGCCCGCGCGACGACGGATTGCAGCACCCGCTGCTCCAACGTGGCATCCAGGTGGGCGGTGGGTTCATCGAGGAGGAGCAGCCGCGCGGACGATCCGAGGGCGCGGGCCAGTCCGAGTCGTTGTCGTTGTCCCAGTGAGAGGCCGACACCGGTGCGGCCGATCCGGGTGTTCAGACCGTCGGGAAGGTCATCGAGAACGTCGTCGAATCCGGCGTCGCGGCAGGCCCGTTCCACATCGTCCAGCGGCCCCAGCAGCTCCAGGTTCTCGAGGACGGTGCCCG
Source organism: Mycolicibacterium boenickei (assembly GCF_010731295.1). Lineage (NCBI taxonomy): Bacteria > Bacillati > Actinomycetota > Actinomycetes > Mycobacteriales > Mycobacteriaceae > Mycobacterium > Mycolicibacterium boenickei. Next base: position 4,571,900 of record NZ_AP022579.1, on the reverse strand, counting down.
GAATCAGAACGGGGCGGTGGGGAAGCCAGGCGATGCTGTGCCACCATGCCGGCAGATCAAGGTCGGTGACGTCGACGCCGTCGACGCGTACCGATCCCGATGGCAGCGAGGCCAAGCCGAGAATTGCTTGCAGCGCAGTCGATTTCCCAGCCCCGTTCGGCCCGGTCAGCACCGTGACACGGCCGGGTTCGATGGCCGGTCCGAGGCCGTCCAACTCGATCGTCGGCGCGGCATTCCCCACGGGAACGCCGCCCTCCGCGGTCGGCAGCGTCTCACACAATCGAAAAGCCTGTTCCGCTGCCGTTTTGCCGTCCTGCGCGGCGTGAAAGGCGGCACCTACCCGGCGCAGTGGCCAGAACACTTCAGGGGCCAGCAGCAGGACGGTCAACCCTGCCGTGAGGGTGATCTCGCCGTACACCAGCCGCAGGCCGACACTCACCGCCACGAGGGCCACGCCCAGCGTGGCCAGCAGTTCGAGCACCAGTGAGGACAGGAACGCGATCCGCAACGTCGCCATGGCCGAACGGCGATGCGCAGCCGCCAGTTCCGTGATTCGTTGCACCGATCCGGCGGCTCGGCCGACGGCCCGCAGGGTAGGGATTCCCGCCACCAGATCGAGCAGGCGGGCTTGCAGGGTCGTCATCGCGGCGAGCGCGGCCGCTGAGCGCTCGGCGGTGAGCAGTCCGATCAGCACCATGAAGATCGGGATCAACGGCAGCGCGATCACGACGATTGCCGCGGCTTGCAGGTCGAAGCAGGCCATCACCAGCACCGCGACGGGCGTCAGGACAGCAGCCTGAACGACCGCGGGAACGTAGCCGGTGAAGTACGGGCGCAGGCCGTCGAGGCCGCGAGTCACGACTGCCGCGGCATCATCCCGCTCGGCAGCCAATCTCCTTGGCGGCAGGGAAGTCACGGTGCGCAGCACCTGGCCGGACACCTCGCCGATCACAGCGGTCGCGCCGCGTTGCGACAGCCGGCCCTGGAGCCAGTGTGCGGCCGCGCGCAGCAACCACAGCGCGGACAGCGCGATGATGGCCGTACCATGGCGGGCCGCCGAGTTCGGTTCGGTGATGATGCCGGCGACGATGTGTGCCAGCACGACGGCCGCGGCAATGGTGCTGGCGCTGATGGTTACGCCGCAGGCCACTGTCGCCAGGAGGTGACGTCGCAGCGCCGAGCTCGACCCGGTGGCGCCGCGGACGCCGAGTGCGCGCCAGAGGTTCAGGCCGACCGCCGCGACAGTCCGATGGAGGCCGGGATACGTTCCGCTGAAATCCGTTTGCGGAACACCCAGTACGTCCAGCCCTGATACACCAGGACCAGAGGCAGCAAGGTCAACGACGCCCAGGTCATGATCTTCAACGTGTACGGCGTCGACGAGCCGTTGTAGATCGTCACACCCCAATCGGGATTGAGCGTGGACGGCAGCAGGTGCGGGTACATCGACCCGAACAGCAGGACGACGACGGCCGCCACGACCACCACGGTCGCGACGAACGCCCAGCCTTCCCGCGACCGCGACCACATGAGCGCCACAGAGATCAGGAGCGCGACCACGGCGACGGCCAGCGGCGCCCAGGTCCAGGGCTTGCCGTGGGCCAGCTGCGTCCACAGACCGAAGCCGCCGGCCAACACGATCACTGGCAGGCTCAGTGCCCGGGCGAAGCGGAAGGCGTCATCGCGTACGGGCCCAGAGGTTTTCAGGGCGATGAACACGGAGCCGTAGAAAGCGAACAACGACGCCGTGGCCAGTCCGCCGAGCAGGGTGTACGCGTTGAGCACGTCACCAACGGCGGCATCGACTCGATGGTCGGCATCAATCGGCAATCCACGCACCAGGATTGCGAAGGCGACGCCCCACAGAATCGCGGGCAACCAGGATCCCGCGGCGATGCCGATGTCAGCCCACTTGCGCCACTTGGGGTCATCGATCTTGCCGCGCCACTCGATACCCACGACGCGCAGGATCATCCCGAACAGGATTGCCAACAGCGGCAGGTACAGCGCCGAGAACATGGTGGCGTACCAGTTCGGAAACGCGGCGAACATGGCGGCGCCCGCCGTGATCAGCCACACCTCGTTGCCGTCCCACACCGGGCCGATGGTGTTGAGCACCGCCCGCCTGCGGCTTTCCGGATCACCCTCGCCCGCGCTGCCGAGCGGGGCCATCAGCATCCCGACGCCGAAGTCAAAGCCCTCCAGCACCACGAATCCGAGGAACAGAGCGGCGATGAGTATGAACCAGAGTTCTTGGAGTCCCATCTGAGATCAGTCCTCTCAGTACGCGAACGACAACGGGGCGGATTCGTCCTCGCCGGGAGGCGCGGGCGGTGCCGGCTCGGAATCGTGTTCCTGAGGCCCTTCGGTCACATAGCGCCGCATCAGCCAGAACCAGACCACCGCAAGGACGCCGTAGAGCAGGGTGAAGACCGCCAGTGAGAAGAACACCGTGCCAGCGGAATGATCCGACACACCTTGCTGCACGGTGAGCCGCACCATCTGGTCACCGGTCGGGTTGGGCACCACCACCCATGGTTGCCGTCCCATCTCGGTGAAGACCCAGCCAGCGGAATTGGCGAGGAACGGTGTCGGCAGGGTGATCAACGCGAAAATGCCGAACCAGCGCTGGTCGGGGAGTCGACGCCCGCGGGTGAGCCACAGCGCCAGCAGGGCGAACGCCAGCGGCACCGCCATGAGGCCGATCATGGCCCGGAACGACCAGTAGGTGACGAACAGGTTCGGCCGGTAGTCGCCGGGCCCGAACTTGGCTTCGTACTTCTGCTGCAGGTCGTTGACGCCCTCCAGGGTGACGCCGCTGAACTTGCCTTCGGCCAGGAACGGCAGCACGTAGGGAACTTCGATGACGTGGTTCACGCTGGCGCAGTTGTTGTGCGTGCCGACGGTCAGGACCGAGAAGTCCGGATCGGTCTGCGTGTCACACAGTGATTCGGCCGAAGCCATTTTCATGGGTTGCTGGACGAACATCAGCTTGCCCTGGATATCGCCGGTGAAGAACAACACGGCCACGGCCGCCAATGCGACCACGCTGCCCAGAATCGTTGCCGGCCGGTACATCCCGGCGGAATCGGTCCCGGCATCGGCGGCCGGACCGTCCGCCCCTTCGCCGCGTGCGGCCCGGCGCCGGTCCCGCACCATCAGCCAGGCGCTCACGGTCGCGACGAACGTGCCTGCGGTGAGCAGGGCTCCGGCGACGACGTGCAGGAAGGCCCAGATCGCGGTGTTGTTGGTCAGGAGGGCGCCGAAGTCGATCAGCTCGGCACGTCCGCTTTCCGGGTTGAACTTGGCGCCGACCGGGTGCTGCATGAACGAGTTCGCCGCGATGATGAAGAAGGCGGACGCGTTGACGGCGAAGGCCACCATCCAGATGCAGACCAGGTGGATCACCCGAGGCAGGCGGGTCCAGCCGAAGATCCACAATCCGATGAAGGTGGACTCGACGAAGAACGCGACCAGACCTTCGAATGCCAGCGGAGCACCGAAGATGTCGCCGACAAAGCGCGAGTACTCGCTCCAGTTCATGCCGAACTGGAATTCCTGCACGATGCCGGTCGCCACCCCGATCGCGAAGTTGATCAGGAACAGCTTGCCGAAGAAGCGGGTGAGGCGGTACCAGCTGCCATTTCCCGTGACCACCCACACTGTCTGCATCACGGCGATCAGCGGCGCCAACCCGATGGTCAGCGGAACGAAAATGAAGTGGTAGACGGTGGTGATACCGAACTGCCACCGTGATACGTCCAAAGCGTCCATCTGGCCCTACTTCCGAGGTCTCAGACCAATCTACGACGAAGTGTAGTAGATGCTCGGGAACCAGCCACTGGCCATGACCGGTGTGTTACGTCACGCGGGGCCCTCAGGTGAGACGGCGGCCGCGAGTTTCTTGGCGTCGCTGCGGATTCCGAAGGCCGAGATCACCTCGAACACCCCGACGACGATCAGGATGATGCCGGTGACCTGAGTCAGGGCGACCAGGCCCTCCAGGGGAGCGACGAACATGATGATGCCTGCGATGACGCTGACTATGCCGACGATGATCTCCCAGATGCGCCCCGGCAGTAGCGGATCTCCGATGGCCGACATCGCCGTTGCGACACCGCGGAAGATGAACCCGACGCCGATCCAGATCGCCAGCAGCTCGATCGAATTCTGCAGGTTGATGAAGCACAAGACCGCGAGTACGAGTGCCGCGGCGCCACCGATGAACAGCAACACCCGGCCGCCGACCGAGGAACGGATACTGAACGCCAGCACGAGTTGCGAGATGCCGGTGATCAACAGGTACGCGCCGAAAAAGATGGCGGTGACGAAGATTGCTGCTCCGGGACGGATGAAGACGAGGATGCCCAGGAGGATTGCGAGGATGCCGCCGACCAATGCTGACTTCCAGAGGTGCGGCAACAAGCTTGGGGCAGCGGTGCTTTCCATGGTCGCAGTGTGGCACACACAGAGGCCCTGAACACGGATTTTACGGTACGGCTGTGGCGTCGAAGCATGCTCGTTAAGGTTCCGTTACCGGTGCTGCATCCCAGGCCGGGGGCCGTTAACGTCTCCGATTTGGGATAGCCCGACCACAGCCGCAGACAAAGAGAAGAGGCAACCGTGACTGTTGGATGTCGTCCCCGACGAAGCAAGATGTGGCGTTTCGCGGTGGTCGTTGCCGCGAGCGGTGCGCTCGCCATGTCGGGTTGCGCGAACAATACCGAATCCGGTGGATCCGAAACCAAGACGACGACCGCGGCAAAGGTTGAGAAGGTGGACGCGATCGCCAACACCGTGCCGGAGCCGATCAAGTCGAGCGGCAAGCTCATCATCGGTACCGACCCGACCTACCCGCCCAACGAGTTCAAGGATCCGGCCGGCAAGATCATCGGCTTCGACGTCGATTTGATGAATGCGGTTGCCGCGACCTTGGGGCTGACTCCGGAGTACCGGGCGTCGTTGTTCGACAAGATCATCCCGTCCGTCCAGGGCGGAAACTACAACCTCGGCATGTCCTCGTTCACCGACTCGAAGAAGCGCGAAGAGCAGGTTGACTTCGTGACGTACTTCAGTGCCGGTTCGTCCTGGGCGCAGAAGGTCGGTGCGGGGATCAATCCCGAGGATGCGTGCGGCAAGAAGGTCGCGGTCCAGACGGCCACGGTGCAGGACACCGACGAGATGCCGGCCCGCAACGAGAAGTGCCTCAAGGAGGGCAAGCCCGCGATCCAGGTGGTGAAGTTCGACGATCAGACCGCCGCCACCAGTGCGGTCATGCTCGGGCAGGCCGACGCCATGTCGGCCGATTCGCCGGTGACCGCCTATGCGATCAAGCAGAGCAACGGAAAGCTTGAGGCGGCAGGAGAGATCTTTGATTCCGCTCCGTACGGTTGGGCGGTGCAGAAGGGTTCGCCACTCGCGGCGTCACTGCAGCAGGCGCTTCAGCACCTGATCGACAACGGTGTCTACAAGCAGGTGGCTGCGAACTGGGGCGCCGAGAACGGGATGATCGACAAGCCGGTCGTCAACGGTGCGATCAACTGAGCCGCCGATGACTGATGCTCCGCCGCCTGCCGCCATCGACGCTGTTCCGCTGCGACATCCGTGGCGGTGGGTGGCGGCGATCGTCATCCTCATCCTGGTCGGGCTGTTCATCTATGGCGCGGCGACCAACGAGGCCTACGGGTGGAGCACGTACGCCAAGTACCTGTTCGACCAACGCATTTCGGAAGCAGCCTGGAACACTCTGCAGCTGACCATCTATTCGATGGTGCTGGCGCTGGTTCTCGGCGTCCTGCTCGCGGTGATGCGGTTGTCGCCGAACCCGGTCCTCAAGGCCGTGGCCTGGACGTATCTGTGGATCTTCCGAGGGACGCCGATCTACGTGCAGTTGGTGCTGTGGGGTCTGGTCCCGGTGATCTACAAGAACATTCAGATCGGCGTGCCGTTCGGACCGCGGCTTTTCGAGTTCAGCCTGTCGGATCCGAATGTGTTCTGGCTGGCGGTTCTCGGGCTGGGGCTCAACGAGGCCGCCTATATGGCAGAGATCATCCGCGGCGGCCTGATCTCGGTGCCCGAAGGTCAGACCGAGGCCTCCGTCGCGCTGGGCATGTCGTGGGGAATGACGATGCGCCGCACCGTCCTTCCTCAGGCGATGCGGGTCATCATCCCGCCGACCGGCAACGAGTTCATCAGCATGCTCAAGACCACATCGTTGGTCACGGCCGTCCCGTACAGCTTCGAGTTGTACGGCCGCTCAAAAGATATCGGGGTCGCGTTGTTCGAACCAGTTCCACTGTTGCTGGTGGCCTCCACCTGGTACCTGGCCATCACCAGCGTCCTGATGGTGGGGCAGTACTACCTGGAGCGGCACTTCTCGCGGGGTGCCTCGCGCAAGCTGACCTCGAAACAGCTTGAGGCCCTGGCCAAGGCCCAGACGGTGGCGAAATGACCGCGGCCGTCGAACCGATGGTGCGCGCGGAGAGCGTGTGCAAGAACTTCGGTGCCCTGCACGTCCTGAAGGGCGTGACACTGGACGTCGGCCGGGGCGAAGTGCTGTGCATGGTGGGCCCGTCGGGCTCGGGCAAATCCACGTTCCTGCGGTGCATCAACCACCTTGAGCAGGTAAACGCCGGCCGTCTCTATGTCGACGGCGAGCTGATCGGCTATCGCGAACGCGGCGGCAAGCTGCACGAGATGCCGCCGCGGGATGCCGCCCGGCAGCGCCGCGACATCGGCATGGTGTTCCAGCATTTCAACCTGTTCCCGCACCGCACCGCCCTGGAGAACATCATCGAGGCCCCCGTCCGCGTGAAGCGGGTGAAGAAGGATGCCGCGCTGGCCCGTGCGAAGGATCTGCTCGATCAGGTGGGCCTGGCCGCCAAGGCCGATGCCTACCCCGCGCAGCTGTCGGGCGGGCAGCAACAGCGGGTCGCGATCGCGCGGGCCCTGGCGATGAACCCGAAGCTGATGCTGTTCGACGAGCCAACCTCAGCGCTGGATCCCGAACTGGTCGGTGAGGTGCTGGCGGTGATCAAGAAGCTGGCGGGCGAGGGTATGACCATGGTGGTGGTCACCCACGAGATGGGGTTCGCCCGTGAGGTCGCCGACAAACTGGTGTTCATGGACGGCGGCGTCATCGTGGAGAGCGGCAACCCCCGCGAGGTGATGGCCAACCCGAAACATGAACGTACAAAGGAGTTCCTGTCGAAGGTGATGTAGCGTCGATTGCGTGGTTTCCACGCGTGAAGACGTCTTCGTCACCGTCCGTGAGCTTCGGGAGCGCATCGCCTCGGGCGAACCCGTGACCGTGCTGGACGTGCGTTGGTCACTGGCCGAGCCCGATGGTGAACCGGCCTATCTGGTGGGTCACCTGCCCGGCGCCGTCTACGTCTCTCTGGACGACGAACTGTCCGATCACACCATCACCGGGCGCGGACGCCATCCGCTGCCGTCGGGAGCCGATCTGCAAGCCGGGGCACGACGTTGGGGAGTGCGCACCGGTGTGCCCACCGTCGTCTACGACGACTGGAACCGAGCTGGATCGGCCCGGGCCTGGTGGGTGTTGACCGCGGCCGGGATCGACGGTGTCCGCATCCTCGACGGAGGTCTTCCAGCCTGGACCGCGGCGGGTGAGGCTCTGCAAACCGGCCCGGTCACGCCGGAGCCCGGCGATGTCGACGTCGTTCACGACGACCTGTACCACGGGGCGCTACGCACCCTGACCGCCGAGCAGACGCAGTCCGGGGTGGACCTGCTGCTGGACGCACGGGCGCCCGAACGGTTTCGCGGAGACGTGGAACCCGTCGATCCGGTGGCCGGCCATATCCCCGGGGCGGTCAATCTGCCAAGCACCCAGCTGCTCTCGACCGACGGAACGCTGCTCCCGCAGGCCCGGCTCCGCGCGCTACTCGCCGATCGTGGCGTGGCGGCCGGCGGTGCGGACGTGGGCGCCTACTGCGGGTCGGGGGTCACCGCCGCCCTCGCCGTGGCCGGCCTGGCCGCCGCCGGAGTGGAGGCGGCGCTGTATCCCGGGTCGTGGTCGGAGTGGGCATCGAACCCGGACCGTCCCGTCGCCACGGGCGAGCACTGACCCGACCCGCGAAATCGCTGCGGCCGGGCGCCGCGCGGCAACTTTATGCTGGGCGAATGCAGCGCCACCCGGACCCGGTCACACCATTGTGGCGAGCTGCGCAGATCTTTCGGCTGTTGAGCTGCCTCTACGCGCTGGGGTTTCAGGTCGCGATCAACGACGACCTGACTCGTCCGGTGCTCGCGGGTGCCCTCTGCGGGGTACTGATCGCCTGGAGCATCGCGTGCGCGATCGCATACCTGCAGGGTTTCGGCCGCCGCCCGTCGTGGGTGATCGCCGAGATCGTGGTGGTCCTGGCCCTCATGCTGTCCACCGAATTGGTCGCGTCCGACAACTGGATCGCCGACAACCAGTCATGGCCCACCACGCTGTGGGCCACCAATGCCACCATTTCGGCAGCGCTGCAGTTCGGCCCGGTCGGGGGCATGGCGGCCGGGCTGGCGGTGATGGCCGCGGCAGCCGCGCTGAAGGGCTATGTCAGCGTCAATCTCGGCCGCAACGCCACCATCGTCATCGAACTGGCGGTGGGCCTGGCGGTGGGGATGGCCGCCCAGACCGCACGTCGTGCGCACGCTGAGCTGGAGCGTGCCGTGCGACTGGCCGCCTCGCTGGAGGAACGGGAGCGCCTGTCCCGCCGGGTGCACGACGGGGCCATCCAGGTGCTGGCCCTGGTGTCGCGGCGGGGCCGCGAGATCGGCGGCGAGACAGCACGATTGGCTGAACTGGCCGGCGAACAGGAGCGCGCCCTACGCAGGCTGGTCAGTGCACCCGACCCGGAAGCGCACACCGGCGGGGCCACCGACATCGGAGCATTGCTGCGCGCCCGGGCCTCGGATCGGGTGTCGGTCAGCCTGCCGGCGGAGCCGGTGTTGCTCGATTCCGAAGTCGCCCACGAGTTGTTCGCCGCGGCGGGCAACGCCCTCGACAACGCGGCAGCACACGCCGGGCCCGACGCCCGGGTTTTCGTGCTGCTCGAGGACCTGGGGGAGTCGGTGACGGTGAGCATCCGGGACGACGGTGTGGGCATCGGCGAGGGCAGGCTGGCCGAGGCGGCCCGAGAAGGCCACGTGGGTATCGCGAAATCGATTGTGGGCCGGATGGATTGGTTGGGCGGACAGGCGCATTTGCACACCGCGCCGGGTTGCGGCACGGAATGGGAGCTGACGCTGCCCCGCCCCGGCCGCCCCGCGACCGAGAAGGGACAGCCATGACAGAGACGGCACTGACCGTGATGGTCGTCGATGATCATCCGATCTGGCGCGACGCGGTGGCACGCGACCTTGCCGACGAGGGATTCGATGTCGTTGCCACTGCCGACGGGGTGGCCACGGCGCGCAGGCGGGCCGGCGTGGTCCTGCCCGACGTGGTGGTGATGGACATGAGCTTGTCCGACGGCAGTGGCGCCACGGCCACCGCCGAGGTGCTCACGGTGTCACCGTCGTCGCGGGTGCTGGTGCTCTCGGCCTCCGACGAGCGCGACGACGTCCTGGAGGCGGTGAAAGCCGGAGCTACCGGATACCTGGTGAAGAGTGCGTCGAAAGCCGAACTGACTGCGGCGGTGCGGGCCACCGCGGAGGGACGTGCGGTGTTCACCCCTGGCCTGGCCGGCCTGGTCCTCGGCGAGTATCGGCGCATCGCACAGCGGCCCGACGACGGCCCGGCCACTCCCAGCCTGACCGAGCGGGAGACCGAGGTGCTGCGCTACGTGGCAAAAGGGTTGACGGCCAAGCAGATCGCGACCCGCTTGTCGTTGAGCCACCGCACCGTGGAGAACCACGTCCAGGCGACGTTCCGCAAACTGCAGGTCGCCAACCGGGTCGAGTTGGCGCGTTACGCCATAGAACACGGCCTCGACGAGTAGTCCTACTCATCACGGCGGCCGGTTTTGTTGCCACGATGACCGCATGAGCGAACCTCATCGCATCGTGATCGCCCGGATGTCCTCGGATCTTGCCGCGATCTCGGCGTACATGAACCGGGTATCGGCGGACCTGGGGGAGTTGGGCCGCATGCTCGAGCAGCCCCCGGCGCCTGCGCCCGCACCGTTGCCCGCACCGCCGGCAACACGGTCACCATCACCATCGGTGCCGTTGCCCGCGCCCGTCCCGCCCCGACCAACGCCCTCGTCCCGTCCGGAGCAGTCAGAAGGCTGGATCGGCAAGGCACTCGCGGTGGCCGGGGTGACCGTGACTCTCACCGGTGTGGTGTTGCTGTTGGTTCTCGCCGCGCAGGCCGGGATTCTGCGGCCGGAGTTCCGCGTTGCCGCGGGTGCGGTTCTGGCCGCGGGGCTGGTCGGCGCCGGGGTGTGGCTCAATCGTCGTCCGGGTGGCCGGGTCGGGGCGATCGCGTTGGCCGCGACCGGCATCGCCGCCGCGTACATGGACGTGATCGCTGTGACGACGATCTATGACTGGGTGTCGCCACCGGCCGGTCTGGCATTGGCCGCCGCAATCGGCGGCGGTGGTCTGATGCTGGCGCAGCGGTGGGACTCCGAACAGCTGGGCTTGCTGGTCCTGGTGCCGCTGATCGCCCTGGCGCCGGTCGTCACCGACGGGGTGACGCTGCTGCTGATCGGGTTCATGCTGGCCTTGTCGGCCGCCGCGCTGCCGCTTCAGTTCGGTCGAGACTGGCTCGGGTTGTTCGCGGCGCGCATCGCGGCGCCGACGCTGCCACTGCTTTTCGCACTGGTGGCGGCCTCGATCGACGGCCGGGATGACCTGGTCCTCGCGTTGACCTGCGGGCTCGCGGCAGTGCTCGCGCTGGCAGGGGGAGTGCTGGCGCTGCGGGGGACCACCAGGCCGGCGGCGACGGCGGTGTTGACCTCAGCGGGCGTGCTGCCGGTGCTGTGTGTGGCCGCCGCCGTCGATCGCATCATTGCGGCCCTGTTGGTGGCGGCGCTGGCAGCGGCCCTGGTGGGGATGGTTGCGCTCGGTGACCGCGTGCCGGGGATGAATGTCGTGGTCCGCCAGGTGTGGTCGGTGCTGGCGGCCGCCGCCGCGCTGATCGCGGTGCTGGTGGCCTTCGACGGTCCGGTGGCCGGGCCGGTGGTGCTCGCGATGAGTGCCGCGGTTGCCGTCGCGGGCCGGCGCCAAGGGGTGACGCGGTGGATCGCCGTCGGCCTGGCTGCGGTCGGGGGCATGATCTACCTCGACTCGGCTCCTCCCGAGATTCTGGTGCACGCCACGAAACTATCTGCAGGACTTACGGTTTCGGTACTGATCGGTAGTGTCCTGGCGATCGTCGCAGCCGCTGCGATCTCATGGGCGTGGTCGGTTCACGACGAGGCGGACCGGGAGCTGGTCCGGCTGGTGTGGGTGGCCGGAGCGGTGGCGGCCGGATATGCCATCACGATGTTCACCGTCACGGCCGGCGTCGCCGTCGGCGGGACCGGGGCCGGCTTCTTCGGCGGCCATATGGCGGCGACCATCTGCTGGATCGCCGTCGCGGCCGGACTGCTCGGCTATGCGGCGCGCCGCCCCAGGGCGCACCGATCGTTGCCGATCGGCGGCGGGATGACACTCGTCGCCGCCGCGATGGCGAAACTGTTCCTGTTCGATCTGGGAACCCTCGACGGGATGTTCCGCGTCGCGGTGTTCATCGTCGTCGGGCTGGCGCTGCTGGGTATGGGCGCGGGATATGCGCGCCTGCTCAATCAGCAGGACCAGCTGGCCGGCGGACGGCCGATGTGAGGGTGGCCACAGATTCTCTAATCTGGATTGATTCCAAATTAGCGGTCGTTGTCTATGGCATGAGTACACGTCGAAACGAATCCGATATCCAGGGTTACCAGGCCGAACCGGAGCTCGGCGGGCATCTGCAGCAGGTGCTCGTCGACCTGATCGAGCTCGGTTTACAGGGCAAGCAGGCGCACTGGAACGTCGTAGGAACCAACTTCCGGGACCTGCATCTGCAGCTCGACGAGGTCGTCGATTTCGCCAGGGAGGGCTCCGACACCATCGCTGAACGTATGCGCGCGTTGGACGCCGTCCCGGATGGGCGGTCGGACACCGTCGTGGCGAGCACGACGCTGCCGGAGTTCCCCGCCTACGAACGCAGCACCGGCGAGGTGGTCGACCTGATCACCACGCGGATCTACGCGACGGTGGGCACCCTGCGTGGCGTCCACGACTCGGTCGATGCGCACGATCCGACCACCGCCGACATCCTGCACCAGTTGATCGACGGTCTGGAGAAGCTGGCCTGGCTGATCAAGTCGGAGAATCGCAAGGTCTAAACCCCGGCCGGCGGCACGACAGAGGTGGTACGCATCGGACCGGCATTCTCCAGCCGGGTGCGTACCGCCTCGTCGTCGCGACGCCCGACGAGGTACCACGTGTGCATCAGGCCTTTGCCCTTGACGTCGACATCGCCGCGTTCTTCGAGCACGAAATTGTGGCTGATTCGCTCATACACGTTGTGCGGCACCTGAATCCGCCCGGCCACATCCGTGGTTTCCATACGTGAGGCGACGTTGACCGCGTCACCCCAGACGTCGTAGAAGAACTTGCGCGCCCCGACCACCCCGGCCACCACGGGCCCGGCAGCCAAGCCGATCCGTAACGGCACCGCCCGGCCGCGCGGATCCTTGAGGTCGGCGACAGCGTCGGCGAGGTCGAGGGCCAGGCAGGCCAGCGCCTCGATGTGATCGGCGCGCGGCTTGGGCACCCCGGCGACCACCATGTAGGAGTCACCGCTGGTCTTGACCTTCTCCAGGCCGTGCCGGTCCACCAGCGCATCGAGATCGGTGTACAGCCGGTCCAGAAATCGCACCAGCTCTGTCGGGGTGATGTCGCTCGCCCGTTCGGTGTAGCCGGCGATATCGGCGAACAGGATCGAGGCGTCGTCGTACTTGTCGGCGATGATCGTCCGTGACGGTTCCTTGAGCCGCTGAGCGATCGTGGCCGGCAGGATATTGGCCAGCAGTTGCTCGGATCGTTGATATTCGGCTTCCATCGCCGCTTCGGCCCGAGCCATCTCACGTAACGACAACCAGACTGTGGCAAACACCATTACCCCGGCCGAGACGGCCGAAAGGATGAAGCCCGCGGTCAGTGCCCAGGGTGGTCCCAGCCCTCGATCATTGGGCACCAGAACTTCCAGCACGATCGCCGCTGCCACCGCCAGCGCAGTCAGCGTTCCTGCCAGGACGATGCGCTCGATCCCCAGCACGAGCACCGCCAGTGACGCCACCACGATGAAGTAGAACTGCAGCCCAGAACCGGTTCCGACCGCGAAGCACATCGTCGACACCGACACGTAGGCGAACAGGAAGAACGCCAGGGGCGCGATCAGTTCGCCGAACCGGTACAGCAGCGGCACCAACAGGAACAACGCGGCCGATCCGAGGTTGACGAAGCCGAACCGCCACATCGGTCCGCCGAGGATCAGTTGGAAGACCCCGAATCCGCCGGATACCGCGGCCGCGAGGCACGTCGCGATGGTCAACACCCGCTGTCGGCTCGACACGCTCTCGGCGTAGTGCCGAGTGCGGGCCGGAATGCGGTTGTTCAACGCCATCTCGGGAATGCACACTGACCGGCGGAACTCGCTGACCACCACGGACAAAGGGTATCGCCGTCAGCGACCGGGTTGGCCGACATTGACGCTGCCGCTATTTCGAACCATGGTCCAGCAAATCGAACGGCATATCGGTATGTCACAATGGGAACTTGTTCCAGTGCGTGCGGTAATTCTGCCGCGATCTCTTCTGGGGGGATCTTTTCGTGGACCGGTCATGGGTGCGTAACACCGCAGCTGGCTGTGCAATCGCTTGTGGCGCCATGGTGGCGGGGCCGGGCATGCTCGGCACCGCGGTGGCTTCGGCCGACCTGTTCGGGATCGACTTCGACGTCCTGGACATCTTCGATCACAAGGACAAGAAGAAGAAATCCGACCACAGCGCCAAAGTCGGCAACCAGCGCGGCGGTGGAGCGAAGAATTCCGGCGGCGGCGTCACCGGGCCGAACGCGTCGACCGGGCCGAAAGCCAAAGTCGGCGCGGGCGGGTCATCGACGTCGAATGGTCCCACGGCGAAAGTGGGCGCCGGCCAGTCATCGGCGTCTACAGCGCGGTCCGCCTCGACCGACGAGGCCCCGCAGTCGGCGGGCGTGACAGGCACGAGCGGGCAGGCCCCCACCGCCGCAACCGTGACCGGCGGCACCGCTGAGGCTCCTATTGCGGCGGTGACCGGTGGGACGGCTCAAGCCCCCTCGGCAGTCGTGTCCGGCGGCGGGGGCGGCGGTGGTGGAGGCGCGACCACCAACGGCAACATCGGCCGGGCCCCCAACCTGGCGCCGGTGCCGACCGCCCCGAGCAGCCGGTCGATCGTGATCCGGTCAGCTCCGCCGAAAGCCCCGTCCGCTCCATCCGCGCCGGCCCCGGCCGCACCCGCGGCGCCGGTCGCTCCCGTCGCTCCTGCGCCGGTGGTGGTACCTCCCGTCCCGGTGATCCCGGCTCCGGTGCCCGCGGCGCCTCCCGCGATCACGCCGCCCGCGGCCCCGAGCGCGCCGAGCCTTCCCGCGCCGCAATCTGAACCTCCAGCGGCACAGCCACTTTCGGTGCCCGCGATACCGGAGTCCTTCCGGATCGGCTATGCGGACTACCTGCGGGTGGCCAGCACCTCCGACCTTCTGTTCGCCGTACTGCCCGGTCTCGGCGGCATGCTGTTGATGACGGCGGCCGGCGGGGTGGTCGGTTTCCGGCAGGCCCGGGCCGCGCAGACGCTGCCGTCGCCGCAGATCGCCCGGTTCCTGCCCTAGCACCTCGATGCGGGGCGAGCACGATCGCAGTAGATCGGCTGCCGCGGTACATCGGATGGGGCCGTTGGTCTGGCTATTGATCGGCGCGGCGGCGATTTCGGTGCTGGCGGGATTCTTGATCGTTGCGGGTTGGGCTCAGGGAGAGCTGTCGGGCTCGCTCTGGGGTCCGATGTTGGGTCCACTGTTTCTGGCGGCAGGGTTCGGATTCGTCGCCTATCGGGAGGCCACCGTGCCCAGACCCGCGAAGGAGGCGCCCGCGTCGGTCGGCGCCGTTGTCGAGGTGCGCAACCCTCTCGGCGTCGTGTTCTGGGTGTCGGCCGCGCTGGCGTTGACGGTCCTCGCCCTGGTGGCGTCCGGCGCGTCGAGATTGGTGCAGCGGGCATGCCGGCCCGGCGGTATGGATCTGGCCGACGTCACCGGGCTCGCTGCGGTCGGTGTGATGCTGATCGTCGCGATGGCTTTGTTCGGGATCGGCTTGATTGCTGCGGCCATACCCGTGCGAATCATCCGAGCCTATGGGCGAATCCATTTGTGGGTGTCGCACGAAGGGATCGGCTATCCGCCGATGTCGAGTGATGACCCCGGCTTCCGGCAGTGGGACTGCGTCACCGCGATCAGGCATACGTCCCGCGATGCCCGCGGTGTCGTGTACACCCACGAGTGGGTCATCCACGTCACCAACCCGATCTCACGGATCGTGGTGGTCTACCCGGTGGGCGCAACACCGCGTCCACGTGCCATCCGTCAGACCATCGAGGATCTGGCGCCGGACGTCGAGGTGGGCTGAAATTCCGCGCGTGGTGCCCTCGGTGAGATTCGAACTCTAATCTGTCGTCGCTCTGACCTCGACTGAAGTCCAGTACTCGCAGGTCAGAGTGCTGTTTGTGATCAATCTCGGTTACTGCCGATTAGCTGTTGTGAACCGAGAATGTAGTCAGAATGTAGTCAGTCGATCACACGTTCGCGCGACCCGCTGGAAGGACCAGGAAGGCCACGGCGCGACACGGCCTGACCTACCCTAATCGCGGTTGAGCTGTGGTTAGGTTCATCGCTGTGGGGGATTTCGTTACTGATGCATGCGTCGCTCTGGGAGTCACGCCTGTGCGTGCCCTCGTTCCCGGCGGCCAGAAGCAGGTTCATGTCGTAGTCGACGCATCTGGGAACGAGAGCGTCCTGAAGTTGATCGACCTCGGTGCCGCGAGTGACCCTGCAGCGCTTCAACGTGCGCGCCGCGAAGTCGAGCTATTGCGGAGTATCGATCATCCCAACGTGGTCAAAGTGCGATCTGAGTTGCGCGAACTCGGCTCGCCTCCTCTAGCTGCATTCTGGCTGGAAGAGTTTCTCGACGGTCAAGATCTCAGATATTTCGGCGGGGGATGGTCCGCAGACCAGTTGATAGCGCTTGGCAAAGATGTATCGGCCGGCCTCGGGGCGCTTCACGCGATGAAGGTGATCCACCGGGATCTCAGCCCGGGCAATGTGCAGCGGCTCTCCAGTGGCCGATTTGTGGTAATGGATCCAGGCTTTGCAAAACACACCCTGAAAAGCGGTTTGACGATCGGCGGCCAACCCGGGACGCCCGGATTTATGACTCCCGAGCACCTACAGGCGTATTCAGGTGCTCCGACAGCGGCGTCGGATGTTTTCGGCTGTTCAGCGTTGGTGTACCTGGCGGCGACGGGTCAGCCGCCTGTCCCCTACAAGGGCGACGATGCCGAGTACCTACGCCGGCTAAGAACTGCACAACATGTCCCACTTGCGCAAGCACGGAGCGACCTTGCCGCGCCGTTGGTTGACGTCATCGAGCGCGGTTTGCACCCCCAACCCGCGCGCCGGTATCGCAATGGTTCCGCACTCTCAGCGGCGTTCGGGGCTCTCTGATGGCAGTAATGATTCAGGACACCGCAAGGAATAACCTCATCAAGTGGGCCGGCAACGCAATCAGCGGTGGCTACGCAAGGGGTGCATTTCTCTCACCATTCATATCGCCGCGAGAAGCTAACGGCTTCAAGAAGTCTGCGAGCGAGACCTCGACTGCAATCAGGGGTGCAGGGGGAGAATTCTGGTTCGACTCGATGACGTACGCCCTCGATATGCCTCGTGCTGGGAACTTCCGCCACTATGACGGCTGGCCCCTTTGGGGCGGCAGCAGAGGGGACCTCTCGAATCGAGCCGCCATGCGGGCACACGTTTCGGCAGTATTCAGAGTACAGGACGAGCTGGTAAGTCCGCACCTGGCGCCCACCTGCCTGGTGTCTTACCCGGACACTCCGAAGAGTCGCCAAGCGCTTGACCTCGCGGAAGCGGCCGTAGAGGTCGACCCAACGGCATGGCTAACAGTTGCGGGCGACCAGCAATTTTGGTCAGCCGGGGCCGAACTGGACGCGCATATCGGTGCCCTGGATCAATGTGAGCCGGGCGGATGGGTATTCGTGGTGACACGAAATGACACGGCGATGCCGCCAGCTTCGACGGCCGAGGAGATACACGGCCTGGTTCGATCGACGTTCGCGTTGAGTCAAGATCGTCCGGTGAGGGTCGCATTTGGCGATCTTGCTGCCCTGCCGGCAATTGCCGCAGGTGCGGAATCGCTCGGTACTGGCTGGGACATGCGCCAGCGGCTCTGCGCTTACCAGGATTACGAGGATCGGGAAGCCGACGCCGGAGGCGGCGCGTGGTACCAGCGACCTACTTTCCGCGGTTTGCTCGGCGGCCTCTCGGGAAACGAATACGAACTCCTCACCTCGGAACGCGCCCAACTTGCAGCACGGCTGGCACCCGGCACAATCGCGCCACAACCAGAAAGCGCGTTTCGCCATCATGCCACCGTGCTGTCTGAGTTGATCCGAGCGCTCCAGGCTCTGAACGGACGTGACAGAGTCGAGTATCTCCGCGACCAATATTCAGCCGCGCTTGGCGAGTGGCCAGAGGTTCAGCGAGTGACTGGAACGAGACTTGGCCCCACCAGGTGGATCGCGCCGTTTCTGGCTGGCCTGGACCTATTCATCACGGCCGAGGGATGGATCTGAGGCAAGAGCCGCGAACAGGTACTCAAAGCCCAGCGTGCGCCGTGGACCTGACGGCACCCTCTTGCGCGGACGAACAACCCAACCGCTCTCGTTGTAGAGGCCGGCGCCATCAGCGATCACGGCAGACCGTGCGCGCTCGGCTGCTTTCGGCCCAGACTCTCCGAGCACAACGACATAGTTATCGGCCCACGTTCGGTAGCCGCGCCCCTGGATCACAGCTCGTTGCCAGTTTTTGACCTTTGCCTCGATTGCGTAAAGTGATCCGGCCGGTCGCATGCCCGGTGCAGCACGAACGGCACCGGACGGACTTACAACAACGGCACCAAGTTGCTGCAGCCGACGAACAGTCCGCTCAACTTGTTCTAATTGCCATTCGAGCCGACGTGTCAGGGATGCGACGCTCAGAGGCCGTCCCGCGGCTAATGCAGAGAGCACCGTGCAATCGATCGCAGACAACACGGGCGGCACGTTGGCCGACAGCCGTGAATCCAACCAACTTTGACCGCCCACCAACGCCACAAAGTCGGGCACACCGAGAGGGCTGTGCATCTCCGCGACGAGCATTACGTCCCCCGCAGGACCAGGCATGGAAGTAGCCACACGGCTCGCAAGTCCGTGAAGATGCCGCTCCTCCACGGGCTCGAATCGTCGTCCGCCGCGGGACGAGACGGATTCAACGAGTCGGACGCTTCTCAAAAGATTCACGCTCCAACGATTCGAAAACAGAGGCGGCGCTTACCCTAGTCCAGCTGTTGCGCAATGAAAGTACCCGGCGCATTTCCGCTGCAGATGAGCGCTAAGCCGAGGCTGGATGGCCCGCCGTCGTCGGTCAGGCCCAGGGCCGCGCATACATCGGCATGGTCGACCTGGCCGCTGAAGTAGAGCCGGGTGGTCAGCGCTTTGACGGCGGGCCAGCAGCGTTCCAGTAAGCCGACAACCTCTGCACCCGCGGACGGTCCACCAGCTGCGCACAGCGCGCGGTCGTCGGCGCGATGGATCGCCAGCGCCCCGTGCATATCAGCCGGCCCCGGTGCGCGGCCGAGGGTCCAGCGGGCCTCGGCCCACGGCCCCGCGTAGGTGATCGCGGCCTGTATCCCTGCGGGCAGCCGGTCGTACTCGGTGTGTGGGTGCTCGTCATCGACCGTGGCGCGGTGTACACGTCCACCGAGCGCCACCGCTGCCACGGCATGGCCGGCCTCGTGGAAAGCAGTGGCGAGGCGGGACAGCTCGGTATCGCTGAGTTGGTAGCCGGTCTTGCTCATGGGGCGGTGCTCCTAGTCGTCATCGGGGCGCAATCTCGGAATTGGCTTGAGCTCGCCTGAACTTGCTGGGGTTGATCCACCTCGCGGCTGGTAGCGGCGCAGGATGCCGACGACCAACAGGGCAACAGTCGCAACGCCAAACACGATGATTAGCGGTGTGCGCTCGCTGCGGGCCTTTCGGCAGTCGGCCACCTGGCTGTCGCTGGAGAAATAGCCACGGGCAGCCGGGGCGTTCAGATCGCCGCCGGATCGCAACAGCGCATCCTCCAACGCTCGCTGTGCATCGTCAGAGCGTTGTTTCGCGTCGGCGTAGTTGGCCATCGCGTCGTTCGGGAACAGCCAGCCGCCGCAATGGATGCCGTCGTCGGTCTCTACGTTCCAGAAGGCAACGAGGGCCGTCACGATGAATGCCACGAGGGCCAAGGTCAGCGCGCCACGGCCTGGTTTCGGTGCGCCGAGAAATGCCTTGCGGGCAGCGGTCGAGTAATTGGAGACGTTTCCCATCAGGCGACACTAATCTGCCACCCCGACAAACGGGCTGGGTTGCGTTTCGTGGTGGCGATGCGGTCCACAGCCTGGCCACCGCCACCACGACGCACGCTCACCGCTGTCTGCGGGACGCCGGGCGCGCACATGCGGCTGCGGCCGCGTCGCCCTTCCGTCACCGCCCGACACCAGGAGAGGATGGGGTGCCACCTCCCGGCGTCCCGCAGACAGCGGAGAACTTGAACCGGTCGGCGCGAACAACCAGGACGGCCTCGTCAGTGTCGCAGTTACTGCTCCCACCGACCGGGGGCTCACGGGGTGATCACCGCCGCACCGATCAGGGCCTCATAGGCAACGATCACCGAGCGTTCGGCGATGGCTACGAACTGGTTCTGTTCGTACTGGATCACCTCGCGCACGGCCACCTCGTCGCGCCACCCGTAGGTCGGGCTGGTACCGATCAGCCTGTCGCCCAACGGGGTTGCATACCCGGCGCCGAATACCCATCGGTGACCGGCCGGGGTGCGCAGGACGCCTGGCACGCCTGGCACGCCCGGTTCGCGGATGATCAGGCGCAGGTGTTCGGCCAGTGCCAGCAGACCGACGCGGGCGTGGATGAGACCGAACGTCCCGGTAGCGGCGAACGTCTGCTCGAGATGGCCCACAGCCGCCACAAGATCATCGGCGGCAGTCGGAGTCGGTGCGTCGGCCAGTAGCCGGGTGGCGAACTCGGTCTCGACCGCGATGGGTCCGCGCAACGCGAAGGTCTGCCGTGCCCGCTCGACGGCCTGGCCTCGGTCGAACACCGAGAGGTTGCCGCACTCCTGGAGCCGGTCGAACGCCCAGACCGTTTGAGCTACAAACGGGTCGGGGTCGGGGTCGTGGTCGGCGACCGGTGGACCTGACTTGAGGTCGCCGGGGTCCAGGTCGTCGGGGCTGACGCACCACGGCGCACCCCAGACGCCGAACGCGCCGGGCTCGCGGTAGCTGCGCAGCCGGATCTGAACACCCGAGGGCAGCCAGTGCAGGGCATCACCGTCTGCGGCCACGGTCCAGGTGGTCGCCGAGTCGAGGCCCAGCGGCCAGCCTGGTACCGCAAGGGGCGGGGTGAACTCGACGGGCAGTAGCGCTGATGTCATCAGATATCGACTCCTAGGTCTCGAAGTTGGGCGCGCGCCGCCTCGGCTCGGTTGTTCGGATCCTTGCGGCGATTCGCCGCTGCGGCGGCGGCCTTGTCGATACGTGCCGACAGCTCGCGGGCGGCGTGGTCGACGGTTTCGCGCAGCAGGTCGCACAGCCTCTCTGATCGGCTGGCCACGCCGCGCAGATGGGGATCGCCGGGTAGCAGCGCCCGCCGCAGCAGATCCGATAGCGGGCCGGTGGGAGTCTGGGCCATCTCGACCAGCGCCGCTGCCCAACTGCCCGTGGCCACCTGTTCGGCTCCGATCTCGGGCAGTGTCGGTCGCTGCGCGAGGTCGACTAGCAGCCGTATCGCCGCGGTGCGCTTGGCGGTGTCGTGTGCCAGGTGTTCGGTGCGCTGTTTGGCGTCGGCCTCGGCAAGCCAGCCGATCACCGTCGACACAAGTTCATGGACAGCGTCGGCCAGATCGGCAACGCGGCCCGCGCACACCTGCGGGTTGGGCAGCTTAGTGACCCGGTAGGCCAGCGGATGAACGACTGCGGCCACCTCGTCGTCAAGCGAGAACGCACCGCTGTAGACCGTGCTCAGCCCGGTGCGGCGCCGCTCGCGCTGCCCCTCCTGTGAGCACACCGCTTGGTTCGGGGCGGGCTGATCAGTCGGCCGGGCGGCGGGCGCACGCTTGCGGCGCAATGCGGTCATGTTCATCGACTCACCGCCGCTGCATGAGGATGCCTGAGCATGTCAGCGAGCGCGGGTATGTGCGCAGGGTTCAGGTTGTCGCGTTCGGCGTCGATCACTCGCCGACACCGCCAGTAGGCCAGGGCGGTCTGGCATTCGAGCACCCGCGGATCGGTGTCGGGCACCCCGCGGCTCTTGAGTGCGGCCAGCGTGGACGACCAGCTCGACGCTGTGCGCGACGCCGGATCGACAGTTGCTGCAACGGTCATGAGCGCAGTCAACCACTGGGCCGTGCACGGCTTCTGCGCTGCGACGCACGACGAGTGTCTTTTCTGCCGTGGCGAACAGCTTTGTCTGGCAATGACTTTGCCGTTCTGTACGGCAGAGTCCTGAGATTCCAGAGTCAGATTATGTAGCAATTTTGGGCACCGTCGGACCCCTGTACCAGTTAGCTATGGACCACGATAGGCGAACGGTATTTTCAGGGCATGCGTACACAAATCGGTCGAATCATGTTCACCGCGTTAGCTACTGGCGACCATATGACTGCCCACGCTGTGACGTTCGCCGCCCGTGGCGCTGTTTGCTCGCCGCAGCCCGAACCGAGAGGAACCCTCACCATGTCCGTCGTCTATCACGTCTGTGACACCTGCGGCCTGGCCATCGTCAACGATGACTATTCCGCGTTCGAGCTGCAGCAGGACGTTGACACCGATTACGAGCGCGTCAGCGCGTTTGTCGAGTCAGTGGGCTACCTGTTCGACGCAGGCAAGGTCAGCAAGGCCGGCTATTGGGAGTGCGAGGCCTGCGACCAGGTGTGCATCGGCTCGGCCTGCGCGCTGGAGACCCTGGCGTGAGCGCGCCACGTCGCCGCAACCGCACCGCACCCGAGGGCACCGTTGTGGCCTACCTGCGGGTCTCGACTGATGAGCAGGTCAACAGTGGCGCCGGCCTCGACGCCCAGCGTGTGGCCATCGAGTCCGAGGCCGCGCGTCGGGGCTGGACCATCGTGGCCTGGCACGCCGACGAGGGCATCAGTGGCGGTAAGGGCATCGAGCACCGGCCGGGCCTGGCCGCCGCGGTCGCCGCCGTCGAGCTGGGCGACGCGGCCGGGTTGCTCGCCGCCAAGCTCGACCGCATCAGCCGCTCGGTGCTCGACACCGCAAAGCTCATGGAACGCGCCCGTCACGGCGGATGGGAGCTGGTCACCTGTGATCTGGCCATCGACACCAGCACGCCGGCCGGTGAGGCCACCGCCTCGATGATGGCCGTGTTTTCCCAGCTCGAACGTCGCCTGATCAGCCAGCGCACCCGCGAGGCCCTGGCAGTCAAACGCGCCCAAGGGGTGCGGCTGGGCCGACCATCGAGCCTGCCCGCCGAAGTGGTCGAGCGTGTCCTCGCGGCTCGTGCGGGCGGTGCGTCACTGCGGGCCATCGCCGCCAGCCTGACTGCTGACAACGTGCCCACCGCCTCGGGCGGCAAGTGGCATGCCTCGACCGTGCGCGTCGTGCTCGACGGCCAGGACGCTGCCAAGCTACGCGCCGCCGTGACCGCCTGACCTGACTTCTGTTCTGAACTTTGACAACTCCACAGTGAGCCCCCAAAGCGGCGATCAGCACCGGGCGCCGACACGGGCAGGCCTTCAACTGCGACGGGACCGGTCGTGCGCGCCATGTGCACAGCACCGGTCCCGTCACGCGGACTCGGTCAGAATCCGCGCCGGGTCGTCCTCTGGTAGCCCAGCGGGTTGTACCCGCCGCCGCTGATGCGCCGGGTCAACCGGCTGTCTATCGGTGTCACGCTGGCCAATCCCGGGCGCACACCGAGGCGTTGTTCCATTGGTGATAACGGGCTCTCGCGCTCGCGCTGGCGGTCCAGGCGGGACGGGTCGGTGAACGTCACCCGCTGCGCGAGCGCGTGGACCAGTACGTCATGAGCGACGACCAGGGCGGCAATCTGGTCGGGTTGGTGCTGGCCGACCTGCCAACCCACCGCGGCGTCCTCCAGCTCGGGCAGATGCCCGGCGATGCGAACACTGCCGACCTCGAACCCTTGCAGCAGCGCAGCGCTGCGGGCCAATGCGTCGCCACCGCCCCGGCCAGACCCCTTGGGAGGCCAGGACGTAACCCTGATCGGGTGGCCGACTTGATAGCGCGACAGCGCGTCTTTGACCACGCGGACGTAGGTCTCGCGGGCGGCGAAACCCTCGATGGCAATCTCACTGGCGCCCGTGTCGACGGCCAGCTCGACGGCCTGGCGCGCCCACTGCTCAGCAGTCATGGGCGCGGACATGTCCGCGATCACCGCCACCGTGGCATCCGAGGTGATCGACGCGGCCACGATGCCGCACGAGTCACCGCTACCTGAGTCAGACGGGTCGACACCGACCACGGTCCTGATCGGGCGCAGCGGTGCTGCGGGAAGTCGGTGCGCGTCGAGCCAGTCGGCCCTGATCAGCGTTCCCTCGGGCGTGCTTGGGACGCCGAGGTAGAGCGCAGCCCACGCGCGCGAGCCCACGGCCCGCTGAATCTCGCAGAAGTCCTCGACGGTGCGCTCACCGAGCGCGGTCGTCATGCCGATACCGGGGTCGCGGTCCAGGGCGTCGGGCACCCCCGGTGTCGAGATGGCCGGCACGTTGATGTGCTGCCAGCGGGTGCCGTCCTCGGCCAGCAGCTCGCCGGACAAGTCCGATTCGTGCCACCTGGTGGCCACGATGATGACCGATGCGCCGGGGTGCAGTCGGGACAGCAGCGAGGCGCGGAACTCATTGGACAACCGACGCCGGTAGGCCGCTGAGTCGGCCTCGACGCTGTTCTTGATCGGGTCATCCACGATGAGCAGATCGGCGCCGAACCCGGTTGCGCCGGACAGGATGCCGCCCGCCAACAGCCCGCCGTCCGTGCCGGCCAACTGCCAGCGGCCGACGCTGGTCTTGTCGGTCGACAGCGCGATACCGAGCCGGTCGCCGTGGTCCTCGATCAGGCGACGGGCTGCGCGCGAGTGTTCCTCGGCCAGGCTGTCGCTGTAGGACCGCAGGATGATTCGGGCGTCAGGGTTGCTCGCCAGCGCGAACACGGTCCCAACCTGCGACGTGAGCACACTCTTGCCGGTGCGCGGCGGCGTGCTGATGATGTACCGGCGATCAGGATTGTGCACGGCGTCGGCGATGGCGTCGCTGATCATCGCAATGGTTGGGGTGACCCGGTAGCCAGGTAGCACTCGTTTCGCCAGTTCTGCCGGCGTCGTCGGTCGCCGCTGGGCACGCCGCGACGCCAAGGCGCGGGCCCCGACCACGGTCGGCAACGCCATGGTGCTCACGCTGCCCGGCCCCGGGGTCTGCGAGTCGGCGCGGGAATCGACAAGCACACGTAATTGCGACCGTGGTCGTCCTTCCACACTTCGACCTGACCACGTTCGACAAGGCGAGTCAGTGACCACAGTCGCGGCCAGAACTCCCGTTCGGGCAGTCGCTTTCGGAGATGCCGCCACGGCAGCGTCTCGCCCTCGGTGGACCGCAGAATGTCGAGGATTACCGCGTCGAGCTGGTCGGCCGTAATGCCGTGCTCGGTATTGGTGTCGGTCTGGCTCATTCCATCGCTCCCGTCAGATGCTCGATCAGCTCGGCTGCCCGGTCGGGCGGAATCGTCCCGCGGTTGACCTCGGCATGGATCACGTCATGCACCCGCCACCAGCCCAGCGCGCGGCGACACTGATCGACACGCGGGCTGTCGGTTTCACCCCGGGAAGCCATCACAGCCAGACGCCCCTGCCACGCCGACCGTGCGCGCGATCGTGGGTTGAAACCGTCGGCGTCGATGGTCGCGTGACACCTCTGGTGGTCACGATTTGCCGTAGTCACGACTGCAGCGTGTCAAAGTGCCGTGCAGTAGCTACTCGACCAGGGCGGGGCCCGTACCGGTGCCGTCTGCGGGCTCCACAGCCTCCGAACCCTCGGTGACAGGCTCTCGGCGCCGTATCACCGCCTGCCACTCGCCAAGTTCGTCGGCGGTCAGCGCGCCCAGCGCGAGAACCTGGCGGGCGATGTCGACGTGTAACGGCCACAAGGGATCACTCGGGCCGGCCACGACACCGAACAGTTCGCGGCACTGCTCGGCCACCGCGGTATCGAGGGCAGTCGGGTCCAGGCGTCCCTCGGCGGCATCGCGCGCCACCGAGGTTGCCGACCTGATCACGGTCTCAATCGCTGTCATCCCTCGATCACTTCTCCCTCGATCACGCTGCCGAGCGCCGCGTGTGGCTGTTGTTGTCGTGCGGTGAGTTCGAGCAGCGCAGCTTCCATCCGGTCGATAATCGCCGTGGCCGAGTGCTGCACGTTCACGTCGACCTGTTGGGCGACGGGCACATTCAGCCCGTTCAGCCTGGTCATCTCCGAAGTGGTGTTCCGCAGCTCTCGCATCAGCGGCACCAGGCGGTCGTCGTCACCGGCCGCACGCGCCTCGAAGATCCGTTCGGCGAGGATCTGCGCCGAGATCTGGAGACGTTCGGTCGCCGACTTGCGCGCACCCTCGACCGTCTCGGGCAACTGGCGGTCCAGGTGCCGGTTGACCGCCGTTTGAGCCGCCCCACAGCTGCGATACCCGAAGTGGTCGGCGACGGCCTGCCAGGTGTAGCCGAGGGACCGCAGCCGGAACGCTTGCTCGGCTCGGGCTCGACTCTCTCGATGGGGCATGAGGGGTGCCATATCCGCATTCTTTACGCAAGGCGTGCAGTGCTCGGGCGCTCGCGCGTCAATTCGGCACTGGCTGCCGTCGTCGTTACACAGCCTCCAGAACGGCTGACACGATCTGAACGGCAGTCGGTTTCGCAGCACTGGGGACGGGCTGACGAACCCCCATGGACATGGACACACGTAGAGCGTGTGTGTCCGTGTCCATATGGCCGGTGTCCATGATGTCCATGTTGGTTGTCCGTGAGTTGACCTGCTATTTGTCCGTATTGATGTCCACGTGTCCATATGTTGTCCATGAGCGACGGTTGTCCATGGTCATTTGTCCATGGACAACCTGCGATTTCACGGAACCTAGTCGGATAGGAGGCGGTGGGTCGCGGGCCGGAATTTCGCACCCTCGGTCAGCTTCTCGACACACGGATTGGGGTCTGTCATCAGCGACTTCAACACCCGCCCCGTGGCCTTACGCTGCGCGTCGGTGGGATTCTCACCGTGGACTCGCTGCGCGAGTTCGTTGACTGTCCAACCGTCGGCGAGCCCCCTTGCGGCCTCGATATAACGACTGCGCCTTGCGTCGTGCGCCGTACCGCCCTCCGCCGCAGTTAAGACCATCGGATCGATGGCCACACACCAAGCAGCGTCGCCAGGGTCGATGATGAACCGGCCCGCCACTTGCAGCGCTCCCTTACCCTCCGGCACGGGGTAGCAGTGCTGGCGTAGCCCGCTGTGCCGGTCTTTGCGAATCGACAGGCGCAGCGTTCCACCTTGGCCCTTGCGCAGCGGCACTTCAACTGAGACTCGTATTTGTGTGCCGCCGACTCGGCGACGCTTCGCCATGGTCCCGCCTGAACCGTAATTCCGGCTATCGGAGTTCTTGGCCATGTGGTCAATCAGGATCACACACGTGCCTGCCCGGGCTAGCAGTCCGGCGGTACCGCGGATGATGCGGGTGAAATCGTCGCTGTCGTTGTTACTTCCGTCGAACAAAGGCACCAGCTCGCCCACACAGTCGATCACCGCGATATCGGGCGCCTCTGTGCCGGCAGTGCAATCTCGAATAACTTGTTCAAGCCGATCAGGTCCGGCTGGTGAGCAGTAGCGGAATCGGCGGGCGCGTAGAGCCCCCTGTGGGGCTCCGAGCATTAGCAATCTGGCCACGATGGACTCCACGCCGTTGTCGTCAAGGTCAACGAACAATGCGGTGCCGCCATCACGTAGCGTCTCGGCGCAGCCGGCGAGTGCGACCATCGTCTTTCCGTCCTCGGGGTCACCATAGAGAAGGTTGATTTCGCCGCGGTAGAACAACCCCACATCATCTGTGCGGCGCAATATGTCCGGGTTTGGCAGATCTGGCACACCGTCATCGAGAAGTTGCCCGATGTCGGCGTAAAGGGGCGTTCCGTCATCCGGGTCAGTACCGTCAGCCGCGCGCGCTCGCGCGTTCGCCTGTGCCCGGTCCTCGGCGTCCCACGTATCGATGATGTCGACCGAGCGACCGTGCGCAGCAGTGGTCGCCACCGGCAGTGCGGCAATGGTGCTCATCGGCACCCCGAGGTCAAGCAGATCGGCGGCACTGAACACTGCGGGCTTCTTGGATCGGTTGGGAGTCCGTTCCCGTCGCGCAATCTTGTTCAGACTGCGGGCGTGCTTGACGACCGGCCTCGCCCATTCCTGGCCGTCCTCGTCTGCTGCCACCACATCGGCGAGCGCATGACGTGCCTTCGGGTCGATACCCGCCACAGCTACCTGCAACTCGGTACGTGATGCGGCCTTAGTCGGTGGCGTCCATGTCCGCCCCCGGCTCTCGCACCACGTGCGAACGTCATCCTCGGTCGGACGCCTGTCGGCCCCGATAAGGCCAAGCGCGGCGAGGTCGGCCACCTTCACCACGTCAAGGCGGGCAATGCACTTGCGTTCCGTGCTTGTCAGTTCGTCGCACAGCTCCGCGGCATAGGCCCCGCCGATTACCTCGGCGGGCATTGTGAACCCGCCCGCGCGGGAGTTTCCGAACGGGTTTTCGTCCGTGCTCTGATCGTTCGCCTCTGATCGGGTGTCAATGCCCGGCTGAGCGGTAGTCTTCATGGTGTTCCTGTTCTGGTGTACGGGAATGTCCTTCGGGTGATCACCGGGCCGGGTCAGAGGCAAAATGGCCCCGGCCCGGTGAGTTCTTTCAGGGGTCAGTCCTGGTCGCCGGTAGAGACCCGCAACCCGTCGAGCCAGGCGTCGAGGTCCGAAACGCGGTACCTGACGCGGTTACTGGCGACGCGGATGAAGGCGGGTCCGGTCCCTGTCCGGCGCCACACCCGCATCGTCTCGGGGCTCATGTTGATGTAACGCGCGGCTGCGGGTGGGTCGAGCAGATGAATGACGGTCACGGTGTCGGCCATGGTTGGCTCCTCGTGATTGCGGGTATTGAGCAAGGTACGCGGGCGTTGTGCACGCTGGAACGACTGCACCGCCTCGGAAGGTGTTGTGCAAGAGGACTATTCGTTCATCATGGGTGACTCACCGGCTCGCAGTTTCTACGGCGCTGGCCTCGATGTAGTCGCGGATATCGCTGGCGCGGTATCGGATGCGCCGACCGTCGCGGATGAACCGCGGACCGACGCCCTTGAATCGCTCCTGTGCCAGCACGCCCGTCGTCGTGCCGCGATAGGCGGCCACCTGCTGCGGTGTCAGCAGCTCATCAAGAACCTGCGAGCTCGGCTGTGTGGTCATGTCGAAACCTCCACTACGGGGGCGGTTTCGCAGACCAGAACCGATGCGGACCTCTGAGCGTCACGGTCCTCGGGCGTCCTGCGCGGGCCTGGATGCCAGGCCCCGTGGGCGATGTGCTCCCGTCGTCGCCCAGATCTGCCGGGGTAACGGGGCGGTCGCCTGTGGCTCAGATTCACGCGGTGAGCGACCGTGCCACGGAGATTAACACGGGCTGATGACCGTTGACGGTAGCGAAACGCCGAATACCTCTACAGGCCAACGACACTGACTGCAAAGTCGGTATTGTCATGTCCCGCCGACGCGACCATAACCCTTGTTTGACAAACCGGGATCCCGGCCTAGGATCAGCCCATGCCGAGCGCCATTGCAGACGACGAACTGACGCGCCGCGCGTTCGCCGCGTACTTCCGAACCGGTGG
Organism: Mycolicibacterium boenickei; assembly: GCF_010731295.1. Lineage (NCBI taxonomy): Bacteria > Bacillati > Actinomycetota > Actinomycetes > Mycobacteriales > Mycobacteriaceae > Mycobacterium > Mycolicibacterium boenickei. Next base: position 4,542,627 of record NZ_AP022579.1, on the reverse strand, counting down.
GACCGAACAACCCACCAAGGGCAGCGGAGAAGTCGCACACGACGGCAAGCGCTATGTCGTCCTGCGCAATCGGGGAGGGCTGCTCGCGGTCTATCGGGTGCGCAACGACGGCATGTTGCGCCGCATGCGCCGCTGGCCGGCCGAGCTGGAGCACTGATGGCCAGTATCAAGAAATACGCCACGGCCCACGGTGACCGGTGGCGGGTGCAATACCGAACGCCGGACAACAGACTGACGGGCGCCCGCGGATTCAAAACGAAACGTGAGGCTGAGAACTACGCGGCCACCGTCACCGTCAGCAAGGCACGCGGAGAGTACATCGACCCGGCCGACGCGCGGGTGACCGTTGGGGACCTCGGGCCGGGCTGGCTGGCACGCCGGACACACCTCAAGCCATCGAGCCGCCGCGTCGAAGAAGTCGCGTGGCGCGTGCACGTCGAACCGCAGTGGGGTGCGGTGAAACTCGCTGACATCCGGCACTCGGCGGTGCAATCGTGGGTATCAGCGATAGGTCGCGCGGTCACCGACTCCGACGGCAAGGTGACCAAGAAGGCCAGCGGCCCGGTCACGGTCATTCGGGCCTACAACGTGCTAGCGGGCATCCTCGATGACGCGGTGAGGGATCGTCGCCTGACGGCCAACCCGGCACGCGGCGCCAAGCTGCCGCGCAAGGTCAAGCGCGAACACCCGTACCTCACCGATGACCAGGTGATGGCTCTCGCGGCCGAGGCCGGGCCGGACAAGGGCGCCATCGTCCTGGTGCTCGCGTACTGCGGGCTGCGATGGGGCGAGTTGGCCGGCCTGCACGTCGCCGACGTGGACACGCTGCGGCGCCGGCTGCACATCCGGCGCAACGCGGTGAACGTCGGGGGAGTAGTAGAGGTGGGCACACCCAAGACGCACGAACGCCGCACGGTGCCGCTGCCTCGATTCCTGGTCGGCCCGCTGGCCTCGGCGTGTCAGGGCAAAGGCCGCGACGGCATCGTGTTCCCGGCCGCGAGCGGTGACTACGCCAAGCCGCCTGGAATGAAAACGTGGTTCGACGGTGCGGTGACCCGGTGCGCCACCTCTGCGGATAAGGCTCGTGCCGTCGAGCACGAGGTGCAGCCCGACCGCGAGCCGGACACGGCGATCTTCCCGCGCATCACACCCCACGATCTGCGCCACACCGCGGCATCGCTGGCGGTGTCGGCGGGCGCGAACGTCAAGGCAGTGCAGAAGATGCTCGGGCACAAGTCGGCCACAATGACTTTGGACACCTACGCCGACCTGTTCGACAAGGACGCCGAGGCCGTCGCCGACGCCCACGACGAACGTCTTGCCGGGATGACCCTGCCCGCATCGCTGGCCGGGCAGATGTAGTCAGAATGTAGTCAAGTGACTCGTAAAAGCGGTGTCACGATAGATGATTCAAGCCTCTGACCTGCATGTACGATGTCTAGTAAGTGAGTGCCCTCGGTGAGATTCGAACTCACACTGTACGGGTTTTGAATCCGTTTCCTCTGCCAGTTGGGATACGAGGGCGTCCCGATCTGTACTGCGGCCTACCACCATAGAGGATGCCCCCGCAGTCGCCGAACGGCGGCCTCCACGACACAATGTCTCCCATGACCGGGTCACCGAAAGACGCTGAAAGCCCCCGCCGCGTGCTCATCGCCGAGGACGAGGCGCTCATCCGCCTCGACCTCGCAGAGATGCTGCGCGAGGAGGGCTACGAGGTGGTGGGGGAGGCCGGCGACGGCCAGGAGGCCGTCGAGCTCGCCGAATCGCTGCGCCCGGACCTGGTGATCATGGACGTCAAGATGCCGCGCCGCGACGGCATCGACGCCGCCTCCGAGATCGCCAGCAAGCGCATCGCCCCGATCGTCATCCTGACCGCGTTCAGCCAGCGGGAGTTGGTCGAGCGGGCCCGCGACGCCGGCGCGATGGCGTACCTGGTCAAGCCCTTCAGCATCACCGACCTGGTGCCGGCGATCGAGGTGGCGGTCAGCCGGTTCAGCGAGATCGCCGCACTGGAGAACGAAGTGGCGTCGCTGGGGGATCGTCTGGAGACCCGCAAGCTGGTCGAGCGGGCCAAGGGTTTGCTGCAGAGCAAACATCAGATGACCGAGCCCGAGGCCTTCAAGTGGATTCAGCGCGCCGCCATGGATCGCCGCACCACCATGAAACGGGTGGCCGAGGTGGTACTCGAAACCCTCGAGGACTCCGAGGAATCGCCCGCTCAAGAGAACTGATCGGCGGGCCCGGGTGTTAATTATGGGTTTCCGCCGGGCCGAAACTCCGCGTTCAGCCAGGACCCGCGGAAGAACCATTCACTCAAGATCCCGCACTCGGGCCGGTGGTTGGCTATGTTCTACCCGAAGCTCCGGCGCCCACCCTCGCAAGGTCAGGGCGCCGGTGCCGCTGACAACTCTGACCCGGAGGTGAAGCGTGCGCGGTCGCGTGGCACGGAAAGCATTTGCTCTCGGAAGCGCGGGTGTGGTTGCCCTGGCGATTGCCGGCTGCAACCAATCCTCGCCGGAAGGCGAGACATCCCAGACCAATCTGAAAATCGTCGAGAAGGTTCAGATCGACGAGAACGGTGCTGAGGTCAAGGCCGCTCAGGACGTCACTCCCGCCGATCCTGCCGGCGACGGCAAGGCGACCTGCCCGCCGGTGATGATCGGCATGATGGGCGCGCTCAACGGGCCGGACGCCGCGCTTGGCATCAACATCAAGAACGGCGTGCAACTGGCGATCGACAAGCACAACGCCGCCAACGCCGGCTGCCAGGTGCAGCTGAAGAGCTATGACACCGAAGGTGATCCGCAGAAGGCGACCGGGGTGGCGCCGCAGATCGTCGACGAGGCGTTCATCATCGGCCTGATCGGGCCGGCGTTCTCGGGCGAGACCAAGGCCACCGGCGACGTCTTCAACCAGGCCGGTCTGGTCGCGGCCACCGCCTCGGCCACCAACGTCACCCTGAGTGAGAACGGGTGGCGCACCTTCTTCCGCGGTCTGGCCAACGACGGCGTCCAGGGTCCCTCGGTTGCCAACTACCTCAAGAACACGCTGGGCAACAAGAAGGTGTGCGTGGTCGACGACAGCACCGACTACGGGCTCGGCCTGGCCGAGGCGGTTCGCGAAACCCTTGGCCCGGTAGCCGATTCGTCGTGCAACATCTCGGTGAAGAAGGGGGACAAGGAGTTCTCGGCCGCCGTCACCCAGATCAAGGGAGCCGCTCCCGATTCGGTGTTCTACAGCGGTTACTACTCCGAGGCCGCACCGTTTGTGCAGCAGCTCAAGGACGGCGGCGTGACGGCGACCTTCGTCAGCGCCGACGGCACCAAGGACCAGCAGTTCGTCAACCAGGCGGGCGAAGCGTCGAAGGGTGCGTTGCTGTCCTGCCCGTGCGGCCCGGCCACCGGGACGTTCGCCGACGAGTACACCAAGAAGTTCGGCCAGGCGCCGGGCACGTACAGCACCGAGGGTTATGACCTGGGCACCATCCTGCTCAAGGGCATCGACTCGGGTGCCATCACCCGGCCGGCCCTGCTCGACTTCGTCCGCAAGTACGAGGGCCAGGGTGTGGCCCGCAAGTACCAGTGGACCGACAAGGGCGAGCTGACCACCAACTTGATCTGGATGTACGAAGTCAAGTAGTCCGCTGACGAAACGCGTCCGAGACCGTAGCCCGGACTCGGACGCGTTTCGCTTCACATCACGAAGTCAGGAGCCGCCGCCGGATGATCCACCAGTGCGTCGAGCAATCCGCCTGCCTGGCAGCCAACATCAACTTCGACCTGCACGGACTGCAAGACCGATTTCTCCAATTGACGATCGACGGATTGTCCTGGGGAGCGATCTATGCACTGGTGGCGGTGGGCTACACCCTGGTTTTCGGCGTGCTGCGCCTGATCAACTTCGCTCATTCCGAGATCTTCATGCTCGGCATGTTCGGGGCGTACTTCTGCCTCGACGTCGTTCTCGGCTTCACCCCGGGTGGCACGACGTATGACAAGGGCGTCGCGCTGACCGTGCTCTACCTCGGCATCGCGATGCTGTTCGCGATGCTGGTCTCGGGATCGGCCGCGGTCGGCCTGGAGTTCATCGCCTATCGGCCGCTGCGCAAGCGAAATGCCCGCTCCCTGACCTTTCTCATCACAGCCATCGGCATGTCGTTCGTGCTCCAGGAATTCGTGCATTTCGTGCTGCCGAAAATCCTGAAGGGATACGGCGGTAGTAATGCCCAACAGCCGATCAAGCTGGTCCGGCCGACTGTCCAGTTCACGCTGTTCGAGGGCACCAAGTTCGAAGCGGTCGTCACCAACGTCACGCTGGTGATCATCGGCGCGGCGCTGGTGATCGCGCTGCTGACCGACATCGCCATCAATCGGACCAAGTTCGGCCGCGGCATCCGCGCGGTCGCACAGGACCCGACCACCGCGACGCTGATGGGCGTTTCCCGAGAGCGAATCATCATGCGGACCTTCCTCATCGGCGGCCTGCTCGCCGGTGTCGCGGCGCTGCTCTTCACGCTCAAAGTGCCCCAGGGCATCATCTACTCGGGCGGGTTCCTGCTCGGCATCAAGGCATTCTCGGCAGCGGTGCTCGGCGGCATCGGCAATCTTCGCGGTGCCCTGCTGGGCGGTCTGCTGCTGGGCATCATGGAGAACTACGGGCAGGCGGTGTTCGGAACGCAGTGGCGTGACGTGGTGGCGTTCGTGCTGCTGGTGCTGGTCCTGCTGTTCCGGCCGACCGGCATACTCGGTGAGAGCCTCGGGAAGGCGCGGGTATGAGCGAGCAACACGGTTCACGGTCCGCCGGGTCACTGACCAAGACGCTGTTGGCCCCCGGCGACGCCATTCGCGAATGGTGGTCCAACCTGTCGCGGGCGGCCAAATGGTCTGTCGGGGTGGTGGGTTTCGGGTTGCTGGCCCTGCTGCCGCTGTTCACCCCCAGCTTCCTCAACACCACCGGCATCAGTTTCGGCGGCACCATGGCCCAGTTCGCGATGGTGGCGATCATCGCGATCGGGCTCAACGTCGTCGTCGGGCAGGCCGGCCTCCTCGACCTCGGCTACGTCGGCTTCTATGCGGTCGGCGCCTACACGGTCGCGCTGCTCACCAGCCCGGACAGCCCGTGGAACAAGGTGGGGCCCAACGGGTTCTTCAGCAAGGACTGGGCTTGGTTGTCGTGCGTGCCGTTGGCCATGGCCGTCACCGCGCTGGCCGGGCTCATCCTGGGAACTCCGACCCTCCGGTTGCGCGGAGACTATCTGGCCATCGTGACCCTGGGATTCGGCGAGATCATCCGCCTGCTCGCCGACAACCTGTCAGACATCACCAATGGTTCCCGTGGGCTCAACCAGGTGGCCTACCCACGGCTGGGGGAGAGCGAGACCCTGCCCAACGGGGTGTTCTCCAGCGGCAACTCGGCGGGCACGGCGAACTACGGCACCTGGTGGTTCTGGCTGGGCCTGATCCTGATGGTCGGTATCCTGCTGTTGGTCGGCAACCTGGAGCGCAGCCGGGTCGGGCGCGCGTGGGTGGCGGTCCGCGAGGACGAGGACGCCGCAGAGGTGATGGGCGTCAACACCTTCCGGTTCAAGCTGTGGGCTTTCGTGATCGGCGCCGCGATCGGTGGCCTCTCGGGTGCGCTCTACGCCGGCCAGGTCCAGTACGTGGCACCGCCGACGTTCAACATCATCAACTCGATGTTGTTCCTGTGCGCGGTGGTGCTCGGCGGGCAGGGCAACAAACTCGGCGTCATATTCGGTGCGTTCGTCGTGGTGTATCTGCCCAACCGGCTGCTCGGGGTCGAGTTCCTCGGGATCAACCTCGGAGATCTGAAGTACCTGTTCTTCGGTCTGGCCCTGGTGGTGCTGATGATCTTCCGGCCGCAGGGCCTGTTCCCCGTGCGCCAGCAGCTGCTGACCTACGGCAGATCTGCCCGGGAGTTGTTGCGCGGCGGCACGGAAAAGGAGCCGGTGCGATGAGCGAACCCATGCCCGGCGTGACCGAGAGCGTCGAAGAACTGGCCGGGGTGCACCGCGAGATCCAGGCTGCCGAGGGTGAAACCCTTTTGGAAACACGGGATCTCACCGTCAAGTTCGGCGGCCTGGTCGCCCTGGACTCCGTCAGCTTCAACATCCGCCGAGGTGAGATCCTCGGACTGATAGGCCCCAACGGGGCGGGCAAAACCACCTGCTTCAACGCGATCACCGGGGTGTACCGGCCGAGCTCTGGATCGGTGATCTTCGACGGCGCTCCGCTGGGGCGGATCAAGCGTCACCAGATCACGCGCCGCGGTATCGCCCGTACGTTCCAGAACATCCGCCTGTTCGGCGAGATGACCGCGCTGGAGAACGTGATGGTGGGAACCGATGCGCGGCACAAGACCTCGGTGCCGGGAGCGCTGGTGCGGTCCCCGCGGCATCGGCGCGAGGAACGGTCGGCCATCGAGCGCGCCGCAGCCCTGCTGCACTTCGTGGGGATCGCCCACCGCGGTGAGGAGAAGGCCAAGAACCTTCCCTACGGGGACCAGCGTCGCCTCGAGATCGCCCGTGCCCTGGCCACCGAGCCCAAGCTGTTGTGTCTGGACGAGCCGGCGGCGGGGTTCAATCCGGCCGAGAAGGCCTCACTCATCGAGTTGATCCGCAAGATCCGCGACGACGGCTACACGGTGCTGTTGATCGAGCACGACATGCGTCTGGTGATGGGCGTGACCGACCGCATCGTGGTGCTGGAATTCGGCCGCAAGATCGCCGACGGATTGCCGCACGACATCCGCGAGGACCCGAAGGTCATCGCCGCCTACTTGGGGGTACCCGATGACGAGCTCGGTTGAGACCAGCCGCCCCGTGCTGCTCGAGGTGCGTGACGTGGTGGTGCACTACGGCCGCATCAAGGCGTTGCACGGGGTTTCACTGGTGGTCCACGAAGGGGAGTTGGTCACGCTGCTGGGCTCCAACGGGGCAGGCAAGACCACGATGATGCGCGCGATCTCCGGGCTGCGGCCGTTGACCTCGGGGTCGGTCTGGTTCGAAGGCCGCGACATCTCCCGGGTGAAGGCACACCAGCGGGTGATCGACGGGCTGATCCAGGCTCCGGAGGGTCGCGGGGTGTTCCCCGGCATGACCGTGCTTGAGAACCTCGAGATGGGATGTTACGGACGCAAATTCGATTCCCGTGGGGCGCATGACGAGCGGTTGGACTGGGTGTTCACGACGTTCCCCAGGCTGGCCGAGCGGCGTTCCCAGGTGGGTGGCACCCTCTCCGGCGGGGAACAGCAGATGCTGGCCATCGGCCGGGCACTGATGGCCCGGCCCAGGGTGTTGCTGCTCGACGAACCCTCGATGGGACTGGCGCCGATGGTGATCTCGCAGATCTTCAAGATCATCTCCGAGATCAACACGCAGGGCACCACGGTGCTACTGGTGGAACAAAATGCCCAGCAGGCGCTGAGTCGATCCGACCGTGCCTACATCCTGGAGACCGGCAACGTCACCCGCACCGGTGACGCGCGGGAACTGTTGGCGGACGACAGCATTCGCGCTGCCTACCTCGGTGTCGCGTAACTGATGGTAGGCAAATCGATCGCGCTGTTCGTACTGGCGGCGGTGCTGGAGATCGGCGGGGCCTGGCTGGTGTGGCAGGGCGTGCGCGAACACCGCGGCTGGATGTGGATGGGCGCCGGGGTGATCGCGCTCGGTGCCTACGGGTTCGTCGCCGCGTTCCAGCCCGACGCCCATTTCGGCCGCGTCCTGGCCGCCTACGGCGGGGTGTTCATCGCCGGATCCTTGTTGTGGGGCATGGCCGCCGACGGTTTCCGCCCCGACCGCTGGGACGTCACCGGCGCGCTGGTGGCTCTCGCCGGCGTCGGGCTGATCATGTACGCCCCGCGCTGATCCCTCAGCCCAGGTGGGCGCTGTCGTCGTCGAGGTTGTCGCGATTCAGGCCCATCGGTGTGGCGGCCGGAACGTCACCGGCGGCCACCACCAGCCGGGTGATCGGCGTCAGCACCCGGAACAGGGTGGTGATCTCGTCGTCGGTCAGCTCATCCAGCGCACCGAGAGCCAGGGCATCGGTCCGGTCCTCGATCGCCTGCTTGATGTCGCGCCCGGTGTCGGTGAGTTCGCCCTGGGCGTCGAGCCAGCCGCGCGACCGCAGTTGCTCGACGTAGCGCGCCCACTGCTCGTCGTCGTAATCGCGGCTGCGCATGATCATCTCGCGCGGAACCCGGCCTGCCGCCGCGTGCAGCACATTGCTCTGCCTGCCGCTGATCCCCTCGGCGACCAGCACCGCGATGTGGGCGTCGCCGCGTTGCTCGCGCAACAGGGTGACCGCGTGCCAGAGCTTGGCGATCGGGTCCTCCGGCCACGGCAGGGCGCGGTTGGCGGCGTAGAGCGGTCGGCCGTCCAGCGGAGCGGTGCGTGCGGCTTTCGCGGTCAACTCGGCCGCCAGTCGGGTGGCCTCCGAGTCGGCGACGCCGGACCGGCGCAGCGCCGCAACCGCCGAATCCGATCGGACCTGCAAAAGGGTTGCCGGACTTGCCTGGTCCCAGACCGCGGGGAGCGCCTTGGCGACCCGCTCAGTGGTGAAGTTGTAGAAGGCCGCGGCGACGACTTCGGCAGGCACGATGCCCAGCGGCGCTGATCGGGCAGCGAAGTAGCCCATCCAGAATCCCCGGTAGCCGAGCGCGTCGAGGGCTGCGCGCGGCTCGGGGGCGAAGTAGGTGACCCCGTGAATCGGCTCGAGCCGGTCGAAGAAACGACGTGCCAATGCCGGAGAGCGACCCATACCGCTAGTTAAGCATCGAGCCCGTCGCCGTTGGTCACCGCGGTGGCGGCCTCGTCGATGATGGCGCGCATCGCGCGTTCGGCGGCGTTCTCGTCCCGCAGCCGGATGGCCCGGGCCACCTCGTCGTGCAACTCGATGGCCGCGGGGTTGGGCGTGTGGGGCATCAGGCCGTGCTGGGTGCGCCCGGCCAGCACCTCGGCCACCACGTCGTTGAGGGCACGGAACATCTCGTTGCCGCTGGCCTCCAGGAGGGTCTGGTGGAAGACCTTGTCCGCCAAGAGGTATGCGTCGAGGTTGCCGGAGCGGCCGTGCACCACCATGTCCGAGACCGCGGCGGCCAGGATGCGGCACTGGTCCGGGTTGGCCCGCTGTGCGGCGAGTGCCGCGGCGGCCGGTTCGAAACCTCGCCGTAGCTCCGACAGTGACGCGAGCAGGGCGGCGCGGTCGCCGGACTGAAGGCGCCAGCGAATCAGTCTGGGGTCGAACACATTCCATTTGCGCGAGGGTTGGACCGTGATGCCGACCCGGCGTCGGGATTCCACCATGCCCATCGACTCCAGCACTCGGATCACCTCGCGCGCGACGCTGCGGGATACCTCGTGTTCGGCGCTGAGCCGGTCGAGGGTCAGCACCTGGTCGGTCGCCAGCTCGCCGGACACGATTCCGGTGCCGAGCGAGGTCAGCAGGCTGTCATGCAGCGCGCCGACATTTGAAGGCGAGGACACGGTTACATCCTGTCATATTGCCCAACTTGTGAGTAAAAAACAGATGTAATCGTGATGGTATTGCAAACGTATGATTTTTGAGCCATGATGTGTGACGGCAGACACACATTATGAGGCGGATGTATGGGTTCACCAGTCGTGGTCATGGGCGTATCGGGTTCGGGAAAGTCGACCATCGGCGCCGCGCTGGCGCAGCGGATGCGGGTACCGTTCGCCGACGCCGATGACTTCCACCCCGCCGCCAACATCGCCAAGATGTCCGCGGGCCACGCCCTCGACGACGCGGATCGGTATCCGTGGCTCGAATCGATCGGGGAGTGGCTCGCCAAACACCACGACGGCGGCGTGATGAGCTGCTCGGCACTCAAACACAAGTACCGCGACCAATTGCGTCGGCACTGCCCCGAGGTGGTGTTCCTGTATCTGAGCGGTTCGCCCGAGGTGATTCGCCGACGTCAAGCCAGCCGGCCGGGGCATTTCATGCCGGCCGCCCTGCTGGATTCTCAGTTCGCGACGCTGGAGCCGCTCGGCCCCGACGAGGCCGGTGTCGCCATCGACGTGGATCAGAGCATCGACGCCATCATCGACGAATACATGGCCGAATCCGACAATGCGACAACAGAACAGGAGAACCGATGACCTCGGCGCTCACTCATCTCGCGGCCGGTACCGAGCTGGTCGAACCGGTCGCGGGCGGAGCACAGTTGGTTCTGGCCGCACTGGCCGGCATCGCCCTGATCGTCGTGCTCATCACGATCGTCAAACTGCATCCGTTCCTGGCCCTGATCTTCGGCGCGCTGACCGTGGGGATGGCTGCGGGGGAGAACATCAGCGACGTACTCGCCTCGTTCTCCAGCGGCTTCGGTTCGACCGCGGCCAGCGTCGGAATATTGATCGCCCTGGGTGCGATGTTCGCCAAGCTGTTGGCCGACTCCGGGGGAGCGGACGAGATCGTGGACACCATCGTCGGGCACGCGTCCCCGCGAGCACTGCCGTGGGCAATGGCATTGGTGGGCGCGATCATCGGCCTGCCGATGTTCTTCGAGATCGGCCTGGTGCTGCTGATGCCGGTGATCTACCTGGTGGCCCGCCGTTCGCAACTGTCCTTGATCACGGTCGGCATCCCTGCGCTGGCGGGCCTGTCGGCCATGCACGGATTCGTCCCACCACATCCCGGACCTGTCGCCGCCATCTCACTGCTCAACGCCGACCTGGGTGTCACGCTGGCACTGGGTGTGCTGGTGGCTATCCCGACGATCGTGGTGGCGGGCCCGTTGTTCGGCAAGTTGGCCGGCCGGTGGGTCGTCCTCGAGGTGCCGGACCGGTTCGACGCGGCGGACCCCACGGGCGGGAACTCGAACGGCAGTGGCAGCGCCGGCACGACGGGAACGGCGACCGCTACGAAGACGCGACCGACGTTCGGCCTCACCATGTTCAGCGTGCTGCTGCCGGTGGCATTGATGATGGGTAAGGCCCTGGTCGACATCTTCGTCGACGACAAGTCGCACCTGCTGCGTCAGACGTTCGACATTCTCGGCCAGCCGTTGATGGCGTTGCTGATCGCGGTGGTGGTCGGCATGTTCACCCTCGGTGGCGGCGCGAAGATGACTCGCGACCAGATCGTGAAATGCATCGAGTCTTCGCTTCCTCCGGTGGCCGGGATCATCCTGATCGTCGCGGCCGGTGGCGGGTTCAAACAGGTCCTGGTCGACACCGGGATCGGTACCCTGCTCGCCGAATGGGCCAAGGGCGCCAATCTGTCCGTGGTACTGCTGGCGTGGGTGCTGGCCGTACTGATCCGGTTGGCGACGGGATCGGCCACGGTGGCCACGATCACCGCGTCGTCGCTGATGCTCGGCCTGGTCGAGGGGATGAGCACCGGCGAGGTCTCCCTGGTGGTGCTCGCCGTCGGCGCCGGCTCGTTGTTCTTCTCACACGTCAACGACGCCGGATTCTGGCTGGTGAAGGAGTATTTCGGGATGACCGTCGGCCAGACCATCAAATCGTGGTCACTGATGGAGACGGCGCTGTCGGTGGCCGGTCTGGTCTTCGTCCTGCTGTTGGGGCTGGTGATCTGAGCGGGTAACCGAGCCCCGGCGTGCGGTGCCCGATCGAACGGGCACCGCACGCAACGGGTTTCAGCCCCGGACCACCTGGGTGCCGCCGGCGAGTTCGTCGTGCTTGCCCTGCTTGGTCGGGCTGGAACTGATGGTCACCGCGATCACGATCATCGCGATGATGCCCAGGAAGCCGCCCACGAACGGGATGATCGGCAGCAGCGTGAACGCGTTGCGGATCGCTGATTCCTTGGCCGTCGGCTTGGGTGTGTTGCCGGCGCCGTGCACCGCCAGGCCGAGCAGCTTCTTGCCCGGTGTCGCACCCGTCGCCACCTCGAGGCCGACGAAGTACACGAACATCAGCAATCCGCTGAACAGACCGGTGACCCAGTAATTCGACAGCGAATCGGTGATGAACGACAGGAAGAACGCCACGATCCCGACGAGGATCCCGTCGATCACCCGGGCAAGCCAACGCCGGCCCAAGCCGCCAGGGGTTTGGGTGCCGTAGGGCGGGGGATAACCACCCGGCACCTGCCCTCCGTAGGGCGGCGGATAGCCGCCCGGTTGTCCGTACTGCCCGAATTCCGGTTGATAGTCACCCGTGCTCATGCCACAACGCTACCGATCGCGGCGCTGGTCGAGTTGAGTTCGTGCGAGATCGGCCAGCGCAGCGGAGCGTTCGCGGGCCGCCTCTGCCAGCTCTGGAGCGCGCTCGCGAGCCACGAGCGCCAGTTCACCGGCGCGGGCACGAGCGGCGTCGGCGACCTCGGGCCCGTGTTCACGCGCGAGTTGGGCCAGTTCGGTGGCCAATTCACTGGCCCGCTCGACGGCAGCGTCGGCCAGTTCGCGGCCGCGCTCGGCCCCGACCACCAGGCCATGCCCGATCTTCTCGGCGATCGCGCTGTCGGCGAGCGCGTCACCGCTCGCCGAGGCGCCGGGAACGGCGGCCGCGATACTGGCCGAGACCTGCTGCGCGGCACGGCGTCCGCGCCAGGCCAGCGACGGTTTGCCCGCGGTGTCGGCGGCCGCGATGATCAGGCCGCCCAGCAGACTCACGTCGGTGAAGAACTCACGGCGCTGCGCCGCGGCGCGTTCCGGGTCGGAGTCCTTCAGGAAGGCCTGTGAGCCAATGCTTCTCGGCACCATCGTCACGGCCAGTGCCGCCGCGGTCAGCCTGGGCGCGCGACCGAGCGCCAGGAGCAGCCCACCTGCCACCTGGACCGCCGCGTTGACGCGTGCCACCGCCTCGGCATTGTTCGGAACCCCTGACCCCACCGGACCGGGGAGGGCACTGAGCGCGCCGAGTGTTCGGCGGGTGGTCTCGGTGGAGGTGCTCGGGTCGCGCAGGGTATCGACGCCTCGGGCGATGAAGGTCGCAGACAACATGGGACGGGCGATTCGTCTGATCAACATGGGCTAGGAGTTCCCGTAGCCCAGCGCGGCAAACCTCCGTGGTCAGGTCACCGGCGCCCGGCCAGCAGTACTTCGCTGAGGTGCGTGGTGGTCTGTACTCCGTCGTCGTATCCGCCCTGGTCGCCCAGCGCGTTCATGATCGCCAACGTGTAGCGCTGCTCGGGTCCGGCGAAGCCGACGCTGTTGACCACCCAGCCGCCCTGCTCGAGTGACCAGCCGTCCTTGTTGCCGGGGTTCATCGCCGGTCCTGCGCCCCAGACGCCCCACTGCTGATTGGTGTCCACGTGCTGCAGTGCATCCACGATGCCGGCCGTCTCGGCAGGGGCGAGGCCGGTGAGGGTGTAGTTGATCAATCGGTCCAGATCCTCGGGCGTGGCCTTCTGGAAGCCCCAGTACGGGTAGATCCGGCTGAACCCACGCTGCGGTTGCAGCCCGGTCAGCCCAAAGGCCGGGAAATCGGCGTTGAACGCCTGGTGGTCGGCACCGCTGTACCGGGACCACAGGGTGTCGGCGGCGTCATCGTCCGACGAGTGCAGCATGGCCGCCATCAGCGCCCGGTCGGAGTCGGTCAGCGTCACGGTGCCTGCGCGTTGTCTGGTCAGCAGGTCGACCACCATGCCCAGTTTGATCGTCGACGCCGTCCACACCTGTTCGCCCGCGTGCGCATTTCGGTAGACGGCGCCCGTGGTGCGATCACGCAGGACGTAACCGACCGTGCCCGGTCGGGACATCAGGTAGGCGTCGGCGGCGGCGATGCGTTCGGCGAAGTCGCAATCCGTTCCGGCCGTGCAGGCCGCACGTGCCGACGGGACGGTGACGCCGCAGGTGACGACGAGTGCACAAACACAGAACAGGAGGCGGCGCATGGGAGTAGCTTCGCAGGCGTGCGTCGCATTGTCGGCATCGACGGTGGGCGATGAACTACGACTGGGAAGAGCTGGGCGGGGGTGTATGGCGCACCCGCCTTCCGTTTTTGGATGTCACGGTCGGGCTCGTCGGCGGCGGCGAGCAGGCTCTGCTGGTCGATTCCGGCACCACACTGGCCGAGGCCCGCGGTATCGAGTCCGACGTGGCGACCCTGACCGGACAACGCGTCGGACATATCGTCCTGACCCACAACCACTTTGACCATGTGCTGGGTTGCTCATGGTTCGAGGACGCGCAAATCCTCTGCGCGCCAGAGGTTGCGGACACCTTGGCGTCCGGTCGCGCGCACCTGCGCGCGGACGCGATCGGACACGGTGCCGATGTCGACGAAATCGATGAGGCGATCGCGGCGATGCCGGTGTCCACGCACCAGTTGTCCGATGGGGATCTCGATCTCGGCGGCCGGACGGTGCACATCTGCCGTCCCGGCCGAGGGCACACGAGCCACGACCTGATCGTCACGGTGCCGGACAAACACCCGGTGGTGTTCTGCGGTGATCTCGTCGAACAGTCTGGTGACCCGGTCATCGACGCGGATTCAGATCTCGAGGCGTGGCCGGCCACCCTGGAGGCGGTGCTGGCCGAGGGCGGGCGGGACGGAGTGTTCGTGCCCGGCCACGGCGCGGTGGTCGACGCCCACTTCATCCGGCTGCAGCAGCGTTGGCTGAGCGCCCGGCGCCCTTCCTGATCCCCGCCGCCAGATTTAGTTAGCCCATATGCGACGATTCGCCGATGACCGAGGTTGACGCCCATTTCGTGCAGTCCGAGCAGGACCGATTCCAGCCGACCCGCTTTGCGCAGAGCCACTGGGGTGAGGACCACCTGAACGGCCCCGCGCTGGTCGGGCTGGCAGCACGAGCGCTTGAGTCGGCCTTCGGATTGCCCGAGTTTCTGCCGGCCCGGCTGACGGTTGACCTGTTCAAGGCCGCGCGCGGGCTTCCTACTACGACGAAGGTGGCGCTGGTCCGGGACGGGCGGCGGGTCCGCAACTCCGAATGCGAGCTGGTACAGGACGGCGTGACCGTGGCGCGGGCGACGTTGGTGCAGTACCGGTTGAGCGCACCCCCGCGCGGTGAGGAGTGGACGGCGCCGGTCCGGTTCGAACCACCCACCGCGCTCGACGGGGACCGGACGACGTATATGGGCAGTGACGAGGGCGGTTGGAGTCGCGCCATCGCCGAGCATCAGAATGCGTCCCGCAAGCGGTTCATGAACCGCACCATCACCGTGGTGCAGGGGCAACCGAACTCGCCGTTCGTGCGGGCGGCGATGGCCGCGGAGGGCACCAGCCTGGTGACGAACCTGGGCACCGCCGGCGTCGGCTACATCAACGGTGACCTGACGGTCGCCCTGTCGCGGTTGCCCGGTGACGAGTGGATCGGCGTCCAGGCGGACTCGCACTGGGCCGCCGAGGGGGTGGCGGTAGGCGCATCGACGCTGTTCGACAGTGCCGGGGCGTTCGGCACCGGCCTCGTCACGGCCATCAGCAACCCAGCGGCGCAGATCGATTTCTCCCACGACCCGTTTCCGGAGCGCACCGCACCGAGGTGATCGGCCGACCGTCGAGGTTTCCCGGCGGGCACCCGCGGCAATTCAGCAGGCATGGCGGAGCTGGACGACGGGTTCGAACGTGCGCTGTTGCAGGAGCTCCTGTCGGCGTACGGTCCCTGCGGCCAGGAGGACGAGGTTCGCGATATCTGTCGACGGGAACTCGAACCGTTCGTCGACGAACTCTCGAGCGATGCGGCCGGCAACCTGGTCGGCCTGATCCGAGGGCAGCAGGCCGCGACCACCCGGGTGCTGGCCCACATGGATGAACTGTCCATGCTCGTCAAACGGGTCGAGCCCGACGGCACGCTGCGCCTCGCCCCGCTGGGCACGATGTACCCGGCGAACTTCGGTCTGGGGCCCGTGGCGATTCTGGGTGATGACGAAACCCTCTGCGGGGTCCTCGCATTGGGTTCCGAGCACACCACCCGAGAGACCACCCACGTCTGGCAGACCAAGCCGGACCAAGGCGACAGGGCGCTTGACTGGCCTGACGTCTACGTGTTCACCGGCTCGGAGCCCGAGCAGTTGTCGAAGGCGGGCATCGGGCCCGGTACTCGGGTGTGCATCGACCGCAGTAAGCGTCAGCTCATCGAAGTCGGCGACTACGTCGGCTGCTATTTCATGGACGACCGCGCCGCGCTGCTGGCCTTGATACTGCTGGCGCGAAGGCTGCGCGACACCGGTCGGCGCCCGGCCGGCGACCTGTACCTGGTGTTCACGACGAACGAGGAGATCGGTGGCGTGGGCGCAGCCCACGCCTGCCGGACGCTGCCGGGGGACCTCACCCTCGCGGTGGAGGTGGGACCGACGGAGGCCGAGTACGACACCACGGTCACCGGCGGGCCGATCGTCGCCTACGGCGACGCGCAATGCGTGTATGACAAGGCTGTCGCCGATCGGTTGTGCGAAATCGCCCGCTCTCTCGGTCATTCACCGCAGGCCGCGGTCCTGGGGGCGTTCGAGTCCGACGCGTCGCACACCAAAGCCTCCGGGTTGTCGCCCCAGGCTGGGTTGCTGTGTCTCCCGACGCTCAGCACCCACGGCTACGAAGTGATTTCGCGGCGCGCCATCACGGCGGTGACCGACATCTTGGCGGAGTTCGTGGCCCGTTTCTGATCGGCGGGATTTGATCCCTTGTTTCGGCAGCGGGATCGGCGGATAGTTTCGCCGCCCCCGCGGGATCAGTCGGCGGTGGAATTGAACCTGCTTCCCGGAGGTCTCCCGTGACACGACAGATCGTGCTCAATGCGTTCGACATGAACTGCGTGGCTCACATCGTGGCCGGTACCTGGCGGCACCCGGACTCGCAGGCGGCCCGTTACAAGGACATCGACTACTGGCTGGACCTGGCCAGGTTGCTCGAGCGCGGCCTGTTCGACGGCCTGTTCATCGCCGATGTGCTCGGCATCTACGACGTGTACGGCGGCGGCCCGGCGGCCGCGTTGCGTGCCGGCGCCCAGGTGCCGGTGAACGATCCGCTGCTGGTGGTACCCGCAATGGCCACTGTGACAAGCAATCTGGGTTTCGGCATCACCGCCGCCACATCCTTCGAGCATCCCTACTCGTTCGCCCGCCGGATGTCCACATTGGACCACCTGACCAAGGGGCGGGTCGGCTGGAACATCGTCACCGGGTATCTGGAAAGTGCCGCGCGGAACCACGGCCTGGACACCATCACTCCACATGCCGATCGATACGACATCGCCGACGAGTACACGGAGGTGTTGTACAAGCTGTGGGAAGGATCTTGGGAAGACGACGCGGTCGGCGCCGCGCCGGGCCGGGCGGCCTATGCAGATCCGGCCAAGGTGCATCCGATCGGCCATGACGGCAAGCACTTCCGGGTCCCCGGTATTCACCTGTGCGAGCCCTCCCTGCAGCGGACCCCTGTGCTCTACCAGGCCGGTGCATCGAATCGTGGCCGGCAGTTCGGAGCGGAGAACGCCGAGGTGGTGTTCATCGGCGCACCTACCAAGGAGCTTCTGCGCGAGGCGGTGGCCGATATCCGCGGGCGGGCTGCGGCCGCCGGCCGTGATCCGTACGACGTCAAGATCGTGAACGGGCACGTGGTGGTGACCGGCGAGACGGAACAGGCCGCGCAGGCGCGCTACGACGAATTCCGGCGTTACACCGATCCGGAAGGGACGTTGGCCCTGTGGTCGGGGTGGCTCGGTACCGACCTGTCACGGTTCGACCTCGACGATCCGGTGGCGGTCACCGACAACGAGTTCCTGAAGTCCTCGGTGGAGACGTTCGGGCAAGGCCAGTGGACGCTGCGTGACTTCATCGACTCGAAATCGATCGACGCCGAGGGCGGCTTCACCGTCGGGTCGCCCACCAAGGTGGCCGACGAGCTGCAGGAGTGGTTCGAGGAGACCGATGTCGACGGTTTCAACCTGACCAACGTGATCACGCCCGGCTCGTTCGTCGATTTCATCGACCACGTGGTGCCGGAGTTGCAGCGACGAGGGCTGTACAAGACGGAGTATCAGGAAGGCACGTTGCGCAACAAGCTGTTCGGACGTGGCTCGCGGCTACCCGAATCGCACCGCGCGGCGGGCTACCGCGACCTGGCCCGATCTCTGGTCGGCTGAAGCCCAGGCATCAAGGGCGAAACACCACCCAGCGCATGGCGCTGTACATGAAGAGCGCCTCGCAGCCACCGGCGACGATGCGGGCCAGGTGGTACTCGACACCCAACGCCGCCAGCCCGCTGGATACGCCGAGGATGAACGCCAGGTAGTTGATCACCACCGCCACCACATACACCGTGAGCTGCGGGCCGACGGCCGCGTGCGAGCGGAAGTTGAGTGTCCGGTTCAGGTAGTACGCCAGGCCGAAGGCGCCGGCGTATCCGACGCTGACCGCGACTGGCAGGGGTATCCGGAGCACGCCGTGGAGGGCGGTCAGGATCGCCAGATCGACGCCGAAGGTGAACGTGTTGATCACCACGAAGCCGAGGAAAGTCGGGGCCACAACAGAATCGAGCGGCGCCGGTAGGCGCCGGACCACCTGGACGCAGATCCGGTGAAACCGATCGGCCCTCGACACCCGGACGGGTTCGCTCCGCACCTGGCCACCGTGCCATCGGAAGGTGTCAGGACCGTGAGCGCTGAGCGAACTTCATTCGATGCCTAATCCGAGATCTCGACGCCCTCGTAGCTGGTCAGCATCTCGGTGTTGGGCAACGCCATCTGCAGGTAGACGTCGATGTGCCGGATCTTGTCGTCGGCGGTGAACTCGTAGACCGAGATGGAGTTGACCACCGACTCGAAATCGCCCATTTTCGTGCGCTCCTCGAGCTCCAGGAACACCACTCCGGCGACCTCGCTGACCCGCTTGAACAACCCGTCCCACTCCGAGGCGGTGGCCCAGTTGGTCAGGAAGTCGGTGTACTGCCCCCAGTTCATCACCTCCTTGAAGTTGCCGACCCGTTCGAAGTCGTCGACCGCGACCAAGTCGGCCAGCGGCGCCCAGCCTTCCACCCGGAACCCAGGTTGCTTGGCGGCGTCCACGAGTTGTTTGGTGGTGGCCGCGTACTGCACCGCCGCGCGGCTGCGGCCGGTGTAGTCGTCGACGACCTCACTGACGTGCTTCAACGAAAAATCCTCTGCTGTAGCGGGGTTCGAGCCCGGACCGGTCAGGAGTTGACGCCGGCGGATTCCAGGTATTTGTCGACGACGGAGTGGAAGTGCGCGATCACGACTTCTTCCTTGACCAGCGCCATGTGCTTCAGCGCGGTGTTGCGCAACCCGATCTGCTGACGCGGCATTTGTTCGTAATCCTGTTGCAGCGCTTCGAAATACTTGTAGCTGCCGGCCTCGTCCACGACGATCGGTTCCGCGGTGAAGGCGGCCTTGGCTTCGTCCGGCAACCACATGTAGCTGGCGACGTGCCAGATGCACCGGTTGGGGTCTCCGTCGGGGTGGGGCAGGGACATGATGATGTGCGCTTCGCCGGCGCGGATCGTCATGAAGAAGTTCGGGAACAACACCCAGCCGTGGTTGTCGCTCATCTGTGCGTCGGTCAGACCGCTGACGTCAAGTCCCATGGCCGTCAAGGTGTCTCGTGTCGCCTGCTGCAGCAGCGTGCGGGCGGTGACGCCGTCGGGGAAATTGAGTGAGCCGTCGTCGCCACGGTGTTCGGCGACGAGTTCGGAGAAGCGGGGGATAACCGCGACGGTGGACGGGAAGGTCTCGGGCAGGTCCATGATTCCGTCGACCTGATGTTCGGGCGTGGCGCCGACGACATCGAACGGCGCCATCGACACGCTGTGCTGCTCGAAGAACCGGTAGCGGCTCGTGGCGGGATCGATGTTGATCACCCGCAACAACTGGGGATGGATCCCATCGATGTGGTAGCCCTCCTGGAAGGCGTCGAGGACGACCTTCCAGTTGCAGTCGATCGCCTCGGTCACGTCCATCACGGTGACCATCTCGTCGAGGTGGTACGGCGCGAGCATGGTCGCGACCTCCGCGCCGATGAAGTCGGCCAATGGCGCCGCATCCGGATCGGGATTGAGGAAGACGAAACCGGCGAACGTGTCGACCGCGACCTCGAGCAACCCGTGCGTGTCCTTGTCGATCGGCCCGGCCAGAGCCTCGCGGAGCATGCCCTTGAGGCGCCCGTCCAGGTCGTAGGACCACAGGTGGTACTGACACAGGAAGCCGCGCTTGGCGTTTCCCCGGGCTTCGCGGCACAGCACGTTGCCGCGGTGCCGGCAGGCATTGACAAATGCGCGAAGCCTCTCGTCCTTGCCGCGCACGATGATGTAGGACTGGTCGAAGATCTGGTACTGCTTCCAATCGCCGGCCTTGGTCAGCTCATCGACCCGACCGACCACCTGCCAGACTTTCTTCCAGATCGAATCGCGTTCCTGGGCAACGAATTCCGGAGCGACGTAGCGCCGGGTCGGAATCTCCATCCGGTACGCGTCGGGAGCGATGTCGTCCAGGGCGGTGGCGTTCTCGACCCAATCTCCGGGGCGTGCTGTCGGCACGGGGCGGCCTCCTCGATCGAAATGTGGGCGGTGAGGTGTCTGTTGTGACTGCGATCACTACTATACATAGCCGTATCTCCCATACAACAGTGAATATGGGTGCGATGAGACGCGCAGAAAGGCCACGTCAACACGAGCGCGCAGACCTTTGACAGGATGGATCCATGGCCGAACGCTGGACCAAGCAACGCCGCTTGGAGCACACCCGCAACGTCCTGCTGGACGCCGCCGAGGAGGTGTTCGCCCGCAAGGGGTTCGACGGAGCCGCGCTCGAAGACATCGCCGAGGTCGGCGGCTACACGCGCGGTGCCATCTACTCCCATTTCGGGAGCAAGGCCGAGTTGTTCCTCGCGGTGGTCGAACGGCAACGCGAGCAGTTCCTCGGGGGATTCGCCGACGTCATCGCCACGTTTCACTCGCTCGAGGACCTCGACGCCGACGAGCTCGGTGACCGCTGGCGGGACCTGGTCGCCGCCGAAGGTCCCGACCGCGCCGTCCTGGGATCCGAGTACACGCTGTTCCTGCTGCGCAATCCCGACGCTCGTGAGCGGGTGGCCGCCCAGCGAGAGGAGACGGTGCGCGCCCTGGCCGACTACATCTCCAAAGGCGCTGCCCGGCTCGGCGGCCATGTGAGCATCCCGGCGGTGGACCTGGCCCGGGTGATTCTGGCCGCCAACGACGGCGTCACTCTGAACAGTTTGCTCGACGACCAGGCGGTCTACCGGCCGTTCCTCAGGATGGTTCTGGCCAATATCGTTGTCCCCAAGGGGAACAACTTGTGACGAAGTCCGGACATCCCGCGCGCACCGGCGCGCTGATGGCCATGGCCTCGATGTTGTGCGTGCAGATCGGCCTGGCCGTGGCCGTCGGCCTGATCGACCAGGTCGGCGCCGAGGGCGCGGCGTGGCTACGGCTGGCGTGGGCAGGCGTCCTGATGTTGCTGATCGTGCGGCCCCGTCCATCGGCCTTCACCAGGTCCGCATTCTGGACCTGTGTCGCACTCGGCATCGTCACGGCCGGCGTCACGATGCTCTTCATGGCGGCACTGTCTCGGATCCCGCTCGGCACGGCCAGCGCGCTGGAGTTCCTCGGCCCGCTCGGGGTTGCGGTCGCACACGGGAAGGGGCGCAACCGGATTCTGTGGCCCGGACTGGCGGCCGCCGGTGTCGTCCTGCTCACCGAGCCGTGGACGGGCGACGTCGACCTCATCGGTGTGCTCTACGCGCTGAGCGCGGCGCTGTGCTGGGCCTGCTACATCCTGCTGACCCAACGGGTCGGAGACGAGGTCGCCGGGATCAAAGGACTCGGGGTGTCCATGCCTGTCGCCGGGCTGGTCGGCACCGCAGTCGTCGGGCCGTCGGTGTTTCCACAGTTGACCCCGCAGCTCCTGCTGATCGGTGTGGGTTTGGCGATCCTGCTGCCGGTGGTGCCGTTCGCCCTGGAGATGTCGGCGTTGCGGTACCTGAGCACCGCGGCGTTCGGCACGCTGATGGCGCTCGAGCCGGCGTTCGCGATGCTCGTCGGCCTGGTCCTGCTGCACCAGATTCCGGCCCCGGCAGCCGTTGTCGGCATCTGCCTCGTGGTGGCTGCCGGGATCGGCGCGGCGCGAACCGGAGCGCGTGCCGCGCCGGTCCCTGCCGAGATCGGCTGAACTGGCTACGCTGGCGCCAATGGGACGTGGAATCTTCAATTCCCCGATCAGCCGCTGGTTCAACGCGGCCGCCGTGGGCCTCACCCGAGTTCCGGTACTCGGTCGATGGATCGGTCACGGTGTGGTGGTCATCCGCTACACCGGCCGCCGGTCGGGCCGCACGTTCGAGACCCCGGTCTCTGTGGCGCGCGACGGCAACCAGGTGACCATCCACGTGATGACACCGGACAGCAAGAACTGGTGGCGCAACTTCCTGGGCGAGGGCGGTCAGCTCACCTTGCTGAACCTGGACGGCAGCGACCTTACGGGGCATGCCGTTGCCCACCGTGACGGCCAGGGCAAAGTGGCCGTCACGGTGCAACTCGAGGCACCCTGACGTCAGACGTCGATGCGCTTGCGCCGGTACAGCGTTCCGGCCATGAGCAACAACAGGCTCACCACCAGGATCGCCGTGGCCAGCACGTTGATCTGCGGAGGCACGGCGGCCTTGACGGCAGCGTTGACATACAACGGATAGGTGACCGTGGAGCCGCTGACGAAATAGGTGATGATGAAGTCGTCGAGGGACAACGCGAACGACAGCATCGCGGCGGCAACGATGCCCGGGACGATCAGTGGCAGAGTCACTTTGAAGAATGTCCGGGTCGGGCTGGCGCCCAGATCCATCGACGCATCCTCAAGGGTCCAGTCGAACCCGCGGACCCGGGCCCGCACCGTCATCGCGATGAAGCTGACCTGGAAAGCGATGTGGGCGAGCACGATCGTGGTGTAGCCGGTGGCCCAGCCCAGATCCAGGAACAGCGTCAGCAGCGAGGCTCCCATGACCACCTCCGGGGCGGTCAGCGGCAGCACGAGAAACGTGTCGACGGCTTTCTGGCCGCGGAACCGCTGACGTACCAAGGCGATCGCCACCAACGTGCCCAGCACCAGGGCAACGGCGGTCGATACCGCCGCCACGTTGAGGCTCAACTTCAACGCCTCGGTGAGCGCCGGGTACTTGAACGGGTTCGCCCAGTTGTCGAGGGTGAATCCCTGCCAGGTGTAGTTGAACTTGCCTGCCGGCTTGTTGAACGAGAACAGCACGATCACGAAGATCGGCAGGAACAGGTACAGCAACACGAGCCCGGCGACGAGGCGGAGCACCAGGTCGCCCCACCTCGGAGAACCCTTGACGGACTTGGGTACCGGCTGGTCCAGCGCCTCGGTCATGGCCTGAGTGGTCAAACCAGATCCTCCGTCCCCAACGCGCGGGTGTAGAGCAGCACACCCACGAGGATGATGGCCATCAGCACCATGCTCAGAGCGGCAGCGGCGGGATAGTCCTTGACCACCAGGAACTGCTTCTGGATCACGTTGCCGATCATGCTGGTCTGCGTGCTGCCCAGATAGTCGGCGTTGATGAAGTCACCGACCGCCGGGATGAACACCAGCATGCTGCCGGCCAACACGCCCGGCATCGACAGCGGCAGAATCACTTTGGTGAAGCTGCGCCGGTTGGACGAATACAGGTCCTTGGACGCCTCGATCAGACGCGGATCGATCTTCTCCAGGCTCACGTACAGCGGCAGGATCATGAAGATGATCCAGTTGTAAACCAGGCCGCCGATCACCGCCCAGCTCGTCGACAGCAGCCGTCCCTCGCTCGGCAGCAGGCCGATCGAGCCGAGTGCACTGACCACGACACCGTCATCAGCCAGGATCGTTTTCCAGGCGATGGTGCGGATCAGGAAGGTCACGAAGAACGGCAGGATGACCAATCCGAGGATGAGGTTCTTGTACCGACCCGCTTTGAACGCGATCACATATGCCAGGGGAAATGCCAGCATGGCGCACACCACGGTCGCCACCAGTGCGTAGCCGAAGGACCGGAGTATCTGATCCTGGTACACGCTGAATGCGTGCGCGTAATTGCCGAAGTTCCAATCGAACTCCAGCGTCGGCAAGTACACCGAGCCGCCCGATGTCGACAACGACGTGCGCGCCAGGGAGAAGAACGGCACCACGAAGAAGATCCCGAGGTACACCAATGCCGGCAGGATCATCAGGTACGGAGCGACCTTGCTCCGCTGCCGGCTGCTGGTGGCCACACCCGCCATCGGCGTCAGCCTCCGGTCACTGCGGCGTAGAGAGTGTTGAACTCCTGGGTCTTCTCATCGGACAGCGCCGGCCATGACTTGAGCTTCGCGAGCATGTCGGCTGGCGGGTTGATCAACGGGTTGCTCGCGATCTTGGGATCGATCTTGGCGAGCTCATCGGTCATGTCCGACAACACCGGCACGAACTGGGTGAACGCGATGAGCTTGGCGTAGTTCGCCCGGTCGTAGACGTAGTCGATCCAGGCCTCGGCGGCCTTCTGGTTCTGTGTGGTGTACGGGATCACCATGGTGTCGATGAACCAGTCGCCACCGGACTCGGGAACGATGAACTTCAGGTCCGGATTGTCCGCCTGCAGCTGCACCACGTCACCCGAATATGCCTGGGCGACAGCGATGTTGCCGGCCGCGAGATCGTCGGCGTAGTCGTTGCCGGTGAAGCGGCGGATTTGGCCCTTGTCCTTCTGTTCACGGATGAAATCGACGGCCTTCGTGATCGATTCGGTGGTCGGGTCCTCGACGGAGTTGCCCTGCCACTGCATGATCATGCCGAGCCCGTCCTGGACATCGGACAACAGGCTGACCCGGCCCTTGAAGGCGGGATCCCAGAGATCGTCGATCTTGGTGATGTCGCGTCCGGTGGCGGCGCGGTTGTATGCCAGACCGACCATGCCGGTCATGTACGGAGCGGTGTACTTGCGCCCGGGATCGGCCTTCGAGTTGAGCAGGTCGTCGCGCAGGTTCTTCTTGTTGGGGACGCGCGAATCACGGATCTCGTTGAGCCAGTTGAGGCCGGCGAGCCGCACCGCCATGAATTCGGTGGGCACGACGAGGTCGGCGCCGATGTCCTGCTTGCGCGACAACGGTTCCTTCGCCTTGGCGAACCACTGCTCGTTGTCGTTGAAGTCTTCCTTGTAGTCCACCGTCAGACCGGATTTGGTCTGGAATCCCGCGACGAACCCGTCCGCCATGTACAGCGGCCAGTTCGAGATACGGACGGTGCCGGTGGCCGGCGAGCCGTCGTCGGGGGCAGCCGAGGTGGTTGGGGCACTGGACTTCTCACCTGAGCTACAGGCGGCCAGGACCGAGGGGCCCAATGCCAGTGCGGCGGCAGCAGCGGCGCCGCCACCCAGGAATCGGCGGCGCGACGTGCGGTTCGCAGTCAGCCGGGCGAGCAGTCGGGGATCGAGGTTGTCGGGCATGGGCGACCTTTCGGGGAATTCGGGCGCTTCCGTTACTGGGGGCGGATCGAGACTGTCTTAGGGGTTGTCGTCGTCGAGCATCTCTTCGAGGTCCTCGGCGGTGGGAATGTCCGCGGCCGGAAGTACCCGCGAAGCCTCCGGTGACCAGCTGACGTGCACCGCGTCGCCCGGACGCAGCAGCGGCAGGTCCTGCTCGGGCCCGACATGGGCGATGATCGTCGAATCATCCGGTGCGGCAAGGGAAAGCCGTAGCACCGGGCCCTGGAACGTCAGGTCCTTGACGGTGGCGGGCACCGTCGCGATGTCTCCCGACGGCTGGTCGAGCGAGACACGTACCCGCTCGGGCCGGATCATCAGGGTGGCATGTCCACCCGGTTCGATCGTGGTGTCACCCGGCTTGGCCTTGAGCGTGGTGCCGAGCACGTCGACCTCGACGAAATCTCGATTTGTCCGCCCGGTCTGCCGGCCCGGCCACAGATTGGCCTGACCGATGAAGCTCGCGACGAACACCGTTGCCGGGCGGTCGTAGATCTCGGTGGGGCTGCCGATCTGCTCGACATTGCCGTTGTTCATCACCGCGATCCGGTCGCTCATGGTGAGCGCCTCTTCCTGATCGTGGGTGACATAGATGAACGTGATGCCGACCTCGCGTTGGATGCGCTTCAGCTCGAACTGCATCGCGTGGCGCAGTTTGAGGTCGAGCGCGCCGAGCGGCTCGTCGAGCAGGAGCGCGCTGGGGTAGTTGACCAACGCACGGGCCAGTGCCACTCGCTGCTGCTGGCCGCCCGAGAGCTGGCCGGGCTTGCGCTTGGCGAAGTCGGTGAGCCGCACGATCTCCAGCAGCTCGTCGACACTCCGTTTGATCTCCGTCTTGTCCTTCTTCTGGCTGCGCGGCCCGTAGGCGACGTTGTCCCACACCGTCATGTGTGGAAACAGCGCATAGTGCTGGAAGACGGTGTTGACGTTGCGCTTGTGCGGCGGCACGCGCGAGACGTCGACACCCTCGAGGCGGATCGCGCCTTCGGTGGGGCTTTCGAAGCCGGCGATCATGCGCAGCGTGGTGGTCTTCCCGCAGCCCGAGGGGCCGAGCATCGAGAAGAACTCTCCCGATGCGATGGAGAAGTCCGCGTCGGCCACGGCCACGTAGTCGGCGAACCGCTTCGTGACGTGGTCGATCTCGATGACGGGCTCGCCACCGCGTGGTGTGCCGTCGTGTCCCGTCGATTTGTCGACGGCGGTGATATCTGGGCCGGTCAGCGGTCTCCTCCTCCGGTGCAGCCTGGAAGCTGTCGGTAAACAATCGCGGATTCCGGCCACCTTCGCAAGCGATTCCGCAATGAATTAACAATTTTTCAATGGAATCCTTTGTTTGAACCGGCTTGACAGCGCGATTCCATAGCCTGGCGGGCGAACGGCCACGGCGGGGTGTGGTCGGTCCATGGTCCGGCGGGCAGCGACTGGCTGGGCCCAAGTTTCGCAGCTCAGCGGGTGGTCACGGCGGGAAACCGGCGACTGGAGGAATCAGCCCCACTCATGATTCATCGCGCGGGACTCCGACATGGTGTGCACGGACTCACCGTGGCGGTCCGGTGCGCGGGACACTGCGATCAGGGCCATCGCCAGGGCGGCGGTGACCGCACCGGCGACGAAGATCGTCACGAAGCTGCCTTCCGACGGCACCATGCGATGCCCGAGCAACACGGCGACGACGGCCGCGGCCACGGAGCTGCCGATTGTTCGCGCGATCGCGTTCATGCTCGTGGCGATGCCCGTCTCGCTGGTGTCCACCTCACTGACGACCAGTGCGGGCAGCGCGCCATAGCCCAGGCTGATGTAGGCGTTGGCCAGCACACCGGCCAGCACGACCTGCCACGGGCGGTCATGCGCCGCGGCGAGCATGACGAATCCGGCGATACCGGCGACGGCGGCGACCACCAGGACCCTGCGGGCGCCGTAGCGGTCGATGTACCGGCCGCTGACGAGCGCCACCAGAAAGCCGGTGAGCGCACCGGGGAGCAGGAAGTAGACACTGGCCTGCAGCACGGTCGCGCCGAATCCGTAACCGGCGGCCTGACGCGACATCTGGACGAACTGTGTGAGGCCGAGGAAGGCGAAGTACAGCCCCATGCCGACCAGGATCGTGGCCAGGTTGGTCAGCAGGATGGGCCGCCGGGCCAGCATCGTGGTCGAGACCAGGGGATCGGCGGCCCGTCGCTCCCACCACCACCAGCCGATCAGGACGCCGACTCCGCCGACCAGAAAGCCGATCGTCCCCGGGTGGGTCCAACCCCATGAGTTGCCCTGCGTGATCGCCAGCAGCACCGCAGACAGGCCGATCGCCAGGCCCGCGGCCCCCAGCCAGTCGATCGCGCCGCCGGCGTCGGGCCTGCGGTTCGGTACGACCATCACCGCCACCACGATGACGATGGCGGTGAACGCGGTGGTCAGCCAGAAGACGCGGTGATACCCGGCGTCGCCCGACATCAGGAGTCCGGTGACGACGAGGCCGACGCCGCCCCCGAAGCCCAACGTTCCGGACAGCACCGACATCGCGCCGACCAGGCGGTCTTCGGCGAGTTCTTCGCGCAGGATCGCGATGCTGATGGGGTAGAGCGCGTACGAGGCGCCCTGCAGGACGCGCGCCGCCACCAGCAGCGGCACCGATGCGGTGACTGCGGCCAGCACCGAACCCGCGAGCACCACCAGCAGCACACCCAGCAGGACACGTTTCTTGCTGTACAGATCGGCCAGCCTGCCGATCAACGGCGTCGACGCGGCGGCCGCAAGCAGGTTGGCGGTGACGGCCCAGCTGACGGCCACCGAGGAAGTGTTCAGCTGGTGAGCGATGATGCCCAGGATCGGCACCACCGCGGTCTGCAGGATTGCGACGGTGAGAGCCACCAGGCTCAGGCCCGCGATCAGGACGCCGGGGCGACGTGGCATACCGGGCACGGCAGGGGAGGCGGACCGGTCGGTTTCGGTCCTGGCCACGTCCCGCTCCGATCCATAGACAGTCTTTGTGTTTCTCGATTATGGCCATGGTGTGGCACATGCCCGCACACCGGGTGCGTGGTCGAATAGACGAATGGCCTTCGGAGTCGGCGCGCTCAATGCGTCCACGTTCAGCGGGCGTCGCCCGACCGGCTCCGGCGATCTGACCGTGGAGACGCACGGGATCGCACCGCTGGCGGCCGATCAGAGGTACGGACATCCCGCCCGGTTGTTCACGGTGTGGTTCGCACCGCAGGTGAACATGACCGGCGTCTTCACCGGGACATTGGCCATCACCCTCGGCCTGGGTTTCTGGCTGGGCCTGCTGGCCATGGTCATCGGCACCGTGTTGGGCTCGGCCGTGGTCGCCTATCTGTCGACCTGGGGGCCGCGCACCGGAGCGGGACAGCTTCCCAACGCGCGCATGGCATTCGGTGGTCTGGTCGTGGTTCCCGGCATCCTGCAGTGGGGATCGTCGATCGCCTGGGACGCGCTCGTCGGGTTGTTCGGTGGCGAGGCGCTCGCGGCACTGCTGGGTATCCCGTTCTGGAGCGCGGTGTTGATCGTGCTGGCGGTACAGGGTGTCGTCGGATTCTTCGGCTACGAGCTGATCCACCGCCTGCAGGCGGTGTTGACGGTCATCCTCCTGATCACGTTCGCGGTCTTCACCGTCAAGCTCGTAGCCGGCCACGACATCGTGGTGGTGCCGTCGGTAACCGGAGCCGATCTGGCCGGCGCCTTCGTTTTCGAGATCACCATCGCCCTGAGCCTGGCGATCTCGTGGGCCAGTTACGCCGCCGACTTCAGCCGCTATCTCCCGAGCGACTCGTCGCGGCGGCAGGTGTTCGGGTATTCGTTCGCCGGGATCGTGTTGGGTTACGTGTTCGTTCAGGGCATCGGTATCGCGGCGGCATCGGTCATCGGTGACCACACCGCCGACGGTGTTCACACCGTCATGGGCGGGGGCGTCCTCGGCGGACTGGCCTTGCTGGTGATCGCGCTCGCGGCGATCGGATCAGGGGTGATGAACGACTACAGCGGTTCCCTGGCATTGCAGACCATCGGTGTGCGGGTGCGCCGGCCGGTGTCGGCGATCATCGTGACAGCGCTGGCATTCGGCCTGATCCTGTGGCTGCACGCCGCGGACACCGCGACCCGTTTCACCGATGTCCTGCTGCTGGTCAGCTACTGGATTCCGGCGTTTGTCGCAGTGGTCGTGGTCGACTGGGCGATCCGTATCCGCGGACGCGCCAGCATCGATCCGAGTGCCGAGGTCACCCGGCGCGGTGACGCGGTGGCGGCGCTGATCACCTTCCTGGTGGCCTACGTCATCGCCGTGCCGTTCATGAACACCACCCTGATCCAGGGCGCGGTCGCCACCGAGTGGCACGGAGCCGACATCGCCTACTTCGTCAATTTTGTTGTGGCTCTTGCGCTTTACGGTGGTTACCGATTTCTGACCCGGCGGGCCGCTCGACCGTAGCGGTCAGCCCAGCGCCGCCAGCACCCGCTCGGTGAAGGCCGACGTGGACGCGGTGCCACCGATGTCGGCCGTCCCCACACCGGCATCGAGGGTCCGCCGGATCGCGTCCTCGATCCGGTCCGCCGCGACGCCGAGCGCCGGTGCGCCAGCGCCACGGGCAGCCAGCCAGCGCAACAACATCGCAGTGGACAGGATCATCGCGACCGGGTTGGCGATGTCGCGTCCGGCAATGTCGGGTGCGGACCCGTGGGCTGCCTGCGCCATCGCGTGGGTGTGCGAGGTGTTGATCGACGGCGCCATCCCGAGCGAGCCGCTCAACTGGCCGGCCAGATCGGACAGGATGTCGCCGAACATGTTCTCGGCCACGATGACATCGAAATCCCGCGGATGGCTCACCAACCGCGCGGCCAGTGCGTCGATGTGCTCACCGTGTACTTCGACATCGGGGTAATCCTCGGCGACCGTCAGGCACACGTCGCGGAACAGGCCGGTGGTCTTGGCCAGCACATTGGTCTTGTGCGCGATGGTAACGGACCTGCGCCTGGTGGTCGCAAGCTGGAACGCCTCGTGGGCGATCCGCTCACAGGCACTCCGGGTGAACACGGCGACTGCCAGCGCCACATCGGGTGTGGGCATGAATTCGCCTGCGCCGTCGTACATGTTGCGGTCGGCGTAGAAACCTTCGGTGTTCTCCCTCACGATGACCACGTCGAGATCGGGGCATGCCGCGGCCACCGACGCACTCAAGGCGCGGGCGGGCCGGATGTTGGCGAACAGGTTGTAGCGCTTACGGATTGCTCCACCGGGCGACAGCATGCCCCGGAACTGCTGAGGGTATCCGGCATTGTCATGGGGCCCGAGGATCCATCCGGGAAGCCCGTCCAGGTCGGTCAGCGTCGGTTCGGGCAGCGGGGTGCCGAGCTCACCGATCGCCTCGAGACCGAACGGCAGTTCGCGCCACTGCACTTCGACCGAAACACTCGCCAAGGCCCGTTCAGCAACCCTGGTGGCCGAGTCCACGATCTCCGGCCCGATACCGTCGCCGAGGAGCACTCCCAGGGTCAGCATTTGCGTACTCCGCTCAGATCGGATGGGTGATGAACCGCTGCAACAACATTTCCGCGACCTCTTCCGGCTTCTCCTCCGGGAGCCAGTGTGAGGCCCCTCGGAGGGTTTCGAAGCGGTAGGGGCCGCTCACGTATTTCGCGGTGTCGTGCGCCGGTTTGGCGGTGATCGCGATGTCGCGGTCACTCCAGACGTACAGGGTCGGCACCGTGATCTTCTGAGCGGCACGCCCGCCCGAGCCGCTCATCGGCATGGCCCGGTACCAGTTCAGCGCCGCGGTGAGGGCCCCGGCCTCCGTCATGGCCCGAGCATCACGTTCGGCTGCCTCGGCCGGCAACCCGCTGCGGATCAGGGATTTGGCGATGGCCCTACCTTTGCCGTCGCGCCCGAGCATGAATCGTTCGGCCAGCCATGGCAGTTGGTTGACGTACATGTACCAGGACGCCAAACCCTGGCGGCTGGTGAGCATGGACCGCAGGAAGGCCCGCGGGTGCGGTACCGACAGCGCCGACAACGAGGCCAGCCGCTCGGGCGCGTGCTCGGCCAAGCCCCACGCCACCGCGGCTCCCCAGTCGTGGCCGACGAGATGCACCCGTTCGGCACCGCTGGCATCGATCAGCGCGAGGGTGTCCTTCGCCAACTCCGAGACGCGGTAGTCGCGACGGCGAGGCGGCCGCGCACCTGGGGAGTAACCGCGCTGGTTGGGCGCCAGGCACCGGTAACCCGCGGCCGTCAGCAGCGAGATGATCGGTTTCCAGCTGCTGTTCTGCTGCGGGAAGCCGTGCAACAGCACGACCACCGGGCCATCGGCGGGGCCGTCGTCGATGACATCGAAGACGAGATCCCCGCGGCGATACTGATCCATACGTTGCATCATGCCAAGGTTGGCGGCGGCGGCGGATCAGGCGTTGTCTTTCGAGGAGATGTTGTTGAGGAGGGTCTGTGCCTGACGGTCCACCATTCCGGTGATGCCTTGTTGCGACGCTCCGAACAGCAGCGAGTAGCCCACCACGTGGGCGTTGGTGGTGACGCTCACCCCATCCCCGCCTATGCCCGCCTTGACCATCAGCAGTCCGGCGACGGCAGTCAGCGCGCCGGTGGGCAACTTCAGCAACAGCGAGGCCATCGGCACCGCGTACGCGGTGGACGTTCCCTTCATCTTCCGGATGGCCACCGCACCGACCAGGCTCGCGCTCACCAGACCCAGCAGTTCCGCGATCGCGATGTCAGCGCGCGACAGCGAGCCGCCCGTGGTGACGAGACCGAAGGTGTCGGGTCGGGATGCGCCGACGATGCCGAAGCACACCGCCAGCAGCGCAAGGACTGCGGTAGCGCCCAACAGGATGTTGCGAAAGCTGCGCAGCCGCATGCTCTCGCTGTCGGATGCGGCGTGTACCGCCTTCACGCTGTGCGCCAGCGCTTCCCGGTCATGGTCACTCCACTTGGGATGGCCCATGAGTTCCCGGATCGTCGTGACCGACTCGTGGCTCTCACCGAGCAATTCCTTTCCTGTGGAGACGATCTCGGGCAACCGCGCCCGGACCACGCTGGGTGTCGCCAGCCTGATGACCGCCACGTCCACAGCGTGAATTCGAAGCCAGGCGGCTTCCACTGCGGCTCCGTTGAGCAGGCCCAGCAGACAGCGCGGTGCGTCGACGATCTCCGTCGCTTCCTTCAGCCGGCGCCGCGCGTCGTTGTACCGCGGGTCGTCCCGGCAGCCGGCCGGGAGCCCGTCGAGTTCGACCCGCAGATCGGCAAGCCGCCCGCGGGCCACCTCGCGCCACACCGAGGAGGGCAGCGGACGCAGCCTGTCCCGAAGTGTCGCGTGGCTGCGCTGATCACGGGCCGAGGTCGACTCGGCGCCGGCGAGGGCAAGTGCCGGGCGGTCGCCTGCCGCGGAGCGTGTCACTGTCCCCGCGGTCATTTTCGCACCACGTACGTCATCGTCATCACCGTCCGGCAGCTGAACTGAGGTCGAGCAACCCCAGCATCACCCTGTCGTCGGGTGAGGACACGAGTAGCGAGCTACCTCAATCTGCCACGGCATTTCAGGTAGCCCGCTACGCGCGACTCACGTCGGGACCTCACCGGACACTGACCCGGTCCGAACCACATCCGATCAGAAAGGCGGCGGCAGATGAAGAACTACACCGTGGCGCTCGGCGACACCTTGTTCGGGATAGCCCAGCGCGAGTACGGCGACGGCGGTCTCTACCCCGTGATCGCCGAGCAGAACCACCTCAGCAACCCGGGGCTGATCAACATCGGTCAGGAGCTGCTGATCCCGTACGTCACCTATCGGCACCTGTTCACCACCGACGACAGCACCGCCGCCCGACAACAGCTCACCCAGTCCTTCTACGGGACGCAGAGCCCGGCCATTCAGCTGGTCTGGGAAGTGGTCAACGGTGTGGCGCAACGCGAGATCCATCGGGGGACCTGGTTGCTGTTGCCGGACCTGACGAATGTCGGGCACCACACGGTGGTCGCGGGGGAGGGCTTCGCGGTGCTGGCCGGCCGGTGGTACGGCGACGATCAGCTCGCGATCGTCATCGCCAACGCGAACAACCTCGACCCGTTCACCGATCCGAATCCGGGCCAGGTGCTGATCGTCCCCGGCCTCAATCGGCGTCGGCAGGTCGCCGGTGACACGCTCGAGTCACTTTGTGTCGAGGAGTACGGCGATCATGATGTTGCGAAGCGAGCGGCCGTTGCCGGCGCGGCCAACTACATCGGCCATCCGCACAGTCTGTTCTCCGGTCAGGTGGTGTACTTCCCGTCGTGACGACGCCGGCGTTGGCGAGAGTGGTTGTTTGCCAGTCGATCCCGCTCGGCAGCCGGCGCGGGCGTCCGTGATCTTCCGGTAGCCAAGTTGTGACAGCAACGTGGCGGCCGTCGGGCGCGTGACCGGTTGCAGCGCGTAGACAGATTGCTGTACCAATCTTCAGGTGGGCGCGGGAAGGATCATCTGAATGACCGGCATTGGGGCAGAAGATGTTCCGGGGCATTGGCTGACAGCGGCAGAAGTCGCGCGGTCGTCACAGCTGCGCGAGGATCTGGTCGAGCGGTTCCTGCCTGCCGCGCAACCGCAGGAGAACCTCTACGGACGCGAACTCGTATCGGTGGCGCGGTTCGTCAAGACGCTCACCGATTTGGGAACGCCGAGCGCCGCCGTGGAAGTGGCTGTTGCCGAGCTGCGGAACCGCCCGGAAGCGGCGTTCAACGTCGCGCTTCGAGGTGGCGGCCATGGCAGCCGTTGGCCTTTCAATTCCAGACTGGACACCGGACTGGTGAGGCGCCCCCGGACACGAACCGTGATCGGCGTGACCACCGCCGCGGCGTTGCTCGTCGGCGGTGTCATGGCCGTCACCGTCGCGGGACACGACGACGCGGCAACCACTGCCGCACCGACGCGGACCACTGCAGCGAAACCCGTTCCTGCCGAGGTGGTTGCGTCGTCTGTCCGTGACGAACCGGGCGCCAAACCGGCCCAGGCCTTTGCCGCAGCGAGACCGGATCCGGTCTGCGCCCAGTGGCAGCGGGCCAGCGCGGGGTATGACGGCAAGCAGCAGGCCTGGGCCAAGACGGATCACCGGGTGGCCGCCGCCCGCTGGTCGCCCAAGCAGCGATCGGTGACGATGGCCGTCATCCCCGTCATGCGCCAGGAAGCCGCCGAATTGCGCCGCCTGGCAGACGAATCCACCGATCCGCTGCTGGCAGGTCTGCTCTGGGCCCAGTCTCGGTATGTGGACAACTATGCAGCCAAACTGCCGAAGTTCCAGCCCGCAGACCATGCGAACTGGACTGCCGCCACCGCCATGGATGGTGCGGTCAAAGCGGTGTGCTCAACACCCCGTTGAGCATCTCGTCCCGGTCTCTGGTGGGGCGCTAGGGGATGAGCGCCCCACCAGAAATCGGTTCGGCTACAGCGGAATCCAGGTGCCGAGGAACCAGAAGCCCCAACCGCGCCCGTCGCCGGCGGGCATCGGGGTGACCCGTTGGCCATTCCACTCGAACGGCTGGTGATCGCGGCGTCCCGCGTCGATGTTGCGACCGTGCCAGTCGTCGGGGCCGGGGCCTCGGTCGTCTCGGTGCTCGCACGGGGCGCCGGGGCGGTCACAGCCCGGACCCGGATCGGCGCCGGCCGTACCGATACCGAGGCCCAACAAGCCGGCCATGCCGATTCCTGCCGCCATCGCAGATACACCCACGGATTTCTTGAAACCCATTGCTTTACTCCGTTTCTGAATGGTGCGACGACGGTGCCGCACGGAGAGCAAAGCTATTTCGGCCGGATGTGTTTGCCCTGTGTCCCCTGTGGGGACGGGCTGTGGGATCGATAACGAATCGAAACCGGGCCGTACTTACCAGGTCAGGTTGTGCTTTTCGAAATGGCGGGCCAGGGCCTCCAGGTATTCGTCGCCATGGAATGGCCCACGGGCACCGATTGCCTTTTCCAGGAACGGGCCGTACTCCTCGTCGTTGACGTAGGTCGACCAGTGGGTGATCTGGCCGTCGTCATTGGTGTCGATGAAGCTGATCGAATAGAAGCCCATCGTCTCGCCGTCGGCTGTGGTGCCCTCCCAGCGGTAGCGCATGACGAGGCCGTTCTCGGCAGGCCAGAACTTGTGGTCGACGGGTTTCCAGTCGGGGAAGACCACCGAATAGGCCTTGGCCTCGACGGTGGCGGCGACGTCGAAGGAGGTCGCCACATCCCTGAGCACGAGTTCCTGGCCGGCTACGAAGTAGGGCGAGGTATACACCGCGTCGTCGGTGAATTCCCATTCGTCGTAGGACTCGCCTTCCTGGACCTTCCGCAGCACGTACTTGTCCCGGTAGCTCTCCGCCATCCGGCGGTGCTTGGCGATTCGATCGACGAGATCCATTGCGGTCCTTATCCGTTGGAGGCGTGGCAGGGCCAAGCCAGCGGATCATGTGGCGTGGCGCACACAAAGTAATATACAGATATGTATCCCAGATTCAACGATGAATTCTCCGGGATGCCCGCCGCTACGGAAACGCGACTAAGTCCGGGTCAGGAACCCGAGCACGGTCTGCTCGAAGGCCTCCTTGGCTTCGATCATCGCCCAGTGCCCGCAGTTGGGGAACACGTGAAGCTCGGCGTTGGGGATCGTCCGCATGGGGATCAGCGCCATGTCGAGCGGGCTGACCCGGTCATCGCGGCCCCAGGTCAGCAGCGTGGGGGCGGCGACCTTGTGCATCTGTGCCCATTGCATCGGCGCGTCGGAGGCGCGCATGGCGGCCATCATCCCCGCGAACGCCGCCTTGCCGTACATCCGCTTGGCCGCGGCCAGCGTCGTGGGATCGGTCGCCAACTCCCAGCGTTGTTCGATGAGCTCGTCGGTGACCAGCGCCGGATCGAACACCATCGAGTTCAGCCAGTCGATCAGGCGCTGGCGGGTCGGGTCCTCGGTGAACTCCTGGAGCAGCTTGATGCCTTCGCTGGGACCCGGGCTGAACAGGTTGGTTCCGATGCCGCCGATGGTCACGAGCTTGCCGATGCGGTCGGGCTGACGGATGGCGAAGTTGATGCCTACCCCGCCGCCCATCGAGTTTCCGACGACGTCCACCCGGTCGATGCCAAGAGCATCGACGAATGGGGTCACCACCCCCTGGGCGGTGACCATCGGATGGCCACCAAGGTCGTCGGTGACACCGAATCCCGGGAATTCCAGGATCAGGCAGCGGAATCGCTGGGCGAAGGTGGGCAGAATCCCGCGGAAGTTGCGCCAGCCGGTCACTCCGGGTCCTGAGCCGTGTAGGAACAGTAGCGCCGGCCCGTCACCGGTGTCGTAGTACCGCAGGGCGCCTGCAGATGTCTCGATCTCCCTGAGTTCCAGCTCGGTCATGCAGACCAACCTACGGGTGTCTGCTCGCCGGTTCGTCGACAGTCCCGCCCCGCGGAACATCGTGCCGTGCGCGGGTCGTCACGCCCCCGTCACCGCAGGGAAGGTCGGCCGTTGATGGACAGCGGGTTCAGCCACTGTCAGTAGATCTTCGTCATGGTCGGGCTGTCGATTCCATTGGGGCAGTGGACGGTAACAGCCCACTTCGTGCCGGTTTGGATGCCCGGGAACCAGATGTCGTGGGTACCACCCTCCTGCAGATGGAACGGGAGGTTGTATACGGGCAGAGGTGGCAGGACACCGGGCGGCACCTTCACCGGTACCGCGGTGTAGGTGCAGTCCCCGTTGCTCGCGGCCGGCCCTGGCGGAAACGCCCAGGATGTGATGTGGACCGTCACGCCTGCGGCATCCGTGGTCGTCTCGACATGCGTTTGGGCCTGTGCCAGACCGGCGCCGGCGGTCAGCACGGCGATTGCCGCTGCGGCGCCCGCCGCGACGGTGACACGTTTGGGCACAGTGGTTTTCATGAGCTTGCCTTCCTCTTCGTACATCCGACCCCCCGTCGGAGCCGTTGACGTCGATGGTTCAGCTGCTGGAACGCCCCGTCACGCGTAGTCCACTACGCCAGTCGCACGGACTGTGGTGTCGCCGTTGGGATCCCGCCCCGTCGCTCTAGTGGGAACCGCCGTGGCGGGCCCGGTCGGTCTACCGGCGGATATCACGTTCCGTTCGTATCATGGGGTAGTAGAGCGGACGATCCGTGCGCTCCGCCGACACTGGGAAGACCGTAGATGTGAGTCCGTCACCGGCACCGTCGTCACGCCCCCATACCGGCGTGCCGACGGACGCCGTCCGGTCCGAGCCTCACCGCAGGCTGGCGCTGCGCATCTCACTGTGCGTGGTCGTGCTCACCCTCGCAGGCAGTGCGGCCACGCTGGTGCTTGAGCACCACACCGGCCGCGTCGGACACGAGTCGGTGCTGACGAGTCTGGTCGCTTTGTCCCTGGCCGCGACGATTCTGCTGCACGGTCTGTTCCTCGGGCGCCCACTGACTTTCGCTCATGCGGCCACCGCCGCGGCAACCCTCGTGCTGGCGACGTTTGCCGTGCTGCTCGGGCATCCGGCAGATGCCTGGATCTGCCTCGTCCTGTCCGCTGCGATGTTGATCAGGCCATCAAGGTCGATAGCTCAGCCAAATGCTCTGCGCGCGGTGGCATCTCTGGTTCACCACACTCGCGGCGATCCGCTGGCGCCCTTCGCCATGGCTGCGGGCAAGAGCTACGTGTTCTCGGCGGATGGCACCGCCGCACTGGCTTATCGGACCGTCGCCGGCTTCGCGGTGGCCAGCGGTGATCCGATCGGAGACCAGGCCCGCTACCCGGAGGTGGTGGTCGAATTCGCCGCTCTGTGCCGGGAACAGGGCTGGCGCATCCTGGTGCTGGGCGCGTCGGTGCGCAGCCTTGCGTTGTGGCGCGATCGTGCGGTGACCGGGGCTCCACTGCGCGCCATCCCGATCGGACGTGACGTCGTGGTGGAGGTGAACCAATTCGATCTGGTGGGGCGGTCCAGACGTAATCTCCGGCAGGCTGTCCAGCGGACTAGGAACTCCGGCGTCACGACGGCCGTGATCGCTGAGTCCGACGTGGACGATGCGCTCCGGGCCGAGCTGCTCGATGTGATGCGCGCGTCGGGAAAGGCAGTAGGCGCTGAGCGTGGGTTCTCGATGATGCTCGGAGGCACCTTGTCCGGTCGGTACCCCGGGGTGTGGCTGGTCTACGGACGGGACCGCGCCGGGCGGATACAGGCGTTCCAGCGCTTCGCCGGAGCCGGTGGCGGGACCGAACTGAGTCTTGACCTGCCATGGCGCCGGCTGGGCGCACCGAACGGGATCGATGAGCGGCTCACCGTGGACATGATCGATTGGGCCCGGTCACGCGGCGCCGAACGCGTCTCGCTCGCTTTTGCGCCATTTCCCGATCTCTTCGGCGGTGAGCGTAGTGGCGAGACCGCCGTCCGAGCGCTGCGAACGCTGGCGCATATCGGGGATCGCCTGATCAAGCTGGAGTCGCTGTATCGATATGTGCGCAAGTTCGGCACGATGGCTGAGTACCGGTACGTGTTGCTGCCGATGATCGACGTGCTGCCGGCGGCGGTCGTGCTGCTGATTCTTGAACTCGCCCCGCACCGCAGGACCTCAGCACGCGACTGACCAGCGCATTTCGGTACAGAATGCGTCGGTATGCTGGTTCGCGATGTTGTCGCGGGTGTTTTCCAGTCTGGGTAGGGTGCGCGTCACCCTGGCCTACGCGGCGGCACTGTTCACGGTTGCGTCGCTGCTCCTGGTGCTGGGGCCCACGATGCAGGACCGGGTGGTCAGCCATCTGAGCACCAACCTGGAGAACCTGGGGCAGGGCCGGCTGGGAACGCTGTTGGGCAGTGCCTTCGTCACGGCCGAGGGATACACGTACCTCCTGTTGCCGGGGTTGGTGTGTCTGCTGGCATTGGCCGAGCTGCTCTGGTGCGGCAGGCGCCTGATCCAGGCCTTCACCCTTGGCCACGTCGGAGCCACCCTGATCGTCGCGGCCGGCTTGGCCGCCGCGATCAAGCTCGGCTGGCTACCGATCTCGGTCGCACATGCCAAAGACGTGGGCTTGAGCTACGGCGCCATCGCCGTCCTCGGCACCCTCAGCGCGGCCATCCCGACGCGGTGGCGCCCCGCCTGGATCGGCGGATGGCTGACGATCGCCCTGGTGGTCGCCGTATCGGGGGCCGATTTCACTGCCATCGGACATGCCGTCGCGTTGATCATCGGTATCGCGTTGTCCACCCGATTCCGCTCGGACTCGACCTGGACCCCGGCCAAGCTGGTGCTCCTGGGCGTCGGCATCGGCTTTGGTCTGCTGCTCCTGGTCGGTGTGGCGCTGCCGGTGGCGCCTGTTGCCCTGCCCGCGGGACTCGCGGTCGCCGTGATTGCCACCTGGGTCTGGCGGCGACTCAGCGCGTCGAAGAACGGCGAATCGCGCCTGACTACAGTGTCGGCATGACGCTGCACGCCGACGCCCCCCACCCGGATCTGGTTACCGTCGGGGTGCCGACGCACTGGTACAACCTGGCGGCCGAGCTGGACCAGCCGATCCCACCTCACCTGCACCCGGCCACCAAGGAGCCGGTCGGCCCCGACGACCTCGCGGCGCTCTTCCCGAGCGGATTGATCGCGCAGGAAGTATCGACCGAGCCGTACATCCAGATCCCGGAGGCGGTGCGCGACATCTACTCGATGTGGCGTCCGTCGCCGCTGATCCGGGCCCGCCGGTTCGAGCAGGCGCTCAACACCGGAGCGCATATATACGTCAAGTACGAAGGCGTCAGCCCGGTCGGCAGTCACAAGACCAATTCCGCTGTGGCGCAGGCCTATTACAACAGCGTCGACGGTGTCCGGAAGCTGACCACCGAGACGGGCGCCGGGCAGTGGGGTAGCGCCCTGTCCTTCGCCGGGGCGCAGTTCGGCCTCGAGGTCGAGGTCTGGCAGGTCCGTGCGTCTTACGAGTCAAAGCCCTACCGCGGTCATCTGATTCGCACGTACGGCGGCACCGTGCATTCGAGCCCGTCGGACCTCACCGCGGCGGGGCGAGCGATTCTCGCGGCGACTCCGGACACCACAGGCAGCCTCGGGATGGCGGTGAGTGAGGCCGTCGAGGTGGCCGCTGCCAATGCGGACACCCGCTACGCCCTCGGCAGTGTGCTGAACCACGTGGTATTGCACCAGAGCGTGATCGGACTGGAAGCCGTTGCTCAGCTTGCCGCCGTCGAACCGGACGGTGCCGACGTGGTCTTCGGTTGCGCCGGTGGCGGATCCAACCTTGCGGGCCTGGCATTCCCGTTCCTGCGCGAGAAGATCCACGGACGATCGAACCCGAAGGTGGTCGCCGCGGAGCCGGCCGCATGCCCGTCGATCACGCAGGGGGAGTACCGCTACGACCACGGCGACGTGGCGGGCCTGACCCCGCTGCTCAAGATGCACACCCTGGGAATGGACTTCGTACCCGACCCGATTCATGCGGGTGGGTTGCGCTACCACGGTATGGCACCGGCGCTGAGCCATACCGTCGAACTCGGCCTGGTCGATGGCATCGCCATCGGTCAGCACGACGCTTTCTCGGCGGGTGTCCTGTTCGCCCGGACTCAGGGAATCGTGCCGGCTCCCGAGGCCACGCACGCGATCGCGGCGGCCGCCGCACATGTGGCCGATGACCCCGCCGAGCAGGTCGTGGTGATCGGGCTGTCGGGCCATGGCCAACTCGACCTACCGGCCTACGCGGAATTCCTGGACGGGGCCTTCTGATCCGAGCGACGCTCGGTCAGATCTGCCAGTCGTTCGCCCCGTCGTTTTGGTTGTAGACGCCAACGGAGTTCTTGACGACGACGGGATCGCCGCTGCCGAAGTGGTCGAAGAACCATTGCGCGTTCGCCGGGCTGAGGTTGGGGCAGCCGTGGCTCACATTGCGTTTGCCCTGGGCCGCGACCGACCATGGGGCGCTGTGCGCGAAAATGCCCGTGTTGCTCAGGCGGACGGCATTCTGCACCTTGAGTTTGTAACCTTCGGCCGAGTTCACCGGGACCCCGTAGGTTGACGAATCCATGATGATGTCGGCGAACTTCTCCAGTACGTAGTAAGTGCCGTTGGGGGTTTCGTAGCCCGGCTTCCCCAGCGAGACGGGAAAGGTCTTTTCCAGCACGCCATTACGGTGGATCTCCATCTGATGAGTGTCGTCGTCGATGGTGGCCACCAGCGCGTCGCCAACTCTGAAACTCGACCTCGTGCCCGCCGCGTCGATGTTCACCACGGTGCCGGAGGGCCAGAAATCGATTGGCCGCCAACGCACCTGACTGTCACTCATCCAGTAGAACTTTCCAGGTACCGGAGGGTTCGAGGAGATGTGAATCGAATCCTCGGCCAGCCGGCGGTCGGCGATCGGCCGCTGGAAGTTGATGTAGATCGGCTTCGCGACGCCAACCGTGGACCCGTTGGCCGGATTGAACGTCGGTGGCAGGAATGGCGGCTCACCACTGAACGGCAAGGGGTTCTGCCCTGCCGGGACATCAACGTTGGCTGCCTGACCGAAGGGGTTGAGCCAGGGCATCGGTGCCGGGTCGAACTGTGGAGCCGGTTCGACGGGCTGGGGCGGCCCCGCCGGCTCGGCCAGTGCCGAAGCTCCGGCGACGGTGGACGCGGTGACCGTGACGGCCGCCGCGATCGCGGTGATCCACAGGTGTCGGGTGCGGTGTTGCACTGGGCCTCCATCGATGAGGTGTCCTTGACGACCACGCCCACTCGGGCGGGTGTATGGCGTTGCCCCAGTCTACTAGCTACGTACGGGGATAGTAGATAGCGTGGGTCTGACGGACGGTTGCTCGCCTGTGCGCCTTCTCGCCGAAAGTATTTGTTTTCCATTGGATTTGTGAAGAATCTGTAAAGGCCTGCGCATAACTGTCGCCCGGCGGACCTTCCGGACCTGGGTATACGTAGTTATTCCATACGTGGATAGTCCGTAGGTTGTTGTGCGTTCGACATGAGTTTCGTTTCCCGCGTCACACCGCCGGACGAGCTTCTTCAACGAACCTTCACAAAACCCATACCGATCCATCGGGGTCGGTGACGAGGGTGGAGGACATGCGTGAGATCGCCAACCGGCCGCGGCTCAGCCGCCGAGGATTCCTTGCGGCAACCGCCGCGCTGAGCGCTACAGCTGTCGCTGGGTGTCAGCGCGACGCCGGTGCCACATCGACCCGCGTCGCCCCTGCCGACGCGATCGCCGCGGCCGAAGCTCGTCGGCCGCACACCGGGCGCACCGTCTCCACCACACTGACCGCCCAGCGCACGCGGGTGGACCTCGGCGGCACGATTGCCGACACCGTTGCCTACAACGACATCGTGCCCGGAACTCTCCTGCGGGCGTCGGTCGGCGATGAACTTGAGGTCACCGTCCGCAACCGGCTCGCCCGCTCGACCTCGGTGCACTGGCACGGCCTGGCGCTTCGCAACGATATGGACGGCGCGTCGCCGGCCACCCCTGACATTGCCGATGGCCAGGACTTCACCTACCGGTTCTCGGTGCCTCACCCAGGGACGTATTGGGCACATCCGCACACCGGGCTCGACGCGGACACGGGCCTGTATTTCCCGCTGATCGTCGACGACCCGAAGGATCCGGGCCGATATGACGCCGAATGGGTGGTGATGCTCGACGATTGGACCGACGGCGTCGGCCCGAGCCCGGCGCAGATCTATGACAGACTGCGAACGCCGTCGGGAGCTGGGCACGGCATGCCGGGCATGGAGGGTATGCCGGGTATGGACCACGACGCCGCAATGGGGCCGATGGGCGGCCGGGATGGTTCACCCCTCGGCGGCGACGCCGGTGACGTCGACTACCCGTTGTACGTGGTCAATGGACGTAATGCGCAGAACCCCACCAGCTTCCGGGCTCGCCCGGGTCAACGGGTACGGATCCGGCTGATCAATGCCGGGTCCGACACCGCGTTCCGGGTCGCGTTGGCCGGACACCGCATGACCGTCACTCATACCGACGGATTCCCGGTGGTTCCCGGTGAAGTGGACGCGGTGCTGCTCGGGATGGGTGAGCGTTATGACGTGACGATCACGGCGGGGGACGGGGTGTTCCCGCTGGTCGCGGCTGCTGAGGGAAAAGGTGCGTCGACTCGGGCGCTGCTGGTGACCGCCGATGGTTCGACTCCTCCGCCCGACTACGCGCCGGCTGAGCTGCGTGGTCGGCTGGGCACGGTCAGTTCGTTCACCGCCACACCTGAAGCCAGTTTCGACTGGGTCGGCGCTGACACCGAACTCCCCGTGGAGCTGGGCGGCTCCATGGCAACGTATGACTGGACGATCAATGGCCGACCATTCGCGAGCGCGCAGCCCTTGACCGTGCGTGGAGGCCAACGGGTCGCAATGACATTCCGGAACTCGACGATGATGTGGCATCCGATGCATCTGCACGGACACACTTTTCAGGTGCTCGGTGACGACGGACGCCCGGGTGCGCGCAAAGACACCCTTGTCGTGCGCCCCATGCAGCGCCAGCGGGTGATCTTCGCAGCGGACAATCCCGGCTTATGGATGTTGCACTGCCACAACGCTTATCACCAGGAGGCCGGGATGATGACGAGCCTCCACTACACCAGCTGACGTGTCGTGTCGCGCGGGAGTACTACGTACTGGCCTATGCAGTAGGTCCCGACGCGCGTCGAGGCGCCCGCCCGTCCTTTTCGCGAGGTACCCTCGGACCACCGACTGTGGAGGGTGTAGTGCGCGTACGAGGATTCGGCGAACTGGAAGCCGACATCATGGACCGCATCTGGAACCGCGGCGATGCGGCGGTCACGGTGCGCGACGTCTTCGACGAGCTCGCCGA
Organism: Mycolicibacterium boenickei; assembly: GCF_010731295.1. Taxonomy (NCBI): domain Bacteria; kingdom Bacillati; phylum Actinomycetota; class Actinomycetes; order Mycobacteriales; family Mycobacteriaceae; genus Mycobacterium; species Mycolicibacterium boenickei. Next base: position 4,498,387 of record NZ_AP022579.1, on the reverse strand, counting down.
GGAGCGCCGGATCGCCTACACCACGGTGATGTCGACGATGGACAATTTGCACACCAAGGGTTGGCTGGAACGCGACCGCGACGGGCGCGCCTACCGGTATTGGCCGACGTTGAACCGCGAGCAGCACTCGGCTCAGTTGATGCGCGAGGCACTGGACGGTGGCGGCCGTTCTGATCTGGTGCTCAGCTACTTCATCGAGCAGATCGACCCAGAGGACTCGGATCGATTGCGGGCCGCGCTACGCACGCTGGCTCGGCGCTCGACCAAGGCGAAGAAGCGGTGAATATCGCCGCGGGCCTGCTGATCTACAGCGTGGCCATGGTGTTGTTGGCGCCGCGACTCCTCGGCGCCCTCACCCGTGCCGGCTCGGCCCCGAGGTGGGGCGTCGCGGCCTGGTTGACCGCCATCGTCAGCGTCCTGGCGACCTGGATCGCGGTTCCGGTACTGGTGATCGGCGATGTGGTGTTTCACAACGGTCAGCGCGGGTCGCTACTGACGTCTTGCGTGGAGTTGCTCTGCGACATCGCGGCCGGACGCGCCGGTTTCGCGGCGCAGACGTCGGTGGTGGTCGTCGCGGTCGCGTTGGTCGTGGTGGTTGCCGGTTTCGGGGTGAAGGCCTCGCGTGCCATTCGGCGCATGCGCATCCATGCTGACAGCCACGCTCAAGCTGTTCGGCTCGTGGGACGTCCGACTGGCCAGCGGGATGTCTACGTCGTCGATGCCGATGAGTCGACCGCGTACTGCGTGGCCGGCGCGCCGCCGGCGATCGTGGTCACCACCGGTGCAATCGCCGCCCTCGACAACGATGAGTTGCAAGCGGTTCTCGCGCATGAGCGGGCCCACCTGGACGGTCATCACCCGAGAATCGTGACGGCGCTGCGCGGGTTGGCCTTGGTGTTCCCTCGGGTCAGGCTGATGACCCGCGGTGCGGCCGATGTCGCCAGGCTGCTGGAAATGTGCGCCGACGATGCCGCGGCGCGCCGATTCGGGGAACACACGCTGCTGACCGGACTGATGGCTCTCGCCGGAGCCACGCCTGTGCAGGCTCTCGGCGCCGCCGACGTGGCGTTGCTGAACCGTGCCGAGCGTCTTGCGCTGCCACCCGCACCGTGGACCCGGCTGGGCGCGAGGGCAGGGCTATTCGCGGCAACGACCGTGATCGCTCTCGCCCCGATCACAACATTCGCGTTGGGCGCATCGGGTCTGCTGTGCCGATGACCTAGTGTTCCCGCTCGAACACCACGAGCGTGTCGGCCAGGTTGCCGTCGACGAAGTAGGCCCGACAGGTGAACGGGTCGTGGATCGTGTTTCCCGAATCGGTCTGTGCCTCAACGGTTCCTGAGACGTTCCACACTGTGATTCGGGCATGGTCGACGCCCTTCAGCGGTGCATCGGTGGTCAGCGGGAACAGATCTCGACTGTCGGGTTCGAGGTCGCCACGTGTCGACTGCACGTCGGACAGCCGGGCGGCCTCCGGCGTCATCAGTTTGCCGCGAACGTCAGCTTCACAGCGGTCCTGAGCCGTCCGTTCCGCGGTGCTCACGAGACCAGAGCCGTGTGTCTTCACGGCAACCGCTGCGACGGCACCCAAGATGAGTGCACAGGCCAACAACCACAACGGGGCACGTCGACCGATCATTCTCACCCGGCCATTATCGCGTCAATATTCGATGATGCGGGTGACATAGGGCGTCATCCCCGATTTGCGGACCGGTGAGATCTTCACCGGAACACCGGTCTGCTGGGCCTCGATCATCTGCCCGTTGCCGAGGTAGAGCGCCTCGTGTTGTCCACCGCCGGGTCCCCAGAACAGGAGGTCGCCGCGCTTTGCCTGCGACGGAGGCAGCTGGCGGCCCGCGGTGTACTGATCGCCCGAATAGCGGGGGAGCAGCACACCGACGCCGGCGAAGGCGTAACGGGTGAGGCCTGAGCAGTCGAAACCGACTGTGCCGGCACCGGAGTCCACGCCACGGCTGGGCCCGGTCAGGCTTCCGCCTCCCCAGGAATAGGGAACTCCGAGTTGCGTACCAGCCCGACGGATCACGTACTCGACCGCCTGCCTGCCGTACACGCGATTCCCGCGGAGTATGGGAGCGGCGCCGCCCGCGTCCGCGGGTGCGAGTCCCAGGCTGCCGAGGAACTTGCGCCCCATGTCGAACGTCGTCTGTGCAGCAAAGGCGCTGGCCTGTAGCGACGCATTGGCGATCGCCACCGGGTCGCCGGGCGCACCTGCGCTGAGCAGAATGGGGAGGGTGGGGTCCCACTGGCCGGCGTTCGGCTCTGCGCGTGCGATCGGCGCTCTGAGCATGGCCAACGAAGCTGTCGCCAAAATCCCTGTGCGCAAGAGGGTTCGACGATCCCACCCGGGTTGGGCTCTGTGCGGAATGGATGGCATTTCACACGTTTCCTTTCCGCCCCTGCCAGCCGCAATCTCTCGGGTGCGGAGCCGGCATAACTACGTAGTAACTACGTACGTACGTACTCTACATCACAATATTCACCTGAGCCCCACTCGTAACAGAATTCCATTTCTGTAATTCGTTGCGGAGATTGCGTTTTGGCAACGGACGCGGATCCAGCGCAGAACAGGGAGCGGAGTACTCGTGGGGGCTGGACCCGGCAGATCTGGCCATGAAGGTGACCACTGACGCCGCTCAGGTGTCGCGGCTACAGCGGCTCGACCCGCGACGAATGAATTGGTCGACCAGGCCACCGATTTGCGAATCGGCAGCCAAGTTCCACAACCTCAGGGCTGATAGCCGTCGAGGAATCCGGTGAGCCCGGACGGTTCGTGTGGGCCGATGGCGATCTGCTCGACGACGCCGATGCCGGTGCGCTCGCCCATCGTGGCTTTGACGACGTTCTGCAGATGGATCGAGGCGAAGTCGGTCGGGTCGAAGTCCTCGAGGCGGATGGATTCCCGGCCGATCTCGAACTGGCCGTGGTTGGAACCGTGACCCCAGTGTGGGTGCCAGTAGCCGATCCCGCGCATGCGGAACGTGAAGAGCTTCTCCACCTCGATGTGGGTCTGGCCTTCGACGGGATCGGTGAACCACAGGTGTGCCCGCCGGATCTCGCGTCGTCCCGGCTCCCACTCGAGTTCATAGCCGAGGTCGTAGCACTCGCGCACACCGACCCGGCTACACGGGGAGGCTCCGGCCGGCAGCGGATCCAGGATCTGGGCCGTCTGCAGCCACCTGCGTCCGTCCTCGTGCTCATGGAAGGCGTAGTGCGTGAACCGATCTCCGAAATGCAAAGGTGCCCAGAGCCAGAACACCTGGAACGGCATCGGCTGGCGCAGCATCGGCACCTGCTCACCGACCGGCCGGACTCCCCAGGAGCGGTCACGGGTCCCCGGGACCGATCCCGCGTCGACGGCGGTGTCCTCTCCGTCGACGCTGACAGTTCCCTCCCAGCTGCCCCATTGCGTCAGCCGGGTGTGGTCGGTCAGCACGATGCCCTCGGCGGTTCGGCGCGTTTGCCGGGGTTCCTCGATCGCCACGGTGGTGGCTCGGAACGTCAGGTCGCAACTGATGCCGTGCTCATTCGAGTCGACGATGTAGCGGATGGTGCGCATCGGTTCGACCACCTCGATGCGGAACGGGCCGATGGTCGCCGACCGGTCCAGCGGCATTGCCCCGGAGGCGAAGATCGAATGTTCCACACCGTCTTTGACCAGACTGAATGCCGCGTCGATGACCCCGCGCACGGGGTAATGGCCCATCGCCGCACCGAAGTAGAACTCACCGTCGCGCTGATGACCGTTGAACCAGTAGCGGTCGTAGTGGTTGGGGTCGGCGCTCGCCGGCGTGGCAACCGGCTCGGCGGTCGAGTGGATGGGGTAGTCGTCGAACGGTGTGAGCACGGAGTCAGATTTCGGGTTCGTTGATCTTCACCAGCATCTTGCCGATGTTGGCCCCGTTGAACAGACCGTTGAGGGCGTCGATGCTGGATTCCAGTCCCTCGTAGACGGTTTCGCGATGCACCAGCAGGCCCTCCTTCTCCCAACCCTGCAGTGCGGCGAATGCCTCATCGAAGCGCGCCCACTCTTCGAGGGCGATGAAGCCCTGCATCGTCGAGGCCGTGGCAAGCAGGTTGACGTAATTGGACGGCCCCGGATGCTCGCCGTTCAGGTAGCTCGAGATGATGCCGCACATCACCACGCGCGCCTTGTGTGCGAGGTTGGCCAGCACGGCATTCAGAATGTCGCCGCCCACGTTGTCGAAGTAGACGTTGATGCCGCCCGGGCATGCTTCCTTGAGCGCGGCGGTCAGATCGCCGGCCTTGTAGTCGACGCAGGCGTCGAAACCGAATTCCTCGACCACGACCCGACATTTCTCGGGGCCGCCCGCGATGCCGACCACCCGGGCACCGGCGATCTTGGCGATCTGACCGGCCACCGACCCGGTGGCGCCCGCGGCTGCCGAGACGACGACGGTCTCGCCGGCCTGCGGATTGCCGACGCCTTTCATCCCGAAGTAGGCCGTCGCGCCCGTCGGCCCGTAGATCGACATCACCGCCAGCGGATCGGTGTAACCGACCACCGGTGTGCTGAACAGGTCGTCGCGGATGATCGCGTAATCCTGCAGGCCGGTCAGGGTGGTCACGAGGTCACCGACCTTGTAGGCGTCACAACGTGTCTCGACGACCTCGCCGATTCCCGCCACGCGCACCACCTCGCCCAGCTCGAGGGGCGGCAGGTAGCCGGGCTCGCCGTCCAGCCACGTGCGGGCCGCCGCGTCGATGCCGACATAGGTGGTCCGCAGCAGCGCCTCGCCGTCAGCCGGTACCGGCGCCGGCGTGGTGACCATCTCGGTGTCGTCGGGAGAGACCAGCCCATCCGGGCGGCGACGCAACAGGATCTGGCGGTTCTGGCGGCGCGCGGCGTCAGTCAATTCATGTCTCCCGTGGTCATCGGAATTTTCATATTGATTCTTAAAACTCGCATCGATTAGCGTCAACCCCCGGATCGAGAATGTCCCGCTTGGTAGGAGGATTCCGTGACCTCCAACGATGTAGCGCCGCGCCGTGGCCGGCCGCCCCGCATCGACAAGGGTGCCATCGTCGCTGCGGTGCGAGCGATCGGCAGCGAGAACGTCACGATGCGGCGGGTCGCCGAGCATCTCGGAGTCAGCCTTCCCGGGCTGTACCACCACGTCAAGAATCAAGACGATCTGCTGCGCCTGGTCACCGAGAGCGCGCTGGTGAACTCACCGCCGCCGCGGTACACCGGTCAGCACTGGGCGACGTGGATGCGCAGTTACGCGTCCTATATCCGGACGGTGCTGGCCTCGGAGCCGGCTCTGGTCGAGAAGTTCGTGACGGGCGGGGTGCGCGACGAGATGGAGATGGAGTGCAACGGCGATGCGGTCGAAGCGCTCGCCCAGCACGGGTTGGCCCCCGACGACGCCATGGCCGTGTGGGCAGCGGTGAGCGCGATGGCGATCGGCAGCGTCACCGAAGCGCATCGCGAACACCTGCACGCCGAAAGAGGACAGCCGTGGCTGGCGCGGATCTTCAAACTCCTCGCCAAACGTCCCGCTACCGACTATCCGACCCTGCGCGCCGTCGCCCAGTCCGGTTATGACCCGTTCAGCGAAGACAGCTTCCAACAACGTATGACGATGTTGCTCAACGGTATTGCGGTGCAGTACGGACTGCCGCCCGAGCCCGCGAGCTAGCTGCCGGGCATTCGGCGGACGACTCCGTCGTCGAGCATCTGCTGGAAGTGATCCGTCACGGTCAGCTCTGCCGGACGGTACGCCAGCCCCAGCTCGTCGCGGCTGCGACTGTTGTCGAACACCAACGGGTATCCGATGTTTCGCTCCACGAACTCCCGGGTCAGCCCCGCAAGCGGAGCGATGGCCTTCACGACCACCTTCGGTGCGGTCATCCTCGGGAACGGGTAGAACGGACCGAACCGGCGGCGCAGGATCTTGCCGATCTCCAGCAGCGTCAGGGAATCGGCGTTGACGATGTAGCGGCCGTGGGCCTCCGGGGTGTACCCGGCCCGCACGTGGGCGTCCGCTACGTCCCGCACGTCCACCACACCCATGGTCAACGCAGGCGCTCCGGCCAGCAGGGTGCCGTCGGTGAATTGCTTCATCGTGCTCAGACTGGCCGAGTCGCTGGCACTGGTCAGGGAAGGGCCGAGCACCAGGCCGGGGTGGATGGTGACCATGTCCCAGCGATCCTGAACCTTTTGGTATTTCCACGCCTCCTGCTCCGCCACGGTCTTGGAGTAGGGGTAGGGCTGATGGTCGACACTGCTGGTGGTGTTCCAGTGCTCGTCGGTGAAAACGCCGCCGGGGACATCGCGCGACTCGCAGGCGTCGCCGTAGATCGCGACCACGCTGCTGGTCAGCACCACGCGCTTGACGCTGTCGGTGCGGTTGACCGCGTCCAGCACGTTGCGGGTGCCCTCCAGCGCGGGGCGGATCAGCGCTTCCTGCGCATCCGTGTAGCCGGAGAGCAGAAATGGTGCGGCAGTGTGCATGACGAGTTCGCACCCGGCCATCGCCTCGTCGAAGCTGCCGGGCTCGAGCAAGTCGGCTTTGAACAGCTTCAGCCGGCCCGGATGATCGGCCGAGAGCTTGTGGAGATGCTCCAGCCCGGAGGCCTTCTGCGGGTTCCGTACTGTGCCGTGAACGGTGTGTCCGGCTTCGAGAAGCGACCGGACGATCCAACTGCCGATGTAGCCGCTGGCGCCCGTCACGAGCACTGGCGCGTCCGGGTCGATCGGGGTGCGGGGTGCGCTCATGGATCAAGTGTGCCCTTACGCCATCGCAGAGCGACAACGGTGGCTCATTGTTGCTGGATATGACTGACGCCGTGGCCGATGTGGGGCACAGTTGCCAATATGAGTAGCCAGAAAGTCCCCAAACCGAGCGACCTCAAATCGGCCGCTCAAGCAGCGGTCGAGACGGCTCAGTCCGCCGTGGGAGCCGCGCAGGCGGTGGCGAGCGGCGCGATGCGTATTCCACCGGCATCAGCTCAACTCGCCGCGCAGTTACCCGACCTGCTGGAGAACCTCGCCGTCGCGACGGAACGGCTCAACACGACGATCGATCGGACCGAACGATATATGGCCATGGCCGACCCGATGTTCCGGACGTTGGACCGCCTCCTGCCGCAACTCGAATCGTTGATCAACACGGGCAACGACGTGTTCAAGATGCTGACCAGTCTTCCGGGCATCTCCACGCTCAACCGGATAACCGGACGCGGGCGTGAGGAGCGGGACTGAGCGTGGCCGGGCAGCGGTGCGGGCTCCTACGCGGCCGATACCGCTACCTGACGGCGTCGCATACCCCAGACGCCGACCAACACGGCGCCGACGGCGCTGACGACCGTGAAACTGATCAGGCCGAATTCGGTGATCAGCGGTACCGACAGGGCGGTGAGCAGACCGCCGCCTAACAGCGGTTCGTACAGCAGCTGTTTGTAGCCGTAGTCGTTGGCTGTGCTGCTTTTTCGGGCCGGGTCAACCATGTCGGCCAGCATGAAGCCTGTTGCCACGTTGCCCTGCGACTGCCCGAAGTCGGCGATCGCATGCTCGAACCAGTTCCTCCGGTGGAACATCCGGCCCCACCACACCAGCGCGCACACACTCCACAACACACCGATCACGGTGAAAATAGCGACGGCCGGCACATTGGAACCCAGCGTTGCCAAGGACATGGTGCCGATCGCACAGACCAGGAGTGCATCGAGGGCCACCGCGGAAATGCCCTTCACGGCTCGTTTGTCGATGCGTTCGGCATAGCCGGCCCTGGAAGCCAGCCATTGCACGATGAATCCGCCGACGACGGCGACAGGGAACAGCGGGAACTTGTCGAAGATGTCCGATCCGAAGGTGTGCGCGACGGAGCGCACCGCCCACAGGATCGCCACGGACACCAGCAGCGCCAACGAGATCAAAGCGAACGCGAATGTCGCGCCGTGGATTCCGTCGTCTGGGGTCGCACGCTCATCGCTGGGCGCGACGGGTACGCGGTCGATGTCGTAGTCATCGTTCGCAGTGGGCGCGTGCTGCCGCAACACCGTCACTTTCGGGCTACGAATGGCCCAGCGGACCAATGCCGACCCGACAACCACGCCGGTGATCATGCTGATCGTCGCCAACCCGAGGCCGATGTCGACGAGATCGGGGGACCCGGCGTCCGTGAAGAGCTGCCCCATGCCCGCGATCGTGCCGTGACCGCCCGCGAACGACATCTCCAGCAGTGAGCCGGATTCCATCGGCAGCCCGAACACCGGGTGCAGCACTGCCAGCACGGCTAGCCCACCGAGGGCGAATTGCCCAAGAGACAGGAAGGTTCCGAACAAGGCGTGGGGCGCGGTCGCCTGCCATAGCTGCCGCACACCCGGCAGCGTCTTACCGATCATGATGGCCGCGAAGACCACGTTGATGAGGAGCCCGGGCAGTACCCTCCAGACGTCTTCGACTGCCAGAGGAAACAACCCGTTGGTTCCCGTCAGCCGACCGAGTACCTGCGGCCCGAGGCCGAGCACCACGAAGCCGGCGATGACGCTGGACGGGATGAACAATGCCCGCAGTGGACGCACATACCGACGGACCAGCCAACCGACCGCGAACATGGCACCGAGGATCGCGAATGCGAGGCCGACAGTCTGGGCATCGTTCAACCGCTCCCACGACGTAGTCATGACGACATCCTGCAGCACGAGCCCTTCCGATAGGGCGCGGGCTACGAGATGCCGAGAACCGCGGCGGTAAAGCGCCAGAGTGTCCGGGTTGCCTCGTCGGCGCTCGGTGTCGGGGCGGCTCGGAGCTGCCGCGCGATGCCGTGGCGCAGGCCGCCGATGACGTAGGCGCCCGCGGTGTCGGCCTCCAAATCGGTTGGCAGCTCGCCGATTTGCTGTCCGTGGCGGATATTTGCGGCGGCGTTGTCGATGAGGTCGTGAATGTAGGCCGCTTCGAGTTCGGTCAGTTGCGGATCGCCGGCGGTGCGGTTGAGCAGGATCGGCGCCAGCGGATCAGCGAGGTGATAGGCGACGAAGCGGTGGGTGCGGTCGCGTTCGCGCGTGGCCCAATCGCCGTGGGGAAGGTGGCCATCGGCGATCGCGTGGCGTAGTCCGTCGTAGAAGCCGTCATAGATCGCGGTCAGCAGTCCACTTTTCGAGCCGAAGTGGTGGTAGAGCGCCCCGGTGCTCAGCCCGGTGCGACGAGTCAGCCCGCTGAGTTCGAAGCTGCCGTTTCCGTCGACGAGTTCGGCGCGCGCGGCGTCGATCAGTTGTTGACGACCGACCGGGGCGCGTGCCATAGTCCGAACCATAACAGAAGTCAGTTATGTTTCGGTGAGGCGATCATGAGCACTGAAGTGACATCGTTGACGGAGTTGACCGGCGACCTGGCCGGTACCTATCGGCGGACCCGCAGCAGCGGGGAACAGGTCGACCCCGCGGTCGCCGACGCGGATCTGGCCGCGGTGCTGCGTGACGGGTACGTGATCCTGTCTGATCTACTCACCGCCGCCGAACTCGACGAGATCCGGGATTCTGTTGGCCCCCTGTTGGATCGGCTGGGCCGCAACGGGTTTGAAGGCCATGCCACCCAGCGGGTGTACAGCGTGTTGAACAAGACCCGTAGTTGTGACCGGATCGCCGACCATCCACGTGTGCTCGCGCTGCTGGATCGGCTGTTCATGCCGAACTACCTGTTGTCGATGTTGCAGGTCATCAAGATCCTGCCGGGGGAGCAGGCGCAGATGCTGCATACCGACGACGGCTTCTATCCATTACCTCGACCGCGAAAAGCGTTGGGCGCAGCCACGATCTGGGCGATCGATGATTTCACCGCCGACAACGGCGCCACCGACATCGTCGCGGGCAGCCATGAGTGGGGCGATCGACAGCCCGAGCCCACCGAACGTGAACCGGTGATCATGAGCGCCGGCTCGTGTGTGTTCTTCCTCGGGACGCTGTGGCACGGCGGCGGTGCCAACCGATCCCCGAACGCCCGACTGGCGCTGACGGCACAGTATTGCGAACCGTGGCTACGCCCGCAGGAGGCGTTCACCCTGTCGATGACGCGCGACACCGTCCGCGCGGTGTCCGAAGACATCCGTCGCATGCTGGGCTACAGCATCCACCCGCCGTTCATCGGTCAGGTTGACGGCATGCACCCCAAGCGCCTGCTCGAACCGGGAGGCTGATCGCGGCCGCGGACTAATCGCCGGCGGACCGCAGTGTGATCTCTGAGATGGCCGCGCGGCTCTGCCCATCGAGAGTGCCCAACTTCGAGATCCACACCAGCACGTTGGATGTTTTCGTCTGATTGTCGACGGTGATGGTGTTTTCCCCCGGCCGCAACGCCACATTGGGCGTCAGCTCAGTGGTGTCGGACAAGCTGTTCGGGCGGGCACTGTCGGCCGCCCGGACCTGGACCTCTGTTCCGGTGCTGGGTACCTCGATCGTGACCTCACTCAAAGCCGTCGGCGAGGGCAGCTGAAGTATCAGGCCGACGCCCTCTTTGAACGCCGGGAACGGCACTGCATCTTGGTAGATGTCGGTGGGCCAGGACGTCTCCGGTTTGCCGTCGATGGCCAGACCCGCCAGACCCGCCTGATCCGGATGGTCTGGCGAACCGCCGGGCGAGAACACCGTCGCGCTCTCGGGCGTCACGATCGGCCCGGGGCCACCGTGCGACGGCGATCCCGAACCGCGGATGAGGAAGACGGAAGCGGCAACGATCGTTGCGATCACGGCCAGAACCAAGATGATGCGCACCGGGCGCGATGCCAAAGCGCCGCGGCGCTTACCCGGCCGCACCTCGACCGAGGTGCGCCGGCGCCGCCTGCGGGTCCCGGTCGAATGATTCACCACCGAGTCGGCGAACAGCGTCCGGTCATCCCAAAAGCCGCTGACCTCGACCACATCTCCGTCGGACAGTTCGCCGGTGATCGAATGGCCGCGCAGCTCGACAGGCACGACGGTGTGCGCCTGACCGGACGACTTGTATCGCTCCACGCGGAAGGTCCAGACCTCTTCCTCGCCGCCAGGCCCGGACGGTAGCTTCCGCACCCCCTGGGCAGTGCCCAGGATCGTGAGCATGGCCAACCGCTTGGTCTCCGTCGAGCTGCTGCGTTCGAGGTCGCCGGGGAGCTCCAACGGGGCGGTGTGGACACCCCCCTCGCGCGGTGTGGGCTCCGCGGCCGGTTCCTGCACCGGCTCGGGTGCGGTCGACACGGTCGTGCTCCCGCTCAGAGCCCGGGCGAAGTCAAGACATCGCTCGTAGCGCTTGCCGGGCTGCTTGGCCAGCGCCTTCGCCATCACCGCGTCGAGGTGCGCAAGGTCGGGACGCCGCTCGGACAGCCGGGGTGGCGGCGTATAGAGGTGGTGGCCGGCCAGCACGATGCGGTTGACCTCGTCGAAGAGAGGTGCGCCGGTCAAGAGGTGGAAGGCGGTCGCGGCCAGGGCGTACTGATCTGCGCGGCCATCGAGCGCCTTCCCGGTGAGCTGCTCGGGCGCTACATACGTGACGGTGCCGATGGCCATGTCGGTCTGCGTCAGTCCACTCACGTCGTCGGCTTCCCGGGCGATGCCGAAATCGGTCAGCAGGATGCGGCGCCGAGCGCTTCCCGAGGGCGTGGTGATCAGGATGTTCGCCGGTTTGACGTCGCGGTGCAGCAGGTTCCGCTCGTGCGCGACGTCGAGGGCTTCGGCGACCGCCGTCACGATCTCCACCACATCCTGGAGGGGCATCCCGGACGGGTACTGCTCGATCAATCGGTTGGCGTCGGTGCCCTCGACGTAGTCCATCGAGATCCACAGCCGGCCGTCGAACTCGCCGCGGTCGTGCACCCCGACGATGTGCGGATGCCACAACGCCGCGGCCAACTCGGCCTCCCGGTTGAACCGGGCGCGGAACTCCTCATCGCGCGTGGTGTGCACCGAAAGGATCTTGAGGGCGTCCAGACGGGGAAGCCGAGGATGCTCGGCGAGGTAGACCTCGCCCATGCCACCGGCACCGAGGAGCCGCTTGATGGTGTACCCGGCAAAGACGTCACCGGCATTCAACGGCATGTTCGAAGCCTACAAACCAGGGCAAATTGAGCCCGGACACGCGTTGGGGCGGCCCGACATGCGCGAGGCCGCCCTCGCCCGCGAACAGAGCGCCGAGGGCCCGTCGCCACCTCGATTTTTTCAATGCGTCAGAAATCCATATGAATATGGCCAGCATCTTCTATGCGGATACCTATGTGTCGCATATGAATTCCTCGCCTTTTATTCAACCACAACTAAACTCGACACAAAATCCCCGCGCGAAACTCAGGATTCACCAATTGAAAGCCGGAAGGGAAAACCATTGTCGAGCGGCAGGCTCGTAGGAAGTATCGCGGTTGCCGCCGCTGCAGCCCTGTCGGGACTGTGCTCATCGGCGCCGGCTGCAGCAGCGCCAACCGGCCAGACGTCAGCACAGGCCACGATCGCCGAGCTCGAGGCCCAGGGCTTCCGGGTGATCCTGAACAAGGTCGGTAACGCACCTATGGATCAATGCACCGTGACCGCCGTGCGTCAGGGCACCGACGTCAAGCATTCCTGGGTGCAGCGCGGCCCAACCGGCAGAGTCAACAATCTCGTGCGTTACACAACCGCGTACGTCGATCTGATGTGCACGCGGTAATTGATTCGCGTGAACTGAATTGACCGATTTCGGGTTGACAAGTTCTTTGGCATGAATTCATGCCCACGCACTGCATTGGTCGCGAGAGGCCCTCACGGAGCTGAAATTATTGCGTGGACGGGACCCGAGATCGAGCGATAGGTTGCAGCCGTGTCGAACCAGGTCGCTGCGCTCGAGTCGCTCGCCGCGGAGATCGAGGTGGTTTGGGGAGCCCACAGCGTCGGCGCGGAACCGATGCCGCCCGTTGTGATCGCGAGGGCCGACAGCCGGTGGTCCACCCACGTTGCGCCAACCCTTCCGAAGGACATCAGGCTCGCGGTGGGCGCGGTCACCGCAGGACTGTCCGACGACTTCGCAGAGTCCTTGTTCGACACGCTGTATCCGGTGCTGGCGCCAGTAACTGGCGCGCTTCGCCGCGAAGTAACCCTGAGCTATGACTGTTCCCGCCCGGCGAGCGTCATTCCACCGGTTGGCGTTCACCTGTTCACCGACGCGGACGCCGACGCACGGAAGTTGCGGATCGCGCCGGATTGGGGCACTCAATCTGACTGGGAACGAATGCTGAACAGCGAGTTCCCCTGGGCGGCAGCAACTGACGGCGATCAGGTGTTGTCGATTTGTGAAACGGCACGATGGTCGGCATACGGCGCCGAGGCCGGTGTGTGGACGCTGCCCGGAGCGCGGGGGCGTGGCCTGGCAGGCTCAGCGGTCGGTGCGTGGTCAGCCCAATGTGCGGGGCGGGTTCCGCGGCTGTACTACAGCACCTCCGCGGACAACCTGTCCTCACAGCGCGTTGCCGAGCGCCTAGGGCTATCTCACATCGGGGAGCTCTGGTTCCTGACCCCCGACCACGATTGATCGACCCTCGTCAAGAGCTCCGCTGCTTCGAACAGTCGGGGAGTGGGGAAGTGTCTGGCCCCGCAGGTCCGCGTTGGATTTCGAGACAGATTGTGGCCAGCGCACATTCACCGCGGGCCGGTCCGACCGAATCCGACGAGCACGGGTTTTCCCAGCAGCACGCGGACGGTGCGCTGATGCCGCTGGCGGCACCCTTGACAGGCGTATGGGACAGGGTGTCCCATAGAAGCACTTAGTGGGACCATCGGTCCCACTAAGTGTGCGCAGGGTACTCGACCGCCTAGGAGAAATGACGTCATGGCATTAACGAAGGCGGTCCGCCGCTGGCGGGACGGAATGCAGGTCAGCGGCGACGCGGAGTACTGCACAAGGCTGGAGACCCTCTCGGGCGGATCGGTGCGCCGGAACTTCAATCCCTATCTGGACATCCCGTGGGACTCGCCCGAGTTCGAAGTGACCGAGAACGACCCGCGCTGGGTGCTGGCCGCCGAAAGCGACCCCATCGGCAGTAGCGCGTGGTATCAGTCGCAGCCGCTGGAGAAGCAGATTGCGATTGGCATGTGGCGTCAGGCGAATGTCGCCAAGGCCGGCCTGCAATTCGAGAACATGCTCATCCGAGGAATCCTCAATTACACATTCTGGGTGCCCAACGGCAGCCCTGAATATCGGTACTGCCTGCACGAGGCGGTCGAAGAGTGCAACCACACCCTGATGTTCCAAGAGATGGTCAATCACGTGGGCGTGGATGTTCCAGGTTTGGCGCGGTGGCTCAGCTGGATGCACTCACTGCCCCCGCTGTTCGCCAGCCCGATGCCGGTATTCTTTTTCATGATGGTGCTCTGCGGCGAGGAGCCGATCGACCACATGCAGAAATCCATTCTGCGCGAGGGCAAACCGATACACCCCATCATGGAGCGCGTGATGGCGATCCACGTCGCCGAGGAAGCCCGGCACATCTCGTTTGCCCACGAATTCCTGCGTCGGCGGATCCCGGAGATGCGGCGGCTCAACCGATTCGGGTTGTCGATCATCTATCCGCTCAGCTTCCGCCTGGCGGCAACGCTCATCGCCAAGCCGCCGCGCTCCTTCTGGCGTGAATTCGAGATTCCTCGATCGGTGAAGAAGGAGATCTACTGGCGGGCACCGGAATCCAGGGCGATGTTGCGTGAGATCTACGGCGATGTGCGGATGCTGGCGGAGGACACGGGCCTGATGAACCCGATCGCCAAGATCCTCTGGCGCATGCTGCGCATCAACGGTCCCGCGTCCCGCTACCGTAGCGAACCCGCGCGCCAAGCGGTCGCCGTCGCCTGAACGTTTCTCGACGAAAGCCCCTCCAGCACAAGCCGCAGCTGATCTCAGCGGCACGACCGACTGCCAGGGAGGTCGAGGCGGGCAGAAGATGGCCTTCCCGCATACACAGATCGCCGACGAAGATATAGGGCCTTCTGGCCCTTCCAGCACACCACTGCACTACGCGAAACTGGGGCCTCCCCGTTATCGAGAGGCCCATCTGATGGCTCAATACCGCGCACCGATGTGGACGTGGCTGCTACTTGTCGTGGCACTGCTCCTCATCTTCGGGCGGTGCAGCGACGGCGACCACCAACTTTCGAACCACGGGCAGATCGCTGTATTGAGATCGGCAGGTGCTGCGTCGTAGCGAGCCGGCCAGTGTGAGGCTCCGTCAACGAGGTCAGTGTTGGGTCCTCAACGCCTAGGGCTGACCGCTGCGGTTCGTGGAGGCACTAGACGGCACGATCATCACCGGGCACGGCGCATGATGAATGAGGGCGTGACTCGTCGAGCCCAGGACCGCACCCACAAATTCACTCCGGCCGCGACTTCCAACGACAATCAGTTGCGCTTCATGCGCGTGACGCATCAATGCCCAGGCCGTCCGGCCGGTGGTCACCGCGCAATGGGCGACAACCTCGGGATGGCGTGCGCTCCACCGCGCGATGCGCTCATTCAGCAATTCCTGCTGCTGCGCTTGGTATTCCGGCCACCACTGTGGTTGGGCTCCCGAATCTGCGAGGCTGCCGGGCAATTCGCCACAACTGAAGACGGCGGTGAGATCGGCGCCGCGTAACGCCGCTTCCTCGAATGCCCACTCAGCAGCGTTCTCTGCGGCCTCGGAGCTGTCGACACCTACGACGACCGTTCGTCGCTGTTGCACTTGAGAATCGTTGCGGGCCCCACGCACAACCACGACTGGTCCGTACGCGTGCGCGCTCACAGATACCGCGACCGAACCGGCATGAACGGCCCCCTGCGATTGGGCACGGCTCGATCCCACCACCGTAAGCAGTGCCTGGCGGGACAATGCAATCAGCGTCGGCAGGGGTCGGCCCGTGATCCACGATGTCTCAACCGCTGCCTCCGGGCAGACCGCAGCGACCTCCAGCTGAGCTTCGGCGAGTATGTCAGCAGCGCTGGACTCTCGGTACTTCAGCATTCGGCGCTGAGACCAAGGACCTGACTCGATCTCTGTCTCACCGGGATCCACGATGTGGACCAGCCGCACCGAGACATTCCGCTGTTCGGCCTCGCGGGCCGCCCACACCGCCGCGTCGAGGGCGGACATCGACCCGTCAACGCCAACAAGTAGGTTGGCGGTGCCGCCAGCCGTGTTTGCCATCCCTGCTCCTTGCGTTCCTTCAGCCCCGTCACACCCAGACTGGAGCACCCCGGTAGACCGAGTGAAGGGTCATTGGTCCTCAACGCAAGCAACCGCTCGTCGGCAGCACCGCGGCCGTTGGCAGAGCGCAATCATTCGCGCCAATAGGGCCTTTCGGCCCTATCCGATGATGGGGATACCGCCGGTACCGTTTGTGTACACGAAGCGGGTGAATGTAAACCCCACATGGGAGGTTGGACCGATGGCTCGGACCAGAATGATCAGGCGTTGGCGCAAGAACATGGACGTCAGCGACGACATTCAGTACGCCGACATGCTTGCGACCTTGTCGGAGGGGTCGGTGCGTCGGAGTTTCAATCCATACAAGGACATCGATTGGAACGCAAAGGCGTTCGCTGTCAAGGCGGACGATCCGCGCTGGATCCTGCCTGAATCGGACCCGATCGGCGCTCACGCGTGGTATCAGGCCCAGCCGGTGGAGCGGCAGATCGAGATCGGCATGTGGCGCCAGGCCAATGTCGCCAAGGTCGGTGAGCAGTTCGAGAACATCCTGATTCGCGGCCTGATGGAGTATTCGTTCTGGGTGCCCAACGGCTCGCCGGAATACCGGTACTGCCTGCACGAATCGATTGAGGAGTGCAACCACAATCTGATGTTCCAGGAGATGGTGAACCGGATCGGCATGGATGTGCCGGGCATGCCGCGGCTGCTCAAGTGGCTGCAGCCGCTCATCCCGTTGACCGCAGGCCCGCTGCCGATTCCGTTCTTCTTCGGCATTCTCGCCGGCGAGGAGCCCATCGATCACACGCAGAAGAACGTGCTGCGCGAGGGCAAGGCCCTGCACCCGATCATGGAGCGGGTCATGGCGATTCACGTCGCCGAGGAGGCCCGCCACATGTCATTCGCGCACCAGTACCTGCACAAGCGGGTGCCGAACCTGCGCTTGCACCAGCGCCTGCTGTTGTCACTCTTTGTGCCGCTGACCATGCGCATCCTGTGTTCGGCCATCATCGTGCCGCCGCGTGCGTTCTGGAAGGAATTCGACATCCCGCGCTCGGTGCGCAAGGACCTGTTCTTCGGTTCGCCCGAATCGCGCAAGATCCTTCGGGACATGTTCGGCGACGTCCGAATGTTGTGCCACGACACCGGCCTGATGAACCCGATCGCCAAGCTGATGTGGCGGATCTGCAAGATCGACGGGCCCCCGAGCCGCTACCGCAGCGAACCGCAACGCCAGCACCTACTTTCCGTCGTGTAGCCGCCGTCTGCTGCGGAACCCGGCTGGGGCTCCGGCCATTCCGGCAGCGTCGATGACCCGACAGGAATTGCAGCATCGATAATCCCGTGTATCGAAAGGCTTGGTTGGCTGTGATTGATATCGAACACCTCGACGTGCTGATCATCGGTGCCGGCATCTCCGGCATCGGTGCGGCCTACTACCTGCAGCGCGAACACCCCGGTCGCAGCTACGCGATCCTAGAGGCCCGCGGTGCTATCGGTGGCACCTGGGACTTGTTCCGCTATCCAGGGATTCGGTCGGACTCGGACCTGCATACGTTCGGCTACGAGTTCAAGCCGTGGCGTGACGAGTACGCGATCGCCACCGCCGACAAGATCCTGGCCTACCTGCGGGAGACGGTGTCGGAGAACGGCATCGACGACCGAATCCGGTTCCACCACAAGGTGCTCGGTGCGGCCTGGGATACCGCGCAGGCCCGCTGGACGGTGGACATCGAGCGGACCGAGAGCGAGGGGGCAGACCCGGAACTGGTGCAGGTTTCGGCGAGCTGGCTGTTCTGTGGGGGCGGATACTATCGCTACGACCACGGCTACACCCCGACGTTCGAGGGCGCCGACCGGTTCACCGGACAGATCGTGCATCCTCAGCATTGGCCCGAGGATCTGGACTACGCCGGCAAGAAGGTCGTCGTGATCGGGAGCGGTGCCACCGCGGTCACACTGGTCCCGTCGTTGGCGGGCACCGCTGCTCACGTCACCATGTTGCAGCGCTCACCGACCTATGTGATGCCGGTGCCGGCCAAGGACAAGTTTGCCAACACCGCCAAGCGGTTGCTGGGCGACGAGCGCGGCTATGCGCTGACCCGGCGTAAGAACATCCTTAAACAACGTGGTGTCTATACGTTCTGCCAGACATTTCCGAAGGCCGCCCGGGCCGTGATCCGCTGGGCCAATGCGGCCAAGTTACCCGCCGGGTATCCGGTGGACGAGCATTTCAGCCCTCGCTACAACCCGTGGGATCAGCGGCTGTGCGCAGTGCCCGACGGGGATCTGTTCGCCGTGCTCGGTGCGGGTAGCGCCTCGGTGGTCACCGACCGTATCGCGACCTTCACCGAGAACGGCATCCTGCTGGAGTCCGGCCGCGAGCTCGATGCCGACATCATTGTCATCGCAACCGGATTGAATATCCAATTGCTCGGCGGGATGATGCTCACGGTAGACGGTGAGCCGGTCGACCTGTCGAAAACCGTGGCCTACAAGGGCATGATGCTGTCCGGCGTTCCCAACTTCGTGCTCGCGTTCGGCTACACGAACTCGTCGTGGACGCTCAAGATCGACCTATTGTGCGAGCATTTCTGCCGGCTGCTGAGCCACATGGACAGCCAAGGCTACGACATGGTGTGGCCGGTCGCCGATCCTGAGATGGAAACCCGTCCGCTGCTGGACTTCTCGGCAGGATACGTGCAGCGGGCTCTGGGCGAATTGCCTCGGCGCGGCGTCGACGGTCCATGGGTGATGTCGATGAACTATTTCCATGACGTGGCGATGCTCCGAAACGGGCCCGTGGTCGACCCCAATCTCGCGTTCGAGAAGGTTGTGACGAAAACCCGCTCGGAGCCTGCTGGTTCACCGCGACGTTCGGTCGACTGAACTGACTTCTCGTGGACAGTCTCAGGGGGCTCATCAGTAACCGCGAAAGGAGCATGTATGGCCCACCTTCCCGCACCCCATCGTGCTGGTCCGATGAACACCTGCCAGCTGCCGATTCCCGAGTCGGCCTCGCCGGATTGGCGTTCACGGGGCAACTGCCGCGACGCTGACCCGATAGTGTTCTATGGTCCCGATCGCGAAAGAGCCGCGGCCCGACGACGACGTGTGGCCAGTGCCAAAGCGATCTGCCAGACGTGTCCAGTGAAGCGCGCCTGCCTCAGACAATCGCTGAGATTCCCCGAACCGCATGGGGTCTGGGGAGGCCTTACTGCCGATGAACGCAGCAACATGCTGGTCGAACTTGCGCTCGCGGGCAGTAAGGGAGGCAGTTCGGCAACGTAGGGGAGCCAGCCGGGGGAGCGGCACCGCGGGGCCGCGTGACTGGTCATGAATCAGACCATCGTGTCGGCCGGGGGCAGGCCGAACTCGTTGTCGCCGAAGATCAGGTAGGCGCGCTCGGGATCGTTGGCGGCGTGCACCCGGCCAGCGTGCGCATCACGCCAGAACCGCTGCACCGGAGCGTCGTTGGACAGCGCAGTGGCACCCGAGGCCTCGAAGAGACGGTCGATCGAGGCGATCGCGCGGCCGGTGGCACGCACCTGATCGCGACGGGCGCGGGCCCGCAGCTCGAACGGGATCTCCTCACCGGCGACCAGCAGCGCATATTCGTCGGCGACATTGCCCGACAGCTGGCGCCAGGCGGCGTCGATGTCGCTGGCCGCCTCGGCGATCCGGATCTTGGCGAACGGATCGTCCTTGGCCTTCTCGCCGGCGAACGCCGCGCGGACGCGCCTGCCCTGGTGCTCGACGTGGGCGTCGTAAGCGCCGTAGGCCATGCCCACGATCGGGGTCGAGATGGTGGTGGGATGGATTGTGCCCCAAGGCATCTTGTAGACCGGGGCGGTGTTGGTCCGGTAGCCGCCTGCAGTGCCGTCGTTCATCGCCTTGTAGGACAAGAAGCGGTGCTTGGGCACGAACGCGTCCTTGACCACGACGGTGTTACTGCCGGTGCCGCGCAGGCCGACGACGTTCCACACGTCGTCGATCTTGTAGTCGCTGATCGGGATCAGGAAGCTGCCGAAGTCGACCGGGCGGCCGTCCTTGATGACCGGGCCGCCGAGGAAGGCCCAGGTGGCGTGGGCACTTCCCGACGACCACTGCCATGATCCCGACACCAGATAGCCCCCGTCGACGGCATGTCCCGCACCCATCGGGGCGTAGGACGAGGACACCCGTGCGGACGGGTCGTCAGCCCAGACATCTTCCTGAGCCTGCTGATCGAACAGCGCCAGGTGCCAGTTGTGCACCGCCAGTACACCTGCTACCCAACCGGTCGAGCCGCAGGCGCTGGCCAACCGACGCACCGCCTCACAGTAGATGGTGGGGTCGCATTGCAGGCCGCCCCACTGCTCGGGTTGCAGAAGCTTGAAGAAACCGATGTCTTCCAGCGCCTTGACGTTCGCGTCCGGCAGCTTGCGCAGATCCTCGGTCTCCTGAGCGCGCTCACGCAGCAGCGGCAACAACTCGTCGACACCCGCCAGAACTGTTCGGGTGTCGTGAGCCGCCCGGGTAATGCCTTGCTGAACAGAAGTCACTGAACTGCCTTCCCCACGCTGGGCTGATTGAGACCGCGGTCGGTGGCGACCGGGGTCAGTGTTTCTCGCTGCCGAAGGTTCTCCGCGACTTCATGACGCCAGTACTCGTTGGCGGCGGTGGTATCCACCTCGTACTCGAATCGATCGGTCATCTCCGCGGTGACGTCGGCGGCGTCGACATAGAACTGCTCGTACCACCGTCGCAGCTGATAAACCGGACCGTCCTCCTCTACCAGAAGTGGATTGTCGATGCGCGTCTTGTTCTTCCATATCTCGACGTCCTGCAGGAAGCCACGGCTGACACCGTCGGTGAACGCCTGCAACAGCATGTCGGTCGCCTCGTCGCTCAAGCCTTGCGGGCGGCGTACCATGATTCCCCATTGCAGCACAAAGGAATCCGATGTCACGGGGTAGTGGCAGTTGACCAGGATGGCGTCCACTTCGTACCCGCTGTAGCTGTTGTGCAGCCGGTTGATCATGAACGACGGGCCGAAGTAGGAAGCCTCGGAATCGAGGATCTGCTCACCCGCATAGTGCGAACCACCCAGGTTGACGTCGGGCCTGCCGATTGTCCGAAGGTACTGGGACGCTACCTGGCCTTCGAACACGTTCTTGAAGTAGGTCGGAAACCCGAAATGGATGTAGTAGAAGTGCGCCATATCGACGATGTTGTCGACGATCTCTCGGCAGTTCGAGCCGATGAGCTCAGTGCGCCAAGACCATTCCGTCCAGTCCTCGTCACGAAACTCCGGAATGTCGGGGATATCCAGATGCGGCGACGGCGCACCGCCCTCGGGGTCATGCCAGACGAACAAGAGACCTGCACGGACACTCGATATCCACACACGTGTACGAGCAAGTCGGGGAGCACGCTTCGCATACGGGACCTGTGCACAGCGGCCATTGCCGGCCCACCTCCAGTCGTGGAACGGGCACGCAACGGCGTCGCCTTTGATCTCACCCTGCGCAAGGTCGCCACCGAGATGCCGGCAGTACGCATCGAGCACGTGCACCGCACCCTCGCTGTCGGCGAAGACCACCAACTTCGTCCCGAACGCGGTGACCGAATGCGGCTTGCCGTCTAGGAACTGCGACAGCATGCCCAGACAGTGCCAGCCCCGGGCAAAACGCCTCGGCGACGTTCCGACATCGATCTCACGCACTGTGGCACCAGTCGAATCGTTGGACAAATCCGTCACCCTCCTGAACACGAAACCAGAACACGTTCCTTAACTCGTCGGATTGCTACGCTAGGCGCAGGCCAAGCCGTCAAATAGGGACGAAGGTCCTTAGTTCGGGACGCCCGTAGGTATCCCAGATGTGGAACGCCGCATGATCCGGTGCCATTGGCGTGCAACTGTTTCAGCAGCGGGCAAGCTGAACTATGTTGGCATGCAAAATCACTCACGCTGTCGACCGCAAGCTTGGGACTAAAGGCCCTTTCCGGCACACGTGCCCAGGGCCATAGTGGTGATGGAGGTGCGCTCAACGGCCTCAAGCAGTGGCAGGTCGGCCGCGGCGGCCACGTACGTCGTACCTCGAAACCAGCTTGGGCGCTGTTCCATTTTGCCCTGATTCCGTCGAAAGGTCGTTTGTGCAGGTCACCAGCGTCGGGCATGCCGGCTTCCTGATCCAGACCAAGGCTGGCAGCATTTTGTGCGACCCCTGGGTCAACCCCGCCTACTTCGCCTCGTGGTTCCCGTTCCCCGACAACAGCGGACTGGACTGGGACACCCTCGGTGACGTCGATTACCTCTACGTGTCACACCTGCACAAGGACCACTTCGACCCGGAGAACCTGCGCCGTCACGTCAACAAGGACGCGGTGGTGCTGCTGCCCGACTTCCCGGTGCCCGACCTGCAACGCGAACTCCAAGCCCTGGGATTTCACCGGTTCTTCGAGACCACCGATTCGGTCAAACACACCGTCAGCGGACCCAAGGGCGACCTCGATGTGATGATCATCGCGCTGCGCGCCCCCGCCGACGGCCCGATCGGCGATTCGGGCCTGGTCATCGACGACGGCCAGACCGTGGTGTTCAACATGAACGACGCGCGCCCGGTCGATCTGGATATGTTGCACGCCGACTTCGGCCAGATCGACGTGCACATGCTGCAGTACTCGGGCGCCATCTGGTACCCGATGGTCTACGACATGCCCGCCCGCGCCAAAGAGGCCTTCGGTGTGCAAAAACGCCAGCGCCAGATGGACCGGTGCCGCCAGTACATCGCGCAGGTCGGGGCGACGTGGGTGATCCCCTCGGCCGGACCGCCCTGCTTCCTCGACGACGAGTTGCGCGACCTCAACGACGACCACGGCGATCCGGCCAACATCTTCCCCGACCAGGTGGTGTTCCTCGATCAGATGCGCCGCCACGGCCACGACCGGGGCCTGCTGATGATCCCGGGCAGCACCGCCGAATTCAGCGGCTCGCACCTGGATTCGCTGACCCACCCGGTCGCCGACCCGGAGACGATCTTCACCACCGGCAAGGCCGACTACATCGAGCAGTACGCCCAGCGGATGGCCCCGGTGATCGCCGCGCAGAAGGCGTCGTGGGCCCCGGCCGCCGGCCAACCGCTACTGCCCGGTCTGCGCGCGTTGTTCGAGCCGATCATGAGCCAGACCGATCAGATCTGCGACGGCATCGGCTATCCGGTCGAGCTGCGCCTGTCGGGCCCCGGGCACAGCGAGACCGTGGTCCTGGATTTCCCGAAACGTCTTGTGCGTGAACCCATCGCCGATGAGAAGTTCCGTTACGGCTTCGCGGTCCCGCCCGAGCTGGTGCGCACCGTGCTGCGCGACAACGAGCCGGACTGGGTGAACACCATCTTCCTGTCCACCCGCTTCAAGGCCTGGCGGGTCGGCGGCTACAACGAATACCTGTACACGTTCTTCAAATGCCTCACCGACGAACGCATCGCCTATGCCGACGGCTGGTTCGCCGAAGCCCACGACGACACCTCCTCGATCACCCTCGACGGCTGGGAAATCCAGCGCCGCTGCCCCCACCTCAAAGCCGACCTCTCGAAATTCGGTGTGGTCGAAGGCAACACCCTCACCTGCAACCTGCACGGCTGGCAATGGAACCTCGACAACGGCAAATGCCTGACCACCAAGGGCCACGAACTGTCGACCGGCCCCCGTACACCGTCGCCTGACTGACCGCTGTTCGGAGCACTCCTCCTCCGGCATCAGGGGAATGCCGAAGAAGCCGGGATTCAACACAAGGAGGTTTCTGTTGATGCACTTCACCTTCGGCGCCGGACGTTGCTGGATCGTGCGGGTGATGGGCGCGAATCCCATGATTCGGCTGACTGACCGGGCAGACGCAGTCGGCGCCGTCGTGGTCATCCTTCTGATCTTGACCGCGACGGCGGTCGCCGGCGCGATCAGCACCTCGGCCCATGACAACCGATCTCATCTGTATGCCCAACAGGCGGCGATGCGCCACACCGTGCAAGCCCGCGTGACGGGCCGAAGTAGAGAAGTGGCCGGGGGGACAGGAAGACAGTTCGAAGCGCCGGCTCGCTGGCCGACCCCGTCCGGAGAGCGTTCTGGCTCAGTCTTTCTCAGCCGCCCGGCGGAATCCGGCCATCAGGTCGACATCGTGGTCGATTCCACCGGTCGGCAGGTGCCGCCACCACCGCCTCAGTGGCAAGCCGGTGTTGACGCGGCATCCATCGGAGTTGCCGTCTGGCTGGTGTCGATCGGCGTGATCGGTCTGGCAGCGTCGGTGGCGCAGCGGTGGTTGGTGCGTCTGCGCTATCGACAGTGGGACGAAGAGCTGCGGTTGCTGACGGCCATACCGGAGGACTCAGCGGGAAGCAACGCAGAGGGGGAGGGCGGTGCCGGACCTGGGCCCGAGGGCTCCTGCACCTGATCCGGCCCACCCACATACCAACCTGCACAGTGCTTGTCCCGCTCGCGTCGGTCAAGCCAGTTTTTCGGCTTTGCGAGCTGAGCGGCTGAGCCGGCGCTCCTTGGCCGCATCGAACTTTACGCAGGATTCTTCGAGCTTCTCGACCAAGACACCCAGATCATCCCGCGCCCGCGCCCCGTCGCCGGTGAAGTCCTCGCGTTCGAAGATCCGCCACTTCCTGAGCTGAGGCATCACGATCTCCTCCAGGTGGACGCGCGGATCGTAGATGCCGCCAACCGCAATGGTCACCGCCTTCCGGCGAAACGCGGGAATGGTGTAGCCCGGCATCGTGAAGTTGTTGAGGATCCGGTACACCGAAGCGATGGCCTGATTCGGCGCGAGTTCGAACCCCGCCGCGGAGATATCGCGGTAGAAGAGCATGTGCAGATTCTCGTCGGCTGAAACTCGTTGCAGCAGTTGATCAGCAATTGGATCATTGCACGCCTTGCCGGTGTTGCGGTGGGACACCCGGGTAGCCAGTTCCTGGAAACTCACGTAGAGGACAGAGTCGAGGAGGCTGTCGGCGAACAGGTCACCCTGATGATTCTGGCCGGGGGAGAAGCCGCGGGTGATCTGCTCGACCCGCAGCTCTTCGAGCTCGATCGGGTCGCAAGCGCGCGTCACCACGAGGTAGTCGCGCAGTGCGAGGCTGTGTCGGTTTTCTTCCGTGGTCCAGCGGTTGACCCACTGGCCCCACGCACCGTCCATGCCCATGTTCATCGCAATCTCACGGTGATAGGAAGGCAGGTTGTCTTCGGTGAGCAGGTTGACCACCATGGCGAGCCGGGCGACCTCCGACAACTGGGACTGCTCAGGGTGCCAATCCCGGCCGCCCAGAGCGTAATAGTTCTTGCCGTCCGACCATGGAATGTAGTCGTGCGGATTCCAGTCCTTCATCATCGACAGATGCCTGTTGAGCAGGCGCTCCGCCACCGGTTCCAACTCATGCAGCAATCGCAGATCGTTCGAGTCCTTCGGCAAAGTCCCTCCTGAGCCTCGTACCTGTTACTTGCAGTTTCATCTAACGGGTCATGTTCGAACGTGGATAGGGACCTTTGTCATCGCTCGCGCCTCCAGCGCGCACGGGGACGGCGCGTCGCAGTTTGGTTGACAGATCAGGACTTTCGACTCTGGCGCTGTTCGCCCACCGGGCGTAATCAGAAGGGGGTGAGGCGAGCGGTGCGTACGCAGTGGACGTTTCACCGCACCGGCAACCCGTCGAGATGACCACAGGAGGCTGAACAAACCGTGTCTGGCACAGCGGATCCCGACTCCATTGCCCGTTCTGACGGCGGCGACAAGCGGCCACGTTTGTCTCGGAGAGGTTGGGTTCTGCTCGCCACCGCGACTCTCGTTGTCGCCCCGCTCTCAGGTGTAGCGGGCTGGGAGCTGAACAGCCGGTTGAACAACAGCGGTACGTCCGCGGCAATTGACAGGCAGTGGCTCATCAAGTTGGTGGATCTGGCTGCCCAGTTCCCCTCTGGGTTCCGCCTGACCTTTGCCGATGCCTCGGACCTGACCGAACAGACGCTCTTGATGCAGGGGGCCACCGTCATCCCGGCGAACTGCGCCAACCCGGCCGAGCGGGACGCCGGTGTTTCCCCACCCGCTGGCGCCATCCTCGACAGCCTTGCCGGAAGAACTGAGGACCGCGTGCTGGAAGTGACCGCCCTGACGTCTCCCGAGCCGATACCGGTGCGAGATGTGCCCCCGCACTGCGACGCGGTGGTGTTCTACAAGGCGGGACTCATCCAGGGCTTCACCGGCCCGGTCTCGCTACCCCCGATCCCGGATGGGGTAGCGGTGAAATCGAGCCAGGCCGTGAGGGTCCGCTACACCATCACTGACGGCTCCGGACCCACCATCGACACTGTCCGCTACGTCTACCGAGCACTTCTCGACGACCTTCACTCGGTCACCGTCACTTTCACCGGACAGATCAGCCCCGGGCCACTTCGTGACATCGACCCGAGCCCGGCCAATGATCTGTTCACGCACGCACTGACAACGCTGCAAACGTCCTGACGGCCGTACGCCTGGTGTGACTATCAGCCGACGAGCTCACACCACGGGGTCAGCCTCGGCGGCATAGACACCCAGCAGATCACGGGCAGAGACGATGCCCACCAAAACACCAGCACGCTCTACCAGGATGTGCCGGATGTGGCGGTCGGTCATCCGAACGGCCACTTGTTCGACCGTGTCGGACGCCGCGCACCAGACCAGGTTCGTGCTTGCCACATCGACCGCGGGGACCGAAGCTGGATCCCGATGGGCGGCAATGACACGTATGGCGTCACGTTCGCTCACCAGCGCCACTGGCCGTTCCTGGTCGCCGACCACCACGGCGCCGATCCCGGCCTCGACCATGGCCTCTGCAGCCGTCGCGACGGTCGCGTCGGAGGGCACCCGAAACACTGCTTCACCGATGAGATCCGCGACCGAGATCGAACCGGCTGAGAGAACATTGACCATGGCACGATCGTGGCACCACGCATCTGCTGCGGATAGGGACTTAAGTCTTCTGTCATCCGGCACTTTGGCGAAGCAACTAGTAACTGCGAGACCTCGGCCGGTGCCCACAGGTCGGTTTGACAGGACGGAAAATCCCTTTCTCGTCCGGGCGCACATCTTTTAGGATTCGGCCCGTGCTGTCCCGCCCCGTGTCCATTGGCGATGAGACGATCGCCACTGTGGTTGCTGCGCACTGGTTGCCCCAGGTCACCGACATCAGTTATTTGCCATGGGGTTTCGGTGCGCACCACTGGCGAGTGATCGGCGGCGGGACCACGTTGTTCGTGACGTTGGACCAGCTCGAACCCCGACACACCGCATCGTCTCTCGAGGCTGCCTACGCCGGAGCCGCCGCCCTGGCCGTCGCTGGTTTGAACATGGTGTGTGCACCGCTGCCGGCCCGGTCTGGACAATTCACCGTCGATGTCGGGGTCGGTGTACTCAGCGTGACGCCGTGGCTTCAGGGCAGCAGCCCGACCGAGGCACAGGCCCGCGAACCCCGGCATGTCCGCGAAGTGGTTCTGGCCCTGGATGCGCTGCATCGCGCCATTCCACCTGAAGGGCTTCGGCCATGGAGTCCGAAAGTCGGTGTTTCATTCGGCCACGAGCTGCGAATTCACACCGCCGAGCCCTGGACGAGCGGCCCGCTGGCAGAGGAGGCGCGGCTGGCCCTTACCGCGCACATTGAACCGATCCAACGCTGGACCGAGCGCTACCTGGACCTCGCGGAGGCAGCGCGTGCCCGACGCGACGAATGGGTACCGACACATGGCGAGCCACACAACGACAACCAGGTCGTGACCGCCGACGGCGTGCAGCTGGTCGATTGGGAATCGCTGGCTCTTGCACCGCCCGAACGAGACTACGCCGACCTACCTGCCGCGGTATACGAGCTATTGCGGCCCGACCCCGCGATGCTAGAGCTGTTCGCGCTGGACTGGCGGCTCACCGAGATCGCCGAGTACGCAAGATGGTTCGCCGCTCCGCATCTCGGCACCGAAGACGACCACACCGCCCTGGAAGGGCTGTACGAAGAGCTGACCGGGGACGCGCAGTGAACCGACGCTGCTGACCAAATCCGTTCCGCCGCAACATAATACGTCACAGTGACGAATATCGCCCTTCTGGGGCCTTCTTTATGGGAAGGGGATTGGAGGGATCGCGGAAGGCAACTGGACCTGGGGGATCGCAGCAGGCAATTCGATCTGGGGTACATCGGCCGGAAGTTGAGCCCGCGGAATGTCGCTCGGCAGCTGGACCGTAGGCACCGCGCTGGGTAGCGGCACCGGTGGAACATCGCTGGGATATGGGAACGGTGGCATGGTGCCTGGGACCGGCAGCGTTGTCACGGGATCGTCCGATGCGATCCGTTGGCCCGGATCGCTCGAGCAGCCGGCGGCGAGCATCGCCGCGGCCATCAGGGGCAGCAGCAGCGCAACTCGCCGCCGAGTCCGCCTCGCCCCAAAAATCATCTGGTCAGCCCCTTACAGTCAATGACAACGCTATCATCGGCCAAGCGCTCGAAGCCGGCGCCGAGCTCGACCTCAGCCCAGCGGAAGTCCAAAGTGCCTGCACTGCAATGGAATTTGACACACAGGCACCTAGCGATAAATCGTCACTGTGACGTAATTATAGAAGCGACCCGGGGGTGATGAGGAGCGTGCGTGGGCCGTCGCCACTGATGGATCGACATGAGTGCCCGCGGACGAATCCCAGCCAACGGCGCGTGGGCGACGATTATGCGGTTTACACATCGCACAGGCCAGGCCAGGCCACGAACGAGACGGACGATGGTTGGACACGAGTAGTTCCAGAGAACGACTCCGTAGGTCAGAGAAGAGATCGACTGCACGCCGGCGACAGTCGGTTATCACCAGGTGGACAATGTACCGATAAGCTACACTATGTCAACTTGTCGGGCCCTCCTGGAAGACTCCACGTATGGCCGACGCGACGGTGACAAAAACGTCAGAGACAGTGTTGCTGCGCTGTTCTCCGCTCGACGGGTGCGGCAAATTGAAACCGCGAAAACAGATAGTGCGGCTACAACCCGATCCGTTATGTGGGGCGTGCTACCAACGGGCCCGCAGGCTTCTGCAAGACCCCCAAGAGGTTCGGCGTGCGAATCTGTGGGCTAAGTATCGGATCACGCCCGAAGAGTACGATTCTTATCGGGCGGCACAGGAATACCGTTGCGCCATCTGCGGACGAGATGAAACTGCGATTGATCTGAAGCGTGTCGGCGGCCGACCTCGCGCAGACGGCAAACCGCTCGCGAAAGTGCCCCTGGCCGTCGACCACGATCACGTCACTGGCGCAGTTCGCGGATTGTTGTGCCCATCCTGTAACGCTGGATTAGGTGCGTTCGGCGACGATCCCGTGCGTCTAGCCGCGGCAATCACCTACCTTCGAGCGCACCTGTCCCCTGAGGCCGCGTAGAGCGGTCGCAGATGGCACACCTTCAATGCTTCGCCGCCGTCAGTCGCTCGGGTTTCGACCAAGCAGGTCGCGCTCCAGGAAATCTCGGAAGATTCGCGCGAGATTCTTCGCGGTTGCGTCGGCATAGTCACCGAGTCGATCTCCGAGTTGAAAGGCCTCATTGATGACGGCCCGCCGTGGCAGTTCAGCACGGACCTCGTCGCCGAATTCCGTGTGTACCCGTTCCCTGATCGACTCGTCGATGCCGTTTCTACGGTCGAAACCGGACAAAACTACACCACCCCACTTGAGTGGATGTGTTCGTTGGATCCGCTCAACTCGGTCACGGGCCTCACGGGCTTTGCGTACCGCATCAAGGGTCGGTGTGATCGGTGCGTACGCAACGTCACCTAGATGCATGGCCAGGGCTTCCAGAGAGCCCGTGCGGCCGCCGGTGTCGATCAAAACAACCTCATAGCGGCCGAAGATGCCGGCAGCGTCAAAGATGGCCCGCAACAATCCAGTGTCCGATACGCCGAAGCCCGCAACGCGACCTAAGGACGCACCTGCAGGCAGCAAGTCGATGCCGGGCCACCTGGTTTCAATGATCTCCTCATCGATTCGCTTCGCGCCCTTATCGGGGTTCCCCCAAAAACTGATATCCGCATCCTCAAGCACCGAACCCAAGCCGGTCGAATGCTGCGACACCCCAAAGTGATTAGACAGATTTCGCTCCGGGTCCGCGTCGACCAACAACGCGGAGATCCCGGCCCGCGAGGCCTCCCCTGCCAGCATCATCTGCCATAGTGTTTTCGCTGTCCCGCCCTTGCCCGAAAGCACCAGCACCGAAACGGCTACCACAGCGAGCCCTTATGCAATGCCTTCCTCACCTCGCTGCATTCCTCCATCCTGTTCGCGCTGTTGCCAGACACTGCGCGTCCTCCCCTGATATGTCGAGCAGCGGATATCCCTTCGCCACCCTCGATGTGAACGGCAATCACGGCGAGCTGATCGGCGGCCTTTGATCCTATGTGGTGGACACAGGAGAAGCCGTTCGTCCCGGCTTCTTCCGGGAACCCCCTGGCTGTCACCGCAGCCGAAGTGGACCTCGCCCACGCTGTGCCCCACGCCGACGGATAGCGCGGCGGTCTGACTACTCAAGCGGCCCGATTGCTCGAGGTACACCACCTGGGTGGACACTATGACGTGGCCCTTTCTTCAACGGTATTCAAAGTCGAACTTGGCATCTCCGATGTCGATCACGGTTATTACGCCGATCACGCGCTGACCGTGGCCCGTCATCCCAGTGAGACCGATGAGCGGATGGTGGTGCGGTTGTTGGCGTTCGGGCTGCGCGCACACCGACTCAGCGACGTCGACGGTGAGTTGGCGTTCGGGGCGGGTCTGTCCACCCCTGGCGTGCCGGACTTGCGGCTCGCGGACTACACCGGCCGGATCCTGGAGTGGATCAACGTCGGCCAGCCTGACGAACGCGTCTTGAGCAAGGCAGCCAGCCAGTCCGACCAGGTGCTGCTGTTCCCGTTCGCCGCCGGTGTGGCCACCTGGTGGCGCACCGTCGGCCCCAAAGTGGCGGGGCTGCCGAACCTGTCGGTGGTGCAGATACCGCACGCGCCGGTGCAGCAACTGGCCCAGACTGTCGATCGACGGGTCTCGGCGCAGGTGATGGTGATCGAAGGTCAGGTGACGATGACCGTGGGCGGAGTCGACGTCACCTTCACGCCCGAGCCATTGCAGTGAGCGTCTGAGCCCGAGGTGCTGGTCGATGGCGTTGGCGCCCACCCTCTAATAGTCCGGGCGAGTAACCGCGCGTAGGTCCAGCTGAGGTATCCCGGAAAAGTCAGCTGGGCTGCACGTGTACAACGGCACACCATGCGCGACGGCGCTGGCCGCAATGAGCGCGTCATAGGCCCGCGCGGCGGGTTTGCGGCCCGAAGTACGCAACGCTGCAGCGACACCCCCAAATGCCCGCGCACTCTCGGCGTCGAACGGAAGGACTTCGAAATCCGCCTCTGCCTGCTGCAGGTGCTGCTGCCGCGCACTACGTTCCGCATCCGTCTGCGCCACATGCGGCCCGACGGACAGCTCAGCGAGGGTTACCGCACTGATCACGGATTCGTTTGGCAGCTCGTCCGGATCCGCCAGGCGGCCGAGCAGAATCACCGTGGACGTGTCGAGCATGCCTCGTGACTGGTCGGCCGGCCCTGTCACAACGCTGGGTCCATCACGCTGTCCACATCTGAACGCAACGTCTCCACGTCCACGCGCGGCAGGTTTCGGCGACGGCGAATCAGTTCAGTCGGACTGACACTACGACGCGGTAACGGGCTCAGCTCGGCCACCGCCGTGCCATCACGCGTCACCACGATCCGCTCACCCCGTTCCACCCTGCGCAGCACTTCCCCACCGTGGTTGCGTAGGTCGCGAACTGTCACTACCTCGGTCATGCATCAAGCGTATTACCGGTGAGACACACCTGTGGAGGTCATTGCAAACCCGTTCGACACGTGGGTCATGTGGCCGCGTTGCCATGGTTACGGGTCCAGAATTTCTCGCTCCCGCAGTACCTCCGCCCAGCACCCAACAGCCGTGCTGATGTTGCGGTCGAAGATCGACCAACGGCTTTGATGCCCGAAGCAGTTATGCAACGTCGTGACATATTCCGTCAGTATGTCGATGTCGTCGATTGCGGCGAGGTATCGGCAGGTCTTGTCGTATTCGATGAGCAAGTTGTTCTCGACTGCATATCGCACTAACTGCTCAGTAGTGCTTATCCGTTCCATCTCAGCCAGAGTCAGGTCGAAACCGCCGCAGAGAGCCGCGGCGAACTCCCGCATGTCGGTGCCATGCGCGAACCGCACCTCGTATGGTAAATCAGGTACCAAATGTTCCCAACGACGTTGCAGTAGTGAACCTTTGAGCGGATGCCCCGCTCGCTCGTATCCGGGGCACGCGGCATCGATCTCAGCCGATCCGATGCCCACGTTGACGAAGAATCCATGCCACGACATGGTCCCGTTGTGCCGGTCGCCCTGAAAGTTGATCACGTCATAGAGCGGTCCCCGTTTCCGCTCGAAGCTGGGGCCGGACACGTCGAATCCACGCGACCGCAGGAAGGGTCCGACGTCGGCGGAAACCATCGCTTCGTAAGCCCGTCGCAATGATCCGACGGCCATCCCCTCGCCCATGCCCCAAGGCTAGGTCGTCGGCGCAGACCCTCCGCGCACCAATTCAGAGGCGCCGGCAGGGTCAGGTTCTCCGTCCACCGCCGGTCGACCATCGAGGCTCACGTCCACGCGCCGTGATTCTACGATCACCTTGCGCTACACGCCTCCGCGCCGCAGCATCCGACCCTGTGCGGTCTGGAAGTCAATCTTCTTGCCGCGCAACCAGGTACTGGTCACGACACCGGCGAGTGCACGTCCGTCGTACGGGCTGATCGGGTTCTTGTGGTGCAGCTTGTGTACGTCGACGACCTGCGCTGACTCCGGCTCGAAGATCGCGAAATCAGCGTCGTAGCCGAGCGCGATCTTGCCCTTGTTGTTCAGGCCGGCGAGCGCGGCGGGTTTGGCCGCCATCCACTCGACCACCCGCGTGAGTTCTATCCCCCGACGCTTGGCCTCGGTCCAGATCAACGACAGGCCGAGCTGCAGCGACGCGACGCCGCCCCAAGCAACCCCGAAGTCACCGTTCTCGACGTCTTTCAGGTCGATCGTCGACGGTGAGTGGTCAGACACGATGCAGTCGATCGTGCCGTCGAGCAGGCCCTGCCACAGAAGTTCCCGATTCGACGCTTCACGAATCGGCGGACAGCACTTGAATGCGGTTGCGCCGTTCGGGATCTCCTCGGCCAGCAGGGTCAAGTAGTGCGGGCACGTTTCGACGGAGATCTTGACGCCGTCGCGCTTCGCGGTGGCGAGCATCGGCAGTGCGTCCGAGGACGACAGGTGCAGGATATGTGCGCGGGCACCGGTCCACCGAGCGCGCTCGATGACCTCGGCGATCGCCACATTCTCGGCGCCGCGCGGTCGCGACGCCAGGAACCGCTCGTACCGGTCCCCCTCGGCCGAGGGGGCATGGTCGATGGCGCGGGAGTCCTCGGCGTGCACGATCATCATGGAGTCGAAGCCGGCCAGCACGGCCATGTCCTTCTCCATCTCGTCCGCGTCCAGATGCGGGAACTCGTCGACGCCGGAGTGCAGCAGGAAGCACTTGAAGCCGAACACGCCATCGTCGTGCAGGCCGCGCAGATCGTCGGTGTTGCCGGGGATCGCGCCACCCCAGAAACCGACGTCGATGTGCGTCTTGCCCGACGCCGCCGCCCGCTTGGCGTTGAGTGCTTCGACATTGACCGTCGGCGGGATCGAGTTGAGCGGCATGTCGATCAGCGTGGTCACACCGCCGGCCGCCGCTGCGCGGGTAGCGGAATCGAACCCCTCCCACTCGGTGCGGCCCGGCTCGTTGACGTGGACGTGCGTATCGACCAAGCCGGGGATCATCACTTGGTCGTCGGTGAGTTCGACGATCTCCGCGCCGGTGAGGCCACTCCCCAGCGGCTCGATCGCCACGACGCGACCGTCGCGGATGCCGATCTCGCGAGCGACGATTCCTGCCGTCGTCAGGGTGCGTTCGCCGCGGACCACCAGGTCGTAATCGGGTCGATTCGACTGTTCAGGGGCGTCGGCGGTCATCGGCAGCTCTCCAATGTTACGAACATGATTCCTCATCGTGGAAGTAGAACCCCATCGTAGATAAACATTATGTGTGAGCGCCGACACAGTCAATCGGGCGAAAAGCTTGACACGCGGCGTCTAGATACGCGTTACTTATCAAAACTGTGGAGTATTTCTTCCGCAGAGTGGAATGTTTGCGACGGCGCTGGGCGTCGACGCTCCGACCGTGACAGGCTTACCCATGAGTACAGAGTCCACCGGGCTGATCGACGACTCCAATCGAGACGATGTAACCCCATTCGCCCACGTGAGTCCGCATCTGTACAACGCCGATCTCGCGCCCACCAAGCGCGAAGGCCGACGGTGGAGCGCGTACAACATCTTCACGTTGTGGGCCAACGACGTACACAGCCTGGGCAACTACTCGTTCGCGATCGGACTGTTCGCCCTCGGCCTCGGTGGGTGGCAGATCCTGGTGGCGCTGGGACTCGGCGGCGCCTTCCTCTTCTTACTGCTCAGCCTGTCCGGGTTCATGGGAGAAAAGACCGGCGTCCCGTTCCCGGTGATGAGCCGCATCGCCTTCGGTATCCGCGGCGCGCAGATCCCCGCCATCATCCGTGGCGCGGTCGCGATCGCATGGTTCGGCATCCAGACCTACCTGGCGTCCGTGGTGCTGCGCATCTTGATCGTCGCGCTCACGCCGTCGGCCCAGACCCTCGACTCCAACCGCTTCCTTGGCTTGTCGACGCTCGGCTGGATCTCGTTCGTCGCGCTGTGGGTGATCCAGGTGGTCATCGTCAGTTACGGCATGGAAATGATCCGCAAGTACGAGGCGTTCGCCGGTCCGGTCATCCTGATCACGATGGTCGCGCTTGCGGCCTGGATGCTCAACAACGCCGACTGGTCCATCGCGTGGACCACACCCGATTCGCTGACCGGCCTCGACATGTGGCTGAAGATCGTCGGCGGCGCCAGCCTGTGGGTCGCGATCTACGGCACGTTCGTCCTCAACTTCTGCGACTTCACGCGAAACGCGAAGTCGAAGCGGGCGATCGTGAAGGGCAACTTCTGGGGTATCCCGCTCAACATGCTGGTGTTCGGCGGCATCGTCATCACTCTGGCCGGCGCTCAGTTCCGCATCGACGGACGCATCATCGAATCGCCCGCCGACATCGTCAAGGAAGTGCCGAACACCCTGCTGCTGGTGCTTGCGGCACTCGCGCTGCTCATCCTGACCATCGCGGTGAACCTGATGGCGAACTTCGTTGCTCCGATCTACGCGCTCAACAACCTCTTCCCGAAGCACCTGAACTTCCGTCGCGCAGCACTCATCTCGGCTGTCATCGGCCTGGTGATCCTGCCGTGGAACCTGTACAACGCGCCTGCCGTCATCAACTACTTCCTCGGTGGACTCGGTGCCATCCTCGGGCCGCTGTTCGGCATCATCATGGCCGACTACTGGCTGGTGCGTCGCTCCAACATCAACGTGCTGGCCCTGTTCACCACCGACGCCGACGGCGAGTACCACTACGCGAAAGGCGTCAACGTGCGCGCCGTGGTCGCCCTCGTCATCACGGCGGTAGTGGCCCTCCTGCTGGCGTTCGTTCCGGCGTTCAAAGCTGTCTCGGAGTTCTCCTGGTTCATCGGCGCAGGGCTCGGTGCGATCGTGTACTTGGTAGTCGCAGACCGCCGAGGTCCGTTCAACGATGTCTCCGGCGAGCCGATCGCCGTGGCCAGCACGCACTAGTAGGGACCCGTCATGAGAATCCTCGTAGCCAACGTCAACACGACGGTCTCGATGACCGATGCGATCGCGGAGTCGGCGCGCGGTGTCGCGTCGCCGGGTACCGAGATCGTCGGTATCACACCGCGTTTCGGTGCGGACTCGTGCGAAGGAAACTTCGAGAGCTATCTCGCGGCCATCGCTGTCATGGACGCGATCACGTCGTACCCCGATCCGTTCGACGCGGTGATTCAGGCCGGATACGGCGAGCACGGCCGGGAAGGTCTGCAGGAGTTGCTCGACGTCCCGGTGGTTGACATCACCGAGGCGGCCGCGTCGACCGCGATGTATCTCGGGCACAAGTACTCGGTCGTCACCACGCTCGATCGCACCGTCCCGCTCATCGAAGACCGTCTCAAACTCGCCGGACTCGACGCACGATGCGCGTCGGTGCGGGCGTCCGGTCTCGGTGTGCTCGAACTCGAATCAGATCCCGACCGGGCGGTCGAGGCGATCGTCCGGCAGGCGCGAGAGGCAGTCGAGAACGATCACGCCGAAGTGATCTGTCTGGGCTGCGGCGGCATGGCCGAACTCGAAGAGAAGGTGAAGGCCGCGACCGGCGTCCCGATCGTCGACGGAGTCCGTTCGGCGGTCACCATCGCCGAAGGGCTGGTCCGGATGGGCCTGTCCACGTCGAAGGTGCGGACCTACGCGACTCCCCGCGAGAAGAAGGTCATCGGCTGGCCTTTTCAGCTGTAGGCCAACGAGATAGACGACACCGGGCGCCTCCGAAGAGGCGCCCGGTTTTTCGCGTCAGAGCATGATCTGGCGGTTGACGTCCTTGTACAGCAGGTAACGGAAGTTCGACGGCCCGCCGGCGTAGCACGCCTGCGGGCAGAAGGCGCGCAGCGAGAGGAAGTCGCCCTCTTGAACTTCCACCCAGTCTCCGTTGAGGTGATAGACGGCCTTGCCCTCGAGCATCAGGAGGCCGTGTTCCATCACGTGGGTCTCGGCAAACGGAATGGTCGCGCCGGGTTCGAAGGTGACGATGTTGACGTGCATGTCGTACCCGAGGTCCTGCGGGTCGAGCATGCGTGTCGTGCGCCATTTGCCGTCGGTCCCCGGCATGGCCGACGGTTCGATGTCCTGCTCGTTGCCGAACTTGACCGATACCGGGTGGCCCTCGATGGCCTCATAGCGCTTGCGGATCCACACGAACGTGGCGTCGACGTCGCCGTTGTTGTGGGCCGACCAGTCGGTGCCCGCGGGAAGGTAGGCAAAGCCGCCCTCGGTGAGGGTCTGCGACTGGCCCGCCGCGTCGACGGTGAGTGCACCGGAGGTGACGAACAGGAAGCTCTGGACCTCGGGTTGCGGCTCGGGTCGCTGCGCCCCGCCGCCCGGCTTGACCTCGACGATCGCCTGGTAATACGTCGTCGCACCACCGGCGACCGGCCGATTGATGATCCATGCGCGCGTATCGGTCCACTCCGGGAACACCGAGGTGACGATGTCCGAGAGGACGCCGCGCGGGATCACCGTGTAGGCCTCGGTGACGATGGCGCGGTCGGTCAGCAGATCGGTCTGCGGGGGCAGGCCGCCGCGAGGCGTGTAGTACGACGCAGTCGTCATTGATTGCTCCTGGTTGTGCGGCCGAGCGCGATGTCGCGCACGGTAGATGTGGACAGCTCGGTGGCGGTCTCGATCTCGTCGGCAGTGAGGGCGCCGCACACGCTGCCGCGATGGATCACGTTGGCGAGTGCGCGGGCGGTGGCCGGCTCGTCCATGACGGTCGAGTCGAGCCGGTGGACATAGTTGCGCAGGCGGGTCGCGGCAGGCGCGAAGGCACCACGGTAGAACGCGTAGGTCGCCAGATGTCGGGTGACGAGTTGGGCGGGATGCATGTCCCAGCCCTGGTAGATGCCGCGTTCCAGATGGCGCCGGACCAGGCGCGCGTGCAGCTTCCAGGCCTTGGCGACGTTGTCGGGGTCGCCGACCGGGAGGATGTTGGTCGATCCGTCGGACATGTGAACACCGGTGCCTGCGACGGCGAGCTGCATGACGTTCTTGGCGTGGTCTGCCGCCGGGTGCTCCATCGACTGGTAGGCGGCGGCGATACCGAGGGACGCCGAGTAGTCGTAGGTCCCGTAGTGCAGCGAGCTGACGCGGCCCTGGCCGGCGTGGATGAACTGGGCGACGGGTGCGCGGCCATCGGCGCCCAGGATCGCCTGCGGTGTCTCGACCTGCACTTCGAAGCGGATGCGGCCGGCCGGCAGTCCGTTCGCATCTTCGAGCGCGCTCGCGACCACGACCATCGCCTCAACCTGGTCGACGGACGTCACCTTCGGGAGGGTGAGGGTGAGACCGTCGGGCAGGCCGCCGGACTCGACGAGTCCGCTGACGAACATGTCCAGCGTGCGCAACCCACGCGCCCGGGTGCCTGCCTCGAAGCACTTGAAGCGGGTGCCCACGAACGGCGGCGAGGTGCCCGCGTCCAGCGCGATCCGCAGTGCGGCGATCGCCTGTGCGACGTCAGCGTCCTCGGTCGCGTCGTCGAAAGTGCCGTAACCGTCCTCGAAGTCGATCCGGAGGTCTTCGATCGGCTCGGTGGTCAGCTTGTCCTCGACGAGGGCCGCGAGGGTCTCGGGCGCACAATCGGTTCCGCTGCTCGCCCCTACGAGTGCAGCGACCGCGTCGAGCCCGCCCGCCTCTCTCGCGGCGGCGAGCGCCATGGATCCCCAGTCGGCGGGCATCGTCGCCGTATACCGGTTGCCCGGGATGTAGACCGTGTGTACCGGTTGCCGACGGCCGTCATCGCCGGGGTATCGGTTCACCAATTGTGCGTCGGCGGCCGAGAGGCGGCGGTCGACGTCGGCCAGCACCGCATCGCTGAGGCGTCGTCTCACAGGTCTCCCCTCCATCTCCGGAAGTCTCCGTCAAAAC
Organism: Mycolicibacterium boenickei; assembly: GCF_010731295.1. NCBI lineage: Bacteria > Bacillati > Actinomycetota > Actinomycetes > Mycobacteriales > Mycobacteriaceae > Mycobacterium > Mycolicibacterium boenickei. The sequence goes on along the minus strand of NZ_AP022579.1, from coordinate 4,459,486 downwards.
AGGATTCCACATTGTGGAGTTTAATGCGAGGTCCGAACGTGCCTGATGCACGTCATTCTCCAGCAATATCTTTTCCATATTGCGGAAATATTCGTGCGCGTGTTTGATGGAACGAAAGTCATCAGCTGGGAGTGGACTGTATGGCGGAGAAGTCGGGCGGCGTCCAGTCGGTGGAGCGGGCGTTCGAGTTGATGGAATTGATCGGGCGTGCGGGCGGAGAGTGCTCGCTGACGGAGTTGTCGGCGGAGTCGCCACTGCCGCCGCCGACCATTCACCGTCTCCTGCGCACGCTGGTCACGATCGGCTACGTGCGCCAACTCCCCAATCGCCGCTACGCCCTGGGGCCGCGATTGATTCGGCTTGGTGAAGTGGCGAACCGCCAGTTGGGTGCGGTGGCCGCGCCGGTACTGCAGTCGTTGGTCGACGAACTGTCGGAGACGGCGAGTCTCGCGGTGCTCGACGGTGACATGGTGATCTACACCGGGCAGGTTCTGCCATCGAACCTGACGCAGACGAACAGCGAGGTCGGCAAACGCGTCGGTCTGCACACGTCCGGGGTGGGCAAGGCCGTCTTGGGTGAGCTGGATGATGCGCGCATCCTGAAACTGGTCACGCAGTCTGGGCTTCCCGCACCGACCGAGAAGAGCGCGTCCACCCTCTCCGCGATGTTCGCGAACGTCGAACGCGTGCGCGTCGACGGGTATGCCATCGACGACGAGGAGCTCGAGATCGGTGTTCGCTCCGTCGCGATGGCAGTGCCCGGCGCTCCGACCCCGATGGCGATCGGCATCTCAGGGCCCGCAGCTCATTTCAGTGAGGAATTGATCGCCCGAGCCGTTCCCGCACTCAAGAAGGCGACCAGCGTGATCTCGGAAGCTCTGATCGGGGCGAGGGAGCAGTAGACCTCCGCGAACCGCACTCGGCCGCCACTAGAACGTGTTCTAATTCGGTGCATGTCCAGTTCGGCAGCGGGACACGCCGACCCCGCGTTCGCGGAAGTGAAAGCCGTCTTTGAAGCAGGTTTAGCCGACGGCGACGACCTCGGCGCCGCGGTAGCGGTATTCGTCGACGGCCGTGCGGTGGTGGATCTGTGGGGAGGTATCGCCGACAGACGGACCGGGCGTCCGTGGACGCGCGACACCGCGTGTCCGACCTTCTCCTGCACCAAGGGCGTGACAGCGACCGCGGCACTCATGGTCGCCCAGCAACGCGGCCACGGCGCCGACGAACCGGTGAGCACCTGGTGGCCGGAATTCGCACAACACGGCAAACACGACACCACACTGGGCGACCTGATGGCCCACCGCGCCGGCCTGCCCGTGTTGGAACGCCCGGTTTCGGCGGCCGATGCCGCGGATCCCGCGGCCATGGCCGACTTGTTGGCGGGCCAATCCCCGCTCTGGCAGCCCGGGACCGAACATGGTTATCACGCTTTGACATTCGGATGGCTGGTCGGCGAATACGTGCGCCGCCACACCGGTATGACAGTCGGCGAGTTCACCCGGCGCCACTTGGGCGATCAGCTGCTCATCGGCGCTTCCGGCGCGGCAGTGCGCGAAGCTGCCCGCGTCAGTTCGCCACCTCCCGAGCAGCGTGCCTGGACCGCCGAGAACGCGCCGCCGATACCCGACGACACAGTCGCCGAGATGGTGGCCGCGTTCGCCGACTCAGAATCGCTGTTCATCCGGGCATCGTCGAATCCCGTTGCTTCCTATAGTGATCCAGAGGTATTGGCGGGCGGCTGGCCCGCGTCCGGCCTGGTCACCACCGCTCGTGATCTGGCCAAATTCTATTGCGACCTGATCGGCGGAGCGCTGATCGCAGAGGATCCTCTGCGGGAGGCGATCACCGAACGCGTACGCGGCCAAGACCGGGTGCTGCGCTTGGAAAGCGCATTCGGGCTCGGCTACATGCTGCCGTCGCAGAACTTCGTGGTGCCCGAACCTGCACAACGGACTGTTTTCGGCCACCCGGGGGCCGGTGGCTCGGTGGGACTGGCAGATCTCGAACACAAGCTCGCCTTCGCCTTCGTGCCCAATCTGCGCCGCGACTGGCTGGCCGGCGATCGCCGCGCCTATCGGCTCATCGCCGCGGTGTACGACGCGCTCTGACACTGCGACGCAACTAACACGCGCACGGCGCCGGCACTTGGCCTCAAGCCGTTCCTTGAAGGGCTCCGGGTTTTCCTGAAGTGTTGCGAGGATGAATCGCAACGTGCTCATTCGCGCCTTTGCCGCCCTACGGTTCACAACCGGCATCGCCGCATGGTTGGCTCCGAACACCACAGGTCGGCTCATGGGACTCAGCGCCGGACGGGACCAGCCACTCACTACTCAGCTCTTCGGCTCGCGTGAGCTGACGCTGGCCGTCGCGATCACAGATACCGCTTCCCCACGACTGCAAACTCGCGCGTTGCAGCTAGGACTGCTCACCGACCTCCTGGACGTCATCGCTGCCGTGCGCGGGATCCGGGCCCGAACCCTCTCGACTACCGGCGCTGTCGTCGCCGGAGGTGGTGCGGCGCTTTTCGCCGGCCTCGGAGTCGCGGCGCTCACCAGTCGGGAGCAATCGTCCACGCTCGTGCCGGAATAATTCCGCACCTGGCCAACTTGCCTCAGGAGTCGCACTTCCCCGACTCAGGAGCATTCACATGACCCGTCCCGTTCGCGTCGCCGTGCAGATCCAGCCCGGCGGTGCGCCCGACTACCGCACGTGGCGCGACGCCGTGCTGGCCGCCGACGACCTCGGCACCGACGTGATCTTCGGTTACGACCACTTCCACCGTCCAGCATTAGAGGCCATCGTCGACGGAAAACCCATCCTGCTCGACGAGCAACCCGACGTTGCCAACTTCGAGGGCTGGACCGCGCTCGCGTCGTGGGGTGAGATCACCTCGCATGCCGAGATCGGGCTCCTCGTCACCGGAGTCGGTTACCGCAACCCGGACCTGCTCGCCGACATGGCGCGCACGGTCGATCACATCAGCGGCGGCCGGCTCATCCTCGGCCTCGGCGCCGGATGGTACGAAAAGGATTACACCACCTACGGTTACGACTTCGGCACCTTCGGCTCCCGCTTCGATCTGTTCGACGAGAGCCTGATCCGTATCGAGAACCGGCTGGCTGCACTGATCCCGCCGCCCGTGCGCAAGCTGCCGATCCTCATCGGCGGCACCGGGCCCAAACGCTCGCTGCCCGCCGTTGCCCGGCACGCCGACATCTGGCACGCGTTCCAAGAGCTCGACGCGTTCCGCAAGTCCAGCGACCGCGTCGACGAGCTGGCGGCCACGTTCGGCCGCAACGGCGCCGACATCGAACGCTCGACGCTGTGGCAGGACGAGGACAGCGCCGATGCCTTCCGCGAAGCGGGCGTGACGTTGTTCCAGACCGAACTCACCGCCGACAACGGGTACGACCTCACGTCCCTCAAGCAGGTGCTCACGTGGCGGGACAACGGGTGACCACAAACCGCCGGCTCAACGGTCATGGGATCGCTGCTGGTGCGAGACGCTGCCGCCAGACCGCCTCGTCGTCGTCGACCCCAGTGATGCGCAGCACGACCTGGTCGGCGCCGGCGGCGTGATAGTCGGCAACCCGTGAAGCAATGGCGTCGGCGTCGCCCGAGGCGGTGACCGAATCCACCAATCGCGGGGCGATGGAGTCGATCTCGGATTCAGTGAAGCCCTGACGCCGGAGGTTGTTGCGATAGCCGGGCGACGTGGTGAAGAAGCTCAATGCAGCTGCGGCTGCACGCCGGGAGGCGCTGCGGTCGGTGATCGGGATGACCATCAGCAGCACGATGAGTTGACGGTGCGGGCCCAGCGTTGCGCGCGCGCTCTCAACGTAGGACGGCGTCACCAGGAACGGGTATGCGCCTGCGGCGCGATCGCGCGCCAGCGCAAGCATTTTGGGGCCGAGCGCAGCCAGGATTCGGGATTCGGCCGGCACGCCGCCGGAGTCGAGATGGTCTAGGTAGCCGTTGAGCGTGCCGAGTGGACGCTGTCCATGCGCACCGCCGAGACCGACGAGAAAGCGGTCCGGGTAGTCCTGATGAAGCTCATCGAAGGCGGCGACCACGTCACCGGGTTTGACCCTGTCGACGGAAATAACCCCCGGGGCAACCTGAATGCTCTCGGTGCTGCGGACCGCAGCGCCGAGCATCGGCAGGAGGTTGGCGCGCCCGCCGGGTATCCATAAACTCGAATACCCCAGCGATTCGGCCTGGCGTGCTTGATCGGCCGCATCGTCGAGGTCGTGAAATCCGACTTTGCTGCCCGCGACACCCACTGCGCGCATCGAACCCATCAGGGCTCCCGGCAGATGTCGCGCGCTTCACCGTCGGGTATCTCGGGATCAACGTGCCAGCTGATGACCCTCTCGGGATGTATGCGCAAGACGTCGTGGCTGAACCAATCCGGGGCGACGGGCGGCTCATCGACGACTATGGCCTCGGCGTAGCCGCGCACCTCCACCCCGCGACCCATCCCTGGCTTGATCGCGCCGGGGACGTCGGGAGTCATGTCGTCAACGACCAAGCTGACCCTCGGACGTGCCAATGCGTTGCGGAATCGCCGGGTCGAGCGGTGGTTGGGGCCGCCGATGTCGATCGTTCCGTCAGCGTTGAGGCGGAATCCCAGGGGACGCACGTTGGGCACCTGATCCGGCCCGATGGTGGCCAATCTGCAGAGCCCCTGCTGTTCCAGATATGCACGTTCAGCCGCGGTGAAAACCATGATCCCGAGCCTAGAATCTCAACCAAACTTCAGGTCAAGGCGCGAAATTCAGCGAACAGCCACCCACACTGTGCATACACCGGATATGTATCGCGCACACTAGGACACGCATCCGACGCCATGGAGGAACATGAGCCCCGTCGCCGAATTCGACTACGTCATCGTGGGAGCAGGCAGCGCGGGCTGCCTGCTCGCCAATCGCCTCAGCGCCAACCCTGACCACCGCGTGCTTTTGATCGAAGCCGGCGGCAAAGACAACTGGTTCTGGATCAAGGTGCCGGTCGGCTATCTGTACACAATCGCCAACCCCCGTACCGACTGGTGCTTCACCACCGAGGCCGATCCCGGACTGGCCGGCCGCAGCATCCACTATGCACGGGGTCGCGTGATCGGCGGCTGCTCCTCGATCAACGCCATGATCCACATGCGCGGGCAGTCAAGCGATTACGAGCTGTGGGCGCAAGCCACCGGTGACGACCGCTGGCTATGGGGCGGCCCAGGCAGTCCCGGCGAGACACTGGCGATCTACAAGGAGCTGGAGGACTACTTCAGCGGAGCCGACGAGTGGCACGGCGTCGGTGGTGAGATCCGCGTGGAGCGGCCGCGGGTGCGCTGGAAGATCTTGGATGCCTGGCAGGCCGCCGCTGCCCAGGTGGGCATCTCCCCGATCGAGGAGTTCAACCGGGGCGACAACTCCGGCAGCGCCTACTTTCACGTCAACCAACGGCGCGGCCGCCGCTGGTCGATGGCCGATGCCTTCCTGCATCCGATCGCCCACCGCACCAATCTCACCGTCTACACCCAGACGCAGGCCGTGCGGCTGCTGATGGATGACCAGGTCCACGACGATCAGCGTCGCGGTGCCTGGACCACGGCTCAGCACCGTGTCACCGGCCTGCGGCTGCTCAAAGACGGCCAGCTCGTCGACGTTCGCGCCCGCCGCGAGGTGATCCTGAGCGCCGGAGCGATCGGCTCGCCGCATCTCATGCAGGTCTCGGGTCTGGGCCCGGCCGAGCTGCTCGCCCAGCACCAAGTGCCGGTGGCAGTCGACCTGCCAGGAGTGGGTGAAAACCTCCAGGACCATCTACAACTCCGGACGGTCTACCAGGTGCAGGGCGCCCGCACCGTCAACACGCTGTACCGGAATTGGGTCACCCGCGGCGGCATGGGGCTTCAGTATCTGACGTTGCGATCCGGACCCATGACGATGCCGCCCTCCACGCTCGGGGCGTTCGCGAAAAGCGATCCCGCGCTGGCCAGCCCGGATTTGGAGTGGCATGTGCAGCCCTTGTCGTTGCCGAAGTTCGGCGAACCGCTGCACAGTTTCGGCGCGATCACACCCTCGGTCTGCAATCTGCGCCCCAGCTCGCGTGGTCATGTGCGCATGGCCAGTGCCGATCCGCTGACCAACCCGAAGATCGCCTGCAATTACCTGTCGACCGACGCCGATCGTCACACTGCCGTGAAAGGCCTCCGGATGACCCGGCAGATCATGGCGGCGCCCGCGTTGGCCCCCTACGGCCCCCAAGAATTGCTGCCGGGCCCGCAACTGGTGAGCGACGAAGACCTGCAGCAGGCCGCCGGTGAACTCGGAACAACGATCTTCCACCCCGTGGGCACCTGCGCGATGGGAGCTTTTGACACACAAGGACTTCCGCGGTCACCTGCCACGGTGCTCGATACCGATTGTCGCGTGAATCGCGTCGCCGGCCTTCGAGTGGTCGACGCCTCGGCGATGCCCACCATCACGTCCGGCAACACCAACGCGCCGGTCATGCTGATCGCGGAGCGGGCTGCGCGGGCGATTCTGGGATAACGCACTCGGCGCGCCTACCCCGTGCACAATGCACCGATCCGGGCTACCTTTCGGCCGGTGTGGTCGACCCAAACCGCTGTGCTGTCCCTGAGATCCGGCACAAGCAGCCGCGAACCCTCCGATGGCCACTGCACGAATTCGTACCCAGCCAGTTCGTCTTGAAGTGCTGACGCGACCCAAACCATGGCTTGCGCGGAAGTGGTCTCGAGCGCGAAACCGCGGCCGGCCGAGAATGCGCCCAGGTCGGCGTCATCGGTCAACGTCGCCAATCCGATCGCTACCGAACTGTCCGAGAACACTGTCAGCGTCCATTCGACGCCATCCAGCCTGACGGCTCTCCCCTGTCGCCGGCATCCGAGATCACGCGTGACGGCTGCCAGGGCGGCGGCCCACTCGCGCGGCACTTCGGATGCAGCGCTACCGGCAAATGGAACCCGCCACTGACGCACTACCGCCGGGCCCGCCAAATCGCGTCATCCGACTATCGCCGCTGCGCGGCAGCGCGGTGCACCAGCTCGAGGACCAGGCTGGTCCAGTCCTGTTCGGCGAGGGGCCTACCGCGGTCTTCCGCCTTCAATTTCCAGGCGATGAGCGCCGCAACGACGTCGTCGTCTCCGCGGTTGCGGTACTCGCCCGCGCCGGTGGCGTCGCCTGCGGCTTCGGCGAGCAGCCGGTCCTCGTGTTTGAGATAGGCGTCGATGAGTTCGTCGGCGCAATGGGCGGGGTGAAATATCAACTGTTGTGCGCTCATACCCCACGCTACCAGGGCATTTGTCCCGCTGTCTGGAGTTCGACCGAGGATGCAACCGGCCTGAGACCACAGCCGATGGGTCTCCCCCGCCACTTCTCCCGGGGCTGCTGAGCAAACCCGGCATCGAGATCATGCACAAGAGAGAAGAATGTCAACATGACGCACCAGATCGCCCTGACCGATCAGGAGAAGCAGGCCCGCCTGGACGTCAACCAGCTCAAGCAGTTGGTGGGCCTGGTCGATTACGACCTGAGCAAGGACCCGTTTCCGGTAACCGGTTGGGATGCCATCGTCTTCGTGGTCGGCAATGCCACCGAGGCCGCGAGTTATTTCCAATCCACATGGGGCATGGAACTGGTCGCATACTCGGGACCGGAGAACGGCAACCGCGACCACAAGGCGTTCGTGCTGCGGTCGGGCTCTGTCCGGTTCGTCCTCAAGGGCGCGGTGAGTCCCGACAGCCCGCTCGTTGCCCACCACGCCAGGCATGGTGACGGCGTTGTCGATGTCTCGTTGGAAGTTCCCGACGTCGACAAGTGCGTTGCGCAGGCCAAGCTGGCCGGCGCAACGGTGCTCGAAGAACCGCACAACCTGTCTGATGAGCACGGCACCGTGCGAGTCGCCGCCATCGCGACCTATGGGCAGACGCGACATTCGCTGGTTCAGCGGGCGGTCGACGGCACCCGCTACAACGGTCCCTATCTGCCGGGGTATCAGCCGGCCACGAGCAGTTACGTCAAGCGTGACGGTGCTCCCCCGCGGCTGTTCCAGGCATTGGACCACGTGGTCGGCAATGTGGAGCTCGGCAAGATGGACGAGTGGGTCGGTTTCTACAACCGGGTCATGGGGTTCGTGAACATGGCCGAGTTCATCGGCGATGACATCGCCACCGACTACTCGGCGCTGATGTCGAAGGTGGTGGCCAACGGGAACCACCGGGTGAAATTTCCGCTCAACGAACCGGCCGCGGCCAAGCGCAAGTCGCAGATCGACGAGTACCTGGAGTTCTACCGCGGTCCCGGCGTCCAGCACTTGGCGCTGGCAACCAACGACATCCTGCGTGCCGTCGACGCGCTACGACAAGAGGGCGTGCAGTTCCTCGACACCCCGGATGCCTACTACGAGGACCCGAAACTGCGCGCCCGCATCGGCGAGGTGCGGGCGCCGGTCGAGCAACTGCAACGGCGCGGCATCCTCGTCGACCGTGACGAGGACGGGTATCTGCTGCAGATCTTCACCAAGCCGTTGGGTGATCGTCCGACGCTCTTCTTCGAGCTCATCGAGCGCCACGGCTCATTGGGTTTCGGCAAGGGCAACTTCAAGGCCCTGTTCGAGTCGATCGAGCGTGAGCAGGAAAGGCGCGGGAACCTGTGATGACCGAATACCTGTCGGGCTTCGGCAACGGCTTCGAAAGCGAGGCGCTGCCCGGCGCGTTGCCCGTCGGCCGCAACTCGCCGCAACGGTGCGCCTACGGTCTCTATGCCGAGCAGCTCAGCGGCTCACCGTTCACCGCGCCCCGCGCCACCAACAAGCGGTCCTGGCTGTACCGGATTCGGCCGAGCGTGGCCCATTGGGGCCACTTCACCGCCGTCCACACCGATGGGGTCACCCGGTGGCGCTCGGCACCCGACGATGCAGCACCCGTGCCCATCGCCCAAATGCGCTGGAATCCAATGCCGATGCCTGATCCCGGGGTCGAGGAAACGACGTTCATCACCGGCGTCCGCACCATCACAACCGGCGGGGACGTCGCGACCCGAACCGGGTTTGCCTGCAGCGTCTACTCCGTCACGTCGTCGATGATCGACGCCTATTTCTACAACGGCGACGCCGAGATGCTGTTCGTCCTGGAGCATGGCGAAGTTCGCTTCTGGACCGAGTTCGGAGTCATCGACGCCGAACCCAGCGAGATCGTCGTGATCCCCCGCGGGGTGAAGCTTCGCATCGAAGTCCCCGACGGCCCGGCCCGCGGCTACCTGTGTGAAAACTACGGCGGCTCTTTCACTCTCCCCGAACGCGGACCGATCGGCGCCAATTGTCTGGCCAATCAACGCGACTTCCTCACCCCCGTCGCGAACTACGAGGATCGCGAAGTCCCCTCCACCATGTATGTGAAGTGGGGTGGCACTCTGTGGCAGACCGATCTGGGCCATTCTCCGCTGGATGTTGTTGCCTGGCACGGAAATTACGCTCCGTACAAGTACGACCTGCGGCGTTTCTCCCCTGTCGGACCGGTGTTGTTCGACCATGCCGATCCGTCCATCTTCACGGTGCTCACCTCACCCAGCGAGGCCCCGGGTACCGCCAACGTCGACTTTGTCTGCTTCCCCGAGCGGTGGATGGTCGCCGAGGACACCTTCAGGCCACCGTGGTACCACATGAACGTGATGAGCGAGTTCATGGGACTCGTGCACGGTGTCTACGACGCCAAACCAGACGGATTCGTCCCCGGCGGCTTCAGCCTGCACAACAGCATGACTCCACATGGTCCCGACGCCAATGCCTTCCAAGCCGCCAGCACCGAAGAACTGAAGCCGGTCAAACAAGAGGACACGCTGGCCTTCATGTTCGAAACCCGGTTCCCGCAGAAGGTCACCACCTACGCCGCGAACCTCCCTCAGCGGCAACAGGATTACGCGGACTGCTGGAGCGGGTTGGTCAAGCGATTCGATCCGGGCAAGCCGTGACCGCGTCGGCACCAGCACTGGATTTCACCCATGACCCGCGGTCGTACAGTTGGGTCGCCTCCGCAGGTTCCAACAGCGACTTCCCCCTGCAGAACCTGCCGTTCGGCGTGGTGGCCGGTCCCGCCGGCGAACCTCACGGCGTGGTCCGTATCGGGGACGCGGTTCTGGATCTGCGCAGACTCGCCGCGTCGGGGTTGCTCACCGGGGAAGCTCAGGCGGCGGCCGAAGCTGCCGCAGGCGGAACGCTGAATGCGTTGTTCGCCTTGGGGTCTGGACCTCGGGTCGCACTACGCAGGGCGCTGCATGCACTGCTGGTCGAAGGCGCGCCGAACCGGGACTCCGTGGCCGGGTTTCTCACCCCACTGCCCGAGGTCGACGTGCTGCTGCCCGCCCGAATCGGTGACTACACCGATTTCTACGTCGGCATCCACCATGCACGCAACATCGGTGCTCTGTTCCGGCCCGACGAGCCCCTGCCACCCAACTACAAATGGGTTCCGATCGGCTATCACGGACGTGCCTCGAGTGTGCGCGTCAGCGGTACCCCGATCACCCGGCCGCAAGGGCAACTGAAAGACCACGGTGCGTCGGCCCCGGTTCTGGCACCCACCCGGCGGCTGGATTTTGAACTCGAGCTCGGCGTGTGGCTCGGTCCCGGGAATCGTCTCGGCGAGCCGGTGACGCTCGACGACGCCGAATCCCACGTCGCCGGTTACTGCCTGCTCAACGACTGGTCGGCGCGTGACGTGCAGGCCTGGGAGTACCAGCCGCTGGGCCCGTTTCTCGCCAAGAGCTTCGGTACCACGGTCTCTCCCTGGGTCGTCACTCCAGAAGCGTTGGCGCCGTTCCGGATCCCTGTGGAACGCCCCGCGGACGACCCCGCTCCCCTGCCCTACCTCGACAGTCCCCGCCATCGCAGCATCGGTGGGCTCGACATTGACCTGCAGGTACTCATCGCCACGGCCCAGATGCGCCACAATGGCGAGCCGCCACACGTGATCTCGCGCTCGTCGAGCCGCCACATGTACTGGAGTGTCGCGCAGATGCTCACTCACCACACCAGCAATGGATGCGATCTACAGCCCGGCGACCTGCTCGGCAGCGGCACCCTCTCCGGTCTAATCACCGGTTCCGAAGGCAGCCTGATGGAGCTCAGCCATGGCGGAAAAACACCAATCACGCTGCCCAACGGCGAAACCCGGATGTTTCTCGAAGACGGCGACGAAGTTGTGCTCATCGCCAAAGCCCACCGCCCAGGCGCGACCACCATCGGGTTCGGCGAATGCGTCGCGGTTGTCCGGCCAGCGATCACCGCCCCGTGACTTGAGACGCGTCATGCAGCAGGCGCTCGACCATGCCGTCGTCCACGTCTGCGAAGAACGCGCCGACAACGTCCTCGATCTCGTTGAATCCTCTGGCGCAGAAGAGAACTGGCTGATAATGCGTGATGTCGTAGGTCTGCACACCCATCCGGCCGATGTTCAGCGGTCGGAGGTCGGCCGCATCGACCTGCTGGATCTCCCCGTATGACGAGAGCAGCCCAGCACCATAGGTGCGCACTTCGCCATGCTCACGCACCACGCCGAATTCCAAGGAGAACCAGAAAACCTTCGATATGAACTCGAGCGCCTCAGTCGTTTTCACGCGCCGCGCCGCCTGTCCGGCCAGTCGGTACAGCGTCGCGAAGCGCTCATGGGCCAGGCAATTGCCGTGGCCGACCACCTCGTGGATCAGGTCGGGCTCAGGCGTGTAGAGCGGCACGGAGTGGTGCCGGATGTACTGGGTGGAGTGGAAGATTCCGTCTGCGAGCAGTCCGTAGAACTCCCGCAGGGGCACCAGCCCGGCTGCCGGCACATACTGAAAGCCGGTGAGCGGACCCAGCATCTCGTTGACCTCGACGAGTTGCGGGATCCGGTCCTCGGGAAGTCCGAGTCGCTCCCGGCCCTGCAGGTACGCGGCGCAGGCCAGGCGCTGGTGCAGTTTGTGAAGCTCGGCGCACGCGATGCGCCAGACCTCCTGCTCATCGTCGGTGTATGTCGCGACCGGTGGCGGTGTTCCGGGCTGCCAATCCATCGCGAGCGCGGCAATCGCGTTGCGGCGGGCGCGGTATTCCGGGTCGACCGCGCCTGGGTGATCAGCAGCCAGATGAACCGTGACGCCATCCTCCGAGCGCGTCACCGGCGCATACAGCTTCGCCTCTTCGAACATCGCTGCCTCCCGGGTGTCCGGGCGTCGCAATGAGCGGCGTCGTTCGTGTCCGGCCGTCGCAACGGGGTACCGTCGCGGCAGCCATGTGGGTAGGACTTGTGGTCCTGTCAACCAGGATAGGCGCGCCGGCCTGGTCGAAGACTGCGCAGCAACGGCGCGCCGCGTGCTCCTACAGCCCGGACGGTACGACCTTCCCGTTCACGGTCACCTCGACCTGGCCGGTCTTCGCGTTGTAGGTGACCTTGCCGTGCTCGAAGGTCTCCACCAACAGATCGCCGTCGGGCTGCTCGTCGCTGGTGGGTGCACCCAGCGGACCCACCGAACCGTTATCGCCGGTCACCGCGGGCACGCCCGCCGGGTCGCGCGGGACGTTCCAGGCCTCCCGAATCTTGCCCCGGGTGATGTACGCGGGCGTACCCGCCTCGTCGCTCTTGGCGGTGATCACGCCGCCCTGGAACTGCTGGAAGAACACGCCGCCCTCCCGCTTTCCCGCGTTGCGGTCACCCGTCAGTGGCTTACCCAGGGCTGCCTTCTGATCCTCGGTTGCCGATGCGTACTTCGCGGCGATCGGGCCGGTCAGCGTCACCTCGACGTCTCTATCCCCGATGAGCTTCACTTCCTTGGGCTGTCCAGGGGTTTCCGTCGTGGAGGTGGCGATCAACCCGACCTGAGGCGACATCGACGTGTCGACGCTGTTGCCGTTGCTGCAGCCCGCAATGGTCAGCGCGACGGCGGCCAGGCCGGCGACTGCTGTGTTGCGGTATGCGTTCGTCCTCATGGGTTTTCCCTCCCGCGTGTCCTGTGGTCTGGGTCAGGCTGTGGCTGAACCCGCGCCCGGCCGGACTATAACGGAAACACTTGAGTGGCGCAGGCGGTCGCGCTCTTCGTCGCTCCGAACAGACCAACGCCATCAGTGCTTTTCGGCGTGCCACGCCGAGAATGCAGCCCAGGCTTCGTCCTTGCTCCTCAAGCACGGTTTTCCGGCGATTTTCCATTGCGAGAAGCGGGATTTTATGGCTTCACCGGTGAGTCGTTAGCGTCAGTTTGATGGAGTGGAATTTTCGGCCTGCCGGAGAACAAGCAGTCGCGCTACGCACTGGTGAGGTGTCCTCGGTAGAACTGACCGAGGCGGCCATCGCTGCGATCAACCGCCATGACGGCCAGATCAACGCGATTTGTGTGCCGGACTTCGATCGTGCACGCGAGGCTGCGCGGCAAGCCGATCACGCGCGAGCGCGGGGCGAGGACCTTCCCCTGTTGGGTATTCCGGTGACGGTCAAAGAGTCCTACAACATGGTCGGGTTGCCCACGAGCTGGGGCATGCCGCCGTACCGGGACTTCATGCCGTCCGAAGACGCAGTACAGGTGTCGCGCCTCAAAGCCGCGGGTGCGGTGATACTCGGGAAGACCAACGTCCCCTTGGGGCTGCAAGACATCCAGACGTTCAACGACATCTACGGCACCACTCACAACCCGTGGGATCACGGTCGTACGTCGGGCGGATCTTCCGGCGGATCGGCGGCCGCCCTGGCATCCGGCTTCGGTGCGCTGTCCATCGGCTCCGACCTCGCCGGTTCACTGCGCACCCCCGCACATTTCTGTGGCATCTACGCGCACAAGCCGACGCTCGGGTTGGCAGCGATGCGAGGTATGACGCCGCCGTCGGTACCGGCATTACCGGTCGAGGCCGATCTCGCCGTTGTCGGTCCGATGGCGCGCACTGCATCTGACCTCGCTCTGCTGCTCGACGTGATGGCCGGACCGGACCCACTGACGTTCGGCGTGGCGCATGAGGTGACGTTGCCGCCGGCGCGCCACGAGAGGCTCGACGACTTCCGGGTCCTGGTCCTGGAGGAGCACCCGTTCATCGCGACCGGCGCCGCAGTGCGCGCCGGCGTAAACCGGGTGGCCGACGCTCTCGTCGCCAACGGGGCCCGCGTCGAACGGCACAGCCCGCTGCTGCCCGATCTGGCCGAGGCCGCGACCGTGTACACGCAGTTGCAGTTCTCCGGCTCCGTCGCACGATTCCCGATCGAGGCCTACGAGCAGCTGCAGACCCGCGCTGCTGGGCTGAGTGCTGACAACCAGACCCTCGACGCGGCGCGGCTGCGCGGAATGGTGCTGAGTCACCGGGATTGGATCGAGGTGAACCACCGTCGCGAGATCCATCGTCATGGCTGGCGGCAGTTGTTCAGCGAGTTCGATGCCGTGGTGTGTCCGATCACTCCCACTCCCGCGTTCCCGCACGACCACCACCCTGATCCGTTGCAACGCCGGCTCGACATCAACGGCGCTGAATACCCCTACTTCGACCAGCTCGTCTGGGCTGGCGTAGCCACCATGCCCGGCCTGCCCGCGACAGCGATACCCGCAGGCCGGTCCCCCGAAGGTCTACCGGTAGGAGTGCAGCTCATCGGTCCGATGTTCGAGGACCGCACCCCGTTGCGCCTGGCTGAACTGCTCGAACAACAGATCGGCGGATTCCAAGCGCCGAGCTCGGACCGCTAGGTGCAGTAGTACTGGCCGTTGAGAACACAATTCAACGGAGGCGTGTAAGAACCGCTGAGTACGCCTCGCATTCCACCTTTCGCCGAGCCACCGGGTGGAATGATGCGATTCCAATTTACGGGCGTGAGCACGTAGTGCGTGCCCGATCGGCTGATGGTGCTGCTCCACGTGTGTGAGACGGATTCGCCTGGCGGCAAGTCGAATTCAAGCCTCCAATCGGCCATGGGCACCGCGCTCGTGTTGGTGATGACGAAGCGGGCGATGAAGCCGGTCTGCCATGTCGACGTCACCGACAACGTCGCAACGGGTGCAGCCGCGTGCACCACGGGGGTGACGGCGAGGCCGACAGCGGCGGCAATGAGTGCCGACACAGTGAGGTGAAGCGCTGTGCGCCAGCGCTTCACGTGATCGTTCAGTCCGGCCACAGCAGTTGACACTAAGGTCAACAGGAGAATTTCGGTCCTGGCGTCGCGGCTACGCTGCCGAACTTTTGCTCGATCGCAACCGTTACGAAATTCTGCAACCCAGGCGCGACCGCGCCCAACGTCAGGTCACCGGTTGCAGCGAGGTGCCGGCGGCCCGGTACAGGTCGGCGGCCGCGCTCATCGCGGACTTGACGGTGTTGTAGTACTGCGTGCCGACCCCACCGTGGTACTTGAGCAGCTGCGGGTTCTGCGCGAGCGTGGCTGCCAGCACGGCGTCACCGCTGGTGATGCGGTATTTCTTGAACGCGTCACTGAACCGGGCGATGAAGCGGGCGATCGATTTGTTGGGGTCCTGGCGATCGGCCACGGTTCCGAAACTGGCTTTCTCCTGGAACAGGCCGATGACCTCGTCAGCGGCGCCGCCCGGTCCGCCGTAGGCCTGCACACCGCCGGACGCCGCCGGCCGGAAGCTGGACTCGATCTTCGCGGTGGCGATGACCGTCTTGATCTGATCTTCGCTCAGCTTCGCGGCCCTGCCCTGGCTCACGATGGCCTTGACGATGTCCTGCGCGCTGGAGTCCTTGGTCACGATCACCGGCGCAGCGGCGGGCGGTGGGGCGGCGACCGTTCTGGGAGCGCTGTCGGTCGCCGGCTGTGGTTGGACCGCCACAGACGGATGCTGGTGCACCGGCGAAGAAAGCAGCGTGGCGCCACCGAGACCCGACGCGACGAGCACGCTGCTGATGATCTTCTTGACGTGCTTCGGTTTTCCGAACGTCTCCATGAGTCGGTCGACTCCCGGCATGGGCTTGCTCTCCTCTGTGGGGGGTTTGAACTTGTGGATTCGTGTGGCGGACACGAACGCCCCCCTCCAACCCCGCCTCGCGATGCAAGACAGGGTTGAACTGCACACCGGTCATCAGTGCGGCGACCAGCACCGCACGATCGGGCGCACGCCAGCAAGAGTTTGCTGCATGGATTACAGCTGCGGCGACGCAGGAATTGACCTGCCGCCCGACACGTCACATCTGTGGCAACCACCACCCCGGTTGCCAAAATGTGATCCGTGCCACCTTGCCTGGTACTACGGCACCGTGGCGATTAGCCGAGAACTGTATTGGAACATTCAAGAGATGGCAAAACGCCAGTACAGTCCGGATGATCAGACGTCCGCGCAGCGGTGATCGATGGCCGTCTCGATATTTGCCAGAACGTGTGCCGGAAGCCGTCAGGCGTCCAGCCGTGCGAGTGCTTTCCGGCGGCTAGGCGGGGACGAAAGACGCGGTGGCACAACGCCTCTCGTCAGTTGATGATCTCGGCTCGTTCGTCGTCGCGGATCGCCGCCAGCCGGTCCCGCCACATCTGCAGCGCCTCAGGCGTCAGCCGCGTCCAGTCGGTAACTTCACGCACCACCCGAAGCGGTGATTCGCTCCGAAAGGACCGCGTGGGGTTGCCCGGAAACTTCTTGTCCGTGACGTTCGGATCATCCTCAAAGGGCCCGGTGGGAAGGACCTCGTAGACGTGTGGGGTCGACCCGTCGAGCGCGGCCACCTCTGCCGCGAGTCCAGCGCCGTCGCGCAGCGCGGTGAAGTAGATGTGATTCATGACGACCTCGGGCCGGTAGTTGGAGTTGAACCCTGCCGTCAGAAGGTCGCCGGGGCGCAGTTCTGCCTTGGTGCCGTGAAAGAACGGGCCCTCGTCAAGTGCCTCACTCACCGAGCCGATGTTACTGAGGTTTGAAAACACTCAGTTTGGCTACGCACTCAGCGGAACAGAACGTAGTCATTCCTGAACAGCAGGAACCTGGCGGAGGGAGTGTGACATGACGTTCTCGCACATCGCATTGAAAACGACGGCAGCAGCCGCCGGTATCGCGGCTGCCGGAGTGCTGGCGGCGCCATCGGCGTTCGCCGACCCGGAAGTCCTCCAGTTCGGCCAAACGGCTGAGATTCCGAGCCCGGGTGGCGCCATCGACTACACCGTGAGCACGCTGCAGCCCAGCGGGCACAACGACGGCATCTGGTACTCCGATGTCACAGCCCGCGCCGTGAGCGGCTCTCCGACGCCCAACATTTCCGACTTCAACGCTCGAGCGGTCAACAGCTCCACCTACGCGGACATGAAGGGGCACCAGACCGACGGCCTTCCCAACCAGCCGATCGCGCCGGGCACCCAGACATCGGGACGGATCTACTTCGACGTACGCGGGGGCACGGTTCCCGACAGCGTGGTCTACCGGGACGCCGGCGGTACCGACAAGGTGGTCTGGAAGGGCTGACTCCCCTGCTCTCAGATTCAGCCGAATCTTCGCAGACCTCAGTTGGCCGCAAACCAAGCCGTGGCAACGCGATGGGTGGTGGGCGGTTGCGCCGGTTGACCAAACCCCGGCAGATCGCCAACCTTCACAGTCCAAAACGGTGCGGACTGATCGATCGGATCGGAGTCCGGCTGAACCAGCACCACCTGATGGGAGTCGCAACGGTACGCGCCCGCGAGACCGTCGTCGCGTCCGCCCCACGAGCCACCATTTCGGAGCCGGCAGTAGAACGCACCGACTGAAACCTCAGAATCAGAGCGCTGCCCCAGCGAGCAGTGAGGTCAGCAGAAGTTCGAATGCTCGATCGTTCACCGGTGCCGGGGCGCCGGTGAATCCGCCCTCGGCAGTCACCGCTCTCTGTGCTGCGCTGTGTTTCTGCGTCATCCGTGCGAGCAGTACCGACCCTCGAACCAGTTCCGACACCGCCGAGTACGTGTCGTGCGCTGTCTGCTCGTCGAGACCGGAATCGATCATGTTGGCAATCGCCTTCTGCGTCTCCTGCTCGCCGAGCCGTCGGGCCAGCGGACTCAGTGTGCCTCGAACAAGGATCAGATCCGTCAACACCGGATCGCTGAGGAAGGTCCGGCGCACGCCGCGTGCGTGTACCTTCAACGACTCGCGCCAATCGTTCGACTCGGTGAACGCCGGTAATCCGCTGCGGCGCAACGCGCGATCGGTCATGGCGTCGAGAAGCTCTGACTTGTTGCGTACGTGCCAGTAGATGCTGGTTACGCCGACGTTCAGCGACTTGGCGACCAGCGGAATGCTGAGCTCCTCGATTGAGGACTCCGTTGCTATCGCGAAGGCTGCCTCCACGATGGCATCGTCAGTCAGCGAGCCTCGCGCTCGTCGGACGGTTTGTCGGCTTGCCACCTCTCACCCCTCACCCGGCGCTGACATTCATCGTGTCATGATCGGCGGCTTGGACGTGTCAGCGCCGGATCTGACGGGTCACGATCGACGGGCCGGCCAGTGGCGCGCCCAGCAGTCCGGGCGCGGCGTCGATGACCGCGGGGATGGCGTTCACGGCCGCCATTGCCGTCGCGGCGACGCCAGGGTTGGTGGAGTCGCCTGGTGCTGGGTCCAGATGCAGATCGAGAGTCATGTTCGGATTTCCTTCGATGCGAAACACCATGCCTCCCTTACCGGGTTGCGCTGGGCGCGGCCAAGAGTCGGGCCACGGCGTCGAGGTCACCGCGGCGAAGTACTGAACCGATACGACGGGACGCCCGTCGTGCATCGCGGCGAGTTGCCAGCGGTGGCCGCAGATGGTGTCCTTCGGTATCACCCCGAGCGCGGTGTCCAGGTCGCGCGGAGCCAGGATCGTCTCCCAGTCCAGTGCCACTCGTTGGACGTCCACGCCGAGCGTGTCGGCGATGTAGCGCACGACAGGTTCCCAGTCGTTGTTCACCTTGCCGACAGCGATGCGAATGGGGACGTGGCCGTCGGGCTTTCCGAAACCCATCGACTCATGCAGCACCTCCCAGATCGGGTAGGACAAGTCGAGGTCGAGGGCGTACTCGTCCATGCGGTAGCTCTCGATCACCCCGGCGCCGGCCAGCAGGGCGGTGGGCAGGTTGAGGCTCACGAAGCCAGGTTCGCACCCGGTGGCGTAGAAGGTTGAGTTACCTCGACGCGCGGCGTCTTCTATCGGTTCGCGCCAATTGGCCGGTGCCGCATTCGGATACACCATGGGGATGGCGGAGATGGTGACGACGTTGATGCCGGCATCCAGGTAGCCGACGATGTCTGCGATCACCTCGTCTTCTCGTCGGACGGCGGTCGCGCAGTAGGCGATGCAGTCGGGCTTGGCGTCGAGGACCACCCCCAGGTCGTCGGTGGCTGCGACGCCGATGTCGGGACGACCGCACAACGCGCCGGCATCCATGCCCACCTTCGCCGGCGAGGACACCTTGAGCCCGGTCAGCTCGAGTGCGGGGTCGTCGATGATGGCGCGCAACGCAACGCTGCCCGTCATGCCGGTGCCGACGTGAACGACGCGACGCTTCACGACGTCAGGAGATGTAGTCACAGGTCTTGCCTCCCGGGCGCAAGGAGCGATTGCCAATCGGACGGTTCGCAACTTACTGTAAACACCACCAGTAAGGCTTACCAGTAGCTCTCTCCTACGGCGGGATGGGCCCCCATGCAGCCAAGGAGCACGGAAACTGCGGGCACACGCCGCCACGTAATACTTAGCTCTTGCGCTAAGTATTTTGGTGATGAATACTTACCCCCATGGCACAGTGTTCGGCCGAACTCGACGAGGTTTTCCTGGCCCTTGCGGACCCGACCAGACGCGCTGTCATCCATCAGCTCGGACTCGGACCGGCCAGTGTCGGCGATCTGGCCCGGGTGGCCACGATGACACTCCCCTCGTTCATGAAGCACGTGCGGATGCTCGAGTCGACCGGCCTGATCCGCACGGCGAAGGCCGGCCGCGTGCGCACCTGCGAGCTCAACCGGGAACGGCTCACGGTCGTCGAAGACTGGCTGATGCAGCAGCGGCGGGTCTGGGAGGAACGGACCGACCGACTGGAGCAATTCGTCACCAAAACCAACAAGGACAAGGACCCGACATGAACCCTGATCTCGACCTCAGCATCGAGAGGATCATTCGCGCGCCCCGCAAAGCCGTGTGGGAAGCCTGGACTGACCCGGCCAGCCTGGCCCAGTGGTGGATCCCGGCGCCGACGTCGTGCCGCGTCGAGCGGTTGGAAGTCCGCCCGGGAGGCGCGTTCGTGACGCAGATGAGCGATGACGGAAGAGAATTCGTGCCGCACCTGGATGCGTGTTTCCTGGTGGTCGACGAGTTCGAGCGGTTGGTGTTCACCAATGCCGTCGACAGTGGGTGGCGTCCCGCGAACCCCGCTCCGATCGCCATGACAGCCGAAGTCACCATGCTCGATCACGCCGAGGGGACCGACTACCGCATCGTCGCGCGGCACGGTGACCCGACTGCCAGGAACCGCCACCTCGAGCTGGGCTTCGCCGAGGGGTGGGGCACTGTCGCCGAGCAACTCGCGCGGTTCACGGAAAGTGCGCGCTGACGGCTCCGCTCTACCTTTTCGGCACGTACCTCAGCGCCATCACGCCGGCGCCGAACTCCACGCGGTCGACGAGCGTCAAGTCGACATACTTGGACAGCCCTGCGAACAACGTCGGCCCGTGCCCGACCAGCCTGGGATGTACGACGAACTCGTACTCATCGATCAATCCCAGCTCCGCCAACGCCATCGGAAGCTGCACGCCACCGACGTACACTCCCCTACCCGGTTGACTCTTGATCTCTCGCACTGCTTTTCCCAGATCACCGCGGACGAGTTCGGCGTTCCAATCCACTCGGTCCAGAGTGCTCGATACGACGTACTTCTTCGCGGCGTCGATGGTGCGAGCGAAGGGTTCCGTCCACTCGGGCATCTCCCCAGGCGTCGGCGACCGCCATGCTTCTTCCATCATCTTGTAGGTCACCCGACCGAACAGAAGCGTGTCGGCCCGGGCGATGATCTCGGTCGAGTGACGATGCAAGGCTTCGTCCGGGATGACTGCGCGATGGTCACAGCAGCCGTCCAACGTGACGTTGATGGAATACCGAAGGGGTTGCATCACACCATCCTGACTCACCGTGACTTCCGCACGACCAGAACGCACACACTCTGAGCGCCCGTTCAGGACCGGCCGGGTGACGAGGAAAACCATTGGACGGGCCCGCGTTCGCGTTGATACCGTGCCCGGGAACCGTGAGATCACGCGAGGAGGTGAGACCCATGTACGCAGCAACCATGTGGGTGCTCCCCACTCGTGTTCACGGTTGAGGGGTCGACGAAGGTGTCGCCGGGAGCGCCTGAACAACGGCAATCCCGAAAGGCAACACCATGCATTTCACCTCGCAGACAACCTCGAACGGTGTCATCGAACGCACCTTCACCTTGGACGGCGTCACCGGTGTGCTGTGGTCACCGGACTCCGGTTCGCCGGGCGCTCCCCTGATCCTGGCCGGCCACCCCGGGGGTTTGGACAAGAAGGCCCCACGGCACGTGGCCCGCGCTCATTCCGCCGTGACATCTGACGGCTTCCATGTCGTGTCAATCGACTTGCCCGGACACGGTGAGCGGCCGCGAAGCTCGCAGGACCAGCGCCGCATCGCCGCCTTCCGCCGGGCGCGAGAACAAGGCAGTCCAGCGTTCGCTCCGCTCCTCGCCGATTACTGTCAATCGGTGGCCGAGCGCGCAATCCCGGAATGGCAGCGGGCCATCGACGCCCTGCAAGCCCTGCCCGAATTCGGTGCGCACGCACCGATCGGCTACTCCGGGGCATCTCTGTCCGGTGCCGTCGGGATCCAGCTGGCGGCGGTCGAACCTCGGATTACCGCTGCGGTCTTCGGTTGGGTGTCGGCGCACGCCGCTCTACTCGACGCTGCAGAGCGGGTGACCATCCCGATCGAGTACCTGCTCCCGTTGGGCGACAAGGAAATCCCCCGCGAATTCGGTCTCGAGCTGTTCGACGCGTTCGGCTCGCTGGACAAGGTGATGCACGCCTTCCCAGGCGGGCATCAGCAGGTGCCTGCGGATGGCCGGATCGACACGCGGTTCTTCCCCCGACACCTCGGACCGGCGGGCAGCACTTTCACGCAGTGACGGGCGTGGGTATCGGCGGCCGATCCGTGCCAGGCCGCCGGTACCGCTCACCATTCACATGCCGGCCGACGCAGGACGAACCAGCCCACATCCCGCTACCGAATGGAGTGAAATCACTTGGTTACCAGGAGAATTACCGATGGAGAAGAGCGATCGATCATCGAGAACATGCTCGATCGTAATCGCGAAGCACTCATCGAAACCGCACGCGGCCTGTCCGAATCGGACGCCCGGCGGCGGCTCGTGACGTCGTTGACGACACCGATCTCGTTGATCAAGCATGCCGCCGCCGCGGAACGGATCTGGTTCCAACGATTCTGGGCCGGACTCGACGCGACCGAATGCGACGGCTATTCGGAGCGCGACGAGGGCACCTTCGTCGTCGCCGACGACGAGTCTCTGGCCGACATCATCGCCGAGTTCGAGCGCGCCAGTCAGCGATCGCGCGAGATCGCCTCCCGATTCGACCTCGAGGACACCAAGGACAATCCCCGCGAAGGTACGGTCAGCATGCGATGGACGCTGCTCGCCATGATCGAGGAATTCGCCAGGCACGCCGGCCACGGCGACATCCTCCGGGAGCAGATCGATCGACCTTCCGGCCGCACCGGTGAAACATCTTGACCTCAAGTGCACTTGGGCTCCTACGGTTGAGCGATGACGACTCGACGCCCAGTTCTCGACACTCCGACCGTCGACGGCGATCAGGCGGTGCGCGATCTGATCGATCACCTTCAACGCGGCGGCGACGCGGGAGACGCTGACGTGTACGACGGCATGTTCGCAGCCGACATCCTGTGGGGTACTCCAAAAGGCATGGTGCTCAACGGGTATTCACATCTCAATCCGATCCACCGGCAGATGATGAGCGGTCCCCCGGTCGTGCCGGCCTCGCGGTTCGAACTCGCGCAGGCGGTCTCACCGGCACCGGGAGTGATGGTTGCCCAGATTCGCCGTAGCGCGCTGTCCGGCGGCTTCAGCGAGATGGCGATGTATGTGCTGGTTCGGCGCGCCGAGAAATGGTGGGTTGCGGCAGCGCAGAACACCCCCGTCGTCGACGCCCTTCCGCCGATGTCGGCTCCGCGATGAGCTTGTTTCCGTTCAGTCGAGTCAGTCGAGGCAGAACTCGTTACCTTCGACGTCCTGCATCACGATGCACGACTCGTTGATGTCATCGGCGGCCAGCAACCGGACGCGATCAGCGCCCAACGCGACCAGCCGTGCACACTCGGCCTCTAGCGTCTCCAGCCGCTCCTGACCGACCAGTCCGGCGCCCACCCGCACATCGAGGTGCACGCGGTTCTTGGCCACCTTGCCCTCCGGAACGCGTTGGAAGAACAGTCTCGGGCCGACGCCGGACGGATCCTCGCAGGCGAACATCGAACCCTGCAGCTCCGGAGGCAGCGTTCGATCGAAATCCGCCCACGCATCGAACCCCGGCGGTGGCGGCGGTACAACGTAGCCCAACACCGCGCACCAGAAGCGCGCGACGCGTTCCGGTTCTGCACAGTCGAACGTGACCTGGAACTGCCTGACCGACGCCATCGGTCAACCGTATCGGCTCGGATCTCGCGTGGTTACCCGATGCGGGTCAGTTCGACCGCCGGATGAATCTCGCCGCTGGGCGGCGTTCCCCGGGAGAGACAGGTCATTTCACCATGTCTTCCGGTACAGCCCTCAGGAGGAGAACGCATGAGCTTGGACAATATTTCACGCCTCGGAAGTCCGGTCGGCGAGTTGGTGCCGTCACGCTATGCGGTGCAAGTCGGCGACATCGAGGTCCTGGTGATCAGCGATGGAGTGCTGCCGATTACGGCCTCGACGCTGGCCACCAACGCGGAGCCGGCCGAGCTGGCGGGCTGGCTGGGCGACAACTTCCTGCCGCCCGACGTGATCGATTGGCCACTCAACGTGGTGGTGGTGCGCAGCGGCGATCGGACCATCCTCGTCGATGCCGGCCTGGGGCTCGAATTCCCGGACTTCCCGCGCGCCGGCAATACGGTCCAGCGGTTGGAGGCGGCCGGTGTCAATCTCGACTCGGTAACCGACGTGGTACTCACCCACATGCACATGGACCACGTCGGCGGGCTGATCACCGACGGGCTGAAGGAACGGCTGCGTCCGGACCTGCAGATCCACGCCGCAACCGCGGAGGCCGAGTTCTGGGAGTCGCCCGATTTCTCCCGCACCGTCATGCCCCAGCCGATTCCCGACGTACTGCGCAGGGTGGCCACGCAGTTCCTCGACGAATATCGTGGCCAGCTGCGGACATTCGAGAGCGAGTACGAAGTGGCACCGGGTGTGCTCATCTCGCGCACCGGTGGCCACACCCCCGGTCACAGCGTCGTCCGTCTCGAGTCCCGGGGAGACAAGCTCACCTTCGCCGGTGACGCAGTGTTCGCGCCCGGATTCGATAATCCCGAGTGGCAGAACGGATTCGAGCACGATCCTGAGGAGGCTGCACGGGTTCGCGTCCGTCTGCTGCGCGAGCTGGCGGCAACTGGAGAATCTCTGGTGGCTACCCACCTGCCGTTCCCTTCGGTCTGCCACGTGGCGTCCGTCGGCGACGCTTTCCGGTGTGTGCCGGCCGCCTGGGATTACTGATCGTTGCCGGCGGTGGGTCGGCGTCCCCTACGGAGGGCGCCGGCCCACCTCATTTTTGACATGGCCGTCAAACTCCAAGCGGCGGTGGAGGTTCGGTCAGCGAACTTCCGATTTTCACGCGTAGCACGTCTGGAACTGCGAGTATGAGCACAATCGGTGCGGCGAAGGCAAACCTCGAGCCGTGTCGGTTGAAGTCCGGATGAAGGAGCGGCAGATGAGTTGGTTGGTGGATTCTGAGGTACGAAACGCGCTGAGGCGAGCGGCCGTGGCGGCAGTCGGTGGAGCAGCCGTCCTGGCCGTGGTGATCCCGGCGGGCGTGGCGCCCATTGCTTCAGCCGCGCCCCGGGTGCCCGTGGCCTTCGATCCCATGAGCCCGGATGATCCGGCATGCGCGACGGAGGGGTGGAACCCGGCCTGCTTCGGCGGCATGTACGACCAAGTGCCCGACGACGGGATCCCCGGGGACAACGCGGCCGAGGGCGGAATTCCGGCCCCCGCGATGGTGCCCAACGTGGACGGGTCGATGAGCCCGCCCGGGACACCTGGCGCCATCTAGCCCCACCGCCTACTACGGGCCGTTCGATGCGGCGTGGCCCGAGCAGGCGTAGGCTATGACCAAATTCTAGAAAGAGTCATAGCCATGGCGACAGCGTTCACACAGAGCGAGAGACAACGTATCGGCGACGCACTGCTGGACGCCGGCGAGCAGCGGTTCACCGCGCAAGGCTTGAAGAAGACCTCACTGGACGAACTTGTCGCCGCGGTGGGCATCGCCAAAGGCAGTTTCTATGCGTTCTTCGACTCGAAGGAGTCGCTCTATCTCGAGGTGATGATGAGACGGGCGCCGGCGATGGCCGCTCGCATCACTGCCACCCTCGTGACGCCCGTGAACGAGGATCGCCTCGCCACGGTGTTGCGGACCGTCACCGATACGCTCGCCGACGACCCGATGTACCGGCGGTTGATAACCCGACCCGACGAACTCGACGCCGTAACCGACCGGCTTGGCAGCGAGCAGATCGCCCGTGTCACACCGCGCCTCGTGGCGCCACTGCTCGACTATCTGACGGCGGGCCAAACCGAGGGCACCCTCGTCGACGACATCGAGCCCGCAGTGCTGCTCCAGGTCATGCGCACCATCGGCTTGGTGGTCATGCATCGCGACCGCTTCGAACCCGGCTACGAAGCCGTGCTCGACGCCACCATCCGCACACTCGCGAGGGGAATGCTGCGATGAGCCTCCTGGACAGATATGCCCACATGGCGGGCATGAGCGACGAGGCGTGGCGGCGCCACGCCAATCCGTGGAGCGTGTGGACGAGATTCGCCGCCATCCCTCCGGCGATCCTGACGATCTGGAGCCGCACCTGGATCGGTTGGTGGGCACTGGTCCCTCTGGCCGTGGTGGCGCTGTGGCTGTGGTGGAATCCGCACGCGTTCGCGCCGATCGACAAGCCGACGGCGTGGTCGTCGAAGGGCATCTACGGCGAGCGGATGTGGATGCGCGATCGGGGCCGAATTCCGGAGGGATTCAAAGTCGTTCAGAGGATTTGGACGCTGAACGCGCTTGCCGGTTTCGCCATGCTCGGCTACGGCCTGGTGGCGCTCGAGGTGTGGCCGACCGTATCGGGCCCGGCGTTGATCATCCTCGGGCAGCTCTGGCGCATCGATCGGCTCGGGATCCTCTATGAGCAGTCGGGCGATGCAGCGTAGGGCACGGTGGCAAGGAGCGCGTCGATCAGTTCCTCAGCCGACGTGTCCCACTTGTCGGTGGTGAGGAGGCCGCTGGCCTCCAGACCGGCAGCACCGTGTGCGCCGGTCAGGAGGATGGCCGAGTATCGCTGGGCGCTCCCCTCCCCGACGGCTGCGGCCACGATCGCCACGAACTCGTCGCAGCCGCGTTGCGCGGCCCGCACTACCGCGGTCGGATCGCCCGCCAATCCGGCCGCAACAGTTCATCCTTTCCTGAATACAGATCATGATGTACTGTCAGGCCATGGAGACGCTCACACAGGTCGCGGTACTCGCTCGGTTCGGACACGCGCTCTCGGACCAAACTCGGTCCAAGATCTTGCTGGCGCTCAAAGATTCCCCGGCCTACCCGGCCGACCTCGCCGATGCGGCGGGCGTGTCACGTCAGAGCATGTCCAACCACCTCGCCTGCCTGCGTGGCTGCGGTCTGGTGGTAGCAGTTCCGGAAGGCCGGCGCACCCGGTACGAGCTCGCCGACCCGAAGCTGGCCCATGCATTGAACGATTTGGTGCATGTGGTGCTGGCCGCCGACTCCTCGCACTGCCCCAACGCCACAACTGACGAATGCTGCTGATGGTGCCGAATCCCCGGCAGCCCACAACTCCCCTCACCCCGGCACGACGGGTGTTGCTGCACAGTCGGATTCGATGGTTCGTTGCCGCAACCATCGCCTATAACGTGGTCGAGGCCGTCATCGCGATCGGCGAAGGCGCCAGAGTGGACTCCACCGCGCTGGTGGGATTTGGACTCGACTCGGTGATCGAAGTGTCCTCGGCCGCCGCGGTCGCCTGGCAATTCTCCGGATCCGATCCGGAAGCCCGAGAGAAGGCCGCGCTGCGGATCATCGCGGTATCGTTCTTCGCGCTGGCCGGCTATGTCACGGTCGAATCGCTGCGCTCACTGACCGGAGCGGCCGAGGCCCGGCATTCGGCAATCGGTATCGCGCTCACCGCGGCCAGTCTGATCATCATGCCGGTGCTCTCCTGGGCGCAGCGCCGAGCCGGCCGCGAGCTGGGCTCCCGCTCGGCGGTCGCCGACTCCAAACAGACATTGCTCTGCACCTACCTGTCCGGGGTCGTCCTCGCCGGTCTGGTGCTCAACAGCCTCTTCGGCTGGGGATGGGCCGACTCGATCGCCGCGCTCATTCTCGCCGGTATTGCAGTCCGCGAAGGACTCGAAGCATGGCGCGGCCACACCTGCTGCGACACAGCCATTCCTGCTTCCTGCGGCGGAGATGGCTGCTGCCCGAACCGCACTGACTAATCACGCAAGGAGATGACCATGGCTGTGGCCGCACTGATTCTCTATCTGATCTTCGCCGTCTTGGGATTCGGCTGGCGTAGTTGGGTTCAGTACCGCCGTAGCGGTTCGACCGGGTTCCGCGGCATCCACGGACGGCCCGGCTCGCTGGACTGGCTGGCAGGCGTCGGATTCATCGTGGCGGTCATCGTCGGAGTCTTCGCCCCGGCGGCGCAGCTTCTCGGAATCCTCACCCCGATCGCAGGCCTGCAGGCCGCGTGGATTCAAGCGCTAGGGACAGTGCTCGCCGTCGCGGGAGTGGCGGGCACCGTCTATGCCCAACTGGACATGGGCGAGTCGTGGCGAATCGGCGTTGATCCCAGTGAGACAACGACGTTGGTGCGCGAAGGGGTGTTCGGAACCGTGCGGAACCCGATCTTCACCGCGATGTTGGTCTTCGCAGGCGGTATCACCCTGATGATGCCCAATCCGATCGCGTTACTCGGGTTCGTCGTATTGCTGGCGACGATCGAACTCCAGGTCCGCATCGTCGAGGAGCCCTACCTGCTCCGTACCCATGGTGAGGCGTACCGCGACTACTGCGCTGCCGTCGGGCGATTCGTGCCCGGTATCGGGCGGCACGAGAAGTCCCGTTGACACCGATCAGACGTTGACGTCGAAACCCAGATCGACATCGCACGCGGCCCGCCCGCCACGAACGCCCCAGTTCTCGAGCGCGCTCTCACGCAGGACGATCGTGACATGATCGGCCGGGATACCCAGTGTCTCCAGGCGAGTGACGATCTCCCGGTAGAGGTTTCGCTTGGCCTGGACCGATCGACCGGCAAAGCAGTCGATCGCGACAAGTGTGTACAGCTCGGGGTGAGCCAGTCCGGGTGAATGCGAGCACCGATGTGGTACATGGGATACCAGCCGAACGTGCTTGTCACCGGAGGGTATCTGGAACGCAACCACCAGCGCGTTGTGCACCGCGTCGATGATCGCCACCTCTTCGGCTTCCGTGTACTGGCGCCTGACCTCGATGAGCGTGCTGGGCATCCCGGAATCGTCACACACGTGGTGGGCGGCCGTCATTCCAATTTCACGACTGGGCCCCAGCCTGGAATTGCCAGGCTGGGGCCCAAGTCACGGTTGCTACGCCTGCACCTGTCCCAGAGTGACGTCGACGGTGCGCGGTGCACCCGACGAGTCCTCAAAGGTCAGCGTCACAGTGTCGCCCGGCGCCTTGGAACGCACCGCGGCGACCAGGGCATCAGGACCATCGATCACCTTGTCGTCGAGCTTGGTGATCACCGCGCCCTGACTCAGGCCTGCCGCTGCCGCCGGGCCACCCTTAACGACACCGGCGACCGCTGCGCCACTGCCGTCGCCGGCAGAGAGCTGCACACCCAACGAAGCGTGCTCGACGGTACCGGTCGAAACCAGCTCGTCGGCAATACGCTTGGCCTGGTCGACCGGGATGGCGAAGCCCAGACCGATCGACCCGGCCTGACCGCCGCCCTGCGAACCCTGGCCACCGCCAAGCGATGCGATTGCCGAGTTGACACCGATGAGGTCGCCGTTCATATCGACCAGCGCACCACCGGAATTGCCCGGGTTGATCGCTGCGTCCGTCTGAATGGCGCTCATCACCGACTGCTGGCCGCTCTGCCCGTCGCCGGTGGCGACCGGGCGGTCCAGTGCGCTGATGATGCCGGTCGTGACAGTCCCCTGCAGGCCCAGCGGTGAGCCGACCGCGACGACGTTCTGCCCCACCTTCAGGTCCTTCGACGAACCGATGGTGATCGGGGTGAGCCCAGAGACGTTCTGCGCCTTGACCACCGCGATGTCGTCATCGGGGTCGGTGCCGACCACGGAGAACGGCACGGTCCGTCCGTCGGACATCGTCACGGTCGCTTGCACGCCACCGGTGGTGCGTCCGGAGCGGTTGGTCGACGGTCCGTCGGGCGAATACTGGTCATCGCCGGGGAACTGTCCGCCGGGGATCCCGCCACCGGGGAACAGACCGCGGGGCAACCCGGGGAACTGGTCATCGGGTGAGGTCTCGGTGGCCATCGGCCCCTGAGCGCCGGCACCTCGGGCCGCGGCGGCCACCACATGGTTGTTGGTCAGGATGAGTCCGTCTTCGCTCAGGACGATGCCGGAGCCTTCCTCCCGCCCCTGTCCGGTTTCGATCTGCAGTTTCACCACGCTGGGCAGCACTTTGGCCGAGACCTGTTCGACCGATCCGGCCGGTGCCGAACCCTTCGGCTGCGCTGGGACCGCGCCGGCGGCGGGCGCCGGCTTGCCGATGCGGTCAGCGGCCGGCGCCTGAGCCACCGGGCCGGGTTTCCCGGGCTGATCCACCACCGCTACTGCTGCGACCGCTCCCGTCGCCATGGCGACGGCAGCCGTACCGGCCACGAGCACACCGACGCGTGACTTCTTCTTCGGCTGTGAAGTTTCCTGCGCGACAGGCGCATCGAACTTCTGGGTCATTTCGGGATGCAGCCCGTACGGCGGGGAGGGCTGCTGATAGCCCTTCCGGCTCCACGGGCTCGGATTCCGTTGATCTGCCGCTTGTTTCGCGTCCCACTGGTTGCTGTTCTGCGGCGACATCCCCGGCCACTGATTCATTGCGCTTGCTTCTTTCATTGCGACACCGACATTTATGCGCCGTGCCGGCGCCTACCTAGATGTTGCAGCCCCGTACTGAGGGTTAGCTGAGAGTGAGCTCGGTGCGGCCCAAGACTTTGCCGGGCCGCACGTGGGCGCGGTCACATCGCGCAACGGCGAACGCGAAAGTGCTACTGCGGCAGGAACGTCGCCAACCGAGCAGTAGCCAGGACCTGCTCGGCGTCGAACTGCTCGAAGGTTCCCACGTGGGTGAAACCGAGGCGGTCGGCCAGACGCAGCGCCGCCAGGTTTGCCGCCTGGGTGACGATCACCACCGGTTGGTCACTGAGTTACCCTGCGGCGCAGCGTAGTAACGCCCGCGCCGCCTCGGTCGCGTAACCGCTGCCCCATGCCTGGGCGCGGAACACATAGCTGAGCTCGAGCTCGCCGCCACCGTCCTGCACATGGCCGGGCAGACCCCGATCGCGGCGGCCGAGCGTCACCATGCCCAGCATGCGGTCGGATTCGCGATCGGCCACCACGTAACAGCCCTCGGCGGCCAGCAGGGCTGCCGCCCCGGCCGAGCTCACCGCCGCCTGGACATCCGCCTTTGCGCGCGGACCGCCGAGATGACGGCGCACCCGCGCATCCGTCTGCGTCTCGATGAGCCCGTCGGCGTCGTCGTCACGACCCTTTCTGAGCCGCACCCGCTCAGCGTCGATTCGGGCGGCGGTGACGGTGTGCATCAGGCCAACGGATTGAGCACCAGGGTGCACAGCCGCGGCAGGTTCCTCAGTGGGATCCAGACCATCACCTGACGACAGGCTCCGGAGGCCTGGCCGATCGGCCCCCCACAGACGGGCCACGCACCCAACCCTTGTGTCTGCAATACGTTGCGGGCCACGCGAATCTGCTCTTCACGACTCGCTGCAGCAGGCGATCCGATGCCTCCGTGGGAGGCCCACGTGGCAGGGGTGAACTGCAGCCCACCGTAGAAGCCGTTGCCGGTGTCAGCCGCCCAGTTCCCACCCGACTCGCACTGCGCCATCGCATCCCAGTTCGGCTCTGCGCCGGCGTTCGGAACTGTCAGGAGGGTCTGAGCCAAGGCAAGTACACCGATGAACCCGAACACGGTGACGACCCTGCGCACGCGCATGTCGATCCCTTCGTGGCGGCGGGCACTGCCCGTGCCCGTCGGAAATGGCGGGGCGAAAGGCTATTTGCAGCCGATCGTGATACAGAGTTTACCGATGGGGCGAAAGTAAAATAGCCGTGCTAGAGAGTCTAATTATCTTCTTTGAGTTTATTTAATAGTTATGCGCCAATTGTGGCGATTGATGAAGGTGGGATCTCGCGGTTCGGCCACCATACATGCAGGCCACAGGCCCGCTCGCGGTTGCGCGGCCACGCCGGTGGCGCGCAGCACCGCTCTCATAATTTCGGCACCGACCACTGTGGCAATTTATTACTGCCGTGAATTCAGATTCTGATGAGATGGTAGTGAGAGAATTGAATTCTGATGCAAAAGTGACAGTTGGGAAAGATGTGGTTGCTGTTACAGAACGTTGCCCACCACAGCCGCCGGTTTCAAGCGCGCCAGGATGCCGTCGAGATCACGCAGGAACATGTCGGGACGGAACACGTGGCCTCCCGGCGCCTCGTGGGCTTCGAACGGGATACCGGCACGGCCGAGTAGGTCGCGGAACTCACGCTGACCGGCCAGCACCTGCGTCTCGTTCACACTGTCGAACCAGTTGAGCGGATCGGGACTGGTACCGGCCACCAGGAAGATCCGCTTGTTGCGATAGCTCTCGATGCGCTCGACCGGGTTGTCCGCACTGACCCTGGCCTGGTCCCAGAACGGAGCGCCGTAGACCGTTCCGCCACCCAGATCCAGCACCGCCGAGGTGATGTTCGCCCAGTGCACCACGAGGCCGAAATCCCGGCGCAGGCTCGCCGGCCCGGAATGCGCGCTGACCGATGCGAAGTGGCCGTAGTACTTGGCGGTGTACTTCAGCGCACCGAAGCCGCCCATCGAGAAGCCTCCGACGGCGCGCCCGTCGTACTCGGCGTAAGTCCGGAAATTCGCCTCGATCCACGGCAGCAGCTGGGCGATGTGGAACGTCTCCCAGTTACGCGGCCCGACGAAGGAGGTGACCGGGTTGGAATACCACCCCGCGTGCCCGCCATCGGGCATCACCACGATGATCGGCTTGCCGGCCGTCCAGTCGCGGATCCCGAGGAAGTCGAACTGACGGAAATCGTCGGCGCCGCCGTGGAACATGTACAGCACGGGATAGGTGCGGCCACTGGTTTGGTAATCGTCGGGAAGCAGAACGTTGACACCGGGGTTCCATCCGACGGCTGCGGTCTGGAATCGGTAGTACCACAGGCGCGGATCGCTCTCGTTGCGGTCGACGATCCGCAAGCCGAACCCGTCGCTGCGGCCGCTGAAGATGACCAGCACCTGCCCAGGGTTGATGTGGCCGGGATCGGGGATGTTGTTGACCGCGGCGATCGGCGGATAGAACGAGGAATCACCGTAGAAGCGTGATGCCAACGCGGACAAGGTATCTCCCGGAGAAACCGGGTACCGCTTGAGTTCCGGGACGATGAGCCGTTGCCCGGGATTGAGGCCGGAGCCCTCTGCGATCCCGTTGGCGGCGGCGATCAAGCGGGACAGCTCGGGCTGGCCGTAGAAACGCGAAGCCACCGCCGGTAACGCGTCTCCGGGTGCGACCGTGTACCGGGTGTAATCGGGAAAGACCAGCTTCTGCCCGACGTTGACGACATCGGGATTGGGAATTGCACTGGCCGCCGCGATCAGTCGGTACAGCTCCGCATCTCCGTAGAAACGCAACGCCAATGCCGACAGAGTCTCCCCCGCCACCACCGTGTGAATTCTGACCATGGTCCCCTCCTTCAGTTGTGACGGGCACCGGTTGACGACGAGTCCGGCTCCCCTGATCCCCTCCACGAGTCTAGGCGTCCCGTGCCGTGAAACGGTTGACTTCTAAGGGATTACAGGCGTCGGGCACCCAGGCTCACGTACGCTCCCCACGTGTACGTCGACGTGATGATCGTTCCGCAGCCGCTGGCAAAAATCGGCGAACTTGCCCGGCGCACCCAGGCCGCGGGATTCTCCGGGCTCCTACTCACCGAAACGGGTCGTACCGCGTATCTCAACGCGGCGGTGGCATCTCAGTCAGCTCCGGGCCTCGCGCTCTCGACCGGTGTGGCCGTTGCCTTTCCGCGCAGCCCGTTCATCACAGCGGCGTCGGCCTGGGAACTTCAGGAAGCGACGGGCGGCAGGTTCCGGCTCGGCATCGGCACCCAGGTCCGTACTCATGTGGTCCGGCGTTACGGGATGCCGTTCGAACACCCGGGGCCGCGTCTGCGCGATTACGTGCTGGCGGTGAAGGCGTGCTTCGCCGCGTTCCGTACCGGCAAGCTCGACCATCACGGTGACTTCTATGACCTCGACTTCATCACGCCCCAGTGGAGCCCAGGGCCGATCGACGCACCCGATCCCAAGGTCGACATCGCCGCCGTGAATCCGTGGATGCTGCGCATGGCAGGCGAGGTGGCCGACGGTGTCCACGTCCACCCGATCGGCGAGCCGGGTTACCTCGCCCGCCACGTGCTACCCAACCTCGCTGCGGGCGCCGCCAAGGCGGGCCGGTCCGCCGCCGACATCGCCAAGATCATCCCCGTCATGACGATCGTCGGCGACAGCGACGAAGAACGCGCGAACGAGCGCGAGTTCGTGCGGGCCAGCATGAGCTTCTACGGGAGCACACCGAACTACGCATTCATCTGGGACGAGGCGGGCTTCGACGGGACGACCGCACGCCTGCGCGAGAAACAGAAGGCGGGTGACATCGCCGGCATGGCGGCCCAGATCACCGACGACCACATCGCGGCCTTCGCCACCGAATCGACCTGGGACGGATTGGCCGAGGCGTTGACCGCCAAATACGCGGGAACAGCGACCCGCATCGTGCTCTACAACGCGCTCGGCGGGCCCGAGCGATTCGAGCGGTACGGCGAGATCGCCAGGCAGTTGTCTACGGTGTGACACGAGCACAAGCCAACCTTTGTAGCATTCTGCTACGCTTGTTTCAGACTGCTACAACGGAGGTCCGTCATGACCGAGACCGCAGACCGGGTGACCCGGTTCGCCGCTGATCTCATGGACAGTGCCGCCGCGGAAGGCGCACGTCAGAGCCGGTCGGCCAAGCAGCAACTCGACCACTGGGCCCGCGTGGGACGGGCGGTGTCCAGCCAGCACAGCGCGGCACGCCGCAAGGTGGAGTCCGCTCTGGCGGGCAGTACTCCCCTGCGGGAGTTGACCGCCGAGGAAGGTGCCGTGTTCGACGCCGAGATCGCCGCTTCCATAGAAGAGAACCTGGCGCGTGCCGACTACGGCAAGATCCTGGCCGGACGCGGCATCACCACCGTGGCGCTCGACGAGAACGGCGAGATCGTGCAGTACCGCCCCGACGGCACCACCACGGTACTGGCGCACCCGCAGTGATCGTGGGTCGCACTGACATGGACTGCACCGCCGCGCGGTGAAACGCCTCGACCTCGTCGTCGGCTGCAACGGCGCCGGCAAGTCCACCTTCGTCGAACTCACCCTGTCACCGCTGCTCCCCGGCTGCCCGTTCGTGAACGCGGACGAGATCGCCAAGCGACGCTGGCCCGAGAACCCTGCCCCGCACTCCTACGAGGCGGCCCTGGTCGCCGCCGAAACGCGGGCCAAACTCATCGAGCTCGGTGAGTCCTTCATCGCCGAGACGGTGTTCTCCCATCCCTCCAAGCTCGAGCTGATCGACGACGCATGCGCCGCCGGGTACACCGTGATCCTGCACTGCATTCTGATCCCCGAAGACCTGGCCGTGCAGCGAGTGCGTCACCGCGTGCAGGCCGGTGGACATGACGTCCCCGAAGCCAAGATCCGCGAACGCTACCAACGACTTTGGGGTCTCGTCGCGATCGCCGCGATGCACGCGGACTCGGCGACGTTCTACGACAACAGCACTGTCAACGGCCCGCGCATCGTCGCTCAACTGGCCGGCGGATTCGTCGTCGGATCACCCACGTGGCCGAAATGGACACCCGCGGTGCTGAGTTCGCGCTGGCCCGGTTAGCCGGTCGGCGACGTCGGTTCAGCCGTCGCCGAGATGACGGATGTCCGCGAGTTCGGCCACCTGCCGGTTGTGAAAGCGGTCGTCCTCGCGCAACGTGGTGATACTGCCCGACGCGGCCGAAAAGTTGACGTAGCCCAGCGCTGACTTCGGCATCTTGATCCACGCCGCAATCACGAACGTCAAGGCGAATCCGTGCGTGACGATCACCTGATGGCGCGCGCTGCCCGCCGTGATCGCGTCCATCGCCGCGTAGATCCGACTCGCGAAGACCTCCTTGGTCTCCGCCCCCGGTATCCCCTCGTCATGCCCCATCCGGTCACCGCAGACCGGCGGGACACGAAAGCGCTCATCGAGCCATGCCTGCGCGCGACCTTCGGCCTCCCCGTAGGACTTCTCCCGCAGCCGCGGGTCCAACGCGACGACCGAGTGGAGGGCTTCGGCGATCGCGGCGGCGGTGCGGCTCGCACGCCGCAGGTCCGACGAGAACACCTCGACCTCGGCGTCCGCGGGAACTCGCTCACCCAGCGCCCTGGCGATGGCACCGGCGTCCCGGAGCCCGGCCCTGGTCAAATCGGAGTCATGCCATCCCCCGACCAACCCGTCGACATGGTGCGTGGCTTCCGGATGGGTCACCACATAGATCGTCCGGCCCATCCTCCGACCGTATCGACATGCGGCTGTAGCGTGACGATCATGAACTCCTTTCGCGTGCCTTCCTCCGTTGCGCTCGTGGCCTGTGCCGCGTCGTTGACCATGGCGCTCGCCGCGTGCGGCTCCGACACGGAAACCTCTTCGGCCACGTCCTCGGCGAGCACGCCGTCGGTCGCCGATGTGCTCACCCCCTCCATCGCCGAGACCGCCACCGAGGCCAGCACCTGCCCCACCGCTGCGCCGCAGAACGCAGGCACACCCGAATGGACGACCTCCGGGGCGACCGGCAGTGTCTCGGTCACCGGCTCCACCGACACCACCGCACCCGCGGTCAAGGTGGACGGGCCGTTCAGCGTGGCCGAGACCCAGGTGCACACCCTCAAGGCCGGCGACGGACCGGTCGTCGCGCCGAACGCGAACGTCACGGTCTGCTACATGGGCGTCAACGGCCGCGACGGATCGGTGTTCGACAGCAGCTACCAGCGTGGCGAGACGGTGGACTTCCCCCTCAACGGCGTCGTGCCCGGCTTCCAGAAGGCCATCTCGGGACAGAAGGTCGGCTCCACGGTGGCTGTCGCAGTGGCTTCCGCCGACGGGTACCCCCAGGGACAGCCCGCCGCCGGCATCCAGCCGGGCGACACGTTGATCTTCGCGATCAAGATTCTCGACGCCCAGCAGTAAGCACGCACCGCCCAGCGGGCGCCCGGGGTCCGGTTGCAACAATGCTCACATGGTCGAGCGGAGCATCTGGATGCAAAAAGTCGCGGCCGATCCCGGGCACTCGCAGTGGTACATCGAACGTTTCCGGGCCATGGAGCGCGCCGGACAGGACCTGGCAGGTGAAGCTCGCCTGGTCGACGCGATGGCACCGCGCGGTGCGCGCATCCTCGATGCCGGCTGCGGTCCCGGGCGGCTGGGCGGATACCTGGCCGGCGCCGGGCATCAGGTGGTCGGCGTCGACGTGGATCCGGCGCTGATCGAGGCGGCCGAGAACGACCATCCGGGTCCGCAGTGGCTCGTCGGCGATCTCGCCGAGCTCGACCTGCCGACACGGGGCATAGCCGACCCATTCGACATCATCGTGTCGGCCGGCAACGTGATGACCTTCCTCGCGCCGAGCACCCGGGTCCAGGTGTTGACCCGGCTGCGCGCTCACCTCGCCGACGACGGGCGCACGGTGATCGGATTCGGCGCCGGCCGTGAATACGAGTTCGGTCAGTTCCTCGATGACGCGGCAACCGCCGGCTTCGCCCCGGACCTGTTGTTGTCCACGTGGGATCTGCGGCCGTTCACCGACGACTCGGACTTCCTCGTCGCGATTTTGCGATCCGCCTAACCGGAGCCGTTCGGGCTGAAGTTGAAATTGGCTGCGGCCGTCGATAATCCGGTGCCAATCGGACCAGACGTGTCATACAGGCAGGCGCTGCCCGTCGCCACACCGTCGGCACTGGTGTGGGTGATCGCCGCCATGCCGATGTAGGGCCCGACCGGGAGCCTGCTGAGCGCCAGCGTGTAGTCCGCATTGATGAATGCCAAGCCGGCCGAACTGAAATTGGCCATCGAACTCGTCACGTCGACAGCCAACGCCGCACGCACGAACGGCGACAGTTCTTCACCGGCAACCAATTCGCGAACTTCGCGCAACCACGCGTAGCGGGGGCCGCATTGTTGCCACGGAAAACCCTCACCCCGCCATTCCGGATCCGGGCCGTAGGCGCGGATGAACATCGGCACGGAGTCGTCGAATTCGTCCGGTTCCTCAGGTAGTGGAGGTAGCTCGACCGCGGTCGACCAGAACTCACCGTCGGGTTGAGTGCCGCGCCTCAGATATAGCGCCGATGCGCGGGCCACCAACTCGCCGTCCTGGGTCATCACCGCATCGACCGCCTGCATCCGAGCGCCGGAGCGGACGACCGACGCCGCAACACGAACCGGGGCGCTCGCGACCCGGCGCAGGATCTCCACCGTGAACCGCGCCGGGTGCAGTCCGTCGTCGGTGACGAGCCCTTCGACGGCGCGGGCCAGGAGCCCGCCGACGACCTGGCCGCCCAGCGTGGGTCCCCACCCTCCGTGCGCGATCTCGTTCGGGACGAACCCTTCGGCACCGCTCACAAAGAACGGCGTCATCGCAGTGCGCTCCACAGGAACACCTCTCGTCCGGCTCGTCGGGCACGTAGGGACTCTATTACAGAGGTACCTACAGTTGGCACAACGGTAGCTTCGGCCACGGCGTCAGAAGTCGAAGACCGACCAGCAGATGTCGTTGCGCAGGCGTTGGTCGTCGAGGACCAGGTCGCGAATCGCGTCCGGGAGCTGGTCACGCTGCCACTGGCATTCCACGCGGCCGGCCGACTCGCCGTCGCCGTCCGGAGCCGCGGCGCGCACGGCTTTGATGGCGTATGCCGCCGCGCCGAGTTCATGCGCTGCCACGTGGGCGACCGCGCCCGCCTGACCGGCCGCGTACGCCGCATGGCGTGCAGGCCCGCGCAAGTCTCGGGCCGCACCCATGGCGTGCCCGCCCGCCGCGCGCGCCTGCATCATCTTGACCTCGCCACGAACCCAAGCGCGGGCGTGGTCGATGGCCTGACGCGGTCGGGGATCCTCGGGCTGAACCGACTCGAAAAGGTGTAGGACGTGCTCGGCGCACGCCGCCGCCCACAGAGCGAGGAGACGGTGGTCCGAATCGGTCAGGGAGCCACCGCGGCGGATCGTGATGAAGCGAGGGTCGCGGATCTTGGGAAGGATCACACTGTCCAGTGTGGCTTTGACGCTCCGTTCGGACTATTGCGTCAGCCGCCGGGCGGACCTACTATCGTCTGTAGTACATCGATTGGGGCTCCTATGACGGCACCGACAATCGTTCAGACACAACGCTTTCTGCGCCTGACAGCATGGACCTTCCTACTGGGCTGGGGATTGCATGTGATCGACCACCTGCTTCGGGGAATGTCGGCGTCACCGATGTTCGTGATGGCCGGCGGCACGATTCAGGGAGTGATCGTCCTCATCGCGATCACCATGACCCTGCGCGGACATCCCCGCGCGCCCGACCTCGCGATCTTCACGGGTGTCGGCAGTGCAGTCGTGTTCACCTATGCGCATCTGCTGCCGAATTTCTGGCCGGATTTCCAGGACAGCTACCTCAGTGGTCCCCGCATCAATGTCACCTGGTTCTCCTGGGTCACAGCCCTTTCCGAGATAGGCACCGGATTGCTGTTCGCCTATGCGGGCGTGCGGGCCAAGCGGGCCTCGGCATAGATGCGGACGCGGCGCGACTCCTCCGGGTAACGTCGGTCGATGGGATTGGTGTACTCCAGCATCATTGCGGCCCCGCAAGAAGAGGTCTTCACCTGGCACAGCCGCCCGGGCGCGTTCGCCAGGCTGTCACCGCCGTGGCAGGCGATGCGGCTCGTTTCCGAAGCAGCCTCGTTGCGCGACGGCCGCGCCGAACTCGCACTGCCCGGCGGTCTGCGGTGGGTGGCTCAGCACCAGGCCGACGACTACGACCCACCATGGCGATTCGTCGACCAGATCGCCCGCGGCGGGCCGGCCTCGCTACCTGCGGCACTGGCGTTGCACTGGAAGCACATTCACGAGTTCGAAGAGATCGACGCCACGCTCACCCGGATGACCGACCGCGTCGAGACCCCGGTGCCCGGCCGTTTCCTGCGTCCGATGTTCGCCTACCGTCACCGTCAGCTCGCCGATGACCTCGCGGCACACCAACAGGCCCGCGCTTCCCTGCCTGCACCGCTGACGATCGCGATCACCGGAGCGTCCGGACTGGTCGGGTCGGCGTTGACCGCGTTCCTGAGCACCGGCGGCCATCGGGTGATTCGGCTGGTGCGCCGCGCGGCAACCAAAACTGATGAGCGGCAATGGAACCCGTCTGATCCTGACCCAGATCTGTTCGCCGGGGTGGACGCCGTCGTCCACCTGGCCGGCGAGTCGATCGCCGGCCGATTCACCGCGGGGCACCGCCGCGCGATCCGCGACAGCCGCATCGAGCCGACCCGCCGGCTGGCCGAACTGATCGCCGACACCGAAACCGGGCCGCGGGTTGTCGTCAGCGCGTCAGCCGTCGGTTTCTACGGATACGACCGCGGCGATGAGGTTCTCACCGAGACAGCCGAGCGCGGCAGCGGGTTTCTGGCCGATGTGGTGGCCGAGTGGGAGAACGCGCTGGCCCCGGCGCAGCGATCGGGGGCACGAGTGGTGCGAATCCGCACCGGAATCGTCCAGTCCCCGCGCGGCGGCACCCTGCGACTGCTGCGTCCACTGTTCGCCGCCGGGCTCGGCGGCCGCATCGGCGACGGGCAACAGTGGTTGCCCTGGATCGGTATCGACGACCTGGTCGACGTCTATCACCGCGCATTGTGGGACAAGCAGCTGTCCGGCCCGGTCAACGCGGTGGCACCGGAGCCGGTGCGCAACGCTGAGTACAGCGACACGCTCGGCCGCGTTCTGCGCCGCCCGACCGTGGTGCCGGTGCCGGCACTGGGGCCACGGCTACTGCTGGGCGACCAGGGAGCCCGCGAACTGGCCTGCGCGAGCCAGCGGGCGGTTCCCGCGGTCCTGAACGCCGCCGGCCACCGCTTCCGCCATCCGCGCCTGGATCAGGCCCTGAGCCACGTGTTGGGACGCGCAGCTACGGCGTAGGAGCCGCCGGCGGTGCAGCCTGCTGCTGTCCCGGCGAATTGAACTCGTAACCGGGCGGGGGCGGTCCGTTCAGCGAATAGTAGCCAGGTGGCAGCGGCGGACCGGCCGGACCGCTACCAGGTGCGGGCGCCGTGACCGGTGTCTCGGAGCCCGGAGCGTTGATCGATTTGTAGCCGGGCGGCAGCGGCGGAGCCGGACCTGCGCCAGGAGGCGGTGCGACGCCCTCGGGCGCTCCCCCGCCGGTCTGGAAGCCACCCGGGTCGTGGGCCTGATGCCAGAGGTCCCTGAGCGTGCCGACCGGGCCGCCGCCGTACTGACCCGAGCCGTAAACAGGGTTGGCGATCTCGGGCACCTGCGGAGGACCGGCCGGCGCGGGCGGCGGCGGTGCCGCGAGTGCGGGATCGGCCGGTGCAGGCGCTGGATCAGGCACAACGGGGTCCGCCGCGGCCTGCCCTGCCGCGGCCAGCACGGCACCGACGACGGTCAGGCCTGCGATCGCGAGCTTCGCTCCATTGACGGCGAGCGTGGCGCGGTGCGCTTCGGTCATCTATCCGGCGGTCCTCTCTCCATGCACCCGCAGAACTCCCGCTCGGGAAGCAGGGCGGTCCGTGCATCGTCGCATACCGCCCCGGGGACGCGCTGGGTTAGAAGGGCGCCAGCAGGAACTCGTCGACGAATCGGCTGAAGGTGTCATCCACGTAGGAGGGGTCCTCAGCGGTGAAGAACTCGATGATGAACCCTTGAAATGCTGCGAGGGCGATGCGTGAGCGCGTCTCGGCGACGTGGTCGGACATCCCGAGCGCCGCCAACCGCGCCTTCGAGTTGCGGGTGAGCAGCGTGAGCGTGTCCCAGGTGTATTCGCGGTACGGGCTGTCGCGACTGCAGGCGGCACCGAACACCTGGAGGACCACGCGCAGACTTTCGCTCCGCTCACCGCGGGTGCAGGCGTACCAGTCGTCAAAGCACCACTGCCGGTGCGCCGCGACGGACACCGGCAACTCCACATCATCGGTCTCCGGGATCGCCTGGCGCTGTTGCCGGTTCAGCACTTCGAGCATCAACTGATCTCTTGTGCCGAAGTAGTAGACCAGCATCCGAGCGCTGGTTCCCAGTTCGCCGGCCAACGTGCGCAGCGAGGTATCGACCACTCCCACGCGCGCGAACACCGAAGCCGCGCCGGCCAGTAGGCGGTCACGCTTCACCTGGTCGATC
Source organism: Mycolicibacterium boenickei (assembly GCF_010731295.1). NCBI lineage: Bacteria > Bacillati > Actinomycetota > Actinomycetes > Mycobacteriales > Mycobacteriaceae > Mycobacterium > Mycolicibacterium boenickei. The sequence continues at coordinate 4,417,519 of NZ_AP022579.1, read as the reverse complement.
TCGCGAGCCACGCTTGACTGTAACAAATGCTTCATATATTCGTTGGTTGTTGCGCCCGAACGAGCTTCGTTCACAGCCAGGGGTCGGCTGACGCGCATGGGAGGGGCTTGCATCGTGACTGCGCCACACCGCGTCCACGTCGTTTCGACGCACGCGGTGGTGATTGCCTGGCTGGCGGCCGCTGCGTTGCTGGTCGTTCACCAACTCCTGGAACCATTCACCGCGGGATCGCACATGGGGTTGTTCACCAACGGTGGCGATCTCGACGTCTATCGCCACGGCGGGCAGCAGCTACTCGACGGCCGCGCCCTGTACGACACCGAACTGCCCGGTGGCGGCTGGTTCACCTACCCGCCGTTCGCGGGCATCGTCTTCATTCCCATCGCCTTGATGAGTTTCCCCGCCGCCCAGGTGATCTGGATGGCCATCTCATTGACCGCGCTGGCCATGACGATCTGGCGATGTGCCACGGTCCTGGGCTACCGGCCCGATCTCCGCCTGGGACTGCTCACAATCGCGTTGAGCCTCGCCGCCGTGGACATCGAGGCGGTGCGGGGCACCCTGTGGCAGGGGCAGATCAATCTCGTCCTGATGTCGATGATCGTCTGGGACCTCACCCGGCCACCCTCAGCCCGGCTGCGCGGATGGTCGGTCGGCATCGCCGCCGGTATCAAACTGACCGCCGTGGTGTTCATCCCTTTCCTGTTCTTCACCCGGCAGTGGCGTGCCGGTTTCACCGCGCTGGGCGCGGCGCTGACCACTGCCGCACTCACCTGGTGTGTCCTGCCGACCGACTCCGCCACTTACTGGCTGCACGCGGTGTTCCAAACCGATCGAATCGGGCCACTCACCCATCCCGGAAACTTCTCGATCGGAGGAGTTCTGTCCACCCTCACAGCGCCGGCACCGATGCCGACCATGTGGTGGATGATCGCGATCGGCGCCGCAGCGATATTGGGTTTCGTTGCCGCACAACGGGCACAGCAGTTCGGGCACCCCTTGTTGGCAATCACGCTGATCGGAATGCTGTCGTGCACGGTGCCACCGCTGGCCTGGGGGCATCACTGGGTGTGGACCGTTCCGCTGCTGGCCATCCTGGTCGACCGGGCGGTGCGGTCCACCGGTCCGGCTCGTGCCGGCTGGGCGGCGGGTGCGCTGGCGGTCTACCTGGCGGTGTTCATGTGGTTCGCCGCTTGGCTCTACCGGACCTCACATCAGCTCAGCGCCGGCTACGGCACCTACATCGAGGCACTCGACGCCGCCATCGCGACGATGACCAAGCCGGACAAACTGCTGGTGGTGTCCACCAACCCCACGCTGTTCATCGTCACCGCCCTGGTAACGGTGGCGTTCGTGCACCGCAGGCCGAACCCGACGCGACTGCCCGGTGATATCGGCGATCCCGAGGTGTCTCACGTGGCAGGCTGAATCCGTGCCGCGGGTACTGGTCGTCGGGTCGGGTTTCGCCGGGTTGTGGGCGGCGCTCGGTGCGGCCAGGCGCGTCGAAGAACTCGGAACAGCGGCCGACGCTGTGCAGATCACGGTGGTCAGCGAGCGTCCGTATCACGACATCCGGGTCCGCAATTACGAGACCGAGCTCGCCGACTGCCGAATCCCGTTGGCGGAGCTGCTGGATCCCGTCGGCGTCGACCACATCGTCGCGGAGGTCACCGAGATCGACGTGGAGGCTCGCAAAGTCACGGCACAGCAGGGTGGGCGCACTGTGGTTGTCAGCTATGACCGACTGGTGCTGGCCGCCGGCAGTCGGGTGGCGCGGCCGAACATTCCCGGGCTGGCCGAGTTCGGTTTCGACGTCGACACCTTCGACGGCGCGAGCCGACTCGCCGCCCACCTCGACACGTTGGCCGCCAATCCTCAGGTATCGGGTGCGGACACGGTCGTCGTCGTCGGGGCTGGACTCACCGGCATCGAGACCGCCTGCGAACTGCCCACGCGGCTCGCCGCGAACTTCGACAGCTCCCTGACCCCGAAGGTCCTGCTCGTCGACCACAACCCGCAGGTCGGCTCGGACATGGGGGCATCGGCCCGTCCGGTGATCGAAGCGGCATTGTCCGACAACGGAGTTCAGGTCATGACCGGAGTCAGTGTGACCGCGGTCGACATCGGGGCGCTGACCCTGTCATCGGGGAAAACGGTGCCCGCAGCCACCGTGGTGTGGTGCGCGGGAATGCGGGCCAGTCCACTGACGTCGCAGCTGCCGGTGCCGCTGGATCGGTTCGGCCGGCTGCCGGTCGACGACTATCTCCGCGTCGAAGGCGTGCCCGCGGTGTTCGCGGCCGGCGACGTGGCAGCCGCGCGGGTGGACGACGGCCACCTGTCGGTGATGTCGTGTCAGCACGGCAGGCCGATGGGCCGCTACGCCGGGTACAACGTGATCGGCGACCTTCTCGGCCGGCCCATGCGTGCTCTGCGAATCCCGTGGTATGTCACGGTTCTCGACCTGGGCCCGGCCGGCGCGGTCTACACCGAGGGCTGGGCCCGCGACGTCGTGGCCACCGGTGCAGCGGCCAAGGCCACCAAGAAGACCATCAACACCGAACGGATCTATCCCCCGTTGACCGGTGACCGGCAGGCCCTCCTCGCGGCGGCCGCCCCCGAACTTCAGGCGCGGCCGGCCCGGGGCTCCGGGTCCATCAGTTGAACGGGAACTGGACGACCGCGTTGTTGCCGCCGCGGCATGTCACCCAGCCGCCCTCCCGGACGCACGCCATGGTGTAGGTCTGGTGTGTCACCGGGCTGAAGACGTTGATCTGCACAGAATCTCCCGGCACGGCGAAGTACTCCTGGCGAACGTTCTGGGCGAACGGACATGAGGTGCTCGGACTGGCGAGAATGCCTCCGCTGCACTGCTTCAGCTCCTCACCCGCCCCGGCGCCCTGCGTTGTCAGTTCGTCGAGCTTGGCGAGCGTCTGGGCGTCCGCGACGCCGTTGACGAACAGGCCGGCCCGCTTCTGGAATTCGCGGATGACGGCTTCGGTCTGTGCGCCGAACTCGCCGTCCACCACCAGGTGCGAATAGGCCGGGTAGTCCAGGTTCAGCAGCGCCTGCAGCGTCGCAACCTGCTGGCCCTGACTGCCGTTCTTCAATGTGACTGTCGGATATGGAGGCATGACAGGCACTCCTCTCATCTCGGTGGCGTTGAGCCAACTTCGGATGATCGGAAGGTAGCCGCGTCCGGCGGCGGCAGGCACGCGTAGCCGACTACTCGAAACGGACCCGGCCTAGCGGTCGCCCGCGTCCGGCGGCGCCTCGGGCGGCGGGGTGAGCGCGTCCCAGGTGGTCCACGTGTAGCGCTGCTCGGGAAGGCCGGTCGCGCCGAGCATGAAGGCCCGGTGGGCGCGGCGGGCCCGCGCGATGGTGCCGAGCCAGGTGGTCACGGTGCTGAGGCGGTTGCGGATGCCGGTGAGGAACGCGATGTGCAGGAATCCCCATGCCAGCCAGCCGAGAACCCCGGCGATCTTGACCGGGCCGACCTGCAGAAGTGCTTGTCCCCGAGCGATATACGCCGCTGAACCGAGGTCGTGGTAGCGGAACGGCCGTCGCTGCTTTCCGGCGAGTTCCCGGCGGATGCAGGAGGCGACGTGCCACCCGCCCTGCATCGCGTTCTCGGCAACTCCGGGCAGGTTCTCGCGACCGGCCAGATCGCCGATCACGAAGACCTCGGGATACCCGGCCACCGAAAGATCAGGCCCCACAGCGATTCTCCCGCTGCGATCGGATTCGGCACCGAGCACTTTCGCGACGTGCCGGGCGAAGGGAACGGCTTCGACACCTGCCGTCCACAACACGGTTCGTGCCACGTATTGCTCGTCGGGACCCCCGGCCTTCGGGCTGACGGTCACTCCGTCCCGGCTGACATCGGTCACGTGCACACCCATGTGGAGCTCGACCCCCAGCCGCTGCAGCGACCGGGTCGCCTTCTCCCCCAGCTCGGGACAGAAGGCCTTCAGCACCCGCTCACCGCCGTCGAACAACAGCACCCGGGCTTCCTCGGGCTCGATGCTGTGGAACTCGTGGGCCAGGGTGCGGGTTGCCATCTCGCGGATCTGCCCGGCCAACTCCACCCCGGTGGGACCACCGCCTGCGACGGCGAACGTCAACCAGCCGTCACGCTCCGGCCCCGGCGGCAACGTCTCCGCGATTTCGAAGGCGGTGAAAACCCGCTGCCGGATGTTGGCCGCATCGTCGAGCGTCTTCATTCCGGGTGCCCACTGCGCGAAGTGTTCTTTGCCGAAGTAGGACTGCTGCATCCCGGCGGCCACCACGAGCACGTCGTAGTCGATGGTGAACGTGGTCTCATCCGGCCGTCGGGCGGTGACCTGGCGCTGCTGCGGGTCGATGTCGACCGCCTCACCGAGCAGCGTGGTGACGTTGCGGTGCCGGGCGAATTCCTCACGCAGCGGGCGGCTGATCTGCCCGAAGCTCAACGTTCCGGTGGCGCACTGGTAGAGCAGCGGCTGGAACAGGTGGCCGGCCGCCCGGTCCAGCAGCGTCACGTCGACATCGGTTCCGCCCAACCGGCGGGCACAGAACAAACCGCCGAATCCCCCACCGATGATCAACACCCTCATGCGACTGTTGCCCACAACTAGGAGGTTAATCGTCCTCATCGGAAATGCGACCGTGCAAGACCGACGCCCGCAGGGTGAGATGGTTGCGCTCGGCCAGCGATTGCGCTTCGCCCGCCGCCTGCACGTAGAGCTGTGCGGCCGTCGCGAGGTGGCCCGCGCGCTCGTGCAGATAGGCCGCCGCTGCGGTGTGGCGCGGCAGCGCGGGGTCGAGTTCGGCGAGCGCCGCCAGACCCGCCTGCGGCCCGTCGGCCTCACCGACTGCGACGGCGCGGTTGAGTCGCACCACCGGGCTGTCGGTGAGCGCCACGAGTTCGTCGTACCACTCGACGATCTGCACCCAGTCGGTCTCCTCGGCAGACCGGGCATCGGCGTGCAACGCCGCCACCGCGGCCTGCGCCTGGTACTCCCCGAGCCGGTCCCGTGCCAGCGCGGCTTGCAGCACCCACACCCCCTCGGCGATGAGATCGCGCCGCCACAGCGTGCGGTCCTGCTCGGCCAGGGGCACCAGGGTCCCGTCGGCGCGCGTCCGCGCTCGGCGCCTGGCGTGGTGCAGCAGGAACAACGCGAGCAGGCCCGCGACTTCCGGATCGTCGGTGGTCCGGGCCAATTGGCGGGCCAGCCTGATCGCCTCGGCCGCCAGGTCGATATCGCCGCTGTAGCCCTCGTTGAACACCAGATACAGCACGCGCAGCACGGTGCCCAAGTCACCGGGCCGGTCGAGCCGGATCGTGCTGACAGTGCGCTTGGCGCGGCTGATGCGTTGCGCCATCGTCGATTCCGGCACGAGATAGGCCTGCGCGATCTGGCGCGTGGTCAGCCCGCCGACCGCGCGCAACGTCAGTGCGACGGCCGACGACGGGGACAGGCTGGGGTGCGCACACAGGAAGTAGAGCTGCAACGTGTCATCGGCCACCGGGGCAGGTCCCGCGGCCGGTTCGGCCGAGACCCGCGCCTCACGGTCACGCCGGGCCACCTCGGATCGCGTGATGTCGAGGAAACGCCGCCACGCGGTGGTGATCAGCCAGGCCTTGGGGTCGTCGGGTTGCTGCTTCGGCCAGGTCTCCCAGGCCCGGACCACGGCTTCCTGGACGGCGTCCTCGGCTGTCGCGAAGTCCGCCCCGCGGCGGACGAGGGCGGCCAGGACACCGGGAATGAGATCCCGCAACCGGCCCTCGTCCACCGCGGCGGAGTCCATCACTCGGTGACGGTCGGTGCAGCGGTCAGGAACGGACGCACCTCGAGCCACTCGTGGATCGGCCTGCCGCCTGCCCCCGGGGCCGCCGACAATTCGCCTGCCAACTCCACCGCGCGGTCGTACGAGTCGACGTCGACGATCATCCAGCCCGCGATCAGATCCTTGGTCTCGGCGAACGGGCCGTCGGTCACCGGCGGTTTGCCCGGGCCGTCGTGGCGGACCCAGGCCCCTTCCGGGGCCAGCGCCTGGCTGTCGACGTACTCGCCAGTGTCCTTCAGCCGGTCCGCGAAGTCGTTCATGTACTGGATGTGGGCCTGGATCTCGTCGGGCGTCCACTCGTTCATGGGGACGTCGTTGACGGCCGCCGGCGCGCCTCGGTAATGCTTGAGAAACAGGTACTTGGCCATGGGATTCTCCCTTCAGGTTTGCGACCCTAGTTGGTCACTCGCCCCTGGGACGGAACCGTCGCGGCGTTCTCGACATCCACAACCGAAATATTTCCGAACTGGGCATCGGGCCACGTCACGCGGGTTCAGGATGACGTATGAGCCCGTCGCCGACCTCAAGTGCGCAACCAATCACTTCGTTTGGCTAAGCTTCGGGTACCAAGTTCTTCAGTCGAGCACCGAGGTGGACATTCATGTTCGGAAGCAAGGCAACCCTGGCGACCATCGCCGCCACAGGCATGATCGGGGCGGCCCTCGGCCTGGGCACCGCCATCGCGAGCGCGGACCCCGACCCGAGCCTCCCGCCGCCGCCCAACGCGCCGAAGAAGCCGGCCGAGTCGTGGCAGGGTCACCCGATGGTCTGGTGGAACCTGCCTGCGGGCGGCCACTGGGGCGTCTGGATCAACGGCGACTTCCTGCCCTTCACCTGATCGCCGCGCCGGACCTGAGGGCCCGATGACATCAGTCGAAGCCATCGCCGCGGTCCCATTCGTCGACGGGATCGTCTACGGCGAGGGGCCCCGATGGCACGGTGACCGCCTGTGGTTCACCGACGGCCTGGCCGGCCGGGTGTACTCGGCCGGCGAAACCGGCGACCTCGCCGTTGAGGTCGAACTCGCCCGCGCTTCCGGTCTCGGCTGGCTGCCCGACGAAACTCTCGTCGTGTCAACGCTTTTCGCAGCCGAGTTGCACCATGCCGACGCCCGCGGAAACGTCACGGCCAGCTACGACGTCAGCGACATCGCGTGGTCCACCAATGATCTCTTGGTGACGCCGGACGGTCGGACCTATGTCGACCTCTACATCGCTGACGGCGGCGCCTTGACCGGAGCCATCGGGCTGGTCGGCTCCGAGGGCACAATCCGGATCGTGGCCGGCGGGCTGGCGCTGCCCAACGGCCTGGGATTGCTGCCCGACGCGTCGACTCTGGTGGCCAGCGAGACCCACGGCTCCCGATTGCTGGCCTTCACCGCCGCGGCCGACGGCGATCTCAGCTCCCCTACCGTATTCGCCGACCTCGGTCCCGACCGGCACCCCGACGGATTGTGTGTCGATGCCGCCGGAGGAGTCTGGGTCGGCTGCTACGACACCGGCGAGTTCCTGCGGGTGGTCGCCGGCGGTGAGATCACGCACCGCATCGAGATCGACCGCGGATGGGCGGTGGCGCCGGCGCTGGGCGGTCCCGACGGGCGGACGCTGTATCTCGTGGTCGACGACACCAGCCACGAAGGCCTGCTGGCAGGCGAGTCGACGGGTCGGATCCTGCAGGCGCGGGTCGACGTCCCCGGCGTGGGTTCACCCTGAGCCCGAGTCTTCGGTTTCATCGTCATCCGGTTCGTCGGCCGACGGCGGCTCCAGCGGGACGCTTTCGGCACGGGGCGGGCTGACCGCAGACGCATTGTCGGCCGGCTGCAGCTGGACCACCTGGCCCACCGCGCGGCGCAGCCCGGGCGGACCTTCTTTGCGGAAGAACTCGCCGATCCGTCCGGCGCGGTAGCGCAGCGGCGAGCCGAGCAGCTCACCCATCACCACGCCGCTGCCCAGGGCCAACGCCGTCGCTGCCGCGGTCAGCAGGTGCGCCAGTCCCTCACCGAAATTCTCGTCCACGGCGAAGGCGAACACCGCCCAGAACACCGCGAGGCCGGGCAGCATCGGCATGATGCCGGCGGTCGCCGTCACCAGCGCCGGGGACTGCCGGCGAATGGAGATCAAGGTGGCCAGGAAACCGACCCCGATCGCCGCGATTCCGGTAGCCGCCCATTGGCCGAACCCGGCGGTTCCCAGCCCGATCAACGTCAGCTCCGCCAGCCCGGCGGCCAGCCCGGCCGTGGGCAGTGAACGCAGCGGCGCATAGCTGGCCATGGTCAGGCAGATTCCGGCCAGTGACGCGCCGAGAACCGCCAGCACGATCGGCAGCGGACCCCGCGGGGTGATGAAGGTGCCTGCCGTGTTGACGTGCAGTTCGATCTGGAACCCGAGCAGCGTGGCGGCCTGCAGTGCACCGGTGATGCCGACGACGATCCCCGCGGTGAGAAAGACCGCGTCACCGAGCCGTGCGACCGCCGTGACCATGTAGCCGGTCAACGCGTCCTGCACGGCACCGACCAAGGTCATGCCGGACAGCAACAACACGATCCCGGTGGCGACCAGCGCGCTGAGCCCCTGGCCGGTATAGCGGTAGGCACCAAGAGCGATCAGGGTGGCAATCGCCGCCCCGACCGCATGCTGGAAGAAGAACGGTGTGCCGATCCGGTTCAGCAGGCGGCCGACGCGGTCGATCAACGCGGCGGTCAGGCTCGCCAGCAGACAGGTCAGCCAGTTGCCGCCCAGCAGCATTGCGATGCCGAGCGCGAAACCCGCCCAGCCGGCGGTCGCGAGCCACCGCGGGAACGGATGCGGGCTCTCGGTGAGCTCGTCCATCGCCTCGTGCGCCTCGTCGACCGTGATACCGCCGGAGGTGATGCGTCGCACCAGCCGGTCGAGATGGGCGAGCCGGGTGTAGTCCGTCGACCTGGTGCGCACCGCGCGCATGATCGTGACCGGCGGGCTGTCCGCGGTGGGCAGCGCCGACACGATGATCGTCGCGACGGTGATGTCGACGACGCAATCGGTCAGCCGGTACGCCTGTGCGACGTCCTGGGTGGTGGCCACGACGTCGGCGGTGCCCGAGCCCGACGAGAGCATGACCTCGGCCAGGCGGATGGTCAGGTCGAGGACCTTGCGGGTGTGCACGTCACCCATCCCGGCCGACGCGCGACTGCGCCGGCCGGCCACCGGTGCCGGGTCCCGCCGCCCCCGCAGGGCGATGCGCAGCCCTCCGCGCAGGCGATCTCTGCCGTTCAGACCTTCCTCAGCCATCGTTGAAAAGCGTACTGATGAACGGTCGGCTCCTGGTGGAACTACGCCACGGCCTGCGGTGTCGTCAGCGAGCGAGGTCGGCGGCCCGGATCACGTCCGAGCCGACGAAGTCGAAGATCTGGGCCCCGGCCACCAGAGGCTCAGGCTGCCGGGTGAAGCGGTGGGCTCCGACGCCGTAGCTCACATCCGGGGGCGACACCCAGATCAGGTCGAATCCCTGCTCTTCAAACCAGTTGAGGATCAGCGGAATCCGGTCCGGGACGGTGCGTCCGCGAGTCCACAGCACGGTGGCGCCGGTTTTGGCCAGCTGCGGGAGAATGCGGATCGTCCGCTCGATGTCCTCATCGGTGATGTTCCCGAAAATGCCACAGGCCACCACGATGTCGGCCGGTGCCAGGTCTGCGTAGTGGTCGATGAGCGCCGCGTCGCCGGTCACCACCTCGACCCCGGTCAGCCGATACCGGTCCACCGCGGCGGCGGCGACCGCGGCGTTGCGCGGATCCAACTCGACCAGGCGCGCCCGGACGTCGCGGCGTCGCGGATGCTCGGCGAGCACCTCCAGCAGGTCCCGCCCCTGGCCTGCGCACAAACTGACCACCCGCAGCGGGCCGGGCGGGGACTCGTCGAGCGCTTGCGTGATCAGTGCCTGCACGGCGCGAAGCCGGTGCGCCAGGGCCGAATCGGGTCGGTCATAGTCCTCGTGCCAGCTGTGCCAATCCACCACGGGACGAACCCTAGGGCCGCGGCACCTTCGCTCGCACCGGCGCAGCCTGCCCGACGGGGTCGCACTTGACCAGTGTCCTCACGCGTTGATCGTGAATTCGACTGGGGCGGAATGTTATTCAATCCGTCCAGGTCGGCCGGGCGGAGCCCCGACAGGGTTAACCGCTGGGTGATCAATATTGGCGGCTACCGCTGGAAGCGTACGTAGCGGTCCTCGCCGGCGGCGTCGTCCTGGGAGTAGGTGACGCTGTCGACCTGGGCACCTCGATCATCGACCAACAGCAGATTGCCGCCCGAGTTACCGAGCTGGGCACCGGATCCGTCGAGCACGATGACCGCAGAAGCTCCCCCGGCCAGGTCGGCGTCCAGCTTGCTTTCCCGGCCGTTGCGATCGACCAGCCGCCAGCCGTGCAACGACACCGCCGTGGTGGCACAGTTGCCGATCACCACGGCTTCGTGTCCGGGATCGGGACCGATGGGATTGATCAGCGCCCGCTCCAGGTAGGCCGGCACCGGGGTCCCCGGCCCGGCCGGTCCCGCCCCGATCAACCGGGACAGCGGCTGCGCACCCGCGGCGGCGTCTCCCCGCGCGTCGGTGGGCACCTGCTGGGTCTGGAAGGCCAGCAGGATGCCGACCACCCGGTCGGGGAAGGCCAGCAGCAGCCCGCCGTCGTGGAAGGCGCCGTTGTCCCCTGCGTGAGCGCCGACGTTGCCCTGGTTCATATGAATGTCGTGGACGCCGTGCAATCCGTCGGTGTTGCCGAACTCGGCATCGATCGGCTTGTGCAGGTTCCGGTCGAACTTCGCGCCGAAGGCGTAGAGCTCGCCGCCGGCGGCCTGGCATTGGGTCAGGTACAAGCTCAAGAGGTCCTGCAGATCGTCGGCATTCGCGCTGCCGCTGGACGGCAGCGCCCGGCCCAGGGTGAAGTCGAACAGTGGCGCCTTGACGTAGTCCAATGAGGCCGCCGACGTGCCAGGGGTGATCGAGAATCCGGACGCCACCGCGGCCAGTCCGTTCAGGATCGGGTGGCCGACCAGCGGATCCACCACCCAGAACACGACTTCGCTACCGTCGTTGGACTCGACATTGACCGCGACCCGCCAGGGTTGCCCGGAGTCGTCGACTGCCCGGATCTGCAGGTGCGGGCTGGATTGCCCGTCTTCGCGGACGAACCGGTCCGGCCGTGCACGCAGTACGCCGTAGGTGAGCGCCATGATCGACTCCTTCATTTCGGAGCGGACACAAGGACTTTCACTTGCCCGCATTCGCCGAACGTATCGGCCGCGCACGACGCGGACACGCGTAGCCGACTACGCGATTCGGCGGTCGCGGCTATCTTCCGTGCGAGGCGAAGAACTGCGCTGAGGCGTCCGAGGCGTCGAACGCCCGACTGGCGGCGCCGACGTCCTGCACCGGAAGAATCTCGGGCACACCCGGCCAGGTGTGTCCGCCGCCGTCGACCCTCATGAACACCACCGAAGCTCCGGCCGCGCACCCGTCCGAGGCGATGCGGTGGGTCTCGGTGCCGTCACCGGTGGCGGGCAGCACCTCGTCAGACGGGGCGGGGCAGCCGTTGATCTGGCGCCACCGATCCACCATCGCGGGGCCCGACACCACCGTGCTGCCGCCACCGCGCCCGGTCATCGGCCCGCCGTTGAAGGGCACGATGGGGTCCGCGGTCCCGTAGCTGGCCAGGACCGACACAGGTCGCGACGGGCTGCAGCCCACATTCGTCCCGAGCGTGCCAGCGACCGGGGCAATCGCCGCGAACAGGTCCGCCCTGTCACAGGCCAGGCGGTTGGCCATGAACCCGCCCGCCGACAGGCCCGTGGCATACACCCGGCCGCGCGGGATGCCGTTCTCGGCGACGAGGCGATCGACCAGGGTCGAGATGAACCCCACGTCGTCGACTCCTTGACGGTCCGGCACCGAGGCGCCGCGGCCGTCGGCCCAGCTGTAGTCGATGCCGTCGGGGTAGACCACGGCGAACCCGTAGGCATCGGCCACGGCGTCGTAGTGGGTGAGCGCCGCCTGGTCGGCTCCGGTCGATCCGGCCGCATGCAGGTTGACGACCAGCCCCGATGGCGCGCCGCCGGCCGGCAGGTGCACCCGGTAGGTGCGCATCGTGCCGCCGAAATCGATCTGCGCCGACGGTATCGGTGCGGCCGCTGCGGGCATCGGGCCGACCGCGCACCACGAGAGCGCGACCAGCGCCGCGGATATCACTGTTGTCAGCCGTCCCGGCGTGAAAAGCACCGGGGCAGAGTAGATACCACGGGCGAACTTCCGGGCAACACCACGTGACCGGCCGGAGAAAATCCCCCCGGCAACGGTCACCCTCCGATTCCACGCCATCCCCGGCCCCCACCGATTCGTCGTCCAGCAAACGAAGTACCGACGCTACCTGCTCGTGGCGACCGGCGGGGTGGGAAAGATCAGATCGTCAGGACCATGCGGTAGCGCGCCCGGCCCTGCTCCATCGCCGCATACGCGCTCGCCGCGTCATCGAGCGGGCGCTCCTCGATCCGGGCCCGCACCCCCGACAGCACCGCGAAATGCATCGTCTCCTCGACATCACGCGCGGTCCCCGACGGGTGCCCGGAAATCGTCAGGGCCGGCTGGATCAGCTGCACCGGGCTGATCGGCAACGGGTCTGCCGACACCCCGATCGCCACCAGTTCGCCGCGCGGCGCCAGCCCGCCGACGGTGTCCGCCATCGCCTGCGAATTGCCCACCGTCGCCAGAACCACTGCCGCACCACCCAAGTCGCGCAAGGCCGCGCTGACATCCCCGGCGGTCGAGTCGATGTAGTGCCTGGCCCCCAGCGAACGGGCGTCCGCCTCCTTGCCGGGGCCGCGGGCGATGGCGACCGTCTCGAACCCCATCGCGTTGGCGAACTGCAGCCCGAGGTGGCCCAGTCCACCGACGCCGAGCACGGCAACGACGTCGCCGGGGAGAGCGCGGGTGTGGCGAAGCGCGTTGTAGGTCGTCACGCCCGCGCACCCCATCGGGGCGGCCTCGGCGAAAGACAGTTCGTCGGGGATCCGGGCGAGCGCGTTGGCAGGTACCGTCACCGATTCCGCGTAGCCGCCCGGGTAGTGCAGGCTGGGAATCTGCCCCTTCACGCAATGGATGAACAGGCCCTTGCGACACGGGATGCAGACCCCGCAGTGTCCGCCGAACCACCCCACGGCGACCCGGTCCCCTACCGAGAAATCGGTGACGCCCGCGCCGACTTCGGCGATGGTGCCCGCGATCTCGTGGCCCGGGGTCACCGGCCAGGTCATGCCCGGGAACCCACCGTTGATGATGGCCTGATCGGTACCGCAGACGCCGCACGCCGCCACCGCCACCCGCACCTGGCCGCGATCCGGTGAGAGTGTTTGGGCATCAACCAGTTCCAGCTCGCCACCGGCGGACTGGACGTGAACAGCTCGATGAGTAGACATGGAGATCCTTACCGTCGCCGCAGGGATATCAGGTAATCATCGACCGTCGACGCCCTATTGACCAGCGTCCGCCGTCAGCCCAGCACGAACGGAAGCCGTGCGGCCGCCTCACCGAGAGCGGACACCTCAGGATCGGTCGGAGCCCGGCGGCCCGTCCCCACCCGCAGGACGTCCGCGTCCGAGAATGTCGCGGGGAATCGGACTCCGGTGATGTCGCCGAACATCGCGCGCGATCGGGCCAGACCGGCCGCGGGCGGTCCGGCCGGTCCCGGCAGATGTGCCACCAGGTCCAGGTGGTGCAGTGTCCATTCCAGAACGTAGGCGTCGAGGTAGTCGCCGACGGTGAGCACCTGCTCCTGCGTGGCAACCCGCCGGTCGGGGTCGGCGAGGTCAGCCGCCCGGCCGGCGGCGGAACCCACATCGTCGAGGTGGAACTTGAGTAGGTCCACATCCTCATAAGCAGCGGCCAGCCGGACGGTCAGCGCCGCCAACGGATCCGCACCGTCGGGAGGCGTACCGGATACGTCCCAATACGTCAGCGCGTTGCGGGTCGGTTCGGCGTCGGCGGGGGTGGCCAGCGTGATCAGCACATCCTGGGCATCAATGATGAGGTGACACACCAGGTCTCGAACCAACCAGCCGGCGCAACCCGAGGGCCGGCTGAAGTCCTCGGGCTTGAGCCCCGCCACCGCTGCCCGCAGCGCCGCCCACGAATCTGAGAACTGGCTCACGCCCGCACGCTAGCAGCGGATGCTACTTCTCCGCGGCCGTCCAGTCGTACGGCAGGAACTTGCCGTCGAAGGTCACCACCACCCGGTCACCGGACGGGTGCGGTTTGCGCTGCACGTCGATGCTGAAGTTGATGGCGCTCATGATGCCGTCCCCGAACTGCTCGTGGATCAGCTCTTTGAGCGCGCCGCCGTAGACCTGCAGCGCCTCGTAGAACCGGTAGATCGTGGGATCGGTGGGCACGGCAGTCGGCAATCCGCCGCGCATCGGGACCGCGGCCAGCACCGGGACCACCGACTCGTCGAGGCCGAGCAGCTCCGCGATGACCTTGCCGGATTCGACCGGCACCGGGTGCTGCCCGAGCAACGCGGACACTGTCCACACCACGGGTTTGTCGATGGCATCGGCCAACTGCTGCCACGTGAGCCCCTTGGTCAGCCGGGCTTCCACGATCGCGGCGGTGATCTCGTCTCTGCTCATACCAGCAGCATGCCCGCGGTGAACGATCACCGCACGCCCAGTGTGCCCGCCAGATACTCGCCGCGACAGGCCAACCGGGCCAGCTTGCCGCTCGTGGTCCGGGGGATCGCGCCCGCGGGCAGGAACCGCAGATCCGCCACGGCCAGTCCGTGCCGGGCGGCCACCGCCGCGCGGATGGCCTCACCGGCCTCCTCGGGATCGGCTTGCTTGGTGCGGGCCGCGCGTTCGGCGATCACCACCAGTCCGGCGCCGTCACCGTCGCGGGTCACGGTGAACGCCGTGACGTACCCGCGCCGCACCAGCGGCGAGGCGTCTGCCACGGTGGCCTCGATGTCCTGCGGGTAGTGGCTGCGCCCGTCGATCCGGACGAGGTCGGCCATCCGGCCGGTCACGTAGAGCTGCCCCTCGGAATACACCCCGAGATCACCGGTGCGCAGCCAGGTGGCGTCCTGCCGAAGTCCTTCAGCGTGACCGCCCGAGGCCAGCCGGGACTGCAGCGACACCCCGAACACCTTCCGCGTCTCCTCCGGCCGGCCCCAGTAACCGCGACCGACGTTGTCGCCGTGCAGCCAGATCTCCCCGATCCGGCCGTCGGCCACTTCCTCGGAGGGCCCGTCGGCAGTCGCGGGATCGACGATCACCGCCCACAGACTGCGGGCCGGGTGGCCACACGACACATGGGCGACGGCCCCCTCGGCGTGAGCGTCGACGCGCACGGCTCGCCCGACTGCGAGCTGCTCGCGGTCGAAGTAGACCACCGACGCCTGCTCGGCCGGGGCGATCGTGGAGATCAGCAGCGTCGCCTCGGCGATGCCGTACGACGGCTTGAACGCGGTCGGCGGTAGCCCGTGGGGCGCGAACACCTCGTTGAATGCCGTTATCACTTCAGGGTTTACCGGCTCGGAGCCGATGATGAGGACCACGTTGCTCAAGTCGATGTCCTCCCCCGCCGCGGGAACACCGCGCTGGGCGGTCCATTCGTACGCGAAATTCGGCGCGGCGGTGATCACGCGGCCGTGTTTCGAGGCATCGGACATGGCCCGGATCCACCGCTCGGGGCGACGGATGAAGGCGGTCGGCGACATCAGCGTCGAGTGCCCGCCGTAGACCGCAGGAAACCCGATCATCGAGAGGCCCATGTCGTGATAGAGCGGTAACCAGCTGAGGCCGTGGGTGTTTCGGTTCAGCAAGTCGATGGACAGGATCATCTGCAGCAGGTTGGTGCCGACGGCGCGGTGGGTGATCTCCACACCGACCGGTGGGCGCGTCGAGCCCGAGGTGTACTGCAAGTGGGAGATGTCGTCGGGATCGACCGGGATCGGGGTGAACCCGTCCCCCTCCGAATCGGGTATCCCATCATCGGGTATCCCATCGATGAGCTCGACCCGGGGGCGCACCGTGTCGGGCATCTTCGCGAGGAACTCCCGCACCGCGGCCTCCCCCGCGGCGGTGGTGAGCACCGTGGTCGGCCGGGAGTCGAGCAGCGCGGTCTCGAGGCGTTCGGCGTGCCCCTGCAGTTCCGGCGCGAACAGCGGCACCGCGATGTTGCCTGCCTTGATCGCCGCGAAGAACCCGACGACATAGTCGAGTCCCTGCGGCGCGAGGACCGCGACGCGGTCACCGCGCCCGGCAACCTGTTGCAGCCGCGCCGCGACGGCCCGCAGTCGCACGCCCAGCTGGGTCCAGGTCAGTTCGACGACCTCTTCGGTGGCGTGGCTGTGATCGAGGTAGCGGTAAGCGACCAGGTCTGGAACGTGAGCGATGTTGCGGTCGATCAGAGATATCAGGGTGGTGCCCGGGGGCAGCACGATGCCGCCGTTCTCGTCCAGGCAATCCTCGATGCGGAGCAGGCCCGCCGGGGCCTCGTACTGAATCTGAGTGCCGCTCTCCATGCCGGCAGTCTAGGTCGCGGCGCCTTCGAGTCGGGCCGCCAGCTGCTCGAGCGTGAGGGTCCATCCGTTGTGGAAGTCGTCGAATTCCTCTGGCGGCAAAAGGGAATGCTCGATCGACATCATCGTCTGCCCGTCGCCGACCGGCTCGAATTCGACATTGACGATGCTGACCACGGTCGGGTCGGCCCAGTCCGAGTTGCTCCAGGTGAACCGCAGCACACGGGGCCGGTCGATCGTGAGGAACTGCCCGGTGATCAGCACGCTCGAGCCGGAATCATCGATGTCGAACCGCACGAGCCCACCCACCCGGGGTTCGACCGCCACTTCGACGCAGTACACGGGCCGCGGGCACATCCACTCCCGCAGCGACTCGGGGTCGAGCCATTCGTCGAAGACCACATCGGGGGTCGCGGGCATCAGCCGTCGGACCCGGACCGTCGGGGCGTCGGTCATCGGGAATCCGCCTTACGACGCAACCGGGCGGCAAGGGCGTCCGCGCGGGTCGACCAGAAATCGGTCTGCTCGGTCATCCACTGCTGGGCCATCGCCAAGCCGTCCTGTTTGAGCGACACCCAGTGCTCTCGACCGCGGACCTCGCGCTGCACCAGGCCTGCGGCTTCCAACACCCCGATATGCCGCGAGACGCCGGCGAAGGTCATGGGCAACGGGGCGGCGAGGTCGCTGATGCGGGCGTCACCCTCGCGCAGGGCCTCCAGCAACCGGCGCCGGGTCGAATCGGCCAGCGCGGAGTAGGCCCGGTCCAGAACCTGATCTTCAACCACCTTGTTGACTATAGCCGTGAGTCGTGGTTCCCTGAAGGAAGCAATATTCAACTGATTTGTTGAACGTTGGATCAGCACCGGACGTACCGACGACGGGAGTAGCCGTGAAGAATCCACCGATCGTGCCGGCCGCAGAATGGCAGGCCGCACTCGACGAAATGCTGGTCAAGGAAAAGGAATTCACCCGGGCCCGGGACCGGCTCGCGGCGCTGCGCCGGCGCATGCCGTGGACGCCGGTGGACAAGGACTACGTGTTCGAGGGCCCGGAGGGCACCGCGAGCCTGCTCGACCTGTTCGCCGGGCGTCGTCAGCTGATCGTCTACCGCGCCTTCCTCGATCCAGGCGTGGACGACTGGCCGGAACACGGGTGCGTCGGCTGCTCGCTGATGGCCGACCACATCGGCAACCTCGCCCATCTCAACGCCCGCGACACCACCCTCGTCTACGCCTCCCGCGGGTCGCAGGCCGACATCGCCCGGATCAAGGGGCGCATGGGATGGAACCATCCCTGGTACACCATGGTTCCCCGACCCGGTGCGGAGTTCGACGTGGACTTCGGTGTCGACGAATGGCACGGCACCAACGCATTCATCCGCGACGGGGACCGGATCTTCCGCACCTACTTCATCGACAACCGGGGCGACGAGGCCTTCGTCAACACCTGGAACTTCCTGGACATGACCGCGCTCGGCCGTCAGGAGACCTGGGAGGATTCTCCGCCCGGATACCCGCAGACCAAGGCCTACGAGTGGTGGTCCTGGCACGACACCTACGCCGAACATGAGCCGTCGCGATGGTTCGGCGATCCCGACCCAGACAATCCGCGCGATCCACGTCCACCCCGTGACGACTGCGCGGCCTGCGGAGGCCACTGACCCGCCGCAGGCAGCCCGGCGCAGGCCATTGGAGAAGATGGGCGGGTGACGCACCTTCCGTTGACTGTTCCCGCTCTCCTGCGGCGCAGCGCCGCCGAGTTCGGCGAGTCCGTCTACCTGGTCACCCCGACCGACCGGCTCACCTACCTCGAGGCCGACCAACGATCCGCCGAGCAGGCGCGGTGGCTGCTGCACCAAGGGGTGGGCAAGGGCAGTCGCGTCGGCCTGTTCTTCCCCAACAGTGCCGAGTGGGTGACCTGGTGGCTCGCGGTGTCGCGAATCGGGGCGGTCGCGGTGCCGCTGAGCACGCTGTACACGCCCGCCGAGATCGCAAAGGTGTTGCGCCTGGCCGACATCGGTCTGCTCATCGCCCCCAGCACGGTGCTGACCATCGACGTCGCCGACCGGTTGGAGGCGGCCCTGCCCGAACTGGCGGACCACTCGACGAGCCGGCTGGCCCTGCGCGCCGCACCCTATCTGCGCCGCATCGCGCTGATCGGCGACACCGACCGGCCGTGGGCATCGGGCGGTTGCGATGCCGACGCCGACGTCGTGCCGGTCGATGTGCTGGCCGCCGCGGAAGCCGAGGTCTCCCCCGCCGACCTCGCAATCATGGTGCACACGTCCGGATCCACCGCTGACCCCAAAGGGGTGCTGCACACCCACGGCACGCTGGCGCGTCAAACCTCGACCTGGCCTGCGGCCATTCGGGCGATCACCGGAACACCGGACCAGTCCCGCATCCTGTGCGCAATGCCGTTCTTCTGGATCGGCGGACTGCTCGCCGTCACCGGCGCCCTGCACGAACCGGTCACCCTGGTGGTGATGCCGAAACTCGATCCGGAAACCGCACTGGATCTTGCCGAGCACGAACGGATCACCGGGATCGTGGGCTGGCCCGCCTTCACCCAGAAGTTGCGGGAACATCCGACGTTCGCCGACCGAGACCTGAGCAGCGCACCGATGTTGCGCGAGGGCCCGCTTGACATCGCCATGACCGACGTACCGGACGGATTTCCGGTGCACCGCACCATGTCTGAGACCGCGGGCGGCTTCGTGTTCACCGACATGGCCATCGTCGACGAGCACGGCGTCCCTGTCGACTCCGGAGACACCGGCGAACTGCTGGTCCGCGGCATCGGGGTGATGGCCGGCTACAACAAACGCGAACGGTCGGAGACCTTCGACGCCGACGGCTGGTACCACACCGGCGACAAGGTGTACCGGCGCGACGGCGATCCCCGACTTTTCTACGTCGGGCGTACCACCGACCTGATCAAGGCCGCCGGAGCCAACGTCTCCCCGCTGGAAGTCGAGGCCGTCATCGCCGAGTCTGCCGAGGTGACGCAGTGTGTGGTCGTCGGCATCGACGACCCGCAGCGCGGTGAGGAAGTCTGCGCGGTGGTGGTGCCGACCGCGGAGCTCGACCTGGCCGCCCTGGCCGCCCACACACGGCAACAGTTGTCCGCCTACAAGGTGCCGACCCGATGGGCCCTGACCACCAGCGACCGGATACCGACCCTGCCCAGCGGAAAGTTCGACCGGAAACGCCTGCGGCAGTTGATCATCGACGGAGATTTGGAGACCGCACGCCCCGGGCGTGCGCACTGATCGACGAGCGCCCGCTCAGTCGATCTCTCTGCGGAACCCTGCTGCCGGGTGCACCGAAGCGCCCGCGGCGCGGACCCTGGCGGCCAGCCCGCCATCCGATGTCACGACCGTGATCTCACCGGGTCGCGAATCCGCCTGAACCAGCCGCACGATCTCGTCGTCGGCGGAGTTCGCGGTCGCCCTCGGGGCCTGGGCCACCTCGATGACGTCGGACTCGATCGGCGGCGTCGTCGGCCCTTCGAACACCACCGCCACCCGCCGGTCTTCGACCGCCGCCCAACGCTCGAGCCGCTCGACCAAACCCGCCATCGCACCGCGGCGGTCCTTCCACCAGCCGTCCGGCTTCGAGCCGATGACGTTCATACCGTCCACGATCCAGCGCACCCACATGACGGTACGGACACAGTGCATGCGGAACCAGCCGAATCGGGGTTGACTGGACAGTCTCAACCGGGCGCGTGCGCGGAGGAAGGAGCACCGACATGGTCGCCGAATCAGGTGGTGCGCCCGCGGAGCCTGCGAAGGCCCGGCATATCCGGTTGACATCGCACAGTGCTGCAGCGGGGACCCCGACGATCCAGTGGGCCGCACCGAGCGCGGCCGAGCGCGGCCCGGTGATCGGCACCACCACCACGCGCTCGCACCGCAACGTGATCGGCACCCACAGCGGCTCCTACAGCGTCTACCGGGCATTGGCCGTCGCCGCGGGCGCCCTGTCGCCGGCGCACCGTGCCGATCTGACCAACACCGCCCCCACGGACGTGATCGGGCCGTATCCGCAGTGGAGCCAACCTGCGGCGATCGTCAGCCTGGATCCCTGGGGCGCGATGGTCTCCGATGCCTTCGCCGCCGAACTGGCCGCCGGTTACGACATCCGGCCGACCATCGCGGTCACCAAGGCCCACGTGATGGTGCCGGAGATCGCCACGGCCATCGCCGCCGGCCGGCTGCGCCCCGATGGCCGGGTGTTGCTGGAAAACGGTGCGGCACTGGTGACGAAGGCCGCCATCGAGCCGGTGTGGTTCCTGCCCGGGGTGGCCGCCCGCTTCGGGTGCACCGAGACCGCGCTGCGCCGGGTGCTGTTCGAGGAGACCGGCGGCATGTACCCAGAACTCGTCACCCGCGGCGACCTCGAGGTGTTCCTGCCGCCGATCGGCGGGCAGACCGTGTACATCTTCGGCGCACCACGCGATCTGGCCGACCCGAGGGTGGAACTGACCGCGCGGGTGCACGACGAATGCAACGGCTCGGACGTCTTCGGCTCCGACATCTGTACCTGCAGGCCGTATCTCACGCATGCGATCGAGGAATGTATCGCCGGTGCGCAGCGGGGCGGGGTCGGCTTGGTCGCCTACTCGCGCAAGGAAGGTCGCGCACTGGGTGAGGTGACCAAGTTCCTGGTGTACAACGCACGCAAGCGTCAAGACGGCGGTGACACCGCCGACCAGTACTTCGCCCGCACCGAATGCGTGGCGGGTGTGCAGGACATGCGGTTCCAGGAGCTCATGCCGGATGTCCTGCACTGGTTGGGGGTTCGCAAGATCCACCGCCTGGTGTCCATGAGCAACATGAAGTACGACGCGATCACCGGATCGGGGATCGAGGTCGGCGAGCGGGTCAACATTCCCGACGAGCTGATCCCTGCCGACGCCCGGGTCGAGATCGACGCCAAGATGGCCGCCGGCTATTTCACCCCCGGACCCGTTCCCGGCGTCGACGAACTCAAGATCGCCAAGGGCCGCGGACTCACTCCATGACCACGACCGCGGACGGCGCGGCGGCCATGGCGGCGGTGGCCACGTTACGCAGCACCGCCGCCATCCGTGAACGGGCCCAACACCTTCTGCACCGCGCCAGATCCGGCGACTCGCCCTGGTTCGTGGTCGACGACGATGCCCTGGACCACGCGGCCGCAGAGGTCGCCGAACTCACCCGCACCCGCTACCCCACGCTCGCCGTCCCCTACCACAGCCGGTGGCGCCATTTCGAGACCGGTGGCGTGGACCGCCGAGCGGAGTTGGCCACGCGGACAACCGATGTGGATGCCGCGGACCGGGCCCGCTCGATGATCGACCTGGCGGTGGTGAGCGTGCTGCTGGACGCAGGCGCAGGAGCCGACTGGCGTTACGTCGAATCCGATACCGGCCTTTGTCTCACGCGTTCGGAAGGGCTGGGGGTGGCCAGCTGGCACGCGTTCTGCGGCGGATTGTTCTCCAGCGACCCTGGCGATCCGCTGCGGGCGGATGCCGCCACGTTGTGCCACCTCGACGTCGACAACCTGGCTGCTGCGTTTCAGGTGAGTCCAGGCAATCCGTTGGTGGGGCTGGCCGGCCGGGTTCGGCTACTGCGCCGGCTGGGCACGCACCTCGCAGCCCACCCCGACGTGTTCGGCCCGCACGGACGTCCCGGCGGAATGTTCGACACCGTGACCGGTCCGACTGTCGCCGCCCACGAGCTGCTCTCGACGTTGTTGGACACGCTGTCGGGAGTGTGGCTCGCCGACAACGCCATCGACGGTCAGCCGCTGGGTGACTGCTGGCGGCACCCGGCCGTCCGCGGTCCCGGCATGTCCCGCGGATGGATGCCGTTTCACAAACTGTCCCAGTGGCTGACGTACTCGCTCCTCGAGCCGTTCGAGCGGGCCGGTGTCACGGTGACCGACCTCGACGCGTTGACCGGGCTGCCCGAGTACCGCAACGGCGGTCTGCTGCTGGATACCGGGGTGCTCCGGTTACGTGAACCCGCACTGGCCGAGCAGGACTGGGCGGTGGGCGACGAGCTCGTGGTCGAGTGGCGCGCGCTGACGGTCGCGCTGCTCGATGAGCTGGCTCCGCTGGTTCGTGATCATCTGGCGGCCCCGCAACTGCCACTGGCCTGCGTACTGGAGGGCGGAACCTGGGCAACCGGGCGCGCGCTGGCCGCGCGTCTGCGCGACGGCCGTCCGCCGTTGTCCATCATCAGCGACGGCACGGTTTTCTAGGAGGGGCACCATGGGCAACCTTCACGTCATCGATCATCCGCTGGTACAGCACAAGCTGACGCTCATGCGGCAGAAGGACGTGTCCACCAAAGGGTTTCGCCAGTTGCTCACCGAGATCTCGATGCTGATGAGCTATGAGGTGCTACGCGACATCCCGGTGCACGACATCGATATCGAGACACCGCTGGAACCGACGACCGGTGCCGTGATCGACGGCAAGAAACTGGTGTTCGTGTCGATTCTGCGGGCCGGAAGCGGCATCCTGGACGGCATGCTCAGCGTGATGCCGAATGCCCGGGTCGGCCATATCGGCCTGTACCGCGATCCGAAGACCCGGGTGGCGGTGGAGTATTACTTCAAGCTTCCGAGCGACCTGCACGAGCGCGACGTGGTGGTCGTGGATCCGATGCTCGCCACCGGCAATTCGGCCGTCGCGGCCATCGACCGCATCAAGGAATACCAGCCCCGGTCCATCAAGTTCGTCTGCCTGCTGACGTGCCCCGAAGGTGTCGCGGCCATGCATCAGGCTCATCCGGAGGTGCCGATCTACGCCGCCGCGCTGGACCGGGAACTCGACGAGCAGGGCTACATCGTTCCGGGCGTCGGCGATGCCGGTGACCGAATCTTCGGCACCAAGTGACCGCTCACCGTTGGGGTCTGGGCGCATTCGTCATCGTCGAGGCCGTCTATCTGCTCACCTCGGCCGCGTTCGGGGTGTTCGCCCCCGTCGGCCCGCCGCCGCCCTGGCTGATCACCCTGGCGATCGCGGTACCGACACTGGTCGCCGCGGCCCTGGCCATCGCGATCACGACCTGGCGCGGCAACGGTCCCCGCATCGATTTCCGGTGGCAATGGTCTTGGCGCGCCGTCGGTCTCGGGTTGGCCTTCGGCATCGGCGGACTGTTCTTCACCTTGCCGGCCGCGCTGCTCTACCAGTCGATCGTCGGGCCGGACGCGACGTCGGCCGTGGGAGGGGTCTACGAGGGCGTGCGGACGGGCTGGCCGTTGGCGGTGACCGTCCTGCTCCTGGTCGCCGTGATCGCCCCGATCTGTGAAGAAGTGGTGTACCGCGGATTGCTCTGGGGAGCCCTTGAGCAACGGTGGGGGCGCATCGTCGCGGTGATCGTGTCCACTCTGGTGTTCGCGCTGGCCCACCTGGAACCGCAGCGGGCCCCGCTGCTGTTGGTGGTGGCGGTCCCGATCGCGTTGGCCCGGCTGTATTCCGGCAGTCTGTGGGGCGGCATCATCGCGCACCAGGTGACCAACCTGCTACCGGGTTTCGTGATGATGTTCAGCCTGCTGGGGATGATGCCGACCGGCTGAGGGTGCTACCTCTTGCGGTCACGCACCTTGTAGGTCGAGGGCCATGACATCCGGGATTCGTCGCCCACCAAGGGAGTTCCCGATCCGCCGACCCGAACGTCGTATGCCTCCTGCCCGGCACCGACCTCACGATTGGCGTGCTCCTGGGCCAGGTAGTAGAGCTGGTCGATCTCGGCCTCGGAGAACGCCACGAACGTGGTCTTGCGCACGATGTCGTTCATGCCGGCCGTCATCCGATCGGGCAGGACGCGAGAGGCCAGCGCGGCCAGGCCGAGCAGGGTGAACGGGATGACCCAGTAGCAGATGAACGACAACGGCGTCTTGGTGTCCAGGATCGTGGCGTCACCCTGCACGAGAGGAGGAATCGCCGCGGAGATCGTCATCCCGGCGAACGCGCCAACCCAGATCCAGGTCAGGATCTTCACAACCCGTTGGAACAGATCGCTTTCCACGACTCCGGGCGGTTGGCCCGCCGCGGCGAACTCCATCACGAACGGCTTGCCGATCAGCTGGCCGATCAGGGCTACCAGGAAGATTCCCGCGGTACTCAGCGGCTGGATCCAGCGCTCCATCACATCCTGGCTCAGCACCAGGGTGAGGATCGTCAGCACGATGAAGGTCGCGAGGGCACCGACCTCCAAGGTGCGGCCCGGTGCCCCGGAGATCCGGCTGATCACGAATGTGGCGATGGCCGTCGCCAGCGCCACCAGCACGGCGACCAGAAACGGCACGTTGCCGACGAGTACCCAATAGATGATCCACGGCGCGAAGCCAAACAGGATGCCCACGAGCGCCCAGTCTAGGGGCTTACCGTTGATCCGACGGCAATCCCCTGTCGCGGCGTCAGTCCTCGCTCGGCCTGGCGTTGCGGCGCCACTCGGAGATCTTGCGGCCCATCGAGTCGGCCGCGCTCGTCGCGGCCTGCCCAACTCCGTCGACGACGCCGCCCAAACCGTCCCGGATACCCCGGATCAACGGGTCGTTCGACTGGTCGAATCCGTCCTTGTAGTGGCGTGCCGCCGCGCTGACGTCGTCAGCCCAGCTCGCGGTCGCATCGTCGGACCGCAGCGGATAGTTGCCGGCCATGATCGCGCCATATCCGCCGGTATCGACCCACTTGGTCAACGCCGCTGCCCGGAGCACCGAGAACGGATGTGTCTGCAGCTCAAGGTTGAGCAGTTTGAGCACTCCGTCGCGCATGTCCCCGGTCGCGTCATAGTCACGTGCCTGAGCCAGGAACGCCTGCGAGTCGAGCTTGTCGAGGTGCTTGCCCGCCGCCAGCTTCAGCTCGACCCGGATCGCCATGTCGAAGTCCTGTCCGCACAGCAGCCCCGCGCGATCCCCCGAAAGTTCGGATTTGCGTTGCCATTCCTGCAACGCGGCGACGATCGCCCGCAGGGCCCAGCCACCAATCGGGATGAAGCCGAACGACGACGCCAGCCGCAGCAGATGGTGGAGCATCGTGCGGTAGACAGCATGGCCACTGAGCGCATGGCCGAGTTCGTGACCGATGACGAAGCGCATCTCGTCATGTGTCATCAGCTCGTACATGCCCGAGGTGATGACGATGAACGGGTCCTCCATGCCGATGCAGTAGGCATTGGCTTCCGGCGACTGGATGATGAACATCTCCGGTCGTACCGGAGCGTCGAGCACCTGCACGCACTCGTCGAGCAGCGCGTCGAGGTCGGCGAACTGCCGCGGACCCACCCGGGCCGAACTGGCCAGGTACAGCAGCCGGTGCTTGCGTTCGCGCAACATCCCCGACAGCACTTTGAGGACCTGATCGAACCCCTTGAGTCGACGCAACGCGGTCAGTGCGGTGCGGTCAGCCGGATGCTCCCACGCGCGCGAACTGATACCGGGAAACAGGGTCCGTGTGGTCGCAGGTGTCTGGTCGGTCAATGCTGTGTGCCCTTCCTCGTCGACAGCTCAAGCCTACGGAGGGTTGAGCCGCCTCGGGCACACCAGATCTCAGGGGTCAGGCGATGATGCGAACCAGGTAGGGCGTCATTCCCTGGGCCCGCACCGGCGTGACCGCGACGGCGGGCTCGGTGCCCTGGATCATCTGATTGTTGCCGAGGTAGAGCGCCACGCTCTGAGTGCCCTCTGGGCCGTAGAAGATCAGATCGCCGGGCAGCGCCTGGGACGGCAGTACCTTCTGCCCGACCTTGTACTGCTCGCCCGAGGAACGCGGCATCTTCACGCCGGCTCCGGCGAAGGCGTAGACGATCAACCCGGAGGCATCGAACCCGACCACATTCGACGAGGGATCGGGCACGAGACCGACAACGGGAGGCGTCACCATCGGGGCGGTCACCGCCGGGGTGGACAGCCCGGGGGCGAGGCCGCCACCCAGGGCGGGCGGAGCCGTCGGAGTCATGCCGGGGGCGGGCAGCGCGCGGGCCACACCGCGGGTCGGCCCGTTGACGTCGCCGCCGCCGTAGCTGAAGGGCACTCCGCGCTGTGACATCGCGCGGGCGATCACGAGATCGACAAAGCGCTGGTTGCCGGTCGGGCGTTCGATCGGTGCGGCACCGGCCAGTCCGGGAGTCGCAACCAGAAATGCCAGACTGATCAGAAGGGCAAAGGTACGTCTCATCGAACATCAACTCTCTCGACCACCAGGCGGTGACTTCGACTGCTGGTCGTCGTCAGTCGAGTCAATCATTTGTACCGCGCACCGGCCGATTTGCCCAATTCGTATGGGGCACAAGCCTGATCAGATGCAGTACCGTGACCGAAAGGTTATCGTGCGAGCCGTCGCCCTGATCGCGTCAGAATCGGCCCTACTGCGATCGACATCACCGAACAGGTTCGAACACCGCCCTCGGCGGCAAAGTACCCGGGACACGTCCGGTTTCACTCGAACGCCGCGAAAATCGTTGTGGTACAGCGCCCGCCGACGGGGCGCACAACGTTTGCCCGTCACCTGACACCATGGTGGGATGAACCCCGATGCGAACCCGCAATCCTGGTCGGCCCGGCTCTGGGAGGCGATCGACCCGACGTTCACCGCGATCCTGGCGCATCCGTTCCTGACCGGGCTCACCGACGGCAGCCTGGACGACGGCGCATTCGCGCATTACGTGGCGCAGGACGCGCACTATCTGCGCGACTACGCCCGCGCGTTGACGATCGTCGCCGCCAAGGCCCCCTCCCTGGCCGACACCGCGATGTTCTCCCGGCATGCCGCCGAGGTCTTCGATGTCGAACTGGGCCTGCACAACGAACTGCTCCCGGAACTGGGGCTGGATGTCGAGGCCCTGGACGCGACGCAGGTCACCCCGACCACGCGCGCCTACACGAGTTATCTGCTGGCCGCGGCGTACAGCGGCAGCTTCGCCGAGGGACTGGCGGCGGTCCTGCCCTGCTACTGGATCTATGCCCGGGTCGGGGCAGCGCTTTTGGATCGCGGATCGCCGGATCGGCGCTATCAGCGGTGGATCGACAGTTACGGCGGCGACGAGTTCGCCGCGACGGTCGCCGAGGTGCTCGATCTGACGGATCGGGTCGGGCCGACCCTGGGCGGGGCGGACGAAGCCGCCGCACGGGCCCATTTCGTGGTCACGTCCAAATACGAGTGGATGTTCTTCGACGCGGCGTACCGCCGCGAGCAGTGGCCCGTCTGAGGGCCTGCCGATTCCTCACCGGCGCGAGATGCGCCGGTGAGGAGGGGTGACGACGGTCAGAGTGCGGCCAGGGCGGCGTCGTAGTTGGGCTCCTGGACGATCTCGGGCACCAGTTCGGTGTAGGCCACCTTGCCGTCGGCTCCGATGACGACGACGGCGCGTCCCAACAGACCGGCCATCGGACCGTCGGCCATGGTGATTCCGTAGTCCTCACCGAAGCTGTCGCGGAACGCCGATGCGGTGACGACGTTCTCGATCCCCTCGGCTCCGCAGAAACGGCTCAGCGCGAACGGCAGGTCCTTCGACACGCACAAGACGGTGGCACCGGCGGCAGCGGCCCGCTCGTTGAAGGTGCGCACGCTGGCTGCGCAAATCCCGGTGTCGACCGACGGGAAGATGTTCAGCAGCACCGACTTGCCCGCGAACTGATCGCTGCTGACGGCGCCGAGATCGGTGCCGGTGACCGAGAAGCTGGGAGCCGGGCTACCGACTGCCGGCAGGTCGCCGACGGTGTTGATGGGGTTTCCCTTGAACGTTATCTGTGCCATGGGGCACAGTCTGTCAAAACCGGGTGCCCCGCGGGCCGCCCGGGGTGCGACGATGATGCCGATGATCGATCTGCCCGAGGCCGTGCGCGCGATGGGCACACGAGGACCTCAGTGGCAGTCATGGGTCGACGGTCTGCCGAGACTCATCCGCGACCAGCTCGACGAGTGGGACCTGCGCGCCGACGGGCCCGCGTTTCACGGCTACTGCTCGATCGTGCTGCCGGTGCGGACCAGCGAGCGGGCGCCTGCAGTCCTCAAGGCCGCCTTCCCCGATGACGAGTCCGAACACGAACACCTGGCGCTGCGCCGCTGGGCAGGTTCCGGTGCGGTGCGGCTGATGCGCGCCGATCCGCACCGCCGGATGATGCTGCTGGAACGGTTGCAGCAGCGAAACCTCAACGAGCTGTGGGACATTGAGGCTTGCGAGATCGTCGCGGCACTCTACGACCGGCTTCATGTGCCGGCTCTGCCGCAGCTGCGGTCGCTCGCCGAATGCACCGCACACCGGACCACCGAACTGACCCGGCTGCCCCGCAATGCCCCGGTTCCGCGTCGGCTGGTGGAGCAGGCGATCACGCTCGGCCGGGATCTGGCAGGCGATCCGGCCACCACCGGCACCCTGATCCACACCGATCTCCATTACGAGAATGTCCTGGCCGCCGACCGCGAACCGTGGCTGGTGATCGACCCCAAGCCGATGAACGGAGACCCGCACTACGAAGTCGCGCCGATGCTGTGGAACCGGTGGGAGGAGCTCGCCGGGTACGTCCGCGACGGCGTCCGGCGCCGGCTGTCCGCGGTGGTCGACGCTGCCGGCCTGGATGCCGACCGGACCAGGGACTGGGTGATCGTCCGGATGTTGCACAACGCGATGTGGGAGCTGACCGAGACGGCCGAACCCGACGCGGACTGGTTGACGACCTGTGTGGCGATCGCCAAGGCCGTGCAGGACTGAATGCTCAGATGACTTTGTAGGTGAGGTCGTACCGCGCGCCCGCGCCGTTGAACTGCTGGGTGAGCTCACCTTGCCCCAACTCGTCCGAGCGGATGAAGATCGAGCCCACATCCTGCATCTCGTCGGTGCGCACATCCACCTCTCTCAACACGATCTCCAGCTGGCCGTCGAACGGCAGCAGTCGGTCCAGATCCACCACATCCCCCTGGCACATCGACACAGCCTTGAACTGGAATCCATCAGCTCTGCTGATACTGAGCTCGTCGGTCCCACCGGAGTCCTGGGTCTTTACGGCCCGGAGTTCCGACAGCTTGGCGAACAACGACATGGCATCCTCCGTTGGATCTTCCCGCCAGCGGTAGCTGACGCAGTCGATTCTCGAGTTGCCGGGCCGCCGCACACATGCGTAGTGCGCTACTTGAATCTGTTCCGTCCAGCATTCCGGGCCGAGGCCCTCAACGGGCCGTCCACAGCAGCATCACGGCTGATCAAGACGCAGATATGGCGCTCTGCAGGCGCTCCCGCCACCAGGTCACCCGAGCCGGATCGGTGACCGCATACCGTTCGATCCGATCAGGCTGCGGAGCCGGGGGCATCGGCGCCACCGGTAGGTAGCCATCGACCGGAACCAGTGAGCGCGAATCCGCCACCAGGTCCCCCGTGAGCAATCCCCTGGTTCCCAGTTCGCAGGCGAAGTCCAACCGGGGTAATGCCCCGGCCAGCGCGAGTCCCGCCGCCAACCCGATGGTCGTCTCGAGCGTCGCGCTGACCACACAGGGCACCCCCGAGGCTTCGGCCACCCGCAACGCCCGGCGTGCCCCGCCCAGCGGGCCGCAGGCGAGCACCGCGATGTCGGCTGCCTCGCCGAGGTGCAGGCCCATCGGGTCGTCGGCGTGGCGAATCGACTCGTCTGCCGCGATCCGCACGTCGACCTGGCGTCTGACCTGCGCCAACTCGTCGAGCGTCCGGCACGGTTGCGTGACGAACTCCAGCCCGCCTGCGGCACGATCGAGGGCCCCGATCGCGGCGACCGCGGTATCGGGATCCCACCGTCCCGAGGCGGCGCACCTGATCACGCCGCCCGCACCGAGCCCGTCACGCACGGCGCGCACCCGCTCGACGTCCTGTGCCAGTCCTCCGGCGCCTACCTCGACCGCGGCCGTCCGGCAGCCCGATGCCGCGGCGATCTGGTGAGCGCGGTCGGCGTCGACAGCGGGAACGGTGACCGCTACCGGCACCCGCCCACGCACCGGGTCGGGCCAGCCGACGGTTCCCGGCTCGGTCGCCGCGGTGAGCCAGCGAACCAGCGCGCGGTCGTCGGGCAGCGGGCTGAACTCCCCCCACCCCTGGGGTCCCTCCAGCAGCATGCCCTCACGGACCGTCAGGCCGCCGACCGGTTCGGTGGTCGGAATGGCGAAGACGGGCGCACGGTCGAAGTCGATCAGGGTCTGCACAACCACGTGACGCTAGCGGACCGAACCGGCCCCGGGCCGACAACGGGGTAACTGCGGATGCCGCCCGGGTGCGCGGCCTAGACTGCGGCCATAGGTCGGGCAGGTGCAGCTCATGAGGAGACAGCCGATGACGAGGGCAGTGTGGCGCGGGGTTCTCACCGTGGTGTCGGCCGCGGTGCTGTCGGCCGGTTCGATGGCAGTGGCCACGATTGTGGCGCCGGCGTCGAGCTCGGCGTGTCCGCCCGGGGAAACCGGTGTCACCAACGGATGTTCACCCTTCTGCATCCCGGGCCGGCAACTCGACCTCGCGACCGGACTGTGCCTCCCGGTGTCACCACCACCGCCGGCCTCCCCGAATGGTGTTGCGACACCGCTCTTCTAAGCCACTACGCTGGGCGTCATGGCGCAGGTACTCACGGTCAACGTGGCCCATCCACGTCCCAACACCGCTGAGGGGCGTGCCGTCACGGGCATCGACAAGCGCCCCGTCGACGGGGCGGTCGCGGTACGCGCCCCCGGGCCGATGCACGGCGGGCTCGGGAGCGGTCTGGTCGGCGACACGATCGGCGACCAGCAGTTCCACGGCGGCGACGACCAGGCGGTGTACGCGTACGCGCGTGAGGATCTCGACGCCTGGGAAACCGAACTGGACCGTGAGATCGCCAACGGCGTGTTCGGTGAGAACCTCACCACCGCGGGGATCGACGTCACCAACGCCGTCATCGGCGAACGGTGGCGGGTCGGGTCTGACGGGCTGGAGCTCGAGGTATCCCGGCCACGCATCCCGTGCCGGACGTTCGCCAACTGGCTGCAGATCAACGGGTGGGTCAAAACGTTTACCAGAACGGCGGTTCCGGGTGCCTACCTTCGACTCGTGACACCTGGTTCGGTGTCGGCCGGCGACGAGATCGTGGTCACCGACCGGCCGGACCACGACATCACCATCGGGTTGGTCTTCCGGGCCCTGACCCTGGAACCACAGCATCTGCCCGCGATCCTGCGGGCAGATGCCCTGCCCGAACCTCTGCGCGAGCTCGCCGAACGTCGCTCCGGCGCCAGCTGATCACCGGTTATCCTGCAAGACAGGCTATTCCGGCCAGCCGTTGGCGAGAATCACCTCGACGAAATCCTCCCGGACGAATTCATCGTCGAAGTGTGCGAGCACATCGGCGTTGACGGTGCCGAACGTCGAACCCGGCCGGTGCAGCACCCCGTCGGTGAACGCCCGCAGGATCCGGTTCTTGAAGTCCGGCCGCGGATGCGCCGTCGTGACGGCCTCCCGGTCCTCCGGTGCCAGGTTGTCGAGGCCGATCCCGAGCACATCGGTTTCGACACCCGCTGTCACCAGGGCGATCTCAGGATCGAGGAACTCGGGGACGCCCGGGGTGGTGTGCAGCGCAATGCCAAGCCAGACCTTGCGCGCGGCGGCCTCG
This sequence comes from Mycolicibacterium boenickei, assembly GCF_010731295.1. NCBI lineage: Bacteria > Bacillati > Actinomycetota > Actinomycetes > Mycobacteriales > Mycobacteriaceae > Mycobacterium > Mycolicibacterium boenickei. The sequence goes on along the minus strand of NZ_AP022579.1, from coordinate 4,385,560 downwards.
TCGACCCCGCGCTGCAGCAGGAAGTCCCGGGCGGCGTTGGCACCGTCGACCTCGAAACGCAGCTGAGAGGTCGTGCGGTACGGCTCGTTCAAACCGAGGTCATGGAACATCGCGCCCACGTACAGCAACTCCAGGTCGGGATGCAGCCCCCTCCGCAGGCCTTGCAGCGCACCGAAATAGAACACCCGGCGGGAATGGTGGAACAGCAGGTCATCCTCGACGTCGCGGATGTACTCGGTGGTCTCCCGCACCAGCGCGGTGTCCGGCAGTTCGATACCGGCGACGTTGTCGGTCAATGAGATCGTCATGATTGGCTCCTTCAAACTCTGATCAGTGGGTGGGCGGATTCAGGTGGTACCGGGTCACGATGTCGTCGAACCACTGCGGCTTGCCGTAGGTGAGGCCGTACCTGTTCGAGAGCTCGACGAATTCGGCCGTGGTGTGCAGTGGCGGACTGTCCGGGCCGGGTTCAGCGGCTGAGGCGAGCAGCTCACCGAGCTCGCGGAAGTAATTCTCGAAACCGTTGCCCGGTGTGATGACTTCGATGATGCGGCCCGGTGTCGTGCCGGCGTTCCACATGGCGTGCATCTGCCCACGTGGCTTGGTGATGTAGCCGCCGGGTCCCAGCACCACCTCGCTGTCGTCGGAGCGAAAGCCGATCTCGCCGGACAGCACGATCGAGTGCTCGTCCTCGTTGGTGTGCCGGTGCGCCGCGGTGATCATGCCGACCGCGAAAGGGTGCTCGACAATCGAGACCAGGCCACCGGTTGTGCGACCGGTGAGCTTGAAAACCGCGCCGAAGCCCGGTATTTCGGCGGTGTCCCCCGCCCCGGGCTGGACCACTGTCAGGGTTGCACCTGCGGTGAATGACATGTGAACCTCCTTGTCGCCGTGTCACCAGTCTGCGACCCCACCCTCGGTAGCCACCATGTCCGATGCGCCATGTTTCCCACAGAAAGCGACACAATGGACGGATGGCACAGGGTGCGGGGCCGCGTGAGGTCGTGATCGTGGTCTTCGACGGGATGAAACTGCTCGACGCCGCGGGACCGGCCGAGGTTTTCGCCGAGGCCAACCGGTTCGGCGCCGACTACCGCCTACGGATCGCGTCGGTCGACGGCGCCGACGTCACCACCTCGATCGGCACGCCGTTCGCGGTGACCGGTCGCATCTCCGAGATCGACGGGGTGGACACCGTATTGGTCTCCGGTGGAGACGATCTCGTGGGCCGGCCGATCGATCCCGCTCTGGTGGCGGCACTGCGAGACCTACCCACCCGGACCCGACGGCTGGCGTCGATCTGTACGGGCTCCTTCATCCTGGCCGCGGCGGGCCTGCTCGACAACCGCCGGGCCACCACGCACTGGCGGCACGCACGGCTGCTGTCCCGTGCGTACCCCACGATTTCGGTCGAGCCCGACGCCATCTTCGTCAGGGACAGAGACGTCTACACCTCTGCGGGAGTGTCGGCGGGCATCGACCTGGCCTTGGCACTGGTGGAGTCCGATCACGGCACCGATCTGGTGCGCGACGTCGCGCGGTCACTGGTCGTGTACCTCAAGCGAGCCGGCGGCCAGTCGCAGTTCTCCACGCTGATCGAGTCGGACGCACCCGCCGAGTCGGCGTTGCGCCGGGTGACCGACGCGATCGCCGCTGACCCGACCGCGAACCACAGCGTGAAAAGTCTTGCAGCCCAAGCCTCATTGAGTACCAGACAGCTGACCCGGCTGTTTCAGGCCGAGCTGGGCACGACACCGGCCCGCTACGTCGAAACGGTGCGGATCGACGTAGCGCGGGCAGCCCTCGACGCAGGACGCCCGGTGGCGGAATCCGCCCGGATTGCCGGCTTCGGAAGCGCCGAGACCCTACGGCGGGTGTTCGTCAGCCACCTCGGCGTGTCACCGAAGGCCTACCGGGACCGTTTCCGCACCACGGCCGGCGGCTGAACCGCCGCATCAGACCCAGCGCGGAAGCTCCCTGCCGATGAGCGGTGCGATCTTGTCGGCCATGTAGGCATGGCCCGCATCAGTCGGATGGATGCCGTCGGCGCCGATCAACTCGGGGCGATCGAAGAACCAACGGTCGGCGATCGGGTCGACGAACGTCGCACCGACCTGCCGGGCCTGGTCCCGCAGGATGTCACGCACGCCCAGCAGATTCGGCGGCACATCGGGGTTCACCCAGGGCGGCCCGATCACCAGCATGCGGGCGGCGGGAGCGGATTGCCGGGCCCTGGTCAGGGCGTCGTGGCTCAGGCGGGTGACCGCACCGAGGTCGGAGTCCTTGTCGTTGCGTGACCCGAAGAAGACGATCAACGCGTCGTCGGGCTGCACCGCCCTGGCGGTCAGGTCGGCGAAGACGCTGCCGCGGTTGCCGCGCGCCTCGTAACCGGCCCCGCCCTCGGCCACCACATCGGCATCGACCTGCACGCCGCGTTGCGACAGCTCCTGCCAGGCCAGCGGAGCCCAGTTCCTCGGCCCCATCCCGCCCTCGGCGGCCATCCCCGTGGTGTACGAATCACCGATCACCGCGATGTGGCTGATCTGCGGATCGAGCCCCGACGTGACGTAACGTCGAGAAGGAGCCTGCGCGAACAGCCCCACCAGGAGGGCGAGCGAGACGATGAAAGTGGTCAGACGACTCACTGCAACCTCCACTGCCGGCGAGACACAATTCGTCCCGGACCGCGATACCGAAACAGCCTATTGGGTGAACCTCGGCCGTAGATAGGCGGCCGGTGACACAGCGATAACAAGGGCATAACAACCTGTCGCACAGCGGGTTTGGATGGTTACAAGATCAGCCCGCGCGGGCGGGGACCTCGTCTGACCGGTCCTCGGTATCGATCCTGTGCAACTTGGTGTTGGCCTGTTCAACAGGCCGGATGTCGACCATTCTGCGCATCCAGCGCCTGGCCGGTTCCTCCACGAGGTGATACAGCGCGATCGCGCCGACCAGTGCGATCACGAACAGGCCGAGCAGCGTCGCCTTGCCCGAGAGAGTGGGCGTCAGGGTGAGCTCGAACTGCCGGGTGGTCCAGATCCAGGCGGTGTGGACCAACTCGTGCACCATGTACAGGCCGAACGAGATCTGTCCGCCGTAGACGAGCAGTCGGGTGGACAGCAACGCCGGGAGGCTGCCGACGCCGACCGCCAGGGCGACCACCTGTGGAACGAACAAGATGTCGACGATGCCGCCGGCGTCGCCGACGGTGTTCATCGGGTGCTTGTCGAAGAAGAACAGCCCGCCGACGATGACAGCGCCGAGCACGATCGACAGGTAACCCGCGCGCTTCTGGGTCTTCTCCGTCAGGTGCAGCTTGCGCACCGCCGCGCACGCCAGGGCGCCCGCGGTGAACTGCATGACGATTCTCGGCAGCCAGCTCCACGGCGTGTAGAAGTGGCCGGTGGCCATCAGCAGCACCACCGGCGGCACCGCCGCGGCGATGGCCAGCAGGACCAGGCTCCGCGCCCGCGTCGCCCGGGCGATCCGGAAGATCACCAGGATCAGCGCTCCGAACAGCAGGTACGCCAACCACTCCGCACTGATCGACCAGGCGGGCCCGTCCCAGCTCGAACCGTCGAAGTAGGGCTCGAACCACAGTTGGACCAGGAAGAGCTGGCGCACGTAGCTGACCGCGTTGTAGCCGCTGGTGTCCTCGGGCGGGATGTGCCCGACGTTGAGCGTGAAGATCAGCCACAGCGCGGCCAGGTGCAGCGTCACGAGATACACCGGCCATACCCGCGACAACCGCAGCCACAAGAAGTGCAGGGTGGCCCGGGTGGACCAGGTCGGCCCCATCCGGTCGATGTAGTTCCAGGTCAGGACGAATCCACTGAGGATGAAGAACAGATCGACGCCCTGGGCGCCGCGATCGAGTACGGGGGCGAGCGCCTCGGTGACGTCAGGTGCCACTTGATAAAGGAGAGGGCGGAAGTGGAACAGGACCACCCACACCGCTGCCACGATGCGCAGTCCCGTCAGGGCCTTGATCTCTGCGCCGCGCACAACACCTTTTCCGTATCCACTCAGCTGATTCGTCACTTCGCTGTTCGCCATGTCACTGCCGCGGCTAGCCGGGCGAATCGGCCCGCGATCGGCGCAACCGGCAGCCCTCGCAGACTAGCAGCGTGCCGTTCGGCGGCGCGCCGGCCGCGCCGTACGCGCCTCAACCGCGTCATCTGACCGCTCGCCGGGGCGAGCCCGGGTGATCTTGTGCAGCAAAGGAATTGAGAGGCCCGAATCGTCACGGAATCCGCCGTGTGCAGGAACGACGCGGCGTGTCCGATCCCTGGCCGTCGGCAAGGTGGCCCGATAGGGTCGAAGGCGTGATCTCTCGGGGAGGTTTGAGATGACCAGCATCATCGGCCGCTGCGCGGCAGGCGTGGGCGCTGTGTTGGCGCCGTTCGGCGTGATGGCAGTGGTAACGGTGGCCGCGCCCGCCGTCAGCTGGGCCGACTGTGGAGCCGGAGAATGGTGGGATCCGGTGGCGAGTGTGTGCCGGCCGCCGGTCGTACCCCTGGGCTGTGAGAACGGCGCATGGTGGGACCCGGTGGCCAACACCTGTCGCCCGCCGGTCGTTCCGCCGCCGCCGATGTGCGACAACGGCTGGTGGTGGGACCCGGTCGGCAATGCCTGCCGGCCGCCGCTGATCCCGCCCGGCTGATCGCTCAGCGCCGCGGCATCAGGGCATCGGCACCGAGGAGCCGTCGTAGTTACGGGCGTTGTTGTTGAGTCCATCCATCCACGCACGGAGCTTGGCCTGACCGACCAGCGCCGGAATCGGGCCGTTGGCCGGGGTGTCAGGCACCGCGTCGGTCGGCTGCCACGGCTGGCACCCGCTCGTCTTGAACGCCTTGTCGGTGGCCTCGATCGTGATCACCTGCGGCTTCTTGGTGAATGCGTTGTCGATGATGTCACCGCCGTGCAGATCGGCCATCCGCTTCCAGTAGCAGGTGCCGCCCTCGACCGGGCCGGCCGAAGCGTAGTTGCCCGGCTGGATGTCGGTGCCCACCATGAAGAGGCCGTCGTGGTCGATGGCGTTCGCCGCCGCGGGCGCGGCAGGTGCACCCGGTGCCGGGGCCTCAGGCGCCGGCTCGACCGGTCCCGGCGGCGGACCCGGTGCGGGGACCGGCGCCGGCGTCTCCGGATCGGCACTTGCGATGCCACTGAACGCCCCACCTGCGGACACCACCAGGGCGGCAGCGAAGATCACGGCTTTCATCGGCTTCATGAAAACCCAGCGTACCGGGTACGACGGTGTGGTCGGGCGCACTCACGGCGAGGTCTGCGTTGCCGAAACCCGCTGACGTGATCTGTGGCACGCTCGCGATGTGCAGCCTCCGCGTCCTGATCCCGGCGTACCTCACCTGGCCGATGTCGTCCCCTCGGTCCTCGCCGCGATGGGCGCATCCGGGTTCGATGCGCGGATCCCGTGGCCCGGCCCGATCCGCGGCGCCTGCGTGTTGTTGATCGACGGACTGGGTGCCGAACTGCTCGCCGCGCACGCCGGCGATGCGCCGGTCCTGACATCCTTGGCGGGCCGGCCGTTCTCCGGAAAACTGCACGTCGGGTTTCCCTCGACGACGGCGGCTGGGTTGGCGGCGATCGGCCTCGGGTGCCGTTCGGGTGAGCACGGTTTCGTCGGCTACTCCTTCCGGGTTCCCGAGGCCGCGCCGGATTTCGACGTCATCAATGCGTTGCGCTGGCGTCCGCATCCCTGGGGACCCGATCTGCGCGACCGCGTGGTGCCCGAGCAGGTGCAGCCCGCGCCGACCACGTTCGAGCGGGCCGGGTCGGCCGGGTTCGATGTCTCGGTCGTCTCGGGCGCGCAGCACGCGGGTTCGGGATTGACCCGGGCACTGCTGCGCGGTGCGCGGTACGTCGGCGCCCACGCGCTCGGCGATCTCGCCGCCGGAGTCGTCGCTGCCGTCGCCGGCCACGGCTTCTGCTACGGATATCACGCCGACCTCGACTTGGTGGGCCACCTGCACGGCCCCGGCTCCCCGGCGTGGCGCATGCAGTTGCGGCAGGTGGATCGCCTGGTGGAGTCGATTTTGGCGGCGCTGCCCGCGGAGTGCCTGCTGGCCGTGGTGGCCGACCACGGGATGGTCACCGTGAACCCGGCAGCGGTAACCGACATCGACGAGTGCCAACCGCTGCTCGAGGGGGTTACCGCGGTAGGCGGCGAGGCGCGCGCCCGTCACGTGTACACCGCCCCCGGGGCGGGTGACGACGTCCTCGCGACATGGCGCGACAGCCTGGGTGATTTCGCGTGGGTGATGTCGCGGGAAGAGGCCATCGAGGCGGGTTGGTTCGGCCCACACGTGCGCGACGACGTCCGGGCCCGCATCGGCGATGTCATCGCCGCCGCCACCGGGTCCGCCGCGTTGCTGCGACGAACCGTCGAGCCCATGGAGTCGGCGTTGGTCGGTCAGCACGGTTCGCTGACGAGCGCCGAGCAGTATGTCCCGCTACTCGCCGCGATCAGTTGAGCAAACCGCACACCCCGAACAGGCTTAGATGGGCTAAGATTCAGCGCATGAAGCTTGCAGGGCTGGCAGCAGTTGGCGCCGCGGCGGCTATCGCCTTCGCCGCTCCCGCACATGCCGATCCGGACACGGATTTCGCGAATGAGTTGCACACCTTCGGGATCTACGGGCAGAAGGACTACAACGCCTGGATCGGCAAGATCATGTGCAAGCGGTTGCACAACGGCGTCGACCACAATGCCAAGGACTCGGTCGGTTTCGTCAAGAAGCAACTGGCCAAGGACAGCACCGACGCCCAGTCGTGGCAGTTCCTGGGTACCGCCATCAACTACTACTGCCCCGATCAGCGCTTTGTCTACGAACAGGCCGCGACGCCGTCGTAGTCTGATTCCCGACGCCGATCTGACGAGTTTTGGAGTGAGATGAACCGCAAGAGTCTCAACACCGCGATCCGCACCGGCGTGGCCGCGTGTGCTGTGGCCGGAGCCCTGGCCGGCGCCGGCATCGCCTCGGCCGATGCCACCGACGACTACCCGATCCCGAACCGGATCCTCAAGACCCCCTGCACGGCCGAGCAGATCATGGCGGCCGCCCGCGACGTCGAGCCCGTGTACTACGAGCGCTACATGATCGACTACAACAACAAGCCCGTCGCCGACCAGCAGGGCGCCCAGGACCGGATCCACTGGTTCTTCTCGATGGACTACGCCGGCCGCCGCCAGTACTCCGAAAATATGGCCACCAACGCGTTCTTCGAGAACATGTCCTGGCGCTGGCCGAACTGGGCCAAGCTGTTCTTCAACAACAAGGGCGTCGCGGCCAACACCACCGACGTCTGCCAGAACTACCCGCCCAACGACATGTCCGTCTGGGACTGGCACTAGTCCGAGGGATTTCCACGAGGGCTGGGTCTGGCGGCCGACACGGCAGCGAGACCCAGCCCGTTTCGTTAGCTCCATCACAATCAGCGCCCTGCGCCTCAGCGCGCCCACCCCTGACGGCGCCGTAAAAGTGCCCTGACCTGCGATTGCACGGCGGGCTACACAGCTGGGCCCGTCACGGCCGCCGGGCGGTGCCGTAGGCGCACAATCACGGCTGTGTCACCGTTTTGCCACGCATTTAAATAGGCTAATATCTCGCTAACTTTTAGTTAGCCATTCGGCTAGACAGCGAGGCGTGATCGAGGTGAACATGGTGCACAGGTACTGCCCCATCGGCTGCCGTGCCACCGGCATGTCGACACCGCCCTGCCTCCCCATTGCCCATATCGCCAACAATCGACGGACCGGTGCCATTTCACGATGACCAACGCGACGAAAAGCTCTCGCCGGAAACAGTTTTCATTCTCAGGCCTGGCCAGGAAGTTCTGGATTCCGTTGATCATCATGGCGGTGGTGGTGGTCGGCGGGTTCACGGTGATGCGGGTCCGCACGTTCTTCGGCGCGGGCGACGGCACCGGCATTTCCAGCGCCAAGGTCGATGACACCAAACCGTTCGATCCCAAGGTCGTGGTCTACGAGATCTACGGCGTGCCCGGAGCGACCGCGGACGTGAACTACCTCGATCTCGACGCCCAGCCCCAGCGCATCGACGGGGTGACCCTGCCCTGGACGCTGCGGCTGGAGTCCACCGCCCCCTCGGTGTTCCCCAACATCGTCGCGCAGGGCAACGGCGACACGATCAGCTGCCGCATCACCGTCGATGACGAACTCAAGGACGAGAGAACCTCCAACGGCGTGAACGCCCAGACCTTCTGCTTGGTGAAATCTGCATGAGCAACCACGACGCCCCGACCGAGTCGATTCCGGTCACCGGGCCGAGGCATGCCCAGCAAGGTGGGATCGCCAAGTGGATCCGGCGCCTGGCCATCCCGATCATCATCGGCTGGATCGCCCTCATCGGCGTCCTGAACACCGCTGTGCCCCAGCTCGAAGAGGTGGGCAAGATGCGCTCGGTGTCGATGACCCCCGACCAGGCGCCGTCGATGATCGCGATGAAACGCGTCGGCGAGGTGTTCCAGGAGTTCAAGTCCAACAGCTCGGTGATGGTCGTCCTCGAGGGCGACGAGCCGCTCGACATCAAGGCGCACGACTTCTACGACGAGGTCGTCAAGAAGCTCGAGGCCGACAAGGCGCACGTCGAGCACGTCCAGGATTTCTGGGGCGACCCGCTGACCGCTTCGGGTGCGCAGAGCTCCGACGGCAAGTCCTCCTATGTCCAGGTCTACACCGCCGGTAACCAGGGTGAGGCGCTGGCCAACGAATCGGTCGAGGCCGTCCAGAAGATCGTCGAGAGCGTCACGCCGCCGCCCGGTGTCAAGGCCTACGTCACCGGCCCGGCCGCGTTGGCCGCCGACCAGCACATCGCAGGCGACCGCAGCATGCGGATGATCGAGGCGCTGACCTTCACCGTCATCATCATCATGCTGCTGTTGGTCTACCGCTCCATCGTCACGGTGATCCTCACCCTGGTCATGGTGGTGCTGTCACTGTCGGCCGCCCGCGGCGTGATCGCCGCCCTCGGCTACTACAACATCATCGGGCTCTCGACATTCGCCACCAACCTGCTGGTGACGCTGGCCATCGCCGCCTCTACCGACTACGCGATCTTCCTGATAGGCCGATATCAAGAGGCCAGAAGTGTCGGTGAAGACCGCGAACAGTCCTACTACACGATGTTCCACGGCACCGCGCATGTGGTGCTCGGCTCAGGTCTGACCATCGCCGGCGCGACGCTGTGTCTGCACTTCACCAACCTTCCGTACTTCCAGTCGCTGGGTATCCCGCTGGCCATCGGCATGGTCACCGGCGTTATCGCAGCCCTCACCCTGGGACCGGCCATCATCACGGTGGCCAGCAAGTTCGGTAAGACACTGGAACCCAGGCGAGCCATGCGCACCCGCGGCTGGCGCAAGCTCGGTGCGGCCGTGGTGCGCTGGCCCGGACCGATCCTGATCGCCACGATCGCGCTGTCGCTGATCGGTCTGCTGACCCTGCCGGGCTACCGGACCAACTACAACGACCGCAAGTACCTGCCCGCCGATCTGCCGGCCAACACCGGGTACGCCGCATCCGACCGGCACTTCTCCCAGGCCCGGATGAACCCTGAATTGTTGTTGATCGAAAGCGATCACGATCTGCGCAACTCGGCGGACTTCCTGGTCGTCGACCGCATCGCCAAGCGAATCTTCCAGGTGCCCGGTATCTCCCGGGTCCAGGCCATCACGCGCCCGCAGGGAACGCCGATCGAGCACACCTCGATCCCGTTCCAGATCAGCATGCAGGGCACCACGCAGATGATGAACATGAAATACATGCAGGACCGCATGAAGGACATGTTGAAGATGGCCGACGAGATGCAGACGACGGTCGACACCATGCAGCAGATGCTGGTGCTGGTCAAGCAGATGTCCGACACGACCCACAGCATGGTCGGCAAGATGCACACCATGGTCGCCGATGTGGCCGAAATGCGGGACCACATCGCAGATTTCGACGACTTCTTCCGGCCGATCCGGAACTACCTGTACTGGGAACCGAAGTGCTTCAACATTCCCCTGTGCTGGTCGATCCGGTCGATCTTCGACACGCTTGACGGCATCGACACCATGACCGACGACATCCAGAAGATGATGCCGGACCTGGATCGTCTCGACCAGCTCATGCCTCAGATGCTCACGATCATGCCGCCGATGATCACGACCATGAAGAACATGAAGAACATGATGCTGACCATGCAGGCCACGATGGGCGGGCTGCAGGATCAGATGGAAGCGATGATGGAGAACCAGACGGCCATGGGCCAGGCGTTCGACGCTTCCAAGAACGACGACTCGTTCTATCTGCCACCGGAAACCTTCGACAATCCGGACTTCAAGCGCGGCATGAAGATGTTCCTGTCCCCCGACGGGCACGCCGTGCGGTTCATCATCAGCCACGAGGGCGACCCGATGAGCCCCGAAGGCATCTCACACATCGATGCGATCAAGAACGCCGCCAAGGAGGCGATCAAGGGCACCCCGCTTGAGGGCTCCAAGATCTACCTCGGCGGCACCGCGTCCACCTTCAAGGACATGCAGGAAGGCGCCAACTACGACCTGTTGATCGCCGGCATCGCCGCACTGTGCCTGATCTTCATCATCATGTTGATCCTCACCCGCAGCGTGGTGGCCGCCGCGGTCATCGTCGGCACCGTGGTGCTGTCCCTGGGCGCCTCCTTCGGTCTGTCGGTGCTCATCTGGCAGCACCTGATCGGCCTCGAACTGCACTGGATGGTGATCGCGATGGCGGTCATCGTGCTGTTGGCGGTCGGCGCGGACTACAACCTGCTACTGGTCTCCCGATTCAAAGAGGAGATACACGCAGGCCTCAACACCGGCATCATCCGCGCCATGGGCGGCACCGGATCGGTGGTCACCTCCGCGGGCCTGGTGTTCGCCTTCACCATGATGTCGATGGCGGTCAGCGAGCTGGCGGTAATCGGCCAGGTCGGCACCACGATCGGCCTGGGCCTGCTGTTCGACACCCTGGTCATCCGGTCCTTCATGACCCCGTCCATCGCCGCACTGATGGGCAAGTGGTTCTGGTGGCCGCAGCGGGTGCGTCAGCGTCCCCTGCCTGCCCCATGGCCCACGCCCGTCCAGCGCGATCCGCAGGATTCGCTGGTCTAGTCGGACTGCTCCAGCCCGGACTTCAGGCTGGACAGCTTGACGGGCCAACTGTGCGCGATCACGTCGCGCACCACGCTGCCCGGATCGAACCCGTCGTGTGTCACGGTGAGCTTCACCTGATCCCCGATGGGTTCGATGTCGAACGACACCCGTGACCGGCGTTCCGCCGCGGCCGCGGCGATGGTCTCCTCGCCGAGCTCCGGGGCGATCTCCAGCAGTTCGGGCGTGAACGTATGGAAGGTGAAGGCCAGCCGCTGATAGGGGTCGGACTCGACGATCACCTGCTCGGGGTCTTCTATGCGAAGCGTGTCCTCGATCCAGGTATAGGTCGAGCCCTTCTGCCAGTCGGATTCGATGGCGTGTGCCAGGTAGCCGCTGGAGTACGCCGGATTGGTGATGGCCTGCCACAGCCGCTCCGGGGTGGTGCGGATATAGGTGGTGTAGACGAACTCGCCGACCATGCCGGGGTTGTCCAAGACCGTCTTGAGGTCGGCGAGGGTCTGCACCCTTGTCGCGTCGTAGCGGTCGATCCACCGGTCCGCGACGGCATTGATCGGTTCGGCGTTGATGAAGTGCAGCTTCTCCCGGCCCTGGCGCAGAGTCGTGACGAGGTTCGCCGCCTCCAGCACGGCCAGGTGCTTGCTGACCGACTGCCGGGCCATCGACAGACGCCCGCAGAGCTCTCGCAGACTCTGCCCGTCCCGGTCGTTGAGGCTGTCCAGGAGCAGTCGCCGGCTCGGATCCGCCAGCGCCTTGAAGACCTCGTCCACCCTCGCCGTCCTCTCGTGCCCCCGGACGCCCGGGTTCCTTGGTCAATCATGCAGCCAATAGGCTGCATGTCAAGCGCCGCCGCCACCGGGGATCGCCACCCCGACCGCGAATCCAGCCGCACCATCGGGGGTCGCCAGCCACCATCCAGCGGGTGTCACCGTTGCCGAAATCACCGCGTCCGGTCGATCTGCCCGCGAGACGCGCCCGGCCGGACGGTCACAGACGCTTCTGACAACTCCGCCCGGACAGATGGCCGAGCGGAGTTCGAAATGCCTTTCACATCAATGTAATTCGCATATCACTTGCGGAACGCAAGGCAATAGTGGGCGCGCCACGCATCAGCACAAGTCCAGTGCCACAGCACTATTGGTGATTGCTCGATACGTCCGGCAACCTCGGGCAAACACATTCCGCTGGCAACCGAATTGCCCGCACAGGCAACAGCGCTCAACCCGAAGCTGCGTGAAACAGTCCATATCGGGCACCCCTTGTGAACGGAGTCACATATTTTGCCCGCCCAAAATCGGCTCTGCTAGCGTCCCGCCGCATGTTTGCTATCGCGACGCTTATGGCGCTTGTCCAGCAGGTTTCGGGCACGCCGTACATCTCCGGTGGAGACTCCCCAGCGGGTACGGACTGCTCGGGCCTGGCCTCATGGGTCAGCAACATGGCCACTGGCCGGCCGGTCTACGGGGACCGCTTCAACACGGGCAACCAGGAGCGTGCGCTCCTGGCCCGCGGCTTCAAGTACGGCACCCAGCCGGGCGCCCTCGTGATCGGCTGGAACAGCGGCCACACCGCCGTGACCCTGCCGGACGGCACGCCCGTTTCCTCCGGTGAGGGCGGCCACGGCGTGCGGATCGGTGGCGGCGGCGCCTACCAGCGCCAGTTCAGCCACCACATGTACCTCCCGATGGCAGCAGAGGCTCCGCAGGACGCACCGGTGGACGCGCCGATCGACCCGTTCGCGCCCCCGCCTCCGCCGGCCCCGATCGACCAGATGGCCGCCCCGGCCCCCGTCGATCCCTTCGCACCCCCGCCGCCGGCCGACCCCATGGCCGCCCCGGCACCGATGGACCCCTTCGCTCCGCCGCCACCGGCCGACGCGATGCCGCCGGCGCCCCCGATGGACGGCCCCGCCCCGATCATGCTGGACGTGCCGCCGCCTCCGGCGCCCCCGGCTCCCGAGGAACCGGCTCCGGTCGCCATCTGACATCACACCTGTCGGTGGTCAGAGGGCCACGATCGTTCGGATAACGTCTGGATGTGATCGTGCTCCTGCCACCGTCGGAGACCAAACGCACCGGCGGGGACGGCCCACCGGTGCGTTTGGACATTCTGAGCTCTCCGAAACTCACCCCGCTGCGCCAGTCGCTGATCGACGAGCTGGTCGATCTCGCCGCCGACCCGCCGGCGTGCCGCAAAGCCCTGGGCATCTCGGCCAATCAGGACGTCGAGATCGAGCGCAACGCCGCGCTCTGGCAGGCGCCCACGATGCCGGCCATCGAGCGATATACCGGTGTCCTCTACGACGCCCTCGACATCGCATCCCTACGGGGTGCCGCTGCCACGCGCGCCCGGGCCCGGCTGGCGGTCGGATCGGCGTTGTTCGGTCTGCTTCGGGCCGATGACCCGGTGCCCGCCTACCGGCTCTCCGCCTCCTCGAAGCTGCCCGGCCAGCCCGGCCTGGCCACGCGTTGGCGGCCATTGCTGGAGCCGGTGCTGGCGGACCTCGCCGCCCAGGAGCTGATCGTGGACCTACGCTCCGGCTCGTACGCGGGGCTCGGACGGATCCCCGATGCCGTCCGCGTACAGGTGCTGGCCGAACACGCCGACGGTCACCGCACCGTCGTCAGCCACTTCAACAAGGCCCACAAAGGCCACCTGGCCCGCGCGCTGGCCGGCTCCCGGGCCGAACCGAGCGATGCGGCCGCCGTGGCTGCGGTTGCCCGCCGCGCCGGCATGAATGTGGAACGTGACGGCGCCGAACTGACCGTCGTGGTGCCGGCCTGACGCTCAGGCAGCCTCGAACGGCTCGCCGACTCAGGCAGCCCCGAACGGCTCGCCGTCCAAAGCCCGCGAGGGCCGGCCGTCCGGCCCCTGCGGCACATCGCCCACGAGTGTCACGCGATACAGCCGGCGGTCGTGCTCGCCGGTGAGGTCCGACGGTGCGAGATGAACGGTCGAGCGGTTGTCCCAGAACGCGATGCTGCCCGGCTCCCATTTGAACCGCACGGTGTACTCGGGCCGCACCAGCTCGTCGTAGAACAGCCCCAGCAGCCGGCGGCTCTCATGCGGCGAGACGTCGACGATGTGGCTGGTGAAACCGGGGTTCACGTAGAGCGCGCGCTCCCCCGTCTCGGGATGCACCCGAACCACGGGGTGCTCGGTCAGCAGGGGACGTCGCTTCACCCGGCGCTCGTAGTCCTCGGTGGCCGTCGTACCGTCCGGAGGCGCGAACCGGTGCACCGCCCGCAGCCCGTCGGCCAGCCGCTGCAACGGAGCGGACAAACCGTCGTATGCGGCAACGGTGTTGGCCCATTGGGTGTCGCCGCCGTACGGCGGGATCACCTCGGCCCGAAGTATGGACGCCGCAGGAGGATTCACCGCCGCGGTGACATCGGCGTGCCAATTCGCCTTGTCGTAACCGCGGCTGCTGCCGTACCGCGCCTTGAACCGGTCGGCGAAGATCGGATAGATCGTCGGGTAGTCCGGGTCAGGGATGGAATCGAACAGCGGGTGCGCCGGGGTCGGCGAGCCGAAGGCGCGGGCCAGCCGGAGGTGATCCTCGTGCCCGATGAACTGGTCGCGGAAGAACACCACCTTCCACCTGAGCAGAGCGCCACGGATCTCGGCCACGTGTTCGTCGAGGAGCGGTGCGGTCAGGTCGATTCCGTGTATCTCGGCGCCGATCCACCCGGACTGCGGCCGGATGCTCAGTGCGGATGCCAATTGCGTCATCTGTGCTCCCCTGTGTTGGTACGGCTGAAGTCCCTACGACTTCAGTGACTTCGGTGTGACACCGTCGAGTTCGTTCTGCGCCGTGACGATGTCGTTGTAGCGGCCGTCCACATACGGCTTCACATCGACGCGGCCCTTGATGGTCCCGGTCTCGTGCAGACCGTCGGCGACGGTTTGGAACAGCGCCGTGGACTGCTCGTCGATCGGGTAGTACGAGGCGATTCCGTCCTCGTCGTACAGCTTCCTGCCCTGTTCGAAGGTGATGCCCTGAACCTTCACGTAGTACTGGTCGATCCACTGATCGGAATGGGTGTCCTTCCAGTTGTTCGCCGCGACGGCCCGCCCGACGTAGTCACCGATCGCCGCGGCCTTGGCGGGATCGTCGAGCACGTCGCGGCGCACGATCAGGGTCTGGATGCCCGTGTTGATTCCCTTGCCGTCACCGAGGATCGGCGGCTCGCCCAGCTGGTAGTACTGGTTGCCGAGCACGATGGCGGCGTCGACGGCGCCGGCGGCGAATGTCGGAACCACCTCTGCCCCGGCCAGTTCCACGGGCTGGACATCGGTTCGCAGGTCAAGCCCATGGCGCTTGAGCAGCCCGGCGGTGACCATGTGCCGGCCCGACCCCGGTGGATAGGCCACCCGCTTGCCGCGCAGATCCTCGATCGTCTTCACCCCGCTGCCGGGGCGGGCCACCAGGTAGTAGCCGCCGCTGGTGCCCGGGTTCGCCTGCAGCCCAACGGTCACCAGGTCGGTTACCCCGCTGTCCACCGCGATGGGCACCGGAGCCTCACCGATCGACCCGACGTCGGCAGCCCCCGACCGCAGTGCCTCGATCACCGCGGCACCGCCGCTGAAATCGGCGAAATCGACCTCGTAGGGCGTGCCCTGGCCGGCATTGGCCAGATTCCAGGGCAACGACTGGGTTCCGTTCTGCTCGGCGATGACGAGCTTGGTGCCTGCCGGGACCTCGGTCCTGGCAGCGATCTTCACCGTGTCGATGGCGGTATCGGCCTCGTCGTCGGACAATCCGCATGCGCTGAGCAGCAACGGGATCAGCAACAGTGCCACGGAATGCCGCCGCACTCGACCACCAATTGGCATGTGACTCATTCCTTGTCTTCGGATACACCGAGTTCGGACAGCAAACGCTTTCGCAGCGAGGCGAATTCGTGGGCGTCGCGGGCCCGCGGTTTGGGCACCGTGACGTCGACGTCGAGAGAGATGACCCCGTCGGTCAGGACGATCACGCGGTCGGCGAGCAGGATCGCCTCATCGACGTCGTGGGTCACCAGCAGGACGGCCGGGGTGTGTCTGCGGTACAGGTCCAGCAGCAGGCCGTGCATCTTGATCCTGGTGAGTGCGTCGAGTGCGCCGAAAGGTTCGTCGAGGAGCAGCAGCTGCGGTTCGCGGACCAAGGCCCGGGCCAGGGCGACCCGTTGCGCCTCGCCACCGGACAACGTGCGGGGCCATGCCTTTGCCTTGTCCGCCAGATTGACCTCGGCCAACGCTGCCAGCGCACGTTTCTGTACGACGCCGGTCGACGGCAACCCGATCGTCACGTTGGCGAGCACCCGCTGCCACGGCAGTAGCCGGGAATCCTGGAAGACGATCGCGCGCCGCTCGGGAACCCGGAGGTAGCCGTCCACGTCGCTGTCGAGCGCACCAAGAGCCCGCAGAAAGGTGCTCTTGCCCGAACCGCTGCGGCCAAGGAGCGCGACGAATTGGCCCGCGCCGATCTCCAGATCGAGGCCGTCGATGATGACGTTGTCCCCGAACCGCTTCCGGATGTCGCGCGCGATCACCACCGATGAGGCGCCTGCCGTGGCCGGCAGGGTGTCAGCCGCCGTCATAGGCCCGTCTCCAAGTCAGCAGGCGGCCTTCGAGGAACCGGACCACCAGGATCGAGATCAGCCCGAGGATCGCGTAGACCGCGATCAGCACGAAGACGATGTCGATCTGGAAGTACTCGCGGGCGTCGGTCATCATCCGGCCGAGGCCCTTCTTCGCGTTGATCGTCTCGGCGAAGATCAACGACAACCAGGAGGCCGTCAGCGCAAGGCGCAGGCCGACCAGGAACCCCGGCAGTGACCCGGGAATGATGACGCGGTAGATCATCTCGGCCCGGCCTGCGCCGAAGGATCGGGCCGCTTCCACCAGGGCGGCATCGACGCTTCGGATCGCGCTGAAGGTGTTGATGTAGATCGCCACGGCGACGGCGAGCGTGATCAGCAGGATCTTCGGCACCTCGCTGATGCCGAACCACACGATCAGCAGCGGAACCAGCGCGAAGTTCGGAACCGCCCGCAATACTTCCATATTGGCGTCGACAAAGTTTTCCCCGATTCGGGACAGTCCCGATATCAGCGCCAGGCCGAGTCCGAGCACGATCCCGAACGCCAGGCCGTATCCGACCCTCAGCAGGCTGGCGGTCAGATGTTCCTGAAAGGTGCCGTCGGCGATCAGTGTCCAGGCTGCGCTGAGCACCCGGGTCGGCGGCGGCACCGTGCGCTCGTCGAATATGCCGACGGTGGACAGCAGTTGCCATACGCCGACCAACAGGATCGGGCCGGTGAGTCGCTGCACCGGCCGCGGCACCATCGGCTTGCGCTGCGCCCGCCGCACTGCCGCCCGGGGATCGACGAGCCCGATCGGGGCATCGGCCCGCACGGCTCCGGCCGGGCGTGACAGCAGAATGGGCATCTCAGGCGGCCCCGAAGAAGTCACCCGAAATAGACTCAGACGCAACACCATCGGGGCCTACCGGAACGTCGCCCACCAGCGTGATGCGATGCAGCACCCGGTCACCTTCGACGTGTTCGAAGTCGCGCGGAGCCAGGTGCAGCGCGGCCCGGTTGTCCCAGAACGCGACACTGCCCGGTTCCCATTTGAACCGCACCGAGTACTCGGGGCGCGCGATCTCCTCGAAGAGCAGATCCAGCAGGTGCCGGCTCTCCCGTGGGGAGAGGTTGACGATCTCGCGCGTGAAAGACGGGTTGACGTAGAGCACCTTCTCCCCCGTCTCCGGGTGCACCCGCACCACCGGGTGGATGGTGGCGAGCGGATTGCCGCGGACGAGGTCGCCGATCTTCTCGGAGCTGCGTTCGGCCGACGTCGTCGCGCCGAAGCGATGCTCGGCCCGCAGTTCGCCGACGAGTGTCTGCACCGACGGCGACAGTCCCGCGTACACGGCGGCGACATTGGTGAACTGAGTGTCGCCGCCGTAAGCCGGAACTCGCTCTGCCCGAAGGATCGAATGCGACGGCGGGTTTATCAGTGGGGTGACGTCGGCATGCCAACCGGGACCGTTCGGGCTTTGCCGCTTGCGGTACTTGGTGCCGTACCGGTGATCGTAGGCGGCCGGTGACACCGTGTGGATCTGCGGGAATCCGGCTGGAGCAGAGTCACCCTCGTACGGATGGCCGGGAGTCACCTCACCGAACTGGGCACCGAACGCGATCTGGGACGCATGGTCGAGGTCCTGGCCCCGGAAGAACACCACCTTCCACCGGTGCAGTGCGGCACGGACGGCCGCGACCTGTTCCGGTGACAGCGGAGCGGCAAGGTCGATCCCTTCGATCAACGCTCCGGTGTGTCCCGACAGCGGACTGACGGTGAGTTCAGAAGTAGACAGTTCAGCAGTAGACATAGCCACGCTCCCCTCGAAAGCGGCTGCTTGCATCGGAAATTCGACGCTAACGAGGTTCGTCTCGTGGGTTACCGGTTTGAATCGGCGTGACGGGAATGGCGACCGGTGCTCGCGGCACCCAATCGACGTTGCCGACCGCGGGCCGAACGGATCACCCAAATCGCTTCTGCCTGCGGCGTACTGGCTTCCGCCCGGTCGCCGAGCCCGAATCTGACTGTTGCCGAGCTAATTTCAGAGCATCTGCGCCACCGTCCGGCACCGAAGCGGGTTTCGGCGAATTCCCGGGTGTCGCCCCCAGCGCCCAGCCTCGTCGTGCAGAATATGAGCTCGCGTCAGCGCACCCGTCGCCTCTGCCACGCCCCAACACACCGCCGTTCCCCGGGAGCAAGCTTGGTCACCTGCCTCGTCCCCACACCGCATCCGCCATATCCACCGGTACGTCGTGGGCGGCATCGCAAGGCACCGGAACGACGCTGGCTGCCCGTCGGCATCGGAGTGGCGGCCGCGGCCGTCGTCAGCTCCATGCTCACCGCATTCGTCATCCTCACCACGCTCGCCTCCAAGTTCTCCGCCAAGGAGTCGGTGTATGCCGTCGGCGCCAGGATGTATGAGGTGAAACCGAACCGGCCGCTGCAGCGCAGCTTCGCCGCGCGGGCCACCGCTCCGGCCGCCGCGGCGTTCGCCTCCGACGGCTCCGGCTTCGTCGATTCGGCAGCACGGTGCCGTGACACCCAGACCGCCAGGGCCATCGGCCGCACCGACGCATCACTGGTGGTGATCTGCCTGGACCGCACCGGCCGGCTGGAGTACCACGGTGTCCGACTGTCCGACAAGGCCGCCCTGGCGGCGTCGGCCGACATCACGCCGGGGCGCCGCTTCGTCGCGCGCAACTACCAGGTCAACTACGCGGTCTCACCGACCGAGCTGCTCGTCACCTCGGGCAGTTCGGTGCTCAAGCGCGAACCGATGGTCGAGTACCGGGAGATCCTGTCCACGCCGGTCGTCGTCGCACCGCGATAACCGCGTTAAGCTGGCCGCTCATCGGACACGCGGCGGGAGATCGATGTCCACATTCTGGCGATACATCCGGATCCAGGCCATGGTGTTCGTGGTCGGGATCGTCGGACCGATCTTCCTCATCGTTTACTTTGCCGCGCAACCGGATCCGACCCTCAAATGGATGTATTTCGCCGGTCTGGTCATCACCGGGGTCGAGGTTCTCATCGCGCTCGAGTTGACCCGCGTCAGTGCGCCCACCGATACCACCATCGATCGCCCGGAGTGATGTGTCATGGATTCGTCGTCGGCATTCGAACTCGCCCGCACCGACGGGATCGGGCAGGCGGCGCTGGCCGCCGCCGGTGAGCTGACCGCCGTCGAACTACTCGACGCGGCGATCATCCGGGTGGAAGCGACCCGTGGTCTCAACGCCGTGATCACCGACCTGTTCGAGCGGGGCCGGGCCCAGGCCGCAGCCCTCGACAAGTCCGGTGCGCTGCGCAGCGAGCGGACCGGACCGCTGGCCGGCGTGCCGTTCCTGCTCAAAGATCTCGGTGCGGCCCTGGCGGGTGCTCGCGAATCGATGGGCTCCTGCGCGCTGCGAGACCATGTCGCAACCGACACCGCGTGGACGGTGAACCGCTACCTCGACGCGGGCCTCGTCGTGTTCGGGAAGACCAACACCCCGGAATGGGGCAATCACTGCACCACCGAGCCGACGCTGTACGGCCCCACGGTGAACCCGTGGTCCCCGACCCGCACCCCCGGTGGATCCAGCGGTGGCTCGGCGGCAGCCGTCGCCGCCGGTGTGGTGCCCGGGGCCTCGGGTGGGGACGGCACGGGCTCCATCCGCGTGCCTGCCTCATGTTGCGGCGTGGTCGGCCTCAAACCACGGCGCGGGCGGGCCTCCTTCGCCCCCGACGGCGGCCACGGACTCGAGGGACTGGTGAACAATCACGCGCTGACCCGGACGGTGTGCGACAGTGCGGCCCTCCTGGACGTCATCGCCGGCACCGCACCCGGTGATCCATACAGCGCCGCCGTCCCGGCCGTGTCCTTCCTGGAAGCGGCCGCGCAGACCCCGACGGCACAACGCATCCTGATCGCCACCTCGTCGCCGTTTCCCACCGACCGGATCGACCCCGAGGTGGTGTCGGCGGTCGAGGCCGCCGGGCGGCTGCTGGAAAGCCTCGGCCACCACCTCACACCCGGCGCGCCCACGATCGATCCGGACGTCGTCGCCGACGCCATCGCGGTGCTGCACACCGTCAGCAACGCGGAGTTGCACGAGCTGGCCCGGCAGCATCTGGGCCGGGAACCCCGCGAGGACGAGTTCGAGCCGAGCAGCTGGGTGATGATCCGGGAGGGCTTCACCACGACCGGCCTTGCCTATGCGAAGGCCATCTCGGACATCCATGCCCAGACGCGGCGGTTCGCCGCGGAGATGGCAGGTCATGATGT
The DNA here is from genome assembly GCF_010731295.1 of Mycolicibacterium boenickei. Taxonomy (NCBI): domain Bacteria; kingdom Bacillati; phylum Actinomycetota; class Actinomycetes; order Mycobacteriales; family Mycobacteriaceae; genus Mycobacterium; species Mycolicibacterium boenickei. The sequence goes on along the minus strand of NZ_AP022579.1, from coordinate 4,364,559 downwards.
GCTGCTGGTGCCGACGCTGCTGACCGGTCCGCCGCCGTACGGACTGTTGAACCAGCCCCGGGGCACCACTCGGGCCTTCTTCGACGTCGAGTTCGCCACCACCGGCTGGACGGCCCTGGCCAACGTGACCGGTTGGGCTGCGATTTCACTGCCCCTGGGGCAGACCTCCGATGGCCTGCCGATCGGGGTACAGCTGATGGCTCCCGACGAATCGGTCCTGCTCAGCCTGGCCGGTCAGCTCGAACAGGCCGCCCCGTGGGCTGCCCGAACCCCGCCCCGATGGGTGGCCGCTACCGCCGGGACGTAGCCGCATATCCTCTGAGTCGAACTGTGCGCCACTGTGGTGTGCGCCTCACAGCAGAAACAGCAGGACGCCGTCTTCAAAGGAGTGGACAACCTCATGGTGAACCAGCAGCAGGCCGACAAGATGACCACGGGCAAGGGCTTCATCGCCGCGCTCGACCAGAGCGGTGGGTCGACCCCCAAGGCCCTGCGTCTCTACGGGGTCGAGGAGAGCGCCTACTCCTCCGAAGAGGAGATGTTCGACCTGATCCACCAGATGCGCTCGCGCATCATCACCTCGCCGGTGTTCACCGGGGAGCGCGTGCTGGCAGCGATCCTGTTCGAGCAGACCATGGACCGCACCATCGACGGCAAGCCCACCGCGACCTACCTCTGGGAGGACAAGGGCGTGGTTCCGCTGCTCAAGATCGACAAGGGCCTGGCCGATGCCGCCGACGGCGTGCAGGTGATGAAGCCGATGCCCGGCCTGGACGAGCTGCTGGCCCGCGCAGCGAAGAACGGCATCTTCGGCACCAAGGAGCGTTCGGTGATCGGTGCGGCCAACGCCGACGGCATCGCCGCCGTGGTCGCCCAGCAGTTCGAGGTGGCCAAGCAGGTCCTGTCGCACGGGCTGATCCCGATCATCGAGCCCGAGGTCACCATCTCGATCTCCGACAAGGCCGAGGCCGAGGACCTGCTGCGCGACGAGATCACCAAGAACCTCGACGCGCTGCCCGCCGATCAGAAGGTGATGCTGAAGCTGACCCTGCCGACTGTGGCCAACCACTACCAGTCGCTGGTCGAGCACCCCAAGGTGATGCGAGTCGTGGCGCTGTCCGGCGGCTACTCGCGCGACGAGGCCAACAAGCTGCTGGCCGCCAACACCGGCGTGATCGCCAGCTTCAGCCGCGCGCTGACCGAAGGGCTTTCGGCACAGCAGAGCGACGACGAGTTCAACGCCACGTTGGACAAGTCTATCCAGTCCATCTACGACGCCTCCGTCGCGGGCTAGTCGCAGACCCCGGCCAGGCGAGGCACACGAACATGGTCATCCCGATCGATCGCCCCAAACTGGAGGGCAATGTCGCCGTGGGCGACGGCAGGCAGCTCGGGTTCGCCGAGTTCGGTGATCCGCAGGGCCGCGCGGTCTTCTGGCTGCACGGCACCCCGGGTGCCCGCAGGCAGATCCCGACCGAGGCCCGGATCTACGCCGAGCGGAATCACATCCGGCTGATCGGGGTGGACCGCCCCGGCATCGGGTCCTCCACTCCGCATCAGTACGACCGGGTGCTGGATTTCGGCGACGATCTGCGGACCATCGCCGACACGCTTGGCATCGACACGATGGCCGTCATCGGGTTGTCCGGTGGCGGGCCCTACACCCTGGCCACCGCGGCCGCCATGCCCGACCGGGTGGTGGCGGCCGGGGTGCTCGGCGGGGTGGCCCCGATGATCGGCCCCGATGCGATCAGCAGTCCGCTGATGCAGCTCGGCGCGGCGGTCGCCCCGATCCTCGAGGTGGCAGGCGCACCGATCCGATTGGCCGCCTCCGGACTGATCCGGCTGATCCGTCCCGTGGCCTCGCCGGCTCTGGAGATCTACGCCAGGATCTCCCCCGAAGGCGACCGGCGCATGCTCGGCCGCCCCGAGTTCAAGGCCATGTTCCTCGACGACCTGCTCAACGGCAGCCGCAAGCAACTGGCCGCCCCGTTCTACGACATCGTGGTGTTCGAGCGGGACTGGGGCTTCCGGCTCGACGAGGTCAAGGTCCCGGTGCACTGGTGGCACGGCGACCACGACCACATCGTGCCGTTCGCCCATGGTCAGCATGTCGTCTCCCGCCTGCCCGACGCGGTGATGACCGAGCTGCCCTATGAGAGTCACCTCGGTGGGCTGGGCTGCGTGGAGGAGATCATGGGGACCATGATCTCGACGTGGGACAAGGCGAAGACGGACTGAGCCGGACCGGGGGTTGACCTCAACCATTGTTGAGGGTCGAGGCTGTCGTCATGACGAACTCGATGACCCGGATCCGGTCCGACCTGTGGGAAACCCGTACCGACACACCGTTTCCCGGTTTGACCACACACTCCTACCTGTGGACGTCCGGCGGGCACAACGCGCTGTTCTACTGCCCGGCCGGAGATGCGGACTTCGCCACGCTGGATTCCCTCGGCGGCGTCGACGATCAATATCTGTCGCACCAGGACGAGGCAGGCCCGATGCTGGCCCGGATCGCCGAGCGGTTCGGTTCCCGGTTACATGCGCCCGATGCCGAGCGCGAGACGATCGGCCGGCACCGCCCGATCGACGTACCGCTGTCGTCCCGCCACGTCGATGACCGCGGCGTCGAGGTGATCCCCACCCCCGGGCACACCCCCGGCAGCACGAGCTACCTGGTCGACGGCGCCCAGGGCCGGTACCTGTTCACCGGGGACACCATGTTCGTCGCCGCCGACGGCCGATGGTCGACGTTCGTGATTCCCGGCATCGGCGATGCCGGAGCCATGGCCGACAGCCTGCATGTGCTGGCGAGCTTGCGGCCCGACGTCGTCATCTCGAGCGCCTATGGGGCGCGTGCGGTCACAGTCCTCGACGAGGGTGCCTGGCCCGCCTGCGTGGAGGAGGCACTGGCATCGATACCGGCGACCCGGTGACGTTCGAGTAGCGCACTACTCTAGGCCCGGACCCAGCCCCGTTCCCATACTTCGAACAACTGGCGATGTGCCAGCGGTCCGGAGGTCGGCAATGGCAACGATCGGCAAACACGCAGTGGTGCTCGGCGCGAGCATGGGCGGACTTCTGGCCGCCCGGGCCCTGGCCGAATTCTTCGACACCGTCACGCTGGTGGAGCGCGACGTACTGCCCGACGGCCCGGTCCAGCGGCGCGGCGTCCCGCAGGGCCGGCACGCGCACGGACTGCTCAGCGGCGGACTACAGGCCCTGGCCGAGCTGTTTCCCGGGCTCCCCGAGGAACTGGCCGCCGACGGTGCGACGGTGCTCGACGCGGCGAATCTTTCCCTCATCTCGCTGACGTTCGGCGGCCACCGGCTCAATCTCGACCAGGAGCCGTCCAGACCGATCGAGTCGTATCTGGCCAGCAGACCGTTCCTGGAGGCACATGTCCGGGACCGGGTGCGCGCCATCGACAACGTCCGCATCCTCGACGGACACGACGCGGTCGAGTTGCTGATGGATGACCACCGGCGCGTGACCAGCGTCCTCGCGGCCCCTCGCTCCGGTGGTCCCGGGCAGGCGATCGCCGCCGATCTGATCGTCGACGCGATGGGCCGCGCCGGACGCACACCGGCGTTTCTGGAGAGCGCCGGATTCGGACGTCCGGCCGAAGACCGGATCGCGGTGCAGGTGGCCTATTCCAGCCAGTTGATGCGCTTCACCGAGAACCCGCCCCGCGACCGGCTCACCCTCGTCGGGGCGGTTCCCGAAAGGCCCTGCGGCGGTTCCCTGTTCGCCTATGAAGACAACACCTGGCTGCTCACCACCGCGGGGATGAACGGCCAGGAGCCGCCTGCCGACCTGGACGGGATGATCGCCTTCGTCGAGGATCTGTTCCCCGCCGAAACCATCGCGGCCCTGCGCACCGCCCAACCGCTGGGGGCGGTGGCGACCTTCCGCTACCCGGCGAGTGTGCGGCGACGCTACGAGCGCATGCCCCGCTTCCCCGAAGGTCTGCTCGTGTTCGGCGACGCGATCTGCAGCTTCAACCCGGTGTACGGGCAAGGCATGTCGGTAGCCGCGCTCGAGGCGCTGGCGCTGCGCGACTGCCTGACCCGGGGCGCCGACGATCTCGGTCGCCGATTCCTGCGGGCCGCTGCCGGATGCGTCAACACTGCATGGCAGATGGCCTGCGGCGCCGATCTGGCCCTGCCCCAGATTCCGGGGCACCGACCGGTATCGGTCCGGCTGTCCAATTGGTACACCGAGCGGGTGCTCACCGCGGCCGAGAACGATCCCGTGGTCACCGAGGCATTCTTCCGGGTGATGAACCTGGTTGACCCGCCCAGTCGGTTGATGCATCCGGCGATCGTGCGGCGGGTGGCGACCGGCGCGTCCCGGCGACGCGGCCGCGCAGTCCCAGCGCCCTCGGCACCAACCCCCGAGGCACTTACACCTAGGATTACTGCTTGATATTGACTGGAGTCCTAGATTTAGAGCATGTCTAATCAATGCGAATAGTGGTGCAGCCCATGGGGAGACCTGACTTGCCGCCGACCTAGTCGCCGAATCCCGTGAGGGCCCGGCGCAGCAGATGCATCGCCACCGTCGTGGCCCGTTCCCGGATGTCGGACCGATTGCCCGGCAGGCGCAGGGTGCGGGTGATCGCGGCCGATCCCGACCGGACCGCGAAACACACCGTGCCGACCGGCTTTTCCGGGCTGCCGCCATCCGGGCCCGCGACACCGCTGATGGCCACCGCCGTGTCGGCCCCGAAATGATGCAGCGCACCGGCAACCATGGATTCCACCACCTGTTCGGACACCGCGCCGTACTCGGTGATCAGAAGCGGATCCACGTTCAGCAGTTCGGCTTTGGCCTCGTTCGAGTAGCTGACCACCCCTCCGGCGAAGTATTCCGAGCAGCCCGGGATGTCGGCCAGCCGCGCGGCCAGCAGTCCGGCCGTGCAGGATTCCGCGGTGGCGATCCGGTGCCCGGCCAGCAGTCCGGCCACCTGCTCGTCCACGGTCGTGCCGTCCTCGGAGTACAGCGCGGCACCGTGCCGGTCGCGCAGCAGTGTCAGCAGGTCCTGATACGTGCCTGCCGAGTCGGGCTCGTACCGGGTGACGATCTCGAGTTCACCGCGGCGCAGGCAGGTGGTGATCTCGAGGGCGTCGAAACCCGGGATCGTGCTCTCGGCGTCCCGCAGGGTCTCGGCCAGGCCGGATTCGGCGAGGCCGAACATCCGCACCATTTCCTGCCGGTACTGCGTGCGGCCCGAAATGGCCTGTTGCACAGCCTCGGTCGCGACGGCGGTGTGCCACATCGGCTGCAGCTCGCGTGGCGGGCCCGGCAGCACAACGACCGTCGGGCTGCCGCCCACGACGACGCCGGGTGCGGTGCCGACCGGCGCGAGCACCTCGGCACCGGCGGGCACCATGGACTGCTTGCGGTTGGCGGCGCGGACCGCATCGAAATCCACGCCGGGCCGCTCGCCGATCAGCTTGCGCAGGATCGCCGCGATGCGCTCTTCCATGGCCTCGTCGAGGACGAGTTCACGACCGCAGAACTCGGCGACCGTCGCCACGGTGAGATCGTCGGCGGTCGGCCCGAGCCCGCCGCTGGTCACGATCAGGTCCACCCCCTCGGCAGCCAGGAACTGCAACTGCGCCGCGATGTCACGAGGACGGTCACCGCAGATGGTTATGTGCGCGAGCTCCACCCCGAGCTCGAGGAGCTGGTCGGCCAGCCACGGACCGTTGCGGTCCTGAACCCTTCCGGTGAGTACTTCGGTTCCGGTAACGACGATGCCTGCACGTGCGCTCACCTGATGAACACTACGCAGCGGGCTCTCACCCAGGCTCAGAAGCTGTAGCCCAGTTCGGCCGGAACATCGCTCGCGAAGGCCGCACCGAGCCGCCGTACCGCCTCTGAGTCCTTGCCCCGCAACCGGTTTGCGGCGACGAACCCTTCGGGGCGGTGGCTGCCCAGGTACAGGCTGCCCAGCACGTCGAGGCCGAGCTCGATGTCCGCCGGAGCGTCGGTCGGAGTACACCGGGCCCGGCCGTCGCGGATCTGCAGGGCGAAGCGTCCACCGTCATCGCGGAAACCGTCGGCGACGTCCAGCACGGCGTCGAGGTCGGCCTGATACCGGCGGGCCTCCAGAGCAGCCGGGATGTTCATGATCCGGACCCACAGGTCGTCGCTGCTCGAAGTCACCCGGGCCAGCCGCGGATTGGTCAACAGGTAAGGAAGCGGGTCGCCCGGATAGGTCCAGGTACTCACCTTCTCCATCAGGTCCATGCCCAGCAGCGCCCGCCACAGTGCGATGTAGGCATCGGTGGTCACCGCGGTCACCTCACGTACCCGCAGCGTCCTGGACTCCTCGCCGTGCACCCGGTACAGCGCATAGCCGTCGGGATGGAGGAACGCGAACAATTCGGACCCGCCTTCCCGGGTGTTCTCCCGGTCGGCGAGGACGTCGTCCCACAGCGCCGTCGGGCACGCCAGCCCGCCCGGTGTCCGCAGCCGCCAACGGTCGTAGATCTCGGCGAAGGTGTCGCGATGCTCGGCGGGTTTGACCAGGCGCACCCCGCCCGGGTCCGGGACGGCGGCATGGAACTGGGCGAACCTGCGGTCGATCGTCACCAGCTGCACGGTGGTGGCGGGGCCGTAGCCGAACCGGCCGTAGATGCCGCCTTCGCTCGCGGTGAGTGCGGCGATCGGATACTGCGAATCGGCGATCCGCTGGTGCAACTCGGTGTACATCGAACGCAGGATCCCGCGCCGCCGATGGGTGGGAGCGACGGCCACGTAGCTGATTCCTGCCGCGGGCAGCACCGCGCCGCCCGGGACGGTCAGGGTGAGATCGAGGTAGATCGACTGCCCGACGATGTCCCCGTCGTCGCCGGCACGCATCACCACACCGCCGTCGGCGGGCACCATCTTCTGCCACGCCGACATCGAATCGGGGTGGCCGATCTCACCGAACGCGGTGTTGCCGAGCAGCGCCATGCCCGCCCAGTCGGAGTCGGTGACGGTGTGCAGTGTGAGGGTCGTTGCCGGGGAATCCGCTTTGTCGGTCACGGAATCCGACGGTGCCACACCATCACCCGCCGAAGCGACCGAATTTCCGCCCGGCCGTCGTAAGGTTCAGCGGCTCAGCGCTTGAGCCAGTTGTTCAGGGTGGCCAGGTCGCGGGTGTACGTGGTCATGATGTCGTCCTGGTACAGCGTCGCCCCGCTCAGCGCAGTCCGGCCCTGCCACACCACCCTGATGCGGTTCGTGCCCCGCTGGTAGACGTCCACCCGGTCGAGGTCACGGTGCAGCCATCCGCCGCTCTCGGCCAGCTGGCTGATCTCATGGCGCTCATCGGTTGTGGTCATCAGGCGATCCTATCGTCGTGCCCGTTGGTCGATCGGTACCACCGTGGGTGCGCTGTTGTAGCCGCTGACGCGGACCCAGTTCGCCTCGGGTTCGGATCCGGTGACCGCGCCGGTCACCTCGACCGTCTCCCCCGGATACACGGTGACGTAGTTGTCGGAGTACTCGATCGGCAGGATCTCGTCACCGTCGTGGGTCGTGGTGATCTCGGCGCGTTCGAAGAACGCGATCTGGCGGCCGGGATTGTGCAGCCGGATCTGCACACTGGCGCCGCCGTCGGCCGCCTCGGTCCGGTGCGCGGTCACCTCCAGCTGCGCCGGTGCCATGGTGTTGAGCGGAGTCATGTCGGCCCAGCTGCTCTGCACGAGGTCGAACGCCTGGTCGTTGACGGGAGGGCCGACGTCGTCCGGCTGCTGCGACTGCCAGTAGGTGTTGTCGGCGACGACGGCACCGTTCTCGTCGAGCAGTTCGGCGCGGACGAACACCACCGGCGAGTCGGCGGCCAGCCGGGGCAGCGACAAACCGGGCACAACGCCGTTGGACGGCACGGCAGGCACTTCGGCGTCCCTGTCGTCGCGCATCCGGCCGATGAGGTCGTAGGTGCGCACCCGGACCCGCAGTCCGGTCCGCTCCTGCGGGGACTGGTTGACCACGCTCACGTGCGCGGTGTCGTGGTCTCCGGTGGCATAGGAGTCGAACACCACCGACAGCGGGCGCAGTCCCTTCTTGGCCCCGTAGTAGGCGCCACCGGGCCGCAGGTAGTAGTCGAAGAGGTGTCCGAAGAACGACGGCCAGTGATTGTTGAGCATCCAGTAGATGGTCATCTTGTGGTTGTCCCACCCGCCGGCCGCGAACGCCTCGAACTGTGCGCGGGTCGACTCGTAGTGGGCCAGCTGCGCCTTACGGGCGAATTCCTCTGCGCCGCGCGAAGTTCCGTACCGCTGGACCACCGCGGTGCGAATGCTCTCCAGGGCGGCGTTGCTCGGGTTGGCCCCGGCGTGGAAATACCAGGCCTCGTTGATCGGCCAGAGCTTGTCCTTCGGGATGAACTTCTGCAGGCTGGCGAACGGCGGGATGTGTTCGTTGTCGCCCTGTTCGGCGTTGGACCCGCGAGTGGCCTGATACCGCCCGCTGAACCAGTAGCTCGGCGGACGCCAGGTGTACGGGCCGGCCATGTGGATGCCGTCCCAGTCAGGTTCCCCGTTGGCGTCGCGGGCCAGCGACGACACGGTGTCGACGACGGTGTTGGGCCAGTGCAGATCGCGCAGGATGCCGTGATAGCCCGCGAGCACCGGCGCAGGCGGCTTCCCGTCGCTGCCGTTGGCCCACAGGAAAGCCGAGGCGTGCCCGCGCAGCGAGAGGATCTGCGAGCGCATGCTCTCGTCGGCCACCCGCCGGTCCTCGTCGTCCCACTGCCACCACTTCTCCCACTGGTTGCAGCACATCCATCCGTACATCAGCGGGATGCCCAGTTCGTCGGCTCGCTCGATGATGTTGTCGCCCGGGAACTTTCCCTCCAGCCGCAGCATGTTCAGGCCCAGATCGCGGACATACCCGAGGATGGCGTCCTCACGCCGCGGGTCGTACTGGAACAACAGGTCGGGTGTGTAGGCCGCGCCCCGGACCAGGAAATCCCGCCCGTTCACGGTCAGGTAGAAACTCCCGCCGCGGCCCAGGTCCGGATACTGCTCGTCGTTGTCGCGGTGCTGCGCCACGGTGCGGATGCCGAACCGGGAATCCAGGGTGTCGGTGGGCCTGCCGTAGCGCAGAAATTCCAGCCGCAGGTCGTACAGGTCGGGCTTCCCCATGGTGTACGGCCACCACAGGTCCGGGTTGCCGACCCGCAGGTCCGCGAAAGTGTCCGGATCGAACCGGATCTCACGGCTCTCCCCCGGCGCCAGGCTGACCGGTTGATCCACCGAGATGGCCGGTTTCCCGGGCCGGCTGATGCGCGCCCGCACCACGCCGCGCATCGGGACATCGGCGGTGTTGCGGATGTCCGAGTAAACGGTGAGCCGGGCCGAGTCGGTGGCAGGCAGCGGCAGCTCGGTGGTGACCAGCGGGTCGCTGAGTACGACCTGACCCGAGTAGCTCAGGTACACCGGTTTGAAGATGCCCGCATTGCGGTCGGCCACATAGGAATTGCCGCGCAACGGATTCTTGTCCGGGCCCTGGTAGCCGATGCGGTTCCAGTTGAGCCAGTCCCACCAGCTGTCGGCCAGCTCGACGCCGTCGATGTCCTGGAGCGCCTGCTCGGGCGTCACCTTGACCGCCAGCGTGTTGACGCCCCCGGGGTTGATCCACTGCGTCGCGTCGATCTCGTGGATCGTGTGCATGCCCACCAACAATGAACTGCCGGCGATCATGGTGCCGTTGAGCCACACCTCGGCGCGATAGTTGATACCCGGGAAATCGAGCCGGTAACTGGAACTGCCCTGCGGCGCGGTGAACGTGGTGCGGTACCACCAGTCCTGACGGAACAGGTCGTCGGGTACGTCGGCCAGGTTGTCCCCGACGTACAGGTCCGGATAGGTCCCGTCGTCCTGCAGCGCCGCCAGCACCGTGGACGGCATCTGCTTGACCGGGTGCCAGTCGGCATCGATCTCGCCCGGCGTGGACATGGTCGCACCGTCGGCGGTCACGGTGCGTGCCGAGGCGAGCTGCCAGCCCTGAGCCAGTTCCATCCGCCCCGACGGCGGCTCCGGGGTGGCGAACGGCGGGAAATCGGCGACGCACAGCGACAAAACCAACAGTGCGACGACAACGAAACCCGTGACGCTCAGGCCGGCGCGGGGATTCCGGGCGGAAATGGGCAGCTCCTCACAGACCGGTGTGGCACCGCGTCCATGAGTCGATGCCCTGCCGGGTCATTCTGCCGTGGTCCTTACCGCCGCGTGCGGCCGGTGCGACTCAGAGCTTGTGCGGGACGTCGTTGACGAGGCCGCCGTCCATGACGAACTCGGCACCCGTGGCGTAGCGGGATTCATCGCTGGCCAGGAACACGACGAAGCTGGACACCTCGTCGGGCTGTCCGGGCCGGCCCAGCGGAATGCTGAGCATGTCCTCCGGGAAATGCTCGGTCATCGGGGTCCGGATGAAGCCGGGGTGGATCGAGTTGACCCGGATCTGCTTGGAACCGAGCTCGAGTGCCGCGGACTTGGTGATGCCGCGCACGGCCCACTTGGAGGCGACGTACGGGTGCACCATGGCCGCGCCACGCAGGCCTTCGATCGACGACACGTTGATGATCGAGCCGCCGCCCGCGGCCTTCATCGCCTTGACGCACGCCTGCATCCCCAGGAAGGTGCCGGTGAGGTTGACGTCGATCACCTTCTGCCACTGGGCCATGTCGAACTTGCCGATCTGACCGAGGGCGACGATCCCGGCGTTGTTCACCAGCACATTGAGCAGACCGAACTCCGAGGTGGCAGTCTCCACCGCAGCGTTCCACTGGTCTTCCTGGGTGACGTCGAGGTGCACATAGCGGACCGCATCACCGAGTTCGGCCGCCAATGCCTTGCCCTCGTCGTCGAGAATGTCCCCGATCACGACCTTGCCGCCTTCGGCGACCAACGCCCGAGCGTGCTCGGCACCCATGCCCCGCGCACCGCCGCTGATGAGTGCCACTTTTCCGTCTACCCGTCCCATGACGGGTGACGCTACCGCGTCCGCGATCAAATTAGAACCTGTTCCAATTTCGTTTCCGGATCGGCATACTGCGATTGGACCGCCCACCTTGAGGAGACCTGTATGGCGATTCGCGTGGCGATCGTCGGCACCGGAAACTGCGGCCGGTTGGCCCTGATCCAGCTCATCGACGACCCCCGGTTCGAACTCGTCGCGGTGGGCACCTCGACCGAGGCGAAGGTCGGCCTGGACGCCGGCGAACTGGCCGGGCAGGGCGGCGTCACCGGGGTCACCGCCACCCTGGGCATCGACGCCGCGATCGCCGCCAAACCGGACTGCCTGGTGTACTGCGCGATGGGTGACACCCGCCCCGTGGAAGCCACCCGCGATGTGATGGCCGCACTGGCCGCCGGGATCAATGTGGTCGGCTCGGCCCCGGGCGGCCTGCAATTCCCCTGGGGCGCCATGCCGGAGAAGGCCATCGCGCGGGTCGAAGAAGCTGCTCGGGCGGGCAATTCAAGTGTGTTCATCACCGGTGTCGACCCCGGCTTCGCCACCGACCTGGTGCCGTTCGCGATCGCCGGTACCTGTCAGCGCATCGATCAGATCAAGACCATGGAGATCGCCGACTACGCCACCTATGACGGCACCGAGGTGATGTCGATCGTCATGGGATTCGGCAATCCGATCGACCAGCCCGGAATGCTGTTCCTCCCCGGAATCCTCAGCGCCGCTTGGGGGACCGCGATCCGGATGCTCGCCGCCGGACTGGGCGTCGAAGTCGAGGACATCACCGAGCACTACGAGTTGGAGCCCGCGCCCGAGGACATCGAGGTCGCGACCGGCGTCATCGCCAAGGGCACGGTGGCGGCGATGCGCTTCCAGATCAACGGCATGGTCGGCGGTAAGCCGGTGATCGTCGTCGAGCACGTCACCCGGGTGCGTGCGGACCTGCGACCGGATTGGGCGCAACCGGCCCAGCCCGGCGGCTCCTACCGCGTCGAGATCACCGGCGAGCCGTCGTATGTCGTGGACATCTGCCCGACCAGCGATCGAGGTGACCACAACCACGCCGCGATCGTGGCCGCGGCCGGGCGCATCGTGAACGCGATCCCCGATGTGGTGGCCGCCGCCCCGGGCATCCACACCACCCTGGACCTGCCGCTCGTTACAGGCAAGGGCCTGCACCGGCTGGGCTAGGCGCCGGGACGGAGCCGGCGTTCGCCGCGGCGCCGGCCACCAGGTCGCGGCAAGTTGAGCACCGGCCAGTCCTGCGCGGTGGCAGCCGAGGCCAGACCCGGCCGTGGATTCACCGGCCGTGGATGGCCCACCAATCGCATCAGTGCGCTGTCCTCGGGTCCGTCGGCGTAGAAATAGCTGTGCGCCAGATCGACCTGCTCGACCCGGCAAAAGGCCTGTACCGCATCGGCTTTGCGGGCTCCCCAGATGATCGGATCGACGATCCCGCCGGTGAGCCTGCCCTGGCCGTCGGTCAGAAAGTGGTTGCACAGCACGTGGTCGATCCCCAGGTGCCGCGCGACCGGCTCGGCGTGGATGGTCAACGCCGAGGAGCTCAACACCACGGTGTGGCCGCGGTCCTGGTGGCGCCGCACCACGGCGCGCATGTGGGGATAGACGCGCTGGGCGATCCGGCTCTCGAACAGGTACTCCCCCAGTTCGTCGAGTTCGAGCAGAGATTCGCCGCGCAGATAACCGGCCGCCCGCACCAGGAGCCGCTCGAACGGCATCCGGCCGATTCGATAGCGCACCGAGGCTTCCAGGATCCCGAGGATCTCACCGGCGGCCGCCTGCCGTTGACGGATCCGATGACCGGCGTGCGCCGTCGCGGTGAATCCGTCCACCAATGTGCCGTCGAGGTCGAAGAAGGCGCCCACCCGCGGCCCACCCGGACCGGCGCCGATCTCCTCGAGTGACTCGGGTGGCGACAACGTGCGGCCCATGGGGCTACTAAACCAAGCCACTACGACACTCGGCCAGTCGAGACTAGAAATGGGGAATGTCCCCAACTACACACCGCATCGGAATAAAGGACATCGCGGCCGTCATCGCCACCAAAAGATTCGACGAGGCGAAAGCCTGGTACACCCGGTTACTCGACCGGGAACCCGACCTGGAACCGGTTCCAGGAGTCGCCGAATGGCAGCTGACCGGCACCGCGTGGCTACAGGTCGTCACCGATCCTGGCGGCGCCGGTCGATCGGCCGTGCGATTCGGGGTCGATGAACTCGACACCACCGTCGCCTGGCTGCGCAACAATGGTGTCAGCGCGACAGAACCGCAGGTCATCGCCGACATGGTCGCCGTCATCGATGTCGCCGATCCCGATGGGAATGAAGTGTCGTTCGTGGCGGAGCTGGCGTGAATCCGCCGGGTCTCGACCCAAAACGGCTCAACGTGGTACTAAACTAGAACACGTTTCATTTCCGTCCGGGCCGGATCGGCCGAGGACTCTCGAACCGCACCGTCACTCAAGGAGCTCCCAATGCACACCGCACTCTGCGACGAGCTCGGGATCGAATTCCCGATCTTCGCGTTCACCCACTGTCGCGACGTTGTCGTCGCCGTCAGCAAGGCCGGCGGTTTCGGCGTGCTCGGCGCCGTGGGCTTCACGCCCGAGCAGCTGGAAATCGAGCTCAACTGGATCGACGAGCACATCGGCGACCACCCCTACGGCGTCGACATCGTCATCCCGAACAAGTACGAGGGCATGGACGCGAACATGTCCGCCGACGAGCTCAAGGGCATGCTGCAGTCCCTGGTGCCGCAGGAACATCTGGACTTCGCCCGCAAGATCCTCGCCGACCACGGCGTGCCGGTCGAGCACAGCGACGACGACGCGCTGCAGCTGCTCGGCTGGACCGAGGCCACCGCGACCCCGCAGGTCGAAATCGCCCTCAAGCACCCCAAGATGACGCTGATCGCCAATGCGCTCGGCACCCCGCCGGCCGACATGATCAAGCGCATCCACGCCGAGGGCCGCAAGGTCGCAGCACTGTGCGGCTCGCCGTCACAGGCCCGCAAGCACGCCGACGCCGGCGTCGACATCATCATCGCCCAGGGCGGCGAGGCCGGTGGGCACAGTGGCGAGGTGGGCTCGATCGTGCTCTGGCCCCAGGTGGTCAAGGAGGTCGCGCCGGTGCCGGTGCTGGCCGCAGGCGGCATCGGCAGCGGGCAGCAGATCGCCGCGGCCCTGGCGCTCGGCGCCCAGGGCGCCTGGACCGGATCCCAATGGGTCATGGTCGAGGAGTCCGAGCACACCGCGCAGCAGCACGCCGCGTACGCCAAGGCCACCAGCCGCGACACCGTGCGCAGCCGCTCGTTCACCGGCAAGCCGGCCCGCATGCTGCGCAACGACTGGACCGAGGCCTGGGAGAACCCGGACAACCCGAAGCCGCTCGGCATGCCGTTGCAGTACATGGTGTCCGGGATGGCCGTGGCCGCCACGCACAAGTACCCCAACGAGAGCGTCGACGTCGCGTTCAACCCGGTCGGCCAGGTGGTCGGCCAGTTCACCAAGGTCGAGAAGACCTCCGCGGTGATCGAACGCTGGGTGCAGGAATACCTGGAGGCGACGGGCACCCTCAACGCCCTCAACGAGGCCGCCGGCGTGTGATCGAGGCCGCCGGCAGCGGGTTCCTCATCGCCGTGCTGTGGATGGACCTGATCTTCGACGTTCAGGTCCTACCCCACCGCAGGTCGGCCGAATTGCCGGAACCCGTGCTGGCGTCCATCGCCGGCTACTACCGGCGCGCGACGACCACATCGCGCCCGATGAGCCTGCTGATCGCCGCTGTCATGGTGATCCTGTTGGCGGCATTGGCTTTTCACGCATTCGACGGTGCCGACGCGGGCTGGCTGACCGCGCTGTTCGCGATGCTGGCCGGCGTCCCCGTGCTGCTGGCGGTGCTGCGCACCGTCCCCAATGCCGTGGCCCTTGGCTCACGCACCGGCAGCCCTTCCGAACAGACGCGGTTGGCCAGGGCCGTCTGCCGTGACCACCTGGTCTGCCTGACGAGCATGTCCACCTTCCTCGTGCTGTGGTTGACGGTCACCTAGCCGTTTGATGCACCTGTGCGGCGGGTTGCGGTCAGTATCAAGCAGCAATCCGCCGCACAAGCCCGGACACTGCGCATCCCACTCAGTCACGGCCGTAGACCCATGCCCGGCCGTTATGTATGGTTACATACATATTCCGGCGAAAGGGCATCCGATGACCGGTCCTCGCGAACGCATGGTGGCCTCGGCCGCACTGCTGATCCGGGAGCGCGGTGCGCACCCGACCGCGATCGCCGACGTACTCGCCCACAGCGGCGCACCGCGTGGATCGGCCTATCACTACTTCCCCGGCGGGCGCAGCCAACTCCTGTGCGAAGCCGTCGACTACGCCAGCGATCAGGTGGCCGCGCGGATCGACAAGGCCGACAGCGCGGTGGCGTTGCTCGACGCCATGATCGCGGGGTTCCGGAAACAATTGTCCGCCAGTGACTTCCGGGCCGGCTGCCCGATTGTCGCGGTCGCGGTCGAGGCGGGAGAACCTGGCACGACCGAAACCGCCGCGCTCGACCGCGCCGGCGCCGCCTTCACCCGCTGGACCGCTCAGATCACCCGCCGACTGGCCGACGACGGAGTCCCCGCCGAACGCGCCGAGGAACTCGCGACGCTCATCATGACGGCGATCGAAGGCGCCGTGGTGATGGCGCGGGCGACTCGCGACGTCACACCGCTCGAGAAGATCCACCGCCAACTTCGCGCACTCCTGCCGGAAGGAACCTCGTCATGACCATTGATCAATGGCAGCCCACCGCATGCATCCTGTGCGAATGCAACTGCGGCATCGTGGTGCAGACCGAAGGCCGGGCCATCACCAAGATCCGCGGCGACAAGGACCACCCGGCGTCGCAGGGATATACCTGCAACAAGGCGCTGCGACTGGATCACTACCAGAGCAGCACCAACCGGCTGACTTCGCCGCTGCGGCGCAGGCCCGACGGCAGCTACGAAGAGATCGATTGGGACACCGCGATTTCCGAGATCGCCGCGCAGTTCCTGGCGCTTCGGGACAGCCACGGCGGGGACAAGGTCTTCTACTACGGTGGGGGCGGTCAGGGCAATCACCTGGGCGGCGCGTACAGCGGGGCGTTCCTCAAGGCGATCGGTTCGCGGTATCGGTCAAATGCCCTGGCGCAGGAGAAGACCGGTGAGGCGTGGGTCGATGCTCACCTCTACGGTGGCCACACCCGCGGCGAGTTCGAACATGCCGAGGTCTCGGTGTTCGTCGGCAAGAACCCGTGGATGTCGCAGAGTTTCCCGCGGGCCCGCGTCGTGCTCAACGAGATCGCCAAGGATCCGGGCCGCGCGATGATCGTGATCGACCCGGTGATCACCGACACCGCCAAGCTCGCCGACTTCCACCTGCGCGTGCGACCGGGGACCGACGCGTGGTGTCTGGCGGCCATGGCAGCGGTGCTGGTTCAGGAAGACCTCTGCGACGAAGAGTTCCTGGCAGCCCACGTCAACGGTGTCGAACCGGTCCGGGAAGTGTTGCGGCAGGTGCCGATCGGCGACTACGCGCAGCGGTGCGGCGTCGACGAATCCCAGCTGCGCCAGGCGGTGCGGCGCATCGCCGCGGCAGGCAGCGTCGCGGTGTTCGAGGATCTCGGCATCCAGCAGGCCCCCAACAGCACGCTCTGCTCGTACCTCAACAAGATGCTGTGGATCCTGACCGGCAACTTCGCCAAACGCGGTGGGCAACATCTGCATTCGTCGTTCGCGCCGCTGTTCGGCTCGGGCGGGGTGGGCCGCAGCCCGGTCACCGGCGCCCCGGTGATCGCCGGCCTGGTGCCGTCGAACGTGGTGCCGCAGGAGATCCTCACCGACCATCCCGACCGGTTCCGCGCGATGATCGTCGAGAGCAGCAACCCGGCCCACTCGGTGGCCGATTCGGCTGCCGTCCGGACCGCGCTGGAATCCCTCGAGCTCCTGGTGGTCATCGACGTCGCGATGACCGAGACCGCACGGTTGGCGCACTATGTGCTGCCCGCGGCCAACCAGTTCGAGAAGCCCGAGGCGACGTTCTTCAACCTGGAATTCCCGCACAACAATTTCCACCTGCGTCACCGGCTGTTCGAACCGCTGCCCGGAACCCTGCCCGAGCCGGAGATCTGGGCTCGTCTGGTGCGCGCCATCGGCGCGGTCGACGACGCCGAACTGGATCCGCTGCGCCGCGCCGCCGGGGAAGGCCTGGACGCCTACGCGGCGGCGTTTCTCGGCGCCGTGGGGGCCAACCCGGGGCTGGGCCGCGTGCTGCCGTACGTGCTCTACGAGACGCTCGGGCCGGTGCTGCCGGACGGCCTGGCCGGGGCGGCGGCGTTGTGGGGCCTGGCCCAGAAGACGGCGATGACCTATCCCGATGCGGTGCGCCGCGCCGGTCACCCCGACGGCAACGCCTTGTTCGAGGCCATCCTGGCCGGCCGGTCCGGGCTGACGTTCACCGTGCACGAGTATCCGGACGACTTTGCCCTGATCAGCCATGCGGACCACAAGATCGCGCTGGACATGCCCGAGATGCTCGACGCCGTGCGGGCCCTGCCTGCCATGCCCTCGGCGCTGACCACCGAGGAGTTCCCGCTGGTGCTGTCGGCCGGCGAGCGGCGCGCGTACACCGCCAACGACATCTTCCGCGACCCCGGCTGGCGCAAGCGCGATACCGACGGCGCCCTGCGGATCAGCGTCGAGGACGCCGAAGCCATCGGCCTGCTCGACGGTGACCGGGCCAGGATCACCACGGCAGCGGGCAGCGCGGCGGCCACGGTGGAGATCAGCGACGCGATGCTGCCCGGGCACGTCTCGCTGCCCAACGGGTTCGGCCTGGACTACACCGACGGCGACGGGCGCGCCGTCATACCCGGCGTGGCCCCCAACGAGCTCACCTCGTCGCAGTGGCGCGACGAGTACGCGGGCACGCCGTGGCACAAGCATGTGCCCGCGCGGGTCGACCGGATCCCGGTCGAGCGCGTTCCGGTCTGATCAGATTTGCGGCCCTCAGGGCGCGGGTGCCGGAGCCGGCGGGGCAGGCACGGCCGGGGCGGCCGGTACAGCCGGACCCGCGGGGACGGCTACGGCCGGGCCAACGGGCGCGGCGGGCACCGCTACGCCCGGGCCGACGGGACCGGCGGGCTCGGCCACGGCAGGCCCGCCCGGCACCGGTGCCGTCGGCGCGACCGGAACGTTCGGACCGGGCACCTGGCCCGGGACGGGCGTGTTCATGCCGCGCTGCGCGAGCCCGAGAACCAGCGCTTCCTTGCCGCTGATCTCCTGGTTCTGCACGGCGTGCCACAGATCCTTGAGGTAGCTCAGGTTGGGGGTCTCGGTGCCCTGTCCGGTCGGATCCATCGTCGCACCCGGCGGCAGGGCATCCGGGCTCGCCAGGTGCGGGGTGCCCGCCGGGGACGCGGCAGCCGCTGCCGCCGGATCTCCGGCCACGGCCTGAGCCGCCGGCCCGGGGGCTGGTGCCGGCGCAGGCGCGGGGGCAGGCGCCGGATTGGGTGGCTCCGCGGTCGCCGCGGCGGCCATCGCCAACGCGACGACGGGACCCGACACGCAGCCCGTCAACACAATCCCGAACCTACGGACATCCACTCGCATAACTGGTTGGCCTCCTGCTGTTGCTCCAGGGACAGATGGTAACGCTGGGTGCATCGTCGCGCTCGTTCAATCGTTACAAGGCAAGAATCGGAACACGTTCCAATACGAACAATGCGGCAGTTTCTGAAACCCGCTCCGAGGGGCCCCACCTGTGGTGTAGCAATGGCTTTACGCCACTACACAACGTCGTCGCGAGGAGCGCCAACGCCATGCCGACTCTGAACCTTCCGCCCGGATTCGACTTCACCGATCCCGATATCTACGCCGAACGGCTGCCCGTCGAGGAACTCGCGGAGATGCGCAGGCTTGCGCCGATCTGGTGGAACGAACAGCCGAAGGGTCAAGGCGGGTTCGACGACGGCGGGTTCTGGGTCGTCACCAAGCACAAGGACGTCAAAGAGGTATCCCTGCGCAGCGACGTGTTCTCCAGCCAGGAGAAGACCGCCCTGCCGCGCTATCGGGAGGGCACCGTCCAGCAGCAGATCGACCAGGGCAAGTTCGTGATGCTCAACATGGACGCCCCGCATCACACACACCTGCGCAAGATCATCTCGCGGGCTTTCACCCCGCGTGCGGTCGAACGCCTGCGGGCCGACCTGGCCGAGCGCGCGCGCACGATCGTGGAGACCGCCGCCGCCGAGGGCTCGGGAGATTTCGTCGAGCAGGTGTCGTGCGAACTGCCGCTCCAGGCCATCGCGGGTCTCATGGGCGTGCCGCAGGAAGACCGCAAGAAACTGTTCGACTGGTCCAACCAGATGGTCGGCGACCAGGACCCCGAGTTCGCCTCCAACGATGCGATCAGCGCCTCGGTCGAGTTGATCATGTACGGGATGCAGATGGCGGCCGAGCGGTCGAAGAACCCCGGCGAGGATCTGGTCTCCAAGCTCCTGCAGGCCGACGTCGAGGGCCACAAGCTCTCCGACGACGAGTTCGGCTTCTTCGTCATCCTGCTCGCCGTGGCGGGCAACGAGACGACCCGCAACTCCATCACCCAGGGAATGATGGCGTTCGCCGATCACCCCGACCAGTGGGAGTTGTTCAAGCGGGAGCGCCCTGGCACCGCCGCCGACGAGATCGTGCGATGGGCCACGCCGGTGACGTCATTCCAGCGGACCGCGTTGGAGGACACCGAACTGGCCGGTGTGCCGATCAAGAAGGGCCAGCGGGTGGTGATGTTCTACCGCTCGGCGAATTTCGACGAGGACGTGTTCGACGACCCGTACTCATTCAATATCCTGCGTGACCCGAACCCGCACGTGGGATTCGGCGGTACCGGCGCGCACTACTGCATCGGCGCCAACCTCGCCAGGATGACCATCGACCTGATCTTCAACGCGATCGCCGACGTGATGCCCGATCTGACCCCACTCTCGGCACCCGAACGGCTGAGGTCGGGCTGGCTGAACGGGATCAAACACTGGCAGGTCGACTACCGAGGCGGCGCTTACGCGAAACCTTCTGTGTCGCAGCAGGACTCGGGTAGTCGATGATGGATCGCCAATAGTCTTCCGGGATTTCGGTATTCGACCGCAGCACGATCGCAAGACCGGTTGCCATCGCAATACCGAGCAGCCCCAGCCACAGGCCGGCCAGCGCGATCGCGATCCAGAGCACGGTCGTCAGCGTGGGCCACGGCGACGCCAGCGCGAGCACCGGCGCGAAGAAGAACCCGGTGCCGATGTAGGCGGATGACCCGGCCCGGTCGGCCGCCATCACAAAGTGCAGCCAACGTGGGATCGACTCGGGCCACTGGGGTGACTTGCGCATCCTTGCCTCCTTCGTGGGGACGTGCTCCACGGTGTCGCCGATCGGGTAACCGGCGCAATTACCCCTCAGGTAGTGGTCTTGTCGCGGCGGGTCGGCGAGACTCGGGTGGTGACCACTGCGGCAACCCAGACACCGATCGGCTCGCTGATGCGCGACTGGCGATTGCGCCGGCGGATCAGTCAATTGGATCTGGCGATCGAGGCCGACGTGTCGGCCCGGCACCTCAGCTTCATCGAGACCGGGCGCTCGGTGCCGAGCCGGGCCATGGTGCTTCGCCTCGCAGAAGCCCTGGACGTGCCGTTGCGCGACCAGAACCAGTTGCTGCTCGCCGCCGGGCTGGCACCGGTCTACGCCGAACGGACACTGGAGGATCCCGAGATGGCAGCTGTGCGCGACGGGGTGACCCGAGTTCTAGACGCCTACAACCCTTTTCCGTGTGTGGTCATCGATCGCACCTGGAACCTGTTGCAGGCCAACGCAGGTACCGCGGTCATGCTGGAAGGCGTCGCGCCGCACCTGCTGGCCCAGCCCAACGCCCTGCGGATCACGCTGCACCCCGACGGCATGGCGCCGCGCATCCGGAACCTGGCGGAGTGGCGTCACCACCTGATCAGCCGGCTGCGCCGTGAGGTCACCGTGAGCGGATCGGCCGAACTGGCCGAGCTGCTCGCCGAGATCGAGTCCTACCCGGGTGGTATGGAACCGGTCCGCGATCTCGGCGGCGTCGTCGTCCCGCTGGAGCTCAGCGCTCCCGACGGGAGGGTGCTCACCTTCCTGAGCACCGTCACGACGTTCGGCACCGCGCTGGACCTGACCGCCGCGGAACTGAGCATCGAGGCGTTCCTGCCCGCGGATGCCGCGACGGCCGCCGCCCTGCGCTGAGCGCGCCGCGCAAGGGTTCGCCTCGACGGTGTCGAAATCCTTGTCCGGCAAGGCCGCCTGCATCAGGGTGCGGGTATGACTGCCACCGCTGACGCTCCCCCGTCCCTGTCCCCCTCACGCATCTCGCGGCTGCGGGTACCCGAACTGGATGAACTGACCAGCGCAGGCGTGCGCGGCTTCTTCAGTCGGCAGCAGCGCGAGGAAGGACTGACGTCCAACTGGTTTCGCGCGCTGGCCCTCAACGAGGGTGATCTCGAACGGCTCAACGGTTACCTGCTGCCGCTGCTGGGCGCCGATGGGCGGGGCGGGTTGAGCGCTCGGGAACGCGAGGTGATCGCCACGGTGGTGTCCGGGGAGAACCGCTGCGCCTACTGCCACACCAACCACGCCAACAAGCTGGGGAAAGTCGCAGGCGACTGGTCGTTCGGCCAACGGGTGGCCATCGATCACCGGCAGGTGGCCGAGCTCACCGACCGGGAACGCGCACTGGGCGATCTCGCTGTCCTGGTGAACAACCATCCGCAGGACCTGGGCGACACCCACTTCGACGCGTTGCGCGCCCTCGGGCTCGACGATCATCAGATCCTCGAGGCCATCTCGATCGCGGCGTTCATCGGCGCGACCAACCGGATCGGCATCGCGCTGTCGGTCCCGCCGAATCCGGAGTACACCGGCGTCCCGAAATGAGGCGAGTGGTCTGACCACTTGACCTCTGACCGCCAGGCGGGCAACATGGCGGCATGGCGCTACAACCGGTCAACCGCCGATCCGTACCCGAGGATGTCTTCGAGCAGATCGTCACCGAGGTGCTCAGCGGGCAGATGCAGCCCGGCGAGCCGCTACCCAGCGAACGCCGGCTGGCCGAGGTGCTCGGGGTGTCCCGTCCGGCCGTCCGGGAGGCCCTCAAGCGCCTCACGGAGGCAGGACTGGTCGAGGTCCGGCAGGGCGACGCCACCACGGTCCGCGACTTCCGCAGGCACGCCGGCCTCGACCTGCTGCCCCGGCTGCTGTTGCGCGCAGGCGAACTCGACGTCAGCGTCGTGCGCAGCATCCTGGAAACCCGGCTGCACAACGGGCCCAAGGTCGCCGCACTGGCCGCCGAGCGGGCCCCGGCCGCACTGATCGCTCAACTCGGCCACACCGTGGACGCCCTGGCGGCGGAGCCGGATCCGGTGGAACAGCAGCGCCAGGCACTGGCCTTCTGGGATCTCGTGGTCGACGGCGCCGACTCGATCGCATTCCGCTTGATGTACAACACTCTTCGGCAGACCTATGAGCCTGCGCTTCCGGCCTTGGCCACCATGATGGCCGCCGAGGTCGGCCGTCCGGACGCCTACCGCCGGATCGTCGAGGCCATCGAAGCGGGCGACCCGGCGGCGGCCGCCCGAGCCGCTCAGAACCTGCTGGGGCCGGCTACCGAGGCCCTCATGGGAGCCCTCGCCGCGTTGGAGGAAACCCGATGACACGCAACGCTTTCACATTGGGAGACGCGGTCCGCGAATTCATCCGGCACCCCTCCCCCTGGATGATCGGCACCGCGCTGATCCTCAGCGTCTCCGCGCGATGCGCGGTCGGAGACTGGCAGCTCACCGACGTGATCGTGCCCGCGGTGATGCTCGTGACGTTCCCGTTCTTCGAATGGATCGTCCATGTGTTCGTACTGCACTGGCGGCCAAGGCGGTTCGGCCCGATCACGCTGGATTCACTACTGGCTCGCGACCACCGGCTACACCACGTCGACCCACGCGACATCCCGTTGATCTTCATACCGTGGCGGGCTCTGCTGTGGATCCTGCCCGTCGCCGTGGCCGTCGCCCTCCTGGCATTCCCGCGCCTCGGCCTCGGTCTCACGTTCCTGTCACTGCTGACAGTGCTCGGCCTGTCCTACGAGTGGTGCCACTACCTGATCCACAGCGACTACAAGCCGAAAACCAGCGCATATCGCGCGGTTTGGCGTAACCATCGGCAACATCACTACAAGAACGAGCACTACTGGTTCACAGTGACCACCGCTGGAACCGCCGACCGGGTGCTGGGTACCTGTCCCGACCCGACGACGGTGTCCACCTCACCGACGTCGAAGAACCTGCATGCGGCTACGACTGCACGACAATAGGATCGCCCAGGCGCACCGTGTTGAAATACCAATCGGCGTTGTCAGGGCTCAAATTGATGCAGCCGTGGCTGACGTTGGCGTAGCCCTGTGACCCCACCGACCAGGGCGCGCCGTGCACATAGACGCCGCCCCAGGTGACACGGACCGCGTCGTACACCGTGAGCTTGTACCCCTCCGGATCACTCAGCGGAATGCCGATGGTGCGCGAATCCATCACCACGACAGGCTCTTTGGCCAAAGCGGTGAAGGTACCGACCGGGGTCGGGTGCTTGGGCTTGCCCATCGAGGCCGGCATCGTACGAGCCACCGCGCCATCGATGCTGACGGTGAAGGTGTGAGCGTCGATGTCGGCGACGCCGAGTACCTCGGCCCCGGTCTCGAAGCTGGTCTTGGCACCGCCCGCGGAGACCGAGATCTTCGAGTGCGCCGGCCACAGCTGATCCGGCTTCCACTGCATCACATCGTCACTGAGCCACGTGAAAGTGCCTGTGGGCGTCTTCGACGAGCTGATCCGCAGGCTGCGCTGTGCCGCATTGCGATCGGTCACCGGGTTGTCGAATGTCACCGTCAGCGGCATCGCGACACCGACCACCGAACCGGCGGCGGGCTCGATGGTCGCGCCCGGCGCGGGCGTGCTCACGGCAGCCGATGCGACATTGACCGGGCTTGCAGCGGCCAAGGTGGCGACACCAATCGCCGCAAACACTTTCAGGACCGACGCTCGAACGGTTCCGAATGACGACGATGGGGCGCTCAGCATTCCACCAGTGTAGGTGCTCGCCGAGAGTGCACCGTTTAGGCGCAGCGTGACGGCGGCAGAACGGTGTCGGCGGTAGCGCGGTGTGTTGCCCATGGTGAACACATCGACGCGACCCGCCAGAACGTTTCACCGCAAGATCGGCGGGCTTCCCCGCGTCTCAGCAACGTCACAGAGATCAGGGGACGGCGGGAACCGGCGCCTGCGGGTCGGGCGCCTGCGACTCGGGCGCCACCGGAACCGGCTCAGGTGCGGGCGGCACCGCTTCCGGCGCCGGCGGCACTGCTTCCGGAGCAGGCGGCGCCGGTTCGGCCGCCGGAGCCTGCGCAGCCGTCTGTTGTATGGGTGCCGCCTCCTGCGGCGGGCTCGGCGGAGGTGACGGCGCGACCTCGGGTGCCGGAGACGGCGGAGGCGGCGGCGGAGGCGCCTCGGATATCGGCGAGGGCGGCTGCGGCGCCGCGGGGTCTGCCAACGGTGGCTGTGCACCCGCCTCGGGCGGGGGCGCACCGGGCACCTGCTCGGGCACTGCCGGCGGTAGCTCCGACGTCACCGGCACGGGCTCGGACCCGGTTGGAGCGAGCTGCTCGCCGGGCACCGCGGTGTGTTCGGACGGGGTTGGGACGCTTTGATCGACGACATGCTCCGGCGCGGCGTCCTGGACCACGGGTTCGAGTACGGACGGCACTTCGGACGGCGGAGCAGCAGGCAGCGGGACGACAGAAGTCTGTTGCCCGGCGCCCGAGTCACCCGAGGTGCTCACCACCGGACGTGTACTCCGGTGCGGCGTCGGCTCTGAACCCGGCAGCAGCTGCTGACCGACGGCCAGTGCCAATGACACCCCGAAGGCCAGCACTCCGCCGACCAATATCGCCAGCGGTGTCAATTGCCTAGTGGGCCAGCGCCAGCCGAACGGACCCGGGCGACCGTCGGCGGTCAACCGGCCCCGGCGTGCCGAGGCCAGAGCCGCGCCGCGGGCCAACGGCAATCCGGGTTCGGCAGGCGTGAACACCGGCACCGCCAGAGCCTGTTCCAACTTCGGCAGTACCGAATCCAGGTCGACGGCAGATCCCACCACCACCAGTGCATCTGGGCGGCGATCAGCGGAGTCGAAGATGTCGGACAACCAACTGGTCAGGCCTGCCACGGTTTCGATGCCACGGCTGACCGTGGTCTGCACCGGCTCGTCGCCGCTCACCGTCATTGCCTGCACGACATCGGGTTCCAGGACGCACACACCGGTGGTGCCGAATCCGACGATGCCGGCCACGCGGCGCGCCAGCGCATCCGTCGCGTGCGGCAGGCGCACCGGGACGACGTCGGCGAACCCGGCATCGGCGAATTTCTTCAACAACACCGCAGCCTCGGTGGCCGCACCGGAACTCCAGGTGACCCCGATCGTGGTCAGCCGCAAACCGTGTTCTGCCGCAACTCTTTCGGCGCGCCGAACCGCCTTCACGACGTCAGCGCAGATGTCATCGGTCCGCGCGGGCGCGAGGCCGCGGATGTCAAGGGCGTTGTGGTCGACGGTCGCCCCGTCGGCCTCACCGCCCTCGACCAGGACCAGGCCGACGGTCGACGGTGTCAAGGAAACACCGAGCACCGCGTCCACGTTCACCCCCGAAAAGTGTGGCCGTCGTCCAAACGTTTCACGGTGACACTACCGGGTGGCAGCATCGTATCCATCCCCCGGACCTTCGATTGCCAGGGTTCGCGCGTGCCGAAATGTGCTGTGCCACAGAACCGCCAGTACACAACGGCGCTCTAGTTTGCCACTGTCGCCGTCAATATCGGCCGGCCGGGCCGCCCTCATGGCAAGGTTATGACCCATGCAGCAAGTGCAGGACTCTCCACACCACCGCGGCTTCTTCGGCCATCCCATCGGGCTGGCCAATCTGTTCGGGGTGGAGTTGTGGGAGCGCTTCTCGTTCTACGGGATGCTCACCATCCTGGGTTACTACCTGTACTACACGGCCACCGACGGCGGTCTGGGATTGCCGAAGAGCACCGCCACCGGCATCGTCGGCGCGTACGGCGGACTGGTGTACCTGTCCACCGTCCTCGGCGGATGGATCGCCGATCGCCTGCTGGGCATGGAACGCACGGTGTTCTACGGCGGGCTGGTCGTGATGGCCGGGCACATCGCTCTGGCAGTCGTTCCGGGCCTGTCCGGGGTCGGCGTCGGCCTGGTCCTGGTAGCCCTTGGCTCCGGTGCCCTCAAAGCCAACGCTTCCTCGCTGCTGGGCACGCTGTACGACAAGGACGACCCGCGAGCCGACGGTGGGTTCACGTTGTTCTACCTCGGGGTCAATCTGGGCGCCTTCGTCGGACCGCTGACCACGGGGTTGCTGCAGACCCGCGCCGGCTTCCACTACGCGTTCGGCGCCGCGGCCATCGGCATGGCACTGGGGCTGGCGCAGTATGTGGTGTTCCGGCGCAACCTCGGGAGCCACGGACGCGTCGTGGCAAACCCGTTGCCGCCCCAGGCAATCGGCAAGGTCATCGGCCTCGTCGCCGCCCTTGCCGTGGCCGTGGCCGTGCTGTTCACGATGCACGTGGTCGATCTCGCCAACCTGTCGCAGTTCACCACCGGGGTGATCGTCGTGGCCTCGGTGATGTATTTCGTGGTGATGCTGAACAGCGCCAAGGTGTCCGAGATCGAACGCACCCGGGTCAGGGCGTTCATCCCCCTGTTCATCGCCAACGCGGTGTTCTGGTCGTTGTTCCAGCAGACCTTCACGGTGCTGGCGGTCTACTCCGACGAACGGGTCAACTGGTCCGTATTCGGCTGGCAGGCACCGTCGAATTGGATCGGGTCGATCGAGCCGGTCTGGATCATCCTGCTCTCACCGCTGTTCGCGGTCCTGTGGACCCGGCTGGGCAACCGCGCACCGACCACCCCGCACAAGTTCGCCTACGGCGTGATCGGCATGGGCGCGGCGTTCCTGCTGTTCCTGCCGACCGCCTCGACCGCCGGCAGGGTGGTGCCCGCACTGCTGGTGGCCGGCATCATGGTGGTGTTCGCGGTATCCGAGCTGCTGCTGTCACCGATCGGGCTCTCGGTGACGACAAAGCTTGCCCCACAAGCATTCCGAGCGCAGATGATGGCGCTGTTCTTCTTCTCGGTCGGGCTCGGCACGGCGATGTCAGGGGTGCTCGCGCAGCACTACGACCCGGCGAACGAGTTCGCCTATTTCGGCATCCTCGGCGCGGTGGCGATCCTGGCCGGCGTTGCCGTTCTGCTGGTGTCGCCGCGAATAAGCCGGCTGATGGAAGGTGTTCACTGACCGCCGGACAGGATGTCTGCCAGCATCGGTGGTTCGATGTTGCCGCCGGAGACGATCACCACGGCCGGGCCGGGCGGCACCGCCACCTTGCGGTAGCCCGCCAGCGCCACGGCGCCGCTGGGTTCGGCAACCAGGTGCGCGCGGTGGGCCAGTTCCCGTACCGATGACCGGATCTCGTCCTCGGTCACGGTGATGACATCAGCGAGCACACGTTGCAGATGGGCGAACGTCAACTCCGACGGCGCCGAGCGCAGCCCGTCTGCGATCGTCCGGTTACGTTGCGCCACAGGCCAGTCCACGCGGTGGCCGACAGCCAGACTTTCGGCGGTGTCCGCGGCGAGTTCCGGCTCGACACCGAATATGTCGGCGTCCGGGCACAACGCGCGGACCGCGGTACCCACACCTGAGGCCAGCCCGCCGCCGCTGATGGGGATGAACACGGATGCCACCTCGGGGAGATCCTGGGCGATCTCCAGCCCGATGGTGCCCTGTCCGGCGATGACGTCAGGATGATCGAAGGGCGGCACCAGCACGCCGCCCGTGCGCTCGACCAGCTCCGAGGCGACCGCTTCACGCTGCCCGGCGGCGCACAACACCACCTGCGCCCCGTGATCCCGGGTGGCCTGCACCTTCACGGTGGGCGTCTCCTCGGGCATCACGATGTGGGCGGTGACGCCGAAAGCTGCCGCCGCATACGCCACTGCCTGAGCATGGTTGCCGCTCGAATATGCCACCACTCCCCTGGCCCGGACGCCGGGTTCGAGCCGACCCAGGGCATTGAACGCACCGCGGATCTTGAACGCGCCGATCGGCTGCAGACTCTCGGGCTTGAGCCACAGCGGCCGCTCAGGGTCCCCCCACGCCGCCGCCAGCAGCGGCGTTCGCACGATCTCGGAGTCGATCCGCCGGGCCGCGGCGGCGATGTCGTCGAGGGTCACCAGGTTCACGGCACAAGTGTCTCCCGCGGACCGAACCGGCGAAAGTCCGGGCCGTTGCGCGACCCGTTAGCGTGAAGCCGCAGACCCGCCGACCTTGGAGTGCTCACGTGACCCAGTACAGCTTCGGCATCGTGCCGCGCTACGCCGAGATCGACCAGCAGGGTGTGGTGTTCAACGGCCACTACCTCACCTGGTTCGACGAGGCCTGCACCGGACTGTTCGATCACCTGCGGGTCAGTTACGCCGACCTGATCGCCGACGGCCTCGACATGCAGGTGGTGCACAGCGAGATCGATTTCCGGGCGCCGGTCCGGTGGCGGGAATCGGTGCGGGTCGCCGTGCGGTGTGAACGGATCGGCACCACCAGCTTCACCCTCGGTTTCACGGTGCTCGGCACCGACACCTCCGGCGACGAGCAGCCCAGGGTGTGCGGGCGCAACGTCTACGTCGTCGTCTCGACCGATGACTGGGCCAAGCGTCCGGTTCCCGAACGCGTTCGCACTGCACTGAGTTCCGTTGCCGGCCAATGAATCTTGTGTCCAGCGCATGCCGCGGCAGGCGCGGCGGTAATGTCGGATCATGGGCGATCAGCACGATCACGGTCCGCAGCGTGAATTGCCGCCCGGCATGGCCGAGCAGCTCGGCCTGCCGCACTCGGGGATGGTCTCGTTCGGGAACCGGCCGATCCTCACCGAGACGGCCCAACTCGACGCCTGGCAGCCCGACGTGGCGATCGTGGGTGCGCCGTTCGACATTTCGACGACGAACCGTCCTGGTGCCCGGTTCGGTCCCCGGGCGATCCGGGCCACGGCCTATGAACCGGGCACCTACCACCTCGACCTCGGCTTGGAGATCTTCGACTGGCTCGAGGTGGTCGATTTCGGTGACGCCTACTGTCCGCACGGACAAACCGACGTGTCGCACGCCAACATCCGTGAGCGGGTCCACTCGGTAGCCTCGCGCGGCATCGTTCCCGTGGTTCTCGGCGGTGACCATTCGATCACCTGGCCGTCGGCGACCGCGGTCGCCGACGTACACGGCCATGGGAACGTCGGCATCGTGCATTTCGACGCGCACGCCGATACGGCCGACAACATCGAGGGCAATCTGGCGAGCCACGGCACCCCGATGCGCCGGCTCATCGAGTCCGGTGCGGTTCCCGGTACACATTTCGTCCAGGTCGGGCTGCGAGGCTACTGGCCGCCGCAGGACACCTTCGAATGGATGCTTGAGCAGGGCATGACCTGGCACACCATGCAGGAGATCTGGGATCGCGGGTTCAAGGAAGTGATGGCCGACGCGGTTGCCGAGGCCCTGGACAAGGCCGAAAAGCTCTACGTTTCAGTCGATATCGATGTGCTGGACCCGGCGCACGCACCCGGCACCGGCACCCCGGAGCCCGGCGGCATCACCAGCGCGGACCTGCTGCGGATGGTGCGGGAGTTGTGCCGCACCCACGATGTCGCCGGCGTCGACGTCGTCGAGGTGGCACCGGCCTACGACCATGCCGACCTCACGGTGAACGCCGCTCACCGGGTGGTGTTCGAGGCCTTGTCGGGTATGGCCGCCAGACGGCGCGACGCCACCCAGACCCCGGCGGGGCCGCCCGCGCGCTGAGCGGCCCGAAATTCGCGTTGAAACACCACTTCCCGGGTAGCACAATCGGTGTGGATGGCGATGCCGGTCTATGAGGGGAAAATCATGACGCACGCACAGCGTGGTGAATTCGATGACGACGCCCCAGAAGCGGACGTCGTCGAACAACTGATACCGGTTGGTGTCGACGATGACGACGACGCGATGTCCGATCTGCGGCGGGTGCGGATCTCGACGGATACCGAAGCCACCGAAGCCGATCTGATCGATCAGGCCATCGTGGCACCACTGGACGACGAGTCCGACTTCGACCGCTGACAGGAAGGATGCCCGGCATGCGCTTGCCCGATGCGCTCGACAGCATCTCCGGCGACACCGCGACCACCTCACGGGTGTTCGGTGACCCATATGTGACACCCGACGGAGCGACGGTGATTCCGGCCAGTGTGGTCCGGCACCGGCCCGACAGTGGGCGGTTCACGTCCCGGCCACTGGGGATTTTCGTCATCAAGGACGGCAAATCCACCTGGGTACCGGCCATGGACAACACGCGGATCGCGTTGATGGGTGAACTGATCGGATTGGTGGCAGCGACATTGGCCACTGTCGCTATGGTGCGCCGTCCACCGTGGCCGGATGTGCGCGGCGAGTTCTTCCGGCGAATCTGACCCGCCGTCTGCGCCACCCGAGTCCCAGCACGACGAGCGTCAGCAGGGCGAGTACCCACGGCCACGCCCCGTGCCGGTGCACCCATCCCGCGAGCGTGCCCTGCACCCGCCCGGCGGCGGCGATCACCGGGTCACTGGGATTGCCTGCGGCGGTGAACAATTGGATCTCGTACCAGCCGTAGTACGCGACGTAGGCACCGACGGCGATCAACAGGGCGCCGCTGATCCGGCTGATGTAGGGGACGATGCGCCGCAACCGGTCGACCACCACCGTGCCGGCCAGCGCCGCGGCGATGGCGAGCACGCCGACGACGAGCGCGAAACCCGCCGCGTACGCGGCGAACACCGCGACCCGGTGCAGTGCCGTATTCGATTCCAGAGTTGCGCCGGTGACGGCCAGGAACGGTCCCACGGTGCACGAGAGCGACGCCAGAGCATACCCGACCCCGTAGCCGGCCATCGAGCCGAGTCGCGCGGTCGGCGCCCAGCCGGTACGCCGTGCGACGGCGCCGGGCAGTATCAACCCGAGCCTGCGGCCGGCGAGCAGCCAGCAACCGAGGGCGACCAGGACCACTCCGATCAGCAGTGTCACGTACGGCAGATAGCGCTGGACCGTGCTCGCGGCCGCGACCGTGAGCAACCCGAACCCGCCGAACACGGCGACGAATCCGGCGGTCATCACCACGGTGGCGACAAGCGCTCGACCCAGCGCCTGCAGTGGCCCCCGCGGCGAGGTCCCTCGCACCACCAGTGCGAGGTACCCCGGCAACAACGCGAACCCGCATGGGTTGAGTGCCGCGACGAGTCCGGCGCCGAACGCCAACCCCACCAGGTTGTCTGGCACGCCCGGCGACTAGCTCTTCAGAGCCGCCACCCGATCGGCCAGCTCCTGCTGCGGCATCGCCGACGTCGGGTTGTTGACGAACGTGGATGACCCGTCGGCACGGTAGAAGACATACGCGGGCTGCCACGGAACGTTGTAGCGCGCCCAGATCGACCCGTCGGCGTCGTTCAGATTGGGGAAGTTGAGGTGGTATTTGTCGACGAAGCCCTGCATGGCCCCGACATCGGAGTGGGCCGCCACACCGACGAAGCTGACCTGCGGATTGGCCGCGGCAACCTGGCTCACCGACGGCGCTTCGGCGTTGCAGAACGGGCACCACGGCGTCCAGAACCACAGCACCGCGGGCCGTCCGGCCAGGCTGGACCCGTTGAACGGGGCGCCCGACAGGGTGGTGCCGGTGAACTGCAACCGGTCGTCAGCGACCGCTGTCGGCGCCGTGACCAGTGCGAATACGATCGCGAGCGCACAAAACAGGCCTCGCATCCTCATGACGGTCTCCTTCGGTCAAGGCGCAGCACACGCGTGGCCTGCGCGTACCCCCTAACACGGCGGTCGACACGCGGAAGTTCAATCGACCGGGAGTTCTGCGCGGGCTTCAGTTCTGCCGCGGCAGCAGCTCGGCGGTGAACCGCTCCAGGAACCCCTTGCGGCCGGCCGGTCCGGCCGCCCTGATCACGAACTTGGTCAGGCCGGCTGCCAGATAGCCGTCGAGCTGACGATGCAGGTCGGGCCAATCGGCGGCGACCAGTTCGTGGGGGTCGACGTCAGGTCGGCGGCGACGGACCGCGGCGAGCAGATCTGCCGGGAGCGTGCCGTCCCCGACGGCGAGGCTGATGCCGTAGTGGTCGGCCTCGATGCTGCGGCCCGCGGCAACCGCCTCGGCTTCGATGCGCCGGCGCGCCGCGCCCGCCTCGTCGGGGGTGAGGAAACTGCCCAGCCACCCGTCGCCGTATTTGCCGATGCGGGTCAGGGCCGCCGGAGCCGATCCCCCCAACCAGATGTCGATCGGCGTCGCCGGCAGCGGCTGTACCTGTGCCGAGCGGGCGGTGAAGTACTCGCCCTCGAACGACACGTCACCGCCGTGTAGCGCCGATCGCAGCAGGGCCAGCGATTCGTCGAACACCGCGGCCCGGCGCCCATCGGGGACGACGAAGATGTCCCGCTCGGCCGGCAACGCCGAATGCAGGCCGAACGCGGGCAGCACCCGCTTGGGTGCCAGCGCCGCCAGTGAGGCCAGTTGCTTGGCCACCAGAACCGGATGGCGGCCCGGCAGGATCGCGACCGAGGTCCCGACCTTGAGCCGCCGGGTGCGGGCCAGCGCGTAGGCCATGCCGACGAAAGGATCCACCGCCGGGGTGTAGACCAGCTCGGAGAACCACACCGAGTCGATACCGGAACTCTCCAGGTGATCGACGATGCCGCCCAGCTCGTCCGGACTGGTTTCAGCGCCCAGCCCCACGCCGAATCGAACCTTCATCGATATGTTCCCGTGCCATCCATACTGGGCGTAACACCGCGAAGGCGCCTCTTGTGCCCGGTCGTCCGGCGGTACAGAGTAAGACAATGAGCGAACAATGGATTCAAGGGTGCTTGGTCCAGCGGATCACGTTTCGTGATGGCCTGGTGCTCAACCTCGACGACTACAACGAACTGGTCATCTCGGTTCCGCTGGAACTTACGCTGCCCGCGACGGGCTCCGACGACTCCGAAGTGGTGTCACTGGACCCCCGGTCACTACGCAATGAGGTCCGCCCGCTGTTCGATTTCGCCGGCCAGCGCTGCACGCATGCCGACTGGGAGAAGGACGGCAGCCTCCACCTGAGCTTCTCCGACGGTCACCGGATCGACGTCCGGCCCGACGAGGGCCACACCTCGTGGGAGCTGTACGGGAAGTACCACGGCTACGCCGCATGCCTGCCACACGGGCGGGTCCGCGTCGTGCGCCACGATCAGGACGACCCCGATCAGGACGACGACGAGGGCCCCACCCGGGAGAGCGGCTGACCGGCATGCGGCGTGGCCGGTGGCACTACCAACGGGGCATCAGCCGACGCCGACGCCGATGATCGGGATCCAGACGCCGAACAGCCACACGCCCCATTGCCGGAACCCGTTGTCCCACACGGGGTTCAAGTTGTAGCCCCAGTAGTTGATGGTCGGCGGCAACGGTCCGCCCCGCCAATGGAACGGTGGCGGCGGGCCCCAGCCCCACGGCGGCGGGCCCTGGCGGTCGTCCCACCAGTCGTGCCGGTTGTTCGCCCACCACGGACCCTTGTCGTCCCAGTGACCGCGGTTGTCGAAGTCAGGGCCGTGACCCCGACCGTCGAAATCCCGATCATGGCCGGGCGGCCCGCCGTTGCAGAACGGGAAGCAGTCGTCGTTGCCGTGCCCCGGCTTGAGCGGTGCGGGCACCGCAGGCGACGCCGACGCCACCGGAACCCCCATTCCCGTGACGCCCATTCCGAACGCACCGACCGTCAACGCAGCCGCCACGAACTTGGACAGTTTCATACCTGGACCTCCTAAGAGTCGTGACCCCGGCGCTGGCCATCCCCCAATGGCCCGGCGCCGCAACGCCTTGCAACTCGGCCCTGATGCGAGCGGCGAAACGTGCACCCCAGTGGGGTATCGCCGAGGCGGATCCGAGCGTTACCCGTTTTCCGAACCGGCTGCGGACCTACCCTGGCGGGGTGGGTATCGCACCGCGGGTCAACGGCGCACCTCCTCCCGACATTCCGCGCTCCGAGATCGATCTCGGGTCTTGGCAGTTCTGGCGCGAGGACGACGACATCCGCGACGGAGCGTTCGCCGCACTGCGCCGCGACGACCCGATCTCGTATCACCCGGCATGCGTCCTCGAGGGTTTTCCGGAGAGCCCCGGGCACTGGGCGGTGACCAGGTATGACGATGTGTTCCAGGCCAGCCGCCACCCGGAGATCTTCAGTTCCGCGTCCGGCATCACCATCGGTGACCAAACCGCGGAGTTGGCCGAGTATTTCGGATCCATGATCGTGATGGACGATCCGCGTCACACCCGCCTGCGCAACATCGTGCGCAGCGCGTTCACGCCTCGGGTGGTGGCCTTGATCGAGGATTCCGTCCGTGACCGGGCCCGGCGACTGGTCGCCGACATGGTGGCCAGAAATCCGGACGGCAACGCCGAACTGGTCACCGAACTCGCCGGCCCCTTACCGCTGCAGATCATCTGCGACATGATGGGCATCCCCGAGCCCGACCATCAGCAGATCTTCCACTGGACCAACGTGATCCTTGGGTTCGGCGATCCAGATCTGACCACCGACTTCGACGAGTTCGTCCAGGTGGCGATGGACATCGGCGCGTATGCCACCGCCCTGGCCGATCAGCGCCGCGCAGTGCCCACTGAGGACCTCACCACGAGCCTGGTGCAAGCCGAGGTCGACGGCGAACGGCTGACCTCGGCTGAGGTGGCCTCCTTCTTCATCCTGCTGGTGGTCGCGGGAAACGAGACCACCCGCAACGCGATCAGCCACGGCGTGCTCGCGCTCACCCGATTTCCCGAACAGCGCCAGAAGTGGTGGTCACGGTACGAGGAGCTGGCTCCCACCGCGGTGGAGGAGATCGTGCGCTGGGCGTCGCCGGTGAGCTATATGCGCCGCACGGTCACCCAGGACACCATGCTCGGCGGCACCTCGCTGCCCGCCGGGGCCAAGGTGACGCTGTGGTACGGATCGGCGAATCGGGACGAGTCGAAGTTTGCCGATCCGTGGCTGTTCGACGTCACCCGCCATCCCAATCCCCACCTCGGATTCGGTGGTGGCGGTGCGCATTTCTGCCTCGGAGCAAACCTGGCGCGCCGTGAGATCACGGTGGCGTTCGAGGAACTGCATCGCCAACTGCCCGACATCGCCGTGACCGAGGAACCCGACCGGCTGCAGTCGCAGTTCATCCACGGCATCAAGCGCATGCCGGTGGCCTGGTCGACGCGCTGAGGGGCTACTTCACCGTGAGGGTGCCCAGCATCGCCGGGTGGTAGAGGCAGTAGAAGGCGTACTCCCCCGGTTGTTGGGGAGCTGTCAGCGTCGCCCGCCCCTTGCCTTCGACGTGGACGTCGAACAGTCCCTTGGTCCGCGACGTGACCGAGTGCTCGACCTCGTCGTTGTTGATGATCGTGATCTGGGTCCCCGGGGCGACGGGCCCCAGGGAGCCGAAACCCATCCCCTCGATCGTGATGGCGGGCCCGGCCGGGACGGACGCACCGGGGCTGGTGGTGACCGCCTCGGAGTGCTCGCCGTGACCGGACGGCGAATTGGCTTGCCCGCAGGCAACACTCGCCCCCGCGAGCAAGAACAACGACACCGCCAACGCTGCAAGTCGACACATCCGGGCCCCCTGGGGTTGTCCTGGCCGCAGACGATTATCGTCTCCGCCACGGCGTGATGTGCCCGATTCTGCCGATCCGGCGACTCAGAAGTATCCGTTGGCAGGCGGCCAGACCCCGTTGACCGCGAAGTTTCCCGCTGCATATGCCTTGTAGGCCAACGGGTTATGACTCGCCACCGTGCGGGCATTGCGCCAGTGCCGGTCCAGATTGAGCGACCGCGACGTGGCCGAAGCGCCACCGGTGTCGAACAACCGCTGCGCCGCGGACAGGGTCAGCCGCTCGGCCACCAGCTGCGCGCGGGCAACCGTGATCGCCAGGTCGGCGAGCGCCTGCCCGTCGTGCTGTCGGCCACCGTCCACCACAGCGTCGACCGCGTCCGCCGCGCTGAGTACCAGAGTGCCCGCGGCCTCTGCATCGGCCGCGATATCGCCCACCGCCTGCAGGACGAACGGGTCCGCCGCTGCGGTGTCGGCCAGGGAGTGCGCGGCGGGTCGGGCTTTGGTGCGCACATATCGCACGGCGTCGTCGAGGACGCCGTACGCGATGCCGGCTGCCACCGCCGCCAGATACAGCTGCAGGAACGTGGTGCTGTGGCCCAGGTGATTTCCGTCGGACACCGTGGTGACCTCGTCGGGGTGCACCACCACGTCGGTGAACCGAGTGCCGCCGCTGGCCGTCAACCGCTGGCCGAATCCGTCCCAGTCGTCGAAGAGTTCGACCCCGGCACGATCCGTCGGCACGATCGCCTGCAGGTCGCGCCCCTCGGCGTCCACCGCCGACACCGCGATGACGTCGGCGAACAACGATCCGGTCGAATAGAACTTGTAGCCGTCGAGCCGCAGCACCCCGTCGTCTCCGGGCAGGACGGTGGTGTCGGCACTCGAGGGCGAGCGGCCCGTCCCGTCGGTGATCGCGTTGCCGAACACCAGCCCGTCGTTGATCCGGGCGAACCATCGCCCGCGCTCGTCTTCGGTGGCGCGATTGCTCAACAGCCGTTCGGCATATCCGAAATGAGCCCGGAGCGCCTGAGCGACATTGGAACTGGCACGCGCGATCTCGATCACCACGCCCAGCACATCGCGCACACTGCCGCCGGGTCCGCCGTAGCGCGTGGGCACCCGCAAGGCGAGCAGCCCGGCGACCCGAAGCCGGTGTACCGCGTCGTGCTGGAGCACCCGGTCCCGTTCGGCGGCCACATCCCCATGCCGAAGCTCGTCGACGATCTCCGGAAGCCGTCCCAGCCGGTCGGCCACCGAACCGCCCAGCGGCTGTCGGTGTTCGGTCTCGGAGCCGTTCACGGTCGCGGTCATGAGCCGGCCAGATAACGTCGGCGTTCCCAATCACTGACGTGACGACCGTATTCGCGCCA
Organism: Mycolicibacterium boenickei; assembly: GCF_010731295.1. Lineage (NCBI taxonomy): Bacteria > Bacillati > Actinomycetota > Actinomycetes > Mycobacteriales > Mycobacteriaceae > Mycobacterium > Mycolicibacterium boenickei. Next base: position 4,327,342 of record NZ_AP022579.1, on the reverse strand, counting down.
TTCGCTGTGCGCGATCGCGGCGAAATCCTGCACGGAATCGTGCCCGAGAATCTCGGCAACGGTGTCGTCCTGGGTGGCCAGTGCGATCGCGACGCCGAGAGACTCCGGCAACGAGGTTCCCTTCTCATACAGGTTGCCGCCCTCGGCGGCCGGCGGTGTACGTTGCGCCCGGATCCCGGCGACCACTGCGGCCAGCGCCGCCGCCACCAGCCAGTACGGGTTGGAATCCGAAGCACCACTGCGCAATTCGATACGGGTCGCCGACGGGTCGGCGTCCACCAGGGATCGCACCGCCGCGCTGCGGTTGTCCCGGCTCCAGGTCACCGTGGCCGGCGCGAACGAATCCGGCACGAACCGCCGGTAGGCGTTGACCGAGTGCGCACCGAACAGCGTGATCGACGGCAGATGCTCGAGCAGCCCGGCAATCGACCACAGCGCCAGCGGGTTCTCGGCGCCGTGCTGGGGCGCGAAGGCAGGCTCGCCGTCCCGCCACAGCGAGATGTGCAGATGCGCCGAGCTGCCCGAATGTTCGGTGAACGGCTTCGGCATGAAGCTGGCGATCTTGCCGTGCCGTCGGGCCACCTCTTTGGCCGCGTACTTGAGCCGGGCGGCATCGTCGGCGGCTTCCAGGGCATCGGCGTAGATCAGGTTCGCCTCGACCTGCCCTGGGCCGTATTCGGTTTCGATCCCTTCCAGCCGGGTGAAGGCGGCGAGGGTCTGCTGCAGGTCGCTCAGCAGCGGGTCCAGGGCGTTGGCGTTCTCCAGCGAGTAGGCATGGATGTCGGGCTGGAACGCCGAACCGTCCGGGTCGAGCAGATAGAACTCCAACTCGACGCCGACCTTGGCGGTGTAGCCGAGCTCGGCCAGCGCTGCGAGCACCCGGCGGAGCACCGCGCGGGGATCGAGCTGCGAAGGGCTGCGGTCATGGGTGACGATGTCGGAGATCACGTGCCCGGTGCCGGGTCGCCACGGCAGCTGCCGGAAGGTCGACAGGTCCGGCACCGCGTATACGTCGGGATAGCCGCCGTCCCAGTTCGTCAGTCGCAGCCCGTCGATCACCGTGGCATCGGCGTTCCATCCCAAAGATGCCTCACAGAAGGCGAATCCGGCGCCACGCGCCCGGTCCAGAAAACCGGCGGCCGGGATGCGCTTGCCTTGTGCGTGACCGAAGGGATCGCTCCAGGCGACTTCGATCTCGGTGATCGAGCCGTCCGCGATGCCGTGCGCCGCAGCGTCCTCGGCACTCGGCGCCGCGGCGCTCACCGTGCCGTTGACCGTCACGAGACGCTCCCCACCCGACGGCCCACCACCACACCGGCCGTGAACGCGGCGACAAGCACACCGACGATCACCCAGGCCAGCACACTGGAACCGCCGACCAGGTCATTGAGGTTGGTCAGGATCAGCACCAATGCGCCCAGCAGGCCCGCCAGACCGAGGGCCGGGGCGATCCGGACCCGCCACAGCGAATGGCCGTGCCGATCGCGAGCGAAGTAGACCAGCACCGCGACGCTGGTGGCGATCATCAGAAGGACCACACCGACCGTCGTCGCCCCGGCGAACCAGGTGTAGAACTGCGCGGCCGGATCCAGCCCGAACACCACCGCCAGCAGCACGCTGACCGCCACCACACCGGAGATCCACAGCGAGGCCTGGTGCGGTGAGCCGTGCCGGTGATGCGGTCGGCTCAGCCGCGCGGGCAGTACGTCGCGCTGCGAGAGCGCGAACACGTACCGCGACGCCACATTGTGGAAGGCCAGGATGCAGGCGAACAGGCTGGTGAAGTACAGGACCGTGATGATGTCGGCGCCCGCGGCGCCGACATACCGGCGTGCGGTGTCGCCGAGGAACGTGGAACCGGAGTCGGTGGCGCGGGCGATGGCCTGCTCGTCGCCCCAACCCGAGATCAGCGCCCAGCTGGTGACGGCATAGAACACCCCGATCAGGATCAGCGCCAGGTAGGTGGCCCGTGGAATCGTCCGTTCGGGAGTCCGGGCCTCGTCCCGGAAGATCGCGGTGGCCTCGAATCCGACGTAACTGATGATCGCGAAAAGCAATCCGATGCCCAGTGACCCGGAGAAGATCGCACTCGGACTCACGATGCCCGAGGACAGTCCGTGATCGCCGCCGTTGGCCACGATCACCAGGTCGAGCACCAGCACGATCGCGATCTCGGCGGTCAGGAGCACGCCCAGTACGCGGCTGGACAGCTCGATGTTGCGGTAACCGAGGTAGGTGGTGACGGCGAAGGCCGCTGCGGCGAACACCCACCAGGGCAGCGCAGGCCCGCCGGCCAGTTCTACGACGGCGGCGCCGGCCGGGCCGAGCAGGCCGTACACCCCCGCTTCCAGCGCGACGTAACTCACCAGTGCCACGAACGCGATTCCGATGCCGGTGGGCAGACCGAGCGCCTGACGAACATAGGAGAAGAAGGCGCCCGCCTCGTCGACATACGGCGTCATCGCGGTGAAGCCGACCGCGAACAGCAGCAGTACCACTGTGGCGGCGATGAACGTCGCGGGGAATCCGGCGCCGTTGCCGGACGCGATACCCAACGGCACCACACCACCGATCACACCCAGCGGTGCGGCCGCGGCCACCACCATGAAAACGATCGAGGCCACCCCGAGGTTGCCGCGCAGCTGCCGGCCCGTCGGCGGCGGCTGGTAGCCCAACGATTCTGGGGCTGTGGTGGTTTCGGACATGCTCGACCGTCCTTGCTGCAGCGTGCGCGTAAATATGACCCGGGGAACATAGGGCCGGTGGATACCGGCGCACCAGGTCTGGCGTCAGCGTGCGCAAAAGTCGGTTCGGCTACCGCGCTCCCAGAACATCGAGCATTCCGGCCGCCGACCGCGGCCAGGTGAACTGCTCGGCACGCTGCCGGGCACTGCTGCGTCGCAGCTGTTCGGGCCGGCCGATCACCGAGGTGACGGCCCGTGCGATGGCGTACGGGTCGTTGTCGGCGGTCGCCCCGCTGTCGCAGGTGAGAATCTCGGCCAGCGCCGAAGTCCGCGACACCACCGCCGGAGTCCCGCACGCGAGTGCCTCCAGGGCCGCCAGGCCAAAGGTCTCGTGCGGCCCCGGCGCGAGCGCGACATCGGCCGAGGCCAGGATGGTGGCCACGGTGTCGCGGCAGCCGACGTAGCCCGTGAAGGCGACCGGCAGCCCGCTGGCCTGCCGTTCCAGCCGGGCCCGCAACGGCCCTTCGCCGACCACCACCAGCTGCGCGTCGACACCTGAATCACGCAGCGCGGCAACGGTATCGATACTGCGGTGGGCATGCTTCTCCACCGACAGCCTGCCGCAGTGCACCAGCAGGGTCTGCTGCGGTGCGGCCCAGCGCCCGCGCATCTCGGCACACCGCCTGCGCGGGTGGAACTGCTCGAGGTCCACGCCGAGCGGGACGGTCGCGACGTTGTCCGCGCCGATCCGGTCGAACTCCTCGCGCGCGAAACCCGTGGTGCACACCACGGCGTCATAGTTGGCCGCAGTGCGCCGGTTGGCGAAGTCCGCCACCATGACCGCAGCAGTCCGGGGCAGCACCTGGCCGACCAGCCGGTCCAGGCGTTCGTGGGAGATCATCACGGTGGCCACGCCGTGCCTGCGACCCCACGGGCCCAGCGACCGCAGGGTCAGCCGGTCGGAAACCTCGATGGCGTCGGGACCCAGCTGCTGCAACAACGTGGTCACCGGACCCGGCAGCACCGCGCGGTAGCCACCGGTGAACGGGATGAGTCTGGCGGGCAGGGAGATTCGCACGACGCCGCTGGCGAGGACATGCCGCTGCGGATGTGCCCCCGGAACGATGAGGAACACCTCGTGGCCCAGGGCGCAATACTCCGCGCCGAGACGGTCGACCGCGGTGCGCAGGCCACCTGATCGCGGACCGTAGAAGTTCGCTACCTGGACCACCCGCATGCCACGATCAGAACGGGGCCGCGTGTGCGGTCAACAACGAGGCTGCAACCGAGAACTGAACAGCCGCTGAACAAGCCCGGGCGCGAGGCTCAGGCGAGATGCTTCGCGAACCAGTCCTGGATACGGCGCCAGGCGTCTTCCGCGGCAGCGGGCTGGTAGCGGTCGCCGGTGTCGTTGAAGAACGCATGGTTGGCATCGGGTTCGGTCACCAACTCGTGCACCAGGCCGGCCTTCTCGAGCGCCGCGCGCACCACTGGTTCTCCTCCGTTGACCCGCTGATCCAGGGATCCGTAAAAGGCCAGCACCGCGGCATTGCGGGAGCCTGCGAAATCCGGGGCGTCTGGCGCGGGCCCGTAGAACGGCACCGCGGCGGCCAGCGCGGGTGTACCCGCCGCCAGGAGCCGCCAGACCAGCCCGCCGCCCATACAGAAACCGACCGCGGCGACCTTGCGACCTGGCACTCTCCGCTGCAGTTCCTCGATACCCGAATTCAGATCGGCGATGAACTCCGGCGATTCGATTCGGCTCAACGCGGCAGTCGCGGCGGCCGGATCGGAGAACGCGGCGGTCCCGCCCTGAGCCGAGAGCAGGTCGATCGCCAGCGCCGAATACCCGATGCCGGCGAACCGGCCCGCCACCGAACGGATGTGGTCGGTGAGTCCCTTGTTCTCGTGGATCACCAGCACGGCACCCCTGGGTTCCGGCGCGGCAGCCCAGGCGCCCCGTAGCTCACCGCTGGGACCGGTCCAGGTCACCTCGGTGGTGGCCACAGCGCCATCGGCCCCGGGCGGCGGAGCCGGCTTCGGGGCCGATTCCGGTGCCGCACCGGGCGCCGAACCCGCAGCGGGCTCCTTCGCTTCCCCGCAGGCGGTGATCAGAGCGGCCGCCGCGGCGGCGCCGATCCCGAGCAGCCCCAGGCGACGCATGGCCTCCCGGCGCGACAACAGCCCGTCGAGGTGGTCGGTCGCGATTTCCTCGGCGATGTAGCGCTGCAGCGGAGTCACCTCCGCAAGTATGCGCCGAAATCCCGAACCACAGCTATAGAACTGCCTACGGCGGGATACTCATCGGATGGGCTGGACACTCGACCGGGACGCGCTGCGTGGACGCATCGCGGTGGTTGCCGGTGCCACCCGCGGCGCGGGGCGGGGTATCGCCACGGCGCTGGGTGAAGTCGGTGCGACAGTCGTGTGTACGGGGCGCAGCAGCCGGTACGGAAGCCGCGACTCCGACTACAACCGGCCCGAAACCATCGAGGAAACCGCCGAATTGGTCACGGAACTGGGCGGGTTCGGCGTCGCCGTTCAGGTTGACCACCTGGATGTGACGCAGGTCCGCATGCTGGCCGGACGGCTCAAGGCCGACTACGGACACGTCGACATCCTGGTCAACGACATCTGGGGCGCCGAGGTGCTCAAGGGGCCGCCCGACACCTGGGGGCGGCCGATGTGGCAGCACGATCTCGACGACGGGTTACGGATGCTGAGGCTCGGACTCGACACGCACCTGATCACCTCGCACTGCATCCTGCCACTGCTCGCCGACCGACCCGGCGGTCTGCTGGTCGAGATCACCGATGGAACAACAGAATTCAATGCCGATAACCCGAGACTTTCGGTGTTCTACGATCTGGTGAAGACGGCGGTGAACCGGTTGGCCTTCAGCCACGGACACGAACTCGCGGCGTTCGGCGCCACCGCGGTCTCGATCACGCCGGGCTGGCTGCGCTCGGAGATGATGCTCGACAACTACGGCGTCAGCGAGGCCAACTGGCGGTCGGCCCTCGATCTGGCTCGCACCGACGGCTACCCGGCGGCGCCGCCGGGATTCGCCGAGTCCGAATCCCCCAGATTCGTCGGTCGCGGCGTCGCCGCGGTGGCCGCCGACCCGGATCGGGCGCGCTGGAACCAGCAGTCCGTCAGCTCGGCCGCTCTCGCTCGCCACTACGGCTTCAGCGACCTCGACGGGCGGGTACCGGACGCCTGGGCGCCGCTATAACCCCAGGTGAGTCGGCCTCCATCCCACCCAGTAGACATTTTTTCAAATCTGTTCACCATTTTCATTGACACTGGCGCGACCGGGCCTGTTCTATGGCTGAGTGAGCTTCGACACGATCATTCGCAACGGCCGGTGGTTCGACGGCACCGGCGCCCCCTCCGCAGTGCGCCACATCGGCATTCGCGACGGGCATGTGGTTGCAGTCTCCCCCGAATCCCTCGATGAGACCGACTGCCTGCAGGTCATCGACGCCACCGGCAAGTGGGTTCTACCCGGCATGCTGGACATCCACACGCACTACGACGTCGAGGTACTCAACGGGCCGTCGCTGTCGGAGTCGCTGCGCCACGGCGTGACCACCGCGATGCTCGGTTCCTGCTCGCTGTCGACCGTGCACGTCGGCGGCGTCGACGCCGGGGACCTGTTCGGCCGGGTCGAGGCGATCCCGCGGGACCAGGTCATCGCCGCAGTGGACGACAACAAGACGTGGTCCGACTGCAACGGATACGTGACGGCGCTGGAGAGCCTGCCACTCGGCCCCAACATCGCCGCCTTCATCGGGCATTCCGACATGCGTACGGCGGTGATGGGACTCGACCGCGCCACCCGCGACGACGAGCGGCCGACGGCCTCAGAGCAGGCTCGCATGGAGCAGATGCTCAAAGAGGCCCTTGACGCCGGATTCGTCGGAATGTCTTCCCAGCAGTTGCTTTTCGACAAGATCGACGGCGACACCTGCCGGTCCCGCACCCTGCCCTCGACCTACGCCAAACCGCGTGAACTGCGCCGCCTCAAATCGATGCTGCGTCGCTCGGGCCGGGTCCTGCAGTCCGGGCCGGACATCCAGAATCCACTGAACCTCGTCTCTCAGCTGGCTCAGTCGCTCGGGCTGTTCCGCAACAACCTGAAGACCAGCCTGCTCTCGGCCGCGGACATCAAGGCCAACCCGTACTCGATCATGATCATGGGTCCGGTGGCCCGGCTGGTGAACAAGCTCGGGGGGAACTTCCGGTGGCAGCACCTGCCGGTGCCGTTCGAGGTGTACGCCGACGGTATCGACCTGGTGGTGTTCGAGGAATTCGGTTCCGGCGCAGCGGCTCTGCACCTCCGTGACGAGGTCGAGCGCAACGAGCTGCTGCGCGACGAGTCCTACCGGCGCCAGTTCCGCAAGGACTACGACAACAAGTTCGGGGTCCGGGTCTGGCACCGGGATTTCTTCGACGCCGAAATCGTGGCCTGCCCTGACGAATCCGTTGTCGGCAAGTCGTTCGGCCAGGTCGGCCAGGAGCGGGGCGAACTGCATCCCGTCGACGCCTTCCTGGATCTGGTGCTGGAGCACGGCACCGCCCTGCGGTGGCGCACCACCATCTCCAACCACCGGCCCGAGGTGCTCAAGAAGCTGGCCCGCGATCCCGGTATCCAGCTCGGGTTCTCCGACGCCGGTGCGCACCTGCGGAACATGGCTTTCTACAACATGGGACTGCGCCTGCTGCGGCATGTCCGCGACGCCGAGCGGGCGGGCACGCCGTTCATGTCGATCGAACAGGCCGTCCACCGGCTCACCGGTGAGCTCGCCGACTGGTACCGGATCGACGCCGGCCACCTGCGCATCGGGGACCGCGCCGACGTCGTGGTGATCGACCCGGAGCGGCTCGACGACTCCCTCGACGCCTACGCCGAGGAGACCGTCGACCACTACGGCGGGCTGTCCCGCATGGTGAACCGCAACGACGACACCGTCACCGCCGTGCTCGTCGGGGGACGTACGGTGTTCGCCGACGGCCGCCTGACCGACCTGGTCGGCAAGCAGCGCACCGGCCGGTTCCTCCGAGCCGCACACCAGACCCCGTCCATCTCCGCCGAAGACAGTGAGCTGACCAGTGTCCGTTGAAGACGTGTCGATCGAGGAAACCGTCCACGGCATGTGGAAGGCGCTGTCGGAACGCGACTGGGAACTGCTCAAGACGTACCTGTCGGACGACTGCATCTACCTCGACATGCCGGTGGGTCCCGCCGCTGCCGCCAAGGGCCCCGAGGACATCGTCAAGCGCCTCAAGATCGGCCTCGAACCGCTGGCATCCTACGAGAACTTTCCCGGCCTGCTGGTCGACAACGGCCTTGACGCCATGTACGAGCATCACGAGGAATGGCATTGGGCCAGTGGCGAATCCGCGGTGCTGAAGTTCGTCACCGTCCACCGGGTCGAGAACGGCAAGGTGACCCTGTGGAAGGACTACTGGGACATGGGTGCGCTGGCCAACCACGCCCCGCCGGACTGGCTGGAGAACTTCGCCACCGCCGACATGTCCTGGGTGTTCGACGCCACCGGTCTGGTGTGACCGACTAGCCGATACCCCAGACCAGGCAGAACGGGTGGCCGGCCGGATCCCGGAACACCCGGAAGTATTGCTCGCCAACGGCATCGGTGACCCGGGTGGCGCCCAGCGCCAGCACCTGACGCTGGGCCAGGTCCGGATCCTCGACCTGGATGTCCAGGTGGAGCTGCTGAGATCCCCGCGGATCCGGGAAATCCGGAGGCTCGTGTTGCGGTGAGTACTGACACGCCACCCGTCGCCCGGCCGGATCCGTCACGACCACCCAGGTGTCATCCTCGGTCGTGAAGTCTCCGCCGAGCATCTCGGCGTAGAACGAGGCAAGGGCCCGTGGATCCCGGCAGTCCAGCACGATGGAGCGAAGTGTTCCGATCATCGGATCGGTATTGCCGGCGCGGACACCACCCAAACGCTCACATACGCACGCGCACTCACAGACTCCAGGCCATGCGGAACCGCTCCGTGAGCTGCTCGGCGTCCAGATCGCCGAAGTTGTCCTGCTCGTACTTGCGGACCGCGAGCACCGCGTCCACGGGCTGATCGCCGAGTATCTCCCGGATCAGCGCCGAAGCATCCAGGGCGGCAAGGTTGTCGGCCTGACGGTTGGGCAACCGCACGATGCCGTCGCCGGCCTGCTGGGCATCGGTCAGGGAGGCCGGGTCGACGACGACCTCGGGTCCCAACGCCAGGCTCTGGCTGATCCCGTGCTGGGCCAGCCCCAGGATGGTCGCCGTCGCCAGGTACGGGTTGGCCGACGGGTCGATGACCTTGACCTCGACATTGGCGCCGTAGGGGTTGCTCGGACCGCCGATGAGGAAACGTACGGCGGCTTCCCGGTTCTCGGTGCCCCAGCAGTTGTAGGCACCTGCCCAGTATCCCGGCTGGATCCGCAGCCCGGACAGCACCGATCCGCACAGCACGCCCTGGGCGGCGGGGAGCCCGGCGAGCACCCCGGCCAGCGCGGACTCCCCCTCCGGCGTCATTCCCCGCGTCCCAATTCCGCCGGAGAACAGCGGCACACCTGAGCGGCTCAGCGAAAAATGTTGATGGGCACCAGAACCCACGCCGGTGGCAAACGGCAACGGAGACAGGCTGACCCGGAATCCGTATCGCCGGGCGACCCGGGCCGCGATGATCCGCATGAGTACCAGCTGGTCCGCGGCCGCCACCGGCGGCAGTGGCGCCAGCGAGATCTCGAACTGGTTGGACCCGTACTCGGGATGGAACTGCTCGATGGCCACGCCGGACCCGTTGGCCGCATCGGTGACATCGCGGACGAAACCCTCGAATTCGAGCACCCCGGCCAACCCGTACTGCGCCCACAGCAGTGACGGGAGCCGGCTCCCGTCCGGCCCGACGAGGACGAACTCCACCTCATGGCCGACGAGGGCGGTCAGGTCGGCGGCCGCCAGCCGGTCCTGTACCCGCTGCAGCACGCCGCGGCTGCAATACGGATCCGCGGAACCATCCTGGTTGTGGAAAGTCGCTGGCGCCCAAGCCAATCCGTCGCCGAGGATCCGCAACGCGCCGAGGTCGATCCGGATCCGCTGATCCCCCACGACGCCGATGTCCCCACCCATCGCGATCCCGGTCTGGTCGATGGTGAACGCGTGGAAGACCGGGCTGGCGCCCAGACCGGGATCGGCGAAGATCCCCATCCGGCGCAGCGGAACGGTTTTCGCGTGGGTCAGCCCGGCCGGGCTGACCACCGTGCCGATCAGCGTCGCGACACCGTCGGATTCCAGCTGCGCGATGGCGGCCGCAGCCAGGGGTTTCGCCGGTCCTGGTGATCCAGCTGTCACAACCTCATTGTGCGCCGAGGCGCGGTGCGCTAGAGCGTGATCTTGCAGGTTTGGCCGATGTCGAGGGTGCGCAGCATCCGGCCCATTCCGAGCCACATGGCACACGACAACGCCAGGTCCGTCAGCAGTTCGGCGTCGAACTGCTCGCCGGCCCGCTCCCAGAAGTCCTCGTCGTCACGCAGTCCGGTGTGATCGCTCGCGAAGCGCTCGGCGAACTCGGCGGCGATGCGCTCCTGCGGGCTGTAGCCCGGCCAGGTCCGCCACTCGGCGGCGTGATCGTAGAGATCCTCGTCCACCCCGGCCGCGGCTCCGTCCGAGTCGCGGGTGTTCTGGCACACCACGCATTCGTTGTCGAGCGCGATCACCATCCGGGCCAGCTCGCGCACCCGCAACGGCAACCGCCCCTTGGTGTACACCGCGTTCGTGTAGTTGGCCATGGCGGTGCCGATCTCGGGAGACCTGAGGATCCAGCCGGCCACGTCGTCGTCGGGAAATTCTCCGATACGGCTCATGGGCCGAATCGTACGCGCGCGTCGACCATTCTGGAACAAGTTCTAGTTTTTGGTTCCCGAGCTGGTCAGTTCCGCCTCCCGGTCGTCACCCCAGTCCCGCTGCACCACGACCCGGTGGGCGATGCGCTCCAGGGCGGCCTCCACCTGGGCCCGGTCCGGGCGCCCCTCGAAGGACGGCGATTCGCCCAGCTTGTCGACGATCCGCCCGACCAGCGCCGCGGACACACCGTCGACCTGGCGGACCCCGCGCTGGGTCAGCCACAGGCTGTCCCCGGTACGCAACACATATCCGTCCTGTACCAGGCGGTTGAAGGTCGGCTCGAGCACTTCGTAGGGCACGACAAGCCGATCAGCGATCTCCGTCAGGCGCGCGGAGCCGAATATCTGGCCGTGCCGGTAGATCTTGAGCAGAGCCCACAGCCCGGCCACGTCCAACTCGCATCCCGCCGTTCCGGCGACGCTACGCAGCCTGACCTCCGGCGAGCTGCGCATCAAGCGGCTGACCACCGTCTCCAGCACCTGATCCGAGGATTCCGCGCTCGGCATGCCGAAACCTTCGCCGAGGTCGACGGCCGCCTCCGCCTCGACCAACGGCACCTCCTTGAGGAACAGCGCCACGATCAAGCCGATGAGCGCCACCGGCGCGGCGCACAGGAACACCAGGTCCAACGCATCGGAGTAGGCGGTCACGATCGGTGCGGCGACTTCCGGCGGCAGCTCGTGCAGGGCCTTGGGCGACGCACCCGCGGCGGGCGGAGCCCCGCTCGCGGCGAGTGCCCCCGGCAGCCGGTCCGAGAGGAATCCGGCGAACAGTGAGCCGAAAATGGCGGCACCGAACGAACTCCCGATGGTCCGGAAGAACGTCACCCCGGACGTCGCGACGCCCAGATCCGAGAAATCGGACGTGTTCTGCACGATGAGCACGAGCACCTGCATGCACATGCCGATACCGGCGCCGAGGATCAGCAGATACAGCGATTGCAGCGGGATCGGTGTCGCGGCATTCATCCGCGACAGCAGCACGAAGCCCACGAGCATGATCGCCGTGCCCGCGACCGGATAGATCTTGTAGCGCCCGGTGCGGCCCACCAGACTGCCGCTGACGGTCGAGGTGATCAGCAGCCCGAGCACCATCGGCATCGTCCGCAGCCCGGATTCCGACGGCGAGACGCCGTCGACGAACTGCATGAAGGTGGGCATGAACGTCAGCGCACCGAGCATCGCGAAGCCGACCACCAACGACAGCACGCAGCACATGGTGAACACAGGGTTCCGGAACAGCCGCATGGGCAGAATCGGTTCGGCCGCCTCGGTTTCCGCCCGCACGAACATCGCCAGGGCCAGGATCGACCCGACGACCAGACCGATGATGGTCGGCGACGTCCAAGCCAGCTCGCCGCCGAGGCTGGTGGCCAGGGTCAGACCGGACGCCCCGATTCCGACCCAGACGATTCCGGCGTAATCGATCACCGGACGGCTCGGCCGGGACGTCAGCGCCGGGATGGTGGCGGCCGCGACCACGAGCACGACCAGGCCGACCGGGATGCTGAGCCAGAACGCCCATCGCCAGCCGAGGTGATCGGTGACGAAGCCGCCGAGCAGCGGACCCGCCACGGTCGTGACACCGAATACCGCCCCGAGCGCACCCTGGTACCGCCCGCGGTCTCGCAGTGGGATCACCTCGGCGATGAGGGCCGAGGAGGTCACCATGATCGCGCCGCCACCGATGCCCTGCAGGGCTCGCGCGGCCACCAGCATGACCATCGAACCGGACAGGCCGCTGAGGACCGATCCGACGAGAAAACACAGGACCGCGGCCTGGTACACGACTTTGCGGCCGAAGATGTCGCCGACCTTCCCGACCACCGCGGTGACGACCGTGGAGGCGAGCAGGTAGCTCGTCACCACCCACGCCTGATGGCCGGCGCCGCCGAGATCCGCCACCACCGTCGGGAGCGCGGTGGCGACGATGGTCTGGTTGAGCGAGGCCAGCAGCATGCCGAGCAGAACGGCGACGAACACCAGGTTGCGTCTGCGCACGCTCAGCAGCGCCGCGCCCGAGGCCTGCTCGGCGGTGGTTGATGGGCTGGACATGTTTTCCTTTCACCTGTCTGCCAGTTCAACCACGATATCGTTAGATAAGCTATGAAAGTTACAGCACGAACAAAGCCGCCCCGGGCAACCGGCGGTCACCGGCTACCCAGAGCGGCTTCGAACGAAACGGGCGGCGGTTTACCAGGGCTCAGTGGGGCGGCCGGGACACGCACTGCGCGGCGTAGAGCGCGTCGCCCAACTTCTCCATGAGCTCAAGCTGGGTTTCCAGGTAGTCGATGTGCCCTTCCTCGTCGGCCAGGATGCCTTCCAGGATGTTGGCCGAGGTGGCATCCTGCTTCTCCCGGCACATGATGATCCCGGGCTTCAGCCGGGCGACCACCTCGTACTCGATCGCCAGGTCCGCCTCGAACTGTTCGCGCAGCGTCTGGCCGACGCGCAGCGAAAACAACCGTTGATAGTTGGGCAGGCCGTCCAGGATCAGGATTCTGTCGGTGATGGTCTCCGCATGCCGCATCTCTTCGAACGATTCGGAGCGGGTGTGTTCGGCCAGTTCGGTAAATCCCCAATTGTCTTGCATTTTCGAATGCAGGAAGTATTGGTTAATTGCGGTGAGTTCGCTTGTCAATTGCTCATTGAGCAATTTCAGAACATCCGGATCGCCTTGCATCGTGACTCCTAAGCACCTTGAGGGCTGGTCAAGTGTTGCCGTATGCCGTGCACATCCAATCTAGTGCAGAAAGCAGTGCGGGACGCAATGGTTGGCAGCTAATTCGGCGTGTTCGTGCCACATTGCCGGACCGCCGCGATCACTCGGGCCGAGGCGTGGCCACGAAGAGTGGACTGGCTGTCCTAACTAAGGTTAGACTGCGCTAATCTCTTGGTGCAGCTCGGAAGAAAGGCCGGTAACGAATGAGTGAGTACGACTTACACTCGCTCATTCTCTCGTGCGATTTCCGCGTCGACGACGTCGAACAAATGTGGAAATGGATGAAGAAACACCGGTCGGGGCTATTGTCGATCGGCGCGCATCACGTGGTGCTCTATAAATCAATTTGGGAACCCGGCCGGGTATTGGTGACGATAGGTATTCGGCACGCCCGGTCCATTCGCGACGTGCTGCGCTCACCAGCGATTTTCGAATGGTTCGATATTTCCGGCGTCGAAGATATCCCGCCCATTTTCGGCGGCGAAGTGGTCGAGAAAATCGACCTGACCGAACCGTCTCCGGAAGGGCACGTCGCCGGGGTGATCGTCGGTGCCGTCGCCACCGTCGACGACGTCGGAACCCTGATGCGCAAGGTGCACGACGGCCTCGACCGGTTCGAGCAGGGCGGCATCCGCAAGATCTGGGTCTATCAGGCGCTCGACGACGGCCAGGAAGTGATGATCCTGCAGGAGGTCTCCGACGAGATCAGCGCCCGGCAGTGGATCGACCACCCCGACGCGGCCGCCGAGTGGATGACCACCGCCGGTTTCGGCGCCTATCCGAGCCTGTTCGTGGGCAAGTTGGCCTACATCATGAACGTCGACGAGCAGGACGACTGATGTTCGTCTGCCTCTGTACCGGGGCGACCAGTCAGGTCGTCAACGAGATCGTGGAATCCGGCGCCACGACCTCCAAAGAGGTCGCCGAAGCCTGTGGCGCCGGGGCCGATTGCGGACGGTGCCGGCGCACGATCCGCGCCCTCATCGCCGCCCATCTGGCAGCCGAGGGGCGCCCGTCGGAGTTCAACGGCTGCCCGTCACGCATCACGCGCTAACGCTTGCGATCGGCGAACTGAGCCAGCGCATCGACGTTGGCCGCCGCACCGACAAGTTCGCCGAACAACGCCTTCTCCCGTTCCACGGCCGCCGAGATCTGGTCCCGGATCGGTGCCATCATCGCCTGCTTGACGGCGATCAGACTCGAAATCGGCTTGGCCGCCAGCGTTTCGGCGTACCGACGGGCCTCGGTAAGCAGATCGTCGGGCTCGCAGACCTTCCACACCAGGCCCATCTCCCTGGCCTCTGCGGCACCCACCCACTCCGAGGACATCAGCAGCCAGGCGGCATTCTGCCTGCCGAGCAGCCGCGGCATCAGATAAGACGAGGCCGCCTCCGGCGCCACGCCCAAGCTGGTGAACGGACACTTCAACCGGGCCGAGGACGACATGAACGCCAGGTCGGCGAAGCCGAGGATGGTCGCGCCGATGCCAACGCCAACCCCATTGACCGCACAGATCAACGGTTTCGGAAAATCGGCGAGCACGTCGAGCATCCCGTAGAACCCATGCTCGCCCGGGGTGGAATCCGGATTGCTGATGCGCTCCTGCATCTCGACGAGGTCGTTGCCCGCGCTGAAGGCCCGGCCGGCCCCGGTCAGCAGCACCACCGCCACGTCGGGATCCTCGGCAGCGGCGCGCAGGGCAACCGTCGTCTCGTCATACAGCGCCTCGTTGAACGCGTTGAGCGCATCCGGGCGGTTGAGGGTCAGCGTGCGAACCCGGTTGGTGTCCTCGATCAGCAGGGTCATCTCTCACTCCTCGCGTGCGCGCCGTGACCGCTGCAGCCTAACTAGAACACGTTTCACTCTTGCGGGCCGGGGGCAGGAACACCTCCGGCGAAAGGCGTGGCATAGACGTAACGGCTGGTCGGCACGGTGTCGATGTTGCTGCTCGCGCCGAAGGCGTCAGTACTGGCCACCATTCGACTCATGCGGTCGGCCAAATCGTCGTCGTCGGCGGCCCCGAAGAACGCGTGCAGATCCGACACCGCCTCCTGGCGGAACAACTCCTCCACGATGCCGTCGATCGCCGGGGCATCCGGCGTGAGGGCGCGGACCACCGTGTTCTGCGTGTAGCCGAACGTGTCCTGGGTTTCGATGGCCACCGATGTGTGGGCGAGGTGCCAGCGGTGCAGCCAGGTGGCCTCGTCCAGGTCCGCCGGCCGGCGCAGCAGCGCGATGTTGGCCAGCCCGTCGGTCCGCTCGCCCACCGCGGTGAGCGGCGCGGGCATCGGAACCGATTCGGTGACCAGATACGCCGCGATCGAATCGCATTCGGCAGCAAGCACTTCCAATGCCCGGCCAGTCTGATCGCCGTAGTACTGCTGAACCCACAGGCTCACCACCGCGACCACCGGCGGGTCCAGCGTCGTCAACGTCATCAACGACTCCCGCACCGCGTCGTCGCGGACATTGACCGCCAAACCCGGCACTCCGAGCGTCAGCAGCTCGTCGGCCACGCGGGTGCGCAGCCGCTCACAC
Organism: Mycolicibacterium boenickei; assembly: GCF_010731295.1. NCBI lineage: Bacteria > Bacillati > Actinomycetota > Actinomycetes > Mycobacteriales > Mycobacteriaceae > Mycobacterium > Mycolicibacterium boenickei. The sequence continues at coordinate 4,311,477 of NZ_AP022579.1, read as the reverse complement.
CACAGCTGATCCGAATGCGCCGCGCGCAGCAGAACGATGACTTTCTCCACGGTGGGAGAACCTACCGGCGCACCGATCCACGCCACGCGTGGGTGGTTGCCCCACCGGCAGCCCGCAGCGAGTGAGAATGGAGGAGTGCACACGGGCGGACAGGCAGCCGATGCGCTCCGGCTGAGCACCCCCGACGCCGGCGCGGTAGCCCGCAGTCTGATCGGCGTCCTGGCAGTGACCGCTGTCGCCCTGGCGCTGGGTTCCGGAGCGACCGCGATGTGGACGCTGAGCGGAGGCGTGATCGCGGGCGCGATCGCGCTGCAGCGCAGCCCCGGCGGCCGGGTGCCACTCGTCGTCACCGGTTCGGTGGAACTGGCCATCGCGGTGCTGCTCGGCACCCTCACCGGGTGGCACAGTCCGGTATTCATCGCCGCAGTGGCGCTGTGGTGCTTCGCCGCAGGCATGCAGTGGTCTCTCGGGGCCAACGCCGGCCTGGTCGCCTCGGCGGCCAGCGCACTGCTGGTGCTGGCGCCACCGGTCGCCCCGACGGTGGGACAGGCCCTGCTGGCGCCCGTCCTGGTGGTGCTCGCAGGCGTGGTGCAGGCGGCGCTCATCGCCGTCTGGCCACCGCGGCGCTGGCGGGCCCAGCGCGACGGGCTCACCCGCGCCTACCGGTCGCTGGCCACCGATTCCCGCAACGTCGCGGCGAACAGCGCCGCCGACGTCGACGACGCACCGTTGACCTGGCTGCGAGAGGTGTTCGCCGACAGCCAGGTCAGCCAGCGGCCACGGGCGTACCACGGCGGATACCGACTACCGGAACGCCTGGCCGGCACCCTGGCGTCGCTGCATGCCAGCGCCGAACGTGACGATCGTGACGATGAGACCGGCGAATCCGCGACCGACGACGGGCTGCCGCAGCTGCTGACCGCCGCGGCGGTGCTGCTCGACGCGATCGCCGACCACGGTCACACGGCGCGACGGGACGCCGAGCATGCCCTGGTGCGCGTCCACACCGCCGCGGCCGCCGTGACCGGTCCCGAAGCGGCGCTGGCACAACGATTCTGCGAACAACTGCGGGAGGCCGCGGTCCTGCGGTTCGGCCAGTTGCACCGGCCCGACCTGATCGGCTCCCTCGCCTCGGCGCCCGCCGTGGTGCGCTCACATCTGACCTGGACCTCCCCTATCCTGCGCCACGCCATCCGGCTGTCGGTGACGACCGCACTCGCGGTGGCGGCAGCCCGGTACGGCGGGCTTGAGCACGCCTACTGGATGCCGCTGGCGGTCGTGGTGGTGCTGCGCCCGGAGACGGCGCACACCTACACCCGGTGCGCCGGGCGCATCGCCGGCCTCTGCGTCGGCATCATCGCGGCCTCGGTCCTCACCCTCATGTGGCAGCCCGGCCCGCTCGGCTCGGCCGTCTGCGCACTGTTGTTCGTCGGACTGGCCTACGGCGTCGCCCAGTTCGGCTATCTGGCCGTCGGCGCGGCGGTGGGCGCGATCATCATGTTCGCCGTCGGAGTCAGCGCCTCAGCTCCGTGGTCGGGTAACGCAGACCGGCTCTTCGCGGTGCTGATCGGCGGCGCGCTGGCAGTGATGGCCCACGTGGCACTGCCCGATCACGCCCTGATCCGGTTGCGCCAGCGGGCCGGAGAGCTGCTGATGACCGAAATCGACTATGCCGCGCTGGTGATCAAGGCATTCGTGCATGAAATCGACCACCCGGCCGAGATCCTGTCCGCGGCCTGGCAACGGGCGTTCCGCGCGCGGGCGGCGTTCGAGGCCGCGTGGGGCGCGACGAGTCTGGACCCACCGATCCTGCGCAGGTGGTTACGGTCCTACCGCACCGCGCTGAACTCGGTGACCAGCGCCTGCACCACGCTGGAGAACAGCCTGCCGACCCATCCGTCGTCGGCACTGCACAGCGAATTCATCGCCGCGGTGGACGATTACGTCGAGGCGCTCCGCGGAGCGCCGCCGAGCCCCGCCGTACCGTGGAGCCTTGATACCGCCGAACTGTCAACCGCACTGCGCCGCGTCCACAATGTGGCCTCGACCCTGTCCGCGGACAACGGAGCGGCCCGCATCCTGATCGGCGAGCTCACCACGATCACCCGCAGCCTCGAGGACATCGCGATCGATCGCGTCGACCCCGCCGGCGACTCGCGCTAGCTCACCCGCGCGCCCATTTCGGCAGGATGAAAACACCTTCGGCCTCGGCGGTGATTCCCTCGGCATCGGAAACATGGCCGGAGGCAAAGGCTTTGATGCCGTCCGTGCGGGTGATCCGGCCCTCGGCGCGCAGATCGCCCAGCGGGGTGGCCCGCAGATAGCGGATGGTCAGCGTGCCGGTGAACCGCGGACGGTCCGAGTCGCTGGCCGCCACCTCGCCCAGCACGTGATCGAGCACCATGGCCACCACGCCGCCATGGACATGGCCGGGCGGACCCTCGTATGGGGCGCCGAGGTTGAAGTCCGTGTGGACACCGCCGTCGGCGTCCTTGACCATCACCAGGGGCGGCGCGATCGGGTTGCGGATGCCGATCGCGGGGTTGCCCCACGGCATCCGGGCACCGTCCGAGGTGAACTGAACGCCAAACGGCCCGTCGATCTGGTCGGCCCGCAACCGCGCGGTGGCATCGTCGATCTGGGCCCGCACGGCGGCGACCTCGTCGGCGTCGACCTGCGATCGGATACTGGCGTCGATCAGTGCCCGCACCGAATCGGCCAGCGGCTCCCACACCGACCGCAGGCGTTGCACATCGGCGGAACTGAGGCCCTCGACATGGGTGTATCCCGGCATTGGTGAACTAGAACATGTTCGACACGCCGGTGTCGAGCCACCCGGGTAGCGTCAGCCTCGTGACGGATCCCGCCCAGACCGAACCGTATTACCGGCTCGGGAGCTACCACCGGCCGACGGACACGCCTTCGCCACCGGCACAGATCTGGTTCGACCGTGGCATGGTCTGGTCGTACGCCTTCAACCACGAGGAAGCCATCCGGTGCTTCGAGCGGGCGCTGCAGCTCGACCCGGATTTCGCGCTGGCCCGCTGGGGCATCGCCTACGCGGTGGGTCCCAACTACAACAAGGCCTGGGACGCGTTCGACCCGACCGACCTGAGCACGTCGCTGGCCCGGGCCCGAACCGAGCTCGAGCGTGCCACCACCGGCCGGGCCTCGACCCTGGAACGCGACCTGATCAGCGCTCTGCACAAGCGATTTCCGACCGCCGACCCCGAGGATTCCGAAGCCCTGACCGCGGGGCACGCCGCCTACGCGGACGCCATGACGGCGCTGGCCGCGGCCTACCCCGACGACATCGACGTGCAGACCCTGGCCGCCGACGCCCTGCTCAACGTGACCGCGTGGGCATTGTGGGACGGTCGGACCGGTGAGCCTGCCCCGGGATCTCGTGTGGTGGAGGCGAAACAGATCCTCGACGCGGCCCTGGCCACCGCCTCCGGCCGCCAGCACCCCGGGGTGTTGCACCTCTACATCCACGCGATGGAGATGTCGACGACACCGCAGGCGGCACTGCCCGCCGCCGACCTGTTGCGCGGGCTGGTGCCCGACGCGGGGCATCTGCAACACATGGCCAGCCACATCGACGTACTGTGCGGTGACTACCGCAACTCGGTGACGGCCAATCTCGCTGCGGTACAAGCGGACAGGAAGTTCGTCGCCCGCGAGGGGGCGCTGAACTTCTACTCGCTCTACCGGGCGCACGACCTGCATTTCGTGGTGTATTCGGCCATGTTCGAGGGCAGTTCACGGATCGCCCTGGCGGCCGCCGAGGAGCTGGCGGCCCAACTGACCCCCGAGGTGCTCTCGGTCTCCTCCCCGCCGATGGCGGACTGGCTCGAGGCCTTCGTTCCGCTACGGGTGCACGTGCTGGTGCGGTTCGGCCGCTGGGAGGACCTGATCGCCGAACCACTGCCCGCCGATCCCGAGCTGTACTGCACCACCACCGCGACCGTCCACTACGGCCGCGGCGTCGCCCATGCGGCCGCCGGCCAGATCGAGCAGGCCCGCTCCGAACGGGACAACTTCCTCGACGCCTACCGCAGAATCCCCGAAACGCGGTACCTGTTCAACAACACCAGCCTCGACATCCTGGCCATCGCCGAGCAGATGTTGAACGGTGAAATCGCCTACCGGGAAGGCGATTACGACACCGCGTTCGCCTACCTGCGCCGGGCCATCGAACTCGACGACGCGCTGCCCTACGACGAACCCTGGGGATGGATGCAGCCGACCCGGCATGCCTACGGCGCGTTGCTGCTCGAACAGGGTCATGTCGAGGAAGCCGCCCGCGTCTACGCGGCCGACCTGGGCCTGGACCCCACCCTGAGCCGGTCCAGCCACCACCCGAACAACGTGTGGAGTCTGCACGGCTACCACGAATGCCTTCGCCGGCTGGGCCGCGACGCCGAGGCCGTCATCATCGGGCAGCAACTCGAGTTGGCCCAGGCGCGTGCCGATGTCACGGTGCAGGCCTCCTGCGCGTGCCGCCTCGAGGTGGCGAACCCGTGTTGCGGCCGCGACTGAGGGGCCCGGCCTGGGCGCGGGCGTAAACTCGCCCCCGTGGCCATCAGCGAGAACGACCTCGGTCAGCTGCGCAAATGTGTCGACCTCGCCCGCGAGGCACTCGACGACGGCGACGAACCCTTCGGGTCGCTACTGGTCGATCACACGGGAACCACGGTGTTCACCGACCGCAACAGGGTCAAGGACGGCGACGCCACCCAGCATCCCGAATTCGCCATCGCTCGCTGGGCCGTCGAACACCTGAGCCCGCAGGACCGGGCCCGCGCCACCGTGTACACCTCGGGCGAGCACTGCCCGATGTGCTCCGCCGCGCACGCCTGGGTCGGCCTGGGCCGCATCGTCTACGCCACCTCCTCGGAGCAGTTGAGCGGCTGGCTGTCCGAGTGGGGGGTGCCGCCCGGTCCGGTGGCGCCGCTGCCCATCACCGCGGTGGCCCCGGGAATCGAGGTGGACGGCCCGGCGCGGGAACTGGCCGAAACCATGAAGGACCTGTACGCGGCGAAGTTTCGTGCCTGAGCCGGCCTGGGTCGCCCACGCGATCTGGTGGCAGATCTATCCACTGGGTTTCGTCGGCGCGTTTCCCGCCGAGGAACCGCCGACCCCCGGCGAACACCGGTTGCGCCGGATCGTCGGATGGCTCGACCACGCTGTGCAACTGGGCGCCTCCGGCATCGCGCTCGGCCCGATCTTCGCGTCACGGACCCACGGGTACGACACCACTGATCACTTCCGTATCGACCCCCGCCTGGGCGACGACGACGACTTCGACCACTTGGTGGCCGAGGCCCGGTCGCGCGGGCTCCGCGTCCTGCTCGACGGCGTGTTCAACCACGTGGGCACCGAGTTCGCCCGGTACCGCGACGGGGACGCCTCATGGTTTCTTCAGCGGGGCAACGGTTTCGCCACCTTTGAAGGGCACGGCGAGCTGATCACCCTCAACCACGCCAACCCGGAGGTGATGTCCTACACGGCCGAGGTGATGGCGCACTGGTTGCGCCGCGGCGCCGACGGCTGGCGCCTCGATGCCGCCTATGCGGTACCCGACCGGTTCTGGGCGCAGGTATTGCCGCCGGTGCGCCGGGAGTTCCCCGACGCCTGGTTCCTCGGCGAGGTGATCCACGGTGACTACACCGCGACCGTCCGCGCCGCCACCTTCGACTCGGTGACCCAGTACGAGCTGTGGAAAGCCATCTGGAGCAGCCTCAACGACGGCAACTTCCACGAACTGGACTGGGCGTTGAAGCGGCACAACGACTTCCTCGAGACCTTCGTGCCACTGACCTTCGTGGGCAACCACGACGTGACCAGGATCGCCAGCCAGCTGCAGAATTCCGCGCACCTCGAGCACGCACTGGTGCTGTTGCTGACCACCGGCGGAACCCCGAGCATCTATGCCGGCGACGAGTCCGCGTACCGAGGCGTCAAGGAGGACCGCCGCGGTGGCGACGATGCGGTACGACCGGAATTCACCACTGCACCAGAAGATTCCGATGCGCTACGGCTGCACCAGTATCTGATCGGACTGCGCCGCAGGCATCCGTGGCTGCACACCGCGACGACGACGCCGGTGCTGCTGACCAACACCCGGTACGTCTACCGGACCAGCGCGGGCCCCGACTCCCTGATCGTGGCGCTCAACATCGATGAAGCGCCGCTGCCGCTGTCACTGCCCGAGCTCGGGGCGGGATCGGGACGGGTGATCGCAGGGTCGGGCGCGCCACCGCAGGAGGACATCAGCCATACCGAGGTTCCGGCGCACGGGTGGCTGATCATCCAGCCGTACTGAGCATTTCGAGCGTCATCCGATCCTCCAGCCCGTCATAGAACTTGTCCAGCACGGCCTGGAAGTCGGCCCGCTCCGCCGGGTCCGCGGCGACCTCGGCGAACAGCGTCATGCTCGAGCGCACCTTCAGCCAGTCCAGCCAGCCGAAGATCTGCTCGGCAGTCCGCCCGTCGATCTGCGTCACCAGCCGGGCACATTCCCGCAGCCGCGGTCCCAGCGTCGGGTGGGCCAGGTAGGCACGCGCTTCCTCGGCCGACGCGATGCCGTAGTGGGCAGCGGTCGGGCTGCGGCCCAGTCCACGCAGCTGCGGGAAGATGAACCAGATCCAGTGGCTGCGCTTGCGGCCGTCCCGCAACTCGGTGCAGGCATCGGCGTACCCGCCGGCCTGGGCGTCGACGAATCTCTGTAAGCCGAACGGGTCGTTCATGAGGGGAGTTTGTTGCGCAGCCTCACGCAATACATCGTGACAAGCTAATCTTCGGGATTCAATGACTACAACAGCCGACGTCGAGCGCGTCGCACCGCCCAGAAGAGCGCATCGGCGCGTGCTGTCCCGGATCAGCATCCAGTCAAAGCTGCTGGTCATGCTGCTGGTGACCAGCATCTTGTCGGCTGCCGTCGTCGGTGCCATCGGATATCAATCCGGACGGTCATCGCTGCGTCAGTCGGTATTCGACCGGCTGACCGAAGTTCGGGAGTCGCAAACCCGGCAACTGGAATCCAAGTTCGCCGACCTCGAGGACTCCCTGATCGTCTATACCCGGGGTACGACGACCGTCGAGGCAGTGGAAGCCTTCTCCGCCGGGTTCGGTCAACTCGCCAACTCGACCACCACCCCGCAGCAGTGGCAATCGATCGTCGACTACTACAACACCGAGTTCAAGCCGGCCGAGCAGCAGCAGACCGGCGAGACCGTGGACGTGTCCCGGCTGTTGCCCACGTCCAACGCCCAGAAATACCTGCAGGCGAATTACACGGCGCCGTTCGCCGACCCCGAGAAGGCGATCCGGGTCGACGATGCCAGGGACGGCAGCGCCTGGTCGGCCGCCAACGCCAGGTTCAACGACTACTTCCGTGAGATCGTGCAACGCTTCCAGTTCGAGGATGCGCTGCTGCTCGACGCCGTCGGCAACGTCGTCTACACCGCCTACAAGGGCATCGATCTCGGCACCAACATCCTCACCGGTCCGTACCGGCAGAGCCTGCTGCGCGACGCCTACGACAAGACCCTGGCGTCGAACGCCGTCGACTACGTCGGGGTCACCGATTTCGGCGACTACCAGCCCGCCGACGAGCCGACCGCCTGGATGATGGCGCCGGTCGGCCTTCCCGGCCGGGTCGAAGGCGTACTCGCCCTGCAGTTCCCGATCTCAAAGATCAACCGCCTCATGACGGCCGACAAGCAGTGGGAAACCGCGGGCATGGGTGCGACGGGCGAGACATTCGTGGTCGGCCCCGATGGTTTGATGCGCTCGGATTCCCGGTTGTTCCTGGAGGACCCGAAGAAGTTCGAGCGCGACGTGATCGACGCCGGAACGCCGCCGGCGGTGGCCGCGAAATCGCTGGCCCAACACGGAACCACGCTGGTGCAACCGGTGGAGACGACCGCGACCCGGCTGGCCTCGCGCGGCCAGAGCGGCACCGTGATCGAGGACGACTACCTGGGCAACGACACGCTGCAGGCCTACGCGCCGGTCGATCTGCACGGACTGAACTGGTCGATCATCGCCAAGATCGACACGGCTGAGGCGTTCGCACCGGTCGCGACGTTCACCCGCACCCTGGTGTTGTCGACCGTCGTCATCACGTTCATCGTGTGCCTGGCCGCGATGATGTTGGCCCGGTTGTTCGTCCGTCCGCTGCGCCGGCTCGAAGCCGGTGCCCAGCAGATCGGCGCGGGCGATTACGACATCTCGCTGCCGGTGCAGTCGCGAGACGAGTTCGGTGATCTGACAACGGCATTCAACGACATGAGCCGCAACCTGGCGATCAAGGAGGATCTGCTCGCCGAGCAGCGCCGGGAGAACGACCGGTTGCTGCGCACGCTCATGCCGGAATCGGTGGTGCAGCGCTACCGGGACGGCGAACAGACCATCGCGCAGGACCACCACAATGTCACGGTCCTGTTCGCCGACACCGTCGGCCTGGACGAGCTGACCTCCGGCATGGCGTCGGAGGAAGCGCTGGCCATCGTCAACCGCCTGGTCCACCAATTCGATGCCGCCGCCGACGATCTGGGGGTGGAACGGGTCCGCACCCTGCGCAACGGCTACTGGGCCAGCTCCGGCCTGAGTGTGCCGCGTCTGGACAATGTCCGGCGCACGGTCGACTTCGCCCTCGAGATGCAGCGCATCATCGAACGGTTCAACACCGAGGCAGGGACGGACCTCAAGCTGCGCGCCGGGATCGACACGGGCGCGGTGAGCAGCGGCCTGGTCGGACGTTCCAACCTGGCCTATGACATGTGGGGCTCCGCGGTCAACCTCGCCTACCGGGTGCAGCGGGGTTCGCCCCAGCCGGGCGTGTACGTCACCGAGCGGGTCTTCGACGTGATGGGCGATACCCGCGACCTCGAACCGGCGGGCACGGTGCTCGTCGACGGCGCCGACGAGCCGATCTGGAAGCTGCAGGACCGACGATGACCGGCGTGCTCGACGCTCCCTGGTTCTTCTGGGCGCTCGGTGTCGCGGTCGGATTTCCCCTGTGCCTGGTTCTGCTCACCGAACTGCACAGCTCGCTGCTCCGCAGGGGCAGTTTCCTCGCCGGTCCCGTACACCTGATCCGCACCTACATCCTGCCGCTGGGCGCGCTCCTGATCCTGCTGATCCAGGCGATGCAGATCTCCGGGGAAACCACGCCGGTACGGATCGTGGCGACGGTGTTCGGATTCGTCGTACTGGTGCTGTTACTGTCCGGGCTCAACGCCACTCTGTTCCAGAGCGCCCCGGAAGGCAGTTGGCGCAAGCGAATTCCGTCGATCTTCCTCGACGTCGCCCGGTTCGCGCTCATCGCGATCGGCATCGGCCTGATCTTCGCCTACATCTGGGGCGCGAACATCGGCGGGCTGTTCACCGCCCTTGGCGTGTCCTCGATCGTCCTCGGCCTTGCCCTGCAGAACTCTGTCGGCCAGATCATCTCCGGTCTGCTGGTGCTGTTCGAGCAACCGTTCCAGCTCGGCGACTGGGTGGATGCGCCGTCGGCACGCGGACGCGTCGTCGAGGTGAACTGGCGCGCGACGCACATCGACACCGGGAGCGGTCTGCAGATCATCCCGAACTCCGTGCTGGCCGGCGGATCGTTCACCAACCTGAGCCGCCCGCAGGGCGCGCACACCATATCGGTGATCACGGTGTTCGCCGTCGACGACGCCCCCGACGAGGTCTGCCGCGTGCTCGACGAGGTGGGCCGCCGACTCCCCCAATTACGAAGCGACGGCACGGTGTCCACCGTGCCTGCCGGCTCGTTGCAGTACAAGACCATGATCCCGCTGCATTCGCCTGCCGACGATTTCGCCGCGAGATCCACGTTCTTGCGCTGGACCTGGTACGCCGCGCGGCGCGCCGGTCTGCATCTGGACGAGGCCGAGGACGAGTTCGCGACCACCGAACGCGTGGAACAGGCGCTACGCCTCATCGCACCGATACTCCGGCTGAGTCCTGAGGACCAGCGCGAGCTGCTGCCGCACGCGCGGCTGGCCCGCTACGGCGCTGACGAGGTGCTCCAGGTCGTCGGTCAGGTTCCCAGGAAGTTGACGTTCGTCGTCGCAGGCACAGTGCAGCTGGCCGCGCCCGGCCCGGACGATCTGTTCGTCCCGGTGCTCACCCTGGAGCGGGGCGACGTCCTCGGTCAGACGACGCTGACCCGCGAACCGATCATCACCACGGCCTACGCGCTGACGGAGGTCACCGTCGCACAGTTCGACCGCGAGTGCATCGAAGATCTGGTGGCGCGAAAGCCGGTGCTGCTGCAGGACATCGGCCGGGCGATCGAGGAGCGTCGCGCCAACGTCAAGCAGGCGCTGGTGGCCGCCGGGCGCTGAGCGCCGGGGCAAACGGTCTCGGCGCCGAGTTCCAACCGTTAGTAAAACGCGATCTGCGCGTGCGGTGTTGTTACGCGTGTGACTCAAGTGGCGCATGTTTCACTACCGAGGCAAGCGGCAAACTGCTTGGCACACGTGCAGAAAGGACGGTTGGTTGCCGTTATGAAGTTCCTCAACAAGATTCGCGGAGCGTGGACGCGCCGACTGGCGGCGGGGGCAATGGCAGCTGCCACCCTGCCCGCGCTGATCGGTCTCGCAGGAGGTTCGGCGACCGCTGGGGCCTTCTCCCGTCCGGGTCTGCCGGTCGAGTACCTCGACGTGTTCTCGCCGTCGATGAACCGCAACATCCGCGTCCAGTTCCAGGGCGGCGGTCCGCACGCGGTCTACCTGCTCGACGGCCTGCGCGCCCAGGACGACTTCAACGGCTGGGACATCAACACCCCCGCATTCGAGTGGTACAACGGGTCGGGCCTGTCGGTGATCATGCCCGTCGGTGGCCAGTCCAGCTTCTACACCGACTGGTACCAGCCGTCGAAGGGCAACGGTCAGGACTACACCTACAAGTGGGAGACCTTCCTGACCAACGAGCTGCCCGCCTGGCTGGCGGCCAACCGCGGGGTGTCGCAGACCGGCAACGCCGTCGTCGGCATCTCGATGGCAGGCAGCGCCGCGCTGACCTACGCGATCCACCACCCACAGCAGTTCATCTATGCCGGAACGCTTTCGGGCTTCCTGAACCCGTCCGAGGGCTGGTGGCCCATGCTGATCGGGCTGGCGATGAACGATGCCGGCGGCTACAACGCCGAGAGCATGTGGGGGCCGTCGACCGATCCGGCATGGAAGCGCAATGACCCGATGGTCAACATCAACCAGCTGGTCGCCAACAACACCCGCATCTGGATCTACTGCGGCACCGGAACCCCGTCCGATCTCGACGCGGGCACCAACGGCGGCAACCTGATGGCAGCCCAGTTCCTCGAAGGGCTGACGCTGCGGACCAACGTCACCTTCCGGGACAACTACATCGCCGCCGGCGGCACCAACGGGGTGTTCAACTTCCCGGCCAACGGCACGCACGCCTGGGGCTACTGGGGACAGCAGCTGCAGCAGATGAAGCCCGACATCCAGCGGGTGCTCGGCGCACAGTCCGCCACCTAGAAGATCCACCCACCAGGGGAGCCTGTCGTCACCCCCAACGACAGGCTCCCTGCTTGGTGTCCGGGGTAGGTTGGTGACGATGGCTGAGTCCTCGTCGAGGTCCTCGTCCGAGTCCTCGCCCAACGCCCGGATGCTCGGCGGAGTCGCTGCCGCCGCGGTCTCGCTCGGCGTGGCCGCGCTTGTCGCCATCCCATTTCCGCCTCACGCCGATCCGCGCGGCGCGATCGGATCGGCCATCGTCGACCTGACCCCGGGCCCCGTCAAAGAATTCGTCATTCAAGCCCTCGGCGGCCTGGACAAGCTCTTCCTTGCCGTCGTGGTCCTGGTGGTGATCGCCGCCGTCGCCGCACTCGCCGCGAGCTACGAGACCCGGCGCCGCCCCGTCGGCAGCGCGATCTTCGTCGCCGCGGGACTGCTCGGCTGCGCGGCCGTCCTCAGCCGGCCCGGCGCCACTCTGCCCGACGTCGTGCCCACCGTGGTGGGCACCGCGGCAGGGGTGGCGGCGCTGCGCCTGCTCGCGCTGCGGCTGTGGCCCGCACCTGATCACCCGGACGAGTCGGACGACGGTGACGACGTCGACGTCACCAGGCGGATGTGGCTGACGACCGGCGGCCTGCTGGGTTTCGGGGTGGCAAGCGGACTGCTCGGCCTCGTCATCGATCGGTTGGCCAGTTCGGTGGCAGCGGAGCGCGAGACCTTGGCCATCCCCCGCCCGCGTATTCCCGCTCCCCCGATACCCACCGGTGTACAGCCGAAAGATGTTGCCCTGCCGAGCTTCCTCACCGATGCCGCCGACTTCTACCGCGTCGACATCGCGCTGTCCGTGCCGCAGTTGAGCCGTGACGAATGGCGGTTGCGCATCCACGGCATGGTGGACCACGAGATCACCTACAGCTTCGCCGACCTGGACCGCTTCGAAGTGATCGAGAAGGCCGTGACGCTGACGTGCGTATCCAATCCGGTTGGCGGTGAATATATCTCGACGGGAATGTGGACGGGTTATCGCCTGGCCGACCTGCTGGCGGCGGCAGGGGTGTCTCCCGATGCGGACATGCTGCTGTCGAAGTCCGTCGACGGCTTCACGGTCGGTACCCCGGTGGAGGCCATTGCCGACGGCCGGGACGCGATGCTGGCCATCGGCCTCAACGGGCAGCCGCTGCCCGTCGCCCACGGCTACCCGGCCAGGCTGGTGGTGGCCGGACTCTACGGCTACGTGTCGGCCACCAAGTGGGTCACCGACCTCGAACTGACCCGTTTCGACCGGGCACTGGCGTACTGGACCAGACAGGGCTGGGCACCGCGCGGCCCGATCAAGACCGAGTCACGCATCGACGTGCCCAAGCGTGGCCAGCAGGTCCGGGTGGGGCCGACAACCTTCGGCGGGATCGCGTGGGCACAGAATCGCGGCGTGCGCGCCGTCGAGGTCCGCATCGACGACGGCCCATGGCAACCCGCACAACTCGGGGACGCCTACTCCGACGAGACGTGGCGGCTTTGGAGCTTCGGCTGGCAAGCCGACGCCCCGGGGGAACACACCATCACGGTGCGGGCCACCGACAACACCGGCACGGTCCAGACTTCGGACCAAGCGTCCACCGTGCCCGACGGCGCCACCGGGTGGCATTCGGTGAACTTCACCGTGGCCTGACGCCGATCCCTACTTCTGGGAGATCTTGCGCCAACTGACGACCGAGATCACCACACCGACCAGCACGGTGATCGGGCCGATGATCGACCAGGTGGTGGTGTTGCTCATCGGGCTGCCCTGCAGCACACCGAATCCCTGCAGGGCCCAGATCAGGCCGAACAACGCCACGATCACACCGACCGCGAAAGTCACGACGAATCCCCTGTTCATAATTGGATGCTACGTCGCGGCATCAACCGGGTCACGTGCGCGACGTCAGCCCTGAACCGTGGGCCGGATGACGATTTCGCCGATCTCGACCTCACGAGGCTGCTCGATCGCGAATGCCACGGCGCGCGCCACCGCCTCCGGGGGCAGGCCGAATTCGTCCATATTGGAACGTATCTGGGCACGCAGCACCGGATCGTCGATCGAACTGTCAAGCTCGGTACGGACAAACCCCGGTGAGATCGACGTGGTACGGATGACTCCGTCGGTGGATTCCTGTCGCAGTGCCTCCATGACAGTCCGCACCGCGTTCTTGGTGCCCGCGTACACGCCCATGTCCGGCACGATCTTCAGCCCGGCCGTCGACACCGTGGTGACGAAATGTCCGTGCCCTTGGCGCCGGAACACAGGTGCGGCCGCCGCGATTCCGTGCAACACGCCGCGCAGGTTGACGTCGATCATCGCCGACCACCCGGCGACGTCGCCGTCGGACAGCCGGCCGATCTTGCTGATGCCCGCATTGCTCACGAGAACGTCCAATCGACCGAACCGGTCTGTCGCTCCGGCGACCAGCGCGTCGAGATCGGCGGGCCGGGTGACGTCGACGGCCAGTGTGACCACGCCCGCTCCTCCGGCCACGAGCTCGGCCGCGATCTGGTCCAGGCGCTCCACCCGCCGGGCGCCGAGCACCAGCTTGGCGCCTCGCGCTGCCAGCAGACGCGCCGTCGCCTCGCCGATCCCGCTGCTCGCTCCGGTAATCGCGACGACTGCTCCGGCGATCGGGTCACCGGTCACGGCCGCAGCACCAATTTCCCTCTGGTATGGCGCTTTTCCAGCTCGCTGTAAGCCGCCCGGACGTCATCGAGGGCAAACACCCCGGCGATCGGAACCTCGAGTTCACCGGCGGCGGCGAGGTCTGCCAATTCGGCGATGATCGCGATGTCGGCCCCCTCGGCATTGCCGGCACTCTGGACGCCGTACTGCTCGATGGCACCGAAATCGATGATGGTGTCGACTCGTTGGGGATCGATACCGAGCTCCTCGACGGCAAGCTGCACGTAGCCGCCGCCGAAGAAATCGAGGAACGCGTCGATGCGACCCGACGGGGCGGCGGCACGGAGCCGCGCGGCCAGGTCGTCGCCGTAGTTGACCGGGACGACGCCGTGCGCCGCCAGCCACCCGTCGTTGGCGGACCCCGCGATGCCGAGGACGGTCGCGCCGGCGCGCTTGGCGAGCTGCACCGCGATGGTGCCGACACCACCGGCGGCGCCGGCGACCGCGACGGTATCGCCGGGTTGCAGCCGCACGGCGCGGACCGCGGCGTAAGCAGTGGCGCCCGCGACATACAGGGACCCGGCCACCTCCCACGACAGGTCAGCCGGCTTGGGCGCTAACTGGGTGGCGGGCACCGTCACGTACTCGGCGTGGCTGGCGCGCCCGTCGGAGAATCCGAGCACCTCGTCGCCCACTGCGAACTCGGTCACACCCGGTCCGAGCTCGGCCACCACACCCGCGAGATCACTGCCCTGTCCCGACGGAAAGATGGCGGGGAACCGGTCGTGGAGCGCACCACGACGGATCATCGCCTCGCCCGGGTTGATGCCCGCGGCCCGAACCTGCACGAGTACCTCGCCTGCCGCCGGAACCGGCCGCGGCACATCACGCACCTGCAGCACGTCGATTCCGCCGTACTCGTCGAATTGCACTGCTCTGCTCACGATCCTTCTCCTTACGTCTGCATGTCCTACGACGGCGCCGGCCCGCAAAACATTCCAACGGCGAGGACCCGGACCGTCGCCTCCCGACCCGCCCTGACAAGGCAGCCGTGATGTTGAGGAGCCTGCTGGTCGGTGATCACGGCAGGCATTGCGGACTAAACCGAGGATTCCGGTCAATATGTGGCTGAAATCCTCGGTTCAGTGCTCGACGGAGGCGTTCCTCAGCGTCCGTTCACTCACGGCGAACCCGGGCGCGGCAATGCCGGGGAACAAACCCGACGCCGCCAAGGTTGAGCGCATCAGACTGAACTTTGGAGGTTTGATGCCTGAACAAATCGCAGTGCCCATTCTGTTCTTGAGCGAACCGATCGTCCTGCCCGGAATGGTGCTGCCGATCGAACTCGACGACGCCGCCCGCGCAGCGGTCGACGCCGCCCAGGCCAGCGAATCCGGAAAACTCCTGATCGCTCCGCGCCTGGACGACCGCTACCCCACCCATGGCGTGATCGCGTCGATCGTGCAGGTCGGCCGCATGCCCGGTGGCGCGGAAGCCGCCGTCGTCCGCGGCGAACGCCGCGCCCACATCGGCTCCGGCACCACCGGACCCGGCACCGCGCTGTGGGTCGAGGTGGAAGAAGCCGCCGAGGCTGAAACCCCGACCGACGAGACCAAGGCACTGGCTGCCGAATACAAGAAGCTGCTGCTGGCCATCCTGCAGCGGCGTGAAGCCTGGCAGATCGTGGACGTGATCAACAAGATCAACGACCCGTCCGCGCTCACCGACACTGCCGGGTACGCGTCGTACCTGACCGATGTGCAACGGCGCGAACTGCTGGAGACCGCGGACGTGGATCGCCGTCTCCGGCTGCTGATCGACTGGACCGGCGAGCACCTGGCCGAGGTCGAGGTGAACGACAAGATCGCCGAGGACGTCCGGTCCGGCATGGACAAGCAGCAGAAGGAATTCCTGCTGCGCCAGCAGCTGGCCGCCATCCGCAAGGAACTGGGCGAAGGCGAGCCTGAGGGGTCTGAGGATTACCGGGCCCGGGTCGAGGCCGCCGATCTTCCGGACAAGGTCCGCGAGGCCGCGTTGCGTGAGGTCGGCAAGCTGGAACGCTCCAGCGAGCAGAGCCCCGAGGGCGGCTGGATCCGCACCTGGCTGGACACCGTGCTCGACCTGCCGTGGAACGAGCGCACCGAGGACTCGACCGATCTCAAGGGGGCCCGCGAGATTCTGGACGCCGACCACCACGGTCTGGACGACGTCAAGGACCGCATCGTCGAATACCTGGCCGTTCGGGCCCGTCGGGCCCAGCGCGGGATGGCCGTCGTCGGCGGCCGCGGTTCGGGTGCGGTGATGGTGCTGGCCGGTCCGCCCGGGGTCGGCAAGACCTCGCTCGGCGAGTCCGTCGCCCGCGCTCTGGGCCGCAAGTTCGTGCGCGTCGCCCTGGGCGGCGTGCGGGACGAGGCCGAGATCCGTGGCCACCGGCGCACCTACGTCGGCGCGCTGCCGGGCCGCATCGTGCGGGCCATCGGCGAGGCGGGTTCGATGAATCCCGTTGTGCTGCTGGACGAGATCGACAAGGTGGGCTCGGACTACCGGGGCGACCCGTCGGCGGCGCTGCTGGAGGTGCTGGACCCGGCGCAGAACCACACGTTCCGCGACCACTACCTGGACCTGGATCTGGACCTGTCCGATGTGGTGTTCCTGGCGACGGCCAACGTCATCGAGAACATCCCGTCCGCCCTGCTGGACCGGATGGAGCTGGTGCAGATCGACGGCTACACCGAGGACGACAAGGTCGCGATCGCGCGGGACTACCTGCTGCCGAGGCAGACCGAACGCGCGGCCCTGACCGATGCCGAGGTGAGCGTGACCGATGCGGCGCTGCGCAAGATCGCCGCGGACTACACGCGCGAGCCGGGCGTCCGGCAGTTCGAGCGGTTGCTGGCCAAGGCGCTGCGCAAGGTGACCACGAAACTGGACTCCACCGACGCCCCGATCATGATCGACGAGCCGGATCTCGTTGAGTACCTGGGCCGTCCGCGGTTCACGCCGGAATCCGACGAACGGACCGCGGTGCCGGGTGTGGCGACCGGCCTGGCCGTGACCGGCCTGGGCGGCGACGTGCTCTACATCGAGGCCAACTCGAACGAGGGCGAGCCGGGGTTGAAGCTGACCGGTCAGCTGGGCGACGTCATGAAGGAGTCGGCACAGATCGCGCTGTCCTACGTGCGGGCCCACGCGTCGGAATTGGGTGTGGATGCCAAGGCACTGGACCGCCAGATCCACGTGCACGTGCCCGCGGGCGCGGTGCCCAAGGACGGTCCGTCGGCCGGCGTCACGATGGTGACGGCACTGGTATCGATGGCAACCGGGCGGCAGGTGCGCGGCGATGTCGGCATGACCGGTGAGGTCACGCTGAACGGCCGGGTGCTGCCGATCGGCGGTGTCAAGCAGAAGCTGCTCGCGGCGCAGCGGGCCGGGCTGAAGACGGTCTTCATCCCACAGCGCAACGAGCCCGATCTGGACGAGGTGCCCGCTGAGGTGCTGGCGGTGCTCGACGTTCGGCCGATGACCGACGTTGCCGACATCATCGCCCAGGCTCTGGAGCCGGCGGAGGAGTTGGCGACCGCCGCCGCGTAAGGAGGTCCACCGCGCGAGCGACCGTGAATGTATGCAGGTGACGGCGGGTCACCGGACAGACACGGTCGCTCGGCGTGTGGCGCCGACCATGGGGGTGCGCAATCCGCACTCGGCTGCTAACGTGACGCGCGGCACACTCCGGGTTCGGGGTGGCTCACAACTTAAGACGCCGTTGAGTCGCGGCGGGAGAGTCCCGCCCCATCCAGCCGGCGGGCGCCGCAGGAGCAAATCCTCCCCAGGAATCTCTCAGGCCCCGGTATCGCCGCGACTAGGCACCTCTGGAAAGCAGTCGGCCAGGACCGGCTCACCGAAGGGGCAGGTGAAGCGCCGACAGGCGGTTCGTGAAAACTCTCAGGTTCAAAGCGACAGAGCGGGGAGGCGCCCGCATTCCGCGCTCCCCATGGGGCCTGAGATCCTTGAGGTTGTTATGACCCGATCCAGTGATCTGTCCGCTGATTCAGCGGAATCGCCCGCATCGTCCGGGCAGCCACAGCACCTCTCCCGCCAGCTGTCCAACCGGCACATCCAGCTGATCGCGATCGGCGGCGCGATCGGAACCGGCCTGTTCATGGGGTCCGGCAAGACGATCTCGCTGGCCGGCCCGTCGGTGCTGTTCGTCTACATGATCATCGGCTTCATGCTGTTCTTCGTGATGCGGGCGATGGGCGAATTGCTCCTGTCCAACCTGCATTACAAGTCCTTCGCCGATTTCGCGGCCGACCTGCTCGGCCCGTGGGCGGGGTTCTTCACCGGCTGGACGTACTGGTTCTGCTGGATCGTCACGGGCGTCGCCGACGTCGTGGTGATCGCCGGGTATGTGGCCTTCTGGTGGCCCGACCTGCCGCTGTGGATCCCGGCCCTGGCCACGGTCGTGGTACTGATCGGACTGAACCTGCCGACCGTGCGGGCCTTCGGTGAAACCGAGTTCTGGTTCGCCCTGATCAAGATCATCGCCATCGTGACGCTGATCGTCGTCGGCCTCGTGATGATCTTCACCAGTTTCAAGGCACCGACCGGCGCCGAGGCCGCCTTCGCGAACCTGTGGAACGACGGCGGCTTCTTCCCCACCGGCCCAATGGGATTCGTGGCCGGCTTCCAGATCGCCACCTTCGCGTTCGTCGGCATCGAACTGGTGGGCACCACCGCGGCCGAGGCCAAGGACCCCGAGCGCAACCTGCCCAGGGCCATCAACTCGATCCCCGTGCGCGTCATGCTCTTCTATGTTGCAGCACTGACAGTGATCATCGCGGTCACGCCGTGGCGCGAGATCGACCCGAACCTCAGCCCGTTCGTGGCCATGTTCAGCCTCGCGGGCCTGGGAATCGCCGCATCGGTGGTCAACTTCGTGGTGCTGACCTCGGCGACGTCGTCGGCCAACTCCGGAATCTATTCGACCTCCCGGATGGTCTACGGCCTGGCCACCGAAGGCGACGCGCCGAGCCTGTTCGGCAAGCTCACCTCACGGCGGGTGCCCGCCAACGCATTGTTCCTGTCCGGGGTGTTCCTGCTGTCGGGTGTGGTCATGGTCGCCGCAGGCGACTCGATCGTCGCGGCCTTCACCCTGGTCACCACGATCTCGTCGCTGTGCTTCATCTTCGTCTGGACCATCATCCTGATCAGCTACCTGGTGTACCGGAAGCGCAGGCCGGAACTGCACGAGGCATCGAAGTTCAAGATGCCCGGCGGTGTCGTGATGTGCTACATCGTGCTGGCCTTCTTCGCCTTCCTGCTGTGGGCGTTCACCCAGAAGGAAGACACCCTGCAGGCCGAACTGGTGACGCCGGTGTGGTTCCTGGTGCTCGGCATCGCCTGGCTGGTGCTGCGACGTCGGCCGCGGCACCTCGACCGGGAAGCCGCCTTCCGCGCCGAACTCGAGTCCACTGATTCCGACTGACGCTCGGTAGGGTGGCGCCATGGTGGATCTTCGCGATCTGAAGCGACGCATCGTCCATGGCGCCCAACGCCGCATCGTCAACCCGGTCGGGCGCCAACTGCCCGTCACCATGCTGGAGACCGTCGGCCGCAAATCCGGTGAGCCACGGCATACCGCCGTCGGCGGCCGGGTGGTCGGCAACCAGTTCTGGATGGTCTCCGAGCACGGCGACCGATCCCACTACGTGCTCAACATCAAGTCCAATCCCGCTGTGCGGCTGCGTATCAACGGGCAGTGGCGGACCGGTACGGCGCACCTGCTGCCCGACGACGACCCGGTCGCGCGGCTCAAAGAACTGCCTGCGCTCAACAGCGCGGTGGTCCGGGCCGTAGGCAGTGACCTGCTCACCCTCCGCATCGACCTCGACTGACATGGCCTTCGATCCCGACCTGGCCAACCGCATCCGCGAGCTGACGGCCTCCGAAAGGGGCCTCGACGAGAAGCGCATGTTCGGCGGGCTGGCGTTCCTGATCAACGGCAACATGGCCGTGGCAGCGACTCGCGAGGGCGGCCTGATGGTCCGGGTCTCGCGTGACGACGGCGAGAAGCTGGTGCAGCGCGACCACGTCGAGCCGATGGTGATGGGCGGCCGCGAGATGCGGGGCTGGCTGCGGATCACCGGCCCCGGCATCAAGACCAAGCACCAGCTCCAGTCCTGGGTCGAGCGCGGCATCGCTTACGCCAAGGGGCTTCCGCCCAAGTGATTTCCGGGGCGGCCAACCAGAATCGCCATTAACATAGAGCGCGCCTGACAACGACGGGGGCGCACTTCACATGTTGACCGCAGTACGCAAGATTCTCGGCTTCCAGATGACCATCGCCGAGTGGATCGGCACCGCCATCATCCTCGCGGTTCCCTATCTGCTCATCGGCCTGATCTGGTCGCTCACCCACACCGGCCACCTGGCCGGCATGCACGGCGCCGATGCCACCGTGTCCTTCCTCGGCTCGATCGTCTCCTGGCCGGTCCTGCTTTTCACCAACGTGTGCATGAGCTGACGAGGAGCCGACGAATGCCTTCCGGCAACACCGCCGCGGCCAACCGCATCGAGATCTCCCACCGCACCGCACGCTGGTCCGACGACGACGTGACCATCGCCGATGCGATGGATCTGTGGGGCTTCGCCGCCGGCGCGGCCAACGTGATCATGCAGCTGTCCTCACCGGGCGTCGGCTACGGAGTCGTCGAGAGCACCGTGGACTCCGGCAACCTGCTCAAACACCCGTGGAAGCGGGCCCGCACCACCCTGAGCTACCTGGCGGTGGCCGTCCTCGGAAAGCCCGAGGACCGCGCGGCGTTCCGCGACGCCGTCGACACCGCCCACCGGCAGGTCCGGTCCGGTCCGGCAAGTCCCGTGCAGTACAACGCCTTCGACCGCGACCTGCAGCTGTGGGTGGCGGCCTGTCTGTTCGTCGGGCTGGAGGATGTCTACCAGCTGTTGCGGGGTGAGATGACCGACGCCCAGGCCGAGCAGTTCTATCAATCCGCCGCCACGCTCGGCACCACCCTGCAGGTCAGCCAGGAACAGTGGCCCGCGACGCGGGCCGATTTCGACACGTACTGGGACACCGCGTGCGGACGGGTTCAGATGGACGACGTCGTCAGGAAGTATCTGCACGATCTGGTGGACCTGCGGATGATCAACCCGCTGCTCCGTATCCCGTTCCGGCCGCTGTTGAAGTTCCTCACGGCAGGTTTCCTGGCACCGGTGTTCCGCGATGCCGTCGGCTTCGGCTGGGGCCGCGGCCGGCAGCGGCTGTTCGAATGGCTGTTCCTGGCGGTGGCATTCGGCAACCGCTTCCTGCCGGTGTTCATCCGTCAGGGTGGCAGTTACCTGCTGCTGGCCGACGTCCGCCGGCGGGTGGCTGCCGACAAGGCGCTGATCTGATGGACCGGATCCGCCGTACCTTGAGTTACAAGCTCAGCGTCGAGCAGCTGCTCGAGACACTCATGTGGTTGTCCTTGCCCTACCTCGTGATCGGCCTGGTGTGGACGTTCTTCCACCCCGAGCAGGTGCAGCTCATCGAGTCGGGCCTGCTGACCAAATTCCCGGCCGGTGCCGATCTGGTGGCCTTCGGGCAGGTGACACTGCTGTGGCCGGTGCTGCTACTGGGTGCCGACGTGTGCGTCGCGATGTGAGCGCAGCAACCGCGCGGCCACGGCAACGATGAACAGCCACAGCGCCGCCCCGCTGATCCACGTCGGCACATAGTTGAACGTCTCGCTCTGTGCACCCGCGTTGAGACCCATATACGCACCCACCGACACCACCGCGACCCCGGTCACGGCCGACACCGCCGCCCAGACCCGATCCCCCATGCGAGCGAAAAACCTTGTCAGCGCGAAACATCCGATAGTTGCGGCCAGGAACCCGAGGCCGCCGGCCGCACCGTGGACCTTGGCCGAGGCGCTCAATCCGTCGACCCCGGGATAGCCCTGCGGTGCACCCGGCGGGAACCCGAACCCGGGGTCGGTCGGGTTGAGCCCCACCACCACACCGGCCAGCAGCCCGTACAGCGCGACACAGATCGCCGCGACCCGCCCGGACCACACGTCCGGGGCCACACGCCAGATCCCCGCCCCGAAGGCGGTCAACAGCAGCCCGCAGACCACGAAGTTCACCGTCTGGATCCAGCCCCAATCACCAAGGACCAGCATCGAATTGGCATGCCGGGTCAGATCGAAACCGGGACGGACCAACGCCAGGGTGAGCGACACCGCCGTGATCAACGATCCGCCCACCACACCCGCGGTGAGCAACGCGGTGGTGAGCCGGGCCGCTGCGGGACGCGCTTCAGGTGTCACGGAAACTCGACGCTACCGTCCGGGCGGCACGTCGATTGACTAGGGTCTTGCGTCGTGAAGGCTTGCCTCGTCCGCTGTGCGATCTTTGGAGCCGCCGCTGCGGCATTGACCGGATGTGCGTCCGGAACCGTCGTCAACACCGACGATGCCGCCTCACCGCCGCCCGCGAGCACCACCCCGACACCTCCGACATTCGGCACCGCCCACCTGGTCAACGCGGCCGACTACATGCTGGACGTCAACGGGCACAAGGGCTACTACTTCAGCACGCCGAGCGGCCGGTGGCAGTGCGCGATACTGCCCAGGGATCGCGCGGGCTGCCAGGCCGCAGGCGGCGTATCGGCGATGGCGGTCACCGGGGCCCCGACCGAGGTGCCCGACCCGACCGGCGGGACAGCGACACCGAATTCCCTTGTCCTCGACCGGGACAACGACGCCCAGTTCGTCAACCTGGCCCAGCCCGAGTTCGCGCAGCCCACCGCTGTCGTGCTGCCGTTCGGCAATGTGCTGGCAGTGGCCGGATTCCGCTGCAACGTCCAGGAGCAGTCCGGGGTGTCCTGTGTCCGGGAGCTGACGGGCCGAGGTTTCACCTTCTCCGCCGAGGGCTACTCCCCGCACTACACAGACGTCCCCTAGCGATGGCACATGATCAGGATCGGCACCTCGGGTTGGTCGTACGACCACTGGACCGATGTGCTCTATCCCCGCGGCACACCGGCGAAGTCCCGGCTGGCCCGCTACGTCGGAGAGTTCGACACCGTCGAACTCAACGGCAGTTTCTACCGCTGGCCCGCTGACACCACCTTCACCGGCTGGCGCGACCAGATGCCCGACGGATTCACCATGTCGGTCAAGGCGCACCGCGGTCTGACCCACTACCGGCGGCTGCGGTCACCGGAGAGCTGGACACCGCGGTTCGACGAGTACTGGAAACTGCTCGGCAGCCACAACGAGGCACTGTTGGTCCAGCTGCACCCCGACCTGGAACGCGACGACGAACTCCTCGGCGCTTTCCTGTCGCAACTCCCCCGCCGGATCCGGGTGGCGATGGAGCTGCGCCATCCGTCCTGGCACGAGGAGGCCGTGTACGAACTGTTGCGGCACCACGGCGCGGCCTACGTCGTGATGAGCGGACCCGGACTCACCTGCCGCCCGGTGGCCACCAGTGAGCTGGTCTACCTCCGGATGCACGGTCCCGGCGAGGACGCCATATACGCCGGCTGCTACTCCGATGACGAGCTGAGCGAGTGGGCACAGCAGATCCGGCAGTGGGACCACGACGACCACCGCGTCGTCGTCTACTTCAACAACGATCTCGGTGGTCATGCGGTACGCAACGCCCGAAAACTGAAGCAGTTGGTGTCGGGCGAGTAGGCTGAATCGACATGACCACGTCGTCCACATTCGCGATAGCCGGCGGCGGCCTGGCCGGCGCCAAGGCTGCTGAAGCACTGCGGGACAACGACTTTGACGGCCATATCGTGCTGTTCGCCGCCGAGGACCAGCTCCCGTACGAGCGTCCGCCGCTGTCCAAGGAGTACCTGGCAGGCAAGAAGAAACTCGATGACTTCACGGTCGATCCGTCGCCCTGGTACCGCGACCACAACGTCGACCTGAGGCTCGGCACCGAGGTGACCGCCGTCAACGCCGCCGAGCACACGCTGGCCCTGCCCGACGGCACCACCGTCGGTTACGACAAGCTGCTGCTGGCCACCGGGTCTTCGTCCCGCCGCCCGCCGATCCCGGGATCCGACGCGGCGGGGGTGCACTACCTGCGCACGATCGACGACGCCGCAGCCCTGAGCGCGGCGTTGACCCCGGGTTCCACGCTCGCCGTGGTAGGCGCCGGCTGGATCGGGCTGGAAGTGGCCGCCAGCGCCCGGGGGCGCGATGTCGACGTCACCGTCGTCGAGGCCGCCCACCTGCCGCTGCTGGCCGCCCTCGGCGCCGAGGTCGGCCAGGTGTTCGCGCAACTGCACCGCGAGCACGGCGTCGACCTGCGGCTGGACCAGTCGGTCCAGGAGATCACCACCGACAACGGCCGCGCCACCGGACTTCGGCTCGGGGACGGCTCCACCGTCGCCGCCGACGCGGTACTGGTCGCCGTGGGCGCAGCACCGAACATCGGCCTGGCCGAACAGGCCGGGCTGGCCATCGGAGACGGCGGTGTGCTCGTCGACGCGTCGCTGCGCAGCAGCGATCCCGACATCTACGCCGTCGGCGACATCGCCGCCGCGCAGCATCCGTTCTTCGGGGTGCGCATCCGCACCGAACACTGGGCCAACGCGCTCAAGCAACCTGCGGTAGCGGCGGTGGGGATGCTGGGCAAAACCGCCGAATACGACGAATTGCCGTATTTCTTCACCGATCAGTACGACCTCGGCATGGAATATGTCGGTCATGCCCCCGAATATCAGCGGGTGGTTTTCCGCGGCGACGTTGCTGGACGTGAATTCATCGCGTTCTGGCTCGACGGCGCCAACCGGGTTCTGGCGGGGATGAACGTCAACGTGTGGGATGTCCTTGACGACGTCAAGGCGCTGATCCGGTCGGCCGCCCCGGTCGATCCGGAACGCATCGCCGACCCGGCGCAGCCGCTGCCGATCGGGTAGCTGCGGGCGCCCCACCCACCGTGCGGGCGAAAACCGTGTGGCGCAACAACATTCTCGCGGGGTCACCGGTACGCGCTAACGTGCTTGAGACACGTGCCGGTATCGCCCCGCCCGCGTGCCACAAACATGACGGCAGGAAGGTGAGCATCCGGTGAATGTCGCGCTCGACGAGCTGACCGGCACCGAGCAGGCTGTCCTGCTGGTACTGATGGCCGAGTCCCGCCCGGTGCCCAACGCCGAGCTGGAGCGGCTCGGGCCCAAGCTCGACAAGCCGAAGCGCGACCGGCTCAACCGGTTGGGCCTGATCGAGTCCACCGGCACCCGGCCCCTCGTCCACGAACTGACCGACGCGGGATGGGCACTGTGCCGGTCCCTGTTCGGCGCAGGCGCACCGCCGCGGTCCACCGGGCAGGGCAAGGCCTTGTACACGCTGCTGGGTGCGCTGAACCGCTACTTCCAGCATGCCGAACTGGTTCCCGCCGACGTCTTCCTGCCTGCCGAGGAGCCCACCGAGGTGCCCGCCCAGACAGCCGGGGCGGGCCCCGAGATCCAGCTGCGTACCGCCTATGCCGGGCTGGCCGCCCGGCCCGGAGGCTGGGTGAGCCTGTTGCGACTGCGCCAGGCCGTGCCCGGGCTTCCCCGACCCACTGTCGACGCCGCGCTGATCAGCCTCTATCAGCAACCCGGCGTCAGCCTGATCCCCGAGGAGAACCAGAAGGTGCTCACCCCCGCCGACCGCGAAGCCGCGGTGGAGATAGGTAACCAGGACAAGCACCTGATCGCGATCGAGTCCTGATGGAGCTTCAGCACCGCGAAGCGCTCAGCGCGCTCCGCCTGACCTGGGCGCCGACCGCCGACGATCTGTGGCATTCGCAGGGCGCGCTGCACGTGCGCGGCCTGCACGACCGGCCGATGGCCGACGTGATGGCCGCCTTCGGCGATGCCGAACGGGAAACCGACTCCAGCCCGCTGGGCGTGGTGGTTCGCGGCCCGGCCGGATCGGGCAAGACCCACCTGCTCGGTCAGGTGCGCGAGCAGGTGCAGACCGGCGGCGGTTTCTTCTTCCTCGTCGAACTGCTGGATGCGGCCAGCTTCTGGCAGTCCGCCCGCGCAGGCATCCTGGAGAGCCTGGGCCGGCCAGGCAGCGAGCGCGAAACCCAACTCAAAGACCTGTTGTGGGAACTGTCCTCGGTGGCCCACATCTCCCGGGCCAATCGCCGGGCGGTGATCGGCGACGACGACCTGACCCCGGAGATCCTCACCGACTTCGTCAACTCCCTGCACAAGGTCCACCGGCACACCGTCAAGCGCGCACACCACACCCTGCGCGCCCTGGTGCTGCTCGGCGCAGGCGACCTCGAGCTACAGGACATCGGCGAAGCCTTCCTGACCGGCAGCGGCGAGAAGGAGGCCTGGGGCCTGCCCGCGCCGGTGCTCACCCCGCAGGAATCGGTGCGCGACATCTCCCGGCTGATCGCCCTTGCCGGGCCGTCCGTTCTGGCCCTCGACCAGATCGACACGCTGCTGGCCCAGTCCAGCGAGCGCACCGACACCTCCGGCGCGGCCGGCACCGACCCGGGTGGAACCGCGCGCCCCCCGGGTAACAACGACCTCGAACACATCGCCCACGGGCTGATGTCGATCCGCCAGACCATGCGCCGCACCGTCGGCGTGGTGGCCTGCCTGCCCGCCGCCTGGGAGGCGATCCAGGACCGCGCCACCGCGACGGTGCAGGACCGCTTCCGGACCACCGCGCTGCTGCAGGGCCTGCCGACGCCGGAGGTCGGCCGCGCCATCCTGGAACGCCGGTTCACCGCCAGCTATTCGGCGATCGGATTCGCCGCGCCCTACCCGAGCTGGCCGATCCTGCCGTCGGCGTTCGACGAGGCCACCCAGTACACGCCGCGCCAGCTGCTCAAGCGCGCCGACACCCATGTGCGCCGCTGCCTGGAACACGACACGATCGAAGAACTGACCCAACTCACCGGTGACGTGTCCGGGCCCCACGAGCCCACCGGGACCGGCACCGCGCTCGGGGACACCGGCGAATTGGACCGCCGCTTCTCCGACTATCGGCGCCGCGCCGTGACCGTCGCCGCGCTGGACCCCGATGGCGAGGACACCACGATGCCCGGCCTGCTGTCGGCCGCGCTGGACGCGTGGATCACCGAGCTCGGCGAGGCCGGACAGGCATTCCGCCCCGATCCGCTCCCGGGCCAACGCGTGGTGCTGCACGGACGACTGCGCCAGACGCTCGATGCCGCCACCGACGACGAGCGGCACTGGGCATTCCGCGCGGTCTCGTCCGGCAATGCCGTCGCGGTCCAGAACAGGGTCCGGAAAGCCTGGGAGGCAACGGGCTTCAATCCGGACCGGCGTCAGCTGTTCCTGCTGCGCAACACCGCGTGGCCGAAGGGCGCCAAAACCGCCGTGATGATCGCGGAGTTCGAGGCAGCCGGCGGCCGGGTGCTGCCGATGAGCGAGGACGACGTGCGCACCATGACGGCGCTGCGCGACCTGATCGACGACAACCACCCCGACCTGCCCGAGTGGTTACGCCGGCGCCGCCCCGCCCACGGGATCGGCTGGCTGCGCGCCGCGCTCGGGGACATCGCGGGCGATCCCCCGCCGCCGGCCCAGATCGATGTGGACGCCGAGCTCGCCACCGGTCCGATACGGGCGCAGCAGCCCGAGCCGGTGATCGAACACTCGCCCACCGCGATCACCCTGGGCCTGGACAGCCCCGGCGGCCGCCCCGTGTCCGTCGACCTGGCCGCACTGCGTAAACACACGGCGATCTTCGCCGGCTCCGGATCGGGCAAAACCGTGCTGATCCGGCGCCTGGTCGAGGAGTGCGCGCTGCGGGGCGTGTCGTCGATCGTGCTGGACCCCAACAACGACCTGTCTCGGCTGGGCGCCCGCTGGCCCGACAATCCCCCGGGATGGAACCCGGCCGACGATGAACGTGCCGACGCGTACTTCGAGGACGCCGAGGTCGTGGTGTGGACCCCGCGCCGGTCGACCGGTCGCCCGCTGTCCTTCCAGCCGCTCCCCGACTTCGCCAGTGTCATCGACGACGACGACGAGTTCTCCGACGCCGTCGAATCCGCCGTCGCCGCACTCGAACCCCGCGCCCTGATCGCAGGCAACACCGCCAAGGCGGAGCGGTCCCGCGCGGTGCTGCGGGAGGCACTGCGGTTCTACGGGGCGAGCCCCTCGAGCGGCCTTGGCGGCTTCATCGACCTGCTCGGCAATCTGCCGGTCGAAGTCAGCGCGCTGGGCGGGGCACAGAAGCTGGCCGCCGAGTTGGCGCAGAACCTGCGCGCCGCGACGGTCAACGATCCGCTGTTCGGCGGAGCCGGGACCGCCGCCGACCCCGGGATGCTGTTGACGCCGTCGCCGGGTTACCGGGCCAGGGTGTCGGTGATCAACATGGCCGGATTGACCAGCGATCAACAGCGCGAAGGGTTCGTCAACCAGTTGCAGATGGCGCTGTTCGCGTGGATCAAGCGCAACCCGGCCGGGGACCGGCCGCTCGGCGGCCTGCTGGTGATCGACGAGGCGCAGAACTTCGCACCGTCGAGTCACACGACCGCCGCCACCCACAGCACCCTCGCGCTGTCCTCGCAGGCCCGGAAGTACGGGCTCGGACTGGTGTTCGCCACGCAGTCCCCGCGCGGCCTGCACAACCACATCCCGGGCAATGCCACCACGCAGTTCTACGGCCTACTGAACTCCCCCGCCCAGATCGCGGTGGCCCGGGAAATGGCCCGGGTAAAGGGCGGCCACGTGCCCGACATCAGCAAGCTGCGTTCGGGTCAGTTCTATGTAGCGTTGGAAGGCAACGCTTTTCACAAGATCCAGACACCCTGGTGCCTGTCCCATCATCCGCCCAGCCCACCGACCGCCGACGAGGTCCTCGCCCTGGCGCAGCGGGAGCTGGCCGCGCGCTAGAGCAGGGTCGCACTGCCGTCGGCGTGCACCCGCACCTGCGCCCCGGCGATGTCCTCGGACATGGTCGCCGCGGCCTGCGACTCGTCGACGATCCGGGCCATGGTGCGGCCGTCCCCCGGGGTGCGCACCGCGAGGAATGCCCGCTCCACGGTGCCGTCACGGCCCACCGGCGTGGTCCACGATTCCACCGTGCCAGTGCCGGTGAACTCCACCTCCAGCCGCCGCGTCGGCTCGGCATCGACCTCGGATTGCACGTCCTGCCAACGGAATTCCCGGGGCGGCGGCTCGGTGCCGTACACCCCGAAGCTGTGCTTGGTGAGGTAGCCGCCGTTGGCGGTGATCAGCCCCCGGCTTCCTGGGTTGGCCACGAGCCGCTCGGCCATCGTGGCGATCGAATGGGACACGTAGTTGTTCCACGGCCCGCCCGCGAACGTCAGCCCGCCGGTCACCGTCAAGGGCCGTGACGGATCGGCCAGGGGCAGACCGATTTCGGCCGCCGCCACCTGCACCGCCGAGGGAAAGCACGAGTAGACGTCGACGAAGTCGACCTCGTCGAGGCCCACCCCGGCCAGCTCCAGGACTCGGCGCCCCGCGATCCGGATCCCCGGCGACCGGTCGAGCTCGGCTCGCTCACCGACGGCATAGGTGTCGTGCGAGTCCGTCGCGGCATAGGGGAAAACCCAACGGTCGGTGGGGATCTGAAGATAGATCGCCTTCTCGGCGGTGGTGAGGACCAGCGCCGCACCCTGATCCACCATGTTGTTGGAGTTCATCAACTTGGTGTAGGGCCAGCTGATCATCCGGTTGTCCGGGCCTGGCTGCCAGATCGCCTCGGCGGGCACCGCTTCCCGGCTCCAGGCATGCGCGTTGCCGGCCGCCACCGCGCTGAACCGTGACCACAGCTCCCCGATCCGCCTGCGGTGTTCGTCACTGGTCTCACCGCTCGCGATCCGCAGCGCCTGCTCGATCATCGGGTACACGTAGGCCGGTCGGTCCAGCATGATGCGGAGCTCCGCGGCGCCGGCCATCGGCACTCCGTCATGCGCACCCGGGGCCTCCGGAACGGACTCGTCCTGGCGCGTCCAGTCCGGTGTGGTCCCGGCCGCCCGCAGCCGGCTACGGGTGCGCCACGTCTCGGCCCCGGCGATCAGGACCACCTCGGCCCGTCCGCCCTGCAGATCCAGGCAGGCCCGGCCCACGAGAGTCTGCGGAACATTGCCACCCACCCCGGTGTAGCGCGTCTGGGCGTTGCCGGCCCGGATCCGCTGCGCCAACAGCAAACCCGGATCGCGGTAGCGCCAGGACAGCACATTGACGATCCGCACCGAGTCGACCGCCTCCAGCACGCGCGGGTCGGCGGCGGCCCGGGCCGCCTCGGCCATCAGATCGACCGGTTCGACGGTCGGCGTCACCTGCCGTTGGTTGACCTGGCCGTAACCGACCAGGACCGGGGTTCGCGGGTCGACAGTCCTGGGCACGCCCATGCTCACGAACCTAGCCGGATTTCGGGTGGTGTTGGTTGGCCCGCCCGAATCCGGGTACCCGGATCCCGGGCGCCATTCACCGATACCGGCCACTATGGAGAACATGAGCGACGCGACCCTCACACCGGCACTGACCGATACGGAACTCGAGCAGCTCAACGCCTACTGGCGCGCGGCCAACTACCTGTCCGTCGGCCAGATCTACCTACTCGACAACCCGTTGCTCGCCGAGCCGCTGGCCGCCGAGCACGTCAAACCGCGACTGCTGGGCCACTGGGGCACCACGCCGGGGTTGAACCTGCTGTACGCCCACCTCAACCGGATCATCCGCGAACGCGACGCGAACATCATCTACGTCACCGGGCCCGGCCACGGCGGTCCGGGTCTGGTGGCCAACGCCTACCTGGAAGGCACCTACAGCGAGGTCTACACCGGGATCGGACAGGACACCGATGGCCTCCGGAAACTGTTCCGCCAGTTCTCGTTTCCCGGCGGTATCCCCAGTCACGTGGCCGCCGAGACACCCGGATCCATCCACGAGGGCGGCGAACTCGGCTACGCGCTGGTGCACGCCTACGGCGCCGCGTTCGACAATCCGGACCTCGTGGTGGCCTGCGTGGTCGGCGACGGTGAGGCCGAGACCGGGCCGCTGGCCGCCAGCTGGCATTCGAACAAGTTCCTCAACCCGGCCGTCGACGGAGCGGTGCTGCCGATCCTGCACCTCAACGGCTACAAGATCGCCAATCCCACAGTGCTGTCCCGCATCCCGCAGGAGGAACTCGAATCACTGTTCTACGGCTACGGTTACCGGCCCATCACCGTGGCCGGCGACGACCCGGCCAACGTGCACCAGCAACTGGCCGCGGCCATGGACGAGGCGTTCGATCAGATCGCGGCGATCCAGCGGGCGGCCCGGCTCGACGGCGAACCGGGCCGCCCGCTGTGGCCCATGATCGTCCTGCGCACGCCCAAGGGCTGGACCGGGCCGCACGAAGTGGACGGAAAACTGGTCGAGGGCACCTGGCGCTCCCATCAGGTGCCACTTTCCGAGACCCGGACCAACCCGTCCCACATGGCGCAGCTGGAAACCTGGCTGCGGAGCTACCGGCCCGAGGAACTTTTCGACGCCACCGGGGCGCTGCGGCCCGACCTGCGAGCGCTGGCACCGTCGGGCAACCGGCGGATGAGCGCCAACCCGCACGCCAACGGCGGATTGCTGCTTCGTGACCTCGACCTCCCCGACTTCGCCGATTACGCGGTGACCGTGGACAGCCCCGGCACCGAGACCGCCGAAGCCACCCGCGTGCTCGGCACGTTCCTGCGTGACGTCATCGCAGGCAACCCCGACCGCTTCCGGTTGATGGGACCGGACGAAACCGCTTCGAACCGGCTGGCCGCCGTGTTCGAGAAGACCGACAAGGCCTGGCAAGCCGAGACCCTGTCCGTCGACGAGAACCTGGCCCCCGACGGCCGAGTGATGGAAGTCCTCTCCGAGCACCTGTGCCAGGGCTGGCTCGAGGGTTACCTGCTGACCGGACGGCACGGGCTGTTCAACTGCTACGAGGCGTTCGTCCACATCGTCGACTCCATGCTCAACCAGCACGCCAAATGGTTGTTCAGCAGTTCCCATCTGACCTGGCGCCGGCCGATCGCGTCGCTGAACTATCTGCTGACCTCCCATGTGTGGCGCCAGGACCACAACGGCGCCTCGCATCAGGATCCGGGCTTCATCGATCATGTCGCCAACAAGCGGCCCGAAGTGGTGCGGGTCTACCTGCCGCCGGATGCCAACACCCTGCTGTCGGTCGCGGACCACTGCCTGCGCAGCCGTCAGTACGTCAACGTCATCGTGGCAGGCAAGCAGCCGGCGCTGACCTACCTCACGATGGACGAAGCCGTCGCCCACTGCACCCGCGGGCTCGGGATCTGGGAGTGGGCCAGTAAGACGACGGGCGAGCCCGATGTGGTGCTGGCCTGCGCCGGGGACATCCCGACGCTGGAGACCCTGGCCGCCGCCGACATCCTGCGCCGCCGCCTGCCCGAGCTGAAGGTGCGGGTGGTCAACGTCGTCGACATCATGCGCCTGCAACCCGAGTCCGAACATCCCCACGGGCTGTCCGAGCGCGAGTTCGATTCGATCTTCACCACGGACAAGCCGATCATCTTCGCCTATCACGGCTACCCGTGGCTGATTCACCGGCTGGCCTACCGGCACACCAACCACGCCCAACTCCACGTGCGCGGGTTCAAGGAGCGGGGCACCACGACCACACCCTTCGACATGGTGATGCTCAACGACCTCGACCGGTTCCACTTGGTCATGGACGTGATCGACCGGGTCGACGGCCTGTCGGCAAGCGCCGCGGGACTCCGCCAGGAAATGGTCGACGCGCGACTGGCCGCCCGGCGCTACACCCGCGAACACGGCGAGGACGATCCGGCGATCGCCAACTGGACCTGGGCCACGGTGTGACCTGGGTAATTGCGCCGCGCCGGTACGATTGGCAAGTTATGTCTGATCAGAGCGCCGTGGCCGCGCATCCCCACCCCCTGGTGGCCCAGCTCTCGGCATTGCACCATTTCCGGATCTACGCCGACATCGGCATCGTCGTCGTCATCCTCACCCTGACCAATCTGATCGCGCACTTCACCACCCCGTGGGCCAGTATCGCCACCGTCCCGGCGGCCGCGGTCGGCCTGCTGGTGCTCGTGCGGGCCCGCGGCCTGGGCTGGGCCGAGCTCGGACTGGGCCGCGAACACTGGCGCTCCGGCGTCGGGTACGCCCTGGGAGCCGTCGCGCTCGTCGTCTCGGTGATCGCGATCGGGTTGGCGCTGCCGTGGACCCGGCCGATGTTCATGAACGACAACTACGCGACCATCTCGGGTGCGCTTCTGGCGTCGATGGTGATCATCCCGCTGCAGACCGTGATCCCCGAAGAACTGGCGTTTCGCGGCGTGCTGCACGGAGCACTCAACCGGGCCTGGGGTTTTCGCGGCGTCGCCGCGGGCGGTTCGCTGTTGTTCGGTCTGTGGCACATCGCCAGCTCGCTCGGATTGACGAGTGAGAACGTCGGCTTCACCCGGCTGTTCGGCGGCGGCGTGTTCGGCATGATCGCCGGCGTGGTCCTCGCCGTGATCGCCACCGGCATCGCGGGCTTCGTGTTCACCTGGCTACGGCGCCGCAGCGGCAGCCTGATCGCCCCGATCGCCCTGCACTGGTCACTCAACGGGGTCGGCGCACTGGCCGCCGCGCTGGTGTGGCACCTGTCTACCTGACCTGATTCGCGCCTCCGGCACGGGGCCTAACTCGCGCCTCCGGCACGGCGACGCGCGCGGAACTCCCGATTCTTCAACATGTTCCCGCAGCTGGCCATGTCGCACCAGGTACCGCCGTGATTGCGGGACCGGTCGTAGAACGCCCACATACATTCGTCGTTCCCACACGCCTTGAGCCGTGCCCACGTGCCGTCGCGCTGCGCGTCGCGCATTACCAGCAGCAGTTCCAGCAGACGCTCGCCCACCCCGTCTCCGGCGGCCGCCAACCGCACCTGACCGTCGGGACCCAGATCGACCCTCGCGGTGGACGCGTCGGCGAGCCCCCGCAGGACGGCCAGGTGATCAGCGCCCGGGCGCGGACCACCGGTGTTGTGCACGAGCAGCGCGCGCAACGCTTCGCGCACCCGGCGTACCAGGTCCAGTTCGGCTGCCGTCGGAGTTGCCCCTGAGGCGAGCAACCCGTTGGCGGCCAGCCAGGGCGCCGCGTCGCCGACGTCCGCGAGCCGGTCGGGTCCGGCAGGCAACTCGATCGTGTTGACCAGAGCCTGGATCCGGGCCAGCGGGCCGGGCGCGGGTTTGGTCTCGGTGTCACCGGCCCACGTCGTCGTCATCACTTCAGCGTACCGCCGTGACCACTAAATTGGCTTGACTAGTCATTGATGACCAGCGTACGGTCTTAGATAGTCACGACCTTCCGGGCTGGGCATACGAAAAATTACGAGGTATCGCCATGAACGACAACCGAATTTCCGCGACACCAGCGTCCACCGCCCACCGTGCCCCCGCCCCCTGTCGCCACTCGATCCGGGCCCGCCTGACCGCACGCATCCGGTCGGGCCGCCTCGACGCCATGCTGGCCGTCGGCGCGCCGACTCCCCCGGGCAGTGCCATCGCCGCGCGCGCGGCCCGGCTGACGTCGACCGCCGAGCGGGAGGCCATCGCCCGTGCGCTGCGCCGTTGCCTGCGCGAGGCCGCCACCGACTCCATCCTGTGGACATCGCGAATTCCGTTGCATCGGAAGAACATTGCCGCAGCGGAAGACACGATCGACGCAATCGCCCTGCGCCTGCACTCACCGCTGCCGGTGGACGCGCGCGGGATGGCACGGCTCACTCGGGTGCTCAACGACGGCCTCGGACCGATGTACGCGTTCGGCCACGGTGACCTCGACGGCCGGTTGGGCGCTGCCCTCGCCGCGCTCTGAGTTACACCCGCAGCACCGCGGCACCCGCGACGCGGCCGGCACTCAGATCGGCCAATGCCTCGTCCGCACGGTCCAAGCCGTACACCGGGGTGCTGACCGCAATCCGGTGGTCACCGGCGAACGCCAGGAAATCACGGGCATCGGCACGGGTGTTGGCAGTGACCGACCGGATCTCGCGTTCCTGGAACAGGTGGCGCTGATAGTTCAAGGGCGGGATGTCGCTGAGGTGGATACCCGCGATCGCCAGCACACCGCCCCGGTCGAGCGCCGCCATCGCCGGCAACACCAGATCCCCGACCGGGGCGAACAGGATCGCCGCATCCAGTGGCTCAGGCGGCATGTCGGCGCTGCCCTGCACCGACGACGCGCCCAGCTCCAGGGCCAGTTCGCGGGCGCGCTCGCCACGGGTCATCACGTGCACACGGGCGCCCTGCGCCAACGCCACCTGCGCCGTCAGGTGCGCACTCCCACCGAATCCATAGATCCCGAGCCGCCCGCCCGGGGGAAGGTCGGTGCGCAACAGCGACCGATACCCGATGATCCCCGCGCACAACAGCGGCGCCAGCTCGACGTCGGAGTACCCGTCCGGCAACCGGAGCGCGAATGCGGCGGGGACGGTGGTGAATTCGGCATAGCCGCCGTCGGCATCCCAGCCCGTGTACCTCGACGCGGGGCAGAGGTTCTCCCGACCTCGCAGGCAATAGACACACTGCCCGCACGTGTATCGCAGCCACGCCACACCGACCCGGTCGCCGGGAGCGAACCCACCGCCGGACTCGGCGCCGACGGCAACCACCTCGCCGACGACCTCGTGCCCGGGTATCACCTGTGGCCGGTGTACCGCCAGATCTCCTTCCGCCACATGCAGATCGGTGCGGCACACCCCACAAGCCAGAACCTTGACGAGCAGTTCGTCAGGCCCGGGCCGCGGGACGGGCACGCCGGCCCGCTGCAGCGGATGCGAACTCACCGGCCCCGGGGTGACGACCTGCCAGGCCGTCATGATCCCCGTGGCCATCACCGTCTCCGGTCAGCCGCGCTTACGCACCAGTCCGACGAGCCAGAGCAGGATCACCGATCCGAGGATCGCGGTGAACAGGGTGAACCACCACCCGCCGGACGCGGTGTCGAGGAAGAAGCTGAGCAGGAATCCACCGACGAGCGCGCCGATCACACCGATCACGATGTTCATCAGAATGCCCTGGCCACCGCCGTCGACGATCTTGCCGGCGATCCATCCGGCGATCGCGCCGATGATGATGTAGCCGATCCAGCCGACGCTGGTCAGTGTGGAGGAACGAGCCAGGATTTCGGTAGCCGCCATTACGTCCATTGCAGGTCTCCTGCCTGTCACGGGCAACGCCCAGCGGGCTCGCTGAGCCTCAAACCCAGGTGTACCTCCCGAACGTAACGATTCGGTTGGCTAATTGGGAACGATCAGCGTTCGGCGTGCCCGATTCTCGGCGTACCGGCAGCCCCGACATCAGGCCGGCGGCTGCATCTCCGGCGGAGCGTTGGTGACGGGCACCGGCACCCCGACGCCCGGGCGGGCAGGCGGAGCGTTCGGGTCGGCCGGCGGCGGCGCCGCGTTGGGGTCCCCTGCCGGGGCCGCCGGCGGTGTCCACGGCCGGATCGAGTTGGCCAGTGTCACGGCAGCAGCCTTGTCGACCGGATGGCTGGCCGACCCCAGCCACACCACGAACCAGCGTTCGGGCGCGCGCTGGCCGCGCGGGGTCCCTGGGGGGGGCGGCGCGCCGACGACACCGGCCCAGATCTGCCCGTTGGGCTTGTTCGTGTCGGTGAACTTCACCTCGTAGTACGACGCGACGCCGGAGAGCCCGTTCGCATCGAGCGGCACGGTCTCCTGATTCACCCGGGTCCCGGGGAACGGCATGAAGAACTCACCCATGTCAGAGGCCAGGCGAACGGCCGCCTTGGCGTTGTCGGCCTCGGCACCGGCGAACAACTTCAGGTCCAGGCGCCCGAGCAGCACGCTCGTGTCGTTCGGCGGTTCAGGCGTGCCCTCCGGCGGGATCTTGGTCAACAACGCCTGTCCGTAAGACAACTGGGTCGCGTCGGAGACCTTCCAGCCACCGGGAACGACGTAGCTGAACCCGCCGGCGGCGTTGTCGACCCGGCCGGGCTCCGGCGCGGGAGCCGGGGCGGGGGCGTTCGGGTCGGCAGGGGCAGGCGCGGGCGCGTTCGGGTCGGCCGGAGCCGGCGCGGGGGCAGGAGCCGGGGCATTGGGATCGACGGGCGCCGCCGGTGCCGGTGCCGGGGCACCGGGAGCAGGAGCCGGCGCTCCGGGCGCGGGAGCGGGAGCGGCGGGTGCAGGCGCACCGGGCACAGCTGGGGCAGGCGCCGGCGCCGGAGGTGCCGGCACGGGATCCGCATACGCCACCGCAGGCAGCGCAACGGCCGCTGCGGTCGCGCCGGTCATCGCGACCAGCGCCAGCTTGTTCGACAGACCTCTGCGCCGATGTGACATCGCATCCGACTCGTCCATGGGGAAGAAACTACCGTGTTACGGCCGTGACGCAAGTGTGAGTTGCTCTTAGAGTGCCAAAAAGTGCGATTGCGACAGATGGGATATAGCCAGCTGAGCCACGGTAGGCATAGTTGCTGGCACGCGGGTGTGTGGGGCGCCACGCCGAACCTGGCAACCCACGTCCGACACCCGCGATGTCAGAGCCCTCAACACGTGATTCGGACGTACGTACACCGGCGTTACGTCGGGGGGATCACTTACTTCCGGCGCCCGCCGCGTGAATCGCAACCTCCTGCGCCTTCACCGAGAAATAGACCGTATCCCCCGGGGCCAGTCGCAGCTCGGCGGCCGACTCGGCGGTGATGTCAGCGGCCAGGCCGGGTGCACCGTCGGGCTGCTCATCGGCCCGGACCCGGATCCCGGGCCCGCGGCTGTCGAGCTCGGCGACCGTCACCGCGACCGTGTTGCGCGGACTACCGTGCGGTTCCTCGCGGTACACCGCGACCGACGCCGGCGAGAACACCGCCACCACCGGCACCCCGGGTGCCACGTCGGCCGACGGCGTGCCGTGCCATTTCCCACCCCACGCAGTGGTCACGACCCCGTCGGCGCCTGCCGTGCCGCCGATCAGGTTCACCCCGGCGAACCGGGCCCCGAAGTGACTCTTGGGGGTCGCCAACACCTCTGCGGCGGAACCACTTTCGATGATCCGCCCGGCCTCCACCACGATCACCCGGTCGGCCAGGGTCAGCACGTCGAGCAGGTCATGGGTGATCAGCACCGCGCACCGGCCACTGGTCGCCAGCACGCGCCGCAGCACCTTGCGCATCGACGCCGCCACCGCCACGTCCAAACCCGCCAACGGTTCGTCGAGCAACAGCACCTCGGGATCGGCGGCCAATGCCCGCGCCAGCGCCACCCGCTGGGCCTGCCCTCCCGACAACCGGCGAGGGCGCCGGTGCGCCAGGTCCGTGGCGTCGACCTCGGCCAACCACCGGTGCGCGCTCTCACGTGCGGCGCGATGCCCCAACCTGCGCCCACTGCGGGCCCCGAATGCCACGTTGGCCGCCACACTCAAATGCGGAAACAACAGAGAGTCCTGCAACAACAACCCGACGCGACGGGCATGGGTCGGCACCTGCACACCGGCGACCGGATCGGTCAGCACCCGATCACCCACCTGGACGCGCCCGGCGTCCAGACCGACCAGTCCCGCGATCGCATGCAGCGTCGTCGACTTGCCCGCGCCGTTGGGGCCCAGAACCGCCAGCACCTCCCCTGCCGGCACACCGAATTCCAGGTCCAGGCCCCGGTTCTCGACGACCGCGCGCACGTGCAGCGCCAAGCCCGACGTCACGTCCAACCACCGGCCCGCAGCCGTCGGCCACCCAGCCCGACGACCACCACCGCGGCCACTACGACCAGCAGCACCGACAGCGCCACCGCGGCGTCGGCATCGCTCTCGCGCTGCAGGTAGATCTCCAAGGGCAGGGTGCGGGTGACGCCCTGGCGCGAGCCCGCGAACGTCAACGTGGCGCCGAACTCCCCGAGGGAGCGCGCGAAGGCCAGCACGGCTCCCGAGATCAGACCGGGGCCCAGCAGCGGCAGCGTGACCCGCCACCACACCGTCGCCGGCGAGGCGCCCAGCGTCGCTGCCACCACCTCGAAGTCGGCACCCGCGGTCCGGGCCGCCCCTTCCAGTGAGATGACCAGGAATGGCAACGACACGAACGTCTGCGCCAACACGACGGCCACGGTGGTGAACGCGATCTGCACGCCCACGCTCTCCAGGTACCGGCCGACCAGCCCGAGCCGGCCGAAGGCATACAGCAGCGCGATGCCGCCCACCACCGGCGGCAGCACCAACGGCAACAGGATCAGCGGCCGGACGATCCGGGTGACAAGCCCGTCGGTGCGG
The DNA here is from genome assembly GCF_010731295.1 of Mycolicibacterium boenickei. NCBI lineage: Bacteria > Bacillati > Actinomycetota > Actinomycetes > Mycobacteriales > Mycobacteriaceae > Mycobacterium > Mycolicibacterium boenickei. Next base: position 4,272,060 of record NZ_AP022579.1, on the reverse strand, counting down.
GCCAGCACCAGCGCCAGCGGAACCCCGAACAGCACACACAACACCGTGCTGGCCAGCGAGGTCTCCAGGCTGAGCTTCAACGCCGCGGTGGACGACGGGCTGGAGATCAGCGACCCGAACCGCGGCCAGTCCACCTTCGCCACCATCGCGACCAGGGGCAGCACCACGAAGATCGCGCCGGCGGCGGCAGGAAGATATATCCAGCGCGGCAGCCGTGGCGGATTCGTCACGAGACCGCCGCGCCGACAATGTCGACGCAGGTGAGAGCGCTGGGTCGGATCATCCCCGCAACCATATGCGAGCCGACATTTGGCGCGCCGAGTTTCGTGTCCTAGCTACTGTCCAGTAACATTGTCCGTTGGTCGCCCCCGTCCGGCGCGGCGATCCCCGGGTACATGGAGGTACATCATGGCGGAGGTGCTGGTCACCGGCGGCGACACTGAACTCGGCCGCACCATTGCGGCAGGCTTCCTCGACGCAGGCCACAACGTGGTCATCGCCGGCGCCCGCCGCGAGGATCTGGAGCTGGCCGCCAAGCAGCTCGACGTCGCGTCGATCGTGTTCGACAACACCGATCCCGCCAGCCTCGAGAACGCCCGCTCGCTGTTCCCCCATCACCTCGACACGCTGGTCAACGTCCCGGCTCCGCTGTTCGAGTCCAAGGACCCCCGCACCTTCACACTGAGCGACCTGGCCACCGCCTGGCGCAACGCGCTGGACGCCACCGTGGTCTCGGCGGTGCTGACCGTGCAGATCGTCGGCGACCACCTGCGCTCGGGCGGTTCCATCATCAACGTCGTGCCCGCGAGCCCTCGTGAGGGCAGCGCCGAAGCCGCGGTCAAGGCCGCCCTCGGCGATTGGACCGCAGGCCAGGCCGCCTACTTCGGCACCCGCGGCATCACCGTCAACGCCATCGCCCCAGGCCTGTCCGCCGAGCCCGGCTACGACGGCCTCGGCACCACGCCGCCGTCGGTTGCCGACGAGTTCGCCCGTCTTGCAGTGTTTTTGAGCACGCCGGCAGCTCGCCACATCACCGGCCAGACCATGCACGTCAGCCGCGGTACGCTCGCCACCCTGGGATAGCGCGCTAAGGTCGGAGAAGTGACAATCCGACTCGGACTCCAGATCCCGAACTTCTCCTACGGCACCGGCGTTTCCGAACTCTTCCCGACCGTCATCGCGCAGGCTCAGGAAGCCGAGGCTGCCGGCTTCGACTCCGTCTTCGTGATGGACCACTTCTATCAGCTGCCTGGTCTCGGCACTCCAGACCAGCCGATGCTTGAGGCCTACACCGCACTCGGCGCACTGGCGACCGCGACTCAAAAGGTTCAGCTGGGCACCCTGGTCACCGGCAACACGTACCGCAACCCGACGCTGCTGGCCAAGGCCATCACCACGCTCGACGTGATCAGCCAGGGCCGCGCCATCCTCGGTATCGGCACCGGCTGGTTCGAACTCGAGCATGACCAGCTCGGATACGAGTTCGGCACCTTCACCGACCGCTTCAACAAGCTCGGCGAGGCACTGCAGATCATCCTTCCGATGCTCGCCGGTGAGCGCCCGACGTTCAGCGGCAAGTACTACCGCACGGTCGAGGCGATGGCCAATCCTCGCTTCCGCGACCACATTCCGCTGATGATCGGCGGCAGCGGCGAAAAGAAGACCATCCCGCTGGCGGCCCGGCACTTCGACCACCTCAACATCATCGCGAACTTCGACGAGTTGCCCCGCAAGCTCGATGTGATCCGTCAGGAGTGCGAGCGGATCGACCGGGATCCGGCCACCCTGGAGACCAGCATGCTGGTGATCGCGTTGATCGGTGAGCAGTTCACCGCAGATGCCATCCCGCCCGACTTCCAGAATCGTGCGGTGTTCGGCAGCGCTGAGCAGATCGCCGAACAGCTCAAGACCAAGCTCTTCGATGCCGGCGTGAACGGGGTGATCCTCAGCCCGGTCACCATGGGCGGCTACGTGCCCGGCGGTATCACCGCCGCTGCCGAGGCATTGAAACCACTGATATCCGGGTAAACATTCGGTTCGGTTGGGTATCTCACCGCACAGGCGGGAATCGCGCCGACTAACCTTACGGTTATTACGAGTGGCAAACACGTCCGCGAGGAGCAGCAATGAGCCATCCCGGAGCTACGGCATCGGATCGGCATAAGGTAGTCATCATCGGATCGGGTTTCGGTGGCCTCACCGCCGCCAAGACCCTCAAACGTGCCGACGTCGACGTCAAGCTGATCGCCCGCACCACCCACCACCTGTTCCAGCCGCTGCTGTACCAGGTGGCCACCGGCATCATCTCCGAGGGCGAGATCGCGCCGGCCACCCGCGTGATCCTGCGCAAGCAGAAGAACGCCCAGGTGCTGTTGGGCGACGTCACCCACATCGATCTGGAGAACCAGACGGTGGATTCGGTGCTACTCGGGCACACCTACTCCACCCCGTACGACAGCCTCATCATCGCCGCGGGCGCCGGGCAGTCCTACTTCGGCAACGACCATTTCGCCGAGTTCGCCCCCGGCATGAAGTCGATCGACGATGCGCTGGAGCTCCGCGGCCGCATCCTCGGTGCGTTCGAACAGGCCGAGCGTTCCAGCGATCCGGTGCGCCGGGCCAAGCTGCTGACCTTCACCGTGGTGGGCGCCGGCCCGACCGGTGTCGAAATGGCCGGGCAGATCGCCGAATTGGCGGACCAGACCCTGCGCGGCAGTTTCCGGCACATCGATCCCACCGAGGCTCGGGTGATCCTGCTCGATGCCGCACCGGCCGTGCTGCCGCCCATGGGCGAGAAGCTGGGCAAGCGGGCCCAGGCCCGGCTGGAGAAGATGGGGGTCGAGGTTCAGCTCGGCGCCATGGTGACCGACGTCGACCGCAATGGTCTGACCGTCAAGGATTCAGACGGCACGTTGCGCCGCATCGAATCGGCCTGCAAGGTGTGGTCGGCCGGTGTCTCGGCCAGCCCACTCGGCAAGGATCTGGCCGAGCAGGCCGGGGTCGAACTGGACCGGGCCGGCCGCGTCAAGGTGGAGCCCGACCTGACGATCCCGGGTCACCCCAACGTGTTCGTGGTCGGCGACATGGCCGCCGTCGAAGGCGTGCCCGGCGTCGCCCAGGGCGCGATCCAGGGCGGCCGCTACGCCGCCAAGCTGATCAAGCGTGAGGTCGCAGGCACCAGCCCGAAGATCCGGGCCCCGTTCGAGTATTTCGACAAGGGCTCGATGGCGACGGTGTCGCGATTCTCCGCGGTCGCCAAGGTCGGCCCAGTCGAGTTCTCCGGGTTCTTCGCCTGGGTGTGCTGGCTGGTGCTGCACCTGGTGTACATCGTCGGGTTCAAGAGCCGGCTGGTCACGGTGCTGTCCTGGGGCGTGACGTTCCTGAGCACCAAGCGCGGGCAGCTCACCATCACCGAGCAGCAGGCCTACGCCCGCACCAGGATCGAGGAACTCGAGGAGATCGCGGCTTCCGTCCAGGAAACCGAGAAAGCGGCCTCCTAGCCCACTGTCGTCTCGGGCGGCAGCCGGTCCCCCTGCCAGGTGGCCAGGCTGCCGCCGCGGGCCAACTCCAGCACGGTTCCGGGTGCCTCGAATGCGGGTGCGGGATAACGCAGTTCGCTGACGCATGCCCGGGGCGCGGTCAGGATGTCGTCACCCACTGCCCCGCAGCCGAGTTCGATGCGATGACGCAGCAGTGGCGTCGATCCGACGTCGGCGTGCAATGCCGACGACCAGAATCCTTCCCACTCACCGGATCTGCCGATCTGTACCCGCTCCCGAATGCGCACCTGCGCCGACTCCGCGATTGCCAGGCGCGTGGTCACCCGATGCCCAGAACCACCGGCCACCACGGTGGGCTCCGGATCGAGGTCCAGCTGCCCGGCCACTTCGAGTTCCCATTGCGCGCCCGATTGCCTCGTATGTCCGCCGGGGAGCACCATCGTCGCCGCGGCGGTGCGGATCCGCAGCCGGGCCCCGGCCTCCACCACCAACCGCACCGTCAAGGTGTCGCCGCCGAGTGGGGTGGCGGCGGTGGAGATCAGATGCACCGTGTCGGGTTCGGTGCACCGCCCGGCCAGCCCGCCGCGCGCCTCGATCCGCGGCAACCGCCCCGGCGAAGCCGCAATCACGACATGCGCGTGCATTACGCGGGCGACGCCTGGGCGACTTTCAACTGCTCGCGCACCCAGGCCAGCACCGGTCCCGCCGTCGGATCCTCGGTCAGTGAGATCAGCGCCGTGGGCCTGTCCTGCCGAGCCTTGGCCGCGTCGCGCCGCATCACGTCGAGATCGGCCCCCACCAACGACGCCAGATCAGTCTTGTTGATCACCAACAGGTCCGAGTAGGTCACGCCGGGCCCACCCTTGCGCGGCACCTTGTCGCCCCCGGCCACGTCGACGACGAAGATCTGCACGTCGACCAGGCCCGACGAGAACGTCGCGGTGAGGTTGTCACCACCGGACTCGACGAGGATCAGGTCCAAGGGTGGGTTTGCCTCGATCAGGTCGTCGATCGCATCGAGGTTGGCGGTGATGTCGTCGCGGATCGCGGTGTGCGGACATCCCCCGGTCTGGACCGCGGCGATCCGCTCGTCGGGCAGGACCGCGTGCCTGCGCAGGAAGTCGGCGTCCTCTGTGGTGTAGATGTCGTTGGTCAACACGGCCAACGACAGCTCGTCACGCAGCTGCCTGCTCAGGGCGGCCACCAGGGCGGTCTTGCCGGATCCGACCGGCCCGCCGACACCGATGCGCAACGGCTCGCCCGGCTTGCGATCCCGTTTGGGCCGCTCGACATGCGTGTGGGGCTCGCCGTCGATGAGATGTGGTGGCATGGTGGACCTTTCGAGAGCTGTACTGAGGAGATCTACGAGACGAACAACGGCCGGTCACGTTCGGTGTGCCGTTGCGCCAGGACGTCGAGCAAGGGATCGGACAGGTCGGCCAGCCCGGTGAGCGCCTTGGCTGCCACCTCATCGCACAACCCGGACAGCTCGAAGGTCAGCGCCGCGACATCGGCGGGGTCCAGGGCGAGCAACCGTTGTGCGGCAGTGGCCGACCCGGTCATGGTGGTGTACACCACCGACAGCGCGGTCTGGCCCGGATCCAGATCGGCGGCTGCCGCGACGGTCCCGGCAGCCACCGGCAGGTGCGGCCGAGACCCGAGCGTGTCCCAGGCCTGTCGCGGCCACACCCGCCGGGCCAGCCGGACCAATCCCCGCCCCTGGGCCCGCGACGCCTCACGGGCCGCCGGTGCCGGTGTGCGGGCATCGGTTTCAGCATCGGCGGCCCCGGGGTCCAGGGTCCCGGTGTGCACCGCCACCGCGATCGATGCCGCCACCACACCACTGGTCCGGATCCGCCGGACCAGTAAGGCCCGCAAGGTGGCGACATCGGTGAGCAGGCCGCTGGTGACCGCCTCCTCGACGCCGCCGGAATGCACGTGACCGCCGGTCGGCAAACGGGAGTCGGCCAGGGTCAGAAGCGTTGCCAGGTTGCTCATCTAGAACAGGAAATATCGCTGGGCCATGGGCAGTTCGACCGCGGGCTGTTCCTGCCACACCTGCCCGTCGATCCGCACGGTGAAGGTGTCCGGCTCGACCTCGATGTGCGGCAACGCATCATTGAGCGGCATCTGCGCCTTGCCGATCCGCCGGACATTCTTGACCGCGGCCAGCTTTCGACGAACATCGAGGCGGTCGGCGAGTCCGTCCTCGATGGCCTGCGGTGCGACGAAGTGCACCGACGTGGCGGCCGCGGCGGCCGGAGCCGCGCCGAACATGGGCCGCGGGAGGACCGGCTGCGGGGTGGGAATGGAGGCGTTGGCGTCGCCCATCGCAGCCCAGGCGATCATGCCGCCCTTGAGCACCGCGTGCGGCCGCACTCCGAAGAACGCGGGTTCCCACAGCACGAGGTCGGCGAGCTTGCCGACCTCGACCGAACCGACCTCGTCGTCGAGTCCGTGCGCGATGGCCGGGCAGATGGTGTATTTCGCCACGTACCGGCGGGCGCGGTGGTTGTCTGCCGGACCGTCCCCCTCGAGTGCGCCGCGCCTGCGCTTCATCACATGCGCGGTCTGCCAGGTCCTCAGCACCACCTCACCGACCCGGCCCATCGCCTGCGAGTCGCTGCCGATCATCGAGATGGCCCCGATGTCGTGCAGCAGATCCTCGGCGGCGATCGTCGACGGCCGGATCCGGCTCTCGGCGAATGCCAGATCCTCGGGCACGCTCGGATTCAGGTGGTGGCAGACCATGAGCATGTCGAGGTGCTCGTCGAGAGTGTTGACCGTGTGCGGGCGCGTCGGATTGGTCGAGCTGGGAAGCACATTCGGATGGGAGGCAACGGTGATGATGTCAGGAGCGTGGCCGCCGCCGGCGCCCTCGGTGTGATACGCGTGGATGCCACGGCCCTTGATGGCGGCCAGGGTGTCCTCGACGAAACCCGCCTCGTTGAGGGTGTCGGTGTGGATGTTGGCCTGCACGCCTGCGGCTTCGGCGACCGTGAGACAGGCGTCGATGGCCGCGGGCGTGGTGCCCCAGTCCTCGTGCAGCTTGAAACCCGCCGCGCCACCGCGCAACTGCTCCCACATCGCCTCGGAGCTGACCGTGTTGCCCTTGCCGAGCAGCGCGACGTTGAGCGGCCAGGAGTCCAGTGATTCCAGCATCCTGGCCAGGTGCCAGGCGCCCGGGGTGACGGTGGTGGCCTTGCTGCCCTCGGCCGGTCCGGTTCCGCCTGCCACGATCGTGGTGATGCCGCCGCCGAGGGCCTCTTCCATGATCTGCGGACAGATCAGGTGCACATGGCAGTCGATCGCGCCTGCGGTCAGGATGCGGCCGTTACCGGCGATGATCTCGGTCGACGGACCGACCACCAGGTCCGGGTGCACCCCGGTCATGATGTCGGGGTTGCCGGCCTTGCCGATCGCCGCGATCCGGCCGTCGCGGATCCCGATGTCGGCCTTGATGATTCCCCAGTGGTCGATGATCACCGCGCCGGTGATGACGGTGTCGGGTGCGCCGTCGGCACGGGTCGCCCTCGCCTGGCCCATCGACTCGCGAAGGACCTTGCCGCCGCCGAACACCGCCTCGTCGCCGGCCAGGCCAGGGCCACCGCTGCGGTCCTCGGTGATCTCGATGAACAGGTCGGTGTCGGCCAGCCGGATCCGGTCACCGGTGGTCGGGCCGAACAGCGCCGCGTAACGGGCACGGGTCAATTCGGTCATCGGTGTCCTCGGTTCTTCTCGCAAGCGCTCATCACGCCCCCAATCGCCCGGGCGGGTCGAGGCTGATGCCGTGGACCTCACGTGTGCCGCCCAGTGGCACCAGCGAAACACGCTGGGCCACACCGGGTTCGAATCGAATCGCGGTACCGGCCGGAACGTCGAGGCGGTGCCCGCGGGCGGCGTCCCGGTCGAAGTCCAGCGCCGAGTTCGCCTGTGGTAGGTGCACGTGACTGCCGACCTGTACCGGTCGGTCACCGGTGTTGACGATGTCCAGAATCAGCCGTGGCGCATCGGGATTGAGTGCGATCGCACCGTCGCCGTAGACGATTTCGCCGGGCACGACCGATGCGCGATCCGCCTTCGGCTCCTCGCTGGTCATCGCTCAGACAATCGGGTGGTGAACGGTGACCAGCTTGGTGCCGTCCGGAAAAGTGGCCTCGACCTGCACGTCGTCCAGCATCTCGGGCACTCCCTCCATGACCTGGTCGCGAGTCAGCACATCGCGACCACTCACCATCAACTCCGCGACCGTCCGACCGTCGCGGGCGCCTTCCAGCAGGTGATCAGTGATCACCGCGACGGCCTCGGGATGGTTGAGCAACAAGCCGCGAGCCTGCCTGCGCCGCGCCAGGTCCGCGGCATATGAGATGAGCAGACGATCCTGCTCATGCGGGGTCAAACGCATAGTGCGCGATCCTGCCACGGCCGGCGGGGTTCGGCAGCGCTCGCGGCCGCACCGGAGGCGTTACTCGGGAATGTTCTGCAGCCGCACCTGGCCTCGGGCCACGAGCTTGCCGGCCTCGTCGGTGATGGTGATCAGCCAGAGCTGCTGGCGGCGGCCGCGGTGGATCGGTTCGGAAACCGCTGTGACAGTGCCAGATCCGATCGCACGCAGGAAATCGGTGTTGTTGTTGACGCCGACCACGGTGCCGCCGCCGTTCGCCGACAGCCAGATGTGGCCGGACACACTGGCCAGGCTTTCGACGATCGAGCAGTACACGCCACCGTGCACGATGCCCCAGGGCTGCAGCAGCTTGTCATGGATCGTCAGCTGTGCGCGGCCGCCGTCGGGGGTGAGCTCGAGATAGGTCAGGCCCAGTTCGGTGTCGAACCCCTTGCCCAGACCTTCGGGGATATCAGTGGTCACAGTGCTTGTGTCTACACGCCGTATCGCCACAAAGATGCGGGCGGGTCCCGCGTGTGAAACGCGGGACCCGCCCTCGAGTGGACCGGGGGTCTCTGCAGCCCTCAGGACTCCGGCTCGGTCCGTTAGCCTCGTATCTACATAATAGGCAAGGCTGCCCTAATTTAACAAGACCTTCCCCGCCCGGCCGCAACCGCGAACCGGCAGACCGAAGCCCACCAGGGCATCCAGCACTGCCTGGCCGCGCCGCATGCTCACCACCTCGCTGGAGCCGGCCAGCAGCGGGACCTGGGTGGCCGCACCGACCACCGCCGCCCCCACCATGTGCCACATGGCCGCGATCGACATGGCGCCGTCACTGATCTCCACCAACCGGGCGAACAGCGGCTCCAGCGCGCGATGACTGCGATGCGCCACCCACGTGGTCAGTGCGGCCTCACTGGGCAGCGCGACGATGCCGTCGTGGCAGGCGTTGGCCAACCGGGCGGCCCGGCCGCAGTAATAGGGATCCTCAGGCAGCCCGCGCAGGGTCGGATCGACGACACCGACCCAGTCGATCGCACCCTCGGAGTCGACGTGGACCCACAGGTTCTCCAGGCCGGTGTCCCAGGCGCGCCCCTCCAGCACCAGCAGCGGCACCACCCGGCCGATCACCACATGGATGAACGTGGCGGCCAGTTGCTGGGCGACCGCGGCCCGGTTGCCCGTCTCGGCCATCGCCGCGTCGAACATGCCCTGCAGCCGGTCGGCGGACAGCGCCTCGGCCAACGGCCACCAGCGCCTACGGGACAAGTCGCCCACCACGGCCACGCCGTAGACCCGCGGACACTCCGGATACAGCTCACGTAAACGCCGACTCGACTCGTGCAGCGGCAGCGTCCGCTCGATAGCCATACCCGCGATCAGCGGATCTTCGATCAAGACCGTCATGTCACCTCCGAAGGCTCCAGTTTGACTTAGGTTAGCCTTACTATAGTCACGTGAAGGATGAGAGCTACCCCCTGTGACTCGATTCACAAACGACCCGACATATGGCGCTGACCTTGCCCTAAACGACTGCGGAGGCCGGTCTGCGCGCCATCGCCAAATGCATACGACGCGCGGTAGTAAACCCGTAGTACGCTGGCTTTACTGCTCAGGAGAGAACGGAACATGGCCAAATTGACGCGTCTCGGGGAACTTGAGCGCGAGGTGATGGATCACCTGTGGTCCGCGCCCGAACCCCAAACAGTGCGCCAAGTCCATGAGGCGCTGGCCGCCCGCCGCGACTTGGCCTACACCACGATCATGACCGTGCTGCAACGACTGGCGAAGAAGAACCTCGTCGTGCAGCACCGCGATGACCGCGCGCACCGCTACGCGCCCACCCATGGGCGCGACGAGCTGGTTGCGGGCCTGATGGTCGATGCCCTCGACCAGGCCTCGGACTCCGGCAGCCGCCAGGCTGCGCTGGTTCATTTCGTGGAGAAAGTCGGTATCGACGAAGCCCGAGCCCTGCGCCGGGCACTCGCCGAACTGGAGAGCAAGCACCAGCTGCCCCCACCGGCTGGTAATTCGGGTACTGCCTGAGAGAGACTTACGGCGTGTCCGCGCTGGCCTTCACCCTCGTCGCACTGGCCCTGGTGGGACCGGTGCCCGCGGTGCTGGCCCGTGCGGCGTGGCCCTTGCGTGCCCCACGCGCGGCAATCGTGCTGTGGCAGTCGATCGCCTTGGCCGCGGTGCTCTCGGCCTTCTCAGCCGGTATCGCGATCGCCAGCCGCCTGTTCGTACCGGGGCCCGATGGCCGGCCGACCGCAACCATCACCAGCGAAATCGACGCCCTCGGTTGGCCGTTGTGGGTACTCCTGGTCGTGGTCTTCACCCTGACCCTGTTCATCGGGGGACGGCTGTGCGTGGCCGTGATCCAGGTGGCGGTGGCCACCCGCCGCCGCCGCGCCCACCACCGCATGATGGTCGACCTGCTCAGCAAGTCCCGTGACGCGGTCCCGGCCCATCTGTGTACGGCCCACCGCCCGCTTGCCGGCGACGAGCTCCGCATCCTCGACGTGGAGCAGCCGCTCGCCTACTGCCTGCCCGGCGTCCGCAGTCGCGTCGTGGTCAGCGAGGGAACGCTGACCACGTTGTCCGACAACGAAGTCGCCGCGATCCTCACCCATGAGCGGGCCCACCTGCGGGCCCGCCACGACCTGGTGCTGGAGATGTTCACCGCGGTCCACGCCGCCTTCCCCCGGTTCGTCCGCAGCGCCAACGCCCTGAACGCGGTCCGGCTGCTGATCGAGTTGCTCGCCGACGACGCCGCGGTACGCACCGCGGGCCCCACTCCCCTGGCCCGGGCGCTGGTCGCCTGCGCGAACGGCCGCACCCCATCGGGTGCACTGGCCGCGGGCGGGCCGACCACCGTGATCCGGGTGCGCCGGCTGGGCGGCAAGCCCAACAGTGTGGCCATGGCCGTCACCGCGTACCTGACCGCCGCGGCCGTGCTGGTGGTGCCGACCGTGGCCGTCGCCGTCCCCTGGCTCACCGAGCTTCACCGCCTGTTCGCCGGACTTGGATAAACCCCTGTCCGACAGGCGTTCTGACACAACAAAACAACGAAAGGCTGCTGCATGAGCAAGACCAGCACTTCCGGTACGGCACAGATCGGAGTCACCGGCCTGGCCGTGATGGGCTCCAACCTCGCACGTAACTTCGCCCACCACGGCTATACCGTTGCGCTGCACAACCGGTCGATCGCCAAAACCGATGCGCTGCTGGCCGAGCACGGCTCCGAGGGCAAGTTCGTGCGCAGCGAGACGATCGAGGAATTCCTCGACGCCCTGGAGAAGCCACGCCGGGTCATCATCATGGTCAAGGCGGGCGACCCGACCGATGCCGTGATCAACGAGCTGGCGGACGCCATGGAGCCCGGCGACATCATCATCGACGGCGGCAACGCCCTCTACACCGACACCATCCGCCGGGAGAAGGCGATCCGCGAGCGCGGCCTGCACTTCGTCGGCGCGGGCATCTCCGGCGGGGAGGAAGGCGCGCTCAACGGGCCGTCGATCATGCCCGGCGGCCCCGCCGAGTCCTACAAGTCCCTCGGCCCGCTGCTCGAGGAGATCTCGGCTCACGTCGACGGGGTGCCGTGCTGCACCCACATCGGCCCGGACGGTGCCGGACACTTCGTGAAGATGGTGCACAACGGCATCGAGTACTCGGACATGCAGCTCATCGGCGAGGCCTACCAACTACTGCGCGACGCGCTGGGCCTGACCGCCCCCGAGATCGCCGACGTGTTCGCCGAGTGGAACAAGGGCGAGCTGGACAGCTACCTGGTGGAGATCACCGCCGAGGTGCTGCGCCAGGTGGACGCCAAGACCGGCAAGCCGCTGGTCGACGTCATCGTGGACGAGGCCGAGCAGAAGGGCACCGGCCGCTGGACGGTCAAATCCGCGCTCGACCTGGGCGTGCCGGTCACCGGTATCGCCGAGGCCGTGTTCGCGCGCGCCCTGTCGGGTTCGGTCCCCCAGCGCAAGGCCACGACCGGCCTGGCCTCCGGCGATCTCGGCGCAAAGCCCAGTGACGCAGAGCAATTCACCGAGGACGTGCGCCAGGCGCTGTACGCGTCCAAGATCATTGCCTACGCCCAGGGCTTCAACCAGATCCAGGCCGGCAGCGCCGAATACGACTGGAACCTCACCCCGGGTGACCTGGCCACCATCTGGCGCGGCGGCTGCATCATCCGCGCCAAGTTCCTCAACCGGATCAAGGAGGCGTTCGACGCCGATCCGGACCTGGCCACGCTGATCGCCGCGCCGTACTTCCGCAGTGCGGTCGAATCGGCCATCGACAGCTGGCGCCGCGTGGTCGTGACGGCCACGGAGCTGGGCATCCCGATTCCCGGCTTCTCGTCGTCGCTGTCCTACTACGACGCGCTGCGCACCGAGCGGCTGCCCGCCGCACTGACCCAGGGCCTGCGTGATTTCTTCGGCGCGCACACCTACGGGCGCACCGACGCCGAGCCCGGCCAGAAGTTCCACACGCTGTGGAGCGGAGACCGCAGCGAAGTTCCCGCCTGAGTAGGCTCAGTTGGGTGAGGTTCCAGTGAGATTCCTGAACGGACACATCCCCCCGTACGACCTGACTTACAACGACGTCTTCGTCGTCCCGGGGCGGTCGGACGTGGCATCGCGGTTCGACGTCGATCTGTCCACCGCCGACGGTTCCGGCACCACCATCCCGGTGGTGGTGGCGAACATGACGGCGGTGGCGGGCCGGCGCATGGCCGAGACCATCGCCCGGCGCGGCGGCATCGTGGTGTTGCCGCAGGACCTGCCGAGCAGCGTGGTCGCCGATACCGTGCAGTTCGTCAAGAGCCGCGACCTGGTGGTGGACACGCCGGTCACCCTCGGCCCTGAGGACTCGGTGTCCGACGCCGCGGCATTGCTGCACAAGCGTGCGCACGGCGCCGCGGTGGTGGTGTTCGAGGGTCGGCCGATCGGACTGGTCACCGAGGCGAGCTGCGCGGGGGTGGACCGGTTCGCCCGGATCCGCGAGGTGGCGGTGACGGACTTCGTCACCGCGCCGGTGGGAACCGACCCGCGAAAGGTGTTCGACCTCCTCGAGCACGCGCCGATCGATCTGGCGGTGCTCACCACGGCGGACGGCTCCCTGGCCGGCGTGCTGACCCGCACCGCCGCAGTGCGGGCCGGCATCTACACCCCGGCCGTCGACTCCGCCGGGCGGCTGCGTATCGCCGCCGCCGTCGGAATCAACGGTGACGTCGGCGCGAAGGCCCGCGCCCTGGCCGAGGCCGGGGTCGACCTGCTGGTCATCGACACCGCCCACGGTCATCAGGTCAAGATGCTCGACGCCATCAAGTCGGTGGCCGCCCTGGACCTCGGCCTGCCGCTGGCGGCGGGCAACGTGGTCTCGGCCGAGGGCACCCGCGACCTCATTCAGGCAGGCGCCTCGATCGTCAAGGTCGGCGTGGGCCCCGGGGCGATGTGCACCACCAGGATGATGACCGGCGTGGGTCGGCCACAGTTCTCCGCGGTCGTCGAATGTGCTGCTGCGGCAAAGGAACTCGGTGCCCACGTGTGGGCCGACGGCGGAGTCCGGCACCCGCGTGACGTGGCACTGGCGCTGGCCGCCGGGGCGTCGAACGTGATGATCGGCTCCTGGTTCGCCGGAACCTACGAGTCCCCCGGCGATCTGCTGCACGACCGGGATGAGCGCCCGTACAAGGAGAGCTACGGCATGGCCTCCAAGCGCGCGGTGGCCGCCCGTACCGCCGGGGACAGCCAGTTCGACCGGGCCCGCAAGGCCCTGTTCGAGGAGGGCATCTCGTCCTCGCGGATGAGCCTGGACCCGGGCCGGGGCGGGGTCGAGGATCTGCTCGACCACATCACCTCCGGGGTGCGCAGCACCTGCACCTATGTCGGCGCCACCAACCTCGCGGAGCTGCACGAGAAGGTGGTCCTGGGCGTGCAGTCGGCCGCCGGTTTCGCCGAAGGGCATCCGCTACCGACCGGCTGGTAATCCGGCGAGTCGCGATACTATTGGGGTTCCTGGATACCGCGCGGACGGTGGCGCATCGCCCATTCGTCCGCTCGGTCAGATCGAACGAAAGGGTTCACGTGCCGCAGGCACCCACCGAGGCCTCCGGTTCTGAACCGGCCTTCGGGGTGGAACAGCAGTCACTTCTCAGCGCGGAAGCTGACGACCCCTCTCCTAGTCGGCCGGGCCCCGGGCCCGGCGCAGCACTGATGAGCATCTGATGGGCAGCTCAACCGACGTGATCATGTCGTTGCTGTCGATCCTGGCGATCGTCCTGCTCACCTTCGGCACCGCGGTTTTCGTGGCCGCCGAGTTCTCTCTGACCGCACTGGAGCGCAGCACGGTCGAGGCCAACGCCCGCACCGGCGACCGCCGCGACCAACTGGTCCGCCGCGCCCACCGCACGCTGTCCTTTCAGCTCTCCGGAGCCCAGGTCGGCATCTCGATCACCACGCTGGCCACCGGTTATCTCGCCGAACCCGTCGTCGGCGAGTTGATCCGCCCCGGCCTCGACGCGCTCGGGATCCCCGCCAGATTCGCCGGTGGACTTTCCCTGTTCCTGGCGGTGCTCATCGCGACATCGCTGTCGATGGTGTTCGGCGAGCTGGTCCCCAAGAACCTGGCGGTCGCCCGCCCGGTCCCGACAGCCCGGGCGGCCGCGCCGTTCCAACTGCTGTTCTCGATGTTGTTCACCCCGGTCATCCGGCTGACCAACGGCACCGCGAACTGGATCCTGCGGCGCCTGGGCATCGAACCGGCAGAGGAACTGCGGTCGGCACGCTCGGCCCAGGAATTGGCATCACTGGTGCGCAACTCCGCCCGCAGCGGGTCGCTCGACCCGTCCACCGCGTTGCTGGTGCACCGCTCACTGCAGTTCGGCGAGCGCTCCGCCGAGGAACTGATGACCCCGCGCTCCAAGATCGAGGTCCTCGACGCGGGCGATTCCGTCGCCGACCTGATGAACGCCGCGATCCGCACCGGCTACTCCCGGTTCCCGATCGTCGAGGGCGACCTCGACGAGACCATCGGCGTCGTCCACATCAAGCAGGTGTTCACGATTCCACGCGAAGACCGGGACAAGACCCGGCTGGCCGCCCTGGCGCTGCCGGTGGCCACCGTGCCGTCCACCCTCGACGGCGACGCCGTGATGACTCAGATCCGCGCCAACGGATTGCAGACCGCGCTCGTCGTCGACGAATACGGCGGCACCGCGGGCATGGTGACGGTCGAGGATCTGATCGAGGAGATCGTCGGCGACGTGCGTGACGAGCACGACGACGCCACTCCCGACGTGGTGCCGGCCGGAGAAGGGTGGCAGGTGTCCGGGCTGCTTCGTATCGACGAGGTGGCGGCGAGCACCGGATTCCGGGCGCTGGAAGGCGAATACGAGACCATCGGCGGGCTGGTCCTGCAGGAACTCGGACACATACCGGAGACCGGCGAGTCCGTGGAGCTCACCGCGTTCGATCCCGACGGAGATCCCGACAAGCCGACGCACTGGCTGGCCACCGTGGTGCGGATGGACGGCCGCCGGATCGACCTGCTCGAGCTGACCAGCCTCGGCCACCGGGAGAACAGCGATGGGTGACATTCTCGGTGTGCTGTTGACCGTGCTGCTGCTGGCGGCCAACGCGTTCTTCGTGGCCGCGGAATTCGCGCTGATCTCGGCCCGCCGGGATCGGCTGCAGGCCTTGGCCGAACAGGGTAAACGCAGCGCCGTCACCGTCATTCGGGCCGGCGAGCACCTGTCACTGATGCTGGCAGGCTCTCAGCTGGGCATCACGATCTGCTCGATCCTGCTGGGCCGGGTCGGTGAACCGGCCGTCGCACACCTGCTGGAGAAACCGTTCGCGTTGGTCGGGGTGTCCGATGCCGTGCTGCACACGGTCTCGTTCTTCGTCGCGCTGGCCATCGTGGTGATCCTGCATGTGCTGCTCGGTGAGATGGTCCCGAAGAACATCGCCATCGCGGGTCCCGAGACCGCGGCGATGCTGCTGATCCCGCCGTACCTGGTCTACATCCGGGCGGCCCGGCCGTTCATCGCGTTCTACAACTGGTGCGCCAACGTCACTCTCCGGGCATTCCGCGTCGAGCCGAAGGACGAACTGGAATCGGCCGTGTCGACCGTCGAACTGTCCGAGATGATCGCCGAATCGGTGTCGGAGGGACTGCTCGACACCGAGGAGCACGGTCGGTTGACCCGGGCGCTGCAGACCCGCAGCCGCACGGTCAACGACGTGGCGATGCCGCTGAACGAGATTCATGCGATCCGGGTCGCCGCACCGGGCTCGGGGCCGACGGTGGGCGACGTGGAGCGGGCGCTCACCGAAACCGGGTACTCGCGGTTCCCGGTGGCCGATGCCTTCGGGGAGTTCATCGGATACCTACACATCAAAGATGTGCTGCCCCAGATCAACGATCCCGATGCGGTGCTCGATGTGTCGATGGTGCGACCGCTGCCCCGGATCCCGGCCTCGACACCGCTGCCCGACGCGCTGTCGCGGATGCGGCGGAGCAACAGTCACCTCGCGCTGGTCGTCGATGAGCGCTCGCGCGAAGAGCATGCGCGCGAAGAGCATGATCAAGGCCCGGACGACACCGTCATCGCGATGGTGGCGCTGGAGGACCTGGTCGAGGACCTGGTCGGCACAGTGCGCGACGGTACCCACCGCATCTGAGCCGCAGGCCTATCCCCCGGGTCGAGCGAGCAACCCACGCAGGATCAGGTCGGCCAGATCGGTCGACGCACGCTCGACGGCCTGATCCGAGTCGTCGATGCCCCGGACACACACGGCGTACATCGCGGCGCCGCCGATCGCATCCATGACGGTGTCGATATCGACCTGCCGACGGGCCTGCCCCTGTGAGGCGGCGTCGTTCACGAGGGACGCCAGCTGGGTGCGCGCGGCAGCGTCGAGGCGCTCCGTCATGAGCCTGCGGATGTCGGAGTCGGCCCGCAGGTCGGTCAACAGGCCCGGGATCGATTCCCGCACAGCGGGATCGCGGAACAGCAGGTACGCACCGCGACACAGCCGGGTGATCTCGGTGGCTACGTCGTCGCTCGGTGCGGCCGGGTCCAGATCCGGGAAGACGGCTTCATGGACGAGCAGCGCCTTGGACTTCCACCTGCGGTAGATGGTCGGGCGGCTGACTCCGGCCGTGCCGGCGATCAGGTCGATGGACGTCGCCGCGTAGCCACGCTGCACCAGCAACCGGCGCGTGGCGCTCAATACGGCCTCGTCGATCGACGGGTCGGGCCGTGACCCCTGCCGCCGGTGGCGCGTGCCGGCCGAACGCGACTCCACGCTGTCTCCTCACATCGCCGGGCCGATCAGCCGAAGTTTGGCACAACGATGGCCGCCTACCGGAACTCACCATTGCCATGGTGTCACATTTGTTGTTACATCGTGTAATGACAAATGCGCCATGGAGGTTTTGACCAGTGAATAATGTTGCAGCCAAGCCGATTTCGGCCGAAGCGTGGGTGGCCACCGCCCTCGGTGACCCGGCGAAGGTCCTCGAACGCCAAACCGTCGAGGTCCGCGCGCCCGGACCCGGTGAAGTCCGGGTCGCGGTGCGCGCCTTCTGCCTGAACTTCAACGACATCGACGTCATCCAGGGCCGATACACCACCATGCCCCTGCAGCCGCCGTTCATTCCCGGCATGGAAGCCGTCGGCGTGGTGGAGAGCGCCGGGCTCGGCGCCGAGCACCTGGTGGGCCGGCGCATCGTCGGTATCCCGTCGATGGCCTTCGGCGGATACGCGTCGTACGCCATCGTCGACGCGGCAACCGCCCTGGAACTGCCCGCCTGGATCAGTGACGCCGACGGCGCCGCGCTGCACTACCCCTTCCACCTCGGCTGGTTCGCGCTGTACGAGCGGGGCCGGCTCAAGCCCGGCGAGACGCTGCTGGTGCACGCGGCCGCCGGTGGGACCGGATCGGGTGCGCTGATACTCGGCAAGGCGCTCGGTGCCCGCGTGATCGCCACCGCAGGCAGCGACGAGAAGGTCGAATTCTGCAAGCAGCTCGGCGCCGACCACGCCATCAACTACCGCAACGGCGACTGGGTGGAGCAGGTCATGGACCTCACCTACGGCCGCGGGGTCGACGTCGCCTTCGACGCGGTCGGCGGCAGCGTGACCACCGACACCTTCCGCTGCATGGGCCTGCACGGCCGCCACCTGATGGCCGGGTTCGCCGAGGACATCGCGCTGGAGGACGGCGACTACCTCTCGCCGCGTCCCATCGCGTACGGCAACTTCGACGTCTGCGGGGTCTGCCTGGTCTATGTCACCGACCCGCTCGCGGTCCGTCGCACTCTCGGTTTCAACTGGCCCGCACGGTCCGAAGGCCTGGACGCCCACGTCAAGCTGCTCGAAATGCTGCGCACCGGAGCCATCCGGACGGTCATCGGTGCCGAGGTGGCGTGGTCGGACCTGCCGGCCCAACTGGAGCGCATGCAGGCCCGGCAGACCACGGGCCGACTGGTGGTCACCACCGGCGCGCACGACTGAGCCCGCATCTCCCCAGGTAGGCTCGAGCCGAACGGCGGCAGCGGGCCACCTGGTGGAGGAGACATGGAAGGACGCGCTGGATCCGGCGCGGCTGGACTGACCCTTCCGGGTGTCGCCGAAACCGAGGAGGTCTTGGCGGCCCCGGACTGGGCGGCCCGGGCGGAATCACACCGGCGACGCGCCGACGACTTCCTCACACCGCACCTGCGCCGCCAACACGCCGGTGAGCCCCATCCGGTGTGGGATTTCCTGTTCACCTACTACAGCCTCCGGCCCCGACAGCTACGTCGATGGCATCCCGGGTACGGGGTGGTGCTCACCGGCGAGGGCGCCGACGAGTACCTGCGACGCACCGGCTACGGACCCCACCCGCACGGTGTCGCGGTCGGTGACGACTACCTGCGCTCACGCGCCGAGACGGTCCGATTCGTCGCGCGGCTGATGCGTGCGACCGCGATGCGAACACCCCGGATGAACTGCTTCGGACTCCATGAATGGGCCATGGTCTACCGGGCTCCCCAGCTACGCCACGACCAGGTTCCACTGCGCCTCGGCGCCACCGGAACCGACGCCGTCGTCGAGTCGATGCCGTTGCGGTGCACCCACTTCGACGCCTTCCGCTTCTTCACCGACGACGCCGTGCCCCGCAACGACCGGCAACTGAGCCGGGAGCAGCAGATCGACACCGAGCAGCCCGGTTGCATCCATGCCGCCATGGACACCTACAAGTGGGCCTACAAACTCGGGCCGCTGGTGCCGTCGGAGTTGGTGATGGACGCGCTCGATCTGGCGGCCGACGCGCGGGCGGTCGATATGTGTGCCAGCCCATACGACTTGACGCAGTATGGTTTCGAGCCGATCGCCATCGAAACACCGGCCGGGCGTGCCGAATACGTCAGGGCCCAACAGCGCATCGCCGAGCGGGCGGCTCCGTTGCGGGTCACTCTGGCAAACCGGTGTGAGCTGTTGCTCAGCAGGCTGGACGGCTGAAAGGCCGACGTTACCAATGGGTAAGCTGGATAAACGGCAGGCATCGCACGGTGCCTGGAGCCGAGGGAGGAAACGCGCATGACCAATCGCGTGACTGTCGGAAACCTGCGTGTCGCGCAGGTGCTGCACGACTTCATCACGAAAGAGGCACTGCCGGGCACCGGCGTCGACCCGGACAGCTTCTGGTCCGGCGTGGACAAGGTCGTCGCTGACCTCACCCCGAAGAACCAGGAACTCCTGGCCCGTCGCGACGATCTGCAGGCGCAGATCGACAAGTGGCACCGCTCGCACGTGCTGGAGCCCGTCGATCCCGAGGCCTACAAGCAGTTCCTCACCGATATCGGCTACCTGCTGCCCGAGCCCGCCGACTTCACCATCACCACCTCCGGCGTGGACGACGAGATCACCTCGACGGCCGGTCCGCAGCTCGTGGTGCCGATCCTCAACGCCCGCTTCGCGCTCAACGCCGCCAACGCGCGCTGGGGTTCGCTGTACGACGCGCTGTATGGCACGGACGTGATCAGCGAAGAGGACGGCGCCGAGAAGGGCAAGGGTTACAACCAGGTGCGCGGCGACAAGGTCATCGCCTACGCCCGCAACTTCCTGGACGAGGCCGTGCCGCTGGCCGCGGGCACCTGGGCCGAGGCCAAGGGTCTCAAGATCGACGACGGCCAGCTGCTGGTCACCTACGGCGATGACCTGTCGAGTGGCCTGGCCACGCCCGAGCAGTTCGTCGGCTACACCGGTGAGCTGGGCCAGCCGCAGTGGTCGGTCCTGCTCAAGAACCACGGCCTGCACATCGAGATCCTCGTCGACCCCGACTCCCCGATCGGCTCCACCGACGCCGCGGGCATCAAGGATGTCGTGCTGGAGTCCGCGATCACCACGATCATGGACTTCGAGGACTCCGTGGCCGCCGTCGACGCCGACGACAAGGTGCTCGGCTACCGCAACTGGCTGGGCCTGAACAAGGGCGATCTGGCCGAAGAGGTCAGCAAGGGCGGCAAGACCTTCACCCGCGTGCTCAACCCCGACCGCACCTTCACCACCCCGGACGGCGAGGGTGAGCTGACCCTGCCCGGCCGCAGCCTGCTGTTCGTGCGCAACGTCGGGCACCTGATGACCAACGACGCGATCGTCGACGCCGAAGGTAACGAGATCCCCGAGGGCATCCAGGACGCGCTGTTCACCGGCCTGATCGCCATGCACGGGCTGAAGTCGACCGACGAGAACGGTGAGCTGACCAACAGCCGCACCGGGTCGGTGTACATCGTCAAGCCCAAGATGCACGGCCCCGACGAGGTGGCCTTCGCCTGCGAACTGTTCGGCCGCGTCGAGGACGTGCTCGGCCTGCCGGGCGGGACCCTCAAGGTCGGCATCATGGACGAGGAGCGCCGCACCACGGTCAACCTGAAGGCCTGCATCAAGGCCGCGGCCGACCGCGTGGTGTTCATCAACACCGGCTTCCTGGATCGCACGGGCGACGAGATCCACACCTCGATGGAGGCCGGCCCGATGATCCGCAAGGGCGCCATGAAGAGCCAGCCCTGGATCAAGGCCTACGAGGACAACAACGTCGACGTCGGCCTGGCCACCGGTCTGGCAGGCAAGGCGCAGATCGGCAAGGGCATGTGGGCCATGACCGATCTGATGGCCGACATGGTCGAGCAGAAGATCGGCCAGCCGAAGGCCGGCGCCACCACCGCGTGGGTGCCGTCGCCGACCGCTGCCACCCTGCACGCGATGCACTACCACCAGGTGGACGTCGAGGCGGTGCAGAAGGAACTGGCCGGCAAGAAGCGCAGCACCATCGAAGAGCTGCTGACCATCCCGCTGGCGGACTCCTCACTGACGTGGTCGCCCGAGGAGATCCACGAAGAGGTGGACAACAACTGCCAGTCGATCCTGGGCTACGTGGTCCGCTGGATCGACGCCGGCGTCGGCTGCTCGAAGGTGCCCGACATCCACAATGTGGCGCTGATGGAAGACCGCGCCACCCTGCGGATCTCGAGCCAGCTGCTGGCGAACTGGCTGCGCCACGGCATCATCACCGAGGAGGACGTCAAGGCCAGCCTGCGCCGGATGGCCGCGGTCGTCGACGAGCAGAACGCCGGGGATCCCGACTACCTGGCGATGGCCCCCAACCCGGATGACAGCATCGCGTTCGGCGCGGCGCAGGAGTTGATCCTGTCCGGGGCGGCGCAGCCCAACGGCTACACCGAGCCGATCCTGCACCGACGCCGCCGCGAGTTCAAAGCGAGCATCGCCGGGAAGTGATTAGACTTCGGCGGGTCCGGATGACTAGTCGGCGCGAGACATACAGGGGTTAGGAATGGGCAGGCACAGCATTCCCGACCCTGAGGATGCCCCGGACGAGCCGCACGTCGGCGAGTCCGGGTATTCCGACGACTACGAGCCTCCCCGCCGCGAGCAGTCACGGCGCGCCGGCGACGATTTCGACGCGCCCGGGCATCAGGCCGATCGCGGGTACCGGGACGCGCCCGGGTACCGACCCGAGCCCGACTATCGGGACGACCGGGGCTACCGGGCCGAGCCTGATTACCGTGCGCCCCAGTACGCCGACGGCGACGACGACTACGAGTCGGACTATCGCGATTCCGAGTACGCCGACTACGACGAAGCGGACTACGTCGAGGACGACGGTTACGACGACGAGTACATCGACGGTTACCGCGGCAAGTATGCCGACGACGCCGATGGCTACGAGCCGGAGTACGACACCCAGTACTCCGACGAGTACGGCGCCGACGATTACGCCGACGATCAGCCGACCGCGCAGTTCGGTGCGGTTTCCGAGCCGCCACCGCCGTCCACCCCGACGAGCCGACAGCGCGGCGACTGGGACGGCGGTGAGTGGACCGGCAGCCATCGCGCCGTCGAGTCCGGGCGCCGCGGGGTCAGTGTCGGCGTGATCGTCGCCCTGGTCACCGTGGTGGCCGTGGTCGGCGCGATGATCCTGTGGAAGTTCTTCGGTGACGTCCTCGCCGGCCGCAGCGACGCCGCGGCCGCGCGCTGCGTGGACGGCGAGCTCGGGGTCGCGGTGATCGCCGACCCGACCATCTCTACGCACATCGAGGGACTGGCCAACAAATACAACGAGTCGGTCAGCCCGGTGGGTGACCGCTGCGTGAAGGTACGGGTGCAGTCCGCCGAATCCGACCGGGTGGTGGGCGGTTTCGCCAACGCCTGGCCGAGCGAGCTCGGCGACCGCCCGGCACTGTGGATTCCGGCCAGCGGCATCGCCGAGGCCCGGCTGGAGGCGACCGCGGGCGCCAAGACCGTCAGCGACAGCCGTTCCCTGGTCACCACACCGGTTCTGCTCGCGGTCCGTCCGCAACTCAAAGACGTGCTGGCACAACAGACCTGGGCCACCCTGCCGCAATTGCAGAGCAGCCCGGCCGCGATGAACGCGCTCAAGCTACCTGGTTGGGGCACCCTCAAACTCGCCCTGCCGACCCACAGCAACGGCGATGCGGCCTCGCTGGCCGCCGAGGCCGTCGCCTCGGCCTCCGCCCCGTCCGGCGCGCCGGCGACTTCAGGCATGAGCGCTGCCAACAGCCTGTTGCGTGGGCAGCCCAAGCTCGATGACGCCGAGCTGGGAACCGCTCTCGATGCGCTGCTGAACGCCTCCGATCCGGCCACCGCGCCGGTGCATGCGGTGGCCACCACCGAACAGCAGATCTTCCAGCGGGGTACCTCGCTGGACGACGCCAAGTCGTCCCTGGCCGGCTGGGTGCCGCCCGGTCCGACCGCGATGGCCGATTACCCGACGGTCCTGCTGGCCGGCGACTGGCTGGAGAAGGAACAGGTCACCGCGGCCAGCGAATTCGCCCGCTATCTGCGCAAGCCCGAACAGCTCGCCGAGCTCGCCAAAGCCGGGTTCCGGGCCGAGGGGACGACACCGCCGTCCAGCGATGTCACCAACTTCAGCCAACTGGCCGCGCCGTTGTCGGTGGGCGACAACGCCATGCGCGTGACGCTGGCGAACGCCACGTCCGCACCGACGGGCAGCCCCGCGGTGACCATCATGCTCGACCAGTCGATGCCGACCGAGGAAGGCGGCAAGTCCCGATTGGCCAACGTGGTGGCCGCGCTCAACAGCCGGCTCAAGGCGCTGCCGGACACTGCCGCGGTCGGTCTGTGGACCTTCGACGGCACCGAGGGCCGCTCAGAGGTCTCGACCGGGCCGTTGGCCGAGCCGGTGACCGGTCAGCGTCGTTCCGATGCACTGACCTCGACGTTGGACGAACAGACCGCTTCGGGAGGCGGTGCGGTGTCGTTCACCACGCTGCGGATGCTCTACAACGAGGCGTTGTCGAAATATCGTGAAGGCCAGACCAATTCGATCCTGGTCATCACGACCGGCCCACACACCGATCAGAGCCTCGACGGGGCCGGGCTGCAGGAGTTCATCCGCGGCGCATTCGATCCCGCCCGGCCGATCGCGGTCAACGTGATCGATTTCGGCAGCGGCTCGGACCGCAGCACCTGGGAAGGCGTCGCCCAAGCGAGTAGCGGCACGTACCAGCATGTCTCGAGCTCGACCTCGCCCGAACTGACCACCGCCGTCAACACCATGCTGGGCTGACACGCCTCAGCGCTACGCCGTGGCGCCCTGACGCGCCGCTTTTCTACCCCAGGGTCGCTCGCACCGAGCGAGCACAGCCCTGGGGTAGAAACGGCGGACGCACCAGGTGAACCGCCGCGGCCGTTCGGCGCGTTACGCGAACGCCTCGACCGGCGGGCAGGAGCACACCAGATTCCGGTCGCCGTATGCACCGTCGATGCGACGCACTGGCGGCCAGACCTTGGGCCGGTATCCCTTGCCCAGCGGGTAGGCGGCCTCTTCACGGGTGTACGGGTGATCCCAGTCGGCGACCAGGAGGCACTCGGCCGTGTGGGGCGCGTGGCGCAAGGGGTTGTCCTCGACAGGCCAGACACCGGCTCCGACCTTGTCGATCTCGGCGCGGATCGCGATCATCGCGTCGCAGAACGCGTCGACCTCGGCCAGGCTCTCGCTCTCGGTCGGCTCGACCATCAACGTGCCTGCCACCGGGAAGCTCATGGTCGGTGCGTGAAAACCGTAGTCCGCCAGTCGCTTCGCCACGTCGTCCACGGTCACGCCGGTGTCCTTGGTGATCCCGCGCAGGTCGAGGATGCACTCGTGGGCGACCATGCCGTTCTCGCCGGTGTAGAGCACCGGGTAGTACTCGTCGAGCCGGCGGGCCACGTAGTTGGCTGATGCGATCGCGGTCAGAGTCGCCGCACGCAGGCCCTCGGCACCCATCATCCGGATGTAGGCCCAGGTGATCGGCAGGATCGACGCCGACCCGTACGGCGCGGCCGAGACCGTGTGCTCGTCGGGAAGTTCGTCGGCCAGCGGATGGCCCGGCAGGAACGGCGCCAGGTGCGCGCGCACCGCGACCGGCCCCACACCGGGGCCGCCGCCGCCGTGCGGGATGCAGAACGTCTTGTGCAGGTTCAGGTGGCTGACGTCACCGCCGAACCGGCCCGGCCGGGCCAGCCCGACCAGCGCGTTGAGGTTCGCGCCGTCCACGTAGACCTGTCCGCCCACATCGTGCACCGCCGCGCAGATGTCGGCGACGTCATGCTCGTACACGCCATGCGTCGACGGATAGGTGATCATCAGCGCGGCAATGCGATCCGCGTGCTCGGCGATCTTTGCGCGCAGGTCGTCGAGGTCGACGTCACCGTTCTCGCGGCAGGCCACCACCACGACCCGCATGCCTGCCAGCGCCGCCGAGGCCGCGTTGGTGCCATGGGCGCTCGACGGGATCAGGCAGAGGTCGCGGTCGGTGTCACCGCGCGACACGTGGTAGGCCTTGATCGCCAGCAGCCCGGCGTACTCACCTTGCGAACCGGCGTTGGGCTGCAACGAGATCTGATCGTAGCCGGTGATTCCGGTGAGCCAGTCCTGCAGATCGGCGATCAGCTTGCGCAGCCCCGGGTTGTCGGAGGCCGGCGCGAACGGGTGCTGACGGCCGAACTCGGGCCAGGTGATCGGCTCCATCTCGGCGGCCGCGTTGAGCTTCATCGTGCACGAGCCCAGCGGAATCATGCTGCGGTCCAAGGCGATGTCCTTGTCCGCCAGCGCCCGCAGGTAGCGCATCATCTCGGTCTCGGTGCGGTAGGAGTTGAACGCCGGGTGCGTCAGGAATTCCGAGGAGCGCGTCTCGATCTGATCGACGTCGGCGTGCGCGGCCGCGGAAACCCCGAACGCGGCCAGGACCGCGGCCACATGCGCGTCGGTGGTGGCCTCGTCGCAGGACACCGACACGTGATCGGCGTCGACGCGCCACAGGTTGATCCCGTTGGCCTTGGCGGCGGCGATCACGTCGTCGGCCCGGCCGGGAACCCGGGCCAGCACGGTGTCGAAGTACTTGTCGTGCACCAGCGCATCGCCGAGTGCACCCGCGATGGCCGCGGCATGGCCGTGCACGCGCCGCGCGATCGCGGTCAGTCCCTGTGCGCCGTGGTAGCTGGCATACATCGCGGCCATCACCGCCAGCAACACCTGCGCGGTGCAGATGTTGCTGGTCGCCTTGTCCCGGCGGATGTGCTGCTCGCGGGTCTGCAGTGCCAGGCGATACGCCGGGGCACCATCGGCATCGACGGAGACACCGACCAACCGGCCCGGCAGCTGCCGGGCGTGCTTGGCGTGCACGGCGAGATAGCCGGCGTGCGGGCCGCCGAATCCCATTGGTACGCCGAATCGTTGGCTGGTCCCGAAGGCCACGTCGGCCCCGATCTCCCCCGGCGGGGTGATCACGGTCAGCGCCAGCAGATCGGCACCGACGGCGACGAGCGCACCACGCTCGTGGGCTGCGCTGATCAGGCCCGCCCAATCATCGACACGACCGCTCGCACCGGGCAGCTGCACGATGACACCGAAGAACTCACCGTCCGGCAGCCCGTCCCGCAGATCAGCGGTGACGATCTCGATGCCGAGCGGCTCCGCGCGGGTCGCCAGCACCGCGGCAGTCTGGGCGTACACATCGGTGTCGACCAGCAGCCGGTTGGTCTTGGACTTGGTCGCGCGGTGCATCAGCGTCATGGCCTCGGCCGCCGCGGTGCCCTCGTCGAGCATCGAGGCGTTGGCCACCTCGAGTCCGGTCAGATCCGACACCATGGTCTGGAAGTTCAGCAGCGCCTCGAGGCGGCCCTGGCTGATCTCGGGCTGGTACGGCGTGTATGCCGTGTACCAGGCGGGGTTCTCAAGAATGTTGCGCCGCAGCACGGCGGGGGTGAACGTGTCGAAGTAGCCCTGACCGATCATCGAGACCGCGGTCGTGTTGGAGTCGGCCAGCGCACGCAGCTCGGCCAGCGACTCCTCCTCGGTGGCCGGGGCGGGCAGGCCGGCGAGACCCGGAGCGATCCCGTCGGCGCCCAGCGCGTCGAGAATGCCTGCCGGCAGTGCCTTGGCCGCGAGTTCGTCGAGTGATGCCACGCCGATCACCTCGAGCATGGTGGCCACGGCGGCGGCGTCCGGGCCGATATGACGATCGGCGAAACGCGATTGATGCTGGTCGGACACGACACTCTCCTGAGGCGCAGACGTGCTCAGACGTCGTAGCAGTCCCTCTCCCTCTGTCGTCGACCCGGTCCGGGCGCCTGAGAGATTCAGCCCCGGAACAGGACTTTTCCCCATGGGCGGGTACCCAGCGGGTACCACTTTCCAGAGGCATCGGGGCCTGGCGCGGTCCTGGGTGCCTGAGAGGTTGACGGAGAGGTATTGCTCCTTCGGCGTCCGTGGCTGGCTGTCACGAAACTCTCCCGCACGAGGGCGATGCGCCGCTCATTCTACCGGGCTTCTACCGGCAACCCCGCATTCCCGGGGACACACAGCCAAGTACCCCACATCGCCGGATGCGGGGTACCTACGTGTCCGTTCGGGAAGGGGAATCAGCCGATCTTGCGGTCGCGGCTTTTGCGCCGCGACGCCAGCTCATCCTCGGGTGATGCGATGGACTCGCCGCCGTCGGCCCGCTCGCCCGGGAAGTCGGCGATGGTGCCGGTCAGCTCGCGCATGGCGCCGGATACCGCGATGCCGAAAACGCCCTGACCGCCCTGCAGCAGGTCGACGACCTCCTCGGCCGAGGTGCATTCGTAGACCGTGGTGCCGTCCGAGAACAGGGTGATGTTGGCCAGATCCTGCACGCCGCGCTGACGCAGGTGGTCGACCGCGACGCGGATGTTGTGCAGCGAGATGCCGGTGTCCAGCAGGCGCTTGACGATCTTGAGGACCAGGACGTCCTTGAACGAGTAGAGGCGCTGGCTGCCCGATCCGGCCGCGCCCCGGATGGAGGGAACCACCAGGGAGGTGCGGGCCCAGTAATCGAGCTGCCGGTAGGTGATACCGGCGATCTGGCATGCGCTGGGACCGCGGTAACCGACCAGTTCATCGGGCACCGAATCGTCAGGGAACAGGCCACCCTGGACGGGTTCGCCAGTCGGCCTGACGGGCGGCTCCGCACCGCTCCGCGTGGTCAGATCCAGCTCTTCCTGCCGTGGCGTGTCACCCACTGTGAATCCTCTCGCCGATCGAACTCGCCCGCACCGTACTGCTATGTCCTGCAGTGCGGCGTTCTCTGCCGCGACGGTTTGCTGCGAGCTCGAATGTGTCGAGCATACGCTCCCCGCCGGGCCCTGATTGCCCGCTGCGAAGAAAGTATGGCGCCCGAAATCGCGCCCGATTGTCTCCCGCGCCGCGTGTCGACACCGGTATACCCACTTGAGACGTACCCGTGATCTGCGACTGAGCAGCGGCGCGCGCGACGATCATGTCGCCTTGAAGTCGTCCGGCGACACGCTGTCCAGGAACTCCTTGAACTTCTCCACTTCGTCCTCACGGACGGTGCCCGCGGCCTCTTCGTCGTTCTCGTCGGGGATGAGCAGACCGGCCTCGGCCAGCACCGCTTCCTCCACATAGATCGGGACACCGACGCGCAGCGCGATGGCCACCGAGTCCGACGGCCTGGCCGAGACCTTGATGTCGCGGTCGAAGATCAGGTCGGCGTAGAACGTGCCTTCCTGCAGGTCGACGATCCGGACCTCCTTGAGCGAATGGCCAAGGGCGGCAATGACATCTCGGATCAGGTCGTGAGTGAGGGGCCGGGTGGGTTCGACACCCTGCTGTTCCAGTGCGATCGCGGCGGCCTCCGACTGCCCGATCCAGATCGGCAGGTAACGGTCACCGTTGGATTCCCGCAAAAGCAACACGGGTTGGTTCTGCGGTTGTTCCACCCGAATGCCGACCACGCGAACCTCAGCCATCTGTGCCTGCCCTCCGCACCGCCGTGCCATCTCGTCGAATCTTCGTCCGTCGCACCGTCCGCTAGACGAACTGGCCGTCAAAACGAGTCTAGTCCTCAGCGATCCAGAACGTCGCGTACGGCGGACTTGATGAGAGACGTGTGCAGCGTGATCGCCAAAGCGGCCACTTCACGGGCCAGATCGTCGGCGCGGTCGCGGGCTCCGGCCTTGCCCGCCTTGCCCACCGGGCCTGCGATCTGGGCGATCAGATCTGATTGCCGGTCGGCCGCGGAGCGGAACGCCCGGAGGTGCCTCGGCTCGACACCGTAGTCACCCAGGGCCCGCGCGCACTGGGCGATCACCACGGAATGTTCATCGAAAAACCCGGCGGGCCCGGCGGTGATGATGCCGTTGCGCACCAGCGCCCCCAGCGTCTCGTCGTCGATACCCGACCGGGCCAACAGGTCTTCACGGGACAGCCGGACCTGGGTCGGCGCCACCGCCGAAACGCCGGCGGCAGCGCCGTCCCCGCCCTCTGACACCGGCACGAGACGCGGCACCCCGTACGTGGAGCCCGCCTGCGGCAACTCCCCGTCGGGCTGCGCGTCCAGCTGCGCCTTGATCACCTTCAGCGGCAGGTACTGGTCCCGCTGTGCGGTCAGGATGAACCGCAGCCGCGCACAGTCGTACGCCGTGAACCGCCGGTACCCCGATGCGGTCCGCTGCGGCGTCACCAGCCCCTCGGCCTCGAGGAACCGGATCTTCGAGATGCTTACGTCCGGAAAGTCGCCCCGGAGCAGGTCGAGCACTGCACCGATCGACATCCCGGCCAGTGCAGGTCTGTCGGGGGCAGTCATCGGCTAGCTGGTCTGGCCGCTGTCGTCGTCAGACCGGGGGCCCGTGAGGAACACCAGGCGGAACTTCCCGATCTGCACTTCGTCGCCGTTCGCGAGGACGGCCGAATCGACCGGCTCGCGATTCACGTACGTTCCGTTGAGGCTGCCGACGTCGACAACCTGGAACTCTCCGCTCTCCAACCGGAACTCGGCATGGCGACGGCTCACCGTCACATCATCGAGGAAAATGTCGCTGTCCGGGTGGCGCCCCGCCGAGGTCGTCGGCTGATCGAGCAGAAAACGCGATCCCGCATTCGGTCCGCGCTTGACGACGAGCAATGCCGAGCCCGCGGGCAGGCCCTCGACACCGGAAACGGCGCCTTCGGTACCGGCCGTTGCGGGCGCATCCAGTTCGTTCAGAAAATCCGCACGGAAAACCGATGTGGTCTCCACCGTCACGTCTTCCGACTGGTCGGCCCCCAAATTGCTGTCCTTGTCCGTCACCCGCTGCTCCTCACTGGCTGCTGTGGCGTTGCCCGGCGTGGCCCCAGCCCATCGTCGGTCTCACGTCGACCGTACCGCGCATCAGGCATCATTGGGTCCACCACCGCCGGATCCGATGGGGAAGATATCTGCGCGCCGGGTACGGCCCAACCGGTCTTGGCGACCGGCCCTCGAAACCCTAACAATTCCTTACTCGGTCACGGCGGCGCGGTAGCCGTCCGCGTCGAGCAAACCGGCCAGGGCGTCCTCCAGCGTGCCCTCCTCGAGCCGCAGATCGACCAGCCAGCCTTCGCCGTAGGGGTCGGAGTTGACCAGCTGCGGGCTGCCGTCCAGATCACCATTGACCGCAACGACTTTCGCCGCCACCGGGGCGTACAGGTCCGACACCGACTTGGTGGACTCGACCTCGCCGAACGCGTCACCGGCGGCCAGCTGGGCCCCGACGTCGGGCAGTTGGACGAACACCACATCGCCGAGTGCGGACTGCGCGTAATCGGTGATGCCGACGCGCACCGTGTCATCACCGGTACGCAATACCCACTCGTGTTCCGAGGTGTAGTACAGGTCGGCAGGGATCTCGCTCACGGCGCTCCTTAGTTCGTGGAGTTGGTTGCTTTGCTCATTTGAAGCTCACTTGACGGGCTGAGCGTATTGGCGTGGTTTCGGTTGCCGCAAGGCGGTGACGTCGACGCGCTCGGCCTGTTGTACCACCATCGTGCCGCCGACGCGCTTCACACTGTCCATTGCCCCGCCGGGAATGTTCATCGCGGCCGCCAATGTCGGCGGATCCCCT
This sequence comes from Mycolicibacterium boenickei, assembly GCF_010731295.1. NCBI lineage: Bacteria > Bacillati > Actinomycetota > Actinomycetes > Mycobacteriales > Mycobacteriaceae > Mycobacterium > Mycolicibacterium boenickei. The sequence continues at coordinate 4,241,222 of NZ_AP022579.1, read as the reverse complement.
ATCGCCAGAACCGAATACGGCGGCCGCAGGGTCGCGTCGTCGACCTTGAGTTCCCCAGGCGGGCCGATGATCCAGGTGTCGAGGCCCACCCGCACAGCGGTTTGCTGATCGCCGCCGCGGATCTCGATGGCCTCGGCGCCTGCCGCACGCAGCTCGTTGATCACGTCGAGCATCGTCTCCGCGGGCACCCCGGGCGCGTTGTCCTCTATGGTGAGCGTCACTCCCGGACCGGTCGCGGCCACCGTGCCGATCTGGATGGACAGCGCCTCCAGCCGAGCCTGGGCGTTCTCGATCGCTGCCTGGTCGCTGCTGCCCGAGGCCTGCAGCTGCTGCAGGGTCCGTTGCAGATCGGCCACCTCGGTGTTGAGCGAGCCCTCACGTTGCTGCAGGGAGTCGAGCAGCACCAGCAGATCCGCAGGCCGCGCGGTCTCCAGCGAATCCCCTGACTCGTTCTGGCGAACCTGGGTGACGATCGCCATGCCGAGCAGAATGCACAGCAGCACCCCGAGGCCGCCGAACACGAGCTGAGTGCGGCTGCGGCGCACGATCCGCAGGTTCCGGAATCGGCGCGGCGAGACATCCGCGGGCATCTCGTGGCGCCCGTGGTGCTCGGCATGATGTTCGGGCTTGTCCTCGGCTGCGGCCTCAGGCCGAGCTTCCGGCGGGGCCTCGGGCCGGTCCGGCTCGGCGGTAGGTGCCGTCGCGTCCGGCTCGGCCGGTTCTTCCTGGGGATTGGACTCGGGTTCGTTCATGTCAGGCGCCGAACAACCTGCGCCGCAATGCGGCGGCATTGCCGAAGATCCGGATACCGAGCACCACGATGATCGCCGTCGACAACTGGGTCCCGACACCCAGCTGATCGCCGACATACACGATCAGCGCCGCCACCAAAACGTTGAACACGAACGACACCACGAACACCTTGGCGTCGAATATCCGCTCCAGATAGGCCCGCAACCCGCCGAAGACCGCATCCAGTGCGGCCACCACGGCGATCGGCAGGTACGGCTCGACGAAGTCGGGAACGCTCGGGTGGAACACCAATCCGAGCACGATTCCGACGACCAGTGCGACGATCCCGATCATCTAACGGTCAATCCTGTGCACGTCAGGCCTATCCAATCTGTTTGGCGAAGTTGACATCCCGTACCGACACCGCGGGCACGCTCAGACCGTCGCCCGAGCTCACGTTCACCCCGACCCCGTAGGAAGTCTCCAGCAACCGCAGTCGCTGCAGACCCGGAGTGCGATCGAAAGTATCGGCCATCCCCTTCGGCGGTCCGATGGCCACAATGACATACGGACTCGTGATCGGCTGGTTGTCGACCAGAATTCCGCCGCCGGCCTGGCGGATCGTGACACCGGCGCCGACCCGCACGCCGCCCACCGAAACCGCCTCTGCCCCACTGGCCCACAGCGAGTTCACCACCAGCTGCAGGTCCCGGTCGAGGATGATCTGCTGACCACCGGCGACCCGCTGCTTGGACACGTCGCTGAGATCCTTCGACAGCCCGGGATCGGTGACGGTGACGGTCAGCCCGGGGCCGATCATCGGAATGGCGGCGGCCTCGATGTTGGCGGTGTCCAGACTGCCGAGCAGGTGCTGGCCGTTCTCGTCCATTCCGAGCCTGCTGCGTCGTTCGGCGTCCAGCTGATCGACGAGGGCATCGCGCTCGGCACTGGCCTGGTCGGCACCGATCTGGGCCGCGCGAACCCGCCCGGCCAGGGTGTGCTGGGCTTCCCGCGCGGCCGGCGCCGCTGTCTGTGCCTGGCCTGCGGCGACGGCGAACACCGTGGCGATCACGCCCGCGCCCACCAGAAGCCATGCGATGTCGGTGACCCGCCGGCGTGGCCGGTCGCCGGACTCCCGGGCCGCGGCGGCCGCGGCATACCCGGGGTCCAGATGCTCCGAGAGCAACGACCGCAGCAGTGAGGGCAGCGGAATGCGCTTGGGGGCGTTGGCCTCATGGTGGTTGAGTCCGGCCCCGGACTCGAAGCCGCCCAGGGTGCTCATGATCGGGCTGGGAGTTGTCGCACCACCATCGTCACCTGGATCAGGTAGAGCACCGCCGACCACAGGTACAGCGCCACGCCCCACAGCAGGAAGGCCCATCCGCAGGCCAGGGCGACGCGGCTCCACGTCGCGTCCCACTGGCCGAGCAGCACCCACGGGAAGCCCGACATCAGCGCGAAGGTGGCGGCCTTGCCCAGGTATGTCACCGGCAGCGCGGTCAGTCCGCGGCTGCGCAGCAGCGGCAGGGTCGCCGCCAGCAGCAGATCGCGTCCCAGCAGGGTCAGCACCAGCCACCACGGCACCACGCCGTACAGCGCGAGGGCGACCGGGACGGTGACCATGTAGATGCGGTCGACGAGTGGGTCGAGCAGCGCGCCGAGCCGCGAGGACTGGTTGTCGACCAGGCGGGCGATCTTCCCGTCAGCCCAGTCGGAGAAGCCGCTGAACATCAGGACCGCGACAGCCCACCCGTTCGCGTGCGCACCGAACAGCAGCCAAAGGAACACCGGTACCAGTACCAGGCGCAGCACACTGAGCGCGTTGGGCACGGTCAATACCCGATCCGACGCGGGTGGGCCATCCCGACGCGTGGCGCTCCTGCCCTCGGGAGCAGGCGCATGGTCCATGGCTAAAACCTAGCGGAACACACCCGGCAGGCTCAGCGCCGACATGGTGTCGTCGTTGAGCGGATTGTCGTGGACCATGTACGTCCACGTCGAGGTCGGCCGCGCGAGCTTCGACAGGTCGATGCCGGGTTCGTCCTCGATCTCCTCGGCCGTGTCGAACGTCTGCTGGGCAGCCTCGATCGCATCGGCGGCCAGCGAGGCGAACGCGTCGACGGCCATCCGGTGGAATTCGTCGAGCGGATTCTGCCGGCCCAACGCGCGGAGGTGGATGCTCTCCCGGATGTCGGCGAGGAAGGCCAGGTGGTCACACCAGCCGCGGTCCAGGTGGTAGAGCATGATCAGCCGGCAGATCTTCTCCAGCTTCTCCTCGCCGTCCTCCCCCAGCTCCTCGGCCAGCTTGGCGTAGCGCTCGGGTGACCGCTCTTTGAGCTCCTGGCGTGCGGTGTCGGTGCGCAGCAGGGTTTCGCGACGATCCACGATGATGGCGCGCTGCTGCGCGATCAGCTGGTTGTAGCGCCATGTGTTGGCGTGCACGTCGAGCAGTCTGCCCTCGGCGACTCGCTGCGCGTGGTCGAGCAGACCCGCTGCCTTGGGCGCGGTGACGCGACCGTCCTCGTCGGTTTCGGTGGGCAGCTTGGTGTCGTCGAGGTGGGAGGCCACGACCTCGTCCTCCCAGCTGGAGAAGAACACCGTCGAGCCGGGATCGCCCTGACGCCCGGCGCGCCCGCGCAGCTGGTTGTCCAGTCGTTCGGTGTGGTGGCGGCCGGTACCGACGACGTGCAGCCCGCCGAGCTCGGCCACCTTCTCCTTGTCCTCGGAATCGTCGGCGGCGTCGGATCCGCCCAGCCGGATGTCGGTGCCGCGACCGGCCATCTGGGTGGACACGGTGACCGAGCCCAGCTTGCCGGCCTCGGCGATCACGGCCGCCTCTTCGGCATCGTTCTTGGCGTTGAGCACCACGGCGGGTACGCCCGCCTTGACCAGCCTGCGGTGCAGGTCTTCGGATTCGGCGACGTCGTGGGTGCCGACCAGCACCGGCTGACCGGTCGCGTGCACCTCGGCGATGTGTTCGACGATGGCGTGGTTCTTGGCCGCCTCGGTGAGGTACACCCGGTCGGTCTCGTCCTCGCGGATGTTGGGCTTGTTCGGCGGAATCGGTGACACGCCGAGCTTGTAGAACTGGCGCAGCTGCTCACCGGCGGCCAGCGCGGTGCCGGTCATGCCGCACACCGTCGGGTAGCGGTTGACCAGCGCCTGCACCGTGATGGTGTCGAGCACCTCACCGGTCTCGGTGGTCTCGATGCCTTCCTTGGCCTCGACGGCGGCCTGCAGGCCGTCCGGCCACCGCTGCAGCGATGCGATGCGTCCGCGAGACGCGTTGATCAGGTGGACCGCTCCGTCGCGGACGATGTAGTGCACGTCGCGCTGGAGCAGCACGTGGGCGTGCAGTGCGACGTTGACCTCGGTGAGCGTGGTGGCGACGTGCTCCTCGGAGTACAGGTCGATATTGCCGAGCCGGGCCTCGAGCTTGCGGGCCCCGGCCTCGGTGAGGTGCACGTTGCGGTTGTCGTCGTCGGTCGCGAAGTTCTCGTCGGAGTCGGTTCCGGTGATCAGGTCGCCGACCATCCGGATGATCTCGACGCGCGGCTGTTCGCGGTGGCTGGTGCCGGCCAGCACCAGCGGCACCAGGGCCTCGTCGACGAGCACCGAGTCCGCCTCGTCGATGAGCGCCACATCGGGATTCGGGGACACCAGGTCGGCGACGTCGGTGACCAGCTGATCGCGCAGCACGTCGAAGCCGATCTCGTTGACCGAGGCGTAGGTGATGTCGCACTCGTAGGCAACGCGGCGCTGCTCGGCGGTGGAGTCGGCGGTGATCCAGCCGACCGTGAGCCCCAGCGCCTCCAGCAGCGGGGTCATCCACTCGGCGTCACGACGCGCCAGGTAGTCGTTGATGGTGATGACATGCACGTGCCTGCCACCGATCGCGTAGCCGGCCGCCGCGATCGCGCCGGCCAGGGTCTTGCCCTCACCGGTGGCCATCTCGACGACGTCGCCGGCGAGCATGCGCAGCGCGGCGAGCAACTGCACGTCGAACGGTCGCAGGCCGGTGGTCCGCTCGGCGGCCTCCCGGGCCAGCGCCAGGAATTGCGGCATGTCCGCCGATGCCGCCAGGTCCTGCAGTTCGAGCAGCTTGGCGGCCTTGGTGAGCTGCTCGTCGTCGAGTTTGGCAGCCTTGTCCTCGAAGGCGGCTGCTCCCTTGACCTCTGAGAGCGAACGGGCCTGATTCCGCTCGGTACTGGCACCCAATAGCTTCCAGAACTTGCTGCTCACACGGCCCGGTTTGGCGCTGGACGTCTTCGGCACATGTTCACGGTACGCGGGCGCGCCGAGTGTCCCGGAAACCGGATCGGCGCAGCCACGCCTGGAGCCGTCCGACCGGGCTCATGCCAGCTGATGGGGGTACTTTGCCCGCATGGAGATGTTCACCCCGACACTGGACTGGGGCAACGAGCTCGGGACATCGCTGGTGTGGATCGCCAAGGGCTGGCTGATCGCGGCGGTGTGCACCCTGGTGATCCTGGTCCTGCTCGCCAGGTTCACCACCTGGGGCCGCCAGTACTGGCGGATCACCCGCGGATACTTCACCGGCCGGGACAGCGTGATCGTGTGGGCCTGGCTGGCCGCGCTGCTGCTCTCGGTGATCACCAGCGTGCGCCTGACCGTGCTGTTCAGCTATTACGGCAACGACCTGATGACCAGTTTCCAGGTCATCGCGGGCGGCATCTCCAGTGGCAACGAGGCCGTGAAGCAGTCGGGTAAAGACGGCTTCTGGATGTCGATGACCGTCTTCGCCATCCTGGCGACGCTCAACGTCGCGCGGATCATGCTCGACCTCTATATGACCCAGCGCTTCATGCTGCGGTGGCGCGCGTGGCTCACCGATCGGCTCACCGCCGACTGGCTGCACGGGAAGGCCTACTACCGGGCCCGCTTCATCGACGCCACGATCGACAACCCCGACCAGCGCATCCAGACCGACATCGATACGTTCACGGGCAGCACGGACTCCCTGCCGAACCGGCCGAACAACACCTCGACCGCGACCCTGTTGTTCGGGGCGATCAACGCGATCGCCTCGATGATTTCGTTCACCGCGATTCTGTGGAACCTCTCGGGCGAGATCACCTTGCCCTTCGTCGGCATCGAGCTGCCACGGGCGATCTTCTGGATCGGCATCATCTACGTGCTGTTCGCCACGGTGGTGGCGTTCTGGATCGGCCGGCCCATCATCACGCTGTCGTTCAACAACGAGAAGTTCAACGCTGCGTTCCGGTACGCCCTGGTGCGCCTGCGCGACGCGTCGGAAGCGGTGGCGTTCTACCGCGGCGAGATCGCCGAGCGCACCGGCCTGCGCCGTCTCTTCGAACCGGTCGTGACCAACTACAAGCACTACGTCAACCGGATGACGAAGTTCCTCGGCTGGAACCTGACGATCGACCAGGCCCAGGAACTCATCCCGTACGTCGTGCAGTTCCCTCGGTTCTACAGCGGCGAGATCACTCTCGGCGCGCTGTCGCAGACGGCGAGCGCGTTCCGCAGCCTGCTCGACGGCCTGTCGTTCTTCCGCGGCGCCTACGACAACTTCGCCGGTTACCGGGCCGCGATCATCCGTCTGTACGGCCTGGTCGTCTCGAACGAAGAGGCCCGGGAGCTGCCGGAGGTGACCACCACCCCGTGTGTGGACGGCACGGTGAAGCTCACCGACATCGAGGTCCGCACGCCCGACGGCAGGCAACTCATCAACCCGCTCGACCTGCACCTGCAGGTGGGTGACACGTTGGTGATCACCGGGCCGTCCGGCAGCGGCAAGACCACGCTGCTTCGCAGCCTCGCCGAACTGTGGCCGTTCACGTCGGGCACCCTGACCCGTCCGTGCGGGCCCAACGAGACCATGTTCCTCTCGCAGTTGCCGTATGTGCCGCTCGGTGACCTGCGCGCGGTGGTGACCTATCCGGGTGAGGAAGGCGTCGTCGACGACGAGACGCTCAAGCGGACCCTCGACGAGGTGGCCCTGGCGCATCTGGTCAACCGGCTCGACGAGGTCCAGGACTGGGCCAAGGTGTTGTCTCCCGGTGAGCAGCAACGGATTGCGTTCGCGCGGATCCTGCTCGTCAAGCCCAAGGTGGTGTTCCTCGACGAGTCGACCTCGGCTCTCGACGAAGGCCTGGAGTACATGCTGTACCAGCGGGTGCGCACCGAACTGCCGAACACCATCCTGGTCAGCGTCAGCCACCGCACCACGGTCGAGCAGCACCACACCCACGAACTCGAGCTGCTCGGTGACGGTGAATGGCGGCTCGGCCGGATCGAGGACGACGCGGCCGGCCTGGTCAAGCAACCCTGATCGGGCGGTAGTTCCCGGTAACTTCCCGGGGTATGGAGATGTTCACCCAGTCACTGGACTGGGGCAACGAGATCCTCGGGTCGCTGGTCTGGGTCCTCAAGGCGTGGGCGATCGGCGCGGTGGCGCTGGTCGCGGTCGCCGCCCTCCTGGCTCGTGTCACCACGTGGGGCCGTCAGTTCTGGCGGGTCACCGGTGGCTATTTCCTTGGGCGCCAGAGCGTTCCGGTGTGGGCACTGCTGGGTGTGCTGCTCTTCTCGGTGATGCTCTCGGTCCGGATGGACGTGCTCTTCAGCTACTACGTGAACGACCAGACCACTGCCCTGCAGGTGGCGTTCTCCGGCACCGGTTCTGGCAACGAGGCGGTGCGCCGGTCGGGAATCGACGGATTCTGGCACTCGATCCTGATCTTCGCGATGTTGGTCACGGCCGACATCACCCGCACCTTGCTCGACCTGTACCTGATGCAGTACTTCATCATTCGCTGGCGGGTCTGGCTGACCGACCGGCTCACCGGCGACTGGCTGGACCAGCGTGCCTACTATCGCGGCCGTTTCATCGGCGGTTTCGGCGGAACCCCGATCGACAACCCGGATCAGCGCATCCAGCAGGACATCGATGTCTTCACCACCGGCACCGGCCCCGAGACCAACACCCCGACCGTCGCCACCGCGCAGACGCTGGTGTTCGGATCGGTGTACTCGATCGTCTCGGTCGTCGCGTTCACGCCGATCCTGTGGAACCTCGCCGGCCCGCTGACCCTGTTCGGTGTCACCGTGCCCAAGGCGTTGTTCTGGATCGCACTGCTGTGGGTGGCGGTCACGACGGTGGTGGCGATCTGGATCGGTAGGCCGATGATCCGGTTGACGTTCCGCAACTCCCTCACCAACGCGGCGTTCCGGTACGCGCTCGTGCGCGTCCGCGACGGCGCCGAGGCGGTCGGCTTCTATCACGGCGAGCGCACCGAACGCGGCACGCTGGCAGACCGATTCGCCAAGGTGATCGCGAACTACCGCAGGCTCGTGCTGCGCGGTGTCGCGTTCCTCGGCTGGAATCGGTCCATCAACCAGATCATCGATCCGCTGCCGCTGATCATCCAGGCGCCCCGGTTGTTCGCGGGTCAGCTCACTTACGGCGATGTCCTGCAGTCGGCGAGTGCGTTCAACAACGTGCAGAGCTCGTTGAGCTTCTTCCGCTCGGTATACGACGCCTTCGCCGGTTACCGGGCCGCGATCATCCGCCTCGACGGCCTCGTCACCGCGAACGAACAGGCAAGGGCGCTACCGAGATTGGACACCGGGGTGAGCGCCAACGGCGGGGTCGAGCTCGAGGATGTCGAAGTGCGGTCGCCCAACGGCGATCTGCTGCTGCACGACCTCGACATGCAACTCGCACCGGGCGATTCACTGGTCATCACCGGACCGTCCGGCACCGGGAAGACGACACTGCTGCGCAGCCTGGCGCGGCTGTGGCCGTACGGTTCGGGCACGGTGCGCTATCCGGGGCAGGGCGAGGTCATGTTCCTGTCGCAGCTCCCCTATGCCCCGCTGGGCGATCTGCGGACGGTGGCCTGTTATCCCTCACCGACCGGGACCTACAGCGACGACGAGATCCGGGCCGCGCTCGACGCGGTCGCCCTGGGAAATCTGGCCTCGCGGCTGGACGAGGACGCCGACTGGGGCAAGGTGCTGTCCCCGGGCGAACAGCAGCGGATCGCGTTCGCCCGGGTTCTGTTGGCCAAGCCGTCGGCGGTGTTCCTCGACGAAGCCACCTCGGCGCTCGACGCCGGTCAGCAGTACGCGCTGTACACGACGCTGCGCACCGAGTTGCCCGACTGCATCGTGGTCAGTATCAGCCACCGCGACAGCGTCAACCGGCTCCACGACCGTCGCCTGGAACTGCTCGGCGACGGTCGGTGGAACCTCGTGCCGGTCGGCGAGCCCGCTTAGCGGCCGGCCGCGTGTGTTCCGGCGCGGCGCCCGAAGAACGATCCTTCGCCGAGTTGCACACCGCTGGCGTATCCCTTGCCGTCCTGAGCGATGTTGGACGCGCAGGCGCCTGCCGCGTACAGGCCGGCGATGACGCTGCCGTCCTCTCGCAGCACCTCGCCGTCGATCGACACCGTCAGCCCACCCATGGTGAAGCCCGAGTACATGGCGACGCCGAGTGACAGATCGAAGGCCGCGTACGGACCCGTGTCCTGCGCGGCGATGTAGTCGGGCTGCTTGTGGAAGTCGGGATCCTCGCCGCCTGCCGCGTTCTTGTTGTACCGCTCCAGCGTGGCGGCCAGGTTGCCGGCCGGAATCCCCAGTGCCTCTTCGACTTCGGCAATGGTCTCGTAGCCGTCGATGAACTGGATCAGCGGCATCGCCGGCATCTCCATGTGCGCCTCGTCCACGATGAGGTACGCCTGCTGATCGGGCTGCTCCAGAACGAATGCCGAGGTGCGCGAGTGGTAGGAGTCCTCGGCGACGAACCGCTGACCCTGGTTGTTGACGATGACGCCGGTCAACAGGATCTCGGGCGGGTAGGCCGCAGCGGTGATGAACAGCTGATCCATACCGTTGGCGACGCCGCCTGCCGCGACACCCATCCGGATGCCCAGCCCGTCGTCGTTGGGGTTGCCCAGGATGTACGGCTCCACCTCACCGTGATGCTTGGTGCGGCGCTTCTTGCCCAGTGCCGGGGTGTACTCGGCGACCATCTCGGGGTTCATCGCGAATCCGCCGGCCGTGATGATGACCGATTTCGCTTTGACACAACCGGTTTCGCCGAAGTGCTTCCACTTCACCCCGACGACCGCCCCGTCGTCGACGATCAGGTTTGTGGCCCCGGTCTCGTAGCGGATCGCCACGCCCAGCGTCTCAGCGCGTTTCAGCAGGAGATCGATCACCATCGCGGCGCCGCCCAGCTCCCCCGGCACCGGCACCGAGTGTCCGCGCGGAGCCGGCTTGGCCTGCTCGGTGAACGGCCACACCTTCTCGTTGCCGGTGTAGGACAGCCCCTCGGTGCCGGGCGGCACGACGACCTTGCCCGGGTAGAAGCTGCGCTCGAACTGGAAGCCCAGCGCCTCAAGCCAATTGAAGTGCTCGACGCTGCCGTCGCAGTAGGCGCGGATCTTCTCCAGATCGGGCTCGCGGGACACGGCGACGAGGTACTTGTACATCTCGTCGGCGGTGTCGGGGTGCCCGGTCGCCTCCTGCACGGCGGTGCCGCCGCCGAGATAGAAGTGCCCGCCGGCCATCGAGGTGGTGCCGCCGGCCGCGGCAGCCTTCTCCAGTACCAGCACGCGGGCGCCCTGCGCCGCGGCGCTGACCGCCGCGCAACCTCCGGCGATGCCGAAACCGAGCACCACGACGTCGAACTCGTCGGACCAGGCTTCGGCGGCGACGACCTCGGAGGCCTCTAGGACCGCGGGGATTTCCTTCACTGCTGCTCCTGTTTCACATAGTCGAAGAACGCCCGGATCTCGGGCGGAATGTAAGCGATCTCCAGATACGGCACCCCGGCCGCGACGGCCGACAGGTAGGCGAATCTCATGCCTCCGGGCATGACGCCCTGGCAGACAACGGGCGCCCCGTCGGCCTCGGCGTCCCGCAGTTTGGCGTCGAATGCGGGCTCGTCGGCCGCTTCGACGCAGATGTGGTGCAGGCCCGATCCGTGCCGGTCCAGGAACTCGGTGTAGACACTCTCGCCGCGCACGGGGGCGATGAGCTCCAGTTGGGTGTCGCCGGCGTAGCTGAGTGAGATGTCGGCGACGAAATCGGCGGGTTCGCCGCGGTAGCTGCAGGTTTCGGGGCCGAAGTGCACCGCGGGCATACGCACCCACCGGCGCGCCCCCAGCAGGGTGGTCAGCGCCCGTTCGGTGGCATCCAGATCGGCGGTAACCCAGGCGATCTGGACAGGTGTCTGATCAAGCATCGCCATGAGAATATCGCCCACTCGGCACGAAAGCTAGAACGTGTTCTAGTTCTGTGATTCGCGGTGCCCGAGTCCGGCACCGAGCGTCAGATCGGTACCGGTCAGGGCTGGCCGACGAGATTCGACACCTCGCCGGCGAGCGGAGCGCCGTCGCTGCGGGCCTGGCCGCTGGCGTTCTGCCACGATACGGCGGCCGGGTAGTTGCCCCACGTGCTGTTGAACATCCCCACGATGGCAGCCCGACCATCCGGTGTGACCACGTACACCGGGCCACCGGAGTCGCCCTTCTGGCTGACCACCCCATTGGCCATGGTGAACCAGCCGTTGTTGACGGCCTCGACGGTGCCGCAGGTCTCCCCGGTCACCACCCCGAAATGGCAGACCGGGGCCCCGGGCGTCGGCACCACGGCGGGATCCTCCACGAGCATCCGCCCGCCCGGCAGGACGTTGTTCACCACGACGTCGCCGGCGAGTTGGATGGTCTCCCAGTCGGAGATCATGTGATTGGTGTCGACCGTGGCACCGTCGGGTGTGTTGTCCCGGAATGACCCCATGTGCCCGATGAAATTACCGTCCCGGTCGTTCACCGGCCCACCGCCACGGCAGTGCCCCGCGGTGAATCCGACCCGGGTGGCCGGATCCACGAAGCCCAGCGTGCACAGATTGGTGCCCTGACGGATCTCCATCCCGGGGTACACCAGCGAACCCGCCGCGGCGGCCGTGGGGATTGGACATACCAGCAGCCCTGCCACCGGAACCCCCGCCATCGCCCGCATCACCCCACCAAGCCAACTGTTCACGGCCGGCCTCCCTCGTTTTCGGACGTGGTGAACGTCACCCTACCGACATCAATATCGGTCCGGCGGCAACTTCGTTACCGGGGGTACCCGTAACGACGAGCCGAAAACGACGACGGCCCGGACCGTATGGTCCGGGCCGCGCGTCTGTTCACAGGTCAGGGAATCGTCAGAACCTGGCCCGGGTGAATCAGGTCAGGGTTGGCGATGCCGCTGGCATCGGCGATCTGCTGGTACCGGTTGCCGTCGCCGTAGAACCGCTCGGCGATCGCCCACAGGGTGTCACCGGACACCACGGTGTAGGTCCGCGGCTCGGGTGCGGGCGGGGGTGGCGGCGGTGCGGCCGGCTCGGGTGCGGCGGCCGGTGCGGGCTCTTCCACAGCGGCAGGTGCCACCTCGGGCTCGGGCGCGGCGGCCTCGGGGGCCGGTGGCGGCGGCTCGGAGGTCTCGGTCTTGGAAGACCAGGCCGGGCCGTCCGCGGCGTACAGCACCAGGTTGCGGTCGTCCTGGAGAACCAGCTTGACGTCCTTCTTGCCCTTGGTGTCGGTGTGCCAGACCGGCTTCTCGGAGGTGTAGAGCACGAAGTTACCGTCGGTCTGCACCTCCGCCCGCTGCACGTCCTGGCCGTTGGTGGAAGTCGACCAGACCGCTTGGCCACGTGCCTCCAACACGAGGTTGCCATCGTCCTGCAACGTCAGCGTGTAAGCGCCGTTGTTGGAGGTGAGCGACCCCCCCTTCTCCAGCTTCTGTCCTTCGGTCAGTGTGTCTCCCACGCATTGCCCCTTTCTGGACCGTGATCCGGGTTGTTCACCCGGTTCAGTCGACCTTACTGATTCGAGGTTTGCTTTGGTGCTATTCGGCTCGGCCCGAATTCAAACGTCACACAAACACTGGGGAACACTGGGATTTTCGACGTCGGCGGACCCGGATCGCCCCGGCGCGGCGTGTCGCGAATCGACACCTTTCCCGAATAGTGGCTGACGTCAATTCTTGTGTCGGCCAATGGTTGTGGCGGTTCCGGACCACGGTGACCAGACCACGGTGACCACGGGTCAGCTCGACCGCCCGGGTCGGGCCGGGCGGAGGCGTTACCCGACCGACTGGGGTTCGGAGACTTCGGCGGGCTGCCAGCCCGGCGGGCCGAAGATGTAGCCCAGCCGGTCCCGCAATCGGCCGGCCCGCCGCACGTCGTGAGCGATCGCCACGTACTCGTGGGTCTGCAGCTTCCAGATGTTGAAGGTGTCCACCGGCTTGGTCAGCCCGTAGTGCGGCCGGAACACCTCCGGCTGGAAGGTGCCGAACATCCGATCCCAGATGATCAGGATGCCGCCGTAGTTGCGGTCCAGGTACAGCTGGTCGCGTCCGTGGTGCACGCGATGGTGCGAGGGCGTGTTGAAGATGAATTCGATTGGCCGCCAGAGTTTTCCGACCCGCTCGGTGTGCACCCAGAACTGGTAGACCAGGTTGACCGAGAAGCTGGCGAACACCAGCCAAGGTGGGATACCGAGCAGCGGCAACGGAATCCAGGCCAGGATCTCGCCACTGTTGTTCCATTTCTGCCGCAGCGCGGTGGCGAAGTTGTAGTACTCGCTCGAGTGATGGGCCTGGTGCGTCGCCCAGATCAACCGCACCCGATGGGCCACGCGGTGGTACGCGTAGAACAGCAGATCCACGCCGACGATCGCGATCACCCAGGTGTACCACCGGTTTCCGGGCAGGTGCCACGGTGCCAGATAGGCGTAGATCGCCGCATAGCCCAACAGCGCCAGCAACTTCCATCCGGCGGTCGTGAGGATCGACACCAGCCCCATCGAGATGCTCGCCCACGCGTCGCGCGTCTGGAACGCGCCGGCAGGCGCCCGGTCGGATTCGAGGTGCTCCAGGCGGCGGGCCGCCACCCACTCGACGGTCAGCAGCACCAGGAAGAACGGGATCGCGAAGAACACGGGGTCGCGCATCGGCGGAGGCAGAAAGTCCAGGACGGACCTGATCATGTCCATGTCGGTGTCTTCATCTCAGCGGATCCTTCAGCGGAAGTTGAGGATCTGGCTCCCCCAGGCCGCGTGCAGATCGCGGTCCAGGTCGGCGACGGTCTTGTCCTGCTTGTCGATCACCAGGGCGGCCCGGTCCTCGCGGCGGTACGGCCGCCACACGGGTTCGCCGACGGCGCCCGTGGGTTGCCCGGTGGCGGCGAAGTTGACCCAGCGCCGACGCACCCGCTGCGACACCGCACGTCCGTGCTTGAGCCCGCCCAGCTTGAACGTCGGATCTTTCGAGCCGGCAACCAGATTGCCCCAGACGTAGGGCAGCTCGGTGGCGTGGGCGGCGCCGAGCCGCAGCAGCCGCAGCATCGGGGTGGTGAAGTCGAAGCGGTACAGGTGGACCGGGGCGAGCGCGCTGTGCCCCTCGGCGAACCACAGCGTCGGCATCCGGAACCCGATGTCACGCGCCATGCCCAATCCGATCGCCTTGGGCCGCAAACCCGCGTAGGCCGAGGTGATCTGGGCTTCGGTCGGCAGTTGTAAGCCGGGCTGCTCGGCGGTGATCGCCGCGAACATGGACCGCAGCGCGCCAGGGGTGATCGGCATGAGCGGTGACTTCATCCAGCGGAACACCGTGGCCTCGTGCGCGTTGGTCCCGATCATCAGCGGTACCGGGTGCGTGCGCCCCGCCCTGGCCGCCGCCACCGGGTAATCCGGCACCACGTCGCCGTCGACGACGGGCGCGAAGGCCAGCAAGCCCGGTGTCTGCGTCGGGACCGCATCGAACACGTCTTTGGCCGCGGACAGGATGCTGGGCACCGGCACGCCGGACAATCGCCCGATCTCGTCGCCCGAGATGCCGAGACGCTCGAGGAACTGGCCGGCCACGGCCCGTGATCGCTCGGCGTCGTACACCGATGTCGCCGGCGAACTCTGCGCGATCGCCGCGCTGAACAGGCCCTCGGCGGCCGGGCTGGCCAACAGGGTGGTGACGATCCCGCCGCCTGCCGATTCGCCGAACAGGGTCACCCGTCGCGGATCGCCACCGAAGGCGGCGATGTTGTCGCGGACCCAGTGGAGTGCGAGCAGCACATCCCGCAGGCCGAGGTTGGTGTCGAAACGCAGTCCGCGCGCACCGGGCTGTCCGTTGAACTGGGACAGGTCCAGGAAGCCGAACGGGCCGAGCCGGTAGTTGAGCGTGACCACTACGGCATCACCTTCGGCGGCCAGCACCGACCCGTCGTACAGCGGCTGACTGCCCGAGCCCAGGACGTAGGCCCCGCCGTGCACCCACACCATCACCGGTTTGCCGTCGCCGGCCTCGGTTCCGCTGGGCGCCCACACGTTGAGCACCAGGCTGTCCTCGCCCTGGCGCCCGCCGAGGTCGAGCGGGAGCCTCGGATCGGTGATCTGCGGGCACACCGGCCCGGCCACGGTCGCGTCGACGATCTCCTGCCGGCGTGCGGGCGGTTGCGGTGCCCGCCAACGCAACTCACCGACCGGCGCGGCGGCGTAGCGGATACCGAGCCACCGTTTGACGGTTCCGTCGTCGGACCCACGCACCGGGCCGTACCCGGTGTCGACGACCGGACCGCCGCTGGTACAGACGGGTGTCGGATCGGTCATGCGGGCTCCTCGGTAAATCTGGCGAACTCCCCCACGGTACTCACCGGCCTGGTGGGGCCGGAAAAGATTCCTGCTGGTTGCAAACCTCGGCGCCGCGCCGCACCCGTCGTAGCGTCGGCCGCCATGACCCTCACCGACGTCGATCCGACCACCACGCCCACAGTTCTGAGCACGGCGCAGCAGGCCCTGGCCGCTGCCGACGCACTCGCCGCCGAACTGGCCGCCGGCAGCGCCGAGCGGGAACACTCCCGGGCATCGCTGCTGCCCCAGTTGCGACAGGTTGCCGAGTCGGGCCTGCTGAGCGTCGTGGTGCCGGCCGAGCACGGCGGGCCGGGCCTGTCGGCGGCCGTCAAGGTCGAGGTGTTGCGCCGGCTGTCCCGCGGCGACAGCGCCATCGGCCAGCTGCTGCTGTCGCATTTCGTGATCGGACAGGTGATTTCGGGCCTCGGCCGAACGCAGCCGGCGCCGCGCATCTACGCGGACATCCTGGCCGGTGCGCAGCTGGGTAATGCCTCCGCCGAACGCGGCACCCCGACCGGGTTGGACCGGCACACCACCGTGACCCCGCGGGGTGACCGAACGTGGGTGCTCAACGGCACGAAGTACTACGCGACGGGCGCGCTCGGCGCGAAGTGGATCGCGGTGGCCGCCGTCATCGCCGGCCGGGACGGCGAGACCGCCACGGTGTTCGTCCGGCCGGACCAGGACGGCGTCACGCTGGATCTGGAGCAGTGGTCGGCGTTCGGCCAGCGCGGTACCGCCAGCGGTGAGGTGCGGCTGACCGACGTCGTCGTCGACGGGGAGCTGGTGATCGAGGAGGGCGCCGCACCGGATCCGGTCACCGGGCCGCCCAGTGTGCTCGGCGCATACGACCAGGCCCTGCACGCCGCGGTGGACATCGGCATCGCCCGTGCCGCGCTCGAAGACGGCGCCGAGTTCGTCCGCACCCGGTCGCGGCCGTGGAAGGAGGCCGTGCTGGCCGGGGTGACCCGCGCCGACGAGGAGCCCCACGTGGTTCGCCGGTTCGGTGAGCTCACCGCC
The DNA here is from genome assembly GCF_010731295.1 of Mycolicibacterium boenickei. Classification (NCBI taxonomy): domain Bacteria; kingdom Bacillati; phylum Actinomycetota; class Actinomycetes; order Mycobacteriales; family Mycobacteriaceae; genus Mycobacterium; species Mycolicibacterium boenickei. The sequence continues at coordinate 4,224,810 of NZ_AP022579.1, read as the reverse complement.
CGGCTGTATGCGCTGGAGGCCCTGCTGGCCCACGGCACGGCGCTGGTCGACGAGGGGCTGGCCGAGGCCGAACTGTCCCGCGACACGGCGGCTCGCGCGTCGCTGCAAGTTGCCGGGGCCAAGGCGCTGGCCCAGGAGTACGCAGTCGAAATCGCCAGTGCCATCTTCGAATTGACCGGCACCTCGGGGACCGACTCGGCGGCGAATCTCGACCGGCACTGGCGCAACGTGCGCACGCATTCCCTGCACGATCCGGCCCGCTGGAAGTACGTGCACCTGGGCAACCACACGCTGCACGGCACCCGGCCGCCGCGGCTGGGGCTGGTGCTGTGATCGGATAAGTTGGTCGGGTGCGGACCTGGGCGTTGTTGATGGCGGCCGTCGCCACCGAAGTCAGCGCCACGCTGTCGCTGCGCGCGTCCCAGGACCACCCGGCATGGCTGGTGCTGGTGGTGACCGGCTATCTGGCCGCGTTCGTGCTGTTGACCCTGGTGTTGCGCGCCGGGATGCCCGTCGGCGTCGCGTACGGCATCTGGGGTGCGCTGGGCACCGCCGCGACGGCCGTGCTGGCCGCGGCGCTGTTCGGCGATCCGTTCACCTGGCCGATCGTGGCCGGCATCGGTCTGATCATCGCCGGCGTGCTGCTGGTCGAACTCGGGTCGCACCCGCGGCAGGCCGAATCATGATGTGGCTGGCGCTGGCCGGGGCCATTCTGGTCGAGGTGTTCGCCACGCTCGCGCTGCGGGCCTCGGACGGGTTCCGTCGCAAGGCGTGGATCGCCCCGGTGGTCGCCGGCTACGTGATGTCGTTCTATCTGCTGTGGCTGGCGCTGTCGTTGGGCGTGCCGGTGGGGATCGCCTACGGAATCTGGACCGCGTGCGGGGTCGCCCTGGTCGCGGTCATCGCCAGGTTCCTGTTCAAGGAGCCGCTGACCCCGGTGATGATGCTCGGCATCGCACTAATCGTGTCGGGTGTGTTCACGATCGAGCTCGCCGGCGTCGGGCCCACGCACTGACCCCTTCCGCGGCAGCACCCCGGCCAGCAGCACCGCCACCACCCCGGCCGCAGGCACGGCCAGCAGACCGGCCCGCAACCCGGCGGCATCGGCGACGAATCCGACCAGCAGCGGCGCCCCGAAGAAGCCGACCCGCATGAGCCAGGTGACCACGGTCAGGCCGGTGCCCGGCCGCAGCCCGGGCAACTGATCGGCGGCATGCATGGCGGCCGGCACCAGGGTGGCCACCCCGAGGCCCGCCAGCGCGAATCCGGCGATCGTGGTGGTGATGGTCGGGACCGCCAGCGCGGCCCCCATGCCGGCGGCGGCGATCAACCCGCCCGCGCGCGCCACCGCGGCCTCGCCGAACCGGTCGACCAGCCGGTCGCCGGTCAGCCGGCCGACGAACATGAACCCGACCAGTGCGATGTAGCCGAAGACCGCGAGCGCCGGCGGCGCATGCAGCCAGTCGCGCAGATACAGGGTGGCCCACGAGCTTCCGGCGTCCTCGACCGTGGCGCCCGCGATCGCGATCAGCACCAGGGCGAGCAGGATCAGGTACACCCGCGGTCCGGCTCTGGTCCGCGTCGCGGCGTGCGCGGCCGGATGGTCGTCGTGGTCGGGGCCGGGCAGCAGGTAGCGGTAGGCGATCAGCGCCACCGCGCTCAACAACACGGCCACCGCCGACAGATGGATGCCGCGCGGGATGCCCAGCGCGATCGTCCCGGCACCGGTGAGCCCGCCGAGGATGGCGCCCGCGGCCCACACCGCATGCAGCGAGTTGATGATCGAACGGCCGAGGGCACGTTGCACCCGCAGCCCGTGCGCGTTCTGTGCGACGTCGACGACGGAATCGCACGCCCCGGCCAGGAACAGGGCCGCGGCGAACAGCAGTGGGGTGCCCGCGACGCCGGCTGCGACGACGAACGCGGCCAGCGCGACGGTGCCGACGACCGCCACGCGGGCACTGCGGAAACGTCGGATCAGCGTCGCCGCGGTCAGTCCCGCGACCAGTGCGCCGCCGGAGAACGCGGCGACGGCGGCGCCGTACACCGCGTTGCTCAGGTGTAGATCGGCCTTGATCTCCGGATAGCGCGGCAGCAGATTGGCGAAGATCGCCCCGTTGGTCAGGAACAGCGCGCCCACCGCGATCCGGGCTCGGCGCAGCGTGACGATGTCGCGTTGCGCCGAGACCGATCCGGATGTCACTGAGGCGACACTACTGCGATCCGGGAAGCTAGCCGACCGCCGACACCAGCCGCTCGCTGACCTGCCACAGGTCGGAGGCCTTGGCCTCGTCGTACGAATCGCGCGAGGACCGGATCCGGCGGGCACCCTCGAAATACGCCCCGGTGACGCCCTCGAGGGCGGGATCGGCGACGAGCGCGGCAAGGTTGGTTCCCGACCGTCTGGTGCTGTTCACATTGGGCAGCAGTCGCAGGGCGGGCATGAGCAGGCGCCAGGCCAGCCGCTGGACGCTCCCGTAGTCCCTGGCCAGACCCGATCCCGGCATCAGGCCCGGGTCGAACGCGTTGACCGTGATTCCGCGGGCCCCGTGGCCGAGCCGCCGGTCCAACTCATAGCTGAAGAGCATGTTGCACAGCTTGGAGGTGGTGTAGCGCCGCCTGCCCTCTTCGCCGGTCAGGCCGTGCGCCGGCGGGTACAGCAGGGTTTCGGCCGAGTTGTATTGCGGCGCAGGCATACCCGTGAACCTATCCGGGTCGTGGGTGCCGCTGCTGACCACCACGATCCGCGCCGGGGCCGTCAACGTGTCGAGCATCTGCCGCACCAGGGCGAAGTGGCCGAGATGGTTGACGCCCCAGGTCATCTCGTAACCGTCCACCGTGGTCTGGGTGCCCGCGACGAGCTGCAGGCCGGCGTTGCACACCACGGCGGTCACCGGCGGAACGTCCAGCCGCGCCACGGTGTCGGCGAAATCGCGCACCGACCGCAACGACGCCAGGTCCAGTTCTGCGACGGTGGTGCGTCCGGCACTGCCGAGCCGCGCTGCCGCGTCGGAGCCCCGCGCGGTGTCGCGTACCGCCAGCACCACATGCCATCCCCGATCGGATTCCAGGAGCGCGCGGGCGCATTCGAATCCCAGCCCGGTGTTCGCGCCGGTGATGATCGCGGTGTTGCCGGTCACTTTTCCTCCAGGAGAATCGGGATGAGGGCCGTGACGGCCTGCCACAGCCGCTGGTACATGCGGGCCACGTCGACGCTGTCGGGCTCGAGGTGCCCGGCGAAGAACACGCCGTCGGATTGCGCGACGGCGAACGCGGTGAGTTCGGCAACCACCCGCTGGGCACGAGACGGTGGCACGGCGGCGGGCAACTGGCTGCGGACGGCGGCGGAGAACCGGGAAACGGCAGTGTCGCGCACCCGGCGCACCACCGCGGTCACCGTGGGGTCATCGCTACGTTCCAGCGACAGCAGGTAGAGGATGCGGAGGAACTCGGGGCGCTGTGACTGCAGGTCCGCCAGGACGGCCAGCTGGTCATCGATGCTCGCGCCGCTGGGGATGGCCGCGAAGAAGCGGTCGGCGCCGCGTTCCATCACCGCGGCGAGCACGCCGTCCTTGGACCCGAAATGCCAGTAGATCGAGCTGGCCGGGAGTCCGCAGGCTTTGCGGATGTCGCTGATCGAGGTGGCGGCGTAGCCGCGCGTGGCCATGAGCCGCTCGGTGGCGTCGAGGATCTGTTCGCGGGAATCCGCGCCCTGCTGTTGTCGCCTGGTCGATGCGGGCGTCACTTGAACCTACCTCTGTAAGGATCGTTACAGACAGACTAACAGCACCCGAGCGCGCCCGGCCAGTGGCACGCTGAACCGGTGACGATCAGCAAGACCGCCGCCGACGACCTGATCGGCCTGTTTCCACCGGGAACACAACAGGACTCCGACGGCACCCTGATGGTGGGCGGCTGCCGGCTGGACGCCATCGCCGAGCAGTTCGGCACTCCGGCGATCGTGGTGGACGAGGGCGCCTTACGTCAGCGGGCCGCCGACTACCTCGCGGCATTCCGCGACCGCTGGCCGCGCAGCGATGTCGCGTTCGCGTCGAAGTCCTTCCCGTGCACTGCCGTTCAACGTGTGATGGCGGCCGAAGGCCTGCACCTCGATGTCGCGGGCGGCGGCGAGATCCTGTCCGCGCTCAAGGCCGGTGCCGACCCGGCCCGGCTGGTGCTGCACGGCAACGCCAAGACCGACGAAGAGCTGACCCTGGCCGTCGGGCGCGGCGTCGGGCTGATCGTGGTCGACAACTTCGACGACATCGACCGGCTGGAGCGGATCGTGCCAGCCGGCCACCGGCAAGCATGTCTGGTGCGGGTGATTCCGGGCGTCGACGCCGCCACGCACGCCTCGCAGGCCACCGGACATGCGGGGTCGAAGTTCGGCCTGATGCCCGACGACGCCCGGGCGGCGATCGCCCGCATCGAGGCCAGCCCGCGGCTACGCCTGGACGGCGTGCACACCCACGTCGGATCGCAGCTGCTCAACGTCGATCAGCTGGCCGCTGCGGTGGCGCCGATCGCCGCGCTGGGCACGTTCGACGTGTACGACCTCGGCGGCGGGCTCGGCGTGCGTTACACGTATGACGAACACCCGCCGGGTCTGGATGACTACGCCGAGGCGATGGTGGCTCAGGCCCGCGCGCTATTGCCGCCGGACAGCCGCATCATCGTCGAGCCCGGTCGCAGCATGGTCGCGACCACCGCCTGCACGCTGTACCGCGTCACCACCGTCAAACGCGGGCTGATCACCCATGTGGCGGTGGACGGCGGGATGGGCGACAACCTCGAGGTGTCGCTGACGGCGCAGCGGTTCGAGGCGACCATCGCGAACCGCGTCGGCGGCGGCGAGACCGTCAGCGTCGTCGGCAGGCATTGCGAATCCGGCGATCAACTCATCGATGCGGTGGCCCTACGTGAACCCAAGGTCGGTGACCTGCTGGCGGTACCGGTCACGGGGGCCTACTGCTACACCATGTCCAACCAGTACAACGGGGCACGTCGCGTTCCGGTTGTGTTCGCGCACAACGGAACTGCTCGGCTGGTGGTCCGCCGGGACACCTGGGAGGACCTGCTGGCCCGCGATGTCGACTGACACGATCGCGCTCTGGGCACCAAGATTGGTGTCATGACCACTTCGTCATCGGCCCTGCTGGAGTTGGCCCGCCGCTACGGCGTGGCCGCCGAGTTCGACGACTGGACCGGCCTGCGTACCGCTGTCGCGGAGTCGACGCTGGTGGCGGTACTGGAAGCGCTCGGCGTACCGGCAGGCACCGAACAGGAGCGGGCCGACGCATTGGCGGCCCACGACCGCCAATACTGGCAGCGATCCCTGCCGCCCATCGTGCTGGGCCGAGCGGGCGTGGCGTCGAGTTTCTGGGTGCACGTCACCCATGGCGATCCGGTGGACCTGACGGTGCTCCTCGAAGACGGCACCGAACGCAGCGGCCTGCGGCAGCTGGAGAACAACCGGCCGCCATACGATCTCGGGGACCGGCTGGTGGGTGAGGCCACGTTCGAGCTGCCCGCGGACCTGCCACTGGGCTATCACCGGTTGCGGCTCGACGGGTCCGATACCGAGACCCCGGTGGTGATCTCCCCTGCCACATTGGACCTGCCCACCCGGCTGGGACGGCGGCGGGCCTGGGGCCTGGCCGCCCAGCTCTACAGCGTTCGTTCGCAACACTCTTGGGGCACAGGAGATCTCACCGATCTGACCGATCTGGCGGTGTGGTCGGCGGCCGAGCACGGGGCCGCCTTCATCCTGGTCAATCCGCTGCACGCGGCCGCTCCGACCGCACCGATGGAGCCCTCGCCGTATCTGCCCACCTCCCGGCGCTTCGGCAGTCCGCTGTACCTGCGGGTGGAGGCCATCCCGGAGTTCGCCTCGGTGCGGCACCGCGGCCGGATCCGGGGCCTGCGCACCGCCCTCAACAAGCGCGCCGACCGCAACCCGACGATTGACCGCGACGGGGCGTGGCAGGCCAAACGCGCCGCGCTCGAGCAGGTGTACCGGGTCGAACGCTCGGCCGGACGCGAGGTGGCCTACGCCGCCTACCGGGACCGGCAGGGTCGCAGCCTCGACGATTTCGCGATCTGGTGCGCGCTGGCCGAACAGTACGGCGCGGACTGGCACGGCTGGCCCCACGCGCTGCAGCATCCGGCGAACCCGGAGGTGGCCGCATTCGCGGCGGCCAATGCCCCCGCGGTCGACTTCCATCGGTGGTTGCAGTGGCTGCTCGACGAGCAACTCACCGTCGCCCAGGCCACCGCGGTGCAGGCCGGGATGGAACTGGGCGTCATGAGTGACCTGGCGGTCGGCGTCGATCCCGACGGTGCCGACGCCTGGGCGCTGCAGGATGTGCTGGCGCTCGGCGTCACCGCGGGCGCACCGCCGGACGAGTTCAATCAGCTCGGCCAGGACTGGTCCCAGCCGCCATGGCGGCCGGACCGTCTCGTCGAGCAGGCCTACGAACCGTTCCGGGCCGTGGTCAACATGGCGCTGCGGCATTCCGGCGGGGTACGCATCGACCACATCATCGGGATGTTCCGGCTGTGGTGGATCCCGAAGGGGGCCGCACCCACCGAGGGCACCTATGTGCGCTACGACCACGACGCGATGATCGGCATCATCGCGCTCGAGGCGTACCGCGCCGGCGCCCTCGTGGTCGGCGAGGACCTCGGCACGGTCGAGCCGTGGGTGCGTGACTACCTGCACGAGCGGGGCCTGTTCGGCACCTCGATCCTGTGGTTCGAGTCCGATGAGTCCGGTGGGCCGCTGCAAGCCGAACGGTGGCGCGAGTACTGCCTGTCCTCGGTGACCACGCACGACCTGCCGCCAACTTCCGGCTATCTCGCCGGTGAGCACGTCCGGTTGCGCGAGCAACTGGGCTTGCTCACCCGGCCGGTGGACCAGGAACTGGCGGCGGACCGCACCGCCCAGGCCGCCTGGCTCGACGAGTTGCGCCGGGTCGGACTGCTCGGAGCCGATGCGGACACCGATCAGGTCGTGGCGGCGCTGTACCGCTATCTGGGCCGCACCCCGTCGAGACTGCTGGCGCTGTCGCTGGCCGACGCGGTCGGCGACATGCGCACCCAGAATCAGCCCGGCACCACCGACGAATACCCGAATTGGCGGATACCACTGGCCGGTCCGGACGGCAGGCGGCTACTCGTCGAGGACGTGTTCACCGACCCGCGGGCGGCGGCGTTGTGCGACGTGATGTCGACGATCACCGGCCACCCGGGCCGGACCGGGATGTAACGCGCAAGGCGTCTTCTCCGGTTTCACATTCGTCACTGCTGCGATATGTTCGCAACCGCACCCGACTGACGGAGTTCACGTGAAGAAGCTTGTTGCGCTCGGCGGTGGCCTGCTTGCCGCCGGTTCGATCGCCATGTTGGCCGCAGGCACGGCCACCTCGCAGCCGAGCGCAGCCTCGGTCAACGTCGTCGGGGAGCCTTATATGAAGGCGCTGGCGATCCTGAAGAGCCAGGGCATCAAGGCCACCTTCGGTGGCTCGTTCGGTAGCGCCCTGCCGCAGGCGGAGTGCCTGGTGGACTCTCAGAAGGTCAACTCCAGCGGCAAGATGATCCTGATGCTGGATTGCAGCGAGGCAGCCGCCGAACAGGGCGCCGAATCAGCGGTCCCGGGCGGCCCGAGGGTCGGCAGCAACGGGGTGACCACGGTGACGCCGACCCCGGTGGTCCCGATCGCCGGGGCACCTGGCGCGGGCACGCCGCCGCCGGCCTGACCCGAAGCGGGCGCCCCGAAAGGGGCCACCCGGTACCGCCGTTCCCACCTAAATCCGTACACTGCTGAGAGTCCACTCATCCCAGGGAGGCTCTCGATGTTGCGTCCGTTGCGGTTCGACCATGAGATCGACCCGGGCCCGGTACAGATCCAGGCCCGGAAGGTGCACTTCGATCTCGACGACATCCCGTTGCACTGGATCCCCGGCCATCCCGTGGCCTCGTCGATGGTGAACCTGTTCAACGTGGTCCTGCCGGTGGCCGAGCACTGGTTCGTCGCGACGTTCAACGAAGCGCTGCCGTACGTGCGCGATCCCAAGCTCGCCGACGACATGCGTGGCTTCATCGGCCAGGAGGCCACCCACGCCGAGACCCACGATCAGGTGCTCGACGAGTTCCTGACCAACCACGGGGTGGATTACCAGCCGGTGCTGTCTCTGGTGGAGCACGTGTTCACCAAGACGCTGGCACCGTCGGACTCCCCCGATCCGCGCCGCAGGCTGGCCAACCTGTGCGACCGGTTGTGGCTCATCGCCGCGATCGAGCACTACACGGCGGTGCTGGGCGACTTCGTGCTGAACTGCGCGTGGGAGGACCACGACGCCGACGCGACGATGACCGACCTGTTCCGCTGGCACGGCGCCGAGGAGGTCGAGCACCGCAGCGTCGCCCACGATGTCGCGGTGTACTTCCAGGACAGCTATTTCAGCCGGGTGCGGGCGATGTCGATCGCCGCGACCGCGGTGTACCTGTTCTTCCAGCGCGGCTGCTGGGCGATGGTCAAGAGTGACCCGACCCTCGACATCGGCTGGTGGCGCATGAACAAGATGCGTATGCGTGATTCCAAGCTGGGACTGCTGCCGAAGTTCTCCCGGATGTTCGGTTCCAACACCCTGGCCTACTGCCGGCCCGGCTTCTCTCCCGAGGAGATGGGGTCGACGGCCCAGGCGGTCGCCTACCTGGCGAGCTCACCCGCGGCGCGGGCCGCCCACCTGTGACGGGCACCGGTATGCCGGGCCTGCTATCGCGATACCGCCGGCTGCCACCGAGCATGTCGGGCCGTTTCCGGCACGATCCGATGCTCGGCGCCGCAGGCGCAGCCATCGCCACAATCTGGACGGTCGGCAGGTTGGTCCGGCGGCCCAGTCCGCCACCGGAACTGGATCGCACCATCGAACTGACGGTGACGGGCCGGGAGGTGGTGGCCCACGATCAGGACGTCATCGCGCTGACCCTGGCCGCCGCGGACGGCGGCAGGTTGCCGCAGTGGTATCCCGGTGCGCACATCGACCTGCACCTGGCCAGTGGCCGAGTGCGGCAGTACTCACTGTGCGGCGATCCCGGCGTGGCGGACCGTTATCGAATCGCCGTGCGGCGCATCCCCGATGGCGGCGGCGGCTCGGTCGAGGTGCACGACAGCCTGCGAGTGGGCAGCCGGGTGAGTACCCACGGCCCGCGCAATGCTTTCGCCCTGACGGTGCCCGGCTACGGGTCGCCCACCCAGCGGTTCCGTTTCATCGCGGGTGGAATCGGCATCACCCCGATCCTGCCGATGCTCGGGTTGGCCGCACAGTTGGGTGTGGACTGGACGATGGTCTACGCGGGCCGCAGTCGTGACAGCCTGCCGTTCCTGGACGAGCTCGCCCGGTTCGGCGACCGCATCGAGATCCGTACCGACGACGTCGACGGCCTGCCCACGGCCGAGGATCTGCTCGGCGACTGCCCCGACGGCACCACGGTGTACGCGTGCGGCCCGGCCCCCATGCTGACCGGAATCCGGGCCGCGCTCATCGGCCGTGACGACGTCGAGCTGCATTTCGAAAGGTTCGCGGCGCCACCGGTTGTCGACGGTGCCGAGTTCTCGGTGACGATCGCCTCGACCGGCGCCGAGGTGACCGTCGGAGCCGACGAGACTCTGCTCGCCGCACTGGGCCGGGCCGGGGTCAACGCGCCGTACTCATGCCAGCAAGGGTTTTGCGGCACGTGCCGGATCCGGGTCACCGACGGGGCGGTGCAGCACCGCGATACGTTGCTCACCGACCCGGAGCGCGACGCAGGCTATCTGCTGACGTGCGTGTCGCGGGCCGAGGCCGGTCACCGGTTGACCCTCGACCTCTGACCCGTCACCCGGCTTCCGGCTGACCTTCGCCGTAGCCGGCCAGCTCGGGTGCGGTCATCAACTGGTCCAGCAGGGCACGCTGCCCGCTCAGCAGCTTGACGCGTGCCACCGCCACCGAAACCCAAGCGACACGGTCGATTTCGGGGAATTCGACGAACCGGCCCGACCCCTTCGGCAGCTCCACCGTGAACGTGTTGCTGACGGCCGCAGCGACGTCGAAGTCGCCGCGCACCGCGAACGCGGCGACCAGCTTGCCGCCCGCCTGGCGCACCGGCGCGAGATCGATGCGCGGGCCGCCGGGCGGCGGGGCGCCGAGTTCCTCGGTGAACTCACGTTGAGCCGCCGCCCACGGATCTTCCCCGTCGGCGTACTCCCCCTTGGGAATCGACCATGCCCCGGCGTCCTTGCGCGCCCAGAACGGCCCGCCCGGGTGGGCGATCAGTACTTCCACATCGGTCCCGGCGAAGCGGTACAGCAGGACACCGGCGCTCAGCTTTGCCACGGCTTGCACGCTACGCGGTGACATCGTCGCGGCAACACCGGTGACGCGGACCACTTTGCCAGAGGCCCGTAATGCGCATCACTCCGGCGGCACCCGAACTCGCCGAGCCCCGACCCGGTTCCCGAGTGTGACGCAGCCCTCGTCAACAGTTTTCGGTGTGCCGGAATTTAATTTGTGAACTGCCGGTTAACACTTGAGTAACACCTAAACGAACTAGCTACGGCGCCCGGCGGATACCCGTCGCCGGGTCGCCGCTCGCGGCATAACAGAACAGGAAAGAAGGCACCAAAGATGATGAGGCTCGGATTTGCCACAGCGCTGGTAGGCGCAGCAGCCGCAGCAGTGATCGGTCTGGCCGCACCGGCCCAGGCCGCGCCGACCGGACCGGGCAACGCCCAACAGACCATCAGCGAACTGCAGGCCCAGGGCTACAAGGTGGTCGTCAACCATGTCGGCTCCACCCCGCTGGACAAGGCGACCGTGGTGGCGGTACGACCGGGGCAGACCTACACCCGGACAGATTCCGGTAACCCGGGCGACAGCTTGCAGACCAATGTCGTCAACAAGACGGTTTACGTGGACGTGAAGTAAGCCCAAACTGCGTGAAACATCAAGGAGGGGCGCCCTTTTCGGGCGCCCCTCCTTGGTGTCTGAGTGCGGCGCACCGTCCGGCGCCCGCTAGAGTCGCCAGCGTGCGACGTTTCACCCGGTATGTCGCCCTCGGCGACAGCCAGACGGAAGGCCTGTGGGATGGCGACGACACCGTCGGTCTGATGGGTTTCGCGGATCGGCTCGCGATGCGGCTCGACGGGCTGCATCCGGGGCTGGGGTACGCCAACCTCGCGATTCGCGGCCACCGCATCGGCGATGTACTGAACACCCAACTGCCCACCGCCCTCTCCATGCATCCCGACCTGGTGACGGTCTGCATCGGGATGAACGATGTGACCCGGCCCGGACGTTCGTTCACCCGCGCGCTGGGCGATCTCGAATGCATCTACCGGATGCTCGCGGACTCCGGCGCCACCGTCGTCACCACCACGTTTCCGGACATCACCCAGATCCTTCCGGTGGGCAGGCTGCTCGGAAAGCGGGTGGTTCAGATCAACGATGCGATCAACGGGGCCGCCGACCGGTACGGGTTCCTCCTCGTCGACCTGTACTCGGCGCCCTCGATGCGCGAACCGGAAACCTGGAGCCCCGATCGGGTACACGGTTCCGCGAAGGGCCACCAACTGTTCGCCGCGGCGGCGGCCGAGGCACTCGGATTGCCTGGCAGTAACCATGATTGGGCGTTGGCAACAGGCCCGGACCAGACCCAGTCGTTCCGGTCGCGGGCCTACTCCCAGGTGCTGTGGACGCAGAACATGCTCATGCCGTGGCTGTGGCGGCACCTGCGCGGACAGTCGGGCGGCGTGGGGCGCTCCCCCCGCCGTCCCGATCTGATGTACCTGAGCGCCTAACCGAAACCGAGGATCGACCAGGCGAGGTCGGCCGGGCCGCCGGTCAGGTTGCCTTCGCCTGCCTTGGCCACCATCGCCGGGCAGAACGTGGAGATCGCGATCCCGGTGAACATCGTGGCCGGGCCGAGCGACATCCCGCCGGCGTCGGCGACTTTGGCGGCCACGTCGGCGGCATTCTGGCCGGGCTCGGAGAGCATCGGGCATACGGACTGGCCGAGCGCCACGGCCTGGGCCGGATCGACCGCGCTCACGCCCGCCTGCCCCAGCGCGTCGACGAACGTCTGGTCGACCGGATCGGCCTGGGCCGGCGCGGCGATGACGACGGTCGCGATCCCGGTCACCACTGCGGCTCCCATCGTGGAGAGCACTGGGGAAGAACGGATCACGTTGCGCTGCATGGCCGTAATGGTACGGGCCCGCCCAGCTCGCCTGGTGCCGAGGCCTTCCCAGGCGTCAGATCCCGCCCCAGGCCGAGTCGAGCTCCTTGGCGACGTCGATCACCTTGGCCTGCTCGGATGCCGGGCTGTCGATCTCGCCCGCCACGTGCGCGGCGATGAACCGCTTGATCTCCGCGTCCACGCCGGCCAGGATGCGCAGCACCTCGGCGCGCAGCGACTTGGACGTGACGTGGATCGAGATGTCGGACGGCCGAGGCTTCTTCACGTCGAGGATCAGCAGGAGTGGTTCGGCGGCCAGCGCCGAGGCCCGCAGGGCGATCTCGCCGAACACCATGAACTTGGGCCGGTCGATGCGCAGGTCGATCACCATGTCGATCTCCAGCGGGATCCGGATGGAGAACGTGATGGTTTCCCCCACGATGCGGCTCACCCGGGGCTTCTGGATCTTGACCCTAGCGGTGACCTTGGCGATCTTGCCCGGTCCCTGAGCGATCGGCCCCATCTCGAATGCGTCGCCGGCGATCGCGCCGATGGCGTCGCCGACCCGTTCCTCGGATACGGCCACCTCGAAGAACCGGCGACCGAATTCCTCGTAGGTGATGTAAGCGTGATCAGCCATGATCCCTCTACGGTCTCACGACGACGTGCGGGGACGGTGCAGCCGGGCCGGTTTGCCTCGTCACGTCTCGTCCGCGTAGTGGCGCAACCGGGTGACCGCGTGAGCCCCGCGGCCGAGATCGGCGATCAGCACGGCCCGGCGCCCGTCGCGGTCCAGTCCGGCCACCACACTCGACCCGGACGCGATCAGCTTGCGCCACGACGCACCCGAGGCGCGTTCCACCAACCCGGATGTACTCAGCGGTCCGTCGTCGCCCGCGCGGATGGCGGTGTCGGCACCCAGCCGCCGTTGGACCGCGACCGCGTCCCCGGCGCACAGGTCGTCGAGCAGCCCGGCCATCAAACGCTTACCCGCCCGACCTGCACCGCCCATTCCCTTGACGAACCCGAGCGCGCCCGTCGGCCCCTGGTTGCGCAGCAACGCGGCGGACAGGCGCAGTCCGACCGGGATGGCGCCGAGGCCGGCCCGGGCGAACTGCCCGATCATGGCGGGCAGCTCCCAGTACGCCTGCAGCGCGGAGATACCCGCTCTGTCCGCGGTGGGCGAGACGACGTAGCGCAGGTAGGCCGGGATCCGCATGGTGACCGACGGGCTCATGGCGACTTCGAGCTCGAGATCGCGGATCACGGTCGAGCCGCTGACGATGTCGACGTCCCGGTGGAAGGTGATGTCGCGTGGGGCGATGAAGGTGTTGTAGAACCGCTCGATCTCGGCGGCGCCACGGTGCGGCCGAGAGCCCACCGGATCCTCGACCTGTCCGCCCGCAGCGAACAGCCCCACCCATCCCTGTCGGTCGTGCGCACCCGCTGCCTGCGGTGACAACTCGACGGTGGCCAGCAGCTCGTCCCGTGTGAATGACATATGGATCGTTTACCATCCCGCCCCGCCGCTCGTGCGCGCACACTGGAGTTGGACACGTGGGGCCAGCCCACAACCACCGAGGAGAACGCAATGAGTGGCAGTGGACCGTTCGGGTTCGACCCCGAGGACTTCGACCGCGTCGCCCGCGAGGCCGGTGAGGGACTGCGCGATGCCCTCGACGGGTTGGGCAAATTCCTGGGTAACCCGGGTCAGGGCGTCGGCTGGGCGGGGCTGCTGGACGAGGTGTCCCGGTTCTCGCGCCCGAGGACAGAGCCGGAGACCACCGGCGAGAAGGGTGACGGCGTGTGGGCGATCTACACGGTCGACGACGCCGGCGGGGCCCATATCGAGCAGGTTTACCCGAACGAGCTCGAAGCCCTGCGGGCCAACGCGAGCAACACCGATCCGGGCCGCCGGGTGAGGTTCTTGCCGTACGGCATCGCGGTCAGCGTGCTCGACGCCGATACCGGTGAGTAACAACGGCCCGAATTGTCGTCTCCCGACGCGCGGGACCGGCTAGGCTTCTGCCCCAAAGTCAACGAACTGCCCGGCCCGATTCGACCGGCGGCCGGCAATGCTGAGGGTGGGACATGATTCGCGAACTCTTCGCCACGACGGCGGTCGCCACGGCGGCACTGGCAACAGCCATCTCGGTGGCGCCGGGCGCTCTGGCCGACGACAACAGCAACATGTACCCGGACAATCCGGGCCGCTACCCCACCGACGTTCCCGGGATGAGCTACGAGGCGTCCAACGGCGCACCGTGCTTCAGCTGGGAGCGCAACGTGTTCGGTCGCGGCCCGGGCGGCACGGCGATGCAGTGCAAGTGGATTCCCAACCAGTGGCCGCCGGTGTACACCGGCTTCTGGACCTACGCCTATCCCTTGAACGGCGTGCAGGAGATCGGCTCGCCGTGCCCGGGGCCGCAGGAAGCCGCTCAGTCGCCGGACGGGCGGCCGATGCTGTGCCTCGGACCGCAGGGCTGGCAGCCGGGTGTGCTGACCGGCGACGGGTTCTTCCCCGTCTGACCCCGGCCCGGCCCCGGGTCTGAGGCGCGGGTCACATCCCCTCGGCCATACAGCGAAGTGATCCGTGTATGGTCGTGGGGCCCGAATCCGTGCACACCAGGAGTGCCATGAGCGCCGACGTGAAGTTCGACCTGTCCACAGTGTTCTCCACGGTCGCAAAGGCCGTGCCCGATCAAACCTTCCTGGTGTGGCGGGATCGCCGGTTCAGCTACGCCGAGTTCGACGCGCGCGTCGACGGCTTTGCCCACTACCTGGTGTCGGCCGGTCTCGGTGTGCACACCGAGCGCGACGGGTTGGCCGGACACGAATCGGGCCAGGACCACCTCGGCATCTACCTGCGCAACGGCAACGAGTACCTCGAGTCGATGATCGGCAGCTACCGCGCCAGGGTGGCACCGTTCAACGTCAGCTACCGCTACGTGGAGGAGGAACTCCTCTACCTGCTCAAGGATTCGAACGCCCGGGCGGTGATCTACAACGCCGAGTTCGCGCCCCGGGTGGCCGCGATCCGCGACCAGCTGCCGAACCTGCAGGTGCTCATCCAGGTCGCCGACGAATCGGGCAACGACCTGCTGCCCGGTGCCGTCGATTACGAGACGATCCTGAAAACCCCTGCGCCACAGGCAGGGATGCCGGCTCCGTCGGGCGACGATCTCTACGTCCTCTACACCGGCGGGACCACCGGCATGCCCAAGGGCGTGCTGTGGCGCCAGCACGACATCTTCCTGTCCTCGATGGGTGGCCGGCCGTTCGGCAGCGACACCTTCATCGCGTCGTACGAGGAACTCGCCGAGCGGGCCCGCACCGCGGGTGGCGGATTGTCGCTGCTGATGATCCCGCCGTTCATGCACGGCGCCGCGCAGTGGGCCGCCTACAACGCCATCACCATGGGCGGAAAGCTCGTGATTCCCGACGATGTGGTGCGGATGCGCCCCGACAACGTGCTGGAACTGGCTGCGCGCGAACGGGTGCTGAGCATCCCCGTGGTCGGTGACGCGATCGCCCGGCCGCTGATCGACGAGATCGAGAAGGGCGACTACGACCTGTCCGGCCTGTTCACGATCAGCAACGGCGGCGCACCGCTCTCCCCGACCGTGCGGGAACGCATCCTGGCCGCGCTGCCGCACCTGATGCTGATCGACGCGGTCGGCGCGTCGGAGTCCGGCGCCCAGATGAGCACCGCCTCGACCGCAGGCACCGAATCCGAGGCCGCCACCTTCAACGCCCAGTCCGATACCGCCGTGGTCGCCGAGGACCTGTCCCGGGTGCTCGGCCCCGGTGAGGGCGGCGGCTGGCTGGCGCGGCGCGACCTGATCCCGCTGGGGTATCTGGGCGACGAGGCCAAGACGGCGCGCACCTTCCCCACCATCGACGGAGTGCGCTGGTCGGTTCCGGGTGACCGGGCAAACGTATTGGAAGACGGACGGATTCAGCTGCTGGGCCGTGACTCCGTCACCATCAACTCCGGCGGTGAGAAGATCTTCGTCGAGGAGGTCGAGCGGGCGGTCGCCGCACACCCCGCCGTCTACGACGTGGTCGTGGTCGGCCGGCCGTCGGAGCGTTGGGGCAACGAGGTCGTGGCGGTCGTGCAGTTCGCCGAAGGTGCCTCGGCCACCGACGAGGAACTCGCGACGGTGTGTGAGCGGACGATCGCGCGCTACAAGATCCCGAAGGCATTCGTCCGGTCCGAGCAGATCGTGCGCTCCCCCGCAGGCAAGGCCGATTACCGCTGGGCCAAGTCGGTGGCCACCGAGCACGCCGGGGCGGTCAGCGCTTCGTAGCCCGAAGGCTCAGGCCCCGAACAGTTTTCCGATCGCCGCGAGCATCGTGGTGTGGGCGGCGACCGCCTGCCCCACGGTGATCGCCAGCAATGGCCTCGGCGCCGCGATGGTCAAGTCCTCGGTGATCCGGGTTCCGGTCTCGGTCGCGGCGAAGTCGACCCGGCTGTCCAGGCGCACCTGCGGGAACTGCCGGGCCTGGGCGGTCACCGCACCCGCGGCGGGGACGATGAGCCGGGCCCGGTAGGTGATCGGAAGCGTGAATGGCCCCAGCGGGATTCGGTCGCGGACCTGATAGTCCTGCCGGTATCCGTCGGCCAGTTCGACCCGGGACGTGCGGCGCACCCACTGCACCAGGGGATGCACCTGGGAAATGTTGTCCAGATCGACGTAGAACGCCCGCACTTGTTCGGGCGGTGCGGGCACCTCGCCGCTGACGCTGCGCCGGGCCTGTCCGATCCAGATGTTCACGCCGCCCAGTTCACCACAGTCAGTTCACCGAGGCCGGTCAAACTACGATGCGCAGCTGCTCCCAACCGCGCACAGTCGAGGTGGGCGCGAGTTTCGCACTGTCGTAGTCGATCTCCCATTCCGGGAACCGGTTGAGCAGCTCGTCGAGCGCGACGCGGCCCTCCAGCCGGGCCAGGTTGGCGCCCAGGCAGTAGTGCAGACCCTTGCCGAAAGTCAGGTGGCTGAAGGTGGCGCGATGGATGTCGAAGGTGTCGGGGTCGCGGTACCGACGCGGGTCGCGGTTGGCCGCCCCGAACAGCAGCAGCATCGCGCTACCGGCCGGCACCGTGGTGCCGTCGTAGTCGAAATCTCTTGCCACCCAACGTGCCACGTGGGGGCCGGTGGGTTCGAAGCGCAGTGTCTCGTCGACCGCGCGGGTCAACAATGAGCGGTCCTGCTCCACCTCGCGACGCTGGTCGGGGTGTTCGGCCAACACCTTCGCCAGCCAGCCGATGAGCCGTCCGGTGGTCTCGTTGCCCGCGCCGGCGACCACCTGCGTGTAGTGCAGCACCTCCTTGCGCTCAAGCTTTCGGGTTACCCCGCGCTCGTCGGTGAACTCGACGTTCAGCAGCGCCGTCATCAGGTCGTCGGAGGGGTTGTTGGCCCGCCACTCGACGTAGTCGGCATAGATGCGGCCGTCGGCGATGCGGTCGGCCTGCACCACCTTCATCGGCGCACCGGGCTTGGTGCGCAGGTTGGCGTCGTTGGCGTCGCGCACCCCGATCTGCTCGGATTCGGGTATGCCGAGCAACATTCCGATCACCCGCATGGGCATCATCGACGCCAGTTCGGCGATGATGTCGAATCCGCCCGAGCCGACCAGTGGGTCCAGGCAGCGCACACAGAACTGCCGGATCTGATCCTCGATCTCGGCCATCCGCCGCGGTGTGAACACCCGCGACATCAGTCCGCGCAGCAGCGTGTGCATCGGCGGGTCTTCGAACATCATCACGCCCGGCGGCATGTCGAAGTCGGACTTGACCAGCTCGAGGATGTCACTTCGGCTGTTGGAGAAGGTTTCCCAGTCCGACAACGCCCGCTCGACGTCGGCGTGCCGGGACAGCGCCCAGAAGTCGTAACGCTCGTTGTGGTAGATCGGCGCCTCATCGCGAAGGCGGGCGTACACCGGATACGGGTCGGCGACGATGCCGACGTCGTAGGGGTCGTAATAGACGCTCATTTCAGGCAGCTGCCGGCGTCGACAGGGAGGGTGACCCCGGTGATGTAACGGGCCTCGTCCGAGGCCAGGAACAGGACCGCATTGCTGATGTCCTCGGGGGTGACCCATGGGATGGGCAGCATGTGGAAGGTCTGGCAGATCGGCGCGAGATCGTCCGGTCCGGGATTCTCGAGGTCGGGCCGGAACATGCGATAGGTCTTCTCGTTCATCAGCATCGGGCTGTTGACGTGGGTCGGATGAACGGAGTTCACCCGGATCGAGTGCTGGCCCAACTCGACGGCGAAGCTGCGCATCAGGCCCACGACGCCGTGTTTCGCCGCGACATAGTGACCGGTGAACGGGTAGGCCTTTGACCCGGCCACCGAGCTGGTCAGGATGATCGAACCGCCGCGCCCGCCCGCGAGCATATGGGGCACACCGGCTTTCACAGTCTTCCACACCCCGCTGAGGTTGACGTCGATCATCTCCTGCCAGAGATCCTCATCCATCCGGTCCAGCTTCACGCCGGTGGTGCCGATGCCCGCGTTGGCGGCGATGATGTCGAGCCGACCCAGCTGCTCGACACCGCTGTCCACGGCAGCCTTGAGCGCGTCGAAGTCGCGCACGTCGACCTCGGCGGTGACGATACGGCGACCGAGGTTCTTGACCAGGTTCGCGGTTTCGGCGAGATCCTCGGCGGTGGCGCCCGCGGCAGGCGACCGATCGAAGGTCGTGCAGATGTCGACGGCGATGATGTCCGCGCCTTCGTCGGCCAGGCGCACCGCGTGGCTGCGCCCCTGCCCGCGTGCCGCCCCGGTGATCAGTGCGACCTTGCCGTCGACCCGTCCTGTCATGGCCCACCTTCATCGCCGGTGCCGGGTGCCGGCACACTGCCCACTTTGGGCGATCGCCCAATAACTACACTCGGGCCATGTCTAGCAGCCGCCGCCACGCGTGGTCAAGGGTGCGATGAGCGCGCAGAGATCCGCCGGGCAGACCGGCGCCGGCCGCGACTCGACCACCCGCCGGGCCCTGATCCGGGCCACCGCCCAGGTCATGCTCGAGGAAGGCTATGCCGCGGCGACGTCACGACGGGTGGCCGCGCAGGCTGGGGTCAAACCCGCACTCGTGCACTACTACTTCCCCAGCATGGACGACCTGTTCGTAGCGGTGCTGCAGGCCGGCGCCGAGGCGAATCTCAGTATCCAGCAGGATGCCTTCGCCGACGACTCGCCGTTGCACGCGCTGTGGGAACTCAACAGCGCACAGGGTGCGGCGTTGTGGATGGAGTTCATGGCCCTGGCCAACCACCGCAAGGCGATCCGAAGCGAGATCGCCGGTTACGCCGACCGCTTCCGGGAGCTCGAGGAGGCCGCGATGGCCTCGGCGTTGCGGGCCCACGGCGTCGACACCGACATGTTCCCACCCGTGGTGATGTCGATGATCGTGGCGAGTCTGGCGCGAATCCTGGTGCTCGAACAGGGGCTGGGAATCAGCCGCGGCCATGCGCAGGCGCAGGATTTCGTGCGGCGCTATCTGGACCGGTTCGAGCTACCTCCAGGTGGCCGGGAATGACCCTGTTACACGAACTGATCACGGCGGCGGCCGCAGCCGCGCCCGAACGCCGGGCCGTGGTGACCGACGACGGCACCACCGCGACCTTCGCCGAGTTCGATCGCCAGATCCGCGGTGTCGCCGGCTGGGTGGCGGCCAGGACCGCTCCGGGTGACCGGGTGGCCGTGGTCGCCGACAACAGTGCCGCCTACGCCCAGCTGTACTACGCCGTGCCCCGTAGCGGGCGCGTGCTCACACTGATCAACCAGCGCCTCAGCCCGGCCGAGCAGGCCGCACAGCTGGCCACCGCCGCGCCCGCCCTGCTGCTCGGCGACGAGCGCTATCTGTCGGCCCTGGCCGGCATCAGGGCTCCGGTGCAGCAGGCCGTCACGTTCGAATCCGAGCAGTGGCAGGCGGCGCCGACGACCGATCTTCCCTGCACAGACGTCGCGAACCCCGACGATCCGGCCTGGCTGCTGTTCACCAGCGGATCCACCGGCGTGCCCAAAGCCGTTGTGCACAGCCACCGTTCGATACTGACCGCGGTGTGGGGCTCGGTCGCGGGTCGCTCGGTGCCGTCCGGCGGTGTGTACCTGTTGCCGTTTCCGATGTGTCACATCGCCGGTTACAACATGCTGGTCCAGCACGCGGTCGCCGCCACTGTCGTGCTGTGCGCGCAGTTCCGGCCGGAGTCTTTCGCACAGCTCGTCCGCACCTACGGGGTGACCTCGTGTTCGTTGGCGCCGACGATGCTGCACTCCCTGCTGGGCTATCTGGACCACTCCGGAACCGACCTGCCGAGCCTGAGAGCGATCGCCTACGGATCGGCCGCGATGCCGCTGGATCTGCTGCGCCGCGCGATCGACGTACTCGGCGTCGACTTCCATCAGGGTTACGGGATGACCGAAACCGGTGGGAACATCACATTTCTCGGCCCCGACGACCATCGGGCCGGAGCCGCGGACCGACCCGATCTGCTCGCCAGTGCGGGCCATCCGCACCGGGACGTCGAGATCGGTATCGTCGGCCCGTCCGGGGATCTGTTGCCGTGCGGCCAGGTGGGCGAGATCGTGGTGCGCGGCGCGCAGGTGACACCCGGACATCGGCCCGACGGTGCCGGCAGCCAGGACGGCTGGCTGCATACCGGCGACATGGGCCGCATGGACGCTGCCGGCAGGCTGTTCGTGGTCGACCGGCTCAAGGACATCATCGTCACCGGCGGCGAGAACGTGTCCTCGCGCGAAGTCGAAGATGTACTGTCCGGGCATCCCGGGGTCGACCAGGTGGCCGTGGTGGCAGTCCCCGACGACTACTGGGGCGAGACGGTGTGCGCCGTGGTGGTCCCGGTGCCGGGACCGCCACCGACGGCCGACGAGCTCATCGAGCATGTCCGGACAGAGATCGCGGGTTTCAAGCGACCACGCGTGGTGCTGTTCACCGAGGCACTACCGCTGACCGGCAACGGGAAGATCGCCAAGGACCGCGTTCGCGCCTTCGCTCGCGCTGCGGTTCTCGGTGGCGCCGAGGACGCGTGACACGTCCGGTTTCATCCGGCGCAGTTCCTCACCCCAGTAGCCCCAGCTGTGGATGCCGTCCGGGAAGTTGAACACCGCGTTGGTGCCGCCGGCCGCCCGATACGCGTCGGCGAAGGCCCGGTTGGAGGCATGACCACCGAGATCCCGCTTCCGGCATACCAGTCGAAGGCCGAGGTGTTGATGTCCCAGCCGTTGCGATCGTCTCCGGCCTCCATGCTGTCGAGCAGGTACAGCCCGTGCGAACCCGCTCCGCCGCTGAGGAACTCGACATGCACATCGCGCCCCATCGCGGCCGATGGCACGGTGAGAATCTCTATCGGCACGTTGGAATAGGCCTGGGCCGCCGGAAGCGCGACCTCACCGACGAGGACCGACGACACGGCAAGTGCCACTGTGGCGAGGAGTCGCCTCGTGCCCGCCACGATCGTCATCGCTGCCCCATCTCTGGCGCATCGTCCCTGGGGACGGCCGTGGCCAACCCCTCGAACGGCCCCGACACAGCGGACGATACGCCTGGTAGGCATGTTTTCCGCGTTTTCCGCCAAATGCCCCGGCAAATTTGACGTCCCGTCAACATATTTGCCGTTCCGGTAACCCCTGGAGTGCTAGCGTTCCGCGTTACCTGAGAGCGCATTGGGGGTTCAAATTGACCGCAAAAGATCCTGACTGGTCCAAGCCGGCCGCGATGGCCATCCCGCCGGAAGGCTACTTCGAACTGGAGCAGGGCCGCTATGGCCCGACCTACCCCAGAACTCCTGCCTGCCATGGTTTTTCCATCATCGCGAAGGTGAAGGAAGGTCGTGAGGAGGCCATCCGCGCGTACGGCAAACAGATCGAGGAAGCCGTCGCCGCGAGTCCGGAAGTGCTTGCGCCGCTGCGCCTGCACTACTTGCGTTGGCAGCTATTCGATGTCGGTTCGGGCCTGCATTTCCAGTACCAGGGCATCTTCGACACCGACTTCGACAAGTACACCGAAGACGCGGTGCAACTGTTCAGCAGCACCGGTATCACCACGGTGTTCACCAATCTGGAAGGCTTCCCAGAGGATTGGAAGGAGAACCCGGCGGCGTTCATCGAGTTCGTCCGGGCGCATCAGGTGCCCAGCTTCCTGGAATACGGCGAGTACCCGTACGTCACGGCCGACGAGATCAAGAAGGCCCTGCGCCTCAAGACCGCCTTCTCGACCATGCTCGACCAGATGCAATAGCCGTGCTCGAGTTCGACGAGATTCAGCACATCCTGCTGACTCGCACCCCGGCCATCACCGGACGCTACGAGTTCCTGACGTTCGACACTCCCGAGGGTGGCCGGGCCTGGCTGACCGAGCTGCTGGACAAGGTGTCGTCGGCAGCCGACGCGATGGCCACCTTGGCCGAGTCCGACCGGTGGGTCACGCTGGCGTTCACCTGGACCGGGCTGCGCGCGCTCGGCGTCGACGAGGAGTCGCTGGCGAGCTTCCCCGCCGCGTTCCGGGAAGGGATGGCGCGGCGTGCGCCGATCCTGGGTGACACCGGTGAGGCTGCCCCCGAACACTGGTTGGGCGGTCTGGCCGGTGAGGATCTGCATGCGATCGCGATCTTGTTCTCCCGCACCGACGAGCAGTGCCGCCGCTCCATCGAAGAGCACGACAAACTGCTGGACCGCACCCCCGGCGTGCGCAGTCTGTCCTACCTGGACCTGAACGCGACTCCGCCGTTCAACTACGCCCACGACCATTTCGGATTCCGGGACCGGTTGTCCCAACCGGTGATGAAGGGCTCCGGGGAGGCGCCGACACCGGGTTCCGGTGACCCGCTGGAGCCCGGCGAGTTCATCCTCGGCTACCCCGATGAGGACGGGCCGGTCGCCAATCTGCCGCAACCGGAAGTGCTTTCGCGCAACGGAAGTTACCTGGCCTACCGCAGGCTCGAGGAGCACGTAGCGCAGTTCCGGGACTACCTGCGCGAGCGGTCGGATTCACCGGAGGCCGAGGAGCTGCTCGCCGCGAAGTTCATGGGCCGCTGGCGCAGCGGCGCTCCCCTGGTGCTCGCGCCCGAGCACGACGATCCCGAGCTCGGCGCGGATCCCATGCGCAACAACGATTTCAACTACAAGGAGATGGACCCCTTCGGCTACGCCTGCCCGCTGGGGTCGCACGCCCGCCGGCTCAATCCACGTGATACCGCGCACTACATGAACCGGCGCCGGATGATCCGGCGCGGCGCCACCTACGGACCCGCCCTGCCCGACGGCGCACCCGACGACGGCGTGGATCGCGGCATCGCGGCGTTCATCATCTGCGCAGACCTGGTCCGCCAGTTCGAGTTCGCGCAGAACGTCTGGATCAACGACAAGACGTTCCACGAACTGGGCAACGAGCACGACCCCATCTGCGGCACCCAGGACGGAACGCTGGACTTCACGGTTCCCAAACGTCCGATACGCAAGGTACACAAGGGAATTCCGGCATTCACCACCCTCCGGGGCGGGGCCTACTTCTTCCTTCCGGGGATGTCGGGGCTTCGCTACCTGGCCACCGGCGACGGAAAGGCAAACCCATGACCGGTGCCCGCACCTACAACCAGACCCACATTCCGCGCCCGCACGACGGGCGTCGCCGGATCAGCATCTACTGGACGTGGAGTTACCCGTGGGAAGCCCAGCGCAACCCGGCCGCGATGGAGAACCGGTTCTCCACCATGACCGAGGTGCGCAACGTGCTGTGGCCGGCTTACGAGACACCCGAATACGACGAAGCCGCCTTCCTGCAGGGCATCGCAGGCACGCTGGAGTTGTTCCACCGGTCCACCCTGGCCTTCCAGGAGCTGGCGGGCGAGGTCACCGGCCATCCGGTGGCGGTGTTCCAGCGGATCGACCAGGCCGGTTACCGGCTTCCGATCGACGAGCGGATTCTCGACGACTGCGACACGCTGATGGTGTTCGGCCTCGACCACATCCTGTCCGAGCAAGAGGCCGACCCGGCCGAGATCGAGGCGATCCGCCGCTGGCTACAGCGGGAGGGCACCTGCCTGCTGCTCGCGCCGCACCACGATGTCGGCGACACCGACGACTATGCCCGCCGCCAGGTCGAGTACCTGCACCACGGCGATCCGCTGGTGCCACGCCAACAGCGGTTCGGGCAGTACACGCGCTCACTGATGCGTGCGCTCGACGTCCCGGTGCACAACGTGTGGGGGCTACGTCCGGCAGTCGTGGAGGGCACCACCGAGATCGCGCCGTTGACCGCCTCGCGCGATCTGGACTCCCCCGGGCTACTCACCGATGTCACGACCTTCAACTTCCACCCGCACCTGCCGCACTACGAGCTGACCGCGCCGGAAAGCGCGGCGCTGCGCGTGTTGGGACGCCAACTGGTCGACCCGACCCGGCCGCATCCTTTCACCGAGGCGGGCAACACCGCGTTCAACGCACTGATCTGGATGCCCCCGGCGACCGCGCGGGCCGGCGACATCGTGCTGGTCGATTCGACGAACTTCACGACGCTGTTCGGCGGCACGGACAGTCTCAGGCATTTCTGGAACAACCTGGCGACGATGCGGTAGTTCGGCCTGCCCTCTACGGCATCGCGGCGAGCAGCCACCCGCTGATGGGATCGGCCGGGGTTGCCGGCGCCGGTGCCGGTGTCGGCACTGGTGCGGATACCGGCGCGGGCATCGGGGCCGGTGCGAGTGCAGGGGCCGGTGCCGGATCGGCCGCAATGTGGGTCTCGGCGGCGGGCAGGTGCGACTGGGCAGCCGGCAGGTGCGCGGCGGGGACCCCGGCCGGCTGCTGCGCCGGCATGGTCGACGCGACCGGCGCCTGCGCGGGCACGGCCAGCTGAACCACTGAGACCGGCTGGGGTACAACGGTTTGCACCACAGCGACGGGCTGCGCCCGTGGTGCCGGAGCAGCCGGCTCGACGGGCGTCACGTGAGCGGCCACCGCGGGTTCGGCCGATTCGGCGGCAGGTACGTGTTCGACCGCCTCGGCGACCTGTTCCGGGACGCGTACCTCGGTGGGCAGCGCCGTCGCCGCTCGTTCCGACAGTCGCGGCGCGGCGACGGTGACCATCCGCGGCGCCGGGGCCGCCGCCGCGGTGATGTCGCCCTCGTCGGCGGCCGGAATCGGTGTGGGTTCGGTGAACTGCGAGCCGACCGTCAGCATGCCTGCCGCAACCGTCGCTGCCGCGGCGGCCACCACCCGCACCGCACGGTGCCTGCACGGCGCGGGCGGACGGTAACCGATCACCTTGGGTGTCGGGGCGACCGCGTTGGTCGCAACGGCTCGTGCGGCGGCCTGGGCATCGCGCACCTGCGCGTCATCGTCATCGAGCCCGTCGGGTCCGG
Source organism: Mycolicibacterium boenickei (assembly GCF_010731295.1). NCBI lineage: Bacteria > Bacillati > Actinomycetota > Actinomycetes > Mycobacteriales > Mycobacteriaceae > Mycobacterium > Mycolicibacterium boenickei. The sequence continues at coordinate 4,199,204 of NZ_AP022579.1, read as the reverse complement.
TGTGCTCGGCAACCACGCGCACATCGTCGAATCCCGCGGCCGCGAGACGATCGAGAAGGTCGGCCAGGGGGTCGCCGTCGTCATCCTCATCGAGCCCATGCCAGGTCACGCCGATCGCGGCCACGTCCTGGCCGCTGGAGGCCGCGATGGCACGCGCACTCCGGGCGGCGGCCGCGGCCCTGGCAGCGAGCTGTTCGGCGAACTCGACGTCGAAGGCGTCGTCATCGAGTGGGGTGACGTCGCCGTCGATGAGCGCCCAAGCGATGCCGTGCGCAGTCACCGACAGCCCGAGCACTGTCCTCACCCTGCGACCTCGATTCCCCTCGTGCGGTCAACACCCGACCGCGATGAGCGTAAGTCGCCTCGCCCGCATCGGCATCTCGTAGAGGAATCGGTAACCGCATGGGCACCGAGAATTCATCTGGGTCAGGGTGCCGGCTCGCCCGCCACACCTGCGGTCAGCAGCCGGTGTGCCGCCGGGTCGCCGTTGAGCAGCCGGCTGGACCGGCGAGTGATCTGCCAGTGTCCTTCGGTGCGGGCAAGCTCGAAGTGGTTTGCCGTCGCCCGCCACACCACGTATTCGGCGGACCCGTCGGGGGTCTCGCGGCGCACCAGCACCAACGATTCGCACACCGCCACCGCGGCGTCGCCGTCGACCGTCACCACGGCAGGTCCGAGGAAGTGGCTGCAGCCCGAGGCCACCAGGGCGCGGTGGGACGTCGAGCTGACCATCGCGTGGACGTCCGCACGGCCGGCCATCGCCCAGCCCTCGACCTCGTAGCGACCGTCGGTTGCCCACAATGCGGCCGTGCCGTCGGCGTCGGCGGCGTCCACCTGCGGGCCGTAGGACGCGATCAACCGGGCGATGTCGCGTTCGTCCTCGAGCCGGCGCAGCCGTGCCTCAAGCGCCGCGATATCGGATGTCATTGCGGTGCCCGGTGATTGATCAGGTTGCGGATGGCGGCGTCGGACCTGAGCACCACCTGCGCGCGATCCGGTGCACTGTTCATCTCGGCGCGTTTCGCGTTGCCGCCTGCCACGTGCACCGGCCCCGCGCCGAGATGCTCCAGGCCTTCTGCGGCCACCTCGGCCGGATCGTTGATTCGCATTCCCGGTGCCTCGAAGTTCAGGCCTGCGCGTTCCATCGCCGGGGTACGGGTCACGCCGAGCACCAGTTCCAGCACGTCGACGTTGTACTCGCGCAACTCCAGCCACAGGCTCTCGGCGAACAGGCGGCCGTACGCCTTCACGCCGCCGTAGACGGTGTGCCGCATCGATCCCGCGTAGCCCGCCAGTGACCCCACCAGCAGGATTCCGCCCCGGCCTCGTGCAGCCATCGGCCGGCCGAAGTGCTGGACCAGCTCCATCATCCTGGTGATGTTGAGGTCGACGACCTTCTGGAAATCGGCCAGCGGCGCATCCAGGAAGCGTTCGCTGCAGGTGTTGGCGCCGGCGTTGTAGATCAGCAGGCCGATCTCCAGGTCGGCGGTCTCCTCCGCGATCCGAGCGGTCGACGCCTCGTCCACCAGATCCACCGCCACCGTGCGCACCTGCACGCCCAGGTCCCGGCAGCGTTGCGCGGTGGCCTCCAGCGGACCGGCCTTACGAGCCAGCAGGACCAGGTTGAACCCGTCCTCGGCGAGCATCCGGGCGAACTCTGCGCCGACCCCCTCGGAACCTCCGGCGATCACGGCCCACGGGCCGTATTTGGCAAGGTCGGTCATGCCTCGGATGCTATCTTTGGCCGCCGGACCGGCCCACGATCGGGCCGCAAGGAGGCGATCATCGGCACTTACGCGGTTACCGGGTCCGCATCCGGCATGGGATTGCAGGCGGCTCAGCGGTTGCGACAGCTCGGGCACACCGTGATCGGCGTGGACCTCGCATCCGCTGAGGTCGCCGCCGACCTGTCGACCCCGCAGGGGCGCCGGGCGGCCTCCGACGGTGTGCTGGCGGCGTGCGACGGGGCGCTCGACGGGGCGGTGCTGGCCGCCGGACTGGGCCCGGGGCCCGGGGCCGACCGGAACCGGTTGATCGCCGAGGTCAATTTCCTCGGCGTGGTGGAGCTGCTGGAAGCCTGGCGCCCGGCCCTGGCCAACGCCGATCGCGCCAAAGTCGTTGTCATATCCAGCAACTCGACGACCACGGTGCCGATGGTCCCGCGGCGGACCATCCGGGCACTGTTGGCGCATGACACCGACAAGGCAGTGCGCTCACTGCGCCTGCTGAGCCGCAACGGGTCGGCGCTCATGTACGCCGCTTCCAAGATCGCGCTCAGCCGCTGGCTGCGGATCCATGCGGTCACCGCGGCATGGGCAGGCGCCGGGATCCGGCTCAACGCCCTGGCGCCCGGCGCGATCCTGACCCCGCTGTTGGAGGCCCAGCTCGCCGATCCACGCGAGGGTCGCGCGGTGCGCTCCTTCCCGGTGCCCGTCGGCGGATACGGCGACGCCGGCCACCTCGCCGACTGGATCTGCTTCATGCTGTCGAATTCGGCCGATTTCCTCTGTGGCAGCGTGGTTTTCGTCGACGGCGGGACCGACGCGTTCTTCCGGCCGCAGGCGTGGCCGAAGGCCGTCCCGCTACGCGGGCTGCCGCGATACCTGTGGCGGTTCGCCCGCGGCGTGCGACATGAGTGAGACCGGCCAGGCGCCGGTGGTGACCGTGCCACCGGGACCGGCCGATGCGCACGGGCCACGACGGGCATGGGCCGCGGTCGCGCTGCTGACCCTGGTCGGCACGCTCAACTACGTCGACCGGTTCCTGCCCGCGGTGCTGGCCGAGCCCATCAAACACGACCTGGCCCTCTCGGACACCGCGATCGGGGTGATCAACGGGTTCGGCTTCCTGATCGTGTACGCGGTGCTCGGCATCGCGGTGGCCCGGATCGCCGATCGCGGCACGTACGGCTCGGTGGTCGCTGTCTGCCTGACGCTGTGGGGCACGATGACCATGCTCGGCGGCGCCGTGCAGTCCGGGTTTCAGCTCGCCCTCACCAGGGTGGGCGTGGCGGTCGGCGAGGCCGGTAGCACCCCGGCCGCGCATGCCTACGTGGCCCGCAACTTCGCCCCGCAGCGCCGGGCGGCACCGCTGGCGGTACTCACCTTCGCGATCCCGCTGGCCAGCGGTGCCAGCCTGATCGGCGGCGGCCTGCTGGCCGACAACCTCGGCTGGCGAACAGCTTTCGTGGTGATGGGCGCGGTCAGCGTCCTGTTCGCGCCGCTGGTGCTGCTGCTGGTCGGGGTACGCCAGTCGCTACCGGAGGTGGCGCTGCGGGACCCCGGCACGCAGACCAAGTGGTGGGCACTGCTGCGCAAACGCAGCTTCCTGTCGTTGGTCGGCGGCACCGCCTTCATCGCCGCCGCGGGTTACTCGCTGACCACGTTCACCCCGGCCTTCCTGATGCGGACCCGCTCCATGTCGCTCAGTGAGGTCGGGTGGGAGTACGGCCTGGCCACCGGATTGGCCGGGGTCCTGGGACTGCTGATCGTGGGACGGCTGGCAGACCGGCTGGCCGTCCGCGACCCGCGCTGGCTGCTGTGGATCGTGGTGCTGACCACGGCACTGCTGCTGCCGGCCTCGGTGTTGGCGTTCACGGTCTCCAGTCGCGGGGCATGCGTGTGGTTCCTGGCGCTCAGCTACATCATCGGCACGTCGTACATGGCCCCGTCGATCGCGGCCATCCAGCGGCTGGTGGTGCCGGAACAACGGGCGACGGCATCGGCGATCTTCTTGTTCTTCAACGCGACGCTGGGCGCGGTGGGCCCGTTCGTCACCGGCCTGATCAGTGACACGCTGACCCCGGACCTGGGCCCTCACGCGCTGGGCCGCGCCCTGCTGATCCTGGTACCGACGCTCCAGCTGATGGCCATGGGCTGCTACCTGATGGGCACCCGGTGGTACCGCGGCGACATCGTCGAGGACGATTCGAAGTCGGCCTAGCCGGCAGCCGGGGCCGTGGCGCGCGGCCCGCGGCGGGTGGCACCCCACAGACCGACCGCGATGCCGACCACCGCTCCCCCGAGGCCGATGACCTGCTGCGACCGCGGCAGCTGGTCGTGCACCGCCAGCCCGCCGAGCAGATCGGCGGCGTCCGCCCCGCCCGATGCCAGGAACCAGCCGCGGGTGTCCCTGCCGCGTAGTCCCGCCGCCAGCAGCAGGCCGCCGATCAGCGCATCGCGATAGCCCATCGACCGCCACATCAACTGCGCGGTGGCGTCCGGCGTTTCCCGTCCGCCCCATAACCGGTCGGCCCGCTTCGGGTCCACGAGAAACGAGACGCCCGACGCGAATCGGATGGCACCGGCGGCCAGTGCGGCCCGGTCGATCGACATGCCGTGCAGCCTAGAACCTGGACCCGGCGCCGCGGCGAAGTCCTGAGAAATCTCCCAACCGGCCTCGGCGCCGCTACTTGCCAGCAATGATTGGGGTACCCGAGTTCAGGAGCGCACACATGGCCACCATCGAAGCCAACGCACAGACCAACTCGTCATTCGACAGCGATGTCGAGGCCACCCAGGCCTACATCGACAGTCCTCGATTCGCGGGCATCACCCGGCTGTACTCGGCCCGGCAGGTCGCCGAGCAACGCGGCACGATCCCGTCGGACTATCCGGTGGCCCGCGAGGCCGCCACGGATTTCTTTCTCTACCTTCGCGATCTGTTCGCCCAGAAGCTGAGCATCACCACCTTCGGGCCGTACTCGCCGGGCCAGGCCGTGGTGATGAAGCGGATGGGGATCCGAGGGATCTACCTGGGCGGATGGGCCACCTCGGCCAAGGGCTCGATCAGTGAGGATCCGGGACCCGACCTGGCCAGCTACCCGCTGAGCCAGGTACCCGACGAGGCTGCCGGGCTGGTGCGGGCGCTGCTGACCGCCGACCGGAATCAGCAGTATCTGCGGCTGCGGATGACCCCCGAACAGCGTGCCGCCACCCCGGCAGTCGACTACCGGCCGTTCATCATCGCCGACGCCGACACCGGTCACGGCGGCGATCCGCATGTCCGCAACCTGATCCGGCGGTTCGTCGAATCCGGGGTGCCCGGTTATCACATCGAGGATCAGCGTCCGGGCACCAAGAAGTGCGGGCATCAGGGCGGCAAGGTGCTGGTGCCCTCGGATGAGCAGATCAAACGGCTCAACACCGCCCGGTTCCAGCTGGACATCATGCGGGTGCCCGGCATCATCGTCGCGCGCACCGATGCCGAGGCCGCCAACCTGATCGACAGCCGTGCCGATGAGCGTGATCAACCGTTCCTGCTGGGCGCGACGAACCTCTCGGTCCCGACCTACAAGTCATGTTTCCTGGCAATGGTGCGCCGGTTCTACGACCTCGGCGTCACCGACCTCAACGGCCATCTGCTGTATGCGCTGCCCGAGGGCGAGTACGCGACCGCCGAGGCCTGGCTGGAACGCCAGGGCATCACGAACACCATCGCCGACGCGGTCAAGGGCCACCGTCCAGGTGATTCCGTGGACACGATGTTCGACAAGGTCGAGTCGGCATTCGTCGAAGCATGGCAGGACGACGCCGGCCTCAACACCTACGGAGAGGCGGTCGCCGAACTTCTGGAGTTCCGGGAACGCGAGGGCGAGCCGGCCGCCATGAGTGCGGCCGACTGGCGCACCTTCGCCGCGCGCGCGTCGCTGTACACGGCGCAGCAGAAGGCGCACGAGCTGGGCGCCGACGTGGCCTGGGACTGCGAACGCGTGAAGACCCCGGAGGGCTATTACCAGGTCCGCGGCGGCATCCCGTATGCGATCGCGAAGTCGCTGGCGGCAGCGCCGTTCGCCGACATCCTGTGGATGGAAACCAAGACCGCTGATCTGGCCGACGCCAAGCAGTTCGCCGATGCCATCCATGCGGAGTTCCCCGACCAGATGCTGGCCTACAACCTCTCACCGTCGTTCAACTGGGATACCACCGGCATGACCGATGACGAGATGCGGGCGTTCCCAGCCGAACTCGGCAAGATGGGGTTCGTCTTCAACTTCATCACCTACGGCGGTCACCAGGTCGACGGCGTCGCCTGCGAGGAGTTCGCAACGTCCCTGCAGCAGGAGGGCATGCTGGCGCTGGCCCGGCTGCAACGCAAGATGCGGCTGGTCGAATCCCCTTACCGCACACCGCAAACCCTGGTCGGCGGGCCGCGCAGCGACGCGGCGCTGGCCGCCTCCTCGGGCCGCACCGCGACGACCAAGGCGATGGGTGCCGGCTCCACACAGCACCAGCATCTGGTGCAGACCGAGGTACCCAAGAAGCTGCTCGAGGAGTGGCTGGCGATGTGGAGCGATCACTACAAGCTCGGCGAGAACCTGCGGGTGCAGCTGCGGCCGCGTCGCGCCGGGTCCGACGTGCTCGATCTCGGCATCTACGGCGACGGTGAGGAGCCGCTGGCCAACGTCGTCGTCGATCCCATCAAGGACCGGCACGGCCGCAACATCCTCACGGTGCGCGACCAGAACACCTTCGCCGAGAAGCTGCGCAAGAAGCGCCTGATGGACCTGATCCACGTGTGGCTGATCCACCGGTTCAAGCCGGAGATCGTCTACTACGTGACGCCGACCGAGGACAACGTCTATCAGACCGAGAAGATGAAGGCGCACGGCCTGTTCAGCGATGTGTACCAGGAAGTCGGCGAGATCATCGTCGCCGATGTGAACCAAGCCCGCATCGACGAGCTGCTGGCACCGGATCGTGAGGCGCTGGGACGGTTGATCCGCAAGGAGGACTAAGGGCTTCGCGGGGTCGAGCGCCCATTCGTCGCGCGCCGTTTTCTACCGCAGGGTCGTGGCGAGTGTCTGCCAACAGCCCACGGGTAGAAAACCGTGCCGTCGTGGGCCACAGAACTGCGCAATCGACTCGGCCAGGCCGCCTGATGCCCGGCACTGGAGCAGGCATGGGATCGTCGCCCTCTTCGTTCTCCGGTGGATGAAAGAGGTCTTCGGGGTCCCCACAAGGGAATTAACCCTTGACAAGCCGCCCCGCACTGACCCGCGCGGCGACTGCGGCGACGACGAATCCGCCGAGCGCCGACCACCCCAGCACGCCGTCAAGACCGTTCTTGGCCATCAACGTCAGAGCCGCCCCGGCCACGCACAACAGCGCGCCGGTGAAAACCGACCGGGCGCCGCTGACCTGAACCGGGTCATCCCACCACGGCAGCGGACGGTGCTCCAGCGGAGACAGCAACCGGAAGGCCACCGCCATGAGAACCGCGAAAACGACTGCGCGCAAAGCCAGATGGGCCCAGAAGCCCGGAGCGTGCGGATCGAACGCGTCGAGGCCGACCGCGTGCAAGCTGAACGCGGCGATCGCGATCACCGGGATGTGCCACAGGTAGAGCGTCATCGCTCCCCCGTTACCCGTCGCCACCACGTACCAGACCCGTGGACGGGATGCCCAGCGCCGGATCGGGCCTGCGGCGGCGATGAAAAGGGATGGCATCCACGTGCAGTGCAGTGCCAGCAGGAGGGTCGGCGGCGACACGTTGGAGACGTGCTCGGTTCCGGTGACGACGAGGGACACGTCATAGATGCCGGTCAGCGCCAGGAGGACCTGCGCGGCGAAGGCGATGATCGCGATGCCCAGCGCCCGGCGCGCGCAGATCAGCTGCCCCGCGTACGCGACGCCGATCACCACCGGGATCAGCCAGACGATGATGAGGTTGGCGGTGCCCGCCTCGGGAGTCCCGACCGCGAACCGGACGATATCGATCACCCCGGACGCGACGATCAGTCCGACGACCACCCACGCCAGTGCCGGGCCGGTGCGCAGCCGCATCAGCGCGGGAATGAAGGCAAGGGCCACCAGGTAGACACCCAGGAACCACAGCAGCGCCACACACTCACGCCCGAGCGCCGCGGCGGACGCGGCGCCCATGGTCGCGTGCACCGCGAGCAGGGCCGCCGACCACACCGCCAGGTACCAGAACACCGGCCGGCACAGCCGCTGGGCGCGGGCGAACAACCATCCGCCCCAAGACCGTCCGGCATGCCAGCTGTAGGCGCCCGCGGCGCCGCCTGCCATGAAGAACAGCGGCATCACCTGCAGCACCCAGGTGATCGGGGCCAGGCCGGGCAACGCGCCGAGGATGTTGCCGACCCGCACGCCGCCGGAGTCGATGGTGGCCAGCAGCAGCGCGCAGTGCCCGAAAATCACCACCAGCAGCGCACCCAGGCGTGCGACGTCCACCGCGCGGTCGCGCTCGGGTTTGGTGTTGTGCGTGACGGCGACTGCCGACGGCACCACATCGGGGCTTGGCATGGGTTCAGTCTGCCGGGCGATGGCCCGGTTAGGGATGGGTAGTCCTACCTGGTTTACGGGTGCGTGGCCATACCGCCAGGCTCACCCCCAGCAGCAATACCGAGGGCAGGGCCCACACCACGAACCACGCCGAGCGCCCCGAGCCCTGATCGAGCGCCGTCTCGGTCACGGGTACCGTGCGCGCCCACACGATGAAGGCGTCTGCCACCGGGAGCACCCCGAACAGGTATCGCGTGGTACGCCAGCCCACGGGCAGCCCGATCAGCTCGACCTGCCGAGTCAGCCGACCGGACAGGTCATGGTCACCGTTGGCTCGCGCTGCCGCCAACCCCACCGCCGACGCACTGAGGCTCACTCCGAAGATCAACGGACCACTGTCGATATCTCCGTGGCCGCCGGTGCCCGACGGATACTCCAGAATGCCAACCAATCCCGCCCTGGTGGTCACGAACCTGCCGGAAAAACGCTGCCACTGATCATCTTCGACCCCGACTACGTCTCTGACCGCAGGCCAGAAAGTCTGGATGATCGCCTGGGACGATCCCCGTGGTCCCGTCACGGCGTGGCCCCGGTCATCGACCTGGTGTGGGAGCAGCCCCGTGCCCGGGTCGGCGGCGGCCAGAGCCCGCTTCCGCCAGGCGGCGAGATCCTCACTCCAGGGCAGATCGAGCAGCGAGATCGCCTGGGCCAGCGCGCCCGCTGCCACGACTGAATCACACGGCCAAAACTGACCCGGGTAGCTGGCCGGGAAGGGTGAACCCTTTTGTGTCAGAGCTGAATGCACGACGAGAGCCCGCTCCCGCACCGCTGTACGGTCCTCGTCGGAGCCCGAAGCCCGCGCGACTGCGACAGCCAGAGCGAGTGACCAGCCCGCCGCGAAGATCCCGTGGTCCGGGACCATCCCGCTGCCGAATACCGCCACGGATTGCAGGGTTTCGATGGCGGCGAGCCGGCTGCGGGCGCGGTCGAGGTACCCGGCGGATCCGGCGCCGGTTCCGAGCCGCGCGGCGACCTGGGCCTCGGCGAGACCGGTCAGCACCCTGGTGAAATATTCGCCCTCCGGGAACAGGCCCTGCATTTCGGTGTCACGACCGGATGCCAGCGCCGCATCGAGGAATCCGAGTTGACGTTCGGCACGGTCGGGCAGTGGACCGAACCCGGCATAGAGGACATGGACCAGCGACACCAGTCCGAGCACGGCGACCAACGTCGCGGCCACCACCCGCGCCCGTGTGAGCATCTTGGCAGTGTATGAGCCGCGGTCAGCTCGGGTGCCCCACCACCGCCACCACGACGCTATGGTCGAGTGCGTTCGCCGACCACACCCCGATGGCGGTGTTGGCGCAGTCGGACAGGACCGCGAAATCGACCGGGTCGTAGTACCACTGGTTGAGGATCTCGATGCCGTTGATCGCCAGTGCCGGGTTGGTGGCCACGGTTTCGGCCACCCGGCCACGGAATCCGGCTGCCTCGGCCCGCGACTGCGGCGTCGACCCGTCGGAGCCGATGTGGTCGTCCAGGTTGCGATTGGCGAGCAGGTCGTTGGTGTGCCACTCGGCCGCCAACCGTAGTTTCGGGTCAGCCACCACATTGTTGGTGCAGCCCGCCTGACGCTGGATCGTGTACACGTTGGCGATCACGCTGTTGTTCAGCCGCTGGTTGTCGGCATGGGCGGGCGCCGCGCCCAATGCCGGCGCGGCCAGGGCCGCGGCGACGGCTAGACCGGCTCGAACTGCGAAATGAGCCATCGGTTTTCGACCTTGTCGAGGGTGACGCGCACGCTGGAGGTGGATTTGGTCGGGGGCCCGGTGCCGATCGTCGTGGTCTGATCGACCAACACGAGAACCACCGCATGCCGGGCCGAGGCCGACACCGCTGCCGCGGCCGGAACCGACGCAACCGCCGAGATCACCTGTTGTTTGGCCCCGGGGATGACGACGTCGTCGATCAATTGCGTGTATTGGTCACGGAACTCGCCGGTGAGCCTGCCTGCCGCGGCCGGCAACTCGGTGTCCACCGTGTCGGGCCGATAGGACAGGATCGCGACGGTGCTGTCGCTGGCGGCGCGGACGGACTCCACGCCGGCCGTCTGCACCGCCCGCGCGGTGCCGTCCTGCCATTTCAGGAAGCCCGCCCCCAGCGCCAGAATCAACGCCAACGCCGGCAACACACCGAAAGCCAGCACCCGCGTCCAGCGCGCCGGTGCGGGCTCTGACTGCTCGTCGACGACGTCAGCGGGCTCGTCGGAGTCGGTTTCGTCGACAACCGGCTCCTGGATCTCCAGTTCAGTGGTCACGGCACGAACTCCACATTCGACACCTTGACGTCATCACCCACCTGCTCGACGCTGATCCGCATCCGCCATCGGCGCGGCTCTTGTTCGGGTGCAGCGCTGTTCGTGGTCTTCACCGACACCGCGACCAGTACGCGTGCCTCGCCGTCGGCCTCGGATTCCAGACCGGCCTCGGCGACGGTCCCCCGCGAGGTCGACTGGGTCCGTTTGACGACCTCGACGAACGGCGCCGAACGCTTCTCGAAGTCGTCGCGGAAAGTACCGGTCGCCGAATTCAGGATTCTCTGGACGTCGGCGTCGGCATCGTTGTGATCGATCGAGGTCAGGTTCACCGCGGCTTGACGGGCCACCTGCACGAACAGGTCGCTCTGCTCCTGAGCCGCGTGCGACCGCTGATCGCGGTAGCCCAGCCATCCGATGACGGCCGCCAGCGAGGCCACCACGACGAGCCCGATCGCGATCGGGATGCGGAGCCCTATCCGCTCGGCGGTGTCAGCATGCTCTGCCATGTCTTGCCTTTCGTGCTGTCGACGAGGTCGGAGTCGGTGTAGGCCTTGCCGTCCGGTGCCAGATAGGTTCCGGTGGCCGGGTCGTACGGGACGAACGCCACCGGTGGGGCGGTGCCGGTGCCCTGCGGGGGTGGCAGCCGGGGATCGGTGCCAGGGGCGTACTGCGGCACGCCCTGCCCGGAGAGCGTCGCGTTGGGGTCGCCCTTCCAGTTCAGCCCGTCGTTGAGCGGGACGTACTCCTCGTCGCTCTCGCACAGTTCGACGGTCGGCGCCCGTTTCCACGGTTTGGTCTCGCACGGGATATTCCGCACGCCACGGACATTGAGGTCCGAGTCCTGCGGCACCCGGCAGTACAGCTCACCCGCGGGCCGTTCCGGGTAGTCCTGGTCCGACGGTGACCTCTGCTGGCGAACCGGAAGGAAGCCCGTGTTGCAGGGTGGCGGCAGGTTGAGGTTCAGGTTGAAGTCGAGGTAGATGCCGCGGTAGGCCTGTTTGGTGTCGGCGTTGGCCAGGGTGATCGCCGACATCACCGCCGTCCCCTGCGGATACAGGACCAGCAGCTGCTCCAGGTCGTTGCGATAGGTGACGGCGATGTCGCCCAGGCTCACCATGTTGGCCAGCAGGACCGGCAGGGTGGGGGCCACCCGGTCGAACAATGCCTTGCCCTCGGCCAGCGCCGGTGCCCCCGAGGTCAGCAGGTCCGCGAATTGGGTGTCCCGATTCTTGAGCTGGCCGGTGATCGAGGCCATCCGCTGCGCCCACGTCTCGATCGAATCAGCGGTCTGTACTTGGGAATTGAGCACCGCCGGGGACTGGTCGATCAACTGGGCCAGAGGGTCGACCGTCTTACCGCCTTCGATGGCCAGTGCGGTCGACCCGTCGACGATGCGGGACAGCTCGGGTCCCAGCCCACCGACGGCCTTGGCCGACTCGTCGACCACCGTGCGCAGATTGTCCGGCGGAATGGCTTGCAGGGCTTTGTTGGTCGCATCGAGCAGGTTTCCGATGTCGGCGGGGATGCGCACCTTGTCCACGTTGATGACGTCACCGTCGCCCAAGGTGCCGGTCGCACCGCTGTCGGGGGTGAGTTCGAGGAATTGCTCCCCGACCGCCGACCGGCTGTGCACGGCGGCCGAAACCGGGGACGGCACCGCGATGTCCGAGTCCAGGGCCAGCACGGCGTCGACTCCGTCACGGGTGACGTCGATCGAGGCGACCCTGCCGATCTCGGTGCCGCGGTAGGTGACGACCGAGGTCGGGTACAGCCCGCCCGCGGCGGGCAGGTGGACGCTCACCGTGTACCGGCCGAATCCGAGCAGTGCCGGGACCTTGACGAACCCGAATGCCATGACACCCACGGAGACGACGGTGATGGTCGCGAGGATCGCCAGCTGGATCCACACCGGACGGGACAGTCGGATCATGTCAGTACGCTCCCCACCGGTAGGGAGCGATCAGCGGATTGCCTGCCGTATACGGGCTGGGCATCTGACCGATGGTGCGTCCCCACTGCATTTCGAGTTCGGTGAGGTTGCCTTCCCAGCGGGTTCCGGTGAACAGGCTGCTGTCGATCCGGCTCAAGGTGAGGTCGACGACCAGGGTGATGTTGGCGAAGTCACCGCGGAACCAGTTGGCCAGTGTGCTCTTGACCCACGGATAGGTCGACAGAAAGTCGAGGCCGCGAGTGAGGGCGGGCCCGGCGTTGGCCAGCTCCCGGAGCACCGGTGCGATGTTTCGGAGGTTGTTGACGAGCGATTCTCTGGTCTGGCTGACCGTCGATGTGGCGATCGCGCTGAACTTTCCGAGTGCGTCCACGGCGTCGGCGATCTTGGTGCGCTGCTCGGACAGCACCGCGAGCGCCTTCGGGATCGTGGTGAGCGCGGTGTCCACAGTGGCGTCCCGGGCCGCCACCTGACCGGCCAGCGAGTTCAGCCGCTCGGTGGCGGTGATGATGTCGTCGGTCTGTGCGTTGAGTCCGGCGATGAAGGTGTCCAATTGGCCCAGGAGACTGCGCATCTCATCCTCCCGGCCGGCGAGCGCCTTGGCGAAGGTCTGGTTGATCTCCTGCAGCTGGGCCAGCCCGCCGCCGTTGAGCAGCACCGACACCGACGCCAGGGTCTGTTCGGTGGTCGGATACGTGGCCGCCGCCGACAGCGGGATCACCGAGCCGTCGGTGAGTTCGCCGCGCGGCGCCTCGCCCAGCGGCGGCGTGAGCTCGATGTGCATCGACCCCAGCAGGCTGGTCTGTCCAAGTTTGGCGGTGCTGTTGGCCGGTAGGTGGACTCCTCCGTCGATGCGCATGGTCACCAGGGCGTGCCAGTCTTGGACTTCGATCTTGGTGACGTTGCCGACGTTGACGTCTCCGACGCGTACCCGGGTGTTCTGCTGGATGACCACCACGTCGGGCAGCTGTGCCTGAATCGTGTACGAACCGTCTCCGGTGCCCTGCGTTCCGGGCAGGCTCAGTGAATTCAGCCCGCGCCATTCGCATCCCGGGATCGCCGATACGCACACGATGACGAGTGCGGCGACCGCCGCCCGCCTCACGGGGTGCCTCCGGGAAGCATCAACCCGGGCAGCCCGAGGGCGGGATCGGTTTGGATCGGGCCTGGCACTGATGCCTGCGGCACCTCCGCCGCCGGGGGTGCGGCCGGCGGCGGCAGGTGCGGGTTGAGCCGGTCCTCGCTGTAGGTGATCTCGTTGGGCCGCGCTGATGCGCCGACGAACGGGTTGATCCCGAGCGGCGGGAAGTTGTACTGGCGGTTCTTGATGATGGGTGCGAGGTACTGCACGCACAATTTCGCCGATTGCTCGAAGTCCTTGCGGGACGCGGCTTGTATCGCGCTGCAGATGAACTGGACGGTGTTGGCGAAGTTGACCGGCGCCAGGATCCCCGTCACCGCACTCTGCGCGGGCTGGTAGATGTTCATGAAGTTCTGGAACACCGTGGGCGCGATGTGCAGGACCTGCTTGACGTCGGCACGGCTGTCGTTGAGCGCGGTCGTGATCGCGTTGAGGCGATCGAACGTCACACCGAGTCCCTCGCGGTTCTCGGCGACGAAGCCGCGCAGATCATTGACCGCGGAGTCCAGGCCCGTGGTCGCGGCGGCGACTTCATCGGGGGTGTTGCTCAACACGGTGCTGATGTCGGCCAGGTTGGTGTTGAACGAGGCCAGCAGATCACTGCTGGAGGACAACGCCGACACCAGCAGTTGCAGATTGCGGACGGTGCTGAAGATGTCGGTGCTGTGGTCGCCCAGCGCCGAAACCGCCTGGGACAGTTTGATCACCGTGTCCCGGGCAGTATCGCCCTGGCCGCGAAGATTGTCCGCCGCACTGTTGACGAACTCGCCGACGGCACTGGGCCCGCCGGGAGTGGTCGGCTGCAACGAATCGGTGAGCTTCTCCAGCTGCTGGCGCAGATCATCCCATTCGACGGGAACCGCGGTGCGTTCCCGTGGAATCGTCGCGCCGTCAGCCAGTTTCGGACCGCTCTCGTAGGCGGGGACAAGCTGCAGCGCGCGGGCACTGACCAGTGACGGGGACAGGATCGCTGCCTGAACCTCGGCGGGCACCGGGTACTGCTTGTCGACCGTGAAGGTGACCTTCGCGGAGTCGAGCTGCGGTTCGATGCTCTCGACGGTTCCCACCGCCACGCCGAGGATACGTACCTCGTCCCCGGTGTACAGCCCGTTGGTGTTGGCGAAGTACGCGGTGAACGTGTTGTCCCGGACCCGATCCCACCACGGGGTGGCGACAACCGTGATCGCGACGACCAGGATGACGGTCAGCGCAGAGGCGATACCGATCCGTAGCACACGTGGCGACATGATCACTGCCCACCTTCGGTCGGAACTGGAGGCCCGAAACTCGGCGGCGGCAATTCCCCGGGTGCCGGGGCCAGTGCCGGCGGCCCGGGTGGCGGACCACCGGGCGGCGGAGCGGGCAGTGGCTCCCGGTACGGGTATCGGGGATCTCCGGGCTTGCCGGTGATCGCGTCGGGCAGGTTCAGGTTCGGTTCCCCACCCTGTCCGGTGCGCGGGAAGGGCGTCGGCAGCGCCGGGGTGGCCGGCTGCCCGGTACCCGGGTCGACCAGCTGCGAAGGCAACAGCACGTTGGGATCCAGGCCCAGATCGGAGAACGCGGCATCGACGAAGGGTTGGGCGAACTGACCGGGCAGCAGGTTGACCAGCGAGGCCTTGAAGAAGGGACCGGCCCCGAGCACTTCGCCGAACGACATCGCGTAGCGGCGCAGCAGGTAGAGCGTGCGTTGCAGTTCGCCCTTGCGGTTGTCCAGGATCTCCAGCACGCCGTTGAGCTTGTCGACGGCAGGCTTGAGTTGGGTGCGATTGTCGGCGACGAGGCCCGAGATCTGATGTGACACCCCGGCGAGGTTGTTCATCAACGCGTCGACCGAGTCCCGTTGGGACAGCAGTTCGGCCAGGAGTGCGTTGGTGGTCACCACCAGGTTCGCGATCTGGTCGCTGCGCTTGGCGAGCACGCCGGTGACCTTGTTGGCGTTGGCCAACAGGTTGCGCAGTTGGGCATCCCGGGTATTGAGGGTGTCCGAGAACCGCGCCACGCCCTCCAGCGCGAGTTTGAGATCGGGCGGGGTGTCGCGGAACGTCTCTGCCAGCGTGGTGAGCGCCGAGGACAGCTGCGTGGTGTCCAGTCCGCTGATCGTGGTGGTCAGATCGCCCAGCGCAGAGGGCAGGTCGTAGGGCGACGTGGTCCGTTCGATCGGGATGGGTCCGGTCAGCGTGCCGTCGCCGCGGGAGGTCAGCTCGAGCACCTTGGTGCCGAGCACGGTCTCGGTCTTGATCGCCGCCTCCGTGCGCTCCCCCAACTCGACGCCGTCGCGGACGGTGAAATCCACCAGAACCCGGGCGCCCTGCAGCCGGATCTCGGAGACCCGGCCCACGCTCAGCCCCGAAACCCGCACATCGCTACCGGTTTTGATCCCGCCGGCCTCGGCGAAGTAGGCGGAGTGATCGGACGTGCCCTTGATGAACGGAATCTTGTCGTAGGAGAACGCCGCCACCACTGTCGCGACGAGCAGGAGGATGGCCACCGCGCCGACGACGGGCCGGTTGCGCTCGGCCAGCGGCTTGATCGTGGGCCGCTTGAAGGTAGGCCTCTTCAGGGTGAGTCGCGTCATTTCGGCGTGCACCGTCCCGAATCCTGGCCGGCCAGTTTGACGTACACCGGCTGGCCGCCTTTTCCGTTGAGCTTGAGAATCGCGTCGCACAGGTAGAAGCCGAAGTAGTCGCCGTAGAGGCCGTTCCGGGCCAGCACCTGATAGGCATCGGGCAGGGTTCTGACCAGCTCGTCGACATAATCCCGATCGGCCATGACCTGCCCGGCGAACCGATCCGTCTGGGCCACGGCCTCTTTGATCGGCTCGCGGGCGGTCGTCAGCAGATCGGCCACCGAGCCGGCCGCAGCGTTGATGTAGGCGGTTCCGGTGGCGATGTCGGACTTGCGTTCGGCCAGTCCGGCGACCAACTCCGACAGCTTGTCCAGCCCGTCGGCGAACTGCTCGTCGCGCTCGGCGAACGTGCCCAGCACGGTGTTGAGGTTGGTGATCACCTGGCCGATGAGCTGATCGCGGCCGGCCAGTGTGGTCGTCAGCGCCGAGGTCTGGGCCAGCACCGACGAGATGGTTCCGCCCTGGCCCTGGAACACCTTCAGCAGTTCCCCGGACAACGCGTTGACCTGGTCGGGATCCAACGCGCGGAACAACGGCCGGAATCCGCCGATCAGTGCGTCCACATCCAGTGCGGGTGCCGTCCGCTCCAGCGGAATCGCCTGGCCCGGTTGCAGTTTCCGCACCGACCCGGGCCCCTCTTCCAGGGCCAGGTAACGATCGCCGATCAGGTTCTCGTAGCGCACTTTGGCGCGGGTGCCCTCGGTGAGCGTCAATCCCTTGTCGATGGCGAAATCGACGGTGACCGTCCCGTCCTTGTGCAGGGTGAGATCGGAGACCTTGCCGACCTCGACACCGGCGACGCGCACGAAGTTGCCGCCCTTGAGCCCCGAGACATTGGTGAACACTGCGCTGTAGGACGCCCGTGAGTCGAACCGGAACTGCCCGAACACCGTCACCAGAATGAACGTGAAGACCAGGCTCAGAGCGGTGAACAGCACCACCCGCGTCGCGACCCGGGCCGTTGCGCGTCTCATGGCGGTCCTTCCTGTGCCTGCGGCAGGCCTGGCGGAGGCCCCGGTGGCGGCGGGTAGAGGGGCGCGCCGTCGGGCCCGTATTCCGGTGCGCCGTAGGCAGGTGCCCCCGGGTAGGGCGGCAACGGCCCCGGCGCCGGAGCGCCCGGATAGCGGATGCTCGGCGGTTCCGGCACCGCACGGGTGACGGGGAAATAGTTGGCCCACCCGGGGAACCCGATTCCGGGATTGGGCCGGACATCGAGGCCGGTCCCGAATCCGGTGTCGGTCACCAGATACTTCACCGGGAAGTTCTTGCTCACGTCCGGCAGCGAGCCGCAACTGGGCTTACCGCCCGGTCCGCCCTTGGCGTTGACGGTCGGCAGGTTGTCCGGAAAGCGGTAGGGGTCGTCGCCGGCCAACAAGGCCGCGTCCATGATCACCGATTTCCCGTTGCCGCCCAATGCATCCCGGCCACCGTGTTCGAGAAACCAGACCGCACCCTGGAACAGGCAGGTGTAGGTCGGCGAGTACTTCATGAACAGTGCGGTGGTCGGATCGAGCTGGTTCAACGCACGCACCAGGTTGGGTTGGTTGGCGCCGAGGGTGTCGATGCCCGACCGGGAGAAGCCGACCGCCGACAGCAGGAGTTCGTCGAGCGCACCGGCGTGGCTGCTGATCGTGTTCGACGTCGTCGAGAAGGAGTCGAGGATCGACAGGATGTCCTGTGCAGCAGCGGAGTATGCCTGCGTGGTCTTGCCGAACAGCTGCCAGTCCGCACGGATGGTGTCCATCCGGGGATTCACCGCGAGCAGCACGTTGTTGGCGTCGGTGATGGCCTGGCCGATGGTTTCTCCCTTGCCCCGCAACGATTCCCCGACGGCGGAGAGCACCGCGTTGAGTTTGGCCGGGTCGATCGCCGTGACCACCGACTGCAGGTTCTCGAATACGGTGTTGACCTCGACGGTGACGTTGCGCGAGCGCAGCACCGCCCCGGGTCGCAGCGGCTCGGGGCCGGCGCCGGTCTCCGGGACGATGAGGTCGACATATTTGGCACCGAAGGCGGTGCTGGACTTGATCTCCGCCTCGACATTGCCGGGGAGGTAGGCGAAGTCGTCGGGATCGATCTTGAGCCTGAGCCTCGCCCCGGCGTCCCGCGACGCCCCGGATTCGACTGCGATGGACGATACTTCGCCGATCTGAACACCTCGCAGCTTGACCTTCGCACCGTCCTCCATCACGAGCCCGGCCCGATCGGAGACCAGGGTGAGCGGCACGGTGCGGCGCAGCGCGCCGGTGAACAGCAGGGCGGTCAGGGCGGTCACGGCGACGATCACGAGGACCAGCACCGGTGCCCACCAGATCGGATCGATCCTTTCTCGACGGGGTGAATTCGTCATCGCCGCTACCCCGAGAGGTGGAAGTTTCCGGACTGCCCGTACACGGACAGCGTGATGGTCAGCAGGATGAACACCCCGGCGGTGATGGATGTGCGGACCGCACGGCCGACCGCTTCGCCGACGCCGGCAGGCCCACCGGTGGCGGTGTAACCGTAGTAGGTGTGGATGGCCATCACGGCGGCCGCCATCGCCAGTGCCTCGGTGAACGACCACACCAGGTCGCCGGGATGCAGGAACGTGGTGAAGTAATGGTCGTAGACACCGCGGGACTGGCCGTAGATGATCGTGGTGCCGAATCTGGTGGCCAGAAACGACATCAGCACCGCGACCGTATAGATCGGCACCACCGCCATCACTCCCGCGACTATGCGGGTGGACGCCAGGTAGGTGATCGCCCGGATACCCATCACTTCCAGCGCGTCGATCTCCTCGTTGATCCGCATGGCGCCGAGTTGCGCGGTGGCACCGGCGCCGATGGTGGCAGCCAGGGCCACACCCGCGGTCGCCGGGGCGATGAACCGTACGTTGAGGAAGGCGCCCAAAAATCCCGTGAGCGCTTCGATTCCGACGTTGGACAGCGTGTTGTAGCCCTGGACGGCGATCAGCGCCCCTGTGGTCAGGGTCAGGAACCCGACGATCACCACGGTGCCGCCGATCACCGCCAACGCCCCCGTACCCATGCCCATCGTCGCGATCAGCCGGAGGACCTCGCCCGGATAGCGTCGCAACGCATCACCGGTGGACAACAGCGCATGGCCGTAGAAGGCGGTCTGCTCCCCCACCCGGCGCGTGCCGTCGACGGCCCGGTTCAGGATGTCCGGTCCGCGGTCCTCGGAAGTGGTTGTCACGGAGCCACCTTCACGCCGAAGGCGGTGGCCAGGATGTTGATGAAGAACAGCGCCATGAAGGCGAACACCACGGTCTCGTTGACCGCGTTGCCGACCGCCGTCGGCCCGCCGCCCACCGAAAGGCCCTTGTAGCAGGCGATCAGGCCGGCCGACAGCCCGAACAGCAGCGCCTTGACCAGGGACACCACCACCTGCGGCAGGCCGGTCAGCAGGGTCAGGCCGGCGACGAAGGCTCCGGGCGTGACGTGCTGGACGTAGACCACGAACACGTAACTGCCGGTGAGCCCGACCACCGCGACCACCGAATACAACATCAGCGCAACGAAAGTCGCGGCGATCACGCGTGGTACCACCAGCGCCTGGACCGGGTTGACGCCGATGACCTTCATCGCGTCGATCTCCTCGCGGATGGTCCGCGCACCCAGGTCGGCGCACATCGCGGTGGCCGCCGCGCCGGATACGACGATCGCGGTCACCACCGGACCCACCTGAGTCACCGAGGCGAGAGCCGCGCCGGCACCGGACAGGTCCCCCGCACCGACCTCGAGCAGAACGATGTTGAGGGTGAACACGATCAGCACCGTGTACGGGATGGACAGCACCACGGTGGGCACGATCGACACCCGGGCCACGAACCAGATCTGATCGAGCAGTTCACGCCAGGCGAACGGCGGGCGCACCATCGCCGCGAAGGTCTCGCCCGCGAGGACGACGAAATCACCGACGGCGAAAGCAGGCCTGGTCCAGGCGATCCCTGTCACGCCCGGCCACCCAGGATGGGAGGCATCGGCCTACCCCGATCGCCGTGGGACGTCGACGCGTGACGACGGCAGCGGCGTCGTTGCCGCGCTGGACGAGCACTGCTGTGCGGATCCCACATTCATTCCTAACGTCGCCTGGCCTGGGCGGGAGGTTAGGAGTGGGCTGATTAGCTGTCAACGCAGGTCAGCGCGAAACGTCGCCGTCAATTACCGATACGTGCTGGCTGAAACGTTTGCGCTGATTCGGCTCAGCCCGATCAAATCAGACCGATCGGAGTCATTGCGGAATGAGGCATTCAGGCGCATCATCCGCGCGCCATGCCACCGGCGTGGAGCCGCTACACCCCGACGGCGGGCCTCGCGAGCTCCGCTCGCGCGCGGCGCTCCACGAGCAGCGGCACGAACTCACGAATGGGGCTGGACTGGAAATGCTCCTGGGCGTTGCGGACGCATCGCTCGACTTCCCCGGCGGGCGACTCTGGATAGGCCGCCCCGAGGCGGATCAGAACTTCGGCGATCATGATCTCTTCGCTGATTCTGACCATGACTTCAGAATCCGCTGCACCCACCCGGTAGTCAAGGCATCGCACGATGAGCGGAATGAAGACACAGATGGCACGATCCGTTACGTGAATCACTCCGCGGACACCGCGCAGGCTCAGTCGCTCCTGAGTGAGTTGTGGCGGCATGTGGAAGACGTATCGGTGCGCCTGGAGAAAGCGGAGCGGCGCATGCGCCGGTCGTCGGCGTGTGATCGCCGCGAGGTCAGCAAGCTGCGTGCCGATCTGTACCAGACACATCATCTGATCGATGCCCTTCACCGCCGCTTTCCTGAAACCTGCCCACACCGCCTGCCGACCGGTACCGCGCCGGGCAATCCCTGACAGCGAGGATTCGGCCAACTCCGGGTGGCGGGAAGAAAGACACGGGGTTGCCGGAGGCGGTTCCTGTCCCGCCGGACTTGCGAGCGCAGTAAATTGCTGCCGTGGGGAAAAGACGGTTGGCCGGCACCAAGGGCCGGTTGCTGGCGCTCGCGGCCTCGGTCACCGTTGCCGCGGGCATGGTCTACGTGCAGAACACCGCGCCGAAATTCCCCGCCGACGTTCCCGCCGTCACGCCTCCCGCCGGCCAGCAAGCACAGGCACCGGTGCCCGCTCAAGCCGAGTTGGTCGCGGCGAGTGCGCCCGTCGTTGCCCGCGACTTCCAGTTCTCTCTGCCGAAGGGCCCGGCGCCGGAGGGCGGCCTGCAGGTCAAGACCATCTGGGTGGCCCGCGCCATCGCGGTGATGTTCCCCGAGATCACCACCATCGGCGGATACCGGCAGGACGCGCTGAAATGGCATCCGAACGGCCTGGCGATCGACGTGATGATCCCGAACTACCACTCAAAAGAAGGCATCGAACTCGGTAACCAGATCGCCGGTTTCGCCCTGGCCAACGCCAAGCGCTGGGGTGTGCTGCACGTGATCTGGCGCCAGGGGCTCTATCCGGGCATCGGCGCGCCGCATTGGACCGCGGATTACGGGAACGAGACCCTCAACCACTTCGACCACGTCCACATCGCCACCGACGGCGGCGGCTACCCCACAGGCCACGAGACGTATTTCATCGGCTCGATGTCGAAGTAACCGGTCGCGCTCCGGCGCGACGCGTTCGGCAGCTCCTACGCCGCACTACTGACGTGCACCGCCGACGCCCCGATGGTGGCCTGGTTGTCGCCGATGATGGTGCGCAGCAAGGCTTGTTGCTCGCGTCGCCCGCGACCGACGGCACGGTCCATGCCACCCGGCGATGTGATCGCCACCGCGCTGCGGATCAGATTGACCGGCATCTTGACGAGGGGGTACCACGGCGGCATATACGCAGGCAGGCCCAGGATGCGCATCGCGCTCGGTCCGAGGAATGCGCTGGTGATCGACAGGTGTTGCGCCCACGCCAGGCGGCGGCGCAGACCCCGGATGCCGCGATAGTGCCAGGCCAGCGGGTCTGCGGCCATCGGCACCGACAGTTGCCGGGTGGTCTCATCGGGAACCGCCAGCGCGGTGGACGTGTGGTAGAGCACCCGAACGCTGTCCCGGAAGCTCCGGGGCAACCATTCGTCTTCGACGCCGATGAGCCAGCCGACATAGCGGGTCAGGTGAGCGATGGCGTCGAGTTCGCCTGGGGCAGGAAGGATTCCCATTGCAAGCGAGGCGATCGGAGGTGCGACGAGCGCGCCGACCAGGGTCGCCGCCATGTCGGTCTGATTGACGGGTAGGCCCCATTCGTCAGCACGCCAGTCCGGCAGCTCCGCGACGTGCCTGCGCACGAAGGCGTGGATCAACCGCACGTGCAGGGTCGATCGGTATCCGACGCCCAAAGGGTCGAGACCGCCGTCGGAGATGACGTCCATCGCCCACTGCATGGTCTCGGCGAAGCGCTTGTTGGAGCCCTTCTCCAGCGCGCCCGTGCGCAGCAGGGTCTTGTTGAACCCGGAGAACTGGTAACCACCGAGCAGGGACACGTCGCGCGCGATGGACATCCCGTCGGAGCCACCCCGCTGCAGCGCGCGCTGCGCCTTTCGTAGCGTGTCGCGGTCCACCCACGACGGCGTTGTCTCGACGCCGATGAAGAACTCGCGCAACGGTTGCGGGGCATCTGCCACGTTGTCGATGCCTTCGGCGAGCGCCTTCTCGAACAGCGGACGCATCTGCGCCATCCCCGCTGAGGACATCCAGTCGACCAGACGGTCCATGGGCTCATCCCCGACGGTCAGTCGCTCGCCGAGCCGACGCCACTGTTGTGCGTCCGGGTTGCGAATGCCCAGCAGCATCGCGAACGTCCGCATGGCACCGGGGACGGCGACTGGTCCCTCGGGATGGCGAGCCGGGATGTTCAACGCGGACCCCCTTGGACAGAACCGGCCAACGACTGACTACATATGTAGTCAAAATCTAGGCGCCCGGTAAGGTGCTGTCAATGAAGCGCGTACAAGTGGTGCGCGGCTACGGCGGCGTCAGTGCGGCCGATCGCCGCACGGAACGACGGAGCAAGCTGCTCACCGCCGGGCGGCAGATCTGGGGCGAATCCGGGATCACCGAGGTGACCGTGCGCGCCGTCTGCACCGCCGCCGGGCTGACGTCGCGCTACTTCTACGAGCAGTTCGAGAGCCGCGACGCGTTGCTGTTCGCCATTTCCGACGATGTGCGGGACCAGTTGCTCACCGCGCTGGTGAACGCCGGTGTCGGCGACCCCGGCTCGCTGACCGACAAGCTGCGGTCCGCGCTGACCGCGTTCCTCGACATCATCGCGGCCGACCCGCACATCCACCGCATCGCCACCGGCGACGTCAGCAGCGTTCCCGGCCTGGCGCAGCACCGCACTCACATCCTGGACATGATCACCGGCCTGATCATCCAGCACGCGCCGGATGTGCTGCCTTCCGCGACACCGGGTCCCGCCGACTTGCGCCGGGGCGCACAGTTCATGGTCGGTGGGGTGAACCAGATCATCGAAGCCTGGCTGGCGGATCCGACGGAGACCCCCGAGGAACTCGCAGCGGAGTGCGCGGACCTTTGCGTCGCCGTCGTGCGCGGGGTCACGCGGGCGAGCGACTAGCGGGCGCCCGGTACGGCCTCACATCCAGCTCGGCGGCCTGATCGAATTCGCCACGTCGACAAGCCGGTAGCGATGTCGTCGCCGTGGCGAGTGCCGAGCGAGCTCCCGCAGCACCTCCTCGATGCCGACGCGCATACCGTTCTGGTCGAAGGGCCGGTCGAGAATCGGGGTGTCAGTGGATGTCACGCCGCCGGACCTGAGCCAGTCGAGTGCGATGCCGAGAACGAATGCGCGGATCTGCAGCACGCGCGGCTCGGTCTCGGGCAGAGCACCCACGCGCCGTGCGGCGTCGCGCAGGTCTGCTTCGGTGATCTCCGCGCTGGTACGACCCTCTAGCAGCATCACCACCGACGTCAGCTGGGCTTCGCCATAGTGGCGCGAGGTCACCGGCACCTGATCGAGCACCTCGATCGCGGCGGGCCGATTGCCCTGACCGGCGAGTAGCCGGGCCAAGCCGAACGCCGCGCTGACCATCGCGTGGTCGGTGCGCCACAACGTTCGGTAGCAGCGTTCTGCCAACTGCCGCAAGCGTTCCGCGTTCGGCCCGTCCTCCGTGGCGAGTCGCAGTTCAGCTGTCGCAGCCGCCGCGAGCTTGGGGGCGGCCTCGCCGGGAAGCATGGCGATGACCCGCTCGAAACACGTCAGCGCCGCCCCGAGATCATCGGACGACAAGCCGGTGATCCCGTCTTCCCAGTCCTCTCTCCAGTCGTCGTCCGGCTCCTCGACCGGTACCGGTTCCGGCAGTGCACAGGCGACGTCGCGGGCGTCCAGCGCGACGGTGCGCCGACGGCCGTCGACGAACACATCGGTGCCCTGCAACGCCAGGTCCGCGCCGAAGGTGGAGCGTGGCGCGCTGAAGAGTGTCGACGTCCGCGGGCACGGTGTGCCGGTCTGCTCGGCGAGGATTTCGTGCAACACGCCCCGGCACTGGTCGGCCATCTCGTCGACCGACGAGAACCGTTGCGCCGGCCTGGAGTTGGTCGCGCGGACCAGCAGTCGGTAGAAGGATTCGTACCGCTCGAACAGCGGCACCTCGTCGCGGGCGGGCAACGTCTCGGCGTAGCGATCGTTGGGCAGGTCGACGGTCAGCTTGGCCAGGGTACGGCCCACCGTGTAGACATCGGTGGCGATCGACGGGCCGGTCCTGACGATCTCGGGAGCCTGAAACCCCTTGGTGCCGTAGATGTATCCGAAGTCCCCGACACCCGACACCGCGCCCATGTCGATCAACTCGATGTTGTCCTCGGTGAGCATGATGTTGTCAGGCTTGAGGTCGTTGTAGATCAGGCCGAGTGAGTGCAGGTAGGACAGCGACGGCATGACGTCGAGCAGGTAACCCAGGGCCTGCTCCACCGGCATCATCTGCTTGGCCGCGCCTGACGCCTGCTGTTTCTCGGCGATGGCCTCCAATGTGGTCCCGCCGATGTACTCCATCACGATGTATCCCACGGGGCGTCCGTCGAACCCGGGGTGCTCGACGAAGTTGTAGATCTTGACGATCCCCGGGTGGTTCACCATGGCGAGGAACTGGCGTTCGGCGACGGCGATCGCCTGCGCCTGCTGCCCGCCGGGCTGGAGCAGGCCCTTGAGCACCACCCATCGGTCGCTGACATTGCGGTCGATGGCCAGGTAGATCCAGCCCACACCGCCGTGGGCGATACAGCCCTGGATCTCGTACTGGCCCGCGACCAGCTCACCGGTCTCCAGTTGCGGCGAGAACGAGAACACCGCGCCGCAGTCCGGGCAGACCCCTTCGCTCGGCCCCGGCCCGCCGCCACTCCCCCGTCCCACCGGTCGCCCGCAACCGCCGCACTCCCGTTTGGACTCGGCGACAACCGGATTGGTGAGGATCGCGCTGGCCGGCTCGATGTCCTGCCGAATTGGGATCTCGACCAGGCCGTCCCCGATCCGCCTGCGCCCGGTACGCAGCCGCGGGCGGGTAGGTGTGCTCTCGACCTTGGCCGGTGCCGATTCGGTCACCAGCACCGCTCGCGTCCCTTCCTGACCCGCCATGTCAGTCCCGGTACCTCGGCGACGGCGGGGCCGGCGGCGGGCCGAGCACCGTGAGCCATTTCCGGTACAGCGACAACCAGGTCCCGTCCCGCCGCATCCGGTCCAGACTCGCGTTGACCGCCCGCACCAGATCCTCTCGGGATTTGTTCATGCCGATGCCGTAGGGCTCGTCCTCGAGACTGGGACCGACGAGGTGCAGGTACGGATCCTGCACGGCCATTCCGGCCAGTATCGAGTCGTCGGTGCTGGCCGCATCCGCCTGTCCCTGCTGCAGCGCTACCAGGCAATCGTCCCAATTCTGAACGGCCAGCAGGATCGCCGCCGGTGCGACCCGGGCGACCGTGGCCAGCGATGTCGTGTCCACCTGCGAGCACACCCGTTTCCCCGCGAGGTCCGCCGGCCCCCGGATCGGCGAGTCTGTGGGGACCAGGAGCCGTTGGTGCGCATCGAAATACACCGTGGAGAAAGCGATCTGCTCCGCACGTGCGCAGGTGATCGTCATCGCCTTCACGACGATGTCGACGGTGCCGGCCCGCAGTGCGGTGATGCGCTCGGGTGAGGTCAACAGGCGGAACTCCACCTTGCCCGGATCGCCGAGCAGATCGCGGGCCACCTCGTGCGCGATATCGACGTCGAATCCGGTCAATTCACCTGACACCGGATCGCGGAAACTCATCAGATTGGTGTTCTGGTCGATACCGACCACCAGCCGGCCGCGCTGCCGGATCGCCTGCACCGCCGGGCCGGACAGACCGGATGGACGCAAACTCGCGGTGGCATCGCAACTCTCGACCGGAACACCGGGAACCCCCGAAGCCACCGCGGCACCACTCGGCGTCGGCATCGTGGTGAGCGAGGCCGGCACCTGGACCAGCGGCTGGGTCGTGGAACAGCCGACAACGACGGTCGCGGCGAGGCAGAGAAGTCCGGCGGCGGCCCGCATCAGTGGTACTCGCTCAGCCTCGGCGCGACACCCGCGGCTACGGCGAGCGCGGCCAGCACACTGATGGCTGCGGCCCCGGCGGGCAGTGCGTTCAACGCCGCGTACGCACGGGTGATCCCGTCGCGCTGCCGATCACGTAGTCGTGCGATGTCGTCCCCCAACGTCTGATCCAGCCGGGCGAACTGCGCCGTCGACCCACGCTGCCCGTCGTCGCGCGCGATCGCCACGGCACCGGGATAGTCACCGCCGGTCAACTTGGCGCGAATCTCAGCATGAGCGTCTCTCCAGCCGTGCAGCGCCTCTTGCGCGCCGTTGACCGCATGCCCGTCGAGAATCCGTCCGACCTGCGTGGTCCGGTCCTCGAACCGGATATCGGAGAAGGCGTCCGACCCTCGTTTGAGCAACCCGAGGATTTCGTCGGCACGGGCCTGCTGGACCAGGATCCGCGCCGTCACCGCCGATTCCAGCGGTTCCCCTCCCTCCGTGCGGGCTCCGTTGACGGCGTGCAGCACAACGAGTCCGGCCACCGTCAACCACACCGCGAGCACCGTCATCAACACCGATGCCAGCACCAGGCCGAGGTTGAGGCGACGATGGCTGCGCCTGGCGAGGAACACCTGCGCGAACACCAGCAATCCGACCGCAAGCGCGGCTCCCGCCACCAATGCGGGCGGCGCCGCCGCCGACCGTCCCGCGGCCGTTACGGCATGAGCCTGCGCCCGGTACAGCCGCTCGGCGTCGGGGAGCATGGACTCCTGCAACAGCGTGGACGATTCACTGAGATACGCGACGCCGATCGGTCGGCCGTCGCGGTTGGCCGCACGAGCGGTGCCCATCATGCCGGTGTAGACCGCCAGCTGATTGGACAGGTCGGTGAGCAACGTCAGCGAGTGGATGTCGTTGGGCGACACCCCATTTGCCGCGGTAATCAGGCCGGCCGACGCCTCTCCGACGGCCGCGTCGTAGCGATCGCGGACGTCGCGAGGTTCGACACCGCCTGCGAGAAACGCGGTGGCCGCGGTGGTATTGGCGGACGACAGGGCACTGTAGATCCGTTGCGCCGCATCGGCCAACGGTTCGGTGTGCAGCCGAAGAGTCTCAAGCTCACGCTGGCGATTGGCCGCGGTCACCGACGACGTCACTCCCACGGTGAGCACCGCCGCGATCAGGACGACGGCCATCACCGCTATCCGGCCGGGGGTGGCTCGCAGGAAGTCGACGACCGGACGGTCCGGTTCCTCGGCATCGACCAGCACGGACTCGTCGAGCGTGAGGGTCTGCCGACTCTCCGACTCACCGCTGTGCACTCGACATCACCTCGCCGCAGGCTGTCCCGGACCAGCGGAACCGGGCTCGATCGAACGCCGACGATTTGCACGGTAGCCCCCGGCAACGCGCCACGTGGGGTTTTGCTACGCAGCCACCACACTCTCGGCGGCCATCACCTCCGCGGCAGCGCGCTCACCCGAGCGAACCGCGCCGTCGATCCAGCCGCACATGATGGCCGAACTCTCCGTGCCGGCCCAGTGAATACGCCCGCACGGGGCCCGCAGCGCGGGCCCGAACTCGGTGAGCACGCCCGGCGGGGCGTGACTGATCATCCCGCCACCCGAATACCGCTCGACCGTCCAGTTCTGCTCGTGATAGCTCACCGGGGAGGCGGCCTTGGGGCCGAACCGATCGATCAACTCACCGACCACCACGGCTTTACGCTCGGCGGCGTCGAGGAGCCCGAGCCGACGTGCCGCGGGACCTTCGGTGATGACGCACATGATCCCGGGCGTGCCGGTGTCGGTGCAGGCATCGATGGTCAACGTCGCGGGGCTGCCCGGAGCCGCGGACTGCCCGCACAGACCGTCCTCGCGCCAGAACGCCGTGTCGTAGACGATCGAGATCTTGAAGACGGCGCCGCTGGGCATCCGTTGATGGAGAAACATCCGATCCACGGGAAGCATTGGCTCATAGACGATCTGGTTCGCCACGGCCAACGGGACGGCGACGACCGCCTGCCGCGCGCGCACGGTCACATCAGGGGCGTACACCGTCACACCGTCGTCATCGTGTGCGATGAGGTGTACCGGTTGTGAAAGATGCAGCGCACCACCCAGTTCGGCGACCATCGGCCCGTAGATGGCCCCCATGCCGCCGCGCACCCGCGCATCCTGGGCCCCGCCCCGGTTGGAGATGACGAAGACCGGACCGCCCCCCGATCCCATCTGATGCAGCGCCCACAACAACGACACCTCCGATCCCGCCGAGGTGTAGATGCCCGCGAGGGCCATGTCCAGCATCTCGCGCGCATGCTTCGAGCGCATGTGGCGATTGATCCACTCCCCCAAGCTGATCCGGTCCCACTCGACCGCCTTCTTGGCCTCCCACGGGGCCTCGAACGGGATGGTTCGGCACATGAGTTCCACCTCGAGCAACCCGGCGCCGAGATTGGCGATCGCCCACGGGCTCATCGCCCAGGGAATCGTGCCGGAATAGCGGTGCTGCTTGCCGTCGAGAACCATCATGGCGTCGCCGTCGACATACTCCTTGTATTCCTCGACGCCGAACTCGGCCATCAGGGCCTTGATGCGGTCCTGGCCCGGTCCGATCCAGGCCCCGCCGCGGTCGATCCACGTGCCGTCGTCGAGCACCTCGGTGAAGGTCCGGCCACCGACCCGGTCTCGCGCCTCGAGCAGGGCCACGGAGCGGCCCGCCTGCTTGAGCCGTAAGGCCGCGGTCAAGCCCGCGAACCCCGCACCCACCACGCAACAGTCGACATCTGTCATGGGTCACCCTCCCCGTTTTCGACGGGCCAGATTCGCTCAAATTACGCCGTCGTCAACTGTCCCGTGGGCACTGTTGACGGACAAATGTGGTAAAGGCCATAAATTTTGCTCCGGCAGGCGCAAGTCACCCCGATCCGGCTCGATCAGACCCGCACTGAACGCTCCTGAAAGCAGGGACCCCCGCAGCCTGTGCGATGATTTCTGACCTGCTCATTCGTCCGGGTTCACCGGTCGTTCATCTCATGTTCTCCCGACCCCGTCGCCGTCAAGCCGCGGTTGACGCCCGATCGCTGTGTTGGTTGCCATCGGCAGTACCAGACAACTTTGCGATTCCGGGGATGATCCGCCCCGCCGGTAGGGTCCGGTCCTCGTGGGTAGACACCGATTGAAAAAGGATCGGCGCCGCCGGTCTGCAGCCATGGCTGCGGTCGTCGCGCCTGCCGTCGCACTCGTCGTCGTCGGCGCAGACGCCGGGCCGGCCACCAATGGCGTTGCCGAGGTCGTGCCGGCTCCCGCCGTTCAGCCCGCGGCCGCCCCTGCCGCACCGCCCGTACCCGCCGAGCGGGCCGTGCGCCGCAACATGAGGTTCCCGCTCCCGGCAGGCCGGGCCTCAGAGAAGGGCCTTCAGGTCGAGACCATCCTGGCTGCTCGCGCGGTCAGCGCACGGTTCCCCCAGATCCTGGACATCGGCGGGGTCCGCGCTGATTCCATGAAGTGGCACCCGAACGGGTTGGCGATCGACGTGATGATCCCGAACTACGGCACTCCGGAAGGCAAAGCCCTCGGAGACAAGATCGTCGCCTACGTCCTCGACAACGCCGACCGGTTCGGCGTGAACCACGTGATCTTCCGGCAGCAGATCTACTCCCGCGGCAAGGCACCCCGAATGATGTCGGACCGCGGCGGGGTGACCGCCAACCACTACGACCACGTGCACATCGCCACCAACGGTGGCGGATTCCCGACCGGGCACGAAACGTACCTCACGTAATTCCGGCCGAGCAGCCGGGAATTGCTGGTTCGTCGGCGCGCCAGCACCATCAACGACAGCAACGGCGCGATGATGCAGATGTGGTTGATGATGCGAATGTGACTAACGACGTGCCGGGACCCCAGCCGTCCGCGCCGCAAGCTGACAGCGCGAAGGGTGAATCGCAGCCGGAGCCGCAGCGCGTGTGGTCGATGCCCAAGCCCGCCGTGACGCGCAAGCAGGCCGACGAGGTGGGACGAATCGCGCGCGAGGCCTGCACGGCCGTCATCCGGTTCATCGCCGACGTCGCGCGGTCTGTCGGCCGAGCCTTGCGGCAGCTGTCCGGCGCGATCGCCGCAGTGCCGCCGGCCGTGCGCCTGGCGGCCGCCGTGGGCGTGATCATGCTGCTCGGCATCGTCGGCGCGATCGCGCTGCCGAGCTCCCTCGGGGTGGCCTGCATCGTCGTAGTGGTCCCGGTGTGCTCGTTCGCTCTCGGCGCGCTCGCACACCGTTGGTACAGCGGGCTCGGGGTTGAGCCTGCGGCACGCGTCGAAGGCCCCTCAGCCACGGCGCCGGAACTGCAGCGTTCGGTCGAATACGTCGACAAGAAACTCGCGGTCGCCCTGAACGCCTTCGGTGCCGAACGTCAACAGCACGCGATGATCGCCCTGTTCCAGGCCAAGACGGCCGTCGAACTCACGCTCGGGACCGAGCAGGACGAGGCGAGCCACATCGACGCGCTGTTGGCCGTGGACGGCCACGACACCCGGCCGCGCATCAGGGCCGGCTCCGCACCCAAATCCTTGCGAGAAAGCAATTCCCTGGCGGCGTCATGACCAACCGCCTCTCCGGTCAGGTCGCACTCATCGAGGACGACTACACCCTCGTCATCAATCGCGGCGCCGAGGCAGGTGTCGTGCCGGGCATGGTTTTCGCCGTGCACTCCGACTCGGATGAGGTGATCACCGATCCCGAATCCGGCCGGGAATTGGGCAGACTCATGCGCGAGAAGCTTCGGGTGCGGGTGTTCGATGTGCAGCCGCTGTTCTCCCGCGCCCACACCTTCGCCAGGACCGACGACTTCTACGGCCTGTTCCAGGCGACGGCCGTGGTCACGATCGACGTCGGCGACAGTGTCGAAGAGATACCCGCCGCACGCGAGTCACGCCGTACCGCATCGGGATAGTGCCGAACGAGTTCGGATGCACGGCAGGACTGCCGTGCATCCGAGCTCCGGAGACCGCGATCAGTTGCCCGTGGGCAGCGCGATGTTGAACCCGTCTTCGGCGAGTTGTTCTCTCAAGTACTGGAACCTCTGGTACTGCGTGACGGTGATGGGGCCCGAATAGCCTTCGCTCTGAAGTTTCCGTGGCGGGTACTTCAGATACGTCTGCATCAGCTCCTTGATCGCCTCGTTGATGGTCACCAGGGTCCAGGTGTGTTCGGTGTAGTTGTTCATGAAGATGTCGTAGCGCTCCTGCGGGTCCTGCCAGAGATCGAAGATCTGCGGCACGGTCGCGACGTAGGCCTCCGCGCCCTTCCAGCCGAGGTTCGTGTCGACGGCGAGCCCTCCGGTGCTCGCACCGTTGTCACCACGCAAATTGAAGACCGCCTTGTAGTGGCCGACCCGCGCGGCCCCTGGCGTGAGTTCGTTCTCGCTGAAGTAGAACCAGGACTTGCGCTCCGACTTGCCCGTGCCAAGCAATACCGGTGACATGTCGTAGCTGTCGAAGATGATGGGCTCGCCCTCGCGGTCCTTGTCGGGCAATTGCACACCCGCGAGCGCGGCAAAGGTCGCCAGGTAGTCGAGGCCGCCGACGATGTCGGAGTTGCGTGATCCCGCCTTGATCCCGGGACCCCAGGCAATCGACGGAACGCGATTGCCACCCTCGCGGACGGTGCCCTTGGTGCCGCGGAACGGTGTATAGCCCGCGTCAGGGTAGACGTCCTGCCAGGCACCGTTGTCGGTCGTCCAGAACACGTACGTGTTGTCGGCGAGGCCGAGGGAGCGGATCTTGTCGACGATGTTGCCGATGCGGGCGTCGTTCTCCACGATCGAATCCGCATACTTCGACTTCGAGAGCGATTTGCCCTTGAAATCCGGGTGCGGCATGTTCGGCTGGTGCACCTTCATGAAGTTGACGTGCAGGAAGAACGGGTCGTCTGACTTCGCGTGGGCGTCTAGGTACTCGAGCGCATCCTTCTCGACGTATTCGTCGTAGAACGGAATGCCGACGACGCCCTTCTCCGGTGTGTTGACGTACTGGCCGTTGACCTTGAAGTCTTCCTTCACCTCCTCGCCGGCCTTGCCCGACAACGCTCCCTTGGTCACGCGGGCGAACATCTCACGAAGCTCGTCGTCCATGTCCGGGAACCATTCCGCGTCGGCATAGGTGTACGCGTTGAGGTGGTACAGACCGCAGTGCCGCATTTCGTCGTAGCCGTGCGCGGTGGGCAGTGCGTAGTCGGATTCCCCGAGGTGCCACTTGCCGGTGAAGAACGTCTGGTAACCGGCCGTCTTGAGGACGGATGCCAGCGTCCATTCGGCCGCAGGCAGGCCACCACCCTGGCCCTGGAAGGCCACCGTGGTCATGCCGCTGCGGTTCGGGATACGGCCGGTGAGCATCGCCGCGCGTCCCGGCGTGCAACTCGGTTGGGCGTAGAACGACATGAACTGCATGCCGTCCTCCGCCAGTTTGTCGAGATTGGGGGTGGGCATCCCGCGGTTATCACCACCGCCGTACACGCCCGCATCGCCGTAACCGAAATCGTCGGAGACGATGAGGACGATGTTCGGCTTGGCCTTGTCTGACGTCGTTGCCATGTGTACCTCCGGGTGACGTGCCGTCAACGCGCGGACCGCAATTGGTTCTGGTCGATCGATGACGGCGTGGATACGAGGAACTCGTAAGCGGACCCAGCGCAGTGGTGCCGAACCGGCGATGGCGCGCCGACGCTCCTTGTCTGGGTCACAGTCGCCACCCTGCCATCAATTCGTGAGCGACGACGCCAACTGCCCGAGGTTCTTGCCGCCCGCTGCCAAAATCGTTATGTCCTAATCCAAAATGGGTGAGCCGATGAGCCGACCAGCCGGCGCGTTGGCTGACATTTCCACCGCGGGTGAGTGAACCGTTGTGCCACTTCGACTTTCGGCACTCACCGGTTCGGGCACTCGGTAGACGAGTCGCGACGGCGATGTTCTCGTCTGGCGTGCCGGCAGTGTCGAACTGTGCGCCGAATCTGCCGGACTGGCAAACTTTGCCCGGTACCTCGCCTTGCCGCATGATGCGCTGGGCGCGCGAGCGGTCACACCGCCACAGCGCGTACGAGCCCCATCAATGTCGGGAAGAATCAGTTCTTCGAAATTCGCATCCAGCAAACTTCCGCATTTGGCAGACTCAGCCCATGACCCTCAAAGAACGGCTGTACATCGGCCGGCTGTACAACCCCATCGGTTGGAAGCTTCTTCCCACGATGACCAAGTACAGCTACCCATGGATGACCCGCCGGCTCGCCGCCCACGACGTCGTGATGATGAACAACGGCTACGAAGAAGACCCTCCACTGGGGCTGAAACTGGAAGAGTCCGACGAACCCAGCCGCTACCCGCTCCAGCTTTATCACGCCACCGCCACGCAAGCGGGCGGCCTCACCGGTAAACGAGTACTGGAGGTCGGTTGCGGTCACGGCGGCGGCGCTTCCTACCTCACCCGCACCCATCGGCCCGCCTCCTATACGGGGCTGGACTTGAACCCTGCCGGCATCGAGTTCTGCCGCCAACGCCATCAGATACCCAACCTCGACTTCGTCCGCGGGAACGCTGAAGACCTGCCCTTCCCGGACGAATCATTCGACGCTGTGATCAATGTCGAGTCTTCCCATTGCTACCCACACCTCGGGGTTTTCCTGGACGAGGTGGCGCGCGTGTTGACCCCGGGCGGGCATTTCCTCTACACGGATTCGCGACCGAAGGAACTGCTCGACGAGTGGGACGCGGCGCTGGCCAAGGCTCCCCTGCAGATGATCTCGCAACGCGACATCAGGATCGAGGTGATGCGCGGGATGCAGACGCGCTGGGAGCTGTCCAGCATGAGCAAGGGCGACCAGCGGGCGCTGAGGCAGCTGTTCGGACTACGCGACGACATGGACATGCGGAACGGGAAGGTCTACCGCGAATTGGAAACCGGGGGCTTCGCGTACCGTCTCTATCTCTTCACGAAACCTCGCGCGAACTGATCCGCCACGCCACCCGCAGCGCAGGCCGGTGACAACCTGCGACTCCGAAACCAGCCGACCGACGGCGTGCCGCCGACAGCGCAAAGGCGGCTCCCGATTCTCTCGGAAACCGCCTCTCACCTGCGTAAATCTTGGTCGGGCTGACAGGATTTGAACCTGCGACCACTTGACCCCCAGTCAAGTGCGCTACCAAGCTGCGCCACAGCCCGTTTGCTTCCGGCTTGCACCGGCAGCGAGTCGAAAGCTTACCGTAGCCGCCCGCCGTTCTTCTAATCCGCCCCACCCGTCACGCCGCGGGTTCGGCGATCGACGCCTCGGCCTCGTCGACCGCGATCTCCGGTGGCAGCACCTTGAAACCGCGACTGGTCACGGCCAGCACCACGATCCCCAGCCCGAGCCAGCACAGGCCCAGGATGATCGCGCGGGAGTCCAGCTGCAGCAGCAGATACGACGTGATGACTGCTCCGACCGCCGGGGCCACCAGGTAGAGCAACGGGTTGTGTGCCTCACCGGCAGCGCGCCGCCGGAAGTAGTAGACGATCACCGAGATGTTGACGAGCGTGAATGCCACGAACGCGCCGAAGTTGATGAACGACGTCGAGGTCGCCACGTCGAGGAACATCGCCAGCAGGCCCACCGCGCCGACCATCACCAGGTTGGCCGAGGGGGTGCGGAATTTCGCGCTGAGGGTGCCGAACACCCGCCGGGGCAGGGTGCCGTCGCGTCCCATCGCGAACAGCAGCCGCGACGCCGACGCCTGCGCGGCGATGCCCGAGGCGAACTGGGCGAGGATGAGGCCGGCCAGGAACACCGCCCCGAACAGATTGCCGCCGATCTGCTTGGCGATCTCCAGCGCCGCGGACGACGAATCCGCGAATTCCCCACCGGGGTGCACCAATTGGGTGGTGTAGGCGATGACGAGGAATATGAAGCCGCCGATCAACGCGATGAGCATGATGGCGCGCGGCATGTTCTTGCGTGGTTCGACGGCTTCCTCGGTGAACGTGGTAACGGCATCGAATCCCAGGAATGAGTAGGCCGCGATGGCCGCACCGGCCGTCACTCCCCCGATGCCGGCGCCTGTGCCGGTGAACGGACCGGCACTGACCAGTCCGCCCGCGCCCGCACTGCCGATCACGGAGGCCACCGACAATGCCACGAACAACACGATGACCAGCAACTGGAAGGCCATCAGCAGATAGTTGGCCTTGTCGGCGACCTTGATGCCGATGACATTGAGGACGGTGGTGATCAGCATGAACCCGAGCACCCACAGCCAACCGGGCACCGCGGGGTACTGAGCTTCCAGGTATGCCGCTCCGATCAGCCAGATGACCATCGGCAGGAACAGGTAGTCCAGCAGCACCGCCCAGCCGGTGAGGAATCCGACGCGTGAGTCGATGGTGCGGCGCACATAGGTATAGGCCGATCCCGAGACCGGATATGCGGCTGCCATCCTGCCGTAGCTGGATGCGGTGAAGAGCATGGCCGCCAACGCGATCAGGTATGCCGACGCCGACGCCCCCGCGGTGGTAGACGCGATCACCCCGAAGATGCCGAGGACGATCAGCGGCGTCATGTAAGCCAGGCCGAAGAGCACCAGCGAGCGCAACCCGAGAGCGCGCACCAAAGTCGGCTGCCCCGCGGAGGGTGGTGTCATGGCAGTGCCTTTCATTCGGCGTGGTCGTTCGACGGTGACCAGCGCTGCGGCTCGATACGGCCCTCGTACATGGGCAACGGGATCGGTCTGTCGGACGACCCGAACTGATCCCACATCCGGTTGGTACCCGCGGTACCCCGCTCCCGCACGGCGGCGACGGCACCGAAGTCGATGCGCTGACAGAGCACCCCCGGCGCCTCGTCCGAGCTCTCCTGCAGCACAGCACCTTCCGGGTCGACGATGATGCTGCGGCCTTTACCGACCGGGCCGGCGCAGTTGACGCTCACCGTGAATACCTGATTCACAATCGAATTGGCGCGCGCAAGCACCAACTCCTGGCCGCGGTCCTCGGACGTGGTCTTGACGACGTTCACGATCACATCAGCGCCCATCCAGGCCAGGTGACGGCTCACCTCGGGGAACCAGGCGTCATAGCAGATGGACAGCCCGAGTCGGCCCACTTCGGGAATATCCGCGGTGACGAATCGGCTTCCCGGCGTGTACTTTTCGAACGGACGCCACGGGAAGATCTTGCGATAGGACGCCACAAGTCGTCCGTCGGGCGCCAGAACCGGTGCGGTATTGAAGAATTCGCCTTCGCTCCCCCGCTCGCACACCGACCCGGGAATCAGCCAGGCGTCGGCCTCCCGGGCCACCTGCCCGAGGGCCGCCATGAGCGGACCGTCCAGCGGCTCGGCCGAGGCGGCCAGCGTGTCGGCGTTGTCGGTGCCGAACAAGTGGATCTCCGGATACACGATCAACGCCGGGCCCGCCACCGCCGACCGCACCCGGAGCACGTCGGCCGCGAACTGCCCGATGGTGTCTTCCCGGCCGAATACCGGCAGGCCGGCCACGTCCAGGGGTGCCGCCTGGACCGCGGCCACCGTGATCGATCCGGACACCGGGGACCTCCGAAGAATTAATCACTCAGAATGAGCGAATTTACCGAGATATTAGTTCGGCATGAACAAATAGGGCAAGAGCTGCCGTACCCTGGTGCCATGACGCCGCAGGTCAGTGACGCGCATCCGGCGCTGAGTGCGCCCGCGGTCGCCGGCATCACCCGCCTCAGCGCAGCCGACACCGTGCGAGCCCGGCTCGAATTGGCGATGGAGTTGGAGCTCATGTCGGGCGGAGAACGGCTGCCCGCGGAGTCCGACATCGCCGAAGCACTCGACGTCAGCGTCGCCACCGTCCGCCGTGCCCTGCAGTCCATGGCCGACGAGGGACTGGTGGTCCGTCGCCGTGGCCGGGCGGGCGGGACCTTCGTCGCGCGCAGCGGTGCCCAGGTCACCCCGGGACATGATCGCCCGTCGTCCACGTTTCGCGCGGATGCCGCGGAAGTGCACCGCCTCATCGACCTGCGCGCACTGGCCGAGGACGCGCTCAGCGCCGCCGCCGCGCAGACCGCCTCCGACGCGGATCTCGATGCGCTCGAGGCGATCGTCGCGGAGGCCGCCTCGACCACCGACTGGACCGGCTTCCACAGCGTCGATCAGCGATTCCACGAATCAGTAGCCGCGGCAAGCGGTCTCGACTGGGCGATGGGCACCTACTGCGAGGTGCTGCACGGGCTGTACCGCTACTTCATCCCGTACCCGATCAGCTATCTACACGAGTCCAACCGCGAGCACGCCCGGTTGGTGGCGGCCCTGCGCCTGCGCGACAGCCGGGCGGCGTCCGAGATCGCCCGCCAACACGTGCTCTCGCTGCACAAGACCATGTACGTCGGTCTGCCGCAGCCCGCCACCGGAACCGGCTAGGTCCGCGCCGCAGGCTCCTCGACCGCGGTGATTACCGCATCCTCGACATCTCGCGGCTTCCGCGATGTCTGCCAGGCACGGACCACGAGTGCCGCCCAGGCCGCCACGATGATGGTGTAGATCCCGGTCGACCACGGCCACTGCACCCCGAAGTAATGCACCAGCTTCTGGCTGTTGGTCAGCAGGATGACCCCGCCGACGGCGGTACCGAGCAGGCCCGGGTTCACCCGGCTGACCAGCCAGGCGGCGAAGGGGGCCGCGATCACGCCGCCGACCATCAGGCCGAGGACCACGGGCCAGTTCTCCAGGAACTGCTGGCGCAGGCCGACCAGGAAGCCGACCGATGCCGAAACCGACACCAGGAATTCCGAGGCACTCACCGAACCGATGACGGTCCGCGGAGCCGTCTTGCCCTGTGACAGCAGGGTGCTGGTGGTCACCGGGCCCCAGCCGCCGCCGCCCGATGCGTCGATGAACCCGCCGAACAGTCCCAGTGGGGCAAGGAACTTCGCGCTGTGACTGGTGCCGTGCTCCCCCAGCGTCAGCGGCGTGCCCAGCGAGAAACGCAACAGCACATACAGCCCGATGCCCAGCAGGATCGCCGCCATGAGCGGTGCGGCCGACTCCGTCGACAGCGACGACAGCACCGTGGCACCTACGAACGCACCTGCCGCACCGGGAAGCCCGAGCTTGGCCACCAACGGCCAATCGATGTTCTTGAAGCGCCAGTGCGACACCGCCGACGCCAGCGTCGTGCCCACCTCCGCCAGGTGCACCGCGGCGCTGGCTTGCGCCGAGGCCACCCCGCTGAGCACCAGCAGGGTCGAAGCGGTGACACCGAAGGCCATCCCGAGCGCGCCGTCGACGAGCTGGGCGCCGACGCCGACGAGCGTGAAAATGAGGAGCGAACGCATGGGTTCGGCTGCTTTCGATTGCGGTCGCGAAGCGACCTGGTGACTGGCTGGCGCGGATCAGATGCGCGCGCGACACCATTCGTCGAAAGCCATCAACCGGCGCGAGGGCCAGAACGGCTCGAGAGCGGCAAGGGCAGACGGCGCGGTGCGGTAAGCACGTTCGGCCACCGGTCACCCCTCTCCCTCGTCGTTAGACAGACTTCGCAAGCCTACAAGAGCCGGGACGGGATCCCGCCGACGGCCTACACCGTCAGCAACCGGTACAGCCCGATCAAGCCCACCACCACGATCACGGCCCGCAGCGCGTTCGGCGACAACCGCCTGCCGTAGTGCGCGCCCAGGAAGCCGCCGATCAACGAACCGACCGCGATCAACCCCGCCGCTTCCCAGCTGATCCGGTCGAACGCGACAATGGTGTAGGCGAGCGCGGCCACGATGTTCACCAGCAGCGACAGCAGGTTCTTCGCGGCGTTCATACGCTGCATCGACTCGGGCAGCAGCGCACCCATCACAGCGATCAGCAGGATTCCCTGGGCCGCGGTGAAGTAGCCGCCGTAGACACCGACGGCGAACGTGCCGATCACCAGCACCGCCATGCGACGGGGGCTGACGTGGTCGGCCGACTGACCGGACGCCTCCGCGCGTTGCCTGGCCCACGCCTGAATTCGCGGGCCCACGACCACCAGGACCAACGCCAGGATCAGCAGGACCGGCACGACCGTGACGAACACCTTCTCCGGAAGGTGCAGCAGCAGCCAGGAACCCAGCCCGGCGCCGATCAGCGACCCGGGGATCTGCCAGCGCAGCCGCTTCCACTGCCCACGCAGCTCACGCCGGTAGCCCCAGGTGCCCGAAACCCCGCCGGCGACCAGTCCGACGGCATTGGACATCGTCGAGGTGACCGGCGGAATTCCCAGCGCTACCAATGTCGGGAACGTGATGAGCGTGCCGGAACCGACAATGGCGTTGATCGCGCCCGCCCCGACGCCGGCCAACGCGATCAGGATCATGTGGGTGACAGACACTCGGGCCACCCTATCGGCCCGACTCGGGTGCGTTCACCGGCGCCCACCGCCGCTGGATGCACCAAAATCGCGGGCTACCGCTTCTTGGGTGCGCCCCTCTTCTCCCGGACCCGGACGTTGATCCGCACCGGGCTGCCCTCGAAACCGAACTGCTCACGCAGCCGGCGCTCGATGAACCGGCGATAGCCGGCCTCCAGGAACCCAGAGGTGAACAGCACGAAGGTCGGCGGCCGCGTTGCCGCCTGGGTGGCGAACAGGATCTTGGGCTGCTTGCCGCCACGCACCGGCGGCGGTGTCGCGGCCACGATTTCCTTGAGGAAGTTGTTGAGCTGGCCGGTCGAGATCCGCTTGTCCCAGGACGCCAGTGACGTCTCCAGGGCAGGCACCAGCTTCTGCACAGCCCGGCCGGTCATCGCCGAGATGTTGACCCGCGGCGCCCACTGCACCTGCACCAGTTCCCGGTCGATCTCTTTGTCCAGCAGATACCGCCGGTCCTCGTCGACCAGGTCCCACTTGTTGAACGCGATGACCAGTGCCCGCCCGGCCTCGATGACCATCGAGAGCACGCGCAGATCCTGCTCGGTCAGCGGCTGGGAGGCGTCGATCAGCATGATCGCCACTTCGGCCGCATCGATCGCGCCGTGCGTGCGCACCGAGGCGTAGAACTCATGCCCGCTGGCCTGGCCGACCTTGCGCCGCAGACCCGCGGTATCGACGAAACGCCAAGTCTTGCCGCCCAATTCGATCAGCGAGTCGACGGGATCGACCGTGGTGCCCGCGACGTCGTGCACCACCGAGCGCTCGTCGCCGGCCAGCCGGTTCAGCAGCGAGCTCTTGCCGACGTTCGGCTTGCCCACCAGCGCCACGCGGCGAGGACCGCCGGCACCGCTGCCGGCCACCTCGGAGACCTCGGGCAGCTTCTCCATCACGGTGTCGAGCAGATCGGCCACGCCGCGGCCGTGCATGGCACTGATCGAGTGCGGCTCGCCGATGCCGAGCGACCACAGAGCCGCGGCATCGGATTCGCCCCGCTGGGTGTCAACCTTGTTGGCCGCCAGGAAAACCGGCTTACCCGACTTGCGGAGCATCCGGGCCGCCGCCTCGTCGGCAGAGGTGGCTCCGACGACCGCGTCGACCACGAGGATGATCGCGTCGGCGGTGCGCATCGCCACGAGCGCCTGATCGGCCACCAGCTGCTGCAGGCCCTTGGCGTCGGGTTCCCATCCCCCGGTGTCCTGCACCATGAACCGGCGTCCGAGCCAGTTCGCGTCATAGGACACCCGGTCGCGGGTCACCCCGGGGATGTCCTGCACGACGGCTTCGCGACGCCCCAGGATCCGGTTCACCAGCGTCGACTTTCCGACGTTGGGCCTGCCTACGACAGCCACCACGGGCGGCGGCGCGGCCGCCTCCTCCAGAACCTCGGCGACCTCGTCGCTGAGCTCCCAGTCGGTTTCATCCGACCAGGTGCCGTCCCCGTCCGAGACGCTCATCGCCGTACCCCCGCATGCTGGGTCACCAGGTCGAGAAGATGTGCCACGACCTGTGTTTGGTCCATATCACTGGTGTCGACCACCAGGGCGTCGTCGGCCGCCCGCAGCGGCGAAACGGCCCTGGTGGAATCCAGGTGGTCGCGCCGCTGCACGTCGGCGAGCACCGTCTCGTAGTCGTCGGGCAGCCCACTCGCGATGTTCTGGGCATTGCGGCGCCGGGCCCGCTCTTCGGCCGAGGCGGTCAGGAAGATCTTGACGTCGGCCTTGGGCAGGACCACGGTGCCGATGTCGCGGCCTTCGACCACCACCCGCCCGCCGGAGGACGCCAACTCGCGCTGCAGGTCGACCAGCCGGGCCCGTACCCCGGGCACCGCCGACACCGCCGACACCGCGCGGGTCACCTCGTCGCCGCGGATCTCGGCGGAGACGTCTTCGCCGGCCAGGTAGGCGCGGTCCTCAGCGGGATCCGAACCCACCCCGATCACCGCGCCCGAGGCCACCGCGTCGATCGCCTCGGCGTCGTCCAGGTCGGCGCCGGCCCGCAGCACCGCCAACGTCACGAGGCGGTACATCGCGCCGGTGTCCAGGTAACTGGCACCCAGGGCTTGTGCCAAACCTCTTGAAACCGAAGACTTCCCGGTTCCGGCCGGTCCGTCGACCGACACCACCAGAGATCCGCTCACATTCCCACCGCCTGATAAAGCTCGCCGACTTCCTTGCGGCTGAGCGCTCTGATACTGCCCGGTCGCTGCTCGCCGAGCGCCACCGAACCGATGTCGGTGCGGACCAGTTCCTGCACCGGGAAATCCACTGCGGCCAGCATCCGCCGCACGATGCGGTTGCGGCCCTCGTGCAGGGTGACCTTCACCAAGGTCTTGCCGGGAACCGTGTCCACCACCGCGAAGTCGTCGACGTGCGCCGGGCCGTCGTCCAGTTCGACACCGGCGCGCAGCTTCTTGCCGAGTCCGCGCGGCACCGTGCCGATCACCGTCGCCACATAGGTCTTGGGGATCTCGTAGGACGGGTGCATGAGCCGGTGGGCGAGCTCGCCGTCGTTGGTCAGCAGCAGCAGGCCCTCGGTGTCGGCATCGAGCCGCCCGACATGAAACAGCTTCTTGTTGCCGCGGACCCGATGCTCGACCAGGTCTCCGACACACGGGCGGCCACGCTCGTCGGACATCGTGGACAGCATGCCGCGCGGCTTGTTGATCGCCAGGTACACCAGGGTGTCGTCGAGTATGACGCGCGAACCGTCCACCCGGATGTCGGCGACCGCCGGGTCGACACGGGTACCCAGTTCGGTCACCAGCCGGCCGTCCACCTCGACACGGCCGTCGGTGATCATCCGCTCGGCCACCCGCCGGGACGCAATTCCGGCCTGCGACAGCACTTTCTGGAGTCGTACGCCTTCGTCAGCCATGTCAGTCCTTGTCCACGTCGAAGGCCAGCGGCTGATCGCTGCCGGATGAGCCGCCGTTGAGTTTGGCGAAACGCGGCTCGTCACCGAGTGATTCGCTCAGATCGTCGATCACGTCGACATCGGGCAGCAGGGGCGCGATGTCGGGCAGATCGGACAGCGAGGTCAGGCCCAGCCGTTCGAGGAACAGCTCGGTCGTGGCGAACGCCGCCGCGCCGGAGTCGGGGTCGGTGCCCGCCTCGGTGATCAGGCCACGCGCCACCAGAGTCCGCATCACCGCGTCCACGTTGACGCCGCGCACCGCACTCACCCGCGCCCGGGTCACCGGTTGCCGGTAGGCCACCACGGCCAGGGTCTCCAGCGCGGCCCGGGTCAGCTTCGACCTGGCGCCGTCGAGCAGCAGCCGCTCGACGTACGGGGCGTAGCGCGCCCGGGTGTACATCCGCCAGCCGCCCGCGGCCTCGCGCAGGTCGATGCCGCTGTCGCGGGAGGCGAACTCCTCGGCCATCAGGCGCAGCTTGGCCATCACCCGGTAGGCGGGCTGTTCGGTCGCAGAGGCGAGCGCATCGACCGTCACCGGCGTGTCCACTACCAGCAACAACGCTTCCAGCACGGCACCCAGTTCACCGTCTTCGAGCTCGGGAACCGTCGCCACATCGATGCCCAGGTCATCTCCGACCGGGATCGCATCACCCGGGGCATCGTCGGACCGCTCTCCGGAATCGGAGATCTCGTCAGTCATTGTTCTCGCTATTCTTCCGCATCAGCGGTGGCCAGATGTTCGCTGGTCGGGCGATCTCCGGTCCACGAAACCTGGAGCACTCCAAGCGGTTCTGGTTGCTCGAATGCTACCGCCCTGGCCCGGAACAGTTCGAGCAGCGCCAGGAAGCGGCCGACGATCTGAAGTCCGTCGGTGCACTCTGCCACGAGTTCGGAGAAAGTCGCCCATTCGCCGATCCCGCGCTGTTCCAGCAGG
Source organism: Mycolicibacterium boenickei (assembly GCF_010731295.1). NCBI lineage: Bacteria > Bacillati > Actinomycetota > Actinomycetes > Mycobacteriales > Mycobacteriaceae > Mycobacterium > Mycolicibacterium boenickei. Next base: position 4,155,184 of record NZ_AP022579.1, on the reverse strand, counting down.
GCGATGATCCGGTGGGCCTGTTCGGGCACCGACACCTTGGGTGCATGGATGTGGTCGATGCCGACCGTCGGCACCGGGCGCGGAGTGAAGGCTGCGGCCGCGATCTCGGCGAATTTGCCGGCGTCGACGCCGAGCATGACCTCGGGCAGCAGGTCCGAATAGCGGTCCTCCAGCGACACCGCGCGCGGGTAGCTGCGCAGTGCCGCGGCCTCCAGTTCGGCGAACATCAACGCGACGTGTTTGAACGCGCGGTACTGCAGCAGCCGCGCGAACAGGAGGTCGCGGACCTCGAGCAGCGCGAGATCCTCCTCGTCGTGCACCTCACCCGAGGGCAGCAACCGGGCCGCCTTCAGGTCGAGCAGGGTCGCCGCGATCACCAGGAACGTCGTGGTCTCGTCCAGCTCGAGGCGTGCGCCGATCTCCTTGGTGTAGGCGATGAAGTCATCGGTGACCTGGTGCAATGCCACTTCGGTGACGTCGAGGCGATGCGCGAAGATCAGCTGCAACAGCAGGTCGAACGGCCCCTCGAAGTTGGTGAGCCGAACCTGGAAGCGGTTCTGCTGGTCACCGGCAGTCGGCTCATCCCCGACGGCGGCAGCTGGTTCTGCAGCATCGCCGGTCGGAGTGGCCGGGGTGTTCAGGACATCGTTCACGCGCCGAACCGGTCGATGACTTCGCGTGCCAGCGATCGGTAGGCCACGGCGCCGCCGGACTTCGGTGCCCAGGTGGTGATCGGCTCGCCGGCCACGCTCGTCTCGGGGAAGCGCACGGTCCGGGTGATCACGGTGTCGAACACCAGGTCGCCGAACCGCTCCACGACGCGGGCCATGACCTCGCGCGCATTGACCGTGCGCGGGTCGTAGCGGGTGACCAGGATGCCGCTGATGGACAGTTTCGGGTTGAGCCGGTCGTGCACCTTGTCCACGGTGTCGGTGAGCAGGGCCAGCCCGCGCAGCGAGAAGTACTCGCATTCAGTGGGGATGATCACGCCGTCGGCGCACGCCAGCCCGTTGACCGTGAGCAGACCCAGCGACGGCTGGCAGTCGATCAGCACATAGTCGTAGCGGTCGAGCACCGGGTACAGGGCGCGGGCCAGCGACTGTTCGCGGCCCACCTCGTTCACCAGCTGGATCTCGGCGGCCGACAGGTCGATGTTGCTGGGCACCAGGTCCATGCCGCTCACCCGCGTCTTGATCACGACGTCGTCGATCGACACCCGCGGTTCGACAAGCAGGTTGTGCACCGTGTGCTCGAGTTCGTAGTGCGGAACTCCGAGACCCGCCGACAGGGCGCCCTGCGGATCCAGGTCGACCAGCAGCACGCGGCGGCCGTACTCGGCCAGGCTGGCGCCCAGGTTGATGGTCGACGTGGTCTTGCCGACCCCGCCCTTCTGATTGCACATCGCGATGACCTTGGCCGGGCCGTGGTTCGATCGCGGTTGCGGTTCGGGAATGTCGCGCGGCGGCCGGCCCGTCAGGCCGAGTTCTGGCGTGTGGTGCTCGAAGAGGCCGTCGTGTGCGCTGTCGTCGTTCACGTCGGCTCCTCGCGCGAGCGCTCGTCGGCCATACCCATACCATCGCTGGTCAGGCATCCCGCAGTATTCGCGCACATCCCGGCAAGTTTAACGTCGGTATGCAGCCAGGACGGGCAGACCCGCGGGCAATCAGGCGCATATGGTGTGCGTCATGAGTCTGAAACAGCGGCTGCCGCTGTTGCGGTGGTCGTTCATCCGGATGGGAATCGGCGCCAGACACTTCGCGCGCACCGGCCAATGGGGCGACGGCCGGGAGGCCGCGGCCGCCGATTATGTGGTGGCCAACGCCCGCGCCGGCGACCTCGACGACGTCATCGCCGCCATCGACAAGTTCGCCTATGAGAAGTCATTTCTGATCAACGTCGGCGACGAGAAGGGTGCGCTGCTCGACGCCGCGGTGATCCGGGCCAATCCCCGGCTGGCCCTGGAACTGGGCACCTATTGCGGGTACGGGGCGTTGCGCATCGCCCGCGCCGCGCCGGTGGCCCGGGTGTTCTCGGTGGAGTTCTCCGCCACCAATGCCGACATCGCGCGACGAATCTGGGCACATGCCGGGGTGGCCAACCGGATCACGTGTGTGGTCGGCACGATCGGCGACGGCGGACGCACACTCGACGCGCTCGCCTCGGCCGGGTTCGACACCGGCGGGCTGGATTTCGTGTTCCTCGATCACGACAAGAACGCCTACCTGACAGACCTGCAGAGCCTGCTCGATCGCCGCTGGCTGCACCGGGGCTCGATCGTGGTCGCCGACAACGTGAAGCTGCCGGGCGCACCGAAGTATCTGGCGTACATGAACGAGCAGCAGGATTCACTCTGGGACACGACGCATCACAAGACCCATGCCGAGTACCAGACCCTGCTGCCGGACCTGGTGCTGGAGTCGGAGTACCTGGGCGGTTAGCGCGCCCGCGGGTGCGCACCCGCCCAGACCTCGCGCAGCGTGTGCACGGTGACCATGGTGTAGATCTGCGTGGTGGTCACCGACGCGTGGCCGAGCAGTTCCTGCACGACGCGCACGTCGGCGCCGCCGTCGAGCAGGTGGGTCGCGAACGAGTGCCGCAGTGTGTGCGGCGACACCGCCGACGTGATGCCGGCCCGCGCGGCCGCGTCCTGCAGCACCTGCCAGGCGCTCTGCCGCGACAGCCGCCCGCCGCGCGCGTTGAGGAAGATCCCTGGGGTGCCCCGGCCCCGCCGGGCCAGATCCGGACGGCCCCGCACCAGGTACGCGTCGAGCGCGCTGACGGCCGGCCTGCCGATGGGCACCAGTCGCTGCTTGCCGCCTTTACCGCGCAGCAGAACCGACCGCGCATGGGTGTCGATGTCGTCGACGTCCAGCCCCACGGCTTCCGAGATCCGTGCCCCGGTGGAGTACAACAACTCCAACAGCGCCCGGTTGCGCAGCGTCAGCGGACCGTCGGCCTCGCTGTCCCCTCCTGCGGCCTCGAGCAACGCGACGACCTCGTCGAGGGTGAGGCTCTTGGGTAGCCGCCGGCTGGGCGTGGGCGGTTTCACCCCGCGGGCGACATCGAGTTCGGTGATGCCCTCGGCCGTGGCGAACCGGTGCAGTCCGCGGACCGCCACCACCGCCCTGGCCGCCGAAACCGCCGAGAGCGCAGTCACTCCCGAATCGGGATCACCGCGGCGCAGTTCGACCAGGAAGTCGCTGACATCGGCCTCGGCCACCTTGGCCAGATCGTCGATACCGCGCTGGGTCAGGTGCGCGGCGTAGCGGCGTAGGTCCCGCCGGTACGAACTCAAGGTGTTGGCCGCAACGCCCCGCTCTATCGTCAGGTGATCGAGGTAGCCCTGAAGCTGTCCGTCCAGCACGGTCTGCTGAGGTGGCGGCACCGATGAGCCGCCGGCACGAGCAGACCGCACAGTCCTCATAACAGGCCTTTTCGCCGCCTGAACGCTGTCGGCTGATCGATCCAGTCCGCCTCGACCGGCCGTAGGGACTCCGCGCCCGTCATCGCGTGTGCCGCGAGAATCCCGGCCACCGCGATACCGTTCACGATCTCGCCGGAGAACACCCGCCCTACCGCTTCCTTCAGCGGTATCCGCTCGACCACCATGTCGGCTTCCTCATGCTCGCCCTCGGGCCGTCCGATGTCGGTCAGCCCGGTGGCCAGGAACACCCGCACGCTCTCGTCGGAGAACCCCGGTGTCGAGTCGAGATCCACCAGCACCTGCCAATGGGCGGCGGCCAGGCCGACCTCTTCGGCGAGTTCGCGGGCGGCGGTCACTTCGGGTCGCTCCCCGCCGAGGTCGAGCAGACCCGCGGGCAGTTCCCAGAGCCGGCGCCCCAGCGGGTGGCGGTACTGGTACACCAGGACCACGTTGTCGTCCTCGTCGAGGGCAACAACGGCCACCGCACCGTAGTGCTCTACGACCTCGCGCCGGGCCGAGCCGCCGCCCGGCATGCTGACCTCGTCCGCGCGTAGCGCGAAAATGCTTCCGACATAGATGGTTTCACTGGCCAGGGTCTCGAACTCGTGTTCAGCCAAGTGAGGCGGCTTCGGCGTCGTCGGCCGGGCTCTCGCCGGCTTCCACTTCCTCCTCCGCGAAATGCTCGGGAAGGTCCATGCCGGGCAGCCGCTCCTCGGCCTTGTAGTCCAGCGCCGCGCCGATGAAGGCCGCGAACAGCGGGTGCGGCCGCGTGGGGCGGCTCTTGAGCTCGGGGTGGGCCTGGGTGCCGACCAGGAAGGGGTGGATCTTCGAGTCGTATTCGACGAACTCGACCAGGTGTCCGTCGGGCGAGGTGCCGCTGAACCGCAGCCCGCTCTCGGCGATCCGGTCCCGGTAGGCGTTGTTGACCTCGTAGCGGTGCCGATGCCGTTCCGACACCTCGGTGGCCTGGTAGGCCTCGGCCACGATCGATCCCGATTCGAGCACGGCGGGATAGGCACCCAGTCGCATGGTGCCGCCCAGGTCGGCCTCGCCGGCAACCGCGTCCTGCTGATCGGCCATCGTGGAGATCACCGGATCCGGTGTCTTCGGGTCGAACTCGGCCGAGTTGGCTCCGGTGATCCCGACCGAGCGGGCCGCCTCGATCACGATGCACTGCAGGCCCAGACACAGTCCCAGCACCGGAAGCCCTCGCTTGCGGGCGAACGAGATGGCGCCGAGCTTGCCCTCGATGCCACGGATACCGAACCCGCCGGGAATCAGCACGCCGTCGACGTCGGACAACGCGGCCGCCGCGCCCGCGTCGGTCTCGCAGTCATCGGAGGCCACCCAGCGGATCTCCACCTTGGCCCGGTGTTTGAATCCGCCCGCGCGCAGCGCCTCGGCCACCGACAGGTACGCGTCCGAAAGGTCGATGTACTTGCCAACCAAGGCGATTCGAACCGTCTCCTGCGGTTCGTGCACCCGGCGCAGCAGATCGTCCCACTCCGACCAGTCCACGTCGCGGAACGGGAGGTTCAGCCGGCGCACCACGTACGCGTCGAGCTCCTCGCGGTGCAGCACCTTGGGGATGTCGTAGATGGACGGCGCGTCCGGGGTCGAGATGACGCCGTCGACGTCGACGTCGCACATCAGCGCGATCTTGTTCTTCAGCGGTTCGGGGACATCGCGGTCACACCGCAGGATCAGCGCGTCGGGGGTGATACCGATGCTGCGCAGCGCGGCCACCGAGTGCTGGGTGGGCTTGGTCTTGAGCTCACCGGAGGGCGCCAGGTACGGCACCAGCGACACGTGCAGGAAGAAGCAGTTCTCCCGACCGACCTCGTGGCGCACCTGGCGGGCGGCCTCCAGGAACGGCAGTGACTCGATATCGCCGACCGTGCCACCGATTTCGGTGATCACGACGTCGGGGCGGCGACCGGCGGCGTCCGGAGCCGCCATCGCCAGGATGCGGCTCTTGATCTCGTCGGTGATGTGCGGGATCACCTGCACGGTGTCACCCAGGTACTCGCCGCGGCGTTCCTTCGCGATCACCGACGAGTAGACCTGACCGGTGGTCACGTTGGCCGACTGCGACAGGTCGCGGTCGAGGAACCGCTCGTAATGGCCCACGTCGAGGTCGGTCTCCGCACCGTCCTCCGTGACGAACACCTCGCCGTGCTGGAACGGGTTCATGGTGCCGGGATCGACGTTCAGGTAGGGGTCGAGTTTCTGCATCGTCACCTGCAGCCCCCGCGCGGTGAGCAATTGACCGAGGCTCGAGGCGGTGAGCCCCTTGCCCAGTGAAGACACCACACCACCGGTGACGAAGAGGTGTTTGGTGGCGGTGTGCGGGTGCTTGCGTAAGGCGGGCAAAAGCATCCTCCGTGACGACGGGCAGGGAATCGTGAAACTAGCTGTGGCCTGCCGACCCACGGAAGTTCACCTTAACACCGACACCGACAAGCCGTCGCTGGCGCGCCGCTCACCCGAGGAGCAGTTGCGGGGCGAGGTCTCGCTACTGAGGGACGGTGACCGACGTCGCGCCCTGCCCGGTTCCGTACTTGCCGGGCTTGCCGCCCCGGACGAGATCGCCCAGGGCCAGCACGGCGGTGATCTGACCGGCACTCGAATCGGCGTCGTCCACGGTGCTGACCGCAGCGGCCAGTCCGGCATCTGACCTGGTCACGGCGACCGGACCGGTTCCAGACGCCGATCCGGAGCGGCCGGCGAGCACGGTGCCTGCGCCGTGCGGTGCCAACCCGGCCGCGAACCGGGCCATGGTCGCGCCCCGGTTGCCGCCGTCCTCGCCGAGTCCACCGCCGGTCACGATCAGCGCCGTGTTGGCCGCGCCGATGTGTGGATCGTCATAGGTCAGGAAGCCGGTGTCACGCAGCGCGGTGAGCACGGTCTGGCGCTGCATGTCGTCCACGGGTGCCGCGGCCGGGTTCTTGTCGATCAGCAGGGTGATGCCGAGCAGATCGCCGGCCTGCGACCCCTGATCCACCGCCGCGGTGCTCAGCTGCTTACCGGCAGGCACGATCGGTGAATTGACCACCGAGAGCAGTTTGTCCGCGGAATTGGCCTCGACGAATTCCTGGGTGAGCGCGATCTGGCCGGTCACCGCGCCGCCGGCATCGCGGACGAAGCGCGCCGCGGCGTCGACGTCACCGTCGACGGCGTCCGGAGTGCGAAACACGACCACCGACTTGTCCTTCAATGCGTCGCGCACCATCCGTGGCGCCATTTGCGCATCGAATTCGCTTGCGGCATTGAGCCTTTCGTTCAGCGCGTTCTTGCCGTCGGTGAGGGTCTCGATCTGGTGCTGCAGGTCCTTCTTGTCGTCACGAAGGCCCGAAAGCACGGTGTTCGACAGCAACCCCGAGCCCAGGGCAACCCCGATGGCCAGCGCCAAGAACACGGCCGCCAACGAAATCGCGTGCGCACGTAGTGTGATCACAACTCACCGACCTGTTCAGCTGACGAGATTCTGGACCCAGAGCGTGAAGCGGTTCCAGTAGTCGACCACCCAGTCGAGCACGGCACCGTCGGCCCGGGACACCCACAGCGCGACGACCACCGCGATCAGCATGGCCAGCACCAGCAGCGCGATCGCGCCGCCGGACACCCGGCTGCGGTACAGGGTCGCCACCGCTTTGGCGTCGACGAGCTTCTCCCCCACCTTCAGCCGGGTCAGGAACGTCGACGGGTTGCTGCGCTGGCGCGACCGGTCGAAGAACTCCTCGATCGAGGCCGTGTGGCCTGCCGTGACGATGAGCGACGCGCCGTGGTGGTCGCACAGCAGCAACGCCAGGTCCGCCGCCGATCCGGCGGCCGGGAAGGTCATCGCGCCGACCCCGAGGTCCTGGATGCGCTCCAGGCCCGCGGCATGGCCGTCGGCGTCGGCGGGCAACACCACCTGGGCACCGCACCGCAGCACCTCGACGCTCATCTTGTCCGGGTCGCCGACGATCAGCGCAGGCCGGTATCCCGCCTTCCGCAGCACATCCGCGCCGGCCCCGACACCGACGAGCACCGGCTGGTACTCCTTGATGAACGGCTTGAGCGCCTTGAGGTCTTCGGCGGCGTCCGGCTCCTCGGCGACGATCACCACGTGCCTGCGGTGCAGGTCCACGTCGATGTTCGGGATGCCGATGCCGTCGATGAGCAGGGGGCTCTCACTGCGGATGAACTCGATGGTGTTGCCCGCGAAGGCCTCCAGGTGCGCCACCAGGCCGCTCTTGGCGTCGTGCATCAACTCGTGGATCTCTTGATCGTTGCGCTCGGTGCCCACCGCGATGCGCCGGTCACCGGAGTAGACGCCGCCGTTGTTCAGGCGGATCCGCGCCCCGTCCTTGATCTTCTTGAAGACGTCCGGCCCGGCCTCGTCGATGAGCACCACTCCGTTGGCGACGAGCACCTCGGGCCCCAGGTTGGGATAGCGCCCCGAAATGGACGGGGAGGCGTTGACGACACCGGCGATTTGGGCCTCGACCAGCGCGTCTGCCGTGATCCGGTCCAGATCCTGGGCGTCGAGGACGACGATGTCGCCAGGGCCGACGCGTCGCAGCAGCCGGTCGATATCGCGGTCCACTCGTGCCGTGCCGGTCACTCCCGGACGCGTACTGGCATTGCGGGTGAGCAGCGTGGACATCTTCATGCGCCGATTCTGTCGGGCATCGCCGATCAGACGGCGGAGGCGCGCCGTAACACCAGCCTCACAAGTTGGCTTTAGTCACATCAGTAACAGCAGTCAGGTCTCAATCGCGCTTCGCCGCGTAGTGCCGCGCGGCCTTGGCGCGGTTGCCACAGGTGGCCATCGAGTGCCAGCGCCGGGCTCCGTTCTTCGAGGTGTCGTGGAACCACAGGATGCAGTGCGGATGCGCGCATTGCTTGATCCGATCGGGCGCCTCGCCCAGCAACCTCAACAGATCGTCGGCGGCCAGCCAGCCGGCCAGCCATTCCGACTGCGCGACCTCGGCGGTCTCGGCAGGACCCGACGCCGTGAGCGCGCGCCTGATCCGGCCCCGTTCCAGCACCTCGTTGAGCTCATCGACGGACCCCGGCTGCAGGGCCTGCAGGATCGCCTCACGAGCGGAGACCAGTGCGATCCGCGACTTCTCGTCAGCCTCACAGCGATCGGCCAACCCGTTGGCCAGCAACCAGCACCGCAGGCCCTCGACATCCGCGAGAAGGTCCTGCGGCCCGTCCGCTGACATCCACCGGGTGTTCAGCAGATCCAGCGCTAGGGGTTCGCCGACATGCGGGCGCGGATCACGCATACCTGAGGGTAACCACGCACCCGCACCACCAAGGACCACCCGCCGAACTAACCATCGAAATTCGATTAGATGGTTGACGGACCGATGGCCACCGTTCTAACCTGCTTGAGCAATTACGTTGGTTAGCAACTCAGGAGGACTGCATGACCGGAACCATCACGCCCCAGCTCGCCACCGGACACGTCGGGATCAACGTCACCGATCTGGACCGCTCGGTCGCGTTCTATCGAACCGCGTTGGGTTTCGAACCGCTCGCCGTCAACAGCGAGGGCGAGCACCGGTACGCCTTCCTCGGCGCCGGCGGGACGCTGCGGCTGACCCTCTGGCAGCAGAGCAATGGCCGGTTCTCCACGGAAACACCCGGCCTACACCATCTTTCGTTCGAGGCGGCGAGCATCGACGAGGTACGGACGGTCGAGGCCGCGTTGAAGGCGCTGGGCACCGAGTTCGCGCACGACGGCGTCGTCGCCCACGGTGAGGGCGCCGCATCCGGCGGCATCTTCTTCACCGACCCGGACGGCACCCGGCTCGAGGTGTACGCACCGAACGGGGCGCAGACCGCTCCGGCGCCCCACGGCGCAACCCCTACCTGCGGATTCTTCTGAGGTAGAAACGTGACCAGGTATCACTCGGGTGAGCTGGCCGTGCAGCGGCGGATGGGTCAGGAGGCCATCGCCACCCGCGTCGGCCGCATGATCCGCACCGAGGTCCCCGAGGCCGCCACCGCGTTCCTCGCCGAGCAGCCGATGGTCGTGGTCACCGCCGCCGACGACGAGGGCCGGGTGTGGACCAGCCTGATCGCTGGTCCACCCGGGTTCGTCCACGCCGACGATCCGCGCACGATCATGATCGACGCGCTCCCCGCGGCGGGCGACCCGCTCCGGGACGTGCTGCGCACAGCGCGCCAGATCGGGATGATCGCCATCGAGCCGCAGACCCGGCGCCGGATGCGGGTCAACGGCACCGCCGAACCGGCGGGGACCGGCCTGCGGATCCACCCCGATCAGGTGTACTCGAATTGCCCGAAGTACATCTCGCGCAGGGACGTCGTGGAGGTCGGGTCCACGCCGGAACCGCCCCGCACACATCGCGGCGAATCACTGACCGATCGACAGCAGGCGCTCATCGCGTCCGCGGACGCCTTCTTCGTCGGTTCGGCGGACGCGACGGGTAGTGCCGACGCATCCCACCGAGGCGGCAATCCTGGTTTCCTGCAGGTGCTCTCGCCCCAGCGGCTGCGCTGGCCGGATTACCGCGGGAACTCGATGTTCATGACCCTGGGCAACATCGACGCCAATCCGCGGTGTGGGCTGCTGGTGGTCGACTGGTCTTCCGGGTCGACCATCCAGCTCACCGGGACCGCCGAAATCAACTGGGACGAAGCCGATCCGAATGCGGGCACGCAGTGCGCGGTCGACTTCACGCTCGAGGAGGTGGTCGAGCTGACCCAGGTCAGCCCACTGCGCTGGGGCACCGCCGAGTTGTCCCCGGCCAACCCGGATCTGCCCTAGGGCGCGCTGCGCTCCTGCTGAGCGGCCTCGAGCAGCTCCCTGGCATGGGCCCGTCCGCTGTCGGACTCCCCCAATCCGGCCAGCATCCGGGCCAACTCGGCCACCCTGTCCTCGTCGTCGATGCGGCGCACACCGCTGGACTTGGCCCGGCCGTTACCGCTGTCGACCACGAGGTGGGCATCCGCGAACGCCGCGACCTGAGGCAGGTGGGTCACCACGATGACCTGGTGGGTGCGCGCCAACCGGGCCAGTCTGCGACCGATCTGCACCGCGGCCCGCCCGCCGACCCCGGCGTCGACCTCGTCGAACACCATCGTGGTACCCGCCGTCGAGGCCGACAACACCACCTCCAGGGCCAGCATCACGCGGGACAGTTCGCCGCCGGAGGCACTCTTGGCCAGTGGCAGCACATCCGCGCCGCGGTGCGCGGTGAACCCGAACTCGACCGCGTCCACACCGTCGTGACCGGCGTGCAGCACCTCACCGTCGGGCATCGTCACCGGTGCCGCATCGTCGGCCCGCGCGGGCATCGGGGCGACCCCGATGGTGAACACCGCGTTGGCCATGGCCAGTCCGGCCAGCTCCGCGGTCACCGCCTTGGCCAACCCTTTGGCGGCCTTGGACCGGGCCTTGGTGAGTTCGCCTGCCGCCGCGACCAGTTGGGTCTCGAGCTCGGCAACCTTGCGGTCCAGGGCAGCCAGGCTCTCCTCGGACACGTCGAGCTGCGCCAACCGATCGGCGGCATCGCGGGACCACTCCAGCACCCCGTCGATGTCGGCGGCGTATTTGCGTGTGAGGGTGCGCAGCTCGGCCTGCCGCGCCAGTTTGGTCTCCAAAGTGCTGGCATCGCTCGGCAATTCGGACAGGTAATCACCGAGCTCGCCGGACACGTCGCCGATCACTGCCATCGCCTCGGCCAGCCGGACGCCCAGTGCCTGCAGGGCCGAATCATCGGTGGCCTCCAGCGCCGCCTGCGCACGGCCGACACTGTCGGCCGCCGAGGTGGACTCCGGCGTGAGCTCGTCGAGCTCGCCGGCCAGTGCGAAGCGGGCGGTCTGCGCGGCTTCGCGCAGCGCATCGAGTTCCGACAGCCGACGGATATCGGCGACGATCGCCTCGTCCTCACCGGGTTCCGGTGCGACGGTGTCGATCTCGTGGATTCCGAAGCTGAGCCGGTCGGCCTCCTGGGCCAGTTCCCGGGCCCGCCGGCGACGGTCGGTCAGGTCACGACGCGCCGTCAGCCACTCCTCGCGGATGCTCCGGTAGCGGGTCAGCGGCTTGTCCACCTCGGCGAAGCGGTCCAGCGCCGCCCGCTGCTCGTCAGGGCGCATCAACCGCAGCTGGTCGTTCTGGCCGTGCAGCGTCAACACCTGGGCGGTGAAGCTACTCAAGGATTTCGCCGGCACACTGCGACCGCCCAGATACGCCCGTGACGGTCCGGCCCGGCTGACCGAACGGGCCGCGATCACACTGCCGTCGTCATCGCGCTCCGCACCGGAGGACTCCAGAATCTCCTCGACCCGTCCGGTCACGTCCTCACCGAGTTCGATTGTGCTGAAACGGCCTTCCACCACAGCCCGGTCGGACCCCGAACGCACCCTCGTGGCGTCCGCACGTGCCCCGCCGAGCAGGTGCAGGCTGGTCACCACCATGGTCTTACCGGTACCGGTTTCACCGGTCAGCACCGTCAACCCGCGGTCGAACTCCGCGGTGGCGGCACTGATCGCGCCCAACGACTCGATACGAATCTCTGACAGCACAGTTATCTACTGTCCCCGCCATCCGGTGACCGGCAACCGGAACTTCCGCACCAGCCGGTCGGTGAACGGCGCCGAGTCCAGCCGCACCCATTTCAGCGGCGTCCCGCAACGGGTCACCTCGAGCCGGCCACCGGCGGGCACCACCATCTCGCGCCGACCGTCACAGAACACCAGGGCATCATTGCCGCTCGCCTCGATCTCGATGGCGATACTGGCCAGCGGACTGGTCACCATCGGGCGGGCGAACAAGGCGTGGGCGTTGTTCGGCACCACCAGGATCGCTTCGAGGTCCGGCCAGAGCACCGGGCCGCCGGCCGAGAACGCGTAGGCCGTGGAGCCGGTCGGAGTCGACACCAGCACCCCGTCGCAGCCGAACGACGAGACCGGGCGCCCGTCCACCTCCAGCACCACGCCGAGCACCCCGAGCCGGGGCCCCTTCTCCAGGCTGGCCTCGTTGAGCGCCCACCCGCGGTTGACCACATCGGCGCCGACCCGTACCGCGATGTCGAGAGTCATGCGCTCTTCGATGCGGTAGTCGCGTTCGATCACCCGGTCGAGTACATGGTCGATGGCCTCGGCCTCAGCTTCGGCCAGGAACCCGATCCGACCCAGATTGACTCCAAGCACCGGGATCTCGACGTTGCGGGCGAGCTCGGCAGCCCGCAGGAAGGTGCCGTCCCCGCCGAGCACCAGCACCAGCTCGCACCCTTCGGCCGCGCGCTCGTCGGCGTCGACCACCTCGATGTCGACGCCGAGCGCACGCATGTCGTCGGGCGCCAGATGCAGCGGGCCGCGGTCCACGGCCTCCGCCGAGAGCACCTTCAGACCAATCCCGTTGTCGCCGAGCACCTTTTCCACCCGGCGGGCAACTTCGGTCGCCTCGTCCCGGCCGGTGTGCACCACGAGCAGAATCGTGCGTTCAGCCGTCATTGCGGCCCCTCCTCGACCGCCCGCCGCACCGCTTGCTCCAGCGACTCGCCATCCAGCCGACGGTCGCTCTGGGCCCGCAGGTGCAGGAAGTACTCGACATTGCCCGATGGTCCGGGGAGCGGGCTGGCCGTCACATCGACAGCATGCCACTGCAACGCGGCCGCCTTGCGGGCGACCGTGCACACCGCGTCGATGCGCAACTCTGGATCGGACACCACCCCGCCCGCGCCCACGCGGTCCTTGCCGACCTCGAACTGCGGTTTCACCATCGGAACGATATCGGCGTCGGCGGCCGCGCAGGCCGTCAGCGCGGGAAGAACGGTGGCCAGTGAGATGAACGACAGGTCGGCCACGATCAACTGCACCGGCCCGCCGATCGCCTCGGGGGTCAGCTCCCGGACATTCGTGCGTTCCAGCACATGCACCCGTTCATCAGATCGCAGCGGCCAGGCCAGCTGGCCGTAGCCGACGTCGGCGGCCACCACCTCTGCGGCGCCGCGGTCGAGCAGGACCTCGGTGAAGCCGCCGGTCGAAGCCCCGGCATCGAGGCAGCGTCGCCCCTCGACGGCAACGTCGAAGGCGTCGAGCGCACCGATCAGCTTGTGCGCACCGCGTGACACCCAGGTGCGTTCGGCGGAGGCGATCACGGTGATGTTGGTATCCGGCGCGACCGCGGTAGCCGGTTTGGCGGCCGGCATGCCGTCGATCCGCACCCGGCCTGCCTCGATCAGTTCGGCCGCCTGCTGGCGAGACCGGGCCAGACCCCGTCGCACCAGCTCGGCATCAACGCGAGCGCGCCGCGCCACCGGCGCTCACCTTCCGGTCGCCTGCGGTCCGCCCGGCTGCCCCCTGTCGACGGATTCGAGGGCCTGCACGAGCAGATCGTGGGCCTGCTCGAGCCGTGCGGCCACCACGTCGATGTCCATGCCTTCGAGCGCGGACGGGTCCACCGCCGGGTCTGGCACGCCTGCCAGCACTTCTGCGACCTGCGCACGCAACTGGTCGGGATCGGTAGTCATAGCGATACTCACGCTAGTCGATGGGCACCGACAGCAACGACCAACGCTGCAGCGCCTGGCGCGCTGTGTCGTCACCGGCGGTCACCGTCACCGCTGCCGGCCCCACGTCCGCGTTCCAGACCGCGTGTGCGGTCGCCCGCACCACGGCCAGCTCGTCCACCGGTTCCCGGCCGGTCGCGTGCACGGTGACGGCGTCGGTGTCGACGTCGATACGCCAGGCCGGGTCGGGCCCGATCCGCAGCGTTTCGGCGTCGGCGTGCAGGCCCCGCAGATCCGCAGCCAGGTAGCCGGGACGCTCCGCGGCTACGGCACAGACCGCCTCACGCGCGGTACTGACCCCGGTGAGCACCATGAGGCTGGGGAGCCCGGCCGCGACGGCACCGGCGATGTCGGTGTCGAGTCGGTCTCCGACCACCAGCGGGGTCGCGAACGTTCCGCGGCTCAGTGCGTCGTTCATCAGCGTCGGCCGGGGCTTGCCCGCCACCAGGGGTTCCTGCTCGGTCGCCACCCGTAGGGCCGCCACCATGGAGCCGTTCCCTGGCAGCAACCCGCGTTCGGACGGCAGCGTCAGATCCACGTTCGCGGCTACCCACAACGCGCCGGCCCGGATGGCCAACGCGGCCTCGGCCAGGTTCGGCCACGCGGTCTCCGGTGAGTGACCCTGCACCACGGCGACCGGCGCCTCGTCGAAGGTGCGGACGGGGCGCAGCCCGACGTTGCTCACCTCACCGGCGAGCGCATCCGTCCCGATGACGAGAACCGCGGCACCGGGCGACAGATGAGCGGCCAGCAGATGAGCCGCACTCTGAGCACTGGTCACCACGTCGTCGGGCGCGGCGGCGAATCCGAGTTCACGGAGGTGCTCGGCAACCTCCCCGGGAGCCCGTGACGCATTGTTGGTCACATAGAGGACCCGAGCATCGAGGCCGCTGAGGCTGTCGATTGCGCCTACGGTCGGCTCGTGCCCGCGAAACACCGTGCCATCGAGATCGAGCAGCAGGCAATCATGTTGCCGCGCAAGCGTGGACACGTCAGGAAAGCTCCGTGATCCGGTCTTCCGCGTCAGTGATTCCCTCGACATCAGCCTGCTCCGCGTGGACGAACCACTGCAGGGCCTCGTCATTACGTCCGAGCGCCAGCAAGGTGTCGGCATACACGTAGAACAGCCGGGCTGCGGTCGATCCGACACTCGTCGGGTCGAGCTGGGGCGTGGAAAGGATGGCCAACGCCTGCTCGAGCTGCCCGAGATCCGTGCGGGCGCCCGCGGTGACGATGCGCAGCTCATCGGCGTCCTCGCCGGTGAGCGCGGCGGCCTCGTCGCTGCGGGCCAGTTCCAGCGCCCGTTCCGGCCGCCCGACACCGCGTTCGCAATCGGCGATCATCGGCAGCAACGCCGACTTGCTGCCCATCCGGCGGGCGGCGCGCAGCTCGGCGAGCGCCTGAGCCCAGTCGCCGCTGTGATAGGCCGCGATACCAACCGCCTCACGGACCACCGCGATCCGGCCGGCCCGGTTACGGGCGGCACGGGCGTGGGCAAGCGCAGCCGCGGGATCTTCATCGAGCAGCTTGCCGGCCATCACCAGATGACGGGCAACGAAATCGGCGGTGGTCTTGTCCAGCGTCACCAATTCCCGGCGCACGTCGGGTGCCAACTCCTTGGCCTCGACATCCGCCGGCAACCTCGGGCCGTCGTTTCTCGGTTCGGTGTCCTCGGTGGGCTGGGCCGTACGGGCCCGACCGGGCCCGGAATGGCGAGGCGCACCGCCACGTTGATCCCGACCCCGCTGATCACGGGAGCGGTGGTGACCCGAATTGCTCGATGCGCGGTCGTTCGATGCACGCCGCGGACGACGCTCCGCGCCGTCTTGTCTGTCTCCGACCACGTGTGCCTTTCTACCCGCCCTTCCCGCAAAGGATACTGGCAGCAGCAAGCGCCGACATAATTATGTGAGCGCCAACGCAACGGGTAACCGCTCGGATATCAATTGAATTCGACGAATAAATCTGGGAATCAAAAGCGAATCGCCCCCCACGTAAAACGTGGGGGGCGATTCTTAATTTGTGTTCGGCGGTGTCCTACTTTTCCACCCGAGAGGGTAGTATCATCGGCGCTGGCAGGCTTAGCTTCCGGGTTCGGGATGGGACCGGGCGTTTCCCTGCCGCTATGGACCGCCGTAACTCTATTCACCCGTTTTTGGGTGTAAATCTGTGTGTTTTGGTGGTGGGGTGCGGTGCACTCCGGACACACGAGTGTGTGGGTGTTTATGGATGTGGTTGCGAGGTCAGGTTGTGCGTCTTACTCAAAACCCAAACATTGTGGTGTTTGTTGGTTGTTGTAAGTTTTCGGCCGGTTAGTGCCAGTTCCCTGCACCCATTGCTGGGCTTCCAGGTCTGGTCTATCAATCCCGTGGTCTGCGGGGGCCTTATCCCTCTAAAGGGTGAGAAGCCTGGTCTTGGAGGGGTTTCCGCTTAGATGCTTTCAGCGGTTATCCTGTCCGAACGTGGCTATCCAGCGGTGCTCCTGGTGGAACAACTGGTATACCAGAGGTTCGTCCGTCCCGGTCCTCTCGTACTAGGGACAGATTTCCTCAAGCTTCTGACGCGCGCGGCGGATAGAGACCGAACTGTCTCACGACGTTCTAAACCCAGCTCGCGTGCCGCTTTAATGGGCGAACAGCCCAACCCTTGGGACCTGCTCCAGCCCCAGGATGCGACGAGCCGACATCGAGGTGCCAAACCATCCCGTCGATATGGACTCTTGGGGAAGATCAGCCTGTTATCCCCGGGGTACCTTTTATCCGTTGAGCGACACCCCTTCCACTCAGAGGTGCCGGATCACTAGTCCCGACTTTCGTCCCTGCTCGACATGTACGTCTCGCAGTCAAGCTCCCTTGTGCACTTACACTCAACACCTGATTGCCGTCCAGGTTGAGGGAACCTTTGGGCGCCTCCGTTACATTTTGGGAGGCAACCGCCCCAGTTAAACTACCCACCAGGCACTGTCCCTGAACCGGATATACGGTCCGAGGTTAGAGGCCCAATACGATCAGAGTGGTATTTCAACAACGACTCCACCCACACTGGCGTGTGAATTTCACAGTCTCCCACCTATCCTACACAAACCGTATCGAGCACCAATACCAAGTTGTAGTGAAGGTCCCGGGGTCTTTTCGTCCTGCCGCGCGTAACGAGCATCTTTACTCGTAGTGCAATTTCGCCGAGTCTATGGTTGAGACAGTTGAGAAGTCGTTACGCCATTCGTGCAGGTCGGAACTTACCCGACAAGGAATTTCGCTACCTTAGGATGGTTATAGTTACCACCGCCGTTTACTGGGGCTTAAATTCTCTGCTTCACCCCGAAGGGTTAACAGGTCCTCTTAACCTTCCAGCACCGGGCAGGCGTCAGTCCGTATACATCGTCTTGCGACTTCGCACGGACCTGTGTTTTTAGTAAACAGTCGCTTCTCACTGGTTTGTGCCACCCACTCACGCTTGGGCCGTAAAGGCTTACACGCCATGTGGGTCCCCCTTCTCCCGAAGTTACGGGGGCATTTTGCCGAGTTCCTTAACCATAGTTCACTCGTACGCCTTAGTATTCTCTACCTGACCACCTGTGTTGGTTTGGGGTACGGGCCGTGTATGTCCTCGCTAGAGGCTTTTCTTGGCAGCATAGGATCACCGAATTCGCCTCAAACGGCTATGCATCACCTCTCAGGATATGTGAAACGCGGATTTGCCTACGTTTCTCCCTACAGGCTTACCCCAGTACAACCACTGACTGGTACGGCTACCTTCCTGCGTCACCCCATCGCTTGACTACTACCCACCGGGGTCCCACGCAGCCCCGTCAACGCCTCACCCCGAAGGGATCGGTCACGACGGTTTTGGATGGTTAGCACAATGGATTCATCAGGGACGCACATACACGGGTACGGGAATATCAACCCGTTGTCCATCGACTACGCCTGTCGGCCTCGCCTTAGGTCCCGACTCACCCTGGGAGGACTGGCCTGGCCCAGGAACCCTTGGTCTTTCGGCGGGCAAGGTTCTCACTTGCCTATTCGCTACTCATGCCTGCATTCTCACTCCCACACCCTCCACAGCTAGATCACTCTGCTGCTTCACCGGATGCAGGACGCTCCCCTACCCAACGATAAATCGTTGCCGCGGCTTCGGCGGTGTGCTTGAGCCCCGCTACATTATCGGCGCACAATCACTTGACCAGTGAGCTATTACGCACTCTTTCAAGGGTGGCTGCTTCTAAGCCAACCTCCTGGTTGTCTTCGCGACTGCACATCCTTTTCCACTTAGCACACGCTTAGGGGCCTTAGCCGGCGATCTGGGCTGTTTCCCTCTCGACGCACGGAGCTTATCCCCCGCCGTCTCACTGCCACATTCTTGGACTTGTCGGCATTCGGAGTTTGGCTGACGTCAGTAACCCTGTGGGGCCCATCGGCCATCCAGTAGCTCTACCTCCAACAAGAAACATGTGACGCTGCACCTAAATGCATTTCGGGGAGAACCAGCTATCACGGAGTTTGATTGGCCTTTCACCCCTACCCACAGCTCATCCCCTCAGTCTTCAACCTAAGTGGGTTCGGGCCTCCACGCGGTCTTACCCGCGCTTCACCCTGGCCATGGGTAGATCACTCCGCTTCGGGTCCAGAACACACCACTACACCAACCCCTACGGATTGGATACGCCCTATTCAGACTCGCTTTCGCTGCGGCTACCCCACACGGGTTAACCTCGCGACATGTCCCTGACTCGCAGGCTCATTCTTCAAAAGGCACGCCATCACCCCACCACGAAGGAGGGCTCTGACGGATTGTAAGCGCACGGTTTCAGGTACTATTTCACTCCCCTCCCGGGGTACTTTTCACCATTCCCTCACGGTACTAATCCGCTATCGGTCACTGGGAAGTATTCAGGCTTACCGGGTGGTCCCGGCAGATTCACAGCAGATTTCACGGGCCCGCTGCTACTCGGGAACACCATTAAGGTAGATGTCAGGTTTTCACGTACCGGGCTCTCACCGTCTACGGCAGGTCATCCCAAACCACTTCCGTTAACCACGACATTTTTCACTACCCTCCAGCCAGGTAGAGCTGGAAAAACAGGTCCCACAACCCCGCACACACAACCCCTACCCGGTATCACATGCATACGGTTTAGCCATCCTCCGCTTTCGCTCGCCACTACTCACGGAATCACATTTTGTTTTCTCTTCCTACGGGTACTGAGATGTTTCACTTCCCGCGTTCCCTCCCTACACCTATGTATTCAGTGCAGGGTGACACGACATCACTCGTGCCGGGTTTCCCCATTCGGACATCCTCGGATCAACGCTCGGTTGGCAGCTCCCCGAGGCATATCGCAGCCTCCAACGTCCTTCATCGGCTCCCAGTGCCAAGGCATCCACCATGCGCCCTTAAACACTTACAACACAAAAACCAAAAATGAGTTTCAAAAGAAATTGCACATCAACACACAAAAAAGCGACACCCACCCGAAGGCCGGCGCCACACCCTTGCGTGCTAGATGCTCGCAACCACTATCCACAAATCAAACACCACACCCCACCACCAAAGTGAGGCAACAACACACCCCCTGCCCCCAACGGGACAGGACCGCGGGCCTGTTGTCTCAAAGCCCAATAGTGTGTTCGGCAGTTCCATCACCAACGCTTTCCCGCGCCGGCTCAACGTTTGTCATTTGCACCCACCAGACACCCACTACAGGGCCTGGCTGAAATATCCCAACCGCACTACTGCCCGCGACTTCGCGGACGGCGGGGGAATCGAATCGGTGCTCCTTAGAAAGGAGGTGATCCAGCCGCACCTTCCGGTACGGCTACCTTGTTACGACTTCGTCCCAATCGCCGATCCCACCTTCGACGGCTCCCTCCACAAGGGTTAGGCCACCGGCTTCGGGTGTTACCGACTTTCATGACGTGACGGGCGGTGTGTACAAGGCCCGGGAACGTATTCACCGCAGCGTTGCTGATCTGCGATTACTAGCGACTCCGACTTCACGGGGTCGAGTTGCAGACCCCGATCCGAACTGAGACCGGCTTTGAAAGGATTCGCTCCACCTCACGGCATCGCAGCCCTTTGTACCGGCCATTGTAGCATGTGTGAAGCCCTGGACATAAGGGGCATGATGACTTGACGTCATCCCCACCTTCCTCCGAGTTGACCCCGGCAGTCTCTCACGAGTCCCCACCATTACGTGCTGGCAACATGAGACAAGGGTTGCGCTCGTTGCGGGACTTAACCCAACATCTCACGACACGAGCTGACGACAGCCATGCACCACCTGCACACAGGCCACAAGGGAACCAATATCTCTACTGGCGTCCTGTGCATGTCAAACCCAGGTAAGGTTCTTCGCGTTGCATCGAATTAATCCACATGCTCCGCCGCTTGTGCGGGCCCCCGTCAATTCCTTTGAGTTTTAGCCTTGCGGCCGTACTCCCCAGGCGGGGTACTTAATGCGTTAGCTACGGCACGGATCCCAAGGAAGGAAACCCACACCTAGTACCCACCGTTTACGGCGTGGACTACCAGGGTATCTAATCCTGTTCGCTCCCCACGCTTTCGCTCCTCAGCGTCAGTTACTGCCCAGAGACCCGCCTTCGCCACCGGTGTTCCTCCTGATATCTGCGCATTCCACCGCTACACCAGGAATTCCAGTCTCCCCTGCAGTACTCTAGTCTGCCCGTATCGCCCGCACGCCCACAGTTAAGCTGTGAGTTTTCACGAACAACGCGACAAACCACCTACGAGCTCTTTACGCCCAGTAATTCCGGACAACGCTCGGACCCTACGTATTACCGCGGCTGCTGGCACGTAGTTGGCCGGTCCTTCTTCTATAGGTACCGTCACTTGCGCTTCGTCCCTATTGAAAGAGGTTTACAACCCGAAGGCCGTCATCCCTCACGCGGCGTCGCTGCATCAGGCTTGCGCCCATTGTGCAATATTCCCCACTGCTGCCTCCCGTAGGAGTCTGGGCCGTATCTCAGTCCCAGTGTGGCCGGTCACCCTCTCAGGCCGGCTACCCGTCGTCGCCTTGGTAGGCCATTACCCCACCAACAAGCTGATAGGCCGCGGGCCCATCCCACACCGCAAAAGCTTTCCACCACACCCCATGAAGAGCGCGGTCCTATTCGGTATTAGACCCAGTTTCCCAGGCTTATCCCAAAGTGCAGGGCAGATCACCCACGTGTTACTCACCCGTTCGCCACTCGAGTGCCCCGAAGGGCCTTTCCGTTCGACTTGCATGTGTTAAGCACGCCGCCAGCGTTCGTCCTGAGCCAGGATCAAACTCTCCAAACAAAAACCCCGGGACAAACCCGGCAGAATTCGAATCAGAAAAATCCGATCACAAACAAAAGACACCAAAAACTGGCATCAAAAAAACAACAACCACACCCTAAACGGGAAAAAGAGCGTGGCCAAAAAACAACAAACAAAAACCACCAAACACACTATTGAGTTCTCAAACAACACGCCCGAGTTTGTCGCGCAGAAACCCCGCGGCTAAAAGCCGCTGAACTTTACTGCGGGCAGTGAGAATACCCACCGTAATGGGTGTCTCTCTCGGATTTCGTCTTCGCTCTCCGGCGCTTGTCCGTGTCGCTCTGACCTGGAATAAGTTACGTGAGCGCTAACAGCGAGTCAAATCGCCTGGTCACTCCGACGTTTTCCCAGGTCAGAGCCCGGCCGCCGGGGGGCCTAGGCGCCCACGCGCTCGACCCCGGCAATGTGCCGCTTGCCACGTCGCAACACGAGCCAGCGCTCATGCAGAAAATCGGAATGCTGTGGTATCCACTCGTCACTTTCAATACGAATGTTGTTCACGTACACCCCGCCCTCGGCGACGTTGCGGCGTGCGGCTCCCTTACTTGCCGCCAACCCCGTGCCCACCAACAAATCGACGATCGAGTCCGGGCCGCCCGGCTTGAGCTCGGCGACCTGACCGTTACTCGCCTCGCGCAGCGCGGCGCCGAGGGTCGATTCGTCCAGGTCGGTCAGCTCGGCCCGGCCGAACAACGCCTGACTGGCGAGCTCGACCGCCGTCGTCGCGCCTTCCCCGTGCACCAACGTGGTGAGTTCCCTGGCCAGGCGTTTCTGCGCGGCGCGCTCATGGGCCCGGTTCTGGGTGGCGTCCTCCAGGTCGGCGATCTCGTCCGATGACAGGAAGGTGAACCAGCGCAGGTAGCCGACCACGTCGGCATCCGCGGTGTTCACGAAGTACTGGTACCAGGCGTACGGGCTGGTCATCTCGGGATCGAGCCACAGGTTGCCGCCGCCGGTCGACTTGCCGAACTTCTTGCCCTCGGAGTCGGTGACCAGCGGAGTTGTCATCGCATGCACGGTGGCGCCCAGCTTCTGGCGCACCAGCCGGGCGCCGGCCACGATGTTGCCCCACTGGTCCGAGCCGCCGATCTGCAGCGCGCAGCCGTGCCGCTGATGCAGTTCCACGAAATCGTTGGCCTGAAGAAGCATGTAGCTGAACTCGGTGTAGGAGATGCCGTCACCCTCCAGCCGACGGCGGACCGTCTCCCGGTCGAGCATCACGTTGACCGAGAAGTATTTCCCCAGGTCACGTAGGAATTCGATGGCCGAGAGCTGACCGGTCCAGTTCAGGTTGTTCTCGACGATGGCACCGGTCGGGGTGTCATCGAATTCGACGAACCGTTCCAGCTGGCCGCGGATTCGCCCGGCCCAGTCGGCGACGGTGTCGGCCGTGTTGAGCGTCCGTTCGCCGGTATCGCGGGGGTCGCCGATCATTCCGGTGGCCCCGCCGGCGAGCACGATCGGCCGGTGCCCGGCCTGCTGGAACCGCCGCAGCGTGAGCAGTGGCACCAGGTGCCCGGCGTGCAGACTCGGCGCGGTCGGGTCGAAGCCCGAGTAGACGGTCATGGGTCCCTTGGCCAGGTCATCTGCCAGCGCGTCGCGGTCGGTCGACTGCGCGATCAGCCCGCGCCAGTCCAGCTCATCGAGGATTCCCATGGTCATGACGACGATCATGCCGCATCACCGACATCAATCACTGGCACCGGGCGCGGGAGCACGCGGGCTGCGCCGATACGCCGAGACCTCTCCCCTGCCGGCCAGCCACAACCGCCACCTGCGGTCGGCGGCCTTGCTCACGCCGACCCGCGGGCCGTCCACGGCCGCAACCTCCTCACCCAGCTTCAGCCGTACCGGGCTGTCGGCGGCGAAGAGATCAATTCCGTTGTCCTCCATGGTGATTCCCAGAGCTGAACAGAGGTTGCCCGGCCCCCGTGCCAGTGCGGCCGGCCGGATCGCCGGTCCACGTCGCCGGCCGGCGACGTCGGCCCCGGCACTCACCGCCGCCGCCCGCAGTAGTACCGCGCCCGCCACCCCGTCGAATCCGCAGACCACGTTCGCGCAGACGTGAATGCCGTGGCTGCGGTAGGTGTACAGGTATCCGGGCGGGCCGAACATCACGAGATTGCGCCCGCCCGGACCGCGAAACGAATGGGAGGCGGCGTCGGGCCAGGGTCCGTCGGGCGGACCTCCGTACGCCTCCACCTCGACGACGACGGCGCTGACCCCGCGACCGGTCAGCTCGGCCCCCAGTAGTCGGCGGGCCGCGAGCAACGGGTCAACAGTCAACAGCTCGGTGCCCATCTGCAAGCCCACCCGAGCGATTCTGCACTTCGCAACATCCACCGTTGACACCGGCCACACTCGAGCGCAGTATTCATCACATGATGACTTCATCGACTGATGAATTCTCCACAGGATTCCCCACCGAGGCCGCTCCCCCGGCCATCGACATCGCCGGACTGCAGGTCAACCGGGGTGGCCGGCCTGCCATCCGCAACCTCACCGTGCAGATCGCCGGCGGCACGATCACCGGTCTGCTCGGCCCGTCGGGGTGCGGCAAGTCCACGCTGATGCGCAGCATCGTCGGGACCCAGATCGTCGCAGCGGGCACCGTCACGGTGCTCGGCCACCCTGCCGGTTCGGCGCCACTGCGGCACCGCGTCGGATACGTCACGCAGGATCCGACGATCTATGACGACCTACGGGTGATCGACAACGTGCGGTACTTCGCCGCGCTGTACGGAACGTCGGCCGAGTCGGCCGCCGGCGCCATCCGCGCGGTCGGTCTCGACGATCACCGCACCGCGTACTGCGGCAACCTCTCGGGAGGCCAGCGCACCCGGGTGTCACTCGCCTGCGCGCTGGTGTCGGAGCCAGAACTTCTGGTGCTCGACGAACCCACCGTCGGGCTGGATCCGGTTCTGCGCGTCGACCTGTGGCAGCAGTTCAACGAGCTCTCTCGGCGCGGCACCACCCTGCTGGTCTCCAGCCACGTGATGGATGAGGCCGATCACTGCGCCGACCTCCTGCTGATGCGTGACGGCCTATTGCTCGCCCACACCACCGCTGACCAGCTACGGAAGGACACGGCATGCACGTCCCTGGAGGAAGCGTTTCTCACCGTCATCAAGCGCAGCGCCTCGGCCGCGACCAACCGAGCCGACTGAGCCCGGCGGCCTACCTGGCCACCACCGGCCGGATCCTGCGCCAGCTCGCCGCCGACCACCGCAGCGTCGCGATGATCCTGGTGGTGCCCAGCCTCATCATCACGCTGATGTACTTCATGTTCCAGAACGCGCCGCACCAGCCTGGACACCCGACGCCGTTCAACACCGCGTGCCTGATCATGCTCGGCGTCTTCCCGCTGGTCGTGATGTTCCTGATCACCTCGATCACCATGCAGCGCGAACGCGTGTCGGGAACTCTCGAGCGCATCCTGACCACACCGTTGCGCCGCTTCGACCTGCTGGCCGCGTACGGCACCGCGTTTTCGATCGCCGCCGCCGCCCAGGCCACCCTGGCCTGCGTGGTCTCGTTCTGGTTCCTCGGTCTCGACACCGCGGGCAGCCCGATCCTGGTGTTCCTGATCGCCATCATCAACGCCGTGCTCGGCGTGGGTCTGGGCCTGTTGTGCAGCGCATTCGCCCGAACCGAGTTCCAGGCCGTGCAGTTCATGCCGGTGGTGATCGTGCCCCAGCTGCTGTTGTGCGGCATCATCGTGCCGCGCGCCGCGCTTCCCGATTGGCTGCAGTGGATCAGCAACGTGCTGCCGGCCAGCTATGCGCTGGAAGCCCTGCAACAGGTCGGCGCCCATTCTGAGCTGACCGCCATCGCGGCCCGCGACATCGCGATCGTGGTGGGATTTGCGGTGCTGGCATTATGTCTGGCCGCGGCAACCCTGCGCCGCCGAACACCCTAGGAAGCCGTGAGTACCGAGATCGATTCCGAACGAGAGCGCAAACGTCCCGGCCGCCCCGCCGGGCCGTCGGACAGACGCGACCGCATCCTGACCAGCGCTCGGGAGCTGTTCGCGCGCAACGGAATCGACAAGACGTCGATCCGCGCCATCGCGGCCGACGCCGGTGTGGACGCCGCCCTGGTTCATCACTACTTCGGCACCAAGACCCAGCTGTTCGCCGCCGCGATCCACATCCCCATCGACCCGATGACGGTGATCGGAAGGCTCAAGGAGGTGCCGGTCGAGCAGATCGGGCACACCCTGCCGTCAATCCTGTTGCCGCTGTGGGATTCCGAGATCGGCAAGGGCTTCGTGGCGACGCTGCGCTCGATCCTGGCAGGCAACGACGTATCGCTGGTGCGGTCGTTCCTCCAGGAGATCATCATCGGCGAGATCGGGCCCCGGGTGGACAACCCGCCCGGCAGTTCCCGAGTACGTATCCAGTTCGTCGCCTCGCAGCTGGTCGGGGTGGCGATGGCGCGCTACATCCTGGAGCTGGAGCCCTTCGCCACACTGCCGGCAGATCAGATCGCCGAGACGATCGCACCCACGCTGCAGCGCTACCTCACGGGTGACCTACCCGGATTCTCCTGAACCGGCCAAATCCAGCAGCCGGCGATGCTCGGCGTCGTCCTCGATGGCCACTGCCTCGTCGACGAGCAGCACCGGGATGCCGTCCTCGATCCGGTATGCGCGCCGCAGCCGGGGGTTGTAGAGCCAGTCCTTACCGGCCAGCAGCAGCGGCCCGCGGTCCTGCGGGCACACCAGGATGCTCAAGAGCTTGTCGTCGACCACCACGTGAAGCTAGCCCAGCGGGATCTGGATCCCGCCACCGGGCTGAGCACCGCCGCCCGGAATGGGAGCGATGCCCGGATTGACGACACCCTGCTTCGGAATCTGCGCCTGGGACTGCGCCTGCAACTTGCGCTGGTAGGACAGCGTGCTCTTGAGCGCGTCGATCAGCGGCACCTGATTCGGACGCTTGTCGAGCGCCTCGGTGATGGCCTCACGGTTGGCGTTCGACGGCTTGTACCCCTGTTGACGCAGCTTGAGGATGTCGTGGATCAGTGTCGAGATCTGTCCGCCACCCTCGCCGGTGTCGTACTCCTTGGCGATGATCGACAGGGCTTCGTCAGCAGTCATCTGCGGCGCGGCGGGCGCGTCCGCCGCCGGCGTCGGCTGGGCAGGCGCTACGGGATCGGCGGCCGCCATCGGCGCACCCGCGCCCACCAGCAGCCCCAGGGCCAGCGCACCGCCCGTCACCGATCCGGTGACGACCCGACGCCAGCTGTGCACATCCGATCCCGATGTCATCGATCCTCCAGTCGTTCGGCCGTCCGCCGGAGCGTAACAGCGCATTCCTGCCCCGGCACGCCGCGGACATACCGGCCTAGTCGGTCTCCGGCTCGTCATCGGCGGTTGCCGCGACGAGTTCGGCCCGGCTGGCCGCCGTCAATTTCTTGTACGTACCTGTATCGGCGTCGAAGTACCAGCAGTTACGCCGGCCGGCCTTCGGGATGCCCGCGGCCCGCAGCGGACCGATCACCGGGCGGTACGACGCGCCGAGTTCCATGTCGGCGACCACGTGCACCACGTCGGGCGGGTTACCCGCGGCCAGATCGTCCAGTGCGTGGGTGAGATCGGCCGTCGGGACACTGCCGCCCGGGCGCAGCGCCAAGGCCGTCACCGCCAGCTGGCGGCCGGCCGCCTCGACGCCGTAGGTCACCGACATGTCCACCGCGTCCAGGCGTCCCACCGCGTCGTTGACGCTCGTGGCGAACACCGGACCCCGTTCGGTCCGGATCACCGCACCGCGGTTGTCCACCAGCCAGTAGTCGCCGTCCTCGTCACGGCGGAACAGGAACTCGGTGGACACCCAGGTGTCGGCCGGCGCGAACACGCCGCGCTTGACCACGGCGGTCGGATCCACCGGACCGCGTGGGTGAGCCAGGAGCACACCGACCTCGTTGGCCTCGGCCTTGCGGACGAAACCTTGTTCGTCCTCCAAGATCAGGTCGTCGTCGGCGTCATAGGCGGCGAGTTCGACGGTGCCGCTGCCCGGCAGCGGACGCCCCTTGCTGCCGATCTTGGCGCCCGAGACGTTGGCCAGCACGGCCTGTCCGTCGGTCGTGGCGAAGAACTCCACCACCTGGGCCGGCTCGAACACGTCGACCACGCGCTTCCACAGCCCGGCGGGCATGCCCGAGCCGATGAACAGGCGCACCGGATGACTGCCGGTGAGGGAGAACGACGGATCGTCGATGACCTCGCGCAGCATGGCCCAGGTGTAGGAGACGACCGTGACGCCGTACTGCCGGATCTCCTGCAGGAACCGGTCAGGCTGCAGTCCGCGCGACAGCGCGATGCGCGATCCGCCGACCACCGCGCCGCCAAGGCTGACCAGCAGGCCTGACTGGTGGTGCAGCGGGGTCAGGCAGTAGACCGTGTCGCCGCGGCCCAGGTTGGCCGCCGACGCGGTGCCGAAGGCCGACAGCGCCCACCGGAAGTTGGTGATCTGACGGGCAACGAGCTCACCACCGACCTCGCTGAAGGCGACGAACGCCAGGTCGCGGGCCAGACCCGGATTGGGCCGGTACCAGCCTGGCAGTTCGACCACGTCGGGGTCGATCTTCTCCATGTCGATGACATCAGCGTCCTCGGGCAGGTGCAGATCACGGCTCTCGCCGCCGCCGAGGACCAGCACCCGCGTGCCGAGCGCGCGGGCGACGTCGAGGTGGCTCGGGTCGGCGATGATCTCGGCCACGCCACCGAGCCGCGCCGCCTCGGCCAGATCGGCCTCGGGCAGCAGCACCGCCACCGCCCCCAACCGGGACAGCGCAGCGATCGCGACGAGTGCGCTGGGCCGGGTGTCCATCAGGACCCCGACCCGGGCGCCCTGGCGCACGCCGACGTCGATCAGGCCGTGCACCACGTTGTTGATCCGGCGGTCCACCGCTTCGTAGGTGTGCACGCGGCCGTCGAACAGCAGTGCCTCGCCGTTGGGCGCGCTGCGGGCCTGCTCGCTCATGATCCGGCCGAGCGAGATCCGGGTGTGGTCGTTGACCTGGCCCAGCCGTGCCAGCCTCGGCAGGGTGCGCGCCGTCTCGATGACCAGGGTCCGGGCGTTCTTGTTCGCCGTCACCAGCGCATCGGCGGCCGAGCGCGCCACCCCGAACGCCATCTCGGTGGCCGCTGTCGCGCCGTGGGTGACCCGGGCGGAGAACGACACCCCGCCCTCCGGGTGATCGGCCGGCTGCGATTCCATGGGGACCACACCTTCCGGCATCTGTTCTCCACCAAGCCATTTCACCCACTGCGCCACCGTCGGCCAGGTCTGGGTGGAGGCCTTGGAGCCCACGACCAACCCGAAATGCCCTGCCCGGATCAGGTATTCGTAGACATCAGCGTCGGGAGCGGCCCGCTTGATCCCCCGGACCGCGGCGGGCTGGCCGATGTCGTCGACCTCGCCGACCACCGCGAGGATCGGGCAGTCGATGTCGGACAGCGTGACCAGGTCGCCGTGGACAGAAAAGCCTCCCGTCATCATCCGGTTGTGGGCGATGAACTGCTTGAGCAGTTCGGCGATCGCAGGCCCCGACCACGCGATCCAGCCGTCCGAGGACAGGAACCGGCGCTGCTGCTCGCGTGGCAGCAGGGCCTCGCGGTCGTGCAGCTGACGCAGGAACTCCAGGCGCGACTGCGCGGTCTTGATCGGATCCAGCATCTGAAAACCGGTGCGGGCCAACCAACCTGGAATGTCGATGCGGCTGAACACATGATCGGCCATGAAATCGGCCGCGCCCGCGGCGACGCCGGCCGGAAGGTTCATCGGCAATGCGGCCAGGGTGTCCACCGGGGACCCGAAGGCGATGATGCTGGCCAGATCCTTGGACCGCCGGTAGGCCGCGGCCTGATAGGCGAACATCCCGCCCTGCGAATAGCCGGCCAGGTGCACGTCGCGGCCGGTGACCTCTTTGACGATGTCGATGGCCTCCGACAACGCCACCACGTGATCGGCGAGATTGCGTTGCATCCCGCCCTCGACCTTGTCCGGGGAACCGAAATCGATCACCCACGGGTCGATGCCCGCGGAGTGCAGGATGCCGACCGCGCCGTCGTCACGCGTCACGTCCCACATGTCGGCCGACATCATCATCGGATGCACCATCAGCACCGGCGGACGCGGATCCTGGGCACCGGGGCGGGCATCGGGCGGGAAGTACCGCCGCAGCCGGTACATCGGCACGCTCTGGATGATCTGGAAGGGCGAGGGGACCGAGCCGGTCTCCAGGCCCCCGTAGCGCAGCACCTCCAAACCGTTCTGCGCGGTCGCCAGCAACCGCTCGACCGGTTTGGTCACTGCCGAGAAATCCACCAGCTTGCTCCCCACATCGCAAATCACCCCGACCCCCGATTGACGAGGTCATCATGGCACAACAGCAACCGATCACCGACTCGATCACCCGGACGCCGATAGCGGCCCCATGCGATGCCGGTGCCGGAGCCGCCGAACGATAGGGTCGGCGACGATGGCACACCTGCTCGGGGGCGAAACCCTACATCTGGAGTACCCCACCGGCGTGGTGTTCGACTCCGTCACCGTCGGCGTCAGCGAAGGCGACCGGATCGGCATCGTCGGCCGCAACGGCGACGGAAAGTCCACGCTGCTGGGCATGCTCACCGGCCGCATCACCCCGCACGCCGGGCGCGTGACGCGGCGCAGCGGGCTGCGGGTGGGATCCCTGGACCAGACCGACACGCTCGACCCCGATCACACGGTCGGCTGGTCCCTGGTCGGAGATCGCCCCGAACACGAATGGGCCGGCGACGCCAGGACCCGCGACGTGATCGGCGGTCTGGTCGCCGACATCCCGTTCGACGCACTCGTGTCGACGTTGTCAGGTGGCCAGCGCCGACGCGTGCAACTGGCCGCGCTGCTGATCGACGACTGGGACGTCATCGCCCTCGACGAGCCGACCAACCACCTCGACATCCAGGGCATCACCTGGCTGGCCGGACATATCAAGCAGCGGTGGGCGCGCGGCGCAGGCGGGCTGCTGCTGATCACCCACGACCGCTGGTTCCTCGACGAGGTCGCGACCACCACCTGGGAGGTGCACGACCGGATCGTGGAGCCGTTCGAGGGCGGCTACGCGGCCTACGTGTTGCAGCGCGTGGAACGTGACCGACAGGCCGCCTCCATCGAGGCCAAACGGCAGAACCTGATGCGCAAGGAGCTCGCCTGGCTGCGTCGCGGCGCTCCGGCCCGCACCTCCAAGCCCAAGTTCCGGATCGACGCGGCCAACGCCCTGATCTCAGATGTCCCGCCGCTGCGCAACACCGTCGAGTTGTCCCGGCTGGCCACCGCCCGGCTGGGCAAGGACGTCATCGACCTGCTCGACGTGTCGGTCACCTTCCCCGGCTCACCGGACCGGGAAGTGTTGCGCGACATCGAATGGCGCATCGGACCGGGCGAGCGTACCGGCATCGTCGGCGCCAACGGTGCCGGCAAGTCCACCCTGCTCGGCCTGATCGCCGGCACCGTGACACCGACCTCGGGTCGGGTCAAACGCGGTAAGACCGTGCGCCTTTCGATCCTCGATCAGCAGTCCAGCGAGCTCGACGCGGTGGCCGGGGACATGGTGCGCGAAGTGATCGGGCGGCTGCAGACCAGCTATCAGATCGACGGTAAGGACCTCACCCCGGCGCAACTGCTGGAGCGGCTGGGCTTCGCGCGCGATCAACTGTCGACGCGGGTCGGCGAGCTGTCCGGCGGGCAGCGGCGCCGCCTGCAGCTCATGCTGGTGGTCCTCTCGGAGCCGAACGTGCTGGTTCTCGACGAGCCCACCAACGATGTGGACACCGACATGCTCACCGCCACCGAGGATCTGCTGGATTCCTGGCCGGGCACGCTGATCGTGGTGTCGCACGACCGGTACCTGCTCGAGCGCGTCACCGATCAGCAGTACGCGATCCTGGACGGTCGGCTGCGGCATCTGCCGGGCGGGGTCGACGAGTACCTGCGGCTTTCGGAACAGCGCGCAACCGCGACCGGTTCGGCCCCGGAGCGCGCCGAAACCGCGCCGGCACAGTCGAAGTCGGGAGCGGAGCTGCGCGCCGTGGAGAAGGAGATCTCCTCCATCGACCGGTCGCTGGCCAAGTTGTCCGACCGGATCTCCGCCAAACACGACGAGCTGGCCGCTCACGACCAGTCCGATCACGTCGGGCTGGGCAAGCTGACCGGTGAGCTGCGCGAGCTGGAGTCTCAGGTGGCCGAGCTGGAAGCGCGCTGGATGGAGCTGTCCGAACTGCTGGAGTGAGGCACTCCGGCAGTTCGCGGTGCGCCTAGCGCAACCGGGCCCGCAGCGCGGCCGCTGATTCCCGCACCACGCCGAGCTGCTTGGCGACCTGGACCGGTGCAGTCCCGCCCCGTGCGTTACGCGCGTTCACCGAGCCGTCGACCGTCAACACCTCCCGCACCTGCGCGGTGAGGGCGGGATTGATCGCGGCGAACTCGTCGTCCGTGAGCTCGTCGAGTCCGACGCCGCGCCCCTCGGCGGTCTGCACCGCGGCACCCGCGGCCTCATGGGCGACGCGGAACGGAACACCTTGGCGGACCAGCCATTCGGCGATGTCGGTGGCCAGCGTGTAGCCGGCCGGCGCGAGCGCGGCCATCCGTTCTTCGTCGAAGGTCAGGGTGCCGACCAGACCCGCCATCGCAGGCAGCAGCAGCTCCAGCTGGGCGACCGAGTCGAAGACCGGCTCCTTGTCCTCCTGCAGATCCCGGTTGTAGGCCAGCGGCTGGGCCTTGAGCGTGGCGAGCAGGCCGGTGAGGTTGCCGATCAGGCGTCCGGACTTGCCGCGAGCCAACTCGGCGATGTCCGGGTTCTTCTTCTGCGGCATGATCGAACTGCCGGTCGACCAGGCGTCGTGCAGCGTGACGTACCCGAATTCGGTTGTGCTCCACAGGATGATGTCCTCGGCCAGGCGGGACAGGTCCACGCCGATCTGAGCGAAGACGAAGGCCGCCTCGGCGGCGAAATCACGGGCCGCGGTGGCGTCGACGGAATTGTCCGCGGCCGAGGCGAATCCGAGGTCCTCGGCGATCGCGTCGGGATCCAGGCCGAGCGACGAGCCGGCCAGGGCGCCCGAGCCATACGGCGAGACCGCGGTGCGATCGTCGAAATCGGCGAGCCGGTCGACGTTGCGCAGCAGCGGATGCGCGTGGGCCAGCAGATGATGCGCGAGCAGGATCGGCTGCGCGGCCTGCAGATGGGTCTTGCCCGGCATGATCGCCGTCGGATGCGCCGCGGCCTGCACCGCCAGCGCGTTGACCACCTCGAGCACACCGTCGGCGACGCGGCGCACGGCGTCGCGCAGCCACATCCGGAACAGCGTGGCCACCTGGTCGTTGCGGGAGCGGCCGGCCCGCAGCCGCCCACCGAGATCCGGTCCGACCCGGTCGATCAGCCCGCGCTCCAGGGCACCGTGCACGTCCTCGTCGGTGACCAGCGGCTCGAAACTACCGTCGGCGACATCGGAACCCAGGCTGTCCAGACCCGCGAGCAATCCGTCGCGCTGCTCGTCGGTGAGCAACCCGGCGCGGTGCAACACCCGGGCGTGGGCCTTGGACGCCGTGATGTCATACGGCGCCAGCACCCAGTCGAAGTGCGTCGACTTGCTCAGGGCGGCAAGGGCGGCCGAGGGGCCGTCGGCGAACCGGCCGCCCCACAGCGAGCCCTCGTTGGTGGTTCCGTCGTTGGTGCTCATGTCAGTTACCTTTCGCGAGCAGACGCAAAACTGCCCAAAAACACCGAAAATAGGGCAGTTTCATGTCTGCTCGGCATCAGAGACCCAGGTCGCGCTTGGCCGAGATCTTGGAGCTCAGGCCGTGCAGCTGCACGAAGCCCTTGGCCGCGCTCTGGTCGAAGCTGTCGCCCTCGTCGTAGGTCGCCAGGTTGAAGTCGTACAGCGACTCACCGGAGCGGCGGCCGTTGACGATGATGGCCCCGGCGTGCAGCACCAGCCGGATGTCGCCGGAGACGTGCTGCTGGGTGTGCTCGACGAAGGCCTCCAGCGAGCGCTTCAGCGGGCTGAACCACAAGCCGTCGTAGGAGAGCTCGCCCCACTTCTGGTCCACGCCGCGCTTGTACCGGCCCAGCTCACGCTCCAGCGTCACGTGCTCGAGCTCGGTGTGCGCGGTGATCAGCACCATCGCGCCCGGAGCCTCGTAGATCTCGCGGCTCTTGATGCCGACCAGCCGGTCCTCGACCACGTCCAAGCGGCCCACGCCCTGGGCGCCGGCCCGGGTGTTGAGCTCCTGGATGATCTCCAGCACGGACAGCGGGCGGCCGTCGATCGCCACCGGGCGGCCCTTGTCGAAGCTGATGATCAGCTCGTCGGGGGCGTTGAAGTTGACGGTCGGGTCCTGGGTGTAGTCGTAGACGTCCTTGGTCGGCGCGTTCCACAGGTCCTCGAGGAACCCGGTCTCCACGGCGCGGCCCCACACGTTCTGGTCGATCGAGAACGGCGAACGCTTGGTGACGTTGATCGGGATGGCGTTCTCCTCGGCGAACGCGATGGCCTTCTCGCGCGTCCAGGCGTAATCGCGGACCGGGGCGATGACGTCGAGTTCGGGCGCCAGCGAGGCGAACCCGACCTCGAAGCGCACCTGGTCGTTGCCCTTGCCGGTGCAGCCGTGCGCGACGACGGTGCCGCCGTGGCTGCGGGCCGCGTCGACCAGGTGCTTGACGATCAGCGGGCGGCTGATCGCCGACACCAGCGGGTAGCGGTCCATGTAGAGCGCGTTGGCCTTGATGGTCGGCAGGCAGTATTCGTCGGCGAACTCGTCGCGCGCGTCGACCACGACCGCCTCGACCGCGCCGCAGTCCAGGGCGCGCTGGCGCACGACATCCATGTCCTCGCCGCCCTGGCCGAGATCGATGGCGACAGCGACGACCTCTTTGCCGGTCTCCTTGCCGATCCAGCTGATCGCGACCGAGGTGTCCAGACCTCCGGAGTACGCCAGGATGACGCGTTCGGACATGAGCAATCTCCTTGTTTTGAGCTCTACTTCAAGTTTTCGATGGTGTTGGCAAGTTCGGCCCCGGTCATCGGGTCGCGCGCCACCATCAGGATGGTGTCGTCACCGGCGATGGTGCCGACCACATACGGCAGGGCGGCGCGATCGATCGCGCTGGCCAGGTAATGCGCGGCCCCGGGCGGGGTGCGCAGCACGGCAAGGTTAGCGCTGGCATCGGTCGAGACCAGCAACTCCCCCAACAAGCGGGTCAACCGTTCGGTGCCGCCGGACACACCCCGCACCGGGCTGCCGTCCTCGGGCACCACATACACGCCGACGCCGCCGTCGGCGCCGCGCAGTTTCACCGCGCCGAGTTCCTCCAGATCCCGCGACAGCGTGGCCTGGGTGACCTCGATGCCCTCCTGGCCCAGCAGCGCGGCCAGTTCGGTCTGGCTGCTCACCTGCCGCGACGACAGCAGGGCGATGATGCGGGCCTGACGGCCGGCGCGGGTCGGTGCGCTCACTTCAGGCTCGCTCCAGCAGCCACACGAGCATGGCCTTCTGTGCGTGCAGCCGGTTCTCGGCCTCGTCGAACACCGCGCTCTGCGGACCGTCGATCACCTCGTCGGTGATCTCGTGACCACGGTGCGCCGGAAGGCAGTGCAGCACAATGGCTTCCGGATCGGCCCGCTTGAGCAGGTCGGCGTTGACCTGGAACGGGCGGAACGGCCGGACCCGGTCGAGTCCGTCATTCTCCTGGCCCATCGACGTCCAGGTGTCGGTGACGAGCACGTCGGCCCCGTCGGCGCCGGCCTGGGCGTCGTCGGTGAGGGTGACCGTCGCCCCGGTCTCGGCCGCGCGGCGCTTGGCGGCGTCGACGAAGTGCGGGTCCGGTTCGAAACCGGCGGGCGCCGCGATGGTGACGTGAATTCCCGCGGTGACGCCGCCCAGCATCAGCGAGTGCGCCATGTTGTTGGCGCCGTCACCCAGGTACGTCATCCGCAGGCCCTTGAGGTCGCCCCGGCGCTCGGCCAACGTCTGCAGGTCGGCCAGCACCTGGCAGGGGTGGAACTCGTCGGACAGTGCGTTGACGATCGGGACGGAGGCGCCACTTGCCATGGCCGTCAGCCGCTCCTGGGCGAAGGTCCGCCACACGATCGCGTCGACGTAGCGGGACAGCACCGCGCCGGTGTCCTCGAGCGTCTCCTCGCGGCCCAGCTGGGTGCTGCGGCCGTCGACGACCACGGCATGCCCGCCGAGCTGGGCGATGCCCATCTCGAACGAGAACCGGGTGCGGGTCGAGTTCTTCTCGAAGATCACCGCGACACCGCGCGGGCCCTCCAGCGGACGCCGCGAGAACGGCGCCTTCTTCAGCTCGGCGGCCAGGGCGAGTACCTCGGCCTGTTCATCGGGCGACAGATCGTCGTCACGCAGGAAATGCCGGATGGTCATGAAGCAGCCTCCACAGCGGTGTCGAGAACGGCGGGCAGAGCGGACAGGAACGTCTCGATCTGGCCTTCGGTGATGATCAGGGGCGG
The DNA here is from genome assembly GCF_010731295.1 of Mycolicibacterium boenickei. Classification (NCBI taxonomy): domain Bacteria; kingdom Bacillati; phylum Actinomycetota; class Actinomycetes; order Mycobacteriales; family Mycobacteriaceae; genus Mycobacterium; species Mycolicibacterium boenickei. Next base: position 4,119,381 of record NZ_AP022579.1, on the reverse strand, counting down.
CGCCAACCGGATCACGTCGGCGGCTGCGGCGTTGACCAGGAAACCGGCGGCACGGGCCGCGGTCTCGACGGCCTTGGCGCTCGGCGCGGTCAGCACCACACCCTGCAGCAGGCCCTTGCCGCGCACGTGATCGACGAGTGGATGGCCAAGCTCCTCGATGCCGTGGCTCAGGGTCTTGCCGAGCACCCCGGCACGCTCGATCAGATCGCCGTCGGCGAGCGCCTTGAGCACGCCCAGCGCGGCGGCGGTGCACACCGGGTTGCCGCCGAACGTGCTGCCGTGCAGTCCCGGGGTGAGCAGGTCACCGGCCGCGCCGATGGCCAGGCAGGCCCCGATCGGCAGCCCGCCGCCCAGGCCCTTGGCCAGCGTGACGATGTCGGGGGTGATGCCGTCGTGCTGGTGGGCATAAAAGGCTCCGGTACGCCCCACCCCGGTCTGCACCTCGTCGAGGACCAGGAGCGCGCCGTTCTTGGCGGTGATGTCCCGGGCCGCGGCCAGGTACCCGGCGGGCGGGACGACGACGCCGCCCTCCCCCATGATCGGTTCCAGGAACACCGCGGCGGTATCCGAATCGACCGCGGCCGCAAGGGCTTCGACATCTCCGTACGGCACGTGGGTGACGTTGCCGGGCAGCGGCTCGAACGGTGCCTGCTTGGCCGGCTGGCCGGTCAGTGCCAGCGATCCCATCGTGCGGCCGTGGAAAGCGCCCTGAGCGGCAACGATATTGGTCTTGCCGGTGAGCCGGGTGATCTTGAACGCCACCTCGTTGGCCTCGGTGCCCGAGTTGCAGAAGAACACCCGCGCCTGGGTCCCCAGGTGTCCGACCAGCGCCTCGGCCAGCGCGATGCCCGGCTCGGTGGCGTACAGGTTGGACGTGTGGCCCAGCGTGTTGAGTTGGGCGGTGACGGCCTCGATGACCGCGGGGTGACGGTGGCCGAGCAGGTTGACCGCGATCCCGCCGAGCAGGTCCAGGTAGGACTTGCCGTCGGCGTCGGTGACCACGGCGCCGTCGCCGCTGGCCAGGGCCAACGGCGGGGTGCCGTAGTTGTTCATCATCACCGCTTCCCAGCGGTCCTGAAGACTCACGACGGGCTCACCACTTTCGTTCCGGTTCCTTCATCGGTGAAAAGCTCGACCAGCACACAGTGTTCGACGCGGCCGTCGATCACGTGCGCGCTCGGCACGCCGCCGGCCACGGCCCGCAGGCAGGCCTCGATCTTGGGCACCATGCCGGATTCGAGCTTGGGCAGCAGTTGGGTCAACGCGGCCGTGTCGATCTCGCTGACCAGCGAGGAGCGATCGGGCCACTCGGTGTAGAGGCCCTCGACATCGGTGAGCATGACCAGCTTCTCGGCGCCCAGCGCCTCGGCCAGGGCCGCGGCCGCGGTGTCGGCGTTGATGTTGTGCACCACGCCGTCGGCATCGGGCCCGATGGTCGAAACCACCGGAATCCGGCCTGCGGCAATGAGATCCAGCAGCGAGTCGGCATTGACGTGTTCGACGTCGCCGACCAGACCGATGTCGGTGGCCACGCCGTCGACCGTGACGCTGCGCCGCACCGCGGTGAACAGATGCGCGTCCTCACCGGTGAGGCCGACCGCGTACGGGCCGTGGGCGTTGATCAGGTTGACCAGCTCGCGGCCCACCTGACCGAACAGCACCATGCGGGCCACGTCGAGAACCTCGGGCGTGGTCACCCGGAAGCCGCCCTTGAAATCGCCTGCGATGCCGAGCCTCTTGAGCATCGCGCTGATCTGCGGCCCGCCGCCGTGCACCACCACGGGATGGATGCCGCAGTTGCGCAGGAACACCATGTCGGCGGCGAAGGCGGCCTTGAGAGTGTCGTCGGTCATGGCGTTGCCGCCGTACTTGACGACGACGATCTTGTCGTGCAGTTGCTTGAGCCACGGCAGCGCCGAGGCGAGCACCTGGGACTTGACGCCGCGCTCGATGGCCTGGCTCATGAGCTGTAGGCCGAGTTCTCTTCGACGTAGGCGTGCGACAGGTCGGTGGTCCTGATGGAAGCGCTGCCGCTTCCCACGCCCAGGTCCACGATCACGACGATGTCCTCGCCGGACAGGTCGACCTCACGGGCGCCCGGCGCGCCGGCTCCGTCGATGCATACCGGAGAACCGTTGAACGACACGCTGATCCGTTCCGGATCGAGCTTCACGGGAGCGATGCCGACCGCAGCCAGGACCCGGCCCCAGTTCGGGTCGGAGCCGAACAGCGCGGTCTTGACCAGGCTGTCGCGGGCGATGACGCGGGCCGCGACCAACGCGTCGTCCTCGGTCTCGGCGCCGGTCACGGTGATGACGACCCGCTTGGTGACGCCCTCGGCGTCGGCCTGCAGCTGCGCGCACAGGTCGTCGCAGACCCGCAGCACCGCCTCGTTGAGATCGTCCTGGCTGGGCGCGATCTCGCTGGCGCCCGAGGCGAGCAGCAGCACGGTGTCGTTGGTCGAACAGCTGCCGTCGACGTCGAGCCGGTCGAAGGTCAGGGCCGCGGCGCGTTTCAGCGCGATGTCCAGTGCGGCCGCATCGGCGACGGCGTCGGTGGTCAGCACCACCAGCATGGTGGCCAGTGACGGTGCCAGCATGCCTGCACCCTTGGCCATGCCGCCGAGGGTCCAGTTGTCCCCCGACTCCACCGAATGGTGCAGGGCAACCTGTTTCGGCACGGTGTCGGTGGTCATGATGGCCCGCGCGGCGTCGTCTCCGCCGGTCAGGCCGCCGGCGATCTCGTGCACGATCTCGGTGACGCCGGCCAGCACCTTGTCCATCGGCAACCGGTCACCGATCAGGCCCGTCGAGCACACCGCGACCTCGATGGCCCCGGTCTCGGTCCCCCAGTCGCTCAACGCGGTGGCCACCGCCTCGGCGGTGGCGTGGGTGTCCTGGAAACCCAGCGGGCCGGTGCAGGCGTTGGCGCCACCCGAGTTCAGGACCACCGCGCGCAGCCGGCCGGTGGTGAGTACCTGCTGCGACCACTGCACGGGCGCGGCCTTGATCTTGTTGCGGGTGAAGACGCCCGCCGCGGCGTAGTCCGGCCCCTCGTTGAACACCAGCGCCAGGTCCGGCGCGCCGGATGCCTTGATACCGGCGGCGATTCCCGCGGCCCGGAATCCGGCCGGGGCGGTGACGCCCTGGGTGCGGACCAGCTTGGCTGTCTGTGCCACTTCAGTCACGGTGCCACTCCCACGATCGAAAGTCCTTCGGTTTCAGGCCAGCCCAGCGCCAGGTTCATCGACTGCACCGCGGCGCCGCCGGTGCCCTTGGTGAGATTGTCGATGGCGGCGATCGCCACCAGTGTCTTCGCCTGTTCGTCGACCGCGACCGCGAGCTGTGCGGCATTGCTGCCGATCACCGATCCGGTCTTGGGCAGCTGCCCCTCGGGCAGCAGGTGGATGAACGGCTCGGCGTCGTAGGCCTTCTCGTACGCGGCCCGGATCTCGTCGGCGGATGCCTCGGTGCGGGCGGTGCAGGTGGCCAGGATGCCGCGGGCCGTCGGGATCAGCACCGGGGTGAACGAGACGGTGACGTCCTTGTCGGTCACCGACCGCAGGCCCTGGGCGATCTCCGGCGTGTGCCGGTGCTTGCCTGCGATGTTGTAGGCGCGGGCCGAACCGATCACCTCGGAGCCCAGCAGGTCGACCTTGGCGGACTTGCCCGCCCCCGAGGTGCCGCTGACGGCGACGACGGTGACGGCCGGTTCGATGAGGTCGGCGGCCACGGCGGGCAGCAGTGCCAGCAGCGCGGCGGTCGGGTAGCAGCCCGGGACGGCGACGCGCTTGGTGCCCTTGAGCCGGTCCCGGGCGCCGGGCAGTTCGGGCAGTCCGTAGGGCCAGCTGCCGGCGTGCGCGGAACCGTAGAACTTCGCCCAATCGGCGGCGTCGGTCAGCCGGAAGTCGGCGCCGCAGTCGATGATCAGGGTGTCGGGACCGAGCTGTTCGGCCAGCGCCGCGGAATGACCGTGCGGCAGCCCCAGGAACACCACGTCATGGCCGGCCAGTACCTCGGCATCGGTGGGTTCCAGAACGCGCGAGGCCAGCGGCAGCAGGTGCGGATGGTGCTCGGCGATCGTGGTTCCGGCACTGGAGGCCGCGGTCAACGCCCCGATGGTCAGCCGGCCGTCGGCATAGGCCGGGTGCCCGAGCAGCAACCGCAGGATCTCTCCGCCGGCGTAGCCGCTGGCGCCGGCCACTGCTATCGAAGTCATGCAGCAATTCTGCATTGTTATGCATGCAGATGCAAATTCATTAATAGGCCGGCCGCCGAGCGTGGCTACTGTGCACGCAAACCCGCAAGAATGCGTGCACAGACGCCACGTTCGTGCCGGCAGCTAGCCGCGCAGGACGGCTCCGACGCGCTCGCCGGCCACCGCGACAGCGGCGTCCCGGGCGGCACTGGCCTCGTCCTCGGTCAGGGTGCGATCGGCAGCCCGGAACCGCAGCGCCAGGGTCAGGGACTTGCGGCCCTCCCCGATCTGCGGACCGGTGTAGACGTCGAACAACCGGACGTCCTCCAGCAGTTCACCGGCCCCGTCGCGGACGGCATCGACAACTGCAGCCGCGGCCACCTCATCACCGACCACGACGCTGATGTCCTGGAACACCGCCGGGAACGGCGACACCTTCGGCGCCGGCAGCGTCTCGACGATCGGTACGGCATCGAGATCGAGTTCGACCGCGCAGGCGCCCTTGGGCAGGCCGGTCCGCTCGATCACCGCCGGGTGCAACTGTCCGGCGTAGCCGACGACCGTGTCGCCGACGAGCACCTCGGCGCAGCGACCCGGATGCCACGGCAGCTCCTGGGCCGCGCGCAGGGTGAACTCCACCCCGGCCGCGCGGCCGATCACCCGAACTGCTTCGAACGCGTCGGCGGCCTCTACCGGACGCCCCTGGCCCCATGGGCCGGCTGGTTCGCGCAGTCCGGCCAGCACCGCCGCCACGTGCTGCGGCTGCTGCGGCAGTGAGGCGTCCAGCCCGGCGATCTCCTCGTCGGTGGGCCTGCGGTCGTTGGGGATGCGCTCGACGGCACGGGTCGCCGCGGTCGGATGCACCACCTGCTGAATCGCGAACAGCGCCACATCGGCGGTACCACGGGATACGTTGCGGCCCAATGCCTCCAGCAGTCCGGGCAGCAACGTGGTGGCCAGCTGCGGCCGGTCGGCCTCCAGCGGGTTGAGCACCGTGGTGGTGCTGCGGCGGGGATCGTCGGCGGCCAGACCCCAGGCGTCGAACACCCCGGCGGGCAGGAACGGGGTCGGCAGGATCTCGACGAATCCGGCCAGCGCCAAGGACTTTCCGATCGCCCGGCGCCGCTTCTGCACCGCACTCAGGCCACGGCCGGCCGGTGCCGTCGGCAACACCGACGGGATGGACTCCAACCCCTCCAGGCGCAGCACTTCCTCCACCAGGTCAGCACGCTGACGCAGGTCGGGCCGCCAGCTCGGCGGGGTGACGGTGAGCGGGTCGGAGCCGGTAACCGTCGCACCGACCTGGGTGAGCCGCCGCGCCGTGGTACCCGCGGCGTATTCCACTCCCGCAGTGCGGTCGGGCAGGTCCGCCGGGATCTCGATGGCCGGCTGCGACCAGTCGGTGCGGCCGTCGGCGCGCCAGTCGGTGAGCCTCGGTGCGACGGTGCCGCCGGCGATGTCGGCCAGCAGGGTCGCGCAACGGTCCAGGGCCGCAACCGAAATCGCGGGGTCGACCGAACGCTCATAGCGGCGGCCGGCCTCACTGGCCAGGTGCAGGCGGCGCTGGGTGCGCGACACCGCGGCCGGGTCCCACACCGCTGCCTCCAGCAGTACGTCGGTGGTGGAGTCGCGTACCTCGGTGGTGCCCGCGCCCATCACGCCGCCGATGGCGGCGGTCGCGACGTCGTCGACGATCAGCACGTCGGCCGAGTTCAGGGTGCGCTCGACGTCGTCGAGCGTGACCACCTTTTCCCCGTCCCGGGCGAACCGCACCGCGAAGCCGCCGGTGATCAGGCTGCTGTCGTGGGCGTGCATCGGGTGACCGATTTCGAGCATGACGTAGTTGGTCACGTCGACGGCCGGCGAGATGGCGCGGATCCCGCTGAGCAGCAGCCGGCGCTGCAGCCACCACGGCGACACCGCGGTGGGGTCGATGCCGGTGACGGGACGTAACCCGAAGCGCTGCACCCCGGTTCCGGGCTCCACGGTCAGTGGCCAGGCCTCGCCCTCGGCGGGCAGCGGCGCCACGTCGGCCAGATCGACGAAGTCCAGATCATGCGCGCAGGCGATCTCACGAGCCAGGCCGCGCACCGACAGGCAGTATCCGCGGTCCGGGGTGATCGCCAGGTGGAACACCACGTCGTCGAGACCCAGCACGTCGGCGGCCGGGGTGCCCGGTTCGGCGGTGCCCTCGGGCAGCACCAGGATGCCCGCCTGATCGACGCCCAGGTTCATCTCGGAGGCCGAGCAGATCATGCCGTCGGACACCCGGCCGTAGGTCTTGCGCGTCGCGATGGTGAAGTCGCCCGGCAGGACGGTGCCGGGCAGCGCCACCACGACGAGGTCGCCGACCGCGAAATTCGTCGCGCCGCACACGATGTCGCGCGGTGCGCCGTCCACGTTCTGGACACCGACGTCGACCTTGCAGGCCCGGATCGGCTTCTTGAACTCGGTCAGTTCCTCGATCTCGACGACCCGGCCGACTGTCAGCGGACCGCTCACCGGGCCGATCGGGATGATCTCCTCGACCTCGTGCCCGATCCGGATGAACGTCTCTTCGAGTTCCTCGACGGACGGATCCCAGTCCGGGGCACCGGCGCGGACGGCCTCACGCAGCCAACTGAAGGGAATCCGCATCAGGCACCGACCCCGAACGGCAGCGAGAACCGGACGTCGCCCTCGACCATGTCGCGCATGTCAGGAATTCCGTTGCGGAACTGCAGGGTTCGCTCCAATCCCATACCGAAGGCAAATCCCGAGTAGACGTCGGGGTCGATCCCGCAGGCGCGCAACACGTTCGGGTTGACCATGCCGCAGCCGCCCCATTCGACCCAGCCGGGGCCACCCTTCTTGCCGGGGAACCAGATGTCCACCTCGGCCGACGGCTCCGTGAACGGGAAGAAGTGCGGACGGAACCGGGTGCGACCCTCGGGCCCGAACTGGGCCCGAGCGAACGCATCCAGCGTGCCGCGCAGGTGCGCCATGGTCAGGCCCTTGTCCACCGCCAGCCCCTCCACCTGGTGGAACACCGGGGTGTGGGTGGAATCGAGTTCGTCGGTGCGGAACGTCCGGCCGATCGAGACGATGTACACCGGCAGCTCGCGCTCCAGCAGCGCCCGGATCTGCACCGGCGAGGTGTGGGTACGCAGCACCTGCCGCGACCCGTCGGGGGCGATCTGGAAGGTGTCCTGCTCGCTGCGGGCCGGGTGGTCCGGCGGGAAGTTCAGCGCGTCGAAGTTGAACTGCTCGGTCTCGACCTCGGGCCCCTCGGCCAGTTCCCAGCCCATCGCCACGAAGGTGTCGGCGACATTCTCGGCCAGGATCGTGATCGGGTGCCGGGCACCGACCGGCTGCCGGGTCGAGGGCAGCGTCACATCGATGCGCTCGGCGACCAGCACCGCGGCGTCGCGCTCGGCGCGCAGCGCGGCCAGCCGCTCGTCATACGCGCGCTGGGCCTCGCCGCGGGCGACGTTGACCCGTTTGCCGGCATCGGCGCGGTCCGCCTTGGGCAGCGTCGCCAACGCCTGGCGGGCCAGGGCGATCGGGGCACGATCGCCGAGGTGCTCGGTCTTGGCGCGCGCGAGCGCGTCGAGGTCACCGGCCAGCTCGAAGGCATGCCGGGCCGCGCTGACGGCTTTGGTCAGGGCTTCTTCTGAGAGATCACTGGGCTGCTCAGCCACCCGGCGATCATAGGCGATCGGCCGATCACACCTCGAACGCGTTTGCCCTCAGGAAGCCGGGAGCTGCCCGGACGTTTTCACCCGGTACATCACCAGATCATCGGGCACGCCCTCCGGCTTGGTCGAGAACATCTGACGCCGTTGACGTTTGACGCTGACTCCGAGCTCGGCGAGCTGATCCTCCGAGATGCCCTCGAGCGTGGTGTGTGACACCACGAGCCCGCCGGTGTTGGCCCGGTCCATCACCCGGGCCGCGATGTTGACGTCAACTCCGAGCCAGTCCGACCCGATGCGCTGCGGACGGCCGGTATGGATACCGACGCGCATGCGCGGGGCGTAGCCGTCCACGTCGATGCCCTTCACCCCGTCGAGCGCCACGAGCATGGCTCCCAGGGCGGTGGCCGGGTCGGAGAACACCGCCATCATGCCGTCGCCCATGCGTTTGACGATGTGCCCGCCTGCTTCCAGCACCGGGGGCTCGATCACCTGCGCCACGCGGCGCAGCAGACGCAGCGTGGCGTCGTCGCCGGAGCGCAGTGACCACGAGGAAAACCCGACGAGATCGGTGAACACCAGCGTCACCTCGGGATTGGCCGGGGTTCCCGAGACACGTTCGGTCAGGGCCTGCCACACCTGCAACGCACCAAGGCTCACCTCACGCGAGGCGGCGTCGCGGTCCAGCAGCCGGTCGGCCACGCGCGCAGCGGCCCGGGGACCGCCCTCGCCCGACACCGAGAGCCGGTCACCGAAGTCCGGGTCCCCGGGCAGTGACCGACGCATCCGCCGCACCAGATCCACGACGGCTGGGCTGCGGTTGGCGTTCTGCAGCCACCCCAGCGGGCCCGGCAAACCGGGTGTCCGCACTGGGCGCTGCTGCGGCGCCTGCTCGACATCCCCGACACGGCCGGACGGGTCATCGAACGGCTCGCCATCCACAGCGCAAGACTAAGTGGCGCGCGGACCGGGCGGCAACGACGCCGCGAGCGGGTTTGCCCACATTCCCAGGGCGCTCCCCCGGCGCAGGCAAACCGGGCTGGTCACAGCGCTGTGGCGCGACGGTAGCCGCCGAATAACAGTGCGCGACGACGCGCCGCGGCGTCATAGACAACACACGTTGTCACTACTATCGTTGGCCTCAGCTGTGATCCATGTCATGACGAGTCAACGAGGACGCGATGACCACACGAGCCACCACCACCGGCGAGCACGACCCACTCGGCCCGGATTCGCTGACCTGGAAGTACTTCGGTGACCTGCGCACCGGGATGCTGGGCGTCTGGATCGGCGCGATCCAGAACATGTATCCGGAACTCGGCGCTGGCGTCGAGGAGCATTCGATCCTGCTGCGCGAGCCGCTACAGCGGGTGGCCCGGTCGGTGTACCCGATCATGGGCGTGGTGTACGACGGCGAGCGTGCGGCCGACACCGGCGCCCAGATCAAGGGCTTCCACACCACCATCAAAGGCGTCGACAACCAGGGTCGGCGCTACCACGCGCTCAACCCCGAGACGTTCTACTGGGCGCACGCCACGTTCTTCATGCTGATCATCAAGACCGCGGAGTATTTCTGCGGCGGCCTCACCGAAGCCGAGAAGCAACAGCTCTTCGACGAACACGTGCAGTGGTACCGGATGTACGGCATGAGCATGCGACCGGTCCCCAAGAGCTGGGAAGAGTTTCAGGAGTACTGGGACGCCAAGTGCCGCGACGAGCTGGAGATCAACCGGGCCACCCTCGACATCTTCACCATCCGGATCCCCAAGCCGTGGTTCGTGCTGATGCCCACACCGGTCTGGGATCAACTGTTCAAACCCCTTGTCGGCGCGCAGCGCTGGATCGCCGCAGGCCTGTTCGACCCGGCGGTGCGGGAGAAGGCCGGGATGCGGTGGACGCCCGGCGACGAGGTGCTACTGCGGATCTTCGGCAAGGCGGTCGAATTGGCGTTCATCGCCGTGCCCGACGAGATCAGGCTGCACCCGCGCGCCCTGTCGGCCTACCGCCGCGCGGCCGGGAAACTGCCAGCCGACGGCCCGCTGGTGGAAGCACCCAGCTTCATGGCCCCGCCCCGCGACCGCCGGGGGCTGCCGATGCACTACCTGCCGCGCCACAAGACCCTGCTGGATCGGGCCGGGTCCCTGGTCCACACCACGTTCTCACTCCCGGCGCTGCGACGGCCGGCCCGCCGCCCCGCAGCCTGACTTTTGACACCTGTCTAAGCTGTCGGAATGCTTGATTGGTCTGACGTCGACATCGCTGTCCGGGACGCTGTTCGCGAGTTCGTGGACAAGGAGATCCGGCCCCACCTCGACGAGCTCGAGAGCGGCGACATGGAGCCGTACCCGATCGTGCGAAAGCTGTTCGCCACCTTCGGGATCGACGCGCTCGCCAAGGAGTCGCTGGACAAGCGGCTGGAGAAACTGCGCAGCGGCGACGCCAAGCCGTCGGGTGCCCGCGGCGGGATGTTCGGCGGCAGCGGCTCGCCGGGCATGGGGTTCGTCCTGATCAGCGAACTGTGCCGGGTGTCGATGGGCCTGGTGACCGGGTTGGGCGTCAGCCTGGGCCTGACCGTGTCGACCATCCAGAGTCGCGGCACGCTGGCCCAGCAGGAACGCTGGCTGCCCGGTCTGGTGACCTACGAGAAGGTCGGCGCGTGGGCGATCACCGAACCCGATTCGGGCTCGGACGCCTTCGGCGGGATGAAGTCCTACGTCACCCGCGATGGGGACGACTACATCCTCAACGGCCAGAAGACCTTCATCACCAACGGGCCCGACGCCGACGTCGTGGTGGTCTACGCCAAGCTCGCTGAGAACACGGCGGGTGATTCCGCTTCAGATCCGCGCAACCGCAAGGTGCTCACCTTCGTGCTCGACCGCGGCATGGAGGGCTTCGTGCAGTCGAAGCCGTTCCGCAAGATGGGCATTCACTCGTCACGCACCGGCGAGCTGTTCTTCAACAACGTCCGGCTGGGACGCGATCGGCTGCTCGGCGAGACCGAAGGTTCCGAAACCGCGGACGGGGTCGACGAGGGCCGCGCCAGCGCACGGTCGAACTTCTCGGCCGAACGCATCGGGGTGGCCGCGATGGCGCTGGGCGTGATCGAGGAATGCCTGCGGTTGAGTGTCGACTACGCCAAGAGCCGCACCCTGTGGGGTCAGGAGATCGGCCAGTTCCAGTTGATCCAGCTCAAGCTGGCCAACATGGAAGTGGCCCGGATGAACGTGCGCAACATGCTGTTCCGCGTCATCGAATCCGCCGAGAAGGGCGTGCCGATCTCACTGGCCGAGGCCTCGGCCATCAAGTGGTACTGCTCGCAGGCCGCCACCGACGTCGCGATGGAGGCGGTCCAACTGTTCGGCGGCAACGGCTACATGACCGAGTACCGGGTCGAACAGCTGGCCCGTGATGCCAAGTCCCTGATGATCTACGCCGGCAGCAACGAGGTGCAGATCACCCACGTGGCACGGGGTCTGCTGAGCTAGCCGTCCTGGCTAGCCCACGACGGCCAGCGCGTCGATCTCGACCAGCATGACCTCGTGCGGGAGGTCGACGAATACCGTTGTCCGGCAGGGCAGCTGGTCGGATTTGACGTTCTCGGCGATGAACTCGCCGTATACCTCGTTCATCGCCGCGAAGTCCTCACGCTTGGTGAGGTAGACCCGGAACATCAGGACATCGTCGACACCCGCGCCGCCTGCCGCCAGGATCGCCTTGACGTTCTCCAGTGTCCGCCGGGTCTGCACCTTGACGTCGCCTTCGCCGATGTAGGTGTTGGTCGCGGGGTCCATCGGGCCCTGCCCCGACACCTGCAACATGGCGCCCTTACGGATGCCCTGGCTGAAGGTGTGCGCCGGTGCTGGTGCGTCATCGGTGCGGATGACCTGGGAATCGGACACGGTGGGAATCTCCTCTGCTTTCGGTGGTTTCGATGATTTCCAGTCGGGTTACGAAGGGGGCCGGTAACCGCATTCGGCCGAGATGCGTTCACCTACCGCCTGCAGCGGCGGCAGGAGTTCGAGGACCTTGTCGAAGGGCAGCACCACGTCGGGCACCGACACCGACACCGCGGCGACGACCCGGCCGTTCGCACCGCGGATCGGTACCCCCACGCAATTGATCGACGGCTCGTTCTCTTCGCGGTCCTGGGCCCAGCCCTGCGCCCGCACGGTTTCGATCTCGCGCAGGTACGCCTCCGGCGTGGTGATGGTGTTGGCCGCGCGCCGGCTGAAGTCCATCGTGGCGACGATCGGTCGCAACTCCGCGTCGTTCAGGTCGGCGAGGATCACCTTGGCGACGGCGGTCGAATTCAGGTTGGCGGTCAGGCCGATCCGCGAGTACATCCGGATCTGATCGTGGGATTCGAGCTTGTCGATGTAGACGATGTCGCCGCCTTCCATCGCGGCGAGGTGCGTGGTGCGGCCGTATTCGCGGTTGAACTCGACGAGATGGCGCGAGGCGATCTGACGGATCTCCCGCTGATCGGTGCCGTGTGCGGCGAGTTCGAAGATCCGTGATCCCAGGTGATAGCGATTGTTGTTGTCGCGGAACGTGAACCGCTCGTCGGACAGGGTGCGCAGCAGCCTCATCACCGTGGTCTTGTGCACATCCGTCGCGGCGGCGAGCTCGTCCAGACTGGCGGGGCCCTTGCCAAGCTGAATCAGCAGCTGCAATGCCCGTCCGACACTTTGGCTCACCGCCTGCTCCCGCACACGGTGAACCCGGCCTCGCTCACCGCCGTCGCAGCCCACTCCCCGTCTGTGCAATCCAGCAGATGCTCGACCGCCGCATCCGGCGGTGGCGGCGCCGAATCCGCCACGACAGTCAGAGTGACGGCGGCGCCGATGTGTCCGCGCCGCAGGCACGATTCCGGATCGTCACCCAGCACGACGCCGCTGAGGAAACCGGCGGCAAAGGCATCACCCGCACCCACCGGCTCCACGACCTCGACGCGCAGGGCCGGAACGGCGATCACATCGCCGGCCCGGTCGATCGCCAGCGCCTGCTCCGCGCCGTCTTTGATGACCAGGGTCTCCGGGTTCGGCAGGATCCGACGCAGCGCCACCGGATCATCGGTCCCGGCGACACGGATCGCCTCGTCGGCGCCCACCAGGACGACATCGGCCAGGTTGGCCAGGGCCACCACCTCCGCCGGATCGCCGTCGGGCCACAGCTGTTCGCGCCAGTTCACGTCGAAGCTCAGCAACCCGTTGATTCCCGGCCGGTCGGTGAGCAACCGGCGCATCATGGCCCGGCAACTGTCCGACAGGGCCGGCGTGATGCCGCTGCAGTGCACGACCGACGCGCGCCCGAAGGCCGACGCGACCGCGGCCGAGTCGAGGAATTCTGGCGTCATCGCCGACGCCGCCGAGCCCGTCCGGTGGTAGCGGCTGACGCTGCGCGGCTCCCCCGCCTCGTCGGGCGCGGTGTCTTTCGAGTAGTGCCCGGTGGGCCGGGCCGAGTCGATCTCGACCGCGGAGATGTCGACGCCGCGCGCCGTGAGCTCCGATCTGATCAGGTCGCCGTAACCGTCGTCGCCGAGCCGGCCGACGAAGGAGGCGGGGATGCCCCAGGAGACGAGTCCGGCCGCGACGTTGGCTTCCGCACCGGCCAGGTGCAATTCGGCTTGAGCACCGGCCAGGTGCAATTCAACTTCCCCACCGGCCAGGACCAGCGGTTCCCCGACGCAGGCAACTCCGCCGACGGAGTCTGTGGACATTTCGGGCACTCCCGTCCTTCGGGGTTGAACGATTGACGCGGTGTTGCAAGCCATGTTAGACATGTCACATCGCAAATTGCAACACTAATTGCATTCTGCGCAACGTAGCAGCTCACGCCGTTCTGACGCTTCTTCACGCGCCAGAATCACCATGGAGGATTCGATCGGCATGACGACGCGAGGCGAACCCGCGCTGGAAAGTCGGGCGTGGGACACACTCCGCGCCGAACGACTGTCGGAACTGGACAAGGCTCTTCCGGCAGCGGCCGACGGCCTCACTGCCGCGGAGTTCCTCGCCACCCAGCCGCGGCTCTCGTCCTTCATCACACCGGTGATGACGCTGGACGATTCAGCCATCGAGGACAACGTGGCCGCCATGGCGGCCTGGTGCACCGAGCACGGCGTGGAACTGGCCCCGCACGGGAAGACCACCATGTCGCCGGTCCTGTGGGACCGCCAGTTGCGCAGCGGCGCATGGGGTATCACCCTGGCCACGCCCAGCCAGGTACGTGTCGGGGTGAGTTTCGGTGTCCGGCGGATCCAGCTCGCCAACACCCTGGTCGACCCGTCCGCCCTGCGCTGGCTGGCCCTGGAGATGGCCGCCCGGCCCGACCTCGAGGTGCTCAGCTGGGCAGACTCGACCGCCACCGTGGACGCGATGGCTGCGGCACTCGCCGAAACCCCGGTGGCACGGCCGATTCCGGTACTCGTCGAATTGGGTGCGCCCGGCGGGCGAACCGGTGCCCGGTCGGTCGACGAGGCCGCCGCCGTGGCCGCACGGATCGCGGCGACCGACACCCTGCGCCTGGCCGGCGTTTCGGGCTACGAGGGGTCGCTGGCACACGACGCATCCGAGGCCTCCCTGGCCCGCGTCCGGCACTACCTGGAGGAAATGGCTCGCCTGCACCGGATCATCGAAGCCGGCGGCCTCTACCCCACCGATGCCGATGTCTACGTAACCGCCGGTGGCAGCGCCTATTTCGATCTGGTGGCGGAAGTCCTGGCTCCACTGGCCGGCGGCCGCACACACGTCGTGGTCCGCGCGGGGGCCTACATCATCCACGACGACGGCTTCTACACCGGGATCACGCCGTTCGGCCGTGGCGGCGAACCGTACCGGCTGCGCTCGGCGATGCACACCTGGGCACGGGTGGTGTCACGCCCCGAGCCCGGGCTGGCACTGCTGGATGCCGGAAAGCGCGATGTCCCGTTCGATGAGGGGCTGCCCACGGCGCAACTGGTCGCCTCGCAACTCGGTGCCCCGGCCCGGCCTGTCACGGGCGCCGAGATCGTGGCCGTCAACGACCAGCACGCATTCCTGACCCTCCCGCCCGATTCCGACATCCGCGTGGGTGACGTGGTGCGCCTGGGCCTTTCGCACCCGTGCACCGCCTTCGACAAGTGGCGATGGATCCCGGTGGTCGCCCAGCAGGAAGCCGATCCCGTGATCGTCGACCTGATCCGTACCTACTTCTGAGCCGGATCTGTCATGCGCACGTTGATCCGCTCCGCCACCGTCGTCGACGGCACCGAGTCCGCCCGGTATGACGCCGATGTGTTGATCGACGACGACCGCATCGCCGCCATCATCACCGAACCCGCGGATTCGCCGACGGCCGATCGGGTGATCGACGCCTCCGGATTGGTGCTCGCGCCCGGATTCATCGACATGCATGCACATTCGGATCTGCAGATCCTGCTCAACCCGGAGCATCCGTCGCGCATCACCCAGGGAGTCACCACCGAGGTACTCGGGCAGGACGGACTGTCGTACGCGCCCGTGACGTCCGAGGTGCTTGCCGTCGTCCGCCGCAAGATCGCCGGCTGGAACACCGACCCCAGTGACTTCGACTTCGACTGGCGGTCCGTCGCCGAATACCTTGACCGCCTGGACCGCGGAATCGCCACCAACGTCGCCTATCTCGTCCCACACGGCGTCGTCCGCGCCCTGGTCGTCGGCTGGGACGACGTCCCCGCCACCGCCGAGCAGATCACCGAGATGCAGGCCATCGTGGCTCGGGCCATGGCCGAGGGAGCCGTCGGTTTGTCCGCCGGACTGACGTACACGCCAGGGATGTACGCCGACAACGACGAACTCCTCGCGCTGTGCCGCACCGTGGCGTCCTACGGCGGCTACTTCTCACCACACCATCGGTCCTACGGTGCCGGTGCCATCGAGGCGTACGCCGAGATGGTCGACCTGTCCGCCAAATCGGGCTGCCCACTGCACCTGGCCCACGCCACCCTGAACTTCGGTCCGAACAGGGGCCGGGCACCTGAACTCCTGGCCATGCTGGACACGGCGACCGCCGCCGGCGCCGACATCAGCCTGGACACCTACCCGTATCTGCCTGGAGCCACCACGCTTTCGGCGATCCTGCCGAGCTGGGCGTCCGCCGGAAGCACCGAAGAGACCATGGCGCGGCTCACCGATCCCGGCGCCCTGGCCCGGATCCGCGACCATCTGGAAGTCAGCGGCTCGGACGGCTGTCACGGCGTGATCGCCGAGTGGGGCACCATCGAGATCAGCGGAGTCACCCATCAGGAACTGGATCACCATGTGGGCCGCACGATCGCGCAGATCGCGGCGGCCGAGCACCGCGATCCATTCGACGTGTGCATCGACATCCTGCTGCGCGACGAGCTCGGTACCGGGATCCTGCAGCACGTCGGACACGAAGAGAACGTGCAGGCGATCATGCGGCACCCACGGCACACCGCGGGCAGCGACGGGCTGCTGGTCGGATCGAAGCCACATCCGCGCGGCTGGGGAACTTTCGCGCGGTACCTGGGCCACTACTGCCGCGACCTCGGCCTGTTCTCGCTCGAGGAATGCGTCGGCCACCTCAGTGGGCGGGCGGCCACCCGACTCCGGCTCACGGACCGCGGATTCATCCGTCCCGGGTTCGCGGCCGATCTGGTGCTGTTCGACCCGGAAACCGTCGCCGATACCGCTACCTACGAGCAACCCCGCACAGCGGCAACCGGATTCACCCATGTCCTGGTGCGCGGACAGTTCGCCCTCGATGACGGCGAGCTCACCGGGGTGACAGCTGGACGGTCGCTGCGACGCGGCCCTGATGGAGGTGTGCGATGACAGCGCTCGACGTGTTGCGGCAGGACCGAGTGCTCAGCGTGGTCCGCGCCGAGACGATTCCCGACGCGGCGGATCTGTGCCACGCGATCGCGGCAGGCGGTATCCGCACGGTCGAGCTGACCTTCACCACCCCAGGGGTGCTGGACCATCTTCGGTCCTGCGCCGATTCGGTGTCCGGCGCCGGGATCATGCTGGGCGTCGGCACCGTGATGACAGCCGATCAGGCCCGCGCCGCCATCGACGCAGGTGCCCGGTTCCTGGTCACCCCCGGCCTGCGTCCCGAGGTCGCCGCGGTCGCGACCGCCCAGTTGGTGCCGGTGTTTCTCGGTGCCCTCACGCCCACCGAAGTGGCCCAGGCAATCGATCTCGGATCCGCCGCGGTGAAGATCTTCCCGGCGAGCAGCATGGGCCCCAAGTACCTGTCGGACCTCCATGGGCCCTACCCCGACGTCGAGTTGCTGCCGTCCGGCGGGATCAACGAGGGCAATGCGCAGTCCTATCTCGACGCAGGCGCCCTCGCGGTGTGCGCCGGCACCGGTGTGGTGCCACCGGCCCATGTCGCTTCCGGAGACTGGAACGAGATCACCAGCCGGGCAAGCAATTTCGTCGCAGCTCTCTCTCGCTGAGCCTCACTTTCCCATCCCAGATCCTCGCCCACACCCAGGAGGATTCATGACCTCGTTCGTGCACTGGCTGCAACACGACACCTCCGGCCTGCTGACACTGGCCGCGGTGTCCATCGCGGTGCTGCTGTTGTTGATCATCAAGCTCAAACTCGAACCCTTCATCGCCCTGATCGTGGTCAGCATCGCGGTCGCGCTGATCGCCGGGATTCCCGTCTCCGACCTGGTCGGCACCCCGGCCAAGGCCTCGGATTCCCTGTTGGAGAAGGGGTTCGGCGGGATCCTGGGCCACATCACCGTGATCATCGGACTCGGCACGGTACTCGGGGCGATGCTCGAGCGCTCCGGCGGTGCCGACGCGCTGACCACCCGGCTGCTGAACCTGTTCGGCCCCAAGGGCGCTCCCCTGGCGATGGGCCTGACCGGCGTCGTACTCGGCATCCCGATCTTCTTCGACATCGGTATCTTCATCCTGGCTCCGCTGGTCTACGTGGCGGCCAAACGCGGCGGCAGATCACTGGTGATGTACGCGATGCCGATGCTCGCCGGCCTGTCGATGACGCACGCGTTCCTACCGCCCCATCCCGGTCCGGTCGCTGCCGCCGGCCTGCTGCACGTCAGCCTGGGGTGGATCATCATCATGGGGCTGGCCTGCGGTATCCCCGCCTGGTTCGTCTCCGGCGTGGTGTGGGGTTCGTGGATCGGCAAGCGGGTACAGGTCGAGGTGCCCGACGAGTTCATCCCCGAGGAGGACGAGGCCGATACCGCCAATCCCCCGTCGATCGGATTGATCGCCTTCATCATCCTGGCCCCGATGGCGCTGATCCTGGCCGCGACCATCGCCGACGTCATGCTCGACGGCGGCCGGCTGCTGTCGATCCTGACCCTGGTCGGGACACCGGCCGTCGCGTTGACCATCGCGGTGCTGCTCGCGCTCTACCTGCTGGGAATCCGCCGGGGCATCACCGCCACCGAACTCGCCAAGATCAGCGCGGCCTCGCTGCGTCCGGTCGGCATGATCCTGCTGGTGGTGGGCGCCGGCGCGTTCTTCGGTGCGGTGTTGCGGGCCACCGGAATCGGCACAGCCCTCGCCGATTCCATGACCGCCATCGGCCTGCCGGTGATCCTGTCGGCGTATCTGATCAGCTGCGCGCTGCGTATCGCGCAGGGCTCGGCGACCGTCGCGATCGTGACGACGGCCGGCATCATCGAGACATCGATCGCCGCAGGCAACTACAGCCCGGCGCAGATCGCCCTCATCGTGGTCGCGGTGTCCGCCGGCTCGATCGTCGCCAGCCACGTCAACGACGGTGGATTCTGGATCGTGTCAAGGTATTTCAACATGTCGGTGAAGGACACCCTCAAAACCTGGACCGTGCTGGAGACCATCCTGTCGGTGGTCGGGTTCGCGATGGCCGGCCTGCTCTGGCTGGTGGTCTGACCCGGCCTGCTACCGAATCATCTCGCGACCGGGGTGTGCCGCCTGCCATCCGGCCATCGCGGCATCCCAGTCGGCACCGTCGAGCGCGGTGAGCGCAGCCGGGAACAGTCCGTCCTCTTCTTTCGCGATGTGCATATAGAGCTCTTCGATCTCCGCCCGAAGCCGCTTCTGATCGTCGGGATCGGACAGGTCGACCACCTCGAGAAATGCCGCCAGCTCACGGTGTTCGGCCACCAGCGGGTCGATGTGCTCGGCGTACAGGTCGTCGTCGTGCATCACCGCGAACAGCCCGTTCTCCTCACCCTGCCAGTGGGATCGCAACTCCTCGAACATCGCCGCAACCAGCTGACGCGCCGCGTCCAGCTCACCGCGGTCCAGGGCACGCACCGCCTCGCGGCCGTGGTCGACGGCCCGCTCATGCTCGGCGATGTAATCCCGCAGCAGTGGCATCTCCCGGCATCCGCAGTATTGGCACACGGTGCACCTCCCCACAGCATCGTGTCACATCGACGCCAGTGGCCACTTGTGATACACGAATCACGAAAAACCGTGCGACAAGTGGCCATTCGGCGCTGGACGCGCTAGATGCGGTGGGCGCGGTGAGCGCGGGCGCTCTGATACAGGCAGATCGACGCCGCCGAGGCGATGTTGAGGCTCTCGGAATGACCGGGCATCGGAATGTGCACCCGATGATCGGCGGCCTCGGCCAATTCGGTTGGCAGGCCGTGGGCTTCGGGGCCGAACAGCCAGGCGGTGGACTGCGCCAGGCCGCCGCCGGCATCGAGGTCGTCGAGGCTGACCTCGCCATCGATCGTGGTGGCCAGGACCTGCAAGCCGGCCGCCTGCAGCCGTGCGACGGTGGCGGCCTCATCGGGCTCGCCGATCACCGGCAACGAGAAGATGCTGCCCGCCGACGCCCGCAGGCACTTGCTGTTGTAGGGGTCGACGCTGTTGCCGGCCAGCACCACCGCGTCGGCACCCATCGCATCGGCGGCGCGGATCAGCGTGCCGGCGTTACCCGGCTCCGAGATCTGTACGGGCACCGCGATCAACCGGGGCGCGGTGGCCAGCACATCGTCGAGGGTGGTCTCCGGCAGCCGGCACACGGCCACCAGGCCGACGGGAGTCACGGTGTCGGACAAGGCTTTCGCCGCACGTTCGGTGACCAGCTGCACCGGCGCGTCAGCCAGCAGAGTGCCGAACCGGTCCATCGCGGACTCCGTGGCGAACACCTCGGAAACAAGTCCGCGCCGCAACGCGGCCTCGACGAGGTTGGGACCTTCGGCAAGGAAACGTGCGGCGCGGCGGCGCCCGATGTGGCGCTGCAGTTTGACCGCAGCCGCCACCCGGGCAGAACGCTCGGTGAGCGTCAGGCGGCCTCTCCGGAGGGCGCATTGACGTCCTCGGGCAGAGCGGCCTTGGCGACCTCGACCAGCGCGGTGAACGCGGCGGCATCGCTCACGGCGATCTCGGCCAGGTTCTTGCGATCGACCTCGACGCCTGCGGCCTTGAGGCCCTGGATCAGGCGGTTGTAGGTGATGTCGTTGGCGCGGGCCGCAGCGTTGATACGCGAGATCCACAGCTTGCGGAACTCACCCTTGCGGGCACGACGGTCCCGGTAGGCGTAGGTCAGCGAGTGGAGCTGCTGCTCCTTGGCCTTGCGGTAGAGCCGCGACCGCTGACCGCGGTAGCCCTTCGAGGCCTTGAGGACTGTGCGCCGCTTCTTCTGGGCGTTGAGTGCGCGCTTCACGCGTGCCATGGGATGTTCCTATTCTCGTTCGGTACAGGGAGCGGCAGTACTAGCCGTTGAGCAACTTGTTGACACGCTTGGTGTCGTTGGCTGCGACCACGGTGCGGCCGTCAAGCCGGCGGGTGCGCTTGGTGGCCTTGTGCTCCAGCAGGTGGCGGCGGCCGGCCTTCTGGCGCACGATCTTGCCGGTCCCGGTCTTGCGGAAGCGCTTCGATGCTCCGCTGTGGGTCTTCGCCTTGGGCATGAATCCTCAGTTCTGTGTTGAAACTAGCTCTGCGTAACGTCTGGTTCTTCTGATGCGGCCTGCTGCCCGCCTGGGCGCTCGGCCTGCTCCGCTGCCTTGGCGCGAGTCTTCGCGCCGCGGTGCGGTGCCAGCACCATCGTCATGTTGCGGCCGTCCTGCTTGGCTGACGTCTCGACGAAGCCGTACTCGGCCACATCTGCGCCCAACCGCTGCAACAACCGGTACCCGAGTTCGGGCCGGGACTGCTCACGACCGCGGAACATGATGGTCACCTTGACCTTGGATCCGGCTTCGAGGAAGCGGACCACATGGCCCTTCTTCGTCTCGTAGTCGTGATCGTCGATCTTGGGACGCAGCTTCTGTTCCTTGACGACGGTCTGCTGCTGGTTTTTGCGAGACTCGCGCTCCTTGAGTGCCGTCTCGTACTTGAACTTGCCGTAGTCCATGATCTTGCAGACCGGTGGTCTGGCATTAGGAGCTACTTCGACAAGGTCGAGATCGGCATCCGCGGCGACGCGGAGGGCGTCTTCGATGCGCACAATGCCTACCTGCTCGCCACCTGGTCCGATCAGGCGGACTTCTGGTACACGAATGCGCTCGTTGACGCGGGTCTCAGTGCTGATGGGGCCTCCTATGTTGGGTCTGCTGAGGAGACCCGCCCACCTGCACTTCTGCCCCTGAGAACAGAAAAGCCCTGCTCAAAGCAGGGCCCAATGCCGACCGATCACGGCTTACGCCGCCTGCACCTCCAATGGTGGAGCACAGAACCGGTGCCCGAGGACACCGGCGACCGGACCGTTGTACCTTGTGGCCAACGGTGGGAGTGGGACTCCACTTGCTGTCCCTGACATGAGCCGGGACGGTCGCGCATGACAGTCTAGCAGGCATGACCGATCCGACTGAAACGCCCGACGACGCGACGCCGCAGGTGCGGGAGCTTGCCGACATTCCCGCCGTGGAAGTGATCACCCGGGCGGCAGTCATGTTGATGAGCGCCGCGGCCGAGAAGATCGGGCTTTCCGCCGACGATCCCGACGATAGCCCGCACCGGGATCTCGACGAAGCCCGCCGGATCATCACCGCGCTGGCCGGACTCGTGACGGCGTCGGCCGAATACCTGGGACCGCACGCGGGCCCGGTGCGCGACGGCCTCAAGAGCCTGCAGTTGGCGTTCCGCGAAGCCAGTGCGCATCCGGACGAGCCGGGCAAAGGCCCAGGCGAGAAGTACACCGGCCCAGTCTGGTAATCACCTGGTCGGTGTCTGTGCGCGTGATGGGCCCAATTGACGGGTTGACCGCCTATTCTCCGGGCGTATGACCGTCATCAGCCGCGGCACCGGGGTCCAGCCCGCGTCGAGGTTTTCCTGGGTTCCCGCAGCAGCCGGCTGGATCGTCGGGATCATCGCCACCCTGTCGCTGGTCGCCAGCGTTTCTCAAACGGTGCGCTGGGTGATCCAGGTGCCGCGCGAATTCGTCAACGACTACATCTTCAACTTCCCCGACACCAGCTTTTCGTGGGCGTTCGTGCTGGCGCTGCTGGCCGCCGCGCTGGCCGCGCGCAAGCGCATCGCCTGGTGGATCTTGGTGCTGTACATGGTGGGCGCCATCGGCTGGAACCTCGGCGATCTCGCCACCGGCGGCGACCCGCTGGCCGAGGACGTCGGCGAGGTCATCGGCCTGGTGTTCCATGTGGTGGCCATCGTCTGCCTGGTGCTGGCCCGAAACCAGTTCTGGGCCAAGGTGCGCCGCGGCGCCCTGCTCAAATCCGCTGTCGTTCTGGTCGCGGGCATGGCGATCGGCATCCTGGCCGCGTGGGTCCTGCTGGAACTTTTCCCCGGCACCCTGGCCCCGGAATGGCGGCTGCTGTACGCGGTCAACCGGGTGAGCGGTTTCGCGACCGTCCCGACCGAGGTTTTCGAGGGCTATTCGCATCCCTTCCTCAACGCGATCTTCGGCCTGTTCGGCGCGTTGGCGCTGATGGCCGCCGCGATCGTGCTGTTCCAGTCGCAACGGGCGTCGAATGCGCTGACCGGCGAGGACGAGTCGGCCATCCGCGGGCTGCTGGAGGTCTACGGAAAGAACGATTCCCTGGGGTATTTCGCCACCCGCCGCGACAAGTCGGTGGTGTTCGCCCCCAACGGGCGGGCCGCGATCGCCTACCGCGTCGAGGTAGGCGTCTGTCTGGCTGGTGGTGACCCGGTCGGTGATCCCAAAGCCTGGCCGCAGGCCATCGCGGCCTGGCTGCAGTTGTGCCAGACCTACGGCTGGGCGCCGGGCGTGATGGGCGCCAGTTCGGCGGCGGCCGAGGCGTTCCGGGCGGCCGGACTCAACGCGCTGCAACTCGGCGACGAGGCGATCCTGTATCCGGACCACTTCCGGTTGTCCGGGCCCGACATGCGCGCGGTGCGCCAGGCGGTGACCCGGGCCCGGCGGGCCGGGACCTCGGTGCGGATCCGGCGCCACCGCGAGCTGGACGAGGCCGAGATGGCCGAGGTGATCCGCCGCGCCGACGCCTGGCGCGACACCGAGACCGAACGTGGATTCTCGATGGCGCTGGGCCGGCTCGGGGATCCGGCCGACGGTGACTGCCTGCTCGTCGAGGCGGTGCAGCAGCGCGACGGAAACGCCGAGGTGGTCGCGTTGCTGTCGCTGGTGCCGTGGGGCGCCAACGGCGTCTCGCTCGATGTCATGCGCCGCTCCCCGCAATCCCCCAACGGCACCATCGAGCTGATGGTCAGCGAACTGTGCATGCAGTCCGAAGGCATTGGGGTCAGCCGGATTTCACTGAACTTCGCGATGTTCCGGTCGGCCTTCCAGCAGGGCGCCCAGCTCGGTGCCGGTCCGGTGGCCCGGCTGTGGCGGGCCCTGCTGGTGTTCTTCTCCCGCTGGTGGCAGCTGGAAACGCTGTACCGATCGAACATGAAGTACCAGCCCGAGTGGGTACCCCGCTACGCCTGCTACGAGGACGCCCGGCTGATCCCTCGGGTCGGCGTGGCCTCGGTGATCGCCGAGGGATTCCTGGTCCTGCCCTTCTCCCGGCGGAACAAGCAGCACACCGGTGAACACGTCGCGGCTCCCGCCGACCTGGTGGGGTCGGGCCGGCTGCACCACGACGGCAGCGCGCCGGACCGCAACGGGCTGCGCGACGATCTGGCCGACGACGATCAGCCACGCCTGCCCGAGCAGGTCCGGGTCCGGATGGCCAAGCTGCGCCAGTTGCAGGAGAACGGTGTCGATGCCTATCCCGTGGGTCAGGCTCCCAGCCATACCGTCGCGGCCGCACTGGAATCCGCCGACGGTGAGACCGTCAGCGTGGCCGGGCGGATCCTGCGGATCCGGGATTACGGCGGCGTGCTGTTCGCCCAACTGCGCGATTGGTCGGGCGAAGTTCAGCTGTTGCTCGACAACGCGCGCCTGACCCAGGCCGCCACCGCAGACTTCACCGCGACAATCGACCTCGGCGATCTGATCGAGGTCAGCGGCTCGATGGGACACAGCCGCCAGGGCACCCACTCGCTGCTGGTCGACAGTTGGCGACTGATCGGCAAATGCCTGCGCCCCCTGCCGGACAAATGGAAGGGACTCACCGACCAGGAGGCCCGGGTGCGGGCCCGCTACGTGGACCTGGCCGTCAACACCGAGGCGCGGGACCTGATCCGGGCCCGCAGCGGCGCGCTGCACGCCATCCGGGAAACGCTGTACGCCAAGGGTTTCCTCGAGGTGGAAACGCCGATCCTGCAACAGATCCACGGCGGCGCGAACGCCCGGCCGTTCCTGACCCACATCAACGCCTACGACCTCGACCTGTATCTGCGGATCGCACCCGAGCTGTACCTCAAGCGGTTGTGCGTCGGCGGCGTCGAGCGGGTCTTCGAACTGGGCCGGGCGTTCCGCAACGAAGGCGTGGACTTCAGCCACAACCCGGAGTTCACCCTGTTGGAGGCCTACCAGGCCCATGCCGACTACAACGTCTGGATCGACGGCTGCCGCGAGCTGATCCAGAACGCCGCCCAGGCCGCCAACGGCGCCCAGATCTTCCAGCGGCCACGCGCCGACGGGGTCCTCGAGCCGGTCGACATCTCGGGCCAATGGGCGGTCAAGACCGTGCACGACGCGGTCTCGGAGGCCCTCGGCGAGCACGTCACCGTCGAGACCGACCTGACCACGCTGCGCCGGCTGTGCGACGCGGCACACATCCCGTACCTGACCCACTGGGACGCCGGGGCCGTGGTGCTGGAGATGTACGAGCACCTCGTCGAGGACCGGACCGAGGAGCCGACGTTCTACAAGGACTTCCCGACCTCGGTGTCGCCGCTGACCCGGCCGCACCGCAGCATCCCCGGGGTGGCCGAACGTTGGGACCTGGTGGCCTGGGGTGTCGAGCTGGGCACCGCCTACAGCGAACTCACCGACCCCGTCGAACAGCGGCGCCGGCTGCAGGAACAGTCTTTGCTGGCGTCAGGGGGCGACCCCGAGGCCATGGAGCTCGACGAGGACTTCCTGCAGGCCATGGAATACGCGATGCCGCCGACGGGCGGTCTCGGCATGGGCGTGGACCGGGTGGTCATGCTGATAACTGGCCGTAGCATCCGCGAAACACTGCCGTTTCCCCTGGCCAAACCTCGTTAGCAGGCGCTTCACAGCCGATCCCAAGAATCGGCGACCACGATACGGGTGTGACGTTCACTCACCACCTGTCCTTGATGCACGGCTGGGTTCCGACCAGTGTCCAAGTCATCACCGCCGTGGTGCTGATCGCCGCGATCGGCTGGCGCACCCGCCGCTGGGCGCTCATGTGGCTGCCGCTGGCGGCTGCCGTAGGCGGAATCCTGGTCGCCGGCACCAACTGGTACATCGAGTCCGAGGGGCTGGCGGGCAACCCCGCGCCCCGGTCGCTGTGGGTGTGGATCGCGCTGTCCGGGGTGGCGATCGTGGTCCTGCTGGCCGGGTGGCGCGGCAGCCGGTGGTGGCGGCGCGGCACCGCGGTCATGGCGGTGCCGATGACCCTGCTGTGCACGGCCCTGGCGCTGAACCTGTGGGTGGGCTACTTCCCCTGGGTGCAGACGGCCTGGAACCAGTTGACGGCAGGCCCGCTGCCCGACCAGACCGATCAGGTCACGGTGGCCGCGATGCAGCGTCAGGGCACCATCCCGGCGAAGGGCCGCGTCGTTCCGGTCGAGATCCCCAACACGGCTTCGGGTTTCCGCCATCGCGGTGAGTACGTGTATCTGCCGCCGGCGTGGTTCGCCTCCAACCCCGCACCGCAGTTGCCGACGGTGATGATGATCGGCGGCGAGTTCAACACTCCCGCCGACTGGATGCGGGCCGGCAACGTGGTCAAGACGCTGGACGACTTTGCCGCGGCCCACCATGGGTACGCGCCGGTGCTGGTGTTCGTCGACCCCGGCGGCACCTTCAACAACGACACCGAGTGTGTCAACGGCAAGCGCGGGAACTCCGCCGATCACCTCACCAAAGACGTTGTGCCCTATATGAACACCCACTACGGCGTGAAACCGGCTGCGGCCGGCTGGGGCATCGTCGGCTGGTCCATGGGCGGTACCTGCGCGGTGGACCTGGCCGTCATGCACCCCGAGTTGTTCAGTGCGTTCGTCGACATCGCCGGAGACATCGGGCCCAATTCGGGCACCAAGGCGCAGACCATCGACCGGCTGTTCGGCGGGAACGCCGCGGCCTGGGATGCCTTCGACCCGAGCACCGTGATCAACAGGCACGGCCAGTACGACCAGACGGCCGGCTGGTTCGACGTCAACGACACGTCGACGGCGGGCAAGCCCGCAAGCCGCGCCAACGATCAGGCCAAGGCGGCCAACGCCCTGTGTGCGCTCGGCTCGAAACACGGCATCGCCTGCGCGGTGGTGACCCATCAGGGCACCCACGACTGGCCGTTCGCCAGCCATGCGTTCAACGCCGCGCTGCCGTGGCTGGCCGGCGTCCTCGACACCCCGCAGGTGCCGCCGATCGGACTGCCTCAGTCATCGCCCTCGGCGGCCTACATCCAGACCGCCGCCAAATAGTCGTCAGTAATCGGATTCGGCCGCACGGACCTCGGCGAGGAACGCATCGGATCCCAGGCTCGCCAACCGGGCCCGGGCGAATGCTCGCACCCGGGCGCGGTCGGATGCGGACTCCTCGACGCCAGCGGCGCCGACCCGCACCGAGGTCTGTGACCAGTCCAGGTTCCAGGCTCGGGATTCGCCGAGCGGCTGCCCGTCTGGGTCGTGCAACGGCAGGAGCGCGCGGCCCGCGGCGTCGAGCACTCCGGAGCCGCCGCAGCCGCCTGCGCGCAGTTCCACACCGATACCTGCCGGCGAATCCCGGCCCGCGAGCGCCACTCGCACCACAGCGCCGTCGGCGGTCACCGACCATTCGACGGTATCCTCGGCGGCGTCGAACACCCCGGGCGGTACCGCCGACCAATCGACGGACGCCACCCCGCCGGCGATCAGGCCGGCCCGACCCGACCCGTCTCCGGCCCCGGCCGCCAGCGCGTAATCCTCGCGCCGCGCGTCCGCGACGACGGTGGCCGGCCAGTCGATCCCGATCTCAGCGGCCAGCTCCCGGCATTGCGCAACCAGCTCGGCAACCCTCGGGTCACCTTGACCGGCAACGAAATTCAGTGTCTCCAGGTGGGGCGACAGCAAACCTTCCACGTCGGAATCCAGGGTGTCGTCGGTGAAGAAGTCTTCGGCCGCGACGGTCAGCAGCGCGAGCTCGGCGTCGAGCACCGGACGTTCCAGCGCCGCGATGCCGTCCCGGTCGCTGGCCGGCCACCACCGGCGCAGCCAGTGACCGATTGCCAAGCGCCGCAACGCATCCATCGAACCGGGCAGGACGTAGACCGCAGGCAGGTCGAGCCCTTGCCCCGGTTCCCGGTGGCGCAGCGCGTCCAGGACCGCGACGTGGCCTGCCTCGCCGAGCACGCGCCACAACCAATCGGCACGCTCCGGATCGGTGAAGGTGATGGAGGGCGGTTCGCCGGCTTCCCCATCGACCACCCACGACAGCACGGCTCCGCTGACCTCTAGGACGGCGACCACCGACGCATGACCTTCCATCGGACCTGTGCTCCACAGGCCGGCATCGGTACCGAGTATCACTGTGCCACCTGCACTTCCAGCATCGACTTGATCCGCTGTCGATGGTCGAGGCTGACCGATCTGGCCACACCTTCGAGCAGGGATCTCAGGTCGTCGATGTCGGCGCAGGATTCCTGCCACACGTCGCGGCCGTGCAGCCGTGCCCACAGCCGGCTCAGATAGGGCCGGGCGAACGCGGCGAGATCATCGATCACCTGCTGCTGGCGGGGATGCACCGCGGTACCCGCCGCCAGGTAGCGACGGGCGTGCAGCACGTAGGCCTCCTTGGCCAGCCGGGCCTGGATGCGGGACGACAGTTGATGGCGGCCCGACGCCGATGCATCCAGCGGATGCAGGTCGGTCGCCACCTCGATACCGGTGAGAAGCGCGGCCTGTTTGTCCTCGGCGAGCAGGCCCCACGGGGCACAGGCCCGGTCCACCTCCTCGGCGCACAGCAGCGGGAGATCGGGCAGCTCATCGCGGTCCAGGGCCCGGCGCAGGGTCGCCCGCACCCGGTCCACCACGCTGCGGTCCAGCGGCCGGTCCCCCTCGGCCGGTCCGCTGACCGGCGGAGGCTGTTGGGGCAGAACCGAACTCAGCCCGATCTCGACAAGCGACCATGGCAGGCCCGCGTCGGCGCGGCGCGCCCTGGCGCCCAGGTTGTAGGGCGTGGCGTCGGCCGCCAACGCCGACCACACCCGCTGCCGGGCCGCCTCGCCCCGGTGGCTGTCGGCCGGGCCGAGCACGGTGGCCAACCCGGCGAAGAACGGGCCGGTGATGGCGTCGGTAGCGACGACGTCAGCCCAGCTGCGTTCGAGTTGGCGATGCAACCGGTCGACGACCTGCGGTTCGGCCACATAGCTGTTGAGCGCCTCGATCGCCGTGCGGTCACGGCCCTCGTGCAACTCGGCCAGAACCTCGGCCGCCACCTGCGCGCGGTCCGACGCCGGGGCGCCCCGGGTCACCGCGAGTTCGAAACACGCCGGGAAATACAGTTCCTGGGCATTGCCGGTGGTGATCCGCAACCGCCGGCGCTGCTGTTTGAGCTCGGCGAACCAGGCCGCGGCAGCGCGCAGGTGGGGCCCACTGCGCACCACCTGATCGTGCAGCTCGGCCGCCACGTCGGGCGCCAGCACCGGTGCCGAGAAGTGGGTGTTGCTGCGCAGCCTGAGCACCAGGGGGTCGATGATCCTTTTGACGGTCCGGCGCAGCGGTCCGCCGTCGTCACCGCTGAACACCTCGACGCCGGGGCCGAGTGCGCGCCAGGCCCGATCGATCACGGCGCGGCGGGGCTGTGCGGAATTTGCGCCCGACGCGGGGACGGCCTGCGCCCCGGCGGTATCGGACCCGATGCTCACCGGCACCAGGATAGAGGCGAAGTTGGGTTCGGTAGCGCTCCCCCGGCCGGACCCTTGGCGTCATGACCGACACCGCGCTCCTCACCGTCCTGTGCCTGCTGGGCACCGGCGCCATACTCGCCGCCGTGCGTCGGGTGCGGTGTGCCCGTCCGAACGACGAGGCCGACGAACGTCTGGTCACCCTGCGCGAGCTGGTGGCCGAGTTCGATCACATGCTGGTCCGGAAGGGATTGCTGACCGGGGCGCAGGTTGCGCTGATCCGTAGCGGAACCCGGTCGCGCGGGATCGTCACCGGGATGCGGGCCACCGGGGCGGTCCGCGAGGACTACCGCGAGGTCGAGCTCGACCTGATGGTCAGCCGGCGCGGCGGTGGCCAGTTCCCGGTGCGCCAGCGTGCGATGATCCCGGCCACGGCCCTGGCGAAAGTGTCACCGGGCAACGTGATCGACGCGTACTACCGGCCGGGTGACGAGAGCACCGTCGCGGTGTGTGTGACCCCCGTCTGATTCAGCGGGCGCCGTCGACGGTGAACGTGGCCATCGCGGCCCAGTACAGCGGGCTGGCGGTGGTGTCGCCGTCGCGCCAGCGGCGCATCGCGGCGCGTTGCCAGCGGTTCACCGCCAGGCCCGCGTCATCGTCGCGATGCGCCAGATCGACCCCGACGATGGTGTCGGCCATGGGATCGGCCGCGGGTGCACCACCGAACTGCCGGAAACCCGCGGTCGTCGGCAGTGACCACAGCGTTGCGGTGACCAGTTGCGCACCGCCCAGAATCATCGCCGCAACCAATCCGGCCGCCTCGTCGAACCGGTAGTCGCCGCCGGATGCGCACGCCAGCAACGCCACCCGGGGTGGGATCGGCAGCTGCGCCGCGATCAGCTCCCCGGCCGTCAGCGGCCGCTCTTCGGCCAGATGCAGCGCGGCCCGGTCGGCATGTCCTGCGACACCGTCTGCGGCACTGGCATGCCCGACGTAGAACAACCGGCTCGGGTCCTGTGCACACGCATCGGCCAACCAGCGCCGGTCGGTGTCCGTGCGACGAAACAGTTCGACCGCCGCGTCCACCTTCGGCAGGACGGGTCCGCCGGCCACCAGATCGCCGAAATGCTCCGACAGCGGAGTCTGAGGCGACGGACGGCCCAGCACCGAGCCCAGGGCCGAATCCGGCCGCTGCCCGGGAATCCGCGGATCCAGCACCAGCAGTGGTGGGCCACCGAGGCGGTCCTGCCAACGGGCGGGGCTGCGCGGCGCGTGAACGACGTTGGGCGGCACGGCCATCAGCACGTCCACCAACTCCATCAACCGGAATGCATCCGGTCCGGGCATCGCCAGCTGCCCCCAGGGCACCCGGCCCAACCGCGGGCTCGGCGTCACGAAAAGGACCGGGCGAACGTCGGCGACGCAGTCGGCCAGCAATTGCCAGCCGTCGATCCCGATCAGGTGCGAGCCCAGCAACCGGGCCAAGTCGAGTTCGGCCTCCGCGGTGGCGAACGCACCTGTGGTCATGGCCCGTTCGATCGCGTCGGCCGGCGTTTCGGTACCGATCGGGTCGGGCAGTGCGGGGTTGAGGACCGCCTCCACGGCCTGCATGTGTGGTTCCTCGATCACCCAGGTGACCGAACGCTCCGGCTCCCCCACCACCCGCAGGCTCACATAGGTGGCGATGCCGACGTCGGCGAACCGCAGTACGAGAGTGTCGCTCATGGCCACGTCGTCCATTCCGCGCCAGGGGCGGTGACGTCCTGGCCGTACCGCTGCAGCGCCAACTCCCGGTAGTGACTCATGATCGGCCCCGAAACCGGATCCATTCGCAGTGGAGGCAACGGTCCGAGTCGCGTCAGCGCACCTTCGCCGCCGACCGGCTCGGCGGCCGCTGCCACGGCGAGTTGTGGTGCGAGTTCGGCTTCGACCGGAACCATCGCCGTGGCGGTTCCGGTCCAATCCTCGGCCGGCCCTGGAGCGGCCGCCGGATCGGTACTGAAAGTTCCTCGTGCACTGTGGTATTCGACCAATTCGCAAGTCAGCTCGGTATTGTCCGATTCCCAGGCCACGGCGAACGCGCCCGCCAGCAAGGGAGCCGACACCCCGCTCGCCCACCGGGCCCTGGCCCCGGCGTCGGTGATCGTGTAGCGCACCGAATCGACCGCCAGCGCGGCGGGGACCTTGAGGTCGATGGCACGGTCGAGCTTGACCATCGCACGGCGGTACTCGGGCGTGCCCGGGGTGCAGTCGACCACGCCGAGCCCCGCCGCATGCCTGGCCTCGACCTCGTTCCAGTCCTGGCCCGGTTCGCCGACGCCGTCGAAACCCATTTCCACCAGTGCATCGGCTCGCCAGATGTTGCCGAGGTGCGCATCGAGTCTGGCGTACTGCAGCCAGCTGTGCCGGGGCGATGCGTCCAGGTATTCGCGGGCCTGCTCCACCATGTGCACCGCTTCTTCGAAGGCGCCCCGGAAGATGGCGATCCAGCTGCGCTGCAACAGGATCCGGTGTATGTGCAGCGGCTTGCCGAGTTCCCGCCAATGTCGTTCGGCGTGTTCCCAGCATTCATCGGCTTCCTTCAACCGACCGAGCCCCAACCGGATCAGCCCGAAATACAACCAGCTGCGGGACACGTCGTGGGCCCGGGCATGCTCGGCGATCACCGGGTAGGCCACGGTGATCAAGTCCTGAGTCTCGGCGTAGGAACCGGCAGACCAGGCCGAGGCGGCGCGCTCGAGCTGGGCTCGGGCGCCGGCGAGTTTCCAGCCGCGGGCCTCTGCCCGGGCACCGGCCCGGCGCAACCACGGCTCGGCTTCATCGAGACGACCGGACTCGATGCAGAACCGGCCGTAGCCGAGTGCTCCCGCGACGAAAAGGTAGTCGGATTCGATGTCGTCGGCGCCGGGCGCCGCATCCTGCAGGGCGTCGAGGACCTCGGCCCACACCGGCACCGATGCGGCGTAGAGGTCGTCGTCGCACAGACCGCTCGCGATCAGAATCCTGGTGTAGCAGATCAGGTTACGGTGTTCGGGCGCCAAATCGTCGAATTCGCCGGGGGCTTCGATCAGCGTCGCCAGATGTGCGGCGGCACTGTCGTGCTCACCGCGGGCCGCGGCGAGTCCGGCGTCGAGAAACTCGACGCGACGGGTGTACCGGCAGATCATGCGATCGATGTCGTGATCGGACATGGTGGCCTCGGCGGCGAGGTCGGGGCGCTGCCCCGAGCGGATCGCGACGTAGATCGCCAGGCAGTCGCGGATGCGGGAAATGCTTTCCACCACACCCTCATACGCGGTGCGCACCAGGTAGATCTCACCGAGCTGGGCGAACACCTCGAGCGCATGGTCGTCACGGTCGGCCTGCTCGATCAGCGGCAACAGGGACACCAGCAGGTCACGGGCAGCGACCTCATCGGCAGCCAGCGCGAGGTGACGGGCGCGGTCGAGATCGCCGGCGATGGTCACCCCTGCACCATATAAAAGCGGCGGGCGCACCCGGCAAATGGTCTGCCGGGCACGCCCGCCATGTCGGGAGATCAGCCGCAGGACACCGTGATGGTGAACGGCTTGTTGATCATCCCGGCCATCGGGTTCTTCATGTCGGCGCCCGACGCTTCACCGGTGATGGTGTAGGTGTCCCCGTCGACCTTGACCTCGGCCGACCCGACCTTCACACCCATGGCCTCGCTGACCGCCAGCGCGCTGCCGTCGTAGACCAGGCCGAGCGACTCGACCTTCGGAGTGGCCTCGTCGGTCATCACCACGCCGAGGCCCTGCTGGCCGCCGATCGCGGCGCTGCCGACGTTGATCTTGCCGCCCTGCTTGACACAGGTGACCGAGTTCAGGTCCAGGCCAGCCAGATCTGATCCGTCGACCTTCACCTGAGCATTGCTGCCCGAGCTGACCTTGGTGTCGGATGCCTTGGTGTCGGTCGCCGATGCGGCCGGCTTGTCACCGGACTTGTCGGCGGGCTTGTCGTCCGAGCAGCCCACCAGCACCACACCGGTCGCGAGCAGTCCCATGGCGCCTGCGACAACTCGATTCATGGTCATTGCGTCTTCCCCTTCGTTCCGCGTTGCCCCGATGGCTCCGTCGTGCGCTCAGTCAATGCGGGGTCAAGTGCTACCGATCCCAAGAAATGTCGGTTCCCGCAGGTAACGTGGGTTTCGTGACCAAGGACCCAGATCAGCCGGATCAGCCAGAAGAAGCCGAGGAGCCCGCTGCGATCGAGGGTGAGATCGTTCCCCAGGCTCCGGCCACCGGCCCGGCGTCCGCGCCCGTCGAGGTGCCCGACACCGGCTACACCGCCGCCGGGGTGCCGACGTTCGACGCGGTCAGGGAGAAGATCGAGACCCGGTACGGCACCGCGCTCGGCGCTGCTGAGCTGGCCGCCGAGACACCCGAGGGCCGCTCCGTCGAGGAGCAGTACGAGAAGCGCCAACAGGCAGCCGCCGAGCGCTTGCAGCAGATCCGTGAGTCCATGCACAAGGACGACACCTGATCCGTGCGCACGTTCACTATTGCCGAGCGGCGGGCCCGGCTGGCCCGGCGCCATTTCCTGAGCCAACCGGCCTCCTCCGTCTCCGGCACCACGGGCGCCTTCGTCGGCTTGCACGCCACCGACCCCTCGACGCCCTATCTGTCCCTGTTCGCCCGGCTGCCCGGCTTCACCGTCGACGACCTCGACAGCGAGCTGTACCAGCGGCGCACGCTGCTCAAACACCTCGCGATGCGCCGCACGCTGTGGATCGTCCGTACCGAGGACCTGCCGCTGGTGCAGGCCGGGGCCAGTGACCGGGTGGCAGGCAACGAGCAGCGCAAGCTCGTCGGCGATGTGGAGAAGGCCGGGGTGGCCGCCGACGGCACCCGATGGCTGGACACGGCATGTCAGGCGGTCCTGGCCCACCTGCGCGAGCACGGCCCGACCCCGGCGGCCCAGCTGCGCACCGCACTGCCCGAGCTCGCCGGCAGTTTCGACCCGGCGCCGGGAAAGCGCTGGGGCGGTGAGACCCCGCTTTCCCCAAGGGTTTTGACGGTCCTCGGGGTACGCGGGGAGATCGTTCGCGGCCCCAACGACAGCGGCTGGACCAACTCACGGCCGCGGTGGGCGGTCACCTCCGAATGGCTCGGGACATCGGTGCCGACGGCCGAGCCGGACCATGCCCGCGCCGAACTGGTGCGCAGCTGGCTACGGACATTCGGTCCGGCCACGGTCACCGACATCAAGTGGTGGTTCGGCAACACCCTGACCTGGGCCCGCCACGCCCTGCGCGATGTCGGCGCCGTCGAGGTGGACCTGGCAGGTACGCCCGGCTATGTCCTGCCCGACGACCTCGACGTCGAACCGGACGCCGAGCCGTGGGCGGCCCTGCTCCCGGGTCTGGACGTCACCACGATGGGGTGGTTCGACCGTGACTGGTATCTCGGCGATCATCGCCCGGAGGTGTTCGACACCAACGGCAACGGCGGGCCGACGGCGTGGTGGAACGGCCGGATCGTGGGCGGCTGGGGCCAGGATGCCGACGGCCGCGTCCAGCTTCATCTGCTGGAGGAGGTCGGTCGCGACGGCACCCGCGCGCTGCGGCAGCGCGCCGACGCCCTCACCGAATGGCTGGCCGGTGCCCGCGCCAATCCCAGGTTCCCGTCGCCGTTGTCCAAGCGCTCATGACGCGGCTCGCCGGTTGGGCCCTCTTGGCCCTGACCGGATGCGCTGTTCTCGGCCTGCTCTACGGAGCGAGCTTTCCCGGAGAGCCGTCGGACATCCTCTACGCCGCGGCGCTGTCCCTGACCGCGTTGTTCGTGATCTGGTGCGTCGTCGCCATGGCGTTGCGAGGCAGAGCCGGACGTCGCGAATGGGCGGTGATGCTGGCGAGCCCGGCGCTAGTGGTCGCCGGAATCGGGCTGGCTTGCACAAGCGTTCCGCTGCAACTGCATTGGCGGGCGGCGCAGCCCTCGTTCGAACGTGCACTACAGGCATTCGTCGACGACGCCGCCTTCGGGCGACAACCCCACCGCATCGCGGGCTACACCGTTGATTCGGTAGGGCACCGGACCGACAATTTCATCGACTTCGTCCGCCACGATGACATGAACGGCTTCGACGGGTTCGCCTACAGCGCCGACGGCAGTGCACCGCGTACGGTCCACCAGCCCGCGGGCGATTACGTCATCAGCTGGGCGAAACGGCTTGGCCCGCATTGGTTCGCGTTCCAGAGCTACCACACGATGCGGTGACCGATCCGGTCACCGCTGACGAAAAGCTAACCCCGCGTGCGTACCACCCGCGACTCGTCCCATACCGGGTCGGTCGATTCATAGACGAAGCCATCGGCTCCGAACACCAGGAAGCGGTCGAACGACCGGGCAAACCAACGGTCATGGGTGACCGCGACCACCGTGCCCGCATAGGCGGCAAGTCCGTCCTGTAGCGCTTCGGCGCTGGCAAGATCGAGGTTGTCTGTCGGTTCGTCGAGCAGCAGCAGTGTCGCGCCGCCAAGTTCGAGTAGCAGGATCTGCAACCGGGCCTGCTGGCCTCCAGAGAGTGTTTCGAAAGGCTGTTCCGCGCAGGCCTGCAGCTCGTAGCGAGCCAGCGCGCTCATCGCTTCGGTGCGCAGCCTGGCATGCTCGACCATCACGATTTCGCACGGTGTTCGGCCGGCGAGATCCGGGCGCGCATGGGTTTGCGCGAACAGTCCCGGCGATACCCTGGCACCGAGACGCGCGAGACCACTGTGTGCCACGGGCTCGGCGGCGACTGCCCCACGAGGCAGCTCGTCGGCCACCGCGGTCAGCATTCGCAGGAAGTGCGATTTGCCAGAACCGTTGGAACCCAGCACCGCAACGCGCTCACCGTAAAAAATCTCCAGGTCGAACGGCCGCATCAGACCGGTGAGTTCGAGGTCATTGCAGATCACCGCGCGTCGGCCGGTGCGGCCACCCCGCAACCGCATCTTGATGTCCTGATCACGCGGCGGCACCTCGGGAGGGCCCGCCTCTTCGAACTTGCGCAGCCGGGTCAACGCGGCCTGATACCGCGACGCCATACCGTCGTTGTACGCGGCCTTCTGACGCAGCTCGACGACGAGCGTCCTCAGCTTGGCGTGCTCCTCATCCCATCGCCGGCGCAGTTCTTCGAGACGTTCGTTGCGGTCCCGGCGGGCCTGCGCATAACTGGCGAAACCGCCGCCGTGGACCCAGACGTGCCGCGATTCGACCGTCACGATCCGTTCCGCGGTGCGGTTGAGCAGCTCCCGGTCATGGGTGACCATGAGGATGGTCTTGTTCGTCTCCCCCAGCCGCTGCTCCAGCCACTGCTTGCCCGGCACGTCGAGATAGTTGTCCGGCTCGTCCAGCAACAACACCTCGTCGGGTCCGCGGAGCAGCGCCTCCAGCACCAGTCGTTTCTGTTCGCCACCCGACAGTGTGTTCACCAGTCGCCAGCGACAGGATTCGTAGGGCACTCCGAGCGCGGCGATACAGCAGGCGTCCCAGAGGATTTCGGCGTCGTACCCGCCGGCGTCGCCCCAGCCGGCGAGCGCGTTGGCGTAGCGCATCTGGCTGGGTTCGTCGTCACGCTCCATCAGAACGAGCTCAGCCGCATCCACGTCGACCGCGGCGGCACGCAAGCGAGGCGGCGCAACCGACAACAGCAGTTCGTGGACCGACGTGGAATCGCGGATACCTCCGATGAATTGGCGCATGACTCCCAGCCCGCCGCTGTGCGCCACCGTGCCCTGCTGGGGTACCAGATCGCTGGAGATCAGCCGCAGCAGTGTGGTTTTACCAGCACCGTTCGGACCGACAAGGGCCGCTGTCGTGCCGTCGGCGATCCGGAACGAGACATCGTCGAGCAGCTGCCGACCATCCGGCAGCGTATGGCTGATGTGTGCGACCTCAACGTGGCCCATACGAGCCAGTCTCCAAAACCGCACAGCCCCGGTGCAACCGGATTATCGGCCGCACCGGGTCGATCAGGCGCTGACCTTGCGGCGCTTGGGTTTCGGCGCGGGCGCCTCGACCAGCTCGGCGAGGAACTGGCCGGTGTAGCTGTCCGGGTTGGCTGCCACATCCTCAGGAGTGCCCTGAGCGACGACCGTGCCGCCCCCTGCGCCGCCCTCGGGACCCATGTCCACGATCCAGTCCGAAGTCTTGATCACGTCGAGGTTGTGCTCGATGACGATCACCGTATTGCCTTTGTCCACAAGGCCGTTGATCACCTTCAGCAGCTTGCGGATGTCCTCGAAATGCAGGCCCGTGGTGGGCTCGTCGAGGATGTAGACGGTGCGTCCGGTGGACCGCTTCTGCAGTTCGGCGGCCAGCTTGACGCGTTGCGCCTCACCGCCGGACAGTGTCGGCGCCGGCTGGCCCAGCCGGACATAGCCCAGACCGACATCCACGAGTGTCTTGAGATAGCGGTGGATCGAGCTGATCGGCTCGAAGAACTCGGCGGCCTCCTCGATCGACAGATCCAGCACCTCGGCGATGGTCTTGCCCTTGTAGTGCACCTCGAGGGTTTCCCGGTTGTACCGGGCACCCTGGCACACCTCACACGGCACATAGACGTCGGGCAGGAAGTTCATCTCGATCTTGATGGTGCCGTCACCGGAGCAGGCCTCGCACCGGCCGCCCTTGACGTTGAACGAGAACCGGCCCGGCTGATAGCCGCGGACCTTGGCCTCGGTGGTGGCGGCGAACAGGGACCGGATCTTGTCGAACACCCCGGTATAGGTGGCCGGGTTGGACCGCGGTGTGCGGCCGATCGGTGACTGGTCGACCCGCACCAGTTTGTCCAGCTGGTCGAGCCCGTTGACGCGGGTGTGCCTGCCGGGCACCTGCCGGGCACCGTTGAGCTTGTTGGCCATCACCGAAGCCAGGATGTCGTTGACCAGCGTCGACTTGCCCGAGCCGGACACCCCGGTGACCGATGTGAGCACGCCGAGCGGGAACGCGACGTCGATCTCCTTGAGATTGTTCTCCCGCGCTCCGACCACAGTGACCTGCCGACGCTTGTCGGTGGGCCGCCGGATGGCCGGTACCTCGATGCTCTCCTTGCCGGAAAGGTAAGCGCCGGTGATGGATTCGGGGTTGGTCAGCAGATCCTGATAGGTGCCGCTGTGCACGATCCGGCCACCGTGCTCACCGGCCGCCGGGCCGATGTCGACGACCCAGTCGGCGTGGGCGATGGTGTCCAGGTCGTGTTCGACGACGATCAGCGTGTTGCCGAGGTCGCGCAACCGCACGAGCGTGTCGATCAGCCTGCGGTTGTCGCGCTGATGCAGGCCGATGGACGGCTCGTCGAGAACGTAGAGCACCCCGACCAGTCCGGAGCCGATCTGCGTGGCCAACCGGATGCGTTGTGCCTCACCGCCGGACAGCGTCGCGGCTGCCCGCGACAGCGACAGGTAGTCCAGCCCGACGTCGAGCAGGAACCCGAGGCGCGACTGGATCTCCTTGAGCACCTGCCCGGCGATGGCCTGCTCGCGCGGCCCCAACGTCAGTGCGTTCAAGAACTCGGCACAGTCGGCGATGGACAGCTCGGCCACCTGGGCGATGGACTTCGCGCCGAACTCGCCCGCGGCCATCGTCACCGCCAGGATCTCTGGCTTGAGCCGGGTCCCGTGGCACTCCGGACACGGGATGTCGCGCATGAAGCCCTCGTAGCGTTCCTTCATCTGCTCGGAGTCGGTCTGCTCCATCCGGCGCTGCAGGAATGCCATCACGCCTTCGAAATCGGCGTAGTAGGACCGGGTGCGGCCGTACCGGTTCTTGTACCGGACATGGACCTGGTGATCGGAGCCTTCCAGGATCGCCTTGCGCGCCTTGGCGGGAAGCTTCTTCCACGGGGTGTCGATGTCGAAACCGAGTTGATCCCCCAGCCCGGACAGCATCCGGGTGAAGTACTCGGCGCTCTGCCCGACGGCCCACGGCGCGATGGCGCCCCCGGCCAGGGTCAGGTCCGGGTCGGGCACGACCAGTTCCGGGTCGACCTCTTTGCGGATGCCCAGGCCCGTGCACTCCGGGCAGGCGCCATAGGGCGAGTTGAACGAGAACGACCGGGGTTCAAGATCATCCACGGCCAGCGGGTGGCCGTTGGGGCAGGCCAGCTTCTCGGAGAAACGCTGCTCACGGTGCGGATGGTCGTCCTCGCGGTCGACGAACTCCAGCACCACGATGCCGTCGGCCAGGTTGAGCGCGGTCTCCACCGAATCGGTGAGCCGCTGCTTGGAGCTGGCCTTGACCGTGAGGCGGTCGACGACCACCTCGATATCGTGCTTTTCCTGCTTCTTGAGCTTCGGCGGGTCGGTCAGGGAGTGCACCACGCCGTCCACCCGGACGCGGCTGTAGCCCTGGGTGTTGAGCTTCTCGAACAGGTCGACGAACTCGCCCTTGCGGGTGCGGACCACCGGAGCCAGGACCTGGAAGCGCAGGCCCTCGTCCATGGCCAGCACCTGGTCCACGATCTGCTGCGGGGTCTGGCGGGCGATGCGCTCTCCACACACCGGGCAGTGCGGGGTGCCCGCGCGGGCGTACAGCAGGCGCAGGTAGTCGTACACCTCGGTGATGGTGCCCACGGTCGACCGCGGGTTGCGGTTGGTCGACTTCTGGTCGATGGACACCGCAGGCGACAGGCCCTCGATGAAGTCGACGTCGGGTTTGTCCATCTGTCCCAGGAACTGCCGGGCGTACGCCGACAACGACTCGACGTAGCGGCGCTGCCCCTCGGCGAAGATGGTGTCGAAGGCCAGCGAGGATTTGCCGGACCCGGACAGGCCGGTGAACACGATCAGCGCATCACGCGGCAGATCGAGGTCGACACCTCGCAGATTGTGCTCACGCGCACCCTTCACGATCAGGCGGTCAGCCACGCGTTTCCTTTCCCACGACAGACTTCACGCCCATGCTATGTGCGACCACCGACAAGCCCGATACGGTGGCGCTATGACCAGCCCCCACATCGCGGTTGACGACACGTACACCGGTCACCAGGAACCCGGGACCGCTGCCAGGCGCACCCTCCCGAACGCCTCGATCATCAAGGTGTCGGTCGGACCCATGGACAACAACGCCTA
The DNA here is from genome assembly GCF_010731295.1 of Mycolicibacterium boenickei. Lineage (NCBI taxonomy): Bacteria > Bacillati > Actinomycetota > Actinomycetes > Mycobacteriales > Mycobacteriaceae > Mycobacterium > Mycolicibacterium boenickei. The sequence continues at coordinate 4,079,126 of NZ_AP022579.1, read as the reverse complement.
CCTGGTGACCTGCAATTCCACCGGTGAGACGCTGCTCATCGACGCCGCGAACGACGCCGAGGTGCTCCTGGACGTGATCAAACAGCAGACGCCCAAGCTGTCCCTGATCGTCACCAGCCATCAGCACTTCGACCACTGGCAGGCGCTCGAAGCTGTGGCAGAGGTCACCGGGGCACCGACAGCCGCCCACTCCCTGGACGCGGAGCCCTTGCCCGTCACCCCCGACCGCATCCTGGCCGACGGCGACACGATCACGATCGGCGACCTGACGTTCGACGTGATCCATCTCCAGGGCCACACCGAGGGATCGGTGGCGCTGGCGCTCACGTCACCCGACGGCGTCACGCACCTGTTCACCGGCGACTGCCTGTTCCCCGGCGGCGTCGGCAAGACCTGGCAGCCCGGAGACTTCGAGCGACTCCTTGGCGATGTGAGCACCAAGGTGTTCGACGTCTATGACGACAGCACGGTGGTGTACCCCGGCCACGGAGACGACACCACGCTCGGCACCGAACGTCCCCACCTCGGGGAGTGGCGCGAGCGCGGTTGGTAGTCGGTCAGCCCGTACGGGCGGCTCAGCTGGTGTGGACGATGAGCACGTCGGTCTTGGACCGGCGTGCCACGTTCGCGGGCACCGAGCCCAGCAGCCGACCGGCGATGGTGCTCAGGCCGACGTTGCCGACCACCAGCAGATCCGCCGAGACATCCTCGGCCAGCTCGACGAGCGCATCGACGGGGGCGCCGACGACCGGCCGCTCCTCGATGTCGGTGGCGCCGGCGGCCTTCGCCCGGTCGGTCGCCTCGCGGAGGATGGCGTAGATCGGCGCATTGCCGGCCATCTTGTAGCCCTCGTCCTTGAGCACGTCGGCGGCACGCTGGTCTTCGCTCTGGGGGAAGTACGCGGTTGCCACGATCAGCTTGGCATTCGAGCCGGCGGCAATCTGACCGGCGCGGTCGACTGCACGCAACGACGAATCAGATCCGTCCGTGCCGACCACCACGGTTCGATACGCGCTCATCAATACCCTCCCACTGTCAGTTGCAACGCCACCCGAGACAGTAACCCGTCACCGCTGACCAGGGGTGCGAATCACGACACCCACACGGACAACCGGCAACTGGACCCCATTATCAGGTCCCGAACGGCGATTCGGCACTGATGTTAACCCTCGGAACCGCAAAATCGGTGCTGACCGTGACGCAGTCGACGCCGACCGAATCAGGGTTGCCGTCAGGACGATTCGCCGCCCGTAGTGATCCAGCTCATCTACCTGCGAAGGTCGGCAATCACGCTGTCGGAGAGAGCGAGTCGGGTGCCTCAGGTTAACCTTTGCCATCGGTTGAGGGGGTGACACCGTCGCTGACGTGGATCTATCGCTGAATGACCGTGCCGATGGCACGGACCGCGGGGTCGGTCGAGAAGTCCGATTCGACGCTCTGGCGGTGGCCGCATTCGCCGTTGTGCTGTGCGCTTTGGGGGCCGCCCGGCCTTCGCTGTGGTTCGACGAGGCCGCCACCATATCGGCGGCTACCCGCTCGGTTTCCCAGCTGTGGGAGCTGATCGGCCACATCGACGCGGTACACGGCCTCTATTACCTCGGCATGCACGGCTGGTTCACCATATTCCCGGCAACCGAGTTCTGGTCCCGCCTCTCCAGCTGCCTTGCGGTCGGTGGCGCCGCGGCAGGAGTGGCAGTGCTCGGCCGGCAGTTCTGCAATCGGACGGTGTCGGTCTGTGCCGCAGTCCTTTTCGCGATGCTCCCAAGGATCACCTGGGCCGGCATCGAGGCCCGCTCCTATTCGTGGTCGACGCTGGCGGCGGTGTGGCTGACGGTTCTACTCGTCTCGGCGATCCGGCGCGACCGCGCCGCGCGGTGGGCGTCATACGGTGCGCTGCTGGTGTTTTCGACGGTCCTGAACATCTTCGTGGTGCTGATGGTGATTCCCCACGCGGTAGCCGTAGTCCTGCTCAGCGACCGTCGTCGCATCCGGAGCACGTGGGCTGCGGTCACCGCCGCAGCCGTGGCGGTGGTGATCCCGTTCGGGTTGTGGTGCCGTTCGCAGAGCTTTCAGGTCGGCTGGATCTCACCGCCGGGCCTGCACACGGTCACCGAAGTCGCGTTGGAGCAGTACTTCGACCACAGCGTGGCCTTCGCGCTACTGGCAGCCGCGACACTGAGCGCACCGCTGCTGGTCCGGCGGCTGCGGCCCACCGATGGGAGCACGCGGCGACTGGTGGTCGTGGCCGCGGTGTGGGTGGTGGCACCGACTGCGGTGCTGGTGGCGTATTCGGCAGTCGCCCAACCGCTTTACTACCCGCGTTACCTCTCCTTCACCACGCCTGCGATGGCGCTGCTGCTCGCCGTGTGTGTGGTGGCTCTGGCCCGCAGCCGTGAATGGATCACCGCGGCGCTGGCGGTGTTCGCGTTGGCCGCGACACCGAACTACATCACCGTGCAACGCGGTCCATATGCCAAGGAGGGCATGGATTTCAGCCAGGTGGCCGACGTCATCACGGCGCACTCCTCCCCCGGCGACTGCGTGATCTTCGACAACACCACCGCGTGGAAGCCGGGACCCATCCGGCCCATCACCGCCGCCCGACCAGCCGCGTATGCCCACCTCGTCGACCCCGGCCGCGGCGCCCGGGCCTGGCAACGAAACCGGTTGTGGGATGCGCACCTCGGGATCTGGGGTGTCGCCGATGAGGTGCGCCGATGCACGGTGCTGTGGACCGTGTCCGAACGTGACCCCGCGGTGCCGAGTCGCCAGAGCGGACAAGGCCTACCGCCCGGACCCCGGCTGGACCGCGCTCCCGCCTATCAGGTACCCGAAGGCATGGGCTTCCACATCGTCGAACGCTGGCAGTTCAACTTCGCCCAGGTGGTGAAGTCCACCCGGTGAGTCAGCCGCGGCGGCGGCCGAAGTACATCTCCTGGGTCGTCGAGCACACGAGCTGCCCCGCCCGGTTGTAGATGGTGGCGTTGGCCAGTCCGCGCCCGTTGATGCCGCTGGGTGAAACCTGGTCGGACAACACCCAATCCGTCAGATCGGCGGGACGGTGGAACCAGATCGCGAGGTCGATCAACGCCGAGAATGTGGTCACATGGGTGCCGCGCCGCATCGAGAGGGTGGAATCCAGCAATGCGGTGCCCGAAAAGTACGTCAGCAGACAGCTGTTGACGATGGGATCGTCGGTGACGGGTTCGGCGGGGCGCCACCACATCCGGGTGTGCTCGGGCGGTTCGGGCAGATCGATGGCCAGTCGGGGCGGCGGGTCGATGTAACGCCGCTCGATCCACTGCGGGCGCACCCAGAACCCGCCGGCCTCGTCGGCGAACGCCTGCAGCTGCTCCCCGACCGGCGGCAGGGTCTCCGGATCGGGTACCTCCGGCCGGGCCTGCTGGTAATCCGCGGCGTCCATCGGAACGCTGAACGAGACGAGCGCTTCCAGCAACACCTCGTCGCCTTGGCGGCCGATGACCCGGCGCGTGGACAGTGAGCCACCGTCGCGCAGGTTGCTCACCTCCATCTGCACCGGATACCGGGCATCGCCCGCCCGGAGCAGATAAGCGTGCAAGCTGTGCGGCAACCGGCCCGGGACGGTGCGGCTGGCGGCCATCAGGGCCTGGGCGGCGATGTGGCCGCCCACGATGTGATGGCTGGGGTTGTCCCGCTGCTCGGCGACGAACATGCCGTCACCCGACTCCGTCAGGTCGAGCGTGGACAGGACGTCGGCAAGGGGCAGCATGGGCACCGCAGCATTATTCGATGAAGCCCCCGCCCATCAGTGGGCGGGGGCTCTCATTCGAGCGAGTGACGGGATTCGAACCCGTGTAAACGGCTTTGCAGGCCGGTTCCTAGCCACTCAGACACACCCGCATCGGTTGACCACTGTGCCAGCCGCGCAGGTGTGCGCCCATAGTTTCGATCGCAATGATCACTAACTGTCGTCGGCCTCCCCGACCGGCCTGCCGACCACTGGCCCGCCCTGTGGCCACCCGGCCGGCGAGTCCTCCCACGGTTCCTGGCGCCCGTACGGGGTGAGGTCGAGGAATGGATAGCCCACCGCGGTGTGGTCGAGGCCGCGCGCGAAGGCCGAATAGGTGTGGAAGACCTCGTCGCCGCGGCGCAGGAAGACGCTGGCTCCGGGCCAGTCGCCGCGGAGGTCGTCGTCACTGAAACCGTCGGCGCGGAGCTCATCGGCGGACTTGTAGTTGTATTCGATCGGTGCACGGGCTGGGTCGAGTGTCACGTGGTAGTCGTAGGTGAAGTCACCGTCGCGCGACGAGTACCACGGGAACGTCCAACCGTGCGCGTCCCGGTAGGCCGCGATGCTGGCATAGGGCGCCCGGGATACACAGGCGAACGTGACGTCCTTGCCGTGCAACAGCTCTCGATCCCGTTCGGTGAAGGTCAGATCGGCCGCCGCCGTGCAGCTCGGGCAGCCCTGGTCGATCGCGTCGATCCACATGAAGTGGTGGATGTAGAGCTGGCTGCGGCCCTCGAACAGGTCGACCAGCCGCACTTCGCCGTTCGGCCCCTCGAAGGTGTAGTCCTTCTCCACCTTCACCATCGGCAGCCGGCGTCGTTGGGCGTTGACCTCGTCGCGGAGGTGGGTGACCTCGCGTTCGGCGGCCAGCAGTTTCTTGCGCGCCTCGAGCCACTCGTCCCGGGTCGCGACATCTGGGTAGGCATTGAGCGTCAGCGGCATCGAATCACTCCTTGTATCGGTCTTATACGAGTGAGACTCACGCCGCCGCTGAAACTCATCGCGCACGAGTGTGCGCAAAGTGTTGGTGTTACGCGGCGTGTTGGGGAGCAGACACGCACGCTCGCGGTGCAGACCGGAAGGAGGCCACCGCGCCGAGCGCGGCGAGCACCGCGAACACGGCGAACAGCCAACGGGCTGCAGCCGCATCGCCGGTATCGCGCAGGTTGACGACGACACCGGCCAGACCCGCTCCGAACGCGCCGCAGATCAATTGCACGGTGTTGATGGCCGCCGCCGCAGCCGGCCCCTCGTCCGGGTCGTCGACGCTGCTCATCGCCCATGCGGACAGGTGCGGCCAGGCGATGCCGATCCCGGCGCCGGTGACCGCGAGCGCCACCGCCCACATCGCCACCTGCCACGGCGCCATCCCGTCCCGGATCAACACCGCCCCGAACGCCAGCCCGGCCGCCATCACGACCGGCGCGAGCGCCACCGTGCGCACGATCACCCGCCGGTTCTGCAGGGAGGCGCTGACGATCTCACCGGCGGTCCAGCCGACCGACAACACCGCCGCGAAGAACCCCGCCATCACCGGTGTCAGGTGTGCCAGCCGTTGACCGAACAGTGGCACGTACATGTCGACCATCGTCGCGGCCATCAGCACGCCCAGGCTCAGGTAGATCCACTTGAGCGGACCCGCTCCGAAAGTACTGGGCGGCAATACCGATGCCCCGGCGCGACGGTCGATGAACACGAATCCGGCCACGAGCACCACTCCGACACCCAGCAGTGCAGCGGTGGCCCGCCAATCGTGCGGTATGCCGGCCACGCTGACCGCCATGGCCGCCGTGCCCAGCACCGCCAGTGACCGCACCGGAATGCCCGGGGCCGGAGCCGATGTCGCGCCGTTGCGGCCGGGCAGTGCCACCGGAACCAGCGCGGCCATCGCGCCCGTCAGCACCACCAGCACGCCGAAGGCCCACCGCCAGTGCCCGAACTGGGCGAACATCCCGCCCGACGCCGGGCCGATCACCGTGCCGACCCCCCACATAGCCGACACCAGCGCAGAAGCCTTGGTCCACAACGTATTCGGAAGCGCAGTGTTGATCACGGCGTATCCCAGGCCCGCCAGCAGCCCACCGGCGAAACCCTGCACGGTGCGCCCGGCGAGCAGGACCTCCATACTCGGTGCCAGTGCGCAACCAAGGCTTCCCGCGCCGAAGACCGTGAGCCCCAACAGGTACGCCTGTCGCGGCCCCAATCGCATGAGCATCGAGTGGACTGTGGTGGCCGCGATCACCGAGGCGACCAGGTACACCGTCGTCACCCACGCGTAGAACCGCTGGCCACCGATGTCGGCCACCGCACTGGGAAGCAGGCTGATGGTGAGGAACTCGTTGGTGGCGTACAGCAGCACGCCGCCAGCCAGCACGGTGGAGGCGCCCAGGTGTCGGCCACCCAGCAATTGCCGCCAGGTCCCGGTATCGGGCGTCACGGTATCGGTCACGTCGACGACGCTAGAAGCTGAACCGCTGTTGAGGTCAACACCGGCTTACTTCAGGCCGGCCGCGTCCATCCCCCGCAACTCCTTCTTCAGATCCTGGATCTCGTCGCGGATGCGCGCCGCCAGCTCGAACTGCAGATCGCGCGCCGCGGCCATCATCTGCTCGGTCAGATCCTTGATGAGATCCGCCAATTCGGCACGCGGCATGTTCGAGGTGTCGCGACCCTCGACGATGCCGGCGCTGACCGCCCGCCCGGGCTCCCCCTGAGCGCGCCTGCCGCGCGAGGCGTTGCGCCCCGACCCGCCGACCTCAACCGATTCGGTGTCGTCGGCCTCGCGGTACACCTGGTCGAGAATGTCGGCGATCTTCTTGCGCAGCGGCTGCGGGTCGATGCCGTTGGCCTCGTTGTAGGCGATCTGCTTGGCCCGGCGACGTTCGGTCTCGTCGATGGCCTCACGCATCGAGTCGGTGATCTTGTCGGCGTACATGTGCACTTCGCCGGAGACGTTGCGGGCCGCGCGGCCGATGGTCTGGATCAGGCTGCGCGTCGAGCGCAGGAAGCCCTCCTTGTCGGCGTCGAGGATCGCGACCAGCGATACCTCGGGGAGGTCCAGGCCCTCACGCAGCAGGTTGATACCGACCAGCACGTCGTATTCGCCGAGGCGCAGCTGCCGCAGCAGTTCGACCCGTCGCAGCGTGTCGACCTCCGAATGCAGGTACCGCACCTTGATGCCGAGTTCGAGCAGGTAGTCGGTGAGGTCCTCGGCCATCTTCTTGGTCAGCGTCGTCACCAGCACGCGCTCGTCGCGCTCGGTCCGGGTACGGATCTCACCGATCAGATCGTCGATCTGGCCCTTCGTCGGCTTCACCACAACCTTCGGGTCGACCAGACCCGTCGGGCGGATGACCTGTTCGACGAAATCGCCACCGGCCTGGCTGATCTCGTAGGCGCCCGGGGTTGCCGACAGGTACACCGTCTGCCCGATCCGGTCGGCGAATTCCTCCCAGGTCAGCGGCCGGTTGTCGACGGCCGACGGCAGCCGGAAGCCGAAATCCACCAGGTTGCGCTTGCGGGACATGTCGCCCTCGTACATGCCGCCGATCTGGGGCACCGTGACGTGCGATTCGTCGATGACCAGCAGGAAATCCTCGGGGAAGTAATCCAGCAGCGTCGCAGGCGCCGAACCGGCCGGCCGGCCGTCGATGTGGCGCGAGTAATTCTCGATGCCCGAGCAGAACCCGACCTGCTTCATCATCTCGACGTCGTAGTTGGTGCGCATCCGCAGCCGCTGGGCCTCCAGCAGTTTGCCCTGCCCCTCGAGCTCGGCGAGGCGCGCCTCGAGCTCGGCCTCGATGGTCGAGATCGCGTGCGCCATCCGCTCCGGCCCCGCCACATAGTGGGTGGCCGGGAAGATGCGCAGCGAGTCGACCTGACGGACGATGTCGCCGGTCAGCGGGTGCAGGTAATACAGCGCCTCGATCTCGTCGCCGAAGAACTCGATGCGGACCGCGAGCTCCTCGTAGGACGGGATGATCTCGACGGTGTCCCCGCGCACCCGGAACGTGCCGCGGGTGAACGCCATGTCGTTGCGGTTGTACTGCACGTCCACCAACAGCCGCAGCAGCCCGTCGCGTGGCACCTCCTGGCCGACCTCCAGCTCCACCGAGCGGTCGAGGTAGGACTGCGGGGTGCCGAGGCCGTAGATGCACGACACGGAGGCCACCACGACCACGTCGCGCCGGGACAGCAGGCTCGAGGTCGCCGAGTGCCGCAACCGCTCGACATCGTCGTTGATCGAGCTGTCCTTCTCGATGTACGTATCGGTCTGGGCGATGTACGCCTCGGGCTGGTAGTAGTCGTAGTACGAGACGAAGTACTCAACGGCGTTGTGCGGCAACATCTCCCGCAACTCGTTGGCCAGCTGGGCGGCCAGCGTCTTGTTCGGCGCCATCACCAGGGTGGGCCGCTGCAGCCGCTCGATCAGCCACGCGGTGGTGGCCGACTTGCCGGTACCGGTGGCGCCGAGCAGGACCACGTCGCGCTCGCCGGCCTTGATCCGGCGCTCCAGCTCGTCGATGGCGGCCGGCTGGTCACCGGCCGGGTCGTACTCACTGACCACCTCGAACCGGGCGCCGGTGCGGACGATATCGTCGACAGCCCGGTACTCCGAATGCGCGAGCACAGGATGTTCGGTCGCGAAGGCCATGCTCACCAGCCTAGAACTGCGCACCGACAACTTCCGCCCGCGTTCGCTGCACGCGTAGGCTTGGCCCATCCACCCGCCCAAGCACGAGACATTCGACCTGGTGGCCCGCACGAACACCGACCCTAAAGGCATCGTGCGGGCCGTCGACGTCTACACCGTCGAGCCCTGGGGCCTCTACATGGCCCGGCCGACGCCCGGCCGGGCCCAGTTCCACTACCTGGAGTCCTGGTTGCTGCCGTCCCTCGGGCTGCGGGCCAGCGTGTTCCATTTCAACCCCGGCCACGAGCGTGACCAGGACTTCTACCTCGACATCGGCAGCTACACCGCGGGTCCGAGCGCCTGGCATTCCGAGGACCACTACCTGGACCTGGTGATCCGCACCGGGCGCGGCGTCGAGCTGTGTGACGTCGACGAGTTGCTCACCGCCGTGCGGCACGGTCTGCTCAGCCCGGAGGTCGGCGAGCAGGCGGTGCAAACCGCGGCCGGCGCGATCGAGGGCCTGGCGAGCTGCGGCTATCAGCTTGATCGGTGGTTGTCCGGCAACGGAATGGCCCTCACGTGGAGAGACGCGTAAGGTCGGGATTCATGAGTTCAGCTAAGTACGCCTGGGGAGTCCTCCCCGCGCTGGCAGGACTGCTCACCGGCGCACTGTTGATCCCCGCTGCGGCACACGCCGACCCCGAGGCACCGCCCCAGGTCGAGCCGCTGCCCGACCAGCAGCTCCACAACGTCACCTACCGCGCACGGATCGACGGCGTGTCGCGTAACGCGACCATCGCCTACAAGATCGACGACCAGAACATCAACACCGCCGACCCGTCGATGCTGCCGGGCCGCATCTTCGAAGCCACCGGCGTGGTCTCCAATCCGCAGACCGCCGGCATGGCGGTCCGGATCGACTGGCCGTACTCGGCGAACCTGCACTGCGAGATCCTGGTGGACGACCAGGTCGTCGCCCAGGCCGACACGTTCGTCGGCCCGCGGCTCACCCGTCCCAAGGACGATCCGAACTACGGCAGCCTGCCCTGCGGCGCACCGCTGAACAACTCGGTGCCGGGCACCATCCCCGACGCCGTTCCGCCCGGATCGGATACCGCGCTGCCTGCGCCCGTCGATCCGGCGGCCCCGGCACCGGAGGAACCCGCGCCGCCTGCCGCCTGAGCGTCAGCGCTTCAGCCAGGACTCGACCGTGTGCCGGGTGTCATCGATGTGGGCCGCCATCTGCGCGGCGGCCAACTCGGGATCACGGTTCTCGATCGCTTCGAGGATCGCCTCGTGGTAGTCGTTGGCGTTGGGCTCCAGACGTCCGAAGATGGCACCGACCGGTAGCCACATCCGCCGGCGGGCGTCGGCCACCGCCTCCAGCAGCCGGTCATTCTGCGAAGCCTGGGCGATGCCGAGGTGAAACGCCGAGTCCAGCGTCTGGAAGTCCGTGGTGTGCCGGGCCGACGGCTCATCCATCCCGACCCGCAGCGCGGACTCCATGCCTTTGAGCAGCTTGCGTAGCTCGGTGACATCGGTGGCGCGGCGGCGCTCGGCGGCCAGCCGGGTGGCTCCCGTCTCGACGATGATGCGGTAGTCGAACGCATCGCGGACCTCACGCTTGTTGCGGCGCAGCTCGCGGCGCATCTCGGCCGGGTCGTACTGCGGCGCCTGGACCGTGAACCCACCGCCCCGGCCACGCCGCACGGTGATCAGGCCCTCCTTCTCGAGGACGGCCACGGCCGCGCGCACGGTCGTGCGCGAGACGTCGAGCATGTCCGAGAGTTCGCGTTCGGTGGGCAGCCGATCGCCGGGCCGGAACTGACCGAGTTCCAACGCCCGCCGCATCTGGTCTACGACCAGCTCGTGGGCCGCGATCTGACGAACCGGGACCAACGCCGTTTTGGCTGGTGACATGCGTCCCCCCTTCGGACGCTTCGAACGCTACCGCACGGCGTGCGAGCAGCCCAGACACGTGCCCGCTGGTCGGCCAGGTGCGAAAACCGGTGCGGCTCAGCGCCCTAGGGCTGCCAATCCGTCGCCTCTGCCCACTTCTGGGCGCGCCGGTAGGCATCCAGGAACCACGGCTCCTTGGCCACGGCGTAGTCCGGTGTGGCCATCGCGGCCCGCTTGGCGGCCAGATAGTCGGCCTGTACGCCCGGGTTGGCCCGCAGCCAGTCGACGAACATCAGCGCGAACCGCTGATTGGGCCGGCCGTCCACCCGGATGTGCACGTTGGTCGGCCGGCCCGGGTCCGCCGAGGCATGGAAACGCTTGTGCCACAACGCCGGATCGTCATCATGCGGAGTGTCGGCGGTAATCCCCGGCACCACCGGATAACCGGCCGTCAACAGCGCGTCGGCGAGTTCGTCGGCGACCGCCAGGGACGCCACGGTCACCTGTACGTCGATGACATCCTTGGCGTCCATCCCGGGCACGGCGGTCGATCCGATGTGGTCGATGCGTACCGCACGATGTCCACATGCGGTGTTCAGCCGGGCCAGGATCCGTCGGGCCTGATCCGGCCACGTCGGGTCATAAGGCACCACGACGGGCTCGCGCCGGGCCGGCTGCCGGATCTGCAGGTTGTGCGCGAACGGCAGGATCCGCTCGTGCCAGAGGGCACGGGCCGCTTCCACTACGGCGCCGGGGCTGCCCGAATTGTCCAGCCACACATCGGCGACCGCGCGGCGCTGCTCCTCGGTGGCCTGCGCGGCGATCCGGGCGCGAGCATCTTCCTCGGTGAATCCGCGGTACTCGATGAGCCGCTTGACGCGGATCTCCGGGTCGGCGTTGACCACGATGACCAACGGGAACATCGGCGCCATCTGAGATTCCACCAGCAGCGGGATGTCCTCGACGATCACCGCGTCTTCGTGCGCCGCCGCAATGAGTTCCGATCGGCGGTGCGCCACCAGCGGATGCACGATGCCGTTCAGGGTGGCGCGCTTCTCGTCGTCGCTGAACGCGACGGCGGCGAGTGCGGGACGGTTCAACGCCCCCTCGGGGAGCAGGATCCCCTCACCGAACGCCTCGACCAGCTTGGCCAGACCCTCGGTTCCGGGTTCGACCACCTCACGCGCGATGACGTCGCCGTCGACGACGATGCCGCCGAGATCGCTGAATGTGGCCGACACTGTTGACTTCCCGGCGCCGATACCGCCGGTTAACCCGATGCGAAGCACGCCCCACAGTCTGACAGGCCCCCCGAACGACGAACGCCCCGACCCAAAGGGCCGGGGCGTTCGTTGCAGTACTACTTAGGCGTTGCCTGCGAGCTTCTCGCGCAGAGCGGCGAGCTGTGCATCGCTGGCCAGCGTGCCACCGGTGGACTCCTCCGACCGCGAGGACCCGTTGGACACCGGACGGGCAGCTTCCTCGGCCTCGGCCGCGGCGAACTTCTCCATCTGGGTGGTGTGCATCTTGTGCCGGCGCTCGGCCTCGGCGTAGCGGGCCTCCCACTCCTCCCGCTGCTTGTCGAAGCCTTCGAGCCATTCGTTGGTCTCGGCGTCGAAGCCCTCGGGGAAGATGTAGTTGCCCTGCTCGTCGTAGCTGTCGGCCATGCCGTACTTCGACGGGTCGAACTCTTCGGTGTAGTCCTCGTTGGCCTGCTTGAGGCTCAGCGAGATCCGGCGACGCTCCAGGTCGATGTCGATGACCTTGACCATCGCGTCGTCGCCGACCTGGACCACCTGGTCCGGGACCTCGACGTGGCGCTCGGACAGCTCCGAGATGTGCACCAGACCCTCGATGCCCTCCTCGACGCGGACGAACGCACCGAACGGCACCAGCTTGGTGACCTTGCCCGGCACGATCTGGCCGATCGCGTGGGTGCGGGCGAAGTGACGCCACGGATCTTCCTGAGTCGCCTTGAGCGACAGCGAAACCCGCTCGCGATCCATGTCGACGTCGAGCACCTCGACGGTGACCTCGTCGCCCACCTGAACCACCTCGGACGGGTGATCGATGTGCTTCCAGGACAGCTCGGAGACGTGCACCAGACCGTCGACGCCGCCGAGATCGACGAAGGCGCCGAAGTTGACGATCGAGGAGACGACACCCTTGCGGATGGCGCCCTTCTGCAGCTGGTTGAGGAACTCGCTGCGCACCTCGGACTGGGTCTGCTCCAGCCAGGCGCGGCGGCTCAGCACCACGTTGTTGCGGTTCTTGTCCAGCTCGATGATCTTGGCCTCGATCTCCTTGCCGATGTACGGCTGCAGATCGCGGACGCGACGCATCTCGACCAGGGAGGCGGGCAGGAAGCCGCGCAGGCCGATGTCGAGGATCAGGCCGCCCTTGACGACCTCGATGACGGTGCCCTTGACGGCCTCGTCCTTCTCCTTGAGCTCTTCGATGGTGCCCCAAGCCCGCTCGTACTGTGCGCGCTTCTTGGACAGGATCAGGCGGCCTTCTTTGTCCTCCTTGGTGAGAACGAGGGCCTCGACTTCATCGCCCACGGAAACGACCTCGTTGGGGTCGACGTCGTGCTTGATGGAAAGTTCGCGCGAAGGAATGACACCTTCGGTCTTGTAGCCGATGTCGAGCAGGACCTCATCGCGGTCCACCTTGACGATGGTCCCTTCGACGATGTCGCCATCGTTGAAGTATTTGATGGTCTTGTCGATGGCGGCGAGGAAATCCTCCGCGGAGCCGATGTCGTTGACGGCAACTTGCGGGGACGTGACGGAGGGACTTGGCATGTGGTGGGTTGCTCCGGACAGGTTTACTCGTAGGGACAGTTGTATTGCTGTTATTGCGGTAGTGCCGATCCATGACGCGTCGAGCTGCGTACACAGATACGTAACGAGGGTACTCGACCAGGCACACGCAGGACAAACCGCCCCCGCAGCGGGGGTGGCCGGGGCTTGCCGGGCGGTCGCCCGATTTTGTGCCCGGAATCGAGTGCGCCCGCGGCTACGCTCTGCAGGTGGCGTACTACCCGACCCCCGGACCGACCCATCGGCAGTGGTTTCCGGTCACCGCTCCATTGCCGAGGCCGGTTCGCAAGGTCGGCGCCCCGCTGGCCGCGATCATCGCCTGCGGCGTCGTCATCGGGGCACTGGTACTGCTGTTCACCGCGCTCAACCCGGCCGGCGCGATCATCGGTTTCACCCTGTCCAGCATCGTGATGACCGGGGCCGTGTTCGCGTACCTGTGGCTGGACCGGTGGGAACCCGAACCGCCCCGGCTGCTGCTGCTCGCCTTCGGCTGGGGTGCCGCGGTGGCGGTCGTGCTGTCCCTGATCCTGAGCCTGTTCACCGATGCGCTGCTGGCGCCCGGTGTCGACTCGGCTGAATCGGCCCACAGCTTCGCCTCGGTGGCGATCCGGGCACCGTTCATCGAGGAGGCCGCCAAGGGCCTGTTCCTGCAGATCATGATGACCGGGCGGCGCCGCAACGAGCTCAACTCACTGACCGACTGCCTGGTGTACGCAGGCCTGGTCGGCATCGGTTTCGCCTGGCTGGAAGACATCATGTACATCTCCAGCGCCGACTCACTGGCCGGGTCGCTCGTCACCGCCGCGATGCGCCTCATCATGGCCCCGTTCGCCCACTCGCTGTTCACCACGATGACCGCCATCGGGGTGTACTTCGCGCTGCAACGGCGCAGCGCCGGCGCCAAGATTCTGTACATCCTGGCCGGATATCTCGGCGCGGTGTTCATGCACGGACTGTGGAACGGTTCGTCGCTGGTGGGAGCCGGGACCTACTTCATCGTGTACGTGGTCTGGATGGTGCCGATCTTCGTCATCATGATCGTGGTCGCGGTCACCAGTCGCCGCCGCGAGCAGCGCGTGGTGGCCGCCAAACTGCCTGGCATGGTCGCCGCTGGCCTGATCACCCCCAACGAGGCCACCTGGCTCGGGGCGTTGAAGACCCGCCATGCGGCGATCAAGCAGGCCACGCTCGCCGGCGGACGGCCAGCGGGCAAGGCGGTCGCGGCGTTCGCCGCCGCGGTCGTCGAGCTGGCCTTCGTCCGCGACCGCATCGACCGCGGCTTCGGCGATGCCCAGGTGTACGCGCTGCAGCAGGAAGAGGTCTACTCCGTGACCGCCGCACGGTCGGCCGCGCCGATCCTGCACTGGATGGCCAACTATCAGGCGCCTGTGCGTTACTGACATCCATGCTCGCCCACATCCTCGACGTACTGCCTGCCTTCCTGGTCGCGTCGGTGATCCTTGCCGCGCTGCCCGGTCCGGCGACTGCGCTGTTCCTGCACCGCTCGGTGCGTGACGGCAGATCCGCGGGGCTGGCGGCGGTGGTCGGCAACGAGATCGGCATCTGCGGCTGGACCCTGGCCGGCGGCGGCGGACTGTCGATCCTGCTGACCGCCAACCACTGGCTGTCACTGGCGCTGCACATCGTCGGGGCCGCGATCCTGGTCTGGCTCGGTGTCAGCGCCTGGCGCAGCGCGAAGCACCCGGCCGGCATGGACGTGGCACTGCCGCCACGCGGCCGCACCCCGGCGGCGGCGTTCCGCGCGGCCCTGCTGTCCATCGCCGCCAACCCGAAGGCGGCGGCCTTCGGCATCGTCGTACTCCCCCAGTTCCTGCCCACCACCGGCCCGGTGCTGCCGACTCTGCTGGTGCTCGCCGCCATTCAGCTGGTGATCGACACGTCGTGGTGCGTCGGTGTCGTCGTGGCCGCCGACCGGGCCCGAAACGTCCTCAACCGCACCCACATCCGTCGCCGGATCGAACGCGTGATGGGGGCCGCGCTGATCGCACTGGGTGTGGGGCTGGGCGCCGACGCCCGCTAGCCGGCGCCCGATGGGCGGCTAGTGCGCCGCGGCGTCCCAGCTGGGGCCGTACCCCACCGATACCTCCAGCGGCACGTCCAGCGGGTAGGCGTTGCCCATGTGCTCGCGGACCAGCGCCTCCAAGGTGTCCCGCTCCCCCTCGGCCACCTCGAACAACAGCTCGTCGTGGACCTGCAGGAGCATCCGGGACTTCAGCCCGGCGTCCTTGATCGCCGCGTCGACGTTGATCATCGCCACCTTGATGATGTCGGCGGCGCTGCCCTGGATCGGCGCGTTCAGGGCGGCCCGCTCGGCCGCCTCGCGCACGTTGCGGTTGGTGCTGTCGAGCTCCGGCAGGTAGCGACGACGGCCCAGCACCGTCGAGGTGAACCCGTCCTTGCGGGCCTGGTCGACCACGTCACGCAGGTAGTCGCGTACCCCGCCGAACCGGTCGAAGTACTGCTCCATCTGCACCTTGGCCTCTTCGGTGGAGATCTTGAGCTGGCTGGCCAACCCGTAGGCGCTCAGCCCGTAGGCCAGCCCGTAGGACATCGCCTTGACCCGGCGCCGCAGCTCCGGGGTCACCTCGTCGATGGGCACCGAGAAGGCCCGCGACGCCACGAACGAGTGCAGGTCCTCACCGGTGTTGAACGCTTCGATGAGGCCTTCGTCCCGGGACAGGTGCGCCATGATCCGCATCTCGATCTGGCTGTAGTCGGCGGTCATCAGCTCGGCATACGGTCCGTCCGGACCCTGGCCGACGACGAACGCGTCGCGGATGCGACGACCCGCCTCGGTACGGATCGGGATGTTCTGCAGGTTGGGCTCGGTCGACGAGAGCCGGCCGGTCGCCGCGATGGTCTGGTTGAAGGTGGTGTGGATGCGGCCGTCGGAGGCGACCGAGTTGAGCAGGCCGTCGACCGTGACCTTGAGCCGGGTGGCGTCACGGTGGGCCAGTAGGTGCTGCAGGAACGGGTGCCCGGTCTTGTCGAACAGGGACTGCAGCGCATCCGCGTCGGTGGTGTAACCGGTCTTGGTGCGTTTGGTCTTCGGCATCTCGAGTTCGTCGAACAGCACCACCTGCAGCTGCTTGGGCGACCCGAGGTTGATCTGCTTGCCGATCACCGCATAGGCGGCCTCGGCGGCGTCGCGGATCTGATCGGCGAACTCGCTCTGCAGCTCCTGCAGCTTGTCCAGGTCGACGGCGATGCCGATGGACTCCATCTGGGCCAGCGCCCGCTGCACCGGCAGCTCCATCCGGCCCAGCAGTGACGACGAGTCGATACGGGCCAGTTCCTCGTCCAGCGCGTCGGCGAGGTCCAGCACCGCGCAGGCCCGCAGGATCAGCGTCTGCACCGCCTGCTCGTCGACGCCGTCCGAATCGTCCAGAAGCGAAAGCTGTTGCTGCTCAGGCGTTTCGGCCCGCAGCTCACGGCGCAGGTAGCGCACCGCCAGGTCGTCGAGTGCGAAGCTGCGCTGGCCCGGACGCACCAGATAGGCGGCCAGCGCGGTGTCGGAGGTGACGCCGCGCAGCGTCCAGCCCCGGCCGGCCAGATCATGCATGGCCAGTTTCGCCTCGTGCAGCGCCTTCGGCGGGCCGGGATCCCCCAGCCACCGCGCCAGCGCCTCCTCGTCCTCAGGGGTCAGCGTGGCGGTGTCGATGTAACGCCCGTCGCCGTCGGCCGCCACGATGGCCAGCGCGGTGGCGTCGGCGTCGTAGGCCAGGTGGGTGCCGACCACGGCCAGGCCGAACCGGTTGCCCAGGCTGTGCTCGGCGAGCCACGCCGCGAGCTCTCCTGGTTCCAGCGCCCGGCCACGGACGTCGAACCCGTGCTCGACCTCCGGCTCGGAGGCGACCAGGGTCTCGAACAGCCGGTCCCGCAGGACGCGGAATTCCAGGTCGTCGAACAGCCGGTGGATCTGGTCGCGGTTCCAGGGCTGCATCCGCAGCGTGTCCGGCGTCTGGGCCAGGGGTACGTCGCGCACCAGATCGGTCAGCTCACGGTTGAGCACCACGCTGGACAGGTTGGCCCGCAGCGAGTCGCCCACCTTGCCCTTGACCTTCTCGACGTTGTCGACCAGTGACTGCAGCGAGCCGTACTCGACGATCCACTTGGTCGCCGTCTTCTCCCCGACCCCGGGGATGCCGGGCAGGTTGTCGCTCGGGTCCCCACGCAGGGCCGCGAAATCCGGATACTGCGTCGGGGTCAGCCCGTACTTCTCCACCACCGCGTCCGGGGTGAACCGGGTCAGCTCGCTGACCCCCTTGCGCGGGTAGAGCACGGTGACGTTGTCGGTGACCAACTGCAGCGAGTCACGGTCGCCGGTGACCACCAGCACCCGATAGCCCTCCTGCTCGGCCTGGGTGGCCAGCGTCGCGATGATGTCGTCGGCCTCGAAGCCCGGCTCGGCCAGCGCGGTGATGCCAAGAGCGCCGAGCACCTCCTTGGTGATGTCGATCTGCCCGCGGAACTCGTCGGGCGTGGCGGACCGGCCTTCCTTGTACTCCGGGTACTTGTCCTTGCGGAAGGTCTGGCGCGACACGTCGAACGCGGCCGCCACGTGGCTGGGCTGCTCGTCCCGCAGCAGGTTGATCAACATCGAGGTGAACCCGTAGACCGCATTGGTGGTCAGCCCGCCCTGGGTCTTGAAATTCTCGGCGGGCAGCGCGTAAAACGCCCGGAAAGCCAGCGAATTGCCATCGAGAAGCATCAATGTGGGTTTGTCGTCGGCGGTCGGGTTCGGCGCGTTCTTCGTCTCGGTCTTCGCGGGGCTCACGGCCCTCACTCTATGCGGGGCCACCGACGCGCAGACGGCGACGAGCCATCTCGATCAAGACCTTGGCGGCCGGGCTCATCGGGCCCTGCACCCGCCACGCGAACACCAGCCGGCCGCGCAGCTCGGGCGTGATGGGCAGCGGGTGCAGCGCCGGGCGGGTGATGGCCACGGATTCCGGCAACACCGCGACTCCGAGCCCACGCTCGGCGAGCTCGGCCAACGCATTCGGGGTACTCGCCTCGAAGGCGACGCGTACCGCCACCCCGGACGCACGGCAGGCCTGGTCGAACTGGTGGCGGATCCCGGCGCCGCTCGGCAGGGCGATGATCGGGTGGTCCACGAGATCACGCAGCGCGACACGGTGTCGCCGACCCCACGGATGGTCGTCCGCCACGGCGGCGACGATGCGCTGATCGGTCACCACCTCGGCAGCCAAACCGGCAGGCAGTTCGGCGCCCACCGACACGATGGCCACATCGAGGCGTCCCGAACGCAGACCGTCCAGCAGTGCGTCGGACTCGTCGGTGGTCAGGGTGATGTCGACCAGCGGGTGCGCGGCGTGGAACTGGGCCAGCAGATCCGGCATGTCGAAGTCATGGGCCGTCACGGTGCCCACCACCACCGAACCCCGCACCAGCGCGCCGAGTTCGTCGACGGCAGTGCGGGCCGCGGTTACCGCGGCCAGCGCCGCCCGGGCGTGCGGCAGCACCGCCGCGCCGGCAGCGGTCAGCCGCACCGCCCGGCGGCTGCGGTCGAACAGCTCATGGCCGAGTTCGCGTTCCAGATGCCGGATCTGCGCGCTGACTGCAGGTTGCGCGACGTGAACACGCTCGGCGGCACGGGTGAAGTTGGCTTCCTCGGCCACCGCGACGAAGTATTCGAGCTGGCGCAATTCCATAAGAAATCACAATAGTTTGTGGAATGACTATGTATTGGACTTATCATTCGACGCTGACCAGGCTGGAGTCATGTCCACAGACCCCATCGTCATCGCCGGCGCCGGAATCGGCGGCCTCAGCACCGCACTCGCGCTGCACGCCAAGGGCTTCCAGGTCACAGTCCTGGAGAGCGCCCGGGAACTGCGGGCCCTCGGCGTCGGCATCAACCTGTTGCCCCACGCGGTACGCGAACTCTCCGAACTCGGCCTGGGCGAGGCCCTACTGGCCATGTCCGCGACCCCCGCCGTGATCGATTTCTACCGCTCCGACGGCGCCCTGTTGTTCCGCGAGCCCCGCGGAATCGAAGGCGGCTACGGGTATCCGCAGTGCTCGGTGCATCGCGGACGGCTGCAGATGCTGTTGCTCGAGGCGGTCCGAACCCGGCTGGGTCCCGACGCGGTACGCACCGGCGCCGCGGTCACCGGTTTCGAGGAATCCGACCACCGGGTGCGCGTGGCCACGCACGCAGGTGAGTTCACCGCCGCGGTGTTCGTCGGCGCGGACGGCGTGCACTCCGAGGTGCGCAGGCAGTTGCACCCCGGTCCCGATCCACTGGCCTGGTCGGGCGTGCGGATGTTCCGGGGCGCCGGCCATATTCAGCCGTTTCTCGACGGCCGCACGATGGCCATCGTCAAAGGTGACGACGGGGTCGAACTGGTCACCTACCCCATCGGCGGCGATCAGGTGAACTGGGTGCTGCAGGTCACCGAGGCCGCGCCCGGTCCACTTCCGGGGGATGCGAACTGGAACACCGAGGTCGATCCCGCGACGGTGGCGGCCCGCATGTCGGGCTGGCGGCTGGACTGGCTGGACCCGGCTGAACTGGTCAACCGATCCGAGGCGGTGTTCGAGTATCCGATGGTCGACCGCGAGCCGTTGTCCCGCTGGGGTACTCGACGCGTCACGCTGCTGGGGGACGCCGCGCATCCGATGTACCCCGTCGGCGCCAACGGCGGTTCCCAGGCCATCCTCGACGCCCGCGCCCTCGCCGATGAGCTTGCCGCCGGCCGGGGCGTCGCCGGCTACGAGGCCCGCCGGGTCCCCGAGACCACGGCCGTGGTGCATGCCAATCGCGAGATGCACGCCGGAGATCCCGAGGAGCTGGCCCGCGTCACCGCCGAATATCGGCGAAACACCCTCGCCGACAGGAGTTCCCGATGAGGACCTATGTGCTGGTGCCCGGTGCCTGCCACGGCGGGTGGTGCTTCGACGATCTCGCCGCCGCGTTGCGCGCCGAAGGTCACCGGGTGCTGGCGCCGACGCTGACCGGGGTGGCCGAGCGTGCCCACCTGGCCCATGCCGGGGTCAACCTGGAAACCCACATCACCGATGTGATCGCCGAGATGAGGTCCCGGCAGGTGACCGATACCGTCCTGGTCGGCCACAGTTACGGGGGCATGGTGATCACCGCTGTTGCGGATCGTGTACCGCAGCAGGTTGATTCGCTGGTGTACCTGGATGCGTTCGTGCCGCGCGACGGCGATTCCTGTTGGACCTTGACCAACGACGCACAACGCGAGTGGTACATCGGCGTGGATGCCACGGGTTACGGCGTGCCGCCGCTGCCGTTCTTCGACGCACGCGCGACGGCACACCCGCTGGCATCGCTGCTGCAGCCGATCCGGCTCGGCAACACACCGCCGGATGTCCGCCGGACGTTCGTCTACGCGCAGCGCTGGCCGACCGAATCGCCCTTCGCGCCCACGTACGAGCGGCTGCGGACCGACCCGGCGTGGACGACACATTCGCTCGACGGGGCGCATAACCTCATGCGCGACAACCACGATGACCTGGTCCGGATTCTGCTCGACGCCGCCGGGTAACGGATCGACGCCACGGTGGTCGCGCTAACCTTCCATCGTGCCGCCGTCACCTCCGATCGTGATCGGGCAGGTGACGTCGCTGACCGGCTCGAATTACATGGGTCTGGAAAACCGGGACGGAGCCGAGCTCGCGGTACAGCAGCTCAACGACGCGGGCGGTGTACTCGGTCGCCGCGTGGAGCTGGCGGTCGAGGACGACGAGAGTCTCCCCCCGGGTGCGGTGGCCGCCTACCACCGGTTGGCCGACCGCGGTGTCGCTGCCGTCGTCGGAACATCGTTCTCCAACGCGAGTTTGGCGGTCCTGCCGCACACCGATGAACGCCGGGTGGTGTACGTATCGACCGGAGCCGCGCACACCCAGGTCGATCCCGTCCGTCCGTATGTGTTCATGTCACCGCCGACGGGACATCTGGTCGCCGCCCAGCTTCTCAGATACTGCCGGGATCACGGCCTGACCAGAATCGCGGTCACCTTCGATTCCGACAGCGTGTTCAACCGCGAGGCATGGGCGACGCAGGAAGCCATGTTGGGCCAGTTCGGAATCGAAGCGGCCACCGTCGTGTCGGTCAAGGTCGACACCGAGAATTTCGGACCCGCTGTCGCCGAGGTCGCCGAGAGCGGCGCGCACGCCTTGATGGCATGGGTCACCGGTCCACCCGCGACCGGATTGGCGCTGGCCTTCCGGTCAGCCGGCCTGAGCATTCCGATGGTCGCGGGGCTCGGCGCCGCGAGCCCCAGCTTCGTGACCGAAGTCGGCCCGGGCGCCGACGGCATCGTCGTGGCGACCTCATTGGTGAGTGTGGTGTCGGATCTGCCGCCGTCAGCGACCCGTACTGTCATCGCCGCTCTCACCGAACCGTTCGATATCCGGCACGGCGCACCACCCTCTCAGTTCGCGGTGGACGGATACACCGCCGCGAAGCTGATTGCGGCAGCTGTCGACGCGGCCGGCGATGACGCGCCGCAGGCAGTCCAGCAGGCCATGGACTCACTGACATGCCTCACGCCGGAAGGCGAATACCACTTCTCCCCCACTGACCATTCCGGGCTCGATGCGAATGACGTGGCGATCGCGGTCATTCGAGACGGCCGGTTTCGCCTGACGCCGTGGTCTCGCGACGAGCTGCTCCGACACTTGAAATAGCGGTTGGCGCCTCCCCTGCTCGGCACAGTTGGTCGCGAATGACTTCAGGCCGGGTGCTGATCGCGCCGACGTAGCCGTCGGGGCGGACCAGCACGTAGGAGCCGACGGGCACGTCGTAGTCGGCAGTGACCCCCAGGCTCAGCTGCGGTACCCCGAAATCGACTGGATCGGAGCCGAATTGGAGCACGGTCCAGTGCGGACCGCGGAACACGTCGAACAGTCGGCGGCCGTCCGGCAGCAGACCGTCGGGAGCCCGGTCTCCGGCGCGCAGAGCACCGACCGGATCTGTGTCGACGGCGAGCGGGCCACCGCGGTAGTTGATGTCCAACTGGTGGATGGCCGCCGGCGCCGGCCCCGCCGCGCCGAACCCCTGGCGATGCAACAGGCCGCTGAGGTGCAGCACGTCGGCGGCCACCGGCAGACGTTCCGCCTCATAGCTGTCCAGCAGGGCCTCGGGCGCTCCGGCCGACACCGCGGCCAGCTTCCAGCCGAGGTTGTAGGCATCCTGCACCCCGGTGTTGACGCCCTGTCCCCCAGCCGGTGAATGCACGTGGGCCGCGTCCCCGGCGAGGAGCACTCGCCCCATCCGGAAGCGTTGCGCCATGAGCAGGTTCACCCCATACAGCGAGATCCAGCGCAGATCCGACAGCCTCACGTCGTCTCGACCCGACCGTTGTTCGAGCACCGCCTGCATGCCGTCGAGGGTCAGCGCGGGAACCTCGTCGCCCGGCGCCATCGTCACCACCAGCTGGTAGTGCTCACTGCCCGGCAGGTTCCACAGCGAGAACCGGGTGGACTGGTCGCCGTCCCGGGTCAGCAGGTGGCAACACCGGCCGTCGAGGCCGGAGGCCCGCACGTCGCCCACGATGATGCGTTCCTCGGTGAGCGCACCGCCCAGGAAGTCGACACCGGATGCCTTGCGGACCGTGCTACGGCCGCCGTCGGCGCCGACCAGGTAGTCGGCATTGATGGGACCCCGACTCGTCTGCACCGTGACGCCGTCGCTGTCTTGCGTGAAACCTGTTACCTCGGTGCCGAATTCGATGGCCCCGCCGAGTTCGGCGAACCGCGCCGCCAGGATCTGGTCGGTGCGCCACTGCGGGATCAGCCAGGTGTCCGGGTACGGCACCGCCGGGGTGGGTTCCAGCTCCGGCAGTCCCAGCAGGTCGTAGATCCGCTTCTGCCAAACCACGTCTGTGCCGCGGTACAGCCGCATGGGCGGAAAGGCCTCACCGGCGGCCAGCACGGCACCGATCACGCCGAGGTCGTCGAAGACCTCCAGGGTGCGCGGTTGCAGCCCCTTACCGCGCGAGCCGGGGAACAGCGCCGCCGCCTTGTCCAGCACCCGGCAGGGCACGCCGCGGCGGGCCAGCTCGATGGCGAGAGTAAGCCCGGTCGGTCCGGCACCGGCGATCACGACGGTCATCGGCCGGCACCTCCGAGCAGCACCAGCAGCACGTCATCGATGAGCCGCGCACTGAATGCCGCGTCGACCGGCAGGTCGAGGTGAACCTGGCGCAGGATCATCGCCTCGGCCACGTCGTGGATGAGCTCGACATCGGTGTCGGCGGCGAGGTCACCCCGGGCGATGGCTCGTCGCAGCGCATCGTGGAACGGCGAGAGCTCCTCTTGGGCGAGGTGTTCGCGGATGGCCTCGGCCAGTTGTGCATCGTGGCGCATCAGCGTCGCGAGTTCCGCGGTCACCCGGGTCAGCGGGTCCGCCACGTCCGCCGCGACGGCCTCCATGACGGCGAACAGGTCGCTGCGCAGCTGCCCGGTATCGGGCACGGACGCGTTGCGGGCGGCGTCCGCGGCGTCCAAGGTGGCGCGGACGAGCTGGGCCTTGTTCGGCCACCTGCGGTAGATGGTGGCCTTGCTGGCACCGGCCCGTGCGGCCACGGCATCAATGGTCAGCGCCTGATATCCGCGGTCCACCAGCAGCTCGGCCGTCGCGGCCAGCACGGCCTGCTCACGCTCCATACCTCGAACCATGCACGAAGAGTACGAAACAGTTTCGTACTCTTCAACCGAAAATCTTGGTCCGCGGGACAAAACTGCAACACGTTTCAGTTCTGCGGTCTTGATCGTTTAGGCTGGCCGCGTGCCAGCAGCATCTTCGCAACCCGCGATCGACGGATGGTTCGCCACCGACGACGCCGGTGCCACCCACCTGATCGGCGGCAAGTGCACCCAGTGCGCCACCTACGTGTTCCCGCCGCGCGAGAACAACTGCCCCAACCCGGCCTGCGACAGCGACACCCTTGACCTGGTTCCGCTGTCCCGCCGCGGAAAGGTGTGGAGCTACACCGAGAATCGGTATCTCCCGCCGTCGCCGTACCCCAAGACCGACCCGTTCGAGCCGTTCGCGATCGCCGCGGTCGAGCTGGCCGACGAAGGTCTGATCGTGCTCGGCAAGGTCGTCGAAGGCACCCTCGCCGCCGACCTCAAGGTCGGCATGGAGATGGAGCTGACCACCATGACGCTCTCCACCGACGACGAGGGCGTCGAGCGCACCACCCACGCCTGGAGGGTTGCGGACGCGAGGAGCAAGGAGGGCACAGCCTGATGAGTCCAGAGCCTTTGTACATCCTCGGCGCGGGCATGCACCCGTGGGGCAAGTGGGGACGCGACTTCACCGAGTACGGCGTCGTCGCCGCGCGGGCCGCCCTGGCCGAGGCCGGCCTGAACGCCCAGCAGATCCAGTTCATCGCCGGTGCCGACACCATCCGCAACGGCTACCCGGGCTTCATCGCCGGGTCGACGTTCGCCCAGAAGCTGGGCTGGAACGGCGTGCCGGTGTCCTCGAGCTACGCGGCCTGCGCATCGGGCTCGCAGGCACTGCAGAGCGCCCGCGCCCAGATCCTGGCCGGATTCTGCGATGTCGCCCTGGTGATCGGCGCCGACACGACGCCCAAGGGTGCGTTCGCGCCCGTCGGCGGCGAGCGCAAGAACGATCCGGACTGGCAGCGCTTCCACCTGCTCGGCGCGATGAACCCGGTGTACTTCGCCCTGCTGGCCCGGCGCCGGATGGATCTGTACGGCGCCACCGCCGAGGACTTCGCCCAGGTGAAGGTGAAGAACTCGCGCCACGGCCTGCAGAACCCGAATGCGCGCTACCGCAAGGAATCCGCGATCGAAGACGTCCTGGCCAGCCCCGTGGTCTCCGACCCCCTGCGCCAGCTCGACATCTGCGCCACCTCCGACGGCGCCGCCGCGCTGATCGTGGCGAGCGCGGACTTCGCCCGCAAGCACCTGGGCTCGCTGGAGGGCGTGCCCTCGGTGCGCGCCATCTCCACCGTGACCCCGCGCTACCCGCAGCACCTGCCCGAATTGCCGGACATCGCAACGGATTCCACCGCCGTCGTGCCGGCTCCGGAGCGGGTGTTCAAGGACCAGATCCTCGACGCGGCCTACGCCGAGGCGGGCATCGGCCCCGAGGACGTCAGCCTGGCCGAGGTCTACGACCTGTCCACCGCGCTCGAGCTGGACTGGTACGAGCACCTGGGCCTGTGCGCCAAGGGTGAAGGCGAGCAGCTGCTGCGTTCGGGCGCGACCACCATCGGCGGCCGCGTCCCGGTCAACCCGTCCGGCGGTCTGGCCTGCTTCGGCGAGGCCATCCCGGCCCAGGCCATCGCGCAGGTGTGCGAGTTGACCTGGCAGCTCAAGGGTCAGGCCACCGGCAGGCAGGTCGAGGGCGCGAAGGTCGGCGTGACCGCCAACCAGGGCCTGTTCGGCCACGGTTCCTCGGTGATCGTCGCCCGGTGATCCCCGTTGCCGCGCGAGCGTGCGTGTCTGCTCCGCGACACGCCGCCGCGCGGCAGCATTTTGCGCACACTCGCGTCACGATGGCGGCGTGAGCGAAACCGTCGCCGTCCGCGTCAAACCCGGCAGCCGCAAAGGCCCGCTGGTCGAGGTCGCCGACGACGGTGAGCTCACCATCTATGTGCAGGAGCGCGCTGTCGACGGCAAGGCCAATGACGCCGTCACCAAACTGCTGGCCCAGCATCTGGGCGTGCCGCGCAGCCGCGTGGAGTTGATCTCCGGAGCGACTGCGCGGCTCAAGCGTTTTCGCATCACCTGATCGCCGGCGAGCGTGCACAGACCGCCGCTCAAACGCGGCGTGTCGGCCGACAGACGCGCACGCTCGCGGTGCAAAGGGGCCTGCGTCAGCCCAGGTTGCGGTTCCACTCCAGCCAGCCGATCCCGGTGCGCCCGTCGGCGGTGCGCACCTTCGCCCAGGCCCGGGGGAACTGACTGACGCGGCCGGCGCCGTCATCTCCCGGAGCCACCAGCAGCACCGGCGCATGGCCCTGGATGTCCACGGTTACCTCGGTGTCGCCGGGTTGCAGCGTGAGTGTGGTCGACACCGGCAGACCGTCGTCGCCGACCGTGTATTGCGCTGTCACTGCCTGCAATTCGACGAGCGGTTGGCCTTCGCGCTGTGAATAGCCGATACCGATCGGCGGCATCCCGGGAATCCGGATGTCCACACCGTGCAGGTGGGTGCCGTCATCGAGGTGGATCGCGCTCCACACCCAGTTCATCGCCCACCAGTCCCGCACACCCCACGAATGGTCCCGCTGGCCCGCGACGGCTTCGACGGTGTGGGTCTGATCGCCGATGATCACCGTCCCCGTCACCGTGCACGGGATCTCGTAGCGCGGGGTGATCCGGTACTGGTACGGGACGCCGGCGGTGTGCCAGGTCAGGTCCAGCGTCACGGAGATGGCCTGCCCCGACTCGCCGCGCAGCAATGCCGACGGGTCGTCGAAAGCCTCGCCGGTGCCCGTGGCGGTCAGGCGGTATACCTCCAGCGGCTCGTCCGGGTGCAGGTTCAGCTCGACCCCCTCCCCCTTGACCGCCGACGGTTCGGCCGGCGGCGCGTGAAAGTCGTTGAGCGCCACGGTCGGAATCCCCGGACCGCAGAACAGGACATTGACCCAGGCGGTGTCCTGGTTGGGGATCAACCCCAGCCGGAACCAGCCGCCGAATCCCGCCTCGGCGTCGACGAAGTCGAAGTACCAGCTCTCGTTCCACAGGTCTTCGCCGGTGGGGGTGTGCGCGAACTCGTCCTCGGCGGCGGGCACCAACGGCTCCGGGATGGCCGGTGGCGCAAGGACATCGAGCGCGTGGGTGTCGAGGACGTGGCTGCAGTGCCGGTCGAGCATCGTCATGAACATCGCGTCGCCGCGTTCGGTACGTTCCACCAGCATCGAGGAGATGATCGCCATCATCACGCCGAAGAAGCTCTGCCTGCGGATGCCGTCGCGCACCTGATCGAGCGTCAGCGCCGAGTCCGGTCCGAGCGCGCGGTGATAGGTCGTCAGCAACTCGTCGTAGTGGGCGCGGCGCTGCTCGACGGGCAGGGCGCAGCCGATGAAGTACGCGACGTCGGTGAACGCCGGTCCTCTGGTGACGGTCTGCCAGTCGACCACGGTCAGCGTCCGGTCCGCGCCCGCATCGCCGAACAGCATGTTGTCGAGCCGGTAGTCGCCGTGCACCAGACCCATCGGCCGCTCGGGCGCGCCCTCGTCGGCCAGGTAGGCGTCGAAACTCTCGACGAGACGTTCGCACACCCGGCGCTGTTCCGGCGTGATCAGGCCCGCGTAGCGCTCGACGAATGCCGCGTACAGGCCGGCGATCAGACCCTGGTTGACCGGGGCCTCACGGTTGAGCCACTCAGCCCGGTTCAGTGCCTCGGCACCCGCCGCCGACCCGTGCATGCGGCCCAGCTCGGTGAGCGCCACCCCAGCCTGTTCGACTGTGGCGCCGCGGATCTCGTCACCCACCACCGCGGGTACGGCATCGCCCAGCAGCAGGTCGAATGCGCCGGTTTGCGTGTCGATCGCGGCGTGGTAGCACGGCGCGACCGGCCAGGGAGCCAGGGCCGGGGCGATATCGGTGTAGAACCGGACCTCACGTTCGTAGAGCCCCAGCGCCAGCCCGGTCTGGCGGCTGTTGGGGTCGGTGGCGGCCACCTTCAGCACCACCGACACCGGGCCCTCGGCGTCCGGCGCGTAGCTCAGCGAAACGCGATAGCACTCGCTCATCTGGCCGGTTCCGATCCGCTCGAAACTGAATCCACTGACCGGGCCGGAACCCAGCGCAGTGGTCAGCCAGTCACAGGTCAGGTCTTCGGGGCGGTCGAGCACGGCGGTCTGAGTCGGTTGCACACAGGCAACGTAGCAGTGTTCCGCATCACATATGACAGGTGTCAACTAATGATGCGCCGCCTTGGCGTGACCGTGCGCGCAGGCGTCCGGCGGGGTCGGCGCCACGTCCAGCGCCGGGTTGCGGTCGAAGAACCCGAACGGCTTGAGCCAGAACGACACCACGTCCACGGGCATCACCGGCCAGTCCTCCGGGCGGGTGATGTGGTGGATGCCGAACACGTACCAGAGCACCACATCGGTGTTGTCGATCGACCGGTCCGCCCTGGTCCACTCACCCAGCCCGGTGTCGGCCACCGATTGGTTGACGAACTCCCCCGCCGGCCAGCGTTCGTCGGGCCGGTTCGGGGTCACCCACAGGGTGTGGGTGATGACATTGGCGCGTTGCACCACCGGCGAGGCCGGATCGAACATGGCCGGGATCGCCCCGGTGGGGACGAGCTTGTAGGACGGGTGCGTGCCCAGGCCGTTGACGACGTTGGTGTTGACCACCTTCCACGCCCGCTGGGTGGCGAAGCTGACATCCTGCTTGCCCTCCTGCTCGGTGCGCAACGCCTGGTTGTGCACCACCAGCGACAGGCCGTACGGGTTGTCGGGGCTGATCGGTTCCGCGTACGACTCGGTCATGTAGACCGTGTTGTCGGTCCCGTCGATGTCGAGGTCCAACCGGGCGATCAGGAAATGCTGATGGAACGGCGCATAGGTACGCTCGTCGACCAGGGTGCCGTTCTTCGGCGTCGGCCCGGCCGGGAACGGTGTGGTGACCATGATCCCCGTGGCGCGGACCTCGCACTCGATGTTGCCGTCCTGGTACAGCCGCCAGTACACCAGGTACTCGTAGTTGGCCACCGTGACATGGAATGACAGTGTGAGCCTGCGCATCCGGCGCACCTCGGCACCGGCGTCGTGGTCGACGTGCTTCCACAGCACCGCGTTGTCTTCTTCGTGGATGCAGATCGCGTTGGTGATCGTGTAGGGCTCCCCCTTACTGTCGTGCAGAACCGCGTCCAGATAACGGATCTCGCCGAGACAGTCACAGCCCAGCTCCAGCGAGGTGGTCATGAATCCCAGACCCCACTCGCCGATGTCGAACGCGGTACGCCGGAAGTGGTCGACCGAGGAGTCCCGGTAGGGCACCACCATCTCGGCGAACGACATCCGGTGGGCCACCGAACGATTCGTCTCACCGTCGCGGTACCGCACGCTGTGCAGCGTCATCCCCTCACGGTGGTTGAAGCCGACCCGCAACGACCAGTTCTGCCACTGGAGCAGGTTGCCGTCCAAGGTGAACGACGGACCATCGGGCTGGGTGATGTTCAGCGGCTTGAGGGGCTGTCGGCGCGAGGCCGACCGGATCCGATCCGGGATGTGGCGCGGGACGTATTCGCCCATCACATCGGGTTTTTCGTTGCTGCCGTCATCCTCGACCCGCAGCACCTCCATGCTGTTGACGTCGATCACGCAATGCAGGCCGCTGACCGGGTGGGCGTACGGATTGGCCCCGGCGGCCTGCTTGTACCAGGTGTCCGACCACCCGATCCGCCGGTCGCGGTATTCGGGCGGCGCGACCGCGTCACCGTAGGTCCAGGTGTCCATGAACACGTTGTCCAGGTCCGTGATACCGCGTCGGGCGAGCGCGGCGATGACGTCGGGATGCCTGCGCAGCACCTCGTCGCATTCGACGAACTCGTCGACGGTGAAGTTGGCCTGAACACCCGGGACGTGGTCGAAATTCTCGACCCGGTCGTCGGTCAGCGACACCACGCCCTTGTAGGTGGCGTTGGCCGATCGATCCAGACAGATGACGGCCGCCCGCC
Source organism: Mycolicibacterium boenickei (assembly GCF_010731295.1). NCBI lineage: Bacteria > Bacillati > Actinomycetota > Actinomycetes > Mycobacteriales > Mycobacteriaceae > Mycobacterium > Mycolicibacterium boenickei. Next base: position 4,049,310 of record NZ_AP022579.1, on the reverse strand, counting down.
GGGCCGGGGTCGCGCCACCGCCGTCGAACTCGGCCAGCTCCGCCTTGGACGGCTCGGCGAGTTCCACTGAGGCGACCCGCCAGCCCTCCCCGACTCCGTGCTCACGCCGCAATATCGCTGCCACCGCGCGAAACTCGTCGGCGGACAGCGGATCCAGGGGGTAGTCCACACCGGATACGCAACCACATCCCGCCGACCCCCTGCAGCAAATCGACCAGAGTGACAGTGACGAGATCAGCCCTCGGCGAGCGTGAACCCTTCCCAGGCCTGACGCCGCACCGCCCGAGGGTCGTATTCGACGCGGGGCCGGCGGTCGAACACGAACACCGCCCGGTCGTCGGTGTCGTAGGCGGGCCAGCCCGGCCCCGGTTCACCGGTCCGGGTGAACTCCCGCCAGCGTCTCTGCACATCACGGCTGACCCGGCGGGCCGACGTGCGGTCGCCGACCGCGGTCAGCAGCGCGCCGTAAGTCGTGTGGTACGTGTCGAACACCGCCAACAACTCCATGGCGTGCGTCGCGCCCAGCCCCGCCCAGTGCAGGGTCCGCGGCGCATAGTCGTAGCGGTACACATACGTGGGTGCGTGCCTGCTGTGTGCCTCGGCGATCTGCCAGGTGGCCGACGCGAACGCGAAGTCGCCACCGAGCCGTACGCAGGCCGCGCTGCTCGGATAGTCCGGGTAGGCCGCCACGATCCGGCGCCGCTCCTCGGGATCGGTACGGGCGAACAGCTTCTCGATCATCGGCTCGTTGGTGGGCAGCAACTGGAGGAACCGCGTGAACAGCCGTCCCTCGTCGGCATTGTTGCCGACGATCAGCGGAACCCGGTGTGCGCTTCCCTCGGCCATCGCGGTGACCGGATCGACCGGTAGGTAATCGGTGCCGAATGTCGGGCCGACCGGAAACGCGCCCGGCATATCCGTCTGGCCGCGCTGGATCATGGTTTCCAAGGCTCGGCCCAGCTCGGCCGGCCGCGCGGACATCAGCGCCTCGGCCGCCGATCCTCCATCGGGACTGACCAATTCGGCGAGCTGATCGGCGATCCGGGCGGCGGCTTCCGCGGAGCTGACCATCCCGCTGGCCGGGCTCTCGGAGATCACCCGGGCGAACAGCCCCTCGGCGTCGGGCACGGCGAGCAGGGTCGCGACCGCATGTGCACCCGCACTCTCGCCGAAGATCGTCACGTTGTCGGGGTCGCCGCCGAATACGGCGATGTTGTCGCGTACCCAGCGCAGCGCCAACACCAGGTCGCGCAGGAACAGGTTGTCATCGATCGGATGCTCCGGAGTCGACAACGACGACAGCTCGACACACCCGAGCATGCCCAGCCGGTAGTTCACGGAGACGAACACGCAACCGCGACGGGCCAGCGCGGCACCGTCATAGATGGGGGTGGCCGAGCTGCCCAGGATGTAGCCGCCGCCGTGCACGAAGAACATCACCGGCAGCGGACCTTCGGAGTCGTCGGGGTGCTCCGGCGCCACCACGTTGAGCGTCAGGCAGTCCTCGCTCATCGGCTGGTGCTTGCCCACCCCGACCACCGTGTAGCGACGTTGCTGAGGTGCGCAGTAACCGAACCCGTGGCAGTAGCGCACTCCGGGCCATGGCTCGGCCGGTTCGGGTGCCCGCAGACGCAGTCGGCCGACCGGCGGCTTGGCGTAAGGAATGGAGCGCCAACGGTGTACGCCGTCGCGCGTGAAGCCCTCGACGATGCCGGTACTGATATTTGCCCGGACTGTCCGCTCGTGCATGAACCGACCGTATCGAACTAGACGGGTGTCGACGGACAGGCGGTGGCCGTGACACGCGCCCGCTAGCCTTGCGGGTATGCGCACCGTTGTGACTGTTGGGGCTGCTGTGCTTTCGGCGGCTCTGGTGGCGGCCTGCTCGTCCGGAGGGGGGCACGAGTCGCAGCCGACTTCGCAGCCCCGGATGTCGATGCCGGCCGGCGCCCCACACATCAAGACCACCACGCCCACCACGACGACGACATCGCCGATGCCCACCACGGCACCGGCCGCCGGGACCCCGATGAACCGGGTGATCAAGTGGGTGGAGGCAGGCACCCCGGTCGATGCGTCCGGATTCCACACCGCGACGCGCGACGGGCAATCCACCAGCCTCGGCGAGGACGTCGCGTTCGTCGCCCCCTCGGGCACCGCTCGGTGCGCGACCGACAAGAACGTCAACGGCCAGCTGGCGTGCCTGATCAAGGCCGACGATCTGCCGTCGAAACCGGCCGACGTGGAGGGCCAGTGGATCCCCGGCTGGGTGGACTTCACCGGGGAAACGGTGGATATCGGCTCGCTGCACGGTGATCCGGGCCGATTCGGCTACGGCGACGGCGCCAAACTGGACGAGGGCAAGTCCCTGGCCTTCGGCGACTACCGGTGCCGCGCCGATGCCACTTCTCTGGTGTGCGTCAACTATGCGCACCAGTCGGCAGTGCTGCTGAACTCCTCCGGGGTCGAACCCCTGGGCTGCCTCAAGCCGGTCCCGCCGCCGGTCGGCGTCGGGCGTCAGTTGGGCTGCCCGCCCGACTAGCGCCAGCCGTCGGCCGCCTTGGCGGCCTCCATCAGCGCGTCGCACAGCTGCCGCAGTTCGTCTGCCCCGGCGCCCTCGTCGACCGCGATGGCGACATCTTCGGCCGCACACCTGACCTGGTACACCCGGTCGGACAGCTGGGCCGCCTCGTCCGCGCTGAGCACCACCGAATCCGGGGCCAGCGACGTGCCCTTGACCATGGCGCGTTGTTCGTAGGCCCGCTGCCGGCAGGACTGCCGGCAGTATTGTCGGCGTCGGCCCATCTGCGCGTCGGCGACCTCACGCCCGCACCACCGACACGGCTGAGGTCGGTCGCGTCTGCGGATGCCGGTCGCCATGGCTCACGACTGTAGACTGCCCGGGGCCTCGACCCGCGTATCATCAATGGTCGAGTCGGGAACTTGGCAACGCCGAGCAGCGTTGATACATCCGGACAAAAACGCCAAATAAGGAGTGTTGACGATGGCTGATCGCGTCCTGAGAGGCAGTCGCCTCGGAGCCGTGAGCTACGAGACCGACCGCAACCATGACCTTGCGCCGCGTCAGGTGGCCCGCTACCGCACCGAGAACGGTGAGGAGTTCGACGTCCCGTTCGCCGACGACGCCGAGATCCCCGGCACCTGGCTGTGCCGGAACGGGCTCGAGGGAACCCTGATCGAGGGCGACGTGCCGGAGCCCAAGAAGGTCAAGCCGCCGCGTACCCACTGGGACATGCTGCTGGAGCGGCGCTCCGTCGAGGAGCTCGAAGAGCTGCTCAAGGAGCGTCTCGACCTGATCAAGACCAAGCGCCGCGGCAGCTGACCCGCGCGCGGAACGCAAAAAAACCGCGATATGCCCGGGTGGGCATATCGCGGTTTTTCACATCTGGGGTTAGCGGACCACGCCCCTGGCCCGGTCCAGGCGCCCACGGATCCCCCACTCCGCGACCTTGAACATCGCCTCGCGGATGTTGGAACCACTCATCTTGGAGACGCCCAGCTCACGTTCGGTGAACGTGATGGGCACCTCGACGACCTTGAACCCGTTGTTGATCGCGCGCCAGGTCAGGTCGATCTGGAAGCAGTAACCCTTGGAGTCGACCGCCGACAGGTCGATCTTCTCCAGCACTTCGCGCCGGTACGCGCGGTACCCCGCCGTGATGTCGTGGATGCCGACACCGAGCAGGAGCCGGGAGTAGGTGTTGGCAGTCTTCGACAACACCAGCCGCCGGACCGGCCAGTTGCGCACCGTGCCGCCGGAGACATACCGCGAACCGATGGCCAGATCCGCCCCGGCGTCTACGGCATCGAGCAGCCGGTTCAGCTCCTCAGGTGCATGGCTGCCGTCGGCGTCCATCTCGACCAGGACCGAGTAGCCACGGCCGAGCCCCCAGGCGAAACCGGCCAGATACGCCGCGCCGAGGCCGGCTTTGCTGGTCCGGTGCATCACATGGACGCGATCCGGGTCGGCCAGGGCAAGCTCATCGGCCAGCTGGCCCGTGCCGTCGGGGCTGCCGTCGTCGACCACCAGGATGTGCACCTCGGGGCTGGCGTGGTGGACACGCCCGACGATCAGCGGCAGGTTCTCCCGCTCGTTGTAGGTGGGAATGATCACCAGGGTGCGCTGACTCGGGCGTTCACCGTCCTGGCGAGGGCTGGATTCCCCCTGCCGCTGCGCTCCGTCACCAGGGACTGTCATGTGGCTCCTTCATCGTCGCGGGCCTTCGCCGGTGCGACGCCTCAACATTCTTTGCACGAACCCTCCATTGTGCAGTATTGCGGCCAGCAACGCCCCAAATCCAATCGTGACCAGCACCACCTGCAGGGCAGGCCCCCACTCGGTGGCGGGCGTCACATCCGACTTCAGCCGGATCTGCATGTCCAGATGGGCGGGCTGGAAGAAGTCGGTGCGGGCCAGCTCGCGTCCGTCCGGGGCGATCACCGCACTGATGCCGGTGGTTCCGGCGACCACGAGGTACCGGTCGTGCTCGACGGCCCGGAGTTTGCCGAACGCCAGCTGCTGCGCGCTCATGTTCTCGTCGAACGTGGCGTTGTTGGTCGGCACCGTCAGCACCTGGGCGCCGCTGAGTACCGATTCGCGTGCGGCCCGGTCGAAGATCACCTCCCAGCAGGTGGTCACCCCGATCGGCACACCTGCGGCGTGCACGACGCCGTTGCCCTCCCCCGGCACGAAGTAGCCGGCCCGGTCCGCATACGACGACAGGTGCTTGAAGAAGCTGCGCCACGGCAGGTACTCGCCGAACGGCTGCACGATCTTCTTGTCATGGCGCTCACCCGGCCCGTGCTCGGGATCCCAGACGATCACGGTGTTGGTGGCCACCGGGTTGTCCGCGGTGTAGCCGTCGGCCTTGGTGACGGTGCCGACCAGGATCGGGGCCCCGATCGCATCCGCGGCCGCGGTGATCTGTGCGGCGGCGTCGGCGTTGGCCAACGGATCGATGTCGGAGGCGTTCTCGGGCCAGACCACGAACATGGGCTGCGGAGCCCGGCCGGCACGGACATCGTCGGCCAGCTGCAGCGTCTGTTTCACATGGTTGTCGAGCACGGCGCGGCGCTGGGCATTGAATTCCAGGCCGAGCCTGGGCACATTGCCCTGCACCGCGGCCGCCGTCACCGTCTGTTCGTCGCCCGCGCCGGTTCCGGAATGACGAACCTGCGGCCACAGCAGCGCCGTGGCCAGCAGCACGACGGTGATGCTCAGACCGGGCAGCATGACCGCGGGCGCCGGGAAGCCCGGCTTGTGGCCGTGATGCCACCACTGCACGATCTCGTAGGCCAGCAGCGTCGCGCTGAAGCCGACGAGGGCGACCGCGAGGGAAACCAGCGGCGCGCCACCCAACCGCGCGAGAGCCAGTAGTGGCCCGTTGGTCTGCCCGAAACCCAGGACACCCCAAGGGAATCCACCGAAGGGCACCGTCGATTTGAGCCATTCCTGGGTGACCCACAGCGCGGCGAACCACAGCGGCCACCCGGGCAATCGCCTGACGAGGACCGCGGCCAGGCCGAACAGCCCGCAGAACAACGCCTCCATGGCAGCCAGGGCCAGCCACGGTACCGCCCCGACCAAGCCGCTGATCCACGGCAACAAAGGAATGTAGAACGCCAGACCGAACAGGAACCCGTAGCCGAACCCACCCGCGAGAGTGGTGGAGCGTCGGGTCAGCACCCAGCCGATCAATGCCAGCCCGACGAACGCCGCCCACCACCAGCCGGTGGGCGGATAACTCAGGCACAACGCCAGCCCGCCGCCGACGGATGCGCTCAGCGGCGCCCACCGCACGGCCGCGGCGCGGCCGAACCGCGACGCCCAGGCTGCCACCACAGACCATCGGTCCGGTGTGCCCGCCGCGGTCAGGCGATAGCCGCGCTCCTCGGGTTCGTCGTCGGGATCGATGTCGGCGACCGGATCGCCGGTGACGTCCTCGTCGAGTTCCTCGAAAGCCTCGTCATCGAGTGCGTCGAGTTCCGCGAGCTCATCTTCTTCGACGGCCGGGATCACGTCGGTGACCTCGTTGGGACGGGGCCGTTCGGGTCTGCGCCGGGGACGGTCAGTGCCCATGGATGACGGCACCCCGGTGAACGGTCTGACGGCAACGCGGCAGCTCCGCATCGGCGGCCAGCCTCGGCAGGGCAGGCACTCGCGAGCGCGGATCGGTGGACCATCGCTGGACGGCGTTGGCCGGTGCGCTGACCTCCAGGTCGTCGGCGTCCCACACTGCGTAGCTGGCCGGTGCCCCGGGAGTGAGCGTTCCGGTGACGCCGTCGCGCACCCCACCGGCGCGCCAGCCACCGCGAGTGGCCGCAGCGAACGCGGCCCGAGCCGAAATGGCGCTGCCCGCGCTCTGGTGCGAAACCGCGGCACGCACGGTTTGCCAGGGGTTCATGCTGGTGACCGGGGTGTCGGAACCGAAGGCGAGGGGCACGCCTTCGGATGCTAACAGCGCGAACGGGTTGAGCCGGTGAACTCGATCAAGCCCGAGACGCTGGGCATACATGCCGTCGTCCCCACCCCACAGGGCGTCAAAGTTGGGCTGCATGCTGGCCATCACGCCCCAGGTCCCCAGTTGGGCCGCCTGTTCGGGGTTGACCATCTCCAGATGCTCAAGACGGTGGCCGCAGCGAGCGACTGCCGGGCCACCCAATCGCTGTGTGGCCGCGGCGAATCCGTCGACGACGGCGGCGACGGCGGCGTCGCCGATCACGTGGAACCCGGCCGGGATGCCGGCCTCGGTGCAGGCCAGTACATGCCGGGCGATGGCCTCGACATCGAGGTAACAGTTGCCGCAGGTGTCGGGGGCGTCGTGGTACGGCGCGTGCAGCCACGCGGTGCGCGAGCCCAGGGCACCGTCGACGAAAAGGTCTCCGGCCAGGCCACGGGCGCCGGTCTCGGCGATCAGGTGACGGGCGTGCTCGGCGTCTCGGGCCGGCTCACCCCAGTACCCGACGACCTCCACGCCGTGCTCCAGGGCACGCAGTTCCTGCCAGTCGAGCAGGCCGCCGATCTGCGGGCCGGCGCACTCGTGCACCGCGGCGATGCCCATCGCGGCGGCGTGATCGAGTGCCGCGACGCGGGCGGCGTGCCGCTGCTGCGGGGTGAGCTGCTCCCGCGCGGCCGCGCGCACCAGGTGATGCGCGTCGGCGCTCAGCGGGCGTTGCGGGTCGAACCCGGCGGCCTCGACGAGGGCAGACACCAACCGGCGCAGCCCGGTGCTGGCGGCAGCCGAATGCACGTCCACCCGGGCCAGATAGGCCGGCCGGTCCCCCAGCACCGTGTCGAGATCCTCGGTGCTCGGGCCGGTGCGCCCGGGCCAACCCGACTCGTCCCAGCCATGCCCCCACACCGGCCCTTCCGGATGCCGGCGCGCGTACTCGTCCACCAGGCGCAGGCAGTGCTGCAGCGAGGTGGCCCCACGGAGGTCCAGCCCGTCCAGGTTGAGCCCGGTCGCGGTCAGATGGACGTGGCTGTCGACGAATGCGGGTGCGACGAAGCCGCCGTCCAGGTCGACGACCTCGGCGTCGGGAAACTGCGCGCGGCCGATGTCGTCGGTGCCCAGCCACGCCACCACGCCGTCGCGGACGGCGAATGCGGTCGCGTCGGGGTAGCTGGGGCTGTGGATGCGCCCGTTGATCAGAAGTGTGGTCAAGCTCTTCGAGTGGCGGTTAGGCCTTGGGAGGCAGGCGGTACGGATCGACGTCATTGACGTCGATTACTTCGCCGTCAATGTAGTCGCCGGTCCCGTGCCGATAACCGGCGGTCCCGGTGGAGGCACCGTAGCCGGCCGGCGCCGCGACGATGATCGGCATCCGCCGGGCGACCAGCCCCGTGAGCAGCGGCCCCGCCGCCGCACGGGCGGGCGGCAGCAGCAACAACGCACCGAGAACCGAGCTGGCCAAGCCGGGAATCACCACCAATACGGTGCCCAGCGCCACCAGCACGCTGTCCGACACCGCGCCCTGGGGATCGGACAGCCCACCGGACAATCCCGCGTGCAGTCGGCGGATCTGCCGGTTGAGCTGTGAACCCGCCAGCATCAGCCCGATCACGAACGAGGCCAGGAGCAACAGCACGGTGTAACCGAACCCGATGGTCGCCACCAGGGCGACCATCACCGCCATCTCTACGAGGAGATAGATCAGAAACAGCCGCTTTGCCATGTTCTCTACAACGTGTGACGGGCCGGTGAGGTTCCGGCTCGCCGTGGGGAGGTCCGCGGCACGGCGCCGTTCATGGCTGTGCCGTCCAGGCCGTCGTCTCGGTGACCGACACCACCGCCCCATCGTGGATCACGATCCGATCGGCGGGTGCATTCGCGAGCACGTCGAGCAGCCCTGTCCCGCGTACCGCCAACAACTCGGCACGCGCACCCACCCGCGGGCCTGCCGGCGGGAGACCCAGCACCCGGCGGGCGTCGTCGGTCACCATGGCAATCGCCACCTGAGGATCGACATGGCCGGCGATGACGGACAGCGCCGCCGTTTCCAGCGCGTCACTGCGGCCGAGCGGGTTGAACGGATCACGGACGTTGTCGGCCCCCGCAGCCACCGGCACGCCTGCCGCCCGTAGCGGCCCGATGGCGGTGAGGCCACGCGGAGTTGCCACCGGATGATCGCGTCCCTGCAGATACAGGTTGGTGATCGGGTTGGCCACCACGCCGATTCCGGCGTCGGCGATCTGCGGTAGCAGTTCGCCGAGTTCGGCACGCGTCATCGTGCCCAGCCGGGTGCAGTGACTCGCGGTGCGAATCCGGTCCGCCGGCCACCGGCGCGCCCGCTGCGCATACGCCGCGATCGTGTGGTGGTCGCCCACCAGGAATTCGTCGGTGTGCAGATCGGTGCCGACTCCGCGCTCTTCGGCGACACCGAGCAGCCGCGCCAGCTCGGCGTGGGAATCGGTGGCACTGTGCGGCGAACCGCCGACCAGGTCGGCACCCGCATCAAGTGCGGCGTGTAGCAGCTCGACGTCCGAATACTCTTTGAGCAGCGCGACGATTTCGATGTCGATCAATCCGCTCAGCTCTTGCCGTACCGCCGCGACGGCGCGCACCGCACGTAGCGGGTCACCACTGGGCAGAAGGTCGACGTGGGTACGGACCGCCGTGGTGCCGTTGCGGATCAGGGCCAGTGCAGCCGCCGATGCCCGTTGACGAAACGAGTCCTCGTCGAAGCCCGAGGACCCCTCGCGCCAGGTGGCGATGGCACCGTAGAGGTCAGTCAGCTGCGGCTGCAACGCATCCCAGGACAGGGCCTTGTCGAGGTGAGCGTGCGGCTCGGCCGGCGCGGTCAGCAGCACGTACCCGCGCAGATCGACTGCGTCATCCGGCAACGGTCCGTTCTGGGACGTCGCAGCAGGCACCACGCTGCGGACCACGCCGTGACCCGCAGCGCGGCCGATCTCGACGTCGACCACCGAACCGTCGACCAATGTCGCACCGAACAGCCGCGATACCTGTTGCGGCAGTCTACTTTTCACCCGATCGAGCACCGCTGTCATGAGCGGCACGTCCGCACGTGGAGTCCGGCCACATGGGCGGTGGCGGCCGCGCATGCCCCGGAGGCATCGCCGGCCTCGATCGCGGCGACGATCCGGTCGTGCTCGCTGACCGCCAACCGCCGGTTCAGTTCGGTGGTCCACATGTCGGAACGGTAGAGATGTGCCTGTCCGTCGAGACGGGCCAACGCATCGCAGAGTGCGTGATTCCCGGAGGTTTCCCTGATCAGGGTGTGGAACTGAAGGTCGAGCGACGCATCGCGGTGCTGGTCGGCGGGCTCCTGCAGCAGATCACGCTGTACCTGAACCATCTTGCGGAGCTGTTCGACGGTGGCGCGGTCGGCGTTCAGGGTGGCGCTGTGCGCGGCCAGACCGTCGAGCACCTCACGGACCTGGAACACCGCCTTGATCCCCTCGGCATCGAGGTTGGCCACCCGCGCACCGGCATTGCGGGTATGCGTCGCCAGCCCTTCGTAGATCAACTGCTGGACGGCTTCTCGCACCGGGGTGCGGGAGACGTTGAGCGCAGTGGCGAGTGCTGGGACGCTCAGCGGGCACCCCGGTACCAGCTCGCCGCTGAAGATCATCTCCTGCAGTGCGTCATGGACCGAGTCGTTGAGCAAACCGCGCTCCGACGTCATCACGTGAATTCCCCCCTCCGCCCGGCGACGGCCACCCGGGCCGCCTCGCGCAGGGTGGCGCGCGGCGCCACCCCGGTTCGCAAACCCGCGACCTTCATCGCGATGTTGTCGGCCACCGTGATCGGCTCGTAGCCGACCTCCCCCGGCGCCAAGGTGCCGGGGAGCGCTTCCAACACCGCATCGTGATTCCCGTCGAAGAAGAAGGCCGCCGAGCGCCGCCGCTGGATCGTGCCGTTGCGCACCGGCGGGTCCACCCGGTGAATCGTGGACATCCAACGGTCGTTGGTCCAGCGCGCCATGGCGTCACCGAGGTTGATCAGCAGAGCTCCGTCGGCCGGTTGGACATCGTGCCACGACCCGTCTCGCGCCAGCACCTGCAGACCGGGAACCTGATCCGCCCACAGGATGGTCAGGATTCCGAAGTCGGAGTGCGCGCCCATGCCGGTGAGCTCTCCGGCGATCTCGGTATTCCCTTCCGGCAGTGCGAAGTTGTTCATCTTCAGCACCTCGATCGAGTGATCGATCATGGGCTCGAAGTAGCCCGGCACCAACTCGAGGGCGTCGGTGACCACTCGCATCATGGTCCGCGCCAGCACCTGTGCGTGAGCGAAGTACTCCTGCACACGCGGCCGGAAGTCCGGGACGTCGTCGGGCCAGTTGTTGTCCGCATAGCTGCTGTGCGGCAGCTTCAGACCGGGGAACGACGCGGCTTCGGCCCCCACGGTGAACGCCTCGTAGAAGTCGTTCATCCGGTTGGCGGACGGTATGCCCAGACTCATGCTCAGCGATTCACTCTTCGGCGGCGAGTACCCACGGTTGAGGCCGGCGTCGCGGCGGTGACGCTTCTTGATCTCCAGTGGCCGGCCGAAGAAGCCGTCAAGCGCACTGGCCAGGTCGTCGATCACCCGATCTTCGACGCCATGACCGACGATCTGCATGAAACCCGGGTTGCGGCAGGCAGCGTCGAACTCGCGGGCCACTCGGGCGCACCGCGGGTCAGACCGGGCATCGCCACCGCGGACGTACGCGCTGATGTCGATCACCGGAACCGCGAAAGCCTCAGAACTCATCAGGAGAACCTTTCAACAGGAGCGAGCAATGTGATGGAACTAGGCACCTTGAGCGGATTCGTGCCAGCTGCCGACCGCGAGCCGGGCGATCGCGCGCATCGCGCCGAAAACGATGACACCGAACAGAGACGCGATGACGATCGCGGCGATGAGGTCGTCGGATTGAAGGCGTCCACGGTAGACGTCGAGCAGTGTTCCGATTCCTGGTTGACCTTTGGCGAAGAACATGTCGCCGATGATGGCGCCGACCACCACGAGACCGGCGGCCGTGGTGATGCCGGCCAGGATGGTCGGAAGCGCCGCCCGCAGTTCCAGTTTCACCAGCCGCTCCCATCGGGATGCGTGCGACAGGGTGAAGAGCTCATGCATGCTCCGGTTCACCGAGCGGATGCCGAAATGGGTGTTGATGATGATGGGAAACACGGCGATCAACACGCAGACCAGCGTGCGCGCGGCCATGCCGTAACCGAACCACAGCCCGATCAACGGAACGATGGCCAAGATCGGAATCACCTGGACCACCACGGCATACGGGTAGACGATGCGTTCGATCCACCGCGCTTGGCTCATCAGCACCCCGGTGCCGACGCCGACCAGAACTGCGACGAGGAAACCGACCAGTGTCACCTGGGCGGTCACCGAAAGCGCCGACAGCATCGGCTGCAGATGCGTCCAGTCGAGCAGTGAGCCGCGCAGCACGTCCAGTGGCGGCGGCAGCAGGAACCGCCGCTGCGGCGGCAACACCCAGTAGCTGACCGCGGACCAGGCGAGCAGTCCCAACCCCAGCGACAACAGCGGGTAACCGAGGGTGGCTGCCAACCTTCCGATGCGCCAACCGGTTCGGCGATCGGACGACGCTGTGGCCGGGTTGGTGACCGTTCTCGACCGCGCAGACGCGGCCAGGCCTACGGCGGTGCGGATCGCGGTCATGACGCCTGCCCGTGCAAGAGGGCCGAGATCTTCGCGGCGTGTTCGGTGAACTCACCGGTGAAGCGCAACTCTGGATTTCGGGGATACGGAAAGTCGATGTCGACGATGCCGGCGATCCGCCCGGGCCGGGGCGTCATCACGACGACGCGGTCGGCCAGGTACACGGCCTCGGACACCGAGTGCGTGACGAACATTGCGGTAAAGCCACGTTGCGCATACAACCGCTGCAGTTCGACCTGCATGTCCAGGCGAGTCATCTCGTCGAGCGCACCGAACGGCTCGTCGAGCAGCATCACCTCCGGCGACAGGGTCAGGGCGCGGGCCAGCGACACCCTCATCTTCATGCCGCCCGAGAGCGCATTCGGCAGCTGGTCGGTGAATCGATCGAGACCGACCGCCGAAATCGATTCGGCGGCACGGCGTTTGGTCGCGGCCCGGCCCGTACCGTTGAGCTCGGCGCACAACTCGACATTGGCTCGCACCGTGCGCCACGGCAACAGCGTCGGTTCCTGGAAGATGAACCCCACCGAGTCGGTGTCCAGCGCCACCGCACCGGTGGTCGGACGGTCAAGGCCGGCAGCCATCCGGAGCAGGGTCGACTTTCCACATCCGGAAGGCCCGACCACCGCGACGAAGGCGCCGCGTTCGATCCCGAGGTCGACGTGATCGATGGCAACCGTGCCGGTGGGAAACGACTTGGCGACGTCGGCGAACATGATGCGCAGGCCACTGGTGAGCCGCCGCGCATCCGCATCGCGCATCGGGTCCGCGAGGGTATCTGTCATTTTCACCTTCCGAACTTCTCCGCCATGTACATGCAACCGGTGCGTTGATGCCGCCACCAGCTTCGATGACATGCATGTCCAATGAGTTGCACCGTGTTACAGCCACGTAAGAAACGGCGCGAAACATCCTCGACTACAGGCTTTTTCAGGAGACTTCCGACGCGATCCAGGTCGGTAACGCGACCGTAACGGGAGAAGAGACTGCATGTAATCAGCAGTTGGGAGCGTGGCCGAACCCCGCCCCCTTCCAGCTAGGAGAACCGTGCGAAATTCGCTCGCCCGCCGTCTCGGCTCCACTGCCGTTGCTCTTGCGGTCCTCTGTCTGCCCGCCTGTGCCTACGGATCCCACGAAGCCGTCGAGGCCACGTCGCTCGAACCCGCCGGCGACGCGCAGAACCTCGCCGAAGTGTGTCCGGCCGATATCGGCATCCAGCTGCAATGGCAACCGCAGTCCGATATGGGGGCCGTGTTCGAGATGCTCGGTCCTGGATACCGAGTCGACACGAACTCGAAGTCGGTCACGGGGCCGCTCGTGGCCGGCGGCAAGGACACCGGGGTGGACCTGACGCTGAAATCGGGCGGCCCCGCCATCGGATTCCAGTCGGTGACCTCACAGCTCTACGTGGACGATTCCGCCATGCTCGGGATCGTGCACGGAGATCAGTTGATCGCGGCGGCCGCCGAGCAACCGGTCGTCGGGGTCACGCCACTGCTCAAGTACAGCCCCTCGATTCTCATGTGGGACCCGCACAGCTACCCGACCTGGAAGTCCGTCGCGGACATCGGAAAGTCCGATGCCACAGTGGTGGTCGCCAAGGATCAGATCTTCCCGCAATGGATGGTGAAGAAGGGCTTGCTGAAGCCGTCCCAGATCGACACCAATTACGACGGGGCGCCATCGCGATTCGTCAGCGATCCGACCATCACCCAACAGGGCTTCGCCAACTCCGAACCGTTCACCTACGAGCACGACACGCCGGCCTGGAACAAACCGGTCGCCTACGGCCTCATCAAAGACGCGGGCTACGACATCTACGCCTCCAACGTGGTCGTCCGCGCCGACAAACTGCAGGAGATGTCGCCCTGCTTGGCGAAACTGGTCCCGATCATCCAGCAATCCGGGGTCGATTACGCCGCATCACCAGACCGGGTCAACGGCACCATCGTCGACGTCATCGCACAGGACCCCACCTACTCGCCCTACAGCAAGGCCGAGGCCGACTACAGCGCCACGTTACTGGTCGAAAAGGGACTGTTGGCCAACGAGGACGACGGGTCCTTCGGCGTCTATGACCAGGCACGAATCCAGCGAAACCTCGACGATCTCCGTCCCGTCCTTGCCGACACCGGCAACCGGGTTCCGGCGTCGACGACCGCGCAGCAACTGTTCACCAACCAGTTCAGCGATCCGGCCATCGCCCTCCCCTGACCATCCCACCCAGAACGAGAGTTGACGACATGACCTACAACATGACCGAACTGCAGCGCGAGAGCCGCATGGGGGCACTGGGCACGGAACGCGAGCGCGAGGTCTGCCGTATCTCACTGGCCGACCTCGACACCCGGCGGTCGCAGATCGCCGACGAATTATGGTCGGCGGCAACCGATATCGGATTCTTCCAACTGGTCGACCACGGCATCGACCTCGCGGAAGTGGGCCGGGCGTTCGAGCTCGCCGAAGCCTTCTTCGCGCTGCCCGATGAGGTGAAGGCACGCAGACCGAAACGGTTCAATTCCGGCTGGGAAAGCCTGACCCAGGTGCGTCCGTCGGTGGGCACACCCGACCAGAAGGAGTCCTACCAAGTCACTCTGTCCGACATGGAAGGGCTGTGGCCGACGGCAGATGAACTGGCCGGGTTCGCTGAAACGATACGGGCTTTCGAGCAACACTGTTGGGCGTTGGCGATGGAAGTGCTCTCCCTGTTCGCCGACAAGCTGGGCTTCGAACGTGACTTCTTCACCCGCGCCCACGATCCGTCCGCACCGACATACCAGAGCACGCTGCGGTTGCTGCACTACTTTGCCGTCCCGCAGGAAGCGGACCTGAGCGGTATGTGGCGCGCCGGCGCCCACACCGACTTCGACTGCCTCACCCTGCTGTTTCAGCGTGCCGGGCAAGGTGGGCTGCAGGTGTGCCCCGGCAAGGAGACCGATACCCAGCAGTGGACCTCGATCGAGCCGACCGATGACACCATCACCTGCAACATCGGGGACATGCTGATGCGGTGGAGCGACGACCTGCTGCCGTCGAACTTCCACCGGGTGCGCAGCCCGGGACCTGCTGAGTTCCGTGGCTCTCGCTACAGCATCGCGTTCTTCGCGCAGGCGAACAGCGAGGTGGTGATCGCAGGACCGGCCGGGAAGTATCCGCCGATCACCGCGAAAGACTATCTACAGCAACGCATCAACGCGAACTTTGTCCGCTAGTCGCCGGAGACCATGACATGACGGTCCATGTCAGCACGCATGTTCTCGACGCGGTCACCGGCCGGCCCGCCGCCGGGGTGCCGGTGCGGCTCACCACCGCCGACGGCACCGTCCTGGCCGAGACCCGCACCGACGACCAGGGCCGGGTGACGGACCTCTACACCGGCGATCTCGGCGGCGTGTTTCGTCTACGCCTGGACACCGCAGCGTATTTCACCGCTTGCGGCGTGACGGGTTTCTACCCCGAAGTGGTGATCAGCTTCCACGTCGATGACCCCGACGGCAACTACCACGTACCCCTGCTGCTTTCGCCCCACGCCTATTCGACGTATCGAGGAAGTTGAAGATGTCAACAATCATTCTTGGCAAGAATCAGTACGGCAAGGCCGAGAACCGGGTGGTCCGCATCTACCGGGACACGCCGCGACACGAGATCCGCGACGTCACGGTATCCACCTGTCTACGCGGCGATTTCAGTGCCGCTCACCTCACCGGCAACCAGGCCGACGTGCTCCCCACCGACACCCAGAAGCAGACAGCCTATGCCTACGCCAAGGAGAAGGGGCTGCTGGCGATCGAGGATTACGGACTCGACCTGGCGCGTCATTTCGTCGCCGAAATCGCACCGGTGCAGGGCGCGCGGGTCGAGATCGACGAATATGCCTGGCAGCGAGTGGATGTCGGCGGTCAAGGGCACAACCACACCTGGGTCCGTGCCGGACAAGAGGTGCGAACCGCTGCGGTCACGGTGGACGAGGACGGAGAATGGGTGGTCGGCGGCCTGAAAGATCTGGTGATCCTGAAGTCGACCGGCTCGGCGTTCACCGGATTCCTCACCGACGCGTACACCGTTCTGGAACCCGCACATGATCGCGTAATGGCCACGTCCTTGACGGCGCAGTGGCGTTTCACCACAACAAAAGTCGCCTGGGACGAGGTCTATCGTGGCGTCAGGGCGCTGATGACGGAGACGTTCGCCGTCGTGGCGTCACGCGCCCTGCAGCAGACTCTCTACGAGATGGGCAAGGCGGTGCTGGAAAACTATCCGATGCTTGCCGAGATACGGCTGTCGGCACCGAACAAGCACCATTTCGCCTACGACCTCACGCGGTTCGGCCTGGAGAACAACAACGAAGTCTTCCACGCCGACGACCGCCCGTACGGGCTGATCCAAGCCACCGTCACCCGCGACGATGCGCCTCCGGCCGGTTCCGCCTGGGATGCCCAGCAGGGGTGGCTGGGCTAGGCGACGGTCAGAAGAGGCGTGCGAGCCGCAACCGGTTGATCTTGGCCAGCTCGCCGCGCATCACTGTGCGCTCGGTTTCCGCATCGTTCGAGAGCCGCCCGGTGAGAATGCCCAGCAACTCCTCCGCCGACCGCCCGCTGGCGCACACCAGGTATACGTAGCCGAACTTCTCCTCGTAGGCACGGTTTTTCGCGGCGAGTTCGGCCCGGAGGGCGGCACCGGCGGTGGCCATGCCGGCCTGTTCCCGCACCGAGGACGGGTTGTCCGGGCGATCCCCGATGCGTGGGTGGCCGTCGAGGGCGGCGTCGATCTCGACGTCGGGCAACGTCGCCACCACCTGGTCGGCCTGGTCGAGCAACTCATCGAGGTCGACGAACGGCCCGCGCGCCTGCAGTTGATGGCTCCAGGCCGGCGATGAGCACACCGACGACAGCAGCTGCACCTGCTGTCGCCGGTCGAGTCGGTTGAACTCTTCGATCGGTCCCGGCATCGGCGCTAGGACGCCCGCAGTTCCAGCCCGACGTTCTTCTCCATGCCGCCGCGCAGTTTGGAGAAGAAGTTGAAGGTTTTGCCGATCAGGCCATACCGCCTGCCGATGCCGTCGTAGATCTCGCCGTTGTGCGATCGGTCGAGGACGGTGGCGGTGGCCTCGACGGCTTCACTCTTGGGATTGCCCCGCATGTCGCACACCGCAACGGTGACTCGCGGGGTGTTCCGGATCCGCTTGACCTTCCACGAGTCCGCCTCGGTGATCACCAGCAGGCGATCACCGTCGGGCACCGACCAGATCGGGGTCGGCTTGGGTCGCCCGTCCTTGGTGAAAGTGGTGAGCAGAACGTAGTTGGCCTTGGCGACATCGGCGAAGGTAGGAGCCATGACGCCCAATCTAGGCCAACAAACCGGAGGCCGTTGATTCTCGACGCTGTCAGCCCTCGAGCTCGCCTTCGGTTTCCAGCAGCACCTGACGGAGCCCATCCAGGGTGGCCTGCTCGGGCTCGGCCCACATCCCGCGGCCCGCGGCCTCCAGCAGCCGTTCTGCCATGCCGTGCAATGCCCACGGATTGGATTCGGACATGAACTTGCGGTTCTCGTCGTCGAGCACGTATTCCGCCGAGAGGCGCTCGTACATCCAGTCGGCCATCACGTGCGCGGTGGCGTCGTACCCGAACAGGTAGTCGACGGTGGCCGCCATCTCGAACGCGCCCTTGTAGCCGTGCCTGCGCATCGCGGTGATCCAGCGCGGGTTGACCACCCGCGCCCGGAAGACGCGATTGGTCTCCTCCGACAGCGTCCGGGTGCGGACCGCGTCGGGGCGGGTGTTGTCGCCGATGTAGGCGGCAGGCGCCTGTCCGGTGAGCGCGCGCACGGTGGCGACCATGCCGCCGTGGTACTGGAAGTAGTCGTCGGAGTCGGCGATGTCGTGTTCACGGGTATCGGTGTTCTTGGCGGCCACCGCGATTCGCCGGTAGGCCCGGTTCATGTCATCGGCCGCGGGTGCGCCGTCGAGTCCGCGGCCGTAGGCGAATCCGCCCCAGGCGGTGTACACCTCGGCCAGGTCGGCGTCGTCACGCCAGTTGCGGCTGTCGATCAACTGCAGCAGGCCCGCTCCGTACGTCCCCGGCTTGGAACCGAAAATCCTTGTGGTGGCTCGTCTTTGATCGCCGTGCTCGGCCAGGTCGGCCTGGGAGTGGGCACGCACGTAGTTGTCCTGTGCCGATTCGTCGAGCCCGGCCACCAGCGCCACCGCATCGTCGAGCATGGTGACCACGTGTGGGAACGCGTCACGGAAGAACCCGGAGATGCGCACCGTGACGTCGATGCGCGGGCGGCCCAGTTCGGCGAGGTCGATCGGCTCCAGGTTCACCACCCGGCGCGAGGCGTCGTCCCACACCGGCCGCACCCCGAGCAGAGCCAGCACTTCGGCGATGTCGTCACCGGCGGTACGCATGGCCGAGGTGCCCCACACGGACAGGCCGACCGACTGGGGCCAGTGGCCGTAGTCGGTGCGGTAGCGGTCCAACAGCGAATCGGCCATCGCCACACCGGTTTCCCAGGCCAGCCGGGACGGCACTGCCTTGGGATCCACCGAGTAGAAGTTGCGCCCGGTGGGCAGCACGTTGACCAGTCCGCGCAACGGCGATCCGGACGGCCCCGAGGCGATGAAGCCACCGGACAGGGCGCGCAGCACCTGGTCGATCTCGCATTCCGTCCCGGCCAGCCGAGGTACCACCTCGGTGGCCGCGAACCGCAGGATGCGGGCCACCTCGGGGTTGTCGGTGATCTTCGCGACTGCAGAAGCGTCCCAACCGGATTCCTGCAGAGCGGCCACCAGTTGACGGGCACCGGCCTCGGCGGCGTCGACGGCCGCGCGGTCGTCACTGCCGTCTTCGATCAGGCCCAACGCCTGACGCAGCCCGGGCACGGTCTGCTCGCCGCCGAACAGCTGCCGGGCCCGCAGGATGGCCAGTACCAGGTCGAGTTCGCCTTCCCCGGTGGGCTTTTGCCCCAATATGTGCAGGCCGTCACGGATCTGAACATCCTTGATCTCGCACAGCCAGCCGTCGACGTGCAGCAGCATGTCGTCGAAGGAGTCCTCGTCGGGGCGGTCCTCCAGGCCGAGGTCGTGGTCCATCTTGGCGGCCCGCATCAGCGTCCAGATCTGCTGGCGGATCGCCGGCAGCTTGCCCGGGTCCAGCGCCGATACGGTGGAGTGCTCGTCGAGCAGCTGTTCGAGTTTGGCGATGTCGCCGTAGGTTTCGGCGCGCGCCATGGGTGGGATCAGGTGATCGATGAGAGTGGCGTGGGCCCGGCGCTTGGCCTGGGTGCCCTCCCCTGGATCGTTGACGAGGAACGGGTAGATGAGCGGCAGGTCGCCGAGCGCCGCGTCGGTGCCACAAGCCGCGCTCATGCCGAGCGTCTTGCCGGGCAGCCATTCCAGGTTGCCGTGCTTGCCCAGGTGCACCACCGCATGCGCACCGAACGAGCCCGGGAACGACGAATCCAGCCAACGGTAAGCGGCGAGATAGTGGTGGCTGGGCGGCAGATCGGGGTCGTGATAGATCGCCACGGGGTTCTCGCCGAAGCCGCGCGGCGGCTGCACGATCAGCACCACGTTTCCGGCCTGGACGGCCGCGATGACGATCTCGCCGTCCGGATCGCTGCTGCGGTCGACGAAGAGCTCACCGGGCGGCGGGCCCCAGTGCTCGACGACGGCATCGGCGAGTTCGGCGGGCAGCGTGGCGAACCAGGCCCGGTAGTCCTTGGCCGGGACCCGAATCGGGTTGGCGGCCAGCGCCTCGGCGGTGAGCCAGTCCGGGTCCTGCCCGCCCTTCTCGATCAGGGTGTGGATCAGGGCGTCGCCATCTCCCGAGTCCAGACCCGGGATGTCACCGATGTCGTACCCGGCGTCGCGCATGGCCCGCAGCAGTGCGACCGCGCTGGCCGGGGTGTCCAGGCCGACGGCGTTGCCGATGCGGGCGTGCTTGGTGGGATAGGCCGAAAAGACGACGGCCACCCGCTTTTCCGCCGCCGGGATGGCACGCAACCGGGCGTGACGCACGGCCAGTCCGGCGACCCGCGCGCAGCGCTCGGGGTCGGCCACGTAGGAGATCAGCCCTTCGGAATCGATCTCCTTGAAGGAGAACGGCACTGTGATGATGCGGCCGTCGAACTCGGGCACCGCGACCTGGGTGGCGACGTCCAGCGGCGACATCCCGTCGTCGTTGTCTGACCATTGATCCCGCGAACTGGTCAGGCACAGCCCCTGCAGGATCGGAATGTCCAGTGCGGCAAGGTGGGCGACGTTCCAGGAATCGTCGCTTCCTCCCGCGCCGACCGCCGCCGGGGTGGCACCTCCGGCCGCGAGCACAGTGGTGACGAGTGCATCGGCGGTGCCGAGCAGCTCGAGGAGTTCGGGCTCGGCGGTGCGCAGGGATGCGCAGAACACCGGCAGTGCGCGGCCGCCGGCCTGTTCGACGGCGTCGCACAGCGCCTCGACGTAGGCGGTGTTCCCGGCCAGTTGCTGGGCCCGGTAGTAGAGGACGGCGACCGTGGGTGCGCCGTCGGCCGCTGCGGTGGCGGGGCGTTCCAGCACACCCCAGCTCGGGGTGGTCACCGGGGCGGCGAAGCCGAAACCGGTCATCAGCAGGGTGTCGGACAGGAACGAGTGGAGGTTCGCCAGATTCTCCAGCCCACCCTGCGCCAGGTAGATGTGGGTTTGCAGGGCCGCACCCTGCGGGGCGGTGGAATGTCCCATCAGTTCGGCGTCTGGCGATTGCTCGCCGCTGACCACCACCGTCGGCAGGCCGCTGGCCACCACGGTGTCGATGCCGTCCTGCCAGGCCCGGTAGCCGCCGAGTATCCGGATCACCGCGATGTCGGCACCGTCGAGCAGTTCCTCAAGTTCGCCGGTGACCAGCCGCGACGGGTTGGCCCAGCGGTACCGGGCCCCGCTGGCACGGGCAGTGATCAGGTCGGTGTCCGAGGTCGACAGCAGCAGGACGGTGGGAGCTAACACCCCCCATTCGTACCGCACCGGCTACCCGATCGGGGTAGCCGGTGCGGCAGAGGTAGTCAGGGGGTCAGGGCTGGGTCTCGCCGAAGCGGTCGTGCCACGACTGCCGGTACGGCATACCCGCCGTCGCGATGAGCACGAGGACGAATGCGGTGAATGCACCGAAGGCAAGCATGGAGCGCTCCTCTCGTCAGATCCTTGGGTGTCGCTTTCCAGTTCCCGGTACCGGTGGTCCCGGGAATCCTCATAAACGGTACGTCCGCAGGCGGTGAAAATCGCCGATCTGTAAGCGACCGAACAGGTTTCCGGGCCAGTGACCGATGTCACAACAACCGCCGAAAGTAAGATGGCGGGCGATATGACCAGGACCCGCGACCAGGACGCCTGCCCCGGTGCACTGACGGTGCACCAGGCCGCCGACGGTGCCCTGGTCCGGATCAGGCTCCCCGGCGGGATGATCACGTCGGGCCAACTGACCGCACTGGCCCAGGTGGCCGAGCAGTTCGGCTCGCCCGCAATGGAACTGACGTCTCGTGGCAACATCCAGATCCGGGCGGTGACCGATACCGACGGGGCCGCCACGGCGCTGACGGCAGCGGGCCTGCTGCCGTCACCGACCCATGAGCGGGCCCGCAACATCGTGGCCTCGCCGCTGTCCGGACGTTCGGGCGGCGTCACCGACGTGCGCCCGCTGGTTGTCGACCTCGACCGCGCCATCCAGGCCGATCCGGTGCTGGCGGACCTGCCGGGCAGGTTCTGGTTCAGCCTGGACGACGGCCGCGGCGACGTGTCCGGGATCGACGCCGACGCCGGGGTGCACGCCCACGATGACGGCACGTTCGCGCTGCTGCTGTCCGGGTGCGACACCGGGATACGACTGGATGCCGGTGACGTGGTGGCGGCCCTGACCGAAGTGGCCGTCCGGTTCGTCCAGATCCGCGGAAACGCCTGGCGGATAAATGAACTCGATGATAGTTCGCCACTGTTGGACGGCCTGACCATGAGCGCGGCGCCCGGAGCCACCTGGCCGCCGACGGTGACACCGCCGGTCGGCTGGATCGAGCAACGCGACGGCGACATCACACTGGGCGCCGCGGTGCCGCTGGGGGTCCTGCAGGCCCGGGTCGCCCAATTCCTTGCCGCCGTCGAGACCCCGCTGGTGATCACCCCGTGGCGCTCGGTCCTGGTGTGCGACGTCCCGGAGGGCGTCGCCGACACGGCCCTGCGCGTGCTGGCACCGCTGGGACTGGTGTTCGACGAGAACTCGCCGTGGCTGAGGGTCAGCGCCTGCATCGGCAGCCCCGGGTGCGCGAAGTCCGCCGCGGATGTGCGGGCCGACGCGGCGGAGGCGGTAACCACCCCCACCGATACCGATGTCCACCGCCACTTCGTGGGCTGCGATCGGGCCTGTGGCAGCCCGCCCGCCGGGGACGTGCTGGTGGCCACCGAGGACGGATACCGGCTGCGTATCACGCCCCCGTAGGGTATGCGGGTGCTCGACTACATCCGTGACGCCGCTGAGATCTACCGGCAGTCGTTCGCGACGATCCGCGCCGAGGCGAACCTGTCGCGTTTCCCCGACGATGTGTCGCGGGTGGTGGTCCGGCTGATCCACACCTGCGGCCAGGTCGACGTCGCTGATCATGTCTCCTACACCGACGACGTCGTGACCAGGGCTCATGCCGCACTGGCCGCGGGCGCCCCGGTGCTGTGCGACTCGTCGATGGTCGCAGCCGGGATCACGCGCTCCCGGCTGCCCGCCGACAACGAGGTCGTCTCGCTGGTGGCCGATCCGCGTGCCCCTGAGATGGCCGCGAAGTTGGGATTCACGCGCTCGGCGGCCGCGGTCGATCTGTGGGCCGACCGCCTCGGCGGTGCGGTGGTCGCGATCGGCAACGCGCCGACGGCCCTGTTCCGGCTGCTGGAACTGCTCGACGAGGGCGCGCCGGTACCGGCCGCGGTGTTGGGCGGACCCGTCGGATTCGTCGGCTCGGCCCAGTCCAAACAGGAACTGATCGAGCGCCCGCGTGGCATGTCCTATCTGGTGGTGACCGGCCGTCGCGGTGGCAGCGCAATGGCCGCGGCCGCCGTCAATTCGATTGCGAGTGAACACGAGTGAGCACAACGGCGGCAGAACGTGAAACCCGGGGCACCCTGTACGGCGTCGGCCTGGGCCCGGGCGATCCAGAGCTCGTCACGGTCAAGGCGGCTCGGCTGATCAGTGCCGCGGACGTGGTGGCCTATCACAGCGCCAAGCACGGACACAGCATCGCCAGGGGCATCGCCGCGCCGTATCTGCGCGAAGGCCAGCTCGAGGAGCACCTGGTCTATCCGGTCACCACCGAGACCACCGACCATCCCGGCGGGTACGTCGGCGCGATGGAGGATTTCTACGCCACGGCCGCCGAGCGCATCGCCGCCCACCTGGAGGCGGGCCGCGACGTGGCCCTGCTGGCCGAGGGCGACCCGCTTTTCTACAGCTCCTACATGCACATGCACACCCGGCTCACCGAGCGGTTCCACGCGGTCATCGTTCCCGGCGTCACCTCGGTGAGCGCGGCGTCGGCCGCCACCGGTACCCCGCTGGTGCAGGGCGATGACGTGCTGACGATCCTGCCCGGCACGCTGCCGACCGCTGAACTGGAGCGCCGTCTGGCCGACACCGACGCGGCCGTCGTGCTCAAGCTGGGCCGGTCCTACACCCGGGTGCGGGAAGCCCTCGAATCGACGGGGCGGCTGGACGAGGCCTACTACGTCGAGCGGGCCAGCACGGACCGGCAGCGGGTCTCTCCTGCCGGAGAGGTCGGCAACGAAGGCGCGGACATCAAGGTGCCGTATTTCTCGCTGGCCATGGTTCCCGGGCGTTCGCGGTCCAGGTCAAAGCAGGGCAGCGTGGTGGTCGTCGGCCTCGGTCCTGGCGACTCGGACTGGATGACCCCGCAGAGCCGCCGCGAGCTCGCCGCGGCCACCGACCTGATCGGCTACGGCCCCTACCTCGATCGAGTCGGAGCCCGCGCCGGGCAGCACCATCACCCCAGCGACAACACCGACGAGCCGGCCCGTGCCCAACTGGCCTGCAAGCTGGCTCAGGAAGGCCGTACGGTCGCCGTCGTGTCCTCGGGTGACCCGGGGGTGTTCGCGATGGCCACCGCGGTACTCGAAGAGGCCAAGCAGTGGCCCGGCGTCGAGGTCCGGGTGATCCCCGCGATGACGGCGGCCCAGGCGGTCGCGAGCCGGGTCGGTGCCCCGCTCGGCCACGACTACGCGGTGATCTCCCTGTCCGACCGGCTCAAGCCATGGGACGTGATCGTCGAACGCCTCCGCGCGGCAGCCAAGGCCGACCTGGCGCTTGCGATCTACAACCCGGCCTCCAAGACCCGCACCTGGCAAGTTGGCGCGATGCGCGATCTGCTGTTGGAGTACCGCGATCCGAGTACTCCGGTGGTCGTCGCGCGGGCCGTCTCGGGTGCGGAGCCCGGCCCGGGTGAGCGGGTGTCCGTCGTGCGCCTCGCCGATCTGGATCCGGCCCAGGTGGACATGCGCACGATGCTGATCATCGGTTCGTCGCAGACGCAGTGGTACACCGGTTCCGCGGCCGGCGACACCACCGAGGATCGGGTGTTCACCCCGCGTCACTACCCCGGCTGAACCACCCACTGACTCACGTCGAGATTTATTGACTGCTGTCAGAATGATCGATAGTGTCCGGCGTCACACCCGTTGAAAATGGGAGGGCCGGCCAGCATGCCGACGGCACCACAAGGCGCACCCCCGCGGTCACCGGTCGACCGGCGCCAACCGCAACGCAGCGAGCAGCGGCGCACCGCGATCCTTGAGGCGCTCAACGAGCACCTACAGCAGACCGGGTTCGATGCGCTGAACATCGCCGAGGTGGCGCGCCAGGCCGGCGTCGGCCGGTCGGCGTTCTACTTCTATTTCGAGAACAAGGCGGCGGCCGTCGCAGCGCTGGTCGAACCCATGTACGACGCGTTGTTCGCGGCCAACAACATCCTCGCCGACGTGGCGCGGCCACCCCGTGAACGCGTCCACGACACCATCGAAGCCGTGCTGAAGACCGCGGAGGATCACCGCTACCTGCTGCAGGCCATGTTGGAGGCGCGTGGCTCCAGCGGGGCCGTGCGCGATCTGTGGGACCAGGCGCGAGAGTCGTTCGTCCCCACCGTCTCGACGGTGATCACCACCGAGCGCACGGCGGGCCGCGCCCCCGGCGGCGTCGACCCGGCCGTACTCGCGGGCCTGCTGCTGGAATTCAACGATCGACTGATCGAACGGTTCATCCTGGGTGGGCCGCTGTCACGACGACAACTACTGGAAGGCGCAGAGGCGATGTGGATGGGCTCGATCTACGGGGCAGTGCAGTGACCGCGGCCGGATCGCTCCCCAAGTCCATTCCGAGCACGCCCGCCGAGGTGACCGCCGGATGGTTGTCGCAAATCCTTGGCGCCGAGGTGGATTCGGTGCAGACCGCGCCGATCGGCACCGGCCAGACCGGCGCCACCTACCGGGTCACGGTCAGCTACCGCGACGAGACCGGCCTGCCTGCGACGTTCGCGGTCAAGCTGCCGTCGCAGGACGAGACCGTGCGCGACCGCGTCACCATCGGCTACCGCTCCGAGCACGCCTTCTACACCAAGGTGGCCGAGCACGTACACATCCCGGTCCCCCGCTGCCATCACTGTGAAATAGCCGGCGACGGAGCTGATTTCGTCCTGCTCCTGGCAGATATGGCACCCGCTGAACAAGGCGATCAGATCGCCGGCTGCACACCCGCCGAGGCGACCCTGGCGGTGCTGGCGCTCGCCGATCTGCACGGGCCGACCTGGGCCGACCCACAATGGGCGAACTTCCCCGGCATCGCCATGCCCAAGCCGGAACCGGACTCCGCCAAGGGATTCGGTGATGTCGCGAAGATGGCCGCCGACATCACCCTGGACAAGATCGGTGCGCGCCTGGACCCCGAGGACCAGGACACCATGCGTACGGCGATGTCGGTGGTGACGCCCTGGCTGCTGGCCGAGCCGGACCGGTTCGCGATCCTGCACGGCGACTACCGGCTGGACAACATGCTGTTCGACCCCGACCGCACCCGGATCACCGTGGTGGACTGGCAGACGCTCGGCTCGGGCCTGCCTGCCCGTGACCTGTCGTACTTCACCGCGACCAGCCTGGACCCGGCTGTTCGGGCCGCCGCCGAAGCCGACCTGGTCACCGCCTACCACGATCGGCTGCTGTCCCACGGAGTCACCGACTATGACCGCGAAACCTGTTGGCAGGATTACCGTTTGGGCATGCTTCAGGCGCCGCTGATCACCGTACTCGGCACCGCGTTCGCCAGCTCCACCGAGCGCGGCGACGACATGATGGTGACGATGGCACAGCGCGGATGTCAGGCGATCCGCGAGCTCGGCACGCTCGACCTGATCAACGCCTGACCGGCGGTCCCGTGACGCGGGCGCCCGGGGTGACCCGGGCTATCCCCCGCACGATCCGAGGCATTCGACGTGCCATCACCGCCATGGCCTGATCCGATCGACGCATCGTGGGCCTCGGACCGGGCGTGGGCACCGAGGACAGCTCCGCTTCTGGCGTTCCGGCCCGCGCACCGTGGCGATCGACCGCCAGGAGCCGCCAGGTGCCGGGCACCCCACGCAGCTCGACGTCACCGCGGTCCTCGAAACCGGTCCCCGAGCCCACGACCAGATCACGAACGGTGCTGGACACCAGGATCTCCCCCGCGCCGGCCAACCCGAGGATTCGCGCCGCGATGTGGACGGCGATTCCCCCGATATCGCCGTCCAGCAGCTCGCATTCGCCGGTGTGGATGCCGGCGCGGATCTCGATGCCCATGGTCTCGGTCTGATCGCGCAGCGCCTCGGCGCAGCGGATCGCCTGTGTCGGGCCGTCGAAGGTGGCGAGGTGTCCGTCACCGGTGCTCTTCACCACGACACCACCGAATCGACCGGTCAGGTCAGCGGTGACCTCCCCCATCCGATGCAGCACCGCCCGCCACCGCTCGTCACCGGTGGCCGCGGCATGCCGGGTGGAGGCCACCATGTCGGTGAACAGCACCGTGCGCAGGGCGCGATGGGACTGCGACGGTGCGGCATGGCAGCCGGTGAGGAATTCCTCGATCTCGCTGGTGATCTCGTCGGGATTGGCGATCCACGGCGCATGGTCGGTGCCGTCCACCTCGAGCATCCGCGCACCCGGGATGCGGTCGGCGATATACCGCCCGCCCTGGATCGGGACCATATCGCCGGTGGCATGGATGACCAGGGTCGGCGCCGTGATCGTCGACAGGACCGACCGCACATCGATCCGGAACAGCGCCCCCAGCGTGGCCCGGGCCATTCCCGGGCTGGCACTCATCCGCTCGAACATCCCGAGCTGGCGCACGGACCCGGCGGCCGGGAACAGGATTTTGAGTGCCGCACCGGTACCCCACTGCGAGGTGCTGGCGCGGCCGAACTCCTGAAAGGTCGCCAGCTGCCGGGTCGAGGGCGTGTAATCCTCGCCCATCTCGGTCAGGATCCGCGCGTGCAGCTCGGACGGGTCACGGTCGAAGTCAGCCCACTCGGTGATGCCGAAGTATGCGAAGGTGCCGGCGAGGATCAGGGCCTGCGTGCGTTCGGGCCGGGTCGCCGCGAACAGCATCGCCGCGGGCCCGCCCTCGCTCAACCCGAACAGCACGGCGCGGCCGAACCCCGCGGCATCCATCACGGCCTCGATCTCGGCCGCCCGTTCGTCGAGCGTGCGTACCTGCGGGACGGGATCCGACAGCCCGACGCCGGCCTTGTCGTACAGCAGGACGCGGCAGAACGTCGAGATCCGCTCCATGAACGCCTCGAACTCGGGCATCGTCCAGAACAGCTCCAGATGGCTGACGAACGAACCGGCGTAGACAAGGTCGACGGGCCCGTCTCCGAATACCTGGTAGGCGAGACTCAGACCGCCGCACGGTGCATATGACGTCTCCGCCACGTTCGGAGCCTACTGCTGCGGGGTACCTCAGCCTGCGGTTTTGGCCCTAACCCAGTCAGCCGCCTCTGCGACCGTGGCCACCGTGTGCACCCCGGGCGGCAGTGGTGGACGGTCCACCATCACCACCGGCACGCCCGCCGCCTCGGCGGCCCGCAGCTTGGGCTCGGTCATCGCGCCGCCACTGTTCTTGGTCACCAACGCATCGATGCGGTGCTCCCGCAGCAGTGCCAGTTCCCCGTCGTAGTCATACGGACCGCGGGACAGCAGCAGATCGTGATCGGCGGGCAGGGTGTCAGGGTCCGGCGGGGTGACGGCGCGGATCAGGAACCAGGCGTCGACGTCCTTGAACGCCCGCGTGCCGGAACGCCCGGTGGTGAGGAAGACCCGCGAATACCCGTTGGCCGTCACGGTTTCGGCGGCTTCGGTGTCCGACCCCACCACGATCGCCGAGCCGGGGGCCCAGGCCGGCCGGGCCAGGATCAGGTGGGGCAGGGCGAGTTCGGTGCACACCTGGGCCGCGTGCGCGGTGATGGTGGCGGCGAAGGGGTGGGTGGCGTCGACCACGGCGTCGACGCGCTCGTCGACCAGCCACTGCCGCATCCCGTCCACCCCGCCGAACCCGCCGATGCGTACCGGACCGACCGGCAGCGCCGGGTCGGGGACCCGCCCGGCCAGCGAGCTGATCACCTCGATGTGCGGGTGCAGGGCCGCGGCCAGGGCGCGGGCCTCACCGGTGCCGCCCAGCAGTAGCACCTTCATCAGTGGGTGGCTCCGCGACGCCGCCCGGACGAATACAGGTAGCTGTCGGAGAACCCTTCGGCGGCAAGTACATCGCCGACGACGATCACCGCGGTCTTGGTCACCGCCGCGACATGCATCTTCTCGGCGATGTCGGCGAGCGTTCCGCGCAGCACGATCTCCTGCGGCCAGCTGGCGAACGCCACCACGGCACAAGGAGTTTCGGGGGTGTAACCACCGTCGAGGAGCTGCGGGACGATGTTGTCGATCTGGGCCGCGGCCAAGTGCAGCACCAACGTCGCTCCCGGGGCCGACAAGGTGCGCAGGTCCTCACCCTCGGGCATCGCCGTGGACAGGGTGGCCACCCGGGACAGGGTGACAGTCTGGGCGACGCCGGGGACGGTGAGCTCGCGTCCCAGCGCTGCGGCGACCGCGGCGAATGCCGGTACCCCGGGGACGATCTCGTATCCGATGCCCAGCTCATCGAGACGGCGACACTGCTCGGCCAGCGCACTGTAGATCGACGGATCACCCGAATGCAGCCGGGCCACATCCACACCCGCGCGATCGGCGGCGACCAGTTCGTCGATGATCTGGTCCAGGTTCAGCGGACCGGTGTCGACGACCTTGGCGTCGGGCGGACACAACGCCAGCAGGTCGTCGGGCATGATCGACCCCGCGTACAGGCACACCGGGCAGCTGCCGAGCAGTTTCGCGCCGCGCACGGTGATGAGGTCAGCCGCACCCGGGCCGGCCCCGATGAAGTACACCGTCATCGCTTGACCACCGCCCACTGCGTGACCGGCAGCGCAGGACGCCAGCCCGTGAAGCCGCCGATCGCGCCGCCCTGATAGTGCTGATACCGCCGCACCTCGCCGCCTTCCTTCGAATACCATTGCGCCACAACTGCTTCTGATTCCAGCGTGACCGCGTTGACCACCAGCCGCCCACCTGAGGGCAGCCGGTCGAAGCAGGCCTGCAGCACCCCGGGCTGGGTGACGCCGCCGCCGACGAAGATCGCGGCGGGCTCGGGCGCACCGTCGAACGACTCGGGAGCGCCGCCGCGGACGTCCACCCGAACCCCGAAAGCCGTGACATTGCTCATGATCCGGTCGCGGCGCTGCTCGTCACGCTCGAACGCGATCGCCGCGCAACCGGGTGCGCTGCGCGACCATTCGATCGCGATACTGCCCGACCCCGAGCCGACGTCCCACAGCAGTTCCCCGGGCCGTGGCCCCAGCGCCGCCAGCGTGACCGCCCGGATGGACTGCTTGGTCAGCTGCCCGTCATGGGCGAATTCCTCGTCGGGCAGCGCCTGAGCCCGGCGCTCGTCCGGCCGATAGTCCACTGCGATCACGTTGAGATCGTCGACGTCGACCGGCCCCGCCGTCGCCCAGTTCCGGGCGAGGCCGTCGTGGCGGCGCTCCCCCGGCCCGCCCAGTTGCTCAAGTACGGTCAATTCCGAGTCGCCCCGGCCGGATTCGCTCAGCAACCGCGCCAGCGCGGCCGGGGTCTGCGCGTCGCGGGACAGCACGATCGCGCGGCCGCCCCGGCGCACCGCGGTGTGCGGCGCGGCGGTGACCAGGCTGATCACCTCGGTGTCGGGCACCGTCCAGCCCATCCGGGCACAGGCCAGCGTCACACTCGACACGTGCGGCAGCACCCGGACCCGGTGCGCCCCGAACAACCGGATCAGCGTCGCACCGATGCCGTGCAGCAGCGGGTCACCGCTGGCCACCACGTGCACATCGGCGTCGCCGCCCGCCTTGTCGAACAGAGCCGGCAAGGCGGGCAACATCGGCGACGGCCATTCGCGACGGTCCGGCGTCACGCTCTCGTCGAGCAGGTCCAACTGCCGCGGCGAGCCGTACACGACGGTGGCGCGCGCCAACTCGTCACGCGAGGTGCGTGACAAGCCCGCCATCCCGTCGGCTCCGATGCCGACCACGGTGATGGTGCTCATCGGGGCATCCGCTGCCAGATCGGGCGTGGCACGAACCGCGTCACGAAGATCATCGGCCGGATCACCCACGGCACCCACACCGCACGCTTGCCGTTGCGCAGCGCCTTGGCCGCGGCATCGGCCACCTGGGCCGGCGTGCTGGAGAACGGCGCCGGGTCCATGCCCTCGGTCATGCGGCCGATGACGAACCCGGGCCGCACGATCAGCAGGTGCACCCCGGTTCCGTGCAGGGCGTCGGTCAGCCCGCTGGCGAATGCGTCGAGGCCGGCCTTGGCCGAACCGTAGACGTAGTTGGCGCGACGGGCCCGGGCCCCGGCGATCGAGGAGAACACCACCAGCCGGCCGCGGTCCCGGGCGCGCATGCGCTGAGCGAGCACGGTCAGCAGACCGACCTGGGCCACGTAGTCGGTGTGCACGACGGCCACGGCGTGGGCCGGGTCGGCCTCGGCGCGGTCCTGATCCCCGAGCACTCCGAAGGCCAGCACCGCGGTGTCGATCGGCCCGTGCGCGGCCTCGATCGCCTCGACCACGCGAGTGTGGCCGGCGACGTCGTCGGCGTCGAATTCGACGGTGTGCACCGCCGCGGCGCCGGCCGCCGTCACGGCCGCGACCTGCTCGTCGAGCTGGTCGGGGCGGCGGGCGGCCAGCACGACAACCGCCCCGTCGGCGAGCCGAACCGCGAGTTCGACACCGATCTCGCTGCGGCCCCCGAAAATCACCACGACACGGGGATCCGTGCCAGCCGTGTCATCCATGGCAGCGATTATGTCCTGCGCTAGCGTGGACCCCGATGGCTACATCTCGTGGCAAGGCAACCACCAAGCTCACCAGCGAAGCGCTGGCGTTCCTCACCGAACGCCACCTGGCGATGCTCACCACGTTGCGCTCGGACAACTCACCGCACGTCGTGGCGGTGGGTTTCACGTTCGATCCCAAGACGCACATCGCGCGGGTCATCACCAACGGCGGCTCGCAGAAGGCGGTGAACGCGCACGAGCGCGGCATTGCCGTGCTCAGCCAGGTCGACGGAGCACGTTGGTTGTCACTGGAGGGCAAGTCCACGGTGAGCAGCGAGCCGGACGCGGTGCGTGATGCCGAGCTGCGGTACGCCCAGCGCTATCGCACCCCGCGGGTGAACCCCCGTCGCGTGGTGATCGAGGTGCGGATCGAGCGCGTGCTGGGCTCCTCGGAGCTGCTGGACCGCAGCGAGGGCTAGTTCACCGGCACCACGACGAGGTCGTGCGGCTGGTTGTTGACCGACAATGCACCGTCCTCGGTGACCACGACGATGTCCTCGATCCGCGCGCCCCACTGCCCCGGGAAGTACACCCCGGGCTCCACACTGAACGCCATCCCGGCCTCCAGCGGCAGGTCGTTCCCCTCCACGATGTAGGGCTCCTCGTGCACCGACAGCCCGATACCGTGCCCGGTGCGGTGGACGAACGCCTCGGCCAGTCCCTCGGCGGCCAGGACGTCGCGGGCGGCCGCGTCGATCTGTTCGGCGGTCACGCCGGGGCGCACGGCCGCGACAGCCGCCCGCTGGGCGCGCTGCAACACCGCGTAGCGACGCGCCACCTCGGGATCCGGCTCGCCGATGCTGTAGGTGCGCGTCGAATCGGAGTTGTAGCCGGGCTCATACGGGCCGCCGATGTCGACGACCACGATGTCGCCCGCGCTCAGCTCGCGGTCGGAGCATTCGTGGTGCGGGTCGGCGCCGTTGGGGCCGGATCCGACGATGATGAACGCCACCTCTGAATGCCCCTCGGCGACAATGGCTTCGGCGATGTCGGCAGCCACGTCAGCCTCGGTGCGGCCGGGCACCAGGAAGTCGGGCACCCTGGCGTGCACGCGGTCGATCGCCGCGCCGGCCTTGCGCAGCGCGTCGATCTCGGCGGGGTCCTTGATCATCCGAAGGCGCCGCAGCACATCGGTGGCCAACACCGGGACCACGCCGAGCAGGTCGGCGAGCGGCAGCAGATGCAGGGCGGGCATGGAATCGGTGACCGCTGTCTTGACACCGGCGCCGCCGAGCGCGTCCGCCACCATCTGGTACGGGTTCTGCCCGTCCACCCAATCGCGCACCGCCACACCGAGTTCGGTGACCGCCGACTCGCGCAGCGCCGCCAGCTCCAGGCGCGGCACGACGATGGTCGGTTCTCCCGTGGCAGGCAACACCAGCGCCGTCAACCGCTCGAAGGTCTGCGCGCGCGAGCCGACCAGGTACCGCAGGTCATAGCCGGGTGTGATGACGAGGCCGGCCAGACCCGCTTCTGCCGCAGCTGCTGCGGCCGCGGAGAGGCGGTGGGCGTACACGTCGGTGCTGAATCGGCTGACGGTCATGGCATCGAGGCTAATCGGTGCGCGACCGTGGTGTCCGTCCAGGCGGGCGCCGGCACCGGCTACTGTCGCTGGAATGTTGCGTGATATCCGCGATCTCACCGACGATCCCGAGGCGTATGCGGCTGAGCTGCGACGGCGCTGGGGCGGGCTGCTGAGCTACCGCTACCTCGGTCGCTCGTACTCCTCGATGGACCTGGGTCCGGTCGACGACACCGTGACGCTGCGCCGCGACATGCGCAATCCGGCG
Organism: Mycolicibacterium boenickei; assembly: GCF_010731295.1. Lineage (NCBI taxonomy): Bacteria > Bacillati > Actinomycetota > Actinomycetes > Mycobacteriales > Mycobacteriaceae > Mycobacterium > Mycolicibacterium boenickei. Next base: position 4,015,879 of record NZ_AP022579.1, on the reverse strand, counting down.
GGAGGCGTGCTGCTGGCGGTGCTGGGCATCTCGTCTCCCGACAGTGGCGGCGTGAGCGATCTGGAGGCCGTACCCAACCCGGTCATCCACTCCTGCCAGGTGCTGGACCCGGGCGCCGACGTCGCGCGCATCCGGGTCGACACGGAGGTGCTCAAGCAGGGCAGGCAGCTGGCCTACAGCCGTTCGGTGATCGTCGACGCCGACAACCCCGAACGGGTCATCGCGCTCACCGAGGGGCAGGGCATCTCGATCGGTATACCGCCGGAGGGCCTGGAGAAGATGCCGGTCGACCCGATCGACATCGTCGACGGTCCGGATCTGCCGCCGCTGTGGCAGGTGTTCGGTGGTCAGAAGCGAGCTGACGGGCATTGGGCGCTGCCCGAGCTGGCGGTCGAGGTGGCCTCGCCGGACGCTGCCCTGCACATCGGGCCGCAGTTCGTGATCCTGGAGACCGCCGCCTCCGAAAGGGCAGCAGAAGCGGCAAATACCGATGCACTGCAAGGTCTTTCGTCGCACGTGATGTTCCTGGCGCGCGGCAAGGCCGGACCGTTCCGGGTCGACACCCGCGCGCTGCCCGGTGCGGGCGGCACCGTCGCGGTGCGAGCCACCTTGTACGACGAGGGTGCCGGTGGCAAAGCCGTCACCGCCGCTTCATATGTCTTCGGGAGGATCCAGTGAGCGACCCAGTTCTGCTGCTCGACGGCGCCAGCATGTGGTTCCGGTCGTACTTCGGTGTGCCGTCGTCGATCAAGGCACCCGACGGCAGGCCCGTGAACGCGGTGCGCGGATTCCTGGATTCGATCGCGACGCTGGTCACGCGGGAGCGGCCGCGCCGGCTGGTGGTGTGCCGCGACGATGACTGGCGGCCGCAGTGGCGGGTCGACCTGGTGCCGTCGTACAAGGCGCACCGGGTCGAAGAGCCCCAGCCTGACGGCATTCCCGACGTCGAAGAGGTTCCGGACGACCTCACCCCGCAGGTCGACATGATCATGGAGCTGCTCGACGCCTTCGGCATCGTGACAGCCGGGGCACCCGGGTTCGAGGCCGACGACGTGCTCGGCACCCTGGCGACGCGCGAACAGCATGATCCGGTGGTGGTGGTCAGCGGCGACCGTGACCTGCTGCAGCTGGTACGCGACGAGCCGACCCCGGCGGTCCGCGTGCTCTACATCGGCCGCGGACTGGCCAAGGCGACCAAGTTCGGCCCGGAGGAGGTCTCCGAGGTGTATGGCGTGCCGATCGACCGGGCTGGGCCGGCCTACGCGGAACTGGCCCTGCTGCGCGGTGATCCGTCCGACGGACTGCCCGGGGTCGCCGGGATCGGTGAGAAGACCGCCGCGACCCTGCTGGCCCGGCACGGTTCGCTGCAGGGCATCCAGACGGCCGCCGAGGACCCGAAATCCTCACTGTCCAAAGCACATCGGGCCAAGCTGCTGGCCGCCGCCGACTACATCTCTGCCGCCGAACCGGTGGTCCGGGTGGCCACGGATGCTCCGGTCACGTTGTCCGGCGCGACCGATGAACTACCGCTGGCCGCCCACGACCCGGCGCGAGTCGCCGAACTTGCCGCGGCGTACGGCGTAACCTCGTCGATCAGCCGGTTGCAGACGGCGCTGGACCGACTGCCGGGCTGACAGCGCGACCACGAACGCCATTTCCGACGTCAGGGTCGCTCGCCACGCGGCGAAGCGACCCTGACGTCGGAAATCAGCGGGTATTACTTGGGTCGACCGACCTCGTAGGTGCCCTTGTCGTCTTTGAAGGTCACCGTCACCTTGCGCTTGGTGCCGTCGATGGTGACCTCGCAGTCGAAGGTCGAATCCTTCTTCACCGTCGGGTTCTCACCGTCGTTGCACTTGACCCCGGTGACCTTGGTGGCGCCATAGCCGTTGGTCTTGTCGGTCAAGATCTGCTCGACTCCGCTCTGGGCCTTGTTGATGTCGAGCTTGGTCGTCATCGCCCATCCCGGCAGCCAGAACGCTGTCACCGCGAGGATGATCAGCAACAGCGCCACGAGGCCACCGACAATGCCGCCGATCGTGGCGAGCGAACGCTTGGATTCACCCGACGCACCCGGCACACCGTACTGCCCGAACTGTCCGGGAGCGCCGTACTGGCCCGGCTGGCCGTACTGGCCCGGCTGGCCGTATTGGCCCGGCTGACCGAACTGCGGGGGCTGACCGGGCTGCCCGTACTGCGGCTGCTGCCCGTAGCCCGGCGGCACCTGGCCGTAGCCCGGCGGCACCTGGCCGTACTGCGGCTGGGCGCCCGGGTAGGCCTGCTGGCCGTACTGCTCGGGACCCGGGTACTGCGGCTGCTGCGGCTGCGAGTAATCCGGCTGCGGCACGCCCTGGGTAGGCGGCTGGTACGACGGGTACTGCTGCGGCGTATACGCCGGCGGCTGCCAGGCCGGAGCTTGAGGCGTGGGGTCCTCGGATGCGGGGGTGGGCGGCTGCCACGCCTCGGCACCCGGCGCCTGGTCCCCCCCGGGCTCAGGCTGCTGACCGGGCCATTGCTGTCCCTGGTCAGGTCCCTGCGGTCCGCTCATGGTTCTCCTTGATCCTGTTCGGGTGTCGCCAGACCACACCCTACCCCGCATCAACAGCAACAACGCCTCGGCGAACGTCGTTGACAGCGCGTTTCGCGGTATTGCGCAGGGCAGGCGTGGGGGCGGCGTTGCGCACCTGGTCGAGCAGATCGAGCACCTGCCGGCACCACCGAACGAAATCGCCCGCCGACAGCGCCGTACCCGAACCGCCCGCATCGGAGGCGGCGAGCGCCGCACCCAGATCGCCGGTGGTGGCCCAGCGGTAGACGGCGGTGACGAAACCCTCGTCGGGTTCGCGACTCGGGGCCAGCCGGTGCCGCTGCTCGTCGCCGCGAAGGTCGGCTGATACGCGCCGGGTCTGGGCCAGCGCGCGGCGCAGACCCGCGGTGGGAATGTCGACGCCCAACACGCCACCCGCGGTGTCCCCGCGCGATTCGAACAGCACAGCCGAGAGCACAGCGGCCAGTTCGGCCGGCTGCAAACCGTCCCACAGCCCGGCGCGCAGGCACTCGGCCACCAGCAGATCGCTCTCGCTGTAGATCCGGGCCAGCAGTCGGCCGGCATCGGTGACACGTGGTTCACCAGCAGCGGCCTCGATGAAGCCGCGTTCGCTGAGTAGCGCCACGATCCGGTCGAAGGTGCGGGCCAGCGAGTTCGTCGCCGCGTTCACCTTCTGCTGGATCTGGGCGTTGTCGCGCTCGATGCGCAGATAGCGTTCGGCGATCCGGGCCTGGGCCTCGCGCTCGGGTAGTTGATGCGCCGGGTGGTGGCGCAGTTGGTCGCGCAGGCCGGCCAGTTCGGGATCGACATCCCGTTCGGGGGCCGCCGCACCACGGCTCGCGCGCTTCGACGGCACCGACAGCTCGGCAGCCGCCGACCGTAACGCCGACGCCAGGTCCCGGCGCACGCGTGGCTGCCGGTGTTCGACCCGTTTGGGCAGCGTCATTGCGCCCAGCGGAGCCGAGGCGCCCGAGTAGTCGGCCGACGAAATCCGCCCGGCCCAACGGTGTTCGGTGAGCACCAGCGGCCGTGGGTCGTCGCTGTCACGTTCTGCGGGCTCAAGCACCACCGCCAGGCCGCCGCGGCGACCGTGGGTGATGGTGATGATGTCGCCGCGGCGCAGTCCGGCCAGGGCGTCGGTGGCGGCCCGCCGCCGTTGCAGTCGCGATGCCCGGGACTGGGCGCGTTCGCGTTCGCCGATCTTGGACCGCAGCCGGACGTAGTCGAGGATCGGCGCGTCTTTTCCACCGAGTTCGGCCGCCAGCTCGCCCATCATCCGCTCGCCGCGCGCGATCCCGCGCACCAGTCCGACCACCGAGCGGTCGGCCTGATACTGGGCGAAGGAGCGCTCCAGCAGTTTGTGGGCCTGCTCGGGCCCCATCTGCTGCACCAGATTGATGGTCATGTTGTAGCTCGGCGCGAACGAGCTGCGCAGCGGGAAGGTCCGGGTCGAGGCCAGCCCGGCGACCTCGGCGGGTTCGGCGTTGCTGTCGTCGGGCCGCCACAACACCACGGCGTGGCCTTCGACGTCGATACCGCGGCGCCCCGCCCGCCCGGTCAGCTGGGTGTACTCCCCCGGCGTCAACGGGACGTGCTGTTCGCCGTTGAACTTCACCAGCCGCTCGAGCACCACGGTGCGGGCAGGCATGTTGATCCCCAGCGCCAGGGTCTCGGTGGCGAACACCGCCTTGACCAGGCCCGCGGTGAACAGCTCCTCCACGGTGTGCCGGAACACCGGCAGCATGCCGGCATGGTGGGCGGCGAGCCCGCGCAGCAGTCCTTCCCGCCACTGGTGGTAGTCGAGGACGATGAGGTCGGACTCGGCCAGGTCGGCACAGCGGCGCTCGACAATCTCCGCGATCCTGGCGCGCTCCTCGTCGGTGGTCAGCCGCAGCGGCGCCCGCAGGCACTGCTGGACCGCCGCGTCGCATCCGGCGCGCGAGAACACGAACGTGATGGCGGGCAGCAGCCCGGCGGCGTCGAGGGTGGCGATCACGTCGGGCCGGCTCGGTGGCCGGTACAGCTGGGGGCGACCTCCCCCGCCCCGCCCGCGCCCCCGTCCGCGCGGTTGCCAGTCGGCCAGGCGGTCAGCTTCACGCCGATGGCTGATGTGGCGCAACAGGTCCGGGTCCACGAGCGTGCTGTTCGTGCCCTCGAACAGGTCGAACAGCCGCCGCCCGACGAGCATGTGCTGCGACAGCGGCACCGGCCGGTGCTCGTCGACGACGACGGTGGTGTCGCCACGAACGGTCTGGATCCAGCCGCCGAACTCCTCGGCATTGCTGACCGTCGCCGACAGGCTGACCAGGAGCACGTCCTCGGGCAGGTGCAGGATCACCTCCTCCCACACCGCACCGCGCATGCGGTCGGCCAGGAAGTGCACCTCGTCCATGACGACGTAGGAAAGCCCTTGCAGTGCAGGCGAGTTCGCATAGAGCATGTTGCGCAGCACTTCGGTTGTCATCACCACGATGTCGGCGTCACCGTTGATGGACTGGTCGCCGGTGAGCAACCCGATCTTGGCCGCGCCGTAGCGGGCCACCAGATCGTTGTGCTTCTGGTTGCTCAGGGCCTTGATCGGTGTGGTGTAGAAGCACTTGCCGCCCGCCGCCAGCGCCAGGTGCACCGCGAACTCACCGACCACCGTCTTGCCTGCCCCGGTCGGTGCGCACACCAGGACGCCGTGCCCGCTTTCCAGTGCGCGACAGGAGCGCAGCTGGAAATCGTCGAGGGCGAACGGATATTCGGCGGTGAACCTGGTCAGCTCACCGCCGGGTTGATCACCGGACTCAGGTGGCATCGTCGTCGATGTCGATCCGCGACGGCCTCACGTCCGGTTCGGTCACCGGTTCCGGCCGCTCGAGCGGCTCCGCCGACGGTATCGGCGCGGCCTCGTCCTCGGGCACCTCCAGTGCCTCGCGCCGGGCCTTGCGCTTGTCGTTGACCCGTGCGACCTGGATGGCGAACTCCAGCAGCAGGCTGAGCGCACAGGCCAGTGCCAGCATGGTGAACGGGTCAGAGCCGGGCGTGGCGAACGCCGCGAACACGAACAGGCCGAAGATCAGTCCGCGCCGCCAGGCCTTGAGCCGCTCGTAGCTGAGCATGCCGACCAGGTTGAGCATGATGATCAGGAGCGGGAACTCGAAGCTGATGCCGAACACCAGCAGCAGGTTGATCAGGAAGCCGAAGTACTGCTCGCCCGACAGCGCGGTGACCTGCACGTCGCTGCCGACGGTGAGCAGGAAGCCCAGGGCGGTGGCCAGCACCACGTAGGCCAGGATCGCGCCGGTGATGAACAGCACGGCGCCGACGCCGACGAACGCCATCGCGAAGCGACGTTCCTTCTTGTACAGACCCGGCGTGATGAACGCCCACAGCTGGTAGAGCCACACCGGGCAGGCCAGCACCAGCCCGGCGGCCAGCGCCACCTTGAGGCGCAGCATGAACTGGTCGAACGGACCGGTGGCCAGCAGCCGGCACTCGCCGTCGGGTGCGATGGTCGCCCGCGCCGATGCAGGCAGCGAGCAGTACGGGCCGCGCAGCCATTCCCCCAGGCTGTGGAAACCGAAGAAGCCGTTGGTGTACCAGAGGAAGCCGAAGATCGTCGTCAGCAGAACGGCGGCTACGGCAATCAGCAGACGGTTGCGCAGCTCGTGCAGGTGGTCGACCAACGACATCGTGCCGTCGGGGTTGACCCGCGAGCGGCGGCGGCGGGGATCGAGCTTCTTGATGAATCCGGAGGTCACGGGCGTGTTCTAGAGGCCTGGTCGTGGACGCGACACGTCATCGCGAGCGATGACGTGTCGGGTGCCGGACCGGTCAGGCCGTGTGGCGGTCCGGAGACGGCTCGGGAGCCGGAGCGTCGACCCGCTCGGAAGCGATCGGCTTGGCCGGCGGTGCCTCCGCCGGGGAGGCCGCAGAGTCCGACTGCATCTCCTTGATCTCAGACTTGAAGATCCGCATCGACTTACCGAGCGACCGCGCGGCGTCAGGCAGCTTCTTGGCGCCGAAAAGCAGCACGAACACCGCGATGACAATGATCCAGTGCCAGGGTTGTAGACCACCCAATTTGGTTACCTCCAGACGTCCGTGCCGAGTCTACCCGCGTGCGTCGTCGGCGTCGTAGACACGCAGGGCCTCAGCGGCCGCATCCCGCACCCGCTGCGCCAACGAATCCGGGGCGAGCACCGTGACCGCCGAGCCGAAGCCGAGTACGAACCTGGCCATCCACTCCTCGGAGGCGTAGGTCATCGCCGCCTCGCAGGCACCGTCGGGCAGTTCCCTGACCACCCGCAACGGGTAATAGTCGAACACCCACGCCGCGGTTGCATCGACCAACAGGGTGGCCGACGGCAGCGCCGGATCCGCATCGAACAGCGACGTGTCGGGGCCGGCCTGCACCGCCGGTGGTGGCGGCGCCGATGCCTCGTCGAGCACCTGCGCGTCGACGATGCGGTCGAAGCGGAACAGCCGCACGGCCTCCGCGGTCCGGCACCACGCCTCCAGATAGCTGTTGTCGCCGACGAGCGCGACCCGGATCGGATCGACGGTGCGCGCGCTCAACGAATCCCGTGACGCCGAGTAGTACTCCAGGGTCACCGCGCGGCCGTCGCGCACCGCGGCCCGCACCGCGGCAGCGGCGACGCTCTCGGTCTGGGCGGGCTCGTCGACGGCCGCCAGCTTGCTGCCTGCCGCGGATTCGATCTTGGCGATCGCGCTGCGCGCGGCTTCCGGATCGACCATGCCGGGCACGTCGACCAGGGCCCGCAGTGCCACCAGGATGCCGGTCGCTTCGGTAGAGGTCAGCCGCAGCGGGCGGTCCACGCCGGCACTGAACGTCACTTCGACTGTGTCGCCTTCGAAATCGAAGTCGATGAGATCGCCGGGGCTGTACCCGGGCAGGCCGCACATCCACAGCTGCCGCAGGTCGTCGTCGAGCTGCTTGCGGGTGACGCCCAGCGCCCCGGCCGCCTCCGCTCGCGTGACCTTCGGGTTGGCCTGGAAGTACGGCACCATGTTCAGCATCCGGACCAGCCGGGTCGACACTTGGCTCATTGTGTGCCCGCCTGCGCCCGCAACCGCGCCAACACGTCGTCGCGCAGCGATGGTGGTGCCAGCGCCACGGCGTCGGCACCGTAACTCGCGATCTCCCTGGCCAATCTGTCGTTTCCCCCGACGTCGACGGTGATCTCCTCGCCGGCGCGACCGGCCAGCGTGCGCGACTGCGTCGCGATCGCCTGCCGCCGCAAGGCGGTGGCCCGCCCGTCGGCCACCCAGACCCTGGCCTGTTCCCCTGTCGGCGATTCGGAGACAACGCGCTGCACGACCTCACGCAGGTTGACCCCGTCGGGTTTCTGGACGGCACCGGCCTCTCCGATGGCTGCGACCGTGTCACCGAGGCGCGACAGCCGGAACGTACGGGTGTCGTCGCGGAGCCGGTCATGCCCGACGAGGTACCAGCGCCCCCGGTGCGTCACGACGCCCCACGGTTCGACGGTGCGGGTGGTGTACGGATCGCTGCGCGAATACCGGTGCTCGAACTGCACGACCCGTCCGGTGTCGATGGCCGACAGCAGGGTTCCCAGCACCTTCTCCGAACCGCGGATACCGGGGAGCACCGCCGTGGTGGCGATCGCGACCGCAGGATCACCGCCTTCGACGTCCACCCCCGCCGCCCGCAACTTGAGCAACGCACCCTGGGTCGCGGTGATCAACTCCGGCGACTGCCACAACTGCGTGGCCACCGCGACGGCAGCGGCCTCGTCCGTGGTCAATTCCACCGCCGGAAGCGCATACGCCTCCCGATTGATCCGATACCCCTCGGTGGGATCGAACTTTGACACCCGGCCGGTCTCCAGCGGGATTCCCAGATCACGCAATTCGTTCTTGTCGCGCTCGAACATTCGCGAGAACGCCTCGTCACTGGAGCTGTCGTCGTAGCCCTGGACGATTTTGCGGATCTTTTCTGCCGGCAGAAAACGATCGGTGGACAGCAGGGCGATGACAAGGTTCATCAACCGCTCGACTTTGGATACCGCCACGAGAGGAAAGCTTAGAGCTCACATACTGGCGATCAGGCGCTTGACTCGCTCATCGACCGACCGGAACGGATCCTTGCAGAGCACGGTGCGCTGGGCCTGATCGTTGAGCTTGAGGTGCACCCAGTCGACGGTGAAGTCCCGTCCCGCTTCCTGTGCGGCGCTGATGAACTCGCCACGCAGCTTGGCCCGGGTGGTCTGCGGCGGGGTGTTGACCGCCGCGTCGATCTCCTCGTCGGTGGTGATCCGGGCGGCCAGGCCCTTGCGCTGCAGCAGATCGAACACCCCCCGACCGCGCTTGATGTCGTGGTAGGCGAGGTCGAGCTGGCTGATCTTCGGGTCGGACAGCTCCATGTTGTAGCGATCCTGGTAACGCTGGAACAGCTTGCGCTTGATCACCCAGTCGATCTCGGTGTCGACCTTGGCGAAGTCCTGGCTCTCGACCGCGTCCAGCTGCCGGCCCCACAGATCGACCACCTGCTCGATCTGGGTGCTGGGCTCGCGGGTCTGCAGGTACTCGACGGCCCGGCTGTAGTACTCGCGCTGGATGTCCAGGGCGCTGGCCTGCCGCCCGCCCGCCAACCGCACCGGACGCCGTCCGGTGAGATCGTGGCTGACCTCGCGGATGGCGCGGATCGGGTTGTCGAGGGAGAAGTCCCGGAACGGCACGCCGGCCTCGATCATCTCCAGCACCAGCGAGGCGGTGCCCACCTTGAGCATCGTGGTGGCCTCGCACATGTTGGAGTCGCCGACGATGACGTGCAACCGCCGGTACTTCTCGGCGTCGGCGTGCGGCTCGTCGCGGGTGTTGATGATCGGACGCGACCGCGTCGTCGCGCTGGAGACGCCTTCCCAGATGTGCTCGGCACGCTGGCTGAGGCAGTAGGTCGCGGCCTTCGGCGTCTGCAGCACCTTGCCAGCGCCGCAGATCAGCTGGCGGGTGACAAGGAACGGAAGCAGCACGTCGGAGATCCGGGAGAACTCACCGGCCCGCACGATCAGGTAGTTCTCGTGGCAGCCGTAGGAGTTGCCCGCCGAGTCGGTGTTGTTCTTGAACAGGTAGATGTCGCCGCCGATGCCCTCGTCGGCCAGCCGCTGTTCGGCATCGATCAGCAGGTCCTCCAGAACGCGCTCGCCTGCGCGGTCGTGGGTGACCAGCTGGGTCAGGTTGTCGCATTCGGCGGTCGCGTACTCGGGGTGGCTGCCCACGTCGAGATACAACCGGGCCCCGTTGCGGAGGAACACGTTGGAACTGCGGCCCCACGACACCACCCGCCGGAACAGATAGCGGGCGACCTCGTCGGGGCTGAGCCGGCGATGGCCATGGAAGGTGCAGGTCACACCGAATTCCGTCTCGATTCCCATGATTCGTCGCTGCACGCTAACGAGCTTACGGGGTGGCTAACGGTAACGGTGGGCAAGCTCGCGCTGACGGTGCGGCAAAATCTCAAAGTGAGCCGTCGGGTAACCCGAGGATCCGTTCGATCGTCTGCCGGTAGGCGCCGATCACGCGCTGCGCGCGGGGTCCGGTGACGTCGATTCCGGGTGATCCGTCCCGCTCGGTCGCGACGGCGAAGGCGTCCGCGAGCACGCCGTCCAGGCCGGCGATGAACATCGCGGCCTCGTGCGGGAACTCGACGTCGAACACGCCTTCGTCGCGCCCCTGGCGGATGACGGTTTCGAGCATGGGCACCGACGTGCGCATGGATTCCTTGGCCAGCTTCTGCCGGAACAGCGCATTCTCGTCCCGCCACAGATGCATGAGGATCGTCACGGTCTCCGGGTTGTCGGCCTTCCAGGCGGCCGATGCACCGAAGTAGGCGTGGAGCTTTGCGACGGCGTCGAGGCCGGGGTCGGCGACCACCGCCCGCAACGGCTGCGACGCGCTTTCGGCCATCGCGTCGACGATGCCCTCCAGGAGCGCCTGTTTCGAACCGAAGTAGTGATAGAGGGCCCCCTTGGACAGCTGCACCTTGGCCAGCACATCGTCGATGGTCATCCGCTCGTAGCCCTTGTCGCGGATGAGCTCAAGCGCGGCGTCGAGGATCTCTCGCCGCCGCGCGGCGTACTCCTCTGGTTTGACCCGACGGGCCACGACCACCTCCCATTGACGTCCACTCCGGTCCGAGCCCAGTCTAAAAATAGACCGTCCGTCGGTTTATTGATTGGAGAAGCGATGCCACGAGCCACCCCCGAAGCCCGCCGCCGCACGCGCGCATTCGCCCGCGTCCTGGGACCGTTCGTCGCGACTGCGACGGCGATCATCGCGATTCGCCTGCCCGATCTCACCGGGTTGCTCGGCGGCCTGTTCGACAACGCGATCCTGCCCTGGATCCTCGGCGCGGCGATGCTGATGATGGGCCTGGTCGTGATCGCCTTCCACCAGTACTGGTACAGCGTGACGGCGTCGCTCATCTCGCTGTTCGGCTGGTTCGTGGCGCTGCGCGGAGTGGCGATGATGGCCATTCCGTCGGCGATCGACTCCGGGGCCAACGCGACGGTCACCAGCCCGGGCCTACTGGTGGCGGCCCGGATCTTCTTCCTGCTGCTGACCGCGATGGGCCTGTGGCTGACCTATGTCGGCTGGCGTCGCGAGCACACGGCCGACGACAGCGCGGACACCGCCTGAGCCGCGCGGTCAGCCACGCGCCAGGATGGCCAGCAGCAGCTCGGCCCGCACCCGGGCCACCCCCAGGTCGCAACCCATCAATGTCTCGGCGAGCTCGATCCGCTTACGCATCGTGTGCCGGTGCACGCCGATGGCGGCCGCGGCGGCCTCCCACTGGCCGTTGGCCTCCAAGAACGCCCGCAGCGCCGCCATCAGACCGGATCCGTGCTGCGCGTCATGATCGGCCACCGGGGTCAGCACCGCTGTCCCGAGCGCCACCAGCACCTCGCGGCTGGGCCCGGAGGACAACAGTGCGCTACCCGCCAGTGCGGCGAATTCCAAGGGATAACAACCACGTTCGGCCACCGACGCGGCCAGTCGGGCATCCTCGACAGCCTGCATCAACCGCGCCAGCGGCTGACTCCCACTGAGCCCGCTGCGGCTGGACTTGCGCACCGACCCGTCCAGCCCGGCCAGCAGACCGGCCGCGCCGTCAACGGTCTCGGTGCCCGGCAGCAACACCGTCAGCCGCTGATGCGCATCGTGCACGAACACCGGATGACCGGCCGCCTCCAGCTCTTTCGCCACCGCCACAATCGCGCGGCGCCGATGGCTCGCGGACCGCACGTCGGCGTCGAACTCGACCACCAGGACGCGGATCCGGCCCTGGCCGTCGGTGGCCGGAACCAGCTGTGCGTACACCGGATCCAGGTCGAGCTCGCCCGTCAGCAAGAGCCCGAGCGCTTGTTCGTTGAGCAGCCGCTGCACCTCCTGCAACCGGGCCGGCTTCTCGAAGTCCAGGGCCAGTAGCGATGTGGCATGTCCGAACAGCACCTGATCGACGGGACTGAGCGCAGCCGGGCTGACCACCGCCAGCACACCGTGCGAGCGGCCGCCGACCCGGACGTCCTGCTGGGCCACCGTGGTGCCGTCGGACAGCACCCGGACCCCTGACGCCGCTCCCGGTTCGATCGAATCGCGCACCAGGTTCACCGTCGTGACGCTGAGGTTGCTCGGATGCGAGGCGATCACCGTCCCGGTCGGATCGAGCACCACCACAGCGGCCTTCAGCGCTCGGCCCAGTTCAGCCGCGACACCGCGCGGCCCGTCGCTCACCACCGCCCGGGTGATCCGCGGCTGCGCCCGCGAAGCGCGCAGCACGGCGTCGTACTCCAGCTCGGCGATCCGCGAACCGACCCGCTGGACGACTGCCGCGAACGGCGTCCGCAGCGGCACCTCGATGAGTGGGAGCCCGAGCTCCTCGGCGGCCGCGACCAGTTCGTCCGGGACCGCGTCGAATGTCAGGCCGATGCCGAATCCGACTGCAGAGACCCCACTTTCGGCGAGGAGCTGCAGGTAGCGTCGCCGACCGCGGCCGCCGGCCGGCAGGCTGATGCCGGTGGTCAATACCATCTCTCCACCGGAGAGCCATTCGGCCGGATTGGCCAGTTCGGTGGTCAGCACCAGGTTCACCTCGCGCCCGGCGCCGGCCGAGCCCGCGAGTAGACGCAGATGCAGGTCTGACTGCTCGATCACCCACCGCACCGGGACGGCCACCCCAGAAATGTACAGAATGTCGAAAAACTGCACAGAGAATCTCCACACTGTCGGGTGATCTGCGCTGTGTTCCGCGACACACTTGGCCCGCTGAACAGCCAACCGGCCCGATTCGAATGTGCGGAGGACTAGTCGATGAGTACTTCACGAATCGCCGTCGCCTACCTGGCCACACCGGGAGGTGACGACGCCGTCGCGGTCGGAGAACAGATCGCCCGCACGCTGGGCGCCGGCCTCGACCTGTGCATGGTGCTGCCCAGCGACCGTTCGGCGATCGCCCCCACCCCGGGCGATGTGCTGCACCGGGAAGCCGACGGCTGGCTGGCCGCGGCCGCGGCCGGGGTGCGCAACGACGTACCGGTGACCACCCACTTGAGCTACGACGAGTCCAGCACCATGGGCCTGATCGCGGCGGCCGAGAACCTGGGGGCCGACGCGCTGGTGGTCGGCGGGGCCGGCGGCGGGATGGCCGGTCCCCTGTCCCTCGGCTCCGTGGTCAACGATCTGGTGCATGCCTCCCCGATACCGGTGGTGATCGCACCGCGCGGAGCTCGATTGCAGCGCAGCGAACGGATTCGCGAGGTCACCTGCGCCATCGGCGGCCGGCCCGGAGCCACCCTGCTGCTCGACACCGCCTTGCGGTTCTGCCGGGCCAGCGAGACTCCCCTACGCCTGGTGTCGCTGGTGGCCGTGGACGACGCCCGCCGGCTGGACGCCGCGCAGCGGCATGCGCAGCACACCCTCGATCAGGCGAAAGAGTTTCTGCCAGACGATGTTCCCGTCACGTCACGGGTAGCCACCGGGCCGACCGTCGAGGAGGCGGTCAACAAACTGGGCTGGCATGACGGCGACATGATCATGGTCGGTTCGAGCCGGCTGGCTCAGCCTCGCCGCCTGTTCCTCGGGTCGACGGCGGCCAAGATGCTGCGTGTTCTGCAAGTCCCGATGTTTGTGGTACCCAAAGACGAAGGGGCAGAGCATGTCTGAGCAGCTGGCCAGCACCGAGCTGGAGCGCGCCGAACACGAGGAGGGATTGGTCGCCAAGGGCCTGGCCGCGGGCCGCATCGGCACCTTCACCGGTGCCGTCCTCGGCATCTCGACGGTGGCGCCCGGCTACACCCTCACCGCAAGCATCGGCCTCATCGTCGCCGCGGTCGGGCTCAAGATGCCCGCCATCCTGATCGCCGGGTTCATCCCGATGTTCCTGACCGCCTACGCCTACCGCGAACTGAACTCGCGCGCCCCCGACTGCGGCGCGTCGTTCACGTGGTCCACCAAGGCATTCGGCCCGTATGTCGGATGGATGTGCGGATGGGGCATGGTGATCGCCACCATCATCGTGCTGTCCAACCTGGCCTCGATCGGTGTCCTGTTCGGCTACGAGTTCCTGGGCAAGGTGCTGCACAACGACACCCTCGCGATGCTCCCGGCCGAAAACGTCACCGTCAACATCGTTTCCACGGTCGCACTGCTCGCCATCGCCACCTACATCTCCTGCCGGGGCATCACCACCAGCGAGAAGGTGCAGTACGTGCTGGTCGGCTTCCAGATGATCGTCCTGGTCACGTTCGCGGTGGTCGCCATCGCGCGATCGGGTGGCACCGAAGGGCATCTGAGTTTCGACATCCAATGGTTCGACCCGTTCACCGGACTCACGATGAGTGCCTTCGTCATCGGGCTGATCGGCTCGATCTTCGCGTTCTGGGGCTGGGACACCTGCCTGACGCTGGGCGAGGAGAGCAAGGACCCCACCAAGGTGCCCGGCCGGGCCGGATTGTTGTGTGTGCTGTCGATCCTGCTGACCTACCTGCTGGTGGCGGTGGCGGTGATGATGTACGCCGGGGTCGGTGACACCGGGCTGGGCCTTGGCAACGAGGAGATCGCCGAGAACGTGTTCGGGGCGTTGGCCTATCCGGTGCTGGGCGACTGGGGCGGGCCGCTGCTGCTGCTGGCGGTGTTCGCCTCGTCGATAGCAAGCCTGCAGACCACCGTCCTGCCTGCCGCCCGCACGATGCTGGCGATGGGTGCTTACGGCGCCTTCCCCAAGCGGTTCGCCAGCGTCAACCCCCGATCGTTGTCACCGGTGTTCAGCACCGTGGTCGCCGGGGTGGTCACCGCCGGGTTTTACACCATCGTGACGCTGCTGTCCGAGCGGACACTGCTGGATACCATTGCCGCCCTTGGCATCATGATCTGCTGGTACTACGGCATCACGGCGTTCGCGTGCGTGTGGTTCTTCCGCAAGGAACTGTTCCTGAGCCCGAGGAACATCATCTACAAGCTGGTGTTCCCGGCGGTCGGCGGTGTCATGCTGCTGTCGGTGTTCGTCAAGTCGGTGCTGGTGAGCATGGACCCTGAGGCCAGCGGCAGCGGCGCGTCGATCGGCGGTATCGGCCTGGTGTTCTATCTCGGGTTCGGAATCCTGCTGTTCGGTGCCGTGCTGATGCTCGTCCTGCGATTCGTCCAGCCGGCGTTCTTCCGGGGTGAGACCTTGACCATGGACACGCCGCCGATCCCCTGAGCCTGGGGTGATTTGTGCACGATTTTCCGCCTCTGCCGCGGAAAATCGTGCACAAATCACAATCGATGGAACCGTAGCGGCGGCGCCAACGTCCGATTCAGTGTGCTCGATGACTACCTTCGCGATCACGATGGCGTGATTACCCGGGCACAAGCCCTGTCTGCCGGGCTGAGCGACGACGCCATCAGCCGTCGGGTTCGTTCGGGGCACTGGCTGCGTTGCGCACCCGGAGTGTTCTTCGTCGACGATCGTCCGTTCACCGATGCGGCGCGGGTGCGCAGCGCGGTGTGGTCATACGGGCCCACTGCCACCGCCAGCGGACTGGCCGCCGCGTGGTGGCACGGCGTCACGCGTTACCCGCCAGAATGCGTCGAAGTCACCGTGCCGAAGGTGAGCAATCACCGCAAGCGCGAGGGGATCCGGGTCCGACGACGCGATCTGCTCAGCCCCGACATCGTCGAACGCAACGGGCTCCAGGTAACCGCACTTCCACTTTCGGTCATCGAAGCCGCGACCCGTCGCGGGGGTGGTGCCGCGTTGATGGACAGGGCATTACAGCGGCACGTCGAGCTGAAACAACTCTGGGACGCACACCTGCGCAACAAGGGCAGGCATGGGTCGCCCGCGGCCCGCATTCTGCTGCTGTCCGCAGCAGACGGCGCCCGCTCCGAAGCCGAGCGCCTGCTGTTGAAACTATTGCGTCGCAACAAAATCACCGGCTGGAAGGCCAACCATCCAGTCGCAGGATACAAGATCGACGTCGTCTTTCCGGCGGCAAGACTGGCCATCGAAGTCGACGGCTGGGCTTTTCACAGCGACGCCGACGACTTCGAGAACGACCGAAACCGGCAGAACATCATCTCGCTGCACGGCTATCAGATCTTGCGGTTCACCTGGCTCGATCTGACTGAATATCCCGACCGGGTGCTCGCCGAGATCCGGAATGCCTTGCGGCTTCGACGCTCTGCCTGAGTGATTTGTGCACGATTTTCCGCGCCTGCCGCGGGAAATCGTGCACAAATCACTAGACAGAATGGCGTACCGAACGTCGCCACGGTGGCCAGTATGTCTATGGTGGTCGGGCCTGACGTGGCCGACACTCTTCCTGTGGAAATCCCTTCTGCCCGAGTGTCTTTTGCCGCCGATGAAGCCGGCACCCGCGCCGAGGTGCAGTGGCCCGAAAAGCCGCCACTGCTGGCCGAGGTATGTGCCATGTTCGAACACTTCGGGTTGCGTGTCGCCTCCTATCAGCTCACCGACACCGGACACCACTACGAGTTCGGCAGCCTGGGCCTGCCGGGGCCCACCCTCGATCTGATCGCACGAGCCTTCGAGGCCGCGGCCGCCGGGCGGTGGCAGGTGGATCGCCACGCCGCGCTGATCCCGTCAGCCGGAATCGATTGGCGCCGGGCAGTTCTGATCCGCGCGGCCGGTCGATTCGTCCGGCAGACCGGGTTAGGGTTCTCGGCCGACTACATCATCGACTCGTTGGTCGCCGCACCGGATTTCGTGAACGCGCTGCTGAGGCTGTTCGACGCGCGCTTCAACCCCGACGGCAGCGGCGACACCGACGAGGCCGATCGTGAGGTGGCGGCCCTGGTCGACGCTGCGACCTCGCTCGACGACGAGCGCATTCGGCACGCGCTGCACAGCTTCGTCCGGGCGACGTTGCGTACCAACTGGTTCCAGCTCGGGCCGGATGGGCACGCCAAGGACTACCTGTCGTTCAAGATCGACTCGGCCCAGCTGGCCGACACCGGCCCGGTGGTGCCCTATCGGGAAATCTACGTGTGCTCGGACACCGTCGAGGGCATCCACCTACGCAGCGGGGCCATCGCTCGAGGCGGGCTGCGCTGGTCGAACCGCCCCGAGGACTACCGCACCGAGGTGCTCGGCCTGATGAAGACCCAGGCGGTGAAGAACGCACCTATCGTGCCGAGCGGCGCCAAGGGCGCGTTCGTGTTGCGCAGCGCTGACATCTCCCCCGCCGACGGCTACCGCACCTTCATCCGGGGACTGCTCGACATCACCGACAACATCATCGACGGCGCAGTCCGGCATCCGGACCGGACGGTGTGCCCCGACGGCGCCGACGCCTATCTGGTGGTGGCTGCCGACAAGGGCACCGCGACGTTCTCCGACCTGGCCAATTCCGTTGCGGCCGAGTACGACTTCTGGCTCGGCGATGCTTTCGCCTCCGGCGGCTCGGCCGGATACGACCACAAGGCCATGGGTATCACCGCGCGCGGCGCATGGCTCTCGGTCCGGCGCCACTTCGCCGAGGCGGGCTACGACATCGACGCCGAGCCGTTCACCGTGGCGGGCATCGGCGACATGTCCGGCGACGTGTTCGGCAACGGAATGCTGCTGTCCCACAACATCAAGCTGGTCGCGGCTTTCGACCACCGGCACATCTTCGTCGATCCCGACCCGGACCCGCAGACGTCCTTCGGCGAGCGCACACGGCTGTTCGGCCTGCCCGGATCGAGCTGGCAGGACTATGACTCGACGCTGATCTCGGCCGGCGGCGGGGTGTGGCCCCGCACGGCCAAATCGATAGCACTGTCACCGCAGGCGCGGGCCGCGCTGGGTATCGAGGCAGCTGAGTGCACCCCGGACGAGTTGATCGCGGCGGTGCTGTGTGCCCCGGTCGATCTGCTGTGGAACGGCGGGGTCGGCACCTACGTCAGAGCCGACGGGGAAACCAACGCCGACGCCAGGGACAAGGCCAACGACCGCGTTCGGGTGACGGCTTCGCAGCTGCGCTGCAAGGTGATCGGCGAAGGCGGCAACCTCGGACTCACCCAGCAGGCTCGCATCGGGTTCGCCCTCGACGGCGGACGCATCAACGCCGATTTCATCGACAACGCGGCCGGTGTGGCGACCTCGGACCTCGAGGTCAACATCAAGATCGCCCTGGACTCCGGCGACATCGGGACCGCACAACGCAATGCGCTGCTCGCCGAGGCCACCGACGAGGTCGCCGCGCGGGTGCTGGCCGACAACGCCGAGGCGATCCTGGCGATCAGCATGGCCGCCGCCGAGGCCGATTCACTGCTGGACCGGCACATCCGGTTGATCGGCAACCTGCGGGATGAGGCAGGCGTCGACCCTCAGGTCGAGGGGTTGCCTGCCGGGCCGGAACTGGTCCGGCGTCGCTCCATGGGGCTGGGGCTCACCCGTCCCGAGATCGCGGTGTTGCTGGCGCAATCCAAGAATCTGGTGACGCAAGAACTGCTCGCCTCCGACATTCCGGACCATGAGGCCTTCACCCACCGCCTCGTCGACTACTTCCCCGCCGGGATCGCCGAGCAGGCCCGCGCCGAGATCGGCCGTCATCCGCTGCGCCGTGAGATCGTCGCGACCTCGGTGGCCGGCGAGCTGATCAACCGGGTGGGCCCCGGCACCATCTACCGCATGCAGGAGCGGTTGGCGGTGAGCACGCCGCAGGTGGCACAGGCCTACGCGACGGTGCGCGACATCCTCGATCTGGATGCGCTGTGGGAGGCCGAGCTGGCAGGCAACAGCGATGAGGGTCAGCGGATCCAGGCGCTGCTGCAGGTGCGCGAGCTGGTCGAACACCTGACGTCCTGGGTGCTGCGCAACGGGACCGGTAGCCGCGCCCGGGTGAGCGCGGCCATCGGCAATCTGATCACCGCGGCAGAGCCGCAGGCTGATGCTGTGTGATGCAGTGAATGCCGCCGCCGCGCTCGAACAGCGGGCGGGCATCGACGCTGAGGACACGGCGGCCCGGATACTGTTCGGCCAGGATCGCCGCCGCGTCCGCGTCCCGCGGATCCCCGAAGGCACAAGCGATCACGCCGCCGTTGACCACCAGGTGATTGATGTAGCTGTAGTCGACGAAGCCGTCGGCGTCGGTCAACTGGTCCGGCGCCGGTAGCTCGACGATCTCCCATGGCCGCCCGGTGACATCGTGGGACTGCTCGACCGCGGCGCGGATTTCCTTGCCCACCAGGTGGTCCGGATGCGCCTCGGCAGGCTGTGCATGCAGCAGCAGCCGGCCGGGCGAGGGTATCGCCGCCACGATGTCGACATGGCCGCGCGTGCCGAAGCGCTGCGAATCTCGGGTCAGCCCGCGTGGCAGCCAGACGGCGTGCTCGGCACCGATGGTGCGGGCCAGCTCGGCTTCGACGTCGGCCTTGCTGACACCGGGATTGCGGCCGGGGTCCAGTTGCACGGTCTCGGTGACGAGGACGGTGCCCAGCCCGTCCACCTGGATGCCGCCACCTTCGTTCACCAGGTTCGAGTCGACCACCGGCACGCCGGCCCAACCGGCCACGGCCGCACCGACTTTCGAATCATGATCCCAGCGCGCCCAGTCCTGTCCGCCCCAGCCGTTGAACTCCCAGTCCACCGCGGCCACCGAACCGTCCTCGGCGTGCACGAAGGTGGGGCCGATGTCGCGCATCCAGGCGTCGTTCAACGGGGCCTCGACGATGTCGACGGCCGCCGAAAGGTAGCGCCGGGCCGCGGTCGTTTCGGCGGGGTCCACCACCATCGTCACCGGCTCGAACTCCAGCACCGCATGCGCGACCGCGGCCCAGGTGGTGCGCGCTTCGTGGTGTTCGGCTTCGGTGTCGCCCAGCGAGTATCCGGCGGACGGGAACGCCATCCACACGCGATCCTGCGGCGAACTCTCGGCCGGCATCCGGTACCCGGTCACTTCACGACCGCCGTGGCCTCGTGTCCGGCGCCGTAGGGACGCTGCGTATCGACGGGCGCGGTCAGCGGCCCGTAGCTGTCGGGTCTGCGGGTGAGCAGGAACGGGAACAGCTCCAGCCAGTCGCGGCGCTGGTCCAGGTCCAGGTCGGCGACCAGCACGGCTTCCTCGTCACGCGGCGCCTGCACCAGCACCCGGCCGTACGGGTCGGAGATGAACGACGAGCCGTAGAAGCTGACCTTGCCCTCGTCGCCGATCCGGTTGGGCACGACCATGAACAGCCCGCTGTTGATGCCGTTGGCGACGATCACCTGCTGCCACAGCGGCTGGGTGTCGAATGCCGGGAACACGGGTTCGGAGCCGATGGCCGTCGGGTAGACGACGACCTCCGCACCGCCCAGGGAGTAATTGCGGGCCACCTCGGGGAACCACTCGTCCCAGCAGGTCGGCATGCCGATCCGGGCACCCAGCCCCTCCGGGTTGTAGACCGGGTAGGGGTCGCCATCAGCCGAGGAGGGACCCGGACGAAAATAGGTGTCCTCGTAGTAGCCGGCAGAGATGGGGATGTGCATCTTGCGGGTGCGGGCCACCAACTCGCCCGACGGCGCCACCAGGATCGCCGTGTTGAAGCCCAAACCGTCTGCCGCCGGCGCCTTTTCATACAGCGAGGCATGCACGAAGATGCCGTTGGCCCGGGCCGCCGCGGCCGCCAGCGCGAAGGTCGGGCCGCCGGTCAGGTCCTCGGCGGTCTCCCCCGGATTCGGGCCCGCCGGGGTGTCGGCGGGATACCGCAGCAGGGTGATCTCCGGCAGGCAGACCAGCGTGGCTCCTTCTCCGGCTGCCCGGTCGATGCCCTCGCGCAGCACCCTGGCCAGCTCGGCCGCGTCGGGACGCCAGCGGTGCTGCACCAGCCCGACGCGCAGCGGCGGGCGCGTCGACTCGGTGCTGCGGGACAGCGACTCGGGCGCGGCAGCGGTCAAGGTGATCATGGCCATCTCCTAAAACGAATCAAGTTCGTTTTATTGTGTCCACATCACCGACCGTTGTAAAGAGGTAGTAGAAATGAGCCATGGGACGACCTCCGGCGCCACTCCTGTCCACTGACCGAATTGCCAGTGCGGCAATGGATTTGGTGAACACCACCGGCGGATTCACGGTTCCCGAACTGGCTCGGGCGCTCAAGGTCCGGCCGTCATCGCTGTACAACCACGTCGCCGGACGCGAACAGATCATCGAACTCCTGCGCGAGCGGGCCATGTCGGAAGTCGCCCTGCCCGCCGACGACCCGGCCCGCCCGTGGACCGACGTGATCGCCGACATCATGCGGAGCTACCGGCAGAGCTATGCCCGCTACCCGCGCCTCATCCCCCTGCTCACCGCACACGCGGTCAACAGCGACCACGCCCTGACCATGTACAACGTCCTGGCCGTCACCTTCAGCCGCGCCGGGTTCGATCCGGCCGACACCCTTCGCGCCATCACCCTGGTGGATTCGTACGTGCTGGGCTCAGCCCTGGACGTCGCCGCCCCCGACGAGCCGTGGCGCGCCGGCGCCGAAGTGGGCCCTGAACTGTCCTCGGCCCTGGCCACCGGCGGCGCGAAACCGGCGCGGGCCGACGACGCCTTCGAGTTCGGCATCGGGGTACTGCTGCGCGGGCTGGCCGCCGGGAGATCGGCCCCCGACCGGAACTGAGCGGGGTCGATCCGTTGCACGATGCCACTTTCTGGGCCTTTTTACCCTGGTCAGCTGCCATCACAGGCCTAAGGTTGGAGGCAGTCCGCACAGAAGGAGTGGTGATGACCCGCTATGAACTGCCCGATGTTGCCGACCTGATCCGCCTTGGCGAGCCTCACGAGCACGCCATCACGGTGTACGCGGAAACCGCACCGGGACCCGACGAGCGGGAAAAGAGTGTGCTGACCGCGAAGAGCGCAGTCGACCGGGCGCTGCGCACGATCCGCGAGTCGGGGGCGCGGCACGCGGTGGAGGAACAACTGCGGTCACGCTGGACCGAGATCGCCGAGTCCGACCTGTGGCTGAGCCTTTCCAGATCGGTCGCGATCTTCATCGCCGACGACTTCCACGAGGTCTACGTGCTGCCCAACGCCCTGGAGAGCCAGTCGCAGGTGGGCAGTTACTTCGACATCGGCCAGCTGGTGCGCGCGGTGACCACGCCACAGGAGGCCTACGCGCTGACCTTGTCAGCCGATGGCTGGAACCTGTGGCAGGCCACCGCGAGCACCCGCGCCGAGGAGTTGGAGCTCACCGGCGAGTACGCGGCCGATGTGGCCGACGCGACCCATCGGGCCACCGTGCGGGACCGGGGCCATGTGCGCCGCCTGGTCGGCGACGAGGGCAAGAAGGTGTTACTCGAGAAGTACGCCAAACGGGTCGCCGAGGCGGTGGACGCCGAACTGGGTCAACTCGATCCGTCCTCGAACCGGCCGCTGTATCTGTTCGCCACCGACCCGCTGCTCGACATGTACCGAGGGCTCGAACACAAACGCCAGATTGTCGCGGTGCCGGGCGCCGCCGACGAGCTGCGGCCCGATCAGATCGACGGCGCGATCCGTGAGTCGCTTCCCGCACTGAACGCCGAACGGGCCAATGAGTGGGTCGAGGAGCTGGGCAACGACCTCAGCAAGGGGCTGGTGGCCACCGACCTGGGCGACATCGCCCGTGCCGCGGCGGCCGGCGCGGTGGACACGCTGGTGTACAACTTCACCGTCGACGTGCTGGGCCGCATCGAAGCCGAGACCGGCGCGCTGCACTACGACGATTCCGGGTATGACGTGTTGTCCGGCATCGCGGTGACGGTCCTCGACCAGGGTGGTGAGGCCGTCGCCGTACGACCCGACGAGATCACAGCGGGCATCTGGAACCAGACCGCGGTGGCGAAACTACGGTTCGCCTTGAGCTGACTTCGCACCGGCCGGGTTCTTCAGCCCGTCCAGCACAAAACCCAGGTGGCGCCGCCAGACCGCGTCGTCACCGTCGGCCATCGCGATCACTTTCGACATCGCCCACATCAGCGTCGCCAGGTCATCGGCACCGAAGTCGGCCCGTAGTACCCCGGCGTCCTTGGCCCGCCCCACGACGGCCTCCAGCAGTCCCCCGGCGCGCCCGCATTCCCCCGCGACGTCGACGGCGCCGACCGGATTGCGGGCCACCGCATCGTTGATGCTGCGGTCGGACGCCTGCATCGTGAACAGGCCGTCGAGAAATCCGGTGAACCCCCGCCATGGGTCGACATCACCGAGCGCCTGCTCGGCCAGCCGGTCGATGGCGGCCAATCGATCGGACAGCACGACGTCCAGGAGTGCGCCCCGGTTCGGGAAGTGGTTGTAGAGCGTGCCGATGCTCACGCCCGCCTTTCGCGCGACCTCGTCGAGAGGCACATCGACACCGCGTTCGGTGAAGAGTTCGGCCGCCGCCGCCGTCAGGCGGTCCCGGTTACGGATCGCATCCGCGCGCATCGCCGACATGCCCCCAGCATAGTGAAGTTGAGGCGCTACTCAACTTGTGCTAGTAAGTTGAGTATGACCTCAACTTCTTCCCCGGTCCTGCTGGTCCTCGGCGCCGGGCCCGGGCTCGGTTTGTCCGTCGCCCACCGGTTCGGCGCTGCGGGTTACCGTGTGGCGCTGATATCGCGTTCGTCACAACGACATTCGGGATACCTGGCCGCACTGGCCGACAAGGGAATCGAGGCCGCGGCGTATGTGGCCGACGCATCCCACCCCGATCAGCTGCGCAGCGCCATCGACTCCGTCCGCGCCCGCTTCGGGCGCATCGACGTCGGCTACTACGGTCCGGCCGCCTTCGAAACCGCACCGGCCGGAGACATCACCGACCTCGACGCCGCAGGGGCGAAGGCCGCGCTCGACAGTGTCGTGCCCGCGATCGACTTCGCGAGCCGGCTGCTTCCCGAGATGCGAGAGCGCGGCACCGGAGGATTGCTGTTCGCCGGCGGGCTGAGCAGTGTGGTGCCGATGCCCCCGCTCGGCGGGTTGGCACTGGCCGCGGCCGCGCTGCGCAACTATGCGGTCACGCTGCACGCCGCACTCGAGCCCGCCGGGATCTACGCCGGGACCCTCACCATCGGCGGCCTGATCGAGCGCGGCGACATCCACCGGGCGATGGCAGATTCCGGGCCGTTCGCCGGCATCGAGATCCGCACGCTCAACCCTGACGATTTGGCCGAGCAGATCTGGCAGCTCTACACCGCCCGCACCGCCGCCGAAGCCGTGGTCGACGTCATCTCCTAGGTGCGTCGGCACGCCCAGGAGCCCCGAACCGGGCGGGCACGCCGTCACTGAACGCGACATGCACCGGCGGCCCGGCGCACAGGTCACCGAGCCCAACCGAGGCGAACAGCCCCGACTCTTCGAAGCCGAGCAGTTCAGCGGAACGCAGGGACCAGGCCGGGTGTTCGTTGGGCACGTACCAGGTGCGCCCGCCGTGAGCGACGTGCAAGCCCCAGCGCGCCGTCAGAAAATGCTCGAGGGGTCCGGGCACGACCACATCGCCGACTTCGACCTCGATGCGGCTGGACGCACGGGTTCGCGGCCAGCGCACCGCGGTCGTGTAGGCGTGCCGGTTCCCTTCGCGGCGGTACGACATCCTGGCCCACCGGTAACGGACCCCGAGCGCGGAACGCGCTGCGAGCACCACGTCGAGCCTGGGGGTGTCCAGGCTCAGGAACACCACGCCGCGGCGTCCGGTGCGATCGACCGAATACAACCGCACGTTGGTCTCCAGGAAACTGCCGAGCACGCCGGGCCCGTAGCCGAAGCCGGTGCCCGTCATCCGAAAGGCCACAACTCCGACATAGCCGAGGCCATCGAAGGTGTCCGGCTCGGTGCCCTCGGGATACAGGTGAGCGATCCGTCTCGGATCAACCGACCAGTGCAGAAAAGTCAGATCGACCCAGCTCTGATGCAGGATCCGGACACCGGTCAGCCCAGGTGCTACTGGACTGACCGGCTCGACCACGGCGACTACTCAGACGATGCCGGTGGTTCCGATTCCGATTCGGATTCCGATTCGGGCAGAAGGGCTTCCAACGCCGCGCCGGTGATCCGGCGGAAGCAGCGGCGCGGTCGCGTGGCGTCGAGAACCGCCACCTCGAGCGTCGCGGGCCCGAGCGTGCGCGGCTCGGAGCCGTTGCCGCTCGCGCTCAGCGCCTTCACGGCGATCTTGACCGCTGCACCCAGATCGGCGTTCTCCGCGTACGACTCGTTCAGTGCGGTGATGATCGGCTCGGTGGTTCCGCCCATCACCACGAAATGCGGCTCGTCGGCGATCGACCCGTCATAGGTGATCCGGTACAGCTCGGGGGCTTTCGTCTCGCCGTAGTGCGCCACCTCGGCCACGCACAGCTCGACCTCGTAGGGCTTGGCCTGTTCGGTGAAGATCGTGCCCAGCGTCTGCGCGTACACGTTGGCCAGCTGACGGCCGGTCACGTCCCGCCGGTCGTAGGCGTAGCCACGGGTATCGGCGAACTGGATGCCGCCGCGCCGCAGGTTGTCGAACTCGTTGAAGCGGCCGACGGCGGCGAAACCGACCCGGTCGTAGAGCTCGCTGACCTTCTGCAGCGACCGCGACGGGTTTTCCGCCACGAACAACACACCGTTGTCGTAGGCCAGCGCCACCACGCTGCGGCCGCGGGCGATGCCCTTGCGCGCCAATTCGGAGCGCTCACGCATCGCCTGCTCAGGCGAGATGAAATACGGGAAGCTCATTTACCCCTCACCGCCCGTCCGGGTCCGGCGCGCGATGACTTCGCGAGCCAACTCGGCGATGCGTTCCTCGGTGATCTCCACGGCGCCGTCGGCGCCGATGGTCACCGCGGTCGGATAGATGCCGCGCACCAGATCGGGCCCGCCGGTGGCGGAGTCGTCGTCGGCCGCGTCGTACAGCGCCTCGATGGCCACCTGGAGCGCCGAATCCGCATCCACCACATGGGGATAGAGCTTCTTGATCGACGACTTGGCGAAGATCGATCCAGAGCCCACCGACTGGTAGCCCTCTTCCTCGATGTTCCAGCCGCCCGCGGCGTCGAAGGACACGATCTGACCCGCGTTCTCGGCGTCGGCGGCGTCGATGTCATACCCGACCAACAGCGGAAGCGCCACGAAACCCTGTAGTGCCGCACCGAGATTGCCGCGCACCATGATGGCCAGCCGGTTGACCTTCCCGCGGAAGGTCAGGGCGACACCCTCGAGCTTCTCGTAGTGCTCCAGCTCCACGGCATAGAGCCGGGCGAACTCCACGGCGATGGCCGCGGTGCCCGCGATGCCCGTCGCCGTGTAGTCGTCGGTGATGTACACCTTCTGCACGTCGCGGCCGGCGATCATGTTGCCCTGGGTGGAACGGCGGTCACCGGCGATCAGGACCCCGCCGGGGTACTTGATCGCGACGATGGTGGTCCCGTGCGGCACCGCGTTGGTCGGGCTGATCGCGCTGTCGGCGACACGGTTGACCGGCAGCAGTTCGGGGGCCTGACGACTCAACAGTTCAGAGAACGACGACAGGTCCATGGCTACGGAGGGGGTACCGATATGGGGCCTGGGCTGGGACAGAGACGAAGAAAGGTTTTCGCG
This sequence comes from Mycolicibacterium boenickei, assembly GCF_010731295.1. Taxonomy (NCBI): domain Bacteria; kingdom Bacillati; phylum Actinomycetota; class Actinomycetes; order Mycobacteriales; family Mycobacteriaceae; genus Mycobacterium; species Mycolicibacterium boenickei. Next base: position 3,989,323 of record NZ_AP022579.1, on the reverse strand, counting down.
CCAGGTCACTGGCCGCCCTTTTGGACGTATGCGCGCACGAAGTCTTCCGCGTTCTCTTCCAGCACGTCGTCGATCTCATCGAGCAGATCGTCGGTCTCCTCGGCCAGCTTCTCGCGACGCTCCTGGCCGGCGGCAGATGCACCCGGGAGGTCTTCATCCTCGCCGCCGCCACCGCCACGCTTGGTCTGCTCTTGAGCCATCGCTGCCTCCTGCAATTGTCATCGGTCGGGCTAACCGCCCAACCGGTCCTTCCACAGTACCGGTCGGCACCCGGATTGCCCGGGATAGCTCACCGCCGGAAATGGTCAGTTCGTGAGTTGTTCGACGAGTTCGGCGGCGCTGTCCACGGAGTCCAGCAGGGCGCCGACGTGCGCCTTGCTGCCGCGCAACGGCTCCAGCGTGGGAATCCGGACGAGCGAATCGCCGCCGAGATCGAAGATCACCGAGTCCCAGCTGGCCGCGGCGATGTCGGAACCGAACCGGCGCAGGCACTCCCCGCGGAAGTACGCGCGCGTGTCGGTCGGCGGATTGTCGACCGCGTCGATCACCTGCTGTTCGGTGACCAGGCGCTTCATCGACCCGCGTGCGACCAGCCGGTTGTACAGGCCCTTGTCCAGCCGGACGTCGGAGTACTGCAGATCGACCAGATGTAGACGCGGTGCCTGCCAACTGAGGTTCTCGCGCTGACGGAAGCCCTCCAGCAACCGCAGCTTGGCCGGCCAGTCCAGGATCTCGGCGCACTCCATCGGATCGCGTTCCAGCAGGTCCAGCACGTGCGCCCAGGTCTCGACGACGTGAGAGGCCCGCGGATCGGGGTCCCTGATGTCGACCAGTTTGGCCACCCGGTCGAGATAGACCCGCTGCAGCGCCAGAGCGGTCATCTCACGACCGTCAGCAAGCGCCACGGTGGCCCGCAGCGACGGATCGCGGCTGATCACGTGCACCGCGTGCACCGGCCGGGCCAGCGCCAGATCGGACAGGTCCAGCCCGAACTGCGGGCCCTCCTCGATCAGATCGAGCACCAGCGAGCTCGTCCCGACCTTGAGGTAGGTCGATGTCTCGGCCAGGTTGGCGTCGCCGATGATGACGTGCAGGCGCCGGTATTTGTCGGCGTCGGCGTGCGGCTCGTCGCGGGTGTTGATGATGCCGCGCTTGAGCGTGGTCTCCAGGCCGACCTCGACCTCGATGTAGTCGGCCCGCTGGGACAGCTGAAAGCCGGGGTCGTCGCCGGACGGCCCGATGCCGACCCGGCCCGAGCCGGTCACCACCTGACGGGACACCAGGAACGGCGTGAAGCCCGCGATCACCGCGGAGAACGGGGTCTGGCGGCTCATCAGGTAGTTCTCGTGCGACCCGTAGGACGCACCCTTGCCGTCCACATTGTTCTTGTAGAGCTGCAGCTTGACCGCCCCGGGGACGCTCGCGACGTGGCGGGCCGCGGCCTCCATCACCCGCTCACCGGCCTTGTCCCAGATCACCGCGTCCATCGGATCGGTGCACTCGGGCGCCGAGTACTCAGGATGCGCGTGGTCCACATACAGCCGGGCACCGTTGGTCAGGATCATGTTGGCCGCGCCGACCTCGTCGGCGTCGACGATCGGGGCCGGCCCGGAAGCCCGGGACAGGTCGAATCCGCGGGCGTCGCGCAGCGGGCTCTCGACCTCGTAGTCCCACCGCGTGCGCTTCCCGCGCTGGATGCCTGCGGCCGCCGCGTATGCCAGCACCGCCTGAGTCGAGGTCAGGATCGGATTGGCGGTCGGATCGGAGGGCGATGAGATGCCGTACTCGACCTCTGTTCCGATAATCCGTTGCATGTGGCCAGCCTAGGTGACGGCCTGTGCACCCCGGGCCGCCAGGTATTCGGGTCGTGGCCGCGGGGCGGCGAACGGGTCGGTCAACGCGTTGTCCACCGAGTTGAACACCAGGAAGACGTTCGACCTCGGCAGCGGTGTGATGTTGGACCCCGAGCCGTGCAGCAGATTCGCGTCGAACCACAGTGCCGTGCCGGGCGGGCCGGTAAACTGGTGGATGTCGTGCTCGTCGACGGCCTTCGTCAATGTCGTCTCATCGGGCACCCCGATGTTCTGGGCCACCAGGGAGGTGTCGTGGTTGTCCTCGGGCGTGGCGCCGACGCACGGGTAGAACGTCTGGTGCGACCCGGGGATCACCATCAGCGACCCGTTGTAGGGGAAGTTCTCGGTCAGCGCGATCGAGCATGACACCGCACGGATCGCCGGCATGCCGTCCTCGGCATGCCAGGTCTCGAAGTCCGAGTGCCAGTAGAACCCAGTCCCGGTGAACCCGGGCATGAGATTGATCCGGGCCTGGTGGATGTAGACGTCACCGCCCAGCAGCTGCCGGGCGACCGGCAGCACGGTGTCGAGCCGGACCACCTGGGCCACCAGGTCGCTCAGCAGATGCGGTTCGAAGATCGACCGGATCGTGCCGCCGGGCTCACGGATCACCCGCGGGTCGTCGGCATCCAGATCCATTGCGACCCGGTCCATTTCGCGCCGCAGCAACGGCAGCCAGTCATCGGACACCGTCTCGGGCGCGACCAGGTAGCCGTACTCGGAGAAGCCGTCGAGGTGATGCTGACTCAACGGCCCGTCGGCCACACCACCCCACACCACCGGTTCCTGACGCGGTATCGGCTCGATCGCATGCTCGAGGCGCGTCGGGTAGCGATCCTCCACCGCCGCGGTCACGCCCGATCTGACCTCGGTGTCGTGCTGCGCCGTCATGCGACCGATTGCGGCGCTGGGTATACGCCGTTCTCGTCGTGCACCTCCCGCCCGGTAACCGGGGGGTTGAACACACACAACATGCGGAGCTGCTCATCGCAGGTGACGCGGTGACGATCGTGGTTGTTCAGGACGTACATGGTCCCGTCGGCCAGCGGGTACTGCTGCCCGGTCTGCAGATCGGTCAGCGTGCCGCTGCCCTCGACAACCCAGACCGCCTCGATGTGGTGCTGATAGTGGAACTCGTTGACGGACCCGGCCTCAATGGTGGTCTCGTGGAACGAGAAACCGACACCGTCGCCGGCCAGGATGATGCGCTTGGATCGCCAGGTGCCGTCAGCGACGTCGCGATCCGTCCCGGTGATCTCAGCTGTGGTGCGAACGATCATGTTTCAAGCCTCCTCAGGCCAGCGTGACTGCGATGGACTCGGCGAGGATGTCGAGCCCCTCGGACAATTCGGTCGGAAGAGTGGTGAGCGGCGGCAGCAGTTTGACCACCTCGTCGGACGGGCCACTGGTCTCCATCAACGCGCCGCGGTCGAAGGCTGCCCGGCAGACCTTTCCGGCCAGGTCGGGCTGCTCGAACTTGAGCCCCTGGGCCATGCCGCGGCCACGGGCGGTCAGGCCCTCGTGGGCCGCGGCGATCTCCTCCAGCCGATTCCGGATCAGCTCCCCCTTGGCGACCGTGTCGGCACTGAATCGATCGTTCTTCCAATAGGTCTCGATGGCCGCCGTGGCCGTGACGAAGGCCGGGTTGTGACCGCGGAAGGTGCCGTTGTGCTCCCCCGGCGTCCACACGTCGAGGTCCCGGCGGAACAGCGTCAGCGCCATCGGCAGGCCGTAACCGCTGACCGACTTCGAGATCGTGACGATGTCGGGCACGATGCCTGCCGCCTCGAAGCTGAAGAACGGCCCGGTCCTGCCGCAGCCCATCTGGACGTCGTCGACGATCAGCAGGATGTCGCGCTTGCGGCACAATTCGGCCAGCGCACGCAGCCATTCGATCCGCGCGACATTCAGACCGCCCTCACCCTGGACGGTTTCGACGATCACCGCGGCGGGGCGGTTGAGTCCGCTGCCGGAATCGTCGAGCACGCGCTCGAACCACTGGAAGTCCTCGGTGACCCCGCCGAAATAGTTGTCGTAGGGCATCGGGGTCGCGTGCACCAGCGGGATACCCGCCCCTGCTCGCTTCATCGAGTTGCCGGTGACCGACAGCGCACCCAGCGTCATGCCGTGAAATGCGTTGGTGAAGCTGATAACCGACTCTCGCCCGGTCACCTTCCTGGCCAGCTTGAGGGCCGACTCCACCGAGTTGGCGCCGGTGGGCCCGGGGAACTGCACCTTGTAATCGAGCCCGCGCGGGCGCAGGATCAGCTGTTCGAAGGTCTCCAGGAATCGCTGCTTGGCCGCGGTGGCCATGTCCAGCGAGTGCACGATCCCGTCGGAGACAAGGTAATCCAGCAACGGCTGCTTCAAGGCGGGGTTGTTGTGGCCGTAGTTCAGTGCTCCCGCGCCTGCGAAGAAGTCGATGTAGGACCGGCCCTCGGTGTCGGTGATGTGCGATCCCGAGGCGGTGTTCATGACCGCCGGCCAGCCGCGGCAGTAGCTGCGGACCTCGGACTCGACCGAGCTGAACACGTCGGGAAGGTCAGATTCGGACAACGGTGCCGTCGTAGCGAGCAGCAAGGGATAATCCTTCCAATCGAATCAAACTGGTTATCAGATAACTGATTTCAGTGATAAGCCTCAGCGAGACAGCGGAGTGGTGATCGGTCCCATCCGCAGAATCGGCTCATCCTCGTGCGCCCCGTCGGCGTCGAGGAGGTTGCACCCGAAGTACGGGTCCTCGACGAGCGGGACACCGTGCCTGCGCGCGAAGGCGCCGAAGAATGCACGTGAAGCGGTGTTGCCCGGCGAGACGGTGGCCTCCACGGTGACCGGGCGGCCATCGCGCTGGGTCCGGACCCGGTGTACGAGCGCGTCGAGCATCGTGCTGGCCAGTCCCCCGCCCTGCGCCGCGGGCGACACGGCGACCTGCCAGACGAACAGGACGTCCGGCCGCGGCGGCGGGTGGTAACCGGTGATGAATCCGTGCAGCTCACCATCGCGCTCAGCCACTATTGACGTGGCAGCAAAATCGGTTGCCAGCAACAGATAGGCATAGGTCGAATTCAGATCGAGGACGCCGGTGGCCGCCGCGAGATCGCGGATGCCAATCGCGTCGGTGCCCCGTGGAGGGCGCAGGAATTCTTCCCGGGAATGGCGTCCCGGGACGCTTTCTAAAACACGCATATCGAGTTAAAAGTCACCACCGAACTTCTCAGCGATCATCGTCAGTTTCAAGCCATCGGTGCCATCGACGTAAGCACACCCCCCTGCCGGGATCAAGCGCCGACACCGCGTCAGGACCGGCATTCCGTCTACGCTCACCCGTACTGACCTGCGCAAACTTCGCGAATCGTCAATCTCAGAAATTTGTTAGCGTCGTTATCGGATCGTTACATTGGTGCGGGGGTACCACGCTGGGGCGCGGCAGGCCATCCGCCGGCGCCACCGCGGCAACCGGCAAAATGCGCACATACCAGGGGCTTTTGCGGATAATTCGGCACAAAAATTCAAATCGAAATTTAATAATCGCGGCCGCGCGCCGACGTCAATTACCCGTCGAATATGCTCGAGTGGTTTCCCTCACAGCACGCCGCTGCGGCCGTCAACTTGCAGAACGGGCAACGCCGCGCGATCCGTAGCGAGGGGCCGGCCGGTCCGAAATCGCCGCAGCCGTCCCGAGATCGAGCACAATGACCGCCGTGGCCGACATGCGGCGTGTGCACGACTGGTTCCTCCAGCGCGGGCTTCCGCTGGTACTGACCCGAAGGGTGCGATCCCGCGCGCTCCTTGAGCGCTCCGCGCCGATGGTGGCCGCGGCCGGCGGACTCATCGCACTGACCATGCTGCTCGCCGAGGTCACCGGACCTGCCGTCCGCGCCGGGACCGCGGTGAACCTCGGGGTCCTGGCCCTGCTGTTGTTCGTCGCACCGTTCGTCTTGGAACGGCTGCACCGGGCGGACACGGCGCGAGGGGAGGCCGGCCGCCGCTCGGCAGCACTGCTCGTGATGGCGCTGTTCGTCTTCGGCCTCCCGTTCGCCGACAGCGGCTTCTCCGGGTTCGCCGCCGCCGAGGCCGCCGCGTTCGCGCTCGTCGCGTTGCTCGTGGTGTGGTTGACCTACCTGGGCTTCGGCTCGATCGCGTTGTGGGCGTTCCGGTTCGCCTGGCTGCAGCTGGGGGCGCTGGGCACCTTGATGAGCCGCGCCCTGCCGCTGCTGATGCTCACGGTGGTGGTGTATTTCACCGGTGAGCTGTGGCAGCTCTCGGCCCGGATGCCCCGGCAGCGGCTGTGGCAGACGATCGGATTCCTGGCTCTGATCGCGATCGCCTTCATGATCGCGACGATTCGTGACGAGGTGCGGGCCTTGCGCGACGATCGCGCCGGGCCGAGCGATCCGGCCACTCTGCTGGCCGGCACGCCGCTGTCGGTGCGTGACGGCCACCATCCGCGCCGCACGCCGCTGTCACGCGCCGAGCAGGTCAACGTGGTTGCGGTGATGGTGGTGTCCCAGGCGATCCAGGTGGTGTTGTTCACCACCGGACTGTTCGCGTTCTTCCTGGCGCTGGGCATCATCGCCATCCCCGACGACGTCATCGTGCTGTGGTCGGCGGAGACCGCCTGCCTGACCGGCGCCCCACCCTGCGCCGGAACCTGGTTCGGCATCGCGATCCCGATTCCCCAGACCGTGGTGCACATGTCGCTGTTCGTGGCGGTGCTCTCCGGTCTGTACTTCACCGTGAGCACGAGCGTCGATCCGCTGTACCGCGAGCGGTTCTTCGATCCGCTGATCGCCGATGTCGCGGTCAGCCTGGCCGGGCGGGACGCCTACCTGGAATTGGAGCGACGTTGACGCCGGTGGCGTCGACACCATGCGTCCCCACGTGGTGCCCGCGACCACGAGTGCGGCTCCGGCGAGTCCGGCGCCGGTGACGGGATCACCGGCCACGGCGACACCGATGACTGCGGCCCACAGCGGTTCGGTGCCCACCAGCAGGCTGACCCGCGCCGGGCTGGTCGTGCTCAATGCCCGCAGCTGCACCAGGAACGCGAACACGGTGCAGGCCACGGCCAAGTACCCGATGAGCATCCAGTCGGCCGCACCGTACGCCGCGGTCATCGCAGGCACCGATTGCCCTGAGGCCACGCTCACGGCGAGCGTCACCGCGCCGACGATGCTCAGCTGCACCAGAGTCGTTCGTGCCGAGTCGATTTCGTTCGATTCCGATGCCCGCGCCATGACGGTCACATGCACCGCACGCAACAGGGCCGCGATGACGATGACGATGTCTCCCGCCCGCGGGGCGGCCAGCCCGGCGGACTGGGTCAACAGCCCGCACCCGATCACGGCGAGCGCCGCCGCGAGGTAGAAGCGACGACTCACCCGATGGCGCTGGATCATGGGGGTGACCACGATGGTCAGCGCCATGATCAGGCCCGCGTTGGACGCCGATGTCATGGTCACCCCGTAGGTTTCGGCGATACAGACCGCAGCCAGGAGCATCCCGCCCACCACACCGGAGGTCGCCTCGGCGCGGGTCAACCCCGCCAACCGGCGACACAGGACGACCGTGAGGACGGCCGTGGCAAGCGCAAACCGCACCCCCAGAAGCGCGAAAACGGTATCGGGAGAGGCGATCTCCTTGGTGGCCAGATAGCTCGATCCCCACACCGCGGCGACGGCGAGCAGGCCGAGGTCGGTAGCGCGACGGGTCATACCGACCAGCGTGTTGCCTATCCAATAGTTCAGTCAAGCTAATGTTTTTACACATTATATGTAGCATTACTACATGGATGCCGGTCGTCTGCGAATGCTGCGCGAACTCGCCGACCACGGCACGGTCGCCGCGGTTGCCCACGTGCTGTCCATGACGCCCTCGGCCGTCTCCCAGCAGCTGAAGATCCTGCAACGGGAGGCCGGGGTGACATTGATCGAACCCGCCGGGCGGCGGGTGCGCCTGACCGATGCCGGTCAGGTGCTCGTCGGCCATGCCGACGCCGTGTTGGCTGCGCTGGACCGCGCCAGGGCCGAGATGGATGCCTACCGAAGCACACCGCACGGCACCGTGAGCGTGTCGTTCTTCCCCTCGGGAGCGACAATGCTGCTGGCCCCGTTGATCATCCGGGCGGCCGAGCGCGGGGTCCACGTAGTCGGCCGCGACATCGACGTTCCGGCCTCTCGCGCGCCGGCGCAACTCGCCGACTTCGACATCGTGGTGGTGCACCGCGACGAGCGCGACGCGTCGCCGTGGGGCCCACGCTTCGAATCCACCGAACTGTTGCGGGAGCCGCTGGATGTCGTCCTGCCACCCGGACATCACCTGGCCGGCCTCGGTCGGGTGCGGCTGACCGAGTTGGCCGACGAACCCTGGATCGGTGTCGAAGGCGGGTTGATGGTCGACGACGTGCTGAACTCCATCGCGATCCTGTCCGGCGTGCAACCGCGAATCACTCAGCGGATCAATGACTTCCGCGTGGTCGAGGAGCTCGTCCACGCCGGCACCGGCATCGCCCTGATGCCCCGCTACGTCCGGCTGGCACGGGAGCTGGTGCGGTTGCCGATCACCGATATCTCGATGGCCCGGCGGGTGGAGGCGGTCACCCGCGCGGGCGCGGGCACCCGGCCGGCCGTGGCTGCCGTACTGGAGCAGCTACGCACCATCGCGGCAGGCATCAGTGCAGCAACCGCCGGACATGGTCCCGGGCGATCCGCTCGGCCAGCGCGGGACTGACCCGGTCCGGCTCGACGGCCACCGAGCAGGCCAGCCCGTCCAACAGGGCCAGCAGTTCGACGGCAGCCGGCCCGGCATCTGCCCCAGGCGCGGCGGCCGCGATCAGCTCAGTCAGCCACTGCGACATCCGGATCCAGTCCTGTCGGTGCCGGATCGCGGTCTGCTCGTCGACCGCGGCGCGGGCCAGCCGCAAGAGCCAGGCCACACTGATGTCGCGATCGCCGGGTTCCGGGCACACCAGGGCCACTGCCAACGTCTCCAGCCGCTGTGCCGCGGACTGCTCCGCGGTCAGGCACTCCCCCAGCCGGGCCAGGAACCGGGCCGCGGCGCGATCCATCGCACCGGCCAGCATCGCGTCCTTGGTCGGAAAGTGGTGTTGCACCGCACCTATCGAAACCTCGGCCAGGGCGGCGACTTTGCGCACCGAGACGCCTTCGAAGCCTTCGGCCACCAAGACGCGCAGCACCGCATCGGCCATCCGGTCATAGGGCGTGCTCACGGCATCAGCATAGGCACCAATACGTTCGTATGGTGGCGTCCGCGAGCATGTCCTCGACACGGCTGCAGTCTCTGGACGTCCTGCGCGGAATCGCCATCCTCGGCACGTTGGGGACCAACATCTGGATCTTCACCGATCCGGAGGGGCTGATCGGCTACCTCAACGGTCCGCCGGACTCACCTTGGTGGCCGGTCGAGATCGGCCTACAGCTACTCGCCCAGGGCAAGTTCCTCGGCCTGCTCACCGTGATGTTCGGGATCGGCCTTGCCCTGCAACAACGTTCAGCACTGCGCGCCGGCCTCCGGTGGCCCGGAAGCTACCCGTGGCGGGCGCTGCTGCTGCTCGTCGACGGCATCGTGCATTTCGTGCTGTTCACCGAGTTCGACGTTCTGACGGGCTATGCCATCACCGGCTGGATCGTGTCCTACCTGCTGGTCACCAGCCCGCGCGCGCAGCGCCGGATCATCGCGGGTGCCGCGGCCGTGCACATCGCGATGCTGACCGCCATCACCGTGGCCTTGCTCAGCGCGGCAGGTGGCACCGGTGCGTCGCAGCCGCTCGACCCCAATCCGTACGCAGACGGGTCGTTCTGGGACCTGGTGGCGTTCCGGCTCGACCATGTGCTGTTGTTCCGGCTGGAGACACTGCTGATCTTCCCGATGTCGATCGCCTTGTTCCTGTTGGGTGCCAGGCTGTTTCACGCCGGTGTACTGGAGGCACGTGGCACCGTGCTGCGTCGCCGGCTGATCTGGCTGGGTTTCGCGGTGGCCGCACCCCTCGACGTCGCGCTCGAGGTCGCCGGCGGCGGGCCGGGATTGATCCTGGCCCGCTACGGCGTCGCGCCGTTCGTCTCGATGGGCATCCTGGCGGTGGTGGCCGAGTTCTACACCCGGCGCCCCGCCCCCGGATGGGCCGGACGCCGGCTGGCCGAGGTCGGCCGGATGGCGTTGTCCAGCTACGTGTTACAGAACGTGCTGGCGTCGGCGATCTGCTACGGCTGGGGTTTCGGACTGGCGGCGGCAACGCCGACGCCACAACGGGTACCGGTCACCGTGGCGGTCTACCTGGTGGTGGTCGCCGTCGTGACGTGCTTCGCACACCTGTGGCTGCGCCGGTTCCGTCGGGGCCCGGTGGAGTGGCTGTGGAATACCAGCTACCGAGCCTTGGCGGACCGCACCCGTGAGCGGCGCCCGGTACCGCACCCACGTGACGGAAACCTGATGCGTCAGAGCTTGTAGCCGATCGCGCGCAACAGATCCCGTCGCGCCACCACGTCGTCGTCGGATTCGACACCCAGCGGTGACTGCCCGTCGACCACACCCACGACGCCGCGGCCGAGTGGCGTGACAGCGACCAGCACGTCGACCGGATTGGCGGTGGCGCAGTAGATCGAGCAGACCTCGGGCACCCCTTTGATCGGATTGAGAACGTTCACCGGGAATCCGTCGCGCAGGAAGATCACGAAAACATGTCCCGCACCGATCGCCAGCGCATTACGGACGGCCAGCTCGACCAGCTCGGGATCGTTGCCGTTGCGGCGCACCAGCCGCGGACCGGATGCCTCGCAGAATGCCAGCCCGAACCGCAGCGACGGGCTGACCCCGACCATCGCCTCGTGCAGGTCGTCGGCCGTCTTGATGAAGTGCGCCTGGCCGATGACGACGTTGAGGTCGTCGGGCTTGTCGATGGACACCACGTCCCACGACGGTGCCGGTGTGGTCACAGCTCCATGCTGCCACCGGCGCCGCCGGGACGGGTGCCGATTCGGCCAAGGGGTTAGGCCAAGGGGTTAGAGGTACTGCCCCAGGTTCGACTCGGTATCAATGGCCCGGCTCGCACTCGACGACTTCCCGGTGACCAAGGTGCGGATGTACACGATCCGCTCGCCCTTCTTACCCGAGATCCGTGCCCAGTCATCGGGATTGGTGGTGTTGGGCAGGTCCTCGTTCTCGGCGAACTCGTCGACGATCGAATCGAGCAGATGCTGGATGCGCAGACCGGGCTGACCGGTCTCCAGCACGCTCTTGATGGCGTTCTTCTTCGCCCGGTCGACGACGTTCTGGATCATGGCGCCGGAGTTGAAGTCCTTGAAGTACATGACTTCCTTGTCACCGTTGGCATAGGTGACCTCCAGGAACCGGTTGTCGTCGATCTCGGCGTACATCCGGTCCACGACCTTCTCGATCATCGTCTTGATCGTCAGCGCGCGGTCGCCGCCGAACTCGGCGAGATCGTCGGCGTGCACCGGCAGCGCCTCGGTCAGGTACTTCGAGAAGATGTCCTGCGCCGACTCGGCATCGGGCCGCTCGATCTTGATCTTCACGTCCAGGCGGCCGGGCCGCAGGATCGCCGGGTCGATCATGTCCTCGCGGTTGGAGGCGCCGATGACGATGACGTTCTCCAGCCCTTCCACGCCATCGATTTCCGAAAGCAGCTGCGGCACAACGGTTGTCTCGACGTCAGAGCTGACGCCCGTGCCGCGGGTGCGGAAGATCGAGTCCATCTCGTCGAAGAACACGATCACCGGGGTGCCCTCGGACGCCTTCTCGCGGGCGCGCTGGAAGATCAGCCGGATGTGACGCTCGGTCTCACCGACGAACTTGTTCAGCAGCTCGGGGCCTTTGATGTTGAGGAAGTAGCTCTTGGCCTCGCGCGCATCGTCGCCACGAACCTCGGCCATCTTCTTGGCCAGGGAGTTCGCCACGGCTTTGGCGATCAGTGTCTTACCGCAACCGGGCGGGCCGTAGAGCAGCACGCCCTTGGGCGGACGCAGCGAGTACTCGCGGTAGAGCTCCTTGTGCAGGAAGGGCAGCTCCACGGCGTCGCGGATCTGCTCGATCTGCCTGCCCAGTCCGCCGATGTCGTTGTAGCTGACATCGGGCACCTCTTCGAGCACCAGGTCCTCGACCTCGGCCTTCGGAATGCGCTCGAAGGCGTACCCGGCCTTGGTGTCGACCAGCAGCGAATCGCCGGGGCGCAGCTTGCGCGGGCGGGAGTCGTCGAGTGCGGCCTCACTGTCCTCGGGCAGATCCTCGACCGCGACCAGCGGCTCGGCCAGCCAGACGATGCGCTCCTCATCGGCGTGCCCGACCACCAGTGCCCGGTGGCCGTCGGCCAGGATCTCGCGCAGCGTGCTGATCTCGCCGACGGCCTCGAAGTTGCCGGCCTCGACCACGGTGAGCGCCTCGTTGAGCCGGACCGTCTGGCCCTGCTTGAGCGAGGCGGTCTCGATGTTCGGGGAGCAGGTGAGTCGCATCTTGCGCCCCGAGGTGAACACGTCGACGGTGTCGTCCTCGTGGGTGCCCAGCAGCACGCCGTAGCCGCTGGGCGGCTGGCCCAGCCGGTCCACTTCCTCGCGCAGGGCCAGCAGCTGCTGGCGGGCTTCCTTGAGGGTGTCCATGAGCTTGGCGTTGCGCGATGCGAGCGAGTCGATCCGGGCCTCAAGCTGGTGGACGTCACGGGCACTGCGCAGCCCGCTCTGGGGCCCTACCGCATTCTCCAGTTGCTCACGCAGAACCGCAGCCTCACGACGCAGCGATTCGAGCTCGGCGGCGTCATCGCTGGACATGGGTTGCGAGTGGCCGGCCGAGAAACTCTCGGCGTAGCCGTCCGAACGCTCTGACTCACTCATATTGCGCTCCCTCCCGCACCGTAAGTTGGTGCAGTAACAACTTCAACGCTACCGGCGATTCAGCCATTGTGTGCGCTCTAGGAACGAGACACACCAGCACCACTGTTAGCCTCTTAGTTCAGTTGGTCCGATCGAAAGGACAATCGTGGCCTTGAAAACCCTCGTTACCGGCTTTATCACCGCAGCCGCTGCCGCCGCTGTGGTGGGCGGAGCAGCGGCGGGTGTGACTTCTATTGCATCCAGCGGCATGTCGGCCGCCCCGGCGATCCAGCCGGTCGTGTTCGACGCGCCCCTGCCGGCCACCCCGGCACCGGACCTGGCTTCGCCGCTGGTGCAGACCTTGCAGGCGCTCGCCAGTGGCGGCTCGTTCAGCGGCAAGGCCCCCTACATCCAGGGCGGCATCGGCCGCATCGAGAGCATCGCCGCGGACCGCGCCTACAACAAGGCCGCGGCGGAAGGAAAGTTCCCGCTGACCTTCAACATCGCCAACATCGATGACCAGGGCGGCGTGGCCTACGCCGACGTCACCGCGACCTCGGCCACCGGCGGCACCGCGACCCAGAACATCCAGTTCGTCGCGGGCCCGAGCCCGACCGGCTGGCAGATCTCCAAGGGATCCGCGCTGAACCTGCTGTCCTCCGTCGGCTGAGTAGGTAGTTGAACCGCAGCCGTATCGCAGTCCTGAGTGCCGCCACGATCGTGGCGGCACTTGGGCTCTGTGGGTGCACGAGCGGAGATCGGCCGGCAAGCAGTTCGCACCCGAGCACGAGCCCGCTGACCACGACGGCGCCGGCAACCCCACCCAGCGCACCGTTGCCCGCTCCCGAAGCGCTGACCGGAGTGCTGGACCGGCTGGCCGACGTCAACGTGCCGGGTGCCGACAAGGTCGTGCTGGTCGAACAAGGCACCGCCGACGACGCCGCGGCGCTGGACAAGTTCGGCCGGGCGCTCGCCGACAACGGATTCACCCCGCTGACCTTCGAGGCCACCGATCTGGCCTGGTCACAAACCGAGCCGGCCAACGTGGTGGCGACCGTCAAGGTCACCGCGGGTGGCGACGGTTCGGCCAGGGATTTCAGCTTCCCGATGGAATTCACGCCGCACGGTGACGGCTGGCAATTGACCCGGCACACCGCCGATCTGCTGCTGGTGATGGGCGCCGGTGCCGGAACCTCCGCTCCGCCCGCCCCGACCCCGACGCGCTGAGCCCCATGTGGATCGGCTGGTTGGAATTCGACCTGCTGCTCGGTGACGTGCACTCGCTCAAACAGAAGCGTTCGGTGATCCGTCCGGCGATCGCCGAGCTGCACCGCAAGCTCGCGGTGTCGGCAGCCGAAACCGGGACCCAGGATCTGCATCGTCGCGCCGGCATCGGCGTCGCCCTGGTCGCCGCCGACCGAGCGCACGTGGTCGACGTGCTCGACGCCGCCGAACGGATGGTCGCGTCCCGCCCCGAATTCGAACTGCTCTCCACTCGGCGCGGCCTGCACCACAGCGACGACTAGTTCGACCGCTTCGACTCGAACGCGCCGGTTTCTACCGGAGGGCGGCGTTCCTTGCCGGTCGGCGACCGTGCGGTAGAAATCGCCGACGATCAGCCGTCAGGCGCCCGACTCAGACTCGAGAGCGGCCTCGACGGCGAGCTGACGCTTCTTCCGCAACGGAACCGGCGCCACGGCGCCCGGCGCCAATTTGCGCGCGCTGATCAGAAATGCGGTGTGGCCGCGCATGTTGTGTTCCGGACGCACCGCCAGCCCCACCACGTGCCAGCCGCGCTGCATGCTCTCCCAGGCCCGCGGTTCGGTCCAGCACTGCTGCTCGCGAAGCGCCTCCACGACCCGCGACAACTGGGTGACGGTGGCGACGTAGACAATCAGGACGCCACCGGCGACCAGGGCCTTGGAGACCGCGGGCAGCACCTCCCAGGGCGCCAGCATGTCGAGGACCACGCGGTCCATCTCCTGGCCGTCGTAGTCGGCGAGGTCGGCGATCACCAGGTCCCAGTTCTCCGGGCGCTCACCGAAGAACGTGATGACGTTCTTCTCGGCGGTCGGGGCGTGATCGTCGCGGATCTCGTACGACGTCACCCGGCCCTCGGGGCCGACCGCGCGCAGCAGCGAGCAGGTCAGTGCGCCGGAGCCGGCGCCGGCCTCCAGCACCCGCGCGCCCGGGAAGATGTCGCCCTCGTGGACGATCTGCGCGGCATCTTTGGGATAGATCACCTGCGCGCCGCGCGGCATCGACATCACGTAGTCGACCAGTAGCGGTCGCAACACCAGGAACTGATCGCCGTTGGTGGATTTGACCACGCTGCCTTCCGGCAGGCCGATCACGTCATCGAAGGCGATGATGCCGCGATGGGTGTGAAACTCGCCGCCGGGGTTGAGCACCATCGTGTAGCGCCGGCCCTTGGCGTCGGTGAGTTGTACCCGGTCGCCAACGGCAAACGGTCCGGTCGGTCTCTTCCCTGCCACGGACGTCCAGCCTGCCAGTACCCGCAACCGGCCGGGTGCCCGGGGTTCCGCAATTTTGTCGGAGCCCGGTCCTAGGCTTGTGGGCGTGAGTGAGGAACCGGCCCCGACGCCGCGCCGCCCGGCGCTGTCACCGTCCCGTGCCGGCGATTTCAAGCAGTGCCCGCTGCTCTACCGGTTCCGCGCCATCGACCGGCTCCCCGAGCCCCGGTCCACCGCCCAGCTGCGCGGATCGCTGGTCCACGCGGCGTTGGAGCAGCTCTACGGGCTTCCCGCGGCGGAGCGCGTGCACGACACCGCGCTGACGCTGGTCGAGCCGGCGTGGGAGCAGGTGGTGGCGGCCGAGCCCGAGCTGGCCGACACCGAGTATCCGGCCACGCTGCTGGCCGAGGCCAGGGCGCTGTTGTCGGGCTACTACCGCCTGGAGGATCCGACGCGCTTCGATCCGCAGTGCTGCGAGCACCGCCTCGAGGTGGAGTTGGCCGACGGCACACTGTTGCGCGGATTCGTCGACCGGATCGACGTCGCACCGTCGGGCGAGCTGCGCGTCGTCGACTACAAGACCGGCAAGGCCCCGCCGGAGGCGCGGGCACAGGCCGAGTTCAAGGCGATGTTCCAGATGAAGTTCTACGCGGTGGCGTTGCTACGCTCGCGCGGGGTGATGCCGTCGCGGCTTCGGCTGTTGTATCTGGCCGACGGTCAGGTCCTCGACTACTCGCCCGAGCATGACGAGCTGCTGCGCTTCGAGCGCACGCTGATGGCTATCTGGAAGGCCATCCAGGTGGCCGGGGCCACGGGTGACTTCCGGCCCAACCCGTCGCGGCTGTGCTCGTGGTGCGCGCATCAGAGTTTGTGTCCGGCGTTCGGCGGCACCCCGCCGCCGTATCCCGGGTGGCCAGAATCAGGAGCTGCATGATCGGGTGTCACTACCATCGGCTCGGCGCCGATGGTGAGTACCAGCTGTTCGAGTCCACTGCCGACACCCGGAGTAACTGGGATCCGGCCATTCAGCATGGCTCGCCGCCGCTGGCCTTGTTGACCAAGGCGATCGAAGAGTTGACCGCGGGTTCGGGGCTGCGGGTCGGACGGCTGACGCTCGACATCCTGGGCGCGATTCCGGTTGCCCCGGTGCGGGTTCGAGCCTGGGTGGACCGGCCGGGATCACGCATCTCGATGGTCGCATCGGAGATGCAGGCGGCCCGCCCGGACGGCACCTGGCGCTCGGTGGCGCGGGTGACGGCCTGGCTGCTGGCCCCGAGTGACACCAGTGACGTGGCCACCGACCGTTTCGCACCGTTGGTGGAGGGCGAGGCCGCCGACGTGGCACACAACTGGGAAGGTGCACCGGGTTACCTCGAAAGTGTGTCGTGGCGCAGGCAACGGACCGCCGAGGGCGAGGCGGCCGTGGCGTGGATGAGTCCGCTGACGCCGGTGGTCGACGACGAGGAGACGACGGCCCTGCAGCGCCTGGCGCTCGTGGTGGATTCGGCCAACGGCATCGGTGCGGCGCTGGATCCGGAAAAGTTCATCTTCATGAACACCGACACGGCCGTGCATCTGCACCGGCTGCCGGAAGGCTCGGACTTCGCGGTGCGGGCCTGCGGTTCCATCGGGCCGGACGGTGTCGGTGCGACGACGGCGGAAATCTTTGACCGCAAAGGGTTTATCGGAACCTCCGCGCAGACACTTCTGGTGATGCGGGCACCGTGATCGCGCAGCTGCGCCGTCAGTTCGACCTGGCCTGGGCGCTGGCAGACCTGCACCTGTCGGCCCTGACCGACGAGGACCAGCTGTGGGAGCCCGGCCCCCTCGTGTGGACGGTGCACGAGGATCCGTCGGGTCGGTGGTGGCCGGACTTCGCCGAGATCGAGCCCGACCCGATTCCCGTGCCCACCATCGGCTGGCTGACCTGGCACATGATCTTCTGGTGGTCGACCGCCCTGGCCCATGTCGACGGGCAGACTCCGCCGGCGCCGACCGACATCGACTGGCCGGGACCCTCCGGCGCGGTGCAGCGGATCAGGATTCTCAACGCCCGCTGGAGCGGGCTGCTGGACTCGCTGACCGACACGGATCTTGCTGTCCCCGCGACCTTTCCGTGGGGACCGGACTCCGGCCGGTCACTGGCCGACACGGTGCTGTGGCTGAACGTCGAGTTGACGAAGAACGCCTCGGAGATCGGGCAGTTGCGCCTGCAGCGCGCGGCGCTGCGGACCGGCGGCTAGTCGTCCTCGCCCCAGTCGTCGCCATGCCAGCCGCCGCGCCAGCGCGGCCCGTCATACCAGCCGTTGTACCAACCGGGAACGTCCACGCAGGCCTGCGCATAGCCGAACGGACCGTTCACGCACAGTCCCGGATCGGCCGAAGCCGTCCCGGCCCCGGCGACCGCGATGCCGATCGGCACCGCCACCACACCAAGTCCGGCGGAAACAATTCCGAGATTCTTCCATCGGTTCACGTCGCACCTCCGGCCATCGCCTCAAGGGAGCACCCCGACCCTGCCCACTGTAGTCCGATGAGGCTTGGTCGCAAGGCTCGCTGCGGGTTCGCCGCGTGCTGTATCCCGACTTCAGCCGGCCGCCCCGGAAGTCAGAGAGCGCCCGCTGTTTTGCTCAGCGGAAATAAGGTTCAACCGTGCCACGGATCTTGACGACCATGGGATTTCCGCGGCGATCCTTCGCGGTAGGGACTTCAACACGCACCCAACCCTCGGCCACGTCGTATTCGTGAACATTGGTTTTCTCGACACCGTTGAAGCGAATACCCACGTCGCGGCGGAGCACCTCTTCGTCATAGAAGGCACTGCGCGGGTCGATGGAGAGGTGATTCGGTGGAACGTCTGGGTTCTGATCCTCGGACATGATGGCCTTCGTCGAATGCTGCGGTACGTGCTCGGATTGATTCTCAAAGAATCTACGCGACGCTGAGGTAGCGGCTTACGCGGTGTGCGCCGCCAGAAGGTCGCGCCTCACCTAGATATATTCCCTTGCATCTATATAGACGCAATGCAATACTCAAGGCATGGACGTGTTCGAGGCAGTCGCCGAACCCAGCCGACGCGCGTTGCTCGACGCC
Source organism: Mycolicibacterium boenickei (assembly GCF_010731295.1). Lineage (NCBI taxonomy): Bacteria > Bacillati > Actinomycetota > Actinomycetes > Mycobacteriales > Mycobacteriaceae > Mycobacterium > Mycolicibacterium boenickei. The sequence continues at coordinate 3,971,065 of NZ_AP022579.1, read as the reverse complement.
CTCGTCGACGGTGAGCGCACCGCAGGCGAGTTGGTGGCCACCCTGCCGGGGCTGACCCAGCCCACCGTGTCACGGCATCTGCGGGTGTTGCGAGAGGTCGGCCTGGTCGAAGTGCGCCCCGACGCACAGCGCCGCATCTACGCCTTACGTGCCGACGGCCTGGTGCAGATCGACGAGTGGATCGAACGGTACCGCCGCTACTGGACCGATCACCTCGACGCCCTGGAACGCCACCTCAAAGCGACCCACAAGGAGACGAAATGACCAGCCGCGAAGGAAAACTCACCGTCGAGGGTGACCGGGCCGCGCTGAACTTCGAACGGCGCCTGCCCTACCCCGTCGACGCCGTGTGGGCGGCGATCACCGATCCCGTACAACGGGACCAGTGGATGGGCGAGACGACGATCGATGCCCGCGAAGGCGGCACGATCGAGATGGTGCCACACTCGCCGCCGATCCCACCGCAGCAGAAGAAGATGACCGGGCGGATCCGGGTGTGGGACCCACCAAGGGTTTTCGAGCACGAGTGGAACCAGCCCGTCTTGTCCGCACCCGAATCCGGTGTCGTGCGTTACGAACTCATCCCCGACGGCGACGGCACCCTGCTGCGGTTCACGCACCGCGGCCTGACGATCTCCGACGGTCAGGGCTTCCACCCCGGGACCCATGCCTACCTGGACCGCCTCGAGGCGTATCTGGGTGGGCAGCCCCTGCCCGACTGGGCCCGACGTTATCAGGAAGTCGCTCAAACCCTCGGCACCCATTGGACCCCGCAAGAAGGAAACGAAGATGCCACACAACGGAACTGACATCGCCGCACCCACCGTCGCGGTGGTCTATCACTCGGGGTTCGGCCACACCTCGACCCTGGCCGCTGCGGTCGCGGCCGGCGCCGTCGACGCCGGAGCCGACGTCACCGTGTTGCACGTCGAGACGATGACCGACCGGGATTGGGACATGCTGGACAACGTGGACGCCATGATCTTCGGCAGCCCCACCTACATGGGCAACGTGTCGGCGGGGTTTCAGGCCTTCGCCGAGAAGACCGGCGCCCGGTGCATGGAAGGCAGGTGGCGCGACAAGGTGGCGGCCGGCTTCACGAACTCCGGCGGCAAGAGCGGCGACAAGCTCAACACGCTCAGCTCGCTGGTGGTCTTCGCCGCCCAGCACCACATGCATTGGGTGAACCTGGGTTTGAGAACCGGCTGGAACAGCTCGTTCAGCAGTGAGGACGATCTCAACCGGCTCGGCTTCTTCCTGGGCGCCGGCGCTCAGACCAACGTGGACGCCAACCCCGATCAGGTGCACCCCTCCGATGTGCGGACGTGCCGCCACCTCGGGCACCGCGTCGCGCTGGTGACCCGCCAGCTCAACATCGGCCGCACCCTCAGTCCAGCGGCTCCAGCTCCTGCAGCATCGTAGGCACCAGCTCGCTGACGGTGGGGTGGATGTGCATCGTGCGCGATATGGCGGTGTAGGGCAGTTTGGCCGTCATGATGTCGAGGACCGAGTGCACCACCTCATCGCCACCGACGCCGAGGATCGCCACTCCCAGAATCTCCTCGGTCTCGGCATCCACCACCACCTTCATGAAGCCCTGGGTCTCGCCTTTCTCGACCGCGCGACCGACCCTGGTCATCGGACGCTTGCCCACCAACGCTTTCCGGCCGGACTTGCGCACCTGGTCGACGGTCATCCCGGCCCGGCCCAGCGGTGGGTCGATGTACAGCGCATAGGTGGTGACGCGGTCGCTCACCCGGCGCGGATCGTCGTCGAGCAGGTTGGCGGCGACGATCTCGAAGTCGTTGTAGGACGTGTGGGTGAATGCGCCCTTGCCGTTGCAGTCCCCCATCGCCCAGATGTGCCCCGCCGTGGTGCGCAGCTGATCGTCCACCACGACGTATCCCCGGGCGTCCAGATCCACCCCCGCGTTCTCCAGTCCGAGGTCGTCGGTGTTCGGCGTCCGCCCCACTGCGAGCAGCAGGTGCATCCCGACGATCGGCTCCGCCCCGTCGCGGGGTGTCACCTCGAATCCGCTGTCCCGCTTGGCAAACCGGATGTCTGCGGCGTCGAGCACCACATCGATGCCCTCGGCCCGCAGGATGTCGGCGATGGTCGCGGAGACGTCCTCATCCTCGCGGGAGGTCAGCCGCGGGCCCTTCTCGATCACCGTGACCCGGGCCCCGAAGCGGCGGTACATCTGCGCGAACTCCAGCGCGATGTAGCTGCCACCCACGATCACCAGATGCTCGGGCAGCACGTCCAGGTCCAGGATGCCGACGTTGGTCAGGTAGTCGATACCGTCCAGGCCGGGGAACTCCGGAACCACCGCGCGGCCACCGACATTGAGAAAAATCCGATCGGCCCGCAGCAGTTGGCCGTCGACGTCGATGGTGTGCGGGTCGACGAATCGGGCGTGGCCGCGAATGAGCACCGCGCCGTCCATCGACTCCAGCCAGTCCTCCACCCCGTGGCGGTCGGCCAGCATGATCGCATCCTTGCGGGCTTTGACCTTGGCCATGTCGATGTCGATTTCGCCTGTGCCCACACCGAAATCCGCGCCGCGGCGCGCTAGATGGGCAGCATGTGCACTGGCCACAAGGGTTTTGGTGGGGATGCAGCCGTAGTTGACGCACGTGCCACCGACCAGCTTGCGTTCGATCACCGCGACCGTCTGCCCCGCCGCGGTCAGCCGGCCCGCCAGCGGCGGCCCGGCCTGACCCGCGCCGATGACGATTGCGTCGAAACTCTGCGCGGACGCCATGAACTAGAGGACGGAGGTGAGGGCTGCGATCGCGAAACCGCCGAGCACGGCGACCGCATCCTCGAACAGCGCGACGGGCAGATCATGGCCATCGTTGCGGTCGACCAACCGCTTTCGCGCCTCGTAACCGCCGAGGGTACCGATCACGGCACCGACGAGAGCGGCACCGAGCGCGGTGAACGTGTAGCCCCACGCGGTGCCGATCACCGCACCGGCGAACGCACCGGTGATCAGGCGGGCGATGAACTGCATCGGCGTCTTGCGGCTCGGCGTGCGCGGCAGCTGATCGGTAACCAACTCCACCACAGCGAGAACGGTCAGCACGGTGACGGTGACCGGGTGCGCCAACCACTGGGCCCAGGTGCCGTCGAGGTTGATCCAGTTCAACGCAGCGGCCCACGCCACCGCGGCCGGAGCGGTGAATGCCCGCAGACCGGCCACCACGCCGATGAGAAGAGCCAACAACAGAACCAGAAAATGCGTCACGGCGACCTCCGGGGCCTGGAATTGTCCCCCGGACGCTAACACGCAATGTGCCGCGGCACGCGCCGATCAGAGACGGCGGTATCCGTCCGTTAGAAACGGCAGAACCGAATATCTGACGCGAGTATCGCTTTGGCGCCGATCGCGGCGATCTCATCCATGATGGCGTTGACGTCGCGCCGCGGTACCAGAGCCCGCACGGCCACCCAGTCCGGATCCGCCAACGGCGCGATGGTCGGCGACTCCAGCCCCGGTGTCACCGCGGTGGCCTGCTCCAAAACCGCACGCGGGCAGTCGTAATCCAGCATCAGGTACTGCTGACCGAACACCACACCCTGCACGCGGGCGGTCAGCTGATCGCGCGCCGAGGCATTGTCGTCACCGTCGGCGCCGTCGCGTTCGATCAGCACCGCCTCCGACTCGCACAGCGGCGCACCGAATGCCACCAGGTCGTGCAGTCCCAGGGTGCGGCCCGAGCCGACCACGTCGGCGATGACGTCGGCCACGCCGAGCTGAATCGAGATCTCGACCGCGCCGTCCAGCCGGATCACCGAGGCCTCGATGCCCTGCGCCGCAAGGTCCTTGCGCACCAGGTTCGGGAACGAGGTGGCGATGCGTTTGCCCGCCAGGTCCTGTGAACTCCACTCACGTCCGGCCGGACCGGCGTAACGGAAGGTGGAATTACCGAAGCCCAGTGACAGGCGCTCCCGCACCGGGGCGTCCGAATCGGCGGCCAGGTCCCGTCCGGTGATGCCGAGATCGAGTTGCCCCGAACCCACATAGATCGCGATGTCCTTGGGCCGCAGAAAGAAGAATTCGACGTTGTTGACCGGGTCGACGACGGTCAGGTCCTTGGGGTCACGCCGGCGCCGGTACCCGGCCTCGGAGAGGATCTCGGCGGCCGCTTCGCTGAGCGAGCCCTTGTTGGGCACCGCGACGCGCAACATCTGATCGGCCACGGCTCACAACTTCCGGTAGACGTCGTCGAGGGTCAGGCCCCGGGAGATCATCAGCACCTGGGTCCAGTACAGCAACTGGCTGACCTCCTCGGCGAGCGACTCGTCGCTCTCGTGCTCGGCGGCCAGCCACACCTCGCCGGCCTCCTCCAGGATCTTCTTGCCGAGCCCATGGACGCCGGCGTCAAGTGCGGCGACCGTGCCGCTTCCGGCAGGTCTGGTGCGCGCTTTGTCGCTGAGTTCGGCAAACAGGGCATCGAAGGTCTTCACGGACATGAATTGTTTCATGCGCCGTGGGGGTCGATTCGTGCGGTGCAATAGAAGGGTGAGCGAACCAGCCGGCGACGAGCTGCCGACCTACACTGCCCGGGTCGCGGCGATCCGCGCGATCCTGTCCAAACATGTGATCGTCGACGGTCTGGTCCAGAACAACCGCCTGGCCAACCCGATCCAGCCGCTCGCCTGCCTGTCCGCTTCCTGGGGTGCCGACGTGGCCGCACCTCCGCTTCTGGCGGTGTCGATCCACCCGGTCGACGACTTCGCCACCGAGGTCGAGGAGTTGCGCTATGGCGGCGACCTCACTCCGGGAACCTACGAGGTGCCACGTGCCGAAGCCGACGAGTTCGCCCTGGTGCAGCCGCAAATGTCCAGCGTATGGGTCGTCGCCGGCCACTGTGAGGTCTATCTGGCCCATCGGGACCGCTCACCTGACCAGCTGATCGATGCGGCCGTGGAGATCGCGCGCGCCGTCGGTTGCGCGCCCTACACCGACGACTACGAGCCTCCGCCGGAGCCGCGCTAGGCGCTCATCGCCTCGGCGTGCATGTCCTCGAGGTGTTTGCCCTTGGTCTCCTGGACCCACTTCCAGACGAAGAGCAACGACAGCAGCGCGCACAGCGCGTAGAAGCCGTACGCCACTCCCAGCACGTTCCGCAGTTCCGGGAACGACACGGTGATCAACCAGTTGGCCACCCACTGCCCCGCCGCCGCCAGACCCAACGCCGCGGCCCGGATCCGGTTGGGGAACATCTCCCCCAGCAGAACCCACACCACCGGACCCCACGACATGCCGAACGCCACCACGAACAGGTTGGCCGCGATCAGCGCGATCGGCCCGGCCACACTGCCCAACTGGGGCTGACCGTCGACCTGTGGGGCGGTTCCGAAGATCACGGCCATGGTGCCCAGGGTGACCGCCATGCCGGTGGAGCCGATCAGGAGCAGAGGCTTGCGCCCGATCTTGTCGATCAGCGCGATTGCGATCAACGTGGTGACGATGTTGGTCACCGAGGTGATCACGGTGATGGTGAACGCCTGGCTCTCCTTGAATCCGACGGCCTCCCACAACACATTCGAGTAGTAGAAGATCACGTTGATACCGACGAACTGCTGGAAAATGGACAGCCCCAAGCCAACCCAGACGATGCCGTACAGCCCGCTGACGACGGCCACCCCGATGCCGAGTGCGGCGAAGACCACGGCCAGGAGCCAGAATCCGAGCGAGACCGACGCCACGGCCAGGGCGATGAACAGCAGCAACAGCCACCACACGTAGCGGCGCACCCATGCGGTGAACCGCCCGATCGATCCGGGAGCCGGCTTGAGCAGATCCTGCCAGGACGGCGGTTTCTCGGACTTCAGCGAGTCCTCGATCCGGTGGATGGTGATCTCGAGGTTCTTCTCGCCGAGCAGCATGGAGAGCACCTTGCGCGCCTCGGGAATTCGGAACTTGGCGACCAGGTACCGCGGTGACTCGGGGATGGTGTAGGCCAGAGCGCCGTACACCAGGGCCGGAATGGCCATGACCAGGAACATCCAGCGCCAGGCCGCCAAACCCAGCCACAATTCTTCGCGGGAGCCGCCTGCCAGATGCGCCAGCAGATAGTCGACCGACAGGGACAGGAAAATTCCGGTCACGATCGCCAGCTGCTGAAGTGAGCCCAGTCGCCCGCGGATGCGCGGCGGTGCCGTCTCGGCGATGTACGTCGGCGCGATGACCGAGGCGACGCCGACCCCGAGGCCGCCGATGATGCGGAAGATCACCACCAGCCAGATATGAGTGGCAACGGCGGTGCCGATCGCGCTGATCAAGAACAGCAGCGCCGCGAGCTTCATGACCGACCGCCGGCCGATCCGATCGGCCAGCTGGCCCGCCGTCAGCGCGCCCACCGCGGCGCCGAGCAGTGCCGAGGCCACCGCGGAACCGAGAACCACGTTGTTGATCTGGAATTCGTCCTGCAGGGCGGCGACCGCCCCGTTGATCACCGCGCTGTCATAACCGAAGAGCAAGCCGCCCAACGCGGCCACCGAAGCTATCCGGACCACCTTGCCGCTGTGCTCGGTTTCCTCGTAGTCCAGGTCCGATGCAGGATCGTCGACCGGTCCGTGAGTCATGGGACGCCCTTCCGCAGCAATGCGTGATCAGGCTCACATTGAATCACACGGGTCGGATCAGGCGGTGCGTTCTCCGGCTTGGGAATTCAGTTCGTGATACACCGCGCGGAGGCCCGCGACATCGAGGTGTGTCAGCGAAGAAACGTGTCGCCGCAACGGGCCTGCGGGGACGTCGACGTCGTTGGGCACCACCAGCACGGGGCAGCCCGCGGCCTCGGCGGATGCCGTGCCGGTGACCGAATCCTCGACCGCCAGGCAGGATGTGGCGGAGACGCCGAGAAGATCGGCCGCGCGCAGATACGGGTCAGGTGCCGGCTTGCCGCTGGGGACCTCGTCACCGCAGACGGTCACCGAAAAGTAATGACGGCCAATGCTGTTCAACGCCCGCTCAGCCAGATCCCGCCGGGTGTTGGTCACCAGGGCCATCGGGATCCCGGCGGTGGTGAGACCGTCGAGCATCTCCTGAGCACCGGGCCGCCACGGCAAACCCTGCTCGAAAAGCTCTCCGGTGTAGTCGTGCAACCAGTCGGCCGACTCGGCCATCGCGGCGGGTTCGGGCTCCAGCCCCAGATCGTCATAGACGATCCGCATGACGGTCTCGGCCGAACCGCCGACCGTGGATTCCCGTACCCCGTCGGTGAGCACCCCGCCCATCCGCGCGTACAGCGCGTGCATGGCGATGTCCCAGAGCTTTTCGGAGTCGACGAGCGTGCCGTCCATATCCCACAGCACAGCACGCATGTCCGCCATTCTCTCATTGTCGGACCCGGTGGATAGCGTGGGAGCATGACGATCTTGGTGACCGGGGCCACCGGAAATATCGGCAGGCGCGTGGTGGACGAACTAATTCGTTTGGGCGCCCACGACATCCGCGCCCTGACCGCGAATCCGGCGAAAGCCGCGCTGCCGCCGGATGTGACAGCAATCACCGGTTATCTGGGCAAACCGCAGACGTTGCCGGCCGCATTCGAGGGCGTCGAACGGGTGTACCTGGCGCCGTTCCCCGCCACCGTCGGGCTCACCCTGGAATTGATGGTGCAGGCCGGGATACAGCACGTGGTGGCGCTGTCGGGCGGTGCGCACTGGTCCGAACACGCCGCTGCCGTCGCCGCCTCCGGGCTGGCGCACACCCAGCTCGGCCCCGGCGAGTTCTGCGAGAACTTCGCGATGTGGGCTCCGCAGATCAAGACGGGCACGGTCCGCGACGTCAGCCCGGAGCACGTCGAGTCGCCGGTGTCGATGGATGACATCGCCCGGGTGGCGGCGCACCTGTTGACCACCCCGCCGGAGGCCCATCTCAACGCGATGTACGAGCTCACCGGCCCGGTGGCGTTGACCCGCGCCGACATCGCCCGCCAGATCGGCGTCGGCCTCGGCACGCCCGTCGACATGCAGCGGTGCAGCCGCGCCGAAGCCGAGGAGCTGCTGCGTCCCGTCATGGGCGACGGGGCGCACTGGTACCTCGACCTGTTCGAGCACGATCCGGCACACCAGGCCGCCAACGACAACGTCGAGCGACTGACGGGCACCCCGGCCGAGTCGATGGCGCAGTGGGCAGCCCGTAACCGGGACTTGTTCAGCTAGACCGACCCGACTGCGCCCGTGAACCATTGGGGCGCACCGGGTTTCGGCCTCGTCAGTCCTCCGGGTTGTAGCCCAGGTTGGGCGCGAGCCAGCGCTCGGCCTCGGCCAGGGTCCAGCCCTTGCGCCTCGCGTAGTCGGCGACCTGGTCCTGCGCCAACCGGCCGACCACGAAGTACTGCGATTGCGGGTGCGAGAAGTACCAGCCGCTGACGGCCGCACCGGGCCACATCGCCATCGAGTCGGTCAGCTCGATTCCGGTCCGCTGTTTGACATCCATCAACTCCCAGAGCGTCGCCTTCTCGGTGTGCTCGGGGCAGGCCGGGTAACCGGGAGCCGGGCGGATACCGACGTAGCGCTCCGCGATGAGCGCATCGTTGTCGAGCTGCTCGTCGGGCTGGTATCCCCAGAACTCCTCGCGGACCCGCTGATGCATCCGTTCGGCGAATGCCTCTGCCAGCCGGTCGGCGAGCGACTCGAGCAGGATCGCGCTGTAGTCGTCGAGGGCCGCCTTGAACTCCATGATCTTGTCCTGGCTACCGAGCCCCGCGGTGACGGCGAAGGCCCCGACGTAGTCGGCCAGACCGGTGCCCTTGGGCGCGATGAAATCACCCAGCGACTTGTTCGGGACGCCGTCGCGGTGCTCGCCCTGCTGGCGCAGGTTGTGCAACGTGGTCAGCACCTCGGTACGGGTGTCGTCGGTGTACACCTCGATGTCGTCGCCGACCGCGTTCGCCGGGAAGAACCCGATCACCCCGTTGGCGCGCAGCCATTTCTCCTTGATCAGGGTGTCGAGCATCTCCTGGGCGTCGTCGTACAGCTTGCGGGCCGCCTCGCCCGAGGCCGGGTTGTTGAGGATGTCGGGGAATCGGCCCTTCATCTCCCAGGCGTTGAAGAACGGCTGCCAGTCGATGTACTCGCGCAGTTCGGCGAGGTCGTAGTCATGGAATTCGCGCACGCCGACGCCCTGTGCGGGCACCGGTGGCGTGTAGCCGTCCCACTCGATCGGGGTGCGGTTGGCGCGGGCCTTCTCCAGCGTCACCGTCGGCCGCTCGTTCTTCTGGGCGTGGCGTTCGCGCAGGGATGCGTAGTCCTTCTCGGTGGCCTCCAGCAGAGCCGGCCGTTGCTTGTCGTCGAGCAGCGCGGCCGCGACCGGCACCGAGCGGGACGCGTCCTTGACCCAGACCACCGGACCGCTGCGGCGCGGCGAGATCTTGACGGCCGTATGCGCGCGGGAGGTGGTCGCGCCACCGATCAGCAGCGGGATCTCCAGGCCCTCGCGTTCCATCTCGACGGCGAAGTTGACCATCTCGTCCAGGGACGGGGTGATCAGGCCGGACAGCCCGATGATGTCGGCCTTGTGTTCCCTCGCCGCGTCCAGGATCTTGCTCGCGGGCACCATGACGCCGAGGTCGATCACCTCGAAGTTGTTGCACTGCAGCACAACCCCGACGATGTTCTTGCCGATGTCGTGGACGTCGCCCTTGACGGTCGCCATCACGATGGTGCCGTTGGTGTCCTTGGAGTCGGCCGTGCCGTTCTGTTCCTTCTCCGCCTCGATGAACGGCAGCAGATAAGCCACGGCCTTCTTCATCACCCGGGCCGACTTCACGACCTGGGGCAGGAACATCTTGCCCGAGCCGAAGAGGTCGCCGACGACGTTCATGCCGTCCATCAGCGGGCCCTCGATCACCTCGATCGGCCGCCCGCCGGCGGCGGCGATCTCGGCCCGCAGCTCCTCGGTGTCGGCATCGACGTGGGCGTCGATGCCCTTGACCAGGGCGTGGGTGATGCGCTCGCGGACCGGGAGGGTACGCCACTCGGCCGCCCCTTGATCCTCTTCCTTGCCCGAGGCCTTGTTGAACCGTTCCGCGATCTCCAGCAGCCGTTCGGCCGCGTCCTCACGACGGTTCAGGACGACGTCCTCGATGCGGTCCCGCAGCTCGGGGTCGATCGAGTCGTAGGGCACCAGCGCACCCGCGTTGACGATGCCCATGTCCAGACCGGCCTTGATGGCGTGGAAAAGGAACACCGCGTGGATCGCCTCGCGGACCGGATTGTTGCCGCGGAACGAGAACGACACGTTCGAGATACCGCCGGAGATGTGGACCCCGGGGAGGTTTTCCTTGATCCACGCGCAGGCCTGGATGAAGTCGATCCCGTAGGTCGCATGCTCCTCGATGCCGGTCGCCAGCGCGAAGCAGTTCGGGTCGAAGATGATGTCCTCGGCCGGGAAGCCGACGTCTTCGGTCAGGATCCGGTAGGCGCGCCCGCAGATCTCCTTGCGGCGCTCCAGGTTGTCGGCCTGTCCCTGCTCGTCGAAGGCCATCACGACGACGGCGGCACCGTACTTGCGGCACAGCCGGGCCTCGCGGACGAACTTGTCCTCGCCCTCCTTCATGGAGATCGAGTTGACGATCGGCTTGCCCTGCACGTTCTTCAGACCCGCCTCGATGACCTCCCACTTGGAGGAGTCGATCATCACCGGGACGCGGCTGATGTCGGGTTCGGCCGCGATCAGCTTGGTGAAGCGATCCATCGCGGCGACGCCGTCGATCATGCCCTCGTCCATGTTGATGTCGATGACCTGCGCACCGACCTCGACCTGCTGCAGGGCGACCGACAGCGCGGTGTCGTAATCCTCGGCCTTGATCAGGTTCCGGAACCGCGCCGAGCCCGTGATGTTGGTGCGCTCGCCGATGTTCACGAACAGCGAGTCCTCGGTGATGTTGAGCGGCTCCAGGCCTGCCAAACGAGTGGCCACCTCGACCTCGGGAACCTTGCGCGGCGGCACACCCTCGACGACCTTGGCGATCTCGGCGATGTGCGCCGGCGCCGTGCCACAGCAACCGCCGACCATGTTGACCAGGCCGGCCTCGGCGAACTCGGCGACGTAGCCGGCCTGACGCTTCGGCGTCTCGTCGTATTCGCCGAAAGCGTTGGGCAGCCCCGCGTTCGGGTAGCAGGAGACGAAGGTGTCGGCGATGCGCGCCATCTCGGCGATGTAGGGCCTCATCTCCGGCGCACCGAGGGCGCAGTTCAGGCCCACCGCGATCGGCTTCGCGTGCCGGATCGAGTTCCAGAAAGCTTCGGTCACCTGGCCGGACAGTGTCCGCCCGGAAGCATCGGTGATGGTGCCCGAGATGATCACCGGCCACCGACGTCCCCGCTGCTCGAACAGCGTCTCGATGGCGAACACCGCGGCCTTGGCGTTCAGCGTGTCGAAGATCGTCTCGATGATGAGCAGGTCGGCACCACCGTCGACCAGGCCGTTGACGGCTTCGAGGTAGGCGGCGGCCAGCTGGTCGTAGGAGACGTTGCGGGCCCCGGGATCGTTGACATCCGGCGAGATCGACGCAGTCCGCGTCGTGGGCCCCAGCGCCCCGGCGACGTAGCGGGGCTTGTCAGGCGTGCTGAACTCGTCGCAGGCGGCCCGGGCCAGGGCAGCGCCGGCGTAGTTCAGCTCGTAGCTCAGGTCCTCCATGCCGTAGTCGGACAGCGAGACGGCGTTCGCGTTGAACGTGTTGGTCTCGAGGATGTCGGCGCCCGCCTCGAGGTACTCGCGGTGGATCCCCTCGATGATCTGCGGCTGCGTCAGGTTGAGCAGGTCGTTGTTGCCGATGAGATCGCTCGGCCAGTCCTTGAACCGTTCGCCGCGGTAGCCGGCCTCGTCCGGGCGGTCCCGCTGGATCGCGGTGCCCATCGCACCGTCGATCACCATGATCCGCTGGCGCAGAGAAGCTGTGAGTTCCTCGGTGGAATCCGGGCGGATGTTCGGCTCAAGGGCAGTCACATGCGTTCCTTCCGTAGCGGAAGGCGTCCTTGACTCTGCCGAGCGTGGCGGAAACGGGCAAGAACCCGGAACCGTTGCAACGCCTCTCGACCAGAAGAGTCTACGTCGTCATCCGACAGACGTGTGGACGCCCAACTCGTCGCCGCGATCGACCCGGCCCGCGTGGGGATCGCGATATGAAACAGCGTAGTCGGTCTATCAAACACCGCTGTTCGACGCGGCGGCGACCCGCCCGCACAACGGACTCATCGGCACCCGCCAAGGCTTACGCTGAGGGTGTGACACCGTCGTATCCGACCGCCGGCCGGCCGCTGAACCTGCCCGAATTGAAGGACGCCACCATCGTGGCCGCCTTCGAGGGCTGGAATGACGCCGGCGACGCGGCCAGTGACGCACTGGACCACCTGGATGCGATCTGGGAAGCCCAACCGATCGTCGAGATCGACGACGAGTCGTACTACGACTATCAGGTGAACCGCCCGGTGATCCGCCAGGTCGACGGCGTGACGCGGGAACTGGTCTGGCCATCGATGCGGATCTCGCACTGCCGGCCCCCGGGCAGCAACCGCGACGTGGTGTTGATGCACGGCGTCGAACCCAACATGCGCTGGCGCACCTTCTGCGCCGAGTTGCTGGCCATCGCCGACAAACTCAACGTGCAGACCGTGGTGATCCTCGGCGCGCTGCTGGCCGACACCCCGCACACCCGGCCGGTGCCGGTGTCGGGTTCGGCGTACTCAGCCGATTCCGCGAAGTTCTTCGGCCTCGAAGAGACCCGTTACGAAGGCCCGACCGGGATCGCCGGGGTATTCCAGGACGCCTGCGTGCAGGCCGGTATCCCGGCGGTCACCTTCTGGGCCGCCGTGCCGCACTACGTCTCGCAGCCGCCCAGCCCCAAGGCGACCGTGGCCCTGCTGCGCCGGGTCGAGGACGTGCTCGACGTCGAGGTGCCGCTGGCCGACCTGCCGGTGGCGGCCGAGGAGTGGGAGCAGGCTGTCACCGAGATGACCGCCGAGGACGAGGAGATCGCGGAGTACGTCGCCTCGTTGGAACAGCGCGGCGACGCCGAGGTCGACATGCACGAGGTGCTCGGCAAGATCGACGGCGACGCGCTGGCCGCGGAATTCGAGCGCTACCTGCGGCGTCGCGGCCGATGAATTCCCGATTCCCGCCGAGCGGCCACTTGGTGCACGGGATACTGCCGGATCACGTGTCATAACTGGCCGCTCAGCGTCGAAAGGCCCCTAACTCTCCGGCTTCTCCAGCGCCTCGATGCGGGCACTGGTCGAACGGCCCAGCGCGGCGGCTTCGGCGTCGAGTTTCGGCAGCAGTGTCGGGGTGAACTTGAGGATGTCGCGCTCGGCCAGCGGCGTGGTGACGAACGGCCGGATCCAGCGGAACGCCCCGACCCATGCCGGGCTGTAGATGCGCTTCTTGCGTCCCTCGATGCCCTTGACGAAGGCCGCGCCACAGGCGTCGACGGTGGTGGTCCGGTTCAGTGGCGGGGGCAGCTTGGACAGCATCTCCCGGAACGCCGACAGATCCGACTTGGCGTCCTGCACGAGCGGGGTGTCGATCCAGCTCATGTGTGCCGAGCCGACGTCGACGCCGCGGTGCGCCACCTCCAGGCGCAACGTGTTGGCGAAGTACTCGGCGCCGGCCTTGGATGCGTGATAGGCGGCCAGTCCGGGTGCCGAGGTGAACGCCGCCAGGGAGGACACCACCAGCACGTACCCGCGACGCTCGATGACCGCAGGCAGCGTGGCGCGCACGGTGTTGAACACCCCGGTCACGTTGATGTCGACGACCCGCTTGAACGCCTCCGGGTCCACCTGCAGGACCGAGCCGAAGCTGGCGATACCGGCGTTGGCCATGACGATGTCGATGCCGCCGAATCGCTCGACGGCGGCATCGGCGGCCTTCTGCATGGCGGCCAGATCGCGCACGTCGGCCAGCGCGGTCAGCACGTGCTCCTCACCGAGTTCGGCGGCCAATGCGCTCAGCGGCGCCTCGTCGAGGTCGGTGAGCACCAGTTTGGCGCCCCTGCGCCGCAGCCTGCGGGCCACCTCGGCGCCGATGCCGCGGGCACCGCCGGTGATGAAGACGACTTTCCCGTTCACAGAACCCATGGCGGCAACGTACCGCACCGGGGCGCAGCCGACGAGACCTAGAGCTCAACCCCCAGCAGCGCGTCCACCAGGTCGGCGATCTGCCGCGGCGCTGCCGTGTCATGGCCGCCGTAGGTCAGTGCGTCGGTGCACCAACCATCCAGTGCGGCAAGTGCTTTCGGGGTGTCCAGGTCGTCGGCGAGGTACTGACGCACCCGGGCCACCACATCGGTGGTGTCGGGCCCGGCGGGCAGCGCGGCGGCGCTGCGCCAGTGCGCGAGCCGGGCATTGGCCTCCGCGAGCACCTCGTCGCTCCAGAACCGGTCCGAGCGGTAATGGCCGGCGAAGAGCCCGAGACGGACCGCCGACGGATCGACGCCGTCGGCGCGCAGTCTCGACACCAGCACCAGGTTGCCGCGGCTCTTGCTCATCTTGTGCCCGTCCCAGCCGATCATGCCTGCGTGCACGTAGTGGCGGGCGAAACGCCGCTCCCCCGTGACTGATTCGGCATGCGCGGCGGAGAACTCGTGGTGCGGGAAGATCAGATCGCTGCCGCCGCCCTGGATGTCGAGGCCCGAGCCGATACGGGTGAGCGCGATGGCGGAGCACTCGACATGCCAACCGGGCCGGCCTGCACCGAAGGGTGACGGCCAGCTGGGCTCACCGGGCCGCTGCGCCCGCCACAGCAGGGCGTCGAGCTCGTCCCCCTTGCCGGCGCGGTCCGGGTCACCGCCGCGCTCGCCGAACAGCCGGAGCATGGTCTCGCGGTCATAGCCGGACTCGTAACCGAACTGCACGGTGGCGTCGGCGCGGTAGTACACATCGGGATATTCGGGGTCGTCGACCACGTAGGCCGCACCCGAAGCCAGCATCTTCTCCACCAGCTCGACCACCTCGGTGATCGCGTCGGTGGCCGCGACGTAGTCGTGCGGCGGCAGCACCCGCAGGGCGCTCATGTCGTCGCGGAACAGCTGGGTTTCCCGGTCACCGAGGTCACGCCAGTCGATGCCGTCGCGGTCGGCCCGCTCGAACAGCGGATCGTCCACATCGGTGACGTTCTGCACGTAGTGCACGGTGTGTCCGGCGTCCAGCCACAGCCGGTGCACCAGATCGAAGGTCAGGTAGGTCGCCGCATGCCCCAGGTGGGTGGCGTCGTACGGGGTGATGCCGCACACGTACATGGTGGCCGTCGGCCCGGGGGTCACCGGACGTACCTGCCGGTCGGCGCTGTCGTACAACCGCAGTTGCGGACCACGCCCCTCCAGCACCGGGATTGACGGTGCCGACCACGATCGCATGGTCTCGACTCTAAGGTGCTCGCTCAGGACGGCCTCCCGCCGGTCGGTCCCGCACAGTTCTCCCGAGTCAGACAACCGCGCGGACAGTTTCATTCCCGCATTCGCAACATCCACCGAATCGCCGCGGTGAATGCTCACCGGGCCACCCCGATCGCCTCCAGCAGAATCGGCGCCAGCTCCTTGCGGCACATGACGAAATCGGGCAGGTACGGGTCGGCACGGTTGTAGCGCAGCTCCGACCCGTCCAGCCGGGACGCGTGCAGGCCCGCGGCCAGCACCACCCCCGCGGGTGCGGCCGAATCCCACTCCCACTGCCCACCCGCATGGATGTATGCGTCGACGTCACCGCGCACCACGGCCATCGCCTTGGCCCCGGCCGAGCCGATGCGCACCATCCGGAAGTCGAGCTGCTCGCGCATCCGCCACAGCACCGCAGGGGGGCGATTCGAGCTCGCGGTGATCAGCAGTGGGCCGGGCCGCCGCGGGCCGGGCGGGGTGACCGTATCGCTGCGGTACACCTCACCCCGGGCGGGCAGGGCCACCACCGCGTCGGACAGGCCGCCGTCGACCCCCACCGACCGCTGCCACAGGGCGATGTGCACCGCCCAGTCCTCCCGGCCAGGCAAGGAGAATTCGTGGGTTCCGTCTACCGGGTCGACGATCCAGACCCGGTCGGCCTCGACGCGGGACAGGTCGTCGACCGCCTCCTCGCTGAGCACGGAATCACCGGGGCGGGCCTGGGCCAGACGCTCCAGGATCAGTGCGTTGGAGCGGCGGTCGCCCTCGTCACCGAGGTAGTAGGGATCGTAGAAGCCGACCTCCTCGCGCACGGCCAGTAACAGCTCACCGGCCTCCTTGGCCACTGCGGCAGCCAGGTCGGCGTCGGTCGCGTGCACCGACCAAGTATCGGTGGCGCACCGAATTGGTGCGTTGGCGGGGCCGGTTGCACCAGTAAGGTGAGGTCCCGCCGCCGCTACAGAGGAGATTCATGACCGAGCAGACGCCTGTCGACAACCTGTCCGACTCGTGGCGCTGGAAATTCGATTTCTTCCACACCTACGGTCTGCCCGGCTCAAGCCCCGAAGCCAAGGCCGCCTACCGCAATCTCAGCTTCATGGCCAAGCTGCGGCTCACCTCCAACATCCTGGCGTTCCTGTTCGGCCCGATCTACTTCTTCGTCAAAGGCATGTGGCGCAAGGGATTGACACTGTTGGGAATCGCGATCGCCGCGGGAGCGGTGCTGGCGATCCTCGATGTCAGCGACGCGATCGGGCGGTCCGCCGGAATCGCCATCGGGGCGCTCGCGATGTCGACGGCGAACTACGCCTACTACCTGCACGTGGTGCGCGGTAGCCAGTCGTGGAATCCGTTCGAGGGGTTCGGGCGGGCCCGCTAGAAGGCCGGCCACGGGATCGGCCGGTGCCTATCGGGCGTCGGCATCACCGGATTGTGCAGTAACCCAAGGACTCTCGACCGCAACGCGGCGATCTCGGCTTCGGTGATGTGTGCGCACAACTGCTCCGCGAGGCCGGCGAACCCGTCCCGCAGCGCGGCGATGTCGGCCAGGGTGTCGTCGTCGACAGGCTTGCCGGCCCAGCCCCACAGCACCGTCCGCAGCTTGTCCTCGACGTGCAGGCTCACGCCGTGGTCCACGCCGTACACGGCCCCGTCGAGACCGGCCAGGATGTGCCCGCCCTTGCGGTCGGCATTGTTGATCAGCACATCGAACACCGCCATGCGGAACAGCCGGGGATCGTCGGCATGCACCAGCGTCACCTCGTCGCCGGCGTAGTCGTAGGCCTGCAGGATCGGCAGGAACCCCGGCGGGAGGTGCCCGGCAGGCAGCAGGTCCACCAGATCGGGACCCGAACCGGGCTGGTCCCCCACCTGGTCCCCGGGTTGGTCCACCCACAGCTGCAGCATCCCGGGCCCGGCCGGACCATCCCGAATAATGGTGCGGGGCACAATGTTCCAGCCCAAGGCGGCCGACACCAGATACGCACTCAGTTCACGGCCGGCCAAGGTGCCGTCGGGAAAATCCCACAGCGGCGCCTCACCCCGGATCGGCTTGTACACACAGTGCACCTGCCGGTCACCCAGGTTTGCCTCGCAGAGGAAAGTGGCGTTGCTGGCCGACCGGATTCGGCCGATCACCGTCAGTTCGCCGTCGGCCAGTACCGCACCGTCGTCGGTATGGCCGTCAGGAATCTGCGTCATCTTCGGACCCGGCCACCTCGCCGCGGCGATAGCCGTTGGTACGCACGCAGATGTGACCGTCGGGGTCCAGCGGCTCATCGCACAGCGGGCAGGGCGGGCGGCCGGCGGAGATCACCCGGTTGGAGCGGGTGGCGAACTCCCGCGCCGACTCAGGGGTGAGGAACACGCGCACGGCGTCCGGGCCGTCCTCGGCGTCGTCGAGGACCACCGACGCGTCGAATTCGCCTTCGGAGACCGCGAGCAGCTCCACCACGACGGTCTGTGCCTCCGAATCCCAGCCCAGTCCCATCGTCCCGACGCGGAACTCGGCGTCGACCGGGGTGACCAGCGGCAGCAGATCACTCACCTCGCCGGTGTCCGGCGGGATCGGGGTGCCGAAACGGCGGTTGATCTCGGTCAGCAGGGCAGCGATCCGCTCCGCCAACACGGCGACCTGCTGCTTCTCCAGGATCACCGAGATCACCCGCTTGTCGTGGACAGCCTGCAGGTAGAACGTCCGGTTACCGGGTTGGCCGACGGTCCCGGCCACAAAGCGGTCGGGAGTGCGGAAAACATGAATTGCGCGGGCCATGGCACCTTCCAAAATACCGGTAGCGAAGCCGCGGGTCAGTTGGTGGACCCACCCACCACGGCGTCGGTGGCGGGTTTGGCCGCCAGTCCGGCGCTCAACTGGGCACCGGTGTGGTTGATGTGCATCACGAACGGGCGCACCTCGGTGTAGCGGATCACGCTCATCGACGCGGGGTCTGCCGTGATGCGCTGGAACCCGTCCAGGTGCACACCCAGAGCGTCGGCGAGCACCGCCTTGATCACATCACCGTGGGTACAGGCCACCCACAACACGTCGGCCCCGTGCTGTTCGGCGAGCGCGCGGTCACGTTCCCGCACCGCGGCCACCGCCCGGGCCTGCACCTGAGCCAGCCCCTCACCATCGGGGAACACCGCGGCGCTGGGCTGCTGCTGTACGACCGCCCACAGCGGCTCCTTGACCAGCTCGCCGATGGCGCGGCCGGTCCAGCTGCCGTAGTCCACCTCGGTGAGCCGGTCATCGACGATGGGTTGCAGGGCGAGCGCCTCGGCCAGCGGCGCCACCGTGCGCTCGCAGCGCAGCAAGGGCGAGTGCACGATGGCGGTCACCGGCAGTTCCCCGATACGCGCGACCAGGCCGGCGGCCTGCTCGACGCCGCGCTCGTCGAGGTCGACACCCTCGCTTCGGCCCGCGAGCGTATGCGCGGTGTTCGACGTCGAACGGCCGTGCCGCAGCAGGATCACCGTCATATCGACTCCTCCGTCATTGCGCGGCCACCACTCCGGTACCCAGCAGTGCCAGCACCACCACGCCGAGCACCACCCGGTAGCCCACGAACCAGTACATGCTGTGGGACACCAGGAATTTCAGGAACCAGGCGATCGCCGCGAAGCCGACGACGAACGCGATCACGGTGGCCACCGTCAGTTGCGCTCCGCTGGCACTCATTCCCTCCCCGACCGGGTGGAACGCATCGGGCAGCGAGAACAGTCCCGACGCGAACACCGCGGGAATCGCCAGCAGGAAACCGAACCGGGCCGCCAGCTCGCGCTCCATGCCCAGGAAGAGCCCGGCGCTGATGGTCGCGCCGGAACGCGACACGCCCGGCACCAGGGCCAGACACTGGGCCAGGCCGACGATGATGCTGTCGCGCCAGGTCAGCTGCTCGACGCGGCGCACCTGCCTGCCGTAGTACTCGGCCGCGGCGATCACCGCCGAGAACACGATCAGCGCCGTGGCCACGATCCACAGATTGCGTGCGCCGGTACGGATTTCGTCCTTGAACAGCAGCCCGAACACACCGATCGGGATGCTGCCGATGATCACCCACCAGCCCAGCCAGTAGTCGGCAGACCGGTGCACCGCGTTGAACAACCCGCTGAACCAGGCCTTGATGATGCGACCGATATCGCGGGCGAAGTACACCAGCACCGCGAGCTCGGTGCCCAGCTGGGTGACCGCTGTGAACGAGGCGCCCGCGTCGTCGTCGAAGAACACCCGCGAGGTGATCGCGAGGTGCCCCGAGGACGAGACCGGCAGAAACTCGGTGAGCCCCTGGACAATCGACAACACAACCACTTGCAGCCAGGACATGGCACCGACGTCAGTCACGACGACGACCGTACCGTGGCGACCTGGCTGCGATGCGTCAGCGAGCGGTGCGCGAAACCGGCTGCGCGTCGGCCACCGCGTCGCGCACCGTTGCCGACAGACTGCGTTCATCAGTCAGGTCGATGTCGGTCAGTTTGCGGGTGGCCACGGCCACCACGTCGTCGTCGAGCGGAACCGGGCCGGACAGCCGCGGGCGGTAGACCTCGATCATGAGCTGCTGACGTTCGATGTGGAACGAAAAACTCCGGCCGTCGCCAACTTGGCCAAACCCACTGGCGTGTACACCAGTGGAAATATCCTCCATAGCAAACTCTCGGTTACCCAGTTCCCGGTCTGCGGCGAGGGTCATGATCGAACCATACCTCGACTTATGCCGCGTTGGTTGCAGACGCGACCATTTCCGGCCGATGGCCATGCCTAAACTGGATTCCTGCACGTCACCGACCGTCCATTTCCGATCGAGAGCCATCCGTTGCGCCCAATCCCCGCAGGTCAGCCAGTTCGCGCCGGCCTCCTCGCGCTGGCCCTGCTGCTCACCGCGGGCTGCACGTCCAACCCCGCCGATGCCCCGCCGCCCACCATCGAACCCGCTCAGGCTGCGGTTTCACCCCCGGTCGCGGCCGCGCCGGACGGCGAGATCCGGGAATTGCGCGGTCACGCAGCGAGCTCCGTGTTCGATCCAGCAACCAGCACGCTGGCCGTGCTGACCCCCGGGCCGGAAGGGCAGGCAACGCTGAGCCTGCTGGCCGCGGGCAAGGCGGCACGTGACGTCACGTTGATGCCCGCGGCCACGGCGCTCAGCGTCGACGGCAAGGGTGACATCCTGGCGTCCACCCGGGGCGGATACTTCCGGGTGGACGTGGCGGCAGCCAAGGCCAGCAAAGTCGACGTGGACGGCGCAAATGGCGTGGATTTCACCGCCATCGCCCTGCGCGCCGACGGCAATCCCGTCCTCGGCAGCGCCGACGGAGCCGTCTACACATTGGGCAGCGACCACACCGTGGCCGCCCGGCTCAAGATCTTCGCCCGCGTGGATTCTCTTGTCACACAAGGAAACACCGCGGTGGTGCTGGATCGTGGGCAGACGTCGGTGACGGCCGTCAACCCCGACGGGACCAAGGCCGCCCAGGCCCTGCGAGCCGGTGAAGGTGCCACCACCATGGCCGCCGATCCGCGGGGACGGGTCCTGGTCGCCGACACCCGCGGCGACGAGCTCCTGGTGTTCGGCACCGACCCGCTGATCATGCGGCAGCGGTACCCGGTGCCCGCGGCCCCGTACGGTCTGGCCGGGTCCAGCGAACTGGCCTGGGTGTCGCAGACCGCGGCAAACACGGTGATTGGTTACGATCTCTCCACCGGCATACCGGTGGAAAAGGTGCGTTATCGAACCGTGCAGCAACCGAACTCCCTGGCCTACGACGAAAAGACCGACACCCTCTACGTGGTGTCCGGCTCGGGAGCCGGTGTGCAGGTGATCCGCACTGCGTCGGGCCGCCGATGACCACCATCCAGCAGGGCCGCATGCCTCCCGGATGGGACAAGGTCGTCGCCGAGGACCGTTCCGAGGAATACGACTGGATACCGTTGCGGCTTCCGCCGGATGTCACCAGGATCAGCGCCTCGATCCGCTTGTCGATCGAGGCCGAGTACCGCGGCTGGGAACTGACCCGGGTGCGGGCCTATACAGATGGGAGCCGACGGGTGCTGTTGCGCCGCAAGAAAACCGCGTCATCCATGCCGGGCACACCCCAGGCGCCTTCGCTGTGATCTACGCGGCTCTGCGGCGGGCACTGTTCCTGGTGCCGCCGGAACGAATCCACCTGTGGGTATTCGCGCTGCTGCGCACGGTCACCGGCCCGGCATTTCTGCGTCGGGCCCTCGCGCGACGGTTGGCCCCCACCGATCCGGCACTGGCCAGCACGGTGTTCGGGGTGCGCTTCCCGGGCCCGATGGGGCTGGCCGCCGGGTTCGACAAGGATGGCCGCGGCCTGCAGACCTGGGGCGCGCTCGGTTTCGGGTATGCCGAGGTCGGCACGGTCACGGCCCAACCGCAACCGGGTAACCCCGAGCCCCGGCTGTTCCGGCTGCCCGAGGATCACGCGCTGCTCAACCGGATGGGGTTCAACAACGAGGGCGCCGGTGCGCTCGCCATCCGACTGGCCCGGCACACCCCCGACGTGCCGATCGGGGTGAACATCGGCAAGACCAAGCTGACCCCGGCCGAGGACGCGGTGGCCGACTACGCCGAGAGCACCCGTTTGGTCAGCGCATTGGCCGCCTACGTCGTCGTCAACGTCAGCTCACCCAACACCCCCGGGCTGCGGGATCTGCAGGCGGTCGAATCGCTGCGGCCGATCCTGGCCGCGGTCAAGGCCGAGACCGACAAGCCCGTGCTGGTCAAGATCGCCCCTGACCTCTCCGATGCCGACATCGACGAAGTCGCGGATCTGGCCGTCGAATTGGGATTGGCGGGGATCGTCGCCACCAACACCACCATCTCGCGGGACGGGCTCGCCACGCCCGGTGTCGCTGACCTCGGCACCGGCGGGATATCCGGACGCCCGGTGGCACACCGGTCCCTGCAGGTGCTGCGCCGGTTGTACCGCCGGGTCGGTGGCAAGCTCGTGCTGATCAGCGTCGGCGGCATCGAAACCGCCGACGACGCCTGGGAACGGATCACCGCAGGCGCCACCCTGCTACAGGGCTATACGGGGTTCGTCTACGGCGGCGGACTGTGGGCCAAACAGATCCACGACGGCATCGCCGAGCGGTTGAACGCCGGCGGATTCGCGTCGCTGAGCGACGCGATCGGCTCCGGCGTCCACTGAGTCGCTACTCCAGACCCGCGGTGCCGTCAGGTTTGACGGTGACCTTGGCGCCCGCGATGTCCTCACGGATGCTGGCCTCGGCCTGGGACAGGTCGGGAACGACCGCGAGCGCCCGGCTGCCGCTGGGAGTGCGGACGGCGACGAACACCTTCTCCGGCTCACCGTTCCGGTTGAACGGAGTGGTCCAGGTCTCCACCGTTCCGGTGCCCGACCAGCCGTCCTCGGCCACCACCGTCGGCTCCGCATCGACCTCGGATTGCACATCCTCCCAACGGAATTGCGTCCGAGGAGGTTCGGTGCTGTAGACGCCGAAGCTGTGCTTGCTCAGATAGCCGCCGTTGGCGGTGATCAGGCCGACCTGACCGGGGTTGGCCGTCAGCCGTTCGGCCATGGTGGCGATGGAGTGCGACACGTAGTTGTTCCAGGGTCCACCGGCGAAGGTCAGGCCGCCGGTCACGGTCAGCGGGCGCTGCGGATCGTCGAGCGCCAGCCCCAGTTCCCTTGCGGCCACCTGGACCGCCGACGGGAAGCACGAATACACGTCGACCGCCGCCAGATCGTCGATACCCACACCGGCGAGCTCCAGCACCCGGCGGCCGGCGATCCGGATGGCCGGCGACCCGGAGAAACTGGCCCGTTGCCCGATCAGATAGGTGTCGTGCGCATCGGTGCCCGCGTACGGGAAAACCCAACGCTCCCTGGGGATCTGTAGCTCCGTCGCCTTCTGCACCGAGGTCAGGATCAGGACGGCGCCCTGGTCGACCATGTTGTTGGAGTTCATCAGCTTGGTGTACGGCCAGCTGATCATCCGGTTGGACGGACCCGGCTGCCAGATCTCGTCGGCGGGTACCGACTCCCGGCTCCAGGCATGCGGATTGGCTTCGGCCACGTGGCTGAAGCGCGACCACAGCTCACCGATCCGTCGGCGGTGGCCATCGGAGTCCTCCCCCGCCGCGATCCGCAGGGCCTGCTCGAACATCGGGTAGACATGTGACGGCGCCACCAGGCCGATCCGGATCTCGGCAGGCCCGGCCATCTCGAACTCCGGGTCACTGGGCGCCTGCGGCACCGAGGCGTCCTGCTCCGTTCCGGTCAGCCGCTCGCCGCGTGACTTCAACCGGCTTCGGGTACGCCAGGTCTCGCCCCCGGCGATCAGCACCACCTCGTTGCGGCCCTGCTGGATGTCCAGGCAGGCCTGGTTGACCAGCGACTGCGGCACGTTGCCGCCGACCGGTGTGTACCGGGTCGCGGCATGGGGCGCGCCGATCCGCTCGGCGAGCAGCAGACCCGGGTCCCGGTAGCGCAGCGACAGCAGATTGACCACCCGGACGGCGTCGACCGCTTCGAGCACCGCGGCGCCGGCAGCAGCCCGGGCGGCGGCCTCCATCAGGTCGACCGGCTCGCTGTCGGGGTTCTCGTCATGCTGGTTGACCTGGCCGTAGCCGACCAACACCGGGGTTCTGGGGTCAAGTGCCACTTGTGAATTCCTATTCTGCCGCCGGGCCGACCCGGTAGATCGACTTCAGATTCTGGTAGGCGGCCAGTCCTTCGGGGCCGAGTTCACGGCCCAGCCCGCTGGCCTTGACGCCGCCGAACGGCGCCGCGATGTCCAGTTGGTAGTCGTTGACGCCGACCGTGCCGGTGTGGATGGCGCGAGCGATGTCGGTGGCGCGCTCGGCATCGGCGGACCACACCGTTCCGCCCAACCCGTACTCACTGGCGTTGGCCAGGTCGATGGCCTGCTGCTCGGTCTCGTACGGGATCACGGCGAGCACCGGGCCGAAGATCTCCTCCTGGGCGATCCGCGCCGAGTTGTCGACGTCGGCGAACAGCGTCGGCGACACGAACCAGCCGTCGGGCTGGTCGGCCGGAATCCCGCCGCCCGCAACAAGCCTCGCGCCGTCGGCCTTGCCTGCCTCGATATAATCCAGCACGCGGTCCCGTTGGCGTGAGCTGACCAGCGGCCCCACGTCGGTCGACTTGTCCAGTGGGTCACCCACTTTCAACCCGGTGGTCAGGGCAGCCAGCGCGTCGACCACTTCGCCGTAGCGGGATCTCGGGGCCAGGATCCGCGAATTCAGGTGGCAGGTCTGCCCGTTGTTGACGAACGACGCGTTCTTCAGACCCTTGACGGTGGTGTCCAGGTCGGCGTCCTCGAGGATGACCGCCGCCGACTTCCCACCTAATTCCAGGGTGACCGGCCGCAGCAGCCGGCCGCACTCCTGCGCAATGAGCCGCCCGACAGCGGTCGACCCGGTGAACGACACCTTGTCGACGCCAGGGTGCGATACCAGGAGCGCGCCGGTGTCGGGGCCGCCGGCGATGACGTTGAGGACCCCCGCGGGCAGCCCGGCCGCCAGCGCCGCCTCAGCGAAAATCAATGCGTCCAAAGCGGTTTCCGGGGAGGCCTTGAGCACCACGGTGCATCCGGCGGCCAGCGCGGGGGCCAGCTTGAACGCGGCCAGGGCCTGCGGGTAGTTCCACGGCACGATCGCGCCGACTACGCCGACCGGTTCGCGCCGCACGATGGTGTGCCCGATCGCGGCGGGCCGAATCTCCTCGGCGGCGGTCTGGGTGACCAGCCCGGCGTAGTACCGCAGCAGTCCCGCGGGAAAGAACCCGTTGGCCCCGCGCGACAGCCGGATCGGCATGCCGTTCTCCCGCGTGCACAGCTCATCGGTCGACGACGCCCGGGCCAACAATTCGTCGGCCAACCGGCCCATGGCGGCGGCTCGATCAGCAGGCGGCGTCGAAGCCCAACCGGGCAGCGCGGCCCGCGCGGCGGCCACTGCCGCGTCCACCTCGGCCTCACCGGCGGCGGCGCCATCACCGAGCCGCGAACCGGTGGCGGCTTCCAGCACCGGCGTGGACGCCGCCGCAGCCCGGAACCGGCCCCCGATGAAGACCTGTGCCCCATCATCGACAACGGTCATGCCGGACTCCTTCGACGCTTCGGTAAGGCGGGCCCATCACCACGTCATCGCGACGCCGTGATGGGTCCACCTTCGCGCGAGCGGGCCTGCGCTGTAAACGACGAGCAGGGAAATCCCTGCGTGAGCGATCGCGACATCTAGTCGCGCTGCATCTGCTACTTCTGCTCGTAGGTGCCGTGGATGACGGCGCGGGCGATGGCCTGGCCGAACAGGTTGAAGCCGAGGTAGGCAGGCGTCGCGCCCTCGGGCAGTTCCAGCGATTCCACCGGCAGCGCGTGCACCGCGATGTAGTACCGGTGCGGGCCGTGACCGGCAGGCGGGGCCGCACCCAGGTAGCGCTTGAGGCCCGCATCGTTGGTCAGCGTGACGGCCCCACCGGGCAGCTCGCCGCCGTCGCCGGCGCCGGCGGGCAGTTCGGTCACCGTGGCAGGCAGGTCGGCCACCGCCCAGTGCCAGAAGCCCGAGGCGGTCGGGGCGTCAGGGTCGTACACCGTGACGGCGAAACTCTTGGTCTCGGCTGGGAAGCCGGACCAGCTGAGCTGCGGCGAAACGTCGGAACCACCGGCGCCCATGATCCCGCTGACCTGGTCGTTGGCCAGTGGCTGACCGTCGGTGACCGATTCTGAGGTCAGGGTGAACGTCGGCAGCTTCGGCAGGTTGTCGTACGGAGATGCGGTCATGGTTCCCTCTCGTCGTAGCTCGTATCGTCGTGCGGTCAGCAGTTCCGCAAAAAGTGTTCCAGAACGCCGGCACCGAACTGCAGCGCGTCCACCGGCACCCGCTCATCGACGCCGTGGAACAGCGCCGCGAAGTCCAGCTCCGGCGGCAACCGCAGCGGGGCGAACCCGAAGCAGCGAATCCCCAACCGCTGGAACGATTTCGCGTCCGTCCCGCCCGACATCATGTAGGGCACGGTGCGGGCTTCGGGATCGAGCGCCAGGATCGCCGCGTTCATGGCGTCCACCAGATCACCGTCGAACGTCGTCTCGTAGGACGGCAGATCCCGCTCCCAGCTGCGGGTGACATCGGGACCGATCAACTCGTCGACCTCACGCTCGAAGGCCTCCTTGCGGCCCGGCAGCACCCGGCAGTCGATCACCGCCTCCGCCGACGCCGGGATCACGTTGGCCTTGTAACCGGCCTTGAGCATGGTCGGGTTGGCCGTGTCGCGCAGTGTCGCCGACACGATCCGCGCCACCCCGCCGAGCTTCGCGATGGTCCCTTCCAGATCCGGCGAGTTCACGTCGAAGGAGTAGCCGGTCTCCTCCGCCACCGCCGTCAGGAACTCCTCGACCGCCGGATTGAGCACCAGCGGGAATTCATGCCGGCCCAGCCGGTCCACCGCGCCTGCGATGGCCGTCACGGCGTTGTCGTCATGCACCATCGAGCCGTGACCGGCGCGGCCCCGTGCCGTCAGCCGCATCCAGGACAGGCCCTTTTCGGCGGTCTCGATGAGATAGAGCCGACGCTCGCCGCCGTCCTTGCGGGGCACGGTCAGGGAGAACCCGCCGACCTCGCCGATCGCCTCGGTCACGCCGTCGAACAGGTCGGGTCGGTGGTCCACCAGCCAGTTCGCGCCGTAGGTGCCGCCGTGCTCCTCGTCGGATACGAAGGCGAACACCAGGTCGCGGGGCGGGACGATGCCGGACCGCTTGAAGTGCCGGGCCACCGCGAGGGTCATCCCGACCATGTCCTTCATGTCGACCGCGCCCCGGCCCCAGACATAGCCGTCCTTGACCGCACCGGAGAACGGGTGCACGCTCCAGTCGGCGGGCTCAGCAGGCACGACGTCCAGGTGCCCGTGGATCATCAATGCGCCACGGCTGGGGTCGGTACCGGGCAACCGGGCGAACACATTGCCCCGGCCGGGCGCCCCGGCCTCGACGTATTCGGTGGTGTAGCCCACCTCACGGAGCCGGTCGGCCACCCACTCGGCGCAGTCCGCCTCGGGTTTGAGCGTCGCCGGGTCACCGGTGTTGGAGGTGTCGAATCGGATGAGCGCACTGACGAGATCGACCACCTCGTCCGCGCTGGAGGCGGGGACAGTCACAAGGTCCATTGGTACCACCGATTCGCTCCGGGACACCGGTTTGGGTCTTGGGCACCCGATCCGATAACCTTAGGCGCCCGACCCCGAGTGGTCGGTCGAGTCCGAGTGGCGGAATGGCAGACGCGCTAGCTTGAGGTGCTAGTGCCCTATTAACGGGCGTGGGGGTTCAAGTCCCCCCTCGGACACAACACGAAGGCGAGCGCCATGAACGCTCGCCTTTATTCATGAGCTGATGGAGTGCGCTGACGAGCGGGTTCTTCAGAACCCGACCCAGCATCGGCGCCGCGGCCGAGTTGACATGATCGTTGAGCACAATGCTCGAAAACCCCAAGCCTTCCGCCTGCTTGGCGGTCGCGACGAGGTCGCGCACCTCAACACCCGAGGCGACAACTCCGAATCGGCTGGGTTTGATCACCGCGACGCCCTACGCTTCCTGACTGACCAGTGCCGACGTCCGCTCCCGTAACTCACGCGCGCGTTGTGAGCCGTAAGTGATCCGGTGCGCGACCGACGCGGCGTTTCACGAAGTACTCGCGGAGGTGCTGCGCTACGAAGCGCCGTCACCGGTGCAGGCGCGATACGTCGCCCGCGATACGGAATGCCTCGGCCAGCTGATCGCAGAGGGCTCAATCATGTTGCTAATCAACGGATCCGCCAACCGCGACGAAGCACACTTCCCAACGGCGAACCGTTCGACATTCACCGTCGAGGTGGCACCTCAGCTTCGGCCAAGGCTGCACTTCTGCCTCGGTAGCTCGCTGGCACGCGTGCAAGCAAGGGTCGTGCTGGAACCCACGACACGTACTCCGCAGTGTCGGAACTCGTTCGAGGGTCAATACTTCTCGCGAGATTGGCACTCGGGCTCCGGCGGCGACACGACTTACGGGTCGTAATCAAGACGCGAACCCAGGTTTGCCGCTAGTCATCGGAGCCGATTTGGCGACGAAGGTGCCGGCGCACGACCATGCGCACGACGCGGCGTCGTGTGCGGGCGAGTGGACCGGTTGCGCGGATCTTGTGGGCGAAGCGTTCGCCGGACTGCTGTAGCTGGTCTTTGACATCGTCGATGTCCGTGTCGACCAGGGTGTGGTGGCGCTTGCGCCAGCGTCCGGCGACCATGACCGCTTCGATGTTGGCGATGCTGGCATGCAACGCAGCGGTGACCGGGTCGTGGGCCGGCCACAGGTTCAGTGCGCGG
The DNA here is from genome assembly GCF_010731295.1 of Mycolicibacterium boenickei. Taxonomy (NCBI): domain Bacteria; kingdom Bacillati; phylum Actinomycetota; class Actinomycetes; order Mycobacteriales; family Mycobacteriaceae; genus Mycobacterium; species Mycolicibacterium boenickei. The sequence continues at coordinate 3,942,322 of NZ_AP022579.1, read as the reverse complement.
GCGTCGATGACGACGAGATCGGCTTGCATGCCGGGGGCGAGGTGGCCGACCCTGTCGGCCAGGCCCAGGGCGCGCGCACCGTGGACGGTTGCCCACGACAGCGCCTGCTTGCTGGTGAGCCCTGCGGTGGGAGCGCTCAGCCCGGTGCGGTGGAACTCCTGATCGTGGGCCAGGCCTCGTTGGCGGGCCAGGGTGATGCGGGCGGCGGTGAGAACTTCACCAGATACGGCCGTTTCGGTGTCGGTACCCAGCGACGGCGCGGCATCGGCCTGCAGAAGTTGTTCGGTGATCGCCGTGCAATGCCCTTGGCCGAGTTCGTTTTCCGGAGTGGTCGTGAAGGTGACTCCGGCGTCGGCGAGCTTCTTGACCCATTCGTCGGTCAGCCCGGTGCCGTGCACGATATTGGCGTGCGGCCCCCACAGGCCCGCCGCGCCGACCGCATTCCAGCCGTGTCCTGGCGTTCCGGCGCTCTGGTGCATCGATGCGATCACGTCGCGGTCGATGGCGGCCCGGAGGTCAGCGATCGCCACGTCAGGTGCCGAGAGTTGCGGGCCGTTGATTGCCATTCCCACGGTTAACAGCGCGCTGTTGGCGATGGGGCCACTGAGGACGCGGTCGATCTCGCGCACGTCGTGAGGTTTGGTGGGGCCGCCGTGAGGTGCGCCGTGGAAGAAGACGCTGCGGATGCCGGCGGTGTTCAGTGCGTCGATAGCGGCGTCGGCATGCGCTGGAGTCCGGCAGTTGTGGCACCAGTCGCCTATAGTGGTTGTGCCGCAATTGATTTGGTTCAGGGCACCGGCCAGTGTGCCGATGTACATGTCGTCGGGGCTGTATCTGCGGGCGACGTGCCCATGAGTGTGGGCCAGGTATTCCAGCAACGACCAGTCTCCGCCGGCGAACCGTAGCGCGGTCTGCCATGTGTGTAGGTGGGCGTTGACGAGTCCGGGGATGACGATGCGGTCCTTGAGGTTGACGATGTCGGCATCGGCAGGGTCAAGGCGGTGGCCCATCGCGGCGATGCGATCACCATCGATGAGGATATCGATTCGCTCGGTATCGGGCCGATTCGGCGCCAGGCTCACCACCTGGGCGTCGCGTAACAGAATTCGCGTCACTGACTGCCTCCTGTCACGCTTTCACACCGCCGATGGCGCTGGTCCGATCTGCGCTTCGGCGTGAATGGTGCATGCCGTCGACCACGCCGCAATTAACGGATACAGTGTGACCGATATTGTCGATTGGTGTCAACCCTCATCGACCGGCCCGTGGTCCTTGGTCGTACGTCAATGGGTGGTCAGGGCGCTCAGATCGGCGGCGAGGGCGCCGTTGCGGATGGGTACGCAGGCGTCGGGAAAGTGTTGGACGATCTCGGCGCCGAGTCGGTCGAGCTCATCGAGGAAGGCCGGTAGATGACACATGGCGCCGGTGGGCAGGTCGTGGATGACCACGACGCTCCAGTCCTGCTGGGCGATGTCGTGGAGGCAGCGCTGAACCCACTGTTCGGGTGAATCCCAGTCGTGGGGCACCGACGTCCACAGCACACACGTATAGCGGTGCCGTTGCAGGTAATCGATTGCTGCCGTGCTGAATACGCGTCGGTCGAGCACGCCGCCACCGGCGTACGGGCGGAACAGCTTGTCGGGGTGCGCCAATGGCCCGATGACGTCTTCGGCCGCGCCGATTTCGCGGGCGGCCAGCTCGGGATCATCGTGGTCACCGAACTGCACGGAATGAGTCATGGTGTGGTTGCCGATCCAGTGCCCATCCGCCTCGGCGCGCTCGGTCAATGTGCGGGCGTCTGGTTGGCTGAGTTGTTCACCGACAACAAAGAACGTCGCTTTGATGCCGCGGTCGGCAAGCACGTCGAGCACCTCGGCGGTCGTCTCGGTCGGGCCGTTGTCGAAGCTGAGGGTGACTTTCATTCTTTTCAGGCTCCGCGGGCGCGCAGACCGGCCACCACGAGGTCGGCGACGAATTCCGCGTGCCCACGCACTGCGGTCGGGTCGCAGGGGTCGACGGGATCGAGCATGGTCGCCAACGGAGCCAAGCTGAACGGCGAGGTACCGCCGTGGGCTACCAGGAAGTGAAGGCTGCGTACATCGACATCGGTCAGCACACCCCGGTCGACCAACGTCATCAACGGGGTGGTCAGCCGCGCATACAGCGGACGGATGTGCGCGTCGAACAGATAAGTCAACCGCGGGCTGGCATTGGCACCTTCCACCGTGACCAGTCTCAGTATCTCGGGATGGCGCGCATGGACCTCGAGGAACTGGATCAGGCCTCGCCGGAGGGCCTCCATCAGATCACTGTCTGCGAGCTCGGGGTCGATGGTGATCTCGTCGTCGATCTGACCGAACGCCCAATCCACTGCCGCGTACCAGAGATCCTCTTTGGACCCGAACCGCTGATGAATGAGGTTGTGGCTCACGCCGAGTTCACGATTGAGCGCGGCGGCCGAGGTGCCCTCATAGCCGTTCTCGGCGAACGTCTTCAGGGCCGTCGACAGAATGTCCGTCAGCGCGGCCGGTGACTCGGTGGCCGGCGGTCGGCCGCGACGCTTGGGAGTGCTCATAGCGGAAGTCTAGAACGCGATATTGACGACCATCAACTTTTGGAGCTAACCTGTCTCACGCCACTTAGTTGATGACCATCAATTTAGTGCCGGGGATGTGCCCGATGGTCCCGCTTCGCGAAGCGGTGATCGTAAAGCCCTGTCCCGATCCCTGAATTCTCCACTTTTGCAAGGACATAGCTGATGCAACGCGAAGAACACATGATCGGCGACACGTTCGCCTACCGGTTCACCGACCCGTCGTCCGACCACGTCCTGCTGGTGCAACACGGCATTGGTGGGCACGGCGGGATCTACGACAAATTCGGCGCGCACTACGCGGGCCTGGGTGCCGAGGTGTGGTGCATGGATGGCCCCGGCCATGGCCGGTCATGCGTCGACCGCCGCGCTGGACAGTTCACGCTGCGGGAATGGGTCGACGCCGCAACGGCCGTCACCGACCACATCATCGCCCACACCGGGTTACCCGTATTCATCAAGGGTTCGTCACTGGGCGCGGCGGCCGCCTATTGCGCCTACGCTGCGTCCGACGAGTACGCCGGCGCCATCCTGATGGGGCTCGCAATCCCGTCCTCGCCTCTGATTCCGTCCGAAAACCCTTTCCGTACCGAAGCATTCGAGCAGATTATCGGGTTATTCGGTCCGGCACTGCGCTTCGACATCGAGCAGTACATCGATTTCGACGAGGACTACGGCTTCCGCGGCGCGGGCCGGCAGAAACACGCCGACCCGCTCAACACCTGGAGCTATGACCTGGCCGCGTGGGGATCCATCCTGCGGTATGACCCGGCCGTGCCGTTGGCTGACAACACCAAACCCATCCTGTTCGCCGTGGGTGAGAAGGACCCGATCTTCACCCCGGATATGGCCAGGGCGGTAGCCGGCGCCACTGGCGGGCCGGTGGATCTGCACATCCACCCCGACGCTGTGCACCAACTCATGTTGTTCCACACCAGCGATTACTCGCAGGTCGTGCATGAGTGGTGTCACCGACAACTGAAGAGCAGCCACCAGCAAGGACAGGAGTGAACACAGCTATGTCGACCGTCATCCATCCGTCAGCAGTCAATCACCTCGCCATCGCGACTCGCGACATCAAAGGCCAGATCGAATTTTTCAGCACCGTATTGGGGTGTGCACTCAAGGCTTTGTATCCGATGCACGGCGCCGACGGTGTCTGGCACGGCTTTGTCGAACTGAATCCCAAGTCCTACATCGCGTTTGTCTATCACCCTGGCAATCCCGATACGAAGCAGTACGGGGTCACCCATGCCGCCGACCCGACCGCGCCTGTCGCGCCGGGGGCCATGCAGCACGTCGCGCTGTGGGTCGATACCGATGACGAACTGCTTGCTCTGCGTGACCGGATCCGCAGCCACGGTGTCCCCGTCCTCGGGCCCATCGACCACGGATTCTGCCGGTCGATGTATTTCGGCGGTCCGGAAGGAATCGTGTTGGAGTTGACCACCGGTGATTCGATCGACCCGGCGGCCTGGATTGATCCAGAAACGGTGACCACCAACGGCATCAGCGCCGAGGAGTTGGAAACCTACAAACACCCGGCACCGTTCGACCGCTCCGAGACCCCGGTCGCGCAGCCGGCCTACGACCCCTCCAAGCCGCACATGGCCTACCCCGACGAGGTCTACCAGCTGATTCTGACCATGACCGACGAGCAGGTGTCAGCGATGGTCAGCTACCCCGACCCGCCGGTGCGGCTGGACTGACCGTCATCGCCATCCACATTGAAACTCACACGAAGCGACGTTCATGAAACTAGCCAATCTTGACGGCCGCGCTGTCATCGTCACCGACGCCGGCCTCATCGACATCGCGAAGGCGTCCGGCGGATCTCTGCCCGGCCATCCCGACCAAGCTGTCGCCGCCATCGACTCCATCAGCGCTTGGCTTGATGCGCGCCAGCCCGATCCGGACGTCCATCTGACCGCCGCCGACTTACTCGCCGACCTGAGCGTGCTCGGTCCACCGGTAATTGCGCCACGCCAAATCTTCGCCGTGGGGCTGAATTACGCCGAGCACGGGGCGGAAACCGGTTTGGCGGTGCCCGACGAACCGCTGATCTTCACCAAGTTCGCGTCCTCGATCACCGGGCCGGGCGGGCTCATCCCGCTGCCCACCGCAACGTGTGATTGGGAGGTCGAGCTGGTTGTCGTGATCGGCCGTGGCGGGCGCAATATCGGCGTCGCCGACGCATTGCGGCACGTCGCAGGGTACTGCATCGGGCAGGACATCTCTGAACGGCGGTCGCAAATGGCCGGCGCCCCACCGCAATTCAGCCTGGCCAAGAGTCACCGAGGATTCAGCCCGATCGGACCCTGGGTCACAACTGTCGACGAGCTACCAGACGTCCACGATTTGGCGATCGCCACTGCGCTCGATGATGAAATCGTCCAACAGGCCGTCACCAGCGACATGATCTTCGGCGTCGAATCGCTCATCAGTCACCTCTCGACGGTCTGTGAGCTACTACCGGGCGACCTCATCTTTACCGGTACCCCAGCCGGGGTCGGGTACTCGCGCACACCGGCGCGCTACCTCACACCCGGCACTGTGGTGCGCTCAACCGTCGAGGGATTGGGCGAATTGCGTAACCCCTGCGTCGTCGCCATCGGTTAGGAGTCATCGTGTACATCGCTGCGACCGTACTGTCGATCCTGCTGGCACTGTTGATGGTTGTCACCGGCATTCCCAAGTTGCTCAACGGTGCCACGGCACGCAAGAACGCCGCGCATCTTGCGATCAGTACATCGCTGAGCCGGCTGATCGGGGTGGCCGAGATCGCTGCCGCCATCGGCCTGACCGCAGGCATGTTCATCCGCCCTATGGGCGCTGTTACCGGAGCGGCAGTGGTGTTGCTCATGGTGGGCGCCGCCATCTATCACCGCCGGGCCCGCGACCCGCTGACCGCGACGGCGCCGACCATCATGACTGCGGTCGCAGCGGTCGCTGTTGTCGTGCTTAGCGTCGCGCATTAATCACGCCGAGCCAGCCGGCTGGGCGCGCGTTTGTCGTCATGGTGCGCGAGCTGGTTCAGGCCGTGGATGAGGAGTTCCAGGCCGAAGGCGAACTCTTGCTCAAGAGGTACGGGCAGATGATCGGCCACGCTGGCGGTAGCAGGGAATGTCTGGGGGTCGAGCGTCTGCCACACCTCGCCCTCGTCCGTAGCGCTGGCCTCCGGCGGGGATAGTTGCGTGGCGAACCCGAGGACGTAGCGCGCCAGCGTGGCGCACGCTTGCGCGGCCAGCGATGGCGAGAATCCCGATTTGAGCAGCAGCGCGATCGTCTGCTCGCGCTGGGCCATCGCATTGGGCCCGATCGGAATCTTCTCGACCAACAAGGGCGCCACGTGGCGGTGGCGTCGGAATACATCAAACAGGCGGTACGCCAGAGTTTCACAGGCTTGCTGCCATGTCATGGCGTCAAGTGCCCCGTTGTCGACGTGCGCCTCGGCCAACACGCTGTCGATCACCTGGGCGACCAGCTGGGCCCGGCCGGTGAAGTGCCGGTACAACGTCGCGGTACCGGAGTCCAGGCGCTGGGCCAGGTTACGCATGGACAGGGCGTCGGCGCCCTCCTCGTCCAGGAGGGCGATAGCAGTCGCGATGATCCGGTCCAGCGGCACCGGTGGGCGGCCCCGGGATCGCCGCGGGCCCTGCCCTGCCAGCTCGGTGGCCGAAGATGACGTGCTCACGGGGCCCAGTATGACCACTCTTGACACACTGCGCAATTTCGGCAACACTGTATCCATTATGAATGTTCGCGATATCGATGTTCACTCGGACTCGCGGTTCGCCGCGGTCGACGGCATGCGGATTCATTACCGACGGTCAGGGAAGGGCCCGACGGTGGTGCTGCTGCACGGCAGCGCGTCCTCGCTGTACGGCGTGGAGGCGGTCGCGCAGCGACTGCGGGATTCCTTCGACGTGATTCGGCTGGATCTGCCGGGGTTCGGGGTGACGGGGCCGCGCCCCGACCGTGATTACCGGGTCGCCACCTACGCCGGGACGCTCGCACGCTTCTTGGACACCATCGGCGTCGAGCGATGCGCGGTGGCCGGCAACTCGTTGGGGGGCAACATCGCCTGGAACCTCGCCCTCGATCACCCCGAGCACCTGCAGCTGACCGGTTTGGTGTTGATCAACGCGACTGGCTATCCGGACAAGGAGCTGCCCGCCGCGATGGCGCTGGCGCGCAACCCGGTCGTCGGGCAACTGTTGCGACGGTTCATGCCCCGGCGCGCTGTCGAGCGCAGTCTGCGCCAGGCGGTCGGGCCGAACTCCGACATTGTCGATGCCGCGATGGTGGATCGCGCGCACCGGTTGTGGAACCGGGCCGGCAACCGCTCGGCGTTCGTGGATTTCCTGACGACCGACCAACCCGACCGAAGTGCCGATATTCCCGACATCGAGGTGCCGACCCTGGTGTTGCGCAGCGCCGACATGGACGGCCAGCACTTCACCCGCGACATCGCCGGCAGCACCGAGAAAGTCCATCCCGACGGCGGGCATCTGCTGCCCGAGGAAGATCCCGCCTGGGTGGCTGACGCGGTCACGGAGTTTCTGCAGTCCCTTCCAGCCGAGGAACGTCAATGAAGTACTTGGTCGCTGCCGGGGAAGACCGCAAGCTCGACGCCGAGGTGCGCCGGAGTCTGCGGGGCAGCTACATCCAGTTGTCGGATGGTGTAACGCATTACGAGCTCGCTGGGCCTGACGGCGGCGACGTCGTCGTGCTGACCGGCGGGCTGACCATCCCGTTGTTCTACTGGGACGAATTGGCTGTCGAGCTACATGCCCGGGGGCTGCGGACCCTGGCCTATAGCGGCTACGGGCGCGGCTATTCCGACCGCGTCGTCGCCCGCTACGACGAGGCGCTGTTTGTCCGCCAACTGCGCGAGCTCGTCGAGCTCCTCGACCTCCCCGCCACCTGCCACGTAGTGGGCACGTCGATGGGTGCGCTGATCGCGATGGCCTACGTGGGTCAACACCTCGGAAGCGCGGCCACTCTGACGCTGGTGGGCCCTGCCGGGCTGGGCCCTCAACCCGCTGCGCAGAAACTGTTGCGCAACGATCTCGCGGCCGGCGTCATCGCCAAGCGGTTCGGGCGACGCTTTCTCGAACAGCATCTGGGGCATAACGTCGCGGACCGGAATCGCGCTGCCGCACTGGCGGCCATGGTCGGCGACGCCTACCGCTACGAGGGCTCGATCTATTCCTTCTTCGAAACTCTGCAGCACTTTCCGTTGTTCGACCGCGCCGAACTCTACCGGCGCACCGGCACACTGCCGCTGCCCATCCAATTGATCTGGGGAGCAGACGATCAAGTCACCCCGATCAGCAGCCTGGGCCAGGTCCGCGAACTGCTGCAGCCCAGCCAATGCCACGTCATCGACGACTGCGGCCACATGGCGCCGTTCGAACGTCCCCTCGTCGTCGCCGACCAACTGGCGACCTTCTACGACACCTTCCACAGATCGGCTTGACCCATGACAACAACGAGCACCACTGACGTCTTGATCATCGGCGCCGGGCCTGCCGGCACCGCACTTGCGATCGACCTCGCCCGCCGCGGCGTCGCGGTACGCCTCATCGACAAGGCGCCGCACGCCTTCGACGGGTCGCGCGCCAAAGGCATCCAGCCGCGCACCCTAGAAGTTCTCGACGATTTGGGCGCCCTGCCCGACATCGTCAATCAGGGCGCCCTGTACCCGCCGATGGGAATCCATCTCGGCCCGGTCACCATCCCTTTCACAATGATGGCCAAAGGGAAACGCGGCCCCGACGTCCCCTACCCCGATACCTGGCTGATCCCGCAGCACCGCACCGACCGCGCACTGCATGCCCGGTTCGAAAGTTTGGGCCGCCGTGTCGAGTTCGGCGCCGAGCTAGTGGATTTCACCGACCACGGCACCCATGTCACGGCGCACATCGCGACCGCCGGCTGCGCCGAGGACATCACCGCGCGGTACCTTGTCGGCGCCGACGGCGGCGCCAGCCGGGTCCGCAAGGCCCTCAGCGTGGAGTTCAGCGGCTCCACCGACGAGGCTGACCGCATCCTCATCGTCGACGCAGCCGTCTCGGGTGGGCTGTCGCGCAAGTACTGGCACGTGTGGCCCGGCATCAAGGGACGCTTTGTGGGGGCCTGCCCGCTGCCGCACAGCGACAAGTTCCAGTGGATGATCCGACTTTCACCCGACGAACAACCGCCGCAAGACCTGGCGCAGATCAACGCGCGCATCCAAGCGCACACCCGCAACAAGCGGCTGGCATTGCATGACGTTGCGTGGCAGTCGGTGTTTCGCCCGAACATCCGTCTGGCCCAGAACTACCGGCGCGGCCGTGTCCTGCTGGCCGGTGACGCCGCCCACGTCCACACCCCCGCCGGAGCCCAGGGCCTCAACACCGGGATCGGCGACGCCTACAACCTGGGCTGGAAACTCGGCCAAGTGCTGGCCGGAGCAGACGATCGACTGCTCGATACCTATGAACAGGAACGCCAACCCATCGCCGCAGGCGTGCTCGGGCTATCGACCAAGAAGTATGAAGGGATCGGAAAGTTCGACCCGTCGAGCATCCGGCGCGGCAAGGACGAAAAACAACTCGCCTTGACCTATCACGGCGGGCCACTGGCGCCCCTGGCCGCCGACCGCACCGCGACACTGCGTGTCGGTGACCGCGCGCCCAACGCCGACCTCGTCACCGCCGACGGCGACCGCGTGCGGCTGTTCGACATCTACCGCGGGCCCCAGTTCACCGCCGTCGCCTACGGTCGACACGCCGCCGACGCGTTGGCTGAACTCGACTGGCCCGACAACGGCGCACAACTAACGCGCGTCATCATCGACACCGAAGGATGCGGCGGCCCTGACCGTGCGCTCAGTGACCCGACCGGACAATTCGCCAAGATCTACGGCTTGTCCCGAGACACGCTGGTGCTCATGCGCCCCGACGGCTACATCGGCCACATCGCTATCCACAACATCGCCGAAACAACCTGCGCCGCTGCGCAATCCATGACGCCGCACATTGTGCCATCAGCACCGTCGAAGCGGTCATGACCGCCAGCGCCGAGACACTCACCTCGGACGGTCAACACCTGAGGCCCAGTGGCGCCATGGCCACCGTGCTGCTGGCATACGCGTTCGCCGTGATCATGGCCGGCACCACGCTGCCCACCCCGATGTATGCCCTCTACGCCACCACCATGGGTTTCACCGTCCTCACCACCACGATGATCTACGCCGCCTACGCCGGTGGAGTGCTGGCGGCACTGGTGGTTTTCGGACGCTGGTCCGACGCAGTCGGTCGACGACCGGTCTTGCTCGCCGGGGTCGCCCTCGCGATCGCCAGCGCCGCGACGTTCCTAATCGCCGACACCGTGCCCGCACTGGTGGTGGCGCGGGTGTTGTCCGGATTGTCCGCCGGCATCTTCACCGGCACAGCCACCGCAGCGATCATCGAATCCGCACCGCCGAAATGGCGCAACCGGGCCGCCGCGACCGCCACCATCGCCAACATCGGCGGCCTTGGCGCAGGTCCCTTACTGGCCGGGGTTCTCGTCCAATACTGCCCCGCACCGCTGCACCTGGCCTTCGTGATACACATCGTGTTAGCGGTGGCGGCCGGCCTCGCCGTCGTCGCAGTGCCCGAAACAACAACAAAGACCGGACAACTCGGGATCCAGCGGCTGCGACTTCCCGTCCAAGTGCGCGGCACGTTCGCCCTCGCGGCGATCGGGATGTTCGCGGGATTTGCCTGCATGGGGCTGTTCACCGCGCTGGCACCGTCATTCCTGTCCACCATGATCGGCACCGACAACCACGCCGGAGCAGGGCTGGTCGCCAGCTGCACCTTCCTCGCCTCCGCAATCGCCCAGATAGCGGCCAACCGGATACAGCCGCAGCGCGCGATGGCCTTGGGTTGCGCAATGTTGGTGATCGGCATGATCGCCTTGGCCGCGGCGTTGGTCACCAGCTCACTAGCCGGACTCGTCGTCGCCGCCATCATTTCGGGTGCGGGACAAGGCATCAGCTTCAGCCGCGGCCTGGCTGCCATCACCGAGGCCACACCGGCCGATCAGCGGGCCGAAGTCAGCTCAGCACTGTTCGTGGTGGCCTACATCGCGATCTCCCTACCCGTCATCGGCGAAGGCCTGGTCGCCGAACGGTGGGGGCTACGCAGCGCCGGCATCGGCTTTGCCGGCACCGTCGGCATACTCGCCGCCGGCTGCCTCATCGCGCTACTAGCCCGCCAGCCGCGCCGCCAGCCAGGCCGCGCACGAAGTTGGTGTTAACGCCGCACCCTTCGCCGAGGGCGGCCGAAGCCGAGGTGAGCTCCGTTCGACGTTCAAGATCGACCTGTCAGCGTGTTCGGCGCCGTGGGGCGATGCGTTCACCGCCTCAATTGAGGGATCGCAACCCGTGTCGTAGCTGGACAACTCCCCCTCGGACACAGCGGGCGACAGGACTCAGGTCGACAGTCGCCGGTACCGGCTGAAGGTGCGGGGCGTAATCAAGACGCACTCCACGCTCGCGTACACATCGGCGCGTTCCGGCCCGCCGCACCTTTGTACGAAGACAAATAGCCTGAGCCAAAATCGTCAGAGATCAAGGCCGGGAAGCGGCCGCTGACAGATCTGGTGTGCTTCCTCGGCAGACAGTCCGAACAGGCGTAATACGTCTTCGGTAACCCGATCCGCGGCCGCTGCGTCGTCGCGTTCGGGCTCCAATTGCAGGAGTTTTCCCAGCCCGAGAAGTGCCCCGGCAGCGACGGCCAGAGCCAATTTGGGATCGTCAACGGTGAATCGGCCGGCGGCGACGCCGGCCGCGATGTCCCGTAATGCGCGTGGGCCCAGACCGCGGTCCGAGCCTATGAGGCTGAGGCCGTTGACCAGCAGGATCTGGCTCTCCTGCGGGCGGCGCCGAAACAGCCGGCCGGTCATCCGAAAGCTGCAGGCAAATGTTTCGGCCGGGTCGTCGATCGACTCGGTGAGTCGATCAAGCAGCGCGCCGTGGTTGTCGAGCACATCGGCCACGGCTGCCTCGAACAGCGCTTCCTTGCTGTCGAAGTGGTTGTAGAACGAACCCATTCCGACGTCTGCCGCCTGCGTGATTTCCAGGACCGGCACGTTGAGTCTGCCGTCGGCGATCAGCGCCTGCGCCGCCTGGATCAGGGCTGCGCGGGTGCGCTGTTTCCGCCGTTCGAGGCGGTTGACCGGCTCATCCTGCACTGCGCTCACCGGCTCAGAATAGCAGCATCGATCAGTTTTGATGATTTCGTCAGCACTTCTTGACTGAGCATTGCATCGTATGTGACGATTTCGTCAGAACGAAAGGTGTCAGGGATGAACGACCTGGTCGGCGCACATAACGAGCTCCACAGCGAGCAAGGCGCCCGGAAAGGCGAGCATTGCGGGCGCTCCCGCAACCCCGTAATCAAGGCAGCTGACATCGCCTGGCTGGAATTCGAGAAGCCGGACCTTCAGCGGGCCGAGGCGTTCGCGGCCGCCTTCGGTTTCGCCACGTCGCTACGAACCGACGAGGAACTGCATCTACGCGGCAGCGATTCGACCGCGCCGTGCGTGATCGTGCGCCGCGGCACCCGGAGCAGGTTCCTCGGAGTCGCGTTCGCCGCTGCCGACGAGGCGGACCTGCTGCGGCTGGCCACCGCGACCGGTGCACGGACCAGACCGCTGCCCGCAGCCATCGGCGGCATGGCGGTCGACCTGATCGACCCGAGCGGCGTGCCGGTGCACGTCGTGTCGGGGATGCACTCCCCCGACGCGTTGCCGTCGCAGACTCCGCACCGCTACAACATGGGACACGAGATTCACCGCATCAACGCCACCCAACGCCCGCGTCGGGAACCGACCACGGTGCAGCGGCTCGGTCACCTCGTCATGCAGTCGACGAAATACCTAGAGACATTGAACTGGTATCTCGACACCCTCGGCATGATCGTCAGCGACTTCCTGTACTTCCCGGGTCAGCGCGACCGTGGGCCCACCATGAGCTTCATCCGCTGCGACCGAGGTGCGACGCCCGCTGATCACCACACGCTGGCGCTGGCCCTCGGACCACAGAACCGCTACGTGCACTCGGCCTACCAGGTATGCGATCTCGATGCGCTGGCCGCCGGCGGCGAATACCTCACGGAGCGAGGCTATTTCCGGTCCTGGGGCATCGGGCGCCACATCCAGGGCAGTCAGCTCTTCGACTACTGGCGTGACCCTGACGGCTTCATGGTCGAGCACTTCACCGACGGCGACCTGTTCGACTCGACCCTTGAACCGGGTTGGGCCCCGTTCACCGCCTCGGGCCTGGCCCAATGGGGACCACCGGCGAGCAAGGACTTCCTCGGCACCAACCCGAAATCCCTACCGCACGAAGCACAGTCGATCTTCGCAGCCCTGCGAGGCGACAACGAATTCGATATCCACCGCCTCATCGGCCTGCTGAAAGTAGCGAACTCATGACCATCTCAATCCTGCGCACCGCCGACGCCTGGTGGGTCCAGACCGCCACCGGTGCCGTGCGTATCGACACCTCGGCCACGACCACCGGCGAGCTGCTCGCCGATCGGGCCGCCATAGACGCCGCGACGCGTGGCGGGGAGGCGGTGCCTGTCGACAGCCTCGATCTGCTCTCCCCCGTGACCGCGCCCTGCCGGGTGGTCGCCCAGATGACCAACTTCGCCTCGCACGTCAAAGACGCCGGTATGGACCCGAAGACCATCCCGCTCACCTTCTTTCGCAAGACGTCCGGTTCCATCAGTGGGCCGTTCCACGACATCGTCAAGCCGCAGCACGTGAAGTTTCTCGACTACGAGGTGGAGATCGGTCTGGTCATCGGACGCGAGCTTCCGGTCGGAACCGAGGTCACCGAGGCGAACCTCGCCGACTATGTCGCCGGCCTGGTCGTCACCAACGATGTCTCCGCCCGGGATATTCAGCTGCCGCAAACGCAGTTCTACGAAGCCAAGTCGTACCCGACATTCACGCCGGTCGGCCCGGCGCTGGTCTTGTTGACGGCTGACGAGCTCAAGCGGTTCGGCGACCTGCGCCTGGAACTGCGGGTGAGCGGCGAGGTTCGCCAGAACATGCTGGTCGACGGCGACATGATCTACAAACCCCTGCAGGCACTGCAGTCTTTGGCCCGGTTCCAGCACCTCAGTCCCGGTGACCTCGTCCTGACCGGCACGCCTGCGGGTACGGCCTTGAGCGCACCGCCCAAGCCTGTCGAGATCATCGGATCGCTGCTGCCGCCCGCCTTGAAATGGAAGGCGTTCTTCTCGCGTCAAGCCGGTAATCCCAAGTATCTGCAGCACGGGGACGTCGTGGAACTGTCGGTGGCTACCGACGACGGTGCCATCGACCTCGGCACCCAGCGCACCTCGGTGCGGTACGCGTGAGCGCGGACCGACTAAGGCCGAGCCGAGGACCGAAATGCCTGACGCTGTAACGAAATCCGTTCCCGTAGTCGTCGTCGGAGCGGGGCCGACCGGCATCACCGCGGCGACATTGCTCGCGGACTACGGCGTGCCGACGCTGGTTCTCGACCGCTGGGAGTCGGTCTATCCCCAGCCGCGCGCGGTCCACCTCGATGACGAGATTCATCGTATTCTCGCCCGCCTCGGCGTGGCCGAAGAATTCGCCGCGATATCCCGACCGGCGCTCGGGTTGCGCCTGCTCGACCAGAACCACCGCACGCTGGCACAGTTCGACCGCGACCCCGCCCGCAGCAGGCATGGCTTCCCCCAGGCCAACATGTTCGACCAACCCGTACTGGAAGAGCAGCTGCGCGCCAACATGGCCAAGCGCCCGAATGTGGAGCTGCGCGGCAATTCCGAGGTCACCGGCATCACCCAGAACGAGCCGGGCCGCGTGCGGATGACCTACGCCGACCGTGCCACCGGAACAGAGCACGCCGTCGAAACCTGCTACGTGCTGGGCTGCGACGGCGCCAACAGCATCGTGCGAGCCGCCATCGGTGCCGCCATGGAAGACCTGCGCTTCGAGCAGCGCTGGCTGGTCGCCGACGTGGTCACCGAGGCCGAGCTCGATCAGTGGGATGGTGTGCATCAGGTATGCGATCCCGTTCGGGCTGCGACCTACATGCGGATCGGGCCGGACCGCTACCGCTGGGAATTTCGGCTGCTGCCTTCGGAAACTGCGGCCGACTTCAGCACGATGGCGACTCTGCGGCCCCTGATCGCCCCATGGGTCGGCGATCTCGCCGACGATCAACTCGAGCTCCTACGCGTGACCGAGTACACCTTTCGCGCACAAATCGCCGACAACTGGCGGGACCGCAATGTGCTCCTCCTCGGCGACGCCGCCCACCTCACTCCGCCTTTCATCGGGCAAGGCATGGGTGCGGGCCTGCGCGACGCGATGAACCTGGCGTGGAAACTCGCCGGCGTCATCAACGGGAACCTGCCCGCCAGCCTGCTGGACACCTATGAACAGGAGCGGAAACCCCACGCGCGCAGCATGATCAGCCTGGCACTGGCCATGGGTTGGGCCATGACAGCCGGTGGGCGTATCGGAAACATGGTGCGGCGCACCGTCGCACCCCGGCTGCGGTTGATACCCAATCTGCGCGACAAGCTCACCGACGGCACCACCCCCCGCCTGCACGATTCGGCACTGGTCATCAGAAGCCGCAGACCCCGCCACCTCGCCGGAGCCCTGTGCCCCAACCTGGTTCTGGCCGATGGGCAGCGACTGGACGCGTTGCTGGGCAACGGCTTCGCGCTCGTCACCACGACACGCCCGCTCGCGTTCCAATGCGCCATGCTCGAAGAACACGGCATCGTCGTGCACGTCGCCGAACCTGGGGACGAATTGGAACGATGGCTACGGCACGGTCACGCCACCGCCGCTGTTATCCGGCCTGACCGCACGGTCATGTGCTCGGGCCGCGACGTGTGGAACCTGTGCGCGGCCATACCGGGGTTCATGTCGTCCACTCAGGCATACAACGCCCAGCCACCCATCCAGACCAGTTAGGCGATCGCTCATGTCATCCACTCCCCTGGTGGACGTCCACGCGCACTTCCTCACCGACGACTACGTCGACGCCGCGATCGCGGCAGGCATCGAACATCCTGACGGCATGCCTCGGTGGCCCTCCTGGAGCGTCGAACAACACCTGTCTCTGATGCAGGACAACGGAATTCGGCACGCTCTGCTGTCACTCTCCTCTCCCGGTGTGTCGTTCGCCGGCACAGCCGAAGCCCCCGCACTGGCGCGGCACGTCAACAACTTCGCAGCCCGCACGGTCGCCGCGCATCCTGAGCGCTTCTCCTTCTTCGCCTCGCTTCCGCTGCCCGACGTGGATGCCGCCATCAGCGAAGCCATACGCGCAACGGATGTTCTCGGGGCGGCGGGTGTCGTACTTCTGAGCAACAGCGCCGGACGCTACCTCGGTGACGGATCGCTGGACCCGTTGTGGGAATGCCTCGACAAGCGGCAATCGATTGTCTTCATCCATCCGACGTCGCCACCGGACGCGCAAGCCACGTCGCTGGGCCGGCCCGCTCCGATGCTCGAGTTCATGTTCGAGACGACGCGGACCATCACCGACCTGATTTTCGCGAGTGTCATGAGTCGCTATCCGCACATTCGCTTCCTGATCCCGCACTGCGGTGCCGCGCTGCCGCTCCTTGCCGCACGAATCGAGCTTTTCCGCAGCCTGTGGCCGGCACCCAACGGCGATGCGCCAGGGCCTCTGACTACCGCTGCCCAACTGCAGCGCATGTGGTTCGACACGGCCGGGCATCCACTGCCGACGCAGGCCGGAGTGCTTCGGGACGTAGTCGGGTCCAATCGCATTCTTTACGGCAGCGACTACTGCTGGACACCGGCGTTTGCCGTGGGCCAACAGGTCGCCGCCCTTGACTCCGACCCCGACACCGACTGGCGGGCAGTGACATCCGCGAACACACAAGAGTTCCTTCAGTACCGATAGTGAGCAACCGTCCACCGCCAACGTCATGAGAGGACTCTCAATGCGACGCCCACCCGCCGGCCTCCCCATCTACGAACCCGACATCTACTCGGTCGACGCCATCACCGACCCCTACCCCCACTACCAGAGAATGCGCGACCTCGGTCCGGTGGTGTGGCTGGCGAAACAACGGGCATATGCGGTGCCGCGCTACGCCGAGTGCAAATCGGTGCTACGCGACGACAAGACCTTTCTGTCGGGTCAGGGTGTGGCACTCAATCCGATCACCAACCGAATGTCGTATGGCACCACGCTCAACAGCGACGGTGTCGAGCACGACCAACGCCGCAAGCGCGTCGCGCACCGCATGCTGCCACGTGCTCTGCGGGCCATCAGCGACACCGTCGACGACACGGCCCGTAGCGTGGTCGAGACAGCGCTCGGCAAGCGCGATATCGACGGCGTCGACGACCTCGCGGCCGCGCTGCCGCTGGCGGTCGTGCCCGACCTCATCGGGTGGCCGCGCGATCAACGCGATCACTTGGTTGCCTGGGCCGGAGCAACATTCGACGTACTCGGTCCGCTCAACTGGCAGGCGATCAAGGCGGTGCCCAAAACTATGCGCATGCTGCGGTTCGCCCGGCGCGTGGTGCGCGAGCGCAACGTCATCGAGGGCAGCATGGCAGATGAGCTACTCGCCGCCGCGGACGAAGGCAAATTGGCGCACCACGAGTGCCCACCGTTGCTCGTCGACTACATCGCCCCGTCGATCGATACCACCATGAGCGCTATCGCCAATGCGCTGAATCTCTTCGCCAACCACCCCGACCAGTGGCAACTGCTCAAGGACGAACCCGACCTCTTGCCAAACGCCGTCAATGAAACCGTTCGCTGCGAGCCACCGCTGCGCGCCTTTGCGCGGTGCACGGCACAGCAGACTGAAATCGCTGGAGTGCAAATCCCCTCGGGCGCGCGAGTTCTGGTGATCTATGCCTCCGCCAACCGGGACGAACGCGAGTGGGACAACCCGGCGGTATTCGACATCCGACGTGACGCCGGCCGTCACGTCGGTTTCGGACACGGTGCCCACGCTTGCGCCGGACAGGGCCTGGCGCGCTTGGAAACGACCGCGATGTTGCGGGCGCTGCTCGAGCGCGTGGACCGGATAGAGCTAGCGGGTACGCCCACATGGGCGGTCAACAACATCATCCGCCGCCACGAACACTTGCCTCTCAAGGTGATTGCCGCATAGGCGCAAGTACCGGGACAGCGGACTCAAGCCGCGTTCATCTTCCCCGCGGCCGCGGCAACCCAGCACAGTTCCTTGTGGAAGATGTCGCTGTGCGCGCCCGACGGGCCGTCGTCCTTGGCCACCACCGCCGACGAATCCAGGTTCAGGATCTGTCCGGGCTGGAACGGATACGGCACCCCCGGATCGTCCAGAACCTGCGTCTCGCTGCGGAATGCCCCCGTCGCGCCCATCGCCCGCCAGCGGGCCAGCGGATCTTCGATCGCGGCGGCATCCTCCCCCGCGGTCAGCGACGCCAAGGGGTAGAACGTCCCCAGTGCCCGGTCGTGGCTGGAGTAGCAGACGGCCATCGGGCCGTCGATGCGTGCCAGCCGCCCGACCAGAGCACCGTCGCCGTCCCGGAACGGCAGGCCCTTGGTGAAGGTGAACCGCGAGAACGCGCCCTGCAGCAGGGTCACCGATTTCACCGGTGACGGGTCGCGGTCGTCGATCCCGTCGAGGGCGAAGGACACCAGCCGGGCACCGAAGCTGTGCCCGATCAGATGGATCCGCAGATCCGGGTGAGCGTCCGCCAGGTTGTCGATCGCCGGGCCGAGCCCCTTCTTCCCGACGACGCCGGCACGGTTCTTCATCTTCCAGTAGCTGAGCTGCCGCAGGACTTCTTTTGCGCCGTGCCAGAGCTTGCTGCCCAGATCGCCGAGGCCTGCCTCACCGCCCCCGCCGCCGAACTGCACTCCGGCATCGGCCAATCGGTCGGCAAACCGGTTGAACACGTCGACGGGGTCACGCTGATCGTCGAGCATGCCGGGCACCCGCACCGGCTTGTCTTCCTCCCCGTCGTCGAATCCGGTCTTGGTGGCCGCATTGAACTTCCGCAACTCGTCGAACAACGTGCCCGCCCGCTCGGCGGTCGGCGGCTGCTCCAGCAGTTCGGCGATCGCGTCCAGATGTGCACTGCCGTCGGGGAACATGTCCTTCAGGTCGGCCAGCTCGGCAGGATCGATGGTGGCCGGCCCGGCCTCGGTACCCGCCCGCTCCCCCAGTGCTGCGGCGCCACCTCCGTCCGCCGCCTGCGCATCGTCGAAGTTCGGGATCGGTTCGTCGCGCCACAGTTGCGACGGCCAGCGGATGCCGACGAATCCGACCTTGCGCTCCGGGTCGAGCTGGTCTGCCAACAGGTCGAACCACCTGGCGTACAGCGACTGCGCCGCGGCCTCGTCGTTGTTCCAGCCGTGTGAGAACAGCACCAGATCGGTGAGCCCCTCGGCGCCGACCCCGTCACGCAGTTCGGTCAATGTCGCGTCGTCGACGTCACCGTCGGCGTCGAACACCAGCCGCCACAACGGCCTGCCCTTGATTCTCTCGATCATGGTTCCTCCTCATGACTGAACTCAGACGGACTGCAACGCACGCATCAGGTCCAGCAGGCCCCCGCCCTGAAAGGCCGGGTCACGGCCCAGCGAGGTGGCCGATTCGGTGAACACCCGCTTGATCTCGTCGGGCTGGCCGATGAGCTCGCGCTGGACCGACAGAAATGCCGCGATCGCACCGGACGCATGCGGGGCGGCCATGCTCGTCCCAGTGGCCTCGATGTAGATCGCCGCGCTCTGCTGCGGGGCATCGGTCTGCCGCAGCACATCGCTGCGGAACTTGCCTGCCGCCACCGAGGTGATGCGTTCACCGGGAGCCAGCAGATCGGGTTTCCGCCTGCCGTCGCCGGTGGGTCCTTTGGACGAGAAATAGGAAACCCCAGCGGTATGGGGGGCGTCGCGGTGCGTCGATCCCACGGTGATGGCCCGCTCGGCGTTGCCGGGATCGTTGATCGTCATGTCCGCACTGAACTTCGTGACATCGGTGGTGAACAGCGGGTTGAGCGAGACATATCCGCTGTTGCCTGCCGCGGCGACCACGACCACCCCCGACCGCACGGTCTTGTCGACCTCGATGCACAACGGGCTCTGTCCGCAGGCGAACCACTCCGCCGCGAACTCATATCCCAGGCTGAGGTTCACACCGTGGATGCGGGGCATCCGCTCGCTCGCCGCGTTGACCTCACGGACATAGGCCAGGGCCCGCATCACCCGGCTCACCCGGGAAGCCTTCTCACCGGGCCCGAGCACCTTGAGGCTGACCAGCTTTGCCTCCGGCGCCATCCCGGCCAGCCGGCTGGGATCGCTGACCACCCGCTTCTGCAAGATGGGGATGTCTCCCTCCGGGGCGCCGACGTTGAAGCGCTTCTCGGCCACATACACCTCGTCGGCGAACCCCTCGGGCAGCCCGCCGGCGATGATCCCCGCCACGTGCGAGCCGTGCCCGTCGCCATCCTGCAGCGCGCTCGGCGCGAACGCCTTGTCACCGCCCGGGATCGTGAAATCCCGGTGTAGCTCGTGCACCGTCGGATCGTCCACGGTGGCCCTGCTCTTGAAATGCGCGTGGGTTTCGTCGATCCCGGAATCGACGACCGCCCAGACGATTCCCGACCCGTAGCAGCCGAACGTCCGTTGCGCCGGAAGTACCTTGACGGTGTTCGCCGACGCGTCGATCTGGGGGTGGGCATCGAAGTCCGGCCAGATCCGGTAGATGGCGCGCTCGGGCCACTGCTGTGGCACCGAGTCCGCCGAGACAATGCCCTCGATCTGCCTGGTCGTCAGCTCACCGGCCATGAACTGGTCGGCCACCTCGACCGGTTCCCCGCTGCCCCCCACCAGGCGCCACAGCTCATGCACGCGCTCCACGGCTGCCGCGACACCCGCGGCGAAGCGCAGATTCAGTTCGATCATGATCGGCCACAACGTTTCCCGAACCCGCTCGGGGTCCTCGCCGGGAGCCACCACGAACCTCTCCCGCAGCGGCGGAGTGATCACGCCCGCCACCAGCAGGTCGCGGTGTGGAGGCTGCTCGGGTGTCACCGGCGCCACCGTCCGGATCGGCTCCGGTGGCGCCATCGCTCGGTCACACGCCTGCTCGGCGGCAGCCTGACCCGCGGCGGTCAACCGCACGATCGGCTGCGGCGCAACGGCTCCGGCCTTCTTCGCGGGTCTGCGCCGGGTCGCCTGCTTTCGGCGCACCAGCTCACCGACGGCGTCGTCGACACTGCGGTGCCACTTGGGCGTACCGTCCACGCCGAGCCGATCCTCGGAGTCGAACCGCGATGCGAACCGGGCCGCGACCGCCTCCAGAAGCTTCTGCGGACTGGCGTCGATCTGCCCGGCCGCCAAGTCGGCCAGGGCGCACTGCACCCGGTCGGTCCAGATCTCACTGTCGGAAGGACTCACCGCAACACCTCGGAACCGTGCTCGACCCTATAGAACCCACTGAACACAGGATCGGGCATTGCGGCGGCGACGGTGGGCCGAATCGGCATGCTGACGATCCTGACTCGAGCCGCCCCGGGTGGCACGAGTAGCCGACTACCCGATTACCCCGTGGCCTCCCTTCCCCCAGCGGCCAACCGAGACGGTGCGCGCCCACGGCCTACGCGCCTCGGTCCCGTCGCGGCCGCTCACGGGAAAACTCGCGTAGTCGATTACTCGATACCGCGGGTGGGCGGCTTCCCTAACATCGGTTGACACATTGGTTGCCCGTATCAGTAGGGAAGTGTCATGAACACGCTTGAGTCGAATTTTCAAGTGGCCCCGATCTTCCTGCCGTACGGGCGGACCTGACCCGGAACTCATCATGCGACACCACGTCTTTGTCATCGTCGCGGTCAGGGCCTGGACCGAGCTGCTTTCCGAGTGGATTCTGCGCATCCCGGGCTTCGAACTGGTGGGCACCGCCACCGATGCCACCGCCGCCCTGGGCGACCTGGCCAGAATCGACCTACCCGTCGACATCGTCGTGATCGAGGTCAGCACCCGCCTGGCGCTGGAGTCCGCGCCGGCGCTGCGCCGCTCCGATCCGCCCCGGAAACTGATCGCGGTCGCCCTGGATGACGATCCCGGTCAGGCGATGGCCTGGGCCAGCGCCGGCGCCGCAGGGCTGGTGGGACGCAACGCCTCCGTCGATCAACTCGGCAACGCGCTGATCAATGTGTCCCGGGGCGCGGCGCACTGCTCCGATGAGATCTCGGGCGCGCTGCTTCGCGGTATCGAGGCCAACGGCGGCAGGCGCGCCGGCGGGCAGGGTCACTGCCTCACCGAGCGGGAACAGGAAGTGGCCTGGCTGTTGGCCCACGGACTGACCAACAAGGAGATCGCCGACCACCTGCACATCTCCCCCGGCACCGTGAAAAGCCATGTCCACAACGTGATCTGCAAACTCGGCGTACGGCGCCGGGCCTATGTGGCCCGCAAGCTCGGCCACGGCGCGGCCGAGCCGAGGATCAGGGAGTCTGCGCCGGTGCCGGCCGGACATATGGGCGCAGCGGAGGCGGGCTGGTGTTCCACCGGCGCTGCTCTCGAAGGATGGCCGACTCGCCACCCGAGTTGAGGTCGAGGTCGCGGATGAGCCTGCGGTGCTCGGCCCGCAGCCCGTCCTGACGCTCTTTGACCACGAACAGATCCTGACGCATCTGCTCGATGCTTCTCTTGCTCCGCTTCGATGCCATGCCATTCGTGCTACTGCCGCGCGGTCGGCAATGTCAATGCGAGCGACCATAAATCGCCCGAAAGATATAGGCCGCGTTGGCCTGTCGGTACATTCGCCACCCCCATAGGGAGCACCCTCGAAATCCACCCGACGGCCAATTGTGGGACCATGCGCCTGCCGCGCACGATTGCGCCATGAAACAGGTGCAGGCTACCGAGCCACCGCAGACAGTGCGGGCGGCCGACACCGACTTCATCCTCGGTGAGCTGACGGCACTGCGGGACAAGGTGGTTCCCGACCCCGAGGTATGCATCGCGATCCTGGACGGACCGGTCGACCTGACCCATCCATGCTTCGCCGACGCCCGAATCACCCGCGCGGATTCGCTCGTCCTCGACGAGGCGGGTACCGGCGCGATGTCCGGCCACGGCACACACGTGGCCAGCATCGTGCTCGGCAGGCCGGGCACCGGAACGCTGGGCCTGGCTGCCGGCTGTCGCGGAGTGGTGGTCCCGATCTTCCAGGACAGCACTGGTCACCTCTCGCAGCTCGATCTCGCCCGGGCGATCGAACGGGCGATGCTGAGCGGGGCGGACGTGATCAACATCAGCGGAGGCGAACTCGTCGAGCGCGGTGAGGCGGACCCCTTGCTGGCCCGCACCATCGAGGCATGCGAACGCAATGGCGTGCTGGTCGTCGCCGCGGCGGGCAATGACGGGTGTGACTGCCTGCATGCGCCTGCGGCCCTGCCCACCGTCCTGGCCGTCGGCGCACTCGGCCGCGACGGAACCGCCTTGCCGTCGAGCAACTTCGGCGATCGGTATGCGCTGAACGGGGTATTGGCGCCGGGCGAGTCGATTCCCGGCGCCATACCGGGCGGCGCGATCGCCGAGCTCACCGGCTCCAGTTTCGCCACCCCCATCGTGACCGCACTCGCGGCGCTGCTGCTCTCCGCGCAGCGGCGGCGAGGCCGTGCGGCCGACATTGCCGAGGTGCGCCGGGCGGTGATCGCCAGTGCGCTGGCCTGCGCCCGGGATTCAGACCCCCGCTGTCTGGCGGGAATTCTCAACGTTCGCGGCGCGCATGCGCTGATCACACAAGGAGACAAAGTGACCGAGATGGCTGCAACACAGATCCCCCACGTCGCGAGTTCAGGAGTCGACGCGACACCCCCCGATCCCGGGCTGATGAACCCCGGGCCTCCGCCGGCACCGCCCGACGCCGTCGCGGCGCCGACAGGAGTGGCACCGTCGTGCGGCGGCGCCCCGTGCTCATGCGGCACCACGGCAGCCCAGGCGGCCACCACGGCGTCGGCCGCGCACGAGGCACCGACCCCGCCCCAGTCAGCACATCCGATGCCGGTGTCAAATGTGTTCGCACTGGGCAACATCGGGTTCGACTTCGGCACCGAGGCCCGCCGCGACGGCTTCCGCCAACTCATGCCGATGGCCGAGAGCTCCGACGAGACACCGATAGTCACCGAACCGAACCCGTACGACGCGGTCCAGCTCGCCAACTATCTCGACAAACACCCATGGGAGTCGACCAAGCTCATCTGGACGATGAATCTGAACCTCACTCCGATCTATGCGATCGAGGCCGAGGTCACCTACCACGAGGCCGTCTACGAGATGCTGCGCTATGCGCTGCGCTGCCAGGTGCTTCCGGCCGAGGACGACGACTTCGTCTCGCGGGTATCGCTTCCCGGTGTCCTCACCAACCGCACCGTGACGACGTTCGCCGGACAACGCCTTCCGGTGATCGTGGTGCAACGCCGAGGGCTGTACACCTGGAACGAGAACAACCTCGTCAAGGCGGTGCTTGGCGCGATCGACTTCGACAAGCTGACCACTCAACTCGGTATCGACCGGTCCAAGGCGGAATCCCGCACCGAACTCAAGCTGCGCCAGATGCTCGACAAGGTGTACTACGAGCTGCGTAACCTCGGCTCGTCGTCGGCAGATCGGGCGATCAACTACACGGCCACCAACGCCTTCATCTTCTCGGACGTGATGGCCAAGGGCCTGCTTGCCGGCGAGTTGGTGGACGGCGACGTGACCAGCCTGTACTCGCTGGAGAGCATCACCGCGGTCAAGAGCCCGTTCGGCCGGCTCGACTGCGACTGCTGGGACGTCAAGATCACGTTCTTCTCACCCGAGAACGAGCGCCGGGCCCGCGTGGTCTATCAGGCCACCGTCGACGTCAGCGATCCGTGGCCGGTGCAGCTGGCGCCCATCCATCAGTACCTGATTTCAGGAGGTTAGCAAACATGAATACACCAAATCGGCACGCCGCGGCCTGCGCGCTGCCCCCACAGCGGCCCGGCATCGCACGTCTGGATGACGA
This sequence comes from Mycolicibacterium boenickei, assembly GCF_010731295.1. Taxonomy (NCBI): domain Bacteria; kingdom Bacillati; phylum Actinomycetota; class Actinomycetes; order Mycobacteriales; family Mycobacteriaceae; genus Mycobacterium; species Mycolicibacterium boenickei. Next base: position 3,917,656 of record NZ_AP022579.1, on the reverse strand, counting down.
TGCCCGCGGAGGCATCGGGACAGGTTCGGTACAGGCCTCGGTCAGCTGCGGAGACCTTCCCGGACTGGCTCGTTCGATGTGTTACGCATCGAAGGGGATCAAGTACTGACCGCGTTCACCCCTGAAAGGAGCGAATCGAGAATCAATCAGCAGATCAGGTTTTCAGTCAGTTCAACACACAACAAACGAGGAGAAATCCATGAGTACAGCAAATGAAATGCTGCCGCCCCAGGCTACGCCGATCGATCGCACGCCGGCAGGGGCCGCGGCATTCACCAACCAAGCGGGCGTCGGAGCGTCATTCGACTTCCCGTGGGAGCAAGTCGCCACCACCGGAATCGGAATCCTGGGCGGCCTGCTCTGAAACCTGTTGCGGCGCATCGGCTGACACGATGTCGCCGATGCGCCGCACTCCCCCGTTGACCATCTCTGACAGACGGAGTGACCCATGACCGAATCCCCCAGCATCCGGGCGTTCTCGCTCAGCATGCAACAGGCACCGATCGTCCGGGACAGACCCACCGCGTTGATCAGGCCGACCACCGAACAACTGCCGCCCCGGGTGATCCGGTACGTCCAGCGACCGCCGGATCGGCCTTTCCTCCCGGTGCAGGGCGCGGTGGACCGGCGCAGTCTGTACCAACTGCGGTTGACACCGGGACCGGACCAGAAATTCGACGACGACGGTGTCACGAAGATCGCCCGGTTCTCGCGGTTCGGTCTGTTCGGCCCCGATCCGGCCGATCCGGCACCCTTCGCCCTGTCTGCACCGTTCGGCGTTGCGATATGCCCGACCCTGGCACCGTACGCGGCAGCGCGCTGCACCCGGACCTGACGGCGGAAATGGCCGGGCGCGCGGCGGAACTGTACGCCGCCGACCGGCAATTTCGTGGTGCCGTTCCGCTGCCCGAGGTGACCGCCGCGGTCCGGCAGGGCAGTCTCGGACTGGCCGGCATCATCGCCACCGTCATGGCCGGCTACGCGGACCGGCCGGCCCTCGGCCGGTGCACCGGGTCGGTGCTGCAGACGATCAGCTATCGCGATCTCTGGCAGCGCATCAACGCGATCGCCACGGATTGGCGCACCCACCAAAGCTTCCCGATCGCAGCCGGAGAATTCGTCTGTACGTCGGGGTTCGCCGGCACCGACTACCTGACGCTCGACCTGGCCTGCGCACTGACCGGCGCCGTGACGGTCCCGGTTCAGTACGGTGCCCAGCCGGGGCAGCTGGCTCGGGTGCTGGCCGAAACCCGCGCGTCGGTACTCGCCGTCGGCGCCGATCACCTGCCCGACGCGGTCGAGGCCGCCTGCACCGCGCCGGGGCTGCGCCGTCTCATCGTCCTTGACGAGCAACCCGACGTCGGCGTGGCACGGGCCGCTTTCGGGAAGGCCCGCCTGCGGATGGCCAAGGCCCGGCACCCCGCGCTGATCGAAAGCCTCGACGAGGTCATCGGACGCGGCCTGCGACTCTCAGACGCACCATGGCCGCAACCTCCGCTGCCGCCCGCCGACCCGGACCGGCTCGTCGGACTGTCCTACACCTCGGGTAGCACCGGGCAACCCAAGGCAGCGATGTACACCGAACGCATGGTGGCCGGCACCTGGCGCAATTCTGTTGCCATACCGGTGATTTCCTACAACTACATGCCGATGAGCCATTACGGCGGCAAGGCGCTGGTCCTCACCACGCTGGCCAGTGGCGGCACCGCGTACTTCGCCGGCGCACCGGACATGTCGACCTTGTTCGACGACATCGCACGGGTCCGCCCCACGGTGCTGCCGCTGGTCCCCCGGGTGTCCGAGCTCATCTACCGCAGATACCAACGCGAATGCCGCCGACGCTCGACGCCGGGCTCAGATCCCGCAACGGTGCGCGAGCAGGTGATGACCGACCTGCGCGAGAACGTCCTCGGCGGGCGGCTGCTGCTCGCGGCCTCCGGAAGTGCACCGCTGTCGGCGGAGCTGGCCTCCTTCATCGAATCGTGTCTGCACGTCCACCTCGCGATCGGCTACGGCACCACCGAAACCGGGAACGTCCTCAACGACGGCCGGGTGGTTCGGCCCCCGGTGATCGACTACAAGCTGATCGATGTTCCCGAACTGGGTTATTTCAGCACCGACCGGCCGCATCCGCGCGGGGAACTACTCGTGAAATCCGAGATTCTCAGCCCCGGGTACTACCACCGCGCGGACGCGACGGACACGGCGTTCGACGCCGACGGCTATTACCGGACCGGCGACATCATGGCCGAGATCGGCCCGGATCACCTGACTTTCGTCGACCGCCGCAGCAATGTGGTCAAGCTGTCCCAGGGAGAGTTCGTCGCGCTCTCCCATCTGGAATCGGTGTTCGTCGCGAGCCCGTACGTCCGGCAGATCTTCGTACACGGCAGCAGCCGACATGCGTTCGTCCTGGCCGTCGTGGTGCCCGAGGAGATTCCCGGCCCGCCCGCCGCCGGCAAGGCAGCGATCCTCGCATCATTGCGGACGATCGCCCGAGACAACGGATTACGCCCCTACGAGGTACCCCGCGACATCCTGATCGAGGCCCTTCCCTTCAGCGTCGACAACGGCCTGCTCACCGCGACCGGCAAGCCGGCACGGCCGGCGCTGAACGCCCACTACCGCGATCGGCTCGAAAGGGCCTATGCCGCCATCCTCGACCGCCAGGCGACAGAACTCGCCACGATTCGGCGGGACGCCGCGGACAGCCCGGTATTGGTTACCGTGCGCCGGGCCGTCACCGCGACACTGGGCATCGACGGCATCGATGACCACACGATCCTGAGTGACGCCGGCGCCGATTCCCTGGCGGCATTGACGCTGGCGGCCCTGCTGTCCGAGATTTTCGATGTCCGGGTGCCTGCCGCCGCCGTCATCGATCCCACCCGCAGCCTTACCGGGATCGCCTCGCTGATCGAGGAGCGACGAGGCACCGCGGGCCGGCCGGCCCGCGCAGACGTTCCCGGCCCCGGCACCGACCTGGTGCACGCCCGTGATCTGGCCCTGGACCGGTTCATCGGGCAGCGCACGCGCACCAGCACCCGGGACCGGCATGCGACCCCGAATGGCGACCCGCCCCGGACGGTGCTGCTGACCGGAGCCAACGGCTTTCTCGGACAGCCACTCTGCACGCAGTGGCTGCGCCGGCTGGCACCCACCGGAGGCAGGGTGATCTGCCTGATCCGCGGGGCCGGCAACGCCGACGCCCGGCATCGACTGGGGGCCGAGGTCGGCAGGCCCACGGAATCCCGCTTGGAGGTCCTCGCGGGTGATCTCGCCGACGAGCAACTCGGCCTGGACGGTGCCACCTGGTCTCGCCTGGCGGCAACGGTCGACCTGATCGTGCACGCCGGGGCCCTGGTCAACCATCTGCTGCCGTACCCGGAACTGTTCGGCCCCAACGTCGTCGGCACCGCCGGGCTGATCCGGCTGGCGATCACCGGCAAGCCGAAGCGATTCGCCTTTGTATCCACCGCGGCTGCGGGCACCACCGACGACGGTCGGCCGCTGCCCGAGGATGCCGACGTCAGGGTCGGGTGCCCGGCCCGCACCCGCACCGCCGCACCCGCGAACGGCTATGTGATCAGCAAGTGGGCCGGGGAGGTACTACTGCGCCAGGCGCATGACACCTACGGACTCACCGTGCAGGTGTTCCGCCCCGGGATGATCCTGGCGCACAGCCGATTCAGTGACCATGTCAACGTGGGCGATGTGTTCACCCGGCTGCTGCTGAGCCTGGCCGCAACCGGGATCGCGCCGCAGTCGTTCTACCGGCAGCCGGCCGACCGCCCCCACTACGACGGACTGCCCGTCGATTTCGTCGCCGCGGCGATCGTGGAACTGGCCGCCGGACCCGAGCCGGACGGCGGATTCGCGACCTACAACGTGGTCAACGACCACGACGATGCCATCTCACTCGACGTCGTCGTGGACTGGTTGACCGCGGCCGGGTACCCGGTCACGCGCATCGAATCGCGTCGAGAGTGGGTAGCGCGGTTCGAGACCGCGATGCGGGGGCTGCCGCCGCGGCAACGGCGGCACTGCCTGCTCCCGCTCATGGCGGCGTTCGCCGAGCCCGCCGAAGCGGTTGCGGGTTCGGCCTTCCCGGCACGGCGATTCCGTGACGGTCTGCTGGCGACCGGCGTTCCGCTCGCCATCCCCCACCTGACACCCGATCTCGTCCACGGCTACCTGCCCGCATTGCGTCGCCGTGGCCTCCTGTGAGGCAAAGGGTTTCGCCGGTCAGAACAGACCGTCGCGCCGCAGGCCCGCAACGGACGCAGTGATCGCCTCGCAGACCGCGTCCATCACCTCGGTGTCATGCGCGGCGGTGAACAACGGGTACAGGAACTCGGGAAGGTGCACCCCGGCGGCGCGAAGGTAATAGGTCCACAGGTATTCGGCCAGTGCGTAGCGCTGCGGGTGCACCAGGTCGACAAAATCCTCGGCACCCATGGTGCCGAACAGCGGTCGGACCAGAGACTCGTACCGCCGCACCGCGATCGGGTATCCTGCCTCCTCGCGAAGGCGTTGCAGATGCCCGGCGAATCGATCGGCCGCAGCCCGGGTGGTCTCGTACACGGCCTCGCCGTGGTCACGCAGATGGGCCAGCTGGGCCAGGCCGGCCGTGCAGGACAGGATGTTGCCGCAGAAGGTCCCGAGAACCCGGGTGCGGCTCTGCATGTCGCGGAGGTGTTCCCCCGTGGTGACACCCATCTCGATGATGTCGGCGCGCCCCACGGTGGCTCCGATCGGCAGACCGCCGCCGATGATCTTGCCGAAGCTGGCCAGGTCCGGCGTCACGCCAAGGGCATCGAGGGCGCCGCCGAACCGGAACCGGAAGCCGGTCAGCACTTCGTCGAACACCAGCAGGACACCGTGTTGCGATGTCACCTCACGTAATCCGAGCAGGAACTCACGGTCCAACAGGGGCCAGCTCGAGCGGATCGGCTCGACGATGACGCACGCGAGTTCGGCTGCCCGCGCCTCTATCACCTCGAACGCGCTTCGGTCATACGGCAGCACGACCGTCGACGATGCCGCCGGCGGCGGGACGCCGGGCATCGACCCCGTCACCGTCCCGTCGGGTAACCGCGCGGCCAGAACATCGTTGTGGTGGCCGTGATAGCACTGGTCGAACATCCCGATCAACGGCCGCCGGGTGTGGGCGCGGGCCAGTTTGAGCGCATGCATGGTCGCTTCGGTGCCCGAACTGCTGAAGAATCCGCCTTCGGCCCACCCCACCGCGGTCAGCAGCAGGCTCATCAGGGCGGTCTCGGTCTCGTGCCCGGCCGCGAACGACAGGCCGTCGTCGAGGGCGGTTCGCAGTGCGTCGGTCACCACCGCGGGTGCGTGGCCGAGAATATTGGCCCCGCGTCCGTTGTCGAGGTCGATGTACTCGTTGCCGTCGAGGTCGGCCACGTGCGCGCCGCGTGCCCACGCCACCATCATGGGCAGCAGCCGAGGCATGCCGTCGACGTAGTGGTTGTGCACTCCGATCCGAGCCCGGCGGGACACGGCGGCAACGGTTTTCGGCTGCCGCCGGGTCAGGTCGCCGATGCAGTCGAGCTCTCGCAGTCGCCGGTTGAGCCCCGCCGGATCGAGCATGAGCGCCCGAGTGGTGAAGGGCACCTGCGAATTCACGGTGCCCATCGTCACGTTCATCGGGCGCCCGCTAGTCCGGCCGGCCGACCCCGTCGGCCCACAGCCCGGGCCAGTTGCCGGCCACCTGCTTCGGATACCCGTTGTCCACCCGCGAGGTTGCGATGTCGTACCGGATGTACTGCGACCCCTTGAAGAAGTAGGCCTTGCGGTTGTTCCTGATCACCACGTGATCGACGCCGCTCTCATATTCGGCGGGCAGGTTGGGCGCCCAGTTGCCCTTGATCGGCTTGGGATAGCCCGCATCGACCTGATCGGTGGCGATGTCATAGCGCAGGTACTCGGAGCCTTTGAAGAAGTACGCCTTGCTGTTCGGCCACACCACGACCGCGTCGAACCCATCCGGCCACACCCCCGGCCAACTCGCCGAGATGTCCATCGGATAGCCGGGATCCACCTTGTCGGTCGGAAGATCGAACCGGAGGTACCGGCTGCCCTTGAAGAAGTACGCCTTGCCGTTGGTCCACAGCACGTCGGCGTCGATGCCGTCGGCGAAGTCGGCCGGGAACCCGGTCCAGAATCCGGCGATCGGCAGCGGGTACCCGGGGTCGGTCTTGCCGGCCGCGTCGTCGAACCGCGCATACTGCGACCCGTTGAAGAAGTACAACTTGCCGTTCGGCCACACCGAACTCGGGGAGACCGGGCCCGGGTACAGGCTGGCCGCGAACTGAGCGTCGAGGTTGTCGATGTCGGTTCCACCCGGCACGGCAATCCCATCGGTCATGATCGAACCGGGCAGGTCGTAACACATGATCGAGTTCTCGTCGGTCTCGTTGGTGGCGGTCAGCGCAGAGACGTCGAACGGCGTCAGCACCTGCTCGATGACCTCTTCACGCGACCATCCCTGGGTCGCCATGAAGAGGGTGATGGCCTTTTCCTGGTCGATCCGGTCGACAATCGCCTTGCGCCGGTGCTCATGTGGGAAGCCGAGGGTGTGGCCCGTCTCGTGCCGCACCACCCGGTGAAACTCCGATTCGGGCGTGTTCATCGTGAAGCCCTCGAGGTTCATGGTCGGCTCATCCGCCGCGGCGAGCAGGATGTCGGTGCCGAGGTACGACCAGTAGCCGTCGTCGGCAACACGCGCGATCCGCACCTGGGGGTTGACGCCGGAGGCCACGAACCTGACGTTGGCCCAGGCTCCCCAGGCGTTCATGTGGGCCAGGATCCGCCTCTGCAGATCCGCAGGCGGTGAATCGAGGAACCCGACGGTGAGCCGGACACCACCGGCATTCCAGCGCTTGTTGGTCATGACCGCCAGGTGCTCGCGTGACGGCAGGTCGTCCGCGGACAGCCCGGTGATGTTGGGCGCGTTCGCCGGATTGACCTCAACGGCCGCTTCCGCGGAGGCGACCACTTTTTCGGCAGGCAACCCCTTGATCGTGCACGGTATGAATGTCATCGTCGTCCCTCCTTCGGTTCCGGACGTGATCGGTGATACCGGCGAACGTAGGACGCACCGGTGCGTGGCCACACGAGTGGAGCGCTACCTGTATTCGAGGGGTCCTGACGTATGCGGCACCCCGGAACTCACCGGTGGCTCCGCGCGGCCGGACGTGCCCGCCGCACCGGTTCGAGTAGCGAACTACTCATGTCTTTTCCACCGCTGTGCACAACAATCGACCTGTGTGTCGATCACACACCGCGATCCGGTCGTGCACGGATCGCCCCACCGGCCACGGAGGACACCATGGTGACGTCGGCGCGCCAGGCCCCGCAGACCATCGCCGCGGCCTGGTCTCGGTCCCGGTCGGTGACGGTCACCCTCGCGGCCCGGGTGGCCCAGTGCATCGACCAGTCGGTCGGCTGGGCCCGCCTGCCCAAGATCATCGGCCTGGCGGTGCTGATCGGATTACGACACCAGCTGCGGACATCGAACCTGTACGCCGCCGATCCTGCCCCGATCATCCCGGGCGGGCCCGTCGATCCCGGGAACTATCTGAGTGCCCGCACCCGTGACGGGTCCTACAACGATCTGGCCGATCCGAGAATGGGTGCGGTGGGGTGCCGGTTCGGACGCAACGTCCCACCCGAACATTCCTATCCCGAATCCGCCAAGAAACTGCTCGACCCGAATCCGCGGCTGATCAGCCGTAGCCTGTTGACCCGCGACACTTTTCAGCCCGCCACCACGCTCAACCTGCTCGCCGCGGCGTGGATCCAGTTCGAGGTGCACGACTGGTTCGCCCACGGCTCGGTCACCACCCAGCCCTGGGTGGTGCCGCTGCGCGACGACGACCCGTGGCCCGAACGGCCGATGCGCGTCGAGCGCACCCCGCCCGATCCCGACCCCAGTCCCGCCGGACCGCCCACCTACGTCACGCAAGAGTCGCATTGGTGGGACGCCTCCCAGATCTATGGGACCACACCGGCATTCGCCAGTGCACTGCGTGCACCGGAGCGGGGCAAGCTGCGTATCGACGACGTGGGCCTGCCGCCGCCCGAGGTCGAAGCGACCGCCGACCTCACCGGCACCGCGGGAAACTTCTGGGTGGGCCTGGCGCTGCTGCACTCACTGTTCATGCGCGAGCACAACGCCATCTGCGACCGCCTGGCCCAGACCTACCCCCATCTGACCGGCCAACAGCTCTATGACAAGGCCCGCCTGGTCAATTCCGCGCTGATGGCCAAGATTCACACCGTGGACTGGACGCCGGCCATCATCGCCCATCCGACGACGGTGACCGCCATGCGCATCAACTGGTTCGGGCTCCTCGGAGAACGGCTGGGCCCCCGGTTCCGCCAGCGCTTCGGTCGGATCAGCACCAGCCCGCTGCTGCACGGCATTCCCGGGTCGCCCACCACCCACCACGGGGTGCCGTATTCGTTGACCGAGGAGTTTGTGGCGGTGTACCGGATGCACCCGCTGATCCCCGACGAGTTCACCTTCCGATCCCTGGCCGACGACCACATCACCGCGCAGCACGAGCTTCCCGAGTTGTCGGTGCTCGAAGTTCGGGCCCGGCTGTCCGAGAACCCGATGGCCGACCTGCTCTACTCCTTCGGTCGCTCCCATCCAGGGGCGTTGTCGCTGCACAACTTTCCGCGACATCTGCAGCACATGCACCGCGTAGACGGCACCCTGATGGATCTGGCCACGATCGACCTGATCCGGTCCCGGGAGCGAGGTGTGCCGCGCTACAACCAGTTCCGCGAGTTGTTCCGGCTCAAGCCGGTGAAGACCTTCGAGGAACTGACGGGTGAGACGGAGTTGGCCGCCGAGCTTCGCGAGGTCTACGACGACGATGTGGACCTCGTCGACCTGATGATCGGCCTCTACGCCGAACCCAAACCGCCCGGATTCGGCTTCAGCGACACCGCATTCCGGGTGTTCATCCTCATGGCCACCCGTCGACTGGAGAGCGACCGCTTCTTCACCACCGACTTCCGCGAGGAGACCTACACCGTCGCCGGCATGAAGTGGGTGCGGGACAACGACATGCGCTCGGTGTTGTTGCGCCACTTTCCGGAACTGTCCCCGGCCTTGGCCGGCGTCGCCAACCCATTCGCCCCCTGGAACGTCGCAGCCCCCCGCTGAATCAGAAAGGCATCCGTATGACCGAAGCCATGGCCGCCGCCGACGTACGTCGCATAGCGGAAAGTCTCGATCCGGTTCGCTACCGCGACGGTCTCGAACAGCCAAAGGCCGACGAGGCCGAGGACATCGAGAAGATCGTCGAGTCTCTGCACAAGAACAACGAGCGGGCCTACAAGAAGTTCAAGCACGGCCTGCGTGACGCACATGCCAAGAGCCACGCCATTCTGCGCGGTGAGCTCATCGTCAACCCGGACCTGCCCGAGGTGCTCGCCCAGGGAATGTTCGCCGCCGAGCGCAGCTACCCGGTGATCGCCCGCATCTCGACCACTTCGGGGGTGCTGCGCAGCGACAGGAACCGCGGTGTGCGCGGACTCGGCATCAAGGCCATCGGCGTACACGGTGAGCGGGCCATGAATGACCCGCAGGACCAACAGAATGTCACGCAGGACTTCGTGCTCGTCACCCATGAGGAATTCCTGTTCGCCGACGCCCACGCGTACCGGACGCTGGGGATGCTGAGCGCCACCCTGCTGGCCCGGTTGTCCGACCGCGCGCTGTGGGCCGGGAGCGAATTGATCGGCGCGCTCAAGAAGATCGGCCTGCCGATACCGCCGAATCTGGCGGTGTTCGTCGCCCCCAACCGTCCTATCCTCGGCGAGACGTTCTTCTCCTCCGCCCCGATCCGGTACGGCGACTACGTGGCGCGCTTCAAGTACGAGCCCACCTCACCCGAGGTGAAAGCGCTTGCCGATCAAACGCTTCCGCGCAATCCGGGTCAGGACGAGCACCGTGACCTGATCATGGCGTTCTTCGAAAAGAACTCCGCCGAGTACACATTCAGCGTGCAACTGTGCCTCGATACGGAGAAGATGCCGATCGAGGACGCCACGAAGCACTGGGATTCCCCGTACCTGCCGGTCGCCAAAGTGGTATTCCCCCGACAGAACCCGTACAGCGCCCTGCGCCGCGCCTACGGCGACGACGTGTTGTCGTTCAACTCGTGGCGCGGTCTCCAGGCCCACCGCCCACTGGGGTCCATCAACCGGCTGAAGCTCAAGGTGTACGAGGCGTCGAGCGACTTCCGGCACAAGATGAACCACATCGACCGGCACGAGCCCGCCGACATCTCCGAGCTTCCGGATTAACGCCAGCGAACAGGAAATACTTGCAATGGGAAGAACATTCGCTGCCACCGCCGACACCCACCGCTCCGTCGACCCTTTGTTCGGCAGCGTTCCGGGCCCGCTACCCCTAGACTCAGGATTCATGCCTGGTCAGTGGCAGCTTTTGGACCGGCCCGCCGAGCACGAGGCCATTCGGGCCGCCCTCAGCGGGACGGACAGCTGCGGCGTCGTCCTCGTCGGAGCCGCCGGAGTCGGTAAGACCACGTTGGCGCGCACCGTCACCGCATCGTTGAGCCGGAAGGTGCACTGGACCGCCTGCACCGAGTCGTCGCGCAGCATTCCGCTCGGCGCGTTCGCCCACTGGGTGTCATCGTCGGGGTCACGGGACCCCATCGCCCTCATCGGTTCGGCGCGCGAATCCCTTGTGGCCGACGGTGACACCATCGTCGGAATCGACGACGCGCATTTGCTGGATCAGCTCTCAGCGACACTGTTGCACCAGATCGCGGTCGAACGCTCGGGCCATGTGGTGGCCACCGTGCGCAGCGGCGAACCGGTACCCGACGCCGTCACCTCGCTGTGGAAGGACGGGTATCTGCAGCGCTTCGAGCTCAGCCCGTTCACCAAGCAGCAGAGCATCGCCCTCATCGAAACCGTGCTCGGCGGAACGCTGGAAGGCCTCAGCGCCGACGTGATGTGGGAAACCTCGGGCGGCAACCCGCTGTTCCTGCGCAACATGGTCGAGGGCGCGGTCGACGCGGGGACGCTGACCAACGTCAACGGCGTGTGGCAGTTCCGCGGCCCCACCGTGATCCCTTCCGGGCTCGTCGAGTTGCTCGACGAGCGCCTGGCGCACGCCGGCGAGGACGTCCTGCATGCGTTGAAGCTGCTGGCACTGTGCGAACCGCTCGACATCGACGCACTGGCCGAGCTCGCCGGGGAAGAAGCGGTGGACGCCGCTGAGATGCGCGGCCTGATCCGGATCGTCTCCGACGACTCCCAGATCAACGCCCGCTTCAGCCACCCCCTGTTCGGCGAGGTGGTGCGCCGCCGGGTCGGCACCGCATCGGCCCGCAAGCTGAGGGGCCGCATCGCCAAGATCCTTCACGAGCGCAACCTCGACTCGCCCGCCAGCCGAATCAAGTTGGCCGAGTTGGCCATCGAGAGCGACCAGGGAACCGACATCGAATTGCTGATCACCGCTGCCAAGGACGCGGTGTTCCTGTCCAACCTTCCACTCGGGGAGAAACTGGCCCGCGCGGCCTTCGCCCACGGCGGCGGTCTCGGCGCGGCGGCCCTCCTGTCGCGCGCGCTGCTGTGGCAGGGCCACCCGGTACAGGCCGACAGCATCCTCGAGCAGTTCTCCCCCGCCGATCTCAACGAGATGGAACTCGTGCAGTGGGGTATTCCGCGGGTGTCCATCCTGTTCTGGTCCATGGGCGACGTGACCCGGGCCGATCAGGTGCTCGCCCTCCTTCAGGAACGGGTCACCCATCCCATCCTGAAGCTGATCATCGATGCCACCGGCGCAGGCATGGCCGTGCACCGGAACAAGATCCCCGAGGGGCTCGAGATCGCCGAACGGGTGCTGGCAAACCCTGAGGCGCCCCGGCAGGCCGTGGATTTCGCGGCCTTCGCGGCCGGGCTGTCGATGCCGCTGATCGGCCGCGGCAACGACTTCCTTCCCATCGCGTCGCGGTGCCGCGCCGAGCGCAAGACCACCGACGGCATGGTCCGGATCATGGTGTTCTACGGCGAGGTGCTGGCCCTGGCCTACACCGGCCAGTTGGAGCTCGCCCAGCAGCGCGCCACGGAATATGCCGAGTTCTCCTCAGCCGGCCAGTTCGCCGGCTGGGCGATCGCCAAGATCATGGACGGCGTGGCCGCCACCCACAGCGGCCGGTTCCGCGATGCCATCCTGGCGATCGAACAGGCCCTGGCCGCGCTGAACGCCGAAAACTCCCTGCCCTGGCAGCTGCCCGGGCGACTGCTGCTCGCCCGCGCCTACGCCGGGGTCGGCAACCCGGCCGATGCCGAGCGGGTGCTCGAAGACGCCAAGGAGCACTCGGGCGAGTTCATGGCGCTGCACGAGCCACACCGGATGATCGCCAAGGCCTGGCTGGCCGCGGCCAAGGGGGGCCACCGTTCGGCGATCGACCTGGCCCGGGCGGCTGCCGACGCGGCGCATTCCTCCGGCCAGTACGCGGTCGAGGCCGAGGCCCTGCACACCGCGGCACGCTTCGGCGACCGCAGCGTGACCAGGCGCCTGCAAGACCTGGTCGACCGTACCGACGGCCCGCTGCCCGCACTGTTCGCACGGCATGCTGCGGCGGTGGCCGCCGCCGACCCGGTCGAACTGGACAAGATGGCCGCCGCGTTCGAGGACGCAGGCCTGCTGCTGTCGGCGGCGGACGCCGCCGCGCAAGCCGTGCCCCTGCACGACAAGGCCGGACATCGCCGCGCCAGCACCGAATCCGCCGCGCACGCGCTGCAATTGGCCTCCAAGTGCGGTGGCGCGGCTACCCCGGCGATCCGGTCGGCTGCCCGCCCGCTGCCGGTCACCGCGCGCGAACGTGAGGTGGCCGGACTGGTGGCCCAGGGGTTGTCGAACCGAGAGATCGCCGAGCGGCTGACGGTCTCGGTCCGCACGGTGGAGGGCCACATCTACCGGGCCTGCATCAAGCTCGGGGTGGCCGACCGCGACGAGCTCGCCAAGATCGTCTGGAACGACCTGGGTCAATAGACGTCGCGCACGTACCGCTTCTGGGCGACCAGTTCCCGCTTGTAGTCGCGCGCGGCGTCCTCGGACATGCCGCCGTGGGCGCGCAGGATCGTGGTCAGGGTGGCATCCACGTCCTTGGCCATCCGGGAGGCGTCGCCGCAGACGTAGAAGTGGGCGCCGTCGTCCAGCCAGCGCCACAGCTCGGCCCCCCGCTCGAGCATCTTGTGCTGTACGTACACCCGATCGGCCTGATCACGGGAGAACGCCAGATCCAGCCGGCTCAGAAAGCCGTCACTGACCATGTCCTCCAGGTCGTCGCGGTAGTAGAAGTTCTCGCCGCGATGCTGATCGCCGAAGAACAACCAGTTGCGCCCGCCGTGCCCCAGCGCGCGACGCTCCTGCAGAAATCCCCGGAAGGGTGCCACGCCGGTACCCGGGCCGACCATGATCATCGGCGCGCTCGGGTCCTCGGGCGGACGGAAATGCGGTGAGTGCTGCACGAACACCGGCGCCGCGGCGGCCCGGTCGGACAGGAAGGTGGAACACACCCCACCCCGCGCCGCCCCGCCGGGGCCGCGGTATCGCACCACCGACACTGTCGTCTGGACCTCGTGCGGACTGACCAGCGGGCTGGAGGAGATCGAGTAGTTCCGCGGGGTCAGCCGGACCAGCACCTCCTGCCACTGTTCGGGCTCGGCGTGCACCGCGAACTCGGTCACGACGTCGAGGCCGTTGCGGTTGTGCAGCCAATTGCTGCGCCGCTCACCGGAATTACGCAGGATCTTGGCCGCGGACTTGTCGGTGCAGGTGTCCGCGACGAATCGCAACAGGTCCGGGGTCACGCGGCAGATGTCGTAGGACGCGATGAGGGCATCGCGCAGCGACTGCTCGACACCGTCGACCTCGATCACCGAGTCCGGATTGAGGGCGGTGGCGACCAGCCAGGAGTCGACCACGGCCGGGTCATTGCTGGCGTAGACACCGAGTGAGTCGCCGACCGAGTAACTCACGTCGTACTCGGAGATGTCGAAGCCGAACTGGCGCACCTCCTTGGCCGCGCTCGGTGCCGTCAGCAGCTCGTTACGCGCCAGGACAGCCAGAATCGGCTTGGCCCTGGTGAATTCGTCGGGTTCGGTGGGTATGACGGTGCGGATGCCGCCGCCGACCACGGCCGGGACGGGCGTCGCACCGGTGAGCACCGTGGTGACCGAATCGGCCCAGCGCCGCATCGGCTCGTCATCGTAGGCCTCGCAGTCGGCGCGGTCGAGCAGCTTGGTGGCACCCAGATCGGCCAGCCGCTGGTCCAGCGATTTCGCGTGCCCGCAGAAGTTGTCGTAGGACTTGTCGCCGATGCCGAGCACCGCATAGCGAACCCCGTGCAACTGCGGGGCATCCGGGGCCTGCAGGCGGCTCCAGAAGTCGGCGCCGTTGTCCGGTGGGCCGCCGTCACCGAATGTACTGGTAACCACCAGGATGTCGCGGGCGGTGGCCAGATCTGCCAACGCGAGGTCGTCCATGTTGACCAACGTCGCACCGTCGAGGCGACCTGCCAACCCCGCCGCGAACTCTTCGGCGGTGCCGGTCTGCGAGGCCCACAACACCAGCGGCCCACCCGGCACCGACCGCTCGCCCGGTGCACCGTCGCCGGTCCGTGAATACCGTCCGGCCAGCACCCCGTCCACCCACAGCCGCACCCTCGCGCTCAGCGGCGCCAGTGCCGGAAGCACCGGGACACCCACGGGATCCTCCGGAAGCCCGGTGAAAAACCCTGCCAGATAGATCTTCTCGTCCTGGCTCAGGGCCGGCTTGTGCGCGGCACCCAGGCCCATCTCCGCGGCGAGCGGATGCACTGCCGGGGTACCGTCAACCGTGCGGACCGGACGCAGGCTGACGGCGCACACCTTGAACTCCGGCTGCAACGAGTCCGGGTCGACGGCATCGTTGGTCACGGCGTTGACGGTGAGGTACTCGCCGTGTTCGTCGTTCCAGTGAAACGGCGCAAAGCAGTTGCCGGGCCGTACCCGGTCGGACACCTTTGCCGGTAGCACCGCGCGGCCGCGCCGGGACGTCACCTCGACCGGCTGCCCCTCGACGATGTCGAGGTCCAGTGCGTCCAGCGGATGGATTTCCACGAACGGCGCCGGGTTGAGCTTGTTGAGCTTGTCCACCTTGCCGGTCTTGGTCATGGTGTGCCATTGATGTTGCAGCCGACCGGTGTTGAGCACCATCGGATAGTCGTCATCGGGCAACTCCGCCGCATCCAGGTGTGGCCGCGGGTGGAAGACGGCCCGCCGCGACGGAGTGGCGAACGCGAGCCGGGGCCGGTGACCGTCGGCGTCGACGAACTCCTCCTGGCTGACGCCGTCGTTGAGGTAGCGGATCGGGTTCCGGTCGTCCTGCCCACCGGAGCCCTCGACCGGTGGGACCGGCCACTGCAACGGGGTCCGGCGCAGCCGCTCATAGCCGGCGCCGCGCAGGTCGTAACCGGTCTTGGGGTTGGCGAACCGGCGGATCTCGTCGAAGACCTCTTCCGCGGACTGGTAGTCGAAGTGCTCGGCGAAACCCAGCTGGGCGGCGACCTGGCAGATCAGCTGCCAGTCCGGCCGGGCCTGCCCGAGCGGCGCGACCGACGGGGACAGCAGCGTCAGGTTGCGCTCCGAATTGACCATGACGCCTTCGGATTCCGCCCACAGCGCCGCGGGCAGCAGGATGTCGGCGTAGTGATTGGTGGCGGTGGACCGGTAGGCGTCCTGCACGATCACCAGCTCTGCGGTCTCCAGGCCGTTGATCACGGTCTTCCGGTTGGCCACGCTGGCAACGGGATTGGTGCAGATGATCCAGCAGGCCTTGATCTTGCCCTGCTCCATCTGTTCGAACATGCCGATGGTGCCCGGGCCCACCTCGGAGCGGATGGTGCCGGGTTCGAGGCCCCACCGCGTCTCGACGAACGTCCGGTCGTCGGCCGCGAGCACCGACCGCTGGCCGGGCAGGCCCGGCCCCATGTAGCCCATTTCACGGCCGCCCATGGCATTGGGCTGGCCGGTCAGCGACATCGGGCCGCTGCCCGGCCGGCAGATGGCGCCGGTGGCCAGGTGCAGGTTGCAGATCGCGTTGGTGTTCCAGGTTCCGTGCGTGCTCTGGTTGAGCCCCATGGTCCAGCAGCTCATCCACTCCCCGGCCTCGGCGATCATCGCCGCGGCGGTGCGAATGTCGGCTTCGGAGATCCCGGTGATCTCGGCGACCCGATCCGGCGGGTAGTCGGCCAGGAATTCCGGCATCGCCTCCCAGCCCGTGGTGTGTTCGGCGATGAACTCGTGGTCGATGTCGCCGTTGGCCAGCAGCAGGTGCAGCAGACCGTTGAGCAGGGCCAGATCGGTTCCCGGTTTGATCTGCAGGAACAGGTCGGCGCGTTCGGCGGTCGCGGTCCGGCGCGGGTCCACCACGATGAGTTTGGCGCCGGCCTTGAGCCGATCGGCCATGCGCAGGAACAGGATCGGATGGCAGTCGGCCATGTTCGCACCGGTGACGAAGAACAGGTCGGCCCGGTCGAAGTCGGTGTAGGAGCCTGGCGGCCCGTCGGCACCGAGCGACTGTTTGAACCCGGTGCCGGCACTGGCCATGCACAGCCGGGAATTCGATTCGATGTGCACCGTACGCAGAAAGCCCTTGGCCAGCTTGGTGGCCAGGTACTGCGCCTCCAGCGTCATCTGGCCGGACACATAGAGGGCGACGGCATCGGGGCCGTGCTCGGCGACGATGGCCCGCAGCCGGCGTCCCGCCTCGGCTACTGCATCGTCCACCGGCGTCGGCTGCTGCTCGTCCGCACGCGTGGGCCGCAGCAAAGCGGACGTGAGCCGATCGTCATCGGCGGCCATCATCTCGGCGTGCATCGCCCCCTTGGTGCACAGCCTCCCGAGATTCGTGGGGTGCAGCTTGTCGCCGCTGACCCGGGCGATCACCGTTCGGCCGTCATCGACCCTGGTAGTGACCTCGATACCGCAACCGACGCCACAGTACGAACACGCAGTCCGGTGTGTCTTGTCCGGGACCGAACCCGGGGCCGCGCCGTCCGCCATGCCCCCATCGTGTGGTGAGGGTGTTGTCGGATCTTTCCGGCGACGTTATCGGCACGAAAACTGATCCTCACAGCGCGACGATGCCAGCCGTGAGGATAGTATCCGCAGGTCAGAGCGCGTTAGTGATGGGTGGGCTTGACCGCCAGCACCGGTTTCGGGCATTCCAGCAGCAGTTGTTGCGACACGCTGCCCAGCAACAACTTGCCCACGGGGCTACGGTGCCGGATACCGATCACCAGCAACTCGGCGTCGGCCGCGTCCATCGCATCGAGCAATTCGGTGGCCGCGTCGACTCCCACGGGCTGGCGCAACTCGAACGGCACGCCGCTCTCCCGCAACCGCTCCTCGACATCGTGGACCTGGCCGGAGCGGGCGAACCGCGAATCCACATAGGCCTCACCCGAGGTCGCATTGATCACCAGCAGGCTGGTGCCCCGCAGGGCGGCCTCGGCGATACCGTGCTCGACCGCGGCAATACCGAAAGCGTCTGCGGTATAGCCGATCACAATCACAGTTGACCTGCCTTCTCCTGCTGATCCACATCATCCTCGACGATCAACAGCGTCTCCTCACTGCGGTGCATCAGCTTGAGTACCAACGGCATCAACAACAGGATCGCCATCAGCACATAGGTGACGATCGCCACGGGTTCGGTGAACAGGCTCGTCCAGTCACCGCCGCCGAGTTGCAGGCTCTGGCGCAGTTGGCGTTCGATCCGCGGGCCGAGGATCACACCGATGATCAACGGCAGCACCGGCAATCCGAACCGGCGCATCATCAGACCCAACAGACCGAACACCAGGAGCAGAGCCAGATCCAGCGGTTGCACGTTGACCGCGAGCGCCCCCAGCGTGGCGAAGAACAGGATGCCCGCGTACAGGTACGGCCGCGGGGTGCGCAGCAGCTTGGCCCACAGCGGCGCGAGTGGCAGGTTGAGCACCAGCAGCAGGAAGTTGCCGATGAACAGGCTCGCGATCAGCGTCCAGATCAGCAACGGTTCCTTCTCGAAAAGCGTTGGTCCTGGCTGGATTCCGTAGGACACGAACGCGGTCAGCATCACCGCCGCGGTGGCATTGGTGGGCAGTCCCAGCGACAGCATCGGCACCAGGGTGCCCGCCGCCGAGGCGTTGTTGGCCGCCTCCGGGCCGGCGACGCCCTCTATCGCGCCCTTGCCGAACTCCTCGGGATGCTTCGAGAGCCGCTTTTCGGTGATGTAGGACAGGAAGGTCGGCAGCTCGGCGCCGCCGGCAGGCAGCGCACCGAACGGGAACCCATAGGCGGTGCCCCGCAGCCACGGCTTCCACGACCGGGCGAAATCCTTCCGGCTCATCCACGGCCGCCCCACCGGGATCACATCGGCGGGCCGCCGGCGCAGGTGCGCCGCCACCCACAGCGCCTCGCCGAGCGCGAAGATCGCCACGGCGATCACGACGATGTCGATGCCGTCGGACAGCTGGGGCAGACCGAAGGTGGCGCGTGGCTGACCGGTGAGGAAGTCGATGCCGACGACCCCGATCGCCAGTCCCAGAAACAGTGAGATCGCGCCGCGCAGCTTGGACGAGCCCAGCACGGCGGTGACCGCGACCAGGGCAAACAGCATGATCGCCAGATAGGAGGGCGCGCCGAGGGTCACGGCGAACCGCGATATCGGTGGTGCGAACGCGGCCAGCAGCGCGGTGCCGATCGCGCCTGCGACGAACGAGCCGATCGCGGCGGTGGCCAGGGCCTGGGCGGCCCGGCCCGCCTTGGCCATCTTGTTGCCCTCGATCGCGGTGATGACCGACGAGGATTCACCAGGGGTGTTCAGCAGGATCGAGGTGGTCGACCCGCCGTACATCCCGCCGTAGAAGATCCCGGCGAACATGATGAACGCGGCACTCGGGCTGACGTTGTAGGTGACCGGCAGCAGCAGCGCCACCGTCATGGCCGGGCCGATGCCCGGCAGCACGCCGACCGCGGTGCCCAGCAGCACCCCGATCACCGCATACAGCAGGTTCATGGGAGTCGCGGCCTCGGCGAACCCCTGAAGCAACCATTCGAAGTTGTTCATTTACAGAATCCCGTCCAAAATGCCTGCGGGCAGCGGGATTCCGAGCCCGGAGTAGAACGCGTAGAAGCTCGCCACCGACAGCACCGCGCCGATTGCGAGGTTTCGGACGTAGTGGCGATTGCCGAGAATCGTTGCCGCCCCGGCGAACAGCAGGGCGCCGGTGATGGCCCACCCCAACGGTTTGACCAAGACGATCACCAGCACGAAGAGTCCGACCAGCAGACCCACCGTGCGCCAGTCCCCCGGCATGTTCGGGTCGACATCCTCGCCCGCGTCGGCCTCACCGACCGAACCGCGCGGGATCGCGAACGCGAGGACAAGCGCGAGCAACACCAGGACGATCCCGATCCCCAGTGGAAACGCCCGCGGCCCAACGGGGTCGACCTTGGCGAACCCGCTCGTCAAGGTGAGCGCGTCATAGATCAAGAACCCGCCGACGGCCACCAGGACCGCACACACCAGATACTGGGCCTTGTCGACCTTCACAACAACCCCAATTCGTTCAGCGTCGTGGAGACGCGTTGGTCCTGGTCCCGCAGGAACTGTTCGAAGTCCGCACCGGTGCTGAACGCGTCACTCCAGCCGTTCTTGACCAGCGCGTCGCGCCACTGCTGGGTGCCGTGCAGGTCGGTCAGGGCGCGCACCATCGCATCCTTGGCCTCGCCGGAAATGCCTGGCGGCGCCAGTATTCCGCGCCAGTTGGTGAAGGTGAGGTCGATGCCGGCCTCCGTCAGGGTGGGAGCATCGATCCCCTCGACCCGTTGGGCACCCGACACGGCCAGCACCCGGACCTGCCCGGCCTCGATCTGGTCGACGAATTCACCGAGCCCCGTGGTGCCCGCCGCGATCTTCTTGCCCAGCAGGGCCGTCAGCAGGTCGCCGCCGCCGTCGTAGGTGATGTAGTTGACCTTGCGCGGGTCCAGTCCGACCGCACGTGCGGTTTCCATCGGGAACAGGTGATCCGGCCCGCCCGGCGAGGAACCGCCGCCGACCGTGACCTTGGCCGGATCGGCTTTCCAGGCCGCGACCAGATCGCCGATGGTGCGGAACGGCGAATCGCCCGGCACCAGAATGCCTTCCTGCTCCTCGACCATCTTGGCCAGCGCCGTGGCGTCCGATGCGCGAGCCGAGGAGCCGTTGGTGTAGACGGCCCCCACGACGCCGAGCCCCATCATCATCATGAGGTCGTCATTGCCCTTTTCGTTCATCAGCCGCGCCATCGCCACGGTGCCGCCGGCCCCGATGACGTTGAAGACCTCGATGCGTCCGGTGATGTCGGTGTCTTCCATGATCTTCACCGCGGTGCGCGCGGTCAGGTCGTAGCCGCCGCCGGGACTGTTGGGCACCATCATGCGCAGCCGGTGCAGCCCGCGGGATTGGTCACCGCGGGTGACACCGCACGCCGTCACCAGCATCAGTGCGACCACGGCCACCATCAGCGCGGCACCTAGACGTCGAAACCTCATGTTCAGCAATACTGGACCCCTGACGTGACGCAGGTCACCCATTCGGACGCAAAGGAAGTTTTGGTCGTTGAGTTCACCACCGTCGGCACGGACGCGGTTTTTGCCGGGCGGCAGCCTGGCCGGGCGTTTCCTGGTGTTCCAGCTGCTCGTGGTCGCGGTGGTGCTGATCGCGGTGGCCGCGGTGTCGGTGGCGCAGTCCACCCGGGAGTTCCGGGATGTGCGGGGGCAGCGGATGATCGCGGTCGCCGAGAACATGGCGTCCACCCCGATCGTCCGGGACCGGTACGACGACCCGTTCGCCGCCCAGGTGCTCGCGCCCGAGGTCGATCGCGCGGTCGCCCTGTCGGGCGCTGAGCTGGCGGAGATCGCCGATCCAGCCGGCAATGTGCGCGTATCGTCCGATCCCGCTCGGGTGGGACAACGACTCGACCTGAGCGCCACCCGGGCCGACGAGGGCCGCGCCTGGTCCGGCGACACCGACGTCGACGGCACGCACCGGCTGGTGGGCCAGGTCCCGATCCTGGCCGCCGACGGCGCGGTGCTGGCGATCGCCTCGGTGAGCGAGCCGTACCCGTCGACGTGGGAGTTGTTGGGCGGTGCCGGTGAGCGGCTGCTGATCTACCTCGGAATGGGCGCCGCGCTCGGCATGCTCGCGTCATGGCTGTTGTCACGCCGGATCAACCGCCACACCCGCGGCCTGGACATCGCCGAGCTCGCCAGCCTGGCCGATCACCGGGAAGCCCTGCTGCACAGCATCCGGGAAGGCGTGGTGGCGGTGAACAACGAGGGCATCATCACGGTGATCAACGACAGCGCGTCCGACCTACTGGGCATCGGCGCGGACGCCGTGGGTCGCCGCGCCGACCAGGTCGGCCTGGAACCCGCCGTGGTCACATTCCTGTTGTCCCGCGAGGGAACTCGCGCCGACGAATCCGACGTGGTGATCACCACCCGTACCCGGGTGCTCGCGCTCAACCGCCGCGCGGCCCGCAGCCAGGGCCAGCGCATCGGTACGGTGACCACCATGCGTGACAGCACCGAGCTCGCCGCACTCCAGGCTCAACTGTCCTCACACCGCAGCGTGACCGATACGCTGCGGGCCCAGACTCACGAGTTCTCGAATCAGCTGCACACCATCTCGGGGCTGGTGCAGCTGGGTGAGTTCGATGCGGTGCGGAACTTGGTCGGCACCTTGACCCGGCGTCGCGCGGAGATCAACGAGGCTGTCACCCAACATGTCTCCGA
The DNA here is from genome assembly GCF_010731295.1 of Mycolicibacterium boenickei. Classification (NCBI taxonomy): domain Bacteria; kingdom Bacillati; phylum Actinomycetota; class Actinomycetes; order Mycobacteriales; family Mycobacteriaceae; genus Mycobacterium; species Mycolicibacterium boenickei. The sequence continues at coordinate 3,895,774 of NZ_AP022579.1, read as the reverse complement.
TGCCGCCGTGGCGGCGCTGCTGATCGCCAAGACGTCGCTGGCCGCCGAGAGCGGGGTCACCCTCGCCCTGACCGACGACAGCCATCTCAGCGCGCTCGACCCGGCCCTGGCGACCGACGTGATCACGTTGCTGGGCAACCTGATCGACAACGCCGTGGACGTGTCCGTCGGCTCGGCCGCCGCCCGGGTGAGTGTACGTATCGATGACTCGATGGGGCTGCTGCTGGCCGTCTCTGATTCGGGACCCGGTGTGCCCGAACATCTTCGGGAATCCATCTTCTCCCGCGGCGTCACCTCGAAGGCTCAGGTACCCGGCGGCAGGGGCATCGGGTTGGCCCTGGTGCGCCTCGTGACCGCCCAGCACGGCGGCGATGTCGAAGTCACCGACGCGCCCGGTGGCGGCGCCCTGTTCGTGGTGAGGCTGCATGCGTGAGGTACTGGTCGTCGACGACGACTTCATGGTGGCCGAGATACATCGCCGCTTCGTCGACCGCGTCGACGGCTACCGCACGGTGTCGGTGGCGCGCAACGGAACCGAGGCGCTCGCGGCGGCCGCCGAACTTCGTCCCGACCTGATCCTGCTCGACGTCTACCTGCCGGACATGACCGGGTTGGAGGTGCTCCGACGGTTGCGCGCCGAGGGCAATCGCGTCGGCGTCATCATGGTCACCGCCGCCCGCGAACTCGACACGGTGCGTGGTGCGTTGGACGGCGGGGCCGCCGATTATCTGGTCAAACCGTTCGAGTTCGATCAACTGCAGGCGAAACTGATGGCCTTCGCAGCGCGCGCCGAGGCGCTGGCAGCCGAGGGCGGTGCGGATCAATCGACCATCGACGCGCTGTTCGGCGGTCCGGTCGCAGTCCTGCCGAAGGGACTCGGAGCCGAAACCGGACGCCTGGTCATGGATTCGGTCCGCGGCGCGGGCGAGGTATCTGCCGCCGAATGCGCTGAGCTGGTGGGTATTTCACGGGTCAGCGCGCGCCGCTACCTTGAGCACTACCTGAGCACGGGCGCCCTCGAGCTGCGGCTGCAATACGGTGCCGGTCGCCCCGAGCGACGTTACCGGGCCAAGTAGCCACACCTGGAGAATGAACTGAGGTAGCGCGCTACTCACGCCCCGCGGCGACACACGGACCAGCATCGAGATCAACAGGTGCTGGCCCGAACACGCGGAGGCTGTCATGACCCTGGTAACCGACGCCGCCCTTCCCACGCTCGACTACGAACGCGAGTCCGACCCGGAGGAAGTTCATCGCCTGATCGCCGCCGCTCGGGCCCGGGCCCCGATCGCGATGGGACCGCACGGCCCGGAACTGCTGACCTACGACCTCGTGCGCACCGTGCTGCGCGATACCCGCTTCGAGGTGCCCCGAGGCATGTTCCTGGCGGCGCAGGGAATCACCTCGGGCCCGTTGTGGGACCGTGCCAACAGCAGCCTGTTGGGCATCGACGCCGAATCGCACACTCGGCTGCGCCGTCTGGTTGCCAAGGCGTTCGCCCCCAGAAGCGCCGAGAAACTGCGGGAGACCTGCATCGACATCGTCACCGAGCTCACCGACCCGTGCCTGCCCGATGGGCGGTGCGATGTGGTGACCGACATCGCCATGCAGTACCCGATCCCGGTGATCTGCGCGCTGCTCGGCGCGCCGCGCCGCGACTGGCATCTGTTCTCCCGGTGGGCCGACGACATCTTCAAGATGTTCAGCTGGAACCTCGGCGACCATGCCGACGCGGTCGAGGCGGCCTGGCTGCAACTCGACGATTACGTGGACGCCATGGTGACGCGCCGCACCTCCACCCTCACCGACGATCTGCTCTCCGACCTGATCCGGGCAGAAGTCGACGGAGACCGGCTGACCCACCCCGAGCTGCAGATGCTGGCCGGTGGCGTCCTGCTGGCCGGCACCGACACCACCCGCAACCAGCTGGCGGCGGCCGTACAGGTGCTGTGCGACTATCCCGATCAGTGGCTGATGCTGGCCGAGAATCCCGATATGGCACCGCTTTTCGTGGACGAACTGCTCCGCCACACCCCCATCGCGCTGAGCAGTGTCCGGACCACGCGAGAGGATGTCGAACTGGCCGGCCTCACCTTCCCCGCCGGAACCCATGTGTCCGTGAACTTCGCGGCGGCCAACCGCGATCCCCAGGTGTACGACGATCCCGACCGGTTCGACGTCTAACCGGATCGGACCCCCGGCCATGATGACGTTCGGCGGCGGGCTGCATTACTGCCTCGGTGTACACCTGGCCAGGGTCGAACTCACCGAGGCACTGCGCGTGCTGACCCGGAAGCTGCACAACCCGCGCTGCGTCGGCCGGGCCCGATGGAAGCCGATGACCGGGATCACCGGGCCGGCCACCCTGCCGGTGACCTTCGAGGCAGCCTGAAGGTCCAAAAAGTGGACCTGAAGTGCGGTCGCCTCCGGTGAGCGAAATAATGACGGGGTGACACCGAAGGTTCTGTTCCTGCGCAACGATCGCACGGCCACCGAGGCCATGCTCGCCGACGTCTTCACCGAGTGCGGATTCGACATCGACACGTTCGACGTCGTCCCGCCCGAGCGCGACGACGACCCCGCCGGAGATGTCACCTTTCCCGACCCGACCCGGTACGACGTGATCGTTCCGCTGGGCGCGCGTTGGGCGGCCTACGACGAAGCCCTGGTCAGCAGCTGGGTCGGAGCCGAGATGGCCATGGTCCGCCGCGCGGTCGAGTCCGGGGTCGGCGTGCTCGGAGTGTGCTTCGGTGGCCAACTCATCGCGCAGGCCCTCGGCGGATCGGTCAGCAGGTCACCCGAGCCCGAGATCGGCTGGTACGACGTGGCCACCGACGACGGGCAGCTGGTTCCCGGTGGCCGATGGTTCCAGTGGCATTTCGACCGCTGGACCCTTCCGCCCGGCGCCACCGAGATCGCCCGCACGCCCGCTGCCTCACAGGCGTTCGTGCTGGGCACGGCGCTGGCGCTGCAGTTCCACCCGGAGCTCGATTCCGAGCTGCTGGAGGTCTGGCTGGCCCACGACCGCGACGGGGACGCGGCGGGGATCGGCCGTAGCCACGACGAATTACGCTTGCAAACAAAGGAATTCACCGACGATGCGGCCGCTCGGCTGCGCACGCTGGTCCGCGGCTTCCTGAACCGGGTGGTCCGGGCGGAACCGTCGACGTAGGCTGGCAGGAACCGGCGGAATCTCCGAGCGCCGGCGCCAACTCTGATGAACGCCTGGAGTCTGCGAGCCAGCAGAGATCGCATCTACCAGGACCGCCACGAAGCGGGCCGGGTCCTGGCCGATCAACTGATGTCCTATCGGGACCGACCCGACGTGCTCGTCCTGGGTCTGGCCCGGGGCGGGGTCCCGATCGCCGCCGAAGTCGCCTCCCGCCTCCACGCCCCGCTCGACGTCTTCGTGGTCCGCAAGCTGGGCGTGCCCCAGTGGCCGGAACTGGCCATGGGCGCGGTGGCCTCCGGCGGCGGTCTGGTGCTCAACGACGGCCTGGTCGATCGCCTGGGCATCGACGAGGACACCATCGCCGAGACCATCCGGCGAGAGACCGCCGAGATCGAGCGCCGGGAGCAGGCCTATCGCGGAGGGCGTCCGGCTCCTGAGCTTCCCGGCCGAACGGTGATCCTGGTCGACGACGGTATCGCCACCGGCGCCACGATGCTGGCCGCGGTCCGCGCCGTCCGGGCGGCTGCGCGGGTCGTGGTGGCGGTACCGGTGGGTCCGTCCACCCTGAGCAGCCAGCTACGGGATGAGGCCGACGACGTGGTGTGCGCGAGCACCCCGGCCATGTTCGAAGCCGTGGGTCAGGCGTTCGTGGATTTTCACCAGGTCAGCGACGACGAGGTACGCCGCCTGCTGGCCGAGCCCACCGTGGGGCCGGGCGCGAGTTAGTTCTTGTGCTGCTCGGCGGAATCGTCGGCCTCGACGTCCACATCTGCGGCGTCGGGCTCCACGGCGACATCCGATTCAGGCTCGGCGACCAACTCGTCCGGATAGTCCACCGGCGCGTCCACCGCGTCGAAGGTATCCGTGGTCTCGGTCGCGCCGGCCTCGTCCGCGTCCGAGGCCCCCTCGGCTTCGCCCTCACCGGACTTCGCGCCGCGCGAGCGTTCCCGCAAGGCGTCGACGATCAGCAGCAGCACACCGATCACGCTGGCACCGATACAGACCCAGGCGATCAACTCATTGCTGGTGACCACCGCGGTCACCAGCGCAGCCAGGCCGATGACGGCAAGCACGAGCGCAATGATCAACATCGTTCAACCCTAAGTGTGGTGGCCCGGGATCGGGCCGGTTCACGACAGTGCGAGGACGTCAGTCGTGCCGGTTAGTTATTGCCGCGGTTGAACTGGCTGAAACCGCCCGCCGAGTCGTTGTTGGCACTGGAGTCCACCGGCGCGGCCGAACCGCGCTGGCCCAGCTCTTCCAGCTGAGACTCCAGGTAGGTCTTCAGACGCGTCCGGTACTCACGCTCGAACGTGCGCAGCTGCTCCAGGCGGCCTTCGAGGACCGTGCGCTGCTGGTTGATCGTGCCCATGATCTCGGAGTGCTTGCGCTCGGCATCGGCCTGGAGGGCATCCGCCTTCTCCTGGGCCTGACGCAGCTGGGTCTCCGAACGGGTCTGCGCGTCGGCCAGCATGGCGTCGGCACGCGTCCGGGCCTCCGAGACCGTGGTCTCGGCGGTCTTGCGGGCGTCGCTGACCATGGCGTCGGCCTGGGCCCGGGCATCCGAGAGCAGCTTCTCCGACTCGGCCTTGGCCGTGGAGGTCAGACGGTCGGCGGTGTCCTGCGCCAGGCTGAGCACCCGGGCGGCACGCACTGCGGTGTCCTCGCTGGGCGGCGCGGCAGGGGCGACCGGCGCCGCCGGGGCCTCGTAAACCGGCTGGGGTGCCGGCGTCGGCTCGGGCTCCGGCTCGTAGAGCGGGATGGACTGGGTGGACTGAGCGCCGCCGCCGGCCCGTGCCGATGCGAGCTCCTGATCGAGCTCGGACACCCGCTGCCGGAGATCGGCGTTTTCCTCGATGAGCCGAGTCAGCTCGTTCTCAACCAGATCGAGAAAGGCATCGACCTCGTCCTCGTTGTAGCCACGTTTGCCGATGGGCGGCTTGCTGAACGCGACGTTATGGACGTCCGCTGGTGTGAGCGGCATTGTCTGCCCCCTTGAAGTCTTGGACCGTCAACCGATCTCAAAGTGTAAAGCCTTGCTTGATCGCAACTGGAGTCCATCCTGTCACACCAGACCCGGCGGTTGCAGTGGAGGCCTATTTTTAAGAACGAATTTCAATCTTCTTACGCAATTGTGGACCATTCGGCAAACGGCGAGATCGACTCGTCCCACCCGCTCGCACCGACGGTCTACATCGCCGCGTTGAACGCCAGCTGCATCCCGATGAACGCCGCGAGCAGCAGCACCATGATCGACAGGTCGAACCGCACGGCGCCTATCGTGAGCTGGGGAATGAGCCGCCGCAGCAGTTTCACGGGCGGGTCGGTCACGGTCATGATGAGCTCAAGCACCACGACGGTCAGACCCTTGGGGTGCCAGTCGCGGCTGAAGGACCGGATGAACTCGACGACGACGCGCGCGATGAGCAGCAGCCAGAAGATGAACAGCGCGAAACCGAGAATTTCGAAGAACAGCGACAACTGAGCCGACCTCACTACAGCAGGATGTGTGACATTGGATACAGGTCGCCGTAGGCCGGACACATCTCACACAGAAGACGTGGTCAACCGATAGTGCGACGCCGCCAGCCTACCCGGGGCCCTGTCCGGGCACCCGGCCCGCGCGGCGGCGTCGCCGCATCACTGATAGGCGTAGAAGCCGGCCTCGGCGATCCGGCGTCGCTGCTCGGCGCTGACGTCGACGTCAGCCGGCGACAGCAGGAACACCTTCGTGGCCACCTTGTCGAAGGAGCCGCGCAGCGCGAACGCCAGGCCGGCCGCGAAGTCGACCAGGCGCTTGGCATCGGCGTTGTCCATCGAGACCAGGTCCATGATCACCGGGGTGCCGTCGCGGAACCGTTCGCCGATGGTGCGCGCCTCGCTGTAGTCCTTGGGCCGCAGGGTGGTGATCTTCGCCAGCGGGCTGCCCGCTTCGAACAGCTCTGCCATCCGGCGGGGGTCCATAGCCAGAGAACCGCGGGTGGAACCGGCGAGCGAGCCGAGACGCGGTGCGGGACGGTCGAATTCGCGGGGGGCGCGCATCCGGGCATCGAACCGCTGCTCGTCGGCGAAACCACCACCCGGGTAGCCGCCCCGATAGGCCGGGCCCTCGTCGTACTCGGCGCCCTCGTAGCCGTAGCCGTCTTCCTCGAAGCGCTCGTCACGGGGGCGGCGGGCGTAGCTGCGCGCAGCTCCGCGGTCGTCGTCTTCGTAGTACTCGTCGTCGTAGTCCTCCATCGGCGCCATGCCGAAGTAGGCCTTGACCTTGTGCAGTGTGCTCATCTCGGCGACCCTTCTGCGGACGGTGGTGGTGGTGTCTGTGATGAAGATGTGACTGGAGTGACTACTGCGGGTGACGTTAGCGGGCGTTGCCCCATGAGCGCGGTACCGACACGCACACACGTCGATCCGTGTTTGACCGCGCTTTCGAGATCTGCCGACATCCCCGCCGACAGTTCGAGCCGGTGCTGGTAGTCGCGCTGCACGCGCTCCCGCTCGGCGGCCAGGCGCGCGAATGCGTCATCGGGATCCCATTCGAGCGGCGGGATTCCCATCAGACCGACGAACTCCAACGCCTCGGCGGCGTTCGCTGACCCACAGATTTCGTCGACGAGCGCGGGGGCATTCACGTCGACACCGCCCCGCTCGGTATCTCCGTCGAGGCTGATCTGGATGTAGACCCGCAGCGGCTGGGCCCGCGCTCCGGCGGCCAGCGCCTCGCCTGCGGCCCGGTCCAGCGCGGTCAGCAGCCGCATGCTGTCCACCGAGTGGGCGGTGTGCGCCCAGCCGGCGACGGCCCGCGCCTTCTTCCGCTGGATGCGCCCCACCATGTGCCAGCGAATCGGCACATCCGGTAATTCCGCGCGCACATTGGCGACTTTATCGGCGGCCTCTTGTTCGCGGGATTCACCGAATGCCAGGCACCCTAATTGGTTGAGAATAATGACATCGGTCGCCGGAAAGTATTTCGTAATCGGAAGCAATTCGATTTCATTTACATTTCGCCCGACCGATTCTGCGGCACGTGCCAGACGCGCCCGCGCCGCACCGAGCGCGGCGGTCAACTCGGCCGTCCGATCGGCGTCACGCCCGCGCTGCACGGTGCTCATCTCACACTCACTCCAGGCTCGTTCGGGGTTTGTTCACCGGGGCTGCTCCATCCACACCACACTCGCCAGGCGTCCGGTCGGTGCGTCGCGGCGATGGCTGAACAGCGCGCGGTCGGCGACCGTGCACCGCGGGTCCACGTCGATCGCCGTGACACCCAAATCCGTTAATTGGCGGGCAATTCCAGCCCGGAGATCCAGGCCGGGCGTGCCGCTCGAGGTGGTGGTGCGCGAGCCGGGCAGAGCCGCCTCCACCTCGGCCGCCATCTGTTCGGGCACCTCGTAGTTCGCACCGCTGACCGCAGGTCCGAGCAGTACCGAGATGTCCCCCACGTGCGCGCCGGCGGCCTGCATCGCTTCCAGCGTCCGGGGCACGATGCCCTTCGCCGCGCCGACCCGCCCGGCATGGACTGCCGCGATGACCCCGGCACGGGCATCGCCCATTAATACCGGGACACAATCGGCGGTCACCACGACCAAAGCCAAACCCGGAGTCTTCGTCACCAATGCGTCGGCATTATCGACCGCGGTGTCGCGCGGACCGTCCACGGTGACGACGTGATCGCTGTGTACCTGATTCATCCAGACCAGCGCATCGGCCCCCACCGCGGCCGCCAGCCGCCGCCGGTTCTGCGCCACCGCTCGCGGATCGTCGCCGACATGGTCGCCGAGGTTGAACGAATCGAAGGGCGGGGCCGAGACACCGCCGGCGCGGGTTGTCGTCACCCGCCGAATACGCACACTCACGTTCCCAGTATCCGGACCCGCCGTGGGGCCCGACTCAGTGCCGCATGAACGGCGGGACGTCGACATCGTCGTCGGAGATCCCGCCGTCTCCGTCGCCACCGACACTCACGGTGGCGCCATTCGTGTGCGCCGGGACGCTCGCCGCGTCGTTCGGTTCGAACAGCGAGGTGGTCACCTTGCCGGAGCGGGCCGAGGCGATCGGCTGGGTCGGTGCCGCGCTTGGGCTGACCACCGGCTTGCGGCTGGGGCCGGCCATGTCGAAGCCGGCCGCGATGACCGTGACCCGGACCTCGTCGCCCAGCGAGTCGTCGATCACCGTTCCGAAGATGATGTTGGCCTCGGGATGCGCCGCATCCTGGACGAGCGAGGCGGCCTCGTTGATCTCGAACAGGCCCAGGTCGCTGCCGCCGGCCACCGACAGCAGCACGCCCTGCGCGCCTTCCATCGAGGCTTCCAGCAGCGGCGAGTTGATCGCGATCTCGGCCGCCTTGAGCGCGCGACCGTCTCCGCGCGCCGAGCCGATGCCCATCAGCGCCGTACCCGCGCCGCTCATCACGCCCTTGACGTCGGCGAAGTCGACGTTGATCAGGCCGGGGGTGGTGATCAGGTCGGTGATGCCCTGGACACCGTTGAGCAGCACCTCGTCGGCACTGCGGAAGGCGTCCATCAGCGACACGGCGGCATCGCCCATCTGGAGCAGCCGGTCGTTGGGGATGACGATGAGGGTGTCGCAGCTCTCGCGCAGCGTCTGGATGCCGTTCTCCGCCTGGTTGCTTCGCCGCTTGCCCTCGAACGAGAACGGTCGCGTCACCACGCCGACGGTGAGGGCGCCGAGCTTGCGTGCGATCGATGCGACGACGGGTGCGCCACCGGTTCCGGTGCCGCCGCCCTCGCCTGCGGTGACGAACACCATGTCGGCGCCGCGCAGCAGCTCCTCGATGTCGTCCTTGGCATCCTCGGCAGCCTTGCGGCCCACCTCGGGATCCGCGCCTGCGCCGAGTCCGCGGGTGGAATCGCGACCCACGTCGAGCTTGACGTCGGCGTCGCTCATCAGCAGTGCCTGTGCGTCGGTGTTGATGGCGATGAACTCGACGCCCTTGAGGCCCTGTTCGATCATCCGGTTGACGGCGTTGACACCGCCGCCGCCGATACCAACCACCTTGATTACCGCGAGGTAGTTATGCGGGGGGGTCATGGATCGTCTTCCTCCCAGGTCGGGTGTTCACAGTGTTCCTGGCGCCGATCTCCTCTGGGCAAACCCTCAACCTCAACCATAGGCTTAGAGTTATGTCAAGTAGTTCCGCGCAAACAGAACGGTAGGGGGCCGACGCCGGTGATCGCGGCAGGCGCGCCGACGCGCCGCGCGGCAATTTTTCGCCGGATCTACTTGACAGTGGGCAGATCCGGGCTGGACACGTCATAGGTACGGCCCGGCTGGGTCAGCAGGGCGGCCAGCTTCAGCGCCTTCTCGTCGGTCCGGTCGTTGGTCCCCCACACCACGACCCGACCGTCGGTGAGCGTCAACGCGATCGAGGCCACCGACGGCGCGGCGATCCGTCCCACCTGTGCCACCACATCGGGCGGCAGCGCCAGCATCACCTCGAGCGCCGCCTTGGTGGCCGGATCCGTCGGGCCCGGATGGTCGGCGTCCAGGTAAGGCAGGGTCGGCGGTGGCGGCTCGGTGGCGAAATCCACGCCGTCGCGGTCGAACAGGTGCGGACCGTCGGGATAGTCCTTGACCACTACCGGAACCCGCTCGACGACCGTGATCCGCAACGTCGAGGGGTACTCGCGCTGCACCCGGGCCGTGGCGATCCGCCGGATGGTGGCCACCCGCTCGGCGACCGCATCGGTGTTGACCTGCAACAGCGGCGTGCCCGGTGCCACCGCGGCCGCGGCCAGCACCTGCTCCTGCGGCACCGCGGCCGCACCACTGACCGCGACGTTGCGGGCCGACATGACCGGCGTGAAGTACAGGACCAGACCCAACGCCACCGCGACCACACTCGCCAGCGCGGACCACAGCAAGACCTTCAGACCACGAATAGTGCTGCGGGCCACAGTGTTCGGAGCAGCAGCCGACTGCCCGACCACCCTGCGCTTGGCCTCCCGGCGGGCATTCTCGATCGCCACCGCCCGGTCCCGTGCCGCGCGCCGCTCGGCGCGCTCGCGGCGGGCGCGGCGGCGTGGGCCCTCATAGTCGGCTTCTGCCGCGGGCGGCACATCAGATCCTGCCGCGGGCGGCACATCAGATCCCGCCGCGGGCGGCACATCAGACTCAGCCGGTGCGGAACCGGTCTCGCCGGGAACTTCGGCCCCGTCGTCGGGACCCTCAGCACCCGTCTCGGTCACGGCGCACCCGTCGAGGGACGGCCCGGGGTCGTGCGGTTCTCCTTGATACCGAGTTCGGTGATGATCTCCTTGCCGAGCATGGTCACGTCACCGGCACCCATGGTGAGCACCACGTCACCGGGGCGCGCCGCGGCCGCCACCACAGCAGCCACCGCCGAGAAATCCGGCACGTAGGTGACCGCCGAGCTCACATGCTCGGCGACGGTGGCACCGCTGACACCGGGCAGTGGCTGCTCCCGCGCGCCGTAGACGTCGAGCACGAAGACTTCGTCGGCTTCGCTGAGCGCAGCACCGAACTCTGTCGCGAAAGTCGCTGTGCGCGAATACAAATGCGGTTGAAAGGCGATGATGACCCGACCACCGGTCTGGTCGACGACGGTGCGGGCCGCCTCGAGCGTGGCCCGCACCTCGGTGGGATGGTGCGCATAGTCGTCGAAGACCCGGACCCCGCCGAGTGAACCCACCAGCTCGAAACGCCGCCGTACACCCTCGAATCCGGCCAGCCCGTCGAGGACGGTCTCGGCGGGTGCGCCCACCTCTACAGCGGCCAGCAGTGCGGCGAGGGCGTTGAGTGCCATGTGCCTGCCGGGCACCGCGAGCCGGACCGCACGCGGGTGCGGCTCTCCGGCGAGCTGGATGTGGGCCACCGCGCCGGTCCCCTGCTGCTCCCAGCTCAGCAAGGTGCCGGCCAGATCGTCGCTCGGTGTGCTGCCGTATCGCAGTACCCGGATACCCAGTGCGGCAGTGTGTTCGGCGAGTGCGGCGGCTCCTGGGTCATCGGTGCACACCACGAGGGCGCCGCCCGGCGCGATGCGGTCGACGAACGCGGAGAACACCGCGGTGTAGGCCTCCTCGCTGCCGAAGAAGTCCAGGTGGTCGGCTTCGATGTTGGTGACCACCGCGACATTCGGGGTGTATTCCAGCAGCGAGCCGTCACTCTCGTCGGCCTCGGCGACAAAGCACTTGCCGCTGCCGTGATGGGCGTTGGTCCCCGCCTCGCCCAACTCACCGCCCACGGCGAAGGACGGGTCGAAACCGCTGTGCTGCAACGCGACGATGAGCATCGACGTGGTGGTGGTCTTGCCGTGGGTACCGGTCACCATCAACGTGGTGTAACCCGCCATGAGCTTGGCCAGCACCACCGGGCGCAGGATCACCGGGATTCCGCGCCGCCGGGCCTCGACCAGTTCCGGATTGGTCTTCGGGATCGCGGCATGGGTGGTGACGACCGCGGTCGGCCCGTCCGGCAGCAGGTCCAGTGACGACGCGTCGTGACCGATGCGGATCTCGGCACCGCGGGCCCGCAGCGCCACCACACCGCGCGACTCCTTGGCGTCCGACCCGGAAACCAGGCCGCCACGGTCCAGCAGGATGCGGGCCACGCCGGACATCCCGGCGCCCCCGATCCCGACCATGTGCACCCGCTGCAGTTCGGCCGGAAGTGAATTACCGTTCACTGCAGCCTCTTTCGTTGAGCGTGGGCGATGTCGAGGGCGACCTGCGCCACCCGTCTCGCGGCATCGGGATGACCCGACAACGACGCGGCGGCCGTCATCTCTGCCAGCCGGGCATCGTCGGTCATCAGGCTTGCCACCGTGTCGGCCACGAAACCGCCGGTGAGCTCGGCATCGTCGATGACGATTCCCCCTCCGGCCGACACCACGGGGAGCGCGTTCAGCCGCTGCTCGCCGTTGCCGATCGGCAGCGGGACGTACACCGCGGGCAGTCCCACCGCGGTCACCTCTGCCACTGTCATCGCGCCGGACCGGCAGATCGCCAGATCCGCCGCGGCATAAGCCAGGTCCATCCGGTCCAGGTAGGGCACCGCGACATACGGCGGTGCTCCCGCCGCGGCCGGCGGCAGGTCGAGAGTGTTCTTCGGCCCGTGCGCGTGCAGCACCGAAACACCCGCAGCGCCAAGGGCTTCGGCGGCCGCCGACACCGCACGGTTGATCGACTGCGCGCCCTGCGAACCGCCGAACACCAACAGCACCTTGGCGTCTGGGGCGAATCCGAAGAATGCCCTGGCCTCGGCCCGCAAGGCGGCCCGGTCCAGCGAGGTGATCGCCGCGCGCACAGGCACCCCGACCACCTCGACCTTGCGCAGCCCCGGTTCGGGGACCGCCGAGAGCACGCGGCGCGCCGATACCGCGCCGACTCGGTTGGCCAGGCCTGCGCTGGCATTGGCCTCGTGCACCACCACGGGGACGGCGCGACGACGTCCGTGCAGGCCGAAGCCTCCGCGGGCGGCGAGGTAGGCAGGCAGCGCGACATAGCCGCCGAACCCGATCACCACATCGGCCTCGACGCCGGCCAGGACCGAACGGGTCTGCCGGATCGCGGTGCGCACGCGCAGCGGCAACCGCACCAGATCACCCGACGGCTTGCGCGGAAGCGGCACCGGGGTGATCAGCTCGAGGTCATAGCCGCGCTGGGGCACCAACCGGGTTTCCAGCCCCCGGGCCGTCCCGAGGGCGGTGATCCGCACCTGCGGATCGAGTTCGCGGAGTGCGTCGGCCACCGCCATCGCCGGTTCGACATGACCTGCCGTGCCGCCACCGGCCAGAACGATGGATATCCCCCGGTCACCGGGTTCCTGCCCCCGAGGACCAGATGTCGCCCGGCCCGTCTTACCCTCGCTCACCCGTAACGCTGACCTTCCAAAGTCCGGGCCCGTTGCCCCTGTTTCCGCTGGCCTGCAGGATATCGGACCGAGGACCTGCGAGCCCCGGCCGGCTGTTGACCGGTGGCGCGACCCGACCGGCGGACCGGACGGTCACCGCTGTGCGAGCGGCGCGCTGCCGGCTGCCTGGCCCCTGCTTGTTTGGTCCTGGCCTGCTTGCCTGCCTGCTTACCGGCCGGCTTCGCCCCGGGCTTGCCCGCGCTGCGCGATGGCGTCTTCCTGCGGTCGTGCAGCCGGTTGCGGGCGACCTCCAACCGGGTCGGGACGTACGGCTCGGGCAGCGGCAGCCGCAGCAACCGGTTCATCCGGTCGTCGCGCCCGGCCCGCAGCGCCGCGACGGCCTCCGGTTCGTGCCGGGCCGCGTTGGTGATCAGCCCCATCATCAGAAGCGTTGTGGCTTGCGAAGATCCACCGGCCGAGATCAGTGGCAGCTGCAGCCCGGTGACCGGTAGCAGGCCCACCACGTAGCCGACATTGATGAACATCTGGCCGACGATCCACAGCGTGGTGGTCGCGGTGAGCAGGCGCAGGAACGGGTCGGCCGAACGCCGGGCGATACGCATGCCCGTGTAGGCGAACAGCCCGAACAGCGCGAGCAGACCCAGCGCGCCGACGAAGCCCAGCTCCTCGCCGATGATGGCGAAGATGAAGTCGTTGTGCGCGTTGGGCAGATAGTTCCACTTGGCGGTGCCCTGACCCAGCCCGTCGCCGAAGATTCCGCCGTTGGCCAGCGCGAACCTGGCCTGCCGAGACTGGTACCCGATCCCCTGCCCGTCGGCGGTGGGATCCAGCCAGGACTGCACGCGGTCGGACCGGTAGCCCGCGGACACGGCCAGCACCGCTGCCGCCAGCACGGCAGCCAGCAGCGAGGACAGGAACACCCGGAGCGGCAGGCCCGCGTACCAGAGCAGGCCGAGCAGGATGATGCTCAGCGAGACGGTCTGCCCGAGGTCGGGCTGGGCGACGATCAGCGCCAGCGCGATCACCGCGGCGGGCACCAGCGGGATCAACATCTCGCGCAGCGAGGCCCGTTCCATGCGGCGGGCCGCCAGCAGGTGAGCACCCCAGATCGCGAAGGCGATCTTGGCCAGCTCCGAGGGCTGCATCGAGAATCCGGCGACGACGAACCAGCCACGGGAACCGTTGGCCACCTTGCCGATTCCCGGGATGAGCACCAGGACCAGCAGCACGATCGTGAAGGCGAACCCGGGGAACGCCATCCGCCGCAAGGTCCGCACCGAGATTCGCAGCGCCAGGTAGAACGCGATGAGTCCGACGACGGTCCACATCACCTGACGTCCGAACACCGCCCACGGCGATCCGTCGAAGTCGTAGGAGTACACCCCCGACGCCGAAAGGACCATGATCAGCCCCAGCGTGGTGAGCAACGCGGTAACCGCGATGATGAGGTGGAACGACGTCATCGGCCGACCCAGCCAGACGCCGAACCGGGTGCGCGGCGCTGCGGCCGTCGGGCTCGCCTCGGCCGTGCCGCCCTCAGCAGCGGCGGTATCGCCGGTTGCCTCGCCGCCACGGCTGCGCAACCGGGCCAGGATGCTGGCCATCTCGCCTACCCGATCGCGGCGCGGACGGCGCCGGCGAACGCATCGCCACGCTGGCCGTAGCCGCTGAACTGATCGAAGGACGCGCCTGCCGGGGCCAGCAACACGGTGTCACCCGAGGTGGCCAGGCCGCGGGCGACATCCACGACCGCCGTCATGACCGCGTCGGAGACCGGCCGGTCCGCGACTTCGATCACACGAGTCACATGGTCACCAATAGACTCATTTGTCTCAAGCACCCCAGAATCCTCCCCCGTCACAACCTCGACGACGGGGACATCCGGGGCGTGTCGCGATAACGCATCGGCAACCATCTGCCGATCGCGCCCGATCAGGACGACCGCGACCAGCCGATTCGCCACCTGGCGCACCAGCTCATCGACCGAGGCACCCTTCAGCAAGCCCCCGGCGATCCAGATCACGCGGTCGAACGCAGTGATCGAAGCCTGCGCGGCATGCGGGTTGGTGGCCTTGGAATCGTCGACATAGCGCACCCCGTCGGCCTCCCCGACCAACTCGGCGCGGTGCCTGCCGACCTGGAACGACGCCAGCGCGGCGACGATCGACTCCGGCGCCACCCCGACCGCCCGGGCCAGCGCCGCGGCCGCCAGCGCGTCGAGCACCCCCACCGGTCCGGCCACGCTGATGGTCGCGGCATCAGCCAACTCGACGTCGGCACCGAAAGCGCGGTCCACGAGCTTGCCGGCGCGCACGCCGAGCTCACCGGCGGCCGGTTCGCCCAGCCGGAACCCCACCCGAACCGACGCGCCGGCGGTCGCCAGCAGACCAGCGGCCACCGGATCGTCGAGGCCCACCACGGCCACCCGGCCGGCCAGCGCCCGGGCCTTGTCGGCGGCGTAGGCGGCCATGGAACCGTGCCAGTCCAGATGGTCCTCGGCCACGTTCAGCACCACGCCGGCTTCCGGGCGCAGCGAGGGCGCCCAGTGCAACTGGAAGCTCGACAACTCGACCGCCAGCAACTCCGCGGGCTGGTCGAGCACCGCCAGCACCGGATCACCGATGTTGCCGCACAACAGGCTTCGCCGGCCGTCGGCCGACAGCATCTCGTGCAGCATCGAGGTGGTGGTGGTCTTGCCGTTGGTGCCGGTGACCACCAGCCAGCGCCGCGGCGGACCGTAGCGGCCCGCGGCGTCCAGCCGCCAGGCCAGCTCGACATCGCCCCAGATCGGCACGCCGGCCTCGGCCGCGGCGGCCAGGACGGGGGCCGTGGGCGGGAATCCGGGGCTGGTCACCACCAGCGCGTAGTCGGCGATACCGGCGATCGCGCCTGCCGGATCGATGACTGCGGTGCCCTGCTCGGCGTACGCCTGCAGGGCTTCGGCGTTGTCGTCACACAGTGTCGCGGCGACACCGAGAGGTGCCAGCGCGGCCAGGATGGCGCGTCCGGTCACCCCCGCCCCGGTCACCAACACCGGAGCCCCGGGGGTCAGCAGCGAGAGATCGTCGTCACCGCCGCGCCCGCCGGATGGACCCGCCACCATCAGGCCCCGACTGCGGTGAGCCACTCGCTGTAGAACAGGGCCACACCCAGACCGCAGGCGATCGCCGTCAGCAGCCAGAACCGGATGATGACCGTGGTCTCGGCCCACCCCACCAATTCGAAATGGTGATGGAACGGCGCCATCCGGAACACCCGGCGGCCCGTGGTGCGGAACGTCAGGATCTGCACGACCACCGAGGTCACCTCGGCGACGAACAAGGCACCCAGCACCACCGCGAGGATCTCGGTGCGGCTCGTCACCGACAGCCCGGCGATGATGCCGCCCAGAGCCAGCGAGCCGGTGTCCCCCATGAAGATCTTGGCCGGTGCGGCGTTCCACCACAGGAAGCCGATGCAGGCACCCGCCGTGGCGGCCGCGATGATCGCGAGGTCCAGCGGATCACGCACGTTGTAGCAGCCCAGGCCCGGCGCCGTCGCGCAGGCGTTGCGGTACTGCCAGAACGTGATCAGCACGTACGCCGCGCTCACCATCGCCATCGCGCCTGCGGCCAGCCCGTCCAGGCCGTCGGTGAAGTTGACCGCGTTCGACCAGGCGCTGACGATCACGACGCAGAACAGCACGAACACCCACGAGGCCAGCGTCACCGTGGCGATCTCGCGGACATACGACAGCTCGGGACTGCCCGGGGTCAGCCCGTCGCCGTTGCGGAACTGCAGGGCAAGCACACCGAACAACACCGCGGCGGTGAGCTGCCCGACGGTCTTGGCGGTCTTGTTCAGCCCCAGATTGCGGGAGCGCCGGAGCTTGATCAGATCGTCGACGAAACCGACCAGGCCGAGCATCGTGGCCAGCCCCAACACCAGCAGGCCCGATGCCGACGGGCCGTTGCCGCCCAGCGCCAGTCCGACCAGGTGGGTGCCCAGGTAGCCCGCCCAGATGCCGGCCACGATGGCCACACCGCCCATCGACGGGGTGCCGCGCTTCTTGGCGTGGCTGGCCGGGCCGTCCTCGCGGATCTCATGGCCGAGCCCACGCTTGGTGAACAGCCGGATCAACGCGGGCGTCAGCAGAATCGAGACCGTCAGAGCGATACCGACGGCGATCAGGATGAGCTTCATCGGGCGGCATCCCCGTCTGCGGCCGGGCCGGCCGCGGCAACCAGGGCATCGGCGAGGCCACCCAACCCCACCGAGTTGGATGCCTTCACGAGCACCACGTCCCCCGGCCGCAGCTCGGCCTGCAACAGGGCCAGCGCGGCGTCGGCGTCGTCGACCATCGTCGACTCAGATCCCCACGAACCTTCCATCACCGCGCCATGGTGCATGGCGTTCATAGTCCTCCCGGTTCCGACGACGATTAACCGAGACACATCTAAGCGCACCGCGAACCGTCCGATGGCGTCGTGCTCGGTTATCGCGTCGTCGCCGAGTTCGGCCATCTCCCCCAACACCGCCCAGCTGCGGCGCTTTCCACCCGCCTCACCGGCGGATTCACCCGTGCCCTGCCGGGCCATCCAGGCCAGCGCCTTGAGCCCGGCCCGCATCGAATCCGGGTTGGCGTTGTAGGCGTCGTTGATCACCGTCACACCGTCGGCGCGGGTACCGACCTGCATGCGGCGCCGCGAGACCGGGCCCGCGCCCGCCAGTGCCGAGGCCACCTGCTCCAGGCGGGCACCGCACTGCAACGCCACCGCCGCCGCACACAGCGCATTGCCGACCTGATGATCGCCGTGCACCGCCAGTGCCACGTCGACCTCGTCCTCGCCCGCGTGCAGGGTGAACCGCGGACGCGCCAGACCGTCGAGCGCGACCGGGCCTGCCCACACGTCGACCTCGGAGCCGGGCTCGCGCGATACCCGCACCACCCGGGCCTCGGTCTTGCCTGCCATGGCCGCCACGGCGGAGTCGTCGACGTTGAGGATCACCACGCCCGAGGCCGGAACAGCCTGCGGCAACTCGGCTTTGGTGTTCGCGATCGCCTCACGGGAACCGAACTCGCCCAGGTGGGCGGTGCCCACGTTGAGCACCACGGCGATCTGGGGCGGGGCGATCGCGGCCAGGGCGGCGATATTGCCCGGATGCCGGGCCGACATCTCCAGGATCAGGTAATCGGTCTCCGGCGTGGCGCGCAGTACCGTCCACGGATGCCCCAGCTCGTTGTTGAACGAGCCCGGCGGCGCGATCACCTGCCCGAGCGGGTCCAACACCGCGGCCAGCAGATCCTTTGTCGAGGTCTTGCCGGACGATCCCGTCACCCCGATGATCGTCAACCCACCGGCGACGAGCTCGGCGGCCACCGCCGCCGCGAGCTTGGCCAGCGCGTCCAGGACTGCCGCACCCGAGCCGTCGGTGTCGAATTCCAAAGCGCCTGAATCGGAGTCGGCCCCGCCCGGCGCAGGAGCGACCACGATAGCCGGTACCCCGACCGGGCGTGCGGCCAGCACGGCGGCAGCCCCTGACGCCACCGCCGCCGCGGCGAAGTCATGGCCGTCGGAGCGGGCGCCGGGCAGAGCCAGGAACAGGCCACCGGGCCCCACGGCGCGGGAGTCGAATTCGACGGTGCCGGTGACGCGGGTCGTGGCGGCCTCTTCGGCAGTGATGTCGGCCAACTCGCCGCCGACGATCTCGGCGATCCTGGCGATGGTCATCTCGATCACGTGCCCGACTCCCCTGACTTGAGTGCCTCCAACGCCGCCGCCAACTCGTCACGGTCATCGAACGGCCGGGTGTGACCGCCGGCCGTCTGCCCGCTCTCGTGGCCCTTGCCTGCGATCAGCACGATGTCACCGGGCCCGGCCCAGGCCACCGCACGGTCGATCGCCGCGCGCCGATCACCGATCTCCACCACCTCGGCACCTGCGGTCGCTTCGCGCGCTCCGGCCACGATCGCCGCCCGGATCAGCGCGGGGTCCTCATCCCGGGGATTGTCGTCGGTGACCACGACGAGATCGGCCAGCTCGGCCGCGACCCGCCCCATCGGCGCCCGCTTGCCCGTGTCCCGGTTGCCCCCGGCTCCGAAAACCACCGCGACGCGCCGCGGGCCCGATCCCCGCAGGGTTTCCAGCACCGCCTGCAGCGCGCCGGGTTTGTGCGCGTAGTCGACCAGAGCCAGGAACGGCTGCCCGCGGTCGATCGGCTGCAGCCGGCCCGGCACGGTCGCCGCACGCAGTCCCGGGGCGGCCTGCTCCGGTGTCACCCCGGCCCCGTCCAGCAGCGCGGTCGCCAGGGCAGCATTGGCGATGTTGTATCCGCCGGTCAGCCCGATCCGAAGCTCGTGGGCCACCCCGGCGGGATCGACGAGAGTGAACTCCTGGGATCCGACGCCGACCGCCCTGATGTTGCGCGCCTGCCAGTCAGCCGCCGCGCCCGCGGCGCTGACGGTGATCACCTTCTCGGCCCGGCGGGCCATCGCCGCGCCCGCCTCGTCGTCGACACAGACCACCGCCGCGGCGGCATGATTGCGTGACCCGGCATCGAACAGCCGGGCCTTGGCCTCGAAGTAGTCCTCCATCGTCGGATGGAAGTCCAGGTGGTCGCGCGACAGGTTCGTGAAACCGCCGAGCGCGAACCCGATCCCGTCGACGCGACCCAGCGTGAGTGCGTGGCTCGACACCTCCATCACCACGGTGTCGACGCCGCTCTCGACCATCACGGCCAGCAGTGCCTGCAGATCCGGCGCCTCGGGAGTGGTCAGCGCGCTCGGCAGATCGCGGCCCGCGATGCGCACGCCTACTGTGCCGATCAGCCCGGCCACCCGGCCCGCGGCGCGCAGTCCGGCCTCGACCAGATACGTCGTGGTGGTCTTACCCGAGGTTCCGGTCACCCCGATGACCGTCAGCCGCTCGGACGGACGCCCGTACACCTCGGCCGCCACCTCACCGAGCACCGAACGAGGGTCGGGGTGAACCAGCACCGGGACGTCGAGCCCGTCCAGTTCAGCGGCGCCCGCGGGGTCGGTGAGCACCGCCACGGCCCCGGCGGAGAGCGCATCGGGCACATAGCGCGCGCCGTGCACCGCCGAACCCGGCAGCGCAGCGAACAGATCCCCCGGCTGGGCGTCCTGACCGCGCAAGGTCACTCCGGTAACCCGAAGTTCCGGCAGTGGATTTCCGGTGGCGGCTACCGCTTGAACCTGTTCGGCGAGCGGCACGAGGTATTGGCCGGCGGGACGGCTGGGACGCAGCTTCATGGCCATGCCACAGTACCCATCTGCGGTACGCCGACCGCATCACCCACGACTATCGGTGTCAGGTCGACTGCAGGGTCAATCGCGGCCCCGGATCAGCCGACAACGGAACGTTGTGCCGCTGCAGCAGCCACGATGCGATGTTGTGGAACAGCGGTGCCGCCGAGGATCCCGGTGACCCGTCGGCCGCACGGTGCGGTGCGTCCATCATGATGCCCACGACGTACCGCGGATCGTCGGCAGGTGCCATCCCGGCGAAGGTGATCCAGTACACGTCGTCGTAGTAGCAGCCGCACGCCGGATTGATCTGCTGGGCGGTACCGGTCTTGCCCGCGATCTGATAGCCCTCGACCGCGGCCTGCGGTCCGGTGCCCTGCTGTGCGCCCGTCGGATCGCGCTGCACGATGGCGCGGAACATGTTGCGCACCGTGCGGGCCGTCTCCGGTGTCACCACCCGGACCCCTTCGGGCCGAGGCTCGTCGGTACGGGTGCCATCGGGGGCGATGGTGGACTTGATGATCCGCGGCGGCATGCGCACCCCGTCGTTGGCGATGGTCTGGTACATCCCGGCCATCTGCAGCAACGTCATCGAAAGGCCCTGTCCGATCGGCAGGTTGGAGAACGAGCTACCCGACCACTGGTCGATGGGCGGCACCAGGCCCCCGCTCTCACCGGGCAGGCCGACGCCGGTGCGCTGACCGAGCCCGAACCGGCGGACCATGTCGTAGAACCGGTCGGGGCCGACCCGCTGGGCCAGCATCAGGGTGCCGACGTTCGACGACTTACCGAACACACCGGTCATCGTGTACGGCATCACGCCGTGGTTCCACGCGTCCCGGACCGTGACACCGCCCATGTCGATCGAGCCGGGCACCTGCAGCACCTCGTCCGGATTGGCCAGCCCGTACTCGATCGCCGCGGAGGCCGTGATGATCTTGTTCACCGACCCGGGCTCGAACGGCGAGGAGACCGGGAGGTTGCCCATCTGCCGGCTCTCCTGCCGTCCCAGATCCTGACTCGGGTCGAACGTGTTGTCGTTCGACATCGCCAGTACCTCACCCGATTTCGCATCGAGCACCACTGCGGAGACGTTCTTGGCACCCGAGGCATCCTTGGCCTGTTGCACCTGCTGCTGGACGTAGTACTGGATGTCGTCGTCGAGGGTCAGCTGCACCGTGGACCCGTTGACCGCGTCGTGCCGGTTGCGGTAGCTGCCGGGGATCACGACGCCGTCGGAACCACGGTCGTAGGTCACCGAACCGTCGGAGCCGGCCAGCACCGAGTCGAGCGAATCCTCCAGCCCCAGCAGGCCGTGGCCGTCCCAGTCGATCCCGCCGACGATGTTGGCGGCCAGCGAACCTCCCGGGTACTGCCGGAGATCCTGCCGCTCGGCACCGACCTCGGGAAACTTGTCCATGATCGCGCTGGCGATCGCGGGGTCGACCGCGCGGGCCAGGTAGACGAAAGTCTCGTTACTCCTGAGCTTTTTGAGCACGGTCTTGAAGTCGGGCCGGTTGTCCAGCCGTCCGGCGATCTCTTTGGCGATGTCGACGAGCCGGCGGTCCGGATCGGGTGCCTCGCTGGATTTGGCCTTGGCCTCGGCGAGCTGCTTGCGGACCCGGACCGGCTGGAACGTCAGCGCCTTGGCCTCGATCGTGAACGCCAGCTTGTCGTCGTTGCGGTCGACGATGCTGCCCCGCATGGCGGGGTTCACATCGGTGACCTTGAGCTGGCTGGCCGCCTCGGCACGCAGACCCGCAGCCCTTGGCACCTGAAGGGTGAACAACTGCGCGGCCGCGATCACCAGCACCGCGATCATCACCACGTTTCCGGCACGGTTCCGGAACACGAAGGACGAACTGCGCAAACCAGTTTCGGTAGCGGCGACCCTGGTGCGGCGAACCCGGGCCTCGTGCCCCGGCCCGGGAGATGCCGTCTTGGCCCGCTGCGGCTTCGGCGTCTGGCCCTGGCGGCCCGGGCGGCGGCTCATGTGGCGGGAACCGGGGCGTTGACGGCGACGGCGGGTGCAGGCGCAGGCGCAGCAGCCGGGATGTGCACCTCCGGTGCAGTGGGCCGGCTGAACTGTTCCAGCGGGACCGCGGGTCCCGGCGCCGCGGGAGCGGCCAGTACCGGCGCCGGTGCGGCGGGCGCGGCCGGGCCTGGCGCGACCGCAGCCGGAGCGGGAGCCACCGCCTCCGGCTGAGCCGGTTCCACTTGTGCCGCCGGGCCGGGCGCGGTCGGCACACCGGGCAGATGCATCGGCGCGGGCGCAGGTGCCGCGAGCACGTCCGGAGCGGCCGGCGGTGCCGCCGGTACCGGTCCGGGCACCGGTGGCACGGCACCGGGAACGCCGTGGGCCGCATCGGCCTGCGGAACCGGAATGCCCGGTACCGCAGGGGAAACCGCACGCGGAGTCCGTACCGTCAGCTCGCGCGGATCGAGCACCCGCGGAGCCGGGGGTGCGGGCGGGGCCGGCGGGGCCTCTTCCGGCAGCGGCGTGTTGAGCGGAGGCGGCGGCACGCCTTCGGCGGGCTTGGGAGTGCCGACGACAGTCCAGTTGCCTGCCGCATCCTGCACCAGGTGCGCGGTGTCGCGCGACGGGATCATCCCCAGGTTGCGGGCAGCCTCGGCCAGCGCCGGAGCGGCCTGCGCCTCGAGCACATCACGTTCCAGTGCTTCTTTCTGCTGCATCAGGCCCTCATTGACCTGACGGGCGTGACCCAACTGGTAGGACCGCTCGGCCGAACCCGTGGACAGCCACAGGGTGACCGCGAGGCCGAGGCCCAGTGCCGCGATCACCAGAACGACGAACGGGACCCGGGAGATCAGGACCCGCGGATTGAGCTCGACCGAGGCCAGCCGGACCAGCAGGCGTTCCCGCAGCCGCACCCGTAGTGGCGGGCGGACAACCTTGGGGGCCTTGGCCTTACGCGCCTTCGCCCGGGCCTTGGCCTGGCTGGCGCTCTTGGGCCGGGCCGGGCGCGTGCCCGGACGCTGAATCGGCCCGGTACCCGGAGCGCTCCGTGCCGGCCGCTGCTCGGAACCCGGCCTGCGCTTGCGCGGCGGCGCCTGTTCACTGCGCCGTCCGCTCCCTCGCGCGGGTTGACGCACCGGACGCCTGCGATCGGACTCACGCAGCTGTTCGGGTCGCTTCACCTTCATGAGTTCCCCCCTTCCCCAACCTTTTCCAGTGCCCGCAGCCGCACCGGAGCGCTACGCGGATTGCGATCGATCTCGACCTGGCGGGCCTTCTCGGCGCCGCGGGTCAGTGTGACGAATTCGGGTTCGTGGCCTGGCAATTCGATGGGCAGGCCGGGCGGGGTCCTCGATGCGGTGGCCGCGGTGAACGCCTGCTTGACGATCCGGTCTTCGAGCGACTGATAGGACATCACCACAATGCGTCCCCCGTCGGCCAATGCGGCCAGCGCGGCCGGCAGCGCGGCCCGCAGAGAATCGAGTTCGCCGTTGACCGCGACCCGGAGCGCCTGGAAGGTGCGCTTGCCCGGATGCCCGCCCGTGCGGCGCGCCGGTGCCGGGATCGCCTCGTAGAGCAGCTCCACCAACTCGCCGGTGGTGGAAAACGGTTGCTGTGCACGCCGTTTGACGACCTTGTCGGCAATGCGGCCGGCGAAGCGCTCCTCGCCGTAGTCGCGCAGGATCCGGGCGATCGACTTGGCGTCATAGGTATTGAGAATGTCGGCCGCGGTCAGTGGCGCGTCGGGATCCATCCGCATGTCCAGCGGTGCGTCCGTGGAGTAGGAGAAGCCGCGTTCGGCCTGATCCAGCTGCATCGAGGACACGCCGAGGTCGAACAGCACTCCGTCGATCTGGCGGAAGCCGGATTCGGTGACGGCCCCGGTGATTCCGTCGTAGCGGGTCCGCACCAGCCGGATCCGGTCGCCGAATGGGGCCAGTCGAGCGCCTGCGATGCCGAGTGCGTTGGGGTCACGGTCGAGTCCGATGACCGTCAGACCGGGAAAGTCGGTGAGAAAGCGTTCGGTGTGGCCGCCCGCGCCGAGGGTGGCATCCACCAGAACCGCGCCGGTTCCGTCGTCGTGATGACGGGTCAGTGCCGGGGCCAGCAACTCGACGCAGCGGTCGAGCAGCACCGGGATATGGCCGTGGCCCTTGGAGTCTGAGTGATCTGGGGAATCTGGCACCGCTGAAACACCTCCGCTCGGATTGGCCCCTGCACCGGGGTCTCTGTCCGAATTAACGGACCTGGCGTTGGGGAAGTACGCCAGGGCCAATTCGGGCAGAGGCCTCGTTGCACGGGCTAGGTCCAGGCCAGCCGCCGGTTGATGGGCCGCATCAGAGGATGTCGCGCAGAGCTTCATCGGTGGCCGCGGAGAAGTTCTCTTCGTGGGTCTCCTGGTAGGACTGCCAGGCTTCTGCGTCCCAGATCTCCAGGTAGTCGACCGACCCGATCACCACGCACTCCTTGGACAGGCTCGCGTAGCGACGGTGATCCGCCGACAGGGTGATCCGGCCCTGCGCGTCGGGATGCTGCTCATCGGTGGCGGCCGCCAGGTTGCGGAGAAACGCCCGTGCGTCGGGGTTCCTCCGCGATGCGTCAGCAGCGCGCCGGGCCACCTTTTCGAACTCGTCCCTCGGATACACGGCAAGGCTGTGATCTTGGCCCTTGGTGACCATCAACCCTCCTGCCAGTGCGTCGCGGAACTTGGCGGGCAGCGTGAGCCGCCCCTTGTCGTCGAGCTTGGGCGTGTAGGTACCCAGAAACATCTGGACACCTCCCGCCACCCGGTTCGGATCCCGAGTCGCTTCGCCTTCTGCCCTCCGAACGGGGCTCCGTTTTCCCCGTTGGCCGCCACTTTACCCCACGATCCCCCACTTTGCTCCATTTAGTCCGCCAAGTTTGGACTTTCTCCCCACCCGATCCCCCCGGAACCACCAAAAACGCACGCCGAAACGTCGGCATTCGGCAGCCGATGAGGAAAAACCGCAGGTAAAAGCCTGCGTCGGGAAGGTGGGGGGTTGTGGGGCGAGAATCCCTGAGAATCCGGCGCTCTCCCCCACACCACCCCACGCGGGTGCGCCACCGAACTACTCGGCGTGTCGCTGAGCAACAAAAAAGGGGGCAGCCCCTTACGGGCTACCCCCTGAAACCGTCGGCCGGCTCAGTCGTCGAACCGGCGGCGGAAGCGGTCTTCCATCCGGGTCGTGAACGACCCTCCGCGCTGACGACGCTGACGCGGTGCGTTGCCGGACCCCTGGGCCGCACGGTCACGTCCTCCGGTGACCCGCGGACCCGTGACGGCGAACACCACGCCGGCGAACATCGCCACGAAGCCGAACACCGACAGAACCGGGAAACCGCCGAGCCACAGCGACTTCACCGCGACACCGACAACCAACAACGCCAGGCCGAGCACGAACAACAGCGCGCCCTGCAGCCTCCGCCGAGCAGATGGCGCGCGCAAGGTCCCACCGCGAACGCTCGAGGCGAACTTGGGATCCTCGGCATAGAGCGCGCTCTCGATCTGATCGAGCATGCGCTGCTCATGATCGGAGAGTGGCATTCGTCCCTCCTTGCCGACGCCGCCGTCGCTTTTCAAAATTTCACATGCCCGCAATCACGGGCACCTAAGCCTAATGATACGAGGTCGATCCGAGCCGTACCACCTTGTTCGTACTCGATTGTAGGCCGTTCCGAGATCGCCCCGGTCGATGGGACCGACCGCCTCACAACCGGATAATGCTGAAGATAATGAGCTCGGCAGCCGCCGGGCAGACGAAAGGCGAGGGCATTGGCGACGTATCTGATCGATCTGTCGCCGGACGACATGAAGCGCCGGCTCCCCGAGGCGTTGCGCGTGTACGTCGACGCCATGCGCTACCCCCGCGGAACCGAGGAACAACGCGCCGCCCTCTGGCTCGAACACACCCGGCGCGCAGGCTGGAAATGCGTGGCCGCAGTCGAGGTCGCCGACGCATCGGCCGCGCCCGGCACCACCGATCTGATCAACGCGCCGCTGCAGGGAATCGCCTACGGCTACAGCGGGGCCCCCGATCAGTGGTGGCAGCAGCAGGTCATCTCCGGCCTGCAGCGGGTGGGTACCAGCCCCGGGAGCATCGCCGAGCTGATGGCCAGCTACTTCGAACTCACCGAGCTGCACATCGAGCCCCGCGCGCAGGGGCACGGCATCGGCGAGGCCCTGACCAGGCGACTGTTGACCGGCCGCGCCGAATCTCACGTGCTGTTGTCCACCCCTGAGATCAACGGCGAGGCCAATCGAGCGTGGCGGTTGTACCGGCGCCTCGGCTTCACCGATGTGATCCGCGGTTACCACTTCGCCGGCGACCCCCGGCCATTTGCCATCCTCGGTCGCCCACTGCCGCTGTGACATCTGGCACGATGACCAGCGTGCATGTCCGACCACCGAGCCGTCGCAGCCGGACCCGCTTCCTCACGTTGGTGATGTTGCTGCTGATCCTGCCCATGGCGGTGGGCTGCGTCAGGGTCCGCACCTCGATCACCGTCTCCCCCGACGACCGGGTGTCCGGCCAGATCATCGCGGCGGCAAAGCCGCGCAACGCCGAGGACAAGGGCCCGCAGCTGCTCAACAACCTCCCGTTCGCCACGAAGGTGGCGGTCTCGGAGTACAGCCGCGACGACTACGTCGGCTCCCAGGCGGTGTTCTCCGACCTCTCGTTCGCCGAGCTGCCCCAGCTGGCCGGGATGAGCCGCGACGCCGCCGGAGTCGACATCTCCCTGCGTCGCGCGGGTGACCTGGTGATTTTGGAGGGCCGGGTCGACCTGACCTCGCTGTCCGATCCACAAGCCGACGTTCTGCTGACCGTGTCATTCCCCGGCGAGGTGACCTCGACCAACGGTGATCAGGTGAGCTCCTCGATCGTCGAATGGAAACTGCGACCCGGAATCGTCAGCACGATGAACGCCCAGGCCCGCTACACCGACCCGAGTGCCCGGTCGTTCACCACCGCCACCATCTGGCTCGTCGTCGGCGCGTTCCTGGTCGCCGGAGTGATCGGCGCATTGGCATGGATGAGCCGCGACACCTCGCCGAA
Organism: Mycolicibacterium boenickei; assembly: GCF_010731295.1. Lineage (NCBI taxonomy): Bacteria > Bacillati > Actinomycetota > Actinomycetes > Mycobacteriales > Mycobacteriaceae > Mycobacterium > Mycolicibacterium boenickei. The sequence continues at coordinate 3,868,454 of NZ_AP022579.1, read as the reverse complement.
GCCGGGTGACCCCGTCGCCGGCAGCGACTGATCCCGCGCACCGCCTCACAGCTACGCCGTACTCACTTGGTACAAAACCCGTGGCACGCTCTACTCTGAATGCACTCGGGGGCACACCGTTGACGACAGAAAGGGGCGGGCGCTGAGCGTGCAAACATCGGCTCCGTCAACCGTCGAGCTGGCCGAAGCCGTCACCGACCAATTGCGCGACTATCTGCGTGAGCGCCGCCGCGACTGCGAGTACATCGGAACCGACTACGCCGAGCTGACCGAGGCCCTCGAGGAGTTCGTGCTCCGCGGGGGCAAGCGGATGCGCCCGGCCTTCGCCTTCTGGGGCTGGCGCGCGGTGATCGAACCGGCCGATCGCCCCGCCGATGACGACGTGCTGCGGCTGTTCGCCGCGCTGGAGCTGCTGCAGGCCTGCGCCCTCGTGCACGACGACGTCATCGACGACTCGGCCACCCGCCGCGGCCTGCCGACCGTGCACCGGTTGTTCGCCGACCGGCACCACGAGCGCAACTGGCACGGATCCTCGCGCCAATTCGGCCTGTCGGCGGCCATCCTGGCCGGAGACCTCGCACTGGCCTGGGCCGACGACATCGTCGCCTCCGCGGCCATCCCGGCCGACGCGCAGAAACGCGTCCAGCAGGTCTGGCGCCACATCCGCACCGAGGTGCTGGGCGGCCAGTACCTCGACATCGTCGCGGAGTCCAGCGGTGCCGAATCGGTGGCCTCGGCGATGAACGTCAACACCTACAAGACCGCGTCCTACACGGTGGCCCGGCCGCTACAGCTGGGCGCCGCGGCAGCCGCCGACCGGCCCGACGTGCAGCAGATCTTCCACCAGGTCGGCAACGATCTCGGTGTCGCCTTCCAACTCCGCGACGACGTCCTCGGGGTGTTCGGCGACCCGGCGGTGACCGGCAAACCCTCCGGTGACGACCTGCGGTCGGGCAAGCGCACCGTGCTGCTGGCCGAAGCACTCGAGCTGGCAGACAAGTCCGATCCCGCCGCCGCCGAACTGCTGCGCACCTCCGTGGGCACCGAGCTGTCCGACGCACAGGTCAACGACCTGTGCCGGGCCATCGAATCAGTGGGCGCGCTTGCCGCCGTCGAGACGCACATCGAGATGCTCACCCACCGCGCGCTGGACACCCTGGCGGCCGCACCGATCCACGACCAGGCGAAGACCGGCCTCGCCGAGATCGCCCGGTTCGCCGCGAACCGGTCGGCGTAGGAGACCGTCACAACGACATGACGACTCCCTCATGACAACTATGCCGACCGAGACCCCGAAGACGGGGGTCGCGCAACATATCTCCCGTCTCGCCACGTTCGCAGTATCCGCCGAAGCCCGACCCGCACGGGTCGGTTGCCTCGGCGCGGCGCTGCTGACCATCGGCGGGCTCGGCGCGGGCAGCACCCGACTGCACGACCCGCTGCTGGAGTCACTGCACCTGTCCTGGTTGCGGTTCGGGCACGGCCTGGTGCTGTCCTCGATCCTGCTGTGGGCAGGCGTCGCGGTGATGCTGATCGCCTGGCTGTGGCTGGGCCGGCGCGTGATCGACGGCACCGCCACCGAATACACCATGGTTGCCACCACCGGATTCTGGCTGGCACCGCTGCTGCTGAGCGTGCCGCTGTTCAGCCGTGACACCTACTCCTACCTCGCGCAGGGAGCGCTGCTGCGCGACGGCTTCGACCCGTATGTGGTGGGTCCGGTGGAGAACCCGAACTCCTTGCTGGACAACGTGAGTCCGATCTGGACGACGACCACCGCCCCCTACGGGCCTGCGTTCATCCTGGTCGCCAAGTTCGTCACGATCCTGGTGGGCGACGATGTGGTGGCCGGCACCATGCTGCTGCGGCTGTGCATGCTGCCCGGCCTGCTGTTGCTGATCTGGGCCGCGCCCCGGATCGCCCGGCACGTCGGCGCCAACGGGGCCGCGTCGCTGTGGATCTGCGTGCTCAATCCGCTGGTGATCGTGCACCTGATGGGCGGCGTCCACAACGAGATGCTGATGGTCGGGCTGATGATGGCCGCCATCGCGCTCACCTTCGCGGGCCGGCCGGTGATCGGCGTCAGTCTCATCGCGATCGCCGTCGCGGTCAAAGCCACTGCCGGGCTCGCGTTGCCGTTCCTGGTCTGGGTATGGATGCGCCAATTGCGCGACAAGAGAGACCTGCCCGCGGTGCGTGCCTTCGCGGTCGCCACGGCCGCCTCGGTGCTGATCTTCGTTGCGGTGTTCGCGGTGACCTCGGTGCTGGCCGGCGTCGGCCTGGGCTGGCTGACGGCGCTGGCCGGCTCCGTGAAGATCATCAACTGGCTCACCGTGCCCACCGCGGCCGCCAACCTCATCAATGCCATTGGCGGCCTGATCTTTCCGGTCAACTTCTACGCCGTGCTCGAGGTCGCGCGGATCATCGGCATTCTCACCATCGTGATCGCGCTGCCGCTGTTGTGGTGGCGCTACCGGCACACCGACCGCGAAGCCCTCACCGGCATCACCCTCGCCATGGTGGTGGTCGTGCTGTTCGTCCCGGCCGCGCTGCCCTGGTACTACACCTGGCCGCTGGCGGTGGCCGCCGCCCTGATCCAGACCCGGCCCGCCATCGCCGCGATCGCCGGATTCTCCACCTGGATCATGGTGATGTGGAAACCCGATGGGGCGCACGGCATGTACTCGTGGGCACATGTCCTGCTGACCACGGCGTGCGCCGTGGTGGCGTGGTACGCGCTCTACCGCGCCCCCGAGGCGCCCGTCGAGCCGCAGACACAGAACCAGCCGTCAGTAACCTAACGCCTGCGCGCGGCGCAGCACCTCACGTGCCTGATGGGAATGCAGTGCGTCGATCGGGCGGGCGTTGGAGACCTGCTCGGTGCGGCCGTCGGTGGTGATCGTCAGCGACTCGTCCGGGGTGAACAACCACCGCACGATCTCGGTGTCGCGGTAGCCGCCGTCACGCAGCACGACCAGCAGGCCGGGCAGGTGCTTGGTCACATGGCCGTTGTCATCGAAGAAGATCTTCGGCACCACCAGAACGCGGTCGCGGCGGACGGCGATCAACTGCCCGTCCCGCAACTGTTGGTGCACCTTGGTAACTGGGATGCCGAGCAAATCCGACACCGTGGGTAGGTCGTAGACCGCCTCGTCGGGGTCCAATACGTCATCGGCCGCTGGAATGCTGCTCACCGCACTGATTCTAGGTCCTCGGCCACGACTCGTAACATGTGTCCGGTGGGGCAGCAACCGGATCCACTCGTCGGCACGATGCTGGACGGGCGTTATCGCGTGGACACACCCATCGCCACCGGCGGTATGTCCACGGTCTATCGCGGACTCGACGTGCGCCTGGACCGTCCCGTCGCCCTGAAAGTGATGGACTCCCGCTACAGCGGCGACAGCCACTTCCTGACCAGGTTCGGCCGTGAGGCCAAGGCCGTTGCCCGGTTGAAGGATCCGGGCCTGGTCGCGGTGTATGACCAGGGTGGCGGCGGGGCCGGCGGCCAGTCGCCTTTTCTGGTGATGGAACTGATCGAGGGCGGCACACTTCGCGAACTGCTGGCCGAACGTGGTCCGATGCCCCCGCATGCCGTTGCCGCGGTGCTGGAACCGGTACTCGGTGGGCTCGCGGTGGCACATCGCGCCGGACTCGTACACCGCGACATCAAGCCCGAGAACGTGCTGATCTCCGACGACGGCGAGGTCAAGATCGCCGATTTCGGTCTGGTACGCGCCGTGGCGGAGGCCAAGATCACCTCGACCAGCGTGATCCTCGGCACCGCGGCCTACCTGTCCCCCGAACAGGTCAGCACCGGTGACGCCGACCCACGCAGCGATGTGTACGCGGTCGGCATCCTCACCTACGAACTGCTCACCGGCGTCACGCCGTTCACCGGAGACTCCGCACTGACGGTCGCCTACCAGCGCATGGACCACGATGTACCCCCGCCGAGCAAGGTAATCGCAGGGGTGCCAACACAATTCGACGAGTTGGTGCGCCGGGCCACCGCCCGCGACGCCCGCCGGCGGTTCGCCGACGCCGACGAGATGCGGGCCGAACTGCACGAGATCGTCGACGACCTCGGGCTGCCGGCATTCCGGGTGCCCGCACCGCAGCAGTCGGCACAGCACCTGGCCGCCACCCGCGTCCATGATCTCGGCGAGCCCGAGGATCCCCGCGTCGAGGCCGCCACCGTCGTGACAGCCGCACCGCCGGCGGCACCTGCGCCACGCCGGCCCACTCGTGAGATCACTCGGGACCCCCACGACTGGGCGCCAATCCCGGCTGATCCCGACGCCGTGGAAAACTCTTTCGGCGCAGGACAATTCGCCGGAATCGAGATGGGCGAGTTCTACTGGGCCCGGCAGCGCGCCAGACGAGCGCTGGTGTTCTGGGTGATCGCGATCATCACTCTGACCGGCCTCGTCGCTGCCGCGGCCTGGACGGTCGGCACCAACGTCGGTGCACTCCTCTAGCTACGCAGCATCTCGGCGACGAGGAACGCCAACTCCAGGCTCTGCTGGGTGTTGAGCCGCGGATCGCACGCGGTCTCGTAGCGTCCGGACAGATCCGAATCCGAGATGTCCTGTGCCCCACCGAGACACTCGGTCACGTTCTCACCGGTGATCTCGACATGGATGCCGCCCGGGTGGGTGCCCAAGGCGTTGTGCACCTCGAAGAACCCCTGCACCTCGTCGACGATGCGATCGAAATGCCGGGTCTTGTAACCCGTCGACGACTCGTGGGTGTTGCCGTGCATGGGGTCGCACTGCCAGATCACCTTGTGACCGGTGGCCTCGACCTTCTGGATGAGCGCAGGCAACAGATCACGGACCTTGTTGTTGCCCATCCGGGTCACCAGGGTCAGCCGTCCCGGCTCGTTGTTCGGATCCAGCCGCTCGACGTATTCGACGGCCTGCTCCGGAGTGGTGGTCGGCCCCAGCTTGATCCCGATCGGGTTGGCGATCACCTCGGCCAGCGCCACGTGGGCACCGTCGAGCTGACGCGTGCGCTCACCGATCCACAGGTAGTGCGCCGACTGGTCGTACAGCTTGGGTGGCATGTCCGGGTTCTCGGCCGGGTCCGACAGGCGCAGCATCGCGCGCTCGTAATCGATCACCAGTGCTTCGTGGCTGGCGAAGATGTCGGCGGTCTGCAGATTGCGATCGGCCACCCCGCAGGCGGACATGAACTTCAGGCCTCGGTCGATCTCCCCGGCCAGCGCCTCGTAGCGGGCCCCGGCCGGCGACGTCCGGACGAACTCACGGTTCCAGTCGTGCACCAGGTGCAACGACGCCAGCCCGGACGAGGTCAGCGCGCGCACCAGGTTCATCGCGGCGCTGGCATTGGCGTAGGCCCGCACCAGCCGCGACGGATCGTGCTCGCGTACCGCGGCATCCGGGGCGAAGCCGTTGACCATGTCGCCGCGATAGGACTTCAGCCCCAGCGCATCCAGATCCGATGACCGCGGCTTGGCGTACTGGCCTGCGATCCGGGCCACCTTGACCACCGGCATGCTGGCGCCGTAGGTCAGCACGACCGCCATCTGCAGCAGGGTGCGGATGTTGGCCCGGATATGAGGCTCGGTGTTGTCGACGAACGTCTCTGCGCAGTCGCCGCCCTGCAACAGGAACGCCTCACCCCGCGCGACGTCGGCCAGCAGGCCCTTGAGCTTCTCGATCTCCGACGGCACGGTGACCGGAGGCACGCTCTCCAGCACGGTGCGCATGGCTTTCGCCTCGTCCGCGTCCCAGCTGGGCTGCTGCACAGCCGGCTTGGCCAAGGCCGAGTCGAGCCGCTGACGCAACTCGTCGCTCAGCGGAGGCAGTGGCGGCAGCTCGTCGATGGGGATGTCAACGGTCCAGTTCACCCGTTCATGGTAGCCGCCGGTGAACGGCTGTTTTCAGGGCTGTGTGAGGCCGCGATCCCGCGCGGGTGTGAGGTCCATCCCCGTCATCAACTGGAACCGGTGCAGATTGTGCCGGGCGTCGACCAGCGCGTCGTGCGCCTCGGTCGGTCGCGGTGGCATCCGCGGCGAGCCGCGGTCCTCCCAGAACTGGCGCAGCTCGCGGGTGAACCGCGGCATCGCCGGTGGCAGGTCGGTCATCGGGCCCCACAGCTGGCACAGCACCACATGGTCGTAGGCGCCCACCCAGGCCCACAGCTCGATCGGCTCGTCACCGTCGATGTCGAAGAAGTCCTCCAGCTCCGACCGGATCTGCCGACGCGACCGCCACAGCTGCGAGGACGGGGACGGCAGCTTGGGCAGCACGTGCTTTCGCACCCACCGGCCCGCGCGGTCCGGGTTGAATTCGGTCGAGATCGCGTAGTACTCGCGTCCGTCCTCGGCCGCGACGCCGATCGAGATCAACTCGATGGTGCGACCGTCGTCGATGAACTCGGTGTCGTAGAAGTAGCGCATCAGGCGATCTGCTCCGTCTTCGTGGCCGGTGACTGCGGCGCGGGGGCCGCATGGATCTCGCGATCGAGCTGCGCGTCGACAGTGGCGTCATCGGGGAACTTCGGCATACCGGTGATCGCGTCCTGCAGCCACAGTTTGGCCTGCACGACAGGCCGGCGCAGCCAGCGCTCCCGCTCCAGGGCGCGGTGCATCTTGCGGGGGTTGCCGGTGTAGCGCCAGCGCGCCCACGGCGCATGCGGCCGCGACAACCGCACCGCCCCGACGAACAACAACGGCGTTATGAACATCCCCACCAATCCAGTCCACACCTTGCCTTTGAGCAGGACGACCACCGCCAGCGCCAAGGTCAGCACCGCCACCGCGACCACGAGCGCGCGGACCGCGGGCGACTGGTCCTCGCGCCAGATATCGATATCAAAGAATGACAGCGGGTTGAAACCGAGGATCAGCAGCCCCGCCACCGCCACGGCGGCGAACACCGCATCTACCGATGTGCGGCCGTCCTCAGCCCAGTACACGTCGGAAAGGTGCAGGATCAGCGCGAACTCGTCGAGCACCAGGGCCGCACCGATACCGAAGAACACCGCGGCCACGGTGAACTCCGCCACCCCACCGCTGACGGCCAGCGTCACCATCGTCACGCCCGACACCATCACCAGCACGACACCGATCACCATGTGGTGGATGTGCAGCGAACCGTGTCCCATGTTGCGGGGCTGCCACCACCTCGGCGGGCGGTCGCTGTCGGCGTTCCGGCGGATGTAACGCACCACGATGCGGGTCACGAAGAACGTGAGAATGAACGCCACCAGGCAGCACAGCAAAGGCAGGCGATCGGGGGCGAGGAAATCGAGGTGGACGGTCGCGTGCACGCACAAAGAACTTACGCCGACCTGCGCGCGTCGCGAGTGCGGATGCGCCGTCCTCGGGCTACCCCCGATAGTCTGTTGAGAACATGAGTAAGCGGCAGTCGCCCGGCGCAGCTGGTTGGGCACCGACGATCGGGTGGCGGCTTTTTCAGTTGCTCACAGTGGCCGGGTTGATCCTGGTCGGCTGGCGGCTTCTGGGCCACGTGCCCTATCGCATCGACATCGACGTGTACCGGATGGGCGGGCGGGCGTGGTTGGACAACCAACCGCTGTATGCCGACGGGGCCATCTTCCACACCCAGGGCGGCCTCGACCTGCCGTTCACGTACCCACCACTGGCGGCGATCATGTTCGCCCCGTTCGCCTGGCTCTCGCTGCCCGCGGCCAGTGTGGCGATCACCGCAACCACGCTGTTGCTGCTGATCATCTCGATGGTCATGGTGCTGACGCGGCTGAACGTCTGGCCGGAAACCACGATCACCGCGGAGCCGGCCTGGCTGCGCCGCTGCTGGCTGGCCACCGCGCTCGTGGTGCCCGCGGTCATCTGGCTGGAACCCATCCGGTCGAACTTCGAGTTCGGCCAGATCAACGTGGTGCTGATGACGCTGGTGGTCGCCGACTGCGTGCCGCGCCGGACGCCCTGGCCCCGCGGCGTTCTGCTGGGCCTGGCGATCGCGCTCAAGCTCACTCCCGCGGTGTTCGTCCTGTATTTCCTGCTGCGCCGCGACATCCACACCCTGCTGCGGACGGCTGCTGCCGCGGTGGTGGCGACCGTCGCCGGATTCGTGCTGGCGTGGACCGACTCCATCGAGTACTGGACCGAGACGGTGCGCAACACCGACCGGATCGGTACCGCCACCCTGAACACGAACCAGAACATCGCGGGCACGTTGGCCCGGTTCGGCCTGTCCGAGGGTCCGCGGTTCGTGTTGTGGGTGCTCGCCTGCTTCGCGGTGTTGGCGCTGACGGTCTGGGCGGTGCGGCGTGTTCTACGTTCCGGCACCGACGAGTCCCCGGTGGTCGCGCTGATCTGCGTGGCGATGTTCGGCCTGGTGGTCTCGCCGGTGTCGTGGTCGCACCACTGGGTGTGGTCGCTCCCCACCCTGCTGGTGACCGGCGTGCTGGCCTACCGGATGCGCCAGACGCACCGGGCCTCGCTGTATCTGGCCGCGGTCACCGTGATCGGGCTCGCCCTGATGGTGTGGACACCCATCTCGCTGTTGACACCCCACCACGAGACCGCAGCGCCCGTGCTTCGGCAGCTGGCCGCCGATTCCTACCTGTGGTGGGCGCTCGCGGTCATCGTCGTGATCGGCGCCGTGTCCACCGCGACGGCGGGCAAGACGGTGGCGATAACGCACAGCCCGCTGGCCCGCCTGAGCGGCGGCGAGCGGGCCTAACCCGCAGCGGCGTGCGGCAGCCTAGACGCGGGCTTGCTCGCGTCGACCGGCTGACCGTTGGTCTGCTGCGCGTTCTCCTTGATGGCGGCCGCGTAGATGTCGACGTACTCCTGGCCGGACAGATCCATCAGGTCGTACATCACCTCGTCGATCACGGCGCGCTCGATGAACCGATTACCCGCCAGGCCGTCGAACCGGCTGAAGTCCATGGGCTTGCCGAACCTGACCTCGACCCGGCCGAACCGCAGCCCCTTCGACCCCGGCGGATTGACCACATCGGTGCCGACCATGGCCACCGGGATCACCGGCACACCGGTCTCCAGGGCCAAGCGGGCCAGCCCGGTCTTGCCCTTGTAGAGGCGGCCGTCCGGTGAGCGCGTGCCCTCGGGATACATCCCCAGCAGCTTGCCCTCGCCCAGAATGCGCTTGGCGGTGGTCAGCGCTGCCTGCGCCGAATCCGCATCGGTGCGGTCGATCGGCACCTGGCCGACGACGGTGTAGAACCACGCCAGGAACCGGCCCTTGATCCCGGTGCCGGTGAAGTACTCCTGCTTGGCCAGGAACGTGATGCGCCGGTTGACCACCAGCGGCAGGTAGAAACTGTCCATCACCGCCAGGTGGTTACTGGCCAGGATTGCCGGACCGTTGGTCGGAACATGTTCCAGCCCACTGATTTTGGGCCGACCGAGAACGGCCAGCAGGGGGCCCAACAGGACATACTTGAACAGCCAATACCACATGGACCCTCCACCTTGTGCGCACCGCGCAATGCTCTGCGACAACTGTACCCAGGCCATGTTGTGGCTACCACAGCAAGCCCTGGATGCCTGCTGTGTCTCAGCGACGTCTCAGTCCTCGACCGAGACCGGGATGTGCTGGTAGCGACCGGGAGGCGGCGGACGCGGGTAATCGTCGGGCGGCGGCGTATCCGGACCACCATCGGGTGGCGGGCTACCTCCACCGGGGCCGTTATCCCCACCATTGCCGGACCCGTCGCTGCCGTCATCGAGGACCGCGCGGATCACCGTCAGCAGGGCCACGCTGTGCTCGGCGATCACCGACAGCAGCGGATGCTGCTCACCGTTGATCACCGCGGCCAGTGCGCACACGGGGCACCACACCTGCTGGCACTTGCCCGGACTGTCGTCGGCCGACGCCGCGAAATTGGCCGCTGCCAACCGCACCGCCGGATCCAGCCGGTCGAGAATTTCCTGGGCCAATTGGCGCAACTCCGAACCCAGCTCGGGATGAGACCCCGTCATGCCGGCCACACCTCCGGATTCGGACGAAAACGTACCGTCAGTTCGCTACCCCGCAATTGCGCATCTGTCACGATGCACCGACGCAGGACAGAGGCCAACCGCACCCGGCGTCGCATGCCCGCGACGCCGATGATCAAGTCATCATCGACGCGTCCCAGCGTGAGGCCGGCCGAGTCGATCTGCGGCAACTCTAGCCGCAACCGGTACACCGCATCGAGTCCAGACCCCGACTCCCGGTCGACGACGGGTCGCAACGGACCCGGCGGCGGTGACCCGTCGCGCCGTCGGGCACTGTCGATCAGCTCCCCCAGCGCCTTGGGACCGATCGGCTCCCCCGGCACGTGCGGGACGAGCACCAGCTGAACATCACCGATGGTGGAATCGAGCTCGTCGAGCACCGACTGCTGCTCGGCGATGCGCTCGGTGTACCAGTCGAACGCCGGGTGGGCAGGCAAGTTCTGGTACTCGAACGAATCATCCTGCACCAAAATCTGATTGACGATGATCTCGGTGACCTCGACCCCCATCAGGGCAAGGGATCCCAACGTCCGCGCGGCCTCGGCCGCCACCACCCGCTCGGGGGTCAGCACCAGGTGGGCGCTCACCCGGGAGCCGTCGGTGAGCAACGTGCCCAGCCTGCGGATGCCGGAATCGACGCGTTCGATCAGGGCGACGATGGCCGTACTGACCGCGTCCGGCGAGCCGGACAGCCGGCGGTGCCGGGGCCAGGCGCGCTCCAGGTACAGGCCGAAGGTCTCCGGAAGCGTGAGCATCCGCAACGCATCAGCGGTCGAGGCGCAGTCCACCACCACGTGATCCCAGCACCCGGAATCGGCGAGCTCGCCCACCTCGTGCAGCCCGAGCACTTCCTGGATTCCCGGGAGCGCCGAAAGTTCTTCAGGGGCAACGTCTCCCAGATCCGACTCCGGGAAGCGCGCCGCCAGCGGGCCGGCCGTCTCGACCCAGCGCGCACCCAGCAGGGCCAGCGTGTCGAGCGCGAGGGCGTCCAGCACCCCGCCCGCATCGGCCAGTCCGGGGTCCAGGTCACTGAGTACCCGGGTGGGCGCACGTTGACCTGTTGGGGCGAGCGGGATCCCGAGTACATCACCCGTGGAGTGCGCCTGATCGGTGGACACGATCAGCACGCGCTGACCGGACGCGGCGTCACGGACCGCGGTGGCTGTCGCCAGCGTCGACTTACCTACCCCGCCTTTGCCGACGAACAGGCTGATCCTCGCAGGGGTCCGTGCGCTCCCGTCCGGCGAACCCACTCAGCCCTCTGCTCGTTTCTTCAGGTCCTTGAGCGCGGTATCGGTGAGCCGTCGCTCAGCCTTGCGCTTCAGCAGACCGATCATCGGGATCATCAGATCGACCGACAGCTCGTAGGTGACCTCGGTGCCAGATCCCTTGGGCGCCAAGCGATATGTCCCCTCCAGCGACCGCAACAGCGAACTGGACACCAGCGACCAGGTCACCGAGGTGCGATCGGCGGGCCACTTGTAGGCCAGCACCATGGTGTCCTTGAGCACCGCGGCGTCGAGCACCAGCCTGGCGGTCTTGGGGTTGCCCTGTGCGTCGGTCTCGAGGACCTCGGCTTCCTTGTACTCGGCGACCCACTGTGGATACGAGCCGATATCGGCAATGACATCCATCACCGCCACCGGATCGGCATCGATGTAGATGGTCTGTGTCGTCTTGTCGGCCACCGCCACACCCTTCTCCCCGCCCGCGGGGATGCCCTGCTTCCCCACCCCACGGGGCTGCCCTGGCTCTCGGGAGAGAAATCTACCCTCCCGTCGAGGGAGCCGGTCAGGCCAGTCGGGACACTCCGACCGGGCGAGCGGACTCCAACCGCTGCTTGATCCCGAACGACATCACCTTGCCCGCCACGCGGCGTTGGTGGTTCATCTTTGCCAGATCCATCTCGGCCAACTGCTTGGCCGTGGCGCCGGACGGTTCGGCGTGCAGGAAGTAGTGCAGCACGACGCCGTCCATCACCTCCTCGAGCCAGATCTCCATCGTTCCGGTCAGCGCACCGGTCACGTTCCAGCGGTGGCCCTTCTCGGCACGGTCTTCGACGACCTTGAGCACCAGGTCGGGCCACCACCGCCGCCAGCTGGCGGGATCGGCGACCGCGGCGCCCACGGCGACCGGATCGGCGCAGACGAACGTCTCGTCGGCGATCTGAATGCTGTTCATCGCGGACAAGCTTCACATATGCGTGATCATCTGCCTACTGCGGCCGACTAGGCTGACGCGCAAAGCCGGTATACAAGCCTGGAGGGCAAGATCGTGCGTGAGTCAGTGCGGGAGTACAGCGTCCCCGCGTCGTTTACCGTCGACGAGCACGACAGCATCGTCGGTTCGGTATCCGCGCACGCGGCGGACAGCCCTGATCACGTCATCTTCCGGCGCCTGGTCAACGGCGCCTGGACCGACGTGACCTGCGCCGAAGCGGCCGACCAGATCCGATCGGTGGCGCTGGGACTGATCGCCGAGGGCATCCAGGCCGGCGATCGCGTGGCGATCCTGTCGGCCACCCGCTACGAGTGGCCGATCATCGACTTCGCGATCCTGTCGGTCGGCGCCGTGACCGTGCCGATCTACGAGACCTCCTCGGCCGAGCAGGTGCGGTTCGTGCTCGACAACTCCGCGGCGAAGATCGTCTTCGCCGAGACCGACGCGCACGCCGAGACGGTAGAACAGCTCCGTGGTCAGCTGCCCGAGCTGCGCCAGGTGCTGCGGATCGACGGCACCGGCACGCCCGCACTGGAGGCCATGGCCGAGTCCGGTAAATCCGCCGACGCCGCCGAACTGGACAAGCGACTGGCCGGAATCCGGTCCGCCGATCCGGCCACCTTGATCTACACCTCGGGCACCACCGGCCAGCCCAAGGGCTGCCAGCTGACCCACTCGAACCTGCTCTACGAGATCCGGGGCGCCAAGGCCTGCTTCCCGACCGAGCTGGCCCCGGGTGAACGGATGCTGGTGTTCCTGCCGCTGGCCCACGTGCTGGCGCGGGCCATCACCATCGCGGCCTTCACCAACAAGGTGACACTCGGCTTCACCAGTGACATCAAGAACCTGGTCCCGACCTTCGGCATCTTCAAGCCCACGCTGGTGGTCTCGGTGCCCCGCGTGTTCGAGAAGGTCTACAACACCGCCGAGCAGAACGCCCGCAACGACGGCAAGGGCAAGATCTTCGCGATCGCGGCGGACACCGCGATCGAGTGGAGTAAGGCCCAGGACACCGGCGGCGCGTCCTTGATTCTCCGCGCCAAGCACGCGCTGTTCGACAAGCTGGTCTACGGCAAGCTGCGGGCGGCCCTTGGCGGCGAATGCCGCGCGGCGATCTCCGGCGGCGCACCGCTGGGCGCGCGGCTGGGCCACTTCTATCGCGGTGTGGGACTGAGCATCTACGAGGGCTACGGCCTCACCGAGACCAGCGCGGCCATCACCGTGAACCGGGTCAACGACCTGAAGGTCGGCTCGGTCGGCAAGCTGATGCCCGGCAACAGCATGCGCATCGCCGAGGACGGCGAGCTGCTGGTCAAGGGCGGTGTGGTGTTCAGCGGGTACTGGGGCAATGAAGCCGAGACCAACGCGGTGTTCACCGACGGCTGGTTCCACACCGGCGATCTGGGTGCCATCGACGACGACGGCTTCCTGACCATCGTCGGGCGCAAGAAGGAGATCATCGTCACCGCGGGCGGCAAGAACGTCGCACCGGCGCTGCTCGAGGATCGGCTGCGGGCCCACCCGTTGATCAGCCAGGCGATGGCCGTCGGCGATCAGCAGCCGTTCATCGCCGCGCTCATCACCATCGACCCGGAAGCGTTCCCCGGCTGGAAGCAGCGCAACGGCAAGGACTCCGCCGCCTCGGTCGGCGATCTGGCCGACGACCCGGATCTGCTGGCCGAGATCGACCTGGCGGTCAAGGAGGCCAATCAGGCGGTGTCGCACGCCGAGTCGATCCGTAAGTTCCGGATCCTTCCCGTCGACTTCACCGAGGACACCGGTGAGCTGACCCCGACGCTCAAGGTCAAGCGCAAGGTGGTGGCCGAGAAGTTCGCCACCGACATCGCGGCGCTCTACGGCTGATCTCGCGGGCTCAGCCCGAGAGCAGCCCGGTAAGCCGGGCGCCCTGGGACCGCCACTGCCAGTTGTCGACTGCCCAGTGGCGTCCCGCCACACCCATCGCGGCGGCGCGACCGGGATCGGCGAGTATGTCGGAAATGGCGGCCGCGACGGCCCCGACATCGTTGCCGTCCACGACGGCGCCGGTCTTGCCGTCCAGCACGGTTTCCGGTGCCCCGCCTGAGGTTCCGGCGACCACCGGCACACCACACGCCGAGGCCTCCAGGTAGACGATGCCCAGCCCCTCGACGTCCAGGCCCGCCCCGCGCGTCCGGCACGGCATGGCGAACACATCGGCCATCGCATGGTGCGCGGGCAGTTCGGCCCCCGGCACCGCTCCGGTGAAGGTGACGTCGGCGGCCACGTCATGGGTGTGCGCGAGCCGTTGCAGGTGCTGCAGATACGGTCCCCCGCCGACGATGACCAGCGCGGCGTCGGGGACGCGGCGCCGGATGGCAGGCCAGGCGCGGATCAGCGTGTCCTGCCCTTTGCGCGGCACCAGGCGGGACAGGCACACCACCACCGGACGCTGCCCCAGCCCGTAGCGGGTCCGCAGCTCGGCCCGGGCCACCGGATCGGGCACGAAGCGGTCGGTGTCGACGCCGGGCGACAGACGTTCCAGCGCGGCCCGGGGGCCGAACGCCGAGGCGAACCTGCCGCGGGTGTAGCGGCTGATGAACGTCACGACATCGGCGTCGTCGCCGATCCGGCGCAGTGCGCTCCGTGCCACCGGCAGCATCGACCAGCCGACCTCGTGGCCGTGGGTGCTGGCCACGATGCGCCGGGCTCCGGCCCGGCGGGCCAAAGGCCCCAGCAGCGCCAGTGGTGCTGCTGCCCCGAACCACACGGTCTCGATGTCGTTCTCGGCGATCAGCCGCTGCATGCGGGTCGCCACGGTCGGCTCGGGCAGCATCAGCGTGGTGGGATGGCGCACCACGGTGTAATTTGCGGCCGCGGCCCGGTTGTCGAAGTCTGGGGCGCCCTTCCACTTGGGCGCGTACACCGTGAGGTCGTGCGAGCCGTCGCGCACCAACTCACCGACGAACGCCTCCAGATACGACTGGATGCCGCCGCGACGCGGCGGAAAGTCGTTGGTGACCAACAAAACCCGCGTCATCGCGGTTGACTGCCATCTGCGATCCGTCTGCTGCCCATCGGCGCAAGGCTATCCGGTCAGCCAGCGTTGCCAACCGGCGACCACGGCGTCGAGGTCGACCCCCAACGTCTCGTGCACCGCGGTGGCCACATCCGGATGGCCCGGACCGCACGCGCGCACGTACAGCTCACGCAGCTTCGGAACCCCGTAGGCGTCGGCGACGTAGCGGCTGAACCACCACGCCCGGTCATAGGCCAGACTGCGGGCAGCCCCGGGTGTGTCGAGGTCGGCATCGGTGGGCAGCCGGGCCGCCATCCCGGCCTGCGCCGGTACCGCCGTGGGCGGTCGGCCGACATAGTCGGCCACCCCTTCGGTCAGCCAGCGCGGCGCGTCGGCCGCGGTCGCCGACCGCGCCGCGTAATGAAACAGCTCATGGCGCAACACGATTCGCAGTGCGGCCGGGCTCATGCCGGCGGCGCCGGGGGCGAACATGATCCGTTGCGCAGTGGTGGTCGCGGCGATGTCGGCGGCCCCGCCGGCCAGCACCCGGAACTGCCGATCAGAGCCCGCGACCGCGATCTCGATGTGCCGCGGCCAGTCCGGCCCCCAGAACGCGGTCACCGTCGCGGCGGCTTCACCGAGTTCGGAGCCGAGGCGACCCAGCAGCGCCTGCGACTGGGTTCCACCCAGGGCAAGCAGGCTGGCAGTGCGCCCATCGGGCAGCACCATCGACATGACCGGATCTGGCTGTGGCGGCGACGACGCGACGGGGGTCCGGGACGACGCCGCCGGAGGCCCGGACGGATGCGGTGGCGACGACGACGGCTCCCACAGCAGGACCGCCGCCAGAACCAGTTGCCCGAGCAGAACTGCGACAAGCAGGCGCCTGCGGGCGTTCAGGGTGAGGCTCAGTACCGGCGAACGTTGTAGATCGGCGCATTGTTGACCGGGGCCACCTTGACCGGGGTGCCGTAGGTCGACGCATGCACCATCATGCCGTCCCCGATGTAGATGCCCACGTGGGAGGCGTCGGAGTAATAGGTGACCACATCACCGGGCTGCATCGAGTCCGCCGAGACCGGCTGGCCGCCGCGGGCCATGGCCTGACTCGAGTGCGGCAGCGAGATACCGGCGTGCTGGAACGCCCACATCACCAGGCCCGAGCAGTCGAACGAGCTGGGACCTGCCGCACCCCAGGAGTACGGCGAGCCGATGCGGCTCAGCGCCGCCTGGATGACGGTGCCGGAATGGCCGCCGCCCCCGTCAGGGAGTGCACCCTCGGGCGGAGCGACGTCACCGGGCGGAATCCCGTTCGGCGGGTCAGCCAACACGCCGGGATCCTGCGCCGGCGGCAACGCCTCGGGCGCGGGCACCGGCGGGGTCGGCGGCAGCGCCGTCATCGCATCTCGCTGGGCCGGGCTCAACGCCTGGTACTGCGACTTGACGATGGCGATCTGCACCTGCAGCTGGCTTTGCTTGGATTGCAGGTCGGCGCGCACCGCGGCCGCCTGCTCGGCGGCGGTCTTGGCGTCGGCGGCTGATTTCGCCGACTCCTTCTCGGCCAACGCGGCCTTTTCGCCCATCGAGCGGAAGTTCTTCATCTGCGCCGACATCTCGGTCGCCATCACGCGCTGCACCGCGAGCTGCTCGATCAGCTGCTGCGGCGAGCCGGCCGTGAGGATCGCGTCCACACCGGAGGTGCGGCCCCCCATGTACTGGGCCGCAGCTACCTTGTTGACCGAGGTCTGGAAGATTGCCAGCTGCGACTTGGCCTGATCCACCGCGGCGGTGTCGTCAGAATGCTTCTTCTCCGCACTCTCTTGTGCGGCAAGCTTGTTGTTGAGATCGAGCTGCGCCGAGTGCATGGCCTCAGTGGTCTGCTCAGCCTGACGGGACAGCTCATTGAGCTTTGCCAGGGCATCATCACCGGGATCGGCGTGCGAACTCGTGGCCAGGAGTCCGGATATCAAGGTCAAGCTCGCTATTGCACCTGCAATGGGTCGCTTGACACGACTTGTGGGCCGGTGCGCGCGCTCGTGCCTCAAGTTTTTCGTCCTCACAACTGGCGATGGCGAGCCGCCTCGAACTGCTCTTAGGTCTCAGATAGGTTACGAAACGGCATCGGCCTTGTCCAACAGAAGCTGCAAATTTAACAGCCCTCGCTGGGAATTTTCCTGTGCAGGAACCAGTGCGTGTCGTCAGGCGACGCCGGATCTGCCGTCCCGGTGAATCGGCACGAGCCGCAGCCGCGGCGCAAGGCCCACGTCAGCGAGCACTTCCAGTGCCGCGCGCTCGTCGTCCAGCAAAGTTTCGGGAACTCCGAGCAACACGCTCACGACGCAGTCCTGACACCCGGGCCCGCGCACCGCGCAGTCATCGCAGTCGATGGTCACGCTGCCGGTGTCCGGCGTATCGGGGCGAGGCTCGTCGGCCCAGGACCAGTTGTCCTGCCGCACTCCGCTCATCTTGACCGTCCTCTCGATCGGTGTTGGCCGCACGCTATCGCCGGGGGCCGACAAGTAGTGGAGCGGATTGGAGCGACGGCCCGACAAGTAGCGCAGCCCCGGCGAGCTTGCCGGTGTTTGTCGGGGGCTGTGCCTACCGTCATCGCCATGGGCCAGCGCAAGATCGCCGACGCGGGACAGCTGGCTTTGAGTTTGGGCACCGCAGTCGACCCTGACCTGTCCCCCTCCCTCGCCGACACCACCTTCGTGGTGGTGGACCTGGAGACCACCGGCGGGCGGGCCACGGCGAAGGCTCCAGGCGAGCACTACGACGCCATCACCGAGATCGGTGCGGTGAAGATCCGCGGCGGTGAGGTGCTCGGCGAGTTGGCCACCCTGGTCGATCCGGGCCGCGCCATCCCGCCGCAGATCGTCGAGCTCACCGGGATCACCACGGCGATGGTGCGCGACGCACCGAAGATCGACAGCATCCTCCCCACATTTCTGGAGTTCTCGCGGGGCGCGGTGCTGGTCGCCCACAATGCCGGGTTCGACATCGGGTTCCTGCGCGCCGCGGCTGAGCGGGCGGAACTCGGCTGGCCGCGGCCGCCGGTCCTGTGCACGGTGAAACTCGCCCGCCGTGTCCTGACCCGGGACGAGGCGCCCAGCGTGAAGCTCTCGGCGCTGGCACGGCTGTTCGGTGCGTCCACCACACCCACCCACCGTGCTCTCGACGATGCCCGCGCCACCGTCGACGTCCTCCACGGCCTCATCGAGCGGGTCGGCAACCAGGGCATCCACACCTTCGCCGACCTCAAGAACTACCTGCCCGACGTCACACCGGCCCAGCGCCGCAACCGCTCACTGGCCGACCGGCTGCCCAACCGCCCCGGCGTCTACCTGTTCCGCGGGCCCTCCGCCGAGGTGCTCTACGTCGGCACGGCGGTCGACCTGCGGCGGCGGGTCCGCCAGTACTTCACCGGCGCCGACCCGCGGGCCCGGATGAAGGAGATGGCCTCGCTGGCGCAGGCCGTCGACCATGTCGAGTGCGCCCACGATCTGGAGGCCGGGGTGCGCGAGTTGCGGCTGCTCGCGGCCCACGCACCGCCGTACAACCGGCGTTCCAAGTTTCCCCAGCGGTGGTGGTGGGTGGCCCTCACCGAAGAGGCCTTCCCGAGGTTGTCGACGGTGCGAAATCCCGGGCGGCGCACCGCTTTCGGGCCGTTCTCGGCCCGGTCCGACGCCGTGCAGTCGGCCGCGCTGCTGGCCCGGTTCACCGGGGTGCGCACCTGCACGGCCCGGTTCGGCGCGAGTGGCACCCACCGCTGTCCCGAGGTCGAACTCTCACCGTGCCCGGCCACACAGGACATCGACGCCGCGCACTATGCGGACGCGGTGCGACGCGCCACGGAGCTGATCGACGGCGCCGACCACACTGCGCTGGCGGCGACACTGGCCCACATCGGCGATCTGGCGGCAGCGCGGCGGTATGAGACCGCCGCCCGGATGCGCGATCACGCGGCGGTCGCCATCGAGGCCTTGTGGCGCGGGCAGCGGTTGCGTGCCCTGGCCGATCTGCCCGAGCTGGTGGCCGCACGCAGCGACGGCAACGGCGGCTGGCATTTCGCGGTGATCCGCCACGGCCAACTGGCCGGGGCGGGCACCGCCCCGCGCGGCGTGCCACCGATGCCGGTGGTCGACGCGATCTGCGCGGCCGCGCAGGTGATCCTGCCCACCGCAACACCTTTGGGCGGAGCGCTGGTCGAGGAAACGGCGCTCATCGCCCGCTGGCTGGCCACGCCGGGAGTGCGCATCGTGCGTACCGAAACCGGATACTCGACGCCGATCGGTTCGGCCGGCCGGCACGCGCAGTGGGCTGCCACCGCCCGCTCGGCCCGCCTGGCCGCGGCCCAGCAGCAGAGCTCAGAACTGCAGGCTGAACCGCACCCAACGCGCGAGCAGTTGTTCGGCCGCACCCGAGTCGATGGCCTCGGCGGCCCGCGCCAGGCCGTCCTCCCACGCCGGCACCCACTTGGCGTCGCTGGCTAGCCCGGCGTGGGCCACCATCGCGCCCGCCGCGTTGAGCACCACCGCGTCGCGCACCGGCCCCTTGGCCCCACCAAGCACCGCGCGTGCCGATGCGGCGTTGGCCGTGGCGTCGCCGCCGATCAGCTCGCTGATGTCGGCGCGCTTGAAGCCGAAGGCGGCGGGGTCGAACTTCAACCGCTCCACGGTGCCCGCCTGCACGCGCCAGATGGTGCTGGTGGTCGTGGTGGTGAGCTCGTCGAGGCCGTCGTCGCCGTGCACGACCAGCACGCTGGAACCGCGGGAGGCATACACGCCGGCCATCACCTCGGCCAGATCGTCGAAGGCACAGCCGATCAGCCCGGCCCGGGGGGCGGCCGGATTTGTCAGCGGCCCGAGCAGATTGAAGACCGTGGGAACGCCGATCTCCCGGCGCACCACCGAGGCGTGCCGGTACGACGGGTGGAACTGGGGCGCGAAGGCGAACCCGATGCCGACCTCGGCGACGCTGCGGGCCACTTCGTCAGGGCCCAGGTCGATCCGCACCCCGAGTGCCTCCAGGGTGTCGGCACCGCCCGACAGCGACGACGCTGCCCGGTTGCCGTGCTTGATCACCGGAACCCCACAGGCCGCCACGACGATGGCCGCCATGGTCGACAGGTTCACCGTGTTGGCCCCGTCGCCACCGGTCCCCACGATGTCGACGGTCTCGTGACCGATCTGATCGGTGGGCACCCGGCGGGCGTGCGACAGCATGATGTCGGCCAACTCCCCGACCTCGGTCGAGGTCGGCCGCTTCATCTTCATCGCCACCGCGAAGCCGGCGATCTGTGCCGGGGTCGCCACCCCGGTCATGATCTGGTCCATGGCCCATCCCGCATAACCGTTGGGCAGGCTCTGCTCCGTCGTCAGGCGCCCGAGGATGAGCGGCCACGACGGCGCCGCCGCAGCGGCGGACGCGGATGAGGACAGCGGAGAAGATGCAGGAGCCACCGCCGAATGCTATCGCCCGGGCGGGACTCGGCCCGGGGCGCGGGGAACCGAACGCGACACGATTCCGACCAATTGCTCGACCCGGGTGGAGTTCGACAACTACAAAGCGTCATACTTGCGGATGTGACGAGCGCTGTAGGTACCTCGGGAACGGCAATCACGTCGCGCGTTCATTCGCTGAACAGACCGAACATGGTCAGTGTCGGCACCATCGTGTGGCTTTCCAGTGAACTCATGTTCTTTGCTGGACTCTTCGCGATGTATTTCACCGCGCGCGCGCAAGCCGGTGGCAACTGGCCGCCCGAGCCGACCGAACTCAATTTGGCCCTTGCTGTTCCGGTGACGCTGGTTCTGATCGCGTCATCCTTCACCTGCCAGATGGGCGTGTTCGCCGCCGAGCGCGGCGACGTGTTCGGCCTGCGCCGGTGGTATGTGATCACGTTCCTGATGGGCTTGTTCTTCGTGCTCGGCCAGGGATATGAGTACATCCACCTGGTCGAGGAGGGCACCACCATCCCGAGCAGTGCCTACGGATCGGTCTTCTATCTGGCGACCGGTTTCCACGGCCTGCACGTGATCGGCGGACTTGTTGCGTTCATCTTGCTGCTGGCCCGCACCAAGATGAGTAAGTTCACGCCCGCGCAGGCCACCGCGGCGATCGTCGTCTCGTACTACTGGCACTTCGTCGACATCGTCTGGATTGCGCTGTTCGCCACCATCTACTTTGTCCGATGATCGGCGGGCCGATGATCGACTCGATGAGAAGGGGTTCGATGACCAGCAAGTCGCGCCGACGACTGCGCCGACGGCTCTCAGCAGGTCTACTGCTGTTGGTCGGCCTGTCAGTCGCAGGTGGTGTTGCGGCCACGCTGACACCCACACCGCAGGTCGCAGTCGCCGACGAATCGCAGTCGGCACTGCTGCGCACGGGTAAGCAACTGTTCGAGACGTCGTGCGTTTCGTGCCACGGCGCCAACCTGCAGGGTGTGCCCGATCGCGGGCCCAGCCTGATCGGTACCGGCGAGGCCGCCGTGTACTTCCAGGTTTCGACCGGTCGTATGCCCGCGATGCGCGGTGAGGCTCAGGCACCGTCCAAGCCCGAGCACTTCGACGAGAACCAGATCGACGCGCTCGGCGCGTTCGTTCAGGCCAACGGCGGCGGCCCGACGGTGATCCGCGACGAGAACGGCGCCGTGGCGCAGGAGTCGCTCATCGGGTCCGACGTGGCCCGTGGTGCCGACCTGTTCCGGCTGAACTGCGCGTCCTGCCACAACTTCACCGGTAAGGGCGGCGCGCTGTCCTCCGGCAAGTACGCGCCGGACCTCGGTGAGACCAAGCCGGCCCAGATCTACACCGCGATGCAGACCGGGCCGCAGAACATGCCCAAGTTCTCCGACCGGCAGCTGTCGCCGGAAGAGAAGCGCGACATCGTCGCCTACGTCCGTGAGTCGGCTGAGACGCCCAGCTACGGCGGCTACGGCCTCGGCGGCTTCGGGCCTGCTCCCGAGGGCATGGCGATGTGGATTATCGGAATGGTCGCCGCTATCGGCGTGGCAATGTGGATCGGGGCACGAGCATGACCGACAACACACCGAAGATTCCCAGCGATGACGAGCTGGCTTCGATGTCGCGTGAGGATCTCGTTGAGCTCGGCGGCAAGATCGACGGCGTCGAGACCATCTTCAAGGAGCCGCGCTGGCCGGTCCCCGGCACCAAGGCCGAGAAGCGCACCGAGCGGCTGGTCGCGTACTGGCTTCTGCTCGGCGGGCTTTCGGGCCTGGCGCTGCTGCTGATCTTCCTGTTCTGGCCGTGGGAGTACCAGCCTTTCGGCTCGGAGGGTGAGTTCCTCTACTCGCTGGCCACCCCGCTGTACGGCCTCACGTTCGGCCTGTCGATCCTGTCGATCGGCATCGGCGCGGTGCTGTTCCAGAAGAAGTTCATCCCCGAGGAGATCTCGGTCCAGGACCGCCATGACGGGCGCTCCCCCGAGCTGCACCGCAAGACCATCGCGGCCAACCTGACCGACGCTCTCGAAGGCTCGACCGTCAAGCGCCGCAAGCTGATCGGCTTGTCGCTGGGCATCGGCCTCGGCGCGTTCGGCGCCGGCACCCTGGTGGCCTTCATCGGCGGGTTGATCAAGAACCCGTGGAAGCCCGTGGTGCCCACCGCGGAAGGCAAGAAGGCCGTGTTGTGGACCTCGGGGTGGACTCCCCGGTTCCACGGCGAGACGATCTACCTGGCCCGCGCGACCGGACGGCCCGGCTCGTCGCCGTTCGTGAAGATGCGGCCCGAGGATCTCGACGCCGGTGGCATGGAAACCGTCTTCCCCTGGCGGGAGTCCGACGGCGACGGCACGACCGTCGAGTCCGAGCATCACCTGACCGAGATCTCGATGGGTGTCCGCAACCCGGTCATGTTGATCCGCATCAAGCCCGCCGACATGCCCCGCGTGGTCAAGCGGAAGGGCCAGGAGAGCTTCAACTTCGGCGAGCTGTTCGCCTACACGAAGGTCTGCTCGCACCTGGGCTGCCCCTCGTCGCTGTACGAGCAGCAGACCTACCGCATCCTTTGCCCGTGCCACCAGTCGCAGTTCGACGCGTTGCACTTCGCAAAGCCCGTATTCGGTCCGGCTGCGCGCGCGTTGGCGCAGCTGCCCATCACCATCGATAAAGACGGCTACCTGGTCGCCAACGGCGACTTCGTGGAGCCCGTCGGACCGGCATTCTGGGAGCGCAAATCATGAGCCCTGACCTTGCCAAGATGGCAGCCGCCCAAGGCGATGCGATCGATTCCCGCTACCACCCCTCGGCGGCGGTGCGTCGACAGCTGAACAAGGTGTTCCCCACCCACTGGTCCTTCCTGCTGGGTGAGATCGCGCTGTACAGCTTCATCGTGCTGCTGATCACCGGTGTCTGGCTGACGCTGTTCTTCGATCCGTCGATGGCACACGTCACCTACGACGGCGTGTACCAACCGCTTCGCGGTGTGCAGATGTCGCGGGCCTACGAGTCCGCACTCGACATCAGCTTCGAGGTGCGCGGCGGTCTGTTCGTCCGCCAGATCCACCACTGGGCCGCACTGATGTTCGCCGCGTCGATCATGGTGCACATGGCGCGCATCTTCTTCACCGGTGCGTTCCGCCGCCCGCGTGAGGCCAACTGGGTGATCGGCTCGCTGCTGCTGATCCTGGCGATGTTCGAGGGTTACTTCGGCTACTCGCTGCCCGACGACCTGCTGTCCGGTATCGGTCTGCGCGCGGCGCTGTCCTCGATCACCCTGGGCATGCCGATCATCGGAACCTGGCTGCACTGGGCACTGTTCGGCGGGGACTTCCCCGGCGAGATCCTGATCCCGCGCCTGTACGCACTGCACATCCTGCTGATCCCGGGCATCATCCTGGCCCTCATCGGCGCGCACATGGCGCTGGTGTGGTTCCAGAAGCACACCCAGTTCCCCGGCCCCGGCCGCACCGAGCACAACGTGGTCGGCGTGCGCGTCATGCCGGTGTTCGCGGTGAAGTCCGGTGCGTTCTTCGCGATGATCACCGGTGTGCTCGGCCTCATGGGCGGCCTGCTGACCATCAACCCGATCTGGAATCTGGGTCCCTACAAGCCGTCTCAGATCTCGGCGGGTAGCCAGCCGGACTTCTACATGATGTGGACCGAGGGCCTGGCGCGTATCTGGCCGGCCTGGGAGTTCTACCCGTTCGGCCACACCATCCCCGCGGTGGTCTGGGTCGCGTTGATCATGGGCGGCGTCTTCGGCCTGCTGATCGCCTACCCCTTCATCGAGAAGAAGGTGACCGGCGACGACGCACACCACAACCTGCTGCAGCGTCCGCGCGACGTGCCGGTGCGTACCGCGATCGGCGCCATGGCGATCGCGTTCTACATGGTGCTGACCCTGGCCGCGATGAACGACATCATCGCGCTGAAGTTCCACATCTCGCTGAACGCGACCACGTGGATCGGCCGCATCGGCATGGTGGTGCTCCCCGGCATCGTGTACTTCATCGCTTACCGGTGGGCAATCTCCTTGCAGCGCAGCGACCGTGCGGTGCTGGAGCACGGCATCGAGACCGGCATCATCAAGCGCCTGCCGCACGGTGCCTACGTCGAGCTGCACCAGCCGCTGGGACCGGTGGACGATCACGGCCACCCGATCCCGCTGGAGTACCAGGGTGCTGCCCTGCCGAAGCGGATGAACAAGCTCGGTTCGGGTGGCGCACCCGGCACCGGCAGCTTCCTGTTCGCCGATCCGGCGGTCGAGCACGATGCGCTCACCGAGGCTGCACACGCCTCCGAGCACAAGGCCCTGACCGCTCTCCGCGAGCAGCAGGAGCGAAACGGCAACGGGGAGACCAACGGTCACCACTGACCCACTCCCCTACCCCAAACAATCGCCGCAGCCTCTTGTGAAGAGGTTGCGGCGATTGTTTTATGTGGAGCCGGGCTACGGCCAGGTGCCCTTGGGTCCTGACCGCGGCGCAGGCCCGGCCGGCGGGTAGGTCGTCTGCAACGCCGATCCCGGCACCGGGGTGTTCTGCAGGGCACCGAGACACAGGCCCAGACGCCCGGGCAGACACGGGATGTTGCCCGACCCACCCAGGCTGTTGCTCGGGCTGTTCTCCGACCAGCAGATGCCCGTGGTCGGATCCAGTGTGCTTCCTCCCGGACACGGAGCCGATGTCGCCGCCGGCGCCGAGGCGAGGACCGCGGAGGCCAGCATGGTGCTGCACAACGTCGCCAGCAGGAGCTCGGATGCCCTGGTTCGGATCAACATGTCATCTCCGCTACGGGGTGATCTTGGTCTGCTCGTCGATGATCTTGGCTGCGTCGATCACCACGTCTTTCTGCCCTTCTGGCGCATCAGCATTGAGCTGCAGCACGAACAGCGCGTCGTTGCCGGGGATCACGACGGTCTTCTGGGCGATCACCCGCGCTTCACCGTTGTGGGTGTACGTGCCGGCCGACCGGACCGCGTCGAAGCCACCCAGCGTGGACTTCTCGGGGTCCATGACCGACTTGTAGTCCGGCAGGTTCTTCGACATCCCAGGGGCGTACTCCAGGATCTCGGCCGCCTCCACGTTGCCGGTCAACTTCGACGCGATGGCGATGATGGCCGGTGGATCGGCGGGATCCGCCGGCTGGTCGTAGACGATGGCGCCGTAGGCCCAGGCGGGTGTCTTGTCTCCCGCGCTACTCCAGCCCGGCGGGAAGGGGAAGTCGAAGTCCGGCGTGCCGGGCTCGTTCGGCTTGAACGGCGTCTCGGCGATCTTGTTCTCGGTGATGTAGTCGTTGATCGTCTTGTTCGGCCCGGCGATGTTGGGCCGCTCCGCCGCGGCGCTCGTGGTCGTCGCCGCCGAAGTCGTGGACTCGGTCTTCGTTTCGGTCCCACAACCGACGAGCGAAACGCCCACGCCGACCGCTACCAAGCCCGCCAACAGCTTCCTCATGCGCGGCCTCGCCTTCCGTGTCGTTGGCCCATGTCCGCACTTGGACATCGAGACTACGCATCGGACTACGCGGTTCGCAGCAAAACCCGCAAGGCGCTCCGGCCTCGGATGAGTTCAGGAAGGCAACGCGTCGAGCTGACGCAGCGCGACGATCAGCAGCGCGACGAGGCCCGCGGTGACGACACCGGCCAGGCCGTACAGGCACCAGGCCGCCACATTGCTCCCGGTGGCCATGAGATAGGTGGCCAGCCCGATGGCGGCAGTCCCCAGGCCGATGGCGCAGACCACCGCCAGGGTGAATCGGAGCCACACCGTGTCGATGGCGGTGGCCGCACCGTTGCCCGCGCTGTAACGGCTCATCGTGGCCGGCGCGGCGCGGTAGCTGCCGCCGATCGGCCGTGGCGACCTGGCCGGCGGCTGGGGGCGGCGTCCGGGCTGGCGGTTGTCTGCCTGGGCTCTGGCCCGCAGCAGCAACGGCACCGCCCCGGCGATCACCACGACCGACAGTCCGATCACGGTGTAGAGCACCCACGGAGTGTCGGCGCTCTCTGCGCCTTGCGGATGACTACGGCCCAGATCCACCAGGGCGACGACGGCGGCCACTCCGGCCCCCAGCGCGGCGAGCCATACCGCGGCACATGCGCCCAGCAAAACCCGGTCGGTGTTGTCGAGTTCGCTGATCGGCCCGGACATCAGCAGGCAGTCTGTGCGGAGTTGTTGGCATTGGACGACAGCACGGTTCCGTCGCTGGCCGTGATCGAGCAGTTCAGCCTGCTGACCAGGAACAGACTGGACGCCTCGACCGATCCCACGTCCGAGTTGGAGATCGGCGTCATCGTGAAGGTCCACGGGATGTACACATTGCGCAGGGTGCGCCGGTTTCCGTTCCCGTCGACGTAGGTGATCGTGATGATGTCACCCGGCGCCTTGGTGCCCGTCACCGAATAAGTGACCTGACGGGGGCCCGCATGCGTCGTGGTGGTGGTCGGCGGTGCCGTCGTGGTCGGAGCCGGCGCCGGCGCCTCGCTGGTCGGTGCGGGCGCGGGCGGCGGCGGCTCGGTGACCGTCACGGTCTCCGGGGGTGGCGGAGGCGGCAGCTCCTCCGACGTCGAAGGGGGCGGAGGCGGCGGTGGCGGCGGAGTCGTCGTGGTGATCTCGTCCTGCACCGGCGGTGCCGACGTGGTGGTACTCGGCTGCGGGGTCGCCAGGTTGGTGGTGTCGTCGTCCCGGGTCACCAGGACCGCCACGGAAGCCACCAGGGCAATGGCCGCCACGATGGCCGTGACACCGACCACCCACGGCCAGCGCGGCGGCGGGGCGGTGTCGACGAGTTCGGTGGCCGGGTCGTAGTCGTCGTAGTCGTAGAGAGCCACGTCGGCAGGCACGTACGGTCCGCTGGTGAACTGCTCGGACTCCGGCGCGGAATACGCCTGCGAGTAGAACTCCGTCTCGCCGCCGTCCGCGTCGGCCCCGGCCACCTGAGTCGGTTCCTCGGGTGCAGAGTGTTTTCCGGGTTGATCCGGCAAATCAGAACCGGAGGCACCCGGTTCCGGGGGATTCGGCCCGCTCATCTACGCCTATCCTTCTCGACAACTTCACTGCCACGCGGAGCGGAACGAAACCGTTCGCTGGTGACAGTGCCCCGGCAACATTACCGAATGAGGTGATGCCGGCGAGTCCGGCGCTGCCGGTGGCGGATGAAGTAACGGCCCGATTGTGACCTTGTTCAAGGTCACAATCGGCACGTCCGAACGGGTCAGTGCTTCTCAGGACCCCAGTAGTACTCGAAGACCAGACCGCTGACCGCCATCAGCACGAAGCAGATACCTGCCACGATCAACCAGGGCAGCCAGAGGGCGGCACCCACGGCGGCGACGGAGAAGGACAGCGCGATCAGGATCGGCCACCAGCTGTGCGGCGAGTAAAAGCCCAGTTCGCCTGCGCCGTCGCTGATCTCGGCGTCTTCGTAGTCCTCGGGGCGGGTGTCGAGACGACGCGCCACGAAGCGGAAGAAGGTGCCGGTGATGAGGGTCAGTCCGGTGGTGAGGACGAGCGCGGTCGTACCGGCCCACTCGACGCCGCCGGTGGCGAACATCGCCGTCAGCACGCCGTACACCACCGCGGACAAGGCGAAGAACGCCGTGAGGATCTCGAACAGCCGAGCTTCAATATGCATTGCGTGTAGCCCCTACTTGCTCGCCTGCGGTGCCTGCTCACCGCGTCGGGTGTCGAACGGGTGCGTGGTGATGGCCAACGGCTCCTGGTTGATGGCCGCCAACGCCTCGGCATTGGTCTTGCCGGCATTGCGCTGGTCGATGTAGGCCTTGAAGTCATTGGGCTCGACGACCCGGACCTCGAAGTTCATCATCGAGTGGTAGGTGCCGCACATCTCGGTGCAACGGCCCACGAACGCGCCGGTCTGCTCGATCTTGCTGACCTGGAAGATGTGGTCCGAATGGTTGGCCACCGGGTCGGGCATCACGTCGCGCTTGAAGAGGAACTCCGGCACCCAGAATCCGTGGATCACGTCCGCGGAGTTGAGCTGGAACTCGATGCGCTTGCCCGCCGGGAGCACCAGCACCGGAATCTCGGTGGAGCTGCCCAGCGTCTCGATCTTGTCGAAGTTCAGGTAGGTGCGGTCCTCGGGGTTGAGGCCACGAACCGCGCCCACGCGCTCCTTGCCGTGCTCGTCCTTGCCCTCGGGCTTGGACACCATGGCATCCTTGCGCGCCGCGTCGACACCGTCGTAATCGAATGAGCCGTCGGCGTAGTCGATCTTCTGGTAGCCGAACTTCCAGTTCCACTGGAAGGCGGTCACGTCGATGACGACCTCAGGGTTGGGATCCTTGTGCAGCATCCGCTCCTGGACCACGACGGTGAAGTAGAACAGCACCGAGATGATGAGGAACGGGATGACCGTCAGCACCAGCTCCAGCGGCATGTTGTAGCCGAACTGGCGCGGCAGTTCGGTGTCGCCCTTCTTCTTCCGGTGGAACGCACTCGACCAGAAGATCAGCGCCCACACGATCGCGCCCACCACGAAGGACGCAATCACGGAGCCGATCCACAGCTCTCGGTTGAGTTTGCCCTCCGGAGTGATTCCGGTCGGCCAACCGAGCGCGAGTGCGTCCTGCCAGCTGCAGCCGCTCAGCAAGAGGGCTGAGCCACCCAGGACAATGGTCAACAACGCCGCTCGGGCCACCTTCTTAAGCCCGCGAGGTGTCACGTTGGCGCCTCCTAGATCGGTATTTCGCGACCGCGACCGGTCGTTGTTTTGCGAATACTACGCAGCGTAGACCACGCCGGTCCACGGGAGCGAAGCGACTCGGGAATGCGGTCGCCGACGGTGCGCGGCGACTGGCCCGGCGGTCCGGGTGGTGGTCTCGCGGACCCGCCGGATCAGACATACTGGCGCGGTGTGCGGACTGCTCGCCTTGGTAACTGCCCCTACCGAAACCGACTCCGAATCCAGCCGGGGTGAGGTCTCCCCCGAAACCGGATCGCGGCTGGTCGACGCGGTGGCAGGTGCGTCCCATCTGATGCGTCACCGGGGCCCCGACGAGCCCGGCACCTGGGCCGACACGACGGGCGACGGGCATGACGGCACCGTGGTCCTCGGTTTCAACCGGCTCTCGATCATCGACATCGCGCACAGCCACCAGCCGTTGCGGTGGGGTCCGGCCGACGCACCCGACCGCTATGTGCTGGTGTTCAACGGCGAGATCTACAACTACCTCGAACTCCGGGAGGCCCTTCGGGCCGAATTCGGTGCGGTATTTCACACCGATGGCGACGGCGAGGCCATCGTGGCGGCCTACCACTACTGGGGCACCGATGCGCTGAACCGCCTTCGCGGCATGTTCGCGTTCGCTTTGTGGGACACCGTCGAGCGCGAAATGTTCTGCGCCAGGGACCCGTTCGGGATCAAGCCGTTGTTCATGGCGACCGGGCCGGGCGGCACCGCGGTGGGCAGCGAGAAGAAATGCCTGCTCGATCTGGCCCAGGACGCCGATCTGGGGCTGGGTATCGACCTCGATCTCGACGACCGGGCGATACAGCACTACACGGTGCTGCAGTACGTTCCGGAACCCGAGACGCTGCACCGCGGCATCCGCCGGCTGGAGTCAGGCAGTTACGCCCGGTTCAAGCCGGGCGGCCACCCCGTGGTGACGCGCTACTTCGTTCCGAAGTTCAACGCGGTGCCGTTCGTCAAGGGCGCCGAACAATCGCGCTACGACGAGATCACCGCCGCACTCGAGGATTCGGTCGCCAAGCACATGCGCGCCGATGTCACGGTGGGCGCGTTCCTGTCCGGCGGCATCGACTCGACTGCGACCGCCGCGCTGGCCATGCGCCACAACCCCCGGCTGATCACCTTCACCACCGGTTTCGAACGTGAGGGCTTCTCCGAGGTGGACGTGGCGGTGGCCTCTGCCGAAGCCATCGGTGCCCGGCATGTCACCAAGGTGGTCAGCCAGGCCGAGTTCGTCGAAGCACTGCCGGAGATCGTCTGGTATCTGGACGAGCCGGTGGCCGACCCGGCGCTGGTGCCGCTGTTCTTCATCGCGCGCGAGGCGCGCAAGCACGTCAAGGTGGTGCTGTCGGGCGAGGGTGCCGACGAGTTGTTCGGCGGCTACACGATCTACCGGGAACCGTTGTCGCTGCGGCCGTTCGACTATCTGCCGCGGCCGGTGCGCAAGTCGCTGGGCAAGGCGTCGAAGCCGCTGCCGGAGGGCATGCGGGGCAAGAGCCTGCTGCACCGCGGTTCGCTGACGCTCGAAGAGCGCTACTACGGCAACGCCCGCAGCTTTTCCGATGAGCAGCTGCGCGCGGTTCTGCCGGGCTTCCGGCCGGAGTGGACGCACACCGATGTGACCGCCCCGGTGTATGCCGCGTCGCAGGGCTGGGATCCGGTGGCCCGGATGCAGCACATCGACCTGTTCACCTGGCTGCGCGGCGACATCCTGGTCAAGGCCGACAAGATCACCATGGCCAACTCGCTGGAACTGCGGGTGCCGTTCCTGGACCCCGAGGTGTTCGCGGTGGCCTCCCGGCTGCCGGTCGATCAGAAGATCACCCGGTCCACCACCAAGTACGCGCTGCGCCGCGCGCTGGAGCCGATCATTCCGGCTCACGTGCTGAACCGGCCGAAACTTGGCTTCCCGGTGCCGATCCGGCACTGGCTGCGCGCCGGTGAGCTGATGGACTGGGCGTACGCGACGACGGCGTCCTCAGGTGCCGGGCAGTACGTCGACCTGGCAGCGGTCCGCACGATGCTCGATGAGCACCGCAGCGGCGTCAGTGATCACAGCCGCCGGCTGTGGACTGTGCTGATCTTCATGTTGTGGCACGCCATCTTCGTCGAACACAGCGTGACCCCGCAGATCAAGGAACCGCACTACCCGGTGCAGCTCTAGGCCCGTTGTGGGCCCAGAGCCGGCACCTGGGTCTCAGGCCAGCGCCCGGCCGATCTCGGCGCCCGCCTCGGCGCCGTAGGCGTCGCTCAATCGCTGCACGGCCTCGGTGGCATCCCAGCTCCACTCCTGCGGACCGGTCGCCTCCAGGACCAGCACCGCGACCAGTGAGGCCAGCTGGGCGGAGCGCTCCAGGCTCAATCCGGCGCTGCGACCGGTGAGGAAACCCGCGCGGAAGGCGTCGCCGATGCCGGTCGGGTCGGCCTGATGCTTCTCGGGCACGACGTCGACATGCACGAACGTCCCGTCCGAGCTGACCAGGTCGACGCCCTTGGCGCCGAGCGTGGTGACGCGCAGGCCGATCTGGCTCATCACCTGGGCCTCGCTCCACCCCGACTTCTGCAGCAGCAGGTCCCACTCGTAGTCGTTGGTGAACAGGTAGGCGGCGCCGTTGATGAGCTTGCGGATCTCCTCGCCGGAGAGCCGGGCCAGCTGTTGGGACGGGTCGGCGGCGAAGGCCAGGCCGAGCTGGCGGCACTCCTCGGTGTGCAGGAACATCGCCTCGGGATCGTTGGCGCCGACGATCACCAGTTCCGGCTTACCCACCCGGGCCACGAGGTCGGCCAGGGAGATGTTGCGGGCCTCCGACATGGCGCCGGGGTAGAACGACGCGATCTGGGCCATGTCCTCGTCGGTGGTGCAGACGAAGCGCGCGGTGTAGGCGCTCTCGGAGATCAGCACGCTGCCGCAGTCGACGTTGGCGCCTTCGAGCCAGCTGCGGTACTCGGCGAAATCCTGACCCGCGGCACCGACCAGCGCGACGTCACCGCCGAGGGTCCCGATCGCGAAGGCCATGTTGCCGGCGACGCCACCGCGGTGGATCACCAGATCGTCGACCAGGAAGCTCAGCGACACCTTCTGCAGGTGGTCGGCCAGCAGTTGCTCGGAGAATTTGCCCGGGAACCGCATCAGGTGGTCGGTCGCGATGGATCCGGTAACTGCGATGGTCACGTGGTGTCACCCCTCATTTCGTTAAGTCGGCTACATAACAGTACCCGCGCGGCCCATCGGCGATCTGCGCGCACGGTCGCACTTCGCGCGTTGCGCTAACCTGCGTATAACCGTATTCCCGGTCACCGTAGACGGCTGACCAACATCCAGATCACGCGGGGAGCGCCATTTAATGACTGGTTCTTACCAGTACCCCGAGCAGACTCCGCCTCAGTCATATCCCGAGCAGGTGTCGTCGGCGCCGTCGGCGTATCCGGGCACTCTGCCGCCGCCGGTGCCCTATCCGACTCGACGGCGCTGGTCCAAGATCGTCGCGGCGCTGGTGGCGGTGGTGGCACTGGCCGGTGTGTTGACTGCCGTGCTGGTGGCGGGTCGCCGTGGCCCCACCGCTCCGGTGGTGGTTTCCGACACCCAGGCCATGGGCGCCGTCCAGGAGTACCTCAACGCACTGCTCGACGGGGATGACGAGACCGTCGCCCGCCACACGCTGTGCGGGCTGTACGAAGGGGTCAAGGACCGCAAGGCCGATCTCGCGGTGGCCGGTCTGGCCAGTGATGCGTTCCAGAAGCAGTTCAGCCAGGTCGAGGTGACGGGCATCGACGCCAACGTGCCGTGGTCCACCACGCAGGCTCAGGTGCTGTTCACCATGCGCGTCGCACCGGCCAGCGGGGCCGCCCGCGGACAGCGCCCGGTCAGTGACGAACAACAGGGCGTGGCGCAGCTGCTGGTGAAGAGAGACGGGAAGAACGAGCAGGTTCTGGTGTGCTCGTACGTACTACGAACCGGCGGTCAGTACTGACCGCCGGCCGTCAGGTCACGTCAGTTGAAGGAGTCGCCGCAGGCGCAGGAGCCGGTGGCATTCGGGTTGTCGATCGTGAAGCCCTGCTTCTCGATCGAGTCGACGAAATCGATGGTGGCGCCCTGCACGTACGGCGCGCTCATCCGGTCCACGACCAGCTTGACGCCGCCGAACTCGGCGGTGAGGTCGCCGTCGAGGGCGCGGTCGTCGAAGAACAGGTTGTAGCGCAGGCCGGCGCAGCCGCCGGGCTGGACAGCGATCCGCAGCGCGAGGTCGTCGCGGCCTTCCTGGTCCAGCAGCGCCTTCGCCTTCGTCGCCGCAGCGTCGGACAGGGTCACACCGTGGGTTTCGGTGGTGGTGGCGTCCTGAACAGTCATAGCTCTCCCTAAGCATCCCTGGGCAATCGGACGCGTGGACGTACCGCGCGTCTACTACGTCAACGGTACCTTGTTCCACCGCTATTCCCGACTTATCCACAGGCTGGGGCATGTGACCAGGCCACCTGCGGAGGGCAGTAACCTGGCTGTCGTGAAGCTGCTGGGCCGTAAGAAGGACAACGAAGGCGAACCCGCCGCGACCGACCAGGTCACGGATGTCGACGGGGCCGCCGGCGCGACAACCGCGGGCACCGCCCCCAAGGGCAGGCCCACGCCCAAACGCAGCGAGGCCACCAAGCGGCGCGGCCCGGTCGCGCCGGCGCCGCTGACCGCCGCCGAGGCACGTCAGCGCCGTAAGGAGCTGCGCGGGCCGAAGCTGTCCAAGGAAGAGCGCAAGATCGAGCGGCTCACCCGGCGCGCCGACATGGCCGACCGCCGCGAGAAGATGATGGCCGGTGACGAGGCCTACCTGCTCCCCCGCGACAAGGGTCCGGTCCGCCGCTATGTCCGCGACATCGTCGACTCCCGCCGCAACGTGCTGGGCCTGTTCATGCCGGCCGCGCTGGCGATGATCTTCTTCATGCTGGCGCTGCCGTCGCTCAAGTTCCAGCAGATGCTGTCCTACGCGATGCTGATCCTGGTGGTCATCATGCTGATCGACGGGTTCATCGTCGGCCGCAAGGTGAACCACATGGTGGACGAGAAGTTCCCGGGCAACACCGAAAGCGGTTGGAAGCTGGGACTTTACGCGGCCAGCCGAGCGTCGCAGCTGCGTCGCATGCGGGCGCCGCGGCCGGTCGTCGAGCGCGGCGCCAAGATCTCTTGATGCCGCGTCAGGCGGGGTGAGAGTGCGCACCCTGGTGCTCGGCGGCATCCGCTCCGGCAAATCCCAGTGGGCCGAAGCCGCCGTGGCCCGCACCGCCGGAGACGGCGTGCCGGTGCGCTACGTGGCCACCGGACCGGCCGCTGACAGCGATCCGTCCTGGGCCCGACGCGTGGGCGCACATCAGGTTCGTCGTCCCGCGCACTGGCGCACCGTCGAGACCGGTGATGTCGCGGCGGCCCTGACTGCCGGCCCAGAGGAATCAGGCATCGCGACACTCGTCGACGACATCGGCGGCTGGCTGACGGCCACGATGGACCGCGTCGACGCGTGGACCGGGGCACCCGTGACTTCCGAGGTCGACGCGCTCGTAGCGGCGGTGGACGCGTTCACCGCTCCCCTGGTGCTCGTCAGCCCCGAGGTCGGGCTGACCGTGGTCCCCGCCACCGAGGCGGGGCGACGGTTCGCCGACGAGTTGGGCACCGTCAACCAACGCCTGGCCGCGGTGTGCGACCGGGTAGTGCTGGTGGTGGCCGGCCAACCGCTCACGGTGAAGGAGCCGTCATGACCGAACTCGATGCGGCCTTCGCCCCGGTCACCGCACCGGATGCCGAGGTCGCCGCGGCAGCGCGGGCCCGTCAGGCCCGGCTCACCAAGCCGCCGGGCTCGCTCGGTCGCCTCGAGGAGCTCTCGATCTGGGCAGCCTCATGCCAGGGTGTGTGCCCGCCGCGGCCGCTCACCCGGGCGCGCGTGGTGGTGTTCGCCGCCGACCACGGGGTGACGGCAGCCGGGGTGTCGGCTTTCCCGTCCGCGGTGACCGGCCAGATGGTGGCCAACTTCGATGCGGGCGGGGCCGCGATCAACGTGCTGGCCGACGTGGCCGGGGCCACCGTGCGGGTGGCCGACCTCGCCGTCGACTGCGACGAACCGCTCTCCCCCGCGATCGGCGCCCACAAGATCCGCCGCAGCTCGGGCAACATCGCGGTCGAGGACGCGCTCAGCGCCGACGAGACGGTGGCGGCCGTCATGGCGGGCCGCCAGCTCGCCGATGACGAGGTCGACGCCGGGGCGGACCTGCTCATCGCGGGCGATATGGGTATCGGGAACACCACGGCGGCAACCACTTTGGTGGCCGCACTGACCGGCGCCGAACCCGTCGCGGTGGTGGGTCGCGGCACCGGCATCGACGACCACGGGTGGATGCGCAAGACCGGCGCCGTACGTGACGCGCTGTACCGGGCCGGAGACGTGAGGCGTGACCCGATGGGCCTGTTACGGGTGTGCGGCGGCGCCGACCTGGCCGCCATGGCCGGGTTCCTGGCGCAGGCCGCCCTGCGGCGCACCCCGGTACTGCTGGACGGCTTGGTGGTGACGGCGGCAGCCCTGGTGGCCGAGGAGCTGGCACCGGGCGCGAAGGCCTGGTGGCAGGCCGGTCACCGGTCGACCGAGCCGGCCCACAGCCTGGCGCTGTCGCACCTGGGACTGGAGCCGATCGTCGACCTCGGCATGCGGCTCGGCGAGGGCACGGGCGCTGCGGTGGCGCTGCCGGTCGTACGGGCCGCCATCGCCACATTGGCCTCGATGGCCACCTTCGACGAAGCCGGAATCTCCGAAGAGACACCGTGATCGGCGCACTCGGCGGGGCGTTCGCATTCGGCACGGTGGTGCCGGTCCGCACCTCCGTCGGTGTCGGCCGCGGCGCACTCACAGCCCTGCCGGTGGTCGGGCTGGCGCTCGGCGGTCTGGCGGCCGCGGTGGTGACCGGCGGCCAGTGGGCGTTCGGCACCGGCGGTGCCCTGCCCGGACTGCTGGCGGTGGCCGCGCTCCTGCTGGCCACCCGAGGGCTGCACATCGACGGGTTCTGCGACACCGTCGACGGTCTGGGCTGCTACGGCCCGCCGGAACGGGCGCTGGCGGTCATGCGTGACGGTTCGGCCGGCCCCTTCGGCGTCGCCGCGGTGATCGTCGTGATCGGTTGTCAGACACTGGCATTCGCTCAACTCGGCGCGGTCGCCATCATCGTCGCCGTCACGGCGGGCCGGGTCGCCGCGGTGACCGCCTGTCGCCGTTCGGTACCGGCGGCCGCGGGTAGCTCGCTGGGCGGCGCCGTGGCAGGCACCCAGCCGGTCGCTGTGGTGGCGTCCTGGGTGATCGCCGTCGCCGCACTCGCCGCATGGGCGGGCCCCCGGATGTGGCAGGGCCCGGCCGTGGTGCTGGTCGCCGTCGGCGCCTCGGCGTTGCTGGTCGCGCACTGTGTGCGACGGTTCGGCGGGATTACCGGCGACGTGCTCGGCGCGGCCGTCGAGGTGACGACGACGCTGACGGCGCTGGGTCTGGCGGCCGGCTAGTTCAGCCGGGCCATCCAGCCGTGCGTATCGGCGAAGGTGCCCCGCTGGATCCCGGTCAGGGTGTCGCGCAGGGCCATGGTGATCTCGCCCGGTTGCCCGTCGGCGATGGTGAACTCGCCATCCGCGAACTTGACGTGGGAGACCGGGGTGATCACCGCGGCGGTACCGCAGGCGAATACTTCGGTGATCTCGCCCGCAGCGGCCTTCTTCTGCCATTCGGCGACGTCGATCTTGCGTTCCTCGACCGCGAAACCGGCATCGGTGGCCAACTGCAACAACGAATCTCGCGTGATGCCCGGCAACAGCGAACCGGACAGCTCCGGCGTGACGAGGCGGGCCGAGCCGCCGCTGCCGAAGACGAAGAACAGGTTCATCCCGCCCATCTCCTCGACGTAGCGACGCTCGAGCGCGTCCAGCCACACCACCTGATCGCAGCCGTTGTCGGCGGCCTGGGCCTGCGCGAGCAGCGAGGCCGCGTAGTTGCCGCCGAACTTGGCCGCGCCGGTGCCGCCCGGGGAGGCCCGCACGTACTCGTGCGACAGCCACACGCTGACCGGCTTGATGCCGCCCTTGAAGTACGCCCCGGCCGGTGAGCCGATCACCAGGTACCGGTAGTCGTTGGCCGGGCGCACGCCCAGCCCCGGTTCGGTGGCGATCACGAACGGCCGCAGATACAGCGACTCCTCGCCGCCTGCCGCGGGCACCCACTTGTCGTCGACCGCGATCAGTTGGCGCAGCGACTCGATGAACACGTCCTCGGGAAGCTCCGGGATGGCCAGCCGTCGCGACGAGGCCTGCAACCGCGCCGCGTTGGCTTCCGGCCGGAACGACACGATCGATCCGTCCGCCCAGCGGTACGCCTTCAGGCCCTCGAACACTTCCTGCGCGTAGTGCAGGACGATGGCCGACGGATCGAGTTCGATCGGCCCGTACGGGACCACCCGCGGGTCGTGCCAGCCCTGCCCGGCGGTGTAGTCGATGGCCACCATGTGGTCGGTGTGGTATTTGCCGAAGCCCGGGTTGGCCAGAATGGATTCGCGTACCGCATCGGTCGCCGGATTCGCGTTGGCTGAAACCGTGAACTCGAGATGGCCGCTAGTCATGCAGCGATTGTATCGCCCGGTCGCTAGCGCATTTCCTCGCGGGAGCGGGAGCTCAGCGGGTGTGCGGGGCCACGAACGGCGGCTTGACCACTTCGCATTCGACGGCGCGGCCACGCACGTCCACACTCACCCGCTGCCCGTCGGCGATGTCGGTGGCGGTGTCGATGAACGCCAGCGCGATACCGACTTTCAATGACGGCGAGAACGTTCCCGAAGTCGTGGTGCCGATCCGGGTATCCCCGTCGAGCACCGCGAGATCGGCGCGCAGCACCCCGCGGCCGACGGCCTTGAGGCCGCGCAGCACCCGGGCCGGGCCGGCCTCCTTCTCGGCCAGCAGCGCGTCGCGGCCCCAGAACGCGTCCTTCTTCCACCCGATCGCCCAGCCGCAGCGGGCCTGCAGCGGCGAGATGTCCAGCGACAGTTCGTGTCCGTGCAGCGGGTAGCCCATCTCGGTGCGCAGCGTGTCGCGAGCGCCCAGGCCCGCCGGTTCCCCGCCGGCCGCGCGCACGGCCGTGACGAGGGCGTCGAACACCACACCGGCGCGGTCCCAGGCCGGCAGCAACTCGTAGCCGTGCTCGCCGGTGTACCCGGTACGGCAGACCCGCACGAAGACACCGTCGTACTCGGCGTCGGCGTACCCCATGTAGTCCATCTCGGTGGGCAGCCCCAGCGCCTCGAGCACTTCGGCGGATTTCGGCCCCTGCACGGCGAGCACGGCATATGAGCGGTGCTCGTCGGTGATGGTCAGCCCGTCGGGGGCGTTCTTCTGCAGTTCGGCCACGACGGCCGCGGTGTTGGCGGCGTTGGGCACCAGGAAGATCTCGTCGTCGGAGACGTAGTAGGCGATCAGGTCGTCGATCACTCCGCCTGATTCCGTGCAGCACAGGGTGTACTGGGCCTTGCCCGGGCCGATCCGGTTCAGGTCGTTGGTGAGGGCCGAGTTGACGTAGGCTGCCGCCCCAGGCCCTTTGACCAGGGCTTTTCCGAGGTGGCTGACATCGAAGAGGCCGACGGTGTCGCGTGTGGCGTTGTGTTCGGAGACGGTCCCGGCGTAGGACACCGGCATCAGCCACCCACCGAATTCGGCGAAACTGGCGCCCAGTTCGCGGTGGCGGTCTTCCAGAGGTCCGTGCAGCAGGTCGTCAGTCACGGATTCACCCTAATCTGCCTGCCGGAACGGGCCGACCAATTGCACACTGGTCTGGTGGTCGATTTCGATGCACTGGCCGCCGCCGGGATTACCGATGCGCGGGACCGTGCCCCGCTCATCGAGTACCTCGACGGGCTGGGGTTCACCGCCGAGCAGATGGTCGAGGCCGAGTCTCGCGGTCGGCTGTTCGGGCTGGCCGGGGATGTCCTGCAGTGGTCGGGACCGCCCGAATACTGTCTGGCCGATGTGGCCGCCGAGCTCGACGTGCCCCTGGAAGATGTCCAGCGGGCGTGGGCCGCGCTGGGCCTGACCGTGGCCGGCTGCGAGGTGAAGACCCTGAGCCGGGCAGATCTGGAGACCTTGCGTACCTGGGCGGAGTTGCGGGTACTGGTCGGCGATGTCGAGGCCACCGGGCTGCTGCGCGTGATCGGCTCGGGTATGGCTCGCCTGGCCGAAGCCCTGTCGGCGATGAGCCGGGCCAGCACCCCCGACATCCAGCTCAACGTCACGCATGACGAGCTCGCCACCGCCAGGGCATACCGGACGGCCGCCGGGTTCATCCCGAGAATCGGCTCGATGATCGACGCAGTGCACCGCCACCATGTGATGAGCGCACGCAGCTACTTCGAGCATGTCGTCCGCGACGACTCGTCGAATGTGGTGTGCGGCATCGGTTTCGCCGATCTGTCTGGGTTCACCGCGCTCACGCAGATGTTGACGTCGGCCGAATTGTCGGCGCTGCTCAACGAGTTCAGCGCCACGAGTACCGAGGTCGTGCACGCCGCCGGCTGCCGCGTGGTGAAGTTCATCGGGGACGCCATCATGTGGGTCGGCTCCGAGCCTGCCGAGGTGCTCCAGGTCGCCATGGACCTGGTGACCCACCCCCGGGCCGCCGAGACTCACCTGCAGGTGCGCGCCGGTGTCGATTTCGGCGAGGTGCTGGCCATCGGCGGAGACTATTTCGGCAACGCGGTGAATCGGGCGGCCCGCCTCGTCGCCGTCGCCGACCCCAGTCAGGTCCTGGTGTCCGAGCCGCTGCGCGAACTCCTCGACGGGCAGGCGTTCGCGCCGCCTCGCTCTCTGACGCTGAAGGGTTTCGCCACACCGGTCACGGCGTATCCGCTGCGTCTAGGGTGGGCGGGGTGAGCCCAGCAAATCCCGGTTACCAGGTTCCCAATGTCACCGTCAGCTCGTCGCTGCCCAAACGCAAGAGCGACGCCGTGCTGATCGTTCCCGTGGTCAGCGGTCCGGATGACGACGCGACCGCCACCGTCGTCGCCAACCCGTTCCTCGACGCCGAGGCGGTCGGTGAGATCGAGGTCGCCCTCGCCGCGCTCGGCGCCAAGGGTGGCACCGATCAGGTCACCAGAGTGGTCGCGCCGTCACTCCCGGTGGCCAGTGTGCTGGCCGTCGGCCTCGGCAAGCCGCGCGACGAGTGGCCCGCCGACGTGATCCGCCGCGCCGCCGGTACCGCCGCGCGATCGTTGAACGGCACCGAGAAGATCGTCACCACGTTGTCCGACATCGACCTGGAAGCCGCCGTCGAGGGCCTGATCCTGGGCTCCTACCGCTTCAGTGACTTCCGCAGCGCCAAGACCGCACCCAAGGATGCCGGCCTCACCGCGATCGTCGCCCTGACCGCGGACACCAAGGCCGCGACCAAGAACCAGGCCCAGCGCGCCGTGGACATCGCTTCGGCGGTCGCGACCGCCCGGGACTTCGTCAACACTCCGCCCAGCCACCTGTTTCCCGACGAATTCGCCAAGCGCGCAAAGGCTTTGGGTGAAGCCGCCGGCCTTGAGGTCGAGGTGCTCGACGACAAGGCCCTGACCAAGGCCGGCTACGGCGGGATCGTCGGCGTCGGCAAGGGATCGTCACGCCCGCCGCGTCTGGTGCGGTTGATCCACCGGGGCGCGGGTAAGAAGCCCAAGCGCGTCGCGCTGGTCGGCAAGGGCATCACGTTCGACACCGGCGGCATCTCGATCAAGCCTGCCGCCAACATGCATCACATGACCTCGGACATGGGTGGCGCCGCGGCGGTCATCGCGACCGTCGTGCTGGCCGCCAGGCAGAACCTTCCGATCGAGGTGATCGCGACCGTGCCGATGGCCGAGAACATGCCGTCGGCGACGGCCCAGCGCCCCGGCGATGTGCTCACCCAGTACGGCGGGATCACCGTCGAGGTGCTCAACACCGACGCCGAGGGCCGGCTGATCCTGGCCGACGCGATTGTGCGGGCCTGCGAGGACAACCCCGATTACCTCATCGAGACCTCGACGCTGACCGGTGCGCAGACCGTCGCACTGGGTGCCCGCACCCCGGGCGTGATGGGCAGCGAGGAGTTCCGCGACCGGGTCGCGACGCTGTCGCAGGCTGTCGGTGAAAATGCTTGGGCCATGCCGCTTCCCGAGGAACTCAAGGACGACCTGAAGTCGACGGTGGCCGACCTGGCCAACGTCAGCGGGTCACGCTACGCCGGGATGCTGGTGGCCGGGACGTACCTGCGGGAGTTCGTCGCCGACGGGGTCGAGTGGACACACATCGACATCGCCGCGCCGGCCTACAACACCGGCGGCCCATGGGGTTACACGCCCAAGGGCGGTACCGGCGTGCCGACGCGGACGATGTTCGCGGTCCTGGAGGATATCGCCGCGAACGGCTGATCATGTTGCCGCCCAAGGTGAACGAGATGTCGAGGATCGCCTGCGACCTCGCCGTCGTGTTCGCCTTGGGCGCTGCGCTCGCCGGCTGTACCGAGTCATCGGGCCCGCCCGCCGCTGCCCCGAGCACAACCGCATCCGCGATGCCTCCCACCACCGCGCCGGCCGCCCCGGTCGGCGCACAACCGCGTCTGGCCACGGACCCGGACCGGCTGGCGCAGGATCTGGTGGCTGACGAGCGGGCACTGCGCGACCCGTCGACACCGGAGGCGGCAATGACGCAGGCCGCCCGCCGCCAGCAGGTGGCCTACCGTGCGATCGGCCGTCACCCCGAGTGGGACGGCATCATCCGTCCCCGTATCCCGGCCGACTTGGTCGCGTTCTACGACCGCAATGTCGACGCGCAGCGGCAGCTCGCCACGCTGGCCCACCCGAAGGACACCCTGCCCGCGTGGCGCATCGAGCCGCAGCCCCCGGCCGACGTGCTTCTGGGCGCGTACCGCGACGCCGAGGCGGCCTCCGGAGTGGGCTGGAACTTCCTCGCCGCGATCAACCTGATCGAAACGCACTTCGGCAGCGTGAGCGGTACCAGCACGGCAGGAGCCCAGGGGCCGATGCAGTTCATGCCGTCCACCTTCGCGGCGTACGGTCTTGGCGGCGACATCCACTCACCCAGAGACAGCATCATGGCGGCGGGTAATTACCTGGCCGCCAACGATTTTGCGACCAACCCCGACAACGCCCTGTACCGCTACAACAACGCCGACGCGTACGTGCGAGCAGTCAGTGACTATGCCGCCGCGATGGCCGCCGATCCGGCGGCGTTCGGCGCGTTCTACCGCTGGGACGTCTACTACGTCTCAACAGCCGGTGACGTGCTGCTGCCGATCGGGTACGCCGCCGAATCGCCGATACCGGTCGGCGAGTACCTGACGGCGCACCCGCAGTAGCGGTTAGAGCGACCCGGCCCGCGCCGCCCGGCGCAATGCCGATGGCACCAGCCGCGCCACGCCGTAGGCCGCGTAGGCCTCCGGAGTCACCGGGCGGACCGCCTTGCCCTTGACGACGGACGCGACGATGGCCTTGGCCACCTTGTCCGGCCCGTAGCGACGAGCGGCGAAGGCTTTCTTGGTTTGGGCCCGCAATTGCTCCACCTGTCCCTGCTTGTCGGCGGGGACGTCGAAGCGAGTGGTGTCGATGATGTTCGTGTCGATCATGCCCGGGCAGATCGTGGTCAAACCGACTCCCGCCGAGTCCAATTCGGCACGCAGGCAGTCGGAGAACATGAACACCGCGGCCTTGCTGGTGGAGTAGGCGTTCATTGACGCCGACGGCGAGTAGGCCGCCATGGAGGCCACGTTGACGATGTGCCCGCCCGTGCCGCGGTCGACCAGCCGTCGGGCAAATGACCTGCAGCAGTTGACGACTCCGCCGAAGTTCACATCGAGCACCCGGTCGTACTGCTCTGCCGGGGTGTCGAGGAACTTTCCGCCGTGGCCGATTCCGGCGTTGTTGACCACCACGTCGGGCACCCCGTGGGTGTTGCAGACCTGCTCGACGAAGCTCTCCACGGCCTCGGCGTCGGACACGTCGAGGCCGTAGGCATGTGCCACCCCGCCGCGGGCGGCGATCTCGTTGGCAGTGGACTTGGCCGATGCCTCGTCGATGTCGCTGACCACGATTTCGGCGCCCTGCGCCGCGAAGGCCAGTGCGGTGGCCCGGCCGATGCCGCTGCCGGCGCCGGTCACCGAAACCAGTGTGTCGCTGAAGGGTTCACGCGAGCGGCCGACCTGAGCGCGTCGCAGTGCCCGGGACGCCGGGGCGCCCTCGATGTGTTCGATCAGTTCGGCTGTCGCGTTGGCGATGGCCCGCCAGTGCGAGAACGGGGCCCAGTGCCCGGCTTTGAGGTCGCGCCGCCACAGCAGCGGCACCCACTTGGACGCCTCGTCGTAGCCGTGCCCGCGGACAACGGGATCGTGGTCGTTGCAGATCAACTGCACGGGCACCGTCACGTAGTGGTCATTGCGCAGCGTGGTGAACGAGCGGATCGCGTTGGCCCGGTAGATCTTGAGCGAGTTGGCCGCGTCGACGTCGAGCGTCTCGGACTGAAATTTGGGACCAGGGGTGTCGATGGCCTGCAGTCGGCGCGCCGCACCCCGACGCATCAGCGCGGGTGCGAGCACCGGGACCGAGAACGGAATCCAGTAGCTGAACCGCGATGCCAGGTTCACCGCCTTGGCGAACCGGATGGGCCGGTACGGGCGGGAGAGCCGGCCCCGCACGAACGAGCCGTAATGGTCGGTGCTGGGCCCCGACACCGACGTGAAGGACGCCACCTTCTCCGAGGCCTCGGGGCGGCTCAGGTACTCCCAGACACCCACCGAACCCCAGTCGTGCGCCAGCACGTGCACGGGGCGGCCGGGACTCACGGCGTCGATCACCGCGGAGAGGTCATCGGCGAACCGGTCCATCCGGTAGGCCCTGACGGCTTTGGGCACGTCCGATGCGCCTGCGCCCCGGTTGTCGTACCGCACGATGTGGAAGCGGTCCCCCAGCTCACCGGTCACGCCGTTCCACAGCACGTGCGAGTCGGGCCATCCGTGCGCCATCACCAGCGTGGGGCGCTGCCGGTCCCCTTGTTCGTAAACCGCGATGCGGGTTCCGTCCGAGCTGACGACGAAGCGCTGCATAGTCCACCCCTCCACGAGGTACCTGTAACGAACAGTATCCAATACCGGAGGTATCGGCTGTCTCCGACTCTAGCGGTCGTCGAGCTCCCGGCGCACGGCGCGTTCCCGTTCGATGCGCCGCCGCGCGTCGTAGTCCCGCATGCGTTGCGGATAGCCGACCTTCTGGACGTCGTACACCGGGATCTGCAACCGGCCGCTGAGCCGGCGCGCCCCGGCCTCACCACCGGCGCGGCGCCGGGTCCATTCCCCGTCCCCAGCAACCAGCACGACGGTCACGTCGGTGACGGTGGTGCGGGGTTCCACGAACGCCTCGACCCCGGCGTGCTCGGCCACCCAGCGCTGGAGATACCGCAGATCCTCGTCCGCTTCGGCGCCGGATCCGCGCGCCGAGCGACCCCGGCGGAACGTATCGAACAACCCCAACGG
Source organism: Mycolicibacterium boenickei (assembly GCF_010731295.1). Lineage (NCBI taxonomy): Bacteria > Bacillati > Actinomycetota > Actinomycetes > Mycobacteriales > Mycobacteriaceae > Mycobacterium > Mycolicibacterium boenickei. The sequence continues at coordinate 3,823,545 of NZ_AP022579.1, read as the reverse complement.
AACGGTCTCCTCAGTTCTGGGGAAGTTCGTCGAACTGCCCTGCAAACCCTCACTCGATAGTGCCAGAGCTCGGAGCAACCCTGAGTGCGTGCGAATGGTGCTGCAGTGACAGGATGGTTCCGACAATCCACCTAGGTGCCGTACCCAGTGCACCTAGCTGTGGTAAGCCAGAGTTCGAGTCGTCACAAGTGACCGTCCGAGGAGTCAAAACACATGGCCATCTCCGTCCAGATGCCCGCGCTAGGTGAGAGCGTCACCGAGGGGACCGTCACCCGCTGGCTTAAACAGGAGGGCGACACCGTCGAACTCGACGAGCCGCTGCTGGAGGTGTCCACGGACAAGGTCGACACCGAGATCCCGTCGCCCGCCGCAGGCGTGTTGACGAAGATCGTCGCCCAGGAGGACGACACCGTCGAGATCGGTGGCGAGCTCGCAGTCATCGGCGAGGCCGGTGAGCAAGCCGAGGCAGCACCGGCTCCGGAAGCCAAGCCGGAGCCCGAGCCCGAGCCCCAGGCCACCGCGCCTTCGGCCGCCCCGGCCGAGACCGCTGCTCCGGAGCCCGCAGCCCCGGCCCAGCCGGCACCAGCCGCCCCCGCGCCCGCTGCCGCATCCGGTTCGGCCACCACCGTCGTGATGCCTGAGCTCGGCGAGTCGGTCACCGAGGGCACGGTCACCCGGTGGCTCAAGAAGGTCGGCGACTCCGTCGGCGTCGACGAGCCGCTGGTCGAGGTGTCCACCGACAAGGTCGACACCGAGATCCCGTCGCCGGTGGCCGGCACCTTGCTGGAGATCACCGCCCAGGAGGACGACACCGTCGCCGTCGGCGGCGAGCTCGCCAAGATCGGCGACGCCTCCGCTGCACCGGCCGCTGCGCCGGCCGCACCCGCTCCGGCCCCCGCGGCACCCGCTCCCGCCGCCCCGGCTCCTGAGCCCAAGCCGGAACCGAAGCCCGAACCCAAGCCCGAGCCGGCACCTGCCGCCGCGCCCGCGGCACCTGCACCCGCCGCGGCGCCGGCAGCCCCGGCACCTGCCGCTGCTCCCGCCGCAGGCGACGGCTCGCCGTACGTCACCCCGCTGGTGCGAAAGTTGGCCGCGGAGAACGGCGTTGACCTCGCCACGGTCAAGGGCACCGGCGTCGGTGGCCGGGTCCGCAAGCAGGACGTGCTCGCGGCGGCCGAGGCGAAGAAGGCTCCCCCGGCGCCTGCCGCACCTGCAGCGCCTGCCGCCCCCGCGGCAGCCGCACCCGCGGCGGCGGCACCGGCACCGGCCCTGGCCCACCTGCGCGGAACCACGCAGAAGGCCAACCGGATTCGCCAGATCACCGCGAAGAAGACGCGCGAATCGCTGCAGGCCACAGCTCAGCTGACGCAGACCCACGAGGTCGACATGACCAAGATCGTGGCGTTGCGGGCCCGGGCCAAGGCCGACTTCGCCGAGCGCGAGGGCGTCAACCTCACGTACCTGCCGTTCATCGCGCGCGCCGTGATCGATGCGCTGAAGATCCACCCGAACGTCAACGCCAGCTACAACGAGGACACCAAGGAGATCACCTACTACGACGCCGAGCACCTGGGCTTCGCGGTCGACACCGAGCAGGGTCTGCTGTCGCCGGTGATCCACAACGCCGGTGACCTGTCGCTGGGCGGGCTGGCACGTGCCATCTCCGACATCGCAGCCCGGGCCCGGTCGGGCAACCTCAAGCCCGACGAGTTGTCCGGCGGCACGTTCACCATCACCAACATCGGCAGCCAGGGCGCGCTGTTCGACACCCCGATCCTGGTGCCGCCGCAGGCGGCGATGCTGGGCACGGGCGCGATCGTCAAGCGGCCGCGGGTGATCTCGGATGCCTACGGCAACGAGTCGATCGGTGTGCGCTCGGTGTGCTACCTGCCGCTGACCTACGACCACCGACTGATCGACGGCGCCGACGCCGGCCGGTTCGTGACCACCATCAAGCGCAGGCTCGAAGAAGGTGCTTTCGAGGCCGACCTCGGGCTGTAAGAGCCGTTAGGAGGGGCTCCCCACTGTGGCGGATGCCGTCATCGCGATAGCGGGATCATCCGGTCTGATCGGTTCGGCGCTGGTGTCAACGCTGCGCGCCGCCGATCGCCGGGTGCTCCGGATCGTACGCAGGGCACCATCGAACGGCGACGAGCTGTTCTGGAACCCCGACACCGGGGAGTTCGACGCCGGCGCGCTGCAGGGCGTGGACGCGGTGGTCAACCTCTGCGGTGTCGGCGTCGGCGACAAACGGTGGTCGGGTGCCTTCAAACAGAGCCTGCGCGACAGCCGGATCGGGCCCACCGAGGTGCTGGCCGGGGCTGTGGCCGACGCCGGCGTGCCGGTCCTGATCAACGCCAGTGCCGTCGGCTATTACGGCGACACCAGGGACCGGGTGACCGACGAGTCCGCACCCGAGGGTCAGGGTTTCCTGGCGGGGTTGTGCGCCGACTGGGAAGCGGCCACCGCGCCTGCCGTCGCGGCCGGGTCGCGGGTGGTGCTGTTGCGCACCGGCCTGGTGATGGCCCCGTCCGGGGGCATGGTGAACCGCCTCAAACCGCTGTTCTCGCTGGGCCTGGGCGCCCGGCTGGGCAACGGCAGGCAGTACATCCCGTGGATCAGCCTGGAGGACGAGGTCCGAGCGGTGCTGTTCGCGATGTCGAACGAAAGCCTGTCCGGCCCGGTCAATCTCACCGGACCGGCACCGGTGACCAACGCCGAGTTCACCGCGGCACTGGGCCGCGCCCTCAACCGGCCCACCCCGGTGATGGTCCCTGGATTCGCGTTGCGCACGTTGCTGGGCGAGATCGCCGACGAAGGACTGCTGGTGGGCCAGCGCGCCATCCCCGCGGCCCTGGAACGCGCAGGCTTCGACTTCCACCACAAGACCGTCGGCGAGGCGCTGGCGTACGCCACTGCACCCAAAGACCTGTGAGTGAGGATCCTGGGAGGCTGCGGCGTACCGTCGACGCTGTGACATCCATCCGCTCGGCCGCCACTGCTCCCCTCGAGGTGCGACGCCTGGGCACGCTCGATTACGAAGCCGCCTGGGACCTACAGCGCGAGATCGCCGACGCCAGGGTGGCCGGCGGGCCGGACACCCTGCTGCTGCTCCAGCACCCCGCCGTCTACACCGCGGGCAAGCGCACCGAGCCGCACGAACGCCCGGTGGACGGCACCCCCGTCGTCGACACGGACCGCGGCGGCAAGATCACCTGGCACGGCCCCGGACAGCTGGTGGGCTACCCGATCATCGGGTTGGCCGAACCGCTGGATGTGGTGAATTTCGTTCGGCGCCTTGAACAAGCACTCATCAGCGTGTGCGCGGATCTCGGCCTGGAAACGGGCCGGGTCGAGGGACGGTCCGGCGTCTGGGTTGCCGGCGACGGGCTCAGGCCGGCCCGCAAGGTCGGGGCGATCGGGATCCGGGTGTCCCGCGCGACGACGCTGCACGGGTTCGCGCTGAACTGTGACTGCGATCTGTCGGCGTTCTCCTCGATCGTGCCGTGCGGGATCGCCGACGCCGGCGTGACGTCGCTGACCGCCGAACTCGGCCGCCGCATCACCGTCGAGGAAGTCACCGACCGGGTCGCCGCCACCGTGAGCGACGCGCTGGACGGGCGGCTGGAAGTGGCACTGAACGTAGGATGAACTCGTGACTGTGGTGCCTGAAGGTCGGAAGCTCCTGCGTCTGGAAGTGCGCAACGCGCAGACGCCCATCGAACGCAAGCCACCCTGGATCAAGACCCGGGCCAAGATGGGTCCGGAGTACACCGAGCTCAAGGGCCTGGTGCGCCGCGAAGGCCTGCACACGGTGTGCGAGGAGGCCGGCTGCCCCAACATCTTCGAGTGCTGGGAGGACCGGGAGGCCACGTTCCTGATCGGCGGCGAGCAGTGCACGCGACGCTGCGACTTCTGCCAGATCGACACCGGCAAGCCGGCCGAGCTGGACCGCGACGAACCGCGCCGGGTCGCCGAGAGCGTGCAGGCGATGGGGCTGAAGTACTCGACGGTGACCGGTGTGGCCCGCGACGACCTGCCCGACGGTGGGGCGTGGCTGTACGCCGAGACAGTCCGTCAGATCCATGCGCTCAACCCGAACACCGGGGTGGAGTTGCTGGCCCCGGACTTCAACGGCAACCCGGACCAGTTGGCCGAGGTGTTCGAGTCACGCCCAGAAGTGTTCGCGCACAACGTCGAAACGGTGCCGCGCATCTTCAAGCGGATTCGTCCGGCGTTCCGCTACGACCGCAGCCTGGCCGTGATCACCGCCGCCCGCAACTTCGGTCTGGTCACCAAGTCCAACCTGATCCTCGGGATGGGCGAGACCATCGACGAGGTGCACACCGCGCTGCGCGACCTGCACGACGCCGGCTGCGACATCGTCACCATCACCCAGTATCTGCGGCCGTCCCCGCGCCACCACCCGGTGGAGCGCTGGGTGCACCCCGACGAGTTCGTCGCCCTGTCGAGCTATGCCGAGGGCCTGGGATTCGCCGGCGTGCTGGCCGGTCCGCTGGTTCGTTCGTCGTACCGCGCGGGCAAGCTCTATGCGCAGGCCGCGCGGGTTCGGTTCGCCGATCGGCCCCCCGTATCCTGATGTAATGGCGAAAACCCGCAATGCCGCTGAGACCAAGGCGGCAAAGGCCGAGGCGAAGGCTGCCCGCAAGGCGGCCTCCAAGCAGCGGCGTAGTCAGCTGTGGCAGGCATTCCAGATCCAGCGCAAAGAGGACAAACGCCTCCTGCCGTACATGATCGGCGCGTTCGTGCTGATCGTGGCTGCCGCGGTGGTCGCCGGCCTGCTCATCGGCGGGTTCACGATGTACACGCTCATCCCCCTCGGCATCGTGTTGGGCGCGCTGGTCGCCTTCATCATCTTCGGCCGTCGGGCACAGAAGTCGGTGTACACGAAGGCCGAGGGGCAGACGGGTGCGGCGGCTTGGGCGCTGGACAATCTGCGCGGCAAGTGGCGCGTCACCCCTGGCGTCGCGGCGACCGGTCATTTCGACGCGGTACACCGCGTGATCGGCCGGCCCGGTGTGATCTTCGTCGGCGAGGGCTCGGCCAACCGGGTCAAGCCGCTGCTGGCGCAGGAGAAGAAGCGCACCGCACGTCTGGTCGGCGAGATCCCGATCTACGACATCGTGGTCGGCAACGGCGACGGCGAGGTGCCGCTGTCCAAGCTGGAACGGCACCTGAACAAGCTGCCGGCGAACATCACGGTCAAGCAGATGGATTCGATCGAGTCGCGGCTCGCCGCGCTCGGCACCAAGACCGGTCCGGCCGGGATGCCCAAGGGCCCGATGCCCGCCGGCGCGAAGATGCGCGGTGTGCAGCGGCGCGTTCAGCGCAAGTAGCCGGTGCGGCCTAGCGCCGCACCACCGCAGTGAACGTCAGCCGGTCGTGCAGACCGCGCAGATCACTGTCGGAAACCAGCGGCGGGATCACCAACGCGATCAACACCACCCGCAGGAATGCCCGCACGATCCCGATCCGATCGCGGCCGTCGGCCGGCGCCACCGCCAGGCCTACGGCGAGCTGTCCCGGGGTGAACGAGAACAGCCGCACGGCGACGGTGCCGAGCACCATCCAGATCACCAGAACGGCCGTGGAGAGCATCGGCAGCGAAATGAAGCCGAGGGCCATCACCAGACCGGCCAGCCCGTAGGCCACCAGCCAATCGATGCACAGCGCACCGAGCCGCCGGCCCATCCGCGCCAGCGAACCAGGCCCCGACTCAGGCAGACCGAGGCGCTCACCAGGGTATTTACCCTGGCCGTCCTGGCCGTCCCCGCCGTCGCCCGCATCGAAAGGTCCGGGTCCGGACAGCCAAGTTCCCATCGTGCGCGCCATAGGGCAAGAATAGGCGGAGCCGCTTCAGCGACGGTCAGTAGCTCACGTCACAAAGAACGGTCATCGCGTAACTTGCGCGCAACATATGGTTGACGACTGCGCAACATCGTGTCCTTAGCGTCAACCCGCGGGTTACCAGTAAAGGAGAACACTCAGTGGCAGAAAAGACGTCCGACGACATCTTCAAGCTGATCAAGGACGAGAACGTCGAGTACGTCGACATTCGCTTCTGCGATCTGCCCGGCGTCGTCCAGCACTTCTCGATCCCGGCGTCGGCGTTCGACCAGAGCGTCTTCGAGGACGGCCTCGCGTTCGACGGTTCGTCGGTCCGCGGCTTCCAGTCGATCCACGAATCCGACATGATGCTGCTGCCGGATCCCGATACCGCGCGCATCGACCCGTTCCGCGCCGCCAAGACGCTGAACCTGAACTTCTTCGTGCACGATCCGTTCACCCGTGAGGCGTACTCCCGCGACCCGCGCAACGTGGCCCGCAAGGCGGAGAACTACCTTGCCAGCACCGGCATCGCCGACACCTGTTACTTCGGTGCCGAGGCCGAGTTCTACATCTTCGACTCGGTGTCGTTCGACTCCCGAATGAACGGCACCTTCTACGAGGTCGATTCCGAGTCCGCGTGGTGGAACACCGGCGAGCCCGCCGAGGCCGACGGCTCCCCCAACCTCGGCTACAAGGTTCGCCCCAAGGGTGGGTACTTCCCCGTCGCTCCCTACGACCACTACGTGGATCTGCGCGACGAGATGTCGACCAACCTGATCAACGCCGGCTTCACGCTCGAGCGCGGTCACCACGAGGTGGGCACCGCCGGCCAGGCCGAGATCAACTACAAGTTCAACACGCTGCTGCACGCGGCCGACGATGTGCTGCTGTTCAAGTACATCATCAAGAACACCGCGTGGCAGAACGGCAAGACCGTCACCTTCATGCCGAAGCCGCTGTTCGGTGACAACGGTTCCGGCATGCACGCCCACCAGTCGCTGTGGAAGGACGGCAAGCCGCTGTTCCACGACGAGTCCGGCTACGCGGGCCTGTCCGACATCGCTCGCCACTACATCGGCGGCATCCTGCACCACGCCCCGTCGCTGCTGGCGTTCACCAACCCGACGGTGAACTCCTACAAGCGCCTGGTGCCGGGCTACGAGGCCCCGATCAACCTGGTGTACAGCCAGCGCAACCGCTCGGCCTGTGTCCGCATCCCGATCACCGGCAACAACCCGAAGGCCAAGCGCCTCGAGTTCCGCTGCCCGGACAGCTCGGGTAACCCGTACCTGGCGTTCGCGGCCATGCTGATGGCCGGCATCGACGGCATCAAGAAGAAGATCGAGCCGCTGGCCCCGGTCGACAAGGATCTCTACGAGCTGCCGCCGGACGAGGCCGCCAACATCCCGCAGGCCCCGACCTCGCTGGCCGCGGTGATCGACCGCCTCGAAGAGGATCACGAGTACCTCACCGAGGGTGGCGTGTTCACCGAGGATCTGATCGAGACCTGGATCTCCTACAAGCGGGAGAACGAGATCATGCCGATCCAGATCCGGCCTCACCCGTACGAGTTCAGCCTGTACTACGACGTCTAAGTCGTCCAAGTCGGCTCAGTCTGTGGCCCCCGGCTCTTGCCGGGGGCCACAGTCTTAGGCTAACCTAACTGCCGTGAGCGCGACCGCTCACGGTGCTGACAACCTCACAGGTCAACGGAGAGATTCGTTGGCCTTTTCGTTTCTCTCCAGCCGTATTCGCAGATGAGAGAACGAGGTTCACCATGTTCACGGTTTTCATGTTGGTCAAGACCAATCCGGAATGGCTCGGATTCCCGGTGGCCAAACGCTTCGACGAGTTGGCCCGGCACCTGCAGCCGATTCTCGACCGCCACCCCGCGGTGAATTTCCGTTGGTACGACACGGAGTTCTACACCGCCAGGGTCACCGACCTCCTGCTGTGGGAGACCGCCGATCCGCACGAGTATGAGCTCGCGGTCGAGGAACTGCGCGAAACACCACTCTGGGACCGCTATTTCACCATCGTCGAGATCCTCCCCGGGGTGGCGAACGCGTACGCCGACAACTACGGCCGATCCGCCATCGGCTAGCACCCGACGGGCGACCAGCTCGGCACCGAACGCACAATGGACCGCATGCGTGTTCTGGTGCAGCGGGTGACATCGGCCAGCGTTACCGTCGACGGCGACGTCGTCGGCGCGATCGAGCCGAACCCGCAAGGGCTGGTCGCCCTGGTCGGGGCGACCCATGACGATGACGCCGCCAAGGCCCGGCGGATGGCCGAAAAGCTCTGGCAGTTACGGATTCTCGACGGTGAGAAGTCCGCGTCGGACGTTGCCGCACCCATCCTGGTGATCAGCCAGTTCACGCTGTATGCCAACACCGACAAGGGCAGGCGGCCGTCCTGGAACGCGGCCGCACCCGGTCCCGTTGCCGAACCGCTGGTGGCTGCATTCGCCGACGCGCTCGAAGAGTTGGGTGCGGTTGTGCAAACAGGAGTTTTCGGGGCGCATATGCAGGTGGAACTGGTCAATGACGGGCCGGTAACGGTGATGCTCGAGCTGTGAGTTTCCTGGCCGTGTGAGCGTATTGTCTGCCTATGACGACCAATCTGGATACCCGACTCGGCTCGCTTTCGCCCGCCGTCATCAGTTTGTTCCGCGTCGTGTTCGGTCTCCTGTTCACCATCCACGGGGCATCGAAACTATTTGCCTGGCCCGTCGATTCCGGTGGCGGCGCCACCCCGGTCGGCACCTGGCCGTACTGGTATGCCGGTGTCATCGAACTGGTACTCGGCCTGCTGATTCTGGTCGGGTTGTTCACCCGCATCGCGGCGTTCATCGCCTCCGGCGAGATGGCGTTCGCCTACTTCACCCAGCATCAGCCCAAGGGCCTGTGGCCGATCGAGAACGGCGGCGAGCTCGCCGTGCTGTACTGCTTCGGCTTCCTGCTGCTCGCCGCAATCGGTGGTGGCGCTTACGCGTTGGATGCGGCGCGCAGCAAGAGCAGGAGTTAGTCCAGCGCGAGGTCTGTGCGGAACCGTTTCAGACCGTCGATCTTCTCGGCCAGCGTGGCGTCGGGGCCGGAGTAGAACATCCACGGCATGGTGATGATGCCCTGGATGCCTCCGGCTTCGGCGCGCGCGTAGTGCTCGGGCGTGAACGCGTCCGTGAGCGGTGTGATGACGGTGAAATCGTCCATCGTCAGACCTTTTTCGGCGCGCAGGTCACGTAGTCGGGCCACCCGCTGCAGGGCAGCGTCCGTGGAGATCAGGTCGCCGATCCAGCCGTCGTGGCGCGCCGCGCGGCGCAGCGCGATATCGGACAGCCCGCCGACATAGATCGGGATCCGCGGCGGTGTGGGCTCCATCTCCAGTCGGGGTGTGGTGTAGAACTCGCCGTCGAACTCGGTCCAGCCGGGCTCCCACAGCTTCTTCATCAACTCGAGCATCTCGTCGGTGCGCTTGCCACGTCGCGCGAACTGCTGCCCCAGCAGCTCGAACTCCTCCTCGCACCAACCGACACCGATGCCGAGTTCCAGCCGCCCACCGGCCAGGTAGGCCGCGGTGCCAATGGCTTTCGCGGCCGAGTACGGATCGCGCATCGCCGGCAGGTAGACCGTGGTGACGAACTTGAGCCGGGTGGTGACGAGCGCCAGCGCGCCGATCATCACCCACGGGTCCGGCCAGTCGGTGAATGCCTCCCAGCGCCGCTTGCCGTCCTTGGTGTAGGGATACGGCGTCTTCAGCGTCTCCAGGTTCACCACGTGATCCGGGATGCCCATCCCGTCGTAGCCGAGATCGTCTGCGGCCCTGGCTACTTCGACGGCCTCCCGGGTATCCATGAAGGCCATGCTCACGTAGAACCTCATCCGGCATCCCGCGCCCAGGCCGGGGTGATGAAGACACCTTCGGCCTCGACGGTGATCCCGTCGCCGTCGCTGATATGGCCCCGCGCAAAGGTTTTGACGCCTTCGGTGCGGTCGATGTAGGCCTCGGCGCGCAGCGGCCCCAGCGGCGTGCCGCGGTTGTACCGGCAGGTGATGGTCCCGGTGTAGCGCGGCTCGTTCAGCCCGCCGCTGGCCACCTCGCCGAGAATGTGGTCGAGCACCAGCGCGCAGATGCCGCCGTGTACCCAGCCGAGCGGCCCCTCATACGCCGCGCCCAGCACGAATTCACTCCAGCAGCTGCCATCGTCGGCGTGCTCGATCACCAGCGGCGGGGCCAGCGCGTTACGCAGCCCGACGACGGGGTTGGCCCACACCACCGGGCGGTTCGTCTCGGCGTGCAGCAGGGCGTGCGGCCCGTCGCGCTGTTCGCGGCGCAGCGAGGCGGTGACGGCCTCGACGGCGGCGGTGGCCTCGGCGATGGTCTGCGGGTCCACCTGGGTGCGCACACCGGCGTCCACGAGTTCGCGCATCGCCTGGGCAAAGGGTTCGTAGAGCGCTTCGAGCCGATCGTGCTCGGCGGCGGAGATGACGTCGAACGTGTGCTTCATCCGGACTCCCAGTGAATTGGTTATACGCCCTTATTAACATCACGCACTGCGACGTCCTACACGCGGGGCACTACTCCCCGCCGAAAATCTTCCGGACCACACCCTTGGCCCGCCGCGTCACCCGCAGGTAATTGTCCAGGAACTCCCCACCGTCGTCGCTGCCCCAACCAGCCGCCAGGGCCACCGCATTGAGCTGACGGCCCGGCCCGGGCAACTGATCGGTGGGCTTGCCGCGCACCAGCACCAGGGCGTTGCGCGCCCGGGTTGCCGTCAACCAGGCATCGCGCAGCAGCTCGACGTCACTCTCGGCGACCAGCTCGGCCGCCCCGATCGCGTCGAGCGTCTGCAAGGTCGAGGTGTTGTGCAGCGCGGGCACCTTGTGCGCGTAGCGCAGTTGCAGCAGCTGCACGGTCCATTCGATGTCGGCCAGCCCGCCACGCCCCAGCTTGGTGTGCGTGTTGGGATCGGCGCCGCGCGGCAGGCGTTCGGCGTCCACCCTCGCCTTGATCCGCCGGATCTCCTGAACGGCTTCCGCCGATACCCCGCCGGAGGGATAACGGGTCTTGTCGGCCATGAGCAGGAACCGATCGCCGAGTTCCAGATCGCCTGCGACGCGATGCGCCCGCAGCAGGGCCTGAATCTCCCACGGCTGGGCCCACTGCTCGTAATAGGTCGCATACGAGGCCAGCGTGCGGACCAGGGGCCCGTTTCGGCCCTCGGGGCGCAGCCCGGTGTCGACCTCGAGCGGCGGATCGGCGCTCGGTGTCCCCAGCAGGCCCCTTACCTGTTCGGCGATGCTCATCGACCAGCGCACGGCGGCCGAATCCTCGACGCCCGAGGCGGGCTCACACACGAACATCACGTCGGCATCGGAGCCGTATCCGAGCTCGCCGCCGCCGAGGCGGCCCATGCCGATGACCGCGATGCGCGCGGGCACACCGGATTCGGGTGTGTTGGCCCGGATCACGGCATCCAGGGCGGCCTGCAGCACCGCGACCCACACCGAAGTCAATGCCTTGCACACGTCGGTCACCTCGAGCAGGCCCAGCACGTCCGCCGAGGCGATGCGGGCCAGCTCCCGACGGCGCAGCGTGCGCGCGGCCGCGATGCCGCGCACCGGGTCCGGGTGCCGTCCGGCCGAGGCCACCAGTGCGCGGGCCACGCTGTCCGGATCGCCGTCGAGCAGTTTGGGCCCGTTGGGCCCGTCGGCGTAGAGCTGGATCACCTCGGGGGCCCGCATCAGCAGTTCCGGGATGTAGGCCGAGGTGCCGAGCACCCGCATCAACCGCTTGGCCACGGCCCCCTCGTCGCGCAGGGTCGACAGGTACCAGCGCTGTTCGGCCAGTTCGTCGCTGATCCGGCGGTAGGCCAGCAGGCCGGCGTCCGGGTCGGGGGTGTCCGACAGCCAGTCGAGCAGCGTCGGGAGCAGCACCTGCTGCACCGTGCCGCGCCGGCCGCTCTGACCGGTGAGGGCCGCCAGGTGGGTCAGCGCGCTCTGCGGCCCCTCGTAACCCAGTGCGGCGAGCTGTCGTTCGGCCGCCTCGGTGCTCATCCCGGCGCCGATGCCGACCGCCGGCTGGCCCACCGATTCCAGCAGCGGCTGGTAGAAGAGCTTGGCGTGCAGACGCGACACCCGCATGCTCTGCCGTTTGAGTTCCTCGCGCAGTACGCCCTGGGCGTCGTGGCGGCCGTCGGGGCGCACGTGCGCGGCCCGGGCCAGCCAGCGGTAGGCCTCGTCGTCGCCGTCGTCGGGCAGCATGTGGGTGCGCTTGAGCCGCTGCAGCTGCAGCCGGTGTTCGAGCAGTCGCAGGAATTCGTAGGACGCGGTCATGTTGGCGGTGTCGTCGCGCCCGATGTACCCGCCCTCACCGAGGGCGGCCAGCGCGTCGACGGTGGACGCCACATGTAGTGAGTCGTCATTGCGTCCGTGCACCAATTGCAGGAGCTGGACGGCGAATTCGACGTCGCGCAGGCCGCCGGTGCCGAGTTTGAGCTCGCGGGCCCGCACCCCGGCCGGGACGAGTTCCTCGACGCGGCGGCGCATGGCCTGCACCTCGGGCACGAAATCCTCACGCTCGCAGGCGGTCCACACCATCGGCATCAGGGCATCGATGTAGGCCTTGCCGAGTTCGGCGTCGCCCGCGGCGGGACGCGCCTTGAGCAGTGCCTGGAATTCCCAGGTTTTCGCCCAGCGCTGGTAGTAGGCGATGTGGGATTCCAGCGTCCGGACCAGCTGGCCGCGTTTGCCTTCGGGGCGCAGCGCGGCATCGACCTCGAAGAACGCTTCGCCGGCGAACTGCATCATCTCGCCGGCGACCCGGGTCGCGGTGGCGAGGTTGTCGTCGCCGTCGCCCTCGGCGATCGCCTCGCCGACGAAGATGACGTCGACGTCGCTGACGTAGTTCAGCTCGCGCGCACCGCATTTGCCCATGGCGATGACCGCCAGCCGGGGTTCGTTGCCGTCCTCGCACACCACCCGGGTGGCGACGGTCAGTGCGGCGCCCAGCGCGGCGTCGGCCAGGTCGGACAGGTGCGCGGCGACGTCGACGAAGGGCAGCACCGGCTCGTTCTCGACGGTGGACGCCACGTCGAGCGCGGCCAGGACCAGCAGATGGTCGCGGTAGAGGTCTCGCAGTGCCGGCACGGCACTGCTTGTGCCCCTGTCGATCTCAGCAACGCGGGCAGCGGCGGTGAAGATGCCGTGCAGCTCCTCGACACCGGGGAGTACGACATCGCCTGCGAGCAACCGCCACGACTGCGGGTGGGCGATGAGGTGGTCGCCGAGGGCCAGGGAGGATCCCAGCACCCCGAACAGCCGGCCCCGCAACGCCCGGTCGGTCAGCAGTTGGCGGTTGAGCTCGTCCGCCCCGGATTCGAGCGCATCGGTCAGCCGCACCATCGACAGCAGGGCGATGTCGGCGTCCGGGGCCCGAGACAGCGACCACAGCAACTCGACGTGCGACTCGGTGTTCCAGCCGAGCTGTTCCAGGTGCGCGGACGCCTGCGGATGCACCAGACCGAGCCGACCGACGCTGGGCAGTTTCGGGCGATCGGTTGCAGGCTTCGGCACGTTCACGACGGTAGCGCACGACCAGCGAGCAGTGCCGCCGAGTCAGAGCGACAGGTAGTTCTTCAGCTCGTAGGGAGTGACGTGGCTGCGGTAGTTCTCCCACTCCGCGCGCTTGTTGCGCAGGAAGTAGTCGAATACGTGCTCCCCCAACGCTTCCGCGACGAGCTCGGAGTTCTCCATGGCTTCCAGGGCATTGCCCAGGCTGGACGGCAGCTCGCGGTAGCCCATGGCGCGCCGCTCCTCGGGCGTCAGGCTCCAGACGTTGTCCTCGGCCTGCGGACCCAGCACGTAGCCCTTCTCGACGCCGCGCAGACCGGCGGCCAGCAGGACCGCGAAGGTCAGGTAGGGGTTGCATGCCGAGTCGGGGCTGCGGACCTCGACGCGCCGCGAGGAGGCCTTGCGCGGGGTGTACATCGGCACGCGCACCAGCGCCGAGCGGTTGGCCGCGCCCCACGAGGCCGCGGTGGGCGCTTCGCCGCCGTGCACCAGGCGCTTGTAGGAGTTCACCCACTGGTTGGTGACGGCGCTGATCTCGCTGGCGTGCTCCAGGATGCCCGCGATGAAGGACTTGGCCACATCTGAGAGCTGCAGCGGGTCGTCGGGGCTGTGGAAGGCGTTGGTATCACCTTCGAACAGGCTCATGTGCGTGTGCATCGCCGAGCCGGGGTGCTCGCCGAACGGCTTGGGCATGAACGACGCGCGGACGCCGTCCGCCAAGGCGACTTCCTTGACCAGATAGCGGAAGGTCATCACGTTGTCGGCCATCGACAGGGCGTCGGCGTAGCGCAGGTCGATCTCCTGCTGGCCGGGTGCGCCCTCGTGGTGGCTGAACTCCACCGAGATGCCCATCTGCTCCAGGGCCTCGATGGCGTGCCTGCGGAAGTTTGGGGCCGAATCGTGCACAGCCTGGTCGAAATAGCCACTGTTGTCGGCCGGTACGGGCACCGATCCGTCGTCGGGGCCGGGCTGCAGCAGGAAGAACTCGATCTCGGGATGCACGTAGCAGGTGAAGCCGAGGTCGCTGGCCTTGGCCAACTGGCGCCGCAGCACGTGCCGGGAGTCAGCCCACGACGGCGAGCCGTCCGGCATGGTGATGTCGCAGAACATGCGTGCCGAGTAGTGCTTGCCGGCGCTGGTCGTCCAGGGCAGCACCTGGAAGGTCGACGGGTCGGGCCGGGCCACGGTGTCGGACTCCGAGACGCGGGCGAATCCTTCGATCGAGGATCCGTCGAAACCGATGCCCTCCTCGAAGGCACCTTCGAGTTCGGCGGGCGCGATCGCTACCGACTTGAGGTAGCCGAGGACGTCGGTGAACCACAACCGAACGAACCGGATATCGCGTTCCTCCAGGGTGCGCAGCACGAATTCCTTCTGGCGGTCCATGAGCGCAGCGTAGGCATCGGCTGTTAATTCTGTGTTACGAGCCTGCAAGAGTTAGCAGGAGAGATCGCCCGGCGAGGTCTGGTCGACGAAGAAATTCAGCACCGCGGTGTCCACACAGGCGTCTCCGTTGAACACCACGGTGTGTTGGGTTCCGGTGAAGGAGATCAGCGCCGCGCCCATTTGCCGGGCCAGATCCACCCCGGCCTGATACGGCGTGGCCGGGTCCCCGGTCGTGGACACCACCACGACCTTGCCCGGCCCGGGGCCGGTGACCGGGTGCGGAGACGACGTCGCAGGCACCGGCCACAGCGCGCAGATGTCGCGCGGCGCATAGCCGGTGAATTCGCCGTAGGACATGAACGGGGCCACGGCCCGCAGGCGTTGGTCGGCCTCGGCCCACACCGCCGGATCGGTGGGGAACGGCGAGTCGACGCAGCGGATCGCGGTGAACGCATCCTGCAGGTTCTGGTAGTGCCCGGATTCGTCGCGATGCCAGTAGTCGTCGGCGAGCAGCAGCAGGTCACCTGCGTCGGTGCCGCGGGTCAGCCCGAGCAGCCCGCTGGTCAGGTAGGGCCAGTACCGCGCTGAATAGAGGGCGTTGCCGGTACCGGTGATCGCGTCGGCGTAGCCGAGTCCGCGCGGGTCGGAGGTGGAGCCCGGCGTCGTCACCAGCGGATCGACCAGCCGCTGGAACCGGCCGACGAACTGAGCGGGATCGGTGCCGAGCGGGCAGTCGGTCGATTTCGCACAGTCGGCGGCGTAGGTGTCGAACGCCTTCTGGAAGCTCTCGAGCTGGCGGATGTTCTTGGTGATCGGGTCCTGGCTAGGGTCGACGGCCCCGTCGAGCACCATGGTGCGCACCCGGTCGCCGAACTGTTCGGCGTATGCGCCGCCGAGCTCGGTGCCGTAGGAGAAGCCCAGATAGTTGATCTGCTCCTCCCCCAACGCGGCCCGCACCGCGTCCATGTCGCGCACCGCCGAGGCGGTACCGACGTTGGCCAAGAACGGTGCGCCCATGCGGTCCAGGCACTGCTGGGCGAACTGTCGGTAGACGTCTTCGATGTGGGCGACTCCGGCCGGGCTGTAATCGGCCATCGGTTCGCGGCGGTAGGCGTCGATCTCGGCGTCGGTGCGGCAGCGCAACTCCGGCGTGGAGTGCCCGACGCCCCGCGGGTCGAAGCCGACCAGGTCGAAATGATCGGTGAGCGGGGAGCCGGCCAGCGCGGCACCCATCCCGGCCACCGTGTTCACCGCCGATGCGCCAGGACCGCCCGGGTTGATGAACAGCGCGCCGATCCGCTGACCGCTGGCCGGTATCCGGATGACCGCCAATTGCGCTTGCGCGCCTTGAGGATCCGGCGCGTTCCAATCCAGCGGTACCGCGACGGTGCTGCACTGCGCGGTCGGGATCCTGGCCGGATCCTGCACCCAGCGGGCGCAGCTTCCCCATTCCGGCCCCGATTCCGGTGCAGCCTGCGCGACGGGACAGACCACGGCGGTAGCGCCGAGCAGCGCCACCGCCAAAACACGTCCCGCCCCGCCCGCCCACCGCACGGCAGTCATGGTCGCACGCCGACCCGCACCGGGTCTGTGCCCGAGGCCGACCAGCAATCGGCCGGAGACCATCCGGTGACCTACCCGGCCGGATCAGTCAGCAGCGGGTCCCCGGCGGCGGAACCGTCACGTCGACGAGGTAGGTGGCGGCGAGGTCGTCGATGCACTTGTTGCCCTGGAACACCACGGTGTGCTGGGTGCCCTCGAAGGTCACCAGCGTGCCGCCGAGCTGGCGGGCCAGGTCGACACCGGCCTGGTACGGCGTGGCCGGGTCGTTGGTGGTCGAGACGATCAACGTCGGGGGCAGGCCCTTCACCGAGATCTCGTGCGGCTTACTGGTCGGGGGTACCGGCCAGAACGCACAGGTGCCCAGCGGCGCGTGCCCGGTGAATTCGCCGTAGCTCATGAACGGCGCCACCTCGCGGGCCCGTCGGTCCTCCTCGACGACCGTGGCCCGGTCGGTGATGGCGGGCTTGTCCACGCAGTTGACCGCGACCCGTACGTCGGTGGAATTGTTGTAGTGGCCCTTGGCATCTCGGCCCATGTAGAGGTCGGCCAAAGCCAGCATCACATCGCCGTTGCCGTTCTTGAGCCCGGTCAGGCCGTCGGTCAGGTGCCGCCACAGGTTCGGCGAGTACAGCGGCAGGATCGTGCCCACGGTGGCGTCGCTGTAGCTCAGTCCGCGCGAATCGCGCGTCTTGGCCGGGTGCTCCACCAGCGGATCGATCAGGCTCTTGTAAACCTCGACGGCTTTGGCCGGATCCGTGCCCAGGGGGCAGTCGGGATTCTTGGTGCAGTCGGCGGCGTAGTCGTCGAAGGCCTTCTGGAACGCGGCGGCCTGGCGGATGTCTTCCTCCACCGGATCCGCGTTGGGATCGACCGCCCCGTCGAGGATCATCGCCCGGACCTTCTCCGGGAACTGCTCGGCGTAGGTCGCGCCGATGCGGGTGCCGTAGGAGTAACCCAGGTAGGTCAGCTTGTCGTCGCCGAGGGCGACCCGGATCGCGTCGAGGTCCTTGGCGACGTTCTCGGTGCCGACGTTCTCCAGGAACTCCTTGCCCATCTTTTCGACGCAGCGGTCGACGAATTTCTTGGTCTCGTTCTCCAGGTGCTCGACACCTTCGGGGGTGTACTCCACCGTCGGGTCGGCGCGCAGCCGGTCGTTGTCGTCGTCGGAGTTGCACCAGACCGCCGGTGTCGAGGATCCGACACCGCGGGGGTCGAAGCCGACGATGTCGAAGCGGTCCTTGACCACCTGCGGCAGACCGGACAGCAGCGAGACGGCTGATTCCACCCCGGATTCGCCGGGGCCGCCGGGGTTGATCACCAGCGAGCCGATCTTCTGGCCCGCGGCCGGGAAGCGGATCATCGCCAGCCGCGCGACTTCGCCTTCAGGTTTGGAGTAGTCGACCGGCACCGAGAGCATCCCGCATTCGGCGTTGTCGGGGATCTGCACGTGATCACCCGAGCCGGCATTGCACGGCAGCCATTGCACCGGCGTGCCGGGCCGCGGGACCGCGATCTTGGCTTCCCCGTCGACCACCTGGGTGCAGCCCGCCGCGGCCACCGCCGTCACCGCCAGCAGCGCGCCGAACCTCATCCTGAACTTCATGGCTGACCATGCTGCCATGACGTGACATCGCCGCAGGCCCGGCCTATCGCGACGCGCGGGGACGCTATCGGGTAGCGGCGAGCAGTTCGTCGAGCGCGACGTGGAAATCGTCGGCCATATCCCACAGGTCAGGCAGCAATTCCGGGCACGACATGATGCCGACGTCGAGCATCCCGGTCAGCGACATCACGGTGATGTTGAGACCCGATCCGTGGAAGATCGGGCCGAGCGGGTACATGGCCTTGACCTCGCAACCCAACAGGTACAGCGGGTCCTGGGGCCCGGGCACGTTGGAGATGACGAGGTTGTGGACGGGCTTGGCCCCGGACAGCCGGCTGGCCGCGTACACCCGCATCGCGGCGCCGAACACCGCCGGTGCCGCGAACTGGGTCCAGTCCTGCAGCAGCGTCGCGCCGATCGCGGAACTGTGTTGTTTGGCAACCGAATTCGAGGCGGCGATGGCCATGAGTCGCTCGGCCGGATTCTCGATGGTGGTCTCCAGCTTGGAGAACATCCCCGACACCTGATTGCGGCCGGGTCGGTTGGACCGGTCGTGCACCGACACCGGCACCATCGCGACCAGCGAGCTGTCCGGCAGTTCACCGCGGTCGTGCAGGAAGGTGCGCAGCACGCCGGACACCAGCGCCATCACCACATCGTTGACCTTGACGTTGAAGTGGTTCTTTACGGTCTTGATGTCCTCGAGGTCCAACTGGGCGAACGCGACGCTTCGATGGCCGGTGATATTGCTGTTGAACGCGGTTTTCGGGGCGTTGAACGGCGCCGCCATCGCCTGGCCGTTGAACGCCCGGCGCACGGTGTCGACGACCGTCGTCGCGGTGGTGGGCAGCACGTTGGCCAGCTTGAGCGGGCGCGCGGCGAACTTGAGCGCTCCACTGATGGCGATCTCGGCGCTGGAGGCGGTGCCGACCCCGTCCACCGGATCCGGCGGCGGCGCGTCGGCTTCGGTGGTGCACAGCTGCGACATCAGGTTGGCCCCGGTCACCCCGTCGACCCCGGCGTGGTGGATCTTCGTCATCAGCGCCAGCCTGCCGCCCTCGTGCGCGTCGGTACCTGCGACGTTCTCGATGATCCACATCTCCCACAGCGGCCGGGTCCGGTCCAGCGGCAGCGAAGCGATGTGACCGCAGATCTCGGACAGCTCGGCGCGCCCGCCGGGCGCGGGCAGTCCGATCCGGTGCAAGTGCCGGTTGACGTCAAAGTCCTTGTCTTCCACCCACACCGGGTGGTCGAGGTTGAACCGGCTGTCGGCCAGTTTCTCCCGGAAGTGCGGCATGGCCTTGATCCGCAACGAGAGTTCGTCACGCATCCGGTCGAACGTGTAGCCGCCCGGCATGGTGGAGGTGTCCAGTTCGAGCACCGAGCACACGTGCATGGGCTGCGCGGCCGTTTCGAGGTAGAGGAAGCTGGCGTCGAGTCCACTGAGCCGTTGCATGCGCTGATGGTAGGTCGCGGCGCGCAAACTGTGAGGAAATCCACTCGAACGTCGCTTTTGCCTTCATTCTCCGCGGTGGCAGACTGGCAGATGTCCGACGAACCCGGGGACCGCCAGGCGGCCTCGAGGATCGAACCGACCATCACAAGGGACGACGATGTCTGAACAGTCTGTTTATGGTGCTTCCGATTCGGCCGCAGAGGCCGTGGCCTCCAAGCCGCGCACCAAGGTCCGCACGCTGACGCTGCAGAAGTGGAAGTCCGAAGGCCACAAGTGGGCGATGCTCACCTGTTACGACTACTCCAGCGCACGGGTGTTCGACGAGGCCGACATTCCGGTGTTGCTCGTGGGCGATTCGGCGGCAAACGTCGTGTACGGCTACGACACCACCGTGCCGATCACGATCGACGAGCTGATCCCATTGGCCCGCGCGGTCGTCAAGGGCGCCCCGCACGCCCTTGTGGTCGCCGACCTGCCCTTCGGCAGCTACGAGTCCAGCCCTCAGCAGGCGCTGGCCACCGCCACCCGGTTCATGAAGGAGACGGGCGCGCAGGCGGTCAAGCTCGAGGGCGGTGAGCGGATGGCCGAGCAGATCGCGACGCTGTCGGCCGCAGGCATCCCGGTGGTGGCCCACATCGGCTTCACTCCGCAGAGCGTGAACGGGCTGGGCGGGTTCCGCGTCCAGGGCCGCGGTGACGCCGCCGAGCAGACCATCCACGACGCGATCGCCGTGCAGGAAGCCGGTGCCATCGCGGTGGTGCTGGAGATGGTGCCCGCCGAGTTGGCCACCCAGATCACCGGCAAGCTGACGATCCCCACGGTCGGCATCGGTGCCGGCCCGAATTGCGATGCCCAGGTGCTGGTCTGGCAGGACATGGCCGGACTCACCAGCGGCAAGACCGCCAAGTTCGTCAAGCGCTTTGGTGACGTGGGCGGCGAACTGAGCCGTGCGGCAACGCAATACGCCCACGATGTGGCGACCGGGGTGTTCCCGGCCGAGGAGCACAGTTACTGATCGCTCGCGAGCAGACGCAAACTGCCCCAAAACTCTGATTTTTGGGGCAGTTTTGTGTCTGTTCGGCGCTAGGCGAAGTCGGGCTTGCGCTTGGCCAGGAATGCGTCGACACCTTCGCGGCCGTCGGCGGAGTTGGCCCGCTCGGCGATGAACCGGGCTTCGGCGGCCATCTGCTCTTCGAGGCTGTTCTTGAACGAGGACACCAGCAGTGACTTGACCGCACCGTTGGATCCGCCCGATCCCGCCGCGACCTGTTCGGCCAGTTTGGTGGCCCGGGCGTCGAGTTCGTCGCCGGCGACCACCTCGGTGACCAGGCCCCAGTCCTGCGCCTCGGCGGCCGTGAGCGTGCGGTTGGTCAGGATGAGCTCCTGGGCCCGGCGCAGGCCGACCAGTCGAGGCAGGTGGTAGGAGGCGCTGCCGTCGGGGCTCAGGCCCACCTTGGTGTAGGCCATGGTGAAAGTGGCGGACTCGGCGGCCAAGACCAGGTCGCCGGTCACCGCGAGGCTGAATCCGGCGCCGGCGGCGGTGCCGTTCACCGCGGTGATCAGTACGGCGTCCATCCGGGCGAACGACGAGATGGCCTGGTGCAGGTCGTCGGCGACGCCCTTGATGAAACGGCCGCGGTCGGGCGCGGTGGCGAAAGATTTCAGGTCGCCGCCGGCGCAGAAGAACCGGCCCGCACCGGTCAGCACCACTGCCTTGGTCCCGGGTGTGTCGCAGCGCCGGGCGGCGTCGGCCAGTTCGCGAGTCATGGTGTCGTTCATGCCATTCGCCGCGTCCGGGCGGTTCAGCGTGATGCGCGCGACGGCGCCGGACTGCTCGAACGAGATGGCTTCATAGGTGGGCTCGGTCACGGCCCGAACTCTAGCGGGCCGGGGTTTGCGGCGGTCGCACGCCCAGCCGGGCTGCGGTAGCGGCCACCAGTGGGCCGAAGTCGCCGCCGAACCCGAGGATCCGCAGGGCGCCCTCCCCGATCACCCAGGGTTGCGACGGTGCGCCCTCGACATCGTCCGAGCGGCTGTTGACCACCGATTCCACCAATCGGAACGGCAGGTCAGCGGCATCGGGTGGGCCTGCGCATTCGGCGATCACCGATTCCGACAGCTTGCGGTACACCTCGCGCAGCTCGGCGCGGCGCCGGCGGAACGGTTCGAACCGGTCGGTGCGCAGCTCGGGCAGCAGATACAGGGCACCGAGGTTCCAGCGGCTCGCGCACAGTTGGTGGGCATCTGCGACGGCGAGCGTGTGCAGGCGCTGGACCGCCGGCCCCGCGCTGTCGAGCAGCTCGACGCCCAGCTGCAGGGCATTGTCGACGGTGCCGGCCAGGAGCGCGTCGAGGATGTCGTCCTTGGTGGCGAAATGGTGGTACAGCGAGGCCTGCCGGACCCCGACCTCGTCGGCGATACGCCGGGTCGAGGTGCTGGCGTAGCCGTGGGTGGTGAACAGCTCCGCGGCGGCGTCGAGAATCTGTTCGCGGGCGGTCGTGCCCGGTCGGCGTGGCCGCTCCAGCCGCGGGCGTCCGCGTCCGGTAGCGGCGTTCGCCGGTGTCGTCTCAGCCGCCATGCCAGCAACAGTAGGAGACGCAGGCGAACATGGCCGACAGCGTGGTGGACGGCGCGTCAAGTCTTGATGTTGCTGTGACCAGACACCGGTCGTGACACCCACCTGAATATGGCACGCTGGTGCCATCCGATCTCCCGCCTCCGGTGCACAGCGAAGGTGACTATGGCCCCCGGCAAATCCAAGACCGCGAGGTACACCGAAATCGAGCGGAAGTTCGCGGTCACCGAGAACACCGTCTCGCCCTCGTTCGAAGGCCTGTCGGCCATCGCCGAGGTGGCCCGCACCGGAACCCAACAGCTTGATGCGGTGTATTTCGATACCCCGGATCGCGACCTGGCCGCGCACCGCATCACGTTGCGGCGCCGCACCGGCGGTCCCGACGCGGGTTGGCACCTGAAGCTCCCGGCCGGAGTCGACACCCGCACCGAGGTGCGCGCCCCGCTGGGCACGGCGACCGACACCGTGCCCGAGGATCTGCGGGACATCGTGCTCGCCATCGTGCGGGACCGCCCGCTGTCCCCGGTCGCCAGGATCAGCACCCAGCGCAGCGTCGAGGTGTTGCACGGCGACGACGGGACCGCCCTGGCCGAATTCTGCGATGACCGGGTGACGGCTTCGGCCATCGACGGCGAAGAACAGCGCTGGCGGGAGTGGGAGCTGGAGTTGCTCGCCGCCGACATGCCCGATGACCTGATGGATCGGCTGGCCAACCGGCTGGCGGATGCCGGAGCGGAACCGGCCGCACACGGCTCGAAGCTGGCCAAGGTGCTCGGCACCGACACCGCACCCGCGCCTGCTCCCCCGGCCGATCCGGTGCACCGCGCCATCGCCGAGCAGTTCGAAGCGCTGCTGGTATGGGACCGTGCGGTGCGCGCGGACGCGTACGACTCGGTCCATCAGATGCGGGTGACCACCCGCAAGATCCGCAGCCTGCTGCAGGAGTCGAAGGACGCCTTCGGGCTCGACGACGACGGCTGGGTCCTCGACGAGCTGCGTGCACTGGCCGCCGTGCTGGGCGTGGCCCGTGATGCCGAGGTTCTGGCCGAGCGCTATCAGCATGCGCTCGACGAGATGCCCGCCGAGTTGATCCGCGGACCGGTGCGCCAGCGCCTGGTCGAGGGCGCCAACCGCCGCTATGCCGCGGGCTGGCGGCGTTCCCTGCTGGCGATGCGCTCACAGCGTTACTTCCGCCTGCTGGACGCGCTCGAGGAGTTGGTGAACGCCGAGCAGCCGGAATCCGCAGACGCCGCAAAGTCTTCGGTGAGCATCGACGCCGCGTACAAGCGGGTTCGCAAGGCGGCCAAGACAGCTGCCGCGGCCGACACCGATGCCGAGGCCAGCGCCGAGGAGAAGGACGAGGCGCTGCATCGAATCCGCAAGGGCGCCAAGCGGCTTCGCTACACCGCAGCGGCGACGGGGGCCGACAAGGTGTCCGACCGGGCCAAGACCATCCAGACCCTGCTCGGCGACCATCAGGACAGTGTGGTGAGCAAGGCTCATCTGAGCACCCAGGCCGATGCCGCACATGCCGCGGGCGAGGACACCTTCACCTACGGGCTGCTGTATCAGCAAGAGGACGACCTGGCGCAGCACAGCCGGGCCTTGCTGCAGGATGCGCTCAAGAAGCTGGACAAGGCCGTGCGCAAGGCCCACTGAGGGGCTGGGGCGAACGAGTTGGCCTGTAAGCCGGATTCTGTCTCTCACCCCGGAGGGTGAGATGGCGACCATCCATCTGGACACACCGTCGCCGGGTGCCTCAAGCGGCCTACCCGCAGGCTCGGGCGAGCAGCCCTCAGGCGCCTGCGCGACCGCAACCAGGTTGCGGCCTTCTTGGCCTTGCTTCGGGTGGGGTTTGCCTAGCCACCCCGGTCACCCGGGGTGCTGGTGCGCTCTTACCGCACCGTTTCACCCTTACCATTTCTGGCGGTCTGTTTTCTGTGGCACTTTCCCGCGAGTCACCTCGGATTGCCGTTAGCAATCACCCTGCTCTGTGAAGTCCGGACTTTCCTCGACCCCGGTTTGCACCGGTGCCGCGGCCGCCCAGCCAACTCGTTCGCGCTGATCACCGTACCCTTATTTTCATGGCACAGGTGCCACCGGCACGATATTTGCTCCGCGCGAAGGACCTCGCGGACGCCCGTTATGCGGATCCGATCACCGTCGACGATCTCGCGGCAGCCGCCGGATTGTCCCGGGCCCACTTCAGCCGGATGTTCACCCGCACCTTCGGCGAGTCGCCGCGGGCCTACCTGCAGAGCCGGCGCCTCGAGCGGGCCGCGGCGCTGCTGCGCAACACCGACCGTTCGGTCGCGGACATCTGTGTGATGGTCGGCCTGCACAGCGTCGGTTCGTTCACCACGAACTTCGCGCGGGTGTACGGCAAGCCGCCGGCCGCCTACCGGGCCAGCCTGCCGCCGGCCATGCTGCGCGCCCCGGTGCCCAGCTGCATCCTGGCGCGCGATACCCGGCGTCCGCATACCGGCCGGGCCAAGACAGCACAAACGGAGAAGACGGCCGGGCCGGAGCGGACGTAGCGTCTGCTCATGATGAAAATCGCTTACACGCATCTGTGGGTTCACGATCAGGAAGTCGCGCTGAAGTTCTGGACCGAGAAGGTGGGAATGGAAGTGCGCGAGGACGTTTCGTTTCCGGAGGAGATGGGTGACTTCCGGTGGGTGACGGTCGGTCCGCCCGGGCAGGACGATGTGGGCATCGTGTTGATGGCCGTGCCCGGTGAGCCGGTGATGGATGAACAGACCCGCAAACAGGTCCAGGACCTGACCGCAAAAGGCTTCGCCGGCACGGTGTTTCTGACCACCGACGACTGTCAGAAGAGCTACGAGGAGCTGACCGCCCGGGGCGTCGAGTTCACCGAGCCGCCGAACCAGATGCCCTACGGCATCGACTCCGGTTTCCGGGATCCGTCGGGCAACAGCGTCCGGCTGACTCAGCGCACCGACTAGGCCGCGGGCGCGCAGCGCGCGAACTCGATCGCGACCCGCAGCTCGGTCACGCTCTCGTAGTGCTCGATGGGCCCGGGTGGCGGCGGGGCGGTGGACCGGTACGCCGCCCCGGTCGGGGTGACGAATTCGGCTGTGTGCACACCGTTCTCGTCAGTTGTCGTCACCGACCACCCGGGTGATTCTTTGACGTAATTGCAGCGTTCGCACTCCCCCAGACCGTTGAGCGCACTGGTCGGACCGCCGCCGGCATGGGGTCGCGCGTGGTCGTGGTGACGGATCGGCGCATCACAGTACGGGGTTCTGCAGGTCTGGTCCCGCAACCCGATGAATTGGGCCAGCGCTTTGGGGAACAGCCGCGACCGCGACTCCATCGCCGCCAACGCGCCGGATGCCGGATGCCGGTAGAGCCGTCGCAGCGTCGCCCGGGACCGCTCGTCGGCCACCGCGTCACTCACGAGGGAGCGGGCCACCGACGCCGGAACGGGCCCGTATCCCTCGACCACGGCCGGGTTCTCGTCGTCGCCGAACAGCGTCTGGTCGGACAGCACCAGGCCGACCGCCACGGGCTCCGGCACGTCGGCGGGACGGCCCGTCACGCGCTCGTACACCGTGTCGGCCATCACCTGGCCGCGGGTCCGGCCGTCGAACGTCGTGTCCGCAGATCTCTTCAGCGCCGCGTACACACCGACGCCCTTCTGCATCGGCAACAACACCGTGACACGTGCCATACAGTCGGGCGCCGGCCGGACCCACACATTTCGATCCTCTGCGGCCTTCGCCATCCGGTCGACGAATGCCTGCGGATCCAGCCGATAGGCGATCTTCTTGGCTTCCGCCTCGATCCGCGCGTTCCCCAGACCGTCAAGCTTGGTGACATCGCCACACATCTCGGCATCCAGCGCCCGGCGATCCTCGACCGTCAGGCATGCCGACTCCCGCACGATCAAGGTCGCCCGCCATTCCGACAGCACCCCGGACTCAAGCGCGGCCAACGTGTGCGGCATCTCGTACACCAACGCCTTGGCGAAGCCGAGATGCCGACTGCCACATGTCGGCGAATCATGGCGAGCCAGCGCGATCTCCGAGGCCACCCCACGACCTCGTTTGGCCCTCGGCACCCGCGCCGCCGCCTCGTCGGCCCGGCGCTTCTCGTCCAACAAGGCCGCGCACCGGGCCTGGCCGGCAGCCGCAGCCGACTTGGCCCGTTCGAGTTCCTCGATCCGCCGGTGTAGCTCAGCCTCGTCGGCATGCGTATTGACCTGGGCCAATGCCGCGATATCGAACATGCTTTCGACTATGCCACACCGGTACGACAAGTCCGGCTCAACCCACCCGCCGCAGCACCATCACGTTGTCGATCAGGGTGCCGCGCTGCCCGTCCGGGCCGGTGGCC
This sequence comes from Mycolicibacterium boenickei, assembly GCF_010731295.1. NCBI lineage: Bacteria > Bacillati > Actinomycetota > Actinomycetes > Mycobacteriales > Mycobacteriaceae > Mycobacterium > Mycolicibacterium boenickei. The sequence goes on along the minus strand of NZ_AP022579.1, from coordinate 3,797,176 downwards.
TCCCGCTCATCGGTTCCCACCCGGACCCGCTCCCATTGCGCCTCATCGAGGTTCAGCGAGTCGACCACCGAGTCGGCGCTGGGGAACGCGAATCTCCGGACATGCTCAGGGGCCCAGGGCGGAGCGGCACCGTGATCGACGATGACCAGCAGACCACCTTCGGCCACCGCACCGGCGGCCCGGCGCAGCACCCCGGCGCGGTCCATGGCGATCGGCGATTGCAGGAACTGGGCCGAGACCAGGTCGAAGCGTCCGTCGGGCAGGCTCTCGGACAGGTCGTGGCGTTCGAACGTGATGCGGTCGGCCACGCCCCGTTCCCGCGCTTCGGCGGCCGCGCGGGCGAGGGCGGTGTCGGAGACGTCGACTCCTGTGACCTGCCAGCCCTGTTCGGCCAGCCAGACGGAGTCGCCGCCCTCACCGCAGCCCAGATCCAGCGCCCGACCCGCGGGCAGGTCGGCGGCGATCTTGGCCAGCTGAGCGTTGACGCGTCCGCTCCAGATGCGGCCGCGCTGACCGTAGTGCCGTTCCCAGTACTGGGCGGTGACGGCCGTCTGGGCGGGCCACGGCGGCACTGGGAGCCCGACGTCTTCGCCGAGCAGGTGCTGTACGACGGCGGCGCCTGCCTGACTGCCCGAGGCCACGGCCGTGGCGACCTGTGGGAGCTGGGCACCGAGGTCACCCGCGGCGAACAATCCGGGCACCGAGGTGCGGGCGAACCCGTCGACGACGAGCGCGTCGGCGGCGATCGGCCCGGGCGCCGAAACGGCGCCGAGGTGCGCGGCCAGCGGTGAGCGCTGGTGCAGTGTGGCGGCGACGAGCGCACCGCGCCGCGCCATCGTGGTGCCGTCGGTGAAGGCGACGGCGGTCAGTTCGCCGTCGTGCGCGACGAGTCGGGCGATCGGCCGCTCGTCGACCCCGATGCCTGCCGCGTCGAGTTGCTTGACCTGTGCGTCGTCCAGCCCGCTGTCCCCGTTGGTCAGCACCACCAGATCCTCGGTCCAGCCGCGCATCATCAACGCCGAGTGCACGGCACGGTCACCCTGGGCGATCACCGCGACCGGGGCATCCCGCATTTCCCAGCCATGGCAGAACGGGCAGTGGAAAACCGAACGGCCCCATAGCTCTTCGAGTCCGTCGAGGTGCGGCCCCCGGTATTCCATGCCGGTGGCCAGCAGCACCGTCCTGGCCTGCTCACGAGTTCCGTCGGCGAGCTCAAGCATGAATCCTGGCTCTCCGCGTACGACCTCGCCGGTGCGTACCTCCACCGTGGGGTACGCGGCCAGTTCCGAGCGGCCGGCCGCATACAGATCGGCGGGCGGGCGCCCGTCGCTGCCCAGCAGGCCGCCGATGCCGTGTGCGGCCAGGTTGCTCTGATTCTCCGCGTCGACGAGCAGTACGCGCCGCCGGGCCCGGCCCAGCACGAGCGCCGCACTCAGACCGGCCGCACCGCCGCCGACGATGACGCAATCCCAGATGTTCTCCATGCCGTCGAGCTTGCCCAATACATGGCAAAGTGCCAAGCTAATTTGCCATGGAGGCAAATGCTGCCCAACCTGAAGACATCGACACCCTGGTCCGCAGCCGGCTGCGCGAGCTGCGGGCACAACGCGGGCTCACCCTGGAGGACGTCGCACGCCGCGCACAGATCGACGTCTCGACCCTGAGCCGGCTGGAATCGGGCAAGCGCCGCCTGGCTCTGGACCATCTGCCCCGGTTGGCCGCTGCACTCTCGGTGACCACCGACGAGTTGCTGCGCCCGCCGCAGGCCGAGGACCCCCGGGTCACCGGCAGCTCACACACCCATCACAACATCACCTATTGGCCCCTGACCCGGCAAGGCCCGGCGGCCGGCTTGCACGCCTACAAGATCCGGATCAGCGCCAAGCGCCGCAAGCCCCCCGCCGAATTCCCGGTGCACGAGGGGCGCGACTGGATGTACGTGCTGTCCGGGCAGCTCCGGCTGATCCTGGGTGAACAAGACTTCGTCGTCAATCCCGGTGAGGCCGTGGAGTTCTCGACGTGGACACCGCACTGGTTCGGGGTGGTCGACGGCCCGGTCGAGGCGATCACCATCTTCGGCCCGCACGGCGAGCAGTTACATCTGCACGCCTGACTACAGATAGGCGGTCTGGTTCACCAACCGCACCGACGATCCGCCGTCGTCGTAGAACTCGGCGATCGACAGCGAGGCCAGATCCAGATGCAGCCGGTACAGAATGCCCTCGCCGGCATCGAGTGCGAGCCGCAGAATCGTCTTGATCGGCGTCACGTGGGAGACCACCAGAACCGTTGCCGGACCGTAGTCGGCGATGATCCGGTTACGCGCCCGACGGACCCGGTGGGCCACCGCGTCGAAGCTCTCGCCACCGGGCGGCTCGACGCTCGTGTCCCGCAGCCAGCGCCGGTGCAGTTCCGGATCCCGTTGCGCCGCTTCGGCGAACGTCAGCCCTTCCCACTCACCGAAGTCCGTCTCGATCAGATCGTCGTCGACGCGGACATCGACGCCCAGCGCCTTGGCCGCCGCTGTCGCCGTCTCGTACGCCCGTCCCAGTGGCGAGGTGACCACCGCCGAGATCCCGCCTCGCGCTCCCAGATAGCGCGCCGCGGCGTCGGCCTGCCTGCGCCCCTCTTCGGTCAGTGCCGGGTTGCCGCGGCCCGAATAGCGCCGGCTGACGGACAATTCGGTCTGGCCGTGCCGCAACAGCAACAACCGGGTAGGTGCCCCGGTGGCACCGGTCCACCCGGGCGCCGACAGCGTCGGCTTCTCGGCGACAACAGGTTCCGGTACCGACGTCTCGCCGAGAATCCCGGCTGCGGCATCCATGGCCTCGTTGGCCAACCGGTCGGCGTGGCTGTTGCGCTCCCGCGGGATCCACGAGTAACTGACCCGCTCGAAGCCTGCGGCCAGTTCGGCGGCCTGGCGGTGCAGCGGAATCAGATCGGGATGCTTGACCTTCCAACGTCCCGACATCTGTTCCACGACGAGCTTGGAATCCATCGACACGGCCACCTCCGCCGCGCCCAGCTCGGCGGCCGCGGCCAAACCCGCTATCAGGCCGCGGTATTCGGCGACGTTGTTGGTGGCCCGGCCGATCGCCTCCCTGCGCTCGGCCAGCACCGCGTCGTGGTCGGCATCGAGCACGACGGCGCCGTAGCCGGCCGGGCCGGGATTGCCCCGGGACCCGCCGTCGGCTTCGACGAGAACCTTCACTGCTTGATCCGCAGGAGGATCGCCCCGCATTCGGGGCAGCGCAGCACGTCATCTTCTGCGGCCGCGGCGATCCGGGCGCTCTCACCGCGATCGATCTCGATCCGGCAGGCACCGCAGCGCCGGCCCTGGAGCAGCCCTGCCCCCGCGCCGCCCCGGGCGCGCAGACGCTCATAGAGCGCGACCAGTTCGGGATCGATGAGGCCGACCAGGCCTTCGCGCCGGGTCGCCGCCTGATGCTTGGCCTGGTCGATCTCCACCAGTGCGGCATCGCGAGCCTGCTGCGCCGCGGACAGGGCGGTCTGCAGATCGTCGATGCGTTGCAGGGCCTCGGCCTGCCGGCCCGACAGTTCCTCGCGCCGCTCCATGAGCTCCAGCAAGGAGTCCTCCAGGCTGGATTGTCTGCGCTGCAACGTTTCCAGTTCGTGCTGGATCTCGGCGACCTGCTTGGCGGCCACCGTGCCGCCGTCGATCAGTGCCCGGTCCCGGTCCTCACGCTGGCGTACCGAGTCGATCTCGCTCTCGAGCTTGCTCACCTGGGCTTCCAGGTCCTCCAGCGCGATACCCAGCACGCCCACCCCGTCGCTGGCCGCGGCGTGCTCGGCCTGCGCCTCGTCCACCTTCTTCTGTTCGGCCAGGTTCTTCGCGCGGTGCGCCAGCCGTCCGAGCTCGGCATCGACCTCGGTCAGCGCGAGAAGCGAACGTTGTTGTTTTACTTCGGCTTTCATGCCCTGACTTTCATGTTGTTGGTAGCGATCAGCACTCGACGTTCCACGGGTCGGTGCGCACGGATGACACCCGCACCTCTAAGGCGGCACCGAACTGCCCGCGCAGCACCCCGGCAGCCTGGGCACACCATGGGAACTCGGTGGCCCAGTGCGCCACGTCGATCAGCGCGACCGAAGAGGACCGGCGGTGCTCGTCGGCCGGGTGATGCCGCAAATCCGATGTCACATAAGCCTGTACGCCGGCCCGGGCCACCGTGCCCAGCAGCGAATCGCCGGCTCCCCCACACACCGCGACCCGCGACACCACGGCCTCGGGATCTCCCGAGGTCCGCACCCCCCACGAGGTGGCCGGCAATGCCGCTCGCACCCGGGATGCGAAGGCCGACAACGGAATCGGTTGATCCAGCTCGCCGATCCGGCCGATGCCCACGTCACCGGGGATCGGGGCCAGCGCGAAGATGTCGAAGGCGGGTTCCTCGTAGGGATGCGCGGCGCGCAGGGCCGACAGGATGGCGGCGCGCAGCCTCGCGGGAGCGATCACCTCCACGCGGTCCTCGGCCACCTGCTCGACGGTGCCCACCTCCCCGATCGCCGGGGCGGCGCCGTCGTGCGGCAGGAACTGCCCGGTCCCCGGCACACTCCAGCTGCAGTGCGAATAGTCGCCGATGCGCCCGGCACCCGCGGCGAACAATGCCTCGCGCACCGCGGCGGTGTCCCCGGCCGGCACGAACACGACCCATTTGTCGAGGTCGGGGCCGGATGCCGCCGGCGACAGCACCGCGTCGACGGTCAGGCCCAGCGCCTCGGCGAGCGCGTCGGACACGCCGGGCGAGGCTGCGTCGGCGTTGGTGTGCGCGGTGAACAGGGCTCGTCCGGTGCGGATCAGCCGGTGGATCAGGGCGCCCTTGGCGGTGTCGGCCGCGACGGTGTCCACGCCGCGCAGCAGCAGCGGGTGGTGCGCCAGCAGCAGTCCGCGCTCGGGCACCTCGTCGACCACGGCCTCGGTCGCGTCGACAGCGATCGTCACCGATTCGACCGGTTCGTCGGGATCGCCGCACACCAGGCCGACCGAATCCCAGTCGTGGGCCAGGTGCGGCGGGTATGCGGCGTCCAGCGCGGCGATCACCTCCGCCAACGGCACCCCGGCCGTTCGCCCGCTCATTGCAGCACCTCCGTCATGGCGTCGATGAGTGCGGGCCATTCCGGCCGCACCGCGGCACGCAGGTAATTCTCCGGCAGGCCCACGAACGTATCGCAACGGCGTACCGCAATGCCTTTGCTTTCCAGATGTTTTCGCATCAGCTCCGCGTCGGGCACCGTGAACAGGACAAATGGCGCGTCACCGGCCACAACGCCCAGCCCGAGCCCGGCGAGCCCGGCAACCATCGCGGCACGCAAATCGGCGAGGCGCTGCGCCGCGGCGTCGGCCGCGGCGACCGCTTCAGGACTGCTGGCCGCGGCGATGGCCTCCAGTTGCAGCGTGCCCAGCGGCCAGTGCGGACGCGGCGCGGTGAGCCGGGCCAGCACCTCGGGCGCGCCGAGAGCGTATCCGACCCGCAACCCCGCCAGCGCCCAGGTCTTCGTCAGGCTGCGCAGCACCAATACGTCGGGCAGCGGTTCACCCGCCAGGGTCTGGGCTTCACCGGGAATGCCGTCGGCGAACGCCTCGTCCACCACCAGCAGCCGGCCCGGCCGTCGCAACGCCAGGATCTCGTCGCGGCGGTGCAGCACGCCGGTCGGATTGGTCGGATTGCCGACCACCACCAGGTCCGCCTCGGCGGGCACGTCGGCCTCGGCCAAGGTAAATGGGTACGGGAGTACCACGTGCTCGATCGGCACCCCAGCCGCCGCCAGCACCGCCTCGGGTTCGGTGAACGACGGGGCCACCAGTGCGGCCAGCCGCGGGCGCAGTCCGGCCAGCAGCGCGAATCCCTCGGCCCCACCCGCCAGCAGGGCCACCTCGTCCGCCGCGCGGTCGTGGCGCGCGGCCACGGCCTCCACCGCGCGGCGCTGGTCGGCCGCACTCGGGTAGCTGCCCAGGTCCGGCAACCGGGCCGCGAGCCGGTCGGTCAGCCAGGACGGCGGACCACCGGGACGGACGTTGACCGCGAAGTCCAGCATGCCCGGCAATGCGGCCTGGTCGCCGTGGTAGCGGGCGCCTGCGCGGGGTGGGTTTGGCACAGCACGACACTAGTGGTCGGAGGACTGCCCGCGGCATACGGGAGAATGGGCACGTGACTGACACGCTGGAACTCACCCGACCGCAGCTGGTGCTGTTCGACCTCGATGGCACCCTGACCGATTCGGCGGCCGGAATCGTGTCGAGTTTCCGTCACGCGCTGGCCCACGTGGGTGCCGGTGTGCCCGACGGTGACCTGGCCGGACGCATCGTCGGCCCGCCGATGCACGAGACGCTGCAGGCCTTGAGCCTGGGCGAGACGAGCTTCGATGCCGATGCCGCGATCGCGGCCTACCGCGCCGATTACACGAGCCGCGGCTGGGCGATGAACAGCCTGTTCGACGGTGTCGAGGCATTGCTGGCCGATCTGCGGGCCGCCGGGGTGCGGCTGGCCGTGGCGACGTCGAAGGCCGAACCCACCGCGCGCCGCATCCTCGAGCATTTCGGCCTGGACGGCTACTTCGAGGTCATCGCCGGGGCCAGCCCCGACGGTGTCCGGGCAGCCAAGGCCGACGTGGTCGCCCATGCGCTGGCCCAGCTGCGGCCCCTGCCGGAGCGCGTCCTGATGGTCGGTGACCGGATGCACGACGTCGAGGGTGCGGCCCAGCACGGCATCGACACCGTCGTGGTCGGCTGGGGCTACGGCGCCTCCGATTTCACCGGTCCCACCGCGGTCGCCGCACACGCCCATGTCGACGACGTCACCGCACTTCGGGAGGTGCTCGGTGTCTGAGCTGCTGCATGTCACGTTCGTGTGCTCGGGCAACATCTGCCGGTCCCCGATGGCCGAGAAGATGTTCGCCCACCAGATCAACGAGCGCGGCTTGGCCGACGTGGTCCGGGTGACCAGCGGCGGCACCGGCGGCTGGCATGCCGGAGACGGCGCCGACGAACGTGCCTGCCTGGTGTTGCGTGAACGCGGCTATCCCAGCGATCACGTCGCCGCCCAGGTTTGCGACGACCATCTCGGCGCCGACCTGGTCGTCGCACTCGGCCGCAACCATCTGCGCATCCTCACCGACCTGGGTGTCACGGGCGATCGGCTGCGCATGCTGCGCTCGTTCGACCCACGCTCGGGCGCGCACGCCCTCGATGTCGAGGATCCGTACTACGGCGGCAAGGCCGATTTCGAAGACGTGTTCACCGTGATCGAGGCGTCCCTGCCCGGGCTGCACGCTTGGGTCGACGAGGCGCTCGCGGAGCGGAAAGTCCTCGAGGAGACCTAGCCTGATGCGGCGTTTGACTTTCCTGCTGCGGCCCCAATGGGTGGCCTTGTTCATCGTGGTCGCCGCATTCGCCTACCTGTGCTTCACCGTGCTGGCGCCGTGGCAGCTGGGCAAGAACACCAAGACCTCGCGGGAGAACAACCAGATCAGCCATTCGCTGCAGGCCGATCCGGTTCCCGTCACCACCCTTCTGCCCCAGCAGGATTCGGCCGCACCCGACTCTCAGTGGCAGCGGGTCACCGCCACCGGTCACTACCTTCCCAAGGGCGAGGTACTGGTTCGGCTGCGCGTGGTCGACGGTGAGCCCGCGTTCGAGGTGCTCACCCCGTTCGCGGTCGACGGCGGGCCCACGGTCCTGGTCAATCGCGGCTTCATCACGCCGATCGACGGGAACAAGGTGCCACAGTTCGCGGCCGCACCGACGGGCCAGGTGACGATCACCGCGCGCTTGCGTGATGCGGAAGCGCGACTGCCGGGCAAGGAGCCGTTCCGCGGCGACGACGGTGCACAGCAGGTGTATTCGATCAACCCCGAGCAGATCTCCTCGCTCACCGGTGTTCCGCTGACCGGTTCGTACCTGCAGCTGGTGGCCGGTCAACCCGGCGGGCTCGGGGAGATCTCCCTGCCGCACCTCGACGCCGGACCGTTCCTGTCCTACGGCATCCAGTGGATCGCGTTCGGGATCGTCGCCCCGCTGGGACTGGGCTACTTCGTCTACGCCGAGATCCAGCAGCGCCGGCGCGAACGCGCGGCCGCGCAGGCCGCCTCGGAAGAGCCGGCCCGGGAGCTCACGAGCGAGGAGAAGATCGCCGACCGCTACGGCAAGCGGCGCTGACCGCCAGCAGTACCGCAACCGCCGCCGACGCGGCCTGCACCGCACGCGACAACCGCACCGCCCGCGCCACATCGGCCACCTCAGGGACGCGCCCGTCGCCCAGCGTGGGCCGGATCTCGAGCTGGTGCGCGTACTGCGTCGGGCCGCCGAGACGCACCCCGAGCGCCCCGGCGAACGACGCCTCGGCCACCCCGGCATTCGGACTCGGATGCCGCGACGCATCGCGTCGCCAGGCGCGCAGCGCAGCGGCCGGCGAACCGCCCACCACCGGTGCGCACAGCACCGTCAGCACGCCCGTCAGCCGGGCCGGCACGTAATTCAGTACATCGTCGAATTTGGCTGCCGCCCAACCGAAGTGGTTGTACCGCGGCGATCGGTGCCCGATCATGGCGTCCAGCGTGTTGGCACCCCGATAGACCAGCACGCCGGGAACCCCGCCGATCGCCGCCCAGAACAGCGGCGCCACCTGGGCGTCAGAGGTGTTCTCCGCCAGCGATTCCACGGTGGCCCGGGTCAGGCCCGACGCGTCCAGCGCGGCGGGATCCCGCCCGCACAGCGAGGGCAGAAGCCGCCGGGCACCCGCCACGTCGTCGGCGGTGAGCAGCCTCGACATCTGGTGCCCGACCCGGTTGAGGGACGTACCGCCGAGCGCGAAATAGGTGGCCACCGCGGTGACCCACATTCGGTCACCGCGCCCCGCTGCCCAGCCCAGCCCGGCCAGACCGCCGAGCAGCAGCCCGGTATGCAGCACACCTGCGCCGCGACTGTCGGCGTAGGTCAGCTTCTCCAACCGGGCTGCGCCAGTGCCGAACCCGGCCACCGGATGCCCACGGCGCGGATCACCGAGCAGCAGGTCGGCCAGGAACCCCATGGCGATACCGGCACTTCTCGGCGCAAACACCCCGGCAGCGTCTCACAAGGTGATCTACTCGATTTCATGAGGCTGGGTCCGCCACGACGCCCGCGCCGGGTCACCGATCTGCTCAACCCCGCGGCGGCCCTGCTGCCCGCCGCCAACGTCATCATGCAGCTGTCCTCCCCGGGCGTCGGTTACGGCGTCCTGGAGAGCCCGGTGGACAGCGGCAACGTCTACGAGCACCCGTTCAAGCGGGCCCGCACCACCGGGACCTATCTGGCCGCGGCCACCATGGGCACCGATGCCGACCGGGCGATGCTGCGCACCCAGATCGACAGGGTGCACGCGCTGGTCCGCTCACGGGAATCAAGCCCGGTGTCCTACAACGCTTTCGACCCACGGCTGCAGCTGTGGGTGGCCGCCTGCCTGTACCGGTACTACGTCGACATGCACGAGTTCCTCTACGGACCGCTCGATGAGGAGTCCGCCGACGCGGTCTACGCCGACGCCCGCACGCTGGGCACCACCTTGCAGGTGCGCGACGAGATGTGGCCCGAGGACCGCAACGCCTTCGACGCGTACTGGAAGCAGTCGCTGCAGGACCTGCGGATCGACCCGCCGGTGCGCGAGCATTTGCACGGAGTGGCCGCGATGGAGTTTCTGCCCGCGCCGCTGCGACTGCTTGCCGGGCGGTTCAACCTGTTCGCTACCGCCGGGTTCCTGCCCGCCGAGTTCCGCACCCTCATGCGGATGAGCTGGACGGCCGATCAGCAGCGGCGTTTCGAGTGGTTGTTGACCGGCCTGCGGGCCGCAGATCGGGTGATCCCACACGAGGTGTGGTTGTTGGGTTATCAGCTCTACCTGTGGGACATGCGGATCCGTGACCGCTTGGGCAGACGAGTGGTCTGACCGAGGAGGCGAAGATGACGTTCCCAGCGCTCGCTCATGTGGCGGTCACTGTCCGCGATCTGGCGGTCAGCGGGCCGTGGTACCGCACGCTGTTCGGCGCCGATCCGGTGCTCGACGAGGACACCGACGCCGGCTTCCACCACCTGGTGTGGCTGCTGGACGGCGGCACCCTGTTCGGCATCCATCAACACCGCGATCCCGCACCCGACGAGCGTTTCAGCGAGTTCCGGGTGGGACTGGACCACGTCGGCTTCGGCTGCGCGTCGCGGGCGGACCTGGAGGCCTGGGTGGAGCGACTGGACGCCCTCGGGATAGCCCACGGCGGAATCGTCGATGCGCCGTACGGGTCGGGCCTGAGCTTCCGCGACCCCGACGGCATCGCCCTGGAATTCTTCGCCGGGGCCTGAACTCGGGTGGTACGGCAGGGTATCGCCGAGTCCGTGGATATGATCCGACTCGGAGGTCCCCTTTTGAAAGACGCCATTGTCCTGATTGCCGTTTCGCTGGCAATCGGATTCGCGCTCGGCGGCCTCACGTCATCCGGCCCGCCCGCCGCAGCCCCAGAGTTGCCGGCTCCACCGTTGCCCCGACCGGGCGTCTACACCGTCACCGGACCCTCGTCCGATACCACGCCGGAGCCCTATGACTGGACCCTGTCGGGCTGCGGACCCCGGTGCCTGCGGGTGCATTCGCCCGAACGTGAGGGCGAATGGCAGCTGGATCTGTCGTGGGATTCCGCCGCAGATCGGCACAGGGGCGCGTGGGTCGGCGAGCGCGTCAATCCCGGCATGCCATGCAAGCCCGGCGCGCTGGCGCAGAAAACCGGGCCCGTTCCGTTCAAATATGTCATCCGGCCCGATCTCACCGGGTTCGTCAACATGAAGTTCTCCGATGAGAACCCGTCGTGCTGGGGGGACACGGTCATGCGCGGCCAGGAACTCACGCTGAAACGCGCGAAGCCGGTGTGGTCGTAGGACTGGGGACTTTCTTGGTGGGCGCGGACGGTATCGAACCGCCGACCGCTGGTGTGTAAAACCAGAGCTCTACCACTGAGCTACGCGCCCCGTCGCAGGCACGGTACACGCCGAGACCGCGTGACCGGAAATTCAGGCCCGCTCGGACTGCAGCGCTGCCAGTGCCTCCCGCCAGACCGCCTGATCGCGCGGCTGGCCCGGATCCATCATCTCCGCGAAGCGGATCTTGCCGGCCCGGTCGACGACGAAGGTGCCGCGGTTCGGGTATCCGGCATCGTCGTTGAACACGCCGTAGGCCTGGCTGACTGCGCCGTGCGGCCAGAAATCGGCCAGCACCGGGAAGGTGAATCCGCTTTCGATGGACCAGATCTTGTGCGTCGGTGGTGGTCCGACGGAGATCGCCAGGGTGGCGGTGTCGTCGTTCTCGTACAGCGGCAGCTTGTCGCGGATCTCTCCGAGTTCGCCTTCACACACGCCGGTGAACGCCAACGGAAAGAACACCAGCAGCACGTCCTTGGCACCGCGGTACGCGCTGAGGGTGATCGGCCTGCCGTTCTGGTCCCGGAGCGTGAAATCGGGCGCCGGGGCTCCCACAGCCAGCATCAGGTTCGCTTGCCCGCGGCCTTCGATTTCGGCTGCACCAACCGGCTCGCCGTCCAGTCCCCCAATTTGGCCGACGAGGTCTGCATCAGACCGGCCGTCGGCGCCGATTCGGCGATCTCCGCGGGCAACACGTGCCCGGGCTTGCCGGTCTTGGGGGTCACCACCCAGATCACGCCGTCCTCGGCGAGTGGAGTGATGGCATCCATGAGCCGGTCGACCAGATCCCCGTCGTCGTCCCTCCACCAGAGCAATACGACGTCGACGACTTCGTCCGAATCCTCATCGAGCAGCTCGGAGCCGCACGCTTCCTCGATGTCGGCCCGGATGTCGTCGTCGCTATCCTCGTCCCAACCCAATTCCTGGACTATCTGATCCTTGTGGATCCCCAGGATCTGGGCGTAGTTGGGGCCTGAGTCCGTCCCCGCCGCCGCGACCACCGTCGGTCCTCCTTACCTTTCTTCGAGCCTGTCTCAAGACTTGTCCGTCGCCCGCTCATGCGCGCGCGATGCGTGTTGCGACCTATCGTCGCACGGCGACGCACTTGCGCGGGTGTCCGGCGGGCCACTTTGTCCGTCGGCCCGTCAGTAAGCCTTGTCGCATCGGTTCAGCGCATCCTCTCTGGCGGTGTTCGATCGCGTGGACGCCGCGTTGAACTGATCCGGGCCGACGTGGCCGGAAATGGCGGCGACGAGGGCCCTGGCCGAGTCGACCCACTCGGTCAGCGCGGCGCGCAGATCCGGCGACAGCGCGTCGGACAGACCCGAACTGACCAGATCGGCACTGCGGTTCAGCCCGTCGATCGCGGGCCCGGCCTTGGCCGCGGTGTCCCCGCCGTTGTTGACCGCTTCGACGTAGCCGTTGACGGCGTTGACCGCGTCCACGGCCGAGGTGCTGAGGTCCTCGCAGACGGTGTGCACGGCGCGGGTGGTCAACGAGGCCTGCCGTTCGGATTCGCGGGTCACCGAACTCGCCGAGGACTCCTCGATCGAGGCCTTCACCGACGCCCGATAGTCGGGCGCCGCCGACGAATCAACTTGTGCGGTACCGCCGGTAACAGCCGAACACCCCACCACGACCATCGCGATCACCGCGGCGCCACCCAGTGCGCACGCGGCGATCCGCGCCTTTGCCCCAAACTGCCCATCAACCGGCACGATCTGCAGACGTTACCGGTTCAGAAAGCAACTGATGGGTAACTTGCGCACCGCCACCCCCAGCGGCACGGAGGCGGCAAGATAGGTGGACGATAGAAGGTGCCACAAGCACTGTCAGTAGTAACCGCCTAACAAGGAGCGGAAGTTGACCACCGAGTTCGTGCGCCAGGATCTGGCCCAAAACTCCTCTACCGCAGCCGAACCCGACCGGGTACGGGTGATTCGCGAGGGAGTTGCCTCCTACCTTCCGGATATCGACACCGACGAGACCGCGGAGTGGCTGGAGTCGTTCGACGAGTTGCTGGAGCGATCCGGACCGGCACGGGCCCGGTATCTGATGTTGCGGCTGCTGGAGCGCTCACGCGAGAAGCGGGTCGCCATCCCGGCGCTGACGTCGACCGATTACGTCAACACCATTCCCACCGAACTGGAGCCCTGGTTCCCCGGCGACGAGGACGTCGAGCGACGCTACCGCGCCTGGATCCGGTGGAACGCAGCCATCATGGTGCACCGCGCTCAGCGCCCGGGAGTCGGTGTGGGCGGCCATATTTCGACGTATGCGTCGTCGGCTTCGCTGTATGAGGTCGGGTTCAACCACTTCTTCCGTGGCAAATCCCACCCGGGCGGTGGCGACCAGGTTTTCATCCAGGGTCACGCCTCCCCCGGCATCTACGCGCGCGCCTTCCTCGAGGGCCGGCTGACGACCGACCAACTGGATGGTTTCCGCCAGGAGCACAGCCATCCGGGCGGCGGTCTGCCGTCCTACCCGCACCCGCGCCTGATGCCGGACTTCTGGGAGTTCCCGACGGTGTCGATGGGCCTGGGCCCGATGAACGCGATCTACCAGGCGCGTTTCAACCACTACCTGCATGACCGCGGCATCAAGGACACCAGCGATCAGCACGTGTGGGCATTCCTCGGCGACGGCGAGATGGACGAGCCGGAAAGCCGCGGCCTGATCCAGGTGGCCGCCAACGAGGCGCTCGACAACCTGACCTTCGTGGTCAACTGCAACCTGCAGCGCCTGGACGGCCCCGTGCGCGGCAACGGCAAGATCATCCAGGAGCTGGAGTCGTTCTTCCGCGGCGCCGGCTGGAACGTCATCAAGGTGGTCTGGGGCCGCGAATGGGACGCGCTGCTGCACGCCGACCGCGACGGCGCGCTGGTCAACTTGATGAACACCACTCCCGACGGCGACTACCAAACGTACAAGGCCAACGACGGCGCGTACGTGCGTGATCACTTCTTCGGCCGCGACCCCCGCACCAAAGCCCTGGTCGAGCCGATGACCGACCAGGAGATCTGGAATCTCAAGCGCGGCGGCCACGATTACCGCAAGGTGTACGCCGCCTACCGCGCCGCGATGGAGCACAAGGGCCAGCCGACCATCATCCTGGCCAAGACCATCAAGGGCTACACCCTGGGCAGCCACTTCGAGGGCCGCAACGCCACGCACCAGATGAAAAAGCTTGCGCTGCAAGACCTCAAGGATTTCCGCGACGTCACCCGGGTACCGATCTCCGACGCCCAGCTCGAGGAAGATCCCTACCTGCCGCCGTACTACCACCCGGGACCGGAAACCCCTGAGATCCGCTACCTGCTGGACCGGCGCCGCGCGCTGGGCGGATTCGTCCCGGCCCGGCGCAACAAGTCCACGCCGCTGCAGTTGCCCGCTGCCGACGCCTACCAGGCGCTGAAGAAGGGCTCCGGCAACCAGGCCGTGGCCACCACCATGGCGACGGTGCGCACGTTCAAGGAACTGTTGCGGGACAAGAACATCGGCCCGCGCCTGGTGCCGATCATCCCCGACGAGGCCCGCACCTTCGGCATGGACTCGTGGTTCCCGAGCCTGAAGATCTACAACCGCAACGGGCAGCTGTACACCTCGGTGGACTCGGCACTCATGCTGGCCTACAAGGAATCCGAAGTCGGCCAGATCCTGCACGAGGGCATCAACGAGGCCGGGTCGACATCGTCGTTCACCGCGGTGGGCACGTCGTACTCCACCCACAACGAGCCGATGATCCCGATTTACATCTTCTATTCGATGTTCGGGTTCCAGCGCACGGGTGACGGCCTGTGGGCCGCGGCCGATCAGATGGCCAAGGGCTTCGTGCTCGGGGCGACCGCCGGACGCACCACGCTGACCGGCGAAGGTCTGCAACACGCCGACGGCCACTCGCTGCTGCTGGCGTCGACCAACCCGGCGGCGGTGACCTATGACCCGGCGTTCGCCTACGAGATCGCCCACATCATCGAGAGCGGCCTGCAGCGGATGTACGGCGAGCACGCCGAGAACGTGTTCTTCTACATCACCATCTACAACGAGCCTTACGTCCAGCCCGCCGAACCGGCCGGTCTGGACACCGAGGCACTGCTCCGCGGGATGTACCGGTATCGCAGCGCAGCCGAAAAACGTACGAATACCGCGCAGATCCTGGCCTCGGGCGTGAGCATGCCCGAGGCACTGCGGGCCGCGGACATGCTCGCCGAAGAGTGGGACGTGGCCGCCGACGTGTGGTCGGTGACCAGCTGGGGTGAGCTCAACCGCGAGGGCGTCGAGATCGAGCGACACCGGCTGCGCCATCCCGATCAGCCGGCCCGCACACCGCATGTCACCAGCGCACTGGCCGACGCGGCAGGCCCGGTGGTCGCGGTGTCGGACTGGATGCGAGCCGTTCCCGAGCAGATCCGGCCGTGGGTCCCTGGCACCTACATCACGCTGGGTACCGACGGCTTCGGCTTCTCCGACACCCGCCCGGCCGCGCGGCGCTACTTCAACACCGACGCCGAGTCGGTCGTGGTCGCAGCGCTGGAGGGGCTGGCCCGGGACGGCGAGATCGATCCTTCGGTGGCCATCGCGGCGGCCAAGCAGTACAAGATCGACGACGTGTTCGCCGCCGCGGTGTCCTACGTCGACACCGGCAGCGCCTAGCCGAGTTCTCCGGTCGGGCGGTCGCTCTTATGAGAAGGAGTGACCGCCCGCCGGGAGTGCGCTTGGAGGAATCCACCAGAAAAGTGGCGTAGCTTTTAGGAATGCCGGACAAGCGGTTCGTACCGCCGAAGTCGACCGTCGAGGTCCTCGAGAGCGTGCCCGACTCGACGCTGCGCCGGTTGAAACAGTATTCCGGCCGGTTGGCCACCGAGGCCGTGCACGCCATGGCCGAGCGCCTGGACTTCTTCTCCGACCTCGACGCGTCGCAGCGGGCCAGTGTGCAGCTGGTGGTGCAGACCGCCGTCGTCAACTTCGTCGAATGGATGCGGGATCCGGAAAGCGACGTCAGCTACACCGCGCAGGCCTTCGAGGTGGTGCCCCAGGACCTCCGCCGCCGCATCGCGCTGCGCCAGTCGGTCGAGATGGTGCGGACCTCGATGGAATTCTTCGAAGAAGTGGTGCCGATGCTGGCCCGGTCCGAGGAACAGCTCAACGCACTGACCGCGGGCATCCTGCGCTACAGCCGGGACCTGGCGTTCGCGGCGGCCAGCGCCTACGCCGATCAGGCCGAGGCCCGGGGTGCCTGGGATCTGCGGATGGAGGCCAATGTCGTCGACGCCGTGGTGCGCGGCGACAGCGGACCTGAGCTGCAGTCCCAGGCGGCGGCGCTGAACTGGGATGCCACTGCCCCGGCCACGGTGATCGTCGGGCTGCCGCGACAGGACCGGTTGGATCTGGCCCGCGACGACATCCACGAGGTCGTGAAGCGCAACGACCGGGCGGCCCTGTCAGATGTGCACGGCACCTGGCTCATCACGATCGTGTCGGGTCCGCTGTCAGCAACGGATCGGTTTCTCGGGGACCTGCTGTCGGTGTTCGCCGACGGCCCGGTCGTGGTCGGCCCGACCTCCCCGACGTTGACGGCCGCCCACCGCAGCGCCACCGAGGCGATCTCCGGGATGAACGCGGTGGCCGGCTGGCCCGGCGCACCTCGTCCGGTATCGGCGCGCGAGCTGTTGCCCGAACGGGCCCTACTGGGCGACGCGACCGCGATCGCGGCACTGGAAACCGAGGTCATGCGCCCGTTGGCCGATGCCGGGCCCGCACTCACCGAGACCCTCGACGCGTTCCTGGATTCCGGGGGCGCGATAGAAGCTTGTGCTCGCAAATTGTTCGTTCATCCAAACACCGTGCGCTACCGCCTGAAACGGATCGGCGACTTCACCGGCCGCGATCCGGCCGTGCCGCGGGACGCCTACGTGCTGCGCGTCGCGTCCACGGTCGGCAGATTGAGCAAACAGGCATACCAGCCGAGCACGCCCGATGCCGGAACGACGGTGATACCGGCGATTCGCCCGGCTCATGCCTCCAGACAACGAGCCTGAACCGGGCTCACCGGACATCTGAGCGGGAGTGACATATTTCGCTGCGGTGAAGGCGACGTCGCATCACATGCACTTTTGTGGGGAACCTACAAAAACATAAGACAAGGTTCATAATCTCTTACACCCCACAAAACCATCTTCACAGTGTTCTCTTAATGACGTGCCTCAACCCGTGCTCGCATTGCTTGCCCCCGGACAGGGATCGCAGACACCCGGAATGCTCTCCGCTTGGCTGGAGCTGCCCGGTGCCGCCGATCGCCTCGCCACGTGGTCGCAGATCAGCGGCCTGGATCTGGCGCGTCTGGGAACCACCGCCACCGCAGAGGAGATCACCGATACCGCGGTGACCCAGCCCCTGGTGGTGGCCGCCACGCTGCTGGCCTATGAGGAACTGACCAAGCGCGGCGTGCCCGAGACCGCTGAGACCATCGTGGCCGGCCATTCGGTCGGCGAGATCGCCGCCTACGCCATCGCGGGCGTCATCTCCGCCGACGACGCGGTCAAGCTGGCCGCCACCCGTGGCGCCGAGATGGCCAAGGCCTGCGCCGTCGAGCCGACCGGCATGTCGGCGGTGCTCGGTGGCGACGAGGCCGAGGTCCTGGCCCGGCTTGAGTCGCTTGACCTGGTGCCCGCCAACCGCAACGCGGCCGGCCAGATCGTGGCCGCCGGCGCGATCGCCGCGCTGGAGAAGCTCGCCGAGGATCCGCCGGCCAAGGCCCGCGTTCGTCAGCTGGCGACCGCAGGCGCGTTCCACACCCACTACATGGCTTCCGCGCTGGAGGGCTACGCGGCCGCCGCCGCATCTGTAACGACCTCCGAGCCGACCGCGACACTTCTGTCGAATGCGGACGGCCAGCCGGTCGCCTCGGCCGCCGATGCGATGGAGAAGCTGGTGTCTCAGCTGACCAAGCCGGTGCGCTGGGATCTGTGCACCGCCACCATGCGAGACCGTTTCTCCGGCGCCGAGCGCGCCGGGATCGTCGAGTTCCCGCCGGCGGGCACCCTGGTCGGCATCGCGAAGCGCGAACTGAAGGGCACGCCGACCCGCGCGGTCAAGGCCCCCGCCGATCTGGACGGCTTGGACGAGCTGTAAGTCCGCCGACAACCGAATAGCAGTACCTACCGAACGTCCCGAATTGTCCTCCGCACCCGGAGGGCGCTTTCAACAACAAGAAGGAGCCATTGTGGCCGCCAGTCAGGAAGAAATCATCGCCGGTCTCGCCGAGATCATCGAAGAGGTCACCGGCATCGAGCCGTCTGAGGTGACCCCGGAGAAGTCGTTCGTCGACGACCTGGACATCGACTCGCTGTCGATGGTGGAGATCGCGGTTCAGACCGAGGACAAGTACGGCGTGAAGATCCCCGATGAGGATCTGGCCGGCCTGCGCACCGTTGGTGACGTCGTCTCCTACATCCAGAAGCTCGAGGAAGAGAACCCCGAGGCTGCCGCCGCCCTGCGCGAGAAGTTTGGCTCGGAATGAGCAAACCTTCCACTGCTAACGGAGGCTTCCCGAACGTCGTGGTGACCGCCGTGGAGGCAACCACGGCGCTCGCTGCTGACATCGAGAGCACGTGGAAGGGCCTCCTGGCCGGAGACAGCGGCATCCGTGAGTTGACCGACGACTTCGTCACCAAGTGGGACCTTCCGGTGCGTATCGGTGGCCACCTGGTGGACGACATCGACGGTCACCTGACCCGCATCGAGCTGCGCCGTAACTCCTACGTGCAGCGCATGTCACTGGTGCTGGCCCGCCGGCTGTGGAAAAACGCAGGTGCGCCCGAGGTCGATCCCGATCGGTTCGCCGTCGTGATCGGCACGGGCCTCGGCGGTGGCGAGAAGATCGTCGAGACCTACGACGCGATGAACGAGGGCGGCATCCGCAAGGTCAGCCCGCTCGCCGTTCAGATGATCATGCCCAACGGTGCGGCCGCAGTCGCCGGTCTTGAGCTCGGCGCCCGCGCCGGGGTCATCACTCCGGTGTCGGCGTGTTCGTCGGGGTCTGAGGCCATCGCCCACGGCTGGCGCCAGATCGTCATGGGCGACGCGGACTTCGCCGTCGTCGGTGGCGTGGAAGGCGGCATCGAGGCGCTGCCGATCGCGGCGTTCTCGATGATGCGCGCCATGTCGACGCGCAACGACGACCCCGCGGGTGCGTCGCGGCCGTTCGACAAGGACCGCGACGGATTCGTGTTCGGCGAGGCCGGCGCGATGATGATCATCGAGACCGAGGAGCATGCCCTGGCCCGTGGCGCCAAGCCGCTGGCCCGCCTGATGGGTGCCGGCATCACCTCGGACGCGTTCCACATGGTCGCTCCGGCCGACAACGGCGTTCGCGCCGGTGCCGCTATGAAGCGCGCACTGGAGACCGCCGGGCTGGACGCCAAGGACATTGACCACGTCAATGCCCACGGCACGGCCACTCCGATCGGTGACACCGCCGAGGCCAATGCCATCCGGGTTGCCGGATGTCAGGGCGCCGCGGTCTACGCGCCAAAGTCGGCGCTGGGTCACTCGATCGGCGCAGTCGGTGCACTGGAGTCGGTGCTGACTGTGCTCGCGTTGCGCGACGGGGTCATCCCCCCGACGCTTAACTACGAGACACCTGATCCTGAGATCGATCTCGATGTGGTTGCGGGCGAGCCTCGTTATGGCGACTACAAGTACGCCATCAACAACTCGTTCGGTTTCGGCGGCCACAATGTGGCCCTGGCCTTCGGTAAGTACTGAGGTCGGGCAACCCGAGCCTGATCGGCGCCGCCTGACAGCAGGTGGCGCCGGAAGGTAAACACGGAAGGGAAGAACACAGCAAATATGGCGGGATTGTCCACTGGGAATGGTCTTCCCAATGTGGTTGTCACCGGCGTAGCCATGTCAACGGCGCTGGCAACCGATGCTGAAAGCACCTGGAAGAAGCTGCTAGACGGGCAGAGCGGCATCCGCAAGCTCACTGATTCGTTCGTCGACGAGTACGACCTGCCGGTTCGCATCGGCGGCCATCTGCTCGAGGACTTCGATCATGAGCTGACGCGGGTCGAACTGCGCCGGCTGTCATATTTGCAGAAGATGTCGACGGTCATCGGCCGTCGGGTGTGGGCCAATGCGGGCTCCCCCGACGTCGATGTCCGCCGTCTCATGGTCTCCATCGGCACCGGTCTCGGTTCCGCCGAGGAGCTTGTGTTCGCTTACGACGGCATGCGGGCCAAGGGCCTGCGCGCCGTGTCGCCGCTGGTGGTGCAGATGTACATGCCCAACGGCGCGGCGGCCGCCATCGGACTCGAGCGCAAGGCCAAGGCCGGGGTGTGTACCTCGATCTCGGCCTGCGCCTCGGGTTCGGAAGCCATCGCCAACGCCTGGCGCCAGATCGTGCTCGGTGAGGCCGACATCGCGATCTGTGGTGGCGTGGAAACCAAGATCGAAGCCGTGCCGATCGCCGGCTTCGCGCAGATGCGCATCGTGCTGTCCAACTCCAACGACGACCCCGAAGGCGCCTGCAAGCCCTTCGACAAGGATCGCAACGGATTCGTCTTCGGCGAGGGCGGCGCCCTGATGGTCATCGAGACCGAGGAGCATGCCAAGGCACGTGGCGCCAACATCCTGGGCCGCATCATGGGGGCCAGCGTCACCTCGGACGGCTATCACATCGTCGCGCCGGACCCCAACGGCGAGCAGGCCGGTCACGCCATGACCCGGGCCATTCAGCTGGCGGGTCTGCAGCCCAGCGACATCGACCACGTCAACGCGCATGCCACCGGCACCAGCGTCGGCGATGTGGCCGAGGGCAAGGCGATCAACAACGCGATGGCGGGACACAAGCCCGCGGTCTATGCGCCCAAGGCGGCGCTGGGCCACTCCGTCGGTGCGGTCGGTGCGGTGGAGT
Source organism: Mycolicibacterium boenickei (assembly GCF_010731295.1). NCBI lineage: Bacteria > Bacillati > Actinomycetota > Actinomycetes > Mycobacteriales > Mycobacteriaceae > Mycobacterium > Mycolicibacterium boenickei. The sequence continues at coordinate 3,776,306 of NZ_AP022579.1, read as the reverse complement.
CCATCCTTACCGTGCTGGCATTGCGCGACGGCGTCATCCCTGCGACGCGCAACCTGCAGAACCTCGATCCGGAGATCGATCTGGACGTTGTCGCCGGTGAGCCGCGGCAGGGTGATTTCAAGTACGCAATCAACAATTCGTTCGGATTCGGTGGGCACAACGTCGCGCTCGCCTTCGGAAAGTACTGAGCTTCCAGAGCTTTCCCTCAAAGGAGACCTAAATGACGATCATGGCCCCCGAAACCGCTGCCGAGTCGCTCGACCCCCGCGACCCGCTGCTGCGCCTGCAGACCTTCTTCGATGACGGCAGCGTCGAGCTGCTGCACGAGCGGGACCGCTCTGGCGTGCTGGCGGCTGCCGGCACGGTCAACGGTGTTCGCACGGTTGCGTTCTGCACCGACGGCACCGTGATGGGCGGCGCCATGGGTATCGAGGGCTGTGCCCACATCGTCAACGCCTACGACACCGCCATCGAGGAGCAGAGCCCGATCGTCGGCATCTGGCACTCGGGCGGTGCGCGGCTGGCCGAGGGCGTCAAGGCGCTGCACGCGGTCGGCCTGGTCTTCGAGGCGATGATCCGGGCGTCGGGCTACATCCCGCAGATCTCGGTCGTCGTCGGATTCGCCGCCGGCGGTGCGGCTTACGGGCCCGCCCTGACCGACGTCATCATCATGGCCCCGGACAGCAAGGTGTTCGTCACCGGTCCGGACGTGGTGCGCAGCGTCACCGGTGAGGACGTCGACATGGTGTCGCTCGGCGGTCCGGACGCCCACCACAAGAAATCCGGTGTGTGCCACATCGTCGCCGACGACGAGCTCGACGCCTACGAGCGCGGCCGTCGCCTGGTCGGATTGTTCAGCCAGCAGGGCCATTTCGATCGCAGCAAGGCCGAGGCCGGCGACACCGACCTGGCCGCGCTGATGCCCGAGTCGGCCCGGCGTGCCTACGACGTGCACCCGATCATCGAGGCACTGCTCGACGAGGGTGTGCCGTTCGAGGAGTTCCAGGCCAAGTGGGCGCCGTCCATCGTGGTCGGTCTCGGTCGGCTGGCCGGCCGGTCGGTCGGTGTCATCGCCAACAACCCGCTGCGCCTCGGCGGCTGCCTGAACTCCGAAAGCGCCGAGAAGTCGGCACGTTTCGTGCGGCTGTGCGATGCGTTCGGCATCCCGCTGGTGGTCGTCGTCGACGTTCCGGGCTACCTGCCCGGTGTGGACCAGGAGTGGGGCGGCGTGGTGCGTCGCGGCGCCAAGCTGCTGCACGCCTTCGGTGAGTCCTCGGTCCCCCGCGTGACCCTGGTGACCCGCAAGATCTACGGCGGCGCCTACATCGCGATGAACTCCCGTTCGCTCAACGCCACCAAGGTGTTCGCCTGGCCGGACGCCGAGGTCGCCGTGATGGGTGCCAAGGCCGCTGTGGGCATCCTGCACAAGCGCAAGCTGGCCGCCGCCCCGGATCACGAGCGTGAGGCGCTGCACGAGGAGCTGGCCATCGAGCACGAGCGGATCGCCGGCGGTGTGGATTCCGCCATCGAGATCGGCGTGGTCGACGAGAAGATCGATCCGGCCCACACCCGCAGCAAGCTGACCCAGGCCCTGGCCGAGGCCCCGCACCGGCGCGGCCGTCACAAGAACATCCCGCTGTAACTCTTCAGCGCGACAAGACGCAAATGTCCCCGCACGCTTGGCGTGTCGGGGACATTTTCGTCTGCTCGGCGTACTAACGGGTGGTGTAACCCCCGTTGGCGAAGATGGTCTGCCCGTTGATCCAGTGCCCCTCGCCGGCGAGGAACACCACGAGCGGGGCGATGTCGGTGATCTCGGTCAGCCGGTTGCCCATGGCCTGCGACTTGTGGAACTCGACCCGCTCTGGGGTCTCCTGCGGGTAGAAGAACGGCGTGTCCATCGGGCCCGGGGCCACGTTGTTGACGTTGATGCCGCGGACCCCGAATTCCTTGGACGCGGCCCGGGTGAAGTGTTCGACGGGGCTCTTGGAGCCCGCGTACGTCGAGTACCCGTCGGTGTAGGCCGCCAGCAGCGCCGTCACGATGGTGACCACCGAACCGTTGTCGGCCAGGCGCTTGCCCGCCTGCTGCAGGAAGAAGTACGCCGCCTTGGCATTGATGTCGAACATCGAGTCGTATTCGGCCTCAGTGGTTTCCACGAACGGCTTGCGCAACACCTTTCCCACCGTGTTGATCGCGATGTCGACACTCCCGAACGCGTCGACTGCCGTGTCGAAGAGTCGCTCGACGTTGGCCGGCACCGTCAGGTCACCCTGCACCTTGACGGCCTTGACGCCCGCGTCCTGCACCGCCGCCACGGTCTTGTCGGCGTCGGCCTCGGTGGCAGCACTGTTGTAGTGAACGGCGACGTTGACACCGCTGGCAGCCAACGTCGTGCTGATCAGACCGCCCAGATTCTTGGCACCAGCAGCAACAATCGCTGATTTGCCTTCCAGTTTGCTCATAGTTCGCAGCGTAGTTTTACGATCCACATATGAACAACGCAAAATTTCGATGTTTCCACAAGCCCAAGTTGTAGATAGATTAGGCGCGTGGCCGCGAATATTCCGGATATACGACGTTTGCGTCAGTTCATCGCCATCGGCGAGGCGGGCAGCCTGACCGCCGCGGCCACCTCATTGCACGTTAGCCAGCAAGCCCTCAGCAGCTCGATGCAGCAACTGGAGAAGGAACTCAACGCCACATTGTTCCGGCGCGAGGGCCGTCGCCTGACGCTCACCCCGGCGGGCGAGCTGCTCCTCACCGAAAGCCGAACACTGCTGGCTGCGGCGCGCACAGTGGCCGAGAGGGTGGAACAGACTGCCTGCGGCGCGGCGGAGGTCTTCGTCGTGGGCCACACCCCGGCGCTCAGCGGTAGCGAAGCCTATACCCGGATCGAACCGGCCATCACCGCGTTTCCGGAGATGTCGTTCACCTTCCGTCAGCTCTACCCCGATCAGCTCATCGCTGCGGTGCTCGACGGCACGGTGCACCTGGGCCTGCGGCGCGGCGTGGTGCCCACCAACGAATTGGCCACGGCGATCGTGGGTTACGACCGCATCCGGCTGGCGGTGGCCGGCGAACACCGGCTGGCCGGCTCGCCCTCCGTCGACATTCACGAACTGGCCGGGGAACGCATCGCACTGTGGGCGCCGCCGGGCGGGTCATACTACAGCGACTTTCTGATGGCCGCGTGCCGGCGGGCCGGATTCGAACCCGATTATGTGGTGAGCCGGGTCCAGGGCGCGGCCACGGTCGCCGCGCCGCTCACGACCGGTGCCGTCACGTTCGTCACCTCTCCCCCGGGCCCGGCCATGGACGGTCGGGTGGTGGTCACCGAACTCGAACCACCCTTGTTGGTGGGCGCCCAGGCCATGTGGCAGCGCCACACCGGTTCAGCGGTGCGCGACGTGCTGTTGTCTCACGTCTAGGCCACGTGGGACAGGTCGCTGCCCACTTCGACCGGTACCACCCGGCGCTCCGGGTCGTTGTCGGGGACGGGCGCTTCCCACCAACCGCGTGAACGCTGTTGCCGGTCGACGGTCGAGGCGATGTACTCGTTACTGCCCTTCCCGCCTATCCGCGGGTACGGCCGCAGGAAGCGATAGATGCCTTTGAGTGAATTCTCGGGCTTGCCAGCCGGATTCGGGCTGATCCGGGTGTACTCCTCGACGATCTCCTCGCTCGAGACCGGCTCGACGCCGCGGGACGGCTCGCGTCCGAACGCGTTGTCGACGAATACCAGCCCGGCGGCACGGGCCTTTTCCAGCATCCAGCACAACGCGATGTCGCTGAGACCGTGATCGGGGTAGCCGCCGCCCACATCGCAGTGCACACCGGTGAACCACACCTGCTCCAGGCGCTGAGTGGACGGAGCCATGTCGGACCGGTGCCAGACCGCGGGCACGAACGGGCCGCGCCGCTCGTCGATCGCTAGCGCCTGATAGGCCTCGTCGACCCGTGAACTCAGGGCCGTGTTGTGGAATTCGTACCGACGGTTGAACCGCCGGGCCAGACGGCCGCCGATCGAAGGAATCCCCAGGGCGCCAACGGTATCCCAGACCCCGATGAACCGGATCCTGGGTTCGTGGGAGTACATCTTGCGGAACAGCGCCGCCTCGACACTGCGTGGACTTGCCGCGGGGTTCTGGTCTCGGTACAGCGCATAGGCCTGTTCGATCTGATCGACGTTGTCGCGATGCAGCACGCCCGAGTTCCGGATCAGGCCCGCCGTGCTGCGCGCGGTGAACGCCCCGCGGCTGAATCCGAAGAAGAACAGCTCGTCGCCGGGCTGATAGTTCTGGACGACGAATCGGTAGGTGTCGCACACATCGCGAAACAGACCGGCACCGAAGGCCCCGCCGAGCAGGCGTTCTGACCGGGTGGTTCCCACGCCCCGGTGATAGAACAGGCGCTGCTCACGTCCGTCGGCGTCGTGAGAAGCCAGCGCCATGGCCACTTTGGCGACGTTGGTCGGCGTGGGCTTGCCATCCGTTGTCTGATCGGGCGTGTTCCACGTGCCGTCGCAGCACACCACCAGTCGCTTCGACATGACCGAGCTCCTTGCCACACAGTTTCGCGTTGCAGGAGTCAGTCTGCGCGCGCCGCCGGGCCACGCCACGCGTAGTGGACTACTCGACTTGTCCGAATTCGGCGATCATCTCGGCGGCCGCGGCGCCGGCCCGGTCCCGGTCGTCGCTGACCAACCCGATACGGGTACGGCGATCGAGGATGTCGTCCACGGACAGAGCCCCTTCGTGGGTGACGGCGTACTCGAACTCGGCGCGGGTGACATCGATGCCCTCGGCCACCGGGTCGGTGGGGCGGGCACACCGGGCCCGGGCGATCACATTCGGCGCCTCGGCTCCGTACCGCGCCACGAGTGAGGACGGCAGCGCATGCTCGGATCGCAACGTGGACACGGGATTGGCCGGGGCACCGACGAGCGGCAGGTTGGCCGTGCGGCAACCCGCGGCGGACAGCCCGCGCAGCACCAGCGCCCGGTCCAGGACGTCCTGGGCCATGTACCGGTATTCGGTGAGCTTGCCGCCGATGATGCTGATCAACCCGCTCGCCGATTCCACGACCGCATGCTCGCGTGACACGTCGGCCGTGTTGCCTTCCCCGGTGTCGATCAGTGGCCGCAGCCCGGCATAGGCGCCGCGCACATCATCAGGGGTCAGATCGGTGGACAGCGCGGTGTTGACGGTGTCGAGCAGGAAGGCGATCTCGCCCGGAGTCGGTTGCGGCACATCGGGAATCGGTCCCGGCGCGTCCTCGTCGGTCAGCCCCAGATAGACCCGGTCCAGCTGCTCGGGCATGGCGAACACGAACCGGTTCAACTCCCCCGGTATCGGAATGGTCAGTGCCGCGGTGGGATTGCCGAATGCCGCAGCGTCGAACACCAGGTGCGTGCCGCGGCTGGGGCGCAGTTTGATCGCCGGGTCGAGATCGCCCGCCCACACCCCGGCCGCGTTGATGATCACCCGCGCCGTCGCGTCGAACGCTTCCCCGGTGAGTTCGTCGGTCAGGCGCACCGCGGAGGCCTCGGCCTTACCGGCCGAGACCTGGGTCAGGATGCGAGCTCCGTGCTGCGCGGCGGTACGGGCGACGGCGGCCACCAGTCGGGCGTCATCGATGAGCTGGCCGTCGTAGGCCAGGTAGGCCCCGTCGAGGCCGTCGGTGCGTACGGTCGGGGCCAGTTCGGCGGCCCGCCGTGCGTCCACCCGCCTCGAACGCGGCAGCGTCGAGGCACTGGTGCCCGCGAGCCTGCGCAGGCCGTCACCGGCCACGAACCCGGTGCGCACCAACGCACGCGACGCCCGCCCCATCGACGGCAGCAGCGGTACCAGCTGCGGCATGGCCTTGACGAGATGGGGTGCGTTGCGGGTCATCAGGATTCCGCGTTCGATCGCGCTGCGCCGGGCAATTCCGATGTTGCCCGTGGCCAGGTAACGCAGGCCACCGTGCACGAGTTTCGAACTCCACCGACTGGTGCCGAAGGCGAGGTCGTGTTTCTCCACCAGCGCGACCTGCAGACCCCGCGTAGCTGCATCCAAAGCGATGCCCGCACCGGTGATTCCGCCGCCGATGACGATCACATCGAGGTGTTCCCCGTCGGCCAGGGCGGCCAATTCTGTTGCGCGCCTTGCGCGATTGAGGGCTGTCGGGCCGGTCACGATGCGAGGTATCCGTTCAGTGCGTGGGCAAGCTCGTTCGCCAGGGTGTCCGAGTCGAGGATCGGTTCGACCATCTGCGCGGACTGGATCGCCGACTGCGTGATCAGCAGGCACATGGTGGCCAGCTGGCGGGGGTCTCCCGGCCGCACGCGGTCGTTCTTCTGCCGTACCTCCTGCGCGAGCTTGAGCTCGCCGGCCAGCGCGTCGATGAGGATCTGCTGGCTGGTGCCCAGCCGCTCGGCGATGTAGACCATCGCCACCTCAGGCGCGGAGTGCAGAACCGCCATGATCACCTCGTCGTGGCGCAGCCGCGCGGCCACGGTCACCATGCGCTCCACCAGCGCCGCCCGCCCTGGCCCCGGGCTACCGGTTTCGTCCAGCACACCCACGATTCGCGCGGTGAGCAGGGCGGCCAGGATCGACTGGGTGTCCGGGAACCGGCGGTACACGGTCGGGCGGCTCACCCCGGCCCGCCGGGCGATCTCGGCCAGGGTCACCCGGTCCACACCGAAGGCCAGCACACAGCTGGCGGCGGCGTCCAAGATCTGGTCGCTCAGCGATCGATCGTTACTGATTGACATCATGTGTAATACTGTAACGCATGACTCAGCCGGCTGAACAGTTTCTGCCTCCGATGAAGTGGAATGCCTGGGGCGACCCGCAGGCAGCCAAGCCACTGTCCGACGGAATCCGGTCCCTGCTCCAGGAGGCCCTGGGCGTCGAGGCCGCGTCCGCGGCGGAGCCGACGCCCGAGCAGGTGCAATTACGGCCCTCGGCGCTGTCCGACGCCGACCGGGAAGCCCTCGTCGCGATCGTCGGCGCCCAACACTGCGGCACCGACACGATGTCGCGACTGCTGCACGCCGGTGGAAAATCGACGCTGGACCTGCTGCGCCGCAACGATTCCGGTCTCCAGGACGCACCGGACGCGGTGCTGCTCCCCGGCTCGGACGACGAGGTCGCCGCGATCCTCGCCCACTGCGCCGAGCATCGCATCGCCGTAGTCCCGTTCGGCGGCGGAACCAGCGTCGTGGGCGGCCTGGATCCGCTGCGCGGCGACTTCGCCGCCGTCGTCACGCTGGATCTGCGCCGGTTCGACGCGCTGCACAGTCTCGACCCGGTGGCAGGCGAGGCCGAGCTCGGCGCGGGCGTCACCGGCCCGCAGGCCGAGGCATTGCTTGGCGCACAAGGATTCTCGCTGGGCCACTTTCCGCAGAGCTTCCAGTTCGCCACGATCGGAGGGTTCGCCGCCACGCGGTCCTCGGGTCAGGATTCGGCCGGATACGGCCGCTTCGACGACATGGTGCGCGGCCTGCGCGCTGTCACCCCGGCCGGCACGCTGGACCTCGGCCGGGCTCCGGCCTCGGCCGCCGGACCGGATCTGCGGCAGCTGCTCCTGGGCTCGGAAGGCGTGTTCGGCGTCATCACCCGGGTCCGGGTTCGCGTGCACCCCGTACCCGAGACCACGCGCTACGAGGCCTGGTCCTTCCCCGATTTCGCCACCGGCGCCGAGGCGTTACGGGCCGTGACCCAGACGGGTACCGGGCCGACGGTGATCCGGCTCTCCGACGAAGCCGAGACGGGCGTCAATCTGGCCACCACGGAAAGCATCGGCGAACAGAGCATCACCGGCGGCTGCCTGGCCATCACCTTGTTCGAGGGCACGCCCGCGCACACCGAGAGCCGTCATGACGAGACCCGCGCGGTCCTGCAGGCCCACGGCGGCACCTCGCTCGGTGACGCGCCGGCCCGAGCCTGGGAGCACGGCCGGTTCAATGCCCCGTACCTCCGCGATTCGCTGCTGGCGGCGGGTGCACTGTGCGAAACCCTCGAGACCGCCACCACGTGGTCCAACCTGTCCGCGCTGAAGGCCGCGGTCACCGAAGCACTGACCTCAGCACTCGCCGAATCCGGCACGCCGGCCCTGGTGATGTGTCACATTTCGCATGTGTACCCCACCGGCGCCTCGCTCTACTTCACGGTCGTCGCCGCCCAGCGCGGCAATCCGATCGAGCAGTGGCAGGCCGCCAAGAAGGCCGCTTCAGAAGCCATGGTCCAGAACGGCGGCACCATCACCCACCACCACGCGGTCGGTGCGGATCACCGTCCGTGGATGCGTGACGAGATCGGCGACCTCGGCGTCGCAGTACTGCGGGCCGTCAAAGCCACGCTGGATCCGGCCGGAATCCTCAACCCGGGCAAGCTGATTCCGTGAACCAGGTAACGGTCCTGACCAATCCGATGTCGGGACACGGCAACGCGCCGCACGCGGCCGAGCGGGCCGTCGCGCAGCTCCAGCGGCGCGGCATCGATGTCTGTGCGATCGTCGGGACCGACGCGGCGCACGCCCGGCGCCTTGTCGACGACGCGCTCGACCGTGGCACCGACGCCCTTGTCGTGGTCGGCGGCGACGGCGTGATCTCCCTGGCTCTGCAGGCGCTGGCCACCGGCGATGTACCGCTGGGCATCGTGCCCGCTGGGACTGGCAACGACCACGCGCGTGAATATCGTTTGCCGACAGGAGATCCCGAGGCTGCGGCCGATATCGTCGCCGACGGCCATACCGAGACGGTCGACCTCGGCCGCATCGAAGACGCCTCCGGTGCGGTGAAGTGGTTCGGCACCGTGATGGCCGCCGGGTTCGATTCGCTGGTCAGTGACCGGACCAACCGGATGCGCTGGCCCCACGGCCGAATGCGCTACAACGTCGCGATGCTCGCGGAGATCTCGAAGCTACGGCTGCTGCCGTTCCGGCTCACCTTCGACGACGAGCCGGAGTACCGCACCGAGCTCACCCTGGCGGCGTTCGGCAACACCCGCAGCTACGGCGGGGGCATGTTGATCTGCCCCGGCGCCGACCACTCGGACGGACTGCTCGACGTCACGATGATCACGTCGGCGTCTCGCACCAGGTTGATCCGCCTGTTCCCAACGGTTTTCAAGGGCACACACGTCGAACTCGACGAGGTGACCACCAAGCGCGCCCGGTCTGTCCACGTCGAATGCCCGGGCATCAACGCCTACGCAGACGGCGATTTCGCGCTCCCGTTGCCGGTCACGGTGTCCGCGGTGCCGGGTGCGCTGCGGCTGCTGGTGCCCAAACAGTCCTGAACGAACTCCACGATGCAGTCCCGGGCCTCACGGCTCTCCGGGAGAAACGGCAGGAACGCCGGGAAAGCGTGGAGCTGACCGGGCCAGACCTTGAGCGTGCACGACCGGCCGGCTTCGGTCAGCACCTCGTGCATGCGTTCGGCATCGCACCGCAGCGCCTCGGACTCCGCCGCGATGATCAGGCTCGGCGGAAAGTCGGTGAGGACTCCGTTGACCGGCGACAGCGCGTGGTGGTCCGAGTTCTTGGGGCCGACGCAGTCGACGATCATCGGCAGGGCGAGTCCGATCCCCATCCGATCTGTGTCGATGTTGGGATGGCCGGAGCGGCGTTCGCCGTCGAGTTCGAGCAGCGGGCTGACACCGACGACGCCTGCCGGTGTTTCGACCCCCTGCTCCTGGGCGGCGAGAACGGTTGCGAATGCGAGGAATCCGCCTGCCGAGTCACCTGCCACGACCGTGTTGGCCGGGTCGGCTCCCTGGTCCAGCAGCCAGCGGTAGGCGCGCAGGCAGTCCGCGACGGACGCGTCGACGGTGACCTCGGGGTGCTGCCGGTACTCGACGTGCACCACCGGAAGCTGGGTCCGGCGGGCCAGCGCGACCACGACGTGCGAGTGGGTGTCGAAGCCGCCCAGAAAGAACCCACCGCCGTGCAGGTACAGGATGGCACCGTCGGAAAGCGGGAGGTGAGCCGACTCGGCTGTCCGGATGGTCTCGATCGTGACATGGCCGAGCGTGATGCGGCTGATCCGCAGCCCGCGCCGCGGGCGAAGACGCTGGAGCCGCGCGAGCGCGTTGATGCGACGACCGATCGCGGTGAGGCGATCGTCGACAGATCGATCCCCTTGGTAGGCAACCGATCTACGCACCTGGGTGAGGAGGGTTCTGCGGGCGATGCCGTAGCACGCGCGGGATCTGCGACTCGGGCGTCGGGTCGACAGTGCGGTGGCCGGTAGTACCATCCAAACTCCTTCGGTTATTTCGGCGATCCCAGGGCGGCAAGCAGTTTCACCAGATGGCCGAACGCATCGGTGAACGGGCGGGCCGGCACCGACGGGTCGATGGCCCGCTGGATGCCGAGGCCGATCCCGGCACTGAGCAGGAGATTGCCGAGATCCTCCAGGCTTGCCGCGACGTCGTTGTTCGCCAATTGCGCTTCGGTGAGGCCGAGTTCGGCCGACATCGACTGCAGTACGTCGAGGACCATCTGTGCCGCCTCGTTGCGCAATGCGGTGATCATCTCGGCCAGCTCGGGATTGTTCCGTGACAGCACGGCGAATTCGAGTTCGAGCATGGTCCAGCCGACATCGCCCGCGGTCCGCTCCAGCCAGGCGCTCAAAGCGCTCACCCGGCTGTCGAGGTCCGCATCCGAGATCGCCAGTTCGGCCATCTCGGCGAACTTCTCACGGTGGATCAGCTCGAGGACGTCGCGGCACAGGTTGGGCTTGCTGCCGAAGTTGGAATACACGGCGCCCTTCGAGAAGCCCGCGTCGTCGGCGATGTCCTCGAGGCTCGTCGCGGCATACCCGTGGCGCAGAAAGCGCTGTTTGGCGGCCTGCAACAGCTCGGCCCGCGTCTGTTCCTGGCGTTGAGCCCTGGTCAGCCGCGGCATTCGCTGATGATAGATCGCAGTGCACTTTGGGTATTGAATTAACTCAAAGTATTCAGATACCGTCAGTATGCGAGTTTGTGCGGGACGACTTCAGGGGAGGCATGACGTGCGGTTTTCACGGCAGCAGCCGTCGGTGGACGGTGCGGTGGTCATCGTCACCGGCGGGGCACGCGGCATCGGCGCCAAGACAGCGGAGGTGTTCTCCGCCCGCGGCGCCACGGTATGGATCGGCGACGTCGATGCCGATGTCGCCGCGACGACCGCAGCGGGTATCCCCCGCTGCCGAGCCGCCTACCTCGATGTCACCCAGCGATCGTCGTGGGATCGCTTCATCGCCGACGCCATCGGAGATTCTGGCCGCATCGACATCCTGGTGAACAACGCCGGGGTCATGCCGCTCGGGGCCTTCGACACCGAACCAGAGACCACCACCGACCTGATCCTCGACGTCAACGTGCGCGGTGTGCTGAACGGCATGCGCGCGGTGATCCCGTCGATGGTGGCCCGCGGCTGCGGACACGTCGTCAATGTGGCCTCGATGGCGGGCATGATCCCGATCCCGGGCATGGTGACCTACAACGCCAGCAAGTTCGCGGCGCTCGGCGCTTCACTGGCCGCGCGACGTGAGTACTCCGGCACCGGGGTGTCGGTGTCGGCCGTGCTGCCGTCGGCGGTTCGCACCGAGCTCACCTCGGGCGTGCCGCTCGGAAACGGCCTGCCCACCGTGGATCCCGACGACGTCGCGCAGGCAATCCTCAAGACCGTACGCACCCGCGCCGCCCGTACGTCGGTCCCGGGTTGGGTTGCCCCCGGGTGGGCCCTGGTCGACGCGCTGGTCCCCGAAGCAGTCCAGCGGGCCGTGAGAACCAGGGTCGACGACCGCCGCGCCCTGACCGCCCTGGACGAGCAGGGCCGGTCCGATTACCTGCAACGCCTCGACCGGCAAGCGAAATCCCATGCCACTGAGGCCGATTCCGAGGTCAAACCATGACGACGGCATTGGTGATCGGGTGCGGCGGCACCATCGGAGGCGCCTGGGCGGTCGCGGCACTGCATGCGCTGGCCGAGCAGACGGGGTGGGATCCGCGCGACGCTGCGGTCATGCAGGGCACTTCGGCCGGAGCTGAGCTCATCACAATGCTCGGTGGCGGCGCCACAGTGAGCGATCTCGTTGCGATGCAGCGCGGCACCGCCACCGATGAGCGCCTTCGCAGGCACATCGCGGACACACCGTCGAGCCTGCCACCGCTGCCCGTGCCCCGCCTGCTCAACCCGCGGCTGCTCGGCAGCCAGAAGGGTCTCGCCGCGGCCACGGGCATCGCTCCCACCGGCCGGGGCAATGCCGGCTGGTTACAGCGGCTCGCCGACGGATTCTCCGATTCCTCAGGGTGGGTGGCACACCCCGGCGCCCGGATGGTCGCCTTCGACTACCGGCGCGGCGAGCGTGTCGCATTCGGCGCCCCCGGCGCACCGGAGGCCACCGCGGGCGAAGCCCTACGCGCATCCTGGGCGGTGCCGGGCTGGATGCCGCCGGTCACGATCAGCGACAGACACTTCGTCGACGGTGGCGCCGCATCGACCGCGTCGGTCGACCTGATCGCCCCGCACGAGGCCGAGACCATCTACGTGATCACGCCGATGGCCTCCGAACCGGGAACGCGCGCACCGGGAATCGGCGGACAGCTGGAACACCGGCTGCTGCGCCGGCCGATGTCGGCCGGGTTGGACCGCGAAGTCGCGGCGGTGCGGGCGCGGGGCACGCATGTGGTCCTCATCCGGCCGGACGCGGGCGATCTGGCCGGGCTCGGTTCACATTTCATGAGACGCGGCCGGCGCCGGTCGGCGTTCGAGGCATCGATGCGCACCGCGCCGAGCACGGTCCGACGTGCGCTTGCCGTCAGCGAGGAGGCCCGATGAGCCGCGAGGTCCGTATCGTCATCATCGGCGCGGGCATGGCCGGCATCGCCACCGCCTACACGCTCAAACAAGCCGGGTTCACGAATTTCGTGATCCTGGAAAAGGGTTCGGATGTCGGCGGGGTCTGGCACTGGAACCGCTATCCGGGGCTCACCTGCGATGTCCCGTCGCAGATCTACCAGTTCTCGTTCGCACCCAAACCGGACTGGAGCCACATCTGGGCCAGCGGCAGCGACATTCAGCGCTACCACCGCGACGTCGTCGAACGATTCGGACTCGACTCCCATCTGCGCTGCGACACCGAAGTGGTCGAGGCCCGCTACAACGCCGCCACCACGTCGTGGACGCTCACCACGGCTGTCGGAGATACCCTGACGGCCGACTTCGTCATCTGTGCCACCGGCGTGCTGCATCACCCGTCGATACCCGACATCCCAGGAATGGACACCTTCGCGGGCCCGATCGTGCACACGGCGCGGTGGGATCCGGAGCTGGTGACCGACGACAGGCGCGTCGCCGTGATCGGTACGGGATCAACTGGCGTGCAGGTGGTTTCGGCCCTACAACCGAAAGCCCACACCCTGTTGCACTTCGCACGCTCCCCACAGTGGATCCTGTGGGCGCCGATGTCGCTGCCACAGTCGTCGGTCCTCGCCAAGGTGCTGCGCCGGCGGCCGGGATGGCATGACTTCCTCTACGCACGGCTGCAGTGGGTTTCGCAGATCCTCGCCGATGTCGTGACCACACCGTCGTGGCGACGCAAGCTGGTCCAGGCCTACGCTCGGTGGAGCCTGGCCGCCCAGGTCCGTGACCGCGAACTCCGCGCGAAACTCACCCCGGACTACGAACCGCTGTGCAAGCGACAGGTGGTCTCGGGCTCGTATTACCGAGCCATCAAGCGCCCCAACGCCCGCCTGGTCGATGATCCCATCGAGGAGTTCACCGCCGACGGCATCCGCACCGCGGACGGCACGCACCACGAGGTGGATGTCGTGGTGCTGGCCACCGGATTTCAGGCGCACAACTACATGCGGCCCATGACCGTCGTGGGCCGGGACGGCATCACACTCGACGAGGCGTGGGTGAAGGGACCGCGGGCGTATCGCATGACGGCGATCCCCGGGTTTCCGAACCTGTTCACCGTGCTGGGACCGAACTCGCCGACCGGGTCGATCCCGCTGCAGTACTCCGCCGAGCTAACCGCCGGGTACATCGTGAGTTGGCTCAAGCGGTTTGCGAACGCCGAACTCTCCGAAGTCGAAGTCACCGAGGAGGCCACCGACGAATTCAACGCCGCGGTCGCCGACGGACTCGGGCCGACAGTGTGGAACACCGGGTGCAACTCGTGGTACTTCACCGACTCCGGGACCATCGACCTGTGGCCATTCGACCGGACCACCCTCACCCGGATGCTGGCCGAACCCGACCCGGCGCACTACCGGATCCGGTGACGGCGGACTTTCGCAGTTCAGGCCCGGTTTTCGGTGATTCGGCGTGTTTGCCCGACACCGTGAACGGCACACGGTACGTTGCCTCTGGGCCGGGGTTTGAGTGAGTGGACTGGTACGGAGCGTCATGGAATCGACCAAATACATCGGCCGCGTCGGCGCATTGGCCGTCGCCCTCGGCATCGGCACCGCATTGACCTCCGGGACCGGAATCGCCTGGGCCGAAGGCGGGTCCGGTGATCCGGGCAAATCCACCGTCGGAAGTTCCGACGGCTCCACCTCAAGCCCTGGACAGAAAAAGACTCCGAGCAAACCTTCTGGCGCGCTGTCGAAGATCGGCGAGCGGATCCGCAAGGATGTCGAGTCCGGCCTGAACGACGTCGGTGACGCGCTCAAGCAGACCCAGAGCCGGCTGGATTCCGCGCGCACGCCGATACGCACCCGGACGCCCAAGCCCCGGAGCAAGATTCAGGGCACACTCACCAACGCAACCGATACCGGCAACAAAGCTGACGGCGGCCAGAAGAACGAGACCGCACGGATCGTCCCGGAGGCGGTGACCACTGCGCCTGATCGGCAGCGCGCGACAAGCCCCAATACCGTGGTGGTTCGCCTGAAGGAGGCGACCGCGAACATCGATCAGCGCAGCCGCGACGCGACCGCGCCGCTGCGCTCCGGGATCACGGCGATCAACGTCCCCACAATCGCAAACGAAAGCGCGATTGTCCCGGCGCCGGTGGAGTCCACCCCCGAGCCGTCAGTGGCCAAGATCAGCGCACCACCGGTGGTCTCCGCGCTGCTGAGCGTCGCCGGTCTCTCACCGTTCGGTGCCGGTAGCAGCCCGGTGGCACCGGCCCAGTCGCCCGCGCTGTGGGCCATGATGGCTTGGACGCGTAGGGAATTCGAACGGTCGATCAACCCGTTGGGTTCCCGCGTCGTCTCGGCCAAGGATGCCGCCTCGGTGGTCGCCGAGGACGAGATCCAGCCGATGGCGGCCACACCCAACGCCGCGGTGCAGACCGATGACCTGACCCCCAAACCCCAGGTGCCGGCATCCCTGGCCGACTACACCGAAAAGCTCGGGTGGGTGACCGGGGTCGGCTACACCGACCACTGGTACGTCGCGGGCACGGATCTGGGCATCATGTGGAACAGCGGCTACACCGATCCCGTGACCGGGAAACCGATCATCTACACCCTGTTCGGCGACACCTACAGCGAGCCGGGCATGGCCGGGGACTGGCGCAACAACGTGTTGTTCCGCACCTCCGACACCGACCTGTCCAACGGACTGCAGTTCAGCGATGCGCTGATCCATGCCGGCGCGGGGCCCGGGGTGCCGGGCACACCGACGTGGTACGGCACCGGCGGCGATCGGGCCGGCGCGGCGCAGATCATCTACGACCCGGGCCAGGACGGGCTGTTCGGCCGCACCTACACGATGATCCCGACCTCGGCGATCGCGATCGAAAAAGCCGGCGCCGAGGGCGGTTACCGGCAGTACGCCACGGTGATGTCGATCCGCACCTGGGACAACCCCGGCAGCTGGACCACCAACTACTCCGGGATCGCCTACTCCGACGACGGCGGCAAGACCTGGACCGTCGACCCCGACACCATCCGTTCCTCAGGCTGGTTCCGGGCCGGCCCGGCCTACGTGCCCGGCGACGAGCACTTCCAGCAGAACGCCCTGGTGATGTCGGACGACCCGACCGACCCCTACGTCTACGTGTACGGGACACCGTCGGGCAGACAGGGTTCGGCGTACGTGGCCCGGGTCGAGAAGGATCAGATCACCAACCTGGACGCCTACGAGTACTGGGCGGGTGAGGATTCCAGCGGCGCCGGGCAATGGGTCACCGGCGATCCGTCGGCGGCGGAGCCGGTGTTCGGTTCCAGCCGAACCGATTTCCTGCCCACCGTGTACCGGGTCGCGGACTTCTTCACCTTCGGGCTGTTCACCAAGATCGCCAACGGCATCTGGGTCGGTGGCCTGCCCACCAACGGCAATGTCAGCGAGATGTCGGTGCAGTACAACGAGTACCTGGGCAAGTACGTTGTGCTCTACACCGACGGCGGCAACAATGTGGTGATGCGGGTGTCGGATTCACCGCAGGGTGAATGGTCGGATACCACCACGCTGGTCAACAACAACCTGACGAGCAACACCGGCATGTATGCGCCGATGGTCCATCCGATGTCGGGTACCGACTACTTCAACAAGGTCGACGCCAACGGCAATGTGATCGAGGACAACTCGCAGTACCTGTACTACAACCTGTCCTACTGGGGTGATTACAACGTGCGGTTGATGCAGACCGATCTGTCCACGATGAAGACGGTCTCGGTGTAGGCGATGGGTCGAGCGTTGGCGCTGGGTGTGGCGGTCCTGACCGTGGCCACCGCCCTCAGCACGAGTGCCTGCGCGCACGCCGATCCCGAGCCGCCACCCCAAGGACCGTCCGAAACCACGGCGCCGCAACCGGACTCGGCGTGTGCCGACAACCTTGCCGGCGCGTTGACTCCGGCGGATCCGGGGCAACTCGGCAACAACCGGCGCCTGCTGCAGTGCGAGGACGGCAGGTGGCAGGTGTTCGGGAGTCCCTACCCCTCGTCAGATCGCTGGCTGACCACCGGGCCCGCGCTGATCCTGCACGGGCAGGGCCGCCGGAATCCGGAGGCCGAGGGCGGTACCTGGACGGCGACGCCGCAGACCGCCGATGCGCATTGCAGTGCCGAGGTGGTCGACGTCGTCGCAGCGGGCCAGACATCGGAACCCACGACTTCGGCAGCGACCGCGGGGCAGTCGCTGACGGTTGAGATCAGCGACCATATGTTCACGACGAAGCTCAGCGGCTACTGCCTCTGGGTGCGTGACTGACGCGCTACCCCACGCCCCGGCTCAGCCAGGACACCTCGGCACCGTCACCACCGTTGCGGTAGGGCTCCAGCGATTCGTCCCACGCGGTGCCCAGCACGGTGTCGAGTTCGGCTGCCAGCATGTCGGCGCCGCCGGCCATCAGCGAACGAAGCCGCATCTCGCCGACCATCACATCACCGTTGGCGCTCATCGCGCCGCTCCACAGGCCCAGCTGGGGCGTGTGGCACCAGCGGTGCCCGTCCACGCCGGCGCTCGGATCCTCCGTCACCTCGAAGCGCAGCACTGACCAGGAGCGCAGGGCATTGGCCAGCTGCGCCCCGGTGCCGACGGGCCCGATCCAGTTGGTCACCGCACGCAACTGGCCGGGCATGGCCGGTTGCGGTGTCCACTTCAGATTCGCCCGCGCCGACAGGGTCGACGACAACGCCCACTCAACATGCGGGCATACCGCCGCGGGTGAGGCATGCACATACACCACGCCTGTCGCCGCGTCGGCGAACTGATTCGACGCACGCATTTGCTACTCCTTCGGATCACGAGGGACGTCTTCCCCAACGGCCTGGTGATTCCGATCGAGCATGCAGTTGTGTGTGCCGCGCGTGTCTATTGTGCCCTGTGAGGCCAGTGTTGCGCTAGTGTGTCCCGTTTTCTCTCAGGACTCCATCAGATATCGCGGGCCACAGCGGGTAGGTCCAGTCCCCGAAGTCACGGTCGGTCAGCACCACCAACGCCAGGTCAGCGACCGGATCGACCCACAGAAACGTCCCCGATTGACCGAAATGACCGAACGTGCGCGGCGAGTTTGCCGACCCGGTCCAGTGCGGGGATTTGCCGTCCCGGAGCTCGAAGCCCAGCCCCCAGTCATTCGGCCGCTGCACACCGAACCCTGGCAACACTCCATCGAGCCCGGGAAACTGCACGGTCACGGCCGCGTCGTGCAGTTCCTGCGACACCAGCGCAGGCCGCAACAGCTCCCCGGCGAACACGGCCAGGTCGGCGACAGTCGACACGCCGCCGAAACCGGCGGCCTCCGCGCCGCCCAAAAGTGCGGAACCCGACATCTGCAGCGGCTGGAACACCGCCTCGGTCAGATAGCTGCCGAACTCGATGTCGGCGGCCGCCTCCACCGCTCGGGCCAGGAGCTCGAACCCGTAGTTCGAGTAGATGCGACGCTGTCCGGGGCGGGCGAGCACATCGGCCGACCGCATGGACACGCCGGACGCGTGGGCCAAAAGATGGCGGATCGTCGCACCGGGCGGGCCGGCCGGAGTGTCGAGTTCGACAGCGCCCTCTTCGATCGCGATCTGCGCGGCCCGCGCGACGAGCGGTTTGGTCACCGACGCCAGCGCGAAGGGCTTGCTCGTGTCGCCGCGGCTGGCCAGTACCCCAGACGGGCCGACCACCGCCGCAGCAACCGAATCAACCGGCCAGGTGTCGATAACGTCGAGAACATCGGCATTCATTGCGCGCAAATCTATCGGGCGCGCCCCACACTCCGGGAAAGCAACTCCTCGACCATGCTCGCCGCCACCGCATCCACGTCGGCGACCAGGCGCCGCAGCCCGACCACCTGACGCACCAGATCGTGCGGATCGGCGTCGGTGACCACCGAGAGGCGGTGCACGTCGCAGACCGCGCGATACGCCGACTGGGTCGACTCCGGTTCGGTGGCATCGCACCACCGCTGCATGGACTGCGTCCAGGACGCGACCCGGTCGGCCGCGTTCCGCCGGTGCGCCAGGGTCAATGCCCGCCGGTACACATCGGCTGCCCATTCGGCCGGCAACGGTTCGTCGAGCACCGGTAGCAGCACCTGGTCGAGCGCTCGGTACCCGGCCGGGTCGCCGGCGGCGGCCACGGCCGTGCCGGACAGCGCCTGGGTCAGCGTGGCCAGGGCGGCGTCATCCAAGTTCTCCGCGATGGCTGCCAAGTGCCGTGTTGCGGTATCGAATTGCCCCTGATCGCCGGCGTCGGCCGCGGTCGCCGCGAGCAGATACGCGAGGTAGCCGTGCGCGGTGGTCTCAGGGACGCCGGTCAGCAGCACCTGAGCCCGCTGCGCCCAACTGCGGGCCAGCGCAAGGTGGCCACGTGCCAACCAGGCCAAGCCGATCTCGGCGGCCTTCATCGCCGCCTGCACCGGGTCGGTGCGCAACAGGCGGCTGTGCACCTGTTCGTTGATCCGAACGGATTCGCGGCCATGACCCTGCCGCCAGGCCGCCGCGGCGTACACGGCAAGATCGTCGGTGTCGAGGGCCTGCATCCCGTCGACGCGGCTGAAGGATTCGTAGCTGGTGCGCCAGTCATTTCGGCGATACGCCGTGCGGGCCACCACCAGCAGTTGAGTTCGATCGTCGACCACAACCCACGGTAACGCGCGGGACTGCTCCGAGGCCGAGATTCGTCGACCGGCGAGATACCGCCAGCAATTGGACACCTGTCCGGTTTGCATTAGGTTATAGACATGCCTCAGACAGTGCGCGGTGTGATCTCCCGGAGCAAGAAACAGCCCGTCGAACTCGTCGACATCGTCATTCCCGATCCGGGTCCCGGTGAGGTGGTGGTGGACATCATCGCCTGCGGCGTATGCCATACCGACCTGACCTACCGCGAGGGCGGCATCAACGACGAGTACCCGTTCCTGCTCGGCCATGAGGCCGCGGGCACGGTCGAGTCGGTCGGCGAGGGCGTCACCCACGTCGAGCCGGGCGACTTCGTGATCCTCAACTGGCGTGCGGTGTGCGGGGAATGCCGCGCCTGCAAGCGCGGTCGCCCGCACCTGTGTTTCGACACCCACAACGCGGCCCAGAAGATGACGCTGACCGACGGCACCGAGCTGACGCCGGCCCTGGGCATCGGGGCGTTCGCCGACAAGACGCTGGTTCACGAAGGGCAGTGCACCAAGGTCGATTCCGAGGCCGACCCGGCCGTGGCTGGCCTGCTGGGCTGCGGCGTGATGGCCGGCATCGGCGCGGCGATCAACACCGGCGCCGTTACCCGTGACGACACCGTCGCCGTCATCGGCTGCGGCGGCGTGGGTGACGCCGCCATCGCCGGCGCCGCCCTGGTCGGCGCCAAGAAGATCATCGCCGTCGACACCGACAACAAGAAGCTCAACTGGGCCCGCGATTTCGGTGCCACCCACACCATCAACGCCCGTGAGCTCGACGCGGTCGAGACCATCCAGGATCTGACCGACGGATTCGGTGCCGATGTGGTGATCGACGCGGTCGGACGCCCGGAAACCTGGAAGCAGGCGTTCTACGCACGGGATCTGGCCGGCACCGTGGTGCTGGTCGGCGTGCCGACCCCGGACATGACGCTGGAAATGCCGTTGGTCGACTTCTTCTCCCGCGGTGGATCATTGAAGTCCTCGTGGTACGGCGACTGCCTGCCCGAGCGCGACTTCCCCACCCTGATCTCCCTCTATCTGCAGGGCCGGCTGCCGTTGGAGAAGTTCGTCTCCGAGCGCATCGGGCTGGACGCGATCGAGGATGCGTTCCACAAGATGCACGCCGGTGAGGTGCTGCGCTCGGTGGTGGTGTTGAAGTGACTGCCAACATTCAACGAGTCGTCACCAGCGGCAAGTTCGAACTCGACGGCGGCAGCTGGGACGTCGACAACAACATCTGGCTCGTGGGCGACGACAGCGATGTCATCGTGTTCGACGCCGCCCACACCGCCGCCCCGATCATCGAAGCCGTGGACGGCCGCAACGTCGTCGCGGTGGTCTGCACGCATGGCCACAACGACCACATCACCGTCGCGCCCGAGCTCGGCAAGGAGCTGGACGCGCCGGTGCTGCTGCACCCGGCAGACGAGATGTTGTGGCGAGTCGTCCACCCGGACGCCGAGTTTCGGGCCGTCGAGGACGGCCTCGTGTTGCGCGCGGGCGGCATCGAGCTGCATGCCCTGCACACGCCGGGGCACTCCCCCGGGTCGGTCTGCTGGTCGATCCCTGAGCTGAACGCAGTGGTCTCCGGCGACACCCTGTTCCAAGGCGGCCCCGGCGCGACCGGACGGTCGTTCTCGGACTTCCCCACGATCCTGGAGTCCATCTCGAAACGGCTGGGCCTGCTGCCGGGTGAGACGGTGGTCTACACGGGGCACGGCGACACCACCACGATCGGCGACGAGATCGTGCACTACGACGAGTGGGTTGCCCGCGGGCACTGACGATGCCCCGTGAGGAACGAGCGGCGCGGAGGAAGTGGCCCAACCAGCCCGGGCACTGACGAAAACGGCACCGGCATTAGTGCTCCCGGCCGCGACCGAGTGGCTACCCTGGGTCAGTGGTCGGCAGGCCAGTTCGCACCGCGGTGTTGCTCTGCGTGACACTGCTGGTCGCGACGGCCTGTTCCCCGTCGCCCCCGCTGTCGCCACCACCGCTGACCAGCACGGCTGCCCCACCCACCGGCGGTCGGGCAGCCATCCCACCGCTGGGCGTCTCGGGGATGTCGCTCACGCTCGACGGCAAACCGCAGTGGCCGATCGGCATCAACGCGTACCAGCTGGCCACCAACTGGTCCGTCAACGCGGGGTGCGGGGCACAGGTGGATCTCGACTCGTACTTCGCCAGCCTGCCGCCGCATTCGCTCACCCGGTTCAACGCGTACTCCAGTTTCGCGGTGAACAAGTTCACCGGACAACTCGATTTCACCTCTCTCGATGCGGTGTTCCGGGCCGCCGAGCGACACGGCCAACTGCTGATCGCGGTGCTCACCAGCGACGAAGGTGGCTGCGAGAACGACTATTTCAAAAACTACGGGTGGTACGCCGACGGCTGGCGGACCGAGGTGTCGCACGGCCTGCCGATGTCGTTCGCCGCGTGGCTGGACCTCGCGGTCAAACGGTGGGCCAACTCTCCCGCACTCGCCGGCTGGACCGCCGTCGGTGAGCCCGAACCGACCGATTGCCGAGACCACCACTGTCACTGGACCACCCGCTACTGTCCGCCGAACGCTGCCGACGTGCTGCGCGCATTCTTCGACGCCACCGGAGCCCGGATCCGTCAACTGGATCCCGACGCGGTGATCTTCAGCGGCCACGCCGGCGGCGGCCAATGCGGTTCGGCAGGCGACGAATTCGCGAAGGTGAACGCCTCGCCGGGCGTGGACGTACTCGAATATCACTACTACGAGGAGACGGACTTCCTTCCTGGTGACGAGTACGATGGGGTCCGCCGCCGGCTCGAGCAGGCCCGTTCGGTCGGTAAGCCACTGCTGATCGCCGAGATCGGTATGGAGGCCGGCTCGTGTGAATCCTTGGACGAGCGCAAGCAGGTGCTGACCGATGCGCTCGACCACATGCGCACATTGGGCGCTGCCGGCGCGATGTTCTGGGCTTTCGTGCCCGATCCGCGGCCCGACGAATGCACCTTGGACATCGGCCGCACCGACCCGTTGTGGTCCCTGATCGGCGCCACGCCGGTCTGACGGCTTTTGCGATCACGCTGAGCCAGTCCCTTACCGGACCACCGCGGCACGTCCATAGTGGCAGCCATGACGACTTCGAGTGGACGCTCCGCGGCGGTGATCGGTGCCGGGCAGACCGGGGTGACAGCGGCTCTCGGGCTGTTGGACAACGGGTTTGACGTCACCCTGTACAGCGACCGGGACCAGCGCAGTTTGCGCGACGATGTCCCGGCCACCGGCACCGCGCTGATCTTCGGCGAGGCGCAGCGGGCCGAGGAGTCCCTCGGTCTCAACACCTACCTGGCCACCGCCCCGACCTCGACCGGGCAGAGCGTACGGGTGGTCGACGGCTCCGGTCCCGACCGCGCCGAGGAGATAGCGTTCGACGCCGACTTCGACGGATTCGTCGGCGTCGCCGTGGACACCCGACTCAAGGCCGACGACCGGCTCACGCTGTTCCGACAGCGCGGCGGGCGGTTCGTGGTCGAGTCCGTCGACCCGGTGCGGCTGGACGCCATCGCCGCCGGCGTCGATCTGACGTTGGTGGCAACCGGCCGCGGCGGCCTGTCCACCCTGTTCCCGGTCGACGCCCAGCGCTCCGCCTACGATCGCCCCCAGCGCAGCCTGTTGACTGTCACACTCGCCGGATTACCGTACGGTCCCGATGTTTTCGCTCATCGGGGCGGCGCCGGTGGTCGCCACAACGCATTCACCGTGGTCACCGATCAGGGTGAGTCCTGGTGGGGCGGATATCTCCACAAGGACGCCGGCCCGACGTGGACGTTCCTGGGTTGGGCTCGCCCCGGCAGCGACTGGGACCGGCGGTTCGCCGGAGCCGACAGCGCGCGGTCCGCACTCGACATCGTCACCGCACTGCACCGTGACTACATCGACTGGGACCTCCCTGAGGTGAGTGCTCTCAGGGTCCTCGAGGACGATCCGCACTCGTGGCTGAAAGGCGCTGTCACCCAGGTGGTGCGGTCCGGGGTCGGCCGCACCGCGAGCGGGCATCCGGTGGCCGCCCTGGGCGATACCGCGGTGTCGTTCGACCCGATCGCCGGCCAGGGCGCCCAGGGTGGACTGGTCCATGCCGCCACCCTGGTCCGCAAAGCCGCCGCACATGACGGCCGGTTCGACGAGGCGTGGCTGCGCAGCACATTCGAGGAGTTCTACGCGCACCGAGCGCGGGCGGCGCAGTTGGTCACCCGGTTGTTCCTGGCCGATCCAGAACTGGCCGAGTACGGCAATCTGTTCTTCGCGGCCGCGCAGGGCAGCCCGCGATTCGCCTCGAAACTGTTTGGCCTGCTGGATGATCCACGGCCGGTCGAATCGCTCACCTCAGTGGCCGCCGCCAAACAGCTGATCACCGAATTCGCCGGAGAGTCCGCCGATGCACTGCTGGAACGATTCGTCCCGGCAGGATCGTTCCGACGGTCCGACTGGGCCACCCAGGCGGCGTAGCCGCCTCAGCTCTCCAGGATCCGGCGCTTCTCCGCCTCGAACTCGGCGTCGGTCAGAGCTCCGCTATCACGCAGCGCAGCAATCGTTTTGAGCTGCTCGAGCCGGATTCCCTGGTCGGTGGGCTGGTAGCTGTTCGGCTGATGTCCGGTCGGCACCGCCGGGTGTGGTGGAATCGGCTCGAAGCCCAGATCCGAGAGGGGGCGTGCCCGCTTGTTTTCCCGCGCCGACCACATCACGCTGCAGATCAGTGCCAGCACCCCCAGTACGGTAAGTCCACCGAACAGCCAGGACAGCCAGCCGTATTGACTGCCGTGCCCGAAGGCCAGCCGCGGATTGATATAGCCCTGGACTTGACCGTCGACGCTGATCTCGTAGGCACCCGCACCGGATACCTGCATCACCCACACCCGTACCCGAGCATCGTTGTTCACCGTGGTTGTCCCGCCGATGCTTTCGGTCACCACCGGATCGGCGGTCCCCTCAGGTGCGGACACGTGCAGGCGCAGAGGCGGAACCGGCAGACCACTGCCGGATCCGGTGACCATGGTGTGAAGGCTGACCGTCACCTCACCCTGCGGCAAATCCAGGCTGGCGGTCCCCGGGATGGGCACCTCTCCGTAAGCGTCGTACTCGTCCAGGACGAACGCGTTCAGGAAGATCATCACGAACAGCCCGATTGCGCCGACGACGAGGGTGCAGATCGATGGGACGATCGCGGCGCGCGGAGCAGACCGACGGCTGTTCATGGCCGAAGTTTGTCATAGCCGCCGTTTCGAGAGCTACCGTCGGTGTATGCCTCGCGACGAGTCCGACACCCCCGCGACCACCGGCCCGGTCCGCCGGTTCGCCCTGCGCTACTGGGTGGCCCTGATCCTGGTCGCCCTCGCGGCGATCTTCGTCGCGCAGAACCGCGATCGGGTGGGAGTGCACGTGCTCTGGGTGGCCGTCGAGTCGCCGATGTGGTTCATCTTGGTCATCATTTTCGTCATGGGTTTTCTCATCGGACTGCTGTTGCGCCGGCGGCGGCGCAACTAGCCATGCCCGCGCCGCGCCGGACGACGCCCCGTCCACACACCGCCGGAATGAGTTCGGCGATCACGCTTCTCGAGCAGGCTGCGCGGACGGTGCCGATTCCGGCCCCACCGCAACCCGTCGTCATCGCCGATTACGGGGCAGGAACCGCGCACAACTCGATGCGGCCGATCAACGCCGCCATCGCTGCGGTGCGCGGCCGCACCCGCCCCGAACACTCGATTCTGGTGACGCACACCGATACCGCGGACAACGACTTCTCCACGATGTTCCGGATCCTGGAGGGGGATCCACAGTCCTATCGGCACCGCGATCCGGCCACCTTCAGTTCGGCGATCGGCCGGTCGTTCTACGGCCAGATCCTGCCGTCGAACAGCGTGCACCTCGGCTGGTCGGCCTGGGCAGTAGCGAGATTGAGCAAGGTGCCGATGCCGGTCGCCGACCACGTCGTGGCGGCCTACAGCAACGACGAGCGGGTGCGTACCGCCTATGCCAGGCAGGCCGCTCACGATTGGCACGAGTTCATCGCCTTTCGCGGCCGCGAGCTGCAGCCGGGCGGCCGCCTGGTGGTGTTGACGACCGCACTGGACGATGACGGAGACTTGGGCTATCGCCCGCTGTTCCGGTCTGTTGTCGGCACACTGACCGAGCTGATCGCCGGTGGTGTGGTGAGCGCCGAGGAGGCGACCCGAATGTCGCTGCCGATCGCCGGACGGCGCGCCGTGGATTTCACCGCACCGTTCGCCCCGTCCGGCCGCTTCGAGCGGCTCGAGATCCAGCATGTGGAGCTGTTCGACGCGGAGGACCGAATCTACAACGCCTACCGCAGTGACAAGGACGCAAGCGCTTTCGGCACCCGCTGGGCCGATTTCCTTCAGTTCACGGCATTCGCCGATCTGGGCTCGGCCCTCGCCGGCGCCCCCGACCGGCTGCCGTTGTTCTACGACCAGCTGCATGCGGGCATCGCGGCCCGGCTGGCCGCGGAGCCCGAACAGATGCGGATCCCGATCGCCGCGGTGGTGCTGGAGAAGCGCCGCTCCAGCCAGTAACCGACGCCCTCGTCCGTTATCCCGGCGACCAGGTCGGCAGCGCGGCGTCGATCAAGTGTGGGCCCGGCTCAGCCAGTGCCGCCCGGAACTGTTCGGCGAGTTCCTCAGCGGTTCCAGCCCGGGTGGCAGGAACCCCGAATCCCTGTGCGATCGAGGCGAAGTCGATGTCGGGACGGCTCAGGTCGAGCAGGGAGCGCGATCGTCCCCCGTCGGCCTGGGTACCGACTCGCAACAGCTCGAGCTGCAGGATGGCGTAGGCGTGGTTGTTGAGGATCACCACGGTGACGTCGAGTTGTTCACGGGCCATCGTCCAGAGCGCCGAAATGGTGTAGGCCGCACTGCCATCCGACTGGAGGGCGATCACCGGGCGGTCCGGCGCGGCGATCGCGGCGCCCACCGCCACCGGCAAGCCCTGACCGATCGCGCCACCGGTCAGGGTGAGAACATCGTGACGCGGGGACGACGCGGTGGCGGCGGGCAGGAACAGCCCGCTGGTGTTGGCCTCGTCGGAGATGATGGCGTTCTCGGGCAATAGCGCGGCGATCACCTGCGCCAGGTTCTGCGGGTTGAGCGGACCGGTCGGCAGGTCAGCCGGACCGGGTTGCGCCTCGTCCGGCACGGCGCCACCCAATTCGTCTGCGAGGCCGGTCAAATCGTCGACGGCCAGGGTGCGCACTTCGGCCCCGTCGGGTACCAGAACGCTCGGCTTGCCAGGGTAGGCGAAGAACGACACCGGGGCCTTCGCCCCGACCAGCACCAGATGCGTTGCCCCGGATAGTTGTTGCGTGGCCTGCTCGGCGAGATAACCGAGGCGTTCGATGGCGGGCACCCCCCGGCCGCGGGTCAACCGGGCCGGGAAGGTTTCGACCAGGACGCGAGCCCCGGTGCCCGAGCGGATGCGCTCCGCAGCCAGCAATCCGTCAGCGCCGGTGGCGGCCCCACCGAGCAGCAACACGACGCGCTCCCCCTGCGCGCGCAGCAATTCGGCGGCATCGGCGATGTCCAGGCCGGGGCCGGGGGCCGGCTGTGGCGAGGACACCTTGTCCGACAACGGATTCTGCGGTGCACTGCCCCACGAATAGTCGGCGGGCAGGATCAGGGTGGCGACCTGTCCTGGCGCGCCGGACGCGCTCTGCACGGCACTGTGAACTGCCGCGTCGAGATCGGCAGCAGATGCCGGCCGGTGCACCGAACCGTGCGCCCAGTGTCCGAGCGCGTCAATGTCGGATTCGAGCGGCGCGTCGAGGGGTTGGTGATAGGTCGCGTGATCACCGACGACGTTGACCACGGGACTGAACGCCCGCCGGGCGTTGTGCAGGTTGGCCAGCCCGTTGGCCATACCGGGCCCGAGGTGCAGCAGCGTCGCCGCCGGACTGCCGGCGATACGGGCATATCCATCGGCGGCCCCGGTGGCGACTCCTTCGAACAGACACAACACCGGGCGCATCGCCGGGGCGGCGTCCAGCGCCGCCACAAAGTGCATCTCCGAGGTTCCCGGGTTGGCGAAGCACACGTCAACCCCTTCGCCGAGCAGACGGTTCACCACCACTTCGGCGCCGGTGTTCATGAGCGCCCGTACCTCACGGGCCAGGTGTTTTCGAAGCTGCGGTCACGTTTCTGCCAGCCGGTGTGCACCCGTCCATCTTGCTGGGCTGTTGCCCGCGATGCCAGTACCGACCGTTCGGCAACAGGCCTTGACTGATTATCAGTCAGTCTGACACGGTGGGTCCTGCCAACAATGGGCTGAGCGGAGCCAGCATGCGACACCGAGACATGGACCTGTCGGGCAAGAAGGTGGTGCTCACCGGGGCATCCAGCGGAATCGGCCACGAGCTGGCCGTGGCCCTGGCCCGCCGGGGAGCAGTCCTCGCACTGGCGGCCCGCCGCGCCGAGCTGCTGGATGCCCTGGCCGACGAGATATCGGCCGACGGGTCACCACGGCCCATCGTGTTCGGAGTCGACCTGTCCGTCCCGGACGCGGCGGCCGAACTGGGCCGCAACGCCGTGGCAGCTCTTGGGGGCGTCGACATCGCGATCAACAACGCCGGCTCCAACCTGACCGGGGCGCAATCGGTCGTGGCCGACTCGGCCGCCGCCCGGCGGGTGTTCGAGGTCAATCTCTGGTCCCCGCTGGCCCTTACCGCAGCTGTGCTGCCTGCGATGCGGGCAGTGGGTTCCGGAGTCATCGTCAACGTCACCTCCACCGTGCAGGCCGTGCCGCTGCCCTTGCTCGGCTACTACGCCGCCTCCAAGTCCGCACTGGCCCAGGCGACGAGATCGCTGCGGCTGGAACTGGCCGGCACCGGCGTCCGGGTGCTGGAGGTGGTACCCGGCGCCACCGACACCGCACTACGCGATATCGATGAATTGCCGTGGAAAACCACACCCCCACCGACCTTTCCGCCCGTCGCACCCGCTTCCACGGCGGCAGCCATCGTCCGCGCACTCGAACGCGGCACGAGACGCGTTGTGCACCCGCGTTATTCGCTACTTCCGTTGGAGATCCCAGTGCTGGGAAGGCTGGTCGCCGCACTCGGCGGCCGGCGGGTCGATATGCACAGCGCGCTGGCCGGGCCGAGTCGATGACCGCGCAGGCCAAGCCGATCGACCGGCGTCAGCTCATTGTCGATACCGCCCGAAAGCTGTTCGCGACACGGCCGTACGACCAGGTCACCACCGCGCGGGTGGCCAAGGACGCCGGCGTGGCCTACGGATTGATCGCACACCACTTCGTCAACAAGCGCGGCCTGTACCTGGCGGTGATGAACGAGATCGCGGCGGAGATCGCGGCGGCGCAGACAGCGCCCGTACCTCCGGGCACGCCGCTGGCCGATCAGCTGCGCCACGCCCTGCGCAGCCACATCACCCACATCGATTCGTACTCAGACAGTTTCGTCGCGCTGCTTCGCGGCGCGCTGGGCGCCGATGCCGAACACCAGTCCGCCGTCGAGCACCTTCGCTGGCTGGGTGCCCAACGAATTCTGTCGGCACTCGAAGTCGTGGAGCCCATCGCACCCACTCTGCGCATCGCCATGCACGGCTGGATCGGATTCCTCGACGAGATGATGATCGACCGCATCACCCACCGCGACGTGGACGTCGACATCCTGGTCGAACTCGCCGCCACGGCACTGGCCACGACCTTGCGTACCGCCGCCGCTCTCGACGCTTCGGTCGCCTACTCCCCCGAGGCGGTCGAAGCGCTGGAGTCGATCGGCGCGGGCCCGAACTGACGCCAACCGCAACCAATTTCCGGCACCGAAACAACTTCAAGGGTGCGACAACTTTCGTCAGGTGCCACGGACGGCGAGGTCGTGCACCGTCAGCGCAGACGAAAACTCCACGGTGGTCGCCGGATCGGAAAGGTTCACCTCGCACAACTGCTCGATGCGTCGGAGCCGTTGCGCAACGGTGTTGGAATGGATCAACAGCGTCCGCGCAGTCACGTTGCGATCCTGCCGACTTGCGAGATAGGTCCGCAATGTCGTCATCAACTCGGTGCGATGGTCGGCGTCGTAGTCGATGACCGGCTTGAGCTTGCGAGCGGCGAATGCCGAGAGTTTGGCCGGATCGTTCAACTGGAGCAGCAGTCCGACGATACCGAGATCCTCGAGAGTGACGGTGGTGCCGGCTCGGCCGCCCTGCAGCGCAATTTCCATCGCTCCCTTGGCAGTACGGTAGGCCTCCCCAACGTCGACAGTACGGGAAGCAGAGACCGCGGCTGTGGCCGTGATCTCATGGGAGACTTGGGCTATCGCTCTCCGGACCATGACACCGGGCGGTTCGCTCGTGTCAGCCACCTCCGGCCACAGTGTGACCAGCATGCCGCCGTGCATCGCCACCAACGGCCTCGGCCGATAGGCCGAAGCCAACTCCGTCACGGCCGCCAGCGCACGCTGCCACGCCACGCGGGTGGCCGCGTCGGTCGGCGCGGCCAGCGTTGCCACGATTGCAACGTGAGGCACGCTGAGGTCATGGCCCAGCCGCCGGGCACGGGTCCGCAGTGGATCGGACAGGGACCCGCTGCTCGACAACACATCGGACAGCAACTCCCCGCGAAGTCGCCGTTCCACCTCCGCTGCCGTCTGATCCCGTAGCAGTTCGACCGACACCACGATCGACGCGTGCTCGACGGCGCGAACCTGCAGTGGGTCGAGCGTTTCGACCTCGCCGGGAAACCAGATCCGAGCGGCAACCTCACTGCCCAGCCGCACGCCGGCAACCAGCCATCCACTGGAACCACCGTCGGCATTTGCGACGGCCTCGACGGTCGCCGCAGCTTCCGTGGACATGCTTTCGGCTGCTGCCGAACGCGCTGCGGGAGTGAGAAATTCGACGTTCGCTCCAGCTCGGGCCAACTCGGTTTCGCGCCCGTCATCGATCAGAACCGGTCGGTCGATGAGATCGCTCAGCGCGGCTGCGATCCCAGCGATCCCGCCGGAACGCAGTGTGACCGTCAACAACCGCTCGTGGATCTGCTCTGATCGCGCCAACGCGTCACGTTGTTCACGCAGCGAGCTGGTGAGCGTGCGCAGCTCGTCGAGCCGGCGCGCCGAAGTGACCGCGATCGCGGCGTGGTTGGCCAGCAAGATCAGCCGCTCGATCTCGTACCGGGTGAACGTGTGCACCGAGGCGTAGTAGCCGTTGAGCGTCCCCAGTACGTCAGCGCCGGCCACCAGCGGCACAGCGACGATGGCGCGGTATCCCTGTTCTTGTGCGACGCCGGCCCAGAGCGCGAACTCTGGTTCCTCTCGCACGTCCCGTATGGACACCGGCTCGCCGCGATGGAACGCCCGGCTCGAGGGCGATCCGCTGTCGAGCCGGATCGGCGTGTCGGAGTTGACCCGCTGGACGTAACCATCCGACAGTCCGCTCCATCCCTGCACCACCAGCCGATCGCGATTCGAATCGGGAACAAGGACTCCGCAGAAGTCGAATCCCAGCAGGGTCCGCGCTGTGTCGGCGACCAGACAGAGCACCTCCCGCAGATCGGCATCGGCACAGGCTTGAGCGCTGAGGCTCCGTAGCGCTGCCAGCCACGTCACCAGTTCCGCGCCGGGCCGTTGATTGTCGGTCGAGGAAGTCACGCGGTCAGTGTGCCGCAGATCGAGGTATCAGAATAGACATAAATATAGAAGAAATATGTCTTGTCAGACATTGATGGACCGCCCGGGTGTGACGACACTCATGTCCCATGACCCATGTCTCACTGGAGAGCACATCCACCACGCCGGCTGCGCCCGTTCCGCACGGCCAGTTCCGCGACATCCTCAACCCCGCCACCGGGGAAGTGATCGCCACGCTGCCAGAACAGGGTGAGCGCGAAGTGGACGCCGCAGTTTCCACCGCCCGCAGGGCCTTCGAGGACGGGCCATGGCCGAGCATGGTCCGCAGCGACCGTGCCAAACTCCTACTGCGCATCGCCGACGCCATCGAGAACTCCAGTGAGACGCTCTACACGCTCGAAACCCGCAACAACGGCCGGCCGATCACCGAGACCCGGGCACAGCTGTCCCGGGTACCGGAATGGTTCCGCTACAACGCCGGGCTGTTGGCGGCGCAGCGCCAGGCCGTCCTTCCCGGAGATGGCCCCTACCTCTCCTACCAGCAGCGGCTTCCGCTCGGCGTGTGCGGCATCATCACCCCGTTCAACCATCCGATGCTCATCCTGGCGCGCAGCCTGTCCGCCGCGCTGGCCAACGGAAACACCGTGGTGGTCAAGCCATCTGAGCTGACCCCGCTGACTACCCTGGCCCTCGCCGACATCCTCACCGAGGCGGGATTGCCCGACGGCGTGCTGAACGTCGTCACCGGGGCCCGCGCGGCCGGCGAGCGCTTGACCCACCATCCCGATATCGCCAAGATCACCCTCACCGGTGGCACAGAGGCGGGCCGCTCGGCGGCGGTCGCGACGGCGTCGCGGTTCGCCCGCATCACGGCCGAACTCGGCGGCAAGACACCGGTGCTGCTGTTCGATGATGTCGACCCCACCGTCGCTGCGGAGGGCGCAGCATTCGCGGCGTTCGTCGCGGCCGGTCAATCGTGCGTGGCCGGTTCCCGATTCCTGGTGCAGCGCGGCATCTACCACGCATTCGTCGACGCGCTCGCGGCCCGCGCACAGGCGATTCGGCTCGGTGATCCGGCTGCGCCCGACACCCAGATGGGACCACTGATAAGCGCCCGCCAACGGGACAAGGTGGCGGCCCTCGTGCAGACGGGGCTCGATGAGGGTGCGACCCTCAAGGCCGGCGGCCGGACCCCTGCTCTGCCAAGTCCGTTGGACCACGGGTTCTTCCTGCCGCCCACCGTGCTTTCGGACGCCACGATGACCATGGCCGTCGCGCGCGAAGAGATCTTCGGCCCGGTGGCGGTGGTCATCCCGTTCGATGACGAGTGCGACGCGATACGCATGGCCAACGACAACCCGTACGGGCTCGGTGCCGGCCTGTGGACCACCGACGTCGGCCGCGCACACCGCGTGGCAGCCCAGATCAACGCGGGCATGGTGTGGGTCAACGACCACCACCGCCTCGAACCGTCGCTGCCCTGGGGCGGCATCAAGGAGTCCGGCTCCGGAAAGGACGCCGGTACAGAGTCATTCGATGATTTCTCCTGGGTCAAGACGATCGTCGTGCGCACCGCGGCCGACCACGTCGACTGGTACGGCGGCCAGCCGCAGCGCCGCCTCAACTGACCCTTCCCCGAAACCTCGAAAGGCACATACATGTCCACAGGACGTTGGCATCAGGACATCACCCGGACACAATGGCTCGTACTGGCAGGCACCACCTTGGGCTGGGGGCTCGACGGCTTCGCAGGCAGCCTCTATGTTCTCGTCCTGGGTCCGGCCATGAACGAATTGCTTCCCAACAGCGGAATCGGTACCGACGGAGCGGCAATCGGCTTCTACGGCGGGCTGACTGTCGCCCTCTTCCTCACCGGCTGGGCCACCGGAGGCATCCTGTTCGGGATGCTCGCCGACTACTTCGGCCGCACCCGAGTGTTGTCGGTCGGCATCCTTACCTACGCCGTTTTCAGCGCTCTGGCCGTGTTCGCCGAAACCTGGTGGCAACTAGGCATTCTGCGCTTCATCGCGGGCCTCGGCTCCGGCGTCGAGGCACCGGTGGGCGCGGCACTCATCGCCGAATCCTGGCGCAACCGCTTCCGCGCCCGTGCGGGTGGAGTCATGATGGCCGGATACGCGGCCGGGTTCTTCATGGCAGCCGCCGCGTACGCACTGCTCGGCGATCACGGCTGGCGCGCCATGATGCTGCTCGCAGGCATCCCGGCCCTGGTGGTCTGGTTCATCCGTCGCTACGTACCCGAGCCGCCCGAGATCGGCGCCCATCTGCAGGCGCGAAAGGAACGGAAAGCGCTCGGCCGAATCCATGATCACGATCGATTCGTGCTGCGGCGCCTCGTCACTCCCCCGCTGCTGCACCCGATGCTGGTGTGCACCGCACTGGCTACCGGAGCGCTCATCTCGTTCTGGAGCGTATCGACCTGGTACCCACAGATCATCCGGCAGATGACCACCGCCGACGGCCTTGGCCGGGCCGTAGCCGACCACCGGGTCGCCGTGGCGGCCATGCTGTTCAATGCCGGTGGCATCATCGGTTATGCCGCATGGGGTTTCGTCGCTGACGCCATCGGACGGAAGAAAGCCTTCCTGATCAGTTTCGTGGTCTCGGCCGCCACGATCGCATGGGCGTTCCCGATCGACCGCAGCTACACCGAGATGCTCGTCGCCATGCCACTTCTCGGCTTCGGCTTGTTCGGCGCGCTGTCGGGCACCTTCATCTACGGCCCAGAGCTCTTTCCGCCCAGTGTGCGCGCCACCGCATTGGCGATCTGCAACAGCGTGGGCCGCTACCTCACCGCGCTGGGCCCCTTCACCGCAGGTGTGATCGCCGCCTCGTGGTTCGGCGGGAACCTCGGCATCGCCACCGCATCAGTGTCTGCGATCGGACTGATCGCCGTCATCGGCCTCGCTTTCGCGCGCGAAACCCGCGGGGAGCCAATGCCGGTCGACCACAACGCCGTCCAAGACATTCCATTGAGCGAAAAGAGCACGTCATGACCGAATACGGCAATGCGTCGGCGATCGTCGTCGGAGGATCCATCGGAGGGCTGACGACTGCCCTGCTGTTGCGCGAACTGGGATTCCGCGTCGACGTCTACGAACGCACCCCGGTGCCCCTGGACGGCCGTGGCAGCGGCATCGTCCTGCAACCCGATACCGTGCGCTGGTTCGCCGAACGCAGCCGCCAGAAGCTGGCTGACCTGCACACCGCCACCGACTACGTGCAGTACCTCGACCCAAGCGGAGCGGTCGTCCACCGCGAACGCGCTGTGTGGACTTACACCTCTTGGGGCACGTTCTACCGGGCTCTGCTTGCCGACTTCGGCCCCGAGCACTACCACTACGGCGAATTCGCCTGCGGCTTCGACCAGGATGCCGACACGGTGACCGTGCGGTTTGTCAGCGGAAGAACAGCCCGCGCCGACCTGGTGGTGTTCGCCGACGGTATCAGTTCACCGGCACGTGAATTCTTCGACCCCGACGCCAAACTCGCCTATTCGGGGTATGTCGGCTGGCGGGGCACCGTAGCGCTGTCAGAACTCAGCGCGCAGACCCGCGAAACGCTGAGCGATGCCATCACGTACACCGTTATCCCGAACTCCCATATCACCATGTACCCGATACCCGGCGAAGACAGCCTCGACGAGGCTGACCGTCTGATGAACTACGTCTGGTACCGCAACGTTCCTGCCGGACCTCAGCTCACTGAACTGCTCACCGACAAGCGGGGATTCACCGGATCGGTGTCTGTGCACCCAGGTCAGGTACAGGACCGCTTCATCACCGAACTGCGCGCGGCGGCCGGCGAGCAGCTGGCCCCCGCGGTGGCCGAGGTGGTCGCCGCGACCGCCCAGCCCTATCTGCAGGTGTTGTCGGACGTGCGGTCCTCGCGGATGGCGCTCGGCCGGGCCGCACTGATCGGAGATGCCGCGTGCGCATCGCGGCCGCATGCGGCGGCCGGAACCGCCAAGGCCGCGGCGGATGCCTGGGCCCTGGCCGACGCCTTGTCCACCTCATCGGGCGACATCACCTCAGCTCTGTCGAAGTGGGAGCCGGCCCAGCTGCAGCTCAGCGACACGCTGCTACGCAGAGTCGTCGACATGGGCGAACGGTCCCAGTTCCGCAACACCTGGACGCCCGGCGATCCGGATCTGCGATTCGGCCTGTACGGGCCCGGGCACTAAAACCCTTCACTACGAGAGGAACTCGATGATGAACGACGACAACTACCTGACCGACCTGCCGCTGGCCGGTGAACTGGTGGCCACCGACTTCGAAAGTTGGCCCGATTGGCTCAAGGCGGAATTCGCCGACCACGCATTCGACGGACACGTCGGATCCCGTCTTCTCAGCGAAGATTCGCGCGTGCGGGTCTGGGAAATCCGGTTGGCGCCCGGCGAGCGCTGGCACGCTCACCGCCACGTCCTCGACTACTTCTGGACCGCGATCAATGCCGGCCGCAGCCGCCAGCACACCCACGACGGTTCCGTCCGTGAGGTCTCCTACCACGCCGGCGAGACCCGCCACTTCCATTTCGGGCCAGGCGAATTCCTGTTGCACGACATCGAGAACATCGGAGACACCGAGCTGGTCTTCACCACCGTCGAACACCTGGACGGCGACAACACCGCTTTGGACATCGCACGATGAGCGCAGGCACGGACCCTCAGGGCGTCATCGACGTCCACGCACACTGGCTCCCCGGCGACCTGTTCGGGTTGCCCGCCGGCGCACCCTACGGACCGATGAATGACCGGGACGGCCAGTTGTACCTCGGTGATCTACCGCTGTCGATCGCCACCGAGGCGATGAGCAACGAGTCCGCGATCATCGAGGACATGGCACGGGCCGGGGTTGCGGTGCGGGTGCTCTCGGCGCCACCGTTCGCCTTTCCGCTCACCGACGACGCGGCCGGCGCCGACTACGCCCAGGCTTTCAACACGTCACTGGCCGATGTGGTGAACCGCGCGGACGGAAGGCTACTGGGCCTGGGTATCGTCAGCCTGGGGGCACCCGAACTGGTGACCACCCAGCTCACCGCACTGCGCGACGCCGAAGGCATCGCCGGGGTCGCCATCCCCCCTGTAGTCGGCGGTGGGTCACTGCACCGCGGGCTGCTGCGGCACATCGTTTCCGAAGCCGCCCGCCTCAATCTTCCGGTGCTGGTTCACCCAATGCAGATCGGGCGACCGGAATGGTCGGACTACTACCTGGCCAACCTCATCGGGAACCCCGTCGAAACCGCCACCGCAGTCGCGAACCTGATCCTCAGCGGCCTCAAGGATGAGCTGCCGGCCCTGCGCATCTGCTTCCTGCACGGCGGTGGCTGTGCTCCGGGACTGCTCGGGCGCTGGGATCACGGCTGGCGCGCCCGCGCCGACGTGCGGGCGACATGCACCCGACTGCCCTCCGAGGTGATCCGCGATCTCTACTTCGACACG
Source organism: Mycolicibacterium boenickei (assembly GCF_010731295.1). Classification (NCBI taxonomy): domain Bacteria; kingdom Bacillati; phylum Actinomycetota; class Actinomycetes; order Mycobacteriales; family Mycobacteriaceae; genus Mycobacterium; species Mycolicibacterium boenickei. Next base: position 3,739,684 of record NZ_AP022579.1, on the reverse strand, counting down.
GTCACCCATGACGCACCCCAGCTCGAGCTGCTCTGCGAGATTGCCGGGGAAGACAAGGTCGTGTGCGGCAGCGACTACCCGTTCGACATGGCCGAGCCCGAACCCGTACGGTTCGCCGTCAAACATGGACCCGATGAGGACGCATTGGCGCGGGCGGCGCGAGCTTTTCTGGGGATGAACTGATGCCCGGCCTCTTCAGTCCCCTGACCCTGCGCGATGTCACGTTCGCCCACCGGGCGTGGATGTCGCCGATGATGCAGTTCTCGGCCGTCGTCGACGGACCGGAGGCCGGCACACCCACCGATTGGCACGTGCAACATTTCGGTGCACGCGCGATCGGTGGGGTCGCACTGGCGATGGTCGAGGCCACCGCCGTCGACCCCGTCGGCCGCAGCAGCATCTACGACCTCGGATTGTGGAACGACGTCCAGGTACCCGGATTTCGGCGATTGACCGGTTTCATCTCCGCGCAGGGCGCCGTCCCCGGAATCCAGATCGTGCATGCCGGCCGGAAGGGATCTACCGGCCGCCCATGGCCCGACCCGGCCCGCCAACCCGCGCCCTGGACGACGGTGGGCCCGAGCCCGATAGCCTTCGGCCGCCTCCCTGCCCCCGAGGAACTGAGCCGCGCTGAGATCGCCCGCATCGTGACGGCCTTCGCCGACGCGGCCCGCCGGGCGGCCGTCGCAGGGTTCCGGGTTCTCGAAATCCACGGAGCCCATGGCTATCTCATTCACCAGTTTCTGTCACCGCAAGCGAACGTGCGCACCGACGAGTACGGCGGAACGCTCGAGAATCGGATGCGATTCGCCCTGGAGGTGGCCACCGCGGTGCGGGGCACCTGGCCCGACCACCTGCCGCTGCTCTTCCGAGTGTCGGCAACCGACTGGCTTGCCGGTGACACCGACGACCCGCGTCCCGGATGGACTGTCGAGGACACGGTCGCGCTGGCCACCGGTTTGAAGACGGCAGGCGTCGACCTGGTCGATGTCTCCTCCGGAGGGGCCGTTCCCGACGCCAAGATCCCGGTGTTTCCGGGCTACCAGGTGCCGTTCGCCAAACGGGTGCGAGCCGAGGCGGACATCGCGACGGCATCGGTCGGGTTGATCACCGAAGCCCAACAGGCCGAAGCGATCATCTCCGGCGGCGAAGCCGATGCCGTCTTCGTGGCCCGGGCCCTGCTGCGCAACCCGAACTGGGTCCGCGATGCGGCCCGGCGCGCCGGCACGGTCCTGCCGTACCCGCCCCAATACCGCCGCGCCTTCTCATGAGCTCCGCGTGGCATGCGCGACATCGACCGATGAGACATGATGGAGGCACCATGGGAGAGCCGGTGAGCCGTGTCGAAGGAGTCGACAAGGTGACCGGGCAGGCGCGCTACACCGCCGATGTTGTCATCCCGGGCCTGGTGTATGCGGTGCTGGCGCAGACGCAGATCCCGCACGGGCATGTCATCGAGGAATCGCTGCGCCACACCGCGGACCGAGTCAGTCGCGCACCCGGGGTCCTACATGTCCTCACTCCGCTGAATTGCCCTGCGCTACAGCAGTTACCGCGCGAGCTTACCTTCGACCTACCGTTGGAGCGGCGTCCACCGCTGTCTGATCTGACTGTGCAGTACGTCGGTCAGCACCTGGCCGTGGTGGTCGCCGACTCACTGGAGAACGCCACCGAGGCGGCATCTCAGTTCGCGGTGGACTACGAGGTGTTGCCGGCGCAGATGACGGCCCGCGCGGTGCTTGAGCAGCCGGCTGTCCCCGACCAGAAGGGTGGCGAGATCCGCCACGGCAGCTATCTTCCGGACCACTTCGTGAAACTCGAAGAAGAGAAGCTGCAGGACCGTCGTGGTGAGGGACCTCCCGAGGGCGCCACCGGAAACCGTGTCGATGCTCGCTACACGACACCGATGAATGCCCATTACCCGATTGAGTTGTCGTCTACCATCGCCCAGTGGGACGGTGATCACCTGACCGTGCACGACAGCACCCGATGGATCGCGGGCGAACAGTCCACGCTGGCAGCGTATCTGGGCATGCCCGAGGACCGGATCCGCATCCTTTCGCCATTAGTGGGTGGCGCATTCGGGTCCAAGAGCTTCCTGTGGATGCACGTCGTCCTGTGCGCTGTCGCCAGCCGGGCCGTCGGCCGGCCCGTCAAGCTGGTGCTCACCCGCGACCAGATGTTCACTTCAACCGGACATCGCCCGCGCACCGAACAAGACGTGACCCTCATCGCCGATCAGGATGGCCGCATTCTCAGCACCGAACATCACACCGTGACCGAGACGTCCACGGTGGCACACTTCTGCGAGCCCGCAGGCATTTCCACCAGATTCCTCTACACCTCACCGCACCTGGCGGTGTCCCACCGCACGGCCCGGATCAATGCCCCCACTCCGTGTTTCATGCGTGGCCCCGGTGAGGCGCCGGGTTTGTTCGCCCTCGAAGTGGCCATCGACGAACTTGCCGAACGTATCGGAGTCGATCCTCTGGAACTCCGTATCCGCAATCACGCCGACATCGACCAGGCCAGCGGGAAGCCCTGGTCGGGTAAGCATCTGTTGCAGTGTTATGAGGTCGGTGCACAACGTTTCGGGTGGCACCATCGCCCTGCCGCTCCGCGAACCATGCGGCGCCGGGGAGTCCAAATCGGTTGGGGAATGGCCACAGCGACCTATCCCGGCCGCCGCATGCCGGCCGGATGTCGCGTCATCACGGACACAGGCGGATTCGTGCACTTCTCCTCGGCTACCCATGAAATCGGCACTGGGGTGCGAACCGTGATGACGCAGTTGGCCGCCGAAGCGACCAGCCTCGCCATGGACCGCGTGGGCTTCATGTCGGGCGATTCGTCGTTCCCTTCAGCGCCCTACAGCGGCGCGTCACAGACGACTGCCACGGTGGGCTCCGCCGTGTTCGCCGCCGGCGTCGAATGGAAGCGCCGGTTCATCGCCGCCCTCACCGCCGACCGTGGTTCGCCATACTTCGGCGCCGACCCAGCGACCGTGGACATCACCGCCCTGAGCCCCGCCGCCGCGGCGGCTTACCGCGACACGTTGAGCTTCTCGACCGGCAGCGACGATGGTGGGCAAGAAACACACGCGGTCCAGTCCTTCGGCGCGCATTTCTGCGAGGTCGAAGTCGACGAAGACATCGGACGGGCCAGTGTTGTCCGGTGGGTGGCCGTGATGGATTGCGGGCGGGTGCTCAATCCGAAGCTGGCTCGCAGCCAGGTGATGGGCGGCATCACTTTTGGCCTTGGAATGGCACTGATGGAACAGATCCCCTACGACGAGGCGTCCGCACTGCCAATCGGCGAGTACTACCTGCCCACGCACGCTGACCGCCCCGAATTCGACATCTCATTCGTCGAGCATCCCGACTACGCACTGGATCCGATCGGCGTGCGCGGCATCGGTGAGATCGGCACCTGCGGCGTGCCGGCCGCCATCGCCAATGCCATTCACCACGCCACAGGCAAGCGGCTGCGCGACCTGCCCATCACCCTCGAGGATCTCATGGCGCCCTATCAGACACCGAAAGCCCGATTGTGAACAACAGCGAGACAGGTTCCGCCGAAACGGAACCCAGTGTGACCAACCGATACGATCTGCGGCTGCGCATCAACGGGACAACCCACAGCACGGCGGTCGACGTGCGCTCCAGCCTCCTCGACCTGCTGCGGGAACGTCTACATCTGACCGGCACCAAAAAGGGGTGCGACCACGGCCTCTGCGGAGCCTGCACGGTCTCGGTCAACGGCGAGCGCGTGGTCAGCTGCCTGACACTGGCCGCATCGGTCGACGGGTCCGACGTCCTCACCATCGAAGGAATCGCTGACGGCGACGACCTGCACCCGCTGCAACAAGCTTTCCTCGACTGCGATGGATTCCAGTGCGGCTACTGCACTCCCGGACAGATATCGTCAGCCCACGCAATGCTGGCCGAGCATCGGCGCGGCGACCTCAGCATGGCGACCTTCGATGGCACCAGGAACGACGTTCTGACCGGCTGCTCGCGGTTGACCAATGCCGAAATTCGGGAACGCATGGCAGGAAACATCTGCCGGTGCGGGGCGTACGCCAACATCATCGAGGCCATCGAAAGCGTCACCCGGGGCGAGTCGACATGAAAACCTTCTCCTTTCGACACGCTGAATCCGTCGACGACGCCATCAGCGCGGCCACGCACGGCGCCACGTACTTCGCCGGTGGAACGAACCTCTTCGATCTGATGAAGACCGGCGTTGAGCAACCCTCAGCGTTGATCGACCTTCGCCAACTCGCGATGACGTCCATCACCACCACCGATATGGGCGGGGTGTTCATCGAAGCCGGCGTCACCAACAGCGCGCTGGCCAACCACGCTCTCATTCGTAGCCAGTACCCGGTGGTGTCGCACGCCATCCTCAGCGGAGCCACCACGCAGTTGCGAAACATGGCCACCACCGGTGGAAATCTCTTGCAGCGCACGCGATGCCCCTACTTCATGCAGCCTGCATTCTCCGAGTGCAACAAGCGCAGGCCAGGAAGCGGTTGCGCTGCAATCAGCGGATTCCACCGCGAGCACGCCATTTTCGGCGCCAGCGATCATTGCGTGGCGATCCACCCATCTGACCTGGCGGTGGCCCTGACCATGCTGGACGCGGTCGTGCACGTGCAGAACTCGACGGGACGACGGAGCATCCCGATCAGCCAGTTCTTCGCGCTTCCGGGCCAGACGCCCGAGATCGACAACACGCTGCAACCGCACGAGCTGATCCTCGGGATCGAACTACCGCCGTCTCATTTCGACGATCACTGTTGGTACCTGAAAGTGCGTGACCGGCACAGCTATGCCTTCGCGCTCGTCTCCGTCGCCGCCGGCCTGCGCATCGAGGATGGTGAAATCACCGGCGCTGCCCTCGCCTTGGGCGGCGTAGCAGCCAAACCATGGCGACTGCATGAAGCCGAGTCGAGCCTCGTGGGGCAACGGCCCGACAGACACGCGTTCCACACAGCCGCAACCATCGCGATGGCTGGTGCCCAACCACTGACTCAAAACGCCTTCAAGGTCGACCTCGGCCGCCACAGCATCGTTCGCGCCCTCACCCTGGCCTCGGTCGTTCGAGGAACCGATGGCAACGGCCACACCGAGTCGATTCCGCGCTGAGCGCTCGAGCGTCAACCCCCGGTGTGGCCACCGCCCGGCGCCGGAACCCACGGCAGGCCGGGGATCGTCGGGTACGGCGCAGTGGGGCTCCACGGCGCCTGTGTGGTGGCCGGCGCCTGAGTCGTCGCCGGCGGCTGGGTGGTTGTCGGCGGGGCTTCCGTCGTCGGGGGCGGCGCCTCGGTCGTCGGCGGCGGCGTCTCGGCGGGCGGCGGGTTCTCCGCCGGCGGAGCCTCCGGTGCGGGTTGCTCGACCGTCTGGGTCACGGTGTGGGCGGGCGCCTCTTGCGTGACGGTCGGCGGCGAGTCGGCGGGCCCCGGTTCGTCAACCGGCGCGGCGGGCGGGTTCTCGTCCGGGGCCGCAGTCGTGGACGGAACAGCCTTGGAGGTGGACGCAGGCCGGGTCGGCTCGTCGCTGCCCGTGATGGCGACCAACGCCGCCACGACGGCGACCAGCACCGCCGCGGCACCGGCACCCAGGATCACCCGCGGCCGGCGGTACCAGGGCCGCGCCGCGATCTCGTCGCGCTCGGTCAGCTCGCGTTCACCGAATTCCAGCTGGGGGCGCGCTGCGGTGCGTCCGCCAGCGGGTTCGAGCCCGGTATCGAAATCGGCCCCGTAGTCGTCGCCGTATTCCTCGGCGCGGTAGTCGTCGACCGGCGCGACGTCGGGGACGTTCTGGGCATCGGACCAGGCCAAGGCCTGGGATGCGGGCGGGGGCTCGGGCGCCACCAGGGCTGCCGCAGTGGTCGGCGGCGCGGCCGCAGACGCCGCAGCCAAAGCGGTCATGCCTTCCTCGGCGGTGCCGCGCACCGCGATCAGTCCACCGCCGATGGCCGGGGTCAGCTCCGGCTGGGCCGCGGTGATCACCGGAAGACGCAGGTGCTCGGACAGCGTCGTGGTGATCGCCGGGATCCTGGCGCCACCACCGGTCGTCGCCACCGCCACGAGCTCACCGGGACGCAGCCCGGCCCGATCGACCGCGCCGTGCAGCACGGACATGAACTCACGCAGCGGTTCGGCGATCACGTCATCGAGTTCGTTGCGGTTCAGCCGCACCTCGCTGCGGTGCCCGGGCAGCTCGGCGACCAGTGCCGTGACCGACTCGGTGGACAGCCGCTCCTTAGCGCGCCGGCACTCGGCGCGCAGACGGCCCAGCGAGCCGATGGCCGAGGTGCTGGCCAGATCGATCGTTCCGGCCGCGGACAGGTCGTTCACCACATGGGTGAGCAGTCCCTGATCGATCAGGTCGCCCGACAGGTCGGGGTGCCGAATGGTCGGTGCGATCGGCTGGTACCCGTTGTCCGCGTCGGCAAGCGTGATGCTGGCGCCGCTGCCTCCGAAGTCGCAGACGGCGATCACGCCGCGCGTCGGCACCCCGGGGTTGTCCTGCAGCGCGACCAGCGCCGCCCTGGCGTCGGGCGTCAGCACCGGATCGCCGAAGCCCCCGACGGCGGCCAGTTCGGTGCGCAGCGCCGCCACCTGATTGGGCCGCCAATGCGCGGGATAGGTGACGGCGATCGGATCGGCCGGTGGGCGTCCCCCGGTCAGCGTGCGGAGCAGCGCCGCCAGCGCGTCGGCCAGCACCGTCTCACCCCGGTGCGACGATCCGTCCGGAGCCAGCATCCCGACCGGGTCCCCCACCCGTTCGACGAAGTCGGTGAGGATAAGTCCACGTTCGTTCAGGTTGGCGTTCTCGCTGGGTACGCCCACTTCGGGGGCCCGATGCGGAAACAGCGTCAGCACCGGCGACCGCGTCACCGCGGCGCGGCCCACCACTACCGCTGTGAGGTTGGTCGATCCGATCGACAACCCGATGCCGTCTGCCATGTCACCCCCGTTTCGAGAAGGACCCTATCCGGTAGTCCATCTCTTTTGACGGGGCAGGCGTTACCTAGCGAATGGTTCCCAAACCTGGAATCAGTGGTAGGTCCAGAGGTGTCACCCATCCTGGCAAATGTTCATTCACCGCGGGTACGGCGTTGAGCGCCCGCAGTCCGGTGGCCAGACAGCCCGCGGCGGCCGCATCGCGTCCCGAACCGTCGGTGAACCGGAACGCGGTCTCCTGGGAGATGCTCGGGGTGCCCTCGATGTCGACGCGATAGACGTCGTTGTCGTTTCCGGACGGCCAGTCGGGCGCGGCGTCCAGCCCGATCCGGTTGACGTGCTCAAGCTGGATCCGGGTTTCGCCGCGGTAGACGCCGTTGATCGTGAAGCGCACGGCAGCGACGTTGCCGGCCGGGATGATGCCCTTGGCAGATTTGCGCTCATCGGGGGTGATCCACTTGTCCCAGGTGGTGGTGATTTCGTCGAGCTCGATGCCCGCCGCGTGCGCGATCATGGGAACCGTTGCGCCCCAGGCGAAGATGAGGATGTCCGGAGTTTCGAGCAGAGCGCGATGCTCGGGCGGTTTGCCGATACCCATCTCGAACTCGTAGTCGCCGGTGTAGTTGGTGTAGTCCAGCAGTTCCGAGGCCCGCACCCGGCGGATCTCTGAGCACAGACCCATCAGGGTCATCGGGAACAGGTCGTTGGCGAAGCCGGGGTCGATTCCGGTGGTGAAACACGACGATCCACCCGCCTCACAGGCCTCGGTGATCGGCTCGATCCAGTTCGGCGGGTTGAGGTGCATCTTGGGCCAGACCCACGGGGTCATCGCGGTGGAACAGACGTCGATGCCGGCCCGCAGGAACCGGGTGATGACGTCGATGTTGACGTCGGCATGGGCGGCGGTCGGCCCGTAGTGCACCAACGCGTCGGGCTTCAGCGCGATGAGCGCGTCGATGTCGTCGGTGGCCGCGATGCCGATGGGACCACCGAGGGCGCAGATCTCGCCGACGTCGCGGCCGACCTTCTCCGGATTGCTGACACCGACACCGACGAGTTCGAACAGCGGGTGTTTGACGATTTCGGCGATGACCATCTGGCCGACGAAACCGGTGCCCCAGACCACGACGCGTTTCTTCACGCCCACACCATAGGTGATACCGGTCACATCGGGAATCAACATCGCGCGATCAGCTTTGACCTCAACATCATTCGCAATCGTCGAACTACCCGCGGAGGGCCGACCATCATGACCACACCAACTTTGACCGGCCGGCGCGCACTGGTGACCGGAGGATCCCGCGGAATCGGTGCGGGCATCGTGAGGCGATTGGCTGCTGACGGCGCCGCGGTCGCGTTCACCTACGGGGCCTCTGCCGCCGAAGCCGACAGGCTGGTGGCCGAGTTGACCGCCGACGGCGCGGAGGTCGTGGCGATCCAGGCCGACAGTGCCGATCCGGCGCAGGTGGCGAATGCGGTCGAGCAGGCGGTCGCGGATCTCGGCGGTTTGGACGTGTTGGTCAACAACGCCGGAACCGCCCACATCGCGCCGATCGACGAGTTCCCTCAGGAGCAGTTCGACCGCCTGGTGGCGATCAACATCGGTGGTGTCTACTCCGCGATCCGCAGCGCGGTAGCGCATCTCGGAGAAGGATCGCGGATCATCAACATCGGCAGCATCAACGCCGACCGGGTGCCCACCGGTGGTACTGCGGTGTACGCCATGACAAAGGGGGCGGTGTCGTCATTGACGCGGGCACTGGCCCGTGAACTCGGGCCGCGCGGCATCACCGTCAACAATGTGCAACCGGGTCCGATCACCACCGACCTGAACCCCGACGAAGGTGAATTCGCCGCTGCCGTAAGGCAAACCACCGCGCTGGGCCGCTACGGCCACACGAGCGACATCGCCGCCGTGGTGAGCTTCCTGGCCGGCCCGGAGTCCGGCTACGTCACCGGCGCGAACTGGAACGTCGACGGTGGGTTCACCGCCTGACGATCACAGGTTGACGGGGTCGGGCCGACGGGGTGTCTTCGCGGTGTCCCTCAGCCCGGCCTTGAATTGCATTGCCCGGTAAGGCCACCCGGTGTCGGTACGCCACTGCGACACCACCAGCCCGACGCCTCCGGTGATGCCGAAGCGAGAGCCCGGCAGCAGGTAGCCGCCGTAGAGCTGGGCCACCTTGTTGCCTGCGTGGTCCTCTGCCTGCCACGACGACCCGACGATGGGTGTCTGGACTTCTGTGGTGTGCATGTTGGCCACCGGGGAGGACACCACCCGGTAGCCCAATGCGTATGAAGACGCCAGGAATCCGCCCAGGACCCATCTGTCGGCAGCAGTGCGCCGGAAGGTGAGCTCGCCCCAATGCTCGTCCGGCGGGGTGATCGGAGTGGCCTGCCGCCCCCACTGCCACCGTCCGTTGGTGAACCCCCAGCTGACGTACTGCGACCGTCGGCCGATCGAATCGGGCCGGACCCGCATCAGGATGATGCCCTTGTCACGCTGAAAACCCGTCGCCACCACGTACACCCAGCCATCCTCGGGATCGAAGTCCCACGACCAGCACTGTGCATGACCGTCGTGCAGATCGGCCGGGAACTTCGCCTCTTCACCCAGGTGGGTCCAGGACACGCCGCTGTCGTCGGAACGCCAGATCTCGGTCCAGATGACCGTGCCGAAGCCATGATTGACGATCGCGTGTAGGTACAGCGAGTCACCGACCCGCAGCAGGTCCGACGGGATCACAGTGCTGATGCCACCGTGCCGCCACCCGGATGCCTCGTCGTCGTGGATGTAGTGCCACAGCTGCCGCGCGTAGTCAGGGTCTGCTCCCCCGGCGGATTCGTAGATGATCTCGTGGTTGGCGTCGCCCGTGCCGATCAGCACCACCGGCGAGCGCCAGTCACCCTGCCCGACCCGGCTGCCGGAGAACGTGTCACCGAACACCGACACCAGCTTGCCGTTGGGCGCGATGACCGATGCCCCGAGATCGGTGGCGGTGACCCCGAACCGGTCGGTGCGTCCCGGACCGGTGATGTCGACGACCTTGCCGTCGATCAGCGGTAGCACTCCCCCTCGTCCCGGTGACCTACGTGCACCACCGCAAGCCGCCCGGCTCGCAGTCGAGTGGATAGACCTTGATCTGAGTCTTCAGCGGCTCCTTGTACGCCAGGGTGAAGGGGAAGGTGTGGATCGCCGGCGCCAAAGTCCCGCCGCACGCCTCGTTGTTCGCCACGCTGCGGGTACCTCTCAGCGCGATGTCATCGAACTTGTAGGTCTCGGTGATCGGTGCCCAGCTGCCGTCGGAGCACTCAATGCCTTCCATCACGGTCGTCGAGTACGTCCACTGACCACCGACCAGCCTGGCGTCGCCACCCCGGCTGACGCGTTGGGTCTCGACGTGCAACCGGCAGGCCACCGCCAGCTCAAGCGGCTCACGCAGATCCCCGACCGTCGGGACACAGGACGGCCACACACCCCAGGTGTCGGTCCGGCCATCCTCCTGGGTGTAGGTGTAGACACCCTGTATGACCGGGTCAGCCTGTGCCGGGGCGGCAATCCCCAGGTTGAGTCCGATTCCGACCGACGAGAACAGGGCGGCTGCGGAAGCCATGCGCTTGAACGTCACAATGGGTGAGTATCGCAGTCTTCATCAGCGTCGTCATCGGTATGGGTCGGTATGCCTCGGACCGGCCCCCGTGACGGCCCCAGCGGGTGAGCGTACGGCGGATCACCCGCGGTGATCCTGGAGTAATCGTGACGACACGACCAGCGATGAAAACGTTGGCGGCAGTGCTGGTATTCGTGCTGGCTGCCTGTTCCACCGGCAGCCGGGTGGACCTCGGTGACGCTTCGGCGGGCAATCTCATCGCGGCCATCGCCGGCGAACCCGATCAGCTCGACCCGCACCGGACCAGCGCCTACTTCTCGTTCGAGGTGTTGGAGAACGTGTTCGACACCTTGGTCGAGCCCGCCGAGAACCTGGAGATGCGGCCTGCGCTGGCCCGCTCCTGGGAGGTCAGCGACGACCAGCTCACCTGGACCTTCCGCTTGCGCGACGGCGTGCGCTGGCATGACGACACCCCGTTGACCGCCGACGACGTGGTCTATTCGTATCGGCGCATCATCGATGAGCAGCTGACCAACGTCGACAAGTTCAGCGCCGTCACCGGTGTCACCGCGCCGGACCCGGCGACCGTGCGGATCACGGTCCGCCAGCCCACCCCGAACCTGCTGACGAATCTCGGTGGTTTCAAGGGCATGGCGATCGTGCAACGCGCCAACGTCGAGAGCGGGCAGATCGCCACCCATCCGATCGGCACCGGCCCGTTCTCGTTTGCCGGCCGCCGCAGCGGTGACTCCATCACGCTCAAGGCCAATCCACACTATTGGGGAGGCGCTCCCCCGGTTTCCGGAGTGACGTTCCGATTCATCTCCGAGCCGACGACGGCCTTGTCGGCGCTGCAGGCCGGCGAGATCGACTGGACGGATTCGGTGCCGCCACAGCGGGTCGCCCAGTTGCGCGACGACGACTCACTGACACTGGCAGTCACACCGGGCAACGACTATTGGTATCTGGCTCTCAACGAGGCCCGGCCCCCGTGGAACGACCCACGGGTGCGCGAGGCCATCGCCTACGGCATCGACCGCGACGCGATCGCCGCGGCCACCAGCTACCGCACCGCGGAGGTGAACCAGCTGGCGATCCCGCGCGGCAGCCCGTGGTTCACCGATTATCAGCGATACCGCTTCTCCATAGATGAGGCGCGAGGCCTCCTCGAACAGGCCGGTGCCGCACCACGCGACCTCGACATGCTGGTCACCAGCGAGTACCCGGAGACCGTGACCGCGGCCCAGATCATCGCCGACAACCTTGCGCCCCTGGGTATCACGGTGAACATCCGCACCGTGGACTTCGCCACCTGGCTCGACGAACAGAACACCGGCCACTTCGACATGCTGATGATGGGCTGGCTGGGAAACATCGACCCGGACGATTTCTACTACGCCCAGCACCACACGAAGGGCACGAGCAACGCACAGAAGTTCTCCGACCCCGAGGTCGACCGACTGCTCGATGCCGGCCGGACCGAAACCGATGTCGCCAAGCGAAAAGACATCTATGCCAAGGCCGCAACGCGGATCGCTGATCAGGCCAGCTACATCTACCTGTACAACCCCTCGGTGATCCAGGCCTGGGCCAACAACCTGTCGGGGTACCAGGTGCGCCGCGACGGCGCCGTCCGGTTCCGCACCGCCGATCTCGATCGAGGTGAAACCCCATGAACTTGAGCGGGATCCGTTCGAATCATCCGATCGTGGAGTTCCTGATCCGCCGGCTGCTGTACTCGGCAGTGGTGCTGATCGGGGTCCTTATCGTGGTGTTCGCCCTGGTGCACCTGGTCCCGGGCGACCCGGTGCGCATCGCGCTCGGCACCCGGTACACACCGCAGGCTTACGACGCACTGCGCACCGCGAGCGGCATGGACCGGCCGATCGTCGAGCAGTTCTTCTCCTATCTCGGGTCGGCACTGACCGGCGATCTCGGCGTCAGTTTCCGCAACGGCGATCCGGTCACGGTCACCCTCCTCGACCGGTTGCCCGCCACGTTGTCCCTGGGGGTGGTCGGCATCCTCATCGCGCTGGCGGTCGCGCTGCCCGCCGGGATCTTCGCCGCACTGCGCGAGGGCCGGGTCAGCGATGCGATCGTGCGGGTTGCCAGTCAGTTCGGGGTATCGGTACCGGATTTCTGGTTGGGCATCCTGTTGATCGGCGTGTTCGCCTCGACGCTGGGCTGGCTACCCACCTCCGGTTACCGCCCACTGCTGGGGGATCCGGGCGGATGGCTGCGCCACATCATCCTGCCCGGGCTGACCGTCGGCCTGGTGGCCGGCGCCATCATGACCCGCTATGTGCGCTCTGCGGTGCTGGAGGTCGCCGCCATGGGCTACGTCCGCACCGCGCGGTCCAAAGGCCTGGCGCCGCCGGTGGTCACCTTCCGACACATCGTGCGCAACGCCCTGCTGCCGGTGTTGACCATCACCGGTATCCAGTTGGCCACCATTCTCGGTGGGGTCATCGTGGTAGAAGTGGTGTTCGCCTGGCCGGGCCTGGGCCGTCTGGTGTTCAATTCCGTTGCCGCACGAGACTATCCGGTGATCCAGGGTGCGGTGTTGCTGATCGCGGTGCTGTTCCTGCTGATCAACCTGCTGGTGGATGTGCTGTATGCGATCGTCGACCCGAGGATCCGGCTGTCATGACCACCACCGATAGTTCCCGCGTCGCGTCCTGGCGGCTGCTGTTGTCGAATCCGGTGACCGCCATCAGCGCCACGGTGCTGCTGGCGGTGCTGATCGTCGCGGTGTCCGCGTCCTGGATCGCCCCATACGGCATCAACGACATCGACGTGCCCAGTGCCTTGCAGGGGCCGGGCGCCTCCCACTGGTTCGGCACCGATGAGCTCGGCCGAGACGTGTTCTCACGCGTGTTGGTGGCGATCGCCGCCTCGCTTCGGGTCGCGATCGTCTCGGTCGCTCTGGCCGCGGTGGTGGGCGTGCTGGTCGGCGTGCTCGCCGGCTACCGGGGCGGCTGGATCGACACCGTGGTGATGCGCGTCGTCGACGTGATGTTCGCCTTCCCGGTATTGCTGCTCGCGCTGGCGATCGTGGCGGTGCTCGGGCCGGGTATCACCACCACGATGCTGGCCATCGGGATCGTGTACATCCCGATCTTCGCGCGCGTGGCCCGGGCCTCGGCGCTGGGCGTGCGGGTGGAACCGTTCGTCGCGGTGTCGCGGAGCATGGGAACCGGTGACGGCTACATCCTGTTCCGGCACATCCTGCCGAACATCGCCGGGCCGTTGATCGTTCAGCTGTCGCTGTCGTTGGCCTTCGCGATCCTGGCCGAGGCCGCGCTGTCGTTCCTGGGGTTGGGTATCCAGCCACCGCAGCCGTCGCTGGGCCGGATGATCTTCGACGCCCAGGGATTCGTCACCCTGGCGTGGTGGATGGCGGTGTTCCCGGGCGCGGCGATCTTCGTGATGGTGTTGGCGTTCAACCTGTTCGGGGACGGGCTGCGCGACGTGCTCGATCCGAAACAGCGCACCTCGATCGAGGCGAGAAGGGCGGGTCGCCGGTGAACCCCATACTCAGGGTCAACGACCTGCGGGTGGCGATCGGTCGCCGCGAGATCGTGCGGGGCGTGTCGTTCGACGTGCAGCGCGAGCAGACTGTCGGCATCGTCGGCGAGTCCGGATCGGGTAAATCGATGACGGTGCTGGCGGCCACCGGTCTGTTGGACGCGCCAGGGGCGGTGGTCAGCGGCACCAGCACCCTGGCCGGTGGGTCACAGTTGATCGGCGCGTCGGCGCGGGCGCTGCGCGCGGTGCACGGCAGCCGCATCGGGTTCGTCTTCCAGGACCCCGGGACGTCGCTCAATCCGCTGCTGACCCTCGAGCGCCAGATCACGGAAAGCCTTGAGACCCACCGCAATATGACCCGGCGACAGGCGCGTGACCGCGCCGGCGAGCTGCTCGACGCGGTCGGCCTGTCCCCGGATCGACTGGGCGCGTATCCGCATCAGCTGTCCGGCGGGCAGCGCCAGCGGGTGATGATCGCGATCGCCCTGGCGTGCGATCCGGAACTGCTCATCGCCGATGAGCCGACGACCGCACTCGACGTCACCACCCAGGCCCAGATCATCGAGCTGGTGGCCGATCTGCAGCGGGATTTCGGCACCGCGGTGGTGTGGATCAGTCACGATCTCGGGGTCATCGGCCAGGTGGCCGATGAGGTGACCGTACTGCGCGACGGCGAGACCGTGGAGCAGGCCCCGATCCTGCAGGTGTTTGACCATCCGCAGCACGCCTACACCCGGGAGTTGCTGGCGGCGCGCCCACTCCTCGACGGCGCCGGGCCCGATCCCGCGCCGGACGACGCACCGGTGCTGTTGCAGGCCAAGGGACTTGACGTGCGCTACGGCGCAGTGCATGCCGTCAAGGGCGTCTCGTTCGAGCTGCGGCGTGCGACGACGCTGGGGATCGTCGGCGAATCGGGCTCCGGCAAGTCGACGGTGGCCGCCGCGCTGACCGGGCTCGCGGAGCCGTCTGCGGGGACTGCGACTCTGGACGGCAAGGATGTCTTCGCCGGTGGGCGGGCCCTGCGCCGCCGGATCAGCCTGGTGTTCCAGGATCCGTTCGCCTCACTCGATCCGCGGGCCCGGGTCAGCGGCGCGATCGGCGAGCCACTGCGTGTGCATCGGCTGGCCGCCGGGCGCCGCGGCCGCGCCGCACGCGTGGCCGAACTGCTCGAACTCGTTGGACTGCCAACAGATTTCGCGTCACGCTATCCGCACGAGCTGTCCGGCGGACAGCGCCAGCGGGTCAGCATCGCCCGCGCGCTGGCCACCGAACCCGACGTGCTCATCCTCGATGAGTCGACCGCGTCCCTCGACGTCTCGGTGCAGTCACGGGTGCTCGACCTGTTGACCGAACTGCAGCGCGAGCTGGGGTTGACCTACCTGTTCATCGCGCACGATCTGGCGGTGGTGCACCGGATGTGTCACGACGTGCTGGTGATGCGGGCCGGCGAGGTGGTCGAGGACGGCCCCGCAGGCGAGTTGTTCACCCGTCCTCAGCACGAATACACCCGCACCCTGCTGGCCGCGGTTCCGCCGGCCAGGCCGCATGAGAAGGTGTGAGCCATGACTGCTCTGGATGGAAAGGTCGCGCTGGTCACCGGTGCCTCATCGGGTCTCGGCGCGGCGGTTGCCCAATTGTTCGCGGCGCGTGGCGCGAAGGTGTTCGGTGTCGCCCGCGACGCCGAGCGGATGGCGACGGTGTTCGAAGATGTGCCCGGCGGGGCCTACGCATCGGTGGACATCTCCTCCTCGGAAGCCTGCCGGGACGCCGTCTCGCAGTGCATCGAGAAGTTCGGCCGCCTCGACGCTCTGATCAACGTGGCGGGATTCCACCAGATGCGCCACACCGTGTCGGTTACCGACGAGGACTGGGACAAGGACCTCGCGGTCAACCTCAACGGCCCGTTCTTCCTGTGCCGGGCCGCGCTGCCGCATCTGCTGGAGGCCGGCGGCAACATCGTCAACGTCGCCTCCATCGCCGGGATCGAGGGCGAGGTCTACTCGGCCGGATACTGCGCGGCCAAGCACGGGCTGGTCGGCCTCACCCGCGCCCTGGCGATCGAGTTCACCTCGGAACGCCTTCGCGTCAACGCGGTGTGTCCCGGCGGCATGCTCACCCCGCAGACCACCGAGTTCGCCGCACCGGAGAACGCCGACTGGAATCTGATCATGAGGATCGCCGCACCCCGCGGGATGATGGATGTCGCCGACGTCGCCAAGACCATCGCGTTCCTGGCCAGTGACGACGCCACCGCGGTGCACGGTGCGGTCTACATCGTGGACGCGGGTAAGACAGCAGGCTGAACAAGGAATGAACTTCACCGAACTCAGTGTTGGACCGCACACCAACCCCTGATCCCGACGCGTGTGGTGGTGCGCGTCTACCGCCGCGGAAGAGAATCGATGAAAGTTCTGGTGATCAGCGCGAGCCCGCGCGAAGACGGCAATTCTCACCTGCTCGCCGAAGCCGCTTGTGCCGGTGCGGAATCCACCGGACACGACGTGGAGCACGTGTTCCTCGACGAATACGTGGACCGCATGCTGACCAACTGCCGACGCTGCCGCACGACCGACGGGCTGTGCTCCCTCGACGACCGCTACGAATCTCTGCTGCTGGAAAAGATGTTGCCCGCCGACGGCATCATCTACGCGATGCCGCTGTATTTCTACGGTATGCCGGCCCGGCTCAAGACGGTCTTCGACCGGCTGTTCTGCTACACCGCCAACAGCGCACCGCAGCAGGAGCAGGTGGTGGGCGGTATCACCGACAAGACCGTGGGTGTGCTGATCTCCTGCGAGGAAAGCTACGTCGGGGCCACGGCAGGGGTCATCGCCCAGTTCCAGGAGCTGACCAGGTATCTCGACCAGAGCCTCGCCGGGGTCGTGGTCGGCAACGCCAACAGTCGTGGCGAGATCGCCTGCGACCCGGCCGACCCGCTGTCCCGCGCGCGGGATCTGGGTGCCCGGTTGTTCGACATCAGGGTCACCGATTATCGGCTGACCACGGTGCGGTCCAACAAGGTGTGGGATCCGGTGGGGTGCTGATCCGCCGCACCGCCCGATTCTGAATCTTCGCCTTGCCCGGTTCCTTCCGCGGCCCGGCGCGCGCACGATAGAGGTGTCCGCCGGGTACGGCGAAGGGAGCGGACGATGAAGGCGCACGTCGGCGACTACCTGGTCGTCAAAGGCACCACCACCGATCAGCATGAACAGCACGCCGAGATCCTCGAAGTGCGTACCGAGGACGGGTCCCCGCCCTATGTGGTGCGGTGGCTGGTCACCGGCCACGAGGCGACGGTCTATCCCGGTCCCGACGCGGTCGTGGTCTCAGCCGCCGAGCATTCCCGGGCGGCCGAGCGCGCGGCCGAGCGTGGCGAGCGGCCCGGCTAACTACCGGTGCTGAGCGAGGTCCGCATCAGCATGACGCTGTAGTCCGACCAGCGTGACAGCGTGAAGTACAGGTCGCTGCCGGTCGACCACGGGTGAATGTAGGGCGCGTAAATGCCACCGGGTATCGCCGTCGAGCTGACGATGGTCTTGGCCTGGCTCCACGGTCCTTCCGGTTTGTCCGCGGTGCGCATCACCACCGCCGAGGTCGTGTTGGTGTAGAGCATGACGAACTTCTTCAGGTAGTCGTTCCAGGCCACCGACATCTCGCTGCCCGGCGCCCACACCACCTGTACGGCCAGGAAGGGAAAGTTCTTGAGCCAGCCGAACGGTGTGTAGTACTCGTATGCCGATTTGTCGGCCACCGCGGACTCGACCACCCGGGACAGGAACGGCATGCCGCCACGGCCGGCTCCGGTGCCGTAGGCGTACACGTAGCCGCCGGAGCGGACGTAGGCGCCCATCTGGAAGTTCTGGTCGCCCCAGGTGAATGCCACGCCGGGAACGGTGTTGAACCAACTGGGCCGGATGCTGGTGACCGGCACCGTCCAGGTTTCGCCGTTGTCGTTCGAGACGGCGACGGCCGAGAAGTTCGTCGACCACTGACCGGCCGAGCCCCACTGGCTGACCGACATGAAGTTGACGTATTGTGTTGTGCCGACTGATATTCCGGCGGTCGGGATGATCGTGACCTCGGTGGCGGCCAGGCCGAGGCTCTGGATCACCTGCCGGGAGAAATTGGGCCGGGCGGCATCCACCGGCGAGCCGGCATAGATGTTGCCGGGCACCGGGTTGGGCACCGTTATCCCGTCCGCGAGGTTGCGGTCGGAACTGCGGAACAGCGTGTTCTTGCGCCATTCCTGGTCGGGCACACTGCAATTGCCGAAGGTGTCGCCGAATGCGATGAGCACCTGGTTGTTCGCACCGGTCTGCCCGTTGTCCCAGACGATCCCGAGGTCGGCCCCGGAGATCCCGAAACGCGCGTAGCTGTCGCTGTTGGGTCCGGTGATCCAGCCGACCCGGGTGGCCGCCGATGCCGCAGGTGCGGCGGCGGCCCGAGCCGCGGTGTTGGGGGCGACGGCGGTGTCCTTGGCCGCCTCGGGGGTGCTCGCGGTGCTGACCGGCTTGCGGCCGATGGGCAGATGCAGGATCGGCAGCTGTGGCACGGACGGCGTGGCAGAACGTGCCGAGGCGCCCGTCGGGACCGAACAGGGGTCGGCGCCGGCCGTGGGCACGCCCACCGGAGAGACCAGCAGGACGAGGGAGGAGACGGACACCAAGGTCACCAGTCGACGAAGAGCCGGCATGACGCACCTTTCGGGCTGACGCGGAAAACGGATCGGCGCGCTGTCCCCGGAGCGCATTTCACTGTGACAATAGTTGCCACAGAGGCTGATGTGGTTTGCCCAGCAACGATCGCGATCGATCTGTTACCACGTCGAGATACCCGGCCGCACCGGGCGGCCGGGAACCACGGCAGCGCCTGCCGTCAGCCGCCCGGGACTACCAGGACCGGCCGGTACGTCCGCTGCAGCGTGGCGGTGGCGACGCTGCCCAGCAACACCTTCTTCAATGCCGAGCGCCCGCGGGAGCCGACCACCACCACACCGGCCCGTTGATCTTCAGCAAAAGCCACCAGGGCATCGGCGGTGGCTCCGGCACCGGACCCGCGGAACCTGGGCACGCGGTGCGCGGGCTGCTCGGCTGCGACGTCGACCGCACTGCCGTCGTCCACTCCGACCGAGACCACCTCGCGGCCCGGGAACAGCTCACCGGCCGCGGCCAGCGCCCGATCGGAACCCTTTGAACCGTCGACGCCGACCACGACCGGGCCATCGGCCACCGCGGCGTACTCGGCCGAGATCATGTTCTGGGACACCACCAGCACCGCACGGGGCGCGTGATGCACCACCAGGTCGGACACACTGCCCAGCTTCGAGTCGGTCGCCCCGATGCCGCGGGCACCGACGATCAACACGTCGGGTTCGAGTTGCTCTGCCACCTGCGCCAATCCGAGACCCTCCCCTGCCCAGGTCCGTTTGACCAGCGGTTCGGGATTCCACCCCGCGGCCCGCGCCAGGATGACGCCGGTGTCGACCAGCCGCGCGGCCTCACCCTCGCTCTCGCTGTCGACGAGGTCGATCAACTCGTCGACGTTGCGCGCCGAATGGCGCAACCGGGCCCGTAACCCCTTGCTGCCGAACGGCGGCGTGCACAGATAGACGACTACCGCGTCTGCGGCCGGGAACAGTGCGGCGCCGCTGCGGATCGCCGCATTGGCCGCCAGGGACCCGTCGTAACCGAGCACTACCAACATGTGCGTCCCTCGTTTCCGTTCGTGCGATCCGCGTCGTGCGTCCGATTCCAGACTAAAGGGCCGGTGCCGCTTGGCGTGCCGGCGGGAAACAAGTAGCCGACTACCCTATCGAGCGTCCGCGTGCTGCGCGCACGCTTTGGCCATGGACGCCACCGCCCACGGCTTGGCCCACCTCGGCGCCCCCATCGTCGTCGCCCGTGACGACGTCGGGGCAGAACTTCGCGATCAGACGTTCAAGCGGTGGGTGTGGGGCGCTGCGGTGGTCAGCGCCGGCGGTGGCGGGATCGTCGGCGCCTTCCTGGCCTTCGCCGCGCCCATCGTGTTGAGCCCAGCGGACACTCAACGCCTGCTGACGCGCGGCGGCACCGTCCTCATCGTGTTCCTGGCGGTCGCGGTGCCGGTGATGCTGCGGGTACGGCGGCGCCGGTTCGCCGCCAGCACGGCTTGGCTCAGCGCAGGCCGTCCACCCACCGCTGAGGAACAGCGGATGACGCTGGGCGCCTCGGGTGAGGCGGTGCGACTGTCGGCGGCGGTGTGGGGCGTCGGGGCGGTGACCTTCGGGTCGCTGGCGCTCACCCAGCAGGTGTCCACGGCGGTGTACATCTTCAGCGTGGTTGCACTGGGTGGCATTTCGACGAGCGCCGTGTGGTACCTGATCGTCGAACGGGTCATGCGGCCGGTGTCCGCCAGGGCCCTCGACGGTGCCACCCCGGACCGCCGCTTCGGTCCGACCATCGGTCGCAGGCTGGTGATGGCCTGGCTGCTGGCGACGGGCGTTCCGCTGTTCGGCATCGCCGTGCTCGCCGTCGGATATCTGGCCGACGTCGGCTTCCGGGACCAGCGCACTTTCGCCGCCATCCTGATCCTCGTGGCGGTGGCGCTGGTGGTCGGCCTGTTCGCGATCCTGATCGCCATCCGTTCGGTCACCGAACGGGTCACCGCGCTGCGTCGGGCCCTGGCCCAGGTGCAGTCGGGCGATTTCGGTGCTCGGGTCGAGGTGGACGACGCGAGCGAAATCGGGCGGCTACAAGCCGGATTCAACACGATGACGGCAGGCCTGGCCGAGCGGGAACGGATCCGCGACACCTTCGGCACCTACGTGGATCGCGATGTGGCCGAACACATCCTGCGGGCCGCCGGATCGCTGGAGGCCCAGGAGTTGGACGTCACCCTGATGTTCGTCGACGTCCGCGGATTCACCACGCTCGCCGAACGCCTGCAACCCACCGAGGTGGTCACCACCCTGAACCGGCTGTTCGAGCGGATTGTGCCGATCGTGCACGACCACGGCGGCCACGTCGACAAATACGCGGGCGACGGCCTGATGGCGGTGTTCGGGGCGCCCCGGCACCAGGACCGTCACGCCGACGACGCCCTGGGCGCCGCGCTGCAGATCGCCGAAGCGGTGCACGAGGAGTTCAGCGGCAGCCTGACCGTCGGCGTCGGCCTGAACTCCGGCCCGGTGATCGCCGGAAACGTGGGCGGCGCAGGACGTTTGGAATTCTCGGTGATCGGCGACGCGGTGAACGTCGCCGCCCGCGTCGAGACCGCGACCCGCCAGACCGGCGACACCGTGCTGCTCACCGGCGCCACATTGAGCCAACTCAGCAGCGACCGAGGCGATTTCGAGCCCCGGCCGGGCCTGGCGCTCAAGGGAAAGACCAATCCGGTTGCGGTGTACGCCCCGGTCAGCGCTCGCCGTACTCCAGAGGCGGTTCGGACGAATCGACCTTGCCGTAGCTGCTGATCGTGAGGCCGTCGGGCCCGACTTCATAGCGGGCGCCGTCGGCGGGGTTGACGGCCACGAAGCCGTTGCCGGACCGTTCCGCGGTCGGGATCTGGAGGTTGGCGCCATCGCTGAGCCGCTCGCCCCGGTAGGAGAAGCTGTCGGGGCCGGTCTGGCAGATCACCGCGAGCGAGGATTCGGTGCGAATCACGGCGGCCGGGGTGCTGCCCGCGGGGCAACGCGCGGTGTGGTCGACGAAGCCCTGGGCGTCGGTGCCGCTGACGTTGGCGGTCGCCGAACCGGATGTGGTCGTGGTGGTGGTCGGCGCTTCTGACGTCGCACTGGGCGCGGTCGGTGCGGTCAGCGTCTCGCGGGTGGACGCACCGTCGCCGCCGCTGGCCAGCACCGCGGCCAGCACGGCCGCGATCCCGAACAGTCCCACCGTCACCAGGATCAGGGTGAGCTGGGCGCGGCTGAGCCTGGGCTTGCGGGTCGCCGGCGGCGGAGTCTGCACCACGGGCGGTGCCGGTGGGTACGGCGTGAAGCCGGTGTGGTCCGGGTTGGGATAGATCGACGAGAACTCGCGGGTGCCCGGTGGCTGCGCCTGCGGTTGTGGCTGCGGCGGCGGGGTGAGTCGCGGCGGGGCCGGCGCGGGAGTGGGTGGCAGCAGCGGCGGGGCGGGCGTGGGAGCCGCGGCGGAACCGGCCGCGTCGCGGGCAGCCTTGGCCAGCTCCCCTGCGCTCGGATAGCGGTCGACGGCATCCTTGGCCATGCCTTTGGCCACGACCTCGTCGAACGCGCGCGGGATGCCACGACGCATGATGCTGGGCCGCGGCGCCGGGGAGAACATGTGGGCGCTCATCAGCTGGCGCAGGTCGCCCGTCTCGAACGGGGGCCGGCCGATCAGCACCTCGTAGAGCAGGCAGGTCAGGGCGTACACGTCGGCCGCGGGCCCGACCGGGCCGCCGGAGAACCGCTCCGGTGCCATGTAGGCGCTCGACCCGATCAGCACACCGGTCATCGTGACGCTGGCCTCGCCGCCCACGTGCGCGATGCCGAAGTCCACGAGGTAGGCGAAGTCGTCGGGGGTGAGCAGGACGTTCTCGGGCTTGATGTCGCGGTGCACCAGGCCGTCGGCGTGCGCGGCGTCCAGCGCCGAGGCCACCTGCGTGACGATCGCGGTGGCCCGCTCCGGGGTGAGCGGGCCGTTGGTCCGCAGCAGTTCCTTGACGCTGGCGCCCTCCACCAGGCGCATGTCGATGAACAGCACCCCGTCGATCTCGCCGAAATCGTGCACCGGGATGACGTGCGGTTCCTGCAGCCGGGCCGCCACCCGGGACTCCCGCCGGAACCGCTCCTGAAAGCTCGCGTCGGCGGCGATCTCGGTGCGCAGGAGCTTGACCGCCACCATGCGTTCCTTGACCGTGTCGTAGGCCCGGTACACCTCCCCCATGCCACCGACACCGATCAGCGATTTCAGCTCGTAGGGTCCGAACCGGGTGCCGAGGCGCGAGGCACCAGGGGGCGGGGTCATTGCGCGATCCTTTCCGGTTGCACCATGCCCCCGGACGGGGCGGGCACGCGGTCGTCTCGGTGACGAGGATAGTTCGACCGCGGCCCGGCCCGCCTCCAGCGGTGCCCGGACGCGTCAGTTGAACGACGAGTGCGGGGCCCCCATACCGGGGTCGATTTTCACCGGGCCGGTGGCCGACGGCGAGACCGGGAAATCGAAGATCGCCGTCGGAATGTACACCGTCGCACAGGCATTCGGGATGTCGACGACGCCGGACAGCCGGCCCTCGATCGGTGCGGCACCCAACAACAGGTACGCCTGTTCGGGGCTGTAGCCGAACTTGGTGAGGTAGTCGATCGCGTGCAGGCAAGCCCGCTGGTAGGACAGGTGCGAGTCCAGGTAGCGCTGCTCACCGTCGAGGGTGACCGAGGTGCCGGAGAAGGCCAGCCATTCGGAGTACTGCGGATCGGTGTTGCCGGGCATGAATATGGCGTTCTCGCTCACCCCGTAGGTCTCCATGCCGCCGGGGATGACGTCGACGCGCAGGTCGATGAATCCGCCCATCTCGATGGCACCGCAGAAGGTGATCTCGCCGTCGCCCTGTGAGAAGTGCAGGTCGCCCACCGAGAGGTTGGCACCGTCGACGTACACCGGGTAGAACACCCGGCTGCCCTTGGTGAGGTTCTTGATGTCCTGGTTGCCACCGTTCTCGCGCGGCGGCGCGGTGCGAGCGGCCTCGGCTGCGGCCTTGGTGAAAGCGTCCCCGGTCAGCCCGCCGAGGATCGCGTCGCGCGGCTCGGGCGGCAGCGCCAGCGGCGGCACCCGGTCGGGGTCGGTGGCGATCAGCGCGGCCTCGCGGGTGTTCCACTTGGCCAGCAGCCCGGTCGAGGGCGCGGTGCCCATCAACCCTGGGTGCACGATGCCGGTGAACTCCACGTGCGGCACGTGGCGCGACGTGGCCTTCTGCCCGGAGAAGTCCCAGATCGCCTTGTAGGCGTCGGGGAACTGATCGGTGAGGAAGCCACCGCCGTTGAGCTTGGGGAAAATGCCCGTGTACCCCCAGCCCTGGCCTGCCAGCGGCCCGGAGTCCTCCTGCGGGATGGGGCCGACGTCGAGGATGTCGACGATGAGCAGATCGCCCGGCTTGGCGCCCTCGACGGCGATCGGGCCCGAGAGCACGTGCACCGTCGTCAACGGCGCGTTGAGGATGTCGTCGGCGGAATCGTCGTTGACGATCGCGCCGTCGAACCACTCGCGACAGTGCACCCGGAATGAGTCACCCTGCTTGACCGTCACCGCGGCCGGGATGTCGGGGTGCCACCGGTTGTGGCCGAGCTTCTCCTGATCGGTGAACTTCTTTGTCGAGTCGAGCGGGAAGACAACCTCGGGCATTGATCCTCCTTCAGGGACGGGGCAACTTCTGGTGAAGCGGGTTGGTGGTGACTTTCTGCCGCCGGCCGCCGGATGGCGGGCCGGGGACGACTGCAGGACGGTCGGACGACGCGCGCGTCGCGTCCTGCAACGCCATGGCGGTAGAGCTGCCGCGACCCAGGTTCGGCGCCGCGATGGTCCTGCGTGCCGGTCCTTGGCAGTCCGGGCAGTCGATCACGTCGGGACGCGCGCTCATCGAGTACATCTCTTTCGTGACGCCGCAACCGGACGCACACCGAAATTCGTAGAGAACCAACAGGTTTCCTTGCCGTTCGGACGATCGTGAGGACGTGCACTGTCGACGAACGCCACCCTACCGACGAACACCGGGATTGGCGCGCCACTTCGGCAATAGAGCTCCAAAGTTTGGACCTTTTACCCAGCCCGGTGAACTTGCCGGAATCCCGGTGTTGCGGTGAGCCCCGGCGGATCGGCTGCGGTAGCTTCACGCAGACACGTCTGGCAATCCAGTCGGCAGATCCTGAGGATGACTCGTGAATGACCTCAAACCGTTCTCGCCCTCGATCGATTGGAGCTCCGAGCTACTGCACTCCCTGTGGTGGCTGGCCCAGGCCTGGACCATCACCGCGGTGTGCACCCTGGCGGTGCTGACCCTGCTCGCCCGCTTCACCACGTGGGGCCGGCAGTTCTGGACCGTCACCGGCGCCTACTTCAGCGGACGGCACAGCCTCAAGCCGTGGCTGACACTGGCCGCGATGTTGCTGTCGGTGATCATCGGCGTGCGGCTGGCGGTGTTGTTCAGCTACCAGAGCAACGACCTGTACTCCGCCGCGCAGGTGGCGGTGCAGGGCTGGGCCACCGGCAACGAAGAGGTGAGAACCTCTGGTATCAGGGGCTTCTGGATCGCACTGCTCATCTTCTCGGTGCTGGCCGCGATCCTGGTCACCCGGGTCTTGATCGACCTGTTCATGACGCAGCGGTTCATGCTGGCCTGGCGCACGTGGCTGACCGACCGGCTCACCGGCGACTGGCTGGACGGCCGTGCCTATTACCGGTCCCGGTTCATCGACCAGACCATCGACAACCCGGATCAGCGCATCCAGTCCGACATCGACGTGTTCACCGCCCTGTCCGGGCCACAGCCCAACACCCCGCACCAGACCAGCAACGGCACACTGCCGTTCGGGGCGATCTCGTCGATCGTGTCCGTCGTCTCGTTCACCTCGATCCTGTGGAACCTCTCGGGTGACCTCAGCGTCTTCGGCATCGACATACCGCGCGCGATGTTCTGGTCGGTGTTCGTCTACGTCGCCTTCGCCACCGTGATCGCGTTCGCGCTCGGCCGTCCGCTGATCCGGCTGTCGTTCAACAACGAAAAGTTCAACGCCGCATTCCGTTACGCGCTGGTGCGCCTGCGCGACGCCGCCGAGTCGGTCGCCCTGTACCGCGGAGAGAAGGTCGAGCGGTCACAGCTGCGGGAACGCTTCGGCGCCGTCGTCACCAACTACAAGCACTTCATCAACAGGACCATGGTGTTCACCGGGTGGAACCTGTCGATGAACCACATCATCATCCCGCTGCCATGGGCCCTGCAGGCGCCGCGGTTGTTCAGCGGCCAGATCCAGCTGGGGACGGTCAATCAGTCGGTGGCCGCCTTCGGCGCCATCCAGGATGCGTTGTCGTTCTTCCGCAATTCCTATGACACGTTCGCCGGCTACCGGGCCTCGATCATCCGTCTGCACGGACTGGTCACCGCCGACGAGCAGAGCCGCGCACTGCCCAAGCTGGAGGTCGCCGAACTCGCCACGGACACCGACAGCCTGGTCGAGCTCGGCGATGTCGAGGTGCGCAATCCGGCCGGCGAGCAGTTGATCGACGATCTGAGCCTGTCCCTGGCCACCGGCGAGGCGATGATCATCACCGGCAAGTCGGGCACCGGCAAGACCACGCTGTTGCGCAGCATCGCCCAGCTGTGGCCGTACGCCTCCGGCACGGTGCGGTGCCCGCAGGGCGTCAACGAGACGCTGTATCTGTCGCAGGTGCCCTACGTTCCGCTGGGCGACCTGAGGACCGTGGTGTCCTATCCGCACCAACCCGGCGACCTGCCTGACGAGGCGCTCCGGGACGCCCTGCTCACGGTCGCCCTGCCGCGCTACGTCGACCGGCTCGACGAGGAGGGCGACTGGGCCAAGGTGCTCTCCCCCGGCGAGCAGCAGCGCGTGGCTTTCGCCCGGGTGCTGTTGACCAGACCCAAGGTGGTGTTCCTCGACGAGGCGACCTCCGCACTCGACGAGCCGCTGGAATTCATGATCTACAGCCTGATCCGTCGCGAGTTGCCCGACACGGTGCTGGTCAGCGTCACCCACCGCACCACGGTGCATCGCCACCACAACACGCATCTGGAACTGCTCGGCGAAGGTCGGTGGCGGCTGGGCCGCGTCGACGATGTCGAGCCGGCCGGCGTGTAGTGCCTGCTTGAGATGGCTGGCGGCCCGTCGCGGTGCCCGGTCTGGTAAGACGGGGGGAACGACACCACGTAGTAAGGTAAGCCTTCACACAGCGCCCCTGCCGCTGCATCGTGCTCACCCCACACCGACCACCAAGGGTTCCTGATGGCCGATTCCAGAGCTCCCCACACGGGGATTGCTCGATGGATCCGTCGATTCGCCATTCCGGTGATTGTCGGCTGGATCGCTCTCCTGGCGTACCTGAGCGCCACCGTCCCACCGCTCGAGGTGGTCGGCCAGATGCGTTCGGTGTCGATGAGTCCCAGCGACGCGCCGTCGGTGATCGCGATGAAGCGCGTCGGCACGGTGTTCGACGAGTTCCACTCCGACAGCTCCGCGATGATCGTGCTGGAGGCCCAGGGGGACGGCAAGCTCGACGACGCCGCCCATCGGTTCTACAACGACATGGTCGACAAGCTGGAAGCCGACAAGAAGCATGTCGAGCACGTCCAGGACTTCTGGGGCGACCCGCTCACCGAGGCCGGTGCCCAGAGCAACGACGGTAAAGCCACCTACGTCCAGGTCTACCTGGCCGGCAACATGGGTGAAGCACTGGCCAACGAATCGGTGGAGGCTGTTCAGAAACTGATCGCGGGGCTGTCGCCACCGCCCGGACTCAAGGTGTACGTCACCGGGCCCACCGCGCTGGCCGCCGATCAGCAGATCTCCGGTGACCGCAGCGTCAAGATCATCGAAGGCGTCACCTTCGCGGTGATCATCACGATGCTGCTGCTCGTGTACCGGTCGATCATCACGGTGATCCTGGTGCTGTTGATGGTGGTGATCGAGCTCTCCGCGGCCCGCGCCGTGGTGGCTTTCCTGGGCTATCACGAACTGATCGGCCTCTCGACCTTCGCGACGCAGCTTCTGGTCACCCTCGCGATCGCGGCATCCACCGACTACGCGATCTTCCTGATCGGCCGATATCAGGAAGCGCGAAGTGTTGGTGAAGACCGAGAACAGGCCTACTACACGATGTTCCACGGCACCGCGCATGTGGTGCTGGGCTCCGGTATGACGATCGCCGGCGCGACGTTGTGTCTGCATTTCACCCGGTTGCCGTATTTCCAGACGCTCGGCATTCCGATGGCTGTCGGTATGACGGTCACAGTGCTGGCGGCGCTCACGCTGGGGCCCGCGATCATCACGGTGGCCAGCCGGTTCGGCAAGGTGCTCGAGCCCAAACGCGCCATGCGAATCCGCTTCTGGCGGCGGCTGGGAGCCTTCGTGGTCCGCTGGCCGGGGCCGGTACTTCTGGCCACCATCTTGCTGTCCTTGGTCGGCCTGCTCACCCTGCCGGGCTATCGGACCAACTACAACGACCGCAACTACCTGCCCACCGATCTGCCGGCGCAGGAGGGATTCGCCGCCGCCGACCGGCACTTCTCGGCGGCGAAGATGAACCCCGAACTGCTGCTGATCGAGACCGACCACGACGTACGCAATTCGGCGGACTTCCTGGTGATCGACCGGATCGCCAAGCGGGTCTTCGAGGTGCCCGGGGTCGGCAGCGTGCAGGCCATCACCCGCCCGCAGGGTGAACCGCTGGAGTTCAGCACGATTCCGGCCCAGATGAGTATGGGCGGGGTCAGCCAGACGATGAACCGCAAGTATCTGATGGACCGTGCCGACGACATGCTGCTGCAGGCCGACGAGATGCAGAAGACCATCAACACGATGGATCGGATGATCGAGCTCATGGTCGAGATGAGCGGCATCACCCACAACATGGTGGGCAAGATGGACACGATGGTCGTCGACGTCAAGGAACTTCGGGACCACATCGCCGATTTCGACGATTTCCTGCGCCCACTGCGGAACTACCTCTACTGGGAGCCGCACTGCTACGACATTCCGGTCTGCCAGTCGATGCGTTCGGTGTTCGATGCTCTCGACGGGGTGGACTCCCTGACAGAGAGCATCGAGGAACTGATGCCCGACATGCATCGGCTCGACGAACTGATGCCTCAGATGGCGACGATGATGCAGCCGCAGATCGACACCATGCGGAACATGAAGACCATGATGCTGACCATGTATCAGACCCAGAAGGGTCTGCAGGATCAGATGGCGGCGATGTCGGAAAACCAGACCGCCATGGGTACGGCATTCAACGACGCCAAGAACGACGACACCTTCTATCTGCCGCCGGAGACCTTCAACAACGCCGACTTCAAGCGAGGCATGAAGAGCTTCATCTCGCCGGATGGAAAAGCGGTGCGTTTCATCATCTCTCACGACGGTGATCCGCTGACGCCGGAAGGCATCAAGATCATCGACGGGATCAAATTGGCCGCAAAGGAGGCCATGAAGAACACCCCGTGGGAGGGCTCGAAGATCTACATGGGCGGCACCGCCTCGGCCTTCAAGGACATGCAGGAGGGCAACAACTACGACCTCCTGATCGCCGGGATCTCGGCGATCTGCCTGATCTTCATCATCATGTTGATCATCACGCGCAGCCTGGTGGCGGCAGCGGTGATCGTGGGCACCGTTCTGATCTCGCTCGGGACATCGTTCGGCTTGTCAGTCCTGGTGTGGCAGCACCTGTTAGGGATCGAGCTGCACTTCATGGTGATGGCGATGGCGGTGATCGTGCTGCTGGCCGTCGGGGCGGACTACAACCTGCTGTTGGTGGCGCGGCTCAAAGAGGAGCTGCCGGCAGGTATCAACACCGGCATCATCCGGGCCATGGGCGGCAGCGGTTCGGTGGTGACGGCGGCCGGGCTGGTGTTCGCGTTCACCATGATGTCGATGGTGGTGAGCGAGATGATCGTGGTGGCCCAGGTGGGTTCGACGATCGGGTTGGGTCTGCTGTTCGACACCCTGGTGATCCGGTCGTTCATGACGCCGTCGATCGCGGCGCTGATGGGCCGCTGGTTCTGGTGGCCGCAGCTGGTTCGCCAGCGCCCGGCACGCGGCGTGGTGGCGCGGGCGATGGAACGCTCGAACGCCTAGGCGACCGCCGTCAATGCGGCGGATTGCAGTCAGTATCGAGCAGTGATCCGCCACCTAGATGGTTATCCACAGGTCACCGAATGGCTCTGGTGGGGCTGGCGCCGGTCGACGAGCATCGATTCCGTGGATGTCGGTGAGGCTCTTCGGCAGCAGGATGGGGTGATCTCGCGTCGGCAGGCGTTGGATGCGGGGCTGGCTGAGCATGAAATCCGACGATTGCTCAGACGCAATGAGTGGGCGCGGGTGCACAGCGGCGTTTATGTCGAACACACCGGCCCGCTGAGCTGGATGCAGCGGGCTTGGGCTGCAGTGCTTTACGCGGCACCGGCCGCTCTGTGCTTCGAATCGGCGTTGGGTGCGCAATCGTTGCCGATCCATGTCGCCGTCGATCGGCAACGGTCGACATTGGCTGAGCCGGTCGGCGTCCGCATTCACCGGGTCGCCCACCTTGACGGTCGCGTGCTGTGGAACGCCGGGCCGCCGCAGATGCGTTACGAGGAAGCCGCTCTCGACGTCGCCGGCCGTTCTGCGCGCGAACTCGATGCCATAGCCGTCCTGGCCAATGCCTGCCAATCTCGGCGCACCACTGCGCGGCGGCTGCTGAAAGCTCTCGATTCGCGGGGTCGGCTGAGGCGCCGTCGCTGGTTGCGGGCGGTGCTGATCGACATCGCCGACGGCACCTGCTCGGTGCTTGAGCACGGCTATCTTGTCCGCGTCGAGCGTCCCCACGGTCTGCCGCGAGCAGCTCGCCAGAAGCGGTCCGCCTCATCGCTCGGCGTCTGCTATCGCGACGCGGAGTACGGTGAACGGCTCGTCGTCGAGCTCGACGGCAGGGTGTTCCACGACTCGGCGACCAGCCGAGATGCGGATTTCGAACGGGACCTGGATGCCGCGGTCGGCGGTCGTTCGACCGTCAGGCTGTCCTATGGGCAGGTCTTCGACCGGCCGTGTCAGACCGCGGGCAAGATCGCTCGAATCCTGCACCGGCACGGGATCGCGGTGGCCGGCCGCCCATGCGGGCCTGGATGTGCGTTCACTCGACTCGACCGCGCCGCGTAGCCGTCAATGCGGCGGATTGCAGTCAGTATCGAGCAGTGATCCGCCGCATTGGATGTTCGCGGCCGACGCCTAGGCGACCGCCGCTGCGATCAACAGCTCGGCGGCGGCGTCGACCCGCTTCCGGTCCGCGGTGACCAGGCCGTCCTGACACAGGCCCCGCAGCCCCGACACCACCAATGTGGCACGCGCACAAGCATTGTCGTCGGGGTACCCGATCGCTGACAAGGCTTGCGCGATCGGCGCGATCATCACCTCGACCGCGTTTCGGGCCGCCTCGCCGTACGTCTGAGCGTCGGTGACCGCCAGACTGAGGACCTGCAGCAGCAAGCGTACGTTGCGACGTTCGCCGCCCCGGGTCAGTTCGCGCCACAGGGTCCGTGCCGCGTCGACGAATTCGTCTGCGGTGGTGACACGGGCGAACATCTCCCCCAGCTGCGGACGGCTCGCGTCCAGTGCCTGGGCCAGCAGTTCGGCCCGGTCGCCGAAGTAGTACAGCAGCATGCGCTTGCTCGTACCAAGGGCCTGGGCCATCGGCGCGAGCGACATCTCACCGATGCCGTGCTGTTCGAGATACCCCACCACACCGTTCAACAGCTCTTCGCGCTTGACGGGGTCCGCTGTCCTGGCCACCCCTTGACTGTACCGATCGGTACATTTATAGTCAATGTTGTATCGATCGGTACAAATATTGCGGACTGAGGAGGAACTCATGACCGGACTTCGAGTCGCCGTCGTGGGTGCCGGCATCGGCGGTTTGACAGCCGCGATTGCCTTACGTGCCAATGGAATCGACGCGACTGTGTACGAGCAGGCGCACGCGCTCAAAGCGCTCGGCGCGGGGGTCTCCATCGCGACGAACGGATCCCGCATCCTGAACACGCTGGGAGTGGGCGACGCGGTCGCGGCGATCGCCGGTCCGGTCACGCACTATCAATTCCGCACCTGGCAGTCCGACCCGATCGCCGGAGAACCGTCGACCCTGGGCTTCGGGGACCCGGCCCGCACCTGGTGCCTGCACCGCGGCGAATTCCAGAAAATACTGGCCGACGCACTGCCCGCCGATGCGCTGCGCCTCGGCCGCTCCTGCGTCGGGGCCACCGAGCACGGCGACGGGGTCCGCGTCGAATTCGCTGACGGCACAACCGTTGACGCGGATCTCCTGGTCGGCGCCGACGGTATTCACTCCCGCCTGCAAGGCATGGTGACACGTGCGGCCGAACCTGTGAGCGAGGGAATCATGGCCTATCGCGGGCTGATTCCCGCCGACCGGCTGCGCGGCGTCGTCGACATGAATGCCAGCTCGATGTGGCTGGGGCCCCGGCAGAGCTTCCTGGCCTACCCGGTCTCGGCCGGCAATCTCCTCAATATCGTGGCGTTCGTCCCCACCAATCTCACCGTCACCGAATCCTGGACCGCCCCTGGTGATGTCGCCGAGCTCGCCGCCGCGTACCGCGGGTGGGACCCCACCGTGCTGTCGATCATCGGCGCGATGGATTCCACGTTCCGATGGGGCATCTACGACCGCGAGCCGCTGGACCGGTGGTCGACCAACCGGATCACGTTGCTGGGCGACAGCGCCCACGCGGTCACGCCGCACCTCGGGCAGGGCGCCAATCAGGCCATCGAGGATGCGATGACGCTGGCGGTCGTCCTGCGTGGCGCCCGGACCGACGAACTCGGTGCCCGCCTGCGTCGCTACGAAGACCTGCGCATGGATCGCACCCGCCACGTGCGGCGGCAGGCGCGCGCCGCCGGGAGCATCTACCGCTCGACCGAACTCGCCCCGCACGCACAGGCAGAACAACTGCACGCGATCCTCGACAGCGTCGCCATCAACACCTACGACGCCGAGCGGGTGGCCCTGGACGCACTGCCCGCCGCCTGACTACCTGCTTTTTGCGGATCCCGTCGTGAAGTGACCAGCACGTGTGGTGCAATCAGCGCGGATTCACTGCCCCGCAACCCGCGGAGGTCACCGATATGACCACGCTGCCACGCCGCCGACGGTCAAGGACGGTTACGTTGACCGCGTGGGCCTTCACCACAGTCGCCGTGGCCGCGTGTACCGCCGGCGTCACCGGGACGGGCCCCACGACACCCACTCTCGGCACCGCTGTGGTCACGGCACCGGCGACGCCCGCCCCGGCCGGCAGGTGCGAGGTCAACCCCGAATCCGCCCCGATCCCCAGCGCCGAGACCCTGGAACCGGTTCCGCCGATCGGCCGGATCACGGTGGCGCTGACGGGCTTGCCCACCGCGACGATCATTCCGGGCGCGGCACCGGCCGAGGTAGAGGTCGAGCTGTGCAACAACTCCGCCGTCGACTACCCCCGGGTGGGCGTGGTGGTGGTCCTCGCCCGGTGCAGTTGCGCCACCTCCCCCAACGGGGTACCCGCAGGAACCATCGAACGCTTCGACCCGGCCACCGACACGTGGATCGCGCTGGAGCATCCGGGAATCACCACGGGCATGGACTATCTCGCGCTGTTCACCAACGTCCAGGCACTGCCCAAGGGCGCGAACCGGAGCCTGAAATACCGGGTCGCCCTGGACAAGTCGATGACCGCGGGCAAGGGCAGCGTGCAGGCGGTAGCGGTGACCCCCGAGCCGCTCGTCCAGCTCGGCCGGACCGAGCTGCCGTTCACGGTCGTCACGGGCTCGCCTTCCGCGGCGCCCGCGCCGACGCCGCCAACAAGCGGATCGTGAACTGACTACCGTGCAAGCAGCTCGGCTTCCTGCGGCGTGACCAGCCGCTCCTGGCTGGCGGGATAACGCCGGCTCTTGATGGGGCACCGGATCAGCGAGAGGGCGATCCGCGCGGTTCGCATGTCAACTGTTCGACTGATGTACACGGCGATTCGCTCCGTTCCGCTGATCGATTGTTCTCTGCTGTGTGGGATACACGGGTTTCGGGGACATGGGGTTCACGGTTCGCCGGGGAGCATGGGCACCCCGGGGATCATCGGGTAGGCGCCGGTCGGTTGTTGAACGATGGCGGGTGGTTGTTGCACCGTGCCGACCGGCCCGCCGAGAACCGGCTGTGCGCGCTGACCTCCGGTCAGAATCGACAGCAGCGATGCGTAGTTGTCGATGGCGCTGACCAACGCGCCTGGATCGAACGGCACCGCGGGCGCCTGGTCGTCGGTGGGCAGCGGCGTCCGCGGCGCAGCTCCCGCCAACCCGTTGCTCGCGGTCAGGACCGCCAGCGCGCCGGCGGCACTCAGCGCCGCGTACCCAAGTAGCCGGCCCAGTGTGGTGGTCGCAGACATGGTGGCCTCCCCGCTCTGACGTGAGTGCATTTGTTGCACTTGAGTCACTTTGGACACACTGGTCTGCAGCGGTCACATTTGGGACACGACACAGTCACAAATCGCACGCTATGGCGTGGCTTGGTCTTTGCCAGGCGGCAGCTGTGAGAATGTGCCGCGCTCGCCTGCGGGGCACACCAATGTAACGGCAATCAAACAGATAGCCGGGCTAGCAGAGCCCGCGGTTGCGGCAAACGGCACGATGTGTGTTTGCGATAGGAACCACCTGGTATTTGTCGCGTCAATATCGTGCAACCGCATTTGCTCACATTGGTACCGTGCGGCAAGACGAACGGGGAGGCCGATGACGAAGAACACTGCAACCTGCCTTATCGGCGCTCTGGCGATCGGCCTGGCCGCCACGGCGTGCGGCCCGGTGACCGAGAAGGCCGACGCCACCACGACGACCACCACCGCCACGACCGCGGCGGGCGGCGGTGAGGCGTTGGCGTCGCTCTTGCCGACGCCGGCAGACGTGCAGCAGACCAAGGGCCCCGATGACATCGCCGACGGCGGTATCCACCTGCACTACCAGGTGAACGGGTCACCGGGTGACGTGATGACCGCGTACAAGAACGCGCTGCAGGGCAAGGGATGGGCCCTCACCACGATCATCAGCTCGAGCGGTGGCGGAGGTGGCGGAGCCACGTACACCGGAACCCACGGCGACGCGTACGGGGTGTTCGACGGTGGTGGGTACGCCGACACCACCTACATCGACGTCTGCACCTGGGCGGCCAAGCCGGCGAATCCCAATTGCAGTCGCGGGGATCGTTAGCGACGCCCTTTCGCGCAGGTTGCGCACCGGAGCGTCGCAGCGCCGGCCACGGCCGACAGCGTCCGCCAACAGCCCAACAGGACGGATGTTGAAGCGTTCTGAAATCACAACGTAGCCAACGTGTTGCGTGTGATCTACCCATGGACCACTGTTGTCCCCCTTACGCTAGAGAGCATGTCCGGCCCGCCAGAGGGTTCGCGGTCTACAGTTGCCAAGCTGGCCATGCACTGTGTGCTGGCCGGATTGCTGGCGGCAGTGTTGATGTTCCCTGTGGTCGGCGGTGTGGGAATCATGACCGCACGGCTGTCCGACACGGTGGCACAGGATTCGGCGCAAGTGCTCGAAGGCGACGCGCCGGTCGTGACCACCATGGTGGATTCCTCCGGCCAACCGATCGCGTGGCTGTACGAGCAGCGCCGGTGGGTGGTGCCCAGCGACCGGATCGCCGACACCATGAAGCTGGCGATCGTGTCGGTGGAGGACAAGCGTTTCGTCGAGCACAACGGGGTGGACGTCCAGGGAACGCTCAACGGACTGCTCGGCTACATGCGTGGCATCGAAGACGTCCGCGGCGGGTCGACCCTCGAGCAGCAGTACGTCAAGAACTACAACCTGCTGGTCAAGGCGAAGACCGACGCCGAGCGCCGGGCCGCCGTCGAGGTCAGCCCCGCCCGCAAACTGCGCGAGATCCGCATCGCGCTGGCGATGGACAAGACGCTGCCCAAAGGCGAGATCTTGGCCCGGTACCTCAATCTCGTGTCGTTCGGCAACGGCGCCTTCGGAGTTCAGGACGCGGCGCGCACCTACTTCGGCGTCGACGCCGCGGACCTCACCTGGCCGCAGGCCGCCCTGCTGGCCGGCGTGGTCCGATCCACCAGCGCGCTCGATCCCTACACAAACCCGGACGGCGCCCTGGCACGACGCAACCTGGTGCTCGACACGTTGATCGACTATCTGCCGGACCGGGCCGAGGAACTACGCGCCGCCAAAGCGGCACCGCTGGGCGTACTCCCCCACGCCGATCCGCTGCCGCAAGGCTGCATCGCCGCGGGCAACCGCGCCTTCTTCTGCGAGTACGTGCTGCAATACCTGGCGCGCGCCGGTCTGACCATGGAAGACGTCGCGCGCAACGGATACCTGATCCGCACCACACTGGACCCCAAGGTTCAGGACAGCGTTACCGCGGCACTGCAAAAGTACGCCAACCCCAACGCGGCCGGAGTCGCGAGCGTGATGAACGTGATCACCCCGGGCAAGGACAACCATCGGGTGATCGCGATGGGCGACAGCCGCACCTATGGACTCGACCTGGATGCCCGACAAACCGTGCAGCCACAGCCGTTCTCGTTGGTGGGTGACGGCGCCGGGTCGATCTTCAAGATCTTCACCACCGCCGCCGCCCTGGACATGGGGATGGGTATCAATACCCGACTCGACGTCCCCGGAACATTCATGGGCAAGGGTCTGGGCAGCAGCGACACCCCAGGGTGCCCGAGGGAAACCTGGTGTGTGCGCAACGCAAGAGCGTTCTCCGGCTCGCTGCCTGTCACCGATGCGCTGGCCCAGTCGCCCAATACCGCGTTCGCCAAACTCATCTCACAGATCGGGGTGCCACGCGCGGTGGATATGGCAGTCCGGCTGGGGCTGCGGTCCTACGCCGAACCCGGCAGTGCCCGCGACTACAACCCTGACTCCAACGAAAGCATCGCCGACTACATCAAGCGGCAGAACATCGGATCCTTCACCCTCGGGCCGTTCGAGCTCAACGCACTCGAATTGGCCAACGTGGGGGCCACTCTGGCCTCGGGCGGCACCTGGTGCCCGCCGAACCCGATCGACAAGATCTTCGACCGGCACGGCCGTGAAGTGCGTGTGCAGACGGTTCCCTGCGACCAGGCGGTGCCGGAGGGCCTTGCCAACACTCTGGCCAACGCGCTGGGCAAGGACCATTCGAGCGGAACGGCCGCCGGCGCAGCGAGTTCGGTCGGCTGGAAGCTACCGATGTCCGGTAAGACCGGCACCACCGAGGCCCACCGGTCATCGGGTTTCCTCGGCTTCACCAACCAGTACGCGGCCGCCAACTACATCTTCGACGACTCCTCGTCACCGTCGGGGCTGTGCTCGTACCCGTTGCGCAAATGTGGCGACGGCACCCTGTTCGGCGGCACCGAGCCTGCGTTGACGTGGTACGCCGCAATGAGTCCCATCGCCGACTCCTTCGGCCCGGTGGCCCTGCCGCCCACCGACCCGCGCTACGTCGACGGCGGTCCCGGCGGCGAGGTGCCGAGCGTCAGCGGGATGAAGGTCGAGGAGGCACGTAAGCGCCTGCTGGACGCCGGCTTCCGAGTCGCCGACAAGACGGCACAGGTCAACAACAACGCCACCAAGGGATCGGTGGTCGGGACGACACCGAGCGGCAGGACCATTCCCGGCTCGATCGTCACGATCAACACCAGCTCCGGGTACGTGCCGCCACCGGTCTACATTCCACCGCCCGACCTGCCACCACCGCCCCCAACGCTGAACGAGCTCGGGCCGCCCCCACCGCCCAACGTCATCGAGATCCCCGGGCTGCCGCCGATCACGCTGCCGCCGCCCGCTCCGCCGCCACCCCCTCCGCCGCCGCCGGCGTGACGTGCAGGGCGCAAGATCGCGCGCCCCGAGCAACACTGTCCGCCGGTGCGGATCTGCCATCGTCGAGGATGCCAACTGCGCGGATGCATCCGCACGTTTGAATATCGACAGATGTGGCAATTACCTACTGCGACAGACCGCGAGGTTTCCTTCGTCGAACGGATTGACCATGATCGTGCTCGGCATCATCCTCTTGTTGATCGGCTATTTCGCCGGCGTATCGATCCTGTACACCATCGGTGGGATTCTGCTGGTGATCGGGGTCATCTTGTGGATTCTCGGAGCCGTTGGCCGTCCGGTCGGCGGACGAAAAGTCTGGTATTAGACCAGCTGGAAACCACCGGCCGTGATGGGCTTGCCGCCCATCACGGCCGGTGGTTTCTGAGCGTGCGCCGGAGCCGGACCGACCGCTTCGATGCCCTTGCGGCCATTCAGGTCTGACGCTTCAGCGGTGGCGTTCGAAATACTTCTGGTAGGCCTCGGCGGAAGCGGCCAGCTCGGGTCTGGCAGCCAGCACGGGCTTCATCTTCATACGGGCTTCTTCGCGCTTGTACGGGATGAACTCGGTCGGGAAATTCCCCTCGTGCGGCTGATAGTCCCGGAGCACCCGGCGCGCCACGGTGGCCTTGTGCACCTCGTCGACGCCGTCGGCGATGCCCATGGTCGGGGCACCGGCGTACATCGCCTGAATGGGCGTGAGATCGGTGGTGCCAAGCGAACCCAGAATGTGCAGGGCGTTGAACGACACCTCACGCAGCACCTTCGCCATGGTGAACTTGACGGCGGCGATCTCGGTGCGTGCTTCCTGGGTCGAGGTTTGGTCGATCTTCCACGCTGTCTCCAGGACGAACAGTCGCAGCATCTTGATCATCGCGTAGGACTCGGCGATCTTCTCCTGCACCATCTGATGTTCGGAGATGAGCTTGCCGTGGGACTGCCGGCTGAGTGCTCGCTCGCACATCATGTCGAACGCCAGGTTGCATTGGGCGATGGTGCGCATGGCGTGGTGGATCCGTCCGCCGCCAAGGCGCCTCTGCGCCAATACCTTTGCACCGTCCTCCGGACCGAGCAGGTGGTCGAGCGGCACCCGAACATCGCGGTAGACGATGTGGTTGTGGTTTCGCGGCTCGGGCATGATCTCCACACCCGGCGTCGTGCGCGGCACCACGAACATGCCGTTGGTACACATCACGAACAGAATGTCGGCGACCCTTCCCGCCGAGGTGAACCATTTCTCGCCGTTGATCACCCACTCACCGCCGTCCCGCACGGCGTGCGTCTTGAACAGGCTGGGGTCGCTACCGCCCTGCGGTTCCGTCATCGAGTACGCCGAGAACAGGTCTTGGTTGAGCAATGGAACCAGCCAGCGTTCTTTTTGCTCGTCGGTGCCATAGGCGGCGAGCATCTCCATGTTGCCGGTGTCGGGAGCCGACGCTCCGAACATGTGCGGCGCCCCGGCATATCGCCCGATGATCTCGTTCAGCAAGCCGAGCTTGAGCTGCCCGAAGCCCGGCCCGCCGAGGTCGGAGTCCAGGAAGATGGCCCACAGACCCTGATCCTTGACCTCCTGCTGCAATTCGCGGACATAGGACTTCACCACCGGATCGGGTGAGCGCACCGCATACGGGAAGACGTGGTCGAGCGGCTCGACCTTGTCCTCACAGAACTGCTTGACCCAATCGAGCTTCTTCTGGAACTCCGGTTCAGTGCTGAAATCCCATGCCATACAGGCCTGTCTAGCACCCGCCGCGCAGTCCGCGAGGGCAAAGACTCCGACAGCCCCGTGACGAGCGCCTAGGAAACGATGGGTGGTGCGTCGATCCGCGCCGAGATCTGCTTGACGATCTTGACAGCCGAATCGGCCGGGTTGGCACTGCACGTGTTGACGTCGACCACGATGTTGTTGTTGGCGGTCAACGCCCGACCGCAGGCCCACCCGCCCGCCTGAGCGTTGGTCTGGGTTGTCACCGTGCTCAGCACGCCGCCGTCGGTGGAGATGGGGCCCATTTCCCACATCGTGCC
The DNA here is from genome assembly GCF_010731295.1 of Mycolicibacterium boenickei. NCBI lineage: Bacteria > Bacillati > Actinomycetota > Actinomycetes > Mycobacteriales > Mycobacteriaceae > Mycobacterium > Mycolicibacterium boenickei. The sequence goes on along the minus strand of NZ_AP022579.1, from coordinate 3,699,972 downwards.
GGTCTGCGTGTGCGTGTAGGTCTTGCACGCGGGCCACTGCTGAACCGAGGCGTTGTAGAAGGCCTTGGCCTGGTCGGCGTCGGCGAATCGAACCACAGCCTGCTTGGCGTAGTGAGCGAGGACGTCCGGCTCCCCCAGCGTGATCTCTTGCTCGTCGGTGAATCCACTGTCGGCATACACGGGCGCCTGCACGGCACCGTCGACCGCGAGGCATTCACGAGGCGCCATCGTCCCGCTGTCATCAGACATTTGAGAGTCGGTACCCGTGACCGCCATTCCCCCCGCGGCCATGGCCGCGTTGATCTGCTCGGGCGAAAGCAACAAGCGGGGCAGCAGTTTCTGCCTCAGCGGCGTCGGGGGGAACGAGGTGATCATCGGTGTGGTCGCCGTTGTCTCGGCTGCCGGTTCCGACGAATCACCACATCCCGCGACAAGGACGCACGCAGCAGCGATGGTGATCACGGTGGCGGCTAAACGCATTCTCGTTCCCCCATTTCTGCCCCGGCAAATCTGACTACAGTGACGATGCCCCGTATTGGATACAACCAGGGAAACAGTGGGTGCGTACGCGGCGCGGAACATTTCTCGTAACGTTCTAAGACTTTCTGAAACCGTTACCGAAACACCATCAACCGACGTAATAGCGCTGGTGAAGTAGGGCGGGCGGGGCTCGAACCCGCGACCAATGGATTATGAGTCCACGGCTCTAACCAACTGAGCTACCGCCCCCAGACGCGTCTGCGCGGCAATATGGTCGCATACAGCGCGGGTCGGGACGTCAATCAGGGGCCACAGCCAGGCCCGACGCGGTTACTCTCACCGCATGATCCGCTTTCTGCTGCGCATAGCGATCTTTCTCGGTTCCTCGGCGCTCGGCTTGTTGGTCGCCGCATGGCTGATCCCGGGCGTCTCGGTGTCAGCGTGGGGCTTCATCACCGCGGTGGTGATCTTCTCCGTCGCACAGGCCATTCTGTCGCCGTTCTTCCTCAAGATGGCCAGCCGTTACGCGTCGGCCTTCCTGGGCGGAATCGGGCTGATCTCCACCTTGGTCGCACTGATCCTGGCCTCGGTGCTCACCCGTGGCCTCAGCATCAGCGGCATCGGTTCCTGGATCGCGGCCACCGTGGTGGTCTGGCTGGTCACGGCTGTGGCCACGGTGGTATTGCCTGCGCTGTTCCTCAAGAAGAAGGTCGCCTCGAAGTAGCGCTCGCCGGTGGGATCATGGCGGACGTGCCTTCTCACGCGTTCGCCTCCGACAATGCCGCGCCCGCCCACCCGAAGATGATCGACGCGATCGTCAAGGCCAACGCCGGCGCTGTCGCGTCGTACGGGAACGACGACGCCACGCGACGCGCGGCCGAGGCCGTCAAGGCCGCGTTCGACTCCCCCGACGCCGAGGTGCTGTTCGCGCTCACCGGCACGGCGGCCAACATCATCGCGCTGACCGCCGCGGTGCGGCCGTGGCAGGAGATCCTGTGCAGCGATATCGCGCACTCACTGATCGATGAGGCAGGCGGGCCGGTCCGGCTCTCCGGCGCCCCGGTGACACCGCTGCCCAGCGACAACGGCCTGATCGACCCGGCGCTGCTCGACACCGCGGTGGCCCGCCGCGGGCCGGTCCATCACTCACAGCCACGCATCGTGACCATCACCCAGTCCACTGAGAACGGCCGCGTGTGGACCCCACAAGCCATCAAGGACTTCGTCGACCACGCCCACGATCTCGATCTCCTCGTCCACGTCGACGGCTCCCGTGTCGCAAATGCGATTGCCGCACTGGACATCTCTGCTCGCGACGCCATCGCTGACGCGGACATCGTCACCGTCGGCGGCACCAAGAACGGCATGCTGATGGGCGACGCGATCCTGGTGCGCCGCCCCGAGTTGTTCGACGGAATTCACTTCGTGCAGAAGCAGATCGGCCAGCTCGCCAGCAAGCAGCGGTTCGTCGCCGCCCAGTTCGAGGCGATCCTGCGTGACGGGCTGTGGCTGCAGACGGCCGCCCACGCCAACCGGATGGCCACCCGGCTCAGCGCGGGTTTGCAGGCACTCGGCCTGACACTGGCCGCGCCTACAGAGGCCAACGAGATCTTCGTCGACCTCACACCGGCTGCCTACACCGCGATCTCGACCGAATACTCCGTGCACCGCCCCGATCCGCTGCTGCCCACCGTGCGGTTCGTCTGCTCGTGGGCAACGACCGAGGCCGAAGTCGACGGTGTTCTGGAATTGCTCGCCTAAACCGGCGCGCGGCGCGGCACGATGAAGCCATGAAGGCGTCGCGCCTCGTCGTCGCATCGGCACTGGCCATCGTGGCCTGTTCGGCGCCGGCACCGCCTGCCCTCAAAACCATCGACGCCGCGCACTTTCAAACGATCGTGCAGAACGCGGCCGCCGCACTGCGGGTGCCGGGAGCGCTGGTGAAACTGCAGACCCCGCAGGGGACTTTCACTGCCGAAGTCGGGACCACCGAACTGGGGACGACGACACCTCCGCGACCCGACACCCACTTCCGGATCGCCTCCAACACCAAGACCATGACGGCCGCGCTGATCCTGCTGCTGGCCCAGGACGGCAAGCTCACGTTGGACAATCCGATTGCGGAGTACGTGCTCGACGTGCCCAACGGCAACACCATCACCCTGGCCGATCTGTTGACGATGCGCAGCGGGCTGTACTGCTACACATTCGATCCCGCACTCGCGGCCCAGCTCGACGCAGAACCGGCCAAGGCCTGGTCTCCGGCCCAGGTGCTGGCCATCGCGTTCGCCCATCCACCGAATGCGCCACCCGGCACCGCCTATGAGTACTGCAACACCAACTATGCGCTGCTGGGCCTGACCGCGGAGAAGGCCGGCGCCAGCCCGCTGGCCGAACAGTTCGACCGCCGCTTGTTCGGTCCGCTCGGCATGCATGACACCACGTTGCCCGCGGCCGGCGACACGTCGATGCCGGATCCCTACGCACACGGATACATGTACGGAAAGACGTTGTACGCGTTGGTCGATGAGCCCTACCCGGCCGATCTGGTGGCCGCGGCACAAGCCGGCACGCTGCAACCGATCGAATACACCCGGCAGAACCCGTCCTACGCCGCAGCGGCCGGTGGGGTCATTTCCACCGCTGACGACCTGGCGATCTGGATCCGGGCGCTGGTCACCGGCAGCGTGTTCGACGACCAGTTCGCCCAACGCTGGCGCGAAAGCCTGCGCCCCGAGGACCCGAACCATCCCGACGGCAAGCAGTACGGGTACGGCATCAGCTATCAGCGGTTCGGCCCACACGCGGCGATGTACTACCACGGCGGTGAGATGCCTGGGTTCAACTCGTTCATCGGGTTCGACCCGGACAACGCTGTGACGCTGGTGATCTGGACCAACCTGACCCTGTCCCCGGAAGGCAGGACCACGGCCAACGCCCTGCTGCCCACGGTGCTCGACCAGATCTACACCGGTTTGAACCTGGGCTAGCGGTAGATCGGCTGGCCGTCGGCGCCCAGCCGGTACTCCTCGGTGCCCTCGTCGACGCGCGCGGCATCGGCTCCCAGCGCGACAGCGACCTTGTTGCACGCATTGCGCATCACGTCGAGGGTCAACTCGACCGCCTCTTCCTGCGAAAAGTGTTGACGCAGTTCGTCGCCGGACACCTGAGCCGGAGTCCAGATCAGCGTGTCGACGTAGCGCAATGCGGCCTTGTGCCGGTCGGACAGGTCGGAGTTCTCGAAATCGTCGATCGCGTCGTAGTCGGACTCACGGGCACCGGCCTCCAGCGCCGCGGACTCCCGCAGCGACTTGCACAGCCGGCAATTGTGCTGGCGGGCCCCGCGCAACCGCACGACCTCGGAAGTCACCGGATCCAATGCGCGCATCCGACCGACAGCCGGCACGAAGGTGTCCAGCACGTAGTCCGCCGGGTTGGTGTCGTGGTCCCAGTCGACGGGACCCGCGGGCCATTCCACGCCAAGGGCGGCGAGCCCGGCCCTCATCCGCGGCACGAAGTCGGCGACGTAGATCATGGTCGTCACGGTGAATACGTCGGCCCCGAGCAGATCGGCGAAGGCGGCCCGCTGAGCGTTGTTGATGCCGGTGACGTCGATGCTGAACTGCTCGGCGAACTCGGTCACCATCGGGTCGACACAACCGCCACGAGTCTCCGCAGGCAGGGGCGACAACCCCAGCGTCGACGCACACACCTCACGCACGTCGGCGTTGATATCGGCCAACTTGGGTGGCGATAGCGCGACCAGATGCGTCAACTCGCTGAGCAGATCGGCAGACACACCGGCAGTATCCATCAACCCGGGCGGCCCCGGGTGATTACCCGGACCCTGATTCCAACACCTCCAGGCCGGAGGCATAACTCTCCTTGACCACGTCCAGATGTACCCAGCTTTCGACGACCCCGACCCCTGGAAGTGCCCGCACCGCGTCGAGGATCTCGACCAGCTGTGCGGCCGAGAACGCCCGCACCGTGGCCAGCAGATCGAACCGGCCCAGCGTGCGCGCCACGAAGATGACCGACCGCATTCCCACCAGGGCCGACACCACTTCGTCGCCTGCTCCGGTCAGCCGGATACCGAGGCCGAGGGCGCTCTGACGGTCCTGCCCGGAATGCCGGACCACGGCACCGATGCGCACCACCTGCGATTCGACCAAGCGCACGACCCGCCGCCGCGCTCCCGCGGGTGAAAGTCCCACCGCGTCGGCGAGATCCACGTAGGAGGCCCGTCCGTCATCTTGGAGGGCGCGCAGCAGGGCCAGATCCACATCGTCGACCTCGACGCTGACGTCACCGACCGGGCCGACGACATCGCGCAGCACCTCGACATAGGTGAGCGTGTCGACACCGACGACGCCGGTCATGGCGCGTAGTTCGGCGATCACGCCGTCGATGTCGCGGATCGAGCCGACCCGCACCTCGGCGATCAACCCGTACGCACCGCTCGTCAGCGACAGGAACGCAACGTCGACGCGTTGCGCCAGCGCTGTCGCGATCGGCGCCACCGGCCCGTCGACCATCACACTCACATGGGCCAGCGCGCCCCGACCGAGCACGGCGGGATGTACGACTCCGCGGACCACCACCTGCCCGCCGTCGAGCAGGCGCTGTGTGCGCGCTGCCGCCGCCGATCGCGACAGCCCCACGTGCTGCGCGATGTCGCGGTGCGTCAGCCGGCCGTCGCCCTCGAGAAGGCTGATGATCGCCTCATCCACCTCGTCCAACGGGCACCGCCTGAAAATTGGTCGAAAAATTTTCCACACAATCCTACCGGCAGAAAGATCGGCGTAGCCGTGATACTCCGCGCCTTCTGATCTAAATGACGCAAGCTACTGGCATATCGATACTCATGACCGCGGTGCCATGATCGAATCGATTGCATGTCCTGAACTGCGGGTTTACCGTAACGCACATCACATTCACCTTCGGGCAAGGATCGTCATGGCAACGGAATCACCCGCGATCACCGCACCGCCCAGGGCGACCGAGGTAGAGACGCACGGCGTCGAACCGATCCCTGATGCCGAGCGCACAGCCGGCCCGCTGGATCTGTTCCGGCTGATCTTCGGCGGGGCCAACACCATCGCCACCGTCGTGCTGGGCACCTTCCCGATCATCTTCGGGCTGTCATTCCGCGATGCCCTGCTTGCCACTCTGTCCGGTCTGATCCTCGGGGCGCTGATCCTGGCCCCGATGTCACTGTTCGGCCCGCGCAACGGGACAAACAACGCGGTGTCCTCGTCAGCACACCTGGGTGTCCACGGTCGTGTGGTCGGTTCGTTCCTGTCGCTGCTGACCGCCGTCGCGTTCTTCTCGATCTCGGTGTGGACCTCGGGTGACGTCCTGGTGGGCGGCGCCAACCGCGCGATCGGGCTGCCTCAGAACGACGCCATGGTCGCGGTCGCCTACGCCGTGTTCGCACTGCTGGTCCTCGTCGTGTGCATCTACGGGTTCCGATTCATGTTGTTGGTCAACAAGATCGCCGTCGTCGCCGCGACGCTGCTGTTCCTGGCGGGCATCGTCGCCTTCGGCGGCATGTTCGACGCGAGCTACGCGGGAACCCTCCCGATGGGCGATCCCATGTACTGGCCCTCGTTCGTCGGCGCCGCACTGATCGTGATGTCCAATCCGGTGTCGTTCGGCGCCTTCCTGGGCGACTGGGCGCGCTACATCCCCCGCGGCACCCCGGCCTGGAAGACCATGCTGGCCACCATCGCAGCGCAATTGTCGACGCTCGTGCCGTTCCTGTTCGGTCTCGTCACCGCCAGCGTGATCGCCGCCCATGCCCCGGACCGCTTCGCCGACGGCGACTACGTCGGCGGACTCCTGACCGTGTCGCCCGGGTGGTACTTCATCCCGGTCTGCCTCATCGCGCTGATCGGCGGCATGTCGACCGGCACCACCGCGCTGTACGGCACCGGCCTGGACTTCTCCAGCGTGTTCCCCCGCTTCAGCCGTGTGCAGGCCACCATCTTCATCGGCTCGATCGCGATCGTCTTCATCTTCATCGGCCGGTTCGCTTTCAATGTGGTGCAGAGCATCTCGACGTTCGCCGTCCTCATCGTCACCTGCACCGCGCCGTGGATGGTCGTGATGATGATCGGCTGGTTCACGCGCCGCGGCTGGTACGACTCCGACGCCCTGCAGGTGTTCAACAGGCGCCAGCGCGGCGGCCGGTACTGGTTCACCCACGGATGGAACTGGCGTGGGCTGGGTGCGTGGCTGGTCTCGGCAGCCCTGTCGATCTGCTTCGTCAACCTGCCCGATCAATTCGTCGGCCCGCTTGGCAATCTCGCGGGCGGCGTAGACCTGTCCATCCCGGTCGGTCTGGGCCTGGCCGCAGTCCTGTATCCGGCGCTGCTGTGGGCATTTCCCGAACCCCGCGACGCGTTCGGTCCCGACGGCCCCCGCGCCGTCCCCGCCGGGCCGGCCGCAAACATCCCGATCGTCAGTGACGACAGCCCCGAAATCACCCCAACCGCAGAGGAAGTGACAGCATGACCGCCCCGATCGGCCCCGTCGACGCATCGAAGATCCCGCGCTTCGCCGGCCCGGCCACCTTCGCCCGTCTGCCCCGTCTCGACCAGGTGACCAAAGCTGACGTCGTCGTGGCCGGGGTGCCCTTCGATTCCGGCGTGTCCTACCGGCCCGGCGCTCGGTTCGGCCCGACCCACGTCCGCGAGTCCTCGCGGTTGCTGCGTCCGTACAACCCCGCCATGGACGTGTCCCCCTTCGAGCTCATCCAGGTCGCCGATGCCGGTGATATCGCGGTGAACCCCTTCAACATTCACGAGGCCATCGAGACCATCGAAGGCGCCGCACGTGACCTGACCGCCGACGGCACCAAGCTGGTGACCATCGGTGGCGACCACACCATCGCGCTGCCCCTGCTGCGCGCCGCCGCCGCCAAGCACGGCCCGGTGGCGCTGGTGCACTTCGACGCCCACCTGGACACCTGGGACACCTACTTCGGTGCCGAGTACACCCACGGCACGCCGTTCCGCCGCGCGGTGGAAGAGGGCATCGTCGACACCGAAGCGCTGTCGCACGTCGGCACCCGCGGGCCGTTGTACGGCAAGAAGGACCTCGAGGACGACCGCCGGTTCGGGTTCGGCATCGTCACCTCCTCCGACGTGTACTACCAAGGTGTGCGCGAGGTTGTCGACAAGCTCCGCCAGCGCCTCGGCAACCGGCCGGTCTACGTGTCGATCGACATCGACGTGCTCGACCCGGCACATGCCCCCGGCACCGGCACGCCGGAGGCCGGCGGTATGACCAGCCGCGAACTGCTGGAGATCCTCCGCGGGTTCCGCGGGCTGAACCTGGTGGGGGCCGACGTCGTCGAGGTGGCCCCGGCCTACGACCACGCCGAGATCACCGGTGTCGCCGCATCCCACGTCGCATACGACCTGGTGTCCCTGCTGGCCTTGGGGCCTGATGCGTAACGGCGGCGACCTGGTCGTCGAAACCCTGACCGCGCTGGGTGTCTCACATGTGTTCGGCATCCCCGGCCAGAACGCGCTGGGCCTGTTCGACGCCATCCGGCGCAGCGATCTGACATTCGTCAGCTCCCGGGTGGAGAACAACTCGGCGTTCGGCGCCGACGGCTACAGCCGCGTCACCGGCGAGGTCGGCGTGCTCTTCCTGTCCACCGGTCCCGGTGCGTTGACCGCACTCGGTGCGCTACAGGAGGCCTACGCCACCGGGGTTCCGCTGCTCGTGATCGCCAGCCAGGTACCGCGAGCCGGTATGGGTCTGCGTCGCGGCATGCTGCACCAGCTCGACGATCAGAAGGCCAGTGCGGTCAACGTCACGAAAAGCGTTGCCACGGTGCGCCAGGCCGCGGAGATCCCGAGCCTGATCGCCGACGCGTACGCGCTGGCCCGCTCGGCGCCGGCCGGGCCGACCTGGGTGGAGATCCCGCAGGACGTCCTGCTGGAGCCGACGACGGTGCCGCCGGTGGCAGCGCTCGAGGTGGCGCCGACGCAGCGTGCCCCGCGGGCCGAATTGATCCAGGACGCCGCGACATTGCTGAACGGCGCGCAGCGACCGGTCATTCTGGCCGGCGGCGGTGTGCGGCGCTCTCCCGGTGGCCCGGCGGCCCTGGTCGCCCTCGCCGAGAAGCTCGGCGCCCCTGTGGTTTCCACGGTCGGCGGCAAGGGTGCCATCTCCTTCGACCATCCGCTGTCGGCCGCGTCGTGGATCGAGGACCGCTACACCACCGCAATGCTGGAGGACGCTGACGTACTCGTGGCCGTCGGCACCGCGATGGGCGAGGTCACCAGCAACTACTTCACGTTCGCCCCGCGCGGCCGGCTGATCCACATCGATGCCGAGGCGCGCGTGCTCGAGGCCAACCATCCCGCGCTCGCCATCCACGCCGATGCCGCGCGGGCCATGCGAGCGCTGACCGAGCTGGTCGACGCGCGCGACAACACCGCGGCCGCCGTCCAGGCAGCGGAGCTGCGAAAGGCTGTGCAGGACAGACTGGCCGGCCAGGAGGTGGCGACAGAACTGCGGCTGATGGCCGACCTGCGGGCCGCGGTGCCGTCGGGCACTCACACCTTCTGGGACATGACGATCGCCGGCTACTGGGCCTGGTCGGCGTGGGATCCCCAGAACGGTGCCTTCCATTCCGCCCAGGGCGCAGGCGGGTTGGGATTCGCCTTCCCCGCCGCACTGGCCGCCGCGATCGCCACCGGCGAACGCACGTTCGCGGTGTCCGGCGACGGCGGCGGCATGTACTCGATCGCCGAACTCGCCACGGCCCGGCAACACGACGCCAACATCACCTGGCTCATCGTCGACGACGGCGGCTACGGCATCCTGCGCGAATACATGACCGCCGAGTTCGGCACCGCGACGGCCACCGAACTGGCCAGGCCCGACTTCGCCCGGCTCGCGGAGAGTTTCGGAATACCCGCGCACACCGCCACACCCGACAACGTCGGAGACATCGTGGCCGCCACGTTCGACACGGACGGCCCGGCCGTGATCGTCCTGCCCGCAGTGCTCAAGATGTTCGATCCCACTCACCTCTGAACCGAAGGAATCATCGTGGGTAAACCAGTCGATATCGCGATCGTCGTCATCTATCTCGTCGCGATGCTCGCCTTCGGGTTCTGGGGTAAGACCCGGACCAAGGACTCCGCGGACTTCCTGGTCGCGGGCCGGCGCCTCGGACCGACGCTGTACACCGGCACCATGGCCGCCGTCGTGCTCGGCGGCGCCTCCACGGTGGGAGGCGTGGGACTGGGCTACAAGTGGGGCATCTCCGGGATGTGGCTGGTGGTGGCGATCGCCATCGGCCTGCTGGCCCTGAGCCTGTTCTTCGCCGGACCCATCCAGCGCCTGCGGGTCTACACCGTCGCGCAGATGCTGAGCCTGCGCTACGGGGTGGATGCGACCTCGGCCTCCGGCGTCGTCATGGCGGCCTACACGCTCATGCTGTCGGTCACCTCGACCATCGCCTACGCGACGGTGTTCAACGTGCTGTTCGGCACGGGTAGAACACTTTCGGTGGTGATCGGCGGCATGGTCGTCATGCTGTACTCGTCGATCGGCGGCATGTGGTCCATCACCCTGACCGACATGGTGCAGTTCGTCCTCAAGACCATCGGGGTGTTCTTCCTGCTGCTGCCGTTCACCTGGCACCGGGCCGGCGGCTTCGACGGCATCCGGGAGCGCGCCGGCGACGCCGTGTTCAGCCTCACCTCCATCGGTACCGACACCATCATCACGTTCTTCGTCGTCTACAGCTTCGGAATGCTGATCGGGCAGGACATCTGGCAGCGGGTGTTCACCGCGCGCTCTCCGCAGGTCGCCCGCTGGGGTGGGACGACAGCCGCGATCTACTGCGTGTTCTACGGAATCGCCGGCGCCCTGATCGGTTTGGCCGCGTCGACCTTCATGCCCGACATCAAGGCCAAGGACGACGTGTACGCCCAGATCGCGGAAGCGATTCTGCCCGTGGGCATCAGCGGCATCGTGCTCGCAGCGGCGGTCGCCGCGATGATGTCGACGGCATCGGGTGCCCTGATCGCGACCGCCACGGTCGCCCGCACCGACATCAAGCCGATGCTGCTGCGGTTGGTGGGCCGCAGGCCCGAGGAGACCGAAAACCCCGAAGTGGACGTGCATTCCGACCGCCGCTATGTCGCGGTGCTCGGCATCATCGTCATCATCATCGCCGCGTTGCTCAACGACGTCGTCGGCGCATTGACCATCGCCTACGACATCCTGGTCGGCGGCTTGCTGGTGCCGATCCTGGGCGGCTTCCTGTGGAAGCGGGCCACCGGCGCCGGCGCGCTGGCCGCGATGGCGGTCGGCACGCTCGTCACGCTGGGCACCATGGCGGTGGTCGGCGATGTGCTGGCCAACGAGCCCATCTACTTCGGCCTGGTGGCCAGCTTGATCGCCTACGTCGTGGTGAGCCTGGCGACGCCACGCACCTCCGCCGACGTGCTGCAGGTGTGGGATGACCGGTTGGCCGGCCGCGACACCAGCGAGGTCGCGCGCACCTAACCCGAGTGCCGTTCCCACGGCCAGGTCATCAGCGCCCATACGACGGCCACCAACGCACTGGCGACCAGGACGTAGACCGGCCACGGACCCATCACGTCCAGCAGCGACGCGGTGGTGGGTTTGGCGTTCAGGAAACCGTAGTTGGTTCCGGCAATACCGTTGAACGCCATGGTGACAACGGCCCACACCGCGGTCGCCACCACCACGAGCCGGTAGTCACGCCAGTGCGGGCGCATGCCGCGGCCCCACGTCAAATAGATGGCCGCCCAGACCACCAGCAGATGAATGGACCAGAACGCCAGGAACTCGTAATGCGGGAAGTCCGGGCTCTTGAGCACGGGCGAGATCAGCGCCTGGGTACTCAGCACCAGGCCCCAGTAGTACGTGAGCACGTATGCCCAATGCCGCTGCGACCACAGCGCGTAGGCGCCGACCACGGTCGCCAGGTCGGTCAGGCGCAACGGCACGGACCGCTCGATCGACGGCGGGAACAGTGTGTAGGCGAACATCGCGACGTAGATCGCGGCCGTCACCGCGCCGAGTATCCGGCCCAAGGTCCGTGACTGCTGTTCGGTCTGGCGCCGTCCGAGCCAGACCAACAGCACCGCCCCGACGGCGAACACGGCGATGGCGGCCCAGTGCGACGGGCCGTACACCGTGAATTGCCGTTGGGACAACAGCATCGGACCTTCCTCAGCTCATTGGGCCTGGCTCACCGAGGACATGTGGAAGTCCGGGATCCGCAGCGTCGGCATGGACGCCCGAGTCGCCCAGTCGCCCCACTCGCGCGGCAATGTGACCTCGCTGAGGCCGGCCTCCGTGGCGCGGCGCAACAGGTCGAGCGGGCTCTCGTTGAACCGGAAGTTGTTCACCGCGGCGGTCACCTCGCCGTCCTCGATCAGGTAGACGCCGTCACGGGTCAGCCCCGTGAGCAGCAGCACGGTCGGGTCGACCTCGCGGATGTACCACAAGGTGGTGAGCAGCAGGCCGCGTTCGGTGCCGGCGATCATATCGGCCAATTCGAGTGCGCCACCGGTCATCAGCAGATTGTCGGCAGGCACCGCGACGGGCGTACCGTATTCGGCAGCCACCGCCCGTGGATAGGCCAGCGCATTGACCACCCCGTCGCGGACCCAGTCCACCCGGCCGATGTCCATGCCGTTGTCGAAGATCGACATCCGCTCCGACGAACTCGGAACCGCGACGAACGGTTGGCAGGCCAGCTCTCCGGCGAACGGGTCCGAGTACAGCGTGAGCCCCAGATCGGTGAGCTTCTCCCCTACCCGGGTGCCGCCGGGTGCCGACAGCGCGGTGCGACCCTCCTGCGCCCCGCGACCGTCCATCGCCCAGGTGAGATAGATCATCATGTCGGCCACCGTCGAGGGCGGCATCAATGTCTCGTAGCGACCGGCAGGCAATTCGACCGTGCGCTCGGCCCACCCCAGCTTCAGCGACAGCTCGTCGAGCAGCGAATCCACCTGAACGTCAACGAAATCCGGTGTGCTCACCCCGGCCCAGACACTCGCCCCGTCCCGCTTTGCGTTGATCTCGACCGACCCGGTCGGCTGGGTGTAGCGCCGGCGCAGGCCGGTGGAGGTCGCCAGGAACGTCGTCTCCATGACATGGCGGGCATATCCGTAGAGCTGATCGGACCCGGCGAACCCCTTGGCCAGATCACCGGCGATGCCGGTGAACACCTGCGCACCGGTGCCTACCACCGGTGCGTCCCAGTCGGCCGGCAACCCCGCGCCCGGCAACGGCGGTGCGGCATCCCGGGCCTCGGGTGAGGCCACCGCGGCGCGCTCGGCGGCAGCCACCAACTCCGGGATCACCGCCGGATCAACTTCGGTCGAGCGCACCGACCCGGCGTGCGCCTTGTCCCCGCGGCGCACGATCGAGATCACCGTGATGGTGCGACCGACCGTCTCACCGTTGGTGGTCATCGAGTTACCGGCCCACCGCAGCGAGGCGTCCGACCGGTCGGTGACCAGGATCATGGTTTCAAGCCCGGGATCTGCTGCACCCAAAGCGATGTCGACGACCTGCTGTGCGCCGATCATCGGCCGCCCTCCGTCCGGGTGTTGAGTACGTTGATGCCGCGGAACAGGGCGCTCGGGCAGCCATGGCTGACCGGTGCCACCTGCCCGGGCTGGGCCTTGCCGCAGTTGAACGCCCCACCGAGGCGCCAGGTGGACGGCCCGCCGACGGCTTCCATCGCACCCCAGAAGTCGGTGGTGGTCGCTTGGTATGCCACGTCGCGCAGCTGCCCGTCGAGCCGGCCGTCGCGGATCCGGTAGAACCGCTGACCGGTGAACTGGAAGTTGTACCGCTGCATGTCGATCGACCAGGATTTGTCGCCGACGACGTAGATCCCGTCGGACACCCGCGCGATCAGGTCCTGCGTGCTGAGGTCGTCCGGGCCGGGCTGTAGTGACACGTTGGCCATCCGCTGGATCGGGACGTGATGCGGCGAGTCGGCGTACGAGCAGCCGTTGGATCGTGCCTCGCCGAGCCGGGGCGCGAACACCCGGTCCAGCTGATAGCCGACGAAGACACCGTCGCGCACCAGGTCCCAGCTCTGCGCCCGCACCCCTTCGTCGTCGAAACCGACCGTGGCCAAGCCGAATTCCACGGTGCGATCAGCCGTAACGTTCATCACGGGCGAGCCGTAGCGCATCGTGCCGAGCTTGTCGGGAGTGGCGAACGAGGTTCCGGCATAGGCCGCCTCGTAGCCGATCGCGCGGTCGTATTCGGTGGCGTGCCCGATCGATTCGTGAATCGTCAACCACAGGTTGGACGGGTCGATGACCAGGTCGGTGGGTCCGGCGACAACGGAGGGTGCCTTGGTTTTCTCGGCCAGCAAGGTCGGCAGCTCCGCCAGTTCGGAGGTCCAGTCCCACACGTCGTCCCCGGCCAGCGCTTCCCACCCCCGCGCCGTCGGCGGGGCCAGTGTGCGCATGGTCTCGAACGACCCGGCGGCCGAGTCGACGGCCACCGCCTCCATCGTCGGCATGACCCGCACCCGCTGCTGGGTGATCGAGGATCCGAACGCGTCGGCGTAGAAGGTCTGCTCCTTGACCGCATGCACGCCCGCCGACACATGGTCCACACCATCGGCCGCCAGCAACCGGCCCGAGTACTCCCCGAGCAACCCGATCTTGTCGGCGGCGGGGACGACGAATGGATCGACGCCGTAATCGGACACCCATGTCACGTCGGTGTAGACCGGTTCGCCGGCCAATTCGATGCGCTCGGCGTTCAGCGATGCCAGCGTCGTCGCCACCTGCACCGCGCGGCGCGCCGTCTCGGCGGCCACCCCCGGTGCCAACTCGGCGTGGGAGGCGAACCCCCAGGTGCCGTCCACGATCACCCGCACCGCCAGCCCGACCTCGCGGTTGACCACGGACATCTCCAACTCACCGTCGCGCAATTGGATGATCTCGGTGGTGATGCGGTGAATCCGCAGGTCGGCATAGCTGGCGCCGGCCGAGGCTGCCGCGGACAACGCCGCGTCAGCCAACTCGAACCGGGGCAGCTCCAGGAAATCAGCGTCCACGCGTCTTTGAGCTGTCACGATGTCTCACACTAAACGCTCCTCTCAGGATGACCTCCTAACCTGACTGGATGGCAGAGCTCAGCAGGCGGACAGTTCTGGGTGGTGCGGCGGTGGCCGCCGGCGCGGCCGCGGTGGGATTCGGCGGCTACGAACTACTGGGCAGACGCACGCCGGAGGCGGCCGGTCAGCCCAACATCCTCGTCGTCATCGTGGACCAGATGCGGGCGCCGCAATGGTTCCCCGATACCGAGCAACTCGGTGCCCTGCTGCCGAATCTCGACCGGCTCCGGGTGCGCAGCACGTCGTTCGGTTCGCACTACAGCGCATCGAACATGTGCACACCGTCGCGCGGGGTGCTGACCACAGGGCTGTACTCCCACCAGACCGGATGTCTGTACACCGGGGAAGGGCCCACCGAGTCGACGCTGGCGGCCCGGTTCCCCACCTGGGGGACGATGCTGCGCGACGCCGGCTACCGCACCTGGTGGTGGGGCAAATGGCACCTGGGCAGCATGGCCGACAACACGCCCGACGGCCTGGACGTGCACGGATTCTCCGGCGGCACCTACCCGTCCCCCAACGGCGCACCGAACCAAGGCCTGCAGCAGGACCCGTCGATCGTCGATCAGTTCGCCGGGTGGTTCGACGCCCACGCCAACGAGGGACCCTGGTGCACCACGGTATCGCTGGTCAATCCGCACGACATTTGCTGGTGGCCGAAAAACCCTCTGCCGGAGGATGTTCCGCGCCGGTTCAGTGCAAAGCCGGTGAACTTCGAGACCGCAGAGGATCTGCGGCGACGCGGCAAGCCTCAGTTGCAGATCGACTACATGAACTTCATGTCGCCGCTGATGACCGGCGCGATGGACTACACCGGCCCAGAGGCCGCCGCGCAGTGGGCGCGGTGCCTGGACATGTACCTGTGGCTACATCAGCAAGTGGACACCCAGATCGGCCGGGTGCTGGAGACTCTCGCGGCCCGGCCGGAGATCGACGAGAACACCGTCGTCGTGTTCACCTCCGACCACGGTGAGTACGCCGGCTCGCACGGCCTGCGCGGCAAGGGTGCCGCCGTGTACGAGGAGAGCATTCGGGTACCGCTCTATATCCGTGACCCGTCAGGTCACCTGACACCTGACGCCGGTGCCACCCGCACACAGCTCACCTCCAGCGCTGATCTGGCGCCACTGCTGCTGACCATCGCGCACGGCGGCGCGGGCTGGCGGTCTGACTCCCGCTACTCCTATCTGTCCAGCCGGGCCGACATCGCCGGAATCGCCGCCGACGCCTCGACATCGGGCCGGCCCTGGATCGCCCACGCCACCGACGACATGTCAGTGGAGGAAATGGCCGCGCTGATGAAATCCCCGCTGGCAAAGAAGTTCTTCGGCGCCGACGGCCCGCCCACCGAGATCCCGACATCGGCACCCAGTCACATCGTGGCCGTGCGTACCCCGGAGGCCAAGCTCGGCATGTACACCTACTGGAAGCCCGGCACCATGGACATCGACACCTCCCGGCCTGTCCATCACGAGATATACGACTACACAACCGATTCCGGTGTTCAGGAGCTCGACAACCTGGCCGGCCGCAGCGCCAAGCAGGCTGACTTGCAGGGGCTGCTCGATCACGAGGTGCTGCCCGAATTGCGGGCCCCGCTGCCGGAGTTCCTCAACGAGGCGCAGGAGCAGGGGTTGGCGAACATGAAGGAGCTCGCCACGCTTCGCGGAGGCTGAGCCGACAAATCTGACACATAGGCTGAGCCGACAAATCTCGCACAGAGGCTGAGCCGACCGATACAGGACAGGGCTGAAAACGCTTCCTTCCGGCTCCTGACGTACTAGCGTCCTTGCGACAGTCGTTCTGTTCGCTGGGAGGTTGGCGTCATGCGCGTGTTGGTCACCGGCGGTACCGGATTTGTGGGCGGCTGGAGCGCGAAAGCGATTGCCGATGCCGGTCATTCCGTCCGCTTTCTGGTGCGCAATCCGGACCGGCTGCACACCAGTGTCGCCAGGCTCGGGGTCGACGTCTCCGACCATGCCGTCGGTGACATCACCGACCGCGACTCGGTCATGCTCGCGCTCGACGGCTGCGACGCCGTCCTGCACAGTGCCGCACTGGTTGCCACCGATCCGAGCCAGACCGCGCAGATGATGAGCACCAACATGGACGGTGCGCGCAACGTGCTCGGCGGGGCCGCCGAACTCGGCCTCGATCCGATCATCCACGTATCGAGCATCACCGCGTTGTTCAATCCCGACGTGGAAACCCTGGAAGCCGACCTGCCGGTGTTCGGCGGGACCGACGGCTACGGGCGGTCCAAGGCCCAGGTCGAAATCTATGCCCGCGGAATGCAGGACGCCGGCGCACCGGTGAACATCACCTACCCCGGCATGGTGATGGGGCCGCCGGTGGGCAACCAGTTCGGCGAAGCGGGCGAGGGCGTGGCCGCCGCACTGCAACTCGGGGCGATCCCCGGTCGCAGCGCGGCCTGGACCATCGTCGACGGTCGAGACCTGGCCGCTCTGCATGTGGCGCTGCTCGAACCCGGGCGCGGCCCGCGCCGCTACATGGCCGGCGGACATCGCATCCCGGTGGACCAACTTGCCAAGCTGCTCACCGAGGTCGGTGACAAGACCATGTTCGCCGTTCCGGTGCCCGACACCGTGCTGCGGGTGGCCGGACAGGTGCTCGACCGGATGGGGCCGTTCCTGCCGTTCCAGACCCCGTTCACCGAGGCTGGGATGCAGTACTACACGCAGATGCCGGCGTCCGACGACTCACCGAGCGAACGCGACTTCGGTATCACCTACCGGGATCCACGAATCACGCTGGCCGACACCGTCGCCGGATTCCGGCAGCTCGAAGGCTGACGGCCGGAAGCGAATCCGCTTCCGGCCGTCAGCCTGTGTTCAATTGGTGTCAGTTGTCGCCGACTTCGGCTGCGGTCTGCACGACCGGCGCCGAGGGCGCTGCTCCACCGAGCTGTCGGGCCACGAAATCGGCTGCCTGGACTGCCATCCCGTTGTCCTTGTAGGAGCTGTGGGCGGCGCGGTTCAGGCCTCCCGGGAAGCAGATCGGGTCCCCGGGAGCGCACAGCTGGATGGTCTTGGCCACGTAGGGCTGACCGATCGCGATGGGCGGTGCGCTGCGGTCAGCCAGGCCCAGAACGAAATCGTCGGGTGTGCCGAACAGCGCCACCGCGGCGACGTGCGAGGCGACCGATGCCGGCATCGGGCCGCTGATGCCGGCGGGCAGGACGTACCCGGCCGGAACGGAGCTCGAGGTCGTGTAGCCGGCCACCGCGGCGCCTTGCGAGTACCCGCCGAGGACGATCTTGGTCGCCGGGCAGTTCGCGGCGATCGACTGGATGCGGTTGCTCGCATCGGCGATCCCGTCGGTCGCCTGCCCGAAGTTCAGCGATGCCGGGTAGTTGACCGCGTACACGTCGACGGACTTCCCGGGAAGATCGGCGGTGAGCGCATCGACGAACGCCTGCCCGGTGGCGCCCACCCCGGGCGCCTCGTTGGTGCCGCGGGCGAACACCACCTCGACGTCGGCGCACCCGTCGGCGGCGTTTGCCGAGGCGATCGGGCCCGCCAGCGAGCCGAGGACCATGGCGGCCGCAGCAAGCACGGTGAAAAGCATGGCCTGCGCCATCCTGGCGATCGAAGCCCCCGTCCGGGCTCGCTGTGATGTGCTCATGAGATTCTCCCCAGTCCCTGTTAGCGGCGATTACCTGCTACAAGTGCGGCGCAGCGAATTCGATTCCGGAGCGGTCAAGTGATGTACGTCATCTGAGCAAATGGCTCGCACCGGGATTGCCGGGACGGTTTCAGGCGTTGCTTACCCGCTCGCTTACCGGTTCGAGTTGGGTGAATGCCCCGGCAGGGTCAGATACGGCCTTGACCATGCCGTTACGTCCGGGTGTTGGCTGGAGGGCGTGACGACGATTCTCACCGACGCTGACTACGCCCGTGCCGAACAGATGCTCGCCCCGTACCGGGCACAGAAGGTGCCGGGCAGCAAGTTGACGCCGCGGTGGCTGTCCGACGGAGAGCGGTTCTGGTACCAGGTCGGAGCCCACTACGTCATGGTGAACCCCGACGACGGCAGCCGCCGCGACGCGTTCGACCACGACAGGTTGGCCGCCGCGCTGTCTGTCGAATCCGGGTACGCCGTGACCGGCGATGACCTGCCGATCACCGCGGTCGAGTTCCGCGACGGTGCCGTGCAGTTCGCCGCGTGCGACGCCAAGTGGGAGTGGTCGGACGACGCCGGCCTGCGTGAGTCCGATCATCGGACGCCCGTGCCTGGCGAGGTGCCGTCCCCGGACGAGAAGTGGGTGGCATTCCGCCGGGACGGCAACATCTGGGTCAGGAGCGTCGACGGGGAGGAGTTCGCGCTGACCGACGACGCCGAACCTCACTTCGACTACGGAGGCCTGCCCGAAACCACCGGCGCCAGGGCGCTGACGCGTGCTCTCGGGCTGCCGGCGCCCTCGATCTTTCACTGGTCACCCGACTCCGCCCGAATCCTGGTGCAGCGCATCGACCAACGTGATCTGCCCGAGTTGGTTCTCGTCGAGTCCTCGCCTGCCGACGGCGGCCGTCCCGTCGAGCACCGCACCCGCTACACCATGCCCGGCGAGGACGCGGTCGCGCACATGACGTGGAATGTCCTCGATGTCGATCAGCGCGGCATCGTCCGGCAACAGACCGAGCCCACGCCGATCATGCACAACGTCGCCCTCGTGTACGCGTGGTGGGGCCCCGGCGGCCAGGCCTTCTACCTGCACCATTCCCGGGACGCCCGCACGTTGGAGCTGCGCCGGCTCGACCCGGATACCGGTGCAGTCACCACCCTGATCAGCGAGACCGGCCAGACCCGCATCGACCCCACCGTGGAACTCGGTGAACCACAGCTGGTGCGGGTGCTGGAGTCCGGCGAGATCGTCTGGTGGTCGCAGCGTGACGGCTGGGGGCATTTGTACCTCTACTCGGCCGACGGGCAGCAGAACACGCAGATCACCCGCGGGCCGTGGCTGGTGCGCCAGCTGTTGTGGGTCGACGAGGACCGTAGGCAGGTATGGTTCGTCGCCGCCGGCCTCGTCGAGCACGATCCGTATCTGCGCCAGATCTGCCAGATCAACCTCGACGGTTCCGGGTTCCTCCGGCTCACCGACGACGAACTCGACCACGATGCCGTCAGTCCACCCGAAGGCGGCTATCTCGTCGACCGGGCATCGTCGTCGAGCCTGCCTCCGCGGTCGGCCGTGCTCGACGGTGATGGGCAGGTCCTGGTCGAGCTCGAGTCGCCGGCCACCCAGGCGCTGGAGGCGCTAGGTTGGCGCCCGCCCGAGCGTTTCCGCGCAACTGCCGCAGATGGCAAAACACCGATCTACGGCCTGCTGTGGCGCCCACACGATTTCGATCCGCTCAACCGCTACCCGATCATCGAGCACACCTATCCGGGCCCGCAGATCTACCGTGCCGGACCGTCGTTCGATCCGCCGCACCACGGCGAGCCGGAAGCCTTCGCGGCGTTGGGCTTTGCGGTGGTCGCGATCGACGGCCGCGGCACGGCCGGGCGCCACAAGGCGTTTCACGATCATTCCTACGGCGACCTCGGTAACGCCGGTGCCCTCGATGACCATGTCGCCGCGATCCGCGAACTCGGCCACCGATATCCGTGGCTTGACACCGCACGTGTCGGGATCACCGGTCAGTCCGCCGGTGCGTTCGCCGCCGCGCGTGCAGTGCTGAAGTATCCGGAGTCTTACCACGTGGCGGTTGCGACGTCAGGAAACCACGACAACAACATCAACCTGGCGATGTGGGCCGAGCATTATCACGGCGACCTCAGCAACGAGGGCAGGCAGGCGATCTCGAATGCCACGCTGGCCGCCAACCTGACGGGGAAGCTGCTGCTCATCCATGGTGAGCTCGACGACAATGCGCACCCGTACATGACGATGCGGCTCGTCGACGCACTCATCAAGGCCGACAAGGACTTCGACCTGATCGTCATTCCCGGGGCCGAACACGCGCTGATCGGCCACCAGCATTACTTCGTTCGCCGCACCTGGGATTACTTCGTCCGGCACCTGCACGGCACCGAGCCGCCGAACTACCGGCTCGCGCCGCTACCGCTCCCCCACCTTCGCGGCTGAAGCCCGCAGGATTGCTCGGGCCCGGCGCAGCACATCGAGCTGCGCCGGGTTGTACAGATCGGCCATCGCCCCTTCGATCGCCTTGTCCGCGAAGCATTTCCCCCGAGGGGCGTCCGTGCGGGCGTCGGCAAGTCCAGGATGTGCCAGGTTCACCGCCTCGATGTAGGGAACGAGGCGCTCGGCGAGGGCCGCGCACGTCTCCTCGTCGGCGTCGGCGGGCAGGTTGTCGAATTCCAACGACGCCGGATCGTCGGGCGCTTCCCTCATCATGTCGGCGTAGACCTGCAAACCCCGCGGACCCAGGACGCGGCTCAGCACGACAACAAGAGAGCGATCGGCCGCGCTCATCTTGGCTGCAGCCGCCGGAGGGACAAAGTCATGCGGCAGGTCCGTCGGCGCGGAGTGCGCCAAGAGCACGGCGAGTTCGTCGCGGGCGCGCTGCAGCCGGGCGATCGTCGCGGCGAGTTCGTCGTCGAGTTCTTGCAGTGCTTGCTCGGGGTGGTCGTCGGAATCCCCCATCGCAGCGATCTGCGGAAGCGAGAATCCCAGCTCGGTCAGCCGTTTGATGCGCACCAACTTGACCAGATGTGCAACGCCGTACTGCTTGTACCCGTTGGAGCGGCGCTCAGGCTGGGGAAGCAGACCCACGTCGTGATAGTGCCGGACCGCACGCAGGCTCGTGCCCGCGAGCTCGGCGATTTCCCGCGTACTCCAGGCCATGATCCTCTACTGTGCCACTGCGCCGGCTTGACCATGCCGTTACGTCCGGGTGTGCCATGGACGCATGCCGACACCTCACGTCTCCGCTGACGCCGTCGACCCGGCCGCAACAGAAGAACGGACGCCGACGCTGCTTGAACGCATGGGTGGGGTATCGGGGCTGGTGCACGCCAGCCTGCCCACATTCGCCTATGTCACCGTCAACGCGATCGCGGGTTTGAACGCGGCCGTCGCGGTAGCCGTCGGCACCAGCGTCGCTCTCATCGCGCTCAGGCTGCTGCGCAACGAGCCCATTCAGCCGGCCATGTCCGGATTGCTCGGGGTCGTCTTCGCCGCGCTGATCGCGTTTTACACCGGTTCCGCAGAGGGCTACTTCCTGCCGGGCATCTGGCTCAGCCTGGCCATGGCCACCGCGTTCACCGTCTCGGTGGTGGTGCGGCGCCCGTTGGTCGGGGTGGTCTGGAATCTGATGCGCAGCAGCGGACCCGATCCGTCATGGCGTACCGACAAGGTCGTGCTGCGCACGTTCGACGTCGTAACTCTGGTGTTCACCACGGTGTTCGCCACGAGATTCATTGTCCAACAGTGGCTCTATGACGGCGGCTTCACCGGCTGGCTCGCGTTCGCACGGATCGCGATGGGTTATCCGCTGCTGGGCGTGGCGCTTGTGGTTGTGTACTGGGCGGTTCGGCGGGCGAATCGGCGACTGAGCGCTGGTCACCGGCCTACTCATACCTATCACCCGCCGAACTCGGCATCCACGGTCTGACAATCCTCCTTTACCGGGTTGCCACGGTCGCCACCGCATTCGAAGCTCAATGGCACAGACACCTTCCCCACGACTGAGGAGCTCGAAATGACCGGTCTCAACGGCAAAGTCGCTCTGATCACGGGGTCGGCCCGCGGCATGGGCAAGGCCATCGCCCTGCGCTATGCCGAACTCGGAGCTAATGTCGTGTTCGCCATAAACAGCAAGGGAACTTTATTCACCCTACGGAAGGCGGCCAGGTACGTCGCCGACAACGGCCGCATCATCTACGTCAGTTCGAGCACGACCTGCAATCCCATTCCCGGCGTGGGACTTTACGGATCCAGCAAGATGGCCGCACGGTATGCCGTCGGCGTGCTCGCCCAGGAGATCGGCGGCCGCGGGGTCACCGTCAAGACCATCCTGCCGACGGTCATCGCCGACGCCGGGGTGTTCACCGACATCGCCGGCTGGGTCAGCGGACAACACCTACTCATCAGCGGCGGCGCTCAGCAGTAGCCCGCCCGCCGTGGCAATCGAACGCCACGAACCGCTTTAATAGATCAAATGGCCACCACCCGGCTCCGCACGACCGCACTGGGGTATGCGCTCGTCGCCCCCAGCCTCTTCGGCGTGGTCACCTTCCTGCTGCTGCCCATGCTGGTGGTGATCTGGCTGAGCCTGCAGCGTTGGGACCTGCTCGGTCCGATCGAGTATGTGGGACTGGACAATTGGGCGTCGGTGCTCACCGATTCGTCGTTCGGTACCTCCTTGGCGGTGACGCTGCTGTTCGTCCTGCTGGTGGTGCCGACCCAAACCGTGCTCGGGCTCATCGCGGCGTCACTGCTGGCGCGAGAGCTTCCCGGCACCGGCTTCTTCCGCACCGTGTACGTGCTGCCGTGGATCTGTGCGCCACTGGCCATCGCAGTGTTGTGGAAATGGATCCTGGCTCCCACGGACGGCGCGCTGAGCACCGTGTTGGGCCGCCAGGTGGACTGGCTCACCGATCCTGGGCTGGCGCTGCCGGTGGTGTCGGCCGTCGTGGTGTGGACCAATGTCGGCTACGTGACGCTGTTCTTCCTGGCCGGCATCCTCAACATCCCGGCCGACGTCCACAACGCCGCCCGCACCGACGGCGCCACCGACTGGCAGCGGTTCCGTCACATCACCCTGCCGATGCTGCGCCCGACGATGTTCTTCGTCCTGGTCACCGGAATCGTCAGCGCCGCGCAGGTATTCGACACCGTGTACGCCTTGACCGCGGGCGGGCCGCAGGGCCACACGGACCTGGTGGCCCACCGGATCTATGCCGAGGCGTTCGGTGCGGCCGCGGTGGGCCGGGCCTCGGTGATGGCCATCGTGCTGTTCGTCATCCTCGTCGGCATCACGCTGCTGCAGCACATCTACTTCCGCCGCAGGATCAGCTATGACCTCACGTAACGCGCTGATCTACGCGGGGCTCCTTCTCGGCGCGGTGATCACCCTGCTGCCGTTCGGGCTCGGGCTGCTCACCTCGTTCACCTCGGCCGAGCAGTTCGCCACCGATCCCCCGTTGTCGCTGCCCAAGCCGCCGACGCTGGAGAACTACATCGGTCTGTCCGACGCTGGATTCGGCCGCGCGATCGTGGTGACCGCGTTGATGACCGCAGTCATCCTGCTGGGCCAGCTGGTGTTCTCGGTGCTGGCCGCCTACGCCTTCGCCCGGCTGCAGTTTCCCGGTCGCGACGCCCTGTTCTGGGTGTACATCGCGACACTGATGGTGCCCGCGACGGTGACGGTGGTGCCGCTGTATCTGATGATGGCCGAGGCCGGACTGCGCAACACCTTCTGGGCGCTGGTGCTGCCGTTCATGTTCGGCTCGCCGTACGCGATCTTCCTGCTGCGTGAGTACTTTCGGTCCATTCCGCGGGATCTGATCAACGCGGCCCGCCTCGACGGCGCCCACACCCTGGACGTCATCACCCATGTGGTGGTGCCGGCCAGCCGGCCGGTCCTGGTGACCCTGGCCCTGATCACCGTGGTGAGCCAGTGGAACAATTTCCTGTGGCCCTTGGTGATCACGAGCGGCAGCAAATGGCAGGTGCTCACCGTCGCGACGGCCGGGCTGCAGACGCAGTACAACGCGCAGTGGACCCTGGTGATGGCGGCGACCACGGTCGCGATCGTCCCGCTGATCGTGTTGTTCATCGCGTTCTCGCGCAACATCGTCCGTTCGATCGTGGTTACGGGGATCAAATGATCGTCGAGATCTACACCAGGGCTGTGAAATCGCGGGCGCAACGACCCTCACGTCGATCTCGCGGGGCACGCGGATGAAGCCGAGACGCTCGACGCTCATCGCTGCCTGCCTCGCCCTCGTCATGGCCACACTGTTGGTGGCCGCAACGCTGCTCGGCCACACCACCGAGCCAGAAGGGCGCACCGTCGTCACCGTGCGGCTGTGGGACCCACAGGTCGCCGCGGCCTACCGGGAGTCCTTCGCAGAGTTCAGCAAGGAACATCCGGATATCGAGGTGCGGGTCAACACGGTGGCGTATTCGGCCTACTTCGACAGCCTGCGCACCGACGTGGCCGGAGGCAGTGCCGATGACATCTTCTGGCTGTCCAACGCCTACCTCGCCGGCTACGCCGACAACGGCAGGCTGCTCGACATCGGACAGACATTGGGCGCCAACGCCGCCCGCGCCTGGGAACCCTCGGTGGTCAACCAGTTCACCCGTAACGACGCCCTGTGGGCGGTTCCGCAACTGACCGACGCCGGCATCGCGGTGTACTTCAACGCCGACCTGCTCGACGCCGCCGGTGTGGACCTCGCCGAACTGACCACGCTGCGCTGGTCCGACGGACCCGACGACACACTGCGGTCGCTGGCGGCCCGGCTCACCGTGGACGAGCAGGGCCGCAGCGCAGACACCGAAGGCTTCGACGCCGGACGCATCCGGCAGTGGGGCTACAACGCCGCCAACGATCTCCAGGGCATCTACCTCAACTACATCGGCTCGGCGGGCGGCATCTTCACCATCGGTGACCGCTTCGCGTTCGACAACCCGCAGGCCGTCGAGGCCTTCAGGTATCTGGTTCGCCTGATCAACGACGATCACGTCGCCCCGCCGGCCGCGGCCACCAACAACAACGGAGACTTCTCCCGCAACACGTTCCTGCAGGGGCGCATGGCGCTGTTCCAGTCCGGCACCTACAACCTGGCTGCGATCGCCGGCCAGGCTCGGTTCCGGTGGGGGGTGGCGATGCTGCCGGCCGGCCCCAAAGGCCGGGTCAGTGTCACCAACGGCATTGCCGCAGCGGCGAACTCAGCGACCAGCCACCCGGAGGCGGTGCGCGAGGTGTTGTCGTGGATGGGCAGCAAGCACGGCAACGAATACCTCGGCGACAAGGGCGCCGCCATCCCGGCCGTGCTGGCCGCCCAGCCGGTGTACCACGACTACTGGAAAGCGCGCGGCGTCGATGTCAGCCCGTTCTTCCGGGTGCTGAACGGGCCGCGAATCCCAGCCCCGGGCGCCGCCGGCTTCCCGGCCGGATACCAGGCCCTCAAGCCGTACTTCGACGAGATGTTCCTGGGCCGCCGCGATATCGAGAAGTCACTGGCCGACGCGCAATGGGCGGCCAATTCCGCGGCTGCCCGCTGACCCGAGAGAATTCCCGGCCCCTGACCCGCGGCAGGTCGCTTACATTGGGCTGATGCCCCAGCACACCCGTGCATCCCGCCACCGCCGACTGACGGTGGCACTGTTTACCGCCGCCATGTTGGCTGCCGCACCGGCTTGCGCAGCCGGCCACTCCCCGAGTTCCTCTGGCCCGGCTGCCCCGCAGAGCGACGCCGGTTTCGCCCCGGCGGCCCCGGCGCCGGAGGCGGGTCCGGGAATGAAGGACGCGCCGATACCGACCGAGGTCAAACGCGACATCGTCAAGACCGCGTCGATGTCGATCACCACCGGCAATCCGGCGGCGGTGGCGGACAAGGCCGTATCGCTGGCCACCGATGCCGGTGGCCGGATCGACAGCCGCTCCGAGGACGCCGGCTCCAGTTCCGGTCGCGCACACATCTCCCTTGCGCTTCGGGTTCCGGCCGCCAAACTCGAAGGGACCCTCGACGAGTTCAAGACGCTCGGCACGGTCCAGACCGTCGAGGTTCGCGCCGACGACGTGACGTCACAGCGCGTCGATCTCGACGCCCGTATCAAGGCACTGCAGACCTCGGTGGACCGGCTGCTGGGGATCATGCGGGACGCCAAGGATCCCGAGGCCCTGATCCAGGCCGAGAACGCGCTGTCCCAGCGCCAGGCCGACCTGGACAGCCTGCGCGCGCAGCGCACCCAGCTCGGCGACCAGATCGACTACAGCACGGTCAATCTCGACATCACCGCCGAGCAGATCGGTGGCCCCGCCCCGCAGTATCAGGGGTTCTGGGGGCAGGTCGAGCGCGGCTGGCACGGCTTGGTTTCGGTGGCATCGGGCGCGGTGATGGTGTTCGGTCTGCTGCTGCCGTGGCTGGCGGTCGTCGTCATCGCGGCGGTGATCATCGTGGCCGTGATCCGGCTGACGAGGTCGCGTACCGGGCAGGCGTCAGCGACGGGGCAGGCTGGTGGGCAGGATCGTGAGCTCCAGAGCCAGGGCACTGCCGCAGACCACAACGAGGACGGCGAAGGCGATCCAGTCCCGCGTCCGGGGCCGTGACGGCGCCGCCGAGATCTGACCTGCGCCACCGCGCGCCGTGATGGCGTCGCCCATCTCGTCGCCCCGGCGCAACGCCACGGTGACGGCAGCGGCCAGCAGGTCGACCAGATTGCTGATCCGCTGCTTGCGCCGCGCCCGGAAGGTCTCGGCCGGTTCGACGGGCCGCAGCCGGTGCGCTGCATACAACGTACGGAACTCGTCGATCAGCATCGGGAAAGCCCGCAGCGCCAACGCAATCGTCACCGCCCAGTCATGCACGGGGATGCGCAGCACACGCAGCGGACGGCCCAGCGTGGCCACCGCAGGCGCGACGTCGGCGACGTTGGTGGTCCAGGACACCAGCGCGCCCAGACCCAGCAGCACGATCGACAACGCGGTGATCCGCAGGAAGTTGAGCAGCCCGCCAAGGCCCACCTGTATCGACCCGATGTCGACGAACGGGGACCCTCCGGCCAGTGCCGCCAGCCCCGCTCCGATCACCAGCAGGATCCACAGAAAGAACGGGATCGACGGCAGCACGCCACGCGGAATGTGCGCCAGCCGCGCGGTCACCAGCACCAGCACCGCGACGAACGCGATCGGCACCCATCCGGGATAGAACGTCAGCAGCACGCCGATGCCCGCGACGGCCAGCAATTTCGTCCCGGCCCACAACCGGTGGATGACGGTGTCGCCGGGGACCGGGCGCAACAGCACGACGGGCTTGCGCTGGCCTCGTGTCGGTGCGGTCATCGGGCCCCTCCGGCAGCCGTCGGGGCGAGGGCGAGTTCACCGTGATGCAGATGCAGCGTGCGCGGGCACAGTCCCTCCAGCCCGGTGAAGTCGTGCGAGATGACGACGACGGTCAACCCGTTGTTGTGCCGCAGATCCTCCAACAACCGCAGCAGCCCGCGCTGGCTGGCGGCGTCCAGTCCGGCCAACGGCTCGTCGAGGATCAGTGCGCGCGGTGAGCGGGCCAGCAGTCCGGCCAGTACCACGCGGCGCATCTGACCGCCCGAGAGCTGATCGATCCGACGCTGGGCCAGTGCGGCGTCCAGTCCGACCATCTCCAGGGCGCCCGCGACGCGATCGTGCTCGCGCGCCGAGAAGCCTGCGGCGGAGGCGATTTCACGTTCCACGGTGCTGCGCATCAGCTGCAGCCGGGCGGCCTGGAACGAGATCGCCACGGCACCGACCTGTTGCGCCACCGGCGCGCCGTCCAGTAGGCAGGCACCGTAGGTGGGGACCGTCAGCCCGGCCATGATCCAGGCCAGGGTCGATTTGCCGGACCCGTTCAGACCGTGCACCAGGACGCCGTCGCCCTCGTTGACGGTGAACGTGATGTCACGCAAAGCTGTTTTCGCCCAAGGGGTTCCGCTGGCGTATTCGTGGCCGACGCCGGTCAGTTCGAGTACCGGGGCACTGTTGTGCACAGCCGGAGTGGCAGCGACGGGCACCGCGGAGGTCTGCACCATGTCGGTGTTGTCGGCCGAACCGCCGTTGCCGCTGAGTGCCACCGTACGGTCGGCAGAATCGGCCTCGTCGTTGTAATGCGTGATGTGCACCAGCGACATCTGGTGGTGGTCGGTCAGTCCGGACAACACGTTCATCAAGGTGTCGCGGCCCTGTTGGTCGACCATGCTGGTGACCTCGTCGGCGATCAGCAGCGAGGGTTCGCGGGCCAGTGCCGCGGCGACGGCCAGCCGTTGCAGTTCGCCACCGGACAGTCCCCCGGTGTCACGTTCGGCCAGGCCGTCGAGCCCGACCTCGGCCAGCAGCCGCTCGACGTCGGCAGTCGTGCCGACGGGAAGACCCCACACCACGTCGTCGGCCACCCGGCTCCCGAGCACCTGACTCTCCGGATGCTGCATCACGACTGCGGTGCCGCCGACGCGGCCGAGCCCGACCGCACCGGCCCGCTCGATGCTGCCCGCGCTGGGTTGGCGCCCGGCCAGCATGAGCATGAGCGTGGTCTTGCCCGAGCCGTTCGGTCCGGTCACCGCGACATGCTCACCGGGGAGCAATTCCATCGACACCGGACCCAGCGCGTCGCGCTCGACACCTGGATAGCGGAACCGCACGTCGGTCAGCCGGGCCGGCACGGGCCCGATCGTCGCACCCTCATCTTCGTGGTCGGCGTCGAGCTTGTGCACGTCGGGGATGCCGAGCAGGCGGGCCAGAATGCGTGACAGCGCCCACCAGCCGATCATGCTGACCGAGGTGATGCTGGTGATGCCGAGAAACACCATCAGCAGCGGCCAGTAGTCCAGCATCGTGGCGAAGACGGCCCTGAGCGGATCGGCCGCCACGTCGAGCACCGGGATGCGCTCGAAGACCTTGGCCATCCCCTCGATGCCTGCGGTCAACGAGTCGAAGATCAGGCTGCGCAGCCGCGTCAGAACGGTCAGCGCGACGACGATCGCCGATCCGAACAACGCCCCGGCCACCACGGCGGCGGCGAACGCGGTGCCGGTGCCGCGGCCCCGGCGCTTGACCACGCCGGTGAGTCCACCGATGTAGGCGCAGTCGACGACGGTCATCATTCCGCCCATGCCGGCGATGAGGAACGCGATGGTGCCGGCGGCGACGGTGGCCGCGAGCAGAACCCGCAGCCGGTAACGGTAGGCCAGCAGCCCCATCGGCACGGTTCCCAGTACCGAGAGCCCCGCGGCGAAAGGCACCACCACGGCGATGATCGCGGTGGCCGCACAGAGAGCAGCCATCACCGCGGCCTGCGCAAGCTCGCCGGGAGTGAGGCCGCGCCGAGGCGTCGTCGCCGGGGGTTTCGCGGTCATCGTTCGATTCTGCCAGCCGCGATCGCGGCCGTCGGGTGCCCGTTGTGTGAGCGAGCGCACCCCGCCGACTAGACTACATAGCAAATCTATGTAATATGGTGGGCATGTCGACCCCGACCGAGGATGCCACGGTATCCGACAACACCGAACTCGGCGCTGACCTGTTGGCAGTCGTCGCCCGGTTGAATCGGCTGGCCACCCAACGCACCCGGCTACCACTGCCCTGGGCCCAGGCCCGACTGCTGTCCACCATCGAGGACCAAGGCGAAGCACGAATCTCCGATCTCGCCTACCTCGACCACTGCTCGCAGCCGACCATGACCACCCAGGTTCGCCGCCTCGAAGACGCCGGCCTGGTGTCACGCACCACCGATCCCGGCGACGCCCGCGCGGTGCTGATCCGCATCACCGAGCAGGGCCGGCAGACCCTCGAGCAAGCCAGGGCCGATCGCGCCGCCGCGATCAACCCCCGACTCGAACGCCTCAGTGCCGAAGAGCGCACGACGCTGGCAGCCTCCGTCGACATCATTCGGCGGCTGCTCACCGACGTCGACGAGCATCCGCGCTCGCACGAAAACTAGTTAGGAGTTACCGCCCCGATGTGGCGCCAACCCAAGGCCGTATGGGCCGTCGCTTTCGCCTCCGTCGTCGCCTTCATGGGCATCGGACTGGTCGATCCCATCCTCAAACCGATCGCCGACAACCTCAACGCCTCGCCGTCACAGGTGTCGTTGCTGTTCACCAGCTACATGGCGGTGATGGGCGTGGCGATGCTGATCACCGGTGTGGTGTCCAGCCGCATCGGACCCAAGCGCACGCTGCTGCTCGGCCTGGTGATCATCATCGCCGGGGCCGGCCTGGCCGGGATGAGCGACACCGTGATGCAGATCGTGGGCTGGCGCGCCCTGTGGGGCCTGGGCAACGCCCTGTTCATCGCCACGGCGCTGGCCACCATCGTCAACTCCGCGAAAGGCTCTGTGGCCCAAGCCATCATCCTGTACGAGGCAGCGCTGGGCCTGGGCATCGCGATCGGCCCACTGGTCGGCGGCGTGCTCGGCTCGATCTCCTGGCGCGGCCCGTTCTTCGGCGTCTCGGCGCTGATGGCCTTCGCCCTGGTGATCACCGCGTTCCTGCTGCCGGCCACCCCCCGCGCCGAACGCGCCACCACACTGGCCGATCCGTTCCGGGCGCTGCGCCACCGCGGCCTGCTCGGCGTCGCGATCACCGCGCTGCTCTACAACTTCGGATTCTTCACCCTGCTGGCGTTCACCCCCTTCCCGCTGAACATGACCGCCCACCAGATCGGGCTGATCTTCTTCGGCTGGGGCCTGGCGCTGGCGTTCACCTCCGTGGTCGTGGCACCGCGGCTGCAGCACCGCTTCGGCACGGTGCGGGTGCTCATCCTCAACCTGCTGGCCTTCACCGCGGTGCTGACCGTGATGGCGGTGTGGACAGACTCCAAGGCCGTTCTGGCGTCGGGTGTGGTGGTCGCCGGCCTGTTCATCGGCATCAACAACACCCTGATCACCGAAACCGTGATGAAGGCCGCCCCGGTGGAGCGCGGCGTCGCCTCGGCGGCCTACAGCTTCCTGCGCTTCGGCGGCGCCGCCGTGGCGCCGTGGCTGGCCGGGGTGCTCGGCGAGCAGGTCAACGTGCACCTGCCGTACTGGGTGGGCGCATTCGCGGTGCTGGCCGGTGCCGGTGTGCTGGCCCTGACTCGTCCGCACCTGGTCGGGATCGATGTCGAAGAAGACGAACTCGACGAGCTGACCGAAGAGGCGACCGCGGTCACCGTCGGCAGCGACAGCTGACGCCGCGGGGCGAAACCCGCCCCCAGCGCCAGCAAAGCTCTCCACAATGGGGAACATGTCGCAGCAGTTCGATGGCGAAGCCCGACTGTCGTGGGTTCTGGCCGGCCTGGCCGGAGTGCTGGGCGCCGCGGCGTTCACCCATTCGGCGGGGTACTTCGTCACCTTCATGACCGGCAACACCGAGCGGGCGTTCCTCGGACTGTTCCAGGGCGAGGAGTGGCTGGCGATCGGTGCCGCACTGCTGTTGCTCGCCTTCGTCGGCGGAGTGGTGATCGCCTCGTTGTGCCGCCGCCACCTGTGGGTCAATCATCCCCATGGCGCGACGGTGCTGACAACGCTGGCGCTGGTGGTCTCCACCGTGGTCGACCTCATCGAACGCGGCTGGACTGCCCGTGACGTCCCGTATATCCCAATCCTGTTCGTGGCCTTCGGTATCGGCGCCTTGAACACGTCGTTCGTCAAGGACGGCGAGGTGTCGATCCCGCTGAGTTACGTGACCGGGACGCTGGTGAAAATGGGCCAGGGCATCGAGCGCCACATCAGCGGCGGCCAGTTGAGCGACTGGCTGGGGTATTTCATGCTGTGGTCCGGATTCGCCGGCGGCGCCATCGTCGGTGGCTTCATCAGCTTTGTCGTCAGCGGCTCGCAGATGCTGCTGGTGGCCACCGTCGTCTGCGCGATCACCGCGGCCTACACCTACTTCTACTTCGACCGCCACGCGTTGTTGAAATAGCCGCCACGCGTTGGAGTCGGCCTGTCGCCGAGATCGACGTGAGGGTCGTGATTCGTCGAGTTTCGCGACCCTGGTGTCGATCTCGATGTGCGAAACCGCCATGGCGTTACGCACGCGAATGGTCAGCGGCGCAACCGCGACTACAGCGCGAACAGCAGGAACTGCGTCACCTGCGTGGGCGAGAAATTGTCATCGCTGACCGCGATCACGGATTGCCGGCCGTCGGGCAGCTTGGGACCCAACGTGATTCCCTCGATGTTGTCGAGCGGAGCCAGTCCCGGCGTGGCGGTCAAGTCGGCCAGCAGCGTCTTGCGCAGCTCAGTTGATCCCTCGACCACGCTCGCGCGATAGATCCGTACCGCGACGTGCGTGCCGAAACCGCGCTCGATCACCAGGAAGCTGTTGTCGTCGAGCGCCACCAGATCCGACAAGCCGTTGTCGCCGCCCGGACCGGCGCTGACCGGATCCAGCGGGTAGGTGTACCGACCATCGAGTGCTCCGGACTCCGCGTCGAAGCGGACGATGCGCGTCAGGGCGCCACGCTGCTCGTCCGGTGGCGGACCGTCGTCGTAGCCGGGCCCCTCCATGGCCGCCCACAGATACCGACCGTCAGGTGTGAGCGTGAGACCTTCCAGCGCGCTGTTGCGCCGCGGGCCGTCCTCGACCGCCGACATCCGGGATCCTTCGGGCAACGCGAACTCGCCGAGGAAGCCGCCGTCGAGGCCGGCGGCGCGCACCCACGGGTCCAGCAGGACCGGCGCGCCAGATCCCTCGACGCGCCGCTCCCCCTCGCTGGTCCAGTACAGCCGTTGGCGGCGCGCATCGAAGGCGATGCCCTCGGGATCGGGCGGCACCACCGGTGGCTGCGTGTCGATGTCCAACGGCGCGAACGGCTGCCCGTCGCGGTCCAGCCACGGATGGGTGCCGACGAACTCGACGTCACCGATACCGTTGTCCGACACCGTGATCCGCGCGGTGTAGAAGCGAGCTGGATTCTTGGCGGAGCGGTCATCGCTGATGACGTAGTACAGGTCGGCGGCCGGGTCGTAGCTGATCCCCGACAGCCCACCGATCAGCGTGCCGTCCAGGGTGGCGCCGGGCGCCACCTGGCGCTGGCCGAGGTAGTCCAGGCCGGGTTCGGCATGCGCGGGCCCACACGCCGACACCACCAGGACGCCGGCCAACAGGGTGCGGCGCAGCATCAGGTCAGCACGGCGCCGACCAAGATGCCGACGGCGTAGGTGGCCGCGATCGCGATGGCCCCGAACACCAACTGCCGCAGCCCTGCGATGGCCACCGATTTGCGGGTGAACTTGGCCGCCACGCCGCCCGCGATCAGCAGGCCCACTCCGCCGCACGCCAGCCCGAGCCACAACGATTCGAAGCCGAGCAGGTACGGAATGAGCGGGATGATCGCACCGATCGCGAACAACACGAAGGACGAGCCGCCCGCCACCCATGGCGACGGCTTCTCCGTCGGGTGCACACCCAATTCCTGCACGAGGTGAAAGTTCAGGGCCCGATTCTGGTCGCGGTGGATTTCCTCACTGGCCTTCGTCGCCGTCTCGGCGGTCATCCCCATCTCCTGGAGCATGGCCACGAGTTCGGCCTGCTCGGCCTCGGGGTTCTTGCGGAACGACCGACGCTCCACCTTGACCTCGGAGTCGACCTGCTCGTTGGCGGTGGTCACCGAGGTGTACTCACCGAGCGCCATCGAGAAGGCGCCGGCCAGCAACCCGGCCACGCCACTGAGCACCACGGTCTGAGCTGAGGCGCTGGCCCCGACACCGGCGATCAACGCGGTGTTGCTGACCAGACCGTCCATCGCCCCGAAGGTGGCGGCACGTAACCAGCCGCCCGTCACATCGGCATGCCGGTGATAGCTCACGTGCGGCAAGCCGGTGGGAGACAGCGATTCCCCGACCGAATCCGGCATGTCCGCCAGTCTTTCGCGGACAGGTGACGCTTGTCCAGGAAGGCTTACCTTGGTGACAACCGCCGCACAGCAACGGCTGCACGCGTTACCGTCGGATATGACCTCCACTGCCGAGCATCTGCGAAATGCGCTGGACGGCCGCTGGCGCGACGTCAAGAACGCCATGCGAGCCAGGTTGTCCGACGAGATCTTCCGGCCGCACTACACCCCGAACACCGTCATCGCGCGGGCCAAAGTGGCCGAGCAACTCAAGATCATGGCGGCGGCCGGGGCCGCCGAAGACGGCTTCCGTAAGGAACACGGCGGCAACGGTGACGTCGGAGCGGCCATCACCAGCATCGAGATGCTGGCCATGAGCGACCTGTCATTGATGGTCAAGGCCGGGGTGCAATGGGGCCTGTTCGGCGGGGCGATCGAGAACCTCGGCACCGAACGCCATCACAAGGCGTACGTGCGCCGCCTGATCGACCTCGACCTGCTGGGCTGCTTCGCGATGACCGAGACCGGTCACGGCAGCGACGTGCAGTCGCTGGAGACCACCGCCACCTACGATCCGGAAACTCAAGAATTCGTCATTCACTCCCCCACCCCCACCGCGCGCAAGGACTACATCGGCGGCGCAGCCGAAACCGCCCGGGTGGCAACTGTTTTCGCCCAGCTGATCACGCCGGACGGGGAAGGCCACGGCGTGCACTGTTTCGTCGTCCCGATCCGCGACGACGCCGGCAACGACCTGCCCGGCGTCACCACATCGGACTGCCACTACAAAGGTGGCCTGCCCGGGGTCGACAACGGGCGCATCGTCTTCGACCACGTGCGCGTCCCGCGGGAGAACCTGCTCAACCGCTACGCCGACGTCGCCCCCGACGGCACCTACAGTTCACCCATCGAGAACCCGGGCCGGCGGTTCTTCACCATGCTGGGCACCTTGATCCGGGGCCGGGTCACCGTCGGCGGCAGCGCCGCGGCGGCCGCGCGGGTGGCACTGGACATCGCCACCCGATATGCGTTGGAACGCAGGCAGTTCGAGGCCCCGAAGAGCGATGAGGAAGTCCTGATCATGGACTACCTCGTGCATCAGCGCCGGCTGCTGCCGCTGATCGCCAAGTCCTACGCGCTGCAGTTCGCCCAGAACGAGCTGGTGGCCAAATGCCACGAGTTGCAGACCTCCGACGATCCCGATGCCGAGGAGCAGCGCGAGTTGGAGGCCCGCGCGGCAGGCTTGAAAGCGGCCAACACCTGGCACGCCAGCCACGCCATCCAGGAGGCGCGCGAAGCCTGCGGTGGCGCAGGCTATCTGGCCGAGAACCGGCTGATCGCCCTACGCGCCGACACCGACGTGTTCACCACGTTCGAGGGTGACAACCATGTGCTCACCCAGCTGGTGGCCAAAGAACTGCTCACCGCCTACGCCGACGACATCAAGGGCATGAGCCCGGTCGAATGGGTCCGGTTCGCGGCCAACTACGCCGGCGAGCGGGTGCTGAAACGCACTGCGGCCGAGACCATCATCCAGACCGTCCTCGACACCCGCCAGGACAACGAGGAGGAAGGCAGCCTGTTCAACCGCGGCACCCAGGTCAAGATGTTCGAGGACCGCGAGGAGTACATGCTGGCCTCGGTGGCGCGCAGGCTGCAGGGCAAGGCCAAGGAGATGTCGGCGTTCGACGCCTTCAACGCCGTGCAGGATCACGTGCTGCACGCCGCGCAGGCGCACATCGACCGGGTGATCCTGGAGGCGTTCGTCGCAGGTATCGACGCCTGCGAGGACGACACCGCGCGCGAGCTTCTCCAAGATGTCTGCGACCTGTACGCGCTGTCGGTGATCGAGGGCGACAAGGCCTGGTTCATCGAGCACCGGTTCCTGTCCACCGAACGCGCCAAGGCCGTGACCCGCGGGATCAACGAACGCTGCCGGTCACTGCGTCCGCACGTCGAAACCCTCGTCGACGGGTTCGGCATCCCCGAGCAGCTGCGCTACGCGGCGATGCTCGATCCCGCCGAGCTGCTCAACGGCTGAGGCGGCTCAGGGCTTCGGAATCGGGTCGACGGCAACCAGTTTGCCGTCGTCTCCGATCCGGAACCGCACGGTGGCGATACCGGTCGGCGAGGTAGGCGAATCGTGGCCCTGCTGCCACTGGTAGTTCACCACCACGCTGTCATCGGCGTTGGTGACCACATTGATGTAGGGCCGGGGCTCCGGCGTGGCCGGGCCGATCGGGGTCTGCCGGTCGAAGAACAGCAGCTGCCCGACACTGTTGGGCTCGGGGTTGGACTGGCCCACCTGCACCCAGTACAGCCGGCAGTTGGTGGTGTGCCCGCTGCCGATCTGGGTCCATTCCTTACCCGCCGCGGGTGCGGGCAGTTTCGCGATCTGCTCCGCGATGGTGTCAGCGCTGGGCCCGTCCGACGGTGCGCAGGTATCGGGTTTCGGGGGCGGCGCGGATGACGGTTTCCAGCCGCAACCAACCGCGAGGAGACCGACGAAGGCGACGATGGCGATCAGCCGTGGGTACACACCCCGAGGGTAGCGAATCAAACCGGCTCAGCGAGTGGGCTGACGGCGGCGCGTCGATAGGTGACACTGTTTGCGATCCGACTCGCGATCGCCGGACACCACTTACCTCAAGGAGACACCGATGGCTTGGTTCCTCGCCATGGAAGGCCCCGCCAACAAGGCCGTGCTGTACCAACTGCAGGAATCAGTCAACGTCCAACAGATCGCGGAGGAGATGGCCAGCGCCGCCACCCTCGATCGCGCCGTACCCGTGCCGGCCGTGCTGCAGAACAACAGGCAACAGGTGACGGTGTACGTGCGACCGGCGGCCTGGGGCGTGTGGACGTTCTACCAATTGACCGACGAGGAGCGGAAAGCTCTCGCGTCGGCATCCAATCCACTGGTGGAGGCGCTTACCCAGGCGGCCCGTCAGGCCCAGGCCCGGCCCCAGTCATAGCACTGGGATTCTCGGAGAACTTGCTCCCCCGGATGGACTCGAACCATCAACCGCCCGATTAACAGTCGGGAGCTCTGCCAATTGAGCTACAGGGGACTACCTTCCGCGGAAGCTCCGCGGCCGAGCGTTGACTCTAGCGTACGGACCGCCGCTGCCGCCAACTCGCTCCCAGACGGGCGCGCCGGGGCGCCGGTGAGGCAGGATGGAGCACACAAACGCTGCCGTGTGGGAGGAACACTGTGATCCGCTATGCCGCCGTGATCGCCGTCGGCTACGTGCTGGGCGCCAAGGCCGGGCGACGCCGCTATGAGCAGATCGCCAGCACCTACCGCGCCGTGACCGCCAATCCGGCCACCAAGGCAGTGATGGACGCCGGACGGCGCAAGATCGCCAAGCGGGTCTCACCCGACCCGCAATTCCTCACCCTCACCCCCATAGACGCAGAAACGTCGGTGTACTCCACCAAGGAGTCCACCGACGCTTCGGGGAAACGTAGCTGGTAGGGGCCTAGCCGATCCCCTGGTTGATCGACGTGCCCGGCAGCAGCGGACCGGTGACGAACCCGCCGTTGCCGCCGGCGCCGACCCACGGCGTGCCCACATTGGCAGGCATTCCGTTCGAGTAGGACAGGCACTTGCCGTCCTCCTTGTTGCCGAACCAGGCCAGGCAGGCCGGCTGGGCCGAGACCTCGGGGCCGGAGGTGGTGGCGAGGAACGCCGGGGCAGCCGCGGCCGCCCCTGCGACCAGCGCGAATGCGCCGACTGCAACGTAACGCCGCGTCTGCGTGCTGAACAGTGTCACCGGGTTTGCCTCTTTCGCGTGTACGGGCCCGACTGCGCCTCACCCTATCGCGATGTCGGCGATCACGCAGTCAGGTCGTCGCCGCTGGCCTGTTCCAGCAGGCTGCGCCGGTAGGACTCCATCGCCACCAGGTCACCGAAGAGAGCGTGATATTCGTCTCCCTGCTCCACCGGCGACATGCGTTGCAGCTTGGACTTGACCTCGGCGATCTGGCGACCCACCCACACTTCCTGCAGGCGGGCCAGCACGCCGCTGATGTAGCGCGGCAGCTGTTCGTCATCCTCGACGTTGATGGCCTCCACGCCCAGTTCGTTGACCAGGCTGGCCGCTGCCGGCGACGTGGTCTGCTCGCGGACCGCCTCGATCCACTGGGCCCCGGATTTCCCGGCCGCCATGCCGCCCGACGCCTCGATCGCCGAACGGACCGCGGCGTATCCGGGATGGGTGAAGCTCTCGACGGTCAGCGAGTCGAACACCGGCCCGGAGATCGCCGGATACTGCAGCGCGGCCTTGAGCGCCTCCCGCTGCGGCCACAGGGTCGGATCCGCCGGATCGGGACGCGGCACGGGCGCCGCCGCGGGACGGACCTGCCGCCCGGCGGGCTGACGCCGGGAGTCCTTGCGGCCGCCGCTGGCTTCCTCCCGCACCCTGCCCAGCACCTGTGCGACGTTGTCCCAGCCGACCCAGCCGGCCAGCTGCCGGGCGTACTCATCGCGCAGCGTCTGATCTTTGATCCGCGCCGCCATCGGCACGCAGCGCCGCAGCGCGGCCACCCGGCCCTCGGCGCTGTCCAGGTCGTGTTCGGCCAGTGCACTGCGAATCACGAACTCGAACAACGGAGTTCGGCGCGCAACCAGGTCACGCACGGCACCGTCGCCGGAGCGCAGTCGCAGATCGCACGGGTCCATACCATCGGGCGCTACGGCGACGAACGACTGACCGGACAGGTTCTGCTCACCCTCGAAGGCTTTCACCGCGGCGGCCTGGCCGGCGGCGTCGCCGTCGAACACGTAGATCAGCTCGCCGCGGAAGAAGTTGTCGTCCATCATCAGTCGGCGCAGCATCGACAGGTGCTGTTCACCGAACGCGGTGCCGCACGAAGCCACCGCGGTGGTCACCCCGGCCAGGTGCATGGCCATCACGTCGGTGTACCCCTCGACGACGACGGCCTGGTGCCCCTTGGCGATGTCCCGCTTGGCGCGGTCCAGACCGAACAACACCTGCGACTTCTTGTACAGCACGGTCTCGGGGGTGTTTACGTACTTGGCCTGGTTCTGGTCGTCGTCGAACAACCGGCGTGCGCCGAAGCCGATGGTCTCGCCCGAGGACACCCGGATCGGCCACAGCAGGCGGCGATGGAATCGGTCCATCGGCCCGCGCTTGCCCTCGCGGCTCAGCCCGGCGGCTTCCAACTCTTTGAACTCAAAACCCTTGCGCAGCAGATGCTTTGTCAGCGTGTCCCATCCGGACGGCGCGAATCCGCACCCGAACTGGGCCGCGGCGGCGGCGTCGAAGTTGCGCTCGGTCAGGTATTTGCGCGCCTCCGCTGCCTCGTCGGAGGTCAGAGCCTCGGCGTAGAACTCCTGAGCGGCGGCGTTGGCGGCCAGCAACCGGCTGCGGCTGCCCCGGTCGCGCTGGACATTGGTCGTCGACGAGCCCGTGTAGGTGACGGTGTAGTTGACCCGGTCGGCCAGCAACTCGACCGCTTCGACGAAGCTGACATGTTCGATCTTCTGGATGAAGGCGTACACATCGCCACCCTCACCACAGCCGAAGCAGTGGAAGTGGCCGTGATTCGGCCGCACGTGGAACGACGGCGACTTCTCGTCGTGGAATGGGCACAGGCCCTTCATCGAGTCGGCCCCGGCCCGCCTCAGCTGGACGTAGTCGCCGACGACATCCTCGATGCGGACTTTTTCACGAATGGCCGCGATATCGCGATCTGAAATCCGGCCGGCCACCGGCATAGTCTATGCGTGCGCGGCAGCGGCTCCGAACGGGTTTGCCGACACCGAGGACCTAGTCGGCCATCGGCCGGGGCGAGCGCGCCTCGTGCACTCGTTCCAGCCGGCTCTCGGTGTATGACGCGATCTGATCGACCACCACGCGCAGCCGGGCTCCGTCGTCTGCGGCGAGGTCGAACTCGGGCGCGAATTGCGGGTCCAGGCTGCCCGGAGCCTGCGCCCATAACGCGAGAGCGACTTCGTGGATGAGCGTGCGTTGATCGGCCTGGATCTGCAGGTGCCGGTGATCGGACATGATGAACTGCAGCGCCAGCATCTTGAGCAGCACCACTTCGGCGCGCACCAGCGGCGGCACCGAGAGCTCCGCGGCGAACCGCCTCAACGGCCCGTCACCGGCGACCGCCCGGGTCTGGGTGATCGCCGCGTTGGCGAACCGCCCGACGAGTTCACTGGTCAGGGTCTTCAGCGCGACCGAGGACGCCAGCGTCCCGTCGTACTTCCCCACCGCGGCCACCACCGGCACGTGCGACAGCCGCTCGGCGGCGGCCAGCAGTTCGTCGTGGGTGACGGTCGGAAAATTCTTGGCACCCAGATCTGCCAGAGAGGAGGCGGCGTCGGGATCGCCGAGCACCCGCAGATCGATGCGCCCGGAGATCACCCCGTCCTCGACATCGTGCACGGAATAGGCGACGTCGTCGGCCCAGTCCATCACCTGGGCTTCCAGACACGGCCGTTCGGCCGGCGCCCCGGCCCGGACCCATTCGGCCGCCTCGGCGTCGTCGTCGTAGAAGCCGTACTTCCTGCGCGTGCCGAAGCTGGGCCACGGATACTTGGCCACCGCGTCCAGCGCGGCCCTGGTGAGGTTGAGCCCGGCCGAACGCCCTTCGGCGTCAAGAACTTTGGGTTCCAATCGGGTGAGGATCCGGAAGTTCTGGGCATTGCCCTCGAACCCGCCGAACGGTTTCGCGATCTCGTCGAGGGCGCGCTCGCCGTTGTGCCCGTACGGCGGATGCCCGATGTCGTGGGCCAGGCCGGCCAGATCCACCAGGTCGGGATCACAGCCGAGTCCGATCGCCATGCCGCGACCGATCTGGGCCACCTCCAGCGAATGGGTGAGCCGGGTGCGCGGGGTGTCGCCGTGCCGCGGGCCGACCACCTGGGTCTTGTCGGCGAGCCGCCGTAATGCCGCGCTGTGCAACACGCGGGCCCGGTCGCGGGCGAAATCCGTCCGGTGCTCGGTATCTGTCCCGGGCAGCGCAGCACCCTTCGCCGCTTCGACCACCAGACGTTGCCGGTCGAAGTCGTCATACCAGGACTGCGTATCCGCGTTCACCGACGCACAGTCTGCCAGGAAGCAACGCGCCGACGCGGGAGCGCATTAGATTGACGGTCATGCGTATCGCCCGTCTGCTGTCCATGCTGCTCGCGATCCTGATGACCGCACTCGTGGTCGCTCCCGGCGCCGCCGCCGAACCGCCGTTGCGGCTGGCCACCCAACTCACCGACAACGCCGGGGTGTTGTCGGCGGCCCAGCGCGGCAACGTGCAGCGCGCGATCGACCGGCTCTACGACGACCGCCACATCAAGCTATGGGTGGTCTTCACCGAGGATTTCGCCCGGCAGAACCCGGTCGGCTGGGCGCAGAACACCATGCAGCTGAGCGATTTCGGTGACGACGACGCACTTTTGGCGGTCGCCACAGTGGACCGGGCGTTCGCGTTCCAGGTGCCCGACACCGTCACCAGTTCGGCCCGCGCCGACGACATTCGGCGCAACAGCGTCACCCCGGCCCTGCGCCGGGACGACTGGACGGGCGCCGCGATCGCCGCGGCCAACGGGCTGAACTCTGAACCCGAATCTCCCGCCGCACCCGGCGTGTCGTGGCCCGGCATGCTGATCGCCCTCGGCGTGGTGGTGGTGCTTGCCGGCCTGCTGTGGTGGTGGTCGCGCCGGCGCCGGGCCAAGCGGCGCCACGCCGAGTTCGAGGCCGCCAAGCGCGTCGACCCGACCGACGCCAACGCACTGGCCTCGGTGCCCTTGGAAGCGCTCGATGAGCTGTCCCGCTCGATCGTCGTCGATGTCGACAATGCCGTGCGCACCAGTGAGGCGGAACTGGAGCTGGCCGTCGAGGAGTTCGGCGCCAAGCGCACCGAACCGTTCAGTGCGGCCCTGGCCAATGCGAAAACCGCACTGGCCCAAGCCTTCACCGTGCGACAGACCCTCGACGACGATGCGCCGGAGACACCACTGCAACAGCGCCAGCTGCTGACGCAGGTGGTGGTGTCGGCGGCCAGGGCCGACCGCGAGCTGGACGTCCAGAGCCAAGCCTTCGAGCAGCTGCGCGATCTGGTGATCAACGCCCCGAGCCGACTGGACACCATGACCCAGCAGATGGTCGACCTCACCGCCCGCGTCGACCCGTCCCGACAGACCCTGGACAACCTGCACACCCAGTTCGACGCGAGCGCCCTGGCTTCGGTGGACACCAATGTGGGCACCGCCAAGGAGCGGCTGGCCTTCGCCGACCGCAACATCACGTCGGCCCGCGGCCTGGTCTCGCGGCCGGCCACCGACCAGACCGCACTGGTGGATGCCGTGCGTTCGGCAGAGTCCGCGCTGGACCAGGCCCGCACCCTGCTCGACGCCGTCGACAGCGCGGCCTCGGACATCAACCGGGCCCTGGCCGGCCTGCCTGCAGCCATCACCGACATCCAGGCCGGTATCGACCAGGCGAATTCGCTACTGGCCCAGCCCGGTACGCCGCAGGCCGACAAACTCGGCGCCGCCCGTGACGCCGCCAAGAAAGCGGCCGACGAGGCGACGGCCAACGGCAAGGCCGACCCGCTGGGCACGTTCACCCGGCTCACCAAGGCCGACGCCGAGCTCGACCAGCTGCTCGCCGGCGTGCACGAACAACAGGAGGCCGCCGAGCGGCTGGCCCGGGCACTGGAACAGGCGCTGTTCACCGCCCAGTCACGGATCAAGGCGGTGTCGGACTTCATCGAGACCCGGCGCGGCAGCATCGGACCGGAGGCCCGCACCCGGCTGGCCGAGGCGCAGCGGCAGCTGCAGGCCGCCGAGGCCAAACGCGCCCAGAACCCGAACGAGGCGGTGGCGCACGCGAACGGGGCGTCGACGCTGGCCGCACAGGCGCAAGGCCTGGCCAACGATGACGTCCGGGCAGCCCAGCGGTCCTACACCTCGCAGTACGGCGGCGGTGGCGGATCCGACATGGGAGCGGTACTCGGCGGCATCCTCATCGGCAACATCCTGCGTGGCGGAGGTGGCGGTTTCGGCGGCGGCTTCGGTGGTGGGTACGGCGGTGGCCGCGGCATGGGTCGGCCGACGTCCTATGGCGGCTCGTCACATTCATCGGGCCGCAGCTACAGCGGCGGCGGCGGCCGCTTCTAGCCGGTTCGTTCCTCAAGGCTGACCTGCCCGCGCGGCACAGGCGTGCCGTCCTGTCGCTGGAAACCGATTCCGACGGGTTCCCCGGTATCCGTTTCGATGAACCGATACTGACTGCTGTCCGGACGGGCCCGATGCACGTGGCCCCATTGCCCGAGCGCGGCCAGCACCGAGACCAGTTCATGCCCGGCGTCGGTGAGCACGTAGCGGCTGCGCGTCCGGTCACCGGGCTCCCGGTAGTCCACGACATCGAGGATCCCGGCTTCCACCAACTCCGACAGTCGCGTGCTGAGGACGTCGGAAGCCACTCCCAGATGCTCGCGGAACTCGGAGAACCGGGATCGGCCCAGCAGCGCTTCCCGAACGATGAGGATGGCCCACCGCTGGCCCAGCACCGACATGGTGCGGGCGATCGGGCAGGCGGCGTCGGACCACGGTTCTGCGCGCATCTTCACATCATAGCTGGATTGGGAATTCCAACTCAGACTGCTACGTTGGCAGACATGACGCGCGGAAGGCCATCGGAGTCAGCCGAGGCCACCGTTCCAATCGGAGGAGGCGGACATGGCAGTAACAGGAACACCGATAGCGGGT
This sequence comes from Mycolicibacterium boenickei, assembly GCF_010731295.1. NCBI lineage: Bacteria > Bacillati > Actinomycetota > Actinomycetes > Mycobacteriales > Mycobacteriaceae > Mycobacterium > Mycolicibacterium boenickei. The sequence goes on along the minus strand of NZ_AP022579.1, from coordinate 3,656,087 downwards.
GCAACGGTCGTCGTGACGGGCGGCCAGCAGGGGCTGGGCAAGTCGATCGTGGATGAACTCCTGGCGCGCGGCGCCGCCAAGGTGTACTCCACGAGCCGGCGTCCCGGCGTCGCAGCCGACCCTCGCGTGGTGGTCGTACAGGCCGACGTCACCAAGGGCGACGACGTCGCCCGGTTGGCCGATATCGCCTCCGACGCCACCATCGTCGTCAACAACGCAGGCGTACTCGGCGGCCAGTCATTGGCCGCGGACGACCTCGATGAGATTCGGTCCGTGCTGGAGACGAACTTCTTCGGCGCACTGCGGGTGACCAGAGCCTTCGCACCGCTGCTGGCCGGCCGCAACGGCGCGATCGTGAACATCGCATCGGTGCTGTCGTGGCTGCCCGGCTACGGCGCCTACGGCGTCTCGAAGGCGGCCCTGTGGTCGGCGAACAACTCTCTGCGACTGGAACTTCGGGAGCAGGGCACCGAGGTGATCGGCGTGTACCTCGGGTACACCGACACCTCGATGACCGCCGACCTCGACGTTCCCAAGAACGACCCGGCCGACGTCGCCCGGCAGATCGTCGACGGGATCATCTCGGGGACACCGGAAGTGCTCGCCGACGAATTGACCCGCCAGGTACACGCTCCGCTGTTCCGGGCCTCGTAGGATGAGTCCTCGACATGGCGGCACCGCGATGCCCCGGCACAGCGGCGTCGTCGACCACCCGAGCCGCCGGCTTCTGGTGGCCCTGCCCGACAGCTACGAGCGGGCCCGTGAACGGTACGAATCCCTGGTGCCCGCCTACAACAGTGCTGCATTCGCGGCCGCGTCGAATTGGGACGAGGTTCTCGCGGTAGCGAAAACCCAGGCGCCACACGGGTTCCTGCGCTATTTCAGCATCGACGTCGCCCCGAGCATGGCGGGGTCGGGATCGAACGGGCAGGCCACCGAGTACCTGATGGGCAATCACACCATCGCCGAACGCATGTACCGCCACGACCCGGCTGTCATGCTGCACGCACCGCTGCGCACGCTGCTCTACGCCGGCCCGGATGGCACTGTGCTCGCCGTCGACCAGCCGAGCCTGCTGTTCGCAAGCTACGGCCACCCGGCGATCACTGCCGTCGGGCACGAACTCGACGGGCTGTTGGCGACGCTGATCGACCTGCTCGACGGTGACGTCCCGGCCCAACTGCACTAGTCCCCCGCGCGAGCGGGAGACTTATGCGCCCTTGAGCCGCACCGCGAGGTAATCCGACACCTTGTCCAGGGCGATGCGCTCCTGGGTCATGGCGTCGCGCTCGCGGATGGTGACGGCGTTGTCCTCCAGGGTGTCGAAATCGACCGTCACGCAGTACGGCGTACCGATCTCGTCCTGGCGGCGGTAGCGGCGGCCGATGGCACCGGCGTCGTCGAACTCGACGTTCCAGTTCTTGCGCAACTCCGCGGCCAGGTCACGGGCCTTGGGCGACAGGTCGGCGTTGCGCGACAACGGCAGCACCGCGGCCTTGACCGGAGCCAGGCGCGGATCGAGCTTGAGCACGGTGCGCTTGTCCACCCCGCCCTTGGCGTTGGGAGCCTCGTCCTCGGTGTAGGAGTCGACCAGGAACGCCATCAGCGAACGGGTCAGGCCGGCTGCCGGCTCGATCACGTACGGCACGTAGCGGGTGTCGGCGCCCTGATCGTAGAACGACAGGTCGACACCGGAATGCTTTGAGTGCGTGGACAAGTCGAAGTTGGTGCGGTTGGCGATGCCCTCCAGCTCACCCCACGGGTTGCCGGCGAAACCGAACTTGTACTCGATGTCGACCGTGCCGTCGGAGTAGTGCGACAGCTTCTCCTTGGGATGGTCGTACAGCCGCAGGTTGTCCCGGTTGATGCCGAGGTCGACGTACCACTGCAGCCGGGTCTCGATCCAGTACTTGTGCCACTCGCCCGCGGTCGACGGCTCGACGAAGAACTCCATCTCCATCTGCTCGAACTCGCGGGTGCGGAAGATGAAGTTGCCCGGGGTGATCTCGTTGCGGAAGCTCTTGCCGATCTGGCCGATGCCGAACGGCGGCTTCTTGCGCGCGGTGGTGACCACGTTGGCGAAGTTGACGAAGATGCCCTGGGCGGTCTCGGGGCGGAGGTAGTGCAGACCTTCCTCCGACTCGATCGGGCCGAGGTAGGTCTTGAGCATCATGTTGAAGTCGCGCGGCTCGGTCCACTGGCCCTTGGTGCCGCAGTCGGGGCAGACGATCTCGTCCATCGGCACCGAGTCCGGGTCATCGAGGCCCTTCTTGGCCGCGTAGGCCTCCTGCATGTGGTCCTGCCGATGCCGCTTGTGGCAGTTCAGGCACTCCACCAGCGGATCGTTGAAGACGTCTACGTGACCGGAGGCCACCCACACCTGGCGCGGCAGGATGATCGCGCTGTCCAGGCCGACGACGTCGTCACGGCCGGTGACCATGGACTTCCACCACTGCCGCTTGATGTTCTCCTTGAGCTCGACACCGAGCGGCCCGTAATCCCATGCGGACTTGGTGCCGCCGTAGATCTCTCCGGACTGGTAGACCAGGCCACGGCGTTTCGCCAGGTTCGCAACGGTGTCGATGATGGATGCCACGGTGCATCAGAGTAGCGACCAGCTCCCCGGCAGCGATAATCCGCCGTGGCCGCCAGGCCGGTTGACATGCGATATTGCGCATGTATTCTGACCCGTAATGGAAACGATTTCCAATATCAGCGTAAATCAACACGACGACGCGCGCGAGGACAGCACTGCCCCGGCGTCGGAAATGCCGTCGCGCGAGGTCCTCGACAACGCGGGCGAGCTGCTGCGCGCACTGGCTGCCCCGCTGCGGATCGCCATCGTCCTACAGCTGCAGCAGTCCCAGCGCTGCGTCCATGAATTGGTCGACGCGCTGGCCGTGCCGCAGCCGCTGGTGAGCCAGCATCTGCGGATTCTCAAGCAGGCCGGGGTGGTCGCCAGCGAGCGTGCCGGACGTGAGGTGCTCTACCACCTGGTCGACCATCACCTGGCCCACATCGTCGCCGACGCCGTCGCCCACGCCAGTGAGGAACCGCGGTGACGGGCGCGGTCCGGTCCACCCGGCAGCGTGCGGCGATCGCCGACCTGCTCAACGAGACCGACGGGTTCCGCTCGGCCCAGGAGCTCCACGACGAGCTGCGTCGGCGCGGCCAGGCCATCGGCCTGACCACGGTGTACCGCACCCTGCAGACGATGGCGACCACGGGCAACGTCGACACGTTGCGCACCGACACCGGCGAATCGGTCTACCGGCGCTGTTCTGAGGACCATCACCACCACCTGGTCTGCCGGGCCTGCGGCGCGACCGTCGAGATCTCCGGCGGACAGGTCGAGGCCTGGGCCGCCGACGTGGCCCGCGAGCACGGTTTCTCCGATGTCAGCCACACCATCGAGATCTTCGGGACGTGCGGCGAGTGCGTCGGCGCGGCCGGGTAGCGCCCTAGACCCGATCGCGCGCCAGCGCCAGCACGGTGTCGCGGGTCAACGGCGCCAGCTCGATCTCACCGGGTGCATGCGGATCGATCCAGGTCAGCTCGGCGATCTCGGCCTGCGGCTGCGGTTCGCCGTCCAAGACGACCAGGTAGAGCCACGCATCGACCGAGTGACCCGGTTCGTTGGCCGCCGGCGCGGTGTGACGGCCGAGTTCTTCGGCTTCGGCCCCGGTGAATCCCACCCCGAGTTCCTCGCGGACCTCCCGCGACAACGCCTCGATCGGCTGCTCCCCCGGCTCGATCTTCCCGCCCGGCTGCATGAACGCGGTCGTGCCGCGCTTGCGGACCACCAGCAACCGGTCGTGCTCATCGAGCACGACGGCGGCGACGATGCGGATGACGGACGGGGTCACGACATCAGGTCCCGGCGCACATCGGCACCGGTGGCCAAGACCATGAGGATCAGCGTGCGCAGCGCATCGTCGGTCAGCCCGGCAGCCGGGAAGTTGTAGCGCAGCATCACGTCGGCGACTTTCTTGGCCGGCCGCTTGCGCGTAGCGCCCTTGGGGGTCGCACCGTTCGTGGGCGTCTCGACCAGTTTCTCCACCAGCACCACCGTGCCCAGCATCGTCTTGCTGGCATGCTCGGACACCCGCTCGCGAATCTTGTTGTTCAGCGGCAGATCCCACGCCAACGGCTGCGTCAGCGAGACCATCTCCAGGTCCTCGGCGATGGCCACCACCCGCACCGAGGCCACCGAACCGTCGACCGTCACGGTCAACGCCTCGTCAGGTTCCTCGACAACGGACATCACCTCGCTGAGCGCCGAGGACAACTGCTGCAGGAGGCCGGGCATGTCAGGCCCTACCGAAGCGACGGTTGCGGTTCACGTACTCCTCGCATGCCGCCCACAGGTCACGCCGGTCGTAGTCCGGCCACAGCTTGTCCTGGAACACGAACTCGGCGTAGGCCGACTGCCACAGCAGGAAGTTACTGGCCCGCTGCTCCCCCGACGTGCGGATGAACAGATCCACATCGGGAATGTCGGGACGGTGCAGATGCTTGGCGAACGCCGCCTCACTGATCCGGCCCGGGTTGATCTTGCCCTCGGCGGCTTCGGCGGCCAGAGCCTGCGCAGCCTCGACGATCTCGGTGCGGCCGCCGTAGTTCACGCAGTAGTTGACCGTGATGACGTCGTTTCCGACCGTCATCTGCTCGGCGATGTCGAACTCCTTGATGACGCTGCGCCACATCTTGGGCCGCGACCCGACCCAGCGCATGTTCACGCCCATGGCGTTGAGGTTTTCCCGGCGGCGGCGGACCACCTCGCGGTTGAACCCCATAAGGAAACGGACCTCCTCGGCACTGCGCTTCCAGTTCTCGGTGGAGAACGCGTAGACGCTCAAGTGCTTGATACCCAGTTCGATGGCACCGCAGGTGATGTCGATCAGCACCGCCTCGCCCATCTTGTGCCCCTCGGTACGGCCCAGGCCGCGCTGAGTGGCCCACCGACCGTTGCCGTCCATCACGACGGCGACGTGATTGGGGACCTGATCGGCCGGGATCCGCGGCGCGACCGCCTTGGAGGTGTGCTGGGGCGGACGGGCGAAGCGGCCGTTGGTGCCGGCCGGGATCTCCGGGAAGACGACGGGCCAGGTCGAGGTGTCCGGAAAGACCGGATAGTCCTCAGGCGCCGGGGGCAGCTGTGGGTAGGCCGACTTGCCCCGCTTCCCGTCCTTCGTCAATGCCATGGCCCATATCCTGCCTGACCAGCGTCGCGCGCTGTTCGGCGACTGTCCGATCGATCCGGTACACCCGCTCGACCAGAGGCAATGTCCGCAGCTGACGCTCCAGGTGCCATTGCAGATGCGCCGCGATCAGTCCGCTGGCCTGGCTGCGATGGCTCGACGAGGAGGCCTCGGCGTACTCCCAGTCGCCCTCGTGCAGCGCCGACATCAGTTCCAGTACCGGCTGCGGCGGGGTGCTGGATCCGCTGGGCCGACAGTGCACGCACACGCTGCCGCCCGCGGCGACGTGGAACGCGCGGTGCGGACCCGGCGTGGCGCAGCGAGCGCACTCCGTCAGCGCCGGCGCCCAGCCGGCGATCGTCATCGCCCGCAGCAGGTAGGAATCGAGCACCAGTTCGCGGGCCCGGCGGCCGTCGGCGATGGCGCGCAGCGCGGCCACGGTGAGCCGGTGCAGGTCGGGCATCGGTGCCCGTTCCTCCCCGGCCAGCCGCTCAGCGGTCTCCAACATCGCGCACGCGCTGGTGTAACGGCCGTAGTCACTGACGATGTCGGCGGCGAACGCGTCGATGGCCTGAACCTGCGTGACGATGTCGAGGTTGCGTCCCGGATGCAGCTGCACGTCGATATGAGCAAAGGGTTCCAACCGCGCGCCGAACTTGCTGCGGGTACGCCGAACCCCCTTGGCCACCGCGCGCACCAAACCATGGTCGCGGGTCAGCAGGGTGACAATCCGGTCGGCCTCGCCGAGCTTGTGCTGGCGCAGCACCACCGCCCGGTCCCGGTACAGCCGCATCGTGACAGTGTCGCACCATGGCCGGACAGGTTCCGTTATGCACCGCCGATATTCTCAAAAGTGATGGCCAAAACCGCGACTTCCGACTCGACATCGCCTCCGTTCCCCACCCTGACCAACCAGCTCTACCAACTCGCCAGCGGCGCAGTCACTTCTGATGAACTGGTGCGCCAGTCCCTGCATGCCATCACCGCGAGCCAGCCCACCCTCAACGCGTTCCGGGTCGTACTCACCGAGCAGGCACTCGCCGACGCGGCCAAGGCCGACGCCTCTCGCGCAGCCGGCAAACAACTCCCGCTACTGGGAATCCCGATCGCGGTCAAGGACGACGTGGACATCGCCGGGGTGCCCACCCGGTTCGGCACCGACGGCGACGTGCGCGCGGCCACCTCCGATGCCGAGGTGGTGCGCCGGCTTAAGGCAGCCGGTGCGGTGATCGTCGGCAAGACCAACAGCTGTGAGCTCGGGCAGTGGCCGTTCACCGGCGGTCCGGGCTTCGGGCACACCCGCAACCCGTGGTCACGCAAACACAGCCCCGGCGGATCCTCGGGCGGCAGTGCCGCGGCCGTGGCCGCGGGCCTGGTGACCGCGGCCATCGGATCCGACGGCGCGGGCAGCGTCCGCATTCCCGCCGCGTGGACGCACCTGGTCGGCATCAAGCCGCAGCGCGGACGCATCTCCACCTGGCCGCTGCCCGAGGCGTTCAACGGCATCACCGTCAACGGGGTGCTGGCCCGCACCGTCACCGACGCGGCCCTGGTGCTCGACGCGGCGTCCGGTAACGCCGAGGGCGACCTGCACAAGCCGGCACCGATCCAGGCCGCCGAGTACGTCGGCCGCGCCCCGGGTCCGCTACGGGTGGCGATGTCGACGAAGTTCCCGTTCACCGGCTTCCCCGCCAAGTTGCACCCCGAGATCCACGACGCCCTTCAGTCCGTCGCCGACCAGCTCGGCCACCTGGGCCACACCGTGGTGGCCAAGGACCCCAACTACAGCTTGCGCATGTCGTGGGACTTCCTGGCCCGCTCGACCGCGGGCCTGCTGGACTGGGCCGACCGGCTCGGTGACGTGCCCTACGACGAGCGCACCGCGGTCAACATGAGAATCGGCCGGCTGCTGTCACAGGATGTGCTGCGCAAGGCCCGTGCGCACGAGGCCGCCGCTGCGCGCCGGATCTCCTGGATTTTCAATCTCGTCGACGTCATCATCGCCCCGACGACGGCCCAACCACCGCCGCTCACACACGAATTCGACCGCCGCGGGTGGTCTGCCACCGAACGCAGCGCGATCGCCGCCTGCCCGGTGACCTGGCCGTGGAACCTGCTGGGCTGGCCGTCGATCAACGTGCCCGCCGGCTTCACGTCCGACGGATTGCCGATCGGCGTGCAACTGATGGGGCCGGCTGACAGTGAGCCGCTGCTGATTTCGCTGGCGGCCGAGTTGGAGGCGATCACCGGCTGGGCCGCCAAACAGCCCGAGGTCTGGTGGAATTCCCCGTCCCAGACCGACGCGTCACAGGCCGCCGCCGCGATCAACGCGCTCGACCGGCGGGCCGGCTAGGGTGCCGAGCCTCGCTGGCAATTAGCCGCCGAATTGCTGTGAGAATTAGCGCAATTGGCGCCACAAACCCGCTGCTACGCTCAAATTCACGGCGAGGGGCCGCGACGAATGCGTTGGATCTGCCGGTTCTGCCAGCTATCGAACAGGGCAAAGGCGTTTTTGGCGATCGCCGTCGTGATCGCGGTTGTCGTGATGACGAGCAAATAGCGACGACTCGCCCGTCCGATCAGAACCCCAGCCGCCCCAACTGCTTGGGATCGCGCTGCCAGTTCTTGGCGATCTTGACCCGCAGGTCGAGGTAAACCTTTGTGCCGAGCAGCTTTTCGATCTGGGTGCGCGCGGCAGTGCCGACCTCACGCAATCGGGCGCCGCCCTTGCCGATCACGATGCCCTTCTGGCTGTCGCGCTCGACGTACAGAATGGCGTGCACGTCGATCAGATCGTCGCGCCCTTCGCGCTCTTCGACCTCTTCGATGACCACCGCCAAAGAGTGCGGCAGCTCATCGCGCACACCTTCCAGCGCCGCCTCCCGAATGAGCTCGGCCATCAGCACTTCTTCGGGCTCGTCGGTCAGCTCACCGTCGGGGTAATAGGCGGGCCCCGGCGGCAGTTTCGACACCAGGACGTCGGTGAGGACGTCGAGTTGTTCGTTGGCGGTGGCCGAGACCGGCACGATGTCGGTGTCGGGTCCGACGAGTTCACTGACCGCCAGAAGCTGTTCGGCGACACGGTCTTTGGGCACCTTGTCGGTCTTGGTGACGACGGCGATCAGCGTGGTCTTGGGCGCCACCGCGCGGATCTGCTGATAGATCCAGCGGTCACCGGGGCCGATGCGCTCATCGGCGGGGATGCACAGACCGATCACATCGACCTCGGAGTAGGTGTCCTTGACGAGGTCGTTGAGCCGCTGCCCGAGCAGGGTGCGGGGCCGGTGCAGCCCAGGGGTGTCGACCAGGATGATCTGAAAGTCCTCACGGTGCACGATGCCGCGGATCGTGTGCCTGGTGGTCTGCGGCCGGTTCGAGGTGATCGCGACCTTCTGGCCCACCAGGGCGTTGGTCAGCGTGGACTTGCCGGTGTTGGGCCGTCCGACGAAACAGACGAAGCCGGAACGAAATTCAGTCATACCGGGTTTCCTGCCCGATCGGTGAGGATCACCGCGGCATCGGCGGACAGCTCCCGCACCGCGGCCACGCCGGCGTCGTCGGCGGCACCGCCGACCAGCACGGCGGCTTCAAGGCCGGTGGCACCGCTGGACACCGCAGCGGCGACCGCCGCTTGCAGCGCCGTCAGCTGCAGCGCCGCCAGGGCCACCGGCGCTCCGGCATAGGTGCGGCCGTCCTGATCGCGCACCGCTGCACCCGAGGACGCCTCGGCGCGGCCCATCGCGCCGCGCGCCAACACCACGAGCTTGTTGTCTTCTGCGTCGAGCTCAGTCATCGGTATCGCGAGTCTCCTGTTTCTCAGATTCGGCCGGGCTCACCAGGATCGTGCCGATCCGCACCCGGCCACGGTGGTCGGAACCACCCTCGGCGCGCAACCTCAGACCGTCCCACGTGACTTCCGCCCCGGGCAGCGGCACGCGGCCCAATTCGAAAGCCACCAGCCCGCCGACGGTGTCCACGTCCAGATCCTCGTCGGCTTCCATTTCGTAGAGTTCGCAGAGGTCTTCGATCGGCAGCCGTGCCGACACCCGGTACTGACGGTCGCCGAGGTCCTCGACCGGGGCCACCTCATCGGTGTCGTACTCGTCGGCGATCTCGCCGACGATCTCCTCCAGAACATCCTCGATCGTGACCAGCCCGGCGATGGCGCCGTATTCGTCGACGAGCAGTGCCATGTGGTTGCGGTCGCGCTGCATCTCGTTGAGCAGCTCGTCGAGCGGCTTGGAGTCCGGGACGAACACCGCCGGGCGCATCACCTGCGCGACGTTGGTGTCGCGCCCGCCGTTGGTCGAGTAATAGGTCTGCTGGACAAGATCTTTCAGGTAAACCACGCCGACGATGTCGTCGACGTTCTCGCCGATCACCGGGATGCGGGAATGCCCGCTCCGCACCGCCAGTGACGTGGCTTGGCCTGCTGATTTGTCACTCTCGATCCACACCATCTCGGTGCGCGGCACCATGACCTCACGGGCCGGGGTGTCCCCCAGCTCGAACACCGATTGGATCATCCGGCGTTCCTCGTCGGCCACCACGCCGCGCTGCTGGGCCAGGTCGACGACCTCACGCAGCTCGATCTCGGAGGCGAACGGGCCGTTGCGGAAACCACGGCCAGGGGTCAATGCGTTACCGATCAGCACCAGCAGCCGGCTGATCGGGGTGAGCAACACCGAGATGGCCTGCAGCGGCAGGGCCGAGATCAACGCGATGGAATAGGCGTTCTGCCTGCCGACGGTGCGCGGGCCGACGCCGATGGCCACGAAGCTCGTCACCACCATGATCGCGGCCGAGGCCACCAGACCCCAGCTGACGCCGAGGTGACCGTCCAGGAATGACACCAGCAGGACCGTGGCGCTGATCTCGCAGGTGATCCGCAGCAGGACAACAAGATTGATATAGCGGGGGCGTTCGGCGACGACCCGGCTGAGGCGGGCTGCGCCGGGGCGTTCGTCGCGGACCAGTTCCTCGATCCGCGCGATCGACACGGTGGACAGCGCGGCATCGATGGCCGCGAACAGGCCACCGAAGCCGACCAGCACCACGGCGCCGAGCAGCGGAAGCAAGCCGGTCACGGTTCGTCGAAATATCGGGACTTGTCCAGCAGGCGCTGGTCTTTCTGGCTCTGCCGGTCGGCGTGGTAGGCCTCGACCTGATCGGCAACCCATTCCTCGAGGAGCTGACGCTGCAGCGCGAACATCTCTTTTTCCTCGTCCGGTTCGGCATGGTCGTAGCCGAGCAGGTGCAGCACCCCGTGCACGGTCAGCAGCGCCAACTCCTGACCGAGCGAGTGCCCGGCCTTGGTGGCCTGCTGTTCGGCGAACTCCGGGCACAACACGATGTCGCCGAGCATGGACGGACCCGGTTCGGGCGAATCCGGGCGTCCCCCGGGCTCCAGCTCGTCCATCGGGAAGCTCATCACGTCGGTGGGGCCCGGCAAGTCCATCCACCGCATGTGCAGGTCGGCCATGGCAGCGCTGTCCACCAGCACCATCGACAGCTCGGCGGCCGGGTTCACGTCCATCTTCGCGATGACGAAGCGCGCGACGCTGATCAGTTCATCCTCGGAGACATCGATGCCCGACTCGTTGGATACCTCGACGCTCATCTGCGGGGCCGCCCGTTCGACGAACGGCGTTGGGCACGGTTGAGCAATGCCGGCTCCTCATGTCGGGCGTAGGCGTCGACGATCTCGGACACCAGGCGGTGCCGGACCACGTCGGCGCTGGTGAGTTCGGCGAAGTGGATGTCCTCGATGCCGTCGAGGATGTTGATCGCCGCCCGCAGGCCAGAACGAGCCCCGCCGGGCAGGTCCACCTGCGTGATGTCGCCGGTGACAACGATTTTCGAGCCGAATCCCAGGCGCGTCAGGAACATCTTCATCTGCTCGGCCGTGGTGTTCTGCGCCTCGTCGAGGATGATGAACGCATCATTGAGGCTGCGACCGCGCATGAAGGCCAGCGGTGCCACCTCAATCACGCCCGCGGCCAACAGGTTCGGAATCGCGGCCGGATCCATCATGTCGTGCAGTGCGTCGTAGAGCGGCCGCAGATACGGGTCGATCTTCTCGGTCAATGTGCCGGGCAGGAAACCGAGGCGCTCACCGGCCTCCACCGCAGGACGGGTCAGGATGATCCGGTTGACCTGCTTGGACTGCAGCGCGCTCACCGCCTTGGCCATCGCCAGGTACGTCTTACCGGTACCGGCCGGCCCGATGCCGAACACGATGGTGTGCGCATCGATGGCGTCGACGTAGCGCTTCTGGTTGAGCGTCTTGGGCCGGATGGTCTTGCCGCGGCGGCTCAGGATGTCGAGCGTGAGCACCTCGGCCGGCGACGCGTCCTCGGTTCCGGTGAGGATGGCAACGCTGTGGCGTACCGCCTCGGGTGTCACCGCCTGCCCGCTGGAGGCGACGGCGATCAGCTCGGCGACCACACGTTCGGCCAAAGCCACGTCGGCGGGCTCACCGGTGAAGGTGATCTCGTTGCCGCGGGCGTGGATGTCGGCGGTCAGAAGTCGTTCGAGTGCCCGCAGATTTTCATCAGCCGAGCCGAGCAGGCCCACGATGATGTCGGGCGGAACAGTGATGCTGCTGCGGACCGATTCCGATGGGGTGGCCGACGAGTCAGCGGTCGTGTCGCGGGGCGTCACGTGGAGTTTGTGCCTGCTTTCCGTGTTTTCCAAACGGCCGGCTGCCGTCGTACTGTTGCCAGTTTACCGCTGGTCAACGACACGCCCCAATGGTTAAGCAGGCCGGCCGAACGCACAGGTCAGCGGGATGGCATTCGGCTAGCCCGCGAACGCGTCCAGTTTGGCCTGCACCGCGTCGTCGTCAGGCCGGGCGTACATCTTGCGAGACCGCTTGTCGTAGGAGCCCAGCATGGGGCAACTCCCGGCGGTGCCGGTGACCGTTCCCCCGTCCTTGATCACCTTGCCGGTCTTGGCCTCGCGGAACGTGACCTCGTATTCGACGGACAGGTAGTCGACGGTGGTGCGGTTCCCGTCATCGTCATCGATGCACGAGGTGGCCTTCACCTCGCTGCCTGTCTTCCGGTCCAGGCAGGCGACGACGTTGATCTCGGAGTACCGGTCGGATGTGGACCATTTGTCGGAAGAGACCGGCAACCAGCTTTCGTCCATGAAAGTGAGACCCTTGAAGAACGCCGCGATGTTGTACGGCTTGCCGTATTCGGCGGCGTTGGTGATGTGGTCGTTGTCGCACACGTAAGAGAAATCAGATGCCGATTGGGCGGTCCGGTCCTGCCCTTCAGCGTCCACCTTGTAAACCATGTACCCCATGAATCCGACGAACGAGATGCCCAGCACAGCGATGACCGCGACGATGGCGATGCCGAGTCCCGATCTCTTCGGCCGGATCGGCGGCCTGGCCTGCGACCACTGCGGCTGACCGTACGGCGGTGGGCCGTACACGGGCGGGCCGTACGGCGGTGGGGCGCCGGCCTGGCCCTGCCATGGTTGACCTTGAGGCGGCGGCCAATGCGGGGGCTGCCCGTAGGGCGGCGGACCATACGGCGGCGGGCCTTGCGGCGGAAAACTCACCAATGGAGCGTAATGCCTGGCCAGGCCACCCGGCGGCGTTAAATCTCCCAGCGCGCCGTCAGCGCGCCGATCGCCCCAAGGGCCACCGCGGCCGCCGTCGACGTACGCAGGACGGTCGGGCCCAGTCGCACGGCCTTCGCCCCGGCCCCCGTGAGCGCGACGATCTCGTCGTCGGCGATGCCGCCTTCCGGCCCCACGATGAGTATCAACGAATCCGCTTGAGCCAGAGGAAGTTCGGCGAGCGGCTCGGTAGCCGACTCGTGCAGTGCCAGCACCACGGCGCCATCGGCCACGGCATCGGCGACCCGCTGGGTCAGTGACGTCGTCGACACCACGCCCTCGACCCCCGGGACGTACGCGCGCCGCGACTGCCGGGCCGCCGAGCGGGCCACCGCCTCCCAGCGCCGCAGTCCCTTGTCCACCTTCGGACCGTCCCAGCGCGCCACGCAGCGCGTGGCCTGCCAGGCGACGAACCCGTCCGCACCGGCCTCGGTCGCCAACTCGACGGCCAGCTCCGAGCGATCGGACTTGGGCAGCGCCTGCACCACGGTGACGGTCGGGCGCGGGGCCGCGATGGCGACCCGCTCGGTCACCCGCGCGGACAGCCGGCCCTTGGCGGTCTCCTCGACGACACAGTGCGCCAGCGCCCCGGCACCGTCGCTGAGATCGATCTGCTCACCGACGCGGATGCGACGCACGTTGGACGCGTGGAATCCCTCATCGCCGTCGACGACGGCCAACTCCCCCGCGCCCGGCAGCGCGTCGACGTAGAACAGCCCTGCACTCACGGCGTCAGCTCCGCGTCAGCGACCGGTGAACGTCTCACGCAGCCGGCTGAACAGACCGCCGGTGCCCGCCGAAGCCTGCGTGGAACGCACTTCCGCGGTGTCGCGGCTGCGGTTCTCCTTCAGCTTGCGCAGCAGGTCGGTGTCGGTGCTGTCGAGCCGTGACGGCACCACCACGTCGACGTGGGCGTGCAGGTCACCGCGTACCCCGGAACGCAGATGCGGCATACCGTGGCCACGCAGCGTGGTCACCGCGCCGGGCTGGGTGCCCGGGGCGATGGTCAGTTCGGTGGGTCCGTCGAGGATCGCGTCGACGGTGACGGTGGTGCCCAGCGCGGCGTCGACCATCGGCACCGAGATGGTGCAGTGCAGGTCGTCACCGTCGCGGACGAAGATCTCGTGCTGCTTCTCGTGGACTTCGACGTAGAGGTCGCCTGCGGGCCCGCCGCCCGGTCCGACCTCGCCCTGCGCGGCCAGCCGTACCCGCATGCCGTCGCCGACACCGGCCGGGATCTTGACGCTGATCTCGCGTCGGGCGCGCACCCGGCCGTCGCCGCCGCAGCGGTGGCACGGATCGGGGATGACCTCGCCGATTCCCCCACAGACCGGGCACGGACGGGTGGTCATCACCTGGCCGAGCAGCGAGCGCTGCACGGTCTGGATCTCGCCACGGCCGTCACACGTGTCGCAGGCCACCGGAGTGGACTTGCCGTTGGTGCCCTTGCCCTGGCACAGATCGCACAGCACCGCCGTGTCCACCGTGACCTGCTTGGTCACGCCCGTCGCGCATTCCGCGAGGTCCAGCCGCATCCGCAGCAGCGAATCGGCACCGGGCCGCACCCGGCCGACCGGCCCGCGGGACGCGGCGCCGCCGCCGAAGAACGCCTCGAAGACGTCGCCAAGACCGCCGAACCCGCTGAACCCGCCGGGCGCGCCGCCCACCGACTCCATCGGGTCGCCGCCCATGTCCACGATGCGTCGCTTCTCGGGATCCGAGAGGACCTCGTAAGCGACCTGGATCTCGGTGAACCGGGCCTGCGCCTCTTCGTCGGGATTGACGTCGGGGTGCAGCTCACGCGCCAGCCTTCGGTAGGCACGTTTGACCTCCGAATCGCTCGCGCCTTTGCTCACTCCGAGCAAGCCGTAATAATCGCGTGCCACGCTGACCTTGCCTGACCTTTCTATGCCGGACGAACCGGCTGCCTTACCGGGTACCTAGGACTTCGCCGATGTACAGAGCAACCGCCGCGACATTGGCGATGGTTCCCGGGTAGTCCATTCGGGTGGGACCCACCACACCCATTCCGCCGTACACCTTGCCCGAACTGCCGTACGTGGTGCTCACCACCGACGTTCCCAGCATCTGTTCGGCCTCGGTCTCATGACCGATCCGCACGGTGACCTTGCCCGCTTCCTGCTGGGCTGCCAACAACCTCAGCACCACCACCTGCTCTTCGAGAGCCTCCAGCACCGACCGCAGCGATCCGCCGAAATCAGCGGTGTTGCGGGTCAGGTTGGCGGTCCCGCCGAGGAGCAGCCGTTCCTCGGTGTGCTCGACGAGTGTCTCGACCAGGACGGTCGCCGACCGGCCGACCGCATCGGCCAGGGCGCCGTGGCCGTTGAGGTGTGTAGCCAGGTCGCTGACCGCGATCGATGCCGCGGTCAGCGGCTTGCCTTCCAGCGCTTGCCCCAGCATCTCGCGCAGTTTCGACAGCTCGTGCTCGTCGATCGCATCGCCGAGCTCCACGATGCGCTGATCGACCCGGCCCGAATCGGTGATGACCACCAGCAGCAGCCGCGCCGGGGTCAGCGCGACCACCTCTAGGTGGCGGACGGACGAGGTGGACAGCGTGGGGTACTGCACGATCGCGACCTGCCTGGTCAGCTGCGCGAGCAGGCGCACCGCACGCCGCAGCACGTCGTCCAGGTCGACGCCGGATTCCAGGAACGACAGGATCGCGCGGCGTTCCGACGAGGACAGCGGCTTGACGTTGTCGATGCGATCGACGAACTCGCGGTAGCCCTTCTCGGTGGGCACCCGGCCCGAGCTGGTGTGCGGCTGGGTGATGTAGCCCTCGGCTTCCAGCACCGCCATGTCGTTGCGGACCGTCGCGCTGGACACGCCGAGGTTGTGGCGCTCCACCAGGGTCTTGGAACCGATGGGCTCCTGGGTGGCCACGAAGTCGGCGACGATGGCGCGCAACACCTCGAAACGACGTTCGTCGGCGCTCCCCACCTGTTCACCTACCCTTCGCAGCAGCGATGACTTTATTTTGCAAGCTTCATTTTACTGATCAGCAGCGGGTTTACCGATTCGCAGCGATCGCCCGGGATTCTCGGGCCGGGCGATACCGGCGCAGGCAACGCCACATGAACGTATTAGCCTAGGCACCTATGCCGATGGCAACACCGCGCAACACTGCGACGGAGGCGGGCCGGCGATGATCTTCAAAGGCGTCCAGGAGGGCAAACCCTACCCGGAGCACGGGCTGTCCTATCGAGATTGGTCGCGCATCCCGCCGCGCCAACTGCGCCTCGACGAGCTCGTCACCACCACCACGGTGCTCGCCCTGGACCGGCTGCTGTCCGAGGACTCGACGTTCTACGGGGATCTGTTCCCGCACGCGGTGAAGTGGCGCGGCGACATCTATCTCGAAGACGGCCTGCACCGGGCCGTGCGCGCGGCGTTGCGAAATCGCACCATCCTGCATGCGCGGGTGTTCGACATGGATGCGCTCGCGCCGAACCCGGCGTGACCGCCGCCGGTCAGCCGCCCTGGTTCGCCATCGCCTCACGCAGGCTGCCCGGCCGCAGATCCGTCCAGTTCGCCTCGACGTAGTCCAGGCACTCGGCGCGGCCGGCCGCACCGAAGACCACTCGCCAGCCGGCGGGCACATCGGCGAACGCCGGCCAGAGGCTGTGCTGGTCCTCATCGTTGACCAGCACGTAGAACGTGCCGTTCTCGTCATCGAACGGATTGGTACTCATCGAGTCTCCTCATCGAGGGGTGGGCCAGGTCGGCACCCAGCACCCGGTCGGACAACAGGCCCAGACAGCTCAGATTCGGGAAGCCGGGCCCCTGGGTGAGCCCGGCCAGGCCCGGCAGGAACAACTTGGGGAAGACATCGGTCAGGGCCAGGTCGTGCCCGATGTTCTCCTGGAGCGAATCACTGGTCAGCGGACCACCGAGCCCCAGCTCCAGCAGATCCAGGGCGTCCTGACTGAACAGCGGGGCGAACCACAGCGAGTCCGCGCCGGACCCGTCGATCACCAGGTCGAACCCGTGCACGGTTTCGACCGCTTCGCCCCCGGTGTTGGTGGACAGGGTCAACCGGATCCGCTCATCGCGGGCCACCGCATGCGCGACCCGGCCCCGAAGATGACGGATGCGGTCGTCGGCCAGCAGTGCGTCCTGCACGCGGGCCGAGAACACGCCACGATCGGTGCGGGCCAGCGCATCCCGGCGCTCGGCCAGGGTGAGCCCGGTCCATCCGGTCGGATCGGAGAACAGGGTGTTCTCGAAGAACCCCTCACCGCGGGTGAACAGGGTGACCGTCGGCGAGATCACCGTGATCGTCGAAACCCGGTGGCGGAAGAGCTCGTTCAGCATCGACGCGGCGGTCTCACCGCCGCCGATCACCGCCACCCGCTCGGCTGTGATCAGTTCGTGCTTGCCTGCCTGGTGCCAGAACTGCGCGATCGACATCACCCGGGGGTTGCCCGGCAGCACGGAACGTTCGGCCTGACCCGGCCCGGTAACCATCAGGCCGTCGGCGCTGACCGTGTCCTCGGCGGTGCGCAGCACCCACCGGCGCGCGTCAGCATCGTCCGCTGAACTGCCGGCATCCGCTGAACTGCCGGCACCGCCGGCATCCGCTGAACTGCCGGCACCGCCGGCGATCGAGATCTGTTCGACCTCACCGACAACCACGTTCATCCCGATGCCCTCGGCCACCCAGCGCAGGTACTGGCTCCAGCGTTTGTGGGTCGGTGCGGGCCGGCCGCGGTCCACCCATTCGGCGAACCCGCCGGTGGCGATCAGGTAGGCCTGCCAGCTGTGCCGGGTCATGCGCTCGTCGAGCTCGGCGTTGCGCCGCGACACCAATGACGACCGGTACGGGAAGCCGACGTCCTTCTCCGGCCCGGTACCCAGGCGATGGTTGCCGTCGGTCCATCCACCGACGGCCTGCCAGTTGGCAGCCACCCCGGCACGTTCGACGACGACGACCTCGGGGGCAGGCACACCCATCGCGCGCAACTCCGCGGCCTTGGCGGCCACCGCGATGGCCTTGGGTCCCGCCCCGATGACGGCCAGGGTGGGGGTCGTTGGGGCACTCATGTGGTCACCTCTCGCAATGCGTCCAGCCACAGCGCCTGCAGGGCGGCGATGTCGGCGGCGGACAGAATGTCGGGCAGGGTCCGCCACTGGGTGCCGAGTACGGCCGACCCGTCGCGGTCGATCACCGCGGCCATGATCGTCAGTTCGTGGCGCACAGCGACGTTCGGTTCGGGTATCGGGGTCACGCCGGTCTGCAACGACCGGTCCTGCAGTAGGGCGTGATCGGACGCATCCAGCTCGATCCGGCCCAGGTAGTTGAGCAGGACCTGCGGGTCCCGATGGGCGCCGAGTCGTTCGGCGGTGTCCTCGCGCAGATACCGCAGCAGCCCGTAGTCGATGGCGTCGCCCGGGATCGCTGCCACCTGCGCGGCGACGCCCCTGGCGTCATCGGTGGTCAGCCGCAACGGGTAGATCATGCTGAGCAGTCCCGCGGTGTCGCCGGTGTCCACGTCGCCGTGGTCTGACACCACCGCGTCCGACCTGCCGTGGGTCTCCAACGCCAGCAACGGTGCCGGGGTCGGCTGGCCGCGGTGACGGCGCCATCCGGTCACGGCTCGCGCCGTCGCCGCGGCCAGCACCTCGGTCACCGGGACCGCGCCGGTCAACAACCGAGCTGTCACCTCTGGTTCGGCGAAGGACATCGTCACCGTCACATCGGCCATCCGATCGGTGGCGGGATCGATGCGGCGGGAACCGATCTCGGGGTCGCCCCCGTCGAACTGCCGGACCCAGAAATCACACGTGCCCAGCCCGGCCGCGCGTTCGGTCAGCAGGCGTGACCACTGCCGCAGCGAGGTGTGTTCCCGGACCGGCATCGGACTTCGCCCGGAAGCCAGTGCATGCCAGGCATTTTCGAGCTCACCGACCAGGATCCGCCACGATGCCGGGTCCAGCGCCAGCACGTGGGCGGTCAGGATCAGCAGGCCGCCCTCGACCTCCGGGTGGTGCAACCAGACCGCATCGAGCATCGATCCGTGCTCCGGATCCATCCGCTGCACCGAGCCCTCGGCCTGCTCGGCCACCGCGTCATTGAGGTCACCGGAAGCCGTCGCCTCCGACAACACCTCGCGCGGCGGGTGCGGAGTCAGGGCCAAGGCGTCGCGATCCAGCCGGGCACGCAGCACCTCATGCCCGTCGATCACGTTGCGCAGCAGAGCTTCCAGCTGCGCCCGGGTGATTCCGGCCGGCAACCGGAACACCTCGGTCTGCGCGAGCCGGCGAGGATCGCCGTACTGGTAGAGCCAGCGCCCGTTGGGTAGCAGCGGGATGGGCCCCGGTGTGGTGGCTGCGCCGGGTACGTCGTCGGAGCGCTCTACGGCGGCCACGTCGGAGTCGATCGCAGCAGCGAGTTCGCGAACCGTCGCGCAGTCCAGCATCAGCCGGGCCCGCAACGCGA
The DNA here is from genome assembly GCF_010731295.1 of Mycolicibacterium boenickei. Taxonomy (NCBI): domain Bacteria; kingdom Bacillati; phylum Actinomycetota; class Actinomycetes; order Mycobacteriales; family Mycobacteriaceae; genus Mycobacterium; species Mycolicibacterium boenickei. The sequence goes on along the minus strand of NZ_AP022579.1, from coordinate 3,636,794 downwards.
TACCTCGGCGGCGCACGGCCTGCACGACAGACAACGCCACGATGCTGTCCAGCCCGAGATCGAGGAAGTCGGCGGTGACGTCGACACCGGCGCCCTCGGCCGTCCCGAGCACCTCAGCCAGCACTTCGGCGAGCACCCGCTCGGTCTCGGTCGCCGGTTGCGCCGATCCCTCGCCAGTCCCGCCGGTGCCGAGCGCCGCCAGCGCGGCATCGTCGACCTTGCCGTTGGTGGTCAGCGGGATCTCGTCGACGACGACGATGTGGTGTGGCACCAGATGCCTTGGCAGCGTGGTGGTCAGCATCCGGCGGAGCTCTGTGGCCGAGGTGTTCGTCACCACGTATGCGACGAGTCGCGGCCCGCTGCGGTGCTGCCGTACCGCCACATGGGCGTGCCGAACGCCGGGATGGGTGTGCAGCGTCGCGGCAACCTCGCCGGGTTCCACCCGGAAGCCGCGAATCTTCACCTGGTCGTCGCTGCGTCCGAGAAACTCGATCGCCCGCGATTCCGGATTGCGGCGCACCACATCTCCGGTGCGGTACATCCGGGCGCCCGGGGTGAACGGATCGGCGATGAACCGCGCGGCCGTCTCCCCCGGCCTCCCGAGGTAACCCCGGGTCAATTGTCCACCAGCCAAATACAGTTCGCCGTAGACACCGTCGGGAACCGGACGCAGCCACCCGTCGAGCACGTACGCCGCCGTCGACTCGGTGGGATGACCGATGCACGGCTGGGGGTGTTCGGCAATCGCGGCGACGACGGCCTCCACCGTGGTCTCGGTCGGTCCGTAGCAGTTGTGTGCCGACATCCAGGTGCGCTCGCACTCGGACTGGATACCCTGCCAGGTAGCGGTGTCGATGGCTTCACCGCCGAGCGCGAGCACCGCCAACGGCACCCGGCTCAGCAGGCCCGCCGCCCGCAACGAGGCGAACATCGATGGGGTGGTGTCGATCATGTCGATCGCGAAGCGCCCGATGGTGTCCACCAGGGCCTCGGCATCGCGCTGCACGTCATCGAGCACGATGTGGACGGTGTGCCCGTCGAGCAGCGCTGCCAACGGCTGCCAGGCCGCGTCGAAGGTGAACGACCAGGCATGGGCCACCCGTAGCGGACGGCCGAGGCGCGTGGCCGCAGGCTGCAACACCTGGTGGGCGTGATCGGCGCAGTAGGCCAGCAAGGCCTGATGGGTTCCGATGACGCCCTTGGGTTTTCCGGTGGTGCCCGAGGTGAACACGATGTAGGCGCCCTGCCCGGGGTGTACCGGCGCGGGCCGGTAGTCGGCTTCCGGTTCGGAGTCGACGGATGCCAGCAGCGTTTCATCGACGACGACGGCGTGTCGGCCCGCGCCGATCTGCCGCTGGATCTCGGCCACCCGCTCGTCGGGCATGGCCGGATCGAGGGGCACGATCATCCCACCGGCCTTGAGCACTGCGAGCATCGCCACCACGTAGTCGGGCCCACGGCGCAACCGGATCGGGACAGGGGTCTCGTCGCCCACCCCGCGCCGGATCAGCTCGGCGGCCAGGCGATCGGCGGCGTCGTCGAGCTCGCGGTAACTGAGTTCTCCCCCATCCCAGCTCAGCGCCACCGAACCGAGCCGCTCCCCGGCATTCTCGGTGAAGGCGGTGTGAAAGCTAGCCGGAAAACCGTTGTGGGACCGGTCTTCACCGGTGATGACCGGTGTGCCTGCCGGCTGCGGATCGTCATCGAGCGTGACGGCGACCTCGCGCAGCGGACGTTCCCAGTGCTCCAGCAACCGCTGCACGACGGCCAGCACCCGCAGACCCAGGGCATGCGGATCGATGGGCCCCAGTGCCCCGTCGAGGGTTTCGACGAGCACCGTGAGCCGGCCGTGCGTCGGATGCGCGGCGATCGTGACCGGGAAATGCGACAGGCTCTCCAGGGCCGACGGCCGCAGTGTCGCTCCGCCGAGGTCGAACTCGTCACTGCCGACCAACCCGCCGGGTGGGAAGTTCTCGTACACCAGCAGCGTGTCGTAGAGTTCGCCGATCCCGCCGATCGAACGCAACTCGGTGTGACTGAGATAGCTGTGGTCGCGCAGTTCGGCGGCTTCGCGCTGCAGCGCCAGGCACTGGTTGCCGACGGGTAAGCCGGGGTCGACCCGGACCCGCAGCGGCACGGTGTTGATGAAAAGACCGACCATCGACTCGACGCCGGCCAGCTCGTCCGGACGCCCCGACACCGTGACGCCGTACACCACGTCGGTGCGGTCGGTGAAGACCGAAAGAATTGTCGCCCAGGCCATCTGGAACAGGGTGTTGACCGTGACACCCCGAGACCTGGCGGCCTCGAAGATCGCCTCTGACTGTTGTTCGTCGAGGTTCACCTCGGTGCGCGACGGCAGGCCCGGCTGGGTCTCCCGTCCGGCCAGCGCCGGGGACAGCAACGTGGGGGCATCCATGCCGTACAGATGCGCCTGCCATCGCGCCCGGCTGGCCTGCTGATCGCGCCCGGCCAGCCAGCCGATGTAGTCGCGGTACGGACGCACTTTCACGGGCAGTCCGGCGGCATCGCCGTTCGCTGCGTACAGCGCGAGTAGCTCCCCCACGAAGACCGGCAGAGACCAGCCGTCGATCACGATGTGGTGGGCGACGATCACCAGACGCCAACGCAGTCCCGGCTTCTCGATGAGCAGGAAACGCATCAACGGCCCGCGGCCGAGGTCGAACCGCCGGGCACGCTCCTCGGCTTCCAGCCTGACCGCATGCTCGTCGTCGGCCTGCACCTGTCGCCAGGGCAGTTCGATCGCGGACGGGACCACGGCGACCGGGCGGCTCAGGTTTCCCTGGAAGAAGCTGGCCCGCAGGTTCGGATGGCGCACCAGCATCGCCTCGGCGCAGGTCCTCAGCAGCTCGGCGTCGAGTGCCCCCTCGACGTCGGCGGCCATGGCGATCACGTACGGATCGGCTCCGTCATCGCCTTCGGTCAGGCCGGCCAGCGAGTACAGCCCTTGTTGCAGCGGGCTGAGCGCCAGCACGTCCTCGACGCCGGGCGGCGTTCCGGTGGTCGTCATGTCGAGATCCCCGGACCCTGGCCCCATCCCGCGGTCAGGGCGGCCAGTTCGTCAGGCGACAGACCCGACGCGGACATCGGCTCGTGGTGCACATCGGCCGCCGCGGCGCCGTCACCGGCCGCGTCGATCGCGGCGGCCAGGTCGGCCAGCCCGGGGTGTTCGAACACCATGCGGGCCGTCAGGGCCACGCCTGCGTCACGTGCCCGCGCCGCCAGCTGCACCGCCAGGATGCTGTCACCGCCGAGCGTGAAGAAGTCGTCGTAGCGGCCGACCTCTGCGGCGCCGAGCAGGTCGACCAGCATCGCCGCCAGCGTGTGCTCGGTCGGGGTGGCCGGCGGTTCCGACGGTGCCGCCGACGTGACCCATGGGCGGGTCAGGGTGGCGGGGGCGATGTCGTCGACCGCCGCGAGCACGGCGCCGGCGAACTCCTCGGGCAGCGCGGCCCGCGCACTGTCCAGGAGGGCTTCAGTGTCGGCCACTCCGGGCTCGGCCACCAGGTAGCCGGCCAGAGTCTTCACGCCCCGGAGGTCCCAGTGCCGCGTGGCCGCGACCGCGACCCCGTCGAGCGCTTCCAGTGCGGCCTGCAGGCGCGGCTCACCGGTGGTGATCGGCTCCAGCCGGCCGTCGGTGGTCCAGCGGCCCCGGTCCCCGGTGCGGTACAGCTGACCGTCCCCGAAAGGACTGGGCGCGAAGCGCTGTGCGGCAGGTCCCCGGGCGGCTCCGGCTGCACGGCCGACCGCACCGCCTGCGTAGTAGACGTCCCCGGTGACACCGATGGCCACCGGTTGACGCCATTCGTCGAGCACGTAGACGCGGTCTGCGCCTTCGGTCTGCGGAAGGCCGGCCGGCGGTACCGCCTTGCGGCTCCAGTCCTCGACCAGCAGGTCCCGTTCCGCGCCATCGAGGACCACGATGTCGCGCACCGTCTGATCGGCGTCGCAGGCGAATGCCTCGACGATGCGATGCAGCCAGCCCACGAGACGCTGCGCGGTGGCCGCCTCGTAGAGCTCGGTGCGGTAGATGACGGTCCCCCGATAGCCGGCGCCGGCCTCGGCGAAGAAGTTGAGCGAAAGGTCGGCGTGCGCCACGTCGAACGTGGGTTCCAGTGCGGTGAAACGGGTTTCACTGTCTGCACCGGAGTCGATGACCTGCTCGGCCGGCATATCCTCACGCACGTGCACCACTACCCCGAACAGTGGGTTGCGGGCCAGCGAACGCACCGGGCTCACCGCGTCGACAACCCGGTCGAACGGCAGGTCCTGATGCTTGTAGGCGGCCAGCGCCATGTCGCGGGAACGCCGCAGCACCTCACGCAACGTGGGGTTGCCCGACAGATCGTTGCGCAGCACCACGATGTTGATGAAGAACCCGATCAACGCATCGAGTTCGGGGGCGGTGCGCCCGGCCACCGGGGTGCCCAGTGCGATGTCGGTGCCCTGCCCGGCCTTGTGCAGCGCGATCGCGACGGCGGCCTGCAGCACCATGAACTCGGTGACCCCGAGTTCGCGGCTGAGTTCGACGAGCTTGCCCCGCAAGGCCGTATCGATGGTGAAGTCGAGCGCCTTGCCCTCGCCGGTCGGCACCGGCGGCCGCGGGAAGTCCGGCTGCAGGCCGTTCTCGACGTCCGGCTCCCCCGACAGACCCGCCAGTTGCCTTGTCCAGTAGGTACGTTGCTCCTCGACCCGCTCGTCGTCGCCCGACAGCACCTCGGCCTGCCAGGCCGCGAAGTCCGCGTACTGCACCGGCAGCGGGGCCCACTCGGGTGCCTGTCCGGCCCGGCGGGCGTGGTAGGCGGTCAGCAGATCGGTGAACAGCACCGTGCCCGACCAGTGGTCGGCGGCGATGTGGTGCACCACCAGGGAGAGCACGTGCGAATCCGGGGTGGACAGCATGGCTGCACGGACCGGCCATTCGTGCTCCAGGTCGAAGCAGTACCGCCGTTCCGCGTCGAGTTCGCCCTGCACCCACGCCTCACCGGCACCGTCGGCGCGACGCACCGCCACCGGGGCGACGGGATGGACCACCTGATAAGGCACACCGTCGATTTCGCGGTAGGTGGTGCGCAGGATCTCGTGACGGGCGACCACATCGCTGACCGCGGTGGCCAGCGCCTCGACGTCGCAGGGGCCGGTCAGCCGCGCCGCGAAGGGCACGTTGTTGACCGGGTTCGGCCCGTCGATGCGGAACTGGAACCACTGGCGGTGCTGGGCCGCCGACATCCGCGCCGGCCCGTCGTGGGCGGTGGCGACGATGGCAGGCAGACCGGCACCGAGACCCGAGGCGCGCAGCTCGTCGACCTTGGCCGCCAGGCCCGCCACCGTGGCGTTCTCGAAGACATCGGCGACGCCGAGCTCGACCCCGCAGCGGGTCCGCACCGCGGCGACCAGCTTGGTGGCCAGCAGGGAGTGACCGCCCAGATCGAAGAACGAGTCGTCGGCCCCGACGCCGTCGCGCTCGAGCAACTCGCCGAACAGTGCGACGATCTCGTGCTCGGTTTCGGTTTCGGGCGCACGGAATTCGGTGGCCGAGCGGATCTCCGGCTCGGGCAGGGCCCGGCGATCGATCTTGCCGTGCGCGGTGATCGGGATCTCGGCCAGCTCGACGAACGCCGCCGGGATCATGTACTCGGGCAGGGCCGCGGTAACTCTGGCCCGGATACGGTCGATCTCCACCCGCTCGGCACCCGCGGCGGGCGTGATGTAGGCGACCAGGCTCTTGCCCAGCGACGGCAGGTCGCTGACCACCACCACGGCCTGCCCCACGGACGGGTCGACCGAGATGGCCGAGGAGATCTCACCCAGTTCGATCCGGAAGCCGCGGATCTTGACCTGCTCGTCGGCGCGACCGACGAATTCGATGTCTCCGTCGGCATTGCGCCGGGCCAGGTCGCCCGACCGGTACATCCGTCCGCCGGGATTGAACGGATCGGCGATGAACCGTTCGGCAGTGAGGCGCGGGCGGTCGTGGTACCCGTGCGCGACATGTGTTCCGCCGATGTAGATCTCACCGATCACCCCGACCGGCACCGGTTGCAGCGCATCGTCGAGCAGGTGGATCGTGGTGTTGATCTTCGGGGTGCCGATCGGCACGATCCGGGCGCCCTGCTTGCCCTCGACCTTGTAACGCGTGCAGTTGAGCACCGTTTCGGTGGGCCCGTAGAAGTTGTGCAGCAGCGAGTCGAACGTGGCGAGAAACTTGTCGGCGATCTCGCCCGGCAGTGCCTCGCCACCGATCGGCACGCGCTGCAGCGTGCGCCACTCGTTGACCCCGGGCAGTGACAGGAACAGCCCGAGCAGTGACGGGACGAAGTGCATCGAGGTGATGCCCTCGTCGCGCAGCAGATCCGTCAGATAGCCGATGTCGCCCAGCCCGCCCGGCTTCGGGATCACCAGGCGCGCACCGGCGGCCAGCATGCCGAAGATCTCACCGATCGACACGTCGAAGCTCTGCGAGGCGACTTGCAGCAGGCGCTCGTCCTCGGTGACCTGGTAGTCGCCGCCGAACCAGACGAAGTACTCCGCGATCGGCCGGTGCGGCACGGGCACACCCTTGGGCAGGCCCGTGGATCCCGACGTGTAGATCAGATACGCGGTGTTGTCCGGGCGCAGCGGCCGGACCCGCTCGACGTCGGTGGGGTCGGTGGCCGGATAGTCCTCAAGGCCGTCGACCGGCTCGCGCAGAACGAGTTTCGGGTCGGAGTCGGAGAGGATGTAGGTGAGCCGGTCCTCCGGATAGGTCGGGTCGACCGGCAGGTACACGGCGCCGGCCTTGACAATGCCAAGGGCGGTGATGACCAGCTCGGGCGACTTCTCCAGCAGCACCGCCACCCGGTCCTCGGTCCCGATGCCCTGCTCGATCAGCCAGTGCGCCAATCGGTTCGCCGATTCGTTGAGCTCGCGGTAGGTGTAGTGACGGCCTTCGTACACCACGGCGATGGCGTCTGGAGTCCGGGCGGCCTGCTCGGTGACGAGCGCCCCCAACGTGGTCGCCGGCGTCTCGAACCGCTCACCGGTGGATACCGCGCGCAACCACTCGGCGTCCTCGGCGGTGAACAACTGCAGCCGCGACAGCGGCCGGTCGGGCTCGGCGAGTGCACTGTCCAACAGCACGGCGAAGTGCCGCAGCATCTGCGCGGCAAGCTCGGCATCCAGTACCTCGGTGAGGTGCTCGGCTTCCACCACCGCACCGTCGCCGTCGAGCTCGACCATGAAACCCAGTGGCAGCTGGGTGTGTTGGCCGCGCAGGTCGGCACGCTCGCTCGTCACGCCCTCGGGGGCGAAGCCGCCGCCGTCGGGCTCGCGGAACCCGAAGCTCACCCGGGTCATCCGCTCGGCCCCGTGGCGCCGGTCCGGGTTGAGCTCGGCCACCACCCGGTCGAGGTTGACCCGCTGGTGCGCGAAGGCACCGATGGCGGTGTCCCGGGTGGCCTCGACCAGATCCCGGAACCCGGCCGAGCCCCGCGGCCGCAGCCGCATCGCCACCGTGTTGCCGTAATAGCCGATGGTTTCGTCGGTTTCGCGGTTCAGTACCGGGGTGGCGATCAGGAAATCGTCGGTGTGGGTGTAGCGATAGATGACCGCGCCGAACGCGGCCAGCAGCACCATGTACGGCGTGGCCCCGGTGTCACGGGCCAGCGCCGACACCCGCGCGACGGTCTCGGCGGACAGCCGTACGGTGCTGCGCTGGGAGCGGAAACCGCTGGGGACCACCGATCCTGACGGACCCGGCAACTCGAGCGGTTCCGGTGGGCTCCCCAGGATCTCGCGCCAGTAGGCCAGGTCGTCGTCCCCGCTCGCGGCGCCGGACGCTGTGACTCGCGGTGTCTCGGGGAGCTGCGCGCCGGAGTAGGCCCTGGTCAGGTCGGTGAAGAACACCCGCCACGATCCGTCGTCCCAGGCGATGTGGTGGGCGACGAGCAGCATCACGTGCTCAGCGGGCCCGGTCTTGATCAGCGTGATGCGCAGCGGCGAATCGCTGCTCAGATCGAAGGCTGTGCCGAACTCGCGCTGGGCCAGCACCTCGAGACGCAGCTTGCGTGCCCGCTCCGATTTGTCGGACAGATCGTGAACCGTCCAACCCGGGGTCAGGTCGTCGTGGACCGTCGCGGTGGGCTCGCCGTTCTCATCGGCACGATAGGTGGTGCGCAGGATCGGATGCCGATGGGCCACCGCGTTCAGTGCATCGTGTAGCCGTTCGGTGTCGATCGCCCCGTTGAGCCGGTAGGACAGGCAGATGTTGAGCAGCACCCCGCTCGGGTCGAAGCTCTGCACGAACCACATCCGGCGTTGCCCGTCGGACAGCACGGTGGGATCGACCGGTGCGCCGTCGTCGCCGCCTGCCTGGTCGGAGGCCGGCCCCGAGGCCAGGCCGCGCTCGGCAAGCCTGCGCCGCATCAGCTCCAGACGCGCGTCGGAGGTGCTGGGGGCTGCCGGGTCGGCACTAACCATGTCAGTCACGCGAAATTGCTTCCTTCTCAGGTCTTTCCAAATGCTCGATCAATTCGGCGGCGGTGGCGCCACCGAGAATGGTGGCCAGCGGCACTGATCGGCCGGTGGCCTTCTTGAGCTTCTTGCGCAGGTCGATCGCCAACAACGAGTCGACGCCCAGATCCAGCAGCGAAGCGTCGAAATCCAGTGCGGTCGTGTCGGCGAGCTTCAGTACGGATCCCAGCGCGATCCGCATCGCGCCCGTGGCGTCGGTCGCCTCGCTCCCGGACGCCTCGGCGACGGCGCTGACGGCGACGGCGGCACGCTCGTGCTGGCCACCGAGGAACGTCCGCAGCCGCTCGGCGTCGGCGGTGAACACCAACGGATCGGCCGGGTAATCCCGCAACCCGGCCTCCACGGCGAGGTCAGGCGCCATGGCCCGCAGACCGGACCGCTCGACCCTGCCGATCTCAGCCGGGTCGATGATGCCGTCGCCCGGCCACAGCCCCCAGCGCACCGCGGTGCAGTGCCTGCCGTCGGCCCGCAACTGCCCGCCGAGTGCGTCCAGAAGTCGGTTGGCGGCAGAGTAGGCGGCATGCCCGTAGCCACCCCACAGGCCGGATACCGAGGAGCACAACACGATCCGGGCGTCCGGGCGTAGCGGCCACGCAGCCGTGAGGTTGGCCAACCCGGTCACCTTGGCCGCGAAAGTGTCCCGCACGGCCGCCCCGGTGAGTTCCCCGCCCGGGGCGATGGTGGCGGACGCGGCGGCGTGGATCACCAGCGATGCCGGGCCGAGCTCCAGTTCGGCGACGGTGGCAGCGATCTGTGCCGGGTCGGTGAGATCGCATCGGGGTGCCAGGATCTCGGTCCCTGCAACAGCGACGCCGGTGAGGTCCGCCAACCGTTCTTCGTCGAGTCCGCTCCGGCTGAGCAGCACGATGCGTCGAGCCCCCTGCTCGACCAGGTGGCGGGCGAAGTGCAGGCCGACCGCGCCGGCTCCACCGGTGATCACCACCTCGTCGAAGATTCCGGAATCCGCGGTCCAGGACCGGGCATCGGAGGAGTCGTCACGCATCCCCCGCTGCCAGACGGCAGGCCCGGACCCGTTGTCCCGCAAGGCGATGTCATCGGCATGGGTCAGCATTGCGGTGACGGCTGCGGCCGCGGCGGCCGGATCGAGCGGACCAGGTGGAAGGTCCAGGTGCCGGAAGTCCTGGTCCGGATGCTCATAGCCGAGGCTGCGGTGCATCGCGGCCAAGGCGGCAGGCTCGGGCAGCGCGGATTGGTCGCCGTCGACCCGCTCACCGCCCACGGTGACCAGCCACACGTCACGGGTGTCGCCCGCGATCGCGTCGACATAGCCGAGCAGGCCGTCGTCGATGCGGCGGCTCAAGGCTTCTGCCGCGGCCACGGCATCGGCCTCGCCGGATACCGGGGCCACCACGATCAACAGGTCGGCGTCGACGGGAGCGACAGCGCAGGCACCCGCCGTCTCCTCGAGGGCGCGGCTCAGTGCGGCCGCCGGTCCCTGCCCGGCCGCCAGGTCGAGCACCGCGATGCGGCGTTGCCCGGCCGCCACGTTCGGCGGGGATTGCTTCTCCCAGTGCTCCACACCCACTGTCAGACCGGCAACGGGTGGCAGTGGTTGCGGTGTCGCCCAGAAATGTTCGGCCCGCATCGGCGCGAACGGGAAGTCGCGCAACCGGACGGCCGACTGGTTCGGGAGATCGTCCCAGCGGTAGCCGGAGTCGGCCATCGCCACCGAGACGATGTTGGCGCTGAGCCGTTCGGTGATCGGTTCGTCGCGCCGGCCCGACCCGACCATCACCACGGGACCACCGGTGAGTTCGGCCGCGTCGTCGAGCAGATCGCCCATGGCGAACAACAGCGCCGGATGCGCGGACAGTTCCACGAAGATCCGGGCCCCACGCCGTGCCGCCGTCTCGACGGCCCGGTCGAAGCGCACGGTACTGCGCAGGTTCGTGTACCAGTAGTCGGCGAAACCGGTGCCCGGCTCGACCACCTCGGCGGTGGCCGATCCGATGAACTGGACCGGCGATTCACCGAACTGCGCTGCGGGCAGCATCGATTCGAGCTCGCCACGGGCCGAGTCCAGCGCGGTGGTGTGCGCCGGGAACCACATCTCGATCTCCTTGGCGAACGATCCACGGCCGGTGACGGCGGCCACCGCCGCGGACACCGCCGCGGTGTCCCCCGATACCGCGACCGATGACCGGGAGTTGACCACCGACAGCTCGAGCCAGCCCGGCGTCTCGGCAACCACTTTCGCCGCCTCGTCGGGGGTGATCCCGAGGACCGCGACCCGGTACGGCCCGGTCAGCCGGTCGAGTACGGTCGCGCGGGCGATCACCACCGCCACCGCGTCGGGCAGGGTGATGCTGCCGGCCACGTAGGCCGCGCCGATCTCACCCAGGCTGTGCCCCACGGTGAGGTCGGGAAGCACTCCGCAGGACCGCCAGACCGCGGCGAGCGCCACACCGTGGACGAACTGGGCACCCTGGATCTGCACCTGGGAGAAATCGTTGGTGACCGCACCCGAATCCGGTTCGGCCAGCAGGTAATCCAGCGGAGACGCGGCACCGGAGGCTGCGAACTGCGCCGCACACTTGTCGACCTCTACCCGGTAGACCGGAAGCCGGTCATAGGCTTCCACACCCATCGAGGGCCACTGGCTGCCCTGGCCCGGGAACACGAAGGCGATGCGTGCACTCGAACCCGCTGCCGCCGGCCCGGTCTGAGCGCGGGTGACGAGCGGATGCTCGGCGTCCTCGGCCAGCGCCCGCAAGCCCGCGGCGAGTTCGTCGCGATCGCCGGCCCGCACGACAGCGCGGTGACGGCGCAGCCGCCGGGTGGCCCGCAGGGTGGCCGCCACGTCACCGGCGCTCACCTCGGGACGCGAGTCCAGGTAGCTCAGGATGGCCGCGGCGTCGGTGCCGATCAGGTCCTCGGCGTGGGCGCTGAGCAGGACGGGGGTGCGCGCGTCCGGAAGCTCGCAGGCTTCACTCATGCCGCCACCTCGGGAGCTTCGGGCACCGAGATGATGGCGTGGGCGTTGGTGCCACTCATCCCGAAAGCAGAGACGGCGCCGACGCGCTGTCCATCGACAGCGGGCCAATGAGTCTGCTTGGTGGCCAGCCTCAAACCCTGGGCATCCCAGTCGATCTCGCGGCTGACCTCGCCGACGTGCAGCGTGGCCGGGATGGATGCGTGTTCGGCGGCCAAGATGAGCTTGGCCAGGCCCAGTCCGCCCGCGGCAGCCTGGGAATGACCCACGTTGGATTTCACCGAACCCAGCACGGCGCCGGCTCCCGGGGCGGTGGCCCCATATGTCTGTGCCAGCGACCGCAATTCGGTCCGGTCACCGAGCCGGGTGCCGGTGCCGTGCCCCTCGATCATGCCCACGCTCTCGGGCCGCACACCCGCCTGCTGAATCGCCTTGGCGAACAACCGCTGCTGAGCGCTGCCGCTGGGCGCGGTCAGCCCGGTGGTCCGGCCGTCCTGATTCACCGCCGTGGCGCGGACCTCGGCCAGAATGCGCCTGCCGTCCTGCGCAGCTGCGGATTTGCGCTGCAGCACGAACATCGCCGCACCCTCGGCCCACACCGTCCCGCTGGCATGTGCGCTGTAGGGCCTGCAGTGACCGTCGTCGGACAACGCATGCTGTTTGGAGAACTCCACGAAGTAGCCGGGCGTGCCCATGACGCAGACGCCACCGGTCAGCGCCATGTCGCAGTCCCCCGCCCGAATCGCGGCCACGGCGGTGTGGAACGCGGTCAGCGCCGACGAGCACGAGGTGTCGACGGTGAGTGCCGGGCCGCAGAGATTCAGTGTGTAGGCGATCCGGCCGGAGATGACGCCCAGCGAGGTTCCGGTGATCAGATGACCGCTGTGGTGGGAGAACTCCGAAAGGGCCGGCCCGTACTCCAGGCCCGAAGCTCCGACGTAGCAGCCCACGTCGTGCCCGGCCAGGTCGTCGGGGTTGATGCCGCTGTTCTCCAGCGCACGCCACGCGATGCGCAAGCCGATACGTTGCTGCGGATCCATCGCCGCCGCCTCACGGGGTGAGATGCCGAAGAACGCGGGGTCGAATGCTGCCGCGCTGGAAAGGAACCCACCGAGATCGTGGATACGTTTGAACCCGTCACGGCGGGATCCGTCGAGGAGTTCGCGCACCGACCAGCCGCGGTCAGCGGGAAAGCGGCCGAGTGCTTCGCGCTGCTCGGTCAGCAGTGACCAGTAGGCGTCGGCGGTCTCGATCCCGCCCGGAGCCTCCAGCGCCATCCCCACGATCACCACCGGATCGGCGGTTTCGAGCCCGGGAAGCTGCCCGCTAGAGCTCATTGACCAGCTCCGCCACATCCTCCAGCTGGGAGTTGAGATAGAAGTGCCCGCCGTCGAACATCGAGCAGGTGAAAGCGCCCGTGGTGTGAGATTCCCAGCGCCGCAACATGTCCTCGCTGATGCGATGGTCGCGGTCACCGCCGAGGGCGTAGATGTCCGCCGCGATCGTCACGTCGGCTTCGCACGCGTATCGGTTGAATGCCGCGTAATCGGCGCGCACCGCCATCAGCAGCAGTTCCACGAAATCCTCATCGGCCAGCAGCGCCTCATCGGTGCCGCCGAGATCGACCATTTCGGCGAGGATCTCGGACTCGGCCATCGGCAGTGCGGGGGCGGCCGCCACGGCGGACGGCGCCTCACTGGCCGACACCCACAGGGCATCGATCGCGACACCGTTGCGCTCGGCGATCCGCGCGAACTCGAAGGCCACCACCGCGCCCATGCAATGTCCGAACAACCGGATCGGCCCGACCCCGGCCCAATCCGCCGCGTCGAAGAGATCCTTGGCGAGTTCGGCCACCGTAGCGGCGGCCGGGTGGGACAACCGGTCACCGCGTTGCGGGTATTGCATGACGTAGGCGTCAGATCCGGCCGCTGCCATCGCCATCCCGAATCCGCGGTAGGCCACCGCCGCGCCGCCGGCATGCGGGAACACCAATGTGGCTGTTGAGCTTTCGGACCCCGGATAGCGCTTCACCCAGGGCTTGACCGTGATCTGGGTATCCGGCGGCGTCACGACGGCACAGCGGTGTCGAGAGCGGCCACCGCATCCCGATGCCGCACAGCGAGGGCGAAGCCGTTCATCCCCCGCTCGGGGTTGCGCCGCGGCGCATCGTCGGCGACGACGATGCCTGCGCCTGCGGTCAGCGCCACCATCACCATGAGGATCGGCGCCGCGGCACCGGCAGCCGAGAACGCGCCGATCCGGTCGGAGCCGCTGACGCCGAGCCGGGCGCTGAGTTCTACCACCGCATCGTGGGCGGCGGTATGAGTCACCACCGCGTATCCGCTGTCGTCCACCGATCCCAGGAAGGCGGGATCGGACGGCCCGGACTGCACCGGGGCCACGTCACCCGTGCGGGCTCCGATCCGCAGCGCCTCCGACACGGTGAGGGCGGGCAGCCAGTTGGGCGGTCCGTCACCGGTGAACAAGGCCATCCGCACACCCGTGTGCTCCAGGACGGGCTCGGCCGGTTCGGCAGTGTCGACGGGGACGCAGACGCCGCCGGCCGCCAGGATGGCCAGCGTGGCGATCACGGTGTCCAGACCGGTGGGCCCCACGACGGCGACCCGGTCGCCGACGCGTACCCCGGCCACCGTGAGCGCGCCGGACACCGCCAGTGCCTGCTCACGCAACTGGCCGTAGGTCCAGCGGGTCGTCGGTCCGAACACCGCGATGTCGTCGGGCGCCACCTGTGCGTGCGTGAAGAACCCCTGGTGCAGCGGTCCAGCCGCCACTGCCTGCGTGGTCTGCGTAGTCGTGCGACTCACCGTGTCCACAACGACCTCCTGACGATAAGCAAAGCCTGCCCTAACTGAAGTAACTCTAACCTTAGTTGCCGAACGCGGGTTCTGGGGACGTGCGTGCCAACTCAGAGGTCACATCGGCACTGTCCATGCCCGTGACCTCGAGATACAGCTCGGATACCAGCTGCAGGCGGTCAGAACCGGCCTCCCGGCCGGCCAGCAACGCGGCCATCTGCGCGACCGTTCGGGCCGCGAACACGTCGGCGACCATGACGGTCGAGGTGTCCAGCCAATCCCTGATCCGCGCCACCAGCTGCGTGCCCAGCACCGAGTCTCCGCCGAGGGCGAAGAAGTCGTCGTCGACACCGACCCCGGTCTGCCCGAGAACATCGCCGACGATCGCGCACAGAGCCGTTTCCAGCGGATCCGACGGGGCCCGGTACCCCCTCGACTCGGGGGCGCCCACGGCCGAGAGCATCCGGACCACCGCGGTGCGGTCGGTCTTGCCTCGGGAGTAAGGAATCTCGTCGGCGACGAGAAGAACCTGCGGGATCATGTGCGCCGGCACCAGTTCGGCCAGCGACTCGGCTACGGATTCCGGGTCCAGGCCCTCTTCCGCCCCGGCCTGATCCGCCCGCACCACCGCACCGAGCACATCGTGGCCGCCGTCGACCGGCACCAGCACCGCCACGGCCGCATCCACGCCGGGAACCCGGCACAGGGCGCCCTCGACCTCACCCAACTCGATCCGGAAGCCGCTCACCTTGATCCGGTGGTCGGCCCGGCCCACGAATTCCAGCGTGCCGTCGGGCCACGAACGCACCAGGTCGCCGGTGCGGTACCAGCGCCGTCCGTCGTATTCGACGAATCGTTCAGCAGTCAGGTCGGGCCGCCCGCGGTACCCGCGGGCGATACCCCGGCCGCCGACCCACAGCTCACCCGGAACCCAGTCGGGGCAGTCCTCGCCCCGAGCGTCGACCACACGGCAGCAGTTGTTGGTCAGCGGGACTCCGAACGGCACCGAGGTCCAGTGCGCCGGTAACGCGTCGTCGTCGAATCCGACCTCGAAGATGGTGTTGTGCGTCGCGGTCTCGGTGGCCCCGCCCAGCCCGGCGAAGCGCACCCGCGGCGACGCGGCGCGCAGGGCCCGCACCAGGTCCGGACGCACCCAATCGCCGCCGGTGGGAACCACCCGCAACGACGACAAGGGACCGCCCCCTGTGCCGGATGCGCCGGCTGCGCCTGCGACCAGCATCTCCAGCCAGCCGGTCAGGAAGTGCAGGACACTCACCTGGTGCTCGTCGATCAGCTTGACCCAGACGTCGGGATCGCGGCGGTGTTCCTCGTCGACGACCACCATCGACCCACCTGAGCGCAAGGTCCCGTAGACGTCGATCACCGACAGGTCGCACTCCAGGTGCGACAGCGCCAGGCAACGGTCGGCCGGACCGATCTCGAAATGGTCGTTGATGAACTCGATGGTGTTCATCGCCGCGTCGTGGGTGATCTCGACGCCCTTGGGCTCGCCGGTCGAGCCCGACGTGAACAGCACGTACGCCAGATCTTCCGGCGTGACCTCAACCGGCTCGAAATGTGCTGGATCACCGATGATCTCGGCATCGGCAACGGTCAGGTGCGGCAGAGCGGGGTGGTCCGATCCCGAACCACAGATCAGGGCGAAGTCCACCTCGCCGGTGTGCAGGATGCGCGTTGCCCGGTCAGCCGGCTGATCCACCCCCACCGGCAGATACGCGGCGCCGACCATCGAGATGGCCAGCAGCGCGATGACCTGCTCGACGCTCTTCGGTCCCAGCACCGCGACCACCTCGCCGCGGCACACCCCGCGCGACTGCAGGGCGGCCGCCACGGCCAGCACCTTGTCCTGCAGCTCGGCGTAGGTGAGGTTGCCCGCGCTGCTGAACACCGCCGGCGCGTCCGGGGTGGCTGCCGCGTTGGACAGGAAACCGGCGTGCAGCAGGTCGCCGCTGGGTGTGGAGGTCGACGAGTTCAGTTCGGCGCGCACCCGGCGCTGCTGCTCGGACGCGGCGGGCGGATCAGCTGCGTCCCAAGCCGCGTCGTCGGTGGCCAGGCGACGCAGTTCGGCCAGATGGTAGGCGAACATGGCCTCGGCCACGCCGGGCCGGAACGCCTCGACCCGGACGTCCCAGTTGATCATCAGGCCTTCGGCGATCGGGGTCGCCTGAGCGTCGATGAGCACCTGGGGTCCCTGCGAGATGGTCCACACCGGCGCGCCGAAATGTTCGGTCACGTCACCGGCGAACAGATCGCCCAGCCCGAGTGCGCTCGTGTAGACGATCGTGGCCAGGGTCTGGCTGCCGCGGTGCCGGCTCATGTCGCGCAGCACATCGAGACCCGACACCGAGGAATGAGCAGCGGTGGCGTGCAGCGTCTCCTGCACCACCCGAGCCCGGGCCATGGCCGTATCCGCCCCGGTCAGGTCGATGTCGAGCAGCAGCGAGGACGTGAAGTCACCGACCAGCTTGTCCACGTCGGGGTGATACGGCTCGCGGCCGAACATCGGCAGGTTGAGCAGGAACCGCGACTGCGTCGACCAGCGCGCCAGCGCGTTGGCGTAGGAGGCCCCGACCGCCATGGCCGGGGTGATGCCGCGCCGATGGGCCGCCGCGAACAATGCGTCGCGGGTCGGCACATCGAGGGTCTCCCACAGCCGGATGCTGCGGTGCGGGTTGCGCTGATCGGACAGCGGAACCAGCGGCAGCGCAGGCGGATCCGGCAGATCGGGCACCCGGTCGGCCCACCACCGCAGGTCCTCCTGCGACGGTGGCGGCACCGAAGCCGTCAGCTTGGCCCGGTATTCGCGGTAGGTGTAGCCGAGATCGGGCAGATCGACGCCGCGGTAGAACGCGGCCAGGTCCGCCATGAAGTTGCGGTAACTCACCGCATCCGCGCACTGCATGTCCATGTCGACATGGAGACGCGTACGTCCACCGGGCAGCAGTGACAAACTCAGCTGCAGCACCTCGTCGTGCAGCATCTGATGCGACTTGGATTCCCTGAGCAGGTCCAATTGTGCAAGGGCAGCAGCCTCATCCAGGTCGCGCAGGTCGTGGACCGTGACCGGAAGCGGCCGCTCACCGATCCGCTGCGTGCCGTCGGGCAGGATCTCGACCCGCAGCATCGGGTGGCGCGCAGCGAGTTTCGTCGCCGCGGCCTGTAGCCGCTGCGGATCGACTCCGGCGCCGTCGAATTCGACGTACAGATGGGCGCCGACGCCGCCTAGCTGCTGATCCTGGTTCCGGCCCACCCAGAAGGCGTGCTGGATGGGCGCGAGCGGGAAGGGTTCGCCGTCGTCACCCGCATCGCCGGTTTCGGCTGCGGATTCCTCGGCCGGGGCGTCCGGGGTGTGTTCGGCGACCAGCTCGATCCACGCGGCGACGGTGGGATTGGCTGCCAGGGCGGCGAATCCGACGTTGATGCCCTGCTTGCGCCAGCGACCCGACAGCGACATCATCCGGATCGAATCGAGCCCGGAGGCGATCAGGTCGGCACCGGGATCGACGTCGTCTGCGCTGACCCCCAGGAGTTCGGCGACCTCGTCGCGGACCGTCTGGGCACTCGTCGCCACCACGCTTCATCCTCCGAACAATTAGTAAAGGCTGCCCTAACTTAGTGGAGGTTACCCTATATTCGATCTGCTGACACACTCACCCGACGGGAGCCGAGAACACCGATGACCACCGGTTTTGACCGCGAACAGGACGAACTGGCAAACGGATTCACGCCATTCCCCGAGGACCGCGCCGAGGTGTACCGCCAGGCCGGGTACTGGCAGGGCAAAGCGCTGGACAGCATCCTGCGGGATGCCGCGCAGCGTTGGCCGGACAAACCGGCCGTCATCGACGCCGCGGGCGCCCACACCTTCGCCGAGCTGGACGCGCTCGCCGACCGCATCGGCGCCGCTCTGGTCGCCCGGGGCATCGTCCCCGGCGATCGCATCCTGGTGCAGCTGCCGAACACGCGCGAGTTCGCGGTCGCCACATTCGGTCTGCTTCGCGCCGGGGTGGTCCCGGTGTTGTGCCTACCCGGTCACCGGTCGGCCGAGCTGGGTCACTTCGCCCAGGTGAGCGGCGCCGTCGGCCTCGTCATCCCCGACGTCATCGCCGGATTCGACTACCGCGACCTGGCGGCTCAACTCGCCTCCGAACATCCGCAACTGCGTCACGTCCTCGTCGACGGTGACCCGGGTGCGTTCGAATCCTGGTCTACCCTCAAGGATTTCGAGGGCAGCCCGCTGGACATCACCGTCGACACCAGCGGTCCGGCCGTTCTGCTGGTGTCCGGCGGAACGACGGGGCTACCCAAACTCATCCCCCGCACCCACGACGACTACCTCTACAACGCCGCGGCCTGCGCCCAGGCCTGCGAAATGGTGCACGACGACGTGTATCTGGCGGTGCTGCCGGCCGGTCACAATTTCCCGTTCGCCTGCCCCGGCCTCCTCGGCTCGATGACGGTCGGCGCCACCACCGTCTACACCGAGGACCCCAGTCCCGAATCGGTCTTCCCACTGATCAACACCCACGGCGTCACGGTGACCGGGCTCGTCAACGCCCTGGCCAAGCTGTGGACCCAGGCCTGCGACTGGGAACCGGTCCTGCCGACCTCCCTGCGCGTGGTCCAGGTGGGCGGGTCCCGGATGTCCCCGGAGGAGGCCCGTTTCATCCGCGAGGGGCTCAGCCCGGGACTGCAGCAGATCTTCGGAATGGCCGAGGGGATGCTGAACTTCACCCGCCCCGGTGACCCGGTGGACGTGGTCGAGAACACCCAGGGCCGGCCCATGTCGCCGCACGACGAGATGCGGGTGGTCGACGAGGACGGTCATGAGGTCGCCCCTGGGCAGGAGGGCGAGCTCCTGGTGCGCGGGCCGTACACGCTCAATGGTTATTACCGCGCCGAGGAGGCCAACGCCCGGTCCTTCAGCCCCGACGGGTTCTTCCGCACCGGCGACCGGGTCCGCATCTTCACCGACGGACCCCGCGCCGGCTACGTCGAGGTGACCGGCCGGATCAAGGACGTGATCCATCGGGGCGGCGAGACGGTGTCGGCCACCGACCTCGAGGACCACCTGCTGACCCATCCCGCGGTCTACGCGGCCGCGGCGGTGGGGCTGCCCGACGACTACCTCGGCGAGAAGATCTGTGCCGCAGTGGTGTTCAAGGGAGCACCGATCACCCTGGTCCAGCTCAACGAGTTCCTCGACGAACGTGGCGCATCGGCCCACGCCCGGCCCGACGTACTGGTACCGATGTCGACCTTGCCGGCCACCGCGGTCGGCAAGATCGACAAGAAGAAGCTGGTGACGTCGCTGTCCGCGGCTACGCCTTGATCTCACACTCCACGGGAGGCGCCAGCAGCTCGATGATCCTGGCTGTCACGGCCGCGGCGGTGGGGTGCTCCCACAGCAGAGTCGGCGGCAGCGACAGCCCGGTCTGCTTCTCCAGCTGCCGGCGCAGCCGGACCGTCATGATCGAGTCGACGCCCAGTTCCACCAGCGGAAGGTCGACGTTCACATCGGACTCCGCGAGCCCCAATTGGCTTGCCACCGCAGCCAATACGTGAGCGGCGAGCTGTTCGGGATCGAACTCCCCCGCGGCCGGCTCCCCGGCGTCGTCGGGCACTTCCTCAGGCGCCACCTCCGCCAGCATCGGCACGGCCGCAGCCGCGGGCAACACCGGCAGCACCACGACGTTGGCCGCGTCCTCACGCATCGCCAGGTCCAGTGCGCGTATCGCGTCGTCCGCGCCGACCGTGCCCATGCCGAGCGCATCGAGTTGCGCGGCCACGAACTCCGACGCCGACCCCATCCCCAACCCGCGCCACGCCGTCCACGCGACAGCGGTGGTGTGGTCGCCGAGACTGCGCCGGTGCCGGGCCATCCCGTCCAGGAATGCGTTGGCGCAGCCGTAGGCGCCCTGTCCCGGGAAGCCGGCCAGGTAGCCGCACGAGGAGAACAGCACCATCCAGTCGAGTTGCTCGGGCGGAAACACCTCGTGCAGCACCAGGGTCCCCCGCACCTTCGGATGCATGGCGGCGGCGAACTCGTCGGAGGTCGTATTCATCAGCAGTGCACCGGCTTCCACGCCGGCTGCATGGATAACGCCACGCACCGGCGGCAGCGGGCGCAGCACGTCCCGCAGGGCGTCGGCCGATCCCGGTGCTCCGACGTCCACTGCGGCGACAGTGACCGACACTCCACGCTCCTCGAGCGCAGTCACCGCGCGGACCGCCGCCGACTGCTCGCCGCCCGTCCAGGCCGAACGGTCGCCCAGCCCCAAGCGGGACAGCAGCACGAGACGGCGCGCACCCAGGTCGGCCAGGTGCTGAGCCATCAGCAGACCGAGCACGCCGGTACCGCCGGTGATCAGATAGGTGCCGCCCGGCTCACACCGCATCGGGCTCGCCTCCGCCGCACCGGACGACGCCGAGAGGCGGGCGGCCAGGGCAACACCGTCGCGGACCACGAGTACACCGTGCCCGGGCAGCGACCCCACGGCGTCCAGCGGGATGCGCCCGTCGGCCACGTCCACGACGCCGCCCCACAGCTGCGGATGCTCGGCGGCCGCGACGCGGCCCAGCCCCCACAGCGGCGCGTGGGTCACGTTGGATCCCTCGTGGACGCCGACGGTGAGTGCCCACAGCCGCGCCGACAGTCCCAGGCGGTGTTGCAGGGCCAGCGTCCGCGTCACCAGGTCGACGGCCACCTCAGGTGCGTCATCGTCGCGCGGCAGCACCAGCACGACCGGATGGTCGCCGAGTTCGCTTGGCAGCGAACCGAAGTCGACGATCGATTGCAGTTCGGCCGGATCTTCCACCGCCACGTACGGCACCGCGGCCGTCGCCAGGTCGTCCACCGCGGCTTCCAGCCGATCGACGTCCCCGCCGACCAGAACCACCCCGCTGGGGGGCCGCTCGCCACGAGCCGACACCGGATGCCACGACACCTGGTGCACGATCCTGCGGACGTCGGTCGCCGATGACTCCCGCCCGGAATTCTCCAGTTCCTCGAAGGCCATGCCGCCGATCGACACCAGCACCGATCCGGACTCGTCGGTGATCGCCACATCGGTGGTGGTGGTCCCGGGCCTGCGCCGCACAGACAGCATCGCGATCGCCGGCGGCGCGCCGTGGACGTCAACCCGTTCGATCCGGGCAGGCATCCGCAGCCGCGGCGGACCGTCGAAACTGGTCGAGGCGGCCGAGGTGGCCGCGTCCACCAGCGAGGCCCAGGTGCTCGGCTGCGCGCCATCGGGTTCGGAACTCACCGTGGCCAGTAGCTCACCTTCGCCGCGGCGCAGATCCGTGATGTCCCAACCGAATCCCATGGCAGCGACCCCGAGTTCGGCCAGGGTGTCAATCACATGACGCGGCGGGAGCTGCTCGGGGCAACGCGACCGCGCGGCAGCGAGATCGACATCGGCAACCTCGGCGGGAGCCGGATCCACCACCGCACTGCTGTGCGTCAGCCATCCGCCGTCCTGGTCCTCGGCGTCGGCCAGCCGTGAGGCCAGCGTCAGTTCGCGGTCGGCCAGCACCACCTGAAGATCCCGGGCGCGCGCGGGGGCCACGGGCGTGCGCAACCTGATGTCGGTGAGCCCGGCGCCGCTTCCGGCCGCCGTCAGGAACGTGTTCAACAGCACTGCGGCGGGCACGATCTCGGTGCCCTGGACCGGATGGTCGCCGGGATACGGCCGGGTGTCGAAATCCAGTCGCGTCTGCCACATCCGGGTGGCGACGGTCCCTGCCACCTCGGTGCGTCCACCCAGCAGGGTATGGCTCCCGGTGTCGTGTACCGCGCGCCCGCCGGGCGCGGCAGCGGGCACCCGCCAGAAGTGCCGGTGCTGCCATTGGGTGACCGGGAGGTCAGCGGCCCACGGATCTGTCTCGGCGACACCGTGTTCGATGTCGGCGCCATGGCAGTACAGCGCGGCGATCGCAGTCATGACGGCCGGCGACTCAGGCGTATCGCGACGCAGCAGCGGGACGACGGCGTGGTCGTCGATACCCAGGTGCAGCAGGGTCTCGACGATCGAGTGCGACACCACCGGATGCGCGGACACCTCCAGGAACAGCCGGTGCCCGTCCTCGGCGGCGGCCGTGACGGCCTCGGCGAACCGGACCTGACCGCGCAGGTTGTGCACCCAGTAGTCGGCGTCCCGCGACGCCGTGGAGCGGGGATCGAGCAAAGCTGTGGTGTAGAGCGGGATCACCGCGTCCCCAGCCGGGTCCAGCCCGGCGACGTTCTCGGCGAGAGCACCGGTGAGGTCGTCCATCGCGGGGCTGTGGAATGCCACGTCGGTGTTGACCCGGCGCACCACGATCCCCTGCTCGCCCCAGGATCGGCAGACCTCCTCGACCGCCGCGGCGAGACCAGAGATGACACAGGATTCCGCCGACGCGCTGATCGCCGCCACCACGTCGGTGCGGCCGGCCAATCGCTGCGCGGCCTCGGCGAACGGCAGTCGCGCCAAAGCCATGGCACCGCAACCCATCACGGAGCGGAACCCACGGGCCCGGTAGCACGCCACGGCCGCGCCCTGGCGCAACTCGAACACACCGGAAACCACGCACGCCGCGACCTCACCCACCGAGTGCCCGATCACCGCGGCGGGCCGCACTCCCCGCTCGCGCAGGACTGCGGCCAGTCCGACCTGCATCGCGAAGGTCAGCGCCTGGATGCGGTCGGTGCCGCCGAGTTCGCCGGTGCTCAGCGCCTCGCGGGCGGAGAACCCGAGCTCGCGCCCGAAGACCTCGTCGACCTCGTCGATGACGCAAGCGAAAGCCGGTTCCGCCGTGAGCAGTTCGCGTCCCATACCGGCCCAGTGCGACCCGTGTCCGGAGAACACCCACACCGCGTCCCTGGCCTGGCCGCCCGGAACCTCCCCGGTGACCAGCCCGGCGCCGGATTCTCCCCGCGCGAGTGCGTCGAGGCCGGCGATCAGTTCATGTCGGTGCTCGGCGACGACCGCGGCCCGAACCGGCTCGTGGGTCCGCCGGGCCCACAGCGTGGCCGCCACCGGTGCCACGTCCCGATGGCCCGCCCGCAGGTGATCGCCGAGCGCTTCGGCCTGGCGGGCCAGACGCGGTCCCGACCGTGCGGACAGCGGAACGACCAGCGGACCAGACTGCTGAACCGTCGTATCCTGTTGTACCGGAGCCTCTTCGAGAAGGATGTGCGCGATCGTGCCGCCGTAGCCGTAGCTGCACACCGCGGCCTGACGGGGGGTATCGGCGCGGGCCCACGGTTCCACCTCGGTGGGCACCCGGAGTCCGCTGTTGGCCCAGTCCACCGCACCGGTGAGTTCCCGCAGTCCGGCGGTGGGCGGGATCGCCTCATGGTGCAGGGCCAGGACCGTCTTGATCAGGCCCATCACCCCGGCGCCACCCTCCAGGTGGCCGATGTTGGGCTTGACCGAGCCGATGCGGCAACGGTTCCCGTCGGCCCGTCCGGCGCCGTACACCTCGGCCAGCGCCCCGACCTCGGTGGGATCACCTGTGGGAGTGCCGGTTCCGTGTGCCTCGACATAGCCGACTCCGGCCGGGTCGACACCCGACATCCGGCACGCGAGCCGGAACATGTCCCCCTGGGCGGCGCCGTTCGGCGACATGATGCCGACGGTGCGCCCGTCCTGGGCGGTGGCACCACCGCGCACCACGGCCAGGATGCGGTCACCGTCCCGTTCAGCGTCCGCGAGTCGCTTGAGCACCACGACGCCGGCGCCTTCGCCGCGCCCGTAGCCGTCCGCGGCGGCGTCAAAGGTCTTGCAGCGGCCGTCGGGAGCGGTCGCCCCGGCCTCGTCGAGCACCCGGGTCAGCCCGGGGCCGATCAGCGCGCTGACGCCACCGGCCAGCGCCAGCGACGTCTCGCCGGCCCGTAGCATCTGGCACGCCTGGTGTACCGCGACGAGCGAGGCCGCACACGCGGCATCCAGCGCCACACTCGGACCCCGGAGGTCCAGCAAATGCGAGACCCGGTTGGCGATGCCACACAGCGAGGTACCGATGCCGGTCCACGCGTCGATGCCGGGCAGGTCCTCCATGATCAATTTGCCGTAATCGTCGGAGTTGACGCCCATCAGCACGGCGGTGTCGCTGCCGGCCAGCGCCTTCGGAGAGACTCCGGCGTGTTCGAGCGCCTCCCAGCTGACCTCGAGCGCCAGGCGCTGCTGGGGGTCCATCACCTCGGCCTCGCGAGGTGACACGCCGAAGAACTCGGCGTCGAAACCGGCCAGGTCATCGAGGAAGGTACCCAGTCTGGTGACCTCACGCAGCACCGCGGCATTGCGCGGATCGCGCCGCAGGTAGGGCTCCCAGCGTTCCTCGGGCACCTCGGTGACGTGGCTGCGGCCCTCCACCAGGAAATTCCAGAAGTCCGCAGGCGTGGCGACGTTGCCGGCCACCCGGCAACCCAGTCCGATGACGGCGATGGGCTCCGGGGTCGAAGTCTCGGATGCCATGTCAGCAGGACCTCGACCGAAGGAAAGTCTGGATAGGCTTGCCTAAATACGCTGCCGACATGCGGACCATAGTGGCACACGATCCGAGAGAGCAGGAGTTCTACCTCAGAACCGGCTGTGAATCCCCTGAATGGCCCCCAGGGTGGCGTTGACGTGCGGGTTTCCCCTACGACGCGGCCCTTTTGGCTACCCGTGAGCCATCGCGCGCGGCCGCAGGCGGCGTGTTAGCTCACTCACATGCCGGCTCGACCCCCTCGATGAGGTACGGCGACAACGTGCTCAGCTTCTCGCAGGTCTCCTCGAACTCCCGGTCAGGCGTGGACTCGGCGATGATCCCGGCCCCGGCCCGCAACCAGGTGTGTCCGTCGGCTTCGTAAGCAGCCCGCAACGCGAGCGCCGCGTCGAGGGACCCGTCGGCCGAGAACATCGCCACCGCGCCCGAGTACAGGCCACGGGGCAGTTCGTCGTGGCGCAGGATTGCGTCGACCCCCTCGGCCTTCGGGATCCCCGATGCGGTCACCGCCGGGAACAACGCCTCCAGCGCGTCCATCCGGTCCATCGACGGGTCGAGGCGGGCCCCCACCGTGGAACCCAGGTGCTGCACACTGCCACGTTCCCGGATGGTCATGAAGTCGGTGACAGTGGCGGTGCCGGGTTCGGCGACCTCGGCAATCTCCTTGAGCGAACTGCGCACCGAGATGGCATGTTCGACAATCTCCTTGGAATTGGACTCGAGATCGTCGCGGGCCGCCTGATCGTGGGCGGCACCGCGGCCCAGCGCCCGGGTTCCGGCCAGAGGTTCGGTGACCACGAGCCCGTCCTGGTGCACCGCTGCGACGAGTTCCGGACTGTAGCCGAGCGCACGAAGTGGGCCGAGCCGCAACAGGAATGACCGAGCGGGGTTGTTGTGCCGCCGCCCGAGCCGGTAGGTCGACGGGAAGTCGAGCCGGAACGGCACGTCGAAGCGCCGCGACAGGATGACTTTTTGGTACCGCCCGGCACCGATCTCGTCGATCGCCGACGCCACCCGGTCGCGGTAGTCGCTGCCGTCCTGCCGGATGTCGACGGCGCGCGGGGCAGCCGTCGGCGGGATGTCCCCGGCGACCAGTCGCCGCACGACATCGCGATGACTCTCGGGACCACCGAGGACGGTGACCCGTTCCGCGGTGACCTCGATCTGTGTCCACGGACTGAAGATCCGGGCCAGCGGGGTCCCGGGCGGCAACCGGTCCTCGAGACCGAACTTGTACGCACCGAATTCGAATGCCACCCAACCGAATGCGGTGTCGGCATGGGTTTCGGAGTCGGCGAGCATCAAATCCACGGCTTCGCCGAGCACGGCGCCCGGCCTACCGGTCCACGGGCGGCGAGCGGCCACGACTCCATCCCGGGTGAGGCGCAGTTCATCGCTGTCCAACTCGACGCCGCACTGCGCCCCGGAAGCCAGAATCCACCGGTTTCCCCGCTCGTACACCACGTAATCACTGCCGTCTCCGGACAGCGCACGGGCAATCTCGGCGACCAGATCGGCCGGGCCGGCCCCGTTGTCACCCGCAGGCAGCTCGAACGAGGCGAGCGCGGCCGAAGCATTGCAGTCAGCTTCGTCGTTCTTTGTGAGCATTCGGCAAAGGTTAGCCCGATGCCGTCCATTGCACAGACCTACGTATTTACTACGGATTCAACATCTTCCGCATAGGCGACACACATACCGACACAGCCGGCTCACAGACACTCCACAGAAACTCGGCGGTGTTCGCCGGCTATCCGAGTAGGTCCCTGACCACCGCGTCGGCAAGCAGACGACCCCGATCGGTCAGCACCAAGGCTTCCCGTTGCAGCAGGAGGAGCCCTTCAGCACAAAGCTTTTCAGCCCGCGCCCGTTCCTCGGCAGCGAGCAGCGCCACCGGGAGCCCGTCCCGGACCCGAACTCGCAGCATCACTTCCTCGACATGCCGGTCGCGCGCATCGAGCTCCTCGAAATCGGCGATAGGCAGCCGATTTTCGGTCAACGCCTGTGCATAGGCGTTGGGGTGCTTGACGTTCCACCATCGGGTGTCACCCAGAAAGCCGTGCGCTCCCGGGCCCGCACCCCACCACTCGCCGCCCTCCCAGTAACCGAGGTTGTGCCGGCATTCCCCGCCCGCACGGCTCCAGTTCGACACTTCGTACCAGTGCATGCCCGCGGCCGACAGCCGGCTGTCGAGCAGTTCGTAGCGCTGCGCGAGCACGTCGTCGTCGGGTCGGGCGATCTCGCCGCGCCGCACGCGGCGGGCCAGCGCGGTGCCGTCCTCGACGATCAGCGAGTACGCCGACACATGGTCGACGCCTGCCCCCACCGCAACGTCGATCGAGCGCCGCAGGTCGTCGTCGGTCTCCCCCGGCGTGCCGTAGATCAGGTCGATGTTGACGTGTTCGAACCCGGCCGCACGGGCCTCCAGGGCCGCCGCGGGCGCACGCCCCGGCGAGTGCGTGCGATCCAGCACCGCCAGCACCTGCGGAGCCGCCGACTGCATGCCCAGGGATACCCGCGTATAGCCGGCCTCGAGCAACGTCGTGAACATCGCAGGGGAGGTCGATTCCGGATTCGCCTCGGTGGTGACCTCGGCACCGACCGCGAGCTCGAAATTGTCGCGAACCGCGCCAAGCACCGCGGCCAGGCCGGCCCCTCCCAGCAACGACGGCGTCCCACCGCCCACGAACACCGTCTGCACCGGCACCGAACCGACCTTCTCGGCCGCCAGCCGCAGTTCGACGCGCAGGGCAGCCAGCCAGCCGTCGGGATTGGCACCCCCCAATTCGGCAGGCGTGTAGGTGTTGAAGTCGCAGTACCCGCACCGCGTCGCGCAGAACGGAACGTGGATGTAGATGCCGAACGCGCGACCCGGCACGGGGGCCAACTCGGGTTGGCCGGCGAGCTCGGTGCGCGTGGTCATGGTTTGATTTTCCCAGACTGTCCAGCGACGACTTTTGCTCACCGTGAGCGCAAATATGGCCCGGTTAGGGCAGGTGACGACAATCGTGGCAGAATGTCGGGCGTGACTGCCGCCCACAACAGCACCACCCGCATTGCGCTGGTGGCTCGTCGGCACGTCGATTTCAAGCGCGTATGTAGCTGTTGCTGTCTGCCTTGACCATGCGTTGATTTCGGAACCCGCCCGCCCAATACATTCAGCTGGCCGCCGGATCTGCGCCGCCGGACAGCCCCACCGGCGATAAGCGCATTCCAGCGGCCGGTTCCATATGAGGAGCCAAGCCATGACCGAGGTTCAAGCCCAGCCGCGACCCGCGAAGACTCGCGATGAGGGTCAGTGGGCGCTGGGTAGCCGCGATCCCCTGAACCCCAACGAGGTGTTCAAACAGGAGGATGACGCTCTCAACGTTCGGGCCCGCATCCTCGACGTCTACTCCAAGCAGGGCTTCGACAGCATCGACAAGACCGACCTGCGCGGCCGGATGCGCTGGATGGGCCTCTACACGCAGCGTGAGCAGGGCTATGACGGCACCTTCACCGGTGACGACAACGCCGAACTGTTGGAGGCCCCGTACTTCATGATGCGGGTGCGCTCCGACGGCGGCGCGCTGACCGCGAAGTCACTGCGCACCCTGGGCCAGATCTCGATCGAGTTCGCCCGCGACACCGCCGACATCACCGACCGGGAGAACATTCAGTACCACTGGATCCGTATCGAGGATGTCCCCGAGATCTGGCGCCGGCTCGAAGAGGTCGGGCTGCAGACCACCGAGGCCTGCGGCGACTGCCCCCGCGTCGTCCTCGGTTCGCCGCTCGCGGGTGAATCCCTCGACGAGGTGCTCGATCCGACGCCCGCGCTGGAAGAGATCGTCCGCCGCTACATCGGCAACCCGCTGCTGTCCAACCTCCCACGCAAGTTCAAGACCGCGATCTCGGGCCTGCAGGACGTCGCCCACGAGATCAACGACGTGGCCTTCATCGGGGTCAACCACCCCGAGCACGGCCCCGGTCTTGACCTGTGGGTCGGCGGTGGGCTGTCCACCAACCCGATGCTGGCCCAGCGACTCGGCGTGTGGGTGCCGCTGGACGAGGTGCCCGACGTCTGGGAAGGCGTCACCTCGATCTTCCGTGACTACGGCTACCGCAGGCTGCGCAACAAGGCCCGGCTGAAGTTCCTGGTCAAGGACTGGGGCCCGCAGAAGTTCCGCGAGGTGCTGGAGACCGAGTACCTCAAGCGCAAGCTGATCGACGGGCCTGCGCCCGAGCAGGTGCCCCACAATATCGACCATGTCGGCGTACAGAAGCTCAAGAACGGCCTCAACGCCGTCGGTGTCGCACCGATCGCCGGCCGGGTCTCCGGCACCATCCTGACCAAGGTCGCCGATCTGGCCGAGGCCGCCGGCTCCGATCGGGTCCGGTTGACGCCCTACCAGAAGCTGATCGTGCTCGACGTGCCCGACGACAAGCTGGCCGAACTGCGTGCGGGCCTTGATGCACTGGGACTGTCCTCGACCCCGTCGCGCTGGCGCCAGAACGTGATGGCCTGCACGGGTATCGAGTACTGCAAGCTGTCCTTCGCCGAGACCCGGGTCCGGGCGCAGAGCCTGGTGCCCGACCTGGAACAGCGCCTCGCCGACCTGAACGCGACGCTGGACGTGCCGGTGACCGTCAACCTCAACGGCTGCCCGAACTCCTGCGCCCGCATCCAGATCGCCGACATCGGTTTCAAGGGCCAGATGATCGACGACGGCAACGGTCCCGAGGAGGGCTTCCAGGTGCACCTGGGCGGCAGCCTCGGCCTGGACAGCGGATTCGGCCGCAAGCTGCGCCAGCACAAGGTGTTGTCCACCGAGCTCGGTGACTACGTCGAGCGGGTTGTCCGAAACTTCGTGAAACAACGCGAAGACGGCGAGCGTTTCGCTCAGTGGGCCATCCGGGCCGACGAGGCGGACTTGAGGTAGATCGCGAGATGAGCGCATTGACTGAAGCGGAACTGATCGAGCTGGCCGAGCGGGGTGCGGCCGAGCTGGCCGACGCCGGAGCCGAGGAACTCCTGCGCTGGACCGACAAGCACTTCGGCGACGCCGGCGGGCCGGCCAATAGATCCGGTTACGTCGTCGCCTCGAACATGCAGGACGCCGTGCTCGTCGAGATGGCGGCCAAGGTGCGCCCGGGTGTGGACGTGCTGTTCCTCGACACCGGCTACCACTTCGCCGAGACCATCGGCACCCGCGACGCCGTTGAGCAGGTGTACGGCGTGAACGTGGTGAACGTCCATCCCGAGAACACCGTCGCCCAGCAGGATGCGCTGCACGGCAAGGACCTGTTCGCCCGCGATGCCGCAGCCTGCTGCCGGATGCGCAAGGTCGAACCGCTGAGCAAGGCCCTGGCGGGCTACAGCGCGTGGGTCACCGGCATCCGCCGGGTGGAGGCGCCGACACGCGCCAACGCCCCGCTGATCAGCTGGGATGCCGCCTTCGGCCTGGTGAAGATCAACCCGATCGCGGCCTGGTCCGACGACGAGATGCAGGCCTACATCGAGGCCAACGACATCCTGGTCAATCCCCTGGTCTACGACGGCTATCCGTCCATCGGGTGCGCCCCGTGCACGACCAAGCCGGCCGAAGGCGCCGATCCGCGCAGCGGCCGGTGGGCCGGCCAGGCCAAGACGGAGTGCGGGCTGCACGCCTCGTGAGGTCTCTGTGACGCTCGTTCTCACGGCACACGGCAGCGCGGACCCGCGTTCGTCGGCCAATGCGCATGCCATCGGCGGGCATCTGCGCCGGCTGTTGCCCGACACCGAGGTACGGGTCGCGTTCTGCGAACAGAACGCACCCAACCTCACCGAGGTGCTGCCCGACGTGGAGCCCGGCGCAGTGGTGGTGCCGTTGCTGCTGGGCAGCGCCTATCACGCCCGGATCGACATTCCCGGGCTGATCGCCGGCTCGGGTGCCGAGGTGACCCAGGCCGACGTGCTCGGCGACGATCCGCGCCTGCTGCAGGTGGTGCGGGAGCGACTGACCGCGGTGGGAGTGTCCCGGTTCGATGCGGACCTCGGCGTGATCCTCGTCGGAGTCGGCTCGTCACATCCGGCCGCCAATGCGCGCACCGCCGCACTGACGGCAGCGTTGGCCGAGGGCACCCGCTGGGTCGGTACCCACGTGGCGTTCGCCACAGGGCAGACCCCGTCCCTGCCCGAGGCCGTCGACCGTTTGCGGCAACGCGGCGCGCGCCGCCTGGCGATCGCTCCCTGGTTCCTGGCGCACGGCCGGATCACCGACCGGGTTGCCGAATTTGCCTGCACCGCAGGCATTCCCATGGCCGAACCGCTTGGCGCGCACCGCCTGGTGGCGGCCACGGTGCTCGATCGCTACGAAGAGGCGCTCACCGCACGCAGCGCCGGCTTCGCCGCCTGACCGCAGCCACACGCCGAGCAATCACGCCCCCGGGTACTGCCCGGGGGCGTTTTCATGAGCTTGACTCCTATACCCCAAGGGGTATATTCGACGGTATTGGTATACCCCCCTAGGTATGCAGATCTACTCGTCAAGGAGTCGAACAATGAAGTTCATCCAGTACTACCTGGACTGTCTGTCGCACGCGTCGTACCTGATCGGCGATGAGTCGTCCGGACGCGCGGTTGTCGTCGACCCGCAGCGCGACGTCTCCGAGTACGTCGCCGACGCCGAGAAGCTCGGCATGCAGATCACCCACGTGATCGAAACTCACTTCCACGCAGACTTCCTGTCCGGCCACCTCGAGCTGGCCGAGGCCACCGGCGCCGCGATCGTGTACTCGTCGGTCGCCCAGCCGGAGTTTGACCACGTGGGAGTCGAAGACGGCCAACGCATTTCGTTGGGCGAGGTGGTGCTGGAATTCCGGCACACCCCGGGTCACACCCCCGAATCGATGAGCATCGTGGTCTACGAGCACGCCGACGACGACGTGCCCTACGGCGTCCTGACCGGTGACACCCTGTTCATCGGCGACGTCGGCCGGCCAGACCTGCTGGCCTCGATCGGCTTCACCCGCGACGAGCTGGCCGACAAGCTCTACCACTCGCTGCACGAGAAGCTGCTGCCGTTGCCCGATGCCACCCGGGTCTTCCCGGCCCACGGCGCAGGTTCGGCCTGTGGCAAGAACCTGTCCACCGAGCTGTCGTCGACCCTGGGCGAGCAGAAGCAGACCAACTACGCGCTGCGCGCGCCGGACAAGCAGTCCTTCATCGAGCTGGTCACCGCCGGACAACCGCCCGCCCCGGGCTACTTCGTCTACGACGCGATCCTCAACCGCAAGGACCGCGCACTGCTCGACGAGGACGCGATGCCGGACGCGCTGGACTACCGTCAGGCCACCGACGCCGTCGCTGGCGGAGCCATGTTGATCGACGGCCGCAGCCCCGAGGATTTCGCACTGGGTCACCTGCGCAACGCGATCAACATCGGGCTGGCCGGGCGCTACGCCGAATTCGCCGGATCGGTGGTCAAACCCGACGCCGACATCGTGCTGGTCACCGACCCGGGCGAGGAGCGCGAGGGCAAGAACCGCCTGGCGCGCATCGGGTTCGACCGGGTGCTGGGTTACCTCGACAATCCGGAGCGGACGATGTTCGAGAACCGCGACGATGTGACGGTCGCCTCACGGTTGACCGCCACCGCCTTCGACGAGCGGGCGGCCGCAGTCGCGGACCTGCAGATCGTCGACGTGCGCAATCCCGGCGAGACCGAGGCGGGCATGATCCCGGGCGCGGTCAACATCCCCGTGGGGCAGCTGGCGGATCGGACCGACGAATTGGATCGCACCCGCCCGACCGTGGTCTACTGCGCCGGCGGCTACCGCTCGTCTGTGGCGGCCAGCCTGCTGCGCCAGCGCGGCTTCACCGATGTCAGCGACATCCTGGGCGGCTACGGCGCCTGGGCTGACAGCACCCACGCCGCCTGAAACCGCGCACCCCCTCTGAGAGACAGGAAAACACAACAAGCATGTCGACCCCAGTCAAGCATGAGGTCCTGATCATCGGCGGCGGCACGGCCGGGATCACCGTGGCGGCCCGGTTGCTGCGCAAGCACTACCGCGACGTGGCGATCATCGAGCCGTCCGACAAGCACTACTACCAACCGTTGTGGACGCTGGTGGGCGGCGGCCAGGCCACAGCTGCGGAAGCCGAGCGCGCAGAAGGCTCGGTCATGCCACGCGGCGCCACCTGGATCAAGAGTGCGGTCACGGCCGTCGACCCGGATGCCAACACGGTCACGTGTGCCGACGGCACCGCCTACGGCTATGACGTACTGGTGGTGGCGCCGGGCATCCAGCTCGACTGGGACCGCACCGAGGGCCTGTCCGACACCCTCGGCAAGGACGGCGTCTCGTCGAACTATCTGTTCGACCTGGCGCCGCGCACCTGGGAGTTCATCCGCAACACCCGGTCCGGGACGGCCGTGTTCACCATGCCGTCGGGACCGATCAAGTGCGCGGGTGCACCGCAGAAGATCGCCTACCTGGCCTGCGACCACTGGCGGCGCCAGGGTGTGCTCGACAAGATCGACGTGCACCTGGTGGTCCCGACCCCGCGGATCTTCGGGATCCCCGCGATCGCGGACAACCTGGACAAGGTCATCGCCGACTACGGCATCACGTTGCACACCGGAAGTGAAGTGCGGTCGGTTGATTCGGCGTCCCGCAAGGTCACGATGACCAACATCGCGGAGGGAATCGAGACCACGCTCCCCTACGACGTGCTGCACGCCGTCCCGCACCAGTCGGCGCCGGACTGGATCAAGGCCAGCCCGCTGTCGACAAGCCATGTCGGCGGAGACGCCAACGGGTACGTCGACATCGACAAGCACACCATGCAGCACGTGCGCTATCCGAACGTGTTCGCCCTCGGTGATGCCGGATCGTCCCCGAACTCGAAAACCGGTGCGGCCATTCGCAAGCAGGCGCCCGCGGTCGTCGAGAACATCGGTGCGGTGCTGAACGGACGCCCGCTGACCGGATCCTACGACGGCTATGCGTCCTGCCCCATCGTGACGTCCTCACATGACATGCTGCTGGCCGAGTTCGACTACGACTTCGCCCTCAAACCCTCCTTCCCCCTGCTCGATCCGGTGAAACCACACCGGCCGTACTGGTACCTGAAGAAGTACGGACTACCCGCCATGTACTGGAACCTGATGTTGAAAGGTCTTGCCTGATGTCCACCTCGTCGATCATCGACGCCGCAGAACTGAACGAGCGCAAGCAGGCCGGGACCGGCCCGCGGGTGATCGATGTCCGCACACCGGGCGAGTTCGAAACCGCCCATATCCCTGGCGCTTACAACGTTCCGCTGGATCTGTTGCAGGAGCACCGCGACGAGATCGCCCAGCACCTCGACGAGGACATCGTGTTGGTGTGCCGGTCCGGGCAGCGGGCCACCACCGCCGGACAGACGTTGCGTGACGCGGGTCTGCCGAACGTCTCGATCCTCGACGGCGGCATGACCGCCTGGCAGGACAAGGGATTCGGGGTGCGCCGTGGCGTGCAGCGGTGGGACCTGGAGCGCCAGGTGCGCCTCGTCGCCGGGTCGATCGTGCTGAGCAGCATCCTGGGCAGCCTCGCCTCGCCCAAGCTGAAGTGGGTCGCCGCGGGGATCGGAGCCGGGTTGACGACCGCGGCGCTGACGAACACCTGCGCGATGGGCATGATGCTGGCGAAGCTGCCGTACAACCGGGGTGCGTCCTGTGACGCGCAGAGCGTCGTCGAGAAGTTGGTCGGCTCCAAGCGGGCATCTTCAGGCGCATTGGCATGATCGCCCTCGCTGTCGCGCTGGCCGTCCTGGTCGGGGTGTCCCTCGGGCTCCTCGGCGGGGGCGGGTCGATCCTGACCGTTCCGCTGCTGGCCTATGTCGCCGGCATGGAAGCCAAGCAGGCGATCGCCACGTCGCTTGTGGTCGTGGGGGTCACCAGCGCAGTCAGCACCCTGTCCCATGCCCGCGCCGGCCACGTGCAGTGGCGCAGCGGACTGCTGTTCGGAGCGGCGGGCATGGTCGGGGCGTACCTGGGCGGACTCGTCAGCTACGTCATCGCCGGATCGGTGTTGCTGATCGCCTTCACGGTGGTGATGGTGGCGACCGCCATCGCAATGATCAAGGGCCGCAACGCATGTGAACCGGCGGCGCGCACCATGCCGATCGCCAAGGTCCTGCTGATGGGGTTGGGGGTCGGACTGGTCACCGGGACCGTCGGAGCCGGTGGCGGATTCCTGGTGGTGCCCGCGCTGGCCCTGCTGGGCGGCCTGCCGATGCCCGTCGCGGTGGGAACCTCGCTACTGGTGATCACGATGAACTCGGCCGCAGGCCTGGCCGGACATCTGAGCACCGTACCGATCGACTGGACACTGGCCGGCGCCATCACCGTTGCGGCCGTACTGGGCAGCCTGCTGGGTACCCGCCTGACCGCTCACGTCGACCCCGCTGCGATGCGCCGGGCGTTCGGGTGGTTCGTGTTGCTCATGGCGTCGCTGATCCTGGGCCAGGAACTCCACCCCGCAGTGGGGCTGACCGCCGCGGGCCTGACCGCGCTGGCGGGTCTCGGCAGCCTCAGCTGCGCGCGGCTCGGATGGTGTCCATTGCGATGGCTTTTCGGCCCTCCGGCTGCGACAACATGACCACACCTACATACCCCCACGGGTATGATGGAAACCAACGAACCCAACCTTTAAGGGGGTCAGCATGATCTGCGACGAAGAGTCGATCGCCGCCATCCTCAACC
This sequence comes from Mycolicibacterium boenickei, assembly GCF_010731295.1. Lineage (NCBI taxonomy): Bacteria > Bacillati > Actinomycetota > Actinomycetes > Mycobacteriales > Mycobacteriaceae > Mycobacterium > Mycolicibacterium boenickei. The sequence goes on along the minus strand of NZ_AP022579.1, from coordinate 3,601,287 downwards.
GGCTGCGCCGCGCTCAGGGACAACTCTCGGGCGTCATCACCATGATCGAGCAGGGTCGCGACTGCAAGGACGTCGTCACCCAGCTCGCCGCGGTGTCGCGCGCACTGGACCGGGCCGGATTCAAGATCGTGGCAACCGGCCTGCGCGAATGCATCACCGGCGAGAGCGACGAACCGATGGATGTCGCCGAGCTGGAGAAGTTGTTCCTCACCCTGGCGTGACCGGAGGGGCCTGACCGTCTCAGCGGACGGTCAGCGCCTCGTCCTCGTCACTGCTCTTCTCGGAATCGTTCGACGATTCCGAGTCCCTCGGAATCTGCACTCCCCCGGCGATCTGCGGAACGCGCGTCGCACGCACATAGACCGTGTCGCCCTCGCGCAACCCCAGCGCCTCGGCGTCCCCTCGGGTGATCTGTGCGGTGAACGGCACATGGGTTGCGGCACTGGTCAGTTCGACCCGCACCTCGAAGCCCAGCATCACGATTCGGTCGATGGTGGCCCGCAGCACCCCGGTGGCCTCGGCGGTGCCATCGCCGGCGGCGACGGCCAGCTCCGGATTACGGCCGACCCGAATGTCATGCGGCCGCACCAGGATTCCGTTCAGCTCCGAGACCGCCCCCAGGAACGACATCACGAACGCGTTCGCAGGCTCGTCGTATACGACGGTCGGCGAGCCGACCTGTTCGATCCGGCCCTTGTTGAGCACCGCGATCCGATCGGCCACATCCAGCGCCTCGGCCTGGTCGTGCGTCACCAACACCGTGGTCACATGGACCTCGTCGTGCAAGCGGCGCAACCAGGTACGCAGGTCGTCACGCACCTTGGCGTCCAGCGCCCCGAACGGCTCGTCGAGCAGCAGCACCTGCGGGTCCACCGCCAAGGCGCGCGCCAGGGCCATCCGCTGACGCTGGCCGCCCGAGAGCTGGTTGGGATAACGGGTCTGGAAACCGGCCAACCCCACCACCTCGAGCAGGTTGTCGACCTTCTCCTTGACCTCGGCCTTGGGGCGCTTGCGGATCTTGAGGCCGAATGCCACGTTGTCGCGCACCGTCAGGTGCTTGAACGCCGCGTAGTGCTGGAACACGAACCCGATACCGCGGCGCTGCGGCGGTACCCCGGTGACATCACGCCCGTTGATGGTGATGGTCCCGGTGTCGGGCTGGTCCAGGCCCGCGATGGCGCGCAGCAGGGTGGACTTGCCCGAGCCACTAGGGCCGAGCAGCGCGGTCAGTGAACCTGACGGCACCTCGAAGTCGATGTTGTCGAGCGCTGCGAACTCGCCGTAATGCTTGTTGGCGCCCCGAACCACGATCGCGTCGGTCATAGCTCTTGTCTCCTTCTCGGCCTACTGCGCGGCCTTGGTTCGGCGTCGATCGAGGATCACCTGGACGACCAGGACGATCACGGCGACAACCATGAGCAAAGTCGAGATGGCGTACGCCCCGTACACCGATTCGGCGGTGCCGCGGTTGTAGCGGTCGGCCACCAACAGGGTCAATGTCTGGGAGGTGCCCGGCAGATTCGACGACACCATGATCACCGCACCGAACTCACCGAGCGTGCGGGCGATGGTCAGCACGATGCCGTAGGTCAGACCCCACCGGATCGACGGCAGTGTGATTCGCCAGAACGTCTGCCACCACGTCGATCCCAGGGTCGCGGCGGCTTCCTCCTGGTCGGTTCCGATCTCGTGCAACACCGGCTCGACCTCACGGATCACGAACGGCACCGTGACGAAGATGCTCGCCAGCACGATGCCGGGGAACCCGAAGATGATCTTGAACCCGAGGTTGTTCTCGACGAAGCCGAGCAACCCGGCCGAACCCCACAGCAGGATCAGCGCGACACCGACCACCACCGGCGACACCGCGAACGGCAGGTCGATGACCGCCTGCAGGGCACTCTTGCCGCGGAACCGGTTGCGCGCCAACACCAGCGCCGTGGGAACGCCGAACAACACATTCAGCGGAACGACGATCGCCACGACCAGCAACGACAACTGCAGCGCCGAGACGGCCGCCGGGGTACCCACCGATGCGAAGAACGCGCCGACCCCCGGGCTGAAGGTCCGCCACAGGATCAACCCGACCGGGACCACCACCAGCACCGCCACGTAGGCCAGTGCCAGAAAGCGCAACAGGTAACGCACCGCCGGTGAGAGCGTCATGCCGAGAGCTCCTCACGCTTGGCCGCCCGCGAACCCACCGCGCGCAGCACGAACAGCACGACGAACGAGATCACCAGCAGCACAATTGAGATCGCGGCGGCGCCGGTGCGGTCATCGTTCTCGATCAACGTCCTGATCCACTGCGATGACACCTCGGTCTCGCCAGGCACCGCACCACCGATCAGCACCACCGAGCCGAATTCTCCGATGGCACGGGAGAACGCGAGCCCCGCGCCGGACAGGAGGGACGGCAGCAACGCCGGCAGGATGATCTTGGTCAGGATGGTGAAGGTGTTGGCGCCCAGCGATGCCGCGGCCTCCTCCACATCCCGGTCCAGTTCCAACAGCACCGGCTGCACCGAGCGCACCACGAACGGCAGCGTGACGAACAGCAGCGCGACCCCGACACCCCATTTGGTGTGCTGCAGGTGCAGCCCGACCGGGCTGGCCGGGCCGTACAGCGCCAGCATGACCAGGCTCGCGACGATGGTCGGCAGGGCGAATGGCAGGTCGATCACCGAGTCGACCAGCCGCTTGCCGGGGAAGTCATCGCGAGTCAGCACCCAGGCCACGATCAGCCCGAAGACAAGGTTCACCACGGTGACGCCCGCCGAGATGGTCAGGGTGACACGGAACGATTCCACCGCCGCATTGGAGGTGACGGCCAGCCAGAACGCGTTCCATCCGCCGCCTGCCGCCTGCCACAGGATCGCGGCCAGCGGCAGCAGCACGATGACGCTCAACCAGATCGAGGCGGCACCCACGCGCAGTGAGGTACTGCCGTAGCGGCCGGGCCGCGCGCCGGGGGCGGAATCCCCCGGCGCGGGCGCAGCCGAAGCGGGCTCGGCTGCATCGGTCTGGGCTACAGATGTCATCCAGTCGCCTGCTTGTAGATCTTGGTGATCGAGCCGTTCTCCTTGTCGAACAACGCCGGGTCGACCTCTTTCCATCCGCCCAGATCAGCGATCGTCCACAGCTTCTCCGGCGTCGGGAAGTCCTTGGCGAAGTCCGCCGCCACCGCGGGATCGACCGGCCGGAATCCGGCCTCGGCCCAGATCTTCTGCCCCTCGGCGGTGAGCAGGAAGTTCACCAGGGCCTTGGCCTTGTCGGCGTGGGCGCTGGTCTTGACGACCGCCACGGGGTTCTCGATCTTGAAGGTCTGCGGCGGGTTGACGTGCTCGACGTCCTTGCCCTGCCGCTCGACGTTGATCGCCTCGTTCTCGTAGCTGATCAGCACGTCGCCGGTGCCCTGCAGGAACACGTCGGTGGCCTCCCGGCCCGAACCGGGGCGGGTCTTGACGTGCTCGGTGACCAGCTTGTTGACGAAGTCCAGACCGGCCGCGGAGTCCTTGCCGCCGTTGCTCTTTGCGGCGTACGGCGCCAGCAGGTTCCACTTGGCCGAACCCGAACTCAGCGGACTCGGGGTGACCACCTCGAGCCCGGGCTGCAGCAGGTCATCCCAGTCTTTGATGCCCTTGGGGTTACCCTTGCGCACCACTAATGACACCACAGAACCGAACGGGATGCCCTTCGTGTTGCCCGCGCTCCAGTCGTCGGCCACCTTGTCGGCCTTGACCAACCGGGTGACGTCGGGCTCGACCGAGAAGTTGACGATGTCGGCCGGCTTGCCGTCGGCCACCGCACGGGACTGGTCGCCGGAGGCACCGTACGACGTCCGCACCGCGACGCCCTTGCCCTCCTCGGTGGCGGCAAATGCCGGGATGATCTTGCTCCAGCCGGGTTCGGGCACTGCGTAGGCCACAAGCGTCAGCGTGGTGTCGGCACCCGCCGCACCCTGATCGCCTCCGGCGACGTCACTCGCGCCGCCGCCGCAGCCGACGGCGAGGACGCCGGTGGTGGCCAGGACGGTGGCGGTTCGCCAGAACCTGCTGACATGGGACTTGTAAATGGGCACTGATGACCTTTCTTGCGGACAGCGGACAATACGAGGTCCCGTCAGGCGGAAAGGCGAAGAAGAGTATCCGGGCGTACAGCTAGCGCCACCGACACCAAACCGCGGACGGGTTGGAGTCAGCGACAACAGGCGACGTCTGCAACAGCGCATGAACCCACGGCAATGAGAGCCAAGACATGGCTCTCGGTCTTGCCGGACGCTGAATGCATGGCGCGAAGAATAACAGAATTCCGGCGTCGCGCCCGCCGAGCTATGGGTGTCCCGGTTAGCGGGTCAGCAACCACATCACAATGACCAGCACAACCAGCAGAATCAAGATCAGCGTGACACGTGAGCGTGGCATCCCGTTCACTCGGATTCCACCTCGTCAGCTGGGGCGTGGCGCAACCGGTGCAATCCGGTGATTCCCCAGCCCAGCACGCCGTCGAGCACCACTGCGCTGCCATAGGCCAGTGCCAGCACCACCGGCATGACCACGGCGGTCTGCACGACGAACGGCAGCCCGGTCAGCCACAATTCGACGCCGTCCCACCAGTTGAGGATTGCCGCCATGGGGCAAGCGTAGGCGATGGCGCGGTGCATCCTTTTCCGGTCCCGTCCCGCCCGTAAGATTCGACACGCCTGTCTTGGGTAGACGCCACCTCTGTCCGCAGATGATGATGTGCGGATGGTTCTGCAACACACCGAGCCCACGGATGTCGTCGCGGCACTCGACAAGACAGCTGACACGCCCAAGGCACCCGAGGCGCCGTTGACGGTGACCGCCCCGGTGCCGTACTCGTCGGGCGGGGCGCTACGGAACCCGTTCCCGCCGATCGCCGACTACGGCTTCCTGTCCGACTGCGAGAACACCTGCCTGATCTCCTCGGCCGGTTCGGTGGAGTGGCTGTGTGTCCCCCGGCCGGACTCCCCCAGCGTTTTCGGGGCGATCCTGGACCGCAGCGCGGGCCACTTCCGGCTCGGCCCCTACGGCGTGACCGTTCCGGCGGCGCGCCGCTACCTGCCGGGCAGCCTGATCCTGGAAACGACCTGGCAGACCCACACCGGGTGGCTGATCGTGCGCGACGCGCTCGTGATGGGCCCGTGGCACGACATCGAGACCCGCTCCCGCACGCACCGGCGCACCCCCATGGACTGGGACGCCGAGCACATCCTGCTGCGCACCGTCCGCTGCGTCAGCGGCACCGTCGAACTCGTGATGAACTGCGAGCCGGCGTTCGACTACCACCGGGTCAGCGCGTCGTGGGAGTACTCCGGCCCGGCGTACGGCGAGGCCATCGCCCGCGCCAGCCGCAACCCGGATTCGCACCCCACGCTGCGGCTCACCACCAACCTGCGCATCGGCATCGAGGGCCGCGAGGCCCGCGCGCGCACCCGGCTCACCGAGGGCGACAACGTGTTCGTCGCGCTGAGCTGGTCCAAGCACCCGGCCCCGCAGACCTACGACGAGGCCGCCGAGAAGATGTGGAAGACCAGCGAGTCCTGGCGGCAGTGGATCAACATCGGCGACTTCCCCGACCACCCGTGGCGGTCGTACCTGCAGCGCAGCGCACTGACCCTGAAAGGGCTGACCTACTCGCCGACCGGCGCCCTGCTGGCCGCACCCACCACATCGCTGCCGGAAACGCCGCACGGCGAACGCAACTGGGACTACCGCTACTCGTGGATCCGCGACTCCACGTTCGCGCTGTGGGGTTTGTACACGCTCGGGCTGGACCGGGAAGCCGACGATTTCTTCTCGTTCATCGCCGATGTCTCCGGCGCGAACAACGGGGAACGGCACCCGCTGCAGGTGATGTACGGGGTCGGAGGCGAACGCAGCCTGGTCGAGGAAGAACTGCACCACCTGTCCGGTTACGACAACGCCCGGCCCGTGCGCATCGGCAACGGCGCCTACAACCAGATGCAGCACGACATCTGGGGCACGATGCTCGATTCGGTTTACCTGCACGCCAAGTCGCGCGAGCAGATTCCCGAGGCGCTGTGGCCGGTGCTGAAGAACCAGGTCGAAGAGGCGATCAAGCATTGGAAGGAGCCCGACCGCGGCATCTGGGAGGTGCGCGGCGAACCGCAGCACTTCACCTCCAGCAAGATCATGTGCTGGGTGGCGCTGGACCGCGGTTCGAAGCTGGCCGAGCTGCAGGGTGAGAAGAGCTACGCGCAGCAGTGGCGCGCCACGGCCGAGGAGATCAAGGCCGACATCCTGGCCCGTGGCGTCGATTCCCGTGGCGTGCTGACCCAGCGCTACGGCGACGACGCGCTGGACGCGTCGCTGCTGCTGGCGGTTCTGACGCGGTTCCTGCCCTCGGATGATCCGCGGGTGCGGGCCACCGTGCTGGCGATCGCCGACGAGCTCACCGAGGACGGCCTGGTGCTGCGCTATCGCGTCGAGGAGACCGACGACGGCCTGTCCGGCGAAGAGGGCACCTTCACGATCTGTTCGTTCTGGCTGGTGTCCGCCCTCGTCGAGATCGGTGAGGTGAGCCGGGCCAAGCATCTGCTGGAGCGATTGTTGTCGTTCGCCAGCCCGCTGCATCTGTACGCCGAGGAGATCGAGCCGCGGACGGGCCGGCACCTGGGCAACTTCCCGCAGGCGTTCACCCACCTGGCCCTGATCAACGCCGTGGTGCACGTGATCCGGGCCGAGGAGGAGTCCGACAGTTCCGGGGTGTTCCAGCCGGCCAACGCGCCGATGTAGGCGTTCTGCAGGTGTGGTCAGGCGCTGCGGGTCAGCTGGCCCGACCATGCGGCGTCGAACTGGACGTCGAACTCGACCTCCAGCTGAGCCGGGGTCACCAGCACCACCGGAGTGAGTCCGCTCGCGCCATCGTCGGCGATTCCGGTGATCACGCGCCCGCCGAAGCCGTCAGGGGTGGCCGGGACGCGCACGGTCAGCACGACCTGATCGACGCCCGCAGGCGCCCGCAGGAAGAACTCGTCGCCCGGTTCGACCGGGCCGCTCAGCTCCCGGCCGTGGCGATCGACGACCGCCCCGTCTGACACCGCGAGCGCCGCGGTGTCGGTGGCCCGCAACCGGAACGGCCCGATCAACCCCGCCTCGACCACGGCGTCCTCGGCGGCCAACGCGGGAGGCGTGGTGGCGCGCCGGGCCGCGCGGGCCCCGGCGGTCAGATAGTTGTACAGATGTACCACCCGGTCGGAGTTGGCGAACGTGCCGGATCCGTTGAGCCAGAACCGGATATCGGTGATCCGCACCAGTGCGTCACGGTCGGACAGGACGGCCAGCCGGTAGTACCGGTAACCCTGCGCACCGCGGCCGGGCCGGGTCGAGGACACGGTGCTGCCGACCCCGAGGGTCCGGCGATGCGTGCCCCGTCCGGCCGCGACATTGAGTCCCGAGGCCGCCACGTCCTCCCACCGCACGCCGTCGTGCGACTTCTGCAGCACCAACGACACCGCGGCGGTCGATTCCAGTTCGACCGTGTAGCCGCCCAGCTGGGGTGCCCCGTCGAACTCGAACACGATCCCGTCGGCGTCGGGGTGCGCCCTCGTCGGTTCGTTGCGCGGCCGGTTGTCCAGCGCCAGCCCGTTGGTGAACAACCAGATGGCTGCCTGAGTGGCCGCGATGGCCTCGTGTTCGGCCAGGTTGGCCGCGCCCAGCGGCACCCCGGCCGCCCGCATCCGGCGGCTCAGTTCAGCCGTGCCGAGAGTCGGAAACGAGTTGCGGACGATCCAGTCCACCTCGGCCTCATACGAGCGGGCACGCAGGTTGCGCACCGCCGACCAGGTGGCGGCCTGATACCGCGACGGCCGGGTGGGCGCGATCCCGGCGAAGTCCAGCGAGTAGGCCTCCACATTGGGATTCAGCCTGATCAGGTCGGTGCGCGCCGAGGTGCCGTCGGTGAACACCACGGTGTCCACGGTGTGCGAATAGGTGCCACCGCGGTACCGCGTCATCGGCGCCGGATCGGCCCGGCGCGGACGGATCCGGGTGCGCACGGCGACCGGACCGGACGCTCCCTGGGAATCCACCGGGAGTTCGACGCGGGAATCATCAAAAGACAGGACAGACATGGCGGGTTGACTTTCTTGAAGGCCGGATACGCGCGCATCAACGCACCGCGAGAAAGCGGGCGGACGACGCAGAAGAGGGCGTCAGAAAATCAACAACAACAACGCACGTCGAGGCAGCGCACGATGGCGACGCGCAGCGATTCGACGTGTTGCATGCGGCCCACCATACGGCAAGTCGGCAGCAATGCCCAGTTCACATCGGCGTGACAGGTTTGAATCGTCCGCGCGCTAAACACTGTCGTGGACAGGATTTGGCCGTATCGTTGCCGCCCACACCCACTTTGACCGGTTGGAGGTAGGACCCCCGTGACGTCCGCGCAGAACGAATCACAGGCACTCGGCGATCTTGCCGCCCGGCAGCTGGCGAATGCGACCAAGACCGTTCCCCAGCTGTCCACCATCACCCCTCGGTTCCTGCTGCACCTGCTGAGCTGGGTCCCGGTCGAGGCGGGCATCTACCGGGTGAACCGGGTGGTCAACCCCGATCAGGTGGCGATCCACTCGGAGGAAGGTGCAGGCACCGAAGAGCCGCTGCCCGAGACCTACGTGGACTACGAGACCAGTCCGCGCGAGTACACCCTGCGCTCGATCTCGACATTGCTCGACGTGCACACTCGGGTGTCCGACCTGTACTCCAGCCCGCACGATCAGGTGGCCCAGCAGTTGCGGCTGACCATCGAGACGATCAAGGAACGCCAGGAGTTCGAGCTGGTCAACAACCCCGAGTACGGGTTGCTGTCGCAGGTGACGCCCGAGCAGACCATCCAGACCCTGCGCGGCACCCCCACCCCCGACGACCTGGACTCGCTGATCACCAAGGTGTGGAAGACCCCGGCGTTCTTCCTGACCAATCCGCTCGGGGTGGCGGCGTTCGGCCGTGAAGCCACCCGCCGCGGCGTCCCGCCGCCAGTCGTCAGCCTGTTCGGCGCTCAGTTCATCACCTGGCGCGGCATCCCGATCGTGCCGTCGGACAAGGTCCCGGTGACCGACGGCAAGACCAAGTTCATCCTGGTGCGTACCGGTGAGGAGCGTCAGGGTGTCGTCGGTCTGTTCCAGCCGGGACTGGTCGGCGAGCAGGCCCCGGGCCTGTCGGTGCGCTTCACCGGCATCAACCGGTCGGCCATCGCGTCCTACCTGGTGACCCTGTACTCGTCGCTGGCGGTGCTCACCGACGACGCGCTGGCGGTCCTCGAGGACGTCGGAGTGGACCACTTCCATGAGTACAAGTGAGTTCCGCTCGCTAGACGCCGAAAGCGACCTTCCGATCAGCGCGGCCGAGCTGGCCGCGCTGGCAACCCAGCTGTACGCGACCAGCATCCGGCCGGGACCCGACAGCCCGCCGTCGGCCACGCAGGTCGCTCCGCGCGGGGTAGCACCGGACACCACCTCGGCGGCGTCGGCGGGCTCAGCCGCGGCCGGCCTGGCACATCCGGCGACGCCGGCCGAATTCGTGGCGGTGCCAGAGGTTTTCGTACCGGCACCGACGTCTCCTGAGCCGGAGGGCATTCCGGGCGTGGTCCCGGTAGCGCCCCGCGGTAGTGCGGCCAGTCCCATCGCGCCCATCGGTGGACTGGAGGCGTTCGCCGTCCCCACCGGCCTGGTCCCGACGGTGCCGGGCGTGCTGGCAAGCGCTCCCCCGTCGGCGCCGGTGGCACCCCGCGGATCGGCTCCAACCTGGCCGGGCGCGGTTCCGGAAGTACCGAATCTCGGGTGGTCGGATGCGCCCGCGGTATCTGAGGACGCGGGAAGCTACTACTTCCTGCGACCTCCCGCCGAACCTATTGCGGCCGAACCCGTCCCGGCAGCGCGGGATGACCACGAGATCTTCGACGTCAACGCCATCCGCGCGGACTTCCCGATCCTGCGGGAGACCGTCAACGGCAAACCGCTGATCTGGTTCGACAACGCAGCCACCACCCAGAAGCCACAGTCGGTCATCGATCGGCTGGCCTACTTCTATGCGCACGAGAACTCCAACATCCACCGGGCCGCACACGAATTGGCGGCTCGGGCTACCGATGCCTACGAGGACGCGCGCGAGGCGGTGCGCCGCTTCATCGGGGCATCGAAGGCCGAGGAGATCATCTTCGTCCGCGGTACCACCGAGGCGATCAATCTGGTGGCCTATGCGTGGGGTGGCAAGCATCTGGGCCCGGGCGACGAGATCGTCATCACCCATCTGGAACACCACGCCAACATCGTTCCGTGGCAGCTGATCTCGCAGCAGACTGGCGCGGTGCTGAAGGTGGCGCCGGTGGACGACGCTGGCAACCTGTTGCTCAGCGAGTTCGAGGACCTGCTCGGGCCGCGGACCAAACTCGTTGCCGCCACCCAGGTGTCCAATGCGCTGGGTACCGTGACCCCGGTCAAGACCATCGTCGAGCTCGGGCACCGGTACGGGGCGCGGGTGCTGATCGACGGGGCGCAGTCCATTCCACACATCCCGATCGACGTGGCCGAGCTCGGGGCCGACTTCTTCGTGTTCTCCGGGCACAAGATCTACGGCCCCACCGGAATCGGTGCCCTGTACGGCCGTGAGGACGTGCTCGCCGAGACCCCGCCGTGGCAGGGCGGCGGCAACATGATCGCCGACGTCACTCTCGACCGGTCGCTGTATCAGGGCCCGCCGAACAAGTACGAGGCCGGCACCGGCAACATCGCCGACGCCGTCGGGCTCGGTGAGGCGCTGCGCTACGTGGAGCGCGTCGGTATCGAACGCATCGCGGCGTACGAACACGCGCTGCTGGAGTACGCCACCCCACGGCTGGCGGCCATCCCGGGCGTACGACTGGTCGGCACCGCCGACGAGAAGGCCAGCGTGCTGTCCTTCGTGCTGGCCGGGCACGAGCCGCTGGAGGTGGGCAAGGCGCTCAACGCCGAGGGCATCGCGGTGCGGGCCGGGCATCACTGCGCCCAGCCGATCCTGCGCCGCCTCGGCCTGGAGGCGACCGTGCGGCCGTCCTTCGCGTTCTACAACACCTTCGAGGAGATCGACGTGTTCATCGACGCGGTCCGGCGGATCGCCGAGGGCTCACCCTAACCTCGCGAGCAGTCCCCTGCGAGCAGACGCAATCACGGTGCGCCGATCTCTGGATCCACCGTTGCGCGCACGGCACCATCGTTCCATGAGCTACAACCGTGCAGACGACACTTCACGCATCAAGATCGACGTGGCGATCGGCGTTCTGGTCGCCCTGCGCGGTTGCGCGCCCGATCAGGCGTTCGCCGAACTGGTCAGGGTGGTACAGCGCACCGGTATCGGAATCGGCAGCATCGCAAGGGCATTGGTCGACCTCGCCGGCGGCAGATCAGGCACCACGGCCGAGTACGCCGAGGCGTTCAACGCCTGGGGCGAACTGCTCGCGCAGGCGCGCCGGGTGCCGGTCAGCACCCGGTAACGGGCGCCCGCGCCAGCAGCCACGCCTGGCCGTCGCACTCCCCCGCCGCGAGCGCCTCAAGACCGGCAAATGCCGCCTCGAGTTCGCCCGCGGCGGCACGGAACCGGCCCGGCTGGGCACCCACCTCACTCAGCACACAGATGGCCAGCAGGCCGCCCGGTCGCAGCCGGGCGGCCAGCGCCGGGTAGAGCTTCGGATCCCGGAAGCGATGGCACAGCACCACGTCGACCGGAGGTCCGGCCGGGAGACCCTCGTCAAGATCAGCGACATCGAGCCGGCACCGCTCTGCCACCCCGTGGAATGCGGCCGCCTGCTTCGCCTGGGTGATCGCCACGGGGGACGCGTCGAGGCCCCACACCTGCAACCCGCGCTGTGCCAGCCACACCGCGGCCCGACCGGTGCCGCAGGCGACGTCGAGGGCCGAACCTGCCGAGGGAAACAGGCCGGCGTGGGCGCTGAACACCTGCGGCAGGGCAGGTGCCATATCCGGCTGCCGATCGGCATAGGCCGCATCCCAGCGGATGCGGTCCTTCTCGCTCACGTGCGCCACCCTATGGGAGGGAATAGCGGCACACCCTCCGGGGTTAGCCCCTTCATGCGAGCCCTCGTCTACGACCCGCACGCTCCTGCCAATCTCCGATTCGACGACGTCGCCGAACCATCCGCCGCCGAATCGCAGGCCCTGATCGAGGTGCACGCGATCGCGCTGAACTTCGGGGAGCTGCACTTCATCGACCAGATGCGCCGTCCCGGCGAAGTTCCCGGTTGGGACAGTGCGGGCATCGTCGCTCAGGCCGCGGCAGACGGTTCCGGGCCACCGGCAGGCGCCCGGGTGGTCGGCTTCAGCGGCGAGGCCGGCTGGGCTGAACGACGCGTGGTGTCGACCGACAATCTGGCCGAACTCCCCGAGTTCGTCGAGTTCGATGAAGCGGCCGCGCTCCCGGTCGCCGGGGTGACGGCACTGCAGGCACTGCGCGCCCTCGGCCCGATTGTCGGGCGCCGGGTTCTGATCACCGGTGCGTCCGGCGGCGTCGGCCGGTACGCCGTACAGCTGGCCGCCCGGGCGGGCGCTCATGTGGTGGCCGCGGTCGGCAGCGCCCCGCGCGGTGAGGGCCTGGAGGAATTGGGCGCGGCCGAGGTGGTGGTCGGCCTGGACTCGGTGACCGAGCCGGTGTTCGGTGTGCTCGACAACGTCGGAGGGAAACTTTTGGCCCAGGCGTTCAGCCTGGTGTCCGACGGCGGCTCGGTGCAGTCCATCGGGATGGCCTCGAACGAGCCCACCACCATCAACTTCGAGCAGGAACGGCGCACCGGCAACCGAAAGCGGTTGGAGCCGTTCACGGTCCGGGCACCGTTCCAGGACGATCTCGACTACCTGCTGACCCTGTTGGCCGACGGCGAACTCGATCCGCAGATCGGGCTGCGGGACTCATGGGAGAACACCGCCGCCGCCGCACAGGCGTTGTTGGGCCGCAAGGTGGCGGGCAAAGCGGTGCTGCGGGTCGTCTGATCCGGGTTCAGTTGCCCTGTCCGCCGCGTCCTCGTGACACCAGGTCGGCCACCGGGTCCTTGCCGTTGATGAACCAGTCACCGAGGATGCGCGCCTTGTAGACCACCGGGTTGTGGGAGGCCAGCGTGCGGGCGTTGCGCCAATGCCGGTCAAGGCCGAGCTCTTCGGAGACGCCCGAGGCACCCAGCGCGTCGAACACCCGCGTGGTGGCCCGCAGTGCCGCGGCCACGATCACCAGCTGGGCCTGGGTGACGGCCACCTCGGCGTCGACGAGCAACTGGCGGGCCTGGTCATCGCTGCCCGCGAGCCGGCCGGCCACGATCCGGTCCAGGCTGCGGGCGCTCTGTGCCAGCGCCGCCGTCGCACCGAACGCCTCGGCCGACACCTCGCCGATGACCTGCAGCAGCTGCGGATCGGCGGCCGGAACCTCGGCCAGCCCCTGCGGATAGTTACGCTGCCGCGCCGTCAAGGCGGCCGAACCGTCCCGTTGCGCGGCCCTGATGATTCCGGTCAGCACCGCCAGCATGGCGATCTGGTAGAAGTGCGCCTGATAGGTGAACCGCTCGCCGGCCGGGAACACGTTGCCGCGCTCGGCGCGGGCCCCGTCATAGCGGGCCGAGCCGCTGCCCGTGGTGCGCTGGCCGAACCCGCGCCAGTCGTCGACGAGGGTGACGCCGGGATCGTCGGCACGCACCAGTGCCGTCCACAGCTCACCGTCCTTACCGCGACCGAGAACATCCAGCCAGTCGGCGTAAAGGCTGCCCGTTGCATAGTATTTCGAGCCGGTCACCGACCAGTGACCGTCCTCCTCGGTGACCGTCGTGGCCAGATTGGCCAGGGTCAGATTGTTGGCCTCGGTCCAGCCGCCGCCGACGAATTCACCGGCCACAAACCGTTTGATCCACGTGGTGTTGTCCTCCGACGCCGGCGCGTTGAGCCGGTCCTCGACGAAGGCCAGATGGTTGCGCCAGATGTGGGCGACATTGGCGTCGGCCTCCCCCAGCTCGGCCAGCAGCAGGAAGGTCTGTTCCAAGGACGCGCCGAAACCGCCCTGCTCGGCCGAGATCCGCAAGGTGCCGAATCCGGCATCGTTCAACCAGCGCACCTGCTCGTGCGGGAACACCCGGTCGGCCTCACGCTGTCGATTCCCCTCGGCGATCTGCGCGAAGATCGGCCCGAACACCGAACGCAGCTCGGCGTCATAGCCGGTCGGACGCTTCAGATAGGTGTTTTCCGTTGACATTTACGACTTCTCCTCGGCGTCGATCCGGTAGGCGTACTCGTCGCCCACAGTGCGATACCCCAACCGCTGATACAGCAGGTGGGCGTTGCTGGCATTGGCGATGTCGGTACCCAACGAGGCGTGGGTGAACCCGCGCCGCAGCGCCGCCAACCAGAGCTTGCGCAGCAGCAGCTCCGCGACACCGGCCTTGCGCCGGTCCGCACGCACGCCGATGTAGTCGGTGTGCGCACTGCGGATCTCGTCCGCGCCGGCCCCTGACGTGTAGGTCGAACCGAGCACGTAACCGACCACCGCACCGTCGTCGTCGATGGCGGCCAGGCTGAAATCCCCGGTGAACGCCCGGCTGGCCAGGTGGTGTTCCCAGCGCTGCGGAGTCTTCGACATGTTCCCGAAATGCTCACGGAAGGTGTCGAATTGCACCTGCCGGACCTGCTCGGTCAAACCCGCCGCCACCACCTCGGGCCACGACAGGATCGTGATCGACTCGATCCGGGCCTCGGCCAGCGCGTCCGGATCCTCGTCGATCAATGCCTTTCGGGTGCTGGCGAACTGGCGTTCTCTCCGGGCTCCGTGGGCGGCCAGCGCATCGATCGTCACTGCCTGATCGGCGCCGATGAACACCCGCAGATAGGCGCCGGGCACGGCCACCCGGCCGAACCGCCCGACGGCGTCACCGACGATCGCGCGCACCGCCTCGGCCGGGGCATGCGAACCGAACACGAAGCTCCCCAACACCTCCGGTTCGGCGCCGTCCGGCCGGTGCAGGGCCGCGTATCCGGCAACTGTGCCCGCCGTGTCGAGCAGGACGACCGCCGAGCCGGGATACACACCGCTGAGTTGCTCGGCGACATCGCGGGAATCGGCGGCGAACTTGCGCCCACCGAGACCCGGCGTGGTGGCCAGGAAATCGGCGATCAGCGGGTGGTGCCGTGGGGTGGCCTCGGTAACGGTCCAACCGGCCGTCACCACTGCGGCGTCGTGGGTGAGCGTCACGGCGTCACTCCCGCATCGAGCAGGCGCTGCTGCTCCTCGGCCGAGATGCTCTGGATGGTGCCGATCCGATTGGCCACTTCGGGCCGGGTCCGCTTGAGGTACCAGTACCACGAGAGACCGGCGAGCAAGATGGCACCGAACACGAAAGGCAGTATGTTGAACGGGAATTCGGGCACCGGATAGAAGTTGCTCACGATCACGTATCCCAGCCCGATGGTGGCCGCGACCGCAACGGCCAGGCGCCGCGGCGTGAGGGCACCGATCTTGCGCAGCCAGATCGGCGTCGCGATGACCACCAGCAGGTAGCTGACCAGGAAGCCCCAGTTGGCCACGTAGCCGCCGTAGACGTCGAACACCAGACGGCCCGCGGAACTGAACGTGGCAGTGACCGAGAACGCCAGTGCCAGGATCCCGACGAACACCACACCGGCCCACGGCGTCTTGTAGGTGGGGTGCACCTTGGTGAACACCTGCGGCAGTGCGCCTTCGTGCGCGAAGGTGAACAGCGATCGCGCCGCTGCGGTGGTGACCGCGGTGACGAACACGATGAACGCGATCGCGACGGCACCGCTGACGATCTGGTTGACCCATTCGACCCCGACGCTGGCAGCCAGCTGCGGCAGCACCGCCTTGTCACCGTCGATCTCGCCGAAGTGCAGGATCTGCGGGTAGGTCGCGAAGATGTACAGGGCGCCGATCAGGATCACCACGCGCAGCAAAGATCTGGCGATGTTGCGATGCGCGTCCTTGGCTTCGGCCCCGAGCGAGGCCACGCTTTCGAAGCCGGCGTAGGAACCCACCGCGGTGACCGCCGCGATGAACGTCGCACTGGACCCGAGGTGCTGCGGATTCCACTGCTCCCAGTCGATGCGGAACCCGTAGCCGACGTAGGAGGCCACGATGATCACCAGGATCGACGCGATGGCCAGCAACTCGAAGGCCAGTTCGTACTTGGCGGCCAGTGAAACCCCGCGGTACGGCAGGTACACCGCGACCCCGACCACCACGATCACCAGCAGCAGGCGAAACCACACCGCTTGCGATCCGAGGCCGATCGACTCCAGGAACGCGTCGAGATACAGCACCCCACCGAGGGTGCCGGTGGTGGCGAAACCGATGTAGCCGAACAGCAGGCTGAACCCGGCGGCGAAGGCGAAGCCCGGGCCCAGACCGTGTCCGGTGTAGGTGCCCAGCGATCCGGAGGACACCGTGCGCTTGGCCTGGAAGCTGATCGTGATGGCGACCAGTACCACGATGGACAGGCCGATTACGGCCGCCCACGCCGCCCCCTTGCCCGCCGCCACGAACAACGAGAACGGCACCACGGCCAGTGCCACACTGGGTGCGGCAGCCGCCAGCCCTTGGGCGAACACGCCCCACGGGCCCAGTGCCCCGGATTCCAGCCCCGTCGATTCCGCCGAAATGAGGGTGCGGCCTCCGGCCTCCGTCGCCGGGTGCGACTTCGGATCGTCTGTAGTAGTCACGGCAATGTCCCTTTCTGACCGCGACGCCTCCCGTCCGTGATCCGGTGCGGGTGGTTGAGATGTCGGTATGTGTTGTCACACTGCCGCAATCGGATTCGCATCGTCAGCTATGGAATCGGCGGGATTCTATTGTGATTGAACGGGATTCCTTCGGAATGCGGCGCCAGGGTGCCCGTCGGCCAACAATCCGTCGTCGCCGCCGAACAGCTTCTGCCGCAAGGTGGTCGGAGCGGAGAGCTCGCGGGCGCGGCCACGCCGGCGGAGCTCGGGGATGAGGTAGGTGGCCACGTCGGCGAAGCTACCGGGCGTGACGTGATAGGCGATGTTGAAGCCGTCCACCCCGGTGCGGTCCGCATAGGCGTCCAGCGCATCGGCCACCGTGGTGGCCGATCCGACGAACAGCTCGCCGCCGAACCCGCCAAGTCCCCCGACGTAGTCCCGCAACGTCAGACGCTCTCGGACATCGGAATCAGTGACTGCGGCCAGGATGGACCGGCTGGCGTCGGTGTCGAACTGCTCGATCGGGCGATCGACTCCGTAGGTCGACCAGTCCACGCCGGACAGTGCTGACAACAGCACCAGGCCGCCCTCCAGGTCATGGAAGTCCGCGAGCTCGCGCGCCTTGGCCTGGGCTGCGGAATCGGTACTGTCCGTGACGATCTCAACCGACGTGATGAACTTCAGCGCGTGCGGGTCGCGGCCGTGTCCGGCTGCCCGGCGACGGATGTCCTCGATATGGCCGCGCAGGACCTCGGGCCGCGGATCGCTGACGAACACCAGTTCGGCGTTGCGGGAAGCGAACTCGCGGCCGGCCGATGACGTGCCGGCCTGGAACAGCACCGGCGTCCGTTGCGGCGAAGGTTCGACCAGGTGCGCACCGGGGACGGTGAAATATCTTCCGTGGTGGCCGATGTCGTGCACCTTCGCCGGGTCGGTGTACACCCCGCGCTCGGCATCGCGGAGGACAGCGCCCGGCTCCCATGAGCCTTCCCAGAGTTTGTAGGTCACTTCGACGAATTCCTGGGCCATCGCGTAGCGCTCGTCGTGCGGGATCTGCCGGTCGCGGCCGATGATGTTGCGCGCCGCGCTGTTGAGCAGCGACGTGACGATGTTCCAGCCGATCCGGCCGCCGGTGAGATGGTCCAGGGTGCTGAACTTTCGCGCCAGCAGGTACGGGCTCTCGTAGGTGGTGGATACGGTGATGCCGAAACCCAACCGCTCGGTGGCCGCGGCCATCGCCGACACCGCCAACAGCGGGTCGGTCACCGGCGTCTGCACTCCCCGTGCCAGCGCCGCACTGGCGTCACCGCCGAACACGTCGAGCTGACCGACCGCGTCGGCGATGAACAGCACGTCGAATCCGCCGGCGTCGAGTAGCTTCGCCAGCTCGACCCAGTACCGGACGTCGGTGTAGTCGGCGGTGCGGTCCCTCGGGTGGCGCCACAGCCCGAAGTTGCCGTGGGACACCGTCGACATGGTGAACGCCGACAGCACGTACGGTTCGATCATGACAGCCGCCGCCGCGGTACGTCGAGCCCGAGATGGGATCGCAGTGTGGTTCCGGCGTACTCGTGACGGAACAGCCCGCGCTTGCGCAGCACCGGCACCACCTGCTCCACGAAAAGCTCGTGTTGCCCCGGCAATCCGGAGTCTCGCAGCACGAATCCGTCGGCCGCTCCGGTGGTGAACCATTGCTCGATCTCATCGGCGATCTGCTCGGGTGTGCCCACCACGGCCGCGCCCCATCCGTTGACGGTGCGGTACAGGAACTCTCGCACCGTCGGATTTCCTTCCGTCGCGAGCAGCCGGTAGCCGGCCAGCGCGGTCTGGTGGGTCTCGGTGTGTGCCGGGAAGGCCGACTCCGGCACCGGGCCGTCGAGGTCCGCACCAGTGACGTCGACATCGACCTCGAGCAGCCACCCGGCCTGGTACTGCGGGCTGAAGTACTCGTACTCCTGCTGCTGGGCGCGCCGGGCTTCCTCCTCGGTGGAGCCGACGAGATACCGAAGCGACGGGGTGATCAGCGGCGGCCTGGCTCGGCCCAACCGGCGTGCCTCCTGCTGGATCTGGTCGTAGAACTCCTGCGCCCGCGCCCTGTTGCCGTGGCTGGTGAAGATCACCTCGGCGTGCCGGGCCGCGAAACCCCGTCCCGTTTCCGATGATCCGGCCTGGAAGAGCACCGGCTGCCCTTGAGCCGAGCGAGCCGCGCCCAGCGGCCCCGCCACGTCGAAGTAGTGCCCATGGTGGTCGGTCGGTTGAATTCTGCTGACGTCGTTGAAGATCCCCGCGGCGCGGTCTTCGACGACGGTGTCCTCGCCCCAGCCGTCCCATAGCTTGCGGACCACCTCAAGGGCTTCGTCGGCGATGCGGTAACGCTCGTCGTGGGCGACCACGCCGCGGGCGCTGAAGTTGTCCGCGGCCGCCTGGGCGAAGCTGGTGACCAGGTTCCAGCCGGCCCGGCCACCGCTGAGGTGATCGAGTGAAAGCAGCTGGCGGGCAAGGTGGTACGGATGGGCCAGGGTGGCCGATCCGGTGACCACCAGCCCGATGCGGTCGGTGACGGAGGACAGCGCCGCCGTCGCGGTGAGCGGCTCGAAGTCCTCGGTGATCTTGTACGGCCAGGTCGCCGGCGGACCGTAGTTCAGACCGTCGGCGAAGAACAGCGCGTCGAACGTACCGGCCTCGGCGGTCTGCGCGTGGCTGATCAGCCGTCGGCGCACGCCTGCGGTGCTGTTGTCGATGTCGGGATGCCGCCACGGCCCGGTAGACCGGGTATTGCCGAAGGCCAGCAGATGCAGCTCTCTGGACACTCCGGCGACACTACGACCGGCGTGGACCCGCAGACAGGGTTGCGCTCAGCGCGAAGCAATCCCCGGCGCGTACCCGGGTCTACTTCTTCGGCTTGTCCGCGGCCGCGTCGGTCGACAGCGCAGCGACGAACGCTTCCTGAGGTACATCCACGCGACCGATCGTCTTCATGCGCTTCTTGCCCTCCTTCTGCTTCTCCAGCAGCTTGCGCTTACGGGTGATGTCACCGCCGTAGCACTTGGACAGGACGTCTTTGCGGATCGCCCGGATGTTCTCGCGGGCAATGATTTTCGACCCGATCGCGGCCTGCACCGGCACCTCGAACTGCTGGCGCGGGATGAGCTCCTTGAGCTTGGTGGTCATCTTGTTGCCGTAGGCCGACGCCGAATCCTTGTGCACGATCGCGCTGAACGCGTCCACCGCCTCGCCCTGCAACAGGATGTCGACCTTGACCAGATCGGCCTGCTGCTCGCCGGCCTCCTCGTAGTCGAGGCTGGCGTAGCCGCGAGTGCGGGATTTCAGCGAGTCGAAGAAGTCGAAGATGATCTCGCCCAGCGGCATGGTGTAACGCAGCTCGACCCGCTCGGGCGACAGGTAGTCCATGCCGCCGAGCTCGCCGCGCCGCGACTGGCACAGCTCCATGATGGTGCCGATGAACTCGCTCGGCGCGATCACGGTGGTCTTGACCACCGGCTCGTAGACCTCGCGGACCTTGCCCTCGGGCCAGTCCGACGGGTTGGTCACGACGATCTCGGATCCGTCGTCCTTGATCACCCGGTACACAACGTTGGGTGAGGTGGAGATCAGGTCGAGGTTGAACTCGCGCTCCAACCGCTCCCGGGTGATCTCCATGTGCAGCAGGCCGAGGAAGCCGCAGCGGAACCCGAAGCCCAGGGCCACCGAGGTCTCCGGCTCATAGGTCAGGGCCGCATCGTTGAGCTGTAGCTTGTCGAGCGCATCGCGCAAGTCTGGGTAGTCCGAGCCATCGACCGGGTAGAGACCCGAGTAGACCATCGGCTTGGGTTCGCGGTAGCCGGTCAGCGCCTCCGTGGCGCCCTTGCGGGCTGTCGTCACGGTGTCGCCGACCTTGGACTGCCGGACATCCTTCACGCCGGTGATGAGGTAGCCCACCTCGCCGACGCCCAGGCCGTCGCTGGCCTTCGGCTCGGGCGAGACGATGCCGACCTCGAGCAGTTCGTGAGTGGCCCCGGTGGACATCATCGCGATGCGTTCGCGCGGGGTGATCTTGCCGTCGACGACGCGGACGTAGGTGACCACGCCGCGGTAGATGTCGTAGACCGAGTCGAAGATCATGGCCCGCGCGGGGGCGTCGGCGTCGCCGGTGGGTGCCGGCACCTGCCGCACCACCTCGTCGAGCAGTTCGGCCACGCCTTCACCGGTCTTGCCGGACACCCGCAACACGTCCGACGGCTCGCATCCGATGATGTGCGCCAGCTCGCCGGCGTAGCGCTCCGGGTCCGCGGCGGGCAGGTCGATCTTGTTGAGCACCGGGATGATCGTGAGGTCGCGGTCGAGCGCCAGGTACAGGTTGGCCAGCGTCTGCGCCTCGATGCCCTGGGCGGCGTCGACCAGCAGCACCGCGCCCTCACACGCCTCCAGCGCGCGAGACACCTCGTAGGTGAAGTCGACGTGGCCGGGCGTGTCGATCAGGTGCAGGACGAACTCGTCGTCACCGATCTTCCAGGGCAACCGCACGTTCTGCGCCTTGATGGTGATGCCACGCTCACGCTCGATGTCCATCCGGTCCAGGTATTGCGCGCGCATCGACCGGTCGTCGACGACGCCGGTGAGCTGCAGCATCCGGTCCGCCAGCGTCGATTTGCCGTGATCGATGTGGGCGATGATGCAGAAGTTCCTGATCTGCGCCGGCGCAGTGAACGTCTTGTCGGCGAAGCTGCTGATGGGAATCTCCTGGTGAGCGTGGGTGTCCAGCACGTGCTGTGCTCTCTAAGGGTATCGAGCAACCACCGTCGCGACACAATCGCCAGGGGTCCGCTCGCATATGCTCGACACCATGGCGTCGCAGTGGAAGGCGTTCCAACAGGTTCTCAAGGGCGTAGTGGACGGCGCCGAGCACCTGGTGTTCAACGAGGCACCGAAGTTCGTGCGCCAGTTGCAGACCACGGACAACGTGCCGCGGACCGTGCAGCAGGGCCTCCAACAGGGTCTTCAGCAGGGCCTGCGACTGGGTCTGGGCGTGCTCGCCGGTGCGGCCGCCCCGCCGCCCCAGGCGATCACCGCCGGCCGGCCGGTATCCAAGCACAGCGTGCCCACCGCACACCGGGCCCGCAAAGTCGTCTACGCACCGGACCTGGACGGGCAGGCCGATCCCGGCGAGATCGTCTGGACCTGGGTGGTCTACGAAGACGACCCGACCCAGGGCAAGGACCGCCCGGTCCTGGTGGTCGGCCGTGATCAGCGCACTCTGCTCGGGCTGATGCTGTCCAGCCAGGAATACCACAGCAGTGATCCGGACTGGATCGCGATCGGCACCGGCACCTGGGATTACGACGGCAGGCCGAGCTGGGTCCGGCTGGACCGGGTGCTCGACGTGCCAGAGGAAGGCATCCGCCGAGAGGGCGCGATCCTGGATCGCACCCGGTTCGAGGCGATCGCGGTCAGGCTGCGCGCTCAGTACTCCTGGAGCTGACTGCGCGGCGAGCCGCCATGTTCGAACCGCACGTACGGCCCGGCGTCGTCGACGGTGATCCGGCACCGCACGCCGTAGACGGCGGCCACCAGGTCTTCGGTCAGCACCTCGGCCGGGGTTCCGGTGGCCACCACGGTTCCCTCCGACAGCACCACCACGCGGTCGCAGAACATCGCCGCGAGGTTGAGATCGTGCAGCGCCACCACACTGGTCACATCGAGAGCGCGGATCATCGCCAGGATCTCCAGTTGATGTGCGATATCGAGATGGTTGGTCGGTTCGTCCAGCAGTAACTCGCTGGGTTCCTGGGCCAGGGATCTGGCGATCTGCACGCGCTGCCGCTCCCCGCCCGAGAGGGTGTGCCACAACCGGTCGGCCATCGGGAGCAGGCCGGTGGCCGCCATCGCCGCGGTCACAGCCGCGGTGTCGTCGCGGCCGCCGAAAATCGGTGTGTGCGGAATCCGCCCCAACCGGACGATGTCGCGCACCGCGATGTCCAGATCGGTGTCCGCGTGCTGGCCGACCACCGCCACCCGCCGTGCCACCGCACGGCGCGACATCGTGTGCAGCTCACGGCCGTCGAGCTGCACACTCCCGGAGTCAGCCCGGTCGATCCCGGCCAACAACCGCAGCAGCGAAGACTTGCCGGAACCATTGGGCCCCAGCAGTCCTACGGTGCTACCGGGAACCGGATCCACCGTCACACCGTCCAGCACGACCCGACCCGAGCGGGTCCAGCTCACATCGACCGCTCGCAGACTCATGGCATACCCCTGCGCCGTAACAGGATCAACGCGAAGGCTGGGACGCCGAGCAGGGCGGTGACGACTCCGGTGGGCAATTCTTGCGGAGCGAAGACCGTCCGCGCCAGGGTGTCTACCCAGACCATGAAGATCGCGCCGAGGATCACCGCCGTCGGCAACAGGCGCCGGTGGCCGGGCCCGACGACAAAGCGTGCGGCGTGCGGCAGTACCAATCCGACGAACCCGATCGCGCCGGCCGCACTGACCAGGGCCGCCGTCACCAACGCGGTCATCACCAGCAACACGACACGCGCCCGGTTCACCGAGACCCCCAGAGCGGCGGCCGCATCCTGCCCGAAGGCGAACGCGTCGAGGGTCCGCGCGTAGGCCAGGCACACCGCCAGCCCCACACCGACGGCGGCCGCGCAAGTGGAGACGTCGGTCCAGGACACCCCGGCCAGCGACCCCAACAGCCAGAACAGCACTCCCCTGGTCTGCTCCGCATCGGCGGAGGACAGCACGATGAAGGACGTCAGCGCCGAGAACAGCTGAGTGCCTGCCACACCGGCCAGAACCACCCGGTCGGTCCCGCCGCCTGCGGCGTAGGCGAGCAGCAGCACCACCACGAATGACAGCACCGCACCGGCGAAGGCGCCGCCGGACAACGTCAGCGCGCCCGCCCCGACCCCGAGCACCGCGACCAGCACGGCGCCGGTCGAGGCGCCCGAGGAGACGCCCAGCACGAACGGGTCCGCCAGCGGATTGCGCAGCAGCGACTGGAGTATCGCCCCGCACAGTGCCAGCCCGGCTCCGCAGATGGCGGCAAGGACGACCCTCGGCAGGCGCAGTTGCCACACGATGCTCTCTTGCAATCGCGTTGCCCCCGAAGGCCCGAAGCCGAGACGGTCACCGACGATGCGGTACACGTCCCCCACCGACAACGCGGCGGGGCCGATGGTGATGGCTACCGCGGCGGAAAGGACCAGAACGACGAGCCCGGCGGCCCACAATCCGCCGAGCCATTTGGTACGCACACTCACCGCGCCGCGCCGAACCCGAATTCGGTCAGGCCCTTCGCCACTTTCTCTGCGCCGTCCACGGTGCGGATCGATGGGTTCAGATCGGCGCCGTTCACCACGATGTAGCGCCGGCTTTGCACGGCGGTCAGGCCCCGGGTGAGCGGATTTGATTCCAGGAATTCGACTTTCGTCTCCAGCGCGTCTCCCTCGATCGTGCGGCGACTCAGATCGCCCAGCACCAGCACATCCGGGTCGCGGTCGGCCAGACTCTCCCAATTGATCTGGGGCCACTCATCGGTGGTGTCGGCGAACACGTTGCGCGCCCCGACCGCGCCGGCGATCATGCCAGGGGCTCCACAGCAGCCGGCGAAGTACGGCGCACGCACGTCGGAGAACCAGAACGCGACGTCGACACCGGCGGCGGCCGCGGCGGCGGACTCCATCCGTCCCCGCAGCTCGGCGACGAGGTGGTCGCCGCGTTCGGCGACACCGAATATCGTTGCCAAGTCCCGGATTTCGGTGTAGATCGCCTCCATGGTGAACGGTGCACTGCGGGCACCATCACCGTTGACCGAGGTCTTGCCCTCGCAGTCGCTGGGCGCCAGATACGTCGGCACTCCCAGCTCTGCGAACTGGTCACGGTCGGCGACCCCGCCTGGCCCCAGCGTGCCGCCGAAAGAGGCCGAGACGAAATCGGGTTCGGTGTCGAGCACGGTCTCCAGAGAAGGCTTGTTCACCGCCAGCCGAGGCACCCCGGCGTTCTCGGCTTCGAGGTTGAAGCGGACCGGGTCGGTCCAGGTCGCGGTGCCGACCATGCGGTCCGCGAGGCCCAGCGAGAGCAGAATCTCGGTGGAGCTCTGGTTCAACGAGACCGCCCGCTGCGGCGGTGCATCGATCACCACGTCCCTACCGCAATTCCGCACGGTCAGCGGGTATCCGGGCGCCGCGGGTGTCGCCATCGGCCCGACGGCCGGGGCACACCCGGCCGACAACACAGCACTCAGCGCGCAGACGAGCAACCGGACGCGGCCCTTCATCGGGCCAATCCGAACGCTCGGAATCCGGCGGCCAGCTTCTCCAGGGCATCGATCTCACGGATCCCGGGATCGAGTTCGGACCCGGACAGCACGACATAGCGCTTGTCGCGCACCGCGGACATGTTCCTGGTCACCGGATTCGATTCCAGGAACTTCACCTTCGTGTCCAGGGCGTCCCCGTCGACGCGTCTTCGATTGAGATCGGCGAGCACCAATACGTCCGGATCGCGGTCGGCCAATGCCTCCCAGCTGACCTCCGGCCAGTCTTCGCGGGTGTCGGCGAAGACATTGGTCACGCCGAGCTCGCCGGCATACAGTCCCGGTGCCGAGCAGCAGCCGGCCAGATACGGCGTCCGCAAGCCCGAGAACCAGAAGGCGACAGTGGTATTCGGTTCGGTGATCGACGGCTTGTCGTCCAGCCGCCTGGTGAGCCGGGCGATCAGATCCCGGCCACGCTGCTGCACATCGAAGATCCGGGCCAGCTCGCCGATCTCGCGGAACAGGGTTTCGAGGGCCAGCGGTTCGGTGCGGGTGACGGTCTCACCGTCGACCTTCCCCCCGGTGCACACCGAAGGCGACTGGTACGTCGGGATGCCCAGTTGGGCGAATCGGCTCCGGTCGGCGACCACCGCCGGTGTGAAGGTGTGGGCGCTGGCCGAGGTCACCAGGTCGGGCTCCGCGCCGAGCACCGTCTCCAGCCCCGGGTCGTTGTCGGCCAGCCGGGGCACGGTGGCATTGTCGGCCGCGAGTTCGGGCAACACGGGATCGAACCATGTCGAGGTACCGACCATCCGATCGGCCAGCCCCAGCGCCAGCAGGATCTCGGTCGAGGACTGATACAGCGATACGGCCCGCTGCGGCGGTCCGCCGAAAGTGACGGTGACACCACAGTTCTCGATCGTGAGCGGATAGCTGGTCGGGCCCGCGGCGGGCCCGGCGGTGGGGTTGTCGGCACCAGACTCTCGATGCCCGCAAGCCACCGTGAGCGACAACGTCACAGACACCAGGGACAACAGTGCGGTGAGTACACGCACAGCCAAGACTTCCTTTGATCCAGGGCCCAGTCGCGGAGCCGTCAACGGTCATTCCCGGCCCAGGTGGTCGGACTCGAGGCTGTGCCCCACACCGTTGCGCGTCAGTTCCGGCTTCTCACCGGATTCCCCTGTTGGTCGGCCTTCGCACTGTAACAGCCACAATGTCGCGTGGTTGCCCGCGCGCACCCGGCCGTCGGCTGGATCAGCGCGGCGCCCGCCACATCGGCGTCAAGGTGGGTCCGCCGTTGGGCAGTACGATCTCGCCGGTGACCTCGAACCCGAACCGCATGTAGTACGGAACGTTGTCGGGGTTGCTCGACTCCAGGTAGGCCGGCGCGTGTTCGGCGTCGACGCGATCCAGCCGCGATCGCATCAGGGCGTGCCCGAAGCCCCCGCCGCGGACAGTGGGGTCGCTGCCGATCACTGCCAGATACCAGTGCGGCTCCTCGGGGTGATGCTCTTTCATGAGCTCGACCACCCGCTGCCCGCGTCGCAGGTCGCGGCCGAACGCCAACACCATCGTCGGCAACATGCGCAGTTCCTCACCAGGAGTCTGCTTCCATCGACCGGGTCCGTCCCACAACGCTGCCGCACCGATCTCGCCGCCGCGGACGGCCACCTCGGCACCACCGCCGGCAAGGAAATGGTGGCGCGTGATCGCCGAGAACAAGCGAGGCAGCGCCGTGGCCCGGCGGGCGTCGTCGGACAGGATCCACGACATCACCGGGTCGTCGTGGAAGGCCCGGCCCAGGACCGCGGCAAGCCGCTTCACGTCAGACTTGTTCGGGGGACGGACATCGACGGCAGCCACCAAACCACCATCCCACACACGTACCCAGGGGCTGTCAGACAACTTCGACCGCCGGCGGCTTCCAGGTGCCCTCGGTGATGCCCGACTCACCCCAGTAGGCACGGATATAGAGGGAAAACGGTCCGGCGGGCGCGGGCAGCCAGTTCGACTCGGTGTCCGGTCCAGGTGACTTGGCACCGGCGTAGAGGGTCAGCGATCCGTCGGGATTGCGCTTGAGGTTCTTGTTCTTGGTGCCCAGGGAGTAGCGCTTGAGGTCGTTGGGATGGAACAGGTGCTTGTCGTTGTAGAGCGTCAGCGACCAGAAGCCCTTGACAGGCGGTTCCTGACCAGCCGGGAAGGTGACCCTGTACACCTTGTCACCGTGCAGCGGGGCGCCGGTGGCGTCGTTGTCGGTGTAGAAGTACTGCGTCTCGTTGGGCCGGTTGTCGAACATGTTCGATCTGGCGGTACCGGTCCGGTCGAAGTAGTCGATTCCGAATTGCGCGTTGTTGGTCGACCGGTTCCAGCCGTTGCCCGCGGGGCGTCCGTTGTGTGCCCACTGGAAGAACGGCCCGATGACTTCGCGCTCCGTGCTCACCGCACTCTCGACGAGAACCTTCTTGATGTTGGGCTTCTGGTCGGCCGAGTCCAGCAGCGCCCGGAATTGTGCGTAGAGCGCTTCCTCGCCGGGCAGCGGACTCACCTCATCGAGGATCGACCCGAATTCGTCGAAGAACTTCTCGGGCACAACCCATTTCGTCTCCCCCGCCCCGCCATCGGCGGGCGGCCCGGGGATCGCGCCAAGCTTCGCCCACTCGGTGCTCTTCATCTTGCCGTCGAAGTCACTGAGCGGATAGATGTCGATTTGGTTGATGACCGCCTGGATCGCGGTGTGATCCTCGGGGGTGTCGTCCATGAAGACCCGAGGTATCGCGTTGGCCAACGAAGTAGAGCTCCTGATCACCGCTTCGACACCGTCAGGTTTTTCGCCCTTCCAGTCCGGCCCGGCCAGGAGATAGAAACCTGGCTTGGTGCCATACGGTTTACCGAGCTCCCCGAACTGATCCGTGCGGGCGTCGTACAGCGCGTACACCCAGAACCGGTCGCCGAAATCCGGCACTTGGGCGATCACCGGCTGGTCATCGAGGGAGAAGTACGCCAGTCCGTACACCACATCCTGATTCGGGCAGGTCACGAAGGTCTCGGCCGGGTCGATGTAGTTGGACAGCATGGCGAGTCGGCCCTGCGGCGCGGCGGGCAGGACGCCGTTGAGCAGGCCGGGGTGCGGAGCCTGGGTGATCTTGGCGCGCCGGTTGAGCATGTTGACCATTGGCCAGCCCCAGACATAGGCGAACTGCGCGATCGTCTGGACATATCCCGGGAACATCCCGACGCCGGAGGCGGGCTGGGTGATGTCCGCGGCGCCGGGCGGCGAATTCGGCGCGGCCGAAGGCTTGCCGTCGGGTTCCTGCGTTTCTGAGCCGTTTGAGGCCTTCTCGGTCGAGCACGCGGCCATCGCCGTGGCGACACCGGCAGCAGCTGCCGCAAGGCCCGCCGTCCGCAGCGCGCCACGCCGAGTCAGTGGCATATCCATTTTGCTGCAATTCCTTTCCCTGTTTTGTTCAGGTCTTGCGAGCCAAGGCCACCACGACGATAGCCGCAAAGCCGCGCCTGCAACGGGACATTCGGATCAGGTGAACACGGGTGTTCTCCCACCCCTTTCGGGCGGTATGAGCGAAAGTCATTGCGCCTATCCAGAATTGTGGGATTGCATTGGAGCAGGCCCATACGATGAGGATCACGGCGCCTGAGTTGCGATCGTGGGCATGCGCACGCGAGGAAGGATCACAGACCGAGATGACAGACTCCGACCGCTTCAAGGCCATCGCCGATGTCGCTTTCGAAGGTGGCTATCCGACCACCGATGCCGCGCAATCACTGACCGAGGAGCTGTATTTCCAACGCGCGGTGCAGACGTATCTCTGGGCACTGCCGGCAGTGAACATGTACGCGATGAAGAAGGGCCTCGGCGCAGTTGCCGGGACCGGATACAACGTGATGTCCGTCTACGAGAAGCGACTCAAACCCAACACGGTCATCACCACCCCCAACTCCGACGTCATCTACTGCATTGGTTTCGCCGACCTGAGTGAGACAGGTCCCCTGGTGCTGGAGGCACCGCCCAAGATTCAAGGATTGCTCGACGATTTCTGGCACCGCCCGCTCGCCGGCCCGAGGATCGGTGACGTCCAATACCTCGGCGATATCGGTATTCCCGGCCCCGACAAGGGCCAAGGCGGCAAGTATCTCGTCGTACCGTCAGGGCAGGAGGTCGGCTTACTCGGCATCGACCCGAACGAGTACTTCATCTATGACTGCCCCACCAACAGGGTGTTCATCTTCCAGCGGGGTTTCTTCCAGTCGGTCGACGACTTGTCGCCGGGGGTGCAATCGGTCGAGGGACTCGTCGTCCGTCCCCTCAACGGGCCGGCCATCCCGATGAAGTTCCAGCACGTCTCCGACCTTCCGGCCAATGCCCTGTTCGCACATGACGCCGGCTACTTCGACATCCTGAATGAGCTGATCCAAAACGAACGCGTCGATTCGGTGGATCCCTACATGCACGGTTCACTCGCCGCGCTGGGTATCGCGAAAGGTCGCCCGTTCGCCCCGACCGACCGTCAGCGCCAGCTACTCGGTCTGGGCGCTCAGACCGCGTGGAAGATGGCAAAGAACATCGCAGCCCACTTCGACCAGGAACAGAACGCTCTGTGGTGGCAGGACCGCCGTTGGGTGGCACACGCCAAGACCGAACTCGACGACTTCTGGCACACCCTGCTCGACGAGCAGTGGCGCGACCGCACCACCGGCCACACCGACGTCAACGCCAAGGCCCACATGTTCATCAACGCCTACTCGATCAGCAGCGGCATGATGTCCTCGATCGTCGGCATGGGCGCCAAGTACGGCGCCGCCTACAAGGACAGCAACGGCGAGTACCTACGGGGCGAGAACACCTACACCATCGACCTGCCCGCCGACCCGCCGGCCAACATCCTGTGGTCTGTAACGGTCTACGACGCCGATACCGCGGCCGGTGTCGACGCCCCGGGCCAGGTGTATCCGTCTCTGAACTCGATGAATGATCTCGAGTTCAACGACGACGGGTCAGTCACCTTCTACATCGGACCCAACCCACCGGAGGGCGCCAAGAACTGGCTCAAGACCGTTCCCGGCCGCGGCTGGTTCAGCCTGATCCGGTGGTACGGCCCGAAGCAGGAATTCTTCGAGCACAAGTACAAGCCCGGTGATTTCGTCAAGGTCTAGTGCACTGGTGGAACGCCAAACCGGTTCTGCACCAGAGATTCTCGCTCAGCGGCCTTGCGTGATGTAGGCCTGCAGTTGTTCCTGCTCGGCCTCGAGTTCTTCCATCCTGGTCTTGACGATGTCGCCGATGCTGACGATGCCGGCCAGCCGTCCTTCGTCGAGCACCGGGATGTGTCGCACCCGGTTCTCGGTCATCAGCGCGCTCAGGTGATCCACGGTGTCACGCGGCGTACAGGTCGCCACCACCGTGGTCATGATCTCGGACACCGGCTGCGCCAGCAGGCTGCTGCCCCGCTCGTGCAGCTTGCGCACCACATCACGCTCCGAGACGATGCCGGCCAGGCCGTCGGGACCCATCACCACCATCGCGCCGATGTTCAGCTCGGTCAGCCCGGCCAACAGCTCCGTCACCGTGGTCTCCGGCGAAATCGTCACCACCGCCGTGCCCTTGTTTTTCAGCACGTCCGCGATTCGCATCGGCAGCCTCCGATCGTGATCCACCTCACACCAGGCTAGGTCGGCGGTCGCCGCGAGGAAAGGGGCCACGCCTAGCAGCAGCCAGGAATCCGATTCCGCGTATCCGTCGCGGGAACGGAGTAGGAATGGGGCCATGATCGAGGTCACGCTGCTCGGCACTGGTAGCCCGATCCCGGACCCGCAGCGGGCCGGACCGTCCACCCTGGTGCGCGCGAGCGATCAGATGTTTCTCATCGACTGCGGCCGCGGGGTGCTGCAGCGGCTGGCCGCGGCCGGGTCGGGCGCCAACCAACTCAGTGCACTCCTGCTGACCCACCTGCACAGCGATCACATCGCCGACCTGGGCGACGTGATCATCACCCGCTGGGTGAGCACGTTCACCCCGGATGCACCTGCCTTGCCGATCATCGGTCCGCCGGGGACCGCCGACGTGGTCGACGCGACGCTGCGCGCCTTCGGACACGACATCGGTTACCGCATCGCCCACCACGCCGATCTCACCGGTCCGCCACGGGTGGAGGTTCACGAATACACCGACGGCCCGGTATGGGACCGCGGCGGTGTGCAGATCCGGGTGGCGCCCACCGATCACCGGCCGGTGACGCCGACGATCGCGTTCCGGATCGAACACAGCGGGGCCTCGGTGGTGGCCGCCGGCGACACCGTGCCCTGCCCCAGCCTCGATGCGCTGGCCGACGGAGCGGGGGCGTTGGTACACACGGCGATTCGTAAGGATCTGATCGATCTGCTTCCGCAGCAACGGATCCGCGACATCTGCGACTACCACTCTTCGGTGCAGGAGGCGGCGGCCACGGCCACCCGCGCAGGCGTCGGAATTCTGATTCTGACCCACTACGTGCCCGGGATCGCCGCCGGTACCGAGGAGGACTGGCGCGCGTTGGCCGCCTCGGTGTTCGACCGCCAGATCGAGCTGGGTGACGACCTGCACCGGGTCGAGGTTCATCCCGGGGTGTGCACCCGATCGCGCAGCTGATCGGCCGCCGCGGCAGCGACGGCGAGATCCGCAGGGGTCCAAGGGCGGCCGCGGATGATCAGTACGACATGCTGGATCCCGATGTTGGCCAACGCGTGGCACCGCTCCACGAGCGCGTCCGGTGGCTCGCCGTCGTGAAGCGCCGCGGTCACGGTGCGCTCGATCTCTCCGGCCGACCGTCCGACATCAGCGCAGTGCCGATCCAGAACGTCGAGCTGTCTGCGGATCGCGGTGCCGCCGTCGGGGACGTCGAACAAGTTGCAGGCGTCCCCGTACTGCGCGACGAGCCGCAGCGTACGCCGCTCACCGGTGCCGCCGATCAGCACCGGAGGATGCGGCGCGGTGACCGGGCGAGGACTACCGATGGGCTGCTGCACTGTCAGATACCGCCCCAGAAACGGAGTTTCGTCACCCCGCCACATCTGGTGGGCCAGTTGCAACAGCTCGGCCATCCGCTCGAATCGTTCCGCGGTGCCGGGCAGGAACAAACCCATCGCGCTCGCTTCGGCCGCGTTGTAGCCCGCACCGAGCCCGAGCCAGGCACGGCCGTCGGTGAGGACGTCGAGCGTCGTGACAGCTTTGATCAGCAACGCGGGCGCGCGGAAGGTGGCCGCGGTCACCATGGTGCCCAACCGGATTCGGCCCGTCGCCGCGGCGAGATACCCGAGCGCGGTGTAGGCCTCCAGCATCGGTTCGTCGAGGGCACTGGCGGGATCGGCCTGAACGAGGTGATCGGGCACCCACAGGGTGTCGACGGCGGTGCCGTCGAGAAAGCGTGCCAGCGAGGCCAACCGCTGGTGAATCGGCTCGCGCCACGAATAGTTCGTGACGCTGACACTGAGCTTCATGACCGGTTCCTGGCGGCCCGGCGCGCCGGCAGGAGGGCGCCGGCGACGATGAGCCAGACGAGACCGGTGAACCGAGCGATCGGCAGGATCACCGCCGATTCCGGCCAGATCAACACGCACGTGGCCAGTTCGGCCAGTGCGGCGATCGCCAGGCCGGCCCAAGCCACCGGTCGCGACAACAGCCCGAGGATCAGGCCCGGCACCGCGATCCCGGCGAGCAGCAACCCGAGCGCGACGATGTGCCCGACACCTCCGGTGAGGAACACCAGGTAGTACAACGCCCGGATCAGACCGTCGTCGACAACCACCTCAGCCCGAGACATCGTCCAGCAGATCAACCCGGACAGCGCCAGCGATCCGGCCGCCAGAATGCCGCCGGCCAGGGCGATCGTCGCGCCGGGCGCCGTCACCCCGAGCTGGCGCAGCCGAGTACTGACGGTCGCGGCGTAGATCGCCAGCGGCACCGAGGCGGCGAACGTGCCCACGGCGGCGGCCTGTACCGCCGAGTGCTGGTCCCGGATATATGCGAGCACCGCGGCCCCCTGGCCGTACGGCAACGGCATCACTCCGCCGAGGGCAACCCCGACGGCCAGCCCGACCAGCAGCAACGTCAGGGATACCGCTGCCACCGGGGCCAGCGGTGGCCCACCCTGTCTTCCGGGCGACCGGTCGCTGCCAATTCGATCTACGATTGAATCGTTCATGGTTTGAACGATATGCCCGGTCGCCACCGAACTCAACCTCCTGAATGTTTTGGATTTTGAACGATTTCTCCGTGATACGGTTTGACCGTGGAGAACGGACGGCCCGATACCGTGGCATTTCTGCTGGCACAGCTCGGCCACCGGGCCGCGACGCAGTTCGCCGAACAGATGGCGACACTCGAGCTCACTCCGCCGCATGCCGGAATCATGCGTGCCATCGGAGCGCAACCCGGGCTCAGCCAGCAGTCCCTGAGCACTCAGCTGAGTCTGTTGCCGAGCCGCGTCGTCAGTTATGTCGACGACCTGGAGGACCGCGGCTACGTCGAGCGCCGCCGCAACCCCGACGACCGCCGCCTGCACGCGTTGTTTCTCAGCACGGCAGGCAAGAAGACGCTACGCCGCATCGGCGAGCTGGCGCGCCGGCACGATGACGGCATGACCGCCGGCCTCGACGCCAAACAGCGCGACGAGCTCCGCACCCTGCTGGAGAAGCTCGCCGACCACCAGGGGCTGACACCGCACGTGCATCCCGGCTTCCGCAACCTCGGGCGCACCGCCGGCCGCGTCAAGCCAGCCGGGTGACCTCCACGACCACGTCGAGATCGGTTGATCCCTCGCCCGAGTAGATCCCCTTGAGCGGGGCCACATCCGAGTAGTCCCGGCCCACGCCGACACTGACGTACTGCTCGGTGATCTCGCTGTCGTTGGTCGGATCGTAGTGCCACCAGCCACCGGCCCAGGCCTGAATCCAGGCGTGGCTCTGCCCGTCGATCGTGTCCCCCACCATCGCCTCGCGCGTCGGATGCAGGTAGCCCGACACGTACCGGGCCGGAATCCCCATGGACCGCAACATGATCAGCGAGAGATGGGCGAAATCCTGGCACACGCCCTTGCCCTCACGCAGGGCGTCCAGGCCGGACGAGTGGACCCCGGTGGTCCCCGGCACATAGTCGAGTTCGCTGCGCACCCACTGCGCCACGGCCATCACCGCCTCGAACGGATCGTGTTCCTTGGCGATCCGCTGCCCGACCCGTGCGATGCGCCTGCTGCGCGGGGTGTAGTGCGTCGGGCCGAGCACCTCGTCGAACCGGTCGATCACGGCCTCCGAGCGCAAATCATCCCAACTCGCCAGCTCCTCAGGCTTTTCGGCGACCTCGGTCTCAACCACCGAGGACCCCGAGACCTCCAACTCGGTGTGCGGGGCATGCAGGTCGAACGCCGTCACCGCGGTGCCCCAGTAGTCGACGTACCGATAGGACCTGGTGGCCGGGATGGTCTCGACCCGGTTCAGGATCACGTTCTGACGCGAGTCGGAACGCGGTGTCAGCCGGGCCTCGTTGAAGGACGCGGTCACCGCCGACTTGTAGGCGTAACCCGTGGAGTGCACCACCCGCAGTCGCCACATCTAGACCTCGCCCTCCTCGATCACAACCACGTCGCCGTGCCCGGCATCCGTCCAGGCCACCCACGGCGCGGAGTGGAAGTACTGCAGCGACAATGCTTCTCCCACATCACGGCAAGTTTTCTGCAGCGCGGCCAGCCGGGCATCCAGGGATTCGAGCAGCGCACCGGGCTGCAGGAACTCCAACTCGCTGCGGGCCCGGCCGAGCAACCGCTGCGCCTCGGCCGTCGCCCCCAGCCGGCTGTGCGGCCGGTTGAGCAACTCGTCGAGGCTGTGTTCGGCCAACCGCAGCGAGTAGAAGATCGACCGCGGGAAAAGCCGGTCCAGCAACATGAACTCGACCACGCGGCCGGCGTCGAGCGCACCGCGGTAAGTCCGCAGGTAGGTGTCGTGGGCACCGGCCGAGCGCAACAGCGTGACCCAGGCCGGCGACGACCCGCTGTCCCCCACCCGCGACAGCAGCAGGCGGACCGTCATGTCGACGCGCTCGATCGCGCGACCCAGCACCATGAACCGGTAACCGTCGTCGCGGCTCAACGTTGAATCGGCCAGCCCGGCGAACATCGCAGCGCGCCCCTCCACATACGACAGAAACTCGTGGGGACCAAGACGTTTGGCCGCACGCTCCCGCTCGGCCAAGGCGTTGTACGTGGTGTTGAGGCACTCCCAGATCTCCGTGGAGGTGACCTCACGGGCGCCGCGGGCGTTCTCGCGCGCCGACGAGATCGAGTCGACGATCGAATTCCCGCCGCTGTCACGGCTGAACGCCACGATGTCGGTCAGCGACCACACGTCCAGGGGCTTCGCGGGCGGCTCGATCCCGAGCACCCGCAGCAGTGTGCGGGAGGCGACGTCCGGGTCGACGCTGGAGTCCTCCAGCAACTGATGCACCGTGACATCGAGGATGCGTGCGGTGTCGTCGGCCCGTTCCACATAGCGTCCGATCCAATACAGCGACTCGGCGTTGCGCGCCAGCATCTACTCCACCCCCTATTGCTGTTGTTGGGACGACGAACCATCAGCGGCACCATTGCCTTTGGGCCCCTTGGCGGACCTGGGCAGCGACCGCACCACCTCGGCGGCGGCCAGCTCACGGTCGGCCACCGACGTCCTCGACGCCAGCACCCAGGTGTCCTTCGAACCGCCACCCTGGCTGGAGTTGACCACCAGGGACCCTTCCGGCAGTGCCACCCGGGTCAGCCCACCGGGCAACACCCAGACGTTGTTGCCGTCGTTGACCGCGAACGGACGCAGGTCCACGTGCCTCGGCGCCAGCTTGTTGCCGATCTGGGTCGGCACGGTGGACAACTGCATCACCGGCTGAGCGATCCAGCCGCGCGGGTCGGCCCGGATCTTCTTGGCGATAGCCGCCAGCTCCTTCTCCGAGGCGTCCGGGCCGAAGACGATGCCGTAACCGCCCGAGCCCTCGACCGGCTTGATGACGAGTTCGTGGATTCGGTCGAGCACCTCCTCACGTTCGGTGTCCAACCAACAGCGGTAGGTGTCGACGTTGGCCAGGATCGGCTTCTCGCCCAGGTAGTACTCGATGATGGTCGGCACATAGGTGTAGACGAGCTTGTCGTCACCGACCCCGTTGCCCACCGCGCTGGAGATCACCACGTTGCCCGCGCGCGCGGCGTTGAGCAGTCCGGCCACCCCGAGCACCGAGTCGGGGCGGAACTGCATCGGGTCCAGGAACGCGTCGTCGATGCGGCGGTAGATGACGTCCACCTGCCGCTCCCCTTCGGTGGTGCGCATGTACACGGCGTTGTCGCGGCAGAACAGGTCGCGACCCTCGACCAGCTCGACGCCCATCTGCCGGGCCAGAAGCGAGTGCTCGAAGTAGGCCGAGTTGTAGACCCCGGGCGTGAGCACCACGACGGTGGGGTCGGCGACATTCGTAGGTGCCGCGTTGCGCAGCGCGCGCAGCAGGTGCGAGGAGTAGTCGCCGACGGCACGTACCCGATGGGTGGCGAACAGGTTGGGGAAGACGCGCGCCATGGTGCGCCGGTTCTCCATCACATACGACACCCCTGACGGCGATCGCAGGTTGTCCTCGAGCACCCGGAAGTCACCCTTGTCGTCGCGGATCAGGTCGATGCCGGCGACGTGGATGCGTACCCCGTTGGGCGGGACGATGCCCGCGGCTTCGCGGTGGAAGTGCTCGCACGAGGTCACCAGCCGGCGCGGGATCACGCCGTCCCGGAGGATCTCCTGCTCGCCGTAGATGTCGTCGAGGTACATCTCCAGCGCCTTGACCCGCTGGGTGATGCCGCGCTCCAGCCGGGACCATTCGGCCGCCGAGATCACCCGAGGCACCAGATCGAGCGGGAACGGCCGCTCCTGGCCGGACAGCGAGAACGTGATGCCCTGATCGATGAACGCCCGTCCCAGCGCGTCCGAGCGCGAGCGCAGCTCGGAGGCATCCGACGGAGCAAGCTCGGCGAAGATGCCCTTGTACGGACCGCGGACGTTGCCGGCGGCGTCGAACATCTCGTCGAACGCCTCCGAGTACCGGCCCAGCCGGTTGTACCCGTCGAAGATGCCCTGATGTTTGACGCGTCGCGCCGACGCGGCACGTTGGCCGGCCGGCCTGGACCCGTTCGACTCGGCTCCTTGGGTACGGACAGTTCGCAGGCTCACCCCCCTCATGCTGCCGCACCCGGCCAGGTTTCGCCGGGTCAATGGCCAGCCCGTTTCGGCAGGCCAAAGCCCGGTTGAGGTGGTATTGGGGTCGAAAAACGGGGCACGGACGCCCGACGTTTCCGCTGCACCGCTTTGGGAGTTCAAGCGTCTCGCTGGTACCCTGAACAGTCGCTGCCCGCAGTGCGGGTGTGCGCACCCAGACTTCGGTAACCCCAGCTAGAGAATTACGAAGGAATTTTTACGTGGCCAACATCAAGTCGCAGGAAAAGCGCATCCTCACCAACGAGCGTCGTCGGCTGCGTAACCAGTCCGTGAAGTCGTCGCTGCGTACGGCTGTGCGTAGCTTCCGCGAGGCCGTCGACGCAGGCGAGAAGGACAAGGCCGCCGAGTTGCTGGTGTCGACCAGCCGCAAGCTCGACAAGGCCGCCAGCAAGGGCGTCATCCACGCCAACCAGGCCGCCAACAAGAAGTCGGCTCTGGCCCTGGCGCTGAACAAGCTCTGAGTCTTCGTTAGTTTTCCCGGTTCACCGGGTGGCGAGTTCCGCCACCCGGCGTACCGCTGTTTCAAGGGCGTAGTCGGCATCCGCCGCTGCGCCCTTTACGTCTGCGTTGAGGGCGGCGACCACCCGCATGGCCTCGGCCACCGAGTCGCGCGACCATCGGCGCGCCTGCTTCTGCGCCTTC
Organism: Mycolicibacterium boenickei; assembly: GCF_010731295.1. Lineage (NCBI taxonomy): Bacteria > Bacillati > Actinomycetota > Actinomycetes > Mycobacteriales > Mycobacteriaceae > Mycobacterium > Mycolicibacterium boenickei. Next base: position 3,563,359 of record NZ_AP022579.1, on the reverse strand, counting down.
TGCACCCGCCAGGGCGGCATCCCCAGCTCACCGGCCAACCGGTAGGGATCACCTGACAGCGGACCCACGCGGGCGATGGTGTGCACCGCCTCGGCCAGCGCATCGGCCAACACCACCTGCGGCTCACCGGCCAGCATCGCCCACCGCAACGCCTCAGCCGCACCCGCGACATCGCCGGTGACCGCCTTGTCCGCGATGTCGAAGCCCTTCACCTCGGCCTTGCCGCTGTGATAGCGGCGTACCGCGACAGCGTCGACCTGCCCGGCGGTGTCGGCCACCAGCTGTGAGCACACCGCAGCCAGCTCCCGGATGTTCGATCCGACCGCGTCGAGCACCGCGTTCACGGTGTCGTCGGACACCTTGACCCGCAGTGCGCGGAACTCGGCACGCACGAAATCCGCACGCTCGGCCGGCTTGGTGATCTTGGCACACGGATGAATTTGTGCACCAAGCTTTTTCAGCTGATCGGCCAGAGCCTTGGCCCGCCCACCGCCGGAGTGGATGACGACCAGCACAGTGCCCGGTGGCAGATCGGCCGCCGCCGAGGCGATCAAGGCCACGGCGTCCTTACCCGCCTCGGCGGCGGCCTCCAGGACCACCATGCGTTCCTCGGCGAACAGCGACGGGCTCAGCAGCTCGGCGAGCTCGCTGGTGCTGACCTCGCCGGCCCGCATCCGGTCCACCGGGACGTCATCGGAACCGGCCTGCCGGCGCAGTGCCCGCAGCACCGCCCCGACCGCTCGTTCGACCAGCAGTTCCTCATCGCCCAGAACCAGGTGCAGACCGTCGATCTGTTCACTCACACCGATGATCGTGTCACGCCGACCCGACAGCTCCGACCACGTGGCCCGCCAGCACCCAGGCCAGCAAGCCGAACACCGAGACGGCCAGTCCGCGACGCACCCAGCGCAGCCGCCACAGCACCGTCAACGCCACGCCACCCAGGGCGACCGACACCACACCGGCCAGCCCCGAGGGCGACGGCAGCGCGGCCGCGGGCAGCTCCGAGGCCCACCGTGCCACCGACAACAGCCACCACAGCTCGGGCCCGGTGAACCGGATCAGCAGCTGTGCCCCGCCCGGCGCGATCCCCGCACACACCGCGGCCGCCGTGCCGAGGATGGTGATCGGCGGAATTACCCCAGCCACTGCGAGATTGGCGGCCACCGCCACCAGGCTGACGGTGCCCGAGATCCCGGCCACCAGCGGGGCGGTGACCAGCTGAGCCACCACCGCGACGCTGACGGCGGCCGCCACCGGGCGCGGCCACCCGCGGTCCTGCAGCCGGCCCGCCCACACCGGCGCGAGGACGACGATGCCGGCGGTGGCGCACACCGACAACGCGAACCCGGCATCGACCGCGAGTTCGGGCGCGGCGATCATCAACGCGATCACGCTGGCGGCCAGTGCGGGCACCGCCTGCCGCCGCCGGTGGGTCAACACCGCCAGTAACGTCACCGCGCCCATCACCGCGGCCCGCAGCACGCTCGCCGAGGGCTGCACCACGATGACGAAGCCGACCAGTCCGGCGCCGGCCAGCAACACCGCCACCCGCGGCCCGACCAGCACGGCGCTCAGCAACAGCGCGCCACACACGATCGTCACGTTCGCACCCGACACCGCGGTCAGATGCGTCAGCCCCGCGGTGCGAAACTGCGCGGTGGTCGTGCCGGTGACCGCCGAGGTGTCACCGAGCACCAGGGCAGGCAGCATGGCCGCCTGGTCCGCGGGCAGCACCGCACGCGCCGCGTCGGCGAAGCGCGAACGGATCTGCGCCGCAACCCGTTGCACCGCCGAGGCCTCCCCCAGCGACGGCTGACCCGACGCCGCCAACACGGCCACACTCAGATCGTTGCGGTCCGGGCGGTTCACGGTGACGCGAAAGCGCACCGGCGTCCCGGGACCGGCCCGACCGAAAGCGGCCGGCGCGAACACCAGCACCCGGCCCGACATCGGGACCCGATCGACCTCACGCAACGTGGCGCGGAACATCAACCGGCCACCATTGATCGGCCGCGGGGTCTCGCCGGGCACCACCACTACCGTCGCGGCGTTGCCGTAGAACCGACCGATCGGATGATGTTCGACCTGATGCACCCGTAGTCCGACCGCCATCGCGAACCCGGCGGCCACCGCCGCGACGGCCAGCACCGCGGCCGCGACCGGACGGTGGTCCGCCACGTCAGGCACGGCACCCCATCGCGCGGCCAGCCAGGTCACCCCGACGGCGCCGAGGCCCACCATCACCGCGGCACCGGGGTGCCAAACGATCCCCGCCGCCGACACCGACCACGCAGTCAGGGCCGCGGGAACGATTCGTAGATCCAGGGACTGCCCCTCGGCCCACGCATCGCCGATCGGGCCGGCACCACCGCCCCCGCCCTGACGGTCACGCCCGGACCAGCTCACGCAGCTTCTCCAGCCGCGCCGGCCCGATCCCGTCGACGTCACCGAGCTGGTCGACACTGTCGAACCGGCCGTGCGCATCCCGCCACGCCACGATCGCCGCGGCGGTCACCGGGCCGACACCGGGCAACGTGTCGAGGTCCTCGACGGTCGCGGTGTTGAGGTCCATCGGTCCCGACGCTGCGCCGGGCTTGGCTTTCGAGGAGCCGGTCTGCGGGGCTCCACTCGACGGCGAAGCCGGCGCAGCACCGGCGACCGAACTGCCCATGGTCGCCGGTTGGCCTGGCGGCGCCTCGATGCCGACCACGATCTGCTCACCGTCACCGACCCGGCGCGCCATGTTCAACCCGATCAGGTCGGCACCGTCGAGCGGTCCGCCGGCGGCTTCCAGCGCGTCGGCGATCCGCGCCCCGGACTGCAGGGTCACCAGACCCGGTTTGTGCACCAGACCGACGACGCTGACCACCACCGGGCCGCCGGGCCCGTCAGCTGACGGAGTCGGGGTGGACGACGAAACCATCTGTACCGGAGGAAGATTCGCCGAAGTGACCGGGGGTGGTTGCTGGCGGATCAGGGCGAAGACGGTAACCAGGATCGCGAGTACGCCGACCCCGGCCAGCGCCAGCGCCCCGGCCCGGCCGGGATCGGCGCGCGCGGCGGCCAGCCATCCCCGGCCGCCTCCCGGCGCGGTTTCCGGCAACCATCGTGACAGCGCGCTCTCGGACGTCGCGTTCTGATCGGGATCGCTTTTTCCCTCGGCTTCGGGGTCGTCCCCGAGGCGGCTGCCACCCAATCGACGGAGCCGCTCCACCGACAATTCGGTACCCATGCCCGCGACGTTAGGTGCGGGACACGACGATTCCCCGCTCCAGAACCGTCGGCGCCGGCGGGCTGTGGATGAATCTCGCGCTGTGGACTACCACCCCACGATCTGGCTAGACGCACTTGAGCGCCAGCCGGGCACAGTTCACGCTTTGGATACGCCGCTTTAACGTTATCGAAGCTTGACCTCGCATACCGATCGTCATTTCCGACGGTCGCAGGTAAACCTCAGAAAGAAATTCATTTGACGTGGACAAAGATGGATCTATGGTAAGCAATATGACTGCCCGGAAGGCTGAGACCCGATGTCCCGCATAGGACGATACCGCTACTTTGGTTCAAACAACGTTCAGAGCAAGGAGCCTGACCTATTGGTCCTTGATCAGAACATCTGTCTACATATCGCGATGTTCTATTTTGGCCAGAACTGCAAGTACCGTCCAGATCTTCACGAGTTGCTGACACGGTTTCCCTATTCTAAGTACTTTTCCCGGACCCATATCAGCAGTGGATGGGGAATCGAAGAGCTCGCATGGAAGAGAACAGGCGAGTTCGATGCGAAGAATACGCGTTATGTGCGATGGGCCACGGATCGCGTCCTCAGCTGGGACCCGGATCGTGTGGCATACGAGTTCGGACATCGCCATCCCCCTGTCGAGCGCGACAAGAAGTGGAGACAAGGCGTTCCGCTACCAGAGAAAGATCGACATCCGCTTTACGCCATCCTCGCGAGCTACGCTCCGATGCTGCGACTGTGCAGTCTTTTCAAAGAAAAGAAGCGCCGCGGAAAAGATGGAGGAGAATGGGCATTCAATCAATATGTCGACTGGATGATGAACGAATTCGGGTATCAGCTCGCGTATGAGAGCGCGCTTGCTGCCTATACGTTGCTAGACAAGAAGAAACAGGCCGAGGCAAGAGGGATATTCCATATTGGCGGCAACGAGACGCCCGATGAGTTGGCCGACAAAGCGTGGGCCGCGGCCTGGGATATGCAGTATGCCCGGCTAGTAGATATGGGACCGATGGGCTTGATGGGATTCATGGATCGGAAGTTCAGGAATATTGCCGTGGCGACGGAGGATTCAGACCCTCATGATTCGAAGATGCGCGCACAACTGATAGAGACGATCCGTAATTGTGCGGTCTACCTCATGCCATCTGGGGTGAAGATCCCTGAAAGCGAGTTCGGTTCCGACCTGGGTTACGGGGTGAGCTTTCTCCGGCGCACCACACCACGCAAGGCTGGTTGCGATCCGCTCGCGGCACTAGACTCTCTGGAACGTTCGATGGGGGTTCAGCGAAGAACGTTGACGGCGTTTCGTGAGTATCCCGGGGAGGATTCTTCTCCCGCATTCCTTGCGCGGCTAGCACAGATCGATGAGCGGCCAACGACGAGTTGATGGTCTCGCGGCAGTAACAAGTCTCGCGGCAGTAACAACAGGACAGCACGGCCACGCGCACAGCCGTCTACACCGGCGGGCTGTGGATGAATCTCGCGCTGTGGACTACTACCCGACGACCTGGGTGGAGGACTGAGGCGTGGCGCGTTCCAGATAGCGCAGCAGCTCCACCGGGAACGGCAGCACCAGGGTGGAGTTTTTCTCCGCGGCCACTTCGACGACGGTCTCCAGCAGCCGCAACTGCAGGGCGGCCGGGTCGGCGGCCATCACATCGGCGGCCGCGGCGAGCTTTTCGGACGCCTGCAGTTCGCCGTCGGCGGTGATGACCCGGGCCCGCCGTTCCCGCTCTGCCTCGGCCTGACGCGCGATGGACCGCTTCATCGAATCCGGCAGCACGACGTCTTTGATCTCGACGCGGTCGATGTGGATTCCCCAGCCCACGGCCGGGTTGTCGATGAGCAGTTCGAGGCCCTGATTGAGGTGCTCCCGGTTCGACAGCAGGTCGTCGAGATTGCTCTTGCCGATGATCGACCGCAGCGAGGTCTGCGCCACCTGACCGATCGCCGACATGTAGTCCTGGACGTCGACCACGGCCCGCACCGGGTCGAGCACCCTGAAATAGATCACCGCATCGACCCGCACGGTGACGTTGTCGCGGGTGATGCCGTCCTGCGCCGGTACCGGCATCGTGATGATCTGCATGTTGACCTTCTGCAGCCGGTCCGCGACGGGGATGAGCATCGTCAGGCCGGGTTGCCTGACGTGGTCGCGGACCCGGCCGAACCGGAATACCACGCCTCGTTCGTACTGTCTGACGACGCGGATGTTGCTCATACCGAGCCAGATCAGGGCGACGCCGCCGGCACCCACCGACGCGAGCAGGTAGAGCATGTCCATGATCTGACCTCGATTCATGGCTTCGCCGGGGCGAGCGTGCCCCGTAATTCGATTGTGCGACTCCGGTGTGCCTGCCGCCACGAGGGACCGGTGCCGGTGGTGAACAACTCACCGATAGTGTCTAGAGTCCAGCGCAGGGCTCAGCGAGGAGGCGATATGACCACAGCGGACAAGCCGATCCGGGTCATCCAATGGACCACCGGAAACATCGGACGACGCTCGCTGCACGCGATCATCGCCCGTGACGACATGGAACTGGTGGGCGTGTATGCGTACGGCGCCGAGAAGGTCGGAGTGGACGCCGCCGAGCTGGCCGGCTGGCCCGAACCGACCGGTATCAAGGCCACCAACGACATCGACGAACTGATCGCGCTCAAGCCCGACGCGTGCTGCTACAACCCGATCTGGCCCAGCGTCGACGAACTGGTTCGCCTGCTGGAATCCGGTGTCAACGTGTGTTCCACCGCCGCCTGGATCACCGGCGGCAAGCAGACCCCCGAAGACCTGGCACGTATCCAGAAGGCATGCGAGGCAGGTAATTCCACGATCTTCGGCAGCGGCGCGCACCCCGGGCTGACCAACATGATGGGCATGGTGCTGTCCAGCGCGTGCGAGAGCGTCGACGAAATCCGGATCACCGAGTCGGTCGACTGCGGCGTCTACGAATCGGCGGGAACCATGGCCGCGATGGGCTTCGGCAAGGACCCGGAGACACCCGGACTGGCCGAGAGTGTCCGTCTCGAGAGCGAGGTGTTCGCCGAGTCGGCGGCGATGATGGCCGACGCCATCGGAGCCAAGCTCGACAAGATCACTTTCGACGTCACGTTCACCCCCGCCACCGATGATTCCGATCTGGGTTTCATGCAGATCCCCAAGGGCACCGTGGCCAGCGTGTACGGCTACCACCGCGGCTGGGTGGGCGACAAGAACGTGGTCAGCGTCGGATTCAACTGGATCATGGGCAACCACGTCACTCCTCCGAAGCCGGTGGCGCACGGTCACGTGATCCAGGTGTTCGGCGTGCCCAACATGCGCACCGTCGTGTACTGCCTGCCGTCGAAGGATTGGAGCGAGGTCAGCCTCAACGGGCTCGGCATGATCTACACCGCGCTGCCGGTCACCAACGCGGTGCCCGCCGTGGTGGCCGCCGCACCCGGAATTCTCACGCTCAAGGATCTGCCGCCGATCACCGGACGGTTCGCCGGCTAGTTCAGCACTACCTCTGCGTCGCTTTCTACCTGTCGGCCGCGCTCGCCGCCGAGACACAAGTCTGAGGTAGAAAGCGGCGTCGGCGAGCAGCGAACCCGCTATGCGTCTTCCACGGTGATGCACGCACCGACCGCACCGCCGCCGACGTGCACCGCGAGCACCGCACCCATGTCGGTCACCGACAGGGAACGCAGGTTCGGCAGCCGGTCGGTGAGCGCCGCGGCGATCTCGTCGGCCCCGTCCGGGTTGTCGACGTGGTGCACGACCACATGCACGGCCCGGTCCCCCGCCGCATCGGCGATCTGATCGACAAGTGCCGCATGTGCTTTCGATATCGTCCGGATGCGTTGTGAGAGCACCAGCCGGCCGTCGACGTCGAGACGCAGCAGCGGTTTGAGAGACAGGGCGGTGCCCAGCCACGACGCCGCCGCACCGATGCGGCCACTGCGCCGCAGGTTGTCGAGCCGGTGCACGACGATGAACGCCTGCCCGCGCGGTATCGCGGCCCGGGCGGCCGCCTCGACGGCGTCCAGCGAATCTCCCCGGCGGGCCGCCTCGGCGGCGGCAAGGGCCACGAAGCCCACCCCCATCGCTGCCGCACGGGAGTTCACCACCCGCACGGCCTGTCCGATCTCGCGGGCCACGGACGCAGCCGTGCTGTAGGTACTGGAGAGGGCGGCCGAGATATGCACTGCGACAACGCCGTCGCCGCCGCTGTCGGCCAGCGCCTGCCGGTAGGTCTCGGCGAGGTCGGCCGGCGACGCGCCCGAGGTGGTCACCCGGGGCCGATCGTGAATGGCCGGAGGCACCGGATCGACACCATCGCGCCAGTCATTGCCATCGTCGAGGATGTGCAACGGCACCAGCCGAATTCCCCACTGCTCGCACAACTCGGGCCCCAACCGCGCCGTCGAGTCGGTCACCACCATGACCGCCATCGTCAGTCGGTGGAATCCAGTTGTGGCACACCGGCATCGGCCAGGCCCTTGAGCATGAGCTCGGCCACCGCCCGGTGAGCGTCGAAGTTCCAGTGGATGCCGTCGGGGTTGCCCCGTCCGCTGAGCACCTCGTCGGCCACCGCGGCTTTGAGGTCCACCAGCGGCACATCATGTTCCTGGGCCCAGGCCGTGATCGCCGTGACCGTGGGCTCACGCCCGTGGTGGGCCTTGCCGTAGGTGTCGGCGATGTGCACCGACGGCAAAGAGGCCACCACCGGAATGCCCGGGCGGTTGAAATCGATGGCGTTGCGCGTCATCTCTAGGTATTCGACCGTCAGATGCGGGGGCAGTGCCGATCTGGCGATCGGCGACAACCGCGGCTGCACCCAGCCGTAGCCGTCCCGCGCCCACCGGCGCAGCCAGGCCGGACGCACATACCGGATCAACTCGCGCAGCGCCGTCGGCAGCGGCGAGGGCAGCGAATCCATGCCGCTGGTGGCGAAGATGACCGCACCGGCCCGCGGCAAGGCCGCCCAGGACCGCGGATCCTGGGTGGCGGCCCACCAGACGTCGCGGGTGGTCCAACCGATCCGGCCGATGAGCTCGACATCCCAACCCAGTTGCTGGGCCACGATATTGGGCCAGATGCGTGGATCGTCGGATGGCAGACCGCCGGTCGGGCCGAAATAGGAGAGCGAGTCGCAGAACACCAGCAGGGTGCGACGCGGTTCGGTGGGCGGGTGGTCAGAGGACATCGTTGGCCACCTGCGCCGACGCATTCCAGACATCGAGCCGCCAGCGGATGGAGTCGAAATCGTCTTCCGCGGATTCCGGCGAATGTCCGGACAGCTGAACCCAACTGGCGTTGCCCATGCCGCCGAGCACCGGCCAGTTGTCCACCGGCAGACCGAGCAGGCCGGCCGTGAGCGCCGCGATCAGCCCACCGTGGGCCACCAGCACGACAGGGCGGTCCGAGCCATCCAGGCCCCACTCCGGTTGTCCGGCAACAAGTTCGGCAACCACCGGAACGCTGCGGTCGGCCACGTCGACACGACTCTCACCGCCGTGCGGGGCCCACCGGGCGTCCTCACGCCAGGCCACCCGTGCGCCCGGTGCCATCGTGTCCACTTCCAGGTGGGTCAGCCCCTGCCAGTCCCCCAGATGCGTCTCCCGCAACCGCTTGTCCACCTGCACCGCGATCCCGGCACGGTCACCGAGCGTCACCGCGGTGTCGAGGGCACGCTTGAGGTCCGAGGACACGATCAGCAGCGGCTGACGCTTGGCCAGCACCTCGGCGGCCGCGGCGGCCTGGTCACGTCCGAGGTCGGACAGCTCGGTGTCCAGCTGCCCCTGCATCCGGCTGCCCGCGTTGTACTCGGTCTGGCCGTGCCGCAACAGCACGAGCCGACGGACCTTCATCGCGCCCTCATTCCGGCAACTCGGAGTCCGCCGGCTTGTCCAGCTCGACCGGAATCGTCGGGCAATCCCGCCACAACCGCTCCAGCGCGTAGAACTCCCGCTCGTCCTGGTGCTGGATGTGCACCACGATGTCGACGTAATCGAGCAGCGTCCAGCGTCCCTCGCGGGTCCCTTCGCGGCGCGCCGGCTTGTACCCGGCCAGCCGCATCTTCTCCTCGACCTCGTCGACGATCGCGTTGACCTGTCGCTCGTTGGAGGCTGATGCGATCACGAAGCAGTCGGTGATCACCAACTGGCCCGACACGTCGATGACCACCACATCGTCGGCCAGCTTGGCCGCGGCCGCCTGGGCGGCCACGGTCGCCATCGCGACGGCCTCGTCGGTCGCGCTCATCGAACCGGCTCCATGATGTGTTCACCCTTCCCATCTGCGGAGTACAACCCGCGTTTGGCCACGTACTGCACCACACCGTCCGGCACCAGGTACCAGATCGGCCGGCCTTCGGCGGCCCGCTTTCGGCAGTCACTGGACGAGATCGCCAGCGCGGGCACCTCGACCAACGTCAATGTGTCCGGCGGCAGCTCACGCAGCGCCGCCTCGATATGTTCACCGTCCAACTCGTAGCCCGGCCGGCTGACGCCGACAAACCTCGCCATGGAGAACAGATCCTCCCAGTTCTGCCAGGACAGGATCGAGGCCAGGGCGTCGGCGCCGGTGATGAAGTACAGGTCGGTGTCGGTGTCGGCATTGAGATCACGCAGGTCACGCAAGGTGTCCTTGGTGTAGGTCGCACCGCCTCGATCGATGTCGACGCGGCTGACCGAGAAACGCGGGTTGGACGCGGTGGCGATCACCGTCATCAGATACCGGTCCTCCGCCGCGCTGACCCGCCGATCGTGCTTCTGCCACGGCTGACCGGTCGGGACGAACACCACCTCGTCGAGCTCGAACAGGTCGGCGACCTCACTGGCGGCGACCAAGTGCCCGTTGTGGACGGGATCGAACGTCCCGCCCATCACACCCAGCCTGCGCCGTCTTGCCACAAAGAGGCAGCTTACGGGAGCGTTGACCAGGGCCCGGCACCCACGCGACGAGCGAGCTCAGACGGGCAGCAACCCGTCGATCACCGAGGCCAGCTGTTTGGCCGAGCGGCACTCGTGCATCGGGATGGTTTCGAGGTACTTCGGCGCCGCGGAATCCCCGCTGCCCCACAGGTGCTTGGGCTCCGGGTTGAGCCAGTGCGCATGCCGGCTGGCCGACACCATGTGCGCGAGCAGCGCCGTCTCGGGGTTGCGGTAGTTGTTCCGGCCGTCGCCCAGCACCAGCAGCGAGCTGCGGGGAGACAGCACGTTGGGGTACTTGTCCAGGAACGATACGAAGGCGTGCCCGTAGTCGGAATGCCCGTCGCGCGTGTAGACGCCGGCCTCGCGGGTGATGCGCTGCACCGCCACCGCCAGATCGGCCTCCGGGCCGAACATGTCGGTGACCTCGTCGGTGGTGTCGATGAAGGCGAAGACGCGCACCCTGCTGAACTGCTGGCGCAGCGCCGAGACGAGCATCAGGGTGAAGTGGCTGAACCCGGCCACCGACCCCGACACATCGCAGAGGACGACGAGCTCGGGACGGGCCGGATGCGGCTTCTTGAGCACCACGTCGATGGGCACACCACCGGTCGACATCGACTTGCGCAGCGTCTTGCGCAGATCGATCTCGCCGGAGCGGGATCGCCGGCGCCGAGCAGCCAGCCGGGTCGCCAACGTGCGGGCCAGCGGCTGCACGGTCTTGCGCATCTGACGCAGCTGCTCACCGGAGGCACGCAGGAACTCGACGTTCTCGGCCAGTTGCGGCACCCCGTACATCTGCACGTGGTCGCGGCCCAGCTGTTCGGCGGTGCGCCGCTTGGTCTCGGACTCGACCATCTTGCGCAACTGGGAGATGCGCTGGGCGGCCAGGGCCTTGGCGATCTCCTCCTGGGTCGGCGTGGGCTCCTCACCGTAGGGAGCGAGCAGTCCGGCCAGCAGCCGGCCCTCAAGATCGTCGAGGCTCATGGCCTTGAGCGCCTGATACGACGAGTACGACGGGCCACGGCTGGAGTTGTAGCGGCCGTAGGCCTCGACGATCCGCGCGATCATCGCCGCCATCCGGTCGTCGAGGTTGGCCAGGTCCTCGTTGTCGGCCAGCATCTGCACCAGCGCGTCGCGCATCGCCTCGATGTCTTCGGGCGGCAGCTGGGGCCGGTTTTCCGCGTCCTCGGCGCTGTCTTCGTCATCCGAGAGCACGGTGCGCGCACCGAGCGCCTCGGGGAAGAACAGGTCGAACATCGCGTCGTAGGTCTCGCGGTGGTCGGGACGGCGCAGCACCGCGCACGCGATGCCCTCGCGCAAGGCGTCACGATCACCCAACCCCAGCACGGTGATCACCCGGCCGGCGTCAACCGTTTCCGACGGACCGACCGAGATTCCCTGCCCGCGCAGGGCTTCGACGAACTCGACGAGGTGCCCGGGCAGGCCGTGCGGGGCCAGCGGCTGGGGCGGTCGAACCCGGCGGGGCACCATCAGTTCAGCTTCAGTTCGCCCGCAGCCCGTTGCTGGTCGGACTGATGTTTGAGCACCACACCGAGCGTGGCGGCGATCATCTCGTCGTCGATGGTGTCCAGGCCCAGGGCCAGCACCGTGCGGCCCCAGTCGATGGTCTCGGCGACCGACGGCAGCTTCTTGAGTTGCATGCCGCGGAGCACGCCGATGATGCGGACCAGCTCTCCTGCGATGTGCTCGGGCAGCTCGGGCACCCGGGACAGCAGGATGCGGCGCTCCAGATCCGGGTCCGGGAAGTCGATGTGCAGGAACAGGCAACGACGCTTGAGCGCCTCGGAGAGCTCACGGGTCGCGTTGGATGTCAGCAGCACGAACGGCGGCCGCTCGGCGGTGATGGTGCCGAGCTCCGGGACGGTGACCGCGAAGTCGGAGAGCACCTCCAGCAGCAGGCCCTCGATCTCGATGTCGGCCTTGTCGGTCTCGTCGACCAGCAGCACGGTCGGGTCCGTCCGCTTGATCGCGGTCAGCAGCGGACGGGTCAGCAGGAACTCCTCGCTGAAGACGTCCATCTTCGTCTGGTCCCAGTCCCCGCCCTGACTTTGACCGGCCTGGATCCGCAGGATCTGCTTGGCGTGATTCCACTCGTAGAGCGCACGGGCCTCGTCGACGCCCTCGTAGCACTGCAACCGCACCAGCTCCGAGCCCGTGGTCGCCGCCACCGCGCGCGCCAGCTCGGTCTTGCCGACACCCGCGGGCCCCTCCACGAGCAACGGCTTACCGAGCCGGTCGGCGAGGAAAACCGCCGTCGCGGTGGCGGTGTCGGGCAGGTATCCGGTCTCCGCGAGGCGCCGCGCGACATCGTCGATGTCGGCGAACAACGGTGCGGGGCGAGCGGGCACGCTCATGTGGTCTCCTGGTCTTCTGTCTGGTCGGCGCCTAGGCCGGGCGGGTCTGACCGTCTCCCCACACGATCCATTTGGTCGAGGTCAGTTCGGGCAGGCCCATGGGTCCGCGGGCATGCAGCTTCTGGGTGGAGATGCCGATCTCGGCGCCGAAACCGAACTGCTCTCCGTCGGTGAACGCGGTGGACGCGTTGACCATCACTGCCGCCGCGTCCACCTGTTCGGTGAAGCGCTGGGCCGCAGCAAGATTCGTTGTCACGATGGCCTCGGTGTGCCCGGTGCCGTACTCGTTGATGTGGGCGATCGCGCCGTCGACCCCGTCGACCAGAGCCACGGCGATGTCCATCGAGAGGAACTCGGTGTGCAGTTCCTCGTCGGTCGGATCGGCGTGCACCGTGACACCGGCGGCGCGCAGCGCGGCGGTCAGCCGGGGCAGCGCGGTCGCCTCGAGCGCCTTGTCCACCAGCAGTGTCTCGGCGGCATTGCAGACGCTGGGACGCCGGGTCTTGGAGTTCAGCAGGATCTTCTCGGCCAGGTCGATGTCGGCGGACTCATGAACGTAGACATGGCAATTGCCGACACCGGTCTCGATGGTGGGCACTTGCGCGTCGCGCACCACGGCCTCGATCAGGCCGGCTCCCCCGCGCGGGATCACCACGTCGACCAGACCGCGGGCCTGGATCAGGTGGGTCACGCTGGCGCGGTCGTGGCTGGGCAGAAGTTGCACGGCATCCAATGGCAGACCGACCGACGCCAGCGCCGAACGCAGCGCGGTCACCAGTGCCTCGTTGGACCGGGCCGCCGACGAACTGCCGCGCAGCAGAGCCGCATTGCCCGATTTCAGGGTGAGCCCGAAGGCGTCGACCGTGACGTTGGGCCGGCCCTCGTAGACCATGCCGACCACGCCGAGCGGTACCCGCTGCTGACGCAGCTGCAGTCCGTTGGGCAGCGTGCGGCCGCGCAACACCTCGCCGACCGGATCCGGCAGCCCGGCGACCTGGCGCAGACCGGCGGCGATGCCGTCGACCCGTTGTGGGTTGAGCGCCAGGCGGTCCAGGATCGACTCGGGCGTCCCGGCCTCACGCGCGGCCTCGACGTCGGCAGCGTTGGCGGCCAGGATCTCGTGGACGTGGGCCAGCACGCTGTCAGCGGCGGCGTGCAGTGCGCGGTTCTTGGTCTCGGCGCTCAACGTGCCCAGGGTGCGCGCCGCGACACGGGCCCGACGCGCGGCCTCGTGCACCTGCCCGCGCAGGTCGACGTCGGGCACCGCAGTCGTCGGAGACTCTGTCTGAACGCTCATCTAGCCAGCGTATCGGACCTGTTGAGGTGCTTCGACACGTGTCAGGCGCCGGTAGCAACTAGCCTTTTCAGTCATGGCCGCTGCGCGGGTTTGCGTCGTCGGGAGTATCAACGCCGATCTCACGTTCACCGTCGGTGCGCTGCCGCGCCCGGGACAGACGGTGCTCGCGTCATCGCTGGCCTCGGCGCCCGGCGGCAAGGGCGGAAACCAGGCGGTGGCGGCCGCGCGGGCCGGCGCCGAGGTGGAACTGGTGGCCGCGGTCGGTGACGACGCCGCCGCCACGATCCTGCGCCGTCATCTCCAGACCAACGGGGTCGGGGCCGACGCCGTGACGTGTGTGCCCGGCCCCAGCGGGTCGGCGGCGATCCTCGTCGACACCGTCGGCGAGAACTGCATCGTGGTGGCGCCGGGCGCCAACTCGCGACTCGAGGTCGATTCCGCGGCAGCCCGGTCGGCGATCGTCTGGAGTGAGGTCACGCTGATCCAGTTGGAGATCCCGGTGACGACGGCGATCGCCGCGGCCAAACTGGCACGGGCTGCCGGTGCGGTGGTGATGCTCAACGCGTCGCCCGGCGGCACCCCCGCCCATCATCTGCTGGCCCTTTCCGAACTGGTCGACGTCGTGGTGGTGAACGAGACCGAGGCGGCCGAGTGGCACTGGCCGGTGCGGCATCTGGTGATCACCCGGGGCGCCCGGGGCGCCAGTTACCTGGGCGCCGACGAGCGCTTCGACGTGCCGGCCCCCACGGTGCGGGCGCTGGACACCGCCGGGGCCGGTGACGTGTTCGCCGGGGTGCTGGCCGCCGGCTGGACCGCGGGCCACGAGCAGGCGCTGCGGCGCGCCTGCGCGGCCGGAGCCCTGGCCACCTTGGTGCGCGGGGCGGGCGACTGCGCGCCGTCGGCCGCAGACATCGATGCCGTCCTGACCCCCTGAGACGGCCAACTGAAGCGGATACCGTTGGCGTTATAGTCGCCACCATGACGCAGGCTCTGTCCCCACGCCCGCCCGAGGGCGACTGGCTCGGTACCCCGTACCTCAAGTTCGAGCGCCAGGGGCCGTTCGGCGTCGTCACCCTGGATCGCCCAGAGGCCCGCAACGCCATGACCCCGGCCATGTACTTCGGCATCCGGTACGCGGTCACCCACGTCGAGGCGGATCCGGATCTGGCCGGCCTGCTGATCACCGGCACCGGGGACGTGTTCGCCCCGGGCGGTGACCTCGGCGGCGGCAACGGCGTCGACGACTGGATGAGTTTCGGTGCGGCCCTGTCGATGGACGTCACCCCGTTCGAAACCCTGCGCCAATCGGTCAAGCCGGTGGTGAGCGCGGTCAACGGGCTGTGCCAGGGCGGCGGCCTGCAGATCGCGATCTGCAGCGACATGGCCGTGGTCAGCGACCGGGCCACGTTCCGGGTGCCCGAGTTGTACCGCGGCATCGCCGACACCTACTACAGCCAGATGCTGGCCCGCCTGATCGGCGTGGTCCGCACCCGCGATCTGATGTTCACCGGACGCACGCTCACGGCGCAGGAGGCGGTCGACTGGGGCATGGTGGCCAGGGTGGTTCCGCACGACGAATTACTCTCCGCCGCAAACGAAGTGCTCGCCCAGTGCTGCCGCACCGCGCCGCGCGCCCGCGGCGTGGTCAAGTCCAGCCTCGACAGCTACATGGGCCTCTACGACCGGATCGGCATGAAGGCCAGCTACAGCGGCGACGAGGCGATGGAGGGATTCCGCGCCTTCAAGGCACGCCGTTCACCGGAGTGGGTCCACCCGGACCTGCGGGGCGAGGGCCGGCTCTAGACGCTGACCACCTCCTGCGCGGCGTCCGACGCGGGCTGCACGTTGGCCCCGGGCCCCGCCGTCGGCAATGCGACCTGCACGTCGGAGATGTTGATGACGCCGAACTGGGTGAAGTTGAGGAACGGTGTCGCCGAAGTGGTGATCTGCACCGTCGCGGTGTGCCCGGGCTCCAGCGTGTACGCCACGGCCTCCATCGGGATGGTGACGGTGTGCTCCTTGCCGTCGAGGGTGACCGGAATCGGCGTGACCACGTTGCCGATCACCTGGCCGGTCTGGTCGTCGACGATCTGGGCGTAGACGTGACGGCTGGTGCCGATGCCGGAGTACGTCATCGTCAGCTCGGGTGCACCGACGATCTGCGTGGTGCCCTCCGACGGCGCGGTCACCGTGGTGTTCACGGCGTTGGTGGCCTTGGTGCCGTCACCGAGCCCGAACGGAATCCCTGCCGCTCCCGGTCCGGAACCGCCGAGGATCGGGACGATGCCCAGCAGGCCGCCGCTGCCCGACGCCGTGACGGGGGTCCCGGCGAAATCGGGGTCGGACGGCAGCAGGTCGGACGTGTAGTGCTCGCCGTTCTGGTCGATCCACTGGAACGTAGGAAGACCATCGTCGACGTCCTCACCCTTGTGCTTGACGTAGGTGTCCAGCCAGCTCAGCGTGGCGGTCTGGACCATCTCGGCGCTGTCCCCCGGCGGGGTTTCGCAGTTGCCGTGACCACCGCAGAACCAGACCATCTTCACCGGAACCCCGTTGGCGTCCAGGATCTTGGCGTTGTCGATGGCCTGCTGCAGCGGGAACAACACGTCGACGGTGCCCTGGATGATCAGCGTCGGCGCGGTGATCTTGTTCACCAGCGAGGTCGGGCCGCTACTGGCGAGGACGGCCTGCTGCTCAGGGGTCAGGATGCCGAGCAACGCACCCGTGAAGATGCCGCTGTACAGCTGGTTGTTGATGTTCGCGCCGCTCGTCACCAGGGACAGCAGCAGCAGCGCCGCGTACGACGTCTTGAACGCCTCATTGGGGTACAGCGAGCTGTTCAGCGAGTTCCACGAGATCGTCGGGACGATCGCGTCGACCCGGTTGTCGGTGCCCGCCGTCACCCACTGGATGCCGCCGCCGTACGAGCCGCCCACCATGCCCATGCGCGGGTCGTTCACGCCGTCGAGCTGTGTGTTGGGCCGCTTGGCGACGTAGTCGATCAGGGCCGACATGTCACGGCCCTCGAAGAACGGATTGTCCAGCTGCAGGATCCCGCCCGAAGCGTGCTCGCCGCGGGAATCCCAGGTGACGACGTTGTAGCCGTTGTCCCGGAAGGTGCCGACGCCGGTCGCGCCGCCGGAGTACGGGTTGGTGTCACCGGCACTCGACAGACCGGCGCCGCTGAAGATCGTCGGCGCCTCCTCCCCTGCCTGCAGGCCCGACGCCGGGAACCAGTTCATGCTGATCGGCGTGCCGTCGAAGGACGTCACCTTGACCGTGTAGGCCACCGGGGTGTCGCCGGGCGCCAGCGCCCCGACGTCGACGCTGACGTCGACCACCTCGGCGTCGCCGATGAGCGGGGCCAGCAGGTCGTTCACCACCGGCACCTGGTGCACGATCACCAGCACCTGCGGCACGAACGAGCCGACGATCGGGATCTGTTGCAGCGCAGCGTCGAACGCCGTGGTTTCCGCGACCAGCACGGTGAACTTCTCGGTGCCGTGGCTGTCGACGACGGTGGCATACGGCAGGAACGTGAAGGTGCCGTTGGCCGAGTTGAGCCGGACCTTGCCGCCCGCGCTCGGGTCGCCGATCACGGTGTAGGTGAGCGGTAGCCCGCTCGTGCTCGTCGCGCCCGTGGTGCCGTTGATGATGCCGTCGGCGATGCCGACCGACGGGGTCGCGGTGATGCCGCCCGGGCTCGCCAGTGCGGGTGAGACGGCGGCCGTGGAGAACTCCCGGCGCGCGGCGGCGAGCAGAACCCACTCGGCGGGCGAATCGGTCCGCGGCGCATTCGGCGAATTGCCGGCCAGGGTGGTGGCGATGTTGTCGACCACGGTCTCGATCAGGCTCCGCACGGGAGCCGGGGCCGTCTCGGTCTTCGTCGTCGGGGTGACCTCTGGTTTCGCTTCGGGTGCGTCGACGGCGCCGGTGTCAGCAGCCTCGATCGTGGGTACGTCGGGAGCGGCGACCTCGTCCTGGGCACGATCACGCAGGGGGCGCGGCAGTTTCGGCGTCAGCGACGACAGGACCCGCGGCGTCTCAACCTCGGTGGCCGCCGCGGGCTTGGTGGACTCAGGCGTCTTGGAGTCACCGTCACGGCGGGCCGGGCGGGCCGCAACCCTGTCCTGGGCATCCGAGAGCCGGTCGGTGATCGACTGCACGACATCGGATGTCGGCGTCGTCGAGCTGACCCGATGGCGGCCGGATTCGCCGAGCTTGGCGGCCCGGTCCTTGATCGCCGCGCGGACCGCGGCCTGCCGCAACGAGCGGGCGCTCTGCCGTTCCTTGGCCGGCCCTTTGTTCGTGGCCGGCGCGGACGCGGACTCGGACGATGAGTCACCCGGACCGGGCGACGCCGAGGCGACGGGGGTGCCCGTGGCCTGGCCACCCAGAACGACCGCCGACCCGACCCCGAGCGCGACTGCCAATCCTCCTACCCGACCGACGTACTTCGCAGCACCCAACGCAACCTCCTCGACCCGGCATCCGGCACCGCCGGACTGTGACCCGCCGCACATTAGCGCGACAACGTGAGCCAGAAGGTTAGCTTGTCAATTTTTTGCGTCGTCAATTGGGTGAACCGGCCGTTTGGCCAGGTCACGACGCGACCTAGCGCTCGGGGACGTTGCGCTCGATCTCGTCGAGCCAGATCCGTGCCGACATGTCCGAGGGTGCCCGCCAATCCCCGCGGGGCGACAGGGCGCCGCCGTGCGACACCTTGGGGCCGTTCGGCAGCGCCGACCGCTTGAACTGGGAGAACGAGTAGAACCGCTGCGCGAACACCTGCAGCCAGTGCCGGATCTCCTTGAGCGAATACGCCGGGCGCTTGTCCTCGGGGAACCCCGCGGGCCAGTCACCGAGCGCCGGGTCATGCCAGGCATGCCAGGCCAGGAAGGCCACCCTCGACGGACGGAACCCGTGACGCAGCACCTGGAACAACGAAAAGTCCTGTAACGCATACGGGCCGACCTTGGCCTCGCTGCTCTGGATCTCCTCGTCCTCGCCGGTGGGCACCAGCTCCGGGGTGATCTCGGTGTCCAGCACCGACTGCAGGACCTCGTTCACCTCAGCGCCGAACTGGTCCGATGAGATCACCCACCGGATCAGGTGCTGGATCAAGGTTTTCGGCACCCCGCCGTTGACGTTGTAATGCGACATCTGGTCGCCCACCCCGTACGTGGACCAGCCGAGCGCCAGCTCGGACAGGTCACCCGTGCCGAGCACGATGCCGCCGCGCTGGTTGGCCAGCCGGAACAGGTAGTCGGTGCGCAGGCCGGCCTGGACGTTCTCGAACGTGACGTCGTAGACCTTCTCACCACGGCCGAACGGATGATCCATCTCGGTGAGCATCAGCTCGGCCGTTTTCTTGATGTCGATCTCTTCGAACGTCACGCCCAGCGCCCGGCTCAACCGGATGGCGTTGTTCTTGGTCCGGTCGCCGGTGGCGAAGCCCGGCAGGGTGAACGCGAGAATGTCGCTGCGCGGGCGATTTTCCCGATCCATCGCCCGCGCGGCGACGATCAGGGCATGAGTGGAATCGAGACCGCCGGACACCCCGATGACCACCTTCGGATAGTTCAGCGCCCGTAACCGCTGTTCCAGTCCCGAGACCTGAATGTTGTAGGCCTCATAGCAATCCTGTTGCAGCCGTGCAGGATCCGCCGGAACGAACGGGAACCGCTCGACCTCACGAAGCAGCCCGATGTCCCCCGTCGGCGGATCGAGCTGGAACTCGATGCGACGAAACGAATCCACCTGAGCACCATGGTGTCTGGCGTTGTCGTCGAAGGTGCCCATCCGCAACCGCTC
Organism: Mycolicibacterium boenickei; assembly: GCF_010731295.1. NCBI lineage: Bacteria > Bacillati > Actinomycetota > Actinomycetes > Mycobacteriales > Mycobacteriaceae > Mycobacterium > Mycolicibacterium boenickei. Next base: position 3,543,714 of record NZ_AP022579.1, on the reverse strand, counting down.
GGCCCGGAGCAACTCCAGGTCCACGTCGGCCACCGAGCGTCGTTCACCGCGCGGAAAGCGCTCACTCTCGGCGAGCAGCAGCCCGTTCTCCCAGATCATGGTCTGGCCGTCCCAGGCCAGGTCGGTGGTCGACTCCCCTTCGCCGGCAGCCGCGTACACATAGGCGGCCAGGCACCGCGACGAGGCCGAACGGGCCAGCAGCGCACGGTCTTCGGCACGGCCGACCGTGATCGGGCTACCCGAGAGGTTCGCCAGCACCGTCGCCCCGGCGAGCGCGGCCTGCGCGCTGGGCGGCACCGGCACGAACATGTCCTCGCAGATCTCGACATGCAGGACGAGCCCGGGAAGGTCGGATGCCTCGAACAGCAGGTCCGGTCCGAACGGAACCTCGGCGCCGGCCACCCGGATGGTGCCGCGGACGTCAGCACCGGTTGCCATCTGCCTGCGCTCGTAGAACTCCCGGTACGTCGGCAGGTAGGACTTGGGTGCCACGCCGAGCACCGCGCCGCGGTGGATGACGACCGCGGTGTTGTAGATCCGGTGCCGGTGCCGCAGCGGCGCGCCGACCACCAGTACCGGCGTCAACACCACCGACGCAGCGACGATTTCGATGAGGGCCTGTTCCACCGACTCGAGCAGCGCGTCCTGCATCAGGATGTCGTCGATCGAGTAGCCCGACAAGGTCAGCTCCGGGAACACGGCGACGGCCACGCCATCGTCGTGGCAGGCCTGCGCCAGGCGGAGCACCGATTCGGCGTTCGCCGGCGGGTCCGCCAGCGCCGTGTGATGAGTGCAGGCGGCGACCCGCGCGAAACCATGGTGGTAGGCGCTGTAGAAGTCCATCGGGCCCATTGTCACCCGAAAAGTGTCAAGATCGGGCCACTGGGTACCAAATGACGCATGAGCGATACCGCGCTGGTGGTTGTGGACATGCTCAACACCTACCGACATGAGGACGCCGAACTACTGGCACCCAACGTGGCACACGTCATCGATCCGCTGGTCGGACTGATCGACGGCGCGCGTCGGGACGACAGCGTCGACCTGATCTACGTCAACGACAACTACGGTGATTTCACCGCGCAGTTCAGCGACATCGTCGGCGCCGCACTGGCCGGCGCGCACCCGGAATTGGTGCGCCCGATCGTGCCCGCGGACGACTGCCTGGTGCTGACCAAGGTGCGCCACAGCGTGTTCTACGCGACCGCGCTCGATTACCTGCTGGGCCGGCTCGGCACCCGGCGGTTGATCTTGGCCGGCCAGGTCACCGAGCAGTGCATCCTCTACAGCGCATTGGATGCCTATGTGCGACATTTCGAGGTGGTGATCCCGTCCGATGCCGTGGCGCACATCGACGCCGGCCTGGGCGAGGCGGCACTGCAGATGATGCGCCGCAACATGAGCGCCGAGATCGTGCCCGCGGCGAAATGCCTGAATTGACCGGCGGCCTATCCTGGCGAGGGTGGACGCCCCTGAACTCGTCTCCCTCCTGCAGGGACGCCGCCTCGCGGTGTTGACCGGGGCAGGCATGTCGACCGATTCCGGTATCCCCGATTACCGCGGCCCCGACTCCCCGCCGAGCAACCCGATGACGATCCGGCAATTCACCTCCGATCCGGAGTTCCGGCAGCGGTACTGGGCCCGCAACCACGTCGGCTGGCGCCACATGGACGCGACCATGCCCAATGCCGGGCACCGCGCCCTTGCGACGCTGGAATCCGGCGGGGTCGTGACCGGACTGATCACCCAGAACGTGGATCTGTTGCACAGCAAGGCCGGCAGCCGGTCGGTGGTGAACCTGCACGGCACCTACGCGCAGGTGATCTGTCTGGATTGCGGCGCGACCATGGACCGTGCCGAGCTGGCCGCACTGCTGGAGGCGGCCAATCCCGGCTTCCTCGAACGCGCCGAGGCGGTCGGCGGTATCGCGGTGGCGCCCGACGCCGATGCCGTGGTCCGCGAAACCGACTCGTTCGTCATCGTGGCCTGCCCGGCCTGCGGGGGCATGCTCAAGCCCGACATCGTCTATTTCGGCGAGAGCGTCCCCAAAGACCGTGTCGAACAGGCGTATTCGATGGTGGAAGACGCCGAGGCACTGTTGGTCGCCGGGTCCTCCCTTACGGTGTATTCAGGCTATCGATTCGTCCGGCACGCGGCCGCGCACGACATCCCGGTGGGGATCATCAACCGCGGGTCCACCCGCGGCGACGACCTGGCCACGGTCAAGGTCGAAGCGGGCTGTTCAGAGATGTTGACCCTGTTGGCCGGTGAGCTCAGAACGTGCACGGCATCGACCGGATAGCGTGCACGAAGTTGCCCGCCAGGTAGGCCGGTTCGCCCGCTTCGATGCCGGGCAGCTGATGCAACAGCTCACCGAAGAGCGCCCGCAACTGCGTCCGAGCGACGTGCGCACCGAGGCAGAAGTGGCGCCCACCGCCTCCGAATCCCAGGTGTGGGTTGGGCTTTCGGCTCAGGTCGAACGCCTCGGGCCGGTCGAACACCTCGCCGTCCCGGTTGCCCGAGGAATAGAACATCACCACCTTCTCCCCCGCCGCGATCTGCTGCCCGCCGAGTTCGACGTCGACGGCCGCGGTGCGGCGGAACGTCATCACCGGAGTCGCCCACCGGACGAACTCCTCGACCGCGCCGCCGATGCGGTCGTCGAAATCGGCCATGAGCCAAGCGCGTTGGTCGGGGTGGTCGGTCAGGGCCCTGAGCGCGTGACTGGTGGTCTGGCGGGTGGTGTCGTTGCCCGCCACCGCCAGCAGGACGAAGAACGCCGCGACCTCGGCGTCGGTGAGCCGGTCGCCGTCGACCTCGGCGTGGACCAGCGCGCTGATCAGATCGTTGCCCGGGTTCTCCCGGCGTTCCGCGGCAAGCGCATTCGCGACCTGATGCAGGTACATCTGGTTCTGCATCAGCACCTCGAGCGGGTGCCGCCCGGCCAGGTAGACCGGGTCGGCCCACGACACCAGCGCGTCGGCGGCATGCGCCACCCGCTGACGCTCGGACTCGGGGATCCCGACCATGTCCGACAACGTGCGAATCGGTAGTTCCTTGGCGCACTGATCGACGAAGTCGACCCCGCTGCCGACCTCCTTGAGCTCGGCCACGATGTCGCGGGCGTTGTCCTTGATCGAGGTTTCGATGCGGGCCACCTGGCGGGGCGTGAACGCGGCGTGGACCAGCTTGCGGATCAGGGTGTGCCGGGGCGCATCCATCGCCAGGAAGGACTGCGAGGCCTCCAGCAGCTCTTCGGGAACGGACTCGAACAGGACCCCTTTGCCCGAAAGGAATGTCTCGCTGTCGCGGCTGATCGCCACGATGTCGGCGTGCCGGGTCACGGCCCAGAATCCGCGATCGTCGGGATCGGGCATGAGCGCGTCCTCGACCGGTGGATGCCAGCTGACCGGGCGGGAGGCGCGCAGCTCGGCGAAGGCGACTTCGCGATCAGCGGCCGTGGTGGCCCAAAACACCCGTGACGACAGGTCGACCGGGTCGTAGGGGCGGGCGGAAGAGGGCCAGGAAGCAGCGGATGTGATGGGCGACACACTCATGTTGGTGACGATAAGTCTAGACACTATGTCTAGTCAAGGTGTGACGAGGACCGATACGCTGGGACCATGCCATCGGTAACGCGGAAACCGCAGGCCAAACGGGAGGAACGGCGCGAGCGGATCGAACGCCAACTGCTCGACGCCACCGACCGGCTGATGGCCGACGGCACCAGCTTCACCGAGCTCAGCGTCGACAAACTGGCCACCGAGGCCGGCATCTCGCGGGCCAGCTTCTACATCTACTTCGAGGACAAGGGTCATCTGCTGCGCCGGCTGGCCAGCCAGGTGTTCGGCGACCTGACCCAGGCCGCCGAGCGGTGGTGGAGCGTCTCCGGCCGGCGTGACCCCGCCGACGTCCATGCCGCCATGTCGGGCATCATCGCCAGCTATCGCAGCCACCAACCGGTGTTGATCGCCCTCAACGAGATGTCGGGTTACGACCCACTGGTCGGGCAGACCTACCGGGAGCTGCTGGCCGGGATCGGCGATCAGCTCACCCGCGTGATCGAGGACGGTCAGGCCGACGGATCGATCCGGCCGCACCTGCCCGCCGCCACCACCGCGAGCACCCTGACCTGGATGGTGGAACGCACCTGCCACCAGAACCTGCCGTCACACCCGGCGTCCTACGACGCAGAACTGGCCGACACACTGACCCAAATCATCTGGGGTGCGCTGTATCTGGAGGCCCCACCCGAATGATTTCGGTGCATCTGGCGGCGGTGCGCGCCGGTGGATGCACCCAAATCGCTAGGTGGCGACCAGATCGTCGGCGTGCACCGCGGGCCGGCGCAGCTCGGCCGGCAGATCCGGCGTGGAGCGGCCGATGATCGCGGCCAGCTCCGAGGCCTCGTAGGCCACCACACCGCGCGCGACGGTCTGCCCGTCAAGCCCCCGCAGATCCACCACGTCACCGCCGTGGAAGTGACCGGTGACCTCGGTGATCCCGGCGGGTAGCAGCGAGCGCCGCTGTTTGACGACGGCACGCACCGCGCCGTCGTCGAGGGTCAATGCCCCGTGCGACTCCGCGGCGTGCCGAACCCAGAACCGGCGTGCCGACATGCGCTCGGGCCGCGGCGCGAACACGGTGCCGACCGAGGCATCGCTCAGCGCCGCACCCGCGTCCGCCGCGGCCGCCAGCAGCACCGGCACCCCCGCATCGGCGGCCAGCAGGGCCGAGGACAGCTTCGAGGCCATGCCGCCGGTGCCAAGGTGGCTGCCGCCACCGGCCACCACGCCGTCGAGATCACGTTGCGCGGCCACCTCGGGAATGAAGCGCGCGTTGCCTTTTCGCGGATCGGAGTCGTACAGCCCGTCGATGTCGGACAGCAGGATCAACGCGTCGGCGCCGACCAGCTGGGCCACCAGCGCCGAGAGCCGGTCGTTGTCGCCGAACCTGATCTCGTTGGTGGCCACGGTGTCGTTCTCGTTGACGATCGCCACCGCGTGCAGCGCGCGCAGCCGGTCAAGCGTGCGCTGAGCGTTGTTGTGCTGCACCCGCATCGCAATGTCATGGGCGGTCAGCAGCACCTGCCCGACCGTACGGTTGAAGACCGCGAACGCCGAACTCCAGGCATTGACCAACGCCACCTGCCCGACGCTGGCCGCCGCCTGCTTGGTCGCCAGATCCGTTGGGCGCTTGGACAGTCCGAGCGGTTCGATACCGGCAGCGATGGCACCGGAGGACACGATCACCAGATCGGAGCCGGCCTTCATCCGGCCTTCGATCGCCTCGACCAGCACCGCGAGCCGGCCCGCGTCGAAGACGCCGGACGGCGTGGTGAGCGCAGTGGTGCCAATCTTGACGACGACGCTGCGTGCGGTTCGGATCGCCTCGCGATGTACCGAGGGCGACGAGTCTGCGCTCGTCACTCGTCTTCGCTCCCCGGCTGGCGCCGCTCCTTCCGGGCAGCCTTGCGTTCGGCCGCACCGATCCGGTCGGTCTGCTCGAGCCGGATGTCGGTGCCGCGACCGGTCAGCGGCATGTCCACGCCGGCAGGGGTCTGCGGTTCCCAGTCGAAGGTCATGTCGCCGATGGTCACGGCACAACCGGGCTTGGCCCCCTTCTTCCACAACGCGTCCTCGACGCCCAACCGTGCCAGCCGATCACCGAGGTAGCCGACGGCCTCGTCGTTGTCGAAGTTGGTTTGCGCGATCCAGCGCTCGGGACGGGTGCCGCGCACGATGAACCCGCCGTATCCGTCGGTCTCGACGGTGAAGCCGCTCTCGTCCACGGCGATCGGCCGGATCACCGGGCGCCTCGGCACCACCGCGGGCTGCGCATCGCGGTAGGCCTTCACCATCTCCCACAGCGCAAAGATCAACGGGCGCAAGCCGTCACGGCTGACCGTCGAGATCTCGTACACGGGCCAGCCGAACTTGGACCGGACCTCTTCACGCACGAAGTCGGCCAACTCCCGGGCATCGGGAACGTCGATCTTGTTGAGCACCACCGCACGTGGCCGCGACGTCAGGTCGCCGAGCGTGGAATCGCCCTGCAGGGTCGGGGTGTAGGCCGCGAGTTCGGCCTCCAGCGCCTCGATGTCGGAGATCGGATCACGCCCGGGTTCCATGGTGGCGCAGTCGACGACATGCACCAGTACCGCGCAGCGCTCAAGGTGCCGAAGGAATTCCAGGCCGAGGCCGCGCCCCTCGGACGCACCGGGGATCAGGCCGGGCACGTCGGCGACGGTGAAAGTGTTGTCACCGGCCGAAACCACGCCCAGGTTTGGCACCAGCGTGGTGAACGGATAGTCGGCGATCTTCGGTTTGGCGGCCGAGATGGTGGACACCAGAGACGATTTGCCCGCCGAGGGGAAGCCGATCAGGCCGACATCGGCGACGGTCTTGAGTTCGAGGGTGAGATCGCGGGTCTGGCCCTTCTCCCCCAGCAGGGCGAACCCGGGAGCCTTGCGGGCCCGTGAGGCCAGCGCCGCGTTGCCGAGACCACCGCGTCCACCTTGCGCGGCTTCGAAGCGGGTACCGGCACCGACCATGTCGGCCAGCATCCGGCCGTCCTCGTCGAGCACCACCGTGCCGTCCGGCACGCGCACGATCAGATCTTCGCCGGCGGCGCCGTCACGGTTACTGCCCGCACCCTGCTTGCCCGAGGGTGCGACGACATGGGGATGAAAGTGGAAGTCCAACAGGGTGTGCACCTGCGGATCCACGACGAGCACGATGCTGCCGCCGCGACCACCGTTGCCGCCGTCAGGACCGCCGAGGGGCTTGAATTTCTCGCGGTGCACCGACGCGCAGCCGTGGCCGCCGTTCCCTGCACTCGCATGGATGACGACGCGGTCGACAAACCGTGGCATCGGACATCCTCTCCGTCGAATGTGAAGCTATCGCGATAGTCCTATCGAGAACTCGCAGCTGCTTCACATTCGCGGAGAATCCTCGGAGTCTCAGGCCTCCGGGCGCGGCACGGGAACGATGTTCACGTGCTTGCGGCCGCGCTTGGAACCGAACTCCACCGAGCCGGGAGCCAGCGCGAACAGGGTGTCGTCGCCGCCACGGCCGACGTTGACGCCGGGGTGGAAGTGGGTGCCGCGCTGGCGGACCAAGATCTCGCCTGCCTTGACGACCTGACCACCGAACCGCTTCACGCCGAGCCGCTGTGCTGCGGATTCGCGACCGTTACGAGAGCTGGAAGCGCCCTTCTTGTGTGCCATTTATATGTCCCTCGCGCTATCTTGTCTGTTCTTCGCCTGACGGCTCATCACTTGATGCCGGTGACCTTGAGCACGGTCAGCTGCTGACGGTGCCCCTGGCGCTTGTGGTAGCCGGTCTTGTTCTTGAACTTGTGGATACGGATCTTGGGACCCTTGGTGTGCTCCAGCACCTCGCCGGTGACGGCGACCTTGGCCAGGTCGTCAGCCTTGCTGGTGACCTTGGCGCCGTCGACCACGAGGGCCACGGGCAGTGACACCGACGCGCCGGGCTCGGCGTCGAGCTTCTCAACCTTCACCACGTCACCTGCGGCAACCTTGTACTGCTTGCCGCCGGTCTTGACGATTGCGTATGTCGCCATCGTGTCCTCTGCTCTGCTGCTCTCTGCGGGCGCGCGCTACCGGTCGGTGCGTGCGCGGGTCTTGGGTGGCGGGATGCCCCGCCGTCACCGGCCTGCGACTACCGCAGGCTCTGGAGACAACTGGTCAAGGGTACTTGACCAGCGGGTAGAGGGTCAAACCGCCCTCTACTCGTGGCTGGGCGGGCCCGCGGGCCTGGCTGCGGCACGTCGACGAGTGCGGCCGCGGCCGGCCGGCGCCTCGACGACCACGGGCTCCGGCGCCTGGTAGACGTCCTCTTCGGACTCGTCTGCGTCGTCGGAGTCTTCGGAGTCGTCGAAGTCGTCCTCATCCGAGTCATCCTCATCAGAGTCGTCGTCGATGTCGTCCAGATCATCGTCCTCGTCGTCGAGGTCCTCGTCGTCGAGGTCGATCTCGTCCTCCACCGAGTCTTCATCGGCGTCCTCATCCGTGTCCTCGTCGGAATCCTCGTCGGATTCGTCGGATTCGTCGGAATCCTGCGCGTCGAACTCACCGTCCGGGGATTCGCCGGTCAGGTCCGCCTGCTCGGCGGTGAGCTGCTCGTCGCTCTCGCCCTCGTGCGTCTCGTCGGTGGCGTCCTCGTCGAGCGTCTCGTCGTCGTGGTGACGACCGTTGGCCGCGGCCATCGCCTTGAACATCGGATGTTCACCGGCTGGATGGTCGGGCACCTTGACGACCGGCACCTCGTCGGGCTCGGGGCGGGCGGCACCCTTCTTGCCCCGCTTGCTGCGACGCCCCCCGCCGCCCCCACCACTGGGTTCGGTCTTGCGGCCGGCGTTGGACGACGCCGTGTCGACCGGGTCGCCGTGCAGCACGATGCCGCGGCCCGCACAGTGCGTGCAGGTGGTCGAGAACGCCTCGACCAGACCGGTGCCGAGCCGCTTTCGGGTCAGCTGCACCAGGCCCAGCGAGGTCACCTCGGACACCTGATGACGCGTTCGGTCACGGCCCAGCGCCTCGGTCAGCCTGCGCAGCACCAGATCCCGGTTGGATTCCAGCACCATGTCGATGAAGTCGATCACCACGATGCCGCCGATGTCGCGCAACCGCAGTTGCCGCACGATCTCCTCGGCGGCTTCGAGGTTGTTGCGGGTGACGGTCTGCTCGAGGTTGCCGCCGGCACCGGTGAACTTGCCGGTGTTGACGTCGACGACGGTCATCGCCTCGGTGCGGTCGATGACCAGGGTTCCGCCCGAGGGCAGCCACACCTTGCGGTCCATCGCCTTGGCCAGCTGCTCGTCGATGCGGTGCACGGCGAAGACGTCGGGCGCATCGGCGCCACCGGCCGGTTCGTACTTCGTCAGCCGGCCGACCAGGTCGGGGGCGACGGTGTTCACGTACTTGTTGATCGTGTCCCAGGCCTCGTCACCGGAGACGATCAGACCCGAGAAGTCCTCGTTGAACAGGTCGCGGATCACCTTGACCAGAACATCGGGCTCTTCGTAGAGGGCGACGGCGGCGCCGGCCTTCTTCGCGGTGACCTCGGCGGCCTTGGCCTCGATCTCGGTCCAGCGCTGCTGCAGCCGCTCGACGTCGGAGCGGATGTCCTCTTCCTTGACGCCTTCTGAGGCGGTACGGATGATCACGCCCGCGTCGGCGGGCACGACCTCTTTGAGGATCTCCTTGAGCCGCTGACGTTCGGTGTCGGGCAGCTTGCGGCTGATCCCGGTCGACGATGCGCCCGGGACGTAGACCAGGTAGCGGCCGGCCAGCGAAACCTGCGTGGTGAGGCGGGCACCCTTGTGTCCCACCGGGTCCTTGCTGACCTGCACCACCACGTAGTCGCCCGGCTTGAGCGCCTGCTCGATCTTGCGGTTCGAGCCGCCGAGCCCGGCGGCCTCCCAGTTCACCTCACCGGCATAGAGCACGCCGTTGCGGCCGCGGCCGATGTCGACGAAGGCGGCCTCCATCGAGGGCAGCACGTTCTGCACGATGCCGAGGTAGATGTTGCCGACCAGGGAGGCCGACGCCGCCGAAGTGACGAAGTGCTCGACGACGACGCCGTCTTCCAGCACGGCGATCTGGGTGTAGCGGGCCCCCTCGTGCGGCGGCTCGGTGCGCACCTTGTCACGCACGATCATGGTGCGCTCGACGGCCTCGCGACGGGCCAGGAACTCTGCCTCGCTCAGGATCGGCGGGCGACGACGGCCTGCGTCGCGACCGTCGCGGCGGCGCTGGCGCTTGGCCTCCAGGCGGGTCGATCCGCTGATCCCCTGGATCTCCGAATCGTCGCTGCTCTTGCCCGACCGCTCGGCGCGCGGGGCGCGCTCGTGCACGACGGTGTTGGGCGGGTCATCGGGTGAGCCCGCGTCGTCGTTGTCGCCCGAGCCGGACTTGCGCCTGCGGCGACGACGGCGACGCCGGCTGGTGCCGTCGCTGCCGGTGGTGTCCTCGTCGTTGCCCTCGTCCGAATCGTCGGAGTCGTCCTCGGAATCCTGGTCGGATTCGCTCTGGTCATCGGTGGTGTCGTTGTCGGATTCCGGGCCGTTGTCGTCGGCCTGCTCGCCGCGGCCTCGACCACGCCCGCGGCGTCCACGACGTCGCCGGCGCGCGGCGGGGCGATCCGCCTGCTCGTCGTCGCTCTCGGAGTCGGCGTCGCTGCCGGTATCGGCGTCGTCGTCTTCGTCGTCGTCATCCTCGTCGACGTGCACCTGCACGAAGCTGACGGGCTGCGGCGCCACGAACAGCGGCAGGTAGTCGGCACGCTCGGTGTGGGCCTCCCGGGCCGACGGAATGTTCGCGGTCTCCAGGATCAACCGGGATTCGGGCTCGTCACCGACCAGTGCGACGTCGGCCTGTGACCGCTCGTCGGCAGCCGGTTCGGCGTCACCCTCCGCAGCGTCCGCGGCGGCGGGTTCGGCTTGAGCCGGAGCTGCCGCGGGCTCGGTCACGGTAACCGCCACGGCCTCAACCTGGACCAGTTCCGCCTGCGCAGGTTCGGCCTGCACAACGGGCGCCTCGGCCGACTCGACCGCCAGCGCGTCACGGACGCGCTCGGCGTCGACCTTGTCGATCGTGGAATGCGCGCTGCGCTGACGACCGTCGAACTCCGCCAAGGCATCGAGCACACGCCGACTGGTGGTGCCTAGTACCCGCGCCAGCGAGTGGACTCTCAGGCGCTCGGGCAGTCCCTCCTGTTGCGGAGTCTGGGTTGATAGGTCGTCATTCTGGGCATCTTCGGCCACGAATTCTCCTCAAGCCCCCGGGCGCGTCGTATCGACGCGGCCACGCGAGGGCTTCCGCTATTGGCCCGGGACACTTTCCCCGGACTTGTTGTGGTCTCGCTCCGGGCGGCTCGCTACCGAACCCACCCGGTGCCTGGCTGAATGATGGCTGGACGGCCCGCGCCGCACCGGATTGCGGTGGTCGCGCTCGTCGAAGTCTTCATTCGGGTGTTCAGCCTCGGTTGAGGCTGGCTACCCGCAACCAGTATCCCACATCACTGACGCGGTACTGACCAGACTGCGAGAAGGTTTATCGGGCGGAGGCTTCGCCAGGGAACCACAGGGCGATCTCGCGGGCCGCCGACTCCGGAGAATCCGAGCCGTGCACGAGGTTGTCCTGGGTCACAAGCGCCAGGTCACCGCGGATGGTGCCGGGCACAGCCTTCTCCACCGGATCGGTGCCGCCGGCGATCTGACGGAACGCGGCGATGGCGCGCGGGCCCTCGACGATGGCCGCGACGACGGGTCCGGAGGTGATGAACTCCAGCAGCGAATCGAAGAACGGCTTGCCGTCGTGCTCGGCGTAGTGCTGCTTGGCCAGCTCGACGCTGACGTTCTTGAGTTCGAGCGCCGCCAGGGTCAGACCCTTGCGCTCGATCCGGCCGAGGATCTCCCCGACCAGGTGGCGCTGCACGCCGTCGGGCTTGATCAACACAAGGGTCTGCTCAGTCACGGCAGAGAGCGTACCGGTCGGTAACCGCGCCGCGCCATCTCGGGGTCCCGACCGAGACCGCACTGTGGCGCAGCTATCACCGGCCTATTCGCTGGGCGGTTGCTGCCCCGGCAGCAGGCCACGCGCCTGCCGGCGTTTGACCTCACCCCGCAGGTACACGATCAGCAGCCAGACCACTGCGAAGATCACGCCGATGAAGCCGATTGCCCCATGGACGAGCGCACCGGCGATCACCACCAGCTGGATGCCCAGGTTGGCCCAGATGGCCCAGGGCCGGCCCTGGATCCCCGACATCAGGATCAACACGATGGCCAGCCCGACCACGAAGCCGCCCGACGTCCAGGTCAGCCCGGTCCCGCTGACACCGACCACCGGCAGAGCCAGCAATACGACGATCGCCTCGAGGATCAGCGTCCCCGCCATCACCCCGCGGAAGCTCTTCCACGGATCCGGCGGTGCCGGCTTCTCGCTCGGCGTCTGATCGCCAGGGGTCTGATCGCTCACTGTGGGTCCCGTCCGAACAGGGTCCGGGCCTCACCGGCGGTCACCACCGAACCGGTGATCACCATGCCGGCCCCGGACAGGCCTTCGTCGGCCCCGGCCTCTTCGACCAGGGCGGTGGCGGTCTCGATGGCGTCCGCCAATGTCGTGGCGGTGATCACCCGGTCCTGCCCGAAACGCTCTTCGGCCAGCGACGCCAGTGCCTCGACATCCATCGCCCGCGGTGAGCCGTTGTGGGTGATCACGATCTGATCGAACACCGGCTCCAACGCGTTCAGGACGCCGCCGGCATCCTTGTCCGCCATCACCGACACCACGCCGACCAGGAAGCGGAAGTCGAACTCTTCCTGCAGCGTCTGCGCCAGCGCCGTGGCACCCGCCGGATTGTGCGCAGCATCAATGAAAACCGTTGGTGCACTTCGCATCCGCTCCAAGCGGCCCGGGCTGCGCACCGCCGCGAAACCGGCCCGGATCGCCTCGACGTCGAGCTGGCGGTCGGCGCCCGCGCCGAAGAACGCCTCGACGGCCGCCAGGGCCAGCACTGCGTTGTGGGCCTGATGCTCACCGTGCAGCGGCAGGAAGATGTCCGAATACACCCCGCTGAGGCCCTGCAGCTCCAGCAGCTGCCCGCCGATCGCGACCTGCCTGCTCAGCACCGCGAACTCGGAGTCCTCGCGGGCCACGGCGGCATCGGCGCGCACCGCTTCGGCCAGCAGCACCTCCATGGCCTCGGGAACCTGCTTGCCGATGACCGCCACGGTGTCGGTCGGCACCAGATCGTCGGGCTGGCGGGTGATGATGCCGGCCTTCTCCCCCGCGATCTCGGCGATCGTGTCGCCGAGGTAGTCGGTGTGGTCGAGGCCGATCGGGGTGATCACCGCGACCGGGGCGTTGACGACGTTGGTGGCGTCCCAGCGTCCGCCCATCCCGACCTCGATGACCGCGACGTCGATGGGCACGTCGGCGAACGCCGCGAAGGCCATCGCCGTGAGGACCTCGAACTTGCTCATCTTCGGGCCGCCGGCAGCCTCGGACTGCCGGTCCACCAGTTCGACGAACGGTTCGATCTCGCGATAGGTATCCACGTATTGCGCTGGGGTGATGGGCTTTCCATCGATCGAGATGCGCTCCACCGCAGACTGCAGATGCGGGCTGGTGGTGCGTCCCGTGCGCCGGTGCAGCGCGGTCAGCAGCGCATCGATGATGCGCGCCACCGACGTCTTCCCGTTGGTCCCCGCGACATGGATCGAGGGGTAGGCCCGCTGCGGTGAACCCAGCAACTCCAGCAGGGCCGAGATCCGTGCCGTGCTGGGATCCAGCTTGGTCTCGGGCCACCGCTGATCGAGCAGGTGCTCGACCTGCAGCAGCGCCGCGATCTCGTCCGGCGTGGGAACCGGATCAGTCACTTGGCCAACCCAGCCAGGCGGGCGTTGATGCGCTCGACCTCTTCGCCGGCCAACTGCTGACGGCCGCGGATCTTGTCGACGACGTTCTCGGGCGCCTTGGCCAGGAACGCCTCGTTACCGAGCTTCGCCGTCGTGGTGGCGAGTTCCTTCTGCGCGGCGGCCAGGTCCTTCTCCAGCCTGCGACGCTCGGCCGCGACGTCGACGGTGCCCGAGGTGTCCACCTCGACGAGCACCGTGGCCTGGGTCAGGCGCACCTCGACCGAGGCCGACGGGGTGAACCCGTCACCGGCGTCGGTCAGCCAGGCCAACGCGGTGACTGCGGGCAGTTGCTCGGTCAGGCCGGCCTCGGCGACGGCCGACAGCCGGGCCGGAACCCGCTGCCGGTCGGCCAGCCCCTGATCGCTGCGGAAGCGGCGCACCTCGGTGATCAGCTTCTGCATGTCGGCGATGTGTTGTGCCGCTTCAGGATCCAGCGCGATGCCGGACGGCTGCGGCCACTGGGCGATGACGATCGACTCGCCGTCGGTCAGCGTCTTCCACAGGGTCTCGGTGACGAACGGCATGACCGGGTGCAGCAGCTTGAGCAGAGCGTCGAGCACGGCCGCCAGCACGGCCGTGGTATGAGCCACGCCCTCTCCCAGCTGCACCTTGGCCAATTCCACGTACCAGTCGCAGAACTCGTCCCAGGCGAAGTGGTACAGCGATTCGCAGGCTCGGCTGAACTCATAGCTGTCCAGGGCCGCATCCACTTCGGCGCGAACCTCTTCGAGGCGACCGAGGATCCAGCGGTCGGCGTCGGTCAGCTCGCTCGCGGCAGGCACCGGAGCGGGCGCCGCACCATTCATCAACGCAAATCGCGTGGCATTGAACAGCTTGGTGGCGAAGTTCCGGGAGGCCCTGGCGTGATCCTCGCCGATCGACAGGTCGCCGCCGGGGCTGGCACCGCGGGCCAGGGTGAAGCGCAGGGCATCGGCGCCGAACTTCTCCACCCAGTCCAGCGGGTCGATGCCGTTGCCGCGCGACTTGCTCATCTTGCGCCCGAACTCGTCGCGGATGAGCCCGTGCAGAAAGACGTTCTCAAAGGGAACCTGCGGGCCCCGCGCCCCGTCGAACGTGATGGCCGGGTCGTCGCCGACGAAGGTGCCGAACATCATCATCCGGGCCACCCAGAAGAACAGGATGTCGTAGCCCGTGACCAGCACCGACGTCGGGTAGAACTTGGCCAGGTCCGGGGTGTGGTCGGGCCAGCCCATGGTGGAGAACGGCCACAGTGCCGAGGAGAACCAGGTGTCGAGAACGTCGGGGTCCTGTTCCCAGCCGGCCGGCGGGGTCTCGTCGGGGCCGACGCACACCGTTTCGCCGTTGGGGCCGTGCCAGATCGGGATCCGGTGTCCCCACCACAGCTGCCGGGAGATGCACCAGTCGTGCATGTTGTCCACCCAGGCGAACCAGCGCGGCTCCAGGCTCGGCGGGTGAATCACGGTGTTGCCGTTGCGCACCGCGTCGCCTGCCGCCTTGGCCAGGCCTTCCACCTTGACCCACCACTGCAGCGACAGCCGCGGCTCGATGGGCTCGCCGCTGCGCTCCGAGTGTCCGACGCTGTGCAGGTAGGGCCGCTTCTCCTCGACGATCCGGCCCTGCTCGGCCAGCGCCTCACGCACCTTGACCCGGGCCTCGAACCGGTCCATGCCGTCGAATTGGGTTCCGGTGTCGGCGATCCGGCCCTTGGCGTCCATGATGGTCGGCATCGGCAGCTGATGGCGCAGGCCGATCTCGAAGTCGTTGGGGTCGTGCGCGGGGGTGACTTTGACTGCGCCGGTTCCGAATTCGGGGTCGACGTGGGTGTCGGCCACGATCACCATCCCGTGGTCGACGAACGGGTGCGGCAGCGTCGTCCCGACCAGGTGGCGGTACCGCTCGTCGTCGGGATGCACGGCGATCGCGGTGTCACCGAGCATGGTCTCGACGCGGGTGGTGGCGACGATGATGTGGGGCTCGTCGTCGTTCATCGAGCCGTAGCGGAACGAGACCAGCTCACCCTCGACGTCCTCGTACTTGACCTCGAGGTCACTGATCGCGGTCTCCAGCACCGGCGACCAGTTCACCAACCGCTCGGCCTGGTAGATCAGCCCGGCGTCGAACAGGCGCTTGAAGATGGTGCGCACCGCCCGCGACAGGCCCTCGTCCATGGTGAAGCGGTCCCGGCTCCAGTCCACGCCGTCACCGAGACGACGCATCTGGCCGCCGATCGTGCCGCCGGATTCGCGCTTCCAGTCCCACACCTTCTCGACGAACAGCTCTCGACCGAAGTCTTCCTTCGTCTTGCCGTCAGCGGCGAGCTGCTTCTCCACCACGGTCTGGGTGGCGATGCCGGCATGGTCCATCCCGGGCAGCCACAGCACCTCATATCCCTGCATGCGCTTACGCCGGGTGAGGGCATCCATCAGGGTGTGGTCGAGCGCGTGGCCCATGTGCAGGCTGCCGGTCACGTTCGGCGGCGGCAACACGATCGAGTACGGAGGCTTTTCGCTGGCCGGATCGGCGGTGAAGTATCCGGCATCCACCCAGCCCTGGTACAGGTCGGCTTCTACCGCGGCCGGATCCCAGGATTTGGGGAGGGCATCGGCACGATTGTCAGGGGTGGGAGTCACCGAGCCATTCTAAGAAGGACGTGCACTGAAACGCGAAAGCCCCCGATGCCCGGTGCGTTCGCTGGGCGTCGGAGGCTTTCGAGCCGGTCTGTGCCGAAGTTACTTCTTGCCGCCGAGCAGGCCGCCGAGGATCTCGCCGATGGCGTTGTTCTGGCCGCCACCGCCGCCGAGCACGCTGCCGAGGATGCTGCCCAGCGGGTTGTTGTTGGCGGCGGCACCGCCACCGACCGCTCCGCCCAGGATGCTGCCGAGGATGTCCCCGAGCCCGCCCCCGCCGGACGCCTGCGGGGCCGCCTCGGCCGGAGCCGCGTTCTTCTGCGCGAACTGCTTGCCGATGTAGGCGAGCACGATGGGGGCCAGGATCGGCAGCAGCTTCTTGATCAGATCACCGCCGCCGGCGCCGGTGCCTGCCAACGCCGAGGCGACCTGGTTGCTGTCGTTGCCACCGAAGATCTTCGAGACGATCTGGTTGCCCTCGTTCGCGTCGACCTGGTCGACGCTCACCCCGCCGTCGAGCAGACCGCTCGCACCCTGGGCGGTGACCGCGGACTCGAGGTCGCTCGAATCGATGTTGTCAGCTTGTACGTTCTCTGCCACACCGCCGACCAGGGCCGGAACCAGGGTCTTGATGGCGGCGTTCACCTCGCCTTCATCCGCGCCGAGCTTGCTTGCGATATCCGCCACGGGGATCTGTGCGAACAGATCGTCGAGACCGGCCATTTTTCTATCCCACCTTCGTTGCTGGCGTACTGGAAGTCCTCGGCACCGACACTAGTCGAATCTGATCTTGTCCCACAGGTGTTCGACGCAGGCCGATCGATTCATGTCGGGGCGGCTCAGCCCAGCTTGGTGGTCTCGAGCGACACTCCGGCGGCTGGTAGCCGGGTGAGCAGGACATCGCCCATCGCGGCCACCGGCGTCAGCACGCCGCGCCGGTCCGACAGCGCCTCACGGTCGGTTGCCAGCGCCAGCCCGCACTCTCCGAGCAACACCGCGGTCGACTTGTATCCGGGATCGCCTTGCTGGGCCATGCTTGTCACGTACCGCGCACCCGAAGTCGTGGTGGTGTACGTCTCGACGCGGTAGTGGCCCCGCTCGCGGGCGCGTTCGCTGGGACCGGTTCCCGGTTTGGGCGCCACCTTCGCGACCAGGCCGCCGGGGAGCCGGTTGAAGTAGCGACCGCCGACGCCGAGCGTGAAGGCGTTGGCACCCGTCACCGCCGCCGCGGCCAGCGGCGCGGCGACCGAGCGGCCCAGGCTCATCTGCTCGGCGTACTCGAAGCGGCGTCCGTAGGCGTAGTTCAGTAATGCGTTGCTACGCCGCACGATTCGGGTGTTCGGCGCGGCCATCGCGAACGCGCCGGTCCAGTAGCCGGCAAGTTCGGGAGCGATCTCACCACCTCGCCGCCACCGCACGTCCGGCTGTGCGCCGAGTTCGGGCTCGGCCCCGCGGTCGGGGCTCAGCGTGTACGGATCGTTCATCAACGCCCGGGCCTCCGGATCCGACGACAGCGTGTCGAGCAGCTCCAGCATCGAGGCCACCGTGCCGCCTGACACACCGCCGGCGAAACTGCGGACCACCAGGTTGGTGTCGCCGAGCTCACCCGCGCCGTCGGCGAGGGCACGTTGATAGAGGGCGTACACCGTGAGATCGGATGGCACCGAATCGAATCCGCACGAATGCACGATCCGCGCACCGGTGTCGACCGCTTGCTTGTGGTGCAGGTCGATGCTGTCGCGGATGAATGTGGTCTCACCGGTGAGATCGGCGTAATCGGTCCCGGCCGCGGCGCAGGCCGCGACCAACGGCATGCCGTAGCGCGCGTAGGGACCCACGGTCGTCACCACCACCTGGGTGCGCGCGGCCATCGCGTCGAGTGAGGCCTGAGAGGTGGCGTCCGCGGTCACCAGCGGCCAGGACTGCGCGGCGGCGCCCAGACCGTCGCGGATCGCGCGCAAGCGCTCCTCCGAACGGCCGGCCAGGGCGATCCGGGCCGACCCCCCGGCCCTGGCCAGGTATTCGGCGGTCAGTTTTCCGGCGAAACCCGTGGCGCCGTACAGCACCAGATCAAACTCACGCTGCGTCACGATCTCGACGCTACCCGAGCAGTTCGGGCAGCTGCACCGGTTCGCCCCGCAGGTGATCGGCCAGGAACGCGGTCACCACCTGGTACCAGATCTTGGCGTGCTGCGGCGACAGCACCCAGTGGTTCTCGGTGGGGTAATACAGGAAGCGGTGCGGGCTCTCGCCGTTCTCGTCGGCCGGCAGCCCTGAATACGTGAGCAACTCGTACCACAGCCGCAATCCCTCGCCGATCGGCACTCGATAGTCCTTGTCGCCGTGGATGACGAGCATCGGGGTGGTGATCTCACCGACGAACCGGTGCGGCGAATTGCGCTGGGCCATCTCGGGTGTCATCTCACGAGCCCACCAGTACGCCCCGTCGGTGGTGGGGCCGAACTGGTCCAGTGCCCACAGGCTGGCATGGGTGACGATCGCCTGGAATCGATCGGTGTGCCCGGCGATCCAGTTGGCCATGTAGCCGCCGAACGAGCCGCCCATCGCGGCGGTGCGTGACGCGTCGACGCGGGGATGTGCGCACGCGGCATCCGTGGCCGCCATCAGATCGGTGTAGGGATCGCCACCCCACGAGCCCCAGCCGCGCGCGATGAAGTCCTGGCCGTAGCCGGTGGACAGCCCCGGATCCGGCATCAGCACGGCGTAGCCCTGAGCAGTGAGCAGCCACGGATTCCACCGCCAGTGCCAGGTGTTCCAACTGCCCAACGGCCCGCCGTGGATCCACAGCACCAACGGGGCCGGTTCGTCACCGTCGGGCAGCGTGAGCCAGGACCGGACCGGCGTGCCGTCGGCGGCGGTCGCGGTCACCTCGGTCACGGTGCCCGGCAGTTCGGGCGCGTCGAAGCACGGCAGCGCGGTGACGGTGCCGTCCCGATCGATGCGGACCGGGTGCGGCGGCGCGGCATACGAGCTGCGCAACGCGAAAATCACCCCTCCGGGCGCCGGCCGCACATCGGTGTAGGTGAAGTCGTCGTGGGTGAGTCGGGTGACCTCGCCGGAGACCGGATCGACGGAGAAGATGGGGCCACGGCCGCCGTCGTCGGCCGTCACGATCAGCGCCGACGAATCCACCGTCCAGGCCACCGAGGACGGCCAGCGGTCCCAGCCACCGGTCAGCTCCACCGGATCTTCACCGAACCGCATGCAGCACAACGTGATCCGCGGCGGTGCGGTGGGAGTGGAATGGGTTTCCCTGGTGAAGGCCACCGCGCTGCCGTCCGGGGCGATTGCGGGGCGTTCCAGATCGGCTCCGGGTTCCTCTGCGATGGTGGTGCGTTCGCCGGTGGCCCGGTCGATGCGCACCAGGACCACCCGCAGGGCTGTGCCGGGGCCCGGTTCCTGCCATGACGTCACCACGAATCCGCCGTCGGCGCTGAGATCGAAGCTCGTCTCCCGCAACGCCGCGCCCGGGCCGGCGGTCAGGTCCCGACGCCCGTCGGCGTCGAAGAGATGCGGTTGGTCCGGACCGAGGTCGTGATCCCAGAACCGGACCGGGTAGCCGCTGTGCAGGATCGCCGACACCTTGTTGTCCTTGCGGGCGTCCCGCCGCGCCTTGTCGTCGTCCACTCCGTCCGACGACGGCAACAGGGGCGCGGCCACCACCGTGACGTCGGCGGCCCGGGCGCTCAGCGCACCGGTGACACCGCCGGGCATGGTCAGTGTCTCGAATGCCTCTCCGCCGGACGCGGGCAGACGCCACAGGGCCGCGGGCGGTTTGTCCTCGCCGTCCCCGCCACGTACCGCGACGAACAGCAGATCGCCGTCGGCCGTGAACGCCGGTCCCGACTCCCCCTTGATCCCATGGGTCAACCGGCGCGCCGGTTCGATCCCGTCCGGGTCCAGTTCCCATATCGCACTGAGGAATTCGGTGCGCTTGTCATTGAGTGCGCTCACCGTGGTGACCAGCCGAGTGCCATCCGGCGACACCGCGAGACCTGACACCCGGGGCAACACGAGGTAGTCGTCGAGATCGTCAAACACCGTCATGGCTGTCCACCGTAACGGCGCGGCCCGCACCGGAGTCCGGTACGGGCCGCGTGGCAAAGCTCTTCCCCGGTGGGTCAGGCCACTTCGGTGATCTTGCCGGTGACGTCGGCTCGCACCTGCTTGCTGCTGCGCTCACCCTGGACGTTGATGAACATGATCACGTTCTCGTCGAACGGGATGTTGCGCTTGATGCTCACCGTCTGGACCTTGCCGTCAGGAATCTCGCTGGCCGCCACGGCGCCCTCGATCGCCGCGGCGATCGCACTGCTGGGCACGTCGGAGGTGGCGAACAGGTTCTGCTGCAAGGCCTCGGTGTCGTCGTCGTAGTCGATCGGACGCGACGGCGCGACCGCCCCGGACGTGTAGCTCCATTCGTTCAGCTCGGTCGGGGCGTTCGGGTCGACGGCCTCCACCTTGATCACACCCGGCGTGATCACGACATCGACCACCTGCATCGGGTTGGCCCCGACCTTGTCAGCGATTGCCGCATAGGCGTTGTCGATGCCCTCGGCGGTGAACAGGTTGCCCGAGACCGCTTCGGTGATCTTCTCCGTACCCGACGACACGACCTTCTCGGCCGCACCGGCTGCGGCATCCCTGAGCTCGGTCGCCTTCGAACAACCGCTCAATGCGGAGACGGCGACGGCGGCAGCGCCCAGGGCGATACCGAAGCGGGTGAGTTTCATCAGACCTCTCATTCGTGTCATCCCGGCGAGTTCGGCCGGGAAAGCTGTACAAACACTGTGCGACCGCTGGAAGGCTACCGATCCCAACTCTGCCCGTGGTGGGCCCCTGACTTGGTCGGGTTAGATTCGAGCGATGGCACAGTCCGTCCTCGTCATCGGCGCGGGTATCACCGGCCTGGCGACGGCAGTCGCATTGCAGCAGCACGGATATGAGGTCACCGTCCTCGAAACCCGTACCGACACCACCACCGGGGCCGGGATCAGCATTTGGCCCAATGCCCTGGCGGCGCTCGACGTGATCGGTCTCGGCGACGCGGTGCGCGGGTCCGGCGGCCGGGTTACCGCCGGAGCGTTGCGCTGGCACGACGGCACCTGGCTGCGCCGGCCGGCGGCCGACCGGATGACCAGAGCGCTGGGCGAACCGCTGGTGGTGATTCATCGGACATCGCTGACCGAGATCCTCACCGCGGGCCTGCGCCCGGGCACGGTCGAATACGGGGTCGGGGTGCAGACGCTCGAGGTCCGTGGCGGCGCCGTGCGGGTGGGGTTGTCCGACGGATCCGACAGAGCGGCCTCCGCGGTCATCGGCGCCGACGGAGTGGACTCGGTGGTGGCGCGTCACCTCAACGGCCCATTGGAACGCCGCTACGCCGGGTACACGGCCTGGCGCGGGGTGGCCGAATGCACCATCGACCCCGAACTCTCGGGCGAGACGATGGCCCCCGGCATGGAAGCGGGCCATGTGCCGCTCGGCACCCATCACACCTACTGGTTCGCCACTCAGCGGACGCCACAGGGACACTCCAACGATGGCGGGGAGCTGAGCTACCTACAGCGGATCTTCGACGGCTGGGCCGACCCCATCCCGGCGATGCTCGCCGCGACCGATCCCGAACAGGTATTGCGCAACGACCTGTACGACCGCACCCCTGCGCGCCACTGGGCGCGGGGGCCGGTGGTGATCGCCGGGGACGCCGCGCATCCGATGCGCCCGCATCTGGGGCAGGGCGGCTGCCAGGGGTTGGAGGACGCGGCGACCCTGGCCGGTCTTGCGGTCCAGGAGCCGGATCTGCCGACCGCCTTCGCCCGCTTCGCAGCCCTGCGCCGAAAGCGGGTCATGAGGATCGTCCGGGAGTCGCAGTTGATCGGCCGGATCGTGAACCTGCGCCCAGCGGCACTGAGCGCCGCGGCCACCCGGGCGACCGTCGTCGTGCCCGAGTTCGTGTTGACCCGGCATCTGGCCTCGATCGCCGGACGCGGGGCGTTCACCCCGGTGCGCTGAGCTCAGTGCGGCACTCCGAACGCTCCAAGAGGGTCGAGGAACGTCGAGCAGATCCGGCGTAGGTCGAAGATTCCCAGCACCGAACCGGGACGCACTGCCTGGCAGCCACTCGGTGCGCTGGGTGCCGCCGCCCAGCCCGCCGGCATTCCACCCCGGGCCCCGCACGTGGGCCAGGCTCCGATCCCCTGGGTGGCCAGGACGTTCTCGGCCACCCGTATCTGCTCCTCGCGGGACGCGGTGGCAGGCGATCCGATGCCACCGTGCGAGGCCCAGGTGGCCGGTTTGAACTGGAGACCGCCGTAGGCGCCGTTGCCGGTGTCGGTGGACCAGTTGCCGCCCGATTCGCATTCGGCGATCGCATCCCAGTTCACCGTGTCGGCGGCGGCTGTCGCCGCAGTGGCGAACGTGGGTGCGAGCATGAGGCCCGCCGACGCCGCAGCAAGCCAGAAAGCCCTGGTCAACGCCCTTCGTATGGTCATCTCACGGTCCTTCCCCGACCTTTGACACCAAGGACCACTGCAGATGCCGATCACGTTCATGCAACTGTGCGGTCACTAATGGGTTCGTGTGACCAACGTCACCCGTTACAGAGGAGGCTGAAGTTTTTCAGGAGGTTGTCGAGGCTCGAGTAACCGGAGGGCCTTCTGATGAAACAGAAGCGGCGCCGGGCAGAGGCCCGGCACCGCTTCCTATCAAGTTGTGGTTGCGCTGGTACTAGCCGCGCTTGCCGCACACCGGCCAGGCACCGATGCCCTGGGTGCGCAGCACGTTCTCAGCGACCCGGATCTGCTCGGCGCGCGAGGCCTGGTGGGGCGAACCCGAGCCGCCGTTGGCGCGCCAGGTGCCCATGTTGAACTGCAGGCCGCCGTAGTAGCCGTTACCGGTGTTGATCGCCCAGTTGCCGCCCGACTCACAGGCAGCGACGGCGTCCCAGTTGACGCTGTCCGCATTGGCGGTACCGGCACCCAGTGCCACGGGAGCCACAGCGAGCGCTCCAGCAATGATGCCCAGCCCAAACGTCTTGCGGATGTTCTTCACTTCGTTCCTCTCGCCAAGCGCGCGCCAAACAGCACCCGCCAGGCGGGTGCGGAAAGCCTGAATCCAGGCCGGAGGGGTTGGTTCGCGCCGTCTCGGTCAGGCACGAAAGGGAGGGCCACAGTGCCCGGCCCGGGATCAGACCCAGGCCCCCGCGTCGGGCGTAATCGCCACCGCGGCCCCACTCACACGCAGGTTCTTGGTGTTGAAATTATTTGCTCCCTGTGGAGACGCTTTGGACCGTACAAAGGTCTCGAAGAGAAGTCATATCGATGTAGAAGCGATCGCGGAAAGATCACGGACAGATAACGAGAGACTGAACGAATCGTTTGTGCAGGTCAGCAAGGGAAGCTGCGCCGTTACCGTTTCGTGATCGGCACAAACAAATCGTGATCGAGATCACGCGTTTTTTGTGAGCTGGCACACTTGATCGAGGTTCCCGAATGCGGGCAAACAACGGATGAGACAACAAAAGCCCAGGTAGATGCCATCGGCGAGTGTCACAGCCGGCCACACCAAGGGATTCAGTTCGCTACAGCCGGACAACTCTCGGATTCCGGGCCGACGTCGGATCATACTGGCGCACAAGAGATATCACGTTCACAGGGCACCGCAGCCGAGCGGAGCCAGAATCCCTCCGACCGTCGCAGATCCGGTAGCTGGCCCACTAAACAGGCTGAGCTGCAATAGTTTTCACTCGACCAGCTAGATTCGTCAGTCCGGCCGGCCAACTCCGCAGCCCGCCCCAGAATCGCCCAGCACGGACAAACCGAGCGGTCAGGGATGGTTCGGCACAAATTTAGACACACTGAACACCTGCCGCAGCGAATAGCAGGGCAAGTCCCCGCACTGCATGACCAGACGAACGATCTTGAACACCAGTAACTTTCGCGCGCACCCGGCGCTCACCAGCTGATGACGTTTCCCGAATTGATCCGGCTTCCCGGGACCCACATACGGTGAAATAATCGATCAACTATTTCGAAACGGTAAATGGCGCCCAATTTGAGTACAAATTCGCAATTTGCTGAGTGTTATCCGGCCGGTAGTTCACGCGCCGGGCAGATCGGCGGCTGTGTTGACATTGGTCAGGGCGCGCTGCGGGGCCATCACGATCCGTTGCGTGTCCACGGACTCGGCCAGCGCCCGCATACTGCGCCGGCCCTCACGCACCAGATCGGCGATCTGCCCGGTGAGTGCACTGCGGTAGATCCCCGCGAGGTAGTGGTCCCTGCCGTCCCAGGGCAGCACGATATCGGCAGGTAACCGCTCAGCTTGAGCCGCAAGGACGTCGATCAGGTCCACCGAAAGGTACGGCATGTCCACTGCGCAGACGAAGGCGCGGTCCACACCGGCCTCTGCCACGGCACGCAGTCCGCGGCCCGTCGCCACCAGCGGCCCGACCCCACGCACCTCGTCGCGCAGCACCTCCGCACTCAGTGCGGGCAGCGGTTGCCCAGGTGCGGCGATGACGAAAACCGGTGAGCAGCGGGCACTCACGACGGCGACCACATGCTCCACCATGGTCGAGCCGCCGAACGGCAGCGTCGCCTTGTCGCGCCCCATACGACGCGAAGCCCCGCCCGCCAGAACTACTGCGGCGAGCGGGGCTGTGCTTGATTCGTTTCGGTCGACCCGGTCAGTCGACGGTCCAGGTGTCCTTGCCACGCAGCAAGGATTGCAGAGCCGCGGTGTCGTGGGGCTTGGATTCGATCGCCGTGTTGACCTGCTGGCGTGCGGCATCGTCGTAGGTGGGTCGGCTGACCTTACGGAAGATGCCCATCACCATGTGATCGAGGTTCTGCTCGCTCAGCCGCGACAGCGCGAAAGCGTAGGCAGGATCGTCGATCTCGGCGTTGTGAACCACGATGTCAGCGGCTGCGACGTCGGCGGTCTTGGCGACCTCCAGGCCGTACCCGGACTTGACCACGCAGTACTCACCATCGGTACCGAACTTGATCGGCTCGCCGTGAGTGACGTTGATCAGCCGCTCCTCGGCGCCTTCCTTGCGGAGCGCGTCGAACGACCCGTCGTTGAAGATCGGGCAGTCCTGCATGATCTCCACCAGCGCGGCACCGCGGTGCTCGGCCGCGCCGCGCAGCACCTCGGACAGACCCTTGCGGTCGGAGTCCAGCGCGCGGCCGACGAAGGTGGCCTCGGCGCCCAGCGCCAGCGACACCGGGTTGAACGGGTAGTCCAGCGAGCCCATCGGCGTCGACTTGGTGACCTTGCCGACCTCAGAGGTCGGCGAGTACTGCCCCTTGGTCAGGCCGTAGATCCGGTTGTTGAACAGCAGGATCGTGATGTTGATGTTGCGGCGCAGCGCGTGGATCAGGTGGTTGCCACCGATCGACAGCGAGTCACCATCACCGGTGACGACCCACACCGACAGATCGGGCCGGGCCAGCGCCAGGCCGGTGGCGATGGTCGGGGCACGACCGTGGATCGAGTGGAAGCCGTAGGTCTCCAGGTAGTACGGGAACCGGCTGGAGCAGCCGATACCGCTGATGAACGCGATGTTCTCGCGCTTGAGGCCCAGCTCCGGCAGGAAGTTGCGGATGGTGTTGAGGATGACGTAGTCACCGCAACCCGGGCACCAGCGGACCTCCTGGTCACTGGTGAAGTCCTTGCCCTTCTGCGGCTGGTCGGTGGTGGGCACCAAGGCGTTCTTGGTCAGTGACCCTTCGGTCAAACCCAGATCCGTACCGATCAAGTCAGTCATGCGCTCGCTCCCACACCGCTCGCCTCAACCTCAATGGTGGCCGCCGCCAACCGGGCGAACTTGGCTTTGTCGTTTTCCTTCTCACCGAGTGTGCCGTCCAGGGCGGCATCGATGATGCTCTCGACCTCGTCGGCGAGGAAGGCCATGCCCTCCACCTTGGTCACCGACTGGACGTCGACCAGGTACTTGCCGCGCAGCAGCAGTGCGAGCTGACCCAGGTTCATCTCCGGCACCACCACCTTCGGGTAGCGGCGCAGCACCTCCCCGAGGTTGGCCGGGAAGGGGTTGAGGTGACGCAGATGGGCCTGGGCCACCTTGATGCCCTTGCGGCGGGCCCGCCGGCATGCCTCGCCGATCGGTCCGTAGCTGCTGCCCCAGCCCAGCATGAGCAGTTCGGCATCGCCGTTGGGGTCGTCGACCTCGAGATCGGGCACCGTGATACCCGCGATCTTCTCCTGGCGCAGCCGCACCATGAGGTCGTGGTTCTTGGGCTCGTAGGAGATGTTGCCCGAACCGTTGGCGGCCTCAAGACCACCGATCCGGTGCTCCAGGCCCGGGGTGCCGGGCACCGCGAACTGCCGGGCCAGGGTCTCGGGATCACGCGCGTAGGGAGCGAACGGCTCGCCGGACTTGGCGAACTTGTGCTCGATCGGCGGGTAGGTGCTGATGTCCGGGATCTGCCAGGGCTCAGAGCCGTTGGCCACCGCACCGTCGGACAGGATGATGACCGGGGTGTGGTAGTCGACCGCGATGCGCGAAGCCTCCACGGCGATGTCGAAGCAGTCCGACGGCGACTTCGGGGCCAGGATCGCGACCGGTGACTCGCCGTTGCGGCCGAACAGCGCCTGCAACAGGTCGGCCTGCTCGGTCTTGGTCGGCAGACCCGTCGACGGGCCGCCACGCTGCACGTCGATGATGATCAGCGGCAGCTCGGTCATCACGGCCAGGCCGATGGCCTCGGACTTGAGTGAGACACCGGGACCCGAGGTGCTGGTGACGCCCAGCGCACCGCCGTAGGACGCACCGATGGCCGCGCCGATGCCGGCGATCTCGTCCTCGGCCTGGAAGGTCAGGACGTTGAAGTTCTTGTGCTTGGACAGCTCGTGGAGGATGTCCGACGCCGGGGTGATCGGGTAAGTGCCCAGCACCACCTGGATCTGGGCCAGATGCCCGGCGGTCACGATGCCGTAGGCCAGCGCGGTGTTACCCGAGATCTGCCGGTATTCACCCGACTTCAGCTTGGCCGGCGACACCTCGTAGGTGGTGGCGAATGCCTCGGTGGTCTCGCCGTAGTTCCAGCCGGCCTTCAACGCGAGGACGTTGGCCTCGGCCACATCGGGCTTGCGGGAGAACTTCTCCCGGATGAAGGCCTCGCTGTGCTCGAGCTCGCGGCCGTACATCCACGACAGCAGGCCGAGGGCGAACATGTTCTTGGCGCGCTGGCCGTCCTTCTTGGTGGCGCCGATCGCCTCGACCGCGCCGAGGGTCAGCGTCGTCATCGCGACGGAGGTCACCACGTAGTCGGACAACGTGTCATCCTCTAGCGGATTGTTGTCGTATCCGACCTTGGCGAGGTTGCGCTTGGTGAACTCATCGGAGTTGGCGATGATCAGACCGCCGCGGGGCAGGTCCGAGACATTGGCCTTGAGCGCTGCCGGGTTCATCGCCACGAGCACGTCGGGACGGTCACCGGCGGTCAGGATGTCGTAGTCGGCGATCTGGATCTGGAACGACGACACACCGGGCAGGGTGCCCTGTGGCGCGCGGATCTCGGCCGGGTAATTCGGCTGGGTCGCCAGGTCGTTGCCGAACAGCGCAGCTTCAGAGGTGAAGCGGTCACCGGTCAGCTGCATACCGTCGCCCGAGTCGCCGGCGAAGCGGATGACTACCTTTTCGAGCTTCTGCCGCGGCGCGGCGCCATTGCCGTTGCCGTTCTCACCCACGGCTACCGCCTTTCACACGTTCTTTGACCACGTCTTTCCGAGCCGCTGTCACGTGACGCGCCGCCGGATCAAACGTCCACAGAATTTTGATGTCACTACCAGTACCGATTATTGCACTGCTCTTAGGCTGGGCTTCACCGCGCCGCCCCCCGACACGCGGGTGGGTTCGGAACGAAGGTGCTGATCGTGGGCGTGAAGAAGCCCGTTTTGAGACAAAACTGTGGTTTTCGTCACGTTTAGGAGAATGTCATTCTCTAAGGAAAAAGCTACCGGCCGGTAGCTGACTGCTAGCACCGGCAAGCACCTAGTTGACACCTGTCGAGTTTAGATCCCGACCTGCACCTACGCCAGATCGGGGGTTCCGGTGTGCACCCGCTTGTCCAGCTCCCTGGCCACCAGTTCGCTGGCCGATTCCGCCGCGCGATGCGGGTCATGTCCTGCCGCGCGGTGCGCGACATAACAGGCGGTGAACATGTCCCCCGCCCCGGTGGTCTGGACGTCGAGCACCCGCCACGCGGCCGGGACGCGCTCCACCGCGCCTTCGATATAGATGTCGCATCCCTCGGAGCCGTAGGTGACCAGGATCTCCGCGACCCCGAGCCGCTCCGCGGTGGACCCGTCGAACGGGCCGTCGGCGACGATCACCGCCTCGTCCTCGGCCAGCTTGAGAATGTCGACGTCGGCGAGCAGATCGGCGGGAAAGTGCCGATCCTCGACCAGCGGCCCGAGCCGGTCGGCACGCACGAGACCCTGCCCGTCGTAGGCGACCCGATGACCTCGCGCCGCCAGGGCAGCGACCGTCCCGGCCGGAAAATCGGTGCGCAGCAAGGGAGCCAGGTGTACCCATGTCGTGGCCGGATCCGCCATCTCGACGTCCGCTGCCGTCCACACCGGGCCGATCGCCTCTACCCCCATGTGCCGGTGATCGGTGTCGTCGTAGTCGAGGCTGAAGGAACTCGTCAGTTCCGAGGGCAGGATCTGCACCAGCGACCCGAACCGCGCGCGGAGCCCGTCGAACAGGGCGTGGTCGCGTTCGGCGCCCATCGCGACGATCCGGCCGGGCCCACCCGCGGCCTGCAGCGCCACCCCGGCGAACGATGCGCATCCTCCCGGGCTGGGCGGCGCCCCGTTGATGATGTCGATCGCGAGGTTGCCGAGCACGGTTACCCCGGGGACTAGCTCTCGTGGCATGGATGAAGTGTCCCGGTCAGAGCGATCGCCGCGTTCCCCGACCCCGCGCAATCCCCGAGCCGACACCGAAATGTGACTCATGTCACACCTCTCCGGACGGAATGCCACGAGGCGGATCCGCATTCAAACCACATAGATAGCCAATGTTGTGACGAAGGGTTTTGCGAGATGCGCATGGGTTCGAGAACGAGACTTCTCCTGTGTACCACCGGCGCGGCAGCCGCCGCAGTCATGGCGGTGCTGGGGATCCAGACCGCCCAGATCGACAGCACACCCGAGATGTCCGTACCCGCAGCAGAACCCACCATGCAGTTCGGCGAGACCGTGACCCAGTCCGTGCCGCCTTCGACGCCCGACATCCCCGCCGCCACACCGCCGGTCAAGGCAGAACCGGCGCCGACCGCAGAGCCCGGCTGAGCCGGAACGGTCACGCCGGCAAGTTGTACGGCGTGATCACCTGGATGGGCACGGGGCGGACCGGCTCACCCGGCAGTGCGCCGTGTTGCTGCAGGATCAACCGCATGGCCAGCCGCGCATCGGCGCGAAGGTCGTTGTGCAACACCACCGAGATCCTGCCTTCGCGCAGCAGTCTTCGGTTGTCCACATCGAGATCGTGGGCGACGAAGACCCGGCACTCCCTTCCGAGCTTCTCGAACGCCGCCACCGTGGCCGCGTTGCCGCCACCCGGCGAGTAGACCGCTTCAACCGATGGGTGACGCTCCAGCGCGTCGAGCACCAGCCGTTCGTTGGTCGCGTCGATGCCGTCGCTGTCGGTGACCTCGACGACAGTCCGGCCGGAACCGCGCAGCCCCGACCGGAATCCCACCTCACGTTCACCCTCGCCGCGAAACACGGTGCGGCTCAGGGTGATCAACACTTCCGACGAGGACGGCCCCAGCCATTGCTCGATCAGGTAGGCAGCCGTCGCGCCGGCTCCGTGGTTGTCGATGCCGACGTACGCACTGCGCGCGCTGGTGGGGATATCGGTCGTGTACGTCACCACCGGAACCCCGGCGGCGACGAGCTGGTCGACGGCCTCGGCCACCTCCGGCTCGTCGGCCGCCTTCAGCACCACCCCGTGGCTGCTCCGAATCCCTGCCAGGGTGTCGACCATCTGCGCGGTCGAGCCGGATTCCCAGAGGCGGAAGCGGGCCCGCAGCATGGCCGGGGCGAATGTGGGCAACTCGGCCTCGACCGCGGCCCGGAACGCGTCGGAGAACCGCTGCGGGGTCTGCATGACCACGTCGATCAGGTAGCGGCGCCCGTTGAGCCGCAACTGCGCCCGCTGCTTGTCCAGATCAGCGATCGCTTGGCGCACCTCGGCTCTGGTGTTCTCCCGCACTCCGGGGCGGTCATTGAGCACCCGGTCCACCGTGGCCTCGCTCAAACCACATTGCTGCGCGATCTCACGGACCTTGTATCGGTGCGCCACCCGTGGCCTCCACGTCTCGTTGATGGATTTTTGATGGCTTTTTGCCGTTGATTGTGCCACAGCGCACAGCAAGACTGGCTGCCATGACCGCCACCATGCGCACCGGGTACCGGGCCTGGATCGAGGAAGCCGACTGCTCGCTCGACGACTTCCGCGCCCAGGTGTCCCGCACCACCGACGCTGCCGAATATCCGCTGGCCGCCGATATCCGGCACAACGTCCCGGTGTATACGGCGGCGACCATTGCCGAGACCGAGCGCCGCAGGCTGCAGACCGAGCTGATCCGCGCGCTGGGCGACGGCCCCGGCGTCGTCGTGCTCGAGAGCGTCTTCGATGCGGATGTGGTCGACCGGGCCAGCGCGGCGTTCGTCGCGCTGATCGAAGCCCAGCGCGCCGAGGGCGCCGCCGCCGGTGATCATTTCGGCAAGGCCGGCGTCAACGACCGCATCTGGAACGCCGCGCAGAAGCTGGCCCTGCACTCCCCCGAGGTGTATGCCGCCTACTACGCCAACGACGCACTGGCGCTCGTCTCCCAGGCCTGGCTCGGCCCGCGCTATCAGGTCACCTCACAGGTCAACGTCGTCAATCCCGGTGGCGCCGCGCAGGTTCCGCACCGCGACTACCACTTGGGCTTCGTCACCCCGGACCAGCTGGCGGACTACCCCGCGCACCTGCACCGGCTCTCGCCGGCGATGACGCTGCAGGGCGCCGTCGCGCACTGTGACATGCCGACGGCAAGCGGTCCGACCATGCTGCTGCCGTACTCCCAGACGTTCGAGGCCGGCTACATCGCGTTCTACCGGCCGGAGTTCATCGAGTTCTTCGCGGCACACCAGGTTCAGGTGCCGCTGGGCAAGGGCGACGCGGTGTTCTTCAATCCGGCGCTCTATCACGGCGCAGGCACCAACACCTCGACCGATGTCCGGCGCATGGCCAACCTGCTGCAGATCTCCTCGCCGTTCGGGCGTGCGATGGAGGCACTCGACCGCACCGCGATGGTCCGCGCCGTCTACCCCGCACTGCTGGCGATGAAGGCCGCGGGCAGTTCCGAGCGGGAGCTGGCCAACGCCGTCAACGCCACGGCCGAGGGCTACGCCTTCCCGACGAATCTCGACAGGGACCAACCCATCGGCAGCCTGGCCCCACCCAGCCAGGTCGACACCGTGCTGGCCGCGCTGGCCGACGGCCTGACCCCCGAAGAACTCGACACCATCCTCGATCAGCAGCAAGAACGGAGAATCCCATGACCACGCTCGGCGTTATCGGACTGGGCCGCATCGGCGCCTTCCACACCGAAACCCTTTCCGCCCTAGACGGTTTGGACGGGTTGGTGATCACCGACGAGCGCGCCGACGTGGCAGCGGCGGTGGCCGCCAAGCACGGCGTGAAAGCCGTCGACACCGTCGAAGAGCTGTTGTCTTCCGGCGTGGACGGCGTGGTGGTGGCCGCCGCGACCCCGGCACACGCCGAGCTGACGTTGGCCGCCGTCGAGCGCGGCATCCCGACGTTCTGCGAGAAGCCGATCGCCTCCACCGCCGCCGAAAGCGCGCGGGTGGCCGAAACCATCGCGCGCTCCGGGGTTCCCGTACAGGTCGGGTACCAGCGCCGCTTCGACGCGGCCTTCGCCGCAGCCAAGCGTGCGGTGGACGATGGCTCGCTGGGCATCCTGCACACGGTGCGCAGCACCACCATGGATCCGGCTCCCCCGCCGCTGGACTACATCAAGGGCTCGGGCGGAATCTTCCGGGATTGCGCGGTACACGATTTCGACATCATCCGCTGGATCACCGGCCAGAACGCGGTCGAGGTGTACGCCACCGGAACGGTGCAGGGCGATCCGCTGTTCGCCGAATACGGCGACGTGGACACCGCGGCGGTGGTCGTGCGGTTCGACGGCGGCGCCCTGGGGGTCGTGTCGAATGCCCGCTACAACGCCCGCGGATACGACTGCCGCCTCGAGGTGCACGGTTTCGACGACAGCGTGGCCGCCGGCTGGGACCAGGGTGTGCCGATGCGGAATGTGGATCCGGGCAACACATTCCCGGCCGGGCCCGCACACAACTTCTTCATGGACCGCTTCACCGAGGCGTTCCGCACCGAGCTGGCCGGCTTCGTGGAGGTGGCCAAGGGCGCGCCGGTCGCCGGTGCCACGGTGGCCGACGCCGTCGAGGTGGCCTGGCTGGCCGAGGCCGCCACCGAGTCCCTGCGCCGGGGCACCCCGGTGCGCATCGAGGAGGTTCGCAACGCATGAGCAGCAAAATCGGCGGGCAGGAGCGCAGCGACCGGGGGATCAAGATCGCCGGAGCACCGATCTCGTGGGGCGTCTGCGAGGTTCCCGGCTGGGGCTACCAGCTCGACCCCGACCGCGTGTTGACCGAGATGCACGGTGCGGGGCTGTCCGCGACCGAGCTGGGTCCGGACGGCTTCCTGCCTGCGGATACCAGTGATCTCATCGATGTTCTTGCCTCACATCAACTTTCCTGCGTCGGCGGTTTCGTGCCCGTGGTGCTGCACGACACCGGCCACGACCCGGCCGAAGTTCTGGCCGGACCGCTCACCTCGCTCCGCGCAGCCGGCGCCGGCGTGGTGGTGCTGGCAGCGGCTACGGGGGCCGACGGCTACGACTCGCGGCCCGAACTCGACGACGACCAGTGGGCGACGCTGCTGGCCAACCTCGACCGACTCTCCGGAATCGCGTCCGAGGCGGGTCTGTTGGCCGTGCTTCACCCACACGTCGGCACGATGGTCGAAACTCGCGACGATGTGGACCGGGTGCTGGCCGGCTCGACGATCCCGCTCTGCCTGGACACCGGTCATCTGCTGATCGGCGGCACCGACCCCCTGGAGCTGGCCAAGGCCGTCCCGCACCGCATCAAGCACACTCATCTGAAGGACGTGGACGCTGCATTGGCTGCCAAGGTGCAATCCGGTGAGATTACCTATACCGATGCGGTGCGCGCCGGTATGTACACGCCGTTGGGCACCGGCGACATCGATATTGCGGGCATTGTCTCGGTATTGCGGGACAACGGTTTCGACGGCTGGTTCGTCATGGAGCAGGACACCATCCTCGACGACGCCCCGGCCGGTGACGGTCCGCTCGCCGATGTACGCACCAGCGTCGCGTACCTCAAGTCTGTGACCTCGTGACCGGACTTCGCATCGGCGTTCTCGGCGCGTCCCGGATCGCCGAGAAAGCGATCGTGGGGCCCGCGCAGGAACTGGGTCATCGACTGGTGGCGGTCGCCGCGCGTGATCCGCGGCGGGCGGCGGCTTTTGCCGAGAAGTTCGGCGTGGAGCGCACGGTGGGTTCGTACGCCGAGGTGATCGACGACCCAGAAGTCGACGTCGTCTACAACCCGCTGGCCAACGGACTGCATGCACCGTGGAATCTGGCTGCGGTCGCCGCAGGCAAGCCTGTGCTCAGTGAGAAGCCGTTCGCACGCAACAGGTCTGAGGCCGCCACCGTCGCCCAGGCCGCTGAGGCGGCCGGGGTCACGGTGTTGGAGGGATTCCATTACTTCTTCCACCCCGTGACCCAGCGGGCCTTCACGTTGGCAGCCGGCGGCGAGATCGGTCGGCTCACCCGGGTCGAGGTGCGGATGGCGATGCCCCGACCGGACGACGATGACCCGCGCTGGTCACTGGAGCTGGCGGGCGGTGCGCTCATGGACCTCGGCTGCTACGGCATGCACGTCCTGCGGTCGTTGGGCCGACTGGACGCCGAGGGTCTTCGCGGCGCCCCGTCCATCACGTCCGCCCAGGCCCGGGAGCACTCGCCCGGTGTGGACGCGGCATGCGACGTAGAGCTCGAATTTCCGGGCGGCGCGACTGCGCTCAGCGCCAATTCGATGGTGGCACCGGACTACTCGTTCACGGTGCGGATCATCGGTCAAGAGGGCGAGCTGCTGGTACACGACTTCATCCGCCCGAACGACGACGACCGGATCACCGTGCGGACCGCCGCCGGTGAACGCGTCGATCGGCTCGGCACCCGCGCCAGCTATACGTATCAGCTGAAGGCGTTCGCCGACCACGTCCAGAACGGTGCGCCTCTGCCGTTCGGGCTCGCGGACGCGGTGACCAACATGGCCTATGTCGACGCCGCGTACCGGGCCGCGGGATTGCCGCCCCGGTAGCCCGGCTCAAGGAAAAGGAAGATGACCCAGACATTCGAACTGGCCGTGTGTGCCGAGATGGTCTTCACCGACCTCGACATCGTCGAGCGGGCCCGGCGGATCGCCGAACTCGGCTTCTCCGTGGAGATCTGGAGCTTCACCGATAAAGATCTCGACGCGCTGGCCGCAACCGGCGCCCGGTTCTCGTCGATGACCGGATATCTGCACGGCGATCTCTACGACGCCGACGGCGCCCGCGAAGTGGTCAGGACCGCTGAGGCCGCGATCAAAGCCGCGGCGGTCCTCGGGGTTCCGCGACTCGTCGTGCATCCCGGCGAGCTGGTCGACGGGCAGGCCGCCCGGCCGCAGTACCGGGCCACCGGCGACATGTGGCTGTCCGCGCTGCGTGGACTCGAAGCCCTCGGCGAACTCGGCGCCGATGCCGGCGTGACGTTCTGCCTGGAGAACCTCAACACGATCGTCGACCACCCCGGCGTTCCGTTGGCCCGCGCCAAGGACACGCTGGCACTCGTCGAGGCCGTCGATCATCCCAACGTCAAGATGATGCTCGACCTCTATCACGCCCAGATCGGCGAGGGAAACCTCGTCGAGCTGGTGCGCCGGGCCGGGTCGGCGATCGGCGAGATCCAGGTCGCCGACGTGCCGGGTCGCTGCGAACCCGGCACCGGCGAGATCCACTATCCGGCTGTGGCAAAGGCGTTGCGGGACAGCGGCTATACCGGGCCGGTCGGCATGGAGGCCTACGCGTCCGGCGCTAGCGTCGCCGCGTTGGAGGCCTTCCGCGCCGCGTTCTCGTGACGCGTCGTCAGCACCGCGAGTGGGCGTGTCTGCTGGTAGGCGCGCCGTCAGGCAGCAGCATTTCGGGCATGCTCGGTCAGTACCGAACGTCGCTTGCCAGCAGCGGCGGATAGACGCCGGACGGCTCACCGTCGACAGTGGTGCCGGCGAACTGCAGAGTCGTTCGCATGACGCCGTTCAGGTCCGCCGGGTAGTTCAACGTGGGGGCCGACACTTTGTCGAGGCGCTTGAGCTGATCGGCCTGCAACTCGATGTCGAGTCCGGCCAGGTTGGACTCCAGGTGCGCCAATCGTCGGGCACCGATGATGGGCACCACCGTGCCGGTGCGGGCGCGCAGCCAGGCCAGTGCGACTGCTGCCGGCGATGTTTCGAGCTCGTCGGCAATGTCGGCGACCGTCTCGATGACGACGTACTCGTCCTCGCTCGGACCGCCGACGTACGCGGCGCGCGCAGAATCCACGACGTCGGCGCCGCGACGGTACTTGCCCGACAGGAAGCCGTTCTTCAACGGGCTCCACGGCACCAGCGCCATGCCCTGGTCCAGTGCCAGCGGCGCCAATTCTCCTTCGACTGTGCGGGCCAACAGCGAATACTCGACCTGCAACGCGATCAGCGGTGTCCAGCCCCGCAGCAATGCCATGGTCTGGGCCTGGGCGGTGACCCAGGCCGGCGTGTTGGAGAACCCGATGTACCGGATGGTGCCCGCGCGCACCAGATCGTCGAGCGTACGCATGGTCTCTTCGATCGGCGTGTGTCGATCCCAGTTGTGCAACCAGTACACGTCCAGATAGTCGGTCTGCATGCGACGCAAGGTTTCGTGCAGCTGCGCGATGATCGACGATCGACCGGCGCCACCACCGTTCGGATCCCCGGGGAACAGATTGCTGAAGAATTTCGACGCCAGCACGACCCGTTCACGGCGGCCCGGGCTGCGGGCGAAGAAGTCGCCGAGGATCCGTTCGGAGTGCCCGTTTGTGTAGAAGTTGGCGGTGTCGATGAAGTTCCCTCCGCGGTCCAGGTAGGCGGCGAGGATGCGCTCGGATTCCTCGACAGTGGTTCCCGCAGCGCCAGGATCCTCTCCAAATGTCATAGCCCCGAGCGCGAACGGGCTGACCCGCAGACCTGACCGACCGAGAGTGACGTAGCTGTCCAGTGACATGGAATTGCTCCTTGGGTAGAAGAATTGGATATCCCCATCGAAGCTTCACGCCCGCAGCAGCGGTAGATCGATCGTCGCCCGTTCTTGCACAATCCTGCTCAACTTGCGTCTATCTGACTATTGCTGCGACCACGGATGGTTGGGTGATGTCATGCGCACCGCATCCGATTCACTCGCCGAGATACGCCGGTTGATCGACGTGCACGCCCGCCCCGACTTGAGTACGGACATCGACGGCCTGCTGCTGTCGAAGGTCGCCGGCCCGCAGAGCCCGGACTACTCGCTGACAGAACCCCTGCTGGTCGTCATGGCCCAAGGCGGCAAACAGCTGCTGCTCGGTGACGCGGTATTCGAATACCGCGCAGGGCAGTATCTGATCGTGGCCGCGAGCCTGCCCGTCACGGGCCACTATCTGGACACCACGGCGACGCATCCGTCGCTGGCGATGGGATTGGTGTTGCACCCCGCGACCTTGGCGGCGCTGACGCTGCAGGCGCCTGCCGAATCCTGGTCGCGGGCAGCCGCCCCGGCGATCGCCACGGGTGATGCCGACGCGGACCTGCTCGACGCCGTCGCCCGGCTGCTGCGTCTGCTCGAGCGTCCCGCGGATGCCCCGGTACTCGCACCGCTGATCGAACAGGAGATCCTGTGGCGAGTGCTGACCGGCAGGCATGGTGCCACAGTGCGTCAGATCGCCCTGGCCGACAGCCATCTGTCCCACATCAACCGGGCGATCGCCTGGATGCGGGACAACTTCGCCGAGCCCGTCCGGGTAGAGGAACTCGCCAAGATGTCCGGCATGAGCGTGTCTGCTTTTCACCGGCAGTTCCGCGCAGTGACTGCCATGAGTCCGTTGCAGTTTCAGAAGCGAATCCAGTTGCAGCAAGCCCGATCCCTGCTTCTGGCCGATTTCGGCGACGTGGCCGGGATCGGCCACCGGGTGGGCTATGACAGCCCCTCTCAGTTCAACCGCGAATACCGCCGGATGTTCGGTGCACCTCCGGGCCAGGACGCAGCGCGGCTGCGCACGGCCGGGCCATCGGAAGAACCGACGCGCTTGCTGTGATTCCGTCGCGCCACCCGGCCGGCCCGCGCACAATGGCGGGATGTCCGAGGCATCCTTCCCACACGGCAAATGGGGGCGTGACGACATCTCGCCGTTGTTCAAGCCGGTGTTCGCGTTCGCCGCATCCCCGTTCGGTTCGAAGGTGATCCGCGCGATCGTCCCGTTCGACGAACGCGTGGTCAACCGCACCAAGGGCCGCTTCTCGTTGTTCGGTCCGTTGTCGATGCCCGAACTGCTCTTGACTACCACCGGTCGGAAATCCGGCCTGCCGCGCACCTCTGTGCTCAGCTACGTCCACGAAGGCGACCGCCTCCTGGTGATGGGTAGCAACTTCGGCCAGCAGCATCATCCGTCGTGGTCGACCAATCTGGTGGCCGAACCACAGGCCTCGATATCGATGGCCGGGCAAGACATCCCGGTCACAGCGACGTTGCTGGCGGACGGCGAACGGGACGCGGCTCTACAGCGGTTTCTCGCCTACCCGATGTACCGGGCCTACCAGACCCGCACCGACCGCGACCTGCGGGTGTTCGCGCTGACGCGCCGGTGAGTTTCAGCAGACACGCACGCTCGCCGAGCAGAAGCTAGCGGCGGAGTTCGTGGCTGAGCGCCTCGAGTTCGTTGCCGCCGGCCATCTCCTGGGTCAGGGTTTCCAGCGAGATCTCGTCGTAGGTGCAGTCCAGTTTCTGCCGTCCACGGTTCAGCAGCACGAAGTGGTCACCCACCATGTGCGCGTGGTGCGGGTTGTGGGTGATGAAGATGACGCCGAACCCCTGTTCCTTGGCAGCCGTGATGTAGCGCAGCACCATGCCGGACTGCTTGACGCCGAGAGCCGCCGTCGGCTCGTCGAGGATCAGCACCCGGGCCCCGAAGAAGATCGCCCGCGCGATCGCCACACACTGACGCTGGCCACCTGACAGCGAGCCGATCGGCGCGTCGACATCGGGCAGGTCGATACCCATCTTGTGCAGCTCGGAAATGGTGGTCGCGCGCATCGCGGAAATATCCAGCGACGGCAGGATGCCCTTCTTGCGCAACTCGTTTCCGAGAAAGAAGTTGCGCCACACGGGCATCAGCGAGACCACCGCCAGGTCCTGGTACACCGTCGCGATTCCGGCCTTGAGCGAGTCCTTGGGCGAGTCGAACACGGTGGGCGTGCCGTCGATCAGCAACTCCCCCTCCGTGGGTTTGTGCAGACCCGCGATGATCTTGATCAACGTGGACTTGCCCGCACCGTTGTCGCCGAGCACGCCCGTCACCTCGCCGGCACCCACTCGCAGGTTGATGTCCTTGAGCGCGATGATGTTTCCGTAGCTCTTGCCGACGTGTTTGAGTTCGACGAGCGGCACCGCGCCGCCCGACGGGGTCTCCGCGATCGGGGCTTCAGCAGTTGTGCTCATCTACTTACCTTTTCGCTGCGTAGTTACGGACGACGTTGTTGGCGATCACCGCGAACAGCAGCATCCCGCCGAGGAAGAACTTGAACCAGTCCGGGTTCCACCCGGCGTAGACGATGCCCTGGTTGGTCATGCCGAAGATGAAGGCACCGATCAGGGTTCCGATCGCGGTGCCGTAGCCACCGGTGAGCAGGCATCCGCCGACCACCGCGGCGATGATGTAGAAGAATTCGTTGCCGATTCCCTGGCCGGACTGCACGGTGTTGAACGCGAACAGCAGGTGCATGCCGACGAACCAGGCGCAGAAGCTGACCACCATGAACAGGCCGATCTTCACCTTCATCACCGGAACACCGACGGCGCGGGCGCTGTCCTGGTTACCTCCTACGGCGAAGATCCAGTTGCCGATCTTGGTCTTGAACAGCACGTAGGTGGCGATGACGACGAACAGGATCCACCACAACACGGTGACGCGCACCGACACCCCGAGGATGTTGAACGACGAGGCGAATACTGCTCGGCCGGAATCGAATCCCTCCATGTCCGACACGCTCGGGGTGGCGACCTGGCCGGACAGCAGCTTGGTGACCGCGAGGTTGATGCCCGCCAGCATGAAGAAGGTGCTCAGTGTGATGAGGAACGACGGGATCTTGGTCTTCATCACCATGTAGCCGTTGAAGAAGCCGACGGCCAGCGCCATCACCAGCGCGAGGACGGCGCCCGTCCACAGATTCAGGTGCAGGTTGTAGGACAGCATCGAGGCGGACAGCGATGCGGTGGTGACGGCGACGCCTGAGGACAGGTCGAACTCACCGCCGATCATCAGCACGCCCACCCCGACGGCCATGATGCCGATTGTCGAACTGGCGTAGAGCACCGTGGCAAGGGCTTCCGGGGTCCGGAAGGGCGGGGCGACGATCAGGAACAGTACGAAGATGCCGATCGCACCGATCGCCGCACCCATCTCGGGGCGAATCAGCAAGCGCTGCAGCTTGTTCTGTTCCTTGACCCGCTCATCGCGGATGACCTTGTGTGTTTCCAGATTGAGGTCTGCCTGGGTACTCATGTCTAGCGCGTCCCGTTCTTCGCGTACTCGGCGACCGAGTCGATGTTCGTCTTGTCGATGAACGACGGACCGGTCAGTGTCGGCTGATTGCCGCCGATGACGTTGCCGTTGTTGAGGTAGAGCCACAGTGAGTCGACGGCGAGGTAGCCCTGCAGGAACGGTTGCTGGTCGACGGCCCATTGGACGTCACCGTTCTTGATCGCGTCGACCAGTGCGGCATTGGTGTCGAACGTGCCGACCTTGGCCGAGCTGCCGGAGTTGCGGACCGACTGCACCGCGGTCGGCGCGAACGGCGCGCCGAGCGTCACGACGTAGTCGATCGACCGGTCCTGCTGCAGCTTGGCGGTGATGGTCGACTCGACCGACGGCATGTCCTTGCCGTTGACGTTGAGCGTTTCGGTCGCCGGGAAGGTGTTCTTGACGCCGGCGCAGCGGGCCTCCAGGTCGACGTGGCCTTGTTCCTGGATCACGCACAGCACCTTCTTGGCGCCTTCTTCGGTGAGCCGCCGGCCGGCTTCCTGTCCGGCGATGTAGCCGTCCTGACCGAAGTACTCCTTGACGCCGATCTTCTGCCAGGCATCGAGACCGGCGTTGAACGCGACCGTGGGAATGCCTTTGCCCGTGGCGTTTTCGATGGCCGCCTTCATGGCGTCCGGCTTGGCCAGCGTCACCGCGATGCCCTGCACGCCGCTGTCCACGGCCGTCTGGACCAGGTTGGCCTGATTGGGCGCCTCGGGGTCGGAGGAGTAGCGCAGCTCGATGTTGTCCTTCTTCGCCGCGGTCTCGGCGCCCTTCCGGACCAGGTCCCAGAAGGAGTCACCCGGCACCTCGTGGGTGATCATCGCGATGGTGGCCCGGGGGGTGTCGACGGTGCCGCCGCCCATTCCGCCACCGTTGCCGCGCGGCTTTCCACCGGTGCTGGAGCACGCCGCGGCGCCCATCACCAGCACACCCGCCGCAGCTATCACCGCGAGCCGACTGAACCTCATTGTTTCTCCTTGCCATCGACGTCGCCGCGGTGCTCATGCGTCTGACTGACAAGCGACACGGCCTCGCAGTCGATGTAATACCGCTCACATTCGAAAGTCAAGACTTTGTTCGGACATTAGGACTGCATATCAAACGCGAACGCGGCACCGGAGCACCGGTGCCGCGCGGCCAATCGATGGCGAAACATGCAGGGATAGAACGGTTTCAGTGGTATCTAGCGGTCCACGAGGGTGGTGTCGAAGTAGTAGCGCGAGGCGCGGTAGACGTGACTTCCGTACTCCACGATGCGGCCCGAATCGTCGAACGCCGTCCGCTCCATCACCAACAGCGGGGCCTTCGGCTTCTCGTCGAGCAGGCGCGCCTCGTCCCGACTGGCCGCCCTGGCCCCGATCCGCTGCCGAGCCAGCCTGATGTGGACACCCCGCGAACGAAGGGACCGGTACAGGCCCGACTGTTCCAACTGTTCCTCGTCGGGCGCCAGAGCAGCGGGCAGATAGTTAGTCATCACGGCCAACGGCTGGCCATTCGACGTGCGCAGGCGGCGCATCGTGGCAACCTCGCTGCCGGGCGGGAGATTCAACCATCCGGCGACCTCGTCGGAAGCCGGCCCGATCGAGTACTCGAGCACCTTGGTGGCCGGTTCCTGCCCCGCGCGGGCCAGATCGTCGTACAAACTGGTCAGCTCCACGGGGCGGTGCACCGGGGTCTGGACCACCTGCGTGCCGACGCCGCGCTTGCGAACCAGCAGACCCTTGTCGACGAGTTCCTGAATGGCGCGCCGAGTGGTCGGCCGAGACAGGTTGAGCCGGCTGGCCAGAGCGAGCTCGTTCTCGAACCGGTCCCCCGGCTTGAGCTGTCCGTCCAGGATCGCCTTCTCGAAGACCTGGGCTACCTGGAAGTACAACGGCACCGGGCTCGAACGGTCGAGCTCGACGGACAGCGTCGGGGTCAACTCTCGCTCCGATCCTCGTGTGGTCCACGCCGGGCTTGCGCGGTGCGGATTCTCAGCGTACCTGCCTAATGACTGAAAGTAAGAATGTCCGAACAAAGTCTTGACATGAGCGCGTGACGGAGCGCACGCTCGACAACGAGAGCGCAGCACTCGCCACCGCTCGAATTCATGCCTACTCGCATACGCACCGCATTCGGGAGTCAACCGTGACAGATACCGCCAACAAGGCATTTGATGTCCTTGCCATCGGGCGCAGCGGAGTCGACGTCTATCCCCTGCAGATCGGCGTGGGCCTCGAGGAGGTCACGTCGTTCGGCAAGTTCCTGGGCGGCAGCGCCGCGAATGTCGCGGTCGCAGGAGCGCGTCTGGGCAACCGCAGCGCACTGATCTCAGGGGTCGGGGACGATCCGTTCGGCCGGTACGTGCGCAACGAACTCGCGACTCTTGGCGTCGACAACCGCTTCGTCACCACCCACGGCGAGTTCCCCACGCCGGTAACGTTCTGCGAGATCTTCCCGCCCGACGATTTCCCGCTGTACTTCTACCGCAAACCCTCGGCCCCGGACCTGCAGATCAGCCCCGACGAGATCGACGCCGAAGCCGTGCGCAGCGCCCGGTTGTACTGGTCGACGGTCACCGGGTTGTCCGAAGAACCCAGCCGCGCAGCGCATTTTGCCGCCTGGGAGATTCGAGGGCGAGCACCGCTGACCGTCCTCGACCTCGACTACCGGCCGATGTTCTGGGATACCCCGGCCGCGGCCACCGAACAGGTTCAGCGAGCACTGCAGCATGTCACGGTGGCGGTCGGCAACCGCGAGGAATGTGAGATCGCGGTCGGCGAGGCCAACCCGCACAAGGCCGCCGACGCCCTGCTCGACCTCGGTGTGGAGCTGGCCATCGTCAAACAGGGGCCGCGCGGCGTGCTGGGCAAGACCAAGCAGAGTTCGGTCACCGTGCTACCGAACGAAGTCGACGTGGTGAACGGCCTCGGCGCCGGAGATGCCTTCGGCGGCAGCCTGATTCACGGTCTGCTGCACAACTGGCCGCTGGAGAAGACCCTGCGCTACGCCAACGCCGCCGGGGCCATCGTCGCGTCCCGGCTCGAATGCTCGACCGCGATGCCGACCGCCGTGGAGGTGGCCACCCTCGCCGAACAAACCGCCGTGGAGGCTGTCAATGTCTAAACCGACCGTGTGCACGGACTACGCCGCGATCACCGAACTGCGGGCGTCCGAGCCCGGCACGATCGCCGCGGCATGGCAGCACCGCACCACCCGTCCCACCGTGCGGGGCGACGGCAAGCTCATGATCGTCGCAGCGGACCATCCGGCCCGCGGCGCACTCGCCGTCGGATCCCGGCCCACCGCGATGAACAGCCGCACCGACCTGCTCGACCGGCTGTGCACCGCACTCGCCGACCCCGGAGTCGACGGGGTACTGGCCACCGCCGACATCCTCGACGACCTGCTGCTGCTCGGCGCGTTGGAGGACAAGGTGGTGTTCTCTTCGTTCAACCGGGGCGGGCTGGCCGGATCGGCGTTCGAGCTCGACGACCGGATGACGGGCGCCACCGCGGCATCGACGGCCGCCGCCCGCATGAACGGCGGAAAGATGTTGTGCCGCATCGACCTCGACGATCCCGGGACGGTGTCCACGCTGGCGTCATGCGCCCAGGCGGTCGACGCGCTCGCCGCACACGGCCTGATCGCCATGCTGGAGCCGTTCATGTCCAGCCGGGTCGACGGCAAGGTCCGCAACGACCTGTCTCCCGACGCGGTGATCAAGTCGGTACACATCAGCCAGGGCCTGGGCTCGACCTCGGCGTACACCTGGATGAAGCTTCCGGTCGTCGACGACATGGATCGGGTGATGGAGTCGACCACCATGCCCACCCTGCTGCTGGGCGGCGACCCGACCGATCCCGACGCGGCGTTCGCATCCTGGGAGAAAGCGCTGGCCC
Source organism: Mycolicibacterium boenickei (assembly GCF_010731295.1). NCBI lineage: Bacteria > Bacillati > Actinomycetota > Actinomycetes > Mycobacteriales > Mycobacteriaceae > Mycobacterium > Mycolicibacterium boenickei. The sequence goes on along the minus strand of NZ_AP022579.1, from coordinate 3,499,767 downwards.
TGCCGTCGGTGCGGGGCCTGATCGTCGGACGCACGCTGTTGTATCCGCCCGACGACGACGTCCGCTCCGCGGTGGCGACCGCGGTGAAGTTGGTGAGGTGACGATGCATTCGAAGCTATACATCCCGGCCCGCAGCGCCGAACTGCCGTTCACCGTCGACGTCACCCCGGAATCCGCCGGGTGGGCCGAATCATCCTTGCGGGTACTGGAATTGGATGACAGCCAGTCGGCAGAACTGCACACCGGCGACACCGAGGTGATGATCCTTCCGTTAGCCGGTGGCGGCACCGTGGAGTGCGGCGGGGAAACGTTCGCACTGTCCCCGCGATCCTCGGTCTTCGACGGCCCTGCGGACATGGTCTATCTCGGCATCGGCCAGGAATACCGGCTCTCCGGTGCGGGCCGCTTTGCGATCTGCGGTGCTCGTGCGACGCGGTCGTTTCCGAACCGGCGGCGCGCCGCCGCCGATGTCCCCGTCGAGCTTCGGGGTGCGGGCAACTGCAGTCGCCAGGTGCACAACTTCGGTACCGCGACCACGTTCGAGGCCGACTCGCTGATCGCCTGTGAGGTCATCACCCCGGGCGGCAACTGGTCGAGCTACCCGGCGCACAAACACGACGAGAACACCGACATGGAGACCCAGCTGGAAGAGATCTACTACTTCGAGATCGACGACAGCCCGGCCGGTACACCAGGATTCGGCTATCACCGGGTCTATGGCACTCCGGAGCGCCCGATCGAGGTGCTGGAGGAAGTCCGCACCGGCGACGTCGTGCTGGTGCCACACGGCTATCACGGTCCGTCGATCGCGGCACCGGGCCACCACATGTACTACCTCAACGTCATGGCCGGGTCCGGCCCCGACCGGGCCTGGCTGATCTGTGACGACCCGAACCACACCTGGCTGCGGGGCAGCTGGGAACACCAGGAAATCGATCGCCGGCTGCCGTTCGGCGCCGGCCGACGCGAAGGAGCCTGATCCCGTGGTATCCACCGCACCCAAGTCGACCGGGAAACTGGTCGATGCCGAGGGCACCATACGACTCACCGTGGCCCAGGCCGCCATTCGCTTCCTGGCCAACCAATATGTGGAGCGCGACGGGGTCCGGTCCAAGTTCTTCGCCGGCTGCTTCGGCATCTTCGGCCACGGCAACGTGGCCGGGCTGGGCCAGGCGCTGCTGCAAGATGAGCTCGAAGCGGCGGAGTCCGGCCGGGAGCCAGGACTCAAGTACGTACTGGGCCGCAACGAGCAAGCCATGGTGCACAGCGCGGCCGCCTACGCCCGGCAGAAGGACCGGCTGCAAACCTGGGCGGTGACCGCCAGCGTCGGCCCCGGCTCCACCAACATGCTCACCGGGGCCGCTCTGGCCACGATCAACCGGTTGCCGGTGCTGCTGCTACCCGCCGATACCTTCGCCACTCGCGTCAGTTCGCCGGTGTTGCAGGAGCTCGAACTGCCGTCCTCGGGTGATGTGACGGTCAACGACGCGTTCAAGCCGCTGTCCCGCTACTTCGACCGGGTCTGGCGGCCCGAGCAGCTCCCGGCGGCCCTGCTGGGAGCCATGCGGGTGCTCACCGATCCCGTCGAAACCGGGGCCGCGACGGTATCGATCCCCCAGGACGTGCAGGCCGAGGCACACGACTGGCCGGAATCACTGTTTGCCGAACGCACCTGGCACGTGGCCCGCCCGTTGCCCGAGCGCTCGATGACCGCGCGCGCCGCCGAGATCATCGCCTCAGCCCGCAAGCCGCTGGTCGTTGCCGGCGGCGGGGTGCACTACTCCGGTGCCGAAGAAGCTCTGGCCGCGCTGGCGTCCGGTACCGGGATCCCGGTCGCCGAGAGCCAGGCCGGCAAGGGCTCGCTGCGCTACGACCACCCGCAGTCGGTCGGGGCGATCGGTTCCACCGGCACCACCGCGGCCAACGCGCTTGCGTCGGAAGCCGACGTCGTCATCGGAATCGGCACCCGCTACAGCGATTTCACCTCTGCGTCCCGGACCGCGTTCAACAATCCGGAGGTCCGGTTCGTCAACATCAACGTGGCTTCGCTGGACGCGGTGAAGCAGGGCGGGGTCAGCCTGATCGCCGATGCCCGTGAGGCCCTCGAGGCGCTGAGCACCGCGCTGGACGGCTACCGCGTCAGCGACGAATACCGTTCGCGGGTCACCGAACTGGCCGCAGAGTGGGAGGACACCGTCACAGAGGCTTACAAGATCTACGCCACCCGCGAGGACGGCGCGGCGTTGAACCAGAACCAGGTGATCGGCCTGGTCAACACCTTGTCGGAGCCCCGCGACGTGGTGGTGTGCGCGGCAGGCTCGATGCCCGGCGATCTGCACAAGATGTGGCGCACCCGCGACCGCAAGGGCTACCACGTCGAGTACGGCTACTCCTGCATGGGATACGAGATCGCCGGCGGGATCGGCGTGAAGATGGCCGCGCCCGATCGCGACGTGTTCGTCATGGTCGGCGACGGCTCCTACTTGATGATGGCGACCGAGCTGGTGACCGCCGTTCAGGAGGGCGTCAAGATCATCCCGGTGCTGGTGCAGAACCACGGATTCGCCTCCATCGGTGGGCTTTCCGAGTCGCTGGGCTCGCAGCGGTTCGGCACGGCCTACCGCTATCGCACCGCCGATGGGCGACTCGACGGCGACACACTGCCCGTGGACCTGGCCGCCAATGCCGCGAGCCTGGGCGCCGACGTCATCAAGGTCGCCACCGCAGCGGAGTTCACCGATGCGGTCAAGGCGGCCAAGGCCGCTGACACCGTCACCGTGATCCATGTAGAAACCGATCCGCTGATCTACGCACCCGACAGCCAGTCCTGGTGGGACGTCCCGGTGTCGGAGGTCTCCACGTTGGAGTCCACCCAGAGCGCCTACGAACGCTATGCGGACTGGAAGAAAGTTCAACGCCCCCTCGTCAACCCGTCAGATCGTTAAGGAAGCCCGTAGTGAGCAAGATTCTCGTCGGTTCGGCCCCCGACTCCTGGGGTGTGTGGTTTCCCGACGATCCGAAGCAGACGCCCTATACCCGTTTCCTCGACGAGGTGGCCGAATCCGGTTATGAATGGATCGAATTGGGTCCGTTCGGCTACCTGCCCACCGACCCGCAGCAGCTCTCCGACGAACTCGCCCAGCGCAACTTGAAGCTGTCCGCCGGAACCGTTTTCGAGCACCTGCATCAGGACGATTCGTGGGACGCGGTGTGGACGCAGATCGAGGACGTCGCAAGACTCACCGCCGCCGTCGGCGGTAAGCACGTCGTGGTGATCCCCGAGATGTGGCGTGACCCCGCCACCGGCGCGGTGCTGGAAGACCGCAACCTCACGACTGAACAGTGGCGCAAGAAGACCCAGGGCATGAACGAACTGGGCAAGGCCATGTACGAAAAGTACGGCGTGCGTGCGCAATACCACCCACATGCCGACAGCCACGTCGACACCGAGGAGAACGTGTATCGATTCCTCGACGGCACCGACGGGGAATTCGTCAACCTGTGTCTTGACACCGGACACATCAGCTACTGCGGCGGCGACAATATCGCCATCATCCGCCGGGCCCCCGAGCGCATCGGCTACCTGCACCTCAAGCAGGTCGACCCCGAGGTGCGGGCCAAGGTCGAGGCCGAGGACCTGCCGTTCGGCGAGGCCGTCAAGCTGGGCGCGATGACCGAACCGCCGCTGGGTATTCCGGAGATGCCGCCGTTGCTCGCCGAGGTCGACAAGCTCGGCATCGACGTGTTCGCGATCGTCGAACAGGACATGTACCCGTGCGAGGTCGACACTCCCCTGCCCATCGCCAAGCGCACCCGGCACTACTTGGGTTCGTGCGGCATCCCGTCCGTCCGTTTCAACTAGGAGCACGATGCCCAATTCAACAGCGACGGACGACCTTCGCATCGCCGTCCTCGGCGTCGGCATCATGGGCGCCGACCACGTCGCGCGCCTGACCAGCCGGATTTCCGGCGCGCGAGTCGTCGTGGTGAACGACTTTCTCACTGAGAAGGCCGAGACCATTGCCGCAGGCATCCCGGGCTGCCGGGCGGTCACCGATCCGCTCGACGCGATCGCCGACCCTGAGGTCGATGCCGTCGTACTCGCTACGCCAGGGCCGACGCACGACAAGCAACTGCTGGCCTGTCTGGAGCACGGCAAGCCGGTGCTCTGCGAGAAGCCGCTGACCACCGATGTCGAGTCGTCCCTCGAGGTGGTCAAGCGCGAGGCCGAGCTCGGCAAGCGGCTCATCCAGGTCGGTTTCATGCGCCGGTTCGATGAGGAGTACATGCAGCTGAAGGCCCTGCTCGACGCCGGCGAGTTCGGCCGCGCGCTGGTGCTGCACTGCGTACACCGCAACCCGGCTGTGCCGCCGAGCTTCGACAGCTCCATGATCGTCAAGGATTCCCTGGTCCACGAGGTCGACGTGACCCGGTTCCTGTTCGACGAGGAGATCGACTCCATCCAGATTCTGAAGCCGGCTGTCAATCCCGGTGCCCCCGACGGCATTCAGGACCCACAGATCGCCGTCATGCGCACCGTCTCCGGCAAGCACGTGGACGTCGAATTGTTCGTCACCACCGGAGTGGCCTATGAGGTGCGCACCGAACTGGTCGGCGAAAAGGGTTCCGCATTCATCGGACTCGATGTCGGGCTGATCCGCAAAGGCGCGTCGGGAACCTGGGGTGGCACCATCACTCCCGGGTTCCGGGAGCGGTTCGGACGGGCCTACGACATCGAGTTCCAGCGCTGGGTCGACGCTGTTCAGCACGGCAGCTCGACCGGGGACTACACAGACGGCCCCACGGCATGGGACGGCTACGCCGCGGCGGCAGTGTGCGCGGCCGGTGTCAAGGCACTGGAGACCGGCCTTCCGGTCACGGTGGACATGGTGGCGCGCGAGTCGATCCCGGGGGCGTAGCGATGAAGATCGCCCTGGATCCCACGCCGTTCCACCACGACCACGAGCTGCTCGAATTCCCCCGCCTGGTGGCCGAACTCGGCTACGAGTACCTGCAGCTCACCCCGCACCGCGACTTCATCCCGTTCTTCAATCATCCGCGTGCCGACGACGCACTGGTGGCTGCGTTTCGCAAGGCGTGTGCCGATGCCGGGGTGGGCATCGCGTCGGTGCTGCCGGTGCTGCGCTGGTCCAGCCCGGACCCCGACGCTCGGGAAGCCGCGGTGCGTAACTGGAAGCGCGTCATCCAGATCACCGTCGACCTCGGCGTCAACGTGATCAACACCGAGTTCTCCGGCCGTCCCGAGAAAGCCGAGGAGTCCGAGCGGGCGTTCTTCCGGTCGATGGAGGAACTGCTTCCGATCATCGAACGCGAAGGCATCGATGTCCGGATCGATCCGCACCCAGACGATTTCGTCGAGGACGGCCTCGAAGCGGTGCGCATCATCCGTGGGGTCAACTCCCCCAACATCGGCATGGTGTACGTGGCGTGCCACACCTACCATATGGGCGGCAACATGATTGACATCATGCGTGCCGCCGGCGACAAACTGCGCCTGGTCCACGTCGCCGACACCATGGACCACCACCGCAGCCATGGACTGCGTTACATCACCAACCCGCCGGGAAACCCGGTGCGGGTGCACCAGCACCTGAAAATCGGTGACGGCGACATCGATTGGGACGAGTTCTTCGGCGGCCTGGGCGAAATCGGCTTCTACGACCGCGAGGACACGGTCATGGTGTCCTCGGTGTTCGCCGAGGACGAGAACGCCCCTGAGGTGTCGCGGTATCAGCTGAAGACGATGACCGAGTACGTCACGAAGTTCCGCGGATGACCTCCCCCGGTTAGGTCCCTCGCCCCGCCGACGCCCACCAGCCGTCGATGCGCGTTCCGAGGTCGAGATCGGCGGCCACCTCGACGAGCGCGGCGGCCACGATCGACGCAGGCGCGCGGTCGAGCACCACCAGTCCGATCGCCGGACGTGGACCGTGCTGCACCATCGGCCGCGCGGCGAAACCCGGAGGCACTCCGAGCTGTGGCAGCCATGCGGTGGAGGCGATGGTCGCGCGCGGCGAGTTCGTCAGGTGGGCATACAGCGCGTCCACCGAGTCCGCCTCCACCACGGGGCGGTACCGCACGCCTTCGGCGGCCATGTTGGCGTCCAGGATGCGCCGGTTGCGCATTGTGGTGGTCAGCACGCAGAGCGGTAGCCCGGCCGCATCCGACCAGGCGATCTCCGGTTGATCCATCAGCGCATGATCGGCCGGCGCCACCAGGACATAACGCTCCCGGTACATCTCCACCGACCGGGTTCCGGGCGGGGTTTCATCGTCGAGATAGGTCAATCCGGCGTCGATCTCGAAATCGGCCAGCCGCCGCGCGATCTCGCGGGACGACAGCGCCTCGATGCGCACCGACGCGGCCGGGTTTCGGCGCAGGAACTCTGTGGTGATGAACGGGCCGGTGGGCACCGCCGTCGGGATCGCACCGATCCGGGCCGTGACGGTCAGCCTTCCGCGCATGCGGTCGATGTCGGCGAGCATGTCGTCGCGTTCGGCGACGATCCGCTGGGCCCACGTCACGACCCGCTGGCCCTCCTCGGTGAACCCTTCGAACCGCTTTCCCCGCTGCACGATGACGATGCCCAGTTCGCGTTCCAGCCGGCGGATCGCCACCGACAGCGTCGGTTGGCTCACGTGGCACCGCGCGGCCGCCCGGCCGAAGTGCCGTTCGGTCGCCAGCGCCAGCAGGTAGTCGAGCTGCTGTAGCAGCACGTCACTCGCCATGGCTCCCCGCATTCGTCACCGTTCGATAGAAAGCATCTATCACTGCATGTGAAATATCGAATATGCAGGCCCGCCAAGCGGCGGGTCCGGCGGTTTTCGAGGACTAGATTGGGTTCATGACCAGGGCCAGGGACATCGATGCCGATTACGACGAGCACCACGTCATCAGCACCGGCGCCAAAGACGAGGCCGCAGGCGTCAAGGCAGTCCTGGTCAGCATGCAGCGCGGATTCGAGCAGATGGGTCCGCTGCGCACCGCCGCCGCGTTGACCAAGCTCAATCAGCGGCACGGATTCGACTGCCCGGGCTGCGCCTGGCCCGAGGAGCACGGCGGCCGCAAGCTCGCCGAGTTCTGCGAGAACGGCGCGAAGGCGGTGGCCGAGGAAGCCACCAAACGTGTGGTGACGCCCGAGTTCTTCGCCCGGCACACCATCGCCGAACTCGAGACCAAGCCCGAGTACTGGCTGTCACAGCAAGGTCGGCTGGCCCAGCCGATGGTGCTCGCGCCCGGAGAGTCGCACTACCGGCCGATCGAATGGGATGACGCCTACCGGTTGATCGCTGACCACCTCAACGCGCTGGACTCCGCGGACGAGGCACTGTTCTACACCTCCGGGCGCACCAGCAATGAAGCAGCGTTCCTCTACCAGCTGATGGTCCGCAGCTTCGGCACCAACAACCTGCCGGACTGCTCGAACATGTGCCACGAATCCTCGGGCACCGCGCTGACCGAATCGATCGGTATCGGTAAGGGCTCGGTCACCGTCGAGGACGTCACCGAAGCCGACCTGATCCTGATCGCCGGACAGAATCCCGGCACCAACCACCCCCGCATGCTGTCGGTGCTGGAGAAGGCTAAGGCCAACGGCGCCAAGATCATTGCGATCAACCCGCTCCCCGAGGCCGGCCTGATCCGGTTCAAGGACCCGCAGAAGGTGCACGGCGTGGTCGGGCACGGAATCCCCATCGCCGACGAGTTCGTCCAGATCCGCCTCGGTGGCGACATGGCCCTGTTCGCCGGGCTGGGCCGGTTGCTGCTGGAAGCGGAGGACGCCGCCCCGGGCACGGTCTTGGACCGGGAGTTCATCGACGCTCATTGCGCGGGCTTCGACGATTACGCGCGTCAGACCCGCGCGGTCGACCTGGCCACGGTGACCGAGGCCAGCGGTATCGACGAAACCCAGCTGCGCCGCGTCGCCGACATGCTGATCGCCTCACAACGCACGGTCATCTGCTGGGCGATGGGCCTCACCCAACACCACCACGCGGTGGCCACCATCGGCGAGGCCACCAACCTGCTCTTCATGCGCGGCATGATCGGCAAGCCGGGTGCCGGCGTGTGCCCGGTGCGCGGACACTCCAATGTGCAGGGCGACCGGACCATGGGCATCTGGGAGAAGATGCCCGAGAAGTTTCTGGATGCCCTGGACAACAGGTTCGGCATCACCAGCCCCCGCAAGCACGGTTTCGACACCGTCGATGCCATCCGGGCGATGCGCGACGGGCACGCCAAGGTCTTCATCGGGATGGGCGGCAACTTCGTCTCGGCCACTCCCGACACCGGGGTCACCGAGGCCGGGTTGCGGAGTTGCGCTCTGACCGTTCAGATTTCGACGAAGCTGAATCGCAGTCACCTGGTCCACGGTCGCACCGCGCTCATCCTGCCGACGCTGGGCCGCACCGACAAGGATTTTCAGGCCAGCGGGAAACAGATGGTGTCCGTTGAGGATTCGATGTCGATGGTGCACCTGTCGCGCGGCAGCCTGACCCCGCCCAGCGAGCACCTGCGCAGCGAGGTCGCGATCGTCTGTCAGCTGGCTCGGACCCTACTGGGCCCGGACCATCCGGTGCCGTGGGAGCAGTTCAGCGCCGACTACGACCGCGTCCGTGACGCGATCGCCGACGTGGTGCCCGGCTGCGAGGACTACAACCGCAAGGTGCGTCAGCCCGATGGGTTCCAGCTGCCGCACCCGCCCCGCGATTCCCGCGAATTCCGTACCGCCACAGGTAAAGCCAACTTCTCGGTGCAGCCGCTGGAATGGGTGCCGGTACCGCAGGGCCGCCTGGTGCTGCAGACGCTGCGCAGCCACGACCAGTACAACACCACGATCTACGGCCTGGATGACCGTTACCGCGGGGTGAAGGGTGGCCGCCGGGTGGTGTTCGTCAATCCCGCAGACCTCGACGCCATGGGCTTGGCCGCCGGCGACCGGGTGGATCTCGTCTCGGAATTCGACGGCCAGGAGCGCCGCGCGAAGGACTTCCTGATCGTCGAGTACTCCACCCCCAGAGGCAACGCCGCGGCCTACTACCCGGAGACCAATCCGCTGGTGCCGCTCGACCATACGGCCAAGAAATCGAACACACCGGTATCGAAGGCCGTCGTCATCCGGTTGGAGCGGGCCTAGTGGGCCGGGTCACCGCGCGCCGGCGCGCCCACCACCTGTCGGGCGACACCGCCGAGGCCCGCCCGGAAACCCTGGTGGTCGAGGAACCGCTGGAGATCCGGGTGGACGGCACGCCCATCACCGTCACGATGCGCACCCCCGGCGCCGATGTCGAGTTGGCCCAAGGTTTTCTGCTGACCGAGGGTTTGATCGCGCAGCGTGAGGACCTGGTGTCGGTGCGCTACTGCCGGGGCGCCAACGAGGACGGCGTCAACACCTACAACGTTCTCGACGTGACCCTGGCGCCTGGCGTCCCCAAGCCGGACGTCGATGTCACCCGCAACTTCTACACCACCTCCTCGTGCGGGGTGTGCGGCAAGGCCTCGCTGGAAGCGGTGAGGTTGAGCAGCAAGCACTGCCCCGGCGATGACCCGTCGACGGTGGCCGCCACGGTGCTCTCGGAGATGCCCTCGCATCTGCGGGCCGCGCAGAAGGTGTTCCACAGCACCGGCGGCCTGCACGCCGCGGCCCTGTTCACCGTCGAAGGCGACATGCTCGTGGTCCGCGAGGACATCGGCAGGCACAATGCCGTGGACAAGGTGATCGGTTGGGCATTGGAGCACAACCGGATTCCGTCGGCCGGCACGGTCCTTCTGGTCAGCGGCCGAGCCTCGTTCGAGCTCACCCAGAAGGCCGTGATGGCCGGCATTCCGATCCTGGCCGCGGTGTCGGCGCCCTCGTCGCTGGCGGTCGATCTGGCCGGCCAATCCGGCCTGACCCTGGTGGCCTTCCTGCGCGGCGATTCGATGAACGTCTACACCCGCCCGGACCGCGTCACCCGCTGAGTCGCCGAATGCAAAAAGCCCCGCCGTAGCGGGGCTTTTGCTGTTGCCTGTTACGCGGTCTTGTCGCGGCGCTCGTTACGCGACGGCTTGCGCGGCACGATGGTCGGCAGCACGTTGTCCTGCACGGTCTCCTTGGTGACGACCACCTTGGCGACGTCGTCGCGGCTGGGGATGTCATACATCACCGGCAGCAGGACTTCCTCCATGATGGCGCGCAGGCCACGGGCACCGGTGCCGCGGTGGATGGCCTGATCGGCGATCGCCTCCAGCGCCTCCTCGGTGAACTCCAGCTCCACACCGTCCATCTCGAACAAGCGGACGTACTGCTTGACCAGAGCGTTCTTGGGCTCGGAGAGGATCTTGACCAGGGATTCCTTGTCCAGGTTGGTCACCGAGGCCACGACCGGCAGACGGCCGATGAACTCGGGGATCAGACCGAACTTGATCAGGTCCTCCGGCATGACCTCGGCGAAGTGGTCCTGGGTGTCGATCTCGGCCTTGGACCGCACCTCGGCGCCGAAGCCCAGACCGCGCTTGCCGACCCGGTCGGAGACGATCTTCTCCAGGCCCGCGAACGCACCCGCCACGATGAACAGCACGTTGGTGGTGTCGATCTGGATGAACTCCTGGTGCGGATGCTTACGGCCACCCTGCGGCGGAACCGAGGCCTGGGTGCCTTCCAGGATCTTCAGCAGGGCCTGCTGCACACCCTCGCCGGAGACATCGCGCGTGATCGACGGGTTCTCGCTCTTGCGGGCGATCTTGTCGACCTCGTCGATGTAGATGATGCCGGTCTCGGCGCGCTTGACGTCGTAGTCGGCCGCCTGAATCAGCTTGAGCAGAATGTTCTCGACGTCCTCGCCCACGTAGCCGGCCTCGGTCAGAGCGGTGGCATCGGCGATGGCGAAGGGCACGTTGAGCATCTTGGCCAGCGTCTGGGCCAGGTAGGTCTTACCGCAGCCGGTGGGGCCGAGCATCAGGATGTTGGACTTGGTCAGCTCGACCGGCTCGGAGCGCGAATCACGGGACTTCTCCCCCGCCTGGATCCGCTTGTAGTGGTTGTAGACCGCCACTGCCAGCGTCCTCTTCGCGGTGTCCTGACCGATGACGTAGCCCTCGAGGAAGTCCCGGATCTCCGCGGGTTTGGGCAGCTCGTCGAGCTTGACGTCGTCAGCGTCGGCGAGTTCCTCCTCGATGATCTCGTTGCACAGATCGATGCACTCGTCGCAGATGTACACGCCCGGACCGGCAATGAGCTTTTTGACCTGCTTTTGACTCTTGCCGCAGAACGAGCACTTCAGCAGGTCACCGCCGTCTCCAATGCGCGCCATGTGGGGGGGTCCTACTTCCTGTTCGCAGTCTGTCGTTACGCCAGTTGCTGGGTCACCTCGGGCGTAAACCCGACGCTACCCGTTCGTTCCGTCGCGGTGCGACCGATAAGGCCGAATCGCTCCGGTGGTATTTGTTCACGTGCAGGAGAACATATCTCTCCTGGCGGCTCGTCACCCGTTGGCACGCTGACTGTGTCCTTGGCGTGTCGTTACGGAGCGAGGGCGAATAGCCGAGCGACAAGGCCCGTACCTGGTGTTCGCCGCGGTCGACGATACCGGGACCGCTCGAACGCCGACGCAGGCGCAGGTCAGCAGGGTTTCCACCCTCCCGCCTGACGACGCACGCCCCGCACCGGAGGTGACCGGGCAGGGCGTGTGTCATCGGGCGTAGGTTGCCGCTGGTGGTGCTAGCTGCTCTGCGCGGACAGCTTGCGGTACTCCAGGACCGTGTCGATGATCCCGTAGTCCTTGGCCTCGGCAGCGGTCAGGATCTTGTCGCGGTCGGTGTCCTTGCGGATGACCTCGGGATCCTTGCCGGTGTGGCGGGCCAGCGTGGTCTCCATCAGGGTGCGCATCCGCTCGATCTCGGCGGCCTGGATCTCCAGGTCCGAGAACTGGCCCTGGATCACTCCGGACAGCGACGGCTGGTGGATCAGCACGCGGGCGTTCGGCAGGGCCAGACGCTTACCCGGGGTACCGGCGGCCAGCAGGACCGCGGCGGCCGAGGCGGCCTGACCGAGGCACACCGTCTGGATGTCGGCGCGCACGTACTGCATGGTGTCGTAGATCGCCATCAGCGAGGTGAACGAGCCACCCGGCGAGTTGATGTACATGGTGATGTCGCGGTCGGGATCCAGCGACTCCAGCACGAGCAGCTGGGCCATGATGTCGTTGGCCGACGCGTCGTCCACCTGCACGCCGAGGAAGATGATGCGTTCCTCGAACAGCTTGTTGTACGGGTTGGATTCCTTGACGCCGAAGCTGCTGTGCTCGATGAACGACGGCAGGATGTAGCGGGCCTGCGGCTGCACGCGGGCGTCCAATGACGGATGAATCTGATCGGTCATTTGTCTAGTCCTGCCGTCGGGCCCGAACCGTTGAGGTTGGCACTGGTGATGATGTGATCGACGAAGCCGTACTCCAGAGCCTCCTGCGCGGTGAACCAGCGGTCACGATCGGAGTCGGCCTCGATCTGCTCGACGGACTTGCCGGTGAACTCCGCGTTGAGCCGGAACATTTCCTTCTTGATGACGTGGAACTGCTCGGCCTGGATGGCGATGTCCGCGGCGCTGCCGGTGACGCCACCGAGCGGCTGGTGCATCAGCACCCGGGCGTGCGGCAGGGCGTGACGCTTGCCCTTGGTGCCCGCGGCGAGCAGGAATTCGCCCATCGAGGCCGCCATGCCCATCGCGTAGGTGGCGACGTCGCAGGGCGCCAGCACCATCGTGTCGTAGATGGCCATACCGGCGCTGATCGAGCCGCCCGGCGAGTTGATGTAGAGGTGGATGTCCTTGGTCGGATCCTCCGCCGACAGCAACAGGATCTGCGCGCACAGCTTGTTGGCGATGTCGTCGTCCACTTGGGAACCCAGGAAGATGATCCGCTCGGCAAGCAAGCGCTCATAGACGGAGTCGACGAGGCTGAACCCGCTCCCGTTCGAACGCATGTCAGTCACGACTGGATACCTGCTTTCTCTCACGCGTTGGTACTGACGACACTAACGAAACTGGGGCGCCACGCACTCCCGTACGGGGGCGCGTTCGCTCACAGCGTCATTCGGCGGCGTCGGCGGCTTCCTCGTCCTCGGCCTGGGCGGCCTCGGCCGGACCGAAGAACTCCGTGGTGTCGATCACGGTGCCGTCGGTGTCGGTCACGGTGGCGGCGTGCACCACAGCGGCGATCGTCAGGCCGCGACGCACATCGGCGAACATGGCCGGCAGCTGGTTGTTCTGCTGCAGGATCTGGATCAGCTGCTGGGGCTCGATGCCGTACTGACGCGACATCAGCACGAGGCGCTCGGTGAGATCGTTCTGGCCGACCTGGATGTCGAGCTTGTCGGCGACAGCGTCCATCAAAAGCTGAGTCTTGACGGCCTTTTCGGCGTTCGTCTTGTTCTCGGCGTCGAATTCTTCACGGCTGCTGCCCTGCTCGGTCAGCTGCTCGGCGAACTTGTCCTCGTCGTGGTCGAGACCGTGGATCGCGTTGTGCAGCGTGTCGTCGATCTGGGCCTGAACGATCTTCTCCGGCAACGGAACTTCGGTCTGCTCGAGCAGCGCCTCGATCGCCTTGTCGCGGATCTGCTCGGCCTGCTGCACGCTCTTCACCCGGCGCACCTGGTCGGTCAGGCTCTCCTTGAGCTCGCCGATGGTGTCGAATTCGCTTGCCAGCTGGGCGAACTCGTCGTCAGCCTCGGGCAGCTCGCGCTCCTTCACCGACTTCACGGTCACCGTCACGTCGGCATCCTTGCCTGCGAACTCGCCCGCGGCCAGCTTGGTGGTGAAGACCTTGGACTCGCCGGCCTTCAGGCCGGTGATCGCCTCGTCGAGGCCCTCGATCAGCTGACCGGAGCCGACCTCGTGCGACAGGCCCTCGGTGGCGGCCTCGGGCACCTCGGTGCCGTCGACGGTGGCCGAAAGGTCGATCGAGACGAAGTCGCCTTCCTGTGCGCCGCGGTCGACGCCGGTCAGGGTGCCGAAGCGGGCACGCAGTGACTGCAGCTCGGCATCGACGGCCTCATCGTCGACCTCGATCGGGTCGACGGTGATCTTGAGCGCGTCGAACTCGGGCAGGGTGATCTCGGGACGCACGTCGACCTCGGCGGTGAACGCCAGCTCCTGGCCGTCCTCCAGCTTGGTCACCTCGATCTCGGGCTGACCCAGCGGCTTGACGTCGGAGGCCGTGACGGCCTCGCTGTAGCGGCTCGGCAGCGCGTCGTTGACGACCTGCTCCAGCACCGCACCGCGCCCGACGCGGGCCTCCAGCAATTTGCGCGGGGCCTTGCCCGGGCGGAAGCCGGGCAGGCGGACCTGCTGGGCCAGCGCCTTGAACGCGCGATCGAAATCGGGCTCAAGCTCGGTGAAGGGCACCTCCACATTGATGCGAACCCGGGTGGGGCTCAACTGCTCGACCGTGCTCTTCACTGTTCCTGCTCCTAGATAGTTCTTTCGCACTGGCGGGTGAGTCGGGGTGACAGGATTTGAACCTGCGGCCTTCCGCTCCCAAAGCGGATGCGCTACCAAGCTGCGCTACACCCCGTGGTGGTGGTCCATCCGCCGCGGCAAAACCCACGAACGGACCACGCGAGATACTACGTGCTCACGGCACGGAGCATTCAATTGGCTTTGATCGGGGGCACACCGGTACAGTGCTCATGCTGCACATGCGGGCGTAGCTCAATGGTAGAGCCCTAGTCTTCCAAACTAGCTACGCGGGTTCGATTCCCGTCGCCCGCTCCACGAGAACCGCCCTCACGGGCGGTTTTTTCTTTTCTCGGGCCTGAATCACCGCCCTGTCGCGCCCGGTGGGTCGATCGGCGTCAGCGATATCGGCAGCCAGTGCGTACCTGGCCCCTCACCGGGGCATCCCGCTCCTCCGATGACGAGCGTGCGCTCACCGAAGAAGCTGCCGTCAGGGTTCGGGACCCAGTAGTCCGAGCGTTGCGCCTGCACGGCGCTGCCCGGATCGTTGCGGTCACAGAAGTAGGGATACTGCCCGCTCGTCTCCCAGCGGCCGTTGTTCCATCGGTACTCGTAGGAAACGGGGGCGCCCGGGTTGCGGGCGTGATCGTCCGAATTGTCCATGTGCGCAACACATCCATTGACGTCACACTGCGTGGTGAATTCGGCGGGCACTGTTATCGATTTCATCGGCGTCGGCATTCCATTGAATGTCTGTTTCGAGAAGTCGATGACCAAGTCGTAAAAACCGTACAGCGGCGGTGGTTCAATTCGCTCGGCATGAGCGACCGGCGATCCCAGCGCCAGAATGCTTACAGCGAAGGCTGTTCCGAGCGTGGTTCTCATGGCGCTAGTCGTCCTTGTCATCGTCGCGGTGCGCCGCCTCGATCACCTCGGGCGGCACCGGCTTTTGGAGCCAGGCACGAATGCGCAACAGCCCACCGGCGATAACACCGACGGCGAATATCGCGACCAGTACCCACAGCGTGGTGGTCATGGCACCGAATTATCCCGCTCCGCCGCGCACCGCGGCCGATTACCCACGAGTAGGCCAACGCCGGGTATCGCACGCATCTCGATACTGGCCGACTACCCAAAATCGGAGGAAAGTGATGTGTATCACACCGATTGCAAGAAGTCGGTTTGAACGAAAGGCAACGAGATGATCGGAGCAATTATCACCGCAGTCGTCGTCGGTGCGATTATCGGCGCACTCGCGCGACTGATCATGCCCGGTCGGCAGAATGTCAGCACACTCATGACAGTCGTGCTCGGCATTGCCGGAGCCCTTATCGGGTCCTGGCTCACCGCTGCCGTCGGATACACCAACTCGAACGGCGGATTCGCGATCGTCCCGTTCGTGGTCGGTGTCGTGGTCGCGGTTGTGCTGATCGCGATCTACACGGGCCTGACGGGACGACGCGGCACACCCGTCGGTCACTGAGTCAGAATGCGCCCCGGCTCCGCCGATCCTCCCTGCGATCGGCGGGGTCGCTCGTGTATATGCCTACAGGGCAGTGCTTTGTACCTGTCGCCTTCTCTGGCTCGCCGATTTCCACCGGAGGGTCGTGACCCGACGCGATCCACGACCCAGGTGTAGAAAGCGGCGCGAGCGGCGGCCCAGCGACCCGCTCAGAGGCCACCGACAGACACTCCCCCACCATCACGGCCCCGTCTCGAATGGCTTTCGATCTGTCCCGGAGGGGGTGCTTCACGGTTGCCATCGGCTTACCGTGAGTAACAGGTGGGGACTGTCGACCGATCTTGAAGATGGCAGCGCATTTCAACAGACACACGCACCGCTGCCGCAATACCACCGCACCTGTGCAGGAGACGAATGCCCGCAACGACCCTCATCGCAGGCACCTGTGCACCGGAATTCACCCGGGTGCGCGATGCCTTCGAGGACAACTTCGCCCACCACAAAGAGGTGGGCGCCGCTGTCGCGGTCTGGGTCGAGGGCGATCTGGTGGTCAACCTGTGGGGCGGATCGGCCGACGCGGCAGGCACCCAACCGTGGCAGCAGGACACCCTGGCCAGCGTGTATTCGGGTTCCAAGGGCCTGGCCAGCACCTGCATCCATCTCTTGGCCGACCGCGGCGAGGTCGACCTGGACGCTCCGGTCGCCCGCTACTGGCCCGAGTTCGGGCAGGCCGGCAAGCAGGACATCACCATCGCGATGGTGCTGGGTCACCGCTCCGGCGTGATCGGCCCGCGCGAACCGATGGACTGGCGGCAGGTGACCGACTGGGATGCGGTATGCGCCCGGATCGCGGCCGCGACGCCGTGGTGGCCGCCGGGCAGCGCGCAGGGCTATCAGGTGGTGACCTTCGGCTTCATCCTCGGCGAGATCGTGCGCCGGGTCACGGGCCGCACCATCGGCCACTACCTGCGCACCGAGATCGCCGAACCGCTGGGCGCCGACATCCACATCGGACTGCCCGCCTGGCAACACCACCGGTGCGCGGAGATGGTGAACAAACCGTCGGTGCGCAGCCTGCTGGCCGACAACCAGGTCAAGCGACCCCCTGCCTCCCTCGACGAGCATCCGATGGCCGGGTGGGCGGTGTCGATGGACTTCGTGCCGGACGACGAATTGGGTGTGCAAGCGCTCGACGCCTGGCGCGCAGCCGAATTCCCGAGCACCAACGCGCACGTCTCCGCACTCGGCATGGCGACGTTCTACAACGCGCTGGCCCAGGAGAAACTGCTGACCCGCGAGCACATGGAGCGCTGCCGGATCTCGCAGGGCGGGTTCGACGCCGACGTGGTGCTGGGTGCCCGCGTCGCAGACCACGGCTGGGGTCTGGGCTACATGCTCAACCAGCGCGGGGTGGCCGGGCCGAACACCGGCATCTTCGGACACGGCGGCTCGGGCGGCTCGTTCGCGTTCGTCGACCTGGAGCACCGGATCGGCTACGCCTACGTGATGAACTATTTCGACGCCACCAAGTGCAATGCCGACCCGCGCACGGTCGCGCTGTCCAACGAGGTGTACTCCGCTCTCGGCGTAATTTGAGTTCTCTACGAGGGCCCGGAATCACCGTTTTCCGTCGGTACGCTGGACGTCATGAACAGCGTTTTGCTGGTACTCATCGTCCTGGTCATCGCCGCGATCGCGTTCGCCGTCTACAGCTCGTCGCAGGCCAACGGCCGTCGCTCCGCGGAATCTCTGGCCGATGCCAAGGCTGATGCCCGCCGGCTGATCGAACGTCTCGGCGGGCAGGTACTCAACCTGACCGGCTCCGACGATGCGTCCAAGCAGGCGCTGGCCGACGCCTCCGAGCGGTACACCGCGGCGTCCTCACAGATCGATCAGGCCACCACCGCCAAGCAGGCCGCACTGGCCAAGGAGAGCGCCATCGAGGGGCTCTACTACGTGCGCGCGGCCCGCACCGCGATGGGCATGGACCCGGGTCCGGAGCTGGAGTCGCTGACCGGGCAGCGTGCGGCCGGCGCGGTCACCGAGGACCGTCGGATCAACTTCGAGGGCCGCGAGATCGAGGCCTCCCCGACTCCCTCGGCGAACACCCCTAACTACTACCCCGGCGGCCGGGTCGCCGGACGCCCGGTGCCCGCCGGCTGGTACTCCGAGCCGTGGTGGAAGCCGGCACTGGTCGCCGGCGCGTGGGGCCTGGGCTCGGTCCTGTTGTTCGACGCGATGTTCTCCGGGATGCACGGCGTCAACTACGGCGCTCAGGGCTTCGAAAACGGTTACGGTGACGGCTATTCCGACGGTTTCAACGCCGGCCAGGACGCTGGCGCAGACGGCGGCGGGTTCGATGGCGGCGACGCCGGCGGTGGTGACTGGGGCGGAACGGATGCCAGCGGCTGGGATGGCGGCGGCTTCGACGGTGGTGGCTTCGGTGACTTCGGCGGTGGTGATTTCGGGGGCTTCTGAGCCCTGCTCGCGGACCTAGAGCCGGCTCTCCAGACGCGCCGACACCCCGGCCTCCTGCAGATCGAGGCGCTCGAGCATGGCCCGCACCGCCTCGTCTTCGATCCGGCCCTCGTCACGCTCGGTGATGAGCGCCCCGCGTTGTGCCGCAAGCACATCGCGGTAGAGGCTGGAGAACACCGCGGCCCGCTTGGTGAGCGCCTCGGGATCTGGCATCTCGTCGGCGTCCTGTGAATGCCGGGCGATCACGGCACGGATCTCGGTCACCACGCGAGGGTCCAGACCTTCGGGTGGGTCTGCCTCGAACGCGTCGAGCACGTCGTCCGCCGCATCGTGCACCACGCGCTCGGCTTTGAGTTCCTCTTCCCGATCGGCAGCGTGGTCGTCACAGAACCGGGACAGGTTCAACCGGCGGATCAGCAGTGGCAGGGTCCAACCCTGGATCAGCAGGGTTCCCACGCTGACCGCGAAGGCTATCGCCTGGATCGTCGCGCGCTCCGGGAAGGGTTCGCCGGTGGCGGTGGTTGCCGGGATGGCCGCGGCGGCGGCGAGCGTCACCACCCCACGCATCCCGGTCCAGGACACGACGACGTTCTCGCGCCAACTCAGCGACCGACGGTCGATCATCCGGCGCCACCCGGCCTTGGGCTTCCGCTTTCGCCGGCCCAGGGCGCCGCGGGCACCGTCGGGTACCGGCACGCTGAACTTGCGCTCCACGTGCCGGGACAGCTTGTTCCGGCCGAACATCAGGAACACCGACAGCGGGCGGATCACCAGCACGATGAGCAACACGATCGCCGAGGCGACGGCGACGACGGCCAGCGACTCGTGGGCCTCGTTGAGGTCCTGTAGCACGAACCGCAGATGCAGACCGATGTAGGCGAATACGAACGCCTCCAGCAGCACGTCCACCGAATTCCAGACATAGCGTTCCTGCAGTCGCGTCTGGTACCCCGCACCCATCGCACCGTTGCCGACCACGAACCCGGCGACCACCACCGCCAGCACCCCGGAGGCGTGCAGTTCCTCGGCGGTGATGAACGCCGCGAACGGAACCACCAGACCCTGAACCGTTTCCAGGCCGGGGTTGTCCAGGTGCTTGCGGATCCACAGGGTCACGTAGCCCAGCAGTGCCCCGACCACCGGACCGACCGTGGCGCTGTATCCGAACAGCAGGAACGGGTTCTCGATGAACGTGTGGCTACCTGCCACCTGGGCCACCGCGATGGAGAACAGTGTCAGCGCGGCGGCGTCGTTGATCAGGCTCTCACCGGTGAGGATCGCCATCACCCGTTTGGGCAGGCCGAGCTTGCGGCCCACGGCGACGGCTGTGACGGCGTCGGGCGGCGCGACGATCGCGCCGAGCACGAGCGCCAGGCCGAAAGTCAACGGCACCAGCACCAGCCAGGAGGACACCGCGGCCACCACGAAAGCCGTCACGACGACCAGCCCGACACCGAGGCCCAGGATCGGCCGGATGTTGCGGAAGAACGTCGGGAAGGAGAAATCCAGGGCGGCTGAGTACAGCAACGGCGGCAGGACCACGGTCAGCAGAATGTGCGAATCCAGTTCGGGCGGTTCGAACCCCGGCAGGAATGACACGACGATGCCGATGACCACGATGATCAGTGCGGGTTCCTGGCCGCGTCGATGCGCGATTGCTGTGACGAGGATGGCTCCGACGACGACGAGGATCAATTCCACTCGGAGATTGTCCCGTGCCTGCGCCGGCGCCGCGCACTCACACCTGGCAGTCCGGACACCAGAACAAGTTGCGGGCCTCCAGTTCTGCGGTGCGCACCGTGGCCCCGCACACCCGGCAGGCCTCCCCCGCCCGGCGATAGACATAGGTGCGGGGCCGGCCTGGACCGTACGACGGGGCGCCGTGATCGTGCTCGGGGCGGACGACGACGATTTTGCCGCGACGCACCCCGACCTTCATCAGCTCGACGAGATCGGCCCACATGTCGCCGAATTCGGCCTGCCCCATCAGCGTGCCCGGCCGGTACGGGTCGATGTGGTGACGGAACAGCAACTCACTGCGGTACACATTGCCGACTCCGGCGATCACCGACTGGTCCATCAACAGCGCACCGATTGACCTGCGCGACTTACTGATTCGTTTCCAGGCCAGCGCGGGATCGGCGTCCTTGCGCAGCGGATCGGGCCCGAGGCGGGCCACCACGTCGGCGATCTCCGGCTCGGCGATCACCTCGCACACCGTGGGCCCGCGCAGGTCGGTGCCGTACTCGGTGCCCACCAGTCGCATCCGCACCTGCCCGACCGGCAACCCAAGCGGGACCGGCGCCTCGGTGAACGTCCCGTACAGGCCGAGGTGGATGTGCACCACCCGGCCGCCGTCATAGTGGTGGAACAGGTGCTTGCCCCAGGCGTCGGCCTGTTTGAACACCTGGCCGTTGACCGCGGCCGCACCGTCGGCGAAGCGGCCCTGCGGGCTGGACACCACCACCGGCGCCCGGCCGAACCGCTTCTGGTGCAGCCGGGCCAGCCGGTGCAGGGTGTGCCCTTCGGGCATGGGTCAGGCGGGCGCGCCGGGAACCGGCGGGGCCACGTGGTCCTTTTCGTAGGCGGCGAGGATGTCGATGCGGCGCTGGTGGCGCTCGGCCTCCGACCACGGCGTCGACAGGAACGCGTCGACGATGGCCAGCGCCTCCTCCTCGCTGTGCATGCGACCACCCAGACCCATCAGCTGCGCGTTGTTGTGCTCGCGGGCCAGCTTGGCAGTCTCGACGCTCCAGGCCAGGGCACACCGGGCGCCGGGCACCTTGTTCGCGGCGATCTGCTCACCGTTGCCCGAGCCGCCCAGCACGATGCCCAGACTGCCCGGATCGGCGACCGTCTTGACCGCCGCGTCGATACAGAACGCCGGGTAGTCGTCGTCGGCGTCGTAGGTGTAGGCACCGCAGTCGATCGGCTCGTGGCCGGTCTTCTTGAGGTGCTCGATGATGGTCTGCTTGAACTCGAATCCGGCGTGGTCGGCACCGATGTAAACGCGCATGGCGGTCATTCTCGCAGACGGCACCGGATGCCCCGAGCTAACCGCTTCAGCCCGATCGCCGCCTCAGCCGATGGTGATGGCGTCCAGCCGTTCCTTGATGAAGGACGATGACGTCACCGGATCCAGGCCACCGACCTTGCCGACGGGCGGTTCCAGCGGGGTGACGACGGCGTCGTGGTTGGCCTCGTAGAAGTAGATCAGCGATACCAGGTCTTCTTCGGGGGCGTGCGGCTGCGGCGGCAGCACCCGGTGCCGGCCCGACGGCCAGCGGCGGCCACTCCAGTACTCCAGCAGGTCACCGATGTTGACGGTGAGCGATCCGGGCTCCCACGGCGCGTCCTCCCAGCCCTCCTGCTCGGAGTAGACCTGCAGCCCACCGGCCCCCGGTTCGCGATCCAGGATCGTCACCGTGCCGAAGTCGGTGTGCGGGCCGATGCGGAACTGGCCCGGCTCCGGCTCCCCCACCACGCTGACCGGCGGGTAGTGATTGATGTTCATGGTCCACGTCGGCCGATCCGCCAGGGCGACAAAAGGATTGACGGCCAGCCCGAGGGCGTGGGCGAACAACGCCAGCAGGTCGTCGGACACCTTCCGCATCGCGGCGGTGTACTCGTCGACCAAGGCCTGCAGCGCGGGCACCTCGGCCGGCCACACGTTGGGCGCGAACCAGATCCGGTCGACCTCGGGGTCGCCGGTCGCCGTCTCGGCGCCGAGGCTGTAACTCTCCTTCAGATCGGGCGGGGTCTCGGTGCCCTCGGCGTAGCCGTTGGCCTCGGCTCCCGGCCCGATCCAGCCGTGCCCACCGACGGGTACCGAGTAGCGCTGCTTGACGTCGTCGGGCAGGGCGAAGAACTCCCGGCTGGCCGCACGCACCTTGGCCGCCAGGTCGGTGTCCACCCCGTGGCCGGTGACGACGATGAACCCGGCGCGCTGCAGCCCGGCATCGACCTCGGCGGCAACCTCGTCGGCCTCGGCCCCACCGGCGTACCACCGGGACATGTCAATCGTTGCTATCGCGCTCATTCGCCGATGTCCTCCGCCCACAGATCCGGCCGCTCGGCGACGAAGTCCTCCATCATCGCCACACAGCGTTCATCGTCGAGCAGGGTAACCGCTACCCCGTGCTCGGCCAGCCAGTCATGACCGCCGGTGAACGTCCGGCTCTCGCCGATCACCACCGCGCCGATGTTGAACTGACGGACCAGGCCGCTGCAGTACCAACACGGCGAGAGCGTCGTCACCATGATCGTCGACCGGTAGCCGCGCTGGCGTCCGGCGGCGCGGAAGGCGTCGGTCTCGGCGTGGATCGACGGGTCGTCGTTCTGCACGCGACGGTTGTGCCCGGCGCCCAGGAGCGTCCCGTCCGAGCCGAACAAGGCGGCACCGATCGGGATACCGCCCTCGGCCAATCCTTTTCGGGCTTCCTCGACGGCGACGTCGAGCATCTGTTCCGGGGTCATGCCGGCACCTTCTCCGCTGCCAACTTGGACCGGCACAGCACGAGATAGCTCAGGCCGGCGATCAGGAACCCGACGAAGAACGTGATGTCACCCAGTTGCGGCACCTCCCGGGCGATGTAGCCGACGAACTTCGCCTGGTTGCAGAACAGCGTCACCGACACCACGAGGCCGATCAGGAACGACGCCAGGCCGGGCCAGTTGGTGTAGGACCGGTCGTAGAGGAAGTGCGCGACGGGTGCGTCGCCGCGCAGATACTCGTCGGCGAACACCACGCCGAGCCACGGCCCGATCCAGTACGCGATGATCAGCAGGAACGCCTCGTAGCTCGCCGCGGCGTCGGCCAGCGCCCACCACGCGATGAGGAAGCCGACGACCCCGAAGAACCCGGTGGCCAGGGCCCGGGCGATGTGGTGCGGCAGCTTGATCCCGATAGTCACGAAAGCCATTGCGCCCGAATAGATGTTGATCGCATTCGCGGCCACCGCCCCGATCGCGATCGCGAGCAGGGTCAGGCTCGCCAACCACGGGGCCAGCTCCGAGGTGAACGCGGTGGTCGGATTGTCCGAGACCGCCGGGCCGATGGTCACCGACGCCGCACCCACCGTCTGAAGCAGCATGCATGACACGAACAGCCCTGCGGCAGCGAAGAACCCGGTGCGCGGTCCGGCCTCGGACCGCGGCAGGTACCGGGTGTAATCGGCGGCGTACGGCGCCCACCCGGCGACGTAACCGAACGCGGTGCCCACGGTCAGCAGGAACCCGCCCATTCCGCCGACGCCGCCGGTGACCGCGGGCGCACCGAAGTCCGCCTTGGTCAGGATCACCACCGAGGTGATCGCGAAGATGACCGCGAGCACCGGGAAGGCCCACCGCTCGAACGCCTGAACCAGGTTGTGGCCGAACACCGCCAGCGCGGTCTGCACCACGACCACGAGCACCAACGCCAGCACGGGCGCGATGCCGAACAGCGTGGACAGCGCGAACGCGCCGCTGACGCTGTTGGTGGCGAACCACCCGATGCCCGCAGTCACCGTCATCAGCAGTGACGGCACCGCGTTGCCCTTGAAGCCGAACGCCAAGCGGCCCAGCACCATCTGCGGGACGCCGTGCAGGGGCCCGCGCTTGGACAGGAAGTAATGCGCGAGCGCGCCGAGGCCGGTGCCGATCGCCAGACCGGCCACCGCCTGCCAGAACGTCATGCCGTAGACGGACACGGCGAGCACGCCCAGGAAGATCGTGGCGAATTCCAGGTTCGGCGAGGTCCAGGTCCAGAACAACTGGCTGGGCTTGCCGTGCCGGTCGGCGTCGGCGATGTGCTCGTTACCTCCCGGCTCGACAGCTGCGATCCTGTCGCGGTAGGAACCGTCGGTACTGGGCTCAGCCGCTGTCATGCGTACACCGTGGCGTGAGCCGCGGTGTTACGCAAGCGGAATCGCGATTTTGGGTGCGGTTCACCCCTCAGTCGAACTCCGGGGCCTCCGTGCGGGAGCGCTTGAGCTCCCAGAAATGGGGGTACGACGCGAACGTCACCGACGCGTCCCAGAGCTTGCCGGCCTCTTCGCCGCGCGGGATCTTCGAGAGCACCGGACCGAAGAACGCGACACCGTTGACGTGGATGGTCGGGGTGCCGACGTCGTCGCCGACGGCGTCCATGCCCTCGTGATGGCTCTTACGCAGTGCGTCGTCGTACTTGTCGGTGGCAGCCGCCTCGGCCAGTTCGGCGGATAGCCCGACCTCGTCGAGCGCCTGCGCGATCACCTGGTCGAGGTCCTTGTTGTCCTGGTTGTGAATCCGGAAGCCCATCGCGGTGTAGAGCGGGCCGAGGATCTCCGGGCCCTTGAGTTGCTCGGCGGCGATGGCGACCCGGACCGGGCCCCAGGCCTTCTTCATCAGTTCCTGGTAGTTCTCGGGCAGGTCGCGGCCTTCGTTGAGCACCGCCAGGCTCATGACGTGGAACTGCACGTCGATATCGCGGACCTTCTCGACTTCGAGAATCCAGCGTGAGGTGATCCAGCACCACGGGCACAGCGGGTCGAACCAGAATCCGGCCGTGTCCTTCTGATCCTTCTGAGCCATCTGTGGGTCCTCTCGATGTGGTTCAGGGCACAACTGCATTCAGCACAACTCTGCACCCACAGTGAGATGTTCCCGATTCCGAGTAACTATCCGCGGGCCGTTTACGACAAGGTTGGTGGCTGGCATGTCCGACATGCATGCTGAAGTCACGGCAGCAGCACAGGAAACGCATAGTGCGCGAACCTTTACCGGAACGTGTTGTTCCTGTGACCCTGGTGAACCACTGTTGCCCAAGTGAGCAGAGCGATCTAAGGGTTCTGCGTGATAGCTGAGGAGCTCAATATGGCCGCTCGTGCCCTCCTGACGACCGCAGGTGCCGTCGCCGCCGTCCTCGCATTGGCCGCCCCTGCGCAAGCCGATCCGGTGCCGGCCCCGAACGACCCGACCGACAGCTCGTTCCTGAACGCGCTGAACAACGCCGGGGTGGGCTATGGCGACCCCAACACCGCCGTCCGGATGGGCCAGGACGTCTGTCCGATGCTGGTCGAGCCCGGTAAGGACTTCGCGTCGGTGGCCTCCCAGATGCGCGGCGACGGCGGTATGTCCCCGCAGATGGCGTCGTTCTTCACCGGCATCGCGATCCAGATGTACTGCCCGCAGATGATGTCGTCGATCAGCGACGGGTCGATTCTGAACAACCTGGGCGCGCTGAACGGACTCGCCGGGATCGCCGGCTTCCCCCAGTAGGCCGGGTCCAGCCGACGTCCAGCCACTAGGTTGGACGGGTGGCACTTCCCAATCTCACTCGCGAACAGGCCATCGAGCGCGCCGCTCTGGTCACCGTCGACAACTACCGCGTCGTCCTCGACCTCACCGACGGCAACGGCGGGCCGGGCGAACGTACCTTCCGGTCGACCACGACCGTGACGTTCGAGGCCCTCGCCGGCGCCGACACCTTCATCGACCTGGCGGCCGACACCGTCCGCAGTGCGACGCTCAACGGCATCGCACTGGATGTGTCCGGCTACGACGAATCCACCGGCATCGCGCTGCCCGGCCTGACCGCCCACAACGTCCTGGTGGTCGACGCCGACTGCCTCTACTCCAACACCGGCGAGGGCCTGCACCGCTTCGTCGATCCCGTCGACAACGAGGTCTACCTCTACTCGCAGTTCGAAACCGCCGACGCCAAGCGGATGTTCGCCTGCTTCGACCAGCCCGACCTGAAGGCCACGTTCGACGTGCAGGTCACCGCGCCGTCGCACTGGCAGGTGATCTCGAATGGCGCCACCACCACCGCCGAGCCCAACGGCTCGGGCACCGTGCACACCTTCGCCACCACCCCGAAGATGAGCACCTATCTGGCGGCGCTGATCGCCGGGCCGTACGCGGTGTGGCGCGACTCGTATTCCGACGAGCACGGCGAGATCCCGCTGGGCATCTTCTGTCGGGCCTCGCTGGCCGAGTTCATGGACGCCGAGCGGCTGTTCACCGAGACCAAGCAGGGTTTCGGCTTCTACCACAAGAACTTCGGCACGCCGTACGCGTTCGGTAAGTACGACCAGCTGTTCGTGCCCGAGTTCAACGCGGGCGCCATGGAGAACGCGGGCGCGGTGACGTTCCTGGAGGACTACGTCTTCCGGTCCAAGGTGACCCGGGCCTCCTACGAGCGCCGCGCCGAGACCGTGCTGCACGAGATGGCGCACATGTGGTTCGGCGATCTGGTCACCATGCAGTGGTGGGATGACCTGTGGCTCAACGAGTCCTTCGCGACCTTCGCGTCGGTGCTGTGCCAGGCCGAGGCCACCGAATACGACACGGCGTGGACCACTTTCGCCAATGTCGAGAAGTCCTGGGCCTACCGGCAGGACCAGCTGCCCTCGACCCACCCGGTCGCCGCGGACATCCCGGACCTGGCCGCCGTGGAGGTGAACTTCGACGGCATCACCTACGCCAAGGGCGCCTCGGTGCTCAAGCAGCTGGTGGCCTACGTCGGGCTCGAAGAGTTCCTGTCGGGCCTGCGCGACTACTTCCGCGACCACGCCTTCGCCAACGCCACGTTCGGCGATCTGCTGGGTGCTCTGGAGAAGTCTTCCGGCCGGAACCTGTCCGGCTGGGGTCAGCAATGGCTCAAGACAACGGGTTTGAACACGCTGCGGGCGGACTTCGACGTCGACGATTCCGGTGCGTTCACCCGGTTCTCCATCGCCCAGTCGGGTGCGGCGCCGGGCGCCGGGGAAACCCGCGTGCACCGGCTGGCCGTCGGCATCTACGACGAAGACCCGGCCGGCTCCGGCAAGCTCGTGCGGGTGCACCGCGAGGAGCTCGACGTCGAAGGCCCGATCACGGAAGTGCCTGCACTGGTGGGTGTTTCGCGCGGCAAGCTGATCCTGGTCAACGACGATGACCTGACCTACTGCTCGTTGCGGCTGGACCCGGTCTCGCTGTCGACGGTGCTGTCGCGGATCGCCGACATCGCCGATCCGCTCCCCCGCACGCTGGCCTGGTCGGCGGCCTGGGAGATGACCCGCGAGGCCGAGATGAAGGCCCGCGACTTCGTCGCCCTGGTGATGAGCGGGGTGCACGCCGAGACCGAGGTCGGTGTCGCGCAGCGGCTGCTCATGCAGGCACAGACCGCGCTGAGCTCCTACGCCGATCCTGCCTGGGCCACCGAGATCGGCTGGCGGGCGTTCGGAGATGCCCTGCTCGATCTGGCCGGCAACTCCGCGCCGGGATCCGATCACCAGCTCGCGTTCGTGAACGCGCTGTGCACCTCGGTCCTGTCGCCGAACCACGTCGCCGTGCTGTCGACGCTGCTCGACAACGAGCCCGCCGCGGTGAACATGCCTGGCCTGGTGATCGACACCGATCTGCGGTGGCGGATCGTCACCGCGCTGGCCCGCAACGGCGACATCGACGCCGACGGTCCCGAGACGCCGTTCATCGACGCCGAGGCCGCGAGCGACCCGACCGCGGCCGGCAAGCGGCACGCCGCGGCGGCTTCGGCCGCCCGCCCGCAGGACGAGGTGAAGTCCGCGGCGTGGGAGCAGGTGATCGAGGACGACACGCTCGCCAACATCACCACCCGCGCGATCGTCGGCGGATTCGTCCAGCCCGGCCAGTCCGAGTTGTTGGCGCCGTTCACGACGCGCTACTTCGCGGCGATCTCCGGGGTGTGGGAGCGGCGGTCCAGCGAGGTCGCCCAGACCGTGGTGATCGGGCTGTACCCGTCATGGGACATCAGCCAGAACGGGCTCGACGCGGCGGACGCGTTCCTGTCCGATCCCGAGGTGCCGCCGGCGCTGCGCCGCCTGGTGGTCGAGGGCCGTGCCGGCGTGGAGCGCTCCCTGCGCGCCCGCGCCTTCGACGTGAGCTGATCGCCTCTGCCCCGCGAGCGTGCGTGTCTGCGCCCCGACACGCCGTGTCAGAGCAGCATTCTGCGCACGCTCGCGGGGCTCATACCCTTGGTCGGTGGCCGTCAGCAGAACCCGCGCGGCGCGGGCCGCCCGCAAGCGCAAGCGCCGGATGGACCTCGTGGTCCACGACCTCACCGACGAGCAGTGGGAAGCCATCCAAACGGCGTGGGGCGGGTGCGCCTACTGCCAGAGCGCGACGGGTCCGTTCCAGAAGGACTGCGTGATGGCGATCTCACGCGGCGGGCGCTACACCGTCGACAATGTGGTGCCGGCCTGCGGATCGTGTAATGCCAGCAAGTGCAACTTCGAGGTCAGCACCTGGATGCGGCGCAAACGGCTCGACGAGCGTGCGTTCCTGACGCGCTACGTGGAGATCCGCGCCAGCCTGGCGTAGGCATCTCGCCGGCCCGCGACCGTGCGCAAAACGCCGACCGCGAGCGGCGTGTCGGACAGCAGACACGCACTCAGTGTCAATGTGGTGATTGCCGCTGTTGCGGTGGTTGGGTTCTTTCCACCTGGTGTCTGGCTCAAACACGCACTGCCATCCGTCTGGGTTGGCATTCGAGCATTCTGCCGACATCAGGTGGGAAGGACCGACCGGCGTGACTTGATAGGAGCGTGGCACCGCCCCCACTGAGATGTGTCCGCCGGCCGGCCCAACCTTCACTCATCCACCTCTTGATGAAAGAAGGCACTGTCCATGGTGATTGTTGGCACCGACGTACACAAGCGCACCCACACCTTCGTCGCAGTCAACGAGGCCGGCGCCAAACTAGGTGAAAAAGTCGTCCCCGCGACCACCGCCGGGCACCACACGGCGTTGCAGTGGGCGCGCAGCCAGTTCGGCCAAGACCTGCTCTGGGGCGTCGAAGATTGCCGCAATCTCTCGGCCCGCCTCGAGCGCGACTTACTCTCAGCGGGCCAACGGGTGGTCCGGGTAGCGCCCAAACTGATGGCCCAGACCCGAGCCTGCGCCCGCACCCGCGGCAAGTCCGATCCGATCGACGCTCTGGCCGTCGCACACGCAGTGCTGCGGTATCCCGATCTGCCCGTCGCCGCCCACGACGAGGTGTCACGGGAGTTGAAACTACTGGTGGATCGCCGCGAAGACCTTGTGGCTCAACGGACCTCAACAATCAACCGACTGCTGGGACGAATCCATGAACTCGACCCCGCCCGCACCCCCAAACGCGGTGCCCTGGACCGGGCCAAGACCCGTGCCGAGCTGGGCAACTGGCTCGACACCCTGCACGGACTGCTCGCCGAGCTGGCCCGCGATGAACTCGACGACATCACCCGCCTGACCGACACCGTCAACGCCCTCGCCGCTCGAATCGGCCAGCACGTCCACGATGTCGCCCCCCGAACTGCTGGCCCTTCAAGGCTGCGGTGAATTGACCGCGGCCAAACTCGTCGGCGAAACCGCCGGCGTAAAGCGGTTCAAAAACGAGGCGGCTTTCGCCCGCCACAGCGGCACCGCCCCCATCCCCGTGTGGTCGGGCAACACCGCCGGACGCGTCCGCCTCACACGCTCAGGCAACCGCCAACTCAATGCCGCCCTCTACCGCATCGCCCTCACCCAGATCCGCATCGCCAACAGCCCCGGACAGCTCTACTACCGCAAACGCCTCGCCCACGGCGACTCATCAACCGAAGCCCTCCGCTGCCTCAAACGCCGCCTCGCCCGCACCGTCTACCACCGACTCCACACCGACGAACAAACCCGCCTCAACGACCCACACCCGGCCGCCGCTTGACATAGGAGCAATGCTCGCGGTGCAAAGGGCGTTGGAAAACTAGGCAGGTGAAACGCCGGCCGACAGCACGCGCACGGCGCTGATCAGACCGTCGATCAAGTTGCCTTCCTTGAAGGAGGCGGCAGCCGCCGAGACGCCCAGCGGGGCGGCCTCTTCGATGCCACGACCCTTGACGTCGGCACCGTAGACAACCTCGATGGCGTGCTGGTCGGGTGAGACCGCGAGCAGCACCGCGTTGTTGGGGGTGGGCACCTTGGCCAGGATCTCGCGTGCGGTGGCCGCCGTGTCCGTGCCGAGGCCGCCGATGTAGACGGCGAACCGGGCCTTGGCCGCCCGCGAGCCGTACTTCAGCGCGTCGTCGAGGACGACGAGGTCCATCGTCGGGAACGGGTAGTGCACCGACAGCTCACCGGGCTCGGTGACGCCGGAGATCCGGCCGCTGTAGGTCAGCGCATAGCCGTAGGGCAGGTCGACCTCTTTGGTCGCGGTCGCGATTTCACCACTTGCCACTTGCGCCGCCTCCGATCGTCACGCCGTGTGCATCATGCCCGCCGTGTCCGTGATCCTGCGGCTCCTCGGCGGCCCACAGGATGGGCTCGTGGGTCCACGGCTCGGACATCTTGTAGGTAGCCGGGTGCGGTCCCTTGCGGGTCATGTAGATCAACGCCAGAACCACGAACAACACCAGCGGAACCCCTCCGAGGAGGGAATGGGTAAGTGCTGTGCTCACGCGCAAACCGTATCAGCCGCAATGCGTCGACGCGCCGAGAGTGCCCAGCAACACGGGCTCACGCCGCTCCTTCGCCGAGATAGCGCACCCAGGCCGGGTCGAGCTCCTTGATCGTCGACAGCAGTCGCCAGTGCTGACCTTTCGGCGGCATCGGCACACAGCGCAGTGACCAGCCCAGTTCGGCGAGCAGCCGGTCCGCCTTGCGGTGGTTGCACGCCGCGCACGCCGCCACGCAGTTCTCCCAGGAATGCTCGCCGCCGCGGCTGCGCGGAATGACGTGGTCGACGGTGTCGGCCCGCCCGCCGCAGTACGCACAGCGGAAGCGGTCCCGGTGCATGAGCGCGGCACGCGTCATCGGGATGCGGGCCCGGTAGGGCACCCGGACGAAGGTGCGCAGCCGGATCACCGAGGGCACCACGATGGTGCGGGTGGCCGAGTGGATGACCGGCCCCGACGGATCGTCGTGCACGACGTCGGCCTTGCCGCACATCACCATGATCACCGCGCGCCGCAGCGGCAGCGCGGTCAGCGGTTCGTAGGTGGAGTTCAGGAGCAGGACGCGGCGGCGGCCCCACAGGGACGCGTCGGGCGCCGCGGTGGGAAGTACCTCGACGCTGTGCAGGGCGCGATTTGGCACATGGGGTCCCGATGGGCCGGGTATGTGGCCGGTCCGTCGTATATGGCCTTTTTTGCTGTGCGCCATGGAGCCTCCGAGGACACAGTCCACCACGGATCCAGGAGATACGCACGAAAATTCTTTGTGTGTTCGCAGGTCAGTCCAATGAACACCAGGTGACCACAGTGCCGTGACCGGCGCCGACGTGCCGTCAGGCCACAATGGACCACAATGAGTGACGTGACGCAGGTGCAGCGATCTTTCTACGACGAAGTCGGTGGGCACGAGACGTTCGCGGCGATCGTGTCGCGCTTCTACCAGCTGGTGCGCGAGGACGAGATTCTGCTGCCGTTGTATCCCGAGGACGACATCGACGGCGCCGAGGAGCGGCTGCGGATGTTCCTCGAGCAGTACTGGGGTGGGCCGCGGACGTACTCCGACCAGCGTGGCCATCCACGGCTGCGGATGCGGCACGCACCGTTCCGGATCGGATACCTCGAGCGCGACGCCTGGCTGCGCTGCATGCACACCGCGGTGGCCTCGATCGACTCGACCACGCTGGACGACCCGCACCGCCGCGCGTTGCTGGATTACCTGACCATGGCCGCGGACTCGATGGTGAACTCGGCGTTCTGACATGCGCCGGTGGTGGGCAGACGCGGTTTTCTACCAGGTCTATCCCCGCTCATTCGCCGACAGCAACGGCGACGGGGTCGGTGACCTCGACGGCCTGAGCGCCCGGCTGGACTATCTGGCAACGCTCGGCGTCGACGCATTGTGGCTCAACCCCGTCATGGTGTCGCCGATGGCCGACCACGGCTATGACGTCGCCGACCCGCGGGATGTCGACCCGCTGTTCGGCGGCATCGCCGCCCTGGACCGCCTGCTCGACGCCGCGCACGCCCGCGGGATCCGGGTGACCATGGACCTGGTACCCAACCACACCAGTTCGGCGCACCCGTGGTTCGTCCAGGCCCTGACCGATCCACGCCGACGCGACCGCTACATCTTCCGCGACGGCCGTGGCCCGCACGGTGAGCTGCCGCCGAACAACTGGGTGTCGGTGTTCGGGGGTCCGGCGTGGACCCGCGTCACCGAACCCGACGGCAGCCCCGGCCAGTGGTATCTGCACCTGTTCGATCCCGCCCAGCCCGACCTGAACTGGACCCACCCGGCGGTGTTCGAGGACCTGGAGAAGACGTTGCGGTTCTGGCTCGACCGCGGGGTCGACGGGTTCCGGATCGACGTGGCCCACGGTATGGCCAAGCCACCCGAGTTGCCCGACATGGCTGTCACCGACACCGCACTGCTGCGTAACAGCGAGGACGACCCCCGGTTCGACAACGACAGCGTGCACGACATCCATCGGTTCATCCGCAAGGTGTTCGACGACTACCCCGACGCGGTGGCCGTCGGTGAGGTCTGGGTGCACGGCAACGAGCGCTTCGCCAAGTATCTGCGTCCCGACGAACTGCACCTCGGCTTCAATTTCCGGCTGGTGCAAGCAGATTTCGACGCCGCCGAGGTCCACGACGCGATCGACAACGCGATCGTCGCGGCCGACCTTGCCGGGGCGACCCCCACCTGGACGCTGTCCAACCACGACGTGGAACGTGAGGTCACCCGCTACGGTGGCGGCGCCCGGGGGCTGGCGCGGGCCCGGGCGATGGCCCTGGTGATGCTGGCACTGCCGGGCGCGGTGTTCGTCTACAACGGCGAGGAACTCGGGCTGCCCAATGTGGACCTGCCCGACGCGGTGCTCCAGGATCCGGTGTGGGAGCGCTCCGGTCACACCGAACGCGGGCGTGACGGATGCCGGGTGCCGCTGCCGTGGTCGGGCGATGCTCCGCCGTTCGGATTCTCGTCGAACCCCGACACCTGGCTGCCGATACCCGCCGACTGGGTGGCGTTGACGGTGCAGCGTCAGCAGGCTGATCCGTCGTCGACGCTGGAGTTCTATCGACGGGCCATCCAATTACGCTCCAGCCGTGCGGAATTCACCGGCAGCCGGATCGAGCTGGAGCACTCGGGCGGCGTGCTGACGATGCGACGCGAAGGCGGCCTGGTGTGTGTCCTCAACACCGGCGCCGGGCCGGTTCCGTTGCCGCCCGGCGAGGTGCTGCTGGGCAGTGGCGAGCTGACGGACGCCCTACTGCCCGCCGACACCGCCGCCTGGCTGATCTGAAGGTCGGGCGTCAGCGCTGCGCCCTCAGCGCCTCGTCCAGAGTCGACATGAGCTGGGCAACCCGGCTCTTGCCGGTCGGCGCGGCCGGATATCGGCAGAGGACGTCGATCAACGCCGGCGTGGCACGGCTCTGAACTCGTTGCAGCACAATATCTCCCGCTGCAGGAGCGCCGCCGGTGATCTCGGCGATGCGGGCGGTGTTCGCCGCAGCCCGCAGGATGTGGCCCACCTGATGGGCTTTCGCGATGGGGTGCAGGTAAGCCGCCGAGGCGGCGTCACCCGCCGCCTGCGCCGCCAGGCGCGCACCCTCGGTCGAGGAAGCCGCGGCCGCGCGGTGGGCATCCAGTGATGCGACCCGCTGTGCCTGGGATCTGGGCGCGCCGTTGACGAACCGCCAGGAGGCGGTGATCGCTGCTCGCGGTCGAGGGTCATCGGGATGGACATCCTCGAAAATGCCGAGCACCTCTTCGGCGGTCTCGGTCACAAACCGTGCGACGACTCGCAGCTCGTCCATGGTCAGCTCGAAGTCCCCCGAGGTCACGCCGCGCGCCCGATGCTCAGCCCAGGATCAGCGCGGCGCTGTCGCGACGGCGGTACACCGAGCCGAACCGGGCGTCGATGCGCAGCCACGACGGGTGCGCACGCACCCGGACGATCTCCTGCTCGCTGACCTCGTTGCCGGTCTGCGGCAGAAAGCCCATGGCGGTCAACGCGAACACGCACCGCATCGGCACACCGACGCGGTATTCGCCCGCGCTCACGGCGATCACCTCCTGATCCAGCAGGGAGGCCGGCGGCCCGTACGCGCTACCGTGCTCGCGGGCCAGTGCACCGCCCTGCTGAGCCAGATCGAGCATCACCCGCGCGGGCACGTCGTCGAGGTGAACGAACCCGTCCTCGGGCGGCAGCCCACCGCGCCACGACGAGTCCATCGGAAAGCCCGGATCGATGTATCCGTCTCCGGCAGCAGACAATCCGGCCGCCAGCGCGTCGGCGCCCGCCGACAGGTCCGACGGACGCACGCGTCCGGCCACCACCCGGCTGGCCAGTACCTCCAACCCGGTCGCCACCCAGGCGACAACGCCGCCGGCGCGTACCCGCAACCGGACGACCGCGGCATCGTCGAGCCGCAGGGCACGATCGAGGAACGTCGCGAGATCCCTACGGTCGCGCGGATCCTCGATCCACAGACCGCGCTCCCGGGCGGTCATCGCAGATGGCTCTCCAGATAGCCGCGCTGCTCGGCCGTCAGGCGTTCCAGACGTTGCTCGGCGATGTGCACCGCGGCCAGTTGGGTCTCCCCGATCACCGACGGCTTGGAGTCCGGAGCGGCATTCAGCGAGCGCACCTCGTAGCCGATGGTGAAGTCGACGGCGCGCACCCGCTTGGACCACATCGTCACCTGTAGCGGCGAGTCCACCAGCCGCAACTGACCCTTGTAGCTGATGCTGACATCGGCGATCAGCAGACCGATGGTGTCGATCGTGGCGCCGAAGGGCTCACGCAGGAACGGTATCCGCGCCTCTTCGAGAAGCGTCACCATGGTGGCGTGATTGATGTGCTGGTACATGTCGATGTCCGACCAGCGCACATGCACCGGCGTTGTAAAACTCACGCAGTCGTTCCCGTTCCACTCGTTCGTGTCATGCTGCGGATCTGACGCGCCGCCACAGACAGCGTCGCCAGGTCCTGCTCACCATCTTGGTATATCTCGGTCAACGTGCGGCGGGCCCGGGTCACCCTGGAGCTGTTGGTCAGCTCCCACTCGGCGATCTTCTCCTCGCCCGTCTCGTCGGGTTCGCCGACGGCCAGCACGTCGAAGCACAGTGCGCGAAGTGAACCGTAGATGTCGTCGCGAATTGCCAGCCGCGCCAAGGAATGCCAGCGGTCGTCCCGGCCGAGTCGCGACACCGCGGTGAGCAACCCGTCGGCGCCGAGCCGATCCATCAGCGCGAAGTAGGTGTCGGCCACCTCGGCCGCGTCCCGGTCGACGATGTCGGAGATGTCGATCACGTCGAGCAGGCTGTACTGGTACAGCCCCGTCGCCACCGCGTACGCCAGTTCGTCGGGCACACCCTGGGCGGAGAACTCCCCCGCCTCCTTTTCGACGATGGCCTTGTCGTCGCCGCGCAACCATTGCGGCATCTGCGGGCGCAGGGCAGACACCTGCGCTGCGAATCGGTTGATCTCGGCGCCGACGGCCAGCGGTTGCGGACGGTAGTTGAGCAGCCAGCGCCCGGCGCGGTCGACCAGCCGGCGCAGATCCAGCGTCATCCGGTCGGTCACGAACACCGGCACCCCGTCGTCACCGGCAGCCCGAATCTCGCGCCACACCTTGCCGATCCCGAAGATGGCGTCGGTGGCGACGTAGCTGCGCACCGCGTCGACCGGGCCGACGCCGACGTCCTCGGTGATGCGGTAGGCGTAGCTGATCCCGCTGGTGTCGACGAGATCGTTGACCAGCATGGTGGTGACGATCTCCCGGCGCAGCTGGTGTGACCGGATCTCGCTGGTGAACTGCTCGCGCAGCTTCTCCGGGAAGTACAGCGGCAGCCGGGACGCGAACACCTCCTGGTCGGGCAGGTCGCTGGCCAGCACGTCGTCCTTGAGATTGAGTTTGACGTGCGCCATCAGGGTGGCCAATTCCGGTGAGGTCAAACCGATTCCGGCGTCGACGCGGCGCCTGATCTCCTTCTCCGAGGGCAACGCCTCCAGTTCGCGGTTGAGCCCACGGTTGGCCACGAACTCCTTGATCATCCGGGCGTGCACCGTGAGCATGCTCGCGGCGTTGGCCCGGCTGGTCCCCATCAGGTCGTTCTGGTCCTTGTTGTCGGTCAGCACCAGCGCACCGACCTCATCGGTCATCGACAACAGCAGCTCGGTGCGTTCGTCGGGGCTCACCTTGCCCGCGGTGACCAGCGAGTCGATCAGGATCTTGATGTTGACCTCGTGGTCCGAGCAGTCCACGCCCGCCGAGTTGTCCAGTGCGTCGGTGTTGATCCGGCCGCCGGCCAGGTCGAATTCGATGCGCCCGAGGGATGTCACGCCGAGGTTGCCGCCCTCGCCGATCACCTTGGCCCGCACCTCGTTTCCGTTCACCCGGATCTGGTCGTTGGCGCGATCACCGACATCGGCCTCGGTCTCGGCCTTGACGTAGGTGCCGATCCCGCCGTTCCACAGCAGGTCGACCGGCGCCTTCAGAATCGCCTTCATCAGGGCGGGCGGCGTGAGTTCCGCTATGTCGGAGTCGATCCCGAGTGCCGCGCGGGCCTGCGGGCTGATCGGGATGGATTTCTGCTGACGGCTGAAGACACCGCCGCCCTCGCTGATCAGCTTGGCGTCGTAGTCCTCCCAACTGGACCGCGGCAGCTCGAACAGGCGCTTGCGCTCCACCCACGACACCGCGGCGTCAGGGTTGGGATCGACGAAGATGTGCCTGTGGTCGAAGGCGGCGATCAGCCTTATGTGCTTGGACAGCAGCATGCCGTTGCCGAACACGTCGCCGCTCATATCTCCGACGCCGACGACGGTGAAGTCCTGGGTCTGGGTGTCCACCCCCATCTCCCGGAAGTGCCGCTTCACCGACTCCCACGCCCCCTTGGCGGTGATCCCCATGGCCTTGTGGTCATAGCCGATGGATCCGCCCGAGGCGAACGCGTCGCCGAGCCAGAAGCCGTAGGACTTCGCGACCTCGTTGGCGATGTCGGAGAACGTGGCCGTGCCCTTGTCGGCGGCGACCACCAGATAGGCGTCCTCCCCGTCGCGGCGCACCACGTCCGGAGGCGTGACGA
This sequence comes from Mycolicibacterium boenickei, assembly GCF_010731295.1. Lineage (NCBI taxonomy): Bacteria > Bacillati > Actinomycetota > Actinomycetes > Mycobacteriales > Mycobacteriaceae > Mycobacterium > Mycolicibacterium boenickei. The sequence continues at coordinate 3,462,391 of NZ_AP022579.1, read as the reverse complement.
CGGCACCGGTCTGTTTGTCGACGTTGTCGGTCACGTCGAGCAGCCCGGAGATGAAAAGCTGGTAGCACGCAACGCCTTCGGCGCGGGTCGCCTCACGGTCGACGGCAGCGTCACCGGTCGGCTCCGGCGGTCGCTTGACCACGAACCCGCCCTTGGCGCCCACCGGCACGATGACCGCGTTCTTCACCGCCTGGGCCTTGACCAGACCCAGGATCTCGGTGCGGAAGTCCTCGCGTCGGTCCGACCAGCGCAACCCGCCGCGGGCGACGAAACCGAACCGCAGGTGCACGCCCTCCACCCGGGGCGAGTAGACGAAGATCTCGAACTTGGGCCGCGGCAACGGCAGCTCGTTGATCAGGCCGGGATTCAGCTTCATCGCCAACACACCGCGTTGCCGGGCCGAGTTGGGATGCTGCACAAAATAGTTGGTGCGCAGCGTGGCCTGGATCAGGGTCGCGAATGCCCGCAGCACCCGGTCGGTGTCCAGGCTGACCAGGGCGTCGATGTCGGCGGCCACCGCAGCGGCCGCCCCCTGGGCGTCCCGGCTGCCCGCGGTGTCCTCGGACGGGTCGAACAGCGCCTCGAACAGCTGCACCAACGACCTTGTGGTGTGCGGGTTCTCGTTGACCACCGATTCGATGTGCGACTGGCTGTACGGGAACCCCGCCTGGCGCAGGTACTTCGCGTAGGCGCGCAGGATCACCACCTGCTGCCAGGTCAGGTCGGCACGCAGCACCAGCTCGTTGAACCGGTCCACCTCGACCGACCCGTGCCAGATCGCGGTCACCGCATCGGCGAACCGCTGGGCGGTGGCCTCGCGCGAAGCGGCGTCGGGGGCCTCGGGGATGCTGCGCTGCCGGGCCACCTTGAATTGATAGATCCAGACGGGCAGGCCGTCGGCCCTGCGCACGGTGTACGGACGCTCCTCGAGCACCACCACACCCATCGACTGCAGCATCGGCAGCAGCTCGCTCAGCGAGGCCGACTGTCCGCCGAGGTACCAGGTGAGCTGAGCCAGCCCGTCGTCCCCGCCCTCGTCGAACACCAGCTTCACCGAATTGTCCTGCAACGCTTCGATGATCGCGATGTCGGCGATGGCGTCCGCCGGGGCGACGGCCTGCCTGTAGTCCTCAGGGAACGCCGTGGCGTAGTGCTCGACCGCGGCCGGGCTCAGCGCCGCGTGCGCTGCCGCACTGGTCATGCGGTCACCCCAGTTGCGGGTGGCCTCGGTCAGCAGGTTCTGGATCCGGTTCTCGTTCTCGGTGGAGGTGTCCACCGTGTGCGAGGCGGTGCCGTCGGGCAGCCGGACCGTGAAATGAACTACAGCCCAGGGTGACTCGCTGACCCGGGCCGAGTAGTCGATGCTCTCACCGCCGAGCTCGCGCACCAGGATGTCCTGCATCTCCAGCCGCACCGCGGTGGTGTAGCGGTCTCTCGGCAGGTACACCAGGCAGGACACGAAGTGCGCCAGTTGATCCGCACGCAGGAACAGCAAGGTCCGACGCCGTGAGCCCAGATCGACCACGGTCAGCGCCATATCCAGCAGCTGCTTGGAACTCAACGCGAACAGTTCGGGGCGCGGAATGGTCTGGACGATGTCGCGCAGCAGCTGACCGGGATGGCTGGGATCGCGGCGCGCCATGGCCAGCGCCTCCTCGACCCGGCGCGAGATCAACGGGATCTCCAGCACATTGGCGTTCATCGCGGCCACGGTGAACAGGCCGACAAACCGGTGCTCGATGGCCGGCTCGCCGCTCTCGCGGACGACGACGATGTAGGGGTAGGCCCCGTAGCGCAGATAGCTCGGCATCGTGGCCTGCGCCAGCACCATCAGGTCGTCGGCCGCGGTCAGCGGTGGGAGCACGTCCTCGCGCAGCTTCAGCACGCCGAGCCGGCTGGACGGATCGACCGAGGCCTGCCCGTCGCTGATCGCGCACTGCTGGTATCCGAGCAGCACGAAATGCCCGTCGGAGAGCCAGCGCAACAGCGCGGCGACATCCCGGCGTTCGGTGTTGGGAAACCGCCCCTCGACATCGGTGGCAACATCGTTGGCCAGGGCGTGCAGAGCTGCGCCCATGGCGGCGGCATCCAGCCCGATCTGCCGGGCCTCGGCCAGGACACCGGGCACCAACCCGACCACCTCGGTCAGGGCCGGGCCGTCAGCCGCCCCGTTGACCGGGACCAGGATCCAGCATTCGTCCACGCCGTCGACACCGGTGGCCTCGGCGGCGGGCTGGAAGTCCAGCAGTACCCCGTCGGCGTCGCGGTGCACCCGAAAGACCGGGTTCATGATGGCGGGGTAGGCGATGCCGTGCCGGTGCAACAACACCGTCACCGAATCCACCAGCATCGCCGCCTGCTCGGTGACGATCTGTAGCGCCGGACCGGAGTCGTTGTCTCCCGGGTAGACCATGACCTTGGTCTCCCCCGGCGCCCGCTGGCCGCCCAACGCGTAGTGGGCGGCCACCGTGGCATCGGAGACAAGGCGCTCTGCCACCCCGGCCTGAGGACCGGTGGCGGCCACTCCCGGCGCGTCGGCCTGCGGAGCCCGGTAGGTGGACAGGAACGCCACAGCGAGCCGGTGGATCACCTCAGGCGGTGCCTGTGAGCGATCCCGGTCGCTAATTCCCTGTCCCCGAAGAGCTCCCGGTTCGGCCGTCATACGGATCACTCCCTACTCACGCCCATGCACCGGCATTGGTGCATAGCTGCGACATTAGTAGCGCCACCGAGCCCGCTGCGCCGTTTATCCCGTCACGGGTCAGTCGCGGGTCAGTCTCCTGTGGGTCACCCGGTGCGGGCGTGCCGCTTCGGCACCGAGGCGTTGGATCTTGTTCTCCTCGTAGGCACCGAAGTTGCCCTCGAACCAGAACCACTTGGCCTCGTTGTCGTCGTCGCCCTCCCACGCCAGAATGTGCGTGCAGGTGCGGTCCAGGAACCACCGGTCGTGGCTGATCACCACGGCGCAGCCGGGGAACTGCTCCAGCGCGTTCTCCAGAGACGACAGCGTCTCGACGTCGAGGTCGTTGGTCGGCTCGTCGAGCAGGATCAGGTTGCCGCCCTCTTTGAGGGTCAGTGCCAGGTTCAGCCGGTTGCGCTCACCGCCGGACAGCACGCCCGCGGGCTTCTGCTGATCCGGACCCTTGAACCCGAACGCGGACACGTAGGCCCGTGACGGGATCTCGTTCTGGCCGACCTCGATGTAGTCCAGCTTGTCGGAGACGACCTCCCAGACCGTCTTCTTGGGGTCGATGCCGGCGCGGCTCTGGTCGACGTAGGACAGCTTGACCGTCTCGCCGACCTTGACCGTGCCGCTGTCGGGCTGTTCCAGCCCGACGATGGTCTTGAACAGCGTGGTCTTGCCGACGCCGTTGGGGCCGATGACGCCGACGATGCCGTTGCGCGGCAGTGTGAAGGACAGGTCCTTGATCAGCGTGCGGCCCTCGAAGCCCTTGTCCAGGTGCTCGACCTCGACCACGACGTTGCCCAGCCGCGGCGGGGTCGGGATCTGGATCTCCTCGAAGTCGAGCTTCCGGGTCTTCTCGGCTTCGGCGACCATCTCCTCGTACCGGCCGAGGCGGGCCTTGTTCTTGGCCTGACGGGCCTTGGCGCCCGAGCGGACCCAGGCCAGCTCGTCCTTGAGCCGCTTCTGCAGCTTCTGGTCCTTCTTGCCCTGGACCTCCAGCCGCTCGGCCTTCTTCTCCAGGTAGGTCGAGTAGTTGCCCTCGTAGGGGTAGGCCCGGCCGCGGTCGAGTTCGAGGATCCACTCGGCGACGTTGTCGAGGAAGTAGCGGTCGTGCGTGACCGCCAGGATGGCGCCCTTGTAGCTGGCCAGGTGCTGCTCCAGCCACAGCACGCTCTCTGCGTCGAGGTGGTTGGTGGGCTCGTCGAGCAGCAGCAGGTCCGGCTTGCTCAGCAGGAGCTTGCACAGTGCGACGCGGCGGCGCTCACCACCGGACAGGTGGGTGACCGGCTCGTCCGGCGGCGGGCAGCGCAGCGCATCCATGGCCTGCTCGAGCTGGGAGTCGATGTCCCACGCGTCGGCGGCGTCCAGCTCCTCCTGAAGGTGGCCCATCTCTTCCATGAGCTCATCGGAGTAGTCGGTGGCCATCAGCTCGGCGACCTCGTTGTACCGGTTGAGCTTGGCCTTGATCGCCACGCCGTCCTCGACGTTCTCGCGGACGGTCTTGCTCTCGTCGAGGTGCGGCTCCTGCATCAGGATGCCGACGCTGGCGCCGGGCGCCAGCAGCGCGTCGCCGTTGTTCGCCTGATCGATGCCGGCCATGATCTTCAGCACACTCGACTTACCGGCCCCGTTGGGACCGACGACGCCGATCTTCGCGCCGGGCAGGAAGTTCAGGCTTACGTCGTCAAGGATGACCTTGTCGCCGTGCGCCTTGCGAACCTTGCGCATCGTGTAGATGAATTCGGCCATGCCGTGATGTGCCTTTCTGAAACTCTTCGGGGATATCGGATGGGCGCGTGCGCGAAAGGTTGCGTCAAGCCCAACTCACTCGCGCCCATCCTATGCGCGCCCGGAAGCCGCTAAGCCGACAGTGGCAGCTCACCCTCGTCGGGCTCGGTTTCCCCGTCGTGGCCGTCGACGGGCTCGGGCTCGGCTACCGGGCCGGCCGACGGTTTGGGCAGGGGTGCGACCTTGGCAGTGCAGCGGGACAGGTCCGGCCCGACCGCGCTGGCCCGCACCTCGAGCGATGACCGGCGCACACCTTCCTTGTCCTCGTACTCATTGGTGTGGACCTGCCCGACCACGATCACGGCGTCGCCCTTCATCAGGGAGGCGCTGGTGCCGGTGGCGAGATTTCCCCAGCAGTTGACCGTGACGTAGAGCGAGTTGCCGTGTTCCCAGTTGCCGTCCGGCGTGCGGCGCCGCGAATTGCTGGCCACCCGGAACTTGTACAGGTCCTGATCGCCGAACCGCCGCCGGATGGGGTCGGTGATGATGTTGCCCACGATCGTGAACGGGGTCTCGAACATTTCTGGTTCCTTTCGCTTCATCCAGTGGCAGGCGCCGATGCGCCGTGACCGCCTTACGCAGCCATTGACCGCCGGAACCCCGACGCGCGGCCGGGCATGCGGCCCCGTGCAGTCGTCGGCTGGGGATGAAACGCAGGCTGGGGATAACTCCGGTGACTAGCCGGAAGGACGGTCGCGCCGCGCCATCTCGGCCAGCATCGCGTTGTAGGCCGCCAGGTCGGCGTCGTCGTCGCGGTCGGCGGCCCGGTCCAGGCGCTTGGCGGTGCGCTGGTCGCTGCGTCGCCACTGGATCAACAACGCCAGCATCACGATGACCAGCGGGACCTCTCCGGCCGCCCAGGCGATGGCACCGCCGAGGTGTTGATCCCCGATCAGGTCGGTGTGCCACGGCAGCTGCAATGACCGGTAGAAGCTCTCGCCGAGCACGTTCTGCATGCCCATCATCACCACACCGAAGAACGCATGCAGTGGCAACGAGGCGAACACCATCCCGATCTTGACCAGGTGCGGAACGGGCCTCGGGGTCGGGTCCACGCCGATGACCACCCAGTAGAACAGGTAGCCCGAGAGCAGGAAGTGCACGTTCATCAGGATGTGCGCGGCGTGGTTGCTGACTGCTGCATCGAAGATGCCGCCGAAGTACAGGCCATAGAACCCTGCCACGAACAGCACGGTCGCAATGATCGGATGGGTCAGGAACTGCGAGACCTTGGAGTGCAACGCCGCCAGCAGCCATTCCCTCGGGCCCGGCGGCGATCCGCGGCCCGCGGTGGGCAACGCCCGCAGGGCCAGCGTCACCGGGGCGCCCAGTACCAGGAGCACCGGCACCAGCATGGACAGCAGCATGTGGGCGATCATGTGCATGCTGAACATCGCCGGCATGTAGCGCCCGAGCCCCGACGAGGTGGTGAACAGCAAGACCGCGCAACCCAGCAGCCAGGCGACCGTGCGGCCCACGGGCCAGGCGTCGCCGCGGCGGCGCAGCCGGTACACGCCGGCCAGGTAGAGCGCCGCACCCACGATCGCCGCCGTGCCGAACAGCAGGTCGAACCGCCAGTCGAACAACACCCGGGCGACGGTCGGAGGTCCGGCGAAGTCGTAGCCGATCGCAACCTCGGTGGCGCTGGGAATCCTGGGCTCCGGGGGCGGTGGGGTGCGTCCCAACCCGACGGCGATACCGAACGTGACGCCGAACAGCGCTGCCTCGGTCAGCGCCAACCGGATCAGCGGTGTGCGCGCCCCCGGATCGGCGGCCAGCGCGGTCAGGCTGACCCGGCGCTGTCGCCAGCCCAGTACGCCGAGCAGGGTGAGGGCGACCAACTTGGCCACCAGCAACCAGCCGTAGCTGGTCCGCACCAGATCGGGCAGCTGGATCCGCACCAGCGCGTTGAGCACGCCGCTGACGGCCATCGCGACGAAGCACCACAGCGCCAGCGCCGAGAAGCGGCGTGCCGCCAATGCGGTGTTCGGGCCGTCGGCGCCGGCCCGCATCGCGTGCGCCAGTAGCGCCAGCAGGCCGCCTGCCCACAGCGCGGCGGCCACCAGATGGATGAACAGGCTGTTGGTGGCCAGATCGTGGGCGCCGCCGGACGAGGAGTGCCCGGTCAGCACCAGCGGCATCAACGTCAGCAGCGACCCGGCGAAGAGCACCGGGGTCCATCCCCACCGCAGCACCGGCAGGCTGGCAATGGTGACGGCCGCGGCCAGGATCGCCGTCCAGCGCCAGGCAGCCGACACGTCGACCAAGCTGGCCGCCGACCACACATCGACCGGCCCGAGATGGTCGAGCAACGGCTGCCCGGACACATCGGAGATCGTCAGCGGTACCAGCAGCGCCGCGCACACCGTCCACACGCCCGAAGCCGCCGAGCCGAGCCGCAGCGCCCGGTAGCCGGCGACATCGAGCACGCCATTGGTCTGCGGCGCCACCAGGAACGCCGCGAACAGGAACGACCCGACCGCGATGACGGCAGCGATCTCACCCGCGGCCCGCACGAACGGCAGACCGTAGGTGGTGATCGGGCCGGGGTCGGGCAGGCCCGTGGCGGTCAGCGCGTCGGCCAGCGACAGCGCCCCGATGCCTGCCGCCACTGCCCCGGCCAGCAGGCCCACCCCGACCAGCACGGGCCACACCGCGCTGTTGCGCACGCTGGATGCGGCCGCCTGGCCGGCAGAAGTCATGGTCCAAGGGTATGGCGTGGCCCGCGCCACGCCGGTGGCCAGTCCTAGGGAGCCTGCTCGCCGCGACGCTGCTTCTCCCGGAAGTAGAACTGCTCACGGGCGATCTCGTCGACCTTGTCCATGTCGGCGACGATCCCACGCAGTTCGTCCCGGAAGGCATTGCGGCGCGCCTGCAGATCGGGGCCGTTGACCAGCAGGTCCTGATCGGCGGCCACCTGACGCGCGGTGGCGAACAGCAGCGCCGACACCGACTCGTTGCTGCCCACCCGGCCCTGGGCGACGTATTGGCGCCCGACGCCCAGCGCCCGCCTGGTCAGGTCCCGCTCGCTGATCTCGGCCGGCGCATCGCGCAACACGTCGGCCACGATCCCGTAGGCCTCGAAGAACGGGCGCAACATGGCGCCCACCAACAGCGGTCGCTTGCTGCGCAACATCTGATAGATGTCCTCGCCGCCTGCGGAGACCTTCGCTTCCCAGCCTCCGGCCGCCTGTCCTTCCGGCGTACGGTCGTACCACGACAGCTCCTCGGCGACGTTGTCGCGGAAGGCCGCCGAATCCGCGAAGTAGAAATCGAACTTGAGCAGATCACGCAGCCGCATCACCTGATCCCAGAACGCCTGCAGCGGGTCCTCGGCGGCGCGGGCGGCATACGCCAGGGCCAGTTCGACGATCGAGGTCTCCTGGAAGGCATGGATCAGGGAGTTGCGGTAGAACGCCGCCTCCAGCTCGTCCTCGGGGGCGATCCGCCACACCGGTTCGCGCCCGCTGTCGACGAGCGTCACCGGGTGCCCACCGGACAGGGCGTCGACGGCGGAACGCACGCCCTCGGCGGTCCGCAGCCGCAGCGCACTGTTGGTCATCGGGGTGTTCTTGCGCTCCAGGTAGTCCAGCGAGTCCTGCAGCGTGTGGTGCAGCTGATCCAGCGTCAGCGCCACCCCGCGGGCACCCAGCAGCAGCGCCGAGACCAGGTTGGTCGCGGTGACCGGCGTGACGCGCAGGATGCGCCAGGCCACCTCGAAGGCCATCTTCTGCATCGCCAGGCGTTTGGCCGCCTCGTCGTGGGCCATCTCGCCGCCCGGCTCGCCCAGATGCTCGCGCATCGAAACCGCTTCGGGGAAGCGGACGTAGATCTTGCCGTAGTTGCGTTCGCCCTGCGCCTTGATGAAGTTGTACAGCCAGCTCAGGCCCTCGGGCGTCTTCTCACCGCCGCGGGCGTAGGCGGCGTACTCGGCTGTCTCGTGCAACTGGTCGAAGCTGATCGAAACCGGCTGCAGCAGGATGTCGTCGCTGCGGCCGTCGAGGTACGCGTTCGCGACATACGCGAGCAGTCCGAGCTTGGGCGGCAACATCTTTCCGGTCCGGGACCGGGTGCCCTCGATGGACCAGTTCAGATTGAACCGCTTCTCCACGATGTAGCCCACGTACTGCCGCAGCACGTACTTGTACAGCGGGTCATCGAGTTTGCGGCGCAGGAAGATGACGCCGGAATGCCGGAACAGCGGACCCATCAGACCGAACGACAGGTTGATGCCCGCGAACGTGTAGACCGGCGGAAGCCGGTTCTCCTGCATGGCCACGGGGACGATGACCCCGTCGAGATATGAGCGGTGCGAGAACAGCAGCACCGCCGGATGTTGTTCCAGGGCATGGCGCATCGACTCGATCTCGGTGCGGTCGTAGTCGATGCGCGGGTCGAATCCACGGCTGAAGATGGCCCGGCCCAGAGTCGGGATCAGGTCCACCGAGAAGCGGCTCCACCCCGTGGAGAGCTCGTCGAGCATCTCCCCGGCCTTCTCGACCGTCGCCCCCGGAATCTGCTCCAGGCCCTGCCGGAAGCGCGCCGAGTCGAGCATCTCCGGCTTGACCAGCCGCGGCGACTTGTATTCGGGGCCGAGCAGGCGCAGCTCCACCCGCTCGATCGCCAGCACCGCCCGGCGCAGGACGAATCGTGCGAATTCCCTGGGGTTTTCCGCGACCGTGGTCTCGCTCCACTGCTTGCGCAGTTCCGATACCTTGGCTGGTTCACCGGCGACGATCCGGGCGCGCGCCGGGTCCTTGCGCAGGATGCGCCGCTGCAGAATTTCCGGCGGCCGGTAGGTGTCGCGGCCGGAGATCAACCCGACCACTTTCAGCCGGGTGGGTAGCCCGCCGGGCACCCAGAACACCCGGACCGGAACCACCAGCCGGTCCTCGTCCGATTCCAGCTCCTCGACCAGGCGGGCGACCACGCCGGGGGCGGGTTCGTCGGTGGCCGGCAGCTGCAGTACCTCGACGGTCGTGTCGGGGTGTTCGCGCCGCTGCGCCTTCAGCCAGTCGTTGAGTAGTTCGAGCTCGGCCGGTGACGACACCGACGCGAGCACCAGGGCATCGTCAGTGGTGCTGAAGCTCGGGTAGTCGTCGATGGCCGCGGTCACGGTCGGCCCTTGGGAGTCGACCGCGGCGACGAGGTATCCGATTTGGGTGCAGCCTTTTTCGCGGGCGCCTTCTTCGCCGGTGCCTTCTTGGCGGCCCGGCGCGGTGCGGCTTTCTTGACCGGCGCGACGCGGGAGTAGACGTCGAATGTGGGCAGCTCGTCCTGCGGCCAGGATCTCAGCGTGTCGAGGTAGATCTGCCGCACCTCGGCGATGCGGTCGGACAGGTTGTCCACCGTCCAGTCCGCCACCGATATCGGTGGATACACCGCGACGTCGACCTTGCCGGGGTTGAAGGTGCTGGAATCGCGGTGCGCGATCACCTCGGCGTTGCGGATCACGATCGGCACGATCGGAATACCCGCGGCCATCGCGATGCGGAACGGGCCCTTCTTGAAGGGGCCGACCTCGGTGGTGTCGAGCCGGGTGCCCTCGGGAGCGATCAGGATCGACAGGCCTTTGCGGGCAAGCTCTTCCACCTTGTGCAGGCTTTCGACGGCCTTCTCGGGATCGTCGCGGTCGATGAATGCCGCATCCATGACCTTGCCCAGTGGACCCATCAAGGGATTCTTCTCGAGTTCCTTCTTCCCGACGCCGGTGAAGTCCACCCCGACCAACCGGCCCGCGATCATCGGGTCGGCCTGGTTGCGGTGATTGAAGATGAACACCGCGGGACGTTGTGCGGTCAGGTTCTCCTCGCCGAGGACGTTGAGCTCGATGCCGGTGGTGAGCATGAGCAGCTTGCTCCAGTTCGAGGTGAAGAAGTTCACCCCGGTTCGTTTGTTGCGGGTGAGCAGGCCGAGCCCGATCGCTCCGGCGGCGACCGTCGGGATGGTGGCCAGGCTGGCCAGGGTGCGCAGTTGCGCGACGGGACTGCTGCCGCTGCGGCTGCTGAATTTCAGCACCGGCCAGCCGCGTTTGGCGGCGACGGCGGCCAGCTTGCCCGCCGGATTCGTTGGCCGCGGGTTGCCCACCAGGTACATCAGGGCGACGTCCTCGTCGCCGTCGGCGTAGAAGTAGCTCTTGGTCAGGTCCACCCCGTTGGCCGCCGAGAAGTTCTGCACCGCACGGGCTTTGCCGGGACCCCAGATGACCGGCCTCATCACCTCCCCGGTGATCAGGCCGTCCTCGTCGGTCTCGAACTTGTTGCACAGCACGTTGTCGATGCCGAGAAAACGCGCGACGGGCTCGACCTGAACCGTCAGCGCCGACGAACTCAGCACCACGGTGTGCCCACGGGCCATGTGGGCACGCACCATCGCGCGCATCTCCGGGTACATGCGGCCCTGCACGTGCTGGACGAACAGCCGCTCACCCAGCTCGTCGAGATCACTGAGCGAGTTGCCGCGCAGCATCCGGGCGCCTTTGCCGATCAGGTCCTCGAACTCCGAGCGCCCCAGCTGGTGGTTCAGCCCGGCCTGCACCATCCCGATGAACTCACCGACGCCCATCTGGCCGCGGCGCAACCGGTCCCGGGTCATGATCACCCCAGTGAACCCGGCCACCAGGGTTCCGTCCAGGTCGAAGAATGCGCCGATCTCCGGGCCTTCCGGGCTCCCTTCGATCTCGGCCAGGGTGCCGGGGAGCCGCATCTGCTTGGTTGCACGGGCACCGGAATCTTTCGAACTCACTGTGCAGCACTCCCGTTCGTCGCCGACGTTTCGCTGCTGAAGGAGGCCGGCTCCGCCCGGCCGTCGCCGCCGAGCGCCAGCACCTCGTCGAAGCCCGCCAGCAGGCACTGGGCGAACAGCTTCTCGTCGGAGATGGCGGCCCGGTCGTAACGGGTGGTGACGGTGATGTATCCCGACCGCGAGATCAGGACCACCATCATCGCGACGCCGGGCAGCGGGCCTATTCCGTAGTGGCGCAAGATCTTCGCCCCGGCGATGAAGGTGTCCCCCGGATAGACCGGCACATTGCTGGCTTGCACGTCGGAGTTCACCACCGAGCCGGCCACCGTCTCGAGCACGGCGTCGGGCAGCAGGCCCAGCACAGGCGCGATCGAGCCCACGATGTCGATGGCGCGCTCCTCGCGCTTGCTCATCATCTGCGAGCGAACGGCCTTGATCCGGGTTTCCGCGTCGACGATTCCGACTGGCGCGGCAAGGTTGACCCCGGCGAAGCGGTTGCCGCCGGCCGGATCGTCCTCGGAACGCAGGTTGACCGGCACCGCCATCGGCAGCGTCTCGATCGAGATGCCTTTGGCGTCGTGGTAGAGCCGGAGCGCGCCGCACAGCCCGGCCAGGTAGGCGTCGTTGATCGAACCACCTGCGGCCTTGGCCGCCCGATGCAGATCGGAGAACGGGATGTCGATCGCTTCCGTGCGTGACGACAGGCTCCGGCGCCGAAGCAGCGGCGACGGGTGCGCGGCCGGCCCCATCACCCGGGCCCCGGACATCGCGTAGTCGACCACACCGTTGACCGCGGAGACCGGGTCGCGCACCACCTTGGTCACTGTGCGGGCCGCCTGTCCGAGGGCACCGAGCACGCCGCCGGCGATCGATCCGGGGAGGCGGCTGATTCCCTCCCGCATCAGGTCGTTGGGCGAGAGGTCCTGCGGGATGGGCAGCGGCGCCGGGCCGGTCGGTTCGGGATCGCGTTCGAGGTCGTAGATGTTGGCGAACATCTCGACGATGCCGACGCCGTCGGACACCGCGTGGCTCAGGTGCAAGATGGTCGCCGCGCGCCCACCCGCCAGCCCCTCGACCAGGGTGGCACTCCACAGCGGGCGGCTGATGTCCATCGGCGACTGCAGCGCGATCTCGGCCAGGTCGAACACGTCACGCAGCGTTCCCGGCTCCGGGACCCGCACCCGCCGGACGTGATAGTCGAGGTTGAAGTCAGGGTCGACGACCCAGCGCGGTGCAGCTGTGGGCAGGGTCGGCATGACGACCTTCTGACGCAGCCGCAGAACCTTGCGCGACGCGTAGTCCAGACGGGCCCGGAATCGTTCCCAATCCGGTGTGGTGTCGAGGATCTCGACGCCGAGGATCCCGGACCGGGTGCGGGGGTTTGCCTCACCCCGATGCAACAGCTGATCGACTGCGCTCAGTTCTTCGGGCAGTCCGGCCGCGTCCAACTCCGGCACGTCGCTCATAGCGTGGTCCCTCTCCCCTCCCCCTGGCCGCCAGTGCAGCGTCCACGCTAGTCCGCCACCGGCCCCGCGGGTCCGCTTTGCCGCTGACACGGTTTGCGTGGTGTTGGGCACAGGCAAGATAGACTGTCCGCGCGTTGCCTCCGTAGCTCAGTTGGATAGAGCAAGAGCCTTCTAATCTCTAGGTCGCAGGTTCGATTCCTGCCGGGGGCGCTTTTGTTTGTATGACGTCGGGTGATGTTTGACGTCTTGTCTCCGGGCAGAACTATCAGGTGAAATACCCCCAGGTTCTCTTCCTATGTTTCCTGCGTGGTTGCCAGGGACGGGGCGGGCTGACTCGCATCGTGTGAGGTCGCGGTCCGGGCGGGCTCGTACTCGGCTGGGGTGAGGTAGCCGAAGGCTTCGTCAGGCGTTCCTGGTTGTACCGGGCGAATACTGACGGGGCATAGCTTCGGTTAGGCCGCCCGCTGGGTCGTGGCTGGATCAACAGTCAGCCGATGTCGACAACCGCTCGTCGAGTAGATCTCAGACTTTGGCAACCGCCCCGCCCAATCTCCAGTTGCCGGGACGGCTTGTGGACTCCGCCCGACGGTGGCGGCAAGCCGAACTCAGCTTCGCCGCCCGGCGCGTTCGGCGAAAGCATCAAGCGCAGCAAGCACTTCAGGTGCGCGCCAGGCGCGATTTCGTGACTGGTCTGTGAATTCGACGATGATCCCTGCCTTGATCAATGGGTCCAGATAGCGGTAAACGTTGCTCATCGGGATGTTCAGTTCACGGGTCAATAGTTTTGCGTTGATGACAGGGCGTTTGATCAGCAGGTCGGCGATACGGTGTACAGCGGAATCCCGGCGAGCGGTGATCTTCGATGCCCAGAATTCCCTGATGGTTCGTAAGTCGCTCACGAGGTGGCGGCCGTTGTCGACTGCGAGGATCGATGCAGCAGAGAGCCTTTCGACGATCGGGATAGGGTCACCCTCGCGGTATGCGGTCAGCGCTTGGAAATAGGAATCGGTATCAGTAAGCAGGCCCGCCGAGACTGGGACCGTGACCTGACGAGTCAGCCGCTTGTTGCGCAACATCGCCTGGATGAGCGCTCTGCCGGTGCGGCCATTTCCGTCCGGAAACGGGTGAATAGTCTCGAACTGCGCGTGCGCGATAGCAATCTGGGGAAGAACGGGGATATCGTCGCGCCCGGCGAACCGGATCAAGTCGTCGATGGCGCCTGGGACCCGACTGTGCTGCGGTGCGATGAAGTCTGCGCCACGGGGACCGAAGTCGCCGCCACCAATCCATACCTGCTCGGTTCGCCACCTGCCGGCGATGTCCGGATTGCTGGCGCTCATTAGCGCAGCGTGCATCGCAAGGATGGCGGTACCGTCGATGTGGCCGGCTAGTGCGACGGCGGCCTGCATGGCCTCGGTGTTTGCGACGATCACCGAGGCATTGCGACGGCTGGAATGTCCGAGTGTCTCGGCTTCGGCGATGGCGCGCGCTGAAGCGGTCAGATTCTCGATCTTGGAGCTGGCAGCCGATTCTGACCGGAGCAGCACCGAGGCGAAGGGTGCAATCTCGTCACCGAGTTCCGCGTCGAAGCGGGCGATCTCCTGGCTGGCCTCCTCTGCATCGGCAAGGATGCGAGAGGGAAGGGAGACCTCAAGATTTTCGACCTCTGCAGGAATCGCTGCCTGGTAATCACCAGACTGCCGCAGCGCTGCCCGCACATTCTGACGCGCGTATCCAGCCTCGGTCGACGTATCCCATGTCAGGGTCTCGTACCCGACGGCGGTTGTGGCGCCATGTGATGACACCCGATCAGAGTATCATCACTTAGATACTTAACTGATAATAAGGAGATCCTTGTTATCACTTCGCGTGGCCTCATCCGTCGGCCCCAACGTATCGCTGCAGCGGCCAGCCTGAGGCTGAAACAGCCAGGAGCCAAGACAACCATCTACCAGAACAAACAAGCACCTAATCGGAACAGGCGGGTGTCCCCGATTCTTAATCCCTAGGTCGCAGGTTCGATTCCTGCCGAGGGCGCTTTTCGTGTCAGACGTCGGGCGATGCTTCACACCTGTGTCGGTTGATCCTAGACGCGGCGCGAAGCCCAATCTCCACCGGCGGAAGATTGACGTGCATTAAGGTCTGTTTGTCCTGGTAGCCGACAGTCGGAGACAACATGAGCACGTATCGGACGATCCTTGTCGGGACCGACGGCTCCGACTCGTCGCTACGCGCGGTCCACCGCGCCGGCGAGATCGCCGCGCAGGAGAACGCGAAGTTGATCGTCGCGAGCGCTCATCAACCCGTGGCCGAAAAGGGCGGCTGGTCGCGAGCGCCGTCGCCTGATCACGTGGTCGACACCCGCGCGGAGGACAGCCTCAAGCGCGAGGGCTACCGGATGCACGGCGCCGCCCCGGTCTACGAGATCCTCCAGGCGGCGCGCGACCGGGCCAAGGCCGCCGGCGCCACGGACATCGTCGAGCGGGCGGTCGAAGGCGCCCCGGTCGACGCCCTGGTGAAACTCGCCAAAGAGATCGATGCGGATCTGATCGTCGTCGGCGACATCGGGCTGGACTCGGTCGCCGGGCGCCTGTTGGGCTCGGTGCCCGCCACCATCGCCCGGCGGGTGAAGATCGACATCCTCATCGTCCACACCGCCGACTGAAACACCGCGGCTAAAGCGGCACCCACATCAGCCTGTCGTCGTCGGCGACCACGGTGCCCGCGGTCGGGGCCGCGAAATGGGTTCCGAAAAGCAGTGCCTGCTCATCGGCGACGTCCTGCAGAAGCCGGGCACGGGTCACCGCGGCCGCGGTCGGATCGTCATCCGGCAGGGCCTGCACCTCGGGGTGCGTGATCTGGACCGGATGATGGATGACATCCCCGCTGATGATCGCCACTTCCCCGCCGGATTCGAGCCGCACCGCGGCGTGTCCCGAGGTGTGGCCCGGCGTCGCGAGCAGGCGGATCTCGTCGGTGATCGCGTGGTCCATCTCCGTCAGCCGCAGAACATCGTGTGCGACAAGCGGTTCGACGGTTTCGGCGGCAGCCCGGTTCGGTGCCGAGGAGTCCCGCCACGACGTGTACTCGTCGGCGGTGACCAGGTAGGTCGCGTTGGGATAGGTGGGCACCCAGGCACCGTCCCGGCGGGAGGTATTGCGCCCGGCATGGTCGAGGTGAAGATGGGTGCACACGACGGTGGTCACGTCGGCGGGGCGGAATCCGGCCTCGGCCAAGGACTGTCGGTATTGATCGGGGTCCATGGGGATCTGATACGGCAGGTCGTGGCCTTCCCCGAAGCAGCAGTCCACCACCACGAGCTCGTCACCGGATTCGATGAGGAACGACTGGATGGCCACCAGCAGATTGCCCGCGTCGTCGACGTAGTGCGGGCGCAGCCAGCTTCCGAGCTCGGACGGAAGCCCACGAAACAGCCGGTCAGGCCGGGTCGGCACGACCGTTTCCAGGACGGAGTGAATCGTCAATGCGCCGATGGTCCACTTCTGCATGGCTCACCGTATGAGACAAATCATTTGGATACAAGGCTCCACGCGGCCCTCAAACGGCCGACCGTCTGGCACACTCGATGCGTGGCGCAGCCAAACATCCGGTTCCAGCGACTTGCCGAGCAGGTCGCCGACCAGTTGCGGCGACAGATCCTGACCGGGGAACTGCCCGACGGCACGATCCTGCCCAAGGAAGACGAGCTCCTCGTCGAATATCCGATCAGCAAACCGTCCCTGCGTGAGGCGATGCGCATCCTGGAGGCCGAGGGGCTGTTGACGGTGCGGCGCGGCAAGCTCGGCGGCGCGGTGGTCCACCGACCCGATTCGGCAAACCTGGCCTACACCATGGGGCTGGTTCTCGGCGCCGGGCAGGTCGGCCTCGCCGACGTGGGTACGGCACTGCTTCAGGTCGAGCCGGCCTGCGCCGCACTCTGCGCCCAGCGCCCGGACCGGAAGCGCACCGTGGTGCCCATTCTCCGGGAATTGCACGAAGAGTCGGTCAAGGCAGTCTCGGATCTGCAGCAGGCCACCTCGGCCAGTCGCCGGTATCACGAAGCGCTGGTGCGCCACTGCGGAAACGAGACCATGATCATCCTGGCCGGCGCGCTGGAGGCCCTGTGGTCTGCCCACGAGCAAAACTGGTCGGCTCAGGTGACGGATCATTCGACCGTGCCCGTCGAGGAGCGCCGAGCGGTACTGGAGGACCACCGGCAGGTGATCGACGCGATCGACATGGGCGACGCGCAACGGGCCCGCGATCTGGCCGCGGCACATCTGGTCAACGCCCAGCAGTACCCGGGGGTCGACGGGATCGTCGATCCGACGATGGTGCGCACCTGGGCACAGTCCGTCCCCCGGCGAAGGTGAACCCGGCGGCCACCACACGACCGTTGACACCGATCCTTATTTTCATATGATTTGGTGATGAAGGCTGGCGACGCCGCCCACGCTGCAGACGCAGCCCACTACCGCGCGGCCGGATGGTGGTCGGACCGCACCCTCTCGCAGACCGTGCGCGAACACGCCCTCACCCATCCCGACAAGCCGGCCTACGTCGACTACCCCGGACCCACACTCACCTGGCGGGAATTCGACTGTGCCGCATCACTACTCGCCGCCCAGCTGGCGGGCCTGGGCATCAGGCCCGGCGACCGCGTCGCCGTCTGGCACGGCGATACCGCCGCCATCCATGTGCTGTTCGTGGCGATCGAGCGGTGCGGCGCCGTCGTGGTCGGGATCGGTGCCCGCGCCGGAACCCGCGAGGCCACGCAGATCCTGCGGACCACCGCGCCGCGCCTGCTGATCAGTGACCCGGCGCGGCAGTCATCGGCACAGGCCACCGTGTCGGGGCTGGCGTCTGCCACCAGTGCGCTGGTGCTGGACGGCTTGTCCCTCGACACCGACACCCCGTCGCGACCACCGGCCGCCGGCGTGGGAGCCGACGACGTATTCCTGATCAACTCGACCTCCGGAACCACGGGCCTGCCCAAATGTGTTGTGCACACCCAGAACCGGTGGCACTACTTCCACCAGCAGGCGGCCGCCAACGGGGCGCTGAGTTCCGAGGACGTCTTCCTGCCCGTCATCCCGGCGCCGTTCGGGTTCGGCATCTGGACCGCCCACACCACCCCGATCTACCTCGGGGCCACCACCATCCTGCTGGAGAAGTTCGACGCGGCGGCCGCATGCAAGACGATCGCCCGCCACCGGGTCAGCGTGTTGTGCTGTGTCAGTACCCAATTGATGATGATCATGGCCGACCGGGCATCGCGCGAACACGACCTGAGTTCGCTGCGCGTGGTGTTCACCGGAGGTGAGGCGCTGCCGTATCAGCGGGCCGCCGACTTCGAAGAACTCACCGGCGCCACCATCCTGCAGTTCTACGGCTCCAACGAGACGGGCCTGTTGAGCGGGACGACGCTGCAGGACTCCCGGGAACGCAGGCTGCGTACCGCCGGGCGGCTGGTGCCGGAGATGAGGGTGCGCCTGTTCGACGGCGACGACGACGTGACCTCGACGGGCCGTGGGCAGCCGGCCTGCCGTGGACCGGCCACCAGCCTTGGTTATCTCGGCGGCGTGGACCACGACAAGCTCTACACCCCCGACGGCTGGATGCGGATGGGCGATGTCTGCGAGGTCGACACCGACGGTTACCTGTCCGTCACCGGCCGCACCTCGGACTTCATCGTCCGCGGCGGCAAGAACATCAGTGCGGGTGAGGTCGAGGACGCGGTGACGACGCATCCCGCCGTGGCCGTGGCGGCCGCGGTGGCGATGCCCGACCCGGTCTTCGGTGAGAAGGTCTGCATCTACGTAGAGCCTGCGAACGGCCAACCCATCGATCTCCCTGGGCTGGTCGAGCACCTCCTGGCCAAGGGCATGTCGAAGGAACTACTACCCGAGCGGCTCATCGTGCTCGACGAACTGCCGCGGTCCTCGGGCGGGAAGATCGCCAAAGGGCAACTCCGCGAAGATATCCGGACGCGGTTGGGAGACAGCTATGAGCGTCGGTGAGGTACGTGAGGGTGGGTTGAAGGTGTGGTCGCCATCGGTGACCCCGCCGATCGGCGTCGACCTGTCGGAAGCACAGGCACTGGCGGTGGCGTTCCGGCATCTGGCAGCCATCGGGTTCGCCGAGAACATGGCCGGCCACATCACCTGGCAGCCACAAGGCCGCACCGAGATGCTGGTCAATCCATGGGGCCTGTGGTGGCAGGAGCTCACCGCCTCCGACATCTGCGTGGTCGACGAGAACGCCACGGTCGTGCGCGGCCGCTGGGATGTCACCCCGGCCATCCACATCCACACCGAACTGCACCGTCTGCGCGACGATGCCCGCGTCGTCATCCACAACCATCCCTACTACGTGAGCCTCATCGCGGCGCTGGGAAAACTGCCGGAACTGGTGCACCAGACCGGATCGCTGTTCCTCGACGACATGTGCTTCGTCGAAACCTATGACGGCGAAGTGGATTCGGCGCCCCGGGCGCGGGAACTCGCCGAGCGGATCGGCCCGGCCAATCTCACCATCCTGGCCAATCACGGCGTCATCACCACCGGAGGCACAGTGGCCGAGGCCGTGTACCGCGCCGCGTCGATCGACCGGGTGTGCAAGCTGGCCTACCAGGTGATGTTGACCGGCCGCGAGCCGACGGCGATGAACCGCTCCGACATGTACGGCATGAAGGCCTCGCTCATCGAGCGGGCCGCCGACGTGTACTGGGCCGGTGCGGCCCGCATGACCATCAAGGCCGATCCCGGCGTGCTCACCTAATTCCCGAACCCTGGCAGGAGACCACGCCCCATGAAGTCCATCGACGAACTCGCAGGCAATCTCGATTTCACCACCGCACAGAAGGGTGCCGAACGTACAGTCACGTTTCTGCCGGAACCCGAACGGTCCGAACGGCTGTACACCGTGATCTCCGTCGACGATCACATCGTCGAACCACCGGACACCTTCACCGGCCGGGTGCCGCGCAAGTTCGCCGATCGCGCCCCGAAGGTGGTCGACACCGACAACGGCGGGCAGACCTGGATGTACGACGGGCAGTCGCTGCCCAATGTCGGCTTCAACGCAGTGGTCGGCCGGCCGGTCTCCGAATACGGTTTCGAGCCGGCGCGGTTCGACGAGATGCGCCGCGGCGCCTGGGACATTCACGAACGCGTCAAGGACATGGATCTCAACGGCGTGTACGCCTCGCTCAACTTCCCGTCGTTCCTGCCCGGCTTCGCCGGCCAGCGACTGCAACAGGTGACCAAGGACCGCGAGCTCGCGATGGCCTCGGTGCGCGCCTGGAACGACTGGCACCTCGAAGCCTGGGCCGGTGCCTACCCCGACCGGATCATCCCCTGCCAGCTGCCGTGGCTGCTCGACCCCGAGGTCGGCGCCCAGATGATCTATGAGAATGCCGAACGCGGTTTCCATGCCGTGACATTCAGCGAGAACCCGGCCATGCTCGGGCTGCCGACCATCCACTCCGGCTACTGGGAGCCGATGATGGCGGCATGCGCCGAGACGGGCACCGTGGTCAACCTGCACATCGGGTCCTCGGGTTCGGCTCCGTCCACCACCGACGACGCCCCGCCGGACGTTCAGGGTGTGCTGTTCTTCGCCTACGCCATCACCGCGGCGGTCGACTGGCTGTACTCGGGCCTGCCCAGCCGGTATCCGGATCTCAAGATCTGTCTGTCCGAAGGTGGAATCGGTTGGGTGGCAGGCCTGCTCGATCGCCTCGATCACATGCTCAGCTACCACCAGATGTACGGAACGTGGAAGGCACTGGGCGAAACCCTCTCCCCGGCCGAGGTGTTCACCCGCAACTTCTGGTTCTGCGCGGTCGAGGACCAGTCGTCGTTCGTGCAGCACGAGCGGATCGGCACCGGCAACATCCTGCTCGAAGCCGACTACCCACACTGTGATTCGACCTGGCCGCACACCCAGCGCACGATTCACGAGCAGATTCAGGGCCTGCCCCCCGAGGTGATCCGGAAGATCACCTGGGAGAACGCCTCCCGGCTCTACCAGCATCCGGTGCCCGTCGCGGTACAGAACGACCCGAACGCCTACTGAACGATGACCGAACCCCTTCGCGTCGCCGTCCTCGACGACTACCAGGGCATCTCCGAGACCGTCGACTGGTCACCGATTCCCCGGCCCGCCGACATCACGTCACTGCGTGAGCACATCGCTCCCGGCCCGGCTCTGGCCGAGAAGCTGGCCGGCCATGAGGTCGTGGTCGCGATGCGGGAACGCACCCCGATCGACGCAGCCCTGCTGGCCCAGCTGCCCGACCTGAAGCTGCTCGTCACGACCGGCCCGTTCAACGCCGCCATCGATGTCGCCGCCGCACACCGTCTCGGTATCACCGTCTCGGGCACCGGCGGCGCCGTCACCCCGACCGTGGAGCACACCTGGGCGTTGATCCTGGGACTGCAGCGGCACCTGGTCACGGAAGATCAGCGCATCCGGAATGGGCTGTGGCAGAGCACCATCGGCAGTGATCTGCACGGGGCGACGCTCGGACTGGTCGGGGTGGGCCGGATCGGTAGCCGGGTCGCCGCGATCGGCAAGGCGTTCGGCATGAACGTGATCGCGTGGAGTCCCCACCTCACCGACGAGCGCGCCGCCAAGGCCTGCGTGGTCCGCGTGGAGCGGGAGGCACTGTTCGCCGATGCCGACGTGGTGTCGCTGCACATGGTGCTCTCCGAGACCACCCGCGGTCTGATCGGTGCCGCCGAGTTGGCTGCCATGAAGCCGTCGGCGGTCGTGGTGAACACTTCCCGCGGCGGCCTCATCGACGAAGCGGCATTGGTGGAAGCTCTGCGCGGCAAACAGATTCGCGGTGCCGCCCTCGATGTCTTCCAGCAGGAGCCGCTGCCCTCGGCGCACCCGTTGACCGCCCTGCCGAACACGCTGCTGACCCCGCACCTCGGCTACGTCACCGAGGGTGTGATGACCATCTTCTACCGTGACATCGTCGAGGACATCGCGGCCTACTGCGCGGGGTCTCCGCTGCGTCTACTCAGCGCGTAGGTCACGAAAAAATTCCCTTTCGCAAACAACTGTGAGGTATCTCAACATTCCTTAATGGAACGTTGATGATCCACTAAGGGCCTGTTACGTTCAGCCGATCAAACGCAGGTCGGATGGGGTTTCCGTCGGCGTGCGCCGATCCGGAAAGGGTGGAATGACCGTGGCTGCGGTGTTTCGGCTGGCGAGTCGCTTCTGGATTCCATTGGTGCTCGTGGCCGCCCTGGCGGTCAGCGGATTCGCGATGAGCCGCATGCACGGAATCTTCGGCACCCACATCAACACCGAACCGGGACAGTCCGCAGGCGACGACATCGTCGAGTTCAACCCGAAGCGCGTCGTCTACGAGATCGAGGGCCCCAGCGGCACCAGCGGCCACGTCAGCTACCTGGATGCCGACGCCCAACCCCACACCGAGAGCTTCACCTCGCTGCCGTGGCGGCATGAGGTGGTCACCACCCTGCCGACGGTGTTCGCCAACGTGGTTGCCCAAGGAGATAGCGAAGTGATCAGCTGCCGGATCGTCGTCAACGGCGAAGTCCGCGACGAGCAGACCGTGAATCAGCACGACGCCCAGGCCTTCTGCTTGGACAAGGCCGCCTGATGGGCAACCACGAACACAGCGGCTCGGCAGTGAAGAACGCCGACCACAAGGGAATCGCCCGCGTCATCCGCGTCGCGGCGATCCCGATCATCCTGGCGTGGGTCATCCTCGTCGTCGTCCTCAACGCGCTGATCCCCCAGCTCGAGGTCGTCGGCCACGAGCACGCCGTGTCGCTGTCCCCGCAGGACGCGCCGGCACTGGTGGCGATGAAAAAGATCGGCGAGCGCTTCGATCAATTCGACTCCGACACCATCGCGATGGTGGTGCTGGAGGGCGAACAGCCGCTCGGCACCGAGGCCCATCACTATTACGACGAGCTGGTCCGCACCCTGCAGGCCGACACCGAACACGTTCAGCACGTGCAGAATTACTGGGGCGACCTGATCACCGCCGCGGGGTCCCAGAGCACCGACGGTAAGGCGGCCTACGTCCAGGTCAACCTCGCGGGCAACCAGGGCGAGACACTGGCCAACGAATCGGTCGCGGCGGTCCGCAAGATCATCGACGAATCTCACCCGCCCGCGGGGGTGAAAGCCTATGTCACCGGCCAGGGTCCGCTCACCACGGACATGAACGAAGCCGGCGACAAGAGCATGGTCAAGATCACCTTCGTCACGATCGCGGTGATCGCGGTGATGCTGATCGTCGTGTACCGATCGATCGCCACGATGCTGCTGATGCTGATCGTGGTGCTGCTGGAGATGTCGGCCGCTCGCGGTGTCGTGGCGGCCATCGGTCACGCCGGCCTGCTCGGCCTGTCGACGTTCTCGGTGAGCCTGCTGACCTCGCTGGCCATCGCCGCCGGAACCGACTACGCAATCTTCCTCGTCGGCCGATATCAGGAGGCTCGACAGAAGGGCCAGGAACGAGAAGCGGCCTACTACACCGCATTCCACGGTGTCGGGCACGTCATCCTCGGCTCGGGCCTCACCGTCGCAGGCGCCATGCTTTGCCTGCATTTCACCCGGTTGAACTACTTCAGCTCCATGGGCATCCCGAGCGCGATCGGCATGTCCGTGGTGGTGCTGGCCTCTCTCACCCTCGCGCCGGCGATGTTGGCCGTTGGCAGCCGGTTCGGCCTGCTCGACGCCAAGCGCGAGATCCGCTCACGCGGTTGGCGCCGCCTGGGCACCTCGGTGGTGCGCTGGCCGGTTCCCATCCTGGCAGCGGCCATCTCGGTGGCGCTCGTCGGCCTGCTGGCCCTGCCGGGCTACCAGACCTCCTACAACGAGCGGCTCTACATCCCCAAGGACCTGCCGTCCAACGTCGGATATGCGGCCGCCGAAAGGCATTTCACCGCCGCTCGGATGAACCCCGACCTGTTGCTGGTGGATGCGGGGCGCGACCTCCGCAACCCCGCCGACATGATCGTGCTGGACAAGATCGCCCGGGAGCTGATCCGGGTGCCCGGCGTCGCCCGCGTGCAGAGCATCACCCGCCCGTTGGGGCGTCCCATCGCGCACAGCTCCGTGCCGTTCCAGGTGAGCATGCAGTCGGTGTCGATGACCGAGAACCTGCAGTTCCTGCGGGAGCGCATGGGCGACATGAACACCCTCACCGATGATCTCGGCCGGATGATCGCGATCATGGAGAACATGCTGGGCCTGATGAGCCGGATGACCGACATCACCCACGAGCTCACCGCGAGCATGAACGAGATGCAGGCCAGCACCAACGAAATGCGGGATCACATGGCTGATTTCGATGATTTCATGCGGCCGCTGCGCAACTATCTGTACTGGGAACCACACTGCTACGACATCCCGATGTGCCATTCGATGCGCTCGATGTTCGACGGACTCGACGGCATCGACACCATGACCGAGACCCTTTCGGAATCGGTGAAGAACATGAACGACATGGACCAGCTGATGCCGCAGTTGGTGGCGCAGCTGCCTCCGATGATCGCCATCTCGAAGTCCATGCAGGGCACGATGAAGACGATGTTCAGCACGTTCAACGGGCTGGTGGACCAGATCGGCAAGATGACCGACACCGCGTCGGTGATGGGCCAGGCGTTCGACGATGCCCGGAACGACGACTCGTTCTATCTGCCGCCCGAGGCCTTCGACAACCCTGACTTCAAACGCGGGCTCGCCCTGATGGTCTCGCCGGACGGCCAGGCCGCGCAGTTCATCATCACCCACGACGTGGATCCGGCCACCTCCGAAGGTATTTCGCATGTCGACCCGATCCTCAAGACCGCCAGGGAGGCGATCAAGACGACGCCGCTTGCCGACGCCAAGATCTACCTCGGCGGCACGGCAGCGACCTACAAGGACATCCAGGTGGGCGCACAGTGGGATCTGCTGATCTCGGCCTGCGGCGCGATCACGTTGATCTTCATCGTGATGCTGTTGATCACCCGCGCGCTGATCGCGTCGTTCGTCATCGTCGGCACGGTGATCCTGTCCCTGGCCGCGTCGTTCGGCCTGTCGGTCCTGGTGTGGCAGTACCTGCTCGGCATCGATCTGCACTGGATGACGCTGGCGTTCTCGGTCATCATCCTGCTGGCGGTGGGATCGGACTACAACCTGCTGGTGGTCTCGCGAATGAAGGAGGAGATCGGCGCGGGCATCAACACCGGCATCATCCGGGCCATGGGCGCCACCGGCGGCGTGGTCACCGCGGCCGGCCTGGTGTTCGCATTCACGATGGCGTCGATGGCGACGAGCGATCTGATCGCCATCGGGCAGGGCGGCACCACCATCGGTCTGGGCCTGCTGTTCGACACTCTCGTGGTTCGCTCATTGATGACACCGACGATTGCCGCGATCCTCGGCCGCTGGTTCTGGTGGCCACTGCCGGTGCGTCAGCGTCCGGCGCGTTTCCTCTCCGATCGGACTGCACCGATACCGGTGGCGAGAATGTCGTAACCCGCGTCGATACCATCGACGGATGAGCACAGGCGAGCTCTCGGCCACCCAGGCGCGCACCCGTGGTGCGATCATCGAGGCCGCCGCCGCAGTCCTGGCTGACGACCGGACCGCCACGTTGCCTGATATCGCCAAGGCGGCCGGGGTCGGCCGCACCACGGTGCACCGCTACTTTCCCGACCGGGAAAGCCTGATCAACGCGACGATTCTCGATTCGGTGCAGGTCGTGACCAACGCCGTGGCCGCCGCCGCACCGGAGGACGGCTGCGCGATCGAGGCGATGCGACGCGTCATCAACGCGATGATCTCGGTCGGCAACCGACTGTTGTTCCTTTTCGACGACCCCAACGTCCTTCGTGGCCTGCCACCCGAGGCGGTGCCCGACAACAGCTATCTGACCGGCCTGATCGAACGCGGCCAGGCCGAAGGGGTGTTCGATCCGGAATCGAGCACACAGTGGCTCGAACACGCGCTCTACGGTTTGGTCATGTGGGCCTGCCAGGACTCCAAGGACGGCCTCATGCCGCAGCATGCGGCCGCCCCCGCCGTCATCCGTACCTTCGAGCGCGGGGTGCGCTGCCGCGATTGACTCCCCGCGTGTGGGGATCACCGTCGCCAGAACAGGTGATGGGTCACCGCGCCACCTGGACTGGGCACCACATCGTGGTGGTAGCGGTCGTTCAGCTCGTCGGGCGACTCCCAGAGCCGAGAGCCACTGCCCAACTCGGTCGGGGACACCGCCACGTGCAGGGTGTCGATCAGATCGGCATCGAGGAACTCCCGGACGGTGCTCGCTCCCCCGCCCAGGCGCACGTCCTTGCCCTGCGCAGCGGCCCGAGCCTGCTCCAGCACAATCACCGGATCGCCGTTGACGAAGTGGAACGTGGTGTCGGACAGGGTTAACGACGGGCGCGGATAGTGGGTCATCACGAACACCGGCGTATGGAACGGCGGCGTGTCACCCCACCAGCCCTGCCAGTCGGCGTGGTCCTCCCAGGCGCCGCGGTACGGGCTGAACTTGTTGCGGCCCATGATCTCGGCACCGATGTTGTGATGAAAGTCGCGCGTCAGGTAGTCGTCGAGGCCCCGACTACCGCCCGGCTCGGTACGGTTGGGCCAGCTCGCCGTGGCACCGGCCCAGGCGAACATCGTCCCCGGATCGGCGTGGCCGAACGGACGCTCAAAGCTCTGGTTCTCGCCTGCACCGAATCCGTCGCCGGACACATTGAAATTCTGGACTTTGAGCAGCTGGGCCACGTGTTCTCTCCCGTTCGGTCAGCAATGGATGCTGATTGGACTCGGAACGAGGGTAGAACTCATCGCGCGGCCCGCGCGGTCACCGCGCGGACTCCAGTTGGCGACGGACCTCCAGCCGCCGGAGTTTCCCCGACGACGTGCGCGGCAACGATCCCGGCGACATCAGCACGACGTCGGCCGGCGTCACGCCGCACACCGACACGATTCGCCGGATCACGGCGCTGCGGGTGGTGTCCTGCTCGGTGCCGACGAATTCCGCCGCCACCAGCAGTCGCGATTGCGCGGCGCCCGATTCCGTGCCGACCGCGACGACCGCTCCTTCGCGGACGCCGTCCACCTCCCCTGCGACCTGCTCGATCTCGGTAGGAAAGATGTTGCGTCCGGCGATGGTGATCATCTCCTTGGAGCGCCCACAGATCACCAGCGCTCCGTCGACGAGATAGCCGATGTCGCCGGTCGGGAACCACTGACCGTTGCTGCCCGCGTCGAGGGGTGCATCGCCCAGGTAGGACGTCATCATCGACGAGCCCCTGATCTCGACCTCGCCGGATGCACCGGTCTCGTCCTGTGCAGAGGGGACGATGCGAATCTCCATACCCGGTACCGGCCGCCCCAACAAAGCAAGGCGCCGGTCGGTGTCCGCCGCGTCCGGAACGTCAATGCGCAGACCCTCCCCGGGCGCGGGAATGGTGACCGCACAGGTCGATTCGGCCATCCCGTAGCTGGGCGCCATCGCCGCCGCGTCGAAGCCGAACCTGCTCATGCCGATCGCGAATCGATCGACGCCGGCACAGTCGACGGGCTCACCGCCGTTGATCGCGATGCGCACGGCACCGAGATCGACATCGGACACGCGGTTGGCGAAGCGGCCGAGCACCGAGTATCCGAAATTCGGTCCGGCGGTGAAGGTCGCCGACGATTCGGACAGCCATTCCGCCCACCGCAGCGGCGCCGCCGAGAACGCACCGGTCGGGGCCAGCCACAGCGGCATCCCGGACATCGTCGACGCCAGCAGCATCGCCAGGCCCATGTCGTGATAGATCGGCAACCAGGAACAGCAGACATCGTTGCGGCTCAGGGACAATCGCTGCGTGACGGCCAGCATGTTGTTGAGCACGGCCTCCGGCGCCAGCATCGCGGTGCGTGGGGAGCCGGTGGACCCGGCCGTGCCCTGCAGGATCGCGACGTCGGCATGGTCGGGGTACACCAGCTGCGCCGATGTGGGTGTGCGCGCGGCATCGGAGATGTCGCACACCGTCAGCGGCGAGTCCACGGTCCGCAACAGTTCCAACGTACTTCCGTAGCTGAACACCGTCGTCACGCCGATCCCGACGAACCGGGACAATGTGGCGTGGGCCCATTCCGAAGGTTCGGCGCGCCGCTGCGGCCGCGGAAGGATCGACACTCCCACCCCGGCGAGCCACGAACCCTGAATGGCGGCAACAATTTCCACGGTCGGCTCGCCGACCAGCCCGACCGCGCCGGCCCGGTCCCGGCCCAGCAGATATGCCGCGATGTGTTCGGCGATGCCGTGCACCTCGGGCCACGGGAAACGCTGCCACGTGTCGGTGTCGCGATCCAGGACCACCAGGTCGTGCGGTGAACCGACCATCGCCTCGCGCAGGGCGCCTGCGAGCGGGTTCACGCTGCGCTCCTGCCGTCGATCGCGGTCTGCAGATCGCCCACGGTGCGGCAGCTGATGAGGTCTTCCTCGCTGAGCTGCACACCGAACTTCTCCTCGATCGCCACCAGGCCGACCGCGAACGAGACACTGTCCATGCCGAGGTCGTCGACCAGACGTGTACTGGCGCTGAGCGATTGGCACGGAAGTTCGAGATCGTGACGAAGAATGGAGACCAGCCCGTCGGTCACGGCGGGCGATGCGGATGAATCGGTCGAGATCATATGTGAATACCCGGCCGGCCGACGAGACCGGCCTCACCTTTCGTTTGCGGTACGGCTTCAGTTGATTGCATTGGGACCGGCTGTCGGACAGCTGGTTTGGGTTGAGCAGGATTCAAGACATCCATTTGCGGGCGGTGTCCCGGTCCAGTTGGTAGAGCGCCATCCTGCGGTTGGACATCTCGTGCTCGCCGAGGAACCGGCACCCGGCGAACTCACACAGGCCACGCACGGTGGTGTTGCGGTGGTCGGGGTCGAACATGATCCGGCGACAATCCGGATCGGCAGCCAGGACGCTCGCGACGATCTTGGGGAGCAGCAGCGGACCGAGACCCCGGTTGACCAACTCTTCATCGGCGATCGCGCCGTGCAGACCAAGATCGCGCGGTTCGCCGGCGTACCGGTTCGCGATGGAATCTTTGGCTGCACGGTAGATTTCGATGTACCCGCGATCAACTCCGCCGATGCTCAGGACCAGTGGCAGCGAATAGTCACCGTCGACCTGGGCTTTCAGATGCTTGCGCCAGCGCTCGACCGGCCAGTCATACTCCCAGGCCCTGGCCAGGTGGGGCCGATTCATCCACTCGGCGATCATCGGGGCGTCGTCGTCGGAGGCCACTCGGATGTCGCTCGGCCGCAACAGTTGTGGGACCGGCGGACCCGGAGTGCGACGCACGGCCTCGGAAAGGTTCTTCAGTTCTCGTGGCAGCACCGGATAGTCCGCGGTTGACGTGTTCGTCACGTCAACCGCCGCGTTCTGTCGACCATGATGCCAGTTGCGCTGTACCGCAACACTTCATCCCACGTCAAAGCCACATCCCCCTGTCTCCGACGCAGATCGGGGGCGCCACCTACGTGTGGGCGCCGCACTCAGATCCGCAGCCTCCTTGGACCAGCGACGTGAGACTAACCAAAACTTTTCTGATGATGGGGCGTCCCTTTCGACACACAAACCGGGCTCACATGCGACCCACAACTGCCGTCAATATCTGGACAGGCTTCAAACACGCATTACAACAGCACTTTTCGTGCCACGGGGAGATGCCGAAGGCTTCGGACCAAGCCGCAGCACACCTTGACTCGCGGCGCCGGCCGGGACGCTGCGATCGCGGTATCTCCGCGAACGCCTCTGTCAACCCAGCGGGGTGATTGTGGTCGCCTTTCTCCGCCAGCGGCACGTCTCAGCCAATTCCCCACCGATGCACCCGCGTCAGACGTGGGCTATCCCACACTCGCGGCGCACTAACCCACGACGACGAGGAGGTCATTGCCCTCGACTTGAGCGGTCCGTGCGACCGCGATCCTGGTGACGGTGCCGGACGCGGGCGCGGTGATGGCCGCCTCCATCTTCATCGCCTCGATGGTGGCGATGCCTTGACCGGCTTCGATGGTGTCCCCCTCGGCAACGTTGACCGTGACGACACCGGCGAACGGAGCGCCGACGTGCGCCGGGTTCGTCCGGTCAGCCTTCTCCGCGATCGGGAGCTGGCCGGCGATGCTGCGATCGCGCACCACGATCGGCCGTAGTTGCCCGTTGAGGAGGCACATCACTGTCCGCATGCCGCGCTCGTCAGCTTCGGAGATCGCCTCGAGTCCGATCAGCAACTCGACGCCGGGCTCCAATTTGACCCGGTGTTCTTCGCCGTGCCGGAGGCCGTAGAAGAACTGATTGGCGCTCAGTCGTGAGGTGTCGCCGTACTCGTCGCGATGCGCTTCGTACTCCGCGGTGGGTCCGGGGAACAACAGCCGGTTGAGCGCCGCCTGCCGCTTGGGACCTGGTGCAGCCAAGACGGATTCGTCCTCAGCGGACAGATCCGGTACCCGTCTGGCCGGACCCCTGCCGTCGAGCGTCTTGGTGCGTAGAGGTTCCGGCCAGCCGCCCGCGGGATCCCCGAGTTCGCCGCGCAAGAAGCCGATCACACTGTCTGGGAGGTCGTAGCGGGCCGGATCCGAAGCGAACTCCTCGGCCCCGATGCCCGCCCCGACCAATGCCAATGCCAGATCCCCCACCACCTTGCTCGAGGGGGTGACCTTGACCAGTCGGCCCAACATCCGGTCAGCGGCAGCGTAATTCGCTTCGATGTCCTCGAATCGGTCGCCCAATCCCAGTGCATTGGCCTGCTGTCGCAGGTTACTCAGCTGGCCACCGGGGATCTCGTGGGTATAGACGCGTCCGGTCGGGCACGGAGGACCCGACGCCGCGACATCGAATGGCGCATAGACCTTACGGAGCGCCTCCCAGTACGGCTCGAGGTCACACACGGCGTCCAGTGACAGGCCGGTGTCGAACCGGCTGTGGGCGGCAGCTGCCACGATCGCTGACAACGCAGGCTGGCTCGTCGTGCCTGCCAACGGGGCTGCGGCGCCGTCGACAGCGTCGGCACCAGCGGTCCACGCCGCGACGTAGGTGGCCAGTTGCCCGCCCGGAGTGTCATGGGTGTGTAGATGCACCGGGAGGTCGAACCGCGATTTCAAGGCGGTCACCAGGGTGGCAGCGGCAGGTGCACGCAGCAATCCGGCCATGTCCTTGATCGCGAGTACATGCGCACCGGCGTCGACGATCTCCTCGGCAAGACGCAGGTAGTAGTCCAAGGTGTAGAGGTTTTCGCCCGGGTCGGACAGATCACCGGTGTACGACATCGCGACTTCCGCGATGGTCGTGCCGGTATCGCGGACCGCGTCGATGGCCGGTCGCATCGAATCCACGTTGTTGAGCGCATCGAAAATCCGGAAGATGTCGATCCCGGTTGCCGCTGCCTCATCGACGAACGCCCGGGTCACATTCTCCGGATATGGCGTGTAGCCGACGGTGTTCCGGCCGCGCAACAACATCTGCAGGCAGATGTTGGGTAGTGCTTCGCGCAAGGCCGCCAGCCGCTCCCAGGGATCCTGCTTGAGGAATCGCAGCGAGACGTCGTAGGTGGCACCGCCCCAGCACTCGACGGACAGGAGTTGCGGCATCGTCCGGGCGATGTAGGGCGCGACCCGCAGGAGCCCACTGGTGCGCACTCGAGTGGCCAGCAGGGACTGATGGGCATCGCGAAAGGTGGTGTCGGTGATGCCGATAGCACGACTGTCGCGCAGCCAGGCGGCGAACCCGTCCGGCCCGAGCTCGGTCAGGCGCTGCTTTGATCCCGAAGGCGGGACCACGCTCAAGTCGCACGCGGGGAGCTTGTCCCGGGGGTACACCGCCGACGGTCGTGGACCGTGGGGCTGGTTGACGGTGACATCGGCCAGATAGCTGAGGATCCTGGTGCCCCGGTCAGCGCTGCCGCGTGCGGTGAGCAGCTCGGGACGTTCTTCGATGAACGAGGTCGTCACCCGCCCCGCGACAAAGTCGGGGTCCTCCAGAACAGCGGCCAGGAACGGAATGTTGGTCGATACTCCACGAATCCGGAATTCCGCGGCCGCACGTCGTGCCCGCGCTACTGCCGTCGAGAAGTCACTACCGCGGCAGGTCAGCTTCACCAGCATCGAATCGAAATGTGCCCCTACCTCGGCGCCGAGGTGGGTTCCGCCGTCCAGTCGGACGCCGGCGCCGCCCGGTGACCGATATCCGGTGATACGTCCGGTGTCGGGACGGAAGCCGTTCGACGGGTCCTCCGTGGTGATCCGGCACTGCAACGCAGCGCCGCGAATCTTCAACGCGTCCTGCGTGAGTCCGAGATCGGACAGCGACTCCCCGTCCGCGATGCGCAGCTGACTCGACACCAGGTCGACATCGGTGACCTCCTCGGTCACTGTGTGCTCGACCTGAATCCGCGGGTTGCACTCGATGAAGACGTGCTGTCCCCGCTCATCGAGCAGGAACTCCACCGTACCGGCACACGAGTAGCCGATCTGACGAGCAAACGCCACCGCGTCGGCACAGATCCTTTCCCGCAGTCCGGGATCCAGGTTCGGGGCGGGTGCCACCTCGATGACTTTCTGGTGACGCCGTTGCACACTGCAGTCACGCTCGAAGAGGTGGATCACGTTGCCCTGTGTGTCGGCCAGGATCTGCACCTCGATGTGGCGCGGGTTGAACACCGCCTGCTCGAGGAACACCGTGGGATCTCCGAACGCCGACTGCGCTTCCCGGCTGGCGGCCTCGATCGCCTCCCGCAGTTCGACCGGCTCGCTGACCCGCCGCATCCCGCGGCCGCCGCCACCGGCGACCGCTTTGACGAACACCGGGAAACTCATCGATTCGGCGGCGGCCAGCAGTTCCTCGACCGAACTCGACGGGGCAGACGACGCAAGCACCGGAAGTCCGGCCTTGCGGGCCTCGGCGATGGCGCGGGCCTTGTTGCCGGTCAGCTCCAGCACGTCGGCCGAAGGCCCCACAAACGCGATACCGGCCCGGTCGCATGCCCGGGCCAGCTCGGGGTTCTCCGAGAGAAACCCATAGCCGGGATAGACCGCGTCGGCGCCCGCATCTAGAGCGACCCGGACGATCTCGTCGACCGAGAGATAGGCCCGGACCGGATGTCCTTCCACACCTATCTGATACGACTCATCGGCCTTCAGCCGATGCTGAGAATTGCGGTCCTCGTACGGATAGACCGCTACCGTTGCGAGACCGAGCTCATAGGCCGCGCGAAACGCGCGGATCGCGATCTCACCTCGGTTGGCGACCAGAACCTTGTCGACCACTGTTTCCTTCCAGAGCTTCTGTGTGCTACGCCAAGGCCCGCTGCGGATGACCGCTGTAATCACTGAGCGGCCGAATCAGCGCGTTGGACGCTGCCTGTTCCATGATGTGAGCGGTCCACCCGGTGATTCGGCTCATCACGAAAAGTGGTGTGAAGCTGGGGATGTCGAAGCCCATCAGGTAGTAGGCCGGCCCGGTCGGCAAGTCGAGATTCGGCTTGATCTTGGTGGCCGCGAACATCGCGCTCTCCAACACGTTGTAGATATCCAGCCACTGCTGTCCGTCGCGCACCGCAGCGACCTGTCGCAGGGCCGCCTTCATGGTGGGCACCCGGGAGTCGCCGTTCTTGTAGACCCGGTGACCGAACCCCATCACCTTGTCCTTGCGGGACAGCTTGCCGTGCAGCCATTGTGCGGCCCGGTCGGCCGAACCGATCTCGAGCATGTCGTGCATGACGGCCTCGTTTGCACCGCCGTGCAACGAGCCCTTCAACGCGCCGATGGCAGCCGTGACCGCACTGTAGATGTCGGACTGGGTGGAGGTGACGACGCGCGCCGCGAACGTCGAGGCGTTGAAGCTGTGCTCGGCGTAAAGCACCATCGACTGCTCGAAGGCGTTCACGATCACCGTATCCGGCACCTCGCCGAAGCACATGTGCAGAAAGTTCTCCGCGTAGCCCATGTGGCTGTGCGGGCCGATCGGTTCCAACCCGCGCCGCCGGCGCATATCGGCAGCGACGATGGTCGGGAGAACCGCGAACATCCGCAGCGACTTGGCAAAGTTGGCCGACGGGCTGCTGTCGTCCTCCTCCGGGTCCTCGGCACCCAGGTAGCTGATCGCCGTGCGCACCACGTCCATCGGGTGACAGTTGTCCGGCAGCTTGGCCAACAGCGACTGCATCGAACGGTCGATGCGACGCGAGGCTCGCTCCCGCTGGGTGAACAGGGCCAGTTCCTGATCGGTGGGCAACTCGCCGTACCACAGCAGGTAGGCCACCTGCTCGAAGCTGCGGTGGGCAGCGAGGTCCTGCACCGGATAGCCGCGGTAGGTCAGGGTGTTGGTCTCCGGCACGACCTTGGAGATGGCGGTGGTGTCGACCACTACGCCGGCCAGGCCTTTGTAGATTCGGGGCGCGGCCGAGTCTTTGGCGGTAACGGTCATGACGTCGCCCCCTGCAGCGAGAAGTTGTAGATATCGGAATCGAACTGGTTGTAGTCGGTGTAACGCAGCAGCTCGTAGAGCCGGCTGCGGTGCTGCATCTGATCGACGAGCCCGGATTGGGTTCCTGCCGAGGCGATTTCACGCAGTCCGAGTTCGACAGCGTGCATCGCCAGTCGCAGCGTGGTGACCGGGTAGATCACCGCGTTGTAGCCGATGTCAGACAACTGTGCAGCGGTGAGTAGTTCGGACTTGCCGAACTCAGTCATGTTGGCCAGCAGCGGAGTGTCGACGGCCTCCCGGAACTGCTCGAAGTCCGCAGGAGTGTGCAGTGCCTCGGTGAAGATCAGGTCCGCACCGGCGTCGGCATAGGCCTTCGCGCGGTCGATCGCCGCTGGGATCCCCTCGATACCAGCGGCATCGGTGCGGGCGCAGATGATGAAGTTCGGATCTCTGCGGGCCGTGACGGCCGCCCGCAGCCGCTTGATCATCTCCGAGGTCTCGACCACGGCCTTGCCGTCGAGATGCCCGCACCGCTTGGGATTGACCTGGTCTTCGAGGTGCAGTCCCGCCAAGCCCGCGTCTTCGAGCAGCGTCACGGTGCGCGCCGCGCTCATCGGCTCGCCGAACCCCGTGTCGGCATCGATGAGCGTCGGAAGGTCAGTGGCCGAGGCGATCTGGGCGCCGCGGCCCGCCACTTCGGTCAGCGTCGTCAACCCGATGTCCGGAAGGCCCAGATCTGCGGACAGGACCGCGCCGGATACATAGACGCCGTCGAAGCCGATCTCGGCCACGAGCTTGGCCACCAGCGGAGCGAACGCACCGGGCAAGCGCAGCAGCCGGCCGGATTCCAGCCCGCGGCGGAATGTTCGCCGCTTCTCGGCGGCCGGCGTGACCGCGCCGAGCAGCCCTGTCATCGCAAGCCCTCTCTCTTCGCGCAAGCGCTCATCGCAAGCCCTCTCTCTTCGCGCAAGCGCTCATCGGAAAATCCCCGAGGGGACCGTCGGTGCCTTGTCCAGCACCCTCGGATCGACCCGGACATTGAGGGCGCCGAGGCCGCCGGACTTGGTCGCCGAAACACTCTCGACAGCGTTCAGGAACCGTTGCTGCTCTTCGGCTTCGACGACACCGTCGGCCAGGTCGGCGAACTTGCCGACGTACCGGTCGCGTTCGAAGGGACGGGCGCCCAGCGGGTGGGCGTCGGCGACAGCGAGTTCGTCGACGATCGTCTCACCGCTCTTGAGGGTGACGACGGCCTTGGCTCCGAATGCCTTCTCGGCCGGGTCGTCCGAGTGGTAGCGCCGCGTCCATTCCGGATCCTCGACCGTGGAGATCTTGCGCCACAGCTCGATGGTGTCGGGTCGGTGCGCCCGCTCGGGGGCATAGGACCGCTCGTGGTGCCAGGTTCCGTCCTGCAGCGCGACGGCGAAGATGTACATCACCGAGTGGTCCAGCGTTTCGCGGGACGCGTCGGGGTCGAACTTCTGCGGATCGTTCGACCCCGTGCCGATCACCACGTGGGTGTGGTTGCTGGTGTGCAGCAGGATGGTGGCGATCTGGTCCAGATCACCGATGCGCTCGCGCATCCGCCGAGCCAGGTCGATCGGCGCCTGGCTCTGGTACTCGGCCGAATGCTCCTTGGTGTAGGTGTCCAGGATGGCGCGTTTCGGCTCGCCCGGTCCGGGCAGCGGAACCCGGTACGTGTGCTCGGGCCCGGCGAGCATCCAGGCGATCACGCCGTCCTCACCTTCCCAGATCGGGGCCGGCGAGCCCTCGCCGCGCATCGCGCGGTCCACGGCCTCGATGGCGACCTTGCCGGCCCACGCCGGCGCGTAGGCCTTCCAGCTGGAGATCAGGCCCTTGCGCGACTGTCGGGTGGCGGTGGTCAGGTGCAGGGCCTGACCGATTGCGGCGTAGATGGTTTCGGGATCGAGCCGCAGCATCGTGCCCAGACCGGCGGCGACGGAGGGTCCCAGATGGGCGACGTGGTCGATCTTGTGCCGGTGCAGGCAGATTCCCTTGACCAGGTCGACCTGTACCTCGTAGGCGGTGGCGATGCCGCGGATCAGGTCGGCGCCGCTCACGCCGAGCTGCTGGGCCACGGCGACCATGGCGGGGATGTTGTCACCCGGGTGGGAGTACTCGGCGGCCAGGAAGGTGTCGTGGAAGTCCAGTTCGCGCACGGCCACGCCGTTGGCCCAGGCCGCCCATTCGGCTGAGACCGTGCCATCGACACCGAACACTCCTGCGCCGCGGTGTGTCTTGTGCGCGAGCGCCTGGGCGCGGGCCACGGTCACCGGGCGGCGGATCACCGACGCGGCCGACACCGCGGCGTTGTCGATGATGCGGTTGATCACCATCGCCTCGGTTTCGGGCGGGACGGCTACCGGGTCGGCGGCAACCTCGGCGATCTTCCAAGCCAAGTGCTCGGTGCGCGGAAAGTCCTCGGCGCTGCGGCGTGTTCTGACGTCGTGTTCAAGCATGATCCGCACGGTACGCAGCTGCGACCATCAGGGAAACCACCTGTAAATGCGTATTTTTGTGTCCTTTGGCGGCCATATTTGCGAATCTTGTGAAAGCTGATCGGGGTAGCCTCGGCAGTGGTGAGCAAGACATTCGCGGGGGCCCGTCTCCGCCGGCTACGGGACGAGAGAGGCCTGACCCAGGTCGCGCTGGCCCGTGCGCTGGGGCTGTCGACGAGCTACGTCAACCAGCTCGAGAACGACCAGCGGCCGATCACCGTCCCGGTGTTGTTGGCCCTGTCCGACCGCTTCGATCTGCCGACCCAGTACTTCGCCCCCGATGCCGACGCCCGGCTGGTATCCGACCTGCGCGAAATCCTGGCCGACACCGCCACCACCGCCCAGATCGAAGAGCTCGTCGCGCGAATGCCCGAAGTCGGCCAAACCATGGTCAGCATGCACCGCCGCCTGCACGATGCCTCTGCGGAGCTAGAGGCCGTGCACGCGCGCGCCAACCTGGATGCGCAGGCGGATGCGCAGCAGCCCATGCCATTCGAAGAGGTGCGCGACTTCTTCTACGACCGCCGCAATTACGTCGATGCGCTCGACCGCGCCGCCGAGGACCTCTTCGCCCGTCATCGCCTGCAGATCGGCGGCCTCGACCGACAGCTCACCGAGCTACTGTCCTCGGAGTACGGCATCAGGGTGATCGTGGACGACGGAAAAGTACTGGGCCCCAGTGTGAAACGTCGGTACCTGCCCGAGGCAGGCACGCTGTACGCGGCGCGGTGGCTGCTGCCCGGCCAACGCGCATTTCAGCTCGCCACCCAGATCGCCTTGGTGACACAGTCCGACCTGATCAGCGCCGTCGTCGCCACCGATGACCAATTGAGTTCAGAGGCAAGGGAGGTGGCGCGGATCGGGCTGGCCAATTACTTCGCCGGCGCCCTGCTGCTCCCCTATCGGATGTTCCTGTCCGCCGCCGAGGAGTTGCGTTATGACATCGACCAGCTCGCCCGTCGCTTCGAGGTGGGGTTCGAGACGATCTGCCACCGCTTGTCCACGCTCCAGCGCCCGGATGCGCGCGGAATCCCGTTCATCTTCGTCCGCACCGACAGTGCGGGAAACATCTCGAAACGTCAGTCCGCCACAGCTTTTCACTTCTCCCGGGTAGGTGGAAACTGCCCACTCTGGGTGGTGCACCACGCGTTCTCCCGGCCCGGCGAATTCCTGACTCAGGTGGCGCAGATGCCTGACGGCCGCAGCTACTTCTGGATCGCGAAAACATCGGTCTCCGCCCCGAGCCGATACCTGGCAACGCCCAAGAGTTTCGCCATCGGCCTCGGTTGCGACCTGAGCCACGCCGGCAAGCTGGTGTACTCGGTGGGCATCGATCTGAGCGACCCCGAAGCCACCGTGCCCATCGGTGCGGGCTGCCGGATCTGCGACCGCCCGGCCTGCCCGCAACGGGCCTTCCCGTATGTGGGCAGGCCAGTCCACGTCGACCCACAGACCAGCAGCAATCTGCCCTACTCACCGTCAGCCTGAGCAGATGTGCGATCCGGCAGGTCAATGCGGGACAATGGCCCGGTGGACTGCGTGGTGGCACGAGAGGCGCTTTCGGCGCGCCTCGACGGGGAGCGTGAACCGGTCCCCTCTGCTCGTGTCGACGAGCATCTGCGCGATTGCCGCGACTGTGCCGCCTGGTACGACAAGGCGGGAGCGCAAGCCCTGCTGCTACGCGATCTGGCCAACACCGGATTGATCGGCACCGTGAGTGGGCGCGCCGACCGCGGCAACACCGCGCTCGGAGGGCTCGGACATTGGCTGCGCCGGCACTGGCTGACCATCGCGATCGTCATCTTCGGTGTGGCCCAGGTGGTCCTGGCGGTTGCCCAGGCCGTGGGAATGAATTTCGGCATGGTCGCCGCGCATCATGGATCGGCCAGCGGAGCCCACCTGCTCAACGAGTCCACGGCATGGTCGGCTGCACTCGGAATCGCCACCGTGGCAATGGCTTTCCGTCGGCGTATCGCCCCGGGTCTGGCCTGCGTGCTGGTGATCTACTGCGGATTCCTCGCCTATTACGTGGTGTCCGACGCGATCGCCGGTCAGGTGACACCGGTCCGCGTCCTGAGCCACCTTCCGGTGGCGGTGGCGGCGGTCCTCTCGGTCCTGGCCTCGCGTGCCACCCGTCCCGATGATCCGTCGCCCAGAGCACGTGGGGACGACGACGAAGCGGATCCGGGTGCGCCCACCCGTCGCCATCTGCGCGCGGCCGACGACCCCGCCGCCTGAACCGCTACAACATGACGCCGAACATGATCGCCATGCCGGCCGCCATCATCGCCCGGCACAACGTGCCGAACTGCGAGAACGACGACGTTCCCACGTGCTGCTGACGTGCCGCGAAGTACCGGTACAGCCAGACCAGCGCGGCCAGCACGAAACCGATCGTCAACAGCCAGTTGATCGCCGGGATCCACAGCGGCTGCACCGGCATCGGCTCCATGGCCATCGCCGTCCCGCCGCCGTGGTGGCCGGCCGAGTGCATCGCGGCCATGTCATGGCCACCCCCGGCCACGGTTTCCGTACCGCGCGGCAGAAGGTTGTCGGTCATGGCGGCATACATCCACGCCATCGCCAGCATCATCGCGGCGTGATAGCCGTCGACCAGGCGGCTTTGCGTCGCCGCAGAGCGCAGCACGCCGACCGCGAACCAGACGGCGGCGGCCAGGAAGAAGAACATCGGACCCACGGTCGGCAGCTGCGCGCCGCGGGGCCAGGCCATCACCACCATCGCGACGGCCATCGTCAGGTGAAGCACCTGACCCACCGCGACGGCCGGCCTGCCCCGGGAGTTCGCCAAGGCGTAGGCGCATTCGGCAGAGCTGAGGGCGAACAGCACCGTTACCACCCACCGGAGCGCGAGATCGGCGATCATTCCAAGTCCTGTCTGCCTGCGTCTGCCATCGTCAATTGGTCGCGGACGCCTGCGTCAAAGTTCCCGCACCCGTCAGCACTACGACACATTGTCGTAGACTCGGCTGGCCGCGACGTTTCGTTCGTTTCCGCGGCGGAAGGCCGGTTCGACTATGTCGCGTGTGCAAATACCCGGTGGGACCAGCGTGTGGCCGGGACGCTCGACGCTGTTCGGCACCGCCGCGGGATGCGCTGTGGTGCTGTTCCTGTGCGCTGTGCAGCTGGGTGAACAACGGCTGGCGGCCGCGGGGATCGCAGACCCGGGGACGGCCACCAACGCGGCCCGGCTACTCGGGCACTGGATCGCCACTCTCTCCGGTGCCGTGTGCGCCGGCGCCATCGTCTGGATCGTGACGACCGCGACACCGCGTGACGACGGGCGGATCGACGCGGAATCCTTTCCAGCGCATCTGCTCGTCGAGCGCATGGCAATCGTGTGGGCCGGATGCGCCACTGCCATGGTCGTCGTCTCCGCGTCCGCCGACGCGGGCATCCCCGTCGGCAGGCTCGTCGCCGGACCCGGCCTCGGTAGTGCCGTCGCGGCCTCAGAGGTCGCGCGCGGCTGGTGCGTAGCGGCGATCTGCGCGGTCATTCTGGCGATCGGCATGCGCTTCACGCTCCGGTGGATCGGGCACTGTGTGGCGCTGCTGCCGACCCTGATCGGAGTGATCGCGGTACCGGTCACCGGCAACGCCGGGCAGGGTCCGGACCATGACATCGCCACCAGCGCGGTGATCGTCTTCTCGGTGGCGGTCGCGGTGTGGGCCGGCACGAAGACCGCCTCGGCCGGACTGCGCGACGTCGCGGTTCGGCGACGGGTCCAGATGCTGCAAGTAGCGTGCGGAGCGGTCGCCGTCGTCTACGGCGCACTGCTGGCCACTCTGATGCTGGGCGGGTTGCCGATCCTGGGGTCGACCTACGGGCTGGCCGTCCTCGTCGCCGGCGTACTGCTGGTGCTGGTGTGGATTGGCGACGGCACGTTGCTGCTGACGCGCCGTACCCCGTCGCGACTGGCGAACACCGTGTCCGCGGCCGCGATGATCGTCGTCACCGCCGCGGTGGCCCTCGCCGCGACGAGTGTGCCGCCCCGGTTCACCGTTCACGAGTTCTCCACGTGGGACGTCTTTTTGGGCTACCAGCTCGATGCGCCTCCGAGCCCGCTGACCTTGATCACCGAGTGGCGGTTCGACCCGTTGATCGGGACCGCCGCCATCGTGCTCGCGCTGGGCTATCTCTTCGCCGCGGTGCGATTGCGACGACGGGGCGACCATTGGCCGGTGGGACGCACGATCTCCTGGTCGCTCGGTTGCGCGGCCTTGCTGATCACCACCAGTTCCGGGGTGCGTGCCTACGGATCGGCGATGTTCAGCGTGCACATGGGTGAGCAC
This sequence comes from Mycolicibacterium boenickei, assembly GCF_010731295.1. Lineage (NCBI taxonomy): Bacteria > Bacillati > Actinomycetota > Actinomycetes > Mycobacteriales > Mycobacteriaceae > Mycobacterium > Mycolicibacterium boenickei. The sequence continues at coordinate 3,421,406 of NZ_AP022579.1, read as the reverse complement.
ATGGCGCTGAACATGTTCGTCCCTGTGCTTCTGGTCCTCGGCGCACCGGTGACCCTCGCCCTGCGGGTGCTGCCCGCCGCGCCGAAGGGCGGAGCGCCGGGACCTCGCGAATGGTTGACGTGGTTCGTGCATGCACCGGTGACGCGATTCCTGTCGCACCCGGTGACGGCCTTCGTGTTGTTCGTCGGTTCGCTGTATCTCGTCTACTTCACGCCGCTGTTCGACACCCTGATCCGGTATCACTGGGGCCACGAGTTCATGACGGTGCACTTCCTGCTGACCGGCTACCTGTATTACTGGGGAATCATCGGCATCGACCCGGGGCCGCGCCGGCTGCCCTTCCTGGGGCGGCTCGGGCTGTTGTTCGCCGTGATGCCGTTCCACGCGTTCTTCGGCATCGCCACGATGACGATGACCTCGTCACTGGGCGACAGTTTCTACCGGTCCGTCAATCTGCCCTGGCTGCAGAGCATCTCGGATGACCAGCACCTGGGCGGGGCCATCGCGTGGGGCTCGAGCGAGGTGCCGGTGATCATCGTGGTGGTCGCCCTGGTGGCCCAGTGGGCCCGTCAGGACCGCCGGGCGGGAGCCCGGGAGGACCGCCACAGCGACCGCGGGTATGACGACGAACTGGACGCCTACAACGCGATGCTGCAGGAACTTTCCCGCACCCGACGCTGAGCTGCAGCCGAGTGGACGGGCGAGGCGTTCAGATCATTCAGCGGCGTCGGCACCGCAGGTGCAGTTGGCCCCGCAGTTGCAGTTCTCGCACGTACAGTTCGGGTTGTCGCACTTCGTCGATCCGGCTGTTTCATTGCTGGTCATGCATGTGAGGTTACGCCCGATACCTGCTGATCAGGCCACAACGGAACTAATCCCGACGTGCCGCCGACCAATCAGTGGGGCCATCGAGATCGACACCACCCGGACTATCCGAAAGGCATTTCAGTGACTTCTCAGGAGATGGCGGCGACGGTCGAGACCGAACTGCGGGCCATCGAGCGCCGGGTGTTCGAGGACGTGTGGATCAGCGCGAGGCGCGCCGGTGCGCTGGCGACACTGGCCACCGGTTTGACCGCGGCGGCCGTGGCCGTGCTCGCAACCGGCGAAGTCCCCGCCGGCGCGACTCGCAACGGGCACTGGATATCACTCGTGGCCTTCTCCCTGTTCGCCCTGGCGGCGGTGGCATCGGCTGTCGCCCTGATACGTCGCAGGTTTCGGTGGTGCTGCATGGCCACCTGTGTGTCAGCGGTCGCCACTGTGGCCGGCGCCGGGACGTTCTGGTGGCATCACACCGCACATACCGCCTCATGGGTGCCTGCAGCGCTGGGCACGCTCACCGTTGCGGCGTTGACCGCGGGGTGGCTGGGTGTGTGCCTGGCCCCGCTGGACTCGTCTCAACCGGATATGCGCGCCGCCCGCTCCTGCGATTGAGCATCGCGGAACGTATTCGGTTGGACCGTGCCGTAATTGCGCAGCCGTAGGCTGTTCGACACCACCAGGAACGACGACACGGCCATCGCCGCACCCGCGATCAACGGGTTCAGCAGGCCTGCTGCGGCGATCGGAATCGCCGCGACGTTGTAGCCGAAGGCCCAGATCATGTTGACCCGGATGGTCCGCATCGTCGCGCGGGCCAGACCCAGCGCCTGCGGGACCGAATCGAGGTTGTCGCGAACGAGGATGATGTCGGCCGCGCCAATGGCGACGTCGGTCCCCCGGCCGATGGCAAGGCCCAGGTCGGCGCAGGCCAACGCGGGGCCGTCGTTGATCCCGTCACCGACCATGGCCACCACCCGGCCTTGCTCGCGCAGTTTCTCGATCGCGCCGACCTTGTCCTCGGGCAGCACCTCGGCGACCACGTCGTCGATGCCCACGGCCGCGCCGATCGCGGCGGCCGTCGCCGCGTTGTCACCGGTCAGCAGCATGGTTTTCATGCCCTCGGCGTGCAGTTGTGCGATGGCACCCGCCGCTGACTCCTTGACAGCGTCGGCGATGCAGATGGCCCCGCAGACGGTGTCGCCGTGTGCGACGAACACGACCGTCTGGCCCTGCGACTCGCCGGCTTTGCGGGCCGCCGCGAGGTTGGCCGGCACCACGCGGTCCCGGGTCACCCAGGCGGGCCGTCCGACGACCACGGCGGCACCGTCCACCGACCCGGACACCCCGTGGCCCGCGAACGCCTGAAAGCTCTGCACCTCGGCGATGTCATGACCTGCGCGAGCGGTGACGATCGCATGCGCCACCGGGTGTTCGGATGCCAACTCGACGGCTGCCGCGAATCCGAGAACTTCGTCCTCGGCCCATCCCTCGGCCACCGCGACGGTGATGACCTGAGGCTGCCCGCTGGTCAGGGTGCCGGTCTTGTCGAACACCACGGTGTCGACCGCACGGATCGCCTCCAAGGCCCGGTGGCCCTTGAGGAAGATACCCAGCTGAGCGCCGCGTCCCGAGGCCACCATCATCGCCGTCGGGGTGGCCAGTCCCAGCGCACACGGGCAGGCGATCACCAGGACCGCCAAGGCCGCCGACACCGCCCGGTTGACATCGCCGTCGACCAACAGCCAACCGATCGCGGTGGCCGCAGCGATGACGAGTACACATGGCACGAACACCGAGGCGATACGGTCCGCGAGTCGCTGCGCGTCGGCCTTCTGCGCCTGTGCCTGCTCCACCAGGCGCACCATCCCGGCGAACCGGGTGTCGGGTCCGACCGCGGCGGCCTCGACGACCAACCGGCCGTCGAGGACGACGGTGCCACCCACGACGCTCGAACCTTCGTGTGTCTGTACCGGTTTCGACTCCCCGGTCATCGCGCTGACGTCGACCGCGGCCGCGCCCGACACCACGAGGCCGTCGGCCGCAATGGCCTCACCGGGACGGACGACGAACTTCTGGCCTTCTTTGAGCTCGTCGGCGGGCAACACGAGTTCGCCACCGTCCGACAGCAGCACCGTCACCGATTTGGCGCCGAGCGCCGCCAGCGCCCGCAGCGCTCCCCCGGCGCGCGAACGGGCCCGGGCTTCGAAGTACCGGCCGGCGAGCACGAAAACCGTTACCCCGGCGGCGACCTCGAGGTAGATGGCGTCGCTGCCGAGCAGCGCCTGCCAGACACCCGCCGCGTGGTAGGTCTGATGGTCGAAGAAGATCGTGTACATCGACCACACGGTGGCGGCCGTGACGCCGATGGAGATCAAGGTCTCCATGGTCGAGGTTCCGTGCCGGGCGTTGCGCAGCGCGGTGCGGTGGAATGGCCATGCGGCCCACGTGACGATCGGAGCCGCCAACGCGGTGAGCACCCACTGCCACCCGGTGAACCGCGTATCGGGCACCACGGCAAACATGACCGAGAGATCGGCCAGCGGGATGAACAGCACCGCGGCGATCGCGAGGCGCCGGAGCAGGCTGCGGGCATGGTCGGCATCGGGGTCGACGTCCGTCGTGGCGCGCTCGGCGCGGGGGGCCGCCTGGTAGCCGGCGCGCTCGATGACCGCACACAACTGCTCGACGCCGACGTCGGGGGTGGCCTCCACAGTGGCGACACGTGTGGCGAAGTTCACTGACGCGCGCACCCCGTCGACCTTGTTGAGTTTGTTCTCCACGCGGGCGGCGCAGGCCCCGCACGACATTCCTGTGACGTCGAGCGCAATGCGCTGGGTCACCTCATCGTCGGGGACAGTTGCTGTCGTCACCACTACTCCAATTGCTCACTCACCACGCCGGTGGCCTACGTCACCGACAATCGTCACCGAATATGTAGTCGCTCCGGCCCGATGCCGAGTTCCCGGGAGGCATCGAATAATGTCGAGGACCGTGACTACCGAACGCGGCGAGGACCACGTTACGCGGCTGGCTTTCGCCGCCGGCCGCGGTGATTCGGCAGCGCTCGAGCAATTCATCCGGGCCACCCAGACCGATGTCTGGCGAACCGTCGCCTACCTCGGTGACGCCGGGTCGGCCGACGACCTGACGCAAGAGACGTTCATGCGCGCCATCACCGCGCTGCCCCGGTTCAGCGGCCGGTCGTCTGCGCGCACCTGGCTGCTGTCGATCGCTCGGCGCGTGGTGGTCGACCAGATTCGGCACAAGCAGAGTCGGCCGCGGACCCAGCACGGAGTCGACGTCGAGCAGGTCCTGGAGAGCTACCGCCCGGTCGGTGGCTTCGAGAAGATGGTGGAGATCCGCCTCTTGCTGGACGGCCTTGACCCCGACCGGCGGCACGCGCTCTTGCTGACCCAGGTCCTCGGGTTGTCCTACGCCGAGGCGGCCGAGGTGTGCGGCTGTCCGGTCGGCACGATTCGTTCCCGGGTGGCACGCGCCCGGGAAGATCTGATCGCCGCGGTCGAGCGGGACGATCTGACCGGTTAGCGGTGCCGGCGCTCTGACACTCAGCCGCCCATGTGGCCGGCGGTCACCCAGCGGATGACCCTCGTCACCACCGAATCCTTCGGCTCCGGCCCGGGGACCTCATCCTCGTCGTTGTTGCCGGTCCGTTCCTCGGCGCGGTAACCGGCCTGTTCAACGGCCTCGCACAAGTCGGTGACGGTGATGTCGTGGCGGGCGTCGATGGTCGCGATCTTGGTGGCGATGGCGACCGAGGCGTGCACTCCGTCGATCTTGTTCAGCGTGTTCTCGACCCGGCGCGAGCACGATCCGCAGGACATTCCTGTCACGTCGAGTCGGATCCGTCGGGTTCCCGGTGTCTGGTTGCGGTGTGCGGCTACGTCGGTCACTGCCATCCCTCACTGTCTTGCGGCGTCTGGTTGATAGGTCGTTGGACGAGAGCCACTGGTTCCCGCACCGCGGGCGAGCAGTTCCCGTAGCGACGGCGGTGGCGCCAACAGTTCGCCGACGGATCGGACTCCCAGCGGGAGGGCCGGGTAGGCGGTCAGGTACTGCGCATACGAGCGGCCATCGAGTCTCAGACCCAATCCGATCCAGGCGTCGATCACCGACCAGCGCCGCGGATTGGCCTTCGCCCAATCACTTTCATCCAGCCGGCGTTTCCATTCGTGACTGTCGAGCTCTTGTGAGGCGATCCCGCCGAGCAGTTCGCGGTACGCCACGGCCTGCCCCCGCAGCACTTCGATCCCGCAGCCCAGTTCGTCGGATCCGCCGAGCTCGGGCAATCTGCGCAGAATGCTCGTCGCGGCCGCGCGCCCGATTGTCACTTCCTCGGTCAATTCCACTGCCGGATAGGCCTGTAGCGCGTGGCAGGCGTCGACGATCGAGACCAGGATGTCGGTGGATCCTCGAACCTGCCCGAGTGTGCCCAGGACCCGGGGCAGCCGCACGATCGTGAAGTCCAGCTCTCCGACCGCGCCGGCCACGGCCAGTTCCGCGAGTGCCTTGGTGGCGGCGTACGGGTAGGGCGCCTGACGCGGATCGACCACCTGTGGCGCGGCCACATCCGCATTGACGACGTACGTCGACAAGTGCACCAAACGGGTACCCGAAGCGCTGCAGGCTTGTGCCATCGCGGCCACCAATTCCACGTTGGCCGAACGTAGTTCGCAGTACGGCACCACCACGTTCGTGTTCCCGATGCAGTTGACGACGGTTCGCGCTCCGGTCCGGCGGATCAGCGTCTCCAGCTCTGCCGGACCGAACGCGGGGCTCAACTGCTCGATCCGTACCCCCGGTGTGCGACGCAGTTCCATCCAGGTCCGGTTGTCGGGTGGGACCGACCTCATGGCCAGGATCACCTCGGCGCGCTGCTCACGGCTCAGGCTCAGAATCGCCTCGGCGAATCCGGTGCCGAGAATGCCCGACGCTCCAAGAACCAGGACAGGCCCTGTGCCACGGCCCGGTGGTCGCCGCGGGTTCGACGCCGCGCGGAGGCGCGGCCCCGTGAACGCGGTGAAGTCACGTTCGATCTCGGCGACGGTACCTGCGTCCATCCAGTTGTCGCCGACCGACATGTCGTCGACCAGGTTCGCCGCCGTGTCGGCGCTGATCAGATCGAGAATCGAAACCTGCCTGCCGAGATGCCTGCGCGTATCCGGCAGGATCCGAACGAGATCCAAGGACCCGATGCCCTCCGACAACAGCGAGGTATGAGGGGTGATCAGCCGCTCCAGACGCGCACTCCACAAGCCGGCAAGTCCGGCCGCCGGTTCGTCCGATGGCTCATCGGCCGGCCGGCCCGGCCCGGCTGCCGCGACCGCGCGCAGCCTTGTCGTGTCGGTCTTCCCGTTGGGTTTGCGGGGAATACCGGCGACGCCCGAGACGAAGTATGAGGGCACCCGCGAATCCACCAGGACGCGCCTGATACGTGCTGCCGCAGCGGGGTCCTCGTCACCGCTGCGGGTCCGCTGGGTCTCGAACCACACCCCGAGACCGCCGTTGTGAAGCTCGACGGCGATGTCGAGAACGGACGGGTCCGCCATGATCGTTCTGGTGATCGCGGCCGTGTCGACCCGCTTGCCGGAGATCTTGACGAGCGCATCTCTGCGCCCCGCGAACACCGGATACCCGGCGGCGTCGACGGTCACCCGGTCCCCCGTCGCGTACGCGCGGTGCCGTCGACCGCCGGCGATGGTCACCGATCCGAAACCGGCTCCGTCCACGCCGAGATAGCCATCGGCCACCAGCTCCCCCAGCACAACGACTTCGCCGAATGCGATCACCACCGTGTGCGGAACCAGCGGTCGCCCCAGCCGAAGGCGCGCGCCCGACTCGAGAGCCCGGCCGCCGTCGGTGATCGGCAGGTGCGTCACCACCACCGTGGTCTCCGTCGGCCCGTAGCTCGACACCAGCGAGACGCCCTCGGTGCCTGCGGAGTTGACCCACTTGTCGACGGTGCTCGGTCGGATGGGCTCACCACCGATGACAACCTGGCGCAGCCGGGAGGGACCGACGGTGGCGGTCGTGTCGACGTCCTCACACCACAGGTGCCACAGCGCGGTCGGCAGGTCCACGACGGTCGCGCCGTGTGCCACCAGCTCTGCGGAGAGTGCCTGCAGATCACCCGCTTTCATCGCCGCCGAGCGGATCAGGGTCGCCCCGATCGATGCAGCGCCGAAGACTTCTTCAACGCTGATATCGGAGGTCAGCGGCGCACATTGGAGAATGGTGTCGTCCGCGCACCAACCGTAGGCACGTGTCATCCCGACGCAGAATGTCGCCAGCGAACCATGGCTGACCTGAACGAGTTTGGGCTCCCCGGTCGACCCGGACGTGGGCATGACGTAGGCGGTCCTGGTGGCCAGGCGCGGGTCGTCAACCGTCTGTTCGACGCGCGCATCGATCAGCGCACGACGTTCGGCGGCGCGGGCTCGCGAGTCCGCCGAATCGATGTCGACGATGTGCACGGCGATACCGGCGGCGTGCTCTCGGATCGCCTCGGCCCGCCGTCCCACCTGGTCGCTGCGGTCACAGACGCTGTAGCCACAGCCGGACAGGTGACAGGCGATCATGAGGTCGATCGCCTGGTCGGAGCCGTCGTCGGCGAACACCATCACATCGCCTGGGACCGCCTCGATTTCGAGCAGCCGGGCGATCCACGGGTCGACATGGTCACGCCGCCTGCGACATTCGTCGATCGACTCGCGGCGAGCGAGGAACCACGCGGGAGCACCCGGCTCCTCGGGTACCGGCCGGCGCGAATCCGAACACAACCTCCCGTCGTCGTCGATGCTGTGCCACGCATCGACCGTCGCAGCAATGGGCAGGTCCCACATCGCGGTCATCGATGTCAGTGCCGACGCGACCCGGCCGGCAACCTCGCCCGCGGTGCGCCTTGGTTGCTCGTGCCTGTCCCAGATGTTGAGGGTCAGCGTGCGCCGTTGCTCGTCGAGGACAGCTGCCACGGTCAGGCCCTCGACCGGGCCGATGTGCGTCGTCACCGGCGGACCAACCAAGAACGGCACCAGTGCGGGCGCACAGGGCTCACGCAGAAAATTGAGCGTCAGTGTCTCGACGGAGGTCGTTCGATTGATCGCCAGATAGATTCGGCGGTAATGCTCTTCGCGCAGCCAGCGGCGGCGGCCGGCCTTGACGTATCCCTGGTCCACAGCGCGCACCACCTCCGCCACCGATGCGTGCGGCGGGAATCGAACCGGCTGCGCGATCGAGTTGACCAGGCACGTGGCAACATCGAGCTCAGGGTCACCGAAGCGGTTGTCCAACGCGTGCACCAGGAGGGTCTCGGTGCTCTCGCGGAGGCCCGCGTGCACGGCCGTCGCCGCCGCCGCAACCATCACGTTGAGCGGGACGCACTCCCGGTCGGCCAAGGCGAGAACGTCGTCGTAGTCCTGCGCCCCGATCACGACGGACTCGACGAGGACTCCTCTGGCCGCGGATACGGGGCCGTCGGCGGCATGTCCATGGCCGCCCTGTTCGGCGGCCGCGGTGAGCTCACGCTGTACGACGGCGGTGAGCCGCTGCACCGCCTCGTCGATCCGGGCAGCCTCTCGGCGGTGTGCGGAGGCCACGCGGGTCAGTCCGTCACGGACACAGGCGTTGTCGGGCAGTCTCCCGCCGGCGAGAAAGCGACCCAGATGAGCTTCGACGACGCCGATCGCACCCCCGTCGAGCAGGACGTGATGGGCATGGGCGTCGAGGCCGTGCACCAGGCCGCGGCCGTCGACGCGCACGGTGTAGCGCGCCAACGGCTTCTGGAGAATTCCCGCGCGCCATTCATGTGCCAGCTCTGTGTCTTCGTCGGCGCCGCACACCCGCACGATGTCGTCGACTCCCAGCCTGGGCACGAGATCCGGATAGCCGCCGGCATCGGACGGCGCCACCAGGATGCACAACTGCACGGGGTTGGCGAGGATCGTCGCGTACAGGGCGCTCAAGAACTCCGTCTGTGGAATCGGCTGGAACCGGTATCGCCTGCCGATCAGGTACAGGCCGTGGTCATCGTCGTGGACCGCTCCGCGGTAGATGTTCTGTTGTGAGCGACTCAGCGGAACCCGGTGCGCATCAGAGTTTTCAGGCAGGCTCACCCGACTGCCCCAACTCCCGGACCCAGCCTGCGATCGACAGGTTGTCCGCCAGTCGCCGCGGCACGTCCGATTCCCGATCGATGCCCAGGTGCTTCATCAACAGCACCAACCGAACCGAGTCCAGACCGAGGTCCCTGAGGTCGGTTTCATCTCCGTCGACGAGATCCGTCTCGTCGACGTACAGCACCTCCGAGAGCGCCCTGAGGATACTGCTTCTCAGCGTCTCAGCCATCGGCCACCGCGCCCAGTGCCGCCCGCACGATCTTGCCGGACCGGGTTCGTGGAATGTCAGGCACGAACCGGATCGTCGAAGGCCTGGCCATGGGCTCCGATTCCTGCCGGAAACGCGCGGCGATGGTGTGTTTGAGCCTCCTGGCGTCTGATTCATCCAGAACAGCCGAGGTCACCACGGCGAGCCCGACCAGCGCCCCGAACTCCTCGTCGGGAATTTCGTAGCAGGCCGCCTCGCGGACGCCGGCCACTCCCTCGGCGATACGGTCCACCTCGTCCGGCGCGACGTTGACGCCGCCGGAGATGATCATCTCCGACGACCTGCCCCTGATGTAGAAGAAGCCGTCCTCGTGCCGGTCCAGCACGTCGCCGGTGTTCACCCATCCGTCGACCAGGGTTTCGGCAGTCCGCTCGGGGTTCTCCCAGTAGCCCAGCATGTTCGCCGGCGACTTGATCCACAGCGTGCCCGAGGTGGCAGAATCTGCGCCGGAACGCGTGGGCGGGCCGGCGCCGTCACCATCGAGGTGGACTTCGACGCCGGGATAGGGCCGCCCGACAGCGCCCGCTTCGATCCTGGCGATCGACCCCTCATCGGTGGGTAGACACAGTGCGGTGCAACCTGTTTCGCTGAGCCCGTAGACCTGCGCGGTCCGGACACCGGCGGCTTCCACGAAGCCGACATCAGAGGCGATGGCGCGCGATCCGCCGTATCCGACCATCCGTAGCGACGGCGGGACCGGCGCCCCGGTGGACCGCAGCTCGGCCACCAGCCGGCTCAACAGGGTGGGAACCAGGCAGGTCGTCGCGACAGCGTTCCGAGCGAGAATCTCCCCGATCGACAACCCGTTCTCGCCGCCGGTGATACACAGTCCGCCCTGCATCAGACAGTTCAGGATCCACCACAGTCCACCGATGTGGGTCGCGGGCAACGGTGAGTACGTGGTTTCGCCGACAACCCAGTCGACCCAGGTCAAGTGCTCGCGCTGCAGAATGTCCGCGACGGAGTAGAACGTCCGATTCGGCAGCAGCACTGCTTTCGGTGCACCCGTCGTTCCGCTGGTGAAGATCATCGCCAGTGGATGATCGGCTCCCCCGGCGGGGATGCCGGGCAATGTTTCCGGGACCCGATCAGCTTCACGGCCGTTCGGTCCACCGCCGACACTGACATGCAGAGCAGGGATCGACCGGAGCGAACCCGGGAGTTCGGCGGTGTGCATCCGGCAGCCGGGCGCGATCAGAATCGCGCCGGGAGTGGTGATCTCGCCGAACCGGTCCATGGTTGCCGTGGGGAGGGCGCCGTCCACCATGACTGCGATGGCACCGACTCTCGCGCAGGCCAACACCGCCAGATACGTCTCGGGACCGTTGTCCGAGAGGACGAACACCCGGTCTCCCGGCGCGACCTCCTTGGAGACCAGATCGGCTGCCAACCAGTCCACTTCGGCCATGAGGTCTCCGTAGGGGAGCACGCTGGTTCCGTCGCACCGACGAAGAGCGATCGTCTCGGGTTGCTGTCGTGCCCGCTCGCTGATGCGTGCCAGCACCGTGGCTGGTGGGTGTGTCATAGCCATGTTGCTCTCGTGCCGGTGTCAGGGGATGTTGAGGGCGGCCAGTTCGACGTCGCCGGACGCGGACCCGCCGTCCTCGTCCCAGAATTCGACGGTGCACGGAATCTTGAGGTAGCGAATCGTGCGATCCACCACTTCGAAGTCCTTGCACTGCAGCCGTGCCGAGAACTTCCGGGATTTGATCGGACGTCTGAAGCGAGATGCCGTGGTCTTGATCAACATGCTGGGCAGTTGATAGTTGAAGTAGTCTTCGATCGACCAGCCCCGGAATTCCGGGATCTGCTCGTTGAGAATTGCCGGTGCGAACGCGCTGTATGCGAGTTGGTTGAAGCACAGCACCCATTCGGCGGCGTTGAAGTGGCCGGTGTCGCGAATGTACGCGGGCTCTTTGATGCTGAAGTTCCCGACGGCGAACACGGAGGTCTCGTTGGCTTCATACTCGGCGTCGAGCAGATAGCGACACCCCTTGTAGGAGTATGGTTCCAGGACCTTGGCCAGTAGGTCTTCGGGGATCGGCGCCAGATGGGAAGTGCCATACGCGCCCGTCGTCACCGACAGTGTCTCAGCGGTGCTCATACTCATACCCCGTATCCCGGTGTCTTGAGGCCGTCCAGCATGGTCAGCCGATGAGTCGTCAAAGTTCCTGATGCGGTTCCGTGTTTCGCACGGTGCATCAGAACCCGGTTGTCCCACAACACGACATCGCCGACCTCATAGTGCTGGGTGTGGATGAACGGCGAGGTGAAGTCCTGGTCTAGTTGACCGGTGGCCGCCATGAGTTCCTGCAGCACACCAGCCGGAAGGACATTTCCGTCCCCGTCCTCGATCTTCGTGGTACCCGACGCGCAGATATAGAGGATTTCTTGCCCGGTCTTCGGATGCCTGATGACCGTCGGCCAGGTGATCGGCGGGGTGGTCGTGGAGATCTCATCCCAGACCTCGCCGATCGGCTTGTAGACATCGTGTGGGCGAATCTTGATGTGGCGCCGGGGATCATGGGTGGCGAACGTGCCCCGGACCGTGTCGCGCACCCGGTCCGGGAGGGACTCCCATACTTTGTTGAGATCGATGAAGTACGTCCCGCGGTCACTGCCCGGCACTGCCAGCGGCAGCACCATCGAGAATGCGAACGGCTCGGGCATGAACATGTAGTCGATATGCCAGAACGCACCGGTCTTCGGGACGCCCTGCCCTTCCTCAGTGGAGGAGACGAAGATCTCGGGATGATCCTTGTGGTGGTAGATCGGTTCGTAGTACGTGACGACGTCGCCGACGATGCGGCCCAACTCGAGGAACTCCTCCGGAGTCGGATGGAGATCCTTCAGGATGACCAGCTTGTGCTGGTAGACGAGCTCACGGAGCTCGTCTCGTGTGATGTCGTCGAGATTCTTTGGGTCGATGCCCGTGACTTGCGCCCCGAGCCCCTCCCCTTTCACGTTCAGCGTCAACTCAACTCCTCGTTCGGCACCGCGCAGCGCCGGTGGTGCGGCTGTCAGATTGGTCGAACCAAATCGATTGAAAGTTCCCGCTATTCGCGGATCTGGTTCGGATCACTCCGCCAGGTGGCGGGAAGCATCGGGATCGACTCCGCGGCGCCGCCGGATGACCGCTGGACCAGTCCGGCGGCGGCTGCATTGGTGGCCACGGGTGTCGCACCGGTGAAACCGAGGGCGGCCGTACCCACGTCACTGGCGGACGGCGCGTCCCGGCCGGCGGCCGGGTCGTCGATGGCGGCATCCGCGGTCTCGGACAGAAACTCGTGGCGATAGCTGCGGGCCCGATCTCGTTTCCGGCCGATCTGTTTCCGACGCGTGCCGGTGGCGGCAGCCGTTCGGGCCGCGGCGACGGTGGCGAGGATATCTGCCATTCCGTCAGGGGATTTCGCACCGGACTTCGGCCCCGATGGCACTGCGGGCGGGTCCGGGCCGGCTACGGCATAGCCGGCGAACGTCGATGCTGCCGGGCCGGTGCCGCTGGTAGTGGTGGCGGGCGCGCCGGAGCCCGAGCCGCCCGCCTGAGGAACGGCGGTGGACACTCCGGACGGGCTCAACGCCGAGCCGGCGCCGATGGTCGCCGCCGTACGATGGGCGCCGCTGCCGGCCTCAGCGGCAACCGGTGATCCACCTGGCGCCGGTAGGTCGTTCTGCAGGAGCGCGAGCGCGCCCAGGGCGCTCAGCGCGCTGAGCGCGGGGGCGAGAAATGGCAGCAGCAGAAGCGAATACGACGCGTAGTAGGGATACCAGAGCATGTCGTAGAGGACGAGAGCGATGACCGCGAGCACCGCGGCCTCCACGGGGTTGAATCCCAGTTGCCCGAAGAACTGCTGAAACGTCTCGAGGAGTTGCTGGGGATTGCCCGCACCCGAGATGAGCTCGGAGATCAGCCGCCAGATGTCACCGGGCGGCTGGGTGTCCGACGCTGAGCCCGACGTGTTCTGCTGACCGCTTCGCGCCTCACCTCCTGGCGCAAGGATCGGCGGGGCAGGCTGGGGCGACGGCACTGCTGCCGTTGCGCTCTCCGCAACCCCCTGGTACGTCGTCATCACCTCGGCTGCCTGCAGCCACATCCGCACGTAATCGGCCTCGTTGACGGCAATCGGGATGGTGTTGACGCCGAAGAAGTTGGTGGCCAGCAGCATGCCGTGAGTGACGTGGTTGGCGGCGAGCTCGGCCAGACTGGGCATGGCCGCCAGGGCGCCGGCGTAGGCGGCTGCGACCGTCTCGTGCTGCACCGCGGTGACGGCGCTGTCGGCCGAGGCCTGCTCCAGCCATGCCAGGTAGGGGCCATGAGCAGCCACATACTGTGCGGCGCTGGGGCCTTCCCAGCTGCCGGCCTGCACCTCGGCCAGCAGTTGTGTGAGTTCGACTGCTACCGCGCTGTATTGAGTGCTCAGCGCATGCCACTGCCCGGCTGCGGCCACCAGGGACCCGGGACCGGGACCCGTACTCAACGCGGCAGAATGCACCTCTGGGGGCACCGCCAGCCACATCGGGGCAGTCACGCATCACCTCCTCGCACGGACGTCGACCGGTCCTGTCTTTCAGCTAGTCGCTCACCGTCACCAGAAAGTTCCCGCAATGTGGGGATTGATGTGCCCACCGGGGCAACGACTCTCGCGAGTGACCCGCCCGGGTACGGTCGAGCCATGCCAGTGATCGACGCACGTCATCTGACCGCGGTATCGGAAACCGCGCTCCTGACTCTGCACCAGAGGGCGACCGAGGCGGCCAGGCCTGACGGCATCATCGTGGACCCGCTGGCGATCACCCTGCGCGACGGTCTGGGGTACGACTATCACCATTTCGGCCGGACCCACCAGGCGACCGCGCTTCGGGCCCTGGCGTTCGACGATGCCTCTCGCCGGTACCTCAAGACGCACCCCCGCGCCAGCGTGGTCGCCCTGGCCGAGGGGCTCCAGACCAGCTTCTGGCGCCTCGACAATGGTGGAATGAACTGGCTTTCAGTGGATCTGGAGCCCATCGTGCGGCTGCGCGAGCAGTTGCTCCCGGCTTCGGACCGGCTGCGCTACCTGGCCCAGTCGGCACTGGACCACTCGTGGATGGATCACGTCGACTCCACCAACGGTGTGCTCATCACGGCCGAGGGATTGTTCCAGTACCTGGAGCACGACGCGGTGTTCGATCTCATCGCCGCCTGCGCCGCCAGATTCCCCGGCGGGCAGCTGATCTTCGACAGCGTCCCGCGATTTCTCAGCTGGTACTCCCGGCGACGCGGCATCAAGCTCAGCAAGCAGTACACCGCACCACCGATGCCGTTCTGGTTCACCGCGGACCGGTACCACGAGTTACGTTCCATACCAGGAGTTCTCGCAGTGCGTGAGCTTGAGATGCCGGCCGGTCGCGGCAAGGTCGTGTCGCGGGCCGCGGCGCTCGTCTACCGGTCCCGGTCACTCGAGCGCTTCCGGGCACCGACGAACATCATCGAGTTCGGATGATGCTCGGGAGAGTCGAAGCCGCACGAGCGTAGGCCTTGTGCACCAGGATCGGCCCGGTCGCGTGCACAAGACCCACACTCGGCAGGCCGGGTTATCCGGCGCGAACTTCGACGGCGGCCCTGACCAGATGCTTGAGCGACTCGGTCACCTCATCCGTGGTACGAGTTTTCAGACCACAGTCTGGATTTACCCACAGTCGTTCGGCGGGGATCGCTTTGAGCGCCTCGCGCAGAGACGTGACGATCTCGTCCACCCCGGGCACCCGCGGCGAGTGGATGTCGTACACACCCGGACCGACACTGTTGGAGAAGCCGACGGCGTTGAGATCGCCGAGCACCTCCATGTGTGATCGAGCCGCCTCGATGGACGTCACGTCGGCATCCAGGTCGGCGATCGCCCCGATCACCTCACCGAACTCCGAGTAGCACAGGTGAGTGTGGATCTGCGTTTCATCGGCGACGCCGGAGGTGGACAGCCGGAACGCATCGACCGCCCACCGCAGGTAGGCCTCCTTGTCCCCGGCACGCAACGGCAGCAGCTCACGCAAGGCCGGCTCGTCGACCTGGATGATGGCGATCCCGGCCGACTGCAGGTCCACCGTCTCGTCACGGATGGCGAGGGCGACCTGAAAAGCCGTGTCCGCCAGCGGCTGATCGTCACGGACGAACGACCAGGCCAGGATCGTGACCGGACCGGTGAGCATGCCCTTGACCGGCTTGTCGGTGAGCGACTGAGCGTAGGTGATCCACTCGACGGTCATGGACTCCGGCCGGGCCACGTCCCCGTAGAGGATCGGCGGGCGCACGCACCGGCTCCCGTAGGACTGCACCCAGCCGTTCTGGGTCGCGAAGAATCCATCGAGCTGCTCGGCAAAGTACTGCACCATGTCGTTGCGCTCGGGCTCACCGTGCACCAGCACGTCGAGTCCCAGGTCCTCCTGCAGCTTGATGACATCAGCGATCTCGGACTTCATCCGACGCTGATACTCGGCGGCATCGATCTTGCCGGAGCGCAGATCTGCACGAGCAACCCGAATCGCCGAGGTCTGCGGGTAGGACCCGATCGTGGTGGTGGGCAACGCCGGAAGGTTGAGCCGGTCCTGCTGAGCGATGCGGCGCTGATCGGCCGGTCCACGCGTTGCGCCGGAGGCTACGAGCGTCGATATCCGTGCCCGGACCGCGCCGTTGTTGAGCCGCGGATCGGACCTGCGCGTTGACAGGGCGGCGTCGGATGCCGCGATCTCATCCGCGATCGCGTCCCGTCCCTGCCCGAGACCTCGCGCCAGGGCTACCACCTCGTCGACCTTCTCGGCCCCGAAGGCCAGCCAGCTACGCAGCGCCGCATCGATATTCGGTTCGGCCTCCAGTGAGTACGGCACATGCAGCGTCGAGCACGACGTAGAAACCGCGATCGCGGCCGCCGATTCCCGCAACATCGCCAACGTGCCAAGCGCCTGTTCCAGGTCGGTGCGCCAGATATTGCGGCCGTCCACCACCCCGGCCACCAGAAGCTTGTCGTTGAGCCCGGGCAGCGCCGCCAGGGCAGCGGCAGAACCGGACACCAGGTCGACACCGATCGCCTCGACCGGCGTTCGGGCCAGGGCCGGCAGCGCGTCGGTGAGTTCACCGAAGTACGTCGCCAGGAAGATCGCGGGCCGGTTGTTCACGCCACCGAGCCGGGCATAGACCCGCTCCGCGAGTTCGGCCGCATTGTCGACGATATCGGTGACCAGCACCGGTTCATCGATCTGGACCCATCCGACTCCCTGATCCGCCAGAGCCCCCAGCAGTTCGGCGTACACATCGACGAGTTCGTCCAGCCGAGAGAGCGGCTGGACCGCACCGTCTACAGCCTTTGACAGTGCCAGGAAGGTAATGGGTCCGATGATCACCGGACGCGCTGGAATTCCCTGTGCACGTGCTTCTTTCAGTTCGCGCCGCACCTTGGTGGGGTCGAGGGCAAAGGCGGTGTCCCGTCCGAGCTCCGGCACGAGGTAGTGGTAGTTGGTGTCGAACCACTTCGTCATCTCGAGCGGCGCGACTTCGTCGTTCCCGCGGGCGGCAGCGAAATACCGGTCGAGATCATCGGCGATCCCACGGACCCGGGCCGGCATGGCTCCGACCAGAACTGCGGTGTCGAGTATCTGGTCGTAGTAGGAGAACGTGTTGACCGGTACCGAGTCCACGCCGGCCGCGACGAGCGACTCCCAGGTGTCGCGGCGCAATGTCGCGGCGAGAGACTCCAGTTCGTCGCGATCGATGCGGCCGGCCCAGTACTTCTCGACGGCGCGTTTGAGTTCGCGGTTGGGTCCGATTCGGGGCAACCCGAGGACGGTGGCGGTGAATGGTGCTGCTGCGGTTGTGCTCATGACGACGTCCTTCAACGTGCGACGGGGATGGCCACCGCCAGGAGACATCGAACCGAACACAGCCACCCGCCACGAGCGAACCGTCTTCGGCCACTGCCCATTCCGCGAGGCGATGAACCACCGGGCGCGGCGCGCCCGGTACGGCTGGCAGGTCTTCGGACTCACAGGCACGCACGGAAACCGTGCTCCTACTGACCGTCGCTTCCCAGCCGCAGATCCCTGCGTGCCAGTGCTGATGACGGTGGTCGTTCCTGCATACCGCTGCGGGACAGTCCCGGATTCTCACCGGGTTCCCTCTCACGTCGCATCGAAATCAGCATGCGGCGTTCGATGTCGGCACCGCAAACACCCCGGTGCCGGCAAACCAGCTGCGTGCCCCAGACTACCCGCTGCCCGATGGCGGACACCGTCAGCGAGGCATCGCCGCCTTGATCTGGTCCACCACGTCGGCGGCCTGGGTCACCGATGAACCGGCCGGCTTACACGCCTGGATGTCCATGACGAGATTGGCGGCCACGGCCAGCGCGCGCTGACAGGCGCGGGTCTGATCCCCGTTCACACGGGTGAAGGGCAAGGTGAGCTCTGAGTCCGTCGTGGTCAGATCGCCGCTCCTCCACCTGGGCAGCGGTTCCCCGTTCAGGGTGATGTTCACGTTGTGGTTGGTGCACTTGGCCCAGCGTTCGGCCGATTGGTTCAGGAAGTCGGTGGCCTCCTGCGACGACGGGAAGATCACCACCGACTGCACCAACAGGTTGTCCCAGTTGTCGTTGTCCGGAGCGCGCAGCAGCACCTGACGCATGGCGGTCCAGCGATCCCCGTAGATCGCGGACTCGTTCACCTGCCAGGCGCCGAGGCAGTTGAGATTGGGCAACAGGTTGCGATGATCGTTCATCTCGGTGACCGGCTTGTGCGCCACCATTCCTGCGGCCCCCATCACGGTGTCGACCTGGTCGGTGGTGAGCAGCAATCCCTCGAGGGCCGACTTGGGCACCTCCTTCGGTGGGCCCTGGGCCTTGTCGCCGTTGCCGGCACAACCGGTTGCCAACAGGGCGAGCATGAGCAACGAAATCGCAAGCCGGATCACGGCATTCCTTTACAGACGGCACGGCTCACCGCGCACATGGTGGTTGAGCTCGCCGTCAGGCGTGGGTCCCCGCAGCGGCACAGGCCATCTGAGCATTGGTCGCATCGTTGTTGAGCTGGGTAGCCGTGTCGTTGAGAGACTGACCACCGGTCCGCAAGCCCATCTTCAGGAGCAGCTTGGTGGCTCCGAACGACCAAGAGCGCATCGGGTTGGCGATATCGGGCGAGAGTCCGGGGGTACCGGCCGCGCTCATCGCCGACGCGGCGGCTTCCCGCAGCGCCGTGCGGCCGCTGGTGTTCGTCGTGCTGATCGTCGGATCGCCGTAATCGGGCCGCTCCACCCCTTCGATGGAATCCGCGAAGTCGCCGTAGAACGTCGACGCAGAGTCGAGCGCGTTGGCGAACGTCGAGCAGGCCGTAACCGCAGGCACGCCAGGGTCATCCGTGCTGGCAACCGGAACCGGTGCCGGCCCCACAGCGGGGGCTCCGGCCGTCACCGGCGGCAACTCGGGCACCGCGGGCGCCACCGGACCCGGGGCACCGGCCTCATCGCCCGGTTCGGCGATGGCGGTGGGCATGGCAGCGAAACCGATGCCGAAGGCAATGAGTAGCGACACGAACCCTCGCTCGTATACCTGAGTCGACTTCAACGATTCCTCCGTCAGTCGGTAGCAGTTAGGCGCCAGGCGCCACGTTCGACGGCCGCGCCTGCTCGACGCATCCGCCTTACCCCCCGGATCACCACACGGTCGAGGGTTCACATGTCCAAAAGGTGAACAACCGACCAACCCGTTCCCTCCACGCGTCGTCCATTGCGTGCCGGGTGTCGCTCCCGATACCTCATATATGTATTGCGCTGCGGCGCATGCCGTTTCCCAGCGACCTCACAGGTTCGGGGATGCCAGCTGGACGGGAAGGTGGCGGCAACTGTTGGGTCGTTGTTCACCGAATCGAAACGCAACCGGTTAATGATTCGTCGCGACAGATTCCTTGGACCCGTTGGGTTCTGACGACCACGGCGCGTCGCGGAACGACAGGGCCCGAACCACGAGAGGCGCTAGTTCACGCATGTTGAGTCGTTTTGCCCCGCTGGCTGCAGTCTGCATGTTGGCCCCTGTAGCGATTGCGCCCCTTGCCCTCGCGGATCCCCCGCCGCCGCCGGACCCCGCCGCCCCCGCAGCGGCCGCCGCGCCGGCTCCGCCCCCACCGGACACCGGCGCGGTGCCGTCCTCACCCCCGGGAGTGCTGGACACCCCCGACGGCTGGCACGTGACGGTGGCCGGCTCCAACGAGACCCTGCTGCCGGTGGCCCCGCTGACCACCGCCATCTCGTCGCGCGAATACCTTGTCGGCGGCACGTTCACCGGAAAGGTCTCCGGCGGCGGCAAGACCAAGCTCACCGGCGGCACGCTGGAGGCCGGCGCCCAGATCGGCTGCGGCATCATCAGCGACGAGACGGAGATCAACCCGGGTGCCAGCTTCACCCCGGGTATCAAGATTCCGTTCACCGGTTCCGCGGGCGACGCCAGCCTCGGTACCGGAATCAGCTTGCAGGGCAAGGTGTACCTGAAGCCGGGCACGGTCACCATCGTCCCGATCGACAAGAAGTCGTTCAAGGGCACCGGTACCCGCGTGACCATCACGGGCGTCCGTATCAAGTTCGATCAGTGCGCCGGTCAGTCGTTCATCCGCACCTACGCGACCCTGACCAGCTCCACCGACAACACCGATGACGTCATCACCTACCTCGGCGTCACCAAGGCCGTCTGACCCGGCCCGGATACGACACATGACTCGCCCAGATCCCTCGGATTCGAACCCCACGAGAGGCACAAGTTCCCGCATGTTGAATCGATTCGCCACCCTGGCTGCCGTCTGCCTGCTGGCCCCGGTTGCGTTGGCGCCCCTCGCGTCGGCCGACCCCCCGCCGCCACCGCCCGGAGACCCGGCCGTGGATGCCGGCCCGCCCCCGGACAACGGGCTCGTCGCCTCCGCCGAGCCGGGTGTCGTCAAGACCCCGGACGGCTGGACGCTCACCGTCTCCGCGAAGGACGAGAGCCAGCTGCCCGTCGCACCACTGACCACCGCCGCGTCGTCGCGTGAGTACCTGGTGGGCGCCACCTTCACCGGCACCGTCACCGGAGGCGGGTCCACCTCGCTGACCGGCGGCACGCTGGACACCGGCTACCAGATCGGCTGCGGCATCGAACTCGGACAGGTCCGCCTCATCGGGTCGATCGGTCTGAGCACCTCGGGCTCCACCTTGGCCGGCATCATCCCCACCGGTGTCAGCATGCCGATCTCGGGCACCATCGAGATCCACGCCAAGCCCGGCACCGTCACCAACGTCTCGGTGAACAAGAAGTCGTTCAAGGCCGCGCCGGTGCGCGTCACCGTGAAGGACGTTCACATCAAGATCGACGGCTGCGTCGGCCAGTCCTTCCTGCGGTCGTACGCGACCCTGACCAGCTCCACCACCGACACCGACGATGTGGTGGCCTACTACGGCGTCACCAAGGCAGTCTGACGGTCTGGATGTGAAAGCGAAACACGAAGGCATGAGCGAGAACCCGGACGGCACATTCGCGATCAAGAACGCGATGGCCACCCTCGCCGCAGCCGGGCTGTTCGCGGTCGGCGCGGCGGTTGCCTGCTCGGCAACCGCCGCCGCCGACCCGGCACCGCCGGAGGTCCCGGGCGCGCCCGCGGTCCCCGCACCGGCTCCGGCGCCGGAACCGGCACCGCCGCCAGGACCTGAGGTGCCGCTGATGGGCGCACCTCTCGGGCCGAGCGGGTTGTCGGTGCTGGGACAGACCGGCACCGACACAGCGCCCGGCCGGCTCGGCGTGCCGAACGGGGTCGACATGAGCCCGGGCGCGCTGCTCGGCCAGTATGCGGCTCCGTCTGCACCCGGCGGACCACCACCGACCGAGGCGCCCAACCTCAGGGCATTCAACAACGGATACTTCTTCCCGCAGAACGAGAAACCGTCGGCACCCGGCCAGGGCACCGTGGTCGGAGTCGAGCCGGGCCAGGAGAACGCCGATATCTCCGGGCTCGACTGGATGCGGCAGATGCACACGCTGTACCGCAACGGCAACCTGCGCGGTTCACTGCTGGGCCAGGTTCCCAAAGAGCAACTGGGCGAACCACTTCCGGGCACGGCTCCCCCGCCCGGAGCGAACATTCCGTCCGGCCTCGGCGAGAATCTGCCGGATCCGGCGGCACCGCCACCGGCCCCCGGAGCTCCACCGGCACCTCCCGTTCCCGCACCGCCTGCTCCGTAACAAAAGCTTTCGGGCAGCGTCCGGCCAAACCCGGACGCTGCCCGATTTGCTTTGCTCAGCACGCTCACGATCCACGGGAGCCAGGTGCTTCCAAATGACGCGTGAAATATTATTTACTTTTAGTTCACTTTCCGTACATCGGGAATACACTGGCCGATAACGGCCGGGGCTGCAGGTGAGAGCGACAGCATGAGATCCGACCGCCAGGAGGGTCGGGATGCTGCTCCATGCTCACTATACGAAAATCACCGGAATTGCCGCACTCATACCTGCCATTGCCATCGGGGGCGCGCCATTTGCCACGGCAGAACCGACTGCAGGCAGCGGGCAGCGGGCCGACGAGACCATCTCAGCCCTGAGCGCCGAAGGCTACACCGTGGCGATCAACTGGATCGGCGGCACCAGCACACTGCCGCTGGACCGTTGCCGGGTCAACTCGATCCACAACCCCAACCGTGGAATTCCGGCATTGCCGAAGACTTCGGTGACGGTGTACGTGGACGTGCAGTGCCCCGACGAGTCCGAGACGTCCTGAATCCGGCGACGTCTCCCCAGGCTGATCCGAAGGAATAGACTGGCAAAGCCGGTCCGGGCCTCCGGAGGAGTCATCATGGCGCGAGCGTCGAGTTGTGCGAAGGTGTTCGCATCCTTGTGGGTGCTGGCTGCGGCAATCTTCCTGGCGCCACCGGTCGGAGCAGACCCGACCGCGGGCACCCGATCGGCAGCCGACACGATCGACGACCTCACCGCCAAGGGCTACAACGTTCAGATCAACTGGGTCAGCGGGGTCAGCAGTGAGCCGCTCACACGGTGTAAGGCAACGGCAGTCCACAACCCCGACCGGTCGCCCGGCACCGATCCGTCGAACACGACCGTCTACGTAGACGTCTCGTGCCCCAACGGGCCCGACGACGACATCTGGGGCGGCATCGGAATCGGGTTCGGTTAGGGCCTGGAACAGTTCCGGCCGGCTCGCCTCAGAACGCGGCCCCATTCGGCGCCGACGTGGTGGCGTAGGGATTCGACATCGTCGTGGTCGGCGGCGCGGTGGTCTCCACGGGGACTTCCGCCGGTGGCGGTGGCGCACTTGGTATTCCGGTGTCTTCGCTGGTGCTCACCGGCGTTCGCGGCACCGTGTTGGTGGTGGTCGTCGACGACCGCGACGACGCCGGCTTCGTCGGTGCCACCGGAGTCAGCCGATCCGGTTGCACCGGCAGCACCGAGTGGTGCGACGTCGTCAGGATCGCGAACACCAGCGCACCGATGGCGACCACTCCGCCGATGCCGGCGACCACGATCGCCGTGGTGCTCTCATACCAGGGGGTGCTCGGCGGGCCTTCTTCTGAACCGACCCAGCGCTCCTGATCAACCTCCGGCATCCGGCTCCGAGTTCCTGGCCGCGCCGTTGAACGGAAAACCCGACAGCGACAAGGCGATCAACCAGACCACGCCCGCCAATACGGCCAGATCCGCCACGTTGAACACCGGCATCGGACCGACGGCCAGAAAGTCGACCACGTGCCCGCGCAGCGGGCCGGGCGCCCGGAACAGCCGGTCGACGAGATTGCCTGCCGCGCCGCCCAGGATCGTCCCGAGGCCGACGGCCCACCATGGTGAGCGGACATGCACGCCGATCCAGGCGATGGCCGCGGCGACAGAGAAAACGACGAGGCTCAGCATCACGGTGCGGTCGGCGGCCATCGATAAGGCGGCACCGGAGTTACGGGTGAGTTCGCACACCAGCCAGTCGCCGAGCAACGGGACGGTACGGCCGGGCTGAAGCGTGCCCACGGCCAGCGCCTTGGTTCCCACGTCGATCAGCAAGACGGATCCGGCCGCCAGCAACACCAGACGACGCCGTGTCGGCTGTACCGACCCGGCGCCCGGGGCGCCAGAAATACCGGCGATGTCGGCCGTCACCGAATCATTGTCCGCTCGCCCCGGCCGGACCGCTGGGCACCGCCGCTGACGTTTCGATGAACATTTGTGGTCACCCATGCCCGCGCGGGCAGGCGGGACGGGAGGCTAGGGTGACCCTCGTGTCCGATTCCGTGCTGGTCAGCGTCGACGATCACGTCGCAGTCATCACCGTCAACGACCCCGATCGCCGCAATGCGGTGACCTTCGAGATGTCAGCCGCCCTGCGTGCCGCGGTCGAAGCCGCCGAGGCAAACCCCGACGTGCACGCGGTGATCGTCACCGGTGCAGGCAAGGCGTTCTGCGCCGGTGCCGACCTCACCGCCCTCGGCGAAGCCACCGAGGACGGGCTGCGCAAGATCTACGACGGCTTCCTCGCGGTCGCGCACTGCACGCTCCCGACGATCGCGGCGGTCAACGGCGCGGCCGTCGGCGCGGGCTTGAACCTGGCGCTGGCCGCCGATGTCCGTATCGCCGGCCCTTCCGCGTTGTTCGACCCGCGGTTTCAGAAGCTGGGTATCCACCCCGGCGGGGGTGCCACGTGGATGCTGCAGCGAGGTGTCGGCCCGCAGGTGGCCCGGGCGGCGCTGTTGTTCGGCATGCGCTTCGACGCCGAATCCGCGGTGCGCCACGGGTTGGCGCTGTCGGTCGCCGAGGATCCGGTGGACGCCGCTCGTCTGCTCGCCGCGGGCCCGGCCGGCGCGCCACGTGACGTGGTGATCGCCACCAAGGCCTCGATGCGGGCCACCGCCAACCCGGGCACGGTCGACATCGACCAGCATGGAGCCGCCGTCGACATCGAACTCGGTCCGCAGGCCCGCTCCATCGAATCCCCGGAATTCGCAGAGCGTTTGGCCGCCGCCAAGCGCAAGTAGCCGCTACAGGTCGATCACCGCGAGCTCGGGTGCCTCGATCAACGAGCGCAGGTCACCCAGGAATGCCGCGGCCTGTGCGCCGTCGACGATGCGATGGTCGAAGGCACAGGTCAATGACATGGTGGGCCGGGCCACCACCGCCCCGTCGACCACCACCGGTCGCGGTTTCATCGACCCCATGCCCAGAATGGCGGCCTCCGGATAGTTGATCACCGGCACCCCGTCGTCCAGACCGAGTGCGCCGAAGTTCGACACGGTGAACGTCGACCCGCTCAGCTCGGCCGGGCTGAGCGTTCCGGCTCGTGCCTGCTCGATCAGCCGGGCCACCTCTGCGGCCAACGCCCGGGTTGTCTTCGACTGCGCGTCGCGGATCACCGGGACCAGCAGTCCGCGCGGTGCGGCCACCCCGAAACCCAGGTGCACAGCCGGGTGCCGGTGGATCTGCGGGCCTTCCGCGGTTTCGAGCCAGGTCGAGTTCAGCATCGGATGCCGGCCGAGCGCCAGAACCAGCAGTCGCAGCGTCAGCACGAACGGCGTGGCGGGGAGTTCGGCGTCCGCGGCCCGGATGCGGTCCCGCAGCGCCAACAACGCCGAGCAGTCCACGTCCACCCGAGCATGGGCATCGGGTATCTCGCTACGCGACAACGACATCCGCCGCGCCATCGCGGCCTGCACGCCACCCACGTCGACGATGTCCGAACCGCCGGCGGCGGCCAGCACATCGTCGCGGGTGACGATACCTTGGGGTCCGGACCCCGGCGCCACCTTCTGAAGGTCGACGTGCAGGTCGGCAGCAAGTTTCCGCACCGGAGGTTTGGCCCGGACCCGCGAGCCTGCCGCCCTTCTGCTGACATCCATGGTGTCGTCCGCGCCGTATCCGACCAGTACCGATTTGCGAGGCGTCGCACCATTTTTCACCGTCGCGCTCGGCACAGCGGCCGGCTCACTGGTATCGACGCGGACCAGCAGAGACCCCACGGCCAAGGTGTCCCCCGCCTTGCCGCCGAGCTCGAGCACCTGGCCGGCGAACGGGCTGGGGATCTCCACCTCGGCCTTGTTGGTCTCGACGGTGCACAGCGTCTGATTGAGCTCGACGGTATCGCCGACCGCAACGCTCCAGCTGGTGATCGTGGCGTCCTGGAGCCCCTCGCCGAGATCGGGCACCAGGAATTCCCGGTTCACGGCTGCCCCATCGCACGCTCGACGCAGTCGAGCAGGCGATCGACGCCGGGCAGCCACACCTTCTCCAGCCGCGCCGGTGGGTACGGAGTGTCGAAACCGGTGGCGCGCAACACCGGAGCCTCAAGGTCGTAGAAGCACTCCTCGGAGATCCGGGCCGCCAGTTCAGCCCCGAACCCCAGCGTGCGGGGTCCCTCGTGCATGACAACGGCCCGGCCGGTGCGCTGCACCGACGCGGCAACGGTGTCGAAATCGAGCGGGTTGAGCGAGCGAAGATCGACGACCTCGAGGCTCCATCCCTGCTCGGCGGCGAGGTTCGCAGCAGCCAGCGCCGTCGTCACCAGCCCGCCATAGGTGATCACGGTGACATCGGTTCCGTTGCGCCGCACCATTGCCCGGCCGATCGGTGGAGCGGGTGCGCTGGTGTCGACGAGTTCGCGGGCCCAGTAACGCCGCTTCGGCTCAAGAAAGATCACCGGGTCGGGGCTGCTGATCGAATGGCGCAGCAGCCAGTACGCGTCGGACGGTGTGGAGGGTACGACCACCTTGAGGCCGGCGGTGTGCAGCCAGTACGACTCGGTGGACTCCGAATGGTGTTCCACCGCACCGATACCGCCGAATGACGGAATCCGCACCGTCACACCGAGGTTGATGTCGCCGTGGGTGCGCATCCGGTACTTGGCCAGGTGGCTGACGATCTGGTCGAAGGCCGGATAGCTGAACCCGTCGAACTGGATCTCGGGTACGGGGGTGAACCCGCGGATCGCCAGGCCGACCGCGACACCGATGATCGCGGACTCGGCCAGCGGAGTGTCGAAACACCGGTCGGGGCCGAAAGTCTCGGACAGCCCCTCGGTGACCCGGAAGACCCCACCGAGAGTGGCGACGTCCTCGCCGAACACCAATACCCGGTCGTCGCCGGCCATCGCGTCGTACAGTGCTCGGTTGATGGCCGCCACCATGGTCAGCTCGGTGGCAGGCTCCACCGACGCCGGCGGTGGAGGCAATCCCACCTGGGTAAGTATCGGTTCCCATGGCTCCGGCGAATCACCCTGGGCGGCAGGACGATCGATGATCTGGGTCATGAGTCTCACGCCTCCTTCGCCAGCTCGGCCGCCAGCGCGTCGCGTTGGCGTGCCAGATCAGGGGTGATCTCGGCATATACGGTGTCGAACAGTTCGGCCGGGTCTGGATCTGCCGCGCCGACGAGGGTGTCGCGCAATTCGGCGCACAACCGGCGTGACCGGGCGGCGACCCGTTGCTCCAATCGCTCGTCGAGCACGCCGGCGTTCTGAAGGTAGGTGCGGTACCGCGTGATCGGGTCGCGGGCCAGCCACTCGTCGACCTCGTCGGCCGACCGGTAGCGGGAGGGGTCATCGGAGGTGGTGTGCGGCCCCATCCGGTAGGTGACGGCTTCGATGAGGGTGGGGCCGGCGCCCGTGCGAGCGCGTTCGGCGGCCTCTGCCATCACCGCATAACAGGCCAGGACATCGTTGCCGTCGACGCGGATGCCCGGCATGCCGTAGCCGATGGCCCGGTGTGCGATCGAGGGTCCGGCCTGCTGTTGGCTCACCGGCACAGAGATGGCCCACTGATTGTTCTGCACGAAGAACACGCACGGCGCGCGGAACACCGATGCCAGGTTGAGCGCCTCGTGCACGTCGCCCTCGCTGGTGGCACCGTCGCCGAGGAACGCGACCGTCACCGAATCCTCGCCGAGCCGCTGCGCGGCCATCGCGGCGCCGACCGCGTGCAGTCCGTGGGTGCCGATGGGAATCGCGATCGGAGCGACGCAGCGGCTGGTGAACTCACGGCCGCCGTGCCATTGGCCGCGCCATACCGCACCCACCTGGCCTGGGCTGATCCCTCGCAGCAGGAACGCCCCGATCTCCCGATACTGGGGGAACAGCCAGTCGGTCTTACGGAGGCAGGCCGCGGCCCCGATCTGAGCGGCCTCCTGACCGCGGCACGACGCGTACAACGCCAGCTCACCCTGGCGTTGCAGGTTGACGAACTCGGCGTCTAGATCGCGGGTGACCACCATGGACTCGTAGAGCCAGCCGAGTGTTTCGGGCGGCAGATCGCCGCTGTACCGCGTCTCGTCGGTTGGTGACCCGTCGGCGTCGACCAGACGCACCGGATCCAGATCGACGCTCGAGGGCGCCGGGGCCGGCTCTGCAGCTAACCCAGCCATACCGCCTCCTTCTCGGGTGACGGCATGTCGCGCCGCCAGTCCATGAGGTGCTCAGGGCGGCGGCGGTACGCGCAAAACCCCTGGTGAGAGGCCTCCGGCTAGGTGCCTGGGTGTGGCGCTAGCTGGACGATCCGCTCGGCCCGTCGCAGCACTGGGGCATATCGCCATTATGCGCCCGAACCGAAACGACGGTGCTCACCGTGAGTAACGGATTGGAGGCGTGTCGGATACGCCGGCCGAGCTCAGGCGTCCTTGATCCGCTGGACAGTCTCAGCAAGGAGCTGGTCGAGGGTATCGGTCGGCAATGGCGGTGCGTCGCCACGGAACAGGTACCCACCTTGGCCCGCGCTGGCGAGGACCACAAGTGGTCCGATCTGGGCCGCTCGCATCGCCTCGACTCCCTCGCTGCACATGCGCCCGCCACGAACCTCGGCCTCGCCCATCCACCGACGGGTGTACCGCAGGACGTCCTGACCGTCAGCCACTGCCGAATCAGCATCGATGAACGTGCGATTCTCCCGATCCCCGCACACCGTCGGTTTCTGGTCCAGATGTGCGGTGCAGGTGGCAATCTCACGCCGCAACTCGGCCAGGTAGTCAACACCTGGCCGGGCCCGGCCGATCGTCACCATGGGCCGCAACGGCTTTCCCTCATCCCACTTCGACTGATCGAAACTGTGCCAAGTCGCCAGAGTGTCGTATCGTGCGGTCTGATCGCGATCACCATCCGAGCAGATCGAACCGAAGTAGCCCGGCTCGGTCCGTGCGGTGACGGCACTGTCGCCCGCCAAAGGCGGGAGCAGGGTCGAGATTCCGGCGGCGTTCCACTCATCGAGCTGGGCCGGCAGCGTGGCACGAGGCCGCGGTCGTCCGGCCGCGCCGAGCAGCCGCGACAGCCGTTGTGCGCGTGAGGTCTCCGACGGCTCGTTGGTCCGGTACCACGCCTGCACGATCACCCCGTTGGGAAGCTGGGTCACCGCCATGTGGGTCACGAAGGGCCACTGGTACGCGGTGTCGCCAGACCGATACCGGCTCAGCTTCTGGGCGGACTCGGCGACCATCCATCCGTGGATCGGGCCGTCCGTCATCGCGGGCGCGATTCCCCACATCGGGCACCTGCCGGCCCACGCACTCATCTCACCCGGCACATCCACGTTGTCGTCTGCTGCGGTGAACCGGACATCGACGACCGGCTCGCTGTTGGCGAAGCCGGGCGTTCCGGTGGCGGCCCGGTACGTCACATCGAGTTCGGCTCCGCCGTCGGCGCCGAACTGCGGCAATTTTCGGCAGCCCTCCGGCGCGGCATCGCGTGCCGACCCGGGTGGCATCCAACCGAAGTCCGACATCGGCGTGTACACGCTCACTTCGTCGAACGGTGCGCCGTCAATGTCGGCCAGCCCGGGCACACATCGCACCAGTCGATCCGCGGCGCATCGGCCGGTATCCGCGGGCGCTCCGGTGAGGATTGGGCGAACCGGTCCCGATTCCGGTTCGTGCGTGGTGCAGGCGCCACTGGCCAGCACCAGACTCAAGGCAGCCACCGCCCCGGCCAACGCACGGCCGAGTCCCCCGCGATCCGACGTCACGCGTCGACTGTACGACGACCGACCCGGCCGCGGTCCCGATCTCAGCCCTGCGGAGCCAGCGCGACAATCCGCTCGGCGCGCCGCAGCACCGGAGCATCGACCATCAATCCGTCATGCTGGAAGACGCCGCGTTCGGTGGCCACGCGGTCGAGCACCGCCCGCGCCCAGGCGATCTGCTCGTCGGTCGGCGCATAGGCCGACCTGATGACCGCGACCTGGGTCGGGTGGATCGCCACCTTGGCGTCGAAACCGACGGCGACCGCGTCATCGGACTCCGCCCGCAGGCCGTCGAGATCCTTGATGTCGAGGTACACCGAATCCAGCACCAACTTCCCGTAGGCCTTGGCGGCCAGCAGCGTCTGCGAACGCACGTGCTGGGCGACGTCGCGATACGTGCCGTCGGGCCGGCGGTTGGCGGTACCCCCGGTGACCGCGAACAGGTCCTCGGCTCCCCACATCACCGCGAAGGCGTTGTCGGGCTGCACCAGCTCCACCACGTTCAGTGCGGCCAGCGGCGTCTCGATCAGCACCACGACATTCAGCGGCGCCAGCGCCTTCACCTGAGCGGCGTGCTCGGACTTGGCGAGCATCACGGTGGTGTAGTCGGTCGCGGCGACCGCCTTCAGGTCCAGCTCATGATCGGCGGTGTCGGTCGGGTTTACCCGCACCACGGTGCGGGCCGGATCGAGCGGAGTGTCGATCAGGGCCTGGCGGGCGGCCGGACGGTCCTTGGCCGCGCACCCGTCCTCGAGATCGAGGATCACCACATCGGCTGCCGCCGCGGCCTTTTCGAACCGCTCCGGACGATCGGCCGGGCAGAACAGCCAGCCCGGTCCCGGTGCCTGCAGAGTCATCAGGAATCCCCCTCGGGGCGCATCCGCACCATGGTCTTGCGCGACGCCGTCGCCACGATGTCGCCGTGCTGGTTGCGGCCGGTGTGGGCGAAGGTCACGATGCCCTCCCCCGGCCGGCTCTTGGACGCCCGCTTCTCGGTGATCTCGGTTTCGGCATACAGCGTGTCACCGTGGAAAAGCGGCTTGGGAAAGGCGATCTCGGAGAATCCGAGGTTGCCGACGATGGTGCCCTGAGTCAGCTGCGCCACCGACAGACCGACCAGCGTCGACAACGTGAACATCGAGTTGACCAACCGGGCGTTGAACGGCGGCAGGGCGTCGGAGAACGCCGCATCCAGGTGCAGCGCCTGGGTGTTCATCGTGAGCGTGGTGAACAGCACGTTGTCGGCCTCGGTGATGGTGCGCCCGGGCCGGTGCAGGTAGCGCACCCCGATCTCGAACTCCTCGAACCACAACCCGCGCTGCTCGATGATTTTCTGTTCGCTCACAGGCCCGCCTCCCGCGCGATCAGCATCAGCTGCACTTCCGTTGTCCCCTCGCCGATTTCGAGTATCTTGCTGTCCCGGTAGTGGCGCGCCACCGGGTACTCGTTCATGAATCCGTAGCCGCCGAAGATCTGGGTGGCGTCGCGGGCGTTGTCCATTGCCGCCTCGCTCGACACCAGCTTGGCCACCGAGGCCGCCTTCTTGAACGGCTTGCCGGACAGCATCAGCGCGGCCGCATCGTAGTACGCGGCGCGCGCCGTGTGGGCCCGGGCCTCCATCCGGGCGATCTTGAAGGCGATCGCCTGGTACGTGCCGATCGCGGCGCCGAAGGCCTGACGTTCCTTGGCGTACTTCACACATTCGTCCACACATCCCTGCGCGACGCCGACCGACAGGGCCGCGATGGCGATGCGGCCCTCGTCGAGGATGCGGAGGAAGTTGGCGTAGCCGCGGCCACGCTCGCCGAGCAGGTTCTCGGCCGGTACGCGTACGTCGTCGAAGCTGAGCGGGTGGGTGTCCGAGGCGTTCCAGCCGACCTTGTTGTAGGCGGGTTCCGCGGTGAACCCCTCGATCGGCACGGGCACCAGGATCGAGGAGATCTCCTTCTTGCCGCCTTCACGCTCACCGGTCACCGCGGTGACCGTCACCAGCTTGGTGATGTCGGTGCCGGAGTTGGTGATGAACTGCTTGGAGCCGTTGATGATCCAGTGACCGTCGTCCATCTTCGCGGTGGTCTTGGTGGCCCCGGCGTCACTGCCGCCGCCGGCCTCGGTGAGGCCGAACGCGCCCAGCGCCTTGCCACTGGCCAGCAGCGGTAACCACTCCTGCTTCTGGGCTTCGTTGCCGAACCGGTAGACGGGCATGGCGCCCAGCGAAACTCCGGCCTCCAGGGTGATGGCCACGCTCTGGTCGACCTTGCCGAGTTCCTCCAGGGCCAGGCACAGCGCGAAGTAGTCGCCGCCCATGCCGCCGTACTCCTCGGGGAACGGCAGCCCGAACAGTCCCATGTCGGCCATGCCTGCGACGACCTCGTACGGGAACGAATGCTCCTCATCGTGTTTGGCGGCCACCGGCGCGACCACGCTCTGGGCGAAGTCGCGGACCGTCTTGGCCAGTTGTTCGTAGTGATCCGGCAGGGTGCCGGTCGACAAGAAGTCGCTCATTGTTCGTTCTCCTGTGTGTGAGCGGTGATTCGAGCCAGTGGCTGACCCACCTTGACCTGGTCGCCGACGGCGACGAGTAGTTCGGCCACACCGTCGGTCGGTGCGGTCAGGGCATGCTCCATCTTCATCGCCTCGACGGTGACCACCATGGTTCCTGTGGTGACCTCCGACCCGCTGTCGACCCCCACGGCCACAACCGATCCCGGCATGGGGCTGACGAGTTCGGCGTCGCCGCTGTGCTCGTCGTCGGGCCGCACCGGCGCCTCCCGGACCTCCTCGACGACATAACTGCGCCCGGCTCCCGCCAGCCATAGCTGACCGACGCCCCCACTCAACTGTGTGGCGACCAGGTACTCGGTACGCATGCCGTCGAGGGTGACGGTGAACTGCTCTCCATCGAAAGCAGCGCTCAGCGTGTGAGTTTCGCCGTTCTCTACGGTCGCGGTGGCACGGCTCGGGACGCCGGACAGGTACACGTGGTCGGTGCGGTCGCCGGCGCGCAGCCGGAATGCGGCCGGGGCACGCTCCCCCACCCGCCAGCCGGTGGGCCGGGCCCACAGGTCGTCGCCGGCCTGTACCCAGTCGTCGATCCACAGGTAGGCCGCCGCCGCGATCAGCTCCGCGTCGCCGAGGGGCGAAGGGGTGAAATCCGGTGCGCGACGGTCCAGCAGGCCGGTGTCCAACCGGCCCGCGGCCACGTCGGGATCGGCCAGCAGGAAACGCAGGAACTCGGCGTTGGTGGTCAGGCCCAGCACCGCGGTGTCGGCCAGCGCGCGGTCCAGCTTGTGCAAGGCCGCGGTCCGGTCGGGGCCGTGGGCGATGACCTTCGACAGCATCGGGTCGTAGTCGCTGCCGACGACCGTGCCCGCGGCCAGACCGGAATCCACGCGCACGCCCGGCCCGCCGGGCTCGCGCAGTCCGAGCACCGGACCGCCGGTGGGCAGGAAGCTGTTGGCCGGATCCTCGGCGTAGACCCGGGCCTCCACGGCGTGGCCGGTCATGACGATGTCGTCCTGGCCGAGCGCGAGCTTCTCACCTGCGGCGATCCGGACCTGCTGGTCCACCAGGTCGACTCCGGTGACCATCTCGGTGACCGGATGTTCGACCTGCAGCCGGGTGTTCATCTCCATGAAGAAGAACTCGTCGGGTGCGTCGGCGGACACGATGAATTCGACGGTGCCTGCACCCGTGTAATCGACACTACGCGCGGTATCGCACGCGGCCGCACCGATGCGGGCCCGGGTGGCCGGGTCCAGCAGCGGCGACGGCGCCTCCTCGATGACCTTCTGATGCCTGCGCTGCAGGCTGCATTCCCGCTCGCCGAGGTGAATGACGTTGCCGTGGGTGTCGGCGAGCACCTGCACCTCGATATGCCGGGGCCGCAACACAAACCGTTCCAGGAACAGGGTGTCGTCGCCGAACGCGGCGGCGGCCTCGCGGCGGGCACTGGTCAGCGCGGCCGGCAGATCGGCCGCCTGCTCGACCACCCGCATGCCCTTGCCGCCACCACCTGCCGACGGCTTGACCAGAACGGGGAAACCGACCTCCGGGGCGCCCGCGATCAACTCCTCGTCGGTCAGGCCCGGCCGCGAGATACCCGGCACGACGGGGACACCGAACGCCGACACCGCGGCCTTGGCCGCGATCTTGTCGCCCATCGTGGCGATCGCGGTCGCCGGCGGGCCGATGAACGCGATGTCTGCGGCCTGTAGCGCGGCGGCGAACTCGGCGTTCTCCGAAAGGAACCCGTAGCCGGGGTGTACCGCCTGCGCACCGGTCCGCTGCGCGGCCGACACGACGGCGTCGATGTCCAGGTAACTCTGCCGCGCCGCGGCCGGACCGATGTTGACCGCCACGTCCGCTTCCCGCACGTGACGTGCCCCGGCATCAGCGTCACTGAACACCGCGACCGACCGGATGCCCATGGCCCGCAGGGTACGGATGACCCGCACCGCGATTTCGCCGCGGTTGGCGACGAGGACGGTATCGAATCCGGGACCCATCATCATCACCCTCACATCCGGAATACGCCGTAGGAGACCGGCTCCAGCGGAGCCTGGCCGACAACCGAAAGGGCCAGTCCGAGCACGGTTCTGGTGTCGGCCGGGTCGATCACCCCGTCGTCCCAGAGCCGCGCTGTCGAGTAGTACGGGTTGCCCTGGTGCTCGTACTGGGCCCGGATCGGCGCCTTGAACTGCTCTTCTTCCTCGGCGGTCATCTCGCCGCGCACGGTGGCCAGAACAGACGCCGCCTGCTCGCCGCCCATCACCGAGATGCGCGCATTGGGCCACATCCACAGGAACCGCGGTGAATAGGCGCGCCCGCACATCGAGTAGTTGCCCGCGCCGTAGGAGCCGCCGATCACCACGGTCAGCTTCGGCACCCGGGCACACGCCACCGCGGTGACCATCTTGGCGCCGTGCTTGGCGATGCCCGAGGCCTCGTAGTCGCGGCCCACCATGAAGCCCGAGATGTTCTGCAGGAACAGCAACGGCGTCTTGCGCTTGTCACACAACTCGATGAAATGCGCTCCCTTGAGCGCGGATTCACCGAACAGCACACCGTTGTTGGCGACGATGCCGACCGGGTGGCCGTGGATGCGGGCGAACCCGGTGACCAGGGTGGTGCCGTACTCGGCCTTGAATTCGCTGAACTCGCCGCCGTCGACGATGCGGGTGATCACCTCGTGCACGTCGTACGGCACGCGGGCGTCGACCGGCACCACGTCATAGAGCTCGGTCTGGTCGGCGACGGCGTCGACGGTGGGCGTGACGGCCCACGGCGGCGCCTCGGCCGGCCCCAGGGTGGCGACGATGTTGCGCACGATCCGCAGTGCGTCACGGTCGTCGTGGGCCAGATGGTCGGTGACACCGGAGGTCTTGGAGTGCAGGTCCCCGCCGCCAAGCTCCTCCGCGGTGACGACCTCACCGGTGGCAGCCTTCACCAGCGGCGGACCCCCCAGGAAGATCGTGCCCTGGTTGCGCACGATGACCGCCTCGTCGCTCATCGCGGGTACGTACGCCCCGCCTGCGGTACAGGAGCCGAGCACCGCGGCGATCTGGGCGATGCCCTGTGCGCTCATCGTGGCCTGGTTGTAGAAGATGCGACCGAAGTGTTCGCGATCGGGGAACACCTCGTCCTGCCGCGGCAGGAACGCTCCACCCGAGTCGACCAGGTAGATGCATGGCAGGTTGTTCTGCAGCGCGATCTCCTGGGCCCGCAGGTGCTTCTTGACCGTGATCGGGTAATAGGTACCGCCTTTGACCGTCGCATCGTTGGCGACGATCAGACATTCCCGGCCAGAGACCCGGCCGATGCCGGTGATCATCCCGGCGCCGGGACATTCGTCGTCGTACATCCCGTCGGCGGCCAGTGCGGAGATCTCCAGGAACGGGCTGCCTGGGTCCAGCAGGCCGTCGACACGGTCGCGGGGCAGCAACTTGCCCCGGTCGACATGGCGTTGACGGGCCCGCTCGGGGCCGCCGAGGGCGGCGGTGGCGAGCTTGGCACGCAGCTGCTCAACCAGCGCCAGATGCTCGTCGCGGTGCGATGACAAGGCAGCTCCCATTTCGGTTAATGACAACTAACTCGTGATAGGTTAGTTTTCATTAACTGAGTTGTCTACCCTCCGGAGGCGCAATGCCCGACAGCGCCGTGACCCGTCGCAGCAAGGCCAAATCCGATCGCCGTAGCCAGCTGATCGCTGCCGCCGAACGGCTTGTGGCCGAACGCGGTTATCTCGCGGTGCGACTGGAGGACATCGGCTCGGCCGTCGGTATCAGCGGGCCGGCCATCTACCGGCACTTCCCCAACAAGGAAGCGCTGCTGGTCGAATTGCTCGTCGGAATCAGTACCCGCCTGCTGGCCGGGGCGCAGGAAGTGACCGCCACAATCGACGACCCAGCGGAGTCACTGGACAGCCTGGTCGACTTCCACCTCGACTTCGTCTTCGGCGAGTCCGATCTGATCCGCATCCAGGACCGCGACCTGGCCCACCTCCCCGACACGGCCAAACGACAGGTGCGACGCGCCCAGCGTCAGTACGTGGAGATCTGGGTGACGGTGCTGACACGGCTGGACCCGGACCTGGCCGAGGAGGATGCCCGCGTGATGGCGCACGCCGCGTTCGGCCTGCTGAACTCCACCCCGTACAGCGTGAGACCCGCTGTGTCCAAGACACATTCACGCGCGGTGTTGCGCCGGATGACGTTGGCGGCGCTCACCTCGGGCTAGATACCGAACGCCTTGGACAACCACCGGGTGGCGGCATCGACCAGTACCGCGCGGTTCTCCCGTTTGACGATCTCGTGCCCGTCATCGTCGAAGACCAGCAGTTCGACGGTGCGTCCCAGCGCAGTGAGCGCGTCGTACATCTGGCGCGACTCCTCTGGCGGCACATTGGTGTCGTTACCGCCGTGCACCAGCAGTAGTGGCGCGATCAGCTCCTGCGCCCTCGGCAGTGGCGAAAGCCGTTCCAGCAGATCACGATCCGCCACCGGATGGCCGTATTCGGGATAGGACGCCGCCGCGATCCACGGCTCGGTGGTGCGGTAGAAGGAGTTCAGGTCGCTCATCCCGCAGATGCTGATCCCGGCGACGAACAGGTCCGGATGAAAAGCCAACGCCGCCTGGGTCAGATAGCCGCCATAGGACCATCCGGTGCAGGCCAGCCGGTCAGCCGGCGCAACGCCATGGTCCACCAGATACCGAGCACAGTCGGCGACGTCGTCGATCGCGGCGAACCGCAACTCCTTGTCGTCGGCGTGCACGAACGCCCGGCCGAACCCGCCCGAGCCGCGCACATTCGGCGTCAGCACCGCGAAACCCGCATCCAGCAGCACCGGGAAGATCTCGTTGTATTCCGGCCGCGCCTGTCCCTCAGGGCCGCCGTGCAGGAACATCACCGCGCCCACCGCTTCATCCTGCGGCCGGTACAACCACGCGGTCAGTTCCAGCCCGTCGCGCGCGGTGATCCGCTCCAGCGTCGGAAACGCGGTCAGCGGCCCGCGGCTGGGTTCCCGGTCGATGCGCTCCCATTCCAGCGACCGCGGATCGACGAGCTCGACGGTGCGCGGCAACGACGGCCCTTGGACCGTCACCGCAACCATCGACCCGCCGGCGCTGATGCTGAGCTCACCGGCGACCGGACCGGGCAGCGGAATCGGCGCCGACAGCGTCTCGTCGGCATACTCCAGGACCTGCAGCTCGCTGCGACCGTCGATGTTCCACAACAACGCGACGGTCGACAGGTCGTCGCTGACCACGAACTCGTCGAGCTCGTAACCGGCCCGCTCGGCGACGACGTGGTACGTGACGCCCTCAGCCGTCACGGTGACTTCCAGCAGCCGGGCGTGCGCGGCGCCGTTGTCACTGCGGATCAGTGCCCGCACAAAGCCTTCGGTGCTGTTGGGCCCGTAGGTGCTCGCCGGGTGGTAAAGCGTGGTCTCGCCGTCGTAACCGCTGCGGAGCCGGCGCGGGGTGTGATCGTCGAGGATCACGCCAAAATCGGTGACCGAGCCGGGATCCGATGGCAGCAGCGCGATTTCGGTGAGCCCCCACAACATGATGAGCTCCTGGTAGCCACGCGGGCCGACCCGCACCAGCGAGGCCCCGCCCCATGCATCGACGAGCCGACCACCCGAACGCCGGTCGAGCACCAGGGTGTCCCCGGTGGCCGGATCGATCAGGCATGAGCTGCCGATGCCGTCCTCTCCGGTGAGGATCGCCGCGACCTGGGTGCCGTCCCAACCGATCAGCTCGGCGGTGCCCTCACCGGTGTCGGCCGGCCAGTAGTCGATCCGGCGCGCGTCACGGTCGTCAGGATCGGTCGTCACCACCCAGATCTGGCTGCGGGTCCCGCCTTCCGGCGCCACCTGGCATGCCAGCCAGTGCCCGTCGGCCGAGTGGATGACCTTCGTCACGGCACCGATCACGGGCAGTTCGACGTCGCGCGAGGAGCTGGCCCGCCACCCGCGCAGGAACCGCTGGACCGCGCGGGGATAGCCGCCGTCGTCAACCAGGTGGGCGAATGCCGTCGCGTCCGGCGACAACGACGCGCCGTAGTTCACCCGCACATGCCGGTCTACGGCCACTTCGCGTCCTCCCGTCAACTCCGCAGTTCTCTCCAGCATCTCTCATCCCCGCTCGAACGCTGGGACCTCGGCGTAAGCGGACTGAGCATCCGCACAGGTACCCTCGCAGCCATGAGGTGGGCATGACCGATTCACCACGCCGCGACGGGTCCGAGCCGACCGAATCTTTCGGTAGCGGCTACCCCGTGGACTATCCGGATCCGGCGTACTCGAACCAGCCGCCGTATCAGGGCTCGTACCCGGCCGTGCCCGGTGCGGCGCCACAGGGGACCCCGAATCCCACCCAGCAGCTGCCGCCCTACCCGCCCTACGGATACGACGCGGGCGCGACCGGGCAGTACGGTGCCGGCGGCCCGCCGCCGCCCGGTGCACCCACCCCGCCGGAGCCCGACAACCGCGAACCCCGGCTGTGGCTGTGGATCCTGGCCGCGGTCGCGATCCTGGTGGTGCTCGGCCTGGTCATCGCCCTGGTGATCGCCAACGGGTCCAGCCAGGAGACCGTGGTCGCCCCGCAACCGGTCACCCCGCAGCCCGGCTTCACCACGTCGCCGACGGCGCCGACCACGACCACGCGTGCACCCCGCCCGCTCCCGCCGCCCAGCACCGCCCCGCCGACGGAGGCCACGCCAGGGCCGACCGAGACCGTCACCTACGAGGTGACCGGTGAGGGCCGGGCCATCAACATCACCTACTTGGACACCGGCAACATGCTGCAGACCGAGTTCAACGTCCCGCTGCCGTGGAGCAAGCAGGTCGAACTCGCGGCACCCGCCACCGAAACCGCCAGTGTGAGCGTCGTGAACTTCGGGCCCGACGTGGCCTGCACGGTGAGCGTCAACGGAGTTCAGACCCAGCACCGCACCGGATCGGGCATCACGATCTGCGTCGGAACCCCCTGAGCCCGCCGGCTCAGGGCGCCGGTACCGCAGGGCCGGGGTGTCGCGCGGGCACCCGCACGGCAAGCATGCCCGCAAGGCCCACGGCCAGCACCAGGACCAGGCCGCCCATCCCGGCGCGGTCGGCACCGAAGAAGTCGATGAAGGTGAAGAACAACCACGGAGCCAGGAACGAGGCCGCGCGTCCCACGGTCGTGTAAAGCCCGAACGCCACGCCTTCCTTGCCGTCCGCG
This sequence comes from Mycolicibacterium boenickei, assembly GCF_010731295.1. Lineage (NCBI taxonomy): Bacteria > Bacillati > Actinomycetota > Actinomycetes > Mycobacteriales > Mycobacteriaceae > Mycobacterium > Mycolicibacterium boenickei. The sequence continues at coordinate 3,382,489 of NZ_AP022579.1, read as the reverse complement.
GTGATCCTCAGCATCAGATTGCGCGCCGCGGACAGCGTCGGCCCGATGAACAGGCACAGCAGCAGGCCGCACACCCAGAAGGCCACCGGCCCGGACAGCACCAGCAGGGCCAACCCCACCGCGATCAGGCAGACCAGCGATCCGACGATGACGGGCTTGGAGCCCACCCGATCGTCCAGCAGACCGCCGGTGACCGCTCCGACCGCCGCGATCACGCAGGCACTGATCCCGAACAGCAGCACGTCCGCCTGCGAGATGCCGTACACATTGACACCCAGCACCGCGCCGAACGCAAAGACCCCGGCCAGGCCGTCGCGGAAGACGGCGCTCGCCACCAGGTAGTAGACGACGTTGTGGTCGCGTTGCCACTCGCCCCTGATCTCGGTCCACAACTTGCGGTAGGCGCCGAAGAAGCCGATGCGTTCGGCCGGGGCCGCATCGGTCACCTTCGGAACCATCACGAAGATCGGCAGCGCGAACAACACGAACCAGACCGCGGTGAGCAGCATCACCGCCCGCACGTTCTGTCCGTCAGCCGCCGGAATGCCCAGCAGCCCACGGGTGTCGCCGTCACCGGCGATGAACCCCACGTAGGCCAGCAGCAACAGCACGACGCTGCCCCCGTAGCCCAACGCCAGGCCGAGCCCCGAGATCCGGCCGGACGTGTTCGGGGTGGACAGCTGTCGCAGCATGGCGTTGTACGGCACGGTGGCCAGTTCGTTGCAGGCTGCGGTGCAGGCCAGCAGCACGAGGCCGGGCATCAGGTAGCGGTGGTCGTCCCGGATCAGGCTCATCGCCGCCGTGAACATGACAGCCGCACCGGTCATCACGGCCAGCACCCGGCGGCGCCGCTGCGGGGCGTCGACCCAGATGCCGGTGACCGGGGCCAGCAGGGCCACCACGAGACCGGCGACCGTCATGGCGCGGCCCAGCCAGCTGGCCGGAGTGGTGTCCCCGGGCAGATCCGCACCGACGCTTCCGGTCAGGTACACCGAGAACACGAAGGTGACGACGATGGCGTTGAGGCCCGTCGCGCCGCAATCCCACAATGCCCACGCGAGCACCCTCGTCCGCCCAGGGTTCGTCATGCCCGCCACCCTATGGCCTCCCGCTCCTCTTAGGATTGGCCGCATGCCCGTACCCGCACCCAGTCCGGATGCCCGCGCCGTCGTCACCGGCGCCTCGCAGAACATCGGCGAAGCGTTGGCCACCGAACTCGCTGCCCGCGGCCACCACCTGATCATCACCGCGCGACGCGAGGAGGTGCTGACGTCCCTGGCGCAGCGCCTCACCGAGCGCTACGGAGTCACCGTCGAGGTGCGCGCCGTCGACCTCACCGACCCGGCGGCCCGGGACGTGCTCTGCCAGGAACTGGCCCAGCGCGAGATCTCGATCCTGTGCGCCAATGCGGGCACCGCCACCTTCGGCCCGGTCATCGATCTGGACCCGGCCGGCGAGAAGGCCCAGGTGCAGCTGAACGTCCTCGGCGTGCACGACCTGGTGCTGGCCGTGCTGCCCGGCATGGTCAAGCGCGGCTCCGGCGGCATCCTCATCTCCGGATCGGCGGCAGGCAACTCGCCCATCCCCAACAACGCCACCTACGCGGCATCCAAGGCATTCGCCAACACGTTCAGCGAGTCGCTGCGCGGCGAGCTCAAGGGCGCGGGCGTGCACGTCACGGTGCTGGCGCCGGGCCCGGTCCGGACCGACCTGCCCGACGAGGCCGAGCAGTCCCTCGTGGAGCGGCTGATCCCCGACTTCCTGTGGATCTCAACCGAATACACCGCCAAGCTGTCGCTGGACGGCCTGGAGAAGAACAAGATGCGCGTGGTCCCCGGCGTGACGTCCAAGGCCATGTCGATGGCCAGCGGCTACGCGCCGCGCGCCATCGTCACCCCGATCGTCGGCGCGGTCTACAAGAAGCTCGGCGGCGGCTAGGTTTTTGGCGCCGGCTTCGGCGCCGCTCGCGCCGTCGCTCGCGCCGCTGCTCGCGCCGATTTCGACATCAGGGCTGCTGATCTCGCGGATCACGACCCTCTTGTCGAAACCGGCGCAGCCGCTCAGCGGCTCCAGCCTGATTCGCCGCTCAGCGGCTCCAGCCTGATTCGCCGCTCAGCGGCGGCGGCCCGTGCCGAAGATGCTGCGGGTGATCTCGCGGCCGATCACGGTGCCCGCCGAGCGCATCGCGCTCTTGAACGCCGAGCTCTTGAGCACCTGCTCGAGCATCCCCGGCTCTTCGGGCTGCGCCGGCGCCGGCATCGCCTCGATTTCGCCCGAGGCCTCGACCCCGCCGAAACCGCCCGGATCCTCGGCGGTCACCGGCGGCGCCATCTTCGCCGCCAGGCGCTCGTAGGCGGAATCCCGGTCCACGGTCTGGCCGTAGGTGGCCTGCAGCGGGCTGGCCTGTGCGGCGGCCTTGATGGCGTCGTCGCCGATCGCGGCCATCAGCGACCGCGGCGCCCTCATGCGGGTCCACGCCACCGGCGTCGGAGCGCCCTGCTCGGACAGCACGGTCACGATCGCCTCACCGATACCCAGCGAGGTCAGCGCCTTCTCCAGGTCGTAGACATCGGTCTTCGGGTAGGTGCGGACGGTCTTCGACAGCGCCTTCTGGTCGTCGGGCGTGAAGGCACGCAACGCATGCTGCACCCGCGCACCCAGCTGTGACAGCACGTTGTTGGGCACATCGGTGGGCAGCTGCGTGCAGAAGAACACGCCGACGCCCTTCGACCGGATCAGCTTGACGGTCTGCTCGACCTGCTCCAGGAACGCCTTGGACGCGTCGGCGAACAGCAGGTGCGCCTCGTCGAAGAAGAACACCAGCTTCGGCTTGTCGACGTCGCCGACCTCGGGCAGCGTGGTGAACAGATCGGCCAGCACCCACATCAGGAACGTCGAGAACATCACCGGCCGGGCGGCCTGGGCCCCCAGCTCCAGCAGGCTGATGATGCCGCGGCCCTGCGCATCGGTGCGCAGCAGATCCTTGGGCTCGAGCTCGGGCTCACCGAAGAACGTGTCGGCGCCCTCGGCCTCCAGGTTCACCAGGGCACGCAGGATCACCCCCGCCGTCGTCGCCGAGACCGCGCCCAGAGCCTTGAGCTCGGGCTTGCCCTCGTCGCTGGTGAGGAACTGGATCACCGACCGGAGGTCCTTGATGTCCAGCAGCGGCAGACCCTTCTGATCGGCCCAGTGGAAGATCAGGCCGAGCGTGGACTCCTGAGTAGCGTTGAGGCCCAACACCTTCGACAGCAGAATCGGGCCGAAGCTGGTGATGGTGGCGCGCACCGGGACCCCGATGCCCTCGGTGCCCAGGGAGAGGAACTCCACCGGGAACGCGGTCGGCGTCCAGGTGTCGCCGGTGTCCTTGGCGCGCTGGTCGGTCTTCTCGTTCGCCTCACCTGGCCGCGACAGCCCCGACAGGTCACCCTTGACGTCGGCCATCACCACCGGGACGCCTGCGGCCGACAACTGCTCGGCGATCACCTGCAACGTCTTGGTCTTGCCGGTACCCGTGGCACCCGCGATCAACCCGTGCCGGTTGACCGTGGCCAACGGGATACGGACCTGTGCGGCCGGATCGACGGATCCGTCGACGACAACGGTGCCAAGCTCCAAAGCCTGGCCTTCGACTGCGTAACCGGCAGCGATCTGCTGCGCGGGGGTGGCTGTCGATTCGGTGGTCATGCCGCGGTCCTCCCAGTTGTCGCGAACGAGCCAATCGGGGTCTGACACTACTTGCCGGGCGGCACGCGCGGTGGGTGTGACGGCCCGTCGCGCGGTGTAGGAATACTGTGGATCTTCGTGCGAGACGAACTGGTATGGATCGACTGCGAGATGACCGGCCTGGACCTCAAGTCCGATCGCCTGATCGAGATTGCGGTTCTGGTCACCGACGCGGACCTGAACATCCTCGGTGACGGCCTGGACGTGGTCATTCACACCGACGACGAGGCCTTGTCGTCCATGGTCGACGTGGTCAAGACGATGCACACCCGCTCGGGACTGATCGAAGAAGTCCGAGCCTCCACCGTCGATGTGGCCACCGCGGAAGAGATGGTGCTCGATTACATCCGCGGGCACGTCAAGACGGCCAAGGCCGCTCCCCTGGCCGGCAACTCGATCGCCACCGACCGCGGCTTCATCGCCCGTGACATGCCCAAACTCGACGATTACCTGCACTACCGGATGATCGACGTCAGCTCGATCAAGGAACTGTGCCGGCGCTGGTACCCCAGGATCTACTTCGGCCAGCCCGAAAAAGGTCTCGCCCACCGCGCCCTGGCCGATATCCACGAGTCGATCCGCGAACTCAAGTACTACCGCTCGACCGCGTTCGTCGCCCAGCCCGGGCCGTCTACCAGCGACATTGCCGCGATCGCGGCCGAGCTCGGGCCACCCAAGGATGACTCGCCAGAAACCGATTCGGCTGTAGAGCACCCGAGCAGTTAGTATCTACGAGCCGCATACGCTCCAGAGGCGCGAGCGGCGATGGTGGCTGTAGTTCAGTTGGTAGAGCACCAGGTTGTGATCCTGGCTGTCGCGGGTTCGAGTCCCGTCAGCCACCCCGATAACGGGAACGCCGTCTGCGCAAGCAGACGGCGTTTCTCGTTTCTACCCAACAGGCTCACTCCTTCGAGTCCGGATCCCAGGTTGAAGGCAACAGCGGCACTGTCGGGCCCGCACCGAACTCGGCATCGTCCAACGCCGTCAGGCCCGTCGTCCTCGCATCCGGCTGGTCCCGCACACCAGAGAAGCCCAGCGGCCCCGCGCCGCGATCCGACACGGTCGGCGCCGGGCCCGGCGGTAGACCGGGCTCGATGTCCATGTATTCGTTGCCGTGGCCTCGATCCCGCATTGCGGCGCGTCGCCGGCGGCGCGCCCTCGCCTCGCGGGCCTGCTCCCCGGCCCCGGCTGCGGCCATGTCGGGCTCCGGGGCTTTCCGCTTGACGGTGGTCGCGGATTTGGCCCGGGCCGCGGCCGGGACGGCGACACCGGGCGAGCCGATCAAGTACGGCGGGAAGAACCCCGGCCCGCCCCCGGGTGCGGCCGACGGCGCCGACCCCGTCGTGACGGTCGCGGTCGCCGACACACCGGTCGACGGAGCCGCCGGGGCCGAGGACGCGGTCGGAGCCGGTGCGCCGCCGGACACCGTCGATGGGGCCGCGGCCGCAGGCCACGATTCGGGCTCGGCCCCGGACGGAATCTCCGCGACACCGGCCGGCAGCACCGGCTGGATCGCGGCCAGACCTGCGATCGCCCATCCGAGGTTGGCGGTCACGACACCCAGAGCCGGCTGAATCAGGGCCGGGGACAACTGCACGACCACCTGCAGCAGCTGCGCCGCGTGGAATGCCATGTCGGCCAACACCATCGGCAGATTGGTCAACAGGGCAGCGGGGTCGTTCAGCAGGTTGTCGATCAGCAGACCGATGTTCTCGATCTGCTCATGGCCGACTTCCAGCCACCACCGCGGGTCGAGTGGGCTCAGGTCTCCGTGGCCATGGTCGTCGTGATCGTGGTCATGATCGCCGTCGTGGTCATGGTCATGGTCGTCATCATGGTCGTGGTCGTGGTCGTCGTGAAGAATCCTCGGCGCCGCCGGTGTCGATGGGCTCGATGCCAGCGCAGCCTCCGACACCCCCTGATAGCTCTCCATCGTTACGGCGGCCAGGATCCACATCCGCACATAGTCGGCCTCGTTCACCGCGATCGGAATGGTGTTGATACCAAAGAAGTTGGTGGACACCAGGATTGCATTCCTGGCGTGGTTGGCGGCCAGCTCGGCCATGGTCGGCATCGCCGCCAGCGCACCGGCATACGCTCCGGCCGCGGTTTCATGCCGAGCCGCGATCGCCGCGCTGTCGGCGCTGGCCTGATGCAGCCACGCCAGATAGGGAAAGTGGGCGGCGACGTACCGTTCTGCGCTCGTGCCCTGCCAGGATCCGGCCTGCACTGAACCCAGCACCATCGCGAGTTCTTCTGCCACCGCGGCATATTCGACGCTCAACGACGACCACGCGCCGGCGGCAGCCAGCATCGCACCCGGACCGGGGCCGCTGCTGAGCAATGCCGAATGCGTCTCAGGCGGTGAGGCCATCCATACCCCGGACATGAGGAACCCTCCTTGTAGACCGGCTACCCGAAGCGTCCAAGTTATTGAATATGATTGTCATTATCAATGAACTCATCGACAACTCATAGAAAGCCGTGCCGGGGAAGGGCGAGAGCTACTGCGCGTAGCGACCCTCGGGCATCATGCATCGCGGGGTGTGCAATCAGCGCACCCCGGATGCGGCCAAAGGCCTTGTGCAACGGCCGGAGAACTGAATTGCGGACTATTCCGCCGCGCCGGCCCGCCGCCGAATCCGCGGAGCCAGCTGCACGATCTCGGGAACCACGGTCGGATTCTCGTACGCGGTGGCCACGAGCGACACCAGGGTGTTGGCGACGTCGCGCAGGGCCGACATCCGGGCGGGCAGGGCGCCTTGCGCCACCCACGTCTTGACCAACTGGTCCAGCAGGTCCCGGTCGGCGCCGCGCAGGATCTCGGTGTCGTCGGTGGGGCCGACGCCGACCCGGATCAGCGACAGCTCAGGGTGCTCGATGCGCCACGAGTGCAGGATCTCGTCGAGAGCGGCCTTGCTCGCGCTGTATGCCGCCACACCGGCACGCGGGCGGCCCACGTCATAGCTGGAGGCCACCAGGACCACACCGTTCTCGGCGAGTCGGGGCGCCGCAGCGCGCAGCACGTTGTTGGCACCGACGGTGTTGACGCTGAACGCGTGCAACCAGGTGGCCACATCGGTGTCCTCGATGTAGGCGAACGGGATCACCGTACTGGTGAACACCACGGCATCGAGACCGCCCAGGGCGTCGGCCGCGTCGTTGACCACGCGGTTGATCGCCGCGGGGTCCTCGACATCGAGTTCGAAGGCGTATCCGCCGATCGCGGCGGCCAGGGAATTCAGCAGGTCGATGCGCCGCGCGGCCACGGCCACCTTGGCGCCGCGTTCGGTGGCACTCATCGCGACCGCGTGGCCGATGCCCGACGAGGCACCGACGACGAGGAGACGCAGCGCTGCATCGGCTCGCTGACCGCTCATTCTGGATCGACCTCCATGGTTCATCTCGAGGTGTTAGGTCACCCTTCGCTCGTCGGACATTACCGGGTGCGATGAATTCCGGACGCTCGGCGGGTCCATTAAGAGAACGAGATTCTCCGAGCAGCAATCAGGAGCCCTTCATGCCGACAGGAAAACCCCCGATAGTCGACCAGCAGACCTGGCGCACCGCCCTCGACGACCTGCGACGTCGGGAGAAGGCCGCGACCCGGGAACTGGACGCGATCGCCGCCGCGCGCCGCCGGCTGCCGATGGTGGAGTTGCCGGAGTACACACTGAACGGCGCGGACGGCCCGGTACGGCTGGCCGACGTATTCGACGGGCGCGCCCAGTTGATCACCTACCACCACATGTGGACCGACGGCGCCGAATGGCAGTGCGGCGGCTGCACGGGGTTCACATCACAGTTCACCCGCCTCGATTTCCTGGACAACTACGACGCCCGCTTCGTCATCGTCACCAACGGGCCCATCGAGGAGGCGCTGGCCTACCGCGACAAGGTCGGCAACCGCATGGACTGGTACTCGTCGTCGGAGAGCTCCTTCGGATCCGACGTCGACGCCGCCCCCGGCGACGGCTTCGCGGTCAACGTGTTCTTCCGCGACGGGAAAACCGTCTACCGCACCTGGCACACCAATGGCCGTGGCACCGAACAACTCAGCCACTCGTTCGCGTTGATCGACCTGCTGCCGTGGGGCCGGCAGGAAGAATGGCAGGACTCGCCCGACGGGTGGCCCAAACAACCGACCTTCTCGGGCTGGCTCGACAGCCCTGACATCGCCCACCTGTACGGAAAGGACTCCCGATGACTTCATCGACCGACACGACGGCAACCGACAGCCAGCGCTACGTCGTCACCCGCACCATCTCCGCCTCCCCGGCTCAGGTGTTCGCCGTCCTGGCCGACCCGGCCCGGCATTGCGACACCGAGCCGGGCGACTGGGTGCGCGACGCCGTCGACCCCGAACCGATCACCGGGACCGGCCAGATATTCGCGGTCAACATGTTCCTTCCGGCGGCCGGTGGCCACTACGTCATGCACAACCTGGTGACCGAGTTCGATCAGAACCGGACCATCGCATGGTTACCCGGACAGCTCGACGAGCAGGGTCACCATGCGCCCGGTGGTTGGTGGTGGCGGTACGACCTGGTCCCCAACGGGGACCAGACCGACGTCACGCTCACCTACGACTGGACCGACACCCCGCAGAGCTTCCGGGACCAGATCGGCGGGATGCCGCCATTCGGTACCGACTTCATCGAAGAATCGCTTGCGGCCCTGGACCGTTCGTCGACATAGTCAGGCGGGCACCTGGTCCAGGAAGCCGAGCACGGTCTGGATCCGGCCGTCGCCGTCGGTAGCCAGCACGTCGAACCCGACCACCACCGGATCGGCATCGCGCGGGCCGAGGCCCCACTGGAAGCGCGCCTGCCGGTGGTGGGCATCGGGTCCGCTGACGAGCGTGAACACGAACCCAGGAAACTGGGTGTGCACGGCCTCGATCGCACCGGAGATGCCGTCGTGACCACTCACCTGGGCCAGCGGGTCGGTGTAGGTGACGCCCGGCGCCCAGTGCTGTTCCAGCAGCGCCTGCCGCTGGGCGGCATCGGTGGCATTCCAGGTGCTGAGGTACCCGGTGACGGTGTCGTCGAGCTCGGCCATTTCGCCTCTTTCACGGTAATCAACTGGGACTCAGCCAGATTCACCGATTCAAGAAGCGTTGTCGATTACCGCGCAGGTAATCAGGTGCTGGCGTTGCCGGTGCGCCACTGTTCCCAGGGGATGTTCCAGTCCCCCAGCCCTTCGGTGCCCGGCAACACCGAACCCACGGTGTTGGTCACCTCGACGATGTCACCGCGCTTGGTGTTCTCGTAGAACCAGCGGGCGTTGGCGGTGCTCACGTTGAGGCAGCCGTGGCTGACATTGCTGTAGCCCTGGCTGCCCACCGACCACGGGGCCCCGTGCACGTAGATACCGCTGTAGGACATCTGGGTCGCGAAGTCCACCTCGGTGCGATAACCGTTGGGCGAGTTGACCGGTACCCCGTAGGTCGACGAATCCATCACCATGTGGTCGAAGCGGTCACCGATGATGTACACGCCGTTGTTCGTCGGAGAACTGTTCTTGCCCATCGAGATCGGCATCGCCTTGACGACCTCGCCGTTGCGCCGGACGGTCAGCGTCTTGGTGTTGTCATCGGCGGACGCGATCACCTCGTCGCCGACCGTGAAGTGGGTGGTGACGTTGCCCTGGCCGAACAAGCCGTCGCCCAATGCGACGCCATAGGTGTCGACGGATACGTCCACCGTGGTGCCGGGCTTCCAGTATTTGGCTGGACGCCAACGCACTTCGCGGTTGTTGAGCCAGTAGAAGGCGCCTTCGACCGGCGGATTGGTCTTGACCGTGATGGCCCGCTGGGCAGCGACCCGGTCCGTGATGTTCTCGTCGAAGCGGACCGCAATGGGCTGCCCCACCCCGACCACTTCCCCGTCGTTGGGCAGGACATAGGGCATCGTCAGATTCGCCGGCGAGTGCGTCTCGAACCGCAGGCGCCGGTTGGCGACGCCACCGAGCCCCAGTGACTGCGCATTGAGCGTGTACTGCTCGTTGTAGTCGAGCGGGTCAGTGGTCGACCAGGTCAGCCCGTCGGCGCTGAACTTCCCTGCGACGCTGACTCCTTCTTCGTTGGTCATGGTGACCCCGCCGAGCACACCGTTCTCCGCGCTCACCGTGACCGGCGAATCGACGGTCACCCCCACCGCACCGTCGGTCACCGAAGCGTTGACCCTGGGCACCAGCAGGTCACCGTAGGGAGTCCCCTTGTCGGTGATCACCGGCGGCGGTCCCTGCGTCTCCTGTCCCCCGCACGCCGTCAGGCCCAACATCATCGCGGGCACCATGGCAACCACCGCTCGCCGGAAGACATCCCGATACGGACGGGTCAGCGTCGTGGCCTGCCCCATGTTCGTCCTACCCCTCGCACGGTCAACAGCAAATCTTGGCAATAGTCTAAGGGTTCCGCGGGAACCCGGCTCACCAGAACCTGGTTCCAGGCCCGCGACCAGCGGATTTCACTGTTGAGCGAAACTCCTGTTATTGTCTCTCACGCGCGCCGTTAGCTCAGTTGGTAGAGCAGCTGACTCTTAATCAGCGGGTCCGGGGTTCGAAACCCTGACGGCGCACCAACCAAAAACCCTGCCTCGGCAGGGTTTTTGCGTTTAAGCGTTTGAGAGTTACTGCGGCAGTACATCTATCTGGCTCGATATCGCTCGGCGAACCGGTCCCCGACGCTGGGTTCAGCTTCTTCCAACAACATCTCCACCGCACCGGCCAGATGCGCGGCCGCATAGCCGTTGTCCCGGTACTGCTCGGTTTTGAAGCGGTCGAGTTCCCGGCGTAGATCGCCGAGAGTTTCATCGCTCACATGCGCCATATGGCTACCTCCAGTCGGTGTGACCATGGCCCACATCCGTACCTAGAGGTTCGACATGAGCCATCGGGTGTCGTCAGCGAATCCCGACGATGACTCGGTCGAGTTCAGCTGCACCGGCGAAGGCACATGCAGCGATCCTGGCAAACGGAAAATAAGTTAGCTGCAACGCAATACCCCCCTTGTCACACGTTCGTCCCGTGTTGCGGCCGAGATCAAGACCCAGGTCCGACTCCCCTATCCTGACCCGAAGTCGACCTTAGCTGGACACCTATGGACTAGCAACCGGTTCGACGAGAAAGGGCCGTTCCCGCCCTGCAATGCAGTGGATTTCAGCTACCGCGGCAGATGCGCACCGAGTTGCGCGGAGTGCCTCGAGTTACCAGACCAACCCGCGTTTGCCAATCGTTTTCTCCACCAAACCGCCGCGAAGCGGCCGGCGTCGTGGCGCACGTCACTGCACTCACAGCAAACATTCAGTACGTCACACCCGCAACCTCCGGCACGACGGGGAGCGCCCCGACAGGCGCCGGGGGACCTCCGAGAAACTTTGCGGTGCGCAACCAGGGCGTCACCGAAAACAGCCCCATTGACGCGCGTCGATAATGTGCTGACGGCGGCATCAGAACCTAACCGGCCGAGTACCACGCCATATGTTGACGCCACGGTAAGTTACTGCCTACAATCTGACACCAGCACTTCCGCTGGTCAGACGCAAGAAACCGTGTTAATCTCAAGTTAGCTGATTTGTTGTGGTTCGTTTCCAGGTGGCGCTTGCGCCAAGATAAGAGGTGTTAGCTGATGGCTACCGCTGGTGGCGTCGATCCCACAGCTGCATCAACTTCAGCGTTTGTTGCTGCGAATCAGCCCGTCATGGTGTATAGCTGCAACCGGCTGGGACGCATCGCCAATCCCCCGAGTTTCTCGTTGGCGGACTGGCTCCTGTTCCGCCGCCGCTGAGCGGCGCAAAAGCCCCGCAAAAAGCCTGAGCCGTTGAGCGGCGCAAAATAACCTCGCCACTCAACGGCTCATCACGTCACGGCGCGTAACGCGCCCCGTGGTCGGCTCAGCGCCGCTTGATCCGCCGAACGACGACGAACACCACCAGCACACCTGCACCGGCCAACGACGCCGTCACGGCCGGCTTCTTGATGAAGCCGATCACCGCCGTCTTGAAATCGTCGGCCAGCCGCTGAGGGTTGGCCCGCTCGGCCAGGGAGTCGACAGTCACCGCCAGTTGATCGCGAGCCTGATCGATGTCCCGCTTGATGCTCTCCGGGTCCCGGTTCGCCACTGTTTGCTCCTCCAAGCCGCTCCATGTCGTGCTGCCCTGCCGCACTACCCTAGATCAGCCGGCTCCGTGACGACGGAACCGGTCGACAAGAAGGGATACCCGCGCATGCCGCCAACCCCGCGCCTCGAGGTGGGAGACACCGCCCCGGCTTTCAGCCTGCCCGACGCCGACGGCAACGTCGTCAAGCTCTCCGACTACAAGGGCCGCAAGGTCATCGTGTACTTCTACCCGGCCGCGTCGACGCCGGGCTGCACCAAGCAGGCGTGCGATTTCCGCGACAGCCTCACCGAACTCAACGACGCCGGTCTGGACGTCGTCGGCATCTCCCCTGACAAGCCGGAGAAACTCGCCAAGTTCCGCGACAAGGAAGGTCTGACCTTCCCGTTGCTGTCCGATCCGGACCGTGAGGTGCTGACGGCCTGGGGCGCATTCGGCGAAAAGACCATGTACGGCAAGACCGTTCAGGGCGTCATCCGCTCGACGTTCCTGGTCGACGAGAAGGGCAAGATCGCCGTCGCGCAGTACAACGTGCGCGCCACCGGCCACGTCGCCAAGTTGCGCCGCGACCTTTCGGTCTGACCGCACCGGTCAGGACTGGGTGGTCAGCAGGAACACCAGGTAGCCGAGGTAGGCCGTGATCATCGCGGCCGCTTCGGTCCGGTGCACGCGCCGGCCCGAGACGAAGATCGGCACACAGGCCAGGCTCGCTGCCACCATGATCGGGATATCGATCCACACGAGGTTGTGCGTCAGCTCCAGCCCGTTGGCGGGTACCAGGCAGGTGATGCCCAGGATCAGCAGGATGTTGTAGACGCTGCTGCCGAGCAGGTTGCCCACCGCGATGTCACGTTCGCCGCGCACCGTCGAGACGATCGTGGTGACCAGCTCGGGGGCCGAGGTTCCGATCGCCACGACGGTCAGACCGATCAGCGCGTCCGACACCCCGAATCCGCGGGCGATCCCCACCGCACCGCCCACCAGCCATTCGGCCCCGAGAATCACCACGGCGATGCCACTGACGGTCATGACCGTATCTTGAAGTGCGCCATGGCCAATCGGTTTCGTCGCGGCATCGCCGGCCTGCCCCGACGGGAAGGCTTCGCCGTACTCGGCCACGGTGGCCCGGCTCTCCCGCCGCGACATGCGGATCAGAACCGCCGTGTAGACGATGGCACCGCAGACCAGGATCACCCCGTCCACGCGCGACAACACACCGTTGACGGCCAGCACCCACAGCAGCACCGCGGAACCGGCCATCACCGGCAGATCGAAGCGCAGCGTGCGCTGTTCGATCGCCAACGGGCGGATCAACGCGCTGAGCCCGAGGATGAACAAGATGTTGACGACGTTGGTGCCGGCGATGTTGCCGACAGCCAGGTCGCCACTTCCCGTGGTGGCTGCGGTGACGCCGACAGCGAGTTCGGGAAGGCTGGTGCCGATCGACACGACGGTCAGGCCGATCAGGATCGGGCTGATTCCCAGGCGCGCAGCGAGTTTCGCACCGCCGCGGACCATCACCTCGGCTCCGACCGCCAGGGCGATCAGACCGACAACGAACCAGCCGACGCTGCCGGTCATCTCGGTCTAGCGCGCCAGCGCTTCGAGCAGCAACGCCTCGGCCGTGGCCGCCTTCTCCAGCACGCCCAGGTGCAGGCTTTCGTTGACACTGTGCGCCTGGGTGGCTGGATCCTCGACGCCGGTCACCAGAATGGTCGCGGCCGGAAACGCCTCGGCGAACTCGGCGATGAACGGGATAGAGCCGCCCATACCCATGTCCACCGGGTCGGTTCCCCAGGCGGTGCGGAACGCCGAACGGGCCGCGTCGTATACCGACCCCGAGGCGTCGATCGCGTAAGGCTGACCGACATCGCCCGGGCTGACCGTGACCTGGGCGCCCCACGGGACATGAGCCTGCAGGTGACGGGTCAGCGCCTCCAGGTGCGCGTGGGCGTCTCCGCCGGGTGCAACTCGCATGCTGATCTTGGCCCGGGCACGTGGGATCAGGGTGTTCGACGACTTGTCGATGGGTGTGGTGTCGATACCGATGACGGTGATGGCGGGCTTGGCCCACATGCGTTGCACCACTGACCCGGAACCGATCTCGGACACACCGTCGAGCAGGCCGGACTCCTGGCGGACCCAGTGCTCGCCGCGGTCCACGTCGGCCGCGGTGGCCTCGTGCAAACCGGCGACCGCGACGTTTCCGTCGTCGTCGTGCAGGCTGGCCAGGAGCCGCACCAGCACGCTCAACGCGTCGGGCACGACCCCGCCCCACAGACCCGAGTGCAATCCGTGGTCCAGAGTGGCCACCTCGACCACACAGTCGGCCAGGCCACGCAGGGTCACGGTCAACGCCGGGATCTCGGTGCTCCAGTTGTCGGAGTCGGCGATGACGATGACGTCGGCGGCCAGGGCAGCTTTGTGCGCAGCCAGCAGCGCGCCCAGTGACGGCGAACCGGATTCCTCCTCGCCTTCGACGAAGACCGTGACGCCCACCGGGGGCTTGCCGTCGAAGGCCCTTATCGCGGCCAGATGTGTTGCGATACCGGCCTTGTCGTCGGCGGTGCCGCGGCCGTAGAGCCGGCCGTCACGTTCGGTGGGTTCGAATGGTGCGGAGTCCCACTGGGCCGGATCGCCCTCGGGCTGCACGTCGTGGTGGGCGTACAGCAGCACCGTGGGCGCACCCGGCGGTGGCGGATAGTGCGCGATGACGGCAGGTGCACCGCCTTCGCTGACGATGCGGACGTCGGGAAAGCCCGCGTCCGACAACAGCTTTGCGACCGCCTCGGCGCTGCGGTGCACCTCGTCCCGTCGGGCCGGGTCGGCCCACACCGACTGGATGCGGACCAGATCCTCCAGGTCGGATCGCACCGACGGCAACACCTGCTGTACCCGCTGCACGACATCAGTCATGGTGACGACCCTAGCCGCTCTGTCGAGCCCGCCGAGAGTGCGCAAACTGTTGCCCGAACACGGCGTGTCCAGCAGCAGACGCGCACGCTCGCGGTGCAGAAGTTAGAGCTCCTCGATGATCGCCACCGCGGCGGCGGTGTCAGCCTCGTGGGTGAGCGAGACGTGAATGGTCACCGTCTCAAGATGCTTGGCGATCTCACCGGACAACCGCACCTTGGGCCGGCCCCACATGTCGGTGACCACCTCGATATCGCGGTGGATCCCCTCCGGCAGAGCCGGCCGCTTGGAGAACCGTGAGCTCGACCAGGCCTTGATCACGGCTTCCTTGGCCGCCCACCGGGCCGCCAGGTGCCGGGCCGCCGACGAACTCTTGTCCGCGGCGTCCCGGCGCTCACCTGGCGTGAACGTCTCGGCGAATACGGTTCCCGGTCGGTCTACCTGCTCGGCGAACTCAGGTATGGAAACCAGATCGATGCCTACTCCCACAATCGCCATGGAAGCGAACCTAGCTCACCGCTGCATGCACGGACTCACCGCACATAGAGATCGTCGTCTCCGAGTCGGGCGTCCGCGTTCAGCAACATCGCTGCTTCCTGACGCTTCTCCGGCACATCGTGGTCGAACCGGCGGTCGGCGGGCTTCTCGTACATCGGACGCCCACCGGCGATCGCCCCGGCCAGTCGACGCTGACCGGCCAGCGTGCGCTGCTCGGCACGCTTGCGGTAGTCGTCGCGCTCGGCCGGATCCAGCGCCGCGATGAACGCCTCCGGGTGCACCAGGGCAACCAGACCCGACACGTGACCGAAGCCGAGGCTGGTGACCAGACCGGCCTTGAGCGGGAACTTCCCACGCAGGTCGAGGGCTTCGCGCACCCAGACGAAGTGGCCGGAGGTGGCCAGCTCGTCGTCGACGCAGTCCAGGCTGCGGTTCGGCGGGATGACGCCGTCGCGCAGGATCTGGCACAGACCCATCATCTGGAACACCGCGGCGCCGCCCTTGGCGTGCCCGGTCAGCGTCTTCTGGCTGACGATGAACAGCGGGGCGCCCGCCGAGCGACCCATCGAGTCGGCCAGCCGCTCGTGCAGCTCGGTCTCGTTGGGATCGTTGGCCAGCGTCGAGGTGTCGTGCTTGGAGATCACCGCGATGTCGTCGGCGCCGACGCCCAGCTTGGCCAGCGAGCGGGCCAGCTGCGAGTCCTTGCCGCCGCGCCCGGCGCCAAGGGCACCCAGGCCCGGAGCCGGGATCGAGGTGTGCACACCGTCGGCGAAGCTCTGCGCGTAGCCGACGACCGCCAGCACCGGCAGGCCCATCTTGGCGGCGAGGTCACCGCGGGCCAGCAGGATGGTGCCACCACCCTGGGCTTCCAGGAAGCCGAGGCGACGACGGTCGTTGGCACGGGAGAACTTCGAGTCGCTGATGCCCTTGGCGCGCATCATCTCGGTGTCGGCCGTGGCAGCCATGTCACCGAAGCCGATGATCGCTTCCAGCGTCAGGTCGTCGAAGCCGCCTGCGATCACCAGGTCGGCCTTGCCGAGGCGGATCTTGTCCACACCCTCCTCGACCGACACCGCCGCGGTGGCGCAGGCGCCGACCGGGTGGACCATGGCGCCGTAGCCACCGACGTAGCTCTGCATGACGTGTGCCGCAACAACGTTCGGCAGCACCTCCTGCAGGATGTCGTTCGGCTTGGCGCGGCCCAGCAGGTTGCCGTGGTACATGGTCTGCATCGAGGTCATGCCGCCCATGCCGGTGCCCTGCGTGGACGCCACCAGGCTCGGGTGCACCCAGCGCATCAGCTCGGTCGGGGTGAAGCCCGAGGACAGGAACGCATCCACGGTCGCCACGATGTTCCACAGCGCAACCCGGTCGATCGAGTTGGCCATGTCCGGGGTGATGCCCCACACCGTCGGGTCGAACCCGGTGGGGATCTGGGCGCCGACCGTACGCGACAGCTTGGTCTTGCGCGGAACCCGAATCTCGGTGCCCGCCTTGCGGATCACCTGCCAGTCGCTGGAGTCCGGCACCGGCCGGGCCACAGTGTGCTCGGGATCGAAGGACACGAACGCCCGGGCGTCGGCCTCACTGGAGACCACGAACGAGAAGTCCTTGTCCAGGAACACGCTGACCAGCAGCGGCGAGGCGTGATCGGGATCGATCGCGCCGTCGTCGACGAACTCGCGGATACCGCAACGCTCTACGACGGCGTCGTGGTAGCGCTCCACGATCTCCGATTCGGGCACCAGCTCACCGGTCTGGGTGTCGTACCAGCCGGCCTTGGGGTCGTCTTCCCACTTGACCAGACCGGTCGTCCACGCCAGCTCCAGCACACCGGCCGCCGACAGCTCGCCGGAGACCTCCATCTCGAAGCGGGTCCGCGACGATCCGTACGGTCCGAGCTCGGCGCCACCGACGATGACCACCAGGTCGGCCGGGTCGACGTCGAGATCGGCC
Organism: Mycolicibacterium boenickei; assembly: GCF_010731295.1. Classification (NCBI taxonomy): domain Bacteria; kingdom Bacillati; phylum Actinomycetota; class Actinomycetes; order Mycobacteriales; family Mycobacteriaceae; genus Mycobacterium; species Mycolicibacterium boenickei. Next base: position 3,365,279 of record NZ_AP022579.1, on the reverse strand, counting down.
CACTCCGGCGCGGGCGCCGGGTTGTGTCCGCGCGGCGGGGACGGCAGGGCCGGGATCGTGCCCTCGTTCTCGTCGTCCTCGGAGGCCGAAGAAGCCTTGGCTTCCATGTCTTCCCGGGCCTTGGCGGCCAGCTCGGCCATGTCGATCTTGATGTCGCCGAGACCGCCGGTCAGGTCCGCCTTGATGGGCGCTTCAGCCGCGGCCACCTTGGCCTCCACCGTGCACAGGTTCAGCAGCATGGCTGCCATCTCCGCGGTGCTGTAGGTGGTGACACCGGCTTCCTCGACCGCGCTGACGATGGCGTCGTTGTGCCCCATCAGTCCGGTGCCCTTGGTCCAGCCGATCAGCGCGTGCGCCAGGCTGACCCGCTCGGCCCACGACGACTCGGCGCTCCACCGGTTCACCAGCGCGTCGAGCGCGGACTTGGATTCGCCGTACGCACCGTCGCCACCGAACATGCCGCGGTTCGGCGAGCCCGGGAGCACCACGTGCAGACGCGAGGCGATGTCACGCTCGGCACCGATGGTCGACAGCCCGCCGATGAGCCGCTGAACGGCCCACAGCAGCACCTTCATCTCCATCTCGGAGCGTGAACCCGCCTCCGACAGGTCCCCGGCCACGCGCGGTGCGGCGAACGGGAACAGCAGCGTCGGGGTCTGCGCATCCTTGAGGTGGATCGATTGCGGCCCAAGGCTTTCGATCTGCTCGCTACCGACCCACTCGACCAGCTTGTCGATGTCGGAGTACGACGCCATGTTGGCCGGGACCACCCACAGGGTGGCACCGAAACGGGCGTTCTCGCGGTACAGCTCCTTGTAGAACGCCAACCGATCGTCGTCCAGACGCGAGGTGGTCGCGATGACGGTGGCGCCGCCGTCGAGCAGCTGCCCGACGACCGCCGAGGCGATCGAGCCCTTCGACGCACCGGTCACCACGGCGACCTCGTTGGAATACCGACCGGTTCCGGGGTTTTCAGCGCCGGCCGCGATGCGACCGAACAGCGAGGCGTGGATGGTACGGCCGGCGGCGAGAGCCTTGCCCTGCCACCAATTCGCCTGCGTGGCAACGGCATGCCCGGCACCCTCGAACCGCTCCGACAGGCGCGGCCATTCGGTGTCGATCTCGTCCTCGCCGGCGAGCCACAGCTTGACCAGGTCCTCACGGGCGCTGGCCCAGCGGTCGTCGAACACGACGGCCTTCTTGCCGTCGAACGCCGGAGCCACCAATCGCGGCCAGTCCGAACCGAGTTCGGTGGTGACCAGGTCGATCAGTTCGGCATCGGTCGCGGAGCCATCGGACGGGGTGACTGGAACATCCAAGCCGAGCTGGCCCAGAATCGTGCGCGCGGCCGAGGCCAGCACGCCGTCGGGACCCGTGACCTTCTCGGCGAACTCGTTGAGTGCGGCCGAATCGACCACGCCGCCACCACCGGCACCGCCGGCCGAGGGCAGGCTCACGGGCACACCCTGGCGGGCACCGACCGCAGCCACCGCCGCATCGATGACCTTGTCGACGTCGGCCGCACTGGCCAGCGCGCCCGGGTGCAGACCACCCAGGTCGCCGCCGCGAACGCTGCTGCCCTCACGGGTGCCCAGCGCCACCTCGACGGTGACGTGCTTGGCCCAGCCCGGACCCAGCTCCCAGGTCTTGGTGACCCGCTCGGCGATGTAGCCCGGGCGCTTGCCCGACGGCCCGAACACCGTGCGCAACTGATCGTTGATGGCGTCAGAGAGCACCGGACCGAACGGCTTGTAGGTACGGGCCAGCTTGCTGACCTGTCCCTTGAGCGCGCCCAGATCCGCCTCGGCGGCACCGTCGATGGCGCCCAGGTTCAGCTCGGAACCCAGGTCGACCAACAGCTGGTTGCGACGCGAGGACGCACCGTCGGTGATGGACTCGATGGAGTCCAGGGCCTCGATCTGGTCGATGCGCATCTTGGCGCTCAGCGCGATGAGACCCACCGTGGCGTCGGCCGCGTCGAACGTGATGTCGTCGGGCCGCGGGCCACCGGACGGGGCGGCAGGTGCGGCCGCCGGAGCCGGTGCTGCCTCGGCGGCAGGAGCAGACTCGGATTCCGCCGCCGGGGCCGATTCTTCGACCTCGGGCTCCGGCTCCGGATCGGTGTCGCTGGCGAACAGCACCGCGGCATCGCGCTCGGCGTTGAGCACCTCGACGGTGCTGTGGGCGTATTCGGGCAGCTTGAGCGTGTTGGTGGCCAGTCCGGCGACCGTCGGCGCGTTCTTCACACCGATCTCGACGAACCGCTCCACCCCGAGTCCGCCCGCGGCCTCCTCGATGAAGAGCAGGTCCTGGGTCTCGATCCAGCGCACCGGGCTGGCGAACTGCCAAGCCAGCAGCTCGATGACGATCTTGCGGCACAACTCGATCGGCCGCTCGTTACGCCAGGTGTCGTAGTCGGCGAGGATCTCGTCGAGCGGCTCGGCCGGGACCAGGTCGCGGATCTCCTGGATGAAGTCGCGGTCCAGCGTGAACGGCCGGGGCACCAGGTTCGGGATGTAGCGGCCGACGACCAACTCCGGATCGCGGTCGCGCGGCAGGACGCGTTCCAGGCTGCGCCGGAAGTCGTCCACGCCCACCCGCAGCACGCTGGAGTGGAACGGCACGTCGATGCCGGGGACCAGGATGAACGACCGCTTGCCGCCGCTGATCTCGCGACGACGCTCGACCTCTTCCTCCAGCGCCTCCAGACCGCGCACGGTTCCGGCGATCGCGTACTGCGAACCGCGCAGGTTGAAGTTCACGATCTGCAGGAATTCACCTGTGCGCTCGGCGATCTCGGCGACGAAGCTCTCGACGTCCTCGTCGGCGAGGTCGATCTGCGACGGCCTGATGGCAGCCAGCCGGTAGTTGGACCGGCCCCGCTCGTCACGCGGCACGATGTCGTGCATCTTGGAGCCGCGGTGGAACACCGCCTCCAGCAGACCTTCGAGTTCGATGACGCCGGAAACGCAGGCCAGCGCGGTGTACTCACCGACGGAGTGACCGCAGGCGATCGCGCCTTCGACGAACGCGCCCTGCTCACGCATCTCGGCGACCTGGGCCGCGGCCGTGGTGGCCATGGCGACCTGGGTGAACTGGGTCAGGTACAGCACGCCCTCGGGGTGCTCGTAGTGCACACCGGAAGCGATCAACGACGTGGGGTTGTCGCGGACCACGTGCAGCACCGAGAAGCCCAGCGTCTCGCGGGTGAACTTGTCGGCCTTGTCCCACACCTTGCGGGCGGCCTTGGACCGGGCCCGGACCTCCATGCCCATCCCCTTGGACTGGATGCCCTGGCCGGGGAACGCGTAGACGGTCTTGGGTGCGGCCAGACGCGCGGTCGCGGCCATCACCAGCTCGGACCCGATGCGGGCCTGAACCTCGACAACCTCTGCGCCGACGTCGATTCCGACCCGGTCGACGCGGAAGTCGACCTCGTCGCCCGGCTTGACCATGCCCAGGAAGCGGGCGGTCCAGCCGACCAGCTTGGCCGGCGGAATCGGCTTGCCGTCGGTGGCGGTCAGGACGTGCTGCGCCGCGGCCGACAGCCACATGCCGTGCACGATCGGCGATTCCAGGCCGGCCAGCAGCGCCGCTGCCCGGTCGGTGTGGATCGGGTTGTGGTCACCGGACACCACGGCGAAGGGCCGCATGTCCACGGGCGCACCGACCGTGACGTCGCGACGGCGCCGGCGCGGGGTGTCGGTGGCATTGTCGGAGATCGCCCCACCGGCCCGGACCGGGTCGGTCAGCTCGGTCTCGCCGGTACGGCCGCGGATCGCGAACCGCTCCTCCAGCTTCGCCAGCTCGGTGCCATCGGCTGCCTTCACGACCACCTCAACCGGAACCACCCGGCCGACCTCGGTGTCGGTGGCGGCCGAAGCCGTTGCGGTGACGGTCAATTCGGCCGGCTCGGTCGGCAGCTCAGCCAGCAGGTGCGCGGCGTGATCCAGGTGCACCAGGCTCAGCAGGCCCTCGACGACCGGGAATCCGGAGTCGGTGACGGCCGAACCGATCGCGGCGAACACCGCGGGCCAGCAGCGTCCGACCAGCGCGTCCGGCACGACGGTGAGCGTCGGCGCCAGCGGCGCACCGAAGGTCGCGGTGACACCGGTGTGATCGGCGACCTGCTCGGGGTTCCACGCCACGGTGACCTTGGCGGTCCCGTCGACGACCTGCGGCAGGGCGTCCGGTCCGTCGACACCCGCGGCGATCGCGAGCACCGAGCGCATCGCGGTCGCGGCATCGGCGACCTCGACGACCGGTGCGCCACCGCTGCGGATGGCCTCGGTCAGGGTGAACCGGATGTTGATCCAGGTTCCCGACAACGGCACCGACAGCACCACGTGCCGATCGTCGGCGACCTCGAGCCGGGCCCCGGTGGACGGGTTTGTGGCGGAACGGTTCTCGTTCACCTGCCACTCGGCGGCCGGCGCGATCCGGTGCACCGGGTTGACCGAGGTGCGACCGGCCCACAACACGTCGGGGGCGTCGAGCAACACCGCCAGCGGGCCGGTGACGTCGTCGCGGCCCTGACGGCGCGACAGCACGGCCTGCGGCTGGGCGCCTGCGGCCAGCACCTCGTCGACGGCGGCCTGCTCGAAGCGGTCCAGCAGCTCACCGACGGGCTCGTCGACCCGGGTGATGCCGGCCACGGCGGCGGTGCCGGGGATGACGCAGACCTGGTCCGCGTCGTAGCGCGCATCGTGGGCCTGCCACAGCGAATCGCTGCGCCACCAACGGCGAACGTCCTTGTCGATGACCGGGACGAAGTTGACCGGCTTGCCCAGCGTCTTGCAGAGCTCGACGAAGAACGGCACGTCGGCCGGGTGCAGCTGCACGGAGGCGGCGTCCGGGTAGGCCGAGACCAGCGCGGCCAGTGCGCCCTTCGGGTCCTCGAGCAGCTGCTCGTCGTCGAAGAGGGTCTCGATCGGACCGAAATCCTGTGCGTGCAAACGGGCTTCGGCGCGCTTGAGCATCTGCTCGAAGCGGTCCCGCCAGGTGATGTCCAGCCACTGCGAGTCGTCGCGCTTGGTGTCGGCGGTGCTGTTGCCCTCGCCGATCGCCAGTTCGATGTAGCGGCGCAGCCACTGCAGGTAGGTCATGTCGGCGACGTCACCGAAGTACGGCTTGGCGGTGTTGGTCATCGCGGCGATGATCTCGTCGCGGCGGGCGGCCACCGCTTCGGCGTCACCGGCCACCTCGTCGAGCAGCCGGCCGCAACGCGACGCGGTGTTGTCGATCTCGTGGATGTCGGCGCCGAGCTGGCTGCGGCCGGAGGCCATGCCGCCCGAAGCCTTGCCCGCACCCACCCATGCCTCGGTGCCCTTGGTGTCCACCAGCAGCTGCTTGACCTGCGGGCTGGTGGTGGCCTCGAGGGTGGCCATGGCGGCGGTGCCGACCAGGATGCCGTCGATCGGCATCAGCGGGTAGCCGTGGGCGGCCGACCAGCGGCCGGACAGGTACTCGGCGGAGCGCTCGGGGGTGCCGATGCCGCCGCCGACGCAAATGGTGATGTTGGACCGGCTGCGCAGCTCGGAGTAGGTGGCCAGCAGCAGGTCGTCGAGGTCCTCCCACGAGTGGTGACCACCGGCACGGCCGCCCTCGATGTGCACGATCACCGGCTTGGTGGGCACCTCGGCCGCGATCCGGATGACCGAGCGGATCTGCTCGACGGTGCCCGGCTTGAACACCACATGACTGATGCCCAGATCATTCAGCTCGCCGATCAGCTCGACCGCCTCTTCCAGGTCCGGGATGCCGGCGCTGACGACGACGCCGTCGATCGGCGCGCCGGACTGACGGGCCCGCTGCACCAGGCGCTTGCCGCCGACCTGCAGCTTCCACAGGTACGGATCGAGGAACAGCGTGTTGAACTGAATGGCCCGGCCGGGCTCCAGCAGATCGCCCAACTCGGCGATGCGGTCGTTGAAGATCGGCTCGGTGACCTGCCCGCCGCCGGCGAGTTCGGCCCAGTGGCCCGCGTTTGCTGCAGCCGCGACGATCTTGGCGTCGACTGTGGTGGGGGTCATACCGGCCAGCAGAATCGGCGAGCGTCCGGTCAGTCGGGTGAACTTGGTCGAGAGCTTGACCGATCCGTCGGGCAGGCTCACCACGGTCGGGGCGTAGCTCGACCACGGCCGGGCCACCTCGGGCACGGCGCCGATGGTGAACAGATTGCGCTGGCCACCGCGGGTGGCGGCGGGCACGATCCCGATGCCGAGCCCGCGCACCACGGGGGCGGTCAGTCTGGTCAGGATGTCGCCGGGGCCGAGGTCGAGGATCCAGCGGGCACCGGCCTCGCTGATCTCGGTGATCTCGTCGACCCAGTCCACCTGGCTGACCAGGATGGCCTCGGTCATCGCGCGGGCGAGCTCGACGTCGATGCCGACGGCCTCGGCCCAACGCGCGACGATCTCGATGCCGTCGGCCAGGCGCGGGGTGTGGAAACCGACCTCGACCTGCACCGGGTCGAAGACCGGGGCGAAGACCGCGCCGCCGCGGACTTTGCTCTTGCGCTCGGCCTCTTCCTTCTCAGCGATCTGGTTGCAGTACAGCTCGAACCGCGACAGCTGCTCGGGTGTGCCGGTGATCACAACGGAGCGCCGGCCGTTGCGGATCGACAGCACCGGAGGCAGCACGGTGCGCACGTCCTGGCTGAACTCTTCGAGCAGCTCGTAGATGCGCTCGGGCTCGGCATTGGTCACCGAAACCATCGGCGGGCGGTCACCCAGCACGGTGATCCCGCGGCGACGGGCCACGAGGGTGCCCGCGGCACCGATCAGCTGCGCCAGCGCCAGCAGCTGCACGTCCTTGGCGCCCTTGGCGGCCAGAGCCTCGACGGCCAGCACGCCCTGGGAATGCCCGGCGACGGCGACCGGCGGGGTGGCCACCAGGTCCATGCCCTGTCGTGCCAGGGCACGCACCGCGGCGATCTGGGTGAGCAGCACACCAGGCACCGAGACAGCGGCCGAGGTCAGCTGCTTGTCGGACGGCACCGGCTCTTCGGCGGCCAGGGCCCGGACCCACTGCAGCGGCTCGAACCCGATGGGCCGCACCACGACGAGTTCGGCGGCAACCGGCTCGAGCAGCAATTCGGCCTCGCCGGCCAGGGTCGCCAGCTCGGCCTCGATCCCGGCCGAGGACACCAGTTCCTCAAGAGTCTCCAGCCAGGCGCTGCCCTGGCCACCAAAGGCCACGGCGTAGGGCTCTCCGGCGCTCAGCCGGTCCACGAGGGCATGGGTGGAGTCAGCCTGGCGACCAACGGATCCTTCATCGTCGTTGCGACCGGCGGACACCCGGTCGTGTTCGTAGATCGTCACTGGCGCTATCTCCTCGGTGCTGCTGTGGTTCTGCGGTGAATGGGGTCGCGTATGGCTGTCGCGTGCGGTCTTCGGTGTCTGCGTGTCTGGGGCGGTGTGGCTGCCCGGCGACAGGCCAACGGCGATTCAGCGTCGAATCAGGCTGGAACACAGGCCGCCGGAGGTCTCCGGACGGTGTCACTCGCATTCCCGCCGTACTAAGAGTGTCATAAGAAGGAGTGGGCGTTTTCCGCCCAGATTGGTTACTGGCGAGTTCTACGCATGGGTAACCGCCGGTAACGTAACGCGGCACCGACTGGCGGCCAAAGCCATTCGGGACAAACGTCCTGTTGGCAGGTGGTTACGGTCGAGTAGCCACAACTGCGCAGATCAAGGCAGTATTGTTATCGAATCGTTATCTAAATTTTCCGCCACATCGAAGGCCTCGAAGTGGCCGTGAACCAGCAGACAATCGGGCCGATTCTGTCTAGCGAATCCTGAGCGTCCGAACAAAAAGTTTGCTGGATTATCTTACTCGTCGGTAACAATTTCAGTCCCACCGGCCGAATCGCGGCTTGAGGACGTGGTTGACGTCGACCCCGATCCCGCCAACACGAATCGCTCCGATGGCGCCTGACGTGCGGATGTCGCCGGCGGGGATCACAGCTGCACCAGCCGGTTCTGGGCCGGACTAATCGGCGGTGGCCAGGCCCGTCCGCAGGGACCGTTCCAGCCCGACCGAGACGACGGCCCGGGCCAGCTCACGCAGGTCGGTATCGGACGAGCCGCCTCGGCATTCGGAGAGCGCATCGACAACCGACTCGGCGACCCGATCGATCGCCGCGTCCGTCGACCGAGCGAGGTGGGCGATGATGCGGATGCAGCGCCGCTGGTCCTCGGCGTCGGCGACCAGTGCGGCCAGCGCCGGGTCGGACATCTCCACGGCGCCGTCGACGATATGTAGCAACCCGAAGTCCACGAGGGTGCGGACATCATCGTCGGCCGGATCCACATTCAGTGCCAGTGTTTTCGGACGGCCCCAGTCCGAAGCTTCGATCCCCAGGGCGCCGGGCAGGTCCTTGCCGCTGCGCAAGCCTGCGAAGAACTCGGCGATGTGCGCCGAGTTGAAACCCTTGGCCAGTAGCTGGCTGATCGCCGTCAACTGCGCCAGGTGCCGCTCGCCGTAGTACGCCGAGCGCCCGACGCGGCGCGGCGAATCCAACAGTCCGCGCTCACGATAAGCGCGGATATTGCGAGCGCTGACGCCGGAAATGCGCGCCAGATCCTCAAGACGATACTCAACCAAGCCGACGTCCTCCGCGTCGGTTTGAACATCGATTCATGCCGACACCCTACTCCTCCGTTAATGCCCTGAGCGAATTTACACCAAGATGCATCGATCTTCCGGCGCGTTCCAAAGTAGCCCGACGATCTGCGAATATGCAGTCCCACCCGCCACAATTTCAACGCGAGCATGCATTTTCAGCCAACTTTATGAATCGCCGCAAAGCCGGTCCGGAGACCAAATTCACAGCCGCCACAAAGAAACGCGTTCGCTTCGGCGCCCGCGGTGCGAGAGCATGTACGTCTGCCCCGACAAACACATTTGACGAAAGGTGCCCGCGTGCGTCCCTGGATCGTCTGGGCCGCCGGGCTACTCGCCTACATCATCGCGGTCCTCGACCGCACCACGCTCGGCGTCTCGGGTCTGCAGGCCGCTGACAGGTTTGCCGCGAGCCCGGGTGTGCTGTCCACGTTCGTCGTGCTGCAGGTGATCGTCTACGCCGCGGCCCAGGTTCCGGCCGGATTACTGTTGGACCGGTTCGGGTCTCGTGCACTCATCGTCTGTGGGGCCGCGCTGATGACCGCGGGCCAGCTCGTCCTGGCGCTCAGCGAATCGCTTCCGGCTGCCATCGGTGCCCGGGCCATCGTCGGTCTGGGCGACGCATTGACCTTCATCTCGGTTCTCCGCCTGGTGCCGTACTGGTTCGAGCCGCAGCGCGTCCCGTTGGTCGCGCAGCTGACCGGAATCTGCGGACAGTTGGGGCAGGTCCTTTCCGCGGTCCCATTCCTCGCCATCCTCACCGGCTCCGGCTGGACGCCGGCATACCTGTCGGTCGCGGCCTTCGGCATCGTGGTGATCGTGTTGGCGCTGGCCCTGATTCGCAATACGCCGCACGGTTCCGCGCTGACATCCGAGCCGATCTCCTTGCACACCACCCTGTCCCGCATCAAGACCGTCTGGCTGCGGCCGGGAACAAGGCTCGGATTCTTCACCCATATGGGCACCCAGTTCTCGGTAACGGTGTTCGCATTGATGTGGGGAGTGCCCTACCTGACGGTGGCGCAGGGACTTTCGGAGACCGCGGCAGGCTCCCTGCTGACCGTCTCGGTGGTCGCCGCCATCTCGGCCGGAATCATGATCGGCATATTCACCGGCCGTCATCCGCACCGCAGGTCACGGTTGGTGCTGTGGATCATCGCCAGCAATGCCCTGATCTGGACCGTGGTGCTGGCCTTGCCCGGCCCGGCGCCCGTGTGGCTGTTGGTGGTGCTCATCGTCGTCATCTCGGTGGGCGGCCCGGGTTCGATGGTCGGCTTCGACTTCGCCCGGACCTTCAATCCGAGCCACACGCTGGGCACGGCCCAGGGCATGGTGAACATGGGCGGCTTCCTGGCTGCGCTCCTCGTGATGCAGGCGATGGGCCTGATCCTGTCCGGCACCGACAGCTACTCGTTCGCGTCGTTCCGGCTGGCCTGGTCGGTGCAATACGCGGTGTGGATCCTGGCCACGATCGGAATCCTGATCACCCGCACCAAGACCCGACGGCTGCTGGCCGCCGAGCAGGAACGAATGCTGTTGGAAAGCTTCGAGACTCACCCGGGCCGGTGAACATCAAGGCGCCGGCCGACGATCTCGGCGGCGTGCCGATGCCCGACCGCCTCGAACCCGATGACCACGACCACCGGTGCCGCGGTGACGACCAGCAGACAGACCGCCATCGGCGTCCCATGGGCGGCGAGCGCCACCGCAGCCACAAGGGCGGCCGCGGCCAGCACCAGCAGAAGTGCGTGCAGCAGATCGAAATCCGCCACCAAGAACGAGTAGATGACGAACATCGCCGCCAGATAGACGCCCACCGGGATCGCCACTGCCAGCACGGTGTCGACGGAATCCAGCTTCGATTCACCGTCGATGTAGTAAGCCGCCACGTGTAATCCCGCGCCGGTGGCCACAATCGCCGCGAACACCGCCAGATGCAGATACCCGTACCAGAACGACAGCGTGCGCTGGGCATGCAGCAGCGCCCCGGCCGGCACCAGGAAGTACACCCACCACATCCCGAAGGTCAGCCCGATACCGGAGGCTACGAGCAGGATCGCATCGGTGGACCAGCCGTGCTCCCCCACCGCCGCGGTCAGGGATGCCACCGTGCCGACCACTCCCTCGCCCAACGCGATGATCGCGAGCAGTCCATAGCGCTCGGCGACATGATGGGCGTGCCATGGGGTGCCGCCCATCCGGCGCTCGGCCAGGATCGGCCCGCCGATCTCCACGACCATCAGCACCAATGCGGTGACGAAGAAGACCGTCAGGGAGGTCTGGACGAAGATCTGCACCACCCACCCGATCTGGGCGATGACGACGGCGGATGCGTAGGTCAGGCAAGCGGACCGGCGGGGCGGATCCTGCACGGCGGCCCGTAACCACTGCCCCACCAAGGCAATTCGCATCACCACATAACCGGCCACCATCACCACGTTGTCGACGTGCCCGCCGTGTTCGATGGAGGCGAAGACGGGCGGGATGCCCATGGCCAGGATGATGACGCCGACCATCTGCAGCATCGTCATCACCCGGTAGATCCAGTCGTCGGTGTCATAGGCCGATGCGAACCAGGTGAAGTTCATCCACGCCCACCAGATCGCGAAGGCGGAGAACCCGAAACCCGCGAGTCCGGCCGATACGTGCCCCTCCGCCATCAGGTGCGCGAGCTGCGAGGCCGCCACGCCGAAGGCGATCACAAAGGTCAGGTCGAACAACAGCTCCAGCGGGGTCGCCACCCGGTGCTGCTCATGCGGGTCACGTCCGGTCATCCGGCTCAACCGGTGAGTTTGAACCGGACTCGGCCTCTCCTCGTTCACCTTGTATGTCCCTTTCTCGCCAGATCTCACCGCAATTCCACCGCATCAGGGCATCGGGCCACGGATTGTCTACGGCGTGGTGGCGGAATTGTGCGCCAAATACAGGTAGTGCACTACTGATGTCATGGCCGCGGCCAGGCTCGAGGATGATCGTGTGTCCAAGCAATTCACGCTGAACCTCCTCGGCGAGTTCGCCGTCTACCGAGACATGGAGCCGGTGGTGCTGCCGCCGTCATGTCGCCGGTTGGTGGCACTGACCGCTGTGAAGCGTCGCGAGCTGCACCGTAGCTGGGTGTGCGACTTGCTGTGGCCCGGCAGCCCGCCGCAGAAGGCGGTGTCCTCACTGCGCTCCGCCCTGTGGCGACTCCGACCGTTGGGCGCCGACTGCCTGCTCGTGGTGGAGCATCAATACGTCAGCCTGGCTCCCGAGGTGAAGGTCGACTGGCACGAGGCCCTCGCGCTGCACGAGGCAATGGCAGTGATCGACGGACGTCCGGCACCTGCGACCAGTCACCCTGTCCTGCGCCGGCTGGCACGAAGCGGCGACCTGCTCGAAGGCTGGCCCGACCCCTGGTGTGCCGCCGAGCGCGACCGCTATCGGGCCATCAAACGATCGGTCCTGGACGCGCCAGACAGCCCCGCAAGGCAGGTAACGCACTACGCGGTCCCTGGCTCACGTCCGGGGTCGCACGGCGGCCGCCACCACAACGACAACGCGGGGTGCCGGCCATGACTGCGCTACTGCTCGTCCTCGCCGGGGTCAGCGCGCTGATCACAGCGTTGGCCGTGCACGAACTACAGACCTGGCTGGAGCGCTGGGCGTACGAGCGTCACGCGCAGGACTGATCCCGCGGCACCGGCCGCTACACCGGGTCGAACGACGAGATCAGCCAGTTGCCGTCGATCTTGCTCATCCCGACTTTGACGGCGCTGGCCGCGAAGCTCCCGTTGGGGTTCTCGGCGCTGGTGGTGGCCTGATTGACGAACACGAGCACAGTCGCCGAATCCGGGTGGATCTCCGAGACAGCCGAGCGCACGATGGCCGCGGCGGTCTTGACCGACTTCTGCTTGGCGGCGGGAGCGACAATCTCCTGCGTGAACTGGGTGTAGTACGACAGGAAGTCCCCGGTCAGGTGGGACTTGGCGGCGGTGAAATCGCGGTCGAGGCTGTCGGGCGCGTAGCTCAACAGAGCGACTGTGCCGTCGTTCGCAGCCTTGAGCACCGTCGCCGACGCGGCCGGCCCGGTCTGCTGATCGGTGCGGAACTGACCGAAGTACAGCCATCCGGCCAGAGCGGCCGACACGATCAGCGCGACCACGAGTGCCAGCGGGAACCACTGCCTCTTGAGCTTCTGGAGCCAACCTCCCGGGGGCTCGGAAGCGGCCGCGTCGGTGTCGTCCGCCGTATCGGCTTCAGCCTGTTCCTCGGCGGCTTCGACGGTCTCTTCCGTCTCGGCGGTCACCTCGGTGTCGTCGACCTCGACGGCCGTCGAGGTGTCGTCTTTCACGGTCTCTTTGGTTTCCTGATCCAGGCTCACGGCACGAACTCGACTTTCGACAGCTTCATCTGGTCACCCTCGCGGACCATGTCCACGGCCACCCGCCACGGGCGCGGTTGCTGATTGGCCCCGGTGGTGTTGGTGACCTTGGTGTTCACCGCCACGAGGACGACGGCCTTGTCGTCGCTCATGCTGTCCACGGCGGCGCCGGTGACGTTGGCCTCGGTCACCACCTTCGCGTCCTGGGCCAGCTTGACGAAGTCTTTCGACTGAGCCTCGAAATCTTCCCGGAATTCGCCGGTGGAGTTGTCGAGGATGTTCTTGACGGCATCTTGGGCGTGGTTGAAGTCCAGCGACATCAGCGTGACGACGGTCTGGCGGGCCGCCGCGGTGTACTCGGCGGTCAACTGCTCGCGATGCTGCGCCTGGCGGTGGTGCCAGATCATCCAGCCGCTGGCGGCGAGCAGTCCGGCGATGACGATGAGCGTCAGGCAGCTCGCCAGCACCTTCCAGAACAGACGGGACACCCGCACCCGCGGCAGGCGCGACGACTTCGCCTCGACTGCTTCCGCGTCGGGCCCGGTTTCCGCTCCTTCGGCTTCCTCGACCGGTGGGGCCTCGACGGCCTCTGACTCCGCGTCTACCGCGGTCGTGTCGATGATCTCCGGGGTATCGGTGCCATCGGTCGTGCTGTCGTCGGACTCGGTGACGTCCGCGGGGTCGGCAGCGGCCTCGTTGCGCAACCGGATGGCGCGGGCCCGGGCGCGTGCGGCGGCCGCCACGGCCTCGGCCGCCTCCGCTTCGGCCTGTTCGGCCAACTTCTGTGCGTCGCTCGGTGACGCGTCATCTTCGCTAGTATCGAGTACCGGCGACGAAGGCTTGCGGGACGGCATGCCGACCTCCTGTCCGTTCAGCAGCCTGCTTAACGAGAATTACGTTATCAGTTTGCGGTAGTGACCCGAGAGTACATCATCGGCGGTAGGCACTTAAATGGCCATTTACCTGCGGAAATGATGTTTACGCGCTGTGCGTTCACTTAGCCCGAATTGGCCGCTACCTGCGCCTCAAGCTCATTCTTCATCACCTTGCCGGTGGCGTTGAGTGGTAGTTCGTCGAGGAACTCGACATACCGGGGCACTTTGTAGCCGGCCATTCGCTCGCGGCTCCAGGCGATCAATTCCTCGGCGGCGGTCCCCGAAGCACCCGGCTCGTCCCGCAGCACCACGAACGCCTTGCCGACCTGGCCCATCCGCTCGTCGGGGACGCCGATAACCGCAACCTGCGCGATCGCCGGATGCTCGAGCAGGAACCCCTCGATCTCGGCCGGATAGGCGTTGAATCCGCCGACGATGAACATGTCTTTCTTGCGTCCCACGATCCGCAGCCGACCGGACTCGGTGAACTCGCCGAGGTCGCCGGTGTGCAGCCAGCCGTCGGAGTCGATCGCCTCAGCGGTGGCCGTCGGATCATCCAAGTAGCCCTGCATCACGTTGTATCCGCGCACCAGCACCTCGGTGTCGTCGGCGATGCGGACATCGACCCCCTCACACGGCAGCCCGGCGGTGGTCGCCACGTCCTCGGCTGAGTCGCCGGGCCGGGACAGCGTGACGTTGCCCGCCTCGGTGAGGCCGTAGCCGGTCATCAACGTCTGGAACGGCAGGTCGTCTCGGATTCGACGCACCAGTTCCACCGGGATGTCGGCGGCGCCGGTCACCCCGGCCCGCAGCGTCGAGAGCCGATCGCTGTCCGCGACGGCCAGCAGCGAGTGGTACAGCGTGGGCGGGCCGGGCAGCATCGTGATGCGTTCGCGCTCAATGAGTTCCACGACGTTCTCGACGTCGAAAACGGCCACCGGCAGCATCGTCGCGCCCCGCAGGAATGACGCCACCAGACCTGCCTTCAACCCGAAAGTATGGAAGTACGGGTTGATCATCAGGTAGCGGTCGCCCTCGCGCAGATCCGCCAGGGTGGCCCACTCCTCGTAGGCCCGCAGCGTCTGGCGGTGGTTCATCATCGCGCCCTTGGGCCTGCCGGTGGTGCCCGAGGTGAAGATGACATCGGCGATGTCGGTGGGCGCCACATCCCGCGTGAAAGGGCTGCCACTGGTCAGGAAGTCCGACTTCAGGTCGATGGCCGGGACATCGACATCGGTCTCGGCGAACGTGAAATCCTGCCCGAGGAAACCCTTTTGGACCATCACCGCCTTGGCGCCGCTGCGCGCCACCACGTCGGCGGCCTCGTCGGTCTTGAACCGGGTGTTGACCGGGACCAGTACGCCGCCTGCGGCCATGATGCCGAAGGCCGCGATGATCCACTCGGCCGAGTTGGGAGCCCAGACCGCGACCCGGTCCCCCTTGGCGACGCCGAACTCGGCGAACGCACCCGAAGCCTTCCGGATGCGCTCGACGAGTTCGGTGAAGGACAGACGCAGCGGACCGTCGACGACAGCTTCGGCGTCGCCGAACCGGTCCGCCGCACTCAAGACCATCTCGGGGATGGTCTGCCAGTTCGCCACCCGTTAGGTGGTGACGAGGCGGCCCAGGTTTCCACCCATGATCTTGGCCTGATCCTCCACAGCGAGGTGCTCAAGCGCCGTCACGTAGTGGGTGGGCTCCGCCAAGCCCTCCGGGTGCGGCCAATCGGAGCCGTACAGCACCTGATCGACACCGATGAGGTTGATCAGATCGTCGATACCCTCCTCGTAGAACGGGCTGACGTAGATGCGGTTCTTGATCTCCTCGATCGGGTTACCGAGGAAAGCCTCAGGAGCCTTCTTGTACACCTCTGCCATCGAATCCAGCAGCGGGAACATCCATTTCGAGCCGGCTTCGACGATGCCGACCTTGAGCTTCGGGTGGCGGAACAGCGCACCGTGGATGACCCAGGAGGCCACGGCATCCTGGATCGGGCGCCACTCGTTGAGGATCGACATGGCGTTGGTCTGGAACGGGAGCATCTCCTGCACCGTGCCGTCCCATTCCGAGGTGTAGCGCGAGTAGCCGCTGTCCGAGGAGTGCATGCCGACGAACACGTCGTACTCGACGCAGCGCTCCCAGAAGGGGTCGAACTCGGGCAACGCGAACGAGCGCGGGCCGCGGAAGCCGGGCACCGGGGCGGGTCGAACCAGAATGGCGCGGGCACCGCGCTTGACCGCCCACTCCAGCTCCTCGATCGCCTTGTCGACGATCGGCAGGGTGATGACCGGGGTGACGAAGATGCGGTTCTGGTAGTTGAAGCCCCAGACCTCATCGAGCCACTGGTTGAGCGAGTGGATGATGACGTGGATGGCGACCGGGTTGTCGCGCAGCCGCTCCTCGATGAGGCTGGCCAGCGTCGGGAACATCAGCGAGCGATCGACGCCGAGCTCGTTCATCAGCTCCAGGCGGGGAGCCGGCTCGAAGAATGCCGGGATGGACCGCATCGGCTCACCGAACAGCTCGCGCTTGCTCTTGCCATCCGGGTTGCCGAACTTGAAGTACTCCTCCCAAGCACCCGGCTTGGCGACATGCGAGAAGGTCGGGTTCGGGATGTAGTTGCTGATGTGGCCGTCGATCGCGATCTTGGTGCGGCCGTTGACCTCCACGTACTGGACGAGGTCCTTGTACTCCTTGGGGAGGTACTTGGTCATCGCCTCCGGCGGCTCGTAGAGATGGTTGTCCGCGTCGAACAGCGGAAACGGAATGTCGACCCTATGCGACAGTTGCCCCATGGAAAACTCCTTTGCAATTCGAGAGAATCATATTCTCACTTGATACCTGCCGCAATCCCCATCTCTGCCCGAGGGCTGCTCACCGGGCGATTGCAGCAATCTCCTGACGGATGACGAACTTCTGCACCTTCCCGCTGGCCGTGCGGGGAAAGTCTTGGGCCAGATGTAGCTCTTCCGGCCACTTCTGCCGGGCTACGCCGTTGGACTCGAAATGCGACCGGACCTGATCGAGGGTGGGCATCGTGCCGCCCTCGCGCACCCGCAGCACCGCGGCCACCCGCTCCCCCAGGCGTGCGTCAGGCGCGGCCACCACGATCGCCTCGATCACGTCCGGCAGGCCGAGTAGCACCTCCTCGACCTCCAGCGCGCTGATGTTCTCGCCGCCGCGGATGATGAGATCGGTGGTGCGATCGGTGATTGTCAGGTACCCGTCCTCGTCCAGCACCCCGATGTCCCCGGTGCGGTACCAGCCGTCGGCGTCGAAATGCTTTGCGGTGAGCGCATCGTCGGTGTAGCCGAGGCACAGATCCGGTCCACGGCTGAAGATCTCGCCGTCCGGCCCGAGCCGGATCTCGACACCGGGACGCACGTTCCCGTCGGTGTACAACCGCTTGGCCTCCGGAGCCCCGGCGCCCGATCCGGTGATCGACGGATGCTCGGTGCTGCCATAGGAGCGGAAGACGAACAGGCCCAGATCGGCCAGCCGCCGCGTGACCGCCGCCGGCACCGTCGAGCCACCCAGGCCGACGGTGGTGAACCGGGCCAGATGGCGTTCGTCGAACTTCGGATGGTCCATCAGGCTGGTGACGAAATACGGTGGCCCGCCGCCGATCGACAGCTCATCCCGCTCGATCAGCTCCAGGACCTTGCCCGGGTCCCAGACGTCGCACAGATCGATCGGCGCGCCCTCGAGCACCGGGATCAGGAACGCGCCGAGCATCCCGATGAAGTGCCCGACGGGCGTGGCCGTGAGCTGACGACCGCGGTCCGGCGGGTAGTTCTCCAGGAGCTGGCGGGTTTCGAAGCCCAGTGTCTGATGACTGTGGATGACGCCCTTGGGCTCTCGGGTGGTCCCGGAGGTGAACGCGATCAGCGCAGGCGCCGCCGGGTCCGCGGTCAGCGTGCCGCTCATGGGCTCGTCGGCGAGCAGGTCGGTGAACGAAGATTGACCGACCAGACCGACGATCGGGACCTCGGCACACAGATCGGGCTCGAACTTCATCCGGCCGAACTGCTCGGTGGTGATGAATACCTTCGGATTGGCCGTGGCCATGATGTGGCCGAGTTCCTTGCGTCCGTAGAAGTGCACGATCGGAACCGTCACCGCACCCAGGAACGCCGAGGCCCAGAACGCGACCGCGGCCTCCATCCAGTTCGGCAGTTGCATGGCCACCACGTCGCCGGGTCCGACGCCGCGATCCCGCAGCCCGGCGGCCAGGCGCCGGGCTGTGCGCTCGACCTCCCCGAACGTGCCCTGATACGGACGGGTCCCGGAATGGACGTAGAACCCGGCATCGGGGCTGGCCGCCAGACCGTCGGCCAGCATCTGGCCCAGGGTTTCCGGCCGCCACCAGCCTTCTTCGACGTACCGTTTGGTCAGCTCAACGGGGATGTCGCGCACATCGGTGATGTTATTCTCATCAAACGAGAATGCCAATCCCGGAACTGGAGAACGTTTGATGGTCGACCTTGAAATCGACGGCGAACTGGCGGTCATCACGATCGACCGCCCGCAGGCACGCAACGCCATCTCGCTGGACACCATGGATGCGCTGAACAAGGCGCTGGACGGGGCTGTCGGCGCCCGCGCCCTGGTGATCACCGGTGGCGGCGACCGCGCCTTCGTGTCCGGCGGCGACCTCAAGGAATTGGCGGCACTGCGCACCGAGCTCGAGGCCTCCGAGATGGCCTGGCGGATGCGCACGATCTGCGACCGCATCGCAGGTTTCGACGGACCGGTCGTCGCGGCACTCAACGGCCACGCGCTCGGCGGTGGGGCCGAAGTGGCGGTGGCAGCAGACATCCGAATCGCCGCCGATGACATCAAGATCGGCTTCAATCAGGTGGCTTTGGCGATCATGCCGGCCTGGGGCGGGGCCGAACGGCTCGCCAAACTGGTCGGCCCAAGCCGGGCGCTACTGCTGGCCGGGACCGGCCGCATCCTGGGCGCCCGCGAAGCCGAGCAGGTCGGGCTGATCGACCAGCTGATCCCCCGAGCCGAATTCGCCGAGACGTGGCGGACGACGGCGCAACTGCTGGCCCGGCGTCAGGCCGGCGAGGTCAAGCGCGTGATCAACGGAGTGTCGACGACGGAGGCGGTCGCCGCGTTCGCCCGACTCTGGTGCTCCGATGAGCACTGGGCCGCCGCGGACAAGGTGATGAACAAGGGCAAGTAGCCCCTTCCCGCCGCCCCTTCCCGCCGAAATGGCATTCCGGCAGACAAAGTTCGACTACCGGCCTGCTGGAATGCCGTTTCGGCGGGGGTCAGCCCAACTCCCGGACCGGATCGGCCCCGTCCCAGGAGGCAGCCTGCTCACGGACGTAGGCGCCCATACCGGCGGAGGCCTCGGTCAATTCCATGATCTCGACGATCGCGGCCCCGGTCGGCGGTTCGAAGTAGGCGAAGCGCACCCCCTCCCCCTCGCCGCCGGACCACACCTGCGGCCAGCCGGCCCCGGCCAGCTTGGCCATCACAGCGTCGAAATCTTCTGCCCAGTAAGCAAGTTGGTGAAATCCACCGCCGGTGGCGGTCAGGAACTCGGTGAAGATGCTGGGCGTCTCGTCCAGTTGTTGGATCAACTCGACCTGTAGGTCACCGCTGTTGGACAACGCGAGGGACAGTTTCACCTCGCACGGCGCATCCCGATAGGTCACCCGCTGCGGCAGGTTGCGGATCACGAACCACGGGCCGACGCCCATCTTGAGCCAGCCGGCGATGGCGTCGTCCAGGTCGGTCACCACGTACCCGATCTGGCGGACCTCGCCCGGTAGAACCTCGCCCATGCCGCCTCCTTGTGTCCGTGCTGTCTCAGCTGCGGTTTGCGAGCTTACCGAGAGCAGGTTCTCACTAGACGAGAATTGCATTTCCAGTTATCGTCAGCGACGTGTCAACACAGATTGCTCTGGCGCCCGAGATTTCGACGTGGCCGGACGCCGAACCTCAGCTGATCGGCAGCCGCTGCACCGACTGCACGGCCACCACCTTCCCGGCCCAGGCCCGCTGCCCCAAGTGCTCCGGCAGCAACACCGAACAGGTGCGCCTGCCCCGCCGCGGCACCGTCATCGCCTGGACCACCCAGGGATTTCCGCCCGGCGCCCCCTACAAGGGGCCCACCGGAAAAGCCTTCGTGCCCTTCGGCGTCGGACTGGTCGAACTCGCCGACGACACCGGCCCGGTGATTCGTGTCGAGGGCCGGCTCACCGAAAACGACCCTGCCAAACTGCAATTCGGCATGGACGTCGAACTCACCATCATCCCCTTCACCACAGACGAAGAAGGCAACGAGATTGTCACCTTCGCCTTCCAGCCCGTCTAGAAAGGCCGCGCAACATGACCAACGATGTAGCCATCATCGGCGTCGGCCTGCACCCGTTCGGCCGCTTCGACAAGACCGCGATGCAGATGGGCGCCGAGGCAATCCAATTCGCCCTCGAGGACGCCGGCCTGGAGTGGAAGGACATCCAGTTCGGCTTCGGCGGCAGCTACGAGGTGTCGAATCCCGATGCGGTGACCCGCCTGGTCGGGCTGACGGGCATCACGTTCACCAATGTGTTCAACGCATGCGCCACGGCCGCCAGCGCGATCCAGCAGACCGCTGACACGATCCGGTTGGGCAAGTACGACATCGGGATCGCGATCGGCCTGGACAAGCACCCGCGCGGCGCGTTCACCGACGACCCGGCCAAACTCGCCCTGCCGCAGTGGTATGCCGAGAACGGCCAGTTCGTCACCACCAAGTTCTTCGGCATGAAGGCCAACCACTACATCCACAAGCACAACATCTCCGAGGAGACGCTGGCGCGGGTGGCGAACAAGAACTTCCGCAATGGCGAGAAGAACCCGAATGCTTTCCGGCGCAAGGAGATTTCCGTCGAGGAGATCATGGCCTCGCCGGTGCTGAACTACCCACTGCGGCAGTACATGTTCTGTGCACCCGACGAAGGCGCTGCCGCGGTGATCATGTGTCGCGCCGACCTCGCGCACAAATACACCGACAAGCCGGTGTACGTGCGGGCCAGCGAGATCCGGACCCGGACCTTCGGCGCGTACGAGGTACACGCCACCTCCGCACCGCTCGACGAGGATCCCTCACCGACGGTATTCGCCGCCAAGGCCGCCTACGAGGCGGCCGGTATCGGGCCCGAGGACGTCGACATCGCCCAGCTGCAGGACACCGATGCCGGCGCCGAGGTGATCCACATGGCCGAGACCGGGCTGTGTGCCGATGGGGAGCAGGAGAAGCTGCTGGCCGACGGTGCCACCGAGATCGGCGGGTCGATCCCGGTCAACACCGACGGCGGCCTGATCGCCAACGGCGAGCCGATCGGCGCCTCGGGCCTGCGCCAGATGCACGAGTTGGTGCGTCAACTCCGCGGCGAGGCCGGCGAGCGCCAGGTGCCGGGCAACCCCCGCGTCGGGCTGGCCCAGGTCTACGGCGCACCGGGTACGGCCTCGGCCACCATCCTGTCGCTCTAGCCGTCCAGCCGTGAATGCCCCCCGCAACCACCGGTTCGGGGGGCATTCGCGACCGTTCGCGCAGGGGCGGGCCTCAGGCCGGCAGTTCCAGCGGCTGCGGCTCGCCTTCGAGGCGCCGCAACCAGTCCTCGCAGAACTTCAGCACCTCGGCGTGCCCCGCCGTCATGCCGAGCGCCTGCTCCATGACCATCACCCGCGACACACTGGCCGCGATGAACGTCCACACGATCGGCGGCACGTCGGACGCGTCGACGCCATAGCGCCGCAGCGCCCCGTCGATCGCCTTGGTTTCCGCTTCGCGGAACATCTCGGCGTAGCGGCCGATCTCGGCCCGCAGCGCAGGTCGGTGGTTGGCGAGCCCGGTCATCTCCATCGTCAAGCGCGTCGCGCTCGGGTCGGTGCTGAACCGCCACAGCGCCCACAGCGGCTGCGGCGAGTTGAGGGCCTCGGCCTGCGCCACCAGCCCCTCCTCGGCACGCCGCACGAACACTGCCAAGAACAGGTCGTCCATGGTGCGGAAGTAGTAGTGCACCAGCTGGGGCTTGAGACCGGCCCGCTCGGCCACCCGACGGGACGTGACCGCGACGTACCCCTCTTCGATCATCAGCGCCTCGGCGGCGTCGAGCAGCACGATCCGGTTCTTCGCGTCGGGCGCCCCGATCCTTCGCGCCGATGCCATCGATCCTCCTCACGACATGTCCACGACAACGTCTGGCTGATCGTAACTTTCGCCCAGCCAGGTGACCTTGACCACGACTCTAATGCCATGCTAAGCAGGTGCTCAGCAATTTTCGAGATTTTCTTCGCGCGGAGCAGCCCGTCGCGAAACCACCGCAGCGCATATCGATTTCGGGAGGCAGCCCACACCATGACCGATCCCAGCACCACCGATTACGACACCATCGACTACTTCACCGACCAGTCGCTGGTACCCGATCCGCACCCGTATTTCGACCACCTGCGCAGCAAGTGCCCGGTCGTGACGGAACCGAACTACGGCGTCATGGCCATCACCGGGTTCGAGGAGGCCACCACGGTCCTCAAGGACACCGACACGTTCTCGTCCTGTATCGCGGTGGCCGGACCGTTCCCGCCACTGCCGTTCACGCCCGAGGGCGACGACATCACCGAGCAGATCGCCGCGCACCGTGCCCAGATGCCGATGTTCGAGCACATGGTCACCATGGACCCGCCCGACCACACCAACGCCCGTTCCCTGCTCAACCGACTGCTCACACCGCGCCGACTGAAGGAGAACGAGGACTTCATGTGGCGACTGGCCGACCAGTGCCTCGATGATTTCATCGCCGACGGCAAGTGCGAGTTCCTCAGTGCCTATGCAAAGCCCTTCTCCCTCTTGGTGATCGCCGACATGCTCGGCGTACCGGAGGAAGACCACGAGGAATTCCGCACGGTGCTGGGCGCCCCCCGGCCCGGGGCCCAGGTCGGCTCCCTCGACGGCGACCTCGTCGCCAGCAATCCATTGGAATGGCTCGACGAGAAGTTCATCAGCTACCTCGAAGACCGGCGGAAGGAACCCCGTGACGACGTTCTGACGGCCCTCGCCACGGCGAACTACCCGGACGGATCCGTGCCGCCCGTCATCGAGGTGGTTCGGTCGGCGACCTTCCTCTTCGCGGCAGGTCAGGAGACCACGACCAAGCTGCTCTCGGCCTCACTGCGGGTGCTCGGCGACCGTCCCGACATCCAGCAGGCCCTTCGCGATGACCGTAGCCGGATCCCGACCTTCGTCGAGGAAGCCCTGCGGATGGACGCCCCGGTCAAGAGCCAGTTCCGGCTGGCCAAGAAGAACACCAAGCTCGGCGACATCGACGTGCCGGCCGGCACCACCATGATGGTGTGCCCGGGCGCGGTGAACCGTGACCCGGTCCGCTTCGAGGATCCACACACCTTCAGCCTGGATCGCAAGAACGTCCGTGAGCACATCGCGTTCGGCCGCGGCGTGCACAGCTGCCCAGGTGGCCCGCTGGCGCGCGTCGAGGGCCGGGTGTCGTTGGAGCGAATCCTGGATCGGATGGCCGATATCGGCATCGACGAGGCGTTCCACGGCCCCGCAGACGATCGTCGCTACAACTACGAGCCGACGTTCATCCTGCGCGGGCTCACCGAACTGAACATCACGTTCAAGCCCGTGCGCTGACGGACCGCACGACAGACGATTCCCGGGATCTCGCCTTCGCTGTATTTGTTATTCTCCGAATGCGAGAATCATAATCTCGCTGGCGAAGACGAGATTCCGGTTTCGACACGGTGGAGCCTGATCCCGTTCTATAGTCAGCCGACCAGTGCTCGATCCGTGGAGGTGTGCCTGTGAAGTCCAGCTTGGTCCGCGTGGCGATGAGTGCCGCGCTCGGGTTGGGGACAGCGATCGCACTGGCACCGCCGTCGCAGGCCATGTATTTCGGCAACTACAACCTGAACATCCCGGACCGCAGGGATTTCCACACCTGGATCTGGTCGGCGATCACGCCGTGCCGCGACCCGGGGTCCGACGTCCGGCAGACCGACTGCATCACTATCCGGACGATCCCGCAACCGGTCGCCAAGGCGGTGCCCAACACAGGAAACGCGAGGCTGGTCGACGGCCGGTACACGTTGACGATCGATGAGTTCTACGGTCTTCGGTGCGGAGATATCTACTACGGGCCGACCATCCCGACCCACGACGTCTACACGTGGGATGCCAACACCCTCGCGGGCGAGATGGTCTCGTCGTTCGACGCCGGTTGCGACGGCGCTCCCGGTGGCTCGTTCACCTACCCGTTCACCCTGACGAGGATGTGATCGATGCGCCACCCGACCAGCCGAGCCCTGACCATCACGATGGCCGCCGCGCTGGCGGCCGGTGCAATCGCCACGGCCGCACCGGCATTGGCCGACGATCCGCCGCCGCCCGGTCCGCCGTTGCACCACGTGCAGTACACCGTGACCGCCGATGCCCCGTACTGGGTTCACATCTACTACCGCGACTCCGAACCGGTGCAGTTCTCGGATTACAGCCACAATCCGTACGAGTTCAGTCCACGGGCCGACGTGGACGTTGCACCGGACAAGCCGTGGGTGCTCGACGCTCAGCTGGCCGATCCGGACCTGTGGGCCATGGTGCTGGTACAGAGCGGTGAGTCACCGAACTTTCCGACTCCCGGGTTCAACTGCAAATTGGCAGTCGACGGTGTGGTGGTCAAGACCAACAGCGGCCCCAAGGGCGCGCTGTGTTCCATCCGGAACTGGTAGACCCCAGCTCAAATCCGAAATGTCTTGGGGGGCGACGCGTTTCGCGTCGCCCCCCAAGGCATTTCTACAGTTCGTGACTCAGGCGTCGCCGCGAAGCCATCGCGTCTCGCCGTTCATCGGCACGCAGCTCAGGAACAATCCGTCGGGGGCCTGGGCCACCGAGTTCTGTTCGTTGATGCACAGACTGTTCTCGTCCCGGATACCAACCATCGGTGGAGACCGGAACCACCGCGGCTCATACCGCCGCGGCGAGCCGCAGAACACCAGCCGGCCCCACCCGTTGCGGGCGTCCACGCCGAACACGTAGTAGGAAGTGTTGTCACACGGGGCACCGAGCACCGCGTTCGGGTTGATGCCCGGCGTGCAGAAAGCGTCATTACATGTCTGCGGTCCCGCGTTTGCCTGCGGAGCAGCCAGCATCCCGGCGACAATCACTGAAGCGGTCGCCATTACCGTCACACGCACGTTGCTACTTTCGCATAGCTGGAAATTAAACTCTCAGTTTTGGAGAATATTACTACGAACGATTAGGTCAAGGCCCTGCCACCACCGGCCACCACATCGGAGCCACCGCGGAATCCATCGTGGACCAGGCACCGATAGTGATATTCTCCCAAACTGAGAACATGGCTACCGCATGACCAGGTCGGCCAGAAGGAGCAGTTCATGTCAGTCTCCCGGGTAAGTGCCGTTGCGGTAGCCATCGCCGCCGCGACAACCGTCGGCCTCAGCGGGGCGGCCCCGGCCAGTGCGGGCGAGCAATGGGGCATCAACGGCACCTTTGCCACATCGTCCAACGGCGAATGGGCCAGGATCAACGACCGCTACGAGAATCAGCCCTCGACCCGCAGCAACTGGACCATCTCGACCCAATGCATCTCGCCCACCGAATGCAGCGGCACGGTGAACAGCGACGCGGGCTGGTCTGCGCCGATCTACACCACGAACGGCCTCTGGTACGTCAAGCGGGTGGTACCCAACTGGCGTTTCTGCGCCGACGGCACACCCGTAGAGGGCATGCAGGTGTACAAGATCTACCCCGTGGGTTTCGACGGCCACGTGGACCTTGCCTCGAGCGAATACACCGGCGAGGACGTGACCACCGGACCGAGCGGTTCGTGCGGGCGTAATCAGTGGCCGGCCGTCCGGATGCCGTTCTATATGCGGCCCGCCTAGCCGAAAACCTAAGACAGACAAAAGAACCGGCCCCGGGCGATCGCCCGGGGCCGGTTCTCTTCGTGGTGACGCTAGGTCGGCATCAGGTCCTGCCACGTCTTCGGCGTGGACACCAGATCCGTCTGCTTGTACAGATTGCCGTCACTGCCCATGTACTCCCCCGTGCGCGGGTTGTACTTGGCGATCGCCACCGACGGCCCATTTCCAGCACCGCCTTTGAACGCACTCGGGGCAGCGCCGGGTTGTGTGGGCATGGGAAGCTCGGGAGCATCTGGAAATACCCCCTGTCCGTGGGGAACAGGCGGAAGCTCCGTCGCTTGCGGCTGATCCACGGCCGGCACCGGCACCGCGTTGGGATCGCCCGGCGGTGGCGGTGGCACGCCGGGCACCGGGGGCTCCAGGTACATCGGCTGCCCCGGCAGCATCGGCCCGGGATTGGTCCCGGCGAAGTTCGGTGCCGGCTGCGGTTCGGGCGCTGCGCCCGGCGGTGGGACGGTGACACCCGGCGGCAACGGCGTGCCTCCGAGCGGCCCGAAGATCTTCTCGTCCGGCAGCACCCGGGTATCCGGGGGAATGCCCTGGGCGATCAGATTGGGGTCGAGCGGATACGGCCCGAGCGCATGCTGACGCTGCGCCAGCGGCTGAAACCCCTTCGGGTCGTTACACAATTCGACCGTAGGAGCCCGCTTCCCGGGATGCCCCATGCACGGGTAGTTGCGGGCACCGCGCACGCCGATCGGTGAATCCTGCGGCAGCTTGCAGTAGATGTTGTCAGGGGTATCGATCACCGTGGTGTCGGCCGGTGAGCGCCAGGCCGACGGCGGCAGGAAGCCCACGGTGCACGTCGGCGGATCGCCCAGACCCAGTGAGAAGTCGGCCATCGGCAGACCGCTCGTGTTGTTGGTCGGCGCGTAGGTCTGCAACTGGGCGACGTACGGCGGCAACAACACCAGCAGCTGCTCGATCGACGGGTTGTAGGTGACAGCGATCTGACCGAACGTGGTCAGATTCGCCAGCAGGACCGGCAGTGTCGGCTTGATCTGCTCGAGCAGCTTGGTGGTCTCCTGGGCGAAACCCGGACCGTTGCGCAGCAGCGACCGGACCTCGGGATCGTTCTCGGCGACCTGCCCGGTGATACCGGCCATGCTGGCAGCCCAGGTCTTGATCGAATCCGTGGTCTGCGCCTGCGCGTCGAGGAAGGGCTTGGAGTCGTCGATCAACGCCCGCGTCTGATCGGAGACCGCATTGGAGTCCCTGGTGATCGTCGATGCCGAGTCGAGCAGCGAGCCGAAGTCGTAGCCGGTCCCGTTGAACGCGTCATAGGACTCGTCGAGCAGCTGGCTGAGCTTGTCCTTCGGGATGGTGTCCACGAGTGCGCTCAGCTGATCGAGCATCGGACCGACCTGCTGCGGGATCTTGGTGTTCGACAACGCGATCACCGAGCCGTTGTCCAGGTATGGCCCAGAGTTGGTGCGCGGCAACAACTCGACGTACTGCTCACCGACAGCCGACATGCTCCGAACCTCGGCCGCCAGATCGGCAGGCACCTTCGGAGAGCGGTCCAGGGACAGCGTCGCCTCGGCTCCCTTCTCGGTCAGCTCGACCGAGGTGACCTTGCCGATCTGCGAACCGCGATAGGTGACATTGCTGAACTGGTAGAGGCCACCGGTCGCCGGCAACTCCATCTTCACCGTGATGCGACCGATGCCGAGCAGAGTCGGCACCTGCATATAAGCGAACAGCATGACGGCCACGCCGACCACCGAGGCGACGGTGAACAGGATCAGCTGAGTCCGGATGAAGCGGGTGAGCATTTATCCGCCACCCCCTGTCGGTGGAGTAGGTGCAGTGGGCGCCGGCGCCGGATCCGCTGAACCGCCTTGCTGCGCATAAGGTCCGGCGAAGATCGATGTCGATCCGGCGGGCGGGGCCTCCGGTTGCGGCATGCCTCCCGGCATGGTCAGTGGCGCCGGTGGCACCACCGGGAGCACCGGACCGGAGTAGGTCGGCGCCGGGAGGCCCGGTGGAGGTGGTGCGTCGGGAGCCGGCGGGAACGCATCGGGCGGCGGCGGGGCAACGCCCGTCTTGAGCGGGTCGTAGGTGTAGTTCAGGTAACCCGGGTCACCTGGCACCGGAACGTTCTGCGCGTCGCCCTGCTCCCAACGGGTACCCATCATCAGGCTGCGTTTGAGATGCGGGATGGTGAGGTCGAAGTACGCGAACAGGTTGTAGTAGTCGCCGCGGATCACCCGGTCCATGAAGCTCTGGGTGAACGGGAAGTGCGGCGCGTATTCAAGCGCCGCAGTCAGGTCCGGCCCCACGTTGGCCAAGGCCTTCAGGGCGGGCTCCAGGTTCTTGAGGTTCCTGACCAGATCGGCCTGCGATTCGTTGACGAACTGGTTGGCAGTGGCGCTGAACGTACCCAGCTTCTGCAGCGCGGTGGTGAACCGCGGCCGCTCCTTGATCAGCACGTCGAGCGCGGGCGGGATCTTTTCCAGCGCCCGGGTGATCACATCGCGTTGCCCGGCAAAGGTCGAGGCGAGTTGGTTCAGGCCCTGGATGGAGGCAACGATGTTGTCTCGCTGGGCATCCAGTGCACCCACAAAGGTGTCCAGCCTGGTCAGCAGATCACGGAAATCAGTTTCCCGGCCGTTGATCGCGGCGCTGAAGTTGTGGATGATATCGCCCATCTGCCCCAGGCCGCCGCCGTTCACCACCGCGGCCAGCGAGGACAGCGTCTGCTCCGTCGTCGGATATGTCGACGAGTTGTTGAGTGCGATCGTGGCGCCCGGCGCGAGCTTCCCCACGGGCGCCTGACCGGACGGCGGGTTGATCGCCAGATGCATCGACCCCAGCAAGCTGGTCTGTCCGATGCTGGCCACCACGTTGGCGGGCACCACGACACCCGGCTTGACCGAGAATTCGACGTCGGCGTGCCAGTCCTTCACCGACAGGCTGCGCACGCTACCGACCACGACATCATTCATCATCACCGGCGAATTGGGTTCCAGTGTCGCCACATTCGCGATCTCGACGTGATAGACGCTGGAGTCCGCACCGCGGCCCACTGCCCCCGGCAGCGGCAGCGAGTTCACGCCTTGGAAGGCGCACCCGCTGGTGGTCAGCGCAATGCAGGATCCGACGGCGATCGCCAGTCGTACCGGCCTACCCCTGCTCATGCTGGTGGCGTCCCTTCTGCTGGTGACGGTGCCGCGGGCGCCGGGGCTTCGGCAGCCAGCGGACCGGGCGCAGGACCCGGCGGCGGACCCGGTTGTCCCCCGGTCGGATTGAGCATGTCCGACACCGTGTTCGGCATGTTGGGTGGATAGAACTCGCCCCCGGGCAGCAGCTGCTGAGCCCCTGGTGGCGGCTCCCCCGGCGCCCGACCGGTGAACGGCGGCGGCGGTTCGGGACCGGGGTTGTACGCCGAGATCGACGGCGGGGTCTCGGGCGGAGTGGGCTCCCCGCCCTCACCACCTGGTGCCAGCCGCGGCTCGGAGTACTCGATCTGCTCCGGGCTTGCCGACGGCATCAGGTACGGCGAGATCGGGAACGGCAGGTAGTTGAAGTTGATCAGCCGCAGCGCCGGCCCGAGGTACTGCGAGCAGAGCTTCGCGGTCTCCGGTGCCGTGGTGTTCTCCACGGCACCGATTGCGCCGCAGATGAACTCGACCGGGTTGGAGAAGTTGTTCATCACGAACTGGCCGACAGCGCTACCCGTGTCCGGGTTGTAGATGTTGTAGCCGTTCATGAACGCGTTGGGTGCGACGTGAAGCAGCTGCTCGATGTGCATCTTGTTGTCGACCAGGTTCTGCGTGACATTCGCCAGCCGTTGTACCTGCTCCGAGGTCTGATCGCGGGTGCCCGCGACGAACCGCTGCACCTCGACGACTGCCACCGACAGGTTGGTCAGCGCCGCGTCGAGGTCCCCTCGGCTGCCGTCGACCACGCTGGTCAGGGTGGCCAACCGATTCTGGAACTGCACCACCTGCTCGTTGCTGTCCCGCAACGCGGTGACGAACGTCTGCAGGTTCTTGATGATGTCGACGATGTTGCCGCTGCCCTCGGCCAGGACTCGGGCAACGCCCGACAACTGCGAAATCGTCTGGCGCAGTTTGTCACCGTTGCCGGCCATCGCATCGGCCGTACTGTTGATGAACCGGGACACCGAGGTCCCGTCGACACCGCTCTTGGGTCCGAGGTCGCTGGACAGCCGCATCAGCTGTTCCTTGACCTGATCCCACTCCACCGGAACGGCGGTGCGGTCCAGACCGATCTCCGCGTCGTCGGGCAGCGTCGGTCCGCTCGACCGGTAGGCGGGTGCGAGCTGCACGTAGCGGGCGGCCACCAGATTCTGGGCCACGATCACCGCTTTCGCGTCCGCGGGGATCGGCACGTCGTGGTCGACCTTGAGGGTCACGCGGGTCTGGGTGCCCTCCGGCTTGATCGATTCGATGGTGCCGACCTTGACCCCGGAGACCCGGACATCGTCACCCGGGTAGACGCCGGTAGCCGAGGTGAACAGTGCGGAGATGGTCTTCTGCCCGAAGAAGGCCTGACGCAGCAGCACTGCCGCACCGACGACCAGCAGTGCCACCAGCGCCACCGCAAGCCACTTACCGAGACGACTGCGGTTCATCAGCGTGAACCTCCGGGAATTCCGTTGTAGGGCAGCGGCAATTCGGCCCGTGGGCCGGCATTGTCGGGCGGTTGGCCGGCATTCGTCCCGCGCCGGAACCCGAACGCGTAGTCGAAGAACGGCTGCAACAGCTGAGCGGGCTGCAGATTGGGAACGTAGGCGTTG
The DNA here is from genome assembly GCF_010731295.1 of Mycolicibacterium boenickei. NCBI lineage: Bacteria > Bacillati > Actinomycetota > Actinomycetes > Mycobacteriales > Mycobacteriaceae > Mycobacterium > Mycolicibacterium boenickei. The sequence continues at coordinate 3,334,693 of NZ_AP022579.1, read as the reverse complement.
TAGTACGCGCCGTTCGCCAGAGTTTCCGCCTGGGACAGCTGGAACTTGTTCATGTTGGGCAGTGCCTTGGTGATGTTGTCGCGGTTGCGCTCCAGCATCGCGGTGACCGAGTTCAGCCGTTTGAGCGTCGGCGCCAGCTGCGCCTCGTTGTCTGCCACGAGACCACTGAGTTGCTGCGACACCGCCGAGGTGTTGGCCAGCAGGTCGACGATGGCCTGTCGCCGGTCGTTGAGTACACCGAGCAGATCATTGGCGTTGAGGATCAAGGTGTTCAGCTGATCGCTGCGCTGTGACAACACCACGGTCACGTCGCTGGCACTCTTGAGCAGGCTGGCCAGACTCTCGTTGCGGCCGTTGATCGATTTCGACAGCCGGCTCAGGCCGTCGAACGTCGGCCCGAGCTTCGGTGCGACCTGGTCGATGGTCGCCGACAGCGTGTCCAGCGACTGGTTCAGCGAAGCCGTGTCGGTACCCGCCGAGTTGGTGGTCAGATCACTGACGGCATCGGTCAGTGAGTACGGCGACGACGTACGCGACGTCGGAATCACGTCGGTGGTGCGCAACGTGCCGGCGCCGTCGGACTCCAACGTCAGCACCCGCTCACCCAGCAGCGAACCGGTGCGGATGTGCGCGGTGGTCAGCGACCCCAGGGGGTACTTGCCCTCCGTGGTGAACGTGACCAACGCGTCACCGTTCTGAAGCGAAACGTCGGTGACCGAACCGATCTTGATTCCGGAGAGCGTGACGTCGTTGCCGGTGGTGATCCCGCCGGCCTCGGTGAACAGGGCCTGATGGCGCACCGACGAGGCCCATTGCTGCAGCCGTTCGGGCTGTAGCCCGACGGCGATGATGAGCATCATCAGCACTACGCCGATGAAACCTGCCTTGATCAGGTTTGATTCGCGGTACTTAAGCATCAGGGCTCCGCGCACCTCCCGCCTTCTTGTTTGATCATCGGGAAGTGCGCTGTGCGCCCCTGCAGATCGGTGACACGGATGGAAAGTCCGCAGATGTAGTACATGATCCAGCTGCCGTAGGAACCCAGCCGGGCCAGTTTGCGGAAGTTGTCGGGAGCCTTCTGCAGGCCCCGATCCAGGACGATCTGGTGGTCGTCGAGCAACGGCGCCAAGCGGTTCATCTGGTCGACGGTGCCCTTGAGCGGCGGCCGCGCCTCGGTGAGAAGGCTTGCCAGCGAGGCGGTTCCGTTGTCGAGCTGGGTTACCGCTGTGCCCAGCGGGTCACGATCCTGCGACAGGCCGCTGATCAACTGCTCGAGACGATCGACCGTTCCGTCGAACTTCTTGCCGTCCTTGGCCAGGGTGCCGACCACCGAATTCAGGTTGTCGATCAGCTGCTGGATGACCTGGTCGTTGTTGGCCAACGTATTCGAGAAGGACGAGGTCTTACTCAGCAGCGAATCCAGGGTGTCGCCCTGCCCCTGGAAGATCTGGATCAGCGAGGAGGTCAGCGCGTTGACGTCCTGCGGGTTGAGGCCCTGGATCACCGGGCGCAGGCCGCCGAGCAACAGATCCAGGTCCAATGCACTTGCGGTGCGGTCCTTGGGGATCTGTGAGCCGGCGGGTAGGAGCTTCGTCGAGCCTGGGCTGTCGATCAGTTCCAGATATCGGTCGCCGACCAGGTTCAGATACCGAACCGCGACCTTGGTGCTGGTGGTCAGAGCAACGCTGCGGTCGGTGTCGAAGTCGACCTTGACTGACTTGTCCGATTGCAGCGAAACGTTTTTCACCGTTCCGACCCGAACGCCGGCCACCCGCACCGAGTCTCCGGCCTCCAGTCGTGAGGCATCTCCGAAGACCGCCGAGTATCCCGAGTAGGTACCGCCCCGGTACTCCGAGAACGTCATGAACAGGAAGGCCGTGAGGACGGCCATCACCACCGCGAAGGACGCGAACTTGATGAATGTGCTTCTGCCGCGCTTCATCCCGGTTGTCCGATCTGCATGGTGTTACGGGGCGGCCCGTCGATCGGGCCGAACAGCATCTGCTTGAGCCCGTCCGAGTTGAGCAGGATGCCCTGGTTGCCGTACTTCCACGGGTTGGCGTTGGTGTCGGTGACGAGGTACTTGGCCTTGTTGCCGAATCCGATGTACGGCAGGCCCATGCAGTGCGGGCCGCCCTTGGCCGCCACCTTGGGCAGGTTCTGCGGGTAGCGGTAACGCTCGATGCCGAGGGTGAAGGCCACGTTGACCACGACACCGGGTTCCATCTGGGGCGGCTGGTGGTAGAGGTACATCATGCCCTTGAGTCCGCACTCGATTCCGGGTGCGTACTCGTTGAGCAGATCGGTGGTGGGCGCCAACAGATTCAGCGTGGTGCTCAGTGCCTGCCGGTTACCGCCGATCACGTCGTTGCCCGCGTCGGCCAGGCCGATCGAGCTGACCAGGAAATTGTCGAGGTTCTGCTGCTCGGCCACGATGCTGTCGCTGAGCCGGTTGGTGTTGTCGACGGTCTTGAGCAGATCCGGCGCCGCGTCACCGTAGGCGCGCGACACCGCAGCCATGCTCTCGATGTCGCCGGTCAGGTTGGGCAGGCTCGGCTCGATCTTCTTCAGTACCGCGTCGAAGTCGGACAGGGACTGCCCCATCGCTTCACCGCGTCCGGAGAAAGCCGAGGACAGCGCGCCCAAGGTCTCGTTGAGCTTCGCCGGGTCGATCTTGTTGAGCACGTTGGTGAGTTGCTGGAAGACCGTGTTCATCTCGACGGTGACATGGTCGCCCTGCAGGGTCTGGCCGGGACGGAGCTTCTCGGACGAGGGATTCTCCGGTGCCACGAGTTGCACGTACTTGGCGCCGAACACTGTGGTCGATGCGATGTCGGCCTGAACGTTGCCGGGGATCAGGCGCAGCTGTGCGGGATTCATCGCCAGGTGAAGCACGGCCTTGCCGTCGGGACGCTGCTCGATCGAGCTGACGGTGCCGACCTGCACGCCGCGCATCTTCACCTTGGCGTCCGGATTCATCACCAGGCCGGCCCGATCGGAGATCAGGGTGATCGGCTCGGTCTTGGTGAAGCTGCCGCGGAACAGCGCGACCGCGAGGCCGAAGATCAGACCTATCGCCACGACGGTGGCCAGCCCGGCCAGTGGCCGAGCGGAGCCGCTCGCGCCGAAGCTGCGGCCGGGCCGCGCTGCCACCGGCGCGGCGCTACTTGTGGTTTCGGACCGGTGGGCTGGGCCCGGTCCAACGTTTCGTGTCAACTCTTCTCCCTAACCCGACAGGTTGAAGTTTCCGTTGGAGCCGTAGACCGACAGTGACACCAGCAGGGTCACCGAGACCACGACGATCAGAGACGTGCGCACCGCGTTGCCGACGGCCACCCCGACCCCTGAGGGCCCGCCGGAGGCGAAATAGCCGAAGTAGGTGTGGATCAGCAGGATGGTGATGGCCATCAGCACGGCCTGCAGGAACGACCACAGCAGGTCGATCGGATTGAGGAACGTCGTGAAGTAGTGGTCATAGAGACCACCGGACTGGCCGAGCAGCACCACGGTGGTGAACTGGGACGCCAGAAACGACAGGATCACCGCGATCGCGTACAGCGGGGTGATCGCGATCATCCCGGCCACGATCCGGGTGGACACCAGGTACTCCACCGGCCGGATCGCCATCGATTCCAGGGCGTCGATCTCCTCGTTGATCCGCATCGCGCCCAGCTGCGCGGTCACACCGGCACCGAAGGTGGCGGCCAGGCCGATCCCGGCCACCACCGGCGCGGCGATCCGCACGTTGATGAACGCCGCCAAGAACCCGGTCAAGGCTTCGATACCGATGTTGCCCAGCGAGCTGTAGCCCTGGATGGCCAGCACTCCACCGGTGGCCAGGGTCAAAAACCCCACGATCACCACCGTGCCGCCGATCATGGCCAACGTGCCGGCACCCATCGAGATCTCGGCGATAAGCCGGACCAGTTCCTTGCGGTAGTGCATGGCCGCGTGCGGGGTGCCCGCCAGCGCTTTGAGATAGAACAGCGTGTGATCGCCGATGCGGCTCAGTGTCGACACCGGCTTGTTGAACTGCCGGGTCACCCGCGGGTAGGTCGACCGCAGGATCGTCATGGTTCCCATTGCGTCCCCTGCCTCAGTGCGCCGTCATACGGATACCGATGGCCGTGACGACCACATTGATCACGAACAACGCCATGAAGGCGTACACGACGGTCTCGTTCACTGCGTTGCCCACCGCCTTGGCCCCACCGCCGCTGATCGTCAGCCCGCGATAGCAGGCCACCAGCCCGGCGATCAACCCGAACAACGCCGCCTTGACACACGAGATGATCACCTCGGGCACCCCGGTCAGCAGCGTGATCCCGGCTGCGAACGCGCCGGGGTTCACATCCTGGATGAATACCGAGAACACGTAGCCGCCCAGGATGCCGATGATCACCACCAAACTGTTGAGCAGCAGCGCCACCAGACCCGAGGCCAGCATCCGCGGAGTCACCAGACGCTGGATCGGGTTGATACCCAACACCTCCATCGCGTCGATCTCCTCGCGAATCGTGCGGGAGCCCAGATCGGCACACATCGCCGTCGCACCGGCGCCGGCCACGATCAGCACCGTCACCATCGGACCCAACTGGGTCACCGCACCGAAGGCCGCACCCGCACCCGACAGGTCGGCCGCACCCAACTCCCGCAACAGGATGTTCAGCGTGAAGCTGACCAGCACGGTGAACGGAATCGCCACCAGCAGCGTCGGCGCCATCGACACCCGCGCCACGAACCAGCACTGTTCCAGGAACTCCCGCCCCTGGAACGGCCGCTTGAAGATGAACCGGAACGCGTCCAGCGACATCGCGAACAAGGCTCCGACTGCCTGCATCGGACCCGAAATACTGCGCAGCGATACCCCGGTCGACCACTTATCCGCCATGAGCGCTCCTGTCCCGCCTGGTAGCTGCCGACGCCGCGTTCGGTGCGCCGATGTTAGGTGCTTGACCGCGCGGGTGCTCAGACAGCGCTACTACGTACGGTGCGGCCTGCGGCCCCGGCGGGGTCATGCCGCAACCTCGGACCCAGCGCGTGCCAACCGGCCGGTCGGGAGCCCGTTCGCCAACGAATCCATATGGGGCACAAAGCCTTTCGAGTGCCGGTCGATCCACGAACCGTCCAGCTCGGCACAGACTGGCAAATGCGAGGTGCGCTCGGACATTTGACGCACCTCCTGCTTCCCGCGGATCTTGTTGACTCCACCGGACCCACCGGTGAAGCCGGACAGACTCGTCCCCATGACCGCCCCCCGACTGCCTGATGCTATCGGACCCGCTATCTGTCGCGAGGGCAAATAACGCAGAACTTGCTCCGGTAGTTGACAATTGGGGCTGGCCTCGGCGGACGGTGGCACCGTGCGACCGTCCGCGCCGTGGGCTGCGACGGCAGCCGACGACGGACGAAGTGCGATGGCGACGATCGATGACATCTCCGACGGCAGCCTAGGTGACAGCGCCGGCGGTCTTAAGTTCGATGATGCGATCCCAGTCCAATCCGAGTTCGCCCAGGATGTCGTCGGTCTGTTCGGCGAATCCCGGCGCCGGCCCGGTGCTCGGCGCCGTGACGTCGAATTGCACTGGGTTGGCCACCAACTCGAGTTCGCCGGCCTGCACCAGGTACTCGTTGGCCCGGATCTGGGCATCCTGTGCCGCCTGCAGGGTGTCCTGCACCGGCGCCCACGGGCCGGCCAGCGTGGCGAATCGCTCGCTCCACTCTGGCAAAGTGCGCTTCTTCATCGCCTCGGTGAGGATCTCGACCGCATCGGGCGTGTTCTGCGCGAACGATTCGGCGGTGGCGAACCTCGGGTCGTCGATGTATTGCTCGAGGTCCATGTGCCGGCAGACGTCGGCCCAGAACTTGGTCGGTTGCATCATCACGAACGAGATGTAGCGATCGTCCGCTGTCCCGTAGAGACCCACGAGCGGATTGATCGGCGAGCCGTGCACGCCGGGCGGTGGGGTCACCATCAGTTGGTTCAGATGCTGGGTCAACGCCACGGTGTGACCCATCGACCACAGGCCGCTGCCCAACAGCGAGACGTCCACGATCGACGGCTCCCCGGTGCGTTCGCGCTTGAACAAGGCTGCGGCGATACCGCCGGCCAGGTTGGTGCCGGAGATCGTGTCGCCGTAGGCGGGTCCCGGCGGCGCGATCATTCCCTCCATGCCGGCCGGCGTGATCGTCGCCGCGGTGCCGGCCCGGCACCAGAAGGCGGTCATGTCGTAACCGCCCTTGACCGACTCCTCGCCGCGGGGGCCGAGGGCGCTACCTCGGGCGTAGATGATCTTCGGGTTGACCGCGCGGATGTCGTCGACGTCGATGCCGAACTTCTGCCGGTGCCCGGGCAGGAAGCTGGTGAGGAACACGTCGGCCTTCTTCGCCAGCTCGAGCAGTACCTCACGGCCCTCAGGCACCGACATGTCCAGCCCGATGCTGCGCTTGCCGCGGTTGGCGTGCTCGATGTTCGGGTTGGGATCGCCTTCGACGCGCAGCGGCCCGGTCTGGCGCAGACCCCGTTGCGGGTCGCCGGTGACGGCGTGCTCGACCTTGATGACGTCGGCACCCCACTCCCCCAGCACGGCTCCGGCCGAGGGGACGAATCCGTACATCGCGACCTCGAGGACGCGGATGCCCTGCAGTGGGCCTGTCATGGCAACACCCGGGCGAAAGTCTTGGCCTCCATGAACTCTTCGAGTCCCGCGGTGCCCATCTCCCGGCCGATACCCGACTGCTTGTATCCGCCGAACGGACTGTCGGGACTGAAGTAGTTGCCGCCGTTGATGGAGAAGGTCCCGGTCCGGATCCGACGGGCCACGGCCAGCGCTCGGTCCTCGCTGCCGAACACCGCGCCGGACAGCCCGTAGATCGAGTTGTTGGCGATGCGCACGGCATCGTCGTCATCGTCATAGGCGATGACGGCCAGCACCGGTCCGAACACTTCCTCCTGGGCGATCTCGCTGTCGGGATCGACATCGGCCAGCAAGGTCGGTGTGTAGAAGAAGCCGGGGTCGACCTTCTCGCCACCGGTGACCAGGGTGGCACCGGCCTCGACGGCGCGCTTGACCATGCCGTCGACCTTGTCGCGCTGCTTCTCGCTGATCAGCGGCCCCATGTAGGTCTTGGGATCGGTCGGGTCGCCGTAGCGCACCAGGCCGAAGTTGTTCTTGATCAGCTCGACGATCTCGTCCTTGTGCTTGGCAGGCACGAGCAGCCGCGAGGTCAGCGCGCAGCCCTGACCGGCGTGGGTGACCATGCTGAAGGCAGAGAACAGCGCTGCGGTGTTGAAGTCAGCGTCGTCGAGCACGATCGCGGCGGACTTGCCACCGAGCTCCAGGAACACCTTCTTCAACGTCTCGCTGGCCGCGGCCATGATGCGTCGGCCGGTGGGCGTCGAGCCGGTGAAGGTGACCATGTCGACATCGGGACTCGTGGTGAGCACCGCGCCCACCTCGGGGTCGGCGCCCGACAGGACGTTGACGACGCCGGCCGGGATGTCGGTGTGATCGGCGATCAACTCACCGAGCGCCAGCGTGATCAACGGGGTGTCCGGAGCGGACTTGAGTACGACGGTGCAACCGGCGGCCAGCGCGGGCGCGAGCTTGGCCAGGGCCAGCTGGTTGGGATAGTTGTAGGCGATGATCGCGGCCACCACTCCGGCCGCTTCCTTCTCGACCCACCGGTGGTGCTGCATGCCGCGGCTCTCGATGTTTCCGAGATCTTCGGTCAGCGGGTAGGTCTTGAGCAGGTCCGCGTAGTACCGCACGATGTCGATCGGACCGTCGAGCTGCGCGCCGGCGCACAGCGCCGCAGTGGCGCCCACCTCGGTGGTGGTCAGTGCGGCCAATTCGTCGCGATGCTCGACCAGGGCCCGGTGCAGCTGTTCCAGGCAGTGGACCCGCAGTTCGGTGTTGGTGGACCAGTCGGTGTTGTCGAACGCCTGCCGGGCCGCGGCCACGGCGGCCTGGGCGTCGGCGACCGTGGCGTCCGGCGCGTAGCCGAACACCTCACCGGTAGCTGGATTGACGGAAGGAAACGTCCGCGGCGTCTCGCGCAGCGCTCCGCCGATCAACAACTTCCGGTCAGCCCGCTGTTCTTGCGCGATGGTCGGCGCTTCCTTCTGCATCATCCTCCTCAGGCGATTCCCTACTGTGATGGAAACTGCATTCTCATCACCGGCGAATCATACATTCGCTCGATGAGAACTCAAGTGAAAGCTAGATCAGCTAGTCATGCCCTGTTCGCTGCGGATCCACCAGCTGCGCAGGCAGCATGCAGGTTACGCCCAGATCTTGCGGCGGGAGCCGGTCCGAGAGTACGGTTCTCATAATCGGAAGGATGATTCTTGAGCCTTGAGAAAGCCCGGCTGCGCCCGGCGACCGGAGAGCTGTCATGAAGAATGCCGTTGTCACCGGAGGAGGATCGGGTATCGGAGCGGCCATCGCCGCCCGGTTGCGCGCCGACGGCCTCAACGTCGCGATACTCGACCTGCAGCCCTCGGATGACGAATTCGCCCACGTCGCCGATGTGACCGACCGGGCCGCCGTCGACACCGCGCTCAACGCGGTTCGGGCGCAACTCGGCCCGATCTCGGTATTGGTCAACGCCGCCGGCCTGGACTGCTTCAAGCGCTTCACGGACGTCTCGTTCGAGAAGTGGCAGCAGATCATCGACGTCAACCTCAACGGCGTATTCCACTGCATCCAGGCGGCATTGCCCGACATGCTCGAGGCCGGCTGGGGCCGCATCGTCAACATCTCGTCGTCGAGCACGCATTCGGGCCAGCCCTTCATGTCGCCCTACGTCGCGGCGAAGTCAGCGGTGAACGGCCTGACGAAGAGCCTGGCGCTGGAACTCGGCCCAAGCGGCATCACGGTCAACGCGGTCCCGCCGGGCTTCATCGACACCCCCATGCTGCGCAAGGCCGAGGGCAAGGGCTTCCTCGGCGACACCGACAGGCAGATCGAGCAGACCCCGGTGCGGCGAATGGGCAAGCCGGAGGACATCGCCGCCGCGTGCGCATTCTTCGTCTCCGAAGAGGCGAGTTACATCACCGGCCAGATCCTCGGGGTCAACGGCGGCCGGAACACCTGACCCGCAGGCGCACCCGAACATCATTGAACGAAAGGACATATGCAGTGGGACGTGTAGAGGGCAAAGTCGCATTCATCACCGGCGCGGCACGCGGCCAGGGCCGCAGCCACGCGGTCCGGCTGGCCGAAGAGGGCGCTGACATCATCGCCGTCGACATCTGTAAGAACTACGACACCGTCGGCTACCCGATGGCCACGGCGGAGGATCTCGAAGAGACCAAGAACTACGTCGAGAAGACCGGCCGGCGCATCGTCACCGCCCAGGCCGACGTCCGCAACGAGGCCGAGTTGCGGGCCGCACTGGAGTCCGGGCTCGCGGAGTTCGGCAAGCTCGACATCGTCGTGGCCCAGGCCGGTATCGCGGCGATGAAGGGCCAGCCCGCGATGCAAGCCTGGACCGACGGCATCAACACCAACTTCGTCGGCACCATCAACGCCATCCAGGTCGCCCTGCCACACCTCAAGGAGGGCGCGTCGATCATCGCGACCGCATCGGCCGCCGCGCTGATGGACGCCCACAGCAAGCCCAACCCTGGCGCCGATCCAGGCGGCATGGGCTACATGATCTCCAAGCGGCTCATCTCCGAATACGTGCATGCACTGGCCACCGAACTGGCCGTGCGCGGCATTCGCGCCAACGTCATCCACCCCACCAACTGCAACACCAACATGCTGCAGAGCGAGCCGATGTACCGCTCGTTCCGGCCGGATCTGGAGAACCCGACCCGTGCCGACGCCGAGCCGGTGTTCGGTGTGCAGCAGGCCATGAAGGTGAACTTCATCGAGCCCGAGGACATCAGCAACGCGGTGCTGTGGCTGGCCTCCGACGAAGCCCGTTACGTCACCGGCATGCAGCTGCGGGTCGACGCCGGCGGCTACCTCAAGTGGTACGACTACCACGTCTGATCCGCGTTCAGTGATTCGAAAGGAGTTGTCGTAGTGAAGGTTTCGGTCGATGCCAGCCGTTGCCAGGGCCATACCCTGTGCTCGATGATCGCGCCCGACTCGTTCGTTCTCGACGACGTCGATGGTCACGCGTCACCCGTTTCGGACCTGGTACCCGCGGATCAGGAGGACGCGGTCCGCGAGGCCGCGCACTCCTGCCCCGAGCAAGCCATCGTCATCGAAGATTGATGCAGACCCGAATACTAAGGGAGACAACGCCGTGAGCACCGATGAGCCGCTTGCGCGAAGAGAGTTGAGCACAGTGGATGTCACGACCGACGACGACCGTAAGAAGAACAAGTACCACTTCGACCGGCATACGCCGGAATACCGGTTGCAGTTCGAGAAGATCACCGAGGAGATGCAGTCCCGCTGCCCGATGGCCTGGACCGACGTCTACAACGGTCACTGGGTGGCGGCCGACAGCAAGCACGTGTTCGAGCTGGCCCGCTGCCCCGTCGTCTCGAACCATCACGACATCAGCGGGGAGACGCCTTACCAGGGCATCACCATCCCCAAGGCCAGCCGCGCCACCGTCGTCCGCGGCGGCATCCTGGAGATGGACGAACCCGAGCACAGCGCCTACCGCGGTGCACTGAACCCGTATCTGTCGCCGGCCGCGATCAAGCGGTGGGTGCCGTTCGTCGACGAGATCACCCGGGCTGCCCTCGATGAGCACATCGAATCCGGCGAGATCGACTTCGTCGAACATCTGGCCAACGTGGTACCCGCGGTGTTCACCCTGGCCATGATGGGCATCGAGCTCAAGAAGTGGAACGTCTACAGCGAGCCCACCCACGCCTCGGTGTACACGCCCGAGCACTCGCCCGATCGCGAGAAGATCAACGAGCAGCATCGCGAGATGGGCATCGACATCATCAACAACATGATGGAGATCCGGGAGACTCCGCGGCCCGGGCTGGTCAACGCGATGCTGCAGTTGCGCATCGACGGTGAACCGGCACCGGACATGGAGATCCTCGGGAACCTGGGTCTGGTGATCGGCGGCGGGTTCGACACCACGACCGCGCTCACCGCCCATGCCCTGGAATGGCTGGGCGAGCATCCCGATGAACGCACCCGGCTGAGCAATGAGCGCGCCACCCTGCTCGACCCGGCCACCGAGGAGTTCCTGCGCTTCTTCACCCCCGCACCCGGGGACGGACGCACGTTCTCCGAGGACGTCGAGGTCGAGGGGCAGCAGTTCAAGCAGTACGAGCGGCTGTGGCTGTCCTGGGCGATGGCCAACCGCGACCCGTCGGTGTTCGAGAAACCCAACGAGATCGTCCTGGACCGGAAGGGCAACCGGCACTTCAGCTTCGGGATCGGCGTGCACCGGTGCGTGGGGTCGAACGTGGCACGCACGGTGTTCAAGTCGATGCTCACCGCGGTGCTCGACCGGATGCCGGACTATGTGTGCGATCCCGAGGGCACCGTGCACTACGACACAATCGGCGTCATCCAGGGCATGCGGAACCTCCCGGCCCGGTTCACCCCGGGCAAGAAACAGGGCCCCGGGCTGGACGAGACCCTGGAGAAGCTGCAGCGCATCTGCAATGAGCAGGAGCTGGCTCGGCCGATCACGGAGCGTAAGGAAGCCGCCGTCATCGACTGAGGCCGGTTTCGCGAGGACGCCTTGTCCGTCTGCCGCCTGTTAACCTCGAATGAGGTCGGGTCCGGCAAACGTGCAAGGCGTCGCCTTTTTGGGCGACCAACATGGGGGTTCCAACACGTGATCAAGTCTTCTCTCAAATACGTCGCCGCCGCTATCGGCGGGCTGGCGCTGTCCGTTCCGCTGGTCACGGGGGTGGCGTCCGCCCAACCCGATTTCAGCGGCGTGGTCAACACGACATGTAGCTACGAGCAGGTGATGGCGGCGCTGAACGCACAGCGTCCCGACCTGGCTCAGCAGTTCAACGCTTCCCCGTTCGCCCAGGGCGCGTTGCGCAACTTCCTGGCCTCCGGGCCTGCCGAGCGTCAGCAGACGGTGGCCCAGCTGCAGGCCAGCCCGGCCGCTCAGGAGTACTTCGGGCCGATCAACTCGATCGCGGGCAGCTGCAACAGGTACTGATCTCCGCATCGTCGCGCTGGAGTGGCCCGAACTCGACCGCCACTCCAGCGTGCCGGCTATCTCGGCTGGTTCGGGACCCCGGGGAACAGCTGCTCGGTCGTTCCGACGGTCACCCAGCCGCCCAGTTTGGTGACCAGGTGCGGCGCGAAGACCGCACCGTAGACCGCGTGCCCGACCACGACGACGGCGATCACCGACAGCACCGCTGACTGCAGCCGGGTCTTGGAGATCTTGTCGGCCCACATCTCGATGACGTTGCGGCCCGCGGAATCGGTGCGACCCAGCAGGTAGGTGAACACCATCATCTGGATGCCCATCGCGATGGCGTCGTAGATCGGGTACTGGTGTTTGGTCCCCTCCCACAGGCCGAGCCCCTCGATCACGTAGCCGTAGTAGAACAGGCCGAGCCGCGCGCCGATGATCGCGTTGAAGAACAGGGCCCAGCAGAACCCGACGGCGAACCCGACCAGCAACAACGTCTGCGGCCGGCGCCAATTCCACTTTCCGCTCGCCCGACGCCCGAGTGCTGCGCCGATGATGGCCGGCAGCACGAAGTACCCCATGTAGCCGACGGGGACGGCCGACGGCAGCCCGCCCCAGGTCATGTCGAGCGGCCACCACGCAGGCATCCGCGGCAGCGCGGGCGGAAACTGCGCATACATCGCCCAGTCGTACGGCGCCTCGATCCAGGAGAACGAGAGCGCCGAGATACAGAGCAGCAGCAACGGATGCAGGCGCCCGCGCCGGTAGCTCAGGTAGATGCCGATCGCCAGGAAGCCAAGGCCCGTGAGATAAGCGAACGTGACACCGGCCTTGATCAGAAGGTCGACACTCACTTCTCGACCTCCTGGCCCGGTGCCCGATGCGCTTCAGGATCGAAATGCAGCACCAGACCCACGATCAGGGCGATCAGGACGAACAGGCTGCCGAGCATGATGATTGCGCCCACTGCGCGTTACCGCCCAGGTCCGTTGGGCCACTTGAGCAGTGAGCCCGCATCCACGCGGATTTGTTGTCCGGTGATGTAGCGGCTGTCGTCGCTGGCGAGGAACACGCCGAGGTTGGCCATGTCCTCGGGTTCGATGTACGGAATCGGCATCGCTTGGAAGATGGTGAACAGTGGCTCGGCATCCTCGCGGGTGGCTTTCTTGCCCTGCTCGGTGAGATCGGGCCGGAACATGGAATACATGCCGTCGTTCTGCAACAGGTGCGTGTTGCAGTTGGTCGGGTGAATCGCGTTGACCCTGATCATTTTCGGGGCCAGATGCAGGCTCATCTCCTCGACGTACTCGATGACGACGCGCTTGCTCCACCCGTAGCCCGCCCCGCCCGGACCCATGTTGGGGTTGTCGGTGGTACCCCGGATCATGCCGGCGGTCGAGCCGGTGACGATGATCGACGATCCGTCGGGAAGGTGCGGGACCGTGACCGCGACGGTGTTCATCACGCCGACGAGGTCGACGTCGGAGGCGTCGACGAACTGCATCGGGTCCGGTCGGCCCATCGCCATCGGCAGGATGCCGGCGTTGGCGACCACGATGTCGATCTTGCCGAGGTCGGCGATTCCGGCCTCGACCGCGTCGCGCAGTTCGTGGCGCTCGCGGACGTCGGCCACGCGAGCGACGACGCGTCGGCCGAGTTCTTTGATCGCCCTTTCGGTTTCGGTGAGGTCGTCGGGAGTGGCCAACGGATAAGGGTTGGACGGGATGTCACGGCAGATGTCGACCGCGATGATGTCGGCGCCTTCCCGGGCCATCGCGATCGCATGTGCCCGACCTTGCCCGCGGGCGGCTCCGGTGATGAAAGCGACCTTGCCGTCGAGCTTTCCGGTCATGTGTGCTCCTACCTGTGCTGGCCGGTCAGGCGGCCGGTTTGAATTCGATGTGCAGTTCGCTGAGCCCGCGCATGATGAACGTCGGCTCATAGGTGTACCGACGGTCCTCGGCGGGGCCGTGATGCTCGGTGGAGATCGTGATGTCGGACATCCGGTCCAAGATGCGGTTCAACGAGATCCGGCCTTCCGCGCGGGCCAGTGGTGCGCCCGGGCACGAATGCACACCCCGGATGAATGCGATCTGTTCGCGCACATTCGTCCGGTCGGGGTGGAACACATTGGGGTCGGGGAACTTACGTTCGTCACGGTTGCATGCCCCAGGCAGCACCATCACGGTGGTCCCGGCAGGCACCTCGGTGTCACCGATGCTCGTGGTCCGGCTGGCCATCCTGAAGTGTGATTTGACCGGGCTCTCCAACCGCAACGTCTCCTCCAGGAAGGACGGAATCCTGCTCCGGTCGTCGCGCAGCATCGTCTCGAATCCCGGGTTGTCTCCGATGAATCGGACCGCCGAGCTGACCAACTTGGTCGTGGTCTCCGTTCCCGCCGCGAACAGGAACGTCGACAGGTTCATGACGTCCTCGATCTCGGGGGTCGATCCGTCTTCGTACTTCGCCTGGGCCAGCCCGGTCAGCACGTCGTCACGCGGTGCGCGCCTGCGGTCCTCGATGTAGGCGTAGAACTTGTCGTTGAGCCACTGCAGGGGATTGTGCGTCGTCGGTGCTTCCTTGCCGAGCTCGCCGACGGTCTCCAGCGCGAACGCCGCCTTGAACTCCTCGTGGTCCTCGCCCGGGACACCCAGCAGGTCGGCGATCACCAGAAGCGAGAACGGCTTGGCGTAGTCGGCCAGGAACTCGGCCGATCCGCGGTCGACGAACGTGTCGAGTTGCTGATCGGCCAGCCGCCACATGAAGTCCTCGTTCTCCTTGAGACGTTTGGGAGTGATCAGCTTGTTCATCAGCCCGCGGGTGCGGGTGTGCAGCGGAGGATCCTGCGACGTGATGTGCTCGCCCATCGGCACCGCGAGCCGGTGCTCCTCGATCAGATCCGAGACGTCGTCACTCTCCCCCGGTCCGAACGGCAGGCCGGAGAACGGCCCCGCCACCGAAACACACGACGAGAACGCCGGGTCCTTGTAGACGGCCAGTGCCTCGTCATAGCCGGTGACCGCCAGTACGTTGAACGGAGTGGCATGGGAGACGGGACACTTCGACCGCAGATGATCGAAGTAGGGATACGGGTCGGGCACCAGGGCCGGGTCGGTGAAGAAATCCACTGTCTCGAAATCGGTCACATCAGGTTCCTTTCTCCTCCGCGAGCAGACGCAAAACTGCCCAAAATCACGCGATTTCGTGCAGTTATGTGTCTGCTCGCCAGAGTTGTCATCCGAACAGCACCGGTAGCGATGTCGGCGAACGGAAGACCTGGCCACGGATGTGCGGATCGTCTCCGTCCGGGTCCAGCCGCAGGTTGGGCAACCGGTCCAGCAGCAGGTTGATGGCAGTGCGCATCTCGAGGCGCGCGAGGTGCATTCCCAGGCACACGTGCACACCGTGGCCCCAGCCGAGATTGCCCTTGGCGGTGCGGAAGATGTCGAACTCGTCGGGGTTTTCCCACCGATCTTCCTGTCGATTCGCCGAACCGAGCATCGGCATCACCGAACACCCCTCCGGGATGTGCACCCCACCCAGCTCGGTGGCACAGGTCGTGGTGCGGGTGATGGTCAGCAACGGCGGGTTCCAGCGCACAGCTTCCTCGATGGCCTGCGGCAGCAGCGATCGGTCGGCCCTGACCGCGTCCAGCTGCGTTGTGTCCGAGAGCAATCCGAACAGCAGGTTGCCCAGTGACCGGTATGTGGTCTCCACACCCGCGGGCAGCAGCAGTCGGAGGAACGAGAAGATCTCTTCGTCGGTGAGCTTCTCGCCGTCGATCTCCGCCTCGGTGAGCAGGCTGATCATGTCGTCCTTGGGCTCGGCACGACGGGCCTGCAGGATCGGTGCGAAGTACTCACACAGCGCAGCCGACGCCGCCAGCCCACGCTCCGGGTTCATGATCCAGCTCAGCAGCGAGATGGACCAGCGCTGGAACTGCGGATAGTCCTCCTCGGGCAGTCCCAACAACCCGGCGATGATGCGGCTCGGATAGTCGAACGTGAATTCCTTGACCAGGTCGACCTTGCCCCTGGAAGCGAAATTGTCGATGAGCTCGTTGGCGACGCGGCCGACAAGCTCGTCTTCCCAACGCGCCAAGGCCTTTTGCGAGAAGGCCTTCGATACCAGCGAACGCAGCCGGCCGTGCACCGGCTCGTCCATTCCCAGCATCACCCGCTCGCCGAGCACCGGGCCGAACGCCGCGATGACACCCGACGACGAGAACGTCAGGTTGTCGCGCAGCATCTGCTGGGCGTCCTCGTAGCGGTACACGATGAAGACGGGCTTGCCTTCCTCCCCCGGCATCGCGGACATGTCGATCCGCTGGATCGGTTCCTCGCGCCGAAGCCTTGCGAGTTCCGGGAACGGGTCCCGGACGTCACCGGAGACGGCGTCGTCGAACGAGCCGAAGTCCTCGAGGTCGTCAAAAAGCTGTTCCACAGACGTTCTCCTCTACTGCGCCGGGTAGGCGACTGATTTCACCTCGGTGTACTGGCTGAAGCCCACGACCCCGTTCTGGCGCCCGACGCCGCTGTTCTTGTAGCCGCCGAACGGGGTGTCGGCGCCGTATCCCGCGGTGCCGTTGAGCCCGATGAACCCGGCGCGGAGCCGGCGTGCGACGGCCAGCGACCGGTCCAGCGAGCCGGACATGACGTTGCCGGCGAGTCCGTACGGGCTGTCGTTGGCGATTCGGACGGCGTCGTCTTCGTCCTCGTAGGGAATGACAACGAGGACCGGTCCGAAGATCTCCTCCTGGGCGATGGTCATCGAGTTGTCCACATCGGTGAAAAGGGTTGGGTTGACCCAGAATCCCTTGGTATACAGATCCGATGCCGTCGGCGCTTCCGTACTGCCGACGAGCATGGTGGCGCCTTCGTCGACGCCGGTCCTGATGTAGCCAAGGATGCGGGACTGCTGTTTGGCCGAGATGACCGGACCGCAGAGCGTTCCGGGATCCTGTGGATCACCGGGGGCGATGTTCTCGTAGATGGCCTTCAGGATCGCGACACCCTCGTCGTAGCGCGAGCGCGGCAACAGCATTCGGGTGGGAGCGGCGCAACCCTGCCCGGCGTGCAGCAACGGGCCGATACCGATCAAACATGCAGAATTGAAGGCTGCGTCCTCCAAATCCTCCAACACGATGGTGGCGGACTTGCCGCCCAGCTCGAGAAACAGCCGCTTCATGGTCGCGGCACCTTTCTCCATGATCCGCTTGCCCACGGCCGTGGAGCCGGTGAACGAGATCATGTCGACCTTCGGCGACAGCGTCAGTTCTTCGCCGACCAGGTGGTCCGACGCCGTCACGACATTCACCACACCCGCTGGGATATCGGTGTTCTCGGCGATGAGCCGGCCGAGCCGGGTGGCGTTGAACGGTGTATCGGGCGCGGGTTTGAGCACCACTGTGTTGCCCGCAGCCAACGCCTGCCCAAGCTTGTTGACGGCCACCTCGAACGGGAAGTTCCACGGCACGATGGCACCGACCACACCGACCGGCTCGTGCCACACCTTGCGGGTGGTGTTCACCCCGGTGACGGATACCACCGTGTCGCCGAGATCGGTTTCCCACGGGAATGTCTCGATCAGCCGGGCCGGGTATTTGAGGCCGTCGGCGAGCGGGGCGTCGAGTTGCGGTCCGTGCGTCACCGCACGCGGGGCGCCGACCTCGCAGATGAGCTCCTCGCGCAGCTCCTCCACCTCGCGTTCGAGGGCCTCGTGCAGTTGTTCGAGGCACCGCTTGCGGAGTTGATGGTCGGTCGACCAGGCAGTGTCGTCGAATGACCGGCGGGCCGCGTCGATGGCCCGGTTCATGTCCGCCTTCGATGCGTCCGAGACCTCCCCCAGCACGTCTTCATTGGCCGGGTTGATGTTGGTGAACGTGCCGGCCTCGCCGTCGACGAGCTTGCCGTCGATCAGCATTCTCGATTCGAAGTGGACTCTTGACTGCTCAGCCATGGCCCGGGTTCTCCCCTCGTAGTGCGCCGAACCGCGGGATCCCCATCATCAGCCGGGTCATCTGGTGCAAGCCCGCCGTGGGCAGCAAGCGGTTGGCGATCAACAACATTCGTGCGTCCGGGCCGACAGCGGCCTTGACGAACGGCCGTCGGCTGTCGAGGGCTCTGGCCAGGCCCGAGGCGAACTTCTCGGGGGGCCGAGCGGCGCTCTTCATCATGGCCCGCCCCCGCTTGTCCATCGTGCGGTGATGCCGGGCATAGGGTCCGTCCAGGTCGCGGACGTCTGTCGTGCCCGCGTCGGTGATGATCTCCGTGTCATAGGTCCCGGTGACCAGAATCGTGACGCCGATCCCGAACGGGGCGACCTCCCCCGCCATCGATTCGCCCCACCTTTCCAGCGCCCCCTTGACCGCCGAATACGGTGCGGTTGCCGGCATTCCGCGTACACCGGCAGCACTGGAGATCAGCACGATGCGGCCCCGCCCAGCCTCTCGCATCGATGGCAGCAGCGCCTTGGTGAGCATCACCGGGCCGAAGACGTTGGTCGCGAACATCCGCTCCCACAGGTCTGGCGGCGTCTCTTCGACCATTCCCGCCGCCGAGATCCCGGCGTTGTGCACCACCGCATGTGGCGCGCCGACGGTTTCGGTGATGCTCTTCGCCGCCGCGGCGATCGATGCGGCGTCGGTGAGGTCGAGCTGGATACCGATGAGCCGCTCGTCGTCCTCGGCGGCTCCCGTCGCCGCCCGCAGCAGTGCCATTCCCCGATCCGGCGAACGCATCGCAGCCGCCACGCGCCACCCCTCGCGATACAGGCGCGTGGCGGATGCGAAGCCGAGCCCACGGGACGCGCCCGTGATGAGGACTGTCCGGGGCTCAGCCATTCTGGTTCCCCGTCGCGCACCGGTTGCTCTTCGACCCCAACTCGACGTCGGTGTTGCGGGCCGGGCCCTGCTGCCAGGTGGACCACTTGCCTACCGAATAGGGTCCCTCGGCTCCGTTCGCCCGGTAATAGCCCTGCGGGTCATAGATCTTCGCTTCGGGATACGGCCACGGACATGCCACCGAGGTGGCCAGCCCGCTGGCCTTGATCGCCCAGAACCAGCCGCCGTAGGCGAAGTACGACACGTTGATGATCGCGAACATCACCAGGAATGTGCCGAGCACGGGCTTCGACGGAAAGAGCCTCGCCTTCGCAGCGAGCTTCTCCGCCACCGATTTTCCCGTGTCGTCCCGGTACACCAGAATCGCCGCCGGGACCATCACGAAGGTCACCGACAGGGACTCCCAGATCAGCGGGAACTGAAAGGTGCTGCCGGGGAACAGCGTTCCGAACGGAATCGCCTGCGAGTAGATGTACAGCCCGGTGCGGACCAGGCTGACCTCGAGGATGGCGTCGAAGATGAAACCGATGACCAGTACCAGCGCGCCCAGGCTGATCAGCGGGTGCCGGGTGACGAACGCCTCCGGACCGTGTTTGGCCTGCAGCTTGCGCAGAATCCAGATCCCCGGGAAGTACGGCCCGAAGTAGAACAGCACGTAGCCGAAGACGATGAACGGTTCCACCGTCGGCGACATCATGACGAGGTACCAATTCTCCGGCCAGTGCAACAGCATCGGGTTGTAGACCGCGTACGGCGACCAGTTCATGATCGGGTCCTGCCAGACGATCAGCGTCGTGCACAGCACCATGAGCAGCACCGGGCTACCGGGGTTCTTACGCCAGCCGACGATGAACATGACGGTGAACACCACGACGATGATCACCGCGCCCACCTGCGGAATGATCTGCCAGCTGTCGAACGCGGTCAGGAACCCGACGGGACGTGGTCGGCCCTCGACGTTCGGATTGGCCACCCGCGGGTCGACGTCCGTACGCCCGACCGCGACGAACAGGCCGAGAAAACCGAGCCACGCGAGCAGTGCGATCATCCGGCCCCAGTTCGGGCCCTTGCGCACCGGCCGCTGCACCCGCGTATCGGGTGGTAGCGATTCCTGTGTGGTCATGTCACTCCTCCCCGAAGCGATCGACCAGGCGCGAATTGATGCCGTCCGCATCGAGCGTCCGGGCGACCAGGTAGCCCGATCCCATCCATGCCCTCCGGGTCCACTTCCCGAGGGACACCCGGGTTCCGGGCGCACCGGAAGCGGCCGGCATCATCTTCACGCGCTCGAGCGCCTCCTTGACCCCGCGCGGACTCAGCGGATGGGCATCGGTGAAGGCACGCACCAGCGTCGCGGCGACGTCGTGGTTGACCACCGTCACGCAGTACTCGGGACGACTTCCGTTGTACCGCTTGGCGTATCTATCCATCCAGGCCTGTCCGACGGGGTTGCCCTCGTCGTACTGATCGACCCCGATCCAGCCGAGGAACGCATTCCACATGATCGGGTTCACCCAGGCGTTCTGGAACGCGGTGGTGGTGAAGCGCGGCGGATCCCAGTTGACGGCCTCAAGCGCCGGGTTGATGAAGACGATGCCGAAACCGAACCCGAGATGCACGATCGCCTCGGCCTTGGCTTCGTGCAGTGTGCTGACCGCGGCGTTGATGTCCTGGGCGGTCTGCGCGATCGCCGCTTCGGCGACGATCCGAATACCCTTGCGGGCACATGCGGTTCGCAGATTCTTCAGATAGCTGTCGCCGATGAGGTTCTGCTCCACGAGCACACCGATGTCGGTCAGCCCTCGCTTCGCGACGAGATCCGCCAGAAAGATCGGTTCGTCCGTCATCGATCCCTGCGGGAAGGCGAACGTCCACTCGCCGAGCCAATCGTCGGTTCCCGTGACGCTGATCGCCGGCACCTTGAAGCGCTCTTCGATCGCTTCCCGCAGCGGCACGCAGTTGTCGGTGATGTTCGGCCCGAACACCACCAGGCAGCCCTCGTCGACGAGCTCGCCGTAGGCGTCGATCACGGCCTTCACCGAACCCTTCGGCAGCCCTTCCACCTCGCGGTAGATCATCTGCACCGGCCGGTCCATCAACCCTTGCTCGACGGCCTCTTCGAACACCAGGTCAAACGTCCGGGTGAACGAGGCCCGCAGTTCTTCCGGGAACCCGGGCGGCAACGTGAAGTCCATCAGGTAGCCGACCTTGATGGGCTCCGCAGTGCTCTCGTACGACATCTGACCTCCATGATGCGGCGTCCATCGCAGGGACCACCGGGGTCGACCTAATATTTGTTCTGAACGTAACGGGGCTGGCCCACCGCGTCAATCACCGGCTGCCGATTCGCCCAGGTAGACATCGATCAGCTCGTGCAGACCGCGGCTCACCGCAACGTCATCGGTCAACGGCCCGGCGATCGCCACCCTGGCCGCCACGGCGACGGGCAGGCCTTCGGCTATCAGCCGCCCGGCCGCGATCAGCACGCGGGTCGAGGCGACTTCACGCATGCCGCTGGTCTCCAGCCGCCGGATGGCCTGTCCGAACCGCACCAACTCGGCGGCCGTGCGCTGATCCACCCCCGCCTCGTGGGTGATGATGCCCTCTTCGACGTCGGGGGCCGGGAAACCGAACTCGATGGCCACCATTCGCTGCCGGGTGGAGTCCTTGAGGTCCTTGAGGACACTTTGGTAGCCCGGGTTGTACGACATCACCAGGCCGAACCCCGGCGCCGCGTCCAGCGTGATGCCCAGGCGCTCGATCGGCAGCTGGCGGCGGTAGTCGGCGAGTGGGTGCAACACCACCGTGGTGTCCTGGCGGGCTTCGACCACCTCGTCCAGGTAGCAGATCGCCCCCTCGCGCACTGCGCGGGTGAGCGGCCCGTCCACCCAGACGGTCTCGTCACCCCGGAGCAGGTACCGACCGACAAGGTCGGCGGTGGTCAGGTCATCATGACAGGCGACGGTGATCAGTGGCCGACCGAGGTCGTGAGCCATCGCCTCGACGAAACGCGTCTTGCCACACCCGGTCGGCCCCTTGAGGACAAGCGAAAGACCTTGGCGATACGCCGCCTTGAAAACGGTCTCTTCATTGCCGACGGGCTTGTAGTAGGGACGCTCACTCAAGGCCTGCGAACTGGCACCGTTCTGGTGAGCGAGCCCGGACTCGTTGACCATCGACACACCTTTCGTCGTATCCGCAACGCTGCGGTACTCCACGAGCCTAACGCGGAACAGATGTTTGTTTCAACCGTTTCCCGCCACGGCTGGCATCCACCGTCGACTCCAATGGCATTCCGGGACTTGACATCACGACACCCGGCGCCGAACCTCTCCGGAGCGGATCGCCGAGCGGAACATCGGGCCGATGACACCGGCGAGCTGATCGGGACCGGAGATGGTGGCGTGGGCGGTACTACCGAACACCCGGCGCAGCGACTCCACATCGGTACTGGCACCGATGGTCAGGCACACGGCGCCGGTACCTCGGCGCCGCGCCTCGGTCAGGGCGCGTCGCGCATCGGCGGCGCCGTACGCCCGCTCGTATCCGTGGTCGTAGGCCAGCCCGTCGGACAGCACCACCAGCAGTCGCCGCGAGGTGCCACCGCGCTCCTCCAACACCGCCGAGCCGTGCCTGATCGCCGCCCCGAGTCTCGAATACGAGCCTGGCTCAAGGCTGTTCAACCGCCGGATCACCTGCGCATCCAGATGGTCGTCGAACCGCTTGACCGGAACCATGGTCACCGCCGACCGGCCCTGGGAATAGTAGGCGTACAAGGACACCCGGTCGCCCAGATCGTGCAACGCCGCCATCAGGTGGGCGACCGCCGTGCGCTGCTGCTGGTGCACCGTACGGCCGACGGTGCCCGGCTCCGCGGTCGAGCCGGAGACATCGAGCAACAGCAGGACCGACAGGTCCCGCCGGCGCCGCA
The DNA here is from genome assembly GCF_010731295.1 of Mycolicibacterium boenickei. NCBI lineage: Bacteria > Bacillati > Actinomycetota > Actinomycetes > Mycobacteriales > Mycobacteriaceae > Mycobacterium > Mycolicibacterium boenickei. The sequence goes on along the minus strand of NZ_AP022579.1, from coordinate 3,311,825 downwards.
GACTGTCCAGGTACACAGCCTCGTCAGGGACCGATCCGGCCCGGACTTCCACGCGGGCCTCCAGCGCGGCGTCGATGTCGATGTCGTCGCCCTGCGGTTGGCGGTGGCGCCGATGCAGCCCCATGCCGAGGCGCGCCAACGGACGGCGCACGCTGATCGCATCCTCGATCTGCTGGGTGGCGTACGGCTTGATCTGCGGATCAGCCTCGCGAACCGTGCACCAGTCGAGCCGGTACACCTTGCGCTCGGCGTTCCATTCCGGGTACTTCACCCCTTCGGTCTTGATGTCGACGACTTCCTCCGAAGGGGTGGTGGCCAACGACGAGACCGCGTGCACCCCACGCTTCGTCGAATTGGTGCGGTGGGTCGGCGAGTCGGCACCGGGCGGCCCCCCGCCGTTGCCCCCCGTCTTGCGTGCCGAGGACAACAGCTTCTTGAGCCATTTTCCGATCGCCCCGCCGCCGCCGACCGGGCTGGAGAACAGATCGGGGTCATCGGAATCATCGATGTCGTTGTCGTCGAGTTCCTCAAGGTCCTGGTCACCTTGCCGCCGCGGGATATGGCCGACCGAGTGTTCATCCGCGGGCCTGGCCGCCGCGCATGCCGCCAGTACCTTCTTGGCGCGGATCACCCCGAACGCCGCCGGAGGGTCGGTCACCACGTCGCGGCCGCGGGCGAGCTCCAGGGACGCCGCCGGCGTGTCAGTGCGCTCACCCATGCTCCGGTCAACCAGGGCAGCAAGGGAATTCGGCAACAGGGTGCGATTGGCCAACAAGGCTCGATGGCCTTCGATCGCAAGGTAGCGCTTGGCCAGGCGACGATGGCGAACGAGTGCGCCGATCACCTCGGGGTCCAGGCTGCCTGCGGCGATCAGCGACGCCTGAACCGCCACCGACTCAAGCCGCGCGGGTGCCGGCGCAGCCGGGTCGACGAACACCGTCTCGCCGTCCGTCCACGGTCCGGTACCCGCATCGACGGCAGCCACCGCGACTGGGCGTGCCGCCAGCGCCGAGGCCAGCATGCCCAACCCGGAGAATCGATCCTTGCCACCGCCGTCCGACACCTGACACCCCCGCACCACTCGCACGCGTTGACCAAATATCTGTTCCACCGTAGAGTTCGGTCCCACCGGAGTCAATCGAACGAGCCGGCAACATCAACTGGCAAGGGCGGCAATGTGATCGACTTCAATACCCAGGTAGCCATCGTGACCGGCGCCGGGCGCGGTCTTGGCCGGGTTTACGCGCTCGAACTGGCACGGCTCGGGGCCGCTGTCGTGGTGAACGACCTGGGCGGCACGATGGCGGGCCAGGGCTCGGACGCCGCAGTGGCCGACCAGGTGGTAGAGGAGATCACGGCGGCCGGCGGCACCGCGGTCGCGTCCTACGACTCGGTCGACACCCCAGAGGGCGGTGCGGCGATCGTCCGCACCGCGGTCGAACGGTTCGGTCGGCTCGACGCCGTCGTGAGCAACGCCGGCATCTTCAACAGCATCCCCTTCGACGAACTGACCCCCGAGGATTGGCGACGCATGCTGAGCGTCCACCTCGACGGCGGCTTCTACCTGGCCCAGCCCGCGTACCGGGTGATGAAGAGCCAGGGCTACGGCCGATTCGTCTTCATCGCATCGTCGGCGGGAATGTTCGGTCAGCACCTGGAGGCGCATTACGCGGCCGCCAAGGCCGGCCTGGTCGGGCTCACCAACGTGATCGCCCTCGAGGGAGCTCCGCACGGCATCCTCGCCAACACCGTCCTGCCGTTCGGCATCTCCCGAATGGTCAGCGAGACCCTCGGCGACCCGAAAGTCCTTGAAGACAACGGATTCTTCAACGCGATCCGACCGGAACTCGTCGCACCGCTGGTGGTGTACCTGGCCAGCCGCGACTGCACGCTCAGCCACCAGAACTTCTCGGCCTGCGCGGGTCGATTCGCCCGCGTCTTCATCGGTTTGAGCGAGGGCTGGATGGCGCCGCCGGGCAGCACCCCCAGCGCTGACGACGTCGCCACCCGCCTCTCGGAAATCGCTGCGACAGAGCCGTTCACGATTCCGGGGTCGATCTACGACGAGGTGTTCGCGGTGACCGAACGGCTCGGCGTCACCACGTGAGCCCGGCCCGGCGTGATGAGCGGCCCGTCCGGCGCAACCTTCGTGAGGTCGGACGCAGCTGATCTACCGGCGCATTCGGCGGTCCGGGATACCCGGTGCACCAGCGCCGTTCTGGTAGCCTCTAACCAAATATTGGGTCAGACACCCAAATCGTATGACGGGAGCCAGCAATCATCGTGGAGCCGCTGTGGGCCGTCCCCAGGTAACGCCTGGGGAGCGCAAGACGCTCAAGCGCACCCCAGGTCGCGCAGCTGATGTCGGTGCCGCAGCCGAGGACCGCACGCGCCGCACCGAGATCCTCGAGACTGCCGCGTCGCTGATCGCCACGTCGGGCCTCCGTACCTCCCTGCAAGAGATCGCGGATTCGGCCGGCATACTTCCCGGCAGTCTGTACCACCATTTCGAATCGAAGGAAGCGATCCTGGTGGAGCTGCTCGAGCGGTATCACGAGGATCTCGACCGCATCGCCGAGCACGCGCAGACCCGGCTGGACGGTCCCGATCCGGCGTCGCCGTTCGACCGCATCGCCGCCCTTGGCTCGGATATCGCGCGCTGCGCTGTCGCCCACCGCGCGGCACTGCAGATGTCGTTCTACGAGAGCCCGAGCTCCAACCCCGACCTCGTCGCGCTGGCGCAGCGCCGGCCGACGGCGACGCTGGATGCCATGCAGCAGACCCTGCGGGCCGCCCGCTGGGCCGGTTACCTGCGCTCCGACGTCGACCTGGCCGTTCTGGCCGACCGGATCTGCCAGTCCATGCTGCAGGTCGGCCTCGATGTGATGCGCCACAACGCCGCACCGGAGAAGGTTGCCACCCTGCTGTGCCGGATTCTCCTGGAAGGCTTGTCGACCGGTCACCCCACCGACGCCGAACTCGATGCGTCCGTCCCGTTCGCGGCAGCCGATGCCGTGGTCCGCAGCTGGATCGAGGAGGCCCGGTCCGAGGCCGACGACAAGACCGCGCACATCCGGGCCGTGGCGCGGGCCGAGTTCGGCCGCCGCGGCTACGAGAGCACGACCGTGCGGGACATCGCCTCCGCAGCGGGCATGGGTACCGGCACGGTCTACCGGCTCATCGGGTCGAAGGACGAACTGCTCGCGGCGATCATGCAGTCTTTCGGCGAGAAGATCGCGGTGGGCTGGACAGAGGTCCTCGGGTCCCAGGGCACGACGGTCGAGAAACTCGACGCGCTCAGCTGGATCCACACCAACGCGCTCGACCAGTTCGGAGACGAATTCCGCATCCAACTGGCCTGGATGCGTCAGTCGCCCCCGGACACACCCAACCCCGGGTGGTTGTTCACCAAGCGTGTCAAGCAGGTGAAATCGCTTCTCGCCGATGGGATCAAGGCCGGCGAGATCAGCATCGACAGCCCGTCGAACGAAATGCTGGCCCGGTCGGTGATCGGGGTCGGCTGGATACCCGAGAACATCCTGCGAGAGCTGGGCACGCGCGCATCACAGATTCACGTCCGCGACACCAGCCTGCGCGGTGTGGTCGCGCGCTAGTCGAAAACAAACCGCGGCAACGTATTCGGGATATCGAGCGAGCTCAACAGGCCGGCAGGGGCATCGACGACGTAGGGAATCGCGTTGACCACCCGCATCGCGGTGGCGGCCATCGCGGCCCGCCCGGCACCGTGGCCTTCGTCCTCCCCCAGGTTCATCGCGCAGTGGATGTCAGGGTCACCCCCGATGTCCACCCGGTAGGTGGCGTCGAATTCCGACGCCGGCCAGTCGGGCGCGACGTCGCGTGACATCCGGATGACGTGTTCGATGACGATGGCCTCGCGCCCGTTCACCACGCCGGCCGCACGCGTGCAGACGGCTCCGCACGTCCCCGCGGCGATCGTGCCGAACGCCACCTCGATGTCGCGCTCGGTGATCCGCCGGTCCAGGGAGCCGCGAATCTCGGACACCTCGGCCCCGAGCGCATCGGCCATCAGGTGAATCGGCGCCTTCCACGCCATCTCGATGAATCCCGGTGTCTTGAGCATCGGTTCGAATTCCAGCTCGCGGCCGAATCCCATCCCGTCCATCATCACATCGGCCACCGGATAGTGGTCATTGAGGGACACCTCGGTAACCGTGATGCGGTCGATCTTCTTGGACTGTGTCGCCAGCGTGAGCGCCAGCTGATCTGAACCGAACCCGGGAAAGACTCCCGACGCGAAGAACGACGAATCGCCCGCCTTCGCCGCCACCTCCATTTGGTCGCGCCACTCAACGGAGTAGTAGGCGGGCGGGTACACAAGCCCGGTCGATGTCGTTGACACCACGTTGATCCCGGCGTTCAGCAGACGCAGATAGTCCGGCACCGCGCCGCCGTCACGGTCTGGCCCACTCGCCGCGTACACCACGCAGTCGGGGGCCAACTCGATCAGGGCGTCGGCGTCGTTGGTCGCTTGCACGCCGAGCGCGGCGCGCCCGGCCAACACGCCCGCGTCCTGTCCCACCTTCGCCGCCGAGTGCACCCAGACGCCGGCCAGTTCGAGATCCGGACGCCCGGCGATCGCGTCGATCGCTATCGATCCGACGCCGCCCGTCGACCAGACGACGATTCGCAAAGGTCTCGGCACCGAGTACTCCTCACTGTGCTGTTCGAGCAGGTCCGCCCGCATGCTCGACGGCGACCCCAGAGCAGCAGCAGTGCCAGCCGCTCATCGGCCGGCTGGCGGTGCGTGCCCTTCTGCACAACGGAGGCGTATCGGCGCTGCAGAGGTCAGGCGTCGGGATGTGCGCCGCACGCATGTCGAATCGCAGCGCGAACATCACGCCGACCATAACCTAAGTTTTGTTCCGCGTCACCCAAAAGTCGCGAGCAGACGCAAAACTGCCCAACTTCCGTGGAAATTGGGCGGTTTTGCGTCTGCTCGGCGGAAGAACTCAGCGCCGCGGCAAGCCGAGCACCTGGGTGGCGATGATGTTGCGCTGGATCTCGGAAGTCCCACCGGCGATGGTGCCGCCGAAACTCCTGGCGTAGCGCTCGAACCAGCTCGCGAAGTAGTGGTCGAGGTTCATGTGCTCGTACGGACCCGAGGTGGTCGGATGGATCAACCCGTCCGGGCCGGCCGCGGTCAGCGCGTTCTCGAACGCGTTGCGCTCGGCTTCGGAGCCGAACAGCTTGAGCACCGACACCGACGCGGTGTCCGCCTCGCCGCGCGAGGCCTTGGCCAGCGCCGCAGATCCCATGGCGCGCAAGGCCTGATAGTCCATGATCGTGGTGGCGTACTGGTCACGTTCCAGTTCGGTCTTGGGCTGGAAGTCGGCCAGCATGTTGTCGATCCGGTCGGCGAAGCCGAGCCACATCATGGTGCGTTCGTGGCCCAGCGATCCGTTGGCCACTCCCCAACCGCCGTTGAGCGGACCGACCAGGTTCTCGGCGGGGACCCGGGCGTCGGTGAAGAAGACCTCGTTGAAGTCGAGGTTCTCCTCGCCCGTCATGTCGGCGAACGGCCGGCACACCACACCGGGCGTGTCGGTCGGGATGATGAGAACGCTGATTCCCTTGTGCTTGGGCGCATCCGGGTCGGTGCGTACGAAGGTCAGCAGGAAGTCCGCGTCGTGGGCACCCGACGTCCATACCTTCTGGCCGTTGACCACGAAGTGGTCGCCATCGAGCACGGCGCGGGTACGCAGCGACGCGAGGTCCGAGCCGGCGCTCGGCTCACTCATGCCGAGCGAGGCGGTCTTCTCACCGCGTAGCACCGGCACCGCCCAGCGGTGCTTCTGCTCGTCGGAACCGAACGTAAGCAGTGATGCCGCAATGATGTTGACGCCCTGCGGGTTGAAGCTGTGGTAGATCCGGCGCCGGCACAGTTCGTCGAGGTGGACGAAGGTCTGCACCACGGTGGCGTTGCGTCCGCCGAACTCGGGCGGCTGGGCCGGTAGCAGCCAGCCGTTGTCGAACAGCAAGCGCTGCCAGTCGCGGGCCCACTGCGGCATGTGCGACACCGATCGGGGCCGCTCCAGCGTCTGCGCCTCCGACGGCAGGTTGGCATCGAGGAACGCGGAGAACTCGGCGCGGAACTCCTCGACGTCGGAATCGTATGTGAGCTGCATTTACAGTCCCCTGTAGGTCGTGCGGTACTCGGCGGCGATCAGCGCGCGGTGCTCGGCGGCACCGCCCAGCAGCAGCTCGCCGGCCTTGGCCCGCTTGAGGGCGAACTGCACGTCGTTCTCCCAGGTGAATCCCATGGCTCCGAACAACTGCAGCCCGTGGCGGAACACCACCGCCTGACACTCCCCGGCCGCGGCCTTGGCCATCGCGGATGCCAGCCGCCTGCGCGGGTCGTCGGCGGCGATGGTCAGCGCAGCGAAGTACGAAAGGGCCCTGGCTCTTTCGATGGCGACGTGCATGTCGACAGCCTTGTGCTGCACGGCCTGGAACGACCCGATCGCCACACCGAACTGCTGGCGCTGTTTGACGTGTTCGAGGGCCAGATCGAGAACCCGTTGGCAGGCGCCGACCATCGTGATCGCCATCCCGGTCAGGGCCAGGTGGCGCGCCTTCTCGGTGTCCACATGAACACGGTCCGTGTCATCGACATGGACGTTGTCGAACGACACCTCGGCGAGGTGCAACACCGGATCGAACACCGCGCTGTGCTTGACGGAAACCTGACCCGAATCGACCAGGAACACGCCGCCGTCGGTCACCACCGCCAGGTTCTGCGCCCGGTCGCCGTCCAGGACGTGATGGGCGGTGCCGGTCAGCACCCAGCCGGCGGCGTCGCGGTTCGCGCCCACACCGCTGTACACGGCTGTGCCGGCCCTGGCGGGGTCGAAGCGGTCTCCGGCCAACGGTGCGTACTGCGTCATGGTCGCCAGGTACGGCGTCAGATCCGTGGCCCGGCCCAGTTCCTCGAGCACGATGGCCAGTTCCACCGCATTCTCCGAGTCGGTGAGCTCCGTCCAGCCCTGGTCGATGTAGCTCTGCCACAGCGGCGCCGGGTCGACACCCTGTTCGGCCACCTCGCGGACCAGCGTGGCCGGGCACTGCTTGGTCACCGCGTCGCGCACGGTTTCCTGCCATAGCCGCTGATCGGCATCGAATTCGAGTAGCAACCGCCGCCTCCTACCGCACTGTCACGTTCGAAAGGAGAATAGCATTCTCTTTCTGTGGCGTGACCTTCTCCTCTAGCAAGTACCGGTTCTCGGCAGTAACTCGCTGTGCAGGTGACCAGCACTGCCGCTTACCTGCGACAAAGCACCGCAGCCTTCTGAGAACTATGTTCTTGCCATAGAAGAATATGGATCTAGACTGGCTGTAAGATCCGGCGCAGCAGGCACGTCGTCATGAGCGCGTGCGCAGCTGGTTCCGGACGGACATCGGAGGACAGTCTTGGCCATGGAGCAAGCAGACGGGACGCAAGTGCCCCTCATTGACGCGAGCGTGCACGTCTTCTTCGGTTCGAACAAGGACCTGCGGCAGAACTTCCTGAAGGAACCGTTCGCCAGCCGCGGCTTCCCCGATTACGAGATGAACTGGTACGGCGCCCCCGGCGGCGAGTACGCCAACGGCACAAAGGGTCCCGACCGCCAGTACCCCGGCTCAGACCCCGACATCGCCGCGCAGCACCTGTTCACCGACCGCGGCGTGGACATCGCGATCCTGCACCCGATGACCCGCGGCATCATGCCCGACCGCCACCTCGGCACCGCGCTGGCCGCCGCGCACAACGAGATGATGGTGACCCGCTGGCTCGAACACGACGAACACGGTGAGCGGTTCCGCGGCACCATCCGGGTGAATCCGGACGACATCGCCGGCGCCCTGCGCGAGATCGACAAGTACAAGGACCATCCGCGCGTGGTGCAGATCGGCATCCCGATGCAGTCGCGCGAGCTCTATGGCAAGCCCCAGTTCTGGCCGTTGTGGGACGCCGCCGCCGAGGCGGGCCTGCCGGTTGCCGTGCACATCGAGGGTGGCGCAGGCATCCAGTTCGCCCCGACGCCGTCCGGCAAGGCCCGGACCTACGAGCAGTACCTCGGATTCATGGCGATGAACTACCTGTATCACCTGATGAACATGATCGCCGAGGGCGTGTTCGAACGGACTCCCACCCTCAAGTTCGTCTGGGCCGACGGTGCCGCGGACCTGTTGACCCCGTTCATGTGGCGGATGGACTGCTTCGGCCGCCCGCACCTGGAACAGACACCGTGGGCACCGAAGATGCCCAGCGACTACCTGCCCGGCCACGTGTATTTCGTGCAAGGCGCGCTCGACGGCCCCGGCGACACCGAGTTCGCCGGCGAGTGGATGAGCTTCACCGGCAAGGAAGACATGGTGATGTTCGGTTCCAGCTACCCGCACTGGCAGCTGAACGAACCGACGATCCCGAGCGCGTTCAGCACCGAGCAACGCGACAAGTTGTTGTGGCGCAACGCCGCCAAGCTGTACGGCCTGGAGAGCGAATTCGTAACTGCCGGTTCATCGTCCGTAGTAGCGGCACAGTAGGTATCTGAGGGAGGCCATCATGACCATCACCACCAACCCACGGGTGCCCGCCGCCGAGCGGATAGCAGTGCGCTGCGTCGACTCTGACGTCCACCCCATGCCCAAGCGCGGACAGCTCCTCGAATACATCCCGGAGCCGTGGCGCAGCAAGTTCTTCATGAGCCATCCGGTCGGTGACCAGATCTACTACGACGCACCCGATTACGCGCACTCGTACGCGATGCGGGTGGACGCCTTCCCGCCGGACGGCGAGTTCGCCTGCAGCGACCCAGACATGGCGCTGCGCCAACTCATCATGGAGGCCGGGTCCGACATCGCGATCCTGGAGCCGACACACGGTGAGAGCCGCCTGGGCGAGGCCACCGCCGCCTACTGCACCGCCACCAACTCCTGGCTCGCCGACAACTGGCTGGACCCGCACAACAACTGGCATCAGCGCTGGCGCGGTTCCATCTGCGTCGCCATCGAGGAACCGCAACTGGCGGTTGCCGAGATCGAGAAATGGGCCGAACACCCGTACATGTCCCAGATCCTGATCAAGGCCGAGCCGCGGCCGTCGTGGGGTGACCCGAAGTACGACCCGGTCTGGGCCGCGGCCACCAAGCACGACATCACCGTGAGCTGCCACCTGTCCCGCGGTGAGTTCGAGAATCTGCCGTTGCCCCCGGTCGGACTGCCGAGCTACAACCACGATTTCATGGTCACGTACTCGCTGCTGGCGGCCAACCAGGTGATGAGCCTGATCTTCGACGGGGTCTTCGACCGGTTCCCGACGCTGCGCATCGTATTCATCGAGCATGCCTTCACCTGGATCCTGCCGCTGATGTGGCGCATGGACGCCATCTACGAGAAGCGCAAGAGCTGGATGGACATCAAGCGCAAGCCATCCGAATACGTCAAGGACCACATCAAGTTCTCGACGCAACCGCTGGACTACCCGGAGGACAAGACCGAGCTGTCCCGGGCGTTCGAGTGGATGGAGTGCGAGAAGATTCTGCTGTACTCCAGCGACTACCCGCACTGGACCTTCGACGACCCGCGCTGGCTGGTCAAGCACCTGCCCGAACATGCCCGTGAGGCCATCATGTTCCGCAACGGCATCGAGACCTACAAGCTGCCCGAGACCGTGCCGGTCCTCGAGGGACAGGTCCGAGTCTTCTGATGACCGAACCGGAGAAGCGCCCCCGGCTCGCACAGGGGCGCGAGCATGTCATCGGTACTGTCGACGAGATCCCGCCCGGCACACACAAACTCGTGCCGATCGGCCGCCATGGTGTCGGTGTGTACAACGTCAACGGCACGTTCTACGCGATCGCCAACTACTGCCCCCACGAGGGTGGTCCGCTGTGCTCTGGCCGCGCCCGGGGGCGCACGGTCGTCGACGACGACGTCCCTGGCGACGCAGTGATGGTGCGTGACAAGGAGTTCATCTACTGCCCCTGGCACCAATGGGGTTTCGAGTTGGCAACCGGCACCACTGCGGTGAAGCCCGAATGGAGTATCCGTACCTACCCGGTCCGTGTGGTTGGAGATGATGTGTTGGTGATGGCATGAGCGAGCTTGCGAACGAAGCAGTACTCCCCCTGGGAACCCCCGAGCTCAAGCGGGGCGAGAAGACCATCGAGATCAACGGCGGCAACGTCGTCTACGAGATCCTGGGAAAAGAGGGCGATTTCATCGCGCTCACCCCCGGCGGCCGGTTCAGCAAGGACATTCCGGGTCTGCGTCCGCTGGCCCAGGCGCTGGTCAAGGGCGGCTACCGGGTACTGCTGTGGGACCGGCCCAATTGCGGCCGCTCCGATATCCAGTTCTACGGCCAGAGCGAGTCGCACATGCGCGCCGAGACACTCTCGGCGCTGATCACCAAGCTGGGCATCGGCCCGTGCATCCTGGCCGGCGGTTCCGGCGGGGCCCGCGATTCGATGCTCACCGCGATGCTCTACCCCGAGGTCGTCACCAAGCTCGTGGTGTGGAACATCGTCGGCGGTGTGTACGGATCGTTCGTGCTGGGCTCCTACTACATCGTGCCGAGCATCCTGGCCGTCCGCGGAGCAGGCATGAAAGCCGTTGCTGCCATTGATGAGTGGAAGGAACGCTCCGGCGAGAACCCGGCGAACCGCGACCGCATCCTGGCTCAGGATCCCGATGATTTCCTCAAGCTGATGCTGCGCTGGCTCAACGCGTTCGTGCCGAAGCCCGGTCAGACCATCCCGGGCGTGGAGGACGAGATGTTCGACAACATCACCGTGCCGACACTCATCATCCGTGGCGGCGAGAACGATCTCGACCACCCCAAGCGCACCTCGCTCGAGGTCAGCTGCCTGATCAAGGGATCCAAGCTGATCGACCCGCCGTGGCCCGAGGATGCCTGGGAGCGCGCAGGCGAAGCCCGGGCCTCCGGAAAGGTAAAGCGGTTCAACATGTTCGACACCTGGGTGCAGGCCGCCCCGGCGATCATCGAGTTCCTGGGGTCTACCCCGTCGGAGCCCAGGTGAGCGCAGTGACGCCGACCTCACACCGCCCTGATTCGCACCTCGCAGTTCAGCGAAGCCTCCAGGGCGGTGTGGATGCGGCTTTCCGGGATGCGTGCCAGGTCAGCCCGGTCCAGGGTCACCGTCACCACATCCCAGCCTTCGACGTCGACCGATCGAACGATGTCACCCGACACGCCGAACCCGGCCAGCACGCCGCGGGCGTCCTCGTCGGTGCCGCGGCTGACGAAGGTGACCACACCGGCCGTTGGCGTGGTGCCAAACGCCTTGGCACACAGCTCCATCGCGATGGCCTGCAGCTCTGGTGCGTCGTCGCCGGCGATCAGCACCTCGACCTCGCGGCGATGCGCGGGCAGTCCGGCGAGCTGGTTGTCCAGCACCTCGGCGCCGCGCTCGGCCAGCAACCCACGAAGCGTTGCCATGCCGATGGATAGCTCCTGCTCCCCGAGCTCGCCAGCCGGGTCGACTCCGACGCGCACCACCGCAGTTCTCATGCCGGTAAGCCTAACCGGGGACGGGATGTGACATGACAGCCGAACTGACGGTCGCGGCATGGCCGGGAATCACCCCACGTCTCCTGCGCGACGGGCCAGAGGCACTCGACGTCTACCGGCAAGCCGGGGGCTATGTGCCCCTTGCCGATCCGGAGCTACTCGTGAACGAGGTCGAGGCCAGCGGACTGCTCGGCCGGGGCGGCGCAGCGTTCCCGATGGCGGTGAAGCTGCGCACTGTGCGCGACAACGGCCGAGAAGCCGCAGGCGCCGTGGTGATCGCCAACGGCGAAGAGGGAGAGCCAGCCTCGATCAAGGACCGCTGGTTGCTCCGCAACCGCCCGCATGCGGTGCTGGACGGCCTGCGGCTTGCCGCCGGGATCGTGGGAGCCGACCGCGCCGTGGTGTATGTGTCGGATCCCCAGGCCGCGGAGTGCGTCGCGCGCGCGATCGCCGAGCTCCCCGGCGAACTGGACGGGGTGGCAGTCGAATTGCTCACCGTCACTCCGGGTTACGTCGCGGGTGAAGAGACCGCCGCGGTGCACGTGGTCAACGGTGGACCGGCCAAACCCACCGACAAGCCGCCGCGCCCGTTCGAGGAGGGGGTGGCCGGGAAGCCGACGCTGATCAGCAATGTCGAGACGCTGGCTCACCTTGCCTATCTCCATCAACACGGCGCGCAGGCGTTCCGGGAACTGGGCACCGAGTCCTCCCCCGGTACCTTCCTGGCCACGGTCACCGGGGCCGGACGCGGGCCCGCGCTGTACGAACTGCCACACGGCATCGCGTTCGCTGATCTGCTGACCCTGCACGGGGTGTCCCCCGACAACGTCCGCGGAGCGCTGATGGGCGGCTACTTCGCCGGATTGGTCAACCGCGACATCGTCGGGGTCACACTGGATCACGAGTCCATACGGGCCCTCGGCAGCGGACTGGGCTGCGGCGCGATCGGCATCCTTACCGATGACTGCCCGGTTGCGGTCGCGGCGGCGGTGCTGGCGTACTTCGACCGCGAGAACGCCGGACAGTGCGGTTCGTGCTTCAACGGGACGGCCGCGATGGCGGCGGTGGCGACCGGTCTGCGCGATGGCAACGCCGGCCAGGCGGACCTGGACCGGCTCCGGCGCTGGTCGGTGGTATTGCGCGGCCGGGGCGCCTGCGCCACCCTCGACGGCGCCGCCAACGTGGCGGCGAGCCTGCTGGCACAGTTCCCCGATCTGGTGCGGCGACACCTCGAAAATGGCTGTCAGACCTGTCGTTCCGGTGCTTTCACCGCTGCGCGGCCGTATGAAGTGGAGTCCCTGGAGGCGGTGGTGTCGGTATGAAGGTCAAGCTCGATCGCACGTTGTGCGATGGCTTCGGGTTGTGCGCCAAGCACGCGCCCGAGTACTTCCCGCTGGACGACTGGGGCTACGCCTCACTCCAGGGCGACGGCCACATCCCTGCGGCCGACGAGGACGCGGTCCGGCGTGCCCTGCTGGACTGCCCCGTGCACGCGATCATCGAGCTCAAGGAGGCGCGCACCCATCAGGGGGCCGGGTGAGGCCGGCATTGACTCTTAGGGCTGGATCACCGATCCCGGAAACTGGTAACGTGATTCTCCACTCAGAATAACCCGCTTACCACCGGAGTCGAGTTGTCACAGATACCGGGACGTCCGCTCCCGACGGTCACCACGCTCAACGAGTACTTCTGGACCGCGGGCGCCGACGGGGTGCTGCGAATCCAGGAGTGCCAGGGCTGCAGCGCCCTCATCCATCCGCCGCAGCCGATCTGCCGTTACTGTCGCAGCCACAACATGGGTGTGCGCGACGTGTCCGGGCGTGCGTCGCTGGCCGGGTTCACGGTCAACCACCGGTTCGGATTCCCCGACATGCCCCCGCCATACGTGGTGGCCGAGGTGGCCATCGCCGAGGATCCCCGGGTCCGGCTGACGACCAACATCGTCGACTGCGATTTCGACGACCTCAAGCTCGGCATGCCGGTGGAGGTCGACTTCCAGCACATCGAGGACGTCTGGCTGCCGGTGTTCAAGCCGTCAGCCGACACCACCGCTACCCCGCCGGTCGCCGAGCCGGTCGCGCCCCAGGATGTCGCCAAGTACGTCCGGCCGATGCTGACCAGGGAGAAGTTCGAGGATCACTCGGCTATCACCGGCATCGGGATGTCCAAGATAGGTCGCCGCCAGATGGTGCCGCCGCTGGCCCTGACCATCGATGCGGCCGAGAAGGCCGTAGCCGATGCCGGTTTGACGTTCGACGACATCGACGGCCTGTCCACCTACCCGGGCCTGGCCATCGCCGGTATGGGCGAGGGCGGAGTAACCGCCCTGGAGGGCGCGCTCGGACTTCGGCCCACCTGGATCAACGGCGGCATGGACACGTTCGGCCCCGGCGGCTCGGTGATCGCGGCGATGATGGCCGTGGCCACCGGCATGGCGCGACACGTGCTGTGCTTCCGCACGCTGTGGGAAGCGACGTTCGGCCAGCTGGTCAAGGAGGGCAAGATGTCCCCTCCGATGGGTGGCCGCAGTGACAACTGGCAGCACCCGTTCGGTGCCACCTCGGCGGCACACACGTTGGCGCAGAACGCCGGCCGTCACTTCGACCGGTATGGCACCACGCGGGAAACCCTCGGCTGGATCGCACTCAACCAGCGCGCCAACGCCGCGCTGAACCCGACCGCCATCTACCGCGATCCACTGACCATGGACGACTACCTGTCGGCCCGCATGATCACGACCCCGTTCGGCCTGTACGACTGCGATGTACCGTGCGACGGCGCGGTGGCCGTCATCGTCTCGGCTGTCGACGCCGCGCGCGACCTGCCCAAGCCGCCGATCCTGTTCGAGGCCGTCGGCACCCAGATCGTCGAACGCCTCGACTGGGACCAAACCACCCTGACCCACGAACCCCAGGTGCTGGGTCAGAGCGCGCACATGTGGTCGCGAACCTCGTTGCGCCCCAGCGACGTCGACGTCGCCGAGCTGTACGACGGATTCAGCTTCAATTGCCTGTCGTGGCTGGAGGGCCTCGGCTTCTGCGGCATCGGAGAAGCCAAGGACTTCCTCGACGGCGGTCACAACATCGCCCGCGACGGCATCATCCCGCTCAACACCCACGGCGGGCAGCTCTCACACGGCCGCACCCACGGGATGGGCCTGATCCACGAGGCCGTCACGCAGTTGCGCGGCGAGGCCGGCGAGCGTCAGGTGGCCGACGCGCGTGTCGCCGTGGCCAGCAGCGGCGGCCTCACCCCGAGTGGCGTGTTACTGATGCGCAGGGACGACTGAAACATGCACGCACCCCATGAGTAGGACCGCCCCGCACCCCAGAGTGGTGATGGTTGACGGTGTTCCGATGTCGGCCCTGGTCGCGGAAGCTCCCGACCCGCGCGCAGTCGTCGTCGCGCTACACGGCGGAGCCACCACGTCGGCGTACTTCGACTGTCCCGGTCACCCGGAACTGTCGTTGTTGCGCATCGCGGTCGCCCAGGGATACACCGTAGTGGCGCTGGACCGTCCCGGCTACGGCGCGTCGGCGGCCTACCCGGATGCCATGGCGCGCCCCGAACAGCGGGTCGCGTTGGCGTTCGGCGCAATCCAGCGCATCGCCGGCACCGTCGACCTGTTCGTCCTGGGCCATTCGATGGGCTGCGAGCTGGCATTGCGCCTCGCTGTTCAGCAACCCGAGGTGCTCGGCGTGTCACTGGCCGGGACCGGCCGCCGGTATCACCCGAGCGCACAGGAGCTGCTGAAGGACGCCTCGCCGGTGAATCGGCCGCGTGGTCTGCGTGAGCTGTTGTGGGAACCGGCCCGGCTCTACCCATCCGATGTGATCGGCGCCGGACTGTCCGCGGGCGGCACCGCGTACGAGGGCGATGTCGTCAAAACCTGGCCGCGACAGGACTTTCCGGCACTGGCCGGACAGACGAGGGTTCCGGTGCAGTTCCTCGCGGGCGAGTACGAGAACGTCTGGGAGTCCGCCCCAGAGTCACTGGCCGCGATCAGCGCGATGTTCACCGCGTCGCCGCGGGTCGAGACCGGCGAACTGGCCGACAGCGGCCACAACCTCAGCGTCGGACTGACCGCGGCTGACTATCACCGCAAGGTGTTGGCGTTTGCCGATGAGTGCGTCGCCGATGATGCGAAAACCGAAGTGGAAGTGGAGGCAGGTTGATGCGAGTCGGATTTATCGGGCTGGGCAGCCAGGGGGTGCCGATGGCGCGGCGGATCGTCGAGGGCGGCTTCGAGACCACCCTGTGGGCTCGGCGCCCGGCATCACTGGAGCCCTTCGCCGACACCGGGGCCAAGACAGCGGGCTCCCCCGCCGAGCTTGCGGCCGCCAGTGACCTCGTCTGCCTGTGTGTCGTGGGTGACGACGACGTCCGCCAGGTGCTCGACGGTGAGACCGGCGTGCTGGCCGGGCTGGCGCCGGGCGGCGTCATCGCCATCCACTCCACCGTGCACCCGGACACCTGTCGCGAGATCGCGGAAAAAGCTGCCGCCCAGGGCATTTCTGTTGTCGATGCCCCGGTGAGCGGCGGCGAGCCCGCTGCCTCGGCCGGCACCTTGCTGGTGATGGTCGGCGGTGACGAGGAAGTTGTCGAGCGGGTGCGTCCGGTGTTCGCCACCTACGCCGACCCGATTGTGCACCTGGGCGGGGTGGGCGCCGGCCAGGTCGCGAAGATCTTGAACAACCTGTTGTTCAGCGCCAACCTGGGCGCCGCCATGAGCGCACTGGAACTCGGTGAGGCGCTGGGGGTTCCGCGTCAGGCGTTGTGTGAGGTGATCACGCGCGGATCGGCCACCAGCAAGGCGCTCAACAGCATCGCGATGTTCGGCGGGACGTTGGACAACCTGGCGCCGATCGCCGGCGCGCTGCTGCAGAAGGACTGCCGGCATGCCGCCAGCCTGGCCGATGACGCCTCGGCTCCCCAGGGGGCAGTGTTTGATGCCGCCGACAACGCCCTTGCCATAATGAATCATCCCCGCTGATGCGCATCGGTTTCATCGGGGCCGGCCGGATGGGCGCGCCGATGGTGCGCCGGCTGACCGACGCCGGACACCAGGTGCGAGCCCTGGGCCGCGACGACGAAAAGCGCGCTGCGGTAGCCGAACTCAGGGCCACACCGGTGAACGCGCCACGCGAGGCCGTCGAGGACGCCGACGTGGCAATCGTCTGCGTGTTCACCGACGAGCAGGTGCGGGAGCTTTGCCCGGATCTAATCGACGAGATGCCCGAAGGTTCGATTCTGGTGCTGCACACCACCGGCAGCCCCCGCACCGCCGAGGCCCTCGCCGAGCGCGGTGCCATTCGCGGCATCGCCGTCGTCGATGCCCCGGTCAGCGGCGGGCCGCACGACATCGCGGCCGGGACGGTCACCGTGTTCGCCGGTGGTCCCGAGGACGCGGTGGCCCGCGCCCGCGAGGTGCTGACCGCCTATGCCGATCCGGTGCTGCACGTCGGGCCCGTCGGTTCCGGTCAACGGGTCAAGCTGGTCAACAACGCGTTGTTCGCGGCACAGATCGGCGTCGTCGCCGAAGGCGTGCGCCTGGGCGATCGCCTGGGTATCGACGAGACGACACTGCTGACCGCACTCACGCACGGCAGTGCGGCAAGCCGTGCACTGGGCGGTATCGCTGCCACCGGGTCGGCCGACGCCTTCATCGCGCGCGTCGGCGAATTCATCGGCAAGGACGTCGCGGTGGTCCGCAGTACCGCGTCTGAACTGGACAGCGACCTCGGCCGGCTCGAGAGCCTGCTCGACGCCGCGATCAAGTGACCGAGCCGGACATCACGACCTGATCAGAACCTATTTTGTGCTTTTCAAACACTGTCAACAGGATTACTGTTAGCGTTACAGTTCAACAGTTTCCCGTAACGTGTCACGACACTTCCGGCCCAGCCCGCCGCGAAGGAGGAGCCAGCGAATGACCAAGGCCCAGGTGATCTTCGATCCGTTCTCCGAGGAGTTCTTCAACAACCCGTTCGACATGTACCGCCGGATGCGCCAGGACGCGCCGTTGTATTACAACGAGGACTCCGACTTCTACGCCCTGACCCGGCACGAGGACGTGGCGGCGGCGTTGAAGGACCACGAGGCGTTCTCCTCGTCACGTGGCTGCGACCTGGCCATGGTGCAGAGCGACGAGCCACCGCAGAAGTCGATCATCTTCATGGACCCGCCCGATCATCGGCACATGCGCAGCCTGCTGAACAAGGCGTTCACCCCGCGCATGATCCAGTCCCAGCGCGACACCATCGTCGAGCAGATCGATCACTTCCTCGGGAAGATCGGCTCCGACGAATTCGATGTGGTCCAGGATTTCTCGGGCCCGTTCCCGGTCGAGGTCATCACCCGGATGGCCGGCGTCGACCCTGAGTACCGCCAGCAGGTCCGGCACTGGATCGATATCAGCCTGTCCCGCGAGCCGGGGCAGATCGGCTACTCCGAGGCCGGCATGCAGGCCAACATCGACACCGGCATCTACTACTACGGGCTGGTGCAGAAGCGCCGCGAAGACCCGCAGGACGACATGATCAGCCGGCTGATCGCCGCCGAGATCCCCGGCGAGGACGGCCAGATGCGCCGCCTCGACGATATCGAGATCACCGGATTCGCCACCCTCCTCGGCGGTGCGGGTGCTGAGACCGTCACCAAACTCGTCGGCACCGCGATGGTGCTCTTCGCGCGTAACCCCGAGCAGTGGCAGAAGCTGCTCGACGACCGCGAGAAGATTCCGGCCGCGGTCGAGGAGCTGCTGCGTTTCGAGGGCCCGGTGCAGTACAACGTCCGCTACACGCTCAAGGAAGCCCACGTGCCCAGCGGGACCATCCCGGCCGGCAAGGCGGTGTTCCTGATCAGTGCCGCGGCCAACCGCGATCCCGACGCGTTCACCGATGCCGACACCTTCGACATCGAGCGTGACCGCACGGAGGCACAGAACCTGGGCCTGGGCTACGGCATCCACAGCTGTCTGGGGGCCGCCCTGGCCCGCATGGAGAGCGCAATCGCCCTGGAGAAGCTACTCGACTTCATGCCGCGCTACGAAGTGAAATGGGATCAGCTGCAACGGGTTCACATGCAGAACGTGGCGGGGTATTCACATGTGCCGGTGAAGGTGTTGAGGTGATGACCAAGAAAGTTCACGTCGATTTCGAGATCTGCGAGAGCAACGCGGTCTGCATGGGCATCATCCCGGAGGTGTTCGACCTCGACGATCAGGACTACCTGCACATCCTGCAGGAAGACGTGACGCCGGAGAACGAAGCGCTGATTCGCGAAGCGGTCCGGCAGTGCCCGCGGCAGGCGATCTCGATCAATGACGAATAGCCGGCCCATGCGGTTCGTCTTCGTACACGGCGGTTTTCATGCCGCCTGGTGCTGGGAACACACCATCGCCGAGTTGCAGAAACTGGGGCATGACGGTGTCGCGGTAGACCTGCCCGGGCACGGCGCTCGGGTCGCCGAGGAGTCGACGCTGGCCAACCGGCGGGCCGCGATCGTCGAGGTGATGCAGCCGGGCGATGTCCTCGTCGGGCACTCCGGCGGCGGGTTCGACGCCACTCTCGCCGCGGACGCGGCGCCGGAACTGGTGGGTCACATCGCATATCTGGCCGCGGCACTGCCCCGGGAGGGCCGGACATATCCCGAAGCCATGGCCATGCGGTCGGCCGACGATGAGTTGGGTGGCGAATTCGACGGTGATGTCGGCGAGATGCTGGGCTATCTGCATTTCGACGAGGAAGGTGCCATGCACTTCGCCGACTTCGGCGGCGCCTGGCGGTACTTCTACCACGACTGCGACGAGGCCACTGCCCGTTGGGCTTTCGAGCGTCTGGGCCCCGAGCGGTTCGGCGACACCACGGTGACGCCGGTGTCGGTGCCGCAGTTCTGGGCGGCCGATCTACCCCGCAGTTTCATCCGCTGCACCCAGGACCGTTCGATGCCGAAGTGGTTGGCCGACACGGTCACCCAACGTCTCGGAGTCGAGCAGCTGACCATCGACACGTCGCACTCACCGTTCCTGAGCCGCCCGCGGGAGCTCGCCGAGCTACTGGTGCACGCCACGACGACCACGCCGATCGCAGCCCTCACGCCGGCCTAGGTTCCCTCCCACTGCGCCGTTTTCGACGCCCAGGTCGCTTCGAGCGAAGAAGCACGACCCCAGCGTCGAAATCGGCGGCCCCGCATCGCCCGCGCTCGGTCCTCGTCAGGCAGCGATGACCGTCTGACCGAATTTCTCGGTGGCTTCGAGGGCGTGCGCGAGACTGTCGCCGGGCAGGGTGACGTGCAGCCAGGTCACCCCCAGCGCGGCAAGCTTGTCCACGCCGGCCAGGTATGCGTCGGCGTCGAAATCGTCGGCACCGGGATTGCCGCCCTCAAAGTTGTTGAACACGATGTCGATTCCGTCGGGATCGCGACCGGCCGCGGTCAGCCGCGCCCGCAGGTCCTCGATACCGGCCGCCAAGGCGTCCAGTGAATCCATCGCCGCGGTTCCCGCGGTCTTGGCCAGCCCGGCCGGCGCGGCGAACGGGCACCAGCCGTCGCCGTGCTTGGCCACCCGCGCACGTGCGGCAGACGTGTTGCCGCCGATCCAGATCGGCGGATGCGGGCTCGCCGCCGGCCGGGGGTGTGCGGTGATACCGCGGGCGCTGAAGGCCTTGCCCTCGAAGGTGTAATCATCGGTGGTCCAGATACCGCGGATGACCTCCAACGCCTCGTCGAACAGCCCGGCCCGCTCGTCGTAGGACACCCCCAGCGCGGCGAATTCCCGCTTGAGATAACCGACTCCTACTGCCAACGTGAACCGGCCACCGGACAGCAGGTCCAGGCTGGCACCGGATTTCGCCACCACGAAGGGATTCCGATAGGGCAGCACCACGATGTTGGGCACCAGCCGCAGGGTCGTGGTGTGCGCCGCGGCAAAAGCCATGGCCACGAACGGGTCCAGTGCGTCGTGGCCGCCGGCATCGAGCCAGCGCTGGGACGGGGCGGGATGGTCGGTGAAACCGAAACCGTCGAATCCCGCCGCCTCGGCCGCAGCGGCCATCGCCGCAACCCCGCTGCCACTCACCAGATCTGGGTGGTAAGGGTGGGTGTGCATCGGGTAGGTGATGCTGTACCGCACTGCGGCCGGCCCGGTCAGGAGGGGAAGCCGGAGAGGATGACGCCGTTGCACTCCGCGGCGCCTTGGCGCACCTTGGCGGCCGCCTGGTAGGCGTCGGAGTAGTACCACTCCCGAGCGGCGTCGACCGACTCGAACTCCAGCACCACGGTCTGGGTGCCGTGCCAGGCACCTTCGATCACCTCGGGCTTCTGATCGACGGCGACGATGGTGGCCCCGCCCATCGCCTTCGAGGCCAGCTTCGCGTACTCGCCCATGCCGGCCGGGTCCTTGATGTCCTCGGTGATGATGACGTAGCCCTTGGCAGATGCCATTACGAAACTCTTTCTCTAGTCGTTGATTTCACTGATCGCCCGTTCCGGGCAGTTGGCTATCGCCTCGCGGGCCGCATCCTCTAGCCCGGTGGGAACCTCTTCCGGATCGGCCACCGCCCACCCGTCGTCCGACATCTCGAAGACCTCGGGGCACAGCGTCAGGCACATGCCGTGTCCGGCACAGCGATCCTCGTCGACCCTGACCCGCATCAGCTGTCGAACTCCAGATGCAGCTCGGTCAGCCCGCGGAGGATGAAGGTCGGGATGTAGTCGTAGCGGCGGTCGCCGTCCGAACCGTGCCGGGCCTCGGAGATCCGAATGTCGGTGGTCCGGTCCAGCAACCGCTCGATGCCGACGCGGGTTTCGGCACGCGCCAACGGAGCGCCCGGGCAGCTGTGGATACCGCGCCCGAATGCCAGATGTTGGCGAGCGTTCTTACGCGCCGGGTCGAAGGTGTCGGGATCCTCGAATCGCCGCGGATCGCGGTTCGCCGCGCCGTTGAGCACCATCACCGTGGTGCCGGCGTTCAACTCGGTCTCGCCGATGGTCACGGGGCGGCGCGACAACCGGAAGTCGCCCTTGACCGGGCTCTCGATCCGCAGCGCCTCCTCGATGAAGTTCGGGATGAGGCTGCGGTCAGCCCGCAGCCGCTGCTGGATCCCGGGCTGTTCACCCAGGACCTTCAAAGCGGTGCTGAGCAGGCGGACCGTGGTCTCCTGCCCGGCCGAGAAGACGTTGGTCGCCACCCGGGCCACATCGCCGACGTCGGGGATGCTGCCGTCGGGGAACGTGGCTTCGGCCAGGCCGGTGAGCACGTCGTCGCGCGGGTTGGCCCGTCGATCCGACACGTAGTCGGAGAACTGGCCGTAGAGGAACTCGAGCGGGCTGTGGGACAGCGACTCCTTGCTCGTGCTGCCGATGCCGCCGCCGGAATTCTGTTTGATGCCATTGACGAAAGCTTCGCGATCCTCGGCTGGGATACCCAGCAGATCGGCGATCACCAGCAGTGTGAACGGACCGGCAAAGCCCTTGATGAACTCGCCCCCACCGGGCGCCAGATAGCTGTCGAGGACCTCGTCGGCCAACTGCCACATGGCGTCCTCGTTCTCCTTGAGGCGCTTGGGCGTGATCAACCGCATCAACAGCGAGCGGTGGTCGGTATGGGTGGGCGGATCCAGGGTCGGCAGCTGATCGCTGAACGGCAGTTCGTTGCGGTGCTTGTCGATGAGCGCGGTCACCTCTTCGGCGCTACGCCCCTCCAGCGGGACCGGGAAGCCCGGGAACGGTCCGGTAACCGACAGGCAGGACGAGAAGGTTTCCTCGTCGTTGTAGACCTGCACGGCCTCGTCCCAGCCGGTCACCATCGTGACGTTGTAGTGGTCTTCACGCGTGACCGGGCACTTGTTCCGCAGCGCCTCGAAGAATGGGTACGGGTCGTCGACCAATCGTTCATCGCGGAAAAAATCGATACCGGTTGGGTCGATCGCCATCAGCTACTCCCGTTCCAGCCGCACGTATGAGAATGCGGCTCTCATCTATGAATAGTAGATTTCCACAGCACCGGTTGTGCGTCAACGCCGGACCCCAACCCATCTGCGACAAGCAGCAAGAATAGGATTCTCTTCCTCAACCGCCGAGCATTGCCAGCCCGCCATCGACGGCGATCAGCCGGCCGGTGATAGTGCCCGCCCCGGGGCGTCCCGGCAACCAGGACCGGCAACCGCGCAGCGCAGTGCCAACAGAGAGATAGTTAGACAAACGTCAACTATTTCCAATAGCCGAATCCGTTGTTAAAGTGCCGGATATGCCCAAGGCAACCACGACCGAGACTGCTGACAACAGTCAGCGTCGGGCGTCATTCCAGCGGGCCCGGTCGCACCGGACCAAGCGCGATCTGGTCCAGGCCGCGATGGCGCTCTGGCGCACGAACGGCTATGCGAAGACCACGGTCGCCGACATCTGCCGCGCCGCGGGAGTGTCCCGCGCCCTCTTCTACTTCTATTTCCCAGCCAAGGAAGACGTGCTGTTCGAGGTGGGCCTGACCTCCACCCGACTGGCGCAAAAGCGGGTGAAATCGCTGCTGGTCGGCGATTACGACGTAATGACCGTCATCACCGAGGCGCTGCGCAGCCTGGAGCGGTCGATGGCACGCAACCCTCCTGATCTGATCGTCGAGACGATCCTGGAGGGGTACCGGCACGAGCACCGGATCCTGGCCGGCGACGTCGACCCGGATACGCAGGACGCCGACATGTTCGGCGAGTTGTTCCGCCGGGCCCAGGCCGACGGCAAGCTCGGCACCCACGTCGACGTGGACCATCTGTCCCGGCTCGCGCAGATCCTGGTCAGCGAAGGCGTCCGGCACTGGGCCGGCGGCAGTTTCGGCGACCACTCGTTCACCGACGTAGTGGCACGCGATATCGGCGCGATGATCACCGGCTTCAACAACACCGACAACTAGATTCGGAGGACCCCGATGGCGTGGGATTTCGAGACCGACCCCCAGTATCAGGAATTGCTGGACTGGGCCGACGAATTCGTGACCGAACAGGTCGAACCGCTCGATCTGGCCTTTCCGCACCTGCAGTTCACCCAACTGGAGGGCAAGCGACGGGACGCGATCGACCCACTCAAAGCACAGGTGCGCGAAAAGGGCTTGTGGGCTACGCATCTCGGGCCGGAGCTGGGCGGGCAAGGCTACGGACAGCTCAAGCTGGCACTGCTGAACGAAATCCTCGGCCGCTCGCAGTGGGCTCCGATCGTGTTCGGCTGTCAGGCCCCCGACACGGGCAATGCCGAGATCATCGCGCACTACGGCACCGAGGAGCAGAAGAAGCAGTACCTGCATCCGCTGCTCGAGGGTGAGCTGTTCTCCTGTTATTCGATGACCGAACCGCATGCCGGTGCGGACCCGACGCTGTTCACCACCAGTGCGGTGCGCGACGGGGACGACTGGGTGATAAGCGGCTGGAAGTTCTTCTCCTCCAACGCCGCAACCGCGTCATTCCTGATCGTCATGGTGGTGACCAATCCCGAGGTCAGCGCCTACCAGGGCATGTCGATGTTCCTGGTGCCCACCGACACTCCCGGCGTCGAGATCGTCCGCAATGTCGGGCTGTACGGCGAGGCGGACAACCACGGCAGCCATGCGTTGATCCACTACGACAACGTCCGAGTGCCGGCCGAGGCGCTGCTGGGCGGCGAGGGACAAGCCTTTGTGATCGCCCAGACCCGGTTGGGCGGCGGCCGGATTCACCACGCGATGCGCACGATCGGCCTGGCCCAGAAGGCGCTGGACATGATGTGTGAACGCGCGCTGAGCCGCGAGACCCAGGGCAGCCGGCTGTCCGACAAGCAGTTCGTGCAGGGCTACATCGCCGACTCCTATGCCCAGTTGCTGCAGTTCCGGCTGATGGTGCTCTACACCGCGTGGGAGATCGACAAGTACAACGACTACAAGAAGGTCCGCAAGGACATCGCGGCGGTCAAGGTGGCCATGCCCACCGTGCTGCACGACATCGCCTGGCGCGCAATGCAGGTCCACGGGGCGCTGGGTGTCACCAACGAGATGCCGTTCATGGGCATGGTCACCGGTGCCGCGGTGATGGGACTGGCCGACGGACCGACCGAGGTGCACAAGACCACCGTCGCCCGGCAAGTGTTGCGTGACTACCAGCCCACCACCGACACCTGGCCCACCGAGTGGATACCCCGCAAGCGTGAGGCCGCGCAGGCGAAGTTCGCCGAGTATCTCGAAGCCGAGGTGGGGAACCTGTGAGTGAGATCAACTCGGCGCGCCTTGCCGATTGGATGGACAACGCGGGGCTGGCCGGCAAGGGAGAGCCCCTGGAGGCCCGCTTCCTGTCCGGCGGCACCCAGAACGTCATCTATGAGATCCGCCGCGGCGAGCACACCTGTGTGCTGCGGATGCCGCCCGCGGGCGCTCCACCAGATCGGGACAAGGGGATTCTGCGGGAATGGCGCATCATCGAGGCGCTCGACGGCACCGACGTCCCGCATACCGCCGCGGTCGGGGTGTGCGCCGATCCGCAGGTGCTGGGCCGGCCGTTCTATCTGATGGGCTTCGTCGACGGCTGGTCCCCCATGGACACCCACGGCCGCTGGCCTGAGCCGTTCGACACCGACCTGAGCACCCGACCCGGGTTGAGTTATCAACTGGCCGAAGGTATAGCGCTGCTGTCCAAGGTCGACTGGCAGGCCAAGGGGCTGGGCGACCTCGGGCGGCCGGACGGCTTCCACGAACGCCAGGTCTCCCGCTGGATCGGCTTCCTCGACCGGATCAAGAACCGTGAGTTGCCCGGGCTCGAGGTGGCCACGGAGTGGCTTCGGGCGCACAAACCGCTCGACTTCATCCCCGGCCTGATGCACGGGGACTACCAGTTCGCCAACGTCATGTACCGCCACGGCGCCCCGGCCACGATGGCCGCGATCGTGGACTGGGAGATGGGCACCGTCGGCGACCCGAAGCTCGACCTGGCCTGGATGGTGCAGTCGTGGCCGGCCGATCCCGACAACCCCGAGCCGTCCGAGATGGGTTACGTCGACATGCGCGGAATGCCCTCGCGTGACGACGTCGTCGCCCACTACGCGAAGGTGTCCGGACGCCAGGTCGACGATCTGGACTACTACCTGGTGCTGGCGAAGTGGAAGCTGGCGATCGTCCTGGAGCAGGGTTTTCAGCGGGCCGGCGACGACGAGAAGCTGCTGGCCTTCGGACCGGTGGTCACCGAGCTGATGCGATCTGCCGCCGAACTCGCCGAATCCACCGATTACCGGTGAAGGCCGCCGTCTGCCCCGAGTACGGGCCTCCGGATGTCGTTCGCCTCGAAGACGTCCCCGCTCCCGCGCTGGAGTCCGGCCAGGTACGGGTCCGGATCCGCGCGGCCGCGGTGAACTTCCCCGATGTACTGCTGGTCGCCGACAAGTACCAGATCCATGTGCCGGTGCCGTTCATACCCGGCAGTGAGTTCGCCGGCGAGATCACCGAAGTTGCCGCGGGCACTGACGGTTTCGCCGTCGGTGACCGGGTGACCGGCACCGGGTTGTTCGGCGCATTCGCCGAGCAGGTGTGTGTCCCGACGGCAAGGCTGGCCCGGATTCCCGACGGTGTCGACGACGGCACCGCTGCCGCCTTCGGGGTAGCTCACCGCACCGCATATCACACCTTGCGCTCGGTGGCCCGGATTCAACCGGGCGACGACGTGATCGTGCTGGGAGCCGGCGGCGGCGTGGGTCTGGCGGCCGTGCAGCTCGCAACGATCCTCGGCGCGCGGGTCACGGCAGTGGCATCCTCGGACGAAAAGCTCTCCATTGCAGCGCATTACGGCGCGTCCTCACTCGTCAATCACACACGTGGAGATCTGCGTGCCGCCTTGAGAGAGGCACTACCCGACGGCGCGCATGCCGTGCTCGACCCGGTCGGCGGCGATCTGTCCGAGCCGGCGTTACGGTCGCTGGGTCGCGGCGGCCGATTCGTCACGATCGGCTACGCCTCCGGTGCGATCCCCCGCATCCCACTGAACCTGGTGCTGGTCAAGGGAATTCACATCTTGGGCTTCCAGTTCCAGGACATCACCCCGGACGAGTTCACCCGCAACGAGGCCGAACTGCGGGATCTGCTGGCCACCGGCGCCGTTCGGCCACACATCGGTGCGGTCTATCCGTTGAGCGAGGCCACCGCGGCACTGCGCGAGGTGGCCTCGGGGAAAGCCGTCGGCAAGGTCGTGATCGAGCTCAGGACTCCTTCGGCGGATAGAAGTACTCCCGCCACGCCGTGATCTTCTCGTCCCGTACCTCGTAGGCACCCATGACCGGCCAGCTCATCTGCTTGCCGTCCACGATCCAGTGATCGCGCCGCTCCATCAACACGACGTTCCCGTCAACAGCGAGGTACCGGATCTCGAGGTCGACACATTTCCCGCCGGCGAAGAACACCTTCATCATTTCGTGAATCGCATCGCGCCCGGCGAGCTTCGGCCAGTCGGGCCCGATGTCGAAGGTGGCGTCGTCGGCGAAATGATTCATGACCTCGTCGACGTCGTTGCTCCCCCACGCCGCGATCTCGGCGCGCACGATCTCCTCAGCGGTCATCAGTCCCCCGTCGGCCGTTGTTGGCAGATATTTACACTAGCGCGCCGGAGTGTAATTCCGATAGAGATCGCTTCCGGACCAGCGAACCTTTCAATCCGCAACAGCCCGTATCGAATTCACCCTGCCGCGGGCGCCGGCAACCAATCCTTGACCGGGCTGCCCCCGGCCTGCTAAGCAGATGCACAGCCCTTTCGATACGGTCAGGAGACCAGCCGTGCCCACGTCGACCGAAGCCGACCTGTACTACGACCCGTACAGCGTCGAGCTCAATATGGATCCCTATTCGGTGTTCGCCCGGATCAGGGAAGAGGCCCCGCTGTATTACAACGAGCAGCACGACTTCTACGCGCTGAGTCGCTACGACGACGTGAACAAGGCGGTCATCGACCATGAGACATTCATCTCCGGGCGAGGAGCCCTGCTCGAGATCATCAAGTCCGGCATGGAGATACCGCCGGGAACACTGATCTTCGAGGATCCGCCGATCCACAACATCCACCGCAACCTGCTGTCGCGGGTGTTCACCCCGCGCAAGGTGCTGGCACTCGAACCGCAGATCCGCGAATTCACCGCACGCTGCCTGGACCCGCTGATCGGATCCGACCGCTTCGACTTCGTCAACGACCTCGGCGAACAGATGCCCATGCGCGTCATCGGCATGCTGCTGGGCATCCCCGAGGACCGGCAGCGCGCCATCACCGACCACGGCGAGGAGACCCTGCAGGGGCAGACGGTCGACGCCCTGGCCACCGGTGAGGTGTTCGCCGAGTTCATCGACTGGCGCACCCAGCACCCGTCCGACGACATCATGACCGACCTGCTCAACGCCGAGTTCACCGACGAGACCGGCACCGTGCGCACCCTGCGCCGCGACGAGCTGCTGCTGTACCTGACGGTCATCGCAACAGCCGGCTCCGAGACCACCACGCGGCTGATCGGCTGGGCCGGAAAGACCCTGGCCGACGTCCCGGACCAACGCCGCGACCTGGTGGAGAATCCCGAGCTCATTCCCCAGGCGATCGAGGAGATCCTGCGCTGGGAGCCGCCGGCACTGCAGATCGCCCGCTATGTCACCCGCGATGTCGAGTACTACGGCCAGACCGTGCCGGCAGGTTCGGCGATGCTGATGCTGGTCGGCGCGGCCAACCGCGACCATCGGCGGTTCGCCCCCGACGGCGATGTCTTCGACATCCACCGGGAACAGAAGTCCCACATGACTTTCGGTGCAGGTACACACTTCTGCATGGGCAACGCGCTGGCCCGCCTGGAGGGTCGCATCGCCTTGGAGGAGATCCT
This sequence comes from Mycolicibacterium boenickei, assembly GCF_010731295.1. Lineage (NCBI taxonomy): Bacteria > Bacillati > Actinomycetota > Actinomycetes > Mycobacteriales > Mycobacteriaceae > Mycobacterium > Mycolicibacterium boenickei. Next base: position 3,283,426 of record NZ_AP022579.1, on the reverse strand, counting down.
CAAACGCTTCCCGGAGTGGAATGTCGACTGGGCCAACGCCAAGCCGTCTGAGACCGCCGCGGTGCGGGGCTGGGCCGCGATGCCCACTTTCGTCTAGCCCGGCTGGCGCCGAGTCTGCGTACAGATCGTGAAATTGGGAGTTTTCGCGATCTGTACGCAGACTCGACGAGCTGTACGCAGGGTCGACGGATTCAGAAAGGCAGATCCACGAAACCGTTGGTGGTGTTGACCTGGTCGTGGTTGTCGACGCTGTAATGCGGCCCCACCGGGGTGACCGGCTCGGCGGAGGCGGGCGCGGCCAAGCCGAGAACCGCTGCGCCCAAGCCGCCGGCGATCAGGGTGGCGAATCCGTATTTCTTCATTGTGGTGCCCTCTTCCGATGAGTTGAAGGTGGCGTCGAGCATCGCGCTACGGCTCCACAGGTCGACGATCCGTTGTGCCATTTCGTCGATCTGAATCATCAAACATCGAGGTCAAAGGGTTAATTCCGGTGGCAGAAATTGATCTGCCGGTGGCAGAAACGCTCGGCGAGAGATCAGCTGGCGGGAATCAGATCCGCGGGCACCGAGCGGCTGATCATCGTGCCGCAGCGGAATGCCTCGGTATTTCCGACCACCTTGGCTCCGGGATCGTTGACCGCCGCGAGCGCCTGTGCTTTGAAAGCGCGTGCGGCAGCGGATAGTTCGTGACGCACCGGGTCGACGCTCAGGTCCGCGGGACACTCGTCACCCCACAGCGTCACCTCGGTGTGGCCCTGCTCCAGCGCCCCCAGCACGCCGCGTCGCACCCGCTCGTCGGTGTTGAACAGATCCGCGGCCACCGCGACGGTCTGCGGATGCGGGCGGTCCTCCCACGACTCCAATACCGACTCCAGGGCGATGGTCTCCACCCCGAGGATCGCCAGCGGCCGGACATCCTCGTCGGCGCCGATCAGCACCGTGACATCCCACCCGGCCATCACCCGGTCGACCAGCCACCCACCGGCGAACCGGACCGCGTCCACCACACAGGGGGCGACCACATCAAGCCGATACCGCATGTCGTCCTCCAATCTCACTGGACGGCCGCCCCGTTGCGGCCGGCCGGCTGCTCTGTGTCCTGCTCCAAGTCCCTCGCCAGCATCTCCGCGTAGCTCGTGAACACGTCCGTCAACGGGAGCGAGGGATCGAGTAGCCATGAGGTCTCCATTCCATTGATGAATGCCAGGATTTCCACGGCCTTGGTGGCCGCGTCGAAGTCGGAGCGATAGCGGCCACTGAGCTGGCCGCGGGTGATGATGTCCGCGACGATGTCCCGCGCCGCCTGCTGTCGTTTCAGCAAACGATCGTGCAGTGGAGCGTCGGGTTGGATGTTCTCGACCAGCAGCACCGTGAACGTGCCGACCAACTCGGGCGCGCGGACGAAGCGCTCGGCGACCCGCTTGATCTCCTGAGCGAGATCACCGGAGCGGTCCGCGTGGGTGTCATCGTCATGATCGCGCGCATCGAGCACCGCGTTGAGCAGTTGCTCCTTGGACTCGAAATGGTGCAGCAGACCGGCCGGGGTGACACCCACCTCCCTGGCGATCTGGGCCAGGGAGGTGTTGCGCCAACCGTTGCGGGCCAGCAGCTTCTCGGCCACAGAAAGTATCCGCTGCCTGCGGTCTTCCCCCTTGGCCAGGAGCGTCTCATAGGGCCGTGCACCCCCGGAAGACGCCTCCGCCCCTGCCACTGAAGCCACCGGACTCCTTCGTCGAACCAACCTAGTGAACACACAGTAAGTTGGTTTGACCGCTGTGACAAGCGTCTCAGGGAAAGATTTTTCCGGCAGCCGTCACAACGGCCGGATATGCCCGGTCAGAGCCCCAGGGACTTCGCGATGATCACCTTCATGACCTCGCTGGTGCCGGCATAGATGCGGGCCACCCGGGCGTCCGTGTACAGCCGCGCGATGGGGTACTCCATCATGTAGCCGTACCCGCCGAAGAGCTGCAGGCAACGATCGATGACCCGCGCCTGCATCTCCGTGCAGAACAGTTTCACCCGGGCCGCGTCGGCACCGGACAGCTCGCCGTCGACGTGTAGCGCCACCGCCCGGTCGAGCATCGCCTGCGCCGCTTCGACCTCGGTCGAGCACGCCGCGAGTTCGAACTTGGTGTTCTGGAACGATGCCACCGGCTGGCCGAATGCCTTGCGATCTTTGGTGTAGTCGATCGCCGCGGCGATCGCCGAACGGGCCTGTGCCACCGAACCGACGGCCACGGTGAGCCGTTCCTGGGCCAGGTTGTGGCCCAGGTAGCTGAACGCCTCACCCTCCTCCCCCAGCACGTTGGCCACGGGGACACGGACGTCGGTGAACGACAGTTCCGCCGTGTCCTGCACCTTGCAGCCCATCTTCTCTAGCTCGCGACCCCGCTCGAAGCCCGCCATCCCGTCCTCGACCACCAGCAGGGTCAGCCCCTTGCGCCGGTTCTCCGGGTCTGTGGAGGTCCGCGCCACCACGACCACCAGATCGGCCTGGATGCCGCCGGTGATGAACGTCTTGGCGCCGTTGAGCACGTACTCGTCACCGTCCCGCACCGCGGTGGTGCGCATCCCGGCCAGATCCGACCCGGTGCCCGGCTCGGTCATCGCGACCGCGGTCAGCAGCGTGCCTGCCGCCAGCCCGGGGAACCAGCGCTGCCGCTGCTCGTCGTTCGCGTAGTGCAGGAAGTACGGCAGGATCACCTCGAGTTGGGTTCGCACCGTCGACAGCGTGACCAGCGCGCGGGCGGCCTCCTCCTGCAGCACCACGTTGTAGCGATAGTCCGTTATGCCCGCGCCGCCGTACTCCTCGGGAATCGCCATCCCGAGCATGCCGAGTTCACCCATCTGTTTGAACACGTCGCGGGGCATGCGCCCGCCCTTCTCCCACTCGGGATAGGCCGGCACGACTTCCTTTTCGATGAAATCACGGGCGAGCGCGCGGAATGCCTCGTGGTCCTCGGTGAACAGATTGCGTTGCACTACTTCTCCCTAGCGTCAGTCGATGAGCTCGACCAGCGTGGCGTTGGCGGTGCCGCCGCCCTCACACATGGTCTGCAAGCCGTACCGAATTCCGTTGTCGCGCATGTGGTTGATCATCCGGGTCATCAGCACCGCACCTGACGCACCGAGCGGGTGCCCCAGTGCGATGGCGCCGCCGAGCGGGTTCAGCTTCGCCTCGTCGGCACCCGTCTCGGCCAGCCAGGCCAGGGGCACCGGGGCGAAAGCCTCGTTCACCTCGAACACGCCGACCTCGTCGAGGCGGACTCCGGCCTTGTGCAGCACCTTTTCGGTGGCCGGGATCGGCCCGGTCAGCATCAGCACCGGGTCTGCTCCCGTCACCGCGCCGGCGCGGTAGCGCGCGATCGGCGAAAGCCCCATGGCCACCGCGGCTTCCGAGGTCATCACCAGCAGAGCCGCGGCCCCGTCGGAGATCTGTGAGGAGTTGCCCGCGTGGATCACCCCGTCCTCGGCGAAGGCGGGCTTGAGACCGGCCAGCTTCTCCACCGTGGTGCCCCGGCGCACTCCTTCGTCGGCGACTACTGGGTCGAGCTGATCTGCCGGATCGGGAAACACGGTGATCATCTGGTTCTCGAACGCGCCGCGATCCTGGGCAGCCGCGGCCCGCTCGTGCGAGGCCACCGAATACTCATCGAGCTGGGTTCGGCTGAAACCCCACTTCTGCGCGATCATCTCGGCCGAGATGCCCTGGTTGAACCCGAAATCCTTATAACGCTCGAATACTTTCGGCCCGTAGGGGGTTCCGGTGGCGCGGGCCGCACCCAGCGGCACCTTGCTCATCACCTCGACCCCGCCTGCGACCACCACATCCTGCTGGCCGGACATCACGGCCTGGACCGCGAAATCCAGTGCCTGCTGGCTGGATCCGCAAGCCCGGTTGACCGTGGTACCCGGGATGTGTTCGGGCCAGCCCGCGGCCAGCACCGAGTAGCGGCCGATGTTGCTGGACTGGTCACCGACCTGGGAGACGCAGCCCCAGACCACGTCGTCGATGATGTCGGGGCTGATCCCCGCCCGCTCCACCAGCGCGTTGAGCACCAGTGCGGACAGGTCGGCGGCGTGGAACCCGGACAGGCCGCCGTTACGCTTGCCGACCGGGGTGCGGACGGCCTCGACGATGACGGTTTCGCGCATGGGATTCTCCTCTAGAACTAAGACTGGTAGGCCGGGCCGATCGCACCCTGCTCCCGCAGGGCGGCGATCTGCTCGACGCTCAGGCCGATACCGCCGAGGACCTCATCGGTGTGCTCACCGAGGCCCGGAACCGCACCCATGCCCAACTCCATACCGCTGATCACCGGCGGCGGCAACAGAGCCGAGATCTCTCCGCTGGGAGTGTCGACCTGGCGCCACCGGTCCCGTGCCTGCAGGTGCGGATGGGTGATGACCTCGCTGGGCAGGTTGTAGCGCGAGTTGCCGATCCCGGCATCGTCAGCGGTCTGCTGGATGTCATCGAGATCATGCTCGGCACACCAGGATTCGATGGCCTTGTTCAGCTCGTCCCGATGGGCGCAGCGGTCGGAGTTGGTGGCGAAGCGCGGGTCGTCGGCGAGATCGGGGCGCTGGATGATCTCACGGGCCAACCGCTGCCATTCCCGGTCGTTGGTGGTCCCCAGCACGACGGTCTGCCCGTCGCGGGTGTCAAACGCACCGTAAGGCGCGACCGCAGGGGAACTCATCCCCAGCGGAACCTGGTCGATCCCCGAGTGCTGGGTGTACGTCAGCTGGTACCCCATGATGTCGGTCATGGTGTCGAACAGACTGACCGCAACGGCGGGCGCGGCGGCGGTGTCGCCAATTCGTGCCCGGCCGAGCAGCAGCGCCATGATGGACAGCGCCGAGTACAGCCCGGTGGTGATATCGGCAACCGCCGCACCAGGTTTGGCCGGCATCCCGGCATAACCGGTCGACGCGCAGGAACCGGATTCGGCCTGCACCAGCAGGTCGTAGGCGCGCTTGTGCGACAGGGGCCCACCTGGGCCGTATCCATCGATCTCCAGCGGGATCACCTGGGGATGACGCACCTTGAGATCCTCTGGGCCCAACCCCAGCCGTGCGGTGGCGCCGGGAGCGAGATTGGACACGAACGCGTCGGCACCGTCGAGCAACCGGTGCAACACCGCCATCCCCTCGGGCGACTTCAGATTGAGCGTGACCGACTCCTTGCCCCGGTTGGCCCATACGAAATGGGCCGCCTGGCCGAGCACGACGTCGTCGTAGTCGCGGGCGAAGTCGCCCCCCTTCGGGTTCTCGATCTTGATCACCCTGGCGCCGAAGTCCGCCAGCACGCGGGTGCACATCGGCGCGGAGACCGCCTGTTCCATCGCGATGACGGTGATACCGGCCAGCGGCAAGTCCGTCGTCGGTGGTTCGCTCGTAAACTCGCTCACAGGGTCACATAACCATGCCGCCATCGACCGGGAGCACCTGCCCGGTGATGTACGACGCGGCATCGGAGGCCAGGAAGACGAAGGCGCCCGCGACCTCGTCGGCCTCGGCCCACCGCTTGAGCGGGATGCGGTTCATCATGTTGGCCGCGAACTTCTCGTTGGTACGGATGGTTTCCGTCATCGGCGTCGCCGCCAGCGGCGCCAGGGCGTTGACCATGATGTTCTTGGTGGCGAGCTCACGGGCCAGGGATTTGGTGAACCCGATCAGCCCGGCCTTGGCGGCTGAGTAGTTGACCTGCCCCAGGGTGCCGGTGATGCCCGCCGAAGAGGTGACGTTGATGACGCGGCCGGTCCCGTCGGTCGGCATGTGCGGCAGCGCCGCCTGGGTGACGTGGAAGGTGCCCATGACGTGGATGTCGAAGGTGACGCGGAACGTCTCGTCGGTCAGCTTGGGGAACATCGCCGGCGACGTGACGCCCGCGTTGTTGACCACGATGTGCAGGTTGCCCTCACCGAGTGCGGCGGCCTGCGCCGCCGCAGCCACCGCCGCGTCACGGTCGCTGACGTCCAGCGCCGCACTGTCCGCCTTGCCACCGGCGGTATTGATCCGGTCGGCGACCTTCGCAGCCGCCTCACCGCTGATGTCGGTGACGAGCACCGACGCACCGGCGGCGGCCAGCGCCTCGGAAACCGCCGCGCCGATCCCGGCACCGGCGCCGGTCACGAGTGCCGAACGTCCGGTCAGGTCGAAATAAGTCCTCATCGATCTGGATATCTCCTAGTAGCTCTTGGGCAGGCCGAGAACGTTCGCACTCAGGAAGTTCAGGATCATCTCCTGACTCACCGGTGCGATCTTCATCAGCCGGGACTCCCGGAAGAACCGGGAGATGTTGTATTCCTCGGAGTAGCCCATCCCGCCGTGGGTCTGCAGGGCGCGGTCGGCCGCACCGAAACCCGCATCCGCGCAGAGGTATTTGGCCATGTTGGCCTCACGGCCACATGGCTTGCCGTTGTCGTAGAGCCAGGTGGCCTTGCGCAGGATCAGTTCGGCGGCATCCAAGCGGGCCAGTGAATCGGCGAGCGGGAACTGGATGCCCTGGTTCATTCCGATCGGCCGGTCGAACACCACACGTTCGTTGGCGTACTTGACCGCGCGGTCCAGCGCCACCCGCCCGATGCCAAGGGCCTCGGCCGCGATCAGCATCCGTTCCGGGTTGAGCCCGTGCAGGATGTACTTGAATCCGTTGCCCTCCTCGCCGATCCGGTGTTCGGCAGGAACCCGCAGGTCGTCGATGAACAACTCGTTGGAGCTCACCGCATTCCGCCCCATCTTGTTGATGGGACGGATCTCGACGTGGTCGCGGTCGAGGTCGGTCAGGAACAGCGTCAGTCCCTCGGTCGGCTTGCCTCCGCGTTTCTCCACGTCCTCGCGGGACTCCGTGCGAGTGAGCAGCAGGATCTTCTCGGACTCAAGAGCCTTGGAGATCCACACCTTGCGGCCGTTGACCACGTAATTTTCGCCGTCCTTCTTGGCGAACGTGGTGATGCGCGACGTGTCCAGGCCGGCACCGGGTTCGGTGACGCCGAAGCACACATGCAGGTCCCCGTTGACGATGCGCGGGAGCGTCGCCTTCTTCATTTCCTCGGAGCCGAACACCACCACCGGCTGCATCCCGAAGATCGACATGTGGATCGCACTGGCCGCATTCATGGCTCCGCCGGAGCGGGCCACTTCCTCGGCCAGGATGGTGGCCTCGGTGATGCCGAGGCCGTGTCCCCCGTACTCCTCGGGAATGGTCATCCCGAGCCAGCCCCCGCCTGCGATGGCGTCGTAGAACTCCTGCGGGAACTCGTGGGCCTGGTCCTTGGTCATCCAATAGTGATCGTCGAACTTGCCCGCCAGCTCCGCCACCGAATTGCGGATCAGCTGCTGGTCCTCGGTCAGCTCGAAGTTCATACCGCCCGACACTTGTGTGGTCTCCTATTGTTCTCGGCCGAGAAGTCTCGGCGTTCAGTCTCGCGCGCCGGCAACGGCTTTGGCGTTTGCCTGGAAGTCGGCGAACGTGGTGCCGGTCTTCTCCTTGTGGCTCAGCGCGCGGATCGACACGTCGTGCCCCTCGGCGGCCTTGCGCAACGCGCCGACGGTGGCCTGGTCCTTGGGCACGTGCGCGAACGGCTCGAAGTGGTAGAGCCGCATGGCGTTCTCGTGGGTGATCTTGTTGATCTCGTCGTCCGGGACGTCGTACGTCTCGAACACCGCGTGCAGTTCTTCGGGAGCGCCCGGCCACATCGAGTCCGAGTGCGGGTAGTCCATCTCCCAGCAGATGTTGTCGACGCCGATCTCATGGCGGTTCTTCACCCCGACCGGGTCGGAGATGAAGCAGGTCATGAAGTGCTCGCGGAAGACCTCCGAGGGCAGCTTGCCGCCGAAGTCCTGGTGCGTCCAGGTCGAGTGCATGTCGTAGGTGCGGTCCACCCGGTCCAGGAAGTACGGAATCCACCCGGTGCCACCCTCGGACAGTGCGATCTTGAGGCCCGGGTACGCCTTGATCGGTGCCGACCACAACAGGTCGGCCGCGGCCTGCACGATGTTCATCGGCTGCAGCGTGATCATCACGTCCATCGGGGCGTCCGGCGCGGTGATCGCCAGCTTGCCCGACGACCCGATGTGCACGTTCATCACGGTGTCGGTGTCAACCAGGGCCTCCCACAACGGCTTCCAGTACTCCAGGTCATGGAAGGACGGGTATCCCAGTGTCGACGGGTTCTCGGTGAAGGTCAGCGAGTGCACGCCCTTCTTCGATACGCGACGCACCTCGTCGGCGCACAACTGCGGATCCCAGATCGCCGGGATGGCCATCGGGATGAACCGCCCCGGATTCGACCCGCACCATTCGTCGATGTGCCAGTCGTTGTACGCCTGTACCAATGCCAACGAGAACTCGTCGTCGTCGGTGGCGAACAGCCGGGCGGCGAAGCCTGGGAACGACGGGAAGTTCATGGTCGCCAGCACACCGCCGGCGTTCATGTCCTTGACCCGCTCGTTCGGGTCGTAGCAGCCCTTGCGGATCTCGTCGAGCCCCTGAGGCTCCAGGCCGTATTCCTCCTTGGGCCGGCCGGCCACTGCGTTGAGTGCCACGTTGGGGATCACGGTGTCCCGGAACTGCCAGGTGTCGCTGCCATCCGGGTTGTGCACGAGCCGCGGTGCCTCGTCACGGTATTTGGCCGGCAGATGGTTCTTGAACATGTTCGGCGGCTCGATGATGTGGTCGTCGACGCTGATCAAGATCATGTCGTCTTTGTGCACTGCCTCGCTCCATTCCATGGCCGTCACATTGGTTCTCTATGAGAGAAAACTAGCTTCTCCTTTCGAGAGAATCAATGTCTGAGCCTGCTGACATGGAGATTTAGCCAGGTCACCCCACAACCTGGTGCGTTCTTGTTGACCATCGCGGCAAAAGATGGAAACCTCTTAGTCGGAAATGAGAACCAGATTCTCGCAACCGAGAGTCGGTGATGGGTCATCGAGAGGAGAACCGCCCCGTGCGCTTGGCCCCCTTGCCCGCCGAGGAGTGGGACGACGACGTGCGACGAGCACTGTCGGTCATGCTTCCGGAGGAGCGGCTCAACCCCGAGGGTGCGGGAACCGCGTTGTCGACGCTGGCCCGCCATCCCGCGCTGACCAAGGCGTTCTTGCGGTTCAGCAATCACCTGCTGTTCCGCTCGACGCTGGACCCGCAGATGCGTGAGCTTGCCATCCTGCGGATCGCCCATCGCAAGAACTGCGAATACGAGTGGGCGCACCACGCTTTCATCGGCAAGTCCGAGGGTCTCACCGATGAGCAGATCGCGAGCAGCACGAGCGGCGAAGGCACCACTGCGCTCGACCAATTGGTGCTCGACTCCGTCGATGAACTCGACGGAGAATCGGAGATTTCGGACGGCACCTGGGCCGCCCTGAGCGAGCACCTCGACGAGCGCCAGCGCATGGACCTGGTCTTCACAATCGGCGGCTACGGCCTGATGGCCATGGCTTACAACACCTTTGGAATCGCGCCGGAATCCGGCCACTAACTCAAGAGGAAAGTAGAGGTAGATGATGGCGTTCTTCCCGAAGCCAGCCGTTGGCAGCTGGACCGAGAACTGGCCCGAATTGGGCACCGCCCCGGTCAACTACGAGGACTCGATCGATCCCGAGCACTGGAAGCTGGAGCAGCAGGCCATCTTCCGCAAGACCTGGCTGCAGATGGGCCGGGTGGAGCTGATTCCCAAGAAGGGCAGCTACATCACCCGCGAGCTGCCGTCGGTCGGCCCAGGCACCTCGATCATCATCGTCAACGACGGAGACCAGATCCGCGCCTTCTACAACCTGTGCCGCCACCGCGGAAACAAGTTGGTGTGGAACGACTATCCGGGGGAGGAAGTCTCCGGCAGCTGCCGCCAGTTCGTCTGCAAGTACCACGCCTGGCGTTACAGCCTCAAGGGTGACCTGACGTTCATCCAGCAGGAGCAGGAGTTCTTCGACGTCGACAAGGCCGACTACCCACTCAAGCCGGTGCGCTGCGAGGTGTGGGAGGGCTTCATCTTCGTCAACTTCGACGACGACGCGGTGTCGCTCGAGGAGTACCTGGGCGAGTTCGCCGAGGGCCTCAAGGGTTATCCGTTCCACGAGATGACCGAGCACTACAGCTACCGCTCGGAGATCAAGGCCAACTGGAAGCTGTTCATCGACGCCTTCGTCGAGTTCTACCACGCACCGATCCTGCACATGAAGCAGGCGGAAAAGGAGGAAGCCGAGAAGCTGGCCAAGTTCGGCTTCGAAGCGCTGCACTACGACATCAAGGGCGATCACTCGATGATCTCGTCCTGGGGCGGCATGAGCCCGCCGAAGGACCTCAAGATGGTCAAGCCCATCGAGCGCATCCTGCACAGTGGCCTGTTCGGGCCGTGGGATCGCCCTGACATCAAGGGCATCCTGCCCGACGAGCTGCCACCGGCGATCAATCCCGGCCGGCACTCGACGTGGGGCCAGGATTCTTTCGAGTTCTTCCCGAACTTCACCCTGCTCTTCTGGGCGCCGGGCTGGTATCTGACCTACAACTACTGGCCCACCGGTGTCGACAGCCACATCTTCGAGGCCGACCTGTACTTCGTGCCGCCGAAGAACCTGCGCGAGCGGCTGTCCCAGGAACTCGCCGCCGTGACGTTCAAGGAGTACGCCTTCCAGGACGCCAACACGCTGGAAGCGACCCAGACGCAGATCGGCACCCGCGCCGTACTCGACTTCCCGCTGTGCGACCAGGAAATTCTGCTGCGCCACCTGCACCACACCGCGCACAAGTATGTCGACCGGTACAAAGAAGCCAAGGCCAACGGGAATGGTTCGACCAACGGCAAGCACGCCCCGAGTGAGAAGGCCGCAGAAAAGGATGCCGCAAATGTCTAAGTTGCCAGAGGAATTCGCCGACCTGGAGCGGTTCAGCGACTGGTGCCTGCCCACCGAAGAGGAGCGCTATCAGAAGCGCCTCAACTCTTCGATGGACGAGATGCAGGCACTGTACGACGCCGGCATGGAACGCCTCGAGGACATCATGGTCTACGTCGATGCCCGCTTCCCGCTGGCGAGCATGCCGGACGACGCCAAGGCCCTGGTCCACCTCGGACAGTCGATCGTCCAGGTCAGCTTTCCCGTCGAGGTGTGGAAGCAACCGCGGGTGCTCGACAGCGGTGCGGCCTACATCAACCTCATCAAGGAGCCGGTGGTCTGATCGTGCTGACCCTCAAGGCTGCGGGTCTTGTCGACGTCGATGCCGGGACGATCATTCGTCCCGGCATTGTCCGTGTCGACGGTGACCGAATTGTGAGCGTAGGTGGCCCGATTCCGGACGATGACGAGGTCATCGATCTCGGTGACTCCATCCTTCTACCCGGACTCATGGACATGGAAGTCAACCTGCTGATGGGTGGCCGGGGTGAGAACCCGGGCCTGTCCCAGGTGCAGGACGATCCCCCGACCCGCGTGCTGCGCGCGGTGGGCAACGCCCGCCGCACCCTGCGCGCCGGGTTCACCACGGTGCGCAACCTCGGGCTGTTCGTCAAGACCGGCGGCTACCTGCTCGACGTCGCCCTCGGTAAGGCCATCGACGCCGGCTGGATCGACGGCCCCCGCATCATCCCGGCCGGCCACGCCATCACCCCCACCGGTGGGCACCTGGACCCCACGATGTTCGCGGCATTCATGCCCGGCGTGCTGGAGCTGACCATCGAGGAAGGCATCGCCAACGGAGTCGACGAGATCCGCAAGGCGGTGCGCTACCAGATCAAGCACGGCGCCCAGCTGATCAAGGTGTGCTGCTCGGGCGGCGTCATGTCACTGACCGGTGAAGCTGGGGCACAACACTATTCCGACGAGGAACTGCGCGTCATCGTCGACGAGGCACACCGCCGCGGACTGCGCGTCGCCGCCCACACCCACGGCGCCGAAGCCGTCAAACACGCCGTGGACTGCGGCATCGACTGCATCGAACACGGCTTCCTGATGGACGACGAAGCGATCCAGAAGCTCGTCGACAACGACCGGTTCCTGGTCACCACCCGCCGCCTGGCCCAGGCCATGGACGTCTCGAAGGCACCGAAGGTGCTGCAGGACAAGGCTGCCGAGATGTTCCCCAAAGCCGAAACATCGATCAAGGCGGCCTACGAGGCCGGGGTGAAGATCGCCGTCGGCACCGACGCCCCCGCCATCCCGCACGGCAAGAACGCCGACGAGCTCGTCACGCTGGTGGAATGGGGCATGCCCCCGGCCGCCGTGCTGCGCTCAGCCACCACCATCGCCGCAGACCTGATCAACGTCACCGACCGGGGCCGGCTCGCCGAAGGCCTCCTCGCCGACATCATCGCGGTGCCGGGAAACCCACTCGAGGACATCAGCGTTACACAACATGTGGATTTTGTAATGAAAGGCGGTAAGGTCTTCCGCAATGAGCACATCAACTGATTCCCCGACGCGGACCGAGGATCTGATCGAGATCCAGCAGGTGCTCGCCAAGTATGCGGTGACCATCACCCAGGGCGACATCGACGGTCTGATCAGTGTTTTCACACCCGACGGCACGTACAGCGCATTCGGCGAGACCTACACGCTGAATCGCTTCCCGGTACTGGTGGACGCCGCCCCCAAGGGCCTGTTCATGACCGGCACCGCCCTGATCGACCTGGTCGAAGGGGCCGATACCGCGTCAGGCACCCAGCCGCTGTGCTTCATCGAGCACTCCAAGCACGACATGCGCATCGGCTACTACCGCGACACCTACGAGCGGACCGCCGAGGGCTGGCGGTTGAAGACCCGGGCGATGACCTTCATCCGGCGCAGTGGCGATCACGACCACGGCCGGCCGCACGCGATCGGCAGGCCGGAAGCGGGATGAGCGAGCGTAGCGCAGATCTGAGCGACCTCTTCGAACCCGCGACATTCCGTGCCGCGCTGCAGGATTGGCTTGCCGACAATGACCTGACCCCACCCGAGGACCACTCACTCGAAGGTCACATGCGCCAGTTTGCCCGCGTGCAGAAAGCGCTGTACGACGGCGGCTGGAGCCGCTACGGCTGGCCTGAGCATGCCGGCGGCCTGGGCGGCCCGGAGATGCTGCGCGCCATCGTCGGCGAGGAGGTCGTGGGCCGCAGGCTGGCCGAACCCGGCCCCTATTCGATGCTGGAAGTGCTGGCGCCGACGATGATCGACTACGCGCCCAAGGAACTGGCCGCCGAGATGGTGCCGAAACTGCTGTCCGGCGAAGAGCAGTGGTGCCAAGGCTTCTCCGAACCCGGCTCCGGCAGCGACCTGGCATCGCTGACCACCCGCGCGGTCCAGCATCCGACGGAGGGTCACCGGTACATCATCAACGGCCAAAAGGTCTGGACCAGCTTCGCGCAGTACTCGCACCGGTGCATCCTGCTGACCCGCACCGGCGGCGCCGACACTCCCAACCACCAGGCCATCACCGCATTCTTCGTCGACACCGACTCCCCCGGCATCACCATCAGGCCCTTGCGCACAATGCACGGCGTCGACGAGTTCTGCGAGGTGTACTTCGACGACGTCGAGGTCGACGCGAGCCGGATGCTAGGTAAGCCAGGCGACGGCTGGCAGCTGGCGATGGACCTGCTGCCGTACGAGCGGTCGACCTGCTTCTGGCAGCGCATCGCCTACCTGTACTCACGCTTCGACGCACTCGTCGAAGCGGTGAAACGGCAAGGGCAGGTGGTGGATCCGGATCTCGGCGAGGTCTACCTGGCTCTGCACACACTGCGCTGTCGTTCGGCGGCAACCCAGCACCGGCTGGCCGAGGGCCACAAGCTCGGGCCGGACACCTCGATCGACAAGGTACTGCTGGCGAGCGCCGAACAGCTGCTCTACGACACCGCACGCAATCTGATGCCCGGCGTCATCGAACTCGAAGACTCCGAATGGCGCACCGAGTACCTGTATTCGCGGGCGTCGACCATTTACGGCGGCACGGCCGAAGTGCAGCGCAACATCATCGCGCGTCGGCTACTCGACCTCGGGAAGGAGTGAGGCGTGACCGATTTGGATACCGAATCGCTGGGCCTGCTCGAAGACACGCTCCGCAAGACCATGCTGTCGACCTCGGGCGCCAAGCTGGACGCCGCACTGGCCGAACTCGGCTGGAACGAGATGCTGTCCGACATGTCTGAGGTCGCCCTGCCCCTGGTGTTCCGGCTGCTGGGCGAAACAGGTTCGCACGCCTCGATTCTCAACGATGTGCTGCTCGAGACCATCGGTGGGCTGCCCGGCGGTACCCCGCCGATGCCGTATGCCGGCGGCACCTGGGTGGTGTGGGAACGCGGCGAGAATCCCGCCAGCGCCGACGAAACCATGGGCGGCCTGCCGCTACGGAAGGTCCCCGACGGCCAGCTGCTGCGGATATCGGAGGCCCGCCGCGCGCTGGGCTGGTGGCTGGTCGGGTCCGCCCGCGCGATGCTGACCCTGGCCCGGCAGCACGCGCTGGACCGCGTCCAGTTCGGCAAGCCGATCTCGACCTTCCAGGCCGTGCGGCATCGGCTGGCCGAGACACTGGTGGCCATCGAAGGTGCCGAGGCCACGCTGAACCTGCCAAACGCGGACAACGTCGACTTGAACTCGCTGCTGGCCAAGGCCGCCGCCGGCAAAGCTGCGCTGACCGCGGCCAAGCATTGCCAGCAGGTGCTCGGCGGCATCGGCTTCACCGCCGAGCACGAGCTGCATCACCACGTGAAGCGGGTCCTGGTGCTCGACGGATTACTGGGCAGTTCACGGGAACTCACCCGCAAGGCCGGTGCCGGACTACGTGCCCGCGGGACCGTCCCCCGCCTCGCGCAGCTGTAGGTTTTCCCACCGCGAGCGTGCGGGTCTGCTGCCCGACACGCCGCGGTGGGGCGGCAGTGAGTGCACGCTCGAACCGATCGAGCGTGCACGAAGTACGGACATTTGTCGGCGTGTCGGCCAGCAGACCCGCACGCTCGCGGAGAACGACGCTCGCCGCTACGACGAGTCCGCAACAGGTTCGGCGAAGACCGTGGCCGTCGAGCGACCGCGCAGTACCGTCGAGCCGCGAACCACCCAGTGCTGCCCTTCGTCGGCATCGGCACAGGCCAGCGCGCTTCCCGAACACAACACCGTGGACTCGCGGTCCTTGGCGTGGTCGGCCAGCCGCGCCGCTTCGTTGACCGCGTCGCCGATCACGGTGTACTCGTACCGGTTCTCGGCACCGATGTTGCCTGCGAACACCGAGCCGCACGAAATACCCACGCCGAACTCCACATCCGGTAGTTGATGCAGCCGTGGCACCAGAGCCCGGGCGGTGGCCAGCGCCGAGGAGGCCGGGTTGTCCAGCCGTAGCGGGGCACCGAAAACGGCGAGCACGGCGTCACCCTCGAATTTGTTGATCAGGCCGTGATGCCGCTCGACGGTGTCCACCACGATCTTGAAGAACCCGTTGAGCAACTGCGCGACTTCCTGGGGCGGGCGCGAGGCACCCAACGCCGTCGAGCCGACCAGGTCGACGTAGAGCACAGCGGCGTCCCGAACGTCACCGGTGACCGCTCCGCCCTGCTGCAATGCATGGCGGGCCACGTCGACGCCGACGTAGCGACCGAACAGATCCCGCAACCGGTTCCGCTCGGCCAGGCCCGCGAGCATCCGGTTGAAACCGGACTGGAGCCGGCCTATCTCGGACGACTCGTATACCTTGACCGACACGCCGGACCAGCCCCGTTCGACCGCTCTCATGGCCAGCACGACCTCGCCGACCGGGTCCGATACCGACCGCGCCACCAACACCATCGACCGCAGTCCGAAGACCAGCGAGATGACGGCCACCACCAGTACCGGTGCCTCGACGGGCGCGGTCTTCTGCACGAACCAGCCGTTGGAGCGGGCCAGCACGATCATCGCGATGCCGGCCAGGGGCAGCCCGCTGAACAGCGTCCAGATGGTGATCAGCCGGGCCAGCACGCCGGGCATCCGCACGATCGTGGACGAGGACGCGGTCAGCGACGCGGCCACGATCGGTCGCAACATCCGTTGCGTCACCAGGAATCCCATGCAGGCGGCCGCGACTCCACCGAAGAGGATCGCGCCGCCCATCACGTACGCGACGCCTCCCCCGACATCGAGGTTCAGCAGTGTGTACACGAGTGCGCTCACCGCCCAGGTGGTGAACTGGATGATGGTCTGGCGAGGCGCGATACGCATGGCGGCGCGCTGCTGTTGCGGCGTCGGCTTCTCCCCCGCGGCGAACCATTTGAACGTCGGGTGGACGTTCACCCAGCCCACGATCGTGTCGACGATCGCCGCCGCGACCATCAGCGCGATCAGCGCCACCAGATTCGCCTGCGTCATCAGCTGGCGCGCGTCGCCGACCGTGTTGCGGCTCAGCGCCAGTACGACGAGCGTCACGGCGACCGCGGCGGTGGTCTGCGCGTAGATCTGCCTGGCCGCGTAGCTGACGCTGAGCCGGATCGCCCCCATCTTCAGAGGCCCGGGCCTACTTGATGTTCTGCTTCATTCCGTCGATATCCATCAGCACCGGCCATCCGCTGACGCTAAGCGCATTGCCGTGTCCGGTCTGGTGAATATCGAACACCGACTGGATCGCGGCGTAGAAACCCTGTACGTCGAGGGTCTGATTGACGGCCCGCTTGGCCTGCCGGAGCGCGAACGCCGGCATCTGCGCGATCTGCGCGGCCAGCTCTGCCGTCTGGGTGTCGAGTTCGTCGCGCGGCACCACCCGGTTGACCATGCCGGTGCGCTCGGCTTCCTCCGCGGTGAGCGCCCGGCCGGTGAACAGAATCTCCTTGGCTTTGCGGGCGCCGAGCTCCCAGGTGTGTCCGTGATATTCGACGCCGCCGATGCCCATCAGGGCCACCGGATCGGAGAACAGCGCGTCGTCGGCGGCCAGGATCAGATCGCACGGCCAGCAGAGCAGCAGACCGCCGGAGATGCAGCGCCCCTGGACCGCCGCGATCGACGGCTTCGGCACGTTGCGCCACCTCAGCGTGTATTCCAGATAGCGCCGCGACTCGTGCTCGATGAGGAATTCCAGCGTGATCTTGTCCGGCACCGGCCCACCGCCGCGCAGGTCATGGCCCGCGGAGAAGTGCTTGCCGTTGGCGCGCAGCACGATCACCTTCACCTCGCGGTCGTCGGCAGCCCGGGTCCAGGCGGCGTCGAGCTCATCGAGGAGTTCCGAATTCTGGGCGTTGGCCGCTTCCGGCCGGTTGAGCGTGATCGTGGCGATCGAATCGGCGACGTCGTAGTCGATGTACACGTGCTTCCTTCTGTTCACAGCTGCCACGCGACAGCCGCCTTCGCGATGCGGCAGCTACCCGCGAACAGCGCCCCGGCGGCGCCAAATTTGATGTGAAACCCTTCTTCTCAAAGGACTTCTATAATTCCCCTCATGAGAATACTATTCTCACAGTACGAAAGTTACAATCTCCGACACGTTGGCCGCGAGGGGGTCTGGCACCACAATGGCAAGGCGTTCTCCGGTACAGTCAGTTCATGTTCTCCCCACTCGACAAGCGTCGGAGCAGCCAGTGACCACCGCTGGCGAAGAACCCGCGTGGAAGCAACGAGCTGTCGAGCGGTCGATCAAAACCGCCAAGTTGCGCGCCGCCCAGCGGGTGCAACGGTTCCTGGATGCGGCCCAGGCGATCATCATCGAAAAGGGCAGCACCGACTTCACGGTGCAAGAGGTCGTTGACCGCTCCCGCCAGTCGCTGCGCAGCTTCTACCTGCAGTTCGACGGTAAGCACGAGCTGCTGTTGGCGTTGTTCGAGGACGCATTGAGCCGCTCGGCGGATCAGATCCGGGCCGCCACCTCGACACAGGGCGAGCCGATCGAGCGCCTCAAGGTCGCCATCCAGCTGCTCTTCGAATCGTCGCGCCCCGATCCGGCCGCCAAGCGGCCGCTGTTCACCGACTTCGCACCCCGTTTGCTGGTTTCACACCCGTCCGAGGTGAAGGTCGCCCACGCACCGCTGCTGGCCCTGCTCACCGAGCTCATGGAGGAAGCCTCCGAAGCCGGCCAGCTACGCCCCGGCATCAACCCGCGACGCATGGCCGCCATGACCATGCAGACCGTGATGTTCGTCGCTCAGTCCAGCGGCGGCACCGACGAGGCATCGGTCCATCCGATCACCGCCGACGAGGTCTGGGACTTCGTGGCCAACGGATTCGCCGCCAGCTAGTTGAGAATTTCGTTCTCTTAGGGAAAGAACTCTCCTCACACTCACGCGGGTACCCGATCTCCGGACTCGTCGCCTTCGCGCCGCGCAATGGCCGACCGGCACCACCGCAGCCCACGCCCTGCGCACGATCGTCGCGAATCCATCCCCGGAACTGAGCGCTGTTCATGTCTTCGGGGCCGACAAGGTCAGCCCCGAAGCGGCTGGACTCCGCTCGACACCGGACCTGCCGCGGACTGGCACCGCAGTCGCCGTTGGAGAACTCGATTCTTCTAAGCAGAGAGTACAAATTGCCCAAAACGTATCTGCCGTTGACACGACGGCCGCGCCGGTGACAGAGTTGCTGAGCAGGTGCACAGAATTTCACCGAGCATGCGGCAGACACGAACAGAACTGGGGTAATCAATGACTGGACGGGTGGAAGGCAAGGTCGCGTTCGTCACCGGCGCGGCCCGCGGCCAGGGGCGTAGCCACGCGGTACGGCTCGCCCAAGAGGGCGCCGACATCATCGCGATCGACATCTGCGGGCCTATCCGGCCCGGCGTGGAGACCGCCATCCCGGCCTCCACCTCCGATGACCTGGCCGAAACCGCAAACCTCATCAAAGGCCTCAACCGCCGCGTCGTGACCGCCGAGGTCGACGTGCGCGACGCGGAAGCGATCAAGGCCGCCGTGGACAGCGGTGTCGAGCAGCTGGGTCGCCTCGACATCATCGTGGCCAACGCCGGCATCGGTAACGGCGGCGACGTGCTGCACGAGACCAGCCAGCTCGACTGGGACGAGATGATCGACATCAACCTGTCGGGCGTCTGGAAGTCGGTCAAAGCCGGTGTGCCGCACCTGATCGAAGGTGGCCGCGGCGGCTCTATCATCCTGACCAGCTCGGTCGGCGGGCTCAAGGCCTACCCGCACTGCGGCAACTACGTGGCCGCCAAGCACGGTGTGGTCGGCCTCATGCGCGGCTTCGCCGTCGAGCTGGGCCAGCACAACATCCGTTGTAACAGCGTGCATCCCACCCATGTGGCGACCCCGATGCTGCACAACGACGGCACGTTCAAGATGTTCCGGCCCGACCTGGAGAACCCGGGTCCCGACGACATGGCGCCGATCTGCCAGCTGTTCCACACCCTGCCCATCCCGTGGGTCGAGGCCGTTGACATCAGCAACGCCGTGCTGTTCCTGGCCTCCGACGAGGCCCGCTACGTCACCGGCGTGACGCTTCCGGTCGACGCCGGGAGCTGCCTCAAGTAGGTCCGGAATCCTAGCCCGGGCCGAGCGTTGCGGCACCGGTCTGCGGGTGGCGATACCAGCCACCCGCAGCCCGTGTGCCGCCGTCGACGTGAATCGTCTGCCCGGTGATATAGCCCGACAGGGCGGAAGCCAGAAAGACTGCTGCGCCCGCGATTTCGTCCACGTGCCCGGCCCTCCCCAGCGGGATGGCGTCAGCGATGCCCGCCGGAGGACCGTCTGGCGACAGCGCCAAGAGCCCCTCGGTGAGGGTGACGTCCGGAGCGATCGCATTGACCCGGATGTTGTGCGGCGCAAGCTCGAACGACGCGGTCTGGGTGTAGTTGATGACGCCGGCCTTCGCCGCGGCGTACGCGGCATAGCCGGGCGCCGCACGCACTCCCTCGATCGACGTGAGGTTGATGATGCTGCCCGGCAATTCATCGGCGACCAGCTGTCGCGCCACCCGCTGCGTACACAGCAGCACGTGGCGCAGGTTGCTCTTGTACAGCGCGTCCCAACCGTTCTCGCTCGTTTCCAGCAGCGGCGAGGAGAACACCCCGCCGGCGTTGTTGACCAGGATGCGCACCGGCCCGAGCTCGGACGCGGTCTGCTCCAACGCTGCATCCACCTGCTCGCCGTCGCGCACATCGGTGACGATGCCCAGGGCTCCGATCGACTCGGCGGAATCCGCACAGGTGTCCCCGTTGCGTTCCCAGATCGCCACAGAGGCACCGAAGGCGGCCAGCCCGGCGGCGATACCCCGGCCGATACCGGTGCCACCGCCGGTGACAACCGCCACCTGCCCGGTGAGCAGAATGTCAGAAGGATTGATAGCCATGGTTATTCAGGCTAGTAGGTAAACCTGACTCAGCGGACTGCCTTCCGGCGACCGCCGACACCGGGTTCGGTGCCGATCACGCCGTCTTCGGCCAGTGTGGTGATCTCGTCGTCGGACAGCCCCAGTTCGGCCAGCAGTTCGTGATTGTGCTCGCCGAGCAGCGGTGCCGCCTGCCGGTGCAGCGCCCGTGGCCCGTTGGCGAGCGCGACCGGCAGGGTGCTGTGCGGTGCCGCGTTGTTCACCGGATGCCCGACGTGTTCGAAGAACCGCCGGAACCGCAGCTGCGACAGCTCCAGCTGGCGGTGCGGCTGCATCACCTTGGCCACCGGAACGCCCACCGGCCAAAGGGTTTCGACGATCTCGTCGCCGCTGCGCGGCAGACACCAGGCAGCCAGTTTCTCGTCGATCAGGTCGTGGTTCGCCCGGCGCCCGCCGGCGGTGTCCAATTTCGGGTCCGCCGCCCAGTCCGGTTCCCCGAGCGCCGCACGGAGGGCGACCCACTGGGCATCGGTGGTGACCGCGATCGCCACCCAGCTGTCTGCGCGCCCGAACTCGTCGATCTCGGCGCTCTGGTAGATGTTCTGCGGCGCCGCGGCCGGCCCCCGGTTGCCGTCGCGCTGCAGCAGTGTGCCATACGCCGAATACTCGATGACCTGCTCGGCAGCCACGTTGAGGGCGGCGTCGACCATGGCCGCCTCGACCAGCACCCCCTGCCCGGTGCGGCGGCGATGCTCGAGCGCGAGCATCAACCCCGACAACGCGTGCACCCCGGCATTGGGGTCGCCGATCGAATACGGTTCGAACGGAGTGCGGTCCGGGTAGCCGGTGAGCCAGCTCAACCCCGAGGCGTCCTCGATGATGTAGGCGAATGCCGGGTTGTCTCGCCACGGCCCGTCGAGGCCGAAACCGGGCATGCGCACCATGATGATGTCCTCGCGCAACTCCCGGAGCGATTCGAAATCGAGCCCGATCTGTTCGATCACCCTGGGGGTGAAGTTCTCCACCACCACATCGCAGGTGGCGATCAGCCGGCGTAACAGATCCCGGCCCTGCTCGGTCTGGAAGTCCAGGGTCAGGCTCTTCTTGTTGGTGTTGAGCGCACTGAAGATCGGCGAGCGCTCCCACCACTGCTCCACGGAGGCCGGGATGCCGGCGATCAACCGGGTGCCGTCCGGGCGCGGGGTCGACTCCAGATGGATCACCTCGGCCCCGAGCATGCCCAACGGATGGGTGCACGACGGCCCCGCCCAGAACGTGGTCATGTCGAGTACCCGTAAACCACTGAACGGCAACCGGTCCCCGCCAGCTACGCCCTCCGGCGCCGCACGCGGGGTCAGCTCCATCGCCCGAACCACTTCGGTGTGCTCCCCCAGCCGCGGAGCCGGTGCCGGCTCCCTCAGTGTCACGCCGGCCAGCCGGTACGGGGCAGCCGGCTGGGTGAACCCGCGTTGTGGATTGCGGACGAACGCCCGCCGCTGCACGAAATGATCCATGGCGGTGACGTTCTCACCGTTGCCGACCGGTGAGTTGGGGATCCGGAAGGCTGAGGCCAAATCTCGTACGTCGTCCACATTCTGCTCACGCACCCACGCGTAGAGGTCCTCGGCGTGCAGGTTGGCCTGCTCGGTGATCGTGAGCTCGGACGCCTCGTCGATCCATTCGTCGTGCCCCGACATCGCACACAGGTCCCACCACTGCTGGGCGGTACCGCAGCCGAGCGCGACCAGACCGTCAGCCGCTTCAGCGACCCCGGGAACCGTGGGCCTGCGCTCGTTGCGCCAAGGCCGGCCCAGCATCTCGAAGTAGGTGACCGGGAAGTACGTCAGGCCCAGAACTTGAGCCTCCAGCGCCGACAGGTCCACCAGTTCCCCGTGGCCGTCCCGGATCGCCCGGGCTCGGAATGCCAGCGTCATCGCCGCGGCATACGCCCCGGCGAGCCACTCACCCACCTGGCCGCCGATGGACACCGGCGCCCGGTCCTGCACACCGCGACCGATACCGATGGCACCACCCGACCACGCCTGCAGGGTGAACTCGGTGGCGGCCCGCCCGCTCCACGGACCGTCCAACCCGAAGGGGGTGATCGTGGTGACGATGAGATGCGGATGCCTGCGGAAGAGATCCTCCGGTGCCAGCGACTGAGCGACCGGCGATTCCGGTGACCAGATCACCGCGTCGGCCGCCGCCACCAGCCGGTCCAGCAGTCGAAGGTCGTCGGGCCGCACGACCACACTGCGTTTACCACCCGCGAGGAAGGTGAACAGGGCACCGTCCTCATCCGGGTCGATGTGCGCCCCCGACGCCGACCAGCGGCGCAGCGGATCGCCTTCGGGGGCCTCGATTTTGATCACGTCGGCGCCGCCGTCGGCGAGGATCTTCGTGGCGTACGCCCCGGCGATCCCGCTGGACAGGTCGACGACGGTGTAGCCGTCAAGAGGTGCGCTCATGCCTATTCGCGTTTCGCCCTGTTCTTCTTCGACAGCCGGAAATCGGGTGGGAACTTGCCGTCGTTGTCGTTGACCGCGGCCGACAGCCCCGAATCGATCGACTCGAACATGTCCAGGTCGTCATCGCTGTCGTTGGCCACGCCGTTGCCCATCGACTCGAAGAACGCACTCAGCAGGCTGCCCATGTACTCGCCCTGCTGCTGCTTGAAGATCTCGAAGAACATCTTCTGCTGAAAGACGGTGTCCACCGGACGGTTCCGGGTACAGGCCAGCGCGTACTTCTGCACCTCTGCTTCCAACTGGTCGCGAGGCACCACCTTGTTCAGGAAGTTGCAGTCGTACATCTCCGCGGCGGTGAACGGCCGTCCGGTGAAGACCATCTCCTGGAACTTCCGCAGGCCCATCATCTGGACCCACGTCCACATCCGCGGCCCCCAGCCGTGATACCGGAACGACGGATGACCGAACAGCGCGTCATCCGACGAGATCACCAGATCGGCGTCCGCGCACTGGTAGAAGTGCCAGCCGTAGCAGTAGCCCTTGGCCTCGACGATGCTGATCTTCTTGAAGTCCTGCAACGCACGGTTACCGGCCTGGGAGTTGGCGTACCACGAGCTGATCGTGGCGCCGTTGCGGAAGGTGCCCTTGGGCGGGTACGTCACCTCTCCGACCCCGTCGTCCTCCAGGCGCAGCTCGGCCAGGCGCGCCGCCGGATTGTCGTTGCCCTCCATGAACTCCGGCAGATCCGCCCCGCTGCCCAGGTTGTCCCCGACGCCGCGGATGATCACCACCTTGACGTCGTTGTCGGCGTTGGCCGCGCGCAACACGTCGGCATAGCGCAGCCGTGCCATCGAGGTCGGCGCGTTGAGGAACTCCGGCCGGTTGAACGTGATGGTGGCGATCTTGGTCTTGGGATCCTTGTCGTAGAGGATGATCTCTTGCGGACTGGGACGCTCAGGCATGTGCCGCCTCACTGTGTGACGGGGCCTGGGTCAGCACCTCGGGGCCGTTCGCGCCCACGACGACGGCGTCGCGGGTGAACACCGCACCGACGCCCGGCTCCCAGACGTAGCCCGTGATGGCCAGGACCATGCCCTCCTCGAGGATGTCGGCCTCGGCGGTCGCCCGCAGGTTCGGGGAGACCACCGGCGGGTCGAATCCCAACCCGAGCCCGTGCGCCACCGGCATCGCCGGCAGCGGTTCGCCGGCCTGATCATAGGCGTCAAGCAAGGCACTGGTCGGGTTGCCCGCACGGCAGGCATCGATCATCCTGTCCCACAGGTCATCCCGACGTCGGTACAGAGATCGGACCGCATCCGTCGGTTCGCCCACGGACACCGTGCGCGCGACCTCGGCGACGTACCCGTCGGCGAGCACGCCCGCCGACAGAGCGACCAGGTCGCCCTCGCTGACGCGGCCGTCTCCCTCGGCGCGGCGCCACGGATGGTCCTTCGACGTGACCCACGCGGCGTCCTGCGTGGCCGGGGTGCTCACCCCGCCGGCAGCCTCGGCCTCCAATATCGCACCGGCGAGGCGCTTCTCGGTGGTTCCTGGAACCAGCTCGGCGACGCCTCGTGCCAGCCCCTCCTCCGCGACGATCAGGGCGCGCCGCAGCGCCCGGATCTCCTCGGGGGTCTTCACTCGGCGCGCAGCGCGCATCGCCTGCTCACCGTCGACCAGCTCCGCGTTCGGGAAGGCCATCGGCAGCAACTTGGCGAAAGTCGGTGTCAGGGCATCCGTTCCGATCCGCCACGCCGAATCGGAACCCTTGATGCCGCGCAGCACGTCGACCAGGGTCATCGGGTTCCACGCGAAGCCGTACAAATTCTCGTGCGGGATCTCCTCGGGGATGCCCTCGTCCCACGTGCTGTTCAGGTGAATCTCACCCGTGGCACGCACGAACGTGCAGATCGGCCCGAACGGCCGGGTGCCCACCACCCACAACTGCGGGGCACCGGAGATGTACCGGACGTTGGCCTGCCTGCCGAGTACCAGCGCGTCGAGGTCATGGGCCTCCATCTGGGCGATGGCGCGCTCCCGGCGGCTGACACGCAATGCCAGGCCGTCGGCCTCGATTTCAGTTCCCACGGGACACCTCATAGGGGTCGTACGGATATGCGGTCAGCGGCATCCAGCCGCCCTCGGTCACCACCACGATCTCCTCGCCGCGATAGCCACCGGTGCCGTCCTCCCAGACCACCGGCTCGAACACCAGCAACATGCCGTCCGGGAAGACGAAGTTGTCGTCCCACTCCTGGCCGAGATCCGTTCCGATCATCGGCATTTCCGCCGCGCTGGTCCCGATGCCGTGACCCAGGTAGAAATGCGGCAGCCACGGCTTTTTCCCGCCGCCTGCTGCGGTGGCCGCCCGGCCGAGATCACCACAGGTGGCGCCGGCCTTGGTCACCGAGAGCACCGCGTCGACGATGCGGCTCCACTTGTCGAACTGCTCCTGCTGGGCCGCCGTTGGGTCCTGCCCGACGATCCAGGTGCGTCCGTGGTCGGAGCAGTAGCCGTGGTAGGCGATGGACACGTCGGTCCACAGCACATCACCCTGCTGCAGCTCGCGCTCGGTGGTGAGCAGCGGCAGGGCGAGATCGCCGGTGGTGGTCCAGGTGCCCTCGGCCTTCGACGCGGGCATGACCTGCCAGATCGAATCGAACATGTTGGTGGTGGCGCCGAGTTCGAAAGTGCGGCGCACGAATTCGGCGGACAGGTCGATCTGGCGCACGCCGGGGGCCAGCGACTTGTGGATCTCGGCAACCGCCTCTTCGGTGATCTGACAGGCCCGGCGGATACAGGCGATCTGGTCGATGGTCTTGACGATCTTCGCCGCGCCGATCACCGGCGCGGCATCCACCGGCGCACTGGGGAACAGCGCGCTACCGGCCAGCCGCATCGCCCCGGTCAACTCGTCGGTCGCGACCGTCGCACCCGCCGGGACCAAGCCGGCCAGGATCCTCGCGAATTCCGCGACGCCTTCGTCGAATTCGAGATAGACCGGCCCGTGCAGGTGGTCGTCGGGCAGCCCGGTTTCCATGGCCGCGCCCTCACGGAACGGCAGGAACAGGTGCGGATGTTCGTCGTCGGCCAGCACTACCGCGATCGGTCGCTCGACGTGTGACAGTCCCGCATCGGCCAGCGGCCAGGCGATGCCGGTGGCGTACATGACGTTGCCGTTGCCGAGCAGCACGAGAGCGTCCACGCCCTGGTCTGCCATCGCCGCGTGCAGACGGGCGCCGACCTCTCGGCGCATCCTGGCGAGGTCGGGCTCTGCGGGAATGTCGAGCGGGGTGAAGCCGGTGCGGGCGATCTGGGTGACGCCCGTTTGGGTCGCCGTACTCATAGCAGCCCCAGGAACTTCTGGATGTTGGTGGACACGATCTTGGTCGCGTTCTCCGGACCGACCGCCTCGACCACGGTGGCCAGTGACTTCTCCGAGTACCCGAACGTGCTCTCGTTGTGCGGGTAGTCGCTGGACCACATCACGTTGTCGACACCGATCTGGTCGATCAGCCGCAACCCCAGCGGGTCCACCATGAACGACGCGGCCATGTGCTTGTCCCAGTAGTACCGAACGTCGTGTTGCAGCTCGTGGTTGAACATGTGCCGGTACGAGGCCAGCATGTGCTCGGCGTCCTGCAACGCGGTGGGCACCCAGGCGATTCCGCCCTCGAACCAACCGACCTTCAGCTTGGGGTGCCGGTCGAGGATTCCCGAGAAGACATACTTCGCGAACTGCTCGCGGAACGAGTCGACGTTGACCATCATGCCGACCACGACACTGTTGTTCTCGCAGGGCGTCTTCGGCGGTGTCTCGCCGATGTGGTGACTGACCGGGATGCCGGATGCCTCGATCTCGTCCCAGACCGCGTCCATCGCGGTGCTTCCGTAGTCGTAGATGTTGCCCTCGTCGTCCTTACCCGGGTTCAACGGGAGCAGGAATGTCTTGAGGCCCAGCGCCTTCAGCTCCTCAAGGGTGCTGCGCGCCCCCTTGGGGTCCCACCAGTTGATCAGCCCGACACCGTAGAAGTGCCCGCCTGATTGCTCCTGCAGCGCGGCGATGTGCTCGTTGTAGATCCGGAACACCCGCTCGCGCAGCGCCTTGTCCGGGTAGTGGAACAGGGCCAGCACCGCGTTCGGGAACGCCAGCTCCTTGTCGATGCCGTCCTCTTTGAGCTCCCGGATGCGGGCCGCGATGTTGTTCGACGCGGCACCGGCCAGGTCGTCGTACTGCATCAGCACGCGGCCGAAATCGCCTCCGGTCCAGGCCTTGCCCTTCATGCCGACCATGTAGGCGCCGTCCTCGTACCAGATGCGCGGCGCGGCGCCCTTGAGCTCCTCGGGGAAGCGCTCGTAGAAGATGTCGTCGGCCACCGAGATGTGGTTGTCGGCCGAGAAGATCTCGGTGCCCTGAGGCAGTCCGGTTGGGCCGTCCGCTGACGCGTGCCCCTTGCGGTTCTTCGGCGCACCAAAGCCTTCAGGCGGATAGAGGGTCGTGGATGCAGTCATCTGTGGTACTCCAATCGGGCTGTGAGGGCTGGGAGTTCGGCTTACCTGCGACTACCAGGTGACGGGAAGCTCGTAGACGCCGTAGGCGAGCCGGTCGTGCTTGAACGGCACCTCGTCGAGCGGAATGGCCAGGCGCAGAGTCGGGATCCGGCGCAGCAGGGTGTGGAAGACGATCTGCAGTTCGGCGCGTGCGAGCTGCTGACCGACGCACTGGTGGCGGCCGTAGCCGAAACCGAGCTGCTGGCTGGCATCGCGGCTGAGGTCGAGCTTGTCGGGCTCCGGGTAGGCCTTCGCATCCCAGTTGGCCGGAGACAGATCGATGATGACACCGTCACCGGCGCGGATGGTCTCGCCGCTGATCTCGATGTCCTCCAAAGCCACCCGGCGCTGGCCGGTCTGGATGATGGACAGATAGCGCATCAGTTCCTCGACCGCGTTGGCGATCACCTTCGGATCGTCCGCGGCACGCAGGAAGTCGGCCTGCTCGGGGTTCTCCAGGAGCGCCAGGATGCCGATGCCGATCATGTTGGCGGTGGTCTCGTGCCCGGCGATCAGCAGACCGGTGCCCAGCTGCGCGGCTTCCTTGACGCTGATCTCGCCGGCGGTCACGCGCTCGGCCAGATCGGACACCGCGTCCTCGGACGGGTTGGCCTGCTTCTCCTCGACCAGGTTGATCAGGTACTGATGCAGGCTCATCGCGCCCTTTTGCATGGCGTCCGCCGCGGCGTAGCGGGCCAGCCCGGCGTTGGCGTGCTCCTGGAAGAACTCGTGGTCTTCGTAAGGGACTCCGAGCATCTCGCTGATAACCAAGGTGGGAACCGGCAAAGCCAGCTTGGCGACCAGGTCGGCGGGCTGTGGGCCGGCCAGGATCTCGTCGATGCACTCATCGGTGATCTTCTGGATGGCCGTGCGTAACCCCTCGACGCGACGGAAGGTGAACGGCTTGGACAGCATCCGGCGGAACCGGGTGTGCTCCTCGGCGTCGGAGGTGAACACCGACCGCGGCCGCTTGTCGACGGTGGAGAGCATGTGCTCGTTCCAGTGCGGAAAACCCTCGATCCGGTCGTCCACACTGATCCGCGAGTCCGCGAAGAGAGTTCGGGCCTCCTCGTGGCCGGTGATCAACCACGGGGTGCTGCCGTTCCAGATCTTCACGCGGAACAGGCCTTTGGGGTTGCCCAGCATCGGCGGCGGCGGGGCGAACGGGCAGGCCGCCGCGCGCTCCATCGGGTATTCGGGGATGTCTACTTCGGTAACGGTTTCAGACACGTCATTCCTCAAGTTCAGTCTTGGATCTCGATGGCTAGGGCTGGGCAGGCCGCCGCAGCGCGGCGGGCGTTGTCGATCTGGTCCGGACCGGGTTCGGGTTCGAGCAGGACGACGACCCCGTCCTCGTCACGCTGGTCGAACAGCTCGCTGGCGTTGAGCACGCACTGACCCGAGGAGACGCACTTGTCCTGGTCGACGGTGACTCTCATATGACGTCGCTTTCTTGAGTAACCGGCGCCATCCACAGGCCCGCGATCGCGTCGATCAATCCCGATGCCGCGCCCTGCCAGGACGCCCGCGGCACGTTGCCGCCCTGGGCCATCGCGCGCTCCCGGTCGGCGCAGCTGTGCATCAGCAGGTTGCGCGCCATGATGTTGCGTTCGGCGCGCACCTCTGCGGGCAGTTCGGGCAGGCAGTTGTTCATCCCCTCGATGACCTGCACCAGCGATGGCGAACTCAACGCGTCGCGGACCACGATGTTGTGATAGGCCGGATCGGTCATCACCTGAGCGGCGAACCTGGCGTACCAGGTCGGGTTACCCAGCGCCGCAAGGTGATCGGTGAGCGGCTGCACCAGGCACGACACCCAGTCCCGCAGGTTGGCCGAGGCTCCGGTGTCGGCCACCATCTGCTCGCGCAGACACTCGATCGGACCGCGGTGCTTGTGTTCGATCGCGCGCACCAGGTCGGTCTTGGTGCCGAAGTGGTAGCCGACGGCGGCATTGTTACCCTGCCCGGCCGCCTCACTGACCTGACGGTTGGACACCGCGAACACGCCGTGCTCGGCATAGAGCCGCTCGGCCGCCTTGAGGATCGCCTCCTGGGTACTGCTCGCCCGGTCGGCACGGGCGGTCCGGTTGGCTGCTGTCACCGTTACAGTCAACGCCCCTCCTGTAATTAAGTCAAGCAGTTGATTTAAATTCCCTCAACGCGCCCAGACTGCGGTTCTTGACGGAAAAACCTGGTTACCGAGCCAAGAACCGTAGTCTCGGCGGGGTTATTTGGCTTTCCGGGCGATGACCTTGCCCGCGACCGTGCCGCCGTCGATCGGCAGCACGGTTCCGGTCACATAGCGAGAGCGGTCGGTCGCGAAGTAGAGCGCCGCCTCTGCGACATCCTCGACCGTGCCCTCCCTCTTGAGCGGACGGTCGTTGCGCATCTGGGCCCGGATCCCCGCCTCGAACTCCTCGATGCGCTCGCGCTCCTCCGGCGAGGCCGACTTGGCGACGATCGCGGTGCGGATATTGCCAGGGGCGATGGCGTTGACCCGGATCTCGTAGTGGGCCAACTCGATCGCCGCCGACTTGGTGAACTGGATGACCGCGGCCTTGGATGCGCGGTACGTCATCACCCCGCCGCCGGCCTGGATCCCACCGATCGAGGTCAGGTTGAGGATCGAACCGCCGCCGTGCTCGGACATGTACCGGGCGGCGTCACGGGTCCCGGCCATCACCGCCCGGACGTTGACCCGCATGACGGAATCGAAGTCGGCGAGATCGTCGTCCATGAACCGCCGGTGCATCCGGCCCGAGATCCCGGCGTTGTTGACCATGACGTCCAGGCCGCCGAAGGTGTCGACCGCGGCCGATACCAGCCGCCCCACCTGCTCGACGTCGCTGACGTCGGTGAGCAGGAACCGGGTGTTCTCGCCGAGTTCGGCAGCCAGGGCCTTGCCGCGGTCCTCGTCGACGTCGCCGATCATCACCTTCGCCCCCTCGGCGGCGAATCGGCGTACCAGTCCCTCACCGAGACCCGATGCCCCGCCGGTGACGACCGTGACTTTTCCGGCCAGCTCGTTCATTGCACCTCTTTCAGGAATTCCAGCAATACCGCCGTCAGCGCGGCGGGCTGTTCGATCTGTGGGCAGTGCCCGGCACCGGGGATCACCGCACTGCGGGCGCCGGCGATCTGGCCGGCGATCTCGGCGGCCCAGCCAGGCGGCAGCAGCTTGTCATGATCCCCCTCGATGATCATGGTCGGCACACCGATGCGGTCATATGCCCGCTGCGCCGACGGCATCGCCGGCGGTTGGAGGCCGGGCCGCCGAAACCGGGCCGCGGCCAAGGTTTCCCAGGCCCCCGGCGCGATGCTCGCCTCGTATCGCCGTTGCACATACGCCTCGTCGGCCGGATAGGCCGGATCGGCGAACAGTGCGGTGACGATGCGGCGCATCCCGTCCAACGTGGCGTCGTAGTCGTACAACGCCGCCGAATGGTCGTTGCGTTGGATCTCTCCTCCCCCGCAGATCGCGGTGAGCGATCGCGCCGGGAGCCGCGGGGCATCCGAGGTGGCATCGACCAGGAGGTTGACCGCGCCCATCGAGTTGCCGACGAAATGCGCGTCGGCAACGCCCAATTGGGCGCAGAACCGCGCGATGTGACGGATCCGCATTCCCCGGCCGTCGTTGAAATCGATGACCTTGGCGCTCTCACCGAAACCCAGCATGTCGGGGGCGAGCACCCGGTAGTGCTCGGCGAGCACGCCGATGGCACGCTCCCAACCCAATTCGGCCCCGGCGCCGAACTCGCCGCCATGCAGCAGGACGACGGGGTCACCCTGTCCCGCCTCGAGATAGCCGGTGGTCAAGCCGTCGACGTCGATGGTCTTGCGCGCGAACGTGTGCTGCGCCGTCACTGCGGGGCTCCGCCTGCCCGGCCGAAGTTGAGCAACTGGGTGGCCAGCATCTCGAGCTGGCCGCGCACCGTCCCGTCCGCCAATTCACCTGTCTCGGCCCAGATCTTGTCCGCGGTGTTGATCGCCACCCCCAGCGGGGTGGGCCAGGCCCGCAACGCGTGGCCGATAGACCGCAGCTGCCCCAGGGTGCCCACGGCGGCCTGCCAACCGTAAGCGCAGCTGATGCAACCCCACGGGGTGTTGTCCAAGTAGACGCGCGGGTCCTCCCGCAGATCCTCGATGTAGTCCAACGCGTTCTTGACCAGACCCGAGATCGCACCGTGATAACCGGGCGAGCCCACCACCACGGCGTCGGCGTCCCGGAGGGCGGATACGAATTCCAGAGCGGCCGGCGTGCGCTCCAAGGAGTGCGGCGCATACATCGGCAACTCCAGGTCCGGCCCGGCGAACATCCGGGTGCGGCCGCCTTGGCGCTCTACGGCCTCCAGGCAGTAGCGCACAGCCCGCTCGGTCGAGGAGTCGGCGCGCAGGGTGCCGCCCATCCCGACCACGAACAGCGCTTTCTCAGTTGACGTCATGTTTCCTCACTTGATCGCAATGGGATTCACCGGCGACCCCACTGCACCGGTGACCCGCAGCGGCGGGGCGATGAGCTGGAATTCGTAGACACCGTCGGCCGCACAGTCGGCAGCCAGCGCACCCAGATCCCAGTACTCACCGAGCATCAGGCCCATGTCGCGCAGACACAGCATGTGCATCGGCAGGAACGTGCCCTCGACCCCGTTGGCCGGGTCTGGATCCTCGACCATCAGATTGTCGGCAGCCACTGCGGCGACCTGGTGGTCGTGCAGCCACGAGGCGCAGCGCCAGTCCAGTCCGGACCCGGGCTCGGCCCCGTCGCCGTTGTCCAAAAAGCGTGTCCACCAACCGGTGTGCACCACCACGATGTCACCGGGGGTGATGCTCACCCCCTGCGCCTTGGCGACGTTGTCGAGTTCGGCCGGGGTGATCGGATTGCCCGGTTCCAGGAACTGCTCGGCCCCGCGGTGGCGCACCACGTCGAGCAGCACCCCGCGCGAGGTGATGCCCTTGCCGTCCACCTTGTCGATCCCGCAGTGGAAGGCGCCGAAGCTGGTGACGGAATCGGCCGGGAATCCGTTGTAGAGCTTGTCCTCGTAGTAGACGTGCGACAACGCATCCCACTGCGTGGCGGCCTGCAGCGGCATGACGATCATGTCGTCGTTGAAGCGGAACGGATTGTCCACGAAGAACCCGCTGACCTCGTGAGCCACCGAGTTGCGCAACCACTGCGGGCCGTACTGGGCCAGCGTGCCGGCGTCGCCGCCGTCGACCGTCATCACATGGGTCGGGTTCTGCCGGAACTGAAACGCCCCTTGTGGTCCGGCCGAGGAGAAGTCACCGCCGAGTGCGAACACCTTGCCCCGCTTCACCAGTGCCGCACCCTCGGCCACTTTGTCGGGTGTGATCAGGTTGAGGGTGCCGAGCTCATCGTCGGAACCCCAGCGACCCCAGTTGCGCACATCGTCGGCGACCTTGCGAAAGTCGCTCATCGTCCCGGCCAATCTCAGCTCCTCTGGTCAGCTTCGTCGGTGCCCTCTATAGCATCGACCGCAGCCGCCTCGCACCGGGCCAGAATGCCACCATCGGCCCAAATAACCTGCCCGGTCACATAACTGGCGGCCGGGCTGCCCAAGAACGCCAGCAGTGACGCCTGTTCGGCGGCCTCGGAGTTACGGCCCAGCGGGGTGGTGAACGCATCGAGGTACTGCTGACCATAGGCCGACCGCAACTGGTCCAGGATCGGCGTATCGGTCACCCCCGGTGCGGTGCAGTTGATCCGGATCCCGCGGGCGCCGAGTTCGGTGACGCGGCGCATCCCGTAGAGAATCGTCGCCTCCTTGGACAACCGGTAGCCGCCGTCGGCCAGCGCCTCGGGATGGTCGGCGCACCACTGCAACCCCTCGTCGACCGACCGGGTGCGGATCAACCCCGCTGTGGTGGACCGGTTTTCCCGGTATCCCGACGCTGCCAGCGACGACACCGAGGTGATCGACCCGCCCGCACCGATGCGGTGCTCCACCGCCTCGGTGAATTGCCGCGTACCCAGGAAGTTGATCCGCACCACCAGCAGTGGATTGCCGATCCCCGAGGACACGCCTGCCACGTTGAACAGGGCGTCCACCGGGCCGGCGATCGCGCCGGCAGCGCGGTCGACGGACTCCTGGTCGGCCAGGTCGAGTTCGATGAACTCATCGGGCAGACGATCAGGTGGCCGGATGTCCAGGCCCGTCACCCGGGCGCCGAGCTCACCCAGTGTCCGGGCGACCTCGGCGCCGATGCCCGATCCGCAGCCGGTGACCACGACGTGTTTGCCGTCGTAGCGCACCAGCTCGCTCAGTGCGGTCACGTGTGCGGCTCCGCCTAACCCGAAGTTTCCCGGGCGGCCTTCTCGGCCTGGGCCGCCTTGACCCGGCCCTCGTTGATCTCGGCCATGGCCTCGGGAATCTCACCGGCGGTGAACTTGTCACGGCCGGTGGGCAGGCCGCCGAACGCGTAGGTCTCGTCGAACAGCGGGGCGTCCGACGGACGGCGACGCGATTCCACCTTCTCGATCACCGGCTCAAGACGCTTGGCCTTGTCCGCCACCGCCTTCGCGTCCCGCTCGATGAACTCGGGCAGGATCTCCTTGCCCATGATCTCGATGGACTCCATGGTGCCCTCGTGGCTGCGGGGGTTGAGCAGCAGGATGATCTCGTCGACCCCGCTCGCCTCGTAGGCACGCAGGAATTCCCGCACGGTGTCGGGCGAACCGATGGCGCCACGGCCGGGACCGTAGGCCAGCGTCGGATCCTCCTTGACCGCCTCCTCGTACCGTTCCCACACCTTGGTGCGGCCGGGGGTGTGCATGCCGGTCAGGTAGTAGTGCATGATCCCGAACGAGAAGAAACCGCCGCCGATGCCAAGGCGCTTGAGTGCCTCGTCGTCGGACTTCGCCACCATCATCGACAGGTCACCGCCGATGGCCAGGATGTTGGGGTTGATCGCCGGCGTGATCGGCGCGCCCTGCTCTTCGAATTCTTTGTAGTACCCGTCGACCCGCTCCTTGAGCGCCTCGGGGCCGGTGTAGGCGAAGCTCAACGCGCCGATGGCCTTCTGCGCGGCCATCTGCACCGACGACGGGCGGGTGCACGCGACCCAGACGGGCGGGTGCGGCTTCTGCAGCGGCTTGGGGATCACATTGCGCGCAGGCATCTCGACGTGCTCGCCCTTGAAGCCGGTGAACGGCGCCTCGGTCATACAGCGGATCGAAACCTCAAGGGCTTCTTCCCACATCGTGCGCTTGTCCGCCGGGTCGATGTCGAAGCCGCCGAGCTCGGCGACCGAGGATCCTTCACCGGTGCCGAACTCGACCCGCCCGTTGGACAGGTGGTCCAGCGTGGCGACGCGCTCGGCGATGCGGGCCGGGTGGTTGATCGGCGGCGGCAGGTGCATGACGCCGAAACCCAGCCGAATGTTCTTGGTCCGCTGGCTGGCCGCGGCCAGGAACATCTCCGGCGCGGTGGAGTGGCAGTACTCCTCGAGGAAGTGGTGCTCGGTGAGCCAGACGGTGGAGAAACCGGCCTTGTCAGCGGCCTCCACCTCGGTCAGGCCGTGCTGGAACAGTTGATGTTCGTCATCCTCCGACCACGGCCGGGGCAGTGGGAACTCGTAGAACAGCGAAATCTTCATCGGTTTCCTCCTGAGGGGTTGCTGACGGTGTCCTGGATCGGTTGGTTGGCGGCTGGTGTAACTGCTTGTGCGACAGCATGTTGGGCCTGTGCGATGTGCCTGGCCGCCACATACCCGAAGGTCATCGCCGGCCCGATGGTCGCGCCCGCACCGGCGTAACTGCGGCCCATGACCGCCGCCGAGACGTTGCCCACCGCGTAGAGACCGGCCACGGTGGACTCATCGGAGCGGAGCACCCGGGCGTGCTCGTCGGTGCGCAGGCCGCCCGAGGTGCCCAGGTCGCCGAGGATGATCTGGAACGCGTAGTACGGCGGCTTGCCGAGCGGACGCAGATTGGGGTTCGGCAGGGTCGGGTCCCCGTAGTAGTTGTCGTATGCGCTGTCGCCGCGGTTGAAGTCGTCGTCGTGACCGCCGTGTGCCAGCTGGTTGAACCGCTCGGCGGTGGCGCGCAGGTTCTGCGCGGGCACTCCGATCTTTCCGGCCAGCTCGTCCCAGCTGTGTGCTTCCACCACGACACCCGAATCCAGCCAGGCCCGAGGCACCTTGCGTCCGGTGGGCACCGGCGCGAACGGAATCTTCGGGATGGGCAGGTGCCCGGCCACCACGTAGCGGTGGAACGAGTCGATATCGGTGACGAGCCAGCACGGGATGTGGTCGACACCGGATTCCTGGCCCTTGATCATGGCGTGGGCGAAGTCCATGTAGGGCGCAGCCTCGTTGATGAACCGCTTACCCTCGCCGTTGACGACGAACTGCGACGGCATCATCCGCTCGTTCAGCATGAACTGCAGCCGGCCGTCGGGCCAGCAGATCGCCGGGAACCACCAGGCCTCATCGAGCAGCTCGGTGGCGCCCCCCACCTTTTCACCGGCCCGGATGCCGTCGCCGGTGGCCGCGGGATTTCCGAAGCTCCAGTCCTTCTCGAGCACCGGCAGGTGCTCCTTACGCCACGCCATGTCGTGGTCGAATCCGCCGGAGGCCAGGATCACGCCACCCGTGGCCCGGATCCTCACCGCGCGCCCGTCCCGTTCGACGACGGCGCCGAGCACCGCACCGTCCGGCCCGGTGATCAGCGAGGTCATCGGCGCATCCAGCCACAGCGGGATGTCGTGCTGCTTGAGCGCCAACCGCATCCGGGCGGCCAGCGACTGGCCGATGGCGGCCATCCGGTCACCGAACACCCGGGCCCGCACCATCCGCCAGATCAGCTTCAGCAGCACGGCCTTGCCGTGCCAGTTCTGCCGGATCTGATAGAAGAGTCGAAGGTCTTTGGGGGCGAACCAGATTCCCTTGGGCGCCAGGGCCAGCGGAGCGAGTAACTCCTGTTCGTGCTCACCGAGTTTGCGCAGGTCGATGGCCGGGACGTTGATGGTACTGCCCTGGGCCGAGCCGCCCGGGAGCTCCGGGTAGTAGTCGGCGTAGCCCGGCTTCCAGACGAACTCGAACCAATCGCTGTTGTGCTCGAGGAAATCCATCATCTCCGGCGCGGCCTCGACGTACTTGCGCAGGCGGGCGTCGCTGACGGTGCCGTCGGTGATCTGCTTGAGATAGTCGAACACCCCGTCCGGGGAGGGGACGTAGCCGGCCCGGCGCTGCGACGGTGCCCCTGGCACCCAGATTCCGCCGCCCGAGAGCGCTGTGGAACCGCCGAAGTGGGAAGACTTTTCGACCACGAGGGTGTCGAGACCGGCGGCATCGGCGGCCAACGCCGCTGTCATTCCGCCGCCGCCGGAACCGACGACGAGCACGTCGACCGTTTCGTCGAACGTAAAGCTGTCTGAAGTCATGCTGCGATTCCTACCGCCGTCCTGATTGCGAATCCTGCGATCAATTCCGGTGCCGCCCGGTAGAAATGGTTTCCGGTCCGGTACGGCCCGTTGGCTCCCAGAGCCGCGAAAGCAGCCACCCAGGTGCGGATCTCGTGTGCCGAGTTGCCCCCTTCGGTGGCGATGAAGGTGTTGGACCAGCTGTCCAGATCAGCGAGCCGGCCCTCGTCGAAGATCTCCAGCAGGCTGTGGTCCCACTCGGGATTCAGCGGCCGCAGCGCACTGTCACCGTGGGCGAAGTCGTGCGCGGCCTGGCTCACCGCGGTCTGCCGGGCCATGCGCTGCTCGGCGGTCATCGGGACCCCGTGCACGATCCGGTCCAGCGCCGCCGGCGGTGCAGTGGCCAGTGTTGGCACCGGTGGGTCATGTGAGAGCCCACCGGACCCCAGCACCAACACCCGCTTGTCGAGGGTCGACAGGAAGGCACCGACGGCCGCTCCGAGTGCGCGGGACCGCGCCAGCGGCCCCAGCGGAGTGGCAACGGAATTGATGAAGATCGGCAGGATGGGACGCGCGGTCGCGTCGCCGAACAACTCCTGCAGCGGCTGCACGGTGCCGTGGTCGACCTCCATGCTCGTCGAAACGGCCACGTCCACACCGGATTCCCACACTGCCTCCGCACACTGCTGGGCGATGTCGCCGGCCACGTTGAGCGCGCCCTCGTACGTCCCGTAATCCCCCACTCCCGCCGCGGCGGTGCCGATGCAGAAGGGCGGCATCAGCCGGTAGAAGAATCCGTTGTAGTGGTCGGGCGAGAAGGTGACGACCAGTTCGGGGTCGTAGTCGGCCACGAAGGACCGAGCAGCGGCGAGGGCCGAGCCGATCTCGTCGAGGAGATCAGCCGACGGTCCCGGAAGATTCAGCAGTGGGCTGTGGGACATACAGCACAGGGCTACTGGCACCGTTCACTCCTCCTTCCACCACATGCAGCACGTCGAACAAGGCATCGCTCAGTTCCGGGGCACGCTGCGCGATGTCGGCCCCGGCGATGCAGCGGTCCGGGCGCAGCACGAGCACGGATTCGGCGTGCACGTCGAACCAGGACTTGAGCGCGCCCGTGCGGTCGCCGACGATCACCACGGAGCCGTCATCGTGGTCGGCGTCGTGCCCGGTCCAGAACAACTGGGTCTGCGGCCGAGCAGCAATGAACTTGGCTCCCAGAGCTTTCCAGCGCGTATACGCCTGCTCCCCGAGCAATGCACGCGGGTTGTTGTTCCAGCACAGCACCGCGAAGTTCAGCCCGATCACATCGTCGAGCAGGACATTCGACTGCTCGCGGGTGTCCACGCGCGGCTGGATGAACAACGTGCCCACAGGTGCATCGGGTGCAGGCGGCTTGGCGTGGTAGACCGCCCCCTGGTCGTAGCGCGGCATCGGCTTGAACCGCATCTCCAGCACGTAGCGCTTGAGTGCCGGAACCACCGAGGCGCCGCGAATCAGCTTGTCGCGCAGCACCGCGATCTTGCGGTTGGTGGGCGAGATGACCCGGCCCACCAACGTGGACAGGTCGATCATCGCCCGTGCGTGCTTGCGGCGCTCGGTGTCGTAGCTGTCCAGCAGTGCGTCGCCGGCCTGGCCGTTGACCACGGCGGCCAGCTTCCAGCCGAGGTTGGCCGCGTCCCGGATACCGCTGTTGTAACCCTGGCCCTGCCACACCGGCATCAGATGTGCGGCGTCGCCGGCCAGCATGAACCGGCCCTTGCGGAAGTTGCCCGCGATCCGGGAATGGTGGGTGTAGACCCGGCGACGGATCACGTCCACCTTGTCCGGATGCGGCACGAACGGAGCCAGCAGCCGCGCCACGAACTCGGGATCCTCGGCCTGCTCGTCGGTTTCGTCGGCGTGGATCATGAACTCGAACCGTCGGATGCCGTGCGCGATCGAGATCGAGGCGTATGGCCGGTCCGGGTCGGCACCGACCTCGCTGTTCGGGTGTCCCAGCGGGTCATTGGCCAGATCGACCACCACCCAGCGGGTCGATGAAGTGGTGCCGTCGAAGGACACTCCCATCAAATGGCGGGTGGCGCTGCGCCCGCCGTCGCAGCCCACCACGTACCGCGCCCGCACCGCAGGCACGTCCGGCCCGAATTCGATCGTCACTCCGTCGGCGGACTCGACTGCCGATTCCATCCGTCGACCCCAGGCCACCTGCACGTGCTCGAACCGGTCGAGCCCGGCGAGCAGTTGCGCGTCGACGAGCGGCTGGACGAAACCGTTGCGCTTGGGCCAGCCGAATCGTGCGTCCGGAGGAGCCATTTCGGCCAGCAGCCGGCGGTTGCCGTCGTAGAACCGCAGGATCTGATTGGGCACCGTGTGCGGCAGGATCGCCTCGACCAGACCGATCGACTGGAAGGTGCGCAGCGATTCGTCATCGAGTCCGACGCCGCGGGGGTAATCGATGAGGGTGTCGCGTTCCTCTACCACGAGGGTTCGGACACCCTGGATGCCAAGAACATTCGCCAGGGTCAGGCCGACCGGCCCGGCCCCGACGATCACGACGTCGACGTCGTCAGCCACGTTCGCGCCCTAACAGGAAGTCCAGGTGCAGCCGGTTGAAGGTCTCGGGGTCTTCGTACTGCGGCCAGTGCCCGCAATCGGGCATCACCTCGAACCGGGCGCGGGGGATCATCGAGGCGATCCGCCGGCCCTCACTGACGTCGGCAGTCGGGTCGTCACTGGTCCACAACACCAGCGTCGGCGCGGTGATCGACCCGTACTCCTTCTCCCCCAGCAGGTTCCGTGCACGGATCTCCGGATCCTGCAGGGCCATGATGTCGCTCATCGCGGCGACGAAACCGGGCTGGCGGTACACCGCCTGGCGGCTCGCCACGATGTCGTCGTAATCCCTTGTCTTATCGGCCATCAACCACTTGATCCGGGCCTGCACGGTCTCCCAGCTCGGGTTCTCCGCAGCCGCCATCGACAGCGTGATGATCCGCTTCATCACCTCGGGGTCGGCCTGCGAACCACCGGCGGTGTTGAGGACCAGCTTCTCGACGCGGTCCGGGTGATCGGCGGCGGCCCGGGCGGCCACCCAACCGCCCAGCGACTCACCCGAGATGTGCGCGCGTTGC
The DNA here is from genome assembly GCF_010731295.1 of Mycolicibacterium boenickei. Lineage (NCBI taxonomy): Bacteria > Bacillati > Actinomycetota > Actinomycetes > Mycobacteriales > Mycobacteriaceae > Mycobacterium > Mycolicibacterium boenickei. The sequence continues at coordinate 3,243,683 of NZ_AP022579.1, read as the reverse complement.
GCACCGATCGTGTCGAGGAACCCGATCAGGTGATCGACGTAGTGCGCGACCTCCAGCGGATGGCCGGGCTTGTCGGTGTAGCCGTGCCCGAGCATGTCGATCGACCAGGTCGAGAAGTGCTCGGCATGAGATTCCAGGTTGCGCACGTAGGCCTCGGCATGCCCGCCCGATCCGTGCAGCAGAACCAGCGCAGGCAGCTTCGGGTCGCCGGCATGCAGGTAACGGGTGCGGACGCCACCCACGTCGAGGTAACCCTGCGAGAACGCGACGCCCTGCAGGTCCGCCCAGACACTCTCGTGCTCGGTAGCCGAAACGGAACCGGATGCCGGCCCGGCGGCAGTGCTTGTCATGTTCCCCTCTCCGGAGGTAGGGAGAATGCTATTCTCCAAATTTGTAAGCACTTTGCTCATATATCGCACATCTGCGTGCATTATTATCAGAGCATCACTCTCGCGGTGCTATCTGTCAAGGAGGGGCGCGATGCCGGCCAAAGCAACCCAGCCGCAGCCACAATCGAAGACCGACGGCACTCCCACCGGAGCGCCCGGTTCCCAGACGTTGGCGCGCGGACTGAGCGCGCTGGCAGCCATTGCCGCGGCACCTACCGGGTTGACGGTGCAGCAGGTCGCCGACCACGTCGGGGCCCACCGCACGATCGCGTACCGGTTGCTGGCCACCCTGAGCCAGTTCCGTTATGTGACAAAGGGTGAGGACGGCCGCTACCGGCCCGGCGCCGGCCTGGCCGCCCTCGGGGCGTCCTTCGACAACAACATGCGCGCACTCAGCGTCCCGACGCTGCGCGCCCTCGCCGACGAACTCGGAAGCACGGTCTCCCTGTTGGTCGCCGAGGGCGACCAACAGGTGGCGGTCGCGGTGATCGTGCCGACGCAGGTGTTCTACCAACTGTCCTTCCACGAGGGCAGCCGCCATCCGCTCGACCGCGGCGCGGCGGGGGTGGCGCTGCTGGCGAGCATGCCGCCGCGGCCCGGCGAACGTGAGCTGGTCCGCCAGACCCGCGAACAGGGCTGGGTGATCACCCACGGCGAGATCGAGCCGGACACCTACGGTCTGGCCGTGCCCGTGCGCCGGCGACTGCCGTCGCCGCCCACCTGCATCAACCTCATCTCGCACCGCGAAGACGTCGTGCTGGGCGGCAAAGACGCGGTGGTCCGAGCGGCGAACGAACTATCGGCGATCCTGTACTGAAAGGGAATGACAGTGACCCGTACCGAATTCGATTGGGATGACGAGGTCGACGTCGTCGTACTGGGCAGCGGAGGCGCCGGACTCACCGCGGCACTGACCGCGTCCGTCAACGGCGCGTCGGTCGCGATCTACGAGAAGGCACCCACGGTCGGCGGCACCACCGCGGTCTCCGGCGGCATCGTGTGGATCCCGGCCCATGACCGCAGCACCGACGGCCCACTGCCGGTCGCCGACGCGATCGACTATCTGCAGGCCCAGTCGCTCGGCTACATGGATGCCGATCTGGTCGACACCTTCGTGCGGACCGGCCCTGCGATGCTCGATTTCGTCGAGGAGCACAGCGAGCTGCGCTTCGCCGTGGCCGAGGGCTTCCCCGACTACAAGCCCGAACTGCCCGGCGGACGGCCCGGCGGTGGCCGCTCACTGAGCGCAGGCCCGGTGGATCAGGCGAAGCTCGGTGCCTGGAAGGACCGGATCACCTCTTTCCCAGCCGATTTCAGCAATGTCGGGATCGACGCGGAAACCCGCGCCCGCATCCACGCCGTCTACCACGATCCCGACGCCGACCTCTGCGTCGCCGGCACCGCACTGATCGCCGGGCTGCTCCGGGGTCTGCTCGATCGCGGCATCCTGCCGGTCACCGAGGCCCGCGCACTCGAGCTGATCGGCGGCGCCGACGGCATCGCCGGGGTGCGGATCAGCATCAACGATGCAGAGATCACCGTGCGTGCCCGCAGCGGCGTGGTGCTGGCCACCGGCGGATTCGAATGGGACGCCAAGCTGGTCGAGGCCTACCTGCGCGGGCCGATGCGCGGCGCCGTGTCCCCGCCGAACAACACCGGCGACGGACTGCGGATGGCCATGGCGCACGGCGCGGATCTCGCCAATATGGGTGAGGCGTGGTGGGTTCCGATCGTGCAGATCCCCGGCGACACCATCGACGGTCATCCGCGCAGCCGCAGCGTGCGGCTGGAGCGCACTCGGCCGCGCAGCGTCATCGTCAACCGGGCAGGTAAGCGTTTCCTCAACGAGGCCGGCGAATACAACTCGATGGCAGGTGCTTTCCAGTACCTCGACCCCAAAATCGGCTACGCCAACGATCCGGCCTGGATCGTGTTCGACTCGGTGCACCTGCAGCGCTACGGCTTCCTCGGCGTCGAACCGGGCGATGCGGTGCCGGACTGGTTCTGCGAATCGGCCACCCTCGCCGAGCTGGGCGCCAAGACCGGTATCGATGCCGAGGGCCTGGCCGATACCCTGAATCGCTGGAATGACAACGTCTCCCGCGAGATCGATCCGGATTTCGGCCGGGGATCCAGCGCCTACGACGGCTACTGGGGCGACAACTCGGCGGCCACCCCGGCCGGCCAGACGCTCGGCCCGCTCGACACCGCGCCGTTCTATGCGGTGCCGGTCAAGATCGGGGCGATGGGCACCAAGGGTGGCCCCCGCACCGACCGCGACGGCCGGGTCCTGCACGTCAATGGCGCCCCGATCCCCGGCCTGTTCGCCGCGGGCAACGCCATGGGCGGAGTGACGGGTAAGGCCTACGGCGGCGCAGGCGGCACCCTCGGCCCGGCAATGGTGTTCGGCTACCGCAGCGGATACGCCGCAGCTACCGGCAAGTCGGTGAGCTGATCGGCTACGATCGGTGTCACGAAAGCCGCTGTCTACCACCAGTTCAAGACCAAGGAAGCCATCGTCATCGCGCTCACCGAACGCGGACTCGGCCAGCTGGAGGATGCCATGGAGGCCGCTGGGGCCGGGGGCGCTACCCAGCTGACTCCGCGATCAGTTGCGCCGCAGCGCTGTACGGGTCCGTGGTGCCGTCGGCCACCGCAGCGGCCAGCCCTTCCAACTCACCGTGATTGCGCAGCAAGGTCTGGGCCAGTGACAGGATCTGGGTGCGGGCACGGGCGGTGCGCCGCTCCGCGGTATCGGACCGGTGGTGAGCGTCGATGGCCTCGACCAGCTCGGCCAGTCCGTCTCCTTGGGCCGCAACGAGTTTGAGTACCGGGACACTGGCCTCGGCCCGCAGGTCACGGGCAGTTTGATCGGCACCCTCGCGGTCGGCCTTGTTGACCACCACGAGATCGGCGACTTCCAGCAGCCCCGCTTTGGCGGCCTGCACGGCGTCGCCCGCGCCGGGATTGAGGATCACCACGGTCGGATCCGCGATCGCGGCGATCTCGATCTCGGACTGCCCCACGCCCACCGTCTCCAGCACGATCAGGTCGTAGGACAGCGCCGCCAGCAGCCGAATCGCCGCGGGTACCGCGGCAGCGAGCCCGCCCAGGTGTCCGCGGGTGGCCACCGATCGGATCAGCACGTCGGGATCGTTGATGTGGGCGGCCATCCGGATCCGGTCTCCGAGAAGCGCACCGCCGCTGTACGGGGACGACGGATCCACCGCCAGCACCGCGACCCGCAGACCGCGCTCCCGATACGCACCGACGAGAGCACCCACCGTCGTCGACTTTCCGGCCCCGGGCGGTCCGGTCACCCCGATGACGCGCGGCGAAGCGGGGCCGAGCACCGCGAGAACCTCGTCGCGGCGGTCACTTTCGACCAGGCTCAGCAAGCGCCCGACAGCACGCTGGGACCCGCCGCGAGCCGCGGCGATGAGTTCTTCGATAACTGACATCGGAAAAAAGCCTACGGCGCTGTATTTCATGTCGCCGCCGAGGCGGCTCCGTCTACCTCGATGACCGTCGCCGAGCCCATCCCGCCGCCGGCACACATCGCGGCCACGCCGATGCCTCCCCCGCGCCGCCGAAGCTCATGGACCATCGTGGCCAGCATGCGCGCCCCGGTGGCGGCCACCGGATGCCCCAGTGAGCACCCGCTACCGCTGACGTTGACGATCTCCGGGTCGAGGTCAAGCAGCTTGATGGTGGCCACGCACATCGAGGCGAACGCCTCGTTGATCTCGAACAGGTCCACGTCCGACAGCGAAAGGCCGGCCCGGCCAAGCGCTTTGGTGATGGCTTCGACAGGGGCCAGCCCGGTCGACGCCGGGTCCACACCCACCGAGGCCCAGGACTTGATGGTGGCCAGGGCCGGCAGCCCGAGGTTGTCACTGGCGATGGTCAGCAGTGCGGCGGCGTCGTTGGCCCCGCACGCATTACCTGCCGTGATGGAGAACCCGTCGATCTCGGGATGCAGCGGCTTGAGCGCGGCCAGCTTCTCCAGCGTGGTGTCACGACGCGGATGCTCGTCGGTGTCGAACAACCCGTGCGGAGTCTGGATCGGGACGATCTCCTCCTTGAAGCGGCCCGCGTCGATCGCCGCGATGGCCTTGAGGTGCGAACCCAACGCCCATCGGTCCATCTCCTCGCGGCTCACCCCGGCCTTCACCGCGGCATTCCAGCCGACCGTGATCGACATGTCCATGTTCGGCGCATCCGGGCGGTCGGGATGGGTGGGCGGGAACCAGCTCACCCACTCGGCGTCCTTGGCGCTTCCGGCCGCGCGGATGAACCGGGGTGAGGTGGACGCCGAGTTGACGCCGCCGGCGAGGATCAGCCGGTCCATCCCCGCCCGGACGCTGGCGGCGGCGCTCTGCACGGCGGCCTGACCGGCTGCGCAGTGCCGATTGACGGACCCCCCCGGGACCGTCGCGAGACCGGCGGTGATGGCGGCGTGGCGAGCGATGACGCCGCCGCCGTAGAGCCCCTCGCCGAGGATCACGTCGTCGATCGATGCGGAGAGATCGGCAGGAATGTTCTCCAACGCCGCCCGCACCACGTGATCGGCGAGCGCATAGGCGTCCGTATCGCGCAACGTGCCCTTCTTGGCGGTGCCGATGGGGGTTCGCAGCGCGGACACGATGACGGCTTCAGGCATTGATCTGCTCCCTGGTTCACCCGATACGAGAATGTTATTCTCTCAGTCAGAGAGCACGAGTTGCAAGAAGGGGAACCGTATGCAAATCGCCGGTAGTTCCGCGATCGTCGTCGGCGGCGCGGGTGGCCTGGGTGAGGCGACAGTCCGCCGCCTGCAGTCAGCGGGAGCGAAGGTGGTCGTGGCGGACCTCGCCGACGAGAAGGGCGCCGAGCTGGAGAAGGAGCTGGGCGTGCGCTATGTGCGCACGGACGCCACTTCCGAGGAATCGGTGCTCGCTGCCATCGCCGAGGCTGAAGCGCTTGCCCCACTCCGCATCTCGGTGGACACCCACGGCGGGCCCGCCGCCGGTGGACGCCTCGTCGGCAAGGACGGCTCCCCGCTGGACCTCGACGGTTTCAAGAAGACCATCGAGTTCTACCTGACCGCGGTGTTCAACGTGATGCGCCTGTCGGCCGCGGCGATCGCCAAGACCGAGCCGCTGGAGGAAGGCGGCCGCGGCGTCATCGTCAACACGGCGTCGATCGCCGGGTACGAGGGCCAGATCGGTCAGTTGCCGTACTCGGCCGCCAAGGGCGGCGTGCTCGGCATGACGCTCGTCGCCGCGCGTGACCTGTCGCCGCTGGGTATCCGGGTCTGCACCATCGCCCCCGGCACCATCAACACCCCCGCGTATGGCAAGGCAGCCGATCAGCTGGAGCAGTACTGGGGCCCGCAGGTGCCGTTCCCCAAGCGCATGGGCCGGTCGGTCGAGTATGCCCAGCTGGCACAGAGCATCATCGAAAACGACTATCTCAACGGCGAAATCATCCGCCTCGATGGGGCATTGCGGTTCCCGCCCAAGTAATAGAGTCTGTCGCAATGGATCTGATCGGAAAGGTCGCCTTCGTCGCCGGGGCCAGCCGCGGCATCGGCGCGACGATCGCGGCCGCACTGGCCGCCGAGGGTGCCGCGGTGGCCGTGGCCGCTCGCTCCGAAGAACCGGGCAAGCTGCCCGGCACGATCGGCTCGGTGGCCGCGGCCATCAACGATGCGGGTGGCCGCGCGCTGCCGGTCGCCTGTGACGTCACCGACGAGGAATCGGTGAACACTGCTGTTGCCAAAACAGTTTCGGAGTTCGGTGGGATCGACATCCTGGTCGCCAACGCCGGTGTGCTGTGGCTCGGCCCGGTCGAGGCCACGCCGCTCAAACGCTGGCAGCTGTGCCTGGATGTCAACCTCACCGGGGTGTTTCTGGTGACCAAGGCGGTGATCCCCGAGGTTCGCAAGCGCGGCGGCGGGTCCCTCATCGCGGTTACCACCACCGGGGTCGACATGGTCGAGCACGGCGCCAACGCCTACTGGGTGTCCAAGGCCGCAGCCGAGCGGCTCTACCTCGGCCTGGCCGCCGACCTACGCGGCGACAACATCGCGGTCAACTGCCTGAGCCCGTCGCGCGTGGTGCTGACCGAGGGTTGGCAGGCCGGCGGCAGCGGACTGCAGATCCCACCGGAGATGGTCGAGCCGCCGGAGACCATGGGCCACGCAGCCGTACGACTGGCCGGTCAAGATGCCAGTGGCGTCACCGGCACCGTGCAGCGCTCCGAAGCACTCACCTTCTGACGCACCGCGAGCGTGCGTGTCTGCTGCCCGACACGCCGCTTTCGGTAGGCACTGTGCGCACTGTCGTCGCCGACGAGTGTGCACATATGACTGCCTGCCGACGACGCCGTCGTGCGTAACACCATGGCGGAATAATTGCTGAATCACCGCCACTGCGTTACGCACGCGATTGCCGTAACGGCTTGCGCACCTTCACGTCCCGCGAGCGTGCGTGGAATGCTGCCTCGGCACGGAGTGTCGGGCAGCAGACACGCACGCTCGCGGTGCTGGGTGAGCAGCGCTGGGTGAGCAGCGCTGGGTGAGCAGCGCTGGGTGAGCAGCGTCAGTTCTTGGCGATCAGGCCGTCCACGATCCGATTGAAATCAGCCGTGCCGAACGAAACGTACTCGGCGAGGTTGGCGTAGTCCAGCGACGCCATCACCTGCTGCTCCAGCTGGATGTTCATCAACCGCTTGGTGGCCTCGACCGCCTGCTTGGGCAGGTCGATCAGCTTCTTGGCGCACGCGATCGCCTCGGTCAGCGGGTCCTCGACCACGTGGTTGGCCAGGCCGAGTTCCAAGGCACGCTGCGCCTTGATCCGCACCCCGGTAAGCGCAAACTCCTTGGCCTGCAACAGGCTGATCTGCGAACCCCACACCAGCGGCCCACCGTCGGCGGCCACCAGTCCGATCTGTACGTGCGGATCGGCGAAGTGCGCGGTCTCGGCCATGTAGACGACGTCGGACAACGCGGCCAGGCTGCAACCGAGCCCGACGGCCGGGCCGTTCACCGCGGCGACCACCGGGATGCGGCAACGCACCATGCCGATGACGAGGTCGCGTCCGTGCTTGATCGTCTTCTGCCGCAAGGCTTCATCGCGACGCAACTCATCGAGGTAGTTGAAGTCGCCGCCCGCTGAGAACGCCCGGCCCGCACCGGTGATCACGGCTGCGCGCGCCTCGGCGTCCTCGTTGAGCTCTTCCCACAACCGTGCGAGCCCGACGTGCAAGTTGTCGTTGACCGCGTTGAGGGCATCGGGGCGGTTCAGGGTGATGATGCGCAGGGCGCCGTCGGCCTGCACGTCGATTTCTTCTGGCATTCCGTACATCTGGCTAAACCCCTAGTCCGAGGATGCGTGACGCGATGATGTTCTTCTGGATCTGTGACGTGCCACCCATGACGCTCTGCGCACGGCTGTACAGGTAGGCCTCGAGCAGTTCTGGGTCCTTGGTCCCCGTCACCGCGAGCGCGGCATGGCCGACGGACTGCTCGACCCAGGTCATCAGCAGCTTGTCCAGCGAGCCGTCCGGGCCGTGCTTGAGCCCGTCGAGCTGTTCGGACAACCGCCGTCGCACGTGCAGGCGCAACATCTCGGCCTGTACGCCCGCCCAGGCGAGGTCCTCCGGCACCTTGCCACCCGAGCCTTCGACCCGAGAAGCCATCTCCCGCACGAGCTTTCCGTAACGCGCCGAGTAACCCAGCGTCGACGGCTCACGCTCATGGCTCACCACGGTCATGGCCAGACGCCAGCCGTCGCCCGGTTCCCCGACCATGTTCGAGGCCGGCACCACCGCACCGTCGAATGCCACCTGGCCGAACTCGGTGGTGACTCCGTTGATCATCTGCAGCGGTCGCTGCTCGATGCCGTCCTGATGCATCGACACGATGAATGCCGAAATGCCTTTATGCCGAGCCACATCCTTATCCGTGCGGGCCAGAACCAGGCACCAGTCCGCCACATCGGAGTAGCTGGTCCAGATCTTGTGCCCGTTGATGATGTAGTTGTCACCGTCGCGCGTCGCCGTCGTGGTCAGCGAAGCCAGGTCCGAACCGGCGCCGGGCTCCGAAAAGCCCTGGCACCAACGCTCAGTGCCGTTGATCATCCCCGGCAGGAACCGCTGCTGCAGTTCCTTGCTGCCGTGGTGGCCCAGGCCCACCACCAGGTACCCGAGGCTGGGGCGCGGTGGGGCGCCGGCCCGGGCCAGCTCCTCGTCGACGATGACGTCGTAGACCGGCGGCAGGTCCTGGCCGCCGAACTCCTTGGGCCACGAGGTGCCGAAAAACCCTGCGGTGTAGAGGGCCTGGTGCCACTCCCCCATGCGAGCCCAGTAGTCGTCGCCGGATGCCTTGAACGATGCGGCATTTTCCGCCAGCCAGGGCCGGAGCCGGTCGCGGAAGGCAGCTTCCTCGGTTGAATCACGAAAGTCCAAGATCAGTGACCTCCAAGTCCTCGAGCTTGACGGGCCACAACTCGGTGGCCACCAGAACGCGGCGCAGATACACATGCGCCAGGCACTCCCAGGTGTTGCCGATACCGCCGTGCACCTGGATGGCGGTCTCGCAGACCGTCCGTGCGGCCCGGGCGCAGTAGACCTTGGCGATCTTCCCCGCCCGCACGGCTTCTTCTGCAGGCAGCTCGTCGACCGCCCACGCCGCGTGCCGCAGCACGCTGATCGAACCCTCGATCAGGGCGAGCCCCTCCGCCAGCAGGTGCGCGACGGCCTGATACGAACCGATCGTGGAGCCGTACTGCTCACGGACTTTCGCGTAGTCGACAGCCAGCGCGTGCGCACCGCGGGCGGCACCGACCAGGTCGGCGCAGGTGCCCACCAGCGCCAGCGCCCGCCAGCGCAGGGCGTCCTCGCCCGACAGCTCGGCGAGCTCGGCGGGCGACTCGACCACGCCCACCGTGCTGTGGGTCAGATCCACTCCGGCGGTGGCGGCTTCGTCGGTACCGGCCTTGATCTCACGGTCGAGGCGGCGGGCCAGATCGTCGGCGAGCACGTGACCCAGGAAGGGCACGTCGACCAGCCCGCGGGCGAACTCCTCGGCGATGATCGCCACTTCCACGCCGGAGGCACCGTCGGACCGCAGGGTGCGCCACTCGGTTGCGGCGACCGTGCTCTCCAACCGGGCGATCCGGCCCTCATCCGACAATTCTCCGACCGCATCCGGTCCGAGGTCGTCGGCCAGTTTCGCTGCGGCCTCGCGCAGCTGCTGCTGTTCAGACGTCAGACGAACGTCCATGCCGCTCCTTCAGCACTCGTCGCAATACCTTTCCGGAAGGTAACCGGGGTATCTCGGTTACGAACTCCACGCGGCTGGGCCGCTTGTACGAGGCCAGCCGCGCACCGACAAGATCGATGAGCTCCTCGGCTGACACCGCAGAATGTGTCGCCACGGCGGCCACGATGGCCTCCCCGTCCGCCGCATCGGTCACCCCGAACACCGCACAGTCGGTGACCGCGGGATGGCCGTGCAGCACCGCCTCGACTTCGGCAGGTGCCACCTGAAACCCTCGGACCTTGACCATCTCCTTGGAACGGTCGGTGATATGCAGGTACCCGTCGTCATCGAGAAAGCCGATGTCGCCGGTGCGGTACCAGCCGTCACAGAATGCGCCCGCGGTGGCGTCCTTCGGCAGATAGCCGGCCATCACCGAATCCGACCGCACCTGGATCTCGCCGCCCTCACCGATCCGCACCTCGACCCCGCGCACCGGGGTACCCACGGTGTCGATGTGAATGGCGTCCAACGGATTACAGGCGATCACCGGAAGTTCGGTGGTGCCGTACGCGGTCAGCCACCGGATCCCGGCGCGCTGCGCGACGTCCTCGGCCACACTGCGGGTCACCGGGGTGGCACACCACATCACGTAGCGCAGCGAGGACAGATCGTAACGACCCAGATCGGGGTGGGAGGCCAACGCCAAAGCAATTGGTGCCACTGCCATTTCGATGGTGATCCGATCGGATTCGATGTGGCGCAACATCGTGTCGACGTCGAACCGGCGGTGCAGCCGCATCCACGCACCGGTGTCGAGCACCATGGCGATGTTGAGCAATCCCAGGATGTGCGACGGCGGCGTCATGATCTGCATGCGGTCCGCGCTGGTGAATCCCAGCGCCCGACGCCAATGCTCGACGGCCGCGGCGAACCCGCGATGGGTGTGGCGCACAGCCTTGGGCAGGCCGGTGGTCCCGGAGCTGAAGACGAACAATGCGTCGCTGTCCGGATCAGGAACGTCGAACTGCCGCAGGCCCGGGGTGATGGGCTCGTCCAGATGCAGCATCGGCATCTGCGAAGCCAGCGCGTCGTGATCGCCCACCGCATGGCTCGGCGCGGTCAGCTCAAGGACGTGAGCCACCTCGGCCGCCTTCCACGCCGGGCTGATCAGCACGGCCACCGCCCGCAGTCCCCAGATCGCCCGCAGGGCGACGACGAACTCGGGGCGATTGGACGACATGATCGCGACCCGGTCGCCCGGCCGCACCCCGCGGTGCTCCAACGCGGTGGCCATCCCGCTGGTCAGCGCATCGAGTTCGGCCAGGGTGTACTCGCGGTCATCGAACGCGAGCACGACGGGGTCACTCAAGGTCCAACCCCTTTCCCCGGACACCGCTGGGCGTCGAGCACACCGAGAAGATACTATCAGTTAGCGAGAATGGTATTCTCTTCATATCAGAACGTACGTGCACAGGGGAGTCAGATGACCGCAGAACCGACGGCCGGCAGCGAAGCGGACGGCAAGGTCACGATCGTGTTCGACCGCGAGCAGCTGTCCGTGCCGCGGCGGCAGGGCGAGACACTGCTGGAGAGCGCGCGCCGGGCCGGCATGACGCCGCCGTTCTCGTGCGAGGCCGGCAACTGTGGCACCTGCATGGCCAAGCTCCTCGAGGGCACCGCCACCATGCGGGTCAACGATGCGCTCGACGACGACGAGGTGGCCGATGGCTACGTGTTGACCTGCCAGGCCGTCCCGGACTGCGATTCAGTGACAGTCTCCTACGACGAAGATTGAGCTTGGTGGCGGTCGCGAGCCCGGCGGTTTCTACAGCTGGGTTGCACAAATCAACTTGAGTTCAAGGGGTCTACGCAACACACCTTCTGATTTGAGGAGTGTTGCATGGCTCGGGGTTCGTTCCAGTCGAGAAAGCGGTTGTTTTGGGAGCGGGTCCGCGAAGGCCTGTTGCCCGGGGATGCCGGTGTGGCCGTCGGCGTGTCAGCGACCTGTGGACGGCGGTGGTTTCGTCAAGCTGGCGGGGTGAAACCGCACGTGAGTAAGCCTTCGGGCACCGGTGCGCGTCGACGGTTGAGTTTGCAGGAGCGCATCGAGATCCAAGCCGGCGTCCACGCCGACGAATCGCTGCGTTCCATCGGTCGACGGCTGGGCCGACCGGCCTCGACGATCAAACGCGAGATCGACGAGAACACCGAACTGCGCACCCGCAAGAATCCACACAAATCGGGGTATCGACGCAAGCATGCCTTCGGGGCTCAACAGAGTGGAGCCTCGGCGAAAGTGGTCTACCGCGCGTTGTCTGCCCACGACCGATCCGCTGATCGGGCCAGGCGACCCAAACAACGCCGCCTGGCGCGCAATGACAGGTTGCGTCAGCAGGTGCAGAGTCGATTGAGTTGCGGCACAGCCCGGCGCAGATCGCCCAGCGGCTGCGCATCGACTTTCCCGACGATCCGGAGATGTGGGTGTCACACGAAGCCATTTACCAGGCGATCTACGTGCAGGGACGGGGTTCGTTACGCCGAGAACTGCACCAGTGTCTGCGAACAAAACGGGCAATACGACGACCTCAACATCAGCCCGGAACTCGACGCAGCCGCATCCCGGACATGATCAACATCAGCCAACGCCCACCGGAGGTGGCCGACCGCGCAGTGCCCGGGCATTGGGAAGGCGATCTCATCATGGGCAGCACCGCCTCAGGCTCGGCGATCGGCACCCTGGTCGAACGCAGCACCCGGTTCGTGATGCTGCTGCACCTGCCCGACGACCACAGCGCCGAAAGTGTGCAAAACGCCATCGTCGCCAAGATCACCCAGCTGCCCGCGCACCTGCGCCGCTCGTTGACCTGGGATCAGGGCATTGAGATGTCCAACCACCGTGCCATCGCCAAAGCCACCGATCTCGACATCTACTTCTGCGATCCACATTCACCCTGGCAACGTGGCAGCAACGAGAACACCAACGGGCTACTGCGCCAATACTTCCCCAAAAGCACTGACCTGTCGGTCTACGGCGAGCACTACCTCGACTACGTCGCAGCCGAACTCAACGGCCGACCCCGCAAAACCCTTGAATGGAAAACCCCGGCCGAAGCACTCAACGAACTACTCTCAAAACCACCAGCTGTTGCGTAGACCGCTTGAAACCACCCAAGCAGTCACGCCCCTGGTGCAGAAACCGGCGTGTCAGAAACCGGCGAATGCCTGCCGTACTCGTCGAACACCGGGGCAGGCCGGTAGTCGGGCGCATAGCCGGCGACGTGCACCGGGCTGCCCACCAACCGGAAATCACCTGCGTTCACCAGCATCTCGGGCGTCGCCTCCAGCGCCTGCGGCAGGGTACGCACCGCGGCCGCCGGAATCCCGAGCGGCTTGAGCCGTGACTCCCAGCCCGCAGCGGTATCGGTCGCCAGCACGGCGGTCACCACATCCAGGACCTCGTCGCGCCGCGCGGCCCGTTCGGCCATGGTGCCGAAGCCCTCGATCCCGGCCTCCCCGGCAAACGACTTCCAGAACCCGTCATGGGTGATGAACAACGCCAGATAGCCATCCGCCGTCGGGAACAGCTGCGCGGGTACGTAATACGAGTGCGCACCGAAGGGATGGCGACGCGGTTCGGCACCGTCGTTGAGATATGCCGAAGCCCGGTAATTGAGCTGCGAGAGCATGACATCACGCAGCGACACATCCACCTGACCGCCGTCGCCCGAGACGATCATGGCCAGCAGGCCCAGCGCAGCGGTCAGACCGGTCGAGTTGTCCGCCGAGGAATAACCGGGCAGGGTGGGCGGGCCGTCCGGATCGCCGGTCATCGCGGCCACCCCGGTAGCGGCCTGGATCACGTAATCGAACGCCGGGTCATCTCCCCCGTTCAACCCGAAGCCCGTCATCGCGACACAGACGATCTTCTCGTTGAAGCGCCGCAGATTCTCATACGTGAGGCCGAGCCGGCGGATCACCGACGGCTTCATGTTCACCAGCAACGCATGCGAATCCGCCACCAGCTCGCCGAGTTTCGCCTTGCCCTGCTCGGAGGTCAGGTCGAGGCAGATGCTGCGCTTGCCCCGGTTGAGGCTGGCGAAATAGCTGTCACTGACCTGACGGGAGATCTCCCCGCCCGGCGGCTCGACCTTGATCACCTCGGCGCCGAGGTCCGCCAGCATCATGGTGGCGTACGGTCCGGCCAGCATGACGCCGACCTCGATGACGCGGATGCCCGCCAGCGGCGCGGTCATTGGGCCGTCACCGCACGGCCTTGGCGAGCTCGGCGATCACCTCACGCGTCCGGTACTTCGACGCGATCAGCTCGTCGCGGGTCTCCCCGATCGGCAACAGCCGCACCGACAGATCGGTCACCCCGGCATCGGCGAACTGCTTGAACCGCTTCAGGATCGACTCTTCGTCACCCGCCGCGCACAGGTCGCCGACGTTGCGGGCCTCGCCCCGGTCCAGCAACCGCTGGTAGTTCGGCGAGGTCTCGGCCTCGGCCAGGATGCGGTTGGCGCGGTCCTTGGCTGCCTCGATCTCGGAGTTGGCGCACAGCGTGACGGGGATGCCCGCCACGATGCGCGGCGCCGGCTTACCCGCTTCCGCGGCAGCCTTGTTGATCTTCGGGGCGATGTGCTCGCCGATCGCCTTCTCGTCAGCCATCCACAGCGAGGTTCCGTCAGCGTGCTCGCCCGCGATCTGCAGCATCACCGGGCCGAGCGCGGACACCAGCACGGGCATCGGGGTGTCCGCGGCGAGCACCGTCGGGTTGTGCACGGTGAACGAATCGTTCTCCACGTCAACAGGTCCCGGGCCGGCGATCGCCGCGTTCAGCACCTGCAGGTAGTCCCGCGTGTAGGCGGCGGGCTTTTCGTAAGGCAGGCCGAGCATGTCGCGCACGATCCAGTGGTGTGACGGCCCGACACCCAGCGCCAGCCGGCCCGCGGACATGGCGTGCACCGACAGCGCCTGCCGGGCCAGCGCGATCGGATGCTGCGCCTGCAGCGGCACCACGGCAGTGCCGAGCTCGATGCGCGAAGTGTTCGCCGCCATCAAGGCCACCATGGTCAGGCAGTCGAAATCGTTGGGTACCTGCGGCATCCACGCGCTGTCCAGCCCGGCCGATTCGGCCCACTGGATGTCGGAGACCAGCTTGGACACCTTGCGGGCCATGTCGCCGCGCTCGGCCCCGATCATCACGCCCAGCCTCATGACTCCGAAACCTTTTCTGTCAGCGCACGAACGTCGGTCACCAGCGTGTCGAGCGACGTCCCCGTGGGGAACACCGCCGCCGCACCGGCATCAAGAAGTTTCTGAACGTCGGACTGCGGGATGGTGCCGCCGACCACGACGGCGATGTCACCTGCATCGGCAGCGCGCAACGCCTCGACGGTGCGGGTGGTCAGTGCGACGTGCGCACCGGAGAGGATCGAAAGACCCACCAGCGCAACGTCTTCCTGCAGCGCGATCGACACGATGTCCTCGATGCGCTGACGGATGCCGGTGTAGATGACCTCGAACCCGGCATCACGCAGCGTACGAGCGACGATCTTGGCCCCGCGGTCGTGGCCGTCGAGTCCGGGTTTTGCGACCAATACGCGAGTTGCCATCAGAACACCACCGGTTGCTGGAACTCGCCCCACACCGACTTCAACGTCGACACCATCTCTCCCACTGTGCAATACGCATTGGCGCAGTCGATCAACCGGTGCATCAGGTTGTCTGCCCCCGGTCCACTGCCCTCGGCCCCCCTGGCCAACGCGGCCAGAGTCTCTTTGACCGCGACATCGTCACGCTCGGCCTTGACCTTCGACAGTCGCTTGAGTTGCAGATCGCGACCTTCGGCATCGAGCTCGTAGGTGTCGATGTCGGGCGCCGGCTCGTCGGTGACGAACTTGTTGACGCCGACCACAGGTCGTTCCCCTGATTCGACTTCCTGGTGGATCTTGAAGGCCTCATCCGCGATCAGACCCTGCAGGTAGCCGTCCTCGATGCATCTCACCATGCCGCCGTGCTTCTCGAGATCGTCCATGATCTCGATGATCTTGGCCTCGGTGGCGTCGGTGAGCGCTTCGACGAAGTACGAACCGCCCAGCGGGTCCGCGACTTTGGTGACACCGGTTTCGTAGGCCAGGATCTGCTGGGTCCGCAGCGCCAGCGTCGCGGATTCCTCACTGGGCAGCGCGAACGGTTCGTCCCAGGCCGCCGTGAACATGGACTGCACGCCGCCCAGCACCGCGGCCAACGACTCATAGGCCACCCGCACCAGGTTGTTCTGTGCCTGCGGCGCATACAAAGAAGCCCCGCCCGCCACACAGCCGAACCGGAACATCGAGGCCTTGTCGGTGGTCGCGCCGTAGCGCTCCCGCACGATCGTGGCCCAACGCCGGCGCCCGGCACGGTATTTCGCGATCTCCTCGAAGAAGTCGCCGTGGGTGTAGAAGAAGAAGGAGATCTGCGGGGCGAACTTGTCGATCGTCATCCGGCCGCGCTCGACCACGGTGTCGCAGTAGGTGACACCGTCCGCCAGCGTGAACGACATCTCCTGAACCGCATTGGCGCCGGCGTCGCGGAAGTGCGCGCCGGCCACCGAGATCGCATTGAACCGGGGTACCTCGGCAGCGCAGAACTCGATGGTGTCGGCGATCAATCGCAGCGACGGCTCAGGCGGCCAGATCCAGGTGCCGCGCGACGCGTATTCCTTGAGGATGTCGTTCTGGATGGTGCCGGTCAGCTTCTCGCGCGGGACGCCCTTCTTCTCCGCAGCGGCCACGTACAAGGCCAGCAGGATGGCCGCGGTGCCGTTGATGGTGAAGCTGGTGCTGATCTTGTCCAGCGGGATGCCGTCGAACAGGATCTCCGCGTCGGCCAAGGTGTCGACCGCAACGCCCACACGGCCCACTTCCTCGCCGTACTCTTCGTCGTCGGAGTCGTAGCCGCACTGGGTCGGCAGGTCCAGCGCGACCGACAGACCCGTCCCGCCCTGATCGAGCAGGTAGCGGTATCGGCGGTTGGATTCCTCGGCGGTGCCGAAGCCCGAGTACTGCCGGAAGGTCCAGGTCTTGCCGCGGTAGCCGGAGGCGAAGTTGCCACGGGTAAACGGATAGGTCCCGGGCGGCGGAGGCTCCACGGCGCGGTCGCTCGGCCCGTAGACGGGCGCAAGCGGGATACCCGACGGAGTCTCTACCGGAGGGACAGCTTTCTCGCTCATCAGTGGATAACGTACTTGCTAAAAATGAGAATGCCAATACCGCATGCGGGAAATATGGCGCCTGTACTGGCCGGGAGCGCTCCGACCTGCGCACCGACCACCTGCGACGACACGGGCGAACGGGTCTGGTCGACGCCGGTTCGACGGGCGGTGCCCCTGACGATTACGACACTTGCTAAAAATGAGAATGCCAATACCATTTGGGTACGGTTGACACACGGCGCATAGCGGATGCTGCGCTCGACGAGGAGGACCATGTCCAGCCAGCAGGAGTCATTCACCGATCGCACGCTGGTGGTATCCGGCGGCAGCCGCGGTATCGGACTGGCGATTGCGCTCGGTGCCGCTCGCCGCGGAGCGAACGTGGTGCTGCTCGCCAAGACCGCCGAACCCCACCCCAAGCTTCCCGGGACCGTGCACACCGCGGTCGCCGAGGTCGAGGCTGCCGGCGGCAAGGGCGTCGCCGTGGTGGGCGACGTGCGCAAGGAAGAGGACGTGGCCCGCGCCGTCGAGACCGCGGTAGACCACTTCGGCGGCGTCGACATCGTGGTCAACAACGCCAGCGCCATCTCCACCGACCCCACCGAGGCGCTGTCGGCCAAGAAGTTCGACCTGATGATGGACATCAACATCCGCGGCACGTTCCTGCTCACCAAGGCCGCGTTGCCGCACCTGCGGAAATCGACGAACGCACAGGTGCTGACGCTGGCCCCGCCGATGAACATGAACCCCTACTGGCTGGGCACACACCCGTCCTACACGCTGTCCAAATACGGCATGACGCTGCTGTCGCTGGGTTGGGCCGCCGAATACGCCGACGCCGGAATCGGATTCAGCTGCCTGTGGCCCGAGACCTACATCGCCACCGCGGCGGTGACCAACCTCGCCGACGGCGACAAGATGGCCTCGCAGTCCCGCAACCCCGAGATTATGGCGGACGCGGCCGTGGAGATCCTGTCGCGCCCGGCCGCCGAGGTGAACGGTCAGACCTTCATCGACTCGGAAGTGCTCACCGCTTCGGGTGTCACCGATCTCTCCCGCTACGGCGGTGGGGATAATCCGATCATCGACATCTTCATCGACGCACCGGGACAGGGCCTATGAGCATCTCGCTACTGCTGGAGATGGCGGTCTCGGGCGGAGCAGACCGTACCGCGGTGGTGTCCGACGATCTGCGCCTGACCACCGAGGAACTCAGCACCCTGGCAGACGGCGGCGCCGGTGTCATCGCGGCCTCCGGAGCGTCCCATGTGGCCTATGTCGGCACCGGCGGCGCACTGCTGCCGCTGCTGCTGTTCGCCTCGGCCCGCGCCGCTGTGCCGTTCACCCCGCTGAACTACCGCCTGAGCCGTGACGGCCTGCACGAACTGATCGAGCGGCTGCCCGAGCCGCTGGTGGTCACCGACACCGAGTACGCCGACGTGGTCGCCGGAACGGGCAAGCAGGTCATCACGTCCGAAGAGTTCTTGGCGGCGGCTCGTGTGGCCGAGCCCGCTGCCGAATTCGCCGACCCGGACGCGGTCGCGGTCGTGCTGTTCACCTCGGGCACCACCTCGCGCCCCAAGGCCGTGGAGCTCACCCACAACAACCTCACCAGCTACATCACCGGAACAGTCGAATTCGGCTCGGCGGCAGAGGAAGACGCAGCGCTGATCTGCGTCCCGCCGTATCACATCGCCGGGGTCAGCGCGGCCATGTCGAACCTCTACGCCGGCCGGAAGATGGTGTACCTGCGACACTTCGACGCCGACAAATGGGTCGAGCTGGTCCGCACCGAAGGCGTCACGTCGGCCACCGTCGTGCCGACCATGCTGGACCGTATCGTCACTGCCCTGGAGGCAGCCGGCCTCGAACTGCCCACCCTGCGCAACCTCGCCTACGGCGGCTCCAAGGTGGCGCTGCCCCTGGTTCGCAAGGCACTTCAGTTGCTGCCCAACGTCGGGTTCGTCAACGCCTACGGGTTGACCGAAACCAGTTCCACCATCGCGGTGCTTGGCCCCGACGACCACCGCGAGGCGCTGGCCGCGCAGGACGCCGCTGCGGCCCGCCGGCTCGGCTCGGTGGGCCAGGTGGTGCCGGGTATCGAGGTCCAGATCCGGGCCGAGGACGGCACCGTGCTGGGCCCCGGTGAGACCGGTGAACTGTTCGTCCGCGGTGAGCAGGTGTCCGGCCGCTACACCGACATCGGGTCGGTCCTCGACGCCGAAGGTTGGTTCCCCACCAAAGATGTCGCGATGCTCGACGAGGGCGGCTACCTGTTCATCGGCGGCCGTTCCGACGACACCATCATCCGCGGCGGGGAGAACATCGCCCCGGCCGAGATCGAGGACGTGCTCGTCGAACATCCCGAGGTCCGCGACGTCGCCGTCGTCGGCCCCGAGGACCCGCAGTGGGGACAGATCATCGTGGCCGTCGTGGTGCCCGCCGAGGGCACCTCCCCCGACCCGGACGCGTTGCGCGATCATGTGCGCAAGCAACTGCGCGGATCCCGCACTCCCGACCGGGTGGTGTTCCGCGATGAACTGCCCACCAACCCGACCGGCAAGGTCCTGCGCCGCCAACTCGTCGACGAACTCGCAGCAGCCAGCAAGGAGTCAGCATGATCAAGAACGGCACCCGCCTCCAGAGCCAGGTGTGCGACACCCAGGTCATCGTGGTGCGCAGCGCCGACAGCCTCGACGACCTCCGCGCCGGTGGTGTGGCCATGGTCCCGCTCGACCAGGAGAAGGATTCGACCGCAACGATCGACGCGGCGTTCTCGGACGGCAACCTGATGGGCAAGCGCTACGTCGACGAGGGTGGCGCCGAAGTGCTCGTCACCAAGGCCGGGGCGGGCACACTGTCCGTCGGGACCACCGCACTCAGCCTCAAGGAAGCCAAGCCGCTTCCCGCCAGCGACTAGCTCACGGGTGACGGCTGGTCACTCCCCCGTCCACCACGAGCTGCGTACCGGTGATGAACGACGCCTTCGGTGACATCAGGAACGCCACGGCGGCCGCAACCTCACCGGGCTGACCGAGCCGGCCCATCGGCGCGGCCTGTTCGAAGCTCGCGCGGATCTCCTCGACGTCCAACGCGATCTGCAGCATCGGGGTGTGGATGAAGCCCGGGCACACCGCGTTGACCCGAATTCCCAACGGGCCCAGTTGGGCAGCCATCGACCGGGTCATCCCGAGCAGGCCGGCCTTCGACGCGCAGTAGGCCGGAATGAACGGGTTGGCCGCCAGGCCCTCGATGCTCGAGATTCCGACCACCGCCGGCGATCCACCATCGGCCGCGGCCTTCTCCAGGTGCGGCAGCAGCAGCTGCATCAACAGCGCCTGCGCCCGCAGGTTCACATCGAGGACCGCGTCCCAGGACTCCTCGGTGTAGGCGCCCACCGGTTCGGGCAGCACGCGGCCCGCGGCATGCACCAAGCCGTCGATGCCGTCGAGTGCCTGCGCTGCCTCCTCCACCGCCGTCGCCAGCGCGCCCGTGTCGCACACGTCGATCACCGTTGCGGGCATACCGAGTGCACCGGCCACATCGCGAACCTCGGGAGCCATGTCCCACAACGCAACCCGCCGACCATCTGCGATCAGCGCCTCCGCGCTGGCCCGGCCGATCCCCGACGCTGCACCTGTCACCACCACACCTGTCATGCCGGACACCGTAGTGGCTCGGCGGGTGTCCGGATCGGAGATTCCCGTCAGGTGGTCGGTTTGACGGAATTCACCGACCGACGAAGTCGGCCTGCGCAGCCGTCACCCAACGACGGCCGGCATCGAATCCCAGCCGCGGACAGTCGAAGTCGGCGACAGCACGGCGTTGTCGAGGTCGACGTCCCACTCCGGGAAGCGCTTGAGCATCTCCTCCAGCGCGATCCGGCCCTCCAGTCGCGCGAGCGCCGAACCCAGGCAGTAGTGGGTGCCGACACTGAATGCGAGATGCTGGCGCTGCTCCCGGTGAATGTCGAAAACCCCACCGTCGGGCGGGAACTGCCGGCTGTCGCGGACGGCCGCGCCGATCAGCATCATCATCACACTGCCCTCGGGGACCGTCTGGCCGTAGTACTCGACGTCGCGCGTGACATACCGGGCCACGTGCGGGGCCGGCGGCTCGAACCGCAGCAACTCCTCGATGGCCTGCGGGATGAGCGCGGGGTTCTCGACGAGCTGACGCCGCTGATCGGGATGCTCGGCGAGCACCTTTGCCGCCCAACCGATCAGGCGCGTGGTGGTTTCGTTACCCGCACCTGCCACCACGTTGATGTAGATGAGGAGTTCCTCGCGGGTGAGCTTGCGGGTGACGCCGTGCTCGTCGGTGAACTCGACGTTGAGCAGGTCGGTCATGATGTCGTCGGACGGGTTGTCCTTGCGCCAGTCGATGTAGGTCTCGAAGATCGAGCCGTCGACCAGGCCCTGCTCGGCCGCCTTCATCGGCTTGCCTGCCTCGGTGCGCAACTGGTCGTTGCCGTGGTCGCGGATCATCTCCTGGTCGTCCTCGGGGATGCCCAGCAGCGCACTGATCACCCGCATCGGCATGATCGCGCCGAAATCCTTGATGAAGTCGAGCTTTCCGGCACCCACGAGCGGATCCAGCGACTGCGCACAGAATTCCCGGATCTTGGGCTCCAGTGCATTGATCTTGCGCGGGGTGAACATCCGGGCCAGCAGCTTGCGGTGCACGGTGTGGATCGGCGGATCCTCGAAAATCAGGGCGCCCGAGGGGATGTCGATGTTGGCCTTGATCAGTTCGATGATCGCGCCGCGCGCCGAGCTGAAGGTCTCGTGGTCGACGAGGCCCTTGTTGACATCGGCGAAACGGCTCAACGCGTAGAAGTCGTGTTGCTCGTTGTAGTACAGCGGCGATTCCTCACGGAGCCGAGCGAACGTCGGATACGGGTTGGCGTTGATCTCGACGTCATAGGGGTCGAAGTACACGTCACTGGTGGTGCTCACACTCACGGCGGTCCGCCTCTCTGAGGGCTGCGGAGAGTTACTTACACGCGTAAGTTACACGCCGGGAAGGCGGCCGGACAAGGCCATCGCGGGTTACGACTTACCGTTCACACGTAATGCTCAGGTGCTGTCACGCACGATGAGCCGGGCGGGGTCCCCACCGTCGACATCGCCGACGGTGGGATATCCCAGTTCGGCCATCATGGCCGGCACGGCCGCGTCGACGATGGTCTTGGCGTCGAATACGACGGAGGTCAGGGGCGGGGAACTCACCGCCCCGAGCGGTATCGCGTCGACCCCCATGACCGCGAGACCGTCAGGGCAGCGCAATCCGGCCCGCCGTATCCCGTGCAACACCGCGAACGCGGTCTCGTCGCTCTGCGCGCATACGGCTGTCACCCCGGCCGACACCCATTTCGACACGACGGCGGCCGCGTCGGATCCGTCGGTGGCCACACTGTCGACCTCGATCTCGGGCAGGCCGTGCTCACCGGCGGCCACCCGAAGGCCCGACAACCAGTAGTCACCGAGAGGCCGCAGCACCTCGGTGCCGGAATAGGCGAAGGCCAGGCGGGTGTGGCCGCGCGACATGAGATGTTCCACCCGCATCGCGCCGACCGTCAGATGCAGCGACCCGAGCGCCCGCAGTTTCTCGCTGCCCAGGTAGATCTGCGGGATCTTGGCCGCCTCGACAGCTGCGGCGGCCGCACCCGTGAGAGGGAACACGCCAGAGACTGCCACCGGGTTGAGGTTCGCCACCGCGTCGACGATGTTCTGTCCGTCGTCGGTCTCGAGCTGCATCGACAGCACGATGCCGTGCCGGCCGAGCGCCGTGGTGAGGCGACTGCCGACCTCCAGAGGCAGTTCACCGAGATCGGTCCGCGGCACGATGTAGAGCACCACGCCGCTGCCACCGACCGCGAGGTTGCGGGCCGCCAGGTTCGGCCGGTACCCGAGGTCGGCCGCGGCCTTACGCACCGCGGCTTGGGTCTGCTCGGAGATACGTTGACCCTGAACGTTGTTGAGCACATAGCTGACGGTTGCCGTGGAAACGTTGGCCAGCCTGGCAACGTCGGCTTTGGTCGGGCGGAGCCCGACACTCGACCTGAGCGGGCGTCCTTCATTCGACCTGAGCGGGCGTCCTTCATTCGACCTCGACGGGCGTCCTTCGTCCGATCCTGTAGGGCGTCCCTTTGCAGCGCTCACGGTGTCATCGTGACACGTTGCCCGCCGGTTGGGTCGTCCATGCCCGACAGTTGCCGCCCCGCGGTTTCGCGCAAGGTCAGGACAGTGAGCAACGAGACTATGCCGGCGGCAGCGAGATACAACGCGGGCGCCAGGTTGTTGCCGGTGGCCGCGGTGAGCCAGGTGACCACATACGGGGTGGTCCCGCCGAACAATGCCACCGCGATGTTGTAGCCGATCGAGAAGCCGCTGTAGCGCACCCGGGTGGCGAACAGTTCGACGCCGGCGGTCACCGCCGTCGCCACATACACCGATTCGATGGCGGCCAGCACGCAGTGTCCCGCGATCGCCGCCGCCACCGATCCCGAATTCATCAGCAGGAACAGCGGATACGCGCATACCGCGAACCCCACCGAGCCGGCGATCAACAGGGGCCTGCGCCCGATCCGGTCCGAAAGCGCCGCCAACGGCAGGATCAGGATCAGCGCCACCAGGCTGGCCAAGGTGATCGAGATGAAGGCCTGGGTCTTGGTGAAATGCAGGGCCTTGATGAAGTACGTCGGCAGGAACGTGAAGACGACGTAGTAGCCGACGTTGAACACGATGAACAGCCCGATGACCTGCAGGATCGCCCGCCGGGCCGTGCCCACGGCCTCGCGCAGCGGCGAGGTGGCCACCCGGTCGGCCTCGTCGAGTTTGGCGAATTCCGGTGTGTCGTCGAGGCGCAGCCTGATGTAGAGGCCGACCAGGCCGAGCGGCGCGGCCACCAGGAACGGGATACGCCAGCCGTAGCTTTCCATCGCATCCGCCGGCAGGTAGGCCTGCAACACCGTGACGGTGATCGAGCCCAGTAGGAAGCCCAGCACCCCTGACCACGCGATGAACGTGACCGTGAACCCGCGCCATCGGGTCTTCGCGTATTCCGCGAGATAGACCGCGCCGCCACCGTATTCACCACCCGCGGAGAATCCCTGCAGGCACCGCAGCAGGAGAAGCAGCAACGGAGCGGCCACGCCGATGGTGGCGTAGGTGGGCAGCAGGCCGATGCCGAGAGTGGCGGCCGACATCAACAGGATCACCACGGCGAGCACGCGCTGGCGACCCAGCCTGTCCCCCAGCGGACCGAAGACAAAGCCGCCCAGCGGACGCATGAAGAACGCGGCCGCGAAGATGGCGAAAGTGTTGAGCAGTGCGGCAGTTTCGTTGCCGGACGGGAAGAAGTTGGCGGCGATGTAGGTCGCCAGAAACCCGTAGATGGCGAAGTCGAACCATTCCACCGCGTTGCCGATGGACGCGCCGGTGATCGCCTTGCGCACGGTTGGGTCGATGCGGGTGTTTCTCTTCGGTGCCGTCAACAGAAAACTCGCCTCTCGGATTGCGAGAGGCGAGTTTATCTGTTTGGTTATGCGCTTAAGCCTCTTTTTGGAGGCTTGTGCGTCAGACCGCGGCGAGTGCGTCGGCGGTGAGCAGCGCCTGGGCCACCCCGGAGACGATCGACGCCAACCGGATGGCTTCGAAGATCGTCGTGCGGGACACCTCGGCGTCGCGCAACACGGTCTCGTGCGCCGACAGGCAGTGCGAGCAGCCGTTGATCGCCGACACCGCCAGCGACCACAGCTCGAAATCTTCCTTGGGCACACCGGGGTTGGCGATGATGTTCATCCGCAGGCCCGCGCGCAGGTCGTCGTAGCGTCCGTCGAGCTGACCCTTGGTGCGGTAGAAGACGTTGTTCATCCCCATGATCGCCGCAGCGCCGAGGGCGCCGTTGTAGGCCTCCGCGCTCAGCACGTCGAGGGCGTCCTCGGAGATCTCCTTCAGCAGGCGCTCCGACTTGGTCGCCGCAGCGGTGGCCACCAGGGCGCCCCACAGCTGCTGCTCGTTGAGCTCGGTCGACTTGACGATGCTGCCGAAGTTGAGCTTGAGGTCCTTCGCGTACTCCGGCAGGGCTTCCTTGATGTTGTCGATGCTCACGGTCAGACCGCCTCGGCCAACAGCTCGCCGGCGTCCAGCGTCGGGTCACCCTTCTTCCAGTTGCAGGCGCACAGCTCATCGGACTGCAGTGCGTCGAGCACACGCAGCACCTCATCGACATTGCGCCCAACCGAGCCAGCGGTCACCGAGACGAACTGGATCTCGTTGTTGGGATCGACGATGAAGGTCGCGCGGTCCGCGACCCCGTCGGCGTTGAGCACGCCCGCGGCCTGCGAGAGCTCACGCTTGAGGTCGGATGCCATGGGGAACGGCAGCTTCTTCAGGTCCTCGTGCTGGGCACGCCACTGGAAGTGCACGAACTCGTTGTCCACCGAAACACCGATGACCTTGGCGTCGCGATCCTCGAAGTCCTCGTTGAGCTTGCCGAACGCGGCGATCTCGGTCGGGCACACAAAGGTGAAGTCCTTGGGCCAGAAGAAGATGATCCGCCACTTGCCCTCGTCGTCCTTGTTGGTGACGCGGGTGAAATAGTCATCGGGCTGCTTGGCATCGACCTTCGACAGATCTCCGCCGACCACGGCCGTCAGGTCGTATTCCGGGAACTGAGAACCAATCGTCAAAAGTGCCATCGCAACCTATCCAATCTCGCATGTTTTTTCTGGAATGATTCCAGATTTACACATCGATTCTGGCCGCCGGCTGATAGTTATAGCAACTCGATCAGACGTGAGAATCCACACAGACGACATCAGTGTGAGTTGGGCGTCACGACGTCTGCCGAGACGACCAGATCGGCTCGCACCGCAGTGCCGGCCACCAGCCGCGCATTGGGTTCGTCGACCTCGGCAACCCACCGCCGCGCCGCGGTCGCCGACTTGCCGAAAGTGGTGTGGCGGGCCACCAGCCGCGCGATGCGCACATCGTCTTGAATTGCGCAGTACCAGATTTCATCGATCGCGGCCGCCACCGCCGGCCATGCGGAGACGTCGAGCAGAAGATAATTGCCCTCGGTGAGCAACACGGCCGTGTCCGGGAAGACCGGGATCGCGCCGGCGACCGGCTGCTCGATGTCGCGCTCGAAGCCCGGGGCGTAGACCACCTCGGCGCGCATGCGGATCCGGCGCAGCAGCGCGGCGTAGCCGGCAACGTCGAAAGTGTCAGGTGCGCCCTTGCGATCCAGCCGGCCCAGCCGGCGCAGTTCCACATCGGCGAGGTGAAATCCGTCCATCGGCACGTGGGCCACCGCCTCGGTGCCGAGACGGACGCGGGCTGCTGCGACGAGCGCCTCGGCCAGGGTGGACTTGCCCGCCCCCGGCGGACCCGTGATCCCGATGACGGAGGTACCCGGTTCCGCGGCGCGCGCCAGCACCCGAGCCAGCAGGTCGTCGAACGTGCACATAACGGGGCCATTGTCGCCCAGGTCATCTGCGGGCAATCCCGAACGTCCGCGCGAGCAGGTAGAACTGGCTGGGGTGAATCGCACGAAAGGCGGCTCAAAGTGGCGAGGCTTCGCTGGTGGCTCGGTCTGGCCTGTTGTGCCGTACTGCTCGCCGGCTGCGGCGACGCCACCGTGCTCGAGGGGCGGGCGACGTCGATGTTGTTCCTACCCGACCGGGTCGGCGGCCTGCCCGTCACCGACGGCCACAGCGGTATCCGCCCCGGCGCACCCGGGCCCACCCGCCGGGCGGAGAACACCGATGGCGGCCAGATCGACGACCTGGCACTGCTCGCCGTCGACGACATCGAGGACTTCTGGTCGCAGAACTACCGCGGCGGCTCGTTGCCGGGAACCTTCACCCCCGTATCCCGCCTCGTGTCCTACAACTCCGACGCCTCCCCCGGGCTCGACATCTGCGGACAGAACACCGTCGGGCTGACCAATGCCTTCTACTGCCTCAAGAGCGACGTGATGGCCTGGGACCGTGGCGTTGCGATTCCCGTCGCGGCGCAGTATTTCGGCCAGATGGGCGTCGTCGGGGTGATGGCGCACGAGTACGGCCATGCCGTCCAGCAACAAGCCCGGCTGATCAACGAGAGCACGCCCGTGCTCGTTGCGGAGCAGCAAGCCGACTGCCTCGCCGGGGTGTACCTGCGCTGGGTGGCCGCAGGCAACTCGCCGCGCTTCGAGTTGAGCACCGGCGACGGCCTCAACCACGTCCTCGGCGGCCTGATCTACATCCGCGATCCCCTGATGACGCGGGTCGACGCCACCCTCACCGGGGGCGAACACGGGTCGGCGCTGGACCGGGTCAGCGCGTTCCAGATCGGGTTCAGCGGCAACGTCGACCAATGCGCGGCCATGGATTCCGACGAGATCAAGAAGCGGCGGGGCGATCTACCCAAGTTCCTCGACTTCTTCAGCGGCGCGCAGGGCGGCAACAGCACGATCACCGCCGATCTGATCGACAAGACCATGCAGTCGCTGCGGCGCGTGTACGCACCTGCCAACCCACCGGCGTTGAGCACCGAGCCCAGCTCATGTCCCGACGCGGGCCCATCTCCTCCGGCGTCGTACTGCCCGGCGACAAACACCATCGTGGTGGATCTCGACGGGCTGAAAGCGTTGGGGGAAGCCAGGAACGAGAACGACGAGCAAGAACTCCTGCAAGGCGACAACTCGGCGATCTCCGTGCTGACGTCGCGATACGCGCTGGCCGTGCAGCACGAGAAGGGCCTGGTGCTCGACACTCCGGTGGCTGCCATGCGCACCGGCTGCCTGACCGGCGTGGGGCAGGCGAGGATGGCCGAACCGGGTCTGCCGATCACCCTGTCGGCTGGTGACACCGACGAGGCGATCAGCAGCCTGCTCACCAACGGGCTGGCCGCCAGCGACGTCAACGGCAGGGTGTTGCCGGCCGGGTTCACCCGCATCCTGGCCTACCGGTCCGGTCTGCAAGGCGATGACGCGCAGTGCTACCAACGGTTCGCGTGAGCCGATGAGCCGAGTCGAGGAGAGCCGATGAGCGGTCCCGAGCAACCGTGGTGGGCACGGCCGGGCGGCGCGCCCTTGCCCGGCGGCACGCCGCCACCCGGACCTCGTCCACCCCGGCCCGCATGGACGCCTCCCCCGCGGCAGCCGTCGCCGCCCCAACAGCCGCCCCGCCACCACGCGCGGGCCGCGCCCGCGCCCGCGCCACCACGCGCGCCGCAACCTCCGGCTCACCCCAAGCCCAAGTCCCAGCTCCCCGGGCGCCGGGTGCAGATCTCTGCAGCCGTCGCCGCCGCGGCCGTCGTGGTCATCGGGGTCGGGTTGTGGGTCTGGAGCCGCTCGGACGCCACCGGCACCCGGCTGGATGTCCGACAGGCCGAGGCCGGGGTGGCGCAGATCTTGTCCGACCCGATCAACGGCTACGGGGCCAACCGTGTCGTCGCGGTCGCATGCAACGACGGCAAGAATCCGGTCGTGCACACCGGGGAGACGTTCACCTGCGCGGTTGAGATCAACGACACACTGCGCCGGGTGATCGTGGAATTCACGGACGATAACGGGACTTATGCGGTGGACGGACCCCGATAGAGAGACCCACGACACATTTTCCACACCGGGTGACAACCCACACCGGACCACGCTGCGGGGCTTTATTAGAGGCGCTATTAGTCTTACCTGTTATGGGTCGGGATCCCTTCGCAACCAGTGCTGTTGATGCGTCGACGTCGAACATCGAGAACTACGTTCGCGACGACGGCACGATCGTCGTACCCGACGGCGTCACCCTTACGTCTTTCCTGGATCGCAACCGGTTCACGTTTGGGGACGAGCCGTCGTACCGATTCCTCGACTACTCGACCGACTCGGACGGCCGCGCCGTAGAGCTCAGCTGGAACGCCCTGTGGTCACAGGTATGCGCTGTCGGCGCCCGACTGCAGCAGGTCACCCAGCCCCGCGACCGCGTGGCTATCCTGGCTCCGCAGGGCGTCGAGTACGTCGCCGCCTTCTTCGCCGCGATCCACGCCGGCAATATCGCGGTGCCGCTGTTCGCGCCCAGCTTGGCCGGTCACACCGAACGTCTGGCCGCCGTGCTGGCAGACGCCAAACCCACCGTGGTCCTCACGACGAGCGCCGCCTCCGAGTCGGTGCGCAACTTCCTGCGCACCCTTCCCGCCGCCGAGCGTCCGCGCCTGATCGCGGTCGACGCGGTTCCGGACTCGCTGGCCGAGATGTTCCAGGCCCCCACCATCGGAACCGACGACATCGCCTACCTGCAGTACACCTCGGGCTCCACCCGGACCCCGGCCGGTGTGGAGATCACCCACCGCAACGTGTGTACCAACGTGCTGCAGATGATCCTGGCCGGTGACCTCAGCATGGGCATCCGCAGCGTCAGCTGGCTGCCGCTCTACCACGACATGGGCCTGATCATGATCATGTTCCCGGCGTTGTGCGGTAGCCACATCACGCTGATGGACCCCATGGCCTTCGTCCGGCGGCCCTACCGCTGGATCAAGCAGCTCGGTGTCGAGGCCGCCCACGGCCGCACCCTCGCCGCGGCACCCAACTTCGCCTTCGAGCTGGCGGCCGAGCGCGGCCTGCCGCCCGCAGGCGAAGCGCTGGACCTCACCAACGTGGTGACGTTGCTCAACGGCTCCGAACCGGTCACCATGGCCGCTGTCGAGAAGTTCACCTCGGCGTTCGCCCCGTACGGGCTGCCCGCGACCGCGGTCAAGCCGTCGTACGGCATGGCCGAGGCGACACTGTCGGTGGCCAGCATCGCCCCGAGTGCCGCGGCCAGCGCGGTGTACCTCGACCGCGACCAGCTCAGCGCCGGGCGCGCGGTGACCGTCGACCCGTCCGCCGAGGGCGCCGTGGCACATGTCTCCTGCGGCCAGCCGATTCCGAACCAGTGGGCGGTGATCGCCAGCCCTGACGGCGACGAGGTCGCCGACGGCACCGTCGGCGAGATCTGGCTGCACGGCAACAACGTCGGCCAGGGCTACTTCGGCCGCGCCGACGAGAGCGACCGGGTGTTCGCCAACAAGCTGCAGACCCGACTGACGGTCGGTAGCCACGCCGAGGAAGTGCCCGACAACGGCCACTGGCTGGCCACCGGTGACCTCGGGGTCTACCTCGACGGCGAGCTCTACCTCACCGGCCGGATCAAGGACATGATCCTGATCGACGGACGCAACCACTACCCGACCGACATCGAGACCACGGTCAGCGCGGCATCGCCCGCGGTGCGCTCCGGCTACGTCGCGGCGTTCTCCGTGGTCGGCGACCGCGGCGAGGAACTGGTGGTCGTCGCCGAACGCGCCGCCGGCGCAGGCCGTGCCGAGCCCGGCCCGATCGTCGACGCGATTCGCGCGGCTGTAGCACGTCACCACCAGATCCGGGTGGCCGACGTACGAATGGTCGCCGCAGGCGTGATCCCCCGCACGACGAGCGGGAAGCTGGCCCGGAGTGCTTGCCGCGCTGAGTATTTGAGCGGGAAGTTCAACAAGTAGGGCCGGTTATCGGGCTGGCATTCGAGCGTTTTGCCACCGAAATCGACGCCAGGGTCGTGCTGAGCGACGTTTAACAGCCGTGGCGTCGATCTCGGCGAATCTCAACCGGCGGCCCACTCCTTGGCCGCGTCGAGCTCGCCGAGCCCGAACACCTTGAGCTCGCCCGGGATCATCCAGGCGAACGCATGCATGGCGTGAGCGACCCACTCCATGTCGGACACGACGGCGATCCGTTTGAACGCCGAGTGATGGCGCAGCAGCGCACCGAGGCCGAGCTTCAAATCCTCGACCAACCCGCCAGATCCGAACCCCTCATAGTCAGGTGAAATCACCTCGACAATTCGAATCTCACCGGTCTGCAGCAATTCGTCCATCGTCGGGCGGAACTCGCGCAGGTCGTCACCACGCACTCGGCCCGACACCCGGATACCGAACACGCCCTCAGGCATGTCGGGAAGGACGTCGATCATCGGTTCTGCTCCCCTCTCACACCTCGAGTCTGCACCCAGCCGACGGTGGCTGATTCAGGAACGCGAAGACTCCCAGAGACCGGTGATCTCCGACGGCACCTTGTCCGGTTTGACGGCGCTCCTGGTCCACCCGCCGTGGCTGCCGGGGGCGATCCGGTACACGCCCGCATCACCCGAATAGACCCAGAGTTGTTCGGGTTCGGTCGGCAACCAGGTGATCATCGCGTCGTGGGGACTGTACGAGGAATGGTCGTGGAAGACCTCTTTGCCTGCCTTGTCCCGAACCACCACCACCCAGGGCTTCTCCCCGTTCTCTTCCTGCCCCGGTTCGGCCGACGCGGTGTAGGTGCCCGACGGAGACGTCTGAGAGTGATCGGGCGTGACGGTCTGCGCGGCCGCGTCGTCCTCTTTACCGCAACCCGCGGCGAGCGCCACCACTGCCAGAATTACCGCGACTATCCTCTTGCTCACGTGTATGGATTCCCTTTCGCACCCTGAGCCGCCTTGGCGAGATGGAACGATACGGTCTGGCCGCAAGGAGCGGTCAGGAACCCGGCTCGAGCATCGACGTCAGCCCGGCGATGACGACATCGAGGTTGAACTCCAACTGCGCGTCCTCATCGGGTTCCGAGGCC
Source organism: Mycolicibacterium boenickei (assembly GCF_010731295.1). Classification (NCBI taxonomy): domain Bacteria; kingdom Bacillati; phylum Actinomycetota; class Actinomycetes; order Mycobacteriales; family Mycobacteriaceae; genus Mycobacterium; species Mycolicibacterium boenickei. The sequence continues at coordinate 3,212,227 of NZ_AP022579.1, read as the reverse complement.
ATCGTCAGCAGCACCTGCCGCAGCACCTTGTAGTCGCTGCCATCCCCAATGCCTATGGCCGCCAAGGCCTCTTCGTGTTGAGGGTGGACCCCTCGCCCGGCGCGGAGCAGGGAATCGCGTGCGGCCGACAATGCCAACTCGGCGATGGTGTTGGCCGCCCGGCCCGCCTGCGCGACGGTGAAACCGGCGTCCACCAGAGTTCGGAGAACGAACTCGGCCTGCTCCAATGCCGCGAGGCCGACGGCGCCCTCCATCGGGAACGTGTCGTGCACCCCGAGCTGGGCTATCGCGGTGCGGGCCCGGTGGGCATACCAGCGCAGCACATCGCGCCAGTCGCCGCCGACCGGCGGCGGGACACGCTCGAACTCCGCCTCGAATACTGCAGATGCCATGAGCGCCAACAACGTTTCACGATCACCGATGTGGTACTTGACGGACTTGCGGTCCACGCCGAGAGCGTCAGCCACCGCCTGCATGGTCAAGGGCTCGGGCGCGACGCCGAGCGCAGCAGAGACAATCTGGTCACGATTGATCCGCGCCGGGCGGCCGCGCCGGACCGGTGACGCGGCGTCGTCGCCGCTGTCGAGATCGTGACTGCTCACATCTCCCAGCCTAGATAACTGGCGCTTCGATTCGCGGGCTCCGGTTGTCGAGGATTGCCGTCAAACAATTTCCCCCGCCCCGGGACGGACGACGATCGTCGCCCGACCGCCGCCGTGTAGAACGGCACACCTGCCCAATCTGTGGATCGTGCAAGGAAACGATCCACTGGCGGCCATCACCCTTGTCCACGCTGTGGCCTCCCTCACATCATGGTGCCCACCAGCGCCGGAAGGGGGCCCAGAATGTCACAGCAGCAACGGGTTGCGGCCCGGGATCATCGCACCGATGGCACGAGGCGGCGGTCATGATGGGCCTCTCCCTCTCCCTGTTCATCACGTTCGTGGCGGTCGCCTGCCTGGTGGCATGGAGCAAGTCGCTCCGACGAGAGTCCGTCTGGCAGGCCGGCGGAAACGAGGACGGCGACGGCCGCGGAAACTGCAGTGCCGCAGGCGACGCTTCCGGTGGTTGCGGCGGTTGCGGCGGCGGCTGCGGCGGCTGCGGTGGGTGCGGTGGTTGCGGTGGGTAACGCAACGGCACGCCGCCGCTATCGGTTGAGCCATGTGTCGCAGGTGGTGGCCACCCTCGAGCTCCCGCCCGCCGTCTTCAAGACGTGCCCGTGGGAACCCCGGCCGCTGATCGAGACCGGCCTGCGGCAATGGCTGCGCTTGTGCGCGCCCGCATTGCGCGACAGCAAGGCGATCGGCATGCCATCGCACGCGGTCGACGAAGCCTGGCACGGCCTGATCCTCTGCACGGCGAGGTATTCAGCGTTCTGCACGAAGGCCTACGGCAAGTTTCTTCACCATCACCCGGTCGACGGTGCTCCCGCGGACGTCGCCGCTCTGGCCGAGCCCATGCCGGAGCGGCTGCGCCGGACGGTGATCGCGTGGTCACTCGTCGCCGAACCCGGCGAGGAGTGCGTGCTGTGGGATATCGACGAACGCCTCGGACTGGAACATCCCTGGGGCCTACCCATGGACCGGATCTCTCAGATCCAGACGTCGCTCGAGGGACTCCAATCGTCTCGGCTTCCGTCGTGACGAACACGAAATCAACCCCACTTCAACACATCTGAAAGGCAATCATGCAACCGAACCAAGAACCATCCACTCGACCGCGGTCGGTGGCCGGCAACGTGATCCGCGGTTCTCTCGGGAACCTGATCGAGTGGTACGACTGGTACGCATATGCCGCGTTCAGCATCTATTTCGCCGGCGTGTTCTTCCCGTCGGGAAATCAGACCGCCCAACTGCTGAACACCGCCGGCGTCTTCGCGGTGGGCTTCCTGGTCCGGCCACTCGGCGGTTGGCTGTTCGGCAGGTACGCGGACCGCTTCGGGCGCCGTGCGGCGTTGACCCTGTCGGTGACGTTGATGGGTATCGGCTCCCTCGGCATCGCCATCCTGCCGGGTTATGCCCAGATCGGTTTGCTCGCACCGGTCCTGCTGGTGGTGCTGCGACTACTGCAGGGTTTGTCACTCGGCGGCGAATATGGCACCTCGGCAACGTATTTGAGCGAAGTCGCCACACCGCACCGGCGCGGCTTCTATTCCTCGTTCCAGTATGTGACGCTGACCAGCGGACAACTCCTTGCGCTCGGTGTGCAGATCGTCCTGCAACAGGTTCTGACGCCCGAACAGATGCACAGCTGGGGCTGGCGCATCGCATTCCTGGTCGGCGCCGCCGCGGCGGTGACGGTGATGTGGCTGCGACGCACCATGGACGAGTCGGCCAACTATCACCTCGCCGTCAGCGAGAGCACCGAGGATGCCGAGCGCGGGAGCTTGCGGGTGCTGCTGTCCTACCCGAAGGAGTGCCTGACCGTCGTCGGCCTCACCCTCGGCGGCACCATCGCGTTCTACACGTTCACCACTTACATGCAGAAGTTCATGATCAACACGACCGGACTACCCAAAGAACAGGTGACGCTGATCAACTTCGTAGCGTTGGTCCTCTTCGTCGGCCTGCAGCCCGCGATGGGCGCACTGTCGGATCGGGTGGGACGTCGCCCGCTGCTGATTGCCTTCGGCGTGGGCGCAACACTTTTCAGCGTCCCACTGTTGTTCGCGGTGTCTCGGGCCGGCTCGGCGCTCTCCGCGTTCGGCCTGATGATGCTGGGGCTGATCATCGTGTCCGGGTACACGTCGATCAATGCGGTAGTGAAGGCGGAACTGTTCCCCGCCCGCATTCGCGCACTCGGTGTCGGACTGCCCTACGCGCTTACGGTTGCGATCTTCGGCGGTACCACCGAATACATTGCGCTGGGGCTGAAGAACATCGGCCACGAGCAACTGTTCTTCTTCTACGTGGCCGGCGCCGCCTTGATCTCCTTGCTGGTCTACGTGTTCATGGGTGAGTCCTCGAGTTCGTCGCACCTTGAGCGCGAGGCGGAGGAACTCCCCACCACGGACGCCGAGCTCGTCGATTCCGCGGCGTCCGGCGGAAAAGGTTCCTAGCATCAGCGCCATGCAGGTGCTGCTCGTCGAGGACGACGACGGAGTGGCGTCGGCGCTGGCCGATCTTCTCGGCCAGACCGGCGCCTCCGTTGTGCGCGCCTCTCACGGCACCGATGCACTGCACCGGGTCAAAGGCGCCGACCTGGTGTTGCTGGACCTCGGGCTTCCCGACATGGACGGCCTGGATGTGCTGCGCACCCTGCGGCGCGCATCGTCGGTACCGGTCATCATCATGACTGCCCGGGACAGCGACGGCTCAGTGGTCCTGGGGCTGCGCGCAGGCGCTGACGACTATCTCGTCAAGCCAGTACGGAAAGCCGTGCTGTTGGCCCGAATTGATGCCGTCATGCGTCGCCTACGTCGCGCCACAGGCGAAACCGCTGCCCCGTCAGCCCCGGTCGTCGCCGGGCCGGTCACCATCGACCGGGAACGCCGGGAAGTAACCCTGGCGGGAGCCTCTCAACCCCTGACCCGAACCGAATTCCAGATCCTCTCGACGCTGGCAGCCCGGCAGGGTGAGGCGGTCAGCCGAGAGGAGTTGATGCTGCAGGTGTGGGGCACGGCGGTCGTCGGCCGCTCCAGATCGTTGGACTTCTTCATCGGTCAGATCAGGGCCAAGCTGTCCGGGCTGCCGCTGCAGACGGTGCGCGGCTTCGGTTTTCGTCTGGACAGCTGACATGGGTCTGCGAGTCCGTATCGTTCTGGTCATCCTGCTTCTGCTCGCGGTCATGGCGCTGGCGGTGCCCCTGGCACTCACCTTGTCCGATCGGCGCACCGCAGCATTGGCCGCGGAACGGGACCGGCACCTCGCCGCGCTCACCGACGCCGCCGCCATGCCCGGCGTCCCTCTGCAGCCCCTCGTCGACCGGTACTACGAGGTTTATTCGGAAGGCCTGCTCATCGCCGACGCCGATGGCCACACCCTGGCCTCCCGCGGACTCGATCTTTCGGCGCCCGGGGCGCAGACGGCCCTGTCCCACGCACTGGTCGCCGCGCCGGTCTCGCCTTGGAGCCGGGTCCTGCCGTGGGACGACCACCGGCCACTGGCCACCTCCGCAATCAGACGCGACGGCGAACTGACAGGCGCGGCGGTACTGGCGGTCGATACCAGCACGGCTGCAAGAGATGTCGCGAAGGGCTGGCTGTGGATAGGCGTCGGGTGCCTGGCCTTCCTGCTGTTGGCGGCGGTGGTCGCGCGCGCATTGACGCGGTGGGTACTGCGGCCGCTCGACGGACTGGAGCGCGCCGTCGCCGAGATGACCGAGGGCGTAGCCGGGCCACCGGCCGATGTGGCCGGGCCACCGGAACTACGCCACTTCACCTCCGCCTTCAACACCATGGCCCAGGTGGTGCGTGCGTCGCTGGACCGTCAGCGTCGACTGGTGGCCGACGCGTCCCATCAGATGCGCAATCCGCTTGCCGCAGTTCGTCTTCGGGCCGACTCTCTGGAGAGCTATGTGATACCGGAAGGACGATCGAGCTACGATTCGATGACATCCGAGCTCGATCGTTTCGAGAACCTCCTGCAACAACTGCTCCGCCTGGCCCGTGCCGAGCAGGTCAGCGGCAGCCGCAAGGTGGGATTGTCCAACGGCGATGCCGCGAACACCGACCTCGGTGATGTCATCGCCGAGCGACTGACGTTCTGGGAACCACTTGCAGCCGGAAATCAGCAGCGACTCTGCAACAATGCGGGCCGCATCGGCCCGCCCGTACAGGTCCCCCGTCATGAGGTGGAACAACTGCTCGATGTGGCGTTAGACAACGCGGTCCGCTATGCGGGGCCGGACGCGACCATCACCGTGTCGGCGACCCGCGCCGACGAAACGTGGGTGGAGCTGACGATCAGCGACAGTGGCACCGGTCTACCCGAGGAGGATCTCTCGCAGGCGGCGTCACGTTTCTGGCGCGGACGGGACGACGGCACCGGCACCGGCCTCGGTCTGGCGATCGCCGCCGAGATCGTCCAAGGACACGGCGGAGCGATCGAGGTGCACCGAGCCCCCGAAGGCGGCCTCTTGATCCGCTACCGGCTGCCTGCAACAGATGTGCCGGCCTCATGAGCATGCAGTCTGTGCAGTTGAATCGCCGTACCTTCATCGCCGCAACGGCGCTACTGGCCGCAGGCTGCGTCCGCAGCTCACCGTCCGGACGACTGAGACTGGCTGCCGGAGATCCCGGCGGGCTGTATCTGGCCTTCGCGCAAATTCTTGCCGATCGGGTCCAGGCCCGCTGCCCGAACCTCGTCGTCGACGTCATCTCGACCGAGGGCAGTGTGCAGAACCTCGCCAAGCTGCGGGCTGGCGAGGTCGATATGGGCCTGACCCTGGCCGATGTTGCCGAACGCGACCGGGCTACCGGTCCAACCGCCTCCGCGCCACAGGCCGTGGCGCGAGTGTATGAGAACTATCTTCAGGTACTCGTCCGCAAATCGGCACTCGCCCAGACTGTTTCAGACCTTGCCGGCAAGCACGTCTCCATCGGACCCACCGGCTCGGGAGCAGCGGCGACCGGCACCGTCCTGTTCGACGCGGCAGGGCTACACGGCCGGGTAGCGATGGAGAACTACCGCCTGCGGGACGGATTGGCCCATCTTGCCGACGGTCGCGTGGAGGCGATGGTGTGGTCAGGCGGGGTCCCGACGCCGGCGATCGCCGACCTGCACAACCAGGTGCCGATGCGCATGCTCGACATCGGCGCACTGGCAGCACCGATGAGTGAGCTTGCCGGATACCCGTACACCGTCCGCTTCGCACCGTCCGGCGGATACGTACCTCCCGGAACACGCACCATCGGGGTCCCCGACCTGCTGCTGTGTCGTAACGACATCGCCTCCGAGTTGGTGGCGGCGGTTGTGGACGTCCTGGCCACCGACGCGCCCCGACTGATCCCTCCCGGCGTCCGAGGACTGCAGTACCTCGATGCTCCATCGATGATCCAGACCGGTGCCATCCCACTGCACACCGGCGCCATCGAGGCCTACCGCGCGCTGCACGGCTGAGGCCCGAACCTCGGGGTTGCCCACGCCCGTGGCAGATTTGTGCCGCACACTTTTGCGGTGACGACGCAACGCCTCGACAGATGGGAGGCCCGCGCCGAGTGGCCGCTGGCCTCGGTGGCAGCAGTGTTTCTCGCCGCGTATTCGGTGGAGGTGCTGGTACAGCCGCACGGGCTGGCGGCCCGTGCGGTCGAGCTGGCGACCTGGCTCACCTGGGCGGTGTTCTCGGCGGACTATGCGGCTCGGCTATTTCTCGCCGACGATCGCATGCGCTGGTTCCGCACGCACCTCGTCGATCTGGCGATCGTGCTTCTGCCCCTGTTGCGGCCGCTGCGCTTGTTGCGGCTGGTCGTTCTGATCGGGGTGATCCAGAAAGCCGTCGGCCACGCGATCCGCGGCAAGGTCATCCTCTACACGATCTCGGGCGCGGTCCTGCTCGTCTACGTCGCATCGCTGGCAGTGCTGCAGACCGAGCGTGGCCACCCCGATGCCCACATCACCGATTTCGGCCAGGCGATCTGGTGGGCCATCACCACCATCACCACCGTCGGCTACGGCGACATGTACCCGGTGACGACGACCGGCCGAGTCATCGCCGCGCTGTTGATGATCGGCGGGATCAGCCTGGTCGGTTCGATCACTGCGACGATCGCGTCGTGGATCGTGCAGAGCGTCGCTGACGACGACGCCGCCACCGCGGCTGCGACGGCGGCACACATCAATGAATTGCGGGCCGAGATCGCATCGCTGCGCGACGAGTTACGAGGGCCCGCCGTCGAGGGCGCGGGGACCGACCACCGACCATGAAACATGTGAGTTGAGTGCGGGCGGTGGGACTCGAACCCACACGTTCTTTCGAACACGGGCACCTAAAGCCCGCGCGTATGCCCAATTTCGCCACGCCCGCAGAGCACCGATCGTACAGCTCGCATCCCGACGAAATCTGTCGGAGGTCGGTCATACGTTTGATGGCACCGGCGGTCGAGAGAGGCGATGTGCGGTCAACGAACGAGTTCAATCGAGTCCACGCCTTGATTGCGGCGGGGCTGAACGACTGCGCCATTGCACGGGAAACCGGCATCCCGCGTCCGACAGTACGGGATTGGCGAGTACGACCACCATCGAAGTTAAGGCAACCGCAGGCTTCGTCTCAATGCGGCGTCGACCATGACTTCGGTGCGTTGCCTGCGCGCGCATATGCCTACCTGCTCGGCCTGTACCTGGGCGACGGTTGTATTTCACGTGACCGACGTGTTTGGCGCCTACGGATCACGCTCGATAGCAAGTACCCCGGAATTATTGACTGCTGCCGCGCGGCCATCGACACCCTGATGCCCGGGCAGCATGCGTCGGTAGAGCGACAGCCGACTTCATGCGTCCAGGTTTCGCTCTACTCCAAACACTGGCCGTGCCTGTTCCCCCAACACGGGCCCGGCCGAAAACACCATCGCCGCATCGCGCTCGAGCCTTGGCAAGAGGTCCTCGTCAAGAAAGCACCTGAAGACTTCGTGCGCGGTCTGATCCACAGTGACGGTTGCCGAGTCGTCGCGAATGACCGCGGTGTCAAGAGCATCCGCTACCACTTCACGAATCACTCCGAGGACATCCTCGGCCTCTTCACCGGCGCACTGGACCGGCTCGGCATCCCGTGGACGCGTTCCACCAAATACGTCGTCTCGATCTACCGCAAAGCCGCCACCGCTCGCCTCGACGAATTCATCGGCCCCAAGGTCTGAGCCGCGCGGGCGACACTAGACGGACGGAAGCACCTGCCCCGACATGTTGATCAGGCGGTCGTGTTCGTCGAAAAGCAGTTCGGCATGACCGTCCGACAGCGCGAGCCGTAGACCGCCCGGTATTTCCTCGATCGGTACTTGTCGGATCGCCGCCCACAGATAGACGCTGCGGGAAGCGACGGGCATCGCCTGCAGTGCCTCACCAACACAGCGCAGCAGTCGCGGTGCACTCGGCGCGGGCAACTTCAGCCGCTCGTCGGTCAGCACGATCACGCCCACTGTCCCACCGTCGAGTTCAAAGGTGTAGCAAGGCTTCAATCCGAGATTCAGCGAGGCTATCGCGGCCATCTGCCACGCGAACTCCCGCGGCGCCATGTCGCCGAGCGGCACCTCGGCATCACGCAGTTCGGCGATACCGTTCAACTCGCCGAAATCGCGGAGAACCGTGCCGCCGTAGACAGTCGCGAGCGGAAGTTCGGGGTTCGCCCATGCCCACTCCCATATACCGGCTTCCGGGCCGGCGGCGCCGATCAGTTGCGCCTGCGCCACGAACGGCTCCGCACCATGCGTCGAGGCAAGGGAGAACAAGCCGGCATCGCTGTCGAAGTTCCAGGCACCGTCATACGGCGTGCCGTCGCCGATGAGGTCTACGAGATAGGCCTGGACCTCGGCTTGCACGATCGCAGCGTCGAGCAGCATGTCTTCGAACACGCGAGAAGCCTAAGCGGCGATCGCGGCTCGCCCGGGCACGTATTTTCGACGCCCGAGACCCGCGCCGTACCATGGACGAATGTCCACTACACGGCGTAGGAGACCAGCGCTCATCGCACTGGTCTGTCTTGGCGCCGCCGGATGCCTGGCGTTGGCGTGGTGGCAGTGGACCCGCTACGAATCGGCATCGGGGACCTTCCAGAATCTCGGTTATGCCCTGCAGTGGCCGATGTTCGCCGGGTTCTGCTTCTACGCCTATTACAAGTTCGTCCGCTACGAGGATGCTCCACCGGAGCGGCCGAGCGGCGATGTCACCGAGATCCCTGCAGGCTTGCTGCCGGAGCGCCCCAAGGCCGCAGCCGCAGATGCCGGCGACCGAGAGCTTTCCGAATACAACGCCTACCTCGCCGAGCTGGCCAAGTCCGACCAGCCCGAGAACAAAGACAGGACCGATAGATGACCGAACCGCAGGCCGTCGTCACCCCCAAGGAGACCCTCCGCAAGGCGTTGCTGGGCTACCGCGTGCTGGCTTGGACGACGGGCATCTGGCTCATCGCGCTGTGCTACGAGATGGTGCTCAAGTACATCGTTCAGGTGGACAACCCGCCCAGCTGGATCGGCATCGTGCACGGCTGGGTGTACTTCATCTACCTGCTGTTCACGGCCAACCTCGCGGTCAAGGTCCGCTGGCCCATCGGCAAGACCATCGGGGTTCTGCTCGCGGGCACGATTCCACTGCTGGGCATCATCGTCGAGCACTTCAACACTCTGGATCTCAAGAAGCGCTTCGAGCTCTAGACTCCAGCGGCTATGCCATCGAAGCCAGCCGCTTGAGCAACGGCCCGGCTTTGACCAGGGTCGCCACCTCCTCGTCGGTCATCTGAGCGAACTGCTCGCGGACGCCCGCGGTCCAGGCCGCGTCGATCATCTTCTTGTGCTCGGCGGCCCTGGCCGTCAGGTGCAGCCGGATGCAGCGGCGGTCGTGCTCGTCGGGCGCGCGGTCGATCAAACCGCGCTCAACCAGTTTCCGCACGGTGGTGCTGACGTTGCTGGGCTGCAGCGACAGCAGATGGGCGGCCTCGGACACACTGATCCCCGGGTGGTCGCCCACCGTGCGGATGACCTCGAACTCCGAGTGTGGCAACGGCTCCAGGCCGACCTGCTTCTCCCCGAACCGTCGTAGCGACCAGACCAGCATCCGCACGGCGGCCGCGGTGTCACGCACATCACGCATCGCCGTGGGTACTCGTGCGGCCGTCATGTCGGCTATATTACCTATAAATTTATAGATAATTCTTGAATCTAAGGTCGTATGAGCACTCGAACCACAACTACCGATACAACGTCCCACACACCTGCGCTACCGCTGAGCTGGCTTGGCGTGCTCGCCCTGCTGACCGCCGTGGCGCCGCTGTCGATCGACATGTACCTGCCCGCCTTCCCGGCGATGGCCGCCGAGTTCGGCACATCGGCCTCGGCGGTCCAGTTCACCCTGACCTCGTTCATGGTGGGCCTGGCCAGTGGGCAGCTGATCCTCGGTCCGCTCTCGGACCGATTCGGAAGGCGTCCCCTGATGCTCGCGGGCACCTTCGTCTGCATCCTGGCCGGTGTGGCCTGCGCGCTCGCTCCGAACATCGCAGCGCTGACGGCATTCCGCTTCGTGCAGGGATTCAGCGGTGCCGCCGGCGTCGTGCTCAGCCGTGCCGTCGTAGCCGACCGAGCGCACGGTGCGGTGGCCGCACGAGCATTCAGCCTGATGATGATCATCAACGGCGCCGCGCCGGTGCTGGCACCGCTCATCGGAGGATCGCTGATGGGCGTGATCGGCTGGCGCGGCGTCTTCTGGATTCTCGCCGGGCTCGCCGTGGCGATGTTCCTCGGCGTCGTCGCCGTACTCACCGAGACCCACCCCAAGGACCGTCGTCACACCGGCGGGGTGACCGCGATGCTCCGCGATGCGCGGTCTGTGCTGACCAATCGCGACTACATCGGCTACACGCTGGCATTCGCGTTCGGCTTCACCGTGATGTTCGCCTACATCTCGGCCTCACCATTCGTGCTTCAGAACGTGCTCGGCCTGTCCCCGCTGCACTATTCGTTCGCCTTCGCCGCGAACGCCGCGGGCATCGTGATCATGAATGCCGTCAACGCCAGAATCGTCGGGCGATTCGGCCAGCGCCGGTTGCTGCACCTCGGCGTCGGCCTGCTCGTCCTCTTCTCAGTGCTGCTGTTGGTGGACGCGCTGCTCGGTCCGGTGCTGTGGGCGTCGCTGCTGCTGCTCTGGGGCGCGGTCGCGAGCCTCGGCCTGGTAGCCGCCAATGCGACCGCACTGGCACTCGATCAGGTCCGCCATGCGGCCGGCACCGGTTCTGCGGTACTGGGCGCATTGCAGTTCGGCCTCGCGGCGCTGGTGTCACCGATCGTCGGGCTCGGCGGGGACCACACCGCACTGCCCATGGCGGTGGCCATGGTGGTCAGTGCCGGCATCGGCGCGGCAGCGCTGCTGCTGACCCGCCGCTCGCAGGACCGGGCAACTGACTAGGACCCGGCCAACTCCCTGAGCGCCGGCACCAGCAGCGCCAGCGCCCGGCCACGGTGCGATGCCGCGTCCTTCTCGGCGGGTGACAGCTCGGCGGCCGTCAAAGTAGATCCGTCAGGTAGGAACACCGGGTCATACCCGAACCCGCCGGCGCCGCGGGGTTCGTGGGTGACGGTGCCGGGCCACTCGCCGCGCACCACCGTCGAACCCGATGCAGACACCAGCGCACACGCGGACACGAACGCCGCACCGCGACGCGCATACGGCACATCGGCCAGCTGCCCCAGGAGCAGAGCCGTGTTCGCGGCGTCGTCCCCGTGCTTACCGGACCACCTCGCGGACAGCACTCCGGGCATGCCGTTCAGGGCATCCACAGAGATTCCGGAATCGTCTGCCACGCAAGCCAATCCGGTGGCACGAAAGCCGTCCGTCGCCTTGGCCAACGCGTTGTCCTCGAACGTCGCACCGGTTTCAGGTGCCTCGTCATATGGGGCCACGTCGGCCAGGGACACCAGGTCAAGTCCGGTGATCCCGGCGGCATCCAGCACCCGCCGCAGCTCGGCCAGCTTCTTGGCGTTACGGCTGGCTACCAGAAGCGAGGGCACTCAGCTACCGAACGCTTTCTTGGGGGCAGGACCCTCGGGCAGCACGCCCGGGTACGGCAGTTCCAGTGCCTCACGCTGGATGACGAACAGCTGCTCGCACGCGCCGAGCGCGGCGTCGAGCATCTTGTCCAGCGTGGACCTCGGGAAGGTGGCGCCCTCGCCGGTGCCCTGAATTTCCACCAGGGTGCCGGTGTCCGTGGCGACGACGTTCATGTCCACCTCGGCGCGGGAATCCTCGACGTAGGGCAGGTCGACCCGGACACGTCCGTCGACCACGCCCACCGAAACGGCGGCGATCGCGCACGACAGCGGCCGCGGATCCGAAAGCCGCCCGGCCGCAGCCAGATACGTCACCGCGTCGGACAGCGCCACATAGGCGCCGGTGATGGCCGCGGTGCGGGTACCGCCGTCGGCCTGCAGCACGTCGCAGTCGATCGCGATGGTGTTCTCCCCCAACGCGCCGAGGTCGATGCACGCGCGCAGCGAGCGTCCGACCAGCCGGCTGATCTCCTGGGTGCGGCCGCCAACGCGGCCCTTGACCGATTCGCGGTCCGAGCGGTCATGCGTGGCGGCGGGCAGCATGGCGTACTCGGCCGTCAGCCAGCCTTGACCGGAACCCTTGCGCCAGCGCGGCACACCCTCGGTGACCGAGGCGGTGCACATGACGCGGGTCTGGCCGAACTCCACCAGTACCGAGCCTGCGGGATGCGATGTGAAACCGCGGGTGATGGTTACCGGGCGCAGTTCGTCGTCGAGACGACCGTCTTCTCGCTTGGACACCCGCCAACCCTAGCGGGTCAGCCCCGGGTGACGTCGAAGGTCTCGCCGCACACCACGGCGTGCACCGGGCCGTCGAACTCGGCCTTGGCTTCGCTGATCACATCCTCGCGTGAGGTCCACGGCGGAATGTGTGTCAGCAGCAGCTCACCGACGCCGGCTTCGGCCGCCGCGCGCCCGGCCTCGGTGCCCGACAGGTGCAGATGAGGCGGCCGGGACGGATCGTGTGTCCACGACGCCTCGCACAGGAAGACGTCAGCCCCGCGGGCGAGCTCGACCAGTGCGTCGCAGTAACCGGTATCCCCGCTGTAGACGAGGGTCGCCCCGGACGGATCGGTGAACCGCATGCCGTAGGACTCGGTGGGGTGGCACACCAGCCGCGGCGTGATGTTGAGCGTGCCCATCTGGACCGGTGCGCCGTCCTCCCAGTGCCGCACCTCGAAGATGTCGGTGAAGTCGTCGATCTCTCCGCCCTCCGGCGAGGACGCCGCACCCAGCCGGGCCCACGTGTTGGCCGGCCCGTACATCAGGCCGCGCTCGGTGGCCGGAATCGGGTGGTACCGCCGCCAGACGAACAACCCGGGCAGATCCAGGCAGTGATCGGCATGCAGATGCGACAGCAACACGTTGACCGAATTCGGATCGGCATAGCGCTGCAACGCACCAAGGACGCCACCGCCGAAGTCGACGACCATCGGAATCGTGTCTGGTGCGGTGACGAGATAGCCGGAGGCTGCCGAATCCGGGCCGACAACGCTGCCGGAGCATCCCAGGATGGTCAATCGCACAGTGTCTAGCTTGCCATGCCCGATGTGCACGTTGCCAAGACATCGGCGGTTTGGGCGATGCAGATCATTTTGTGACGCCCGCGTGACGCCGGACCTGCCGCGCCCCGTCCAGGCCCGGCCCCAGGAAACGCGCGGCGAGTGCGGTGAACGCCTCAGGATCTCCGGTCGCCTCGAACACCCGCTGCGCCGGACCCGAGTCGTGCGGCTTCAGCAAATCCAGTTCGGTCAGCACCCTGAGCAGGTCCTTGGCCGTCTCCTCCGCCGACGACACCAGCGTGACGTTGTCGCCCATCGCCAACTGGATGAGCCCCGACAGCATCGGATAGTGCGTGCAGCCCAACACCAGGGTGTCGACCTCGGCGCGCTGCAGAGGCTCCAGATAGCCCTCGGCCAGACCGAGCACCTGACGGCCGCTGGTGACCCCTCGCTCGACGAAGTCGACGAAGCGCGGGCAGGCGACCCCGAACACCTCGGTGTCCCGTGCGGCCGCGAACGCATCCTGATAGGCGCCCGAGGCGATCGTGGCGGCAGTGCCGATGACGCCGATGCGCCCATTGCGGGTAGCGGCCACCGCGCGCCGCACCGCGGGCAGGATCACCTCGACCACCGGCACCGGGGAGTAGCGCTCGCGCGCGTCACGCAGGCAGGCCGACGACGCGGTGTTGCACGCGATCACGAGAGCCTTGACGCCGCGGGCCACCAGGTCGTCGCCGATGGCCAGAGAGTGTGCCCGGATCTCGGGGATGGTCAGCGGCCCATACGGACCGTTGCCGGTGTCGCCGACGTAGATGATGTCCTCGTCGGGCAGTTGGTCGATGATCGCGCGGGCCACCGTCAGTCCGCCGACGCCGGAGTCGAAGATGCCGACGGGTGCCAGTTGGTCGTTCATAGGTTCATGCGCTCAGACGTGGCTGGGCGGAATTCTTCCTCGCTTCGCGCGACTTCCGTTCCGGTCCGGACAGGAGGTATGCCGCCACCACACCGGCAAGGGCCCCGCTCAAGTGGCCCTGCCAGGACACACCCGGGTTGCCCGGCAGCACCCCGAACAGCACACCGCCGTAGAAGAACAGCACGACGACGCCGACCACGATCTCCCACACCTTGCGGGTGAAGAAGCCGAGCACGATCAGAAATGCCAGCCAGCCGAAGATCAACCCGGAGGCGCCGATGTGCGTGCTCGTGCACTGCACCGTCACGTACGGACAGTGCAGACCGATGTTGCCTATCAGCCAGGTGCCGAAGCCGCCGAGAATCCAGATGATGGCCGTCGCGGCGACAAACCGCCCCATCCCGGCCAGCGTCATCAGGAAGCCGAGCACCAGTGCGGGCACGGTGTTGGCGATCAGGTGCGGCCAGCCGCCGTGCAGCAGCGGCGCCCACAGGATGCCCCAGAGGCCATCCGTCTGCAGGGGCCGGATGCCGTCCTGGTCGAGCCGGTGGCCCATGGCGGTGTCGATGAACTCGATCACGTACAGCAGCGCGACGAAGCTGACGATCGTGACGCCGCCGACGATCCATGCCGGCCGCTTCTTCGGTGCGCTGGACGCGGGTAGACCCGGGGTGGTCATCTCGGCCCACTCAAGCCCATAGCTGCCCTTCCAACGCATCCTCTGCGTCATCAAGGCTACCGGCGTAGGCACCGGTCGACAGATACTTCCAACCGGCGTCGGCGACGACGAACGCGATGTCGGCGCGCTCGCCGGCCTTGATCGCCTTGGCGCCCATACCGAGCGCCGCGTGCAGCACCGCGCCGGTGGAGATGCCGGCGAAGATGCCTTCGCGGGTCACCAGATCGCGGGTGCGTTTGACCGCGTCGTAGGAGCCCACCGAGAACCGGGTGGTCAGCACCTCGGGGTCATACAGCTCGGGGATGAACCCCTCATCGATGTTGCGCAGCGCGTAAACACCCTCGCCGTAGCGCGGTTCGGCGGCCACGATCTGCACGCCCGGCACGTTCTCGCGCAGGAAGCGGCCGGTGCCCATCAGGGTGCCGGTGGTACCGAGCCCCGCGACGAAGTGTGTGATCTCGGGCAGGTCGGCCAGCAGCTCGGGCCCGGTGCCGTAGTAGTGCGCGTCGGAATTGGCCTGGTTGCCGTACTGGTAGAGCATCACCCACGAAGGATTCTGGGCCGCAAGCTCTTTCGCGGTCGCCACCGCGGTATTGGAACCGCCCTCGGCGGCGCTGAAGATGATCCTCGCGCCGTACAGTTCGAGGATCTGGCGTCGCTCGATGGAGGTGTTCTCGGGCATCACGCAGATCATGTTGTAGCCCTTGAGCATCGCGGCCATGGCCAGCGAGATGCCTGTATTACCACTGGTGGGCTCCAGGATCGTGGCGCCCGGGCTGAGCAGCCCGTCACGTTCGGCCTGCTCGATCATGCGCAGCGCGGGCCGGTCTTTGATCGAGCCGGTCGGGTTGCGGTCCTCGAGCTTGGCCCACAACCGCACATGCGGCCCGTCGGAATTGTCCTCCCACCGCGGCGACAGGTGCTGCAGCCCGACCAACGGGGTGTTGCCGAGGGCCTGCAGCAGCGAGTCGTATCTGGTCATGGAGGGTTAGGCCCCACCCGCGACGGCGGGCAGGATCGTGACCGAGTCGCCGTCGGCGATGGCGGTGTCCAGCCCGCCGGAGAACCGCACATCCTCGTCGTTGACGTAGATGTTGACGAAGCGGTGCAACTTGCCGTTGTCGACGAGCCGGTCGGAGATGCCGGAGTAGTTGGCCTCGAGGTCGGCGATCACCGCCTGCAAGGTGGCGCCGGAGGCGCTGACGCGCTTCTGCCCGTCGGTGTGCGGACGCAGGATGGTGGGGATCGAAACGGTTACAGGCATGATGCGGGTGCCCTCCTCAGGACTATGTGTACTGCTCAACGATAGTGACGGGTTCCTCGGTGACGACGCCGTCGACGATGCGGTAGCTGCGCAACTCGTGCTCTTGCGGGTCCCGCGTGGAGACGAGCACATAGTGGGCGTCCGGCTCGGAGGCATAAGAGATGTCGGTGCGGCTCGGGTAGGCCTCGGTCGCGGTGTGTGAGTGGTAGATGACGACGGGCACCTCGTCGGCGTCATCCATCGCGCGCCACACCTTGAGCTGCTCGCCGGAGTCGAACCGGTAGAAGGTCGGGGAACGTTCGGCGTTGACCATCGCGATGAACCGGTCCGGCCGGTCAGAGCCCTCCGGTCCGGCGATCACCCCGCACGCCTCGTCAGGATGGTCGGCGCGGGCATGCGCCACCATGGCCTCGACGAGATCCCGGCGGATCACCAGCACTTGCTCACTCCCATCAAACTTCCTTCACTGCGAATGCTCCCGGCAACATGTCCCGGTAGGTCGGTATTCCTGCCACCGGCTCGGCGGCGAGCAGCCCGACCAGCACGGCGCGGGCCAGGACGTCCGCCGCGGCCGCCCCGACCCGGGTGACCAGTGCGGTCTCCGGCGACATCGCCGCCGGGGTCTTTTCGTCCGGTTCGACGGTCACCGCGCCGGTCGCCAGCGCAAACACCGTATCGCCATCCAGCGGGGTGTGACACGGCGAGATGGTCCTGGCCAGTCCGTCGTGCGCAGCGACGGCCACCCGGCGGCACCCGGCCGGGCTCAGATCGGCGTCGGTAGCGATCACCGCGATGGTGGTGTTCAGCGGGCCGATCTCACGATGCCGATCGGCATATGCGGCGAGTTGATCGGCGGGCGGGGCGACGAGCCCGAATTCCTCGATCAGCGACGCCATCCAGGGCAGGCCGGTGGCCGGGTCCGCGACATCACCGGCGGCGTTGAGGACGACCAGGGCCCCCACGGTCACGCCGCAGTCCAGGGTCACCGACGCGGTGCCGACACCGCCCTTGAGGACGCCGGCCCGCGCACCGACGCCGCCGCCGACGGTGCCCAACGCGAACTCCGTGGAGGCAGCAGCGGCAGCCGCGTAGCCGAACTCCGCCGTCGGCCGGTTGGCCCAGCCGCCGACCGGCAGATCGAAGATCACCGCGGCAGGCACGATCGGGACCACGCCGCCATCCATCGCCACCCCGCGGCCCTGCTCCTCCAGCCAGGTCATCACCCCGTCGGCGGCGGCGAGCCCGTAGGCACTGCCACCGGTGAGCACGACGGCGTCGACATGGCGCACGGTATTGATCGGGTCGAGCAGGTCGGTCTCGCGGGTGCCGGGGGCTCCGCCGCGACCGTCGACGGCGCCGACGGTCCCCGGCGGGGTCAGCACCACGGTGGATCCGGATGCCCACCCCGAGCCCAGCGTCACGTCGGGGTCGATCCGGTGATGGTGGCCGACGAGAATCCCGCCGACGTCGGTGATCGATCCCGTCAAGCTCATCGCTACTTCCCCATCAGGCCGAGGACGAGGTACTCCTGCAGCACGGTCAGCCACTGGTAGACGTCGACGTGCCCGGCCATCGGGTGCTCGGCGGGCAGCTGCTCGGGACCGTGCGGCCCGATCTCGAGCATGGTGCCCAACGCCAGTCGGATGTCGTTGACGGCGGCCGCCCACGCCTCGGCGTCGTCTTCGGTCAGCTCGAACTTGCCGCCGCCGTCCGGAATCGTGTCCAACAAACGTTGGGCCGCTTCACGTTTGGCCTCGATGATCGCCGGTTCATGCAGCCCGCGCAGCGCGCTGTTGAGACTCTCGGCGGTACCGGAGCCGGCGGGATGCTCGGTCTGCGGCCGATAGAAATCCGGGAGCAGACGCTTCATGGTGGCGTCCTCCGGCGGCTGCGGATTGCCGGTCTTCATTCCGGTGATCATCTCGAGTTCGTCTGTGGGCCCGGATGATCCACGCTCGTCCAGCATGCCGAGCATCGAAGTGCCCAGGCTCGTCAACAACGCGGCTTCGTGGGCTTCCAGCGCCGAGCGCAACCGCAGACCGTTCCCGGTCTCTACCCTTTTCCATTTGCGCACAGTCGATCAGCGGTCCTGTTGCATGGTCGCCCACAGCCCCGCGGCATGCAGTTTGGAAACGTCGGTCTCCATCGACTCACGGCTGCCCGCCGACACCACGGCCTTGCCTTCGTTGTGCACCTGCAGCATGAGTTTGGTGGCGTGCGGCTCGCTGTATCCGAACAGTTTCTGGAACACGTAGGTGACATAGGTCATCAGGTTGACCGGATCGTCCCAGACGATGGTCACCCACGGGCTTTCGGTAGCCTCGACTCCCTCGACACTGCGCTCTTCGCGGGTCCCCGGTCGGGCCTTCGCCGGTGTAACCATGGGCCCACAATACCGGCAGGGGTGCCGCGCTATTGAAACAGCCGCGAACAGCTACGGTTGCTGGTGTGACCGTCGCGTTGCTCACCGACAAGTACGAGCTGACGATGCTCGCCGCCGCTCTGCGCGATGGCACGGCGCACCGCCGCACCACGTTCGAGGTCTTTGCCCGCCGGCTACCCGAGGGACGTCGCTATGGCGTCGTCGCGGGCACCGGGCGGTTTGTGGAAGCGTTGGCGGAGTTCACGTTCGCAGCCGACGAGCTCGCCACGCTCGCGGAGTTCCTGGATACCGAAACACTGGATTTCCTGTCGAGCTACCGGTTCAGCGGCGACGTCGACGGCTACGCCGAGGGCGAGCTCTACTTCCCCGGTTCCCCGGTGCTGTCGGTGCATGGCAGCTTCGCCGAGTGTGTGGTGCTGGAAACGCTCGTGCTCTCAATCCTCAACCACGACACGGCGATCGCCTCGGCCGCGGCCCGGATGGCCAGTGCCGCCCACGGTCGGCCGATGATCGAGATGGGTTCACGCCGTACTCATGAGCTGGCCGCCGTCGCCGCGGCCCGCGCCGCCTACCTCGCCGGCTTCACCGGATCCTCGAATCTGGCCGCCCAGCAGCGCTACGGCGTGCCCGCACTGGGCACCGCGGCGCACGCCTACACCCTGCTGCACACCACCGAGTCCGGGCCGGACGAGCAGGCCGCGTTCCGCGGCCAGGTCGCAGCACTCGGCGTCGACACCACCCTGCTGGTGGACACCTACGACATCACCGCGGGGGTGGCGAATGCGATCGCGGCAGCCGGCCCGCAGTTGGGCGCGGTGCGCATCGACTCGGGTGATCTGGGTGTGCTGGCCCGTCAGGTGCGCCAGCAGCTCGATGACCTCGGCGCCACGAACACACAGATCGTGGTCTCCGGGGATCTCGACGAGTTCGCAATCGCTGCCCTTCGCGCCGAGCCCGTCGACAGCTACGGCGTCGGCACGTCGGTGGTCACCGGATCCGGCGCGCCGACCGCGGGCATGGTCTACAAGCTGGTCGAGGTCGACGGGATGCCCGTGGCCAAGCGCAGCAGCCGCAAGGAGTCCCACGGTGGCCGCAAGCAGGCCGTGCGGCTCGCCAAATCCTCGGGCACGATCGTCGAAGAGGTGGTCCACCCGTACGGTCAGGAGCCCCTGGAGACCTCGGGACTCACCGCTCGCCGGCTCACCGTGCCGCTGGTGACCGGCGGCGTCCCGGTGGAAGGACATCACCCGGCCACCGACCTGGCCGCCGCCCGCGAGCGAGTCGCCGCCGGGTTACACAGCCTGCCGTGGGATGGCCTGAAGTTGTCCCGCGGCGAGCCGGCCATCCCCACCCGGGTCGTGCCGCCCCAGACATGACGACGAAATCGAAGCCATCCCGTGAGGTGGCCAACGTGGTGACCAATCTGCTCAAGATCGCCGTCAAAGGGCTCGGCGGTGCCAGCCGTCCCGGCCAGGTGGAGATGGCCGAGGCCGTGGCCAACGCCTTCGAGTCCGGTGAGCACCTGGCGGTGCAGGCCGGCACCGGCACCGGCAAGTCGCTTGCCTACCTGGTGCCGTCGATCGCCCGCGCCCTGCAGACCGAGCAACCGGTGGTGGTGTCGACGGCCACGATCGCACTGCAACGTCAACTGGTGGACCGCGACCTGCCCCGGCTGGTGAACTCGCTGGCTGACGCGCTGCCCCGCAAACCTACCTTCGCCTTGCTCAAGGGGCGAGGAAACTATCTGTGCCTCAACAAGATTCACAATGGGTCAGCCGAAGATCCGGCGGACCGTCCACAGGACGAACTGTTCTCGCCGATGGCGATCAGCGCCATGGGCCGCGATGTGCAGCGGCTGACCGAGTGGTCCTCGGACACCGAGACCGGTGACCGCGACGAGCTGACTCCCGGCGTGCCGGACCGGTCGTGGTCTCAGGTCAGCGTGTCGGCACGCGAATGCATCGGGGTGTCGCGGTGCCAGTTCGGCACCGACTGCTTCGCCGAGCGGGCCAGGGAGAAGGCCGGTGCCGCCGACGTCGTCGTCACCAATCACGCCCTGCTGGCCATCGATGCGCTCTCCGAATTCTCGGTACTGCCCGAGTACGAACTGCTGGTGGTCGACGAGGCCCACGAACTGGCCGACCGGGTGACCGGGGTGGCCACCGCCGAGTTGTCGGCCACGTCCATGGGGGTGGCGCACCGCAGGATGTCGCGGCTCGTCGATGACGAACTGGCGCAACGCTTCGAGGCCGCCGTCGCGACGTTGACCTCGCTGCTGCACGAACTCGACGCCGGCCGTATCGACGTGCTCGACGAGGAACTGGGCGTCTATCTGACCGCGCTGCGCGACGCGGCCAACGCGGCGCGCACGGCGATCGACACCACCCCGAGTGACCCGCAGGCGGCCTCGGCCCGCACCGAGGCCGTCACCGCGCTGAGCGACGTCAGCGACACCGCCACCCGCATCCTCACATCGTTCGTCCCACCCATCCCCGACCGCGTCGACGTGGTCTGGGTGGCCCGGGAAGAAAGCGCGAACGCCACCCGGGTGATCTTGCGAGTCGCCCCGATGTCGGTCGCCGGGCTGTTGCGCACCAGGCTGTTCGCCAACACCACCGCGGTGTTGACCTCGGCGACGCTGACCCTGGGCGGCAACTTCGACGCGATGGCGCGCAACTGGGGGCTGGGCGGCCTCGGCGATGCCGGCGAGCCGGCCAAACCGGGCGGGGCCGGCGCACCCGCCAAACCGGGCTGGCGCGGCTTGGACGTGGGGTCACCGTTCGACCACGCCAAATCCGCAATCCTCTACGTAGCCAAGCATTTACCGGCGCCGGGGCGAGACGGCACCGATGCCCGGACCCTGGACGAGATCGAGGGACTGATCACCGCCGCCGGTGGCCGCACCCTGGGCCTGTTCTCCTCGATGCGCGCGGCCAAGGCCGCTGCCGAGGTCATGCGCGAGCGCCTGTCCACCCCGGTGCTCTGCCAGGGTGAGGATACGACTTCGGCTTTGGTGCAACAGTTTTCCGACGATCCCGAGACCTCCCTGTTCGGCACCCTGTCGCTGTGGCAGGGCGTGGACGTCCCGGGGCCGTCGCTGTCACTGGTGCTGATCGATCGGATTCCCTTCCCGCGCCCGGACGATCCGCTGTTGACCGCGCGGCAACGGGCGATCAGCGCGCACGGCGGCAACGGCTTCATGGCGATCGCCGCCAATCACGCCGCGCTGCTGCTGGCCCAGGGCACCGGACGGCTGCTGCGCCACACCGACGATCGGGGCGTGATCGCGGTGCTGGACTCCCGGTTGGCGACCGCCCGCTACGGCGGGTACCTGCGATCGTCATTGCCGCCGTTCTGGTCCACCACCGATCCTGAGCGGGTACGTCAGTCGCTGAAGCGGCTTCGGGGAGCGGGCTGATAACCGCACCGGGTGCGCGCCGAGTTAACTAGTGTGTGCGGCATAGCCGCGCGGACAGATAACCGCCAGAGTGCACCGGAAGGCAGCGATGATGAGCCGACGCACCCTGTTCGGCATCGCGCTGACAGTGTGCACGGTGTTGTCGCTGGCCGGGTGCTCGTCTCTGGTCGGCGGCACGGCGGTATCGGTGTTCGCCGATCCCTTCTCGGTCGCCGGCATGCCTGCCACCGACGGCTCCAGCGGGCTGCGTCCCAACGCCGAGCAACCTTCGCGCCAGGTCAAGAACACCGACGGCGGCAAGGCCGACAACCTCGCGGCCAGTGCCGTCAGCGATCTCGAAGAGTTCTGGTCGGACGCCTACGCCGAGGCGTTCGACGGTGAATTCCAGCCGGTGCGGGCGCTGATCTCCTGGGACGCCGAGGGTTTCGACGGGCAGTTCTGCGGCATGGACACCTACGGTCTGGTCAATGCCGCGTTCTGCAAACCGGACCGGACCATCGGCTGGGACCGCGGCGTGCTGATTCCCGGCCTGCGCCAGCAGAACGGCGACATGGGAGCCGTCATGGTGCTCGCACACGAGTACGGCCACGCCATCCAGCAGCAGGCCGGGCTGATCACCCGCCAGACACCCACCCTGGTCGCCGAACAGCAGGCCGACTGCCTGGCGGGCACCTACATGCGATGGGTGGCCCAGGGCGATTCCCCGCGGTTCACGCTCAGTACTGCCGACGGGCTCAACAACCTGCTGGCCGCGGTGATCGCGTTCCGGGACCCGCTGCTCACCGAGGCCGAAGCTCAGGTCGGGATCGACGAGCACGGATCGGCGTTCGAACGGATCTCGGCGTTCCAGTTCGGATTCACCGACGGCCCGGCGGCCTGCGCCGCGATCGACGTCAAGGAGATCAACCAGCGGCGTGGCGACCTGCCGGTCCTGCTGCCCGAGGATCAGAGCGGCGACCTGGACATCACCGAACGCTGGGTCCGCTCGATGGTCGACGCGCTCAACATCATCTTCAAACCCACCGATCCCCCGCAGCTCAACTTCCGGCCCGACGCCGCGGTGGACTGTCCGAGCGCGCGGCCCAGCCCGCCGGCGTCCTATTGCCCGGACACCAACAGCATCGTGATCGACCTGGCCGAATTGCAGGCGCTCGCAGCGCCGTCCGACGAGGTCGACGTCGGCGACCTGGCCGGCGGCGACAACACCGCCTTCTCCGTCCTGATCTCCCGCTACATGCTGGCCCTGCAGCATGCCCGCGGCCTGGTGCTCGACAACGCGGAGGCGGCGCTGCGCACCGCCTGTCTGACCGGGGTGGCCACCGCCAGGATGATCAAGCCGGTGAAGCTGCCCAACGGCGACACCATTCTGCTGACCGCCGGTGATGTCGACGAGGCGGTGTCGGGCATCCTCACCAACGGGTTGGCGGCCAGTGACGTGAACGGCGAGTCGGTGCCGTCGGGGTTCGCCCGCATCGACGCGTTCCGGGTCGGCATCCTCGGCGACGAGCAACGTTGCCTCAAGCGGTTCGCCTGAGCGTCAGACCACCTTCGTGGTGCCGTACCAGGCCAGCACCGCCTCGGACTGGTCGGTCGAGCGGGTCAGCACGGTATAGGACCGGATGAACGACTGACCCACGCAGCCGTCGATCTTCACCCGGAAGTTGCTGATCATCACCCACGGCTCGGTGCCCTTGAACTCCTTCTCGGCCACCGGGATCAGGTTGATGATGCCCGGTTTGAGACCGATCGTGATGCCGCCGCCGATGTTCGCGCCGACACCCGGCAGGATGCCCTCTGGCCAGGGTGAGACCACATCGGTGCCGAGAACCCCGATGGAGCTGTTGAGGCCCGCGGTGCCGGTCAACGAGACACCGTTGGAGGTGCTCATGTCGATACCACACCCGATTTGATAGCCGGCCTCCAGCGTGCCGCGCGGATCGTCGCCGCCGGGTCCGGCCATCGAGCCGCGATAGGTGCCGCCGACCACGTACTCGCGCGAGGACACCGCGGTGGTCAGCGGAGCCACCGCGGCCTGCGTCTCGTCACTGGCCGACACCGTCAGATTCCAGCCGTCCGGGGTCTTGAGGTGCGTCGGCGGCGTCGACTCGACGAGGTCGGCGGCGGCGGGTTCGCCCGGTGCGGGCACGACATCGGCGACGGTCTCGACGTCGGGGGTGACGACGGGATCGGCCGAGGCAGGCACCACCGACGCCGTGTAGGCCACGGACACCGCGATGAGCAGTCCGAACGAGCGAATCAACACAGGCGGCCTCTCGTTACGGTTCCCCGCGGGAACGAACTGCCTATGTACTTACCCGACCGTCAGCGCGGGTCAGCAGTCAGGTGGGCATTTTCAGGACGAATCCACACTCAAGCGCCACCCAGCAGGCGCCGTCCGGACCGATCGCCAACCCGTGCGGTTCGCTGCCGGGCGGCAGGTCGATGGTCACCACGTCCCCGTCCCCACTGATCCTGGCGATCTGATCGGCACCCCACAGGCTCACCCACACCCCGTCGGTCGGGTCGGCGACCACTGCATGCGGTTTGCCCGGCAGGTCCAATTCCTGGATGGCGTCGTTGACCGGTATTCTGCCGATCTTGTCGGCACGGATCTCGGTGAACCACACGGCGTCGTCGTGGGTGGCCGCGATGCCGACGGGACCGGCTGCGGCAGTGGGCAACTCGCGCACCTTGAGAGATCCGTCCACGGTCAGCCGACCCACCGCACCGGTCTCGTTGAGCGTGAACCACAACGCACCGTCGGGCCCCTGGGTGATCATGGAGGGCATCCCGCCGACCGTGGCCGCCGTGGTGATCTCACCGTCGGTATCGATTCTGCCGATCTCACCCGACGACATCGTGGTGAACCACAATGCCCCGTCGGGACCCGCGGTGATCCCGAAAGGCGCACTGCCCCCGGGCAATTCGAAGGAGCTCAGCTCCCCCGCCGTGGTGATCCGGCCGATGTGATCGTCGCCTGCCCGGGTGAACCAGAGTGCCCCGTCCGGCCCGGCGGTGATGATCGACGGGCGCGAGTTTTCTCCGATCGAGTACGTGCTGACCTCACCGCTGGCCGAGACCCGGGCGATGGCGCCACCGTGCACCAGGGTCACCCACATCGCACCGTCGCTTCCGGCCGCCAGCGCGTACGGTCCTCCGTCCAGGGAGACTTTGAGCGCCTTACTCAAGCCAGCGCCACCAGGCCGAGCTCGTTGTCGGCGGTCAGCAGCCGGTGGTGCGGCAGAACCCGCACGGTGTAGCCCACCGGCCCGGCCACCGGCAGCGGCGTGCTGGTCGAGAACACCTCGGTACCTCCGTCGGCAGAGCCGGTGTGCGCCATCGGTACGGTCACCGGATTCAGGATCACGTCACCGGCGTCCACCCGGCCCAGCACGGCCTGCACCGTCACCTCGTCGGGCCGCAGGCCGGCCAACTGCACCGTGGCGGTCAGCGTCAGCTGAGACCCCAGCAATGGCGTGTCGGGCAAGCCGTAGCTGTCCACATCGGTGATCTGGATCTTCGGCCAGGCCTCCTGGGCGCGGCGCCGGTAGGTGGCCAATTCCCTCGCCGCACCGAACGGCTCGCCCGAGGTGGCCTCGACGGTCTCTCGCAACGACTGCGCCGCAGGCAGGTAGTACCTCTCGGTGTAGTCGCGCACCATCCGCGAGGCCAGCACCTTCGGCCCCAGCACCTGCAACGTGTGACGCACCATCTCGACCCAGCGGGTCGGCACCCCATGCTCGTCGCGCTCGTAGAACTTGGGCGTGACAGCGTGTTCGAGCAGGTCGTAGAGAGCGGCGGCCTCCAGGTCGTCGCGCCGGGCCTCGTCCTCCACTCCGTCGGCGGTCGGGATCTCCCATCCGTTCTCGCCGTCGTACCACTCGTCCCACCAGCCGTCCCGGATCGAGAGGTTCAGCCCGCCGTTGAGCGCACTCTTCATCCCCGATGTGCCGCAGGCCTCCAACGGCCGCAGCGGATTGTTGAGCCAGACGTCGCAACCCCAGTACAGCAGCCGGGCCATCGACATGTCGTAGTCCGGTAGGAACGCGATCCGGTGCCGCACCTCCGGGCGGTCGGCGAACCGCACGATCTGCTGGATGAGTGCCTTACCACCGTCGTCGGCCGGGTGCGACTTGCCCGCCACGATCAACTGCACCGGCCGCTTCTCGTCGAGCAGCAGTTTCTCCAACCGCTCAGGATCGCGCAGCATCAGCGTCAGCCGCTTGTACGTCGGCACCCGTCGCGCGAATCCGACGGTCAGCACCGACGGATCGAAAGCCGTTGCGATCCAGCCGAGTTCGGCCTCGGACGCGCCACGCTCCAGCCAGGAGCGACGCAGCCGGTCCCGGACATCGGCGATCAGCGTCTCCCGCAGCTGGGAGCGGATCCACCACATGTGCCCCGGCTCGACCTCCTGCAGCCGCTCCCACACCGCCGGCTCGGCGGCCTCGGAACCGATCAGTTCCCGCCCCAGGGCCAACCACTGAGGGGCCGCCCAGGTCGGGGCGTGCACGCCGTTGGTGATCGATCCGATCGGCACCTCGGCCCGGTCGAATCCGGGCCACAGGTCGTTGAACATGGCCCGGCTGACCCTGCCGTGCAGCAAGGACACGCCGTTGGCCCGCTGCGCCAGCCGCAGACCCATGTGCGCCATGTTGAACTTCGACGGATCGTCCTCGGCACCGAACGCGACCACCCGCTCGAGCGGCACACCGGGCAGCAACCGGGAATCGGCGGGGCCCCCGGGTGGGCTTCCGAAGTAACGCCTGATCATCTCGACCGGGAACCGGTCGATACCGGCCGGGACCGGGGTGTGGGTGGTGAACACCGTCGACGACCGCACGACGGTCAGCGCGGTGTCGAAGTCCAGCCCGGCGGCGACCAATTCGCGGATCCGCTCCACGCCGAGGAAGCCGGCGTGGCCCTCGTTCATGTGGAACACCTCGGGGGCAGGCAGATTCTCGATCTCGGTGAACGCCCGGATCGCGCGCACTCCGCCGATACCGGCCAGGATCTCCTGCCGGATGCGGTGCTCCTGATCGCCGCCGTACAGCCGGTCGGTGACACCGCGGAGTTCGTGCTCGTTCTCCGGGACGTCGGAATCGAGGAGAAGCAGCGGAATCCGGCCCACCTGCGCGACCCACACCCGGGCCCGCAGCTCGCGGGCATCGGGCAGCGCCAGCGTCACCAGCACGGGCGCCCCGGAGGCATCGGTGAGCAGCCGCAACGGCAGCCCCTGCGGGTCCAGCGACGGGTACGTCTCATGCTGCCAACCGTCAGCGGTCAGTGACTGCCGGAAGTAGCCCGAGCGGTAGTACAGGCCCACGGCGACCAACGGCAGACCCAGATCCGATGCGGATTTCAGATGGTCGCCGGCCAGGATGCCCAGGCCGCCCGAATAGTTGGGCAGCACCTCGGCGACACCGAACTCCATCGAGAAATAGGCGATGCCCTTCGGCATCTCGACTCCGTCGGCGATTTGCTGCTGGTACCACAACGGGCGGCTCAGATAGTTGTCCAGGTCCGCGGCCAGCTCATCGAGACGGCCCAGGAACGAATCGTCGGCAGCCAGCTCGTCGAGCCGCTGCGGGCTGACCGCCCCCAGCAGCGCCACCGGATCGCCCTTGGTCTGCTCCCACAGCTCGGCATCGATGACAGCAAACAGATCCTGGGTCGGCTTGTGCCACGACCAGCGCAGGTTGATCGACAGCCGTTCCAGCGCCGCCAACCGCTCGGGAAGGTGCGCGCGGACGGTGAACCTTCTGAGGGCTTTCACGCGAACCAACCTTACTGACAAATCCGGTTCGTGCAGCGGTCGGCGATATCCGTACAGCCGGTGTTATCCGTACGAGCGGCCACGCTTAACGCCCGCGAGATTGGGCAGCCCATTACGGTGGGTATCAGACGCGACAAGGCAAGTGAACGAGAGACAGCCGCTTGATCGAGACGACGTGAGGAGTGGATGGGTGGCCGGTCGTATCGGAATCGACGATGTCGCGCCTGTGGTGTTCGGCGGACAGTTCCCGGCAAAAGCCGTCGTCGGCGAAGTCGTGCCGGTACGGGCCACGGTCTGGCGCGAAGGTCATGACGCGGTCGCGGCCACGTTGGTGGTCCGTTACCTCGGCACGGACTACCCCCGGCTGGCCACCGGCCCCGGCACCGCAGCGGTCCCCGTGCCGATCACCGAGGTGGTGCGCCCCGCCCAGCGCATCAAGCCGCAGGCCCTGCCGATGTCCACCGGGCACACCCCCGATGTCTTCCACGGGCAGTTCACCCCCGACAGCGTCGGCCTGTGGACCTACCGGGTCGACGGCTGGGGCGACCCGATCGCCACCTGGCGGCACGCGGTCGAGGCCAAGCTCGGTGCAGGTCAGAGCGAGGCCGAGCTGTCCAACGACCTGCTGGTCGGCGCGCGCCTGCTCGAGCGCGCTGCCGCGGGGGTGCCCCGCAAACTGCGCGATCCCCTGATCGAGGCCGCCGCGGCGCTGCGCACTCCCGGCGACCCGTTCCTGCGTGCCGGGACGGCCCTGTCCGGCGAGGTCACCGAACTGCTCGACCAGTACCCGTTGCGCGAGTTGGTCACCCGCGGTGAGCAATACGGCGTGTGGGTGGATCGGCCGCTGGCCCGGTTCTCCTCCTGGTATGAGATGTTCCCGCGGTCCACGGGTGGCTGGGACAAGACCGGACATCCGGTGCACGGGACATTCGCCACCGCCGCCGAGCAGCTCCCCCGCATCGCCCGCATGGGTTTCAACATCGTCTACCTGCCGCCCATCCATCCGATCGGCAAGGTGCACCGCAAGGGCCGCAACAACGCCGTGACTGCCGGACCCGACGACGTCGGGTCACCATGGGCGATCGGTAGCGACGAGGGCGGCCACGACGCCGTGCACCCCGACCTGGGAACGATCGACGACTTCGATGACTTCGTGGCCGCCGCGCGCAAGCAGGGCGTCGAGGTGGCGCTGGACCTCGCGTTGCAGTGCGCGCCCGACCATCCTTGGGCCGCAGCACATCCGGAGTGGTTCACGGTGCTACCCGACGGCACCATCGCCTACGCGGAGAACCCGCCCAAGAAGTACCAGGACATCTATCCGCTCAACTTCGACAACGATCCGGCCGGCCTCTACCACGAGGTGCTGCGGGTGGTCCGATTCTGGATCTCGCACGGCGTCAAGGTCTTTCGCGTCGACAACCCGCACACCAAACCACCCAACTTCTGGGTCTGGCTGATCGCCGAGGTCAAGAACGAGGACCCGGACGTGCTGTTCCTGTCCGAGGCGTTCACCCGCCCAGCCCGCCTCTACGGCCTGGCCAAACGCGGTTTCACGCAGTCCTACACGTACTTCACCTGGCGGACCAACAAGTGGGAGCTCACCGAATTCGGCAATGAGATCACCGCGAACGCCGACAGCGCGCGGCCCAGCCTGTGGGTCAACACCCCCGACATCCTGCACGAGTCACTGCAGCACGGCGGTCCGGGCATGTTCGCGATCCGCGCGGTACTGGCCGCCACCATGAGCCCGTCGTGGGGCATGTATTCGGGTTTCGAGCTGTTCGAGCACCGGCCCGTCCGGGAAGGCAGCGAGGAGTACCTCGACTCGGAGAAGTACGAGCTACGCCCGCGCGACTT
Source organism: Mycolicibacterium boenickei (assembly GCF_010731295.1). Lineage (NCBI taxonomy): Bacteria > Bacillati > Actinomycetota > Actinomycetes > Mycobacteriales > Mycobacteriaceae > Mycobacterium > Mycolicibacterium boenickei. Next base: position 3,182,749 of record NZ_AP022579.1, on the reverse strand, counting down.
CGCGGCCGCGCTTGCCGAGGGGCGTTCGCTTGAGCCATTCGTGACCCGGCTCAACGAGATCCGGCGGCTACACCCGGCGCTGCGCCAGCTCCGGACCCTGACCTTCCACCACGTGGACAACGACGCACTGCTCGCCTACAGCAAGTTCGACCCGATCACCGGCGACACCGTGCTCGTGGTGGTCACCCTCAACCCGTTCAGCCCGGAGGAAGCCACGCTGTGGTTGAACATGGGCGCACTGGGTATGGAATCACATGACCGGTTCTGGGTACGCGACGAGATCACCGGCGAGGAATACCAGTGGGGACAGTCGAATTACGTCCGGATCGATCCCGCCAAGGCGGTGGCGCACGTATTGAACATGCCGCTCGTACCCTATGAGCAACGACTGGGCTTGCTACGCAGGGAATGAGAACGAGATGACGAGAATCAACCACCTCACCGACCTACATCTGCGGCCCGACCCCACCGACATCCAGCGGCTGCTGATCGGTCAACACCACGACCCGCATTCGGTGCTCGGTGCCCACGAGTACAACGGCCGGACCGTGATCCGGGCCTACCGCCCGCACGCCGCCAAGGTCGTCGCGGTGATCGGCGGTGACCGATACCCACTGCAGCACATCGACTCCGGGATTTTCGCAGTCTCTGTTCCGTTCACCAACCTGGCTGACTACCGCCTGGAGATCGGCTATCCCGGCGCCGACGACACGATCTTCACCTACACCACCGCCGACGCCTACCGGTTCCTGCCCACCCTCGGCGAACTGGACCTCCATCTGTTCGCGGAAGGGCGCCACGAACGCCTGTGGGAGATCCTGGGCGCACACCCGCGCAGTTTCACCACCCCCGACGGGATCGTCGAAGGTGTCTCCTTCGCGGTATGGGCGCCGAATGCCAAGGGCGTCAGTGTGATCGGCGACTTCAACCACTGGGACGGCAACGAGGCGCAGATGCGCGTGCTGGGCTCCTCCGGGGTATGGGAGCTGTTTTGGCCCGGGTTCCCCGTCAGCGGCCTGTACAAGTTCCGCGTACACGGTGCCGGCGGAGTGACCACCGACCGTGCCGACCCGATGGCGTTCGCCACCGAGGTACCGCCGCAGACCGCGTCGCGGGTCACCACCAGCACGTACACCTGGAACGACGGCAAGTGGATGACCGCGCGCGCCGCGCAGAACCCGGTTTTCGAACCGATGAGCACCTACGAGGTGCATCTGATGTCCTGGCGGCCAGGCCTCAGCTACCGCCAGCTCGCCACCGAGCTCACCGAATACGTTGTGGAACAGGGCTTCACCCACGTCGAACTGCTGCCGGTGGCCGAGCACCCGTTCGGCGGCTCGTGGGGTTACCAGGTCACCTCCTACTACGCCCCGACCTCACGTCTGGGAACACCTGACGACTTCCGGTACCTGGTGGATTCGCTGCACCGGGCCGGGATCGGGGTGATCGTCGACTGGGTCCCGGCCCACTTCCCCAAGGACGCCTGGGCACTGGGCCGGTTCGACGGCACCCCGCTCTACGAGCATTCCGATCCGCACCGCGGTGAACAGCTCGACTGGGGCACCTACGTTTTCGACTTCGGCCGGCCGGAGGTACGCAACTTCCTGGTCGCCAACGCGTTGTACTGGTTGAAGGAGTACCACGTCGACGGCCTGCGGGTGGATGCCGTCGCCTCGATGCTCTACCTCGACTACTCGCGCCCAGAAGGCGGCTGGACACCCAACATCCACGGTGGGCGGGAGAACCTGGAGGCGGTGCAGTTCCTGCAGGAGATGAACGCCACCGTGCACAAGGTGACCCCGGGCATCGTCACCATCGCCGAGGAGTCGACGTCCTGGCCGGGTGTCACCCGCCCGACCAACCTTGGCGGCCTTGGTTTCTCGATGAAATGGAACATGGGCTGGATGAACGACACGCTCGACTACGTCAGCCACGACCCGGTGCACCGCAGCTACCACCATCACGAGATGACGTTCTCGATGCTGTACGCCTTCAGTGAGAACTACGTGCTGCCGATAAGCCACGACGAGGTCGTGCACGGCAAGGGCACGCTGTGGACCCGGATGCCCGGTGACGATCACGCCAAGGCCGCGGGTCTACGCAGTCTGCTCGCCTACCAGTGGGCCCATCCGGGCAAGCAACTGCTGTTCATGGGCCAGGAATTCGGGCAGCGGGCCGAATGGTCCGAGGAACGCGGGCTGGATTGGTTCCAGCTCGACGAGCAGGGCTTCTCGGGCGGCGTGCAGCGGCTGGTGCGCGATCTCAACGGGATCTACCGCCGCCACCCGGCGCTGTGGAGCCGGGACACCAGCCCGGAGGGCTACTCCTGGATCGACGCGAACGACTCAGCCAACAACGTGCTGAGCTTCCTGCGGTTCGGCGCCGACGGTTCCGTGCTGGCCTGCGTGGTCAACTTCGCAGGCAGCGAGCACACCGAGTACCGGCTCGGACTACCGCACACCGGTGAGTGGCGCGAGGTGCTCAACACCGACGCCACGATCTACAACGGCGCGGGGATCGGGAACATGGGCGCGGTGCAGGCCACCGATGAACCGTGGCACGGCCGCCCGGCCTCGGCGGTGATGGTGCTGCCGCCGCTGGCGATGCTGTGGTTCGAACCCGCCTGACGCGCTAGTACAGCGCGTTCGCCAGGTTGCGCCGGCCCGCGACCACCTCGGGATCGGCCGGGTCGAACAGGTCGAACAGTTCGACGAGCCGGGTTCGCACCGTGGTCCGGTCGTCGCCGGCGGTCCGCTTGATCAGTGCGATGAGCCGGTCGAAGGCCGCCGACACGTTCTGCGCCAGGATCTCGGCGTCGGCAGCGGCCAATGCCGCCTCGATGTCGTCGGGAGCGGCGTCGGCAGCGGCCACCGCATCGGGACGCTGCGCGCTCGCCCGCTGCAGGAAGGCAATCTGCCGCACGGCCCCCTTGGCCTCGGCGTGGTTGGGCTGGGCATCGAGTATCGCCTGGTAGGCAGTCGATGCGGCAGCGAAGTCGCCCTCGTCGAGGGCGGCCCTGGCCGCGGCCAGTTCGGGATCGACCTGCTCGGGCTCATCGTCACCGGCACCGGAGCCGGTCAGCTTGCCCGCGGTCGCCTCGAGCAGCGAGTCGACCCAGCGGCGGAGTTCGTCGGCCGGTTGGGAGCCCTGGAAGCTGGCGATCGGCTGCCCTCCGGCAAGCGCGACGACGGTAGGCACGCCCTGGATGCCGAACATCTGAGCCACTCGCGGGGTGGTGTCGACGTTGACCAGCGCCAGGGACCATTTGCCGTTGTCGGCCGCGGCCAGCCCGGCCAGGGTGTCCCCCAGCGCGGCACTGGAATCGCTGCGCGGCGACCACAGCAGCACCACCACCGGTACCTGGCCCGAGCGGACCAGCACCTCGGCTTCGAAGTTCGCTTCGTTGACCTCGGTGACATTCGGGCCGCCGGCCGCGCTGGGGCTGCCACCGCTGCCACCGCCCGCCGCGGGCCGCTGCTTGAGTGCCGAGAGGTCAACCGCGCCGGCCAGCGCCGGCCCGACAGAAGGTCGTGGACGAGTCACGCCACCAAGTCTGTCACGTTGTTTCTGGCACAGCGTCGCCCGGTTGCGACAGCAGGGCCGAGACGTCGGCCGACTCCGGGCCGGAGCCCAGCCGGGCGGTGCGGTCGGCCCACATGACGAAGATCACACTGCCCAACGGCACGATGCTGGCCAGCAAAGCCAGGATCCAGGTGCCGAGGCCCCATTTGCGGGCCAGCCCGACCAGCACAGCGGCCACCACGAAGGCGATGAAAATGCCACCGTGGATCGGGCCGAACACCTTGACGCCGATCTCCGTGCGCGGACTTCCCAGGTACTTGAAGTACATCCCGACCAGCAGGCCGGCCCAGCTCACCGCCTCGGCAAGGGCGATGAGCCGGAACCAGCCGGCAACCGTACGCAGGTCGAAGGAGCTCGTCATGGCCGCCATTGTGCCTGAATCGGCGGCCAGCTACTACGCTCTGTCGTTTTCGAGTCGGCGGTTAGCTACGGGCGGCGCAGGATCAGCGCATCGCCCTGGCCACCGGCACCACACAGCGCGGCCACCGCGTAGCCGGATCCCTTGCGAGCCAGCTCCAGCGCGGCGTGCAGCGTGATGCGGGCACCGGACATGCCGATCGGGTGGCCGATGGCGATCGCGCCGCCGTTGACGTTCACCTTGGAAGCGATGGACGCCTCGTCCAGCCCCAGTTCGCGGGCGGAGGCCAGCGACACCGCAGCGAACGCCTCATTGATCTCGAGGACGTCCAGCTGATCGACGCTGATGCCCTCACGCTCGACCGCCTTCTTGATGGCGTTGGCCGGCTGGCTCTGCAGCGTCGAATCCGGGCCGGCGACCACACCGTGGGCGCCGATCTCACACAGCCAGTCCAGGCCCAGTTCCTGCGCCTTGGCCTTGCTCATCACCACGACCGCGGCCGCACCGTCGGAGATCTGCGATGACGAGCCTGCGGTGATGGTGCCGTCCTTGCGGAACGCCGGACGCAGACCGCCGAGCGACTCGGCCGTGGTGTTGGCGCGAATGCCCTCGTCCTCGGCGAATTCGATCGGGTCACCCTTGCGCTGCGGGATCGACACCGGCACCACCTCGTCGGCGTACACGCCGTCCTTCCACGCGGCGGCGGCCTTCTGATGCGACTGGGCGGCGAACTCATCCTGCTCGGCGCGGGTGAACTTGTCGGTGTCGTTGCGCTGCTCGGTGAGCGCGCCCATCGGCTGGTCGGTGAACACGTCGTGCAGGCCGTCATAGGCCAGGTGGTCGACCAGCGTCGCGTCGCCGTACTTGTAGCCCTCACGGCTCTTGGGCAGCAGGTGCGGGGCCTGGCTCATCGACTCCTGACCACCGGCCACGACAACCTCGAACTCGCCGGCCCGGATCAGCTGGTCGGCCAGCGCGATCGCATCGATGCCGGACAGGCACATCTTGTTGATGGACAGCGCAGGCACATCCCAGGGAATCCCGGCGGCCACCGCGGACTGGCGAGCGGGCATCTGGCCGGCCCCGGCGGTCAGCACCTGGCCCATGATCACGTAGTCCACCAGCGAAGCGTCGACCTTCGCCTTCTCCAGGGCACCGCGGATCGCGATCGCACCCAGGTCACTGCCGGAAAAGTCCTTCAGCGAACCCATCAATCTACCGACCGGAGTACGCGCTCCAGCAACGATCACCGACGTGCGAGATTCCGCAGTCATTTCCTACCTCCAAGGCCTGGTTCCAAGAGCTGTGTGGGCGATCACACATACGCAAACATTCAGCTAGAGGTTACCGTTACGTTATGACCGCCGATCAGGTTGATGCCCGTCCCGCACTCGCTTCCGCGCTGGTGACGGCGATCGATCACGTCGGTATCGCCGTTCCCGATCTGGACGCCGCGGCCAAGTGGTACCACGACAACCTCGGCATGATTGTCCTCCACGAGGAGATCAACGAGGAGCAGGGTGTCCGCGAGGCGATGCTCTCGGTGCGCGGTGCCCCCAAGGGCAGCGCCCAGATCCAGCTGCTGGCCCCGTTGGACGAGAAGTCCACGATCGCCAAGTTCATCGACCGCAGCGGCCCCGGCCTGCAGCAGCTCGCCTACCGGACCAGTGACATCGACGCGCTGAGTGAGCGTCTGCGCAGCCAGGGCGTCCGGCTGCTCTACGAAGCTCCCCGCAAGGGCACCGCGAACTCGCGAATCAACTTCATCCACCCGAAGGACGCCGGCGGCGTGCTGATCGAGCTGGTCGAACCGGCCGCGGATTCAGACCACTAAGACCACTTTCTCGTCGGGCCACGATTGGCCCGATTCGCCCAGCAGGCGGTGTGCCAGTGCCTGCGGTCGTCGACATCTCCGATATCGACCGGCAGCACCACCACGTGTGCGGTAGCCACCCGAATCTCGTGATCGCAGCCTGGGCATCGGTACACCTTCACCGCCCGCGACGCCGCCACCGTCCGCACCTCGTAGTCGTAACCGTCGGGCCCCGTCTCGACCCGACGGGATGGCGGCAAGGGCGCCAGCCGACGGTGTTCGCGGGGCCGACGGCGCATCAGAACAGCCGGTATTCGTCGCTGTCCATGCCCCGCATCTGGTCGTAATCCAAAGTCACACAACGGATTCCACGGTCAGTGGCCAGAGTTCGGGCTTGCGGCTTGATCTGCTGCGCGGCGAAGACGCCGGCCACCGGGGCCAGCACGGTGTCGCGGTTGAGCAGCTCGAGGTACCGGGTCAGCTGTTCCACGCCGTCGATCTCACCGCGGCGCTTGATCTCAACGGCCACCGAACGGCCCAGCTCGTCACGGCACATCAGGTCGACCGGTCCGATCGCGGTCGGGTACTCGCGACGCACGAGCGTGTAGCCCGCGCCCAGCAGCTCGACGTGCTCGGCCAGCAGGACCTGCAGGTGCGCCTCCACCCCGTCCTTCACCAGACCCGGATCGACACCGAGTTCGTGGCTGGAGTCGTGCTCGACGTCCTCGACGGTGATGCGCAACTGCTCGCCGGCCTTGTTCTCGACCACCCAGACCGGAACACCGTCGTTGGCGTCCTCGGTGAGCCAGCACGGCGGGCTCATCCAGTTCAGCGGCTTATAGGCGCGATCGTCGGCATGGACACTGACCGAACCGTCGGACTTGAACAACAACAGCCGGCGGGCTGATGGGAGGTGGGCGGTCAGCCGCCCGACGTAGTCGACGGTGCACTGGGCAATCACGAGGCGCACCCGATCCACCTTAAGGGCATGGCGAACGAACGAACCGATGCGCCACTGCATGCCTGCCCAACTTGTCGGTCGTGAGTGCAATGCTCACCGCTGAGATGACCCGGCATACCACGTTCCGATTCTGTCTGGACCCCACGGTTGAGCAGCACAGCCTGATGTCCAGACATGCCGGTGCATCGCGATTCGCGTTCAACCAGTGCCTGCGCATCGTCAAGACCGCACTCACCCAACGCGACGCCGGCCGTGACACCGAGGTGCCGTGGACCGGTTTCGATCTGATCAACGCCTTCAATGCGTGGAAGCGGTCCGAGGAAGCCGGACGGATCTTCGCTGTTGGTAACGATGGCGTCGTCACCGCGCTGGTGACCGGACTGCCGTGGCGGACCGAGGTGCGTCAACAGGTCTTCGAAGAAGCAGCTGTCGACCTGGGTAAGGGACTGAAGGCTTGGTCGGATTCGCAATCTGGTCAGCGCAGGGGTAAGCGCATTGGCTTTCCACAGTTCAAAAAGAAGACCAATACGGTGCCGTCGTTTCGGCTACGAAACAACCGCCCCAACGGCCAGCTGCCGCCAATCCGAGTCGGAGAGTGCAATCGGCCACGCTCCATCACTCTGCCTGGTATCGGGCAGATCGGAGTGTTCGACGACACCCGCCGGTTGAGACGCATGCTCACCAACAACCGAGCCAAGATTCGGTTCGCGACCCTCACACGTCGGCGCGACCGCTGGTGGGTGTCTCTGAACCTGGAGGCAGTCGACCTGCACCCCGGTCGCCACCATCCGTCGCGAGATCCGGCCGACGACACACGCTGGGTCGGCCTCGACCGGGGATTGTCGGCGTTTGTGGTCGCCGCCACTGCAGACGGCAAAGAGGTGGCTCGCATTACCGCAGCCCCTAAAGCGCTGGCCAAAGGGATGGTCAAGCAACGGCGGCTCGCAAAGTCGTTGTCACGCAACAGAAAGGATCACGAAACCGCAAGGACGCCGCAACCAAACTGGGCCGACATCACCACCACGTCGCCAACGTCCGACGCCATTTCCTTCACGATGTCACCAACGCGCTGGTCAAGGCTCACGACCGGCTCGTCATCGAGGACTTGAACGTGACAGGCATGATGGCCAACCATCGACTTGCTGGCGCCATAGCCGATGCGAGCTGGACCGAGTTCGCCAGGCTGTTGAAGTACAAGCAAGCTTGGCGTAGCGGCGACATTGTGCAGGCCGATCGATGGTATCCATCGACTAAACGCTGCTCGGCTTGCACGGCTGTAAACGCGACGATGACATTAGCCGATCGAGTGTTCACCTGCGGTTGCGGATATGTCGCCGACCGCGACACCAATGCCGCCGTGAACCTCGCCCTGTGGGGACAAAACCATCACCCCTCACCAGATCCCCGGACCCCCAAGCGAAGGGGCCGGGCAACCAATGCCCGCCGACGGGACGGCGCTGACCAGTACCCATCGTGTATTGGTGAAACCAGCCCGGATGAAACGGGAACGGACGTTCACCCCGCGCGCGCGGGGTGAACCGACGGACGCCCGAGAAGGGCGGTGTCGAACATTCTCCAGAGTTGTTCGACACGCTTTAGGCTGACGCCACAATGAACTCCGACAAATCGCTGGCACGACGGCTGGGCCGCGTCCTTGAGGGTGTCACCCGCCAGAACAGCCGGATCCCGATCACCCCGGAATACGGATCGTGGATGCTGGGCCGCGTTTCGGAGAGCCAGCGCCGGCGCAGGGTGCGGATCCAGGTGATCCTCACAACGTTCGTGATCTTGGTGAACCTGCTCGGTATCGGCATCTCGATGATCATCGTCACGCTGCTGTTCCCGACACCGAGTGTGTTCGATCCGCAGGTCCGCTGGATCACCTTCATCGTGGGCCCGGTCTACATGGCCTCGGCGTTGATCGTCGGGGTGTTCTGGGCGACGACCCGGGTGATCGAGAACGTGCGGTGGGCCATCGAGGAACGCCCACCCACCATCGCGGATCAGCGGAACACCTTCTTCGCCCCGTTCCGGCTCACCCGCGTCCTGCTGGTCCTGTGGGGGCTCGGCGCCGCCCTGCTGACCACGCTGTTCGGGATGGTCGACACCAACTACATTCCGAAGTTCCTGCTGGGCATCACCTTTCCCGGCATCGTGGTGTCGGTCAGCTGTCACCTGTTCACCGAGTTCGCCCTGCGGCCGGTTGCCGCGCAGGCTCTGGAGGCGGGCCCGCCACCGGTCCGGCTGGCTCCGGGCATCATGGGCCGCACCATGGTGGTGTGGGCGCTGAGCTCGGGTGTCCCCATCCTCGGCATCATGCTGGCCGCGATGTTCTCCGTGACGCTCAACAACTTGACTCCCAACCAATTCGCTTACGCCGTCATCGGACTCGGCTCGTTCGCGTTGATCTTCGGCTTCCTGCTGATGTGGATCCTGTCCTACCTGACCGCAACGCCGATCCGCGTGGTGCGTGCGGCGCTCAACCGTGTCGAGCGAGGTGATCTGAATACCAATCTGGTGGTGTTCGACGGCACCGAACTGGGCCAGCTGCAGCGCGGTTTCAACTCGATGGTGCACGGCTTGCGCGAGCGCGAGCGGGTTCGTGACCTGTTCGGCCGCCACGTCGGCCGCGAGGTCGCCGCACTGGCCGAGCAGGAGAAGCCCGTCCTGGGCGGCGAGGAGCGCCACGCCGCAGTGATTTTCGTCGACGTGATCGGCTCGACTCAGTTGGTCACCACGCGGCCCGCGGTCGAGGTGGTCGACCTGCTCAACCGGTTCTTCGCGGTGATCGTCGACGAGGTCGACAATCACCGCGGCCTGGTCAACAAGTTCGAGGGCGACGCGATACTCGCGGTGTTCGGCGCACCGGTCTCGCTGCCCAACGCCGAAGACGAGGCCCTGGGAGCCGCCCGGGCGATCGCGCGCCGGTTGCGTACCGAGGTGCCCGAGCTCGAGGCGGGTATCGGGGTGGCGGCCGGCCAGGTGGTGGCCGGCAATGTCGGCGCCAAACAGCGTTTCGAGTACACCGTGATCGGGGAACCGGTCAATGAGGCCGCGCGGCTGTGCGATTTCTCCAAGCAGGTGCCCGGGCACCTGGTGGCGTCATCGGACACGATCGCCAACGCGTCCGAAACCGAGAGGGCCCGTTGGACACTGGGCGAATCGGTAACCCTGCGCGGTCTCGGCGAGCCGACCAGGGTGGCGGTGCCGGCCTAGCCGGCGGCCCGCTGCCGCGCCGCCTCGACTGCGTCGTCGACGGTGCGGAACACGACGGCGTCGTAGTCGTCACGCCGGTCGGCCGGCACCACGCGGCCATCGGGGTCGACGAGATAGGCCTCCTTGCCCGCGGCGGCCAGGCGGCCCGCATCCCGGTCAGCATCCCGCGCGCGGCGTCGTTGATGTCGTCGACCCGGGTGACGTCCAGCACGGCGACGTCGTACCCGCCACGCTGATGCTCGGCGCTCCGCAGCACCTGCTCGGCGCTCCGCAGCACCTGCTCGGCCCCGGCGAACAGCAGGTCACCCTGCACCTCGTAGACGCGGACACCCGGGTGGACATCGAACACGGCCCGCAGCGTCGACGACGACTCGCGGCCGACGGTGAGGAAGTGAAGCCCCAGCTGCGAGGACAGATTGCGGCACACCTGCACCCCACGCACGCTGTTGCCACGGGCATCGAGCCGCGGTGAGTACACACCGATCCCGAGTTGGCCGGGCAGCACCGCCACGATGCCGCCACCGACACCGCTCTTGGCGGGCATGCCGACGGCGCTGACCCAATCGCCTGTCGATTCGTACATTCCGCACGTCACCATCACGCTGAGTGTCCGCCGGACCACGTCGGCATCGATGACCCGGCGCCCCGTGAGCGGGTTGAGCCCGCCCCGAGCCAGGGTGGCGGCCATCCGCGCGAGGTCGGTGCTGGTCACCTTCACCGAACACTGCCGGAAGTACACGTCGAGGACCTCGTCCGGATCACCTTCCAGCACACCGAAACTGGTCAGCATGTAGGCGATCGCTCGATTGCGGTTGCCAGTGGCCTTCTCCGAGGCGTACACCGCCAGGTCGATCTCGAGCCTGCGGCCCGCACACGCCGAGTAGAACTCGTGGATGCGGTCGAACCGTTCATCGGCGCTCGCGCCGGGGATCAGCGAAACCGCCGCAATGGCACCGGCATTGATCATCGGGTTCTTCGGTGTCTTGGTGACATCGTCGACGCTGATCTCGTTGAACGCCTCACCGGAGGGTTCGACACCGATCCTGGCGTCGACGGCATCCTGACCGATCAGGCTCAGTGCCAGGGCGTAGGTGAACGGTTTGGAGATCGACTGAATGGTGAATTCCACTGCCGTGTCGCCGGATTCGTAGACATATCCGTCCGATGACGACAGGCTCAGGCCGAAGCCCTCAGGATCGACATTTGCCAGTTCAGGGATGTAGCTCGCCAGGGCGCCGTCACGCAGCTCGATCTGCTCGGCACGGATCCGGTCCAGGTAGTGCTGCACCAGCTCGGCCACGTGTCGGAGTCTAACCCGCGGACTCCATCTCACGACCATGTCGTTTTTCCGCTAGTACAGCACCGGCCGCCGTGCCATCGTGGAACGTATGCACGAGGATTTCGACCGCTGTTACCGGGCAGTCCAGTCCAAGGACGCCCGGTTCGACGGCTGGTTTGTCACCGCCGTGCTGACCACGGGCATCTACTGCCGGCCCAGCTGCCCGGTGCGGCCGCCGTTCGCGCGCAACATGCGGTTCTACCCGACCGCGGCCGCCGCCCAGGCAGCCGGTTTCCGGGCCTGCAAACGGTGCCGCCCCGACGCCTCGCCAGGCTCGCCCGAATGGAATGTGCGTGGCGACGTCGTGGCACGGTGCATGCGGCTCATCGCCGACGGCACCGTGGACCGTGAAGGCGTGACGGGCCTGGCCGCCCACGTCGGCTATACGAGCCGGCAGTTGCAGCGCATCATGCAGGCCGAGCTGGGGGCCAATCCCCTGGCGCTGGCCCGGGCACAACGGACCCAGACCGCCCGGGTGTTGATCGAAACCACCGAGCTGCCCTTTGCCGATGTGGCGTTTGCCGCGGGTTTCGCCAGCATCCGGCAGTTCAACGACACCGTGCGTGCGGTGTGCGATCTGACGCCGACGCAGCTGAGGCTGCGGGCGCGCAACCGATTCACCACCGATGCCTCCGCAGCACCCGGTGTGCTGTCCCTACGGCTGCCGGTACGGACCCCGTTCGCGTATGAAGGGATGTTGGGACATCTGGCGGCGAGCGCGGTGCCGGGCCTGGAAGAGGTGCGCGACGGGCAATTCCGGCGCACCCTGCGCCTGCCGCACGGCCACGGCGTCGTCGGTCTGACTCCGCAGCCCGATCATGTCCGGTGCCAGTTGGTGCTCAAGGATTTCCGCGATCTGTCGGCTGCCATCGCCCGATGCCGGCGCCTGCTGGACCTCGATGCCGATCCCGAGGCGGTCGTGGAATCGCTCCAGTCCGATCCGCAACTGGCGGCTGTCGTGGCCAAGGCACCCGGTCAACGCATTCCCAGGACCGTCGACGAATCCGAGCTCGCACTGCGCGTGGTGATCGGCCAGCAGGTATCGATCAAAGCGGCGTCCACACACGTCGGCCGTCTCGTCGCCGGCTACGGAACCGCGATCTCCGACGAGGCCGGAGGTCTGACCCATGTGTTTCCCAGCATCGCCGACCTCGCCGGACTGGATCCCCAGGATCTGGCGATGCCGGCATCCAGGAAGCGGACTGTCACAGCATTGGTAGCGGCGATCGCCGATGGTGATCTGACCCTCGATCCCGGATGTGACTGGGACCGGGCTCGCCAACAGCTGCTGGCGCTTCCCGGCGTGGGTCCATGGACGACGGAGGTGATCGCCATGCGAGGCCTCGGCGATCCAGATGCCTTCCCCGCCACCGATCTCGGCGTGCGCGCTGCCGCCGATCATCTGGGCCTGGCCCCGGATCGACTCGTCGACCACAGCACCCGATGGCGGCCGTGGCGCGCGTATGCGACGCAACACCTTTGGACCACACTGGACCACGCGGTGAACCAGTGGCCCCCGCACGATCGACAGGAGACGTCATGACGACACTGCAGTACCGCACCATGGACAGCCCCGTCGGCCTCCTGACGCTGGCCGGCCGGGACGGCAAGCTCATGCACTTACGGATGGTCGATCAGACCTATGAGCCGAGCCGCGACGGCTGGGAGCGCGACGACAGTGCCTTCGCCGAAGCCGTCGATCAACTGTCCGCGTATTTCGCCGGCGAACGTACGGAATTCCACCTCGAACTCGACATGGTGGGGACACAGTTTCAGCGACGTGTGTGGGACGCCTTGCAGACGATTCCGTATGGCGAGACCTGTACCTACGGTGAGATCGCCCGTCAGATCGGTTCCCCGAGCGCTTCACGGGCTGTCGGCTTGGCCAATGGGCACAATCCGATCGGCATCATCGTGCCCTGCCATCGGGTGATCGGCGCCAACGGCAGCCTCACCGGGTACGGCGGCGGCCTGGACCGCAAGCGGGCATTGTTGGAATTGGAGAAAAGTCGTACGACGCCGGCTCTGTTCAATTGAATAGGCGCGTTTTCAATTCTCGAACGGAATTGAAAACGCGTCCACATACAAAAATGCCCGGGCCCTCCGATCGAAATCGGAGGGCCCGGGACTTAATTTGTGTTCGGCGGTGTCCTACTTTTCCACCCGAGAGGGTAGTATCATCGGCGCTGGCAGGCTTAGCTTCCGGGTTCGGGATGGGACCGGGCGTTTCCCTGCCGCTATGGACCGCCGTAACTCTATTCACCCGTTTTTGGGTGTAAATCTGTGTGTTTTGGTGGTGGGGTGCGGTGCACTCCGGACACACGAGTGTGTGGGTGTTTATGGATGTGGTTGCGAGGTCAGGTTGTGCGTCTTACTCAAAACCCAAACATTGTGGTGTTTGTTGGTTGTTGTAAGTTTTCGGCCGGTTAGTGCCAGTTCCCTGCACCCATTGCTGGGCTTCCAGGTCTGGTCTATCAATCCCGTGGTCTGCGGGGGGCCTTATCCCTCTAAAAGGGTGAGAAGCCTGGTCTTGGAGGGGGTTTCCCGCTTAGATGCTTTCAGCGGTTATCCTGTCCGAACGTGGCTATCCAGCGGTGCTCCTGGTGGAACAACTGGTATACCAGAGGTTCGTCCGTCCCGGTCCTCTCGTACTAGGGACAGATTTCCTCAAGCTTCTGACGCGCGCGGCGGATAGAGACCGAACTGTCTCACGACGTTCTAAACCCAGCTCGCGTGCCGCTTTAATGGGCGAACAGCCCAACCCTTGGGACCTGCTCCAGCCCCAGGATGCGACGAGCCGACATCGAGGTGCCAAACCATCCCGTCGATATGGACTCTTGGGGAAGATCAGCCTGTTATCCCGGGGTACCTTTTATCCGTTGAGCGACACCCCTTCCACTCAGAGGTGCCGGATCACTAGTCCCGACTTTCGTCCCTGCTCGACATGTACGTCTCGCAGTCAAGCTCCCTTGTGCACTTACACTCAACACCTGATTGCCGTCCAGGTTGAGGGAACCTTTGGGCGCCTCCGTTACATTTTGGGAGGCAACCGCCCCAGTTAAACTACCCACCAGGCACTGTCCCTGAACCGGATATACGGTCCGAGGTTAGAGGCCCAATACGATCAGAGTGGTATTTCAACAACGACTCCACCCACACTGGCGTGTGAATTTCACAGTCTCCCACCTATCCTACACAAACCGTATCGAGCACCAATACCAAGTTGTAGTAAAGGTCCCGGGGTCTTTTCGTCCTGCCGCGCGTAACGAGCATCTTTACTCGTAGTGCAATTTCGCCGAGTCTATGGTTGAGACAGTTGAGAAGTCGTTACGCCATTCGTGCAGGTCGGAACTTACCCGACAAGGAATTTCGCTACCTTAGGATGGTTATAGTTACCACCGCCGTTTACTGGGGCTTAAATTCTCTGCTTCACCCCGAAGGGTTAACAGGTCCTCTTAACCTTCCAGCACCGGGCAGGCGTCAGTCCGTATACATCGTCTTGCGACTTCGCACGGACCTGTGTTTTTAGTAAACAGTCGCTTCTCACTGGTTTGTGCCACCCACTCACGCTTGGGCCGTAAAGGCTTACACGCCATGTGGGTCCCCCTTCTCCCGAAGTTACGGGGGCATTTTGCCGAGTTCCTTAACCATAGTTCACTCGTACGCCTTAGTATTCTCTACCTGACCACCTGTGTTGGTTTGGGGTACGGGCCGTGTATGTCCTCGCTAGAGGCTTTTCTTGGCAGCATAGGATCACCGAATTCGCCTCAAACGGCTATGCATCACCTCTCAGGATATGTGAAACGCGGATTTGCCTACGTTTCTCCCTACAGGCTTACCCCAGTACAACCACTGACTGGTACGGCTACCTTCCTGCGTCACCCCATCGCTTGACTACTACCCACCGGGGTCCCACGCAGCCCCGTCAACGCCTCACCCCGAAGGGATCGGTCACGACGGTTTTGGATGGTTAGCACAATGGATTCATCAGGGACGCACATACACGGGTACGGGAATATCAACCCGTTGTCCATCGACTACGCCTGTCGGCCTCGCCTTAGGTCCCGACTCACCCTGGGAGGACTGGCCTGGCCCAGGAACCCTTGGTCTTTCGGCGGGCAAGGTT
Source organism: Mycolicibacterium boenickei (assembly GCF_010731295.1). Taxonomy (NCBI): domain Bacteria; kingdom Bacillati; phylum Actinomycetota; class Actinomycetes; order Mycobacteriales; family Mycobacteriaceae; genus Mycobacterium; species Mycolicibacterium boenickei. The sequence goes on along the minus strand of NZ_AP022579.1, from coordinate 3,167,354 downwards.
CTCACTTGCCTATTCGCTACTCATGCCTGCATTCTCACTCCCACACCCTCCACAGCTAGATCACTCTGCTGCTTCACCGGATGCAGGACGCTCCCCTACCCAACGATAAATCGTTGCCGCGGCTTCGGCGGTGTGCTTGAGCCCCGCTACATTATCGGCGCACAATCACTTGACCAGTGAGCTATTACGCACTCTTTCAAGGGTGGCTGCTTCTAAGCCAACCTCCTGGTTGTCTTCGCGACTGCACATCCTTTTCCACTTAGCACACGCTTAGGGGCCTTAGCCGGCGATCTGGGCTGTTTCCTCTCGACGCACGGAGCTTATCCCCCGCCGTCTCACTGCCACATTCTTGGACTTGTCGGCATTCGGAGTTTGGCTGACGTCAGTAACCCTGTGGGGCCCATCGGCCATCCAGTAGCTCTACCTCCAACAAGAAACATGTGACGCTGCACCTAAATGCATTTCGGGGAGAACCAGCTATCACGGAGTTTGATTGGCCTTTCACCCCTACCCACAGCTCATCCCCTCAGTCTTCAACCTAAGTGGGTTCGGGCCTCCACGCGGTCTTACCCGCGCTTCACCCTGGCCATGGGTAGATCACTCCGCTTCGGGTCCAGAACACACCACTACACCAACCCCTACGGATTGGATACGCCCTATTCAGACTCGCTTTCGCTGCGGCTACCCCACACGGGTTAACCTCGCGACATGTCCCTGACTCGCAGGCTCATTCTTCAAAAGGCACGCCATCACCCCACCACGAAGGAGGGCTCTGACGGATTGTAAGCGCACGGTTTCAGGTACTATTTCACTCCCCTCCCGGGGTACTTTTCACCATTCCCTCACGGTACTAATCCGCTATCGGTCACTGGGAAGTATTCAGGCTTACCGGGTGGTCCCGGCAGATTCACAGCAGATTTCACGGGCCCGCTGCTACTCGGGAACACCATTAAGGTAGATGTCAGGTTTTCACGTACCGGGCTCTCACCGTCTACGGCAGGTCATCCCAAACCACTTCCGTTAACCACGACATTTTCTCACTACCCTCCAGCCAGGTAGAGCTGGAAAAACAGGTCCCACAACCCCGCACACACAACCCCTACCCGGTATCACATGCATACGGTTTAGCCATCCTCCGCTTTCGCTCGCCACTACTCACGGAATCACATTTTGTTTTCTCTTCCTACGGGTACTGAGATGTTTCACTTCCCCGCGTTCCCTCCCTACACCTATGTATTCAGTGCAGGGTGACACGACATCACTCGTGCCGGGTTTCCCCATTCGGACATCCTCGGATCAACGCTCGGTTGGCAGCTCCCCGAGGCATATCGCAGCCTCCAACGTCCTTCATCGGCTCCCAGTGCCAAGGCATCCACCATGCGCCCTTAAACACTTACAACACAAAAACCAAAAATGAGTTTCAAAAGAAATTGCACATCAACACACAAAACCAGCCCCACCCACAAGGAGTGAGACCACACGATTCTGCGTGCTAGATGCTCGCAACCACTATCCACAAATCAAACACCACACCCCACCACCAAAGTGAGGCAACAACACGCCGACACCCCCAACGGGATGCCACCCCCCGAAGAGGGCACGGGCCTGTTGTCTCAAAGCCCAATAGTGTGTTCGGCAGTTCCATCACCAACGCTTTCCCGCGCCGGCTCAACGTTTGTCATTTGCACCCACCAGACACCCACTACAGGGCCTGGCTGAAATATCCCAACCGCACTACTGCCCACGACTTCGCGGACGGCGGGGGAATCGAATCGGTGCTCCTTAGAAAGGAGGTGATCCAGCCGCACCTTCCGGTACGGCTACCTTGTTACGACTTCGTCCCAATCGCCGATCCCACCTTCGACGGCTCCCTCCACAAGGGTTAGGCCACCGGCTTCGGGTGTTACCGACTTTCATGACGTGACGGGCGGTGTGTACAAGGCCCGGGAACGTATTCACCGCAGCGTTGCTGATCTGCGATTACTAGCGACTCCGACTTCACGGGGTCGAGTTGCAGACCCCGATCCGAACTGAGACCGGCTTTGAAAGGATTCGCTCCACCTCACGGCATCGCAGCCCTTTGTACCGGCCATTGTAGCATGTGTGAAGCCCTGGACATAAGGGGCATGATGACTTGACGTCATCCCCACCTTCCTCCGAGTTGACCCCGGCAGTCTCTCACGAGTCCCCACCATTACGTGCTGGCAACATGAGACAAGGGTTGCGCTCGTTGCGGGACTTAACCCAACATCTCACGACACGAGCTGACGACAGCCATGCACCACCTGCACACAGGCCACAAGGGAACCAATATCTCTACTGGCGTCCTGTGCATGTCAAACCCAGGTAAGGTTCTTCGCGTTGCATCGAATTAATCCACATGCTCCGCCGCTTGTGCGGGCCCCCGTCAATTCCTTTGAGTTTTAGCCTTGCGGCCGTACTCCCCAGGCGGGGTACTTAATGCGTTAGCTACGGCACGGATCCCAAGGAAGGAAACCCACACCTAGTACCCACCGTTTACGGCGTGGACTACCAGGGTATCTAATCCTGTTCGCTCCCCACGCTTTCGCTCCTCAGCGTCAGTTACTGCCCAGAGACCCGCCTTCGCCACCGGTGTTCCTCCTGATATCTGCGCATTCCACCGCTACACCAGGAATTCCAGTCTCCCCTGCAGTACTCTAGTCTGCCCGTATCGCCCGCACGCCCACAGTTAAGCTGTGAGTTTTCACGAACAACGCGACAAACCACCTACGAGCTCTTTACGCCCAGTAATTCCGGACAACGCTCGGACCCTACGTATTACCGCGGCTGCTGGCACGTAGTTGGCCGGTCCTTCTTCTATAGGTACCGTCACTTGCGCTTCGTCCCTATTGAAAGAGGTTTACAACCCGAAGGCCGTCATCCCTCACGCGGCGTCGCTGCATCAGGCTTGCGCCCATTGTGCAATATTCCCCACTGCTGCCTCCCGTAGGAGTCTGGGCCGTATCTCAGTCCCAGTGTGGCCGGTCACCCTCTCAGGCCGGCTACCCGTCGTCGCCTTGGTAGGCCATTACCCCACCAACAAGCTGATAGGCCGCGGGCCCATCCCACACCGCAAAAGCTTTCCACCACACCCCATGAAGAGCGCGGTCCTATTCGGTATTAGACCCAGTTTCCCAGGCTTATCCCAAAGTGCAGGGCAGATCACCCACGTGTTACTCACCCGTTCGCCACTCGAGTGCCCCGAAGGGCCTTTCCGTTCGACTTGCATGTGTTAAGCACGCCGCCAGCGTTCGTCCTGAGCCAGGATCAAACTCTCCAAACAAAAACCCCGGGACAAACCCGGCAGAATTCGAATCAGAAAAATCCGATCACAAACAAAAGACACCAAAAACTGGCATCAAAAAACAACAACCACACCCTAAACGGGAAAAAGAGCGTGGCCAAAAAACAACAAACAAAAACCACCAAACACACTATTGAGTTCTCAAACAACAGGCTTTTCTGCTTTGTCACCCTGTTTTGGGGCAACCCCACCAGCTTAATTGGAACCTTGCCGGCAAGTCAAGTTGCTTCATCCTGGCTTATTTCATCCGGTCTGAGGCAACCTCGCCAGGTTAGTACGTTCTCGGCTGGCTTGTCAAGTCGCTCTGGCCCGGGGGATTTTCCCCGCTCCGCGGCGACTTCAAAAGATTAGCGCGCGCCAGCCTTCAAGGTCAAATCGGCTGGTCAGCGCGATTTCGAGGCTGAAAGCCAGGCTCGAACGCGCTCCCTACGACCCTACTCTTTCGATCTCGGCTCCGAGGCTCAACAGGTTTTCCACGAACAGCGGGTAACCGCGATCGATGTGGAACACGTCGTGAACCTCGGTTTCGCCGTCGGCGACCAGGCCTGCGAGCACCAGGCCGGCGCCGGCACGGATGTCCGACGACCACACCGGCGCGCTCGAGAGCTGCGGGATCCCCCGCACAACGGCATGGTGACCGTCCGTCCGCGCATCGGCACCCAACCGGATCATCTCCTCGACGAACCGGAAGCGAGCTTCGAAAACGTTCTCGGTGATCATCGAGGTGCCGTCCGCCACCGACGCCAGACCGATCGCCATCGGCTGCAGGTCGGTCGGGAACCCCGGGAACGGCAGCGTCGCCACGTTGACCGCCTTGGGGCGCTCGTACTGCACCACCCGGAAACCGTCATCGTTCTGGGTGACCGTGGCGCCGGCGTCGTGCAGCTTGTGCAGGACCAGCTGCAGGTGCTGCGGGTCCACGCCCGTCACCGAGATGTCGCCGCGCGTCATTGCCGCGGCTATCCCCCACGTCGCCGCCACGATGCGGTCGCCGATCACGCGGTGCTCCGTCGGATAGAGCCGATCCACCCCGGTGATCGTCAGCGTCGACGTCCCCGCACCGCTGACCTTGGCCCCCATCTGGTTGAGCATCGCGCAGATGTCGACGATGTCAGGCTCGCGCGCCGCGTTGTGGATGGTGGTGACCCCTTCGGCCAGCACCGCGGCCATCAGGATGTTCTCGGTCGCCCCCACTGACGGGAACTCGAGTTGGATCTCGGCGCCCCGTAGATGGTCGGCTTCGGCCACCACACAGCCGTGCTCGATATTGCAGGTCGCACCCAGTTGGCGCAGTCCGGCCTGATGCATGTCCAGGGGCCGCGACCCGATGGCATCTCCACCGGGAAGAGCCACCTTCGCCTTCTTGCACCGCCCTACCAGTGGTCCCAGCACACACACAGAGGCGCGGAACTGCCGGACCGCCGCGAAATCGGCGTCGTACTTGGGTTCGTCGGGCGACGTGATGCGCACGGTGTCACCGTCCAGCTCGACCGTGGCACCCAACCCTCGTAAGACCTCCGCCATCAACGGCACGTCGAGGATGTCGGGGCAGTTGGTGATGGTGCTGGTGCCCTCGGCCAGCAACGAGGCCGCCATCAGTTTCAGCACACTGTTCTTCGCGCCACCGACAGCAACTTCGCCTGATAACCGGTTCCCGCCGGTCACCAAGAAACGCTCGCTCACGCCGGTTAGTGTAGACAGCCCGCCGTCGAGTTTCCGCCTGCTCGGACAGATCCGGCGGGCCCGGCCAACGTGTCCGCGAGCCCGGTACGGTTCAGCTATGGCGGTTCATCTCACCCGTATCTATACCCGCACCGGCGACGACGGCACGACCGGGCTGAGTGACTTCAGCAGGGTTTCCAAGAATGATTCGAGGTTGGCGGCATATGCCGACTGTGACGAAGCCAACGCCGCCATCGGCGTCGCAGTCGCCCTCGGCGAACCCGATCAGCAAATCCTGGCTGTGCTCAGGCAGATTCAGAACGACCTGTTCGACGCCGGTGCAGATTTGTCGACGCCCGTCGTGGACAACCCCGAGCACCCACCGCTGCGCATCTCACAGGCCTACATCGACCGGCTCGAGAAGTGGTGCGACGAGTTCAACGAGGCACTACCTGCACTGAATTCGTTCATCCTGCCCGGAGGCACTCCCCTGTCGGCGCTGTTGCACGTCGCACGCACGGTGGCCCGCCGCGCCGAGCGGTCAGCTTGGATTGCCGTGCAGGAGCACGGTGATTCGGTGAGTGTCCTGCCGGCGAAGTACCTCAACCGACTGTCGGATCTGCTGTTCATCCTGTCGCGAGTGGCGAATCCGGACGGGGACGTGCTCTGGAAACCCGGAGCCGCTCAGTAGTTCCGCCGCCGGGCCCGCGGCGATGGCCGCGATTCGAGCCACGACGTGAACGCCGTCAGAGCACCCCGGTCCAAGGCGATCTCGTAGCCCTGCCTGCGCTCGGGACTGTTGTCGCGCAGTTCGAGAATGACCGTCGCGTCGGTCATGATGTCGAATTCGTCGCCACGCGGGGCACGGCGCGACACCACTTCCAGCCCCCTCCGGCTCAAACGCCGGTCAGGCCACCACCGCATGCTCGACAGCCGGTAGAAACCAGCTTCCCCACCGCGGTAGCGCATCACGCCGTGGCGCCAGCCACTGCCTCCGTCAGCGGGGAAGTCGCGCAGGATGGCCGCTGTTCCCCCGACCTGACGCAACTTCCACAAGCGGTAGCTCAGCGCGCCGGCCAAAACAGCCAGAACGCAGACGAGCGCGACCATGACAATCATGGGCGCGCTCATCTGTCGTCTCTGTCGTCAGTCGATCTGGCCGAGAGCGCGCAGGCGCGCCCGACCCCATGCCGCTGTCTGCTCGTCGTCGGACTCCGCGTCCTGCTTCGCGGACTCGGCGTCGATCTCGGATTCGAACTGAGCGTTCTCCACCAGGATTCGGACCGTCTCCTCCGTCACCGACAGGAAACCGCCGTCAACGGCGATCCGCAGATCGTCCTCGCCTTCACGCTCGACCCGCACCATGGCGTCGTCGACCAGCTGCGCGACCAACGGGATATGGCGCGGCAGGATGCCGATCTCACCGGCGGTGGTCCTTGTGAAGACGAACGTAGCGGCACCGGACCAGAGCTCACGCTCCACGGCCACGATCTCGACGTTCAGATCAGCCATGTCACACCACCTCTCGCACTCGGGTTTCTACAGAAGTCATCACAGCTTGGCGCCGAGGCTTTCAGCCTTCTTCGCCAGGTCGTCCAGACCACCGATGAGGAAGAACGCCTGCTCGGGCAGGTGATCGAACTCGCCCTTGGCCAGCTTGTCGAAGGCCTCGATGGTCTCCTTGAGCGGCACGGTCGAACCCGGCTGGCCGGTGAACTGCTCGGCCGCCATCATGTTCTGGCTCAGGAAGCGCTCGATCTTACGGGCGCGGTACACCAGAACCTTGTCCTCTTCCGACAGCTCGTCGATACCGAGGATGGCGATGATGTCCTGAAGGTCCTTGTAGCGCTGCAGGATCCGGATGACTTCCTGGGCGACGCGGTAGTGCTCGTCGCCGACGACGCTGGGGTGCAGGATCGTCGAGGACGAAGCCAGCGGGTCCACAGCGGGGAAGATGCCCTTGGAGAACACCGCACGAGAAAGCTCGGTGGTGGCGTCCAGGTGGGCGAACGTGGTGGCCGGTGCCGGGTCGGTGTAGTCGTCGGCGGGCACGTACACGGCCTGCATCGAGGTGATCGAACGACCACGGGTCGAGGTGATGCGCTCCTGCAGCTCACCCATCTCGTCGGCCAGCGTCGGCTGGTAACCCACGGCCGAAGGCATACGACCCAGCAGGGTCGAAACCTCGGAACCGGCCTGGGTGAACCGGAAGATGTTGTCGATGAAGAGCAGCACGTCCTGGTTCTGCTCGTCGCGGAAGTACTCGGCCATGGTCAGGGCCGACAGGGCGACGCGCATACGGGTGCCTGGCGGCTCGTCCATCTGGCCGAACACAAGCGCGGTGTCCTTGAGCACGTTGGCGTCCGCGAGCTCGACCCACAGGTCGTTGCCCTCACGGGTGCGCTCACCGACGCCGGCGAACACCGAGGTACCACCGAAGTTGCGGGCGATACGGTTGATCATCTCCTGGATCAGAACCGTCTTGCCCACGCCGGCACCACCGAACAGGGCGATCTTGCCACCGCGCACGTACGGGGTCAGCAGGTCGACGACCTTCAGACCGGTCTCCAGCATCTCGGTGCGGGGCTCCAGGTCGGCGAAGGCCGGCGGCTTGCGGTGGATCGACCAGTGCTGGAAGTCCTTGCCGTAGCCGGGCTCGTCGAGGCAGTCACCGAGGGCGTTGAACACGTGGCCCTTGACGCCGTCGCCGACCGGCACCGAGATCGAGGCGCCGGTGTCGCGGACGTCGGTGCCACGCACCAGGCCGTCAGTGGGCTGCATGGAGATGCAGCGCACCAGGTTGTCGCCGAGGTGCTGGGCAACCTCGAGCGTCAGGGTCTTGGCGAGCGCGCCATAGGTGATGTCGGCGTGCAGCGCGTTGAACAGCTCGGGCACGGCACCGCGCGGGAATTCAATATCCACCACCGGGCCGGTGATGCGGACTACGCGGCCCGCGGTCTTCTCTGCAGTAGCAGTCATTCTCTCTTCGCTTTCCTACGAGGCTTTCGTCTTTGGTCCGGCTAGCGCGCGTCGGCCAGCGCGTTCGCGCCGCCCACGATCTCGCTGATTTCCTGGGTGATCTGCGCCTGGCGTTCGCGGTTGGCCGCGAGCGTCAGTGCCTTGATCAGATCGTCGGCGTTGTCGGTGGCCGACTTCATGGCGCGCCGGCGCGAAGCCGACTCCGAGGCCGCCGCCTCCAGCAGCGCTGCGTACACGCGGGTGGCGATGTAGCGCGGCAACAGCGCGTCGAACAGATCCTCGGCGTTCGGTTCGAACGAGTACAGCGTGTGCGGGCCGGTCTCCGGCTCACCCACGTACTCGACGACCAGCGGCGCGATCCGATGCGCCACCGCGGTTTGCGAAAGCATCGACCGGAACTCGGTGGAGACGATGTGCAGTTCGTCGACCCCAAGGATGCCGTCGGCTCCGGCGTCGTCACCCTCGTCGTCAGCGCCGGACATGAACGCCGTCACGAGCGTGTCGGCGATCTCCTTGGCGTTCTCGTACTCGGGGCGCTCGGAGAAGCCCGTCCACGACTCGGTCACCGGCCGTTGGCGAAAGCTGTAGTAGCCCAAAGCCTTCCGGCCGACGACGTAGAGCACCGGGTTCTTGCCCTCTTCCCGCAGCAGCGAGAACAGTTCCTCGGCCCGGCGCAGCACGTTGGCGTTGTAACCGCCGCAGAGACCGCGGTCCGAGGACACCACCAGCACACCGGCCCGCTTGGGGTTCTCCCGCTGCACGAGCAGCGGGTGATCCAGCGCGCTGGCGCCGGCCAGCTCGGTGAGCATGTTGGTGATCTCGGTGGAGTAGGGCCGGGCCGCGTCCACCCGGGCCTGCGCCTTGGCGATCCGCGACGTGGCGATCAGCTCCTGGGCCTTCGTGATCTTCTTGATCGACGAAGCGGAGCGGATACGCCCGCGTAGCTCGCGAAGTGTGGCTGCCATTGGTTACCTAGGCCTTCTTCGGTGCCGGCTTGCGGACCTTGACCGATTCCTTCTCCAGGTCCTCGGGGTCGAGTGCGTCAGCATCGGCCTCCTTGACAACCACGGAGCTGCCGTCGGTGGCGGCGAAGCCCTTCTTGAACTCGTTGATGACCGAGACCAGCTTCTCCTCGGCCTCCTCGGACAGCTTCTTGGTCTCCTTGATCCCGGTGAGGATGTCGGAGTGGCTGGCCTTCACGTGCTCCAGCAGCTCGGAGGAGAAGCGCGAGACATCCTCGGCCGGAACCGAATCCAGATGGCCCTGGGTACCGAGGAAGATCTCGACGACCTGGTCCTCGACCGCCAGCGGGCTGTACTGGGGCTGCTTGAGCAGCTCGACCAGGCGGACACCGCGGTCCAGCTGAGCCTTGGAAGCCGCGTCCAGGTCCGAGGCGAAGGCCGCGAAGGCCTCCAGCTCGCGGTACTGCGACAGGTCCAGACGCAGCGAGCCCGCGACCTCTTTCATGGCCTTGATCTGCGCGGCGCCACCGACGCGGGACACCGACACACCGACGTTCACGGCCGGGCGCACACCCTGGTTGAACAGGTCGGACTCCAGGAAGCACTGGCCGTCGGTGATCGAGATGACGTTGGTCGGGATGTAGGCCGAGATGTCGTTGGCCTTGGTCTCGATGATCGGCAGACCCGTCATCGAACCACCGCCGAGCTCGTCGGACAGCTTTGCGCAACGCTCTAGCAGACGCGAGTGCAGGTAGAAGACGTCACCGGGGTATGCCTCGCGGCCCGGCGGGCGGCGCAGCAGCAGCGAGATGGCACGGTAGGCCTCGGCCTGCTTGGTCAGGTCGTCGAACACGATCAGCACGTGCTTGCCGTCGTACATCCAGTGCTGGCCGATGGCCGAACCGGTGTAGGGCGCCAGCCACTTGAAGCCGGCCGGATCGGAGGCGGGGGCCGCCACGATGGTGGTGTACTCCATCGCGCCGCCCTCTTCCAGCGCGCGCTTCACGCTGGCGATGGTGGTGCCCTTCTGGCCGACGGCGACGTACACGCAGCGCACCTGCTGCTTGGGATCGCCGGTCAGCCAGGCTTCGCGCTGGTTGAGGATGGTGTCGACGCAGAGCGCGGTCTTGCCGGTCTTGCGGTCACCGATGATCAGCTGGCGCTGGCCGCGGCCGATCGGGGTCATGGCGTCAACGGCCTTGATGCCGGTCTGCAGCGGCTCGCCGACGCCCTGACGCTGCACCACCGAAGGGGCCTGCAGCTCGAGGGCACGGCGGGTCTCGGCTTCGATGTCGCCCTGGCCGTCGATCGGCTGGCCGAGCGGGTTGACGACGCGACCGAGGAAGGCGTCGCCGACCGGCACGGAGAGCACCTCGCCGGTGCGCTTGACCTGCTGGCCTTCTTCGATCTTCTCGAACTCACCCAGGATGACGGCGCCGACGCTGTGCTCGTCGAGGTTGAGCGCCACACCCAACACACCGCCCGGGAACTCGAGGAGCTCCTGGGTCATGACCGAGGGCAGGCCCTCGACGTGAGCGATGCCGTCACCGGCGTCGACGACGGTGCCGATCTCTTCACGCTCGGTGTCGGCGGAAAACGAGGATACGTAATCCTCGATGGCACCTTCGATATCAGCAGCCGAGATTGTCAACTCTGCCATGGTTTTTCGTCTTCCTACCTTGTTCTTGGGTGGTTCTTGAGTTCGGTTAGTCCGGCAGCTGGGTCGCTGCGGCGGCCAGTCGGGACGAGATCGAGCCGTCGATCACTTCGTCACCGACGGTGATCGACAGACCACCGAGCAGTTCCGGGTCGACGTGCAACTGCACTGCCACCGGGTGTCCGTAGATGCGGGTGAGCACCTCCGACAACCGGGTCCGCTGAGCATCGGTCAGGTCAGCGGCGGCGGTCACGTGAGCGACCACTTCACCGCGGCGGGCGACTGCGAGCTCGGCGAGGTCGATGACGGCCTCGTCGGCGCGCTCACCGCGCAGCAGCCCCACAGTCTGGGTCAGCAGCGCAGCTGCCGTCCCGTTTCCACTCGCATTGCCGGCGAGCACCTTGTCCAGCAAGGCGATTCGACCGTCGACCGGGGTCGTGTAGTCACTGAGCAGGGCCGAGAGCTTGGGCTCGGCGTCGAGCAGGCGACCGAACCGGAACAGCTGGTCCTCCACCTCATCGACCTCACCGCCGATCTCGGCGCGCTTGAGCAGCGCCAGCCGGGCGGTGTGTTCAATCGCGTCGACCAGGTTCGATTCGGTCGACCAACGCTGCGAGACGGCGGTCCGCAGCACATCCAGAGTGGTGGTGCCGACCTGGCCCGACAGCAGACGGTCAACCAGCTCGACCTTGGCCGCGGAGTTGTCGGTCGGCTCGGCCAGATGCCTGGTGAGCACCGACTCCGACAGCAGCAGCTTGGCCACCGAGGTCAGTTCCTCGGCCAGTGTGGTCAGGCCGTCGGCGTCCAGACCGCCTGCGACCGAGTCGAACTTGTCGACCACGACGGTCAGCGACTCGCGGCTGGCCGCGCGCAGCTTGGCCGTGGCGGCGGTGTCGATCACCACGGTCGACGGGGCCATCTGGTCCAGCTCGGCCAAGAATCTATCGACGGTGGCCGCCTGCGCGGCCGGATCGGCGACGTGTGCCCGCACCAGAGCGTCGGCCTTGGCCACCGACTCCGATCCGAGACCGGTCCGCAGCTGACGGATGAGCTGCTGGCGCATCAGCTGAATCTGCTGGGCGCCCTGTGCCTTGATCCGCTCGGCCTCGGTTCCGGCCTGCTCGGCCAGCTGAGCGGTGATCCGCTCGGAGTCCTGCGCGGCCTCGTCGGTCACCTTGGTCGATTCGGCCTTGGCGTCGGCGAGTGCCTTGGCATGCATCTCATCGGCATCGGCGAGCTTCTTCGCCGCATCGGCGCTCTCGGCGAGAGCGACCCGCACGGCTTCCTGCTGCTTCTGCATCAGGCTCCGCACCGGAGGCACCACCCACTTGATGATGATGAATGCGATGACGGCAAAGCCGATCAGCTGCCCGATAAATATCGACATCTACTGCGTCCCACCTGATTTCACGTCGATGCCCAAAATTCGGCTGGCCAGGGTCTGCGAGAGCCCGTCCACCGAGGACTCGAGCCCCGACCGCACCTCGGCACTTTGGGCAGCAAGCTGCTCATCGGCCTGGCGCACTGTCGTGGCCACTTCGGTGCTGGCCTCGGCACGCTTGGCGTCGACCACCTCGCGGCCCGCGGCACGGGCCTCGTCACGGATTGCCGATGCCTGGGTGCGAGCCCCGGCCATCGCCTCGTTGTAGTCGGCCTGTGCCGCGGCCACCTGCTCGGCCGACTTCCGATTGTCAGCGGCGGTCTTCGCCAGCATCGCTTCACGCTCTGCCAGCACCTTGCCGACCGGTGGCACAACCCATTTCGCGATCACAGCGAGTGTGATCAGGAAAATGATCAGCACGGCGAAGAAGGTGCCGTTGGGGACCAGGAAGTTGCTCTGGCCCCCACCGCCTTCCGCCGCTGCCTGGCTTGAGGCCAGGATCGTTGCGCTCAGTTCACCCATGCTGATGGACTACTGCAGGCCCGGGGTGGCGAAGACGAACAGCGCCATGAAGGCCAGGTTGATGAAGTACGCGGCCTCCACCAGACCGACGGTGATGAAGAACGGGGTGAACAGCCGGCCCTGGGCCTCGGGCTGCCGGGCGATACCCGAGATCAGCGCGTTACCCGCGATACCGTCACCGATACCAGCGCCGATGGCGCCGCCGCCCATGATCAAACCGCCACCGATCAGAGCGCCGGCCGTGATGAGGGCGTTGGGGTCGAGTTCCATTCCTTTTATCCTCCTTGATAACTGGTGGCTGCGCCGCCAGAGGTTCGTGTGGTGCAGTTGTTAGGGGTCAGTGGATCTAGGTTGTCGTGCTCAGTGGTCTTCGTGGTCCAGTTCCATCGCCTGGCTGAAGTACAGGATCGTCAGCAGCGAGAAGATGAAGGCCTGGATCAAGCCGACGAACAGGTCGAAGGTCTTCCAGATCGCGTTCGGCGCCCACTGGATGTACCAGGGGAACATCGCGATCAGCGCGACCAGGATGCCGCCGGCGAAGATGTTGCCGAAAAGACGGAGGGCCAGCGAGATCGGCTTGGCGAGTTCCTCGACGATGTTGATCGGCAGCAGTGCGGGCACGTGACCCTTGAGCACCTTGACCGGGTGGCCGATGATGCCGCGGCGCCAGATGCCTGCCGCGTGGTAGCAGACGAACACGAACAGGGCCAGCGCCAGCACGAAGTTGATGTCGGAGGCCGGCGGCTTGTACCACTCGGCGGCGGCGCCGTCCGCTCCCCCGTACTGCAGCGGCAGGACCGACAGCCAGTTGGAGACCAGGATGAAGACGAAGATCGCCACCGACAGCGGCAGCACGAACGGCGCGACCTTCATGCCGATCGCGGCTTCGATCTGCCCGCGCATCTGGATGGTCAGGGCCTCCCAGAACAGCTGCACACCGCCGGGCACACCGGTCGAGGTGACCTTGGCCCGCAGGACGAATGCCAGGGCGATCACGATCACCGCGGTGATCGCGGTGGCCAGGATGGTGTCACCGTTGAACGTCATCCCGAACAGCTCGAACACCATCGTGTGGTGGCCGACGTGGATGGCGGCGCCACCCTCTTCGGCGGCGAGCACGGTCGTCGTCTGAGTCATTTAGGTCAGCTCAACCCTTCGATTCCGTATCCAAGACATCCAGGCCGTTCGAGCGGATTTTCCGCAGCACGGGGATGCTGGTGCTCATCACCAGCAGAGCCTGGAAAATCGCCAGCCCGAACAGCACCGCGATGCCGCCCGAGGTTTTGAAGACAAATGCGATGCCGAGTGCGATCGCGGTGATGATCAGCAGCCGAGTCGCGGAGTTCACGGCCATCTTCTTCTTGAGCGGGTGATCTTCGGCCGTGATCGACTCGACGGCCCGGCGCACCAGCAGGGCGTTGACCAGGCCGAGGCCCAGGCCGACACCGAAGAAGACGCCGAAGAAAATGTGTCCGGTGAATGCGGCGGCCACGATGGCCAGCGCGGTCAGTGCAACGCAAACAATCAGGAGACGCAGTGGCCGGAAAGCCACCGACGGGAACACCAACGGCGCGTTTTGCGCTGGTGTCGTCACTGATTCACCCCAATCCCGCTGTCACGAAACGCTGCACCCTCGGAGATGCCAACGGTTGCTGCCCCCTGGCAAAACCCTGTGCGCGCCCGACGAGAATATCGGAGGGCGGCGGGCGGGCTTGAATCACCCACGGGGCAGCTCCCTTTGTCGGTCGTTGATCGGCACCTGACGGTTCGTCGAACCGATGGGCCGGGCCGGCAACCCGCGAGGTTTTTCGGGTTCTGGCAGCACCCTAACACATGGTAGGCACCCCTAAACGTGGCCTACTACTTTTTGTCGTACTTCGCCTCGTGCTCGTCCTCGGAGCCTTCGCTCCCGCGTTGCAACAGGGGTATCAGTGTCACCACGATCGCCACCACGATGGCGGCCGCGACGACCGCTCCGGTGTAGCGCGGATCGAAGAAGATGGTCGCCGCGGCGCCGAAGGCGATGATGCCCACCCACAGGTAGATCAGCAGCACGGCGCGGCGATGCGAGTGACCGATCTGCAGAAGCCGGTGATGCAGGTGCATCTTGTCGGGGCTGAGCGGACTGCGGCCGGCTCGGGTGCGACGCACGATGGCCAGCAACGTGTCCAGCGCCGGCACCAGCATCACTGCGATCACCAGGAGGAACGGCGACATGAGCGCGAAAACGTCGCGGGCACCGTAGGCGTTCTGCGAGATCGGTCCGGCGGCCGTGGTCGACGCCGCACCCAGCATCAGGCCGATCAGCATCGATCCCGAGTCGCCCATGAAGATCTTGGCCCGGTGGAAATTGTGTGGCAGGAAGCCCAGGCAGGCCCCGGCGAGCACCACCGAGATCACCGCGGGTGGGTAGAACAGGACGTCGCCGCCGTGGTCTCGCAGCAGCCCGACCGAGAAGATGCAGATGGCCAGCGCCGTGATGAGTCCCAGGCCGGCGGCCAGCCCGTCGAGTCCGTCCACGAAGTTCATCGCGTTGACGATCGACACCGTGAGCGCGAGCGTCAGCAGGATCGACGACACCTGGTCGAGCACGATGGTGCCCACTCCCCCGAACGGGATGTAGAGCACGCTCCAGGCCACGCCCATGGTGACCAGCACGCTGGCCGCGGTGATCTGGCCGGCGAATTTGGTCAGCGCGTCCAGCCCCCAGCGGTCGTCGATCAGCCCGATGGCCATGATCAGCCCACCGGCGACCACCACTGCGGGCATGCCGGTGGAGTAGACGAATCCTCGGGTCAGCGCCGGAAGTTGAGAAGCCAGCAACACCGCGGCGGCCACGCCGATGTACATCGCCAACCCGCCCATCCGCGGGACCGGCTGGACGTGGACATCGCGTTCGCGCGGGTAGGCGACGGCGCCGATCCGGATGGCCAGCACGCGCACCCAGCCGGTGGCGAAGTACGTGATGATCGCAGCGGTCAGGCCGACCAGCGCCAGCTCTCGCAGCGGTACACCGGCGCCCCGGTCAGACAGCGCGAGAAGCCCGGAGTTGACCGCGGGAATCACTGCGTCACCGGCCGACATCACCGATGAACCGTACTGCAGCAAGCTGAGATCACTCCGTAGGTGTTGTTGTGAGCGTGGATGTTTCCACGCCAACGACCCTAGCGATGTCGGCCGCACTGATCGGGCCGGTCCGCAGGATGCGCGGCTGGGCGCCGGTGAGGTCGACGATGGTGGACGCGGCCTGCTGTTCGGCCGGCCCGCCGTCGAGATAGACCTCGACCTTGTCGCCGAGTTGCTCGTGCGCCTGCGCCGCGGTCACCGCGGCCGGCTGGCCCGAGACGTTGGCACTCGACTGCGCCATGGGGCCGACTTCACGAAGCAATTCGATGGCCACCGGGTGCAGCGGCATCCGGAGCATGACGCTGCCGTTGGCATCCCCGAGATCCCACTGCAGTGACGGCGCCTGCGTGACCACCAGACTCAGTGCCCCCGGCCAGAACGCCCTGATCAGTTCGCGAGCCGCGGCGGGGACCGAGTAGACCAGGCCGTCGATGGTGTTCCACGAACCGACGAACACGCCGACCGGCATGTTGCGGCCCCGGCCCTTGGCAGCCAGCAGCGCACCCACTGCTTCCGAATCGAACGCGTCGGCGCCGATGCCGTACACGGTGTCGGTCGGCATCACCACGAGCCGTCCGCCCTTGACCGCGCTGATCGCCGAGGCCATACCCGTCGCACGCTGATCGGCGTCGGTGCAATCGAAGATGGTCATGTCGGCTCCCCGGTCGGTGCGCGCATCAGCTCAGCTTCTCCCAACCCGGGTCGCCGTCACAAAGCGGGGTCGCCCGGCGAGGTCGCGGCGCGCGGTGACCTCGGTGAACTGCCCGTCGCCGACGAACGCGTCCACGCACAGTTCGGAGGTGGTGTCGTCATGCTCGACGGCGCAGGTGGCGCCGTCACGTAACCACCGGGCGGCCAGCGTGACAATCGGCCGGATCACAGACATACCGTCCGCGCCGCCGAACAACGCGGTCGCGGGATCGTGTTCGGCCACTTCGGGTTCGAGCACCGCAGCCTCGGGGATGTAGGGCGGGTTCGATACCAGCAGGTCCACCCGGCCGTCGAGTTCGGGCAGCAGGCCGGCCGTGGTGACGTCGGCATCGAGGATCTCCACGCGCGTTCCCGCCGCGTTGCGACGGGCGAATTCCAGAGCCGCGGGCGAGTTCTCGACCGCCAGCACCCGGGCGTTGGGCCACTGTGCGGCCAGCCCTAGTGCCAGCGCACCCGAACCCGTGCACAGGTCCACGATCACCGGATTATCCGGAAGTTGTTGCGCACAAGCCCATTCCAACAACGCTTCGGTTTCCGGCCGCGGGATGAACACTCCGGGGCCGACCTCGAGAGTCAGCGCGCCGAACGGCGCGGTGCCGAGAAGGTGTTGCAGGGGAATCCGGCGGGACCGGGCGGCGACGAGTTCGTCGTAGACCTGCACGAACTGTTCACCGGGCTCGTCGAGAAACATCAGCCGGCCGCGCTCGACACCCGCGGCGTGGGCGGCCAGTAATTCGGCATCGATGCGAGGGGATGCGACGCCGGCGACGGCCAGGCGTTTGGTTGCGGCCTCGATCGCCTGCCGCAGGGGGGTCATGACCTCGCCGGCGGGCCGGCTGATGTCTCCTGCTGCAGCCGGGCCTGCTTGTCGGCGGCGGCCAACGCGTCGAGCAGCGGGTCCATTTCTCCGTCGAGCACCTGGTCGAGGTTGTGCGCCTTGAAGTTGATGCGGTGATCGGCGATGCGGTTCTCGGGGAAGTTGTAGGTCCTGATCCGCTCGCTGCGGTCGACGGTCCGGATCTGGCTGGCGCGGTCGGCCGACGCGTCGGCCGAGGCCTGTTCCTCGGCCAGCGCCTGCAGTCGCGCCGCGAGCACCACCATGGCCCGGGCCTTGTTCTGCAGCTGCGACCGCTCGTTCTGGCAGGTCACGACGATGCCGGTGGGCAGATGGGTGATGCGGACCGCGGAGTCGGTGGTGTTCACGCCCTGGCCACCCTTGCCCGAGGACCGGTAGACATCGATGCGCAGATCGGATTCGTCGATCTGGACCTGCTCGACGTCTTCTGGCTCGGGATAGACCAGCACGCCCGCGGCCGAGGTGTGCACGCGGCCCTGCGATTCGGTGACGGGCACGCGCTGCACGCGGTGCACTCCGCCTTCGAATTTCATCCGCGACCACACGCCGTCAGCGGAATCGCCCTTGCCGGCGATGGTGATGGTGGCGTCCTTGTAGCCGCCGAGGTCCGACCAGGTCTCATCGAGCACGGTGACGGTCCAGCCGTGACGCTCGGCGTACCGGATGTACATGCGGGCCAGGTCGGCGGCGAACAGCGCCGACTCCTCCCCGCCTTCCCCGGACTTGACCTCAAGCACGATGTCGTCTGCATCGTGGGGGTCACGGGGTGCGAGCTGGTCGGTCAGCTGGGCGTCGAGTTCGGCGACCTTGGCGGTCAGCTCCTCCACCTCGTCGGCGAAGCTGGCGTCGTCGGCCGCGAGTTCACGGGCGGCTTCCAGATCGCCGCGGGCGGCTTCGAGCTTGCGGTAGGTCCCGACTACGGGCGAGATCTGGGCGAAGCGGCGGCCCACCTTGCGGGCGGCGGAGGCATCGGCGTGCAGGTTGGGGTCGGCGAGCTGACGCTCGAGGTCGGCGTGCTCGGCGAGCAGCGCCTCGATCGCGGGTGCGGTGTCTGTCACGTCAACGTCCTCCCTACTCATGCCGACTGTTTGTTCCCGGAAACGAGAACAGCGCCCAGATCTGACGCGAATGCGACAGATCGGGCGCCGTTGACGTAGCTACTTGTCGGCTGCAGCCGTCTCGCCGGCAGGCTTGCGCTTGCCGTACCGCTTCTCGAAGCGGGCCACGCGGCCGCCGCTGTCGAGGATCTTCTGCTTGCCGGTGTAGAACGGGTGGCACTGCGAGCAGACCTCGACCACGATCTGGCCGCTCTGCTTGGTGCTACGGGTCTGGAAGGTATTGCCGCAACCACAGTGCACCGTGGTCTCGACATACTCAGGGTGAATGCCTGTTTTCATGGGTTCCTCTTCAATCGTTGGCCCGGGTCGCCCGCAATTCAGATGGACGTGAACCGGGACCGAGGGTCGGCGGTCCATTATGCCAGGTCAACCGCCAACAGCCTAAACGCGCGATGACCGGCGACTATTCCTGCCCACGACCGGAGCCGAACTCGGACAACCGACGCTGGAGGAAGCGCCGTTCCGGCTCCGTCGCCGCCAGTAGCAACGCCTGCTCGAATGCCTGCCGGGCGTCGTCGTCACGGCCGAGGCGGCGCAGCAGTTCGGCCCGGGTCGAGGGCAGATAGCGATAACCGCCGAGGTCGAGCGAGTCCACGAGGGTCAAGGCACGGTCCGGATCGCCGGCCTCGGCGATGGCCACCGCACGGTTGAGCGCGACCACCGGCGATCCCGTCAGGCGCTCGAGGCGCTCGTACAACGCCACGACCTGGGGCCAGTCGACAACCGGCTCGCACTGCAACGAGGCAATCGCGGCTTGCAGCACGAACGGCCCGGCCTCGGCCCGCAGGGCCAGCGCGCGGTCCAGGGCGGCCTGGCCGGCATCGACCTTGGCCTTGTCATGCAGGGAGCGGTCCTGCTCCGCCAAGGGAACGACCACTCCCCCGACCATCCTGGCCGCGCGCCGTGAATCGTGCAGCAGCATCAGGGCGAGTAGCCCGTATGCCTCGGGTTCATCGACCATCAGCTCGGCCAGCACCTGGCCGAGCCGGATGGCTTCGGCGGCAAGGTCGTCACGATCGGTGAATCCCTGGTTGAAGATCAGGTAGATGACCGCCAGTACGGCCGCTACCCGGTCCGGGAGCACCCGGTCGGCAGGCAGCGCGAACGGGATGTTGGTCGCCTTGATCTTGGCCTTGGCCCGGGAGAGCCGACGCTTCATGGTCTCCTCGGAAACCAGGAATGCCCGGGCTATCTCTGCAGTGGTGAGGCCGCCGAGCGCCCGTAGGGTCAGCGCCACCTGGGCTTCGGGGGCCAGAGCCGGGTGGCAGCACATGAAGATCAGTTGTAGGCGCTCATCGCCGATGTTGCTGTCGTCGAGCTCGATATCGTCCATGGTCGTCGCCCGCTGATCCGCTTCCAGCAGCTGAGTTTTGGTTCGCAGTGTCTGTTCCCGGCGCACCCGGTCGATGGCCCGGTTGCGGCCGGTGCGCACCAACCACGCGACCGGTGACTCCGGTATGCCGTCGCGGGGCCACCGCTCGGCGGCGATGACGAACGCCTCCTGCGCGGCATCCTCGGCGAGATCGAAGTCGCCGAGGATGCCGACGAGTGCAGCCAGGACCCGGCCCCACTCACGCCGGAAGACGTCCTGGAAAGTGGCGGAGCTCAGTTCGCGCCTTCCCCGGGAATGTCGACGAGTGGACGGACCTCGACGGCACCGCCGAGCCGGACGGCCGGGATCCGCTGCGCGAACTTCAGTGCTTCATCGAGATCGGCGGCCTCGATGACGAAGTAGCCCGCGAACACCTCTTTGGTGTCGGCATATGGGCCGTCGGTGATCAGGCCCTCGCCCGGACCGTGCCGGACCGTGGTTGCGGTCTCGACCGGTTGGAGGTGGCCGCCTCCGACGCACTGCGGCTCATGCCGGAGGGCCATGTACTCCGCGGTCAACGCGACGCGTTCGTCGGGCGTGAGGTCCTCGTCATGGCTGCCCGGCTTGGTGAAGATCAGGGTTGCGTATTTCATCGTCGTCTCCTTCTGGGCGATCGTCTAACAGCATTGAGACGAACGGGAGACATTGAAAGGGACAGTGGCGTGGACAGTCGGGTCAAATTTGTGTGTAGACCGTGCCGTCGCGCTTCCACAGCACCCGACCGGCTGGATCTGCACCCAGCGCGACGAGTTCCCGCTTGAGGATCTTGTTGGTCGCGGTGGTGGGTAGATCCTCGGCGAGCCAGACGTAACGGGGCCAGGATTTCGGTGACAGATCCTGCTGCTGTGCCAGGAAGACGCCGAACTCTTCCGGCGTGAGGTCCTGGCCGTCGCGCAGCACGATGGCCGCCATCACCTGGTCGCCGACGAACTCGTCGGGCACCGGGTAGACCGCTACGCGGCTGATCACCGACTGCCGCAACAGGATTCGCTCGATGGGAGCCGCGGTGATGTTCTCGCCGTCCACCCGCATCCAGTCCGCGGTGCGCCCGGCCAGGTAGATCCAGCCGTCGGCGTCCCGATAGGCCAGGTCGCCCGACCAGTACATGCCGTGCCGCAGTCGTTCATCGGTCGCGCCCTGGTCGTTGTGGTAGCCGCGGAACATCCCGCTGCCGTTGGTGTTGACGAGTTCGCCGGTCGCGGCGTCGGCGTTGATCAGCGCGCCGGTGTCATCGAACTGGGCGACCTCGCACTCGGTGACGGTCTCCGGGTCGTAGATCGCCACCCCGGGAAAACCCTGGCCGACGCTGCCGGCCGGCGTGCCCTCGGAGCGCGTGATGATGATCGCGAGCTCGGTCGAACCGAAGCCGTCCCACACGCTGCAGCCGAACCGGCGACTGAACTCGTCGATGTCGCGGTCGGCGGCCTCGTTGCCGAACGCCACGCGCAGCGGGTTGTCGTGGTCGTCGGGCTGCTCGGCGGTGGCCAGGATGTAGGCCAGCGGCTTGCCGACGTAGTTCATGTAGGTCGCGCCGTAACGGCGGATGTCCGGCAGGAAACCGGACGCGGAGAACTGGGCAGGCGCCATGGCCGCACCCGAGCTGAGCGCGACGCCCCACCCCGCGTAGACCCCGTTCGAGTGGAACAGCGGCATGGCCAGGTAGCAGGTGTCCGCTTCGGTGAGGTCGTAACGCTGCACCAGTGCCGCGGCGGAGAACAGCACGATGGAGTGCGCCACCTGGACGGCCTTGGGTTCGCCGCTGGTACCCGAGGTGAAGATCATCATGAAGGTGTCGTCGGGCCCGACCTCGCGGTGTGGGGTCAACTCCTGCGGCGACCAAGTGGTGTCAGAGACGTTGATGACGGTGACACCGGGGAGGTCGACGCCGTCGAGCAGCCCACGATGCTGGTCGTCGACCAGGACGACCTGACACTCGACGCGGGCGATGTCGCGGGCCAGCGCGTCGCCGCGACGAGTGTTGTTGATGCCGCACAGCACGTAGCCGCCGAGCGCCGCGGCGGCCAGCGCGGTCAGCATGTCGGGGGTGTTGCCCAGCAGCGTGCCGACATGCAGGGAACGCTCCGGATCGGCCATCGCGATCAGCGTGGCCGCCTGAGCCTTCGCCTCCGCGATGTGCTCGCGCCAGGTCCAGGTACGTTCGCCGTACTTGATGGCGACCGTGTCGCCTCCCTCGCGCTCGCGGAGCAACTGCTGCAGCGTGTCGGCCATCCGATGATTCCCCAAATGTTAGTGAACAGAATTAGAAAACTGTCTACCATGGTTGTGGCGCGAGGAGATACACCCTTGGCAGAATCATGTACCTAAGCCCACCAGAAGACCAGGAGACGCCACAGTTGACCAGCACCACGGCACCCCGCAGCGTGCGAGATCGACTGATCGACGCTGCCGAGGAATGCCTGCGGACCAAGGGCATTCGCGCGACCACGGTCTCGGAGGTGGCCGAGGCCGCCGGGGTATCCCGCGGGTGGCTCTACCGCCACTTCCCCGACAAGGTGACACTGCTGGGCGCGGTGATCGTCCGCCTCAACGACACGTTCTGGTCGGAAGCCCAGGCCATGCTCGAGCAGATCGACGGTCTGGACCGCCAGATCGCCTGGGGCGTCGCCAACGGTCTGCGGGCCTACGACGATCCCGGCGCGGTTCTGATGAAACTCCGCACCGACGAACCCGAGGAATTCGCCGCCTGCGCGGGCGCCGGTGTGCAGGGCATGATCCCCGACCTGGCCGAATTCTGGTCGCCCTATCTGGCAGCCGCCCGCGACCGCGGTGAGGTCCGCGCCGACATCGACATCCCCGAGGCATCGGAATGGGTTGCACGAGTGCTGATCTCGCTGGCGACCGTACCGGGCAACACGTTGGATCCCAGCGACGGGGACGCGGTGCTCGCCCAGGTTCGGCGGTATCTGATGCCCGGGCTACGTCCGTAGACAACTTTCCGACCACACGCAAAAGGCCCCCGAAGATCGGGGGCCTTTCACGTTGTCGTAGCTAGTCGACGTCCATCGAGCCGGGAGCGGTCTTGGAGACCTGCACCAGGAACTCGTAGTTGTTCTTGGTCTTGCGCAGCTGGCTCATCAGCAGGTCGATGGCCTGGTGCGAGTCCAGCCCGGACAGCACACGACGCAGCTTGTGCACGATCGCGAACTCGTCGGGGCTGAGCAGCAGCTCGTCCTTGCGGGTGCCCGACGGGTTGACGTCGACCGCGGGGAATACCCGGCGCTCGGCGATCTTGCGGTCGAGCTTGAGCTCGGCGTTACCGGTGCCCTTGAACTCCTCGAAGATCACGGTGTCGCCGGTCGAACCGGTCTCGACCATCGCCGTGGCGATGATGGTCAGCGAGCCGCCGTGCTCGATGTTGCGGGCCGCGCCGAGGAACCGCTTCGGCGGGTACAGCGCGGTGGAGTCCACACCACCGGACAGGATGCGGCCCGAGGCCGGCGACGCGTTGTTGTACGCGCGGCCCAGACGGGTGATCGAGTCCAGCAGCACGACGACGTCCTTGCCCTGCTCGACCAGGCGCTTGGCCCGCTCGATCGCCAGCTCGGCCGCCTGGGTGTGGTCTGACGGCGGACGGTCGAAGGTCGAGGCGATGACCTCACCCTTCACCGAACGCTGCATGTCGGTGACCTCTTCCGGACGCTCGTCGACGAGCACCACCATCAGGTGGCATTCCGGGTTGTTCTTGGTGATCGCGTTGGCGATGTCCTGCATGATCGTGGTCTTACCGGCCTTGGGCGGCGACACGATCAGGGCGCGCTGGCCCTTACCGATCGGCATGATCAGATCGATGACACGGGTGGTCAGCCGCTCGGGCGTGGTCTCCAGGCGCAGCCGCTGGTTCGGGTACAGCGGGGTCAGCTTGGTGAAGTCCGGCCGGTTCTTGGCCGCCTCCACCGGACCGCCGTTGACGCTGTCCAGGCGCACCAGCGGGTTGAACTTCTGCCGCGGGTTGTTGCCGCCGCCCTCGCCTTCGCGGGGCACGCGCACCGCACCGGTGACCGCGTCGCCGCGGCGCAGACCGTTCTTGCGCACCATGTTCATGGAGACGTAGACGTCGTTCGGCCCCGCCAGGTAGCCCGACGTGCGGACGAACGCGTAATTGTCCAGGACGTCGAGGATGCCGGCGACCGGCTGGACGACGTCGTCCTCGCGCAGTTCGGTCTCGTTGCCGCCCTCGCCGCCACGCTCTCCGCGCCGGCGGCGGTCGCGGTCACGGAACCGGCGCCCGCGGCGACCCTGACGGCCTTCGCCGTCACCGTCGTCGTCGTTGTTGTTGCCCGAGGAGTTACCGCCCCGGTTCTGCTGGTTGTCCTGCTGATCGGACTGGTCGCGGCCCTGACCCTTGTCCTGCTTCTGGTCGCGGTCCTGCTTCTGGTCGCGCTTGTCGTCCTGCTTGTTGTCGGCCTTGTTCTCGCCCTCGGACTGCTCACGCTTCTCGCGGCGTTCCTGACGCTCGCGCTTGTCCTGCTTGGCAGGCTTTTCCTGCTGCTCAGCGGCGGGCTCGGCGTCCTTGGCGTCGGCCTCGTCCTTGGCCTCGGCTTTCGCCTCGACCTTGGCGCCCTCATTGCCCGCCTCGTCCTTCGCGTCGGCGACCGGGGCGCCGGCCTGACGCGAGGAACCCCGGCGCTCGCGGCGACGCGGTGCGGGCTGCTCAGCAGCCTCGGCACCGGCGTCCGGCTGGGCGTCGGCGGGGGCTTGCTGAGGGGCCTCGGCGGCACCGTTGGACTCGCCGCGATGGGCGCGAATAGCTGCGATCAATTCACTCTTGCGCAAACCGGACGCGCCTTCAACACCGATTTCCTTGGCCAGTGCGCGCAGCTCAGGCAGCACCATGGTCGACAGCGACGCGGGCCGGGCGCTCGAAGCGCGCCGCGCAGCCGCGGTGTCAGTGGTCTCGGTGCTTTCAGATGTCACGGCATTCGGTAGATCTCCAGCGCCATTTGCACTGTCAGCCGTGAAGAGGTCCGTATCTGTCACGGATTTCCTTTCTTTCCCTCGCTCATCAGGTCGCGCGAGGGTTCCCCAAAGGTCGATGCGCATTCAGCTGAAACGCTGAACACGTAGCTCACACCGTCGCCTGCGCAACGGCGATCGCCAGGATTCGCCGAGATGGCGAACCGTCAGTCCACGAGTAGAACACAAGAAGATTGGGTGGTCGTCCTGGTGTCGACGCAGGCAGAGACCCTGCGAGTGCTGGACGAGAGCGAGAATAACCCGCTTTGGTGAAGTAATCAAGCAACGTCAACGCTTGGCGTGTGGCGTCCACTTCTTATCGTGCCGCTCAATCGTCAGTTCTTGGCAGCCACACCCGACGTCCAGCGGACGCCTGCTCCGACCGACATTTCCCTGACGGTGAACCCATTGGCAGTGCCGTAATCCACGGCCTCATCAGGCAATCCCACCTGGGCACTCAGCCCGAGGACCGTAGGTCCGGCCCCGGACAGCACTGCTGCCACTCCACAACGCCGCAGCAGTTGCAGGTATTCCGCCGAGGCCGGCATCGCCGCGGCGCGCTGTGGCTGATGCAACACGTCCTGGGTGGCGGCCATCAGCAGATCCGGGCGCTCGCTGAGCGCCACCACCAGCAGGGCCGCGCGGCTGAGGTTGAATCGCGCGTCGACATGGCTGACCTGCTCGGGCAGCACCGCCCGGGTCTCCGCGGTGGACGACCGCTGCTGCGGAACCGCGGGGAACAGCCGGATGTCCGGATGCACCCGAACCGGCGCTGCGTGGTAGCGCGGGCGCCCCTCGTCGTCCATCTCGGTCCAGGACACCACCGCACCGCCCAGCACTGCCGCCGCGGCATTGTCCGGATGGCCCTCGAACTCGCTGGACAGCTGGATCAGCTGCTCCGCCGTCATCGGATCCGAACCAACTTGTGCCACAAGACCATTGACCACCGCCAGACCGCCGACGACTGCGGCGGCCGATGACCCGAGCCCACGCGAGTGCGGAATCTCGTTGCGGCACCGGACGATCAGCCCGGCAGCGCGGAAACCGGTGGCCTGCAGGCCTGCCTCGATGGCCCGCACCACCAGATGGGTCGCATCGAGCGGAACCTGGCCCGCGCCCTCACCCTCGACCTCCAACTGAAGGCCGGATTCGGTTGTCTCGACGATGATCTCGTCGTACAGGCTCAACGCCAACCCCAGGCTGTCGAAGCCTGGTCCGAGGTTGGCACTTGACGCTGCGACGACAGCGGTGGCGGTGAGCCCAGCGGGCAGGGTCTGATTCACCAGGCTCAGACCAGTCCGAGCTTGGCGACGACGGCAACCGGATCCACCGGCACCGCGGTGACGGTGGGCATGTCCTTGAGTGCGGTGTCGGGATCCTTGAGGCCGTTGCCGGTGACGGTGCAGACCACCGTCGAGCCACGCTTGACCCAGCCGTCCTCGATCGATTTGAGCAGGCCGGCCACGCTGGCCGCCGACGCGGGCTCGACGAACACGCCTTCACTGCGGGCGATCAGGTGATACGCCGCGAGGATCTCCTCGTCGGTGGCGGCCAGGAACCGGCCCTTGGACTGCTGCTGGGCCTCGACAGCACCGGACCACGACGCCGGCGATCCGATCCGGATGGCGGTGGCGATGGTCTCGGGCTCCTTGACCGGCTCCCCCAGCACCAGCGGGGCAGCTCCGGCGGCCTGGGTGCCGAGCATGCGGGGCAGCCGTTCGGACAGGCCGTCGCGGTGGTACTCGCTGTAGCCCTTCCAGTAGGCGGTGATGTTGCCCGCGTTGCCCACCGGCAGTGAATGCACGTCGGGGGCGATGCCCAGCGCGTCGACGATCTCGAACGCGGCGGTCTTCTGCCCCTCGATGCGATAGGGGTTGACCGAGTTCACCAGGGCGATGGTCGGGAAGTCCGCAGTGATCTTGCGGGCCAGCTCCAGGCAGTCGTCGAAGTTGCCGTCGACCTGAATGATCTTGGCGCCGTACATTACTGCCTGGGCCAGCTTGCCCATCGCGATCTTGCCCTGCGGGATCAGCACCGCACAGGTGATACCGGCCTGGGCGGCGTACGCCGCAGCCGAGGCCGAGGTGTTGCCGGTGGAGGCGCACAGCACGGCCTGCTGGCCGCGCGCGAGCGACTCGGTGACCGCCACCGTCATGCCGCGGTCCTTGAAGGACCCGGTCGGGTTGAGCCCCTCGACCTTGAGATGCACTGTGCAGCCGGTGAGTTCGCTCAGGCGCTTGGCATGGATGAGCGGCGTGCCGCCCTCGAGCAAGGTGATCGGCGTCCAGTTGTCGCCGACCGGCAACCGGTCGCGGTAGGCCTCGATCAGTCCCGGCCAGGGCCGGTGCACCGGCCCCGCACTGGTCTTTCCTTGCGTCCCGGGGTTCATGCGTTCGTTCCTTCCATGCGCAGCACACTGTTGATGGTCTGCACCACGTCGAGATCGGCCAGCGCCTCAACGGTCTCCGAGAGCGCGGCATCGGTGGCCTGGTGGGTGACCACGACGATGCGGGCACCGCACAGCTGCCCCTCCTCGTCGACCATGCCCTCTTGTCGCACCTCGGCGATGCTGACCTCGCGCTTGGCGAATTCGGCTGCCACGGCGGACAACACACCAGGCCGGTCGGAGACGTTCATGTTGACGTAGTAGCGGGTGGGGATGAACCCGATCGGGGCGATCGGCAGCTTGGCGTACTTGGATTCCCGCGGACCACGGCCACCCTGGACCCGGTTGCGCGCGGCCATCACGACGTCGCCCATCACCGCCGAAGCGGTCGGCGCTCCCCCGGCGCCCTGGCCGTAGAACATCAGCCGGCCGGCCGCCTCGGCCTCGACGACCACGGCGTTGAACGCACCGTTGACCGCGGCCAGCGGGTGCGTCAGGGGCACCAGCGCCGGGTAGACGCGCGCCGAAACACGTTGCTTGCCTTCATCAGTGGTCAAGCGCTCGCAGATGGCCAGCAGCTTGATGGTGCAACCCAGGGCCCGCGCCGATTCGAAGTCGGCCGCACTCACCTTGGTGATGCCTTCGCGGTAGACATCGTCGGCAGTGACCCGGGTGTGGAATGCGATCGAGGCCAGGATCGCCGCCTTGGCCGCGGCGTCATAACCCTCGACATCGGCGGTGGGATCAGCCTCGGCATAACCGAGCGCGCTGGCATCGGCCAGTGCCGAGCTGTAATCGGCTCCGGTGCTGTCCATCTCGGACAGGATGTAGTTGGTGGTGCCGTTGACGATGCCGGCGACGCGCAACACCGAATCGCCTGCCAGCGACTGGGTCAGGGGCCGGATCACGGGGATGGCACCGGCCACCGCGGCCTCGAAATACAGGTCGACGCGGGCCTTCTCGGCGGCCTGCGCCAGTTCACCGGTGGACTGCGCCATCAGCGCCTTGTTGGCGGTGACCACCGACTTGCCCTGTTCGAGCGCGGCCAGGATGGCCTTGCGGGCCGGCTTCACCGGGCCCATCAGCTCGACCACGATGTCGACGTCGTCGCGGGACACCAGCTCGACGATGTCATCGGTGAGCAGGTCTTTGGGCACTCCACGGTCGCCGGAGACCTTGCGCACGCCGATACCGCGCACCTCCAGCGGGGCACCGATACGGGCGGCGAGGTCGGCGGCGCTCTCGTTGATGATGCGCACCACTTCGCTGCCGACGTTGCCCAGCCCCAGCACCGCTACGCCGATGGGCTTTTCACTCATTGACCACTCACCTCCAAGCTCAAAAGATCGTCGACGGTCTCCCGACGGAGCACCAGCCGCGCCGTGCCGTCCTTCACGGCCACCACGGCGGGACGGCACAGCAGGTTGTACCGGCTCGACATCGAGTAGCAGTAGGCGCCGGTCGCGGCGACTGCCAGCAGGTCGCCCGGCGCGATGTCATCGGAGACCCAGGCGTCGCGAACGACGATGTCACCGGTCTCGCAGTGCTTCCCGACGATGCGTGCCAGGGCCGCGGGTGCGTCGCTGACCCGCGAGACCAACCGCGCGTCGTACTCCGCGCCGTAGAGGGCCGGGCGGATGTTGTCGCTCATCCCGCCGTCGACGCTCACGTAGCGGCGCTCGGCGGTGGCGCTGATCGCCACGTCTTTTACGGTGCCGATCTCGTAGAGCGTGATGGTGCCCGGACCGGCGATGGCGCGGCCCGGCTCGACCACGAGTTTGGGCGTCGGCAGCCCTACCGCCTCGGACTCGCTGCGCACGATGGCCAGCAGCTTGTCGGCCAGCTCCTGCATCGGCGGCGGATCATCGTCGGGAACGTAGGAGATCCCCAAACCGCCGCCGAGGTCGATAATCGACATCTGCGACGTCTTCTCGACACCGAATTCCGACACCACGTCACGCAGCAGGCCGATCACCCGGTGGGCGGCCACCTCGAAGCCTGCCACGTCGAAGATCTGGCTGCCGACATGGCAATGCAGTCCGACCAGGCGCAGGTTGTCGGTGGCGAACACCGTGCGCACGGCCTCCATCGCCGCGCCACTGGCCAGCGACAGCCCGAACTTCTGATCCTCGTGAGCGGTGGAGATGAACTCGTGGGTGTGCGCCTCCACTCCGGGCGTGACCCGCACCAGCACGTCCTGCACGATGCCCGCCGCGCCGGCGACTTCGTCCAGACGCTCGATCTCTATCAGGGAATCGACCACCACGTGCCCGACCCCGGCCTTGACGGCCGCACTCAGCTCAGCGACAGATTTGTTGTTGCCGTGCAACGTGATTCGTTCCGGCGGGAAGTCGGCGTGCAGCGCAACGGCCAGCTCTCCCCCGGTGGCCACGTCGAGCGACAGGCCTTCCTGGTTGACCCAGCGGGCGATCTCGCTGCACAGGAACGCCTTCGCCGCGTAGTGCACGTAGTCGCCCCCGCCGAAGGCCGAGGCGATGTCGCGGCAGCGGGACCGGAAGTCGTCCTCGTCGATCACGAAAAGCGGGGTGCCGTATTCGGCCGCCAGCGCGGTGACCGGGACTCCGGCAATCGACACCACACCGTCGTCGCCACGAACCAGGTTGCGGGGCCACACATTCGGGGCCAGCAGCATGATCTCGTCGGAAGACTGCGGCTTCGCCGGCGCGCCGGGGTGCTGCACCTCGTCGGCGTGCCGCGGCCCGGCGGGGTGCGCGTTCACATGCGCTCCGGAGCGGTGACGCCCAGGATGGCCAGACCGTTCGCGATCACCTGGCGGGTGGCCTCGCACAGCGCGAGGCGTGCCGAATTGAGCTGCCCTGGGCTTTCATCGCCCTGCGGCAGCACGCGGCAGGCGTCGTAGAACCGGTGGTAGTCGCCGGCCAGGTCTTCGAGGTACCGGCACACGCGGTGCGGCTCGCGCAGCGCGGCAGCGGCTTTGAGCACCCGGGGGAACTCACCGAGGTTGCGGATCAGGACGCCTTCCTTTTCATGGGTCAGCAGATCCAGGTGAGCCGTGTCGGCGGTGACGCCGAGGTCGGCGGCATTACGGGCCAGCGCAGACAACCGGGCGTGCGCGTATTGCACGTAGTAGACCGGGTTTTCGTTGGACGCGCTGGACCACAGCGCCAGATCGATGTCGATCGGGGTGTCCACGGAGGACCGGATGAGCGAGTACCGCGCGGCGTCGACACCGATGGCCTCGACCAGATCGTCGAGGGTGATGACGGTGCCGGCACGCTTGCTCATCCGCACGGGCTGGCCGTCGCGGACCAGGTTGACCATCTGGCCGATCAGCACCTCGACGGTGTCGGGGTTGTCCCCGAGCGCCGCGGCCGCCGCCTTCAACCGGGCGATGTAGCCGTGGTGGTCGGCGCCGAGCATGTAGATGCACAGGTCGAATCCGCGCTGCCGCTTATCGAGGTAGTACGCGAGATCGCCCGCGATGTACGCCGCGTTGCCGTCACTCTTGATGACGACGCGGTCCTTGTCATCTCCGAATTCGGTGGTGCGCAACCAGGTTGCGCCGTCCTTCTCGTAGATGTTGCCGGTCTCGCGCAGCTTGGCGATGGCCTGGTCGACGCGGCCCGAGGTGTGCATCGAGTCTTCGTGGGTGTACACGTCGAAGTCGGTGCCGAACTCGTGCAGCGATTCCTTGATGTGGGTGAACATCAGGTCCACACCGATCTCACGGAAGGTCTCCTGCTGCTCGTCGGCGGGCAGGCTCATCACATCGGGACGCTTGGCCAGCACCGAAGCGGCGATGTCGTTGATGTAGGTACCGGCGTAGCCGTCCTCCGGAGCCGGCTCCCCCTTGGCCGCGGCGACCAACGAACGGGCGAACCGGTCGATCTGGGCGCCGTGGTCGTTGAAGTAGTACTCGCGGGTGACGTCGGCGCCCTGGGTGGACAGCAGCCGGCCCAGCGCGTCGCCCACCGCGGCCCAGCGGGTCCCGCCGATGTGGATCGGCCCGGTCGGGTTGGCCGAGACGAACTCGAGGTTGACCTTCTCGGCCAGTTCGGTCGAGTTGCCGTAGCTCGCGCCCGCGGTCAGCACGTTGGTGACGATGACGCCCTGCGCCGACGCCTCGATGCGCAGGTTGACGAAGCCGGGCCCGGCGACCTCGGCGGCGGCGATGCCGTCGGCCGCGGCCAGTGCGGTGGCCAGCCAGCCGGCCAGCTCGCGCGGATTGACGCCGACCTTCTTACCGAGCTGCAGCGCGAGGTTGGTCGCGTAGTCGCCGTGCTCGAGGTTGCGCGGGCGCTCGACCGTGACGGTGTCGGGCAACGCGGCGGTGTCCAGGTCGTGTTCGGTCAGCACTGCGGCGGCAGTAGCCTTGAGCAGCTCTGCAAGGTCGGCGGGGGTCACGAGGGTCCATCCTATGGTCTGGGGTCCCCGCGCCCCGAATCCGTATTCGCTCATCCATGCGCTACGCTATGCAAGCCCAATCGGCGCAGCTGTTCTTCAGCCCGCGCCCCCGTAGCTCAGGGGATAGAGCGTCTGCCTCCGGAGCAGAAGGCCGCAGGTTCGAATCCTGCCGGGGGCACTCCTCTGACCTGCGGAAACATTAATTCGCAGGCACACCGTGCCCCATGCGTGCCCTAGCACGTCAGTACGCACCATTGCTGGAACCTGAGCCCGACAGGCTCAATCTTTGCCGACACACCGCGAGCATTCGCCTGACGCTGCCGTCAGCCTGGCAGGCTCATTGCCATGACCAATCCGGTAACCAAAAAGGTGCCGCCTCCCCCGCGACCGAGTGCGACAGACCCGCTACTCAAGCAAGTCCTTGCCGACACCGCTGCCGCCAACAAATCCATCGCTCTCACGCTCTACCTACCGTCAGGCACTCTCTACGGCGAGACGGTCAGTCACGAGCGTTTCTGTGACTGGGCGACGGAGCAGCTTGGAAAGCAGTCCGGCTATACCGGCACTGTTACCGCCACACCGGACCCCGAGTATGTGCACCTGATCGTTGATCAGTCGTTGGGGCTACCGGGCCAAGAGTCATCCCCTGAAGTGGTGCGAGTCAGGCTCTCAGAAGTGATTGCGTGGACCGTGGGCTGACAGCGTGAACACACCGCTATGGCTGACTTTGCTTGTGGCCGCGCTCAGCCCTGCCGGTGCGTTGTTCGGCGTGTGGCTCACGCAGCGCCGTGCCGACCGGCGAGACGATGCGACATTCGCCCGCGAGGTCAAGCGTGAGCGCGAACGCTGGCAGCGTGAGGATGAAGCGCGGACGTTTGAGAATCGCCGGGTGGCCTACGTCGAGTTCTACGAGGCAGTGCGCAGAATGCAGGTGCTCGTGGAGGAGCTGGCCATGGGCTACACCGAAACGTTGAGCGACGACTGGCAGACGGACGCCTGGGAGAAGCTACAGCATCTCGCCATCTACGGCACGCTCGACACCGGTTATATTGCTGCACGGACGTTTCGCATCACATTGGAATGGGGGCATCGAACGGGTTACCGCAGCTTTGGCCGCGATGAATACTCCGAGAGCGAAAAGCCGGTAGAAGATGCGAAAGGCCAACTATTGACAGCCATTCGGGCCGATCTTCGCGTGCCCAACACAGCTGAACTTGCGAAAGCCGACGCTGACCAGGGCGTAACCGACCAGCCCACACCATGGTTCTGAGCACAAGTGAAGCGGCGCAGGTGGGCCGAGTTAATCACCTGTGCCGCACCACTTTACATCGGTCAGGCAGCGTCGTCGGGCTCCTGTTCGTCGTCGGCCTGCCTGGTGTTGGTGACAATCTTGCACACCGGGTTGAACGGAGTGCCGCCTACCACCTGTGCGGCGGTCTGATTCTCACTCATCGTCATTGTCTCCCTCGGCTTTCGCGCGAGACACCCGTGGATCACGTCGAGCGGTGCCGGTTCTCACCCTCGCAGGATGAGTCGTCTTGGCTGGCTGACTCTCGCTGCCCGCCTTGGCTTCCGGCTCCACCTCGATCACGGGGCTTGCCAGTCCTCGGGGATCGCGCAACACCGATGGCCCGCTGTCCGAGGCCCACCCGTTGCGAATCCACCGACGCGCCACCGTCTGCGGCACTGTCACACTCTGGCCGTCCCGGTAGGTTTGGCCATCGTGGAACACCTGAATACCTTGGGTGACTGTCACTTTCACGCCATCGTCGGCGCTGGCACCGCGTGCGCTGTCGCGCGCGGTGCGTCTGACTCTGCTACTCATCGCCCTGCTTTCCTCCAAAGCTTGCTCGGGGCAATCTGTTCCGGCATACGCGCCAGCCCCGTGGTCCCCGAAGTACGGAGACCACGGGTCAGCGCTGGGTAGCGTGCTCATGCCTGGCTCACAGCCCCGGCTCACGCCGTCAGGTCTGCGACCACGACACCGAGCGGACGGAAAACGCTTGTCGCATAGCGTCCCTCACAGCGGGCCACAATCTCGTTGCGGGCGAACGTCTCAGCCCCGGCATTCTCCGACCACTGGATACCGACACCCTCGCCGGTATCGAGCATGACCGAATCCCGTGCCAGCACGTGGCCGGTGCCCTCGGCGGCTGCCACGGTCACCGCGACCGGCACCCCGAACAATCGCCGCGTGGCAGCATCGTACGGAATACCTTGCACGTCAGTCGCTCCCGTGGTGGTGAGCAACAGTTCGACCGCTTCCCAGTCGACCGGAGCGAGCACAATCGCACCCGCTTCGAGCCCGTTGTTTTCCAGCTTGGTCAGCGACTTACGCAGTGTGACAAGCGGACTGGTGGCATACGCCTGAGTCTGCAACCCCGAGGTGGCGTTGATGTCGTCCAGAACCATTGCCTCTACGGCGGTTTTCAATCCATAGACAAGCTCGTTGGTGATGAACCCTGCAAGCTCCTCGTTGTCCTTGAGCCAGAATCGCGGGATCGGCTCGGACAGGTGAGCGATCACGTCGAGCTGGTCCTCGATGCGCTCCACCGTGAACACACTGGTGGGCTTGAGCCCGTGGTCAGCCACTTTGGCGGCGTTGTTCGTCCGAATTGTCTGCCGTAGGTAGCTGAATTGCCCAGTGCTGTGGGGCTTTACCGGAACCACGTCGAGCAGGCCGGTGGCTGGCTGACCCAGAGAGACCGGGCTCGGCGCGAACTCTTGCGCCACCACGGTTGCACCGCTCGGGGCGAGGGCCTTGACCGTGATGCCGTCCGGCCCTGCCTGCTTGGCGAACGCCGCGCCCATGTTCTTGAAGCTGAGCCGTCTGCCGTCGTCGGTCGGCGTTGAGGATGGCTCACCCTCGGCGTGGCCACCGGCGAATCCTTGGGCGTAGCCGAGTGCCTTGCGAGCACTGCGTAGTTCGCGATCCTCGGTGGCGAGCT
The DNA here is from genome assembly GCF_010731295.1 of Mycolicibacterium boenickei. Classification (NCBI taxonomy): domain Bacteria; kingdom Bacillati; phylum Actinomycetota; class Actinomycetes; order Mycobacteriales; family Mycobacteriaceae; genus Mycobacterium; species Mycolicibacterium boenickei. The sequence continues at coordinate 3,132,989 of NZ_AP022579.1, read as the reverse complement.
TCTCCGCTTCGAGGTCGAACGCTTTGCCCGTGATTTTTCCCGCGTCGTAGTCATCGAGGAGCTGGCCAGCGCGGTCGGCCAGCGCGTTCTGTCGCCGTTTCAATTCCAGAATGTTCATCGCACAGTCCTTTGCTGAAACTCGGTGCACGCCAGTGTGTTTAGCTCGCACCGAGCGAATGATGGAGTGCGGCGAGACAATTCCTGCGGCGATGGCGTCTGTCAGCGGCTCTTATGCCGGTGCTGCTCATCGGCGCGGGCAAGTTGCTCACCCGAGTCTTAGGGGCAGCGGTTCGGGGGTTGAAACTCAAGCGAAAGCAACCCGCGACCGCTGGCCCCGAGCGTCCGGCGCTGAGGGGTCGGCGAACGCTCGGCGTCCATCGTAGCGCTTGTGGGCTGGCCATTCAGTAGGCCGAATCTGACTGTCAGCCTTGGCTCTGAGATGGCCATTGCTGAGGCTGTGCGCCACGCTGAGCCACTTTCGGGACCCACGCGGGTAACGGCAAGGGTGCTTAGTCCACGGGCTCTGGTGCGCGGCCATCGTGGTACCACCGATAGCCGCCCTCTACCTCGACCAGCTCGGCCAGCGGGTCAGCGACCACCGGCACGGGCTCGGCAGAGCTGGCCAGCTCACCGAGGTCCAGGACTAGCGAATCAGCCCAAGCAGCCAGCCATTGCGGTACCTCGCGGCGATGGCTGGCCCACCCGGTTTGCAGCACTCGCCACGTTGCCGACGCGAGCGCATCGGCCACCAGCTCGGCGGGCGTGTCCGGCATCCGTCCGTCGAGGTCGAACCGGTCCATGGCTGCCGAGAGCAGAGCCTCACGCCAGTCCCATTGCCATTGGTCCATCACCGGCACCCGATTGTCTGGCCCAATTCGTATGTCGCCCTGTATCTCTCGGACGAGACCTAGCAGCGTCTCATCGCTGGCGGTGTCGAATGCCTCGCGCAGAGCCTTACGGCAGGACTCCCGTTCATCGTCACTCATGTTGTCTCCCTCGTTGTTTCGTGACCGAGCAATTCGCCGGCGGTCTGGATTATGGTGTGCCACTAGCTTATTCAATCGTCCGCTGCCGTTTCACTGATCGCAGCGTTGCCACCGAGGCACGGCGCTTGGTCTTGGGCTCTGGGTGGAGCGAGTTCAGCAGACTCCGCAGCTCCGAGGCCGCGCGGGCGTGCAAGCCGTTCAGCTCGGGAATATCCAGAATCCGCGCCATACACCGAGCCTGTTGGACCGTCGTCGGCCTGTCCTGCGCACGCGGTGCGGAAGCACACTCATCGATCACGGCGCGTTCAGCCTCACCGATGAACTTGCGGCGCAACGGTATCGGGCTCCGTTTGGCACCGCTGCCGGTGGTGCCCTGCTTACGCTTGCGCACACTCTCAGCCGAACAGCAGACGGCACACCGGCATCCGGCCCGATAGCCATTGAGCCCATGGGTGCGTATCACAGTTCGCGTTGCCATTTGACCATGCCTCAATTCCGTTGCCGCTCAGCATATTCCAACCGTCGCCAGCAAATACCCCGTGCTGGTCTTGCGCTTTGCTGTAGGCCGGAAGTCTTGACCCGCTGGCGAAAAACGGACTTGCCGAGCAGCAGCCGTGGAAAGCTATGTGTTACCGCGAACCCCCCTGGTCTGAATCCTCGCTGGTCAGGACACCATTTCCGACCTCGGTAGGTGTTACCAACGTCGAGCGAAAGAAAGTGTGAGCCGTCGCCCCCGCGCCACGGGGCGCGTATCTCGTTTGCTGGCAGGCTCAGCGAAGGCGTGCAGCAAATGCTTTTCACCATGCTGGTCGCACCCATTCCTGTTGTGTCCCAATGCTTTCCGGCGAGGTGTCCTGTCTGGCCCGATTACATCGTGAGTGCGAGGGAAGTAGGTTCTTGGGCTCGAATGCCAAGTGCGGGTGAGTCTTTCGTGGCAGCCAATGATCTGGCTCGAAAGCGTCCGGCCCTGTGGTCAGCCCGTAGTCGATGGGCTCACGGCACAGCCAGCACGGCGCATCAATGGACTCGCAGTAAGCCTTGAACCGTGCCGCCAGCTTTCGCCATGCCCTGGTGTTGATCCGGCCCGTGGTGCTGGTGGGCTTGGTCCGAGCACGGACAGTCTGCGCTGTGACCGTGGTCAACCGTCCACGTGACTGGCGAGCTGTCAGCCGTTGTTGTCGCATCGTGGCTTTCTCCCGTCGCTATGACCCGTGCCCGGTAACCCACACCCGAGCTGGCCGCGTTCGTGGCTGTGCGGGGCAATCAGGCGGCATTGCGGGCCTGTCTGGCTTTGACCCTGGCCCGTAGTCGAGCCCGTGCGGGCTGAGACCGAGCACCTCGGTTGGTCTGCCGGGGAGTGATGACCATCCCTGCCACCACGCAGCCGCTCGGACGGTCTGCCGGTGCCAAGCTGTAAAACCATGTCCGACAGGCGTTTCGGATAGGACACCGCAGGCACAGCCGAACGGCTTGCCGTTGAGCTGCTTTGGCAGCCGTCGAGCGAGGGATGGCCGGTGGGTCGAATAGCTCTGTGCGACCGGCACATTCACCCCGCGAGAAGTCAGGCGCATGGATTGCCGTTGTGAAGATGTCCGAGCCGATTGCCATGTGGTCTCCTGGCGCTGAGTCGTGGAGCTGGCCGCGATGATAGACCTTGGGCACGCCAGCCGGTGGAACTACGGGCTGCCGTGTCGGGGCCTGGCTGCGAGGCTCGGGGGCACGCCAGTCGGATAGCTGCGAACGTGATCCACCGTGAATCAGCTTCGGCTCTCGCTGAGCGATTTTCGAGTCTCAGTCTCAGTCTCAGTCTCACGGTCTCACCTCCCTAAAGGGAGGGAGGTGAGATGAGACTGTGCCGGTGGCCGTGAGACTGGGTGAGACTGTCATGAGACTAACCTTTGCTGTCTGACAGTTGATAGAACGGTCGTTTGTCGGTGCCAGTATTGATGATTCGGCCCGCTTTCAGCAGGTCAGACTTGGCACGGTAGAACGTGGCCCGCGCCATTCGTCCACTCTCTACAGCCATGTCGAAAAGCTGCGTATGTGTTGCTCCGGTGAGACTGAAGTGTTGAGACATGATGAGACTCAATGTTGCTACAGCCTCGTTTTCGACCTGGTAAGTCTCACCTAACCCGTGAGACTGTTTGAGGACACCGCTCCCAGTCGCCGGGATGGGGTCGAACTCGAATAGGTGGGTGTCCAATTCTGGTCCATCCCTTCGCTTTTCGCGTGCGAGGCTGACGAATCGTTCATCGCGAGCTGTGAAACACACCGTGTCTACGCCACCCTCGAACGCTGAGGACCCGCGTAGCGTCTTGGCGTCCTTGCCCGCGTGATGCAGACCCAGCACCACGCCTCGACCGTCCGGTGTGGCTCGCCTCAGCTTGGTCATTGCGTCGACCACCACGCCCGTGTCTTTCGCCGAATTCTCCTCGCCGCCGACCATGCAGCGCGCCAGCGTGTCAAGCACTACCAGGCCGTAACCCTCCCATTGGATCAGGTCCTCGAGGTTGCCCACGTCAAGCGGCCTGGTCAGATTGACGGGGACCGGCAGCACGTGGAACCATTCGTCGTAAATCGCTGTGCCCCAGCCGCTTTCCCATGCGTTGAGTCGGCCCTTGAATCCGAACGCACCTTCAGCCACAACGTAGAGCACTTTTCGCCGGACGGTTTCACGGCCCTGCCATCGGTTGCCGGTGGCCACACACGCCGCCCAATCGAGCGCGATGAAGGTTTTGAAGCGTGCCCCATTTCCCGTAGAGAAGCGCGATAGTTCCTTGGTCTAAAACGTTGTCTATCAACGGGATTGGGTCTGGCAAGCCTTGTAGGTCCGAACGCTTCAGGATCACGGCGGAATACACCGGGGTTATTGGCTCCTCGCGATTCTCGGATTTCGTTGCCTGGCCGTTGGTTTCAGCCTTGGCCCGCGATGTGCCGCCCAATGTCTCCGCTGCCACCTCGGCCACCTGTGGCTGGCGTGCCCCCTTGCCGTCGCCCAGCCTGTCCCAGTCGACGTGTTGCCCTTGTTGTCTCGCTTTGCTGATGGCGCGCCGAACGTCGGCGCTGATCTGAGCGCGTGTCTTGTTCCCGTGCCCTGGTCCGGTCCTCGGCTGGCCACGTTGTTTCAGGTGGCCGTTGCGTGTCGACGCTCGCAACACCGCGTCGGCAATCTCCTGCTCGCTGAGCAACCCGTCGTTGTGAAATACGGCCAGCTTGAACAGTTGTGTGTTTGTCTCGTCGTCGCGTAGATCGGTCAGTCGCCCGAGGTAGCCCTCCGTCCACTTCAGCATTCCGGTGGCCCTAGCACGCTTCTCGGCGTCCGATGGGTCATTGCTGAGTCTGGCGCGCTGCGCCCGCTTGGCGTCGAGTTGGCGTTGCGCTCTCTCGAAAACCGCGAGGTTGTGCGCTTTGTCGGCATCGGTGCACTCGCCCACCACGAACTCATCAACCGACACCTCACCGTAGAAGATCAGCCGTTGCAGCTCGGACTCACGGTCTGACGAGTCGATCATGTCTACGTCGCCATTGGGCTGATACAGGTTGGGCAACATTGGCCTTGGTGCTTGCCACCAATCTTTCTGGCGGCGTCTCACTTTCGGCTGAGCGGGGGTAATATCCATGGTGTTCCTTGGTTGAGCAGCCCCGGTCGAAACTGTCAGCGACCGGGGCTGTGTCGTTGTCGAGCTGGGCAAGTCGAATTACGCTGCGCTGCCACGCTTCTCACCGTCGAGCTGACCCAGCGTGTCCACGCCAGCCTGCCTGATCATCTTCACCGCAGCGACGTGCATAGCGGCTGTCTCAGTGGTACCGCTGATCATCTCGCCCAGCACAGTGATTCGTTCCTCGTGCTGGTCGACCGTCGCATCGCGCCACGACACCCGCGTGCCGTCGCCGGTTGCGAACACCGTGTCGAGAAGCTCGATGGTCAGCTCAAGTCGCAACGTCTCGGCGTAGTCGTCAACAATCCGTGAAATACGTTGTGCCAATGCTCTATCGGCATACCCCGGCACCCAGTCCTCTTTGAACCCCTCACTCTGAGGCATCGCGAGAGCGTCCGACAACCACTGGTCAAAACCAGCTCTGCCATCGCGGCCACACCATCGGCGAAACTGCGCCCGCCGCTTGGCGTTGAACCAGACACCGTTAGCCCACTTCGCCGGAGCTGCGTGTAGTGCGTCGAACTCCTCTGAGCCCTCTGAGCCGGTGGCCTGTTGTTCGGCTTCGCGTTGTCGCACTGCCGGTGGTTCCACGATGCGTGAACGCTGCTCGATACGATGTGCGCGCATACGCTTCACCGCTTCAATATCGTCGTAAAGCAGGTGCACCAACATGTTTCGGCGATGCTGCACCGCTATGGCGTCGGCCAGGCGCTCGGCGATTTGCGTTGAATCTGTATCAGGCTCCGCGTCAACAGCTTTGAGCACCTCGGTTGTGACATTCGCGGGTGTGATGCGGATTTGCGTTGTCATCGCTGGTCCGTCCACCCGACCGGCACGCGAGTGAGTAGGTCCTCAACGTCACTGCGCCGCAAGCGAACTGCCTTGGCCCCGAGATGGTAGGCCGGTAGGTCGCCATCGGCGATGTACTTGCGAATTGTCCTGTGGTGCACGCGCAGAAACGCAGCCGCCTCGTTGATGGTGATCAGGGCGTGTTCACTCTGACGCTCACGCTCGCGCTTGGGGACGATGGCCATGATGTGAATCCTTTTGCTCAACAGGTGGTCTCGGCCCGAACGTGTTGCTTGGACCTCGGTCTCGTCATCACCCGCACTGTGTGACGTTCCACCTGTTGAGCTACGGACTCTGAGACGGAAACCACTGTACCACCGGGGCACAAGGTAAGGCATTGCAGCACAACGCAATCTGTGCGCACACCCGGTATCGCAGCAGGTCGCTCACACCGCGTTGTGCGAGAGCTGGCCATTGGGTGCGATGGTTGCCACGTGATCCAACTGAATCACCTGAGCCAACACATCAGGCCACGCATGGCACTGTGCGCACAGTCGAGGCTATCCAGTGTTTGCGTCAGCGCGTGCCCCTGAGCCGTGCGCACACCCGCTGTTCGGGTCCACCGGCCCGAGCTGGCCGCGTTCGTGCGCGAGCGTGGCGCTCAGGCACCCGCAATCGCCGGTTTGGCGCTACCCAATGGCCAGCTCGTGACCCTGACCGTTGGCCTCGGCAGCCGCCTTGGCCTCGGTACCGAGGCCACCCGTGGCCAGAGCTGAGAGGGCGGCCGCAATCTCGGCATCTCGGCCCGACACCACTTGCTGATAAAGCAGGGACGCCTTCACGGTCGAATGGCCAAGCCGGTGCATTGTCTCCACCAGATTGCCGACGCGGGCCACCTGTGTTCCGGCGAAGTGGCGCATGTCGTGGACCCGCGCATCCTCGCGGCCCACAGCCGCCAGCGCCGGATCGAGGTACTTGCGAAACACCCGGTCATTCAGATGGCACCCCCCGCGCTCAGCGGGGAACAACAGCGCCTCTGGCCCACTTCCGGTGCGCGTGTCCAGATGATGCCGAATGTCGTCACGAATGTGTGGCGGGATCACGACGGCACGAGCCTTGCCCGACTTCGGTGTGTCCACGTTGCACTCGCCACTGCGGTGTGTCACTGCCCGACCGATAAACACCACTTCGCAATCGGCGTCGAAGTCTTTGCGGCGCAGCTCGGAGACCTCACCCCAGCGCAGGCCACACCATGCGCTGAGCAGTACCAGAGCTTTCAGCCGCGCCGGTCGAATCTTGTCCGCTACCGCTGCCAGCTCGGCAACGGTCAGAATCACTGGCTCGCGCTTGCGCGGAGGGTTCATAGCCCGCTCAATATGGCAGGGATTCGCTTGCAGCAGACCATCTTTGACCGCTGTTCCGCAGATTGCGTGCAACAGCGCGTAGGCATGGCTGTTGCTGCGAGCGCGTTTAGGGTCGAGTTTGGCGTACCAAGCCCGTACCGCCTGACCGGTGAGCGCACCGATGCCGACCGCGCCGAGTGTGTCCGAAATATGTAGGCGCATCATGTCTTTGTACATCTTTCGGGTGCGCGGTTTCAGCGGTCGCTGCTCGATCCACGTCTCGGCGTACTCGTCAAGCGTGATGATTCTGGCTCGGCTCTCGGCCTCGCGTTGCGCCGGTGGTGTCCACTCGCCGCGCTCGATGAGTCGGCGCTCATCACCGAGCCAATACTCGGCGTCCATCTTGGCCGTGAAGGTGGTCCGCGCAACGTGGCGCGCCAGGTCCTTGCCGACATACGAGGCTTGATAGCGGCCTGACGGCAGCACCCGAATCTTGCCCCAGCTTCGCCGTGATCTTTTTCGTTGTGTAGATGACATGCGCGTTTGCCTATCCGTGCCCTTATCGTGCCCTAACTGCCTATCGTAGCGCGTCAATCGGCGTCAAAGGATCACTTGGTCAAGCTAGCGAATTGTGCGCACACTCAAGGTAATTCGCAGTTCAACGGCCTAGGCGAGGCTGGCTGTACGGCTATTTCGAATCCTGCCGGGGGCACTCTTCAAAATCACCATCTACCTGCACAAACAGGTTATTCCGGGTTGTTGACGCCTTTCGACCACGTCCACGCCGTCAGCCGCCAGCCATCGTCACCGTTGCGGAGCGCGACCGTGAAGACTCCCCCGTTCTGCACGATCCGCTGCCCCTTGAGGTCGAACGTCATCGTCGTCGGGACCACGACGTAGCCGTACGCCCCGTTGATATCGACATGTCGCGGCTCACCGAGGGTGACGTGATAGCCGGAGGCACCGACGTGCTCACCGTCGGCGAGCACGTCGCGCCACCAGTCCCGGGTGGCGGTCGGCCCCTGCCACACATGGGGCGCCATTCCGTCCAGGATCTGCATCGGATCGGCGCAGGCGGCGGCCAGCGCATCGACGTCGCCCCGGTTGAACGCGTCGATGTACCGACGCACGGCCGCCATCGGATCTGTTGCCATGTGTGGACCCTAGAGCTCCGCACACCGCGGCGAGGGCATTCAAAACTCTATAGAATATTTTCTACAGAGTTCTAGGAAGGATGCCGCAGTGATCACGTTGTCTGCCGAAGAACAGGCCATCGTCAGCACCGTCCGCGACTTCGTGGACAAGCAGGTCCGGCCCGTGGTCCGCGAACTCGAGCACGCCAACACCTATCCCGGAGATCTCATCGAGGCGATGAAGGAGATGGGCATCTTCGGGCTGGCGATCCCGGAACCGTATGGCTTCGCCGCTGTTTCGATGCCGTGCTACGCCCAGGTCACCGAGGAACTCGCGCGCGGCTGGATGAGCCTGGCCGGCGCGATGGGCGGACACACCGTGGTCGCCAAGCTCCTGTTGCAGTTCGGCACCGAGGAGCAGAAGCAGAAATACCTCCCCCGGATGGCCACGGGCGAGCTCCGCGCCACGATGGCCCTGACCGAACCCGGCGGCGGCTCGGACCTGCAGGCCATGCGGACCGTCGCGGCGAAGGACGAGTCCGGTTATGTGATCAACGGCTCGAAGACCTGGATCAGCAACGCCCGCAAAGCCGGCCTCGTCGCACTGTTGTGCAAGACCGATCCGACCGCCAGCCCCGCGCACAAAGGTGTCTCGGTCCTGTTGGTGGAGAAGGTCCCCGGCTTCACGGTCTCCAAGGACCTACCGAAGCTCGGCTACAAGGGTGTCGAGAGCTGCGAGATCAATTTCGTTGACTGCCATGTGGATTCGGATGCTCTGCTGGGCGGCGCCGAAGGACAGGGCTTCGCGCAGATGATGAAGGGACTTGAGGTCGGCCGAATCCAGGTCGCCGCGCGGGCCACCGGCGTGGCCCGCGCGGCCTTCGACGACGCCCTGCAGTATGCGCAGGAGCGGGAGAGCTTCGGGGTGCCCATCTGGCAGCACCAGTCCATCGGCAACATGCTGGCCGACATGGGCACCAAGCTCTATGCCGCACGCAGCCTCCTGCTCGACGCGGCGGAGCGGATCGATGCCGGCGGGCGCTGCGACATGGAGGCCGGGATGGCCAAGCTGTTCGCGTCCGAGACCGCGATGGAGATCGCGCTGAACGCCGTCCGTATCCACGGCGGCTACGGCTATTCCACCGAGTACGACGTCGAACGCTACTTCCGGGATGCACCGCTGATGATCGTCGGCGAGGGCACCAACGAGATCCAGCGGGGCGTGATCGCCAAGCAGTTGGTCAAGCGCGGCGGACTCGATGTCTGAGGTGCCGGGATGAACAAGAGACCGACACCGATGCGGTTGTCCGATGTCGTCGCGGCGCACGTTCGCGAGCTCATCGTTTCGGGCCAGCTGCACTCCGGAGCGTTCATCCGCCCAGAGGCGGTTGCCGAGGAATTGGGCGTCAGCGCCACCCCGGCGCGCGAGGGCCTACTCCAACTCCAGACCGAGGGCTTCCTGTCCGTCGAGCCGCGGCGCGGCTTCATGGTGACCGCGCTGTCCAGCGACGACATCCGCGACATCTACGACGCGCAGGCGCTGTTGGGCGGCGAGCTCACCGCCCGCGCCGCTGCGACCATCACGCCGGCCGTGGTCGACGAACTCGAAGGCATTCAGGACGCGCTCGAACGGGCCGCTGCCGCCGGAGATTTCGATGAAGAGGAACGCCTCAACCATGAGTTCCACGCCCTGATCTACCGGATGAGCGGATCGCGCAAGATGCGCTGGCTGATCAAGACGACATTGGCGTACGCCCCGCGCAAGTTCTTCGCCGCGGTGGAAGGGTGGCCGGAGGCGTCGGCCCAGGATCACCGCGCCATCATCGAGCACTTGCGGACCAAAGACCCGGAGAAGGCCCGCGCTGCCATGGCGCGGCACATCCGCAATGCAGGCACGTTGCTTGCCGACCATTTGACGCAGGACGGCAAACCCACCTGACCGCAACGCGCACCGAAACCGCCGTTTTGGCAAACGCACCTGTGGCCTGGATCCGGCGGCAAAACAGCGAGAAAAAGGCCTTCAGCAAACTGCTTGCAAGGTATACAGTGGCTCCAACGCGTCGGTATTCCATATGGGGGGACAGACAAACCATGCACAAGCTCATTGCAGCTGCGGTAGCCGCAGGCGCCCTGAGCGCCGGACTCGCGCTCGCCGCTCCGGCCTCTGCGACTGACTGCAACGAAGTCGTCGAGAGCATCAACACCGACCCCGACTACACGGTGAGCTCCGGTGACAAGTGGAGCTGCGCGGGTGCGATCGAAGCCAACAAGTGGACGACGTTCCCGGGTGCCATCACCGACAAATGGGCCAGTGCTCCCGCCAACACCGCCGACAAGTGGGCCAATGCCCCGGGCGAGATCGCCAAGAAGTGGAGCGATTTCCCAAAGAACCTTCAGGACAAGTGGTCCGGTGGTGGTGACGAGGAGTAAACCTCCGCACACCGCCCTACATCAGTGGTGATCCGTTTACAGCGGATCACCACTGATCTGTTTACGGCTGCTCTCCCACTCCGAGCGCAGCGAGCAGCGCCTCACGATGGGCGATGAACTCCGGGTTGCGGTAGTTACGGGCGTCAGGAGTCTGGAAGTCCAGCTGCCGGTCCGCGACGAAGGTTCCGCCGTCGAGCACCAGCACCCGGTCAGCCAGCGTCACCGCCTCGTCGACGTCATGGGTCACCAGCAGCACCCCGGGCTCGTACTTCGCGCACAGCTCCTTGAGCAGATGATGCATCCGGACCCTGGTCAGAGCGTCGAGCGCCCCGAAAGGCTCATCGGCGAGCAGCAGCGCGGGGTTTCGCACCAGCGACCGGGCCAGAGCCACGCGCTGCTGCTCACCGCCGGACAGCTCGTAGGGCCAGGCCTGTTCGCGTCCGGCCAGGCCGACGTCGGCAAGCACCGCGCTGGCCCGCTGTCTGACCTCCCGGCCCGACAGACCGAGCGCGACGTTGTCGAGCACCCGCGACCACGGCAACAGACGGGAGTCCTGGAACACCACCGACACATCACGGGCGACGAACAGATCCCCGGCCCCGGCCACGCCGTGGTCCAGCCCGGCCAGCGCGCGCAGCAGCGTGCTCTTACCGGAACCGCTGCGACCCAGCAGGGCCACGAATTCACCCTTGCGGATGGTGAGGTCGACCGAATCGAGAATGGTTGTGCCACCGAATGATCGGCTCAATTCCCGGACGACGGCCACTTCCTCGGTCAGGTTCCCAGTGCGCGTCGCCACGACAGCGCTCTCCTCTCGACGGCGCGGACGACGTAATCCCCGGTGAGTCCGAACACCGCGTATACCAGCAGGCCCACCACCACGATGTCCAGCTGCCCGTACAGGCGGGCCTGGGTCATGAGATAGCCGATCCCACTGGTGGCGTTGACCTGTTCGACGACCACCAGGGCGGTCCAGGAGATGGTGACCGCGAGCCGCAGCCCGGTGAAGAATCCGGGCAGGGCGCCGGGAATGGCCACCTTGCGGATGAACTGGCTGCGGGAAAGCCCAACGGTTTCAGCAAGTTCGACGTGGCGCAGGTCGACACCCTTGAGCTGTGCGGTGGTGTTGATATAGACGGGAATCAGCACGCTGGTCGCGATGATGATGATCTTCATGGTGTCGCCGATGCCGAACCAGATGATCGCCAGCGGGATGATGGCCAGCGTCGGCACCGCGCGCTTGACCTGGATCGGCCCATCGACGATGGCCTCGCCGATCCGGCTCAACCCCGAGATCAACGCGAGCACCAGACCCAGTGCCACGCCGATGGCCAACGAGATCGATGCCAGCTTGAGCGAGGCGAGGATGTTCGTCGGCAACCGGCCGTCCGACCACATCTCGCCGATCGTGCGCACGATGTCCAGCGGGTGCGGCAGGGTCCGCGGATCGAGGATGCCCAGTTGCGAGGTGATGATCCAGATGGCGACCAGTAGGAGCGGTCCGATGGCCAACGACGCCGGGATGGCCCGTCCCGGCCCCAGCCGTCGGCGACGCTGCGTCCCCGACCGGTGTTCCAGGTGCGGATAGTCCTGGCGTTCAACCGGATTCGGGTCCGAATTCAGTGCCGACGCCGGGGCCGTCTGGACGGTGGTCACTGCTTACCCGTCGACGTCGCGTTGAGTTCGGCGAACCGGGAATCGAATTCGTCTTTGGCGCTCAACTGTTTCCCGGAGAACGCGCCGGCCTGTTGAAGCAGATCGATGGTCTCCTGCTGGGTGTTGATCAGCTCATCGGTGAATCCCGGAACCGAGGACTTTCCGTCGGCCGCCGCGATGGCCTTGGCGTCTTCCGGGCTGACCTTCTGGTCTTTGATCAGGTATTCGTCGATCCAGGTCTGCTTGTTGTCGTTGAGCCATTGTTCGGCGCGGTACCAGGCGATGACGAACTCGCGGATGGCCGCGGCGCGGGCCGGGTCGGACAGCGCCTCCCGGCTGGCGTAGACGTAGTACAGGCCGGGGTAAGCGCCCGGGGCATTGGGGATTTCGATGCTGCCCTCCCCCTTGGTCGAGGCGAGGTAGCGGACGCGGTCCGGCTGTTTGAGCACCGCGGCGTTGACCTGTTCGGCACGCAGACCGTCGGCGAACTCGGCCAACCCGAGGTTGATCGGCTGCACGTCCTTGATGCTCAGGCCGGCGGACTTGAGGTTGCGCAGCACCACTGCCTGCTGCGCCGTCCCTTCGTTGATCGCGATCTTCTTGCCGGCAAGGTCTTTCAATGACTTGATGCCCGAACCCGGTGAGGTTGCCAGCACCAGCCCGTTCCCGTCGTATTTGACCGCCCCGACGATGGGCACTCCGGCGTCCGAGTACTGCGCGAGGATGGGCGGGACATCGCCGACCCGGCCCAGTTGCGCGTTGCCCGAGCGGATCGCCTCCAGACGCAGGGGTCCACTGCTGAAGTTGGCGTAGGTGACGTCGGCGCTGAGCCGGTCCTGCTCCCCGGAGAGTTTGAACAGGGTCTTGAGCCGGTTGGCGTCGTCGGCAACCACCAGGCTGGTGCCTTCCGGCACCGCCACCGGAATCGGCGCATCGGCCGCCAGTCCGCCGGTGCCCGACGCACCGGATCCGGACGACTGGCAGGCACTCACCATGCCCACGACGAGACCGGCAGCCAGGATACCCCGGGCCAAGCGGGTCAACGGATTACGCATATGGGGTCCCCTGTCAGCTCGCCGCCGACACGGCGGTGCCCGTGGCGGTGGTGAATTGGTTGGCCGGCCGGTCCAGGCCGAGATGGTCACGAAGGGTGGTGCCGGTGTATTCCTCACGGAAGAGGCCGCGGCGCTGCAACTCTGGGACGACATGGTCGACGAAATCGGCCAGCGAGGACGGCAGAGCCGGCGGGATGAGGTTGAAGCCGTCGGCCGCGCCGGTGGTGAACCACTCCTCGATGGTGTCGGCGACCTGTTCGGGCGTGCCGGCAAACAGACGATGTCCCCGGCCGCTGCTCAGCCGCAGCAACAGTTCACGGACGGTGAGGTTGTCCGTCTCGACCAAACGCTTCACCAGGGTGAGCCGGCTCTTGATGAACGTGTCCCCCGGGTCCTCGGCGGGGAAGTTCAGTTTCCGGTCGAGATCGTCCTTGGTGACCGCGAATCCGACGATGGCACTGAGTTGTTCGAGCCCGTAATCGGGCACGGTGAGCTCCTCGAATTCGCGTTGGCGCTCGCGGGCCTCGGCTTCTGTGCCGGCGATGATCGTCGACAGGCCGGGCAAGATGTGCACCTGCTCCGGGTTGCGACCGTGGCGGCGGATGCGGGCCTTGACGTCGCGGTAGAAGTCGCGGGCCTCGTCCAGGGTGGGTTGTGCGGTGAAGATGGCCTCGGCGTACCTGGCGGCGAGATCCTTGCCCGGCTCGGATGATCCGGCCTGGAACAGCACCGGATGCCCCTGCGGCGAACGCGGCACCTCCAGCGGCCCGGCGACGTCGAAATGTGCTCCCGCGTGGTTGATCGCGTGGATCTTGTCCGGATCCACGAAGCGTGGCGCGACCTTGTCGCCGACGATGGCGTCGTCCTCCCAGCTGTCCCACAATTTCAGGGCGACCTGGAGGAACTCATCGGCACGCCGGTACCGCGCCTCCGGGTCCGGGTGGTTCGGCACCCCGAAGTTGGCCGCGGCCGAGGCATTGGCCGTCGTCACGACGTTCCAGCCGGCCCGTCCCCGGCTCACGTGGTCGAGAGTGGCGAACCGGCGCGCCAACCCGTACGGGTCGTTGTAGGTGGTGGACGCCGTCGCGATAAGGCCCACGTTGGTGGTCGCCCCGGCCAGCGCCGCGACCAGGGTGATCGGGTCAAGGGCATCGAACGGGCGAAACTCGGTCTGGTCCTTGAGCACCGGATGGTCGGCGAAGAAGACGGCGTCGAGCTTGCCGCGCTCGGCGATGCGAGCCAGTTCGATGTAGTGGGCGATGTCGGTGATGCCCGACAGGTCGGTTTCGGGGAGGCGCCACGCCGCTTCGTGTTGACCGATGTTGCGCAGGAATGCGTTGAGGTGCAACTGCCTTGCGGGCGCAGCCATTGAGACGAGCTCCTTTGGACGGTGAACGGGCTGCGTCCATTTCAGGGGCCGGGAGGTACTGCGAGAACAGTTAAGATCAGCGAAATTCCAGCTAACCTCCAGATACGACACGAGCGTGCGGCTCGTGTTGCCGCACGCTCGTGAGTGAGGTTGGTGTCCTCCGGGAGCAGGTCAGCCCAGGCCGGTCCACTTCTTCAGCATCTTGCCCGGGAAGCCGCCCCACTTCTCGGCGGTCTTGCCCGGGAACGTCGCCCACTTCTCGGCGGTCTTGCCCGGGAACGAGGTCCACTTCTCAGCGGTGTCGCCGGGGAAGTTGGTCCACTTCTCCACGATGGGGCTCTCGGGCAGGTCCACCCCGCCGGTGAGCGCGCTCTTGGCAGCGTCGGTGACGGCATCGGTGACCGACGAATTCACTCGGTCACACGGCGAGCACCCGACGGTGCTGTTGCCCTTGGAATCAGCCGACGCCGGCGCGGACAGCGCCACCGCGGCGCCGATCGCCCCCGCGGCGAGGGTCGTGGCGATCAAACTCTTCTGCATCATGGGTCCCCAACTGTCGTATCCGACGCCGCTGACGACGACGCCAATTTGACACGCTAGTCCCAAAACCCGGCTGACGCCGGGTCAAGTCAGGCGCCGATATGGGTTTGCTGTAGCTGGCCCAGGTCTGAACCACCCGTTGGCGCGACCTACCTACGACCGCTGCCTGGGGCAGCCTGCTCCAACACCAGGTAACCACCCGGTGAACGGTCGCCTCTCAGACCGACCCAACAGGCACTTTTCCAGTATTCGAGCGCGGTACCGATTCCGTTCCCGGCCGGGGACCACTCCGGGAAAACCGGTGCCGCTTCGAGATCCAGACTACGTCGACGGCCTGGGATGATCTTGCTCACGTTTTGCTGGGAGCGGCTGATCATGGCATCTCAAGCGAAGACCTTCGCCACCTCGGCAACGCGCCGCAACTGGTCGATGTCCGAGCTGGTCGGGATCAGGTGCACCTCGTCGGTACCGATGTCCTCGAACTTGCCGAGCACATCGATCAACTCCTCTTCGGTACCGGCCCACCCCGTCATGGGAGCCATCGCGTCCACGTACTCGGCCGGGATCCAGTTCATGTACCGGCGCAGGTGCCGGTGTACCTGGGCGCGCGCCTCTTCGGGCTTGCCGAGGGCGAACCAGAACGACGTCGCCAGATGCGGCTTGGGTTTACCCGCCTCGGCCCAGGACGTCCGGGCGATGTCGAACAGCTCGGCCTGCCGGGTCAGATCCAGGTCCAGTGTCGTGCCGGCCACGCCGTCGGCCCAGGCCGCCGCATCCCGGATGGTCTTGGGCCCGATGGAGCCGATCTGCAGGGGCGGCCCGCCGGCCTGCACCGGCGGCGGCCCGACCGGCAACACCGATTCGGTCACTTTCTCCCCGGCCCAGACCCGCTTCATCACCGCGACCCGCTCGGCCATTCCCCGCCGGGTCTGAGACGCCGGGTCGGCGCCCACCGCGTGGTAATCCTCGTGACGGCCGCCGACACCGATGCCCACGGTCAACCGCCCGCCGCTGAGCAGATCGCCGGTCGCCAGGCCTTTCGCCAGCATCACGGGGTCGTGCAGCTGCGGCACCACCACCGTGGTCACCAGTCGCACCCGGTCGGTCCACGCCGCAAGGGCGCCCAGCAGGGTCAAGCTGTCGGGGTTGTCGAAGGCGATCCGCTCGCCCCAGCACAGCGACGAGAAGGGACCTCCGTCGATGACGTGCGCCCAGGACCGCAGCGTCGTCGCATCCAACTGAGGTTCCATGACCGGCATCGTCATCCCCACGCGCACGCACGGATTCTGTCACGTCCGGGTGGCAGCATGAACCCATGGCCATCACCACGTCGTCGGTCGCCCATGTGCGGCTCACGGTCACCGATATCGAACGGTCCCGGCAGTTTTACGAGAGTGTGTTCGGGTGGCCGGTTCTCATCGAGATGCCGCGGGACGCCGGTCCGGAGGTCCGCGCCCGTCTCAGTTTCCTGTCCGGCGGCGTCATCTACGACGCCGGGGCAACATTGATCGGTCTGCGCCCGGTCGGGCACGACGCATTCGACGAGAATCGAACCGGGCTGGATCACTTGGCGTTCCGGCTCAAGAACATCGCGGAGTTGAACGACGCCGCTGGGCACCTCGACGACCTGGGCATCACGCATGAGCCCGTCAAGGACATCGGGCCGTCGTACATCCTCGAGTTCCGCGACCCCGACAACATCGCGCTGGAGCTCACCGCACCGAAGTAGACCCGGGGGATATCCCCCACCGGTACTCGGAGGAAAACGCTGTGTCGCCGGGCCGCACAAGTTCGTAGGTTGATGGCATGGTCGCAATGAGCGAAACCGCCCTGCCTGCCCCCGCCGAGCCGGCTCCCGAGCCCGTGGCGAAATCTCGCGCCATCGGACTCGTCCCGACCGCGTCGATGATCACCGGCGCCGCACTGGCGTTGGTGTGGTTCTGGATTCCGTTGTCCATCATGGTCATCGGGTTCTCCTCGATTCCGTCGGTGATCGGATTCGTGCTCGCCGCGGTGGTGTTCATCTACCTGATGCGCGGTGTCGAATGGGTCGAGCGGGCGCGCAGTGAAGCGGTGTTCGGCCTGGGCATCGGCGTTCCGCCGCGGCAACTGTCGCCGCACTCCGGGTTCCAGGGCTGGGCGCACCAGCTGTGGCTGGACATCAGCAGTAGCCGGTTCTGGAAAGGCTTCTGCCACCACTACCTGCGGATGATCTACGACATGCTGGCCACCGGGCTGGCGTTCGCACTACTCACGTTCGCGTTCCTGGGCCCGGCCGCCGCCGTCGCCATCCGCCAGAGCGACCAGGACGCAGGCCTGATCTTCCTCTCGCCGCCGATCGCGTGGCTGCTGGCGATCGTCGCGGTGATCGCGGCGGTAGCCATCCTGATCTTCGCCCCGGCCATGGACGCCGCGATCGACCGATGGCTCTTGCCGCCGTCGCCCACCGCCGCGCTGGAGTATCAGGTGAACGCGCTGGCCGATGCCCGGCAGGGTGCGGTGTCCTCGGCACAGACCGAACGTCACCGCATCGAACGCGACCTGCACGACAGCGTGCAGCCCCGGCTGGTATCCCTGGCGATGACGATCGGACTGGCCCAGACCAAGCTGGATTCGGATCCGCCCGCCGCCAAGGCGCTGATCGCCGAGGCCCACGATGACGCCAAGAGCGCATTGGTCGAACTGCGCAACGTGGTGCGCGGCATCGCCCCGACGATCCTGTCGGATCGAGGCCTGGACGCCGCGTTGTCATCGGTCGTACAACGTGCCGAGACCTCCGGAGTCCCAATCACATTGCATGTCGAGCTGCCGCGCCGGCTGCCCGAGGAAGTGGAATCCGTCGCCTACTTCGTGGTTGCCGAGGCGTTGACCAACATCGCCAAACACGCCAACGCCTCTCAGGCGGTGGTCACCGTTCGGTTGGATGACGCCGCCAACGTGCTGTACGTGTCGGTGTTCGACGACGGTCAGGGCGGCGCGGTCATCGACGCGGGCGACAACGCCACCGGCCTGCGCGGGTTGGACGAGCGAGTACGTGCCGCAGGTGGGACCTTCGGGGTGTCCAGCCCCGCCACCGGACCCACAATCGTCACGGCGGTGCTGCCATGCGCATCGTGATCGCCGAGGACTCGGCATTGCTGCGCGCGGGAATCGAACGGATCCTCGCCGACGCGGGGCACGAGGTCGTCGCCGGCGTCCCCGACGCCACCAACCTGCTACGCCTGGTGAACGAACACCATCCCGACCTGGCCATCCTCGACGTCCGGATGCCGCCGACGTTCACCGACGAGGGCATCCGGGCGGCGGCGCTGCTGCGCAGCCAGAATCCCGAGTCCCCCGTCCTTGTGCTGTCCCACTACGTCGAAGAACGGTACGCAGCCGATCTGATCGCCTCGGACACAAGAGGATTCGGCTATCTGCTGAAGGATCGGGTGGCCGATGTACCGGCCTTCCTCGATGCCGTGGCCGTAGTCGGCGGTGGAGGCACGGTGCTCGACCCCGAGGTGGTGTCACAGATCTTGGTACGTTCGGCCCGCCACAGCGCCCTCGACCAGCTGACCCCGCGCGAGCGCGATGTCCTGCAGCTGATGGCCGAGGGGAAGACCAACTCGGCGATCGCTGCCGCACTGCATATCTCGGTCGGCTCGGCCGAGAAACACATCGCGTCGATCTTCACGAAATTCGACCTCGCTCCCGACGAGAGCGAGAACCGCCGTGTCCTGGCGGTGCTGCGTTACCTCGAGACCTAAGCCGAATACCCCCACCGGGAAGGAATTTCATCGTGACCACGATCGCCCCTCCGCCGCCGGTCAATCCACCGCCTCAGTTGAACCCCGGTGGGCGCACCACATTCCGTCTCGTTCTCGTCGCGGCGGCGACCCTGCTGGTGGTCGGCACTGTCGCCTCGCTCGGGGTGGCAGCCTGGGCAGTGAGCAACGTCCGGGTCGTCACCGATCGCCAGGGACTGCCCGCGACTATGCGATCACTGGTGGTCGACACCGCACAGATCCCGGTCGCGATCCGTATCACCGCCGACCGCGAAACCCGGGAAGCCGCAGCAGATCTGCGCCTGGTGAACACCTCTCGCAGCGGCGCCCACCGACTGCAGGTCACCACCGACGACGACGAGACACGGATTGCCATCGCGGGCAATCCTTCCCGCATGCTGGAATGGGCCCGCGGTGGGGAGATCACCATCGCCGTGCCGCCCGAGCAGGCCCGGCGGCTGACCGTGCGGACCGAGCAGGAGCTCGGCACGGTGATCGCCCAGGCCGACGTGGACCAGTTGATCGCCAGGGTCACTGATGGGGCGATCATCCTGCGCGGCGGCGCCCGCCGCGTCGAGGCGCACACCGTGGACGGCGAGATCGTCTCGCGCGATCCGATCGCGGTCACCGAAGAGTTCAGCGCCACCACGTCCGACGGGGACATCACCGTCGACTTCCGCGACGCCGCGCCGCGCCGCGTCGACGCGGTGAGCCGCGACGGCGACGTGGTGATCGGGCTGCCGGAACGGGGACCGTATCTGGTGCACGCACAGTCCGGGGCCTCGACCGAGGTCCGTGTCGCCGAGACGACCGATCCCAAGACCGCGGCGGCCGAGGTCACCGTCCGCTCCGACGATGGCGATGTGGTCGTGGAGCGGGTGGGCCCCGGGCGAGGGCGGGGCTAGGCCGGGGTAACCCGGTCGAAGATCTCGGCCACCGACCCGGCCCGGGCCTGGCGCCATCCGGTTCCGGCCCACACGTTGGTGGCCTGCGGATCGCCGGCGGCCACGGAAGCCTTGCGCACCGGACTGGTCAGGTAGTGGATCTCGGGGTAGCCCAGCGGGGCCTGCCCATCGTGCTCGACGATGAAGCGGTTGCGCAGGCCGCGCGCATACCGTCCGGAAAATGCCCGGGTGACAACGGTTTCGGTGAATTCGGGGCTTTGCAGGGCAGCACGATGCACAGGGCTGCTGCCGGCTTCGTCGGCCAGCAGGAACGCGGTACCGAGTTGGGCGGCCACCGCACCGGCGGCCAGCACCCCCGCCACCTGTTCGGCGGTGACCAGCCCGCCCGCCGCGACAACCGGGACGTCCACCGCTGCCAGCACGTCGGCCAGCAGATGGTCCAGCGATTGCGACGCGGGCGAGGCCGCCGGGTCGAACGTCCCGCGGTGCCCGCCCGCTGCGGGCCCCTGCACGGCGAGGGCGTCGACCCCGCGGCCTACCGCCACCCAGGCTTCGTCCAGCGTCGTCACCGTCCCGACGGTGGTGATGCCCGCGCCGCGCAACCGGTCGATCTCCGGTGCGTCGGGCAAGCCGAAGGTGAACGAGACCACCTCGGGACGCAGGTCGAACACCACGTCCAGTTTCGCGGCCCAGGCGTCGTCGTCGTAGCGCGGCGCACCCAGCGCCACCCCATAGCGCTGCGCCTCACCGGCCAGCTCGGCGGCATAGGCCTGGATCTGTTCGGGCGTACCCGCACTGGGTTGCGGCGCAAAGAGATTGACTCCGAGCGGCTCCGTGGTAAAACTGCGTGCGGCAGTGATCTTTTCGGCCAGCACATCCGCGGTCAGGTAGCCGGCCGCCAGGAATCCGAGTCCACCGGCGTTGCTGCCCGCCGCGGCCAGCTCCGGAGTGGAGGGCCCGCCGGCCATCGGCGCCACGATCACCGGGCGTCGCAGCCCCCGAACGTCGAATGGGCTCATCACCGCACCGCCTTCCCGAACAGCAGCACATCCTGCGGTTCATCACTGATATTGGGAAACATCGCGTAGCGCGCCAGCCTTCCCTCCAGTGACAGACCACACCGTCGCAGCACCCCGGCCGAGCCGGCGTTGTCGACGTGGCAGTACGCCGTCACCCGGTACACCGTGGGATCGGGCGCCACATCGGTCAACATCAACGAAACCGCCTCCGACATCAGGCCTCTCCCCCACCACTTCCGCGCCAGGCAGTAGCCAAGCTCGACGGCGTAGGGCTGCGGGCGGCGGCGCGCGCACAGCCCGGCCACTTCACCGTCGACCTCGATGAGCCAGGTCTGCTCGTCACCGACGTTGAACAGCGACGTGATGACGCGACGGGTTTCGGCCACCCCGGAATGCGGCCGCCAGGACAGATAACGCGTCACCTCGGGGTCGGAGGCGATCCGGGTGTACAGCGCTTCGGCGTCCTCGACGACCGGTGGCCGCAGCCGCACCTGTGGCCCGGCCAGAATCTGGGTGTGGGGCATGGTCCCATCCTGCACCGTTGCCGGGGCCACCCGTCCAGCGGTTTACTGGACTGAATGGCAATCACCTTCAATCACACCATCGTGGCCGCCAAGGATCGGCAGGCCTCAGCTGAGTTCTTCACCGAGTTGTTCGGCCTGCCCGCCCCGAAGGAATTCGGGCCTTTTCTGGCCGTGACGCTGAATCACGGCGTGAGTCTCGATTACGCCCAGGTCGGTGCCGATGAGGAGGTCCGGCCGCAGCACTACGCGTTCCTGGTCTCCGAGGACGAGTTCGACTCGATCTACGGCAAGATCCGCGACCGCGGCATGCCGCACTGGGCGGATCCGCATGGTCGGCATCCGGGCGAGATCAACCACAACGACGGTGGCCGCGGGGTGTACTTCTTCGATCCGTCCGGGCACGGACTGGAGATCATCACCCGCCCATACGGCGGCTGAGTACCCGGCCCGCGAGTATCCCGGCCCCGGCGCCCCGTATCCGGGGCAACATGGCCGCCCGGTTGCCCAGTACCGAGATCAACTCGGCGGCCCGGCCCTCCACGAGCCGATCGCCGTCCCCGTGGGCCCAATCCGCGTCGGTCGCCACCAACCGCAATCCGCGGCTGTTCCGGTAGGCAGGCACGAACGGATTGGGAATGCTGACCTGTGCCTTCAGCACCGCGACGAGGGCATCGGCCGGGATTGTTGGTTCGGCACCCAGCGCATAGAGGATGTCGAGCTCATGGGTGACATGGTCACCGATCAGGAGCCGGGCCGGAAAGTACCGGCCGATACCGGTAGGACGGTCCATGAGCTCGCGGAGTTGCCCCAGCAGCCGGTCGGGAGGGCTCGCGGCAGCGCGTGCGCGAGCGAGGGCGGTATTGGCCGCGTCGAATCCGCGGCAGCGGTACATGTGCGCGACGAGGGAGCCGGTGCCACAGCTGTAGCCGACCACCAGGTGGGCGAGCACCTCGTGGTTGGTCCACTCGGAGCACAGACTCGGCGCCGCCCAGTCCTGCGCTCTCAACGTCTCGGCGACCGAGATGAATCGAGCATCGTTGGCCCGCAGCAGCTTACGCGCGGACATCGAGATGCTCCGTCAGGAAGGCGGTCTGATCGGCCAACACCCGTTCCACCAACGGCGGATGGTAGATCGCGAAGTGGTCGGAATCGTAGTGCCTGGCAACACCTTGCGGTGCCCGTGCGGCCGCCAGCGCGGCGTACCTGGGATCCATCAATGTTTCGCTGTCGCACACGCATACCAGCAACGGTGCCGAGATCCGCCGCACATGGCGTAGCCCGGATGCCAGCACCACTCCCGCCATGTCGGCCGCGGCGATGCGGTTGTCGAAACTCCCGCCCGGCGGGACCGTCGAACGCCAGCCGGACTCGGCGCCGGACACGGTAACCATGGCTTTACTGCCGGGCGGTCCGACGATCGGGACGTAATGCCGAGCGCCCCGCCGCAGCGCGCGCAGCGCGTCGGCACCGATGGCCGGGGCCATCCGCAGGACGGCTCGCAGGCCCAGAGTCCGCGCCGCCGCGCGCCCGTGCACGATCGGGCACTGGACGAGGGCCACGGTGATATCAGCTCGCTCGGCGGCGACCCGCAGCACGTTCATGCCGCCGAGACTGGTGCCCCACAGGCCGAGCCGGGTGGCGTCGATGTCGGGATGGGTGCGCAGGTGATCCAGCGCAGCGTGCAGGTCACGGCATTGTCGCCGGATCGAAAAGCGTTGCCGTGGAGTGCCTTCAGACGCGCCGGTGTGGCGGTAGTCGAACGCCAGGGTGGCGATGCCTGCCGCGGCGAAGTGCTGTTCGTACTGCGCCAGCATCATCTCGTGGGTGGCCCCGAGACCGTGCGCCAACACTACCGCCGGGTGCGGGCCCGGACCGGTGGGCAGCGTCATCCACGCGGCGCAGCGCTGCGTGCCCGAGACGAAATCCGAACGGACGGTGGGGGCGGTGCGCTCCATCGAAACCTCCTGATAAGTACGTTGTACGTATGAGCTAGACTCCAATACGTACGGTGTACTTGTCAAGGAGTATCGATGCGCGCACGCTTCACGGTCGACGAGATCGCCTCGGCGGCACTACGAATCGTCGATGATTCCGGCCCCTCGGCGCTGAGCATGCGGGCGCTGGCTGCCGCACTGGGCACCGGTCCCATGACGATGTACAACTACGTCGCCGACAAAGAGGCGCTGGAGGAGCTCGTCGTCGGCGCGGTGGTCGCCAAGATCGTCGTGCCGGACGCTACCGACGACTGGCAGCGCGATGTTGCCGCGATCGCGACGGCGATGTGGGCCGGTGTGCGAGCGCATCCGGCCGCGCTCCCCCTGGTTCTCACGCGGCGGATGGCCTCGCCGACGGGCTTCGCGATCGCCGATGCGCTGATTGCCGCGCTGGGGCGTGCCGGACTCTCCGATACCGACCGCCTGTCGGCATTCCACGCCGTGCTCGGCCTGGTGGTCGGATCCGCACAGGCAGCCCTCGCGGGCCCGCTGACCGGTGAGGCACCCGAGGCGGCAGTTCAGATCGGCTCGGTCGCCGGCACCGAATACCCGCATATCGAGGCACTGTCCCGAGTGGCGACAACGACGTCGGTCAACGATGACTTCGACGGTGGGATGCGGATGTTGATCGACGGCATCGCGATGCGAAGCCGCGAACGCTAACGGTGTCCGCGCTGGTGTTCCTGATCGCGGTAGGCGTTGGCCAGCTTGTCGACGTGCCCGGGCAGTGAGCCGGCCGCCACATCGGCCAGGCTGGTCTCCTCCAGCACCGAGCGCATGCTCGCCCGCAGTGCCCGCCAGACGTCGGTCAGCGCCGCAGTCGGGCCGGAGTACGGCAGGTCTCCCAGCCCGATGTCACGCACACTCGCCAACGGTCCGTCGATGCAGCGCAGCACGTCGGCGATGCTGATCTCGGCTGCCGGACGGGCCAGCTCGTAACCGCCGTCGCGGCCTCGATGACTGCGGACGAGTCGATCGGTACGCAGCGCGGTGAGGATGTCGACGAGGAACTGCGCCGGAATCCCCTGTGCCTTGGCCAGGTCATCGGTTTTGACCAGCTCGCCGTCTTCGACCGTTGCGAGCTGGACCATGGCTCGGACGGCATACTCCGCCTTCGCCGACATCCGCATGCTCAGGATTGTGCCAGTTCAATCGGCCTAATCAGGAATCCCCGCGGCATCCGGGACCACGACGGCGAACAGATCCGACATCGCGGCCAGGCTCGCCGACTGCATGACCGCCGCGGGTACCGGGGCGCCCTCGGGGCCGGCCAAGGTGCGGGTTGCGGTCGCGGCGGCCACCACCGTCGGGGCGTATCCGAGATTGAAGGCGCCCCGTGCGGTGGAGTTGACGCACATGTGCGTCATGAACCCGGCGAGCACCAGGTTCGACGCGCCCAGACCCTTCAGCCGGTCTTCGAGGTCGGTCTGCACGAACGAATTGGGGAACTGCTTGACCACCACCGGCTCTCCCGCGCGCGGTGCCACCGACGCGACGATCGCGCCGCTCTCGCCCTCGATGTCATACAGCGAACCCGGACCGTCGGAGTGCTGGATGTGAACGATCGGGATGCCCGCGCTGCGGGCCCGGTCGAGCAGTTGGGCCGTCTGTTCCAGGGCGGCCTGCACCCCTTCGAGCTCCATGACCCCCTGGGTGTAGGTGTTCTGGCAGTCGATCAGGACCAGGGTGGAATCGGCGAGGCGGGCCGGCGCGGCAGGCAGGCCTGCCAGTTCACGCAGCGTAGGGCGGGTCATGTCGACGAGCCTAGTGACCAGCGACGACCGCGCCTACCCCGCTGTCACCGCCAGTACCCGTTCGGCCAGTTCGGGCCGGCACACGATCAGGTCGGGCAGCGTGGGATCGGCCGAGTTGTAGACCAACCGGGAGCCGTCGATGCGCGAGGTGTGCAGGCCGGCGGCACGGGCCACCGCAACGGGCGCGGCCGAATCCCACTCGTACTGACCACCGGCGTGCACGTACACATCGGCGACCCCGCGGACCACCGCGGCGACTTTGGCTCCGGCCGAACCCATTTCGACCAGTGTTCCGTCGAGCGCCTCACGGACCGCCAGTGCCACCGCGGGCGGGCGGGTGCGTGACACCACGACCCGGGGCGGGCCGTCGAAGGGTCGGGGTGCGGCCACGTCGGGGGTGGACAGCGTGGTGTTCTGCGCGGGCAACGCGACCGCTCCCGCCACGAGTTCACCGGCACTCCACAGCGCCACGTGCACAGCCCAGTCGTCGCGGCCGAGCTCGGAGAACTCCCGGGTGCCGTCGAGCGGGTCGACGATCCAGACCCGTTCGGCGCTCAGCCGGGCCGGGTCGGCCCGCTGGTCGGCCGTCGCTTCCTCGGACAGCACCGAGTCGCCGGGAACCAGCTTGGCCAACTCGGCCATCAGGAAATCGTGGGACTGCTTGTCCCCGGCTGCCTTTCGTTCGGCGGCCGGGGCGTCGGCATAGTCGGCACGGACGTCGAGCAACAGATCCCCGGCCCTGGTGGCCAGCCGGGCTGCCAGTTCGTGATCGTTCACGATGGCAATTCCAACAGCTCGATCACCATGTCCGCCAGTTCAGCGGTGCTGTGGTCCGGAGTCAGCCGCAGATCCGGGTTCTTCGGCCGCTGGTACGGGCTGTCGATACCGGTGAAGTGGGTGATCTCCCCGGCCCGGGCCTTGGCGTACAGGCCCTTGGGGTCGCGGCGTTCGCAGTCTTGAAGCGGGGTGTCGCAGAACACCTCGTAGAAGTCGACACCACCCTCGTTGGCCACCTTCCGCGCCAGCTCGCGGTGCTCCTCCAGCGGGCTGATGGCAGGGACCAGCACGACCTGGCCGGAGTCGGCCAGCAGCGCGGCGACGTGGGCCAGACGGCGCAGGTTCTCGGCCCGGTCGGCCATCGAGAAGCCGAGGTCCGCGTTGAGTCCGTGGCGCAGGTTGTCACCGTCCAGAACGTATGCCGGCACGCCCTTTTCGAGCAGTTTTTGCTCGACCAGCATCGCCACCGAAGACTTGCCGGATCCCGACAGGCCGGTGAACCAGATGGTGCGCCCGCGGCTGAGTCGATCCCCCGGGGTGACCAGTGACTCGTGCCGCACCGCATTCGGGCTCGCCGTCTCGTTGCGGGAGTCGCGCAGCACCATGCCGGCGCCGACGGTGCCGTTGGTGTTGGGATCGATCAGGATGAACGATCCGGTGGCCGCGTTGCGGCTGTACTCGTCGAGCAGCAGCGGGGCCTGGGTGCGCAGCGAAATACGGCCCAGCTCATTGAGTTTGAGTGCGCTCGCGGACTTGTCCCGGTGCAGGGTGTTGACGTCGAGACGGTAGTCGAGACCGGTGACCTTGGCCCTGGTGGTGCGGGTCGTGTGCTTGATCAGGTACTCACGCCCGGGCTCCAGCGACGATTCGTCGGCCATCCAGCACACCGTGGCATCGAATTCCTGTGTGACGCGCGGCTGGTTGTTGGGCCGGGCGATCATGTCGCCGCGGGAGATGTCGATGTCGTCGGACAGGCTGATCGACACCGCCATCGGAGGGAACGCCTCCTCGACGAGGCCGCTCGGACCGTCGATCTGGGTGATGCGCGTGGGCTTTCCGGCCGGCAGCACGATCACATCGTCACCGGGACGCAGCACCCCGCTGGCGACGGTGCCGGCGTAGCTTCGGTGATCGGCGTGCTCGTGGGTCTGCGGCCGGATCACGTACTGCACCGGGAAACGCACGTCGACCAGGTTGCGGTCACCGGCGATGTAGACGTCTTCGAGGTGGCTCAGCAGCGAGGGACCCTCGTACCACGGCGTCACATCGGATTTGGTCACCACGTTGTCGCCGTTGAGCGCCGACATCGGGATCGTCGTCACGTCGTGCACGTCCAACCGGGCGGCGAACGCATGGAACTCGTCGCGGATCGCCTCGAAACGCTCCTGGTCCCAATCGATCAGGTCCATCTTGTTGACGGCCAGCACGATGTGCTGGATGCCCAGCAGCGAGGCCAGGAAGGCGTGCCGGCGGGACTGCTCGAGCAGTCCGTGGCGGGCGTCGACCAGCACGATGACCAGCTGCGCGGTGGACGCTCCGGTCACCATGTTGCGGGTGTACTGGATGTGCCCCGGCGTGTCGGCGATGATGAATTTGCGCTTGGCCGTGGCGAAGTAGCGGTAGGCGACATCGATCGTGATGCCCTGCTCGCGCTCGGCCCGCAGGCCGTCGGTGACCAGCGCCAGGTCGGTGTAGTCGTTGCCGCGTTCCTTGGAGGTCCGCTCAACGGCGGCCAGCTGGTCCTCCATGACGGCCTTGGAGTCGTACAACAGCCGGCCGATCAGCGTGGATTTGCCGTCATCGACGGATCCCGCGGTGGCGATTCTCAACAGCGTCGACATCAGAAATACCCCTCGCGCTTGCGGTCTTCCATACCGGCTTCCGAAATACGGTCATCGGCGCGGGTGGCACCGCGCTCGGTGAGCCGAGACACCGCGGTCTCGGCGATGACCTCGGAAACCGTTGCGGCCGTTGATTCGACGCAGCCGGTGCAGGTGACGTCGCCGACGGTGCGGAAGCGCACGGTCTTCTCGATCACCGGCTCGTCCTTGCGGGGCTGCATGTACTTGTGCACCGCGAGCAGCATGCCGTCGCGCTCGAACACCTTGCGCTGGTGCGCGTAGTAGATGGAAGGCAGCTTGATCTTCTCGGCACCGATGTAGGACCAGATGTCGAACTCGGTCCAGTTGGAGATCGGGAAGGCACGGATGTGCTCACCCTTGTGGTGGCGACCGTTGTACAGGTTCCACAGCTCGGGACGCTGGGCCTTGGGATCCCACTGGCCGAACTCGTCGCGGAAGGAGAACACCCGCTCCTTGGCGCGGGCCTTCTCCTCGTCGCGCCGGGCACCGCCGAAGGCGGCGTCGAACTTGTTCTCCCGGATGCCGCGCAGCAGCGTCACGGTCTGGATCGGATTGCGCGACGGGATGGTCTCCACCACGCGGCCTGCGTCGATGTCGTCCTGCACCTTGGCGACGACCAGACGCGCACCGTAGTGCTCCACCAGCTCGTCGCGGGCCTCGTAGACCTCGTCGAAGTTGTGGCCCGTGTCGACGTGCATGACCGGGAACGGCAGCCGGCCCGGCGCGAACGCCTTGACCGCCAGGTGCAGCATGACGATGGAGTCCTTGCCGCCGGAGAACAGCAGCACGGGCTTCTCGAACTCCGCGGCGACCTCGCGGATGATGTGGATGGCCTCGGCCTCCAGCGACCGCAGATGGCTCAGCTCATAATGGCCGGCCCGATCGACCTGCGGACCTGTTGTTTGTGCGGCGGTCATCACTTCCCCATTAAGTTGGTAGGAATGGCCAGAATTGCAAGCATGGCCAGGAATCTATCCGCCTGGTCGCCGCGGTGTCAATGGCGGCCTACCGTCCGGGGCGGTGCCCGCTGACGTGGGCACCTGCCCGCCGGGGCAATCGAACCGTCGCGACCAAGGTCAGCGCCAACAACGCGCCCAGAACCAGATACGTCACCGAATACGAGGTCACCCGGCTGAGCAGCAGCGCCGCCAGGGCCACGCCGAGCCCGGCCGCCAGCTCCTGCACCGACGCGTTGAGGGTGTTGGCATGCGTCAACTCCTCCCCTTCGACGTCGGAGAACGCCAGGCTGTTGTACGCGGTGAAGCCGATCGACCGCAGCGCGCCGCTCAGATAGAGGACGACGGCCATCACGGCCACCGGCAGGCCGGGCCGCAACAACGCCAGCAGGCCGAAACACGCGACCGAGGCCACCCCGTTGACCAGCAGCACGGTGCGGATACCGAATCGGCGCATCAGCGGGGTGGTGGCGGGCTTGATGGTCAGGTTCCCGGCGAACAACGCGGCCACCATGACACCGGCGGCCAGCGGCGTCCAGCCGAACTCCAGCTGGAACTGCAGCGGCAGCAGGAACGGCACCGCGGTGATCACCAGTCGATACAGCGATCCGGCCACCACGGTGATGCGCAGCGTGTGCACCCGCAGCACCCGCAGCTGCACCAGCGGGGCCGTCGCGGTGAGCAGCCGCCACACCGCGGCGGCGAGCAACACGACGGCGGCCGCCCCACCGGCGGTGACCAGCCCCCAGTCGGTCCCGGAGACCCGGATGTGCTCCAAGGCGATCAGCGCCGCCGCGATCCCCGAGCCGAGCGCCAGCAGACCGGGCCAGTCCAGCGATCGGGTCGTGGGCTGCGGCGCACCGCGAACCAGCTTGAGCGCGAGGACAATTCCGAGCACTCCGATCGGAATGTTCACCACGAAGATCCATCGCCAGCTGCCCAGCGTCGCGATCGCCCCACCCAGCATCGGTGCCAGCACCGGAGCGGTCAGCGCCGGCCAGGTGAGCAACGCGATGGCCCGCACCAGGTCCGCCTTGCCGCTCTGGCGCAACACCGCCAGCCGGCCGACCGGGACCATCATGGCGCCGCCGACCCCCTGCAGCACCCGCATCAGCACCAGCATCGGCAGCGACGTACTCGCCGCGCAGCCGATCGAGGCCAGCGTGAACACCGCGATCGCCCCGACGAACACCCGGCGGGTGCCGAACCGGTCGGCCAACCAGCCACTGGCCGGGATCAGTACCGCCACCGTGACCAGGTAAGCCGAGATCGCCACGTTGACGTCGATGGCGCCCACACCGAACGACTCGGCGATCAGCGGGATGGCCGGCGCAATGATCGTCGCGTCGAGGATCTCCATGAACAGGCTGCCGGCCACCAGCAACGCCATGCCGCGCGGGAAGCGCGGATGCTCGGGGCCGGACGTCACAGCCGGCGAGCCGGAGTGGTTACCCCGCAGGTAATTGAACCGCCGACCACCGGCGGCACACACTGGTGCTCATGAGTATCCAGACCGGCCCGGCCGTCATGGCGGAGTTCCTGCCCCAGTCGCCCTTCGTGGCCAAACTCGGCATCGTCGCCGAAAATCTCGACGGCCCCGAGGTCCGGCTGCGGTTGCCGTGGGATCCGTCGAACATCACGATCGCCGACATGGTGCACGGCGGGGCGATCGCGGCGTTGGCCGATGTCACGGTGATGGCTGCGGCATGGGCGCAGGCCGAAGTTCCGGATTCGCTTCGCGGAGTGACGGTCTCGATGACGATCAGTTATCTGGCGCCGGCGCGGGCCACCGACCTGATCGGACTCGGGCGCGTGCTGCGTCAGGGCAGATCCCTGGTGAGCTGTGACGTCGATATCGTCACGCCCGGCGGGGAGGCAGTGGCCAAGGCCATCGCGACGTACAAGGTGGGCTGAGCCTCACAACGTCACCTCGTTGAGCTTGCCGGTTGCGACGTCGAAGATGAAGCCGCGCAACGACTCGTGCTCGGTGACGAACGGGCTGGCCTCGATACGGCGCAACGACTGGCGCACATCTGTTTCCAGATCGACGAATGACTCGGCGGCCCAGTTCGGCTTGATGCCGATCTCGTCCTGGATCTGCTGTTTGAATCCGTCATCGGTGAAAGTCAGCATGCCGCAATCGGTGTGGTGGATCAGGATGATCTCCTTGGTCCCCAGCAGCCGCTGGCTGATGGCCAGTGAACGGATCTCGTCATCGGTGATGACGCCGCCGGCGTTGCGGATCACGTGTGCCTCACCGTCGCCCAGGCCGAGGATCCGATAGACATCCAGCCTGGCATCCATGCACGCCACCACCGCGACGTGCTTGCTCGGCGGCAGCGGCAACGGCCCGGTGAAGGTCCGGGCATAGACCTCGTTGTTGGCCACGTACTGATCGGTGACAGACATGCTTCGACGCTAAACCCGCGACGGCCGGCAGGCCAGCGGCAGAATCAGGCTGAACGGAACGAGCGATGACCGTCCTGCCGGGGGGAAGCAGGACGGTCATCGCGGTCTGGGCGTTCAGGTACGCGGCGACGACAGGTCGTACACCGGGGTATTGCCGACCACAGTCTTGGTGAAGTTCGCCGTCACCCAGTCAGTGATCTCCGCGGCGCTGCCGTGCTCTTGACGCGGCGGCCCGGAAGGCCCACCGGGACCGTCCTCCGGCCGATCGAGGAAGTACCGGACCTGACCGTCAGCGACGTACTGCTGGAACTGGGCGAGCGTCGGCGAATCGTCGCTGCCGGTGAACCCGCCGATGGCCATCAGCGACTCCCCCGTCTTGAGCTCGAGATCGCTGACCATCATCGAGCCCACACTCGCTGCGGCCCAACGGCCGTCGGCACCGGCGATGAGCTCGGCCAGCGCCGGATCATCGGCGCGCCCGAAGCCCGGGGGCGGGCCACCCGGACCTCCGGGCCCGCCCGGGCCACCGAAGCCCATGTCCCGGTTGGGGCCGGAGGTGGCCATCGGACCACCGCCGTGGACCTTCGCCACCGTCTCGATGGTGTAGGCCCCGGTGGCGGCGAGCCCGAAGATCATGGCCGCGAGCGCCACCGCGACAGGCAACTTGCCGGGACGGTGGGCGACCATGGCCAGGGCCACCGCGGTCAGCACCGAGCCGATCAGAACGATCCAGCGCAGCGCCGGTAACCAGTCGGGGGTGCGGTCGAGCAGTACGAACGCCCACACCCCGGTGCCGGCCAGCATCACCGCGAGCACCAGCCGCGAAGCGAGTCGTTCCCGGACCCGCCACAATTCGGCGACCGATATGCCCACGACCGCGGCCACGGCGGGGGCCAGCGCCACGGTGTAGTAGGGGTGGATGATCCCGTCCATGAAGCTGAACACCACGGCGGTGACCAGCATCCAGCCGCCCCACATCAGCAGGCCGGCCCGCAGCCCGGCGGTCCGCGCCGTGCGACGTGTCAGCCACAGTGCGGCGACCAGGCCGATCAGCGCGGCAGGCAACAACCACGAGGCCTCGGTGCCCATGGACATTCCGAACATCCGGCCGATGCCGGGGTCACCGCCGAACATCAGGTTGGCGCCGCCGCCCGGCCCGTGACCGGGGCCGCCCGGTCCGGGACCACCCGGGCCACCTGGGCCGGGGCCCTCCTGCCCCATGATGCGTTGCAGCCCGTTGTAGCCGAAGGCCAGTTGCAGCAGGCTGTTGTCGGTCGAGCCGGCGATGTACGGCCGGGAATCGGCCGGCCACAATGCCACCAGCGCGATGTACCAACCCGAGGAGACGATCATCGCCGCCGCACCGATCAGCAAGGTGCCCAATCGTTTCCATATACCGACGGCGGGTGCGGCGACCAGGAACATCAACGCCAGGCCTGGCACGACCAGGAACGCCTGCAGCATCTTGGTCAGGAAGGCGACGCCCAGCGCGCATCCGGCCAGTGCCACCCAGCCGGCGCTGGCCTTCGCAGACACCGGCCCGACCGCGCGCACCATGAAGTACGCCGCGAGCACCAGGAGCAGGACCAGGAGCGCATCGGGATTGTTGTAGCGGAACATCGAGGCGGCGACCGGCGTCAATGCCAGTGCCACTCCGGCGATCAGCCCGGCAGCGGGGCCGCTGGTCCGCTTCACCGTGGCGTAGAGCAGCGCCACTGCGCCGACGCCCATCAGTGCCTGCGGTAGCAGCATGGTGAACTCGTTGAAGCCGAACAGCCTGCCCGACAAACCCATTGCCCACATCGCGGCGGGCGGCTTGTCGACCGTGATGGCGTTGCCGGCGTCCAAGGATCCGAACAACCAGGCCTTCCAGGACTGGGTACCGGCCTGCGCTGCCGCGGCGTAGTAGCTGTTGGCCCACCCAGACGAACCCAGCGCCCAGAAGTACAGCACCGCGGTGCCGGCCAGCATGGCCCAGTAGGAGGGCCGGACCCAGCGCGGGGTCGCCGACTTCTCAGCTCCGGCGGTCTCGTCCGCGGAAGCGGGTGCGGTGTCAACGATGGTCGTCATAGTCCTGTCTCTCGATTCGCCCCGCCGGCACGCCGCGTCCGCGAGGGGTGGAACACCCATCCTCGCAACAGCACGAAGCGCACCACGGTGGCCAGCAGGTTGGCCGCAACCAATACGGCAAGTTCGACGCCGCGGTGCGGCACGGGTGCGACGAAGTGCAGCAGCCCCAACGATCCACTGGTGATGGTCAGCGCGATCGCGAAGACCGTAAGGCCTTCGAGATGATGGCGGGTGATGTTGCCCGCCCCGGCGATACCGAACGTGAACCGCCGGTTGGCGGCGGTGTTTCCGATAGCGGTCACCAACAGGGCCACGAGGTTGGCGGCCTGTGCGCCGACACCGGCGCGCAGTGCCGTGAACAGCAGCAGATAGGCCAGCGTGGACACCACGCCGACGGCACCGAAGCGCACTGCCTGGCGCAGCAGGGATTGCGGGGCAGCCGATTTCCGTGACGATCCGAGCTGCGCGGCGATGGTGTTCACCGGGATCGAGCCGTTGGCGAATCCGCGGAGCAGCCGGCCGATGCCCTTGAGGTCGGCGGTGGCGGTGGCGATGATGTCGACCCGGCTGTCCGGATCGTCCACCCAGTCGACCGGCACCTCGTGAATGCGGAGGCCACTGCGCTCGGCCAGCACCAGCAGCTCGGTGTCGAAGAACCATCCGGTATCGGCGACATGGGGCAGCAACCGGTGGGCGACGTCGGCGCGGATCGCCTTGAATCCGCACTGGGCATCCGAGAAGCGGGCTGACAGAGTTGATTTCAGGATCAAGTTGTAGCAACGCGAGATGAACTCACGCTTCGCACCGCGGACCACCCGCGAGCCGCGGCCCAGCCGGGTGCCGATCGCCAGATCGGAATGACCGGAGATCAGCGGTGCCACCAACGGCGCGAGCGCGGCCAGATCGGTGGACAGGTCGACGTCCATGTAGACCAGCACCTGGGCGTCCGAGGCCGACCACACCGCGCGTAGCGCGCGTCCGCGGCCCTTCTCCTCCAGCCGCACCACCCGCACATCGTCGAGCTCGTCTGCCAGTTCGGCGGCGATCCGCGGGGTGTCGTCGGTGCTGGCATTGTCGGCGATGGTGATGCGGACCGGCACCGCGAAGTTCTCGTCGAGATAGCTGTGCAGCCGGCGTACCGAATCGGCAAGCGCGGCTTGCTCGTTGTACACCGGCACCACGACGTCGAGCACTGGAACCCCGGCCTCCCGGGCGGCCAGTGCGGCGTTGGGCCGTGACGCGAATCGGAACCGCTGATCGGGGTCTTGGACCAAGGTTGTCATGACTTCATCGTTCTCCGGCGGCTTGTGATCTGGGTTGGGCGAAGCTATGCGCCTGCTATGTGTTCGTCGCACGTTGAGTCAGGTCGTAGATGGTGACGTCGTCGACGGTGATCGGGTCGTAGTGGGCCTGCACCCACTCCGCGATCTCGGTGGCGGCCTGGCTGCCGCTTGGCGTGTGTCCGCCGAAACCGCCCGCCATGATGTGGGAACGGATGAAGAAGTGGACCGCGCCATCGTCGACGAGCTGCTGAAACTCCTCAAGCGTCGGCGCCGGATCGGTGCCGTTGAAACCGCCGACAGCCATTACCGGTGCGCGGGTGGCCAATTGGTACCCCGCGGCATTTGATGAGCCCACCACGGCTGCCGCCCATTGGTAGCGGTCGGCGTCGGCGGCCAGGGTCGCGGTCAGCGCCGGTCCGGGTTCCGGCGCCGCGAACGGTCCGCCGAAACCTCCGCCGCGCGACGGCCCGACGGACGGTATCGCCCCGTTGTGCGGGCTGGCGGCGGTGGCGACGGAGTATGCGGCCGGGCCGGCCAGGCACGCCGCGACGGCCAGAGCCGCAGTCAACCGCGTCATCGGGCGGTCCAACCGTCCTGCCAACAGCAGGAGTACCGCCGCGCCCACACCGATCACCGCCACCGCGGCCCGCAGCCACGGATACGGATCGTCGTTGCGGGCCAGTAGCACCGCGGCCAGGATCGCGGTCACCAGCACGGCGCCCGACATCGCCGTGGCGGCCCGGATGTCGGTGCGGTGTTGCCACAGCAGCATCGCGCCGATCCCGATCACGGCGCCGATCGCCGGGGCGAGTGCGACGGTGTAGTAGGGATGCACGATGCCGTGCATGAAGCTGAACACCACTGCGGTGACCAACAGCCAGCCACCCCACAGGATCAGCGCGGCCCGGACCGGATCCGTGCGGACCGCGCGGCGGGTCAGGTAGACGCCGGCCGCCAGGCAGATCAGGGCCGCCGGCAGCAGCCAGGCGATGTCGGCGCCCATCTGCGACGCGAACAACCGGCCCGGTCCGACATCGAAGTTGAGGTTACCCAGGCCGCCGGTCTCGTCGCCGGTCAGGCGACCCAAACCGTTGTACCCCAAGGCCAATTCGACGATGCTGTCATTCTGCGAACCGCCGATGTAGGGCCGCGCCGACGCGGGCCACAGCTCCACCAGCACCAGGTACCAGCCACCGCTGACGACGATGGCGGCCCCGGCCGTGACGACATCGAGAACCCGCCGCCCGAGCGGGCGGTCGCCGGCGACCAGGGCCGCGGTGGCGAACGCCGGCAGGACCAGGAACGCCTGCAACATCTTGGCCAGGAAGCCGAAACCGACTGCCGTCCCCGCAGCGACGAACCACCAACGGCTGGCGTCCTTTTCGATACCGCGCTGCACGCAGTAGGCCGCTGTCACGAGCAGCAGCACCAGGAGAGCGTCGGGATTGTTGAACCGGAAGATCAACGCGGCCACCGGAGTCAGGGCCAGCACCGCACCGGCCAACAGGCCGGCCCACGGTCCGGCGGCCCGGCGTACCGCGGCGTAGAGCACCGCGACCGCACCGACACCCATCAGCGCCTGTGGGACAAGAACGCTCCACGAGTTCAGCCCGAACAGACGCACCGAGATGTCGATGATCCACAACGCCGCGGGCGTCTTGTCGACGGTGATGGCGTTGCCCGCGTCGCTCGACCCGAACAGCATGGCGGTCCAGTCCTGCGCCCCCGCCTGCGCAGCGGCCGAGTAGAACGCGTTGGCCCACCCGCTGCTGGACAGGTTCCACAGGTAGAGCACAGCGGTGCCGGCCAACAACACCGCAAGCACCAGGCGCTGGGAAACGGTGGTGGAACGATCGGGCCCCGGATGGTCAGGCGTTGCCGTCTCCACCTCGGCAGCGGGATCTGCGGCAACGAGGGTCACCACTCCATGTTTGCCGGGGCCGCTAGGTGCCCGATTGGTGCGTCCTGTGTGTGCCCTGTGAGCTCGGCCCGGGTAGCCGAACCACGAACTCGGTGGAGCCCGGCGCGCTGCTCACCTCGATCGTGCCGCCGTGGGCCTTGACCACCGCGGCCACGATCGCGAGGCCCAGCCCGGTACTGCCCTCGCGTCGCGAGCGAGACGAGTCGCCGCGGGCGAACCGTTCGAACACGTCGGGCAGTAGCCCCGGCGGTATGCCGGGGCCGTCGTCGGCGACGGCGATCAGCACCGCGTCGGGCTCGGACTTCAACGACACGGTGACCGAAGTCCCGGCAGGGGTGTGGGTGCGGGCATTGGCCAGCAGATTCGCCAACACCTGATGCAGGCGGGCCTCGTCACCCTCGACCACCACCGGGTCCTCGGGCAGGTCCAGCGCCCACTGGTGGTCGGGACCGGCGACGTGGGCGTCGCTGACCGAGTCGACCACGAGCCGCGACAGGTCCACGCTCTCGCGTTCCAGCGGCCGGCCTGCGTCGAGGCGGGCCAGCAGCAGCATGTCCTCCACCAGTTGCGTCATCCGCGTCGTCTCCGACTCCACGCGGTTCATCGCGTGGGCCACATCGGCGGGCAGGTCATCCCGTTTGCGCTGGGCGAGTTCGGTGTAGCCCCTGATGGCCGCCAGCGGCGTCCGCAACTCATGGCTGGCATCGGCGACGAACTGGCGGACCCGCGTCTCACTCGCGTGGCGCGCCGAGAGCGCACTGGCGATGCGGTCGAGCATCCGGTTCAGCGAGGTGCCCAGCTGGCCGACTTCGGTGTGGGCGCTGACCGGGTCGACGGGGACGATCGGCGTGGGCAGCTGCACCTCGCCGCGGTCGAGCTCGAGATCGGCCACCCTGCGTGCCGCGGCCGAAACCCGTGACAGCGGCGCGAGTTGGTGCCGGATGATCAGGATTCCGGCGACGGTGGCGGCGAGCAATGCGATGAGCGCCAGCACACAGAACATGCCGAGCACCCACAGCAGCGTGTCGTCGACGATGGCGGTCGGCAGGCCGGTCACGATGGTCTGTGCTCCGCCGTGACGCGGGTGCAGACCGATCAACCGATAGCGGCCCAAGCCGTCGAGGTCGACGGTCTCGGGCTGCCGGGTGGCCGGAATCTGCGAAAGTTGTTCAGCTGCAGCCGCACTCACCGCGACCCGCTCACCTTCTGCGGTGATCACCCCGGCGTCGACGGGACGGTTGGGCGACACCACCGCGCCGACCATCCGGGCGGCCTGTCCGGGGGCGTTGAGGAACCCGGGGCCCGGCCCGTCCTCAGGATCGAACGGGATGCGATGGTGACCGCGCGTGCCGGGCGGCGGTGGGAGTCCCGGTGGTGGGGGCGGCAATTCGAAGATGGCCGCTGAGCGCCTGCCGGCCTCGATGAGCTGATCGTCGAGCTGGTTCATCAGAAATCGTTGCAGCGCAAACTCGGTGGCAACGCCGATGCTGACGCACACCACCGCCAGCAGCACCACCTGGGTGACCACCAGCCGGGCGCGCAGCGACCAGGTTCGCGGTGACCACCACCGAGTGGCTCCGGGCCCGGCAGCCACCTCAGCGCGCGGGACGGAGGACATAACCCGCACCGCGCAGCGTGTGGATCATCGGTTCGCGTCCACTGTCGATCTTCTTGCGCAGATACGAGACATACAGTTCGACGATGTTGGACCGGCCGCCGAAGTCGTAGCTCCACACCCGGTCCAGGATCTGAGCCTTGCTCAACACCCGCTTGGCGTTGCGCATCATGAACCGCAGCAGTTCGAACTCGGTGGCCGTCAGCGTGATCGCCTCACCGCCGCGGGTCACCTCATGACTGTCCTCGTCGAGCACGAGATCGCCGACGACGATCTTGGCGCCGCCGTCTTCACTGGTCACCCCGGTGCGCCGGAGCAGCGCCCGCAACCGCAGCACTACTTCCTCCAGGCTGAACGGCTTGGTGACGTAGTCGTCGCCGCCCGCGGTGAGACCCGCGATGCGGTCCTCCACCGAATCCTTGGCGGTCAGCAGCAGCAAGGGCAGGCCGGGGATCTGCTCGCGCAGCTTGCGCAGGACGTCCAGGCCGCTCATGTCGGGAAGCATCACGTCGAGCACGACCACATCGGGTGGGTTCTCCCGGGCCGCGGCGATCGCGCTCGCGCCGTCCCCGGCCGTCGCGATGTCCCAGCCCTCATAGCGCAGCGCCATCGAGACCAGCTCGGCCAGTACGGGCTCGTCGTCGACTACCAGGACCTGGATCGGGTTGCCGTCGGCACGCCGCATCACGGCGCGCCCGGACTCGGAATCGGTGCCATTGGTGGTCATGCTCACCCGCCCAGTATTCGCCCGCTCGATAGGCCCGGACTTAGCGCTGTCTATGTGCCAGCTGTGAATGCCCGCCATAGACAGCGCAGAGCAGGTACACAGCCGGCTCACAGACAACACCTGCACCGTGGACCGCATGAGCATCCGACACACCGCCGCTGCGGTGGGCATCGCGGCGGCGATTGCCGGGCTCGGCGGCGCGACGATCTACGCCGCCACCGACTCCCACAGCTCGGGCTTCCCCGGGCCGCCACCGGGAATGGCCGGGCCGCGAGACCGCCCCGACCCGGCCACCGTCCACAGTGAGGCGGTGCTGGCCGACCATGACAGCGGCTACACCACGACGCTGACGCAGACCGGCACGATCACCGAACTGACCGCCACCTCGGTCACGGTGCGCAGCAACGACGGGTTCGTCCAGAGCTACGCGTTGCCGCCCTCGGCCGACACCCCGTTCGGGGTCGACGACCGGGTCGTGGTCCGAGCCACCCGCACCGGCACGGCGCCGCCCGACAAGCCGACCGTCACCAGCATCGGCGAGGCAATTTCCCGCTAACCGCCGTTGCCGTACCCGTCGGGCAGTTCCACCTTCACCGTCGGTTTCGCGAAGGAGGTCTCCAGTTCACTGGGAGCCGTTGTCTTGGTTACGGTTTCACCGACACTGACCGCAGGTACCGCGCCACTCGTCGGGGCCTGCGCCATCATGGAGCCGACGGCACCCATCGTTGCCAGTGCGATCGCTCCGACACCGGCCATCACGTAGTTGGTCCGCTTGTTGCGTTCGTCTCCTGTCACAGCGACCTGCCTACCGCGTCCCGAGGGGCGAGGTAAACCGGCCGCGTGGCAGCCCCGTGGGCCGAATCAGCCACCATCAGTGCGGTGTGGCAAACCCGGACGGCGTCGTCGCCGAAACGGTCGGCGACGCCTCGGAGGTCTCCGGAGCCGTCGGCGCGGTCGTCTCGGTCACGGTCTGTCCCGTGGTGATTGCCGGCGGTTCGACCCGTTGCTGGGCGCCGGCGTGACCACCACCCATGCCGATTCCGAGCACCGCTGTGGCTAACCCGCCAACAGCGCCGACACCGGCGGAGATCAATTTCAGATTTCGCTGATTGTTTCCCTTAGCGCTACCCATGCGCTCACCTCCCGTCGCCTCGTATATCCCCGGCGACCGGAGGTGAAACCACTACCCGGCGATCAGTGCGTGACGGCGAACCCGGACGGCGGCGTATAGCCCCGCATCGCAGGTACCGCCATCGACACCACCGGTGCAGTCGGAGGCGTCGTCTCCGTGCTGGTCTGGCCGAGGTTCATGTGGGACCCGGCCGCCAGCGCCTGAGAACCGGCCCCCGTACCCATGTGCACGTCCGATATCGCGCCGAACACACCCAGCCCCACCACTGCCGCACCACCGGCTGTCGCAGCGATCACTTTCACCTTCTTGAGCCCGCTGACCTTCATGTATTTCAGTGAACGCCTGATTTCTATACCGAGGCTGTGTCTCGACTGTCAGTTCCCCACCGAGTGCGGGCGCGCCGAAACACCACATCCCGCGCTGACCGGAATCCGGTCCCCCGCTGCTCTACCCTGTCTGGCATGCGGCCGTGGGTGGGAAGAACCGGATGACGCGCTTCCTGGCGCGCCGGCTGCTCAACTACATCGTGCTGCTGGCCCTGGCCTCGTTTCTGACGTTCACCCTGACGTCGCTGAACTTCAAGCCCCTCGACAGCCTCGAGCAGCGCAATCCGCGGCCACCACAGTCCGCGATCGACGCGAAAGCCGCTGAGCTCGGCCTCGACCAGCCCATTCCGCTGCGCTACGCCAACTGGGCCGCCGACGCGGTCCGCGGCGACTTCGGCACCACGGTCACCGGCCAGCCGGTGGCCGACGAGTTGGGGCGACGCATCGGGGTGACCCTGCGCCTGCTGGTCATCGGCGCGATCTCGGGAGCGGTGATCGGCGTGGTGGTCGGAGCCTGGGGAGCGATCCGCCAGTATCGGCTGTCGGACCGCGTCATCACCGTGTTATCGCTGCTGGTGATCAGCACACCGTCGTTCGTGATCGCCAACATGCTGATCCTGGCCGCGCTCAACGTGAACTCGATCCTGGGGGTGCAGATCTTCGAGTACACCGGGGAAACCGCGCCGGTGCCGGTCGGCGGCGCCTGGGACCAGTTCGTCGACCGGCTGCAGCACCTCGTGCTGCCGACGTTCACGCTGGCGCTGATGGCCATCGCCGGTTACAGCCGGTACCAGCGCAACGCGATGCTCGACGTGCTCGGCCAGGACTTCATCCGCACCGCCAGGGCCAAAGGACTCACCCGCCGGCACGCCCTGTTCAAGCACGGGCTCCGGACCGCCCTGATTCCGATGGCCACCCTGTTCGCCTACGGCGTGGCCGGACTGGTCACCGGCTCGGTGTTCGTCGAGAAGATCTTCGGCTGGCACGGTATGGGTGAATGGGTGGTACAGGGCATCGCCACCCAGGACACCAACATCATCGCGGCCATCACCGTGTTCACCGGCACCGTGATCCTGGTTGCCGGCCTGCTCTCCGACGTCATCTACGCGATGCTCGACCCGAGGGTGCGCGTCACATGACCCAGACTTCTGCCCCCACCGGTGGCGCCGCCGCGGCCCGCTCGGGTCTGCACACCGAGGAATTCGCCACCCGGCGCACGCTGGTGTTCCGCCGGTTCCTGCGCAATTGGCCCGCGGTGGTGTCGCTGGCGCTGCTGGTGATCATGTTCGTGGCCTGCTACACGCTGCCATCGGTGCTGCCCTACAGCTATTCGGACCTCGACTACTACGCGCTGCAGGAGCCGCCGTCGGCGGATCACTGGTTCGGCACGAACGCGCTCGGGCAGGACATCTTCGCCCAAACCCTGCGCGGCATGCAGAAATCCATGTTGATCGGCCTCTGCGTGGCGTTCATCTCGACAGTCATCGCCGCCACGGTCGGCTCGGTCGCCGGGTACTTCGGCGGCTGGCGCGATCGCACGCTCATGTGGATCGTCGACGTGCTGCTGGTGGTACCGAGCTTCATCCTGATCGCGATCGTCACGCCCCGGCTGAGCCAGTCCAATCGGGTGTTCTGGCTGATCGTGCTGCTCTCGGCGTTCAGCTGGATGATCAGTTCGCGCATCGTCCGCGGGATGACCCTGAGCCTGCGGGAGCGCGAATTCGTCTTGGCTGCGCGGTACATGGGCGTCAGCAGCTGGCGCATCATCGTGCGGCACATCCTTCCCAACGTGGCATCCATCCTGATCATCGACACCGCGCTCAACGTCGGCGTGGCGATCCTGTCCGAAACCGGTTTGAGCTACCTGGGATTCGGCATCCAAGCGCCTGACGTCTCGCTGGGCACGCTGATCGCCGACGGCACCAAATCCGCCACCACGTTCCCCTGGGTGTTCCTGTTCCCCGCCGGGGTGCTGGTGCTGATCATCCTGTGCGCCAACCTGATCGGCGACGGCCTGCGCGACGCGATCGACCCCGGTAGCGGCCGACTGCGGCGCAAGAAAGTACGCCGATGACACGACTCCTCGAAGTATCCGACCTGACGGTGGACTTCCCCACCGACGGTGCACCCGTTCAGGCCGTGCGGGGCGTGAACTTTCGCGTCGACGCCGGTGAGGTGGTCGCGCTCGTCGGCGAATCCGGCGCCGGGAAATCGGCCAGCGCCATGGCTGTCGTGGGTCTGCTGCCCGAGTTCGCCGAGGTGGCCGGGTCGGTGCGGCTGCACGGCGAGGAACTGATCGGCCGTTCCGACGCCGAGATGTCGCGGATTCGCGGCAACACCATCGGCACGGTGTTCCAGGACCCGATGTCCGCGCTCACACCGGTCTACACCGTAGGCGATCAGATCGCCGAGGCCCTGACAGTCCACAACCAGGACCTGAGCCGGCGCGCGGCCCGTACGCGTGCCGTCGAATTGCTCGAGCTGGTCGGGATCTCCCAGCCGGAACAGCGAGCCCGGTCCTTCCCGCACGAGTTGTCGGGCGGCGAACGCCAGCGAGTGGTCATCGCCATTGCCATCGCCAACGATCCCGATCTGCTGATCTGCGACGAGCCCACCACGGCCCTCGACGTCACGGTGCAGGCCCAGATCCTCGACGTGCTCAAGACCGCCCGCGACGTCACCGGTGCCGGGGTGCTGATCATCACCCACGACCTCGGTGTGGTGGCCGAATTCGCCGATCGGGCACTGGTGATGTACGCCGGACGCGCCGTCGAGGACGCACCGGTGTCCCGCCTGTACGAGCGGGCCCGCATGCCCTACACCGTGGGCCTGCTCGGCTCGGTGCCGCGCCTGGATGCTCCACAGGGGACGCGCCTGGTGCCGATCCCCGGTGCGCCGCCGTCGCTGACCACGACACCGCACGGCTGCCCGTTCGCCCCGCGCTGCCCGCTGGCCATCGACGTATGCGAGGCCGCCGAACCCGAACTCATCGAGTTGGCACCGGATCACCACGCCGCCTGCATCCGCACCGACCAGGTCGGCGGACGCAGTGCCGCCGAGATCTATCAGGTTGCCGGTACCGACGCCGGCGCCGCAGACACCGAGCCCGACGACTCCGCGGTGGTGCTGCGGGTACGCGACCTGTCCAAGACCTACAAGCTGACCAAGGGTGTGGTGCTGCGCAGGCAGGTGGGCGAAGTTCGCGCGGTCGACAACGTCAGCTTCGACCTGCGCAGCGGCCGTACCCTCGGCATCGTCGGCGAGTCGGGGTCGGGCAAGTCCACCACCCTGCACCAGATCCTGAATCTGTCTGCGCCGCAATCGGGTTCGATCGAAGTGCTCGGCTCCGACGTCGCCACCCTGGACCGCAGGACGCGCCGCGCCCTACGCACCGACCTTCAGGTGGTGTTCCAGGATCCGGTGGCCTCACTGGACCCGCGACTACCGGTGTCGGACGTACTGGCAGAGCCGTTGACCGCCAACGGTTTCGACAAGCCCAGGATCGACGGGCGGGTGGCCGAGCTGCTCGAGTTGGTCGGGTTGCGACGCGCCGACGCCAGCCGCTACCCGGCCGAGTTCTCCGGCGGGCAGAAGCAGCGGATCGGGATCGCGCGTGCCCTGGCCCTGCAACCCAAGATCATCGCGCTCGACGAACCCGTCTCCGCGCTGGACGTCTCGATCCAGGCGGGGATCATCAACCTGCTGCTGGACCTGCAAGACCGGTTCGACCTGGCCTATCTGTTCGTCTCCCACGATCTGTCGGTGGTCAAGCACCTGGCCCACGACGTCGCCGTGATGTACAAGGGCGCAGTCGTCGAGCAGGGTTCGGGCGATGCGGTGTTCACCAACCCCCAGCACGCCTACACCCGCAAATTGCTGGCCGCGGTGCCGCAACCACGACCGGTCAACGGTTAGGTATTGCCGCGTCCGCGGGATCCGGCATCTAGCATCGACGGGGTGAACGGGTTCAAGGGGTTCAAGTTCCAGCGTTTCGCCGTCGTCGCAGCCGTCAGCGTATTGGCTCTGGCCGGATGCTCGGGCGGCGAGCGGGAAGCCCCATCGGCCGGCGGCAACGCCGAAGTGGGCACCACCAACGACATCAATCCGCAGGATGTGGCGAACCTTCGGCAGGGCGGCGACCTGCGCCTGGCGCTGACCGAGTTCCCGTCGAACTTCAACCCGCTGCACCTCGACGGCAACACGGGCGACGTCGGCGCGCTCACCAGGGCCACCATGCCCCGCACCTTCGTGATCGCCGCGGACGGGTCGGCGACGGTGAACACCGACTACTTCACCAACGTCGAACTGACGGGGACCAACCCCCAGGTCGTCACCTACACGATCAATCCCAAGGCGGTGTGGAGCGACGGCACCCCGATCACCTGGGAGGACATCAAGTCCCAGACCGAGGCCAACAGCGGAAAGAACCCGGCGTTCGTCATCGCCGCACCCAACGGCTTCGAGCGGGTGGCATCGGTGACCCGCGGTGTCGACGACCGCCAGGCGGTGATGACCTTCGACAAGCCGTACGCGGACTGGAAGGGCATGTTCGCCGGTAACGGCCGGCTGCTGCCCAAGAGCATGACCGCGACCCCTGAGGTCTTCAACAAGGGACAGCTCACCGCACCCGGACCGTCGGCGGGCCCGTTCATGGTGTCCAACATCGACCGGGGCGCACAGCGGATCACGTTGAGCCGCAACCCGAAATGGTGGGGCGCGCCGCCGCTGCTGGACAGCATCACCTACCTGGTCCTCGATGACGCCGCGCGGATCCCGGCGCTGCAGAACAACACCATCGACGCCACCGGCACCGTGTCGCTGGACGAACTGACCATCGCCCGCAAGACTCCGGGCATCAGCATCCGCCGGGCACCGTCGGCGAGCTGGTACCACCTGACCTTCAACGGTGCGCCCGGTTCGATCCTGGCCGACCCGGCGCTGCGTCGTGCGGT
This sequence comes from Mycolicibacterium boenickei, assembly GCF_010731295.1. Classification (NCBI taxonomy): domain Bacteria; kingdom Bacillati; phylum Actinomycetota; class Actinomycetes; order Mycobacteriales; family Mycobacteriaceae; genus Mycobacterium; species Mycolicibacterium boenickei. The sequence goes on along the minus strand of NZ_AP022579.1, from coordinate 3,088,036 downwards.
CGCCAAGGGCATCGACCGCCAGGCGCTGGCCAACATCACCCAACGCGGGCTGACGGACAATCCGGTGCCGCTGAACAACCACATCTACGTCGCGGGTCAGCAGGGCTATCAGGACAACGCCGCGTCCGTCGCCTTCGATCCCGAGAAAGCCAAGGCCGAACTCGACGCACTGGGCTGGAAAGTGCCTGAGGGACGGCAGTTCCGAGAGAAAGACGGTAAGGAACTCGTCATCCGCAACGTGTTCTACGACGCGGGCAGCACTCGGCAGGTGGCTCAGATCGCGCAGAACATGCTCGGCCAGATCGGAGTGAACCTGAAGCTCGACACCAAGCCGGGTACCGGGTTCTTCACCAACTACATCATCAAGGGCGACTTCGACATCGCTCAGTTCGCCTTCCTCGGCGACGCTTTCCCGCTGAGCTCACTGACCCAGATCTACGCGCAGGACGGCGCCAGTAACTTCGGCAAGATCGGCAGCCCGGAGATCGACGCCAAGATCGAAGCCACGCTGAAGGAGCTGGACCCGGTCAAGGCGCGCGCCCTGGCCAACGAGCTCGACCAGATGCTGTTCGAAGAGGTGTTCAGCCTGCCGCTGTTCCAGTCACCCGGCAACGTCGCGGTGCGGAGCAGCCTGGCCAACTTCGGAGCCCCCGGCCTGGCCGACACCGATTACACCAAGGTCGGGTTCGTCAAGTAGTCGCGCCGATGCGTGTCGAGCCGGCCGAGGGTTCAGATTGCCGAACCGCGGTTGGGGGGCGGCGGCACGATCAGCCGGTCATCACACTCACGACGCCGGCAACCATCGGCCAACGGGATCGCCGAGGAAGGGTCGGCGACAAATGCCCGATACTCGGTGTCGTCGATCGCGTAATACTCCGTGTAATCGACGATCTGGAGGCTCACGGGTATCGACAAATAGTGACCGCCGGTGATCGTGTCGACCCCCAGCGAGAACCAGTGCTCCCGGTACACGTGCGTCGTCTCGAAGCGCCTGTCGCTCATCGTGTTCCCGCATTTCCGGGATGGCGTCCCGCTGACCGAGCGGCAGGTATGACCGCTTCCACGGCAGTCGCCGCCGCTATCGCCGAGACCGCGACCCGGATGACACCGCGGGCGGGCAGCTCGTCCAGCTCGTTCGCGGTGGCCGAAAGTTGCTCCGCCACACCGTCGCAGACCGCCCGGATCACCGCGAAGGCAGCACGCTCCCGGGTATCGAGCACGCTGTGCGCGACGGTCGGCATCCGAACCAGAACAGCATCGGGCACCAGTGCCGCGACCCGCTCGGCCACGGCAGGAGGCGTGGTCAGGTCCCGGCCGCCGGACACCACTACGGTGGGCCAGTGGAAGTCGGGTAACTCGGTCATCAGGTCGAAGGGCTCCGCCTCGAAGGGTTCGTACTGCTTGGCGCTGCCGATCATGTCGGCCATCTCCAGCGCCGGATCCAACGGCAGACCATCGGGCACCCCGGCGTAGTTCAACTCTCGGAAGGCGATGCGCCCGACGAGGTCTACCTCGTTGCGGTACGGCGCTTTTCGCGTCGAGAGCCGGCTCAGCCGGGCCAGGGCCGACCACACCAGGGTGTGCCCGCGCAACAGCAGGTCGAGCTGGCGGTCCAACAGGGCAGGACCGCCGAACCCATACAGCAGCCCCGCCAGTTCTCCCCCTCTGGTGGCCAGCACCCCGTCGGCCACCAGGCGCCGGACCTTCGGGGCCAGCTCCGCGGTCTCGGGGTCGGAGCCCTCCCACAGCAAACCGCGAATCGCACTGCGCATCGCTTCGATGTCGCCGGTGGACAGCAGCGGAGAGTCCAGCACCATCGCCGCGATCCGGTCGGGATGCCGTACCCCGAATCCGGCCGCGATGTAACTGCCGTACGACGTGCCGTAGAGCACCGCCTCGTGCACTCCGGCGTCATCGAGCACCGCGGCGATGTCGTCGACCACCTGTTCGACGGTGATGGCCGCCGGCGGCAGGTCCGCACCCGCATCGGTGTGCCGCGACATCCCGATGCCCCGGTGCTCGATCATGATCACGTCGAATCCGGCTGCCGCCGCACGCCGGCGCAGCGCGCGGTACGGCTGAATCGAGGCGACGCCGGGGCCGCCAGGGATGATCACCACCGGATGCGTCGATTTGCGCCCGGTCCGTACGTAGAACAGGTCGAACTCGTCGGAACCCGGACTGACCGGGCGTCGCACCGCCCGCACCCCCGGTAGCGCGGCGAGCTTGTCGTGCGCGCGCCTACGCTTGGCGTTCATCGTCATTGCGCTCCATTGTGCCGCGCAACGTCCAGATCAGATAGCTGGCCCGACTACCTGACCACGGATATCTTGTCCGAGCAGCTTAGGTTCGGGCTGATCGAAACGCGTGCCCTCCGATAGCCGGTGCGGATACAAACGGTGACATGACCACCGTTGAGAACGTGACCCGTGTTTTGCCCGGTACGCCGGAATGGGATGAGCTGCTGGCCTCGATCGCCGCGGGCGCCAAGGACCGCGACCTCAACGACGAGAACCCGTTCGATCAGGTGGCCGCGCTCAAGCGGGCCGGTTTCGGCACCCTGCGCCTGCCCGAATCCCTCGGCGGCGCCGGATTCACTGTGCCGCAGCTGTTCTCCGCCGTGATCGACGTGGCCAAGGCCGACCCGATCGTGGCCCACATCTTCCGCACCCATTTCTGGTTCACCGAAGAGCGCCTGCGCAACGCCGACGATCCGGTGTCCAAACACTGGCTGAGCAAGATCGCCGAGGGCAAGATCTTCGGTAATGCCTTCAGCGAGAAGGGTTCCCTGGCGGTGGGCAGCCTGGTGTTCAACACCCGGCTGCTGGCCGATCCAACCGGGTCAGGGTTCCGGCTGACCGGCGAGAAGTACTACAGCACCGGCACGCTGTTCTCCGACTACCTGACCGTGACCGCCACCACCGACCACGACTCGGTGGCCAACGTCCTGGTGCCCACCGACCGCGAGGGCGTGCGGCTGGTCGACGACTGGGACGGATTCGGTCAGCGCCGCACCGGAACAGGAACCACGACCCTCACGAATGTCGCGGTCGCAGCCGACGAGATTCTGTCCGACACCCCGTACGACGCCGATCCGGTGCCCACCGTGCAATACGCCGCGCTGCAGTTGTTCATCCACGCCGTGGTCGCCGGCATCCTGGCCAATGTCGTCGACGACGGCGTTGCGCTGCTGCGCTCACGCGAACGCAACTTCAGCCATGCCGTCACCGAGCGACCCACCGACGACCCGCTGCTGCAACGCCAACTCGGGGTGCTGGCCAGCACCGCCTACGTGGCCCGGGCCGCGGTACTGGATGCGGCCGCGGCGATCGGGGACGCGACCGATTCCGCAGTCGACGGAGTGCCCGATGCGCGGCTCGCCGCGGAAGCACAGCTCAAGGTCGCCAAGGTCAAGGTGCACCTCGACGACGTTGCTCCCGAGGCCGCGACCCGCCTGCTGGAACTGGGCGGCGCGAGCGCGGCCTCCCGGCAGCGCAACCTGGACCGGCACTGGCGCAACATCCGCACCATCACCCTGCACAACCCGGTGGCGTACAAGGCGCGGGTGATCGGCCAGAACCTGTTGGACGGCACACCCGTTCCGGCCAACGCCTACTTCTGACCCTGGCTGATCAAGTCCGCGGCCTTCTCACCGACCAACACGCTGGGCGCGTGGGTGTGCCCACGGATGAGTGTCGGCATCACGGATGCGTCGGCGACCCGCAACGCCTCGATTCCCCTGACCCGTAGTTGCGGGTCCACCACGCTGTCCTCGTCGGTTCCCATTCGGCAGGTGCCGACCGGGTGATACAGCGTGTGTGACACCGAATTGATTGCACGGGTGAATGTTTCGTCGTCCAGGTTGGCCGCGTCGAGCGGCCTGGCCACCTTGCCGACCACCTTCGCCAGCGCCGGCGCCCGAGCGATGTCGGCGGTTATCCGCAGGCCGGCCATCAGTGCGGTGCGGTCCGCTTCGTCGCTCAGGTAGCGCGGGTCGATGATCGGCTTGTCCATCGGATCGGCCGACCGCAGCGTGATGGTGCCGTGGCTGCGGGGCTTGAGCAGGATGGGGCCCATCACCACCGCGTGGCCATACGGGTCGCCGATACCTTCGTCGAAGAAGGGGGCCGGGGCGAAGATCAGTTCGAGGTCGGGGAGATCCAATTCGGGCCTGCTGCGCACGAACCCGTACGCCTCCCCGACGTTGGACGTCAGCATGCCGCGACGGCGAGCCAGATAATTGAGGAGTTCGAGCGGCTTCTCGGCGGCGAACAGGCTGTCGTCGGGAACGTCGAATCCCAGCGGAACCACCAGATGGTCAAGGAGATTCGTGCCCACGGTGGGCGCGTGCCGGGTCACCTCGATGCCGTGCCGTGTCAGCTGGTCCCGGTCTCCGATCCCCGACAACATCAACAGCTGCGGGGAGTTGATCGCTCCCCCGCACAGGATGACCTCGCGGCGCGCCGTCACCACATCCCGGACGCCACCCTTGTCGAACTCGACACCGATCGCCCGGTTGCCCGCGAAGACGATCCGGGTGGCGGTGGCCTCGGTGAGCAACTGGAGATTGCGACGCCGCAGCGCCGGCTTGAGGTACGCGTCGGCGGTGCTCCATCGGGCGCCGCGGCGCTGGGTCACCCGGGTCTCGCAGAACCCGTCGTATCCGCACTCCTTGGCCGCGGCCAGCCACGCCGCCGTCGAACCGCGCGGGCTGCGCTGTGCCTCGATCACCAGCGGCCCGGCTTCGATCCGCTTCAGATACTTTTCCAGCCCGGCGTAGTTCCAGTCCGCGCCGGCATGATCGCCCCACTCGTCGTAATCGGCGGGAAAGCCCGGGACCCACATCATGGCATTCATCGACGACGAGCCACCGAGCGTTTTGCCACGCGGCCAATAGATCTGGCGCCCGTCGAGTCCCGGCTGCGGCGCGGTCAGGTAGTCCCAGTCGACCTCGCTGCGGAACAACTTCGAGAATGCCGCCGGAATATGGATGAACTTGTTGCGGTCGCGCGGTCCGGCCTCCAGCGCCAGCACTGACACATCCGGTTGTGCACTCAGCCGGTTCGCCAGTACCGCGCCCGCCGAGCCGGTCCCCACCACGATGTAGTCAGCCTCCACGTGGCGGAGTGTATGGCCCGGCGCGGCCGGGCGCGGCTAATTCGATGTGGCGGTCAGTTCGATGTGGTGTGCACCGCCGACACTGGCGTAGCGCTCGGGACTACAGGTCAACACGATGACCTGTCCGTCGCCTCCGACGGCGTCGAACACCGCGCCCATCTTGATCAGCCGGTCGGGATCGGTGAAGCCCAGTGCATCGTCGATGATGACGGGCACGCTGTCCTCTTTGGCCACCATCGAGGCGCCGGCCAGCCGCGCCACGATGGCCAGCTGCTCCTTGGCGCCGCCGGACAGCGATTCGTACGGCACCGTCCGACCGGACAGCGTGCGGGTCCGGATGTTGAGGTCGCTGTCCACGTCGACCTCGAAATCCTCACCGAACACGAGCCGGCCCAGCCGTTGGACCTCGAGGCGGAACGGATCGGCGTAGCGCTGCCGGGTGGCGTCACGGTGGCGTGCCATCACCGAACGCAACGTCTCGGCCGCGCGGGCGCGGCGGTACACCCGGAGATACTCGGTGTGGGCGTGTTCGCGTTCGGTCTCGGCGGCATCGAGGTGCCCCTTGCGGCCCTGCGTGCCGTACACCTTGAGCTGGGCGGCCACCTCGCGCAGACCCTCGACCGCCGTCCCGTGCCGGGCATCCAGCAGCCCGGCGGTGCGGACCGCCTCATCCAACGCGGCGGTCACCGAATCCGGTTCGGTGGCAGACAATTCGGTCCGCAGAGTGGCGACGCGGCCTGCGGCGGCAACGGCCTCCTCGTCGGCGACCTGGGCCCTGACTGCCAACTCGTCGTCACCGGTCTGTGCGCGCTGGACTTCCAACCGACCGCCCGCCACGGTCAGCTCGGCCTGGGCCGTGGTGAGCTTGTCACGGAGCACACTCAACCGGGTCGACTTGTCCGCCAGCTTCTTGGCCGCTGCGGCGACCACCTTGCGGCTGGTCTCGCTGTCGGCCACGGCCTGCCGGTGTGCGGCAACGGCGGTGTCGAGTTCGGTTCGGGCGGTACCGATATCGGCGGGCCCGGACAACTCGAACAACCCGGTCTCATCCGGCTGGCCGGCCCGCAGCTGCGCCAGCCGTGCCCGCAGATCCGCCAGATCGTCCTCACCGGTGAGCGCATCGACAGTGGCGCGCAACCGATCCCGGCTGCCGAGCAGGTCGCGGCGACGGGTGTCGAGGGCACGCGCGGCCTCCACACCGTCGACCCCGGCAGTGGCCAGCACGGCCGTCAGCGCATCCTGCGCCTCGTCTAGTCGGGCCCGGGTCTGCGCGGCGGGCGTGCCCGGCACCACCCGAACGGTGAGCACCCCGGGCACGTCGATCTCCGTGTCGGCCGTGGTGTTGACCGACCACGGTTGATGCGCCTCCAAAGCCACCCGGGCGTCGTCCACCCGGACATCGAGGTTCTCGGCCGCGACGAGTTCGATGCGCGCCGAGGCGAGTTCGGCTTGTCCCGCAGCGCGTTCCACCGCTACGGCGGCAGCTTCGATGGCCCGCATCCCGGCATCGTCGAGGTTGATCTCGGCGAGTTCGGCCGTGGTCCGGTCGAGTTCCCGCGTACCGGCGTCAATCTTGCTCAGCCGGGTGGCCAGCCGATCGGCCTCGTCACGGTCGGTCATGCGCGTCAGAGTGGCCCGGGCCGCCTCGACCCGGAGCTCCTGTTCCCGCGCTGCGGCCTGAGCCTTTTCGGCCGCCTCCTCGGCAGCCTCGTGAACCTCACGCGCCGTTGTGGTTTCACCCTCGGCCACCCCGAGGGCGGCCTGCAGTTCGGTGATGGCCCCGGCCCGCTCGTCGAGCTCGGCGCGCAACCGGCGCCGTTCGGTGAGCGCGGCAGCCGATGCAGCCTGGGCCACCCGGGCGGCCTCGGCGACCACCTCGGCCTCCTTGAGTCGCTGCACCAGTGCCGCGACGGTTTCGGCAGCCTTGCGGGCCGCGGCCAGCCCGACCTGGGCCTGCTCCCGTTGACCGGTCAATTCGGCGACCTCGGCGGTGAGTTCGGCATGCCGGCGCACCGCGTCGTCGACCTCGGCCACCGCGGCGGCACACTGCGCCACCTGGTCCTCGGCGGCGGCGAGCCGCTTGGTCACCGCCGCCCACTCACCGGTGGGGCGGCCGGTGGCGGTGAAATAGCGCAGATACTCCGCGTCGATGCGCTCGATCAGCAGCGGCTCATCCCCGGAGAGGGCGACCGCCTCGCCTGCCGCCACATCCAGTGCCCGGGCCAGTGCATCCGAGCCAGAGAGGTCGACCGGTGCGGTCGAGCTGGACTGCAGCACCCGCTGGGCCTGCCACAGGCTGGTGTCGACGGTCTCGGACAGCATGCCGAGCACCCGCTCGTGCGCTTCGTCGCCGCTGAGCTGCTCACGCACCGGCGCCAGCACCGTCAACTGGGTTTCGGCACGCTTGTGAAACCGCTTGCGGTACATGAACCGGTAAGGGCCGGTGGAGATTTCGGCCATCACCTCGGCGCCGACGTCGGCATGGGTCGGCTTGACCTGCTTGACTTCTTTCTTGCCCGAGCGGTCCTTGGCCTCCAGCAGCAGATCCAAGGCCTCGATCATCGAGGACTTGCCGATCTCATTGGCGCCGCTGACCACCACCACACCGTGGTCGGGGAACTCGATCTCGCGGTGGGTGATGCCGCGGTAATTGGTCAGGACCAGGCGGTGCAGTTTCATGCCGCACTCTCCCGATCCACCAGGCGCAGGAGCAACCCCAGTGCCGCCCGCGCGTCGTCCGCCCCGGCACCATCGGTGCGCGCGGTGGCCACCAACTCGTCCACTGCCGCCGCCGCGAAGCCTCCGATACCGAGGTCGTCGAACTCACCGTCGGCCGGCAGGACGGCGATCTCGGTGTGCCGCTCCCACAGTGTCAGCGCCGCGAACAACCGGGCATAGCGGTCCAGGCAGGCGTCGAGCGCCGCCTTGTCCGTCACCGTCAGCGAGCCCGTCAAGGCCAGCCGGACCACGGTGCGTTCCTTGTCCGCCAACAGATCCAGATTCAGATCCAGGTCCGCCACATCACGATCGGTGTCCACCTCGCGGCGCAGCGTGATGAACCGCCACCGGCCCACCCGTTCCGAGTCCACCCGGACCCCGCGGTGCGGATCGGTCTCGTCGATCTCGACCACCAGGACGTGACCCGGATCGGATTCGATGTCGTCGTAGTTCGTCACCTCGGGTGACCCCGAGTACCAGACTCGGCCGGTCGACCCCACCTCGGTGCGAGAGTGCTTGTCCCCCAATGCCACATAGTGAATCGCGCCGCGCGCCAGCGCGTCCTCGACGGCGGCGAGCCGGATCACCGACGGCTTGTCCTTGTCCGGATCCAGGATGTCGACGCCACCGTGCCCGACCACCACTCGGGTGACCCCGTCGGCGGGCAGGTCCGCGAGGACATCACCGACCAGGTCCGAGGTGGGCGCCTTGGAACGCCACGGCGCCGCCACGATCTCCAACCCGGGCCGCACCTCGTGCACGCCGGCGCGATCGAGGACCACGACGTTGTCCGGGCATTCCGCAGTGAACAGCGCGCTGGTGTAGACCGACGCGGCATCGAGCGGGTCATGGTTGCCCGGCAGCAGGTACACCGGCACGCCGATGGCCCGCATGGCCTCCAGCGACAGGCTCACCTCACGCGGGGCCAACTGGTTGTGTTCGAACACGTCCCCGGACACCACCACGAACTCGGCACCCGTTCTGGCCGCCACAGCGCCGAGGGCTGCGACCGCCTCACGGCGCGACGCCGAGTAACGGGGTTGAGCCTCACCGTCACCGGCGCCGAGGAAGTGACGGGTCATGCCGAGTTGCCAGTCGGCGGTGTGCAGAAAACGCATCGGCCCCGTCCCTTCTGTCTACGGCCCCCGCGGGCGCATGTTCGTGGAGCAAGGCGAGTGTAAAACCGGGGCCCGACAAGTCCGGGGACCTGCGGCGGCATGGCCCCGGTTTGCCGATACCGTGTGAAGAATGGCTAATCCGACCGGTCCGATCAGAACCCTGCTGCTGATGCGCCACGCCAAATCGGACTATCCCGACGGGGTGGCCGACCACGACCGTCCGCTGGCAGCGCGCGGCATCCGGGAGGCCGGCCTGGCCGGTGAGTGGATCCGCGCCAATTTCGCCGCGGTGGACGCGGTGCTGTGCTCGACGGCGACCCGGACCCGTCAGACGTTGGAGCGCACCGGCATCGATGCACCCGTCCAGTTCGCCGAGCGCATCTACGACGCCAGGCCGGGCACCGTGATCGACGAGATCAACGGAGTGTCGTCACGTTTCGGCACCGACCCGTCGACGGTGCTGGTCATCGGACACGAACCGGCGATGTCCGCCGTCGCACTGGGCCTGGCCGACGGGTCCAACCGCACTGCGGCGGAGAGCATCTCGCTGAAGTTCCCGACCTCGGCGATCGCCATGCTGCGTACCAGCGACCCGTGGGACCAGCTCGCGCTGGGCGGCGCGACACTGGTGCGCTTCCACGTGCCCCGCTAGGAGTTGGTGGCCAGCGTCAGTTCCATGAGCTTGGTGGCCATGGGGCAGGCGTCGATGCCCGGCCCCTGCGGATTCACCCACCAACCGACCACGCCGGCCGCGTCGCTGGCCACGCCGCATGCGCCGTTGAGCCCGTTGGGCCTCATGATGATCGAGTCGACGCCGGCGATCCGACGCTGCTCGATCGCGTACTGCAGCTTCTCGGCCGTCTGACGCTCGTTGTCCAGGCTGCCCTGCTCGTACCAGAACCGGGTGATGTCGACCAGGCCGGCCGGGTTGGCCGCCTGCCAGCGGCACACCGCCCCGACGAACGTGCTCTGGATGTCCAGCGGGTCGGCACCCACCGTCTTCGCCAGGATGTCCGTGGTCAGGACGTCACATTCCTTGAGCAGGTTGGGATAGGTCTTCTCGGACTTGTTGTTGCTCGGGCCGCCACCTGAACCCTCCTTGGCCGCGGTGCCGTCCACCGTCGTGGTGCACCCGGTCAACCCGACGAACACCGTCAACCCGGCGAGCGCAGCCGTCAGTCCCCTGGTCCCGCGTCGCGTCATCATTTGGAATTCACAATCGACTGGCGGGTCAGCTCCTTGGCGACCTCGCACGGATCGGGATAGGGCTTCTGGTCGAAGCTCACTGACCACTCGATGAAATCGTCGTCGAACTGGATACCGATCTCACACAGATTCACGTCGCCGGCCTTGAGCGGGTTCTCCCCCACGGCGATGAAACCACCGTGACCCTCGATGTTGATGTCCTCCACGCTGGTCCGCGACAGCTCCTCGGTCTTGCGTTCGCGGCCGATCGGACTGCCCCGGAACCAGGTGAACGAGAAGTGCGGACCCAGGATGCTGCCGCCCTGCAGCCACTGGCAGCCCGACGAATTGGTCGCGGTGTTGACCAGCCCCTGCACCTGGGTCAACTCGGTCACCGTCTGGTCGGTCACGCCACCGCAGTGCGGAAAATGCGGGCCGTGCTTGCTCGCACCGCCGGCACTCGGCGTCTCGGTCTGCGGAACCTGCGGGGACGCCGGCTCGCCGGACGAGCAGGCGGCGAACACCGGAACCATTGCCGCAGCCAACACCGCGAAGGCTCTGGCGCTGCGAGATCGTGGCAAGGCGGCCGTGCGGACAGTCACGCCATGCACTGTAGCGGCAACACCTATGCCCTATCCCGACATGCCGACTGACCTGGACTTTCAGCAACGCGGACACACGGCGGCCGGACACTGACCCGCACCGCACGGGTGTGCAAGAGTAGCCAGATGCTCTGGGCGCTGCTGCGACAGTACGTGCGGCCGTACCGGCGGCTGCTCGCGGTCGTCGCGACACTTCAGGTGATCAGCACCCTGGCGTCGCTGTATCTACCGACGGTCAACGCGGCCATCATCGACGACGGAGTGGCCAAGGGCGACACCCGGCGGATCGTCGAACTCGGCGGCGTGATGCTGGCCGTCACCGGTCTGCAGGTGGCGTGCGCCATCGGCGCGGTGTTCTTCGGGTCGCGGGCGGCCATGGGTTTCGGTCGCGATCTGCGTTCGGCGGTCTTCCACCACGTCACCACGTTCTCGGCGGAGGAGACCGCGCGGTTCGGTGCACCGTCGCTGTTGACCCGCACCACCAACGACGTCGGTCAGATCCAGCAGCTGCTGCAGATGACCGCCACCATTCTCATCACCGCGCCGATCATGTCGATCGGCGGAATCCTGATGGCGCTGCACCAGGACGCCGGGCTGTCGTGGCTGCTGCTGGTCAGTGTGCCGGTGCTGGCCCTGACCAACTACTGGATCATCCGGCACCTGATGCCGATCTTCCGTCGCATGCAGCGATTGATCGACGGGATCAACCGGGTGATGCGCGATCAGCTGTCCGGGATCCGGGTGATCCGGGCCTTCGCCCGCGAACCCGTCGAAGCACGCCGGTTCGCCGATGCCAACGAGTCCCTGTCGGCCACCGCCGTGGAAGCCGGGCAGTGGCAGGCGCTGATGCTGCCTGCCACCACGCTGGTGATCAACGTGTCCAGCGTCGCCTTGATCTGGTTCGGCGGGCTGCGCATCGACACCGGGCACATGCAGGTCGGCTCGCTGATCGCGTTCCTGGCCTACTTCATGCAGATCCTGATGGCCGTGCTGATGGCGACCGTGCTGGCGGTGATGCTGCCACGCGCGTCGGTGTGCGCCGAACGCGTCACCGGCGTGCTGGCCACCCGGCCCCAGATCACCAGCCCCGAAGATCCCGTGCGGCCGGCGACGCTGGCCGGCGAGATCACCTTCGACGACGCCTCATTCAGCTACCCGGGTGCCGATCGCCCGGTACTGCAGCAGGTTTCGTTCACCGCAGCACGCGGCACCACCACCGCTGTGGTGGGGTCCACCGGTTCGGGCAAGTCCAGCCTGCTCGCGATGATCTGCCGGTTCTACGACGTCAGCTCCGGCGCGGTACGCATCGACGGACACGATGTCCGCGACCTCGACCTCGAACAGCTCTGGGCGTCGATCGGCCTGGTCCCCCAGCGCGGTTACCTGTTCTCCGGAACGGTCGCCGAGAACCTGCGCTACGGCGCGGCGCCGGGACAGGAGCTCACCGAGGAACAGATGTGGGAGGCGCTGCGGATCGCCGCGGCCGACGACTTCGTGGCCGCCCACCCCGAGGGGCTGGAACGCCCGGTCGCCCAGGGCGGCATCAATTTTTCGGGCGGGCAGCGGCAACGGCTCGCGATCGCCCGGGCGGTGATCCGCAGGCCCGCGATCTACCTGTTCGACGACGCGTTCTCGGCTCTCGACGTACACACCGATGCCCGGGTGCGGGCCGCCGTGCGCGAGGTGGCGGGCGACGCCACCGTGCTCATCGTGTCGCAACGGATCTCGACCGTGATCGAGGCCGACCGGGTGATCGTGGTCGAGGACGGCCGCATCGTCGGCATCGGCACCCATGAGACCCTGCTCGCCGACTGCCCCACCTACTCCGAGTTCGCCGCCTCCCAGGCGATCACCGCCGGAGACCCGCGATGACCGGGCCCGTGCTGCGCCGCTCGGGGACACCCGCCGCACCTCCCGAACGCACCCGCGACTTCCGCGGCTCAGCCCTGCGACTGCTCAGACGCCTGGTGCCGCAACGTGGTCTGGCCATCTCGGTGGTGCTGCTCGGCGTGGGCGGGATCGCGATCGGCGTCATCGGCCCACGGATTCTCGGGCACGCCACCGATCTGCTGTTCAACGGCGTGATCGGTCGCGAGTTACCCGCGGGGCTGACCAAGGAGCAGGCCGTCGCGGCCGCGCGGGCCCGCGGCGACACCACCTTCGCCGACCTGCTGTCCGGGATGAACGTCGTTCCCGGCCACGGAGTGGACTTCGCGGCGGTGGCCCGCACCCTCGCCCTGGCGCTGGGCCTGTACCTGCTTGCCGCAGTACTGGTTTGGCTGCAGGCTCGGCTGCTCAACGTCACCGTGCAGCGCACCATGGTGGCACTGCGGGCCGAGGTGGAGGACAAGCTGCACCGACTTCCGCTGTCCTACTTCGATTCCCGTCAGCGCGGTGAGGTGCTCAGCCGGGTCACCAACGACATCGACAACATTCAGACCTCGGTCTCGATGACCATCAGCCAACTGCTGACCTCGATCCTGACCGTATTCGCGGTCCTGGTGATGATGCTGACCATCTCGCCACTGCTGGCGCTGCTGACCGTCGTCACGGTGCCGCTGTCACTGTGGGTGACCCGCTGGATCACCCGCCGCTCCCAGCCGTTGTTCGTCGCACAGTGGCGCAACACCGGCCGGATGGCGGCCCACATCGAGGAGACCTACAGCGGTTTCACGATCGTCAAGACCTTCGGGCACCGGGAAGCCGCGCAGCGGCGCTTCGATGAGCTCAACGACGACGTCTACCGGTCCAGCATCGGGGCGCAGTTCTTCTCGGGCCTGGTCGGGCCGTCGACGATGTTCATCGGCAATCTGAGCTACGTGGCGGTCGCCGTGGTGGGCGGCCTGCAGGTGGCCGGAGGACAGATCACCCTGGGCAGCATCCAGGCGTTCATCCAGTACGTGCGTCAGTTCAACCAGCCGCTGGGCCAGGTCGCCGGGATGTACAACACCCTGCAATCCGGGATCGCCAGCGCCGAGCGCGTTTTCGACCTGCTCGACGCCGAGGAACAGTCACCAGACCCGGATCCCCCGCTGCAGATCCATACCGGCCGCGTCGAATTCGACCGCGTGAACTTCGGTTACCTTCCGGACACCCCGGTGATCGAAGACCTGTCGCTGGTGGCCGAGGCGGGCAGCACCGTGGCCATCGTGGGTCCCACCGGCGCCGGCAAGACCACGTGCGTGAACCTGCTGATGCGGTTCTACGACGTCGACTCGGGCCGGATCCTGATCGACGGTGTCGACATCTCGACGGTGAGCAGGCAGTCGCTGCGGTCCTCGATCGGCATGGTGCTGCAGGACACCTGGCTGTTCGGCGGCACCATCTACGACAACATCGCCTACGGCCGCCCGGATGCCTCCGAGGACGAGGTGATCGAGGCGGCCAGGGCGGCCCATGTCGACCGGTTCGTGCACACCCTGCCCGACGGGTATGCCACCCGGGTCGATGACGACGGCGGCGCCATCAGTGCGGGCGAAAAGCAGCTCATCACGATCGCGCGGGCGGTGCTGGCGCGACCGCGGGTGCTGGTTCTCGACGAGGCCACCAGCGCGGTGGACACCCGAACCGAACTGCTGATCCAGCAGGCGATGGCCGAACTGCGCCGGGACCGCACGAGTTTCATCATCGCCCACCGGCTTTCGACGATCCGCGATGCGGACCTGATCCTGGTGATGGACGCCGGCCGCATCATCGAACGCGGTACCCACGAGGAGCTGATGTCTCGGCACGGCCGGTACTGGGAAATGACCCAGGTCTAGGCGCCGGGACCTTCGGCCCGCAGGTCGTCGACCGTCTTCATGGCCTCGCGTAGCTTGCCCAGCCACTCCTCGGTGTGCTGGCCGACCAGGCGCACCGACCAGGCCAGCGCGTCGGAACGGGAGCGCGCCACACCCGCGTCGACCAGGGTGTCGAGTACCTGCCGTTCGGGCTGCTTGAGCCGGGTCATCACCGGTACGGCGATGTGGGTGAACAGAATTCGCTCGGTGCTGCCTTCGCTCACATTCACCTCGACGCCCCAGGACACCTTGCGGTCGAAGCGGCCCTGCGCCTCGTCGGCGATACGCATGCGCTCGCCCCGCGTCTCCTCCCGGAACCGGGCGGCCCGTCCGGAAGCCCGGGCCGCGGTCTCCTCTTCGGAACCGTCGGGAAGCCGGCCGATGACGGTGATCTCCTCACGGTCGACGATCACCGTCGGATCGCCGGTGAACCAGGTGTCGGGCAATCGGCCCGCGAACCATTCGGCGGCCTCGTCAGCGGACCGGCGATGGTGTTGATGTTTGTTCATGATTACATGATTACACCGTTACACCGCTGATGGGACGGCGTTCACCACCGGCGAACGTCGATTTTCACGGCCGCGCGGTCAGTTGCGCTTGAGCAGCAGTGCAGCCCCGCCGGCCAGCACCAGGGCGACCAGCAGCAGACCGGCCCAGCCCGGGCCGGCGATCCACCACACGGCGCCCAGCACGATGATCGCCGGCGACACCGCGAACAGCACCATGCCGGGGTGCTGCTTGAGTACCGCGAGCGCACCCTGGGCACGGAGCGGGTCGATTTCCTTTGCCATGGCACCAGAATGCCAGCTGACCACCAGTCAGGTGGGCAGCAGCAGAATCTTGCAGTGCTTGTCGGGCTGCCGGAGTTCGTCGAAGGCCTCGGTGGCCGCATCCAGCGGCAGCGTCGCCGTCACGAACGGCGCCACGTCCACCGTGCCGCTGACGATCCAGTCCAGGGCCTTGGCGAACTCGTCGGGACGGTAGGCGAACACGAAACGGATCGAGAGTTCCTTGGTGATGCCGACCACCGGCGTGATGGTGTCCGGCTGCATACACACCCCGACCACCACAATCCGGGTGTGCGGAGGCGCCGAGTCCATCACGGTGGCGAGAATGCCCGGCACTCCGACACATTCGAATACCACCGTATTGGCCTGCTGCGGCGAATCCATCAGCGGCGACACCGGTACCGGGACGCCGGCCAGCTCGGTCCAACTCTGGTACGGGCTGCTCGCTGCCGGATCGACGACCACGTCAGCACCGATCTGCTCAGCCAGCACACGGCGGCTCGGCGAGAAATCCGCCGCGACGACGGGCCCCACGCCCGCCGCCTTCAGGCAGGCGATGACCGACAGCCCCACCGGACCACATCCGACGACGAGGACGGTGTCACCGGGCTGCAGGTCGGCCGCGGCCACGGCATGCACTCCCACCGCCAACGGCTCGGTGAACGCCGCGTAACGCAATGGGACGTCCCCAGCTACCGGGAGCAATCGCCGCTCCTGCAGAACCAGGCGTTCGGCCAGCCCACCCGTCACCGCCGGTGACAGCCCCACCAGCTGCGGGCCGTCGCCGGCGTCCAGGTAGGGAACAGAGGTGACCGGTGTCCCGAGCGGAATCGTTCGTTCGGCACCGGGACCGTAGTCGAGCAGTTCGCCGACGAACTCGTGCCCGAGCACGATCGCAGGCAGCAGATCGGGCATCGCGGCCTGCGACTCGACGAGGTGCAGGTCCGAACCGCAGATCCCGCACGCCAGCGGGGCGACGAGCACCTGCCCGCGGCCCGGCACCGGCTCTGCAACTTCACCGATACCCACCGAACCACGCTGTGTGACAACGGCTTTCATACCCACAGAACCTCTCGCCGAGCATCCGAACCAGGCTACCGTAATCTTTACAGTACTTTCCGAAATCCGTCACTTGTAGCCTGAGCGCATGACTGTGAACGGATCTTGGCAACCCGGCTGGCTACCTGACCCCGATGGCCGCTACGACTACCGGTGGTGGGACGGGCAATCCTGGACCGACCAGGTCTCGCATCAGGGTCAGCCCGGGCGGGCTCCACTCGCGACTCCCCCGCAGCAGGCCCAACCTCAACAGCAGCAACCCCAGCGACCGGAAGCCCCCGCCCAACCCACGGGTGACGGATTCGCCGGGATCAGCGGAGAACTCGTCGACGGCCGGTTCAGCGAGAAAGAGGCGACGCCGATCGCCAACCAGAACAAGAAGATGCTGCGGGTGCGCCTCGGCGAACCGTTCATGGCCCGGCAGGGCTCGATGGTCGCCTATCAGGGCAACGTCGACTTCGCCTTCGAAGGCGGTGGCGCCTCCAAGTTCATCAAGAAGGCCCTCACCGGCGAAGGTCTGCCACTCATGCGCTGCCAGGGGCAGGGCGATGTGTTCCTGGCCGATCAGGGTTTCGACGTCCACCTGCTGCAGCTGTCCAACTCGGGCCTGTCGGTGAGCGGCAAGAACGTCCTGGCCTTTTCCTCGAGCCTGAACTGGAACATCGAACGGGTCCGCGGCGGCAGCATCGCCACCGGCGGCCTGTTCAACACCACGCTGCGCGGTACCGGATGGGTGGCGCTGACCACCGACGGCCCGCCGGTGGTGCTCGACGCCTCCGAGGCCCCGACCTTCGCCGACACCAATGCGGTGGTGGCGTGGTCGGCACACCTGCAGACTCAGCTCAAGACGAGCTTCAAGGCCGGCGCACTGATCGGCCGGGGTTCGGGCGAGGCGCTTCAGGTCGCCTTCCACGGCAACGGCTTTGTGATCGTGCAGCCCTCGGAGGGTGTCACGGTTCCGATGCAGTGAGCGACGCGGCGGGCGCCAACTTCCCGCCGTCCCGAGTCAGCAGGTAGAGCGCCGCCGCGGACACCAGCCCGATTGCCGTGAGGCCCAGCCACACCAATTCGGCCAGGCCCGCGGCGCGCGCCGCACCGATCAGCGAGCCGGTCGCCACGTTGCCCAGCAGGATCCCGACTCCGACAACGGTGTTGTAGAAGCCGTAGTGGGTGGCCACCAGCCGATCGCCCGAAAGCGCCACGACGGTGTCCATCTCGAACGGGAACACCGCGGCCGAGCCGAGCGCCAGCAGCGCCGACGAGCCCAGCAGGGCGGCAACAGCGGCCGCGGTACCGAACCGGTCGCCGTCGGGCACCACGGCCATCGGGACGAAAGCCGCCGCCAGCACCAGCAAGCCGACCACCAGGCTGCGGCGCGGACCCCAGCGATCACCGAACCATCGTGTGATGCGCAGCTGACCTCCCACCGCGATCACACCGGACACCACGAACACGGCTGCCACCAGTGCTGTTTCGTCCCCGGGGCGCAGTGCCGCAGCCTGTAGCGGCAACGCCAGATAGACCTGGAAGGACAGCACGTACGAGCCGATCATCGCCACCGCGAACAACAGGAACCCGCGGTTGGCGACGACGCTGCGCCAGTCCTCGAGCACCGAACTCCGCTGCGTCACGGCCTCCGCGGGGTGCCCCGGCAGCGCGAGCAGCTGCGCCACGGTCAGCACCGCGAAGACCCCGGCCGCCGCGGCGGCGGTCACCCGGAAATCGAACGCCAGCAACGCCATTCCCGCCAGCGGCCCCAGCAGGATCCCGGCCTGGTAGAACACATTGAACGTCGCGAACGCCTCGACCCTCCGGTCACCGGCATCGGCGGCCAGATAGGCCCGAACCGCTGGGTTGAACAGCGCTCCGGCGAAACCTGTTGCCGCCGAAGCAATCAGCATCGCAGGCAGCGAGTCCGCGACGACGAGCAGGCCGAATCCCGCAGTACGCAACAGACATCCGGCTACGATCAGCGGCTTGTAGCCCAACCGGTCGGCCAGGGTGCCGCCGACGATGAACATGCCCTGCTGCGAAAAGTTGCGCACGCCAAGCACCAGCCCGACCGCCCACGCCGCGAGACCGAGCGGCCCGGCGAGATAGCCGGCCAGGTACGGCATCAGCATGTAGAAGCCGAGATTGATGCCGAACTGGTTGATCATCAACAGCCGGCTGGGCAGATCGAAACTGCGGAACTGTTTGACGAGCCCGCTCATCCGGCCACCGCCATCGGATCGGCGACGGTCTCGCACCGCGTCCAGGATTGCACGACCCGGTCAGTGGGCTTGGCGATCGTCTCCGGATCGTCGGCGGGCTGGTGATCGAGCAGCCCGAGGTCACGGCAGTAGTCGTCGTTGTACACCGTGTCGAAATACCGCTGCGGACCGTCGGGGAACACCGCGGCAATGGTGGTGCCGTGCGGTTGGTTTCGGGCCGCCCAACCGGCGACCAGGCCCACCGCGCCGACGCTCCAGCCTCCGCTCGCGTAGTAGGTCGAGGCCAGCTTCCGGGCGGCCCACACCGCGTCGGCCGGCGCCACCCAGTGCACCTCGTCGAACGCACCGTAGTCGACATTGCGGGGGTAGATGCTCGATCCCAGACCCCTCATCACGCGGGTGGCGGCAGGTTGACCGAAGATCGTGGAACCGATCGTGTCGACCCCGATCAAGCGCATGTTCGGGTTGAACTCCCGCAGCACCCGCGCCACCCCGGCCGAATGCCCGCCCGTGCCCACCGAGCAGACCAGCACGTCGACATGGCCGATCTGGGCATTGAGCTCCAACGCCAGCGGCCGGTAGGCCTCGACGTTGTCCGGGTTGTTGTACTGGTCTGGATACCAGGCGGTTTCGTCGGCCGCGAGCAGTTCGGCCACGCGGTCACGCCGGGCCTGCTGCCAGCCGCCGGTGGGATGCGGCTCTGCCACCATCGAAACGTCGGCGCCGTAGGCGGTCAGCATGCGCTCGATGATGGGCTCCAGTCCCGGATCGGTCACCAGTGTCACCGGGTGGTGATACATCGTTCCCGCGAATGCGAGCCCCAGACCCAATGTGCCACTGGTTGATTCGATGATCCGACCACCGGGTTTCAGGTCACCTCTGGCCCGGGCCTGCTCCACCATGTGCATCGCGGGGCGATCCTTCATACCGCCAGGGTTGAAACCTTCGAGTTTCGCCCAGAATCCGCGCCCAGCGTCGGCGAACGGAGTGGACACCCACAGCGTGGGAGTGTGACCGACCATGGTGTTGGGCCCACGGTTTCGGCGCAGGACGTGAAATGAACGGGTGGACAGAGCATGATTCATGGATTTGCCGTTTCTGTATCCGCCGCGGTCAAGCGCGGCAACTGACCTGGACTGCGTTGGTACGCAGGCAGATCAGCGGCGCGTGATACAGATCCGGATCAGAAGTTCCTGTCCGGCGAGTAGGACACCATGGCGGTCAGGTGGACCTCGCTGCACGCGCACCGCAGCGCACGCGCACAACACCGCACAGCCGACCAGGAGTGCCACGACGGAAAGCGCGGCAGGGGTGACGGAAGGCCTGGGCAGCACGGCGGCGGTGAAGCCGTCCGGCATGTGTGAAGCCGCGTTGTCGCCGACATGCGGGTGGTCCAGCATCATCGAAGCGGTGTCTGCGCCGATCGCAGCCGAGACCGCATGCGGAAGATGTGTGGGGTGATCGTGGCTCGTCGCCTGCCATTGGCCGGCGAGAGCTCCCACCCACAGCACCATCACCATCATGGCCGCCAGCCGTGACAGTGAGTGCATGCGAGAGCTGCCCGACATCACGATGTTTCCCACTGTAACGGCGCGATGCCCGCGATTCTGGTTGTGCGTGAATCGAATCCAGCCTGTGACAGATCTGCGATCATCGGAATCTCCTCAGCCGCAGGCTGTTGGTGACCACGAAAACCGAGGAGAACGCCATTGCGGCACCGGCCAGCATGGGGTTGAGCAGTCCGGCCGCAGCAAGCGGCAATGCGGCGACGTTATAGGCAAAGGCCCAGAACAGGTTGCCCTTGATCGTGGCCAGCGTGCGCCGGGACAACCGGATGGCATCGGCTGCCGCCCGCAGATCGCCGCGCACCAAGGTCAGATCGCTGGCCTCGATCGCCACGTCGGTTCCGGTACCCATGGCCAGGCCCAAGTCTGCCTGGGCCAGCGCCGCGGCGTCGTTGACGCCGTCGCCGACCATGGCCACCACCCGGCCCTCATCCTGCAGGCGCTTGATCACGTCGACTTTGTCCTGCGGCAGCACCTCGGCGTAAACCTCTTGCACGCCAACCTGCTCGGCGATCGCCTGCGCGGCCGCCTCGTTGTCACCGGTCAGCATGATTGGCTCCAGACCGAGGGAACGCAGCTGGTCGATCGCCTCCTTCGAGGTGGGCTTCACCGCGTCGGCAACCACCAGGACCGCCCGCGCCTGTCCGTCCCACCCCACGGCGATCGCCGTGCGGCCCAGAGCCTGAGCCTCGCGCATCGCGGTGTCCAGATCCGTGGGCAGCGGCTCAGGCTGATGGTCGGCTCGCCGACGTGACCAGTCCGCCAGCAACCGGCGGCGGCCAACTACCAGGGCATGGCCGTCGACGACACCCTGCACCCCGAGGCCCGGCACATTGACGAATCCCTCGACCGTCGGCAACTCCCCGACCTTGTCACGGGCGCCCTTGGCGATGGCCTGGGCGATCGGGTGCTCGGAGCCGTCTTCGACCGCACCGGCCAACCGCAGCACCTCGGCGGGATCCTCACCGGCGGTGGTGATCACGTCGAGCAGCGTCATCGCCCCCGTGGTCACCGTCCCGGTCTTGTCCAGCACCACGGTGTCCACCCGGCGGGTGGATTCCAGCACCTCGGGGCCCTTGATCAGGATGCCGAGTTGGGCACCGCGGCCCGTCCCGACCAACAGCGCGGTCGGAGTGGCCAGGCCCAGCGCACACGGGCAGGCGATGATCAACACCGCCACTGCGGCGGTGAAAGCCGCGGCCACCGATCCGCCGGTGCCCATCCAGAAACCGAGCGTGCCGACCGCAAGAGCGATGACGATGGGCACGAAGACTGCCGAGACCTTGTCGGCCAGACGCTGCGCCTGTGCCTTGCCGGATTGTGCGTCCTCGACCAACCGGGCCATCTGCGCCAGCTGGGTATCGGAGCCGATTCGCTTGGCCCGCACCACGAGCCGGCCACCGACGTTGACCGTGGCGCCGACCACCTGGTCACCCGGGGCCACTTCGACCGGAACCGATTCGCCGGTGAGCATCGAGGCGTCCACCGCCGACGAGCCGTCGACCACCTCACCGTCGGTGGCGATCTTCTCCCCGGGCCGGACCACGAACTCGTCACCCACAGAGAGCGACTCGATGGGAATGCGTTGTTCCGCACCGTTTCTCAGCACCGCGACGTCCTTGGCGCCGAGCTCCAGCAATGCCCGCAGCGCCGCCCCGGCCCGCCGTTTCGACTTCGCCTCGAAATACCGCCCGGCCAGGATGAAGGTGGTGACGCCGGCCGCGACTTCGAGGTAGATGTTCCCGGTGCCGTCGGATTGAGAGATCGACAGAGAGAACGGATGAGTCATCCCCGGCATGCCGGCGGTACCCCAGAACAACGCGTACAGCGACCAGCCGAACGCGGCGATGGTGCCCATCGAGATGAGCGTGTCCATGGTGGCGGTGCCGTGCCGCAGATTCGTCCAGGCCGCACGGTGGAACGGCAGCGCGCCCCACACCACGACCGGCGCGGCCAGGGTCAGCGACAGCCATTGCCAGTTGGTGAACTGCAGCGCAGGCACCATCGCCATGGCCACCACGGGGACGGTCAGCACCGCGGACACGATCAGCCGGGTGCGCAACGCTGCGGTCGGATCGTCCTCGTCATGGCTCTCGCCCGCTTCGGTGACGGGCAATTGCGCTGTGTAGCCCGCGGTTTCGACAGCCTCGATCAGCTGATCAGGTGTCACCTCGCCCGCGACGTCGACAGTCGCCTTCTCGGTGGCGAAGTTCACCGTCGCGGTGACGCCTTCGAGTTTGTTGAGCTTCCGCTCGATTCGGCCCGCGCACGACGCACACGTCATCCCGCCGATGTCCAGTACGACATGACCGGTAGCGGTGCTCACGGTGCCCCCTCAACGGTGAATTCGGCGGTATGCACCGCGTCGCGGTGCTTGAAGTCCAGGAACAGCCGGTACGAACCGGCACTGGGAAGCGTGGTGTGGAAAGCGATCTGAGGTCCCGGCGCGGTGGCCGGGTCGGCCGCATCGCTCATCGGATGGACGTGCAGATACTCCAGATCCGATGCACGCACTGCGACCAGGTGCCCGTAGGCACCCAAATACGGCTGCAGGTCGGTGACCGGCTTGCCGTCCCGGCTGACCGACAGCGTCAGCTCCGAAGGTTGACCAGCCCTGGCCACCCCGCCGAGTGTGACGGTGTAGCCGTCGACTGCGGCCGTGGTCGTGGGGGCAGGCAGCGGCTGCGGTTGGTACTTCCCCGCGACGGTGATATCGGCGCCGAGCGTCGCCGGACGGCCATCGGCCGGTACGAAGTCGGCGAACACCCGGTAGTCGCCGGGTTTGGTCAGATCCAGCGGAACGCTCCACGTGCCCTGCCCGTCCAGCACCGGATGCACATGCTGATAGACGGCGAGATCACGGCGCACCACGATCAGGTGCAGCAGCTTCTCGTGGCTCTCTACGTAGCCGGTCACCGGGGCGCCGGAGCCGTCGATGACGCGGAACCGCAGGGGCACCGCGGGGCCGGACGGCAGCGCGGTCTCATCGAGCTTCAGCGCGTACCCCGCCCCGTGGTCTGCGGCATGACCGTCGGCGCGGATCCCGGTCGGCGTCACCGCAGCGCCGATCCCGAAGGACACGGCGAACACCACTACAAGTCCGACGACGAACCCGATGAGCTTCTGCGGCGCACTCACGATCGACCTCCGCTCAACCCGCGACGGCGTAGCCGGCCTCGGCGACCGCGGCACTGATGGCGGAAGGATCGAGCCGGCTCTCGCTGTCGATGGTCACCACTCCGGTCGCCAGATCCACCTCGACCGTGCGCACACCAGGAAGGCCACCCACCTCTTCACGCACGGACGTGGCGCAGTGCCCGCAGGTCATGCCGGTGACAGTGACGGTCTGGGTACTCATGCAGGTTCCTCCTGAAGTCAGCTTCGTTGTTGACTCATACTATACCCCCCTAGGGTATCAAATCCCTATGTCCCCCGGTCCACTCCTGCACTATGGGCTGATGGAGCAGAATCCGGGCGGCTACCGCGCCCTGGTGGTCGACGACGAAGCCCCGCTGGCCGAGGTCATTGCCAGCTATCTGACCCGCGAACACTTCGAGGTCACGCTCGCCCACGAGGGCGCCGAGGCCCTGCGGTTGGCCCGTGAGGTCGACCCCGACGTGGTGGTCCTCGACCTCGGCCTGCCCGGCATCGACGGGGTAGAGGTCTGCCGATCGCTGCGCACCTTCTCCGACGCCTACGTGGTGATGCTCACCGCCCGCGATACCGAGATGGACACCATCGTCGGCCTGTCGGTGGGCGCCGACGATTACATGACCAAACCCTTCAGCCCGCGGGAACTGGTCGCCAGGATCCGGGCGATGCTGCGCCGGCCGCGCGTCTCCTCCCCCACGGCCACAGACGGGCGGGTATTCGGTGCGCTGCGAATCGACGTCGACGGACGCCAGGTGTTCCTCCACGACGAACCGATCATGCTGACCCGCACCGAATTCGACGTGCTCGCCGCGCTGTCGGCTCGTCCCGGGGTGGCGCTCAGCCGTCGACAGATCCTCGAATCCGTCTGGGAGACCACCTATGTCGGCAACGAACACCTCGTCGACGTCCATATCGGTCACCTCCGCCGCAAGCTCGGCGACGACCCCGCCGATCCGCTGTACGTGATCACGGTGCGCGGCGTCGGATACCGCATGGGCACGGGGCAGGAAAACCCGCGATGAGCGTCGGACTGCGCACGCGACTGCTGTTCGCCCAGGCCCTGGTGCTGGTGGCCGGCGCGGGCACCACCGGTCTGGTCGCCGCCGTGGTCGGGCCGCCGCTGTTCCGCGAACATCTGCACCGCGCAGGGGTATCCGGCGACTCCGCCGAGCAGATGCACGCCGAGGAGGCCTACGTCTACGCCACGGTCATCTCGATCGGAGTGGCGTCGTGTGTGGCGATACTGGCGGCTCTGATCGTCACCTGGTACTTCGGTCGGCGGCTGCAGAAGTCGCTGACCCAGGTGTCGCAGGCCGCCACGGCCATCGCTGACGGCCACTACGACTCGAGGGTTCCGCCGGCCCATCTCGGCGATGAATTCGACTCCCTGGCGAGTTCTTTCAACCAGATGGCCGGACGCTTGGAGGCGGTGGACGCCAGCCGCCGCAGGCTGTTCAGCGATCTCGCCCATGAGATCCGCACCCCCGTTTCGGTTCTGGAGGCCTACTTCGAGGCCATCGAAGACGGTGTGAGAACACTTGACCCCGAGACTGTCTCGATGCTGCGCCAGCAGACCCATCGGCTGGTCCGGTTCGCCGGCGACGCCGGAGCCCTGGCCAAGGCCGAGGAAACCCCGGCCACGATCACGCCGGTACCGGTGGCGATGGACACCGTGGTGGCCGCCGCGATCGCCGCGGCCAAGGACCGATTCGACGACAAAGGCGTCACGCTGAGCCGGCGGGTGGACGACGACCTGCCGACCCTGTCCGCTGATCCGCACCGGTTGGCCCAGATCCTGGGCAACCTGCTCGACAACGCGTTGCGACACACCCCGTCCGGGGGCCGGGTGACGATCGATGCCAGTCGTGGCCCCGACGGGAACGCCACACTGACGGTGACCGATACCGGCGAGGGCATCCCTGCCGAGCACCTGCCCCATGTCTTCGAACGGTTCTACCGGGCCGACACCGCGCGCGACCGCGACCACGGTGGATCCGGCATCGGACTGGCGATCGTGAAGGCCCTGGTCGAAGCGCACCGCGGCCGCATCAGCGTGACCAGCTCGGGCGCCGGGACCACCTTCACGATCATCCTGCCGACCGGTTAGAGCGAGCCCAGGATCTGCCGCATCGTGTCGATCTCCGCCTGCTGCGTCTTCACGATGGTGCGGGCCATCTCGACCGCGGCGGGGTACTGACCGTCCTTGATCTCATCCTGAGCCATGGTGATCGCGCCCTCGTGGTGGGCGATCATGTGCGTCAGGTACAGCTTGGCCGCCTCGGCGCCCTGGGCGTTGCGCAGCGCGGTCATGTCGGTCTCCGACACCATGCCCTGCATGGCGGGCATGTCACCCATGCCGCCCTGTCCCATGTTGCCGTGGCCCATGTCGCCGTGGCCCTGCTGCGGCATCTGGGACATCGAAGGCATCGGCGGGTTGCCCCACTGCTTCAGCCAGCCCTGCATCTGCGCGATCTCGGGGGCCTGGGCGCCCTTGATCTGTGTGGCCAGCTCGGTGACCCGCGGATCGATGCCCTGCTTGGCCAGCAGCACGTCGCTCATCTCGACCGCCTGCTGGTGGTGCGGAATCATGTGATGGGCGAACATCACGTCGGCATCGTTGTGGGCCTCACTGGTGACCGGCGCGCTCGCCGCCGCGGAGGTGGTGGCACTGTTGGTCATTTCCATGTCGGCAGTCCTGTCGGCCTTGTCGTTGCTACAACCGGCCACCAGGGCCGCCGCGACCACCGCGCCGGCACTCAGCATCATCAGTTTCGTCATGTCTCCAGCGTCCCGGGACTCGATGTGGCTGCCCTAGTCGTTCGATGAAGATTCGATAAAGCTCGGCGCATTTCCCTGCGACCGCTATGCGGGTCTGGCTCGGAAGAGCTTCACATCATTCTTGACGCCCTTGAGGTGACGGGCCCCGGCGAACGACCAGCCGAACCGCTCGTCGCCGCCGGACTCGGCGACCGCCGTACGGGTGGACTCGGCCACCAACACCGTCCCGGGCCGCGCCGCCCCGGTGACCCGGCTCGCCAGGTTCACCGCACTACCGAACCAGTCACCGGCCCGGCTCACCGCCGGGCCGGTCGCCAGCCCGACGCGCAACCGCGGGAAATCCTCGTCGGTTTCGGTGGCGGCCACCAGCTTCAGCGCCGCCTCCAGCAGTGCCACCGGATCGGCGCTGACGAGCATCACCGCATCGCCGATGGTCTTGATCAGCCGCACCGGGCCGAAGGCCACCTCACGTGCCGCGTCGGCCAACCGATTCGCCAGCCGCTCAAGGTCTTCGGGCTGCACCACCTCGCCCAGCCGGGTGAACCCGACGATGTCGGCGAACGCGATGGTGACCAACCGGGCACCCGGCAGCGGAACGCCCTCGGCCCGCTCGGAAGCGCTCACCGCCTCGGTCTCCATGGCGTGGCGCAGTTGCACGAACAACATGTCCCGGATCATCGGCCCGATCAGCGGGGCGGCCTCGGCCACCAGCGCTTCGCTGGCCTTCGCCGTCTCCAATTCCGTTGCGCCGGGTGTCAACACCGCCGCCAGCGCCGCGTAACGCATCACCTCGGCGGCCCGGCCGAGCCCCTCGGAGAGCACCCGGGTGATCAACACGAGCTGGTCCGGGTCGATCCCCAGTTCCAGGAACCGCTCGGCGAAACCGACCGCCTCGGCGTCCGCCCGCAGCAGCACCGCGGCGTCAGGGTCGTCGACGGTGGCCAGCCCCATCGCGCGCTGCAGTCGCTGCACCAGCGCGACGTCCAGGCCCGTCTGCTCGCTGATCTCGCGAGTCGAGACGTACGTGCCGTCGTCCCCGGCCACGCGACGCGACGCCAGCAACATCGGGGTCACGGCCTGGCGGATCTGGTCGGCGGTGATCCCCCGGGACAGCAGCCATTCGACCAGCTCGGCTCGCTGAGTAGCGGCTTCGCCGTCGAGCCCGTCAAGGAGTGTGGAGTCGGCCACCATCAGGTCAAGGTATACCCACGGGCGGCATGAACGGCCGGAGCTGTCGAAGCGGCCAGCAATGACGACATGTCCTGCGGATAACGCACGTCCACGACCACCGAGTCTCCGAAGCGGTAGGGCTTACCGGCCACCAGGCCGCCGAACTGCTTACGCAGCCGCGACATCTCGGCACGCACCGTCACCACCCTGGACCGATCGCCGTAGAGATCCTCCGCCAGCTCCGGGGCCGTCCGCCCCTGCTGGCTGGTGGCCAGGACCAGCAAGATCTCGGCGTGCCGGCTGGAGATGCTGCGCCGCCAGCTGCCGAACTGGCCTGCCATCTCCAGCGACGGCTCGCCATCGCGCAGATCGAGGATGACCCGCGACGGCGCCGCACTGGGCTCCGCGTCGTCGGCGATCCGGACCAGCCACCCGCCCGGCAGCGCCTCGACATCGCACATGCCCAACGGGGGGATCCACACCCGGCCGGGTAACCCGCTCTCGGGCAACAAGATCCGGTTGTGCAACGGCAAGGAGGCCACGGCCGCGACCCAGCCCTCGGCATCGACGGCAAGCGCCGGGCTGCCCACCCTGGCCAGAATGGGTGCCGCCACCGCGCGCAGCCGGTTCAACGTCCGGTCATGCGCCTCGCGCAGTTGCGATTCCGCGAGCCGCGCCACCAGGTCGACCAGGGCGACCGTCGTCGGATGCACGGTGGAGGCCGGGCCGGACACGTCCACGATGCCGATGACCTGACCGGTGCGCGGATCCTTGATCGGTGCACCGGCACACGTCCACGGATGGTGACTGCGCAGGAAATGTTCGGCCGAGAAGATCTGCACCGCACGATGTGAGGCCAGTGCGGTGCCGATCCCGTTGGTGCCGACCGCGCTCTCACTCCACGTCGCACCCTCGATGAAACCGAGGCGGTCGGCGAGGCTGAGCACCCGCGGTGACCCCGAGCGCCACAGCACCCGGCCCCGGGCATCGGCCACCACCAGGATGTTGTCGCCCTCTTCGATCACCGAATCCAGCCCGCGCGACACGTCGTCGAGCACCGCGATGAGCCCCGACTGCTGGCGCAACAGGTCCAGCCCCGACGTCTCTACCTGTGGCGGAATGTGATGATCCGGGTTTATCCCCTTGGCCCGCAGCCTGTTCCAGGAATCTTCGATCACCGCCCGCGGACGCGCGGGTGCGCGGTCACCCGACATGGTGGCGTCGTAGACCGCGGACAAGAGCATGGCGTACTGCCGCGGATCCTCACCAGGGGATACCGCGGGCTCAGGTACCGATGAACCGGCCATCACCGCCGATTGTGCTCCACATCACATCTAGGCGCCAATCTCGGGCTAACGATAGACCAGCCCTCCATCGATCAGACCCGCCTGACCAGTCATGTAATCGGCATCCGGCCCGGACAGATAGGCGACGAATCCGGCCACGTCCTCTGGCGTTTCCGGCCGACCCAACGCGATACCGCCCGCGTACTTCTGGAACGTCTCGCCTTCGGCGGCGCCGGTCAATTCCGCGAACCGCTTGTCGATCTCGACCCACATATCGGTGCCGACGATGCCGGGACAGTACGCGTTGACGGTGATCCCCGCCGACGCGTACTCCTTGGCCGCGGCCTGGGTCAGCCCGCGCACCGCGAACTTGGTGGCGCTGTACACCCCGAGCATGGCGAAGCCGTCGTGGCCGGCGATCGAGGAGGCATTGATGATCTTCCCGGGCCTGCCCAGCTCGATGAACTTGGCCGCGGCTGCTTGGATTCCCCACAACACGCCGTCGACGTTGATCGACCACACCCGGGTCAGGTCGGCGGGCGTCACCTCGGCGATCGGCCCGACGAGCGCCACCCCGGCGTTGTTGACCATGATGTCGAACCCGCCGAGGGTCGAGGCGGCGTGCTCCACCGCCGCGTACACCGAATCACGGTCGCTCACGTCGCCGACGAAAGTTGTT
Source organism: Mycolicibacterium boenickei (assembly GCF_010731295.1). Lineage (NCBI taxonomy): Bacteria > Bacillati > Actinomycetota > Actinomycetes > Mycobacteriales > Mycobacteriaceae > Mycobacterium > Mycolicibacterium boenickei. The sequence continues at coordinate 3,058,825 of NZ_AP022579.1, read as the reverse complement.
GCTTTCGAGCCAGTTTCGGCGACCTCGCGGGCCACCGCATCGATACCTTCTGCTGCCACGTCGACCAGTGCGACGGCGGCACCTTCCCGCGCCAGCCGCAGTGCGATGCCCTGCCCGATCCCGCGGCCCGCGCCGGTCACGAGCGCCACCTTTCCCTGCAATGTCATGCTGATTCTCCGTTCGGATCGACGAGCACCTTCATCTTCTCCCCTGCGTGCAACGCTTCGAACCCCTCGTCGATCACGTCGTCGATCGCGATGGGGGTGACCCATCCCCTCGTGTCGTACATCCCCTGCGCCATGAGGTCGATGACCGCTTCGAAGTCCGCCGAGGTGTAACACAACGAGCCCTGGATCCTGGACTCGTTCATCACCAGATTGAGCAACGGTGTCGGCAGCGGCTTCTCGTAGATCGCGACGCTGACCGTCGGTTTGCGGGCACCCACGCAGGCAGTGGCCGCCGCGATCGCGGGAGCGACCCCGGCCGCGTCGAATGCCGCGTCGGCACCGCGGCCTTCGGTGTGATCGACGATGAACACCGGCACTTCGGTGGTGGTCGGATCCAGGGTCTTGGCACCGAGCGACTCGATCGCGGACCTGCGGGTGGGCGAGGGCTCCACGACGAAAACATCGTCGAGTCCCTTGCCGCGCAGCGCGAACCACAGACCGATACCGATCGGCCCGGCCCCGAAGATCACCGCGGTGTGCAGCGGACCGACCTCGCCGAGCGTCGCGGCGTGATAGGCCACCGACATCGGCTCGACCAGCGCGCCGAGTTCGAGTGAGACGTTGTCGGGCAGCCGGTGCAGCATGTCCTTCGGCACCACGGTGTATTCGGCCATGCCGCCGTCGGACATCAGCCCGTGGAAGCCGATCTGCTGACAGATGTTGTAGGTGCCCGCCCGGCACGGTGCGCAATTGCCGCATTGGTAAATCGGCTCGACGGCGACCCGATCGCCCGGGGCGAAATCGGTGACGCCGGCTCCCACCTCGGTGATGGTTCCGGAGAACTCGTGCCCCATCGTCAACGGCAACTGCCGGCCGGTCAAGGGGTGTGGTCCGGTCGGTACGAAGATCGGACCCGCATAGTATTCATGCAGGTCAGTGCCGCAGATTCCGTTGAAACCCACCTTGATCTTCACGGTCCCCGGGGCGGGATCGGGTTCGGGGACGTCGGCGACTTCGACCTTGTTGGGTCCGTAGTACACGGCTGCTTTCATAGGGCCGTTCTAGGTGACCCGCGGGGTGCGCCGTAAGGGTTGCAAGACGTTGCGGTCTCAAACGCCGGGCCCGTTGCAACCCCGTGCAACCCTTGTTGCGGTGTTGGGCACGGTGTGGGCTGGGCCACATGACTCAGACCACCGCCGCACCGCTGGCCACACTGTCACCACAGGAACGGGTTGACGCCTGGCTGGCCGATTTCGAATCCGCACTGGCCGACCGGGACATCCAGCGCGTCGTCGGAAAGTTCGCGACCGACAGCTTCTGGCGTGACCTGGTCGCCTTCACCTGGAACCTCAAGACCCTCGAGGGCCGTGACGGAATCGCCGACATGCTGACCGCCCGGTTGAACGACACCGACCCGTCCGGGTTCCGGACGGCCGAGACCCCGACCGAGGAGTTCGACGGAGAACACGTCGTCACCTCGGCGTTCATCGAATTCGAGACCGCCGTGGGCCGCGGCAAGGGACATCTGCGGCTACGCGACGAACTCGGCTGGACCCTGCTGACCACAATGCAGGAACTCAAGGGCCACGAAGAACGCAAGGGTGCCAACCGGCCGCTGGGCGCCACCCACGGCTCCGATCCGGACCGGCGATCCTGGGCCGAGAAACGCCTCGACGAGGACCTGACCCTGGGCTACACCGAGCAGCCCTACATCGTGGTGATCGGCGGTGGCCAGGGCGGTATCGCGCTGGGCGCCCGGCTGCGCCAGCTCGGCGTGCCCGCCATCGTCGTCGACCAACACGAGCGGCCCGGTGACCAGTGGCGCAAGCGCTACAAGTCGCTGTGCCTGCACGATCCGGTGTGGTACGACCATCTGCCCTATCTGCCGTTCCCGGCCAACTGGCCGGTGTTCGCGCCGAAGGACAAGATCGGCGACTGGCTGGAGTTCTACACCCGGGTCATGGAGGTGCCGTACTGGAGCTCGACGACCTGCCTGTCGGCGTCCTACGACGAAGACGAACAGCGGTGGACCGTCGAGGTGAACCGCAACGGCGAGCCCGTGACACTGCGACCGACACAGCTGGTGCTGGCGACGGGCATGTCGGGCAAGCCAAGCATCCCGACGCTTCCCGGCCAGGACATCTTCCGCGGCGAACAACACCATTCCAGCCACCATCCCGGCCCGGACCAGTATCTGGGGAAGCGCGTCGTGGTGATCGGCTCCAACAACTCCGCCCACGACATCTGTAAAGCGTTGTACGAGAACTACGTCGACGTCACCATGGTGCAACGCTCCTCGACGCACATCGTGAAATCGGAATCGCTGATGGAGCTGGGCCTGGGCGACCTGTACTCGGAGCGGGCCGTCGCGGCGGGAATGACCACCGAGAAGGCCGACCTGACCTTCGCGTCCCTGCCCTATCGCATCATGGCCGACTTCCAGCGGCCCATCTACGACGCGATCCGCCAGCGCGACAAGGACTTCTACGCACGACTGGAAGCCGCCGGATTCGAACTGGACTTCGGTGACGACGACTCCGGCCTGTTCATGAAGTACCTCCGTCGCGGCTCGGGCTACTACATCGACGTCGGCGCCTGCGAGCTGATCGCCGACGGCAGCATCAAACTCGCGCACGGCGAGATCGACCGGCTGACCGAGGACTCGGTGATCCTGGCCGACGGCACCGAACTGCCCGCCGATGTGGTGGTGTACGCCACCGGGTTCGGGTCCATGAACGGCTGGGCGGCCGACCTGATCAGCCAGGAAGTCGCCGACCGGATCGGAAAGGTGTGGGGCCTGGGTTCGGGCACCACCAAGGACCCCGGACCGTGGGAAGGCGAACAACGCAACATGTGGAAGCCCACCCAGCAGCCCAACCTGTGGCTGCATGGCGGCAATCTGCACCAATCCCGGCACTATTCGCTGTATCTGGCGTTGCAGCTCAAGGCCCGCTACGAAGGCCTGGCAACGCCGGTGTACGGACTGCAGGAGGTCCATCACCTGAGCTGACAGACCCACGACATGGCGCCCCGAACGTGACATACCCCCACACCGTTCGGGGCGCCCGCGTGTGCGCGGGTCTTGATATACAGCATTGGTGCGCCGATGGATGTGGAGCCTGGCTGTCCTGCTCGTGGTGGCGGTGACCGTGCTCGCCGTTGGGTATCGGGTGATGAACTCACGCAGCTTCGCCCTTGCCGGACACCTGGTGCACCGGGTCGACACCTCGGCCAAAGTCGTCGCCCTGACCTTCGACGACGGCCCGACCGGGTACACCCCGGAAGTGCTGCGGATGCTCGACGACGCGGGTGTTCGCGCCACGTTCTATCTCACCGGCGCCGAATTGACCGCCGCGCCTCAGTACGGTGCCGCGATCGCCGCCGCCGGCCACGAGATCGGCAATCACAGCTACTCGCACCGGCGAATGGTGCTGATGTCACCGGGCACGGTCGCCGACGAGATCGAGCGGACCGATGCCGCGATCCGGACAACCGGTTACCAGGGCCAGATCACGTTCCGCCCGCCCTATGGGAAGAAGCTCTGGACGCTGCCGCGATACCTGGCCGCCCACGATCGGACCATGGTCACCTGGGACGTCGAACCAGATTCCGCCACCGGGGTGAACGTCGACGCCATCGTGGCCGAGACGGTGTCGCGGGTACGGCCGGGTTCGATCATCCTGCTGCACGCGATGTACGACAGCCGTGACGCCTCCCGGGCCGCCGTCCCCCGCGTCGTCAACGAATTACGCTCAGCCGGTTATCGATTCGTCACGGTGTCCGAACTGCTGGCCACCCCATGACCGAGCTGCTGCACGGGCTGGACCCGATCGTCGGCGCGGCGCCGCGCGTACTGGTCTTGGGCAACATGCCCAGTGCGATGTCCCTGTCCTCGGGGCAGTACTACGGCAATCCGCGCAACGCGTTCTGGCGGATCACCGGCACTCTCTTCGGATTCAGCGTCGATGCGCCCTATCCGGAGCGAGTGGCCGCGCTGTGCGCATACCATGTCGCGGTGTGGGACGTGCTGCGATCATGCCGACGGGTGGGCAGCCTCGACTCGGCCGTGGAGCGTGACAGCATGGTGGCCAACGACTTTGATGCCTTCTTCAGCGAACATCCCTCTCTCGACCGCGTGGTGTTCAACGGGGCTGCCGCCGAGTCGAACTACCGGCGGCTGGTCGACACTCCCCCGCCGCCCAGCGTGCGGGTGCCGTCGAGCAGCCCGGCACAGACGATGGCGTTCGCAGCGAAACTGGACGCGTGGAGAGCTGCTCTGGGCGGCTAGTTTCGGTCAAGCCAGCCGGTCGACGATGTCCTTGGCTTCCTTGAGCCGCAGCCCGGTCTCGTCGCGCAACAGCTTGATGGCCGCGATCTTCTGCCCCTGCAGAGCCAGCTGGCGGACCATCTGGCTGGCCACCATCTCGCTGGGGTGAGCCGTCGGTGGCACCGACACCGGGTGCCCCGCGGCCGAGGCCGCCCGTTCCAGGGCCGCGACCCGTCGTTCAAGTTCCTCTACACGTCGGCGCAGGTCGTTGCTCGATTCATCGTTGCCGCGGAAAAGGCCCATAGTGTCAGTGTGGCATCCCCGCCCCCGCGGCGTTGCTGCGTTCTATTCTCATTGCAGCAGGTTCTCCGATGGCGGGGGCTTCGAATGACGGAAACTGCGACGTGCCGCGCGTGTGGCACCGAGCCTCGGGCAGGCGCCCGATACTGCGACGCGTGCGGCGCCCCCGTCATCTCGACACCTGGCGCCGAGTACAAGCAGGTCACCGTCTTGTTCGCCGACGTCGTGCGGTCGATGGACATCGCAGCAACGTTGGGCGCCGAACGTCTCCGCGAGATCATGAGCGACCTGTTCAACCGATCAGCCGCAGTGGTCCGCCGCTACGGCGGCACCGTCGACAAATTCACCGGCGACGGCATCATGGCCATCTTCGGTGCACCGGTTGCGTTAGAAGACCATGCTTTTCGCGCCTGTATGGCCGCCCTCGAGATCCAGCGGCAGACCGCCCTGCTGGCGGTGCAGGTAAGTGCCCGCGATGGCCTCGCCCTACAGCTGCGAGTCGGACTGAGCTCCGGTCAGGTCATCACCGGCGAGGTCGGCACCGACACGATGAGCTACACCGCCATCGGCGAACACGTAGGGATGGCCCAGCGGATGGAATCGGTCGCCCCGTCCGGCGGGGTGATGCTCACCGAATCGACCGCGCACCTGGTCGAAGACACCATGATGCTGGGTGAGCCGGAGATGGTGCAGGTCAAGGGTGCCGATCACCCGATCCGGGCGCGCCGCCTGCTCGAGCTCAATTCCACCCACAACCTGCTCAACGTCGGCGAATCAACGCTGGTCGGCCGAGGCTGGGAACTGTCCGCTGTCGAGGGCATCCTGGAGCGCTCGATCCAGGGGCACGGCAGCATCGTCCTGCTGGTGGGCGGACCCGGTATCGGCAAGAGCCGGCTGGTCAGCGAACTCGCGGCGAAGGCCGCTACCCGCGGCGTCCCCGTGCACTCCACCTTCTGCGAGTCCCACACCACCGAAATCCCGTTTCACGCCATCGCGGGCCTCCTGCGGGCCGGGTTCGGTGTGGCGGAGCTGGACCGTGAGCCGGCCCGGGCCAAGCTTCGGGCCCAGGTTCCCGACGACAGCACGGAGAGCCTTGAGCTACTCGACGACCTACTCGGCATCGGCGATCCCGACGTCGACCTGCCGGTGATCGACCCCGATGCCCGGCGGCGCCGGCTCACCACCCTGGTCAACGCGGCGTCGCTGGCGCGGAACACCCCGGCGGTCTATGTCATCGAGGATGCCCACTGGATCGACAGCGTGAGCGAATCGATGCTGGCGGATTTCTTGTCAGTGACTCCGCAGACCCCATCCCTCGTCCTGATCACCTACCGCCCCGAGTATCACGGCGCATTGAGCCACGTCCATGGCGCGCAAACGATAGTCCTTGCACCACTGGATGATTCGGAAACATCAGCGTTGATCAATGAGCTGCTGGGTACCGGTGACGGCGTCGCGGACCTGACCGAAACCATCACCGGGCGGGCCGCCGGCAACCCGTTCTTCGCCCTCGAGATCGTGCGGGACCTGGCCGAACGGGGTCTGCTCCGCGGCGAACGCGGCGCCTACGTACTGTGCGACGGGCACGGCCGGGTGAGCGTGCCCGCCACCCTCCAGGCCACCATCGCCGCGCGGATCGACCGGCTGGATCCCGCGGCCAAGCGAACGCTGAGCGCCGCCGCGGTCATCGGATCCAGGTTCAGCGAGGGCTTGCTGGCCTGCCTGGACACCGAGCCGGTGTTCGAGGATCTGATCGAAGCCGAACTGATCGATCAGGTGCAGTACACGCCGCACGCGGAGTTCGCCTTCCACCACCCGATGGTGCGGACCGTCGCCTACGAATCACAGCTGAAATCCGATCGGGCTGAACTGCATCGACGCCTGGCCAACACCATTGCCGATCGCGAACCCGAGCTGGCCGACGAGAACGCGGCATTGATCGCCGAACACCTCGAAGCCGCAGGCGATCTGCACACGGCGTACGCCTGGCACATGCGTGCCGGAGCGTGGGCGAACAATCGCGATTCCGCCGCGGCCCAGATATGTTGGGAGCGCGCTCGGCAGATCGCCGACTTGTTGCCAGCCGACGATCCCGACCGGCCCGCGATGCGGATAGCGCCGCGCACTCTGGTGTGCGGCAATGGCTTCCGGATCAAGGTGAATGTCTCCGGTGCCCGGTTCGAGGAACTGAGGGAGCTGTGCGAGGCCGCCGGGGACAAGGCCTCACTGGCGATCGGCATGGCCGGGTTGACCGGCGAACTGATGTTGCAGGGCCGGGTGCGCGACGCGTCGAGGCAGGTGTCCGAGCACATGACCTTGATCGAGTCCATCGGCGACCCGGCGCTGACGGTCGGCTTGTCGGCGACTCCGATCTCACTCAAGATCGAAAGCGGCGAAATGGGTGAGGTGCTGCGCTGGTCGCAGATGGCGATCGACCTGGCTGACGGAGACCCCACCAAGGGCAACTTCATCGTCGGCTCACCGCTGGCGGTCGCCTTCGCGGCCCGCAGCATCGCCAAATGGGCCCTTGGCCTTGATGGTTGGCGCGCAGACCTCGATCATGCGCTCGCCATGGCCCGCAACACCGACAGGTTCACCCACGCGCTCGTCATCACCTGGACGTACTTCACCACGGTGTCGTGCGGCGTACTGCTCGCCAGCGACGAAGCACTGCGCGACATCGACGAGGCGCTGCAGATCACCGAGGGGGCCGGCGACGACATCGCTCTCGGCCTGGCCCGGGTGACCATGGGATACGCATTGCTGAACCGAGATTCGCCTGCCGACCGCGAGCGCGGGCTGGCTATTCTCGGCCAGGTCCGGCAGATGTGTGTCAGTGGACGGTTCTATATGTCCGAGTTGATCGGTATCGACATGTACACCGCGCGCGAGCGGGCCAAGCGCGGCGACCGGGCCGGAGCCATCCGGGTGCTGCGCGAGGCGATCGACGACCTCTTTCACAGCGGGCAGCTTCCGTACAACATCCTCGCGACCGGAATCCTCGCCGAAGCCCTGCTGGACCGCGGGGCCGAGGGCGACGTGGCCGAGGCCGAGGCGGCGATCGCCAGGCTGGCGGCGACTCCAGCCGAAGACGGCCTCGTCATTCGCGACATCATGCTTCTGCGGGTCCGCGCACTCATCGCCCGCGCGAAGGGCGACGACGCGAGCTACCGCGATTTCCGTGACCAGTACCGGGACATGGCAACCCGGCTCGGGTTCGAAGGGCACACGGCGCTGGCGTTGGCGCTGCCTTGATCTCGCCCAATCCTCCCGCACGTGTCGGTGGGTGGTGGCATACTCGAATGTATGTTCGACACCGAGGTCGTGTCCGATGTGGAGCTGATCGAGCGGATCAGTGCTGCCACGCGGGCCGAGTCGGTGGCGATCGCGGCCCGGTTGGCCGAGGTCGGGGCGTTGGACAGCCTGCGTGAACAGGAACTGGCCGACAGTATTTACTGGCGCACCGACCCGTTCGACGAGGTTTCGGCGGAGGTGTCGGCGGCGATGCGGATCAGCCGGGGCCGCGGCGGCACCCAGGTGCATCACGCCCGAGTGCTGCGCGACAAACTGCCCCAGGTGGCGGCCCGGTTTGCCGTCGGCGACATCGATTATCGGGTGGTGCGGATGATCATCGCCCGCACCGAGACCACCGACCCGTCGGTGTGGGCCGAACTGGATGCGGAGTTGGCCGGCCGGGCGTCTCAGTGGATGCGGTTGTCGGAAAAACAACTGCGGGAACGGATCGATCACCGGATCGCCACAGTGGATCCCAATGGGGTGCGGATACCGCCGGATGTGGCGCAGGATCGGTTTGTGCAGGTGGATCCGGGCAGCCCGGGTCAGGCCATCATCGTGGCGAATGTTGATGCTGAGGACGGGGCGGCGTTGGATCAACGCCTGGATGCGTTGGCGGACACGGTGTGTGAGCATGATCCGCGCAGCCGGGAGCGGCGGCGTGCCGATGCGATCGGGCCACTGGCCCGGTTGGAGGGCCAACTGGCCTGCCGGTGCGGTCGCGACGACTGCCCGGCGGCGCAAAAGAGGGCGGCCGCTGATGCGGCGGTGGTACATGTGCTGGCCGAACAAGCCACCCTCGATGGCACCTCGAACCATCCGGGATACCTGCCCGGGTACGGCATCCTGCCCGCCGATCGTGTGCGCGACCTGGCGGCCTCGGCGAAGATCAAGCCGGTACGGATCCCCGCCCGCGGTGCTGAGCCCGCCGAACCCAGCGCGGCTCAACCCCGCCAGTCGACTGATACGACTGCGCCAACCGAATCGAGCGCTTCGCCAGAGGCTGTGGCACCCACCAAACCCGCCGAGTCGACCGACCTATCCGAGCCGGCGGAACCGGCCGAGTCGGTCGCTACGCCCCAGGAAGCTGAGCCGGGGTATCGGCCCTCGGTGGCGCTCTCGGAGTTCATCCGCTGGCGCGATCTGACCTGTCGATTCCCCGGCTGTGACGCCCCCGTGCAACGCTGCGATATCGACCACACCGTGCCCTACCCGCTGGGCCCGACCCACCCGTCCAACACCAAGCTGTACTGCCGGGCCCATCACCTGCTGAAAACGTTCTGCCCCGGCTGGTCGGATCGTCAATTACCCGACGGCACAGTCGAAATCACCACACCCACCAGCCACACCCATGTCACCGAACCCCACGGCGCCGCCATGTTCCCCACCCTCGGAACCCCGACCGGCGACCTGAACCTTCCCGAACCCGAAGCTCCCAGCCCGAACCGCGGCGTGAAGATGCCCAAACGCTCACGCACCCGCGAACAAGACCGCCAAGACCGCATCACCGAAGAACGATTCCTGCGCGCCGAACTCAACCACGACATCGAAGTCGAACGCCAATACCAAGCCTGGCTCGCCGAAGAACACGGACCACCCCCACCCTTCTGAAGCCGCGCGAGCGGCGGTGCCCCTCTGATGGCGTTGGGGGGTGATCGACAGTGCCTACCCGCGGCGAAAGGCACAAAGGTGCCACCACCGAGTCGGCTGCGCGGTAGCGTCGTTGAGTAGCGGCAGATGGGAGAACCCGTGAAGCTCTTCATCATCGGAGGCCTGGCCACCGTGCTGACGGTGGCCGGGATGATCACCTCGGCCCCGCCGGCCAGCGCCGGCTGCGTGTACGGCGGCAACGTCATCAGCAAGTGCGACGGACCCATCCAGCCCGACGGCAGCTGGCAACGTTGCATCGGCACCTGGGGCTATGTGCCCAGCGGCTTCAGTTCCCACCTGGTGCCCGTCAAGCGCTGCGACCCGATGGGCCCCGGCCACGACTATCCGTTCGATTTCACGTTCGCCGATCCACCGACCCATATCGACGGTTAGCCGCCACCATGCGCGGCCGCGTACTCCCCCGGCGTGCTGCCCAGCATGGACCGGAAGTCGTTGATGAAATGGGCTTGGTCGTACCAACCGAGTCGCACTGCAAGATCGGCGAAATCGACCTCGGGCGCGCTCTCGATCTCCAGGGCCGCCTGCTGTAGCCGGTACCGGCACAGCACCCACTTGACCGTCACGCCGACATAGCTGCGGAACACCCGCTGCGTGGTTCGGGTACTCCACGGCGAGAGCGCCATGACCTGCTCGACCCGGTGCAATGACCCGTCGTCCCGCATTCGATCGACCAGCGACGTCAGCTCCTGGTACGTCGGATCCACCTCGCCGGTCATCGCCCCGATCATCGAGTCGAACCCGAGCCGGACCGCTGTCGCGTCCTCACCGAAATCTACTGGTGTGCCCAGCAACTCGTCGTCTACCGGCACCACCCGCCCAGTCATCGCGGCGGCATCGCCGCCGAACCGGGCGGTGAAGCCACCGGGCCTGAACCGTGCCCCCACCACTGCCCCACGGCCGCTGATGGTGATGCGGAAAACCTTGGGCACCACCCCGTGCAGCAACGTGCTGGGTAGCCGATGACCATGGCGCACACCGTCATCGCCCCACTCACGGGTCAGGTGCATGGCCGGGAAGGTGATCACCGTGCTCTCGAACGGACCGGCCTCGTGCCGATCCCAGCTCACCGACCAGAAGTGCTCGACGAACCTCGCCGCATCCTCCGACGGTGCCCAGCGGTGCAGGTCGAAAGCCGAGACATTGCCGGCACGGCCGACCACGCCCCGCTCTGGCGCGTTTTTCCAAGCGGCCATGACCACCAGCCTACGAAACTGGTCGGTATGAGTGTCACACCGATTCCGCAGGGCTACACCAGCCTGACCCCGTTCATCTGCGTCGACGGCGCCGCCAAGGCAATCACGTTCTACCAGAACGTGTTCGGCGCCGAAGTCGTCGAACGGATGGACGGACCCGACGGCACTGTCGCACATGCCGAACTGGACTTCGGCACCGGCCGGCTGCAACTCGGCGACCCGCAGGAGGCCTACCAGATCGCCGCCCCGGCACCGGGTGCAGCGGCAACCCATTCCATCGGGTTGTACTGCCCGGACGTCGACGACGTGGTGGCCCGAGCCGAGAAAGCGGGTGCGACGATCCGCGAGCCCGCACAGACGTTCGTTACCGGCGACCGCTTCGCCTCCATCCTCGACCCGTTCGGCCAGCGCTGGACCGTGATGACGCGCGTCGAAGACCTCACGCCGCAAGAGCGCGAACGCCGCGTCGCCGAATGGGCGGCCACCGCAGGCGGCTAACGTGGCGGCATGTCTTGCGTGTTCTGCGCCATCGTCGCCGGGGAGGCCCCCGCCATCCGCATCTACGAGGACGACGATTACCTGGGCATTCTCGACATCAGGCCGTTCACCCGCGGCCACACCCTGGTGATCCCGAAGCGGCACACGGTTGACCTGACCGACACCCCGGCCGAAACCGTGGCCGCTATGGCCCGCATCGGCCAGCGCATCGCGCGTGCAGCCCGGCTGTCCGGGCTGCACGCCGACGGCAACAACATCGTGATCAACGACGGCAAGGCCGCGTTCCAGAGCGTTTTCCACATCCACCTGCACGTGGTGCCGCGCCAGAGCGGCGACAAACTGTCCTTCGTCAAGGGCATGATGGTGCGCCGCGACCCGGACCGCGAGGAGTCCGGCCGCCTGCTACGTGCAGCATTGGCGCAGCTGGACGAATCCGCGCAGGATTGACCGCATGAGCATGCCCTGGTGGGAGCGTTACATCGGCCTCCCGATGTTGTTGTTGCACGACAAGATCTACAAAGCCACCGACGGCCGGATCGGGCACACGATCCCGGGTGGTCCGTCGACACTCATCCTGCATACCGTCGGCGCCAAAACCGGCCAGCAGCGCGCGAATTCGCTGGCCTACGCGAAAGACGGCGCCGACTACCTCGTGGTGGCGTCGAAAGGCGGCGAGCCCACATCTCCGGGCTGGTACCACAATCTCAAGGCCAAACCGCAGGTAGAGATCAACGTGGGGCCCAAGCGATTCGGCGTGACGGCCAAACCGGTATTACCCGAAGACCCCGACTACCCGCGGTTGTGGGACATCGTGAACAACATGAAGGGCAACAAGAACCGCTACATCGGCTACCAGAAGCGGACCACGCGCCCGATTCCGGTGGTCGTCCTGACGCCCTAGCGGCGCCTCAGAACAGCTCCTTGGCGAGCAGTTCCAGGGTGGTATCGCGCGCCGTCGCGGTGGCCGGATCGGCGCCGCGGCGGGCCGAACCCACCGGATTGACCATCACCTCGTCGACGTCGAACTCCGCGGCCAGCGCCCGGACCTGCTCGGCCGCCTCGGTGGGCGAACCGACCACGGCACGCCGAAGCCCGGAGGCCACAACCGCCTGCGCCTGCGGGGTGAGGGTCGTCGCCTCGGCATCCTCGACCAGATCGAGGGCGCCGAGCGGCTGACCGGTCCGCAGTCGGCCCATCATCTGCAGCTGCGGCAGGAGCAGAGCCATGGCCTCCTCGGTGGTCTCGGCCACCGAGGCGTTGACCGTCAGGAAGGTCACCGGCTCGGAGGCCAGGTCGCTGGGCTGGAACTCGTCGCGATAGACAGCCAGCGCCTCGGCGGTGCCCTGCCCAGAGAAATGGTGGGCGAACACGTACGGCAACCCCTTGGCCGCCGCCAGATGCGCCGAGTACATCGACGAGCCCAGCAGCCACATCCGTGGTTCGGTGACCGCAGCCGGCGTCGCCTTGAGGACATAGTTTTCCCGCATCAGATCCCGCGGCAGCGGCACCCGCACACCACGCGCGCTCATCAGCGCCACGACGTCGTCGAGGTACTGCGGAAATGCCTCGATATCGCGATCATCGCGGCCGGCGGCGCCGCGCAGCGCCAGCGAGGTGACCGGGTCCGAACCCGGGGCCCGGCCGATGCCGAGGTCGATACGGCCGGGATGGGCAGCCTCCAGCAGCGCGAACTGCTCGGCCACCGCCAACGGGGCGTGATTGGGCAGCATCACCCCGCCCGAGCCCAGCCGCAACTGGGTGGTGTGCGCGGCCAGATGCGCGATCAGCACCGGCGGGCTGGTCGCGGCCACCGCGGGCATGTTGTGGTGCTCGGCGAGCCAGTAGCGGGTGTATCCGAGCCGGTCAGCGGTCTGCGCCAGGTGAGTCGTTGCCGTCAGAGCATCGGCAGTGGACTGGTCGGTACGCACCGGGACGAGGTCGAGGACAGAAAGCCGCATGACAGCGTCAACGTCACGAGCCGCCCGGTTCGTTCCCGCCCGCCTCGGCCACCAGGTCCTTGGCGGTGACGAAGATGTCGTCGAGCATGGCCTCGGTGAGGCGGCCCGTGAACGTGTTCTGCTGGCTGGGGTGAAAGCAACCGAGCAGGGTGACCGGACCGAACGCCGTGGTCAGGGCAGCCGTCGCACCGTGGCCGAACTTGGGCGCGGGTTTGATCTCCGAGCCGATCAGCTCCAGCGCCGCCCGCCACGCGAACCCACCCAACGCGATGACCACCCGCACCGACGGCCCGACCAACCGCCATTCAGCCTGCAGCCACGGCGCACAGGTGGCCCGCTCGGCCGGGGTGGGCGCGTTGGCCGGCGGCGCGCAGCGCACCGCGGCCGCCATGCGGGTGCCGATCAACTGCAGGCCGTCGGCCGCGTCGACGCTCTCGGCCTGATTCGCCAGGCCTGTCCGGTGCAGGGAGGCGAACAGGAAGTCCCCGGACCGGTCGCCGGTGAACACGCGGCCGGTGCGGTTGGCGCCCTGCGCCGCCGGCGCGAGGCCGACGATGAAGATGCCAGGGTTGTCCACCCCGAGTCCCACGGCCGGTCGACCCCAATATGGTTGATCGGCAAAGGATTTCCGTTTGACCACGGCCACCTCTTCACGCCACTTCACCAGCCGGGGGCAGGCCCGGCACACCGAGATCTGCGCGTCCAACTCGTCCACGGTGGCGGCTCGGGCAGCCAGCCGACGCACCTGCGCGGGCGTCTTGGCCATCGGCGTCGTCGCATCAGCCGGATCACCCGGCCAACCCGAACCGGGTGGCACCGGCGACGGGAACAGGACCCCAGTCCTGGGGTGAGGCAACAGCATCACCTCACTGTGCCGGAAATTCCATCGCGACGGGCGAGGGCGCGCTGTTAGATTCGGCCGCGATACCCATGACCGATAAACGGCGCGGCCCACTGCTGCTGATCCTGTTCGCCGCCCTGATGGCCGGCACAGGCAACGGAATCACGATCGTCGCGTTCCCGTGGCTGGTGTTGCAGCGCAACGGATCCGCGCTCGACGCATCGATCGTCGCGATGGCCGGGACGCTCCCGCTGCTGGTCGCCACCCTGATCGCCGGAGCGGCCGTCGACTATCTGGGCCGCAGGCGGGTCTCGATGATCTCCGACCTGCTCTCGGCGTTGTCGGTCGCGGCGGTCCCCGTGCTGGCCCTGATCTTTGGAGTGGAGGCGGTCAATGTCGCGGCGCTGGCGATCCTGGCCGGATTGGGCGCCTTCTTCGATCCGGCCGGGATGACCGCGCGCGAAACCATGTTGCCCGAGGCCGCGGGCCGGGCCGGTTGGACGCTGGACCACGCGAACAGCGTGTACGAGGCGGTGTTCAACCTCGCCTACATCGTCGGCCCGGGTATCGGCGGCCTGTTGATCGCCACCCTCGGCGGGATCAACACCATGTGGGTGACGGCCGGGACGTTCTGCTGCTCGATCCTGGCCATCTCGGTGTTGCGCCTGGAAGGTGCGGGCGTCCCGGACCGCTCCGTGCTGACTGAGGGCGTGCTCGCGGGTATCGCCGAGGGGCTGCGATTCGTCTGGCACACACCGGTATTGCGCACCCTGGCGATCGTCGACCTGGTGGCCACCGGGCTCTACATGCCCATGGAGTCGGTGCTCTTTCCGAAATATTTCACCGACCGCAACGAGCCCACCGAACTGGGCTGGGTGTTGATGGCGTTGAGCATCGGCGGGCTGCTGGGTGCGCTCGGCTACGCGGTGATGTCGAAGTACATGAGCCGACGGGCCACCATGCTGACCGCGGTGATCACGCTTGGCATCGCGATGACGGTGATCGCGTTCCTGCCGCCGCTTCCGCTGATCCTGGTGCTGTGCGCGATCGTCGGGTTCGTCTACGGCCCGATCGCTCCCATCTACAACTACGTCATGCAGACCACCGCACCGCAGCATCTGCGCGGCCGGGTGGTCGGGGTGATGGGTTCACTGGCCTACGCAGCGGGTCCGCTCGGGCTGATCCTGGCCGGGCCACTGGCCGACGCCGCCGGCCTGCATGCGACGTTCCTCGCCCTGTCCCTGCCGATGCTGTTGCTCGGCGTCAGTGCGGTGTTCCTGACCGCGCTTCGTGAGCTGGACCGGCCCACCTAGCATCGAAGCGTGAATGCCGCCGCGCTGCCGATGCTGATCAGCGAACTGCCCGAGGGTGTCGTCGTCACCGACCCCGACATCCTGGCCTCCTACCGCCAAGACCGGGCCGCCGATCCGGCGGCGGGCACACCGCTCGCCGTGGTCCGGCCGACCCGCACCGAGGAGGTGCAGACGGTACTTCGTTGGGCCAGCGCACACCAGGTGGCCGTCGTGCCGCGCGGCGCGGGCACCGGGTTGTCCGGCGGTGCGACCGCACTCGACGGCGGCATCGTGTTGTCCACCGAGAAGATGCGGGACATCACCGTCGACCCGGTTACCCGCACCGCGGTGGTCCAGCCCGGACTGCTCAACGCCGAGGTGAAAAAAGCCGTTGCCGCCCACGGGCTGTGGTACCCGCCGGACCCGTCGTCGTTCGAGATCTGCAGCATCGGAGGCAATGTCGCCACCAACGCGGGCGGGCTGTGCTGCGTCAAGTACGGCGTGACCACCGACTACATCCTGGGCCTGCAGGTGGTGCTGGCCGACGGCACCGCGGTGCGCCTGGGCGGTCCGCGGTTGAAAGACGTTGCGGGCCTTAGCCTGACCAAGCTGTTCGTCGGCAGCGAGGGCACTCTGGGCGTGGTCACCGAGGCGACGCTGCGGCTGTTGCCCCCGCAGCACTCCCCCTGCACGGTGGTGGCCACGTTCGACTCCGTGGAAGCCGCGTCGAACTCGGTCGTGAAGATCACCGGCAAGATCCGGCCGTCGATGCTGGAGTTCATGGACGCCGTCGCGATCAACGCCGTCGAGGACAAGCTCAAGATGGGGCTGGACCGCAACGCCGCGGCGATGATGGTGGCGGCCTCCGACGATCGCGGTGCCGCGGGCGCCGACGACGCCGAATTCATGGCTCAGGTGTTCACCGAATGCGGTGCCACCGAGGTGTTTTCCACCTCCGACCCGGACGAGGGCGAGGCCTTCGTGGCCGCCCGGCGATTCGCCATCCCGGCCGTGGAGGCCAAGGGATCCCTGCTGCTGGAGGACGTCGGCGTGCCACTGCCCGCACTGGCCGAACTGGTCAGCGGGGTGGCGGCGATCGCCGCGGATCGGGATCTGCTGATCTCGGTGATCGCGCACGCCGGGGACGGCAATACTCATCCGCTGATCGTGTTCGATCCGGCCGATGCCGATATGGCCGCGCGGGCCCAGCTGGCGTTCGGCGAGATCATGGATCTCGCCGTGGGACTGGGCGGCACCATCACGGGCGAGCACGGCGTGGGCCGGCTCAAGCAGCCGTGGCTGGCCGGCCAGATCGGCCCGGACGCGGTGGAACTGAATCACCGGATCAAGCGGGCACTGGACCCGCAGAACATCCTCAATCCGGGCGCGGCGATCTAGACCTCGCTCAGCCCATACCGAACGTCGTGAGCAGATTGCTTGTGCGCCAGGCGATCAATGCGGCGAAGAGCACCAGCACGCCGACCGAGACGCCGGCCTGAATCGCAGTGCGGCGCTCACGCGGGGCGTACACGAAGGCCGCGGCGATCGCCGCGCCGGTAACCAGGCCGCCGATGTGGCCCTGCCAGCTGATCGCCCCGGTCCCGAGCGCGGGCCCGGCGAAGGTGAACACCAGGTTGATGATCACGACGGCGGCGATCGAGCGCACGTCGAGGTTCAGCTTGCGGGCCACCACGAAGATCGCGCCGAAGAGGCCGAAGATCGCCCCGGAGGCCCCGGCGGTCGCGCTGTTGAGCGGGGACAGCAGGTACACCAGCACCGAGCCGCCGAGCCCGCTCAGTGCGTACAACGTCCCGAATCGCAGCCGGCCCAACCATTGTTCGAGCGGCGGCCCCACCACGTAGAGCGCCCACATGTTGAACAGCAGGTGCATCACGCCGTAGTGCAGGAACATCGACGTCACCAGGCGGTAGTACTCGTCGTGCGCCGCGACGCCCGGCGGCCACAGCGTGAGTTCCTGCTCCAGGTTCTTCGAGGCCATCTGCAGCACGAACATCAGCACGTTCACCGCGATGAGCGCGTAGGTCAGGATCGGGGCGCCGGTGCGCGCCACCCCGCCGAACTGGGTCCGCGCCGCGGGCACCGTCCTGGCGCCCTGGTTGACGCAATCCACACACTGATGGCCCACAGCGGCCGAGCGCATGCACTCCGGGCAGACCGGGCGCTGGCACCGCGTGCAGCGCACATAGGTGGGGCGGTCCGGATGCCGGTAACACGTCGGCGTCTGGGCAGGTAGCTGCGGCGCGTCAGGGGTGCTCATCACGCCCGAGCCTAATCCGGGTCGCGCCTATTGACACGGTTGCCGTCATTGTCGTACGAATAAGACATGGCAGCGACTTTGTCTCACAGCCCCGCCCGGTTCGAACCCGCCGACGCCGACTCCTGGCCCAACCCGTGGCCGATGTACTCCGCGCTGCGCGATCACGACCCGGTGCACCACGTGGTTCCCGACGAGCACCCAGAGCAGGACTACTACGTCCTCTCCCGCCACGCCGACATCTGGGCGGCAGCCCGCGACCACGGGACCTTCTCGTCGGCGCAGGGCCTGACCGTCACCTACGGCGAACTGGACATGATCGGCCTGGCCGACAACCCGCCGTTCGTCATGCAGGACCCGCCGGTGCACACCGAGTTCCGCAAGCTGGTCTCGCGCGGGTTCACCCCGCGGCAGGTCGAGGCCGTCGAACCGAAGGTCCGCGAGTTCGTCGTCGAGCGCCTCGAGGGGTTGCGCTCGAACGGCGGCGGGGACATCGTCACCGAACTGTTCAAGCCGCTGCCGTCGATGGTCGTCGCGCACTACCTCGGCGTGCCCGAGACCGACCGGGACCAGTTCGACGGCTGGACCGAGGCGATCGTCGCCGCGAACAGTTCGGCCGGCGGAATCACCGCGGCGATGGGCACCGCGGGCGCGGCCGTGGCCTCGATGATGGCCTACTTCTCCGAGCTCATCGAGCGGCGTCGTAACGAGCCCGGCGATGACACCATCTCGCATCTGGTCGCGGCCGGTGTCGGAGCTGACGGCGACATCGCGGGCGTGCTGTCGATCCTGGCCTTCACGTTCACCATGGTCACCGGCGGCAACGACACCACCACCGGAATGCTCGGCGGCGCAGTACAACTGCTGCAGCAGCGGCCCGATCAGCGCAAGCTTCTCATCGACGATCCCGAGCTGATCCCGGAATCGATCGACGAGTTCCTGCGCCTGACCTCGCCGGTGCAGGGGCTGGCCCGCACCACCACCCGCGACGTGACCATCGGCGACACCACCATCCCGACCGGACGCAAGACGTTGCTGCTGTACGGCTCGGGCAACCGCGATGAGCGTGAGTTCGGCGACAACGCAGCCGAACTCGACGTACGGCGCTCCCCGCGCAACATCCTCACCTTCAGTCACGGCGCGCATTTCTGCCTCGGCGCGGCAGCCGCCCGGATGCAGTCCCGGGTAGCTCTGACCGAATTGCTCTCGCGTTACCCGGATTTCGAAGTCGACCTGGACGCGGTGACCTGGGCCGGGGGCAGCTACGTGCGACGGCCGCTGTCGGTGCCGTTCCGGGCAGGGACCTGATGCCCCGCGACTGGTTGTCAGCCCGGCGGTCCGAAGTGGCCGCCGACCACATCCTCGACGCCGCCGACGCCCTGTTCACCCAGCAGGACGCGGCGACCGTCGGGATGCACGAGATCGCCGCGGCCGCAGGCTGTTCCCGTGCCACGCTGTACCGGTATTTCGAGAATCGCGACGCGCTCTACACCGCCTACGTGCACCGCGAGGCGCGCAGGCTGTACGAAGAGGTCAGCGAGCAGGTGGCCGCGGTCACCGATCCGGCGCAACGGCTGATCGAAGGAGTGATCACCGCGCTGAATGCGGTGCGCGACAGTCCGGCACTGGCCTCGTGGTTCGCCACGGCGCAGCGGCCGATCGGCGGCGAGATGGCCGAACACTCGGAGGTGATCCGGGCGCTGGTCGAGGGGTTCGTCCGGTCGCTCGCCGGGGATGCGGATCAAGCCGACGACGAGGTGGGCCGCCGGGCCCGGTGGCTGGTGCGGGTCATGGTGTCGATGCTGGTCTTCCCCGGCACCGACGAGGCCGACGAACGGGCCATGTTGGCCGAGTTCGTCGCCCCGCTCGTCATCCCGGCACAACTACCTGTCGAGTAGCCGTTTGCCGGGCGGGACGGGCCGAGCTGGCCCATACTTTCGAGCATGGCCAGCCATCCGACGCCACTGCCGCCGCTGCCTGCGGTGAAAAGCATCGCCGAGGTTGTCTCGGCGATCGACACGATCACCGACTGGGCCGTGGAAACCTCAAGCCGGCTGGGCTATTTCGCGGCCCTGTACAAGCGGATCACCATCGCGGTCGGCACCGCGGTCGAGGACGGGGCATTCGAGGACGGACCGCGGATGGACCGCCTCGACGCCGCGTTCGCGCAGCGCTACTTCGACGCCCTCAACGGGTACTTCCACCCCGACCGGTACCCGAAACCCACCCGGTCGTGGCGGGCCACCTTCGAGTGGGCCGACAAGCCCGAGCCGATCCTGGTGCAGCACATGCTCGCCGGGGTCACCGCCCACATCGTGCTGGATCTCGGCATCGCGGTGCAGGGCCTCGTCGGGCCGGGCCGACTGCCCTCGCTGCACAAGGATTTCGACACCATCAACGCGGTGCTGGCCAGCCAGATCGGCGGAGTGGTCAACGACATCAACGAACTCTCACCGGCACTGGCCGACATCTACGCCGTCCTCCAACAGCATCAGATCTTCGTCCTCAACGAGGCGATCCGCTCCCTGCGCGACAGTGCCTGGCGATTCGCCACAGTGCTGGCTCTCGAACCCGGATTCGCCCGGCCCGCGACGATCTGGGCGCGGGACCTTCAGGTCAGCCAACAGGCACAGGCGGTGTTCGACCCGCCCAGCCTGGTCGGCGCATTCGATCTGGCGATCAAAGAGATCGCCGCGCGGGAGAGCCGCGACGTGGCCCGCAATGTCCAGGTGCTCGACGAGATCGCCGCGACCCCCGCACCGATCCAGACGGCGCTCTGACCCCGCCGGCTCATGCCACCCAGTACGCCTGCGCCTTGATGGATTTGCGCGGGATGCCGTACTCCTCACGGAACACCCGCGCCACGGCCCGGGTCGTGCGGTTGTTGCAGGCGACCCAGCCGAAGTGATCGGAGGCGTCGAAAGCCGAGGCGCTGAGCGTCTCCAGCAGATCCTCGTCGAAGCGGTCCACCCAGACGATCTCCGCGCCGCCGTTGACCGGTAGCTCACGGTCGTCTTCGTGGCCGGCCTCCAGAAAGACCCAGGCCGGGGCGTCGCCGATGGCATCCAGCAGCGAGTTGATTGCGGGAAGCGACGCGGTGTCGCCGACGATCAGGTACCCCGCCGGCGCCGGCTCGGGCAAGGCGAAGCTGCTGCCCAGGACCGTCACGTCCAGAACGTCGCCGGGCTGCGCCGCACGTGCCCAGCGGGTGGCGATGCCGTCGTGCATCGCGAAATCGATGTCGACGGTGCCGGCCTGCGGATCGGGGTGGACCAGGGTATAGCCCCGTTGGTGGGCCTTGCCGCCGTCGGGAAACCAGCCCCGCACCCACATCGTGGGGTGCACCGACTGTTCGGCGAGCAGCTTTTCCGCGCGGAAATGCAACCGGAGGTAGTTCGGTGTGAGCTCGGTACGGCTCGACACCGTCAGCTCGTAGTCACCGCCCCGGCAGAGTTTTACCAGGGCTCCTTCCAAACCGCGCGACGCCTTCTGTTCGCCCATGCACGCACCTCCCGAGAACAACTTCGTTAGGTAAGCATACCCTAACTAAATTAGGAGCGGACGCGCGTGAACCGGTGCAGCAGCCAGGCCGCCGGAATGGTGAACACCATGGTGAGCACGAACAGGTTGAACATCGACCCCGTGTAGACCGGATCACGCATCACCTCGACCATCACCAGCTCCATGATCATCAGGTGGATCAGGAAGATCTCGTAGGAGATCTCGCCGAGGAAGACCATCGGCCGCGAAGCCAGAAACCGGTTGTACCAACCGTGGTCGCCGAGCGCGGGCGGGGCCACCAGCAACGCCGCGATCACCGCGTAGAAAAACGTCTTGAACAACGCCTCGCTCAACTTGGCCGGCGACGTCGTCGGCTCCCCCGCGATCGGCGTCGACGCGATGAAATAACACACCACGGCCAACGGCACACACACCACGGCATACCCACGCACCTTCAGCTGCCCCAGCACCGTCAGGGCCATGCCCGCCACGAACCACGCCATGTAGGTGGGTAGCCAAAGCCGGGCCCCGTCAGGCAGATTCGTCGAATCGTGCACGATCGTCAGCCACAACGGCGACACCGCGGCCAGCAGGGCCAAACCGAAGAACAACAGACCCGGACGCCACCGCCGCCGGCACAAGACCACCAGCAGCAGATACGCCAGCAGCGGCAGCACGACGTAGAACGCCGCCTCCACCGCCAGGCTCCACATCTGGGTCAACCCCTGATGCAGATACGAGAACAGATAGTTGTCGGTGTAGATCTGGGTCAGAGTCAGGTTGCGGAACAACCCGATCCAGGTGTGGCCGGGGTTCGGGCCCCCGGTCCGAAAGTGATAGAGCAGGTAGGCGATCAGCACCGTCACCACATAGGCCGGCATGATCCGTCGCACCCGGTGCCAGGCGTAGCGGCGCACCGAAGGCGCCCTGCCCTCCGTCGCGGCAGCCCTAACCCACGGCCGGAACAACAGAAAACCGCTCAGCACAAAGAAGATCGGCACACCGATCTCGGCACGCGAATACACCAGCCCGAGGTAGCCCTGCGGATACTTCCCGGTCGTGTAGGCCGCGTGGGTGAGCACCACCAGAATGGCGGCCACCGCGCGGATCCCGGTCAGTGCGGCGACGCGCGTCGAACCGGCGGCCACCGCGTCTACCGACTCAAGGCCTCCCTGATCCGACGGCCCCGTCACACTTCTGGAGACCGTCACTTGGTCTTCCGGTGCGGCTTCCCCGAGCGGTTGTCGGATCGGCCCTTGTAATCGGAGCGGCCCTTGTATTCGCGGCGCGGCCCACGGTCACCCCGGTCGGCGCGCTCACCACGCTCCCGCTCCAGGTTGATCAACATGCCCGAGATCCGAGTGTTCTCCAGCGCTTTGAGCGTCTTGCTCGGCAGCTTCTCCGGCAGCTCCACCAGCGAGTAGTCCCCGCGAATGGTGATGTGGCCGAACTCGTTGCGGTGCAGGCCGCCCTCGTTGGCGATGGCGCCGACGATGTGGCCGGGCCCCACCTTGTGCCGCTTGCCGACCGAGATCCGGTAGGTCGCCAAACCCTCGCGCGGCGGGCGCTCCTTGCGCGCGGGCCGTTCGCCCCGGTCGTCACGCTCCCGCCGCTTCTCCGGCGGCGGCTCTGTCATCAGGAACTCTTCGCCGTTGCGCGACTGCAGTGCGAGCGCCGCGGCGATGTCGGCCATCGGCACGTCGTTCTCGCGCTCATAGTCCTCGATCAGCCTGCGGAACAACTCCAGGCCGTCGGCATTGAGCGAGTCGGTGATCGAGTCGCGGAACTTGGCGACGCGCTGCGCGTTGACATCATCGACGCTCGGAAGCTCGGCCTCGATGACCTTCGACCGGGTGTGCTTCTCGATCGACTTGAGCAGGTGGCGTTCGCGCGGGGTGACGAACAACAACGCATGCCCGGAACGACCGGCCCGGCCGGTGCGGCCGATGCGGTGCACGTACGACTCGGTGTCGTGCGGGATGTCGTAGTTGACGACGTGGGAGATGCGCTCGACGTCCAGACCACGCGCGGCCACATCGGTGGCGATCAGGATGTCGATGGTGCCGTCCTTGAGCGCGCTGATCGTGCGTTCGCGCTGGGCCTGATTGATGTCGCCGTTGATGGCGGCGGCCGCGAAACCGCGGGACTTGAGCCGCTCGGCGACCTCCTCGGTGGCCTGCTTGGTGCGGACGAACACGATCATCGCGTCGCCCTCCTCGACCTCGAGCACCCGCGTCAGCGCATCCAACTTGCGCGCACCGGCCACCTGGATGAACCGCTGGGTGATGTTCTCGGCGGTGGCGGTCTTGGCCTTGACCGTGACCTCAACCGGGTCGTGCAGATATTTCGAGGTGATCTTGCGGATGGCCGGCGGCATGGTCGCCGAGAACAACGCCACCTGCTTGTACTCCGGGGTGTCGGCGAGGATCCGCTCGACCTCTTCGGCGAAGCCCATGGTGAGCATCTCGTCGGCCTCGTCGAGCACCAGGTAGTCCAGGTTCGACAGATCCAGCGTGCCGCGCTCGAGGTGATCGATCACGCGACCCGGAGTGCCCACCACCACCTGCGCGCCGCGCCGCAATCCGGACAGCTGCACGGTGTAGGACGCACCGCCGTAAATCGGCAGCACGTTGATCGCGGGCAGGTGCGCGCCGTAGCGGCCGAATGCCTCGGCGACCTGCAGCGCCAGCTCCCGAGTCGGTGCCAGCACCAGTGCCTGGGTGTTGCGGCTGGAGGTGTCGATCTTCGACAGGATCGGGATGGCGAAGGCCGCGGTCTTGCCGGTACCGGTCTGCGCGAGCCCGACCACATCGGAGCCCGCGAGCATGGCCGGAATGGTCGCGGCCTGGATCGCCGAAGGCGATTCGTAGCCGACTTCAGTGACTGCCTTCAGCACTGCAGGGTGAATCTGCAGGTCGGCAAACGTTGGGGCGGTCTCCCCCGAATCCGGGTCTGGCGAGGTCATCGGTTCAGAAGTCTAGTGCCAATCGAGGGGAATCCCGGCCGCGCGCCTGCACAAACCCGCCACGGGAGCGCGGTAGGTTGCCCAACTGTGAAACGGGTCGCAATGTTCGCCATGGCCCCCGGGGTCGTATTGGCGACCGTGCTCACGCTCACCGGATGCGGATCGGGTGACTCCACGGTCTCCAAAACCCCCGACGCGGGACCCGGACCGGCGCCGACATCGGCGCCCAAACCCGCCGCCAAGGCGGCGCCGACGTCGGCACCACCGCAGGCCGACCCCTGCGCGGTCAACCTCGCCGCCCCCGAGATCAGCAAGGCCGTCTCCGAGTTGCCCCGCGACCCACGCAGCAACCAGGCCTGGAGCCCCGAGCCGTTGGCAGGCAACTACAACGAGTGCGCTCAACTGTCAGCGGTGATCGTCAAGGCCAACACCAACTCCGACCACCCCAACACCCGGGCCGTGCTGTTTCATCTCGGCAAGTTCATCCCCACCGGCGTGCCCGACACCTACGGCTTCAACGGCATCGACAAGACCGCCAGCACCGGAGACACCGTGGCGCTGCAATACTCCGGCGGATTCCACGGGCTGGCCAGCACGGTGAAGTTCCGCTGGAACGGCGGCGGCGTGGAGTTGATGGGCAACACGGGCTGAGGTTTCCTCCTGCCGCGAAACAGCAGTCAGGGTCGCCAAGCGCGCGGCATAGCAACCGCACACTCTGTTTCGCGCGGGAGAACCAGAGTGTCGGCGCGCTCGCCTACAGTGGCAGCGTGTTCGTCACCGACGAAAGCGCGTCGGGTCCGACGGTCATCTACAGCGCCTCGGATCTGGCCGCGGCCGCCCGCTGTGAGTACGCCCTGCTGCGCTCGTTCGACGCGCAGCTCGGTCGTGGCCCGGCGGTGTCGTCGGACGACGAATTGCTGGCTCGCACCGCACAACTCGGCGGCGATCACGAACAGCGCCACCTCGAAGATCTTCGCGCAGACTCTGAGGTGACGGTGATCGGCCGGCCCAGCTACACCGCGGCCGGGCTGTCGGCGGCGGCCACCGCCACCCTCGAAGCCGTGCAACGCCGCGACCCGGTGATCTATCAGGCCGCGATGTTCGACGGACGGTTCGCCGGGTTCGCCGACTTCCTGATCTGGGACGGCGAGCGCTACCGCCTGCGCGACACCAAGCTGTCCCGCTCGGTGAAGGTCGAGGCACTGCTTCAGCTGGCGGCCTACGCCGATGTCCTGTCGGGTGCCGGTGTGCCGGTTGCCGACGAGGTGGACCTGGTGCTCGGCGACGGCGCGATGTCCAGCTACCGCGTCGACGAACTGCTGGCGGTGTACCGGCCGCGGCGCGCCGCGCTCCAGGCACTGCTCGACGATCATCTGACCGGCGGCACCGCCGTGCACTGGTCCGACGACACGGTGCGGGCGTGTTTCGGCTGCGGTGAATGCGAGCAGCAGATCCGCGCCACCGACGACCTGTTCCTGGTGGCCGGCATGCGGTCCAGTCAGCGCGCCCGGCTCATCGAGGCCGGTGTCACCACCACCCGCCAATTGGCCGACCGCGCCGAAGCGGTGCCCGGATTGGCCCAGCGCGCCCTGACCGCGCTGCGGGGGCAGGCCCGCCTGCAGGTGGCGCCGCGGCCAGATGGCAAGCCGCTCTATGAAGTCGTCGATCCACAGCCGTTGATGCTGTTACCGGATCCGGACAAGGGCGATCTGTTCTTCGACTACGAAGGCGACCCACTGTGGACGGCCAACGGCCAGGATTGGGGGCTGGAATACCTGTGGGGCGTCCTTGGCGCGGAGGGCAATTTCCAGGCATTGTGGGCGCACGACCGGGCCAGCGAACGCCAGGTCCTCATCGATTTCCTGGATCTGGTCCGCAAGCGGCGCAAGCGTTTTCCCAAGATGCACATCTACCACTACGCGCCGTACGAGCGCAGCACCCTGTTGCGCCTGGCCGGCCGCTACGGAGTGGGCGAGAACGACGTCGACGACCTGCTGCGCAACGGCATCCTTGTCGACCTGCTTCCGTTGGTGCGCAAGAGCATTCGCGTCGGCACCGAGAACTACAGCATCAAATCGCTTGAACCGCTGTACATGGGCAACGAGCTGCGCGACGGCGAGGTCACCAAGGCCACCGACTCGATCACCGAATACGCCCGCTACTGCGCACTGCGCGAGGCCGGTCACCACGACGAGGCCGCCACCGTGCTCAAGGAGATCGAGGACTACAACCGCTACGACTGCCGGTCCACCCACCGGCTGCGGGACTGGCTGATCAACCGGGCGTTCGAAGCCGAGGTGCCACCGCGCGGCCCACAACCGGTGCGCGACGGAGCGCCGATCGAGAAGGCCGACGCCGTCGACCGCAAGCTGCTGCGCTTCGCCGGGGACGGAGTGGAACCGCGAACCCCCGAGCAGCAGGCGGTGGCGCTCATCGCCGCGGCTCGCGGCTTCCACAAGCGCGAGGACAAACCGTTCTGGTGGGGCCACTTCGACCGGCTCAACAACCCGGTCGACGAATGGGCCGACAGCACAGGCGTTTTCGTCGCCGAGAAGGCCGAGGTCATCACCGACTGGCACACTCCGCCGCGGGCCCGCAAACCGCAGCGGCAGGTCCTGTTGACCGGCGCCATCGACGCCGGCGAGCTGGGTACCGACGTCTACGCGCTGTACACCCCGCCGGCGCCCGCGGGCCTGTCCGACGACCCGGACCGGCGCGGCTTCGGCAGCGCCACGGTCATCGGCTGCGACAATCCGGACGCCCCCACCGAAGTGCTGATCACCGAACGCCAGCCCAAGGACGGTGAGATCTTCACCCAGGTGCCGTTCGCCCTGACGCCTGGCCCGCCGATCAACACCCGGCCCCTGCAGGTGTCCATCGACAGCACGGCGGCCACGGTGTCCGCCGGTCTGCCGGCGCTGCCCGCCGACGCGGTGACCGATGTACTGCTGCGGCGTCCGCCACGCACCCTCACCGGCGGGCCCCTGCCTCGCAACGGCGACACCGCCGCCGACATCACTGCGGCGCTGCTGGATCTGGATTGCTCATACATCGCGGTGCACGGCCCGCCCGGCACCGGCAAAACCCACACCTCGGCGCAGATCATCGCCCGCCTGGTCAACGAACACCGTTGGCGCATCGGCATCGTCGCCCAGTCACACGCGGTGATCGAACATCTGCTGGATCAAGTGCTCGACGCAGGCGTGGCCCCGGAACGCGTCGCCAAGAAGCGCAAGGGCGACGACCCGCGGTGGACGGCCATCAGCGAGAACGCCTACGCCTCGTTCATCTCGGATCACCCCGGCTGCGTGATCGGCGGCACCGCATGGGATTTCGCGAACGAGGCGCGGGTACCGCGACAATGCCTCGACCTGCTGGTGATCGAAGAGGCCGGCCAGTTCAACCTGGCCAACACCATCGCGGTGGCCCCGGCCGCCCGCAACCTGCTGCTCCTGGGGGATCCGCAGCAATTGCCCCAGGTCTGCCAGGGCACCCACCCGGCGCCGGTCGACGATTCCGCACTGGGCTGGCTGGTCGAGGGTGCGCACACGCTGCCGGTCGACCGCGGCTACTTCCTGGACTGCTCGTTCCGGATGCATCCGGCGGTGTGCGGCCCGGTGTCGCGACTGTCCTATGACGGCCGGCTGCAGTCACACGAAAAGGTCAGTGCCGCACGCAAACTCGACAGTATCGAGCCCGGGGTCCGGGTACTCGAGGTGCCACACCTCGGCAATTCGACCGACAGTCCCGAAGAGGCCGACGCCATCGTCGCGGCCATCACCGGTCTGCTCGGCACCACCTGGACCGACGAGCACGGCAGCACACCGCTGAGCCAGGAGCACTTCCTGGTGGTGACGCCCTACAACGCCCAGGTGACCACGGTGCGCCGAGCTCTCGACGCGGCAGGCCTCACCGACGTGCAGGCCGGCACGGTGGACAAGTTCCAGGGCCGGCAGGCGCCGGTGGTGTTCGTGTCGATGACGGCGTCCTCGGCCGCCGACGTGCCCCGCGGGATCGGGTTCCTGCTGAACCGCAACCGGCTCAACGTGGCGATCAGCCGGGCCAAGTACGTCGCGTACATCGTGCGCTCACCCCAGCTCACCGATTATCTGCCGGCGCAGCCGAACAGCCTGATCGCGCTCGGTGCGTTCCTCGCCCTGACGGACCCTGTGGTACACCGATCCGGTGACTGAAACGCTTACCGAAACGCTTGCCGGGATCGTCGGTGCCGGTTACGTCACCACCGATCCCGACGTGTTGGACGGCCGCTGCGTCGACCACACCGGGCGGTACCGCGGGCAGGCGACGGCCCTGGTCCGCCCCGGCACCGCCGAGGAGGTGGCCGCGGTGCTGCGGGCCTGCCGCGACGCCGGAGCGTGTGTCACAGTGCAGGGCGGCCGCACCTCACTCGTGGCCGGGACGGTCCCCGAGAACGACGACATCCTGTTGTCCACCGAGCGGCTGAACGAGATCGGCGCAGTCGACATCGTCGAGCGCCGGGTCAGCGTCGGCGCCGGGACTCCGCTGGCCGCCGTGCAGCGGGCCGCGACGGCGGCCGGCCTGGTGTTCGGGGTGGACCTGGCCGCGCGGGAATCGGCCACGGTCGGCGGCATGGCCTCCACCAACGCCGGGGGCCTGCGCACGGTGCGCTACGGCAACATGGGCGAGCAGGTGCTCGGCCTGGACATCGCACTGCCCGACGGGTCGGTGGTGCACCGGCACAGCCGGGTACGCCGCGACAACACCGGCTACGACCTGGCCGCGCTGTTTGTCGGCGCGGAGGGCACGCTCGGCGTGATCACCGGGCTGGATCTGCGGCTGCACCCCGCCCCCACCCACCGGGTCACGGCCATCTGCGGGTTCGCCGATCTCGACGCACTGGTCGGCGCAGGCCGGGTGTTCCGGGACCTCGAAGGCATCGCCGCCCTGGAGTTGATCGATGCCCGGGCCAGTGCGCTGACCGCCGAGCACCTCGGCGTGGGCGCCCCGGTCGACGGAGCCTGGCAACTGCTGATCGAACTGGCAGGCGACAACGACCAGACCGAACGCCTGGCCGATGCGCTCGACGGCGCCGACCTGTGCGGTGAGCCCGCCGTCGGCATCGATACGAATGCCCAACAGCGGTTGTGGCAGGTGCGCGAGTCGGTGGCCGAGGTGCTCGGATTGTTCGGCCCGCCACTGAAATTCGATGTCTCGCTGCCGCTGTCGGCGATCCGGGGTTTCGCCGACTCATCCGCTCAACTGATCGCCGGCCATGCGCCAGAAGCGATCCCGGTGCTGTTCGGCCACATAGGCGAGGGCAATCTGCACCTGAACGTGCTGCGCTGCTCCACCGACGCCGAAGCAGGGCTGTATGCCGCGATGATGACGCTGATCGCCGACTGCGGCGGCAACGTCAGCTCCGAGCACGGGGTCGGCTCCCGCAAGCGCGACTACGTGGCGATGTCACGCACCGAGGCCGATATCGCGGCCATGCGGATGGTCAAGGCCGCGTTCGATCCCGGCGACTACCTCAACCGCGCCGTGCTGTTCAATCGTCGCGATCGGCCATGAACTCGGCGTAGAGGTTCTCCCATTTCTCCGGATCGTCGGCAAGCGGCAGCGCCCGCAATGACTCCGTCACCGCCTCGGCGTCCACGGCGTCACCGTCGTCGTGACGGGCGTGGCTCACGATGAACTCGACGTAGTCGTCGTCATCGTCATCACGGGGATCCAGATACGGCTCCGGATTCGGCGCAAAAGTGGGCTCGGCATCGAACCCGAGCAGGAACAACGCCGCCACCACACCGAACAGCGCGACGAACGCGGGCAGCAGCATCGCCTGCGACATCGCCGCCGCGAACGGGGCGTGCAGGAACTCTGGCAGCTCGGCCACCGCACCCTCACCGCGCGGTGCCGCACCTGCCGCCCCCGGCATCTCGGCACCGATTCGCGATGTCATGTACGCCGCGATCCCGGCACTGCCCAGCACCGACCCGACCTGGCGGGTGGCGTTGTACACGCCCGACCCGGCCCCGGCCAGATCCGGCGGCAGGTTTCGCGTCGCAGTGGCCGCCAGCGGAGACCAGATGAAAGCCATCCCGATGCCCATCACCAACTGCGGCAGCAGCAGCCGCCAGATCGGCGTCGTCGGGGTCATCTCGAAGGCCAGCCAGGTCAAGCCGATCGCCATGGCCGAGAAGCCGAAGCCGATCACCGGCGTCGGATGGGCCCGGTCGACGATGCGGCCCACCACCGGAGCCAGCACGCCGCTGGCGATCGCGGTCGGTGCCGTCAACAGCGCCGAGCGGATCGGCGACAGCCCGCACACGGTCTGGGCGTAGAACATCAACGGCAGGATCATCGCGGTGACCGCGAAGCCGATCGTCGCGACGCCCAGGTTGGCCAGACTGAAGTCGCGGTCCTGGAAGATCCGCAGCGGGATCAACGGCTCGGCGGTATTGACCGCCTGCCAGCACACGAACGCCACCATCACCGCGACACCGACCGCTCCGGTGGCCCACACCCACGGCGCCCAGTCCCGAGACTGCCCCTCCTGCAGCGCGAACACGATCAGGAACATGCCGATGCCGGACAGCACCACACCCAGCACGTCGAACCGGTGCGGCTGGGTCGGCAACACCGGGACCAACCACACCGCCAGCGCCAGACCCAGGATGCCGATCGGCACGTTGACGAAGAAGATCCACTGCCAGCCCAGTCCCCCGACGAGCACACCGCCGGCCAGCGGCCCGACCAACGTGGCCACCCCGGCGGTCGCGCCCCACACGCTCATCGCCACGCCGCGCCGCTCGGGCGGGAAGATGCGGGTGATCGTCGACAACGTCTGGGGTGTCAACAACGCGGCACCGATACCCTGCACCACCCGCGCGGCGATCAGCATCTCGATGCTGCCTGCCAGACCGCACCACAGCGAGGCTGCGGTGAAGACGGCCAGCCCGGCCAGGTAGAGGTTCTTGGGCCCGTACACATCGCCCAGCCGGCCCGCCACGAGCAGCGGCACCGCATAGGCGAGCAGGTAAGCGCTGGTCACCCAGATCACGCCGTCGTAGTCGGCGCCGAGTTGCTCCATGATGGTCGGGTTGGCGACCGCGACGATCGTCGCGTCGACCAGGATCATGAAGAAGCCGACCATCATGGCCCACAGCGCGTTCCACGGATTCTCCGGACGCGCGGGCACACGGCTGGGGGTGCGGGCGTTCAGCGCTGGGGACATGTCGATGTGGTGTGTTGGGCCTCGGGTCCGACCTCGTTGGGATGTTGGCGAGCCCGATCGACGCTACCCGGGACCCGGTCAGGCCGGCTCGACAACCGCCTCGGAAACGATGTCGAGCGTGTCGCCCGAATATTCGCTCGCGTCGTCATCGCCGTTACGCCGACCGACCAGCAGCAGCGCCACCAAGGCGATCGCCATGCCCGCCGTCATCACCCACGACAACGCGAGTGCACCGTTGCCCAGCGCCCCGATCGCGGGCGCGACCGCGGCCCCGAGCCCGAACTGGGCGGCGCCCAGCAGCGCGGCCGCGGTGCCTGCCGCGTCGGGATGACGTGACAGTGCGACCGCCGGGGCGTTGGGAAGGACCAGGCCCATGCCGGCCAGGATCGCCAGCACCGGCACCACGAACGCGGACAGGCCGCCCACGTGGGCGACGGTCAACGCCACGAACACCACCCCGGCCAGCGCCGACCAGCTCAACGCCGCCACGGTGATGGCCTGCGGCGAGAACCTGCGCAGCAGCACCACGTTGAACTGGGTGGAACCGATCAGCGCGATCGCGCCCGCGGCGAACACCAGCGCGAACGCCTGCTGGTCCAGGCCGTAGTGGCCCTGCAGGACGAAGGGCGCGGCCGAGATGTAGGCGAACAGGCCGGACATCCCCAGCGCGGCCACCAGCACCAGGATCACGAAACGCGAGTCACGCAACAGCTCGAGGTAGGTACCGGCGATGCCGCGCACCGCCAGTGGGCGCCGGTGCGAAACCGGCAGCGTCTCGGGCAGGGCGAGCGCGGCCATCGCCAGCAGGCCACCGGCCACCACCACGAGCGCGACGAACACCCAGTGCCAGGAGCCGTGCAACAGCACGGCCGCGCCCAGCGACGGGGCCAGCACCGGGGCCACCCCGAGCACCAGCATCAACCGCGACATCACCGTGGCCGCCATCGTTCCGGTGAACAGGTCACCGACCACGGCGATGGCCACCACCGAGGCAGCCGCCGCGCCCATGCCCTGCAGCCCGCGGGCCAGCCCGAGGATCGCGATGTTGGGCGCCAGCACACACAGCACCGAGGCCACCATGTGCAGGACGATGCCCGCCATCAAGGGACGCCTACGGCCCAGCGAGTCCGACAGCGGGCCGACGATCAGCTGCCCCAGAGCCAGCCCGGCCAGGGTTCCGGTGAGCGTCAACTGCGACACAGAAGAGGAGACCGAGAGCTCATCGGCGATCCGGGGCAGCGCAGGCAGATACATGTCGATGGTCAACGGGCCCAGCGCCACCAGCGCGCCCAGGACCAGGATCATCCGGATCCGACCCGGCATCCGACCCTGCCCGGTTTCCGATGCCGTCTGCTCCACGTCGGGCGATGATGCCATGAAGTTGAACAGCCCCGCATTCAGGTTTTTTCTTCCCATTTGCTGCGCGCAGTGACCGCGGTCACCCTCGGGCACCCGCGGCGGGTCGTCGTTCGTTAGCCTGGCAGTCAACGATGGGTTCACACCTGGGAGGCCCCGAAGTGTTTGCGCGGTCCAAGCAACTGCCGGCGAAGGTCGAGGAGACCGAAGATCCCAGCGCCGCGGCCAAGGTGCTCTCGGCCATCATCGAGCGCAGCTCACGCGTCCAGGCTCCCGCGGTCAAGGCGTACGTGGACCGGTTGCGCAGCCATCAGCCCGATGCCACCCCGGCCGAGATCGTGACGCGGCTCGAGAAGCACTACCTGGCCGCGGTGATGGCCAGCGGTGCGGCCGTCGGCTCCGCGGCGGCGTTCCCGGGCATCGGAACCCTGGCCGCGCTGTCGGCCGTGGCCGGTGAGACGGTCGTCTTCCTGGAGGCCACCTCGGTATTCGTGCTGGCGGTCGCCGAGGTCTACGGCATCCCGGCCGACCACCGGGAACGGCGCCGTGCGCTGGTGCTTTCCGTCCTCGTCGGCGACGACAGCAAGCACGCCATCGCCGACCTGCTCGGCACCGGGCGCACCAGCGGCGCATGGCTGTCCGACGGTGCCGCGACACTGCCCTTGCCCGCGGTCTCGCAGCTCAACTCCCGGCTGGTCAAGTACTTCGTCAAGCGGTATACGCTCAAGCGCGGCGCGATGGCTTTCGGCAAGCTGCTGCCGGTCGGCATCGGTGCTGTCATCGGCGGTGTCGGCAACCGGCTGATGGGTAAGAAGATCGTCGCCAACGCCCGCCAGGCGTTCGGTGCGCCCCCGCCGCGGTGGCCTGCAACGCTGCATGTGCTGCCGTCCGCCAATTCCGCAACCCCCATGCCGACCTCGGGTGGCATCGAAAGGCGATAGCCTTTATGCGGCGGTCGCGCGGGGTCAACCGCCCACAGAAGAACACAAGCGGCGAGCCTGCATGTGACGGCTGGCCGGACACAAGAATCGAGGCGAGTGTCTGCCGTGAGCAGTTCACCTTCACCATTCGGGCAGAACGAGTGGTTGGTCGAGGAGATGTATCGCAAGTTCCGCGAGGATCCCTCTTCGGTGGATCCGAGTTGGCACGAATTTCTGGTCGACTACTCCCCTGAGCCCACCACCGACAACACCGTCGCCAACGGCCAGTCGACGCCGCCTGCCGCGCCGGCAGCAACCCCGGCCCCGCCTGCTGCGGCTGCTCCGGCAACCGCCGCCCCGGCACCCGCCGCTCCTCCGGCGCCCGCGAAGCCGGCGGCCAAGGCGGCTCCGGCCAAGCCGGCGAAGTCCGGCCCGACCGCGGCCGAGGGCGACGAGACACAGGTGCTGCGCGGCGCCGCGGCCGCCGTCGTCAAGAACATGAACGCCTCGCTGGAGGTGCCCACCGCGACGAGCGTGCGGGCCATCCCGGCCAAGCTGATGATCGACAACCGCGTCGTCATCAACAACCACCTCAAGCGCACCCGCGGCGGCAAGGTGAGCTTCACCCACCTGCTCGGCTACGCCATCGTGCAGGCGGTCAAGAAGTTCCCGAACATGAACCGGTACTTCGCCGAGGCCAACGGCAAGCCCGCCGCGATCACCCCGGCCCACACCAACCTGGGCCTGGCCATCGACCTGCCCGGCAAGGACGGCAACCGCTCACTGGTCGTGGCCGCGATCAAGCGTTGCGAGACCATGCATTTCGGCCAGTTCATCGCGGCCTACGAGGACATCGTGCGGCGGGCCCGCGACGGCAAGCTGACCGCCGAGGACTTCTCCGGCGTGACCATCTCGCTGACCAACCCGGGCACCATCGGCACCGTGCACTCGGTGCCGCGGCTCATGCAGGGCCAAGGCGCCATCATCGGTGCCGGCGCCATGGAGTACCCGGCCGAGTTCCAGGGCGCCAGCGAGGAGCGCATCGCCGACCTGGGCATCGGCAAGCTGATCACCCTGACCTCGACCTACGACCACCGCATCATCCAGGGTGCGGAGTCCGGCGACTTCCTGCGCACCATCCACCAGCTGCTGCTCGACGACGAGTTCTTCGACGAGATCTTCCGCGAACTCGGCATCCCCTACGAGCCGGTTCGCTGGCGCACGGACAACCCGGATTCCATCGCCGACAAGAACGCCCGCGTCATCGAGCTGATCGCGGCCTACCGCAACCGCGGCCATCTGATGGCCGACATCGACCCGCTGCGGCTGGACAACACCCGCTTCCGCAGCCACCCCGACCTCGACGTGAACAGCCACGGCCTGACGCTGTGGGACCTGGACCGCGAGTTCAAGGTGGACGGGTTCGCCGGCAAGCAGTACATGAAGCTGCGCGACGTGCTCTCGGTGCTGCGCGACGCGTACTGCCGGCACATCGGTGTCGAGTACACCCACATCCTCGAGCCCGAGCAGCAGCGCTGGATCCAGGACCGCGTCGAGATCAAGCACGACAAGCCGACCGTCGCCGAACAGAAGTACATCCTGAGCAAGCTCAACGCGGCCGAGGCGTTCGAGACCTTCCTGCAGACCAAATACGTTGGGCAGAAGCGCTTCTCACTGGAAGGTGCGGAGACCGTCATCCCGATGATGGATGCCGCGATCGACCAGTGCGCCGAGCACGCGCTCGCCGAGGTCGTCATCGGCATGCCCCACCGCGGCCGGCTCAACGTGCTCGCCAACATCGTCGGCAAGCCCTACAGCCAGATCTTCACCGAGTTCGAGGGCAACCTGAACCCGTCGCAGGCGCACGGCTCCGGTGACGTGAAGTACCACCTCGGTGCGTCGGGCAACTACATCCAGATGTTCGGCGAGAACGACATCCAGGTGTCGCTGACCGCCAACCCGTCGCACCTCGAAGCCGTCGACCCGGTGCTCGAGGGCCTGGTCCGCGCCAAGCAGGATCTGCTCGACGGCAGCCGAGATGCCGACGTCTCCGGTGAGTACCCCGTCGTCCCGCTGATGCTGCACGGCGACGCGGCGTTCGCCGGCCAGGGCGTGGTCGCCGAGACGCTGAACCTCGCCCTGCTGGACGGCTACACCACCGGCGGCACCATCCACATCGTGGTCAACAACCAGATCGGGTTCACCACGGCGCCAACGGATTCGCGCTCCAGCGAGTACTGCACCGACGTCGCCAAGATGATCGGCGCGCCGATCTTCCACGTCAACGGCGACGACCCGGAGGCGTGCGCCTGGGTGGCGCGGCTGGCCGTGGACTTCCGCCAGGCGTTCAAGAAGGACGTCGTCATCGACATGCTGTGCTACCGCCGCCGCGGACACAACGAGGGTGACGACCCGTCGATGACCCAGCCGTACATGTACGACGTCATCGACACCAAGCGCGGCTCCCGCAAGGCCTACACCGAGGCCCTGATCGGCCGCGGTGACATCTCGATGAAAGAGGCCGAGGACGCCCTGCGCGACTACCAGGGCCAGCTCGAGCGCGTGTTCAACGAGGTGCGCGAACTGGAGAAGCACGCGGCCGAGCCCAGCGAGTCGGTCGAGGCCGACCAGCAGATCCCGCAGCGCCTGGCCACCGCGGTGGACAAGTCCCTGCTGGCCCGGATCGGCGATGCCCACCTGGCCCTGCCGGAGGGGTTCACCGTGCACCCGCGCGTCAAACCGGTGCTGGAGAAGCGCCGGGAGATGGCCTACGAGGGCAAGGTCGACTGGGCGTTCGCCGAGCTGCTGGCGCTCGGGTCACTCATCTCCGAGGGCAAGCTGGTCCGATTGAGCGGCCAGGACACCCAGCGCGGCACCTTCACCCAGCGCCACGCTGTGATCGTCGACCGCAAGACCGGCGAGGAGTTCACCCCGCTGCAGCTGCTGGCCACGAGCACCGACGGCACGCCCACCGGCGGCAAGCTGCTGGTGTACAACTCGGCGCTGTCGGAGTACGCCGCGGTGGGCTTCGAATACGGCTACTCGGTGGGCAACCCGGACGCAATGGTGTTGTGGGAGGCCCAGTTCGGTGACTTCGTCAACGGCGCCCAGTCGATAATCGACGAGTTCATCAGCTCCGGTGAGGCCAAGTGGGGCCAGCTCTCCGACGTCGTGCTGCTGCTGCCGCACGGCCATGAGGGCCAGGGTCCTGACCACACCTCGGGCCGCATCGAGCGCTTCCTGCAACTGTGGGCCGAGGGTTCGATGACCATCGCGGTGCCGTCGACCCCGGCGAACTACTTCCACCTGTTGCGCCGCCATGGCCTCGACGGCATCCAGCGTCCGCTGATCGTCTTCACCCCGAAGTCGATGCTGCGCAACAAGGCCGCCGTCAGCGACATCCGCGACTTCACCGAGAACAAGTTCCGCTCGGTGCTGGAGGAACCCGTCTACACCGACGGTGAAGGCGACCGCGGCAAGGTCACCCGCGTGCTGCTGTGCAGCGGCAAGATCTACTACGACCTGGCGGCGCGCAAGGCCAAGGACAACCGTGAGGACGTCGCGATCGTGCGTCTCGAACAGCTCGCCCCGCTGCCGCGGCGCCGGCTGGCCGAGACCCTGGACCGCTACCCGAACGTCACGGAGAAGTTCTGGGTGCAGGAGGAGCCGGCCAACCAGGGGGCGTGGCCGTCGCTCGGTCTGACCCTGCCGGAGGTCCTGCCGGACTACTTCACCCCGATCAAGCGGATCTCGCGGCGGGCGATGTCGGCCCCGTCCTCAGGGTCGTCGAAGGTGCACGCCGTCGAGCAGCAGGAGATCATCGATCTGGCATTCGGGTAACCGCGCGTCCACCTGATCCGGGGCTTGTGCGCGCGTTCGAATCACCGCGCGCACAACCCTGGGCCGCACCGGTTCCGGCGGCTACTCATCTAGGGTGACTATCGCAGCTGACCCGGCCCTAGATGAAGCGCAGGCGCCGACCACTCCCGGCACGGTGCGCACCGCGGTGCTGGCCAGCGTGCTCGGGACGACGATCGAGTGGTACGACTTCTTCCTCTACGCCACGGCCGCGAGCCTGGTGTTCAACCACACCTTCTTCCCGGACCAGAGTTCGTTCGTCGGCACGATGCTGGCGTTCGCCACCTTCGCGGTCGGATTCGTGGTCCGGCCCATCGGCGGATTCGTCTTCGGGCACATCGGTGACCGGATCGGCCGGAAGAAGACGCTCGCCCTGACCATGTTGTTGATGGGCGCGGCCACCGCGCTGATGGGTGTGCTGCCCACCGCCGCGCAGATCGGTGTGCTGGCGCCGATCCTGCTTCTGGTGCTGCGCGTGGTTCAGGGATTCGCGCTCGGCGGTGAGTGGGCCGGCGCGGTGTTGCTGGCCGTCGAGCACAGCCCCCGTCGTCGCCGCGGGCTGTTCGGCAGCATCCCTCAGGTCGGCCTCGCCCTGGGCCTGGCGCTGGGCACCGGGGTGTTCGTGCTGCTGCAGCTGTGGCTTTCGGCCGAAGCGTTCCAGAGCTACGGATGGCGGATCGCGTTCCTGTTCAGCGTGGTGCTGGTGATCTTCGGAGTCGTGGTGCGGTTCCGGGTGGCCGAGACCCCGGCGTTCGAGAAGCTGCGCGACGACGACGAACGCTCGGCTGTCCCCGTGAAGGAGATCTTCCGTCCCCCGGCCTTGCGCTCCACGGTGCTCGGCCTGCTGTCACGCTGGGGCGAGGGCGCCGCGTTCAACACCTGGGGCGTGTTCACGATCTCGTACGCCACCGCGACGCTGCATCTGGGCAAGGTGCCGGTGCTGGTCGTGGTGACCGCCGCGGCGCTGCTCATGGCGGTGCTGCTGCCGGTGTCGGGTCTGCTGGCCGACCGGTTCAGCCCGAAGGCCGTCTATGCGTCGGGCATCGCCGCCTACGCCGTCGTGGTCTTCCCCGCGTTCGCGTTGTTCAACACCGGCAGCATCGCGGCCTACGCGGTGGGAATGTTGTTGGCGTTCGGCGTCATTCACGCCTGGTTCTACGGCGCGCAGGGCACCCTGTACGCGTCACTGTTCCCGACCCGCACCCGTTACACCGGGCTCTCGACGGTGTATCAGCTCTCCGGCGTCTATGCCTCGGGCCTGACCCCGCTGATCCTCACGGCGTTGATCGCCGCGGGTGGCGGCGCGCCCTGGTTGGCATGCGGATATCTGGTGGCCACCGCGGTGGTCAGTGTGATCGCCACGCTGCTGCTGCGACCGGAGCACTGAGCAAGAGGCCAGCACGACTCAACACGTGAGTACCAGCGGGCCCGCCTCCGTGATCGCGACGGTGTTCTCGGTGTGGGCGGTGCGCGAGCCGTCGGCGGATCGGATGGTCCAGCCGTCGCGGTCGAACACGATGCGGTCGGTGCCCGCGGCGAGCCACGGCTCCAGTGCCAGCGTCATGCCCGCCCGCAGCTTCATGCCGCGCCCCGGCTTGCCCCGGTTGGAGACGTGCGGGTCCTCGTGCATCGTGCGCCCCAGCCCGTGCCCGCCGAACTCGAGGTTGACGGGGTAGCCGTAATCGGCGATCACGGCCCCGATGGCGGCCGAGATGTCACCGAGCCGGTTCCCCGGCCGCGCGGCGGCGGTTCCGGCGTCCAGCGCCTCCTCGGTGGCCCGAACCAGGCGTACGTCGGCAGCCGCGGGAGTCCCGACGATCACGGTGCGCGCCGCGTCGGCGACCCAGCCGTCGATGGACACCGCGAAGTCCATGCTGAGCACGTCGCCGTCGCGCAGCCGGTAGTCGTGCGGAAGGCCGTGCAGCACAGCGTCGTTGACCGACAGGCAGATGACGTTGCGGAACGGCCCCTTGCCGAACGACGGCGCGTAGTCCCAGTAGCAGGACTGCGCCCCACGACGCTTGACCATGTCGCGGGCGTGGTGTTCGAGGTCGAGCAGGTTGACGCCGACCTCGGCGAGTCCGCTCAACGCGCTGAGCACCTCGGCCACGAAGCGTCCGGTGATGCGCATCTTCTCGATCTCGTCGGCGGTCTTCAGCTCGATCATGTCCACTCTCCTCGGTATTTAAATACCAACACTAGCGGTATATAAATACCGGCGCTACCGTGGTGTCGTGGTCCGTACCCCGCTCACCCCCGCACAGATCGCGGCAGGCCGCCGGCTCGGCGAAACTCTGCGTACCGCTCGGGGCGACCGCTCGCTCGACGAGGTGGCCGCGCACGCAGGCATCTCCCCGGAGACCCTGCGCAAGATCGAGACGGGCCGGCTGCCCTCCCCCGCCTTCGGCACGGTCGTCGGACTGAGCGACGCCCTCGGTGTACCACTGGAGACTCTCGCCGAGGTCTGGCGGCCGGTGCGCGCCGCGGCGTCGTAGCCCGCCTACCTCCAGCCGAACTGGCTACCGTGGGAGAGATGGACTCCCCGGACTACGGATTCGACGGCGATTACAGCAAGGTGTCCGCTCGCACCCAGGCCGCGATCGCCGGCGGCACGGTCACCGCCCTGCTGATCGCCACGGTCGTCAACATCGCGCGCGGCCGACGTGGAACTGCCTGGCTCACAGCCGGATTCGCCGCCCTGCTGGCGGGCATGGTGGGCTCGTTCATCCACACCACCCGGCGCGGCAAGTTCGCGGTATGGCGTGACATCCTCGACGGCCTGGCGCTCCGCGGCGACGAGACACTCCTCGATCTTGGCTGCGGCCGCGGCGCGGTGCTGCACGCCGCGGCCAAACGACTGCCGCGCGGGCGCGCGCTCGGCGTCGATCTGTGGCGCGCCGATCAGACCGGCAACTCGCCGGAGCAGACGCTGGCCAACGCCGTGGCCGAGGGCGTCGCCGACCGGATCGAGGTCCACACCGGCGACATGACCGCCCTGCCCTTCGGCGATGCCAGCGTCGACGTCATCGTCAGCAGCCTGGCCATCCACAACATCCCCGATCCCGCAGGCCGATCCCGCGCCGTCGATGAGGCCGCCAGAGTGCTGCGCCCGGGCGGCCGGCTGGCCATCGCCGACATCTGGGACACCCGGCGTCATGCCGAGCGATTGCGCACCAGCGGATGGCAGCACGTGCAGCGCCGCAATCTCGGCTGGCGGATGTGGTGGGGCGGCCCGTACGTCGGAACCCACCTGGTGACTGCCACCAAACCAGCCGACTCAGACGGGACCGCGGGTACCGCGTAATCTCGTAACTCAACACGTGTCGTACTACGCGAGGGAGTGTTCTATGGAGGGCTTCGCCGGAAAGGTCGCCGTCGTGACCGGCGCCGGATCAGGCATCGGACAGGCGCTGGCCATCGAACTCGGACGTTCCGGGGCCAAATTGGCGATCAGCGACGTCGACACCGAAGGCCTGGCGGTCACCGAGGAACGACTCAAGGCGATCGGGGCCGAGGTCAAGACCGACCGGCTCGACGTCACCGAGCGTGAGGCCTTCCTGCTCTACGCCGACGCGGTCAAGGAGCACTTCGGCAAGGTCAACCAGATCTACAACAACGCCGGTATCGCATTCAGCGGCGATGTCGAGGTCAGCCAGTTCAAGGACATCGAGCGGGTGATGGACGTCGACTTCTGGGGCGTCGTCAACGGCACCAAGGCATTCCTGCCGCACCTGATCGAATCCGGCGACGGGCACGTCATCAACGTCTCCAGCCTGTTCGGCATCTTCTCGGTGCCCGGCCAGGCCGCCTACAACTCCGCCAAGTTCGCGGTGCGCGGCTTCACCGAGGCCCTGCGTCAGGAGATGGCCCTGGCCAAGCATCCGGTCAAGGTGACATGTGTGCACCCCGGCGGGATCAAGACCGCCATCGCGCGCAACGCCACCGTCGCCGAAGGACTGGACCAGAAGGCACTCGCCGAGACCTTCGACCGCAAGCTGGCCAACACCACTCCGCAGCGCGCCGCCAAGATCATCCTGGAGGCCGTGCGCAAGGACCGCGCACGCGTGCTGGTCGGACCCGACGCCAAGATCCTCGACGTCATCGTGCGGATCACCGGCTCCGGTTACCAGAAGCTGTTCGCCTCGGCGATGGGACGCATGATCCCGCGCTGACGCCGGCGCGCCGAGGGTCTAGTGCCCCAGGGGGTTGGCCTGCAGGAACGCGTCGGCCACCCCACGGGGATCCTTGCCCTCGGCGACCTGCCTGCGCATATCGGCCAGCGACCCGGTGTCCAGGACGCCGGCGATCTCGTTGAGCGCCAGGATCTGGCGTTCGTCGAGCGTGTTGCGGCGGTACAGCGGCACCACGTTCTCGCCCCGGATCAACGAGGTCTTGTCGGCCAACACGGTCAGGTCCGACGGGATGGCCGGATCGGCCGTCGTCGACCAGGCAGCGTTGATCTTGCCGGCCTGCAGTGCCGCGAACAGGCTCTTGTCATCCGGGAACACCATCGCCGCGGGCAGGGTGCAGGAACCCACCACCTTGGGCACCTTCGCGCCGGCCACCGCACCCGGCCGGGCCTTCGCACAGTTGCGGCGCAGCGCACTCAGATCGGTCCCGGCCCAAGCCGTGGCCGTGGCCTCGGTGACCACCAGAGCGGGCTTGTCCTGCGCCGACATCGTGTAGTCGCCGGCAGCGACGCCTTCGGGCAGCGCCGAAACCAGATCCCGGTAGACCTGCTCATCGGCGCGGGCCGTGGCGCCCGGATTGAGCTCGGTCAAGAACCGGCCGGTGAATCCGGGTTGGACCGTCACCGATCCGGAATCCAGCACGCCGAGGACACCGTCGGTCTCGGTAACCACGGCCGGGGTGCCGTAGTAGCGCAACGCCGCCGCATAGAGATGACCGAGCAGCACCGACTCGGGCGCCGGCCCCGCCCCGACCGCGAGAGCGGGCGGGGCTGAGTTGGCCGCGCATCCCCCCAAGACCGCTGCCACCAGCGTCGATACTGTCAGCAGCGCCAACGCCAGGGTGCGGCGCATCTGCGAACTCAGGATTCTGCGGGGTCAACCGCCGCTGCGACCGCGGCCGCGACCGCGGGACCGACCCGCGGATCCAGCGCGCTGGGCACGATGTGGTCGACCGCCAGATCATCGCCGACGACCGAGAAGATCGCCTCGGCCGCGGCCACCTTCATCTTCTCGGTGATACGGCGAGCACCGGCATCCAGCGCCCCGCGGAACACCCCGGGGAAGGCCAGCACATTGTTGATCTGGTTCGGGAAATCGCTGCGCCCGGTCGCCACCACCGCCGCGTACTTGCGGGCCGCGTCCGGGTGGATCTCCGGGTCCGGGTTGGACAGCGCGAACACGATGCAGTCCGGCGCCATCGTCGCGATGAGCTCCTCGGGCACCACCCCCGCCGACACCCCGAGAAACACATCGGCACCCTCAAGGGCCTCGGCCACCCCACCGGTGAGCTTGCGCGGGTTGGTCC
This sequence comes from Mycolicibacterium boenickei, assembly GCF_010731295.1. Taxonomy (NCBI): domain Bacteria; kingdom Bacillati; phylum Actinomycetota; class Actinomycetes; order Mycobacteriales; family Mycobacteriaceae; genus Mycobacterium; species Mycolicibacterium boenickei. The sequence goes on along the minus strand of NZ_AP022579.1, from coordinate 3,015,757 downwards.
GCCCGGCCAGCTCCGCCTTGAACGTGTTGAGGTTGTCACGGCCCGAATGCACGATGCCCTGGGAATCGAGCACCACGACATCATCGATGCCCTTGCTCAGCAGGATGTTGGCACACGCCACACCCGCCGCACCGGCACCCGAGATGACCACCCGCAGCGAATGGATGTCACGCTCAAGCACCTTGGTGGCGCCCAGCAGCGCGGCCAGCACCACGATCGCCGTGCCGTGCTGGTCGTCGTGCATCACCGGGCAGTCCAGCGCCTCGATGACCCGACGCTCGATCTCAAAACACCGCGGCGCCGAGATGTCCTCCAGGTTCACCGCACCGAACGTCGGACGCAGCCGGATCAAGGTTTCCACGATCTCGTCGGGATCCTTGGTGTCCAGCACGATCGGGATCGAGTTCAGCCCGCCGAAAGACTTGAACAGCGCGCTCTTGCCCTCCATCACCGGCAACGACGCCGCCGGACCGATATCGCCAAGACCCAGCACCGCGGTGCCATCGGAGACCACCGCGACCAGGCGGTTGGCCCAGGTGTACTTGGCGGCCAGGGTGTGGTCAGTGGCGATCGCCCGACTCACCTGAGCCACCCCGGGCGTGTAGGCGATCGACAGCGCACGCTGGGTGTCCAGCGGCTCCTTCAACTCGACCGAGAGCTTTCCGCCTTCATGGGCATCGAAGATCTCGGCGTCTTCGATGACGACCTGCGGGGTGCGCTCCGCTGGCGGGCGCTCGGACGAGGAGGCGACTGTACTTTCTGACACGGCGCAAGGGTACTTCAATGCCAATTCTCACCGGGTCGGGTTCCCCGCTGGTGAGCGTTACTTAACAGTAGGTACGCGTAGCATTCGTTGTGCTGATCAGGTTGCTGCACACCGCGCGAGGAAGGTCGGAACCATGCCCTCATTCCGCGCCTTGCCACCGGCCCTGCGGGCGACCGCGAAGCCCCGGGCCGTGGAGCCCGACGCCAAGGCGATCCATGTCCCGGTGGCCCGGGCGATGGTCGATTGCGGGGTCTACAGCGGTGGCGACCGGCTGCCCGGGAAATACACCCATGCCGCGGCGCTGAACAAGGTCCGCGAACTACAGGCAGCAGGCGAGAAGGCGTTCGTCTGGATCGGCCTGCACGAACCCGACGAATTCCAGATGCAGTCGGTGGCAGACGTTTTCGGCCTGCACGAGCTGGCTGTCGAGGACGCGGTGCACGCCCACCAGCGCCCCAAGCTCGAGCGCTACGACAAAACCCTGTTCCTGGTGCTCAAGACCATCAACTACGTCGAGCACGAATCGGTGGCACTGGCCCGCGAGATCGTCGAGACCGGCGAGATCATGATCTTCGTCGGGCCGGACTTCGTGGTCACCGTCCGGCACGGTGAGCACGGCGGGCTCGCCGGCGTGCGGAAACGGCTCGAATCCTCCCCGGCCATCCTCAAACTCGGACCGTTCGCGGTCATGCACGCGATCGCCGACCATGTGGTGGACAGCTACCTGGACGTGACCGACCTGATGGAAACCGACATCGATGCGATGGAGGAGGACATCTTCTCCCCCGGTACGCACACCAACATCGAGTGCATCTACCTGCTCAAGCGGGAGGTCGTCGAAATGCGCCGTGCCGTGGCCCCGTTGACGCTGGCGCTGGCCCGGTTGCTGACCGACCACAACGACCTGATCTCGGTCGAGGTGCGCAGGTACATGCGCGACGTGCACGACCACAACGTGCAGGCCTCCGACCGGGTCACGAGCTACGACGAGATGCTCAGCTCACTGGTGCAGGCCGCACTCGGCAAGGTCGCCATGCAGCAGAACGTCGACATGCGCAAGATCTCGGCGTGGGTGGCCATCGCCGCGGTGCCCACCGCGATGGCAGGCATCTACGGGATGAACTTCGAGCACATGCCCGAATTGCAGTGGACCTGGGGCTATCCCGCCGTCCTGCTGGCGATGGCCACCATCTGCTTCGTGCTGTACCGCACGTTCCGCCACAACGACTGGCTCTAGCTGGGACTGGCCGCCCTGCGGGTGGCGTCCAGCACGTCGACCCCGTCGGCCTGCCAGGCCTCCCGCATCGCGTCGGCGCCCTTCAGCCGCACCCAGGCGGCCTCTGTGGCGGTGATCGGCGTGGCCGACAGCACTGTCACCGGGGACAGCGGATCGGGCAGGGGCACCTCGCCAATGTCACTGGGGCCCAACAAGAATGCGCTGAACGGTGCGGAGTCGAACAGTTGCGTCTCCAGATCGATGAGCGCGTCGGCCTCCAGCACGAGCCCCTCCACCGCGGGCGCGGCAGCCAGGACAGCCAGCGACCGGGCCAGCCCGCTCGGGGTCGGACCCCGCAGCGACAGCACCACCTCGGCCCGGGGACCGTGGATCGGATCGGAGACCAGCTCGGTCGGATCGAACATCGGGTGACGTGAACAGCCCAGCGTCACATAGTGATACAGATCCTGGCCGGCACTCAGGTCCGGGCCGAACCGCAGGACGTCGATGCGCTCGGTTCCCAGGAAGGTGACGCTGGCGCTGACCGGCTCTCCGGTGATGCCTGCAGCGCCGAAATGCTCGCCCACGTGGGCGCGAACGGCAGCCAGGACGTCGATCACTCTGCTGTCGGTTCTCCGGCCGACTCGGCCGATTCTGCGGGCGCGGCTGCCTCGGATTCGTCGGCCTCTTCGGCTGCTACGGCTTCTTCACCGGCTTCGGCAGGCCGGGGTTCCTCGACTACGGCAGGCTCCGTGCGGGTCAGGTTCGCGCCGGTTTCGGCGTCGAAGATCACCAACTTGGAGGTGTCGAAGGCCAGCTGGATCTGCTGACCCGCGGCCGCCTTGGATTCCGCGGACACCCGCGCCACGAACTCGTTGGCGCCCGAACCCGAATCGGCGGCAAGCTCGGCGAGCTGCGCGGCCTCGGCGCCGGCACCGTCGAGGGTGAAGTGCACGTACTTGTCCGCACCGAGCGACTCGACGATGTCGGCACGCACCTCGAAACTCAACGCCCGGATCCGCGCGTAGCCGTCGAGCAGCGACGCATCCTCCAGATGCTCGGGCCGGATGCCGACGATGATGTTGTCGGGCTTGGGCTGACGGTCCAGCAGGTCGTGCACCTGCTGGGTCAGGGTGACGTCACCGAACGGCAGCCGCACCCCCACGTCGGTGAAGGTGGCCGGGAAGAAGTTCATCGCCGGTGACCCGATGAAGCCCGCCACGAACAGGTTCGCCGGGTTGTTGTACAGCTCGTCCGGGGTACCGATCTGCTGGATCTCGCCTGCCAGCAACACCACGACGCGATCACCCAGTGTCATCGCCTCGGTCTGATCGTGGGTCACGTAGACCGTGGTGGTGCCCAGCCGGCTCTGCAGCCGCGCGATCTCGGCACGCATCTGTACGCGCAGCTTGGCGTCCAGATTCGACAACGGCTCGTCCATCAGGAATGCCTTGGGGCGGCGCACGATTGCCCGGCCCATCGCCACCCGCTGACGCTGTCCGCCGGACAGCTGGGCCGGCTTCCGGTCGAGCAGTTCGGTCAGGTCGAGAATCTTGGCGGTTTCCTCGACCTTGGCGGCGATCTCGTCCTTCTTGAGCTTGGCCAGGGTGAGCGGGAACGCGATGTTCTGGCGCACCGTCATGTGCGGGTAGAGCGCATAGGACTGGAACACCATCGCGATATCGCGATCCTTGGGTGCCTTCTCGTTGACCCGCTCGCCACCGATGCGCAACTCACCCGACGAGATGTCCTCAAGCCCGGCAATCATGTTCAGCGTGGTCGACTTACCGCAGCCCGACGGCCCCACCAGGATGATGAACTCGCCGTCGGCGATGGTCATCGAGAACTCTTTGACGGCTGCCCTGGCGCCGCCCGAGCCGTCGGGGTAACTCTTGGTGACCCGGTCCAAAACGATTTCGGCCATCCAATTACCCCTTTACCGCACCGGATGTCAGGCCAGCGACGATGCGCCGCTGGAAGATGAGAACAAAGATAATGATCGGGATCGTGATGACCATCGCGCCCGCCGCGATCGACCCGGTCGGCTCCTCGAATTGCGAACTGCCGGTGAAGTTCGCGATCGCCACGGGTGCGGTGATCGCCCGCTGGGTGGCGGTCAGTGACAGCGCCAGCAGCAGATCGTTCCACGCGAAGATGAAGACCAGGATGGCTGCGGTGACGATGCCGGGGGCCGCCAGAGGTGCGATCACCTTGCGGAAGGCCTGGGCCGGAGTCGCCCCGTCCATCTTGGCGGCCTTCTCCAGATCCCATGGGATCTCGCGGAAGAACGCCGAGAGCGTGTAGATCGCCAACGGCAGCGCGAACGTGATGTAGGGGATGATCAGCCCGGGCCAGGTGTCGAACAGCCCGATCGTGCGCCACAGGTTGAAGATCGGGGTCACCAGCGAGATCTGCGGGAACATCGCGATCAACAGCGCCACACCCACCAACAGCTTCTTACCGGGGAAATCCAGGCGGGCCACCGCGTAGGCGGCCATGCCGCCGATCGCCACGGCGATCACCGTGGTGATCAGGCCGATACCGATCGAGTTGACCAGGGCCGAGGTGAAGACGTTCCCGCTGAAGATGCCCTTGTAGTTGTCGAAGGTGATCTCGGCCGGAATCAGCTTGCCGTCCTTGACGCTTGACGTCGGCTTCAGCGACAGCGACAGGATCCACAGCACCGGAACCAGCGCGTAGAGCACCACCAGGATGTTCACGACCGTCCACCCGGTCGCGCGTCGCGCGCTCACCCGCTCGCTCATCGTCCCTCCGCCTCTGCACCGGGCGCCGACGCACCGAACAACTTGATGAAGACGAACGCGATCACGGCCACCGACAGGAAGATCAATACGCTGATGGCCGAACCCAATCCGAGGTTGAAGGCCTTGAACAGGTTGTCGTAGCCCAGGATCGACACCGACCCGGTGTTGTTGGCCCCTCCGGTCAACACGTAGATGTTGTCGAAGATCCGGAACGCATCGAGGGTCCGGAACAGCAGCGCGACCAGGATGGCCGGTTTGATCAGCGGCAGAATCACTTTCACCAGCCGTGTCCAGGCTCCGGCGCCGTCGACCTGGGCCGCGTTCAGCAGATCCTGCGGCACCAGCGCCAGTCCGGCCAGCAGCAACAGCGCCATGAACGGGGTGGTCTTCCACACCTCGGCGAGCACGATGATGGCCAGCGACGGCAACTGTTCGGTCAGCGGGGCGCTGCCGTCGGGCAGCAGGTTGGCCAGGTAGCCGGTGCCCGGCGTCCAGGCGTAGTACCAGCTGTAGGAGGCCGCGACCGTCACGATCCCGTAGGGGATCAGTACCGCGGTGCGGACCACGCCCTTGCCGAAGATGGTGCGGTGCATGACCATCGCCAGCGCCATGCCGAGCACGAATTCGATCGCCACCGAGACGACGGTGATGGCCAGCGTCACCACGAACGCCGTCCACCAGTAGCGGTCGGTGAGGATGGTCTGGTAGTTGGCGAACCCGACGAAGGCGGTGTCGTCGGGGGCGGCCAGGTTGTAGCGCTGGAGGCTCAGCCACACCGCGTAGCCGATCGGGTACGCGGTCACCGCGACCATCAGGATCACCGCGGGAGCGATCAGCGCGAACGCCAGCTTGCGTTCGGACGCGCTGTTGTCGGTGCGAGTCATGGGATCAGCCCTTTACCGTCGATGGCCTTCTGCACCTGTTCGGTCAGCTCATCGGCGGTGTGCTCCGGGTCGATGTCGGTGATCGGGGCCAGGGTGGCCGAAATGCGCGTGGATACCGCCTGATACACCGGTGTCGCGGGACGCACCGCGGCATTCGTCAGCTGCTCGCGGATGATCGCGTACTGCGGATACTTCGTCTGGAACGCCGGATCGTCGTACAAGGACTCGCGTACCGCGGGCAACCCGCCCTCGACCGACGTGTAGCGCTGGTTCTCGACGTTGCGCAGGCAACGGATGGCTTCGAAGGCCTCGGCCTTGTGCTGGCTGGTCTTGGCCACCGCGAGGTTCAGCCCGCCGAGGGTCACCTTGGCCGGCTCCCCCTCGTTCACGCCCGGATAGTTGGCGAATCCGAACACGGCCTTGCTCGCCTCATACGCCGCCTCGAACTGCTCGTCGGTCGGCGAGAAGGTGCCCAGATCGTTGATGGCCCCGGCCAGATCGGCACGTTCATCGAGCGGCAGGAACTTCACCCCACCCTTGACGGCGTTCTCCAGCAACGAGGGCAGCACGAACGGCCAGTTGACCTCGAGTGCGGCCTTCCCCTGCTCGAGCGCGAGCCGGGCCGTCGCTTCGTCGGTCTGGGTCACCGATGGATCGGCACCGGGCGCGGTGGCAACCGATTTGATGATCTGCAGGGCCTTCACCGTCGCCGCGCGATGCTCGGGTGTATCGGTCAGCGTGACCGTCTTCCCGTCATCGGAGAGCACCTGACCGCCCGCACTGGCCAGCAGGCTGTTGAACCACACCACCAGGCCCTCGTACTGCTTGGCCTGCACCGCAATCCAACTGGGCTTGCCCGCCGCGTGCAGCCGGTTCGCCTCCGACACCATGCCGTCCCAGGTGGACGGCGGCTGATCCATCAAATCAGCTCGATACCACAGCAATTGGGTGTTGGTGGTGATCGGCGATGCATACAGCTTGCCTTGCCAGCGGGCAGTCTCCAGCGGCCCCGGCAGGGTGTTCTCCAGCGCGTCGGACTCCGCGGCGCCCGCCGGATCCTCCGACAGCGGCACGGCCCAGCCGGCCTCGGCGAACTCGGCGGTCCACACCACGTCGAGCGCCATGATGTCGAGAGTCTTGTCGTTGCCGGTCAGTCGCCGGGCCAGCTGCAACCGTTGGTCGTCAGCACCTTTCGGCAAACTCACCTGCTTGATGGTGAAACGGTCGCCGAGTTCGGCGTTGCAGCGTTTGGCCACGGCGGTGAAAGTCGCCATCTCGTTGGCCGGCGTGTAGTAGTTGATGACGATCCCGCTGTCGGCCTCACCACACGCCGACAGCACCGAGGCTGTCGTCAACGCGGCCACTGCCGCAGCACATAGCCGCCGAGCGCGCACCGCCCCGCCTCCCGTTCACATTCGTTGTCGCCGCCACAGCGGCTCCCGCGCGCAAACCGTAGAGCTATGCCCGCTCATGTGCAACCGTTTGGGCGTGCCGCGTCACAATCGTGACCTGCGGACATTTGCCACCGCAGCCGCCGTGCGGCCGCACCACGGGTCAGATCGTCAAGCGCGCCAGCAGATCCCGACCCTGTTCGGCCCCCTGCGGATCGCACAGGACGTCGTAGCGGCCCGCGACCAGCTGCATCGTCGAACTGAAATCTCTTGTGCCGCGAGCCATCGCATACGGAATGGCCGAGGTGATCAGACCGAAGAAGACACCGGCAACCAGGCCGGTGAGCAGCGCGCTCCACGGGTTGGGGCTGAAGAAGCCCAGGATCAGGCCGATGAACAGGCCCAGCCAGGCACCCGACAGCACACCGCCGCCGAGCACCTTGGGCCAGCTCAGCCGACCGGTGACCCGCTCCACCTGCATGAGATCCACCCCGACGATGGTCACCTGCTGCACCGGGAACTGTTGGTCGGACAGGTAGTCGACGGCCCGCTGGGCCTCCGCGTACGTCGGGTAGGAACCGATCGGCCAGCCCTTGGGCGGCGTAGGCAATGCGCCGCGCGCGGCAGGCGCGCCGCCCGGAGTCTGACCGGACTGAAATGGGCTCGTCATCGAACTTCACTCTCCTCCGCACCGCCCGCTTGGCGGCTGCTCTCGTTACAGCAACGCCCTCACACCGGATTTGGTGCCGACGTCACGCGCCCCGGGGCGTCACCGTCTTTGCGCTAGGTTGATCAGCATGACAAACCCGGACGGCAACGCGGGCGAAACGCCGCCATCCGACCCCGGCTCCCAGCCGTCGGAACCGTTGTCCGGCGGATACGAAGCACCTTCCATCGAGCATTCCCAGGATCGGCCGCACAGCGGCGGCGCGCAACCGTCATACGAGTTCGGACCGCAGGGCTACGAGGTCGGCACGCCGTATCCACCTGCGATCGATTACCCCGTGGACATCCCGCACGACTACGCGCCGACGCCGCCGTACCCCGGCGTGTCCAGCTATCCCCCGCCCTATCCGCCACCCTTTCCCCCGCCGGTTTACCCCGGTTACCCGGGCGGCTACGGGATGCCACAGCCGGCGCCGACCAACACCGTGGCCATCGGCAGCCTCGTCGCCTCGATCCTGTCGGTGTTCCTGTTCGCCATGTGTGGGATCGGACTGCTCGCCGGTCTCGTCGGAATCGGCCTCGGGGTCACGGCGCTGAACCAGATCCAGCGGAGCGGACAACCAGGGCGTGGCCTGGCGATCGCCGGCATCGCGGTGGGCGCAGTCGGCACCCTCATCGGTCTGGGCTGGTTACTGTTTTTTGTGGCCGCCATGCTCTCCACGTAGCCGCCGCGCCGAATTACCCTGCGGCAGTACCCGACCCGGGTCAGCTGGGCGGTGTGAACGGCTCGGCCAGCCGGCTCATCCCCGCTGCCCGCCCCTTGCCCGCGATCACCAACGCCATCTTGCGGCTGGCCTCGTCGATCATCTCGTCGCCCAGCATCACCGCTCCCCTGGCCCCGCCGGCGTGCGAGGTGTGCCATTCGTAGGCGTCCAGGATCAGCTCGGCATGGTCGTAGTCGGACTGGCGCGGACTGAAGATCTCGTTGCCCGCCTCGATCTGGTCCGGGTGCAACACCCACTTGCCGTCGTAACCCAGCGCGGCTGAACGACCCGCCACCCGGCGGAACCCGTCCACGTCGCGCACCTTCACGTACGGGCCGTCGATCGCGTTGATGCCCCGGCTGCGCGCGGCGATCAGGATGCGCATCAGCACGTGGTGATGCGCATCGCCGATGTCATAGCCGTCGGGCTGTCCACCGACCTCCAGGGTGCGCATGTTGAGGCTGGCGGCCATGTCCCCGGGCCCGAGCACCAGCGCCTGAACCCGCGGGGCCGCCGCGATCGCATCGATATTGGTCAGCCCCTGCGCGTTCTCGATCTGCGCCTCGATCCCGATGCGGCCCGGCTCCAGACCGTGCGTGGCCTCCAGTTGGGTGAGCAGCAGATCGAGCGCCTGGACGTGGGACGCCTCGGTCACCTTGGGCAAGACGATCAGGTCGAGCTGTCCGCCTGCGCCGGCCACGACCTCGATCACGTCGGCGTAGGTCCACGGTGTGGTCCAGTCGTTGACCCGTACCCCGCGCAGCTGTCCGGCCCAACCATCGTCGGCGAGCGCCGCGGCCACCTGTGCCCGCGCCGACTCCTTGGCGCCGGGAGCGACCGCGTCCTCCAGATCCAGGAACACCTCGTCAGCGGGCAGACTCTTGGCCTTCTCGATCATCTTCAGGCTGCTTCCCGGAACCGAGAGGCACGTTCTACGGGGTCGATACGTGTTCTCCACGACCACAGTCTCTACCCTTTGTTTCATGGCGGCGGTGAACAGGGTCTACGCGGCCCGGCTGGCGGGGATGGTGGTGCTGGGCCCCGACGGGGAGTCCATCGGCCGTGTCCGCGACGTGGTGATAAGCATCAGTATCGTCCGCCAGCAACCGCGCGTTCTCGGCCTGGTGGTCGAATTGCTCACCCGGCGAAGGATTTTCGTTCCCATCCTGAGGGTCACCGCGATCGAGCCGGGTTCGGTGACACTGGCCACCGGCAGTGTGTCGCTGCGCCGCTTCGCGCAACGGCCCGGTGAGGTACTGGTGCTGGGCCAGGTGCTGGAGACCCGGGTGCGGGTCGACGATCCCGACCTGGAGCAGCTGGCCGGAATCGACGTCGTGGTAGTCGATCTGGGCATCGAGCAGACCCGGACCCGCGACTGGGTGGTGACGCGGGTGGCCGTGCGTCCGCAGCGACGCCTGGGGCGGCGCAGCAACATCCACGTCGTGGAGTGGCAGAACGTGCACGGGCTCACCCCGTCCGGGCTGGCGATGCCCGACCAGGGCGTGGCCTCGCTGCTCGAGCAGTTCGAGGGACAACGCCCGGTCGAGGTGGCCGAGGCGCTGCGGGAACTGCCGGTCAAGCGGCGCTACGAGCTGTACCGGGCCTTCGACGACGAGCGCCTGGCCGACGTGCTGCAGGAGCTTCCCGAAGACGAGCAGGCCGCGGTGCTGCGCCAGCTGAACACCGAACGCGCGGCCGACGTCCTGGAGGCGATGGATCCCGACGATGCGGCCGACGTTCTCGGCTCAATGACCCCGGCCGACGCCGAGACCCTGCTGCGGAAGATGGACCCCGAGGACTCCGAGGACGTGCGACGGCTGCTGGCCCACTCGCCCGACACCGCGGGCGGTCTGATGACCAGTGAGCCGGTGGTCCTGGCCCCGGACACCACGGTCGCCGAGGCGCTGGCGCAGGTGCGCGATCCGGACCTCACCCCGGCGCTGGCCTCGATGGCCTTCGTCACCCGGCCACCCAGTGCCACCCCGACCGGCCAGTATCTGGGCTGCGTCCACCTGCAGCGGCTGCTGCGCGAACCCCCCGCGGCCCTGGTGAGCGGCATCATCGACACCGATCTGCCCAGCCTGAGTCCGGCCGATTCGCTGGCCGCGGTGACCCGCTACTTCGCCGCCTACAACCTGGTGTGCGGGCCGGTGGTCGACGAGGAGAACCACCTGCTCGGGGCGGTCTCGGTGGACGACGTGCTCGACCACATGCTGCCCGACGACTGGCGCGAACGTGACGAGCCCGAGCTCCCGGTGGCGGGCTCATGAGCGAATCGACAGCGCGTCAACGGCTGGACACCCCCCGTGGCACGCGCGGCTTCGGGCTGCACGTCGATGTCGAGGCGGTCGGCCAGTTCGGCGAATCGATCGCCCGGTTCCTCGGCACGGGTCGCTACCTGGCGATCCAGACGATCATCGTGGTGGTCTGGATCGCGCTGAACATCGGCGTCTTCACCTTCGAGTGGGATCCGTACCCGTTCATCCTGCTCAACCTGGCATTTTCGACCCAGGCCGCCTATGCCGCCCCGCTGATCCTGCTGGCGCAGAACCGCCAGGAGAACCGCGACCGGGTCGCGCTCGAAGAGGATCGGCGCCGGGCCGAGCAGACCAAGGCCGACACCGAGTACCTGGCCCGCGAGCTGGCATCGCTGCGGCTGGCGGTGGGCGAGGTCGTCACGCGCGATTACCTGCGCCGCGAGCTGGAGGAACTGCGCGAGCTGCTCATCGAGCTCGGCCCGCAGACCGATATCGACCGCAGCACCGCGAGCAAACCCGACACCGGCGATCGCAGGGCCAAACGCAGTGGTTGATCACGCTGTCGACCATTGTCGTAACAACGGAAACCTCGACTATGTATGGTGACTTGGTTCACAACATGGCCAAAGCTGACTTAAGGACGGGTAAGTGCGCGTAGGGGGAGGAGCGGCTATCGCAACCGCTCGGCGCCGTATGAGCCAGCTCGTGCGCTCGCCCGCGCTCGGCGTGGCCGTCCTGGCCCCCATCGTGCTGGTCGCCGGCGCCGGATCCGCCGCCCCGGACGCCGAGGTGTCCAACGCCGCGGTCACGCCGCTGGCCGCCGTCGCGCCCCGGGTCGACCGCTCGGGTCCCGCGGTGGTCGCCGCGGCCAGGCCGCCGACCAACTTCCGGATCCAGCCGATGACCACGATCTCGGCTCCCCCACCCGCCTTCGTCGTCAATACCCCTGGCGCCCTTGGCATTCCAGGCACATCACTGAAGGCGTACCGCAACGCCGAACGGATGATGGCCGCCGCCTACCCCGGCTGCGGTATCAGCTGGAACCTGCTCGCCGGCATCGGACGGATCGAATCCGGGCACGCCAACGGCGGCGCCACCGATGCCCGCGGCACCGCCGTCCGCCCCATCTACGGTCCCGCGCTCGACGGCACCTTGCCGGGCAACGAGATCATCGTGCAGAGCGCACAAGCCGGCCGGATCTCGTATGTCCGGGCCATGGGCCCGATGCAGTTCCTGCCCGGCACGTGGGCGCGCTACGCCTCCGACGGCGACGGCGACGGCAAGGCAGACGTGCAGAACGTGTTCGACTCGGCCCTGGCCGCCGCGCGCTACCTGTGCAGCGGCGGGCTCAACCTGCGCGATCAGTCCCAGGTGATGTCGGCCATCCTGCGCTACAACAACTCGGTGGCCTACGCCCGCAACGTGCTGGGCTGGGCCGCGGCGTATGCCACCGGTGTGGTGCCGGTCGACCTGCCCGAGATCACCGGGTCCATTCCCCCGATCGGCGATTCCCACCTGGACAACCCGGAGGGTCTCGGCCCGGGCCTGCCCGCCGATGCCACCGGACTGCCGGCCGGTGACCCGCTGGCCCTGATTCCGCTGCTCAACCGCAACGAGACCGGCACTCAGAACGTTCCGGGCTTCGCGCCAGGGCAGGTGCTCGGGCCGTTGCCCGGTCCGGCGCAAGCCATCCCGTCGGAGACCCCGGCCGCGCCGCCGCCATGGGTACCGCCATGGGAGCAGCCGCGTCAGCCCACGTGCGTGGTGTTCTGCCTGGGTGAGCAGGCGCCTCCGGCGGCGCCGCCGCCCGGGCCGTTCGCCCCGCCACCGGCACCGGCGCCTGGTCCGATCGCCCCGTTGGCCCCGCCGCCTGCTCCCGCGCCCGCGCCGGGCCCCGCACCGGTCGGTCCGCCGATCGAGGCCGCACCCGCGGTTCCGGGACTGGGACCGGCGCCCGGCCCCGCCCCCGGGCCCGCACCGGGACCGGCCTGACGCTGGCCTGGATCCGGCGGCGTCAGCCACCGCCGTAGACTCAGCGGTGATGTCCGAATCTGCCACTGAGCTGCAATCCGCGGTTCGCGCCGCGCTGGCCAAGGTGATCGATCCCGAATTGCGGAAGCCGATCACCGAACTCGGCATGGTCAAGAACATCTCGATCGAGGCCGACCACGGCGTGCACGTCGAGATCTACCTGACCACTGCGGCCTGCCCGAAGAAGAACGAGATCGCCGACCTGGTGAAGGCCGCCGTCACCGACGTTCCCGGTACCGGCGCCGTCAAGGTGAGCCTCGACGTGATGAACGACGAGCAGCGCGCCGAGCTGCGCAAGATGCTGCGCGGCGACTCCCGCGAGCCGGTGATCCCGTTCGCCCAGCCCAATTCGCTGACCCGGGTCTACGCGGTGGCCTCGGGCAAGGGTGGGGTCGGCAAGTCGAGTGTGACGGTCAACCTGGCTGCCGCGATGGCTGCCCGCGGGCTGTCCGTCGGCCTGCTGGATGCCGACATCTACGGCCATTCGGTGCCGCGCATGATGGGCACCGGCGATCGGCCCACACAGGTCGACTCGATGATCCTGCCGCCGGTCGCCCATGACGTGAAGGTCATCTCCATCGCGATGTTCACCCAGGGCAACACGCCCGTGGTGTGGCGCGGCCCGATGTTGCACCGGGCCCTGCAGCAGTTCCTGGCCGACGTGTACTGGGGCGATCTGGACGTGCTGCTGCTCGACCTGCCGCCCGGCACCGGCGACATCGCCATCTCGGTCGCCCAGCTGATCCCGGGCGCCGAGATCCTCGTGGTGACGACTCCGCAGATGGCCGCGGCCGAGGTGGCCGAGCGGGCCGGGGCGATCGCCCTGCAGACGCGTCAGCGCATCGCGGGCGTGGTGGAGAACATGTCGGGCCTGCAGATGCCCGACGGCACCGTCATGCAGCTGTTCGGTGAGGGCGGTGGGCGTCAGGTGGCCGACTCGCTGACCCGCTCGGTGGGTGCCGAGGTGCCGCTGCTGGGCCAGGTTCCGCTGGACCCGGCGCTCGTGGCCGCCGGTGACTCCGGGGTTCCGCTCGTGCTGTCAGCACCCGAATCAGCGGCAGGCGCCGAGCTGCGCAAGATCGCCGAGGGATTGTCGGCGCGCAAGCGCGGCCTGGCCGGGATGTCCCTGGGTCTGGATACCGCGCGCCGCTAGGTCGCGTCGGGATCGAACGTCGTGCCGGCCGGCTTGTCAGCCGGCTTGGCGGCGGTGTCGCCTGCGGGCTGGTCAGGAGTCGTCCCGGCCGCCGGCTGCGGCTTGCCGTCGTCGAACGCACCCGTCAGGAACGAATCGTCACCGTCGAGCAGATGCTTGGTGATCGCAGCGCGTGGAGTCATGCCGCGCAGCTTCTGCAACTCGGCGAGGGGCTGCCGAAGATCGTCGAACTCCGGACCGAGGTCCTGACGCAGCTGGCTGGTGGCGCCGCTGACGTAGTCACGTGCCTGACGCAGCGCACCGGACGTCCAGCGGATGGCACCGGGCAGCCGCTCGGGCCCCAGGATCACCAGACCGGCGATCACCAGGACCAGCATCTCTCCCCACCCGATGTTCGCGAACATCGCTACTGCGCTTTTTGATCGTCGCCGATCGGCGTGACCATGAACGTCATGGGCCGACCGTCGCGCAGCACCTCGATCGGAGCTTCCTGCCCGATCTTGAGCTGACGCACCGCGACCACCATCTCATCGGCGTCGGCGACCTTGCGGTCCCCGACCTTGACCACCACGTCGTTCTCCAGGATGCCGGCCTTCTCCGCCGGACCGCCTGCGTTGACGTTGCGAACCTGGGCACCCGAGGCCACGCTGTTGCTCACCGTGACGGCGCTGAGCAGCAACGTCGGATGGGCCACCTTGCCGTCCTTGATCAGGTTCTCGACGACCTGCTTGACCTCGTTGACGGGAATCGCGAAGCCGAGGCCACTGGCGCTGTCCGACAAGGACTTTCCGGCCGTGTTGATCCCGATCACCTCGGAGGACATGTTGATCAGCGGGCCGCCGGAGTTGCCGTGGTTGATCGAGGCGTCGGTCTGGAGGCCGTCGATCACGGTGTCGGTGTCAGAGCCCTCACCCGAGAGCGGCACCGGCCGGTGCAGCGCGCTGATGATGCCGTGGGTGACCGTGCTGCGCAGCCCAAGCGGGGCGCCGGCCGCGATGACTTCCTCGCCGACACGTACCTTCTCGGAGTCACCCATCCGCGCCACGACGAGGTTGTCGACGTTGTCGACCTTGAGCACCGCCAGATCGGTCTTGGGGTCGCGGCCGACGAGGTTGGCCGGCACTTCCTTGCCGTCGTTGAACACGACGGTGATCTGGTAGTCCGCGGGCTTGCTCGCGGCGTCGGAGATCACGTGGTTGTTGGTGACGATGTAGCCCTTGCCGTCGACGACGACGCCCGAACCCTGCGAGCCCTCGGTCTTGCTCTTGGCCTCGATGGTGACCACCGAGTCCTCGACGGCCGAGGCGACCGTGGCGAACCGGCCGGCGTCCGGGGACGGGAGGTCGCCGGTCTCCAGCGTCACCTTGGAGGTGGTGAAGGCCTGGACGGTGCCTGCGGTCTTCTGTCCGACCCAGCCGCCGATGAAGGCGATCAATCCGGCGACGATCAACAGGATGAAGATCGACGGCCACGACACCCGGCCGCCGAACAGCACCTCCCGGGCGCCGAGCTTGCCGATCGGGGCCGCCACGACGGCCGGCGCGGCCGGAGCCTGCGCGGGCGTGCCCAGCGCGGGGATTGCACCCGGATCGCGCCAGGGATCGTCGAAATCGTCCTCACCGGCGTTCTTCTCGGCCTCGAGCGCGCCGGCGTCGGTGGGATGGCGCTGCAGCGAGTCGCCTGCGCCTCCGGGGCGGCCGAAGGCCTCGGCCAGCACGGGATCCGGCGGCTGGTCCTTGGGCGCGTACTCGCCCTGGTCCTGGTACTTCTCCGCACCCTGGAACGAGCCGTCAACGCCGGTGGGGCGGCCGAAGGTGCGCTGCGACAACTGGTCGACGGGTGGCCGCTCGACAGGGCGCGGTTCCAGACGGCCGCTCTCGTCGGACTGGTCCTGGTTGGTCACCGGTGTATCACTCTCTATCGGAGCGCCCGCCCCAGCCAGATAGGCCGACGCCGGTCACTGATCGCCTTGGGTCCAGCCTACCGGCGCTTACGCCGGCTCCGCGTCGGGTCATCAGCAAACGGGGGCTGTTCATCGACCTCGGCCGAAGGCTGCGGGCTGTGGTGCGGTATCTGCGACAACAGGCCCAGCAGGGAATTCGGAATGGCTATCGGACAGGAGTCCCGCAATGCGGCCCGGGCCTGGCCCTGGGCATCGACCTCGGCCGCGCAATCCGGGCAGAGGGACAAATGGTGTGCGGCCCGCAGATGGGCGCTCATCCGCAACTCACCATCGACGAATGCCGCGATGGCCTCGATCGAGAGGTGCTCGGTGGAACCGAACTGGCGAGGTGCACCGACGGGCGCATCACTCTGCGAGGCGAACTGCGCAGGCAACCAGGAGAATGCCCGACGGAACACGTGTCCCGGGTCGACCATCACCCAGCTCCTCTCACCACGCCCAAATGTCCTGACCCGAATGTAGCGCGACCGGGCGCGCTGAACACCAACCACCGCTAGGCGGATTTCGCGGTTTCCGGCGAGTTCTTCGCCAGATACTCACGCAACGCCTGTCGACCGCGGTGAATGCGGCTGCGCACGGTGCCGAGCTTCACGCCCAGCGTGGCGCCGATTTCCTCGTAGGACAGACCCTCGATGTCGCACAGGACCACCGCGGCGCGGAACTCCGGGGCCAGGGAGTCCAGGGCTGCCTGAAGATCGGCTCCCAACCGCGAGTCGTGATAGATCTGCTCGGGGTTCGGATCGTCGGCGGGCACCCGGTCGTAGTCCTCGGGCAGCGCTTCCATCCGGATGCGGCCACGACGACGGACCATGTCGAGGAACAGGTTGGTGGTGATGCGGTGCAGCCACCCCTCGAAGGTTCCCGGCTGGTAGTTCTGCACCGAGCGGAACACCCGGATGAAGGTCTCCTGGGTCAGGTCCTCGGCGTCGTGCTGGTTACCCGAGAGGCGATAGGCCAGGCGGTACACCCGGTCCGCGTGTTGGCGCACCAACTCGTCCCAGGACGGCATCGCCGCCTGATCGCCGGTGGCGTCGAAAACCGCCGTACCGGTCAGTTCATCGGACGGTTCGACCCATTCGCCTGCGGTGAACTGCTCCAGATGTGCCATGGTCACCGGGGCGGCCTGGGTCGCGGGGTTCGCGGTAACTGCGTTCGCGCTCGTCGGATCCTCCTGATCACAGATTTCACTCAGCTCAACACGACTGATGACTTCGTTATTCCGATTGCTGTCCTGGTTGTGCTGGGCAGTGCGCCAGCGGGCGCCGTGTTCCATGCGGATACCGTTCCTGATCCCGGTGTGGCGGGCATATGAGCAATCTGAACTTTCCCTGAGAAAGCCGACGATACGTCGGGTTACCTGCGTAGACCAGCGAATTTTCAGGGGTGATACCTACCACCCACGGGCGTGTCGCGACGGTGCCCCGGGGGTCTGGCCTACGCTGCGGGCATGGTCAGCTCCAACCCCGGTCGCGCCGAGGCGATCGTCACGCATGCCGAACGGTCGATCTCCGAGGACGAGATCGTCGCGGCCGCGCGCGAGCGGGCCGAAGAACTCGGCGCGGGCGCGGTCACGCCGGCGGTGGGAGCGTTGCTCAGCGTGCTCGCGCGACTCACCGGGGGCAGGGCGGTCGTCGAGGTCGGTACCGGCGCCGGGGTCAGCGGGTTGTGGTTGCTGTCCGGTATGAGCGACGACGGCGTGCTGACCACGATCGACGTCGAACCCGAGCATCAGCGCATCGCCAAGCAGGGGTTCAACGAGGCCGGCGTCGGTCCGGGACGGACCCGGCTGATCAGCGGACGCGCCCAGGAAGTGCTGACCCGGCTGGCCGATGAGTCCTACGACCTGGTGTTCATCGATGCCGAGCCGATCGACCAGCCGCAGTTCGTGACCGAGGGCGTGCGCCTGCTCCGCCCCGGCGGCGCGATCGTGCTGCACCGCGCCGCGCTCGGCGGCCGGGCCGGCGACGCGTCGGCCAACGACGCCGAGGTCAGCGCCGTGCGGGAAGCGGCCCGGCTGATCGCCGAGGACGAGCGGCTCACCCCCGTGCTGATCCCGTTGGGCGACGGCCTGCTGGCCGCCGCTCGCGACTGATCTTCCGCCTTTCGCCCGGCCTCACCCCTCACCTCGGGGTGGGGCCGGATTTTTCTTTACGGATTCCTGACGGGCCCACCCCTTGACCGACGGCTGAACACATGTTTAGCGTATTAAACATGCGTTCAGCCGATGATCGAACAGCGATGGCCCGGATCCGCGACTCTGCGATCGAGCAGTACGGGCAGCACGGATTCAACGTCGGCCTGCGCACCATCGCCGAGGCCGCGGGAGTCAGCGCCGCCCTGGTGATCCACCACTTCGGGTCCAAGGAGGGGCTGCGCAAGGCGTGCGACGCCTACGTGGCCGAGGTGGTGCGCGAGGCCAAGACCGAGTCGTTGCAGAGCGCCGACCCCGCGACCTGGATGGCCCAGATGGCCGAGATCGAGTCGTACGCGCCGCTGATGGCCTACCTGGTCCGCAGCATGCAGTCCGGCAGCGAGTTGGCGAAGACGTTCTGGCGCACCATGGTCGCCAACGCCGAGGAGTACCTGCAAGAGGGGGTCCGCACCGGGCTGCTCAAACCCAGCCGCGACCCGCGGGCCCGGGCCAGGTTCATGGCGATATGCAGCGGCGGCGGGTTTCTGCTGTATCTGCAGATGCACGACGACCCAACGGATCTGCGCCGGGTGCTGCGCGACTACGGCGAGGACATGATGCTGCCTGCCCTCGAGCTCTACACCGAGGGCCTGATGACCGATTCGACCATGTACGACACGTTCCTGCACCAACGCGAGCAAGGCATCCCGTTCAGTTCAGCATCCACGACCGACACCAAGGAGCCAGCGTGAACCACAAGTCCGTCGAAATCCGCGGATTGTCAAAGTCTTTCGGGCACACCAAAGCGCTCGATGGACTGAACCTCACCGTCTCCCCCGGCGACGTCACCGGATTCCTCGGGCCCAACGGCGCGGGCAAGTCCACCACGATCCGGGTCCTGCTGGGGCTGCTCCGCGCCGACGGAGGCACCGTACGCCTCCTCGGCGGCGATCCGTGGCGCGACGCGGTCGCCCTGCACCGCCGGATCGCCTACGTCCCCGGCGATGTCACGTTGTGGCCCAACCTGACCGGCATGCAGGCCATCGACTTCCTGTGCCGGCTGCGCGGCAACGGTGTCGACACCCGGCGCCGCGACGACCTGATCGACCTGTTCGAGCTGGACCCGCACAAGAAGGCCCGCACCTACTCCAAGGGCAACCGCCAGAAGGTCGCCATCATCGCGGCGTTCAGCTGCCATTCCGAGCTCTACATTCTCGATGAACCGACCTCGGGGCTGGACCCGTTGATGGAAAAGGCATTTCAGCGATGCGTGGCCGAGGTCGCCCGCCAGGGCGCCGCGGTCCTGCTGTCCAGCCACATCCTGGCCGAGGTGGAGAAGCTCTGCGACAACGTGACGATCATCCGGTCCGGTCGCACGGTCCGGTCCGGGACGCTGGCCGAGCTGCGACATCTGATGCGCACCAAGGTCGTCGCGCGCACCCGGTCTGACGGCCGGGCCCTGCAGAACACCCCCTACGTCCATGACTTCACCAGCCGCGACGGCGCCGTGAGCTTCTCGGTGGACCGCAACGACATCGAGTTCGCCCTCGAACACCTCACCGATCTCGGTATCGAAGATCTCACCGTCGCACCGGCCTCCCTCGAGGACATGTTCCTGCGCGAGTACCAGGGGACGATGCGATGACGACCGCGACGGCGCCTGCCCGCCCTGCTGGTCCGGCACGCACGACGACGTCACCGTTCACCGGTACCGCGACGCTGTTGCGGCTGGCGCTGCGCCGCGACCGGGTCCGGCTCAGCGTGTGGCTCGCCGTGCTGACGTTGATGATGGTGTACGCCCCCAACGCGATTCGGCTGGCCTACCCGGGCGAGGAGCAACGGCTGGCCCGGGTCAACCTGCTCAAGACCCCGGCCGGGATGATGCTCGGCGGCCCGATGTTCGGTGTCAACGAGACCGACCTCGGCGTGATGATGGCCAACGAGCTGACGCTCACCCTGACGATCGCCACCTCGATCCTGGCGATTCTCACCGTGATTCGTCATACCCGTGCCGAAGAGGAAAACGGCAGCGCCGAACTCGTGCTCTCGTCGGTGGTCGGCCGGTACGCCCGCACCGCCGCGGCCCTGACCCTGGTCGGCGCGCTCAACGCCGTACTGGCGCTCACCATGACCCTGGCGATGGCCTCCACCGGGTTCGCGGTCGTCGACACCGCTGCCATGTGTCTGGGCATCACGGGAGTGGCCATGGTGCTCGGTGCGGTCGCGGCCGTGACCGCACAGCTCTGGCGACAGGCCCGCACCGCGTCGGGCGCCGCGATGGCCACACTGGCGGTGGCCGCGCTGGTGCGCGGGGCCGGCGATGTCATCGACAACTCGGGCAGCGTGCTGAGCTGGTTCTCACCGATCGCCTGGGCGCAGCAGATGCGGCCGTTCACCGACCTGCGCTGGTGGCCGTTCGGCTTGCTGGTGGTGCTGGCCGTCGCGTTGATGGCCGTGGCCGCGGTGCTGGAGAGCCGTCGGCAATACGACGCGGGCACCATCGCCTCCGCGGGCGAGAAGCCCGACGCCCCCGCCATCACCGGCCCGCTGCGGCTGCACCTGGCGCTGCAACGGGGTCAGACGATCGGTTGGGCCGTAGGGCTGTTCGTGGCCGGGCTGGTGTTCGGATCGATGACGAAGGCGCTGCTGGATGCGGCCGAGACCAACGAGTTGATCGCCCGGCTGCTGTCCACGACGGGCAACGACGGCATCTACACCACCATGACCCAGTTCCTGGCCGCGGCCGCCAGCGCGTACGTCACCTCGGTGGTACTGCGGGTGCACGCTGACGAGCAGAACGGGCTGGGCGAGCCGGTGCTGGCCGGTTCGGTGTCGCGCTGGCGGTGGTTGCTGGGCGCGGTCGCATGCGCCCTGGCGGGGGCGGCGGTGCTGATGATCTGCGCCGGGCTCGGCAACGGCCTGGGCGCCGGGTTGACGCTGGGCGAGCCGGGCACGATCATCCGCCTCACCCTGTCCGCGCTGGCCTACTTGCCCGCGCTCGCCGTGGTCGCCTCGATCGCGGCGCTGGCCGTGGCGCTGCGCACGCCGTGGATCGCCTGGCTGGCAGTGACATTCGTGATCACCGCGCTGTACCTAGGGGCGCTGCTCCGCCTGCCGCGCTGGCTGATCGAGCTTTCACCGGTGGGCCAGACCACCGTCCCGAGCAGCTTCCCGGCCATGGCGCTGATCGTGATGCTGTTCGCCGCAACAGTTTTGGCGGCCATCGCCGGCTGGATCTATCGCAACCGCGACGCGGTGTGAACCCAAACAGGAGGCAGTTGATGAAACTCGCACTACAGACCATCGCTTCGGGTGTGTTCGGCCTGGCGCTCTTCGCCGTGGCGCTGTTCTGGCCGGCAGGCACGTTCCACTATTGGCAGGCCTGGGTTTTCGTCGCGGTGTTCATGGCCACCACCATGGTCCCGAGCATCTATCTGGCAGTCAGAGACCCCGCCGCCCTGCAACGTCGCCTGCACGGCGGCCCGACCGCGGAAACCCGGCTCGTGCAGAAGATCGTCATCTGGGCGGTCACGGGCTCGGCGTTCGCGGCGTTCGTGCTGAGTGCCCTCGACCACCGGTTCGGTTGGTCGAGCGTGCCGGTGGCAGTCGTCGTCCTCGGCAACATCCTGGTTGCTGTCGGGCTCATCCTGGCGCAAGCGGTGGTCTTCCAGAACAGCTTCGCCGGCGCGAGCATCCAGGTGGAGGACGAACAACCGCTCGTCTCAACGGGTTTGTACGGCCTGGTGCGCCACCCGATGTACTTCGGCGCAGTGTTGATGATGTTCGGCACCCCGCTGGCGCTGGGCTCCTACTGGGCGTTGCTCGTATCCATCCTGGCGGTACCGATTTTCGGGGTGCGGATCGCCGACGAGGAGAAGATGCTGCGCGCCGAACTCGCCGGCTACGACGAGTACACCCAGAAGGTCCGCTACCGGCTGCTGCCCTACGTCTGGTGACCGGCGCGATATGAAGCTCGGCCTCCAGGCAGCGACGTCCGCCGTCGTCGGCTTCGCGGTCTTCGCGATCCTCGTGTTCGGGCCTGCCGGCACGTTCGACTACTGGCAGGGCTGGGTATTCATCGCGGTGTTCGCGGTCGCGTCGACACTGCCCAGCATCTACCTCGCCTCCCACGATCCGGCGGCGCTGCGGCGCCGGATGCAGGCCGGCCCCACGGCCGAGACCCGGCCCGTGCAGAAATTCGCGAGCACCATGGCATTCCTGTTGCTCGCGGTGATGATCGTGGCCGGCGCGCTCGACCATCGGCTCGGGTGGTCGGCCGTGCCCGCGGTCGTCTCGGTGCTCGGAAATGTGTTGGTGGCGACCGGACTCGGCATCGCGATGCTGGTGGTCATCCAAAACAGCTACGCGGCTGCCAACGTGAAGGTGGAGGCCGGGCAGACGGTCGTGTCCACCGGTCTGTACGGGCTCGTCCGTCACCCGATGTACTTCGGCAACGTGATCATGATGATCGGGCTGCCGCTGGCTCTCGGCTCGTACTGGGCCCTGCTGCTGCTCATCCCCGGGTTCGCCCTGCTCGCACTTCGCATCAGTGACGAGGAGAAGATGCTGCGCGCCGAGCTCGCCGGCTACGACGAGTACACCCGGAAGGTCCGCTACCGGCTGCTGCCCTACGTCTGGTGAGATCAGCGTTTGTAGCGTTGCCCCTCGGCCAGTTGTGCGGTGATGGCATCCGCCCCGGCTCGGCGCTGAATCGCCGCCGCCAGCCATGGGGCGGCCCCTCCCGCCCAGCCGATCATCCGCATAGGCCACGGCGCGACATCGACCTCGGCGAGGTCCCGTTCGATCGCTCGTACCGTGGCACCGGCCACGTCCTCCGGGGAACGAGTGCCGATCCCCACCGGTAATTTCGCACCGGAATCAGCGAACATTCCTGCATTGCGGACGTATCCCGGAAAGATCGTCGACACGCCGACGTTGTGAGTACGCAGATCCTCACGAAGCGCGAGCGCAAAGCCGCGCATGCCGAACTTGGTTGCGTTGTACAGGGATGCATATCCGGATGCGGTCTTGCCCGATAGTGAATTGATGAACACCAGGTGGCCTCGCCGCCGAGCGACCATGCCCTCCCCGGCCAGCTTTGCCATCAGGATGGGCGCACGGAGGTTGACGGCGAGCGCCCGGTCGATCTGATGGCCGGAATAGTCGGCCAGAAGGCCGGTGGCCGGCAGCGCCGCGTTGGCCACCACCACGTCGATCGGACCGGCCGCCACAAGCAACGCCTCGATCGCGCGCTCGTCAGCCAGATCAGCGGGAAAGGCCCGCCCATTCAGCTTCTCGGCCATCGGCTCAAGGATGTCGGCTCGGCGCCCGGTCAGTACCAGCTCGCTGCCATGGGCGGCCAGCTTGGCCGCGATCGCCTGCCCGATGCCGCCGGTGGCGCCGGTTACCAGCGTCGTCGCGCCACGCAGGTTCATCGTGCCTGCGCTTGCTGCCGCGGGTCATCGGCGGTGGATTCCTCAGTGACGCCGGGTGTGAAGAAGAGCTCGACGACATCCTGCACCTCGACGTGACGATGCCAGTGCCCCTTGGGCACGACCACAAATTGTCCGGCGGTGAGCTCAGTTCGATGAGACTCCGTGTCGGTGAGGACCTCAACGGTCACCCGGCCCTTCAACACCATCAACAGCTCGTCGGTGTCGGGGTGGAGTTCCCATTCGGATTTGTCCAGCTGGTCACCGTAATACATGCAGAACGCAGCGCCGTTGAACGGCGCGACCTCCCTGAAGTCGAACGGTGCCAGGTCAGCGGCAATGGCGATGGGATCGTGACGTTGCATGGTCACACCCTCACACGCAGCATTTACGGAAATCTTGTACGAATGTTCCCTACTGCGGATACGCGATGCGATCGATCGCCGATCCAGGGCTCCGAGCCAGGCTCGTCGGAGTCATTCCGGTGAACGACAAGGCATCTCGATGGAAGTGGGATTGATCGACGTAGCCACACTCGACGGCGACCCGCGCCGGTGTCTCCCCGTTCATGAGCCGGCGAGCAGCGTGATCGAACCGGATCAGGGCAGCAGCCCGTTTCGGCGACAGTCCGATCTGGTGCCGGAATCTTGACCACAGCCGCTTACGGCTCCATTCAAGCTCCGCTGCCAGGCGCTCGACTCTGATTTGGCCTCGGCAGGCCAGCATGCGGTTCCACGCCCAGACCACCTGCGGATCGGCTGCCGGACCCAGCCCTAGTCGTTTGGAGATCAGGGCCTCGGTCAACTCGAAGCGGTCTCCCCACGACCGAGCATCGGTCAACTGCTGCCGCATTCGTGATGCCTCACGACCCCAAAGGTCGTCTAGAACAACGACATTGTTGTCGAGTTCAGCTGGGGACACACCGAGCACTGCGGTTGCCAGAACCGGGGACACGAGGACTTCGACGCATGCGGCGGATCGAGTTTGGACACGGACGGCGCAAGGACCGGGTCCGGCGACCAGGCTCCCCCACTGCTGTCGGCCCGCGTTATCGTCGACCGCCAGCACGCAATCACCGAACTCGAACACAACGGTAACGGCCGGACGCGGAACGATGGGCAGCTCGACCAGATCGGTGGCGCGATCACGAAAGCCCGCCATCCGCCGACCCGGGGTCCGATTCGACGGTCTGGCGATGTCCCACCCTGCCGCCACAGCGCTCTCGTGACCACGCGCTCGCATAACCCGATGTTAGGTCGCGGCACCCATGTTTCCCCGCGCGGCGCTGATCCGGGCGGCGGCTTCGACGGCGGCGGCCCGGCGCGAGGCCAGGACGGCCGGATCATCGGTGGCCACCTCGGGGTGCGGTAGGTGTGCCCACGCCATACCGATGCCGAACAACATCGCGATCAGATCGGTCGGATTCCAGATGGGGTCGACGTGACCGTCGGCCTGTGCCGCTTCGATCGCGGCCACCGCTTGAGCGTGCGCGGGCGCACCACCGGTCTCGGGTTCGTCGAGGCTGAATCCCTCGAGTTGAGCCCAGGTGATCATGCGCAGATGTTCGGGCCGGCGGCAGACCAGGTCGTAGATGTCGCCGACGAAGTCGGGGACCGCGTCCGGCCGCAGGGTGACCGACTGGAAGAACTCGGCCGCGTCCGCCGCGAACACCTCACGGAACAGGGTCTCCTTGTCCCCGAAGTGGGCGTAGAGCCGCTCCTTGCTGGCGTGTGCCGCGCGAGCGATCCGGTCGATCCGGGCGCCGGCAAGGCCGTACCTGGCGAATTCGGCGCGCGCCGCGCCCAGGATCTCGCCACGCAGCTCTGTCGTGCTTCTCACAGCGACACCATAGCAGACGAACTAGTTCGTTCGGTATGATCGACAGCATGTCCGTCACCAAGATCGACGAGATCATGAACCAGCCCAGCCACGTCCAGACCTTGCGCCGCGCGGTGGAAGCCGTCGCCGACGGCGTCGACCCGCTGGTCAACCTCTACCGGCCCTATGTGGACGGCCTGGAGAATCTGCCCCGCGACGGCCGATTTCTGTTGGTGGGCAACCACACCCAGTTCGGCACCGAGACGCTGCTGATCCCGTACGTGGTGCGCCGCGAGATCGGGATGCGGGTGCGGGCGCTGACCGACCGTCGATTCGGTGACATGCCCCGACCCCTCTCCGACGTCATGGCGGCCTGCGGGGCCGTCGTCGGATCCCCCGAGGGCGCCCGCGAACTGATGGCGCACGACGAGCCCGTCATGGTGTTTCCCGGCGGCGGCCGAGAGATCGGCAAGTTCAAGGGCGAGCAATACAAGCTGCGCTGGGAAGGCCGCGCCGGATTCGCGCGCGTCGCCATCGAACACGGCTACCCCATCGTCCCCGTCGCACTCGTCGGCGGCGACGACGTGTACGTGGGAGTGACGACCCGCGACCACTGGTTGGGCCGGCTCAGCCAGGCCGTCAGCGAGAAACTGACCGGGCAGCGCGACAGGGCCATGCCCCTGGTCCGCGGTATCGGCCCCACCCTGATCCCACGGCCACAACGCATGTATCTGAGTTTCGCGGAGCCGATCGGCACCACGAAACCGGCACGGACCTCGGACGCGAAATGGGTCGACACCGTCAAACAGGGCACCCAGGAAATGCTGGAGCGAAGCCTGGATGATCTGCTGACCCTGCGCGCCGAGGACCCCTACCGCGAGCTGAACCCACTGGCCTGGAACCGGGCGACCCAAAGCCGATAACGGCGAACTACCTGGCACCGGGCCGAGTTCGCCGCATACTGCAGTAATGGAACTGTTGACCGGCTTCGGCCTGGCCACCGCGGCGGGGCTCAACGCCTACATCCCGTTGCTGGCGCTGGGCCTGCTGTCACGCTTCACCCATCTGGTGTCGTTGCCTGCGGGATGGTCCTGGCTGGAGAACGGCTGGGTGATGGCGATCGTCGCGGTGCTGCTGATCGTCGAAGTGGTGGCCGACAAGATCCCCGCACTCGACTCCGTCAACGACACGATCCAGACCTTCGTCCGCCCGACGGCGGGCGGCATAGTGTTCGGCTCGGGTACCGCGTCGCAGACTGCCGCCGTCGCCGACCCGGGTGCCTTCGCCCAGTCCGGCCAATGGATTCCGGTGGCGATCGGTGCGGTCACCGCGCTCGTGGTGTCGTTGACCAAGTCGACGGTGAGACCGGCGGCCAACGTCGCAACGGCCGGGGTCGCCGCACCCGTGCTGTCCACCGTCGAGGACGTCACCAGCGTCGGTCTGGTTTTCGTGGCGATCCTGCTGCCGGTCCTGGTGCTCGTCGCACTGCTGGCGTTGCTCTGGGGCGCCTTCCGGCTCTGGCGGTGGCGCAATCGGCGGAACGAGGCCAAGGTGGGCGCCAACGCGCGCACCAGTGCGGCGCCGCGGCCGGCCGCGGTGGACCCATGGGAGTGAGCCCGCGCTGACGACGGGTCAGGTCAGATCCACACACCCTTGCCGACGGCCACCACGCCGCCCGCGCTGATCGCGAACCGCTCCCGGTCCTTGTCGAGGTCCACGCCGACCATCTCACCCGGGCCGACCACCACGTTCTTGTCGAGGATCGCGTGGCGCACCACCGCGCCCCGGCCGATCCGCACCCCCGGCATCAGCACGCTGCCCTCCACGATGGCGCCGTCGTCGATCACCACGTTGGACGACAGCACCGAATTACGCACCGAGGCAGCCGAAATGATGCTGCCGGCGCCGACCACCGACTCCTGCGCCGATCCCCCGTTGACGAACTTGGCCGGCGCCAGATTCTCCGACTCGCCGCGGATCGGCCAGCGCTTGTTGTAGAGGTTGAACACCGGGTGCACGGACACCAGATCCATGTGTGCGTCGTAGAACGCGTCCAGGGTTCCGACGTCGCGCCAGTAGCCGTGATCGCGTTCGGTGGCCCCCGGCACCTCGTTGTTGTTGAAGTCGTAGACCGCGGCCATGCCGTCGGACACCAGCCGGGGAATGATGTCGCCGCCCATGTCGTGGTCGGAGTGGTCGTCGTCGGCGTCGGCGCGGATCGCGTCGATGAGCACCTTCGTGGTGAAGATGTAATTGCCCATCGACACGAAGGTCTGCTCCGGATCGTCGGGGGTACCCGGCGGATCCGCGGGCTTTTCCACGAATTCCCTGATGCGCCCGGAATCGTCGGCGTCGATGCAGCCGAACGCACTGGCCTCGGCGCGCGGCACCCGGATCCCGGCCACGGTCGCGCCGGCCCCGCTGTCGATGTGGAACCGCAGCATCTGCTCGGGATCCATGCGGTACACGTGGTCGGCGCCGAAGATGATGATGTAGTCCGGGTCTTCGTCGTAGATCAGGTTGAGCGACTGGTAGATCGCATCCGCCGATCCGGTGTACCAGCGCGGCCCGAGCCGCTGCTGGGCCGGCACCGGGGTGATGTACTCGCCGGCCAGGCCCGAGAGCCGCCAGTTCTGGCTGATGTGACGGTCCAGTGAATGCGACTTGTATTGCGTCAGAACGCAGATCCGGAGGTACCGGGCGTTCACCAGATTGGACAGCACGAAGTCGATCAGCCGGTAGGCGCCGCCGAAGGGAACTGCCGGCTTGGCACGATCGGCTGTCAACGGATACAGCCGCTTGCCCTCTCCCCCGGCCAGAACTATGCCCAGCACATGTGGCAACTCCCTCATGCGTCCAAACCTATCCGCCAACCAGCAACGCGGCCAGCCAATGGCAACAGAAGTGTGCGGTGTAGCTGGACCCACTGCGACCTACTACCGTCTCGGATATGCGGGTGGCCATGATGACTCGGGAATATCCACCCGAGGTGTACGGCGGTGCCGGAGTGCACGTGACCGAACTCGTCGCACAGCTGCGTCAGCTGTGCGCTGTCGACGTGCACTGCATGGGCGCCCCGCGGGACGGTGCCTTCGTCGCGCAGCCCGACCCGGCGCTGCGCGGCGCCAACGCGGCGCTGTCGACACTGTCCGCGGACCTCAACATGGTCAACTCCGCGGCGGCGGCCACGGTTGTGCACTCGCACACCTGGTACGCCGGGATGGCCGGGCATCTGACCGGGCTGCTCTACGGCATCCCTCACGTGCTGACCGCGCATTCACTGGAGCCGCTGCGGCCATGGAAGGCCGAACAGCTCGGCGGGGGCTACCGGGTGTCCTCGTGGGTGGAGCGCACCGCGATCGAGGCCGCCGACGCGGTGATCGCGGTGAGCTCCGGTATGCGCGACGACGTGCTGCGCACGTACCCGGCGCTCGATCCCGGCCGGGTCCACGTGGTGCGCAACGGGATCGACACGGACGTCTGGTACCCGGCCCCACCGGCCGACCACGACTCGGTGCTCGCCGAACTCGGCGTCGACCTGAGTCGCCCGATCGTGGCCTTCGTCGGGCGCATCACCCGCCAGAAGGGCGTCGCCCATCTGGTGGCCGCGGCCCACCGGTTCAGTCCGGACGTTCAGCTGGTGTTGTGCGCAGGCGCCCCGGATACCCCGGAGATCGCCGCCGAGGTGTCCTCGGCGGTGGCCGAGCTGGCCAGGGCCCGCACCGGCGTGTTCTGGGTGCGCGAAATGCTGCCGATCAACAAGATCCGCGAAATACTTTCCGCTGCCACGGTTTTCGTGTGCCCCTCGGTGTACGAGCCGTTGGGCATCGTGAACCTGGAAGCGATGGCCTGTTCGACGCCGGTGGTGGCCTCCGACGTCGGCGGTATCCCGGAGGTCGTCGCCGACCATCAGACCGGTCTTCTGGTGCACTACGACGCCACGGACCCGCGCTTCTTCGAGATGCGGCTGGCCGACGCGGTCAACTCACTGGTGGCCGAGCCGGAAACCGCCAGGAAGTACGGCGAGGCCGGACGCCAGCGGTGCATCGCAGAATTCTCCTGGGCGCACATCGCTGAGCAGACCCTGGAGATATACCGCAAGGTGTCCGCCTGAGCGGACACCTTGCGAAGTCGATCAGCTGGTGACGGCCTTGAGTTCGTCGCCCAGCGCCGCAGCCTCGTCGGGAGTCAGTTCGACAACGAGGCGCCCACCGCCTTCCAGCGGTACTCGCATCACGATCCCTCGCCCCTCTTTGGTTGCTTCCAGTGGACCGTCACCAGTCCGGGGCTTCATCGCCGCCATCGAGTGCTCCCTCCAACTTCGCCGACCCGCGTCAGCGGGCCAGGTTGGGGCCGAAGCCGCCCACTCGTTGGCGGCACCCGGCGTTGAACTGCTACTGAACTCCCCCTATTGTTCCTTATCCACGCCGATGCTTGTGCAAAGACCCATCGGATACCGACTGATGTCACTTTTGGGCGGTCGGCGGAACCCAGCAGGACGCGATGTGATCGTCGACCATCCCGGTGGCCTGCATCAACGCATATGCCGTGGTGGGGCCGACGAATTTGAAGCCCCGACGTTTGAGCTCCTTGGCCATCGCGGTCGATTCCGGCGTCACGGCAGGCACTTGTGCCAGGTCAGCGGGCCGCGGCCGGGCCGGCGGGGCGAACGACCACAGCAGCTCGCCCAGGTCGACGTCGAGGTCGGTGACCGCCCTGGCGTTGGCTATGGTCGCGACGATCTTGGCCCGGTTGCGCACGATGCCCGCGTCGGCCATCAGCCGCTCGACGTCGTCGTCGGTGTACTTGGCGACGGTGGCCGCATCGAACCCGTCGAATGCGGCCCGGAAATTCTCCCGCTTGCGCAGGATGGTCAGCCAGCTCAGCCCGCTCTGGAACGCCTCCAGGCTGATTCGCTCGAACAGCGCG
This sequence comes from Mycolicibacterium boenickei, assembly GCF_010731295.1. Lineage (NCBI taxonomy): Bacteria > Bacillati > Actinomycetota > Actinomycetes > Mycobacteriales > Mycobacteriaceae > Mycobacterium > Mycolicibacterium boenickei. The sequence continues at coordinate 2,985,590 of NZ_AP022579.1, read as the reverse complement.
GCGGAATCCCGCAGCGGCCTGCCCCACTCGGTGTCGTGATAGTCGCGGTAGAGGGCGTCGCCCGATTGCACGGCCCAGCCGCACCGGATCTTGTCGTCGGTCACGACTCCTCCGAGGTGCGGACCTCGCCTGCGGTGGCCGACACCTCTTCGTCCTCGTCGGCGTCGTCCTCCTCGCCGAAGTCGGCGGGCACCCCGTAGGCCGCGCGGACCGCGGCCAGCTCCCCGCGCACCGCGTCCAGTTCGCGCCCCAGCCGATCCAGGACCCAGTCGACCTCGCTGGTCTTGTAGCCGCGAACGACCTGGGCGAACTTGACCGCATCCACATCGGCACCGGTGACGCCCGAGGCGGGCAGGACCGTCGCCGTCGTCCCTCGCGGTAACGGCGGCAGCGACTCACCCCGGCCGAAGATGACGCTGCCCAGACCGAACAGCACCGTGGCCACCAGAACCAGCACCACCAGGTACAGCAGTATCAGTGTCACGCCCTCGATACTGCCTCACGCATGCGACATCTAGCGCGGGCGCAGGGTGACCATCGGCGGGCGGTCGGCCAGCGACACCGACGACACCCGCGGGGTGAAGTCGTCACCGTCGGCGTAGAACTGCGTCAGCCCCACCCCCGAATCGGCGATGCCGCACCGCGACAACAGGGTCGCGATGACCTGCCGGCTCATCGAGGCCAGCTCGGTCAACGGCCGGTTGCGGTGCGCCCGCACCCCCAGGTTCACCTGGGCGATGGCGTCCAGGCCCAGCCGGTCGTAGGTGTCGACCAGCAGGCCGATCTCCACGCCGTAACCGGGCGCGAACGGCACCGAGGTCAACAACTCGCGCGTGCCCGCGTACTCGCCGCCCAGCGGCTGCAGCACGCAGTTCAGTTCGGGGCGCAGCGAGGCCAGCAGCGGGCGTGCCACCAGCTCGGTGACCCGGCCGCCGCCGTTGGCGTCCTCGGCGCCGCTGACCTTGAGCGGGCGCCGGTAGAAGCCCTTGACCAGGTGCACACCGTCGGCGGTGAGCAGCGGGCCCAGCAGCTTGGGGACGAACATCGGGTCGGGGTCGATCAGGTCGGAGTCGACGAAGGCGATGATGTCGCCCGTGGTGGCGGCCAGTGAGCGCCACAGCACCTCACCCTTGCCCGGCTGCGGTGCGATCTCGGGCAGCGCCACCTCGCGGCTGATCACGCGGGCCCCGGCGGCCACCGCGCGAATCTCGGTGTCGTCGGTGGAACCCGAGTCGAGCACGATCAGCTCATCGACCAGCCCGCCGAGCAGCGGGGTGATGGTCTCGACGACGGAGGCGACGGTTTCTTCCTCGTTGAGGGCGGGCAGCACGACCGAGACCGTGCGGCCGGCCTTGGCGGCCTCCAGTTCGGCGATGGTCCAATTCGGCCGGTTCCAGCTGTGGTCGGTCAGCCAGCGGTGGCCGACGACGCCGTCGGCGACGGACAGATCAGGCAGAGCGGTCACGCGAGCCCCCTCACTGTTCGTGCGGGTGCCCGCACTCCCTGGATCGACGCGACCATTTCCAGCACGCGCCGAGTGGGTCCGACCTCGTGTACCCGGAACATGGCGGCTCCATCCGCGGCGGCCAGTGCCGTCGCGGCCAGGGTGCCCTCCAGGCGTTCGGTCAGATCCACACCCAGAGTCTCCCCGACGAAATCCTTGTTGCTCAGCGCCATCAGGACTGGCCATCCGGTCTTAACAAGATCTTTTACGTGGCGCAACAAACTAAGACCGTGATGAGTGTTTTTACCGAAATCATGGGTCGGGTCGATCAGGATCCGGTCGGCAGGCACACCCGTTGCTACCGCCCGCTCGGCAGCGGCGGTCACCTCGGCGATGACGTCGTCGACGACGCCGCGTTCGGTGATCCCGTAGTTCACCCGGAACGGCCGGGTGCGCGGCACGGCGCCGCCGGTGTGTGAGCACACCAGGCCCGCTCCGAACTCGGCGGCCACCTCCGGCAGCGCCGGATCCGCGCCCGCCCAGGTGTCGTTGATCAGATCGGCCCCGGCCGCACAGGCCTGCTTGGCGACCGCCGCACGCCAGGTGTCGACGCTGATCAGCTGGTCGGGGTAGGTGGTGCGCAGCCATTCGATGAACGGCACGACGCGGGCGATCTCCTCGTCGGCGTCGACCATGCTGCCGGGGCCGGCTTTGACCCCGCCGACGTCGATCACGTCGGCGCCCTCGTCGATGACGCGCTGCGCCGCCGCCTTGGCCGCGTCGTCGGTGAAGGTGGCCCCGCGGTCGTAGAACGAGTCCGGGGTCCGGTTGACGATCGCCATGATCAGCGCACGGTCAGCCGCGACCGGGCGACCACAGAACGTCGACAACACGCCTCCATAGTGCCTGGTGCGGCATCCGCCCTGGTTTTCCACCTCGGGGTCGTGACTCGACACCGCCGACGACCCGCGGGTAGAAACCGGCGCGGCCTACTACTTGGGCCGCTTTCCGGCCGTCACTTCCTCGGGGTACTCGGGGTAGAACGGCACGTAGCCTTCGTCGCGGCCGGCCAGCACGTACAGCGGGTCCTTGATGTCCGATCCGTAGCCCTGCTTGCGCAGCTCCACCTTCTGGCTCTTGAACGTGGAGGTGTGGGCGAGTTCGGTGACGACGCGGACGAACAGCGGCACGGCGTACGAGGGCAGGTGGCTGTAGAACGCGTCGGCGATCGCCTTCCCGTCGAACTCGTGGTCGGCCTTGAGCTGGACGGCGGCCATGCCGGCGCGGCCGCCCGCACCGGGCACCTCGACACCGAACACCGTGCACTCGTCGACGGCCGGGTTCCCGGCGAGCGCGGCTTCCACCTCGGTGGTCGCCACGTTCTCGCCCTTCCACCGGAAGGTGTCACCAAGGCGGTCGGCGAACGCGGCGTGGCCCAGCCCCTGCGAACGCATCAGGTCGCCGGTGTTGAACCAGACGTCGCCTTCCTTGAACGCGTTGCGCACCAGCTTCTTCTCGCTGGCCGAGGGATCGGTGTACCCGTCGAACGGCTGCAGCGCGCTGATCTTCGACAGCATCAGCCCCGGCTCGCCGCGCTTGACCTTGCGCAGCCGGCCGTCGGCACCACGGGCGGGTTCGCCGCTGTCGGCGTCGTATTCGACGAAGGCCACCGGGCTCGGGCAGATGCCGGTGGACTTCGACACGTTGAAGACGTTGACGAAGGCGGTGTTGCCCTCGCTGGCGGCGTAGAACTCGCAGACGCGCGGGATGCCGAACCGCTGGGTGAACTCGTCCCAGATGGCCGGACGGAGTCCGTTGCCGACGATGACGCGCACCTTGTGCGCGCGGTCGGTCGGCTTGGGCGGCTGGTTGAGCAGGTAGCCGCAGATCTCTCCGATGTAGACGAACGCGGTGGCGTCGTAGGCGATGACGTCGTCCCAGAACCGCGAGGCAGAGAACGACTTGCCGAGGGCCAGCGCGGCACCCGAGTTGAGTGCCGATCCGACCGAGACGGTCAGCGCGTTGTTGTGATAGAGCGGCAGGCAGCAGTACAGGGTGTCATCGCTGTGCAGCCGCAGTCCCAGGCCGCCGAATCCGGCCAGGGCGCGCAGCCAGCGGTAGTGCGTCATGACGCTGGCCTTGGGCATGCCGGTGGTGCCCGAGGTGAAGATGTAGAAGGCCTTGTCCTTGGCCAGGACAGCCGACGTGCTGGCCGGGTTCGTGGTGGGCGCGGTGGACGCCAGCCTGCGCAGTTCCTCGACCGTGATCAGGCCGTTGACCTCGGCCCCGCATTCGGTGACGTGCTCGATCAGGTCGGACTCGGCCACCACGGCCGCGGCGTCGAGCAGCCCGAAGCTGTGCGCCAGGACCTTGCCGCGCTGGTGGTAGTTGAGCATGCCCGCGACGGCGCCGCACTTGACGATCGCGAGCATCAGCAGCACCGCGTCGGGCGAGTTGCGCAGCATCACCCCGACCACGTCGCCGTGGCCGACGCCTTTGGCGGCGAGCACGGCCGCATAGCGGTTGACCGTCTCGTTGGCCTCGCGGTAGGTGATCCGCTCATCGCCGAACTTCAGGAAAACCCGGTCGCTGTACTGGGCGGCCCGCTCCTGGAACACCTTGCCGATCGAGGTCTTGGCCGTGGGCCGGGCCATCATCCCGGTGAGCACGCCCCGCGCGATGACCGGCGCATCCATCAGCAGACCGGGTACCTGGCTGGCGAGGTCGAGTAGGCCGACGCTGCTCCTGGTGCCCGATTTCTGGTCGGTCATGCGGTCTCCCCCTGCGCGTTGGTTGGGTCTCGAGATGGCTCTCGTGTGGCCAACACCATAGCCGCGCTGGTAACCGCCGTTACCGCCGGTTCTAGGTAAGCGGCGCGCAGACGTCGAGCGCCGCGGCGACCTCGTCGACGACGACCAGCCGGTCCAGGGCCTGGCTGGTCACGTAGCCGGAGTCCACGAGGCCGCGCAACCAGGTCAACAATCCGTCGTAATGACCGAACGGATCGAGCAGCACCACGGGTTTCTCGTGCATCCCCAGGTAGCCCGCCGTCCACGCCTCGAAGAACTCCTCCAGCGTGCCGATGCCACCGGGCAGCGCGATGAACGCGTCGGAGCGGTCCTCCATCTCCTTCTTGCGTTCCCGCATGGTGTCGGTGACCACGAGTTCTTCGGCGTCCACGTCAGCGAGTTCGCGGTGCACCAGAGCCTTGGGGATCACGCCGACGGTGCGGCCGTTGGACGAGCGTGCGGCGCGGGCGACCGCACCCATGGCCGAGACGTTGCCGCCGCCGGAGACCAGCGTCCAGCCGCGCTTGGCGATGGCCACCCCGACCTCACTGGCCAATGCCAGCAGCTCGGGATGGGTCGGCCCCGAAGCGCAATAGACACACACCGCAAACTCGCGGTCAGTTTCACCGGACACGTACACAAACTAGAGGGTGCCGGTGAACCGCCGATGACGGGTGGACGATGTCGGGTGGGCGATGGACTCAGCCCCGGCTCGCGGGGACACTGGGCTGAACGCGGAGGGGACGATCCTGGTGACTGACGATGTCGATCAACCGACACGGTTGAGCCGCGAGTTCATCTTGGATACCGCGATCGGGTTGATCGATCGCGAGGGTCTGACGAAGTTGACCATGCGACGGCTGGGCGCGGCCTGCGGTGTCGAGGCGATGGCGCTCTATCGCTATGTGCACAGCCGGGGCGATCTGCTGACCGGCGTCGTCAACCACATCGTCGACCGCCTCTACACCGATCAGCTGGCCGCGCGCCGGCAGGAGGACGGCTGGCAGGACTTCCTGATCCGGCTCGGTCACGGCGTGCGCCGCATCGCCATCGAACATCCCGAGGTGTTCCCGCTCGTGGCGACCGAGGCGCCGGAAGCCCCGTGGGTGCGACCGCCGCTGCGCAGTCTGCGCTGGATGGAGACGTTCCTGGAGACGCTGATCTCCTACGGGTTCAGCGATGACGCGGCCGTGGCCGCCTACCGGACGTATACGACGTTCCTGGTGGGCCAGTTGCTGCTCGAGGTGTCGGCGCGCGGTGTGGCGCTCAGTCCCGACGAGGCGGTTCTCGACGAGGCGCCGCGGCCCGACACGTCGCTGGCCGACTACCCGAACCTGCGGCGGCTGCAACCGATGCTGGCCGAGGATCACAGCTCCGACGAGTTCGAGGATGCGATGGAGGCCCAGCTCGACCGCATCGAAACCTGGCTGAACTAGCACTGAGCAGCTCCGTTTACAACGTAAACCAAGATCGGTATGCTCGGTTTCATCGTGGAATCGAACCAGCAGGATCACGAGCTGCACTGGATGGCTCACCCCGCACCCGGAGGCCTCATCGTTCAGGTCTTCGGACAGGTCGATGCCCACAACGAGTCCCACTGGCAGCGCATGCTCGACGAATCCGCCGCCGCTGTACCCGAGGGCTCGTTGCTCGTCGTCGACTGCGGATCGCTGGATTTCATGAGCTGCGGGGCGCTGGTCGCCCTGGCCAAACAGGCTGTTGACAGCCGCCAGCGTGGCGTCACGGTGCGGCTTGTCATCACGCAGCCGAGCATCCGGCGAATCATCACCGGATGCGGTCTCGACGATGCGGTGTCGGCGCACCCGGACCTCAATTCCGCGTTGAACGGCCACCGCCCCCCATAGGATTCGATGGATGGCTGTCGACTGGGTGATCGCACCGCGTGACCGCGTACTCGATGGCCTCGAGGCCGGCCTGCAGGAGCGCTGCGGCGCGGCGCTCCTCGGACCTTCGGGGGTCGGCAAGACCTCGGTGGTCCGCACCGCGGCCGAACATCTCGCGAGCGATTTCCGGCGCGTCGTGTGGATCACCGGCACCGAATCGGCTGCCGCCGTTCCGTTTGCCGCCGTGGCGCACCTGATCGACATTCCCTCGACGGGCAAGACCGCCGATGTACTTCGAGCCGCGCGTGAGGCACTCGGGTCCGAGCTGTTGCTGATCGTCGATGACGCGCATCTGCTGGACCGCTTGTCGGCGGCCCTGGTGTACCAACTCGCGGTCAGCGGGGCGGCCAAACTCATCGTCACCGCATCCCCGGCCGACGCCCCCGACGACGTCGCCGCGTTGTGGGATGACGGTCTGGTGAGTCGCGTCGTGATGTCGCCGCCGGGTCATGACGACGCCAGGCTGGCCGATCAGGTGGCCACATTTCTGTCCGATCTGCCCGGCGGCGCGGTCGCGGTGCTGCGGCAGCTGTCGGTGCACGATCCACTGCCGATCGCCGACCTGATCGCGCTGACCAGCACCGAGGCCGTCCAGGAAGCGCAGCAGAGCGGTGTGGTGCGGGTCGACGAGGCAGTGGCACGCTGTGTGCATCCGCTGTTCCTCAGCGCGATGCGCGCCACGATCGGCGGCCCCGGCCTGCGGCGGCTGCGCAGCGCGCTGGTCGAGCGGCTGGCCGCCGCACCCCGCGCGGGGGTGGTGGACCGGCTGCGGGTGGCGGTGCTGGCACTCGACAGCGACGTGCCCCTGCCCGCGGACGAACTCGGCGCCGCCGCAGGCGAGGCGCTTCGACTCGGCGACCTCGAGCTGAGTGAGCGCCTGGCGCGGGCCGCCCTGGCTTCTGCCGGTTTCGGTTCCGAATTCACCGGGCTGCTCACCCTGGCGTACGCGCTGGCCTGGCAGGGCCGCGGCCGTGAGGCCGACGCCGTCCTGGGACAGATCGACCCGGCCGGCCTGTCCGAGGACCAACTGATGGCATGGGCACTGCCGCAGGCGGCGAATCAGTTCTGGATGCTCTCGGAACCCGAACGCGCCACCGCGTTCCTGCGCGCCACCCGTCGCCGCGTTTCGACGCCGACGGCACAGACCACGCTCGACGCTCTCGCGGCCACCTTCGCGATGAATGCCGGTGCGCCACAACGGGCTTTGGGCCTGGCGTTGGAGGTGCTGGCCTCCCCCGCCGCCGATGACACCGCGGTCGGCTGGGCCGGATCGACGGCCGCGCTCAGTTGCGCACGCACCGGCCGGTTCGATGACGTGGACGCGATGGCGCGGCGCGCACTCGCGGCCGGGCATCCGGGACTGTTGCGGTTCACCAGCGGGTTCGGCCAGACCACGGCGCTGCTGATGACCGGCAGGCTGGATCAGGCCCAGGAAATGGCCAAGAACATCACCGATTTCACCCAGCTGCTGCAGCCGGGCCGCTCCATCGGCGAGGTACTGATGGCCGACGTGCTACTGATCCGCGGCCGATATCACGAGGCGATCACGTTGTTGCGCAAGGCAACCGCCGCGCTGGCACCGACCGGGTATTCCTGGGGCCCCCTGGCCTGGATGCTGTTGGCGCAGGCCGTCGGTCAACGCGGTATGCCGGTCGAGGCCGGGAAGGCACTGTCCCGTGCGGAATCCCGGCACGGACTCAAGTCGATGCTGTTCGCGCCGGAGTTGGCGCTGGCCCGAGCCTGGACCTGCTCTGCCCGCAACGACTCGGTGGGCGCGGTGACGGCGGCCCGTGAGGCGGCCAAGGCCGCCGAGCGCGGCGGCCAATCCGCGGTGATGCTGCGGGCTTTGCACGACGCCGTGCGACTGGGCGATACCCGGGCCGTCGATGCGTTGGCCCGCGTGGACCTGGATTGCGTGTTCGGGCAGCTGACGCTGGAGCACGCCCGTGCGCTGGCGGCCGCGGACGGCTCGGCGTTGCGGGACGTCTCGGCTCGATATCGCGACGTCGGGATGCTCGCCGCAGCGGAGGATGCCGCACGTCAGGCCGGCTGAACTTGCCGCTCAGCACCCGCCCGCGCCGACAGTAGAATGCGCAGTTAGACCGCACGATCTTCAGGGGGCCCGATGAACCAGCTCGTCGCCAGCACCGGCGCGATCACCGGACTGCAGGGCATCGTCGACGGAGTCAGCGGTGACATCAACAGCTTCAAGAGCGCGTTCGCGGGTCCGTCCGACCTGGCGTCCAGCCACGGCGCCATCGGATTTCCCATGCAGAACGCATTCGACGGCGCGTCGTCCGCCCGCGAGGGCGCCTTGGGCGCGACCCAGGTGGCCGCGGGCCGGATGGCCGAACTGCTCGGCAAGGCCTCGCAGGCCTACGCCCGCGGCGACATGGATGCCGCCGAGCGGCTCAAGGCGCAGGCCGATGCGCTCGGAGGGAAGTCCTCGGCATCCGGGGCCGGCGGCGGCTCAGGCGCCTCCGAGGCCGCGAGCTCGGGAGCGGGCGGCGCGGGCCAGATGATGGGCCAGTTCAGCCAGATGGCCGGGCAGATGGCGCAGTCGATCACCCAGCCGCTGCAAGGCCTGAGCCAGGCGATGACTCAGGTGCCACAGCAGGTCATGCAGGGTGTGCAGGGCATTGTCGAAGCCGCCACCCAGGCGGCCGGAGGCGGCGGCGACGCTGCGGCCGCGATGGCCTCCGGCGGCGCGGGTGCCGAGGAGGCCGTCAAGGCCGCCGACCATCAAGGACCCGGTGGTGACGGCGCCGGCGGCCCAGCGGATCAGCCCGACGGCAGAGACGACGGCAAGGACGACGCCCAGCGGGGCGAGGCCGGGGCCGCCGCCGCGGATCGCAGCTACGAGCAGCTCGGCAACCGCGCCTCGGCCGGTGCGACGGCCGAGGACGGCTTCGGCGTCGGCCCAGTGCCGACCCAGATCCACAACATCAACCCGCGGCGCCAGTAGCGCTCAACTCTCCGCCGTCCAGCCGCAGCCACCGGTCGATACCGATAGCCGCCAGGAACCGTTCGTCGTGGCTGACCACCACGAACGCCCCCTGGTAGGCGTTCAGCGCGGACTCCAGTTGCCCGACACTGACCAGATCGAGGTTGTTGGTCGGCTCGTCGAGCAACAACAGTTGAGGCGCGGGTTCGGCATAGAGCACGCACGCCAGCGTCGCCCGCAACCGCTCCCCGCCCGACAGCGCCGCCACCGGCAGGTGGATGCGGTCGCCGCGGAACAGGAACTGCGCCAACAGGTGCATGCGCCGGGTGTGTGACAGGCTGGGTGCGGCGGCGGCCAGGCTCTCGGCCACTGTGCGGTCCTCGGCCAGCAGGTCCAGGCGCTGCGACAGCGAGGCGATCCGGCCGTCGGCCCGCTGCACCGTCCCGGCGTCGGGTTCCAGTGTGCCGTCGATGATCCGCAGCAGCGTCGACTTGCCTGCGCCGTTGGGGCCGGTCAGGGCGATGCGCTCCGGACCTCGGATGGACAGCCCGATCCCGTTGTCGGCGAACAGTTTCCGGCCGCCACGGCTGATCTGCAGTCCGTCCCCGGTGAACACCGTGCGGCCGGCAGGCACCACGGTGTCGGGCAGGTCCAGCGCGATCACTTTGTCGTCACGCAAGGCCCGTTCGGCTTCGTCGAGTCGGGTTCGCGCATCGTCGACCCGCTTGGCGTGCACATCGTCGGCGCGGGCCGCCGATTCCTGGGCATCCCGCTTGAGCTTGCCCGCGACGATCTTGGGCAGCCCCGCGTCCTTGACGTTGCGTGCCGCGTTCGACGAGCGTCGGGCGGCCCGCTCACGCGCCTCCTGCATCTGACGCTTCTCGCGTTTCAGCTGTTGTTCGGCGTTGCGGATATTTCCCTCGGCCGCTGCCTGCGCAGCCTCGACAGCCTCCTGGTAGGCGGTGAAATTGCCTCCGTAGAAGACGATTTCACCGCGGTACAGCTCGGCGATCTGATCCATCCGGTCCAACAGCACCCGGTCGTGGCTGACCACCAGCAGGCAACCGGTGTAGCTGTCGAGGGCCTCGTACAGCCGGTGCCGGGCGTCGCTGTCGAGGTTGTTGGTCGGCTCGTCGAGCAGCAACACGCTCGGCCGCTTGAGCAGTTGGGCAGCCAGCCCCAAGGACACCACTTCCCCGCCGGACAGGGTGCCCAGCCGACGGTCCAACGCCAGGCCGTCAAGGCCGAGCCGATCCAGCTGGGCCCGAGAGCGTTCCTCGATGTCCCAGTCATCGCCGATGGTGGTGAACACTTCGTCGCTGGCGTCACCGTCGGCCAGCGCCGCCAGTGCATCGAGGACCGGAGCGATCACCAGCACCGCGGCCACGGTGAGATCGGCGGTGAACGGCAGGCTCTGGGGCAGGTAACCGACCGCACCGTCAGCGATCACTGAGCCTGCCGAGGGGCGGTATTCACCGGCAATCAGCTTGAGCAGCGTGCTCTTTCCGGCGCCGTTGGGCGCGACCAGGCCGGTACGTCCGGGGCCGACGGAAAACGACAGGTCCGAGAACAGCTCGACGTCATCGGGCCAGGAAAACGACAAATGGGAACAGACAATAGACATGCTGATACTCCAAAGTGATGCGGGCAGCAGGGCACCGCGTGGAGGGACAGGAACGAATCGACTCTCGGGATCACCCGGAGATGTCGTCTCCCAGCATGTTTTCGGCCCACCTCGGTTGACAGCAGATGCGAGATCCATAGTACGCACCGGTGCAACCGATTTACCGTTCAGAACGTCCCGCGCAACCGATCCAGTTGTCGCCGTTCACGTTTCGTCGGACGGCCGGCTCCTCGATCGCGGACCGGGACCGACGCCACGATCTCCTTGGGCGGCGGTGGTGGGCTGCGGTCGATCATGCACTCCGATGCGATGGCGGCACCGACTCTCTTGGCGATGGGCCGGATGACCTCCACGATCCGTTCCCGCCCCTCCAGCCGGACCCGCACCTCGTCACCGGGGCTCACGTGCTGCGCCGGTTTGGCGGGCACGTTGTTGACCCGGACGTGTCCGCCCCGGCAGGCGGCCGCGGCCGCGGACCGGGTCTTGGTGATGCGCACGGCCCAGATCCAGCTGTCGACGCGGACCGTGCTCATGTCAGATAGCGCCTCAGCATGTCGGTGACCGCGGTGATCTGGGCGACCTCGACCCGCTCGTCGACCTTGTGGGCGAGGTTGGGATCCCCCGGCCCGTAGTTCACGGCGGGGATGCCGAGTGCGGCGAAGCGGGACACATCCGTCCAGCCGTACTTGGCGCGGACCTGTCCTCCGGCTGCGGCCACCAGCGCGGCGGCCGCCGGTTTGGCCAGCCCCGGAAGGGCGCCCGCGGCGGCGTCGGTCAGCTCGATGCCGACGTCGAGCCCGTCGAACACCTCGTGCACGTGGGCGACTGCCTGCTCGACGCTGCGGTCCGGGGCGAACCGGAAGTTGACCGTCACCGTGGCCGCGTCGGGGATGACGTTGCCGGCGATGCCGCCGTCGATGCGTACCGCCGACAACCCTTCCCGGTAGACGCAGCCGTCGATGTCGACGCTGCGGGGCTGGTACGCCGCCAGCCGGTCCAGCACGGCGCCCAGTTTGTGGATGGCGTTGTCGCCCAGCCAGGACCGCGCCGAGTGCGCGCGGGTGCCGGCGGCTCCGATGACGACGCGGATCGTGCCCTGGCAGCCCGCTTCGATGAAGCCGCCGGACGGTTCGCCGAGGATCGCGACGTCGGCCTGTAACCACTCCGGAAGCTCGCGTTCGATGCGGCCCAGCCCGTTGGCGCTGGACTCGATCTCCTCGCAGTCGTACATCACCAGGGTGATGTCGTGGCTCGGCTCGGCAATGGTGGCCGCCAGGTGCAGGAACACTGCGTCGCCGGACTTCATGTCCGAGGTGCCGCAGCCCCACATCTCGCCGTTCTTGATGTGACTGGGCAGGTTGTCGGCAGCGGGCACGGTGTCGATGTGTCCGGCCAGCATCACGCGCGACGGTCGGCCCAGGTGGGTGCGGGCCAGCACCGCGTCTCCGTTGCGGATCACCTCGAACCACGGTGCCTGCGCGCGCAGCGCTGCTTCGATCTCGTCGGCGATGCGCTGCTCGTGACGCGACTCACTGGGGATGTCCACCAATGCGGCGGTCAGCGCGATCGGATCGGCTCGAAGGTCTAGCCCCATGGTCTCCGAGGCTAGTCCAGTAACCTAGGCCAACGTGACTGCAGCATCTGGCGTCGGCCTGGCCACCATCACCGCCGACGGGACCGTCCTGGACACCTGGTTTCCCGCCCCCGAGCTGAGCGCGTCCGGCGAGGCCGGCACGGTGAAGCTCACCGGTGACGATGTGCCCGCCGAGTTCGCGGGCCTGACCGGCCCCGATGCCGACCGCGGTGTCGAGGTGGTGGCGGTGCGCACCACGATCGCCGACCTTTCGGACAAGCCGGCCGACACACACGACGTCTGGCTGCGGCTGCACCTGCTCTCGCACCGGTTGACCCAGCCGCACGAGGCCAATCTCGACGGCATCTTCGGCCTTCTGACCAACGTGGTGTGGACGAACTTCGGGCCGTGCGCGGTCGAGGGCTTCGAGACGGTGCGCGCCAAGCTGCGCCGCCGCGGGGCCGTCGCGGTCTACGGCGTCGACAAGTTCCCGCGGATGGTCGACTACGTGTTGCCGTCGGGCGTGCGGATCGCCGATGCCGACCGCGTCCGCCTCGGTGCACACCTGGCCGCGGGCACCACGGTCATGCACGAGGGCTTCGTGAACTTCAACGCAGGCACGCTCGGCACCTCGATGGTGGAGGGCCGGATCTCGGCCGGTGTCGTGGTGGACGACGGCTCCGACATCGGTGGCGGCGCGTCGATCATGGGCACGCTGTCCGGTGGCGGCAAAGAGGTGATCTCGGTGGGCAAGCGCTGCCTGCTGGGCGCCAACGCCGGCCTGGGCATCTCCTTGGGCGATGACTGCGTGATCGAGGCAGGCCTCTACGTCACCGGCGGCACCAAGGTGACGACCGCTGACGGGCAGACCACCAAGGCCGTCGAACTGTCCGGCGCAAACAACCTGTTGTTCCGCCGCAACTCACTTTCGGGTGCGGTCGAGGTGGTCAAGCGTGACGGCACCGGCATCACGCTCAACGAGGCGCTGCACGCGAACTAGCTTCGGGCTCTGCCGGATTCAGCCGGCGACACGGTATCGGCTGGAGATGGCGATGCGGTTGAAGGCGTTCATCACCGTGGTCAGCCAGATGACCGCCGAGATCTGGTCATTGGTGAGGGCGGCAGCCGCGGCGGCGTACTCCTCGTCGCTGACGTGCGTATCCGAAATCCGAGTCACTGCCTCGGCCAGAGCGAGTGCGGCGCGGTCGGTCTCGGAGAAGTAGCCCGTTTCTTGCCATGCCGGCAGCACCGCGATCCGGTCCGGGTTCTCGCCCTTCGCGAGGGCCTCTCGGGTATGCATGCGCAGGCAGAACGCGCATCCGTTGATCTGCGATGTGCGGATCTTGACCAACTCGATCAGCAGCGGGTCGAGGCCGGCAGCTGCTGCGCTGGTTTCCACCTCACCGGCCAGGGCGATCAGTGTCTTGTAGGCCGCCGGATGCTGTGTGTTGACGTTGACGCGCGCTGTTGTCATCACTGATTCCTTCGAAAACGTTTGTACGGCACTGCTACTGGTGATCATCGACCTTGAGGCTGTCTCCGGTGTCGGAGACGAAGACGACCAGCAGCTTGGCCGGATCTGTCTTGCTGGCGTTCTCGGTCACAGGGTGGTGCGCACCGGGCTGCTCGACCCAGTTCTCGCCGGCGCGGTAGGTGGCCACGGGGTCGTCGTCGACCGAACTGCGCACGGCGCCCTCGAGAACGTAGGCGTAGACAAAAGCCTCGCCGTGTCGGTGCGGCACCGCGCGAGCTCCTGGCGGGAAGTCGACGACCGCCGAGGTGAAGGTCTTGCCCGGCGCATTCGGAAGCGCCTGCTCGATCAACGGGGTCAGGGTTTCCGACGTGGCGGCCGGTGTCGGTGCCGCGGCGGGATCTGCCTGACTGGCAGAGGTGCACGCGGTGGCCGCCGTCAGGGTGGCCACCGCCAGAATTCCTCCCGCGATACGCATTCCGATCATGTTCTGCTCCTGTCAGTCTTCGGCTACCTGGATGATCGTCTTGCCGGCAATGCGCTTGCCGGGCGCGAATGCGGCCGCCGCCTCGGTCAAGGGCCGCACGGCACCGACGACCGGGGTGAGCCGTCCACCGTTGACGCGCGCGATGAGGTCCGCGAGCCGGGCCCGGTCGGGTTCGACGACGAAGAAGACCGTCCGCCCGTCCCTGGGACGGACTTCTGGCGGCTCGGCGATGGTGACGAGTGTGCCTCCGGCCCGCACCAGGGCTGCCGAGCGGGCGAGAATATCGCCGCCGATCACGTCGAACACCACGTCGACTTCACCTGCATCCTCTAGCTTTTCAGTACCCAGGTCGACGAAGGTGTGGACACCGAGCGCAGTCGCCCGGTCCCGGTCGGCTGTGCGGCCGGTACCGATGACGTATGCACCGACCTCCCGAGCCAGTTGCACCGCGATCGACCCGACTCCACCCGCGGCGCCGTGGATCAGGACCGTCTGCCCCGTGGTGAGCCGGCCGTGGTCGAACAGACCTTGCCAGGCCGTCAATCCGGATATCGGCAGCGCGGCAGCCACCACGTAGTCGACGTCTGCCGGTAGTGGCGCCAGGTTACGGGCCTCTACGGCAACGTATTCCGCGAGCGCACCGTTGCGGGTCCAGTCGGCGAGCCCGAACACCCGCTGGCCGACACTTAAACCTGTTGTGCCGAAGCCCAACTCAGTGACGACGCCGGCGAACTCATGTCCGGGCACGCTCGGAGTCCGGTCGCGGCCCGCCCGATCGGTCCAGGTGGCAGGCCAGTCGAGCTCGCCTGGTGTGAAGCCCGCGGCGTGCACCCGCACGATGACGTCGTTCTCGGCCGTGTGCGGGTACGGCAACTCCGTCAGCGACATCCCGGCGACACCGGCGTCACGGTCTGAAACAGTGATGGCTTGCATCACACGTCCTTTCGGGTGAGGGCGATCGTGCCCGCGCGCGCCGACAACGGCCGTCGTCTGGCTCTGCAAGGGAGACGAGATAGCCCGCCCCGATGTGACAAATCAGAGGTGAGTGAGTTTGTCCGGGTTGATCACCCTGCGGTACGCCGTGATCAAACCGTCCGTGATCTGCACGGTATCCACGGAGTAGACGCCGTCCTGCTGTCGGAACACCAGGGCCGGCTCGCCGCCGACCTCGATGAGATCGATGCGGTCCGGACGCCACTGCCGCCCCACCCGCTCCATCACCATGGCAATCCGCTCACCGCCGCTGATGGGCTTGCGGGCGGCCATGACCTTGCCACCACCGTCGGTGACATAGACCGCGCCCGGATGCAGAAGCTTCACCAGGCCCGCCATGTCACCGGCCTCGTAGGCGGCGCGAAAGGTCGTCAGGACCCGCCTCCGCTCAGCGTTTGATGCTTGCGGTGCGGACTGTTTCGCCTGGTCAACACGCCGCCGCGCCCGTGAGGCCGACTGCCGGGCAGCAGCCACCGTGGTCTCGAGCATCTCCGCGATGCGGACGAACTCGATCCCGAACACATCGTGCAAGACGAATGCCACCCGCTCGGGCGGGCTCAGCTCGTCCATGATCAGCAGCATCGCCGAGCTCACCGACTCGTCGACGAGGACGGGCTCGGACGCGTCCGGCCCGGTCAGCAGGGGCTCCGGCAGCCATGGCCCGACATAGGCCTCGCGGCGTGCGCGAGCACTCTTGAGAATGTCGTAGGACAGCCGCGCCGACACCGTGACCAGCCACGCCTTCAGATCATCAACCTCGGCCAGGTCGGCGCGCGCCGCGCGCAGCCACACCTCCTGGGCCACGTCGTCGGCGTCGGCCACACTCCCCAGCAACCGGTATGCCACACCGAACACGGCGGGTCGATGCGTCTCCCACTCAGCAGCGAGTCTGTCCTGCCGGCCAGTCATACCCGCTACCTCTGCGCCCGTTGCGGACGCGACATCCATCGCCACACCAAGCCAGCGTAGATTCAACCGTCGAACGTTGGCTCATGTGTCACATTTCGCGAAAATCTGATACACAAGCCAACATTCGACCGTCGGGTCCGCTTAGGTGCAGGGGATCCCGTGCGGGCCACCGATCCAGTGACCAGGCGGGGATTGCCAGGGGCACCACTTCTTGATCTGCCCCGGAGGAAGGTTCGGGCCCGGATTCCAGTCAACCCAGCCCGGACCCGGAACCCACGGAATGCGGGGGCCTGGGTCGGCCTGCGATGAGGCCACGCCCAACCCGAGGGATCCGGCGCCCAGCGCACCGGCAATCATTGCTGTTCCCACGATCCTTTTGAGATTCACGTGTGGCCTCCAAACTTCGGCAGGTTGACGTGCGCTTTCTAACCCCTCTATCGCCCACAGTACGCCTTTTGTTAGCGCGGGCCGGCAGGGCTATCGGGCAGAGAGGACACAGAACTCGTTGCCCTCGGGGTCGGCCAGCACCACCCACGTCTGCTCGCCCTGCCCGATGTCCACGTGGCGGGCTCCCAGCCCGATCAGCCGGTCCACCTCGGCCTGCTGATCGTCCGGGGTGAAGTCCGGATGCAGGCGGTTCTTGACCACCTTGTCCTCCGGCACGGGGGTGAACAGCCAGGTCGGGCCGGCGCCGGGCGGCGGGGTGAGGATCACGTCGCCGTCGGCATCGGTGTGCGCGGGCCAGCCGAGCACTTCCGACCACCAAGCACCCAGCGCTTCGGGGTCGCGTGCGTCGATGCAGATCTCGGAGAACCTCAACCCCATTGCGCCAGTTCCTTTTTCATCACCTTGCCCATGGCGTTGCGCGGCAGTCTGTCCACCAGTCGCACTTCGCGGGGCCGTTTGTGCGCTGAAAGCTGTTGGGCGACAAACTCGATCAACGCCTCGGGTGCGGCATTGCCGACGACGAACGCAACGATGCGCTGGCCCAGATCGTCGTCGGGCATCCCGACCACTGCCACCTCGTCGACGCCGTCGTGGCCCAGTAGCACGGTCTCGATCTCGCCCGCACCGATGCGGTAGCCGCCCGACTTGATCAGGTCCACCGACTCGCGCCCGACGATGCGGTGCATACCGTCGGCATCGATGATGGCGACGTCGCCGGTGCGGTACCAGCCGTCGGAATCGAAGGCGTCCGCCGTAGCTTCGGGCCGGTTGAGGTAGCCGCCGAACACCATGGGGCCCTTGATCTGCAGCCGTCCGATGGTTTCGCCGTCGTGCGGCACCGGTGCGCCGTCGTCGTCGACAAGCCGGGTCTGGACGCCGGCCAGTGGCAGCCCGACCCAGCCGGGCCTGCGCTCACCGTCGACGCGGGTGCTCAGCGTGATCAGCGATTCGGTGCTGCCGTAACGCTCCACCGGGGCGTGCCCCGTCAGCCGCACCAGCTCGTCGAACACCGGAACCGGCAGCGGCGCACTGCCGGAGACCAGCAGCCGTGCCGTGGACAGCGCCAGGGCCGAGTCGAGATCCTTGACCACCCGCGACCACACCGTCGGCACCCCGAAGTACAGCGTGCCCTGGGCCTGCGCGTACGCGGCCGGAGTCGGTTTCCCGGTGTGTACGAAGCGGTTTCCGATCCGCAGCGAGCCGAGCAGCCCCAGCACCAGACCGTGCACGTGGAACAGCGGCAGCCCGTGCACCAGGGTGTCGGCGGCGGTCCACTGCCACGCCGCGGCCAGCGCATCGATGTCGTCGGCGATGGCCTGGCGGGTGATCGGCACCCCCTTGGGCGCCCCGGTGGTCCCGGAGGTGTACATGATGATCGCGGTCGAATTCGGTGGCGGTTCTGGATAGCGGTGCCAGGACCGGGCGTGCAGCCGCACCGGGATGTGCGGCAGTCCCTCGGGCTCCGCCGGCTTCTCCCCCAGCCAGGCCTGGGCTCCGGAGTCGGTGAGGATGTGTTTGCGCTCGGCCGCGCCGACGTCGGCCGGAACCGGGACCACGGGCACGCCGGCGATCAGGCATCCGATGATGGCCAGCACAGTCGTCGGGGTCGGTGTCGCCAGGACGGCGACCCGTTGTGCGACCGCCACCCGCTCGGCCACCGACGTGGCGGCACCGACGAGATCACTGCGGCTCAGCACGGCACCGTCGATGGTCACGGCGTCGGCAAGTTCAGCACCGGCGGCGACGGCTGCGGGGTTCAAGGAGGCCAGCAACACGCTTGTGAGGCTACCGCCGCGGCGCCGGCCGTCCGCAGGCGTACTCGACAGGATGAGAAGTTGCGGCGAGGCTTGTGCTCATGGGCACAGCTGAGCGCGATCGCGACGACGCGGGCCGGCCCCGCAGTACGCGTCCGCGTGACGCACTCGGCAGGCCGCTGCCCTACGGCAGCGAGGGCGTCGCACGGATTCCCGATGACCTGGAGCTCTCGCCGGCCGAGACGCTCGCCTATGCCCAGGATCTGCTCGACCGCGGTCAGGCATTCAGCGCACATGAAGTGCTCGAGGCGGCGTGGAAGAACGGCCCGGAGCACGAGCGCGCGCTGTGGCAGGGGCTGGCGCAGCTGGCTGTGGGCATCACCCACGTGCAGCGGGGCAACCGGACCGGTGCGGCTGCCCTGTTGAGACGGGCCTCGGCGCGGCTGTCGCTCGTCGAGCGACCGGCGCCGTATGACGTCGACGTGGCCGGTCTGGTCGCGTACGCCGACGGTCTGGCCGACGCCATCGACGGAGGCGACCTCACCGACGACCGACTACAGGTCCGCCTGCGCTCAGCCGCGATCCGCCGGACGGCGACGCGCGAGGTGTATCGGAACAACTGGTTGACGCTGCGCGAGGACGACATCGTCCGGCCCGACGGCAGCACCGGCGTCTATGCCGTGGTCGACAAACCCACCTATGCCCTGGTGATCCCGTACGACCCCGATCACGATCGGTTCCACCTCGTCGAGCAGTTCCGCTACCCGCTGGGGCTGCGGCGCTGGGAGTTCCCGCAAGGCACCGCACCCGAGCAGCAGCATCTGGATCCGGAAACCCTGGCCCACCGCGAACTTCGCGAAGAGACCGGGCTGCGCGCACAAACCGTGGAACGGCTCGGCCAGCTCGACGTGGCGGCTGGGATGAGCAGCCAGCGCGGATGGGTGTTCCTGGCGACGGGTCTCACCGAAGGCGAGCACGAACGCGAGCACGAGGAACAGGACATGCACAGCGCATGGTTCTCACGCGCTGAAGTCGACCGGATGGTCCGGGACGGTGAGATCACCGATGCCCAGTCGATTGCCGCCCTGGCATTTCTGCTGTTGCGCGAGAGCCGGATTCGGCGTTGACATCAACTGCGGTTGAGGTTCTACCGTCGAGCGCGTGAGCCAATCAGAGGTAATAGTCGACCAAGTCGTCCTGCGCGACGGCTTCGTCCCATTGATCGACATCAGCAGCGCGCGCAACGGCGACCAGCGCCGGCGTCAGGCGGTGGCCGATGCCATCGGTCGCTGCTGCGAAACCAGCGGGTTTCTCCTACTCGTCGGCCATGGCGTCCCCGATGCGGTGATCGACGATGTCAATCGCGCTCTGCGCGAGTTCTTCTCGCTCCCTCAGGCCGCGAAAGAACAGCTCAGGGCGGATCCCGCAGACCCGCTGGCCCGCGGGTTCAGCAGTGCGGGCAATCTCGCGGCCACCAACGACGGAGCCGACCGTGCTGCCGAGCACGAATCACCGGACCAGGTGGAGAAATTCGTCCACTTCCCGCTGGGCAATCCGGAAGGTCTCGACGGGCCAGGATGGACCGACGAACGCGTGTTCGTCGCCGAACGCTGGCCCGAGGTACCGGGATTCCGCACGGCCTACCAACGCTATTACGACGAGATGTCCGTGCTCGCGACCGAGTTGTCACGGCTGTTCGCCCTGGCCCTTGGCCTGCGCGAAGACTGGTTCGACGGCTTGATCGACCGGCACAACTCCAACCTGATGGCCAACCACTACCCTGCCGACGATCAGCCGGCCGGCCACATCCGGCTGAGCCAGCACAGCGATTGGGGCAACCTGACCATCCTGCTGCAGGACGAATCCCAGAGCGGGCTACAGGTTCAGGGCGATCGCGGCGAGTGGCTCGACGTGCCAGTGGTGCCGGGCGCGTTCGTCATCAACATCGGTGACCTGCTGGCCCGATGGACCAACGACCGGTGGGTGAGCACGGTGCACCGCGTGGTGAGCACCGGAGCGCCCACCGCCGAACGGTTCACGCTTCCCTTCTTTCACCAACCCAACTTCGACGCCGTGATCGAGTGCATTCCGACCTGCGCCGGCGCGGACAACCCCCCGCGGTATGAGCCGGTGGTGTCCGGGCCGTACCTGCTCAACAAGTTCAAGGTCGCCTACGACCTGAGTCCGGGGTGAGGCCGGCTCAGTGGCGCTCGGCCAGGGCCCGCAGGAAGAACATCAGGTTGGCCGGGCGCTCGGCCAACCGCCGCACGAAGTAGCCGTACCACTCGTTGCCGAACGGAACGTAGACCCGGACATGGTTGCCCGCCTCGGCCAGCCTGCGTTGTTCGGCATCGCGGATGTTGTAGAGCATCTGGTACTCGAAACCGTCTACACCGCGGCCGAATTCGCCGGCCAGGGCCGGCACCGCGTCGATGATCACCGGATCGTGTGAAGCCACCATCGGGTAGCCCGATCCGGCCATCAGCACCCGCAGGCACCGCAGGTAGGAGTCGGTGACCTCGTCGGCATCTCGGTAGGCCACCGAGGCCGGTTCGTCGTAGGCGCCCTTGCACAGCCTGATCCGGGCTCCCGCTGCGGCGAACTCGCGGCAATCGGCCTCGGTGCGGTGCAGGTAGGCCTGCAGAACCGTGCCCAGCCAATCGAATTCGGTTCGCAGGTCGCGCACGATCGACAAGGTCGAGTCGGTGGTGGTGTGGTCCTCGGCGTCCACCGTCACCCAGGCCCCTACGTCGCGGGCCTTGGCGCAGATGGTGTGCGCGTTCTCGTAGGCGATCTTCTCGCCGTCGCGGGGCAGCGCCTGGCCGAGGGCAGAAAGCTTGAGCGACACTTCCAGCGGCCGCACCGCCGCATCGACGTCGCCGCGGCGTGCCAGCCCGTCGAGGAGGGTGAGGTAGGCCTGCACTGTGCGTTCGGCGTCCTCGTTGCTCGTGGTGTCCTCGCCGAGGTAATCCACGCTGACGAAGCGACCCGAATCCCTCAGCGCACCAACGGTGTCGAGCGCGTCGGGCACCGTCTCCCCCGCGACGAAGCGGTCGACGACCCGGCGGGTGATCGGGAGGCGTTCAGCGGTGTGACGTAGCCGCGAGGAGTGCGATGCGGCCAGGATCGTGGGGCGGGCCACCCGCTGAAACACGCCCATCTCAGGCCTCCATGTGAGGGTAGGTGTGGTTGGTCGGCGGCACGAACGTCTCCTTGATGGAGCGGGCCGAGGTCCAGCGCAACAGGTTCTGCGCCGAGCCGGCCTTGTCGTTGGTGCCCGAGGCGCGTGATCCGCCGAACGGCTGCTGCCCGACGACCGCGCCGGTCGGCTTGTCGTTGATGTAGAAGTTGCCTGCGGCGTTCCGCAGCCGGTCGGCGGCAGTGAGCACGGCGGTGCGATCATCGGCGATCACCGCGCCGGTCAGTGCGTAGCGGGCACCGGTGTCGACGACGTCGAGGATCCGCTCGTACTCCGCGTCCGGATAGACGTGCACGGCCAGGATCGGGCCGAAGTACTCGGTGGAGAACGCCTCATCGGTCGGGTCGTCGGAGAGCAGGACCGTGGGCCGCACGAAATAGCCTTCGCTGTCGTCGTATTCGCCGCCGGCCGCGATGGTGACGCCCGCGGCGCCCTTGGCCCGTTCGATCGCCGCGACGTTCTTGGCGAAGGCGCGGTCGTCGATCACGGCCCCGCCGTAGTTGGTGAGGTCGGTGACGTCGCCGTACTTGAGGTCCGAGGTGGCCGAGAGGAAGTCGTCGCCCATCTCGTGCCACACCGAACGCGGGATGAAGGCGCGGGAGGCGGCCGAGCATTTCTGGCCCTGGTAGTCGAAGGCACCGCGAATCAGGGCGGTGCGCAACACATCCGGGCGGGCCGAGGCGTGCGCGACGACGAAGTCCTTGCCACCGGTCTCGCCGACCAGCCGCGGGTAGGTGCGGTAGCGGTCGATGTTCGCGCCGACTTCGCGCCACAGGTGCTGGAACGTGGCGGTCGATCCGGTGAAATGGATGCCGGCCAGGCGCGGATCGGCCAGTGCCACATCGGAAACCGCGATCCCGTCGCCGGTCACCAGGTTGATCACGCCGGGCGGCAGTCCGGCGGCCTCCAGCAGCTGCATGGTCAGATAGGCCGCGAAAGTCTGCGTGGGCGAGGGTTTCCACACCACGGTGTTGCCCATCAACGCCGGGGCGGTGGGCAGGTTGCCGGCAATCGCGGTGAAGTTGAACGGGGTGATCGCGTAGACGAAGCCTTCCAGCGGCCGGTGGTCGGTGCGGTTCCACACCCCGGGGCTGCTGATGGGCTGCTGGGCCAGGATCTGGCGGGCGAACTCGACGTTGAATCGCCAGAAGTCGATCAGCTCGCAGGGCGCGTCGATCTCGGCCTGGTAGGCGGTCTTGGACTGGCCGAGCATCGTGGCGGCGGCGATCTTCTCCCGCCACGGTCCGGACAGCAGGTCGGCGGCCCGCAGGAACACGGCGGCCCGTTCGTCGAACGGCAGCGCGGCCCACTCGTGTTTGGCGGCCAGTGCGGCGTCGATGGCCGCGTTGGCGTCAGCGTGTTCGGCGTTGGTCAGGGTTCCCAGCCGGGCGCTGTGGCAGTGCGGCTGCACCACGTCGATGCGGGCGCCGCTGCCCATCGTGTGTTTGCCGCCGATGACGTGCGGCAGGTCGATCGGGGCGCCGGCCAGGTCGCCGAGCGCGGTGATGAGCCGGGCGCGCTCGCCCGACCCCGGTGCGTAGTCGTGGACCGGCTCGTTGGTAGGCGCGGGCACGTCGGTGATGGCATCCATGAGTCAAGAATCCCCGACGTGACCCACGCAACATTTGTCTGATCGGACAAGGCTTGCCGCTCTGATCGGTAGAATCCGACAACATGCGGACGACCGGTGTCAGCCTCGGCCAACTGCTGTTGGCGCTGGATGCCACGCTGGTCCGGCTGGTGCAGGCACCACGCGGCCTGGACCTGCCGGTGGCCTCGGCCGCGCTGATCGACTCCGATGACGTACGCCTGGGCCTGGCGCCGTCCGCGGGGGCCGCCGACCTGTTCTTCCTGCTCGGGGTCTCCGAGAACGATGCGCTGCGTTGGGTCGAGCAGCAGAGTGCGCGCCGCGCGCCCACGGCGGTCTTCATCAAGGAGCCGTCAGGTGCGGTCGTCGAACGCGCGGTGGCCGCAGGCACCGCGGTCGTCGCCGTCGATCCGCGGGCCCGCTGGGAGCGGCTCTACCGGTTGGTCAACCACGTCTTCGAGCACCACGGTGACGGCGCGCTGCACGATTCGGGCACCGACCTGTTCAGCCTGGCCCAGTCCGTCGCCGAGCGCACGCACGGCATGGTCAGCATCGAGGACGCCCAGTCTCACGTGCTGGCCTACTCAGCATCCAGCGACGAGGCCGACGAATTGCGACGGCTGTCGATTCTCGGCCGCGCCGGGCCTCCGGAGCACCTGGCCTGGATCGCACAGTGGGGCATCTTCGACGCGCTGCGTTCCCGGCCGGAGGCGGTGCGGGTGGCCGAGCGCCCCGAGCTCGGATTACGCCCCCGGCTGGCGATCGGCATCTTCGCGCCGGCCGTCGACGAGCGCCGGGCCCCGGCGTTCATCGGCACCATCTGGGTGCAACAGGGCAGCCGCCCGCTCGCCGACGATTCCGAGGACGTGCTGCGCGGTGCCGCGGTGCTCGCCGCACGGATCATGGCGCGGTTGGCCGCCGCACCGTCGACGCACGCGGTGCGGGTGCAGGAACTGCTCGGGTTGGGCGAGTCGGATGCTCCCGTCGAGGTCGAGTTGATCGCCAGGGAACTCGGGGTGGCCGTGGACGGCAGGGCCGCGGTCATCGGGTTCGACGGCGGTACCACGGACACCCGCCTCGCCGATGTTCTGGCGTTGAGCGCCAGCGCGTTTCGTCACGACGCACAGATGGCCTCGGTGGGTTCGCGCGTCTATGTGCTGTTTCCCAGCACCGGCAAGGCGGTCGCGTCGTGGGTGCGGGGCACCGTGGCGGCGCTACGCACCGAGTTGGGTCTGCAGTTGCGTGCCGTGGTCGCGAGCCCGGTGGCCGGGTTGACCGGCGCTGCAGGCGCCCGCGCCGATGTGGACCGGGTGCTCGACACCGCCGAGCGTCATCCCGGAACGCTGGCCGCCGTCACCTCACTGGCCGAGGCCCGCACCACCGTGCTGCTCGACGAGATCGTCACCGCGATCGCCGCCGACGAGCGGCTGATCGATCCGCGGGTGCAGACATTGCGGGCCGACGAGCCGGTGCTCGCCGACACCTTGGGCGTGTATCTGGACTGCTTCGGTGATGTGGCCGCGGCGGCTCAGCATCTACATGTGCACCCCAACACCGTCCGGTACCGGATCCGCCGGGTCGAGCAGCTGCTGGCGACCTCGCTCAACGATGCCGATGTGCGGCTGTTGCTCGCGTTGAGCCTGCGCGCCACGATTTGAAACCCGCTCCCTCTCGTCCATCGTTCGGTTGACAGACGAATCAGCCGCGAAGTCGTCGCGCAACGGCGCCCGGAGGGGCACGGTAGGGGTATGACTACCGAAGCGGTTCAGCAGGAATCCGAACATCCGTTTCTGAGCGGGAACTTCGCACCGGTGCATGACGAGGTCACGGTCACCGACCTGGCGGTCACTGGGACGATCCCGGACTATCTCGACGGTCGCTATCTGCGCACCGGCCCCAACCCGCTGCGGGCTCCCGATCCGCGGCGTCACCACTGGTTCCTGGGCGACGGCATGGCGCACGGGATCCGGCTGCGCGACGGCGCGGCGACCTGGTACCGCAACCGCTGGATCCGGTCGAGCTCGGTGGCCCGCCAGCTCGGCGAGAAGTGGGCCGGCGGCGCGCATACGGGCGGCTTCGATTTCCCGGCCAACACCAACATTATCGGCCATGCAGGCAAGACGCTGGTGATCACCGAGGCGGGTGCGCGCCCGTATGAACTCACCGACGAACTCGACACGGTGGGCCCGTCTGATTTCTGCGGCACCCTGTTCGGCGGATTCACCGCCCACCCCAAGCACGACCCGAAAACCAGTGAACTGCATGCAGTTTCATACAATCCGCTGCGCGGCAACCTGGTGACCTACTCGGTCACCGGGGTCGACGGCCGGGTCCGGCGCACGGTCGACATCGCCTTGCCCGCGCACACGATGATGCACGACTTCACCCTCACCGAAAAGTATGTGGTGATCTACGACCTGCCGGTGCAGCTGGACCTGTCGAGCATGGTGAAGAGCGCTCCGGCGCGGGCCGCCGCGCGACTGCTGACCGGCTTCGCCGCCCGCCACGCGGCACCGGACTTCGTGTTGCGCGCGGCGATGCGCGGTTCCGAGCGCGCCGCGCTCCCGACGACGGCGATGCCCTACCGGTGGGCTCCGGAGCACGGTGCCCGGGTCGGGGTGCTGCCGCGCGAGGGTTCGGCCGCCGACATCCGCTGGTTCGACGTATCACCGTGCTACGTGTTCCACGCCCTCAACGGTTTTGACCAGACCGGGCCGGACGGCGACCAAGTCGTGCTCGACGTGGTCCGGCATCCGGAGGTGTTCACCACCGGGGACCGGCTGTTCACCGACTCGATCACGTTGGACCGCTGGACCATTGACCTTCGTACCGGTCGGGTGCAGGAGCAGCGGCTCGACGATTCCACCCAGGAGTTCCCGCGCATCGACGACCGGCTCACCGGGCGGCAGCACCGGTACGGTTACACCGTCAGCCTGCCGTCGGAACCGGACGCGGCACCGGCGGCCATCCTTCGCCACGATCTACGCGAGGGCGCCACGGAGCGGATCGACTTCGGTCCCGGGCGCGAACCCGGTGAATTCGTGTTCGTCCCGTCCGGGCCGGACGCCGACGAGAACGACGGTGTGGTGATGGGATTCGTCTACAACCGTGCCGAGAACCGCAGCGATCTCGTGCTGCTCGACGGTCAGAGCCTGGCACCCGTTGCCACCGTGCATATTCCGGTCCGGGTTCCGCACGGCTTCCACGGCAACTGGGTGGAGTCAGCCCGCTAGCATCGGCAGATGACCGAAACCGGTCCGCCCACACCATCGCGCCCCGCCGTCGGCGAGCCGTCGGACTGGCACTGGATGTGGGAGACCTACGTCTGCGGGCTCTGCCTCACGGCGATCGTCGCGGTCGTGCTGCTGCGACACACGCTCGGTGGCAACGTCCCGGTGGCCTGCGCTGCGCTGACCGCGATGGTCGTGATCGTTCTGATGTTCGGACGCAACGTGATTCACGATGCGGATCCGCTCGCCGGCCCGGTCCGGGCGCGCGCGGCGGCGTTCGTGGCGGTGATGATCGGCCTGTGGCTGATCGCGCTGCTGGCAGCGGCGCCGGCCGTCGCGGCGATCCCGGCGCTCTATCCGCTGATCTTCGCCACGCTGCCGCTGGCGGTGGCCCTGACGCTGACCTTCGTGGTCACCTTGGCACCGTTGGGTCTTGCCGTGGCGATCCACGGGCCGGGGTGGCCGAGTCTGCCACCGGTGGCGGCGGTGACGCTGGTGGGCGCGGTGGCGGCCCCGATCATCGGCACCACGATCATGACCACCATGCGGCAGCGGCAGCAGCTGGCCGCGACGGTCGCAGAACTGGCAGCGAGCCGGGCGCAGACCGCTGAGCTGTCCCGCGAGGCCGGGGTGGCCGCAGAGCGGGAACGGCTGGCCCGGGAGATTCACGACACCCTGGCGCAGGGGTTCACCAGCATCGTGGCACTGGCCCAGGCCGTGCAGGCCGAGAGCGCAGGCGATCCCGCGGCCGCCGCCCGCCACGTCGAGCTGATCCGTGCCACCGCGCGGAACAACCTGGCCGAGGCGCGCACCATGGTGACCGGGCTGACCCCCGCGGCGTTGGAGGAGGGCACCCTGTCGGCCGCGCTGCGCCGTCAGGCCGAGGGCCTGGCCGCCGAGACCGGCATCGCCGTCGACGTACGTATCGACGACGACCTGCCGCCGCTGGGTATGGCCACCGACGTGGTGCTGTTGCGCAGCGCGCAGGAGGCGATGGCGAACGTGCGTCGGCATGCCCAGGCCAGTGAGCTCGAGGTACGGCTGCAGGTGGCGGCGGACGGGGTACGACTTTCCCTGTCCGACAACGGCATCGGCCTGCCGAGCGATCACGTCGACGGGTTCGGCCTGCGCGGCATGCGGGCCCGGCTGGACCAGGTCGGCGGTTCGTTGACGCTGTCGACGTCCGACGGTGGCGGGGTGCGGGTCGTCGTGGCGGTGCCGGCATGACGACAGTGCTGTTGGTCGATGACCACCCCGTCGTCCGGGAGGGGCTGCGCGGCATGATCGACGCCGAGGACGATCTCTCCGTGGTCGGTGAGGCCGGGTCCGGAGCGGAGGCGATCGAGCTGGCGCACACGCTGCGGCCCGACGTCATCCTGATGGATCTGCGGATGCCCGGCGTCGACGGCGTCACCGCCACCGCGCGGATCCTGGCCGACAATCCGTCGACACACATCGTCGTCGTCACGACCTACGAAAGCGATTCCGACATCCTGCGCGCCGTCGAGGCCGGGGCGACGGGATATCTACTGAAAGACGCGTCGCGCGCCGAGCTGGCCCGCGCGGTGCGCGACGCCGCGCGCGGCAAGACGGTGCTCGCCCCGGGGGTCGCCGACCGGTTGGTGAACGCGGTCCGCGCACCGTCGGTCACCTTGTCGATGCGTGAGGCGGAGGTGCTGGCTCTGGTGGGCACGGGCGCCACCAACGCCGATATCGGCCAAGCCCTGCACATCAGTGAAGCCACGGTGAAGACACATCTGCTGCGGGCGTTTCAGAAACTCGGGGTGTCCGATCGCACCGCGGCGGTCACCAAAGCGATGTCGCTGGGATTGCTCGACTAGCTCAGGCCAACCGCGCGACGGCGGCCGCGATCCGCTCGTCCGTCGCGGTCAGCGCGACGCGCACGTATTGCGCACCGGCCGGACCGTAGAACTCGCCCGGCGCCGCGAGGATCCCGCGCTCGGCCAACCACTTGACGGTGTCGCGGCACGGCTCGCCGCGGGTGGCCCACAGGTACAGCCCCGCCTCGGAGTGCTCGACGGTGAACCCGGCCGCCTGCAGGGCGGGCAGCAGGATCGCGCGACGCTTGGCGTACCACTCGCGCTGCACGACCTCGTGTTCGTCGTCGTCGAGGGCGGCCACCATGGCGGCCTGCACCGGTCCCGGCACCATCATCCCGGCGTGCTTGCGCACCGCCAGCAGTTCGGCCACCAGGGCGGGGTCACCGGCGACGAACCCGGCGCGGTAGCCGGCCAGCGAGGAGGTCTTGGACAGCGAGTGCACCGCCAGCAGCCCGGTGTGGTCGCCGTCGCTGACCGACGGGTGCAGCACGCTGAGCGGCTCGGCCTCCCAGCTCAGGCCCAGGTAGCACTCGTCGGAGGCGATCACCACGCCGCGCTCGCGCGCCCAGGCCACCACCTTGCGCAAGTGGTCCAGCGGGAGCACCTTGCCGGTCGGGTTGCTGGGCGAGTTCAGGTAGATCAGGGCGGGACGTTGCGGCCCGAGCTGGGTCAGCGAGTCGGCCCGCAGCACCTGCGCCCCGGCGAGCAGGGCGCCCACCTCGTAGGTGGGGTAGGCCAGTTCGGGGACGACGACGGTATCGCCGGCGCCGATCGCCAACAGCGTCGGCAACCAGGCGATCAGCTCCTTGGTGCCGATCACCGGCAGCACTGCGTCCGGCGCCAGATCGGTGATGCCGTACCGGCGTCGTAGCGCGGCTTCGGCGGAGGCCCGGAGGGCCGGGGTGCCTGCGGTCGTCGGGTAGCCGGGAGCCGAACTGGCGGCCGCCAGCGCGTCCCGGATCACCGGCGCCACCGGGTCAACCGGAGTACCTACCGAAAGGTCGACGATTCCGTCGGGGTGCGAGCGGGCCAGAGCCGTGACGTCGGCCAGGGTGTCCCATGGGAACTCTGGCAGTACCGCCGAACGACGCTGTCGCACCACGTCAGTCTCGAAGCCGGATTCGACCGTGCTCAGTCCTCGGCCTTGGCCGGCAGGTCCTTGATCGCCTGCGGGTCATTGTCGGTCTGGCCGACCTTGGAAGCACCGCCGGGCGAGCCGAGCTCGGAGAAGAAGTCGGCGTTGGCCTGCGCGTAGCTGCTCCACTGGTCCGGGACGTCATCTTCGTAGTAGATGGCCTCGACCGGGCAGACCGGCTCGCATGCGCCGCAGTCCACACACTCGTCGGGGTGGATGTACAGCATGCGTGCACCCTCGTAGATGCAATCGACCGGGCACTCCTCGATACATGCCTTGTCTTTGACGTCGACGCAGGGTTCGGCAATGACGTACGTCACTGATGTCTCTCCTGTCCAGTGGGCTGCTGGGCTCGGTGTTCGGGACTCTGATGAGTCGACGTCACAGTATGCGTTGCCCATACTTGGACGCTCGTCTCAGTGTGCCCTAACTTGACGCACCACCCATTTAAGGGTGGCGCGTAGTAACTGATACTAAACGTCGCAGATACACCTCGACTAGTCGCCACGGCCTATTACTCACACCCCCGGCAATGTCATGCAACTAGTTGCATAGGACCGCCGGTCCCACCTACCCTGCCGACATGGGGCTGGCCTATCCGAACCTTTTGTCACCGTTGGACCTCGGGTTCACCACCCTGCGCAACCGCGTGGTGATGGGCTCGATGCACACCGGGTTGGAGGACCGCGCCGGCGACACCGCGAAGCTGGCCGAGTACTTCGCCGAGCGGGCCCGCGGCGGCGTCGGGCTGATCATCACCGGTGGCTACGCACCGAACAAGACCGGTTGGCTGCTGCCGTTCGCCTCACAACTCGTGTCGTCCTCGGAAGCCCGGCGCCATCGGCGCATTACCGGCGCCGTACACGAGGCCGACGGCAAGATCCTGCTGCAGATCCTGCACGCGGGACGCTATGCCTACCATCCACTTTCGGTGAGCGCCTCGGCGATCAAGGCCCCCATCAACCCGTTCCGGCCGCGTGCGCTGCGCGATGTTCAAGGCACCATCGACGATTTCGTCCGCTGCGCACTGCTGGCCCGCGAGGCCGGCTATGACGGTGTCGAGATCATGGGCAGCGAGGGCTATCTGCTCAACCAATTCCTGGCGCCGCGCACCAACAAGCGCAAGGACGCCTGGGGCGGCACCCCGGAGAAGCGCCGCCGCTTCCCGGTCGAGATCGTGCGCCGGGTGCGTGAGGCGGTGGGCTCCGATTTCATCATCTGCTACCGCATGTCGATGGCCGATTACGTCGAAGACGGCCAGAGCTGGGACGAAATCATCGCGCTGGCAACCGAAGTCGAGGCCGCCGGGGCGACGATCGTCAACTCGGGGTTCGGCTGGCATGAGGCCCGGGTGCCCACGATCGTCACCTCGGTGCCCAACAGCGCGTTCGTCGACATCAGCAGTGCGGTGGCCGAACACCTCTCGATCCCGGTGGTGGCGTCCAACCGGATCAACATGCCGCAGACCGCCGAGCAGACCTTGGCCGACACTCACGTGCAGTTGATCTCGATGGCCCGGCCCTTCCTCAGCGATCCGGACTGGGTGCTCAAGGCGGCCGAGGAGCGGGTCGACGAGATCAACACCTGCATCGCCTGCAATCAGGCCTGCCTCGACCACGCGTTCGTGCACAAGAAGGTGTCATGCCTGCTCAACCCGCGGGCCGGGCGGGAAACAACGCTGGTACTGAGTCCGACGCGCCGGGCCCGGTCCGTAGCGGTCGTCGGCGCCGGGCCTGCCGGGCTGTCGGCGGCGGTCAGCGCCGCCCAGCGGGGCCATCGGGTCACCCTGTTCGAGGCGGGGTCGGCAATCGGCGGCCAATTCGACTTGGCCAGAAGGATTCCCGGCAAGGAAGAGTTCAACCAGACCATCCGGTACTACACCACCATGCTCGACAAGCTCGAGGTCGACGTGCGGCTGGGGGTCCGGGCGGGGGTCGACGACCTGTCCGGCTTCGACGACGTGGTGCTGGCCAGCGGGGTCACCCCACGGCTTCCCGCCATTCCCGGCATCGACCACCCGAAGGTGCTCACCTACGCCCAGGCCATTACCGGTGCGCCGGTGGGCAGGTCGGTCGCGGTGATCGGCGCCGGCGGGATCGGTTTCGACGTGAGCGAATTCCTGACGACCGACGAATCCCCGACGCTCAATCTCAAGGAATGGAAGGCCGAGTGGGGCGCGGCCGATCCCCAGGAAGCCCGGGGCGCACTCACCACTCCCCTTCCCGCCCCCGCCGTCCGCGAGGTGTACCTGCTACAGCGCACCAAGGGGCCGCAGGGCCGCAATCTCGGGAAGACCAGCGGCTGGGTGCATCGGGCCTCCCTGAAAGCCAAAGGGGTACATCAGCTTTCCGGGGTGAACTATGAGCTCATCGATGATGAGGGCCTACACATCAGCTTCGGTTCCGAGCGACGCGATCGGAGGGTGCTCCCCGTCGACAACGTGGTGATCTGCGCCGGGCAGGAATCGGTCCGCGATCTCGAGGATGCCCTGCGCGGCGCCGGGATCGAGCCGCACATCATCGGAGGTGCTGCCGTAGCGGCCGAACTCGATGCCAAGCGGGCGATCAAGCAGGGCACTGAGTTGGCCGCTCGGCTGTAGCCCGCGCCCCGCCCGCCCTGCACCGCACCGCACCGCGAGCGTGCGCGTCTGCCGCCCGACACACCGCAATTCGTCAGCAGTTTGCGCACGCTCGCGAGCACGGATCAGGCCTGCTTGAGGGCCTCGATCTCCAGCGTGATGGTGACCTTGTCGCCGACGACGGTGCCACCGGTCTCCAGCGGCATGTCGATGTCGATGCCGAAGTCCTTGCGGTTCAGCACAACCGAGGCCTCGAAGCCGGCGACCGCGCCCTGCCCCATGCCCGGGTTGACGCCGTTGAACTCGAGCTTCAGCGACACCGGCTTGGTCACGCCCTTGAGGGTGAAGTCGCCGTCGACGATGTAGTCGTCACCGTCGGGACGCACTCCGGTCGAGACGAAGGTGGCAGTCGGGTAGTTCTCGGCGTCGAAGAAGTCTGCGGAGCGCACGTGGGCGTCGCGCTGCTCGTTGCGGGTGTCGATCGAGGTGACGTCGATGGAGGCGCTCACGGACGGGGTGCCGTCCTCGGCGACGGTGATGGCACCGCTGAACGTCTCGAAGCTGCCGCGGACCTTGCTCACCATGAGGTGGCGGACCGAAAAGTTGATCGAGGAGTGGACGGGGTCGATGGCCCAGGTGCCTGCTGTCAGGTCGGTGGCTACTGCGACGGTCATGGTGTCTCCTTGGTTCTTGGTTCGAAGGTTCTTGGTTCGAAGCCGGTCGATCCGGCACCTTCACCCAGAAATAACCGGACCACAGTCCGATTCGATTCCCGAATTTCAGAATTTTTCTGTCGATCTTGAATCGAAAGATGCATGCTCTGGTCAGAAATTTGCACTTCTGTCAATATCAAGATCGGAGCCGCCGGCATGCGCCTGCTCACTCTCACCCTGGCCTGCGCTGCAGCAACGAGCAGCCTCCTCGTGGCGCCCGCCGCCAACGCCTACCCGAATTGTGCTGCCGCCCGCGCCGCCGGCGCCGCTCCCCTCTACGCGGGGCAACCCGGATACAGCGCGAAGCTTGACCGCGACGGTGATGGCATTGCGTGCGAGACCGGAGGCGGATCTGTGTCGGGCAGCGTGTCGGGCGGCGGTGGGCTTCCGCTATATGGCAGCGCTCCGGCCCAGGCCGGTCCGGCCACAAGTGGGACCGGCTACACCACGGTCGTCCGATGGACCGGCGCGAACTGCATCGACATCACCGCCCCATCCGGATCGGCGGGCACTCTGCAAACCGGCTCGCACTGCGGCGGCCAGGCGACATTGTTCAGTTCCGGTGTCGGCGACCAGATGATCGGAGCCGATCCGGCCATCGGCGACGCTTCGAGCCTGTCGTGCGAGATCCTCACCGGTCGGCTGATGGATTCAGGAACCGCCGGCGACGGGCGCGACGTGAACTGCCTGACGCGCCCGAGCGCACTCTCGTAGCCCGCGAGCGTGCGAAAAGTGCTGACGTTTGACGGCGTGCCCACCGACAGACACGCACGCTCGCGGTGCTGAGGGGACCCCTCGCGGTGCAGAAAGTTACGCGGCGAGCGGCGAGTAATCGGTCGTGCGCTGACGGGCGGGGCGGCCGATGCCCTCGGCGATCGCGACCAGCTCGGCCACAGTCTTGGCCGACCCGTTCTCGGAGCCGGCCATCCGGGAGATGGTCTCCTCCATCAACGTGCCGCCCAGGTCGTTGGCACCGCCGCGCAGCATCACCTGCGTGCGTTCGACACCGAGCTTGACCCAACTGGTCTGAATCGACGAGATCCTGCCGTGCAACATGATCCGGGCCAATGCATGGACGGCACGGTTGTCGCGGTGGGTCGGGCCGGGACGCGCCCCGCCTGCCAGATACAGCGGCGAGGACTGATGCACGAACGGCAGCGGCACGAACTCGGTGAAGCCGCCGGTCTTGTCCTGAATAGAGCGCAGCACGTTGAGGTGGCCCACCCAATGCTTGGGTGTGTCCACGTGGCCGTACATCATCGTCGACGACGAGCGCAGGCCCACCTCGTGCGCGGTGGTGACGACGTTGATCCATTCCGACGTCGGCAGCTTGCCCTTGGTCAGGACCCAGCGCACCTCGTCGTCGAGGATCTCGGCGGCCGTACCCGGGATGGTGTCCAGCCCGGCCTCGCGAAGCGAGGTCAGCCACTCCCGCACCGACAGCCCGCTGCGGGTCACGCCGTTGGCGATCTCCATGGGTGAGAAGGCGTGCACGTGCATCGAGGGCACCCGCGCCTTGACCGCCCGCACCAGATCCGCATAGCCCGTGACGGGCAGCTCCGGGTCGATGCCTCCTTGCATGCAGACCTCGGTGGCCCCGGCGACATGGGCCTCCCACGCGCGATCGGCCACCTCGTCGGTGGACAGCGAGTAGGCGTCGGCGTCACCCTTGCGCTGCGCGAACGCGCAGAACCGGCA
This sequence comes from Mycolicibacterium boenickei, assembly GCF_010731295.1. Taxonomy (NCBI): domain Bacteria; kingdom Bacillati; phylum Actinomycetota; class Actinomycetes; order Mycobacteriales; family Mycobacteriaceae; genus Mycobacterium; species Mycolicibacterium boenickei. The sequence continues at coordinate 2,951,269 of NZ_AP022579.1, read as the reverse complement.
GCCGGTGTAGCAGATGTTGGTGAAGTTGATGTTGCGGTTGACGACGAACGTGACGTCGTCGCCGACGGCATCGCGGCGCAACGAATCTGCCAGTGCGGTAACAGCTTCCAGCGCCGGGCCGTCCGCGGTGGCCAGCGCGAGGTACTCGTCGTCGCTGCAGCCGCCGGGATCGCGCTCGGCCGAGCGCAGCGCGGCCAGCACATCGGTGTCGATGCGTTCAGGCGCCCGGGCGGCGAGCTCGTGCACCTTGGCGCGGATCGACTCCCAGTCACCGAACGCACTGTCCAGGTCGCTGCGAGTCTCCGTCAGCCGGCCCTCGGAGTCGATCGCCGAATGCAGATCGATCCGGCCCAACGATTCAGACGCCTCGTCGGGCTCCTGCCACGGCCGCCCGACCGGGTTGACCTCCAGCGCGAACCCGGTATCGGGATCGGCCAGGGCATCGACGTGCCCGCGCACCCGCGGGTCGATCCATGCCGCGCCGGCTTGTACGTACTGCGGTTGAGCGGTGAGGCGCTGCACCAGGTCGTAGCCGGCCTGCGCGGTGACATCAGCCAGATCGTCCAGCGCCGGCCAGGGCCGTTCGGGGTTGACGTGATCGGGGGTCAGCGGTGACACGCCGCCCCAGTCGTCGACGCCGGCGCCGATCAGCGCCAGGCATTCGTCGCGCGACACCAGATTCGGCGGGGCCTGGATCCGCATCTTGGGCCCGAGCACCAGGCGCGTCACCGCGATGGTCGCGATGAAGTCGTCGATCCCGGCATCGGGCGTCGACGCCATAGCGGTGTGATCCTTGGCCCGGAAGTTCTGCACGATCACTTCCTGAACGTGGCCGAACTCCTTGTGGGACTTACGAATCGCGTGCATGGTCTCGGCCCGCTCGGTGAGCGTCTCGCCGATACCCACCAGCAAGCCGGTGGTGAACGGGATCGAGAGCCGGCCTGCGTCGTCGAGCGTGCGCAGCCGCACCGCCGGGTCTTTGTCCGGGCTGCCGTAGTGAGCCTCGCCCTTGACCTCGAACAAGCGCCGCGACGTGGTCTCCAGCATCATGCCCATCGACGGCGCGACGGGCTTCAGGCGCGACAGCTCCGACCAGCTCATCACGCCGGGATTCAGGTGCGGCAGCAGCCCGGTTTCCTCGAGCACCCGAATGGCCATGGCGCGCACGTAATCCAGCGTGGAGTCGTAGCCGCGCTCATCGAGCCACTGCCGGGCCTCATCCCAGCGATCCTCCGGGCGGTCACCAAGGGTGAACAGCGCTTCCTTGCAGCCCAATTCGGCACCCTGGCGGGCCACCTCGAGAATCTCGTCGGGCTCCATGTACATACCCATGCCCTGCGCACGCAGCTTGCCAGGCACCGTGACAAAGGTGCAGTAGTGGCAGGTATCGCGGCACAGGTGCGTCACCGGGATGAACACCTTGCGCGAGTAACTGACCGGCAGACGGCCGTTGGCTCCCCGCCGGCCGGCCGATTCCAGGCCCGCATCACGCACCCGAGCGGCGCTCGCACACAGATCGGCCAGATCCTCGCCGCGGGCCGTCATGGCGATGGCAGCCTCGTCGACGTTGAGAGTCACGCCGTCACGGGCCCGGCGCAGTACCCGCCGTAGGGCCGCAGAGGTTGGCGCAGGCTTCGGTGGGACGACCGGGATGGGCAGATCGGCGCCGTGCTGGGGGTTCAGAGCCACTCCCGTGTAACCCCGTCGTTCTGCACAATCATCCACGCGTCTCACATTCTGAAACCAATGCGCCCGACATACCGGCCACGATAGACCTCGCATGTCCCTGCAGCGCGAGGCCCTTAGTGGACACACAACTTAAAGGTGCGACGAACGCGTTGGCGACCGCGTAAGTTATTTCCGTCGGGAAGGGGATACCGGAGGAGTCGTGATGTCCACAAGTGTTCGTTCGTATCTGGTGGCGGGTGCCGCCGCAGCCACCGCCACCGCCATCGCCCTCACCCCCGTTCAAGCAGCTCCGGCCGATATCGCCGTCCCCGCGCACCCGACCTCCGCCGAGCCGCAGCTGACGCAGGCCATGATCGATCTGCTCGCCGCCGCCAGCCGGATGACCGCTGCGGTGGCGCCCAAGCTGCCCTCGGAATCCGGGACGGCACCTGCGCTCGGGGTGGCTCCCGCGGCAGCAGCCACCGGTGAGGTCGGTGTCCAGAACGCGGCGAGTGATTGGCTGACGTGGGCCTACACGGGCATTCAAGGCTGGGTCGACTGGGGCGTCGACTACGCGTCGGACATCGCCTACTGGCTGGGCGGCTGGGGCGTCCCGTTCGCCGGCTTGATCGGCGCCCAGATCGACATGTTCTATTTCGATCTGATCCGTCCAATCGCAGACGCGGTGTTCTACCAAGCGATCGTTCCCATCGTGAACGATCCGCTGAACCTCGCCGTGTGGTGGAACGGCATCGGCGGCGCGATCGGATCCTCGATCGGCACCGCCATCAACTTCGGCGTCCAAGAATTCAATTACTTCTTCGGCTGGATTTTCCCGCCCCTGCCGCCACCATTCCCTGGGCTGGCCACCACGCAGACGCTCGCGGCCGCGCCGAGCGCCCTGTTCCCCGGCCTGCGCGGACTCGTCGGCGATGTCGTCCTGCCGCCCGCGGACTTCGTCACCGATGCCGCGGTCAACACCATCGACGGCGCGTACGGCCTCGTGCACAACGCGACCAACTTCGTCGTCGACGGGGCCGACAATGTGCTCGATTCGCTGCGCTTGAACTTCATCAGCCGGCAGATCGACATCAACTACAAGTTGGTCAGCGCGCTGTCCGCGCAGGGAGTCGATCTGACCACCGACCTGATCCAGGTTCCGGACCGTTACCTCAACGACGTCCTGAAGGACGGTCAGGGCCTGTTGGAGGCTGTCGGCACCGAGGCGCGGTTCGTCGGCGACAGCATCACCAGCCACGGCAGCAATGCGCTCAACGCGGTCGGCAACTACGTCGACGATCAGATCAACTACTTCACCCCCGGGCGTGCCGCGGTCGACACCAAGGAAGTGACCAGCGTTCCGCCGTCGGCACGGGCGTCGCTGTTGACCACGCCTGCGCCGACGGAGAAGACGCCGGTCAAGGATGCTGTCACCACCGACACCGACACCGACACCGACACCGCTGCGGGCGCGGTGCAGGATCGCGCGAAAGACCGTGCGACCCAGGTCCGGACGCGGGTACAGACGGGCGTCAAGGATGCGGTCGATACGGCGAAGAAGGCTGGCGACGACACCCGTGACGCGGTGAGGAACGCCGTCAAGAGCGTGACCCCGAAGACCAAGGCCACGCCGAAGGCCAAGGAGAAGGCGTCGACGACATCCGGGAGCCAGTCCACGGACAGCGGTAAGCCGGGCAGCACCAAGAACGACAAGAAGTAGGTCAGCGGCGGTAATGCCGTCGCAGCATCGCCGCCGGTGGTAACGCACCGGCGGCGATGAATATCAATGAGCCGTAGGCCATCAGCCCGCTACCGGCGAAGATGATGTCGCCGCCCGGTCCGCCGAAGGTCATCGCCACGACGGTGGCCAGCCAGGTCCACAACGGCAGCGCCGCCACACGCATGGAGTCGGTCCAGTACGTGGCAGCCCACACGAGCGCGGTGTTGAGTGCTCCGGCGGACAGTGCGCTCACCGGGAATGGGATCGATCCGATATACGACGGCAGTAGCAATGCACCTACGACGGCGGAGATGATGCCGTCAACCGCGAGCAGCGCCAGGACGATGCGACCCGGCACGAGGTCCGTGGGCGGGGTCAGGTCGGGATGCTGTCGAGCAGACCGACAAGCGAACCCACCACCCACTGGAAGTTGTCCGCACGGTCCTGCCAGTGCTGCAGGTTCGGATCCAGATCGGGGTCCATGAATGTCCCTTCGACGCCTCTGATTCACCGGAGCTTACCGCGTCCAGTTTTGGCTATTGCAGATTCACTCCGTGCAGCAGGTCGGTTTCCCACCCACGCTCGTCGCGCTCCCCCGCGTCGCCCGACACGAGCACGTAGTGCTCCTCACCGATGAGCGGCAGCGCGAGGTTGTTGGACAGCGCGAATGCGCGGCCGTCGGGGGCGACGGTGACCTGGGTGGCGTGCGCGCGCATCGCGGCGACCTTGGCCGGCAGTTGCGCGGTGGCGTCGACGACCGCGTCGATCTGGTCGTCGGCGTACCCGAACGGGACATCGCCGACCTCGATCCGGATCCAGTCCTCGGGAACGTCCTGCAGGTTCTGGAGACCGGCCCGCATCGCGGTGCTCGCCATGACCGTCCAATAGAACTTGGGAACGGTCCAGCCGGCGGCGTCGACGGCCGCCGTGGTGACGCGGTGGGCCTGCTTGTGGTCGGGGTGTCCGTATCCGCCCTCGGGGTCGTAGGTGACGACGACGTGGGGGCGCAGGTCCTCGATGATCTGCACCAGTTCACCGACCGCCTCGTCGAAATCGGCATCGATGAACCGTTGTTGCTTGCGCGCCGGTGAGCCTTCCATGCCGGAGTCGCGCCACCGGCCCGGGCCGCCGAGGAACCGGGGTGCGCCGATGCCGAGCGCGCTCAGCGCCTTGGTCAGCTCGCTGATCCGGTATCCACCGAGCTGATCGGCATGGTCCACCGCCAACCGCGCGTAGCGGTCACCGATGACCTCTCCCTCCTCGCCGAGCGTGCACGTCACCACCTGCACCTCGGCGCCGAGTGCGGCGTAGTGCGCGATCGTGGCACCGGTCGTGAGGGTTTCATCGTCCGGATGGGCGTGAACGAACAGCAGGCGGGGCGTTTCGCTGGGCATCGGGACCGACGATAGCCGGGTGCCTGCGACGGCGCGAGAAGACTCACGTCACCGGTTCTCGGCGTACCACGCTGACGAATCCGGGCATCGCGCATACATTCACTCACGTGACCCGCCGTGAGCTTGAGTTCGGCTGCAGCATCATCGTCGTCGGGTTGTTGGCGGGCGTGGCGGGGATGGCCACGACGGTTCTCCTGCATTTCGTCGAACACCTCACCTACGCCTACGCGTTCGGCTCGCTGCTGGACGGCGTGACCGGCAGCAGCCCGGTACGTCGCGCTGTCGGCCCGATGATCGGCGGGGCGCTGGCCGGGCTCGGCTGGTGGATCCTGCGTCGGCACTACGAGGTCCCCGGGCTGGCGTCGACCATTGCCAATCACCGTGCCATCCCCCGGGTTTCGCTGACGCTCGACGCCGCGCTGCAGGTATTGGTGGTGGGTTCCGGCGCATCCCTGGGCCGTGAGGGCGCGCCCCGGCAGGTTGCCGCGGTGCTCGGCGACGCCGGCACCTCGCGGTGGGCCCTGACACCCGAGGACCGCCAGATCCTGCTCGCTTGCGCCGCGGGGGCCGGACTGGGAGCGGTATACAGCGTGCCGGTCGGCGGCGCCTTGTTCGCGATCCGGATCATGATGCACACCTGGCATCCACGGGCTGTCGGTGCCGCTCTGATCACCTCGGCACTGGCAGTCGCTGTCGCGGCTCCGGTGACACATGTTCGGGCTCCGCTCGATTGGCCGGATCCGAGCCTGTCGTATTTTCTGACCGGGTTCGCGTTGGTCCTGGCGCCCCTGGCGTTCGCGGTGGGCACAGCCTTCAACCGAATCATGGCGAAGGCACGGCCCGCGGCGACGCTCACGTCGTGGCTGATCATCCCGGGCATTGCCGCGGCGGGCCTGCTCGTCGGCCTTGGTTCGATCTGGTGGCCGGAACTCCCCGGCAACGGCAAGAGCATCTTGACGGTGAGCCTCGACAGCGGCATGACGCTCGGTTCTGCCGCGGTGATCCTGCTCCTCAAGCCGGCCCTCACGGCGATCTTCCTGCGCGCAGGCGCGGTGGGCGGCATGCTCACGCCCGCCCTCGCCACCGGCGCCGCGCTCGGTTCGCTCATCGCGCTGGCGATCAACACTCTGGACCTTCGCCCCGTCAGCGTCGCGGCGGTGTCGCTGACGTGCGCGGCCGGTGTGCTCGCGGTGACGCAGCGCGCACCCATCTGGGCCGCGTTGTTCGTGTGGGAACTTGCCCGGCCGCCGCTGTGGGTGCTGTTGCCGTTCCTGGCCGCCGCACTGGCCGCACATGGGCTCCAATCACTCGCCGAGCGGCGCGACGAATTAGCCGTCGACAGGCCGGCCGCGGGCAAACCCCGGCAACGAAATCCGTAGTTTTTGAAACTGACCGAGACTGCCACTTCGTTGCCAATGCAAGCATCGCGCGAATACCGAGACCGGCGGTCCCATTAGTGTCGGGCGCCGCATCCGGGACGCCCGTGTTTTACAGATCACACCTTTGTGTCCACTGTGCGCGCGCTAACTCCCCGGCCGGCGCCGCCCCCGCATTACCGCTGGGTAACCTGGCCGGCGCAGCGGCCCGGCGCTTCGCTGGCAACCTATTGACGGTCTATGTCATTTATTTGCTACAGCAGTGCTAGCGCTAGCCCAAATATCGCTACTTCGGGTATCGCAACGGCGGGGTCCCACCTCGCAAAATGCGCATTACCAGCAATATCGCAGATACCCCGGGTTGATTTGCGGGGCCTGGCAGCGGTTCCACCGAGCTGAAAAATAGTTAAGAAAATTTGCAGACAACCAAACTTACTTTGGGGTAACTTCTGCGCCGACCTTAGTTACGCACCCGTAAGGAGATTCAATGCAACTCGCTGCTCGGTCGTACCTGGCCGCGGGGGTGGCACTTGTAGGTGCCAGCGCCATCGCAGTCAGCCCCATGGCTCCGCCCGTTCCAGAAGCGCACATGCCCGTAGCGCTGACGGCCGCCATCGAGAACCCACTGACCGTCTTCGAGCCGGCGATCGCCGCCACTCAAACGTTGTTCAGCAACTTCATCGAACGCCAGACCACCAATCCGCTCCCGGTCCTGCGCCAGCTCGCCACCAATGTGGCCACCGGCGTGCAGGTGTTCGCGAACACAGACCCAGTCCTGGTTGTTGCACTGGCACTGACTCACGGAGTCATCACCGCCCAGGAGATTGGGCCCAACCTCGCCGCTCTCGGGGAGAGCACGTCGTCCGCGATGAACGCACTCGTCGAGAACCTCGGCGTGCTCGCCGCCGGACTGCCCGATGCCCTGCAGGCCGCGGGCGCCCTGATTGCCGCCGGCGATCCCAACGGCGCCATCAACGCCATCATGGGCCCGGGTGTGCAGCCGATCATCAACATCATGCTCGAAACCGTGAACCCCCAGATCAATGCTGTCGGCCACGTTCTCGGCGTTCCGCAGCCGGTCATCGACGCCGCCACGGAGTCGACCCTCGGCCTCTTGGTCGCGGTGGCCTCGGCAACCGTCGGTATCGGATTCGACCTCCCCGGCTACCCCCTGCCCCTGGTGAAGCAGGTCATCGCCGGCACCCAGAGCGTGCTGGCCGCTGCAGCTTCGGGCGATCCGGGCACCTTCGTGAATGCGGTGCAGCACAGCGTTGCCGACCTCGCGGCGGATGTCGCCTACCAGGTGGATCAGACCATCAGCATGGGCAACTACATCGCGGATTCGTTCGCCAACGCCCTCAAGCAGATCACCCCCAAGCCTGTGCCCTTCCCGGATATCGAACTCCCCAAGGCTCTGGTCGCACCGGCTCCCGCCATCGCGGCCACCACGGCGGTCACCACCGCGCTCGAGCCGGTGACCACGCCGGCCGAGAAGGTCGAGTCTGCGCCAGTGACCGAGGCGGACAACCCTTCTGGCACTGGGACAGACACCTCGACCGCACCGGCAACCGACGGCACGGACGCTGACGCCAAGGCCGACACCGGTACATCCGCAGCCGACAATGACGGGGTCACCAAGCTGTCGACGAAGGCATCGCCGAAGGCCGCCAAGGGCCAGGCAAAGGCCAACTCCACCAAGGCAGTTCGCGACCAGGTGAAGTCCACGGTCAAGAAGCTGACCGACGGGCTGAAGAAGGACAAGCCCAGCACTCCGAAGAAGGCCGAATCGTCCAACGACTCCGCCAAGGGCGCTGACAGCAAGTAACCAACAGCACCACCGGCAGGCCCCCTCCATCAGCTCGGTGGGGGCCTGCCGCTCTACTCCCGTAAGGAGATCCAATGCAGCTCGCTTCTCGGTCATACCTGGCCGCAGGTGTCGCACTCGTCGGTGCAGGCGCCATCGCCGTCAGCCCGCTGGCCCCGCCCGCCCCGGATGTTCACCTCCCAGCGATCGACGCCTCATCGGCCGCGGTGAACCTCACCGCCGCCGCCAATCCCCTGCAGCTGTGGGCCGACGTCATCGGAGCCGCCTTCGAGAACGTGGGCGGTCTGGGCGAACAGTTGGCGGCGGATCCCGCCCCGATCCTGCGGCAGATCATCGCCAACCAGTTGCACAGTGCGAACGTCTTGGGCACTGCGACACAGGGACTCGTCGAGGGCTTGTCCGCAGCCCTCGACCCCGAGAACTTCATGAGCTTCCAGGCCGCAGTCAAGGGCGCCTTCGACCTGATCGCTGCCGGGGATCTCCAGAATGGCTTCGCTGCCCTGGTCACAAGCCCTCTGATGCTTGGACTACCGCTGCTCAGCTTCGTGGGCAACCAATGGGTGCCCGGCGCCTGGTCCGTGATCGCTCAGCCGTTCACGAACCTGGCGAACCTGGTCACCAACCTTCCCGAGGGCGCACCGGCGCTGTTGTTGAACGGAGTCCTGTCACCGCTGACGGCGACCGCCTCAGCCAACGGATATGTGCTCGAGAACCTGGCTGCCGCCGCGACCACCGGAGACGCGGCCGGGTTCGTCGAAGCCCTGGTGAATGCTCCCGCCACCATCACGGGTGCCCTGCTCAACGGATTCGAGATCGACAACGGCGACGGCATGCCACCCACGTTCATGGCCGGCATTCTGAGCCCAGAACATGGCTTCATCAGTGGCGGAACCATCTCGGCGGTGCTCAACGCGTTCTCCCAGATCGCCGACTCGATGGCCACCCCGGGCGCCGACCGTGACAACCTGTTCGGCGCTGCGCCGGCCGTCGCGCTGAGTTCGACGTTGGCCCCCGCCGCAAAGACGGTGACACTCGACGTCGCACAGCCCAAAGAGATCAGCGCGGCACCTGCTGCGCCACAATCTGTTTCGACGACGCAGGAGCCAGCGGCCGAGGAAGCAACGGCGTCGCCGGACACCACGCCTGTGACTGATACCGATGCCTCTGCGACCGACAGCGACGCCGCCCCGGTCGCCACCAAGCTGTCGACGAAGGCATCGCCGAAGGCCGCCAAGGGCCAGGCCAAGGCGAGCTCCGCCAAGGCAGTCCGCGACCAGGTGAAGTCCACGGTCAAGAAGCTGACCGACGGCCTCAAGAAGGACAAGGTCGGAGCTGAGAAGAGCGCCGCCAAGAAGGCGGATTCCGCCAAGGGCGCCGACAACAACTAACCCACGGCACTACCGGTAGGCCCCCTTCATCCACCCGATGAAGGGGGCCTACGCCTCTGAGGAAGTTCTCAGCTGGCGCTCAGATATGTGTGCCGAGGCGCCACGCTTCGCTTCCGCGTCACAAAGTGGCGGGCTACGACATTTGGTTGCTTACGCAATATCCGAGCGAACACCGTCGGGGATGCATCGTCGGCCTGCCGAACCCACAGTTCCGGCGCCGGGACAGCCCACGCCGCAGCGTCACCACACCGCATCGTGGACTTTGACTGCGCAAAAAGGATGGCCCACGAGTTCACGGGCTGCAACCCTTTGTTTCTGCGCCACTGCGGGAAAACAGCGAATTGATTGCATTCAATGACACCAGTTTGCGAGACCCGCAGTACGGCTTGACGTCAGCACCCAGCGGTCTATCAAGATCACCTAATCACCCGGCTCTAGCAGCTAGTTTGCCTTGTTCATGACCTTGGTAGCGGAGAAATTGACATTGAATGCAACTTTTCAAAGCCGCAAATTTGTAACGTTACTCTCAGGTAGCTTCAGCCTCGTCGGGAGATTGGATCCATCTACAGGAGAAGCCCATGCAGCTCGCAGCCCGTCCCTATCTCGCAGCCGGTGTCTCACTTCTCGGCGCCGGCGCCATCGCCATCAGTCCGGTCGCGCCGCCGATGCCGGACATCACCGTGCCCGCGATTTCAGCGGCTCAGGTGAATCTCTCGGCAGCAACCGATCCGATCCAGGCCTACATCGACCTGTTCACCAACACCTTCACCAATGTGCAAGCCCGCATCGGCGACGAACTGGCCGACCCAGCACCGATCCTGCAACAGGTTGTCGCGAACCAGATCGACAGCGCCACCGGTATCGCCACCGCGCTGCAGGCGGCTGGCGAATCGTTGGCCAAATCTCTGGACCCGTCGAACCCGTTCAGCTTCCCCGCGAAATTCCAGGAGGCATTCGAGGAGCTGTCGGCGGGCAATATCGAAGGCGCGGTGAGTGCGGTATGGCAAGCGGTACTCCTCAACGCCCTGGGTCTCGCAGGGCTGTTGCCGGCCATGCAGCACGCCATCGCACAACCTGTGGTCAACCTCGGCAAGGTGCTCTCGGACCCACAAGTCCTCTTGGGGCCGGTCATCGGACTACTCGTCCCGGTCTATGCGACCCTCAGTACCAGCGCGAGCGCCGCTCAGGACATCGTCGATGCCGCAAGGGCCGGCGATCCGCTGGGCGTCCTGAGCGCGATGGCGGCGGCGCCTGCCGTCATCGGCGACGCCATGATCAACGAAGGGCTGCTTGGGACTTCGGGACTGGTCGCGATATTGCGTAACACCCGCGAGTACGTCGCGACTCTCATCGCCCCGCCAGACACCGAGACTGCCGCTGTGACAGCAGCACCCCTAGCCAAGGCCACCACGGTGACCTTGGACGTCGCTCCGCAGGCACCGGCCGCTGCTCCCGTCGCAGCCCCGGCAGAAGCGGCACCGGCCGAAACCGCGCCGGCCGCAGAGGATTCCGCTGCCGCGGGCACGTCGTCCGATGTCACCACTCCGGTGGTCAAGGACAGCCTCAAGGCCGAGCCCGGCAAGACCCTGTCGACCAAGCGCTCCACCTCGGCCAAACAGGTCCGCGACGGCGTTCAGGGAGCCGTCAAGAACGTCACCGACGGACTCAAGAAGGCCGCCGAAGGACTGAGCGGCAAGAGCAGCACCGCCAAGAAGGCCAGCGGCGGGTCGTCATCGTCAGGCGCGGGCGCCGGCTCGCACGACGGAGCCTGAACGACCACCGCTCAAATGGCATCCGACTCCCCGTCGCAACGCGGCGGGGAGTCGGCTTGCATTCACAGCTGTCTGGTTTTGATCGCAAAAGTCGCTTGTCGCCCGCAAAAATGCTTAACCTTGCTCACTACCGTCTCGAACAGCTAGTTCACTTTGCTTACGACCTCATTAGCCAGCCGACAACGGCAAAAATCGACTTTTCAAATTCTCATTTTTGTAAAGCTACTCTCAGGTAGCTTCTGCCTCGTCGGGGGATTGGATTGATTCAGAGGAGAAGCAATGCAAGACGTAGCCCATCCCTATCTCGCCGCTGGCGTCGCGCTACTCGGAGCGGGTGCCATCGCCATGAGTCCGGTTGCACCGCCGATGCCGGACATCGCCGTACCGGCGATCTCATCGGCTGAGGTGAACCTCTCGGCGGCGGTCGATCCAATCGCGGCCTACACCGCGCTGTTCACCAACACCTTCACCAATCTGCAGACTCTGGTCAGCACCGAACTCGCCGACCCAGCCCCCGTCCTGAGACAAGTGATCGCCAACCAGATCAGCACTGTCCAAAGTCTGGCGGCGGGTCTGCAGGGCGCAGGCGCGGGTCTTGCCGAGATCCTTGACCCCGGTAATCCATACGGCATTCCGGCGACGTTGCAGCTGGCGTTCGAGAACTTGTTGGCGGGCGACATCAACGGAGCGGTGTCGAACACCTGGGGTGCGCTGCTCAGTCCGGTGCTGTACGCGGGTCTGCCACTGCTGGAGCCGATCACCGCCGCCATCAGGCAGCCGATCCAGAACCTGCTCAATGTCGTGGACACGCAGACTGCCGTGATCTTCCCGGTGCTCGGGCTGCTCAACGTGGGCTACGGCACGGTCACCGCGGCAGGCAATGTCGGTCAGGACATCGTCGATTCGATCAGGGCGGGCGACCCGATCGGTGTCGTCAACGCGATGCTCAGCGGCCCCGCGGTCATCACGAACGCTCTCCTCAACGGCGACGCAACCGGCGGCGGCGTGATCGGGCCCGGCCTCGGACTCCTGTCCACGCTGCGCCAAGCCCGCGAAATGATCGCTGCCGCAATCACTCCGCCGGCCGCCGAGGAGGCGCGTGCAGCGGCCGATGCCACCGTGGCCTCGGCATCGAAGGTCGTGACGCTGGATGTGAGCCCGAAGGCAGCGGTCACCGCGCCGGTAGCGGCTGCACCGGCCGCCGCGCCCGTTGAGGCCGCTCCGGCCGAAACTGGTCCTGCTGCGGAGGATTCCGCTGCCGCAGACCCGTCGGCCGGCGTCAGCACCCCGGTGGTCAAGGACAGCCTCAAGGCCGAGCCCGGCAAGACCCTGTCGACCAAGCGCTCCACCTCAGCCAAACAGGTCCGCGACGGCGTTCAGGGAGCCGTCAAGAACGTCACCGACGGACTCAAGAAGGCCGCCGAAGGACTGAGCGGCAAGAGCACCAAGGCCGACAAGCCCGCCAAGGCCGGCGGGTCGTCATCGGCCGGCTCAAGCGGCTCCAGCTCAAGCGGCGCAGCCTGATCCAGCATCACTCAGTGGGCCTCCTCTCATGAGGAGGTCCACTGTTGTTTCTAGCGTCCCTTGGTCCAGCTGCCCGCGTCGCCGACGATGCCGACGGGCACCGCGCCGGTAAGGCTGACGTTCTGCACGCTCGGTCCCGCGGCGACGATCGTGGTGTCCTGCAGAATCGGAAGGACGGTCGACATATTCCACAGCTTGGGCTCGACAGCCTGGATCACCTCGGCGATGTTCTGCGAACCATCCAGAGCCGCATCGATTTTCGGCTGGATGCTGTGGTCGCAGATGCCGGTGATGTTACTCGGCGCCTGGACCAGCTCACCCGAGTCCGGCGCCGGGATGGGCTGAGTCGACGTCGGTGTCGGTGTGGTGGCCGGCGCGGGCGCGGCACTCGTGGTCGGCTTGGGTGACGACGGCGAGGGTGCGACGCCGGGAACCGCCGTCGAGACGGCGGTCGCTTCCAGTGCGCGGCAGCCGTAACGCGAGGCGAGGCTGGTTGCCAGGTCTCCCCCGGCCTGATGCCAGCCGACGACGGCGTCGACGCGATTGTTGGTCAGCGCATCGCCGTAGAGCGCAACGGGATCCAGCGCCAGCACCGACGCGTCGATTCCCACGTTCCGCAGTTGGTCCGCCGCGGTGTTGGCGACGGCGACCGAGGTCGGATCGTTGGATGCCACGCCGAGCACCAACGCCAGCGGGGCGCCGTCCTTGGTGATGCGCTGTCTGCCGTTGTCGGGCGCCGGCGGCGCCCCCGGTGCGGGCGGCTCGGTCGCCGGTTCGATCTGGTAGCCGGCACCCCGCAGCAGATCCAGCGCGGCTTCCCGCGACATCGCCGGGGGTGCTGTCGGTACGTAGCCGGGGTCCGACGGAGAACGCACCTGCGCCTGCGCCAAGGTCACCGTGTTGTCGTCACCCGCACCCACTGATGCCAGCAGGTCGACATCGATCAGCCCCAAGATGGCCTTGCGCACCTGGGCCTGCTCCAATGTGGGCTGCTGCCCGCGCAGGGTCAACTGCATCACCCGCGGCGTCACGATCCGTGCGGTGCGGACATCGGGAATGGCACTCAGCTGCGCGAAAGTGGCTGCGCCACCGTGCACCTGGGCGACCTGGGTATCGCCGTTGCGGATGGAGTCGGCGAGTGCCGCCGGCGCGCCACCTCGCCGGAACAGCACCAGATCGGGCTTGGCCGGCACGCTCCAGTACCGGTCATTGCGGGCCAGCAGGATCTCATCCCGTTGCGGGTCAATGCTTTCCACCCGGAACTGCCCGCCGGTGACGGGCATCGCCCGGGCCAGACCGGCACCGAATCCACCCGGGATGTCCTTGACGATGTGGGCGGGGAGGATGTCGTTGAACAGCTCCCGCCATGCCGGATAGGGCTGCGAGAACGTCACTACTGCCTGCTTGCCGCCCTCCACCGACTGCACCCCGGTGATCAGGTCGTAGCCGGCCGGGTCGACTACGCCTGGCTGGCTGACCATTTGGCGCCACAGGTACCAGTAGTCGTCGGCGGCGATGGGCGCGTTGTCTGTCCATTGCGCTTCCGGACGGATCTTGTAGGTAACCGTGAACGGGTTCTCGCTGGTCACCTCGGCCGATTCGAGCAAGGTCGGATCGAGCTCCCAGTTCGAACCCGTCGGCGACTTCGGATCGGGAACCGGGCGGAACGAGCTCGGCAGCACCATCGAGGCCACCGCCGCGTTCACCGGGGACTGATCTGACAGCAGATGCGGGTTGAACCCGGGCCCGATCGAATCGATGGCCATGATGATCTGCGTGGCCTTCACCGGAGGCGGCGGCGTGGTCTCGGTGGTCTCGGTGCTCTGAGGGGCCGGCGGCGGGCTGACCGTGCAGCCGCTGAACAGAAGCGCCGGCACCGAAACGAGCGCGCCGACCGTCAGGCGGGCGCGGCGAAGGGGTGTCGGCACGCTACTCAGGGTATCGACAGGCTCAAGCCGTCCCTGCCGCGCACCGGCACTGCGCGCCGAGCCGCTCGGCAGCTACTCAAATGGGCACTATCGATCCAACTCTTTCAAGGCGCAACAAACCAGCTCCAGCCAGTGGCATCGCGCTTGAACTGCAGATATTCTTCCGCCTCCCCGAGTTGGCGACAGCGAACCTACCCAGGTTCGCCACATTTGCATCTATCTCAGACGATTCTCAGATACCGTTCGCCGTCAGCCGGAGTGACCGGCATCACGCATCAGGAAGGAGACACCGTTGCCACACGCACTGCGGCCTTACGTAACGGCCGGAATGGCGATCGCAGGCGCCAGCGTCATCGCCGTCACCCCGATATCGGCTGCCCCACCCCAGGCGCCACAGCGCGCCGTCGAATACTCGTCAGTCCAACTCTCCGGGGCGGTACAAACCCTCGACGGTCAACCCACCGCAGGGGTCGCGGTGAGCGCCATACCGCCGGAGCTGACGCCCGCCGAGGCCTATCAGTACTTCGCGATGCTGACCGCGGCGTACGTGATGGACGCCGTTGCCCCGATCGTCAGCAACCCGACGCCCATCCTCAGCCAGGTCCTGGCCAATCAATTCTGGTACGCGAACATCCTGGCCATGGGCACCGTGACCGGAGCGACGAATCTGCTGTGGAACCTGGAGAAGGTGCCCGAGTACCTGAGTACGGCAGCCACGCAACTGATGGCGGGTGATCCCGCCGCGGCGATCTCGACGCTGTGGAACAACGTGGTCGTGGGTTCCGTGATCTCTGTGGGCATGCCGCTCATCCCGGCCCTTGAGATCCCCGTCGCGATCAGTCAGAACATCGCCAACGTCATCGCCACCACGCCAATGATGGTCATGGGACTGGGTTTTGACGTGCTCGCGACGGCGAACAGCACAGTCGGGGCGGCGACGGCGTCCATCCGCAGCATCGTCGACGCCGCCGGCTCCGGCGACCCGACAGCGGTGGTCAACGCAATCCTGACGGCACCCGCCAACATCGCGAGCGGGTTCCTCATCGGTGGCTATCCGGAGGGCAATACCGGGCTGATCAACGGCGTGGTCAAGCACCTGGTGCTCGCGCGCGAGACCATCGCCGAGGCCCTCGGCGCGCCGCCACGGGAGATTCCCGAGGGCGCGCCGGCGGCCAGAGTGCCTGCACTCTCATCCAGCGCAGTCGTCAGCCTCAGGGACGAAACATCCACGGAGACAGCAACACCCGCCACGGCAGACGAGCCCGCAGCACCAGGATCGGAAGCGAAATCGACCCTCGTCCGCACCAGCGCCAAGGCGGTGCCGGGCAAGACAGGGCTCACCGGGAAACGCGGTGACCAGACCCCCAACCTCGCGAAGACAATCAGTGATCGGGTCTCGGCGACCGTCGACAAGATCGGTGCCGACGTCAAGAAGGCCGCCCAAGGCCTGGGCGGCAAGAAGGCAGACAAGCCGAGCTCCGAATCGGACAGCGCCGCCGAGTAACCCGCGGACCCGGTAAGCCTCCTCACGCCAAGAGGGGGCTTACTGCTTTCTCCGGGCAGCACAGGCCTCAGGTCAATAATTCGAACGTCGCACAGAATGCGAATGTCATTTTCCGGTCTTCCTTGTACGTTCACGCCGGTCCCGCCGTCCCGTGCAGACCGCAACAACACAAGGAGAACGCAGTGCAACTCGCCTTGAGGCCCTATGCCGCTGCCGGCGTAGCGCTGGCCGCCGCCAGCGTCATCGCCGTCACCCCGGCAATAACTCCCCCAACCCAAGTCCAAACGCGCGCGGTGCAGATGACCGCGCTGGACAACCCGATCGAGGTGTTCACCCCGGTCTTCGATCAGGCCAGTGCCTTGGTCCAACTCATGATCGCCAACGAGACAGCCACTCCCGCACCGCTTCTGAACGCGATCATCGCCCGGGCTGGTGCCGACGGCAAAACACTCGGCGAGATCGCCACCGGCTTGGGTAACGCGGCCTCACAGGTGGCCACCAACCTACCGCCTGCCCTGCAGGCGGCTGCCGAACGTTATGCGGCCGGCGACCTCGTCGGCGGGTACGACGCCGTCGTCCCCGCATTCATCGGCCCCTTCCTTGGGCTGTTCAGCCAGGTGGTGAAGCTGCAGAACATGTTGTCGGCCGACGCGGGAGTCATGCAGGCTCTGGTCCGCCCGCTGGTCTATCAGGTGGCGTGGAGCTTTGTCACGGTCCCGGCACTCGCGTTCGCCAACATCGCCCGGACCAGTCTCGTGGCGATCCAGGGGGTCGGGACGGCGATCGCGTCCGGTAGCCCCGAGGCTGCCGCCAATGCCGTGCAGCATGGCCTGGCGAACCTCAGCTCCGCGGTGGTGGCGAGCGCCAGCAGTGCCTACACGTCGATCCAGAGCGCTCGCACCCTGCTTGCCAAGCCGTTCAGGGCCGGCCTCCCCACGGCTGCAGCGGCGGTGGAACCCGACACAACATTGGCGCTGGCCGCCGCACCCGAGACGTCAAAGCTCGAAGTGGACGAAACTGCTTCTGCACCAAAGGAAGAGCCGACCGCTCCAGCCGTCGAAACCCGGGCGAAGCCGAAGCTGGTAAAGGCCGACACCCGCACCGATGCACGCAAGGCCGTCACCAACAACGTGCGCGATTCGGCCAAGAACCTCAACGCCGGAATCAAGAAGGCCACCGACGGGCTCAAGAAAGCCGCCCAAGGTCTGACCGGCAAGAAAGCCAAGACCGCAAGCTCTGATTCGGACAGCGCCGCCAAGTAACCCGCAGACCCAGTAAGCCTCCTCTAACCAAGAGGGGGCTTACTGCTGTTGCCGTCATCCACTCTGCGACAAGGGCATCGAGACTGCGATCAGATCGCGATCTCGACGGATTTCACGATCTGAGCGCAAGGTCGGCGCCCTGGACGCAGTGTCGGCGCCCAAGCCCAAGCCCAAGCCCAAGCCCAAGCCCAAGCCCAAGCCCAAGAAAGCTATCCGCGCGCCTTAGCCCGCGCCTTCGCCCGAGCCCGCAGCGAGGCAGTCAGCTCGACCTTGCGCACGCGGACCACCTCGGGGGTCACCTCGACGCACTCATCTTCGGCGCAGAACTCCATTGCCTGCTCGAGACCCAATTCCAAAGGCCGCGCAAGGGTTTCCATGACGTCGGCGGTCGAGGACCGCATGTTCGTCAGCTTCTTCTCGCGGGTGATGTTGATGTCGAGATCCTCGGCGCGCGGGTTGATCCCGACGACCTGGCCCTCGTAGGTGTCCTGGCCCGGCTCGACGAAGAACTGGCCGCGGTCGGACAGCTGGATCATCGCGAACGGGGTGATCGAACCGGACCGGTCCGAAACCAGGGAGCCGGTGTGGCGGGCCCGGATCTCCCCCGCCCACGGCCGGTAGCCCTCGAACACCGCGTTGGCGATGCCCGTGCCACGGGTTTCGGTGAGGAAGTCGGTCCGGAAGCCGATCAGTCCGCGGCTTGGCACCACGAAGTCCATGCGCACCCACCCGGCGGCATGGTTGGTCATCTGCTCCATGCGGCCCTTGCGGTTGGCCATCAGCTGGGTGATGGAGCCGACGAACTCCTCGGGGCAGTCGATGGTCAGCTCTTCGAACGGCTCGTGCAGCTTGCCGTCGATGTTCTTGGTGACCACCTGCGGCTTGCCGACGGTCAGCTCGAAGCCCTCGCGGCGCATCTGCTCGACCAGGATGGCCAGCGCCAGCTCACCGCGGCCCTGGACCTCCCAGGCGTCGGGGCGGCCGATGTCGACGACCCGGATCGACACATTGCCGATCAGCTCGGAATCGAGCCGGTTCTTGACCATGCGGGCGGTCAGCTTGTGCCCGGACACCCGGCCGGCCAGCGGCGAGGTGTTGGTGCCGATGGTGACCGAGATGGCGGGCTCGTCCACCGTGATGCGCGGCAGGGCGTGCGCGTGCTCGGGGTCGGCCAGGGTGTCGCCGATCATGATCTCGGGGATGCCCGCGACGGCGACGATATCGCCGGCAACGGCCTCCTCGGTCGGATTGCGGTCGACGCCCTCGGTGGCCAGCAGCTCGGTGATCTTGGCGTTGGTGATCACCGGCGCGCCGTCGACCTCACGCATCCAGGCGACCTGCTGGCCCTTCTTGAGCCGGCCGTTGTAGATGCGGATCAGCGCGAGGCGGCCGAGGAAGGCCGACGCGTCGAGGTTGGTGACGAGCGCCTGCAGCGGCGCCTCCGGGTCACCCGAGGGTGCCGGGATGTGCTCCATCAGCACGTCGAACAGCGGGTCCAGGTTCTCCCCGTCGGGGTTCTGGCCGTTCTCGGGCTGGGTGGTCGAGGCGATACCGGCCCGGCCCGACGCGTACAGCGTCGGCAGGTCCAGCGCCTTCTCGGCGGCCGCCTGAGCTTCCTCGTCAAGGTCGGACGCGACGTCGAGCAGCAGGTCGTGGCTTTCCTCGACCACCTCGGCGATACGCGCGTCGGGCCGGTCGGTCTTGTTGACCACCAGGATCACCGGAAGGTGCGCGGCCAGGGCCTTGCGCAACACGAACCGGGTCTGCGGCAGCGGCCCCTCCGAGGCGTCGACCAGCAGCACCACGCCGTCGACCATGGACAGGCCGCGCTCCACCTCGCCACCGAAATCAGCGTGACCAGGGGTGTCGATGACGTTGATCACCGTCATGGTGCCGTCGGCATGGTGCCGGTGCACCGCGGTGTTCTTGGCCAGGATGGTGATGCCCTTTTCCTTCTCAAGGTCACCGGAGTCCATCAGGCGCTCGACCGCGTCGTCGCCGCGGTGCGTCAAGGCACCGGACTGTCGCAGCATCGCGTCGACTAGGGTCGTCTTGCCGTGGTCGACGTGGGCGACGATGGCGACATTGCGAAAGCTCGGGCGTGAATCCACACCGACATTCTCGCAGGCTGGCCGGTCGATCACGAAAACGAGAGAGCCCCGTCACGTTGAAGTCCGCAAAAATCGCGGGGCTGAAGCCCAAGAAAAAGTGCTGCAAGAGCAAACCGCGCTGCAAACGCTGCCCCCTGGTTCTGCACAAGGTCCGCAAGGCCGAACACCATGGTTTGAGCGGTAAAGAACTGGACAAGGTCTTCAAACGGGCCAGGAAATCCTGACGTTCGGGCGTACCGTTTTAGGTATCCGTCACGTTGCTATGGGCGTGCTTGGAGGTGCCAGGATGACGGTTTACGAAGCGCTCACGGTCGCTTTGATCATGGTGCTCGCCGCGGGAACCACGGTGGCGATCTATGTGGGCATGGCCAACTGGATCGGCGCCTGCTACATGGTCCGGTGCAGCGAATGCCACCACCTCACCTTCGCGTCGGCGAACCAGCCGCAGGCGTCCTGCGCGCACTGCCGCCACCCGATGCTGCTGCACCCGCTGTACGCGACGCAGCACCCGGGCCACCCGGCGCGGGTCGTCAACGACCGGCTGCGGTACTGAGGACGCTCACAGCGCCGACGGAACCTTGTTGAACGTCACGACATAGTTGGTGTCGGTGCCGGGTGTGACGATCGTGTGGGTCTGCGCGCCGCCATCGGACCAGCTGACGAACACCAGTTGACCGTCGTCGACGAATTGCGGCGACGAGACTCCGAGCACCCGCTGCACCCCCACCACGGACGTCTCGGTGTAGGAGCCCGTGTACGGCTTGCCGTCGATCGTGAACGTCGCTTCGGGGTCACTCGCGGTGAAAGTCTGCGTGACGGTGTTGGGGTAGACGTTGGCCGAGGAGGTCGTCGACAGGCCGGTGCTGTCGGTGACGGTCAGCCTGACCTCGTACCAGGTGTCCGCGGAGTTGTGCGGGTCGGTCGGAACGGTGATGCTGCCCGTCTTGCCGACGACGTTGCTGGTGACCGGATGGATGTGGTCGGCGTGATGGAACACCACGGTCCAGTTGTAGGCGCTGTCGGGAAGCGTTTCGTCCTGGTCGAGAGCCGAGCCGGTGAACGAAATAGTGTCGCCGGCATTGTATTTCGTGTTGTCCAGCGCTACGCCCTGCGGCGTGGTGATCGTCAGGTCGTGCGGTGCCGTACTGCCGACGGTGACCGACTGGGTGTCCTGGCCCGTCTTCTCTCCATCGCTGACGGTCAACGTCACGTTGTAGGTGCCGTTGGTGTCGTAGGTCTTGGTCGGGTTGGCCTGCGTCGAGGTCGTGCCGTCACCGAAATCCCAGTGATAGGTGAGTGTGGTGTTCGGATCGGGGTCGCCGGAACCCTGCGATGAGAAGTTCACCACCAGAGGCGAATACCCGCTGCTCGGCGTCGCCGTCACGACGGCGGTCGGCGCCCGGTTGCCGCCCGACGGCGCGATCATCGACAGTTCGCCGGGGTAGATGTTCAGCTGGTAGATGTTGCCGTCGGGCCCTTGCACCAGCCGTACCGGGGTACCCGCCTGGCCATCGAAAGGCTGCTCGCTGACGTAGCTGTCGTAGTCCTCATCGAGGGTCAGCACCTTGATCCAGCCAAGCGTGTAATCGGCGATGAACACCTTGCCTCGATACTCCTCGGGCAAGGTGTCGCCGGTGTACACCAGAACAGAGGTGATCGAGGCGGTTCCGGCCGGCGTGTTGTGGTCGTAGGCGTAGATGGGGTTCACGTAACCACAGCCGACGCACACGCCTTCGGCTCCGGGCCAGCCGTAATTGGCGCCCTTCGTCACGACATTGAGCTCTTCCCAGGCGGTGTCGCCGACGTCAGCCACCAGCAGCTGGCCGTTGGGCGCGACGTCGAACCGGAACGGGTTGCGCAGACCGTAGGCCCAGATCTCCTGGCGGGCGCCAGGGGTGTTGTAGAAGGGGTTGTCGGTCGGGATCGTTCCATCGGGATGGATCCGCAGGATCTTGCCGTGAATGTTGGTCAGGTCCTGAGCGTTGGTGCTGACCGAGTTGTCGCCCTTGGCCCAGTAGATGTAGTCGGGGCTGTCACCGGGGTTGTCCTCGTAGTAGATCTCCCCGCCGTGGTGGATGGGTCCGGCCGTCTGGTCCGACGCCATCAGCACCTTCTCGGAAGCCAGGATGGTGGCCTCGTCACCGGAGAGCGTGAAGCGCGACAGCACATCGACGTCGTTCCCGTTGGTGTACGACACGTAGATGTAGTGGTTTTCGGCGAAGTTCGGATCGACCTCGATGCCGCCGATCCCGCTCTCGAAGTCGGTCTGGGTCGGCAGTTCCACCAGTGTGGTGGTCCCTTGGCCCTCCTTGTAAAGCTTGATCGCTCCACCCTTTTCGGCGATCAGGATGCCGCCGTCGTCCGCGTTGTCCGGATCGTCAGGCAGGAACCGGAAATCCACGGGTTCCGTCAGGCCCGACACGATGACGGTGCGTTCGAGCTCCTCGGGCAGTCCTTCGGTGGGCTCCCCGCAGGATTGACTCACCTGCTGGAGCGTGAGGGCTCCCCACGCCGTGACCGCCTCGGTGAAGTCGGAAATCGGTGGGGCGGAGAGTATTTGATCGGCCTGTCGACGCACCCAACCGAGCACGGCCCACAACACCGGCGAGTCCGGAGTCTCTCCGGGCGCGGGTTCAGCCAGGATCGGGAGGAGGTATTCGTTGATCAGGCCGCCGACCTGCTGGGCAATGGGCGCCACCGTGGTGAAGATGTTGCAGAAGCAACCCCACACCTTCTTGACCGGCTCGGGTGAATCCGGTCCCGGCAGGGGCAGCGGCGGAATCGTGATCGGCGTTTTTTCCTGGATCTGTGCCTGCACCTGTTCGCGCAGCGTTCCGAACACCTGATCATCGGTTTCCACTGCGGCGAGTGGTGTCGGGGTGTCGGTGACACCGGCGGGCTTCTGTCGAGCGTCGAGTTTGATCGTGTGCAGCAAGTCCAGGTGCCGGGCGGACCGAGACGACGAATTCGGCGCCTCTGGCTCGGTCGCCGCTGGCTCGATCGCGACGGTCTCGTCGACCGGTGCCACCTCTTGCGGCGCCACCTCGACGACGTCTGGCGACTGACCGAGTTCCTCGGGCAGTTCGGCAGTTTCGACATCCCCGACCACCTCGACAGCGCTCTCAGCAGGGGCGCCGTCCTCGACACCGGCCGTGCGCGCACCACCCGAACTGCGGACGACCACGCCGTCGCCGAGGGTGACAACAGACTTCTTGGACCGCGAGGCGAGCCGGCGCTTGGCGGGCAGTTCACGCTTGTCGGGGGTGGCGGCGCCGGAATTCGGCTCCGCGGATTTCGCCGGCGACGAGTGCCCGGGCACAGCGGGTTCCGGATCCGTCGCGCCGGATCGGGGATGCGCTTCCGACGACGTCGGACCAGATTCCGATGAGGACGCAGAGCCGGTCTCCTCGGCCGACGCCACGGCGGGCGTGGCCACGGCGGTCCCAAGCCCGACGGCAACAGCCAACGCCGCAAGGCGGGCAACATGTTTGGCCGAGGGACTGAGTGCCGTGGATCTGCACTCGGTTCCACGATCGAGCGTCAGCCCCGCCTGTGCCCGCTTCGCTGACGCCATGGCCCACCCCTGTACGCATGTCGTGACCGCACCGGAGCCCGGCGCCCCATCATTATTGCGTTTGCGTCAATTACATGCGGGCGAAACGCCGTTTATTGCGACGGGCATCTGAGCAGGCGAGGCAACCGGGTGTGCGCCCGGCCCTAACCGACGTGGTGGCCGTCGTAGTGCGGCATGGCATGGTCCCGGAGCTCACGCCCGGTGACCTTCTCAGCGCGGATCCGGACGAAGTGATCGCGACGCCCCTCCGCCCACGGCTGCACGAAGGTCCCGGCGACCTCCACCTGTTCGTCCACGTCGGTGATCGGCTCGGCATGCCCGACGATCGTCACGCTCCAGCCGGTCCGTAGGTCGGGGTCGAGTTCGTCGGCCTGGAACGCCACCACCTGATGCTCGATGGCGGCGGTCAGTTTGGGCCCGCCGGCCACCCGGATCACCACGTCGTCGTGCCACACCCGGAAGTTGACCGGCTGCACCGCCGGCAGGGCGTCCTCGGTGAACACCAGTCGTCCGACGCGCACCCGTTCCAGCAGATCCAGGCACTGCCTGCGGGTGAGAACGCCGAGCTCTTGTCCCTTCATCGATCAACCTCCCTGTACGAGTTGCAGTGTTCCCACCGGGGTGGAGCGCCAGTGGCCGACGCTGATGTCCACCAGACGGGCGACGGCACGCTCGATGCCTTTCGCCAGTTCGTCGACGTCGGGCGTCGAGTCGTAGTCGCCGATGACGCCGAAGACCAGGCGGTCGGTATAACTCATGATGGCGATGCCGGTCCGCAGCTGCATCGCAATCGGCGGAATCGGCAGTAGCCGGTCCACTGCGCAGCCCATGAGGCGCAACCGCCTCCGCGGCCCCGGCACATTCGTGGCGACGGTGACGACACCGCGTTGCGGCAACCGGGTCAGTGCCCGCACCGTCCACGCGGTGAGCGGGAACGGAATCGCGTTGGCGGCCGACACCAGGATGTTGCCCGCCTCGCGCTGACCGCTGGCCTTGGCTCTGGAGAGCCTGGAATGCACGGTGCGTAGCTGATGCACGGGATCGGCCTTGTCGACGGGAAGGTACGGCAGCATCACGGATACCCGGTTGTCCGTGCGGTCATGCGCATCGTCGGGGCGCACCGACACCGGCACCAACGTGCGCAGCGCGTCCCGCCTCGGCTTCTCGCCCCGGCGGATCAGGGTGTTGCGGAAGCTGTCGGTGATCGCTGCCAGGGCAACATCATTGACCGTCACGCCGAACTCCTGGCACACCGTGTCGACGTCGTCCAGTGACACTTCGCCTGCTGCGTAACGGCGCATACTCGTCACCGGTCCGGTCAACGAGCTGGCGCCCGCCGGACGCAGCAGACCTGTGACGATGCCGAGGGCTCCGCGCACGGCCTGCATGGCGGCGACAGGCAGCCCGGTGGAGATGCGCCATGCTTCACCGAGCCAGTCGGCCGGGCTGAAAGCGGCTGTCCCCCGGGCAGCTTGACGTACAACAGCGTTGCCGACCACGTCGCCGCCGTCGCAGAGCCGGCTCAGCAGCCGGGTCGCGGCGATCCCGTCGACGATGCAGTGGTGGACCTTCAGCAGGATGGCCCACCGGTTGCCTTCGAGTCCGTCGACGATCCAGCACTCCCACAACGGACGGTCCCGGTCCAGGCGACGTTCCATGATGTCGGCGGCCCACCGGTACAACGCCGCATCGTCGCCTGGTACCGGCAGCGCGGCATGGTGAATGTGGTGGGCGGCGTCGAAGTTGGTGTCTTCCACCCATTGCGGCGCGCCGAGATCGAGCGGCTGGGTGTGGAGCAGCTGATGCAGTCGCGGCACTGTCAGCGCGCGTTCGGCCAGGCCGGCCACGACGGTCTCGGGGTTGGGCATCGGCCCGTCGAGCACGGCGATCGCCCCGATCGCCAGGCTCGCGTGGCGGTCGGAGTCCTCGGCTTCCAGGAAGCCCGCGTCCAGGGCGGTCAGCTGCTCCATAGAACAATCGTCCGACTCCCGCGACTCGGAGGGCAGGGCCAAAGGTCCCCAAAAACTGCCCGGGCCGGATCAGTACTGGCGGTAGCGCCGTTGCACATGCTCCTGCCGAATGCGCACCTGATCTCGGCGTTCAGCTTCTGTGACCCGCCGGGTGGTGTCGGGCAGGCGCGCCGCGACCTGGTCCTGTGGCATCACGGTGACCGTGGTCGCCGGCAGCTCCGACGTCGGCTCCGAGTAGGTCCAGCGCAACGTCAGGAAGCCGGTCCGGTGTCCACAGGTGTCGAGCCAGTTCGGCACGCCGGGGTCGGAGTCGGCGATCACATACCGCAGCGTCCCGTCCGGATCGGGCTCGGCCTGAAATCCGTTGAGGCTGCTGATGCGGTTGGCGTAATCGAGGGATTCACCCCAGAGGTTCGACAGGTGGAAGCCCATGTACTCGGGTGGAGCTGGGACGGTGACCTCGACCAGTAGCACCTCACCCTCCGCCAGGTCGTAGACGCCGCCGGAGTACACGTTGGTGCTCTGCCCTCCGCCGGTCGCGAGGTTGGCGCCCATCGGCGTATTGAGTGCGTTGCGGGGCATGAAGGTGACGCCGTCACCGTTCTTGTCTCCGTTGGACTCGAGAACGATGTCGTAGAACTCGTTCCAGAACCTCATCTGATTCTCGACGAGCTCACCCACCCGGCGCAGATTCACGGCGGCAGTTTCGGGCTCGATCGGCCCGGGATGCGATCCTTCCTTCCCGATCTGGGCGATGTGCAGATCCGGCGAGGCCTCGTTCTCCCAGTCGTGAAAGAGCATGCGGGCGATGACATACCGCGCGGTGATCCCGTCCGCGGCAGAGCGCAGGAAATTGCCGGTGTGACCGTCGGGCCGCTGTGGGGCCAGGAGGATCTCGAACTTGCCGTCGTCGTCGATGAGCAAACCAGAGGTATCGAGGATGCCGGTCACGACCCGGCCACCCGGGCCCAGTTCAGCGAGACTGCCGGAGTCCCCGGCATATACCGTGTGCGCCTCAAAGATCATGTACTGCGGCGGCTTCGCACCGTCGGCCAGCCGACCTCGTATCCGGTAACTGTGCGCGCCGTCGATGGCCGCCGACAGGTACAGGGCATCGGCGTTGTCGATGGTGGCCTTGTCGATCGGTTGGATTGCACGCCGGAAGTAGGGGAAGTCGGGGTCCTCGCAGAACGCCCGCTCGATCGCACTGAACGCGAAACCCATCAGGTACCGATGGCCCTCGGCGATGCCCAGTGCGGTCACTTCCGGCGCGTGCAGGTCCGGGGAAATGATCGCTTCACGTGCCCGGTTGAGCGCTGCGATCATGCCCGTCCACGCCTCATCCAACGTGTGTTGCCCTGTTTCAGTCGACATGCGCTTCCCTTTCCTCCGTATCCCATTGGTATTGATCGAACAAATCGGCCAGCCGGTTCTGGATCTCGCATGGATCGAGACCGAACTCGGCCAGGCTGTAGCGATGGGCAGACTCATGGCCCCGGCGGGCCTCCGCCGCGATGAACGCACGCTCGGCCGCCGGCCCCACTGCGAGCCCGAGGTTGTCGTAGATTCGCCTCATCGTGATCGCCGGGGAACTGACCAACTCTCGGTAATCGACCACGCTGGAACGAATCTCAGGATGCCTGCCGAGCACCTCGAGCGGGTGCGTGTAGGTGTCGACCGACTGGTCAGCCAGGACCCGAAGCGAGTTGAGGACCAGTTCCTCGTTGCGGCCCCGGAGCGACCACTCCGTCTTCATCAGCTTGAGCAGGCTGGGAATCGTCTCATACGGGTTACGCATCGGCACAACAATTCTCGCGTCGGGAAACGTCTCGATCAGCGTTTCCACGCGGCCGCAGAACGTGGGATTCTTGCTCAGGTGGGTGCCACCGCCATTGAGCGCGAGCTGACGCCGCACGCATTCCTTGTAGAACGACATCATCCGCTGCCGCTTCCGCGCCGGCCACCGGTCGACGTGATAGAAGTCGAGTTCACCCATGTACGGGAAGGCCACGATCCAGAAGCCGGAGCTCAGCGACCACGTGAGCAGCGCATCGTCCTCCTCCGGAACGAAGAAACCCGTCTTGTGGATGTCGTCGGTGGGAGCGAAGGCGCGCTCCTCCAGCTGATCGAGCCGTCGGCGCACGCGCCCACCGGTCGCCGAATCGATGCGGAACATCAGGCGTAGCAACTTCTTCTGCAGCAGCGAGGGGAAGAACAGCTCGTACATGAGCGCATAACTGAACTGCGGATCTTCAGCCATCAAGCGGTGCAGGTAGGTGGTTCCGCTTCGGGCGTGCCCGATACAGAACGTGGGTTCGAGTACTTCGGTTCGGCGCAGCACCGGGAACAGCAGGGGATCGAGCGCGAAACACAGCGCGTGAAAGCCCGCCACCAGTGGGATACCGAGCACGAACCGCAGATACCGGGCCCGGTGGTTGCGTTGCGTCGGGTCGCCGCGTAACAACCGCGTCATCGTGAAGTAGTTGGACCAGTCGAAGTAGAAACGCACCCCGGCCATCGGCTCTCCTTGGGCAAGTGATTGGGAACGGGTCGACTGCAACGTAAGCCAGATTAATTGACTATGTCAATTGATTGACTTAGTCAGTCAATGGCACTACCGTGCCTGGCCATGAAGGTCTTCGCCGCAATGGCGCCGGACATGCCGCTGGTGCAGGTGCCCTCCTATGCCAAGCGAATAGAACGCTTGGGCTTCGACGGGCTGCACATCGCCGAGACAATCCACGATTCGCTCGCCGTGGCGCTACTGGCCGTCGAACACACCGACCGCCTGATCATCCGAACCGCGGTGACCTTGGCGTTCGTACGCAGCCCCATGCTCATGGCCTACGCGGCGTGGGATCTGGCCATGTTGTCCGGAGGCCGCTTCGAGCTGGGACTGGGCACACAGATCAGGCAGAACATCGAAGGCCGCTTCGGGATGCCGTGGAGCGAGCCTCGCGCCCGGATGGCCGACTACATCACCGCACTGAACGCCATCTTCACTGCCTTCCGGACCGGGGAACCCGTCAACCACGAGGGGCCTACCTATCGCATCAACCGGCTCCAGCCCTACTTCAATCCGGGGCCGAAAAACGTTGACCCACCGAAGATCTGGCTGGGCGCGGTCAACGCCGGCATGTGCGAGCTGGCCGGCGGCATGGGACACGGCGTCGTCACCCACTCCACGAACTCAGACCCGCAGTTTCTTCGCGACGTGGTACGGCCCGCGCTGGCGCGGGGCGCGAACACGTCGGGTCGCCGCGACGAACCATGCGTCATCGCCTCGACCGCGATCGCCACGGGCCCGACAGATCAGGCCGTGGACCGGGAACGCGAGCGCCAGCGGCGCCTGCTCGCGTTCCTGCTCTCGACTCCCTCGTACGCGACCGCACTGAAGCGACGGGGCTGGAACGATCTTGCCGGCGATCTCCGGACTCTCACGAAACAGCAACGCTGGGAGGACCTTTCGTCAGTGCTGAACGACGATGTGCTCGACGAGCTCGTGACCATCGGACGGTATGACCAACTCCCTACCCTGCTGCGGACGCAGTACGCAGGCCTCGCCGACGGCGTCGTCCTCCCACCCGTGGATGCCGACGATGACGACGGACTCTCGGCCTGCGTGCGGGACATCCGGACCGGCCACCACCGCAGTAGCCTTGGTACCAATTGACCAGGCAAGGCTAGTAGTACCCGATCGGAGCTGAAGTGGCGGCGAACCGCAAGATGGACTCGGTGGACTCCATCAGTGCCACCCTGGCGCGGATCGTGCGGCTGAATCTCAGCCGGTCAGCGTTCAAACGGCAAGCGACCACAGCCGATACCGAACTGTCCCAGCCTTCCTACGCCCTGTTGCGCGTCCTGATCGACGAAGGTCCACAACCCACGGGTCAACTCGCGAAAAAGGCCCACATGGATGTCGGCATGACCACCCGTCGCGTACAGGCGCTGGTCAAGGCTGGACTCGTCACCCGGCACGCTGATCTCGACGACGGGCGTATCTCCATCGTCACGGTCACGCCGGCCGGAGAAACGACCGCCGCCGCGCTGCAGGACCTGCGACGGGAGCACCTGGCGCGCGCGCTGTCAGGCTGGAGTGCGACCGACCTTCAGCAACTCGACCGCCTGTTGTCGAGATTTCTCGACGACACGAAGCAGACGCCGATCGTTGAATTCTGACGGCCCACTCACCAGCCCCGACGCTGCGGGCGGGATCCGACCAGCTCGCTGCGCTCGGCGACATCGCGGCTGCGATACACGACGTAGGGGCGGAACAGGTACCCGATCGGCGCGCTGAACACGTGCACCAGCCGGGTGAACGGCCACAGGCAGAACAGCACCAGCGCGATCATCACGTGGATGTGGAAGTACACCGGCGCCTGGACCATCAGATCCCCGCGGGGCTGCAGGATCCAGATCGAGCGGAACCACGGCGACACGGTTTCGCGGTAGTCGTGCTCGGCGCCCTCCGGCGTCGCGCCGATCGCCGTACAGGCGAAGCCGGCCACCATCGCGGCCACCAGAACCACATACATCGTCTTGTCGTTGACGGTTGTGGCCATGAAGACCGGGCCGGTCACGCGGCGGCGGTAGATCAGCAGTGCGATACCGACCAGGGCCGCGATGCCGGCGATACCACCGAGGATCACCGCCTGCAGGTGGTACACGTGGTCGCTCATCACCAGATCCATCCACGATTCCGGGATGAACAGGCCGATGACATGCCCGATGAACACCACCAGCATGCCGAAGTGGAACATCGGGCTGGCGATGCGCAGCAGCCGCGACTCGTAGAGCTGCGACGAGCGTGTGGTCCAGCCGAACTTGTCGTAGCGGTACCGCCACCAGGTGCCGACGGCGACCGTCGCCAGCGTCACATAGGGCACCACATCCCAGAAGATCTCCCAGCCCGACATCAAACTCCCTCCTGCACCCGGCGGGGCGGCACGGTCAGCTGAAACGGCTGCAGTCCCACCGATTCCGCGGGCGGTCCGGACATCATCAGTCGCGACACGTCGTCCACCGAAGCCAGTGACGGCAGGGTCGCGTTCACCGCCGCGACAACGGGCGCGTGGGGAGACTTCCGCTCGGCCAACGCCTGCGCCACCACCCCGATGGGTACCCGGTACTTGGCGAGCAGCCGACGCCCCGCCTCCGGATCAACCGTGGCCGCGAATTCCAGGACCACCGGAAGATGGTCGGGCGCCTCACCTTTCGGGATCTCGACGCCCGCGGCACGGTAGGTCTGGGTGAATTCGACCATGTCCGCGCCGCGGTTGCGGGTGTCGCCCGACGTCCAGTAGGTCAAGAGCATGGTGCACCGCTTGTGCAGGTCGAAGGTGTCGACGTACTCCTGCTGCAGCTCCATGGCGGGGCGCAGACTCAGCCCGATGACGGTTTCGCCGAGCAACGCCCTGGCTTCGCCGGTGACGTGGTCCAGCAGGCGTGCCGCGGTCTGCAGCCGGTCGGGATGACCGTCGTCCGGGTAGGCCAGCATCAGCGACGCCGCCTGCCACACCAGCCGGTCCTGCATCGCGTTGTCGCGGGTTCGGTTGCGACGCTTCATCACTGATCACCACCCGGGAACATGCCCGACGGCACTCCCCTGCCGTCCCAGTTGAGCAGATTGACGCGCGACGGCCGGCCGGCGTTGGCGGCCATGCCGCCGCTGGTCTGCCGGTGTTGCAGCGCATGGAACGTCTCGACCGCCACCGGTATCGGCCCGCCGCTGGCCTCGCCGAAGGGACCCGACTCGTACATCCCCGGGCCGCCTTCGAAGGACAGCGAGCAACCGGGCTCCTCCGTCCCGGGTATGCCCTCGGTGCTGTACGCCGTCGGAATGACGTAGCGCTCCTCGTATTTCGCGAGTGCCAGCAGCCGGTACATCTCGTACATCTGTTCCTCGGTCATCCCGACCGCGGCCGGGATGTGCGGCTGGGTCTCCCGGCCGAGGTTGATGTCGCGCATGTAGGACCGCATCGCCGCCAGCCTGCGCAGCACTCCTTCGACGACAGCGGTGTCTCCGGCGGTGAACAACCCGGCGAGGTATTCGATCGGGATGCGCAGCGCTTCCAGCGCGCCGAACAGATTGCCGACGTCCTCGCCGTCGTGTCCGTCGCGGCTGACCGCGTCGACCACCGGCGACAGCGGCGGGATGTACCACACCATCGGCACTGTCCGGAACTCCGGATGCAGCGGCAGCGCAACGCCATAGGTGTGGATCAGCTTGTACACCGGTGAACGTTGGGCGGCCTCGATCCATTCGTCGGAGATGCCCTCGGCCCGGGCGCCGGCGATCACCTCGGGGTCGGTCGGGTCGAGCAGGATCTGCCGCTGCGCCTCGTAGAGGTCTTTGTCGTCGGGTACCGACGCGGCCTCCAGCACCCGGTCGACGTCGTAGAGCACCAGGCCGAGGTAACGCAACCGGCCGACGCAGGTCTCCGAGCACACCGTGGGCAGGCCGACCTCGATGCGCGGATAGCACAGCGTGCACTTCTCGGCCTTGCCGGTCTTGTGGTTGAAATACACCTTCTTGTAGGGACATCCGGACACACACATGCGCCAGCCGCGGCAGCGGTCCTGATCGACGAGCACGATGCCGTCCTCGGATCGCTTGTACATCGCGCCCGACGGGCAGGACGCCACGCATGCCGGGTTGAGGCAGTGCTCGCAGATCCGGGGCAGATAGAACATGAAGGTCTCTTCGAGCTCGAGCTTGATCTGCTCGCTGACCTGTTTGAGGACCGGATCCCCCGGCACGATCTCCGGCGACCCGGCCAGGTCGTCGTCCCAGTTCGCCGACCACGAAACCTTCATGGGCTTACCGGTGATCAGGCTGCGTGGCGGCGCGGTGGGAATATGTTCCCCCAGCGGCGCCGAGGTGAGGTTCTCGTAGTCATAGGTCCACGGCTCGTAGTAGTCGTCTATGGACGGCAGCTTCGGGTTCGCGAAGATCCGGGCCAGCTTGGCCAACCGGCCGCCGTCGCGCAACCGCAGCCGCCCGCGCCGGTCCAGCTTCCATCCGCCACGCCACTTCTCCTGATCCTGGTAGGTGCGGGGATAGCCTTGCCCCGGCCGGGTTTCGACGTTGTTGAACCAGACGTACTCGGTGCCGGCCCGGTTGGTCCAGGCCTGTTTGCAGGTCACCGAACAGGTTTGACACCCGATGCACTTGTCGAGGTTCATCACCATCGCCATCTGGGCCATGACCTTCACTGGTACTTCACCTCCTGCGAGCGGCGGCGGACCACCGTCACTTCGTCGCGCTGGTTTCCGGTGGGGCCCAGATAGTTCCAGGCAAACGAGTGCTGGGCATACCCGCCGGCGAGATGGCTGGGCTTGACCAACAGTCGGGTCAGTGAATTGTGGATACCGCCACGGGTGCCGGTGGTTTCGCTCAGCGGTACGTCGATGGTCCGTTCCTGTGCGTGGTAGACGTACACCACGCCTTCTGGCATGCGGTGGCTGACCACCGCACGGCACACCAGTACGCCGTTGCGGTTCACCGCCTCGATCCAATCGTTGTCCTTCACATCGATCTTCGCGGCGTCCAACGGGCTCATCCACATCGTGGGGCCGCCCCGCGACAGTGAGAGCATGAACAGGTTGTCCTGGTACTCCGAGTGGATCGACCACTTGGAGTGCGGGGTCAGATACCGCACGGTCAGGCCGATACCGTCGCGGCCCAGCTTGGATTCGCCGAACAGCCGCGCCATGTCCAGCGGTGGCCGGTAGGTCGGCAACTGTTCACCGAGTTCCTCCAACCAGTCGTGGTCGACGTAGAAGTGCATTCGGCCGGTGAGAGTGTGGAAGGGCTTGAGCTCCTCGATGTTCACCGTGAACGGCGCGTAGCGGCGGCCGCCGGTCTCACTGCCCGACCACTCGGGGCTGGTGATCACGGGGACCGGCCGGGCCTGGGTGTCGGCGTAGGTGATCCGGCGTTCCTCGTTGCCGATGGCCAGGTGAATGAGCTTGCGACCGGTGCGGCGTTCCAGTTCGCGGAAGCCTTCCACCGCGAGCCGGCCGTTGGAGGTGCCGGACAGCGCCAGGATCACATCGGACATCCGCTCAGCCGTGGTGATCGCCGGGCGGCCCTGGCCGGCACCCGAATCCATCACCCCGAACTTGGCGGCGAGTTCGGCGACCTCCTGGTCGGGGTGGGTGGTGATGCCCTTGGTGGTCAGGCCCAGGCTCTCGACCAACGGGCCCAGTGTCGCCCACTTCTCGGCGATCGCCGTGTAGTCGCGCTCGACAACAACCAGCGGACCCATCGTCTTGCCCGGCACCGGTGTCTCGCCGGTGACCCGCCAATCATGTTCGGTACCACCGGGATACGCCATCGCACCGGGGGTGTCGTGCTGCAACGTGCCCATCACCACGTCGGTGCGGGTGCCCAGGTGCCGGGCGGCGAGCGTGCTGAAGGCCCGGGCGATCGCTCCGAAAGCCTCGAAGTCCGACCGGGTTTCCCAGGGCGGGTCGACCGCCGGACTGAAGGCATGGATGTAGGGGTGCATGTCTGTGCTGGACAGGTCGGCCTTCTCGTACCAGGTCGCCGCGGGCAGCACCACATCGGAGAGCAGCGTCGTCGATGTCATCCGGAAGTCGATCGACATCAGCAGGTCGAGCTTGCCCTCAGGGATGTCGTCGGTCCAGACCACGTCATTGGGCCGCAAGTCCGCCCCGGTGGGTTCGGCCTGCAGGTTCGAGGTCGTGCCCAGCAGGTGACGCAGGAAGTACTCGTTGCCCTTGCTGGACGAGCCGAGCAGGTTGGCCCGCCAGACATTGAGCACGCGTGGCCAGTTGGCCGGATTGTCCGGATCGCTGACCGCGAGTTTCAGGCCGCCACTTGCCAATTGACCGGCCACATAGTCCGGCACCTCCTGGCCGGCCGCCTTGGCCTCATCGACCACATCCAGGCTGGATCGGTCGAACTGCGGGTAGAACGGGGTCCACCCCATCGCCACCGCGGAGCTCATCACGTCCATCGTGTGCTTGTCGCGGAACCGGCCCCGCCCCACCGGACTGGACAGCGCGTCGGCACGGTACCCGTCGTAGCGCCACTGATCGGTATGTGCGTACCAGTACGACGTGCCTGCCATCTGTCTCGGCGGACGCGACCAGTCGGTGCCCATCGCCATGGCGGCCCACCCGGTGACGGGCCGGCACTTCTCCTGACCGACGTAGTGCGCCCAGCCGCCACCGTTGCGCCCCATCGAGCCGGTGAGCAGCAGCAAGGCCAGCACAGCCCGGTAGGTGGCATCGCCGTGGAACCACTGGCAGATACCGGCGCCCATGATGATCATCGACCGGCCGCCGGATTCCTCGGCATTGCGGGCGAATTCGCGCGCGACGCGGATCGCCTGGGCGGCCGACACCCCGGTGATCGGCTCCTGCCAGGCCGGGGTGTACGGCTGGGTGGCGTCGTCGTATCCGGTGGGCCAGTCGCCGGGCAGCCCGGGCCGGTGCACTCCGTACTGGGCCAGCATCAGGTCGAACACCGTGCACACCAGGTGCTCGCCGACCCGCCGCACCGGCACACCGCGCTGCATGGTCGCGCCGCTGCCGTCGACGGTATCGAAACGGGGCAGCGTGATCTCGGCGGTCTCGAAGATGTCCCCCAGCACCGTCAGTGCGGGAACCAGGTCCTCCAGATGGAGGTTCCACTTGCCGACACCGTCGGCACCGTAGCGGAATCCCAACGAACCCTGTGGGACGGCGACACTGTTGCTGGCCCCGTCGAGCAGCACCGGCTTGAACGCCGCGTTCTCCTGCTCCGCTGTGGGCCCGCCCAGATCGGCGGCGGTCAGGTTCTTTCCGGGCACCAGCACACCGTCACGTTCCTCGAGCTTGACCAGGAACGGCAGATCGGTGAACTGGCGGACATAGTCGACGAAGTACGGAACCCGGTTCTGCACAAAGCACTCGTCGAGGATGACGTGGCCCATGGCCATCGCCAGTGCGCCGTCGGTGCCTGCCGCACACGGCATCCACTCGTCGGCGAACTTGGTGTTGTCGGCGTAATCCGGGCTGACCGTCACCACCTTGGTGCCGCGGTAGCGGACCTCGGCCATCCAGTGCGCATCGGGCGTGCGGGTGACCGGGACATTGGAGCCCCACATCATCAGGTACGACGCGTCCCACCAATCCCCCGACTCCGGCACATCGGTCTGATCGCCGAACACCTGAGGAGAGGCCACCGGCAGATCGGCGTACCAGTCGTAGAACGACGTCATCACGCCGCCGATGAGTTCGATGAACCGCGAGCCGGCGGCGAACGACACCATCGACATCGCCGGGATCGGCGAGAAACCGGCTACCCGGTCCGGACCGTAGGTCTTGATCGTGTGCACATGCGCGGCGGCGATCATCTCGGTCGCCTCGGTCCAGCTGACCCGGACCAGGCCGCCCTTGCCGCGGGCCTGGTGATAGCGCTTGCGGCGTTCCGGATCCCCCTGGATGTCGGCCCAGGCCAACACCGGATCCTTCAGGCGCGCCTTGGCTTCCCGGTACATCTCGACCAGCACGCCACGTGCGTACGGATACCGCACCCGCGTCGGCGAGTAGGTGTACCAGGAGAACGCCGCACCGCGCGGGCACCCGCGCGGCTCGTATTCGGGGCGGTCGGGTCCGACGGACGGGTAGTCGGTCTCCTGGGTCTCCCAGGTGATGATCCCGTCCTTGACGTAGATCTTCCACGAGCACGATCCCGTGCAGTTGACCCCGTGGGTGGAGCGCACCACCTTGTCGTGGCTCCACCGGTCCCGGTAGAACACGTCGCCCTGACGGCCCCCCTGGCGTGTGACCGTACGCAGGTCGCCGGAGAACTCACCGGCGGTGAAGAACCTCCCACTGCGCTCGAGCAGTTCCTCGATCGACCCGCCGATGTGGGGCTTGGTCATTGACGCGCCTCCTTGGGCTCGGGCTCATGGGCGTGCAGTCGCAGGGCCGTATAGCCGAAGGCCACCAGTGCCGTCGCCACCAGCAGCAGGAGCCCGACCGAGTAGTCATGATCGACAGCGTCGTACGTCGCACCCATCACCAAGGGTGGGAAGTAGCCACCCAAACCGCCTGCGGCGGCCACGATCCCGGTCACCGAGCCCACTTCCTTGGCGGGTGATCGCCGGGCCACCCAGGCGAACACGCCGCCGGTGCCGATGCCCAGGAAGATCGCCAGACCGATGAACGTCGCCGCGGACCAGACATCGGGCGGTGGCTGGAACATCGCGATGAAGGCCAGCACCGCGGTGCCGGCGAAGGACGTGAGGACCACGTACTTGGGTGGGATGCGGTCCGACAAGGCACCGCCGATCGGCCGGGCCAGCACCGCGGCCAACGCGAATCCCGCTGTACGGCTTCCGGCTTGGACGGAGGAGAACTCGTAGACGTTCTTGATGTAGGTCGGCAGGTAGTTGCTGAATGCCACGAATCCGCCGAACACGACTGCGTAGAGGAACGACATCTCCCATGTCACCGGTAGCTTCAACGCAGACTTGAGCTTGGGTAACACCGGGTCGGTGTTCGGTTGGAATGCCGGTGAATTGCGCATCGCCACCAGACACAGCGCCGCCGTCAGCGCCAGGGCGACCGCGATGATGAGATGGGTCTGGAACAACCCGAACCACCGCACGAATCTCGGCGTGAAGAATGCAGACAACGCCGTGCCGACCATGCCCATCCCGAAAACACCGGTGGCGTAGCCGCGACGGGAGGGCTCATACCAGTTGTTGGCGAACGGGATTCCGACCGCGAAGATGGTGCCGGCAACGCCCAGGAAGAACCCGCACACCAACAGCATCGGGTATGACCTGGCCTCGCCGGCGGCCCCGACGGCCAGCACCGGCACG
Organism: Mycolicibacterium boenickei; assembly: GCF_010731295.1. Lineage (NCBI taxonomy): Bacteria > Bacillati > Actinomycetota > Actinomycetes > Mycobacteriales > Mycobacteriaceae > Mycobacterium > Mycolicibacterium boenickei. The sequence continues at coordinate 2,914,410 of NZ_AP022579.1, read as the reverse complement.
ATCGAAGCCAGCGTCACCGCGAGGAACATCGTGCGACCGCCGTACCTGTCGGTCAGTGCGCCGACTGCTATCCGGCCCAGCGAGCCGACCAAGATCGGAGTGGCGACAAGCATCGAAGCCTGCGTGCTGCTCAGCTTCATGTCGCCGGCGTAAGTGGTGGACAGCGGGCCGATCATGTTCCAGGCCCAGAAATTGATGGCCGAGACCCAGGTGGCCAGCAGAAGATTCATGCTCTGCCCTTGGCCCAGGTACGGCTCATTTGCCGTGGTCACCACACCAGCAAAACATCATGTTCCAGCGGTCGCGTCATTTTCCCGGAAACGTTGCAGGCTGTTTCATGGAAATGTAATCCGCAACATCAATATGTCGAAATTAATCCCGTTGTGCGGTCGCCCTTTTGCGCGAGCAGTCGCGCAAATACTCGAAATCGCGCCTTTTCAGGTACTTTCGCGATTGCTCGGCGGAGAAAGTGCTTCGGCCAGGTCCGGGAGCCAGGCCCGATCGGCCGGCACCCACGGCAGCGCATCGAGCTCGTCGACCGTGACCCAGCGCAGCGCCCGGTGATCGTGTGGCTGCGGACTGCCCGATGTGAGGGTGGCCCGGTAGGCGCGCAGTGTCATGCCGGCCCTCAGCGCGACATCCACTCCGAGACGGTCACCGACGGTCACCTCGACGCCCAGTTCCTCCCGTAGCTCGCGGGCCAGCGCGTCGGCGTCACTCTCGCCGTCGGCCACCTTTCCGCCGGGCAGCTCCCACAGACCGGCCAGCTCGGGAGGCCGCTGCCGTTGTGCCACCAACAGCCCGGCCGCCGAGAACAGGGCACCGGCCACCACGATCTGCGCATCCATCGCGCCCGACGGTATACCGTCGGGTATGGCCGTGTTATCGAACGATCAGGTCGACGCCGCACTGCCCGATCTGCCGGGCTGGGAACGCGCGGCGGGCGCCCTGCGCAGATCCACCAAATTCCCGACGTTCCTCGACGGTATCGACGCGGTACGCCGCGTGGCCGAGTTCGCCGAGGAAAAAGACCATCACCCCGATATCGACATCCGATGGCGCACAGTCACTTTCGCTCTGGTGACGCATTCCGCCGGCGGGATCACCGAAAAGGACATTCAGATGGCCAAGGAGATCAACCGGATTCTGTCCGACCAGTCCGGGTAGTCGCGATCCAGGCGAGCGTCGCCAGCGTCGCGACGATGTAGACCAGCCCGGCCCAGGCCAGATACCAGGGCCTGCCGATCACCCAGATCGTCGGCTGGGCGAAGCTGAGTAGCCACGGCACCCCGACCAGCGTCAGCGCCAGCCAACCCCACCCCAGGATCCGCGCACCCAACCTGTCGGCCAGTGGCCCGTGCAGCAACCAGATCATCAGCGGGATCAGCCAGACCCAGTGGTGCGTCCACGAAATCGGTGACAACAGCAAGCCGAACAGGCTCACGATCAGGATGGCGCCGAGCCGGTCGGCACTGCCGCCGATGGCCCGCCACGCCAGCACGGCGAGGACCGCGGTGACGGCGATACCGAGCAGCACGGCCGGGCCGTAGCCGGCGTCATGGCCGAGGATGCGCGAGATCCCGCCGCGCCACGATTGGTTGAACGACGTGCCGATCGGCCCGATCCGGTCCGCATCGCCCAGCAATTCGGTGAAGTACCGGCGCGCCTCGTCCCCGATCACCAACACCGAGAACGCGACCGTCCCGAAGAACACCACAGCCGAGAACACCGCGGTGCCCCAGCGGCGCGCGCCGACGAAGTACAGCCCCGACACCGCGGGCGTGAGTTTCACCCCGGCGGCCAGGCCCACCAACAACCCCGACAGCCACCAGCGATTGCTGTAGACGGCATAGAGCACGGCCAACACCAGGACGACATTGACCTGGCCGTAGTCGAACGTGCTGCGCAGCGGTTCGGTCCAGATGCCGACGGCGGTCCACAACATCGCGACGCGCCGGGGAGCACGCCCGCCGAGCAACAGTTGGCTGATCCGCACCACGCCGTACAACGCCGCGATGATGCCGATCTGCCAGCAGAACGCCACCAATCCGAACGGCAGCAGGTGCAGTGGGTAGAACACCACCGCGGCGAACGGCGGATAGGTGAAAGGCAGTGGGAAATCCGGCGTCTGGTCCGCGTAGACGTAGTCGTACAGCGCACCGGCGTGACCGTCGAGCGTTGCGGCACCGCCGACATAGACGTGCAGGTCGACGAAGTTGGCGCCGTTGGGGACGAGATATGTCCAGGCCAGGCGCGCCGCAATGCTGAGGACCAGCAACACAGGCGCCAGACGGTAGAGCCGCGCGGTTGCTGAGAGCTGGGTGGCCGGTTCGGTGTTAACGGACACGACTTTAGCGACCCGCCCGTCGGCGTCGTCCGCCTGCCGCGTCCGCCGGTGGCTTGTCCCGCGCCAGGGTCTCGACAGCGGCCGGCGCATCACGCCCCGAACACTGCTCGATAACGAAATCGACCGCTGCAGTCACGGTTGAATAACCGCCACACGTGTCCCTTGAGTAACACCAGTAACTGGATAGTTTCGTGCTCAGTCGTTCAAGCAACCGATTGGGAGAACCATGATCTTCACCTGGAAAGCCATTTCCACCAGCATGATCGCGGCTGCAGGCGCAGTCCCGGTCGCGTTGGTCCTCAGCGCCGCAGCGAACGCCGAGCCGGTGCCCCCGGCCCCGGCCATCCCCGGCGCGCCGAACCTGCCGATCGTCAACCAGCTCGCCGGCGTGCCTGCCGCCGCGCCGCAACTGCTGCAGGGTGTGAGCTCGGCGTTGAGCGGCACCCCCGCCGCCGCACCGGCGCCTGCCCCCGGGGCCACCGCATCGGTGACACTGCCGCAGGTGCCTACCGCCGCCTCACCGGCTGCCGCCAACGCACCGCTGGGATCACTGGTGCCGGGATTGCCCGCCGCCCCTGCTGCCGCCCCGGCCGCCGTGGCTCCGACCGCCCCGGCCACCGGCCCCGCATCGCTGATCCCCTCGGCCGAGGTGACGATCCCGCAGGTGCCCGGGATGCCGATCCCGTTGCCCCAGAAGGTGAACATCCCCGGCGACCTGGCCTCGCTGGCTCCGGTCGCGGCTCAAACGGCACTGCCCGCCACCGCTGCGGCTGCTCCGTTGGCCCCGGCCGCCGCAGCGGCTCCGGCAGTGGCGGCTCCCGCAGCCGCGGCCGCGACTCCCGGCATCACGAACCCGGGGGTCGCAGCACTGGCGCCGCTGCTCACCGCCGGCCTGCCCTGATCCACGAACTGGTCTGACCGCCCGAAACGATTGGGAAAAGCCATGTCACCGCGTAAGTCCCTGAAAATGATGTTCGGCACCGCCGCCGCGATCGGGTCCACCACCCTGTTGCTGTTCGGCAGCGCCGTCGCCAATGCCGACCCGGCACCGCTGCCGATCGACAACCTGCAGGCGCCCGGCCTGCCGGCGATGGAGAACCTGAGCCCGATCATCCAGCAGGCCGCGGCCGACCCGGGTGGCGCAGTGCAGCTGTTGATGGCAGCTGCACAGGCCTTCGCCGCCAACAAGTCGGAAACGGCGGAATCCCGCAACGTCGCGACGGCGGTCAACCAATTCGCGGCCCAGCCCGTCGCCGCACCCGAGCATGTCCCCGCTCTGGGTGCCGGCGGCGACGCTCACCTCCCGATGGGTGTCGACCCGGCCCATGCGGCCGGGCCGGCCCCGGAGGCACTGCCCGCTCCGGCTCCCGCACCGGCTGCTGCTGCCCCGGCACCGGCTCCGGCTCCGGCTCCGGAGGCTGCGCCCGCACCGACCCCCGGAGCTGTTCCGGCCGCGGCCACGATCCCGGCCCCGGCACCTGCGCCTGAAGCCGCCCCGGCACCCGCCCCGGCGCCCGGGCCGGAAGCCGCTCCGGCGGGAGCGCCCGGCTTCGGACCCAACACGCCGACGAAGCAGGACTTCATGTATCCGTCGATCGGCAACGGCTGCCTCAAGGACGGCGGAAATGTTCTGGCGACCGCGATTTCCGTGGCGGGCCCGGCCACGATCCCGCTGCCCGGCCCGAAGCCAGGCCAGACCGCTTACGTGTTCACCGCGATCGGCACCCCCGGCCCGGCCGCCGAGCAGAAGCTTCCGCTCAACGCCACCTGGGTGAACCTGACGACGGGCAAGTCCGGCAGCGTGACGCTGCAGCCGCGCCCGGACCTCAACCCCGAAGGCCCGACCACGCTGACCGCTATCGCCGACACCGGCTCCGGCAGCATCATGACGACGATCTTCGGACAGGTCACGACAACCGAGATGCAGTGCCAGTTCATGCCCACCATCGGATCCACGGTGGTGCCCTGACCACACATATGAATGGGGATACGAAATTCCCGGTCGCTTGCCTCATGGCCGGCGACCGGGAATTTTGTCAGGGGCTGTTCAGGTGTGGGCCTCAGTAGGCCATGAAAAGGATCATTTCGCGGTCGTACTCACGCCCGGGGTGCTGCTGGGCCAGATGTGCCTGAGCCTTCTCGACAAGGTCGTCCTCATCGGTCCCGCTGATCGCTTCTCCACACGGGCAGTTCAGATGTGTCTTCGCCATATGTTCACCATTGCATAGGTCGTCTTCCTACAAAAGGATCTAGGCATGGACTTGTACGACGTCATGCGCACAACCGGGGCGACCCGCGAATTCACCGACGAATCCCTACCCGACGAAGTGCTGGAACGGATCCTCGACAACGCCCGGTTCGCGCCCAGCGGCGGTAACCGCCAGGGCACGCGCGTCGTGGTGATCCGTGATCGTGACACCCGTGAGTCCCTTGCCGACCTCAGTGTCACCGGCGCACGCCGCTACATCGCCCAACAGAAAAACGGTGAGAGCCCGTGGAACCCGGTGCATCCCATGCGGGTATCGGCCGACGACGTGGCCGCCGTACAGGTTCCGCGGGCCGCTCTGCTCCTCGACGCCGCCGTGGTTCTCGTGGTCTGCGTCGACCTTGGCGTCGTCGCGGCCATCGACCAGGATCTCGACCGCATCGGCGTGGTTTCCGGAGCCTCGGTGTATCCGTTCGTGTGGAACATCCTGCTGGCAGCGCGCAACGAAGGGTACGGCGGCGTGCTGACCACGATGGCCGTTGCGGAAGAGCCCAAGGTCAAGGCATTGCTCGGCATACCTGACCCGTTCGCGGTCGCAGCGGTCGTGCCGCTCGGTAAGCCCGTACGCCAGTTCACGAAACTCAAGCGCATGCCGGTTGGAGAGATCGCCAGTCGCGAGCGCTTCGACGGGCCGCCGTTCTAGCTCGTCACCCGACACTGCGTCACCCCGTCGACACTGCGCACAGATCGCGATTTCGCGCCGAAATTCGATCTCACCGCAGAGTCGGTGATCCGTGAGCAGGCTCGAGGTCAGTCAGGCCTTGGCCTTGGCTTCTTTGGCCGCGGCCTTCATCTGCTTCTTGTAGGTCCGCACCTTCTGCAACGAGCCGGGATCCACCACGTCGGCCACCGACATGAAGCTCCCCGCTGCGCCGTAATCTCCCGCCGCCTCACGCCAGCCCGAAGGTGTCACGCCGTACTGCTTGCCCAACAGCGCCAAGAAGATCCGGGCTTTCTGGTCGCCGAAACCGGGCAGCCGCTTCAGCCGGCGCAACACCTCTTTGCCGTCGGGATCGCCGCCGGTCCACAGTGCCGTCACGTCGCCGTCGTACTCGTCGACGATGGCCCGCGCCAGGTCCTGTACCCGCTTGCCCATCGAGCCCGGAAACCGGTGAATCGCAGGGGTTTGCGACACCACCGCGATGAACTCGTCCGGGTTGTAGTCGGCGATCTCCCTGGCATCGACGTCACCGAGGCGGTCGGCGATCTTCTTGGGGCCGGCGAACGCCGTCTCCATCGGGATCTGCTGGTCCAACAACATGCCCACCAAAAGCGCGAACGGGTTGGACTCCAGCAGGGCGTCGGCCTCCGGGTCTTGGACTAGCTGCAGTTTTCCCACGTCGCCAGTCTAGAACCAGACACGTTTTTGACGTCTGTGTCGGTGGAGTGTGCGAATGTGTACGCGATAACCGGTGATGTGCCAACAGGAGATGGACATGAGACGCGTCGTTGCACCACTTTTTGCAGCGGTGGTTACCGCGATCGCCTTGGCCGCCACGGCCAACGCCATCCCCGACCAGGGCACGCCGGACTTCGACAACTACATGCAGGGCCTGGACCGCAACGGATTCCATCTCAACCCGGATACCGCGTGGCGCGTTGCTCACCAGGCGTGCATCGGCGGCATCCCGGGATACATCGGACTGGAACTGGCCGCCCAGGGCGTGATCGGCCCCGGATCCCAGGATCGGGTCTACGACGTGGCCCGCAAGTACGCCTGCCCCGTGCAATAGCTGAGCTAGCTGCGGTTTCACCGCGCAGCCATTTAAGGTTGGCCCACGATGTCCGGCGAGGTTGCAGTCGCGCTGGCCCTGGCGCTGATCCTGGCGGCGATCGCCGCCGTCGTCGTCGTGCGCACCCGAAAAGTGGTGGCCACCCCCACCGAGCGTGCCGTGCACGCCGCACTGCACACGGCGGCTCAGGCGGCCCGCGCACTGCGCCAGGGCCTGGATACCGAATCTGCCCAGACCGCCGCGCCGTACCTGCGGGAGTTGACGGGCACCGCGGGGCTGGCCCTGTACGACGAGGATGCCGCCCTGCTGGCGCACGACGACGATGACGACGCGATCTGGCAGCCCGACACCGTCGACGTCTGCGTCGACACCGCGCGGGAATCGATCACCGCCGGGCGCCGCGTCTTACGCACCGCACGCTCGACGGCGGTGCTGGCCCAGCCTCTGCTGACCGAAGGCGGTGAGGTGCTCGGCGCCCTCGTCGTACTGGCCCCGGCCAGCCCCGGCCCCGGCATGCTCGGCGCGGTCGGCGAAGTGGCCCGTTACGCGGCCAGCCAGCTCGAGCTGGCCGAGCTCGACGCGTCGCGCGCCCGGCTGGACCGGGCCGAGGTGCTGGCCTTGCGCGCCCAGATCAGCCCGCACTTCATCTACAACGCGCTCAACACGATTGCGTCGTTCGTGCGCACCGACCCCGACCGGGCCCGTGACCTGATCCTCGAATTCGCCGACTTCACCCGGTACTCGTTCCGCGCGGCCGGGCAGTACACGACACTGGCCGACGAGCTGCGCAACATCGACCGCTATCTCACCTTGGAGCGGGCCCGCTTCGGCACCAACCTGAAGGTGCGGCTGCAGGTGGCCCCCGAGGTGCTCAACGTCGTGGTGCCGTTTCTCGCGCTGCAACCGCTGGTCGAGAACGCGGTGCGGCACGGGCTGGCCGGTAACGGCGGCGGATCGGTGGAGATCGTCGCGCGCGACGCAGGCACCGAATGCGTGATCACCGTCGAGGACGACGGCACCGGCATGGATCCGGACACCCTGCGCGCGGGGCCCGGTGACGCGCTGGCCGACCGCACCGGCGAATCCGCCCATGTCGGGCTGACCAATGTCGATCATCGGCTGCGCGCGGCATTCGGCAACGACTACGGTCTTGTGGTCGAGACAGCGGTCGGCGCGGGCACGAAAGTGGTGATGCGCGTGCCGAAGTTCCGCTCAGGGGTCCGAGCCGACGGAGGTGCGTTCACATGAGCACCAACCTGACCGTGCTCGCCGTGGACGACGAGGCACCCGCCCTCGACGAGCTGGCCTACCTGCTGGGTCGACACCCCGACATCGGCGAGGTGCACACCGCCTCCGACGCCACCACGGCGCTCCGCGAACTCAACCAGCACACCATCGACGCGGTGTTCCTCGACATCAACATGCCCGGGCTCTCCGGCATCGAATTGGCCGGGGTACTGGCCAATTACGCGAACCCGCCGGCGGTCGTGTTCGTGACCGCCCACGAGGACAAGGCGGTGGCCGCCTTCGATGTCGGCGCCGTCGACTATCTGCTCAAACCGATCCGGCAGAACCGCCTGGACGAGGCCGTGCGCCGGGTCGCCTCGGCGGCACCCCGGTCCGCACCCGAACCGTCCGGTCCGGCCCAGCCCGAGGACCAGGACTGGAACGTGGTCCCCGCCGAACTGGGCGGGATCACCCACCTGGTGCCGCGTGACAGCATCGGCTGGGTGGAAGCCGAGGGTGACTATGCCCGGCTGCACTCGTCCACTGGGGCGCACCTGGTACGAATCCCGTTGAGCACCTTGGAAACCCGCTGGCGCGACCACGGATTTCAACGGATCCACCGGTCCTACCTGGTGTCGCTGCGACAGGTGACCGGCCTACGCACGTCCGACGGTGCGGTGCTGGTGCGGCTGCGGGCCAACGGAACCTCGCCCGCCGTGGAACTCCCGGTGAGCCGACGCCAGGCCCGGGAACTGCGCGACCGGCTGGTCCGCGATCCGATGCGCTCTCTCAAACCGGCGGGCAGCGATGAGTGACCGGCCCGCTCCACAGCGTGAACGCGTCGTCCTCGCCCACCGCCGCGGCACCCGCATGGTGCGCACCCGCATCGAGGTCCAGGAGCAGACGCAGGTGGGCGACGCGCTCGTGCGCGGTCTGGTGCGGACCCAGCTCGGTCTCGCGTTGCGGCTGGCGCTGGTCGTCGTCTCGGTGGTGGTGGCGCTGGTGGTGCTCAACTCCGCCGTGCCAGATCTGGCCGCGCTCACGGTGTTCGGGATCCGGCTCAACTGGCTGATCCTGGCCGGGCTGCTCTACCCGCTGCTGTACGGCGTGGGGCGGCTGTATGTGCGGCTGGCCGAACAAGGCGAACGGGACTTCGTCCGGGTCGTCGACAGCGAACCATGACCGGCGCCCCGCTGACCGCTGCCGCCCTGCTGGCCGCCGTGGTGGCCACCATCGCCATCGGCGCTTACGGCGTCCGGTTGTCGCGCACCACCTCCGACTTCCTGGTGGCCTCCCGCAGCGTCGGACCACAGTGGAATGCCGCCGCGATCTCCGGTGAATACCTCTCGGCTGCATCATTTCTCGGGGTGGCCGGACTGATCGCGAAATACGGCGCCGACGCGCTGTGGTACCCCGTCGGCTTCACCGCGGGCTACCTGGGCGTGTTGCTGTTCGTGGCCGCACCCCTGCGCCGCTCCGGGGCCTACACCGTCCCCGACTTCGCCGAGTTCCGGCTCGGCTCGGCCCGGCTGCGCAAGGTCGCCATGCTCGTCGTCGTGGTGATCTGCCTGTTCTATCTGGCCCCGCAGTACCAGGGTGCCGGTCTGGCCCTGAAAACGCTTCTGGGCGTTCCTGTCTGGGTGGGTCCGGTGCTGGTCGCCGCGATCGTCATCACCAACGTGGTCGCCGGTGGCATGCGGTCGATCACGTTCGTCCAGGCGTTCCAGTACTGGCTCAAGCTCACCGCCATCGCGGTTCCGGCGTTGGCGCTGCTGGGGTTGTTCATCAGCGACCGCGGCGAATTGGGCGGTCCGCTACCACCGACGGTGCAGCAGCAGACCACCGTGCAGATCGACACCCCCGTCGTGGTCCAGGTGATCGAACCCGCAGGCATCACCGTGTCCGGCGATCTCGACGGACACCACGTGGAATCCGCGCGGATCGCCGCACCCGGGCAGCACACCCTCGGCACGGGCACCACGCTGACGCTGGCAGCGGGTGCGGCCACACCGGTGGTGGCGGGCACCCCGGGCACCGGCAGCGAGTGGATCGCCTCGGGCGGCGGACTGGGCGGCGGACATCCGCTCTATCAGGTGCTGTCCATCATCGTCGCGACATTCCTGGGCACCATGGGTCTGCCGCACGTGCTGGTCCGGTTCTACACCAATCCGGACGGGCGGGCCGCCCGGCGCACCGCGCTCGCAGTGGTGGCGCTGCTGTCGGTGTTCTACTTCTTCCCGATCCTGCTCGGGGTGTTCTCCCGGTTGTATGTCCCACAACTGCTGATCACCGGAACCGCCGACGCCGCAGTGCTTTTGGCACCGGGCGCGGCGGTCGGCGGAATCGGCGGCCAGCTGCTGGCCGCCCTGGTGGCCGCCGGGGCCATCGCGGCGTTCCTGGCCACCTCGTCGGGGTTGCTGATCAGCATCGCCGGCGCGCTGGCCACCGATGTGCTGCGCGGCCGGGTGCGCGATTTCCGGATCGCCGCGGTGGCCGGCGGGCTGATCCCGATTCCGTTGTCGCTGTTGGTGTCCGGGCTGGAGCTGTCCCGCAGCGTCGGATTGGCCTTCGCGGTCGCCGCGTCCACGCTGTGTCCGTTGCTGGTGCTCGGGATCTGGTGGCGCGGTCTGACGGTGGTCGGCGCGGCGTGTGGGCTCGTGGTCGGCGGCTGCGTGTGCGGCGGCGCGGTGCTGGTGGCGATCACCGGCGGCGTCGACGACGCGGTGCTCGGTGGTTGGCCCGCGGTGATGGTGGGCTACCCGGCGGCGGTCAGCGTGCCGATCGCCTTCCTCACGATGATCGTCATCAGCCTGTTCACCAAGCCAACCCCCGGCGTCGCGCAGATCTTCGCGCGCATGCATGTGCCCGAGCGCCTGGGCCTGGGCGTCGAGCGGGTGCCCGCGGGCTGAGCCTCCTGCCGCTCAGCCCCGCCGACCGACCGCTCGGCGCAGCGATGGCCGGATTCGGCGTATCAACAGCGATACCACTCCTGTGTGACCCACCTCTCAATTAGGTTCAGTTCCCAACCGACACCCAGCCAACTGTCAGGAGCCCTCGGTGCCCGAAATAGACCTTCCCGAGAGGGTTGCCCCCACCGGGGAGCAGTTCCTCGCCATGCAGGCCAGCCCCGAATTCCAGGAGCTGCGTACCAGGTTGCGCCGCTTCGTCTTTCCCATGACCGCGTTCTTCCTGCTCTGGTATGCGCTCTACGTCGCCCTCGGCGCGTTCGCCCATGACTTCATGGCCATCCGGGTGTTCGGCAACATCAACGTCGGTCTACTGATCGGGCTGGGCCAGTTCCTGACCACGTTCCTGATCACCGGGTTGTACGTGCGCTTCGCCAACAAGGAGCTCGACCCGCGCGCCACCGCCATCCGCGAAGAGCTGGAAGGCACCCGATGACCATCACGACACTTGCCGCCGAAACCGTCGGCAACCCCGCGGCCAACATCGGCATCTTCAGCTTGTTCGTCGTCGTCACGATGGTCGTGGTGATCAAGGCGAGCAAGCGCAACGCCACCGCCGACGAGTTCTTCACCGGTGGCCGCGGCTTCTCCGGCCCGCAGAACGGCATCGCCATCGCCGGTGACTACCTGTCGGCGGCCAGCTTCCTCGGCATCGCCGGTGCCATCGCCGTCTACGGCTACGACGGGTTCCTCTACTCCATCGGCTTCCTGGTCGCCTGGCTGGTGGCCCTGCTGCTGGTGGCCGAATTACTCCGCAACACCGGCAAATTCACCATGGCCGACGTGCTGAGCTTCCGGCTCAAGCAGCGTCCGGTCCGGTTGGCCGCGGCCATCTCGACACTGACCGTGTCGCTGTTCTACCTACTGGCCCAGATGGCCGGGGCCGGCGGCCTGGTCGCGCTCCTGCTCGACGTCAACAGCCGGGCCGGACAGTCGATCGTGATCGCCGTCGTCGGCATCCTGATGATCGTCTACGTACTGGTCGGCGGCATGAAGGGCACCACGTGGGTGCAGATCATCAAGGCCGTGCTGCTGATCGCCGGCGCCGCCCTGATGACCGTGATGGTGCTGAGCAAGTTCGGGCTGAACTTCTCCGAGATCCTGGGCTCCGCACAATCGGCGATCTCCGAGGCCACCACCAAGGGTGTGTCCAGCCGCGACGTGCTGGCCCCGGGCGCACAGTACGGCGGATCACTCACCTCACAGATCAACTTCATCTCGCTGGCGCTGGCGCTGGTGCTCGGCACCGCGGGCCTGCCGCACGTGCTGATGCGCTTCTACACCGTGCCCACCGCGAAAGAGGCTCGGCGCTCGGTGGTCTGGGCGATCGCGCTGATCGGCGCCTTCTACCTGTTCACCCTGGTGCTCGGTTACGGCGCGGCCGCACTGGTGGGGCCCGACCGGATCCTCGGCGCGGCCGGAGGGGTGAACTCCGCGGCCCCGCTGCTGGCGTTCGAACTCGGCGGGGTGATCCTGCTCGGGGTCATCTCGGCGGTGGCGTTCGCGACGATCCTCGCGGTCGTGGCCGGCCTGACCATCACGGCGTCGGCCTCGTTTGCCCACGACATCTATGCCTCAGTGCTCAAGTCGCACAAGGTGACCGAGGACGAGCAGGTGCGGGTATCGCGGATCACCGCAGTTGTGCTCGGGGTGTTCGCGATCGGGTTGGGCATCCTGGCCAACGGTCAGAACGTGGCGTTCCTGGTGGCCCTGGCGTTCGCCGTGGCAGCCGCGGCCAACCTGCCGACGATCCTGTACTCGCTGTACTGGAAGCGGTTCAACACCCGCGGCGCACTGTGGAGCATGTACGGCGGTCTGATCTCGACCATCGTGCTGATCGTGTTCTCCCCTGCCGTGTCGGGCAGCAAGACCGCAATGATCCCCGGGGCGGACTTCGATTTCTTCCCGCTGGCCAACCCGGGCATCGTGTCCATCCCGCTGGCATTCGCGCTCGGCATCATCGGCACGCTCACCTCACCCGACACCGGGGACGCCGAGCTCAACGCCGAGATGGAAGTCCGGTCGCTGACCGGGGTGGGCGCCGAGAAGGCGGTCGCGCACTAGGGCAGGGAAGCTCGAGCGCCCCCGGGACGTTTCAATGGCACATGCCCAACTCCCGGGGGCGTTTCGCCTTTCCGCTCCTCGCGTACGCGTTCGCCGCGATCATGGTGGGCACCACGCTGCCCACCCCGATGTACGCGCTCTACGCCGACCGCATGCATTTCGCTGTGCTCACCACGACGGTCATCTACGCCACATACGCCGGCGGCGTGCTGTTCGCGCTGCTCGTGTTCGGCCGCTGGTCGGACGCCGTCGGCCGGCGGCCCATGCTGTTCGCCGGCGTGGCAGCGGCCCTGGCCAGCGCGGCAGTGTTCCTGGTCGCCGACTCCGTGCCGGTGCTGCTGATCGGGCGGCTGCTGTCCGGCCTGTCGGCGGGGCTGTTCACCGGAACCGCCACCGCGGCGGTCATCGAGGCCGCCCCGCCTGCGTGGCGTACCCGTGCCGCGGCGGTCGCCACCGTCGCCAACATCGGCGGCCTCGGCGCCGGGCCGCTGCTGGCGGGTCTGCTGGTGCAATGGGCGCCCGAGCCGCTATACCTGCCGTTCCTCGTACATATCGGGCTGGCGGTGTTGGCCGGGATCGCGGTGCTGATCGTTCCGGAGACCTCGGCGCATACCGGCCGGATCGGACTGCAGCGCCTGTCGGTACCCGCCGAGGTGCGGACGGTTTTCGTCATCGCTGCCCTGGCGGCCTTCGCCGGGTTCGCGGTGACGGGGCTGTTCACCGCTGTCGCGCCGTCGTTCCTGTCGACGGTGATCGGCATCGGCAACCATGCGGTGGCCGGCGCGATCGCGTGCTCGATCTTCGCAGCCTCGGCATTGACCCAGGTCGTCGCGAACCGGATGGTCGCCGAGCGGGCAGTCGCGGTCGGGTGCGGGCTGCTGATCGCGGGCATGATGATTCTGACTGCGGCCCTGTATTTTTCCTCGCTGCCCGGCCTGATCGCGGCGGCGGTGGTATCCGGCATCGGCCAGGGCATGAGTTTCAGCCGAGGCCTGGCCGCAGTCGTCGATCGTGCTCCGGCTCAGCGTCGGGCCGAGGTCAGCTCCACGTATTTCGTCGTCGCCTATGTCGCAATCTCGCTGCCGGTGATCGGCGAGGGCCTGGCCGCTCAAGCGCTGGGCCTACGGACCGCAGGAGTGACGTTCGCGATCGGAGTCGCGGTACTCGCCGCGGGCTGCCTCGCCGCCATCCTGGTCGCCGAGGCCCGGGAGAAGTTGAGTGCTTCTACCTAGGGACTACGCAGCCGCGGGGCCATAGCGTTCTAGCCATGACCGTTGCTGCTGACACAGCTTCCCCGACAGTCCCCGCGAAAGCCGGGCTGTTCCCGTCTCCCGCCGAGGTGGAAGCCCAGACCCCGGCCGACCGGGACCGGGCCATCGACGTCATCCGGATCGTCTCGCTGATCGGTGTGGTGTTCGGCCACACCGTCATGGCCACCAGCACCATCCGCGACGACGTGTTCATCTGGAGCAACCTGCTCACGGAATCCACCGTCTTCCAGGCGCTGACCTGGGTGTTCCAGATCATGCCGCTGTTCTTCTTCGCCGGGGTCGCGGCGTCCGTGCAGTCCTGGCGGCCCGGCTCATCCTGGGGCGGCTGGCTGCTCAAGCGCTGCACCCGGCTGTACCGGCCGGTGTTCTACTACCTGACCTTCTGGACCGCGGCGCTGGCGGTGTTGCGGTTCGTTCTGCCCGAACATGTCTATGAGCCCGTCGCCGGGATCTCCATCCAGCTGCTGTGGTTCCTCGGCGCCTACGTCCTGGTGCTGGCGGCGGTGCCGCTGCTGGCCCGCATCACCACGACCGCGCAGATGGCCGGCGCGATCATCGGCACGTACGCGTTCATCGCCGTGATCGACTTTGTCCGGATTACCGTAGACCAAGCCGGCTACGCCTCGCTGGGCTACCTCAACACCGTGGTGTGGTTGATCCCCGGTGTGTTCGGTGTGGCCTACCGCCGCAGCCTGCTGTCCAGCAGCGCCGCGCTCAAGGTCGGGCTGGGGATGCTCGGCGTGAACCTGGCCCTGCTCTACTTCGGCCCGTACGAGCTGAGCCTGGTCGGCATCGAGACCCAGCACCTGAAGAACATGACACCGCCGTCACTGCTGCTGGCCGGCCACGCAATCATGATGTGCGCGTTCGCGATTGCCGCCGCCCCCGCCGTCAACCGGTGGGCGCAGCGGCCGCGGGTGTGGTGGCTGACCGCGATCGGCAACTCCGGGGCGATGACGCTGTACCTGTGGCACATGCCGCTGCTGCTGGGCCTGCACCTGGTGTTCGACTACCTGGGCGCCGACCGCTACGACCCGTCGTCACCCGGGTTCGTCGCCCTGTCGGTGCTGCAATTGGCCTTGATGGCCGGGCTGGTCGCGATCGCGTTCACAGTGCTGCGCCCGCTGGAGAACAATCCGCTGCCGCTGTGGGATGGCGGTGCCGTGACCAGCACCGGAATCCGCAGTGCGGCGGTGGGTCTGCTGCTCTGCGTGGCGGGTGCGGCCACCCTGACCTCGGTGGCCTGGGGTCTGAAGGATCAGGGTGTGTACTGCGTGGCGGTCATGCTGGCCGCACTCGTCGCAGCCCGGGCGCTGGCCCGCGACTGAGCCCTCGACACGGCACAGAAAGCATCGAGTGTGCGTACAGATCGCGAATTCTCACGAAAATGCGATCTGTACGCACACTCGGCGTTGATCGATCTGGGTCTAACCGCTCTTGCGCCGGAATTCGCGCCGGTTCTCGACCGGACCGTGGGCCCGGGGTTGATTGCGGCCACCGTCCTTGTGCGCCGCGCCTCCCGACGACTGCGCCTTCTTGCGCTCCAGGGCCTCCCGGAATTTGCGCTTGTTGTCGTCTTCCGGTTTGTCGTCAGCCATACGCCGCAGCGTAGCGCGCCGGCACGGCGAACGTCATGCGGTTTACCGCCGGCCCGGCGGCATTCCGTACACGTGCGTGATCGGCAACGTCAGCAACACGCGGCGGTCATCGACCATGGCGCGCCGGTAATCGTCCCAATCCGGGTGTTCACCGGCGATGTTGCGGTACAACGCAATAAGCCCCTCGACCGTTTCGTCGTCGGGGGCCGCGGCCGGCGGGGTGAGGATCGCATCGCCCTCGGCAACCGCATAGGACCAGCCGTCGTCGGAGCTGACATGAATGGACGCGCGAGGATCCCGCCGCAGATTGCGGGTCTTGGCCCGAGGTTCGGTGATCGACACCTGGATCTGCACCACACGCGGATCGAAGTAGTAGGACACGTTGGACAGCTGCGGACGACCGTCCTGCTTGATCGTCGCAAGTACCCCCATCGAGTTGCCGCCGATCAAGGCCAAAAGCTTGTCGTCGAAAACCTGGCGCCCCATGTGACGAGCGTACGTCTTTACCATCGGTTCGATGAGCGTGATTGACGGCAACACCCTCGACGGCGTCTCGGAGACCTCCCTGTGGATCCTGAGCAATCGAGGCAGAGAGGCCAAACGTTCCGACGGCGTGATCCGCGACCCGTGGGCCGTGGCACTACTCGACTCGATCGACTTCGACTACCACAAGTTCGGCAGGCCGGTGCAGGCCCACGCGCTGCGGGCCCGCGCCTTCGACCTCGAGACCCGCGACTACCTCTCCACACATCCGAAGGCCTCGGTGGTGGCGCTCGCCGAAGGTTTGCAGACCAGTTTCTGGCGGCTCGATCAGGCCGGTGTGGCCGACGAATTGACCTGGTATTCGGTCGATCTACCGCCCGTGATGGCGATCCGGGAACGCCTTCTGCCCTCCGATGACCGCATCGTCGCGCTGGCCCAGTCCGCGCTCGACCGCAGTTGGATGGACCGGGTCGATTCGAGCGACGGCGTGTTCATCACCGCCGAGGGCCTGCTGATGTACCTTGAGCCCGACGATGTGCGCAGCCTGATCGCCGACTGTGCGGCACGGTTCCCCGGAGGCCGGATGATGTTCGACTCGATTCCGCATTGGGCAAGCCGGCGCACCATCAAGGGCTGGCACCTGTCCAACCGCTACATCGCGCCGCCGATGCCGTTCGCGCTGACCGCCGACGAAGGTCTGGCCATGGCGGGGACCGGACCGGGCGCCATACCCGGGGTGCGGTCGGCCCGCGACGTGGCGATGCAGCCGGGACGCGGCCTGTTCAAGTTGGCCGCCGAACCGTGGCTGGACCGGATCGGCCTGATCCACCGCATCCGCCCGTCCATGACGGTGCTGGACTTCTGACCGGCCGGTACGACAACGACATGGCACTGCTCAACCGACGCCTGCTGACGGTGTGCGCCGCGATGCTCGTCGCGGGGCTCACTGCCTGCGCGCCGGCAACCCCCACGGAGATGAGGACCGCTCGGATCGAGGTGGTGCCCGAGGTACTGACGCAGCCCAAGTTCACCGTCACGCGGTTCCACTATCTGTCCGACGCGCGCACCAGCGGCAAGTACCCCGACCAGAACTGGGCCGACCTGTACCTCCCCGGCGGCACGCACGCATTCAATTCGATCCCGCTCGTCGTGCTCATCCACGGCGGCGGTTGGCGGAGCACGATGGGCGCCGGAGTGTTCGACGGATTGGCCCGCGAACTCACCAGCCGCGGCATGGCCGTCTACAACATCGAGTACCGGCGGGTCGGATCCGGCGGAGGGTGGCCGACCACCTTCACCGACGTGGCTCGTGCCATGGACTACGTCGCCCAGGTGAACCTGCAGTACCCGCAGCTCGCCATCGACGATGCGCTCGTGGTCGGCCACAGTGCGGGAGCGCAACTGGCCGTGTGGGCCAGCACCCGGCACGACCTGAACGGTGACGAGGTCGGATCCCGGCCGATCTTCCGGCCGACCAGGGTCATCTCGCTGGCCGGTCCGCTCGACATGGTCTACGCCGCCAACCGGGGCGACAAGCACATCGCGGAGGTGCTCGGCGGCAGCCCCTCAGAGGTGCCGAAGCGCTACACCTCGGTGGACCCGATCCAGAACCTCGACCCACGAGTGCCGGTGATCGCCGTCCACGGAACTCTCGACACCGTTGTGGCACCGGCCAATTCCCAGCGGTACGTCGCAGCGCTCAAGAAGCTCGGCGGCCGGGCCGGCCTCGAGCTGCTGCCCGGCGAGAACCACACATCGATCGTGTCGACACGCTCCCCCGGCTTCCGGAAGGTGCTGCGCCTCATCACCACCACGTCGAAGGCGCAACTGGACCAGTTGCCGGTGAAATGAGCTCTAGGCTGGAGCCGTGACCCGGTACATCGCGTTCCTGCGTGGCGTCAACGTCGGAGGCGTCAACCTCAAGATGGCCGAGGTGGCGAAGGCCATGGAAGCGGCTGGATTCACCGAGGTCCGGACCATCCTGGCCAGCGGAAATGTCTTGCTGGACAGCACTTCCGGTGCCGCGAAGGTCCGCACGACGGCCGAGCGCGCTCTGCGCGACGCCTTCGGCTACGAGGCGTGGGTACTGGTGTACGACCTGCCCACACTGCAGAAGATCTCACAGGGGTACCCGTTCGAGCGGGAGGTCCCCGACCACCACTCCTATGTCACGTTCGTCAGCGACGCCGAATTGCTCGACGAGCTGGCGGCGCTGTCGCCGGGTCACGGCGAGAAAGTGCAGCGCGGCGACGGGGTGCTCTACTGGCAGGTGGCCCGGGCCTCCACGCTGGACAGCACCATCGGCAAGACCATGGGCAAGAAGCGCTACAAGTCCTCGACCACGACACGGAACCTTCGCACCCTGGACAAAGTGCTGCGCTGAGGCGTCATCCGCCCGCTGCCCGCAGCCAGCCCAATCCTGCGCTGGTGCCCGCGGCCGGGTGGTACTCGCAACCCACCCAGCCGTCGAAACCGGTGTCATCGATGATGCCGAACAGGTAGCCGATCGCCAGTTCCCCGCTGTCGGGTTCGTGCCGGTCGGGCACCCCCGCGATCTGCAGATGCCCGACGCGGCCGGTCGGAATGTCCGACCGCAGCCGGACGGTCACGTCACCCTCGGTGATCTGACAGTGGTAAAGGTCCAGTTGCACCTTCAGATTCGGTGCCCCGATCTCGTCCACGATCCGGTGTGCATCAGCCTGCAGGCTCAGCAGATAGCCGGGCATGTCGCGCTGGTTGATCGGTTCGATCAACACGTCGACGCCGCTGCCCGCCGCCTGCTCGGCCGCCCAGGTGAGGTTGCGCCGGTACACCGTCAACCGGCCCACTCGATCGGCGCCGGCCGGGACGAGGCCGGCCATCACATGCACCCGGGGGCAATCCAGGGTCCCGGCATAGTCCAGCGCCCGCCGGAATCCGTCTCGGAACTCGGCCTCGCGGCCGGGTAGCGAGGCGATGCCCCGTTCTCCGGACTCGAAATCACCGGGCGGCGCATTGAACAGCACCTGACGCAGGCCGTTGGCGTCGAGCAGCCCGCGAAGTCGCTCGGCCGGGTAGGCGTACGGGAACAGGTACTCAACCGCCGTGAACCCGTCGACCGCCGCGGCGGCGAACCGGTCGGGAAAGGCGTGTTCGACGTACATCATGGAGAGGTTGGCGGCGAAGCGTGGCACGGCAGCTCCTTCCCGATCGAATGATCATCGGTATTCGACGCCATGCCATCATGCGCCCCGGCTTCGGTACATTCGTGCCAATGACGGGTAGCTCAGACAAGGTGAGCGGCAGCGCACTCACCGGTGTTTCGGAGACCGCACTGCTGACCCTGCAGGTGCGCGCACACGAAGCCCGCCGTCCGGACGGCCTCATCGATGACCCGGTGGCGGTGCAACTGGTCGACTCGATCGATTTCGACTTCGCCAAGTTCGGCTATACCCGCCGCCAGGACATGGCCCTGCGGTCACTGCTGTTCGACCGGATGACGGGCGAGTACCTGCGCGATCACCCGAAGGCCACCGTGGTGGCGCTGGCCGAGGGACTTCAGACCAGCTTCTACCGGCTCGATGCCGCCGGGCTGGGGCACGAGTTCCGCTGGCTGTCAGTCGATCTGGAGCCGATGATCGAGCTCCGCAACAAGCTCCTGCCGAAGCCGGACCGGGTCACCCAGTGCGCCCAGTCCGCATTGGACTTCAACTGGATGGACCATGTCGACGCCGGTGACGGCGTGTTCATCACGGCCGAGGGCCTGCTGATGTATCTGCAGCCCGAGGAGGCCATGTCGCTGATCCGCGCCTGCGCGCAACACTTTCCGGGTGGGCAGATGTTGTTCGACCTGCCCCCGGCGTTCTTCGCCTTCCTGACCAGGAAGGGGATGCCGACGTCGATGCGCTATCGGGTGCCACCCATGCCGTTCAGCCTGTCCCCAGCTGAGCTGGCCGACCTGGCCAACACCGTCCCCGGGGTGCGGACGGTGCGCGACCTGCCGATGCCGTCGGGCCGCGGCAGGATCTTCAACGCCCTCCTGCAGGCGCAGCACCTTCCCCTCTTCGCCCCGGTCCGCCCGGTGGTCGGGCTGCTGGAGTTCGGCTGACGGCTATTGGGCCCACACATCCTCGACATAGCGATCTGAACTGACCAGGTCGTCCAGCCAGCGCGCCGCTGCCTCATCGTCGGTCCCGGTGTACCTGCGGTGGATGTCGCGGAACGCTCCGCGCACGGCGGGCGCCATCCGGGCCCCGTCGCCACATACGTACACATGGGCGTCCAAAGCCGGGTCGCCCAACATCGCCCAAACCTCATCGGCGTCGGCGGCGATGCGGTCCTGCACATACCGGACCTCGTCTTGGGGGCGCCGTGAGAACGCCGGGCGCATCCGCACCACGCCCGCGCGTTCGGCCGTCTCGAACTCGTCGCGGAAAAGGTAGTCGACGTCTGGGTGGCGTACCCCGAAGAAACACAACGCCGACGTGAACGGTTCGCCCGCGGCCTGCGCTGCCAGCCGGTCCCCGATGAATCCCCGGAATGGGGCAACCCCGGTTCCGGCGCCGACCAGGATGACATTCTTCGCCGGTGCGGCACCTGACCGGAATGCTCGGCGCGCACTGTCGACTCGTATCCGGATCTGCTGTCCCGGTACGGAATCGGCGAGATAACTCGACGACACGCCACGGAACACCCCGTAGCCGGACCGAGCCGGGCCCTCGAGCACGCTGACCACCAGCTCGACCTCACGCGGCACCCGGCGGGCCGAGGAGGCGATCGAATAGTGCCGAGGCGCCATGGGTTCGAACAGCTCGAGCAGCTCGGCTCGGGACAGCTCGGTGGCCGGGAACTCAGCCAGACATTCGGTGACACACATGGCGCGGGTCTCGGGATGCTCGGCGAGTTCGGTCAGGGCCGCGCGCTCGGGCGGACACGGATTGGCCGCCGCCAACCGCAGGAGCTGACTGCGGCTGGCCGGCTTGCGAAGTTCGATGAAATGAGTGAGCAGTTCACGCACGCTGACCTCACGGTCGATCGCGATGGCGCGGCGGGTGCTGCGGCGCGGATTGACCGAGATCCTGCGGTCGAGCCGAAGTTCCAACAATTCGGCGACCTCGTCGACGAGTTCGGGGCTGTTGTCCGGCAGGACCGTGAGGTGGTCACCGGTGAGGTACTCGAGGTCATCGGGCAGCGCTATCCGGACCAGGCGCTTGGCATTTCCCATCTGGTCGGCGGAGTCGACCAGGGCCACGTTGTCCAGCACCGTGGCCGGCCGCACCTCGAAGCGTGCGTCGATCGCCGACGTCACCGGTCCGTCGACGGCGCGCAATGCGTACAGCGGTTCGACCTCCGAGGCCTCGGCGGGCATCGGGACGCCGTCGGTGGGGGCGAGAGTATCCCAGAGCGCTGCCGAGAAGTCTTCGACGGTTCCGGCGAAATCGCCCGACGTGTCTGCCTCGCCGCGCGGAATGAGCGGTGGGCCAACCAGTTCCGAAAGACGCCGATCGATCTGCTTCGGAATGGTCTGGTACGTCTCGGCCCAGTTCCGGTCTCCGACCCCAAGGATGGCGTACGGAATCGCCGGTTGCGCTTGAGTTCCGGGGTCGTCCAGCCATTCGACGAAGCGCCGCGCGTCGTCGGTGGGTTGCCCGTTGTACGACGCAGCAACCACCACCAGCGCCCCTTCCGACGGCAGCGCTCCGGCTGCGGTGTCGAGCGGAGCCACCGTGGCCTCATAGCCGAGGTCGGTGGCCTCATCAGCAAGTTGCTGCGCCAGCGACCGGCAGTTGCCGAGGTTGGAGCCGTGCAGCACAGTCACTTTCGAGCCCGGTGCGGCCGTGGCGCGTGGACGTGCCTCCGGCGCCGCCTCCGGTGCTGGGGCGGCGACGTGCTGACGTTCCGGCGGTGTCCTCCGCACCAGGTCGAGGTGGAATCCGATCGGTTTGCGCAACAGGTCGCTGTGAGTGCGCAGCTCGTAGTGCTCGACGTCCAGGAAGCGGTACCGGTGCACAAGCGTGGCCAGCGCCATCGTGGCCTCGTGCAACGCGAACTGACGGCCGATGCAGGAGCGGGCTCCGGTGCCGAACGGCTTGAACAGGTTGACCGGCCGGTCAGCGGTGCGCCCGGCGGCGAACCGGTCCGGATCGAAGATGTCGACGTTGTCGCCCCACTCGGGCTGCCGGTGCAGCGCTGCGGTCGCCACGGTGACCACCTCGCCTTGGCGCACCATGTACTGCCCACCGATCACGGTGTCCGCCAATGCCATCCGGTCGAACTCCCGTACCGGCGGGGACAGGCGCAGCGTCTCGTCGACGATCTGGCGGATATAGCTGAGCTTGCCGATCTCGTCGAATGCGGGCACATGGTCGTCGTCCGGTCCGAACACCGTGTCGACCTCGAACCGCGCCCGGTGCAGCACCGCCGGGTTCTTCACGATGCTGTAAAGCGCGGTAGGCATGAGAGTCGACGTGGTGTCCTGCCCGGCAATCATGAACGTCATGATCTGATTGCGAACGAGACCGTAGTCGAGCGGCGGGGTTCCGTCAGCCGCCGGTCGCAACATCAGGGCAAGCAGATCGTCGACCTCGGCCATACCGGCGCGATGCCCGGCGATCAGGTCGTCGACGAACGCGAAAAGCTTGTCGCGCTCGGTTGCGAACACCTCCGCGTCGCCACCGCCCGGGGCGATGATCTGGTCCAGTGCGACGGCGAAGCTGGCGGGGATCGCGGCGAGCCGGTCCTGGTGATACGAGTCGAACCGCGCCCCGAATCCGGCCAGTCCGACGGTGTCCATGGCGAGCTTGGCCAGGTCCCCGGCGACGTCGACGCGGCGGCGGCCGGCAGCCTGGTCCCACAGGGCGATGAGCTGGCGGTTGATGTCGAGCATCGCCGGGTGATAGCTGCGCAGACCGCTGAAGCTGAAGCCCGGGATCAGGACGTCATGAGCCTGCTGCCACCCGTCTTCCCCCGGGTAGGCGGTGAACAGACCGTTCCCGGCCAGCGCCCGGAAGCGGTCCAGACGGTCCGTGACGCCTTTGGCGAACCGGGTCTCGTCACACAGTTCGTCGACCAACGCCAACGAGCACGCATAGAGCCGTCGGCTGCCGGTGAAGTCGGCATAGAACAGCGGTCCGTACTGCTCGGCGAGCACGTCCGCGGGAAGTGCGTAGGGCCGGCCCGGAACCGGCCCCTGCGGCAATTCCACCCCGACTGCCGAGGGCACACCGTCGATCTCTGGTGGCAGCGCCGGCGAGAACGTCTCCATGGGCGCGAGCTTAGCCACGCAACGGGTGCCGGCTCTGCGAATCAGACTCAGAAAACGAGCTGAGGGGCCGGGTCGGAATCATCGGCCCGGCGCCGGGATCCGAACCGCAGAGCGGAATCCTCAACCGGACCGTTGCGTAGCGTCTCGGCGTCGAGCGTGTAGTTCATCGTCATCTGCCAGGGTCCGTCGACACCCTGCCGGGGAATCTCGTCGAGAGAACGCTGCACGTACCCCGCGCCGAAGTCCAGCAGCGGGCGGGTCTGACCACCGGCGAACTCCGGTCGCACGGTGTCAAAGCCGTTGTCGTCCATGTGCTTCAGCAGTCGGCAGAAATGCTCGCAGAGCAGTCCGACCTTGAGCGTCCACGACGAGTTGGTGTACCCGAACGCGAACGCGAAGTTCGGCACACCCGAGAGCATGATGCCCTTGTAGGCCACGGTGTCGGAGAGGTCCACCGGTTGGCCATCGACCGTCAGCGTCATCCCGCCGAACAGCTGGATATTCAGACCTGTTGCGGTGACGATGATGTCGGCATCGAGCTCGCGGCCTGACTCCAGCAGGATGCCGCGCTCGGTGAACGTCGCGATCCGATCGGTGACCACCGAGGCGCTGCCGTTGCTGATCGCCTTGAACAGGTCGCCGTCGGGCACGGCGCACAGCCGCTGGTCCCAGGGGTTGTAGCGGGGTGCGAAGTGCTCATCGACGGGATAGCCCTTGGGCAACTGGGCGGCGTTGACCTTCCGGATCAGCCGACGCGCCGCGGTCGGGTACTTCTGGCACAGCGTGTAGACGGCGCGCTGCTTGATGATGTTCTTGCGCCGGGCCAGCGCGTAGCCGCGACGATCGCCGAAGAGTCGCTTTGCGGTGTTGGCGAAGCCGTCCTTGGCCGGGACCGGAAGCACGTAGGTGGGCGAGCGCTGCAGCATGGTCACGTGCCCGGCCGTCGGCGCCATCGACGGCACCAGCGTCACCGCGGTGGCGCCACTGCCGATCACCACGACCTTCTTGCCCGTGTAATCGAGGTCCTCGGGCCAGTGCTGGGGGTGCACGATCTGGCCGGTGAAGCGCTCCTGCCCGTCGAAGTGCGGCGTGTAGCCCTGGTCGTAGCGGTAGTAGCCGCCACCACAGAACAGCCAGTTGGCGCTGATCTGGATCAGCTCGGCGTCCCCGCCCTCGCCGTCCGTGCGCTCGATGTCCACCGTCCAGCTCGCGGTCGCAGAATCCCAGGCCGCGCCGAGCACTTTGTGGTGGAACCGGATGTGGCGGCCGATGCCGTTCTCCGAGATCGTCTCGTGGAGGTAGGCCAGGATCTTGTCGGCGGTGGCGATGGCATGCTCGTCACGCCACGGCTTGAACTCGTAGCCGAAGGTGTGCAGGTCCGAGTCCGACCGAATCCCCGGGTAGCGGAACAGGTCCCAGGTGCCACCGGCGGCGCCGCGGGCCTCCAGGATCGCGTAGCTGCGCCCCGGGTGTTCGCGCTGCAGGTAGTAGGCGGCACCGATGCCGGAGATGCCGGCGCCGATGATGAGTACGTCGACGTGTTCGGTGTGGTTCATGTCTCAATGGTTGCGGCAGGCCGGCCGTCGCCCAAGGTCGGAAATACCAAACATCCACTATCTGATGGTGCACTTTGCACCACCGCTCTACGCTGGGGTGATGGTGTGGCAGCCACCGTCGCAGCGGGTCCAGGACCTGATCCGGCAGTGCGCACAGATCGTCCTCAATCCGCGCCAGGACTGGCTCGACGAATTCGATGCCGCGGTCCTGGCCGCCAGTCCGGCAATCGCGTCCGACCCCGAGCTCGCCGCCGCGGTCGTCCGCAGCAACCACGCCAACCTGTTCTTCTGGGGCACCGCGAATGTACGCGACCCGGGCGCCCCGGTGCCGCCGAACACCGGCCCCGAGCCGCTGAGCATCGCGCGGGAACTGGTGCGCCGCGGTGTCAACGAGTTTCCGCTCGATGCCTACCGGGTCGGTGAGGGTGTGGCGTGGCGCCGGCTCATGGAAATTGCGTTCGAGCTGACGTCCGACCCTGGCGAACTACACGAGATGCTCGATGTCTGCTCGCAGTCCATCAGTGCGTTCGTCGACGCCACACTGGCCGGCATCGCCGCCCAGATCGACCTCGAACGCGAGGATCTGACCCGCGGCACCCACGCCGAACGGCGCGAGACCGTTGCGCTCCTGCTCGAGGGTGCCCCGATCCCCCGGCAGCGAGCCGAAGCGCGCCTCGGCCACGCACTGACCGGGGCGCACACCGCCGCGGTCATCTGGAGCGAGGACCCTGCGGGCGACATGTCCGGATTGGACCGGGCCGCCGAGGCATTCGGCCAGGATTGCGGCGATCCGCGGCCGTTGAGCGTGCTTGCCAGCACGGCCACCCGCTGGGTGTGGGCGGCCGGCAGCGCCGACACCCAGCGCGGGTTCCAGGCACTGACCCGCGCCGCCGCAGAGCTGGACGGCGTCCGCATCGCCGTCGGACCGGTCGCCGACGGCCTGGATGGCTTCCGGCGCAGCCATTTCGACGCGATCACCACTCAGCAGATGATGGCCCGGCTGCACTCCACGCAACAGATCGCACAGTTCGCCGACGTGGAACTGGTAGCACTGATCACCGCGGAGCCCGATCGCGCGGCCGAATTCGTCAGCCACGCCCTCGGCGCATTCGAGCCGGCCGACTCCGAATTACAGGAAACGGTCAGGGTATTCGTCAACGAGCAGTGCAACGCCTCGCGTGCCGCAGCTCGGTTGTACCTGCATCGCAATACGCTGCTACGCCGGCTGGCCCGTGCCGACGAACTCCTGCCCCGCCCGCTGGCCGAGAACAGCGTCGCGGTCGCCGTCGCACTGGATGTGCTGCGTTGGCGCGGCAACACCACCGGCTGAGCCGGTCAATCAAAGGCCGCGTCCAGATAGCGCAGCGCGTCGGACTTGCCGATCCCGAGCGCACGCGCGGCCTCGGCGAACGAGTGCGCGGCCGCGGCCATCGCGGCATCAGCCGGATCCGCCCGTGCGACGAACGTCCCGTACCGCCCTCGGGTCTCCAAGACGCCCGCCGACTCCAACTCGCGATATGCCCTGGCCACGGTGTTGACCGCGAGGCCGACCTTCCCCGCCAATTCACGCACCGTCGGCAGCCGGGTACCCGGCGCCAGCCGCCCCTGCCTTATTCCGTCGATAATCTGGATCCTGAGCTGATCGAACAGCGGCTTGTCCGCAGTCGGATCAACCAGCACCCAATCCCCCAACTCACCCACATGCCCAGTATCACCCAAACCGACTACGTTGGTGATGTGCAAGTGACTGTCCTGTCCGGTGCCGGGATCTCGGCCGAAAGCGGTGTGCCGACGTTCCGCGACGTCGAAACGGGGCTGTGGGCGAAGGTGGACCCATACGAAATTTCCAGCATCGAAGGCTGGCAGCGGCATCCCGAAAAAGTCTGGGCCTGGTATCTGTGGCGCCACTACATGATGGCCCACGTGCAGCCCAACGACGGGCATCGCGCCGTGGCCGCCTGGCAGGACTACGCCGACGTCCACGTCATCACCCAGAACGTCGACAATCTGCACGAGCGTGCCGGCAGCACCAACGTCTACCACCTGCACGGAAACTTGTTCGAATTCCGGTGCGATGCTTGCGGTTCGAGGTTCGAAGGAACCCTGCCCGAAATGCCGGAGCCGGTCGAGACCATCGAACCCCCGGTCTGCCCGTGCGGCGGCCTGATCCGGCCGAGTGTCGTGTGGTTCGGCGAGCCGTTGCCCGACGACGCCTGGCAACGGTCGGTGCAGGCGGTCGGCAATGCCGACGTGGTGATCGTGGTGGGCACCAGCTCGGTCGTCTATCCCGCGGCGGGCCTGGCCGAAGCCGCGGTGGCCGCGGGCACCGTGGTGGTCGAGGTCAACCCGGAGCGCACGCCACTGTCCGACAGCGCGACGATCTCACTGCGCGAGACGGCCGCCGGTTCCCTGCCGAACCTGCTGCAGCGATTGCCCACCCTGCTGGGGTCTAAGCAGGCCTGACCGCACGGCCGATGGCGAACTCCGTCACCGGCAGCGGCACCCAGGCCGGCATGGCCAGCTCACGGTGGGCAGTGGCGACCTGAAACCCGCTGCCGGCGATGGTCTGCTCGGTGTGCCGATGGGTGTGGCAGTTTCCGAACAGCCGTGGCCACACCGTGGCGTCGGCCACGCGCTGCATCCCGGCCCGCCAGCCGCTGCCCGCGACATGCTCCAGGTACCTCAGCTCACCGCCCGGCCGTAGTAGCGAAAATAGTTGCTGTAGAACAGCATCCGGTTGTTCGATGGAGCACAGCACCAACGAGCAGACCACCGCGTCGAACGGTTCGGCACTGCTGAACTTCTCGGCGGTGTCGCTGGTGACGGTCACCCGCACCGGCGCCTTGGCCGCCGCTGCGCGGGCCACCTCGGCAAGGTGACGTTCGGGCTCGATGGCGACCACCTCGGTCACCGTCGCCGGATAGAAGGCAAAGTTGGTCCCGGTGCCCGCACCGATCTCCAGGACACGGCCGCTGAGCCCGGCGAGGTTCTCGCCGCGCAGCCGCCGCAGCGCCTTCGGCTCCGAACTCGACAACGTCTTCCACACCCGGGCGAAGAACGGGTTGTCCACGGTCTTGTCAGTCACAGTGCTCCTCCGTCGGCGTACTCACTGGCGAATCCCTTCAACCGGGCGATGGTCTCGGCGGGCTCGAGGTCGGTTCCGATGATCCCCGAGACGATCTGGCCCGTGCACACCGCCCGCAGCACACGGTCGGTGAACTCCTGGACATCTCCCCACGGCAGATACGGTTTGGAGATCAGAATGGCGGCCACCCCGTGTGCGGCGGTCCACAATTCGAGCGCCAGCATCGTGGCGTCGCCGGACGGGTACACCCCCTCGGCGATCAGCGCTTCGATGGCAGCACGCATGTGCTGGAACGCCGAGCTGTTGAGGGTCACGTCGACGTCGCTGCCGGGCCTGCCCTCCCCCATCGTCGCCAGCCGGTACAGCTCCGGCGTGCGCCTGGCGAAGTTCACGTATGCGTGGCCCTGGGCCCGCAACACCTCGATGGTCGAGCCGTGATCGGCGGCCGCCCGCTGCATCTCCTCGTCGAGCTTCTCGAAGTACCGCGAGCACACCGCATCCAGCAACGCGTCCTTGTCGGCGAAATGCAGGTAGATCGACGGCGGGGTGACCCCGACCCGCTCGGCCACCGACCGGATCGACACCGCCTTGGCGTGACCGGTTTCCAACAGCAATTCGGTTGTGGCATCGAGGATCTGATCACGGAGCAGCTCCCCGGAGCCGCGCGGCGCTCGGCGTCGTTTACGGGGTTGGATCGGCATGCTAAACGTCCGTCACTCCGGCGCCGGCCCGTTCCCGCTTGTCGCCGCCCGGTGGAATGTCGCCGGGCTCGCTAGGGTCCGCTTCGGCCGGCCCTGACTCACTGATCCCGAATCGCTTGTGCAGACGGGCCAGTGGTGCGGGCGCCCACCAGTTCCACTGCCCCATCAGATGCATGAACGCCGGCACCAACAACATTCGCACCAACGTCGCGTCGACCAGCACCGCGATGGTCAGGCCGAGGCCGAACATCCGCATGAAGGCCACCTGCGCGGCGATCAGCGCCGCGAACGAGATCGACATCAGCAACGCGGCGGCCGTCACCACCCGGCCGGTGCGGGCCAGACCGAGCGCCACGCTCTCGTCGTTATCTTGGCGGGTCTGGCCGGATTCGAGCCAGTACTCGCGAATGCGCGAGACCAGGAACACCTCGTAGTCCATGGACAACCCGAACGCGATGCAGAACAACAACACCGGCAGGTTGGCGACCAGGGTGCCCGTCGACGTGGTGCCCAGCGCACCGAGATGGCCGTCCTGGAAGATCCACACGAGTGCGCCGAACGCCGCCGAGAGCGACAACACGTTGAGCACCAAGGCTTTCAGCGGAAGTATCACGCTGCCGGTGAGCAGGAACAGCAGCACGAACGTGATCGCGGCGATGATGCCGAGCACCATCGGTAGCCGTGAGGTGATCGCCTGCGAGCTGTCCCGGTTGACCTGCGCGATGCCGGTGAACTTCGTCTCGGTCGGCGCGGGCACCGCGTGCAGTGCGTCGAGCTGGGCCTCGGAGGCGTCGCTGAACAACGGCACGTTGCTGCCGACCGTCAGATACGCGCTGCCGTCGGCGATTCCGGTTCCCGAGGTCGGCGGGCCGACCCGGCGACCGTCGACAAACGTACCTCCTGGTGCGGAAACCGAAACCTCAGCAGCTGCACGCGAGAGATCGCTTGCGTAGCGGTCGATCTCGGCGGGCGGTAGGCCGGCGACGTCGGGAAGTACCACGGTGACGGCGGTCGAGGAGTCGACGGCGAAATCGTTGCGCAGCTCGTCGCCGACCTCGCGGGCCGATGCCGATGAGGGCAGCACGCGGTCGTCGGGGAAGCCCCACTTGATCCCGAGGAAGGGTGCGCCCAGCATCAGCAGCAGCGCGATCACCGCGAGCCCGACCGGGACCGAGCGACGCATGACCCGCTTGGTCGTGCGGTACCAGAAGGTCTGCTCGACGGGCTTGGCCACGGGCTCAGGCCGACCCAGGATTCTGCGGATGAAGCGGCGTACGTCGTACGCGTCCAGACGATCACCGAGCAACGCGATGGCGGCCGGGGCCACCACGATCGCCGCGAATGCCGCCAGCGCCACCACCGCGATCCCCGCGTAGGCGAACGACTTGAGGAAGTACATCGGGAACAGCACCATCGCGACCATCGACAGCGCCACTGTCATCGCGGAG
Organism: Mycolicibacterium boenickei; assembly: GCF_010731295.1. Taxonomy (NCBI): domain Bacteria; kingdom Bacillati; phylum Actinomycetota; class Actinomycetes; order Mycobacteriales; family Mycobacteriaceae; genus Mycobacterium; species Mycolicibacterium boenickei. The sequence continues at coordinate 2,884,422 of NZ_AP022579.1, read as the reverse complement.
AACAGCACGGTGCGTCCGGCGGTGACCATGGTGCGCACCAGTGCCCGGTCCGGGTCGACGCCGTCGGCCAATTCGTCGCGGTAGCGGCTGACGATCAACAGCGTGTAGTCGATGGCCAGTGCCAGCCCCATCGCGACGGTGAGATTGAGGGCGAAGATCGAGACGTCGGTGACCATCGTGAACCCCCGCAGCACTGCCAGGGACCCGAGAATCGCGAATCCTCCGACCGCCAGCGGCAACGCGGCGGCGAGCAGCCCGCCGAACACCCACACCAGCACGAGGAAGCTCAGCGGGATCGCGATGGACTCCATCATCAGGAGATCTTTTTCGCTCTGCCCGTTGATCTGCACATAGATCATCGCTTCGCCGCCCGCTCGCACGGTCACGCCGTCGCGGTCGTGCACCAGCTGGTCGGTGAGCTCCTTGGCGTGTTTCTGCGCGCCGCTCTCCCCGCCGGTGATGCCGGCCAGGATGAGCCCGGTCTTGCCGTCCTTGCTGACCAGCGTGGCCGCCGCGGGTGCGGGCACGGTCCACGTCGAGCTGACCTCGGTCACATACGGCGACGCTTTGAGTTTGGCGGCGATGTCGGCGCCCACCGCCCGGGCGGCTGGACTGTCGGCTCCGGCGTTGTCGTCGGTCACGCTGATGACCAGCTGCATGTCACCGCGGGCGAACTTGTCCGAGAGCAGCTGGGTGGCCTGCGCGGATTCCGACGTCGGATCCTGGAAACCGCCGGCCGAAAGGCTCTTGGCCACCGGAATGCCGAAGACGCCCGCGGCCACCATGACCAGCGCGGCAACGGCGAGGACACGTCGCGGTGCGGCGATGGCCAGATGGGCGATTCGATGGAGCACTGTGCGTCCTTCCCCGAAGATTATCGCCGTTAAGTTAACAGCGGTAAGTTTCCGGCGTCAACGTCGTCCCTGCTCTACATACGGGCATCAGCACCGAAGAGTTCATCCGGCGAACGCACCGCTTTCCCGGCGATGAGTTCTGCGGCATGGCAGGGTCTAGATGGCTATGACCGACACCACCGTCGCCGAAACCGCGACCACCCGCATGACCGATACCGGGCTGCTGATCCTGCGCGTCGCCGTCGGCGCCACGATGCTGCAGGCCGGCCTGATCAAGGCGTTCGACTTCGGCACCGCCGTGGGGTTCATGGAATCCAGCGGTTGGCGACTACCCGCGTTCGGCGCGTTCATGGTGACCGCGGCCGAAACGCTCGGCGGCATCGGCCTGCTGTTCGGGGTCCTCACCCCGCTGGCCGCGTGTGCGGTGATCGGCGCGATGGTCGACGCCTGGGCGGTGAACGTGTCGACCGACGCCTTCTGGTCCCAGCCGTTCAACGTTCCGTTCCTGGCCGCGTTCGGCGCCGTGGCGCTGCTGTTCACCGGCGCAGGCTCGTTCTCCATCGATGAGCGGGTGTTCGGCCGTTCCCGGGTGTCGGCCAGAGCTGCGGTGGGTCTGCTGTTGATCGGCATCGCCGTCGCCGTGGTGACCTGGATTGCGCTGAACGGCACCAACCCGATCCACGTCACAAAGCCGCAAGCCTGAATTGCGCCCACCTCTACACCTGGGCTGTCGATCGCGTGGTCAAGCAACCCTGCGGTAGAAATCGGCGACCGTGGACCCCAGGACGCTCTGGCTACTGGCCAGAAACCTACCCAAAAGTAGGATTGCCACCATTTTCCGAACCGTGACTCAAAGATTCCTTAATGGTGACCCATACGCTCAGTGTCATGTGGATCGACGACACCAGTGCCGATGTCATCAAGGTTGACTTCGAGGCTCTCTACCACGGCGATGTCCTGGTCGAGGGTGAAACCTCCGAGCAGTTTGACGACTTCCAAGAACTGCCCACCGCAGTATGAGAAAACGCGCGCCTCGCGGCGCGCGTTTCCCATCTTGAGTTTGCCGTAGCTTGCCCCTTCCGGGGCCACAGTCCTCGCTCAGGCGAGGACTGCTTCTTTCTCCGGTTCGGCTTCGCCCGCACCGACCATGTTCGCCAGGCGCCCACTGATCAGCTCCTCGGCCTCCGACACCATCCGCGAGACGAGTTCGCCGCAGGTGGGAATGTCGTTGATCAGGCCCATCGAGGTTCCGACCGACCAGATGCCCGCGTCGAGATCACCGATCTCATAGACCTTCACGCCGCGTTTGCCTGCCACCAGATCCTTGACGTCCTCGAACTGGCCACCGTCTTTGAGGATCTGCACCACCTCACGCGAGACCGCGTTGCTCGCGACCCGAGCGGTGTTGCCCAGGCTGCGGAAGATCAGCTCGGTGTCGAGTTCGGTGCCCGCCACGATCGCTTCCTTGACCTTCTGATGGATCGCCGACTCGGCGGTGCACATGAACCGCGAGCCCATGTTGATGCCGTCGGCGCCCAGCGCCAGCGCGGCCACCAGACCACGCGCGTCGGCGAAACCACCTGAGGCGATCATCGGGATGTCGATCTTGGCCGATGCGGCCGGGATGAGCACCAGGCCCGGGATGTCGTCCTCACCGGGATGGCCGGCGCACTCGAACCCGTCGATGCTGATGCCGTCCACGCCCAGGCTCTGCGCCTTGACCGCGTGGCGCACCGAGGTGCACTTGTGCAGCACCTTGATGCCGTTGTCGTGGAACATCGGCAGGTGCGGCGCGGGGTTGGAGCCGGCCGTCTCGACGATCTTGATGCCGGAGTCGACGATCACCTGGCGGTACTCGTCGTATGGCGGCGGGTTGATCGTCGGCAGGATCGTCAGGTTCACCCCGAACGGCTTGTCGGTGAGCTCACGACACCGCTCGATTTCTTTGGCCAGATCCGCCGGGGTGGGCTGGGTGAGTGCGGTGATGAAACCCAGCGCACCCGCATTGGCCACGGCCGCAACGAGTTCGGCGCGACCGACCCACTGCATGCCACCCTGCACGATGGGGTGCTCGACCCCGAACGTCTCGGTGAACTTCGTCTTCAATGCCATGTGTTCGCCTTCCTGGTTACCGGGGAGCCATGCGGATGGCGCCGTCGAGGCGGATCACCTCGCCGTTGAGCATCGGGTTCTCGATGATGTGCACGGCCAGGGCGCCGTACTCGTCGGGATCGCCGAGCCGGGCCGGGTGCGGCACCTGCTGCCCCAGCGACTTCTGCGCCTCCTCGGGCAGCGAGCCCAGCAGCGGGGTCTTGAACAGGCCCGGCGCGATGGTGCACACGCGGATCAGCTCACGCGACAGATCGCGCGCGATCGGCAGGGTCATGCCGACCACACCGCCCTTGGACGCCGAGTAGGCGGCCTGCCCGATCTGCCCGTCGAACGCCGCCACCGAGGCGGTGTTGATGATGACACCGCGCTCTTCGTTCTTCAGCGGCTCGGTCTTCGCGATGCGCTCAGCGCTGAGCCGGATCACGTTGAACGTGCCGATCAGGTTGACCTCGACCACCTTGCGGAACCCGTCGAGCGGGAACGCACCGTTCTTGGACAGGGTCTTGATCGCGTTGCCGATGCCCGCGCAGTTGACGTTGATCCGCACCGGGCCAAGCGATTCCGCGACGTCGAGCGCCTCGGTCACGCCCGCCTCGTCGGTGACGTCGGTGGCGACGAACCTGGCCCGATCACCCAGTTCGGCCACCACCTCCTCACCCTTGAGGTCGATCACGACCACCTGAGCACCCGCGTCCAGCAGGCGCTTGGTGGTCGCCAGGCCGAGGCCGGAGGCACCGCCGGTGACGACGGCTACCGCGTCCTTGATCTCCATGTACCGCATTCCTTTCCGGCCGGCGCTACGCCGACCTTCTGATGTGGTTGAACTAAACCCAGTCCCGCAGAACGGCTTCGGTGTCAGCTCCCCGCGGGCCCGGTGGCGTCGGCACCGCAGGCACGCTGCGGGAGAACCGCGGCGCCGGCATCGGCTGCAGGTTCCCGCCCTCGTCGAAGAACGTGTTGCGCTCGGCGATGTGCGGTTCGGTGAGCACCTCGGCGAACGACAGCACCGGGGCGGCGCACGCGTCGGTGCCGGCGAACACCTCGGCCCAGTGATCGCGGTCGTGTGCGGCGAACGCCTTGGTGAACGCCTCGCGCAGCTCGGGCCAGCGGGCCATGTCGTTCTGGTCGGGAAGGTCGGCGTCGTCGAGTCCCAGGCCCTTGAGCAGCTCGGCGTAGAACTGGGGCTCGATGGCCCCGATCGACATGTACTTGCCGTCGGCGGTCTCGTAGGTGTCGTAGTACGGAGCGCCGGTGTCGAGCATGTTGGTACCACGCTCGTCGGACCACATGCCCTGGCTGCGGAAGCTCCACATCATCTGCATCAGCACGCTGGAGCCGTCGATCATCGCGGCGTCGATCACCTGCCCCTTACCCGAGGTCTGCCGCTCGAACAGCGCCGCGAGGATGCCGACGAGCAGGAACATCGACCCACCGCCGAAATCACCGGCGAGGTTCAGCGGCGGCACCGGCCGCTCGCCCTTGCGCCCGACCGCATGCAGCAGGCCGTTGAGCGAGATGTAGTTGATGTCGTGGCCGGCCTGCAGGGCCCGCGGGCCCTCCTGGCCCCAGCCCGTCATGCGGGCGTAGATCAGCCGTTCGTTGACCTTGGCGCAGTCATCGGGCCCGAGACCCAACCGCTCGGTGACGCCCGGCCGGAAGCCCTCGATGAGCACGTCGGCCTTCTCGATGAGCTTGAGCACCAACGCGCGGCCCTCGTCGCTCTTCATGTCCGCGGCCACCGACCGACGGTTGCGCAACATGGTGTCGCCGCTCGGCGTACCGGTGCCCTTGCCCGGCCGTTCGATCCGCACGACGTCGGCACCCAGATCGCCGAGAATCATCGCCGCGTGCGGGCCAGGGCCGATACCGGCCAGCTCCACAACGCGCAAACCTTGCAATGGTCCTGCCATGCTCTTCCGCCCTTCGCGTGTTAGGCCTTGGTTGACCGGTGACATAGCTTACTTGTATAACCTTCTCGACCGGCATGGCCATAGCCGGCCCCGCCTCGAGCGGGCCTCCGGCCCGCCAGACTTAAGGTGCATAGATGACCGCGACCCACGCATACCCCGACGTCAAAGACGTATCCGTGTCCCTTGAGGACGGCGTTCTGGCGGTGACGCTGAACCGGCCCGACAGCCTCAATTCGCTGACCCAGGACATGCTCGTGGCGATCGCCGATGCCATGGAACTGGCCGCCACCGACACGGGAGTGCGCGTGGTCCGCCTCGGCGGGGCGGGCCGCGGATTCAGCTCCGGCGCCGGCATCAGTGAGGAAGACCAGAACGCCAAGAGCCACGACGCCGAAGGCGTGCTCGACGCCGCCAACCGCGCCGTCGCATCGATCGTGGCGCTGCCCAAGCCGGTCGTGGCCGTGGTGCAGGGGCCCGCCGCCGGTGTCGGCGTGTCACTGGCCCTGGCATGCGATGTCGTTCTGGCCTCCGACGCCGCCTTCTTCCTGTTGGCCTTCACCAAGATCGGGCTGATGCCCGACGGCGGCGCCTCGGCGCTCGTCGCCGCGAACATCGGCCGGATCCGGGCCATGCGCCTGGCCCTGCTGGCCGACCGCCTCACCGCCACCGACGCCTTCGACTGGGGTCTGATCAGCGCCGTGTACCCGGCCGACGAGTTCGACGCCGCGGTGGACAAGATCATCGCCAAGCTGCGCTCGGGCCCGGCAGTTGCCCTGCGCGAGACCAAGCAGGCAGTCAACGCGGCCACCCTCACCGAGCTCGAAGGCGCCTTCGCCCGCGAGCGCAAGGGCCAACTGCAACTGCTGGTGTCCGACGACTTCCGCGAGGGCACCAAGGCCTTCCAGCAGAACCGGCGTCCGGAGTTCACCCAGCAGTAAGCGCCCGCCGGGCTCGCACGGCGAAAATCGTTGGACTCAACCCACTCCGGGTGGGCACCATCGAATGTTGTGAGCATGCAACACGACATCCAGCCACCGGTCGATCAGACCGGTGGCTGGCGTGTGCTCGCCCCCTTCCGCATCCGCGAGTACCGGTTGCTGATCGCCGCGGTCACGCTGTCGATCTTCGCCGAGGGCATGTGGTCTGTGGTGATGGCGTTGCAGGTCATCGCCATCGACAACGACCCCGCCTCACTGTCAATCGTCGCCACCTGCATGGGTGTCGGCCTGGTGGCGTTCGTCCTGATCGGCGGCATCACCGCCGACCGGATCAACCAGCGCACGATCATCATCGCGGTGGAGACGGTCAACCTGGTGACGGTCGCGACGGTGGCCGCGCTGGGCGTGCTCGACCTGCTCAAGATCTGGCATCTGGCCGTCGCGGCAGCCATCCTCGGCATCGCCGCGGCGTTCTTCTTCCCGGCCTACAGCGCCCTGCTGCCGCGTATCCTGCCTGCCGAACAACTGTTGGCCGCCAACGGCGTTGAGGGCGTGGTGCGCCCGGTGTTCCAGCGTTCGGTCGGCCCGGCGGTGGCCGGCATGGTGATCGCCGCGACCTTCCCGTCGCTGGGTGCGGTCGTGGTGGCGGTGTTGTTCGGCACCGGCCTGGCCCTGCTGATCGCCACCCGCCCCACCACGGATTCGGTTGCGCAGGGCGATGACGAGCGGCCACACGTATTACGCGATCTGCGTGAAGGTTTCGCGTTCATGGTGCGGACCCCGTGGCTGCTCTGGACCCTGCTGTTCGCGAGCATGTTCGTGCTCGTGGTACTGGGGCCGATCGAGGTACTGCTGCCGTTCATCGCCCAGGACCGGTTCGCCGACGGCGCCCGCGCGTACGGATTCATCCTGGCGTTCTTCGGATTCGGCAGCGCACTGGGTGCGTTGACGGTGTCCTCGCGACGGATGCCGCGGCGCTACCTGACGACGATGATGGCGATGTGGGGGCTCGGTTCGGTCCCGCTCGTGGTCGTCGGCGTCACCTCCTCGTTCCCGTTGATGGCATTGGCCACCTTCTGCATCGGCGTCACCGACGGCGCGGGGATGGTGATCTGGGGAACGCTGCTGCAACGCCGGGTGCCGACGGCGATGCTGGGCCGGGTATCGAGCCTGGACTTCTTCGTGTCACTGGCGTTCATGCCGCTGTCGTTCGCGATCGTCGGCCCGCTGTCGAAAGTGGTCTCGATGGAGTCCATCTTCCTGGTGGCCGGGCTGCTGCCTGCGGCGCTGGCCGCGGTGGCCGTGACGGCGGCGCGGATGCCGCGCGACGAGCTGGCGCACCCGCTGCGCTAGGTGAACACCCCTGCCATGACAGCCGCGATCGCGGCGTCGACCGCACGCCGCGCGTCGGCGACCGTGAGAGCTCGTGTACTGGTGAGGAATTGGTAGTAGAGCGGGGCGGAGACCTGTCGGATGACCGCAGCGGCATCGGTCCCGGCAGGTGCCTCGCCGCGTTCCACCGCGTCGGTCACGCACCCGGCCCACTCGGCGATCCGCCGGTCGTAGAACACCTGCAGCGCCGCGGCGGTGCCTTGGTCACACGTCGCAGCCGCGATGGCGGCCTTGAACAACCGGCCCTGGCGGACATCGTTCAAAGTGCGACGCACCAGCTTGGCGTTGGCCCACAGATCGCCACGCAGGGAACCGGTGTCGGCCCGGGGCAGCGACTGATCTGCCATGTCAGCCAAGAGGTCGGCCACCAACGCCGGGGCCGAACCCCAACGCCGGTACACCGTCGACTTGCCGACGCCGGCCCGCTGCGCCAGCGCGGTCAGTTCCAGACCTTCCAGCCCGGCCTCGATGAGTAGGTCGGCCGTCGCGCGCAGCACCGCAGCGCGTACGGCCGCAGTGCGCCCGCCGGGGCGTTCGGCTGCCATAGGGCCGATTTTAATAGGAATATTGTCCCGTTAGTGCGACGTTCCTTATCGGGAAGACAATCTCGTTAAGGAGTGGAAATGGAATATCGCAGAGTGGGTGACTCTGACCTCGTGGTCTCCGAGTTGAGCCTGGGCGCAGCGACGTTCGGTGGGTCGGGAGAGTTCTTCGGCGCCTGGGGCGACACCGGGGTCAACCAGGCGCGGGCGATGGTCGACCTGAGCCTTGAAGCCGGCATCAACCTGTTCGACACGGCGGACGTGTACTCCGACGGCGCGTCGGAAGAGGTTCTCGGCGCGGCGCTGCGGGGGCGTCGCGACGACGTGCTGATCTCCACGAAGGCCGCGTTGCCCACCGCACCCGACGACTGGGGTACCTCGCCGGCACGGTTGGTGCGGGCCGTGGACAACGCATTGGCACGTCTGCAGACCGACCGCATCGACCTGTTCCAGTTGCACGCGTACGACGCGTTCACCCCGATCGACGAGGTGCTGCAGGCCCTCGACACGCTCGTCGAGGCCGGCAAGGTGCGATACACCGGGGTGTCGAACTTCTCCGGCTGGCAGCTGATGAAGTCCCTGAGCCTCGCCGAAAAGAACGATCGCCCAAGGTATATCGCTCACCAGGTGTACTACTCGTTGATCGGGCGCGATTACGAATGGGAGCTCATGCCCTTGGCGAGCGCCGAGGGCATCGGTGCGCTCGTATGGAGCCCACTGGGCTGGGGCCGGCTCACCGGGAAACTCCGTCGGGGCCGGCCGCTGCCGGACCGCAGCCGGCTGCACGCCACCGCTGACGCCGGGCCGCCCGTCGACGACGACCTTCTCTACGGTGTCGTCGACGAACTCGACGTGATCGCCGCAGAAACCGGCAGAACCGTCCCACAGGTCGCGCTCAACTGGCTGCTGCGCAGGCCGACGGTGTCCTCGGTCATCATCGGCGCCCGTGACGAGCGGCAGCTACGAGACAACCTCGGCGCCGTCGGGTGGGCGCTGGATGCCGATCAGATCGCACGACTCGACGCCGCAAGTACCAGGGACGCGCCCTACCCCTATTTCCCGTACTACCGGCAGGACGGGTTCGCGAAACTCAATCCGCCTCTCGGTGCAGCCCGGTGAGGTGCGTATAGGCCGCCGCGTTCAGCTGGTTGTGGCCGACCTCGTCATCGCTGAGCTCTCGGCGCACCTTGGCGGGCACACCGGCCACCAGCGAGCGCGGCGGCACCACCATGCCCTGCGGCACCACCGCACCGGCGGCCACCAGCGAGCCGGCGCCGATCACCGCACCGTTGAGCACCACGGCACCCATCCCGACCAGACTGTCCTGCTCGACGGTGCAGCCGTGCAGCACCACGTTGTGCCCCACCGTCACGCCGGTGGCGATGCGGCACGGGAAACCCGGGTCGACGTGGACGGTCACCCCGTCCTGGATGTTGCTGCCCTCGCCGACCTCGATTGGCTCGACCTCGGCGCGCAACGTGGCGCCGTACCAGACGCTGGCACCGGCGGCCAGCGAAACCTGGCCGATCACACTGGCATTGGGGGCAACCCAGGCATCCGGGTCGATCTGCGGGGTATGACCGGCGACGGACACGATCAGCGGCTCTGGCATGCCGGTCATCGTAGACAGCCGACCGGCCGCGTCACGCGCCCTGGTACACCTTGCGGTAGCTGGACGGCGACATCCCGACGCCGCGGCGCAGATGGTGACGCAGATTGCCCGCTGTGCCCAGACCCGAACGCCTGGCCACCTCGTCGACGGACAGGTCTCCGGATTCCAGCAGTTCGCGGGCCAGGTCCAGCCGACGGCTGCGGATCCAGGCACCCGGGGCCTGTCCGGTCTCCTCACGGAAACGCCGGTTGAAGGTACGAGCGCTCATGTGGGCCTGGGCAGCCAGCCGGGTCACGGTGAGTTCCTCATCGAGGTGCTGCAGCGCCCAGTCGCGGGTGCCTGCGGTCGAGGCATGGTCGGTGACGGTGAACCCGTGGTCGATGAATTGCGCCTGCCCGCCCTCGCGCCACGGTGGCACCACGCAGTAGCGGGCCACCGTGTTGGCCACCTGGGCACCGTGGTCGGAGCGAATGATGTGCAGGCACAAGTCGATTCCGGCAGCCAGGCCCGCCGAGGTCAGCACGTCGCCGTCGTCGACGAACAGGATGTCCTCGTCGAGCTGAACCTCGGGGTGCAGCCGGCGCATATCGGCGGCGAAGCGCCAATGCGTGGTGGCCGGCCGTCCGTCCAGCAGGCCCGCCGCGGCCAGCACGAAGGCCCCGGTGCAGATCGACACCAGCCGGGTGCCGGGACGGATGCGCGACAGCGCCGCCGTCACATCGGCGCCCAGCACACCGTCGGCCCGGGCCGGCGCATACCGGGTGCCCGGGATCACCACGGTGTCGGCCGAGTCCAGCGCCTCGGCCCCCGCGGTGGGCACCATCGCGAAGCCCGTGGTCGACGGCACCGGGTCCGTGGTGAGCCCGCACGTCACCACCTCGTAGAGCGGACGGCCCTCGCTGTCGGTGGCGTTGGAGAAGAACAGCGGCGCGATGGTCGCGTCGAAGCCGACCACCGGGGCCAGCAGCAGGACGGCAACACGGTGCACGCCGCCAGTGTGGCACGTTTTTGATGATTGCTGTCGTTTATGCCACTGGTAGCGCCGGGCGTCCTCGGCAACAGTGGTCGGGTGACTTCGTTGCCGGGGCAGACGCGTACCCGTATCCACTGGGCTTGGGTGGTCGCCGCCGTCAGCTTCGTGGCGATCCTCGGCGCGGCCGGATTCCGGTCCATTCCGGGCGTGATGATGAATCCGCTACACCACGAGTTCGGCTGGTCGCACGGCACGGTCGGGCTGGCGATGTCGGTCAACATGATGTTGTACGGGCTCACCGCGCCGTTCGCCGCGGCACTCATGGACCGCTTCGGCGTCCGGCCGGTGCTGACCGTGTCGCTGCTGCTGATCGCCACCGGTTCGGCCTGCAGCGTCGCGATGACGGCCAGCTGGCAGCTGGTCCTGCTGTGGGGCGTGCTGGTCGGGATCGGCACCGGCTCGATCTCGATGGGCTTCGTGGCAACCGTCGCCACCCGCTGGTTCGAGCAGCGTCGCGGACTGGTCACCGGTGTGCTCACCGCCGCCAGCGCCACCGGCCAACTGCTGTTCCTACCTGTCGTGGCGGCCGTCACGACACAACACGGTTGGCGCTGGGCATCTTTGATCGTCGCCGCCGCCTCGCTGGCCGTCGTCCCGCTCGTCGCGGTGTTCATGCGCAACCGCCCCGCCGACCTCGGTCTGGCTCCGTACGGGGCGACAGAACTCGCCCCGCCCGCCCCGGTTCCCGCCGGCGGCTTCAAGACCGCGTTCGACGGTCTTCGCATCGGCGCCAGGACCCGCGTGTTCTGGCTGCTCGCCGGGAGCTTCGCGATCTGCGGGATGACCACCAACGGGCTGATCGGCACGCACTTCATCCCGGCCGCCAACGACCACGGCATGCCGACGACGGTCGCCGCCGGTCTGCTCGCCACCATCGGCATCCTCGACGTCGCGGGCACGGTGTTCTCCGGCTGGCTCACCGACCGGGTGGACCCGCGGCTGCTGCTGCTCGTCTACTACGCGGGCCGCGGTCTGTCCCTGATGCTGTTGCCGTCACTGCTGTCTCCGCACGCCGAACCGAGCACCTGGGTCTTCGTCATCTTCTACGGCCTGGACTGGGTGGCCACCGTGCCGCCGACCATCGTGCTGTGCCGGGACTACTTCGGAGATCGTTCGCCAGTGGTGTTCGGCTGGGTGTTCGCCTCCCACCAGGTCGGCGCGGCCATCGCCGCTGCCGGCGCGGGGTGGCTACGCGATCTGAACGGCAATTACGACCTGGCTTTCCAAGTTGCCGCAGGGCTGTGCTTCGTCGCCGCCGCGCTCTGCCTCAGTATCCGAAAAGCCCAGGTCACAACCGCCGAGCCGGTGCGAGTAGACACTTCGGCTTTGCCGTAACCGCTTCGTTACCCTTACCATCCGATGCGGCGCCGCGGGGAACGCTGAGGCTGTCATGCTCGCGGTCGCTCGCCATAGTCGCGCGGATAACCGCGTAACGCGTCACCGACAGCCGACGAATACCAGGCTAGGCATGAGCGGGAGGAAAACCCACCAAATGAAGACTCGCACCAAGACACTGGGCGTTGCTGCGGCCGTTGCCGCGATCACGGCGTCGCTGCCGTTGGCTGTCACCGCCTACGCCGACCCGGCACCGACGACGACCGCCGCCCCGGTGGTGGAGATCCCCGACCCGCAGGGCTCGGGCTGCGACAACTTCAAGAAGGCCCTGCCGGATTGGAAGGCCTTCGCGGATCTGCCGGCAGGCAAGGTTCTCGCCAGCATCCCCGACATCAGCACCTTCAACTCCGCGCTGTCGGGCGGGCTGAACCCGGGCGTCAACATCGTGCCGGTGCTCGACAACGGCCCGTACGTGATCTTCGCGCCGACCAATGACGCGTTCGCCGCGATGGAGCCGGGCAAGCTCGATGCGCTCAAGGCCGATCCGGCCGCGCTGACCAGCTTCGACTACTACCATGCGTTCCTCGGCCTGCTCGGCCCCGATGACGTCAAGGGCCAGCGGCCCACCCAGCAGGGCGCCGAGGTCAAGGTGACCGGCAAGGGCGGCGACATCAAGGTCAACGACACCGCCAAGCTGGTCTGCGGCCCCATCCAGGCGCAGAACGCCCGGATCTACCTGATCGACACCGTGCTGGATCCCAACTCCCCGCCGGAGGCCCTGGTGCCGACGATCACGGGCACCAGCACCACCAAGGCGACCCCGGCCGCCGACGCCCCGATCGGCTGATTTCTTTCTCAGCGCGAGCAGACGCCAAACCCCCCAAATCTCCGCTGATTTGGGGGGTTTAGTGTCTGTTCGCCGAGAGAACTAGACGCCGAGCTCGCGACCGATGATCTCCTTCATGATCTCGGTGGTGCCACCGAAGATCGTCTGGATGCGCCCGTCCACGTAGGCGCGGGCGACGCGGTACTCCATCATGTAGCCGTAGCCACCGTGCAGCTGCACGCAGTTGTCGACGACCTTCTTGGCGACTTCGGTGGCCCACCACTTGGCCTTGGCCGCCTCGACCGCCGTCAGTTCACCGTCGACGACGCCCTGCAGGCAACGGTCGATGTAGTTCTCGGTGACCTCCAGCTCGGTCTCCATCTCGGCGAGCAGGAACCGGTTGTGCTGGAAGCTGCCGATCGGCTGGCCAAAGGCCTTGCGGTCCTTGGCGTATTGCAGCGTCTCCTGGAAGACCCCACGGGCACCGTAGATCGCCGAGATGGCGATCCCGAGCCGCTCCGAGGGCAGGTTGGTCATCAGGTGGTAGAAACCGCGACCTTCCTTGCCGAGCAGGTTGGCGTTGGGCACGCGCACGTTCTCGAAGTGCAGCTCCGAGGTGTCCTGGCTGTGCAGACCCATCTTGTCGAGCTTGCGGCCGCGGGTGAAGCCCTCCATGCCCCGCTCCACCACGAACAGCGTGAAGCCCTTGTGCCCGGCCTCGGGGTCGGTGCGGGCCACCACGACACACAGGTCGCAGTTGATGCCGGACGAGATGAAGGTCTTGGAGCCGTTGATGATCCAGTCGTCACCGTCGCGCACCGCCGAGGTGCGGATGCCTGCCAGGTCGCTGCCCGCGCCCGGCTCGGTCATCGCGATGGCGATGATCAGCTCGCCGCTGGCGATGCCGGGCATCCAGCGCTGCTTCTGCTCGTCGTTGGCCAGCTCCTTGAAGTACGGGCCGACGACGTCGTTGTGCAGGCTCAGCGCCGGGCCGTGTACGCCGGCCTTGGCGAGTTCCTCGTCGATGATGGCGTTGAACCGGAAGTCATCCGAGCCGCCGCCACCGTATTCCTCGGGCATGTTGAAACCGATGAGGCCGTACTTGCCCGCGGCCGTGTACGCCGACCGGTCGACGATCCGCTCGGTCTCCCACTTCTCGGCGTTGGGCACGAGCTCGCGCTCGATGTACTCCTTGACCGTCTCGCGGAACGCCTCGTGCTCCGGGCCGTAGATCTGTCGTTTCATGGCTTACCTTGCCTTCCAGACCGGTTCGCGCTTCTGGGCGAAGGCGAGCGGACCTTCCTTGGCGTCCTCGGTCCGCAGCAGGGTGCTGAACTCGCGGTTGGTGCGCTTCCAGCCGTCCTTGTCACCGGTGATGACGCCCTCGTCGGCGCCGTAGGCGACCCGCTTACTGGCCTGCACGGCCAACGGCGCGTTGCCGGTGATCCGCTCGGCCAGTTTGAGCGCGGCGTCGACGACGGTGCCGTCGGGCACCACCTGGTTGATCAGGCCCCAGCGCAGCGCGTCGGCCGACGACATCGGCTCGCCGGTGAACAGCAGCTCGTTGGCCACCTTGCGGGGCAGCTGCTCGGCGATGCGGAACACGCCACCGGCGCCGGCGATCAGGCCCCGCTTCACCTCGGGCAGACCGAATTTGGCGCTCTCCTCGGCGACGATGAGGTCACTGGCCAGGGCCAGCTCGGTGCCGCCGCCCAGCGCGGTGCCGTTGACCGCGGCGATCGTCGGCTTGTCGATGAAATGGCTGACGTAGCCGGCGAATCCGTATTCGGGATGCTCGGGGTGAAAGAGGTTCTCGCCCCGGGAGATCGCCTTCAGGTCGGCGCCGGCGCAGAACGACTTGTCGCCCGATCCGGTGATCACGACGACCCGGATCTCCGGATCGTTCTGGGCCTGCTCCAGCGCATCGCCGACGGCGGTGCTCACCGAGCCGTTGATCGCGTTGCGCGCCTCGGGCCGGTTGATCGTGATGAGCAGTACGTTGCCGCGCTTTTCAACAAGCGCGCCGGGCTGGGTATCGGTGTCGGTCACAGGAGCTCCAGGATGGTCGCGTTGGCCTGGCCGCCACCTTCACACATGGTCTGCAGGCCGTACTGAATGTTGTTGTCCCGCATGTGGTACAGCAGGGTGGTCAGAATACGGGCGCCCGAGCCGCCGAGCGGGTGACCCAGGGCGATGGCACCGCCGTTGGGGTTCAGCCGCTCCTCGTCGGCGCCGATGTCCTTGAGCCAGGCCATCGGAACCGGGGCGAACGCCTCGTTGACCTCGAACGCGCCGATCTGGTCGACACTCAGGCCGGACTTGGCCAGCGCCTTCTGGGTGGCCGGGATCGGTGCGGTCAGCATGATGACCGGGTCGGCGCCGGCGAGCACGGCGGTGTGCACCTTGGCAAGTGGCTTGAGCCCCAGGTCTTTTGCCTTCTCCGCGGACATCACCAGCAGCGCGGCCGAGCCGTCGGAGATCTGGCTGGAGTTGCCGGCGTGGATCACGCCGTCCTCCTTGAAGGCCGGCTTGATGGCGGCCATGGACTCGACGGTGCCGCCGCGGCGGATGCCGCCGTCTTCCAGGACGACGTTTCCGTCCTGGTCCTTGATCCCGACGATCTGATCCTTGAAGGCACCGGCATCCTGTGCGGCAGCGGCCTTCTCGTGCGAACGCAGGGAGAACTCGTCGAGCTGGGTGCGCGACAGGCCCCACTGCTCGGCGATCATCTCGGCGCCGACGCCCTGGTTGGGGGTCTTGTTGTCGTAGCGCTCCCGGAAGGCCTCCGGGTACGGGTGCCCGCCGCTGGCCAGCGAGGATCCCATCGGGGTACGCGACATCGACTCGACACCACCGGCGACGACGACGTCGTAGTGCCCGGCGATCACGCCGGCGACGGCGAAGTGCAGGGACTGCTGGCTGGAGCCGCACTGGCGGTCGACGGTGACACCGGGAACGGTCTCGGGCCACCCCGCGGTCAGCAGCGCGGTGCGGGCGATGTCGAGCGCCTGCTCACCGGCCTGCATGACGCAGCCCCAGATGACGTCGTCGACGAGGGCGGGGTCGATCCCGGCGCGCTGCACGAGGCCGTTGAGCACCTGGGCCGACAGCTCCGACGGATGCACACCTGAGAGGGCGCCGTTGCGCTTCCCGACAGGTGACCGGACAGCCTCGACGATGACGGCTTCAGCCATGACTTCTCCTTTGAAGGGTGGGTGTTGCGACCCCAGTGGAGCTCAACGGGGCGCTCGAGGTGAAAATAGACCAGTAGGTTTACTAGGTCAACCTACTGGTTGGTAGAGGTCGATGTTCCGTTTCTGCGCTGCACAGATGGTTTACTGAGTTGTACAGCTGACCATCCGGCCAGCACAAAGTTGTCCTACCTGGGAGTGTCTGGTGGCTCGAACCACACCACTGGCGCCGATGATCGGCCCTGACGCGATAGCACCGCAGGCACCGGTCCGTTCCCCGAAGACGGCCGAGCTCGTCGCAGGCACGTTACGGCGCATGGTCGTCGACGGCCAACTCAAAGAGGGCGACTTCCTGCCCAACGAAGCCGAGCTCATGGAGCATTTCGGGGTCAGCAGGCCGACCTTGCGCGAGGCCGTGCGGGTGCTGGAATCCGAGCGGCTGGTCGAGGTGCGGCGCGGCTCGCGCACCGGAGCCCGGGTGCGGGTGCCCGGCCCGGAGATCGTCGCCCGCCCGGCCGGGCTGCTGCTCGAGCTGTCCGGCGCCGATATCGCCGACCTCCTGGTGGGCCGCGCCGCGATCGAGCCGATGGCCGCACGCCTGCTCGCCGAGAAGGGCGATGAGGCGGCGTTCGCCGAGCTGGAGCGGATGCTCGACGAGCACATCCCGAAGGACCATCAGTCCGATCAGCTGGCCGAGACCACCGGCGACTTCCACCGCAGGGTCGTCGAGCTGTCCGGCAATGCCACCCTGGGCATCATCGCCGGGATGCTGCACGAGATCACCGTGCGCCACCACGCCTTCCTGTTCAAGGAGCGCCGGCCGGTCTCCAAGAACGACTACGACAAGCTGATGCGGTCCTACCGCAAGCTGATCCAGCTCATCCGCTCCGGCGACGGCGACGCCGCCGAGGCGCACTGGCGCAGGCACCTCGACACCGCACGCATCCTGATGCTGCAGGACATCGAGAGCGTCAAGGTCCGCGACGTGATGCGCTGAGCCTGCGCGCTGCTCACCGAGCCTGCGCACAGATCGCGTTTCGCCGCGAATTTGCGATCTGTACGCAGTTTCGGGGATCGGTGCGCAGTGTCGAGCACACACCTAGTCCGGCCACACGGCCAGCCGCGCATCCGTATCCCGCCACCCGTCCGAGGTCTTCCATCGCATCGGCAGCAGTCGGTAGCGCCAGCTGCCGGCCGGGCCGTCCGGGCCGACGTGGTCGACCGTGATCGAGATCAGGTCCGCATCAAGCTTTTTGGCGTGCGTCTCCAGGTAGATGCCGGCCTCGTCGTCGAGCTCGGACATCAACTCCCCGAACAACAACCGTGGCCCCGGCGCGCGGTGCAACAGCACGCACTGCGCCCGCTCGGGGCAGTGACCGGCCCGGACGGTGGCGTGACACTGCGTGTCGACACTGCCCAGGTCGCTCGTCAACCGCCCGGACTCGTCAACCCATACCGCGACCGGCTCAGGTGGTGACGTCATCTCGCTGGACATGGACCGGCAACTCGTCGTCCCAGGGCTGGCGCGTCACCATGTCGGCCACGTTGACGTAACCCCGCTCGAACTCCCCGGTAGCCGCGTCGACGAGCCGGTACTGCTGGGTCTGGCGCTGGATCGGCTGAGCGTCGAGCATGACGATCCGCACCTCCCCCGGCTCGAAATGGCACCGCTTCTGCAGGGCGGCGACAAGTTGCTCGTTGCTCATGTGCCCGTCTCCGAAGTTCCAGCCGATGGCCGTGGAGACGATGCGCTCGCCATCGGTCAGCACGTAGTCGTCCTCGTTCTGTCCGACCATCGCCCGGTGCGCCAGGGTGAACAGGGCCCGGCCGTGAGAGTTGAAGCCACGGAACGCATATCCCATGTAGAGGTACATCTGGGCGACTTCGGGGCTGCCGTAGTACCGCTCCATCTGGGCGGCAGGCATGCTGGCGATCGCGACGATGTGCTTCTCGATCTTCTCCGCGGCCGAGGGTTTGACGCACCACAGCGAGGTGTCCCAGTTGCCCGCGTAGTAGCGCATTCCCGGCAAAAACGAGATCTTGCGCGGGAACAGGTTTCCCAGCACCACGGTGCCGGCGACAACCGCGAACAGCACGATGGGCCACGGGCTGGTGAGGTCCCCCAGTCCGATGTCGGCGTGCCCGACGAACAGCGCCAGCACGGAGAACATCATGAAGACGTTCCACTCCAGCGGCACGCCCATCGGAATGGAGCTCAGGATGCCGAAGTGGAACACCAGCATGACGAAGGCAGCGATGGCCGTCGCCCAGCCGCCGTGGGAGAAGAACAGCACCAGCGGCACCAAACCCTCGATGGCAGTGGAGAAGTGCGCCACGAACCGCGACGGCCAACCGGGCCGGAGGTCATCCGGAAAGTGCTCGAAGAACTTGCGTTTGATGAACCGCGGCCGGAACACCGGGTTGTTGCTCATCATCGTCGAGATGACGAACGGGAAGTGTTTGGTGAGTTTCGAGGCGGCCGCGCCGATCCAGATCGTCAGGCAGATCAGCTTTGCCGCGATGATGATGTCGGCGCCGCTGAACAGGAAGCAGACCGCCAGCGAGCCGTACACCTCCCCGCGGGCGGCCAGGAAGATCACCTTGTCGCGCAGGCCGGCCACGGCGAGCAGGCCGACGATCGCCGCGGTCTGCCACACCGGCAGCACGCCGATCTCGCTGCCGAGCGCCGGGATGGGCCCGGTGCCCTGCGAGAACAGCGCGATGACAAGCACCACCAGCAGCGCCCCGTAGAGCGCGACGTCGACGATGGTGCGGTCGTCGCCCTTGGTCAACGGCACCCGGTTGGGCCAGGGTGGGAGCCGAATCGTCTTGGGCCGCAACCAGTACAGGATCGAGCCCATGGGTGGGAAGAACCGGTTGTTGAGCGGGCCGAAGCCGCAGCCGAGGCCGACGACCTCGAACAACATCGTGTAGAACACGACCTTCTGGTAGACGATCGGCTCGGCGTACCAGGAGGCGACGTTGGTGAACCCGTCGACACCTTCGGTGGTGAGCGCGATCAGCCACGCGCCCAGGATGTACAGCAGGATCTTGACGACATAGAACAGGTGCAGCGCAACCGGGGTGCCGAACCCCACTTCGGCCCAGTGCCGCGCCATCGGCTGGATCTTCTGCGCGCGCGTGCCCTTGCTCCACTGCTCGAAGTCGATCTGGGGCGATTCCTGTTTGAGAAAACCCATGCCGCACAGATTAGAACGTGTTCTAGTCCCGGGGTAGTCGTTCTGCTCAGTCTGCGGAACCCGCCGAAACTACGGTTTGTGACGAGTAGCGCCGGAAATTCATCAGAAACCGTAGTGCCGGCACCTTTGAAGGCGAACTAAGACGTCTTCGCCGGCGGGCGATAGAAGATCGCCAGCTGACCGATGCCACCGGCCAGGCCGAGCACCACCGCGATGCCCAGGCCGCACCAGCCGTGCAGGTAGTGATAGAAGCTCGAACTGGAGAACAGCAGATGATCCAGGCTGTAGCGACCGGCCCCGGTTCCGGCGATCGCCACCGCCGCCACCGCCAGGATCAGGTTGTACTCCCAGCCTTCTTTGACGATGAAGAAGCCGTTGTGCCGGTGCACGGTCCATGCCGCCACCAGCATCAGCGCCACGAAGCCTGCCGCGGGCACCGGGGTCAGCAGGCCCAAAGCCAGGCCCAGACCGGCCGCCATTTCGGTGGTGGCCGCGACCCGGGCGTGGAACATGCCCGGCTTCATGCCGATGCTGTCGAACCATCCCGCGGTGCCGGGGATCCGCCCGCCACCGAAGAACTTGTTGTAGCCGTGGGCGGCCATGGTGAGGCCGAGCACCACGCGCAGGAGCAGGATCGCAGTGTCGTAAGCGGAGGAAGCCATGCAACAGAATGTAGGACATCTGTTAAGCCGCCGCCCAGCCCCCATCCACACTGAGGATCACGCCGTGAATGTTGCCGGCGTCTTCACCGGCCAGGAATGCGACCGCCGCGGCGACCTCCTCCGGTGTGCTCATCCGCCGAGACGGGATGCGGGCCAGCACCGGGGCGATGTGCTCGGCCGCTTCGAGGGCGCGCTCCGTGGCGATCGGGCCGGGTGCCACGGCGTTCACCCGCACCCCGCGCGGGCCGTACTCGACCGCCCACGACTTGGTGAGCGAGTGCACGGCCGCCTTGGTCGACGAGTACAGCGCCGAGCCGTCTCCGCCGATCAGCCCGGTGATCGACCCGACGTTGACCACCGCGCCGCGGCCGCGTTCGGCCATCGCGGGCGCCAGGGCCCCGGTCAGCAGGAACGGCGCGATGACGTTCGTCTGATACGACTCCAGCAGCGCCCGCTCGGACACCTCGCCGGTGGGTTCGGGCATCCCCCATACGCCGGCGTTGTTGACCAGGATGTCGATCTGGCCTCCCGCGGCCGCAACGGCCTGCTCCGCTAGGCGCTGCACCTCATCGCCACCGGCGCCGAGGTCGGCGGCGACGAACCCGGCCTGCCCTCCGGCGGCACGGATCTCGGCGACGACGGCGTCACCGCGTTCCTTGTTGCGGCCGCTGACGACGACGAAGGCGCCCTGGGCCGCCAGCGTCTTGGCGATGGCGACGCCGAGGCCTCCGGTAGAACCCGTGACAAGTGCGGTGCGGCCCTGCAGCCGCGTAGTGTTTGGACTCATGAGTCCAGGTATAGGCAGTTGAAAATGGACCTGCAAGTCCAGAAACTGACGCCCAAAGGCGAGGCCACCCGGCACCGGATCATCGAGGGAGCCGCCGCGGTGATTCGCCGCAACGGCGTCGCCGCCACCACGCTCGACGACATCCGCGCGCAGACCCAGACCTCCAAGAGCCAGCTGTTCCACTACTTCCCCGACGGAAAGGATCAACTGCTGCTCGCGGTGGCCGAGCGCGAAGCCCAGATGGTGCTGGAGGATCAGCAGCCCTACCTCGGCGAGTTGACCTCTTGGGCCGCCTGGCAGCGCTGGCGCGACGCCGTGGTCGAGCGCTACCGCCGCCAGGGTCAGAGCTGCCCGCTGAGCCTGTTGATGTCGGAGATCGGGCGGACCACTCCTGGCGCTCAGGCGGTAACCAAAGCCCTGCTCCGGCAATGGCATGACGAGATCGCCGCGGGCATCCGGCACATGCAGCGGGAGGGAAAGATCGCCGACGATCTCGATGCCGACCGGGTGGCCGCCGCATTGCTGGCCGGGATCCAGGGTGGCGTCAGCGTGATGCTGGCCTCCGGCGACCTGAGCTACCTCGAGTCGGCACTGGACGTCGGCATCGCGATGCTGCGCCGCGGTCAACCGCCCAGCGCGGCATCCAGCCGGGCCAGGTAAGCGTCGATGTCGCCGACCGCGGACTCGGCGGCATGCACGCTGACCGCTACCGTGTCCCCGATGCCGTGCACCCCATGGGTCAGCCCCATCATCAAGGACAACGACGGGTATCCGGCCGTCACCACGACCCCGGCGGTGCCGAACCTGAGGTCGGCCGCGCCCCGATTGACGCTGGAAACCACCGTGTTGCCCGTCACCATCGGCGCGCGCACCGTCGGATCGAACTGCGCTACACCCCAACGCAACAGCGGTGCGGGCGTCGCGGCGAACGCGCGACTGGACGCGATCAGCGCCGGATGTGCCGCACGGCGGCGGCGGTCGGCGAAGTCCGCTGCGATCCGGGTGATGCGCTCAGGTACGGCGAGTTCGGGATACAGGCCGATTCCGACGTTGCCGAAGTGGTTGTGCGCCAACCGCACCCCGGGCTTGGCCATCGGCACCTCGGCACCGAGCGAGGCCGTATCGTCACCGCACTCCCGGAGGTGATCGGCCAACGCCGAGGAGATGGCGGCAAGAACTCCGATGGTCACGGTGGGTCCCGGAATCTCGGCGCGACGGCGAACGATGGTGCGCACCCAGCGATCCCCCGCCGGCTCGGCATTGCTGCGCAGCACCGGCCGCGATGGCGCCTGCGGTGGCACCGCGCCCGATTCGGTGTCACGCACCAACTCCCGATACGTGCGTGACGCTCGCACGGCACGCCACGGCAGGCGCGCGGCCGGGAAGCGTTGCGGCGACACCGGAAGGATCTCGCCGGAGCGCCCGAACAGCCACGCGGCCAGCGCCGAGGCGCGGGTGCCGTCGGCGAGCGCGTGGGAGACCTGCAGCACCGCCACTGTCCCCGTGGCGGCAGTGGCGCCGGGAATTCCACGGACGCAGGCGAATACGTGCAGACGCCAAGGGGCGACAGCGGCGTCGAGCTGGTGGTCGGCCAACCCGGCGACGACATCCAGACATTCGTTCCACTGCAGGGCGCCGTCGTAGCGGACGAACTGATCGTCACCCACCGCCCGCGGCACCCAGGCCGGGTATGTCAGGCGACAATCGTCGCGGATACCCACAGCCAGGTCTGGACAGCGCTGCGCACGTCCTCTGACCTCGGCCTCAGCCGCTGCCAGATCGTCGGGCACACCGTCGAATCCGTACAGCAGGAACTGATCGTTGGGAAGTTTGGCCGACATCCACCAGTTCTGGGCATCGATTGCGGCCATCCGGCGCACCGGTCAACTCCTCCCAGGGCTGCCGATGAAATCGACGACGTGCTTCCCCACCACATCCGGCTGCTCGAGCTGCAGGAAGTGACCGGCGTGATCGACGATGTGCGCTGCGCTGCCCGGTGGCAGAACCCTCTGCACCCACCGGGTGTAATCCGGTGTCGCGCAGCCGTCCTCGGCGCCGTGCAGGTACAGCGTCGGCACCGACGGCGGCTCCAGCCAATGTTGGTGCAACTCTGCGTACTGCGGCGGCGGCTTGCTGAGTCGAATCGTGGCCCGGTAGTAACCCAGCGCGGCACGCCACCGATCGCGGGCGCCGATCGCGGCGTCGACGTGGCGTACGTCCTCGGCCGCGTCGTATCCCGGCGACCACAGCTTCCACAGCCGGGGCACCACCCAAGACGCGGACCGATCAGGGAGCCAGGGCAATTGGAAGTACATCATGTACCAGCTGCGCAGCATCTGGCGCGGCAACCGGGCCATCAGCTTGCCCGCCTCTGGCACCCGGCCCAGCGGCTGGAACGACGCGGGAGGTGGCACCGACATGATCACCGTCTTGGCGAACGCGTTGTCCGGCATCGCGGCCAGACCCGCTCCCGCGATCGCACCCCAGTCATGCCCGATGAGCACGTCGCGCCCGGTCGGTCCCGCGGCCTGCAGCACGCGCAGCGCATCGTCCATCAGAGCGCCGACGTGGTAGCTCCCGTCGGTGGGGATCGACGAGGGCACATAGCCTCGCATGAACGGCGCCACCACTTTCCAGCCGGCCTCGGCCAGCACCGGCGCCACCTTGCGCCAGCCGTAGGCCGTGTCGGGAAAACCGTGGAGGCACAACGCAACCGGGCCGTCCTCAGGCCCCCAGACCAGAGCCCGCAGTTGCCCTGCGGGGGTGGCGATGTCGATCCAGCGCGGTTCGGTCACAGCGGCACCGGCTCGTACTCGGACAGCATCCAGCGGTCCCCCTCTTTCACCAGCGTGGCGCGCGCCACCGACGCGGTCTTCTGCGGCATGTTGTTTCCGACCTGCACGCTCTGGTTGACGAACAGCACCAGTTCAGCGCTATCGGGCTTCGCGCTCACCACGCCCGCCCGCAACACCTCGGCGACGGCTGCGATCTGTTGCGCATGCGCTGCCGGGACGACCTCGTTGATCATCGCGGAATACTTCCCGAGGAACTCCCCGGTCATCCGGTCGCGGGCGGCGGTGAGCTGCTGATCGACCGTCTCCGTCTCGTACGAGAGCATCTCTGCGGTGATCTCTTTGGCCGCCTGAACCGCTTCGTCCCGGGCTGTGTCGCTTTGATCCTGCGCGACGATCAGCCACCGCAACACCGCGCAGGTCATCGCCAGCACCAGCGCCACCGCCGCCAATACGACCGGCAGGCTGACCCGCGACCGGGCCCGTGACGCGTCGGCTTCGGCAGGCGGGTCCGCGGGCTCATCCGCATCGCCGCCGGCGGCGGACTCAGTGGGTTCAGCGGGCTCGTCGGGAGATTCGGCCGCCTCCTCCTCAGGGCCTGGCTCAACGGCGACGGCGGTGTCCTCGGTGTTCTCGGCGGCCGCCTCGACCTCGGTTGCCTCCGTCGCTTCGGCCGGTTCCGCGGCGCTCGCGTCTTCGACGACCTGCGGCTCCGGGCTCGCCTGCTCGGTGGCCTCCGCCGATTGTGCTGCGGCCTTACGACGCCCGGCCGGCGGCATCTTGTGCCTGCCGCTCACTGGATGAACTCCACGTTCGACACCTTCGACTTGCCTTCAATGTCCTGCACCGTCACCACCATTCGCCACACCTGGGGCTTCTGTTCCGGCACACCCGCATTCGTCGACCGCACGGTGACCGACACCAGGACGTCGGCCTTGTCGTTCGAATAGGACTCCAGCCCCGACGAGGTCACCGTGCCCACCGATTTCGACTTGATCTGCTTGACCACCTCGAGGAACGACTTCGATCGCCGCTCGAAGTCGTCGTAGAACTTCCCGGTCGAGACGTCGAGCACCCGCTGGACGTCGTCTTCGGCGTGCTCCCAATCGATGGTGGTGAGGTTCGTCGCGCCCACCCGCGCGGTGTCGACGAACATCGCACGTCGCTGCTGTTCGTGATGGACCTGGTAGTACCCATAGCCCAGCCAAGCGGTCAATGCCAGGAGCGCGACGACGAGCAATCCACCGACGATCCCCGCGGACGTCGAGCGCAGGAATCCACTGCGCTTCGGTGCCGAGCCGTCGGCCGCCGGCGCGGGTTCGGTGTCCTCGGACTCGGGTTCGGGGGCCTTGGTCGACTCGGTTTCCGGAGCCTCGGCTTCAGGGGCGGACTGGCTCGACTCCTCGATCTCGGTCGGCTCGACCGTCTCGGCGTCGACGCTGTCGTCTGCCATACATCTGCTCCTCGGTGGCACTACGGGGTGCGTGCAACGGCACGCGTGCGGTCCAAAGTACGTGGCACCGGTCACACCGTCATCAGCGGTACCGGCAGTCCCGGCTAGGTGGCGCCAGGCTCCCGGCGCCGGGTGTCAACCCCGACCGCACGCAGCGCGAAGTCCACCGCCGCGGCGCACGCACACTCCCAATCCCCGTCGGCCCCCAGCCGCGACAACTCATGGCTGACCACCGCGCGGATGGCCGCCGCATCCCTATCCGGCCTGGTCAGCGGGAACGACCCGTCGGCCCGGCCACGACGCAGGAGGGCCGCAAGCGACCGTTCGCGGTCCAGGCGCCACTGTTCCTGCGCGGACTGGTAGCCCTTGGCCGAGCGAACCTCCTCCAAGTCCAGGACCGTCGCGCGTCCACGCAGCCGCGCGTCGTGTATCACGTCGAACGACACCCTGATCCACAGCGCCAGCTGCGCTGCGGGCGCACCGTCGGTGTCTTCGGCGATCAGGTCGAGCCGGCGACCCAACGACTTGCCCGAACTCTCCTGCATGGCCAGGAACAGCGCGTCCTTGGATTCGAAGTGCCGGTAGAACGCGCGGGTGGACAACCCGGCTCTGGCCAGCACGGCAGCCAGCGGGACTGCACCGGTATGGGGCTCGGACAAGCAAGTGAAGGCGGCCTTGATGATCGCGCGGCGCTCGGCGTCGTCACCCGCCTCGAAACCCGGCTCGCTCTGCACGATTGCCGATTCTAGAAACGGCACGCCGTGCGGGTCGCAGATGCGGCGAAAACCCTCCTGGGTAACGTGACCTCCGGGGGCTGCCGAGAGGAATGTCCGTGAGCACCGGGAAAACCGAGCACAGCGAATCGCGCATCGTCACGTTCCGGGGAGTCGATGACCTGAACCTGGTCGGCGACGAATGGAACCGGGATGCCGCGTCCGCGGCCGATCGCCCCACGATGCTGCTGCTGCACGGCGGCGGGCAGAACCGGTATTCCTGGAAGAACACCGGGCAGATCCTGGCCGATCGCGGCTTGCACGTGATCGCGCTCGACGCGCGCGGTCACGGCGACAGCGACCGCTCACCCAGCGCGAACTATTCGGTGGAAGCGCTGTCGGCGGACGTGCAGCACGTGCTGTACCAAATCGGACGGCCCGTCGTGCTCATCGGCGCCAGCATGGGTGGGCTGACCAGCATCCTGGCCGCGCACGAGGCCGGTCCCGAGCTGGTCACCAAGCTGATCCTGGTCGACGTGGTGCCGCGATTCGAGAAGAGCGGCAGCGCCCGCATCCGCGAATTCATGTTCACCAACGTGGATGGCTTCGACTCCTTGGACGAGGCCGCCGAGGCGGTCGCGGCCTACCTGCCCCACCGCACCAAGCCCCGCAGCCCGGAAGGGCTGAAGAAGAATCTGCGGGAGCGCGACGGACGCTGGTACTGGCACTGGGATCCGGCCTTCCTCACCAAACCCGAGGACGATCCGTTCATGCGGGTGGAGAAGCTCGAACAGGCCGCGATGAACCTCACCATCCCGATCCTGTTGATCCGCGGCAAGCTGTCCGATGTGGTCAGCCCCGAAGGCGTGCAGGACTTCCTTGACAAGGTGCCCGCCGCCGAGTTCGTCGAGCTGTCCGATGCGGGGCACACCGCCGCCGGTGACGACAACGACGCATTCTCGCAGGTCGTCGTGGAGTTCGTCGGACGGTGAGCGCCGAGCGCGACACTGTCGGCTTCAACTTTCTGCGCGAACCTGAGCTGCCCGCCCCTCAGGTATCCGAACAGCAGGCCCGCGACATCCTGGCCACCCATTTCGGTGTGCGTGCGGAGGTGAAATCGCTGGGCAGCCAACAGGATAAGAATTTCCTGGTCGGCACCGACCCGACGGTCGCCGGGGTGCTCAAGATCGCCAACCCGGCCTTCAACGAAATCGAACTGACCGCACAGGAGCTGGCCGCGGACCTGATCGCGGCGGCCGAGCCGGAGCTACGTGTGGCCCAGTCGCTGCCGAACCTGCGCCACGAGAAGCTCACTGCGGTAACCGGTTTGGGTTCCGGCGCGGCCCACGTCCGGCTGCTGCGCCACCTGCCCGGTGGAACGCTCATCGAATCCGGATACCTGTCGCCGGCCACGGTCGCCGAGCTCGGCACCCTGGCCGCCCGGGTCAGCCGAGCGCTGGCCGGCTTCAACCACCCCGGACTGGACCGCGTCCTGCAGTGGGACCTGCGTTACGGAGCCGAGGTGGTGCGCAACCTGGTCTCCCATGTCGACGACGACACCGCGCGCTCCCGGCTGCGGACCGCGGCCGACGAGGCGTGGGCGCACATCGAACCGGTTGCCGACGCCCTGCCCCGGCAAGCCGTGCACATGGACCTCACCGACGCCAATGTGGTGGTGTCCCACGGCATCGGCGGAGTTGTGCGCCCCGACGGGATCATCGACTTCGGCGATCTCGCCGACAGCTGGGCCGTGAGTGAACTGGCCATCACGCTGTCCTGCGTGCTGCAACACCCAGGTGGAGATCCGACCGCGGTACTGCCGGGGATCCGCGCCTTTCACGCCCTCCGGCCGCTCAGCGCCGCCGAGGCAGAAGCGTTGTGGCCGTTGCTGGTTCTGCGTACCGCCGTGCTGATCGTGAGCGGTGCCCACCAGGCGGGTTTCGATCCGGACAACGACTACCTCACCGAGCAGGCCGACGGCGAATGGCAGATGTTCGAGCGCGCGACCTCGGTGCCGATCGACGTGATGACCGCACTGATCAAGGCCGACCTCGGCTTGGCCTCGCCGCCTCCGCCCGTGCGGGCCACCCGCCCGATGATCGCTGCGCCGCCATCGGTGGTGACCCTGGATCTGGGGGCAACGTCCGATGACCTGGACGACGCGTTCCTTGCCGGCGGCTGGGTGAAGCCCGGTGTCGAGGACGAATTGGCCAAGGCCGCAATCAATGACGGCGCGCTGTTGGTGGTGACCAGGTTCGGGCAGCCGCGGATGGCGCAGGCTCCGGCCCTGAGCCAGGAGGAGCCCGCGGTCGTCCCGACCGGCATCAGCATCTGGCCGGCAGATCGGCTGGAGCTGGCCGCGCCGTTCGACGGTGAGGTCGTCGCCCGCTCGGCGGATGCGGTGACGCTGCGGGGCGCCGAGTACGAGCTGACCCTGACCGGGATCGGTTCTGCGGCCGGCGATCAGGCCGATATCTTGGGCACTGCCGAGCCGGGCCGGTGGACGCACGTGGCGCTGCGGCCGGCAGGCGCACCCCGCGCCCCTGAGCTGACCACGCCCGCCTTGGCACCTGGTTGGTTGGCGTGCGCACGTGATCCGCGGCCGCTGCTGGGACTGGCGCCGTTCGATAGCGAGCCCTCCGATGCCGCCCTGATGGCCAGGCGGGACCGGGCATTCGCGCCCGTGCAGGAGCACTACTACCGTCGGCCACCGCGCATCGAGCGGGGTTGGCGGCATTTCCTGATGTCCACCAGCGGCCGCTGCTATCTGGACATGGTCAACAACGTCACGGTGTTGGGGCACGCACACCCTCGCGTCGCGGCGGCGGCGGCTCGCCAGCTCCGCAAGCTGAACACCAACTCGCGCTTCAACTACGCCGCCGTCGTCGAATTCAGCGAACGCCTGGCCGGACTGCTACCCGAGCCACTGGACACGGTGTTCCTGGTCAACTCCGGGTCCGAGGCCAGTGATCTCGCGCTTCGATTGGCGATCGCGGCGGCGGGCCGTCCCGATGTGGTGGCAATGCGCGAGGCGTACCACGGCTGGACGTACGGGACCGACGCCGTATCGACCTCCACCGCGGACAACCCGAATGCGCTTACCACCCGGCCGGATTGGGTGCACACGGTCGAATCACCCAACAGCTTCCGCGGGAAGTACCGAGGTACCGAGGTGGGCCGCTACGCCACAGACGCGGTGGCCCAGATCGAGGAACTGATCGCAGGCGGGCGAGCCCCGGCGGCCTTCATCTGCGAGACCGTCTACGGCAATGCCGGCGGCATGGCGCTACCTGACGGATATCTGCCGCAGGTCTACGCCACGATCCGCGGCGCAGGCGGCTACGCCGTGGCCGACGAGGTGCAGGTGGGATACGGCCGTCTGGGCGAATGGTTTTGGGGCTTCCAGCAGCAGGGTGTCGTCCCTGACATCGTGTCCATGGCGAAGTCGGTCGGCAACGGCTACCCGCTCGGTGCGGTGGTCACCAGCCGTGAGATCGCCGAGGCGTTCCGCAGCCAGGGCTACTTCTTCTCCTCGACCGGCGGCAGCCCGCTGTCATGTGCGATCGGCATGACGGTGCTCGATGTGCTGGCCGACGAAGGGCTGCAAGCCAACGCGGCCCGCGTGGGTGCGCATCTGAAATCGCGACTGGAGGAGCTCGCCACGCGGCATCCGATCATCGGCACCGTGCACGGCGTCGGCCTGTACCTGGGTGTCGAGATGGTCCGTGACCCCCAGACCCTGGAGCCGGCCACCGAAGAGACGGCACTGATCTGCGATCGGATGCTCGAACTCGGCGTGATCATCCAACCGACCGGCGACCACCAGAACATCCTGAAAACCAAGCCGCCGTTGTGCATTGACATCGAGGCGGCCGATTTCTACGCCGATACCCTGGACCGGGTGCTGACCGAGGGCTGGTAGGCGACGGGCTTACGGCGTCGGTTCGGTCCGTTCGGCCTCGGCCAACCGCTGGTGAAGGCGCTCCCGGATGTCCTGCGGGGTGTAGGCGTTGCGGCGGCGTTGGTCCCGCGCCACCATGACGCCACCCGCGACGACACCGGCGACACCGGCCAGCCCGACCCACTTCCAGATACTCCGCATGCACTCAGTGTGCCTAAGCTGCGCTTGTGAATGCGAACACGGTGTCGTTGAGCAAGGCGCTGGAGGAGACCCGCACGGGTGACATCTGGCTGTTTCGCGGTGGCTCCGGGCCGGACCGGGCGATCCAGACCCTCACCAACAGCCCGGTCAACCATGTCGGCATGACGGTGGCGATCGACGACCTTCCTCCGCTGATCTGGCACGCCGAACTCGGCGACAAGCTCCTCGACATGTGGACGGGCACCAATCACCGCGGCGTGCAACTCAACGATGCCCGCCAGGTCGTCGAACGCTGGTCGCACAGCTACGGGCAGCGCTGCTGGTTACGTCAACTCACCCCGTACGCGTCGCGCGAGCAGGAGGACCAGCTCCTCAAGGTGATCGCGCGGATGAACGGCACCGCATTCCCCACCACCGCACGGCTGACCGGACGGTGGCTTCGTGGACGGATCCCGATCGTCAGCGATTTCACCCGGGGAATTCCCTTTGTGCACAAGAAGGTTCGCCAGTCCGCCGAACGCAAGAAGGCTCAGACCCGGCAGGTCGGATTGGAGACCGCGTACTGCGCCGAAACCGTGGCCATCACCTATGAGGAGATGGGGCTGCTGACCACCGAGAAGCACCACAACTGGTTCGATCCCGGTTCGTTCTGGAGCGGTGACGAACTGCCGCTCGCCACCGGCTACGGATTGGGCGATGAGATCGCCGTGATCGTCGACTGACGAGATTTGCCGGTTTGCCACGTGGCGAACCGGATCGAGGCACAATTGCCTGGTGAGCAGCACCTCATAGGAGGGGAGCCACCATGGATCTCGTTGCGCGATTGGCGGCCATAGCGGTATCTGGCGGGGTGGCCCTGTCCAGCTCGGGATTGGGCGTCGCCCAGGCCGATCCGGCCTTCGGGCCGAGCTATCAAGGCGGGAACTGCCCGGACGGGATCACGTGCACACACTGGTGTCCGGGCGATCCCCCGATACCGGGCAGCCAGGTCATCACCTGGGATGCCGGCATCTGCCACGATTGGTACTGGAACTCAGAGGGCGTGGTGGATGTCGCCTCCAACACCATCTATCCGTGGCACGGCGTTCCGCACGAGGCTCCGCCGCCTCCGGTTCTCGGACCGCCGCCACCGCCTGCTCCCCCGCAGCCCCTACCGGCCGATTGCCCGCCGTGGTCCCCGATCCTGGCCCCCTCGCGCTGCGGCGGGCTTTGACGCTCGCTGAGGGATGACCCGCACCTGCGCACGGTTCCCCCGCATCGTGAACTATGTTAACGTCCATTCTGGTGAGTGTTTGGTCATGGCCAGCCGATTTATAGCCGACCAGACCCACTATCGGGGACATATGTGAATAGCTATTCACTCGTTGGGGGCAACGATGACGGAAACAACGTCCAGGAACGGCAACGTCGCGCACGCAGCTGTCGATGACGAGTTGACCGAGGTCGAAGTCAGCCGGATCACCAAGACCCTGCGGGCGACCTTCGACAGCGGCCGGACACGATCGGCAGAGTGGCGCTCGGATCAGCTGAACCGACTCGCGCAGATGATGACCGACAGCGAAACGGAGATCATCGATGCGCTGTCGGCCGACCTCGGTCGCGCCCCCTTCGAGTCCTGGCTCACCGATGTCGCGGGCACGATCGCCGAAGCACGTTACGCCGCAAAACATGTCAAGCGCTGGATGCGTCGTGACCGACGGATGCTCGAGCTGCCCCAGTTGCCCGGACGCGGCTGGATCGAGTACGAACCCTACGGAACCGTCCTCATAATCGGCACCTGGAACCTGCCGTTCCTGCTGACCCTGGGCCCCGCCATCAGTGCCCTGGCGGCCGGAAACACCGTGCTGATCAAGCCCTCCGAGTTTGCGCCGCGAACGTCACGGCTGTTGGCGGAACTGGTTCCGCGCTATCTCGACCATGACGCGGTGGCCGTGGCCGAAGGCGGGCGCTCGACCAGCGAGCGATTGCTCACGCACGAATTCGACCGCATCTTGTTCACCGGCGGCGCCGCGACCGGCCGCAAGATTCTGGCCGCGGCAGCGCGGCACCTCACCCCCGTCACCCTGGAACTGGGCGGCAAGAGCCCGGTGATCCTCGCCGACGACTGCGACGTCGATGTCGCAGCCTCCCGGGTCGCGTGGACCAAGCTGATCAACTCCGGCCAGGTCTGCGTCGCTCCCGATTACGTGCTCGCCCACCGCGACGTCGCCGAGCGATTCGTCGACCGGCTGTGCGATGCCTGGGTCCGACAGCGGGCAGACCAGCCAAAAGGAATGCGCGTCCTCAACATCGACCAGCTTGAGCGCCTCGGTGAATACCTGATCGAAACCCGCGGGGAGATCGCCTTCGGAGGGGGGCTCGACCCGTCGTCGCTCACCGTCGAGCCGACCGTAATCCTCAACCCCGATCCCTCCGAACCTCTGATGACCGAGGAGATCTTCGGGCCGATCCTGCCGATACTCACCGTCGATTCCCTTGACGATGCAATCAATTTCGTGAATGCCCGACCCAAACCTCTTGCCGCGTATCTCTTCAGCCGATCCCGGGCAGTGCGCAACCGGGTGGTCTCGGAGGTGTCGGCCGGCGGAATGCTGATCAATCATGTGGCATTCCAGGCATCGACCACGCGGCTGCCGTTCGGCGGGGTGGGCAACTCCGGGATGGGCGCCTACCACGGGCGGTGGGGCTTCCAGGAGTTCAGCCACGCCAAGACCGTGCTCACCAAACCCACCCGGCCCGACCTGTCCAAGATGCTGTACCCGCCCTACACCGACAGGGCGTGGAAGTTGGCGCGCAAGCTGTTCTGATCGCCTGATCAGGAAGCGCCAAGCGCCGTCTTGACCAACCGAACGTCGAGTGTAGGAATCTGAACGACGAATGACCCTGCGGCACAATCCAGATCGAACGCGGTGAACTTCGGTCCGACTGCCTTCTCACTCGATTCCGTCAGCGTCACCGGCGGGCCGAGGGTGACGACATTCTTGTCCCGACCGCGCCAGATCACGGACTCACCGCGGGTCAGCGAGAGGGTACCGAACTTGCCCCGCGATGCCTCCCCCTGGGCACGCAGGACGCAACTGACCTGCAGCGTGGCGCCGGACCGAAAATCGGCGAGATCGGCGGCAGCATCCGGCCGCATACCGGCGAACCAGATCTTCAAGACGTCGGTGAAGGTCTGCGTCCCGGCCGCGCGACGGGTGTTCGATGCCACAAGCGCGGAGTTTAACCACGTCGGCGCTGCACCGCGTGTTGTCAGACTTTTCCACGCGCGGCCCACGCGGTGGCGCTGACGGTGAACGGCCCATCGCCCAGTTGGTCGCGAGCTACGGATTCGAGGCGTGCACGAGCGGCTTCGTCCAGACCCTGGACATAGTCACCCGCGGGACCGACGCCGAATGTGTATGGTTCCCACCAGTCTTCGAAGGTGGGATGTGTCAGGTCGACCGTGAGGGGGTGCTCGTCCACATCGCGCAGACCGGCCGCTTCGAAGATCTCGGTCAGGTGCCCGCGATGCGCCCCGGAGAGTAGCGCTTCATCCTCGGCGTCCGGGTCGATCAGGTGGACGGCTTCCCAGAACGGTGCCAGCGCGCCCGTCGGTCCGTCCCACACGCATGCGGCGACGACACCGCCACGCCGGGTCACGCGAGCCATCTGGCCGATGCCGAGCACAGGGTCCGTCATGAAATGCACCACTAATTGTGCCAGCGCCGCATCGAAAATCGCTGCGTCATAGGGCATTTCCTCCGCAGTGCGCTGGCGCACGTCGACGGCGGGGAAACGGGCGCGGATCGCATCGACGAATGGCGGTGACGGATCGATCGCCGCCACCCGGGCGCCCACCGACAGCAACCGCGCGGTCAGCGCACCGGGGCCACATCCCGCATCGAGCACCGAGTCGCCGGCGCCCACCCCGGAGAACGCCACGAAAGACTGCGCCAGCGGATCGGCGTACCGGCCCATGAAGCGCGTGTAAGCATCCGGCGGGACGACAAAGCCCACCAGAAAATGCTACGTCGCCGGCATTCACCGCATCGATACAGCAGCAGCTATTGATCAGGCTGTACGAGAAATCATGGCCGTGCTGCCTTCCCGCGGTCGTCGAAAGTGAAGAAGATGGCCAGTTCTTCCCGAATCGCCACCTTGCTCACGTTCGACGCTAGCTCGGTGGGGGTGGGCATTCGAGGACCTCGATCGAGTTGCCGGGAAACAACCGGAGATGCGGATGCTCGGCGAAGATCGTCACCGCCTCATCGTGTGAGTCCGCTTTCACGATCGTGTAACCGGTCTTGCTGTCGGTGAAGTCTTCGACGCCTTGCGCTGTGACCAACTTCTTCGCGCTCAGAGGTGCTCCCGGGTCGACAATCGCGCTCTGGTGCGACTGCGCCCACGAGGCCCACGCACTCATGAATTCCGACTGCTGCTGCGCGGTGATTTCCGCTTTGTCCGCTTCATCTGCCGCGCCGTTGAAGATCGCCAGGAATCTGCCCATCGCCGAACCATACTGGCGCGTCACTGGACGTATGGCTGGCGTAGACGACCACTAAACCCCGAACTTGGCCCGGGCCTGCTCAGTGACCGGCGTGAACAGATTGACCAGGTTCCCGTCGGGATCGCGAAACAGCAACGCCCGATTGCCCCATGGCATCGTTGTCGGCTCTGTGACGACGTCATCCAATCGCTCGCGAAGGCGCTCGTACTCGGCGTCCACATCGTCGACGATGAACTCGACGATCACGCTCCGGTTGGCTGCGGGTTCGGCGGACCCGACGCCGAAAAGCGGCACCGTCTTGTCGCTGCCGATCGCCAAAGTGCCTACCGCCGTGGGAATCTCAGCGAACAGTTCATTGGCCCATGCCGCCTCGGCAGAGGTGACCGTTTCGTAGAACGACACGAGGCGTTGCACGTCGGCGGTGATGATGCGGATCGAAACGAGCTTCATGCCGTGCAGGCTAGGCCGTACCACCGACAAGGTGGGCCGGCGTCGTCCCTACACGTTGAAGCGGAACTCCACCACGTCCCCGTCGGCCATCACGTAGTCCTTGCCTTCCATCCGGACCTTGCCCGCGGCCTTGGCGGCGGCCATCGATCCGGCGTCGACGAGATCGTCGAACGACACCACCTCGGCCTTGATGAAGCCCTTCTCGAAGTCGGTGTGGATCACGCCGGCCGCCTTGGGGGCGGTGTCGCCCTGATGGATGGTCCAGGCCCGTGCTTCCTTGGGCCCGGCCGTCAGATAGGTCTGCAGCCGCAGCGTGTGGAAGCCGGCCCGGGCCAGGGCGTCCAGACCGCGTTCGGTCTGCCCGATCGACTCCAGCAGCTCGTGGGCCGACTCGTCGTCGAGCTCGATCAGCTCCGACTCGATCTTCGCGTCCAGGAACACCGCGTCCGCCGGGGCCACCAGCTCGCGCAGCTCGGCCTGCTTGGCCGGATCCGTCAGCACCGACTCGTCGGCGTTGAACACATAGAGGAACGGCTTGGTGGTCATCAGGTTCAGCTCACGCAGGATCGACCAGTCCTTGCCGGTCGAGAAGAGCGTCTTGCCGTCGTCGAACACCGCCTGGGCCGCGACCGCCGCATCCAGGACCGGCTTGCGCTCCTTGTTGTTGCGGGCTTCCTTCTCCAGCCGCGGCACCGCCTTCTCCAGCGTCTGCATGTCGGCCAGGATCAGCTCGGTCTCGATCACCTCGATGTCCGAGCGCGGATCCACCCGGCCGTCGACGTGCACCACGTCGTCATCGGCGAACACACGCACCACCTGACAGATGGCGTCGCACTCGCGGATGTTGGCGAGGAACTTGTTGCCGAGGCCGGCGCCCTCCGAGGCGCCCTTCACGATGCCCGCGATGTCGACGAACGTCACCGGGGCCGGCACGGTCTTCTCCGAGCCGAAGATCTCGGCGAGCTTGTCGAGCCGGGGATCGGGCAGCGGAACCACGCCCTCGTTGGGCTCGATGGTCGCAAACGGGTAGTTGGCCGCCAACACGTCGTTACGTGTCAGGGCATTGAACAGAGTCGACTTTCCGACGTTCGGCAAACCGACGATTCCCAGGTTCAGGCTCACAGGGACCACAGTCTAAGCGGGTGTGACGGGCGCGCCAGCGCGAGCTGGCAGCACGTGACCAGACTGAGCCGGTACGGTCTACGTGTGTCAGGACAGCGCGCACAGTCGGCAGTGCCGGCTGACCATCGCTCTGTACACCCGCGATTCGCCGGTGTGCCGTGGTGGGGTGCCGTGCTGATCGCGATCACGGCTACCGCCATCGGCTTTGCTTTCGACGCCGGTTCGGGTGATCGCGAGCTCAGCGCGGTATTCGCGGTCTGCTATTCCCTCGGCTGCATCGTGGCTGTTCTGGTGGTCCAGCAGGCCGGTCTGTTCACCGCTGTGATCCAGCCCCCACTAATACTTTTCGTCGCCGTTCCCGGGTCCTATTTCCTGTTCCACGGCGGCCAGCTGGGGGGCGTGAAGGACCTCGCGATCAACTGCGGATATCCGCTGATCGAACGTTTTCCGCTGATGCTTTTCCTCTCGGCCGCGGTGCTGCTGATCGGACTCGGCCGGTGGTACGTCGGCCTGACCTCACGTCGCGGCGCCGACGCGGCCGAATCGGCTGACACCGGAACGGCCAAAACGGCGAAGGCAACGCCCGTCGCGGGGATTGTGTCATCTGTCACAGAGAAACTTTCCGGACTCGTTCTCCGCAAACCCGCCACCGCGTCGGCCCGCCGGGACCGGAAGGCCCGGCCGGAAGAGGCGGCCGATGCCCCGCCGCGACGGCGCCCATCCGATCGGCCATCTCGCCGCCGCCCGGCCGACGCAGAGCCCGGCACAGGGGCAGCGGCGGCGGCCGCAACGGCCTCCGGGCGACCTCGCGGGGAACGCAGGCCCACCAAACGTTCCGCGGCACCACGCCCCCGCCCGAGCCGTGCCACCGACGGCGATCTCGGTAGCGAACTCGACGGCGCGATGCCCGAGCGGCCGCGGCGCCCCAGGCCCCCGCGCGCGGCGGAACCCGGAGCCGGCGAACCTCGCAGGCGGGTACGGACCCAGCCGCGCGAACCGCGCAAGCAGCCACCGCCGGAGCGGCGTGAGCGTGAGGCGTCGTTCGACGCCCCGCGTGAGCGCCCGCAGCGGCAGCGCCGCCGATTCGACGACTATCAGCCGTTCGAGGATTCGTTCGACCCGCCGACGGGGTCGGGTCGCTCGACGCACCATCCGGTGTCGCGCGTGCGCTACCGCGGAACTGACGACGAGGACCGCCGGGTGGAGCACCGCACGCGGCCCCGGTCATCGAAGGGCGCAGCCGCCAGGGGCCGTCACTCCTGGGATTACGACGACTGATCGAGGCCTAAGGCCGACCGTGCGTGTCGATCAGGCGCGCGGCGGGCGGATCTCCCGCGG
Source organism: Mycolicibacterium boenickei (assembly GCF_010731295.1). Taxonomy (NCBI): domain Bacteria; kingdom Bacillati; phylum Actinomycetota; class Actinomycetes; order Mycobacteriales; family Mycobacteriaceae; genus Mycobacterium; species Mycolicibacterium boenickei. The sequence continues at coordinate 2,847,569 of NZ_AP022579.1, read as the reverse complement.
CAGGGCGAACACCAACGTCTCGTTGGCGGTGGTGACGGGCTGCACGGTCCCATAGCCGTATTCGGCCAGCCGTTCGAGCACACCGCGGACCAGCACCTCGGGAACCGATGCCCCGGAGGTGACGCCCACTGTGGTGACGCCCTCCAGCCAAGCCGGATCGATGTCCTCGGCGTAATCCACCAGATGAGCGGCCTGCGAACCGGCGCCGAGGGCCACCTCGACCAACCGCACCGAGTTCGACGAATTGCGTGAACCCACCACGATCACCAGTTCGCATTCGGGGGCCATCGCCTTCACGGCCACCTGGCGGTTCTGCGTCGCGTAGCAGATGTCGTCGCTCGGCGGATCCTGCAGCGTCGGGAACTTCTCACGGAGCCGGCGCACCGTCTCCATGGTCTCGTCGACGCTCAACGTGGTCTGCGACAGCCAGATGACCTTGTCCGGGTCACGCACGGTGACCTTGTCCACCGCGTCCGGGTTGTCGACGACCTGGACGTGGTCGGGCGCCTCACCGGCGGTGCCGACAACCTCTTCGTGGCCCTCGTGACCGATCAGCAGGATGTCGAAATCGTCGCGGGCGAATCGCTTGGCCTCGTTGTGCACCTTGGTCACCAGCGGGCAGGTCGCGTCGATCACCTGCAGGCTGCGCTCAGCGGCGGTCTCGTGCACAGTCGGCGCAACGCCGTGCGCCGAGAACACCACGATCGCCCCTTCGGGCACCTCGTCGGTCTCGTCGACGAACACCGCGCCGGCCTTGGCGAGCGTCTCCACCACGTGTTTGTTGTGGACGATCTCGTGGCGCACGTAAACGGGGGCGCCGTGCTTCTCCAGGGCACGCTCCACGGTCTCGACGGCGCGGTCCACACCGGCGCAGTACCCACGGGGCTCGGCCAGCAGGACCCGCTTGCCGGAGGCTTGCGAACCACCGCCTGACCTCACCGAGCTGGTGGCACCCGGGATACCCATGTTGATTGTCGGCGGCATGTCTCCAGGGTACGGGGCGACAACGCAGCGGAGCCAGCCGTGGCTGTGGCTAGTCTGTGCACATGGGAACTGCACCGTACGGGGTCCGGCTGCTGGTGGGTGCGGCTGCGACCGCCCTGGAGGAAACCCGCAAGCTACCTCAGACGATCCTGACTTATCCCATGACGGTGGCCAGTCAGGCGGCCAACCTCGTCATGCATGTCCAGCAGAACCTCGCTGAATTGGTGGTCAAGGGCGACGAGACCCTCGAGCAGCTGTTTCCGCCCAAGGACGAGCAGCCGGAGTGGGCCACCTTCGACGAGGACCTCGACTCCGACGGCGACTCCGAGGCCGACGTCGACGCGCCCGGTGACGGTGAGCGGCGCACCGAGGGCCGGTTCGCCCTCTACAGCACCGGGGAGCCCGAGTCGGCGGGCTCGACGAACGGCAAGGCCGCCAATACCGCCGCTGCGGGCGCCGCGCCGGACATCGCCGGCGAGCTCGGATACGACGCGCTGACGCTGGCGCAGCTGCGCGCCCGGTTGACCTCCCTGCGGGTGGCCGACCTTGAGGCGCTGCTGGCCTACGAAGAGGCCGGCCGGGCCCGCGCACCGTTCGTGACGCTGCTCGCCAACAGGATCACCCGCGCGACCGCGAAGTGACCGAACCGGGTCAGTCACCGGAGAATCCCTGGCCGGTCCGCGCGGTCGCGACCCGCGTCGCCAAATGGATCGACCGGCTCGGCACGGTGTGGGTCGAGGGGCAGCTGACCGAGCTCAAGATCCGCCCGGATTCGAAAACCGTCTTCATGGTCCTGCGGGACCCGGCGGCCGACATGTCGCTGACCCTCACCTGCCCGCGTGATCTGGTGCGCAACGCCCCGGTCAAGCTGACCGAGGGCACGCAGGTGATCATCTGCGGCAAGCCCAATTTCTACACTGGTCGCGGCACATTCTCGTTGCGGGTCAGTGAGATTCGCGCGGTCGGCATCGGTGAGCTGTTGGCCCGGATCGAACGGCTGCGCCGGCTGCTGGAGGCCGAAGGGCTGTTCGACCCGCGGCTCAAACGGCCGATCCCGTTCCTGCCCAACACCATCGGACTGATCACCGGACGCGCCTCGGCCGCCGAGCGTGATGTCACCACCGTTGCCGGCACCCGCTGGCCAGCGGTGCGCTTCGAGATCCGCAACACCATCGTTCAGGGCCCCAATGCGGTTCCGCAGATCGTCGATGCCTTGGCAGCACTGGACGCCATGCCCGAGGTGGACGTGATCGTGCTGGCGCGCGGCGGCGGTAGCGTCGAGGACCTGCTGCCGTTCTCCGACGAGACCCTGTGCCGGGCCATCGTCGCCTGCCGCACCCCGGTGGTCAGCGCGATCGGCCACGAACCCGACACTCCCCTGTCCGATCTGGTCGCCGACGTGCGCGCGGCCACCCCGACCGACGCCGCCAAGCGGATCGTGCCCGACGCGGCGGCCGAACAGGCGTTGATCACCGATCTGCACCGGCGCAGCGCCCGCGCCCTGCGCAACTGGGTTCACCGGGAGCAGCACCACCTGGACCAGTTGCGCAGCCGCCCGGTGCTGGCGCAGCCGCTGGCGGGGCTCACCGCGCGGGCCGACGAGATCGCGCGGGCCAGGGCCACCGCCCAACGCGACATCACCCGGAAGATCACCGCGGAGGCCGACACCATCGGCCATCTGTCGGCGCGGCTGACCGCGCTCGGTCCGGCCGCGACGCTGGCGCGCGGCTACGCGGTGGTCCAGGCGGTCCCGGCGTCCGGCACGCCGACAGTTCTACGGTCAGTGGCCGAAGCACCGGAAGGCACCCGATTGCGGGTGCGGGTGTCCGACGGAGTGATCACCGCCGTCAGCGACGGCAATGAGGCTGCAGCCGTCAGCGACGGTAGCGAGTAGAGGGGGCGCGAGGATCGTGAGTATTAAGCCTATTAGTGAACTGGGCTATGAAGAGGCCCGCGACGAGTTGATCGCCGTCGTGCAGCAGCTGGAGCAGGGTGGATTGGACCTCGATGCTTCGCTCAATCTCTGGGAACGTGGCGAGAAGCTGGCACAACGATGCGAGGAACACTTAGCCGGAGCGCGGCAGCGCGTCGAACAGGCACTGGCCGCGCGCGAGGCCGACGAAACTTGATCCAGCAACGTCTTTTGCTCATCGCGCTCGAAACTGGAACCTGTTTCAGTTAAGCTTCCGGGCATGGGTGACGCATCTCTGACCACTGAACTCGGCCGCGTCCTGGTGACCGGTGGCTCCGGCTTCGTCGGCGCCAACCTGGTGACCGAGCTGCTCGACCGCGGATACTCGGTGCGGTCTTTCGACCGGGCACCGTCCCCGCTGGGCGATCACGCCGGCCTCGAGGTCATCGAGGGCGACATCTGCGACAAGCAGACCGTGGCCGCAGCCGTCAAGGACATCGACACCGTCATCCACACCGCCGCCATCATCGACCTGATGGGCGGTGCCTCGGTCACCGAGGAGTACCGGCAGCGCAGCTTCGCCGTGAACGTGGAAGGCACCAAGAACCTGGTGCACGCGGCCCAGGAAGCCGGCGTCAAGCGCTTCGTCTACACGGCCTCCAACAGTGTGGTGATGGGCGGACAGGACATCGTCAACGGTGACGAGACCATGCCCTACACCGCCCGGTTCAACGACCTCTACACCGAGACCAAGGTGGTGGCCGAGAAGTTCGTGCTAAGTCAAAATGGCACGGCGGGAACAAACGGAGCCATGCTGACGTGTTCGATCCGGCCCAGTGGTATCTGGGGCCGTGGCGACCAGACCATGTTCCGCAAGGTGTTCGAGAACGTGCTCGCCGGACACGTCAAGGTGCTCGTCGGCAACAAGAACATCAAGCTCGACAACTCATACGTGCACAACCTGATTCACGGTTTCATCCTGGCCGGCCAGCACCTGGTCCCCGGTGGCACCGCACCCGGTCAGGCCTATTTCATCAACGACGGCGAGCCGATCAACATGTTCGAGTTCGCCCGCCCGGTGATCGCGGCGTGCGGCCGCAAACTGCCGACGTTCTACGTGTCGGGCAAGCTGGTGCACAAGGTGATGATGGCCTGGCAGTGGCTGCACTTCAGGTTCGCGTTGCCCGAGCCGCTGATCGAACCCCTTGCGGTGGAACGGCTTTACCTCAACAACTACTTCTCGATCGCCAAGGCCAAGCGCGACCTGGGCTACCAGCCGCTGTTCACCACCGAGCAGGCCATGGCCGAGTGCATGCCCTACTACGTCGACCTGTTCCACCAGATGGAGTCCGGGCCCAAGCAGCCCGTCACCGCTTAGGCCGTCACGCGGTCAGCGGTACAGGTGCACCGGATGGTGCGTCGACTGTTCGATGCGTGCCGACGCGGCATGCAGTAGGTCGCTGCCCAGCGCGATGAGCGCGCGGGCCGCGGCGATCTCCTCACCGATCATCGGCGCCCCGGGGTCTCTCGGGTTTCGGTAGGCATCACCGGTGGTGGACATCGTGTCGTCGCGCACCTGCGCCCGGGCCGAGGCGTGGGTGTGGACGTCGTCCTCTGAGAACTCGATCTCGACGAGCCATTTGTTGGTCAGATCCTTGTCATACATCTCAATCACCCTCCACCTCTAAGGGTGCTCCGGATGCGTCCCTGACACCAGGCCGGAGTGTGAGGAACAGGTGGCGCAGCATGGCCAGGAACACCACCGCCCACACGGCCAGCGCGATCCAGCTCTCGGTGTATCCGATGTACTCCACGATCGGCAGCTGATCGGCCTGACCGAGGTAGTGCCCACCGACGCCGTACATGCCGAGCGGGAAGACGATGCTCCACAGGGTGGCGTCGTAGCGCAGCGGGATGCGGTGGATCCAGTGCCGCCAGATGCCGGCGGCGATCAACGGCGGAATCAGCCAGGTACCGAAGGCCCAGAAGAACACCGAGGTTCCCGCGATCAGGCCGCGGGTGGCCGACACCATCGGCGCGTCCGCCATCTCCACGATCCGGGCTCCGGCCACCACCGTGATCGCGGTGGCGCCCATCGCCACCCAATAGGGCGGGGTGAGGTCAGTCGGCAGCAGCGGATACACCAGCATCCGGATGGCCACGAAAATCCCCGCGGCACCGTAGAGAAATATCCCCACCGACCACGAGAACACCGCCAGCAGCGCCAATTCCGAACGGCCCGCGGCTATCTCGGGCTGTAATGCGGCGGCCAGCACGGCGACCGACTGGCTGGCCACCACCCAGATGAACCAGGTTCCGTTGGCGCGCTCCAGTACTGGCCGGGCGGCCTGAGCGAGAACCGCGGTCCAGGGCACCACATAGCCCAGAACCATCCAGGCCACCCAACCGATTGCCAGGAGCGTGAACGCCGGCCCGTAATAGGAGTCGGCAGCCAATCTGGTGCCGACCACACACGTTGCCGCCACGAACGTGAACATGGCGAACCCGCGGCTCGGATCGGTCAGGTCGGCCACGAACTCACGGCGGTAACGGACAGTGCGCACCACGGTCAGGACCACCAGCACCAGGTAAGAGACCCCCGCCACCCACAGCAAGATCACCGAAAGCGCATGTGCGCCGTGGTAATTCATCGCAATGGAAATGATTCCGGTAGCCATGACGAGTGCGAAGTAGCCGGGATGCAGGGTGCGCACCGCGGCGCGTGCCGCCGACTCGCTCATGGCTCTGGTCTTACCACCGAATTTCCGGCGAATCCGTAAATATCGGGCGACAGGCGGGCGAAGCCGCGTCCTGTGCGTGACCGAACGCATAAGGTCGGACTCGGGATCGGGGTACGACGGCAGGGCAAGGAGCCAACCATGCCAAACGGCAAACCGAACATCTTGGTGATCTGGGGCGACGACATCGGCATCAGCAACCTGAGTTGCTACAGCGACGGGTTGATGGGCTACCGCACACCCAACATCGACCGTCTTGCCAACGAAGGCATGCGGTTCACCGATTCCTACGGCGAGCAAAGCTGCACCGCGGGGCGGGCCGCCTTCATCAGCGGACAGAGTGTGTACCGCACCGGCATGAGCAAAGTCGGGATACCGGGAGCCGACATCGGTTGGTCCGCCGAGGATCCGACGATCGCCGAACTGCTCAAGCCGATGGGATACGCCACCGGCCAGTTCGGCAAGAACCACTTCGGTGATCTGAACAAATACCTGCCGACCGTCCACGGGTTCGACGAATTCTTCGGCAACCTCTACCACCTCAATGCCGAGGAAGAGCCGGAGAACTTCGACTACCCGCACGAGGACCGCTACCCGCGGCTGTACAACCTGGCCAAGCCGCGCGGCGTGCTGAAGTGCAAGGCCACGACCGAGGTCTCCACCGAACCCGACGACCCCAAGTACGGCGCCGTCGGCAAGCAGACCATCGAGGACACCGGCCCGCTGAACACCAAGCGGATGGAAACCATCGACGAGGACATCGCCGACGCGACCGTCGACTACATCAAGCGCCAGCACGAGGCGGGCAATCCGTTCTTCGTGTGGTGCAACTTCACCCACATGCACCTCTACACCCACACCAAACCGGAAAGCCGTGGGCAGGCCGGGCTGTGGCAGTCGCCGTACCACGACACGATGATCGACCATGACCGGAACGTGGGCACCGTGCTCAATGTGCTCGACGAACTCGGCATCGCCGAGGACACCATCGTCATCTACTCGACCGACAACGGGCCGCACCGCAACACCTGGCCCGACGCCGGAACCACGCCGTTCCGCAGCGAGAAGGACACCAACTGGGAAGGCGCCTTCCGCGTGCCCGAGTTGATCCGCTGGCCCGGAAAGATCAAGGCCGGCACCGTCTCCAACGAGATCATCCAGCACCACGACTGGCTGCCCACGCTGCTCGCGGCCGCCGGCGACCCCGACATCAGCGAGAAGCTGAAGAAGGGGCACAAGGCCGGTGCCGACGGGAACACCGAGTACAAGGTGCACATCGACGGCTACAACCTGTTGCCCTACCTGACCGGAGAGGTCGACGAGAGCCCGCGGCGCGGCTTCTTCTACTTCTCCGACGACGGTGATCTGGTCGCGATGCGATTCGAGAACTGGAAGATCGTCTTCGCCGAACAGCGCTGCCAGGGCACCCTGCGGATCTGGGCCGAACCCTTCACCCCGCTGCGCGTGCCGAAGCTGTTCAACCTGCGCACCGACCCCTACGAGTACGCCGACATCACGTCGAACACGTACTACGAGTGGCTGCTGCGCCACGACTACTTCGTGTTCTACGCGACGGCGATGGCCACGAAGTTCCTCGAAACGTTCGAGGAGTTCAAGCCGAGGCACCCACCGGCCAGCTTCAGCATCGACCACGCGGTCGAGAAGTTGCACGCATTCCTGGCCAAGGACTGAGCGGAGTCGGACCATGCCCAAGGGAAAGCCCAACATTCTCGTCATCTGGGGCGATGACATCGGAATCTCGAACCTCAGCTGCTACAGCATGGGGTTGATGGGGTATCAGACGCCCAACATCGACCGCATCGCCCGGGAAGGCATGCTGTTCACCGACGCCTACGGCGAACAGAGTTGCACCGCAGGACGTTCCGCCTTCATCACCGGGCAGAGCGTCTACCGGACCGGCCTGAGCAAGGTCGGCGTCCCGGGGTCCGACGTCGGATTGCAGGCCGAGGACCCGACCATCGCCGAATGCCTCAAACCGCTCGGCTACGCCACCGGGCAGTTCGGCAAGAACCACCTCGGCGACCTCAACAAGTACCTGCCAACGGCGCACGGGTTCGACGAGTTCTTCGGGAATCTCTACCACCTCAACGTCGAAGAAGAACCCGAGCTACCGGACTATCCGACAAAGGAACAGTTCCCGGTGCTGGCCGACCTGCAGCGTCCCCGCGGCGTGATCAGATCGTGGGCGACTGACGAGGTCTCCACCGAACCCGACGATCCGAAGTTCGGCCCCGTGGGCAAGCAGCGTATCGAGGACACCGGCCCGCTGACGAAGAAGCGGATGGAGACCATCGACGACGAGACCACCGACGCCTGCGTGGATTTCATCAGGCGCCAGGTCGCGGCCGACACCCCGTTCTTCGTGTGGATGAACACCACCCACATGCATCTGCGGACGCACACGAAGCCGGAATCGGTTGGCCAGGCAGGTGTTTGGCAATCGCCCTACCACGACACGATGATCGACCACGACCGTCACGTCGGCAAGCTCCTCGACCTGGTCGATGAACTGGGCATCGCCGAGGACACCATCGTGATCTACTCGACCGACAACGGCCCACACGCCAACACCTGGCCCGACGGCGCGACAACTCCGTTCCGCAGCGAGAAGAACACCAACTGGGAAGGCGCCTTCCGGGTGCCCGAGTTGATCCGCTGGCCCGGAAAGATCAAGGCCGGCAGCATCTCCAACGAGATCATCCAGCACCACGACTGGTTTCCCACGTTCCTCGCCGCCGCCGGGGAGCCTGACATCATCGAGAAGCTCAAGGCGGGCCATACGGCGGGAGACAAGACGTTCAAAGTTCACCTGGACGCCTTCAATCTGCTGCCCTACCTCACCGGCGAGGTCGATGAGAGCCCACGCAAGGGCTTCATCTACTTCTCAGATGACTGTGATGTGCTCGGATTGCGTTTCCACAATTGGAAAGTCGTGTTCCAGGAGCAGCGTTGCCAGGGCACGCTGCAGATCTGGGCCGAGCCGTTCACCCCGCTGCGGGCCCCGAAGATCTTCAATCTGCGCACCGATCCCTATGAGCGCGGTGACATCACGTCGAACACGTACTACGACTGGTGGCTCGATCACGATTACATCGCGTTCTACGGCAGCACGATCGTGACGAAATTCCTGGAATCCTTCAAAGAGTTCCCGCCACGCCAGGAGGCGGCGTCGTTCACGATCAACCACGCCATTCAGAAGTTGAATTCGTTCCTGGCGGCCGACTAGATGCTGGACTCCTGGAATGACGGGCCTACGAAGTCGGCCATCGTCGACTTCGTAGGCGCAGCGACAGCAGAGTTCGCACCCGAGGAGCGCGTCGCGGTGTTCGACAACGACGGCACGCTGTGGTGTGAGAAGCCGGCCTACATCCAGTTGGACTTCCTGGTGCGACGACTGGCGGAGCAGGCGGCGGCCGACCCGGCCCTGGCCGCCAAGCAGCCCTACACCGCTGCGGCTTCGGGCGATCTGGCCTGGTTCGGCGATGCCGTCACCAAGCACTACAACGGTGATGACTCGGCACTGAAAGTTCTTGCCGGTGGCATACTTTCGGCCTACGCCGGACTGACGGTCGATGAGCACGCCGACCAGATCAGGGCGTTCTTCGCGGAGGCGCAACACCCGACGCTGGGCCGTGCGTACACGACGTGCGGCTATCTGCCCATGATCGAGTTGCTGCGCTACCTGGAGGCCAACGGCTTCACCAATTACATCGTCTCCGGCGGCGGCCGTGATTTCATGCGCCCGGTGACAACGCCGATGTACGGCGTTCCGCCGGAGCGGGTGATCGGTAGTTCGGTGGGGCTGGACTTCGTCGACGGGCAACTCAAGACGACGGCCACGCCGGAATTCCTGAACGACGGTCCGGTCAAGGCGGTCCGCATCTGGGGGCGGGTGGGCCGCCGCCCGATCTTCGCGGCAGGCAACTCCAACGGCGACATCCAGATGCTCGAGTACACCGCCGGCGGGCCCGGACCGTCGATGGGCCTGCTGGTCCGCCACGACGACCCCGACCGCGAATTCGATTACACCGTAGGGGCGGAGAAGGCGCTGGGACTCGCCGCCGAACAGGGCTGGGCCGTGGCCAGCATGCGTGACGATTGGACCACGGTCTTTGACTGAGTTCGCACCGAGGTCATCGACTCTGCGTCCAGGGCGCACAAGTGCGAGTAACCCTCGCCCTCACCGCAGAGTCGATGCATGACGGCAACCGATCTGGTCTGGATTCCGGCGCAGACGACGCTGCTCGGCTCCGACTCGCACTACCCGGAGGAAGCGCCCGCTCGTGAGGTCGCCAGCGCCGGGTTCTGGATCCAGCGTCATCAGGTGACCAATGCCGACTACGCCGAGTTCGTTTCGGCCACCGGCTATGTCACGGTGGCCGAGCGGCCGGTGAACCCGGACGATTTTCCCGGAGCCCCGCCCGAGAACCTGGTGCCCGGCTCGATGGTGTTCCAGCGCACCAGCGGCCCGGTGGATCTACGCCACATCAACCAGTGGTGGGCATGGACGCCGGGTGCGTGCTGGAATCATCCCCGTGGACCACGGTCGTCGCTGAAGGGACGTGAACAGCATCCCGTGGTGCACATCGCCTTTGACGATGCCGCGGCGTACGCGGACTGGGCCGGCCTGGCGCTGCCGACGGAGGCCGAGTGGGAGACCGCGGCCCGGGGTGGGCTCTCCGGCGGGGCGTACACGTGGGGCGACGAGCCGGAGCAGCCCGGCCAGCGGCTGGCCAACTACTGGCACGGCGAATTCCCCTACCTGCCCGACACCGGTTATGGCACAACGAAACCGGTGGGCAGTTTCGAGCCCAACGGTTACGGCCTGTACGACATGGCCGGCAACGTCTGGGAGTGGACCACCGACTGGTACGGGGATGACCGGGCCACCACGCCCTGCTGTGCCGCTGACACCTACGACCCGAACCAGCCGCAGTTCCAGATCGGCCGCCGGGTGATCAAAGGTGGCTCCTTCCTGTGTGCCGACAGCTACTGCATGCGCTACCGCCCGGCGGCCCGGAGGCCTCAGATGGTGGATACGGGCATGAGCCACATCGGTTTTCGATGTGTGCGCCGTGGCGACTAGACCTGCGTCCCACCGAACGCCGGGGCGACGAAGCGCTCCAACATCTCCCTCTCGGCCGCGTCATCGACACCCGGCCAGACCAACAACGACAGCACCAGCCGCACGATCCATGCCGCGGCCGCCGGGTCGTCCTCGTCCAGGCCGGTGAGTTCGGTGGCGAACGCGGCCGGTACCGGCGACTGCGTCAGGTCCGCCATCCCCTCTCCGCTGCGCAGCGAGCTGAGCAGTGGCTCGAACATCGAATCGGCCCGGATACGTTGCAGCGCAACGGTAATAGCGGTCAGCACTCGATGCGCGCCGGTGAGGTCGTCAACCGCCCGCCGTACCTCCCCCACGATCGACGCGGCCATCCGGGCCAGCACCGCATCACGGATCTGCGCCTTGCCGCCCGCATGCCGGTACACCGTCGCGCGTGAGCAGTGCACCCGGGCGGCGAGCGCGTCGATGTCCAGCGCGTCGAACCCGTCGCGAGCCGCCATCTCAGCGGCCGCGCCATAGATGCGCTCAGCAGCTTCAACCCGGCGGTCGCCGCCGACCAACCAGTCCGCACGCTTGGGAGACATGGGAGCGAACTTATCGCACACTGAGACAGAATGCGGACCCTTTCTCAACTACTCCGCAGGTCAACGTGTCCCGCTGAGACACTCCCTGCCCCAGGTCCTCAACGGCCGATATCAACATGCCCGGGCTCCGTTGACGGGCCCAGAATCGCCAGCCAACCTGGGCAAATGCTTCTGGCACACGAACTGTTCGCACCGGCCTGCCTGCAGGATCCGTATCCGCTCTACGACCGGTTGCGCACCGATGCGCCGGTTACCCAGGTCGGCGACTCGCCGTTCTTCTTGGTGACGTCATTCGACGCCGTCATCGAGGCCACCGCGCGCTCCCAAGACTTCTCCTCGAATCTCACCGCGACCATGTGGTCGCAGCCCGACGGCACCGTCTCCGCATTCGGCATGGGCGAGCCGGGCAGCCCTATCCACGTGCTGGCCACCGCTGACGACCCGGCTCACGCCGCCCATCGAAAGTTGGTACTGCCCCGGATGGCGGTCAGGCGGATCGCCGAACTCGAACCGTTCATCGCCGACCTCACCGCCGAGCTGTTGACCGGCGCGAGCGGAGAGTTCGAGTGGATGTCGACGCTGGCCGACCGCCTGCCCATGCTGGTGGTCGCGCAACTGCTGGGACTGCCGGCCGAGGACGTCGATCGGCTGGTCACGTGGGCCTACGCCAGCACCCAACTGCTGGACGGGCTGGTCGACACCGAACAACTGACAGCGTCAGGGATCGCGGCCGTCGAGCTCGGCGGGTACCTGACCGAACAGTTCGGTGCAGCTTCGGCAAACCCACGGGAAAACCTGCTCGGAGATCTGGCCGCCTACAGCGCGGCCGAGCGGGTGTCCGCGGACGTGGCGGTGTTCATGCTGATCCAGCTGGTCGGCGCAGGCGCGGAATCGACCGCGTCATTGATCGGCAGCGCAGTGTGGATTCTGAGTCGCCGGCCCGAACTCGCTGAACGGCTGCGCAGTGATCCGGCCTTGATCGCGCCGTTCCTGGAGGAGGTGCTCCGGTTCGAGTCCCCGTTCCGGGGGCACTATCGGCACGTATTGGCCGATTCCGAACTGGCGGGGGTCGCGGTGCCGGCAGACAGCCATCTACTGCTGTTGTGGGGCGCAGCCAACCGCGATGAGGCGGTGTTCGAGGCCCCGAATGAGTTCCGGCTGGGACGGCCGAACATCAAGAACCATGTCGCTTTTGGCAAGGGCGGGCACTTCTGCCTCGGCGCCGCACTCGCCCGCCTCGAAGCACGGATCGTGCTCTCGGCGCTGCTGTCAGCCGGCAGCACAATTCGGCCGGCAGGCGACGCCGAGTGGCAGCCCAGCCTGCTGGTGCGCCGGTTACACCGGCTTCCGCTGAGCGTGCGGTGAACTACGGGAACTCAGGCAGCTTCCGCGGCCAGCGCGATGCTGTCGTCGTCGACGAACACCAGGCCGCCGTCGTCGAGATTGACCGCCCACCGCCGTGCCGGTTCGACGATTCGCTCGCCGGCGACCTCAACCGCCGTCCCGGCCAGGTCGGCAAAATCTTCGACGACAGTGCCGTGCAGTTCTTCGTCAGTTCCCGGATACACAATCACCGAGGACCCGACAGCAACTTCTTCGGCAATTTCGCCGGAGTCACTGTCGTTAACCCCCGTCACGACATCTTCGGACATCCCACACCTCCCCAATTGCTGACGCGTGCAACCGAGTACATCACAAACGCCTGCGATTGGCTCACTTTCGCCGATACCTACAGCCACACCTTGCATATGTCCCGGGCAAATTTCCAAATCCGGGTACGACGACCGTTCCGGCAAATAGATCACATTGAGGCATGCGACGTGATGCCGGTCACGGGTATCCGTTGAAGGTGCCACTGATCAATGCTTTTGAGGCAACTGCAGCAACATTCGCCTTCTCCGGCGCACCCCCAGTACGACGGCCGGGTGCGAGTTGCTGAGCGCCCCGGGGCGAACCGTCTGCCGCGAACGCCCCAATTCGGTCGGGATCGCGGTGACACACACCACACTTGCGTTCGCTAGTGTTGCAACACGTTCTAGCGAGGAGGCCTATGTCCGACGCTGTTTTGGTTACCGGCGCGTTCGGTTTGGTGGGCTCGGCCGTCGTGAAGGCGCTGGCCTCCGGTGGCCGGACGGTGGTCGCGACAGATCTCGACGTCCCGGCGAACCGCAAGGCCGCCGCCGCGCTCCCGCCATCCGTAGAGGTGCGCTGGGCCGATCTGACCGATTCCGCCGCCGTCGACGCGCTGGTGTCCGCGGTCGCGCCGGCCGCGATCATCCACCTCGCGGCGATCATCCCGCCGTTCTGCTACATGCGTCGCGGGCTGGCCCGGAAGGTGAACGTCGAGGCCACCGCGTCGCTGCTGCGCGCTGCCGAGGCCCAGCCCGCGCCGCCGCGGTTCATCCAGGCCTCCAGCATCGCCGTCTACGGCGCCCGCAATCCGCACCACACCGACGACGTATTGCGGCCCGACACCCCGGTCAACCCGTCAGACATCTACGGCGCGCACAAGGTCGAGGCCGAAGCGCTGGTCAGGGCCTCGAAGCTGGACTGGCTGATCCTGCGTCTCGGCGGGGTGATGAGCTGCGAGTTCAGCCTCGACATCGACGTCGACCTGATCTCGTTCGAGAGCGTGCTGCCCGCCGACGGGCGCCTGCAGACCGTGGACGTGCGTGATGTGGCGGCGGCGTTCGTCGCGGCCACCACGGTCCCGACCGAAACCGCCAACCACGAAGTCCTGCTCATCGGCGGCGACGCCGAAACGCACCGGCACATCCAGTCGGCGGTCGGTTCCGAAGCGGCGGCCGCGATGGGCATCAAGGGTGGCCTGCCGATCGGCAGGCCCGGCAACCCCGACGACGACACCGCCTGGTTCGCCACCGACTGGATGGACACCACCCGCTCGCAGGAGGTGCTCGGGTTCCAGCATCACTCGTGGCCGCAGCTGCTGGCAGATACCAGGGCCAACGCCGGGCTGAAGCGTTTTCCGATCGGACTGGCGGCACCGCTGATTCGCGCGTTCCTGCGATCGAAGTCCGCGTACAAGGACTATCCCGGGAAGTTGGCCGACCCGTGGAACGCCATAGACAAGAAGTGGGGCGACCATCGACCTGACGGGAGTAAGGCATGACCACGCAACGGGTCGCGCTCGTGATCGGCGGAGCCTCGGGGATCGGGTGGGCCAGCGCCCAGGCCCTGGCCGCCGACGGCTGCCGCATCGTCGTGGCCGATCGTGACGCCGACGGCGCTGCTGCGCGGGCCGCTCAGCTCGGCCCGCCACATACGAGCTTCTACGTCGACGTCACCGACGAGGATGCGGTGCAGAAGCTGTTCGACGCCGCGGGACCCATCGACATCGTGCTCAACTGCGCGGGGTTCAGCAATGTCGGCCTGATCACCGACCTGGCGGTCGAGGACTTCCGCTCCGTCGTCGACGTCTGCCTCAACGGCGGGTTCATCGTCGCCAAGCACGCCGGCCGCAATCTGCCCGAAGGCGGTGTGCTGGTGTCGATCTCATCGCTGAACGGGCGCCAGCCCGCGGCCGGTATGAGCGCCTACTGTTCCGCCAAGGCCGGGCTGTCGATGCTGACGCAGGTAGCCGCCCTCGAAATGGGTCCGCGCGGCATCCGCGTCAACGCGATCGCGCCGGGATTCGTGAAGACCCCGCTGACCGATCCCGCGGCGATGATTCCCGGTGTGGTCGAGGAGTACATCGAGAACACCGCGCTGGGCCGCAGCGGAACACCCGAGGACATCGCGGCCGCCGTGGTGTTCCTGTGTTCGCCGCAGGCGTCGTGGCTGACCGGCGAGGTGCTCGATCTCAACGGCGGCGCGCACCTCAAGCGGTATCCGGACATCCTCGGTCATGTCATGAAGCTGGCCCAGGGGTGAACACCAGCGAGAAGCCGAAGGCGGATCGCGCATGACGTCTTTCGCCGGTAAGCAGGCGATCGTCACCGGCGCGGGTTCCGGTATCGGCGCGGCGCTGTGCCGCGCACTGGTGGCCGCCGGCGCCGAGGTGCTCTGCACCGACATCGACGAAGCAGCGGCAGCGCGCACCGCCACTGAGGTGGGTGCCCGGTCGGCACGCCTCGACGTCACCGACCCGGCCGCCGTGCAGGCCGCGGTCGACAGCGTGGTGGAGCGGGCCGGCCGGCTCGACCTGATGTTCAACAATGCAGGCATCGTCTGGGGCGGGAACACCGAGCTGCTCACGCTGGACCAGTGGAACGCCATCATCGACGTCAACGTGCGCGGCGTCGTGCACGGTGTCGCCGCGGCGTATCCACAGATGATCCGGCAGGGTCACGGCCACATCGTCAACACCGCATCCATGGCCGGGCTGGCCGCGGCGGGTCAGCTCACCAGCTATGTGATGACCAAGCACGCCGTCGTCGGGATGTCGCTGGCGCTGCGTTCCGAGGCGGCCGCGCACGGCGTCGGCGTACTGGCGGTGTGCCCGGCCGCCGTCGAGACGCCCATCCTGGACAAGGGCGCGGTCGGCGGGTTCGTCGGCCGCGACTATTTCCTTCAGGGCCAGGGGGTCAAGACCGCCTACGACGCCGACCGCCTGGCCGCCGACACCCTGCGCGCCATCGAGCGCAACAAGGCCATCCTGGTCAAGCCCCGTCGCGCCCATGCCTCCTGGCTCCTCGCCCGGCTGGCGCCGGGACTCATGCAACGGCTCTCGATGCGGTTCGTCGCCTCACAACGCGCCGCCCAGGCCGCCCACGCCGGTCCGAGCGTGAATCTGGACTGACGCTCAATACCGACTGTTCCGATGAGGTGGCGATAGGGTCAGCGCAACGGGCGGGCAGGGGCGGAAGAGGTACAGATGAAAGACCAGTTCACCCTCACCCAGAAGCGGGCGCTGGCGGTCTTCACCGTGCTCGCCCTGTTTCTCGGGGCCTACTTCCTGCGCAGCTTCTTCGTCCTGATCGTGATGGCCGCGGTCGGCGCCTACCTGTTTACCCCGCTCTACCAACGGTTTCAGCGCAGATTCGGCACCGGTCTGTCAGCCACGCTGACGCTGTTGGTCGCCATCCTCATGGTGATCATCCCGGTGTCCCTCATCGTGTTCATGGCCATCGTGCAGGTCACCCAGCTCGTCAACATGGTCAGCACCTGGATCGCCGACACCGACCTCAGCACGCTCGGCGACCGGGCCCTGCAACTGGTCAACTCACTATTGGGCCGGGTGCCGTTCCTCGACATCCACCTGACCGCGGATTCGTTGCGCGACACCGTGGTCAAGCTCTCGCAGCACCTGGGTGAATGGCTGCTGGGCGTCCTCCAAGGCGCGGTCGGCGGCATGGTCGGCGCGATCACCTCATCGATCATCTTCCTGTACGTGTTCATCTCGATGCTGGTCAACAAGGACGAGATGGCCACCCTGATCCGCCGCCTGAACCCGCTCGGCGAGGAGATCACCGACCTGTACCTGGCCAAGACGGGCGCCATGGTGAAGGGAACGGTCAAGGGCCAGTTCGTGATCGCGTTCTGCCAAGGCGTGGCCGGGGCCATCTCGATCTACATCGCCGGCTTCCACAACGGGTTCTTCGTCTTCGCGATCCTGTTGACCGCGCTGTCGGTGATCCCGCTCGGCGGCGGCATCGTCACCATTCCGTTCGGCATCGGAATGATGTTCTTCGGCAACATCATCGGCGGCCTCTTCGTGGTGGTGTTCCACCTGTTGGTGGTCACCAACATCGACAATCTGCTGCGCCCGTGGCTGGTGCCGAAGGCCGCCCGGTTGGACCCCGCGCTGATGCTGCTGGCGGTGTTCGCCGGCATCTCGATGTTCGGCTTTTTCGGTCTGGTGATCGGGCCGGTCCTGATGATCATCATCGTCACCACGGTGAGCGTGTACCTGGCCGTCTACAAGGGCGTCGAGCTCGAAACCGACGAGCCCGACGCACCCCGCAAGAAATGGTGGCCACGTCGGCAGAAGGACGCGACGGCCGAACCAGAGTCCGACGCCGAGCCGGAACCCGCTACGCCACCAGACGTTCCGTGAGAAAGGCCACCACCCGCTTGCGCGCCTCGTACGCGGGATGCCCGTCGACCTCGCGGACCTGATCGGTGAGCACCGAGTGCGCCGACGCGGACAAGCCGTCGGGATTGCCCTTCTTCGAGTTGATCTCGATCACCTCGAACGCGTCGCCGAGTCGCGCCTTGAGGGTGGCGAACCGCTCCCCCGGTGCCAGCCGGTCCTGGCTGAACCGCAGGGCCAGCGCGCACAGGCCGTCATTGGCGGCCCGCTGCTCGATGATCTTGAGCTCGGCCTCCGACATGCCCGGATCGCGTTTCTGCGCCGCGGTCAGGGCGATCGGCACCGAAGGCTGACTCAACACCGGGGCCAGCACGCTGTCGTCCACCGCGGCGGCCAGTGCGAAACCACCGGTGAAGCACTGCCCGATGACGCCGACGCCCTTACCTGGGGTGTTGGCGTTGAGATCGCGGGCCAAAGCCCGGAGGTAATGCGCGACGGGGCGGTCCGCGTTCGTCGCGAACGCCGCGAATTCCTTTGTCACGCAAGCTTTCAGCATGACGGGGATGGCGCCAGGCCGCACCGCGGCCGCACCGGGGGTGCCGAACAGGGACGGGGCGGCCACCGTGAAGCCGTTGTCCACCAGATGGTTGCCCAACGCGAGCACGCCGGGATGCAGGCCGGGGATCTCGGGAATCAAGACCACGCCGGGGCCTTCGCCCTTGCGGTACACGTCGTAGGTCTGGTCGGCTGCGGTGAAGGGGGTGGCGGTCCACCCGGTGAGATCTGCAACTGGCGACGACAACACGGGCTCCATCCGTTAGTGCGTCACGGCCTCTTGATCGGCAGCGGCGACTGCTTCTGCGTCGCACTCGCAAGCGTACGGTACTCATCAGTACCACCGGCACCCGTAATCGCGACCTGCGCCGGTCCGCTGAGCTTCGTCGTCCACACCGGTTCCGGGTCACTGCTCTCGTAGACCACCCAGGTCACCCCTTCGACGTCCTGCGTGCCGGCCGGGTACGAATCCGGCTTGATCGAGGCCACCAGAGCGGCCTCGTCGGCATTGCTCTGGGTCAGGCTCAGGTACTTACCGCTCGGGGCCAGGTAGCCGATGCGCGAGGACACCGCGCGGCCGTGCTGGCCGTCGGGCAGCGTCAACCCGCCGTCGATACCGTGGCGACTACCGGAGTTGGGCTGCCAGCCCTCGGGCAGCTGGGGCAGCCGGATGGGGATCTTCAGCACGTCGGCATCGGCCTGCAGGGCGGCCGGCGCATCGAATTCCGGCGGCGGACCCACCCCGGGCCCGCCGGCCTGGAACGAGCACATGCCCAGCATGCCGGCCAGTACGATGCAGGCTACAACCAGCGGAGCCATCGACCAGAACATATCCCGGCCGTCCTGCAGCAACCGCGACTTTTCCGGCTTCGGGACCGGGGTTGGCTGGGAGGTCGGCTCTGAGGACATGCTCGTCAGTATCCCAGCTCCCAAACGCTGACCACGTTCTGGGACAATCTGGGCCATGAGTCCCACGCGGGGAGAAGCCCCCGATCGCAACCTTGCCCTCGAACTGGTCCGGGTGACCGAGGCCGGCGCCATGGCCGCAGGCCGCTGGGTCGGCCGCGGCGACAAGGAAGGCGGCGACGGGGCAGCCGTCGACGCCATGCGTGAGCTGGTCAACTCGGTGTCGATGCGCGGCGTCGTGGTGATCGGTGAGGGCGAAAAAGACGAGGCACCGATGCTCTTCAACGGTGAAGAGGTCGGCAACGGCGACGGACCGGAGTGCGACTTCGCCGTCGACCCGGTCGACGGCACCACCCTGATGAGCAAGGGCATGCCCAACGCCATCTCAGTGCTCGCCGTCGCCGAACGCGGCGCGATGTTCGACCCGTCGGCCGTGTTCTACATGAACAAGATCGCCGTCGGCCCCGAATGCGCCGACGCCATCGACATCACCGCCCCGATCGGCGAGAACATCCGGCGGGTGGCCAAGGTGCGCGGCGCCTCGGTGAGCGACCTGACGGTGTGCATCCTGGACCGGCCGCGGCACGCCCAGCTGATCGAGGATGCCCGCGCCGCGGGCGCCCGCATCCGGCTGATCACCGACGGCGACGTCGCCGGTGCGATCTCGGCCTGCCGCCCCAACTCGGGCACCGACATCCTGGCCGGCATCGGCGGAACACCCGAAGGCATCATCGCCGCCGCGGCGATCCGCTGTATGGGCGGCGCGATCCAGGCCCAGCTGGCCCCGACGGACGACGCCGAACGCCAGAAGGCCATCGACGCCGGTTACGACCTGGACCAGGTGCTGTCCACCGACGACCTCGTCTCGGGTGAGAACGTCTTCTTCTGCGCGACCGGTGTCACCGACGGTGACCTGCTCAAGGGCGTGCAGTACTACCCCGGTGGCTGCACCACGCAGTCCATCGTCATGCGGTCCAAGTCCGGCACCGTCCGGATGATCGAGGCCTACCACCGGCTGACCAAACTCAACGAGTACTCCGCGATCGACTTCACCGGCGACAAGACCGCCGCCTACCCGCTCCCGTAACTGGTTAGAAAGGCATTCATGAGCACCGACAACGCTGTCGAGTACCGCATCGAGCACGACACCATGGGCGAGGTCCGGGTGCCGGTCAACGCCCTGTGGCGGGCACAGACCCAGCGCGCCGTGGAGAACTTCCCGATCTCCTTCCGCGGGCTGGAGCGCACCCAGATCCGCGCGCTCGGTCTGCTGAAGGCCGCCTGCGCACAGGTCAACAAGGACCTGGGCCTGCTGGCCGCCGACAAGGCCGACGCCATCATCGCCGCGGCCGGCGAGATCGCCGACGGCCTGCACGACGACCAGTTCCCGATCGACGTGTTCCAGACCGGCTCGGGCACCAGCTCCAACATGAACGCCAACGAGGTGATCGCCTCGATCGCCGCCCGCAACGGCGTGACCGTCCACCCCAACGACGACGTGAACATGTCGCAGAGCTCCAACGACACGTTCCCGACGGCCACCCACATCGCGGCCACCGAAGCCGCTGTGCGCCACCTGATCCCGGCACTCGAGGTGCTGCACGAGTCCCTGGCCGCCAAGGCAAAGCAGTGGAAGACCGTGGTGAAGTCCGGCCGCACCCACCTGATGGACGCGGTGCCCGTGACGCTGGGCCAGGAGTTCGGCGGCTACGCGCGTCAGATCGAGGCCGGCATCGAGCGGGTCAAGGCCACGCTGCCCCGCCTCGGTGAGCTCGCCATCGGCGGCACCGCCGTGGGCACCGGGCTGAACGCCCCCGACGGCTTCGGCGCCAAGGTGGTCGAGGTGCTCGTCAACCAGACCGGTCTGGCCGAACTGCGCACCGCCTCAGACTCGTTCGAGGCCCAGGCCGCCCGCGACGGACTGGTCGAGGCGTCGGGTGCGCTGAAGACCATCGCTGCCTCGCTGACCAAGATCGCCAACGACGTGCGCTGGATGGGCTCCGGCCCGTTGACCGGCCTGGGCGAGATCCAGCTGCCGGACCTGCAGCCGGGCAGCTCGATCATGCCGGGCAAGGTCAATCCGGTTCTGCCCGAGGCGGTTACCCAGGTGGCCGCGCAGGTCATCGGCAACGACGCCGCCGTCACCGTCGGCGGCCTGTCCGGCGCCTTCGAGCTCAACGTGTACATCCCGATGATGGCGCGCAACCTGCTCGAGTCGTTCACGTTGCTGAGCAATGTGTCGAAACTGTTCGCCGAGAAGTGCATCGACGGCCTGGTCGCCAACGAGGAGCACCTGCGCACCCTGGCCGAGTCGTCGCCGTCGATCGTGACGCCGCTGAACTCGGCGATCGGCTACGAGGAGGCCGCCAAGGTCGCCAAGCAGGCCCTGAAGGAGAAGAAGACCATCCGCCAGACGGTCATCGACCGCGGCCTGATCGGCGACAAGCTGAGCGAGGCCGAGCTGGACAAGCGCCTCGACGTGCTGGCCATGGCGAAGGTGAAGGACGGCGAGTAGCCGCTCCCCTTCTCTGCCGAGCAGACACATACTGCCCCTTTTCGAGTGAGAAGGGGCAGTTTTGTGTCTGCTCGCGGGTAGGCGCGCTACTCGGGAAGCGGTGCGGCCCAATGCAACACGGTCCCGCCACCGGATCGGTCGGTGATGGTGAACCGACCCCCCGCACCGAGCGCGCGGGCCCGCAGATTACCCAGGCCGCTCTCGGTGACCTCGGCGGCGATCCCGCAGCCGTTGTCGGACACCTCGATCGACAGGTCGTCGGCGACGTCGACCACAACGCTGAGTTCGGTTGCCCCCGAATGCCGTACCGCGTTGCTGATCGCCTCCCGCAGCACCGCCTCGGCATGATCGGCCAACGTCGCGTCGACGACCGAAAGCGGGCCGACGAACCGCGTGCTGATGTGAATCGGCGCGTCGGCGAACTGGGCGATCACCTCATCGAGCCGTTGCCGCAGCCGCGTCGTGCCGGCCTGCGCCCCGTGCAGATCGAAGATCGCGGTCCGGATCTCCTGGATGACCGCCTGCAGGTCATCGACGGTACCGGTGAGGCGTTGCCGGACCTCCGGAGACTGCGTGCGCGGGATCGTGCCCTGCAGTGACAGGCCCACCGCGAACAGCCGCTGGATCACGTGATCGTGCAGGTCCCTGGCAATGCGATCGCGATCGGCGAGGATCTCCAACTCGCGCACGCTGCGCTGGGAGCTGGCCAGCTGCCAGGCGACCGCGGCCTGGTCGGCGAACGCCGCGGCCATGTCGAGCTGTTCGGCGGTGAAACTGCGGGCGCCGTCGGCGCGTATCGCCACCAGTACCCCGGCGACGGTGTCGATGGCGCGCAGCGGCAGCACCAGCGCCGGGCCACCCGCGCCGTCCAATTCGAGGCGGTCCAGCCGGTGCGGCGTGCCGTCGCGGAACGCCGCACCCACCGCGTCCCCCGCGGCGTCCCGGCCCACCGGAATCGAGTCGATCGTGGTCGGGCTGCCCGCGGTGGCGGCCACCACGAGGTTGTCATCCTCGCCGGCCGGTACGTCGCTGCCGGGCACCGCGACCACGATGCGGTCGGCACCGGTCAGTTTGAGCGCCTTGTCGGCGACCATCCGGAAGACGGTCGCCGGATCGGTGCCGCCGAGTAGTTCGGTGCCGATGTCGCGGGTGGCCGCGATCCAGGCCTGGCGGTCGCGGGACAACTGGTAGAGCCGGGCGTTCTCCACGGCCACGCCCGCGGCCGAGGCCAGGGCCTCCACCAGCACCTCGTCGTCCTCGCTGAACGGCTGCCCGTTGGTCTTGTCGGTGAGGTAGAGGTTGCCGAACACCTCGTCGCGGATTCGCACCGGGACACCGAGAAAAGTCCGCATCGGCGGATGGTTCGGCGGGAACCCGACCGACGCCGGGTGCTGGTGGATGTCGTCGAGCCGGATCGGTTTCGGATCGTCGATCAGGACGCCGAGCACGCCCCGCCCTTCCGGCAGATGCCCGATCAGCGCCCGGGTCTCGTCGTCGATGCCCTGATAGACGAACTCGGTCAGCTCGTGGTCGTCACCGCGGACACCCAGCGCGCCGTAGCGGGCGTCGACCAGCTCGATCGCGGTCCGCACGATGGTGCTCAGCGTGACCTCGAGATCCAGGCCCGACGTCACCGCGAGCATGGCCTCGACCAGGCCGTCGATCCGGTCGCGACCGGTGATGATCTCCTCGACCCGGTCCTGGACCTCGGTGAGTAGCTCACGCAACCGCAGCTGCGAGAGCGTGTCCCGCAACGGCGGAGTCCGCTGTTCATCGTCGGGCCGCGCACCGTGACCAGTCACGTCCACCATGCTGGCACTACCGACTACGGCCGACCAAGCTCGCCGTCACCTCGCATCCGGTTCGGGTCCGAACCGGAACCGGCGGCCGGTGACGCGGACCGGCGATACCCGTATGTAATGCGTCTTCGACGTCGCCGTCCACGGCAGCAACTGCGCCTGCTCCGCTTCTTCCAGTTCCTCGTCGGAGCGCAGGGTGCGTGCGATACCGCGCACGATCACGCTCCAGCCCTCGGCCGCGGTGTGATCGTCGGCTTCGAACAACACCTGGTTGTTGATGGCCGCGCTGATCAGCTTGGTGCCCGCCGCCGTCCGGAACAGGATGGTGCGGTTCTGCACCACGAAGTTCACCGGGAAGATGTGCGCCTCGTCATCCACCGCGGTGACGAGGCGGCCCAGCGACACGCCGCCCAGCAGCTCCCAGCTCTCCCGCTCCGAGAGAATCTCGACCGGCTCACTGCGCGTTGACAATTCGATTCCCATAGCGATGACGCTATGGCCGCGCAGGCCTGCGCACCATGGGCGAAAGCCCTGTCAGTCAGGGACCAAAGACCCTGGTATCAGTCATGATTGCGGCTGATTGCGACGGTCCAGGGTGGAGGCGAAGACCGCGGCCTGCGTGCGGCGCTCCATGCCGAGCTTGGCCAGCAGCCGCGACACATAGTTCTTCACGGTCTTCTCGGCAAGGAACATCCGGGCCGCGATCTGCCGGTTGGTCAGCCCCTCCCCCAGCAGGTCCAGCAGCACCCGCTCCTGCTGGGTCAGCCCGGCCAACGGGTCGGAACGCTCGGCATCGCCGCGCAGTTTGGCCATCAGCGCCGTGGCGGCACGGTTGTCCAGCAACGACTTCCCGGCCCCGACGTCCTTGATCGCCTGGGCCAGTTCCATGCCCTTGATGTCCTTGACCACGTAGCCGCTGGCGCCGGCCAGAATCGCGTCCAGCATGGCTTCGTCGGAGGTGAACGACGTCAGCATCAGGCAGCGCAGATCAGGCATGCGCGACAACAGTTCCCGGCACAACTCGATGCCGTTGCCGTCGGGCAACCGCACATCGAGCACCGCGACGTCGGGCACCAGGACAGGCACCCGGGCAAGGGCCTGGGCCACCGAGTCGGCCTCGCCGATGACGTCCAGCTCCGGGTCGGCGCTGAGCAGGTCGATCAGCCCGCGTCGAACCACCTCATGGTCGTCGACCAGAAAAACTCTGATCATTCCCCGAGTCTCACAACCGGTGGCGCCGATCGCAAGTGAGCACCGCGCAACCCGAGCCCGCCAACGCCGTCTGCAGCTCGGCCGAATCCGGGTGATCGGCACCCACCACCAGCAGCTGTGCCGACTCCGGGTAGGTCGTCAGGTATTCCGCCACGCTGTCGTAGCCGTCGATGCTCTGCACATCGAGCTCAGGAGAACGCTTCAGGGCACGGGTCAGGCGCCGCTGCAGCTGCGCCTCAGACAACCGGTCTCGCTCGGCGACAGCGCTCGCGTCGTACATCTCGCGGTGCCGGGCACCCCAGGTGGTCACCACCCGCAGCGGTGCCCCGCGCCGCAGGGCCTCCTCGATCGCGCTGTGCAACGCGTCGTTGCTGGCGGTGCGGCCGTCGGCTTCGACCACGACGGCCGCACCAGCGGCGGTGGTCACGGACGTGGGATCGATCAGGGTGTCGGTCATGGTCATCTCCTTTTCGATGGTCAGGATTCGAAGGTCAGGAAGGCCTCGACAGCGCGACGCGGGGTCGGCGGCGGTGCATCGGTGATCGTGGGTGCGATACCGATCCGAACAAGCAGCTGCGGGCAGGCGTCACGGCCGATCAGGGTGCCGATGATGTCGCGGCTGGCGTGCAACTCGGTCACGTGGCTCACCGGGCAGGTACTCAGTCCTGAGAGGGTGCATTCCAGCAGCAGCGCCGAAAGCGCCTCACCCGCGTCGAGCGCGTCCGCCCGGCTGTACCCGTCGGTGGACAGCACCACCAGCGTCGCCGAATCGTCGCCGACGGTGGGACGCCGGTCGCTGTGCGCGGTGACCGGGAACGTGCGCGCCACCCCGACGCGCTCACTTTCGGAGGCCGAGACCAGGGAACTTTGCGGGATACCGTCTTCGGTCGCGAACGGTGTTGTCCACCAAGCAAGTTCGGCGTGATAGCCAGAATCGTAGAGCCGCAGCGACTCGGTCAGCTCGGCGGCCTCGGCCACGGTCGAGCGCATGTCCTCGGCCAGCACGTCCAGGTGCACCGGGCCCTCGGCAAGCCGCGCCCGCAGCAGGACCTCGAAGGCATCCCAGTCCGCGTACGCGGTCATCGGCAACCGGTCAGTGCGCCGAGCCAGGATCGCATCGGCCCGCCGGCGGTGGGCCTCTGTGACGAAGGCCATCGGCGAGAACTGCAGCGTCGCCAGATGATCCAGGTCATTGGGATTCGGAAAGCGATCGACGATGGTCGTCCACCCGGCCGCGGCCATGGCGACCCGCAGGTGATCCAGCAGCACACCGCAGCTGATGACCGCCTCACGCGCGGACCGGTCCGTCGCGGTCACCACCCGGTGCGGGTCGAGATGCAGGTGCAGGCAGTCACCTTCGGCCACCAACCGCCACGGTTGGGTGTTGTGCAGGGAGGGCGCACGCGATGCCAGCTGCACCGCACGGGTGAGGGTCGCTGTATCGAACATCGTGTCGGGCATGCTTCAAGCCTCGTCGCGCCCGGGCCCGCCGGTTAGGGTCTTTGGTCCTCAAACCGACGCGATGTACGTCTCACGCCCCGTTGTTGGGGCCCCCCGAATTCGCACCGGGGATGTCGGTGATCGGGAAATTCGGCATCGGCGCGGGCGACGGCGTCGCGGGCAGCGACGGGATCTCCTCGGGCGGGATGTCCTTGAGCGCCTCGGCCGGGGGCACGGGCGGGCCGTTCTCGCGGCTGCCGTAGCTGGTGCCGGGCTCACGCTCACCCAGCATGTGGCTGACGGTCACCAGGTGGTAGCCGTTGGCCTTGAGCACCGGGATGAACTGGTACACCAGATCGACGGTCGATGAGTAGGTGTCGTGGAACAGCACCACGCTGTTGGGCTTGATCTGCGTCATCAGCATGTAGCGGGTCGCGGCGATATTGGCGTCGTTGGCCCAGTCGAACGGGATGACGTCCCAGTTGATGTCGGCCAGCCCCTGCTTGCGGGCCTCGGCCAGCACCTGGTCATTGATCAGCCCGCCCGCGGTACGCACCAGCTTCGGCCGTTGGCCCGTCGCGGCCTCGATGGCGTCGCTTGCCTTGCTGAACTGAGCCGGGATCTCCCCCGGCGGGATGGTCGTCATGTTGGGGTGTTCCCAGGTGTGGCTGCCCAGTTCCATCCCGGCCTCGACCACCCGCTTGGCCCCCTCGGGATTGGCGGCGACCTTGTTGCCGATCTCGAAGAACGTGGCCTTGGCGTCGTTGTCCTTGAGGATCTGCAGCAGCCGGTCGGTGTAGGGCCCGGGCCCGTCGTCGAAGGTCAGCGCGACGCAGCGCTCCTTGGAACAGTCAACGTCATCGGGGCCGTCCCGGTAGATGTGACCGGTGAGCACCCCCACCACCACGACCACGACCGCGGCGGTCACGCCGACTGCGGTCCACCGCCATGCCTGACTGTTGGGGAGCCTCGCCACCCCGGCAGCCTACCGGCTGGCGATTTGTGCACCTCCCGTAACTCCCACCGTTACAGGAGGTGCACAAATCACTCAGGAACTTCAGGGCAGAGCGCCGGGGCTGAACTCCTCCAGCATCTCGGTGACCAGCGCGGCGATCGGCGAGCGCTCGCTGCGCTGCAGCGTGATGTGGGCGAACAGCGGGTGCCCCTTCAGCTTCTCGATCACCGCAGCGACGCCGTCATGGCGGCCCACCCGCAGGTTGTCACGCTGCGCCACATCGTGGGTCAGCACCACCCGTGACCCCGCGCCCAACCGCGACAGCACCGTCAGCAAGACGTTGCGCTCCAGCGATTGCGCCTCGTCGACGATGACGAACGAGTCGTGCAACGACCGGCCCCGAATGTGGGTCAGCGGAAGCACTTCCAACATTCCTCGGGCGAGCACTTCCTCCAGTACCGCCGGGCTGGCCAGCCCTTCGAGGGTGTCGAAGACGGCCTGGGCCCACGGACCCATCTTCTCGCTCTCGCTGCCCGGTAGGTAGCCGAGATCCTGTCCACCGACCGCATACAGCGGACGGAACACCACGACCTTGCGCTGAGTTCGGCGTTCCAGCACCGCTTCCAGGCCGGCGCACAGGGCCAGCGCGGATTTGCCGGTGCCAGCCTTGCCGCCGAGCGACACGATGCCGACGGATTCATCGAGCAGCAGATCGAGGGCGACGCGCTGTTCGGCTGACCTTCCCCGGAGGCCGAACACTTCACGATCGCCACGCACCAGCTGAACCCGCTTCTCGGCGTTGACCCGACCGAGCGCCGACGAACTGCCACCGAGCAACCGAATTCCGGTGTGGCAGGGCAGATCCCGAGCCTCAGCGAGGTCGATCTCGCCGTCGGCGAAGAGGGTGTCGATATCTTCTGCCGCCACGTCGAATTCGGTCATGCCGGTCCAGCCGGACACGACGACATCCTGCGCGTGGTACTCGTCGGCGGCCAGGCCCACCGCACCGGCTTTGACGCGCAGCGGGATGTCCTTGCTCACCAGCGTGACATGCTTACCCTCTGCGGCGAGGTTCGCCGCGCATGCGAGGATCCGGGTGTCGTTGGTCTCGGTGCGGAACCCTGTGGGCAACACCGACGGGTCGATGTGATTCAACTCGACCTGCAACGTACCGCCTTCTGCGCCAACAGGAATCGGCTGATCCAGCCGACCGTGCTCAAGACGCAGATCATCGAACATCCGTAGCGCCTGGCGGGCGAACCAGCCCAGCTCATGGTGGTGCCGTTTGGCCTCCAGCTCGCTGATCACGACCAGCGGGACCACCACTTCATGCTCGGCGAACCGGGTGCATGCCCATGGATCGGACAGCAGCACGGATGTGTCGAGCACATAGGTACGGACAGGAGTATCAGTCACGTGGCGCTCCTAGAACCCGCGCGGCCCCACACGAGTTGCTCGGTGGACACTGCGGCACCAGGACCGGAGCCGGTCCTTTCGTCGAAAACCCGATCGGTACCGTCCGGACAGCAGAGCATGTCGCTAGCCATCGGATTTGACGCTACTCCCGCGGTGGCGGGGTTGCTGGCTGGCGCGCCGCGCGAATGACGCCCGGAGCGTTACGTGTTGATGAACTCCTGGAGCTGGGGCTCGCCAGCCAGTCCCCAGGCGGTGATCCGGTCAGAGATGACCTGCGCCAATGCGGCCTTGTCGAAGATGCCGGCCTCGGCCACCAGGGCGACCTTGTCCTGGTAGGCGTCGATGTCGGCACCGATCACGTCAAGTTCGCGGGCGCGCGCGGCGATGGCCGCGACGGTCTCGTCACGGTGGGTGCCCAGCAGGTGCGTCACCAGGTTGGCGAAGAACAGCTCGTGACGCTCCTCGTCGAGAACGATGCGGTCGACCATCGCGCCCAGCACCGGCTCGGCGATCTGCGCCCGCAGGTTGCGGGTGAACACCGCGTGCGCACGCTCGAAGAACGCCATGAACACCAGCGTCTCGATCTGGCTGTAGCTGTCGGCGCGGTAGCCCTTCATCACGTGCTCGACGCGGACGTCCTCGTTGGCCGTCGGGTCGATCTCGCGGGTCACGACGAGGTAGTTACGCAGCGCGACGGCGTGCAGGTGCTCCTCGGCGGTCCAGCGGCCCAGGAAGCGACCCCACTTGTCCTCGAGGATGAAGTGCTCGACGAGCTCGCGGTGGTAGCCGGACAGGTTGTCCTTGGTGATCAGCAGGATCTCCAAGGCGTCGGTGACGTTCTTGGGCAGCGTCACCTGCGACGGATCCCAGTCCTGGCCACCGAGGAAGGCGAAGTTCTCGCCCTGGTCGAACGGCACGTAATCGTGCGCGTACCAGAGATCTTCGGTATCCAGGTGGCGACGCAGCTCGGCCTCGACGACCGGCTCCAGCTCCAAGGTCAGCGCATTAGCGACAGGTTTCTGTGCCATGAGGTAACTGTAACCCGAATTCACATGTTTCTAAAAGTCGGGCCGCCGCGTGTCACAGCGACCCGACTCACAAGACGATCAGAGGGTGAGGCCCGGGTACAGCGGGTTGGCGTCGAGCAGCTCGGCAGATGCCGCATGCACGCGCTCGGCGGTTCCGTCGGCCAGCTTGTACTTGGCTTTCGAGGTCCCCTCGGGCTGCGTGTTGGACAGCACGTCGACGATCAGCTCGGCCACCCGATCGAAATCGTCGGCGCCGAATCCGCGGCTCGTCAGCGCCGGGGTGCCCAGCCGGATGCCGCTGGTGTACCAGGCGCCGTTGGGGTCCGCGGGGACGGAATTGCGGTTGGTCACCACACCCGCGTCCAGCAGGGCCGACTCGGCCTGCCTGCCCGTCAGCCCGAACGACCGCACGTCCAGCAGCACGATGTGGTTGTCGGTACCGCCCGTGACCAGTCCCGCATCACGCTTGACGAACCCGTCGGCTAGCGCCTGGGCATTGTCGGCGACCTGCTGGGCATAGGTCTGGAACGCCGGCTGGCGCGCCTCGGCCAGCGCGACGGCCTTGGCCGCCATCACGTGGCTCAGCGGTCCGCCGAGCACCATCGGGCAGCCCTTGTCCACGGCCGGGGCGAATTCCTCGGTCGCCAGCACCATGCCGCCGCGCGGACCGCGCAGGGACTTGTGCGTCGTCGTGGTGGTGACGTGAGCGTGCGGCACCGGATCTTCGTCGCCCGTGAACACCTTGCCCGCCACCAGGCCCGCGAAGTGCGCCATGTCGACCATCAGGGTGGCGCCCACCTCGTCGGCGATCTCGCGCATCTTGGCGAAGTTCACCCGGCGCGGGTAGGCCGAGTAGCCGGCAACCAGGATCAGCGGCTTGAACTCGCGAGCCGCAGCGGCGACGGCGTCGTAGTCGAGAAACCCGGTCTCAGGATTGGTGCCGTAGCTGTGCTGGTGGAACATCTTGCCGGAGATGTTGGGCCGGAAGCCGTGGGTCAGGTGCCCGCCTGCGTCGAGCGACATGCCGAGCAGCCGCTGGTTGCCCAGCTTGTTGCGCAGGGTCTCCCAGTCGGCCTCGGACAGGTCGTTGACGTGCTTGGCGCCGAGGTTCGCGAGCTCGGGCGCTTCCACCCGGGTGGCCAGGATCGCCCAGAACGCAACGAGATTGGCGTCGATGCCCGAGTGCGGCTGAACGTAGGCATAGGGGGCGCCGAACAGCTCGCGGGCGTGCTCGGCGGCCAGCGCCTCGACGGTGTCGACGTTCTGGCAGCCCGCGTAGAAGCGGTGCCCGACGGTGCCCTCGGCGTACTTGTCGGAGAACCAGGTGCCCATGGTGAGCAGCACGGCCGGAGAGGCGTAGTTCTCGCTGGCGATCAGCTTGAGCGAATCACGTTGATCGGCAAGCTCTTTGCGGGTGGCTGCGGCGACCCGCGGCTCGACGGATTCAATGACCTGCAATGCGGCCGCATACGCGGCGCTTGAGGTGTCGGCGTAATCAGCGCCGGAAGCCGCGGGCAAAGTGGATGACGAGTCTGCTGCCATGCCGTTTAGCCTAGTCGGAGCGGGTCAGGTGGACGGTCCCGGGCCGGGTTGGCCGGGCGGGTAACCGGGATACGGATATGGCGGTTGAGCCGGCGGAGCGACCGCCACACCTCGGGTGAGCTTGGTGAGCAGCACGAACCACGCAGCCGGCCCGACAAATACGCAGCCCCACCAGAGCAGCAGGCTCACGGTTTCCGTCCACGGGCGCTCGCCGAGCAGTTTCATCAGGATCGACGGGAAAGAGCCGCTGTCGCCTCCGTCGGCGCCGAACAGTCCGAAGCCGAACATCGCCGACCACACCACGACCTGCGCTCGGGCCTGTCCGGAGGTGAGCTCCCGTTCGGGCAGCCGGCGCATCAACCTGGTGGTCGCCGCCAAACTGATCAGGAGGAACGGCGAGGCGAGGACGACGAACACCGTCATCCATCCGAGCGGCACGAAAAGTCCGCGCCCGATCGCCATCCACAGCACCAACGCGATGTTGACCGGGGTGGCGATGGCCGGGATATCGCGACGCAGAGCCGACATCATCCGAGCCTAAGCCCGCGATGTCGTCGTGATCAGCGGCAGATCAGTCGGCTGTGTGGTTCCAGGCGCCGCCGGCCTTGCCGTTGGCGAAGCCGCCGCCGGGCCACCCCTTGCTCCAGTCGTGACCGGCCCAGGCACCGCCGGGCCAGCCCTTGCGCCAGTCCCAGCCGGCCCACGCGCCGCCGGGCCACGGGATCGTCACCTCTTCACCGTTCACAGAGACGAAGGGACCGGGATTGGGATCTGGATCAGCATTGGCCATCACCGCGGGTCCGGCGAGGCCTGCCAACGAGCCCGCCACGACGGCCACACCAGCCATCAGCTTGATCCGGTTCGAGCTCTTCCCTGTTGCAGCCATGTCGACTCCCTTGCTGCCACCCGGTTCTATCGCCGTGATGCTCAGCAAACACTTTACGCCTCGGCGAAGGGGGCGATCAACCAGCTGAGCGCAGCGAACCCATGACTCCAACAGCGCAAATCAAGGTCAGTACTTGCACTTTCAACTGCAATTGCCAGCAAACCAGCGGAGCCAGGCGGCCCATCAGGTCCGCCTGGCTCCCTGAGTTGTCAGATCAGTCGCTGTGGTTCCACGCGCCGCCGGCCTTGCCGTGGATGGCCGCGCCGCCTCCCTTGCCGTTGGCGAAACCGCCGCCGGGGTATCCCTTGCTCCAGTCGTGACCGGCCCAGGCACCGCCGGGCCACGGACTGACGATGGACGGAATCTCGGCGCCACCGGACAAGCCGGGGACGCCGGCGATGCCGGAGATGGCAGACGTCACCGGATCGCTGCCGACCTTGGTGAAGGGGGCTTTGTTGCCGCCAGGTTTGGCCGGCGCCACCGGATCGCTGCCGACCTTCGTGACGGGACTGGCATTGGCCACCGCCGCTGAGCCGACAATGCCTGCGAGCGCGATCGCGCCCGCAGCCACGCCGACGCCGGCGATGCGCTTGATCTTGTCCAGTCTTTCCCTTGTTGCTGCCATGGTCATTTCCTTTGCCCGACCCGGCACGGCCGCCGGGCCCACTGGCAACAATGTTACCGACGGGTAACCAAGCGATTCAAGCAGTTGAGACGCGGCTCATACCGGCCACACAGTGCAACGTCGGACACTGCCGGGCAAATAGCAGAAGCGCCTTCGGAGCGGCGATGAATAAGGCCCGTTGAGTTTGCTACATACCCACGGCCGGGCGAGCCTAAGCCCGCAGCGTCGACGGGATCAGCGGCTCATCGAGCAGCCGGCCGAAGCGCTGGGTCAGTGTGACGCCGTCGGGCCGGGCGTCCAACCACCCGCGCAGTAGCCGGTAGCCCTCGATGTAGGTGCTGGTGTAGGCGCGCCACAACGGCGAGGACAGGAATCGCAGGGTCTGCCTGGCCCGGTCGTCGCCGACCAGCAGCCAGCGTTTGAGGAACGCAACGACCTCGTCGATGTCGCGATGCTCGTCGTGCAGCATCAACGCCGCGTCCTGGCGCACGTCGGCCAGCCCGGCCATCGCCTCCGAGATCGCCTCAGCGCGTTCCCCGTCGAACCGCAGCCCCAGGTCGGCGTAGATGTCGGCGGCCCACGCACCCCAGCCGGGCCCGACGATGGCGTACAACGCCAGGTCGGCCAGGCCCTCGGCCATCAGGCATTGCGGGGTGTTGACGAGGAAGATCGTCTGTTCCAGTTGATTGTCGCGGGCCACCAGGCCGGCTTCCTTACGGCAGTGCTCGGTGTGATGGCCGGGGTAGGACTCGTGGGCGACCAGCCGGGGCAGGTTGGCCATCTGCTGTTTGAGGTCGGCGTTGACCGCGACGGTGGACTTGTAGTCGCCCAGGTAGTAGTTGAACCCCGACCACGGTTTGTCGGTGACCACCTCATAGGTGATGGTCTCGGTCTCCGGCAGCGGGTACGCGGCCCGCACCTTGTCGCGCAGGGCTGACGAGAACGCGTGGATGCACTCCTCCAGCCGGGCCGGCGGGATCTCGTCTCCGCTGCGGTGCGCCTGGATCCGCTCGGTGAGCGATCCGCTGCCACCGAGGGCATCGTCCAGTTTGGCGTGGGCCTGCTGGTACTTCTCGGGGTCGCCCTTGCTGATCCGCACGTCGAAGTACGCCTGCACCTCGTCGACGAAACCGACCTGCTCACCGGCGAACTTGCGGCCCGCGCAGTTGAGCGCGCGCAGGTGCGCAGCGATGTACTCGGCGCGGTCGCGGTCGAGGTCGTCGGGAATCTGGGTGAGCAGCCGGTCGGCCCGCCGGGCGAGATCGGCCGGGTCGGGTGGTGGCTCGTTCTCCACCGTGCGGCGCAGTTGCGGGTCGCCGGTGAAGGAGTCGACGTAGCCGTCCTCGACGCGGTCGAAGCGCAGTCCGAGAAGCAGATACTCGCGTACGAAATCAGCTGAGTCCGTCCCCGACCCGCTTCCCAAGTCCATCCCGTTTGCCATGCCCACAACCGTAAATGTAAGACTGACCGAATGCCGCGGCCGAGCGAGCCGAGCCCCTATGTGGAGTTCGACCGAAGTCAATGGCGTGCACTACGCATGTCGACACCGCTGAAACTCACCGAGGACGAACTGCTGCGCCTGCGGGGTATGGGCGAGAAACTCGACATCCTCGAGGTCGAAGAGGTCTACCTGCCGCTGGCCCGGTTGATCCACCTACAGGTGGCCGCGCGGCAGCGCTTGTTCGCCGCGACGGCGGAGTTCCTCGGTGAGCCGCAGCAGAATCCGGACCGGCCGGTGCCGTTCGTCATCGGTGTCGCGGGCAGTGTGGCGGTCGGGAAATCGACAACGGCCCGTGTGCTGCAGGCCCTACTGGCCCGCTGGGGCCATCATCCGCGGGTCGACCTGGTGACCACCGACGGGTTCCTCTATCCGAACAAGGAACTCAACCGCCGGAACCTCATGCACCGCAAGGGATTCCCGGAGAGCTACGACCGGCGCGGCCTGATGCGGTTCGTCACCGCGGTGAAATCCGGCGCCGACGAGGTCTGTGCGCCGGTGTATTCACACCTGCTCTACGACATCGTGCCGGGCGAGCAGCAGGTGGTGCGCCATCCGGACATCCTGATCCTGGAAGGGCTCAACGTCCTTCAGACCGGGCCTGCGCTGATGGTCTCGGACCTGTTCGACTTCTCGGTGTACGTCGACGCGCGGATCGAGGACATCGAGCAGTGGTACATCTCGCGGTTCCTGACGATGCGCTCGACGGCGTTCGCCGATCCGGCTTCGCACTTCCACCACTACTCGACGCTGACCGATGAGCAGGCCGTGTTCGCCGCGCGGGACATCTGGCATTCCATCAACCGGCCCAACCTGATCGAGAACATCCTGCCGACTCGGCCGCGGGCCACCCTGGTGCTCCGCAAGGACGCAGACCATTCGATCAACCGGTTGCGGCTGCGCAAGCTGTAGCTCAACCGCTCAGGCGCGTTCCCAACCGCCCCACTCGTTGCCCACGAATCGTTGGCCGTCGGCAATCACGAAGTGGTGCAGGAACACCTGGAGTGCGGGCTGCATGCGTTGGTGCAGTTCGGTCATCGCGGTGACCAGTTCAGGGGTCATCGGGTCCTCGCCCTCGGGTTTCTTCGGCGGGATCAACCCAAGATGCAACGCCATCTCCAGCTGGTAGAAGGTGAAGTCGCCGTACGGCCGCTTGGGATCGCAGCCGGGCACATCCTCGTCGACATACGGATCGGACAGTTCCCAGCTCATGTGCGCGAGCAAGGTGCGGTGCTGATCGGTGAAGCCGAACGGGCCCGACTCCGGAAGTTTCTCGACGAAGAACGAGTACTCGTGGTCGGCCGGCGGGCGTTTG
Source organism: Mycolicibacterium boenickei (assembly GCF_010731295.1). Taxonomy (NCBI): domain Bacteria; kingdom Bacillati; phylum Actinomycetota; class Actinomycetes; order Mycobacteriales; family Mycobacteriaceae; genus Mycobacterium; species Mycolicibacterium boenickei. Next base: position 2,812,581 of record NZ_AP022579.1, on the reverse strand, counting down.
TAGGGGTATTCGCCTGCGGCACAGGCACCGAACCCGGTGGCGATGCGCAGCAGATCGAGATCGGCGGGCTCGGTCTCCCAGTCCGGCGGGAAACACGGTGCGCCCACTTCGGTTCCGTCCCAGCCGACGCGTACCGTCCGCAGCCGTTCGGTGTGCTCTGGCGCCCAGTGCAATTCCACCCGACGATTATCGGCCACACACGACCGCGCCCAGAACCCCTGGGGCTCTGGGCGCAATGCCGGCAAACGCTCAGGCGGGGATCCGTTTGACGCCGACATACTGCAGTTCGGCCATCGCCAGCGTGTAGATGCCGGTGCCGATGACGGCCACCACGCCCGCGGTGGTCAGCGACATGGTGAACACAGCGACCAATGCGATCACGGTGCAGGCCGCGTTGGCGATCACGGTGCCGATGCCGGCGGGACGCACGCGCTCGATGCCGGCCAGGGCGAACACGGCGATGCCGTAGACGACCGAGAAGATGCCGACGCCGTACTCGACGGATTTCGGCAGGCCGGTGAGATCGGCGAACCACCCGGCCGCGGCCAGCAGCGCGATCCCGCTGATGCCGACCAGGACTGCGTCGAGCCGCATGGCCAGGCGCAGCAGCGAATCGGTTGACTTCCCGGTGCCTGCGTAGCTGCCGGCGGTGATGGCGGACATGATTCTCCTTCTCTCTGGTGATGGTGATTACTTGTCGTGCATTCGACTTCGCGCGGTGGAGCACGGTGCGGGGATACTCGCCGTAACCTCTTCCGCCGGGCACCCCGCACCGGCTCGGAAAGGAGTCACGCCAGACGGCGCACTCCGCGGTATTGCAGCCAGGCCAGCACGACGGTGGCTCCGACGAATCCGAGTACCAATTCGTCGCCGGTCCCGGTCAGTGCCAACCAGCCGGTCGCGATGGCGACGGAGGTGACGATCGCGAAGGACACGTTGCCGGCGAGGACGGCGATGCCGACCCGGCGGACCCGCGAGGCCCCGGCCAGGACGTACAGCAGCGCGCCGTAGCCGACCAGGGCCGCGCCGACGAACCACCCCGCGGTGGCCGAGAGGCCCGCGATGCGGGCCAGCTGATCGGCGGCCATGGCCACCAGCAGGCCGACGCCGGCACACACGGTGGCATCAGCACGCAGGGCGAACCGCAGCAGGAAATCGTCCGTGGCCGCTCCGGCAGTCGAGTCGGTGTGGGGTCGGTTCAGGATCGCGGTCATGTCGGGCTCCTCGGCGATGAGGGTGTCGATGGTGGAACACCTCCGACATTGCTCATCAGGCGCTGCCAGATCGACGCCAAACACTGCCAAGCACTGCCAAGCCCAGGTCAGCGTGGTTTTGAGGAAGCGGGAAACCTAGCGGCCTGCCGAGCCGGCCACCGGTGCCAGGTCCCCGCGCAGGTCTGCCGCGATCACCCGCGCTGCGGCGTTCTGCCAGTTGTGCAGTGAGCGCTGCGGCACCTCGGTGACGAACCACTGCCACGCCTGCCGGGCGACCGGGTCGAGTCCGGCGGCGGTGGCGTTCTGCGCGTAGGCACGGACCCCGACGACGTAGGGGAAATACAGCGAGTTGTAGTGGCGCCACTGCTCGGTGGTGCCGAAATCACCGCCGTCGCGGGGTTTGAGCGCGGCGATGCGATCGGCCAGCAGCGCCTTGAGTTCGTTGGCCCGTTCCAGCGGCTGGTCGGGTGCCCCGCGCTGCGCCAGCCGGGTATCGATGGCGGGCAGCGCGGTCAACGGGTTGGCGACCAGTTTCGACAGGTCGCCGTAGTGGCCGAGCGCGCGCCGGGTGAGCCGGGCGAAGGCCTCCTCGTCGATGCCGCCCAACGGATGATCCGATCGCAGCGGCAGCGCGGCCTCGGTCTGGCGCAGTGCCTCGCGGTCGGCGCGAAGGTCGGGGGACCGCGAGAAGGCCAGCCGGTCGAACAGGCCCGCCAGCGGATCGGCCAGCACCTCCACGGCCACCGCGACGGCCAGGCTGGTGAACAACAGGATCGTCATGACGGTGCGGCCGGTTCCGGCGTCGAGCACGGTCATGCCGATCAGTGCCTGGGCCGCGAACGGAACCGCGATCACCAGGGTGCCGATGATCGAGCGGCGCATGTCGGCACGCAGCGCCTGACCTTCGTCGAAGGCGTCCCAGATCGCGACCGCCACACCGAGCAGCGCCACGTCGAATCCGGTGGAGGCCAGGGCCAGCCAGCTGGGTACCAACCCGAGCGGGATCACCAGGATCGCGTTTCCCAGTGCGAAGAACAGCGTCGCGACGATGATGAAGCCGACGACCGACCCGGGTTTCGCGCCGCCGACCACGGCTTTGATCATGGCGCCCAGCGAGGACAGCGAGATCACCGCGAACATCACCCAATGACCGGTCCGCAGCGGCCCGTCGACGCTGCCGGCTAGCCCCGCACCGGCGAAGGCCAGCACCGCGACGGCGAAGATCGCGGCGATCTCACCGGCGCGCGAGCGGAAGGTGTCGGCCGGCCGGGCAAGTTCGACCATGACCGCGAACCAGGCGATGCCCGGCAACGCGACCAGGTAGATCTCGATGCGGCTGAGCACATCCGAGCCGGTGACCAGCCGGACCGCGTCGAGCGCGACGACGGCCGCGAAGCTGGTCAGCCCGATCGCCGCGAGGACGAGGACGGGTTTGCGCGGGTCGCGGGCAAGCAAGTAGAGACCCAGCCACCAGCTGAGCGTGAAGACCACTGCCGACAGCGCAGCCATAGGTTCAGTTTGGCACTACTTGCCGAAGCGGCGGTGCCTGGCTGTGTAATCGCGCAGTGCGCGCAGGAAGTCGACGCGCCGGAAGGCGGGCCAGTACGCCTCGGTGAACCACATCTCCGAATATGCGCTCTGCCACAACAGGAATCCGGACAGGCGTTGCTCACCCGAGGTGCGGATGACGAGGTCAGGGTCGGGTTGCCCTGAGGTGTAAAGGTTCTCCGAGATCCCGTCCACGGTGACGGCTTCGACGAGTTGCTCGGCGGTGGCACCGTTGGCCAGTTCCTTCGACAACAGCGAGCGCACGGCGTCGACGATCTCCTGGCGGCCGCCGTACGCGACGGCGACGTTCACGTGGAACTTGCCACCTCTGCCGTTGGTCGATTCGACGGCCTCGCGCAGCCGCCGGGCCGGCTCCTCCCCCAGCAACTCCAGGTCACCGACGGTGCGCACGGTCCAGGTGTTGGTCGGGGCGCAGATCTCCTCGACCACATCGGTGATGATCTCGAGCAGAGCGGACAGCTCGTCGGGGTCGCGCTGCAGATTCTCGGTCGACAGCAGGTACACCGTCGTCATCTCGATGCCGGCGGCCTGGCACCAGCGCAGCATCTCGGCGATCTTGGCCGCGCCCATCCGGTAGCCGATGCTGACATCGTCGTAACCTGCGTCACGCGCCCAGCGGCGGTTGCCGTCACACAGCACCGCGATGTGGCGGGGCAGTTCGGATCTGGACTGCGCCAGTTCCTGACGCAACCGCATCTCGTAGAGCCGATAGGCCGGTTCCTTGAGCCGCGGGGGAATGATGTCCACGAGAACCCAGACTACTGTGAGCTTCGGGGTACACCACGGTTCTCAATGGAGGTGACATGACCGCGCCGACGGGTAGCACCAAGCCCTACCGCTCAGCGGCCGCGCTGAACCGGCCCGCGGAAGATCTGCCCGAGGCGGTTGCCGAGGGCGTCGCCCAGTTCCTGGGCAGGCCGCGCGCACGGGGCTGGATCCACGTGTATTCGGCAGTCGTCGCGTTCATCGCCGGTGCGGCGCTGGTGTCGGTGTCGTGGTCGCTGGAATCCACCCGGGCCGGGCTGGCCACGCTGCTCTACACGTTCACGATCGTGGCGATGTTCGCGGTGAGCGGCACCTACCACCGGGTGACCTGGAAATCCGCGAACGCCCGCAAGTGGATGAAGCGCCTCGACCACTCGATGATCTTCATCTTCATCGCCGGCAGCTACACGCCGTTCGCGCTGCTGGCCCTGCCCGAATCCAAAGGCATGGTGCTGTTCTGGATCGTCTGGGGCGGGGCGATCGCGGGCGTGCTGCTCAAGATGTTCTGGCCGTCGGCGCCACGCTGGCTCGGCGTGCCGCTCTACATCCTGCTGGGCTGGGTCGCGGCCTGGTTCATCGGGCCGATCATGCACGGGGCCGGGGTGGCCGCGGTGGTGCTGCTGATCGTCGGCGGCGCGCTCTACAGCATCGGCGGCGTGCTGTACGCGCTCAAGTGGCCCAACCCCTGGCCGACCACGTTCGGCCATCACGAGTTCTTCCACGCCTGCACGGCGGTCGCGGCGATCTGCCACTACATCGCCATGTGGTTCGCCGTCTTCTGACCCCTTTGCACCGCGACCGTGCGTGTCTGCGGGTCGACACGCGGCATTTCGCCGGCACTTTGCGCACGCTCGGCACAGCACCTGCGCCCGCTGCGCCCATGAAAAAGCCCGCACCACCGAAGCGATGCGGGGCTTTCGACAACGACTACAGCGTGACGGCGTCAGCCTGCGACCAGTAGGCCTTCATCGACGTGATCTTGCCCTCACCGTTGAACACCATCACGTCGATGGGCTCGATCCGCATGCTGCTGCTGCCGAAGTCGAGCGTCAGCCGGAAGTGGAACGCGGCCTCGTGGCCGGCCACCCGCAGCGTCACCAGTTCGGCCTTGCCCTTGACGTTCTCGACGTTGGCGTAGAACCCGCGGATGGCGGCCCGTCCGATATGGACCTCACCGCCGCCCACCGGATCCTCGACGGTCGCGTCGTCCGCATACAGCTCGGCGATATCGTCAGCGGTTCCGCTGCCGACCAATTCGAGGTAGCGGTTGACGGTCTGGGTGATTTGCTCGGCGTTGGGCATGGCCGCGAGGCTACACGGCGTCACTTGCGCCGTCTGCCGGATCACCACCCAGCGAGACAGCGAGGTCCCCGACGGTGGTGACGGGCAGGTCGCACACCGTGCCGCGGCACACGTAGGCGGCGTCGGCGCCGTCTACCCGGTCACGCCCCCGAAGCAGCTCCGACGAGTCGACGTGACCCCCGACGACCAGCGCCCCACCGGGCGCCAACCGGCGCGCGGCGGCCAGCAGCGGCGACGCCGGATCGCCCGCCACCGCGATCTGGACCGGTCCGCGCACCTGCGCCTCGGCGACCGCCAGCCAGTGCCCGCCGGACCGGGCCGCACGCGCCAGGATCGGCGTGGCCGACGACAGCGTCGCCTGTGCCGCATCCACATGACGCGCGGACCCGGTCAGGTAACCGGCCGCCTGCAGCGCCTCGGCGATCAGCGAAGCACCCGCCGGCGTCGCACCATCGATCGGGTCGGCCGGGCGCACCATCAGCCGCTCGGCGTCGTCGGCCGTGTCGAACCAGCGACCGGGCTGATCCGGATCGGCGAAATGGTCGAGAGCGATGTCCAACAAGCCGACCGCCTCCGACAGCCCGAAACCGGTGAGCTGGTAGAGCGTCAGCAACGCGGTGGCCAGTGCCGCGTGGTCCTCCAGGATGGCCGCACTCTCCCCCACCCGGCCGCCGAGACTGGCCCGGCGCAGCCGGCCGTCCACCATGTGCAGATCGAGCAGCCTGCGCGCGCAATCGAGTGCGGCGGAAAGTAATTCGGGTTGCTCCAAGGCCACCGAGGCCTCGGCCATTGCGGTGATGGCCAGACCGTTCCATGCGGTCACCACCTTGTCGTCGCGCGCCGGCTGAGGCCGTCGCGCACGGGCCGCCGATAGCCGCGCACGCACCGATTCGAAGCGAGCCGCGTCGTCGGGATCGCGGTGCAGTTGCAGGACCGAGGCGCCTTGTTCGAATGTCCCGCTCGCTGTCACCCCGAAAAGTGAAGCGGCCCAAGCCCCGTCGTCCTCACCGAGGACCGAGCGCAGTTCGGCCGGCGTCCACACGTAGGTCAGGCCCTCGCGACCACCGGCGTCGGCATCCAGCGACGAGGTGAACATCCCGCCGGCACCCAGATCGGACACAATGAACGCCGCCGTCTCGCCGGCCACCCTGCGCGCCAACGGATCCCCGGTACGGCGGGCCAGGTGCGCGTACGCCCGCAGCAGCAGCGCGTTGTCGTAGAGCATCTTCTCGAAATGCGGCACCACCCAGTGCGGGTCGACGCTGTAGCGGGCGAATCCACCGGCCAGCTGGTCGTAGATACCGCCGCGGGCCATCGCGGTGCAGGTGCGCCGCACCGCCGTCAGCGCCGGCCCGGATCCGGTGCGTTCGTGGTGGCGCAACAGCCCTTCCAACAACGCCGAGGGCGGGAACTTCGGCGCGCCGCCGAAGCCTCCGTACGTCTCGTCCTCGTCGTGCAGCACCGCGGCCACGGCGTGATCGCACAGTTCCGGGCCCACCGGCGCCCCGCCGCCGGGCAGTCCGGCCGACATCGACCGCAGTTCGGTGGCGATCTGATCCGAGGCCCGCTCGACCTCGTCGCGCCGGTCCCGCCAGGTTTCGGCGACCGCGTCCAGCAGTTGCAGGAACCCGAGCTTCGGGTAGTAGGTGCCGCAGAAGAACGGCCGGCCGTCGGGGGTCAGGAAGCAGGTCATGGGCCAGCCGCCCTGCCCGGTCAACGCGACGGTGGCGTTCATGTACACCGCGTCGAGGTCGGGACGCTCCTCGCGGTCGACCTTGATGCAGACGAAGCCGTCGTTGAGCACCGCGGCAACATCCGTGTCCTCGAAGGACTCGTGCGCCATCACATGGCACCAGTGGCAGGCCGCGTAGCCGATGGACAGCAGGATGGGGACGTCGCGCGAGGCGGCTTCCGCGAGCGCCTCGGGCGTCCATTCTCGCCAGTGCACCGGATTGTCGGCGTGCTGGCGAAGGTACGGGCTGGTGGACCCGCCGAGCGTGTTAGCCGCCACCCTGCTCACGTGACTGACCCTGGTGGTCATCGGGAGTGGTGTTGACCGCGTCGTCGTCACCGTCGGCGGTGCCCTCGTCGGCCGCCTGGTCGGGCTCGGGGTGCTCGCGGTCGAAGGACTCGGGCAGCTTGCGCAGGTGCCGGTTCATCGACCAGACCAACGCGAAGGTTCCGATCAGCAGCGCCACCGTGACGAGCAGGCCGAGCGGGGTCGCCTTACCGAACTCGGGTCCGGTGTTGCGCGGCTCGTCGGCGAGCAGTGTGACCACTGCAGTCAATGTGTCGATCATTTCTCAATCCCGGTGAACAGGTCGTCTTCCGGCAGATTCACCGGCACGCGCGACCGCGCCAACTCGAACTCCTCAGTCGGCCACAACCGCTGCTGCCACTCGATCGGCGCATGGAAGAAATCGCCTTTCGGATCGATCTGGGTCGCGTGCGCGCGCAGCGCGTCGTCGCGCTGACTGAAGTACTTCGAGCATTCAACACGGGTGGTGACCCGCTTGGCGAATATGTCGTGGTCCGGGTCCCAGTGCTCCAGCCATTTGCCGAAGGGCCCCTGCTGGCCGTTCTTGGCGAACTCGTCCTGCAGCAGCTGCATGCGCTGACGCAGGAACCCGTGGTTGTAGTACAGCTTCGAAACGCTCCACGGCGTCCCGGCCTCCGGGTACAGCCGGTAGTCGGCGGCGGCCTCGTACGCCGCCATCGACACCTCGTGGCACCGGATGTGATCGGGGTGCGGGTAGCCGCCGTTCTCGTCGTAAGTCGTCAGCACATGCGGCTGGAACTCCCGAATGACCCGCACCAGGCGGCTGACCGGCTCGGCGAGCGGCACGCACGCGAAACAGCCGTCGGGCAGCGGGGGCAGCGGATCGCCCTCGGGCAGCCCCGAGTCGACGAATCCCAGCCAGTGGTGCTCGACGCCGAGGATCTCGGCCGCCTTGGCCATCTCGTCGCGGCGCACCTCACTGATCCGGCCGTGGACCTCGGGGAGATCCATCGCCGGATTGAGAATGTCGCCGCGCTCGCCCCCGGTGAGCGTCACGACCATGACGCGTACACCTTCAGCCGCATAGCGCGCGGTGGTAGCCGCACCCTTGCTGGACTCGTCGTCCGGGTGGGCATGCACCGCCATCAACCGCAGTTCACTCATTTCGCTTTCATCTAACTACGGCGTCCTCTTACCTAATCCCTATACCCAACCCAACAGCCCGGTCCCTGGGCTGCGGTCACATATCTGCCTGGCCCTATAGTTCCAGTTCTGATGATCGAACGCCCCGTCGCCCGCTACGGATCCCGCCACATGTCCCGCCGGACCCGGCGCTGGATCACGTTCGCGCTGGTCGGCCTGGTGGTGGCGGCTGGGGTGGCCCTCGCGGTGGTGGCCTTCCAGCGGTTGGGCACCGGAGAGGTGAAAGGCGAGCTCTCGGCCTACGAGCTGGTCGACAACCAGACCGTGTCGGTGACCGTCGGGGTGACCCGTCCCGACCCGTCGAAGCCGGTGGTGTGCATTGTCCGGGCCCGCTCGATCGACGGCAGCGAGACCGGCCGACGGGAAATCCTGGTCGCCCCGTCCGACCAAACGGTGGTGCAGGTGACCGCCGAGGTGAAATCCAGCCGACCCCCCGTGATCGGCGATGTCTACGGTTGCGGGACCGACGTCCCGTCCTACCTGGTAGCGCCCTGATTCTGACGCTCGCAACCCACGTCGGACAGCGATTAAATGAAGATTCGTTGGCCGCTCGGTGGTACGATTGTGCGATACACGGTTCCTCGCTGGGGCCGTGTATTGCTGCATTAGCACTCAGTTAGGCGCTGACGCTCGCGGCAATACACGTGCCGTCCCCGGCCGGAAGCACAACGGACTTCGTACGCGAGGAAGGCGCAACGAGCGCCACAAGCAATAAGACAGGAGCGCGAGAACATGACCGACACACAGGTCACCTGGCTCACTCAGGAAGCATTCGACCGGTTGAAGGCGGAGCTGGATCAGCTGATCGCCAACCGGCCGGTGATCGCCGCCGAGATCAACGACCGTCGCGAAGAGGGCGACCTGCGCGAGAACGGCGGCTATCACGCCGCCCGCGAGGAGCAGGGCCAGCAGGAAGCCCGCATCCGCCAGCTGCAGGAGCTGCTCAACAACGCCAAGGTCGGCGAGGCGCCCAAGCAGTCCGGTGTCGCGCTGCCGGGCTCGGTCGTCAAGGTGTACTACGACGACGACAAGAAGGACACCGAGACGTTCCTGATCGCCACCCGCCAGGAGGGCATCAGCGACGGCAAACTCGAGGTGTACTCCCCCAATTCGCCGCTGGGCAGTGCCCTGATCGACGCCAAGGTCGGCGAGTCGCGCACCTACACCGTGCCCAACGGCAACACCGTCAAGGTCACCCTGGTCAGCGCCGAGCCCTACCACGCCTGACGCGGCTGCCCGGTTCGAAGCACTACAGTCGGGGAAATGGCGCAAATCGCCGAAGACCTGTTCTTGCTTTTGCTGGACAACGCAGCCGCGCAGCCCGGGCTCGACCGTCATCGCAGGGAGAAAGTACTCAGCGCCGCGGTACTGCTGGATCTGGCATACGCCTGCCGGATCCGTCCCGCGATGGCGGGCGAACCGATCGAGGCGGGCCGGCTGATCGCTCTGGCCGGCAATTGGCCCGCCGATCCGGTCGGTGACCCGGCGTTCGAACTACTGCAGCGGCGCCCGCTTCCGGCCCACACCGCGGTGGCCAAGCTGAGCAAGCATGTGCAGCCCGCCCTGGAGGCCCACCTCGAACGCCTCGGACAGATCCGCAGGGTCCGGATGCCCGGCAAGGGCTTTCCGGGCAAGACGGTCTACTGCTGGCCACTGACCAACCGGGATCGGGTCAGTCAGGCGCGCGCGGCCCTGCTGGCCGCCTTGTTCGACGGCCACAATCCCGTGCCCGCCATCGCCGCGATCATCTGCCTGCTGCATGCGGTCGACGGCCTCGGTGCGGTGCTGAGTCTCAACGACCGGGGCTGGCGCTGGGTCCACGCCCGGTCCACCGAAATCGCCACGGGCATCTGGGTGGACGAGTCCGCGTCGGCACTGCCGGAGATGAATCTGGCAGTGACGACGTCGGCGCTCCGCCCGGCCCTGATGGGCTAGCCCTCCCCCGCGTTACTTGCCGAGGGCCTGTTCCAGATCGGCCAGCAGATCGGCGGGATGCTCGATACCGACCGACAGGCGCACCAGATTGTCGGGCACCTCGAGCTGCGAACCCGCGGTCGACGCATGCGTCATGGCCCCCGGGTACTCGATCAACGACTCGACCCCGCCGAGCGACTCGGCGAGAATGAAAAGCTCTGTACGCGAGCACAATTCACGTGCCGCGCGGGGGCCGCCACGCAGCTGCAGGCTCACCATGCCGCCGAATCCGGACATCTGGCGCGCGGCCACATCGTGGTTCGGGTGACTGACCAGACCGGGGTACAGCACCGTCTCGACCGCGGGGTGACCGTCGAGGAATTCCGCTATGAGTGCGGCGTTTTCGCTGTGCTGCCGCATCCGCAGCACCAGGGTCTTGAGCCCGCGCATCGTCAGATACGCGTCGAACGGTCCCGGCACCGCACCGGCGCCGTTCTGCAGGAATGCGAACGCCGCGTCCAGCTCCTCGTCGTTGGTGAGCAGCGCACCGCCCACCACGTCCGAGTGCCCGCCGATGTACTTGGTGGTCGAGTGCAGCACGATGTCCGCACCCAGCAGCAGTGGCTGCTGGAGCGCCGGGGACGCAAATGTGTTGTCCACCAACACCTTGACGCCCGAGGACGACGCGATCTGCACGATCGCGGCGATGTCCGCCACGTTCAGCAGCGGGTTGGTCGGAGTCTCCACCCAGATCATCCGGGTGCGCGGGGTCAGCGCCGACCGCACGGCGTCCAGGTCGCTCAGCGGGACCGGGGTGTGGGTGATGTTCCACTGCGAGAACACCTTGTCGATCAGCCGGAAGGTGCCGCCGTAGGCGTCATCGGGGATCACCACGTGATCGCCGGGCCGCAACACAGCGCGCAGGGCACAGTCGGTCGCGGCCATGCCCGAGGCGAAGGCCCGCCCGTAGGAGGCCTCCTCGACAGCGGCCAGCGCCGCTTCCAGGGCCTGCCGGGTGGGGTTGCCGGTGCGGGCGTACTCGAATCCACCGCGCAGCCCGCCGACGCCGTCCTGGGCGAAGGTCGAGCTGGCGTAGATCGGGGTGTTGACGGCTCCGGTACCCGGGTCGGGTCGGTAACCGGCGTGGATGGCTTTTGTGGCCAGACCGTGCCACCTGCGCTGTTCACTCATAACGCGTCGAGCCTATCGGGACGGGCGCCGAAGCGCCCGGCCCACCACCTCTATTCGCGCTCTGTTCGCGCGACCAGCCGGTACCGTCCCGGTTCAGTTACGCAGTTTTCGTCCGTCCTGGTCAGGCAGGGAACGCGTGAACATCCGCACCGAATCCACCAGAGCCCAGATTCCGACGCCGAGACAGATGAAGACTCCGACGATCAGCCATGACGTGAGGATGCCGAGGATGGTCAGTCCCAGCTGGATCGCGCCGATGTTGGTGTATCCGATGTAGAAGCGTCCGACGCCGAAAGCACCCAGGAAGAACTGCAGGAGGCCTGCGGTCATGGCCTGTTTGTCGGAGAGCGGCTCACCGGTGTACGGGTCACGACCGAATGGTGCCAACGGGTCCGCCGGATAGGCACCGTAGGGCTGCCCCGGGTACCCGGGCGGCGGAGCCTGGGGCGGGTAGCCGGGCTGCGGGCCATGCGGCGGGTAGCCAGGCGGCGGACCCTGCGGCGGATACCCGCCGTACGCCGGAACTCCCTGCGGGGGCAGTCCCTGCGGGGGCACACCTTGCGGAGGCATGCCTTGCGGGGGCAGTCCCTGCGGAGGCATGCCCTGCGGGGGCACTCCCTGCGGAGGTACGCCCTGCGAGGGTCCGCCCTGCGGAGGCATCGCGTACATGTCTCCGGGCTGATTTGGCATTGACATTGCGGCCCTGACTTTCTCGAATGCACCGAGCCGACGGCGTCGGCAGGCTGGATCACATGATGGCACGGACCACAACGCCCGCGGCGCAGACATTTCTGTCGTACGCCGCGGGCGTTGAGCTCGGTTCTACTACTGGGACAGCGGTGCCACCTGGCCGCCGCTGAGCCTGCGCCAGGCGTACACCTGGATGAGCAGGATCAGCGGGATACCCACGATCAGACCGAGCCCGCACGGGATCGATCCGATGATGGCGATGGCCAGCATCGCGAGCACGGTGAGCAGCACCGTGCCGAAGTTGGGCTTCACGAGGGCGAAGCTCGTCTTGACCGCGTCGACGCCGCTGAGATTGCGATCCACGGCGGCAACAGTCGTGAACAGGAACAGCACGCCGAGAAGCACCTCCGCGATCCACGCCAACGGGAGGCTCACGAAAGTGAGCGCCGGCAGCAGCATCGCGGGCAGGAACAGCACCAAGGTGACCGCGAAGACGATCAGGCCGACGATCACGGTCGCCAGGATCACGTTGCCGACGTTGCGCGGTTTGAAGAACGAGCCGATGGTCACCGGCTGTCCGTTGGCGATGTCGAGCAGACCCGCGGTGTAGGCCGCCGCAATCCATCCGCTCATGATCAACAGCACGATCGCGCCGACGAACATCACGGCACCGCCGGCGAACCCGAGATCGCTCGAGGCCGAGAAGCTGAAGCCGTCGTCATAGGACTCGTAGCTGCTGGTGGACTCGGGCGCCACCGCGGCCGCGATGAGCGTGAAGATGAAGTAGACGACACCGGTGGCCAGCCCGTACACAAGTCCCGGCACGATCAGCTCGACCGGATGCTTGAGGAACTTGTTCCAGGCCCAGGAGAAGGCGTCACCGACGCTGTACGGCGCGGCGCCGCCGGCGGGCGGGTAGCCGGGAGCCGGGTATCCGGGCGGCGGGTAACCACCAGGAGGCGGATAGCCACCGGGCGGCGGGTAACCGCCGGCGTCACCCGGAGGCGGAGGCGGGTATCCGCCACCCTGCGGCGGGGGCGGAGGCGGGAAACCGCCGTGCTGCTGTGGTGGGTAGCCACCCTGCTGTGGCGGCGGCGGGTAGCTGCCGGGCGGAGGCGGCGGGTAGCCGCCGCCACCGGGGGGCGGCGGTGGCGGGTAACCACCCTGCTGCGGCGGAGGCGGAGGCGGATATCCACCCTCTGGCGGCGGCGGGTAATTCCCGGGCGGGGGCGGTTGATCGGTCACGTCGAAAGCTCTCCTCATCTCGGATAGCGCTCCGCGAACGGGCGCTACTTTCTGCCAGCACCTAGATGTACAGACTGCTCCACAGGCAGATTACGCACCGTCAACCCGGTTTGACAGGCCAACACGAGCGCATTCGCTGCGCACAGAAGGACGTTCGTCGCCGTGGGCGGTGATGGTGACTGTGTTTGCCAGCCCTAGGCCAGCTCACCCTAGCTGAGAAGTTGCTGGAGGCAAGGTATTCCGCGCAGTGCGATGCCCCGACGTGTCTAGTGCCGGACGCCGCCCTCGGACAGGAAGCCGAGCAGGTCGTGACGGGTGAGAACGCCGACGGGCTTGCCGTCCTCGACAACCATCACCGCGTCGGACTCCCGCAGCGTCTTGGCCGCCGTGGAGACCAGTTCCCCAGCACCGATCAGCGGCAACGGCGGGCTCATGTGGTCGGCGACCGCATCGGCCAGCTTTGCCCGGCCCTCGAAGACCGCGGACAGCAGTTCGCGCTCGGACACGCTGCCCGCGACCTCGCCCGCCATCACCGGAGGCTCGGCCCCGACCACCGGCATCTGGGACACGCCGTATTCGCGGAGGATGCCGATCGCGTCGCGCACCGTCTCCGACGGGTGGGTGTGCACCAGGTCGGGCAGCGCGCCGGACTTGCCGCGCATCACGTCGCCGACGGTCGACTGCTCGATCGACCCGTCGAGCCGGTTGCGCAGGAATCCGTAGGACGACATCCATGCGTCGTTGAAAATCTTTGAGAGATAACCGCGCCCGCCGTCGGGCAACAACACCACGACGACCGAATCCGGGCCGGCCTTCTGGGCGACCTCGAGCGCGGCCACCACCGCCATGCCGCAGGATCCACCGACCAGCAGCGCCTCCTCGCGCGCCAGCCGCCGGGTCATGTCGAACGAATCGGCGTCGGAGACGGCGATGATCTCGTCGGGAACCGACGGGTCGTAGGCCGACGGCCAGAAGTCCTCGCCGACGCCTTCCACCAGGTAGGGGCGGCCGGTCCCGCCGGAGTACACCGAGCCTTCCGGGTCGGCGCCGATGATCTTCACCTTCCCGTCCGACACCTCTTTGAGGTAACGGCCGGTGCCGGTGATGGTGCCGCCGGTGCCCACGCCGGCAACGAAGTGCGTCACCGTCCCCTCGGTGTCCGCCCAGATCTCGGGGCCCGTGGTCTCGTAGTGGCTCTCCGGCCCCATCGGGTTGGAGTACTGATCCGGCTTCCAGGCGCCGTCGATCTCCTCGACGAGGCGGTTGGAGACGCTGTAGTAGCTGTCCGGGTGGTCCGGCGGCACTGCCGTCGGGCACACCACGACCTCGGCACCGTAGGCACGCAACACATTCTGCTTGTCCTCGCTGACCTTGTCGGGGCAGACGAAGATGCACTTGTAACCGCGCGTCTGAGCGACCAGAGCCAGGCCGACGCCGGTGTTGCCGGACGTCGGTTCGACGATGGTGCCGCCGGGCTTGAGTTCACCGCTGGCCTCGGCGGCGTCGATCATCTTGGCCGCGATGCGGTCCTTGGCGCTGCCGCCGGGGTTCAGGTACTCGATCTTGGCCAGGACCCTGCCGGACCCTTCGGGGACAACTGAGTTCAGCTGTACCAGCGGGGTATTGCCGATGAGCTCACTGATGTGCCTGGCGATGCGCATACGTCAATGGTCTCAGGCCCGCCGAAAGCTCACCAGGTGGCCTCGCGAATGTACTCACCGATCTGCCGCAACGAGCGCTTCGCTTCGGACACCATCGGTGACGCGAGCTGGAATACGTGCATCTGACCGGGCCAGATCCGGAGCTCGACGGGAACCCCGGCGGCCGCCAGCATGTGCGCGGCTTTACGCGCATCGCTGAGCAGAACCTCCGAGCCCGACGCGTGGATCAGCGTGCGCGGCAGACCGGACTCGATGTGGTCGAGGGGCTCGTAGACGTCTTCGCCCTTGCGGGCGGCCGCACGCTCGATGAGCTCGACGAGGGCATCGAACGCCTTGGGCGGGAACATCGCGTCGGTGTGCATGTTCGGGTGGTTGGCCCGGGACTCGTTGTCGATCTCGAACAGCGGCGACATCGTCACCAACGCGGCGGGCATCTCGCCCTCGTCGACCAGGCGCTCGGCCAGTGCCAGCGACAGGTAGCCGCCCGCCGAGTCGCCGGCCAGGACGATCTGGTCCGGCTGGTAGCCGGTCAGCCGTAGCCAGCGGTAGGCGTCGTAACAGTCGTCGATCGCGGTGCCCACCGAGTGCTTGGGCACCATCCGGTAATCGACCACGAGCACCGGGCTGTCGGCGTATTCGGACAGCGCCGTGACGATCCCGGAGTGTGTGTTGGCCCCGCAGGCCAGGAACGCACCGCCGTGCAGGTACAGGATGACGCTGCGTTTCCCGTCGGCGGGAAGGACGCCGTCGGCCCGCACGAGCTGTGCGTTGCAGTGGGGCAGCGCGATGGTGGCCTTGATGGTCCCGGGTGCCGGGCGGATCAGCCGAGCGGCGAAATTGACCAGCCCGAACGGCCACGGCAGATGCGGTACATGGCTACCAATTGCCAAGGTCGGCTTGATTGTCAGCATCGCCGCCAGCGAAACCAATCGGCCCGCCAGACTCGGCCCGTCCTCGACCACCTCGACGGGTGCGCCGTCACTGACCGGAAACCGACGCCCGCGGTAGGCCCTAGCTGGGATTACGCCAGCATGATGCGACCTGGATACCTTGCTCGGTGCAGTCATCGTCACCACTTCCTACGTCTTTGTAGTGCTAGGTGAGCTTCGTCACTCAGACAACCCGGGTAACTTAGCTTGACATCCGTAAACAGTTCAACAGTCAAATAAACTGAATTGATACCGGACTTGATACAGCACCGTGATCGCCACGCTGCGCCGCCACGCTGACAACCCGTCTGATCCACTTAGACTGATCTCGTGGGTTCCAGCCGAAGTGCTCCTCACGTGCGCGTCCCGCGCCGGTCGACCATCGCCCTCGCCGCTGCGGCGACGCTGGCGTCTACGGGATCGGTCTACCTCGGAGCGCGCAACCTGCTGAGCGGGCAGGCGAACAAGGCCAGGCAGGTCATTCCCAAGTCCTGGGACATCCCGCCCCGTGCTGACGGGGTGTATCTCCCCGGCGGCGGGCCCGTCGAGAAGTGGGAACGCGGCGTCCCGTTCGACATCCACCTGATGATCTTCGGCGACTCCACGGCCACCGGATACGGCTGCCGTGTGCCCGACGAGGTACCGGGAGTCCTGATCGCCAGGGGCGTGGCCGAGCAGTTCGACAAGCGAGTCCGCTTGAGCACCAAGGCGATTGTGGGTGCCACCTCCAAGGGCCTGTCCGGTCAGATCGATGCCATGTTCGTGGCGGGCCCACCGCCGGATGCGGCCGTGATCATGATCGGCGCCAACGACATCACCAAGCCCAACGGCATCGGCCCGTCGGCCCGCCGCGTCGGCGACGCGGTGCGTCGGCTGCGCTCGGCGGGCGCCGTCGTCGTGGTCGGCACCTGCCCCGACTTCGGCGTGATCACCGCCATCCCCCAGCCGTTGCGCACCGTCGCACGCAACCTCGGCCTGCGCCTGGCCCGCGCCCAGGCCGGTGCCGTTCGCGCGGCCGGAGGCATACCCGTGCCGTTCTCGGATCTGCTGGCCCGGGACTTTCACAAGGCCCCTGACCTGCTGTTCTCCGAGGACATGTTCCATCCGTCGGCGGCCGGCTACGCGCTGGCGGCCAAGCAGTTGCTGCCCGCGCTGTGCACCGCGCTCGGCGAATGGGACGGGGACGCGGCGCTGGAATCCGGGGCCGCCGACACCAGCACACTGCTGACCCGTCTGGGCGGTGTCAGCAGGCTGTGGCGCCGCTCCACCGGGGTGCCCGCACCCATCGTGGTGCACGCGGGCTAGTTTCAACCTGAGTTTTCAAGCCATTCGATCAGCAGGAGCCGTCATGCCTGAAGCCGTCATCGTTGCCACCGCCCGCTCGCCGATCGGCCGGGCCGTCAAGGGCTCACTGGCCACCATGCGTCCCGACGACCTGGCCGCGCAGATGGTGCGCGCCGTGTTGGACAAGGTGCCGTCGCTGGATCCCAAGGACATCGACGACCTGATGATGGGCTGCGCCCAGCCCGCCGGTGAGGCCGGCTACAACATCGCCCGTGCCGTGGCCGTCGAACTCGGCTACGACTTCCTGCCCGGCACCACCGTGAACCGGTACTGCTCGTCGTCGCTGCAGACCACTCGGATGGCCTTCCACGCCATCAAGGCCGGCGAGGGTGACGTGTTCATCTCCGCGGGCGTCGAGACTGTGTCGCGCTTCGGCGTCGGCGCCGCCGACGGTGCACCGAACTCGAAGAACGCGCTGTTCGAAGAGGCGCAGGCCCGCACGATCACGCAGGCCGAGGGCGACATCAAGTGGCACGACCCGCGCGAGGACGGCCTCATCCCGGACGTCTACATCGCCATGGGTCAGACCGCCGAGAACGTCGCCACCTACACCGGTATCAGCCGGGAGGACCAGGATCACTGGGGCGTGCGGTCGCAGAACCGTGCGGAGGAGGCCATCAAGAACGGCTTCTTCGAGCGCGAGATCGTTCCCGTGACGCTGCCCGACGGCACCGTGGTCTCCACCGATGACGGCCCGCGCGCCGGCACCACCTACGAGAAGATCAGCCAGCTCAAGCCGGTGTTCCGGCCCAACGGCACCATCACCGCGGGTAACGCGTGTCCGCTGAACGACGGCGCCGCCGCCGTCGTCATCATGAGCGACACCAAGGCCAAGGAACTGGGGCTGACCCCGCTGGCCCGCATCGTGTCCACCGGGGTGTCCGGCCTGTCGCCGGAGATCATGGGCCTGGGCCCGATCGAGGCCATCAAGAAGGCGCTCGCCAAGGCAGGCAAGAAGATCTCCGATATCGATCTGGTCGAGATCAACGAGGCATTCGCGGTGCAGGTGCTCGGCTCGGCTCGGGAACTCGGCATCGACGAGGACAAGCTGAACGTGTCCGGCGGCGCGATCGCCCTGGGCCACCCGTTCGGCATGACCGGTGCCCGCATCACCGCCACGCTGCTGAACAACCTCTCCACCTACGACAAGACCTTCGGCATCGAGTCGATGTGTGTCGGTGGCGGCCAGGGTATGGCGATGGTTGTGGAGCGCCTGAGCTAATTGGCTTTTGCCGAGTCTGCGTACAGATCGCGATTCACGCGTTTTCGCGATCTGTACGCAGACTCGTTGCCCTCAGCACAGCGTCGATTGTCTGCTGGCAATTGCTGCGCGAACTCTTCGCAGGACCTCCGCCGGCCGGTCCTCGGCCACCACCCTGACGATGATCCAGCCCATCCGCTCCAGCTCGGCTGTTCGGCGGATGTCCTTGACGTATTGCGCACGGTCACTGCGATGTTGGTCGCCGTCGTACTCCACCGCGACCATCCATTGGGGCCAACCCAGGTCTAGGTAGGCGAACGGACAACCCTTCGCCCCCACCACCGGGATCTGCGTCTGCGGACGCGGTAGCCCGTCGTTGATCAGGAGCAGGCGCAGCCAGGTTTCCTTCGGGGATTGCGACCCGGCATCGACCATCGGCAGCACTCGCTCCAGTTGGCGCAGTCCGCGGGCTCCGCGGTGCTGCGCGGCCACTTCTTCGACATCGCGAGCCTTCAAATCCGTTGCCCTGGCGAGGGAGTCGAGCCGCGCCACCGCACGACCGATGCCAGGGGTGCGGCCGATGTCGAACGCAGTCCGCGCCGGCGTTGTCACCGGCAACTCGCAGGCCTGTCCGGTCTCGTTCGGCGGCAAGTTCATTGCGGACGTCCGCACACCACGGGGGCTCCTGGCGTTGGTCCAGATCAACTGGATCGGAGCACACTCGTCCACCCATTTGGCTCCGTGCAGCGCCGCCGCGGTGATACCCGCCAGCACCCCCTGGCGGTGCGACCACAGCCACGCTGCCCTGGCCCGGTCAACCAGGCCCGGGCTGAAATCCAGGGCCACATAGACGTCGGGCAGGACGGCGCGGAAGTTGGCGCGATTTCGCGTCCCTCAGCGCAGGCTCGCGGCCCTCAGCGCAGACTCGCCGCCCGCCCAACGCGAAACCCAAAAGAAAAAGGCGCCCGCAATCGCGGACGCCTTTCTCGGGGCAGGGTTGCTAATCGTTGTTGAAGTACGACAGCAACCGGAGGATCTCGATGTACAGCCAGACCAGGGTCACGGTCAGGCCAAGGGCGATGCCCCACGCCGCCTTCTCCGGAGCACCGGCGCGGATCATCTGGTCGGCCGCGTCGAAGTCGATCAGGAAGCTGAACGCCGCCAGGGCGATGACGAACAGCGAGAACGCGATGGACAGGCCGCCGCCGGAACGCAGGCCCAGGCCCTCACCGCCGCCGACACCGAACATCGCGAGCACGAAGTTCACCAGAACCAACGCGAGTACGCCGAACATCGCGGCGACGATCATCCGGGTGAACTTGGGCGTCACACGGATGGCGCCGGTCTTGTAGACCACGAGCATGCCGATGAACACACCGATCGAGGCCACCACGGCCTGGAAGATCATGGTGGGCCCACCGCTGGACACCAGGTTGGCGAACAGGAACGACGCTGCGCCGAGGAACAGGCCTTCGAGCGCCGCGTAGGTCAGCACGATGGCCGGGTTGTCCTGCTTGCGGCCAAAGGTCGCGATCAGCACCATCACCAGGCCGCCGAGGCCGCCGATGAGGGTGAACGGCATCATCAGGGCCGTGTTTCCGGCCACGAGGAAGTAGGACACGACAGCGACGGCCGAGACGACGGCCAGCGTGATGCCGGTCTTGGTGACGACGTCATCGATGGTCAGCGGCCGGGAGACGCCGGTCTGCGGCTGCTCCAGGTACTCCTGCGCGTAGGGCTGCGCATGCACCTGCTGTGCACCGAAGCCTGCGGCTCCGGTACCGAATTGTGCGTATCCGCCCTGCGTCTTCGGCAGGCTGCGGAATACCGGGTTGCTGGTTTCGCGCACCGTCGGGTTCCTCTCCTATGAGATGTTCGGTAACGAACTACTAGCTCAACGATCAATGTTCCGGGCGGGTTCCCGTGGAGGCGAAATGACTCCCAGGAAACTGCCAGGTTTGATCTTGAGGCAAACCCTACCCGTAGCGCACGCTCCCTGGGTGCCCGAACTAGATTGCAACTCGTGACAGAAAACGAGGACGTCCTAGTAAGTGTCCGCAACGGCGTCGGAATCCTCACGCTGAACCGGCCCAAGGCGATCAACTCGCTCAACGATGCGATGGTCGCGGGCATCTCCGAGGCCCTGCACGCCTGGGAGAACGACGAGTCCGTTCACACCGTGCTGCTGACCGGTTCTGGCGAACGCGGCCTGTGCGCGGGCGGTGACGTCGTCGCGCTGTATCACAGCGCTCGCGAGGGCGGCGCCGACGCGCGCCGGTTCTGGTACGACGAATACCTGCTCAACGCCTACATCGGCAGCTACCCCAAGCCCTACGTGGCGCTGATGGACGGCATCGTGATGGGCGGTGGCGTGGGCGTGGCGTCGCACGGCAGCGTCCGGATCGCCACCGACACCACCAAGATGGCGATGCCCGAGGTCGGCATCGGCTTCATCCCCGATGTCGGCGGCACCTACCTGTTGTCGCGGGCGCCCGGCCGACTGGGATTGCACGCCGCGCTCACCGGTGCGCCGTTCTCCGGGGCCGACGCGATCGCCATGGGTTTCGCTGATCACTATGTGCCCCACGACAAGTTGGCCGCGTTCACCGAGTCCGTCATCGCCGACGGGGTCGAGAACGCCCTGGCCACCCACGCCATCGATCCGCCCGCCAGCCCACTGCTCGAACAGCGCGACTGGATCGACGAGTGCTACGCGGGCGACACCGTCGACGACATCCTCGCCGCGCTCGGCGGCCACGATGCCTCCGCCGCGCAAGATGCCGCGAAGCTCATCGCCACCCGCTCCCCCATCGCCCTGTCCGTCACGCTGGAAGCGGTGCGCCGGGCGGCCAAGCTGGACACACTGGAAGACGTGCTGCAGCAGGAGTACCGGACCTCGTGCGCATCGGTGAAATCCCACGATTTCGTCGAGGGCATCCGGGCCCAGCTCGTCGACAAGGACCGCAACCCGCAGTGGTCCCCCGCCTCGCTCTCCGCGGTCACCCCGGCCGACATCGAGGCGTACTTCGTTCCGGCAGAACCCGATCTGACCTTCCAGGAGGAGACCAAATGAGTGAGTTCGAGACGATCCTGGTGACCCGCACCGACCGGGTCGCCACCATCAAACTGAACCGGCCCAAGGCGCTGAACGCGCTCAACAGCCAGGTCATGACCGAAGTGACCACGGCCGCAGCCGAACTCGACAACGATCCCGGCATCGGCGCGATCATCGTCACCGGAAACGAGAAGGCCTTCGCCGCGGGCGCGGACATCAAGGAGATGGCCGATCTGTCCTTCGCCGACGTGTACTCGGCCGATTTCTTCGAGCTGTGGTCGAAGTTCGCGGCCACCCGCACCCCGACCATCGCCGCGGTCGCCGGTTACGCACTCGGCGGCGGCTGCGAGCTGGCGATGATGTGCGACATCCTGATCGCCGCGGATTCGGCGAAGTTCGGTCAGCCCGAGATCAAGCTGGGCGTGCTGCCGGGCATGGGTGGCAGCCAGCGGCTGACGCGGGCGATCGGCAAGGCCAAGGCGATGGATCTGATCCTGACCGGCCGCACCATCGACGCCGTCGAGGCCGAGCGGGCCGGCCTGGTTTCCCGCCTGGTGCCTGCGGACTCGCTGATCGACGAGGCCCTGGCGGTGGCCGAGACCATCGCCGGGATGTCGCTGTCGGCCTCCCGGATGGCCAAGGAAGCGGTCAACCGCGCCTTCGAGTCGAGCCTGGCCGAGGGACTGCTCTACGAGCGCCGGCTGTTCCACTCGGCATTCGCCACCGCCGACCAGAAGGAAGGCATGGCGGCGTTCACCGAGAAGCGCGCCGCAAACTTCACCCATCGCTAAGGTCTGACGGGTGACCGACACCGCCGAACCCGAGGCCGACGCACCCGAAGTCCAGTCAGGTGACGTGGACAAACCTGTCTGGTGGGCGCGTCATTACACGTTCTTCGGCACCGCGGTGGGTCTGGTGTTCGTCTGGTTCTCGCTGACGCCGTCGCTGCTGCCCCGCGGCCCGCTGTTCCAGGGCCTGGTCAGCGGCGCGGCGGGCGCGACCGGCTACGGGCTCGGCGTGTTCGGGGTGTGGCTGGTCCGCTACATGCGTTCGGCGGAAACCAGCCCGCGGGCGCCGAAGTGGGCGTGGTTGTCCCTGCTGGCCGTCGGCATCGTCGGCCAGGTCCTGATGATCGTCTACTTCCATGTGTGGCAGGACGAGATCCGTGACTTCATGGGTGTGCCCCGGCTGAAGTTCTGGGACCACCCGTTGACGGCGGTGCTGTCGCTGGTGGTGTTGTTCGCGTTCGTCGAGCTGGGCCAGCTGATCCGCAAGCTGGTGCGGTTCCTGGATCTCAAGTTCGATCGCTTTCTGCCGCCACGGGTTTCGGCCGTTGTGGTGGTGGCATTGCTGCTGGCGTTGAGCATCGCGTTGCTCAACGGGGTGGTGGTCCGGGTGGCGATGGACACCATCAACCGGACGTTCGCGGCGGTCAACGACGAGAGCGATCCCGACTTTCCCGCGCCGATGACGCCCCTGCGCTCGGGTGGCCCGCAGTCGCTGGCGGACTGGGAATCGCTGGGCCATCAGGGCCGGGTGTTCGTGTCGGCCGGCCCTACCGTGCAACAACTTTCGCGGTTCAGCGGCAAGCCCGCGGTCGAACCGATCCGCGCCTACGCCGGCCTGCACTCCGCCGACGGCATCAAGGCGACGGCGGCGTTGGCGGCCAGGGAATTACAGCGCACCGGCGGGCTGAACCGCGCTGTGGTCGCGGTGGCCACCACGACGGGCACGGGCTGGATCAACGAGGCCGAGGCCTCGGCCCTGGAATACATGTACAACGGCAACACCGCGATCGTGTCGATGCAGTACTCGTTCCTGCCGAGCTGGTTGTCGTTCCTGGTCGACCAGGAGAACGCGCGGCAGGCCGGGCAGGCGTTGTTCGAGGCGGTCGACGCGTTGGTGCGGGCGATGCCTGAGCCCCAGCGGCCCAAGCTGGTGGTGTTCGGGGAAAGCCTTGGCTCGTTCGGCGGCGAGGCGCCGTTCCTGTCGCTGAACAATCTCGTCGCCCGCACCGACGGCGCGCTGTTCTCGGGCCCGACGTTCAAGAACACCATCTGGACGACGCTCACCCGTGACCGCGACGCCGGTTCACCGGAGTGGCTACCGATCTACGACAACGGCGAGAACGTCAGGTTCGTCGCGAAGGCCGAGAATCTGGACCGGCCAGAAGCGCAATGGGGCCACCCCCGCGCGGTGTACCTGCAGCACGCGTCGGACCCGATCTCGTGGTGGACTCCCGACCTGCTGTTCGCCAAGCCGGACTGGCTGCGTGAGCCCCGTGGGTACGACGTGTCCCGCCGCATGGAGTGGATCCCGATCGTGACGTTCCTGCAGGTGTCCGCGGACATGGCCGTTGCCGTCGACGTGCCCGACGGACATGGGCACGTTTACGTCCAGAATGTGGCCGATGCCTGGGCGGCGATCCTGCAGCCGCCGGGTTGGACGCCGGAGATGACCGCGAAACTCCGTCCGCTGCTGAACAACAACGAAAACGCCTGAGTGGCGTCCTGATCAGACCTGACCGGCGGCCACCAGTGCGTGGTAGCCGCCGACGACATCGGTCGACCGGTGCAGCCCAAGGTCGATCAGCGAGGCGGCGGCCAGGCTCGAGGTGTAGCCCTCCGAGCACAGGATCACCCAGTAGACGTCGTCGTCGACGGCCTGCGGAATCCGTGCGTCGCTGGTCGGATCGCAGCGCCACTCCAGCACGTTGCGCTCGATGACCAGCGCGCCGGGCACCGAGCCTTCGGCGGCGCGTTGAGCGGCGGGCCGGATGTCGACCAGCACGGCGCCGGAATCCAGCGCCTCGGGCAGGTCTGCGGCGGGCAGCCGGTGCAGCCGGGCGCGGGCCTGCTCCAGCACGGTGTCGATGCGGCTCATCGCTATCCCTCCGGTGCGTCGGTGAGCTCGGTGCGGTTGCGCCGCAACGTGTTCTGCGGTGTCACCTCGTAGTAGGACATCGCGGTCAGCGGCGGCGAGTAGGCGTGCACGCTGAGCGTGGGCCCGGTCACCGTCACCGGTCCGGAGGCATGGACGACATCGTGAACCCAACCCAGCGGGAAGGCCGCCTGATCGCCCTCCGTGAGCCGTCGCTGCCTCAGCAGCTCGCCGTCCCAACGGGTTTCGCGCAGTGAGCCGGACACCACGGTCAGCGCGCCGAGCGAGCCGCCGTGGTCGTGCAGTTCGGTCGACTTGTCGGGCACCCAGCTGATCAGCCAGACCTCGACTTCGTCGTCACCGGACAGCCGGGTGTACCACCGGTCATCCTTCGGCAGCCCCCTCAGCAGCCGGTCGTAGCGGCCGGACAACACGTCGTCAGCGGCGCGGTCGGTGGCGTGCAGCAGATCGGGCAGTCGCAGCCGGGTGGGCGCCGAGACGGCAGGGACGGGTGCGAGCGTGGACAGCATCAGTGAAGCTCCAGGAACGACGGGAACAGGGCAGACGGGCGCGCTAGCGAGCCCGACAACACTCCTGGAATCCGGTCCGTTCCGTCACGGCCGCCAGTGTTGCATAGATTGGCGGGATGCGCCGTTACACGTGGACCACACGCTTGACCGCCACAGCCGCCGGGCTGGGCCTGCTGATCGGATGCTCGACGGATGCCGGCAAGGACCAGTCCGGGGCATCCACGGCACCTGCTCCGCAGGCGACGACGACCGCCGAGGCGGCCACCCCGACGGCCAAGCCCGGTGAGGTGGCGACCTCGCCCGGCGGGGTCACGACGGCCGTCGGCGCCGACGCGCAGTCCACCGAGGAGGAGTATTTCCAGGCCTGTCACGCCGCGAAGATCTGGATGCAGGCCAAGGGTGGTGACCTCAAGGCCCAGATCGAGCCGTACCTGGCGAGCGTGCAGGCTCCCGACGCGGCACCCGGGCCGGGCACGTACAACGTGGCATGGGCCCAGCTGGAGCCGGGGCGTCAGGCTGCCGTCATCGTGGCGGCGCGGGCTGCGGCCGACGAGCTCTGCAGCTAGTTCGAATCACGCTGCGGCGAATCCCCCGGTTCGCCGCCCTGAGCGGCCACCCAGGCGCGGCCCCGTTCGACCGCCACGTCGAGCGCGCCGAAGATCCGGTCGGATGCCGGGACCACGCCGTCGGCGCCCAGCAGGTCATCGAGCCCACCGCGCAGCAGCACCTCCGCGGTCCCGGGGTTGACCCCGGCGATGATCAGCCTGCCGTTGTTGGCGGTCAGTTGGCCGGCCCAGCGGCGCAGCGCCTTGATGGTCACCGAGGACGGCACGTCGGGCAGCGCCCGCAGGCTCAGCACCACCACGGCATTGGTGGTGCCTTCGGCCCGCGGCCAGGTCTCGTCGATCCGGGCCACCTCGGCGAACAGCCCCACGCCGGCGTAGTGCAGCACGGTGACGTCGTTGCTGGCGCACCGCTCGGGCACGGGCGCCTCCTGCCAGCCGCCATCGGACGTCGGGGTCAGCGCCATCAGTTGCGCGGCCTCGGCAGCCTTGGCGCAGTAGAGCACGAGTGAGGTGATCACGCCGATGACGATCGCGGTGTGCAGGGGCAGTTGGGTGGTGGCGGCAAAGGTGACCAGCATCGCGACGGCCGACAACGGCGCGACCCGCAGCACCAGCTTGATGTCGGGCAGCCGGCCGACGACGAGTTCGGCCCCGATCACCAGGATCAGCCCGCCGATCACGGGCATCGGGATGATCTCCGCGGCCGAGCCCGCGACCAGCACCAGCACGGCCAGCCAGAGCCCGGCGAAGATTCCGGCCCACCGAGTCTGGGCACCGGCCGAGGTGGCCACCCCCGTGCGCGAGAGCGAGCCGCCCGCCGGCAGCGCACCGAACAGGCCACCTGCCACGTTTGCCGCACCCTGGGCCAGGAAATCACCATTCATGTTGGTGCGGCTGCCGTCCGGATTCGGTACGGCGGCAGAGATTCCCGCGGCCTGAGCCAGCGCGACGAGTGCCACCGCGACGCCGCCGACGATCAGCTCGGGCATCGCGGCAAAGTTCGGAACCGTCACCGGTGGAAGCGCATTCGCGATCGACGCGATGTCGCCCACAGTTTCGACGTCGATGTGCGCCACCGCCACCACCGCGGTCACCACCACGAGGGCGAGCAACGTC
This sequence comes from Mycolicibacterium boenickei, assembly GCF_010731295.1. NCBI lineage: Bacteria > Bacillati > Actinomycetota > Actinomycetes > Mycobacteriales > Mycobacteriaceae > Mycobacterium > Mycolicibacterium boenickei. The sequence continues at coordinate 2,786,207 of NZ_AP022579.1, read as the reverse complement.
GCGAATGATTCGAGTGGCTTGATGAAGTGGAACACCGCCCACACCGCGACCGTGCCCAGCGCTACCGCGACGGCGGCCGGGTGCCATAGCCCGATATGGGCGAGGGAGTCGATGAATTTGCCAATCGTGTTGCCGCTCTGCGGTTTGTAACCCGTCGCGTCGCCGAGGACGCCGGCCACGATCTGCAGGGCGATGCCGGTGGAGAAGCCGGTCATCACGGCGTTGGAGACGAAGTTCATGATCGAGCCGAACCGCAGCAGACCGAACAGCAGCATCACCACACCGACCACAAGGGCCAGCGCGGCGACATTTGCCGGGTCCGCCGGATCGAGACCGGCTTCCTTGAGCACACTGCGTGATGTCAGCGCGATTGCGCTGGTCAGGGTGGTCACCATCAACACCGTGCGGGCGAACAGCGACCCAATGATGCCCGGCATGACGCCGGCGTAGATGCCGGTGACCGGGTTGAACCCGCCGATACTGGCGTAGGCCATGCCCTCGGGTATGGAGAACAGGCCCGTGACCAGTCCGGCTATGACATCACGGGGCTTGGGACGACCGAGCTTTCGAACGAACGTTGGCGTACCCACATGTCAACCCTCCCACGATTGCGTGCGTCGTGGGCGATACTTCGAATGTGCGTGTGCCGGGAATCCTTCCGTATCAGCGGGTGTGGTTACGCGCCGACGTAGTCGCCGGTCTGGCTGCCGGTGCGGTGATCATTCCGCAGGCCATGGCCTACGCGACCGTGGCGCACATGCCGGTCCAGTTCGGTTTGTACACCTGCATGCTGCCGTTGGTGATCTACGCGTTCATCGGTGGATCACGCACCACCAGCGTCACCACCACGTCGACGATCGCCACGCTGAGCGCCTCGACGATGGTCGGTGCGGGGATCGCCGCCGGCTCACCGGATGCGCAGGCCCATCTGATCACCTTGACGCTGCTGGTCGGCGCATTCCTGTTGGTTGCGCGGCTCTTGCGGCTCGGTGCGATCATCGAGAACATCAACGAGGCGACGCTGCTCGGACTCAAGGCCGGCGTCGGCCTGACGGTAGCGGCCGCACAGGTACCCAAACTCTTTGGTGTGGAAGATAATCCGCATGCCACCGGCTTCTTCCACATCCTGTGGTCGGTGCTGCGCCAGCTCGGTCACGCGAACGTCCCCACCGTGCTGCTGTCCATCGTCACCATCGCGCTGCTCCTGCTGATCGGCAAGTTCGCGCCGCTGGTGCCCGGTCCGCTGATCGTGGTGGCGCTGGGAATCGCGCTGGCGGCCTTCGGCGGGCTGCCGTCGATGGGCGTGGCGTTGATTCCCGAGGTGCCGCAAGGCATTCCGCTACCTGCACTGCCCGCTCTCGACCATGTCGGGCACCTGATTCCCGGTGCGCTGGCCATCGCGATGATGGCGTTTCTGGAGACCGTCGCGGTGGCGCGTGGGGTTCGCCGGCCCGATGAGCCACAGATCGACGCCGACCGCGAGTTGTCCGCCAACGGCATTGCCGCAGTGGTGGGTTCGTTCTTCCACACGCTGCCGCCGGCCGGCGGGTTCTCCCAGACCGGGATGAACCTGCGCACCGGGGCCCGGTCTCAGGTCTGCGGTCTGGTGACCGCGGCGCTGGCTGTGCTGGTCGCGGTGTTCCTGGCACCGGCGCTCTCGAAGCTGCCGCAGGCCACGCTCGGCGCGATGGTGCTGGTCGCGGTGCTCGGATTGATCGACATCGGCGCCCTGCGGCGGTTGTACAGGTTCGACAAACTGGAATTCAGCCTGGCAGCGATCGTCGGGGTGTTCGGCCTGACCGTCGGTCTGCTGCCGGCCGTCGCCGGCGGCGTCCTGCTCACCCTGTACTTCGTACTGCGGGAAGCCAATCGGGCTCACGTCGTTCAGGTCAGCGTCGAACCGCTGGTGCTGCGGTTCGACCTCGGCCTGTACACCGCAAACCTGCGCGCCAACGTCGACGCGGTGCTCACGAAGGTCGCCGCGGCCGAACCGCGTCCCGGCGTGGTGATCCTCGATCTGTCCCGGTTGCCCTGGCTGACCTCCACGATCCTCGACGGCCTGCGGGATCTGGAGACCGAGCTCGACGGTGTCGAAGTCCGCTACACCGGTCTGCGCGACGACCTGCACCAGATGGCGAAACGCTGGCCGTGGTGGCAGGAGGTGGAGAGCCAGCACCGATACTTCGACACCGTCGACGAGGCCGCTGTCGGTTAGTCTCGCGACATTGCCGCGGCGAAGTGCCGTTCCACGTCGATGTAGGCGTCGTCGGCCACGTCGAATACCACCTTGACGATGCGGCCGCCGGTGTAGTCGAAGCGGCCGCTGTAGTCGGTGGTCACCGGATCAGAGCTGTCGCAACCGATGCACAGACCTTCACCACACAGCGCATAGTGGCCCGACATCGTCCGGATCTCCTTGCTGTCTGACGCGACCTCGTCGACGTACAGCGTTGCGGTGCCGTGCGATTCGCCGTGTTCGCCCATCCGCTCTTTGGCGAAATCGACGCCGATGATGTGCCGCCCGGCCGCAGGTAGGGGCGCCTCCAGCACCTGCATCGGCGCGATGCCCAGGAAGTTGTTGACGTAGCGGACCTTGCCGTCCTTGACGTACAACGCATGCCCGCCGAACCGTGAACCTTGGGCGAAGATCACGCCCTGCGTCCCGGCCTCGACCACAACGTCGGCCAGCACCTTGAACGACACCGCGTGCGTGTTGGCCGCCGACCGCTCCGGGATCGGACTGGTACCCGGGTAGTAGACGTATTGGCCACTGGGTGACACCGGGACCTGGAATTCCAGTGCGAGGAACTTCTTCAGGTCCTCACCGCGGGTGCCGTAGTCGTTGAGCGGCAACACATTATTGGCCTTTGCCTCGCGCATCCACAGGTCCGCCAGCTCGGCAACCTTATCCGGATGCTGGTCGGCGAGGTCATGGGCTTCGGCGCGGTCGATGTCGGTGTGGAACAGCTCCCAGCGGTCGTTGTCGAAGTTGCTCATGCCGCTGGTCGGCCCGTGTTCGGTCACCGCTTTCCAGCCCTTGTGCCAGATGCCACGCTGGCCGTGCATCTCGAAGTACTGCGTCTCCTTGCTCGTCGGCGCGTCGGCGTCGTCGAACGAGTACCGCATCGACACTCCCGAAAGTGGGTGCTGCTGTACCCCGTTAACGACATCGGGCATCGGGACACCGCAGCATTCCAGGATCGTCGGCACGATATCGGTGCAGTGATGGTATTGGTCGCGTACCTCGCCGCGGGACTTGATGCCCTTGGGCCAGCTGATCACCAGCGGATCGCACACCCCGCCCTGATACGTGTACCGCTTGAACATCTTGTACGGCGTCGAGAACGCCACCGCCCACCCGGTCGGGTAGTGGTTATAAGTATTCGGGGTACCCAATTCGTCAATAAGGGCGAGGTTCTCGTCCATGTCGTCGGGCCAGCCGTTGAAGAACTTGTTCTCGTTGACCGAGCCATTCGGGCTGCCCTCCCCCGACGCCCCGTTATCGGCAGCGTAAATGATCAGGGTGTTGTCGAGCTGCCCGGACTCTTCGAGATAGTCGATGATCCGACCGACCTGGGCGTCGGTGTACTCGGAGAACCCGGCGAAGACCTCAGCCATGCGGGAGAACAGCCGCTTCTCGTCCACGCTCAACGAGTCCCATGGCCGTACCGAATCGCCTTCGGAGAACGTGCCGGGCGGCATCGGGTTGAGCGGCGTCAGTTCGGTGCCCTCGGGCAGGATTCCGCGCTCGATCATGCGCGGCAGGACCCACTCCCGGTAGGCCTCGTAGCCGTCGTCGAACATTCCCTTGTACTTGTCGATGTAGTCCTTGGGGGCGTGGTGCGGGGCATGATTGGCACCGGGGCAGAACCACAGGTACCACGGCTTGTTCGGCTCGGTCTGCCGCGAATCCTGCAGAAACGCAATGGCCTTGTCGGCAAGGTCCTTCGACAGGTGGTAGCCGTCCTCCGGCCCGTAGGGCTGGTCGATGTAGTGGTTATCCTCAGCCAGCGACGGGAACCATTGGTTGGTCTCGCCGCCGATGAACCCGTAGAACCGGTCGAAGCCTTGCGCCAGCGGCCATTCCTTCTTGGAACCGCCGGCGGTCCAGGCGTCGATCGGTACGTTGTGATTCTTGCCGACCCAGTAGGTGCCGTAGCCGGCATCGCGCAGCACGGTAGCGATCGTGGCGTTGGACGGCGGGATGTGCGAGCAGTAGCCAGGGAAGCCCGACGCCGCCTCTGAGATCGAGGCGAACCCGTTGAGGTGGTGATTGCGGCCGGTCAGGAAGGTCGAGCGGGTCGGCGAGCACAACGCCGTGGTGTGCCACTGGCTGTACGTCAATCCGTTGGCGGCAAGCCGATCCAGCGTCGGCATGTTCACCCGGCCGCCGTAGGTCGACCAGGACGCACAGCCCGTGTCGTCGTAGAGCACCACCAACACATTGGGCGCACCATCGGGCGCCGGCTTGGCGGTGAAAGCGCTCCAGTCGGGTGTCGAATCGCGGATATCGAGGTTGATGGTGCCGTTGAACTCAGCCATGGCACCCAGTGTTGTCGATCCCGTTTCGCGGATCCATCGGAATGGCCGTATGCGGATCGCGACCTTACGGGTAGAGCCCGCGTAGCCGGCCGGCGTGGGCGACACGTTCGACGGCCAGGCAGGTCGCGGCGGCACGCAGCGGTCGCCGGAGTTTGTCGGCGTGGGCGCTCACCTGCTCCCAGGCGGTCAGCATGCGTTCGGCCAGCCGCGCCTCGACTTCGTCGGCACCCCACCAGTAGGCCTGATTGGCCTGCACCCATTCGAAGTAGGAGACGATGACGCCGCCGGCATTGGCCAAGATGTCGGGAACCACCAGTGTCCCAGCGTCATTGAGCTGACGATCCGCCTCCGGGGTCGTGGGCCCGTTGGCTCCCTCGACGACGACGGTGGCCTTGACCTGCCCTGCATTGCCGCCGTGGATCACCCCTTCGACGGCGGCGGGAACCAGGAGGTCGACCTCGGCTGCGAGCAGGTCTTCGTTGCTGATCGCGTTGGCTTCCGCGAAGCCGAGCACCGACCCGGTGTCGTCTACGTGACGCGCCAGGGCCGCGATGTCGAGGCCGGTATCGGCGCTGACCGCGCCGTACTGGTCGGATACCGCGACGACGCGGACGCCGGCCTCGTCGAGGAAACGTGCCGCGTGCCCACCGACCTTCCCGAAGCCCTGCACTGCGGCGGTGGCACCCTGGGGTTTGATGCCACGCGACCGCAGCGCGGCCAGTGCGACGTGCACGACCCCGCGCGATGTCGATGTGGCGCGGCCCAGCGAACCGCCGAGACTCACCGGCTTTCCGGTGGTGACACCGAGAACGGTGTGCCCCTGCTGGGCCGAATAGGTGTCCATCATCCAGGCCATGGTCTGTTCGTCGGTCCCGACATCGGGTGCGGGGATGTCATGGTCCGGCCCGATCAGTGGACTGATCTCGCTGGTGTAGCGACGGGTGATCCGCTCGAGTTCGCCGCGGCTGTACCGGCGGGGATCGACGCGGATCCCTCCTTTGGCGCCGCCGTAGGGCACATCGAGCAGGGCGCACTTCCATGTCATCCACATCGCCAGGGCCCGCACCTCGTCGAGCGTGACGTCGGCGGAATAGCGCAGGCCGCCCTTCGCCGGGCCACGAGAGACGTTGTGCTGTACGCGATGTCCGATGAACAGTTCCAGCTCACCGGAATCTCGGTGCAACGGCACGGCGACGGTGAGCTCGCGGCGGGGGTTGGCCAGCAGTTCGTACATCCCGTCGTCGTAGCCCAGGATCGTGACAGCATCGCGCAGTTGGGCACGTGCGTCGTCGAACGGGTGGGCGATCTCGGCCGCGGTGTGTTCGATCGTGGTCAAAAAATTCTCCCCTTGTTGGTTGACCGATGCCGGGATCTGCGCAGCCCGCGAATATTCGACGGTGCATCCGGGTCGGCGGCGCGGGCCGGCCCGAAATGTCCTTGTACCGATGCTAATTGGCATCATCGCCGGGCGGCGGATGCAGAGCTGGTCTCAAACCATGTTCTAAGACTTGCCGACGCCAGGGGCTTCGGGGGCGAGGTGGCGACCATCTCCCCCACGTGCTTCACAATGGAGTTATGCGTGTTGCTCTGGCCCTCGGCAGTGGTGGGGCTCGCGGCTACGCGCACATCGGGGTGATCAACGAGCTGCACGACCGCGGTTACGAGGTCGTCGGTGTATCCGGATCATCGATGGGTGCGCTGGTCGGCGGGTTGCATGCGGCCGGCAAGCTCGACGAGTTCGCCGACTGGGCACGGACTTTGACTCAACGGGCGGTGTTGCGGCTGTTGGATCCGTCGATCACCGCGGCAGGCATCCTGCGTGCGGAGAAGATTCTCGACGCGGTCCGCGAGATCATCGGCGAGGCCACGATCGAGGGGTTGCCCATCCCCTACACGGCCGTCGCGACCGACCTGATCGCCGGAAAGTCGGTCTGGCTGCAGCGCGGCCCGCTGGACTCGGCGATCCGGGCGTCGATCGCCATCCCCGGCGTGATCGCGCCGCACGTCCTCAACGGCAGGCTGCTCGGCGATGGCGGCATTCTCGACCCGCTGCCGATGGCGCCGATCGCCGCGGTCAACGCGGACCTCACCATCGCGGTCAGCCTGTCCGGCGGGGACCCTGGCACCGCGCCCACCCCCGAGGATCCGGAGCGACGGCCCACCACCGAATGGCTCAACCGCATGATGCGCAGCACGTCGGCGGTGCTGGACACGGCGTCGGTGCGGGCCATGCTGGATCGACCGACGGCCCGCGCGGTGCTGAGCCGGTTCGGGGCGTCGCTCCCGGCCGAGGACACCCTCGATCCCGAGGACGACCCGGCCGACGATCCGGATGCGCCCGAAATACCGGAGCCGGCCGAGGTGCCGAAGCTGGGCAGCTTCGAGGTGATGAACCGCACGATCGATATCGCGCAGGCCGCGCTGGCCCGGCATACGCTCGCCGCCTACCCGCCCGACCTGCTGATCGAGGTGCCGCGCACCGCGTGCCGGAGCCTGGAATTCCATCGCGCCGCCGAGGTGATCGAGGTGGGGCGGGAACTGACCGCCCGCACGCTCGACGGCTAGCGCTTCAGGAACTCGGCGACCTCGGCTGCGACCCGCCGGCCCTGCGCCCGACCGGCCTGCGCCGAGGGCACCCGGCAGTCCGGGTCGAGCGGGTTCGTGCCGAAGGCGGCCAGAGCGTCGTCGTCGGCGAAGATTCCCAGCGACCGTCCGTCGAAGCCGTCGACCTCCTGCGCCGCGCCGGTACCGAACGGCGACGGCGTCGCCCGGCCCTGCGGCACCAAGGCCACCGCGGTGTCGCAGTCGGCGGCCAGCACCATGTTGACCGCACTGCCGATGCCGCCGTCCATGAACCGGCGGCCGCCGATCGTCACGACCGGCCACACCGCGGGCACCGCGCAGCTGGCAGCGACGGCGTCGACCAGCGACACCCCGGAGTTGCGGTCCAGCGTCACCAGCTCGCCGGTGTCGATGTCGACGGCCGAGATCCGCAGGTCCCGGTCGGGCCAGTCGTGCGAGGGCAGGCGCGCCTCGATCACCTTGCGCCGGACCTCCGGGTCGATGGTGGCGGTGTCGAGCGCCACGGCACCGATTCTCTGCAGCTTCTGCGCCTTGGTGGTGTTGGGTGTCAGCACGGCCTTGACGAACAGGTCGGTGACGGTGTCGATACTCGTCCCGGGATCGAGTTCGGCCGATTCGGGGCCCACCTGTCGCTCGAACAGCTCCTCCAGCCGCAGCCCGCTTCCGAGCTGAGCGGACACCGTCGAACCCGCCGACGTACCCACCAGCACGTCGGAGGCGAGCAGTGCGTCGGCGGTTTCGGGAGATTCGTCGGCGATGCCCTGCAGGATGCCGGTCTCCCAGGCAATGCCCGCGATACCGCCACCGGCGAGGACCAGTGCACGTTTGGAAGTCACGAAGGTCGAGTGTGCCAGGGCGCCTGAAGCGGCAGCTAGGCGTGCTGCGATGCGGCGGCCTGAGCGGACAGGTCATCGCGGTGCAGGAGGTGGCGCGGCGGGTCCGGAAACGCGACCCGGGTGCCGATCCGCAGGTCCGCGTCGACGTGCACCAGCTCGCCGGGGGCGAGGGGCCGCCAGTTCTCGCCGTCCATCGGTTCGCTGGCGAACACCACCGACGGCTGCGACGTCAGGTGCTCGGATTCGGCGCGGATCCGGGCGCTGCGCAGGCGCAGGCGCCGCTGATCGGGGTGTCGGCGGTCGAGCACGTAGAGGTCGTGGGTGTCCGGGTAGCGCAGGGCCCACATGTCGGTGGCCGTGCTGAGCAGCAGGTTGACTGCGTAGAGAGGGACATTGTCGGCCAACCACCCAACGGCGTCGACGATGCCCGCGCCCACATCTGCGTCGTGCGCGCGCACGGCCGCGGTGATGAGAGCGAAGACCCGTTCGGAGTCGGTCTGGCCTTTGACGAGATCCGCCACTCCGAGTTCGCGCAGCCGTTCGTCGAGCGCGTCCAGACCTTCGACGACGCCGTTGTGCGCGAAGATCCGGTCACCCTGGAGAAAGGGATGGGTGTTCGCCACATCGAGCGCCCCGGTCGAGGCGTAGCGGACGTGCGCGATGAAGGTCGTCGCGGTGACATCGTGTGCCTCGGTGGCGAATTCGGAGTCCTGCCACGCTGCCACCGGCTCCTTGTACAGTGCTGCGACGCCGTCGGCACCGAATACGCCCAGGCCGGTGCCGTCCGGGTTGCGCCGGCTCTGTTCGGCGAGGTTGTCGGGGGCATCCAGCAGCCAGAAAGTCGCCGGAAGCAGTCGGCGCCCGGCGTGCAGACCGAACAATCGGCACATGACCTCAGCGCACCCGATGAAGTGCCATGATTTCCGATAGTAGCCGGGCAGCCGCAACGAAGGGGGAAGCCATGACATCCGATCTGGGGCCGACCATGCGGGCGGAGCGCTTCTATGCCGACACCAAAAAGGTTGTGGTGGAAGATGTTCCGATTCCCAAACCGGGCCCGGGTGAGGTGCTGGTCAAGGTCGCGTTCTGCGGGATCTGCCATTCCGACCTGAGCCTGATCAACGGCACCTTCCCGGCCCAGGCCCCGGTGGTCACCCAGGGCCATGAGGCGTCGGGCACCATCGCCAAGCTCGGCCCGGGCGTCACGGGTTGGGCCGAGGGCGACCGCGTGATCGTCGCGGCCGGACGCCCCTGCATGGAATGCCCCAACTGCGGCCGCGGCGATATCGCCAACTGCATGCGAATCCGGTTGATGGCGTTCGCCTATGACGGGGCGTGGGCCGAATACACTCTGGCTCAGGCGGTCGGGCTCACCCGGGTGCCGGACAACGTGCCGCTGGAGCAGGCCGCGATCCTCGCCGATGCGGTGTCGACGCCGTACGGCGCGGTGGTGCGCACAGGCAAGGTCGGCATCGGCGAGTCGGTCGGAGTATGGGGTCTGGGTGGCGTCGGCACCCACATCGCGCAACTGGCCAGGCTGGTGGGCGCGGTACCGGTGGTGGCCGTCGACATCAAACCTGAGGTGCTGGAGCGCGCCTTGGAGCTCGGTGCCGACTACGCGTTCGACGCCGGTGACGAGCGGTTGGGCGAGAAGATCGCCGACGTCACCGGCGGCCGCGGGCTGGACGTCGCGTTCGACGCGGTGGGGCTCAAGTCGACGTTCGAGCAGGCGCTGGGCCAGCTGACCGTCGGCGGCCGGCTGGTCGCGGTCGGGATGAGTGCCCAGGAACCGACCATCGGCCCGACGTCGATGTTCGGCCTGACCCAGAAGCAGGTGCTCGGCCATCTCGGGTACCAGAACGTCGACATCTCCACGCTGGCGACGCTGGTGTCACTGGGCCGTTTGGATCTGTCCCGTTCGATCAGTGAGATCGTGTCGCTGGAAGACATCGCCCTCGGCATCGACAAGTTGGAGCGCCAGGAGGGTAATCCGATCCGGATCCTGGTGCGGCCCTGAGGTCGACGGACGCCGAGTGTCGGCTTGTGTTCTAGATTTTCGCAATATCTCGACCACAAGCCAACACTCACCGCAACTTCGGCGCAGCCTTCCCGCTGATCAACGGCAGATCCGGGTAGGTCACCACACCGGGTGCGGCGGCACACACCGCGGGCACCGAGTTGACGCAGTGCGCCGCGGTGGCGACGACGCCGGACTCCGGGCCCTCCTCGCCGGCCTCGGACTGGAACCCCTTGATGATGACGGTGAAGTCCGGGTTGCCCCTGACCTCCATCTCGTAGCGCTGCCCGGCCGGCCCGAAAGTCCATGCGGGGTCCAGGTTTTCCTCGCCCATCAGCCAGTTCACCGTGACCCGCACGACGGGTTCGCCGTCGACGAGGGCCTCCCAGTGGAACTTGCGGCCGGCGACCTGGCCGGGTTCGATCACGCCGATCGGCGAGTCGATGGGCGCGGTGGCCACCGCGATCTCCTGGGTGGCGCGGATCCGCGGATCGATCTTGAACCCGACGTGATCCACGACCATCTTGACGGCCTGGATGAAGCCGCCGTCGAGCATCTTCTGCATGGGGCCGCTCAGCGCGGTATCCGGGGTGCCGCCGAAGCCCATCACGTGGCGCACCACGTCCGGGGCATCGTAGGTGCGCAGGTCGGAAAACTCCTCGGCGCGAACGAAGTTCACCCCGGTGGCCATCGCGGACAACACCAGTGGGAACTTCTCGCTGATCCCGCCCGGGGCGATGCCGGTGCCGTGCAGCGTGGCATTGCCCTCCAGCGCGGCGGCCCGCATCGGTGCGGCCTGCTTCTCGCTGGGGTACAGCCAGCCGACGGGGGTGATCACGTTCTTGCCCGAGCGCAGCAGCGCCGCGACCTCGTCGGGGTTGGGGATGAGCGGCGAGTAGATCACCGCGTCCGCGTCCAGTGCGAGGATCTCCTCGGTGCTGTTGGTGGCCGCGACCCCGAGCGGCTCGGAGCCGATGATCTCGCCGACGTCCTTGCCGTTCTTGGCGTCGGAGTACACCCGGCAGCCGACGAGTTCGAGGTCGGGATGTTCGAGCACGCCCTTGATCGCGGCCACGCCGACCCCACCCGTTGCCCACTGCACGACTTTGAGCGCCACAGACCCCCCTCGAGGAGAATTAGAACACGTTCTACTTCAGGTCTACACCACCGTCGTCGTCAGCGGAAGCACGATCTCGCCGCGCCACGTACGAGATGACGAGCACCACCAGGACCGCGGGCAGAAACGCGGGCACGGTCAGCAGCAGGGAATGGTCGGCGAGGTAGGTCATGCCCTTTGGACGAGGCACGGACCGCGGATGTGACTGTCACATCCGCACCCCCTATCCCGTCTGACGGGTATGCAGATGAAATTCATTCAGTTCACCGTCGTGGTGGCGTCGTTGAGCATGCTGGTCACCGGGGTGTGGATGCGGATCGACCCGGCGTCGTTCGCGCAGTGGGCCAACTGGCCCAATCACGTGCACTTTCTGCACGACGCGGGCGTGTTCCAGATCGGGATCGCCGTGACGCTGCTGTTCGCGCTCTGGTGGCGCGACGTGATCGCCGTGGTGCTGACGGGATTCCTGGTCGCCAACACCCTGCACGCGGTCAACCACTTCCTGGACCGCGACGGCGGCAATCCGTCGGACTGGTGGCAGCTCGGAGTGTTCTCGCTACTGGCCGCGGCAGCGCTGGCGGTGCGGCTGCGCCAACTCCAGTTGAAGATGGTTGCCCGGATTTCGCGATGAAGTATGTTCCGTCGTATGGCTAACAAAGTGTTCGTCGTCGGTGTGGGGATGACGAAATTCGAGAAACCAGGGCGTCGCGAGGGTTGGGACTACCCGGACATGGCGCGCGAATCCGGCACCAAGGCGCTCGAGGACGCGGGCATCTCGTACGACCAGGTTCAGCAGGGCTACGTCGGGTACTGCTCGGGTGATTCCACCTCGGGCCAGCGCGCGCTCTACGAGCTGGGCATGACCGGCATCCCGATCGTCAACGTCAACAACAACTGTTCCACCGGTTCGACCGCGCTTTACCTTGCCGCACAGGCGATTCGCGGTGGCCTGGCCGACTGCACGATCGCGCTGGGCTTCGAGAAGATGCAGCCCGGCTCGCTTCAGGCGGGTGCGCAGGATCGCGAATCTCCGCTGGGCAAGCATGTCAAGGCGCTGGCCGAGATCGATGAGTTTGCCTTCCCCGTCGCACCGTGGATGTTCGGCGCGGCCGGCCGCGAGCACATGAAGAAGTACGGCACCACCGCCGAACACTTCGCGAAGATCGGTTACAAGAACCACAAGCATTCGGTGAACAACCCGTATGCGCAGTTCCAGGACGAGTACACCCTCGACGACATCCTGGCCGCCAAGATGATCTCCGATCCGCTGACCAAGCTGCAGTGCTCCCCCACCTCGGACGGGTCGGGCGCGGCGATCGTGGCCAGCGAGGCATTCGTCGACAAGCACGGGCTGGCCGGCCAGGCCGTCGAGATCGTCGGGCAGGCCATGACCACCGACTTCGCCTCGACATTCGACGGCAGCGCCGCCAACATCATCGGGTACGACATGAATGTCCAAGCCGCACAGCAGGTTTACGCGCAGTCCGGCCTCGGACCCGAAGACTTCCAGGTCATCGAGCTGCATGACTGCTTCTCCGCCAACGAACTGCTGCTGTACGAAGCCCTTGGCCTGTGCGGCGAGGGTGAGGCGCCGCGGCTGATCGACAACAACGACACCACCTACGGCGGTCGCTGGGTGGTCAACCCGTCCGGCGGGCTGATCTCCAAGGGCCACCCGCTGGGTGCGACGGGCCTGGCCCAGTGCTCCGAGCTGACCTGGCAGTTGCGCGGCACCGCCGACAAGCGTCAGGTCGACGGCGTCAACGCAGCGCTGCAGCACAACATCGGCCTGGGCGGCGCGGCCGTCGTGACGGCCTACCAGCGCGCCGAGCGTTAGTCGCCTACCCCGCGAAACGGCATTCCAGCAGGCTTGTTCTCGAACTTTTCCTGCTGGAATGCCATTTCGGCGCTCAGGGAGTCAACATCGCATCGATCAGGCGGCGTAGCACCTGCCTGATCTCGCGGCGGGCCTTCTTCGGGTCCTCGGCGGTGGCGATCGCCATGGCCGCCTCGTCGAGGGCACCGATCAGTACGTGCGCCAACGCCCGCACCGGCTGCTTCGCGAGCTGGCCCGCCTTGATCGCCTCGGCCAGCAGCTGCTCGGTCATGCCGAGGCTATAGCGCTGGGCGACATCGCGGAATCCGGCCCAACCGAGCACGCTCGGGGCATCGAGCAGGATGAGCTGCCGCACCTCGGGATCACCTGACACCTCCAGCCAGGCATCGACCGCGGCCCGGATCGCGTCGGCCGGAGTCGCCGCGCCCGATGACGCCACCTCTGTCGCCAGCCGGGCCATCACGTCCTGTTCGACGACCTCCACCACAGCCAGGAAAAGCGCTGCCTTGTCGGCGAATTGGTGGTACATCGCGCCCCGGGTCACCCCGGCGGCAGTGGCGATCTCGGGGGTGCCCACCTCGGCATAGCCGCGTTCGCCCCACAGCTGCCGGGCAGCCGAGATCAACGCCTCGCGGGTCGCCGCGGAACGCTCTTCCTGAGTACGTCTCTTGTTTTCCATACACCCTGTTGGTAAGTTACCGGCAGACTGTTCGTAAATGTGTATCGAGCCGGGAGTCATCCATGTCGATCATTGAGATTAACGCCGGAACCATCCATTACGAGGAATTCGGGCCAACCGACGGCAGGCCGGTCGTCTTCGTCCACGGCTACCTGATGGGCGGGCAGCTGTGGCGGCAGGTGAGCGCTCGCCTGGCCACCCACGGCCTCCGCTGCATCGTCCCGACCTGGCCGCTGGGCGCGCACCCCGAACCACTGCGGCCCGGCGCCGACCGGAGCATCCGCGGTGTTGCCGGTATCGTCGCCGACACTCTGGCCGCACTGGACCTGCAGGACGTCGTCCTGGTCGGAAATGACACGGGCGGCGTGGTCACACAGCTGGTGGCGGTGCACCACCCGGAGCGGCTCGGCGCTCTGGTACTGACGAGTTGCGATGCGTTCGAACACTTTCCGCCGCCGATCCTGAAGCCGGTGATCCTTGGCGCGCAGTCCAAGGCGCTGTTCCGGGCGGGAGCGCAGGCAATGCGGATACCCCTCGTGCGCCGCCGGGCTTTCGACGGCCTCGCCCACTCCAACATCGACGCACTCACCCGCGAGTGGGTGCGCACCGCGCTGTCGAATCCCGCCATCGCCGAGGATCTCCGGCAGTTCACGTTGTCGTTGCGCACCGAGGTCACCACCGGGGTGGCCGCGCGGCTACCCGAATTCGACAAGCCCACGCTCATCGCGTGGTCGGCCGATGACGTGTTCTTCGAAGTCGGCGACGGCGAACGGCTGGCACGGATCATCCCCCAGGCCCGCCTTGAGGTGATCGACGGCGCCCGCACGTTCTCCATGGTCGACCGGCCGGACCGGCTGGCCGATCTGCTGTCGACGATCGCGGTGCCGGCGAACTAGAGAGTGATGACCTCGTAGGCACCGTCGGCGTGCCGGGCCCGGATGGTCTTCTTGTCGTACTTGCCCACGCTGGTCCGCGGCACCTGTTCGATGAATGTCCAGCGTTCGGGAAGCCACCAACGAACCACCTTGTCCGCCAGGAACTCCCGTAGTTCAGCTGGTTCCGCTGAGGCGCCTTCTTCGAGCACGACGACGGCCAGCGGGCGTTCCTGCCACCGCTCGTCGGGCACCCCGACCACGGCGGCCTCCAGCACCGCCGGGTGGGCGATCAGGTGGTTCTCCAGCTCGACCGACGAGATCCACTCACCGCCGGACTTGATGACGTCCTTGGCCCGGTCGGTCAGCGTCACATAGCCCTGCCGGTCGATCGTGCCGACGTCCCCGGTGCGCAGCCAGCCGGTGTCGAACTTCTCGGCGTCGCGGTCCAGGTAGTAGGACCCGGTGATCCACGGCCCGCGCACCTCCAGTTCGCCCACCGCGTCACCGTCGGCGGGCAGAGGCGCACCTTCGTCGTCGACGACGCGCACTTCCACGCCGCACATGGGCCGGCCCTGGCTGACCCGCATCTGCCAGGCACGGTCCTCGGTCACCCCGGGCAGCGGTTTGGCGACCGTGGCCAGCGGCGAGGTTTCGGTCATCCCCCAGGCCTGCTGGATGTGCACGCCGTACCGCTCCTGGAACGTCTTCATCAGCGACAGCGGCACCGCCGAACCACCGCACGCGACCAGCCGCAGGGACGAAACGTCGTGTCCCGGCTCTTTTTCCAGCCGGTGCATGACGTCGTTCCAGATGGTCGGCACCGCACCGGCAAGCGTGGGACGCTGCGACTCGATCAGGTCGATCAACGAGGCACCGTCCATGAACCGGTCGGGCATCACCAGGTTGGCGCCGGCCATCAGGGCCGCATACGGCAGCCCCCACGCGTTGGCGTGGAACATCGGCACGATGGGCAGCACCGAGTCACCGCAGCTGACGTCGAGCGCGTTGGCCGTGCAGGTGTTCAACGCGTGCAGGTAGCTCGACCGGTGGCTGTACACCACGCCCTTCGGGTTTCCGGTGGTGCCGCTGGTGTAACACATTGCCGCCGCGTCGTTTTCGTCGATCTCGGGCCAGTCGAACTCGGCGGGTTGGGCGGCCAGCAGCTCGTCCCAGCGCAGCACGGTCTTTCCGGTCAGGGCGCTGATATCGCCGTCGCCGACGACGATCACGGTGTGCACGGTGTCCAGCAACGGCAGCACGGGGGCCAACAGGGGCACCAGGGAGGCGTCGGCGATCACCACGCTGTCGGCGGCCTCGTTGGCGATGTAGGCGATCTGCTCCGGGGACAGCCGGATGTTCAGGGTGTGCAGCACCGCGCCCATCGAAGGCACGGCGAGGTAGGCGGCGAGATGCTCGGTGTTGTTCCACATGAACGTGCCGATCCGCTGATCACCGTCGACCCCGAGCCCACGCAGGGCGTGCGCCAGTCGGGCCGCCTGCCCGCCCAGCTCGCGGTAACTGATCGTGCGGTAGCGGCCCTGGCCGCAGGCGGTGGTCACGGTCCGGTCCCCGTTGACCCCGCAGGCATGTCGCAGGATCGCGGTGATCGTCAACGGCCAGTTCTGCATCGTGCTCTTCACGGGCGCGATGGTATGCGCTCGCCGGTCGGTACCGGCGGGAACGATTCGAATTCCCCGGACGATGTATGTAGGGGAAGATGGACCGGTAACGACGGAAGGACGTGTCCGATGCGCGCGAAATGGCCGCTGGCAGCAGTCGGCGTGGCGGTAATGGGCGTGATCGGCGGGTCGACGGCGATCGCCTCGGCTGAGGAATCCGCCCAGGACACGATCAACCGCCTGCAGTCCGAGGGGTACACCGTCACGATCGACAAGATCGGCACCGCGCCGCTGGAGCAGTGCACGGTCACCAGCGTGCGCAACCCGCAGCAGGTCAGCCAGTTGGTGCCGTATGTCGGGCCGGGCCTCGGCGGCGACCGGATCCTGGTTCCGTCGATCACCAGCCGCACCGTGTCGGTGTCCCTCAACTGCCAGCGCTGAGGCTCACTTCGAACAGTCCAGCGACACCGTGATGGTGCGCCGCACCACGACGGGTACGAGGTCGAATTCCTTCGCGCCGTTCTTGCCGAACCGCTCGACCCGGATCAGCCGGGTCTGGGTCTGTGGGTTCCGAATGCTGGTGACGGTGCACTGCTCGAGTGGGGCGCTGCCCACCCGATCGATGTTGACGTAGAAGCCTTCGGCCTCCAGCAGTCCGATGGTCTCGATCGCCGAGTCGGCAGACGCCGATCCGGCGGGCGCCAATATGGTTCCCAATGCCGCCGCCCCCGACGCGGCCACCATGATGATCGATGCGTACATGGCCGTGTCTTCTTTCGTACTCCCGCATACACCTTTTCGGTGATGTCCTGCCCCTTGTTACGGGCCAGGACGGGAAGAAGTTCAACGCACAAGGCCCGGCCGGGTGCACCGGCCGGGCCTTCGCGCCACCCGTCAGGCGTGAGCGGGTTCCGGGGTACGGTCGGCGTGGTCGTCGACCATGGTGAGTTCGTCGAACGGATCGTCACCGCGCAGCACCGCATCGACCTTCGCCTTGTCCACCGTGTGGGTCCACGAGCCGACGAGCAGGGTGGCCACCGCATTGCCGGAGAAGTTGGTCACCGCGCGGGCTTCGGACATGAACCGGTCGATCCCGACGATCAGGCCGACCCCGTCGAGCAGGTCCGGGCGATGCGCCTGCAGGCCGCCGGCCAGCGTGGCCAATCCGGCGCCGGTCACACCCGCGGCTCCCTTCGACGCGACGATCATGAACACCAGCAGGCCGACCTGTTGCCCGACGGACATCGGGGCGTGCAGCGCGTCGGCGATGAACAAGGCCGCCATGGTCAGGTAGATCGCCGTGCCGTCGAGGTTGAACGAATATCCGGTCGGCACAACGACACCCACGGTGCTGCGGTCGACGCCCAGGTGCTCCATCTTCGCGATCAGCCGCGGCAGCGCCGACTCCGACGACGACGTCGAGAAGATCAGCAGGTATTCGCGGGCCAGGTACCGGACCAGCTTGAAGATGGACACTCCTGACACGGCGCGCAGCAATACGCCGAGCACGCCGAACACGAACACCACACAGGTCACATAGAAGCCCAGCATCAGGGTCAGCAGCTGGGTGACGGCCGTCCAGCCGGTCTGCCCGACGACGTTGGCGATCGCGCCGAAGGCACCGATCGGCGCCAGCCACAGGATCATGATCAGCACCTTGAAGACGAGCTTCTGCAGGTGCTCGATGCCACGCAGGATCGGTTCGCCGGAGCTGCCCATCCCCTGCAGCGCGAACCCCACGAGCAGCGCGACGAACAGGGCCTGGAGCACGCTTCCGGCGGTCAGAGCCGAGAACAGCGTGTCCGGGATGATGCCCTGGACGAAGTCCATGAGCCCACCCGCCTCGTGTGCCTTCTCCGCGAGTTCGGCGCCCTTGCCCGCCGAGGTCTCCGACAGGTGCATGCCGCTACCCGGGTGGATCAGGTTGCCGACCACCAGACCGATCGCCAGCGCGATCGTCGACATGGCCAGGAAGTACCCGAAGGCCAGGCCACCGACCTTGCCGACGGTGGCGGCCTTGCGCACCGAGCCGATCCCCAGAACGATCGTGCAGAAGATGATCGGCGAGATCATCATCTTGATCAGGGCGACGAACATGGTGCCTAGCACGCCGACGCTCTTGCCGACCTCGGGTGCCACGAGTCCGACCACCACGCCGACGACGACGGCCGCGATGACCGCGATGTAGAGCCAGTGCGTCCGGTCGCGACGCGGACGCACCTCCGGTTGTGGCTCAGCGGTGACGCTCATCGGTACAACCTCCAGTTCGGTCCGGCTCGGCGGGAATGCGCTCTACAAGCACTGTCGACCATAGGGTGAGCCACGTCACGTTTTAGTTCATTGTGTTCACGCAGCGAGTCGGCCCCGAGGAGAGCAGTGTCGGGGCCGACGCGGGGACCGCTCTGCTCAGATACCGGTGCAGAGCGAGACGAACGGGATCGGCGCGCAGATGCCCACCGAGAAGTAGGGCGTGATGTCGCCGTTCCAGGCCGGCGGCGGGGGCGGCGGAGGCGGCGGCAGCGGGGCCGCCACGCACGAGTTGGTGGGCGGATCGAACACGGTGCCCGGGCCGCATTCGGCAGCGGCACCGCGCGCCGGGGAAATCGCCGTCACGACTGCCAGTGACGCCACCGCGGTGATGAAAATTGTTGTCAGGCGATGAATCGTGCAGCTCATCGCAGGTCTCCCTTGGATCTACCCTCGACCCTGCTTATGGTCAGATTCTACGACTCCGCGCCCTCCGATAGCAGTCCCGAATTGACGGTCGCGAAGGTTGCAGGACCGCCGGCGCGAACCCGCTACCAGCGGATATCCGGGCCACTATGTTGAGAGGTCATTGCCTTCTCAATCGGGAGGTGTTGTGACGCGTTGGTGGCGACGGTTCTCGGGACGGGCCTGGCCTCGCTCGCTCGCCGGGCAGGCCATCGCACTGCAGGTCCTCGTGGTCGCGGTGGTGGTGCTGGCCGGCACCGCACTGGCCCTGCTCGACGCCCGCCGCGACGGCGAGGATGCCGCCCGCCAGCAGGTGATCGGGATCGCGACGGCCCTGGCGGATTCCCCTTCGACCGCACAGGCCATCGAATCGCGCACTGCGACACAGGTTTTGCAGCCGGTGACCGAGGCCGTGCGCACCAGCACCGACATCGCGTTCATCACGATCATGGCGCCGGACGGAATCCGGTTCACCCACACCGATCCCAGCCAGATCGGCGGTCACTACCTCGGCACGGTTGAGCCCGCGTTGCACGGCGAGACGTTCAGCGAGGTCTACACCGGGACGCTGGGTCCGTCGGTGCGCGCGGTCGCACCGGTACGTGGCCGCGACGGAGACGTCGTGGGCCTGGTGTCGGCCGGGATCACCCAGCAGACGCTGGGGCAGCGCTGGCGTGCGCAGATTCCGGAAATCGTCGCGATAACCGCTGCCGCACTCGCAGTTTCACTGGTCGGGGTGTGGGTCATCCGGCGCCGGCTGTTGCGCCAGACCCGGGGTCTGCGCCCCGACGAGCTGCGGGTGATGTACGACCACCACGACGCGATCCTGCATTCGGTGTCCGAGGGGCTGATCGTGCTCGATCGGGACGGGGTGGCGGTGGCCAACGATGAGGCACGCCGGCTGCTGGGCCTGGCGGCCGGGCCGGTGCGGGTGCGGGATCTGCCGGAGTTCCTGCGCAGCGCCGATCCCGGGGTGCGCGACGAACTGCATGTCACCGCGGACCGGCTGCTGGTGGTCAACCGGGCCCGGGTCGCCGGCTCAGGATCAGAGGTCGTCACGATCCGCGACCGCACCGAATTACAGGGCGCCCTGGGCGAACTCAGCTCGCTGCAGGTGCTGGCCGACTCGTTGCGGGCGCAGGCGCACGAGTCGGCGAACAAGTTGCACACCGTGATCACCATGGTCGAGATGGGCCGGCCCGAGGACGCGGTCCGATTCGCCACCAGTGAGTTGGAGCTGTCGCAACGTCTGGTGGACCGGCTTTCGCTGGCCGTCGGCGAACCCGCCCTGGTGGCCCTGCTGCTCGGCAAGACCGCTCAGGCCGACGAACGCGGGATCACCCTCACGGTCACCGAGGACACCGAGTTGTCGGCCGATGCCGCGCTCACCGGGCAGGAGATGGTGACCGTGCTGGGTAATCTGATCGACAATGCGATGGATGCCTGTGACCGCGAGGATCCGTGGGTCGAGGTCACGGTCACTCAGGACGATGACGAGTTGTTGATCCGGGTGGCCGACAGCGGACCCGGAATGGATCCGTCCACGTTCGAAAAGGCCATGCAGCGTGGATATTCGACGAAGTCCGATGCGTCCGGCCACGGCCTGGGTCTGGCCCTGGTCGCGCAGACGGTCAAACGACACGGCGGGACACTGCACACCGATGTCACGTACGGATCGGTCGTCACAGCAACGGTACCGCGATGAGCGCTTGCGCGAAGACCAGAGGACACCGATGAGCGCTTGCGCGAAGAGCAGAGGACACCGATGAGCGCTTGCGCGAAGACCAGAGGACACCGATGAGCGCTTGCGCGAAGACCAGAGGACACAGCCGATGATTCATGTCCTCATCGTCGAAGACGATCCGTTGATCGCCGAGGCCCATCAGGCCTATCTCGGTCGCCTGGAAGGATTTTCGGTGGCAGCGGTGGCACACACCGCGCGCGATGCGATGCGGGCGGCGGCTGCGGCGTCCTCGTCCGGACAGCCCGTCGATCTGGTGCTGCTGGACATCGGGTTGCCCGATGCCAGCGGAATCTCGTTGGCATCGGGTCTTTCCGGGCTGCGGCCGGCACCCGACATCATCGCGATCACGTCCGAGCGCGACCTGGAGATGGTGCGGGCGGCAGTGGCCCACGGCGCCCTGGCCTACCTGCTCAAGCCGTTCACCTTCGCCGCATTTCGTGATCGGCTGGAGCGCTACCGACGCTACCGGTCGGCGCTGCCGTCGGGAACCGATGCGGCCAGCCAGGCCGAGGTCGACCGGGCGTTGGCCGAATTACGGGTCGCCTCAGGAGAAGCCGCCAAGTCTTCGGCGAAAGGTGCCGCGCCGCAGACCACCGAGGAGATCGCTGTCGCGGTGCGCGATGATCCCGACGGGCTGACCGCCGATGAGGCGGCCAAACAAGTCGGGGTGTCCCGGGTGACGGCGTGGCGCTACCTGGAACGTCTGGCCGACGACGGCGTCGTCACCCGCACCACGGAGTACGGCAAGGCCGGGCGGCCGCGCACCCGCTACCGGTGGCGGTGAATCAGAGACCGGCCGGCTCGAGGGCGGGCAGCCGGTGCATCTCGACCTCGTCGACCGAGACCAGCTGCGAGTACAGGGACTCGGCGACGTCGAACACGTTGACCTGGCCGGCGTAGTCGGCGATGTACAGCCTGGTGCCGTTCTCCCCCACGGCGACTGCAGCGGGCTGTGCGTGCACGTCGACGCTGCCCTGGATCTGGCTGGTCAGCGCGCACCACACGATGACCCGGTCGTAGTCGACCAGGTAGGCACGGGTGGCGTCGGAGCTCAGCACCAGCTGGGTGGGCGCTCCGCCGACCTCGACGGCGTCCACCACGGTGCCGGCGGACAGGTCGACGGTGTGCACCACGCCGCGGTGCTCAAGGTCGGAGGTCAGCACGTAGGCGACGCCGTCGCCGACCGCGATGTCGCGGATCGGGGCACCGATCCACACGGTGGCCTGCGCCTGGGCGGTTTCGGTGTTGACGACGACCAGCCGGCTGCCGCGGAAGTCGGAGGTGGCGACGTACAGACGCTTGCCGGTCGAGTCGATCTCAAGGGCGTCCAGGTTGACCCCGGTGCCGGTGGCGATGTCGATGGTGCCGACGCGCTCGGCGGTGGTGTCGATGACGGCGATGTCGATGCGCTCATTACCGGCGCGGCCGGCGAACACGCGCTTGCCGTCCGGGCTGATGGCCAGCGCGGTGACGCTGAAGGCCAGCGGGTATTCGTTGAGCACCGCGCCGGTGATGGTGTCGACCGTCACGATCGCGTCATGCCCGGGGGTGGAAACGCTCACGTAGGCGCGGTCGTCGGCGACGACGACGGCGAACGGGTCTCCTGCAAGGCGGACCGAACCCACCACACCCATGGTGTGGGGGTTGATCACGGTGACGCTCTGCGCTGCGGTGTTGGTGACCACCACGGTGTCGCGGTCGGGGTCGACGGCGATGTCACCGATCGGCCCGCGGCCGATCTCGGCCAGGCCGGCCACGTCGATGTCATCGAGCGCACCGTCGAGTGCGACGCTGCGGGCAGACGTATCGTCGATGGCGCGGTCATCGCGGCCGGGGCGCAGCGCGTCAGTCAGCGCGCGCAGGAAGTTGTTTGCCATCGTCATCGGCACCTCCGCCGGCAAGGCTTACACCGGCTCTAGATTCCAGGTCGATCTGCGCCGGGAGTGGCGCGGTTGCATTGAGTCTAGCGACGAAACCGACAGGTCCTGAACGAGTTCACAGCGAATTGGTGACCGCCGCCAACACTCTCTCAGAATGCGCTTAGGAAATTCTTCGTTATCGACTCGTTACCTTTTGGTCGCATTTGATTAAATGCCTGTTACCAGGGACTTCTCAGCATCTGTTAGACGTGTCGCATTTCACGGTCAGCGTGGCTGCCAATAGCAATTCTTACCATCTCCGGCAAAAGTGAGCGGTAGATCACACTGCGACACGCCAGCAAACTTTCCGGACCGTCAACGCCCGGAGGCCGGCAGAAACCGCGGATATGTGTTACGGCTGTGAAAGATGAGCCGTTTCGGATCGCGAGTTCGCTGCCCGCAGCAACCCACCCGACACCGGTTAGAGCCGAAGCGCGGCTGCGGTGGCCGGGCCGACGATGCCGTCGACCTTGAGCCCACGGGTGCGGCGCTGGAATTCCTTGACGGCCGCCTCGGTCTGCGGACCGAACACGCCGTCGATCTCAAGGTCCCCCGCATACGCCGCGTAGGCGCCCTTGAGCCTGCGCTGCAACCGGGCGACCTCAGGGCCCTCCATGGGCCGGAACAGCAGGGTGTCGGTGTATTGGCCCACCGGCACCGGCGGCCGGGGCGTGGGCGCCGGATTCGCGACATCGCCGATCTGCGCCTGGATGTCGGCGCGCAGGATATCCATGTCGATGGCGCCCGGATCCCACTTTCCTTGTGCGCGGCCCGCGTACTCCTTGTGGCCGATGGTGCGTTCTGAGGTCTGCGCCAGCCGGCGGTTGATCGCAGCGCAACACCGCACCAGCGCGAAATACTGTGCGTCAGGCCAGTTCTTGCGATGCGGCGCAGTCGGACTGGTGCCGCTGTTGGCGCACTCGATGCCGATCATGTGCCAGTTGCCCATGTTCGTCGGTAGCCACGGATACTGGCCGACCCCGGCATGCCACGCCACCCCGACCGCCACCACGGTCACCGTGCC
This sequence comes from Mycolicibacterium boenickei, assembly GCF_010731295.1. NCBI lineage: Bacteria > Bacillati > Actinomycetota > Actinomycetes > Mycobacteriales > Mycobacteriaceae > Mycobacterium > Mycolicibacterium boenickei. The sequence continues at coordinate 2,762,703 of NZ_AP022579.1, read as the reverse complement.
GTCGCGGGCGATGTGGAGCTGCGACAACGGGCCGGGCAGATCCGGGCGGCCGTTGGCGATCGACGCCGCCGTCGCCGCGTCCGAGCCGGTGTGGTGCGCCATCACGCCGCGGATGTCCTTGAAATCCCCATGGCCCCGGGTACGCCAGCCGGGATACTCGACGAGGTCGATACCTTCCGCCCGAAGCACATCGGCGAGCCAGACCGGGTCGCCGGTCCATCTTCCTGTCTGAGGCACTGAGATTCTTCTCCTTGGGCAGCAACCATCTGTGAGTACCAGGCTACGCGCGGCCACCGACATCGCCCCGACTGCCGTTCAACGGTCAGACTGGTTATGTATCAATGATTTTGCTCGTGGATACCTCACCTGCAGGCGGACGGTGCATACCGTTCGCGCTCGCCGCAGTCAGCAAATGGTCTGGCGTGCCGGCACGCACGCATTCCTCCCGCATCTGCGGTCGGATGTGCGAGCATCTGCGCATGGACCCGAAGGACGACCCCGAGGCGCGCATCCGGGAACTCGAGCGCCCACTCGCCGAGGCCGCCCGTACGTCGGAACTCAGCGCCGGGAGCTCCGCCGATCCGCCCCCGACCCAGCCCTGGACCTATCCCACCTCGTTCCCACCGCCGCCCCCTGGACCGCCTGCGCCGTGGCCGGGCTACGAGCCGTATCCGGCACCGCCACCGCCACCGCCACAACGCCGCAGCGGCAGCCCGCACCTGTTCCTGGTGTTCGGCGGATTCGCGCTGGCCCTGGTGGTCGGCGGACTCGTGACGGCCTACCTGACTTTCAGCAAGACCGATACCGGCGACACCGCCACCGGCACGGTCACCGACAGCCAGTCGACGACCATCCGGCAGACCACGATCAACGGCGTGCCGGTCCCGGGATCCGTTGCACCGACCCAGGTTCCGGCGGGCGAAACCGTGATCGTCTCAGGGATCAACGAGCACCGGACCGTCGAGTGCCGGGACAACACCGTGATCGTCAGCGGCATCCAGAACGAGTTGGAGATCACGGGCCACTGCACCGCAGTGACGGTGTCCGGCATCGAGAACGTCATCACCGTCGAATCCTCCGAGACCATCGGGGTATCCGGATTCGACAACCGGGTCACCTACCGTGCCGGGGAGCCCGAGGTGAGCAAGTCGGGTCAGTCCAACGTGGTCGAGCAGGGCTGACCGGAGTCCGCGGCGGGCTGCGCGAACCCGAGGAATTCGCCCAGCAGCGCGACCAGCGGTGCCGGATTGTCTTCGGGCACCCAGGCGTAGGAGTCGTCGACGTACTCGAGTGTGGCCCGTGGCAGCGTCTCGGCCAGCCGTCGCGCGCCCTGGGCGGGAAAGTACCGTTCCTCGCGCGGCCAGACCACCAGCGCGGGCCGGTCGTACTCGGCCAGCCGGGGCGAGTACTCCGCCAGGTACGCCGGTGACAGTTCGCCGAGAAAGCGCCGGAAATCGTTCCGCACCAACGGATCACTGCGTAGCGGCCGGAGATACTCGGCCATGATGTCGGCAGGAATCGGGCGTTTGGTCGCGCCGCCGTAGGTGATCCGGAGCCGTTGCAGCGGTTTCAGCCCGATGATCTTCGACTGCAACAACCCGGCCCCGGGAAGTGAGGTGAGCCGGGCCAGCACCTTGACCGGCCACGGATCGGAGTCGAAGGCGTTGGTGGCGACGAGCACCAGCGACTCGACCCGCTGCGGATGGCACGCGGCGACCACCTGGGCGATGTCGCCGCCGTAGCCGTTGCCGATCAGTACCGCCTGCTCGATACCGAGCGCGTCGAGCAGATCGACCACGGTCCGGGCCAGGCCGGGCAGGGTGAGATCGGCGCCCGGCACCGCCGGGGTGTGCGACCCAAGGGCCAGATCAGGTGCGATACAACGGATCTGGCCACCGAATTGGCCGGCCAGACCGGCGGCCACGTGACGCCACACCAGTCCGTTGGCGACCAGGCCGTGCAGCAGCACGACGGGCCGGCCGCTGCCGAGTTCACGTACGCCGACCTGACCGCAGGGCAGCTGGACCAAGCTCCGGGAGCTGAGCACGTTCATCTTCGGAGTCCTCTCCGCCGCGAGCATCGGGACAATCAATACAGACTGTATGCAAACACATGAAGCGTCGAACATCAATACATACAGCTTGTTAAAATTCTGCGAATGAGCGACGATCCCCGCGACGGCCGAGAACAGCGCAGCGAAGCCACCCGCTCGGCCCTGGTCGCCGCGGCGCGCTCACTGTTCGTCGAACGCGGCTACGCGGCGGTCTCCACGGGTGACATCGCGCGCGTCGCAGCCGTCACGCGCAACGCGCTGTACTACCACTTCCCCACCAAGGAGGCGGTGTTCCGGGCCGTCTACGAAAACGTGGAAGGTGAGCTGGCCGCGCGCGTGCTGCCGGCCGCGCTGGCCCACGACACCGGCAGGACGCAGCTCGAAGCCGGGATCGAAGAGTTTCTGGACGGTTGCCTGGATCCCACCGTGGCCCGGATCAGCGTGCTGCAGGCGCCCGCCGCACTGGGCTTCGCGCAGATGCGCGAGATCGACAACCGCAACTACCTCGGCACCCTGCGTGACGGCATCCGCCGCGCCGTCGAAACCGGCGAGCTGCCCGATCTTCCGGTCGACAGCCTCGCGTCGATGCTCATCGGCGCGCTGGACGAAGCGGCCCTGCTGATCGCGACCGCCGACGATCCGGCAGCGGCCCGCCGCGACGCCGGCGTGGTGGCGCAGGCCCTCGTCGCCGGATTGTTCGCGCGCTGAGTTACAGCACCTTCGACAGAAACTCTTGCAGCCGTGGGTGTTTGGGGCTGTCGAACACCTCGGCCGGAGTGTCGTCCTCGACGATGTTGCCGTCGGCCATGAAGATCACCCGTGAGGCCACCTCCCGGGCGAAACCCATCTCGTGGGTGACCACCACCATCGTCATGCCGCCCTCGGCCAGGTCCCGCAGCACCTGCAGCACGTCGCCGACCATCTCCGGGTCCAGGGCGCTGGTGGCCTCGTCGAACAACATGATCGAGGGATTCATGGCCAGCGCCCGAGCGATCGCGACGCGCTGCTTCTGACCACCGGACAACGTGGCCGGTTTGACGTTGGCCTTCTCCGCCAGACCCACCTGGCCCAGCAGTTCCATGGCCCGCTTCTCGGCGGCGGCCTTGTCCATCTTCTTGGTCAGCAGCGGCGCCAGCGTCACGTTGTCGATCACCGTCATGTGCGGGAACAGGTTGAAGTGCTGGAACACCATGCCGATGTGCTGACGCACCTTGTCCAGGTCCACTTTTCGGTCGGTGAGGTCGAAGCCGTCGACGGTGACCTTGCCCGCGGTGATGTCCTCAAGCTTGTTGAGGCACCGCAGGAAGGTGGACTTGCCGGACCCCGACGGTCCGATGACACAGACCACCTCACCCTTGCTCACCGTGGTGTCGATGCCGTCGAGCACCACCAGATCGCCGAATGACTTCTTCAGGCCCTCGATGCGGATCTTGACGGTGCCCTCGGGTTCGGCGGCCGCGGCTTCCGGTACCAGCTGGGTCATTTCACCATCCTTTTTTCGAGCCGGTCAGAGAGCTTCGTCAGCGCCATGATGACGATGAAGTAGATGATGCCGATGATCAGCCACATCGTGAACGACTGGTAGTTGCGGGCGATGATCAGCCGGCCGGTCTGGGTCAGCTCGGCGATGCCGATCACCGACAGGATCGACGTGTCCTTGAGGGTGATGACGAACTGGTTGACGTACGACGGGATCATGGTGCGAACTGCCTGCGGCAGAATGACTTTGCGCATCGTCGGGAGGTATCCGATACCGAGGCTGCGGGCCGCCTCCATCTGCCCCTTGTCCACGGCTTGGATGCCGCCGCGCACGATCTCTGTCATGTAGGCCCCGGCATTGAGCGACAGCGTGATGATGCCCGCCGTCAGCGCCGTCATCTGGAACCCCAGCGCGGTCGGGATACCGAAGTAGATGAAGAAGGCCTGCACCAGAAGTGGTGTGCCACGGAAAATATCGACGTACGTGGTGCCGATCGCCCTCAGCACGATCGACCGCGACACCCGGAAGAGACCGAAGATGACGCCGAGCACCAGCGCGATGGCGATCGACACCACCGTCAGGATGATCGTCATCTTGAGGCCGGCCAGCAGGAACGGGAAGGTGCTCTTGATCAAGCCGAAGAACGAGTTGTCGGCCTCCGAGGCGCCCTCGCCGAGGTACTTCTCGACGATCTCGTCGTACCGCCCGGAGTCCTTGAGTTCCTTGAGCCCCGCATTGAACTTGCTCAGCAGTTCGGCGTTGCGGCCCTTGTTGACCGCGAAGCCGTAGCTGGAACCCTTCTCCTTCGGCGTCACGGTCTTGAATCCGTTGCCCTGCTGGATGCCGTAGGCGAGGACCGGGTAATCCTCGAAGACGGCCACGGAGTTACCCGTCTTGACTTCCTCGAACATCGAAGCGGAATCGGCGAACGAGACGATCTGGAAGCCGTATTTGTCCTTGATCGACTCGGCGAACTCGGCGCCCTGGGTGCCGTTCTTGACCGCCACCCGCTTGCCCTTGAGGTCGGCGTACGACTTGATGTCCTCGTTGGTGGCCAGCACCGCCATCTGCACGCCGGATTCGAAATACGGGTCGGAGAAGTCGAAGACCTTCTTGCGCTCGTCGGTGATCGACATGCCGGCGATCACCCCGTCGGCCTGATTGGCCTGAACCGCCTGCAGCGCGGCGTCGAAGCCCAGCGGTTTGATCGTGATGTTGAATTTCTGGTTCGCCGCGATCTCGTTGATGAGATCGATGTCGATGCCGACGAATTTTCCGTCCACATCCTGGAATTCGAACGGCGCGAAGGTGATGTCGGTGGCGACGACATAGGTCTCGCCGTCGGCGGCCGCGCGGGCCGGGGCCAGCATCGCAGCCCCGACCAACCCGACCAGCAGCGCCACGACGGCGGCCATCAGCCGTTGCGGGGACCGGATGACTCCGGCGATGCCCTCGCCCGACGTGGATTCGGCTCTCATCGTCCGGTCTCCTATCCAGGTGTGAAACGACGAGTTCTCACGCTATCGCCGCGACACCGATTAGGGCGGGATTTCCGGGGGTCCGGCGGGCGGCAACGCCTAGCATCGACCCATGGGGGAGCTGTTCGAAAGCAAGACTCGGGTCAAGTCCCATTCGTTCGGTGAACGCAACGACGGGGTGGTGTTCAACGCGTCCGGGGTCGTGCAGGTAGCTCCCGACCGCTTTGTATTCATCGACAATCATGACGCCACAGCAGTTTTCGAGCTCACGCTGGATCCGGGCAACGGCAAGCTGCGCGGCATCCAGCGGCGTGACCTGACGGGCGTGACCGAGCACCAGCTCGGTGATCCCGAAGGGTTGACCCGGGTCGAGGCCCACGGCCAGACATACCTCATCGCGGCATCGTCACTGTCGGTATCGGGTTCACAGGTCAACGACGGGCTGGTCCGGATCAGTTACGCCGACGCCGGCAACCTGCGGGCCGAACCGATGACGGGCTTCCGCTCCTGGCTGCTGGCGCACGAACCCGCCTTGGCGGCAGCGGCCGCTGCCGAACCCGATGACGGCGGGCTCAACATCGAAGGGGTCGCCTGGGATCCGGGCGCAGGCGCGCTGCTGTTCGGGGTGCGCGGGCCTGCGACGCCCGGACAGGTGACGATCATCGAGGTGCCTGCGCGCATCGACACCGCCGCCTGGACCACGGCCTGCCTGGGCGAGCCGGTCGCTCGGATCGTGCGGGTTCCTCATTCGGTGGCGCTGCAGGGCATCCGCGACATCTCCTACGACGAGCGCTCCGCGGAGTTCCTGATCCTGCTCGGCAAGTCGCTGAGCCGGAAGGCCGAACCGTTCGCACTGTGCACCTGGACCCGGGGCTCCGACGCGCTGCGGGTCACCGGAGCACGCTTTCGGGAGTCGATGAAGCCGGAGGGCTGCACGGCTTTCTACCCCGATGGCGAGCGGCGGATCCTCGTCGTCGACGACCGTGGCGGGTACGCGGTGATCGAGGGATGAGATCGGGCCCGGGAAATCCGTCAGTACAAGCAGATCCTCGACCCGAGGGGCTCCTGATGGACCCGCGCCCGACCGCCGGGAGTGAGGTCCATGCCGTAGGTGGCCTGCAGGTTCGTCCGCGCACTCACCAGCCGGAAGTAGCCGCTGTAGGCGAAGTCGGCCGGCACTGACGCCGAGGGCACGATCGCGAATTCCTCGGCGTGGTCGGTGTTGGCCGGCGCGCAGGTGTAGAGGTACTTGTGTCCCTGGGCGGTGGTCAGGCTGTCACTGGCGTGCAGCACACGGCCGGAGCCCTGATTGGTCAGCGATTTCCGTCCGCCTCCGGCGTCATTGACCCTCCACAGGTCAGCCGGATCGTCGTCGTCCTTCAGCGGCCAGTGGTAGACCTCGAAGTTCTGCGGCGGCGCCGCTGCGGGCGGGATCGTCTCGCTGTTGCTGGCGTGCAGGGCAGCGCCGGACTCCTCGTTGAGCAGATAGACGCTGGCGTTGTCGGGGATCCCGGTCAGCGCATAGGCCGCCGATTCAGCCAGCCGCAACTGCTGGCGAACCGTGGCGACCTGCGCGGCCGCGTCGGGCACACCGAGGTCCGTCACGAGGGCCTGCAACCGATCGAGCAGTGGCTTGAGCACCGTCTGCTGGGACTTCCGGCTGAAGATCGTCTCGCGGTACATGCGGATCTGGCTGAACACCTGCTCGCGGCGGGCCGGATCCTCACGCACCAGCTGAGCGAGTTTGGCCGTGCCACCCAATTTGAACCGGTGGTCGGTACGCAAGGTCTGGTCGATCCCCCACGGGATCAGCTTGAACTTGATGTTGGCTACGCCGGGCGTCTCGACGGCGGTGACGTCGTTGTAGACGTAGGTGTTGTTGGTGTTGTTGGAGTAGCCGTCCCAGTGTTTGAGGAAGAACTCCATGGCATACAGCCGGATGAACTGCTCGAGGTCGAACACTTCGGCCGCCCCGGCGATCCCGTGGTCGGCGATGTGGTCGATGGCGAGCTTCAGGTCTGCCTTGTTCTCGAACGCCGACAGCTCCTCGGTGGCGATGAAATGGACGCGGCCCGCGACGAAATCGTCCCTGTGCTCGATTTCGTACAGGTTCCCTTTCATGTTGCCGAAGTTGCGCTCGATGTAGCGCTTCATGATCGGTTCGGCGTTGACGTAGACGCCCGGTGCATTCACCCCGGCAAGGCCCTGTCCGATCGGAATGCCGTTGACGAAGACGCGGGCCAGGTTGCACCGCGAGTGCGGCAGCCCGGCCATCGCCAGCAGCTGGTAGCCGAGCGGCTGCCGAACGAACGACGCGTCCTGGATCGAGTTGTTCAGGGTCAGGTAGCGCGATCCGAACAGATCCTCGGCCCGCTCCTCGCTCGTGTCGCTGAACTTGCCGAAATCGAGGTGGATACATGGCTTCTCACTGTTTATCGACCCGCAGAAGGACTTCTTCTTGACGCCGACATCGCTGAACTCCGTCCGTGCGGGAAACGCGGTTCCCGAGATCTCGACCCTGGCCGCCTTGCGCCAGGTGTAGCGCGAACCGCCGTCCCAGTCGAAGTTGCATATCCCGCCCGCGGGCTGCTCGGTACGCACCGCGTCCCAGTCCGCCTGCGCCATAGTGATTCTGATGGTCAGCACGTTGTCGAGCGAGTAGAGCGCGTCGAGCTTCTGTTGTTGTTGCGCACTCATCGGATCCCCCCTGTCGGCGCCTTTCACCGCATCTTTGATGCTCAGTGTGCGCGTCGTCCCGGCCGGAATCCATCCCAAATGTCCTGCGCGGGAACGTGATAGTTGCACAGGGAAGATCTGAGCCGGGCCCGCCATCGGTCAGTGGCAAACTGCGTGTCCGGCTTTACAAATCGATCGGGGTGTCCATGTACCGGCCTCGGGAAGCCGGGCTGTAAAAGAACGTTCGGTCCGATACGTCCCATAAAGAGGTAGTGCACTACGCGTGAGGAATGACCACCGGCGGCCGTACGTTTTTCGTATCGCACCGTGGCGACGACCCAGTGCTCGGTTCAGAGGAAGTTTCGAAATGAGCGTTTTCCATCCGGTTTCCGCCGTCCGACGCGAAACCTCAACAGACATCACGACGCGCCGACACACACACCCGCCGGTGCTCATCACCGAACAGCAGGTGCTGTTCAGTACTGCCGCGGCAGCCGGCACCCACACGCACCACAACGTCATCACGATGATGTCGCATGCGGTGTCATCAGTCGCCGCACACTGGCACGCGGCCACCGAACGGCGGCACTCGCGCTACTACCCCTCGCGGTGCAGCTATCTCGAAAACAGCCTGATGGCTCGGGAGATGGACCGGCTCTGACCAGCCGGTCAACCCGCCAGCGCGATCGGGGTGACCACCTCGGAGTACCGCGACGCGTCCCCGGCGACCGACCGGCTGCGCCGGCCGTGCACGTCGACGGGGATGTCGCCGGCCAGCGTGATCCGGCTCAGCCGGCGGAACTGGTCGTCGTAGTCGGCCACCGCGTAGTGCTGCGTGGCCCGGTTGTCCCAGATCGCCAGGTCACCGGGTTCCCAGCTCCATCGAATCGTGTTCTCCAGCTTGATGACCCGATTCTGGAGCAACTGGAACAGGGTGGCCGACTCCGCGGAGCTGACGCCCACGAACTGTTTGATGAAGTGCCCCAGCAGCAATACCCGCTTTCCGGTCTCGGGATGGACCCGCACCACCGGATGCTCCGTCTCGTAGTACTCGGACTCGAACTCTTCGCGATACTGCCGGTGACCGTCGGCAAGCTCCTCGTGGCGCCCGTCGTAATCGGCCGCATAGTCGTACTGGTTGGTGTGCACTGCCCACAGGTTCTCGACCAGCGCCCGCAGGGGCTCGGGCAGCCCGTCGTAGGCGGCTTCGGTCGACGCCCACGTGGTGGTGCCGCCGTAGTTCGGCAGCGTCACCGCCCTGAGCAGTGAGGCCTTCGGGATGCGGTCGACGAACGTCACATCGGTGTGCCAACTGTTCGCCTTGTCATATCGCGAGTCGATCGGCAGGATCCGGTCGCCCCGTGAGGTGACGGTCGGATGCGCTCCCGTCGGCGTGCCGAGCAACCGGGCGAACGCCAGCTGGCCGTCGTCGTCGAGGTGGTGTTGCCCGCGGAAGAAGATGACCTTGTGCTCGAGCAGGGCATCGTTGATCGCGGACACCGTGGCCGCGTCGAGGTGGCCGTTGACATCGATTCCGTCGATGCGGGCCCCGATGTGGGCACCGAGCTTCACTACACGCAGAGAGGACACCCCGTCACCATCGGCGATAGGGTGTCGCGGCACCATTGTTGCGCTCACGACGAGCGCAAAGTCCTTCGACAGTCAGTCGATACGGATGACGTAGGTACCGTCGTCGTCGCGCTCGATCTGGCCGTCGAGGGCGTTGATCCACACCGGAGTGTCGCGCCGCGATCCGAGGAATGCGCTCTGCACGGAGCCGCCGGGCTGCAGGTCGACATTCCACTCGTCGTCCTGGGCGACGATGGTGAGGAGCTCCTCGCCGTTGGCGCGACGAATCGAGATCAACTGACCGTTGGAGTCCAAGTCCTCCAGATCCGCATCGTCGTCATCGAGGTACTCATCAAGTTCAGCGTCATCGAAGATCTCGGCGTCCGAACCTCTGACATCGTCATGCACGCCGACGACTGTACTCAGCATCACGTCCACCGATGAAGACCCCACGGGATTGAACCGCTAACGTGCATCCGACGTTTACAGGCTGTTCGCCCGGGGAACAAGGAGTCCCGCTGCGGCGTTGGCCAAGCATTGGTCTGATTATTAGGAGGATCATCTATGGCAACCGATTACGACGCACCCCGGGTCAAGGAGACCGACGAGGCCACTGACGAGTCTCTCGAGGAACTGGCTGCCCAGCGGCGCACCGCGGCGAACACCGCGGTCATCGACGAGGACGAGGTGGTCGACTCGTTCGACCTTCCCGACGCCGACATCTCCGGCGAAGAACTGAGCGTGCGTGTCATTCCCAAGCAGGCTGACGAGTTCACCTGCTCGAGCTGTTTCCTGGTGCAGCACCGCAACCGGATGGCCCTGCAAAAGGGCGACCAGCAGCTCTGCGTCGACTGCGTCTGACGCAATCGACGCCAGTCCGGCTTCGCCGCCGCCTTCTAACGGCAGCAGTTGGGGTCGAGCACAGTGCACAACGCGACGAGTGAGTCCCGGCGCGGGCGGTGATAGACGTTCATGCCGCGCCGTTCGGACTCCACCATCCCGGCACGTCGCAACTGGGACAGATGATGGCTGACCGTTGATTCGGCCAGGCCGACCGCGACCGCCAGGTCACACCCACACACTTCTCCCGCCTCGGCGCTGAACAACAGCGACACCAGCTTGACCCGTACCGGGTCTGCCAGCGCCTTGAGCCGTAGCGCGATTTCCAGCGCCGCATCGTCATCAATCGGGCCGGCCGCCACCGGTGAGCAGCAGACCGGTTCAGTGGTGTCGAGCACCGGCAACGCCTTGGGCATGCACCCCAGTCTGCCAGAGAATGTTGACATATGTCGAAGAGGTGGCATCATCAATGCTGCCCGATAGTTCGATATAAGTCACAAAGGCTGGGGAGACTGTCATGTCCCGCGCACAACTCGCCTTGAACGTCGATGATCTCGACGAGGCCATCGCGTTCTACTCGAAGCTCTTCAACACGGCACCGGCGAAGGTCAAGCCCGGCTACGCCAACTTCGCCATTGCCGCTCCCCCGCTGAAGTTGGTGCTGATCGAAAACCCCGGGCACGGCGGGACACTCAATCACCTCGGGGTCGAAGTCGAGTCCAGTGAACAGGTGCATGCGGAGATCGCCCGCCTGACGGACGCGGGCATGTTCACCGAGGAGGAGATCGGCACCACCTGTTGTTTCGCCACCCAGGACAAGGTGTGGGTGACGGGTCCCGCGGGCGAAAAGTGGGAGGTCTACACGGTTCTCGCGGACTCTGAGTCCTTCGGTACCAACTCGTCCGCACTCGATGGCGCCGACACCGGCGGCGCCTGCTGCGCCTCGTGAACCCGCCTGCCATCACCAGACTTTCCACACTGGATCGGCTGCTGCCCGTCTGGATCGCGGTGGCGATGGGCGGCGGTCTGCTGCTCGGACGGCTGGTCCCCGGCGTCAACAGCGCACTGAATCACATTCAGGTCGATGGCATTTCGCTTCCGATCGCGTTGGGCCTGCTGATCATGATGTACCCGGTCCTGGCCAAGGTCCGCTACGACCGACTCGATCGCGTGACCGGTGATCGCAGGCTGCTGGTCAGCTCGCTGATCCTCAACTGGGTGCTGGGCCCCGCGCTGATGTTCGCGCTGGCCTGGCTGTTCCTGCCCGATCTGCCCGAGTACCGAACGGGTCTCATCATCGTCGGGCTGGCCCGATGCATCGCCATGGTCATCATCTGGAACGACTTGGCCTGCGGAGACCGCGAAGCCGCCGCGGTACTCGTCGCCCTCAATTCGATTTTTCAAGTGCTCATGTTCGCCGTGCTCGGCTGGTTCTATCTGTCGGTACTCCCCGGCTGGCTCGGCCTGGAGCAGACCACCATCGACACGTCGCCATGGCAGATCGCCAAATCGGTGCTGATCTTCCTTGGCATCCCACTGTTGGCCGGCTATTTGTCGCGCCGGATCGGCGAATCCACGAAGGGCAGAGACTGGTACGAATCGACCTTCCTGCCGCGGATCGGTCCGTGGGCGCTGTACGGCCTGCTGTTCACGATCGTGGTGCTGTTCGCCCTTCAGGGCGAACAAATCACCGATCGCCCATGGGACGTCGCTCGTATCGCGCTGCCGCTGCTGGCGTACTTCGCCATCATGTGGGGTGGCGGATACGCACTGGGAGCCGTCCTGGGCCTGGGGTATGAGCGCACCACCACACTTGCGTTCACGGCCGCGGGCAACAACTTCGAACTGGCCATCGCAGTGGCGATCGCGACGTACGGCGCAGCCTCCGGCCAAGCCCTCGCGGGGGTGGTCGGCCCGCTCATCGAAGTGCCCGTCCTGGTGGCCCTGGTCTACGTCTCACTGGCCTTTCGGAAGCGGTTCCGCACACCACGAGACGATCAAGCCGTGAGGATCAGCTGATGGCCGACCGCGACCACCCCAGTGTGTTGTTCTTGTGCACGCACAACGCCGGCCGCTCACAGATGGCGATGGGCTTCTTCGCCCACCTCGCCGGAGACCGGGCAGCGGTGTTCTCGGGAGGCTCGGAGCCGGCCGACACGGTGAATCCCGCCGCGATCGCCGCCATGGCCGAGGTCGGTATCGACATCGGCCGCGCGCAGCCACGGCGATGGACCGACGAGATCGTCCAGGCGGCCGACGTCGTCGTCACGATGGGATGCGGGGACACCTGTCCCTACTTCCCCGGCAAGCGCTACGAGAACTGGGAGTTGGCAGACCCGGCCGGCCTCGGTGTCGAAGCGGTCCGGCCGATTCGCGACGACATCGAACGGCGGGTTCGCGTCCTCCTCGTCGGCCTGGGACTTGGTCCGGCCGACTGATTTTCGGCGTCCTGACTCAGCCTTCGCCGTGCTCCGACTGCCCGCCGGCAGGCTTTGCGTCGGCAGCGGAGCCCGTCGCGTCCTTGGTCTTGGCGCCGCCCTTCACGCCGACGCGCTTCTTGCCGTCGGCGTGCTGGTTCAGATCGGCGGCCACCCGGTCGCTGAGGCTCTTGATATCGGCCCCCGCCTGTTTGAGCGCGTCCTTGACCGCGGCGCGGGGACTGATCTTCTTCTTCGAGACCGGCGAATCCTGCGGTTCGGCAACCAGTTCGGCCCCCGCTTCCGGCCCGGCCACGGTCTTCACGACGGCGCCGGGCACATCGACCGTGACGGCCTTCAACGGCGCGTCGAGACCGATCGGCGCGGTGACCGACGGGGTGCGCAGCTGCGAGGCGCCGAAGGTGGGCGGCGGTGGCGGCGCGGTCGCGAGCGCGGTGGCGATCCCCAGCTGAGCGGCCTCGATGCCGTCGACGATTGACCTCGCCCCGTCGCCGAGGGAGATCAGGAAGTTCCTTGTGCCCTCGACCGTGGCGTCGACGATGTTGCTCAGGTCGAAGGTGAGCACGGCGGCGACCAGATTCTGCGTGCCGACGATGAATGACGTCGCGACACCGTTCCCCGCCTCGAGCAGCCCGTTGGCCACATCGATGACCGCCTGGGGCCACGCGGCCTCCATCGCGGCCTGCACCACCAGGTACTTCTGATTGCGCCAGATCGCCGAATCCAGCAGTGGCTGCCCGACGGCCACCACCGAATCGCGCAGCGCCTGGGTAAAGGTGTCGAAGGCACCGACGAAGTCGAGGTCGAGGATCTGCTGGATGATCTCCACCGTGACGCCGGGGATCGCCAGCACCGACTGGCCGAGACCGATGCCGGCCTTGCCCAGCCCAGCCAGGTAGACCGCCCAGTTCTCGGCCCAGTTACGGATCGACTGCCGCACGATCGGCAAGGTCAGGATGTAGGGCAGCTCGAAATCGGTGAGGTGGAACTCCGAGGCGATAGCGGGTGCCGCCGCCTGCACGTCCGGCGCCTGCCACGAGGGCGTGACCGGCGACATCGCCACCGCTGTCGCGCCGACCATCGCCACCCCGGTGGCCAGCCACGGGCGAACCGCAACGTCCATTCACTGACCTCGATCCTGAGAATTACATGAGTATTGACGGAACTGTAACCGGTCGCACGCGCCGCCGCGCATCAACCACCGAACGAAGTCGCGGCGAACCGCGGCGCTACGCCGGCGGCCTGACCTACCGTGACATTCGTGACTGAAGCCGCCATTCGACAGCGCATCGCCGACGGTGTGGATGCGATCCGTGCGCGCGACCTCGACACGCTCACTGGGCTCTATGCGCCCGACGTGGTGTCGTTCGACCTCGGGGCACCGCTGCGGTACGCCGGTGACGACAACAAGCGAAGGGCCTGGCAGGAGGTCTTCACGGCCTACACCGGCCCGATCGGTTACGACGTACACGAGCTGACCATCACCACCGAGGGTGACATCGCGTTCGTGCACAGCCTCAACCACGTCAGCGGCACCCTGGGCAGTGGCCGCGACATCGACATGTGGCTGCGGTGGACGGCCTGCCTGCGCTGCGTCGACGGCGTCTGGCTGGTGTTCCACGACCATGTCTCGGTGCCGGCCGACCTTGAGTACGGCAAGGCAGTCCTCAATCTCACGCCCTGATCTACCCGAACCGCCCACGGTAGGGCGCATAGTTCATATCCTCAGACCTGCAGACCCACAACCACGTTGGGAGCGCAGATGACCGAGGGTGCGACGGCCGAAGCTCGACATACCGAGCGCAGCTACCACTTCGATCGGCACACTCCGCAGTATCGCGACCAGTTCGAGCCGATCACCTCGGAGATGCTGGATTCCTGCCCACTGGCCTGGACCGACACCTATGGCGGGCACTGGGTGGCGGCAGGCAGCAGCGAGGTCTTCGAACTGGCCCGCTGCCCACACATCTCGAATGACAACGACATCGTCGGGGAGCGAAAAGGCTACCGGGGCATCAACATTCCCCGCGGCGAGGTCAGCACGCAGTTCCGCGGCGGCATGCTGGAGATGGATGATCCCGAGCACCGCGCCTACCGGACACCACTCAACGGATACCTCTCACCGGCCGCGGTCGCGCGGTGGAAGCCGGTGGTCGACGAGCTCGTCAGAGCGTGTCTGGACGAGAAGATCGAAGACGGCAGTATCGATTTCGTCGACGATCTGGCGAACATCGTCCCGGCGGTGCTGACGCTGGGCCTGCTGGGTGTCCCGCTCGCCGAATGGGAGATCTACTGCGAACCCGCGCACGCATCGGTGTACACCAGGGCCGACTCCCCCGACGCCAAACGCGTCTTCGACCTTTCCGTGGCATCCGCGGTGCACATGATGGGCCATGTCGCCGTGATCCGCGACAATCCGCGACCAGGGTTGATCGACGCGATGGTGCAGATGCGCATCGATGGCGAGCCGGCCCCCGATTCGGAGATCCTGGGCATGCTCATGCTCCTGATCGGCGGAGGCTTCGACACCACGACGGCACTGACCGCGCATTCGCTGGAGTGGCTCTCGCAGCACCCCAATCAGCGGGAACGCTTGAGCCGCGACCGCGCGGCCCTGCTCGACTCGGCGACCGAGGATTTCCTGCGGTACTTCACCCCGGCACCCGGGGACGGCCGCACCGTCGCCGAGGACATCGAGGTGGACGGCGTACCGCTCAAGGAAGGTGAGCGGCTGTGGTTGTCCTGGGCGATGGCCAACCGCGATCCACGAGTGTTCGAGAGTCCGAACGAGCTCCTGATGGACCGAACGGGCAACCGGCACTTCAGTTTCGGGCTCGGGGTGCATCGCTGTATCGGTTCGAATGTCGCACGCATGGTGTTCAAGTCGATGCTCACCGGGGTGCTCGACCGGATGCCGGACTACCGTTGCGACCCGGCCGGTGCCGTGCACTACGAGACCATCGGCGTCATCCAGGGCATGCAGCACCTGCCCGCGACATTCGCCCCGGATCGCCGAACCGGCCCGGGTCTGGCCGCAACACTTGAGAAACTGCAACGGATCTGCGACGAGCAGCAGCTGGCCGCGCCGATCACCGTGCACAAGGCGACCGCGGTCATCGACTGAAAGCGAAACGACATGAGACCTGAACATCATTGGGTTCGACAACTGCTGCTCGCCGCCGGGCTCGCCGTGGCGATCGCGGCACCGATCGCCGCCTTACCCGCGCCCTCGACCGCCCTGGCGGCCTGCCCGAACGGCGAGGACAACGACACCTACACCGGCAATTGCGTGCCCTACCTGGTGCCGAACTCACCGAGCAGCAACGGTCTGTGCCCGCCCGGGGTCAGCGGCACCGAGTGCGGTTCGGCCGAAGTCCAGGCGACCCCTACCGCGCCGGTCGCGCCCACCGGCCCCGAGCAGGAACTCGAAGACGTCAGCACGCCTGACTTCTGACTAACTCACGGAGGGGAGGCATCCGATATGAGATTGTCTGCGGTGTGGACAGGTTCGGTTGTGTGCGCGGGTTTGACGCTGGCGCCGCCGGCTTCCGCCGTGCCTCCAGGTGAATGCGGAGTCAACCTTGCCGCGCCCCAGATCGCGGCGGCGGCACAACATCTGGCGCCCTACCCGGGAACGGACTGGCGATGGTCGGCCGACCCCCGCATGGTCGAGGGCAATTTCAATCCGTGCGCCACCCTGTCGACCGCATTGGTGACCGTCGAGGGAGCCACCGGCAGCTCTCCTGTCACCGCCCTGATGTTCCACCACGGCGACTATCTCGGCACGGCGACGTCCAAGGCCTACGGGTTCACGTCGTTGAACACCGCGCGGACCACCGACGACACCGTCGTACTCGACTACAAGACCCCCGGCGCGTGCAACGCCTGCCCACCCGCCGCCGTCACCAGCGTGCGCTACCAATGGCAAGGCGATCACGTCGCGATGCTCGATCCGGAGCCGGCATGACAACCGGATCGCACGGCGAGATCCAGCTCGAAAACGACTGGTTCCGGGTCACCAAGTGGACGATCGAACCGGGTGGCGCTATCCCGATGCACCGGCACGATCACGAGTACGTGGTTGTCCCGCTGGTCACCGACACGATGCACGTCGTCACCGCCGACGGAATCGAGATCGTCGCGGAACTCGTAGCCGGCCAGAGCTATTCGCGCCCCGCCGGCTCTGAGCACACCGTCGAGAACCGAGGCGACGTCGATGCGATCGTCTTCGTCGAAGTGGAGCGGCTCGCCTGAGGCCGAGCTCCGGTCATATGCACCACGGCAGACACGGGAAGCTGATCCCCGGCGGCGGTGGCGGTGGCGGCGGCGGGATCTCGCCGTCCCAGATGTTCTGCGCGACATTGCCCTGGCCGGGCGTGACGTACCAGTAGGTGTGGCAGATGTTCGCATCCCAGATCACGGGGTTCACCCGGAGATTTCCGGTCTGCACGGGAGGATCCCCGGGACACCATCGGCACGGGCCTGACGGGTTGTCCGGTGGACATCCGGGCCAGGAGCCCTGGGCCGAGCCCACACCGGCCAACCCGACGCTGCCCGCCACCAACATCGTCGTCGCCAGCCCCACTGAGAATCGCTGCGAAACCCTGACCATCGTTCATTCCTTTCGCGGGGCAGCGCCGCCGGCGCCGCCGATCCTCACTGCATCGTCTTGCCGCGGGCCCGGAATGTATCGAGTAGCGGGCTACCCCATTTGCGGGGCGGGCTCTTGTGATGCACATATCAGTGCCCCAGCCCTCTGACAGGCGGTTTTCCCCCGAATTGGGGGACGACGCGGGGCCCGCGCGTTCATAATCTCGTTGCCATGGCGCACAACGGAAACAACGATTGGTCCCAGCCCGCAGCTCTTGCCATCCCCAAGGAGGGCTACTTCGAACTGACCCGGGGGCGGTACGGGCCGGTCTTCCCCCGCACCCCCGCGTGCTACGGCTTCAACATCATCGCCAAGGTGAAGGAGGGCCGGGAGGAGGCGATCCGGGCCTACGGCAAGCAGCTCGAGGCGGCGGTCGCCGCGCAGCCCGACGTGCTGGCCCCGCTGAAGTTGCACTACCTGCGGTGGAATCTGTTCGACGTCGGCTCCGGTCTGCATTTCCAGTACCAGGGCATCTTCGACACCGACTTCGACAAGTACACCGAGGACGCCGTCAAGCTGTTCAGCTCGACGGGGATCACCACCGCGTTCGTCAACCTGGAGGACTTCCCGGAGGACTGGAAGACCAACCCCGAAGCGTTCATCATGTTCGTCCGCGACCACCAGGTGCCCAGCTTCCTGGAGTACGGCGAATACCCGTACGTGACGTCCGAGGAGGTCAAGAAGGCGCTGCGGCTCAAGGCCGCATTCTCCGACATGCTGGACCAAATGCAATGAGCGAGCTCGAATTCGACGATATCCAGCACATCATGCTGACCGGGACGCCCCACTTGACCGGTCGGTACGAGTTCCTGTCCTTCGACACCCCCGAAGCGGGGCGAGCCTGGCTGTCCGAGATGGTGCCGCTGGTCCAGTCGGCCACCGACGTCCGTGAGACGGTCAACGTGTTCAAGCGGTGGGTCAACCTGGCATTCACCTGGAATGGGTTGCGGGCACTAGGAGTTGACGAGAAGTCACTGGCGTCGTTCCCCGACGAGTTCCGCGAGGGCATGGCGTCACGGGCCGACATCCTCGGGGACACCGGCGCGGCGGCTCCCGAGCACTGGGTGGGCGGGCTTGCGGGCGACGATCTGCACGCGATCGTCATCCTGTTCGCCAGGGACGAGCAGGAACGAGTGCGGTGCGTCGGCGAACACGATGCGCTGCTGGCCCGCTGCCCCGGGGTACGGTCCCTGTCGCATCTGGATCTGGCCGCGACCGCACCCTTCGAGTACGACCACGACCATTTCGGGTACCGCGATCCGGTGTCCCAGCCGCAGATCGAGGGTTCGGGTGAGGCGTTGATACCCGGCGCCGGCGGGTACCTGGCCCCGGGCGAGTTCATCCTCGGCTATCCGGATGAGGAGGGGCTGGTGTCGAACCAGCCCACCCCCGAGGTGCTTTCACGCAACGGCAGTTACCTGGCCTACCGCCGGTTGGAGGAACACGTCGGGGTCTTCCGCGACTACCTGAGGCAGAACGCCGAGGGCGCCGAGGGCGAGGAGCTGCTCGCCGCAAAGTTCATGGGCCGCTGGCGCAGCGGCGCACCGTTGGTGCTGGCACCCGACCACGACGATCCGGAATTGGGTGCGGATCCGATGCGTAACAACGATTTCGACTACGGAAAGATGGATCCGTTCGGCTATGCCTGCCCGCTCGGTTCCCATGCTCGCCGGCTGAATCCGCGCGACACGGAGCCGAATCCGAATCGGCGCAGGCTGATCCGGCGTAGCGGTACCTACGGGCCCGCGCTGCCCGAAGGCGTCGCCGACGACGGCGTCGAACGCGGGGTCGGGATGTTCCTGATCTGCGCCAGTCTGGTCCGTCAGTTCGAGTTCGCCCAGAACGTCTGGATCAACGACGCGGCGTTCCAGGAACTCGGAAACGAACACGATCCCATCTGCGGCACCCAGGACGGCACGCTGGACTTCACCATCCCGAAACGGCCGATCCGCAAAGTACACAAGGGATTGCCCGCGTTCACCACGCTGCGCGGCGGGGCGTACTTCTTCCTGCCCGGCCTGAACGCGCTGCGTCATCTCAAGACCCTCGGAACAAAGGAGGCAGCATGAGCTCATACGCTCGCACCTACAACCAGGCACACATCGCCCGCCCGCGCAACGGCAAACGCCGCGTCAGCATCTACTGGTCGTGGAGCTACCCGTGGGAGGTCCAGCGCGACCCCGCGGAACTGTACAACCGGTTCTCGACCATGACGGAAGTTCGTCTGGCGACGTGGCCCGCGTATGCGGGACCTGAGTATGACCCGCGCGACTTCCTGCAAGGCATCGACGGAACGCTGGAACTGTTCCACCGGTCGTCCCTGAACTTCCAGGACGTGGCCGGCGAAGCGACCGGGCATCCGGTGGCGGTGTTCCAGCGGGTCGATCAGGCCGGGTACCGGCTGCCGATCGACGAGCGCATCCTGAACGACACCGACACCCTGATGATCTTCGGCCTGGACCACCTGCTCGGCGACGAGGCCGCGACCGAAGAGGAGATCGCCGCGATCCAGCAGTGGCTGAAGCGCGAGGGCACCTGCCTGATGCTGGCACCGCATCACGACGTCGGGTTCATCGACGACAAAGAGCAGCAGCAGATGGAGTACCTGCACCACGGTGATCCGCTGACACCTCGGATCCAGCGCTTCAGCGGCTATGCCCGGTCGTTGTTGTCCGGACTGAACATCCCGGTGCACAACACCTGGGGTCTGCGGCCCGCCACGGTCGAGGGGACCAGACAGATTGTGCCGCTGACCGCTTTCCGCGATCTGGATTCCGCGGGGCTGCTGCGCGATGTCAGCACGCTGGCCCTGCATCCGCATCTGCCGCACTACGAGCTGACCGCGCCCGAGGGGCCGGACCTGCGGGTGCTGGCCCGGCAACCGATCGACATGACCCGGCCGCACCCGTTCACCCTTGCGGGCAACACCGAGTTCAACGCGATGATCCACATGCCACCGTCCGGTGACCGTGCCGGCGACATCGTGCTGGTCGACTCGACCCATTTCACGACGCTGTTCGGCGCCAGTGACAGCCTGAAGTCCTTCTGGCGCAACCTCGTCACGATGGCTTGATAGGAGCCGACATGAACGATCTCCTCCTGCGGGGCTCGAACATCGCCGTCGTCTTCTTCGTGGTGTCCAGCACTCTGGCCGTCGGTCTGGGATTGACCGTCGGCCAGATTCTGGCCCCGCTCAAGAACGTTCGCCTGGTTGCACTGTCGCTCGCGGCCAACTTCGTGCTGGCGCCGTTGGCTGCGTTCGGGCTGTGGAAGGTGTTCGATCTGGATGAGCCGCTCGGGATCGGGCTGCTGCTGTGCGGGCTGGCGGCCGGCGCACCGTTCCTGATCAAGCTCGCCGAGTTCGCGAAGGCCGACATGGCCTTCGCGGTGGGCCTGATGGTGTTGTTGATGGTGGTCACGGTCGGCTATGTGCCGCTGGTGCTGCCCATCTTCGTGGCGGGCACCGCGGTCAACCCCGCCCAGATCGCGGTGTCTCTGGTGGTGCTGATGCTCATCCCGCTGGCCGCGGGCCTGCTGCTGCGGGCTCGCGGTCCCGGTGTGGCCGACCGCATCCGCCCGGTGATCGGCAAGGTGTCCACCGTGAGCATGATCCTGGTGATCGTGTTCACGATCGCTGCCCATTTCAACAGCGTGCTATCGGTTTTCGGCACGTTCGGCATTCTGGCGGCCATCGTGTACACGGTGATCTGCGCCGGGATCGGTTGGCTCATGGGCGGTTCCGGGACGCGACAGGTGCTGGCGCTGGGGACCGCTCAGCGCAATGCCGCAGCGGCATTCGTAGTGGCCGGGCAGAACTTCGATGACGCGAAAGTGATCGTGATGATCACCGTGGTGTTGATCGTCGAGTTTCTGATGCTGTTGCCGTTCTCGCGGCGGCTCGCGCGCTCTCGCTGAGCAACCCGAGCTGGTCGGCCTCGGCCACCGCGGCGGCTCGGGAGGAGACTCCGAGCTTGCGGTAGATCGACTTCGCTTGGCTCTTCACGGTTTCCCGGCCGATGACGAGCTCATCGGCGATGCGCTGCAGTGACAGATGCGTGGCCAGATGAGGTAGCAGCCGGAGCTCGGCCGTCGTCAGCGACGGCCGAGCACCCCGAGCGGCGCGCGCGGTAGACAAGTCCCGGATCCGGTCCAGCCACCGACCGATCCCGACGGCCTCGGGCTCACGCCGATGAGCGCGTTGCGCCTCGCCCAGGTGACGGTCGCACAGTTCGGTGTCGTCGATTTCGACGGCGGCGCCCGCGACCAGCACATGGGCAGTCAGGGCGGTCCGGGCGGACAGATCGCCCAGCCGCTCGAGGAGACGCTCCGTCGCGCGGGCCGCCGAACGCGCCCCGGCCACGTTCCCGCGCCGGGCCCGGACCAACGCGTCGACCGCGTAGACCACCACCATCGGGACCATGTCGGACAAGTCGCGGGAGTCGACGATCGAGCGCGCGGCGTTGGTGTGGGCGACGGCGGCCGACAGGTCACCCTCGCCGAGGTCGAGTGCGGCGAGGTGCGCCAGCGCGGCGGCCTGGAATCCGGGGAGGTCGTCGAGCACCGGTAGCGCCGATTCCAGTGTGGCTCGCGCCTGTTCGGGCTCGCCGAGCATGGACAGCGCCGTCCCCTTCATCGTGGTCGCGGCACCCCACCATGGGTTGACCAGGTGATCGCCTGCACCACAGACAGTTTCGGCATGGCGGATCACCTCACCCACTCCCCCGACACCGATCAGCGACCCGATCAGAGCCGCGGCCACCTCGACCGACGGTGTGCCGTCGGCCAGCGGTTGGCCGCAGTCGGCTGCGCTCGCGGTCAGCAGTGACCGCTGGATCAACTCGGCGTCGCCGGTCATCACGCCCAGCCAGGCGCGCGCGATCGCGGCGTCGGGGTAGTCGGTGAAGGTCTGCTCATCGATCAAGCTGAGCCGCCGGGCCAGGACCCCGGCCCGGCCGTCGAAACCCAACCGCACCGCGTCGATGCCCACCAGCGCGGCGGCCTGGGCCCGGTCTTCTGCGGCCAGCGCCTGGGCCAGGGCACCGTCGATGTCACCGGCGTTCGCCAGCCGATCGGCGGCTCGCCCCGCCAGCTCCCGGAATCGCTCGGGATCCCGATCACGGAGCCGTGCGCGCAACAGGTCACCGAACAGCTGGTGGTACCGGAACCAGATGCCTTGGTCATCAAGGGAAACCAGAAACATGTTGCCCGAGTGGGTGATGGCGTCGAGCATCGCGGCCGAATCGCTCCGCCCCAGCAGCGCGTCGAGCTCGTCGGCGCAAAAGCGGTCCAGGATGGCTGATTCCATCATGAACGTGGCAGTCTCGGGTTCGAGCTGACTGAGCACTTCCTCCACCAGATAGTCGGCCACCAGCCGGTGCCGGCCGGTCACCGCCTCGGCGGGTGCGCCGTCGCGCAGCACCAACGCCGCCATCACCACACCGGCCGCCCAGCCTTCGCATTTGTCGAGAACCCGGGCGATCGTGGCCTTGTCCATCCCGGCGCCGAGCGCCGCGAAGGCGGCCGTTCCCTCTGGCCCGGACAGTTTCAGTTCCGGAATTCCGATCTCGACGACATAGCCCTGCAGTCGGCGCCGGGCCAGATCCAGTGCCGGGATCTGCCGGCCGACCAGCGCCAGTGTCGTCGAATTCGGGGCCAGGTCCACCACCGCGCGCAGAGTGTCGACGGCTGCGTCCGCTGACAGCGCATGAACGTCGTCGAGCACCAGCACCACGGGCCCACAGCTTTCGAGCGCCTGGACGAACGCCGACACCAGTTGGCTTTCGGCGCGACCCGCGCCCTGCAGGTACTGCAGCACCGCCGGGTCAATGGGCCGCGACTGATTCAGCGCCGTGGCCAGATGCAACAGCAAATGGGCGGGGTCGTTGTCGAGGTTGTCGAGCCGGGCCCAGGCAAACGGACGCTCGTCGACGTCGTCCCACTGCGCCACGGCGGTGGTCTTGCCGTATCCCGCGGGCGCGGCCACGATCACCAGACCACTGCGATCCTGCAGTACACGGGTGATTCCCGGGCGGGGCACACCCGCCCGTGCGGTTGCCGGCCGCCCGACGGTCGCCACCGGAATGTGCGCCGGCCAGGATCCTGCTCCCACCTGGGCATCGTAGGCCAGCGCGGGAAGCGCCTCAGGCGGTCAGAAATGCCAGCGGGTGGTCTTGACGCGCTGCTGGAAGGCCTCGAGGGCCGCCAGGTCTTTCTTCATCAGCGGCTTGTTGACCTTCTCGGTGAAGAAGTCGATCAGCGGCCCCGCGAAGAACGCGGTCATCACGGTCCCGATGCCGACCTGTCCGTGGAATGCCAACGCCAGCGCGACGAACGAGAGGTCCTGGGCCACGCGCACCACCCGATACGGGAGCCGGGTGTGGTCGACGATGATGGGCGCGATCGCGTCGTAGGGGGCATTGCCCAGCGCCGCGGTCATGTACATCGAGGCACCGGCGGCGAACAACGTGATCCCGATGAGGAACAGCACGGTCTGCACCAGCCGGGTCGGCTCGCTCGGCAGCAGTGGGCTCAGCAGCGCCGAGAACCATTGGACGAAGTACCCGGTCATGACCATGTTGATGATCGAGCCGATCCCGATGTACATACGGCCCAGGAAGAAGACCGGGATCAGCAGCACCGCGTTGCTGATCAGCTGGTAGGTGCCGAGGTCGAGACCGATCGTGTTGCTGATGCCGATGTTGGCCGCGGTGTAGGGATCCACACCGACCTGCGCGACGCGCAGTACGGCCGAGCCGAAACCCAGGACCGCGACACCCACCAGGGCCCAGAACGACCGTCGCACGTAGTGCATGTTCTGACTGCCCACGATCCATGACTATGGCAGAGCTGGACGCAGGCCGAGCCCGGTTCTAGGACAGCTTGGTCAACGTGAACGAGAACCGCTCGCTGCGCTCAGCCGGGCCACAGTCGCTGGCCTCCCAGGTCGCGTAGCCCGTGCCTTTCAGCGTCGCGTCGTCCCAGGACAGGGTGCGCGAGGCGGTCAGCGGGGTGCCCTCACAGGTTCCCGCGTCCGGCCAGGGGCTCACCATCGTCCACCGCCCTCTGTCCAGATGGGCCTGACCGCCGTACGGCGCCCACGTCGCACCGCCGGTGGCCGCCACGTCGGCGCATCCCGCGCCGCAGGAGGTGACGGTCCAGGTGCTCCACGTCGACGGACCGTCGTGGTCGTAGCGGTAGGTGCCGTTCAGTTCTTCGGCGAGAGCCGGGCTCGCGAAACCGACGGCCGTTCCGGCCAGAACCATCGCCGGAACAATGCTCATGACACGTTTCACGATCGCACTCCCTGAAGTCGCCCCGGCCCGGTGCCGATAAATTGACGCGCAGAGCATTTCACACGAAGGCGCCTCGGGCACAGCAGGATTGGCCGGGACGTTCGCCGCGGAGGGCGCCCGGTTCAGCTGGCAGATCCAGCCGGAAGTCAGCGGGATTCGACCTCGGACTCGACCAGCCCGGCGCTGCGGGCGCTGACGACGACGCGCTCCCAGCTGATCACCACGGCCGCGATCATCGTGATGGCGGTGGCGAAGCCGGCGAGTGAGGCCAGCACGGTCGCCCACTCCCCGCCGACGCCTACGCCGAGCAGGATGGTGATGAACGCCCCGACGGCCACCAGCGCAGCAGTCAGCGCACCGGGCCGCCGGATGCCTCGGCGCAAATATTCGATCGGCGTGGTCATACAACCCACTGTCCCCGCGCTGGCTGAGCAGGCATGAAGCGTTTCCTATGGAATTGATCTGAACCGAACGGCCCGCTGGCAAAACCGTTCGATCCCTACCTGCGCACGCCGCACCGCTAAGGTGGTCCAACATGGCCAACTTGGATCGCCGAAAAATGATGATGCTGTCAGGTCTGGGCGTGATGGCGGCGGCACTTCCCGCTCCACAAGCTCAGGCCCTCCCGACCAAGCCCCAGGCACCGCGCCTTCCGGCGCCCGCAGCGCCGCAAGCTGCGGCGAGCTACGTGTTCGCGGATGAATTCGACGGCCCTGCCGGCTCGTCGCCGAATACGTCGAAGTGGACCATCGCCAAGGCCCGCGAGACCATCAAGGACCCCACCTACTGGGAGGTGCCCGGCCGCATCGGCCAGTACCGGGACGACCGCAAGAACGCCTTCCTCGACGGCAAGGGAAACCTCGTCATCCGGGCCACGAAGGAAGGCGACACCTACTACGGCGCCAAACTGGCGAGCGTGTGGGAAGGCGGCGCCGGACACACCTGGGAAGCCCGGATCAAGTTCAACTGCCTGACGCCGGGCGCCTGGCCGGCCTTCTGGCTCGGCACCCTGGGCGAAGGTGAACTCGACATCGTCGAGTGGTACGGCAACGGCAAATGGCCGTCTGCGACCACGGTGCACGCCAAGTCGAACGGCGGCGAGTGGGAGACCCACAACATCGCCGTGGACACCGCCTGGCACACCTGGCGCACCCAGTGGGACGCCAACGGCGCCCGGTTCTGGCAGGACTACACCGAAGGCGCGAAGCCGTACTTCGAGGTTTCGGCGAGCCAGCTGCCCGACTGGCCGTTCAACCAGCCGGGCTACACGATGTTCGTCGTGTTGAACCTCGCGGTCGCCGGATCCGGCGGAGAAGACCCCAGCGGGGGTACCTACCCGGCCGACATGCTCGTGGACTACGTGCGCGTCTGGTAAGCGCCGGTAGCGCTCGAGCGCCCGGCTAGACCTCCATCCGTGACCCGACGATCACGGTGCGGTCCGCAGGCAGGTTGAAATAGCCTGCCGCGTCAGCCGTCACGAGCGAGGTGGCGATGAAAAGGCGCTTGCGCCAAGGAACCATGTTGCGTTCAGGGCCTGGAACCAGGTCGAGATGCGACAGGAAGTACGACGCACCGTCGAGGTCGATGCCGCCTTCGGTTTCCTCGGCGGGCACCAGCGTGAGCGCTGCCGGCACATCCGGCCGTTCCATGTAGCCCGCGCGGATCGTGACATGCAGGATGCCGTCGTCGCGGTAACCGAGGTCGTCCACCGATATGCGGTTCACATCGGACACGCGCGGAACGGGTTCCGTCTCCACCGAAGCGATCAGCACATGTTCGTGCACGACGCGATTGTGTTCGACGTTGGCGCGCATGGCCAGCGGCACCGTGTCGTCGCCGCGATTGAGAAACACCGCCGTTCCCGGTATCCGGGCCAAAGTCGGCCGCTGTCGGGCGATTTCGCTGACGAACGGCCGCAGCGGACCTTCGATCTCACGACGTGACGCGGTCACCAACGTCCGGCCCCGCTGCCACGTGGTCATCACGATGAAGGCGGCGACGGCGATGACCAGCGGCAGCCAAGCGCCGTGCACGAGTTTGGTGAGGTTGGCGGCGAAGAACAGCAGGTCGACCGTCAGCAACGCCCCGCCGCCGAGCACCAACACCCACAGCGGCCAATGCCACTGCTGCCGGGCCAGATACAGGAACAGCACCGTGGTGATGGTGATGGTGCCGACGACCGCCATGCCGAATGCGTAGGCGAGCGCTGCGGACGATTCGAAGGCGAACACCAGCGTCAGCACCGACAACATCAACATCCAGTTGATCCACGGCACATAGATCTGGCCGATGGTCGACGCCGAGGTGTGGGTGATGCGCAGGCGCGGCAGGTATCCGAGCTGCACGGCCTGCGAGACCACCGAGAACGCGCCCGTGATCACCGCCTGCGACGCGATGACGGTCGCCGCCGTCGCCAGCACCACCATCGGGATCTGCGCCCAGCCCGGGGTGAGGAGGAAGAACGGTGCGCTCGACTTCGTCTCGTCGGCCAGAATCAGGGCGCCCTGCCCGAAATAGTTCAGCGTGCACGCCGGCAGCACCAGTCCCAACCACCCGACGGTGATGGCGCGGCGCCCGAAATGACCCATGTCGGCATAGAGCGCCTCGGCACCGGTCACCGAGAGCACGATCGCGGCGAGCGCGAAGAACGCGATGTGAAAGTGCCCGGCCAAGAACGCAATTGCGTATGACGGGGAGAGTGCGGCCAGAATTCCGGGGTTGGCGACGATACCGGCGACCCCGCACGCGCCGATGGCGGTGAACCACGCGATCATCACCGGCCCGAAGAACCGGCCGACCACGGCGGTGCCTTGGCGTTGGACGAGAAACAGCCCGACGATGATCACCGCGGTGATCGGTACCACCCACGCTTCGAGCCCGGGTTCGACGACCTTGAGCCCCTCGACGGCCGACAGCACCGAGATGGCCGGGGTGATCATCGAGTCACCGAAGAACAGTGCCGCCCCGAACAATCCGAGGGCGGCCAGGAGCATCGTGGTGCGTCGGCCACGGGTTCCGCTGCCACGGCGCAGCAGCGTGATCAGTGCCATGATGCCGCCCTCGCCATGATTGTCGGCGCGCATCACGAGAGTGACGTAGGTCAGGGTGACGATCAGCATCACCGACCAGAAGATCAACGACACCACCCCGTAGACGTTGGCATCGTTGAGCGGCACTGGGTGCGGATCGGCCGGGTTGAACACCGTCTGCACGGTGTAGATGGGGCTGGTGCCGATGTCACCGAACACGACGCCCAGCGCACCGATGACGATCGCTGGGCGCAGGGCGTGAGCGGTGCCATGTGAACTTTCGGCGGCCGCGGACATGGTGGGCACGAAGGTCGACCGTCCTGTCAGAGGTGGATGCGTTCTCGCTGATTGTGCATCCACACCCTGGCAAGTGCGCAGCAAACGACGGGCCCACCTGGCGCACCCAATCTGCTGAGTGCGCCGGTGGGGCGGCCGACCTACTTGGGCGTCACGGTTTCGGCGAAGGTGCCGTCACCGTTGTTCAGCCACGTGATGGTGCCGTGCTGGAATTCGCTGATCCACCCACCCTTGGCGACGTCGGGACCTCCGGCCGTCTCGGCCTCGTCGGCGGTGGGGAAACCCAGCTGACCAGCTGGGCCGCCGTTGGCGGTGTAGACCCGCAAGATCTCACCCTGCACCACATGCGCACCGGTCGAGGGTGACGAATAGATGGTGCCGTTGGCGAATGCCTGCACCGTGCCGTCGCCGACCTTCTCCGGTTGCGCCGTCGGAAGACCCAACTTCGCCTCCCCGCCGGCCTTGGTGAATGCCTCCGCAGTCGGACCGTCCAGCGTCACCTCCCCGATACCGGGCGCGTTGATGGTGCTCGGGGCGCCGGCCATGGCGGACGACACCGCGCTCGAGGCAGAGCTCGCTCCGGTCTTGGCCGCACTCGTTCCGGCATCGACCGCGGAGGAGGCGGCGCTGGTCGCGCTCGACAGTGCGTCCTTGGCCCCTTCTTTCTGGGAATCCGAACATGCGACGGCAGCGGCCCCGGCAATGGCGAAAGCTGCAGCCAGCGCACCTGTGCGTTTCATCAGCTTTGGGTTCATTTGCCGAACGTAACACCGATACAACGCCCCGTCAGCAAATGTTGAGATCCTGGGACGGAATGCCCAGGTCCGGGACGCCGGTCCCACATTCCGGCACCGTCGCAGCCCGAAGCGATTTGCTGCGATGATCAAAACCATTGTTTACCAGTGGTTTTTGACTCAATCGCGGCGCCGAATCGTTGCGGGCCGAAACTGCGCTGACGAATGTCGCGGCCGACCGTGCGAGCAGGCATCGGATCGACAGCTACGGAGCCCCCCTGGGCTCGACCAACAGGTCGGCGCTCAGGTCGCCTGAGGGGTCACCAGGTATTTCTCGCCGGTCGCCTTCTTGAGGTAGCTGTTGAACGCCTCGGGTTTGAGCAGCCCGGGCAGCGACACCTCTTGGGTGTAATTACTCGCGAATGTCGTGGTGAGCTCGGCGGCGACGCGGGCGCGCAGCCGGGCGATGGTCTCTGGAGCGGCCCCGGCGAGAAACGGGGTGAGCAGCCAACCGCCCACGCCCCAGGCCATTCCGAAGTTTCTGGTCAGCACCGTGGGGCTGGTGTCGAGGCTGCCGTAGATGTACACCTGCTTGTGCACGGCAGACCCGTAGCGGGAGTACTGGGTCGCGGTCGCGTTGGCCGCCTGTTCCATGGCGTTGAGGATCTGGCTGGCCAGGGTGCCGCCGCCGGTGGCGTCGAAGGCCAACGTGGCCGATGTCGCCTTGAGCGCCTCGACCAGGTCCGCCTCGAAGGTCGGGGATGCCGAGTTGCAGACGTGCGTCGCACCGAGGCCGCGCAGGATCTCCTCCTGTTCGGCCTTGCGGACGATGTTGACCAGTGGCACTCCGTCGGCAAGGCACGCCTTGACGAGCATCTGGCCGAGATTCGACGCTGCGGCGGTGTGCACCAGGGCCGAATGTCCTTCGGCGCGCATGGTTTCCAGCATGCCCAGCGAGGTGAGCGGGTTGACGAACGACGAGGCGCCGTCCTTGGCCGTGGCCCCCTCGGGCAGGACCAGGCAAGCCGCGGCATTGACCACCCGGTACTGCGCGTACATCGCACCGCCGGCGATCCCCACCGTTTTGCCCAGCAGGGCCTGCGCGGCCGGTGAGGTTCCCGCGGCCACCACCGTGCCCGCACCTTCGTTGCCCACCGGAAGCGAGTCGCCGACGCGGGCGGCCATACCGGCCAGGGCGCCTTCCCGCAGCGGTGCGGTGACGACGGGACGCTCCGGCGTGCCCGCGACGGTCGCGGCCGCCATGTCAGCGGCGGCAGGAATCAGCAGGCCCAGGTCCGATGGATTGACCGGCGACGCCTCGACCCGGACCACGACTTCGTCGGCACCCGGCGCGGGTATCTCGACGTCGTGCAACGACAGTTCAAGCGTGCCGTCGGGTGTCACCAACGAGCGCAATTCCAAACCAGTCTTGGGCAGTGCCTCGGTCATGGTTGAACACTACGTCCGTTGCCTGGCACTACACCCGTCCTTACGGAAGGTCAGCTACACCGAGCATCTGTCCCCGGTGAACAGATCACAGGTGGTCTGTAGCCCGTTGAGTACCCCGGACGGGATCGCGGAGATGAAGTCCGTGACGCTGATGGCGTGCAATGACGTGAGATCAGTGGACTTTTGCGTGCCGATCAACACCGCCACGGCGTCGCCCTTGTCGGTGGGGATGGTGAACGAGTCGTCGCCGTCGCCGTACTGCCCGGCGCAATCGGTGTGGCATGTCCCGGTGGTGGGATCGATCTTCTCGTCGAACATGTCGTTGATCCACCCGGCCGACAGCTCACGGACAGCCAGCGGGTTCTGCGGCTGCGGGA
Source organism: Mycolicibacterium boenickei (assembly GCF_010731295.1). NCBI lineage: Bacteria > Bacillati > Actinomycetota > Actinomycetes > Mycobacteriales > Mycobacteriaceae > Mycobacterium > Mycolicibacterium boenickei. Next base: position 2,732,340 of record NZ_AP022579.1, on the reverse strand, counting down.
ACCCGGCAATGAGATACGCGGCGGCCTGGATCAACGGATTGCCGCCCTGCATCGGGTCCATGTGCACGCCGTCCTCGAGGATGACGCCGGTGAACTGTCCGGGCCGGGCATCGGTGAGCTGGTCGTTGACGTCGCTGAAGACGTTGAGGAAGTTCAGCGGCGCACCGATCTCGTAGATCGGGATGTAGTCATTGGGGTCGTCGTCGCTCGGGTCGGCCGTCCCGTTCGTCTCGAGCTCGTCGAGCCGTTCCATGGCGTCGGGAATGATCGAGCCCATCGGCACCGCGTCGTAGATCACCACGCCGGCAAGGTCGTTGGGCGCATCCAGACCCTGATCGCGCCGGCGGGTCAAACCCTCGGCGTAGTACCCGGCGACCCCTGGCGCGAATCCGCCGCCCAGCGAGTGCCCGACGAGTACGAACTGCATGGGCACATCGAGGTTCTCGGTACGGCCGGCCTTCAGCTCCGCAGTGTCCATGCTGGCGTTGAGGGCCGTACGGTCGGGATCGAGGAACAACTGGGCGACCGCCTCGTGCAGGTTGTCACCGCCGAGCCACATGCCGTCGGCCTCGAACGGGTTCGACGTGAACGTGGTGGTGACGACGATGCTGTTGGTCGTCTGAGCCAGATAGGACGCGGTGTAGCTGTAGAGCGGCCCATTGGCCAGGAAGCCGTGCTGCAGGTAGATCAATCGGGTCGGTGGCTCGCCATTGGCGGATGTGGGGAAATACCAATTGGATTCGACTTCATGGCCTTCGGAGATGACCAGGGTGGAGGTGCTGACCTCGACGCTGTCCCGCAGACCCGGTGGGACCACCGGGTCGCCGCCTACGGCACGTTCCAAGGCGGCGACGGTGTCGAACACGGCGCCGGTGATCACCGACAGCGGCTTGGGATAGTTCTGCGGCTCGGGATTGAGCGTCAGTGCGCCCAGGCTGCGGATCACGTCGTGGATCGCCTCGACCGGGTCGTTCGGCTGCGCCGCGGTCGGCGAGGACGGGGCCGGTTCGGGGGTGAGTTCCACGGAAGTGGTCGGCTTTGACGCCGTCAACGCCGACCGGATCTTGATCGGGGGCCGGACCCGGATTTCGGCGGCTGGTGGGGCCTTCTCGGTGAAGCGCGGGACGGAGTCCTCGACCACGTCTTTGGCGGTATCGCCGACTTCGCGCACCGTGGCACGAACGTCGCGGACAGACTCACGAATGGCACTGCGCGCCTTGGTCCGAACTGAATCGGCGAGCTGCCGCACGGGGCGATCGGATACCTCGGGCTTGGGCCGGGGTTTCACCGCCCGGGCTTTCCGGGGCTGAGGCTTCTGGGCGGTGTCGTTCTGCGTGGCCGACGGCTTCGTGTCCGGCTTCGACGCGCCACCCTCATCGGCGGTCGCCGTTCCCGCCCCGGCGAGGACGGCCGCCGAAAGCCCGGCAGCGAAAACCCCAGCACCAACCCACGCCGCAGCACGCGTCATTGTTCCCCCGTTACATCGGACCCGGTCTGTGTCACGCTAGCGGGGAGCGGTGGTCCTTCGGAAGGGATTCGGCAAGCTCTAGCCGAGTTCGAGGGATTCGCGCGATATCCGGAAGAAATGCCCGCTGGGGGTGTCGGTGCAGGTGACGCCTGAGGGTTGCGCCTCGCACTTGATCGGTCCGGCCCAACGCGTCTGACCGTAGGACAGCGTGGGCATTCCGGCGTCGAAAATGGTGTCGCCGTGGCAATGCACCACGGGCGCGCTTCCCGGCTTCAGGCTGACGCGGTCGCCCCAGTCCAGATGGCAGTCCTCCGGCTTGGGCGGGGCGGTGTAGGTGTGGTCGCGGATCTCGCAGACCACGCCGTTGGCACTGTCCGAACCCCTCGACGTCAGGCACCAGATGTTGCCTGACGGGGTGACGAACTTGGTCGACGACGGGCAGGCGTGTGCGGTTGCCGGGAGGGCGATGAGGGCCGCCGCGGCGGTGACGAACGGGAGGAGGTGACGCCGGTGTGTTCTCATGGCGTCGAGCATGCGTAGCGGCCCTTGCGGAATTCTCAATGGATTCTCGTGGCGTGGAGTTCCACGCCCCAGGCCACCGCCGCACCGCGCCGCATACTCTCGGCATCACCGCTGGTCAGATAGGCGCGCTCGGCGGCCGGCCCGGTCCGGGACGCGGGATGGCGTTCGGCGATCGCGGCGGCCATCCGCTGCGCCGGGTCGATCAGGACGGCGCCGGGCAGCGCGGCGTTGAACCACTCACTGACGGCGGGATAGTGGGTGCACGCCAGCACCAGGGCCTGTGCCCGCTGCAACGGGCCGACGATGCGGTACAGGTCTGCGACGAACCCGGGTGAGCCGACGCTGCCGGCCTCGATATGCGCCGACAACGGTTGGGCCACCCGCGACAGCACCTGCCGGCCGGGCCGGGACAGCCCGCGTCGGTAGCAGCCGCTGGCGATGGTGCGGCGGCCGCCGATGACGCCGACCGGGCCACGGATGCCGTCGGGAACGGACGCCAAGCCGTGTCCGATGATGCCTTCCACCGGCACCGGGGCTTGCGACAGGGTCGAGACGACGGTGCTCGCCGCGTTACAGGCCAACACCACCTCGGTGGCGCCTCTCTCGGCGAGCTCCGCGATCACCGCCGCGAGCCGGGCCCTGAGGTCTGCGGTGCGCATCCGGCCGTAGGGCATCGCCCCGGCGTCCGACCAGTACAGCACCGGCAGTCCGGGCGCGCATCGGTCCAGTTCCCGCACCAGCCCGATGCCGCCGATGCCCCAGTCGACGATGCCCAGGCACGGCTGCGGCGTCATGGGTAGGTGAGCGGGGCCGTGTGCCCCTTGGCCAGCGGTCCGGAGTCGAAAGCCAGCACCCGCTGCGACAGCGTCGCGGTGAGCAGCTTCAGCCGGGCGCCGGGGAACCGGCTGGCGAAGTACCAACGGTACTCGTGCTCGGCCCGGATCGGGTTGTGCCGCAGCATCTCCCGCCAGACAGGGTCGCTGGTCAGCGCCGCCAGGTCGGCGGCGAACCGTGGCCGGGTCCGACGGGTCCACAGATGCGCCACGGCCGATCGGGTGAGCACCGCGAGCTCACGGAGCCGGATCGGATGCTCGACCATGTCGACCACCCACAACCGGCCACCGGGGGCCAGCACCCGGCGGATCTCGGCCATCACCGGATCCCAGTCCAGGTACCGGAAAGACAGGAAGCAGATCACCACATCGACACTGGCGTCGGGGAGATCCAGGTTGGGGCCGTCGACGCGGGAGAACCGTAGCCGCGGCCGGTGCCGGGCACCACTGCGCGCCCGGGCCAGCATGCCCGAGGAGCAATCCACGCCGACGCCGGAGTCGAGGACCCCGTCGTCGTCCAGGCCGCGTAACAAGGCGCCCGTCCCACAACCGATTTCGAGTACCCGCAACCCGCGCCCGAGGTCGGCTCGAAGGTGCGCTGCACGTTCGGCGACCCACCGCCACTCCGCGCCCCGCACCCTGATGTCGGCATAGGCGCGGTCGTACAGGTCGGCCACCGGGTCGTAGGAGCCCTCGGGTCCGTCAGGGTCGGGCACGCTGCGCACCGGTGGCTGCGCCGCGGCACCCAGGTACTTGCGGACGCTGCCCAACGGCCCGTGCGACTTTCGGCCCGGCGCGTCGATCAGGTACAGATCGGTGCGGGTCGCCGGCCGGTGACCCGCCCAGGAGAACCGGTCCTTGCGCGCCGACACCGTGGTGTAGTCGCGGTTGCCGAAGGTGGGTACGCCGAACACGTTGGCGAAGAACGGGGCGAACCAGCGCGCGGTCCGGCAGGCGTGGAAGTAGGCCTGCCCGGTGGCGGTGAAAGGGATTGTCAGCGAGCGCCATTCGTGCGGCGAGAGTTGCTCGGGCCAGGCCGTCGACCCGAACATCGGTCCGTACATGCCGGAATGGCTGATGAGGTGCAGTTGGGCGAGCTCGCGGCCGGCTTCCGTCATCCGGGTGAGTTCCGCGACGAAGTCCGCCTTGTGGTGCAGGCCCGACACCTTGATCTCGGCATCGGGATGGGCGGCCGCCAGCTCGCGTGCCATCGTCGCGGCCGCCACCGCGAACTCGGCCGATCCACCCCGGTAATGCGTGGTGTGGGCCACCCAGATAACCGGCGCCGCATGCTTTTCGGGTGCTATCCGGGCGAACGGGATGCGCGGGTGTTCCCCGGCCGGGATCCAGGCGCCGTAGTTGCCGACCAGCTCCAGCATCTCGGAGGTATCGAGGTCGAACACCCTCATGCTGGTGGCCGGCGGACTGTAGAGGTGCAGCGTCAGTCCCCCGTCGTGGCCGGCCATGTCGTGGATCACGTCGCTGGTGATGCGGGTGACGGTACCGGCAGGGTGTTCGGCGGCGCTGGTGACGAGCAACCGGGGCCCGTGCCAACCGAACCGGCGCTCCTCGAATCGGCCCTGGAGCACGATGACGAAACCGCCGGCGCCGCCGTGGTCGTGCGGTGCGCAGCGCTCGCCGGGTCGCCATCGGGCCAGCATGATCTCGACCTCGTCGTCGACGCGCAAGATCGTCCGGGAGTACGGCTCGCCGGCATTCGGCTCGGTCGCCATCGCCGCCAGTGCCGGTTTGGCGCGGGCCACCCGCGCCAGCAGTTCGGGTCCGGGGACCTCTCCCCTGACGGCGACCCCCGCCAACGTGTCGAGCAGCGAATCCAGTCCGGCGGGGTCGTCGTGCCGGGCGGGCAGGTGCGAAATGGTGGTCATGTCGGATCCTTCGGGCGTGTTCCGGGTGCACCACCACCGTGAGGCCGACACCTTGCGGGATTCTCAACAGATCCTTGCGGTGCCGCCGCTCGGCGTCACAATGGGATGCGGACCGCGCCGAACACCGGAAGGCTTGTGATGAGTGGTACTCGTCTCGGGTTCGGTCTGTTGGGGCCGCTGCAGGTGACGGTGGACGGCACGCCCGTGGGGCTGGGCACGCCGAAACAACGCGCGGTGCTGGCGTTCCTACTCATCAACCGCAACCGGGCGGTCAGCACCGAATCGCTCATCGACGCCGTCTGGGACCGCGAACCCGTGCCCGCCGCCCGCGCCACCATCCACACCCACGTGTCCAACCTGCGGCGGCTGCTCGGCGCTTCCGAACGAGACTCACAACCGGTGCTGGTCAACGCCGCTCCCGGCTACCGGCTGAACGTGACCGAGGGAAGTTGTGATCTGGACCGGTTCGCCACGGAGAAGGCCGCCGGCATCAACGCCGCCGCGGCCGGACGTTTCGAGGCGGCCGGCACGCATCTTTCGGCTGCGCTCACCCACTGGCGCGGCGACGTCCTCGAGGATCTGCGCGGGTTCACGTTCGCCGACGCCTTCGCCGCGGCCCTGACCGAGGACTACGTGCTGGTGCACACCAGCCGTGCCGAGGCTGAGATCGCCTGCGGGCGCGCCGCGACCGTCATCGCCGGCCTCGAAGAACTCGCCGCCCGGCATCCGTACCGGGAACCGCTGTGGGCCCAGCTGATCACCGCTTACTACGTCGCTGAGCGGCAGTCCGATGCGCTGGCTGCGTACCGGCGCGTCAAAACCGTTCTGGCCGAGGAGCTCGGCATCGACCCCGGCCCCACCCTCAGTGCGCTGTATCAGCGCATCCTGCGGCAGGAGCGGCTGGACACCAAGCAGGCGGCCATGGCCACCGCGGCGCGCACCGTGAGTGCCGGAGGCACCGTCGTGGGCAGGGCGACGACGGCTGCCGCGTTGCGCGACACCGCGGGACGACGATATGCGTTGCGACCCAACGTCACCCGGATCGGCCGGCTTCCGGACAACGACATCGTGCTCGACGATGCCGACGTCAGCCGGCACCACGCGGTGATCATCGACACCGGAAGCAGTTTCGTGATCACCGATCTGCAGTCGGCCAACGGTGTGCAGGTGCGGCAGGAACGCATCCACCCGAGCGCCACCGTCGGCGACGGTGACGACATCCGCATCTGCGGCCGCCAATTCACCTTCGAACTTCTCCGCGGCGCACCGTGAGTTCCGGTCGCAATCCACGGCTGTGGGCCGCGATCGCGGTGCTGGCCGCGATCGCGCTCGCCGCGGGAGTCTTCATCGGAACTCACCTCGGTCCTCGCGGGACCGCGCCGGAGCGCTCGTCGGCTGCCACGTCGCTGGCCGCAGACTTCGCCCGGCTGGAACCCGAGCTGCATGCCGTGGTGGGCATCGCGCTCAGCCGGGTCGGACCCGGCCAGGAGCCGATGACGTTGGGCGAGTGGCAAAGCGGCCCCGCCTGGTCGACGATCAAGGTGCCGTTGATCATCGCCGCGCTGCGCGAGGAGCAGCCCCGGCGCGTCACCGAGGCCATGACCAAGGCCATCACCGAATCCGACAATGCCGCAGCGGAATCGATCTGGGACAGCCTGGGCTCACCGGCCGATGCCGCAGGCAAGGTCGAGGCGGTGCTGCGGCAGACCGGTGATCCGACGATCGTCCAATCCCAACGGGTGCGCCCCGAGTTCAGTGCATCGGGGCAGACCGATTGGCCGCTGACGGATCAGGTGAAGTTCACCTCGGTGGCCGTGTGCGACGCGGAGAACGACCCGGTGTTCGACCTCATGGGCCACGTCGAATCCGACCAGCGCTGGGGCATCGGCACGCTTGCGGACAGTCGGCTCAAAGGCGGCTGGGGACCGTCACCGACCGGTGGTTATCTGGTTCGCCAGATCGGGGTGCTGACCACCCCGGCGGGAATGGTGTCCGTGGCGTTGGCGGCGCTGCCGGACTCGGGGAAGTTCGAGGACGGCACCGCGGCGCTCACTGCGATGGCCACCTGGCTGGGCGAACGTCTGGGCGCCCTACCGGCGGGACACTGCCCGGCTCACCAGAGGTAGACGCGGGCATTCTTGCCGCCGGTGCAGGTGATCCAGCTGTCGCCCGGGGACTGCTGGCAGTGCATCAGGAAGTTGGAGCCGTCACACAGCGCACCGGGCACCGTTCCGCAATTCACGGCACCCGGCGCCGACACCGCGCGCGGCAACGGGCTCGCGTTGCCGTACTCGGCCCAGTACGACGTCAGCACGCTGTTGGTGAAAAGGCATGAGGTTTCCGGGGTTCCGCGTCCGGCGCGGCTGCCGAACCCGGTGGCGGTGGTCACCGCGAAACCGTCGTCGCACGACTGGTGCAGGCTGCTCTGATCCGGTCCGGTGACCAGGGGCGGCAGCGGTCCGCCACCGTGCGCGGGATCGCCCGGCGACGCGGTGGCCGGGGTATCCGGGGGCTGGTCGGCGTTCCTGGCGAGCATGCCGATGACCACGCCGATGCCGCCGAGGATCAGCGCGGCGGCCACTGCGATGACGGTCGGCAGCACCCAACCACGCTTGCGCGGTTCGGGCTGCGCGGGAGGTGGGGCATCAGGCACCGGAGGGTAGACGGGAGCGGCGAGGGTCGGCGCGAAGTTCGGCGCCAGGTGCGTGGCGGTCTGCGGTGCCGAGCCGGCGTGAAGGGCCCGCTGCGCGGCACGACCCAATCCGCCTGCGCTGCCGTACCGATCGTCGGGGTCCTTGGCCATGCCGCGCGCGATCACATCGTCGAACGTCGCGGGAACTGCGGGATTCGTCGCGCTGGGCCGCGGGGGCGGTGTGGAGATGTGCGCGGCGAGCACACTTTCCAGCTCATCACCGGGGAACGGTGCGTGTCCGGTGAGCGATTCGTACAACACGCAGGCCAGTGAGTACGAGTCGACCGCAGGCGTCACCGTCTGCCCGGTGAACCGTTCGGGCGCCATGTAATTCAGCGTGCCGATGCGGCTTCCCTCCGTGGTCAGCCGGCTCTCCCCCTGGCTCTCGGCGATGCCGAAGTCGACGAGGTAGGCGAAATCGGCAGGGGTGACGATGATGTTCTGCGGCTTGATGTCGCGGTGGATCAGTCCGGCGGCGTGCGCCGCGTCGAGCGCGGCCGCGATCTGGGTGACGATGGCGACCGCCCGGGCCGGCGGGAGCGGGCCGCGCGCGGTCAGATCCGACAGCGTCACACCCTGCACCAAACGCATGTCGATGTACAGGTTGCCGTCGATCTCACCCCAGTCGTGGATGGGGATGACATGCGGCTCTTGCAGGACCGCGGCGGCGTGGGATTCACGTTGGAATCGGGTGCGGAACGTGGTGTCGTGTGAGTACTGGTCGGCGAGGATCTTCAGAGCGACGGTGCGGTTCTTGTCGTTGTCGAAGGCCTCGTACACCTCGCCCATTCCGCCCCTGCCGAGCAGACGCGTGATGGAGTACTTACCGAACGTCGTGCCGACGCGCGAGTCCACTGCCGATCCCCCTGGTCGTTCGTTGTAAACGCAGTATCGCCTCTGGGCCCACGCGGTGCAGATGATTGCCGACCTTCCGGCCGGTCAGGGGCTCCCGATCGCGGGCAACGTGTCGGGCGGCCCTTTTGGTCGCTGATAGTCCGGGCAGGTCACCTCGATCTTCACCTGGCGCCATCCGGTCCCCCGCTCGTCGGCGGGCATCCGGCCGGTGATCGTGTAGTCGTCGTCGACCTTGGTGGCCGTCATCTCCTGCGAGTCCTTCGTGAAGCCGTTGGCTTCCGGGATGCGGAACCCCGCCGCCGTGACCACGAGCCGGTTTCTCGTCGCCAGCATCACCCGGACGCTTCGCCGGTGGTTCGTCGCCGACGGTGAGGCGTAGATCAGCAGATTGCCGTCGGGAAACCTGGTGCAGGTGACGTGCGCGGTCAGGGTGTGCGGCTCACCGTCCAACACGATCGAGACGTCGGACGTCGCGCCACCGGACGCACATCCGGCCACGAGCGTTATCGCAGCTACCGGCGCCGCGATGCCGACGACGGCACGCATGTGTGCAGTATGGACCGGTCACGGGCGAGCGCGCTGGATGAATCTGCCGCTTTCAGCCGGTATGGCACACCTCGCTTGAGAAAATGGTCCCGCCGATGGCGCTACCTGGGTGATGGGATGCCACATGATCGAAGTGATCGACAGAGGGTCAACCAGCGAATCGCATCCCGTGCCGCTGCTCTTCGTTCACGGTGCGAGTAGCGCAGCATGGTGCTGGGACGAGCATTTCCTCGGCTACTTCGCCGACAGGGGCTACCGCGCCGTCGCACTGAGCCTTCGCGGCCACGGGGCCAGCAGCCTGCCCAAGCCGCTCGATTCCTGTTCGATTGCCGACTATGCCGACGACGTCCATACCGTTGTCGGCGAGCTCGGTGTCGAGCCAGTGCTCATCGGTCATTCCATGGGGTCCTGGGTCGTGCTGAATTACCTTGCAACGCACGGCGCCCCAGCTGCCGTGCTCATGGCACCCGGTACCCCGCAGGGACTGCGCCGGTGGGCACTCCGTGTACTCCGCCGTCACCCGTGGCTTGTCCTGCGTACCAACACCTTCGGCAATCCAGCCGATCTGTTTGGAACACCTGCTTTGGCTCGTGAATTCGTATTCTCAACGGGCACGCCCGAGTCCGTCGTCGCATCGTGTCTGGCCCGAATGGGCTTAGAGAGTAAACGCGCCTCACGAGAGACGGTGAAACAACTTCCAAGTGCTCGGGTGATCACAATGCCAATGCTCGTTCTTGGCGCAGGAGCCGATGGCATGCGAGTCGCCGGGGATGCATCTGCCGTCGCCGGGATCTACCAAGCAGACATGGAATCGTTTCCCGGTATGGGCCACATCATGATGCTCGGACCAGGTTGGCAGGCTGTCGCCGAGAAGATCGACAATTGGTTGACAGCCGCCGTCGGCACCGCGATGCCGACGTAATCGGAACGCGGGGCAAAGTTAGGTAGCCGACTACGCTACGCAGCCCGCAGCCGCGGCGGGACCCTTGACGGATGAGCGTGCACGGCACACAGGACGACAACGGGAACCGGCTCGCGCCGGACTACCTGGCCCACTGGGTGGTCAAAACCGCGCGTGCCGACGAGGTAATCGCCTGGTACGAAACGGTATTCGGGGCCCGCGTCGTCCACGAAGACTCCAAGATCGCCTTCTTGACCTGGGATGAGGAAAGCCATCGCCTCGCGCTGGTCAAGCTACCGCGGTTCGTGCGGTACCTCTTCCCCCTGGGACGGTGGCGCCGCAAGTTCTACGGGGTCGACCATCTCGGATTCACCATCGGCTCGCTGGAACAGCTGTTGTCGACCTATGAGCGGCTCAAGCACGCCGGCATCACCCCGGTCTGGTCGATCAACCACGGTCCGACGACGTCGTTGTACTACGAGGACCCCGACGGCATCCGGTTGGAATTCCAGACCGAGAACTTCCCGACTCCGCAAGAGACGGCCGAGTACTTTCTCAGCGGCACGTTCGCCGAGAACCCGATCGGGGTGAATTTCGACCCCGACTATCTGCTTGAGCGGCTTCGCAGCGGTGCCGACCCGGCCGAACTACGTCGACAAGGAGCCGGCACCCGCCCCGGTGCCAAAGTGAGGCGTCCACTGACCTGGAAGACGCTCTGAGCGCTTCCTAGAGCTTGCCTGCGGCGAAATCGGCTGCCTGCGCGACCTTTCCGGACTGCACATACGAGACGTGGGCGCCCATGTCCCAGCCGCCTTCCCAGCAGATCGGGTCGGCCTCGTTGCACTGGTCGATCGAGTTCGCGGCGTACTGAGGCGCGAGCGTCGGCAGTGGCATCCCGGACGCCAGGAGACCCGAGAAGCTGGTGCGCGGCGTACCGAACAGGGCGGTGGCCGCCACGTGGTCGGCGGTCTGGGGAGAGGCTGCGCTGGTGGCCTGTTCGATGACCGCCGCGCCCTGCGAGTAGCCGCCCAGGACCATCTTGGTGTTCGGACAGCTGGCCGCGGTGGACTCGATCAGGGACCGGGCCGCGTCGGTGCCGGCCGGGGTGCTGTTGTGGAAGTCGTTGTTGGCCGGGTAGTCGACCGCGACGCCGTCGACGGTGCGCGGCGCCACCCGGGCCCGCAGATCGTCGACGAACGGGCCGCCGACACTGCCCAGGCCGGGCGGCTCATTGGTGCCGCGCGCGAACACCACCGTGACATCGGAACACGGTGCGGCCGCAGCCTGCGGAGCAGTGACCGTCGGGAACGCTGCGGCCAACGCCGCGAAAGCCAGGATGAAAGCGGGCTTGCTCGTCATACCCATCGATCGTAGAGAACGCGGCCGGCCGTTCCCCCGATCGGAGGACCCCCGATTCAGCCGATTCATCGTCTGACCAGCGGACATACGCAGGAGCTCCGAACCGGGATGGTGATTTCAACACACCAACCACCCACGAGGGGAACCACATGACCACCACCAATCGCATCGGGTTCGCCCGCCGCTTCGCTCTCATCGCCGCAGCGGTGGCCGTGCCGGCCATCGGCGTCGCCGTCGCACCGACCGCCGGCGCGCAGGCCACCGAGTTCGGTCCGTGCGGAAACGTGCACGACAACGTCGACCTCTGGAAGGACGTCAGGTATGCCACGCCAGCACACAAGGACGGCGCCATCGACGTCGTGTTCCCCGGCGGGGACAAGTCCCGCGGCTACGCGGTCCGGCAAGGGCACCACCCCGCACAGCTGACCGACCTGCTGGTGATCCCGACGGCTCGCGAGACCGGCATCGAATGCGACAACCTGCTGAACGCCGACGCTCCCCATTACTTCAAAGACGCCTTCGAGCAGGTCAGCATTCTGCCGCCGGGCAACCAGGGGCAGGCCCCGGACTGGGCGCTGGGCATCAACTCCGCCGACAACCGCGGCCAGGACCAGCTGCACATCCACGTGACCCTGCTCGACCCCACGGCCCGCGGCGACATCGATCAGGCTGTCAAGAACCACAAAGTGACCAAGGATGAGAAGGGCTGGAAGACCTCGGTGATCGGGGTGCGCGGCCACACCGAGAAGGGCCCGATCGAGACGAGCGCCCGCGGCTACCGGGCGTGGAACACCGACAACATCGACCAGAACTTCTTCTCCGCGCTGAACACCCAGATCGTCGCGCCGATCAAGAAGCAGGACCCTAGCTTCGGGATGGGCAACGAGACGCTGCTGATCACCAAGAACCACCAGGGCCCGGGGTTCATCGTGCTCGCCAGTGACGAGAAGTCAGGCATTGCACCCTTCGGCGTCAACAACATCGAGCGGTTGCTCGACAAGGGCTGACGCTTGCGAACCCAACGGCCACCCGTGTGCGGGTGGCCGTTGGTGTTGGGTGTTCAGCGCGCAATCGTGAGCAACAGAGCTGCCTCGTTGTAGGGAAACGCCTTGTAGAGCAGCCGGAAACTGGGGGTCACCAAGGGCGCGCCCTCGGCCTTGCTCACCAGCCGCGGGTTCGTGAGCGGTATAGCCCGTCCCCGCTTGTGCAGCACCGCAGGTCCGCCGGCCAGCACGTTCTTCAACCAATCCGTCTGCTGGCCGTAGCCGACCAGGATGGCGTAGCCGTCGCGGGTCTCGAACACCAGAAGTGGCGTTCGATACCGCCTGCCCGACTTCCGCCCGACATGCTCCAGTGTCCCCAAGCTCGGGAGCCACGGCGTGATCGCGCGAGCCAGCGGATTGGTGACGTGCTTGTTGAAATGTGCGACTCGTCGAGGGACGCGCATTTTCGGAGTGTAGGGGTTGATAGAGGTCGGTGACTGGCCACGACTCAGTCGGCCTGGCCGTTCACGCAGGTCGTTCGAGCCACAACGCACGTCAGGCGGAGCACAGTTCAACGAATTGTCTTCAGTGGTCCGCTCCAGAGGACCGTCCTGTGCTAGCGCGCTAGCGCTCGCCGCTGCCGTCGGTCATGCTTCGATCAGCTCCTATCCCGGATAGTGCACGAACACTTCTCGTAGCGACGGGTCGTTTATCTCAAACCGTCCCAGAAGCTCAGGCACCAGTGCGACAAGAGATCGGGCTCGTGCCCCGCACAGCAGCATTGCGGTAACCTCAGCGACCGAGGATGTTGGCCGGTTGGGGGATTGGCATGGCAAACGAACTACGGGCGAACGTTGACGGTCTGCGAGGGGCGGCTGCCAGCAGCGACGGCATAGCCGCCGACTTGACTGGCATATACGTCGGCAGCCGCCCGCCCACATCTCGGCGCAGCGCTGTCGGAGTGGCAGCGGTCAACGCAGCGCTCACCGAAGTACAAGGTCGCCAGTCGGCACGCGTCACCGGCCAGGCCGACGATCTCTTGGTGAGCAGCGCGCGCTACGACACCACAGACTCCGATGGGCACGCTGCGATTACCACGGTAGGCGTGTGAGCCCTGCTGCCGCGCCTGCTCCGCTACCTACGCGGTCAGAGATTGAGGAGTGGGACACCTCTTACCTCAACATCGCAGCATCGGCCTGGAGACAGACCGCTACAGCGAGCGAGGACGCTTTCGGTCAGCACCGGCAGAATATCTCCTCGCCGGGCGGTACCACCTGGGAGGGCGATGCCAGGGACGCCGCATTGGATCGGGTAACCAAGGATCTCGCGGTGGTCGGCCGCCAGAGCGATGTGCTGCGTGAGGCCGCGGGTCTAGCCGAGAACGGCAGTCACGACATCAAAGCCGCCAAGGACAAAGCCGTGGAGGCGATCACCGCAGCCGTGGACGACGGCTTCAATGTCGCCGAAGACTTGTCGGTAACCGACTCCCGCAAGTACGACATGGCCACGATCGCCGACCGCAACAAGGCGGCCACAGAGCACGCCGAGGACATCCGTTGGGCTGCTGAGCAACTCATGCATGCAGACAAGCTCGTGGGCGACCGATTGGAGGAGAAAGCCGCTGATCTGGAAGCGATCCGGTTTGACGGCGAGGATAACGGCCGCAACAGTCACGTGTCGCTCGTCGACAACAAGGTCAAGCACGATGCCGAGGGAAATGACCGGCCGGGTGAGAAGAAGCCTGAGACCCCCGCCCAGGCACCGGGTCAACTCGGTCCGTTCGCAGTGCCCCGGACCGTGGAGGACGCGGCGAAGAGGTCGGGGGCCAAACCCGATAGCAACGCGCCAGGACCTGAGACACAGCGTGCCCCCGGTTCTCTGGAGGATATGTTGCTGCCGGCAGGCAAAGCTGACCCGAAAGCACTCGCATCGGACGTCGACCCGAACAGCCGGGAGGGCAAGGAGATTTCCGCAGCACGCGAGTCATTGATCGCGTCGGGTAGGTCACCGGAAGAGGTCGAGAGGACGATCAACAACATATTCGGTGGCGCCAATGAGAAGTACACGCCGCCTGACGGACCGAAACCTCCTCGACCCGCGTTAGATGAAGGTGCCGGCGACACCCTTCGTGGCACGGAGGATTTCGTTCATGACCTCCTCGGCCAGGACGGAATGGAGTCCTTCAAAGATGCGTGGAAGGGCGTCGGCTCGAACCTCCTAGAGACGGCGAAAGATCCGTACGGCACCCTTGTGCGTGGGGTCGGCGATGAGTTTCACGATGCTGTCGACAATCCCGCCTACTGGGCCGGGGGGAAGTTGGCCGAGGCGGGAATCGCCGGAGCCACCGCCCCGCTCGGCCCCGAAGCGCTCGCGGCCCGCGGCGCGCTCGACGACGTTGTCCGCTCAGGCCTACCGCACGAAGCCGTCCACGCACCTCCCCACGTCGATGTGCCGACCCCACCCGTCGAACATCCCGCGCCGATGAGCGCCGATGAGACCGTTCGAACGAGTCCAGACGCAGGCGGGGGTTACGCTCCGCACAATCCCGCTGACCATTCAACACCAGTGGATATCGGTGACCGTCCTGTCGTGCCAGCACCTGATGGACTTGACCACCACGCGCCGATCGGACCCTGGCTACCACCGTCGGTCGACGACATCCGCCAATGGCTTCCCGATATCAATCATGGCCCTGGAATGGATCCCTTCGACCCGGCGCGCGCCGTTAACTGCGGGCAATGCGCGCTTGCAGTGGACCAAAGACTAACGGGCGCACTGCCTGACGCATCGGCTGGGCTCGGAACGTTGTCCATACCCGAGATGGAGGCCGCGACAGGATTGCGGCAGGTACCGGCGACACCGCTGGAGATCGAGCAGTACCTGATCAACCAGGGGGCCGGCGCCCACACGGTCATCGGAGTGGACAGAGCAGGGGCAGCTGGGCACTGGTTCAACGCGTACTACGATGGGACGAAAGTATATGCCGTCGATGGACAAACTGGTGACGTCGTTGGATGGCCACCTAACATGGACTTCCCTGGCCATCCGGTAATGCAGTGGGACATGGGGGTTCAGAAGTGAATCAGGATCAAATCGCCTTGGCCGCAGAGCTTCTCAATATGGACCCGCAGGTCGCCGCCGCCAATGCATACGATATTCGCGACGACATCATGTGCACCTACAGCGACATTCGAGGTTTGGGATCGGTACTGGTCGGTCCAGACCTGTCAGTTCTTTTCTTCGCATCGTACGTATCTCCGGAGCAAGCCCTCCAAGTTTGGGATACCGGCCGAAGAACGCCTAGAGAGTCGTTCGCCGCGCTACATCAGACCCGAAAAGCAGATGGTAAGACGACCTGAAAAGCGCATTCCGCCAGCGTCCGACCAAGCGTCGCACGCGACTTCAGCAGCGTGGTACGAGAGTCGGTGAGGATCTCGGTCATCGCCTGAATATTCATCTGAACCTCGACCGCGTCCATCAGCATCGCACAGATGCGGCACGCAGGTGGACAGGACACCGTGACCGAACCAAAGGTCGAGCGCGGGTGTAGTCCAGAGCGCGACTAACGTTTCCGAGCTACCCATCGATGGCCTATAGCCCTAGAAGAGCTTCTCTTGATCGACGTCAGCCTCAGGTGAGTCGTCGCCTTCCTCCGAACTGACTTCTGTGCCGTCGTCAACCTGCTTTGTGCCTCGGACTGCCGCAACTGAAGAAGGAGTATTGCTCTGGCGATACCCAGGGTCGGGACGGGCTGTTTAGCCCACCTAATAAGGCTAAACCCACTGCGATTAGGCCTTTACAGTGCCCCCACAGTCGGACTCGAACCGACACTTGGCGGATTTTAAGAACGGACTGGCGGGCGTTCTGACCTACGCGTTCGCAACGCGACTTCTCGCCAAAGTCACTGGTAAGGACAGTTTTTCGGGCTGCCTAGCAATGCTGCCAGCACTTACCCCCTCAAGGCTAACCCCCTCAGGGTTGCACAACGTTTGCACAACGCAACCATCCTCTCAGCGTGTTTGCTGGCGCAGCGGCAACACCGTGGCGGCAACTGCGAGGGAACAAGCGCGACCTCGGCTAGGCTGATCGTCGCTAATCAAGCAGCCGGGGGTGGAAGCGTTGGAAGAACACGTTTGGGGCTGGGACCCTGCGACTCTTGAGGCCTTGTCTACCGCTGTGGCTGCGACGTTCGCCATCGTGGCAGCAGTGGTGGCATTCATTTCATGGCGCTCGACAAGAACTGAGATCGACTCCCGAATGCGACCATGGGTAGGGCTTTACAACTTTGAGCCGAGGTTTGATGAGAACGAGAAACTAGCAGGCCTGTTCGTTCTGCTCAAAAACGTTGGTTCCTTGCCCGCCCAGAAGGCGCACCTGGTCGTGATTATTCGGCCTTGCAAGCTGCACGAAGGCGAACAACCGAACCCAGCGCGTAGCGAAAGGTTAGAGCAGAAGGCCTTGATGCCCACTGAGGACGGCAACTACGGCGTGTTGTTGGCGCCCTACCCTCAGATCCAAACGTGGGTGGCTGATAGACGAGATATCGCCATCGAAGGCACGTTCACCTACGCACTCGGACCGAAGAAGTTCAAATCGACTTTTCAAGCAGAGCTTTGGTTCAGCCGACCCAAACCACAAGACAAACCGGTCGCGCTCAACTGGCGCAATACCGACGCGACATAGGCAATACAGTTAACCCGTCGACCTCCGGCGAGAATCCACCAAAGGTGCAGCCCCACTACTGATATGGGCACATGTGGTTGATCGAGAGCTACCTCATCCCGCAGGGCTATTTCGTGATTTTTGCTACCGGTGGGCTGAACAGCGATGAGAACCCGCTGGCGCTTCGTGAGCACGAGCGGCCCGAATGGCGGGGTTTGAAGATCTATCCCGGTCCATACCGGTATCCCATTGTTGAGAGCATATTTTCGCGTGGCGTCGGAACTGGCGTTCGGTATCGCGGGGCGCCTGTGGTCGTTCAGGTGACCGCGAACGCGAGCTAACCGTCCCCGCGATCTTTCTCTAAACAGGTTGGTGTGCAATGGCGTTCGATCCAGCTTGGCTTAGCGCAGAGTACCTAGACGAACCTATCGACAACAGCCCGTCCGAGCTGTCACACGGTCGCGGCCTGCGCCCGAAGCACCTGCGCGGCACCCTGCCAGTTGACGGCGGTATGTATCACGGCAAGGCACCGAGCATGAATCCCACAGAGCGGCAATGGCACACCAGCCGCCCCGGCGAACACGCGAAGAGGTAAACCCATGACTA
This sequence comes from Mycolicibacterium boenickei, assembly GCF_010731295.1. NCBI lineage: Bacteria > Bacillati > Actinomycetota > Actinomycetes > Mycobacteriales > Mycobacteriaceae > Mycobacterium > Mycolicibacterium boenickei. The sequence goes on along the minus strand of NZ_AP022579.1, from coordinate 2,715,027 downwards.
CCAAACAGGTTCGCTACACCGGCGCATTGCCGGGTGTGAAGCTACAACGTGAAATGTCCCGTCAGGATTGGGCGCTACTCGGTATCAAGAGCGGTCCGCATGTATGGTCAGCGGCCAACGGCTATGCCCTACCCGCGTCAGACTTCACCGCTGAGCATCTCAAAGTGCTAAGCGGCACAAGCGGTTTCGAGGTCACATAGCCTGGGCCAGGGCGGCGTGCTTGCCTTGGTTGAGACCGCCCTGGCTCACATAACCGGCACCCGGCAGTCAGACAAACCTTTAAAGCACTTGGTCTCTATGGGGTCTGGCTGCCGGGTGTCTTCAGCGGGAAGTGCGTGGCCGACTAGATTTCGGAACGTACAGTTTGTCGATGTTCTCGACACTGTCCGCTGCTTTCCCGAGCGCGACAAGGTAACTCTTCACGAAGTCAACGTCGTATCCGGCGTCCATCAGAAGATCGATGGGCGGAAAGTACTTGGCGGCAAAGAATGTTTCGCGTTGTCGCGCGTAGCCGTTGTACCCGGCGTCATACAGGTCTTGCAGTGCCTCTTCGATTTCGGGGGGAACGCCAGGGTGGCGCTCGCCAGTCGCGAGGTCAAGAGCCTTCGTCGCCGCTGCCCACCCGATCACCTCGTGCGGGTGCACCGTCGCCACCCCGAGCAGTTGTCCGTCAGCCAGGCTCAGACCGAGTTCCAACAGTTTCAGCGGTGGGTCGACCGCTAATACTGGCCCGCCACGCTCAGGGCGCTTGCCGCGCGCACTACCCACGTTTTTATTGGCGCTGTAGTTCTGAAGGTATTGCTCCCCACGCGCCGACAGGTGAGGCAACAGCAGCGCTCGCTTAGCCCAACCGTTGGCGTTGTCGCGTAGGTGTTTCTCCACCCCTGCGAATGCGTACGCGAGGCCGCGCTCGCTGCCGTCAACCCACACGTTGTCTACCGGTGACATGCATCCATCGTTGCAGCGGGCACCGACACGTCGCGGCAGCCACGCCGGTTCCGTCGGATCGGTCTACCGGTGCCGTGGGCTCAGATGGGCGACTGGCCGACACTGTGACGGCACCGTACCGCCGCGAGTGACGTATGGGAGATCTGGGCTAGGACTTCGTGACCTTGTCCGTGGAGAACCATCCAACGAGGGTGGCGGCCAGCATGACGGCAGACTCCGCCTCAGCCTGCGTCATGTCGGGCAACGGCACTGGCGCGCCGCCGTGCCGGTCGTGCTGACCACGGTTGAGCATGCGCATCATCGACACAAGCACTTCGCGTGGCGGAGCCTGGTTGTGTTCACGCTGGTGCGGCAGCTTCCACTTCTCGTTCGCGGCCAAATCCCCGATGGCATCGCCGAGGACGGCATCGACCTTCTTTGGGCAGACGACCGGTATCGCGGCATCCTCTACGGCAACGATTGCCAGCGAGTAGGCCCGTGACGGGTCAGGGGCCAAGCCGAAGGCTGCGTTCCACGCCTCGGCTAAACGCTTGCCGCCGTTGGGCAGTTGGCTTGCGTGCTTTACCGCCTCTTCCACGCCCTTTGGGAGGCGACGCACCAACCCGAGCTTCCCGCGCCGCTCGCCGACGCGCCACGCAGATCTGGCCTCGGCGAGGGTCTGGTCCAAAGAGGTCCTGTTTCCATCGCCCTCGCGTGTCGTGAGCAGGAAATCAGCCAGAGCTAATGGCGCTGACGCAGATTTACCCATGTACGCCTTACGCAACCGGTCCGTCGCATCCCGCTGATAAGGCCCGATCCGTGGCATTGGTTCCTGAAGTACACGCTCGGCTTGCCGCAGAAGCGCATCCCGGAACACAGGGCTACCGCCTGTGGTGTGGCCCGTAAAGACACGACCGATCCAGACCCAAAGAGACTCGTTGAGCCAGGGCGGTACGTCATCGCGCAGGGCAAGGAATTGCGCTGTCTGCTCGTCATCGTCTTCGACGCCGAATGGGAGCCAATCGTCTTCGTCCACAGTCACCCGGCCATTCTCCCAAACCGCGGTGACGAAACTCGCCGTGATTTCCGTGCGCGCCGTGTTTGCCGGAGCGCTACTGGTGGACGATCCCCCTCGCAGGGTTGCACAACGATTGCACAACGGAACTACCACGGCGTGCCGTACTCAGCGGCGTATGACGCTTCTACCTGCACTTATTCGGTGCCCCCAGTCGGACTCGAACCGACACTTGGCGGATTTTAAGTCTGTCCGTCTTGAGGGTCAGCAACCTATCCGTTGGTCAAAATTGAACTAGGGAACGCATTCAAATCACGACCTAGATAGGTTGCGTCTCAATCGATTTCATTGATTCAGCGAAGTCAAAACCGACGTGAACAATGGCAAACATGCAGGTCACGCGCTGACCTTGGCAAACGCCCGGGTCGTGCTGCTCGGTGCTGTTGGCCCGCTGTTGAGGCCGGTTTGCTAGCAGCGCGCTCAGATTGAATCGGTCAGTCGCTCCATGCGCGATGAATGTTCGTCGGTTCATTCGCTGGCTCTCGATTGCCCTAGTTCGCTTTACGGCCAATCGGAACAACGTTCGTCTTGGCAGCGGTAACAGCCACCGGACGCGCCAACGGTGCTGCTTTGCCGCCCTCAACCGAAGAGATGTAATCGCCGTACGTGTCCAAGGTGAGCGTGAATGTCGCGTGACCCAACCATTTGGATACCTGCATGTAGTGCTCTCCACCGGACAGACTCATCACCGCAAAGCTGTGCCTTAGATCGTGCCAGCGTGCGCGGGTCAGATCGGATGGCAGCACACCGGTTTCAGCGAGCTTGGATAGAGCCTTATTGAAGTTCGTCTCATAGACGAAATCGCAGACAATCGGGTTATCCCAATCCAGCATGTCCAACGGGTCAGAGAACTTGCGCTTGAGAGTGCTTGCGGTGTGACGATTCAGACGGCCCGGAAACAGCACGGCTGTTGGATCACCGGCGTTCGGGTGAACGTTGGTTAGGTACTCCCGCAAATCGGCAGCTAGCCAGCCATCCAAAGGCACAGTACGAATCGACTTCTCAGACTTTGGTGTGGACGTGATCCATTGGCAATCTTTCGTCTTGCGCCGTGTCTTCGTTCGGCTCACGCTCACGGACGGATTGACCGGGTTCAGGTCCAAATCGGCTATTTCGAGACCTTGCAGCTCGGCAGCGCGTAGGCCGCTGAAACCTGCGAACGTCACAGCAAGACCAAAAACCGGGTTCCGCTGTTCGGCGCTGATGTAATCGGCAACGGCTGCAATCTGACCAGCATTCAACGGGCAATGTTTGAACGGTTGCCGATCAGCGCGTTGCTTGGTGGACGTGCTGATTTTGACCTCTGTAGTCGGGTTAGCGTCAATGGCCTTATCCAACACAGCTTTACGCATGATTCGGCGCAATACGCCAAGTGCTTGTTTAACGGTCGAATCGGAACGGCCTGCCATCAATCCCGACGTCCAGGTGTCCACGTCGCTAGGCAGGATCGAACACACCGGACGATTACCGAACGTCGGCTTGATGTGAACTCGGTACAGCTCTCGATAACCGTCAAGGGTGGATTGATCGATACGGCCCACCAGAGCATCGAAATACATGCGTGCGTAGTGGGCTAGTGGCTGGCTGGCACGGTCTGCCGATGCCGACGGGTGACCGCCTGATTCAATCTCAACTTCTATAGCCACCTTGCGACGTTCAGCGGCCTTTTCGGTATCAACCGTTTCGGTTCGTTGAACGAACTTGCCCTTGATCGGTGCGCCGTAGTCATCGCGTGCATTCTCACGCCAGCACACCTGATACTTACCGTTCTTCAACGTGCGTACATAAGCCATGATTCAGGCCGTCCTTTTGGTGTCGTGCCGTAGAGCTGTCATCACAGGACACCTTCACGGGCTAGAACGTTACGAACAGTCGAGTAATGCCACGTATCCCCTTGTGGCGCTTTCACTCTCGATTGGTTCAGCTTCGTTGCAATTGCCTTCGGTCCAAGACCGTCGTTCTCTCGCATCGCAACGATTCGCCGAACTGTTGCACGCGGGATAGTGGACGGCCTACCAAGTGCCTTACCTTCACGCTTGGCACGCGCTAGACCTTGCTTGGTTCGCTCGCTGATCTTTTCGCGCTCTTGCTCTGCGAACGCCAGCTTGATTGTCAGCTCTAGCTTTCCAATCGCTTCGCTGTCTTCGCCTTTGATCGTGACGATTCGCCAACCTTCATCCTGTGCTGTCTTCATCAGCTCCAAACCATCTAGCGTGTCTCGCGTAGCCCTATCCAATGCGTTCAGTAACAACACGTCGGCAATTCCAGCTTGAATCGCAGCGACAGCGGCAGCACGGCCATAGAGCTTGTCAGTCTTCCGACCACTCATCACGTCAGGAATCACGCTGACTAGCTCGTAACCGCTTTCCTTGCAGAATGATTCGAGCCGATCCCGTTGCGCGTCCAACGAATATCCGTTATCCGCTTGGCGATTCGTGCTCACACGTACGTATCCAATCGCTTTCGGTCTAAGCGATGGTTTACCGGCCTTCGTCACGGCCTGACCTCCAATTTCGCGGCGTTGGTGTAGCTCGGTGACGCTCGTTTAGAACGTCACTTGCACCCTACCAACTGGCACCAAACGTACAGGTCAGCGACGTTTGCGGCCCGGTGGTAATGCCTTGAGCGCTCCGGCCTCACGGTTCGCAGCGTTCGCGGCCTCTATGGCGTCTTCTCCCGTGACGTGCTCGGTTCTCCGGTACTGCATATCCCAGTGCTCGCGTGACGCTCTCCTACGGGCAGCTAGGCCGTCGCAATCGCGGTCTGTGCCGACGTGCTGACCAGCTCCGAATCCATCCACCGGGGCGGTGTGAGATTTTCGTGAGCTACCGGGATCATTGAATGCCGTACCTTCATTCCAGATGTTTGAATCCTGTTGGTACTCCGCTTGATTCGATTGCCCAGACGAACGCGACGAACCGAACGGGTTAGATTCCGTTGGCCCGAAAGGGTCTGAATCATGTTGCACTTTCATTGACTCGCGTTGACTATCAATGTATTCCGGTTGTGTGTGTTGGATACCCGAATACCCGACGTCTTGCGCAATGTCTTCAAACGCTGACGATTGACCGGCAGACACAACCACTTGCTCTGGCGCTTTAAGTCCAGCTCTATCCAGTGCATCGCGGATAGCGGCAAGCTTCACGCTGTCTTTAGTCTTTGGATCAATTGCCATGCGTAGCAACTGTTCTGCCATTTGATCGGCTGCGTTCTCAATCCTGTTTCTAGCGGCCAACTTCACGTGTGGAGCTAGGCCGCCATGATGCCGACAAACCCGACCACCGGTAATCGACTTCTGACGGCAACGTGTTCCATCGGTCGAAATTGCACGGCATCGGCTCAATTTCTCCTCTGGCGCACAGTGTTCCCACCAATCGGCAGACAAGTACGGATAGGGGTTTACGTACTCTGTTGGTTCCTGGCCGTCTGACTCTTGTTGTGCCGCACCGTTGTTACTCGACGCGCTTGGATCGTCGATCTGATTTGAATCCTGTTGTGGTCCAATCGTTTTTGGAAGCAAGGCCGGTAGAGAGATCGCACAGTCATCCACCGATTCGCCCTGTGATTGGTCCGAAAAATCCTGGCAATCTTCGCTGATTACCTCAACATCAATCGTGTTGTCTTCTTTGGCTTTCCGCTGCATATACTCACCAACTACATCCTTTGGCTTCCTACCTTCAAGTGCGGCTAGTTCGTTCTCAATCTCTTGCATTTTGTCCAGCGCATAGTTTGCACGACGCTTAGCATTCCGACGCTTTGGGTTCTTGCTTTTCTGTTCATAGGTTCGCTTGCCAGTATCAACGGCCTGGTCATCCGCACCATCGAAATCCGTACTCACGTCAAACCCTCACTCTCACTAGATTCTCTAGCTCGGTACTTCCCATCAGTTTTGGCCCAACGTGCGGCAGCTCCCTTTTTGCCAACGTTGCTCCGATGCTCGCGTCTACGTATGTCGTCATCGGTTGGCTTATCGAACGATTCGACTTCTGCCAGCTCGGCATCCAATTGCTTCACTCTGGTTTGCCACGTGTTGAACCGTCGTCTTGCTTTGCGCCGATCTGAATCCTTCACCATTGCACGACCGTCACTTACTCACTCGCGCAGACGTTTTGACGTTCGGAACCAAATAGACCTCTGTAAACCCCTTGCACTGACCCAAGACCAACGTTCCACCGTGGCACACTTCGCAATCAATGTGAATCTCTACCCAATGCCGCCTATCTGAGTACCTCAAATCAGTCGTCGGCCCTTGACGCACCTCACCGTTCATCGCGTCGAATGTCGCAGTGCTAGCCGATGTTGCGCCTTGATCGTAATCATCACCAGGAAAGTAACCGGCAGAGATTTCGTCAACGTGCGTCAGATCGTCAGAACAGAACGGACACAGCATTACCCCGTTATCACTCAGTGCTAGAACAGTTCCCGTTGTGGCCCGGTACCGATCTTCTACCCTCATCTTCTCTTTCCCTTCATTCAATCGTGTTGTTTCCCAATGACTCTCGGTGCCCCGACCCCGTTGCTAGCTAGATGCAGTGCGGAGATGCGATGCCCTAAGCACTCGCACTGCATGGCAAGCCTGCCATTGCGCCTGTGCGTGGCTATGCTCGGCGAAAAGATGTGTTGCGGATGCCGCACAGCATGTTTCAGCAGGTAGAGCACTAGATGCCGTAGATGCGATGCGGCCCGCACGGCATCCGCAGACTGTGCCCGGCAAACCCAAAGATGCGATGCGGTCAGACCGTGCGGGCCACCTGCGCCAACGACCCGAAATCGGCCGAAAAGTGTTTGCTGCCGTCACCGTTGGTTGCCCTTTCCGACTTCTCTGCCGGTTTTGAATCGCTCCACTTCATACTCACGTGTTGACTTGCCATAGGGCCGAATCTCTTTGGTTTTCGTGCTGACGACGTAACCGTCACGAATCGACCTGTCCCACAACGCACGCCAACCGTCACGTGAACGCCCTTTGTAGGCCGCTAGCAAGCGAGTGATTGTGTTCGTCTTGCTGGTCTCGGGGTTAGCGTCAACGTCGGCTTGAATCGCGCGTAAGCAATCGTCATCGTCGGCAAGCACAGTGAAACGGCCCGTGATTGCGTCAGCTGCGTTGTGAACCACCGACCAGTCGCACGCGGCCCACTTGATGACGTTGTGGTCAGACATGTCTCTAGTCAGATGCCAGTCAATGTCATAGCGCATGGAACCTGTTCTACGAGAGCCATATTCAACCTTGAGCTTTGCGTAGCTGTCGATGCCGATGCTTTGGAAATCCGTCCGGTGGCTCTGCAAACACCAGGAATCGGCCCATTGGCTCATGCCGCTAAAACCAATGTCGTCTAGGTCTAGGCGGTTGTCATCGGCAGACTTGTTGATGTGATCGCCGATGATGAGCGCGGCATACGGTTCGATCTCTTCCCTGATCTTCGCCAGCATCGGCCCGCGTGAGTAAACATTGCCGGTTTCAACGTCTTTCGGGTGATAGGCATACAAAGGGTCTATGTAGACAGCTACGGGTTGCACGACGTCTAAGTGATGTTTCAACGCGGCCATGAACTCTGGATCGGAGAGTGTCGAAACCTTGAACAACGAGTGAAACGACAAGTCTTCTAGTTCGTTTGGCTTCAAGCCGTACCGAGCCCCGATGGCTTGATGGCGGCTCATGAACTCATCTTGACCACCTTCACCCGATAGATAGATCACGGAACCGCCTGTGACTACTTCAAATTCGTCAAGAAACGGTAGACCGCTGGCAATGGCCAAACCCATAGAATGCATCTGCCACGTCTTGAAAGCTTTCTTCTTTCCAGCGGCCACACCGGCAGATTTTTCAATCCATACACCCTTAACCAACCATCTAGCGGGTTCAATCTCTCCTGCAAGGGTTTTCGATGAGACCAACGGGAACTTATCCCACGGGTCAAGGTCAAGGCCGGCCGAATCGTCTTCGACCCAATCATCGTTTGTATCAACCATATTCGATTGTTTCCTCTTCTTGCCCGCCCACGATGACGACTCAAAATCTGCAATACCTTGCTTCACTTCATCGGGTTGCCAACGTAGCCAAAGTTCACGCTCTGTTTGGTCCCGAACTTCACCGATGGCAAGAGCGATCAAGTCAGCTAGTTCGGTTTCATCAAGCGTGCGGCCACGGTTCGCGTAGGACAGAACCGCAGCGTCACGAATCTTGCCCAGAGCCTTACGCCAGCCGTACCGGCCACCCTTTGATTCCCGAGCTGCCCAGCACAGTGCATCCCGTAGCGCGTTGCGGGTCTGATTTGGGTTAGACCCGAACGTCTTTTCAATGATCGCGTCGATAACCATCGGTTGCGGCCCGCTTGAATACTTCGCTTCAAACGCGGCAATCTCTTGTGCTGTGGCATCACTTGCCCCCGCCCTGGCTTTCAGATCGGCAAGACCGGCAAGCCAGTCATCCGGCAGCATCGGCAGGGCTTTTGATTCGGGTAGGACACCAGAGCGCACCAACTGACCATCACACCTATATCGCTGGTAGCGACTACCGGAGTAATGAAAGCTGGGTGGAACGACTAGGTACCGGTGGAACCACTGGATTAGTTCGATGTGTTCGGCTGGCTGTGTCTTACCGTGCCAGCCATCGGGAACACGGAATAGACGGATACCGCTACCGGTAGACAGCTCCCTAGCCGTGACTACCGGGGCCGGGGGGAGTTTCCCGTACTTGGCTTCAAGCTCGCGTAGTTGGTCCAGGCCGCGCTTTGACCCGTATTGGTCAACGTCGATACCGATTCGATCCGTTGGGCACCGCACGCCTAGCGACAAGATGCCAGACGCGCCGTGTTCGTCTATCAGTCTCCGAATACGTTGAGGCCAATCCTCGATTTCGGATGGATCGGTCAGCTTTGCGTCATATCCCGTCAAACCCTTGAACCACGGCGCTTTGTACTTCGGTTGGTCGTTCCCCTTTTCGACCCGACCAACCGGCAGCGGATGCCAACCGCGCGAATGATTGCGCATCGCGGACGACACGAACGTGTCTGCGCTAAGTGATTGCACACCAACGGGATTGGCGGGTACGCTGGTCATTGGTCAACCTTCAGTTCGGTCATAAGGGTGATTAGTGTTGGCGTGACCACGAATCGATTCGATTCGCGCAGTAGAAGAACCGCCCCATTGAAAGGAAGCTTTGGGGCGGTTCTTTGCGTTGTGGTCCAACATGATTAGCAATCCAGTTCATTATCTGCGCTGGGTAGCGCGTCATGCATCATGTCTAGTAGCCGGTCGTGATGCCTCTGCGTGTTGATTGGCCGCCGTTGGTTCAATCTCCGATCAAAGCCGTCAAGATCGAACCACTTACGGCATTGCTGACAGCTCGCAAAGATCACCACAATTTCGCCTAGCTTCACGGGAAACCGGATTACCGCGTTGTCTGCCATGCAATCCCGCGAGATTCCAATGTCGCACTTGTGATAGTGCGGAAGCCGTTCGTTCACAACGTCTTTCCATGTGTACTCACTGGACAACGGGATAAGTTGGCCCGGTAGACCGGCAAGCAAGCCATACAACCGGTTCTGTGTCATCGGGTCTGCCGGGTCATACTGCGGCCCGCGATGCTCTGCAATCTCTGTGTGGCCGTGCGGGTTTGGCTGAATCCCATACTCCGGGAACCCGATACCCACAGTTGCAAGATGGTTCATGATCTTTTCAGCAGCGAGAGCAGTCGCATCTGAATCCTGGTCAAGCCAGGTCAATTGGACGAAATCGTTCTGCCCTAAACCATCGGCCAGCTTTGTTACGTAATCCCAATCATCCGGCATCACGACGGCTACGCCAGCTTTGGCAAGCGTTTGGTTGATGCGGTGTTGTGTGTCCTGTTCAAAGCTCATGCTTGGTTCCTAAGTCGTTTGATCCATGCGTCAATGTCTTCACGCGCCCAATAGGTACGGGCACCGATTCGGGTTGATTTCAACAGCTTTCGACCCTCGTAAGTTGCGCGTACAACGCTGCGCTCTGTGATGTGTTTTAGACCCTTGCCGTGCAAGTAGGTCACGACGTCGGCACAATCAAAGAACTCTTGATCGACCGTCGCGCCAGCAATGCGAGACATATTGATTGCCTTTCGGATTGAAAAACCCACGTAGATAACGGGGTAACGGCCTCTATCGACCCGACACCCAGAGTGCCACGGGACGCGTTGGGAGGCAACCACTTCGGGACGGCGCGCCGTTGACGCATGGCGTTGACCAGCGGGACGCATTGGCGCACAATGCGATTACGGGCATGGTGTGAGTCCTGTAAGTCTCCCCTAGCGAGTCATTTTCGCGCCGTCGCCTAGTGAATCGGTTCTTTACTTACCTTTCAGGCCGATTCACTAGCGCGGACGGTTCTGCCAATCAAGCAAGCTTTGAAGGGATTCCACCAATGTCTGACCTGTTCCGAAACCTGTTGGAAAATCCGCCGTTTGGCGCAGAGGGCGGCTATAACACAGAGGGTGACACTCTGGTCAATCGTTCTGCCGATGGCGTAGACCTAAATCTGATTTGGGGTGAAGTCAAGGCCGCGCTTGATGCGTGGAACGCGGAACGGTCTGCGATTACGAACCTGCTTTCGTACTGGACTGTCAACACTGCTGACGCAATCCCGCAAGCAACCAATGACGAAAGTTTCGAGCTGGCAAGCGAATACGGTGAGCCGGAATCTGTTCGCGCTCCGTCCAAGCATCTGCTACTTGGCTACACGTTCCGCGACTACGACAAGGCAACCCGCTTTACGTGGAAGTTCCTGCGAGACAGCACAGCCGAACAGATTCGTGCTGTAGCCAACTACGCGCTTGCTGCCGATCAAAAGCTAGTCCAGGGCACCATTTTGGAACGTCTGTTTTCTCCGACCGCAGAACTGAACGAGTGGAATCACACGTGCTACGGCCTCTACAACGGTGATTCGATCGTGCCACCGGCCTATCTCGGCAAGACGTTCACGGCACCGCATACGCACTACGCGACTAGCGGGGCGGCCACAATCGATAGCGGTGATCTTGAGACCTGCGCAAAGAACGTGACTGAACACGGTTACAACGCGGATTCTGGCGCGCAACTGTTGGCTTTCGTCAATCCCGCACAAGGTGAAGTCATTTCTACGTTCCGAGCTGGCAAGGAGACAGCAACCGACATTGTGGCCAAACACGACTACATTCCGTCGGCTGGCGCTCCGGCCTACTTGCAGCCGGAGAATCTTGTGGGTCAGGTTGCGCCGGAAAAGTTCAACGGCCTCAAGGTTTCTGGTTCCTACGGCCCGCTGTGGATCATCGAAAGTGATTTCGTGCCAGAGGGTTACTTCTCTGTTGCTGCCACCTACGGCCCAAATCACCCGAACAACGTGATTGGTGTTCGCCAGCACGTGAACGCGGCCTATCAGGGATTGCGTCAGATTCAGGGCAAGGTTCCTGGCTACCCGCTTCAAGATTCGTTCTTTAGCCGTGGTTTTGGTGTTGGTGTCCGTCATCGTGGCGCAGCGTCAGTGATGCAGATTTCGGCTAACGCGAACTACACCGCCCCGGTAATTGCCAAGTAAGCCAATCGGTTTCCCCCTGCCCATTAAGCGCATGAAGCGCGTTCATCTGTGAAGGATTGAACACATGGAACCGTCTACTTGGCTTGCACAGCATCTATCAGATGTGGTTGTCGCTCTGGCTGTCGCGGGTTCAACGCTCGAGCCTAAGCCGGTCACTGTGCCTACAGTGCAACATGATTCGGCTAGTGAAGGTGGCCAGCAATGACTATCGGAATCGGGTTTCTAGGTGATTGCGAACGGCCTCTAGACCCAACACGGCTAGATGACACTGCTACCGAATACAGCTGGGGCAAGGGCATCACGCCAAAGGGCAAAGAAGACAAGTCACCGCTTGAAGGTGGCCGCTACCACGGCAAAACACCGCCGATGAATCAACCGATCATCGGCACCGGTAGCGCATAGAAGAACTTCCCGAACCATGCGCCGGTTCGGGACACGACAGCGGTCTAGTTGGGTCGGCTAGGCCGCTGTTGTTGCGTCCAAGCTCTATGAGCACCTGGCGCACGCGGTCTAGCGCTGCGACCACTTGAGGGTCATCGGGGTCTGAACCTTCGGCACGGATGGCAGCACGTTCGATTTCGTCCATACCCCGTTAGACGCGCCAGCTGGCCGAACGGTTCCGTACCCGTCAGAACAACATGTCTGGCGCTTCATCCGGCGTTTTGAGTGCTTCGGCTTGAATGTGGGTTTGTGTGTCAGTGAGCGGCTGACGTGGTTTCTTGCCCTCTAACAGCTCGGCAATCGTGATGTGCTGCAATCGCGGGAACGGTTCAGCCACAGACGGATGCTTGTATGTGCCCCCGTGATTGATGGCGTCGCGCACACCTTTTGTTGACGGCTTCAATGTCACAAGTATCCCCATTTCGGCCTTTTGCGTGGTCAGCGTGCCGTTCAAATCTCGAACGTCAGTAGGTCCATAAGCGCCACCTTTGACACTAACGATGATCTTTCCGCGTTCGTTCTTACCAGGCAGCAAGAAACGCGCAATACCGTCAACCCCTTTGTCACCACCGGGTTTCGCCTTTGGACGTGCTCCGACAAGCGAAACCGCCCAACGTTCAAACTCAAAGTGATTGCGCTCAAACAACTTTTGCGCGCCGTCCAGGTCTTTGGGTATTCCAGTAACGTCGAACGTACTGGATATTGGCGGCTGTGCATCTTTGTAGACGTCTTTCAATCGCTTGATGATTAGGTCCACGGCAAAGTAAGTAATATCTATGCCGATCCACTTGCGGCCTAACCGTTGCGCAGCGTCCACCGTTGTGCCGCAACCACAGAACGGGTCTAGAACCACGTCACCGGGTTCAGTGGTTAGTTCAATGATCCGCTCAAGAAGTGCGAGCGGCTTTTGTGTCGGATATCCGAGTCGTTCGGCGGCTTGGGAATTCAGTGGTGAAATGTCAGTCCAAACGTCACTGAGTGGTCGGCCACGCTGTTCGTCAAGGTAGCGCTTCATTTGGGGAATCTTGCCCGGTGCTGTTTGAACAATTATCCCGTCATTGAGCGCTTGTTCCATTCGGTCTTTCGTCCACCTCCATACTTTCGTCATACCCATAAATTCGTATGTGAGGTTCGGCCGATTTGGATTCGGGTTAGTAATGTCGCTAAGACGATAGATTCGGCCATCCGGGTCTTTGTACTTGTATTTCCCGGCAGTCTTCTCGTCAAGGTCGTCAGGATCGTATGGTGTGAATGCTTTATCCGCTATCCATTTTGGTGTCGTGGATTTCGCGTACCCGAGCAATACGTCATGATTTCGCGCCAACCTCGTTGTCTGCAATCCCTTGGCGGCTGTGCGGTTCCAAATGATTTCATTACGGAAGTTGCGCGGATCAAAAACCGCGTCTAACAAGATTTTGAGATAGTGGCTCATCGTTGCATCGCAGTGGAGATAGAGCGAGCCGGTTGGTTTCAGAACCCGATGTAACTCAAGTAATCGCGGCGCCATATTCGTTAGGTAGGCCATCGCGTCATTTTCACCCAGTAGGGTATGGAATGCGGTTAGCGCGTCTGCGGCTTCATTCGGCGCTTCGTCAATAAATTGGCTGAACTGAACGTCTGTTACTGGCGTCCAATGCCACGTGTCCTCAAAGGCTTCGATCTGCGCAGCATCATCAACGTGCCCTGACTTGTTGAAAATGACCGAATAGTTCCGGTTTGAGTTAAAGGGCGGGTCTAGATACACCAGGTCTACGGACTCGTCAGGGATTTCCTTGCGGTACTTGCGCAGCACGTCAAGGTTGTCGCCGTAGTAGAGCTGGTTCTTATCCACGCCAGCAGCCTAAACGGGGCGGTTGAAGCTCATGCGCTGCGCCACGCGATGAATCAGCCGGGGTTCAAATGAGCACCCTTGTTCAGTCGCGGCCAGGTTTCCACGTTGAAACCGTCCACCGGTGGCCGATTGGAGCGCTTCGCCGGTGGCATTGCCGTAGCGAGCTGCCTACGTCAGCGAGCGACGAAATCAGACGGCAATACGGCCATCGTGCGCGGTCAGCTCGGAGCGGTCTTGGCACTCATCCACCAGGGCGGTTGGTGATTGGCCGATTCAATCCGTGCCATTGAATGCAAGCGGTGCGGATGGTGGGACTCGAACCCACAACACAGGGATTTTAAGTCCCCTGCCTCTACCAATTGGGCTACACCCGCTTGAGCCGGGAGTCTATCTAGGTCCGTTTGAATGCAGGTCAGAGGGTAGTTTGCTGGATTTTGTACCTAGCTTTGTTGCGCTGTTGATGTGCTGTTGAAAGTGCGATGAGCACCTATCGAACCATCCTGACAGACAACCATTTTCAACCCTCTGACCTGCATTACCTTCCGTTTGGGCAAACCGCATGAATCCGTAGGCCGGACAGATTTTAAGTCCGCTGCCTCTGCCAATTGGGCTATGGGGGCGTCGCAGGAGAGCATATTTCAGCAGGGTTCACCCTCATCAGACCGCCCCGAGTACCCGAAGGGTCGATCACCCCACCTCGACGACGATCTTGCCGAACGGGCCTCGATCGAGATGGTCCAGCGCCGTCGACAAATCATGCAACGGATAGCGCGCGCCGACGACGGGCTTCGTCCCCGTGCTGTCGATTGCACTGACGAGCTCGGTGAGTGCGCGCCGATGTCCAGTGCCGATACCGTGAATTGTGATGTCCTTCATCAGGATTGGCATGACGGGTGTCGTGACCTCGAACCCGTCAAGCGCGCCGATGAGATGGATGTGGCCGCCGACCGCGACGACCTGCGCGGCCTTGCCGAGGTGCGCGCCCCCGACGAGTTCCAAAACATGGTCCACACCGCGGTCGCCCGTGAGGGCGAGGATGGTCTCGGCCCAATCCGCGCTCCGCCGATCCACGACATGGTCTGCACCCAGTTGGGCGACTCTGTCCAGCTTGTCCGCGCTGCCCGACACGATGACCTGGGCACCGTGCATCTTCGCGATCTGAAGTCCGAACAACGCGACGCCGCCGGTGCCTTCGACCAGCACGACCTCACCGGCCCGAACATGTCCACGTTCGACGAGCGCGAACCACGCCGTGAGCCCGGCAACCGGCAGCGTGCTAGCCTCTGCCGGCGACAGGGTCCGTGGAGCCTGAACAACCCAATCCTGCGGCAGCACTACATATTCGGCGAGCACGCCGGGGTAGAAACCGCCCAGTGTCCAGTAGGAGGGCGTCCGCGCATCACCTGCCCGGGAGCCATCGATCCAGTCCGGGGTGAACACCGAGATCACCTGATCGTCCACGGCGAATCGGGTCACCGAATCTCCGACCGCGACGACGGTCCCGGCGAGATCGGACCCCGGTGTGAAGGGGAATTTCAGTGGCAACCCGCGGCCTGTTTCGATCACCATCTTGTCGCGATGGTTCAACGAAACCGCCGCCACCTTGATCAGAACTTCGCCGGGACCCGGCGTCGGAACGGCCACCTCACGCAGCCGGAGCGCGTCTCGGCCGATCCCGTCCATCTCCCACCGGCGCATGATTTCAGCCATGAGCCGCTGCAACCAGGCCGGACACGGGCATATTCCCCGAGGAATGACGGACCGGAGCACACCCTCGCACAAATGGGGGATGGCACCGACCTGGGTCCGCTTGGTTGAATGGCCCGCAGGGCTGAACAGCGACGGGGGCCGCACATGCCAAGCAGTATCGCGAATTCGATTGCCGTAGTTGCCGAAAGCATCGCGGCAACACTTGGACCACGGGCGATGCGGATCATCGCCCAGTTCAACAAGTACGTCACCAACCCACTGCAACGACTGTGGGCACCGTGGCTGCCCTACATGGCCGTCATCGAGCACACCGGCCGCAAGTCGGGCAAGCCGTACCGGACCCCGGTCATGGCATTCATCGACAGCAGGTCGGTCAGGGTGGTGCTGAACTACGGCACCCAGTCGGACTGGGTGCGCAATGTCCGGGCCGCCGGTGCGGCTGACGTGGTACATCGGGGCCGGCGCTACCGCTTATCCGAGCCCCGCATCATCCCGGCCACCGATCAGAAGGCCCGGTTCGTCGCCTCGTTGGCGCCGGTTTCTACCGCTGGGTCGTGAAAATCGCGGCGGCGCGACCCAGGTGTGGAAAGCGGCGTCGCAGAAGCAGGCGATAGGCGACACCCGCCGGGCGTAGGCTGCGCATATCCCGACTCCCGGGAGGCTGCGATGCCCGAACTGGCCATCGAACTGCGCGACGTGGTGCGCGAGTACCAGGTCGGCGGCCAGACCGTGCGCGCCCTCGACGAGATCAGCCTGCGGCTGACCGGCGGGCAGTTCGTCTCGATCATCGGCCCGTCCGGTGCGGGGAAGAGCACGCTGCTGCACCTGCTGGGCGCACTGGACTCCCCCGATTCCGGCTCGATCACCTTCGACGGCGAGGAGATCGGCCGCCTGGGTGACGAGCAGCAGTCCGCGTTCCGCCACCACCGGGTGGGCTTCATCTTCCAGTTCTTCAACCTGCTGCCGACCCTGTCGGCTTGGGAGAACGTGGCCGTCCCGAAGCTGCTCGACGGGGTCCGGCTGGGCAAGGTCAAACCGCAGGCCGTGGAACTTTTGGACCGCGTCGGCCTGGGCAACCGGACCGAGCACCGGCCGTCCGAACTGTCCGGTGGCCAGATGCAACGCGTCGCGGTGGCCCGCGCGATGATGATGGACCCGCCGCTGATCCTGGCCGACGAACCGACCGGCAACCTGGATTCGACGACGGGTGCGGCGATTTTGACCTTGCTGGGCGACGTCGCCCACGAGGAGGGCCTCGGCCGGCTGGTGGTGATGGTGACCCACAACGCCGACGCCGCGGCGGCCACCGACCGGGTCATCACCCTGCAGGACGGCCGGCTCGGCTCCGACGAGATGTCGGTGGTGCCCGGGTGAAACTCGCGGCCGCGGCAAGTCGGCTTCGAGTGTTCAGCCTGCGCGAACTCACCGTGCACCGGCGGCGCACCATCGCCTCGATCGCCGTAATGGCCGTGTCGGCAATGTATCTCGTCGCGATCCTCGGCATCTTCGGGTCGATCACCGGATCGGTCAACCGGCTGGCCGACGGCGTCGCCGGCATCGCCGCCCTCGAAATCTCGGGCGTCACCGACGCGGGGTTCCCCGACGCTGTGCTGGGCGACGTCGCCAAGGTGCCCGGGGTCGCGACCGCCGCTCCGATGATCCGGATGTCCGCGCCCACCGCGACCGAACCGGTCCTGCTGTTCGGCGCCGACGACCGCAGCCGCGCCCTGGAAGGCGCGCTGAAAGACGCGGTAGGGGTGCAGGTGCAAACCCCGACGGCACAAGAGGGTGTCCGCGTCGGGCCCGCCGTCGGGCACGCGAAAGGCGAGACCTTCCAGCTCGGCTCGGGGAAGGTGACCGTCGCCGAAGTGCTGGAGGGCAAGCAACTCGCCGACCTCAACGGCGGTCACTATGTGCTGGCCCCACTTCCGTTGGCGCAGAGCGTGACCGGGAGGCTGGGCCAGCTCGACTCGATCCTGATCACCACCACCCCGGATGCCGACCTCAACAAAGTGCGCGAGCAGGTCACCGCGGCCGTGGACGGCCGGGCCATCGTCGCCGCACCCAGCCTGCGGGCCGCCCGGGCCGGTGATGGCGTCAAGCTGATGAACTACATGGCGCTGATGGGCGCGGCGGTGGCACTTGTGGTCGGCGCGTTCCTGATCTACACCACGATGACCATGGCGATCGCCCAACGCCGCCCGGTCATCTCCATGCTGCGGGCCATCGGCGGCCGGCGCGCCACCATCGTCCGCGACATGCTCGCCGAAGCCGCGATCCTCGGGCTGATCGGCGGCACCATCGGTTCGTTGCTCGGAATCGTGTTGGGCCGCTTGGCGATCGGCCGGCTGCCACCGACGATGACGCAGGGACTGGAAGCCCGCATCGAGTATTGGCTGCCCGATTACGCGATCCCGGCGGCCATTGCGGCGACGGCATTGACCAGTGTGGCGGCGTCGGCGATGGCGGCCCGGCAGGTGTACAAGGTCTCACCGATCGAGGCGCTGGCCCCGGTCGGGGTGTCGGCGGCGGACAACGTGCCGCGCTGGCTGCGCATCACCACGGGTATCGCGGCCGTGGCGGTGCTGGCGGCGTCCATCCTGGTGGTGTTCTACGTGCCGGGCTCGATCGCGTTCGTGGCGATCGCCGCCCTGTTCACCGCACAGATCGCGCTGGGGTTCGCGCTCGCCGGGCCCATCGTCACGGCCACCGCCGCCGTGGCGCGGATGTTCGGTTCGGCCGGCGCGCTGGCGGCGGCCACCATAGAGCGTGCCCCACGGCGGGTCTGGGCCACCGTGATGACTGTGCTGATCGCCGTCGTCACCACCGTGGTGATCACCGGCACGAACAACGACATGATCCGATCGGCGCGCGATATCTTCGCCCCGGTCGCCGAGGTCGACGTCTGGGTAAGCGCCAATTCACCCGACCAGTACCCCACCGGCCTTCTGCCCCAAGGCCTTACCCAGAACGTCACCGAGGTGCCCGGGGTCGCGAAGGTCACCGAAGGCGCGCTGGGCTTCGCCGTCGTCGGGGGCACCCGGGTCATGCTGGACGGCTTCGCCCCCGGCAGCCACGACGCACTGTTCCGGGCCCTCGACGATCAGACCCGCAGCGACGTGCTCGCCAGCCGCGGCGTGGTGCTCTCCCAGAACCTGGGGAAGACCCTCAACGTCCGGGCGGGCGACGAGCTGCAACTGCAGACGCCGCACGGCCCGCAGCGGACGAAGGTGCTGGCACTGGTCCCCTATTTCTCGACGGTGATCGGCACCGTCGGGATGGGCCTCGATCAGCTGCGTGCCTGGTTCGACCGGCCGGGGTCGACGACGCTGCAGGTCACCGCCGCCAAGGACACCGACCCCACTCGCCTGCTGGCCAACATCCGTGGCGTCGTTCCCGCACCGAACCACGCCTACGACGGCCGTACCGCGCTGGCCGGCCTGGAGGCGCCGCTGCACCAGAGCATGCTGATCGCCAACGCCGTGTGGATCATCGTGGTGTTCGTCGCCGCCGTCGCCCTGCTCAACACGCTGACGCTGTCGGTGCTGGAGCGGCGCCGCGAGATCGGGGTGCTGCGCGCGATGGGATCCAGCCGTCGCTACACGTTGGCGATGGTGTTGGCCGAGGCGGCAGCCATCGGCATCGTGGGCGGAGTCCTGGGCCTGACGATCGGCTTGGTCGACCAGTGGCTGTTCAGCCTCGTCAGCGGGGACGTCATGAACTTCAACGTCACGTTCCGGCCGAGTCCGATGGCACTGGTCTTCACGCTGGGCGCCCTGGCAATCAGCCTGCTGGGATCGCTGCCACCCGCGCGACGTGCCGCGCGGCTCAACATCATCGAGGCCGTCAGCGTCGAATAGTCGCGACTCCCTGCAGATGTGGGGTGCACGGTGGCGGTACCAGCGTCCGCGGGGTGCTGCGCAGCTTGCTGGTGTCGAATCCGGCCGCGGCGATGGCGTCGACGGTCCGGCGATTCGGCTCGCAGCCCGAGGACAGCCAGGCCCACGGCCTCGCGATCAGATCCTGGTACCGCCCCATCAAGCCTTCACCGCGGACGTGCTCGAGCACTACCAACCGGCCGTCGGGCGTCAGGACGCGGCGGATCTCGGCGAGCGTGGCCGCCACATCGTCGACCGAGCACAACACCAGGCCGACGTGGACCGAATCGAAACTGCTGTCCGGGAAGGGAATCGACTCGCCGGCCCCGTCGACGACCTCGACGGCGATACCGTGGCGACGGGCCAGGGCGCGCGCCATGCGCCGCATCGTCGGTTCCGGTTCCACCGCCACGACGGACGTCACCGCCGCCGGCAGGAACAGCAGATCCGTGCCCGGGCCGAGTCCGACTAACAACAACCTGCCTGTCGCATGGCTCATCGCCGACCGGCGGTACCGGCGGTAGAACAGCCTGTCGAATACCGGCATACCCAGCCGATATACGTACGGGAACAACGGGTTACGACGCCTCATGCACCTCAATCCATGTCAATGTCCTACGCACGGCGCGCTGGTCACGCGTTGTCCCTGGCCAGAGATGTTGACATTCCCTCCGCACAGCGCCGCCGCGAAGTTGTTGTCCCCGGTGACCGTCGAATGACTGCCGGGGATGGCATAGGAGGTGTTGTTGTTGCCGGTGACGTGATTCGTGCTGCCGAAGGCGGCGCGGACATCGTTGTCGTTGCCGTTCGCGGTGGCGGTGCTGCCGTTGATCGCCAAGGCAAAGTTGCGATCTCCGTTGGCGGTTGCGGTGCTGGGATTCTGTCCCGGCAGGTCGAAGGCGACGGCGACGCTGCGGCCGCTGGTGTTCGCCGAGCTACTGCCCACCTGCACCACATCGTGACCGCCTGCCGACACCGCCACGCCACCCGTATCCACGTGTGGCGTAGAGGAATTGGCAGACGGCGTGGCCCACGCGGTTCCGGCTCCGAAACACAGCGCCGCGACCGGGGCACCGACACATGCACTGACGAATCTGGTTGATTTCCTCATTGGAACCCACCTCTTCTGGGTGCACGGTGTGGCACCCCACACCCTCTGCACGTTGGCGAGCACCGATTGGTTCAATCCGCGGCCCCCAGATCCATTCGAAACGGTGGATATTCGTCACTCATCAGCGAGACGTACACGGCGACGCGGTAACGCCACCGCACGATTCCCATCAAGAGGTCGAACATGCCTTGCGAGACTGTCCCCCGGGCCAGCAACCGCACCGCGGAGATGACGCAGAGCACTTGCAGCGGCGCCTCCATCGCCCAGCACATGATGATCTGCGGCAGCGCCAACATCCACCACTTCACCAATACCGCTCCCCTGGAGAGCTGTTCGGGATAGTCGACCTCGAGATCACCCGGATAGTCGGCCTGCGGCTTGAGGGAGAACGGCGGGTACTTGTCGGTGGTGTTCATCGGGAACCGGTAATTCATCACCCGCCACGACCAGCGCAACACCCCGACGTTGAAATCGAACAGGGGCCGCGGATACCGGCCGGTGAACAGGATCGCGACACCCGCGGCGAGCACCACCAGCGGATACACCAGGTACAGGCCGATCAGTATCGGATAGTGCGGCACGGCCAGCACACACCATTTGACGAGCCACAGCTTGTTCGACGGCGCGTCGATCGCTCCCCGCACACGTACGGCTTCAGCGGGCATGTTCGTCGCTTCCTGTGGCCGGAGCGGGCGCCAGGTCCCGGTTGATACCGGCGGCCATCCTGCGGTGGCTCACCACCCGCAGGAAGGTGGCCAGCACCCAGGTCATCACCCGGTCGGGGACCATCGCCGCCGGCCGCAGCACCGCCTCGCCGTGCGACACCTGCAGCGAGGCCACCCGGGACACCGCCGCGACGCGGCGCCGACGGGTCTTCTCGTACCAGCGCAGCGCCCCAGCCACGTCGGCGCCGCCACGGCTATCCGAAAGCGCCTTGCACAACACCATCGTGTCCAACAGCGCCTGATTGGTTCCCTGCGCCAGCGTCGGCGGCATCGTGTGAGCGGCATCGCCCAACAACGTCACCGCACCCCGGCCCGGGCCGGGGATGGGATGGCGGAAATGCGGGTACGGCGAACGGACCAGGTCAACATCGGTCAGTGACGCGAGCACGCGATCGACCAGCTCGGACCATCCGGTGAAATTGGCGCGGATCACCTCGATCGGGCGGTCGGGCCGGACGAAGTCGGGTGACCACGGCAGGTCGAACCACCACTGCACCTCGGTGCCGCCGGCCGGCCACAGGCCGAGGTTCCCGTGCTCCCCGACGATGACGAAGGCGACCCGGCGATCGGCCCCGTCCGGGAGCGTGGCCAGCCCTTGCCAGCTGCACCAGCCCGTCGGTTCCGCGTGCGGCGCGCCCACGATCTCGCGGACCTTGGAGTGCAAGCCGTCCGCACCGATCACCAGATCGCCGTCGGCACAGCCGCCGTCGGCGAAATCGATACGGATCCCGCGGCTGCCGTCAGCGACGCCGACCACCTGGGTGTTGCACCGAATACGTTCGGCCGGAAAGCCTTCCAGCAGCCGGCCGAGCAGAATCCGGCGCGGAACCATCCGCACCGGCGCACCCATCCGGTTCACGATCGCGGTCACGTCAAGGGTGGTCATCGGACGTCCCGTCGACGTCATCACCCGAACGGTCGACAACTCCTGACCGGCGCCGCCCATGTCGACATCGAGTTGGCGCAGCACCGTTTCTCCGTTGGACCAGATGGTGACGGCGCCGCCACCGGCCCGCACCTCGGGGCGCTGCTCGAACACCGTGACGTCATGGCCGTCCCGCAACAGTCCGCGGGCGATGGAGATGCCGCCGACCCCAGCGCCGACAACGAGAACCCGCAGCGGCCGTTGCGCCGCTGGTTGAACGTGGTGCCGGCTCTGGGGCCGTTTTGAGCCCACGGCTCAATTTATGTCCGTTGCGGGGCCGCTGTACAGGTTTGTCCGGTACCCGCCTAGTGAGGCCCGCCCGGCCCGGCGGAGACCACCACCAGCGGCCGCGGGAAACGCAGCGTCGCGCAGGCGTCGTCGACCGTCATCTCGATGGCCCGCGAAGGCTCGGCAAGGTCATCGGGACCGGCGTCGAGGCCGAACCCGCCACCTCCGACCCACACGCGGGTGAGCACTACCGCGTGCGCCTTCCGAATGCGGGCCATCTCGGCGATCACCTCACCGACCACCTCGGGCGCCTCAGTGAAACAGTCCTTACTCGAACCGATTTCGCGATACACACCGACCAAATCGAGACGCGGACCGGTCAGGACGGCAGTCACGACGTCGGCGGTGGTCGTGCCGAGAACCACCCGCTGCCGACGGTGCCGCACGGCACAGGACACCAGCAGCCGAACCTGCTCGGGGGTGTTCGCCACCACCCGCCCGACCCCGAGGTTGGCGCTGCAGAACACCAGCTCGTCACCGCTGAACCCGCCGGCGTGCACCACCAGGCGCATCGGGTGAATGCCGGTGCCGATCGCCGTCGCGAGATCGCCGCCGTTGTGCACCTCGACGACCAGCGCGTGATCGCGGGCCCATTTGGCCACGTGGCTGTCCCGCAACGCCCGGGCAGGCAACGCCAGCTCGACCGGGTCGAGCGAGCGGTGCCACGCGGCGCACCGGCGCATCGCCTCCTGCTCGGCCGACGCCGGCAGCATCGCCGAAGATGTGGACCACAATCCTGTCGTGAGTGTCACCGAAACCTCTTCTTGACCGCGCCGCGGCCCGATGCCGCATGCGCCTTCATCGAGCCTTCCGCTGCCGCGACGGCTTGGCCAGGATCTTTGCGGCGTCTTGACGGGATGGAGCGGAACCTTCACGCCGCGTTGACATCTCGTGGCAACAATGCGCGGACGGACGGGGACACGGTGAGCGCAGGCCGCGGGAAGCGATAACGCGCACACTGCTCCTCGAGGACCTCGCTGAGCGCGTCGGCCACTCGTCGCAGCGCCCACGGATGCAGGCCGAACAGGCCACCATCCAAGCCCGCCAGGATGATTCGGCTCAGCAGCACCACCTTGGACCCCAACCTTGACGACCCCTTGATCATTGGACGGCGTCGGCGACGGGGCCGACCACAAGAGCCGGCAGGTACTCCAACCCGATCAGGAGCAGGGTCGTGGCCAGGGTCAGCACCACGAAGGTGGGCGTATGGGTCCGTAACGTCCCGGCGGTGACGACGCCGGGACGCTGCGCGGCGAACGTCCCCGCGATGGCCAGGACGGCGATGATCGGTAGGAAGCGGCCGATCACCATGGCGATGGCCAGCGCGACGTTGAACCAGGTGGTGTTCCCGCTGAACCCGGCGAACCCGCTGCCGTTGTTGGCGGCCGAACTGGTGAAGGCATAGAGCATCTCGGAGAGCCCGTGCGGCCCGGAGCTCAGCATCGCCGCGCGCTGACCGGGCAGCGCCATGGCGATCGCAGTACCGACCAGGACGGCGATCGGCAGTGCCAGGAGGTACAGGCTGACGAGCTTCATGTGCCTGGC
This sequence comes from Mycolicibacterium boenickei, assembly GCF_010731295.1. Lineage (NCBI taxonomy): Bacteria > Bacillati > Actinomycetota > Actinomycetes > Mycobacteriales > Mycobacteriaceae > Mycobacterium > Mycolicibacterium boenickei. The sequence goes on along the minus strand of NZ_AP022579.1, from coordinate 2,691,031 downwards.
CTGCAACCGCTGCCGGAGGTATTCGGGTGTCGTCCCGACCATCAGCCCGCCGAGGAACACCGCCAGCAGGACCATCATGACCAGCCCGTACAGGCCGCTGCCGGCACCGCCGGGGGCCACCTCGCCGAGCATCATGTTCAGCATCAGCACCGCGCCCCCGAGGCTGGCGAAACTGTCGTACGACGAGTTCGCCGCACCATCGCCGGTGGCTGTGGCCGCCTGACCGAATGCCGCGCTGCCCGGCACGCCGAACCGCAACTCGGTGCCCTCCACCGGCGCCCCCACCGCGTGGACGACGGTGCCGTGCGGCACCGATGTGGCCGCGACGAGGGCGACCGTGGCCAGGACGTACAGCACTGCCACGACGGCGCACAGGGCCCAGCCCTGCTTACGGTCACCGACCATCACACCAAAGGTCCGCAGGAACGCCACCGGGATCACCAGCATCGCAACGATTTCCACGACGTTGCTCAAAGGTGTCGGGTTCTCGAACGGGTGCGCACTGTTGACGTTGAAGGCTCCGCCGCCGTCGCCCGACATCAGCTTGACCGACTCCCAGGTGGCCACCGGACCGCCGAGCAACGTCTGGCTGCCGCCGGCGATCGTCGAAACCTCCTGGCCGCCATGGACGTTGTTGACGACACCGAGGACCAGCAGGAGCAGGGTGACGATCACCGACAGCGGCAGCAGGATCCGGACCACGGTGCGCACCAGATCCACCCAGAAATTGCCGATCTCCTGGTTCTGATACTGTGCCAGCCCGCGGATCAATACCACCGCAACGCACATGCCGACCGCGAGGCTCGCAAACGCCTGCACCCCAAGGCCGGCCACCAACCCGACGTGACCGAGCGTCGCCTCACCTGGGTAGTTCTGCCAACTGGTATTGGTCGTAAATGAAATTGCGGTATTGAACGCTAATGCCGGTGTCATACCTTTATGGCCCCACGGTTCGGGCAAATTCACCTGCAAAAGCAGAAGCCCGTACAACAGCAGAACACTGACGGCCGAAAAGGCCAGCACCGCACTCAGATAGCCGGTCCAGCGCTGCTGCCCGTCGGGTCGCACCCCGACCAGCCGGTAGATCACCCGCTCCACCCGCAAATCAGACCGCGACGTATAGACAGCGGCAAGGTAATTACCCAGCGGGACATGCAGAAATACGACGAGGACGGCAATCGCGACCAGCTGGCCCCAGGCCGCCGGTCCCCACAACGATGGATTGTCGATGACTCCAGCTCCTTCACACGGCGAGACTCCCGGCACACGCTAAGAACCCGCGCCGCACGAATTCGACAGCGATTACGCATTTCCTACACCGCAACCGGGCGCTGTTGACGGCACCTTTACGCCGCCGACGAGGGTCCGAGCGGTCCCCGGGAAAGAACCCGTAAAGGTCCGGCAGCCGAGCGTAAAGAAGACATAAAGATCGTCGCCGGACGGACGCCGCGGACGGACGCTGGATCAGTCGCCGAGATCCGGCGACCCGAATACGTGTTGGAGAACCCATGTCCGTAGTGGTGTTCATCGTGCTGACAGTGGCGATCTTTGCGCTGCTGGGCCTGGTGCAGAAGTTGGTCGAAGGACTGTGAGCTACGAAAACGTCGTCGGCCTGGGCCTGGCGATCCTCATCGCGCTGTTTCTCTTCGCGGCGCTGCTGTTTCCGGAGAGGTTCTAGTGACTACAACAACCGCGGGGATCGTTTTCCTCGTCGTCCTCATCGCCGCGGTGGCGGCTGTGCACGTGCCGCTCGGCGATTACATGTACCGCGTCTACACGACCGACAAGCACTCCCGTGTCGAACGCGTCATCTACCGCCTGATCGGCGCCGATCCGAAGGCCGAGCAGACCTGGGGTGCCTACGCCCGCAGCGTGCTGGCCTTCTCCGCGATCAGCGTGCTGTTCCTGTTCACCTTGCAGCTGGTGCAGGGCAAGCTGCCGCTGCACCTGAACGATCCGGGCACCCCCATGACCCCGGCGCTGGCCTGGAACACCGCCATCAGCTTCGTGACCAACACGAACTGGCAGGCCTACTCGGGTGAATCCACCCAGGGCCACCTGGTGCAGATGGCCGGCCTGGCCGTGCAGAACTTCGTCTCGGCCGCGGTCGGCATGGCCGTGGCCATGGCCTTCGTCCGCGGCTTGGTCCGGCGCAACACCGGCGACCTCGGCAACTTCTGGGTCGACCTGGTACGCGGCAATCTCCGTATCCTGCTGCCGATTTCGGTCGTCGGCGCGCTGATCCTGGTCGGCGGCGGCGCCATCCAGAACTTCGCGCTGCACAGCGAGGTGGTCAACACGCTCGTCGGCGGCTCGCAGACCATCCCGGGTGGCCCGGTGGCCAGCCAGGAAGTCATCAAGCTGTTGGGCACCAACGGCGGCGGCTTCTTCAATGCCAACTCCGCGCACCCGTTCGAGAACCCCACCACCTGGACCAACTGGGTCGAGATCTTCCTGATCCTGATGATCCCGTTCTCGCTGCCGCGGACGTTCGGCCGCATGGTGGGCAGCGTGAAGCAGGGCTATGCGATCGCCGCCGCGATGGGCGTGATCGCGACCATCAGCGTCAGCCTGATGATGCTGTTCCAGTTGCAGGCCCACGGCACCGTGCCCACCGCTACCGGCGCCGCGATGGAAGGTGTCGAGCAACGGTTCGGCATCGCCAATTCGGCAGTGTTCGCGGATGCGACGACGCTGACGTCGACCGGTGCGGTGGACTCCTTCCACGACTCGTACACCAGCCTCGGCGGCTTGATCACGATGTTCAACATGCAACTCGGCGAGGTCGCTCCCGGCGGCGTCGGCTCCGGCCTGTACGGCATGCTGGTGCTCGCGATCATCACCGTGTTCGTTGCGGGCCTGACGGTCGGGCGCACCCCGGAGTACCTGGGCAAGAAGATCACCCCGCGGGAGATCAAGCTCGCCGCAACGTATTTCCTGATCACTCCGTTGCTCGTGCTGACCGGCACCGCGGTGGCCATGGCGATGCCGGGCCAACGGGCCGGCATGCTCAACACCGGGCCGCACGGCCTCTCGGAAGTGCTGTACGCCTTCACGTCGGCTTCCAACAACAACGGTTCGGCGTTCGCCGGCATCAGCGTCAACACCGAGTGGTACAACACCGCGCTCGGCCTGGCGATGGTGTTCGGCCGGTTCCTGCCGATCATCTTCGTGTTGGCGCTCGCCGGATCCCTGGCCAAACAGGGCAAGACTCCCGAGTCCATCGGCACCCTGCCCACCCATCGACCCCAGTTCGTCGGCATGGTCGCCGGCGTCACGCTGATCCTGGTCGCCCTCACCTTCTTGCCCATGCTCGCGCTCGGGCCCCTTGCTGAAGGAATTCACTGATGTCAGTACCTACCCTCGCCTCACCGTCGTCCACACAGCCGAAACCCAACAGTTCCAACCGGATCAAGGGCGGCCTGCTGGACCCGAAGATGCTGTGGAAATCGATGCCCGACGCGCTGCGCAAGCTCGACCCGCGCACGCTGTGGCGCAACCCGGTGATGTTCATCGTCGAAATCGGCGCGGTCTGGAGCACCATCCTGGCCGTGCTCAACCCGTCGTGGTTCTCCGGGTTGATCGTCATCTGGCTGTGGCTCACGGTGATCTTCGCCAACCTGGCCGAAGCCGTCGCCGAGGGCCGCGGCAAGGCCCAGGCCGAGTCGCTGCGGAAGACCAAGACCTCCACCATGGCCCGCCGGCTGACCGGCTGGGCTCCGGGCACCGCGGGTCAGGAAGAAGAGGTCGCCGCACCGCTGCTGCAGCAGGGCGACGTCGTGGTGGTCGAAGCCGGCCAGGTCATCCCCGGCGACGGCGATGTCGTGGAAGGCATTGCCTCGGTGGATGAATCGGCGATCACCGGTGAGTCGGCGCCCGTCATCCGCGAATCCGGTGGTGATCGCAGCGCCGTCACCGGCGGCACCACGGTGCTGTCCGACCGCATCGTCGTGCAGATCACCCAGAAGCCCGGCGAGAGCTTCATCGACCGGATGATCAACCTCGTCGAGGGCGCCAACCGGCAGAAGACCCCCAACGAGATCGCGCTCAACATCCTGCTGGCGTCGTTGACGATCATCTTCGTCTTCGCCGTCGCCACCCTGCAGCCGCTGGCCATCTTCTCCAAGGCCAACAACCCGGGCGTCGCAGACACCCTGGCGCTCAACGGAAACGGCATCTCGGGCATCGTCATGGTGTCGCTGCTGGTGTGCCTGATCCCCACCACCATCGGCGCCCTGCTGTCGGCGATCGGCATCGCAGGCATGGACCGGCTGGTGCAGCGCAACGTGCTGGCCATGTCCGGCCGCGCCGTCGAGGCCGCCGGCGACGTCAACACCCTGCTGCTCGACAAGACCGGCACCATCACGCTCGGCAACCGCCAGGCCGCCGCGTTCGTCCCGCTGTCCGGCGTGACGCCCGAGCGGCTCGCCGATGCGGCGCAGCTGTCCAGCCTGGCCGACGAGACCCCCGAAGGTCGCTCCATCGTCGTGTTCGCCAAGCAGGAGTACGGATTACGCGGCCGCACCCCCGGTGAACTCGACCATGCGCACTGGGTGGAGTTCAGCGCCAACACCCGGATGTCCGGTGTCGACCTGTCCGGGGACCATCGCCTGCGCAAGGGCGCCACGGGTGCGGTCGCCGAATGGATCCGGTCCGAGGGCGGCAAGGTGCCGACCGAACTCGGCGACATCGTCGACGGGATCTCCGCCGCCGGTGGCACTCCGCTGGCGGTCGGGCACGTGGTCGACGGCAAGGCCGAGGTGCTCGGCGTCATCCACCTCAAGGACGTCGTCAAGCAGGGCATGCGGGAGCGCTTCGACGAGATGCGCCGGATGGGCATCCGCACCGTGATGATCACCGGAGACAATCCGTTGACCGCCAAGGCGATCGCCGACGAGGCCGGTGTGGACGACTTCCTCGCCGAGGCCACGCCCGAAGACAAGATGGCGCTGATCAAGAAGGAGCAGGCCGGCGGCAAGCTGGTCGCGATGACCGGCGACGGTACCAACGACGCGCCCGCCCTGGCCCAGGCCGACGTCGGCGTCGCGATGAACAGCGGGACCTCGGCGGCCAAAGAGGCCGGCAACATGGTCGATCTCGACTCCGACCCGACCAAGCTGATCGAGATCGTCGAGATCGGCAAGCAGTTGCTGATCACCCGCGGGGCACTGACCACGTTCTCGATCGCCAACGACATCGCGAAGTACTTCGCGATCATCCCGGCGCTTTTCGTGGCGCTGTTCCCCGGCCTGGACCTGCTCAACATCATGCGGCTGCACAGCCCGCAGTCGGCGATCCTGTCGGCGGTGATCTTCAACGCGATCATCATCGTGGCGCTGATCCCGTTGGCGCTCAAGGGCGTCCGGTACACCCCGAGCAGCGCGTCCAAGCTGTTGAGCCGCAACCTGTACGTCTACGGCCTCGGCGGCATCATCGCGCCGTTCATCGGCATCAAGCTGATCGACCTCGTCGTCCAACTCTTCCCGGGAATGTGACATGAAATTCTCCAACGTGCTCCGTCAACACGCAGCGGCCCTACGGGCCCTGCTGGTACTCACCGTGATCCTGGGCATCGGCTATCCGATCTTCATCTGGCTGGTGGCCCAGATCCCCGGCCTGCGCGACAAGGCCGACGGATCGCTGATCGAGCTGAACGGAAAGCCGGTGGGCAGCAGCCTGATCGGTCAGTCCTTCACCGATGCCGACGGCAATCCCCTACCCCGCTATTTCCAGAGCCGGCCGTCCATGGCCGGTGACGGGTACGACCCGATGGCCACCAGCGCGAGCAACCTCGGCCCGGAAAGCGTCGTCGACCAACCCGACAAGCCGAGCCTGCTCACCCAGGTGTGCTCGCGCAGCGCGGCCGTCGGCGAACTCGACGGGGTCGACGGTGCCCGCCCATTCTGCACCGGCGGCGGTGTCGGAGCGGTGCTGTCGGTGATCGGCCCACGGGATACGCGCGGCAACGTGGTTCACCCCACTCGGGTGGTCAGCGTCAACGAACCGTGCGACGCGACCAAGACCCCCTTCCTCAACACGTATGAGGGTGTCCGGGTGGAATGCGCGAAGCCGGGCGAGGACTACAGCGCCGGTCTGATCGTGCCGATCCGCGGCAGCGCACCGGCCGATCCGCAGGTGCCGGCCGACGCCGTCACCGCCAGCGGCAGCGGGCTCGACCCGCACATCTCGCCGGCCTACGCCGATCTGCAGGTCAACCGGGTGGCCAAGGCTCGCGGCCTGAACCCCGATCTGGTGCGTTCCATGGTGGCCCAGCACACAGACGGACGCACCCTGGGCTTCTTCGGCGAACCGCGGGTCAACGTGCTCGAACTCAACATCGCCCTCGACTCGCTGTAGGCACGAGGATGATGGTCTTGTGAACACGCCGTCGTCGGGCCCCGCCAAACGCGGTGAGCTGCGCATATATCTGGGCGCGGCTCCCGGCGTGGGGAAGACCTACGCGATGCTCGGCGAGGCGCACCGCCGGCTCGAGCGCGGCACCGACCTGGTTGCCGCGGTGGTCGAAACGCACGGGCGCAAGAAAACCGCCGATCTGCTCGACGGCATCGAGACCATCCCACCGCGCTACGTCGAGTACCGGGGCGGCCGGTTCCCCGAACTCGACGTGGCCGCGGTGCTGGCCCGTCACCCGCAGGTGGTGCTGGTCGACGAGCTCGCCCACACCAACACCCCGGGCAGCAAGAACCCCAAGCGCTGGCAGGACGTCGAAGAACTGCTCGACGCCGGGATCACCGTGATCTCGACGGTCAACGTCCAGCACCTGGAAAGCCTCAACGACGTGGTCACCCAGATCACCGGAATCGAGCAGCAGGAGAAGGTCCCCGACGAGGTGGTCCGGGCGGCCGATCAGATCGAGCTGGTCGACATCACCCCGGAGGCGCTGCGCCGCAGGCTGTCCCACGGCAACGTGTACGCACCCGAACGCATCGATGCCGCGCTGTCGAACTACTTCCGGCGCGGAAACCTCACCGCGCTGCGCGAACTGGCGCTGCTGTGGCTGGCCGACCAGGTCGACGCCGCACTGGCCAAGTACCGGGCCGACAACAAGATCACCGATACCTGGGAGGCCCGCGAGCGCGTGGTGGTCGCCGTCACCGGCGGCGCCGAGTCGGAAACCCTGGTGCGCAGGGCATCTCGTATCGCGTCGAAATCCAGTGCCGAGCTCATGGTGGTGCACGTCGTCCGCGGGGACGGCCTCTCGGGTGTCTCGGCACCCCAGATGGGCAAGGTGCGCGAGCTGGCCGCAAGCCTCGGTGCCACCGTGCACACCGTCGTCGGCGACGACGTACCCACCGCGCTACTGGATTTCGCACGTGAACGCAATGCCACCCAGTTGGTGCTCGGCACGTCGCGGCGGTCCCGGTGGGCCCGGATCTTCGAAGAGGGCATCGGCCCCGCTGTGGTGCAGCAGTCGGGCAAGATCGACGTGCACATGGTGACGCACGAGCAGGCTCGTCGCGGCTTCGGCTGGTCGGCCGCCACCCCTCGGCAGCGTCATATCGCGTCCTGGCTTGCCAGCCTTGTGGTTCCGTCGGCGATCTGCCTGGCCATCGTGACCCTGCTGGACCCGTATCTGGGGGTCAGCGGCGAGAGCGCCCTGTTCTTCATCGGCGTGCTGATCGTCGCACTGCTCGGTGGCGTAGCCCCCGCGGGACTCTCGGCGCTGTTGTCCGGGCTGCTGCTGAACTACTTCCTGGTCGACCCGCGGCACACGTTCACCATCGCCGAACCCGACAGTGCGGTCACCGTCGTCGTGCTGCTGTTGGTCGCGGTGGCGGTCGCGGCACTGGTCGACGGCGCCGCGAGCCGGGCTCGCGAAGCCAGGAAGGCCTCGCAGGAGGCCGAACTGCTGACCCTGTTCGCCGGGTCGGTGCTGCGCGGTGCGGATCTGACCACCTTGCTGGAACGGTTGCGGGAGACATACTCCCAACGCGCGGTGAGCCTGCTGAGGGAAGGCAACGGCACCGCCGACATCGTGGCCTGCGTGGGCACCAGGCCGTGCGCCGACGTGGACACCGCCGACACCGCGATCGAAGTCGGGGACGACGAATTCTGGCTGCTGATGTCCGGGCGCAAGCTGGCCGCGCGGGATCGCCGCGTGCTGAGCGCCGTCGCCAAACAAGCTGCCGGCCTGGTCAAACAGCGCGAGCTCACCGAGGAGGCAAGCAAGGCCGAGGCCATCGCGCAAGCCGATGAACTGCGCCGCTCGTTGCTCTCGGCGGTCAGCCATGACCTGCGCACCCCATTGGCCGCGGCGAAGGCGGCCGCGTCGAGCCTGCGCAGCGAGGACATCGACTTCTCCGACGAGGACACCGCCGAACTGCTGGCCACCATCGAGGAATCCATCGACGCACTCACCGCGCTCGTCGGCAATCTGCTGGACTCGTCGCGGCTCTCGGCCGGGGTGGTCCGCCCCGAGCTGCGCCGGGTCTATCTCGAGGAGACAACGCAACGCGCGCTCCTGGGAATCAGCAAGGGCGCCACCGGGTTCACCCGTGAGGGCCTGGACCGGGTCAAGGTCGACGTGGGCGATGCGGTGGCGATGGCCGACGCCGGCCTGCTCGAGCGGGTGCTGGCCAACCTGATCGACAACGCCCTGCGGTACGCGCCCGACGGTCCCATCCGGGTCAGCGCCGGGCAGGTGGCCGACCGGGTGCTGATCGCGGTGATCGACGAAGGGCCCGGCGTGCCGCGCGGGGTCGAGGAACAACTCTTCGCACCGTTCCAGCGACTCGGCGATCACGACACCAGCATCGGCGTCGGCCTGGGATTGTCCGTTGCCCGCGGCTTCGTCGAAGCCATGGGCGGCACCATCTCCGCGACCGACACTCCCGGCGGTGGCCTCACCGTCGAAATCGACCTTGCTGCACCGCCAAAGGACGAACCAGCATGACACCCACCACCAACGTCGCCAAGACCCGCGTCCTGGTGATCGACGACGAACCGCAGATCCTGCGCGCGCTGCGGATCAACCTGTCGGTGCGCGGCTACGAGGTCGACACCGCCACCAACGGCGGGCAGGGCCTGCGCGCCGCCGCCGATCACCGGCCCGACGTGATCGTGCTCGATCTCGGCCTGCCCGACATGTCCGGCATCGAGGTGCTGGCCGGCCTCCGCGGGTGGCTGTCGGCGCCGGTGATCGTGCTCTCGGCCCGCACCGACTCGTCCGACAAGGTCGAAGCCCTCGACGCAGGCGCCGACGATTACGTCACCAAACCCTTTGGGATGGATGAGTTCCTGGCCCGGCTGCGCGCTGCGGTGCGCCGTGGCGCGGCGGCGTCCGAAACCGATGAACCCGTCATCGAAACCTCGTCGTTCACCGTCGATCTCGCGTCCAAGAAGGTGACCAAGAACAACCACGAGGTGCACCTGACCCCGACCGAGTGGGGCATGCTGGAGATGCTGGTCCGCAACCGCGGCAAGCTGGTGGGCCGCGAAGAGCTGCTGCGCGAGGTGTGGGGGCCGGCCTACGCGAAGGAAACCCACTACCTGCGGGTCTATCTGGCGCAGCTGCGCCGCAAGCTCGAGGACGACCCGTCGCGTCCCGTGCACCTGCTGACCGAGGCCGGTATGGGGTACCGCTTCCAGGAGTAACCGACCGATGACCGCGCACGAGCGACCTCCCGTCGCGGGCAGCGCACCGACCAGCGACAATCACCGATTTCGGCTGGCCGGACACGCTACGGTGCCGGTATGTCAGACGATGGTGCCCTGTACCGTGCTCTCTTCGAAGCCAGCCTCAACGACCCAGCCACCTTCTGGGCCGACGCCGCCAAGGCGGTGACCTGGACATCCGAGCCGCAGCGCATACTCGACGACACCAACCCGCCGTTCTACCGCTGGTTCCCCGACGCCGAGCTCAACACCTGCGCCAACGCCCTGGACCGGCATGTCGCCGAGCGCGGCGATCAGACCGCCCTGATCTACGACTCCCCGGTCACCGGCACCAAGGCCAGCTACACGTACCGCGAATTGCGTGACGCCACCGCCCGGTTCGCCGGGGCCCTGCGCGGGCTCGGGGTCACCAAGGGCGATCTCGTGGTGATCTACATGCCGATGGTCCCCGAGGCCGTCATCGCGATGCTGGCCTGCGCCCGGCTCGGCGCGGTGCACTCGGTGGTGTTCGGCGGGTTCGCCGCCAATGAGCTGGCCACCCGAATCGACGATGCTCGCCCGGTGGCCGTGGTGAGCGCATCCTGCGGCGTCGAACCGACCCGCATCGTCGAATACAAACCCATGCTGGATGCGGCACTGGAGATCGCCGAGCACAAGCCGCGAGCCTGCGTCATCCTGCAGCGCGAGCAATGTCCCTGCGAGCTGGTCGACGGGCGCGATCACGACTGGCAGCAGCTGGTGGCCGACGCCGCGCCGGCCGACCCGGTACCGGTGGCCGCCACCGATCCCCTGTACGTGCTGTACACGTCGGGCACCACCGGCAAACCCAAGGGCATCGTCCGCGACAACGGCGGGCATGCGGTGGCCCTGCTGTGGAGCATGCGCCACATCTACGACGTGGCACCCGGCGACGTGTTCTGGGCGGCCTCCGACGTCGGCTGGGTGGTCGGCCACTCCTACATCGTGTACGCACCGCTGCTGCTGGGCGCGACAACCGTTCTCTACGAAGGCAAACCGATCGGCACGCCGGACGCCGGGGCGTTCTGGCGCGTGGCCGCCGAGTACGGCGTCAAGGCACTGTTCACCGCTCCGACCGCGATCCGCGCGATCAAGAAGGAAGATCCGAACGCCACGCGGCTGGCCGATTACGACCTGTCCGGGCTCAAGTATCTGTTCCAGGCCGGCGAGCGCCTCGATCCCGACACGTATCACTGGGCCGCCGACAAACTCGGCATCCCCGTCGTCGACCACTGGTGGCAGACCGAAACCGGTTGGGCCATCGCAGCCGATCCGATGGGCGTCGAGCCGCTGCCGATCAAACCCGGTTCGGCGACCGTGCCGATGCCAGGCTACGACGTCCAGATCCTGCGTTCGGACGGCACGCGGTGTGAGGCCGACGAGGAAGGCGCGATCTGCATCAAGCTGCCGCTGCCTCCGGGCACGCTGCCCACGTTGTGGGGCGACGACCACCGCTATGTCGCGTCGTACCTGTCGGCGTTCACCGGCTACTACCTCACCGGCGACGGCGGTTACGTCGACTCCGACGGCTACCTGTTCGTGATGGGCCGCACCGACGACGTGATCAACGTTGCCGGACACCGCTTGTCGACCGGGTCGATCGAAGCCGTGCTGGCCGACCACCCCTCCGTCGCCGAATGCGCGGTGATCGGCGTCGCCGACGAACTCAAGGGACAGGTGCCGCGCGGCTTCGTGGTGCTCAAGAGCGGGGCCTCGACCGAGGGGATCACCCAGGAGCTCGTCGACCGGGTGCGGGACCACATCGGCGCGGTCGCGGTGTTCAAGAAGGTCGACGTGGTCGCGGCGTTGCCGAAAACCCGCTCGGGCAAGATCTTGCGCAAGACCATGCGCGGCATCGCCGACGGTCTGGACGAGCCGGTGCCCTCCACCATCGAGGATCCCGCCGTGCTCGACGCGCTCAAGGACGTGCTGCAGCGCTAGATTTCCGAGCGCGGCCAGGCCCGGCTGCTCAGCAGACGCAGCCCGTTGAGGGCGACCAGGATGGTCGACCCCTCGTGACCGGCGACCCCGAGCGGTAACGGCAAGTGCCCGAACAGGTCCCAGGTCACCAGCACGGTGATGACGGTGGCGGCGATCACCAGGTTGGCGATGACCAGGCGCCGGGCGCGCCGGGACAACGCGACCACCCCGGCGATCGCCGAGAGATCGTCGCCCACTGTGACGACGTCGGCGGTGTCGACCGTGAGATCGGCACCGGTGCGCCCCATCGCCATCGACGAATGCGCCGACGCCATGGCCGGTGCGTCGTTGACGCCGTCGCCCACCATGAGCACGCGGCGCCCGCCGGATTCCAGCTCCCGGACCGCGGCCGCCTTGTCCTCGGGCAACAGCCCGGCCCGCACGTCGTCGATGCCCAACTGCCCGGCCAGTTGCACTGCCGCCGCGTGGTTGTCACCGGTGAGCAGCACCGGCGAACATCCGGTCAGGGCATGCAGCGCCCGCACTGCGGCGGCCGCTCCCGGACGGGCCTGATCCCGCAGCCCGAGCACCCCGATAGCGTCACCATTGACGGCCACGACGACGACGGTCGCCCCGGTCGCCTCGATCTCGGCCACCTCCGGAATCGGCTGACCCGCATACGCCACGGGGCTGAGCACCTCGACCGAGCGTCCGTCGACCACCGCCCGGACCCCGCGGCCCGCGCCGGCGGTGAAGCCGGTGGCCTCGGGCACCGCGATGACGCGGGACGCCGCCTCGGCGACGATGGCGCGCCCGATCGGATGCTCGCTGAATTGTTCTGCGGCAGCGGCCGTTGCGAGCACCAGGTCCGGCGCCACCTCGCCGACGGAAATCACCTGAGATACCTCGGGCGCCCCGGTGGTCAGGGTTCCGGTCTTGTCGAGGACGACGACATCGGTGTCGGCCAGCCGCTCCATGGCCACCGCGGATTTCACCAGCACGCCGCGACGGCTGGCGTTCGCGATCGCGCACAGCAGGGGCGGCATGGTGGCGAGCACCACGGCACAGGGCGAGGCCACGATCATGAAGGTCATGGCGCGCAACAGAGTTGAGCGCAAATCGGCTCCGAACGCCAGCGGAACCGCGAACAGCGCCAGCGTCGCCGCCACCACCAGCACCGAGTAGCGCTGCTCGACCTTCTCGATGAACAACTGCGTGGTGGCCTTGGTCGCCGAGGCCTCGGCGACGGCCGCGACGATCCGGGCCATCACAGTGCTCGAGGGGTCCCGCGTGACCGTGACCTGCAGCGCCCCACAGGTGTTGAGCGTTCCGGCGAACACGTCGTCGCCCCGGTGTTTGGTGACCGGCAGGGGTTCCCCGGTGATCGAGGATTGGTCGACGTCCGAGGAGCCAACGGTCACAGTGCCGTCAGCCGAGATCCGTTCCCCGGGCCGGATGAGGATCTGGTCGCCGGGGCGCAGCGACTCCGCGTCGACGACGCGCTGGGTGCCGTCGTCGTCGAGCAGGGTCGCGTCCGGCGGGGCCAGATCGAGCAGGCCGCGGACCGAGCGTTCGGTGCGCGCGGTGGCGACATCCTCCAGTGCGCCGGACGTCGCGAAGATGACGATCAACAGTGCGCCGTCGAATACCTGTCCGATGGCTGCCGCGCCGATCGCCGCCAGGATCATCAGCAGGTCGACATCGAGAGTCCGCTCGCGCAGCGCCTGCACGCCCGCCCACGCGGGCTCCCACCCGCCGGCGGCGTAGCAGGCCAGATACAGCGTCCACCACACCGGTTCCGGGGCGCCGGAGAGCTGCGCGGCCAGCCCGGCCAGGAACAGAACCAGTGCTGCGGCGGCCCATCGCACCGAGACCACTGACCACAGCCAGCCCAGCGGTCGACCGGGTACCGACGTGGGACGGCTGCGGGCCGGCGAGGCCGCCAGTGCGGTCATGAAACGTCTCCCGTCAGATGCAACAACGCATACCTTTATACATGTATAGATTGAAATGTATCAATCGGTACTTGCTTGCCATGCTTGAATGAATGCCATGGGTCACGGAGTTGAGGGACGCGCGACGCCCGCGGCATCGCTCGATGCGGCCGCTGCCGCCAAGGTCGCCGAGACCCTGCAGGCCCTTGCCTCCCCCAACCGATTGCTGATCCTGACCCGGCTGCGGGAATCACCGTGTTCGGTGACAGAGCTATCCGCTGCGGTCGGCATGGAACAGCCCGCGGTCTCCAACCAGCTCCGGCTATTGCGGGCGCTGGGCCTCGTGACCGGCGACCGGACCGGCCGCAACATCGTGTACCGGCTTTACGACAGCCATGTGGCGCAACTGCTCGACGAAGCCGTCTACCACATCGAGCACCTCCGACTCGGCGCGCGCGACACCTCGGCCTGAGCCCCTAAGTCGGCTGCGGCCAAAGAGTTTCACGCAGTGTTCATCTGAGAACGCCGCCCCGAAACACGTCGCGTGGCAAAAACGCGCGCCATTGCCGGAATCCTTTATTTTCACGGTGGGCCGAACTATTGTTAAGTCGTTATATGTTGATGTCCACCCATACTCGGGAGTTTGCTGTCGACCTTCCGGCGGCACCCGAACAGTGAGGAGTTGAACAACGATGCGCATGGCAACCAAGGGATCCTGCACCTGTCGCTGCAATGCCTGCGACGGTGGCCACCACTGCGGAAACCCCCCGAACTGCAACGCGCGGCGCTGACGCCGTCGGTGGCCTGTCGTCCGGGCAACCGGCGACAGGTCACCACCCCTAGCCCCGACGCCGACTGATCCTCGGGCCATAACCTCATCGATCGCACCGATCGGTCGTGCGATCTCGCGCTTCGTCATATTTCTCACCGCCGCCCCCGCTTCCGCGGTTCTGAGCCCGCGCTGGCTTATGCTGCGCCTGTGCTCACCGCACTGACCTGGGGCCTGGTCGCCGCATCCTCACTTCTCATCGGCGCGGTCGCCGGTGTGGTCCGGGACTGGAATCAACGCCTCGTCGGCCTTGTCCTCGGCTTCGGCGCCGGCGCGCTCATCTCCAGCATCTCCTTCGAGCTCGCCGAGGAAGGCTTCCGGGCCAGCGGCGGGTGGGCCGTGGCACTCGGCCTGGCCATCGGGGCCGTGGTGTTCTATCTCGCGGACAAGGCAGTAGATCGACTGGGCCGCAACGGAACCCAGACCGCCGGACTGCCGCTGCTACTCGGCGCCCTGCTCGACGGCATTCCCGAGCAGGCCGCGCTCGGCATCGGCATCGCGACCGGCGCAGGCGTCAGCCTGGCGCTGGTCGTATCCATCTTCGTGTCGAACCTTCCCGAATCCATCGGATCCGCCAGCGATATGCGATCCGCCGGGGAACCCACCCGCCGCATCGTCGGCGGGTGGGCCGCGATCGCCGCACTGTGCGCGGTGGCCACCGTCGGCGGCTACCAACTGCAGAATGTCGCGGGCGCCCAATTGCAGGGCGGGATCAACGGATTCGCTGCCGGTGCGCTGCTGGTCATGCTGGTGGGCTCGATGATCCCGGAGGCCACCGAGAAGGCCGGCGAGAACGCCGGACTGGCGGCCGTGCTGGGATTCGCGGTGGCCGCCGGACTATCGCTGGCCGGGTGAACCGGCCGCGGGTTAGGTTCGGCTGGTGACTGCGCAGTGGCACCTGGGGCCTCTCAGCGTCGGCGTGCACAACCTGTTCGTCGCCCTCGGGGTGTCCGCCGCGTTGCTGGTGTTCGTGTCCGAGGCCCGCAGGCGCGGGGCGGTCAACGAGCAGTCCGTGGTCGCCGCTGCCGGGGCGCTGATCGGTGGCGCGATCGGAATGAGGTTGACCGGGTGGGTGCGTCACCTGGACTTCAGTGCCAATCCGACGCTGGCTCAGGCGTGGCAGTTCGGTTCGCGCAGCATTCTCGGCGGGCTGCTCGGCGCCTATCTCGGGGTGCTCATCGCCAAACGGCTCGGCGGCTACCGCGGAAAGACCGGCGACCTGTTCGCCCCCGCGGTCGCCCTCGGGATGGCGATCGGCCGGATCGGTTGCCACCTCACCGAAGCCCCCGGCCGGCCCACCACCATGCCCTGGGGGATCCACGCGCCTGCCGACACCCCCGAATGCCCTGGCTGTGTCGCCGGAGTCGCCATGCACCCGTCGTTCCTCTACGAGATCGCCTTCCAACTCCTCGCATTCGCCGTGCTGTGGTGGCTGCGCCCCCGCATCGGCAGACCCGGGGAGCTGTTCGTGCTCTACGTCGCCGGCTACGCGGTGTTCCGCTTCTTCGTCGAGTTCGTCCGGGCCAACGAGACGGTGTGGCTGGATCTGACCCGCCCGCAATGGTTCCTGCTGCCGTCGTTGCTGATCCTGGGATTTCGGCTGTGGTACGGCTACCGCCGCGGGTACTATCGCAAACCAGCCCACTCTCAGGAGGTGCCCGCATGACGACACCGCCCGGCCCACCTGACGACACGCCTCCGCATGGCTCCGTTCCACCGGAGTTCGGTCCTCAAAGCTTTGAACCACAATGGATTCCACCCGCCTACCACGGCGACCCACCCGCACCGCCGCCACCACCGCCCCCGCCTCCGGGCTACCCGGTGTACCCGTATCCGCCGGGATATCCGTACGGCCCACCGCAACAACCGCAGCGGCGCATCTCTGTGGCCATGGTGATCCTCGGCCCGATCATCTACGCCGCGCTCAACCTCGTGATCGGTTTCCTCGCCTTCATGGGTGCCGGGGCCACCGACAGCGCCGGCGGCAGTCCCAATGCGGTGCTGGGCGGTGCCGCAGTGCTGTTGGCCCTCATAGCCTTCGGCGGCGGGACCCTGATGTTGTTGTCGAAGAACCCGACCGCGAAAGGTCTCGGCATCGGGCTGATGGTCGGTTGGGCGCTGGTTTCGCTGTTCACCGCGGGGTTCTGCACCGGCGTCAACCCGGAGCTGTACGCGCTGTGAGCACCGGAATGGGGTTGCGTGGCGACCGACTGCACCGGTACGTCACCGCCTTCTGCCCGCACTGCCACAACGAGGCGCCCGAGCGTCCGCTGGCCGACGTCACGCGGCTGTCGGGGATGCTGATCGAGCGCGACGGGCAGGTCTGGCTCGAACGCGGCTGCCGCACACACGGATTGGTGCGCACCCTGTACGACGAAGATCCGGAGATCCTGTCGTATCTGGAGGAGTGGACCGCCCCGACCAAGGCCCACGTCCCCGACGTCGCGGGGAACTTCGACCCGATACCGTCGGCCTATCTGCGCGGCCTGCCCGAGATGCAGACCCAGCACACCTGCATCCTGCTGGAGGACATCGCCGAAACCTGCAACCTGCGCTGCCCCACCTGCTTCACCGACAGCTCACCGGATTTGCGCCATGTGGTGCCTACCGCCCACATCCTCGCCAACGTCGACCAGCGGCTGGCCCGCGAGAACGGCCGGCTCGATGTCCTGATGCTCAGCGGGGGCGAACCGACCCTGCACCCGGACCTGACCGAGCTGCTCGACCAGCTGGTGGCCCGGCCGATCACCCGAATCCTGATCAACAGCAACGGAGTCCGCATCGCCAACGATGACGGGCTACTCGACCTGCTCACCACGCACCGCGAACGCGTCGAGGTCTACCTGCAGTACGACGGATTGTCCGAGCAGGCGCACCGTCACCACCGCGGCGGCGACCTGCGCAGAACCAAGGACCAAGCCCTACGGCGGCTCTCCGAGCGGGAGATCTTCACCACCCTGGTGATGACCTGTGCGCTGGGGGTCAACGACGACGAGATCGGCGACATGGTCCGGCTGGCCCTGGACACCCCGTATGTCGGCGGGCTCACCATCCAGCCGCAGTTCGGGTCCGGCCGCTCCGGTGCGATCGACCCGATGAACCGGCTCACCCACACCGGGGTGCTCAGGCGGCTGGGTCCGCAAACGGGCGACGCCGTCACCTGGCGGGACCTCACCGCGCTGCCGTGCTCGCACCCGCACTGCTGTTCGGTCGGCTACCTGATCCGCGACGACAGCGACCAGTGGCGCTCGCTGGTATCTCTGATCGGCACCGAAAGCCTCAAGGACAAGCTGGGCCTGGTCTCCAATCGCATCGCCGACACCGAGCTCCCCCGTCAGCTCCGGATGGCGGTGCAGGAGTCACTGCTCGGGCTGCTCTCCGAGCAGTCCTCGCTGTCGCATCCACAGATCGGTGACGTGTGGCGTGCCATCTGCGAGAGCTGCGACCTGGGGATGGGCACCCTGCTGACGCTGGCGTCCTCGGCCCTGCCCGGGCGCCGCCGCAAGATCCGACGGTTGCTGGGCGAGCGCGTGGTCCGACTGACCGTCAAGCCGTTCATGGACATGTCCACGATGATCGAGGAGCGCCTGATCCAGTGCTGCGTGCACGTCGGCACCCGATCCGGGCAGCCGGACTCGACTCACGACCAGTGCGCACCGTTCTGCGCCGTGCAAGCCTGGCCGGCCCTCGGCCGTCAGCGGCTGTCCCTGTCGGCGGGGCGGGCATTACCGCTCATCGAGATTCAATGAGGCGCCGAACAGGCTGGTCACCTCCACATCGGACCAGACCAGAGAGCTCGGGACCCAGGTCAACACGGTTTTCTGCCAGGCGCCGATGGCAGAAACTGTGAACTAGTGTTCCTAACCGTCCTCTTAAGCTGCTAACTTCCCATGAAGTGGGTGTCCCACTGCCGGGGGCCTGCCAACTCTTTTTTGGATCAGTCAGGAGTGAATGCCTTGAAGATGACGAATATCAGTACGGCCTTTGCCGGAGCGGCTATTGCCGCCGCGGCAATCGTCGCCGGCGCCCCGATGGCGCTCGCCGACGCCGACGACAGTGCCGTCACCACCGCTGCGCTCGGCGGCCAGGGCAAGCTGGACGGTGGCACCCAGGTCTGGACTGTGACCGACCTCAAGCCCAGCACCGACACCATCAACTACGCGCCGCGCGGCACCCTGTGGGAGGTCACCGCGACCAACGAGGCCCTCCAGGGCTCCGTGACGCCGATCGTCTCCAACTTCAACATCCGCGCCGCCGACGGCCAGAACTACCGCGCGCTCTTCCAGGTGCCCAGCACCCAGGGCGTCAACCCTGCCACCCTCGCCCAGGGCCAGAAGACCAGCGGCAAGATCTACTTCGACGTGACCGGTGAGCAGCCGACCTCCGTCGTCTACAACGCCGGTGGCAACGACGTCCTGGTGTGGAACAAGACCGCTGCCCCGGCCGCGGCCCCCGCCGCCGGTGCGCCCAAGCGTCAGGCCCCCGCCGCCGCTGCCCCGGCTGCTACCCCGGCCGCGCCGGCCGCAGCCCCGGCTGGTGCCACCCCCGCCGCTCCCGCAGCGGCATCCCCGGCTCCCGCGCCCGCTGCCGTCCCGGCTGCCCCGGCCGGCACCGGTGCGGGTAGCCGCGCGACGGACCTGCCCGCCGCCACCCCGGCCCCGGGCGCTCCTGCCGCCACCCCGGCCGGCACCGAAGCGGTTCCGGCCGCTCCGGCACCGGGCGCTCCGGCCGCCGAGTCGACTCCGGTCGCGCACGGCACGCCGGTCTCCGAGGGTGTCCCGGCCCCGGCCGCCGCAGGTGCCGGCAACGCCGCCACCGCGATGCCGCCGGCTGAGGGTGCCCCCGCCGCTGCTCCGGGCGCTCCGGCTGCCCCGGCTCCGGGTGCTCCCGCCGCTCCGGCTGCTCCGGCACCGGGTGCTCCGGCTCCGGCTGCTCCGGCCACCGAGCCGGCGCTGGTCCCGGCCGGCACCCAGCCGGTCGTCACCACGCCCGCCCCGGCCCCCGCGGTCGCGCCGGCGAGCAACCACGGGACTGTGTCCTGATCTAAGTAGTCACGGCAACGGCCGGACGCGGGCAACCGCGTTCGGCCGTTGTTTTTGTGTGGGCCCTGCGCGTGCCCGAGCATTCGCCGCTTTCCACGCCTGGGCTGCCGAACGCGTGGTCTCACAACCCTCCAGTAGAAAACGGCGCGCCGCCACCACCCGCGCATTCATCGCTTTCTACACCTGGGCCGCCGATCGCGTGGTCTCACGACCCTGCGGTAGAAAACGGCGCGCGCAGAGGCGTTTTCGAGAGCGTGTCAGGCGATCGACAGCGCGATGCCGTCGAGAATGTCGTGCTCGCTGACCACCAGTTCGCCGATGCCGGCCCGATCACCGAGCACTGCCGCCAACTCCTCGACGATGATCGCGCCGCCGCCGATCACATCGGCCCGGCCGGCATGCATGGGCCCGAGCGCCAGACGTTCGGCCTTGGTCATCCCGATCAATCGCTCGCACACCGCGAGCAGCTCATCGAATCCGATGCGGGACAGGTGGATTGCCTCAGGATCGTATTCGGTCATGCGCTGCGCGAGCGCCGACAGCGTCGTCATCGTCCCGGCCACACCCACCCAGGTGTGCGCCCCCTCGACCGGCACCACCCGCAGCGCTTCGGCCAGGCCGTCACGGGCCACCGCCCGCGCCTGCGCCACCTCGTCCGCGGTGGGCGGGTCGGAGCGCAGGCACCGTTCGGTCAACCGGACACAGCCGATGTCGGCCGAGAAGCTGGCCTCTACGGCAGCTCCACCGCGCACCAGTTCGGTCGAGCCGCCGCCCAGGTCGACGACAACGAAAGGCCCAGCGGCGGAGTCAAGTTCACCGACCGCACCGCGGAACGACAGCTCGGCCTCCTCGGTACCGGTGATCACCTCGGCCACCGATCCGGGTACCACCTTGCCGAGCAGCCGTGCGGTCATCGCGAAGAACTCGTCGCGGTTACCGGCATCGCGCGCCGCCGAGG
The DNA here is from genome assembly GCF_010731295.1 of Mycolicibacterium boenickei. Lineage (NCBI taxonomy): Bacteria > Bacillati > Actinomycetota > Actinomycetes > Mycobacteriales > Mycobacteriaceae > Mycobacterium > Mycolicibacterium boenickei. The sequence continues at coordinate 2,670,694 of NZ_AP022579.1, read as the reverse complement.
TCGCCACCATCCGCACCGCGGTCACCGAATGCCGAGCCATCAGAGCCACATAGTCAGCCAGTGCGGATTCGGTGCGCGCCAACGCCTCCGGAGCGAACTGGCCCGTGGCGTCGACGCCCTGCCCCAGCCGGACCACCCGCATCTCGCGGTGCACGTCGCGCAGCTCGCCGTCCACCATGTCGGTGATCAGCAGACGAATCGAGTTGGTGCCACAGTCAATTGCGCCGACCCGACTCAAACCCACACCTCACGATCCAGGATTCCGGCCATCGCCGGCTCGACGGCCAGCAGCGCCAGCGCCTCATCGCCAAAGGGATTGACCCCGCGGCCTTTTGCCAACGAGTGGGCCATCACCACGTGCAGGCACTTGACCCGGTCGGGCATGCCGCCGCCGGTGAACGTGGTGCCCAACGGTTCGATCGCGTCCCGCTCGGCCAGATACGACTCGTGCGCCCGCTGATACGCCGCGGCCAACTCCTCGTCGTTCAGCAGCCGCTCGGACATCTCCCGCATCAACCCGGAGGATTCCAGCCGGCTGGCGGCCGCGGTGAGCGCCGGATGTGTCAGGTAGTACAACGTCGGAAACGGCGTGCCGTCAGGAAGTCTCGGCGCGGTCTTGACCACCCCGGGCTCGCCGTTGGGACAGCGATAGGCGATCTCGAGGACTCCGCGCGGCTCACGTCCCAATTGCCGCGCCACGGCCTCGATGTCGGCGGGATCAACCATTGGAACCTCTGGAGGGCTGGGCGGGCGGCGGCGGAACAGGCCCGCCGGGAGCAGGCCCACCAGGTGCCGGCGGCCCACCGATGGTCGGCGAAACCCCGTGCGGCTCATCGGCAATCGTGTGCCACAGCGAGGTGTACCAGGGCTGCCCTGCGGGCACCGTCGACCCTGGAAGCACCGGCGTCCCCGGGTCGGACACCATGGCCCCTGGCGGCAACTGCACCTGGTACGGGGTGTCACCGGGCATGACGAAGCCCAGCCGTTCCCTGGCCTGGGCGGCGATGTACACCGGGTCGGCCAGCTTGACCTTCTGCTGCTCCAGGTCGGCGATCTGGGCCCGCAACCGTTCCTCGGTGGCTTTGAGCTGTTTCATCTCGGTGCGCTGGCCGAAGTAGGTGCGAACCGGCCCGGCGATGGTCAGGGTCAGCACACACACCACCGCGGCCAGGATGGCCGCCCGGCGGGCCGTCGACCCGAACCGCTGTTCGGACTGCAGCTCGGCCTGCTGCTGAGCTTGCACCGCAATGGCTTTGGTGACCTTCTCCTCGGCCACCGGATCGGCCTGCGCCGGACGCGATTCAGCCGCCCGGCGACGGGGCTGTGAAGCGCGCGGCCGATTCGACTCCCCGGCCTTGCCCGGCTTACCGGGTCGGGAGGCCGGGGACCGTCGCTTCGGATCGGGCCGCTTCGCTTCGGGCATCGACTTGCTGGTACGCAGACGCCTGCGTTACTTGGCCTCGAACCGCGGGAACGCGAGATCGCCCGCGTAGCGCGCGGCGTCGCCGAGCGCTTCCTCGATGCGCAGCAACTGGTTGTACTTGGCGACGCGCTCGCTGCGGGCCGGGGCACCGGTCTTGATCTGACCGCTGCCCACCGCGACCGCGAGGTCGGCGATGGTGGTGTCCTCGGTCTCCCCCGAGCGGTGACTCATCATGGTGCGGTAACCGCTGTTGTGCGCCAGGGCAACAGCATCCAGCGTCTCGGTGAGCGTGCCGATCTGGTTGACCTTCACCAGCAGCGCGTTGGCCGCGCCACGCTCGATGCCGTCCTCCAGGCGCTCCGGGTTGGTGACGAACAGATCGTCGCCCACCAGCTGGACCCGGTCACCGATGGCCGAGGTCAGCGCGACCCAGCCGTCCCAGTCGTCCTCGGACAGCGGATCCTCGATCGACACCAGCGGGTAGGCGTCGATCAGGCCGGCGTAGAACTCGGACATCTGCTCGGCCGTACGCGTCTCCTTCTCGAAGGCGTAACCCGTACCGTCGGTGTAGAACTCGGTGGCAGCGACGTCCAGCGCCAGGGCCACATCGCTGCCGAGCTTGAACCCGGTGGCCTCGATCGCGACCGCGATCAGGTCCAGCGCGGCCTTGGTGCCCGCGACGTCGGGGGCGAAGCCGCCCTCATCGCCGAGACCGGTGGACAGCCCCTGCTTCTTCAGCACGGACTTGAGCGAGTGGTACACCTCGGCACCCCAGCGCAGCGACTCCTTGAACGACGGCGCGCCGATCGGGGCGACCATGAACTCCTGGACATCCACCCCGGTGTCGGCGTGGGCACCGCCGTTGAGGATGTTCATCATCGGCACCGGAAGGATGTGCGCGTTCGGGCCACCGAGGTAGCGGAACAGCGGCAGCGCGGCGCTGTCGGCCGCGGCCTTGGCCACCGCTAGCGAGACACCGAGGATCGCGTTGGCGCCCAGCCGGGACTTGTCGGGCGTGCCGTCGAGATCCAGCAGCGCCTGGTCGACGAGGCGCTGATCGTCAGCGGCCAGGCCGATGATCGCCGGGGCGATCTCATCGAGCACGGCTTCCACGGCCTTCTCGACGCCCTTGCCGCCGTAGCGGGAACCGCCGTCACGCAGCTCCACCGCTTCGTGCTCGCCGGTCGACGCACCCGACGGCACCGCAGCCCGGGCGAACGTGCCGTCGGTCAGGGCCACCTCGACCTCGACCGTCGGGTTGCCACGGGAGTCGAGGATCTCGCGGGCTCCAACCTGCTCGATGATGGGCACTGGCTTCTCCTTATTGAGTCCTGCGTGTAGGGATGAGAGTAGATCGTGGCGCGGGCGACGGCGTGTTTGGGCGTGTCACTCGGGTCACTCGACGTGTCACAAGCCGTGGCCGGCCGCGTATGCCGTCGCCCAGTCCCGGACCATCCGGGCGTACTGCTCGGAGTTGTTGTAGGCCTTGAGCGCCTTCATCCAGCCTCTCGGGGTGGACAGGTCCTTGCCGTACCAGCACAGCAGCCCGGCCGCCGAGAGCGCCGCGTCGTCGAAGTTGTCCGGACTCACCACACCGTCGTTGTTGGCGTCCACCCCGAAATGCCCCCACGTCTCCGGGATGAACTGCATCGGCCCCATGGCCCGGTCCATCAGCGGATCCCCGTCCAGCTTGCCCTTGTCGGTATCGGGTATGTGCAGGTTGCCGGAGGTGCCGTCCAGCTGCACGCCGCGGATCGGCGGGGTGACGTCACCGTTGCGCGCGATCATCGCCCCGCGGTAGGTGCCGTGATGGCTCTCGACCATGCCGATGCCGGCCAACGTGGTCCACGCCAGCTGGCAGTTCGGGTTCTCCACCTGGGCGACGCGCGCGGCGTAGGCGTAGGCCTCGAGGGCGTTGACCGGCATGCCCAGCGCGGGAGCCCGCTTCGCGGCCCACTCGGTCAGCTGATCTGCGGGTCTGCCCTTGGCATAGGTGTCGATCGCGGGCACCGGATCCCCGGCCGGCGGCGGCACACCCTCCGGAATTGGGGTCCCCAGATGCCACGAACAGCTGGATGCCAACAGCAGCGCTGTCGCAGCAATTACGGCGACAGCCCGCAGCCAACGCACTGGCGACACCGGACTCCCTCAACCCCGCTATATCTGATTCGCCATCGTCGCATGCGCGCCTATGAACGCGACGAGCGACGGGTCCGTGGCACAAGAACGCCAGGTGAAGTCGGATCGACCCACAGACCCCCCTGCTAAGGTGAGCCACGCCTTGCTATGGCAAGGCAAGGCTTACGCTTTTTTGTGGTGATTTCACCCCGGTCGAACGAGGACGCTTTGATGACTGCCATCTCGGACGTTCCGACCAGCACGCTGGCCGCGTCCAACGTCACGTCACAGGTGTTCGGCAGTGGCCTGATCGGTTTGCGGGAAGGTCTCGAAGCCGCCATCGTCGTGTCGATCCTGGTCGCGTTTCTGGTCAAATCCGAACGCCGGGACGCCCTCAAATGGGTGTGGCTCGGTGTCGGCGCCGCGATCGCCATGACCGTCACGGTCTTCCTGGTGATCCAGTTCGGCGAGAACACCATCAGCGGACTCGGCGCGGAAGCCATCGCCGGCATCGCCTCGCTGATCGCCGTCGTCATCGTCACCACCATGGTGCTGTGGATGAAACGGGCCTCGGCCTCGATGTCGGGCGAGCTGCGTAGCGAGATGTCGCAGGCGCTGCAGACGGGCGGCCTGGCGGTGGCGCTGCTGGCCTTCCTGGCGGTGGGCCGTGAAGGCGTGGAGACCGCGCTGTTCATGGTCGGCTACGCCGAGGCCGAGACGCTGTGGCCGCTGACGGGCCTGATCATCGGCGTGCTGATCGCCGCGGCGATCGCCTACGGCATGTATGCGGGCGCCGTCCGGATCAACCTCGCGAAGTTCTTCAAGTACACCGGCATCTTCCTGATCGTGGTGGCGGCCGGAATCCTCGCCTACGGCATCAAGGCACTGCAGACCGTGGGCTGGATCCCCGGGCTCAGCGCCAAGGCCTTCGACATGAGCGGTGCGTTCGACTGGTCTGCCTGGTACGGCGAGATCATCCAGGGCGTCTTCAACATCGATCCCACGCCGACCGTGCTGCAGTTCGGGGCGTGGCTGGCCTACATCGTCGTGGTGTTGGCGCTGTTCCTGAAGCCGATCCGGACCCCGGGGGCGGCCAGTGCTGCGACTTCGCCCGAGACTTCCTCCGAGCCGACCGTCGAGCCGGAGACCTCCACCGCATCCGAAAGGTCGACCAAGTGAAGATGACCCCTGCCGTCAAGACCGGATTCGCGGCGACCGCCGCGGTGCTGGCCGGCATCTCGTTGAGTGCCTGCCAGGCCAAGGAGGCCGACGGCGGCAGTGCAAGCGGTGACGGCGCCAAGGGCGCTCAGATCACCGTCGACGCCTCCGACACCGAGTGCAAGCTGTCGGGCACCACCGCGACGACCGGGCCGAGCACGTTCGTCGTCACCAACAGCGGCAACAAGGTCACCGAGTTCTACGTCTACGGCGAGGGCGAGCGGGTGATGGGCGAGGTGGAGAACATCTCCCCCGGGCTCAAGCGCCAGCTGATCGTTCAGCTCACCCAGCCGGGCACCTACCAGACCTCGTGCCGCCCCGGCATGGTCGGTGAAGGCATCCGCGGCAACTTCGAGGTGACCGGTGAGGCCGTCAAGGTCGACACCGAGGGCAAGTTCAAGGAAGCCGCCGACAGTTACAAGCGGTACGTGAACAGCCAGGTCGACGCACTGGTGCCTGCGGTCGAGGAGTTCGTCGCCGCCGTCAAGGCCAAGGACGTCGCCAAGGCCAAGGCGCTCTACCCGACCTCGCGCGTGTACTGGGAGCGCATCGAGCCGGTCGCCGAATCCTTCCCCAACGACCTCGACCCGCGAGTCGACCTGCGCGAGGCCGACCTCGAGCCCGGGCAGAAGTGGACCGGGTTCCACGCCCTGGAGAAGCAGCTGTGGGTCACCGGCCTGCAGCCCGACGCCAACGCACTCGGCGACCAGTTGATCGCCGACGTCAAGGAATTGCAGGCCGGCGTCAAGGCACCGGACTGGACCATCGACTCCACCCAGATCGCCGGTGGCGCACAGGGTCTGCTCGACGAAATCGCGATGAGCAAGATCAGCGGCGAAGAGGACATCTTCAGCCACACCGACCTGTGGGACTTCCGGGCCAACGTCGAGGGCTCGCAGACCGCGGTGGCGTCCGTGCGACCGATCCTCGACGAGCGCGACGCCGAGTTGGGCAAGCGGGTGGACCAGCGGTTCGCCGATGTCGAGAAGTTGCTGGAGAAGTATCGTGACGGCGACGGATTCGTCTCCTACGACAAGGTGACCGAGCCGCAACGTCAGGAACTGTCGCGCGCCATCGACGCGCTGAGCAAAGAAGTGAGCCAGGTGCAAGGTGTCATCGCCAAGCAGTGATTCTCCGGAATCCACCCCGGGTGCCGAGCAGTCCGCCGGGTTCTCCCGGCGCAAGCTGTTCGGCGCCGCCGGGGTCACCGCAGCGGTAGTCGGTGCGGCCGGCGCCGGGGCGCTGGCCGGCCGGGCTTCTGCGGCCAGCACTCCGCACGGTGCCCTGCAGGGGCCGGTGCCCTTCCGCGGCGACCGGCAGGCCGGCATCATCACCGAGGCGCAGGACCGCATGCACTTCTGCTCCTTCGACGTCACCACCGACAACCGCGACGACGTCATCGCCCTGCTCAAGCAGTGGACCCAGATGGCCGAGCGGATGACGCGCGGCGAGGAGACCGAGGTCGGCGGCGCCGTGGACGGCAATCCGTATGCGCCGCCGTCGGATACCGGTGAGGCGCTGGGCCTGCCGGCCTCGCAGCTCACCCTGACCATCGGATTCGGGCCGTCGTTCTTCCGCAAGGACGGCAAGGACCGCTTCGGCATCGCCGACAAGCAGCCCGCCGAACTCAAGGACCTGCCGAAGTTCCCCAACGAGACCATGGATCCGGCCCGCTGCGGGGGCGATATCTGTGTGCAGGCATGTGCGAACGATCCGCAGGTCGCGGTGCACGCGATCCGTAACCTGGCCCGCGTCGGGTTCGGCACCGTCGCGGTGCGGTACTCGCAGCTGGGGTTCGGCCGTACCTCCTCGACCACCCGGGACCAGGCCACCCCACGAAACCTGTTCGGGTTCAAGGACGGAACCAACAACCTCAAGTCCGATCAGACCGACCTGCTCGACAAGAACGTCTGGGTGGCCGAGGGCGACGGGCCTGCCTGGCTCACCGGCGGCAGCTATCTGATCACCCGCCGCATCCGGATGCGCATCGAAAACTGGGACCGCACCACACTTCTGGAGCAGGAACGGGTGATCGGGCGGCAGAAGGGCAGCGGCGCCCCCAACGGACTGCAGCAGGAGTTCGACGAGCTCGATTTCGAGATCACCGACGGCAAGGGCAATCCGAAGATCGACGTGGACGCGCACGTGCGGCTGGCCTCGGCGGAGCACCTGGGCGGCATCGAGATCCTGCGCCGCGGTTACAACTTCACCGACGGCTCGGACGGATTCGGGCACCTGGATGCGGGCCTGTTCTTCATCGCGTTCGTGCGCAGCCCCGAAAAGCAATTCATCCCGATGCAGCGGGAACTGGGCCGCAAGGACGCGCTCAACGAGTACATCACCCACACCGGGACGGCCATCTTCGCCTGCCCGCCCGGGCTGCGTGACGGTGACGCGTCGGGATACTGGGGTTCGACGCTGTTCGAGTGAACTCGGGGCTCAGCCCTTGGGACTGAGCAGGATCTGGCTGAGCCGGGTGGTGGTTGCGACTCCTTCGTCGTAACCTCCCTGCCCGTTGAGCCCGTTCATGATGGCCAGCGTGTAGCGCTGGTTGGGGCCGGCGAAGCCGACCGAGTTGATCACCCAGCCACCTTGCTCCTGCGACCATCCGTTCTTGTTGCCGGGGCTCATCGACGGGCCCGCGCCCCATACGCCCCACTGCTGGTCCCCGCCGACCTTCTGCATTTCGGAGACCACGGCAGACGCATCGGCCGGATTCAGTTGGGTCAGTGTGTAGTTCATCAACCGGTCGAGGTCGTTGGTGGTGGATTTCTGGAAACCCCAGTACGGGAAGATGTCACCGAATCCCGGCTGCGGGCGCAGGTCGGCCATGCCGTACCGCGGGAAGCCCGCGTTGAACGCCTTGTGATCCGGCCCGCCATACCGGGTCCACAACGCATCGGCGGCATCGTTGTCAGAGTTGCGCAGCATGTTCACCATGAGCTGCCGGTCGTTGCCCGACAGCCGCAGCGCGCCAGCCCGTTCGCGGGTCAGCAGGTCGACGACCATCGCCAGCTTGATGGTGGAGGCGGTCCAGATCATGGCGTTCGCATTGGCATTGGCGTACCGCGCGCCCGCGACGCGATCGCGCAACACAAAGCCGACGGTGCCGGGCCGCGTCGCGAGGTAGGCGTCCGCGGCGGCGATGCGCGAGCGCAGGTCACACCCGGTGGCCGCGCATTCGGCAGTGGCCTGCGGGGCCGCGATTCCCAGAGTGAGCACGAGGACGACGACCGCGATCCGCAGTACCCGCATGGGCCTCACGGTAGATCTCGCCGGCCCGATCCAACGTCCACACCGCCGGGGCATCCCGAGCCGAAACCGTGCCGTTGTGAGTTCGTGACGCGCGTTCGTAACCTGGTGGCGCAAAAACCGGCTCGAAATCGCCCTGGTGTTACGAGCGCCCCGGCTCGTCCCCGGCATCGTCGTCCTCGTCGTCCTCGTCGGGCTCCTCGTCCTCGGAGTCCTCTTCGTCAACCTCGTCGTGCTCCAGAAACTCCGGCTCCACAACCGCATCCGGCCAGTACGCCCGCCACTCGTCCTCGGTGATCGAGCCCAGCGGCGTCGCGTCGAGTTCCTCGGGCACGTCCTCGCCCCGGCGGCCCGCGGCGACGTCAGACTCCACCACCCGAACGGTGTCCATGAACTCCAAAACCGCACTGCGCAGGTCATTCTCGGCATCGACATCGGCCGAGACCTCCACCGAGGTCAGCTCGGCAGGCACCAGATCGGCAGGCAGCCCAGCCTGAGCCACCCGGGCGAGCACCTTCTGCGCCAGCGCCAGAGCCGGCTGCCCGGTGGGCACGTCATCCATCGACGAACCTCGGGCCTTCACCTTCTGCTCCTGGGCCTTGCGTTCCTCCCACTGTGCCAGCTGCTCGTCCAGTGAGATCGATTCTCCGGCAAGCACTGCCGGCACGCGGTTGCCGAGCTTGCGGACCAGCGAATCGGCGACGTCGTCGATGTTGAACGGGTGTACGGGCGCGTCCTCGGCGATGCGGGCGTGGAACAGCACCTGCAGCAGCACATCACCGAGCTCCTCGCGCAGCTCGTCGGCGTTGCCGCCGCGCACCGCGTCGAACAGCTCGTAGGTCTCCTCAAGCAGGTAACGCCGCAACGAATCGTGCGTCTGCTCGCTCTCCCACGGCCCGTCGGTGCGCAGCTTGTCCATCATCGCCACGGCGTCCACGATGCGCTCCCCCGCCTGTGCCCTGGGAGCCGCGATCAAGCGGTCCCCGGCCGCCAGACGGGCCTTGACCGCCGGATGCTCGGGATCGGACGACAGCAACACGGGCGCCGGGTTGCCTTCGTCGTCGCCGTAGATGGGCCGCGCCGCGGGCAACGTCCACGGCACCTTGATCGGCATTTCCTCGGTGTACTGCACATCGCCGGTCAGGAACTCGATCGCTTCCACCGGGATCAATGCGGGGCGGCGGGGATCGACGAGTACCACGGTCATCGGGCTCCACCCCCTCACCAATTCGACGAGATTTGCTGATCTCGGTTATACCAACACCTTGCCGGACTTCGACGTTCCTGGTGAGCAGGCCAAGGCCGCGATTCGCCGGCACCCGGGGGCCTTCGCACCGGGGGCCTTCGCACGGGATGGCCGCCCTGCCCAAAGGCAAGGCGGCCATCATGTCACAGGCCGTGGTTTACGACTCCGGCGGGAACTGGCCCTCCGGGACGACCCAGTGGCCCGGGGTCTCGTTGAAGAACGGGTTCGCGACCCCGTTCACCGAGGGCAGCGTCTTCAGCTGACCAGGCGGGATGCCGTAGAACGGATTCGCAACACCGTTGATGGTCGGCGAATTCATCAACTGCCCGGGTGCGATATTGCCGTTCGGCTGCCGGAAGAAATTGTCTACCTCGGGAAACCGGACCGTGGGCACGTTCACATCAGGAACGTTCACACTCGGCACGTTCACGTCAGGAACATTCACGCTGGGAACGTTCACATCAGGAACATTCACGCTGGGCACGTTCACATCAGGAACATTCACGCTGGGCACGTTCACATCAGGGACGTTGACACTGGGCACATTCACATCAGGAACGTTCACAGCCGGCACGTTCGCGTCGGGAACGTTCACAGCCGGCACATTCACATCAGGAACGTTGACACCCGGCACATTCACACCTGGCATGGCCGGCCCAGGAACTGGCGGCGGCTGCGGTACGTCCGGAACGGCGTTCGCGAGGCCCGTACCCAGGCCAAACGCTCCGAGGCCAAGTGCACCGGCCATTGAGGTGGTTACTGCGAACTTCTTGAAGTCCATGATCACTCCTTCGCCTTGCGTCACCGCGATCGATCCACCAAATAGCAGCAATCGCGTGATGTTCGGTTTGGGAAATTGCGTGACCGCCATATGTCCGACGACCCCGTCGCCTCTCATTCGGACGACAGCGCAATACCTTCTTGACTCCCCGTACGTATGTCGGATCCGGGCGCCTGCGCGTTAACAACGGTTCGGCGATTAGTCCGGCACGGACACCCAAAAAGCAGCGACGACCAGGCGATTGGTCCGAAGAATTAATCTGGGGAATTCAGTCCGGCGGTGACGTCGAAGGTGCTCTGTGTTTGTCCGTTGAGCACCAGCACCAATCCGGCCACCCACTGCACCAATTCAAGATCACGAATACGCGGCGCACCGACACCGTCACCGGCACGCGGCAACGGGACCTGGACCACCGAGGTGGTGGCCCGATAGTGCCCGCCCGGGTACATCCGCTTGAGCCGCAACTGGGCGGAGTCCGGCAGCACCATCGGAGACAGCTTCACCGTGGAGGCCGACACCGCACCGATCTCGGTGATCCCGTACTCGCGGCACAGCAGCCTCAACCGGGCCACCGCAACCAGACGTTGAGCAGGCTCGGGCAACGGGCCGTAACGGTCGACGAGCTCATCCACGACCGCCCGCACGGCCTCCTCGTCCGTGGCCGCCGCGAGCCGCCGGTAGCCCTCCAGCCGCAGCCGGTCACTGCCGATGTACTCCGGCGGCAGGTGTGCGTCGACCGGCAGATCGACCCGCACCTCCTTCGGCTCCTCCGGTGTGGCAACGGTTTTCCCGTCAGCCGCGGCCCGGTAGGCCTCGACGGCCTCGCCGACCAGCCGCACGTAGAGGTCGAAGCCAACTCCTGCCACGTGACCGGACTGCTCGACACCCAACACGTTGCCCGCGCCGCGGATCTCCAGGTCCTTCATCGCCACGGCCATACCGGCACCCAGCTCGTTGTTCTGCGCGATGGTGGCCAGCCGGTCGTATGCGGTCTCGGTCAGCGGCGAATTGGGCGGGTACAGGAAGTAGGCGTAGCCACGCTCGCGGCTGCGGCCCACGCGGCCACGCAACTGGTGGAGCTGGGACAACCCGAAGGTGTCGGCCCGCTCGACGATCAGCGTGTTGGCGTTCGAGATGTCCAGCCCGGTCTCGACGATGGTGGTGCACACGAGGATGTCGTACTCACGGTTCCAGAAGCCCTCGACGGTCTTCTCCAGCGTCTCCTCGTTCATCTGCCCGTGCGCGACGACGACCCGCGCCTCGGGCACCAGCTGACGGATCCGCGCCGCGGCCTGATCGATGGTGCGCACCCGGTTGTGGATGTAGAACGCCTGCCCGTCGCGCAGCAGCTCACGGCGCAGCGCGGCGGCCACCTGCTTGTCGTCGTGCGGACCCACGTAGGTCAGCACCGGGTAGCGCTCCTCGGGCGGGGTGAGGATGGTCGACATCTCGCGGATGCCCGCCAGGCTCATCTCCAGGGTGCGCGGGATCGGGGTGGCGCTCATGGTGAGCACGTCGACGTGGGTGCGCATCGACTTGATGTGCTCTTTGTGCTCGACACCGAACCGCTGTTCCTCGTCAACGATGATGAGGCCCAGGTCTTTCCACATCACCCCGGTCTGCAGCAGGCGGTGCGTGCCGATCACCACGTCGACCGACCCGTCCTTCATTCCTTCCATGGTGGCGCGCGACTCGGCCGGATCGGTGAACCGCGACAATCCCTTGACGGTCACCGGGAACCCCGCCATCCGGTTGGTGAAGGTCTGCAGATGCTGATCGGCCAGCAGCGTCGTCGGCACCAGCACCGCCACCTGTTTGCCGTCCTGCACGGCCTTGAACGCCGCGCGCACCGCGATCTCGGTCTTGCCGTAACCCACGTCGCCGCAGATCACCCGGTCCATCGGAACCGGCTTCTCCATATCGGATTTGACCTCGGTGATCGCGGTCAGCTGGTCCATGGTCTCGGTGAAGCCGAACGCGTCCTCCATCTCGTTCTGCCATGGAGTGTCAGGGCCGAACGCATGCCCGGGCGCCGATTGCCGTTTGGCGTACAGCGCCACCAGTTCACTGGCGATCTCCCGAACAGCCTTGCGGGCCTTGGTTTTCGTACTGGCCCAGTCGCTTCCGCCGAGCTTGGACAGCGACGGCGCCTCGCCGCCGACGTACCGCGACAGCTGATCCAGCGAATCCATCGGCACATACAGCCGGTCCGATCCGCCACCGCGTTTGGACGACGCGTACTCCAGCACCAGGTACTCGCGCCGGGCTCCGCCCACCACGCGCTCGGTCATCTCGACGAACTTGCCGATGCCGTGCTGATCGTGCACGACGAGGTCGCCGGCGGTCAGTGCCAGCGGATCGACGACGTTACGGCGTTTGGCCGCAAGCTTTTTGCCCTCTGAGGCCGTCACCCGGTTACCGGTCAGATCGGTCTCGGTGATGATGACGAGGTTGGCGCCGGGCAGGATCAGGCCGTCGTGCAACGGCCCCCTGAGCACCCCGACCACACCGGCCTTGGGCGCCTCGCCGGGCTCCAACATCCCTGCGGGCGTATCGGAATCACCCAGCTGCTCCACCACGCGGTGGGCTGTGCCGGTGCCCGGGGTGACCACCGCGGCGTATCCGCCGGTGGCCACGTGAGCCCGCAGCATGGCGAAGATCTCTTCGAGGCTCTGCTGACTGCGGGCCGAAGGCGCGGGCCGCAGATCGAGTTCGGTGGCCTTCCCGTCGGGCAGCTGGCTCAACGTCCACCACGGATGCCCGCCGGCCACGGCGTCTTCGCGCGCCTGCTCGAACGGGACGAATCCGGACGCGCCCAGCGCCTCGATGTCGATGGGCGCATCACCGCCGACCGCGGCCGTCGACCACGAGGCCTCGAGGAACTCCTGCCCGGTCTTGATCAGGTCGGCGGCCCGGGTCCGCACCTTCTCCGGGTCGCACACCAGCACCGGGGCGCCCTCGGGCAGGTGGTGCGTCAGCGTCGTCGGCTGCACGGGGTGCAGCAGCGGCAGCAGCGCCTCCATGCCGTCGACCGGGATGCCCTCGGCGAGCTTGGCCAGCATGTCGGGCACGCTGCCGGGCACGCTGTTCTCATGGGTGGGGTGCTCGGCGGCGAGCACCGCCGCGCGCTCACGCACATCGGCGGTCATCAGCAGTTCACGGCACGGCACGGCGACCACGTGCTGCACCGGGATCTCGGGAATCGAGCGCTGGTCGGCGATCGAGAACATCCGCATCTCGGAGATCTCGTCGCCCCAGAACTCGACGCGCACCGGATGCTCGGCGGTCGGCGGGAACAGGTCGAGGATGCCGCCGCGCACGGCGAACTCTCCACGTTTGCCGACCATGTCGACGCGGGTGTAGGCCAGGTCGACCAGCCGGGCGATGACCGCTTCGAACTCGGCCTCGGCACCGACGGTGAGGGTCACCGGTTCGGTATCGACGACGTCGGGAGCCATCGGCTGCAGCAGCGAGCGCGTGGTGGTGACCACCACGCGTAGCGGCGAACCCAGTGTCGCGTCCTCGGGATGGGCCAGCCTGCGCAACAGCAACAACCGGGCCGCGACGGTCTCCACACCCGGGGACAGCCGCTCGTGCGGCAGCGTCTCCCAGGACGGGAAGAGGGCGACGGCGTCGCCGACAACCCCGCGCAGCTCGGCGGTCAGATCGTCGGCCTCCCGGCCGGTGGCGGCGACCACCAGCAACGGACCCTGCTGGGCCAGCCCGGCGGCCACCAGCACGCGGGCACTGGCCGGCCCGACGAGCGCGAGATCGGCGGGCCGGTCGGCGGCACGGCGAAGGACGTCCTGCAGGGACGGATCGGTCAATGCCAGCTCGACGAGACCCGCAATCGGGGTCTGGACATGGTTGTGCCCCGGTGCGGTCATGATGACGGCCATTCTACGGGGCCGGGGATTCGGCTCCGTAGTGCTCTGTCCGGGGCGATCATGGAGCGATGAAGCGGTGGGCGGCAGCGCTCGTTGTGGTGCTGACGGCGGTGTTCGCGGTGATATGGCTCACCCGGGAGAAGCCGGAGGCCACGCCCGAGCAGGTGCCGACCCACCTCGGCCCCGACGGCGTTCCCGACTTCGCCGCCTACCCCGCCGTCGATCCCGCGCAGTACGTACTGCGCGAGGGCCAGGGGTTCCCGGTGCAGGGCTTCCGCACGCCCGACGGTTTCGTCTGCATGACCACCCAGCACCGGGCGATGTACGCCCTGGACTGCCGCGGGCCGTTCGTCGACGCCCCCGACGACGCCAACCTCGCGCACCTGTTCAGCTACGGCACCACCAACGGCGCGATCCCGATGAGCTTCACCCGCACCGAAGAACCCCTCAGCCCCGTCGACGGTCTCACCGAGGACGAGGCGCCGCTGCTGCCCGCCGGGCAACGCTTCGACTCGGGCAACGCCACCTGCATCCACACCGACGACATCCTGCTGGCCTGCCGGATGGCCGATCCGCAGAAAGGCAACGGGTTCATCGCCACCCGGACGGAGACGAAGTCGTTCGGTAGGAGTTGAGCCCGTCAGGATCCGACCCCGCAGCGTCAAGGAACCGTCAAGCCCGGTGACGCAGGCCCCGGCGGCGCCGACTGTGGAGTCATGACCTTGCTGGACATCCTGCCCTCACTTCGCGGCACCACCCGACCACGCCTCGATCCGAACATCTGGCCGCTGACCACGGGCGTCGACGAGCAGGGCCGCATCACCGTCGGACGGGTGCCTCTGACCGACATCGCCGACGAGTACCGCACCCCCGCCTACGTGCTGGACGAGACCGATTTCCGGACCCGCGCCCGGCGCTACCGCGCTGCCCTCGACCGGGCCGAGGTGGTCTACGCGGGCAAGTCGCTGTTGACCACCGCCGTCGCGCGCTGGGTCGCCGAGGAAGGGCTCGGCCTGGACGTGTGCTCAGCTGCCGAGCTGGCGACCGCGTTGGCCGGTGGGGTCGACCCGGCGCGGATCGTGATGCACGGCAACGCCAAATCGTGCGACGAGCTGCGCGACGCGATCGATGTCGGGGTGGGCCGCATCGTGATCGACTCACCGATGGAGATCACCTACCTGGCCGGTCTGGCGCGCCGGCCCCAGCCGGTGCTGATCCGGGTCACGCCCGACATCGACATCCACGGCCACCGGGCTGTCACCACCGGGGTGACGGACCAGAAGTTCGGCTTCGCCCTGGCCGACCACCGGGCCGCCCGTGCCGCGGCCCGCATCCTGGCCACCCCGAATCTCGATCTGGTCGGGCTGCACTGCCATATCGGCTCACAGATCACCGATCCCGCGCCCTACGGAGTGGCCGTGCGGCGGTTGATCGGCGCCATGGCCGACATCCGCGCCGAACACGGCCTGGTGCTGACCGAGCTCAACATCGGTGGCGGCCACGGGGTTCCGTACGTCCGCGGAGACGCGGCGCTCGACATCGGGACGTTCGCGGCCGTCGTCGACGATGAGCTGACCGCGGCGTGCGCGGCCGAACGCTTCCCGCGGCCGCGCCTGGTCGTCGAGCCCGGCCGCGCCATCAGCGCGCGGGCCGGGGTGACGCTGTACCGGGTGTGCGGGGTGAAGTCCCAGCCCGGAGGGCGCACGTTCGTCGCCGTCGACGGCGGCATGAGCGACAACCCGCGGGTTGCTCTGTACGGCGCGAAATACACCGTGGCCCTGGCAAATCGGCACCCGTTGGGACCGACCATGGTGGCCACCGTGGTCGGACGGCACTGCGAGGCCGGCGACGAGATCGTGCACGACGTCGAGCTGCCCGCCGACATCCATGCCGGCGATTTGCTGGCCGTGGCCTGCACCGGGGCCTACCAACACAGCATGGCCTCGACCTACAACATGGTGGGCCGCCCGCCGGTGGTGGCGGTGCGCGACGGCGCCTCGCGGACGTTGGTGCGCAGGGAGACGACGGCCGACCTGCTGATGCGGGACCTGGGCTGAGCGCCGTCAGCCGTCCTGCTCGACGGCATCCTTGATCCGTGCGAGCCGGCGTTCCCAGCCGGCGGCGATCCCGTCGAGCCGGCGCGCCACCTCGCTGAGCCGGGCTCCGACCGCCTCGTACCTGACCTCACGCCCCACCCTGGTGGCTGCCACCAGGCCGACATCGGTGAGCACCTTCAGGTGTTTGGCGATGGCCTGGCGGGTGATCGGGAGTTCGTCGGCCAGGGCCGACGCCGACGCGGGCCGCCGCCCGAGGGCGACGAGCACCTGCCATCGGCTGTCGTCGGCCAGCGCCGCGAAAACCTGTACCGGCGAGGCACTTTCAGGCATCGGCAGCGGCCCCCACCAGGTACTTCTGGGCGAGGCCGAGCTCGAGTGGCCAGCCGCCACTGTGGTCGTCGAACCGGGAGCGGCGGTTGGCCTCAGGCTCGTCGAGCGAGGCGAACCCGCTCTCGACGACCCGTAGCACCACGCCGGATGGCGCCGGGGTGATCCAGAATTCGACGAGCGTGGACGAGCTGTCGAGATCGTCGGCATCGATGTGCCAGCGGAAGGCCACATAGCGCGGCTCGTCCACCGCGACCGTCCGCAACGCGAACCGCCCGTGCGTGGGGTCGGTGACGATGGCGACGTCGCCGTCCCGCTCGATCTGGTGTTCGGTGATCCGCTCGTCGTTGATGTACCAGCCGGGCTCGCTCACCAGATCCCAGACGCGTTGCGCCGGTGCGTCGATGGTGATCTCGCGCTCGATGCGGTCGAAGTCGGTGGTCATATCGGGGTTCCTCTCTGGCCGGATTGCTGCAACCCAAGGGTTGCACATGAGGAACTCTTGCTGCAACCCCTGAGTTGCAGTTTGGTTGGCCTACTCCTCGTGCAGGACCGGATCCGACTCCAGATGGGTCAGCCCGTTCCAGGCCAGGTTGACCACGTGCGCGGCCACCACTTCCTTCTTGGGCTCGCGGACGTCGAGCCACCACTGCGCGGTCATCGACACCGACCCGACCAGGGCCTGGGCGTACAGCGGCGCGAGATCCGGGTCGAGCCCGCGGCGGGAGAAATCCCCGGCCAGGATCGAGGACACCTGGTTGACCGCGTCGTTGAGCAACGTGGCGTACGTCCCCGAGGTGATGGCCGCGGGCGAGTCCCGGATCAGGATGCGGAAGCCGTCGGTGTGCTCCTCGACGTAGGTCAGCAGCGCCAGCGCCACCCGCTCGACCCGCACCCGGGACCGATTGTTGGTCAGCGACGAGGTGATCCCGTCCAGCAGGGCCGACATCTCCCGGTCGACGACGACGGCGTACAGGCCTTCTTTGCCGCCGAAATGCTCGTAGACCACGGGTTTGGAGACATTCGCGCGCTGGGCGATCTCCTCGATCGAGGTTCCCTCGTAGCCCCGTTCGGCAAACAGCGACTTGGCGATCTCGATGAGCTGTTGTCGCCGTTCATTGCCGGTCATCCGGGCCCGGGGGGCCCGCACTTCCTTCTCGGGTGCTGCCACGCATATCAGGCTAGACCGTTCGACTAGAGTCTCTCCCGGACATTCCGTCGTGGTGTAATCGGCAGCACCTCTGATTTTGGTTCAGATAGTTCAGGTTCGAGTCCTGGCGACGGAGCTCACGATCCCGCGAACGACCGCAAAATCACACAAGGGCCGGCGTGTCGATGTACAGACACGGTCGCTCGGCGAAACAAGGGGATGATGTGTCGACCACCGAGGCCGCAGTCGTCGTACTGGCAGCAGGCGCCGGGACCCGAATGCGCTCGGACACCCCCAAGGTGCTGCACACCCTGGCCGGTCGCAGCATGCTCAGCCACGCCGTGCACACCGTCGCCAATGCCGCCGCCCAGCATCTGGTGGTCGTGCTCGGCCACGACCGGGAGCGCATCGCCCCCGCGGTCGGCGAGCTGGCCGACAAACTGGGCCGCAGCATCGACATCGCCATCCAGGACCAGCAGCTGGGCACCGGCCATGCGGTGGCCTGCGGCCTGAGCTCGCTGCCCGACGAATTCGCCGGCACGGTCGTGGTGACCTCCGGTGACGTCCCGCTGCTCGACGCCGGCACCTTGGCCGGGCTCATCGAAACGCACAGCGCCGCGACGGCCGCCGCCACCGTGGTGACCACCACCGTGCCCGACCCGACCGGCTACGGCCGCATCCTGCGCACCCAGGACAACGAGGTCATCGGCATCGTCGAACAGGCCGACGCCACCGAGTCGCAGCGCGCGATCCGGGAGATCAACGCCGGGGTGTACGCCTTCGACATCGCGGACCTTCGCTCGGCGCTGAGCCGCTTGAGCTCGAACAACGCCCAGCAGGAGCTGTACCTCACCGACGTCATCGCGATCGTGCGGCAGGACGGCCGGACGGTGCGGGCCATGCACGTCGACGACAGTGCCCTGGTGGCCGGCGTCAACGACCGCGTGCAGCTCGCCGACCTCGGCGCCGAACTCAACCGCCGCATCGTGGCCCGCCATCAACGCGCCGGTGTCACGATCGTCGACCCGGCCACCACGTGGATCGACGTCGACGTGACCATCGGCCGCGACACCGTCGTGCGCCCCGGCACCCAGCTGCTCGGCACCACCGAGATCGGGGCCGGCTGCGAGATCGGCCCGGACTCCACGCTGACCGACGTCGAGGTGGGCGACGGCGCATCGGTGGTGCGCACACACGGCCAGCTCGCCGTGATCGGGGCCGGCGCGACCGTCGGCCCGTTCACCTACCTGCGGCCCGGGACCATCCTCGGGTCCGACGCCAAGCTCGGCGCCTTCGTCGAGACCAAGAACTCCACGATCGGCACCGGCACCAAGGTGCCGCACCTGACCTACGTCGGCGACGCCGACATCGGCGACCACAGCAACATCGGGGCCTCCAGCGTATTCGTCAACTACGACGGCGAGACCAAGCATCGGACCACCATCGGTTCCCACGTGCGCACCGGCTCCGACACGATGTTCATCGCGCCGGTCACCGTCGGCGACGGCGCCTACACCGGAGCCGGCACCGTGCTGCGCGACGACGTTCCACCCGGCGCGCTGGCGGTGTCCGACAACGCGCAGCGCACCATCGAGGGCTGGGTGGAGCGCAAGCGTCCGGGCTCGGCAGCCGCCGAGGCGGCGCGCAAGGCCCGCAAGGAGTAGGTCGGCGACCACCCGGCCGCGAGCGTGGCGCGTGTGCACGGTATCCGTGGCAAATGCGTGCACGAACGCCACAGTCGGCACCGCTGGGCCAGGCAATCCGACGTTTCGTGTTGGCAATCTGGTAACCCGGCTACGAACTACCAGAAACGCTACGTACGATTGCTCCGTATCGATCCCCAACCGCGAAGGCAGCCATAGTGGCCACGGACTGGACCGACAATCGAAAAAACCTGATGCTGTTCTCCGGGCGCGCGCACCCGGAACTGGCGGAGCAGGTCGCCAAGGAACTCGACGTCGAGGTCACGGCGCAGACCGCCCGTGATTTTGCCAACGGCGAGATCTTCGTCCGGTTCGACGAGTCCGTGCGCGGCTGCGACGCGTTCGTGCTGCAGTCGCACCCGGCGCCGCTGAACCAGTGGTTGATGGAACAGCTCATCATGATCGACGCGCTCAAGCGCGGTAGCGCCAAGCGGATCACCGCGATCCTGCCGTTCTATCCGTACGCGCGCCAGGACAAGAAGCACCGCGGCCGCGAGCCCATCTCGGCCCGCCTGGTCGCCGATCTGCTCAAGACCGCCGGCGCCGACCGCATCGTCTCGGTCGACCTGCACACCGACCAGATCCAGGGCTTCTTCGACGGCCCCGTCGACCACATGCGCGCCCAGTCGCTGCTGTGTGGCTACATCGCCGAGAAGTACGCCGACACCGACGTCGTCGTGGTGTCGCCGGACTCCGGCCGGGTGCGCGTCGCCGAGAAGTGGGCCGACTCGCTGGGCGGAGTGCCGCTGGCCTTCATCCACAAGACCCGCGACCCGCTGGTGCCCAACCAGGTCAAGGCCAACCGCGTCGTCGGCGACGTCAAGGGCAAGACCTGCATCCTCACCGACGACATGATCGACACCGGCGGCACCATCGCCGGCGCGGTCAAGCTGCTCCGCGAGGACGGCGCCAAAGACGTGGTGATCGCCGCGACCCACGGTGTGCTGTCCGATCCGGCTGCCCAGCGCCTGGCCGAGTGCGGTGCCCGCGAGGTGATCGTCACCAACACGCTGCCGATCACCGACGACAAGAAGTTCCCGCAGCTGACCGTGCTGTCCATCGCGCCGCTGCTGGCCAGCACCATCCGCGCGGTGTTCGAGAACGGTTCGGTGACCGGACTGTTCGACGGGTCCGCCTAGATGGCTGGATCCGATGGGCGGCCCGCCGCCGTCATCTACCACAACCCCAAGTGCTCGACCTCACGCAAGACGCTGGACCTGTTGCGCGAGAACGGGATCGAGCCCGAGGTCGTGCAGTACCTGAAGACGCCGCCGACGCGTGACGAGATCAAGAAACTGATCGCCGACGCCGGGATCGACGTGCGGACCGCGGTGCGCAAGCGCGAATCCCTATACGCCGAACTCGGTTTGGCCGACGCGTCCGACGACGAACTGCTCGATGCGATGGCCGAAAACCCGATCCTGATCGAGCGCCCGTTCGTCGTCACCGGCAACGGCACCCGGCTGGCCCGGCCGATCGATTCGGTGCGCGAGATTCTGTGAAGCGGCTGCTCGCCACCGCCGCCGCGACGGCGGTCCTGGCTTCCGGCTGTGGCGCCGAAACGCCTGACTACAAGTCGATCTGGACCACGAGTTCGACGACTCCGGCCGCCCCCGCCGACAACCAGCCGGTGCCGCTGTGGCAATACCTGGAGGACTCCGGCGTCGTCGGTGAGCCCATCGCCCCCGAGAAGGTCCCCCACCTCACCATCACCATGCCGACCCCGCCGGGATGGCACACCTACAACAATCCGAACCTCGCTCCGGGGACCCGGATGATCGCCAAGGGCAACACCTACCCCACCGCGATGATGCTCGCCTTCACGTTGCACGGCGACTTCGACGTGCCCAAGGCCCTCAAAGAACACGGCTATGCCGACGCGCAGCTGTCGGAGAACTTCAAGCAGCTCAACGCATCCAACGCGGACTGGAAGGGCTTCCCGTCGGCGATGATCGAGGGCAGCTACGACCTCAACGGCAAGCGCATGCAGAGCTACAACCGCGTCGTCATCGCGAACGACGGGCTGCAACCCCCGCAGCGCTATCTCGTCCAGCTGACCGTGACCACCTATGCCGACGAGGCCGCGGCGCAGGGCCCGGACATCGAGTCGATCATCGCGGGCTTCAACATCGCCAAGAAGTGAAGCCGCGAGGAACTGCCTGCACGACCGTAGGGTGGTCAGCATGAGTGGATGGACCAGCGCCGACCTGCCCTCGTTCACCGGCCGCCGGGTGATCGTCACCGGCGCCAACAGCGGACTTGGCCTCGTCACCGCCCGGGAACTCGCCCGCGTGGGCGCCAAGGTCACCGTCGCGGTACGCAATCTGGAGAAGGGCACCGCAGCCGCAGAGACGATGACGGGCGGCATTGTCGAGGTACGCAAACTCGACCTGCAGGACCTGGCCTCGGTGCACGAGTTCGCCGACACCGTCGAGAGCGTCGACGTGCTCATCAACAACGCAGGCATCATGGCCGTGCCGCTCAGCCGCACGGCCGACGGCTTCGAAAGCCAGATCGGCACCAACCACCTCGGCCACTTCGCGCTGACCAACCTGCTGCTGCCCAAGATCTCCGACCGGGTGGTGACGGTGTCGTCGTTGATGCACTGGATCGGGCAGATCAGCCTGCGGGACCTCAACTGGAAATCGCGGCCGTACTCGGCGTGGCTGGCCTACGGGCAGTCCAAGCTGGCCAATCTGATGTTCACCTCGGAGTTGCAGCGCCGGCTGAACGCGTCCGGCTCGCAGGTGCGCGCGCTGGCCGCGCACCCGGGATACTCCGCGACCAATCTGCAAGGGCAGACCGGCAACAAGTTCGGCGAGCGGATGATGGCGACCGCCAACCGGGTTTTCGCCAGCGACGCGACGTTCGGTGCACGTCAGACGCTGTTCGCGGCGTCCCAGGACGTCCCAGGCGACAGCTTCATCGGGCCGCGGTTCGGCCAGTTCGGCCCCAGGCAGCCGGTCGGGCGCAGCCCGCTGGCCCGGCGGGTGGACACCCAGAAGGCGCTGTGGGAGCTGTCCGAGCAGCTCACCAAGACCACGTATCCGCTGTAGGCCGCAGGCTCCGATTTTCCGGAGCAGGTCCGCCTTTGCTACCCTGACCTGGCGTCACGGCGAGGGTGGACCTTATGGCCACCGTTATCGGCGGGAACTTCTTCAAGTGTTGCGCCCCTTGCCGTGCTGACGATCTGACCGCAGTACCGCAATTCAGAGGAGCAACATCATGGCCAAGGCCGCCGCAAAGAACATCCCCAACAAGCTGACCGCGACCGTGCGTACCCGCACCGGCAAGGGCGCCTCGCGCCAGGCCCGCCGCGACGGCAACGTGCCCACCGTGCTCTACGGCCACGGCACCGATCCCCAGCACCTGGAGATCAACGCCCGCGAGTTCGCCGCCGTGCTGCGCCACGCCGGCACCAACGCCGTGCTGACCCTCGACATCGAGGGCAAGGAGCAGCTGGCGCTGACCAAGGCTCTGGACATTCACCCGATCCGCCGCAACATCCAGCACGCCGACCTGCTGGTCGTGCGTCGTGGCGAGAAGGTCCACGTCGAGGTCACCGTCACCGTCGAGGGCGACGCCGCCCCGGGCACCCTGGTCACCCAGGACACCAACAGCATCGAGATCGAGGCCGAGGCCCTGTCGATCCCCGAGCACCTGACCGTGTCGATCGAGGGCGTCGAGGCCGGCACCCAGATCCTGGCCGGCCAGATCGAGCTGCCCGCCGGCGTTTCGCTGGTGTCGGATCCCGAGCTGCTCGTGGTCAACATCGTCGAGGCCCCGAGCGCCGAGGAGCTGGAGTCCGAGGGTGCCGGCGAGGCGGGCGAGGCCCCGGCCGAGGAGCCGGCCGCCGAGGCCACCGAAGCTGCCGAGTAATCAGGTAGGACATCGTCTAGATGGCCGAGCCGCTGCTGGTGGTGGGCCTGGGTAACCCCGGGCCCGCCTACGCCAAGACCCGGCACAACGTCGGGTTCATGGTGGCCGATGTACTGGCCGCCCGCATCGGCTCGGCCTTCAAGGTGCACAAGAAATCCGGCGCCGAGGTGGTCACCGGGCAGCTCGCAGGAGCTCCGGTGGTCCTGGCCAAACCTCGGTGCTACATGAACGAGTCCGGCCGTCAGGTCGGGCCGTTGGCCAAGTTCTATTCGGTGCCGCCCGGCCGGATCGTGGTCATCCACGACGAGCTCGACATCGACTTCGGCCGGATCCGGCTCAAGGTCGGCGGCGGCGAAGGCGGCCACAACGGGCTGCGTTCCGTGGCATCGGCTCTTGGCAGCAAGGACTTTCAACGCGTCCGCATCGGCGTCGGACGCCCGCCGGGCCGTAAGGATCCGGCGGCGTTCGTGTTGGAGGCCTTCAACGCCGCCGAACGCGCCGAGCTACCGACGATCTGCGAGCAGGCCGCCGACGCCACCGAGCTGCTGATCGCCCAGGGCCTGGAGCCCGCCCAGAACACCGTGCACGCCTGGTGATTCGCTACCAGGTGAACGGCTTTTCCAGGGTGAGCGTGCGCTCCGCAGCCGGGTACCAGCCCTGCGGAGCATGTTGGTCGGTGTGCAGATAGCACTGCACCCGTACCTCGTGGCTGCCGGGACGAAATGTGAGCAACCTGCTGATCGGCAGGGTCGTGATCGGCATGTGGTGGCGACTCAATGACGCCACATTCATGAAATAGGTTCCACCCCAGGCCTGCTCGATGTGAGTCTTGCCGCCGTGGGAATCGTCGGGGTTGGTATGGGTATGGCCGGCCAGCCACAGCGCGACCGCACCCGGATGCTCGGTGAGGTACCGCTCGAAAGCCCCGGAGTCCGGCTTACCGCCGACCCAGTACAGGTAGGACGCGCCCTGAGGCGTCCCCTCCGGGAACGGGCGATGGTAGTGCTCATAGAGTTTCCCGTCCGCGCCGCGGCGCACCCCCTCCCACTCCCCCGACGCCACCGTGGTGTCCTTGAGGACGTAGTGGTGCACCGTGATGACGATCGAATCACGGTTCTGTTCAACCATGTTCGCCCACCACTGGAACGTCTCGGCGGAGACCACCCCACCCGGGTTGCCGCCGAGCGTGCCCCGTCCGACGACCTGGGACGGCTCGTTGCGGTCGCTGAGCATCAGGAAGAGCAGATTGCCCACCCGGAACGAATAGCGTTCCCAGGTGCCGGTAACCGCATACGGCCGGGCATCGGCTTCGACGCCGGAGTGTGCGGTGTGCAGGCCCAGCGGATCGATCCACTTCTGCCACCACCACGCGTCGGGTTCGGAAAGACCGCTGCGGTCGTGGTTTCCGCACACCGAATACACGTCCTCGCGGCGGTGCTTGCGCAATGCCGAGAACTGCCGGCGGACCTCCCGCCCTTCGGCGTCGTCGGGCAGGCTGTGATGCGCGCCGGACATGTCACCGACGTCGACGGCGATGTCCCAGTCGAACGGCGGGCCACCTTGTGCTCCACCGAATTCAGACTGCCGGATGGCCTCGGCGAGGCTCTCCCGGCCGGACTGCCTGTCGGTTCCGACATGGGCATCGCCGAATGCCCACAGCCGAAAGTCACCCTGCTGTGTCGCCATCGTCGCGCCACGTTAGCCGTCCCGGCATATCGCGGTCGGGCGTTGCGCTCACGGTGATTCCAACGGCCGGTCAGACACCGCGGATTCCGCTGTCCACCACCTTGACGGTCTTGTGCGGGTACCGCTTCTCGGCGTGTGCCTTGGCCGCCGAGTTCGGCAGCACGTACAGCGTTTCGCGCTTGTCCTGCAGGGGTTTGAGCACCCGGTCCATGAACTCCTTGCGGTCGTCGAGGTAGGGCTCGATGACGTCCTCCCCCGCCGGGCACACCGCCAGGCAGTACGCCGCCTTGTAATTGGCCTTGAAGGACAGGCTCTGCCACATCGACGCGTTCTCCGAATCGCTGACCCGGGACCGGAAGTCGGCGGCATCGTCGCTGTCGGCGATGGTCTGTACCCAGTCGGTGAACCCACCCATGAACTCGCGGTAGTTGTGCACCGAGCAGGCCAGGAAGTCGAACTCGCCGTCCTTACCGATTGCCCCGACCGGGCAGGCCGCCACGCACAGCTTGCATTCCAGGCACGGGGAATAGTCCAGCGGCACCCCGTAACTGCTGATCGGCGTGCCGACCAGGATGGTGGCCAGCAGGATGAAGTTGCCGAATCTCGGGTGGATCACGTTGCGATGGATGCCCATCACCCCCAGCCCCGAGGCCACCGCGACGGGCTTGTGCGCCACCACCCAGATCCGCCCCGGATATCTGTCCATCTCCATCGGGAAGGTGGCCGAGGGATTCACCGCGCGGTGGCCGGCATCCTCCAGCGCACGGGTGATCCGGTGGGCAGCCTCGTTGATGATCTCCCCGCTGCGGTGGAACTCCTGGTTGGCCACGCTGCGGGTGGACGAGCGCACGTTGTCGCGGTTCATCTTCACCACGAGCGAGATGTAGCTGCGAACACCTGGCAGCGCGGCCTCGACGTGCTCGCGCTCGGAGGCCAGGGCGGGGTCGTCCACACCGGCGAAGGCGACGTCGTCGACCCCGGCGTCCAGGCACAACGTGCGCAGCCAGTCGGCGTCGATCACGTCCGGCACCGGAGCCTCCGAACGGGCGCGCACCGCGCGCACAGTCGGGTGGTCGGCCAGTCGTGGCGGGAGCTTCGGCGTCATGAGGCTGAGTATAGTTATCTATACTCAGCGCGCAAGGATGCGGTCCATGGGCGTAAAGAAACCGTTCGAGGCCGATGCGGGCGCCTTCGCAGCGGGTACACCGGAGGTATGGACGCGATCCGACTACTGAGTCCATTGCTCGACGGCTCTCGGGCGTGGGGTTGTGTGCAGGTCAGGCCCGGCCGCTTCGGCATCACCTACTACCGGCTTGTGGTGTACCCGCCCGGCCTGAGTACCTCCGAACGCCGCTTCGTCCGACTGGCCCGGGGCTGGCCGCTGTGGGGAATGTTCCTGTGGCTGCTGTGCCAGCTGTGGCTGGGCGGGCAGATGTCGCCGTGGCCTGCCTTCGGAGTGTCCACTGCGGTGTTCCTCGCCGCCGGAGCGGTGGCGCTCGGCCTGTCCGGCAGCGCATTCCACGGCGTGCGAACGCTGAGCGCGACGACGATGGCCGGCTGTGACGATCCCGGATCCGCAGCGGCCCGCGAGCGCCTGGTCGTGCTGGCCGTCGAGCTCTTACACGCCGACGAGTGCCTCGCCCGCGGCGACATCACCGCCGTCGACCACGAGCTGATCTGGTGGCGGGTCTACAACCGGATGTGCGCCGACAAGCCGGCAAACACCCAGCACAGCAACTGATGTCGGCCGTGCATCACCCCGCCGGAACCACAGTGGGCGGGCGCATCACGAAAGACACGCCCGCCCACCGAGGTTCGGTTCAGCGAAGGACTAGCGGCGAGCCCCCGGCATGCCCAGCCACGGAAACACCGGAATATTCGCCGGCGGCGCCGTCGTTCCCGGCCTGGCCTTGATCGAGGTGCTGCCATTCGTCGTGCAGATCGTCTTGGTGGCAGTGTCCTGGCAGGTCGGTCGGGCGTTCGCAACCGGAGCCGAAACGACCGATACGGCAGCCAAACTCGCCATCAAGAATGCAAACCCGCGACCAGTCATCATGCCCTTCCCTTTCCGCGCCATGACCACCCCCGAAGTCTCATGCGCTGCACGCGCCGACATCTGCCCGCTCATCACGGGCAGGCCGATACGACGACAGGGGAATCCGCATCGAGCGGGGTGTTGTTCGCCGCGGCCTTGTTGAACGCATCCTGACGAGCGGCCTCGACCGTCGCACCGGCACCGCCGGCCACCACGTGATTGCTGTCGCTCGCGACGGACACGATGCAGAGGTTGTCGTTGGTCACCTCGTCAGCGGTGCACTCCACACCTCCAGCGCTCTGGCAGGCCGCGATGACCGCCGCCGAGGCCTCTTCGCTCGTATCACCGGTAGCGGTGAAACCCGCTATGGTGTCGACGAATTCGCCCGTGCCGACAGCGGCAAAAATATCTTCGGGGTCCTCGACATAACCACCGGGACCACCCGCCCACGCGGTGCCCGCGGTAATCCCGGCAGCAATAACGCCCGCGCCGAGGATCGCCGAAACCCATCGGGATTTGGCCATTCCGATCCTCTCTTCAAAAGTGGTTTCCGCGACAGAATACGCAAACATTGCGTGAACGAAGGGCAAATTGACTGCGCTGTCATTGCATTTGATGCCGGCACAGGGTAATCGCCACGTCCGTATCGCGAAAAGCACACCAAAACCTGGTGTGTCGAGAGGGGTGCTCAGTCAGAAGCGCGCGAGCGTGCGCAAAGTGTTGCCCGCGAGCGGCGTGTCGGGCTGCAGACGCGCACGCTCGCGGTGCAAAAACTAGGTGACCAGGGAGACCGAGTTGGCGCGGCGCAGCTTGCCCGACGGAGTCTTCGGGATGCTGCCGGGTCCGAGCACCACGACATTGCGCGGACGCATGTCGACCTCGGAGACCACCTCGTGAGCCACCTGATGCTCGATCCGGCGGACCTCGGCCGGATCCTGCCACGCGTTGGACTCCACCGCGACGGCGAAGGTCTCACGCGAATGTCCGGCGTCCAGACGCACCGCGACGGCACAGCCGGGGCGCACGCCCTCGACGCGGCCGGCCGCTCGTTCGATGTCCGTCGGGTAGATGTTGCGCCCGGCCATGATGATCACGTCCTTGACGCGACCACACACGATGATGTTGCCCTCTTCGGTGATGTAGCCGAGGTCGCCGGTGTCGTACCAGCCGTGCTCGTCCTGGGCCGGCAGGAAACCGCCCATGGTGATGTAGCCGGGGGTCAGCGATTCGCCCCGCAGCTCGATGACGCCGACGCCGCGAGCGGGCATCACATCACCGTGCTCGTCGACGACGCGGGCCTCGAGGTCCTTCAGCAGCGGGCCGAGTGAGGCCAGCCGCTTGGTGTTGCCCTTGGTGGCGGGCACGGCGCGGCGCAGCGCGGCCAGCAGGTCGGCGTCGACCTCGTCGACCACCAGGCCCGCGTTGCACGGGGAGAACGACACCGCGAGGCAGGTCTCGGCCATGCCGTAGGCCGGCAGGATCGCCGACTCCGGAAGACCGAAGGGCTTGCCCGCGTCGAGCAGGTCCTCGACATCGGCCGGCTCCACCGGCTCGGCACCCGAGAGCGCGAACCGCAGCGTGGACAGGTCGTACTCGCCCGGCTTGGCCTGACGGCGCAACCGCTTGGCGAACAGCGCATAGGCGAAGTTGGGCGCCGCGGTCATGGTGCCCTTGTACTTGGTGATGAGCTTGGCCCACAGCAAGGTGTCGCGCAGGAAGTCCATCGGCGTGACCTTGACGAGCTCGGCGCCGAAGTACATCGGGATGGTCAGGAAGCCGACCATGCCCATGTCGTGGAAGCAGGGCAGCCAGCTCACCATGACGTCCTTGTCGACGTCGTACTCCGCACCGATGAACATCGCCTCGGCGTTGGAGTGGATGTTGCGGTGCGTGATCTGGACGGCCTTGGGCGACCCGGTCGACCCCGACGTCAGCTGCATCAGCGCCAGATCGTCCTCGCCGGTCTCCACCGGGTCGATCGGGTCGGCGGCCAGCAGGTCGGCGATCTTGACGACCTTGATGCCTTTTTCTTCGAGCACCGGGATGGCCACCAGGAACGGCTCGGAGACGATGACGGCGTCGGCCTCGATCATGCCGATCACGTTCATGGTGTCTTCGGCCCACACGGCCAGGTCGGTGCGCGGGGTCGGCTGGTGCAGCATGGTCAGGCTCGCGCCCCGCATCCACACGCCCTGCGCCGTCGGCGCGATCTCCACCGGGAAACCGGCCAGCACACCGACCGCGTCGCCGTGGCCGATTCCGGCGGCGGCCAGGCCGCCCGCGATCCGCCGGGCCCGCTCGTGAACCTCACCCCAGGTGTGGCGAACCGGCTCATGCGGCTCGCCGGTCACCATGCCACGCTTGCTCTCCCGAGCGTTGCGGAACATCTTCTCGGTGAATCTGCTCACGACGACCTCCTTGGCTTCCGCGGCGCGGGCACCGGCGACAGTGCGCCAGGTGCAGTTGCCCGGTTATCCATGCTCCGCCCGCTGTGCACCGCTTTTGGGTAGGCGCGCGCACACGATTGGGGAGCAGTTATGTCTCGAAAAGGTGATGCCCCGGTGCCGGGGATACAGCTTCGCGACCGCCCACCGTAACGGGCGGCGGGCGCATATGTCGCATCCGATGCAAGATCGCTAGCATTCACCGCCGCTCATCTTAAGAGACCCTTAAGTAACTGGCCAAACGCTCGCAATAATTGAGGCCTGCGTCACAGCCTCAGGCCGTACGCACCCTGTAGAGCGCCGTTTTCTACCCAGGGGTTGTCCAGCACAGTTTGCGCAGCCCTGACGTCGAAAACGGTGGGCGACAGCCGACCGCGTCAGGCCGAGGTGGAGGGCTCGGGGACGACCCTGGCCCCACTCACCGGACCGCTGGCCACCCGCACCGTGCGGCACACACCGGCCCCGGCCAGCTCCGCGCCGACGTCGACCGCCGACGTCGACGACGGGCACAGGAACGCACACGTCGGACCGGATCCGGACACGATGCCGGCCAGCGCACCGGCCTCCACCCCGGCGCGCAAGGTCCGGCGCAGCTCCGGATACAGGCTCAGCGCTGCCGGCTGAAGGTCATTGCCCAGCAGGGCGGCCAGTTCGGCCGGATCCCCGGACGCCAGCGCGGCCAGCACGGGCTCGGGTTCCTCGGCGCGCGGCGGGCCTCCGGTCGAGGTGTCCGCGCGCAGCCGATCCAGCTCGCCGAACACCTTCGGGGTGGAAAGACCCTTGTGCGCGAATGCCAGCACCCAGTGGAAGGTGCTGCGGGCCAGCACCGTGGCTAGCTCCTCACCGCGGCCTGTGCCCAGCGCCGTGCCGCCGTGCAGCGCGAACGGGACGTCGCTGCCCAACCGGGCGGCCAACGCATGCAGATCCCGCCGGGGCACGCCGAGCTCCCACAGCGTGTTCATCGCCACCAGGACCGCGGCGGCATCGGCGCTGCCGCCGGCCATGCCGCCGGCCACCGGGATCGACTTCTCGATGCTGATCGCCACGTCCGGCGACCGGCCCACGTGCTCGGCCATCAGCTCGGCGGCGCGCCAGGCCAGGTTGCGCTCATCGGTGGGCACCGACTCCACGCCCTCCCCCGCGACCGTCAGCGACAACATGTCGGCGTTGCGCACCGTTACCTCGTCCAACAGCGACACGGCATGGAACACCGTGGTGAGGTCGTGGTAACCGTCGTCGCGTACATCTCCGACGGCCAGGTACAGGTTCACCTTGCCGGGGACGCGCACGGTGACAGAGCCGGTGGGGACCCACTCGGACGCGGTACTGCCGTCGGATGCTGACACGGCCACGACACTATCGCCGCCAACCCGCGGTTGTCGGTGAACTTAAGCTGAGACGGTGCCCTCACCCGAGGTGATCGTCGCGGGATACACCGCGGTGGAAGTCGTGGGACGCGGCGGCTCAGCGGTGGTCTACCGGGCCACGAGCCCCGAAGGCGGCGCCGTCGCGCTCAAGGTTCTCGATGAACACCACCGCGGGCCCACCCAGCAGGCCCGGCTGCGGCGGGAGTTCGATCTCGCCGGCCAGCTCGACCATCCCAACATCGTCAGCGTCTACCAGGCCGGGCCGTACTGGCTGGCGATGGAGCTGGTTACCGGCGGAACCATCAGCGACCTGCCGGCCCTGCCGGTCGCGCGGGATCGGCTCACCGCGTTGGCCCAGATCGCGGATGCCCTCGATTTCGCCCACCGCCTCGGAATCGTGCACTGCGATGTGAAACCCGCCAACATTCTTGTCGATCAACCATTTTCGAGGGCAGTGCTGATCGACTTCGGCGTCGCTCACTCGGTGGCCGAGGATGTCGCGGTCCGGCTCTCCCACGACAGTGGCCGACTCACCCTGGACCCGGCCCGCAAGATCACCCGGCGAGGCCCGGAACCCGCCCCACAGGTCCAAGCCTCACTGCCCTACGCGGCACCCGAGTTGCTCACCGGTCGCGCCCCTTCGGCAGCCACCGACGAGTACGCGCTGGCCTGCACCACCGTCGAACTACTCACGGGCTCCCCGCCGTTTGCAGCAAACACCGCAATCAGCATGATCGAGCAACAATTACACCAGGCGCCACCCCGGATCTCGCGGCGCGCGGCTTGGATTCCGCGTGCGGTCGATTCGATATTGGCCAAAGCGATGGCCAAAGATCCTGATAGACGCTATGACTCAGGTAGAGAGTTCATCGAACTGATCACCCGGGCATTACGCTAGTTCTCAAACCGGCCACCCGTTACGCACGTTTTACACTCGCCGGGCATTCGACGACACAATCGATAGCTAACGTCCGCGAGATGTCATCAGCAATCGAGTACGACACATCGACACTCGCCCATGAGGACGAGGGTTACCACAAAGGCCTCAAACCGCGACAGCTGCAGATGATCGCCATCGGCGGCGCGATCGGCACCGGACTCTTCATGGGGGCAGGCGGTCGGCTGCACACCGCCGGACCCGGGCTGTTCATTGTCTACGCGGTGTGCGGGTTGTTCGTCTTCTTCATCCTGCGCGCACTGGGTGAGCTTGTGCTGCACCGGCCTTCGTCGGGATCGTTTGTGTCTTACGCCCGGGAATTCCTCGGCGAGAAGGCGGCCTACGTCGCGGGCTGGATGTACTTCTTCAACTGGGCGTGCACCTCCATCGTCGATGTCACCGCCATCGCGCTCTACATGCACTATTGGGGCGCGTTCAAGGCCATTCCACAGTGGACCATCGCACTGATCGCCCTGGTTATCGTGCTGACCGTCAACATGATCTCAGTGAAACTCTTTGGTGAGATGGAGTTTTGGGCTGCCTTGATCAAAGTGGTAGCCCTGGTTACCTTTCTGATCGTCGGGATCGTGTTTCTGGCGGGCCGGTTCACCGTAGAAGGTCAGGACACCGGATTCTCTGTGATCGCCGACAACGGCGGGTTGCTGCCCACCGGGCCGCTACAGCTGGTGATCGTCACCTCGGGAGTGATATTCGCCTATGCCGCAGTAGAATTGGTTGGAACCGCCGCCGGCGAGACGGAGAATCCGGCGAAGGTCATGCCGCGGGCAATCAACTCGGTGATAGTACGGATCGCCTTGTTCTATGTCGGATCACTCGTTCTGCTGGCCCTACTGCTGCCGTACACCAGCTATCAGCAGGGCACCAGTCCGTTCGTGACGTTCTTCGCCAAGATCGGGGTACCCGCGGCAGGCGACATCATGAACTTCGTGGTTCTGACGGCGGCGCTGTCCAGCCTGAACGCCGGCCTGTACTCCACCGGGCGGATCCTGAGGTCGATGGCGATGAACGGCAGCGCCCCGGGCTTCACCGCGAAGATGACCAAGCGCGGCGTCCCGTTCGCCGGCATCGCACTCACCGCAGGGTTCACCGTGCTCGGGGTGTTCCTGAACCTCGTGGTGCCCTCAGAGGCGTTCAACATCGCGCTGGATCTCTCGGCGCTGGGCATCATCGCGTCCTGGGCCACCATCGTGATCTGCCAGATCCAGCTGTATCGATGGTCGAAGAAGGGCATCCTGGCGCGACCGTCGTTCCGGCTGTTCGGTACGCCGTACACCAGCTACGCCACCCTGGTGTTCCTGATCGCGGTGACGGCTCTGATGTGTTACGAGAACTATTGGAACCTGGTCGCACTGCTGGTGATCGTGCCGGCCCTGATTGCCGGTTGGTACCTGGTGCGCGATCGAGTGACGCAGATGGCCACCGAACGGATCGGCTACACCGGCAACTACCCCGTGGTGGCCGAGACGCCGCTCATGGACGAGTTTCTGGACAAGGACCGGGCCCAGGACTGAGCGGCGCCGCACCAGAACAACGAAATGGCTGCCCCGAGTCGCTCGGGGCAGCCATTTCGTTGTTGTCGAGTATCCGACCCGCTAGGTGCGGGCCGTGTCGCGTTCGGATTGGCCGGCCGCGGCCTCGCCCTCAGCCTCCTTGGCCCGCTGCAGCAGGCGCACGAAGTCGGCGATGCCGAGCGTCTCACCACGGCGCGACGGGTCGATGCTGGCGGCCAGCAGCCGCTCCGCCGACTCGTTACCCGAACCCGCCCAATCGGCGAACGCGTTGCGGGAGGTCTTGCGCCGCTGCGCGAATCCGATGTCGATGAGCTTGAACACCTCATCGCGGAACGCGGCGTCCGTCGGCCACGGCGACGTCTCGTACCGGTCGATGCGGACCAGTCCGGAGTACACCCGCGGAATCGGCCAGAACACCGTCGGCGACACCATGCCGTGCCTGCGCACGTTTCCGTAGAAACGCACCTTGGCACTGGGGACGCCGTAGTCTTTGCCGCCCGGTTCGGCCGCCAGTCGCTCGGCCACCTCGGCCTGCACCATGACCATCACCGTCCGGATCGACGGGAACTCGGCCAGCAGATGCAGCAGCGCAGGAACCGCCACGTTGTACGGCAGGTTCGCCACCAGCGCCGTCGGCTGTTCGGTCAGATCAGACGGCATCAGGGTCAGGATGTCCTGGTTGATGACGGTGAGCCGGTTGATCTCGCTGTGCGAGTGATCGGCGATGGTGGCAGGCAATTGCTTGGCCAGCACCGGATCGATCTCCACTGCGGTCACCTTGGCGCCACGGTCCAACAGGGGCAGGGTCAGCGACCCCAGGCCCGGTCCGACCTCCAGCACATGGTCGCTCCGGTGAATCCCGGAGGCCGACACGATGCGCCGAACAGTGTTGGCATCATGAACGAAGTTTTGGCCAAAGGCCTTGCGTGGACGAAAGTCGATTTCTTTCGCCAAGCGTCGTATCTCGGTCCGCCCGAGCAGTCGAATAGTCAGCGCGCCCCAATCCTCCCACTACACACTGGCCAAGCTCCCCATCCCTGCCGGGCCTGTGTCACGGTAGCAATCGCAATCTGCTCTTCTCTTGTCGCCAGATCGGCCCTCGGAGCATACCGCAGACCACCCTGTCGCTCCCAGGTGTTTTGGTCGAATTGGACGCCGCCGTAGAACCCGTTGCCGGTGTTAATGGCCCAGTTACCACCCGCTTCACACTGCGAGAGGGCGTCCCAGGCGGCCCCGTTGGTAACCGGCGGAACTTCGGTGCCGGGCTTTGCTCCGACCCGCAGCACGCCGTCGCGCGCCGGGTCGATCACGACATTGGCTACTGGCAACCTGCCGGTCTCCACACCGTTCACCTTCGCCACCGCGTAGGTCACGTCCTGGGTGCCCGGGGCGCCGGGGTCCTCGACGACCTTGCGGCTCATGTTCAGCTCGGGATCTTCGATGCGCTTGTTGCCCGGGGCCAGCGGCACCCGTTCGGTGACCTTCTCGATCCGCATGCGGGTCACCTGGATCTGCATACCCTCCGTGACCGGTGTCGATGCCGCCGGAACCACGGTGTCGTTCTGCTCCAGCGGAGCACCCGCGGCCGCGAGCAGACCTGCCACGTTCGGGGCCGCCAGGTGCACCGACTGCACCTTGCCGCCGTCGTCGATCCGGACCGTCTTGGCGCTCACCACGGGCAGTGCCATCCCGCCCAGCGGCACCCTGCTGCCGCGGGACGCCGCAGCCGGCGCCTTGTCGGTCATCTTCAGCTGCGCCAGGGCCTCATCCACCGTCGAGGCGGTGGTCCACACCTGCTTGCTGTCATTGCCGTCCAGCGACAATTCCAGGGGCCGGCTGCGGCGCAGGACGATGGTGTCGGCCTGGTTCACGGTCTCGTCGGCGGCGGGGTAAAGATCATCGCGATCGCCTACGGAAAATCCGTTCTCCTCGACGACGTCGATCACCCGGGACTTCATCGTCGTCACCGTCATCGGCGCACCGTCGACGCTCAGCGTCACGGTCTTGTGCGATCCGACGGCGTATCCCCCGGCCGCGGTGAGCGTGACCAGAAGGGCGCCGACCACGCCGCGCAGCAGCGGCGATCGGGATTCATGAATTCGGTTGAGGGCGTCCATTATCACCAGCATTTCGGCTCGGACGGCATAGTTCACCGCCGGCGGTTGAGCTTTGATCACAAGACGGTAACGAAAAGGCCTAGCTCCGGCAACTAGACCGGCGGGCTCCCGTTAAGTCCGTACACCCGCGCCGCAGTGGCTGCGGTCTCGGACGCGACCTCCTCGGCGGGCCGGTCCAGCAACTCTGCGAGTGCCCGCACAGTGTATGGGAGGCAGTACGGCTCGTTCGGGGCTCCGCGGAACGGGTGCGGGGTCAGAAACGGCGCGTCGGTCTCCACCAAGAGCTGGCCCGACGGGATCACCCGGGCCGCTTCCCGCAGTTCAGCGGCGTTGCGGAAGCTGACCGTGCCAGAAAGGCTCAGCACCCAGCCGGCCTCGACACAAGTGTGAGCCATCTCCGGTCCCGACGAAAAACAGTGAAAGATCACTGTCTCCGGCGCCCCCTCGGCGCGCAGCACGTCGAGAACCTCGGCATCGGCGTCGCGGTTGTGGATCATCAACGGCTTCCCGGTGCGCTTGGCCAGGTCGATGTGCCACGCGAAACCCTCACGCTGCTCGGCGGGCGTCGCGCAGCCGTCCAACCGGCCCGGCCAGTACAGGTCCATCCCGGTCTCCCCGACCGCCACCACCCGCGGATGAACAGCCAGCCGCTCCAACTCGGCCTTGGCCGCGTCGTCGAGCACGTTGGCCCGGGTGGGGTGCAGCGCCACCGCCCCGAAAACCCGCTCATCAGCCTCGACGGCGGTGGTCACCCACCGTGCCGAGTCCAGATCATCGGCGATCGTGACCGCCTGGCCCACCCCGACGGCGGCCGCACGGTCCATGATCGCGCGGACATCCGCAGCGGTCTGCGCGCCGCAGGCGTCGAGATGGGTGTGTGCGTCGACCAGCGGAGCCAACGGCTCGGGGGCTGGCGGCTTCTCCCTGGCTGTGCGTTTCGAACCCACCGCAACACCATAAGGTGGGACCAAATGAGTGAGCCTTTCTACATAACTACGGCCATCGCCTACCCCAACGGTGCGCCGCACATCGGGCACGCCTACGAGTACATCGCCACCGATGCGATCGCCCGGTTCAAGCGACTCGACGGCTTCGACGTGCGCTACCTGACCGGTACCGACGTCCACGGCCAGAAGATGGCCGAGACCGCCGCCGCCGAGGGCATCTCGGCCGCGGAGCTGGCCAACCGCAACTCCGACGTGTTCCAGCGGCTGCAGGAGAAGCTCAACATCTCCTTCGACCGGTTCATCCGCACCTCGGACGCCGACCACTATGAGGCGTCCAAGGAGATCTGGCGCCGGATGAACGAGGCCGGCGACATCTACCTGGGTACGTACGCCGGCTGGTACTCGATCCGCGACGAACGGTTCTTCGCCGAGGACGAGACCACCGCCGGGCCCGACGGCACCCGCACCGCGATCGAGACGGGCACCCCGGTCACCTGGACCGAGGAGCAGACCTACTTCTTCCGGTTGTCGGCCTACGCCGAGCGCCTGCTGGCCCACTACGAGGCCCACCCCGAGTTCATCGGGCCCGATGTGCGCCGCAACGAGATCGTCAGCTTCGTCTCCGGCGGGCTGAAAGACCTGTCGATCTCGCGGACCACGTTCGACTGGGGCGTGCCGGTGCCCGACCACCCCGACCACGTGATGTACGTCTGGGTGGACGCGCTGACCAACTACCTGACCGGTGTCGGATTCCCGGACGTGGAGTCGGAGGCGTTCGGCAAGTACTGGCCCGCCAAGCTGCACATGATCGGCAAGGACATCATCCGGTTCCACAGCGTGTACTGGCCGGCGTTCCTGATGTCGGCCGGAATCGCACTCCCCGAACGGGTTTTCGCGCATGGCTTCATCAACGTCAAGGGCGAGAAGATGAGCAAGTCGGTCGGCAACGTAGTAGATCCGATCGCGCTCGTCGACACCTTCGGACTCGATCAGGTGCGCTACTTCTTCCTGCGTGAGGTGTCCTTCGGCCAGGACGGCAGCTACAGCGAGGAAGCCATCATCGGCCGGATCAACGCCGACCTGGCCAACGAGCTGGGCAACCTGGCGCAGCGCTCGTTGTCGATGGTGGCCAAGAACCTCGACGGCGTTGTGCCCGACCCGGGCACGTTCACCGACGACGACACGGCCCTGCTCAGTGCGGCCGACGCCCTGCTGGAACAGGTGCGCGCGCACTATGACGTGCCGGCGATGCACCTTGCGCTGGAAGCGATCTGGTCGGTGCTCGGCGCGGCGAACCGCTACTTCTCCGCGCAGGAGCCCTGGGTGCTGCGCAAGTCCGAGGATCCGGCCGACCAACAGCGGTTCGGTACGGTGCTGTACACGACGCTCGAAGTCGTGCGTATCGCAACACTGCTCACGCAGCCCGTGATGCCGGACTCGACGGCCAAACTGCTCGACCTGCTTGGCCAGCCGACCGACGCACGCGACTTCGGCTCGATCGGTACCCGGATCAAGCCCGGTACCGAATTGCCCGCTCCGACGGGGGTATTCCCCCGCTACCAGATGGACTGACATGGCTGGACTACACGAGAAACTGCAGGCGATCTACGAGGAAGTAGGGCAACGCAACGCCGGCGAGAAGGAGTTCCACCAAGCCGTTTACGAGGTGCTGACCAGCCTCGGGCCGGTGGTCGCCAAGCATCCCGAGTACGCCGACGGTGCGATCATCCGGCGGCTGTGCGAGCCCGAGCGTCAGATCATCTTCCGGGTGCCGTGGCAGGACGATTCCGGCGCCTCACAGATCAACCGCGGCTTCCGCGTGGAGTTCAACTCGGCCCTCGGACCGTTCAAGGGCGGCCTGCGATTCCACCCGTCGGTCTACCTCGGCATCGTGAAATTCCTTGGCTTCGAGCAGATCTTCAAGAACTCGCTGACCGGCCTGCCGATCGGCGGCGGCAAGGGCGGATCGGACTTCGACCCCAAGGGCCGCTCCGACGCCGAGATCATGCGGTTCTGTCAGTCCTTCATGACCGAGCTGTACCGCCACATCGGTGAGTACACCGACGTCCCGGCCGGCGACATCGGCGTCGGCATGCGCGAAATCGGTTACCTGTTCGGCCAGTACAAGCGGATCACCAACCGCTACGAATCCGGAGTGCTCACGGGCAAGGGCCTGACCTGGGGCGGGTCACAGGTCCGCACCGAGGCCACCGGATACGGCACGGTGTTCTTCGTCGACGAGATCCTGCGGTCGGGCGGGCAGTCCTTCGAGGGCAAGCAGGTCGTGGTGTCCGGCTCGGGCAACGTGGCGATCTACGCGATCGAGAAGGTGCATGCCCTGGGCGGCACCGTGGTGGCCTGCTCGGATTCCGGCGGCTACGTGCGCGACGACAAGGGCATCGACCTCGACCTGCTCAAGGAGGTCAAGGAACTGCGCCGGGGCCGCATCGAGGACTACGCCGAGGCGCGCGGCGGCGCGGCCGAGGTGGTCACCGGCCGCAGCGTGTGGGAGGTGCCGTGCGACATCGCGCTGCCCTGCGCCACCCAGAACGAGGTCTCCGGCGCCGACGCCACCACGCTGATCAAGAACGGCTGCCAGATCGTGGCCGAGGGCGCCAACATGCCGTGCACCCCCGAAGCGGTGAAGTTCTTCGAGGAGGCCGGGCTGAAGTTCGCCCCGGGCAAGGCGGCCAACGCCGGCGGCGTGGCCACCAGCGCCCTGGAGATGCAGCAGAACGCCTCGCGGGACTCGTGGAACTTCGACGACACCGAGGCGCGGCTGGCCGAGATCATGCGGCGCATCCACGACCGCTGCCTGACCACCGCCGACGAGTACGGCCAGCCAGGCAACTACGTGGCGGGTGCCAACATCGCCGGCTTCATCCGGGTGGCCGACGCCATGCTGGCGCTGGGGCTGGTCTGAGGCATACCCGCCGGTGATGTGGGTCACATAACCTCCGGCGCTGTCACAAACCCGGGACGCGCGGTGTCTTGAGGGCATAAGCCTTTGAGACAGGAGACGCTCCCATGACCGATAGAACTGCGCAGAACACCCGAGTCGTCGTGATCGGCGGAGGTTACGCCGGGGTGCTGGCGGCCAACCGGCTGCAGGGCACCCCGGGAGTGGCTGTCACGCTGGTCAATCCGCGGCCTGAGTTCGTCGAGCGCATCCGGCTGCACCAGTTGGCGGTCGGCGGTGACGACGCCACCGAGGACTACGACACGCTGCTGGGCAGCGGGGTCCGGTTGGTGGTCGACGGGGCCGATCACATCGACGCCGCCATCCGGCAGGTGCAGCTGACCTCCGGCGACGTCGTCGACTACGACTACCTGGTGTACGCCGTCGGCAGCACCGCGGGTGTGCCCGCCTCGGTGCCCGGCGCGGCCGAATTCGCTTATCCGCTTTCGGAACTCGAACAGGCCCAGCGGCTGAACGCCCGCCTGCAGGACGTGCCGCTGTCGGCCCCCGTGGTCGTCGTCGGCGGTGGCCTCACCGGCATCGAGGCCGCCGGCGAGCTCGCCGAGGCGGGCCGCGCCGTCACGCTGGTCACCGACGTGGTCGGGGCGTCGCTGGGCACCGGGGCGCGTCGTTCCGTCGTCAAGGCGCTGACCAAACTCGGTGTCTCGATCGTCGACGGACCCGAGATCCTGGTGACCGGGGTGGAACCCGACGCCATCACGCTGGCCGACGGCAACCGGCTGCCCAGCGCGGTGACCGTGTGGACCACCGGATTCGGGGTTCCCGGGCTGGCCGCGGCCAGCGGCCTGCGCACCGACGAGCTGGGCCGGCTGCTCACCGACGAAACACTCACCAGCATCGACGACGCGCGCATCGTCGGGGCCGGCGACGCCGCCTCGCCGTCGGGGATCCCGCTGCGGATGAGCTGCCAGTCGGCAGGCCCGTTGGGCGTGCAGGCCGCCAACACCGTGCTGGCGCGCATCGCCGGTGCCGAACCCACGGTGATCAACCAGGCCTTCGCCGGGCAGTGCGTGAGCGTCGGGCGGACCTACGGCACAGTGCAGCTCTGCCACTCCGACGACAGCCCGCGCCGCGTCTTCATCGGCGGGCGCACGGCCGCCTTCTTCAAGGAGCAGGTGTGCCGCGCGACCCTGACGTTCCTGCGCAAGGAGGGCGTCAAGCCGGGGACGTACTTCTGGTTCAAGGGCGACAACCGGGCCCGCCAGCTCGCTGAGGCCCAGCAGGGGACACTGGTCCGATGAGCACTCCCGGCGCAGATAACTCGATCTCGAATTCGACTGAACACGCCGAACGGTTCACGCTGCTGCGGCCGTTGTTGTTCACCATCGCCTACGAGATCCTCGGCTCGGCAACCGAATCCGACGATGTGCTGCAGGAGAGTTATCTGCGCTGGGCCGACGTCGACCTGGCGGCGGTGACCGACACCAAGGCGTATCTGGCCAAGTTGGTCACCCGCCAGGCCCTCAACGCGCTGCGAGCCGAATCGCGGCGCCGCGAGGAGTATGTGGGCCCGTGGCTGCCCGAGCCGCTGCTGCTGTCCCCGGACAGTTTCGGCAACGCGGGCGACCCGTCCGCGGATGTGGTTCTGGCCGAGTCGGTTTCGATGGCCATGCTGGTGGTGCTCGAGACGCTCACCCCGGACGAGCGTGCGGTGTTCGTGCTGCGCGAGGTGTTCGGGTTCAGCCACGACGAGATTGCCGCAGCCGTCGACAAGTCCGCCAGCGCGGTACGGCAGATGGCACATCGCGCGCGTGAGCACGTGCAGTCGCGGCGCAAGCGGTTCGAGCCCGTCGACCTCGAAGAGTCCAACCGGGTGACCGAGGAGTTCATGACCGCGGCGGCCACCGGCGACATGGACGGGCTGCTGGCGCTGTTGGCGCCCGACGCGGTGTACACCGCCGACAGCGGCGGCAAGGCCAGCGCGGCCCGGCGGCCCGTCGTGGGTGCCCAGAAGGTCGCGACGATGCTCATCGGCTTGTTCCGGGCGGGCGATCGGGTCCCGGGGCTCGCGTTCGAACGCGTCACCTGCAACGGCGAACCCGCGGTGTTGATCCGCAGCGACGCCGGACTGGAAGGGGTGTTCACCATCGAGGTCATCGACGGCAAGATCACCAACTTCTACGGCATGCGCAATCCGGACAAGCTGGCCGGCGTCGGCATCCCGCGGGTGATCAGCCGGTAGCTCTCTCCCCGCGAGCAGACGCAAAACTGCCCATTTTCACGCGAAAGTCGGCAGTTTTGCGTCTGCTCCCGGAAGGACGCAAGCTTGCTGCATGCGGATCGAGCGGCTCGGCGCCCTGGGCGATGCCCCGGCAGTGCTGCGCGGTGTCGCCGCGGCTGCCCGGGCCGCGGGGCTGGCGCCACCGGCCGCGGTGATCGGCGACTGGTTCGGCTCACGCGCGGTGATCGCGCCGTCGGTATCGGTGGCCCCGGCGGCGCCGGAAACCTGCTTCGAGGTGCCTCAGGACGCCGCAGGCCCGGCCGGCAGTGTGGGGGGCGGCTGGTTCGGATACCTCTGTTACCCGGACCCTGGCGCCGACGGCGCACCCCCGCGCGTCCCGGTGGCCGCGGGCGGCTGGTCGGACTGCGTGCTGCGCCAAGACGCCGACGGCCTCTGGTGGTTCGAAAGCCTCAGTGGCGCAGAACTTCCCGCCTGGCTGAGGGCATTCGAACCGGTTGAGCCACGCGATTACACCCTGGCCTGGGTGGCCCCGGATCGCGACGACCACCGCCGGGGCGTGCTGGCCTGCCTGGAGGCCATCGCAGCGGGTGAGGTGTACCAGGCTTGTGTGTGCACCAGATTCACCGGCCACATCGACGGCGAGCCGATCGATTTCTTCACCGAGGCAGTGGCCCGGACCGCACCGTCGCGGGCCGCCTACGTGGCCGGGGACTGGGGCGCGGTGGCGTCGCTGTCCCCCGAGTTGTTCCTGCGCCGGGCGGGCACCGCGGTCGCCTCCAGCCCCATCAAGGGCACGCTGCCGTCGTCGGCCGATCCGGCCGACCTACTGGCCTCCGTCAAGGACGTCGCCGAGAACGTCATGATCGTCGACCTGGTGCGCAACGACCTGGGACGGGTGGCGACCACCGGCAGCGTGACGGTGCCCGAGCTGCTCGCGGTGCATCCGGCGCCCGGAGTCTGGCACCTGGTTTCGACCGTCACCGCCGAGGTGCCCGTGCACGTGCCGACGAGCGCGCTGCTCGACGCCACCTTCCCGCCTGCGTCGGTGACCGGGACTCCGAAGCGGCGAGCCCGCCAACTACTGCAGCAGTGGGAACCGGACCGACGCGGAGTCTATTGCGGGACCGTCGGTTTGGCCTCACCCGTGGCGGGCTGCGAGCTGAACGTGGCGATCCGCACCGTGGAGTTCGGCTCCGACGGGTCGGCGGTGCTCGGTGTCGGTGGCGGCATCACCGCCGATTCCGACGTCGACGCGGAATGGGATGAATGCCTGCACAAGTCAGCGTCGATCGTCGAGTTGTCCGGTCAGACACACCGGCTTTCGTCAGGGGGCTGAGTCGGGCTGGAGTGCCGATCCCCACATCGCGACCCTCGCGTTGAACGCGCCGGTGTCCGGGGACTCGGGGTGCCAGGCGGAGATGTCGACGGCGACGGGCACGAAGCTGACGCCTTCATAGATGGGCACCGCTGAGTACATCTGCACCTTCCCCTCTCGGATGAGGGAAGCGACGATGTTGAGGTCGACATCCGCCTTCGCCGCCGCCGAGCCGACCGGGCAGTACACCACGTTCCGAACGTGATCCGGCCCGCCGAATTCGGCCGGCGTGAGAAACACCCGCTCCAATTGTCCCTGTGCACAAAGCTGTTCGGCCTTTTCCGCGGAATCGACCATCGAGAAATCCGGACCCATGTCGCCACCCTAACCGGCGTCTCGCACCGTCAGATGCACCAAATGTGCGACGGAGAACGGGCGTCAGTCCCGGGCGCGCAGCACGGCGTCGTAGAGCTCCCGACGCGACGGGGCCCCGGGGTTGGCCGCGATCACCTGCGCACAGGCGTCCTTCACCCGGATCCCGTCGGCCACCAGTTCCTCGACCTCGGCCACCAGGACGGGCAGTTCGACGGTGGGGGTGCCCCCGGCCAGCACCACGGTGATCTCCCCCAGCACACCGTCGGCGGCCCACTCCGCGAGCTCGCCCAGGCTGCCGCGGCGGATCTCCTCGTGGGTCTTGGTCAGCTCGCGGCACACCACGGCGCGCCGCGCCGGGCCCAGCACCTCGACGGCGTCGCGCAGGGTCTCGGCGAGCCGGCGCGGGGATTCGAAGAACACGGTGGTGCGCGGCTCGGCGGCCAGGGTCTGCAGCCAGGCCAGCCGCGCCGCGTGCTTGCGCGGGGCGAAACCCTCGAAACAGAACCG
This sequence comes from Mycolicibacterium boenickei, assembly GCF_010731295.1. Classification (NCBI taxonomy): domain Bacteria; kingdom Bacillati; phylum Actinomycetota; class Actinomycetes; order Mycobacteriales; family Mycobacteriaceae; genus Mycobacterium; species Mycolicibacterium boenickei. Next base: position 2,627,229 of record NZ_AP022579.1, on the reverse strand, counting down.
GTCGGAGGCCAGCCCGGACACCGCCAACGCCGTCGTCACCGCGCTCGGGCCCGGCAGGCAGGAGACCGGCAGGTCGGCCTCGGCGCAGGCCGCCACCAGCCGGTAGCCCGGGTCGTTGATCAAGGGCATGCCGGCGTCGCTGACCACGAGCACCGTCGCACCGGCCGCGATCTCCTCCACCAGGCCCGGTACGCGGGTCGCCTCGTTCTGGTCGAAGAAGCTCATGATCCGGCCCGCCGGCTGCACGCCCAGCGACTGGGCCAGACCACGCACGCGCCGGGTGTCCTCGGCCGCGACGATGTCAGCGGTCTGTAGCGCCTCGACCAGCCGCGCGGATGCGTCGTCGGGCCGGCCCAGCGGCGTGGCGCCGATCAGTAGTTTGCCGGGTGTCACGACCGACAGCCTACGATCGCTTGCGTGACCGCCACCGCCACCGAATCGCCGACGGCTGGTCGCTCGGTCCCGTTGATCAGCCCCGCGCCGCTGATCCCGGCCCCGGATTTCGGGCCGACGGACCGGCTGCAGGGCTGGCTGATGACGGCGATCATCACCGGATTGGCCGCGATCAGCCGGTTCCTGAATCTGGGCTCGCCGACCGATGCCGGCACGCCCGTCTTCGACGAGAAGCACTACGCGCCGCAGGCCTGGCAGATGCTGTTCAACCACGGCGTCGAGGACAACCCCGGCTACGGGCTCGTCGTGCATCCGCCGGTCGGCAAGCAGCTGATCTCGATCGGCGAGGCGCTGTTCGGCTACAACGGGCTGGGCTGGCGGTTCTCCGGGGCGCTGTGCGGCGTGGTGATCGTGCTGCTGGTGGTGCGGATCGCGCGCCGGATCAGCCGCTCCACCCTTGTCGGCGGGATCGCCGGGTTGCTGCTGATCGCCGACGGGGTCAGTTTCGTCTCGGCCCGCACCGCGCTGCTGGACGTGTTCCTCGTGGTGTTCGTGGTCGCGGCGTTCGCCTGTCTGATGGTCGACCGCGACGACGTCCGTCATCGCATGCACGTCGCGTTCATGGAGGGCCGCATCGCCGAGACGCCGTGGGGTCCCCGGCTGGGCGTGCGGTGGTGGCGGTTCGGTGCCGGGGTGCTGCTCGGTCTGGCCTGCGCCACCAAATGGTCGGGGCTGTACTTCGTCGCGTTCTTCGGCGTGATGACCCTCGTGCTCGACGCGATCGCCCGCAAGCAGTACCACGTGCAGGCCCCGTGGCGCGGCATGCTGCGCCGTGATGTGGGGCCGGCCGCGTACGTGTTCGGGTTCATTCCGTTCGCCGTCTACCTGGCGTCGTATGCACCGTGGTTCGCCTCCGAGACCGGCGTCGACCGTCACGAGGTCGGCCAGTCCATCGGCGAGAACAGCATCATCCCGCTGCCCGATGCGCTGCGGTCGCTGTGGCACTACACCTATGCCGCTTACCATTTCCACGCCGGGCTGACCAACGCCGACGGCAACCACCACCCGTGGGAGTCCAAGCCGTGGACGTGGCCGATGTCGCTGCGGCCCGTGCTCTACGCGATCGACAACCACGATGTGGCCGGGTGCGGGACGCAGTCATGCGTGAAAGCCGTGATGCTGGTGGGCACTCCGGCGATGTGGTTCATCGCGGTGCCCGTGCTCGGCTGGGCGCTGTGGCGGGCCGTGGTGCGCCGGGACTGGCGCTACGGCGTGGTGCTGGTCGGATACTCGGCCGGTTTCCTGCCCTGGTTCTTCGACATCGACCGGCAGATGTACTTCTTCTACGCGACCGTGATGGCGCCGTTCCTGGTGCTGGCGATCGCGCTGATCCTCGGCGACATCCTGTACCAACCGAAGCAGAACCCCGAGCGACGAACGTTGGGCCTGCTGGTGGTGTGCTTCTACGTGGCGCTCGTGATCGCGAATTTCGCGTGGCTGTACCCGGTGTTGACGGGTATTCCGATTTCCCAGTCGACCTGGAATCTGGAGATCTGGTTGCCTTCTTGGCGTTAGGGCGCGAGACCGTCGCGGGGGGCGGCGCATCGTTTTCTACCCAGGGGTCGCGATCGCACGCTTGAGTTCAAGGGGTCTACGCAACACACCTTCTGATTTGAGGAGTGTTGCATGGCTCGGGGTTCGTTCCAGTCGAGAAAGCGGTTGTTTTGGGAGCGGGTCCGCGAAGGCCTGTTGCCCGGGGATGCCGGTGTGGCCGTCGGCGTGTCAGCGACCTGTGGACGGCGGTGGTTTCGTCAAGCTGGCGGGGTGAAACCGCACGTGAGTAAGCCTTCGGGCACCGGTGCGCGTCGACGGTTGAGTTTGCAGGAGCGCATCGAGATCCAAGCCGGCGTCCACGCCGACGAATCGCTGCGTTCCATCGGTCGACGGCTGGGCCGACCGGCCTCGACGATCAAACGCGAGATCGACGAGAACACCGAACTGCGCACCCGCAAGAATCCACACAAATCGGGGTATCGACGCAAGCATGCCTTCGGGGCTCAACAGAGTGGAGCCTCGGCGAAAGTGGTCTACCGCGCGTTGTCTGCCCACGACCGATCCGCTGATCGGGCCAGGCGACCCAAACAACGCCGCCTGGCGCGCAATGACAGGTTGCGTCAGCAGGTGCAGAGTCGATTGGAGTTGCGGCACAGCCCGGCGCAGATCGCCCAGCGGCTGCGCATCGACTTTCCCGACGATCCGGAGATGTGGGTGTCACACGAAGCCATTTACCAGGCGATCTACGTGCAGGGACGGGGTTCGTTACGCCGAGAACTGCACCAGTGTCTGCGAACAAAACGGGCAATACGACGACCTCAACATCAGCCCGGAACTCGACGCAGCCGCATCCCGGACATGATCAACATCAGCCAACGCCCACCGGAGGTGGCCGACCGCGCAGTGCCCGGGCATTGGGAAGGCGATCTCATCATGGGCAGCACCGCCTCAGGCTCGGCGATCGGCACCCTGGTCGAACGCAGCACCCGGTTCGTGATGCTGCTGCACCTGCCCGACGACCACAGCGCCGAAAGTGTGCAAAACGCCATCGTCGCCAAGATCACCCAGCTGCCCGCGCACCTGCGCCGCTCGTTGACCTGGGATCAGGGCATTGAGATGTCCAACCACCGTGCCATCGCCAAAGCCACCGATCTCGACATCTACTTCTGCGATCCACATTCACCCTGGCAACGTGGCAGCAACGAGAACACCAACGGGCTACTGCGCCAATACTTCCCCAAAAGCACTGACCTGTCGGTCTACGGCGAGCACTACCTCGACTACGTCGCAGCCGAACTCAACGGCCGACCCCGCAAAACCCTTGAATGGAAAACCCCGGCCGAAGCACTCAACGAACTACTCTCAAAACCACCAGCTGTTGCGTAGACCGCTTGAAACCACCACGCTCGCCACAACCCAGGCGTGGAAAACCGCGCGAGGCCGTCGCGGGAGCGCGCACGCCAAGCCCTAGAGCAGGTCCCGCGCCGCCGGACACGACATGCAACGCGGCCCGCCACGGCCCGTGCCCAGCTCCGACGCCTCGATGGGCAGCACCTCGATACCTGAATCAGCCAGCCGGGCATTGGTTTCCGAGTTGCGCTCGTAGGCCACCACCACACCCGGCGCCAGGGCCAGGGTGTTGTTGCCGTCGTCCCATTGCTCACGTTCGGCGGTGACGGGATCGAGCCCGGTGTCGATCACCCGCAGTTGCTCGATGCCCATGGCGTCGGCGGCGGCCGCCACGAAAGGCACCTCGTCGTCGATCCGGATCCCGGCGTCGGTGCGGTGAATGGTGAACGCCGACAACGAGTCCACGATGTTGGGGTACATCACCACGGCATCGACGTCGACCATGGTGCACACGGTGTCCAGGTGCATCTGGGCCCGCTCCTGCCGGATCGGCACCGCCAGCACTGTGTGGGCCAGGTCGTCGTCGAACAGGCTGCGCGCCAGCGCCTCGGCGCCGGCCGGTGTGGTCCGCTCCCCCACACCGACGGCCACCACCCCGGGCCCGAGCAGCAACACGTCGCCGCCCTCGACGGGCGCCGACCGCGACTCGTAGGCCCGCCGGACACCGAGGAAACGCGGATGGTGGGCGTAGATCAGGTCGGTCAGTGACGTCTCGCGCACCCGGGCCGGGAGTGCGAGTGAGGTGATGGCCACGCGTGGGCCGATCCAGAACGACGAATCCCGGGTGAACAACAGATTGGGCAGCGGCTCGATCACGAAATCGCCGCCGTGGTGCATGAGCCGCACCAGTGACAGCTCGGCGCCGTGAAAGGGCACCTCGTTGAAAGTCATGCCGGCCATCAGGATGCGGGCCAGGTCTGCAGGCGGCAAGGTGCGCAGATAGGCCGAAAGTTCCTGGGCCAGTGGCACGCCCAGGCGACGGGCATCGACGGCGGCGGAAATGCCGTGCATCCGGGCGGCCCCACTGTGGGCCAGCGCCTCGGTCAGCAGGTCGGCCAGGAGCAGGACCTCCACGCCGCGCGAGCGCAGCACGGCGGCGAAGGCGTCGTGCTCGCGTTGCGCCTTGGCCACCCACGGCAGGCCGTCGAACAGCAGGGCGTCGTTGTTGCGTGGCGTCAGCCGCTGCAGCTCGGGACCCGGCCGGTGCAGGATCACGGCGCGCAGCGTGCCGACCTCAGAGTTGGAACCGAACGCCGCAGTCTCCACATGATGACGTTAACTCAACTATGGTTGAGGTGTATGGAGACGCACGAGTTAACTCCTGGAGAGATGTCGCTGCGCAGCGGCGTGGCAGTGTCAGCACTGCACTTCTACGAGCGCGAGGGCTTGATCGCAAGCCGCCGCACCTCGGGAAACCAGCGCCGCTACGCGCGCGAGACGCTGCGCCGCGTGGCGTTCATCCGGATGTCGCAGCGCCTGGGCATACCGCTGGCACGCATCCGCGAGGCCCTGTCCAGCCTGCCCGACGACCGGGTACCGACGAGCAAGGACTGGGCCAGGCTCTCGGCCGGCTGGCGCCAGGACCTCGACGACCGCATCCTGCACCTGCAACGGTTGCGCGACAACCTGACCGGCTGCATCGGCTGCGGCTGCCTGAGCCTCAAGACCTGCCTGCTGACCAACCCCGGCGACGTGCTCGCCGAGCAGGGCCCGGGCGCCTCCCGCCTCTAACGCAGTCGAACGTCTGTGCGATACACTCGCGCGCATGGAGCTGGCGTTGCAAGGCTCACTGTTCGAGCACGCTGAACGTCGTCGACTCGGCAACGGCGCCTGGGTGGAGTTGCGCTCGGGCTGGCTGCCCGACGCCGACTCGCTGTTCGAGGAGCTGATGGACGGGATCCCGTGGCGCTCCGAGGAGCGCGAGATGTATGACCGGGTGGTCGCGGTGCCGCGCCTGGTGAGCTTTCATCACCTGCTCAACGAGCCGGTGCCGCACCCACGGCTCAAGCAGATCCGGCGCAGGCTCAACGACACCTTCGGCGGTGAGCTCGGCGAGCCGTTCACCACCGCGGGCCTGTGCCTGTACCGCGACGGCAACGACAGCGTCGCCTGGCACGGCGACACCATCGGCCGCAGCCGCAGCGAGGACACCATGGTGGCCATCGTCGGGCTCGGCGCGACAAGAGTTTTCGCGTTGCGTCCGCGCGGTGGCGGTCACGCCCTGCGGCTGCAGCATCGCCACGGTGACCTGCTGGTGATGGGCGGATCGTGCCAGCGCACCTGGGAGCATTCGATCCCGAAGACCACGAGCCTGGTGGGTCCGCGGATCAGCATCCAGTTCCGCCCGCACGACGTGCGCTGAGGCTCGCTAGCCCCTCACGTCGGCGACGGCGGCGCTGAGCAGATCACGAGCCCGCTTGTCGTCCACCGGCGACACCGGCTTGCCCGGCTCCACCAGCGGGTTGGCGGTGACGATCACCATGAACGTGTCGAAACTGGCGACGTAGTTGAACAACTCACCGGTGCGCGCCTGGCCACCCATCACGGTCTGCACGATGCGGTGAGTCCCGATGGTGCGGGCCCCCTCGATCTGCGGGGCCTCGACCACGTCCACCTGACCGCGCACCCCGGGGCCCAGGAACTTCACCTTCTTGCAGTCGTCACCCGGGGCGTTCACCGGGACCGGCTCAGAGGTCTCGACGGCCAGCACGATGAACCGGTTACCCGCACCTTCGGCCGTGGTGGCGGCCATGTTGCCCTTGAGCCCCTCCGGCAACGACTGGCCCTCGGCGAATTTCGCGCAATCGGCAGGATCGACCTTCACCCCGGGCGGCATCTTGTGCGACGCCAGCATTTTCGGGTCGATCCCGGTGGGCGCCACATCGGTGACCTTGAACTCCGGGCCGAAGGTGGAGCGCACCTTGGCGACGTTGGCGATGTCCGCGTGGGCGGCATCCGACTGGTCCGATTGACCGCACGCGACCAATCCGGTGGCGCAGGCAAGGACGCCCGCGGTGGCGAGTAACACGTTGCGGTTCGACATCGCTGTCAAGATACCTGGGGTCCGTCAAGTTACCGGGAACGTAACGCCGAAACCGTTTTCACCAGCAGGTCGGAGGCGAACGATGGGTCGAGCGCGGGGTTCGGCGAGCCTGGGTCGGTGACCACGCTGACGAACACGTGATAGCCGGCGCCCAGATCCGCGGTGAACGTGTCGGCATGGGACCGGGTTTCGGTGCCCCCTTCGACGATCGTGGTGACGGCCGTGGACATCCCGGCGGTCACCGCATCCTCGATCGACGGCGCCGCGACGGCGGTGACGGTTCCGACGGAATGTCCGCCGGACACACTCCACTGCTCACACGGTGGGTCGCCGCGATCCGCGGGCACACCCGGCCCCAGCTTCGAGACGCCCGCGTACACGATGCCGCCGGGCCCCGATGCCGACCAACCCCGGGTTGGCTCGACTTCACGGGCGGCCAGCGCGCCGCAGGCGGCCGGGTCGGCCCGCCAGTCGGGGCCGAATCCCCACAGCGATACCGGGGTCGCCTGCGGCTCGATGGGTACCACCTCGTAACCGGGCGGCAAGTCCTGCCGCGCCCGCTCGATGCGGGCCGGGTTCACTGTGGCGGCATCGCCGGTGGTGCGCGACGCTGACGATGGCTGCACCGGCTCCGGTGCCTGCTGGGATCCGCATGCCACCCCGCAAGCCAGGGTGCACATCAGCAGGGCCGCCGGGACGGCGAAAGGGCGCACGGCGTTTTGATACCACAGCCCGCGTTTGCTGTCGAGGACGGTCACGAAGCCGCCTGTCAACTCATTTCTGGCCACCGGCAGTGCGACAAGGGTTGCGCTACAGCGGAATTTAATGACTGCAGGTCTGGTTGCCACAAATACGACATCCACGATGACGAGGGGCACCACCGTGTACGGATTGGCCGGAGCTGTGATGGCCGGCAGCGCGCTGTCGGCGTTGGCGGTGGGTTTTCCCGCGGCTGCACCAGCTGCGCCGTCAGGAGTCGGATCGGCGCAGGACACGGCGAACGAGTTGGAACGCCAGGGGTTCCAGGTGGTGATCTACCGCGCCGGGACGGCTCCGCTGGACCGGTGCACCGTGTCGTCGGTCCGCCCGGCTCAGGTCCTCGAACAGACGGTGTACCTGTCCGCGAATTGCTGACGGCCCCACCTGGGCCACCCCGAACATTTCACTGCGCAAACGATCGCGTTACCGGACTGCTCCTTCTGCCAGCCATTTGCCAGCAAAGCGTTTATCGTGCAGGTCAGTTGCGCCTCACCGGGGCGTCCAACCGATGGGAGACCGATGACCACGTCAATGAGGGCCGGCGGAATCGTCATCGCCGCCGTCGCGCTCGGGGTCATGTTGACCGGCTGCGGCGGCAAGACGGTGTCCGGCACCGCAACCGAGGCGACCGGGAGCAGCGAGACGAGCACCGAGACCACCAAGACCAAGGCCGATGAACCGAGCACTCCCTCGGCCGGGCACCAGTACACGATCGTCGACTACATCCGTGACAACAACATCACCGAGACGCCGGTGCACCGCGGCGATCCGGGCACACCCCAGCTGGACATGCCGATTCCCGAAGGCTGGGCGGACGCGACCTCATCGGCTCCCGAATGGGCCTGGGGCGCAATCGTATCCACCGATCCGGAGTTCGCCGCCGATCCGCCCTCGATCATCGCGCTGATGTCCAAACTGACCGGCGACGTGGACCCGGCCAAGATCCTGGAGTACGCCCCGAACGAGATCAGGAACCTTCCGGGCTACGAGAACCAGGGCGACGGGTCGGCAGACGAACTGAGCGGCTTCGATGCGTATCAGATCGGCGGCACGTACGTGAAGGACGGCGCCACCCGGTTGATCGCGCAGAAAACCGTGGTGATCCCCGGAGCCGACGGGCTGTTCGTGTTGCAGTTCAATGCCGATGGCACCGAGGATCAGATGGGCCCGTTGATGGACGCGACCGCGGCCATCGACGAGCAGACGGTCATCACGCCGTAGCAGGCTGCCGGGAGAAGGCCGACGCCGCGGCCACCTGCTCAGGCGTCGGCCGCACACCCGTGTAGCGCTCGAATTGTTCCGCGGCCTGCAGCGCGATCACCTCTGCGCCGGTGATGACCGGCAGGCCCGCGGCCCTGGCCGCGATGATCAGCGGAGTTTCGGCGGGCATCGCCACCACGTCGACCACGGCAACGGCCGCCTCGATGGTGGCCGGATCGAACGCGCTGCGGTGTTCGTCGGGCCCGTCAGCCATCCCGATCGGGGTCACGTTGACCAGGATCGGTGCCGTCAGCGAACCGACCTCGGGCGCATAGCCGTAACCGAGCGTCTCGGCCAGCGCCCGCCCGGCCTCGTTGTTACGCGCGACGACAGTGCCCTTGCGAAACCCCTTGTCCCGCAATGCTGCCCCCACCGCCTTGGCCATGCCACCGCTGCCCCGCATCAGCACCGCATCGTCGGGGTCCAACCGGTCGACGAGTTCCTGGACCGCCAGGTAGTCGGTGTTGGACGCGACGAGGTGGCCGCCGGGCACCGAGAGGTCGTTGACGATCGTGTTGACCGCGTCGATCGCCAGCGCCGACGGTTCGATCTCGTCGACGAGTGCCATGACGTCCTTCTTGAACGGCATCGACACCGAGCAACCCCGGATGCCCAGGGCCCGCACGCCTCCGATCGCCGCGGCGATATCGGTTGTGGTGAAGGCCTTGTAGAGGTAGTCCAGCCCGAGTTCTTCGTAGAGATAGTTGTGAAACCGGGTCCCGATGTTGCTGGGCCGGGCCGCCAGCGAGATGCACACCCTGGTGTCCTTGTTCAAAGGTGGCCTTCGGCCACTGGCGGTCATCGGCGGCGTCACTGGCTCACCGCCCGGATCACCTGGCGCGTCACGTCTGTGATCTTCGCCGCCAGCTCGGGTTCCAGGCTCAACGTGTCGATGGCGGGCACCGCGACGTCGGTGAGTACCACCCCGAGATCCTCACGCTCCCAGACCGCGCCGAGCCGGTCCAGGATGCGCCGCATGGCGTAGTTGTCACTCAGCACACGTGCGGTGAAGCGTTGAATTCCAAGGTAGTTCGCCGACACCACCAGTGCGTCCATCAGGAAGGTGCCGATACCGCGGCCCTGATAGTCGTCACCGACGGTGAACGCCACCTCGGCCGTCGTCGCGTCGTGTCCCTCGCGGACCACGCGGGCGTCGGCGACCACCGGCCCCAGCGCGCCCTCGGTCATCACCCAGACGAAATGGTCCGCGTAATCGACCTCGAACAGATACTCCAGCAGTGCCTTGGTCGGCTTGCGCACGGATTGGAATCGCCGGTAGAGGGTCTCGCTGGAGAACTCGACGGGCCCGTTCAGAGTGCGTTCGACGTCGCCGGGCAGCACCGGCCGTAGATAGAACCAGTCGCCGTTGCGCATCTGCACCGGGATCGGCGTGATGAACCCGGCCAGCCGCTGGCGGGCGATGCGAACCAACCGGTCGAACATTCCCGGCAGGTGAAGGATGACCTCGAATGCGTCGCGGTCACCCACCCAGCCGCTCACCGGATCGAGGGCGGTGACCGTGGCGGTGCGCGCCGCGTCGCGCAGCAGCGCGATCTCGCCGATGATCAGCCCGGGTTCCAGATCGGCGACGACGGCCTGGCCGTCGGCCGCCTCATGGACCACCCGGGTGCGCCCGGAGGCGATCAGCATGAAGGTGAGGGCCGGGTCACCCTGCCGGATCAGCACCTGGCCCGGCACCGCCGCCAGCGGCCGCAGCAGGGCGGTCAGCGGTGCCAGCACGGGCGGCCGACATCCGGCGAAGAATTCCAGTGCCGCCAGGTCGTCGGCGCTGATCTCGGTCAGATCGGCCACGGTCCCAGGCTACGGCGCCGCCGCGGGCTGGGTCAGGGCTTGGCGAATCCGGCCTTGGCGAGCGCCTTTTGGCCGGCCTCACCGGTCACCAGGTCGACGAAACGGTGTGCCAGTTCGGCTTGTGCGGACCCTTTGAGCACGGCGATGGGATAGCTGTTGACGGCCTGGGCGGCCTCGGGAAACGCCACGCTGGTCACCTTGTCTCCCGCTCCGGCGACGTCTGTGACGTAGACCAGACCCGCGTCGGCCTGTCCGCTGGTCACCTTGCCCAGCACGTCGGTGACCGAGGTCTCCTCACTCACCGGGGACAGTGTCACGCCGGTCGCCTTCTCGACCTTTTCGGTCGCGCCACCGCAGGGCACCGGCGGCGCGCACACCACAACGCTGGTGTCCGGCTTGGCCAGGTCGGCGAAAGACTTGATGCCCTTGGGGTTTCCCGGCGCGACGGCGATGGTCAGGGTGTTGGTGGCGAATGTGACCGGGGCACCCTCGACGAGATCCGCGGCCACCGCCTTGTCCATGTTCCGGGTGTCGGCCGAGGCGAACACGTCGGCGTCGGCCCCCTGGGTGAGCTGGGTGACCAGGTCCGAGGATCCGGCGAACGAGAACTCCACCGAGGCCCCCGGGTTGTCGGTCTTGAACTGCTCGCCGATCTCGGTGAACGCCGATTTCAGCGACGCGGCGGCGAACACCGTGATCGAGCCGCCCGCCGTGTTGTCGGACGAGGAGCAGCCCGCGATCAGGGCGGTCGCGCCGACCGTGCTGAGCGCCAAGGCGAACATCCGGGCTGGGTTCACGATTGTCCTTTCGGGGTTTCCACGATCACGGTCGTGGCCTTGACCACCGCGACGGCGATGCTGCCCGGAGCCAGGCCGAGTTCACGTACCGACTGGCTGCTCATCAGCGACACCACGGTGAACGGCCCGCACTGCATCTCCACCTGTGCCATCACCCCGTCGGCGATGACGTCGGTGACCAGCCCGGCGAAGCGGTTGCGCGCCGAGCTGCCGATGCCGAGCGGATCCTTGGGCGCCGCAGCGGCGTTGGCGCGGGCGAACGCCGCCAGCGCGGCGCCGTCGATCACCTTGCGCCCGGATCCGTCGAGATGGGCAGGCAGAGCCCCGTCGTCGATCCAGCGCCGCACGGTGTCGTCGCTGACCCCGAGCAGTTCGGCCGCCTCGCGGACCCGGATGTCTGGCACCGCGTCAGCGTATCCGCACCGCATCCGCCCAACAACCGCAAACACGGGGAAATAGCCGTGAGAGAGCCGCATATGCGGTCTTGACCGCCCCGGTTCCCGACTGCTAGGCAAGTGCTCAGCATTCGACGACGAAGGGAACCCTATGGAACTGCAGACGGTTTTGGAAGAGCTCCGCGACCGACCGGGCACGGGCGAGACCATCGCGGTCATCGACCCCGCGACCGAGGAACAGATCACCGAGTTCCGCGACTGCGGGCCCGACGCGGTCGACGAGGCCGTCGCCGCCGCGAAAGCCGCCTACCAGTCCGGGATTTGGACCGACGTCCCGGCCCGCCACCGCGCCAAGGTGCTCTGGAAGCTGGGCGATCTGATCGACGAGCACGCAGCGGAATTCGCCGAGCTGGAGTCGTTGGACGCCGGGATGCCCCCGATGCAGGCAGAGATGATCGTCTCCACCTGCGCGGAGTTCTTCCGCTACTACGCGGGCTGGTGCACCAAGCTCAACGGCAGCAGCTACCAGGTGCAGATGGAGGGCGGGGTCAACAGCAACTATTCCAACCTGCACGCCTACACCACCAAGGAACCGTATGGCGTGGTAGGCCTCATCTACCCGTGGAACGGCCCGCTGTTCAACGCCTGCGCCAAGATCGCCCCGGCCCTGGCGGCCGGCTGCTCCAGCGTCGTCAAGCCCGCCGAGGAGACCCCGCTGTCAGCGGTGCTGCTGGAGCGGCTGATCGGTGAAGCCGGCGTGCCGGACGGCGTGGCGAACTTCGTCATCGGATACGGCGCCACCGCGGGTGCCGCGATCACCGCGCACCCCGACGTGGAGAAGGTCGCCTTCACCGGCTCGACCGAGGTCGGCAAGCAGATCATGCGGGACTCCGCGGACAACCTGAAGAAGGTGACCCTGGAGCTGGGCGGCAAGTCCCCGGTGCTGATCTACGAAGATGCCGACCTCGACATGGCGATCATGATGGCCTCGATGGGCATCTTCGTGCACTCGGGGCAGGGCTGCGTGTGTGGATCACGAATCTTTGTGCAGCGCAGCGTTTATGAACGTGTGGTGCAGGGGATCGCGATGATCGGAGACAACCTGGTGCTGGGCGGCCCGAAGGACGAGGGCGCGATGATCAGCCCGCTCGTCAGCCAGAAGCAGCTCGACCGCGTGCTGGGCTACATCGACCAGGGCAAGCGCGACGGGGCCGAAATCGTTTCCGGCGGCTACCGATTGGACCGCAAGGGCTACTTCGTCAAGCCCACCGTCGTCACCAACGTCGACCCGGCCACCAGCTCGCTGTACAAGGAAGAGATTTTCGGCCCGGTGGTCACCATCCTCCCGTTCGACGATGACGACGAAGCCGTCGCGATGGCCAACGACACCAGCTACGGCCTGGCCGCGACCGTCTGGACCACCAACCTGGCGCGTGCGCACAGCCTGGGCAGGCGGCTGCAGGCCGGCATGGTGGGGCTGAACTGCCAGCTGACGTTCGACCACAACGTGCCGTTCGGCGGCTACAAGCAGTCCGGCGTCGGCAAGGAATTCGGATACGAGGGCATCGACGCTTATCTCAAGACCAAGTCGATCTGGGCGCAGCTGTAGCCCTTCGCCCCGATCACACCGAGAAGCGGATGGCGGCGAGCTCGAGGGCCTTGCCCTCGAGCCGCTGGCCCAGATAGATCTCAGCCTGGATGAGGCGCTCGCAGTGCCAGCGGATGTCCTCGGCATGCTCGCGAGATGCCGTGTAGCGCACCGCCATGGTGCTCACGTCGATGCGGCGGGTGTCGCGCACCCGCAGGTTCTCGGACACCAGGAAACCGTCTTCCTCGGCTGCCGTGATGGCCTCCAGCACCTGCCCGACGGCCAACCGGATGTCACGGCAGCCGTTCTCGGCGATCTCGGAGGCCTCACGCTGGATGTCGCCCTGCTTGCGGACCACCATCGCGTCGGCGTTGACCTGTTCACCCGCGACCTCATTGGCGGTACCCGACCACTCCGCCCCGCCGGGCGCGCAAACGTTCTGCCGGTGCCACTCGAACAGTTCCTCTGACTCGGCCGCCAACTGCCGCCAGCGCGCGGCAGCATCCGCGAGATACGTTGTGTCCCAACTCTCCAGCTGAGATCGAGTCAGCTCCCCACCCGATGGACCGGCGGCGGCTACATCATTCACATCAACTCCGCCAGACCTCCGGCGTGTTGTTCGTCGATCGCGGCGTAACGAAGCGCGGCCGCGGACAGATGCCCCGCCTGCGCCCTGACGCGACCCGACTGGGAGGCCCGCGCGGTGATCACCGCATCGTCCATCGCCGAGACACCCGTACTGCTCGGATAGCCCCCGGCATCCGGGCGGGCAGGCGATACCCCCAATTCGGCAGCGATCATCTCGCTGCTAGTGGCCCCCGCACGAAGCGCCCCCGGGTCCACTCTCAGATCGTTTGCCATAGCAATCCCCCAACTGGCCAATCTGCTCCCCGAGGCTAACGGAATCGGCTGAGTTGAGCCCAGGGGCTGAGCAAGTATGCCATTGCAAACTGGCGTCAACCAAGAGCGGGATGGTCGCCTTCCGGCCACCGGGCGGCCATCAGCCGGCCATCGTCAAGCCCCCACTGACACTGAGGACTTGGCCAGTAATGAAGCTGGCATCGTCGGAGGCGAAGAAGAGCACAGCTTTGGCGACCTCCTCAGGTTTCGCGACCCGGCGGAACGGGATGGCTCTGATGAGCCCGTCGCGGACCTTGTCCGGAAGCGAATCGAACAGCGGGGTGTCGGTCGGTCCAGGGCAAACACAGTTGACGTTGATCTGATGGCGGGCCATCTCGCGCGCGAGCGACTTGGTGAAGGCGATCAAGCCACCCTTTGTACCGGCGTACACCGTCTCCCCCAGACTGCCCACCCGCCCCGCATCACTGGCAATGTTGACGATCTTTGCCGTACCTCCCTCGGCGAGGATCGTTTCGAGGAAGGCATGCGTGAGCCGGACCGGCCCGAGAAAGTTCACCGCGACCAATCCCTGCCAGAGCGTGTCGTCATTGGACATGAACGGCTCGACCCGATCGAAGCCCGCCGCGTTGACGAGGACGGCGGGTGGACCGTGCACGGCCACGACGGCATCGCGCAGTGTGCTCACCGCCTCCTGGTCGGCCAGATCGACCACGTGCGCGGTGGCGTTCGCGCAGTCGTGCACCGTCCGGATGAGCCCTGCCTCATCGCGGTCGACGGCGGCCACGGTCGCGCCGGACTCCGCCAACGCGATCGCGATGGCCCGACCGATCCCCGAGGCCGCACCCGTGACCACAGCGACTTTGTTGTCGAATCGCATTACCTGACCTTCCGCTCTGCGGTGATGTGGACGCTGAGGCCACTATCGGACGCGCGCACGAGAAAATCAACCATTCGGTCGATAATTGACTTCAATGGTCGAAAAACCGTAAGTTCGGTTGAATCGCAGGTGCCATACGAAAGGGACAGTCCCCATGGATTTCTCCGACTACCAGCAGCTGACGCTGACCCGCCGGGACAACGGCGTCCTGCTGATCACCCTGAACCGGCCGGAGAAGTACAACGCGGCCGACGAAGGCATGCACACCGAACTGGCCAACATCTGGAAGGACGTGGCCGCCGACCCGCAGACCCGGGTCGCGGTGATCACCGGTGCCGGTAAAGCTTTCAGTGCCGGCGGGGACCTGGCCATGGTGGAGCGGATGGCCGGTGACTACGACCGGGTCTCACACATGCTCGGCGAGATGAGCGATCTGGTCTACAACATGATCAACTGCGACAAGCCGATCGTGTCCGCGATCAACGGCGTCGCGGTCGGGGCCGGCGCGGTGGCAGCCCTGCTCGCCGACGTTGCGATCATCGCCGAGGACGCCCGGATCGGCGACGGTCACGTCAAGCTGGGTGTGGCGGCCGGCGACCACGCGGCCATCATCTGGCCCCTGCTGGCCGGGACGGCGAAGGCGAAGTACTACCTGATGACCGGCGAGATGATCGACGGCGTCGAGGCCGAGCGGATCGGCATGGTCGCCAAAGCCCTTCCGCGCGAGGAGGTTCTGGACGAGGCGCTGCGGATCGCGGACAATCTGGCCACCGGCGCCCAGCAGGCGATCCGGCTGACCAAGCGTGCGCTCAACAACTGGTTGCGCAATGCAGGCCCGATCTTCGACCAGTCCGCGGCTTACGAGATGTTGACCTTTCTCGGACCGGACGTGGTGGAGGGTTACACCGCTCTTCGGGAAAAGCGCGCGCCGCACTTCCCGTCGGCGCGGCCGACGACCGGTCAGTAGAACAGGCACAGGGCCCGGTCGACGATCGCGGCGCGCAGTTCCGCGCGGTCGTCGTCGTGCATCCCCGGTCCGATCCAGACCGAGGACTGGTTGAGAATGCCGTGCAGGCACTGCAACGCGACATTGACGTCCGGACAGGTGAATTCGCCTTCGGATACGCCGCGCTGCACCACCTTGCGGAACACCGCGTCGTGACGGCGGCGCATGTCCTTCATCGGCTCGTCGAAGACCGCAGGCCAGCCCCGCGGCCACGAGAACACCGCAGCCACCTCGGGTGCGGTTTCGGTGAGGATGCGAATCTGTTCATCGATCACGGCCGCGAGATGCTCGCGAGCACCGGTATTTCCCAGGGCCTGCTCACGGACCGCCAGCCGCTGCAACACCTCCTGGGTGAGGGTCTCCAGCGCAGCGGACACCAAGGCATCCTTGGACGAAAAGTAGTGGTAGAGAGTGGCCTTGGCGATGTCAGTCTGCTCGGCGACGTCTTCCAGGCTCATCCCCTGATAGCCGGACTCGGTCAGGATTCGGGTGGCCGTCTTGACGATCTCGGCCTTACGCCGGTCACGGCGGCGCGCCACGCGACTGGAGCCCGCCGGCTGATCCTCCACGGTCCCATCCTAACCAGGGTGGGTCGACTACTCGACCACACGGACGAATTACGGCGACGGCACACCGACCACCGAAAGCAGCTGCAGCTTCTCGTAGCTCTCGCTGCCCGGCACCGCGGTGTAGACGAGGAGTGAGTGGGACTGCTCGGGGTCGAGCAGGATCTGGCAGTTCAGTTCGAGACTCCCGACCTCGGGATGCCGATAGCGCTTGATGTCTCGCGGTCTGATGCCGACCTCGTGCTGATTCCACAGCAGCCCGAACTCCTCGCTTTCGGCGGTGAGCAATTCGGCGAATCGAGCCGCCCTGGACCCTGGACCACGCAGTGCGAAGACGCCTCGAAGCCCGGAAACGTACATCCGCGAATAGAATTCGTGGTCCTCGCGCGGATAGAGGCCCCGCACCGACGGGTCGGTGAACCAGCGGTACCCGATGCTGCGCGACGGCCCGGTGTACCGGCACAGGTCTCCGACCAGGGCGACACCGAGCGGGGTCTGCCGCAGGGTCTCCCCCAGCTCGGTGACGATCTCGGCCGGGGTGTCGGTGAGCCGGTCGAAGATTCGCAGCATGCCGGGGCTGATGTGATCACTGCTCGCTCCACGCACCGGCGGTTGATGTCCGGCGAGGCGGAACAGGTGGTCCCGCTCGTCAAGGGACAGATGCAGCCCCTGTGCGATCGAGGCGATCATCTGCTCCGAGGGCTGCGGGCCGCGTTCCCGCTCCAGCCGCGAGTAGTAGTCGGTCGACATGTGGCACAGCGCGGCGACTTCCTCGCGCCGCAGCCCAGTCGTTCGGCGGCGTTGTCCACGTGGGAGCCCGACGTCCTCGGGCTGCAGCGCCCCGCGGCGGCGGACCAGGAATGCCGCCAGGCCGGCTCGATCGATCATGCCTGTCATCTTCTCCCGGGCCGGACCGCTGAGCCACGGATCGTCAGGCCGTGGATACGGCGGAGCCAGGTCGGCACTCTCGAGCACATGCCACATGCTGACGACATCACGATCGACGACCTGTCCGGAAAACGTGCGGTGGTGACCGGCGCGAGCGACGGTATCGGCCTCGGCATCGCGACACGCCTCGCCGCTGCCGGCGCCGACGTGGTCGTGCCGGTCCGCAATCCACGCAAGGGTGACGCGGCCGTCGCCACGATCCGCGAACGGCATCCGCACGCGAAGTTGACGCTGGAGGAGCTCGACCTGTCCTCGCTGGCCTCGGTGGCCGCGCTCGGTCAGAAACTGCGTGCCGAGGGTGCTCCGATTCACGTGCTCGTCAACAACGCCGGAGTAATGACCCCGCCCGACCGGCAGACCACCGGCGACGGATTCGAATTGCAGTTCGGCACGAACCACCTGGGCCACTTCGCGCTCACCGCCCACCTGCTGCCGCTACTCAGGGCCGGCCGGGCGCGGGTGACGTCGCAGACCAGCGTCGCCGCCCGCCGCGGGACCATCAACTGGGACGACGTGAACTGGGAGCACTCCTACGACGGCATGGCCGCCTACCGGCAGTCCAAGATCGCCGTCGGACTGTTCGGCCTCGAGCTCAGTCGTCGCAGTGCGGCCGCCGGCTGGGGCATCACCAGCAATATCGCTCACCCAGGCGTCGCCCCCACCAGTCTGCTGGCAGCGCGCCCGGAGGTCGGCCGCGCCAAGGACACCGTCGGCGTGCGGATGATCCGGTGGTTCTCGGCGCGCGGCCTCATCGTGGGTACCGTGGACAGCGCCAAACTGCCCGCACTGGTGGCTGCGGCGTCGGCCATCGCCAAGGACGGCGCGTTCTACGGGCCCCAGTGGCCGGGCCACGTCGGCGGCCCTCCTGGTGCACAGAAACTGTGGAAACCACTGCGCGACAACGAGAACGCGTCACGCCTGTGGACGGTGTCGGAGGAACTCACCGGTGTCACTTTCGCGTCGGACTGGACGCACTCCAACTGGCCATGATGCTCAACGCTTGCGCAGAAGGGGAATTCGGTTCGGCGGTGTATCCGACGAGGGACAGTCCCGGTGCCGCCGCTAATTCGAAAACGTTGTAGGTGAGCGTGAGATCACCGAACTCGGGGTGCCCGAACTTCTTGACGCCATGCCGGTGGGCGGTCACATTGTGGGCCGCCCAGCGGGTGCGGAACTCGATGCTCTGGGTGGCGAGTTCTCCGACGATCTGGGTCATGGCCGGCGAGTGAGGATCCCTGGCCGCCTCGGCCTGCAACAAGGAGACAGCTTCGTCGGCGCTGCGCCGCCATTCGGGAAATACCTGCGCTGCAGAAGAATCGAGGAAGATGAATCGGGCGAAGTTGGGACGCCCGACGGCCCTGTCGTACAGCGGTGAATACAGCAGCCGGCCCAGCGGGTTCGCGGCCAGGATGTCGAGGTTTCCGTCGAGCACGATCGCCGGGGAGCCGGACATGCCATCGATCAACGCCTGAACGCCCTCCGGCAGTTTGCGAACAGCGGCTCGCTTGTTCCGCGTCGGCGCGCGGGTGCCGGCTGCGGCGCGGACCAGGTTGAAGAAGTGAACCGTCTCGTCCTCCGAAAGCCGCAACGCCCTGCTGATCGCCTGCAGCACCTCGTCGGACACGCCCGTGACGTTGCCCCGCTCGATCTGCGTGTAGTACTCGGCGCTCACCCCGGCGAGCTGCGCGGCCTCCTCACGTCGCAAGCCGGGCACCCGGCGTCGCACGCCGGGGGCCAGCCCGACCTGTTCGGGAGTGATCTTGGCGCGCCGGGACATCAGGAACTCCCTGACGTCCTTCGCGATGTCCACACCCCAACAGTAGGGAAAGGCGGTGGGCATAGGGAGGGGTTGCCAGTACCCCCTATAAGCAGCGTCTCCCCGATCGCATCAGCAAGCCCATAGCGTGGGGATACAGACAGGTTCGTCCAACGGAAACGAGGTTACGAGATGCCCGAGAACAACGAAGCACAGGAAGCATTCGACGGCTTCGTCGAGTTGTGGACCACCGGTACCACGGCGGGCCGTCGCGCACCGGTGTTGCGCCGTCCCGACGAGGTGGGCCTGCCGTACGAGGACGTGGTGTTCCCGTCGATGGACGGTGTGCCCCTTGAGGGCTGGTTCATCCCCGCCGAGTCGGACCGGCTGATAATCCACAACCACTTCCTGCCTGGCAACCGCTACGGTTACCCGGGGCACCTGCCAGAGTTCAGCGGCCTCGGCGGCTTCGAGGTCAACTTCCTGCCGGAGTACAAGGCACTGCACGACGCGGGGTACAACGTCCTGGCCTACGACATCCGTAACCACGGCATGAGCGGTCAGGGCAACGGCGGCATCGCTGGTATCGGGTTGACCGAGTACCGCGATGTCATCGGATCGCTGCGCTACGCTGCGGCACGGCCGGATACCAAGAATATGAAAAAGGTGCTGCTGTCGGTGTGCCTTGGCGCGGACTCCACTGCCGTCGCGTGGTCGAAGCACCCGGAAGAGTTCTCCGAGATCCAGGCCATGGTCATGTTGCAGCCCGTGTCCGGTAGCTACATCGTCGAGGAGTTCGTGAAGGCCATCGGGATGCCGGACGGGTATGCCAAGTTCGACAAGGCCGTGCACGAACGCACCGGGTTCCACCTGGCCGAGCAGTCACCACTGGAGCACGTGAAGGCCGTGACGGTACCGACGCTGGTGGCGCAGGTTCACGACGACGTCATGACGCGACCGCAGGATGTGCAGGACATCTTCGACGCCCTCCCTGTAGAGGAGAAGGCCCTGCACTGGATCACCGGAACCGACCGCCGATTCGACGGCTACAACTACTTCGGAGTGCACCCCGAGGTTCCGATCGAATGGTTCGACAAGCACGTCAATTGACTACGACCAGGTCGCCGTGGCCCGGCCACTAACGTGGGCCTCTGTGACCACCGCCGACGTCGACAGACCTGCCGGTCAGCGCATATCGCCGTTCGCCGTGGGCGTTGTGCTCCCGATCAGCGCCGTCACCGCCTTATTGCATTGCATCGCAGGTGTATTGGACCAGCACTACTGGTTCGACGAGGTGTACATGGTGTCCATCGGTCGCAGTCATCTCGACTGGGGATCGGCCGATCAACCGCCGTTGACGCCCGCGCTGGCGGCGCTGGCGGATGCCGTCGCACCTGGTTCGCTGATCGTGCTGCGGCTGGCCGCCCTACTGGCGACCGCAGGGGCGGTCGTGGTGGCCGGCCTCATCGCCCGCGAGCTCGGATGTGACGGGCGGGCGCAGGGGCTCACGGCCGCCGCACAGGCCACCGCCGCCTGGTCCTCCTTGGTCGGGCATTGGCTGACGCCGTACTCACTCGAGCCCGTCCAGTGGCTGTTGTTGATCTGGCTGTTGGTGCGGTGGGTTCGGCTCCGCGAGGACCGACTGCTTCTCGCGGTCGGTGTCGTGGCCGGTATCGCGGCGATGACGAAGTTCCAGATTGTGTTGTTGGGTGTCGTGCTCATCGCGGCGATCGCGGCCGTCGGCCCGCGAGCACTCTTGCGTCGTCCGCTGTGGTGGGCGGGGCTGGGTATTGCTGTAGCGATCGCCATGCCGACGTTCATCTGGCAGTACCTCAACGGCTGGCCGCAATTGAAGATGGCCCCGGTCGTCGCGGGTGAGGCCGAGGCGCTGTACGGCGGTCGGCCGGGGATCGCCGTGCAGCTGATCGTGTTCGCGGGCGTGCTCGGTGTCGGCCTCGGCGCGTACGGGCTGTGGCTGCTGTTTCGGGTACCGGGGCTACGTGACTACCGCTTCCTCGGTGTCAGTTTCGTCGTGCTCTACGTGGTTTTCGTCGCCACCGCGGGCCGTCCCTACTACATCGTCGGCTTGTATGCGCCGCTGGCTGCGGTCGGTGCGCTGGGCCTGCAATGGCGCCGCGAGGCAGGGGCCCGTGTTTCCCGCTGGCTGGTGTGGCCGGTATACGCGGCAAGCGTCGCGCTGGCCGTCGGGGTACTGGTCGTCTCGACGACGGCCGTGCTCTCCGACATACCCCAGAAAATTGCGCAGCGCGCGGGCGACGTCTACCGCTCGTTGCCCGCCGACCGGCGTGAGCGCACTGCCCTGATCGGCGACTCCTACATCGTCGCGGCGTATCTCGACGGCTACGGGGATCGATACGGCCTGCCCACCGCATACAGCCTCAACCGCAGTTACGGCTACTTCCCGTCGCCGAGCGAAGATCAATCCGAAGCCCTCTACATCGGTAAGGAGCCCGGCGAACTTCGTCAGTACTTCGCAGACGTGCGCATGGCCGGCGACATCGGCGAGGACATGCACGCGTACCTACTGACCGGACGACAGCAACCGTGGGAGCTGATCTGGTCGCGGTTGCGCAATTTGACCGTGTCCTGAATCGGCTGCCCCGCTAGCGCTCCTGCCCGTGGATCGACAGCGACATCAATCTGGGATAGAGCACCGCCGGGCCCAACCATCGAGCAACGAAGTGGCGCAATGCGAGTCCCTGGCGCGGTTCTTGCCCAGGATCCGTCAGCATGGAATGCACGGTGCGCAAAGTCATCTCGGCAAGTTCACGGAGCGCGGCGGTGTCGAAGCCGTGCAGCTGCCAATCGACGTCGAGACGGTGAAAAACGGACAAGCAGAATGCTATTGCCGTGTCGGAGGTCAGCGAGACGACCGCTTCGCCCTCATCTCGCCGGGTCAGCAACCGCTCCAGCTGAGGATCACCGGAGAGGCTCTCGACTCCGAATGAAACGCTCTCGACCACGGCGGTGACCGGGTCGTTGAGCCCGCTGACATGATCTGCGACCTGGTCGATGAATCCGTTGACAGCGCGCATCGCGCTGGCGATGAGCAGGGCGTCGGCGTTCGGAAAGTAGCGGTACACCGTCTGGCGGGTGACTCCGAGTCTGCGGGCCACGTCGGCAAGTCGGATCGCCGGCCCATGTTCGGCGATCTCCTCGTCGACAGCGGTCAGGATGCGCGAAATGGCTTCCTCGTCCGATGAGGGCGTCAAACCCGCCCAGCCACGGCTACGCATCCGCCGTCACAAGTCTTTCGCTGGTGAATTGAATCGGAAGCGTTGTCGGACCGGTCATTCCCAGCAGGGATCTCCACGGGGCCGGGCCGACGCGTTGGGTGCCGGAGAGGCGGCGGGTGAGGACCGTGAGTGCTTCGGCCAGTTCGCGGCGTGCCAGGTTCGCACCCAGGCAGTAATGCGCGCCACCGCCGAACGTCAGGATTGCGGGGACGTCCTTGCGGGTGATGTCGAAGCGATCGGCATCGGTATAGATCGCTGGATCTCGGTTGGCGGCAAAGGTGTTCGCGAGGACGAAGGTTCCGGCCGGGAACAGATAGCCACCGAACTCGACATCCTCGACGGCGGCACGCGGCACGATGCAGGCCGCGGGCGAGTGGCGCATGCTCTCCTCCACTGCCTGCATTGCCAGCTCCGGATTGTCGCGCAGCTTGGCCCATTGGTCCGGATGCTCGCAGAGCACCTGAACCGATGCCGCCAGCTGGTTTCGCGTCGTATCCGTTCCCGCCATCAGGAAGCCGGCCACCAGCATGCGGAGTTCGTCCAGGTTCAGCCGGTCGCCGTCACTTTCAGCGCGAATGAGCTCCGACAGCAGATCATCGGTCAGATTGTCTCGGCGGGCGGCGACCATCCCGTCGACGTACGCGTCGAGTTCACCCCAGGCGCGCATGATCGCCGACTCATCAAAGTCGGCATCCGGCTGAAAGTTGAGGGCTTTGAAGACCTCTTCGGTCCAGTCCGCGAACAACTGCCAATCCCCGCGCGGCGCACCGAGCAACGCGCACATGATCGGGGTGGGGTAAGGACGCGCGATGTCGGTCACGACGTCGCACTCGCCGGAGTCCACCACCCGGTCGATCAGCCCGTTCATCACCTCGTGGATGGTGCCTTGGAGACGTGAGGTCGCGCGGGGCGTGAACGCCTTGGAAACCAGCTTGCGCAGCCGAACATGTGGTGCGCCGTCCAGGCCGAGGAGACTGGTCGTCATCTTGTCGTACAACGGACCTGAGGTGATGCCCTGCGCCGCCAGAGTGATTCCGGGCGGGAGGCGGAACCTGTTGTCGCGCAATATCTCGCGAGCCAGCTCGTAGGAAAGTATTTCCGGGCCGAGAGGTCCGATGGCAATGGGCGCGCGGGCTTGCGCCAGCCGGACATCTTCGAGGATGTCGTGCGGCGTGGCAGTGAGGCTGTACGTGAGCGTCGGAAGCCCAGCCTCGAAGACGTTGGGAGCGGCGCTGTTCACGTTCATTGACGTTCCTGTCTTTCGCGAGACCCACGCGGACACCAAAGCGACATAATTATCCGAAGCGTATGACCACTGCCGTCCGGACGTCAATGCCATCCCGCTTTATCGCCACCTAGGTCCACGCGTCCAACGACTAGGTCATACGTTTTTCCACTATGCGTCCGAACAGACGGACCGCAACGCTGGATGCGGGCGCGGCCACCGCGCCCCACGGTGAGACCGCCTGCGAGTACTCGCGCCTTCCGCCCCGGGAGCTTGGGCACGAGCGACGGGAATCAGCTACCCATCGAGGGCGTGTGAGCAAACACACATAGGACCTTAGCAGACCTGCATTTTTCGATGGCCCACATCACTACCTGCGGGTCGAGCGAACCCAGGATTCTTTGCTACCAACAAAGGTCCGCCGAGCCGATACCAGCACTCAGACAGCCTTAACTGGCAGTTGACGAGTGAGTATGCGCCGGATTACTGTCCCGAAATCACCTGGGAGCAGACGATGAACTGCCTCCAGACATGTTGCTGATCGGGGGATCACATGCGGCACAAACGAGGCGTTCCAACTCGTACAGCAAATTTCCTACCTGAAGATTGGCAAATACTCTGGCTCGGTTGGCCCGCACGGTGGCTAGCCATCGTGTGCGCGGTGGCGGTTACGCTCGGCGGGCTACACCTGATCGCACCCACTGCGGAGCAGGACAGCGACGCAGTGGCGGCGACTGCGGCGTCGGCGATTGAGGGGTTCGCCAATGCCGCAGTCGCCGCGTTCGATGACTCGGCGGTAGGTTCGGACCCTGCCTTGTCCCCGCAGCAGCGCCGAGCCGGACTGCCCGAGGACCCGGTGGCCGGTCTGACCTCACCAACAGCGGCCGGCCCCGTACAGGTGGTGCTGCCCGGTGGCCTCGGACCCGCTCAGCAGGCCGCCGGTGGCCAGGTGATCTATCCGAATGCCGGTGCAGGCTTTGACTTCCTGGCCGAGAACACCACCACCGGCACCCGCACGGTCGCGCGGATCAACGGTCCCGCTGGGCCGCGGATGATCACCACGTTCGTCCGCACCCCTGCTGACACGGTGATGCTGGCCCACACCAACGGCAACCTCACGATCAACCGGGCCACCCCGGCCGCCGAGACCATCGGCCTGTTCTCCCCGGCCGAAACCCGCGACGTCACCGGCGCTTTGGTACCGAGTTCGTATGTGGTCAAGCAGCTCGCCCCGCAGTTGTATGCGTTGGCCGAGGTGTTCGATCCTCAACCGGGCACCACGTGGCCGGTGTATGTCGACCCACCCCTGCACCTCGCCAGAGCCGGCGGGGCCGCACCCCCCGAGGGACTGTTCGATTCGGTCACCAACGCGGTCAACTCCGTCACCAACACCGTGACCTCGGCGGCCTCCACCGCGATGTCGGCCACCGTCTCCGGAGCGAAAGCTGTCGGCACATTCGTCAAAGAAAACCCGCTCGAATCGGCCATGCTCGTCGGCGGCGTCGCCCTCGCGCTCACCGGAGTCGGCGGACCCGCCAGCGCGGCCATGATCGCCTCGGCCACAGTCAACCTGGCCAGCGCCGGCGTGGACATCGCCGCAGCCGCCATGCCCGACAACCAAGCACTTGGCATCGCCTCCAACGTGCTCGGCGCCGCCTCCATGGTCACCCCGCAAGGCGCAACCAAAAAGGTCATCAAAGAAGGCGTTGAGCAAGCGGCCGAACAACTCGCCAAACACACCGCTGACATCGTCGACGTCGCCAAAGCCGCACCCACCCCACCAGCACAACTCGCCGACGAGGTGGCGGCAGCCCGCGCGGCGAAACCGCCCACCGTGCCGGGGTTGTCACCAAAGGCACCCAACGCGCCACCGACTGCGGGTAAAACACCGGAAATACCCTGTGCGGGACAGTCGTTCAGCCCCAATACGT
This sequence comes from Mycolicibacterium boenickei, assembly GCF_010731295.1. Classification (NCBI taxonomy): domain Bacteria; kingdom Bacillati; phylum Actinomycetota; class Actinomycetes; order Mycobacteriales; family Mycobacteriaceae; genus Mycobacterium; species Mycolicibacterium boenickei. The sequence goes on along the minus strand of NZ_AP022579.1, from coordinate 2,601,791 downwards.
TCGTGCTGCTGGCAGATGGCACCAGTCGCCCCATCGCAGAAGTCAGTATCGGTGATCTGGTGTGGTCAACCGACCCCGCCACCGGCCGGTCAGGACCCCAGACGGTTCAGGCGGTGCTCGTCAATCACGACACCGACCTGCTCGACCTCACCATCACCAACACCGCCGGTGAATCTGCGCTCGTCCACACCACTGAACGCCATCCGTTCTACAGCCCCAGTCGTGCGCAGAACCCGGTTCGTGGCCTGTCAGCCGTCACCACACCCAGTCAGGCCAACGGACCCGGCTGGACCGACGCGGCGGATCTTCGTTCCGGTGACGGCCTCTACACCCCCAACGGTGATGCCGCAGAGGTCAAGTCGGTTACACCCGTGGACGGTGACGCCCACATGTGGGACCTCACCATCGAGAACACGCATACCTTCTACGTCACGACCACGGCAGCGCCGGTCCTTGTCCACAACTGCCCGATGCCGGCCGACTACGGACCGAAGAGCCTGCCCGCCTGCACAAAGCTCGATTGCGGACACACCACCGAGGTGCCGTCGCTTGTTTACAACGAGAGCGTCGTGCCGGGACATTACAACCACAACCTTGACGCAATCGAGAACGGTCGCCCAGAGGTCCTGACGAAAGGCGATCCCAAAGACACCGTTCGACGCCGTCGACAAGCAACTGGACACTTGCCATCCGCTGGCGAGGGAAAGGTCAAACACGAGTACCCCTATGCGTCGTCGGAAGAGGGCGGCAGGGGCGCCCACGTCACGTCCCAGCTGCGCAGCGAATCGGATATCGAGGGCGACTTGGTTCGATCCCTCAGTCGCGATCAGAAGGTACGACCAGGCGATCGGTTCACGACGACATATCGGGGCACTGACGGGAAGACACGCTGCCCAGAGTGTGCGAACAAGCAACGCTACGATTCGCAGGACGCAAGCCGTCAAGGTGTCATTCAACCCTCCGTTCGTCAGCAGGGTTCAGCGGGCGGCACTCGGCAAGGCCAGAGCACGAACCCGACAAAGGCCAAATCCAACAAAAAGCCCGACCGTAAGAAGGTGAAGCAGAAACGCAAACAAAAGCATCAGGATAAGAAGAAGCAAAAGAAGAAAAATAAAAAGAGCAAGCAGAACCACAACAAGCCAAAGGGATAGACATCATGCCGGGTCCGAAGAACTTGTTGATTCTGGAGACGGAAGTATTTCCTGACTACCACCGGGTATACATCGAGGATTTCGACACTCCCGACGGCGCGGAATCTGGCGAGTCGGCTTGTACCTACACGGACCATTCTGTGCTGGTGAGGACTATCACCGCGGATGAAGCTATTGACAGCGACACCGATATTCGCGTGAGGATATACCAGGGAGCTTCCGAACAGCCTCTGGGCGAGCGCATATATTCGGGCGAATTGATGCTTGACAGTGGATATCTAGCGGTAGGCAATGCGGAGGATACGATCGCCAAGTGTCCCTTTGAGCCCGGTGAAACGATCCGCCTCCAGATCTTTGTAGACAGGCCGTCAGCAGCGCGTGAGGTCAACGTTCTCATAGATCCCAAATGATCCCCGCCAGCTGCGCCGCTGCACATATTCAGGAGGACCCAACGCTCTGGGCGCCGATGTGGCCTGTGAGATGACCGGATCGGCCGTCTGACCCGCGTCTCCAAAAATGCTGCGGGCGATCATCATTCCGCACCCCCGGCGGGCCGGCTAGAGGCCCGCGAACCGGACTCGCCTAGCTGGTTCCACGGCAGCTCCGCGTGCTGGGCACCCTCAAACACAGAAGGATCCATCCCGCTCCGCGCATCAGCGGGAGCTTCTCCGCAGCGGCGGCTTGTGGCCGAGTCAAAAAATGGCAGATCAGTTGCCTGACCTGCCATTTGAGAGTGGAGCTAAGGGGAATCGAACCCCTGACCTTCTCGATGCGAACGAGACGCGCTACCAACTGCGCTATAGCCCCTAATACCGAGTGGAAAGGCTACCAGGACTGCCCCCGGGAGACGAAACCGGCCGCCCTACTGCCCGGAAGCACGCGGTAGATCGTATTCGCGCGACATCGACCCGTACGACGCGTAGGCCAGATGCTCGAAGATCGGATCCTCGTCGTCGATGTCGAGGACCACTGCCCCGGGCCTGCGCAGCCGGGCCGGTACGACGTCGAGCTTGTGGTCGTCGGTGTTCTCCACGCCCAGCCTGGAGCGGGCCATGCGCTGCGCACGGCGACGCCTCAGCTGCTCCTCGATGCGCGTCTGACGGCGCAGGTAAGCCAGGTACAGCACGGTCAGCGTGCCGGCAGTGCCACACACCCACCAGGCCGACGGTGTCACCAGGAAGGCGGCTCCCGCCGAGAACAGCAACGTGGCGGCCAGCAGCGCGAGTACACGCTTGCGGAACCGGAACTTGCGGGCGCTGATCTCCGCGGCCTTCTTGGATTCGAACCGGCGTTGCCGGGTCGCGCCCAACGACGCGACGCGTGCCTCGGACTGGTCTTCCTCGACCGGCTCGTCCTCGGCTTCGGGTTCCAGGCCTGTCTCGTCGGCGACGTATTCGTACTCGTCGTCGGCGAAATCCTCCGGGTCCTCAGTCTCCTGGACCGGCTCAGGCTCCTCGGCCTCGTCGAGATCGACTGCGATCCGCTCGGTTTGGGCTTCCGACTCGACGGCGTCGAATTCCTCGACGGGCTCCTCGATCGTTTCTTCGACCGGTTCGTCGACCGCGACGGGCTCCGGCTCGGGTTCGGGCTCAGCCTCGGGCTCGGTCTCGAACTCCAATTCGAGTTCGGGCTCGCCGACTTCCTCGGGCGCCGCCTCGGCCTGAGCCGCCTTGGCCATCGCACCGACCGGCAGGGCACCGGAATCCTCGTCGACGATGTCGACGTCGAGGTAATCGGGTTCGGGGGTCTCGACACTCGCGGCGGCCACCACGACGGTGCGCTGCACGGTCGCGTGCACCCGCACTTCGGCAGGCGCCTCGTCCTCGAGGTCTTCATCGAGATCCTCGTCGAGGTGGTCGGCGCTTGGCCGCCAGTGCGGATCGCTGTGGTGCCCGGCGGCGGGGCCGCGTCGTAAGCGTTGTGCGTTGCGTCCGCTGTTGAGGACTCGGGTCGCCAGGGCGACGTCACTGGTACGACGGACCGAGTCGCGCTTGCTGATCAACATCGGAACCAAAACGAAAAGCCAGAGAACGACGAGGGAAATCCACAGCAGTGACTGGGGGATGCTTGGCATGACGCCTGCTCCTTTCCCCTTCAGGCTAGGTCTGTGACCAGCGCATCCATGGATGGCGCGCCGACACAATTACACACCTGTAATTCGATCGATACAAGCACCAACAGTCACATGTGTCACATTGGTAACAGCGGATGAGAGCCGATTCGCTGAGATTGCTTCCAGGGCTGTGGATCCGGCGAAATCACGACCGTGGGCGCAGTTTCGACACGGCGCGCCGGATCAGCACCAACTGGCCCGGCCGGCCGAAACCAGCGACTGGGCCGCCGAGTGCTTGAGCTCTTCCAACGTGACCGCCACCAGAAGATGGTCGCGCCAGGCGCCGTCCACCTCGAGGTAGCGACGCAGCAGCCCCTCCTCGCGGAAACCCACCCGCGCCAGCACGGCCCGGCTCGCCGCGTTCTCCGGGCGCACCGTGGCCTCCACCCGGTGCAGCTGCACGCCGTTGAAGCAGTGGTCGAGCCCCAGCGCGAGCGCACCGGTCGCCACCCCGCCGCCGGTCTTGTCGCTGGCCACCCAGTAGCCGATCCACGCCGACCGCAGCGCACCGTGCGTGACGTTGCCGATCGTCAGCTGGCCGGCGAACTGCCCGTCGAGCTCGATCACATAGGGCAGCATCCGCCCGCGCCGGGCCTCACTGCGCAGACCTGAGCAGATCGTCGGCCACGACGAAACAGCATGGCGGACATGCCAATCCACACCACTCACCGGCTCCCACGGCTCCAAGTGGGCCTGGTCGGCCAGCCGGATGCGGCTCCACACCGCGGCATCACGCAGCCGCACCGGGCGTAGCCGCACCACCCCGGCCGGAACCCGCAGCGGCCCGACCGGACCGGGCCAGCCCGGGTGAAAAGCGTTGGAGCGGAACAGGCTCATCCGCATTGTCGATTCGTCACACCGTCATTCATCGAATGAAGTCTTATCAGCCGCGCTGAGCCAGGAATGCCACATCCACGGTTTCGCCGGTGCGAACCTCGTCGACCTCACTCGGAATCACCACGAGACAGTTCGCCTCGGCGAGCGTGGCCAGCAGGTGGGTCGACGCGCCCGGCGCCCCGCCTAGGGCCTGGACCAGGTATTCGCCGGTGTCCTGGTCACGCATCAACTGCCCGCGCAGGTACCCCGTACGGCCGGCCACCGAGCTGATCGGGGACAGGGTGCGGGCCTGAACCATGCGGCGCATCGGCTGGCGCTTGCCCAGCGAGAGCCGGATCAGCGGGCGCACCATCACCTCGAACACCACCAGCGCACTTACCGGGTTGGCGGGCAGCAGGAACACCGGAACGCGGTCGCGGCCGAGCTGGCCGAAGCCCTGCACCGAGCCCGGGTGCATCGCGATCCGCGCCACTTCCATCTCGCCGAGTTCAGAGAGCACGGTGCGCACCGACTCGGCGGCGGCTCCGCCCACGGCACCGGCGATGACCACGATCTCGTTGCGATTGACTTGGCCCTCAACGGTTTCCCGTAATTCCCCGGGGTCGGTGCTGATGATGCCGACCCGGTTGACCTCGGCACCCGCGTCGCGGCCCGCCGCGGCCAGCGCATAGGAGTTCACGTCGTACACCTGGCCCGTGCCCGGATTGCGGGACACGTCGACGAGCTCACCGCCCACGCACATCACCGACAACCTCGGCCGCGGATGCACCAGCACCCGGTCCCGCCCGACCGCGGCCAGCAGACCCACCTGGGCCGGGCCGATGATGGTGCCCGCCCGGACCGCGACGTCGCCGGGTTGCACATCGTCACCGGTGCGCCGGACATAGGCGCCCGAGCGCACACTGCGCAGGATGCGGACCCGGCTCTCACCGCCGTCGGTCCATCGCAACGGCAGCACCGCATCGGCCAGAGTGGGCATCGGTGCGCCGGTCTGCACGCGCGCGGCCTGCCGCGGCTGCAACCGGCTCGGGGTGCGGGCTCCCGCCTCGATCGAGCCCATCACGGGCAGGCTGATCTCCCCGGCGCCGTCACCCACGGACAGCACGTCGACGCTGCGCACCGCGTAACCGTCGATCGCGGCCTGATCGAATCCAGGCATGGGTCGTTCGGTGACGACCTCTTCGGCACACATCAGGCCCTGAGACTCGGCGATGGCCACTCGCACCGGTCGGGGGGCCACCGCAGCAGCCGCTACCCGAGCCTGCTGTTCCTCCACCGAACGCACAACACGCCTTTCTATCTACGGGCCCCCGACTGCCGGACACCCGACGCGTTGCTAGCCGTCCTGTCCGGTCAGACCCAATCGTTCGACCAACCACCGCCGCAAATCGGGGCCGTAGTCGTCACGTTCCAACGCAAAGTCAACCGCAGCCTTCAGGTAGCCGCCGGGATTTCCCAGGTCGTGTCGGGCTCCGCGGTGCACGACGACATGGACCGGATGCCCCTCTTCGATCAGCAGCGCGATGGCGTCGGTCAGCTGGATCTCCCCGCCCACCCCGCGCGAAACCCGGCGCAACGCATCGAAGATCGCCCGGTCCAGGAGGTAGCGGCCGGCGGCGGCGTAGGGCGACGGCGCATCGTCGGACTTGGGCTTTTCCACCATGCCCTTGACCCGCAGCACGTTCGGGTTGGCCGCGTCGGGCACGGTCTCGACGTCGAAGACGCCGTAGGCACTGATCTCGTCTTCGGGCACCTCGATGGCGCACAGCACGGTTCCGCCGCGCTTGGCGCGAACCTTGGACATGGTCTCCAGCACACCGGTGGGCAGCACCAGATCATCGGGCAGCAGCACCGCGATCGCGTCCTCGTCGGGAGCCAGCGAGCCCTCGACGCAGCCGACGGCGTGCCCCAGGCCCAGCGGCTCGGCCTGCACCACGGATTCGACCTTGATCAGGGCCGGAGCGCGACGGACCTTCTCCAGCATCGTCTTCTTGCCGCGAGCCTCCAGCGTGCCCTCGAGCACCAGGTCCTCGACGAAGTGCGCGACGACGCCGTCTTTGCCTTCGGAGGTGATGATGATCAAGCGCTCGGCACCGGCCTCGGCCGCCTCGGCGGCGACCAGCTCGATGCCTGGGGTGTCGACGACCGGCAGCAATTCCTTGGGCACCGTCTTGGTGGCGGGCAGGAATCGCGTACCCAGACCGGCCGCCGGGACCACGGCCGTGTAGGGAATCGGCACCTCAGGTGCCTTGTGAGACGTGCTCATCGTTCACACCCTAGTGTCCGTTCTGAAAAGGTGGAGGGCGTGACCCCGCCGACAAAGACCGAGTTGAGAGCTGACGTTCTTCGGGCCAGACGGGCGCTGCCGGCCGACCGCCGCGACAGCGAGGCGCAGGCGCTTTGCCGCTGGCTGCCCTCGTTGGTGCGCGACGGGCAAACGGTGTGCGCCTATGTTCCCGTCGGCTCCGAACCCGGGTCGCAGGCGCTGTTGGACACCCTTCTGGAACTCGGTGTGCGCGTGCTGCTTCCGGTCGCCCGCAACGACGGCGACGGCCGCGGCATGCCGATGCAGTGGGGCCCGTACGAGCCCGGCACGTTGGTGGCGGCGGAGTTCGGCCTCCGCGAGCCCGCACCCCCGTGGTTGCCCGCCGGACGGATCGCGGACGCCGAGGTGATCCTCGTGCCCGCGCTGGCCGTCGACCGCAACGGGAACCGGCTGGGCCGCGGCGCCGGGTTCTACGACCGCAGCCTCATCTACGCCGCACCGCACGCGCGCCTGGTCGCGGTGGTGCGCGACGACGAACTGGTCGACGAGGTGCCGGCCGATCCCCACGACGTACGGATGACGCACGCGCTGACGCCGTCGGGCGGAATCGTGACGTTGCGGCGTTGAACGGTCCAGAATCGTCAGGTGGCCGATCCGGTGAGCGCTGACTTCAGTGGCCGCATGCAGCTGATCGTCGACGCGCTGGCTCAAACCCTGGACCGGGCCGTGCTGCTGGACGACGAGGAGCTGACCCCGATCACCCACAGCCGTCAGCTCGGCGAACTCGACGACGTGCGGGTCCACAGCGTGCTGCAACGCGAGACCCGCGCGGAGGTCAAGGCGGCGCTGTTCGAATTCGGCATCGGGTCGGCGGACTCGGCGCTGTGGATTCCGGCGTTCCCGCAACACAATCTGATGCCGCGGTTCTGTGTGCCGGTACGGTCGGCGTCCGAGCGGTTCGGCTACCTCTGGATCATCGTCCCCGAGGGGTCACTGCCCGAGCACGGCGAGCAGCTGGCCAAGCGGGCGGGTGCCGACTTGCTGGACATCCTCGACCGCCGCAACGCCGCGCTGCGCGCCGAAGAGTCCGCGCAGCAGGGCCTGCTGATGCGGCTGATCGCCGCCGAGGACCCCGGGCAGGCCCATGCGGTGGTCGCCGAACTGCACACCAGGTCGATGGCCGAGCCGCACGACGTGGTCCAGGTTTTCGCGTTCGAGCCAGGCGCTGACGGCGCGGGCGATCCGATAGATCGAGGCCTGGCGCTGCGGTTGCGGTTGACGGCCACCGACCGGACGCGCCGGTGGTACACCATGGCCGGATCCCCGACCACCGTCCTGGCGGTGTCGCGTTCCGACCCCGGTTCCCCCGCGACCGCCGAAACTGTTGCGGAGGCGGTCCGGGCCAGCTACGGAACCCGCCCAGAGATCGGGGCCTCCGGCGCTCCCCTGCCGATAACGCAAGCCGCCCTTGGGTTTCGGCAGGCGCGGCTGGCGCTGATGCTGGCCGGCGTCGGCGTGGGCAGCGTCCAGGTGGTCGACTGGTCCGCCCTCGGCTCGTGGCGCACGCTGGCGCTGCTGGGCCAGGCCTACGACCGGGACCGGCTCGGCGAGCTGGTCCACTCAGGCATCGTCAGCCTGATCGAGCAGGGTCGCGAAGACCTGCTCCGCACGCTCGAGACCTACCTGGCCAACGGCGGCGACGTGCGACGCACCTCCGAGGACATGTATCTGCACCGGTCCACGCTGTACTACCGGTTGGAGAAGCTGACCGAGGCCGTCGGCAGCGATCTCAGCGACGGTGAAACCCGTTTCGATCTGATGCTGAGCCTGCGCCTGGCGCGCCTGGCCGGGCTCTACCGGCCCGATTCGACAAGTGTCTGAACGGGCCGCGCGAGTTTCCTACAGTTTCGGCCCGATTTCGGCTCCGACGAGCCGCCGACGGGCATAGCGTTTCCCTTCTGGCCGTTTGTGAGCTGAGTCACATACCACGGAGGAGTCGGTACGCACATGGGTGAAACACCCGCCCTGAAAAAGGCGCTGAGTCAGCGACAACTGCGGATGATCGCGATCGGCGGCGTCATCGGCGCCGGACTGTTCGTCGGTTCCGGCGTGGTCATCGGCAAAACCGGCCCCGGTGTCTTCATCACCTATGCCCTCGCCGGGGTTCTGGTCATCATGGTCATGCGGATGCTCGCCGAAATGGCCGTTGCCAATCCGTCGACCGGATCGTTCGCCGACTATTCGCGCAATGCGCTCGGCAACTGGGCCGGCTTCTCGGTCGGCTGGCTGTATTGGTACTTCTGGGTGATCGTGGTCGGCTTCGAAGCCATCGCCGGCGCGAAGATCATCCAGTTCTGGGTCGACGTCCCCATCTGGCTGACGGCACTGATCCTGTTGATCGCGATGACCGCCACCAACCTGTTCTCGGTGTCGTCGTTCGGCGAGTTTGAATACTGGTTCGCCGGCATCAAGGTGGCCGCGATCCTGGCGTTCATCGGCCTGGGTTCGCTGTACGTCATCGGGTTGTGGCCGCACAAGGAGATGGACTTCTCGAACCTGACCTCGCACGGCGGCTTCTTCCCGCTCGGCGCCATGGCGGTCACGGTCGGTGTGGTGACGGTGATCTTCTCGATGGTCGGCGCCGAGATCGCTACCATCGCGGCCGCCGAATCTTCCGATCCCGAGCGCGCGGTGGCGAAGGCCGCCAACTCGGTGATCCTGCGCATCGCGGTGTTCTTCGTCGGTTCGGCGTTCCTGCTCGTGACGATCCTGCCGTGGAACAGCGAGCAGGTCGCCGCGTCGCCGTTCGTGTCGGCCTTCACCGAGATAGGCATCCCCTACGCCGATCACATCATGAACGCGGTGGTGCTCACGGCCGTGCTGAGCTGCTTGAACTCCGGGATGTACACCGCCTCTCGGATGCTGTTCGTGCTGGCGGCGCGCCGCGAGGCACCGCCACAATTGGTCTCGGTGACGCGGCGCGGCGTTCCAGCGGCCGCGATCCTGGCATCGTCGGTCATCGGTTTCCTGGGCGTGATCGCCTCGGCGTTCTCGCCGGACTTCATCTTCAAGTTCCTGCTGGATTCCAGCGGAGCGGTGATCCTGTTCGTCTACCTGCTGATCGCGGTCTCCCAGATCGTGCTGCGGTACCGCGCCTCGGCCGACACCCTCAAGGTCAAGATGTGGCTGTTCCCGGTGCTGTCCATCCTCACCGCGACGGCCATCTTCGCGATCCTGGTGCAGATGTTCGTGCAGGGCGGGGACAACCGGACCGCGCTGACCATGAGCTTGTTGTCGTGGGCCGTGGTGATCGTGCTGTTCGTGGCGAACCGCTGGTTCATCTCACACCGTCCCGAGGTGGCCGGCGTTTCCCCGGAGGCCGGTGCCGCGCATCCGCACCGCGTACTGGTGCTGGCCAATCAGACCGTGGAATCCACCGAGCTGCTCGACGAGCTGCGTCGCATCGGAGCCGACCGCGACACCGTCTATCAGGTGGTGGTGCCGGCCAGTCCGATCGACACCGGGGTGGCCGCCACGCACGGTCCTCTCGACATCTCGGAGGCCACCACCCGCGCGGCGCAGAACCGCCTCGATCAGACGCTGAACACATTGCGCTCCGAGCAGTTGCAAGCCGACGGCGAGCTGGGCGACTACCGACCGCTGCGGGCCCTGGCGCACGCCGTCGACACGTTCCGGCCCGACCAGATCGTGATATCGACACTGCCGCCGGAGGACTCGGTGTGGCACCGCTTCGACGTCGTCGACCGGGCCCGCGCCGACTACCAGATCCCGGTGACGCACGTGGTGTCGCGAGTGCGCACCGAGGAGCACGCGTCGTGACCATCCTGGCGGCGTTCAGCGCCAGCCGGCACAGCAGCGCACCGCTGAATCTGGCCATCCAGCTCGCCCGCACCACCGGCGAGCAGGTGATCGCCGCCGCGGTGGTGGAACGGGCCTGGCCACCGCGTGACGACCCGGTCGAGGGCGAGTACCTGGCGTACGTCCGCGCGCAGGCCACGCAGGCCTTGCAGCGCGCTGTCGCGGTGCTGCCCGTCGAGCTGGACGTCATCCCCGTCGTACACGAATCCACCTCGATACCAACAGGTTTGATGGAACTGGCCGATGCTCACCGGGCGACGTTGGTATCGGTCGGCTCGTCCTCATCGGGGATGATCGGCCGGGTCGCCCTGGGTAGTGTGACCGAGCGGCTGGTGCACACCGCCCGGGTGCCGGTCGCCTTCGCGCCCCGCGGGTACACCCAGACCGACGTCCCCATCGGCCGCCTCACCGCGGCCTACGGCGGAGAAGCCGACGTCAACGGGCTCATCCCGGCCACCGCCGAGCTGGCCGCAGCCTGGAAGGCCAGGCTGCGGATCGTATCGTTCACGGTTCGCAACACGGCCGCGTTCGCCGGCACCATCGAAACCTCGGCCGAGGAGTTGGTGGTCCAGCAGTGGTCACGGCGCACCATTGCCGAGATCACCAAGCAGCTCAAGGCTATTCGCGACCAGATGGCGGTTCCCGACGTCGACGTGGTGGTCGGTGCCGGCCACGATTGGAACGCCGCGGTGCAGAGCATCGGGTGGGAATCCGGAGACATGCTCGTGCTCGGTTCGGGTGCGGCGGCCCCAACCGCGCAGGTGTTCCTGGGCTCGGCCGCCGGCAAGATCTTGCGCCGGTCGCCGGTGCCGGTGATGATCGCGCCGCGATACAAGGCGGGCTAAGAGCCTCGGCGCCGCGGGGGTTTACACCTAGGATTCCAGTCACCATTGAGCAGGAATCCTCGGTTTAGAGCGCGGCACCGGCGCTGCGGCTAGCAGTCACCCAGCACCGCTTCCATCGCGTGTTTCTCTTTCGCCGAGACCCACAGTCCGTAGGTATTTTTCACGTCGACCTGACGGGCCACGAACTCGCAACGGAACGCCACGTTGGGCGGCAGCCAACTGGCCGCGTCGCGGAAGGCCTTGTCGAAATTGGGTTGGGCGGCCACGGCGATGAGGTTGCGTGGATCATTCGCGAAGTCCTTGCGCCGCTGCGGGTCCCAGGTCCGTGCGCCCTTGTACCAGGCGTCCGACAGCGACACCAGGTGATCGATCTGCACCGCGCTGGACGTGTCGGGCCCACGGGTGAAGGCGATCTCGACACCGGTGTACGGATCGTGCAGCACACCAGTGGCGGCATAACAGGTGCCGGGACGGACGGTCAGCCGAGCCAGGTCGCGACGCAGGATGTCGTCTCGGGTGTTGCAGCCGTTGTGACCGAACTCGACGTTGACGTCGTCGCTCCACGCCTCGCCAAAGCGGGACCGGGCGTAGTCGGTGTGGCGGTCCCAGCCTTTGACCGGCAGACCCGCCAGCAGCATGCGGGCATGGTCGAAGCCGGGGGTCCGCTGCGAGGGCCCGGGAGGCTGAGCGGAGGGCGGCGGCTGCGCTGAAGGCTGGTCGGCCGACCCGGCCTCCCGCGTGCGGGCCACCACGAGTACGGCCGCCACCGCCAGAATTACCGCCACCACGACCAATACCGCTAGCCTTCCGGTGCGCCGGCGCCTGCGGCCCGCGGGAATGACATGGCCCACGTAGCGGTTCTAGCACTTGAGCCGGTAGAGTGCTAACAAGTTTGACCAACTCGGAGGGTTTTCGTGCCTACCTATTCCTACGCGTGCACTGAGTGCGGCAATCGGTTCGATGCGGTGCAGGCCTTCAGCGACGACGCGCTGACCACCTGCCCCAAGTGCTCCGGCAAGCTGCGCAAGCTCTTCGGGTCGGTCGGAGTGGTGTTCAAGGGCAGCGGTTTCTACCGCACCGACAACCGCGAGTCGGGCAAGAGCTCGTCCAACGGCTCCCCCGCCAAGAGCTCGGAGAGCACCTCGTCGAGCACGTCCTCGGACTCGTCGTCCTCTTCCTCGTCGAGCAGCTCCTCCAGCAGCTCCAGCGCAGCGCCCGCCGCGGCAGCTTCGAGCTAGCCCGGGAGTTATCCACAGGACGGCGAATACGTCGTTCTCACACGGCCGTCGCGCGCCTACCGTTGCGCCATGGCCGAATCTCTCAACCCGCCACCCTGGCGCCGGCTGACTGCCGTTCGGCCCGATTGGACCCGGACGGTGGCCGCACGCCGCGCCGCCGCTGCCGGGCTGGTGGTCCTGGCCGCGATTACGGCCCTGCGCTCCGATCCACACGGCGAGTACACCGAGATCGCGGTGGCCACCCACGACCTGTCCCCCGGCGTCGCGCTGACCGCCGCTGACGTGCGGCTGGAACGCCGCAGTACGGCCACCCTGCCCGACGGCGCCCAGCGTGACGTGGCCCCGGTGATCGGTGCGACGCTGACCGCCCCGGCCCGCCGCGGCGAGGTTCTGACCGATGTTCGGCTGCTCGGGTCACGGCTGGCCGAATCGGCTGCGGGCCCGGATGCCCGGATCGTGCCGGTCAAACTCACCGACTCCGCCCTGCTCGATCTGATCCGCGCGGGCGACGTCGTCGACGTACTCACGGTGACCGGAGATCAGGATGGCAAGCAGCCGGCCCGACCGATCGTGGTGGCCTCCGGGGCCGTGGTGGTGCTCGTCTCGGAGAAGCCCCGAGGTGCCGGAGTGGGCAGCGATCGCGTGGCCCTGGTGGCGCTGCCCGCGCGCCCGGCGAATGAGGTGGCGGCGATCAGCCTGGTCCAGGCGGTTACACTGACCATCCACTGAGACTGGATCCCGCTGCCGGACAACATGATTCGTTCGTTACGAAGATGTTGACCGACAATCACCCAGGCATTCGGCCAACTCGGTTACTGTTTGCTTGTCGCACCGAAAACACCACACTGCAGGAAGGGTCCCCGCATGTTGAAGGGCTTCAAGGAGTTTCTATCTCGCGGCAATGTCATCGATCTTGCGGTTGCTGTGGTCATCGGCGCCGCCTTCACCGGATTGGTCACCGCCTTCACCGAGAAGGTGGTCCAGCCACTGATCGACCGGATCGGCGCCGGCCCGGGCAAGGAATACGGCATCCTCAAGATCTCACTGGGCGGCGACCCCGAGACGTTCATCGACTTCAACGCCGTCCTGTCCGCCGCCATCAACTTCATCCTGGTGGCTGCGGTGATCTACTTCGTCATCGTCCTGCCGTACAAGAAGCTGCGCGAACGCGGCGAGGTCGAACAGGCCCAGGACACCGAGCTGAGCATCCTCACCGAGATCCGCGATCTGCTGGCCGAGAACGGCAGCGTCGACACCGGCAAGCACGTGACCGGCCCAGGCACCGGTCCCAGCCCGGACACGGCCAAGCACACCAGTGCAGACCGCTGACGCGGCACACACCCCGCAAACGAAAGCAGCCCCTGGATTTCTCCAGGGGCTGCTTTCGTCGGGCTTCAGATCAGTTCATATTCCAAGGCTCGCCGTAGGTGGTGACGCTGTCACCGGTCGAGGCGATCAGCCGGGCGAACGGACGCAGCAGCACACCACCGGCCGCACCGGTCACGGTGCCGTGCGCGTTGGACACCGCCACACCGCCGGCCGGACCCTTGACGTCCACCGAGAAGGTGGCCACTTCCTGGATACCGGGGCCGTTGCCCAGGTCGGCGCTGATCGACACACCCGGGAACAGGTTCGGGGTGATCACGGACTCCAGGCCGAAGGGCGGGCCGGTGATGTCACCGTCGTCGATCAGGATGTTCGGGGTGGTGTAGGAGAAGTTGATCCCCACACCCAGCGACCAGGGGAAGCCGATCTGATAACCCAGCTCCAAGGTGCCCTCGAACTCATCGGCGCCCGGCCCGGCCACCACGTACTTGGCGCGACCGGAATGGAACCACTCACGGGTCAGCCGGTTGCGGTCCAGCGGGAACACACCGTTGAGGAAGGTGTCCCACTGCTGAACGGTCAGGGTCCGGTCCTGACCATCGACCAGGCTCAGTTCGTTGTCCAGACCCGCATGAGAAGTGCCTGTGCTCGTAAACAGCGCCGCGATGGTTGCCACCATCGCGACCAGCACCCGACTGAATGCCTTCATGTTCTCCCTAGCTATATCGCCGGCGTTCCCGGAGGCTCACCGTTTGTGGTCGGCTTCCCGGCCCCCGCAGACCGTATCGCCCCGCAAGACCTACATGTGACTGGGATTAGAAACCCCACACGTTGCTCTTACGTAATGCTCATCGTTGACACGAGGAACATAACGGCAGCCCACCGGTGCGGCAACGCAAGCACATATCCGCAGGGCTGCATACGGTCAATCGATCAAAATTTGCTGAAAAGTAGCTGGAAGATTGCGCGCGGCGCCACGACCCTGCGATTTGGGCCACCCGGCAATGCTGTGGTCCCGTTCGCCTCGGTAACGAACTGAGGTGCAGACCACAGTTGAGAACGGGAGTTTCCCACCGCTACAAGCCGTTCACCTATTCATTGATGGTGCGGCGGAATGTTGTTCCTCAGCCACCGGTCACGGTCGGCGTCGTCGTCCGGCGAAGCGGTGTCGCGTTCGTCGGGAGCGATGTCCGGGAGGGCCTCACCGAAGATCTTGTTAACTGCGTGGCGGGACGTTTTGTTCGCTTCTGGCATCTGCAATTCCCTTTGTGACGAAGATCACATCTGATCGTAGGCCCTACTGCGACAACCGTTAACCTGCTCTTAACCAGCACCGTCGTTCTGCCTAACAATCGCCTGGAAACAGAAACGGCGGCCGGTGGCCGCCGTTTCGTTTCTGTTCAGATCTCCAAACTTGATAGCTGGCCTATGACTTGCGCGGCCAGTGGCCCGAGGGTGGCCATCCCGTCGCGCACCGCGGCACGCGACCCCGCGATGTTCACCACCAGCGTGCTGCCCGAGACACCACACAGACCGCGGGACAACCCCGCATCGGGGATCCCGGCGGACAGCCCGGATGCCCGCAGCGCCTCGGCGATGCCCAGCAGTTCCCTGTCGAGGATGTCGAGAGTGGCCTCCGGCGTCACGTCGCGCGGCGTCACCCCCGTCCCGCCGACCGACACCACCAGATCGACGCCGCCGATCACCGCGGTGTTCAGCGCGTTGCGGATCTCGACCTCGTCAGCGGCGACGACGACGACACCGTCGACGACAAAACCGGCCTCGCCCAACAATTCTGTGACCAACGGACCGCTGTGGTCTTCCTCGCCATGTGCGGTGCGATCGTCCACGACGACGACGAGCGCCCGGCCCACCAACTCCCCTGGTTGTTCCATGCCTGCAACCGTATATCCGGCGACAGACAACGGTGTAGCCAGACGGAGTGTGGCCGTCTTGTCGGATCCGATCACCGTGCTCATTGCTCCGCCCTTCCGAGGGTGACCTCGATGGTCTGCGGCTTTCCGCCCTGGTCGAGGAATGTCAGCGTGACCTTGTCACCGGGGGCCTTGGACCGCACCGCGGCCACGAGGGCGTCAGCGCTGCCGATCACCCGGTCGTCGACCTTGGTGACCGTCACACCGCTGGGCAGGCCGGCGGCGGCAGCGGCGCCGCCGTTGGTGACCTCGACGATCTTGGCGCCGTCACTGGTCTTGTCGTTGGCCACCTGCACGCCGAGCGAGGCATGCGAGGCCGTGCCGTTCTGGATCAGCTCGTCGGCGATGCGCTTGGCCTGATCCACCGGGATCGCGAAGCCCAGCCCGATCGAGCCGCTCTGCGCCTGCGGCGAATCCCCGCCCATGGTGGCGATCGCCGAGTTGATCCCGACCAGCTCGCCGTTCATGTTGACCAGCGCGCCACCGGAGTTACCCGGGTTGATCGCGGCGTCGGTCTGGATCGCGTCGAGCACGGTGTTCTGGTTGCGGGTGTCACCGCCGGCCGCGACCGGCCGGTTCAGCGCACTGATGATGCCGGTCGTCACTGTGCCTTCCAGCCCCAGCGGGGACCCGATCGCGACGACGTCCTGGCCCACCCGCAGATTGGCCGACGAGCCGAGGGTGATGGGGGTCAGACCCGAGACATCCTGCGCGCGCACGACGGCGATGTCGCTGCTGGGGTCGGTGCCGACGACGGTGAACGGCTTGGTGGTCCCGTCGGAGAACGTCACCTTGGTCTGCGCGCCGGTCGGTGCCGCGCCGGGGACCGGCGCCGCGGCGGGCCCGCCCGGCTTGGCGGCCTGCACCACGTGGTTGTTGGTCAGGATCAGTCCGTCGCCGGTGAGGATGATGCCTGAGCCTTCCTCGGACGCGCGGCCCAGATCGGTCTCGAGCTTGACCACACTCGGCACAACCTTGGCCGCCACCTGCTCCACCGAGCCGGGGGGCAACGCCGCGGCGGGGACGGTCGGCGCGGCGCCGAGGCCCTGAGTACCCAGGCGCGGGTGGTCGTCGTGCACCAGGGTGGCGACACCGCCGCCGACGCCTGCCGACACCACGGCCACGGCGAGCGCCCCGGCAACCAGGCCGGCCTTGGAACGCTTCTTGGCCGGGACGGGCTGCGGGCTGGCCGGCACACGGTACGGGTCGTAGGGCGCCCGGTATGCCTGCTGCGGGATCTGGTGCTGCTGGGTCTGGTGCGTCGTGTGCTGCTGCGTCTGCTGCGGCTGTTGCCGGGCGTAGCGCCAGTCGTATGGCTGTTGCTGGTAAGGATCAGGCCGCGCACCGGCGTATCCGGGGGCAACGCCGCCGGAATGCTGCTCCGGCTGTTGGGGGTACCTCGGGTGGTTCGTCATTGTGCTGCGTGCTCTTCTCTTGTAAAAGGTCCACCACCGGCCAGTGACGCCGGCCCGGTCCGACCCGTTTGTCCAACCCTCGTGTCTCTCAGTCCGTTAAACGAACTCGTTGTCACTCAGGTTGCCCAGATGGGCTGAGAATCCACTTAGAGATCTCTGATCCATCCATGACTAGTCCCCCGACCGACTTAACTGTCTCACCTTTTCTCCGCGCCGACGGTGTCCCTACCGCCGGCCCGCGGCAACTGTGTCGCATCGCCATTCGGGATCGGCTGCCCCGGCAGCACCATGTGGAACGACGCCCCCGGTGGAGTGCCCCCCGGCACGGTTTCGTCAATCCGCAGTGCGCCACCGTGTTTGAGCACCACCTGCTGGACGATAGCCAACCCGAGGCCGGAGCCCGGCATCGCCCTCGCCGCATCCGACCGGTAGAAGCGCTCGAACACCAGCGCACGTTCCTGCGGCGGAATACCCGGCCCGTGGTCGGAGACCACCAATTCGGCATGCGTCGGGTCGACCTGATGCAACCGCACCCCGACGCGTCCGCCTGCCGGACTCCACTTGGCGGCGTTGTCGAGCAGGTTGAGCACGGCCCGGCCCAACCCGGGTGCGTCGCCGAACACCTGCCACCCGGTGACGTCGACATCGAATTCGATGTCGTTGCGGCGCCGCCGGACCCGTTCCAGGCTGCGGTCGACCACCTCGGACATGTCGACCGGCTCCGGCGTGATGCCGCCTGCGTCGTCACGGGTGAGATCGACAAGGTCACCCACGAGGGTGGACAGTTCCTCGATCTGCGCGATCACGTCCTGCTGCAGCCCGTCCATCTCGTCCTTGGGCAGCGGCGGTGCCCCGGGCGCCTGCGAAGCCATCAGCAGTTCGACGTTGGTGCGCAGCGAGGTCAGCGGCGTTCTCAGCTCGTGCCCGGCATCGGAGACCAGCCGGGACTGGCGTTCCCTCGATTCGGCCAGCGCCCGCAACATCATGTTGAACGCCTCGGTGAGCCGGGCCAGCTCGTCGCTGCCGACCACCGGGATGGGCCGCAGATCGTCGGTGCGGGCCACCCGCTCGGCGGCTTCGGTGAGTCTGCCCACCGGTCTGAGCCCGGCTCTGGCCACCGCGCCACCGGCCATCGCGGCCACCGCCACCCCGACGCCGCCGACGATGAGCAGCACGGTGCCCAGCCGTCTGAGCACTTGGACGGTCGGGGCCAGGCTCTTGGAGATCAGCAGGGAACTGCCGTTGGCCAGGTGCACCGCGAGCACCCGCTGGTGGTTGGCGGTGCGCAGGGACATCAGCAGCTCGCCGGAGATGACGTCCTTCTCGGGCTTGCCGAGCGGCAGCATCTGGCCCTGCTGATTCGCCGTGTAGATGGACCGGCCCGGGATCACCAGCATCGCGTTGACATCGGAGTACGCCGTGCCCTCGATCGCCTTCCCGGGGTCGGCGGCCAACGATCCGCTCTCAATGAGCAGCCGGGCCCGGCTGTGCAGCTGGTTGTCCAGGTCGTCGTACAGCGCGCGGGACACGACGGCGTAGACAGCGACGGCCATGAGCACGACCACCATGGCCACCATCGACATCGCGAGCATCATCACGCGCCAGCGCAATGACAGTGAGCTGGTGTTTCGGAGGTTGGCAGTCCGCCAGGTGTTTGCGTTGAGCGCCATCAAATCAAGGGGGTGTTTCGCGCAGCACGTAACCGACGCCGCGCACGGTGTGGATCAGCCGGGGCTCGCCTTCGGCCTCGGTCTTGCGGCGCAGGTAGCCGATGTACACCTCGAGGGCGTTCCCTGAGGTCGGGAAGTCGAATCCCCACACCTCTTCGAGGATGCGGCTCCGGGTCAGCACCCGCCGCGGGTTGGCGATCAGCATTTCCAGCAGTGAGAACTCGGTGCGGGTCAGGCTGATCTGACGCTGGCCGCGGGTCACCTCCCGGGTGACCGGGTCCAGGGTCAGGTCCGAGAACGACATCTTCTGCGAGTCGGCGCCGTCGTCGTTGACGGTTCGGCGCAGCAACGCGCGCATCCGCGCGAGGAGCTCCTCGAGCGCGAACGGCTTGGGCAGATAGTCGTCCGCGCCGGCGTCCAGTCCGGCGACCCGCTCGGAGACCGAGTCGCGGGCCGTCAACACCAGGATCGGTAGATCGTCACCTGTGCTTCGGAGCTGCCGGCACACCTCCAGGCCGTCGAGCCGCGGCATCATCACGTCCAGAACCACAGCGTCAGGCCGGTCATTGGCAATCGCCTCGAGCGCTTCTACCCCATCCTGGGCAAGCTCGACCGAATAACCATTGAAGGAAAGCGACCGGCGCAGGGATTCGCGCACAGCGCGATCGTCGTCAACGACAAGTATGCGCACAGGCACAGTCTCAACCCGCTATCTGAGAGAGGGCTGAGAGGCGCGCCGCAAATTCGCCGAGCGTTTTTGTGGAGCCTGAACAGCCCTGAGCACGACAAAAAGCGCTATCACGAGTGATAGCGCTTTTTGGGAAAGAGCTCTGAGGTTCTAGCGCTTGTCGAGGTCGACCAGGCCGAGACGAGCGGCCTTGAGCAGACGGCGCGGCACCTTGCGCTGCTGACCGGCGACATTGACGCCGACGAGACCGGTGGCCTCGGCCTTCCACTGCGCGCGCCGGCTACGGGTGTTCGCGCGCGACATTCTGCGCTTGGGCACAGCCATGACGTGCATCTCCTTGCTTTGGGGGTTGCCGCGCGCATCGCAGCGGCAGACGACTGCCCTACAGAGTAACGGTTGACCTGCGTCGGCTCCAAAACGTCGGGATTCCTGCTTCGATGACGTCAGCCTCACCCGTGCCGGCTCGCACAGGAGCACCCCTTGACGTGAGACCGGCGGTACCCGCTAACCTACCGGTTGGTTGGGTCCCTTTCAGCGTTGACGGGAGTACGCGTGCCACCAGTAGTACGGATCGGCAACTGTTCGGGGTTTTACGGCGACCGGCTCTCCGCGATGCACGACATGCTCACCGGCGGTGAGCTGGACTATCTGACCGGCGACTATCTCGCCGAACTCACCATGCTGATCCTGGCCCGCGACCGGGCCAAGAACCCTGACCGCGGCTACGCCAAGACCTTCCTGATCCAGCTGGAGCAATCGCTCGGGCTGGCGCTGGACAAAGGCGTGAAGATCGTGGCCAACGCCGGCGGGCTGAACCCGGCCGGGCTGGCCGCCGCGGTCCGGGCCCTGGCCGAGCGCCTGGGCCTCGACGTCAACGTCGCCCACGTCGAGGGCGACGATCTCGTGGGCCGCGCTTCCGAACTCGGGTTGGGCACTCCCCTGGCGGCCAACGCCTACCTGGGCGCGTGGGGCATCGTGGACTGCCTCAGTTCGGGCGCCGACGTCGTGGTCACCGGCCGGGTGACGGATGCTTCGGTGATCGTGGGTCCGGCGGCCGCACACTTCGGTTGGAAGACCACTGACTACGACGCACTCGCCGGGGCCGTGGCCGCCGGTCACGTGATCGAGTGCGGCACCCAGGCCACCGGCGGCAATTACTCCTTCTTCTCTGAAATCGCAGATCTGGCCCGGCCCGGCTTCCCCATCGCCGAGATCTCCGCCGACGGCTCGTCGGTGATCACCAAACACGCCGGCACCGGCGGGCAGGTCAGCGTCGGCACGGTGACCGCACAGCTGCTCTACGAGATCACCGGGGCTCGCTACGCCAATCCCGATGTGACGCTGCGGGTGGACTCTCTACAGCTGAGCCAGGACGGTCCCGACCGCGTCCGCATCTCCGGGGTGACGGGTGAAGCTCCGCCCCCGACGCTGAAGGTGTCGTGCAACAGCATCGGCGGCTTCCGCAATGCGGCCACGTTCGTCCTGACCGGTCTGGACATCGAGGCCAAGGCGGCGCTCATCCGCAGCCAGTTGGAGGCCGGCATCAAAGTCCGCCCGGCCGAACTGGATTGGACGCTGGCCCGCACGGATCACCCCGACGCCGATACCGAAGAGGCCGCCAGCGCGCTGCTGCACTGCGTGGTCCGCGACCCCGATCCCAACGTCGTCGGACGTCAGTTCTCCTCGGCGGGCGTGGAACTCGCGTTGGCGAGCTATCCGGGCTTCACCACCACCTCGCCACCGGGTGACGGTCAGGTGTACGGCGTGTTCGTTCCCGGCTACGTCGACGCCGGCGAGGTGCCGCACATCGCCGTGCATGCCGACGGCACCCGGATCGGTATCGCGCCGGCGACCGAAACCCTCGATCTGGCACCGGTGTCCGATCCGGACCTGCCCGAGGCGCTTCCGGCCGGCCCGACCCGGCGCATCGCCCTTGGCACGATCGCCGGCGCCCGCAGCGGCGACAAGGGCGGCTCGGCCAATGTCGGGGTGTGGGTGCGCACCGACGAGCAGTGGCGCTGGCTGGCCCACACGCTGACCGTCGACAAGCTTCGTGAATTGCTGCCCGAGACAGCCGATCTGCCGGTCACCCGGCACGTGCTGCCGAATCTGCGGGCCGTGAACTTTGTGATCGAAGGCATTCTCGGCCAGGGCGTGGCCTATCAAGCCCGGTTCGATCCACAGGCCAAAGGGCTGGGCGAATGGTTGCGCAGCCGTCATCTCGATATCCCGGAGGAACTCATCAAGTGAGCATCTGGACTTCGCCCGAGCGTGAGGCATTGCGTAAGACGGTGCGCAGCTTCGCCGAGCGTGAGGTGCTGCCCCACGCCGCCGGGTGGGAGCACACCGGCGAGTTGCCGCGCGAACTGCACCGCAAGGCCGGCGAGGCCGGGCTGCTCGGGGCCAACTTCCCCGAATCCGCCGGCGGTGGCGGCGGCGACGGGGCCGACGCCGTGATCATCTGCGAGGAAATGCATTACGCCGGTGCGCCCGGCGGCGTGTTCGCTTCGCTGTTCACCTGCGGCATCGCGGTGCCACACATGATCGCCTCGGGCGATGAGCGGCTGATCGAGACGTACGTCAAACCCACGCTGCGCGGCGAGAAGATCGGATCGCTGGCCATCACCGAACCGGGCGGCGGCTCCGACGTCGGGCACCTCACCACCAAGGCCACGCGAGACGGCGATGACTACATCCTCAACGGCGCCAAGACCTACATCACCTCCGGCGTGCGCGCCGACTACGTCGTCACCGCGTCGCGGACCGGTGGTCCGGGCGCGGCCGGTGTCTCACTCATCGTGGTGGACAAGGGCACGCCGGGCTTCGAGGTGAGCCGCAAGCTCGACAAGATGGGTTGGCGTTCAAGCGATACCGCCGAGCTGTCCTACACCGATGTGCGGGTTCCGGTGGCCAACCTGATCGGCGCGGAGAACTCGGGCTTCTTCCAGATCGCCGCGGCGTTCGTCTCCGAGCGCGTGGGCCTGGCCGTGCAGGCCTACGCCAGTGCGCAGCGCTGCCTGGACCTGACCGTCGAGTGGTGCCGTAACCGCGAAACCTTCGGCAAGCCACTGATCACCCGGCAGTCGGTGCAGAACACGCTGGCCGAGATGGCCCGCCGGATCGACGTGGCCCGGGTGTACACCCGCCACGTGGTCGAACGCCAGCTCGCCGGGGAACAGAATCTGATCACCGAGGTGTGCTTCGCCAAGAACACCGCAGTGGAGACCGGCGAGTGGGTGGCCAACCAGGCCGTCCAGTTGTTCGGCGGGATGGGCTATATGGCCGAATCCGAGGTCGAGCGTCAGTACCGTGACATGCGCATCCTGGGAATCGGCGGCGGCACCACCGAGATCCTGACGTCGCTGGCCGCAAAGACATTGGGGTTCCAGTCGTGACCACTCTCAAATCCGCCGTCGATCCCGGCTCCCCTGCGTTCGCGGAGGCCGCCGAGGTGATGGCCGCCAAGCTGGCCGAACTCGAGACCGAGCACGCCAAGGCCCTGGCCGGTGGCGGACCCAAGTATGTGGACCGCCATCACGGCCGCGGCAAGCTGACCGCCCGTGAGCGAGTTGAGCTGCTGCTCGATCCCGATGCACCGTTCCTGGAGCTGAGCCCGCTGGCGGCCTGGGGCAGTGATTTCGCCGTGGGCGCCAGCGTCGTCTGCGGTATCGGCCCTGTAGAAGGTGTCGAGTGCCTGATCGTGGCGAACGACCCCACCGTCAAGGGCGGCACCAGCAACCCGTGGACCCTCAAGAAGATCCTGCGCGCCAACCAGATCGCGATGGAGAACCGGCTGCCGGTGATCTCCCTGGTCGAGTCCGGTGGCGCCGACCTGCCGACGCAGAAGGAGATCTTCATCCCGGGCGGACAGATGTTCCGCGACCTGACCCGGCTGTCGGCGGCCGGCATCCCGACCATCTCGCTGGTGTTCGGCAACTCGACCGCAGGTGGCGCCTACATCCCGGGCATGTCCGATCATGTGGTGCTGATCAAGGAACGCTCCAAGGTGTTCCTCGCCGGGCCGCCCCTGGTCAAGATGGCCACCGGCGAAGATTCTGACGACGAGTCGCTGGGCGGGGCCGAGATGCATGCCCGCACTTCGGGTCTCGGTGACTATCTGGCCAACGACGAGCTCGATGCGATCCGGATCGGCCGGCGCATCGTGGCCCGGCTGAACTGGCGCAAGAAGGGGCCCGTTCCCGCGCCGGTGGTCGAGCCGCTGTTCGATCCCGAAGAGCTCATCGGCATCGTGCCCGCCGATCTGCGGATCCCGTTCGACCCCCGCGACGTGATCGCCCGCATCGTCGACGGCTCGGATTTCGACGAGTTCAAGCCGCTGTACGGGTCGTCGCTGGTGACGGGCTGGGCCACGCTGTACGGCTACCCGGTCGGGATCCTGGCCAATGCCCGCGGGGTGCTGTTCTCCGAGGAGTCGCAGAAGGCCACCCAGTTCATCCAGCTGGCCAACCGGTCCGACACCCCACTTCTGTTCCTGCACAACACCACCGGCTACATGGTGGGTAAGCAGTACGAAGAGGGCGGCATGATCAAGCACGGCTCGATGATGATCAACGCGGTGTCGAATTCGACGGTGCCGCACATCTCACTGCTGCTCGGCGCCTCCTACGGCGCGGGCCACTACGGCATGTGCGGGCGGGCGTACGACCCGCGCTTCCTGTTCGCCTGGCCGTCGTCCAAGTCCGCCGTGATGGGTGGCACCCAACTCGCCGGCGTGCTCTCCATCGTCAGCCGCGCTGCCGCCGAGGCGCGCGGCCAGCAGGTCGATGAGGCCGCCGATGCCGCGCTGCGCGCCGCCGTCGAAGCGCAGATCGAGGCCGAGTCGTTGCCGATGTTCCTGTCCGGCCGGTTGTACGACGACGGGGTCATCGATCCCCGGGATACCAGAACCGTGCTGGGAATGTGCTTGTCCGCCATTGCGAATGGCCCGATCGAGGGGACGTCGAACTTCGGCGTCTTCAGGATGTGAGAGAGGCCCGCCGATGAGCGCTTGCGCGAAGAGGAGACCAATTTGATTACCAGAGTGCTCGTCGCCAACCGCGGCGAGATCGCCCGCCGGGTATTCGAGACCTGCCGTCGTCTCGGCATCGGCACGGTCGCGGTGTACACCGAGCCCGACGCCGCATCCCCGCATGTCGCCGAGGCCGACGCGCGCGTGCGTCTCGAGGGCAACAACGGCTATCTCGATTCCGCGCAGATCATCGCGGCCGCCCGGGCCTCGGGCGCCGACGCCATCCATCCCGGGTACGGGTTCCTGTCCGAGAACCCGGATTTCGCGGCTGCCGTGATCGACGCCGGGCTGACCTGGATCGGCCCGCCGGTGAAGGCCGTGCAGGCCATGGGCTCCAAGATCGAGGCCAAGAAGATGATGGCCGCGGCCGGCGTTCCGGTGCTGACCGAGCTCGACCCGTCGACCGTGACGGCCGACCAGCTGCCGGTACTGGTCAAGGCCTCGGCCGGTGGCGGTGGCCGCGGCATGCGCGTGGTGCGCGAACTGTCGGACCTGGCAAGCGAAGTGGCCGCGGCCCAGCGCGAGGCGCAGTCGGCGTTCGGCGATCCGACGGTGTTCTGCGAGCGCTACCTGGCGGCAGGCCATCACGTCGAGGTGCAGGTGCTGGCCGATCAGCACGGCACCGTGTGGGCGGTCGGTGAGCGTGAGTGCTCGATCCAGCGCCGTCATCAGAAGGTGATCGAGGAAGCCCCGTCGCCACTGGTGGAGCGCACTCCGGGAATGCGCGAGAAGCTGTTCGACGCCGCCCGGCTGGCTGCCGAGGCGATCGGCTACGCCGGCGCCGGCACGGTCGAGTTCATGGCGGACGAGCAGGGCGACTTCTTCTTCCTGGAGATGAACACCCGCCTGCAGGTGGAGCATCCGGTCACCGAGGCCACCACCGGGCTCGATCTCGTCGAGCTGCAGATCCTGGCCGCCGACGGCGGACGACTGGACGCCACGCCCCCGGCATCCCACGGCTCTGCCATCGAGGTCCGCCTGTACGCGGAGGATCCGGCCAAGGGCTGGCAGCCGCAGGCCGGCACCGTGCACCGGTTCGACGTCCCCGGGCAGGTGCGTGTCGATACCGGTATCGAGGACGGCTCCGTGGTGTCGATCTTCTACGACCCGATGCTGGCCAAGGTCATCTCGTACGCCCCGACCCGCCGCCAGGCCGCCACCGTGCTGGCCGATGCGTTGGCCCGCACCCGGATTCACGGACTGCGCACCAACCGCGATCTGCTGGTCAACGTGCTGCGGCATCCGGCGTTCCTGGACGGTGCCACCGACACCGCGTTCTTCGACACGCACGGCCTCGACACCCTCGCCGCCCCGCTGGCCGATGCGGGCGCGGTGACGCTCTCGGGCATCGCGGCCGCATTGGCCGACGCCGCGCACAATCGCAGCACCGCACGCGTTTTCGGTGCGGCGCCCAGCGGATGGCGCAATCTCGCGTCGGGCTACCAGTCCCGGTCGTACCGCGACTCCGCGAGTGACGACGTTCCGGTGCGCTACCGGTTCACCCGCACCGGGGTCGAGCTGCCCGACGACGACGGGGTTTCCCTGGTCTCGGCCACGCCGAACCGCGTGGTGCTCTCGATCAACGGTGTCGAGCGGGCATTCGACGTGGCCCGGTATGGCGATCAGGTGTTCGTGGACTCCCCGCTGGGGCCCGTCCAGCTCACCGCCCTGCCCCGCTTCCCCGATCCGGACGACGCGGTCGCACACGGTTCGTTGCTGGCACCCATGCCCGGTTCGGTGGTGCGCGTCGGCGCTGCCGTCGGTGACACCGTCACCGCCGGGCAGCCGCTCATTTGGCTGGAAGCCATGAAGATGGAACACACCATCGCCGCACCCGAGGACGGGGTGCTGGCCGAACTCAATGTCGCCGCGGGACAGCAGGTCGAGGTCGGCGCCGTACTTGCCCGAGTAGAAACCCCTGAAGGAGAACAATCATGAGTTTCATCGAGACCGAAGAGCAGAAGGCACTGCGCCAGGCGGTGGCCGCAATGGTCGCCAACTACGGGCAGGACTACTACCTGGAGAAGGCCCGCGCCGGTCAGCACACCACCGAATTGTGGAACGAGGCAGGCAAAGTCGGGTTCATCGGGGTGAACCTCCCCGAGGAGTACGGCGGCGGCGGCGCCGGCATGTACGAGCTGTCCCTGGTGATGGAGGAGATGGCGGCCGGCGGTTCGGCGCTGCTGATGATGGTTGTCTCCCCCGCGATCAACGGCACGATCATCTCGAAGTTCGGCACCGAGGAGCAGAAGAAACGGTGGATCCCCGGCATCGCCGACGGGTCGATCACGATGGCCTTCGCGATCACCGAGCCTGACGCGGGTTCCAACAGCCACCGCATCACCACCACGGCCCGCCGCGACGGCAGCGACTGGATCCTCAAGGGCCAGAAGACGTTCATCTCCGGTATCGACCAGGCCCAGGCCGTGCTCGTCGTCGGCCGCACCGAGGATCACAAGACCGGCAACCTCAAGCCCGCGCTGTTCGTCATCCCCACCGACACCCCGGGCCTGAACTGGACCAAGATCGAGATGGAGATCGTCAGCCCGGAGAGCCAGTTCCAGGTGTTCCTCGACGATGTGCGGCTGCCGGCCGATGCGCTGGTGGGCTCGGAGGACGCCGCGATCGCGCAGCTGTTCGCCGGGCTCAATCCCGAACGGATCATGGGAGCGGCGTCGGCGGTCGGCATGGGCCGGTTCGCGATCAACAAGGCCGTCGAGTACGTGAAGACCCGGCAGGTCTGGAAGGTGCCGATCGGCTCGCACCAGGGCCTGTCGCATCCGTTGGCGCAGAACCACATCGAGATCGAGCTGGCCAAGCTGATGATGCAGAAGGCCGCGACCCTGTACGACTCGGGCGACGACTTCGGCGCGGCCGAGGCGGCCAACATGGCCAAGTACGCCGCGGGTGAGGCGTCGGTGCGCGCGGTGGATCAGGCCGTGCAGTCACTCGGCGGCAACGGTCTGACCAAGGAGTACGGCATCGCCGCCGCGGTCAACGCATCGAAGCTGGCCCGCATCGCCCCGGTGAGCCGCGAGATGATCCTGAACTTCGTCGCGCAGACCTCGCTCGGTCTGCCCCGGTCGTACTGAGGCGCCCGATGACCGCGTTGGTTCACTACTCGGTCTCCGGCAACGTCGCCCGGCTGACCCTGGACTCTCCGCACAACCGCAACGCGCTGTCCACAGCGCTGGTCGAGCAGTTGCTCCAGGGCTTCTCCGACGCCGCTGCCGAGCCCGGGGTCCGGGTGGTGGTGCTCGGTCATACCGGTGGAACCTTCTGTGCCGGAGCCGATCTCAGCGAAGCCGCCGGCCAGGATCCCGGGGACATCGCCGTGGGGCGGGCCCGTGAGATGACCAAGCTGCTCCGGACGATCCTGGAGTTGCCGGTCCCGGTGATCGGCGCGATCGACGGGCACGTGCGGGCCGGCGGGATGGGACTCGTCGGCGCGTGCGATCTCGTCGTCGCCGGACCACAGAGCACGTTCGCGTTGACCGAGGCGCGGATCGGCGTTGCACCGTCGATCATCTCGCTGACCCTGTTGCCGAAGTTGGCGCCCCGGGCGGCGGGACGCTACTTCGTCACAGGTGAGAAGTTCGGCGCCGCCGAGGCGGCCGAGATCGGGTTGATCACGCAGTCCGCTGACGACGTCGAGGGCGCGGTGGCCGCGCTGGCGGGTGAGATCGCGAAGGGTTCACCGCAGGGGCTGGCGACGTCGAAGGCGCTGACGACGGCATCGATTCTGCGTGGGTTCGATCGGGATGCCGAGGATCTGACCCGACAGTCCGCGCAGCTGTTCGTCTCCGACGAGGCCCGCGAGGGCATGATGGCGTTCCTGCAGAAGCGCCCGCCGAACTGGGTGACCGGCTGAGCCGAGCACGCTGCGCCGAACCGCTGGAACGGGTTGCAACCGCCGACCCCATTGATTGCATTCGCAAGTATCTAGGTTTTGAATTCTTACTTGCCCCTAGCATCGTCAGCGTGGCGACCATAAAGGAGCCAAAGGCTACAGAGTGCAGGTATGCAGTTAGCCGCACCTGCTAGCTTAAATTCATAATCAGCCGAATCGAATCCGCGACGGCGTCTAGTGCGGTTACCTTCCCGGTGTCAAACATCCCTCCGGAAGGAATCGCCGATGCATGCAGCGCTGAGGCCCTACGCAACGGCAGGCCTCGCACTAGCGGGGGCAGGCGTCATCGCCGTGTCCCCCGTCGCACCACCACCACCTACCCCGACACAGCTGTCAACCGCCGCAGTACAACTCTCCGCCGTCGTCGACCCCCTGACCCGTTGGGTTCAGGTCGCCAACGACACCGCCAGTAATGCCGGCGAGATCGCCACCCACTGGTTGAACAATCCATTGCCGCTGACACGGCAGGTGGTCACGAACTTGCAGACCTACGCCGGTTGGCTCGCCACCGGTATGCAGGGCGCCATTCCGGCGCTACAGAACTGGGCGACGGTGACGATGGTCGACGCGCTCGAGACCGCCGGAGAACAACTACAGGCCGGACAGCCCGCGCTCGCATCGGAAACCATCGCAAACGCGTTGTCCTCGGTCCTGTTCGCCGGATTCCCGCTCATGAGCCTGTTGAGCGTGCCCGGCACGATGATCGACCACCTCGAAACCGTGGTGCGGGGGGTCATCGGCATCTCGACCATGTCCACCCTCATGGGACTGGTCGTCAATACCCCGGGCACGGTGCTGAAGTCGCTGGGTAGCACCGCACAAACCGCACTCGATGCCTACGAGGCCGGCGACACCACCGGGGCGTTGTTCGCAATCGCCAATGCCCCGGCCGAGCTGACCGATGCCCTGATCAACAAGCCCGGCGGAATTCTGGATTACCGCAAGATCTTCACCTGCCAGTGCGTGGTCGTCGGCGGTCCGGTCGTCCAGTTGCTGCTCAAGCTGCCGGAACAGCTTGCCAAGCAGATCGCTCTGCCGCCCCCTGCCGCGGCTGCCACCACCTCCGCAGTAGCGGAGGTGGCCACGGAATCCCCCGGAACCGGTGATCCGGCGCCTGCCGCTGCCCCGGAACCCGCGGGGACAGTGCCCGAGGCCACCGCCGACGAGGACGTCGCTCCCGTGGAGGTCGTCAGTTCCAATGGCGCGACGGATCTTTCGGCAGGCAACAAGGCGGTTCCCGGCAAACTCGGCACCACATCGGTCCGCTCGGCCGACCAGGTACGCGCATCACTAGAGTCTGCCGGCAGCCAAATCGGCAAGGGAATCAACGATATTCGCGACAACGTCACCAAGTCCCTGAAGGGACTCAGTGGCAGCTCGGCGAAGTCCACACCGGGAAGCAGTTCGGCCGGCGGGGACGCCGAGACCGGCTGAGATTCAACCCTCCGGCCAGAGTTGGACGCGGATGACCACGCGCGTTTGCGCCGCCCGCGTGAGGTCATCCGCGTCGAACCGCCCCTGCGCAGCCCGGCGCACGTGGTGAAACCGCGCATCGCGGGGCCTGGTCGCCAGGAAGCTCTCGATGACCGCCAGGTTGGCCGCGCCGGTCGACGCCTCGGCATATCCACCAAAGCGTTTGCGCCCCAACAACACCGTGACATCGGCGCCACCGCGTAGGTTCTTCCACCAGGTGTTCTCGATTCCCGTGATACACATGATGGCCGCACCGTCGGCCACGTAACTGATCGGGATCTCGTAGCGTCGACCGGTGCGCCGGCCCGTCACGGTGAGGAGCATCATCGAGCCGCTCAGCCAGCCGTGCGCCGGGGACCGCAGCACGGTCTTGACCAGCGGAGTGACAGCCCGCACCAGCAGCCGCAGATAGGCCGGCGGGGCGGAACTTTCGCTCATCCTCGGTCGATCACCTGCCGTGTGCGGCGATGCCGTTGAGCAGCCTCTCCAGGGCGGCCATCGAATCCCGGCTCTCCCGTTCGGGATCCGAGGACCGGGCGACCGTCATCGCGGCCTCGCACATCGCGCCGTGCAGGAGGTGCGCGAGGGGTTCCACACGTTGTTCGGGAAGGTGACCGTCGGCGATCACCTGGGCCAGCCCCAGCCGTAGCAGTGACGTGACGTGCTCGTCCTCGAGGTCACGCATGGCCTCCCATCCCAGTACCGCGGGCGCGTCGATCAACGTGATGCGCTGAACTCCGGGATCGAGCACCGCCTCGAAGAACCCGCGACAGCCCCGTAGGAACCGCTGCCAACTGTCTTTGGTGCCACGGGCCGCACGGTTCACCGCTTCGCCGATCGCGCGCTGCTCGTTCTCGAAGACGGCGGCGAAGAGGCCTTTCTTACCCTCGAAGTGGTGGTACAGGGCACCTTTGGTCATGCCGGCGCGCTCCGCGACGTTGTCGACGAACGTGTTGTCGTAACCATCAGCGGCGAACCGCTCACGTGCCACCACCAGGATCTGATCGATGGTTGCGCGCGTGCGTTCGGCCTGGGTGCGCGGTCCGGGCATGCCGCCAATCTACACGATTCATACTTGAAGTACATACTTGGCGTATGTTAATACTCGAGGTATGCAAGTTCAACGGCACGTCTGCCCGCTCTGCGAGGCCGGATGCGGGCTTGAGAGCAGCGTGGACGCGGGTGAGGTCATCGCCATCCGGGGCAACCGCGACCACGTGTTGAGCCGTGGGCATCTGTGCCCGAAGGCGATCGGCCTCATGGAACTGCACCGGGATGCCGACCGGTTGCGAAAACCCTTGTTACGCAGGCCCAGTGGCAAACTCGTCTCGGCATCCTGGGACGAGGCGTTCGCCGTGATCGATCAGCGCCTCACCGCGATCATCGATCGCCACGGCACCGACGCCGTCGCGCTGTATCTGGGCAATCCCGTGGCGCACGACTTCGCGACGACGCTGTACGCCAGCACGCTGATGCGGACCCTCGGTTCGCGCAATGTCTACACCGCCAACACCGTCGACGCGATGCCGAAGTTCGTCTCCTGCCAGCTCATGTTCGGCGGCATGTATACCGTCCCGCTCCCCGACATCGACCGCTGCTCGTATCTGCTGATCCTGGGCGCCAATCCTCTGGTGTCGAACGGGAGTCTGCTCACCGCACCGGGAATGCGGGCTCGGCTCCGCGCACTGCGCCGCCGCGGGGGACGTCTGATCGTGGTCGATCCGAAGCGCACGCAGACCGCGCAGGAGGCCGACCGGCATTTCCCGATTCGCCCCGGAGCCGACGCCCTGCTGCTGTTCGCGCTGATCCACGTGCTGGCCGGTGAAAACCTGATCAACCTGCGGGGCCTGGAGGCCCACGTCCGCGACATCGAGACCGTCACTGCGCTGGCGCTGGACTTCTCCCCCGAAGCCGTTGCACCGCAATGCGGAATCGCGGCCGAAGAGATCCGCCGGCTGGCACGCGAGCTGGCGGCAGCGCCCGCCGCCGCCGTGTACGGCCGCACCGGTACGTGCACTCAGCGATTCGGCACCGTGACGAGCTGGCTGATCGACGTGCTCAACGTCCTGACCGGCAACCTGGACCGCCCCGGCGGAGCGATGTTCGCCACTCCGGCAGCCGATCTACGGCGGTTGAGTGGCCGGCCCGACGCCGCGATCGGGCGCTGGCACAGCCGGGTTCGCGGCGCTCCCGAGACGCTGGGTGAACTCCCGTTGGCCTGCCTGGCCGAGGAGATCGACACTCCCGGACCGGGACAGGTCAAGGCGCTCATCACAGTGGCCGGCAATCCAGCGCGGTCGGCCCCGGACAGCACGCGGCTGACTGCCGCGTTCGATCAGCTGGAACTGATGGTCAGCCTGGATCTGTATCGCAACGAGACCGCGACGCACGCCGACGTCGTGCTCCCGGCACCCTCGCCGCTCACGAAGTCCCACTACGACCTGTTCTTCGGCCACTTCGCGATCCGCAACACCGCGACATTCTCACCGCCGGTGCTGCCACCCGAGCCCGGCGACAGGCCGGACTGGCAGTCCCTGCTGCGGCTGATCGGAATCGTTGCGCGGCAGGGTGCCTCGGCCGATCTCGACCTGATCGACGACATGGTGGCGGGGTCACTCGCAAACACGCTCGGGGTCAGTCCAGATCCGGATGCGACGGCGCCGCGCGGGCCCGAACGTCTCCTCGACCTGTTGCTCCGGGCCGGGCCCTATCGCGATCGCGGCGAGCCGCTGACCGTCGCACGGCTGCGTGAGTACCCCGACGGGCTGGACTTCGGGCCTCTCACTCCACAGCTGCCCGCGGTGCTCAACACCCCGTCGGGGCTCATCGAGCTGGCCCCGGAACTGTTGGTGGAGGACGTCGCCCGGCTGCGGGACGACCTTCATGCACAGCATTCGAACGGGATGATCTTGATCGGCCGCCGCCATCTGCGCTCCAACAACTCGTGGATGCACAACCTGCCCACGCTTGCCAAGGGCCCCGACCGTTGCACCTTGCAAGTCCATCCCGACGACGTCGCACGCCTGGCACTGGGGCCGCACGCGACCGTGACGTCGCGGACCGGCGCGGTCGACGTCCCCGTGGAGGTCAGCGACGCCGTCACCCCCGGCGTGGTGTCCCTTCCCCACGGTTGGGGGCACGACGAACCCGAGGCGTCCGTGCACCTTGCCGGCCGACGGCCGGGCGTCAACAGCAACGTTCTGGCCGACGGCACGGAGCTCGACCCCCTGTCGGGGACGGCGGTGCTCAACGGCATCCCGGTCCAGATCCGCACCGCACCAGTGAGAGGAGAAGTCGATGGACACTGACCAGCTTGAGGTGCTGCGCGACAGCTTGCGCAGCTACGCCGAGGCCAAGAACCGGCACGACGTGGAGGCCATCGTCGCCGCCTACGCCCCTGACGGCAGCTATCTGGACCCCGCTGTCCGCCAGCCCGTTTCGGGTCATGCTCAACTGAGGACCTTCTACGAAGCGGTATTCCGGTCGATCCCCGACTACCGGGGTGAGTTCGACGGCGTGGCTTTCGGCGAAGACACCGCGGTGGCGTGGGGCCGGATGACGGGGACGGTGGGTGACGATCTTCTCGGGTTGCCCACCGCGGCGGGCAGCCGAATCGACGTACCCGTCACCTTCGTCTGCACGTTCCGCGATGGCCAACTGGTCAGCGACGTCGGCTATTTCGACCCCGAGCTGCTCCGCCGCCAAGCCGGTGTACGCGCAGCAGGCTCCGACGCCGAATCCTTCGTCGCGGGCTGGGCGAAGTTCTGGGCGTCGCCGGGAGACGCCAGCGGGGTTCACGACCTGGTCACCGACGATGTTGCCCTGCACTGGCCGGGCGCCACCGAGCCGGTACGCGGACGTGATGCGTACGCCGGCCGACTGGCCGCCGCCGTACAGCTCATCCCGGACCTGACCTTGTCGGTGGTCGAGTTCGCCTATCGCGACGGTCTTCTCATGCTCGCGTGGGAAGGCCGCGGCACGATCGCCGGGGAGCTCCGCCGGTGGCCCGGGGTCGACCGGTTTCGCCTGCACGGAAACCGAAGTGCCGAAACCACTGTCGTGTTCGACACCTCGGCCCTGTTGTCCGCCGTTCCCGCAGGCAATCGTTGACCCGAGGAGACCTTCATGCGCGCCATCATTCAAGACGAATGGGACGGTCCGGACTCTGTGCGCCTGGCCGAAACACCCGAGCCACGTCCCGCCCCCACCGAGGTGAAGGTCCGGGTCCACGCCGCGGGCGTCAACCCGGTCGACTACTACACAAGCCGCGGCCTGGCGTACAACCGGATGCTTGAGCTGCCTTTCATCCACGGTTGGGACGTGGCCGGGGTGGTCGAGGAGGTCGGCTACGGTGTCAGCCGATTTCAGGCGGGCGATCGCGTCTTCGGCATGCCCTGGTTTCCGCGGCAGGCGGGCGGCTACGCCGAGTTCGTCACCGCACCGTCGCGCCACTTCGCGTCAATCCCAACCGGACTGAGCTTCACCGAGGCAGCAGCGCTGCCGCTGGCGGGGCTCACCGCATGGCAGATGCTCGTCGACGTGGCCCAGGTGAGCTCCGGTCAGCTCGTGCTGGTCTCGGCCGCGGCAGGCGGCGTCGGCCATCTCGCCGTCCAGATCGCCAAGGCGCGCGGCGCGTACGTCATCGGCACCGCACGGGCCGCCAAGCACGACTTCGTTCGCAGTATGGGCGCCGACGAAGTGGTCGACTACACCACCACTCCGGTCCACGAGGTCGTCAGCGACGTGGATGCGGTGATCCAGATGTTCGGCGGGGATGCCGGGGTCAAAGCCCTGGAGTGTCTCCGTCCGGGCGGGGTCCTCGTCAGTGCCCAGGCCGCCTGGACGCCCGGTCTGTTCCCGCGGGCGAGAGAGTTGAACGTCCACGCGTACGACTACCTCGTCGAGCCCGATGCGGCCGGCCTGCAGTCCATCGCCGGCCTCGCGGCGGACGGACGACTGCGGGTCCATGTCGCCGCCCAGTACCCGCTGTCGGAGGCCGCGCAGGCGCTGAAAGTGATCGGCGAGGGCCGCACCAGCGGCAAGATCGTGCTGGATGTCGAGCCGGAGAACTGACTGGTCGAGCCCCGCCGTCCCTGGCCGAAGCGACGCCATCCGGCAGTGGCGGCGTCGCGAATCACACAGGTCAGCCACCACCCGCGCGGCGGCGGGTAATTCCCTGTGGCAGCACACGTTGCGACGCATCTGTCGCATCGCCGCCGGCGGTTCTACCGTTTTCTGTGCGGACGTACTCTGCCGTGCCGTATCCCCATGAAAGGTCGGAATCATGGCCGATGATCAGAACAAGGCGATTGCGCGACGCGTATGGGAGGTCTTCGCCTCCGGGGAGCTCAACGAGCTGGATGATCTCGTCGCCGAAGGCGCGGCCTACCACGACACCCAGGATCCGTTCGGGGATCAGCGCGGCCCTCAGCACATGAAGAGCCTGATCGACATGTACCGGAAGTCGTTCTCCAACATCAAGTTCGACATCAAGATGCAAATCGCCGAAGGCGACTACGTGTGCACCTTACTCGAGGCCCAGGGCGACAACACCGGCGAGCTCATGGGTCAGCCGGCCACCGGCAAGCACGCGCGGATCAACCTGACCGACACCACCCGGATCGAGGACGGCAAGATCGCCGAGAACTGGGTCACCTGGGACACGCTGGGGATGCTGCAGCAACTCGGGTTGATCCCGGCAGGAGCGCAGCAGCAGACGACACCCGCCTGAGCTTGTTGTCCGCCGGGTCCAGGGCCGGCCGCGGCCCTGGACCCGCACCCTGACTCGCATTGCCCGGCAACGAGCATTGCCGGGACCTGGCCGCGCAGCGTCATCGACGCTCGCGGCGGTGTGCGCTGCGCGGCTTCTGCGATCGCAGTCGCGCATTCTCCGAAGCGAGCTCGCCGTTGGTCGACGCCAGCTCGGCGTTGCGGTCCTGCAGCGGCAGAATCTGGGCGATGCCCGCGATGTTGACACCGTCGGCGACCAATTCGGCTATCCGCTGCAGCCGGTCGAGGTCGTCGTCGCTGTAGCGGCGGGTGCCGCCTTCCGTACGTGCCGGGGTGAGCAGTCCGCGCCGCTCGTACAGGCGCAGGGTCTGCGGGTCGATTCCGCTCAGCTCAGCGGCCACAGAAATGCCGTATACCCCACGCGCCGATCGCGTCACCGCATCGCTCTGCACGTCCAAACGTTTCCCTTCTCCCCGATTTGATGCACATTCATCCTTGCACGAGTCGAAAAGCAGTGCTATAAGAAACTTATGTCATCTGACACAGATATTCTGTGACCAGCAGAGTGGGTTAGGAGGCAGAGATCATGTTGATGCGTACCGATCCGTTCCGTGACTTCGATCGACTGGCCCAGCAGGTACTGGGCACCACGGCCCGTCCGGCGGTGATGCCGATGGACGCCTGGCGCGAGGGCGACAGGTTCATCGTCGAGTTCGATCTGCCTGGGGTGGACGTGAATTCGCTCAACCTCGATGTGGAGCGCAATGTGCTCACCGTGCACGCCCAGCGTCCCGAACTGGATCCCGACCGGGAACTCGTCTCGGCCGAGCGTGCGCGCGGAGTGTTCAGCCGGCAGCTGTTCCTGGGCGAGACGCTGGACACCGACGCGATCGAGGCCAACTACGCCGGTGGGGTGTTGCGGTTGACCATCCCGGTGGCCGAGAAAGCCAAACCGCGCCGCATCGAGATCACGAGCGAGACCGACAAGACCGCTATCAACGCCTGACGAGGCCCACCGCACCCGCGGGGCCCGGGACGCCGCATCCGGGAAAGGGGGTGAGTGACATGGCGCCCGATATCCAACCCGATATCCGTTGGGACCGCAGCCTGCTCGATGAGGCGGCGGCGATCGTGGAGGCCGAGTGGATACGCCTTCGACAGGATGAGGCCCTATGGGAGCGTGAACTCGCCGACCTGCTCGCCGAGGGGTCTGCGCCCCGGCCCCGCCCTGGCCAGCTCGGCACGCGGAGCGCTCGATGCCGGCGCCCACGCCCACCGATACCAGCACTGCGGCGGCGGCTGCGGCGGCGATGGCTGCCCGCACCGGTGTCGGCTACCCAGCGTTCACCTCCGCACCACCTCGTACTGGAACACGTTGCCAGGCAAGGGAGGTGACCTTCATTCGATAGATCATCGAGGCCACCGACGCCGGTGTCGGCCACACCTGTCAGATAGTGGCGTCACCGCGACCGACACCGACGCCGGATGTCGGTCCACGCACGCACCGCCACCGGTAGTGGCGCACCGAACGGGGCGCGTACACACGGCGTCGTGGCCCCACACCAACCACCCTCGCCCACGGGTGGCCGAAGAATCCATCCACCGCGGTGGCTCCCGGCTTCACACGAAAGCCCGGGAGCCACCGCCCCAACGCCGAGAGGTCGCAGCGATGGTGCGCACCCAGCTTGACCCTTACCAGGTGTTGGGCGTGTCACCAGCGGCCACCCAAGACGAGATCACCCACGCCTACCGCACCCGGCTACGTGCCCACCACCCCGACACCCGTCACGCACCGTCCACACACGCCGCCGACCAATACCTCCAGCAGCTCCTGGCCGCCTACGGGCAATTGCGCAACCCCTCCCGCCGCGCCGAATACGACCGCGCCAACGGCACACCGTCACGATCCATCCCCGCCGACAATCCGACCGCAGGCCACGTCTCGATCCCCGTCACCCACCGCCCGACCGCTGACGCCAGCCCAGCCGTGCCGCCCTTGCAGGTCGGCCCCGTGCGCCGTCACCGCTAACACCAAAGCGTGGCCACATACGTAGATCAACAAAGGGCGAGAGCGTCCCCCGCGCTCTCCTCGTACAGCGCCGGTTCACAACCAGAATCGTGATTGACGCGCCCGAACTCAGGGCAGTAACCAGAGTTCGCCAGAAAGGTGCGACGACCGCAACGAGACCGGCCAACTGACGACGGATCGCACAGCCGTCGAACCCCACGTACGACCACGGCGAATCACCCTGCTGCATAGAACATGCCCCTCGGTCGGCGACGGAGTCCGCAGCAGGAGGCTGGGCCGACTACACCCAAGATCGCCATCTCGGCAAATTTGCCCTCGGGGAAATAACTGTTGTTACATTATGCAAATATTTGTAGGCCACATCACACTCCGAAGGCGGCGACATTGACGTCACAGCCCACTCCTCCCCGTCTGTCCATGGCTAAGACCGCTGCCACCACGGCAGCGGTCATTGCTACTGCGGCGGCGTTGACCGCAGGCGTCGCGTCATCCGCGCCGGAGGCACTCGCGGCCCACAACCGCAGTGTGCAAGCGGATGTCGAGCTGACTGCCGGCGTCGGCCAGGTCCCCGATATCGTCGGGATCTACGGCGTGGGCCCGATCTTCTGGACCGCGCAAGCCCTCGGAATCACGCCTGAAAACGTGATCAAGGCCGCCGGCGGGCTGACCGGCAACACCGCATTGGCCGAAACGGTCGTCGGGCTGCTGAACTTCATCGACGCCGTGACGCCGATCGAGGCCGGCGTCAAGGGTCCGATGCCCAACGACGTGTACGACGGTGTCAATGGGCTGACCTACACCACCGACGCCCTGGCTCAGTTGCTCGGCATTCGCGACGGGTCCGTCATGGACAAGATTGTCGACTGGCTCGTCGGCAACGCGCCCATACTGAATCAGCGCCGCGACATCATTCTGTCCGAGAGCCTGGGCGGGCTCACCACATCGCTGGCCTACCGCGACATGATCAATGCGGTCACATCCGACAGCGACGACTGGAAGATCGGGGTCACCGGCCAGTGGCTGATCTTCGTCAACAATGTCAGCCGCCCTGGCGGCGGATTGTTCGCATTGGCAACACCTTTCACCAACTTGTTCGGGCTGAACCTCACCACGCCGGACGCTGGCAGCTATACCAACCCCGACAAGACCAAGGTCCTCAATACCTCGATCCTCGACATCACCTGGGCGTACAACCCGCTGTCGGACGCGCCCACCACGCTGAACCCGCTGGCCTGGGCCAACTCGGCCGCGGCGGGCGTGTTCCTGACGTACCTGTTGCCCGACGAGGACAACAACATCGGCGATCATGTTCTGCCGAAGCTGATCTCCGGCATCGCTGACGGTGTCAAGGTGATGGTCGACCCGACCGGGGGCCAGGGCACCTCGTTGATTCCGGGCCTGGGCAAGCTACTCGACAGTCTTGGCATCAAGCTGCTTGCATTCCCCGGCAAGGCCACCTACATAACGTACGACTCGGGCAATCTCCCGTTGCTCGAGCCGTTCCGGGTTGCCCCGCATCTGCTCAACCTGCTTCCGGGCGTTGACATCCCGACTCCGTTGACCGACAGCATCGAGCCTGCGCTGCGCAAGTTGGTGAACATGGGGTACCAGGACGTCAACCCCAACGACCTGGAGCGTACGTTCAACGAAGCTGGCGAGCAGGCCTATCTGTGGCACTCTCCGCTCACCTCGACGCAACAGCTGGCCGCCGGCGAAATCGTTTTCGACGCACTGATCGACGGCATTCAGGCCAATGCCCTGAACCCGGAAGCCTGGACTCCGACGCTGCCGGGCGCGGACTTCAAGCCGATCGTGCAGAACGCTTTGACGGTGGCGGCCGCCAAGGCGATGAGCGACGCCCTGGAGGCCGTGCAGAAGGGCGCCGACCCCGTCTTCGATGCGGTCGAGAAGGGGCTGGCTCCCGTCACGCACGCTCTCGATGACATCAACGCTCAGATGGAAGCGGCCATCGACGGAATGCTGAAGGTCAACGGCTCGACGGCCAACAAGCAGTCCGCGAAGCAGGCCATCACCTCTGGCCCGACCAGCGACAGCGTGCTGAAGACCCTCAGCCTCGATGCCCCCGCCGCCGATTCCGAAGACACCGAATCCAACGACGCCGACGCGAAGGACACGCCCGTCAAGGACGTCCTCAAAGGCCTTGGTGTGGACAAGGACTCGCTGCAGACCACGGCGAAGGCCCGGGCCAAGGCCCGCCATGCCGCTGACGCGAGCGATCCCATCAAGAAGTCGGTCAAGGAGACCGTCGCCAAGGTGCGCGGTGCGGTCGATGACACCGCGAAGGAAGTCAAGAACGCCGTCGACAATGCCGCCCAAGACGTGAAAGACGCCACCAGCGGCAAGAAGGACACGGAGAAGACGAAGAAGCCCACGACCAAGAAGGCCAAGGCTGACAAGGCCGACAAGAAGGAGAAGTCGGCGGCGTAATCGCTGACAGCCCCGGCGACGCGTCGGTAGCGTGGCCGATATGCCACGCACAGTGCTCGTCACCGGGGCGACCGGCACTCTCGGCCACCACGTGGTGCCTGAGGCGACAGCCGCCGGTCACCAGGTCCGCGCATTGAGTCGTCGGGACAGGGTCGGATACACCGGCGTGCATTGGCACCAGGCCGACTTGCTCGACCCAGACAGTTTGAATGGCGCACTCGACGGCGTCGACGTCGTCATCCACTGCGCCACCCAAGCCACCGGAAGCAAGGACATCAAGGCGGCCCGGAACCTGATCGAGGCTGCGCGACGCAAGGGCGTCGGGCACCTCATCTATATCTCGATCGTCGGCATCGACGACATCCCGCTTCCCTATTACAAGACGAAGTTGCGGGTCGAGCAGACACTCGAAACCTCTGGCGTCGGCTACACGATTCTGCGCGCCACCCAGTTCCACGAGCTAATCGAAAAGACGTTCTCGGTGCAGCGATTCTCACCCGTTTTGTGGACCCTGCGCGACGTCCGATTCCAGCCCATCGACACCCGCGACGTGGCGACACGACTGGTCAATTTGATCGATTCAGAGCCGTCCGGACGGGTACCCGACATCGGTGGGCCCAGCGTCCACACTCACCCAGAACTGGGACAGATGTATCTCTCAGCACACAACAGCGTGCGTCGGGTGGCCAGATTCACCATCCCCGGGCGCATCGTCGCCGGTTACAGGTCGGGAGCCAATCTGACCCCGGAAAACGCGGTCGACGGCGCGTCGTTCCAGGACTATCTGGACGCCCACGGATAGGACATCCGCGTCGGGCGGGGTTCACTGTCGCAACCGTGGCGACACAGTTTGGCCATCGGTCTTGCATGTGCCAGCGATCGTCGTAGGCTCGACAGCGATGAGCACTTCAGCGCCGCAGGGCAGGTCGATGCGGGCTGCCGACACCGACCGCATTCAGGTGGCGCAGCTGCTCACTGATGCTGCCGCCGCGGGCCGGCTGCCGATGACCGAGTATGAGGACCGGCTAGCAAAGGCCTACGCGGCTCAGACCTATGACGATCTGGCGCGGCTGAGTCGCGACCTTCCCGGTGCGGTCAACTGTTCGGCCGGCCATTGTCGCCCGGCCCCCTCGACGCTGCTGTTGGCGATCATGAGCGGGTTCGAGCGCCGTGGTCGGTGGAACGTGCCGAAGAAGCTGACGACGTTCGCACTCTTCGGCGGCGGAGTGGTCGATCTTCGCTATGCCGACTTCACCGCACCCGATGTCGACGTCCGTACCTATTCGATCTTCGGCGGGCAGACCATCCTGGTGCCGCCCGAAGTGAACGTGGATCTACATGGCGTCGGAGTGATGGGGAACTTCGATCAGAGCGTCAACGGCGACGGCACCGACGGCGCACCGCGTGTCCACATCCGCGGCTTCTCGTTGTGGGGCAGCGTCAGCGTCAAACGCAAGAAGCGCCGTAACCAGATCGACGAGTGAACGAAAAACGGGCGGGCCCGAAGGCCCGCCCGTTCTCATGCCGAACGATCAGTGGTTGCAGCTCGCGGCGGCTACACAAGTCAGCGACTTGTTCGTGTTGGACGGCTTGGCGCTCGACACCTTGGCGGTGGGTCCGTCCCCGGCGATGGCAGCGGGCACGGCGCCCGGCAGGTCCTTCTCGTCCGGGAGGATCTTGTTGCCCAGGTACTGCTTCGAGTACTTCTGCGTCTGGTTGTAGTAGTACTTGCCGGCGTTGACGTTCAGCTCGCCCTGGACCACCCCGTTGGTGCCCTTGCTGGGGTCCGCGTAGTTCGCCGTGCCGAAGTTGGTGTGGTAGACCTCGCCCAACGGGCTGTCGTCGAGTGTCTTGTTGACGCCGGGCGTCTGGTTGAACACCTTGTCGCCGACGGCCTGGGCGGCCCGCACTCCCGGTGCGGGGTTGTCGAAGGCCGGCCGGCCCACAGCGTCGCCCGACGCGCTGGAGTCAGCGGACGCCAACCCCGTCGGCAAGGCCACCGCCAACGCGCCGCCCGCGATGACGCCCCCAACCAATGTCCGCGCCCGCACCGAACGCTCAGACATCTTCCGATGTTTTGCCATGCCTGTAACCTCTCGTGATTGGCGTTGCGCCGCAGCTAAATTGGGCCTACCCGGCAGACATTGCCGCTGGCCCGCCAGCGAACCTAAGGCACCGCAGACGCCCGCGATAGGTAGTGGCGATGTTGTTCATTTGCTGTTCGGCACCCGATCATGAGAATTCACAGCTCGTACACAGGGACTCGCCACGTATGTGAAAACGCAACGGCCCCCTCCGGTTTGGAGGGGGCCGTTGCGTCAGATCAGGCGCTACTTGTCCTTGTTGTCCTTGGTGCCCTTGTTGTCATTGGTGTCGGAATGGGCGTTGCCGGCCTTGGCTGCCGAGGCGCTGTCGGTGTCACTCTTGGCGGTGCCACTCTTGGTGGCCTCTTGCTTGCTCGCGCCGGCCTTGGTGGTGGGCTTGAAGGCCTTCTCGAGGTTCTTCGCGGCCTTCTCGACGAACTTCTCGCCGGCCGACTGCTTCCGCTCAGTGACACGCGACTTGGGCTCGAACTTCTTGGAGGTCGTCGCACCAGCACCGCTGGTGGTGGTGGCAGAGTCATCCGTTGTGGCCTCGTTCGACTTCTCCTCGGCCGCAG
Organism: Mycolicibacterium boenickei; assembly: GCF_010731295.1. Lineage (NCBI taxonomy): Bacteria > Bacillati > Actinomycetota > Actinomycetes > Mycobacteriales > Mycobacteriaceae > Mycobacterium > Mycolicibacterium boenickei. The sequence goes on along the minus strand of NZ_AP022579.1, from coordinate 2,559,151 downwards.
GCTCTTTGACTTCCTTGACCTCTTTGGCGGTCTCGACCTTCGGGGTCAGGTCGAGGTCGAGCTTCGGCAGCTTGGGCAGCTCGAACTTCGGCGCCTCGGGCTTGGTGACCTCGACGGCCGGCGTGACGGGGACGGTGGTGCCCTCCTCGGCGGTCTCCTCGGCCGCGCCTTCCTCATCCGTGACGTCGACGGTCTTGACGACCTTCGACTCAGCGGGCGCCTCAAGCTGTTCCGCCAGCTTCTTGATCGGCGACTCGATGTCGAGCTTCGGCGTCGGCAGGCTCAAGAGCTTGCCGACGTTCGGCAGAGTCGTTGAGGTAACGCTGGATTCGGTTTCCGTCTCGGCGCCGGCTTTTTCCACTGCCGACAGGAGACTGACGCCGGCGGTGTCCTCTCCCTCTTCCTCTTCGGGCGGGGCCGTCAGCGCCTTCACGGTTTCGACGACGTAGTTGACGACGGCCGTGACGCCTCCATCGAAGAAGCTGTAGTTCAGCCCCTTCACCCACTCGCCCACCGCATCGTCGGGCAGGTTGTCGTTGATGATGCTGTAGGCCACCAAACTGGCACCACCGGAGAAGAATTCGTCGACGCGCTTCGACAGCTGCAGCTTCTGCGTCGGGTCGAACGCATCGACTGCGGCAGCGGCGGCCACCGAACCCAGGTACGCGAAGTCGGTGATGCCACCCTCGAAGAAGATGTTGTCGACGACGTCCAGGGGCAGGATGTTGTCGCTCAGGTAATAGGCCAGGCCGGTGAAACCGTCATGGCACACCGCGCCGGTGGCGGAGCAGTTGCCGGGGTCGTAGAAGTTCTCGTTGACCTTCTTACCGGCCGCGTCGTAGAACTGGACGTCGTCGCCCATGTCGCCGACGGTGGCAGCGACAAGCGTCCCGTTCACGTCTTTGTACAGGGGCTTTCCATCTGGACCGAGGAGAGCCGTGCCTGCGGGAGTGCCCTCCGGCGGATCCACCAGCTTGCCGTCCACGAGAACGTAGCCGGGGGACGGCAGCGGAACATAGCCCTGGTAGTAGTAGCCGCCGTAGCCATCGAGGAAGGAACCCAAGGCCCCTTCCAGCGAAAGCGCTACCAACCGGATCTGTTCCGCCGTCATGGTCCGCTGCGCGGGAGCTTCCGCGGTCGAAGCGGCCACCGTGATCTCGTCGCGGGGAACGAACAACGCAGGTGTCCCGGCAACAAGCGCGCCAGCGCTGAGAAGGGCGACGCCAGTGGTGACGAGCGGACGGACTGCCATGTGGGTGGGGCCCCTTTATCTCGAGCGTGAGCTGGATTCCTGAGAATCCGCGCAGGTACCTGCATAGAACCTTAAAAGTCCTTGAGAAGGGTAATTCCCGTCACCCCCTCCCGCAACCTCCATCTGGGCTGGACACGAGCCTCTGACACACCCCGGTCGGCGCCCTTTTCGTGGAGCGACTCCGACGGATTTTTCGATGCAGAACGAAGCATTCCCGCCGTGCGCAAGACCAGCTAATTACGAATACCGTTGCCGTCCACCCAACTGGACACAAAGACGCGGGTTAACGCCTGCGTAATCCGTCGCACAACGCCCCACCGAGCCGATCCGGCACACTCGCACGTGGGCCGAGTCGGCTCGGACCAAGACTCGTGGAGCGCCTGCCCATTTTCCTAGGTCAGCGCGCATGATGTCCCTACAGTGCCTACGCCGGGACCCGGCCACTCGGCCCCGTCCCGGGCGCCGCCCTCGCGGACCGGCCGAAGCCATTGCGGACCCGAACCGGCCGCCCACCAATTGCCCCACGAAAGTCGGCTAGGCCCGCGTCGCGAATGCGCTGCCGGCCGCCATTGATTCAAAAATGGCTCTCGGGGGAACGGCCAGGGCCTCGAGAGGCCAGGCGCCACCCTTTACGCACCGGTCAATAACTGCTGGTCACAGGCTCGCAGCGAACATCTGAGCGTGCTCGAATCCTGAGAAAAACCTGAGACTGCCCTCAGCGGCAATCGCCGACCCCAGGCCTAATTCGGCACCCAAAAACGCCATGGCCCCTGCCGGCGCGGCAGGGGCCATGGCGCGAGATCGGTTTGCTACTTGTCGCCGCCTTCTCCCGAGTCCGTGCCGGATCCGGTGGCCTTTTCCGCCGCTTCCTTCAGCTTGTTGAGGAACTTCTTGCCGTTGTAGTCACCCTTCGGCTTGCCGTTCTCAAAAAGGATGGGCGGCGCGACCTTATTTCCCGTCTTGGTATCGGCACCCGTGTTCACCTCGTCCTCCGCGGCAGGCTCTTTGTCCTTGACGGTGATCTTCGGAGTGATGTCGGGCTTCACCTCGGGGGTCTTCACCTCCGGCGCCTTGAACTCAGGCAGCTTCAGTTCCGGCGCCTTGAACTCGGGCAGCTTGAACTCAGGAGCCTCGGGGGGCTCGAACTTCGGAGCTTCCGGCGCCGGCGGAAGCTTGATGTCGAGCGGGGAGATTCCGGTGCCACCCTCGACCGGGTTCTCTGTTCCCTCAACGTCCTTGACGAGCGTGGACTCTGCGGGAGCATCCAGTTTCTCCGCCAGCTTCTTCCACGGGGACTCAGTGTCGAGCGTGGGCGTCGGTAAGCTGAGCAGCTTGCCGAAGTTCGGCAGTCCGGTAGAAGTGGGCGCGGTTTCCGTCTCGGTGGTGGTCTTGGCCAGCAGCACGGTGTCCTCGGAGCTCGAGTCGAATGTCTGCACCGGGTTGCCGTCGAGCGGATTGAGGAAGTTCGGATCGGGTGTCGGCGTGCCCTGCGCGATGGCATCCACCACGTAGGTGATCGCGGCAGTGATACCGGTATTGACGCCGTAACCGAAGAAGAACGAGTTGGTCAGTCCGTAGGCGTAACCATCCTGCGGCAGGTTGTCGAGCAGCAGGTTGCCGACGAGTTGCGTTGCGCCGCCTTCGAAGAAGTCATCGACGCGCTTGGTCAGGTCCAGTCGGCCAGTCGGGTCAACCGCATCGATGGCAACAGCGACGGTACGGACGACTTGATGCGCGAGTTCGGTGAAGCCGCCCTCGAAGAAGATGTTGTCGATATCGCCCAGCGGCAGGATGTTGTCGCTGAGGTAGTAGGCCAGCCCGGTGAATCCGTCCTGGCAGACCGCGCCGTCCGCAGTGCAGTTGCCGGGGTCGGGCTGTGTGACGATCTCGCCGTTCTCGTCGAGCTCGTAGACGGGTTTTCCGTCCTGGGTGTAGTACTGGGCACCGGGTTCGAGATCGGCTGTCGTGGCGCGGGTGCCATCCGCGTTGTACAGCGGGGTGCCGTTCGCATCGAAGAGGAACCCGCCCGTGTCTATGGCTGCGGCCGGTTTGGGGCTTTCGCCCGGGAACCAGAGACCGCCATAACCCTGGGTGAACGACTGCCAGGCACCCTGCACCGACAGTGCGAGCAGGTGGATCTGCTGTTGGGTCAACGTCTTGTGCGCCTCGACCGCTGCCGCGGTCGGGGAGGCAACGGTGACCGCACTGTGCGGGACGAATAGCGCCGGAGAGCCGGCGACGATCGCGCCAGCACTGACAAGTGCGACACCAGTGGTGACGAGCGGACGTACAGCCATGCAATGAGCCCCTTATCTAGAGGACGAAAAACGGCCGTTTCCGAGAATCCGCACCAATACCAGCGGCGACTTAGAAACTCCTGAGAATGCTATTGGGCAGTCAGTTCTCCTGCAACCGATAAGCGTCAATATTTCTCAGCTAATCCTGCGGGTGAGTCCGAGAGGCTCGACCGAGGGAAACCGAATGTAGCGACACAAACACTGGACACCACACGCCGAGGACGGCCCTGCCCCACCGCAGGTCAGACCATATTGGTCCGACCAGGTTCGCCGTCACGTCACCGACGTGCGGATTATCTGCACAATGGCTCGACCCCATCTGATTGCCAATGCAATGAATCGAAACTCAAAACCCCCGGGAAAGTTTCCATAAATGTTGCATTACGCAACAGTTGTATGGCCGAAGCCTGGGCGGCGGATGCTCGTCGCATCCGCTTATTCGAATGCAAACGAAGACGCTGCGCTTCGCCGCAATTGCGCGCGGGTTACGGCATTGTTCCGGGCCGGCATTTCGTCAGCCGGGCGTAGAAACACCGTCGTCGTCCGACGGTTCCTGCCGCGGTGTCGCCGCGGCCGCACCACGCCACTTCTTGGCCCACGCTCGCACGCCGTCGATCACGGGGCCGCTCGGCCTACTCGAAACCGAGGCGCGATCGCGCCCCAGGGCCTTCGGGGAAAGTCCGCGCTCTTGCGCAGCAGGGGACGCGTCGCCGCGACCGAAGCCTCGTCCGGCTCGGACTTCGGCCGGGTCGCAGATCCGCCGTCGCGCAAGATGTTCGCGCCCTCCTCGACCCCGGCGGTGAAGTCATGGACAAAGCGCTCGGTCTCCGTGCGCGTCGGGATCAGCCGGGCCGGGGTGTACTTCTGCGGGTTGGCCAACGGGTCGTTGTCGGGGTAGCCGTAATCGACCACGGCCCGCAACGCGGGGGTGGCCGCGTCGGCCAGCAGGTTGCCCGGCTCCCCCAACGCCCGCAGCGGTGAGACCAGCGGCAGGTTCTCGGACTCGTAGCCGACGTAGGTGGTGTCTTCGACCTTGCTGATCCGCACGGTCCCGTCAGCCGTCTGCCGCACCACGGTGCCACCCGAATCCAAGGTCGCGTGGCACGTGGCATCGCAATCACGCACATTGCCCTGGGCGTCGATCGGGAAATCGAGGCTGTCCTGGTTGAGCCGACGGTCTAGGTACGCCATCAACGAGTTGGCCATCGCGGGCGCGTTCCACAGGTAGGCCGGGACGTTGGAGTTGATGTCGTACTCGTAGACCACGTTGACCACCGGCACACCCGGGTCCGTAGGTGTCGGGATCGGATTGACCCCGAGCAGGGCGAAGAACGGCAGCCTCGTTCCGAATCCGCCGTTGGGGCTGGCCACGTTGTTGTCGAGGACATACAGCGTGGGCTGGCTGACCACCGGATCGTGGGTCAGCTTGCCGTAGGTCAGCAGCAAGCTCGCATTCGCCGCGCCCCAGCCCGAGGACAACACCACATTGTTGTCGTCATCGCTGTGCTCCTGGATCGCCTGGTAGATCCCGAACGGACCGGTGAAGAAGTTCGCGACGACGGGCTCGTCCTGCCCCTGCCGGTACAGCCCGCCGTAGAAATCGGCGACGCCGTCGCCGCCGGGGTTCGTCGAGCTCGCGCCGATGATGAGGGACGACAGTTGCACCGCGGTCATCGGCTGGATCGCCCCGAGTGCGGTCACCGTCACCAGCGCCATCCCACCCAGAAACGATGCCGGCACAGCGCGTCCACCCCAGCGTCGTGTCATGCCGCCGCCTCTCAGCCCAGTAGGAATGAGCAGAAGCTACCCGACGGCAAACGGCAGCGTCAGCAAATGCGGTCAGCGGGGCATGGCGATGCGCATGCCGGCCAGCATCACCTGGGCGTCGGCCATATAGGTCTTGTTGTTGGGTGCGGTGCTCTGCGCGAGCGCCACCACGTTCCACACTTTCGACCCGAGCGGCACCATCACCGACACCCCGGTCACGTAGATCGTCTTGCCGCCCTCGCTCGGCGGCACGGTGTAGTTGGCCATCACCGCCGGGAACCCGCAGATCTCGGCCGGAACCTGGGTGACGTTCTGGCCGCCGCCGGCTTGGAAACCCTGGATGCTGTCGTTCAGCAGATCCTTGGGCGACCGGTCGCCGTCGGTCGCGTCCCCGGTGGCCACCGACAGGGCCGGATTGGTCACACCGTCACTGAGCGACACGTTGCGAAGGACCAATTTGACTGCATCCTTTGCCAACTCGGGCACAGGTTCCCAGCCAGGCGGCTGCGCGATACGCACCCTGGGCTCGCCGGAAGCGGTCCCGGGCAGCTCGATCCACCGATCCGAATGCAGCTGCTCACATGTCTGAGCCTTGTATCCCGATCCGGGCGCGTTCGGGTCAGCCGAACCCGACGAATGTGAGGACGGTTCGAACCCGGCCTTCGCGGTGCCGTCGACCGTCGTCGAGCACCCGCTGAGTATCAGCCCGGCCGCCAGTACGACCGAACTCGCGACCCACTTCATGTCCCCCATCGCTGACAGAGACTACGCGAGCCCGCTCAGCACGAATATCCGGCGAGACCTGCGAAACGGTCGTTCACGGCCCGACCATACGACCATTTCGTCGGTTTCGCGGACTGGGTTGCCAACCCCTGGAGAGCAACGCCGTGCGGGCTTCCGTCACGATCGCCGTGGCGCAGTCCTCCTTGACGACGTGAATGACGTGCCAGCCCAGCCGCTGCAACACCCGATTGACGCGCACATCGAGGACATACTGTCGCCGGCTCGTCAGGTGCTGTTCGCCGTCATACTCGGCGCCGACCTTGAAATCCTCTCAACACATGTCGATGCGGCGGACATATGAGCCGTCGTGGTCATAGATCGTGAATTGTGTGGTGGGACGCGGCAGCCCGGCGTCGATGAAAAGCAGCCGCAGTCGGGTTTCTGGCAGCGACTCGGCACCGCCATCGACGAGCGGGAGCGCCACGCGCAGCCGTCGTAGCCCGCGTACACCGGGGTGGTGTTTGGCGATGAGCATGACGCCTTCGGCAGAGAAAGGGTGGGCATTCATGAGCGCATCGAGCCGCTCGACCGCTTTGCCGCGTGAGAGGTGACGGGCGAGGTCGAATGCCGTGCGCTCCACGGTGGTGACCGGGATACCCGCCACGTTGGTGACCTCGTCCTCATGCAGGGTTTCGGCGCGGACGATCAATCCGCGCTGACGTCTAGCGGTCCCGATGAGTTCGACCGGGGAATCGTTGTCCACCCATTTCGCCCCGTGAAGCGCCGAGGCAGCAATGCCGGCGACGACGGCGCCTGGCGAAGCGAGGGTCGCGCCGAGGATCCGGTCACGAAGGGACACCGCGTGACGCAACGGGACGTAGACGCCGTGATAGATCGGCCGATAGCGATGCCTCAGCTGAGATCTGGTCAGGTGGCCGGCGGCGACGGCAGCACTGCCGACGAACGGAATTCGCACACTTTCTTGGACGCACGCGGCACCGGTTCGGCTCCAACTTCATCGAGATCGACGAAATGGTCGATCTGTGCCCGGCGAAACGACCATTTCGCGGGTTTCGGCGCGGCCCGTCGCATTCGAGCAAAAACGAACTAGCGGCGACGCGAGCGCAGGTAGTCGCCGACCACGGCGGCACCCAGGCCATCCAGGTCAGGCACCACCACGCGGCCCTGCACCCGACGGGCCACCTGATCGATGAACCGGGCCAGACCCGGATCAGAGCCCAGCCGGAAGATCGTCACCTGCGCGCCGAGCCGGGCCACCTCGTCGAACCCACGCACGGTGTGACCGATGGTGCGTGGATGTGGTGGGTAGTCGAAGAAGACCTCAGAGCCGTTGCCGTCTCCGAAGTCCTCGAGGTGCGCGGTCGGCTCACCGTCGGTCACCACCAGCACGACCGGCTGGGCATTGGGATGACGACGAAGATGCCGCGTCGCCAGGGCCAGTGCGTGGTGCAGGTTGGTGCCCTGCTCGTACACCCCCTCCAGACCGGTCAGCTCGGCTGCGGTCACGGTGCGGGCATACCGGCCAAAGGCGATGATCTGCAACTCGTCTGAACGGAACCGCGTACTCACCAGATGGTTGAGCGCCAACGCGGTGCGCTTCATCGGCAGCCAGCGGTTCTCCATCACCATCGAGAAGCTGGTGTCCACCAGCAGTGCCACACAAGCCTGGGTGCGGGTTTCGGTCTCGGAGATCTCCACGTCCTCGACCGCGAACCGGATCGGCCGCTCGGCGATCCCGGTGCCCGCCTGCCGCAGGACCGCGTTGGTCACCGTGCGGGTCACGTTCCACGGCTCGGTGTCGCCGAACTGCCAGGGCCGGGTGGCCCCGGTCAGCTCCCCGGCCGCGCCGGCCCGGCGGGTGTCACGTTCCCCGTGCCGGCCCGAAAGCTGTTGCGCCACATCACGCAGCGCGGTCTGACCGAGCTGACGCATCGCCTTGGGCGACAGCCGCCATTGCCCGTCCGAGCCACGGTCGATGAAACCCTGGTTCACCAGGGCCTTTTCGAGCTCGGACAACGTGCGGGCATCGATCGCGGCCTCATCACCGAGTTGCCGGGCCAGCGCCTCCAGGTCCACGTCGTCCATCGACGCCCCGGAATAGCTCTGCGACAACGCGTCCGCCAGCTGCTCCAGCTCGGCGATGTCGGACAGCGCCTGGGCGCCCTCCCCCATGCCCAGCGGATCGCCGCCGGAGAAGCGCTCCGAGCCGCTCCAATCCTCGCCCGGCCGGGCCGCCTGCAGGTGCGCATCGAGCCGGTCCAGCGCGTTCATCAGCGACGGCGACCCGAATGCCTGCTGCGCCAAGGAATCCAGCTCGGCTCGCTGCTCGGCCGACAGGCTGTTGCGGAACCGCTGCGCGGCGGCGGCCCGCTTGGCCAACGAGTCCAGCAGCTCGTCGATGTTCTGCGGGCCCTCCGGGAAGAACTCTCCGTGCTTGTCCATGAAGTCTTGGAAGTCCTGCGGGGTGTCCTCCCCGCGGGCGTGCTTGTCCAGCAGTTCGTTGAGGTCGTCGAGCATGTCGTTGACCCGCTGCCGATCCTCGTCGGTGGCGTTCTCCAACGCCTCCTTCATGCCTGCGAAACGCTGATCGAGCATCTCCCGGCCCAGCAGATCCTTGATCTGCTCGTACTTCTGTCGCGCCTCGGGGCTGCGCCAGTCGTAGTCGGCCAGTTCCTGAACCGCCTTGGCCGGGGATGGCGAGAGCGCCTCCATCTGCAGTTCGCCGAACCGGGCGTCGTCGTCGAGCGCGCGGGCCAGCTCCTTGCGCTCGGCCAGCACGGCCTCGTCGAGCAGCTTCTTGATCTCCTGCAACGTGCCGTCAAGGTTGTGCCGCTGCAACAAATCCCGACGCTTGCGGTTGGCCTCGGCGGCCAGCCGGTCGGTGCCGCGCATCCCCTCGGTGCCGCGACGCATCAGCTCGGAGAGCGCGCGGCGCGGCGAGCTGCCCTCCATCACGCTCTGACCGATCTGCTCGAGTGCGTCGCGCAGATCGATCGGAGGTGCCAGCGGGTCGGGACCACCGGTGTATCGCGAATACCGCGAGGTGTGCCCGTGCCCCCGACCGGGATCAGCCATAGACCGTCTCGCCCTCCCCCGTCACCTTGTCCACGCGCTTGGCCAGATACAGGGCCTCCAAGGCCAATTCGATCGCTGCGGCGCGCTCACCGATCGACACCGCACCCAACCGCGAGGCGAGTGTGTCGACGACAGCCAGATCGGGCAGCGCGGCCAGGACGTCCTTGGCCGACACGCGCTCACCGGTGGTCACCGGTGAGCCCTCCTCGACGGCGGCCACCAGCGGCGCGACGTCGATACCGCCCAGCAGCCGCTGCGCGGTGTCGGCGGTGGCGCGTCGCAGCAGGTGCTCCAGCACCGCCTGCTCGCGCCCCTCCTCACCCGTCTCGAACTCCAATTTGCCTCGCAGCACATCGATCACCGTGGCCAGGTCGACCACGCGGGCCACCGGATCGTCCTCGCCGAGGATCGCCGAGCGGTGCCGCGCCGAGGCTGCCACCGTCTCGGCCGCGGCGATCGCGAACCGGGCCGATACACCGGAACGCTGGTCGATCGAGCTGGATTCCCGCAGATTGCGGGCGAACCGGGCCAGCACGCCGAGCAGATAATCGGGGACCTCGGCGGCCAACTGGGCCTCCTGGCGGATCACCCCGATCTCGTCGTCGATCTCCAGCGGGTAATGCGTCCGGATCTCGGCCCCGAACCGGTCCTTGAGCGGGGTGATGATGCGTCCGCGGTTCGTGTAGTCCTCCGGGTTGGCACTGGCCACGACGAGCACATCCAGCGGCAGCCGCAACGTGTACCCGCGGACCTGAATGTCGCGCTCCTCCATCACGTTGAGCATCGACACCTGAATCCGCTCGGCCAGGTCGGGCAGCTCGTTGACCGCCACGATGCCGCGGTGCGCCCGCGGGATCAGCCCGTAGGCGATCGTTTCCGGGTCCCCGAGGCTGCGGCCCTCGGCCACCTTGATCGGGTCGATGTCGCCGACGAGGTCGGCCACGCTGGTGTCCGGGGTGGCCAGCTTCTCGGTGTACCGCTCGCTGCGGTGCCGCCATTCGATCGGCAGATCGTCGCCGGAATCGGCGGCCCGGCGAATCGACTCCGGGGTGATCGGGCTGTACGGGTGCTCGCCCAACTCAGACCCGGCGATCACGGGCGTCCACTCGTCGAGCAGCCCGGTCAGCGCACGCAGCAGCCGCGTCTTGCCCTGACCGCGCTCACCCAGCAGCACCACGTCGTGCCCGGCGATCAAGGCCCGCTCAAGCTGCGGGATCACTGTGTCGTCGAAGCCCAGGATGCCCGGCCACACATCGCGACGATCCGCGAGCGCGGCCAGCAGGTTCTCCCGAATCTCAGCTTTGACGCCCCGCTCACGATGGCCGGAGGCACGTAGCTCACCGACGGTACGGGGCAGATCGCCGGAGCCGGCTGGCCGGCGACCATCGTTTTTGGGTTGGCTCACCACTCCACGCTACGACTGAATACGCGAGCACACATCGCCACCCGTCAGACTCGAGTCCTCGGGGCCGCTCGCGGCCGCGACCCGCCGCGTGTGACCACACAGCCCGACATAGTCGTTGTCCGAGCGCGTCGACCGGTAGTCTGCGCTCCATGCCGTTGGCTAGCGGTCAGGAATTCGCAGGGTTCACCATCGTGAAGTTGGTGGGCACTGGTGGCATGGGCGAGGTCTATCTGGCGTCCCACCCGCGGTTACCCCGCGAGGACGCTCTCAAAGTGCTGCCCATCAGCGTGAGCTCGGACAACGAATTCCGGCAGCGGTTCATCCGCGAGGCCGACATGGCAGCCACCCTGTGGCACCCGCACATCGTCGGCGTGCACGACCGAGGCGAGTTCGAGGGCCGGCTGTGGATCTCGATGGACTACGTCGACGGGCACGACGCCGCCAAGCTGCTGCACGACCAGTACCCCAAGGGCATGCCCGCCGAGGACGTCATCGAGGTCGTCACCGCCGTCGGCGACGCGTTGGACTACGCGCATCAGCGCAAGCTGCTGCACCGGGACGTCAAACCGGCCAACATCCTGCTCACCAGCAAACAAGGCGCCAAGCGCCGCATCATGCTGACCGACTTCGGCATCGCGCGTCGCGCCGACGAGGTCAACGGGCTCACCTCGACCAACATCACCGTGGGTTCGATGTCCTACACCGCGCCCGAGCAGTTGATGGGCCAGCCTCTCGACGGCCGGGCCGACCAGTACTCGCTGGCCGCCACCGCCTACCGGCTGTTCACCGGTACCCCGCCGTTCGCGCACAGCAACCCGGCCGTGGTGATCAGCCACCACCTGAACTCCCCGCCGCCCAAGCTTGCCGACACGAAACCCGAACTGGCCGTGTTCGATTCAGTGATGGCCAAGGCGCTGTCGAAGGATCCCAAGGACCGGTACGACACCTGCCACGACTTCGCCGTCGCGCTCGCCGAGGCGGCCACCGGCACCACGCCCGAGGTGCGCACCCCGGCGCCCGCTCACGAGCCGGCACCACCGACCACCCCGCTGATCATCCCGAAGCCGGCGAACCCGCCGGCCGCACCGCCGTCGCCGTCGAACCTCAGGCCCGCGTCCCCGTCGGAGCCACCGGTGTTCACCTCGTCGTGGGCGGGCAACGAAACCTCCTCCCGCAAACCTGTTGCGGCAGGCACACCCGTCGGGATGCAAGGCCTCGGCGGACCGGGCGGGCCGGGCGGACCGCCACCGACCAACTTCGGGCCGCCCCCGCTGCCGCACAACCCGATCCCGAAGAAGTCGAGCAACCGGCGCAACCTGCTGATGGCCGCCGGGGTGATCGGCGCGGCCGTTCTGCTGATCGGCGGCATCACGATGGCGGTGACCTCCGGCGGCGACAACGGCGGCGGCGGGGGCGAGACCACCTCCGCCGTCGCCACGGATACGTCCGACGCAGAAACGACGACCGCCCCCAAACCGGCGGGGCACGCGTTCACCATCGCCGACTACATCAAGCAGAGCGGCATCGTCGAAACCCCGGTCCACCGTGGCGATCCGGGCGCACCGGTGTTCACCATGCCGACGCCGCCCGGATGGATCGACGCCGGCCCCCGCACCCCGGCCTGGGCCTACTCGGCGATCGTCAACGACCCGGTGAACCCGACCGAGCCGCCCTCGGTGGTCTCGCTGATCTCCAAGCTGGCCGGTGACGTCGACCCCAACAAGCTGCTCGAATACGCGCCCAACGAGCTGCAGAACCTGGCCGACTACAAGCCCTCCGGCGACGTCAGCCGCGGAGAGATCAGCGGGTTCCCCACGGTCCACCTGGCCGGCACCTACGCCAAGGGCAACCAGCGTCGCGCGATCACCCAGACCACCATCGTGATCCAGGCGCCGGGCAACGTCTACGTGCTGCAGATCAACGCCGACGCCACCGAACGCGACAAGCAAGCGTTGACCGACATCAACAAGGCGATCGAGGCCCAGGCCACTATCGCCCTGCCCTGAGTCGGCCGCGTTCAGGTACCCGGTACCCTGAGTATCGTGAATTCGCTCGATTGGCGTAGCCGGCCGGCCACCGTGCACTTCGGCCCCGCATCTTTGCAGTCCAGGGCACTCGGCTGGACCACCGCGATCTTCGTCCGCCCATTGCTGGGTCTGCTGACCCTGATCGGACTGGGCATCAACCGCGTCGCCCCCGCCCTGCTGCAGCGCGCGCATCTGGACGTCATCGACCGGCCGCTGCGGGCCATCAAGCCGCTGCCGGGCACCGAGGTGACCCCCGTGGCGCTGCCCAACTGTCCGGCCGAATGGGTCGTCGCCCCCGAGGCCCGCGACTCCGATCTGGTGATCGTCTACCTGCACGGCTCGGCGCTGGTGACCCTCGGCCTGAACTCGCACCGCCGTTTCGTGTCGAAGCTGTCGGCCAGCACCGGGGCGCGCGTGCTCAACGTCGGCTACCGCCTGGCCCCGCAGGCCGACATCGACGATGCCGTCGCCGACGGGCTCGACGGCTACCGCCTGGCGTTGTCGCTCGGGTTCGAGCCCAATCGGATTGTGCTGGCCGGCGATTCGGCCGGCGGGCTGATGGCCGCCGACACCGCCATCGCCGCGCGCGACGCCGGACTGCCGGTCCCCGCCGCGCAGGTACTGCTCTCACCGTTGACCTCGTCCGACATGGATCTGAAATACCGTGCGCTGCAAGAGCACAAAGACGTGCTGTTCCCGTTCATGACGGTGAAGTTCATCTACGACGTGTTCGCCACGGTCAACGGCACCCGGCCCACACCGGTGATGCCGCCCGAGGCGGACCTGCACGGGCTCGGGCCGTTCCTGCTCCAGGTCGGCACGCACGAGATGCTGCTCAACGACACCTTCGCCCTGGCCGACAAGCTTCAGGCCGCCGGTGTACCGGCGTGGGTTCAGGTGTGGGACAGGGCAATGCACATGTTCCAGCTGAGCTTCGACATCAACCCCGATGCGCGCCACGCGGTCGAGGAGATCACGTCGTTCATCGCGTACGCGACCACCGAGGTCGAGGACGAGGCGAGCGCGTAGGGGTTGGCTTGGCGGGCGCGGCTTTCGCTTGCGCGCCTTGCCTTGCCTTGCCTTGCGCGCCGTTTTCTACCCCAGGGCTGCCGACAGCGTGGTTCAGCGACCCCTACGTAGAAAACCGTGAGCGGCTGCCGTGCGGGCATGCGCCGCTTTCTACCGCAGGGCCGCCGATAGCGTGGAATCACGACCCACAGGTAGAAATCGGCGAAGCACCACGGCGGGCGAATGCCTCTCGGACTCGGTGCAAGATGAACGCCCTGCTGTGTTCGACCACGACGCGGATGTCTATCCAGCCCTCGCGTTCGATGAGTTCATTACGGCCGATGTCATGCACCACCCGCAGGCGGTCCGTGGCGTGGTGCTTACCTTCGTAATCCAAGCCCACTTGGACGTCGTCGTAGCCCATGTCGATGAATGCCTCGTTGAAACCGTCGCTCACCCGAATCTGGGTACGCGGACGCCGATAGCCCGCGTCGATGAGGAGCAGCCGCAGCCAGGTCTCCCTCGGAGATTGACCACCCGGATCCATTAGATCGAGTGCTGTTCGGGCGCTTCGTATTCCGCGAAGGCCGCGATACCGGGCGGCCAGCTCGAGCACCGGGCCGGCCTCGACGCCAGTTGCGATCGCCAGCGCGTCGAGGTGGGCGACCGCCTCGTCACGGGGAAGGAATCGCGCGAGATCAAGCGCCGTGCGCAACGGTGTGGTGACGCTGAAATCGCCGATCTGGCAGATCTCGTCGGGCTTGATGCGTTCCTCGCGCACGATGACGCCGGGCTGACGACGCCCGTGTTCGGTGATCAGTTCCACCGGGGCATCGTCGTCCACCCATTGCGCGCCGTGCAGTGCTGCGGCTGCCCGGCCGGCGATGATCCCGCGACGACCCGTCCACAGCCATGCAGCCATGGTGTTGGCCTTCAGGGTTCGGCCGGCTTCCTTCGGCAGGTAGACCCGTGGATGCACCGTGGCGTATCGCCATCGCAGTTGGCTTCGGGTAAGGGTGCCCGCCGCGAGCGCTTCTGGTCCGATGAAAGGGGTGCTCATGGCCCCCGAGGATCGGCAGCATGTCCGACGGATTGATGGCGCCCTCAGGGATCTCGGCCCAGGGTGTGGATGAACTCCGCGCTGTGGATCACGCTGCTTCGCCGTTTTCCACCGTGGGGTCGTGACTCCACGCGATCGACAGCCGTGGGGTAGAAACCGGCGCAGACACCAGCGATGGCGATTCGCCGCTTTCTACCCTGGGGTCGCTAAACCACGCGACTCACAACCCAGGGGTAGAAAACGGCGCACCACAACGAGCCGAAACAGCACGCAAAACTAGTGCGCGAAATGCCTTGCACCGGTGAGGTACAGCGTGATGCCGGCAGCCTCGGCCGCGGCCGTCACCTCGGCGTCACGCACCGATCCACCCGGGTGCACGATCGCCTTGACGCCCGCGTTGGTCAGCGTCTCCAAGCCGTCGGGGAACGGGAAGAACGCATCGGAGGCGCCGACGGAACCGGGCACGCGGTCGCCCGCACGCTGCACGGCCAGTCCGGCCGCGTCGACGCGATTGACCTGTCCCATACCGACGCCCACGGTCGCGCCGTCCTTGGCGATCACGATCGCGTTGGACTTCACCGCGCGGCAGGCCCGCCAGGCGAACACGAGATCGCTCAGCGTCTGCGGGTCGGCAGGCTCACCGGTGGCCAGCGTCCAGTTCGCCGGATCGTCGCCCTCGGCGTCGAGCGCGTCCCGCTGCTGCAGCAGTACCCCGCCGCTGATCTGGCGCAGCTCGATGCCACCGACCAGAGGCTCGGAGGCCACCAGGATGCGGATGTTCTTCTTGCGGGCCAGGATCTCGACCGCACCGGCCTCGTATGCCGGGGCGATGATGACCTCGGTGAAGATGTCGGCGACGGTCTCGGCCATCTCCACACTGACCTCGGTGTTGGAGGCGATGACGCCACCGAACGCGCTCAGCGGATCGCACTCGTGCGCCTTGCGGTGCGCGTCGGCGACCGACTCGGACGAGATCGCGATGCCACACGGGTTGGCGTGCTTGATGATCGCCACACAGATCTCTTCGTGGTCGAACGCCGCCCGCCACGCCGCGTCGGCGTCGGTGTAGTTGTTGTAGGACATCTCCTTGCCGTGCAGCTGCTCGGCCTGGGCCAGTCCGGGCCACGCGGAGTCGTCGCGGTACACCGCGGCCTGCTGATGCGGGTTCTCGCCGTAGCGCAGCACGGCACTGCGCTGCCAGGTGCCGGCGAACCAGGCCGGCAGCGGCTGCGCGGGCTCTTCAGGCGCCAGCGTCGACCCCATCCAGCTCGCGACGGCCACGTCGTACTCGGCGGTGTGCCGGAATGCCAACGACGCCAGCTTCTTCCGCTCTTCGAGGGTGAACCCGCCGGCGCGGACTGCGGCCAGCACCCCGTCATAGCCCAGCGGATCCACGACCACAGCGACGCTCGGGTGGTTCTTGGCGGCCGCACGAACCATGGACGGCCCGCCGATGTCAATCTGCTCGACGCACTCGTCGACCAATGCCCCGGACTCGACGGTCTCGGAGAACGGGTACAGGTTCACCACCACGAGCTCGAAGGCCTCGACCTCGAGCTCCTGCAGGGCCGCAACGTGTTCGGGCTTGCGGGTATCGGCAAGCAGGCCGGCGTGCACACGGGGGTGCAGCGTCTTGACCCGGCCGTCGAGCACCTCAGGGAAACCCGTCACGTCTTCCACGGGGGTGACCGGAACGCCCGCGGCCGCAATGGTTTTGGCGGTCGACCCGGTGGAGACGATGGCCACGCCCGCCTCGTGCAGGCCGCGGGCCAGATCGGCCAGGCCGGTCTTGTCATAGACACTGATCAGCGCTCGCCGGATCGGTTTCTTCTCGCTCACCCTATGGTCGCCTTTCGTCCAGTCCAGGTCACGCCGCGGGTTGCCAGCGCGGCCAGCACATCCACCAGCAGTCGACGTTCGACCACCTTGATGCGCTCATGCAAAGTCTCTTCGGTGTCATCATCGAGCACCTCGACGGCCTGCTGGGCCAGAATCGGCCCGGTATCCATGCCGGAGTCCACGAGATGCACCGTGCAGCCCGTCACCCGCACGCCGTACGCCAACGCCTCGGGCACGGCATGCGCGCCGGGGAAGGCGGGCAGCAGCGCCGGATGGGTGTTGACGACCCGGCCGGGGAAACGGGAAAGGAATTGACCGCCCAGAATTTTCATGAACCCGGCCGAGACCACCAGGTCCGGCTCGTGTTCTGCGGTGGCCGCGGTGAGCGCGGCATCCCAGGCATCGCGGTCTTCATGGTCGCCCAGCCGCACGGTGTAGGACGGCACCCCGGCGCCTGCCGCGATGTCGACGGCGGCACATTTGCGGTCGGTTCCGACCGCAACCACGCGGGCCGGATAGTCGTCTGCGGCGGCGGCCAGTAGCGAGGCGAGCAACGACCCTGTCCCCGAAGCCAGCACTACCAGCCGTGCCGGTGCGCTCGGAGGCACATGTAACGGTTGCTGCACGCGAGCAGCCTAGTCGCCCGTACGGCGCGGCTGATCGCCGGTCACTGGGTCGTCGGGCATGTCGTCGACGATGAAGTGGTCCTCGGGATCGTCATCGAGGTTGTCATAGACCCGCGGGCGGGGCTCATGGACGGCTTCCTGCACGTCTTCGTACTCGACGTACGGGTCGACGTACTCGACGGGGTCGGCCTCCCTGACCTCCGGCTCGTCCGTCGGTTCCTCGGCCGACCACGAGACCAGGGGCTGGTCGGGTTCGAGCTCGGGTTCGGACTCCGCCTCGACGTCCTCGCCGTCATCGACCGGCTGATCCTCGTCGACGTCGTCCTCCTCGAACTGAGGCTCCGGCTCCGGCTCGGCCGGCTCAGGTTCGGGCGCGGCCACAGGTCGGGGCTTGCGGGTCAGCCCACCGGACATCGCCACGGTCAGCCCGCCGATCCCGGCGAACCACAGGAACACCGCAGGCGCGAACGTCGACTGGTCCACCCCCACGTCACCGAAATTGCCCAGCCGCCCACCACCGGCGTAGCCGAGCAGAGCCATCGTCGCCGCCGCCAGCGCCGACGCCACCAACAACTTGCCGGTGGCCGCCCCGATCGGCAGCGGACGCCGCGCACACTGCTGGCCCAGTGCGACCGCCGAGGCCGCGCCCACGATCAGCAGGGCCACCCAGATCGGACCGAGCGGCGGCGTGGGCACCGCGGCCAGCACCGGCACCGCGGGGATGTCGCCGCCGAACACCGTGAATGAGCTGAACGCCGCCAGCCCGACATGGGCACTGGATCCGACCGCGATGGCCGACGCGCCGACGATCACGTTCGGGATGTAGAGGATCGACAACAGCGTCAGGCTCAGCTGGCCGAACAGGCTGTCGGTGATCGCGAACAGGTCGTGCATCGTGCCCCAGTGCACCACCAGGGACACCGCCGTCACCGCTCCGGAAAGGCCGAACAGGGCCAGCACACCGGCGATCGCGGCGCGGAACGCCTCGGGCAGCCAGTCCGGCGCCTGCGAAGCGGCGAGCGTGCGTTGGCCGATCTTCGAGCCGACGCCGATCAGGGCACCGATCGCGTGCACGATGAGCACGCTGCAGAACGCACGGAGCGCGCTGGGAGTCTGGAGTTCGCTGATCACCGAGGCAGCGTCGTGGATGACGGCCAACAGGATGGCGGCGATCAGAATCGGTCCGCCCAGGGCTGAGGCGACGACCCAGCGGGTGACGAACCAGGAGGAATTGGGGGCGGTGGCCGCGGCCGTCGTGCGCGCCGTGCCCCAGATCATCGCCAGGACCGGCAGGAGGGGCATCACCCCGAGCTCACGGCCGCCGATCGACACCGGCACCTGGTGCACACCCAGCCACATGCTGGCGATCGCACCGAATGCGCCCGTCATGTCGCTGTTGGCGATCAGCAGCTGCAACAGCACAACCGCGGCGATGACGACCAGCGCGACGACCGATGGCCCGAATGCGACCCGGAGCAGCTCACGTGCCTGGCGGGTGCCGACTGGCCGGTTACTCACTTGCTGGGCTGCTCCTCGCAATGATCGGCGCGTGCGCGGGAAGCGCACGCGCCGATCAGCTTACGACGACGCAGGGCCTGATTGCTGTGAAGGCGACTGCTGTGCCTGCTGCTCGGCCGGGAAGGCAGTGGTCGGCGCCGACGCGCCCGACTGCTGCTGCGGCTGGCCGTAGGTGGGGTAGCCGGTCGGCGGGGTCGGCGGGCCGCTCGGCTGCTGCCCCTGCTGACCCTGCGGGGCCTGAACGGGGAAACCACCGGTGTTCGGGGCGCCGGAGTAGCCGCCGTACTGCGACGGGTATCCGGGGCGCTGCGGCTGAGCCTGCTGGTAGGGCTGGCCACCGTGCTGCGGCTGGTGCTGCTGACCGTAGTACTGCGACGGGCCACCGTACTGGCCGTACTGCGGCTGCTGATCGAACTGCGGCTTGGGGGCCGGAGGCGTGATGATGCCCGCCTCGAACAGGAGCGCGGCGATCGCGGCACCGGCCTGGACCAGGGTCAGCACGAGGATGACGTAGAAGCCCCAGTCGAGCACGGAGCTCATCTCGATCGTGAAGTAGATCGCCGACAGCAGCGCGAACGTCGAGATCACCGCGGCGATCGCGGTCCAGTTCTTCTGCTTCGGCAGCAGCGTGACACCGGCGACGAGTCCGGCCAGCACTGCGGCATCGATCGTCCAGCCGGTCGGGTCTCCGGTGGACACGACCTGCCCACCACCGGCGAGGCCGCTGAGGTCGAGCAGCGGGCCGAACCGCAGCAAGTAGACGAGCAGGCCGGCAACGGCCACGACGGCCAGCAGGATCTCGGGCAACTTGTTCTCACCGGGTTCCGCACCGGCCGGTGCGGCCGGAGCGGCGGGCACAGGAGCGGGGACAGCCTTGGCGAACTGCTGAGTTGCATCGAACTGCGAACCCGCCTGCGGCGGGTATCCGGGATTACTGGGCGGGTAGGTCATGACCTCTCCTGTGCTATCGAGCTTCGCGACGTGTGTTCACGCAGGCATGAATACCGACCACGTGAGCGATTCGAGCTTCCACGCTAGCGCACCCAACTGGGTGCCGGGCGCTCGTGTTTGATGTCAGCGAGGTCTCAAGCCGATACCAGGACGGGCGCGTCGGCGGAATCCGTTTCGGCGGACTCGATTTCGCGGACCAACGGCAGCACCTTCGCACCGAAGTACTCGATTTCCTCTTGGAAATGCAGGAATCCGCCCAAGATGAGGTCCACGCCACGTTTGCGGTACGCGGCAATACGTTCGGCGATCTGCTCGGGTGTGCCGATCAGCTGCGTGCGGAAGCCGTCGTTGTACTGCACGAGATCCTCGAAGCTGGAATCGGCCCACATGCCCTTCTTGTCACCGGTGGAGTTGCCGGCCTGTTGGACCGCGCCGCGGAAGCCCTCGACGGCAGGCTTGTTGGCCTTGGCGACGATCTCCTTGAGCGTCTCCTTTGCCTCTTTCTCTGTGTCACGGGCGATGATGAACCCGTTCAGCCCGAACTTCACCTCACGGCCTGCCTCGCGCGCATGGTCGCGTACCTCGACGACCTGTTCGGTGAGGCCATCGAAGTCTTTGCCGTTCGAGAAGTACCAGTCGGCGTAGTAGCCGCCGTTGCGCCGGGCCGCCGTCGAATTGCCGCCCTGGAACAGCTCGGGGTTGGGGCGCTCAGGTGTGTTGAGCGGCTTGGGCTTCAGGGTGAAGTCATGGATGCGGTAGAAGTCGCCGCGGAAATCCACGTCGTCCTCGGTCCAGATCTTGCGCAGCACCTGCAGGAACTCCGCGCTGCGGCGGTAGCGCTCGTCGTGTTCGAGCCAGGGCTCGCCCAGATGGGTGAACTCGTCTTTGAACCAGCCCGAGACGACGTTGACGGCGAAGCGGCCGTTGCTCAGATGGTCCGCGGTGGCACCGAGCTTGGCCAGCACCGCCGGCTGCCACAGCCCGGGGTGAACCGCGGCGATGACCTTCAGCCGTTCGGTGGCCAGCAACAGCGCCAGGCTGAAACTGGTGGATTCGTGCTGGTACTCGGCACCGTAGCTGGCCTCATAGCGAACCTGACTCAGCGCATACTCGAACCCGTTGTTCTCCGCGGTCTGCGCGAGCTTCTTGTTGTACTCGTAGTTCCAGTCGGTGCGCTGCTCGATATCGCTGGTGACCAGGCCGCCACTGACGTTGGGCACCCAGTAGGCGAACTTGACGTGGTCGGCGATGCGTTCAGTCGTCATGCCGGTGATCCCAGCAAACGCGTTGACGCACGTCGCGGGTATCGCTCGCGGTGAAGTTTTCTCCTTCCCGGACCGCCCAACGAGACGCACCGTCTTGCTACTCGGACTGAAACACGTTCTAATTCTGGTCATGGACTATGGGCTTGTTCTCTTCACCAGTGACCGCGGCATCGCCCCGGCCAAGGCCGCCAAGCTGGCCGACGATCACGGCTTCACCACGTTCTACGTGCCCGAGCACACCCACATCCCGATCAAACGCGAGGCCGCTCACCCCACCACGGGTGACGAATCCCTGCCCGACGACCGATACATGCGCACCCTCGACCCGTGGGTGTCGCTGGGCACCGCCTGCGCGGTGACGTCGCGGGTCCGGCTGTCGACGGCCGTCGCCCTGCCCGTCGAGCACGACCCGATCACCCTGGCCAAGTCCATCGCCACCCTGGACCACCTCTCCGGCGGTCGCGTGTCGCTGGGTGTCGGGTTCGGTTGGAACACCGACGAACTCGCCGACCACAACGTTCCCCCGGGCCGCCGCCGCACCATGCTGCGCGAGTACCTGGAAGCCATGCGCGCGCTGTGGACCGAGGAAGAAGCCTCGTACGAAGGCGAATTCGTGAACTTCGGGCCGTCGTGGGCCTGGCCCAAGCCCGTGCAGTCACACATCCCGGTGTTGGTCGGCGCCGCGGGCACCGAGAAGAACTTCAAGTGGATCGCGAAGTCGGCCGACGGCTGGATCACCACGCCGCGCGACTTCGACATCGACGAGCCGGTCAAGCTGCTGCAGGACACCTGGGCCGCGGCCGGGCGGGACGGCGCCCCGCAGATCGTGGCGCTGGACTTCAAGCCGGACCCCGAGAAGCTCGCCCACTGGCGTGAACTGGGCGTCACCGAGGTGTTGTTCGGCCTGCCGGACAAGTCCGAGACCGAGGTGTCGGCATACGTCGAGCGACTCGCGGGCAAGCTGGCTTCGCTGGTCTAGTTCTGGCGTTGCCGCATTAGCCGGCTGGCGCCGAAATCAACGCTATGGTCGCAGGAGTTCGAGGAGAACGACCATGGCGTTGATATCGTGGTGCGACGGGCGGATTTTCGCCGCTACGCCAGCGACGCGGCGTTTCGCTCGTCGCTGGACCGCACCACAATCGACGCCCCGAGCGGCTCACCGTCGGAGAGCAACGCCACCAGGTCCTCGTCGGTCGTCGTCGCCAGGAAGCGGCTGCCGTCGGAATCCAGGCGGCCGATGATGATGCCGGTGTGCGGAGTCCAGTCGTAGCGCACCGTGTAGGTCTCGATTGTGGCTGGGCCGTCGGCTTTTTCGGTGATGAGCACGCGGTCTTGAGCGTTGAACTCGTCCTGCAGAGCGGCGCTGTTGTCGGCCACCCAGTCGGCCGGTTCGGTGCCGTAGATACCGACCGAGTACTTGCTCGCGATCCCGCCGTTGCCGCCGACGAGCGCGAATTGGCCTGGCTTGTCGCGCATTTCATTGACGGCCTCGGCGATGCCGTGCATCGAATAGTTGTTGCCCGGGCCACCGAAGAAGGGCAGGCCACCGGTGAGGGTCAGGTCGCGTTGGTCATCGGGTGCCAGGCCGGTGCCGTCACAGATGTTGAACACCGGGAACGGGAAGCAGCTGTAGAGATCGAATGCCGCGATGTCGTCGAGGGTGATGCCGGCGACCCGCAGGGCCTCGTTCACCGCGATCACCGCGGCGTCGCTGTAGCCGAGTTCGGCGCGCTCGAGGAGCTTGATCTCCTTCATGTCGGCGTGCCCGCGCAGGTACACCCACTTCTCCTCGGGCACACCGAGTTTCCGGGCGGACGCGACCGACATCAGCAGTACCGCCGCACCCTGGTTGACCTGATCGCGCGCGACCATCATGCGCGGGTACGGGTCACAGATCATCCGGTTGCTCTCGGTGACGGTGGCCAGCTCCTGGGCCGAACGCTCCACCGGGGCGGACGAATACGGGTTCTTCGCGGCGACCTTGGAGAACGGCGCGAACAACTCGGCCATCGCCTGCCGGTAGTCCGCGACCGACAGCCCCTGCCGGGCCCGGCGCGCGTTCTCCAGCAGGCCGTACTGCACCGGAGCCCCGATCAGCCCGTGCTTGATCGTGTATTCATCGAAGATGCCGTCGTAGCCGTAGCCGCGGTCCTCCAGCTGACCGTCGATGGTCTCGGAATGGTCCGGTTTGTCGGCGCGCTTGGCGAAATGGCGCAGCGTCGAGGTGTTCTCCGAGCCGAACAGCAAGACCACCTCGGCCTCGCCCGCGGCAATGGCGGCCGAGAACTCGGTGACGAGATGCTGCGGGCTCTGGCCGCCGATCACCTCGAGGATGGCGCGGGCCGGCTCCGCCCCGACATTGCGTGCCACCGAGCGCGGGTAGTTGTTGGAAATCCCCAGCGTGGGCGTCTGGGGGCCGGAGATCTCGAACTGCCGCGTGCCTGCCACGGTGTCGATCGCCTGCGCCACCGCGGCAGGGTCGGCCCCGGTGTCGTGCAGGGCCGCCTTGGCCGCCTCGGTGGCCAGCTCGACCGAGGACATCCCGCGATAGCCATCGAGGTCGATGCGTTCGGTGAACTGCCCGACGCCGACGATGACTGGGGTGCGCGGATCGACCATGACAATCTCCTTGACGGGTGTTAATTCGCGAGGCTAACCGATTGAGGTTTCCCAGGCGAAATCGGTGGCTCGCATCGCCGATTTCCACCCCTGGGTCGCTCTCCGCGACTCTCTGCCGCCCTGGCGTAGAAAACCGCGACGTAGACACCGTCGACGCAGACCACACGACGCAAAACCGCCTCCCACCTGCACACCTTGACGACACTGTCACTTAGTGACACATTGGAGCTGTCACTAAGTGACAAGTTCTGGAGGTGAGGGCGATGAGCGAGAAACAGGAACAGGCGCGTCTCGCCGTGTCACGACACGCCTGCGCATTGTTCTGGGAGCGTGGCGTCGCCGGCACCAGCGGTGACGACATCGCCGCGGCCGCAGGGCTTTCCACCCGCACGATCTGGCGTTACTTCCGCGCCAAGGAAAGCTGCGTCGAACCGGTGCTGGCCAAATCGGCGGACCGGTTCATCGACATTCTCAACCGCTGGCCGCATGAGCTGTCATTGGCCGAACACCTTGCCGCCGACGGCCTCACGCACCCGATGGCACCCCAAGACGTCGAGGACGAGATCAGCGCGATGCGGATCGCCACCATGACCCCGTCCGAACCGGCCCTGCGCACGGCCTACCTGATGGTGCACGACCGCATGGAGCAGGGCTTCATCCCGGTGATCGCCGACCGCCTGCATCTACCCGTCGACGACCTCACCGTGCGGCTCTGCGCGGCCGCCGTCACCGGGGCGTTCCGCGTCGTCGACGAAGACGTCAGCGTCGCGGTGATCGTCGAAGGCAAGAAAGTCACCCAAGAGCAGGCGCTCGCCCTGATCGACCGGGCGATCCGGGACGCCACCAACGGCCGACTCGGTGGACCCGTCACGTCCTGATCACACCCGAAAGAGCTTGTCCGCACCCGCGAAAGGACTCTCATGGCGTTACCCGAACTCATCTCCGTCGAGGACTTCTTCAGCCCACCAGAGCGCACAGCCGCCAAGATCTCGCCCGACGGAACCAGGATCGCCTTTCTGGCGCCGTGGAAGAACCGCCTCAACGTGTGGATTCAGGACCTCGACGGCGATGCGTCACCACGCTGTGTCACCGCGGACGAAACCCGCAGCGTCTACATCTATTCGTGGACCGACGATCCGCGGTGGCTGCTCTACATGCAGGACAACGGCGGTGACGAGAATTTTCACGTCTACCGCATCGACCTGGACAACCCCGACGCCGCCGCCGTGGACCTCACACCGTTTCCGGGGGCCAGGGCGAGCTTCGACCTCGTCAAGGGCCGGCCGGGCAAAGCGATCGTGCAGACCAACAACCGCGATCCCCAACTGATCGATGCGTACGAACTCGACATCGCCACAGGGGAACTCACCCTCCTGGCTGAGAACCCCGGCAATGTCATCATGTGGCTGTGCGCCCCCAACGGTGATCTGTTCACCAATACGCTGACGGCCGACGGCGACGTCGAGATATCGCAATGGGACTCGGCCACAGCCTCATTGCGCTCCATCAAGGTCTACGACGGCACCGACTACCCGGTGGGCATCTTCCCCGTCGCCATCTCCCCGGACGGAACCGGCATCTGGCTCGGATCGAATGAGGGCAGCGACCGCACCCGGCTGGTCCGCATCGATGTGGCCACCGGCACGGAGACCGAGGTGGACAGCCACCCGACATTCGACCTCGGAAACCAGATGGTGTTGCCGTCACCGTTCATCCTCAGCGAGCGCACGGGTGAGCTGGTGGGTGCGCGTTACTACGGGGAACGCCAGGTGATCCATCCTCTCGACGCCAATTTCGGTGCGGTACTGGAGAACCTGACCAAACTGTCCGACGGTGACCTCGGCGCCATCTCGTCGGACGACTCCGGGCAGAGGTGGGTCGTCAACTTCACCCACGACCGCGACCCCTGGGCCACCTACCTCTACGACCACGCGACAGGCGAGAGCCGGCTGTTGTTCCGGCCGTATCCGAATCTGAATTCAGATTCATTGGCACCGATGACGCCGGTGACCATCCCCTCTCGCGACGGGCTCGACCTCCACTCGTATCTGACCCTGCCGGTCGGGGTCGACGCCACCGACCTGCCGATGGTCTTGCTGGTGCACGGCGGACCGTGGTCCCGGGATTGCTGGGGCTTTCAGCCCGATGTGCAGATGCTGGCCAACCGCGGATACGCGGTGCTACAGGTCAACTTTCGCGGCTCGACCGGCTATGGAAAGGCCTTTACGAAGGCGGCGATCGGCGAGTTCGCCGGCAAGATGCACGACGACCTGATCGACGCCGTGGACTGGGCGGTCAAGCAGGGCTATGCCGACCGCGACAAGGTGGCCATCTTCGGCGGTTCCTACGGCGGCTACGCCGCGCTCGTCGGAGTGACGTTCACCCCGGACGTGTTCGCCGCCGCCATCGACTATGTCGGCATCTCCAGCCTGGCCAACTTCATGCGCACGCTGCCGAATGTCGCGCGGCCGTTCCTGGCCACCAACTGGCACCTGTACGTCGGGGACCACAACGACCCCACCCAGGAAGCCGACATGCTGGCCCGCTCCCCCATCACGAAGGTCGATCAGATCCGCACGCCGCTGCTGGTGGTCCAGGGCGCCAACGACTCTCGCGTCGTCCAGGCCGAATCCGACAACCTGGTCGAAGCCCTGCGCAAGCGCGGCGTCGAGGTCGAATACATGGTCAAGGAGGACGAGGGGCACGGATTCCTCAACCCGGACAACCAGATCGACATGTACCACGCCGTCGAGCGGTTCCTCGCCGAGCACCTGGGCGGGCGGGTCTGACCGCCGAGTGCCGCAAACGAAAAGGCCCCCGCCGCAGCGGGGGCCTTTCCGTTGTAACGACTTACAGGCTTTCGAAGAGCTCGCGAGCCAGCTTGGCGGTCTCAGACGGCGTCTTGCCGACCTTCACGCCCGCAGCCTCAAGGGCTTCCTTCTTGGCCGCGGCGGTGCCCGACGAGCCGGACACGATGGCGCCGGCGTGGCCCATGGTCTTGCCCTCCGGAGCGGTGAAGCCCGCGACGTAGCCGACGACCGGCTTGGTGACGTTGGCCTTGATGTAATCGGCGGCACGCTCTTCGGCGTCGCCACCGATCTCACCGATCATCACGATGATCTTGGTCTCGGGATCCTTCTCGAACGCCTCGATGGCGTCGATGTGGGTGGTGCCGATGACCGGGTCGCCGCCGATGCCGATGGCGGTCGAGAAACCGAGATCGCGCAGCTCGTACATCATCTGGTAGGTCAGCGTGCCCGACTTCGACACCAGACCGATCGGGCCCTTGCCGGTGATGTTGTTCGGCGTGATGCCGACCAGCGACTCACCGGGGGTGATGATGCCCGGGCAGTTGGGGCCGATGATGCGGGTCTTCTGACCCTTGTCGACGTTGTAGGCCCACGCATAAGCGCTGTCCTGCACCGGGATTCCCTCGGTGATGACCACCAGCAGCGGGATCTCGGCGTCGATGGCCTCGATGATGGCGTCCTTGGAGAAGGCCGGCGGCACGAAGGCGATCGACACGTCAGCGCCGGTCTCCTTCATGGCCTCGGCGACCGAGCCGAACACCGGCAGCTCGATGTCGTTGCCGTCCTTGTCCTTGTGCGCCACCTTGGTGCCGGCCTTGCGCGCGTTGACGCCGCCGACGACCTGCGTGCCCGCCTTGAGCATCAGAGCGGTGTGCTTGGTGCCCTCACCGCCGGTGATGCCCTGGACGATGACCTTGGAGTCTTTGTTCAGAAAAATCGACATGTCAAGTGTCCCTTACTTATTCGCCAGCTCGGCGGCCTTGTCGGCACCGGCGTCCATCGTCTCGGCCTGGATCACCAGGGGGTGGTTGGCCTCGGCCAGGATGCGACGGCCCTCTTCGACGTTGTTGCCATCCAGGCGGACGACCAGCGGCTTGTTGGCCTCGTCACCGAGGATCTCCAGCGCCTGCACGATGCCGTTGGCCACCGCGTCACACGCGGTGATGCCGCCGAACACGTTGACGAACACGCTCTTGACCTGGCTGTCGTTGAGGATGACGTCCAGGCCGGCAGCCATCACGGATGCCGAAGCGCCGCCACCGATGTCGAGGAAGTTGGCCGGCTTCACGCCGCCGTGCTTCTCGCCGGCGTACGCGACCACGTCCAGCGTCGACATGACCAGTCCGGCACCGTTACCGATGATGCCGACCGCGCCGTCGAGCTTGACGTAGTTGAGGTCGTTCTCCTTGGCCTTGAGCTCGAGCGGATCGGTCGCGTCCTTGTCCTCGAACTCGGCGTGGCCGGGCTGCCGGAAGTCGGCGTTCGCGTCCAGGGTGACCTTGCCGTCCAGCGCCAGGATCTGGTCGTCGGGCGTACGCACCAGCGGGTTGACCTCAACCAGGGTGGCGTCCTCCTTGACGAACACCTCCCACAGCTTCTGGATGGTCACCGCGGCGGCGTCGAGCACCTCGGCGGGCAGGTGGCCCTGCTCGGCGATCGACCGGGCGAAGGCGAGGTCGACACCCTTGACGGCGTCGACGGGCACCTTGGCCAGCCGCTCGGGTTTGGTGGCGGCGACTTCCTCGATCTCCATGCCGCCCTCAACCGAGCACATGGCGAGGTAGGTGCGGTTGGCGCGATCGAGCAGGAAGGAGATGTAGTACTCCTCGGCAATGTCGCTCGCCTCGGCAACCAGCAACTTTTTGACGACGTGGCCCTTGATGTCGAGGCCGAGGATGTTCTGCGCGTGGGTCAGGGCGTCCTCAGGGGTGGCCGCGTACTTCACGCCGCCGGCCTTGCCGCGGCCGCCGACCTTCACCTGAGCCTTGATCATCACGGGCTTGCCGATTTCGGTGGCGATCGCCTTGGCGTCCTCTGCCGAGTCGGTCACCCGGCCCGGAGTCGTGGGGACGTTGTGCTTGGCGAACAGCTCTTTCGCCTGATATTCGAAGAGATCCATGTGCTTCCTAGATAGGCGTTGTCTGTCTGCGTTGACTTAAAACTGCCCGGTCCATATCTCCTGTGACGGGCCCGCTGGCACTTTATCCACCACCCAGTGATGGATTAGCATCGCCTCCGGCTCATGTGGTAGATCTCACCGCCCATGGGAGGTGATACGGATCACATTCCAGCGCGGAATAGACCCATAAGTTGCCACCATCATTGGGATTTGGTTAACGTGCCTCTGGTCCAGATAACGTTCAGGTCACGACGAAGAAGGATTCTCGAGTCTTGCCGCAGCATCGTTCGTCCGCAGCTCCGCGAGGGGTGCCGACGGACGCGCGCCGCCGCAGACGCCAGGTTTCCCCTGATGAGCTGAGCGCCGCCGAGGTCACGGACGTCATCCCGTTCAGCGCCTTCGAAGCCTTCGATGACCGTTCCGTACCGGACGATCGCGAGTCGGACGACCACGAATCCGGCGTGATCTACGCCCCCGAACTCGATGACATGGACGACACCGACGACTTGGTGCCCGTCCGTCTCGCCGTCCCCTCACGCTTCCGCCCGGACTCGGGCAGCGACCGCAGCTCGACGGCCCCGCGCGGAGCGCGGAATTCATCCCACGCCTACCGCGACAGCCACACCGACGTGAGCGACGGCGTCGCCGCGACGGACGTGATCAACCTGTCCGGCCGGCGCGGTGCCCACCGCAAGGAGCACGCCGGCGCCGTCAAGAGCCGCCTGATGATCGCCGCCATGGCCGCGGGTGCCACCGCTGCCGGCGCCTACTCGTTGGGTAACCCCACCGAGACCCAGGCGGACGACACCATCCTGGCTTCGGAGGGCACCCGCGTCGAAGGCGCTTCCGTCACCGGATCGGTAGACGGCATGCAGATCGTCTCGGTGTCCTCGACCGCCGACACCTCGGTACATGCCGAGGAGATCACCAAGGCCGCGGCCTTCGCGCAGGAGCGTGCCGAGCGCGAGGCCCGGCTGTCACGCCCGCTGTTCGTCATGCCGACGAAGGGCTATGTCTGGACTTCGAACTTCGGCTACCGCTGGGGCGTGCTGCACGCCGGTATCGACCTGGCCAGCCCGATCGGTACCCCGATCGTGGCGGTCTCCGACGGCGTCGTGATCGCCGCGGGCCCGACCGCCGGCTACGGCGCCTGGGTCAAGCTGCGCCATGCTGACGGCACCGTCACGCTCTATGGCCACATCAACACCTGGCTCGTCAGCGAGGGTGACCGCGTAATGGCCGGCGATCAGATCGCCACCGTCGGCAACCGGGGCTATTCCACCGGCCCCCACCTGCATTTCGAGGTTCTGCAGAACGGCACCAGCCGCATCGATCCGGTGCCGTGGCTGAACAAGAGAGGTCTCAGCGTCGGCAGCTATGTTGGCTGAGTGAGCGACGACGGGCAGTTGGCAGCCGATCACCCCGACGAAGACGACGACCGCACCCGCATCATCCGGCGCCAGCCGCAGGACCCCGTTTCCAAACCTGTGCCAGTCGCCGACGAACCGCACACCAGCATCATCCGGCGTCACCCCACGGGCGCCATTCCCACTGCAGCCGCCGCGGAACCCCAGACCAGTCTGATCGCCGGTACCACTGGCAGTGGACCGCAGACGGGCCTCATCGGCCCCGCGGACGACGATGCCAGGACGAGCTACGTGCCGCGTGCCCGGCCCGTGATCATCCCCCGCACGTCGGCGAGCATCAATCCGCGCACGTCGATCGTGGCGGCCACCTTCGCGATTCTCAGCGGCTGGGCCACCGGCGTCATCGCCACCGACCTGATCGCCGGCTGGTGGCGCACCGACCGATTGTTCTGTGTAGCCATCGGTTTCCTGGCAGCGATCTCGGCTGCAGCAACCATCGGAGGGCTCATCGCATTGTTGCTGCGGCGGCGGATGGGCCGGCTGCTGGTCGTCGTCGGCGCGGTGATCGGCCTGCTGATTTTCGCCAGTTTGTTCATCGCCGGGGCAAGACTGCACCCCATCGTCTACGCGATGCCGGTCCTTCCGGTAGCCGCCATCCTGTTCACGATGCTGCCTTCGACCGGCCGCTGGAGCGCGCGCCGATAGGCACCCGGCGGGGCCGGTGGTCCGCTGTTAGGTTTGCGTAGTGCGTCCAACTGCGCTGACCACGATCACCCTCACCTATATATGTGGCCTTCTCGGAATCGTCGCGACGCTGCGAGCGCTCCTCGTGGCCTGGTACACCTTCGGATACGGCTTCGGTACCGCCCCTTTGCGGTTCTGCCATTCGATCCTCAACCTCGTCCTGCTCGCTGCCGTGACCATCGCATTCTTCGCCGGTGCCGTGCTGTTGGGCCGCGGCGAACGTCGTGGCCGCACGCTGGTGATCGCGGCCAGTTCGGTGGTGATCGTGCTGACGCTTATCGAGCTCGCGGTGTGGATCGGCCCAGGTTTCGCGGCATGGACGAATCAAGGTGTGCTCGGTGTGACCCGCTGGGTCTGGTTGGCCCTGTCGATCGTCACGCTGGTCCTCGCTCTCCTCGCCGGAAACGAAACACCCAGCACCGCAGAGGATCCTGACGTTGTGGAGCCGCAGGGCCGGCCGGTGCTCAACCTGCTCGTCGCAGCCCTGGCTGTGGCGATGGCCGCTTACCAACTGTGGCTGGCCAAGAAGCAGTTCGACTACAGCTTGCTCTACATCACCGACCTGACGGACCTGCTGCCCACCACGCCGAGCGCGACGTGGACGCTGGCGATGTTCGAGCCGCTGTCCGCCTCTGTCGTCGCGGCGGCAGTGCTCTTCATCGGTGGGGTGCTGATGGCTGTCGGATTCCCCGCGGCACGCTTGGTCGTGATCGCCGGGTGCATCCTCACCGTGGCGCAGGGGATCTTCGGGTGGACCGACCTGGACCGGCTCTTCCACGAGATCGGGGCCTCCGAACTGGTGACGATCTTCGCGCCGCGGACCTCCTCGGTGGTCGTGCTCACGCTCACCGTGCCCGTCGTCACCGCGGTGCTGGCGGCAGTCGCACCGGTACGTACCGCTAGAACTTGACCGGTAGTCGCGCCCACCCGCGCACACTGGACGTGTGAGCCCGAAAAGCATTGGGGTAATCGACTTCCCAGTCCGTCCACCGCTTGAGCACCTCTTCGAACGCGACCCTGGCCTCCAGTCGGGCCAACGCCGAACCCAGGCAGAAATGCAGGCCCTGACCGAAGCTCAGGTGACCACCGGTGCGGTGGATGTCGAAGCGGTCGGGATCGGTGAACTTCGACTCGTCGCGGTTGGCCGATCCGTTGAGCAACAACATGTATGAGCCCTCGGGGATGGCCTGCCCGTAGTGCTCGACATCCTGCGCGACGTATCGGGCCTGCACCGGTGACGGCGGTTCGAAACGCAGCGTCTCCTCCACTGCGCCCGGGATCAGGCTCGGATCGGCGACGAGTTCGCGGCGCTGGTCGGGATGCTCGGCGAGCAGCTGCCCCATGAAACCGATGAGGCGAGCAGTGGTTTCATTGCCGGCGCCGGCGATCATCGCGGTGTAGGCGAGCACCTCGGTACGGGTCAGCGGCCGTGAGGTTCCGTCCGCCTCCTCTATCTCTGCGGTGAGCAGATCGGTCATCAGGTCGTCGGACGGATGCGACGCCCGCCATTCGATGTACTCGGCGAACATCGTGATGGCGTCCTGGAAGATGGTCGGGCTGACCCCGTCCGCGCTGGCATCGACGGACGCCACCGTGATGGCCTTGTCATTGCGGTCCCGGATGCTCTGCTGCTCCTCCTCCGGGATACCCAGCAGATAGCCGATGGTCCGCATCGGCATGAATGCGCCTAGGTCGGCGACGAAGTCCAGACCGTTCTGCTCGCGCAGGGGATCCAGTGCCTTCGCGCAGAACTCGCGCACCAGGCCCTCGACTGCCAGCATGCGACGCGGCGTGAAGACCCGCGACAACAATCTCCGGTGCAGATCGTGCAGGGGCGGGTCTTCGAACAGCAGGATGCCCGGCGGCACCTCGATGCCGCTGAACAGGATGTCGGCCGTCGTACCCCGGCCCGACCGGTAGGCCTGCCAATTGGGCAACTCCCGGGCCACGTCGTCCCAGCGGCTCAGCGCATAGAAGTTGTACTTCTCGTTGTAATACAACGGCGCCTCGTCGCGCATCCGCTTCCAGACCGGGTACGGGTCGTCGTCGATGTCGTTGTCGAACGGGTCGTAATAAAGCTCCACCGCCTGCTGCGTCGTCACCGATCACTTCCCCATCCACTGGTACCAAATAGTTGTTCCACCGTACTGTGCGGGTCGTCGGGCGGTCAATCTCCGGGTCACCGCGGCTCACAGCGTTTTAACAGTCAGGCTGAGCCAAACCGTCGCCCCGAGTTCGAGGCCGGGCGTCTACTGGGGCGGATTCGCGTGTGTGCTCACGCATTGAGACCCCCGGAGGCCCGCTCCCATGTTCAACCGCCTGCTGCGCACTGCCTTTGCGCTCACCCTCATCGCCACGGCCATCTCCTGCAGCAGCAACGACGACAAGGCCGACGGCTACACGCTGCGGATCGGCGCGACCTCGGTGACCGGCACTCCGGCAGGATCGCTGGGTTGGGGCGACAAGCAGGGCATCCTCACCGAGCAGCTGAAGTCCGCCGGGGTCGGCAAGATCGAGTACTCGTTCTTCCAGTCCGGCAGCGATGTCGCCTCGGCCCTGTTCGCCGGCGCCATCGACGTCGCCGCCATCGGCGACAACCCCGCCCTGCGAGCCCGCAGCCGCGACCCGAAAGTGGTTCTGCTGTCCCTTGATTCGATCAACGGCGACGCCTGGCTGGTGGGCGCCAAGGGCGGACCGACTGATATCAAAGGGCTGATCGGCAAGGACATCACCGCCCCGCAGGGCACCATCCGCGACCGCGCCGCGCGCCAACTGATCGACGCGGCGGGCCTGACCGGCCAGATCCAGGTGCGTGACGTACCGACGCCCGAGTCGATCGCCGGGCTGAGTTCCGGCAAGATCGACGCGGCGATCCTCACCGGCGCCAGCGCGGCCGAGCTGGAATCCAAGGGCTTCCCGATCATCGACAGCCTGTCGCGGCACGGCTTCGGCAGCACGGGCACCAACATCGCCCTCAGCTCCTTCACCGATGCCCACCCGGAGTTCACCGGCGCCTGGCAGGGGGCCGTCACCGCCGTCAACAAAGACATCACCGAGAACTTCGACGATTATCTGGCCTGGGTCGCCCAAACCGACGACACCGACCTGAAGTTCGTCCAGAAGTCCACCCGTGCCGAGGAATTCAACACCGAGCCGTTCCCCCAGGTCGGCGTGGATCAGCTCGATGCGGCCTACAAGTTCCTCAACGCCGACGGCTCGTTCGACAACGAATATTCGGTCCGGGAATGGGCCGGGGCCAAGTCGTGACCGCAGCCGTCGCCGCTGTCCGGGTCCCGCCCGCCGGCCCCGAACTCATCGAGGTCGTCGGCGGTCACCCGCGACGAAAAGGCCTGTGGGCACGCATCCCCCGGCCCGTGCGCCGGCTGATGAGCCCGGCGCTGATCTTGGCGGCCTGGACCATCGGCTCGACGACGGGCCTGCTCAACACCGACCTGTTCCCACCCCCGACAGAGGTGGCGGCCACCGCGTGGCGGCTGCTCGGCGACGGGCAACTCGCCACCCACGTCGGCGCGTCGGCCGTGCGGGTGCTGATCGGCACGGTGCTGGGCATCCTGATCGGTGTCCTCCTCGCGGTGGTGGCCGGGCTGACCCGCACCGGTGAGGACCTGCTGGACTGGACCATGCAGATCCTCAAGGCCGTGCCCAATTTCGCGTTGACCCCGCTGCTGATCATCTGGATGGGCATCGGCGAAGGCCCCAAGATCGTGCTGATCACCACCGGCGTGGCGATCGCGATCTACATCAACACCTATTCGGGGATCCGCGGCGTGGATCGGCAACTCGTCGAGATGGCGCAAACCCTGGAAGCGTCACGGCGGACCCTCGTCTCGCAGGTGATCCTCCCCGGTGCGATGCCGAATTTCCTTGTCGGCCTGCGCCTCGGGCTGTCCAGCGCGTGGCTGAGCCTGATCTTCGCCGAGATGATCAACACCACCCAGGGCATCGGCTACCTGATGTCACGCGCCCAGACCAACCTGCAGTTCGATGTCTCGCTGCTGGTGATCGTCATCTACGCCGTGGCCGGCCTGCTGTCCTACACCCTGGTGCGGGTCTTGGAACGGCTGCTGCTGTCATGGCGCAACGCGTTCGAGGGTCTCGGAGCTCCGGCATGAGCGCCGGCATCAGCACTGTCGTGGAGGTGCACGGCCTGACACGGGCATTCGGCGAACAACAGGTGCTCGAGAATCTCGAATTGCAGATCGCCGACGGCGAATTCGTCGCGATGCTGGGCCGTTCCGGATCCGGGAAGAGCACCCTGCTGCGGGTGCTGGCCGGGCTCGACGATCAGGTCACCGGATCGGTGCGGGTGCCCCGTTCCCGCGCGGTGGTGTTTCAGAATCCGCGGCTGCTGCCGTGGCGGCGCGCACTGGCCAACGTCACGTTCGCGCTGCCCGACTCCGGACCCGACGCGCCGAGCCGGACTGCCCGTGGCCGGGCCGCACTCGACGAGGTGGGGCTGACCGACAAGTCCAAAGCGTGGCCGTTGTCGTTGTCCGGCGGTGAGGCGCAACGTGTTTCGCTGGCCCGCGCGCTGGTCCGCGAGCCCGATCTGCTGTTGCTCGATGAGCCGTTCGGCGCGCTCGACGCGCTGACCCGGCTCAAGATGTACGGCCTGTTGCACGAACTCTGGTCCCGCAGGCACATGGCGGTCCTGCATGTCACCCACGACGTGGACGAGGCGATCCTGCTGGCCGACCGGGTGGTGGTGCTCTCTGGCGGACGGGTATCCCTCGACCGCCGCGTCGAGCTGCCCTTCCCTCGCTCCCGCAGCGATGAGGGCTTCGACGACCTGCGCAGGGCGCTGCTGGCCGAACTCGGCGTCCGAGAGGAGGTAGGCCATGACCGCTCCCGCTGAGCCTGATGCACTGAGCACCGACGTCCTCGTGATCGGTGGCGGCCCCGCGGCGACCTGGGCCGCGATCACCGCCGCCGAATCCGGGGCGCGAGTCATCCTGGTCGACAAGGGCTACTGCGGCACCAGCGGCGCGACGGCCGCAGGCGGCAACAACCTGTGGGCGATCGGGCCCGGCCCGCGGCGCGAGGATTCCGTGCGTGAGCGCGAACTGGCCGCCGGCCGGATCACCGACTCCGACTGGATGTTCCGGGTGCTGGCCACCTCGTGGGACCGCCTCGAGCACCTCTCCCAGTGGGGATACCCGTTCCCGATCGGTGCCGACGGCCGCGAGATGCGCAGCAGCCTGCAGGGTCCCGAGTACATGCGCCGCATGCGCCGCAAGGCCCACCGCAGCGGCGTGCGGATCCTCGACCACCACCCGGCACTGGAACTGACCGCCGATGCCGACGGCGTCGTCACCGGTGCCACCGGTATCGCCCGCCAGGACGGCGGCCGGCCGTGGCGGATCACGGCGGGCGCCGTCGTGCTGGCCACCGGCGGAACCGCCTTCCTGTCCGGAACTTTCGGCACCAACGTCGACACCGGCGAAGGTCTGCTGATGGCCGCCGAGCACGGCGCGCACCTGTCCGGCATGGAATTCTGCACCGCCTACGCGCTGGCCCCCGAGTGGGGCGTGCACACCAAGGGCCGAATGCTGCAGTGGGGCAGCTTCTATGACGAACGCGGTCGCCCGTTCACCACCCAGCGTGGGCTGAGCGGACGTCAGGACGCGCAGCGGGCACTGACCCGCGGTGAGCGCGTGTTCGCCCGGTTGGACCGGGCACCCGAACACATCCGGCAGACCATGCGTGACGCGCAGCCGAATTACTTCCTGCCGCTGGACAAGGCCGGCATCGACCCGTTCACCACCGCGTACCCGGTCCGGATGGTCTACGAGGGGTCGGTGCGCGGCACCGGTGGCCTGCGCCTCGTCGGGCCGGACTGTGCGACAACGGTTCCCGGCCTGTACGCCGCAGGGGACGCCGCGACCCGCGAGCTCATCACGGGGGCACTGTCGGGCGGTGGCAGCCGCAACGGCTCGTGGGCCATCGCCTCGGGCACCTTCGCCGGGCGCGGTGCCGCGGAGTTCAGCCGCGGCCGGCGAGGGCAGGTGAGCGAGCCCGTCACGATCACCCCGCGCTCACGTGTGGGCGCACCCAGCGTCGAAGAGGTGGTGGCCGCGGCGCAGTCGCACGTCCTGCCCCCGCTTCGCAGCTACCTGAAATCCGAAGTCCGGCTGCAAGAGTCCGCCGATGCCTTGGAAGCCGTGTGGCGTGACATCGCCGACGGTCTGGCCCCGGTGGCCGCGCGCGACATCTACAAACTGCGTCAGGCCGAAGCAATGGTCGCCGCGGCCCGCTGGATCACCGCAGCGTCCCTGGCCCGGCCGGAAACCCGCGGCCTGCACCGCCGCGAGGATCTGCCCGAATCAGATCACCGCTACGAGCACCGCATCCTGGTCGGCGGCCTGGAGCAGGTCTGGACCACACCCGATCCCGTGGCCCCGCGCCTCATCTCGTCGGAGGCCGTGGCGTGATCGAGATCGTCAGTGAGACGGCCTGCATCACATGCGACGTCTGCATCAAGGTGTGCCCCACCGACGTGTTCGACCGGGGCACCGACGGGATCCCTGTGATCGCGCGGCAGTCCGACTGCCAGACCTGCTTCATGTGTGAGGCCTACTGCCCCACCGACGCGCTGTACGTCTCGCCGGTCTCGGTACCCGTCGGCGCCGACAGCCCGCATGCTTCCGAATCCGCGGTCAGCGCAGCCGGATTGCTCGGCGGGTACCGGGAGATGGTCGGGTGGGGCGGCGGCCGCACACCCGGGTCGCGCCTGGACCAGAACCCGGTGCTGACGTCCATTCCCCCGCTGGCCGAGCCACGGCTGAGCGCCCCGGCGGCACTCGCCGAGAGCCCGTGGAATCACGCTTGAGGCTTGGCACCGGCCGCCGGCGGCGTCAAAGATTTTGACGATCTTCGCCAGGCGACTACGGCCGTCTCGGAGCGACGTGGCTTGGGTATGCGTGTTGGGTGAATGTGTCTGCCAGAAATTCGTCAAAGTTTTGACGCAGCCGCCCCGCCTAGAGCTTCTGCACCGGAGCGTGGTTGTGCATCAGCTTCACCCGGCCGGCACTGCCGAAGTCGATCAGTGACATCGCGGATTCGCCCACACCCGAGACTTCCTCGACGCGGCCCAGGCCATACTTGTCGTGGGTGACCCGGTCCCCCGGCTCCAGCGTGATCACCGGACGGTTGCGGGCGGGCACAGGACGTGACGGCGACGGCCGCGGGGTCCCGTACCGGCCGGCATTTCCGACCGGCGCACTCATCGACGACGGCTGCTCGATGCGCCGCCAGTTGATCAAGTCCTCTGGAATCTCGCGCAGGAACCGCGATTCCGGGTTGAGCATGGGCTGCCCCCACGACGACCGCACCTTGGCCCGCGACAGATACAGCCGCTTGCGCGCCCGGGTGATGCCGACGTACGCCAGCCGGCGCTCCTCGGACAACTCGTTGGGATCTCCGAGCGCCCGCATGTGCGGGAACATGCCGTCCTCCCAGCCGGTGACGAACACCGCCGGGAACTCCAGCCCCTTCGCGGTGTGCAACGTCATCATCGTCACCACGCCCGCACCGTCTTCGGGGATCTCGTCAGCGTCGGCCACCAGCGACACCCGCTCCAGGAACTGGGCCAGCACCCCGGTGTCCGGGATGTCCTCGTCGACCGGCTCACCCTCGCCCTGCTCGGCCAGTGCCCGGGCATTGGCCAGGTCGGTACTGAATTCGTGTGCGACGCTGACCAATTCGTTGAGGTTGTCCAACCGGGCCAGATCCTGCGGGTCACTGGAGGCCTCGAGCTCACGGCGGTAGCCCGTCCGCTCCAGCACGGCCTCGACCAGGTCGCCCAACTCGTCGTCGAGCTTGGCCCGCAACTGGTCCAGCATCTCCACGAAGCTCGCGATGGCCTTCTCCGAGCGGGTGTTGAGCATCGGCACCCGGCCCTCGGCGGCGGCCTGCAGCGCATCGTTGAAGCTGGCCCCGGTGTTCTCGGCGTACACCGCGACGCAGGCCTCGGCCCGGTCGCCGATGCCGCGGCGCGGCGTGTTGAGGATGCGACGCATGCTCACCGAGTCACCCGGGTTGTCCAGCACCCGCAGGTAGGCCACGATGTCGCGGATCTCGCGGCGCTCGTAGAACCGCACGCCGCCCACGACCTTGTACGGGATGCCGGCGCGGATGAACACCTCCTCCAGCGCACGCGAGGAGTTGTTGGTGCGGTAGAACACCGCGACGTCACCGTATTTGAGGCCTTCGCTGTCGGCGAGGGCGTCGATCTCCTCGGCCACGAAGCGGGCCTCGTCGTGCTCGTTGTCGGCGACATAGCCGACGATCAGCTCGCCCTCACCCTCCTCGGTCCACAGCCGCTTCTCGCGACGGCCCGTGTTGCGGGCGATCACCGAGTTGGCCGCGTTCAGGATGGTCTGGGTGGAGCGGTAGTTCTGTTCGAGCAGGATCGTCGTCGCGTCCGGGTAGTCGCGCTCGAAATCCTCGATGTTGCGGATGGTCGCGCCGCGGAACGCGTAGATGGACTGGTCGGCGTCACCCACCACACACAGTTCGGACGCCGCCACGCCCTCGTTCTCGTCGAGATGGTGACCCACCAACTCACGCACCAGAACGTACTGCGCGTGGTTGGTGTCCTGATACTCGTCGACCAGGATGTGGCGGAACCGGCGGCGGTAGTACTGGGCGATCTGCGGGAAGGCCTGCAGAATCCCGACCGTCTCGCCGATCAGGTCATCGAAGTCCAGCGCGTTGGCCGCACGCAACCGGCGCTGATACTCGCCGTAGACCTGGGCGATGATGCCTGCCATCTCCTCGGCGGCCTCCGAGGCCTCGGCCGCCGCCTGCTCCGGACCGATCAGCTCGTTCTTCAGGTTGGAGATGCCGTTGGCCAGCAGCCGCGGCGAGTACCGCTTGGTGTCCAGCCCCATGTCCTTGCCGATCATCATCAGCAGGCGCCGGGAATCGTCGGAGTCGTAGATCGAGAAGTTGGAGTTCAGCCCCGGCAGCAGCGAAGCCTGGTTGCGCAGGATCCGCACACACGTGGAGTGGAAGGTCGACACCCACATGTTGCGGGCCCGCGGGCCCACCAGCCCGACCACCCTCTCCCGCATCTCGGCGGCGGCCTTGTTGGTGAACGTGATGGCCAGGATCTGCCCGACCCCGACGTCACGCGCGGCCAGCAGATAGGCGATACGCCTGGTCAGCACCGCTGTCTTGCCCGACCCCGCACCCGCGACGATCAACAGCGGCGACCCTTGGTGCAGCACCGCCTGGCGCTGCTGAGGGTTCAAGCCGTCAAGAAGTTCATCAACATCTGCAGCAACTGTGGGGGCGACGGGGGAAGTGGTCATCTTGCGTTCAAACTTACCGCTGAGCGGGGACAGTTTTGCGCTGGCACGGGCCGACTGGGACTATCAGCTTGTGCCTGAGATCGATGACCTGCGTCGGGAGATCGACGAACTCGACGCCACCATCCTCGCCGCAGTCCAGCGCCGCGCCGAGGTCTCCAAGCTGATCGGCAAAGCCCGGATGGCCTCCGGCGGCACCCGCCTGGTGCACAGCCGTGAGATGCAGGTCATCGAGCGCTACAGCGTGCTGGGCCCCGAGGGCAAAGACCTGGCCATCCTGCTGCTGCAACTCGGCCGCGGCCGGCTGGGCCACTAACACCTACCGGCCCGGGGGCGGCGCGGGCGTCTTCAGCGAATCCAGCAGCCACGGCGTCAGCCACTGCACGGCTTCGGACGTCGGGTGCACGCCGTCGCTGCGCATCCGGACCCCGTTGATCTTCGCGGTGTACTTGCCGTCCGGGTTGAGCTTGGCGTTGAAGTCCAGCACCGACACGTTGGGCCGCTGCCCGACCACCGTCCGCAACATGGAGTTCCAGGCCTGCACCCGGCCGGGCTGATCCTCCGGATACAGGGTGCCGTCCGAGCGCTCACCGCGCCGGTTGTAGGGCGCCGTGGTCACCACCACGCGCGCCCCGGTCGAGCTCAGGATGTCCAGCGCGCGCTGCAGCTCACCCTTGAGATAGGCGTCGTAGGCCTCGTTACCGATGTGGGTCCACCGGCCACGCCAGGTGCGGTCGACGACCTCCCAGCGCCCGATCATCAACAACACGGTCTCGGGCCGGTCATGGGCGATCCGCTGGGCCCAGCGCTCCGGCCAGGAATCGCACTCGGGCTTCTGATTCAGCGTCTCCCCGGCCGACCGGTACGGGCCGCCCCGCGCGATACCGCAGCCGATCGTCGTGTAGTCGCTGAAGTGAAAACCGGGCGTGGCGGGCAGGTATCGCATCAGCGTCCAGGCCACCGAGTCGCCGAACACCGCGATCGACCGTGTGCCGGGAGGCAGCGCCGGCGCGGGACCCACCGGAACCGCCCGCTCGGCGCCGACATCCTGCTCGGACGCCGCCGCGGCCAGAACGTCCGGGCCCGCAGGCCGGGTCGGCACCCCGACCGGGACGACCGTCATCGTCACGACCGCGGCGGTGGCCACCGTGGCGGCGGCCAACCGCAGCATCGGGACGTGCTGTGGGCGCCAGTGCCGGACCGGCTGCTCGATCGCCCACCACGACACCCATGACACGGCGATCGTCACCGCGCACCGCAGCGCCAGCAGCGACCAGCCCTCGAGGCCGGTGCGCTCGCCGTTGAGGATCTGGAAGATCGGCCAGTGCCAGAGGTAGACGCCGTAGGAG
Organism: Mycolicibacterium boenickei; assembly: GCF_010731295.1. NCBI lineage: Bacteria > Bacillati > Actinomycetota > Actinomycetes > Mycobacteriales > Mycobacteriaceae > Mycobacterium > Mycolicibacterium boenickei. Next base: position 2,517,977 of record NZ_AP022579.1, on the reverse strand, counting down.
ATGACGCCGAGGGTGACGAGCGGGTACCAGGCCAGGACCCGGGCCACCCAGCCGTCCTGATCCAGCGCGACGGGTGCGACGACGAGCACCGCGCCCAGGGCCACCACGATCAGCAGGCCGTGGTGAAACTCGTCGGCGCTGCCGGTCGCGAAATGCGCGGCCAATGCCAGCACGGCCACCCCGACCACCGGCAGGATCCAGGCGATCCAGCGTCGCCACCGGGCCCGGATCAACGTGCCCGACATCGTCAGCGCCGACCAGTCACGCACCAGCAGAGCTGCGGCCGCGGCACCCAGCAGCAGGGCCTGGGCCCGGGTGTCGGTGCCGAAGTACACGCGGTTGAGTTCGGCGGGATCACCGGACATCCAGATCGACGCCGCGGCCGAGGCGACGACTCCGAGCACCGCGAGCACGAACACCACGAGGCGGACAGCGCCGGTCGAGCGGCGCCGCACCAGCAGTGCGGCAGCCAGCACCAGCAGCGGCCAGATCACGTAGTACTGCTCCTCGACCGCCAGCGACCAGGTGTGCTGCAACGGTGACGGAGGACTGCCCTGACTGAAGTAGTCGGTGTCGGCGGCGACGAACACCCAGTTCGCCATCCAGAAGAACGCCGCCACCGCGTCCTCGCGAAGCGAGGTCACCGCATCCGAGGAGAACAACGGACGGGCGATCACCACGGCCAGGGTCATCAGCACCATGGCGGGCAACAGGCGTTTGGCCCGGCGGATCCAGAACCCCTTGAGATCGATGCGCTCGGTGCGCCGGTACTCGTCGAGCAGCAGCGAGGTGATCAGGAATCCGCTCAGCACGAAGAAGACGTCGACGCCGATGAATCCCCCGGCCACACCCGGCACTCCGCCGTGGCCGGCCAGCACCAGAGCCACGGCGATGGCACGGATGCCATCGAGTGCGGGGATGTCGCGCCGGATCGAGGCACGCCGACGCCGGCTGGCAGCACGGACTGGCGCCGCAGTCACGTCATGCCCTCCCGTCTTGGCGTCCGAGCCCCAGAGTTTAGGGGGCATCGGGCGCCGAGCCGGGAAGGCGCGACGGAGCGCTAACGGGTTAGCGCAATATATTTCGTGTCGAGGTACTCGTCGATGCCCTCGATGCCGCCCTCACGGCCGAAGCCGGATTCCTTGATGCCGCCGAACGGCGCGGCCGCATCGGAGATGACACCGCGGTTGATGCCGACCATGCCGGACTGGATCCCCTCGGCCACCCGCAACGCACGGTCCAGCGACTGCGTGTAAACGTAAGCCGCCAAGCCGTATTCGGTGTTGTTGGCGGCAGCCACACCTTCGTCCTCGGTGTCGAAGCCGGTGATCGGGGCGACGGGACCGAAGATCTCCTCCTTGAGAATGCGCGCGTCGGCGGGCACATCGGCCAGCACGGTGGCCGGGTAGAAGTTGCCCGGCCCGCCCGGAGCGACGCCGCCGACCGCCACCGTCGCACCCCGCGACACCGCGTCGGAGACCAGTTCGGTGACGGTGGAGACCTGCTTGGAATTGATCAGTGGGCCCAACGTGGAGGTGGGGTCGATGCCTTTGCCGAGGGTGAACTCGCTCATCCGCTTGACGAGCTTGTCGGTGAACTCCTCGCGCACCGAGTTGGCGACGTGGAACCGGTTGGCCGCGGTGCAGGCCTCACCGCCGTTGCGCATCTTGGCCAGGATCGCGCCGTCGACCGCGGCGTCGACGTCGGCATCGTCGAACACGATGAAGGGAGCGTTGCCGCCGAGTTCCATCGAGGTGCGCAGCAGCTTGTCGGCCGACTGCTTCACCAGCGCCTTGCCCACCCCGGTCGAGCCGGTGAAGGTCAGCTTGCGCAGCCGGCCGTCGTCGACCAACGCCGAAGTCACCGCGCCTGGGTTGCTGGTCGGCAGCACCGAGAGCACACCCTTGGGCAGGCCGGCCTCGTCCATCAGCTTGGCCAGCAGCAGCATGGTCAGCGGAGTTTCCTGGGCGGGTTTGACGATCATCGTGCAACCCGCGGCGAAGGCCGGACCCATCTTGCGGGTGCCCATGGCCAGCGGGAAGTTCCACGGCGTGATGGCGTAGCACGGGCCGACGGCCTGTTTGGTGACGAGGATGCGCCCGGTGCCCGCCGGCGCCGGGGTGAAGCGGCCCGCGATGCGTACCGCCTCCTCGGAGAACCAGCGGAAGAACTCGGCGCCGTAGGCGACCTCGCCCTTGCTCTCGGCGAGCACCTTGCCCATCTCGAGAGTCATCAGCGCGGCGATGTCGTCGGCGCGTTCGGTGATCTTCTCGAACACCGAGCGCAGGATCTCGCCGCGTTTACGCGGCGCGGTCGCGGCCCACTCGGCCTGGACCGCGCATGCGGCGTCCAATGCGGCGACGGCATCGGCGGCGGTCGCGTCGGCCACCGTGGCCAACACCTGATCGTCGCTGGGATCCAGCACATTGAACGTCGAAGCGGCCTGGCGTTCCTCACCACCGATCCACAGACCCGTGGGCACGGATGAAATCAAGTCTTCAATGGCCATACATCCATCATGTACACCCTTCAACCCACCGCCGCACTAAGGTCAGCGGAATGAGTGCTGACATCACCGCAACCCCCGCATGGCAGGCATTGTCGAAGCACTACGACGCGGTCCGCGACATTCATCTGACAGACCTGTTCGCCGAGGATCCTCACCGCGGTACCGAACTCGCGCTGACCGTCGGCGACCTCTATATCGACTACAGCAAGCACCGCATCACCCGGAAGACCCTGGAACTGCTGGCGGATCTGGCGCGGGCCGCCGGGCTGGAGGCCCGCCGTGACGCGATGTTCGCCGGAGAGCACATCAACACCTCCGAGGATCGCGCCGTGCTGCACACCGCGTTGCGGTTGCCTGCCGACGCGTCATTGACCGTCGACGGCCAGAACGTGGTGGCCGACGTCCACGAGGTGCTCGACCGCATGGGCGGGTTCACCGACCGGCTGCGCAGCGGCGAATGGTCCGGCGCCACCGGCGAGCGCATCAAGACCGTGGTGAACATCGGCATCGGCGGTTCGGACCTCGGCCCGGTGATGGTGTACGACGCGCTGCGCCACTACGCCGACGCCGGGATCAGCGCCCGCTTCGTGTCCAACGTCGACCCTGCCGACCTGGTGGCGACGCTGGCTGATCTGGACCCGGCCACAACGCTTTTCATCGTCGCGTCCAAGACGTTCTCCACCCTCGAGACACTCACCAACGCCACGGCCGCGCGCCGCTGGCTGGTCGATGCGCTCGGCGAGGACGCGGTGGCCAAGCACTTCGTCGCCGTGTCCACCAACGCGAAGCTGGTGCAGGAGTTCGGCATCGACACCGACAACATGTTCGGCTTCTGGGACTGGGTCGGCGGGCGGTACTCGGTGGACTCGGCGATCGGGCTGTCGGTGATGGCCGTGATCGGCCGGGAGCGCTTCGCCGAGTTCCTGTCGGGTTTCCACCTGGTCGACGAGCACTTCCGCACCGCGCCGCTGGCCGAGAACGCGCCGGCGCTGCTGGGGCTGATCGGACTGTGGTACTCGAATTTCTTTGGCGCACAATCACGTGCGGTGCTGCCCTACTCCAACGACCTGTCCCGGTTCGCGGCGTATTTGCAGCAGTTGACCATGGAATCCAACGGGAAGTCGGTGCGCGCGGACGGCTCCGCCGTGAGTACCGATACCGGCGAGATTTTTTGGGGCGAGCCCGGCACCAACGGCCAGCACGCGTTCTATCAGTTGCTGCACCAGGGCACCCGATTGGTTCCCGCCGACTTCATCGGTTTCTCGGAGCCCACCGACGATCTGCCGACCGCCGATGGCACGGGCAGCATGCACGACCTGCTGATGAGCAACTTCTTCGCCCAGACCCAGGTGCTGGCCTTCGGCAAGACCGCCGAAGCCATTGCGGCAGAAAACACTCCAGCCGCCGTGGTACCGCACAAGGTGATGCCCGGCAACCGACCGACGACGTCAATCCTGGCAACCAGGTTGACGCCGTCGGTGGTGGGCCAGCTCATCGCCCTCTACGAACACCAGGTGTTCACCGAGGGAGTGGTGTGGGGGATCGACTCCTTCGATCAGTGGGGCGTCGAGCTGGGCAAGACCCAGGCCAAGGCGCTGCTGCCGGTGATCACCGAACCGGAATCACCTGCCAAGCAGTCGGACTCGTCGACCGATGCATTGGTGCGCCGGTACCGGACCGAACGCGGGCGCTCGGCCTAGCGCTACCTACGGACCAGGGATCGTCGCGCAGCCCACATTCGGGATACAGCCACTGGCGCCGCCAGGACCCGCGGAGCCGCCGGGGCCGTAAGGAATCTGACCACTGGCCCCACCGGGGCCTGCGGTGCCACCGGGGCCGTAGGGGATCTCACCCGTCGCGCCGCCAGGACCCGCCGCGCCTTCAGGGCCGTACGGAATCGAGCCGCTGGCCCCGCCCGGGCCCGCGGTCCCGCCCGGGCCACCCGGAATCTGGCCGCTGGCCCCACCGGGGCCTGCGGTGCCCATGTCGGCACACGGCGTCCCGTCGGCATTCGCGCACGGGGGCGGCGGCGGAGGATCAGCCACGGCGGCGGGAGCGAATGCGACCGCCCCAGCCGCAGCGCCTGCAAAGAACATCGAGGCAATCAGTCTTGAGGTCATGAAGGTGGGCTACCCAGGTTCGCCCGGTGCTGAAACCCGGGCCCAGGTGTGCATGCGGGTGGCCTGGCCGCGGCTGCTCGGTGTGTCGCGCGCCGGAACGGTGTACGAATCTGCCCGCCTGTGAGCGACTTTTCAGCGACAATCGCCCCATAAACACCGTGGGCCACACTGACCACAGCATCGATCAGTACTTGCGTGACAGCAGTGAGGTTCAGCCTCATCAGCACCAGATTTCTCAGTGCCCACCTGTCAGCGACAGTGTCGCTAGTAGCCGGGCACTGGACTGAAGTGACCGGTGAGGCCAATGGTGCACATGTACCGAAATCCGCCGGCGACAATGTGTTTGGTGATACCGATGTTGCTCAGGTGGCGATTGTCGCTGAAAAGTCGCTCACAGGCGGGCACATCGACCCCGGAAATCCGCCGCAGGAAAGTCCAGCCGGTGCGACACCTGCGACTACGCGAAGCGCTTGGTGTACTTCGGCGGCAGCAACCGCATCACCTGGGTCAGCGGCGCCCACGGCCAACGCGGCACGACCGCACGGCCCTTCTCCTTCTCGATGGCCTCGACCATCGCGCGCACACCGGTCTCGTTGTCGACCATCAGCATGGTGGTCGCCGACTTGGCGGTCATCTCCGACTCGATGTAGCCCGGCTCGATGACGGTCACCCGGATCGGCCCCTTGTCGTATTCGGCGCGCAGCGACTCACCGAGCGAGGTCATGCCGGCCTTCGACGCGCAGTAGGCGGCCTTGCCGCCGGGCACACCGGTGTTGCCCAGCACCGACGAGATCAACACCAGGTGGCCGGCGCCGGACTTCTTGAACATCTCAAGCGCCGTCTCGATCTGCACCAACCCGGCGATCAGATTGGTTTCGATGGTGGCCTTGTTCGCCCACGGCTTGCCCTCGCCCAACGGCCAACCCTTGCCGATGCCGGCGTTGACGATCACCCGATCGATACCGCCGAGTTCCTCGGACAGCTCGCCGAACACCCGCGGCACGGCCTCATGGTCATTGACGTCCAGCGCCGCCACCGCGACCTTGATGTAGGGGTGGCGGTCGGCCAGCTCGGCCTTGAGCTCGTCGAGCCGCTCGGTGCGGCGGGCACACAGCGCCAGGTCCCGGCCCTTGGCCGCGAATTGGCGGGCCATGCCCGCTCCCAGTCCGGAGCTGGCACCGGTGATGAGGATCTTCTGACGGGTCATCGCTGCAGGATAACCGAGTTAGACAACTGTCAAAAACGCGGCCGCTACTTCAGCAGGCGCGACATCCGCCGGTCGGCCAGCACCTTGCCGCCGGTCTGGCACGTCGGGCAGTACTGGAACGACTTGTCGGCGAAAGACACCTCCCGCACGGTGTCCCCGCATACCGGGCACGGCAGCCCGGTACGGGCATGCACGCGCAGGCCGGACCGCTTCTCCCCCTTGAGCGTCGCGGCCTGCTGCCCCACCGAACGCGTCACCGCGTCGGTGAGCACCGAGATCATCGCGTCGTGCAACGCGCCGAGTTGAGCGTCGGTCAGCTTGCCTGCGGTGGCGAACGGAGACAGCTTGGCCACGTGAAGGATCTCGTCGCTGTAGGCGTTGCCGATCCCGGCGATCACCTTCTGGTCGGTGATCACCGTCTTGATCCGCCCGGAATTGCCCGCCAACACGCCGGCCAGTCCGGCCGAATCCAGCGACAGCGCATCAGGTCCCAGCGACGCGATCTGCGGTACATCGAGCGGATCGGCGACCACCCACACCGCCAACCGCTTCTGCGTCCCGGCCTCGGTGAGGTCGAAGCCGACCCCCTCCCCCAGGTGCACCCGCAGCGCGATCGGCCCCTTGCCCGGCTTGAGCGGCGTCGGCGCCAACTTGTCCGACCAACGCAGCCAACCGGCCCGGGACAGATGCGTGATCAGGTGCCAGGGACCGACCTCGAGACCGAGGTACTTGCCCCAGCGGTTCGCGCCGGTCACGGTCTGGCCGTGCAACGCCGTCGTCGGTGGATCGAACGTCTTGAGCACCGACAACGCGGATACGTCGATCCGGGTGACCTCCCGGCCGGTCGCATGCCGGCGCAGATGATCGGCCAGCGCCTCGACTTCGGGCAGTTCAGGCATGGCTCCAGTGTGTCAGCGAAACGCCGAGCATGCTGTAGACATGTCCGACCGGCCTGCTCCCAGAGCGACCAACCCGATACGCAACATCTTCGTGCTCAACAGCGTGCCGCGCCGGTGGCCGTTCGCGTTGCGCGCCGGAATCTGCATGGCCGTACCCGTTCTGGTGGGCTGGCTGGCCGGCGACACCACGGCCGGATTGATCGCCACCATCGGCGGATTCACGTCGCTGTACGGCAGCGGCCGGCCGTACCTGAATCGCGGCGCGTACCTCGGCGTGGTCGCGGTGTGCTTCGCCGCGGCGGTGGCGCTCGGCGACTGGGCGTCGTCGACACCGTGGCTGGGCGTACTCACCGTGACCGTGATCGCCGTGGTCGCGACCCTGGTCTGCCACGCCCTGAGCATCGGCCCGCCCGGGGCCTACATGGTGGTGCTGGCCTGCGCGGCGGGCACCGGCACCCCGGCGACGCTGCACCTCAGCCCGGGCCATCACGCCGCCCTCGTCCTGGCCGGTGGGGCGTTCGCCTGGCTGGTGCACATGTCCGGCGCGTTGATCCGGCCCCGCGGGCCCGAGAAGGCTGCGGTGGCCGCGGCGGCCGCCGCCGTCGCCGACTACATCGAGAACCCTGCGGCCGAGACCCGGCACAAAGCGGCACTCCTGCTGCACACTGCGTGGGTCACCCTGGTCACCTATCAACCGGTACAGCCCAAACCCGACCAGGCGCTGTACCGGCTGCGGGTCGTCAACCGGCGCCTGCACGTGCTGTTCGCCGAAGCCATGCGCGCCGCCGACTCCGGCGAGCCGCCGGCATACGACGGCGCGGCCCTGGCCCGGCATCTGGCCACCGTGCCTGCCGACGCGGTCACCGATGAGCATGGCGCCGAAGGGATTCCGCTCGGCAGGCCCAGCGCGTTGCAATTGTTGCGCCGGGCAGTGACGCCGGGTTCGGTGTCACTACAACTGGCGGCGCGGGTCGGGATCGCGGTCGCGATCTCCGGTGTCATCGCCGTGCTGGTCTCCCAGGCCCTGACGATGACGCACGCCTATTGGGCGATGGCCGCCGCGGTGCTGATGTTGCACCAAGGATTCGACTGGCAGCGCACCGTGGCCCGGGGCGTGGAGCGGACGCTGGGCACCTGGCTCGGCCTCGGCGTCGCCGGTGCGATCCTCGCCCTGCATCCGCAGGGCCTGTGGCTGGCCCTGGTGATCGGCACGCTGCAATTCATCATCGAGATGTACGTGATGCGCAACTACACCCTGGCCGTCGTGTTCATCACCCCCGCCGCACTCACCATCGCGTCCGGCGGTCAGCCCGTCGAGGATCTCGGCGAACTGCTGCTCACGCGTGGCAGCGACACCCTGATCGGCTGCGCGGTGGCCCTGGCGGTCTACTGGTCCACCCAACGTCTGCGCCACCCGACCGGCCTGCGCACGGCCGTCACCGCCACGCTCGACGCGATCACCGCCACTCTGCCGCACCTGGCGGCCGACGATGCCACCTCCCCGGCGGCGCGTACCGACCGGCGAGATCTGCAGCTGCGGGCCATGGAACTGCTACCGGCCTACGACGCGGGTGTCGGTGGTTCAGCCTCGCAACGCCTTGGGGCCGAACGCATGTGGCCGACTGTCGTGGCCACCGAACAACTCGCCTACCGCACCTTGGCGGCCTGCTGGGGCGCCGAGCGTGACCGCGACACGGAGTCAGGCGCCGAGGCGGCCGCGGACACCGCGGCCGCGCTCCGGGAACAGGCGACGGCCCTACGCGAGAGCCTTGACGAACGACAGTAGCCAGCTGACCAGCGACAGCACGATGGCCGCCCAGATCGCGGTCCACCAGAACTGGTCGATGTGCAGACCCCAACCCGTGGTGTTGTCGGTGATCCACGACGTGATCCACAGCATCAGCGCATTGATCACGATGTGGATCAGGCCGAGCGTGAGGATGTACAGCGGGATCGACAGGATCTGCACGATCGGCTTGATGAACGCGTTGACCAGACCGAAGATGACCGCGACGAAGAAGATGATGCCGACCCTGGCGACGGTCGTGTCACCTCCGATGAAGTAGATCCCCGGCACGACGAGAGTGACCACCCAGAGCGCGAATCCGGTTATCGCGGCGCGCAGGAGAAATGAGCTCATGGCGGTCTAGTCTGCCGAGCGCAGCAGGTACGTGTCCATGATCCAGCCGTGGCGCGTCCTCGCTTCGGCACGCGCAGCAACGATTTCATCGCCGATCTCCCCGACCGTTCCCGCATACAGCAACTCGTCGGGCGTGCCGAGGTAGGCGCCCCACCAGATCCGGGTCTGCGGCGGGCACTGCTGAAACGAGCAGTCGGCGTCGAGCATCACCACGGCACTGCCGGTCAGTCCGTGCTCGCGCAACTGGCGCCCGGTGGTGATCAGCACCGGTTCGCCGACGTCGTTGAGCGGGATGCGATGCCGGGCGGTCAGCACCTGGATGGCGGTGATGCCGGGAATGACGTCGTATTGGATGTCGAGGTACTCGGCCACTTTTTCCAGGATGCGCAGCGTGCTGTCGTACAGCGACGGATCCCCCCAGGCCAGAAACGCCCCGGTGCCGTCGGGCCCGAGTTCGGTCTCGATGGCCGCCGCCCAGATCCGGGCCCGTTCGGCGTGCCAATCCGCCACGACCTGCCGATAGCCCGGTGCGTCGCCGGCCGCGGCGCGCGGCGGATCGACCAGTTCGACGAAGCGGTAGCCGGGTTCGGTGATGTACCGATCGCAGATCTGCTTGCGCACCGCGACCAGGTCATCGGCCGCGCCTCGACGCGGACCCTTGTCCATCGCGAAAAACACCTGCGTGTCGTTGAGCGCGGAAATAGCCTGTGCGGTGACGAAGTCCGGATCACCGGCCCCGATTCCGATGACGTGGATGCGACGCACTGTCGAAGGTTAACCGAACCGAAACCGGGTACCCGAAGTATCCGGTACCCGGGGTATTGACATCACACATTGTCGGTACCTACCGTCGGAGTGAGGGGGACCACAAACGAAGGGAACGTCAACGGTGACAACTTCGGTCAGACCCGGCGGAGGCTCGGCCCACGCGGAGCGGCGGGACGCATTCTCCGAACGCCTGCTGAAGGGCTCGGTTCGCAAGTCGTACGCGCCGGTGGTGGACATCGACTGGCAGGCGCCGATCGATCCGGACAAGTTCTTCCTGCCACCGAGGATCGTGTCGCTGTACGGAACCCCTTTGTGGGACAGCATGTCCCGCGAGGAGCAGATCGAGCTGTCACGCCAGGAACTGGCGAACACGCTGTCGGCGGGCATCTGGTTCGAGAACATCCTCAACCAGGCTCTGCTGCGCAAGATGATGCACCAGGACCCGACTTCTAACTCCACGCACTACGAGCTCACCGAACTCGGCGACGAGACCCGCCACATGGTGATGTTCGGCAAGGCCATCGACAAGATCGGGGCCAAGCCGGTGCGGCCGCGGCTGTATCAGCGGATGATCATCAACACGCTGCCGTTCTTCTTCCGCGGTTCGGTGCTGTGGGTGGCAGCGCTGGTCGGCGAGGAGATCTTCGACTCGCTGCAACGGCAGATGATGGACGACCCCGAGCTGCAGCCAATGGTGCAGCGCCTCATGCGCATTCACGTCACCGAGGAGGCCCGGCACATCCAGTTCGCCCGTGATGGCCTGCGTCAGCGCACTCCGTCGATGCGCTGGTACAAGCGGGCGTGGGTGGCCAACCTCAACGGCGTCGGCGGGTACTTCTTCCGGTACCTGTTCACCAACAAGGTCCAGTACGCACGCGTCGGCCTGAACGCCCGCGCTGCCCGCCGGATCGCGCGGGCCAGCGCCCACCGTCGCGAGGTACAGATCTCCGGGTTCGCCCCGCTGGCCGCCTTCCTCGAAGAGGTCGGGCTGATGGGCCGCATCGGCAGGCGCATGTGGCGGCGGTCCGGGTTCCTGCCCGCCAAGGCACCGCAGGCGCCGGCAGCCGGCGCCGGGGAGGCGGCAGCCTCCGGGGAGGGCGTCACCGAAGAGGTGTACGACGGGTACGCCATCCTCGACAACGGTGACGGCGATCGTCGGGTCCATGTGCGGCTGACCGGCCACCTCGACCCGATCGACGGCCAGTATCACTGGCGCGGAACGATTCTCGATGCCCCGAGCACCGTCGCGGCCGGGCCCGTGCGGCTCAGCATCGGAGCCCGCACCGTCGACGCCCGCATCACCGAACGCACCTCACAGGGCACGCACACGATCGCCGGCATCGGTGCGCCGCCGTTCGAACTCGACGAGGTGGAAGTCAGCGCCGCCGGGTAAGCACCGAGCGGCCGAGCAAGCCGGCCGCGAACACCGCCCCGGCGATGCCGGAGATCAGCAACGGCAGTTGGCCGGGCTGGCCTGGACCCACAGTCCAGAGCAGCCCGGCCCATATCCCGGCGCCCAGCACGGCAAATCCGCTGAGGCCCTGGAACACTCCTTGCGCACTGCCTTGCAGCCCGGAGCCGACCAACGAGGACACCCAGGCCTTGCTGACCCCGTCGGTGCAGCCCGTGAACAGTCCGTAGGACCCGATCAGCAGCCAGGCCACCAGCGGGTCGGTGGTCAGCCCCAGTCCGGCGTAGCCGATTGCGAAGAACACCAGGCCGAGGCCGAACACCGGTAGACGGCCGATCCGGTCGGCCAGCAATCCGGCCGGGAAGCTGGCCAGGGCGTAGACGGCGTTGTAGGTGACATAGGCCAGGATCACCTCGACGACCGAGAAGCCGATCTCGTTGAGCCGCAACAACAGCAGTGCGTCGGGAAAGTTCACCAGACCGAACGCCACCAGCACGGCCGTCACGCGCCAGTACCGTCCGGGCAGATCCTTCACATGGGCGAAGACCGGCTGGCGCTGTGTGACCGGATCCGAAGGTCGCTTCGCCCTTCCCTTTTCGGAGACCAGGAAGACCAGCGCGACGCTGAGCACCGCGGGCACCACGGCCACCCACAGCAGCAGGGCGATCTGGTGGTCGAGCATTTCGTAGGCCGCCAGCCCCAGCAGGGGGCCCACGACGGCGCCCATGGTGTCCATGGCCCGGTGGAATCCGAAGACCCGGCCGCGGGCGGCGTCATCGATACCGGCGACCAGCAGCGCGTCGCGCGGCGCGCCGCGAATGCCCTTGCCGAGCCGGTCCACCACGCGGCCGGCGAGCACACCCGACCACGCACTCGCGGCGGCGACCATCACCTTGCCCAGGGCCGCCATGCCGTAGCCGGTGGCGATCAGGGGGCGTTTGGAGAATCGGTCGCCGAGTGGGCCCGCCGCCAGCTTCGTCATCGCCGCGGCGCCTTCGGCAGCTCCCTCCACCGCCCCGACCACCGCGGGCGGGGCACCCAGCACGGCGGTCAGATAGATCGGCAGCAGCGGATAGAGGAGTTCACTCGCAGCGTCCTGCAGGAAGGACACGGCAGACAGCACCCGGACGTTGCGGGTCAGCCAGGCGGGCACCCGGTCATCATGCCTGCCCGATCCGCCCCACAGAACTAGAACACGTTCTAGTGTGTACGGCATGCGGTTCACCTACGCCGAAGCCATGACCGATCCCACCTACTACATCCCGCTGGCCCAGGCCGCCGAGGCGGCCGGCTATCACGCCATGACCATTGCCGACAGCGTCGCCTACCCATTCGAATCCGATTCGAAGTACCCGTACACCCCGGACGGCAACCGGGAGTTCCTCGACGGCAAGCCATTCATCGAGGCCTTCGTGATGGCCTCGGCGCTGTGCGCGGCCACCACCACGCTCAAGTTCAACTTCTTCGTCCTCAAGCTGCCGATCCGCCCGCCGGCCCTGGTGGCCAAACAGGTCGGCTCGCTCAACGCGCTGTTCGACAACCGGCTGGGGCTCGGGGTCGGCACCAGCCCGTGGCCCGAGGATTACGAGCTGATGGGTGTGCCGTTCGCGCGGCGCGGCAAGCGCATGGACGAATGCATCGACATCATCCGCGGACTGACCAGCGGTGATTACTTCGAGTACCACGGTGAGTTCTACGACATCCCCAAGACCAAGATGACCCCGGCACCGTCGAAACCGGTGTCCATCCTCGTCGGTGGACACGCCGAGGCGGCCCTGCGACGCGCGGCCCGCAACGACGGCTGGATGCACGGCGGCGGCACCGACGATCTCGACGTCCTCCTCAAGCGGCTGAACGAGATCCGGGCGGAGGAGGGCCAGACCGGCCCGTTCGAGGTTCACGTCATCTCGGCCGACGCGTACACGGCCGACGGCATCAAACGACTAGAGGACAAGGGCGTGACCGATGTGATCGTGGGCTTCCGCCTGCCCTACATCATGGGCGACGACCCCGAGCCGCTCGACCGCAAGATCCGCCATCTGGAGAAGTTCGCCGAGAACGTCATCGCCAAGGTCTAGCGGGTTTTCGTCACGCCGTTTTCCACTCCTGGGTCGTGGCTGAGGCGGTGGTTTCAAGCGGTCTACGCAACAGCTGGTGGTTTTGAGAGTAGTTCGTTGAGTGCTTCGGCCGGGGTTTTCCATTCAAGGGTTTTGCGGGGTCGGCCGTTGAGTTCGGCTGCGACGTAGTCGAGGTAGTGCTCGCCGTAGACCGACAGGTCAGTGCTTTTGGGGAAGTATTGGCGCAGTAGCCCGTTGGTGTTCTCGTTGCTGCCACGTTGCCAGGGTGAATGTGGATCGCAGAAGTAGATGTCGAGATCGGTGGCTTTGGCGATGGCACGGTGGTTGGACATCTCAATGCCCTGATCCCAGGTCAACGAGCGGCGCAGGTGCGCGGGCAGCTGGGTGATCTTGGCGACGATGGCGTTTTGCACACTTTCGGCGCTGTGGTCGTCGGGCAGGTGCAGCAGCATCACGAACCGGGTGCTGCGTTCGACCAGGGTGCCGATCGCCGAGCCTGAGGCGGTGCTGCCCATGATGAGATCGCCTTCCCAATGCCCGGGCACTGCGCGGTCGGCCACCTCCGGTGGGCGTTGGCTGATGTTGATCATGTCCGGGATGCGGCTGCGTCGAGTTCCGGGCTGATGTTGAGGTCGTCGTATTGCCCGTTTTGTTCGCAGACACTGGTGCAGTTCTCGGCGTAACGAACCCCGTCCCTGCACGTAGATCGCCTGGTAAATGGCTTCGTGTGACACCCACATCTCCGGATCGTCGGGAAAGTCGATGCGCAGCCGCTGGGCGATCTGCGCCGGGCTGTGCCGCAACTCAATCGACTCTGCACCTGCTGACGCAACCTGTCATTGCGCGCCAGGCGGCGTTGTTTGGGTCGCCTGGCCCGATCAGCGGATCGGTCGTGGGCAGACAACGCGCGGTAGACCACTTTCGCCGAGGCTCCACTCTGTTGAGCCCCGAAGGCATGCTTGCGTCGATACCCCGATTTGTGTGGATTCTTGCGGGTGCGCAGTTCGGTGTTCTCGTCGATCTCGCGTTTGATCGTCGAGGCCGGTCGGCCCAGCCGTCGACCGATGGAACGCAGCGATTCGTCGGCGTGGACGCCGGCTTGGATCTCGATGCGCTCCTGCAAACTCAACCGTCGACGCGCACCGGTGCCCGAAGGCTTACTCACGTGCGGTTTCACCCCGCCAGCTTGACGAAACCACCGCCGTCCACAGGTCGCTGACACGCCGACGGCCACACCGGCATCCCCGGGCAACAGGCCTTCGCGGACCCGCTCCCAAAACAACCGCTTTCTCGACTGGAACGAACCCCGAGCCATGCAACACTCCTCAAATCAGAAGGTGTGTTGCGTAGACCCCTTGAACTCAAGGGCCGGTCAACAGCCCAGGCGTGGAAAGCGGCGCGCATCGAACAATGAATTTGAGGGAACAGCGGCCGCGCCGTTAGCGTTGCACCGGCCGTTCTCGCCAACGCTGTCCGAGAGCTCCAATCAGTGAACCCTCGGAAAGCCTGCAAATGACGACCTCCCTCGAACGTCCCACCACGATGGACGGCCCGCCGTCGCGTGCCGTTGTCGCACCCGACCCGGCCGTGCGCCTGCTCGCGGTGTTCGCCCTGGCCCTCGGCGGCTTCGGCATCGGCACCACCGAATTCGTCGCGATGGGCTTGCTGCCCGACATCGCGACCGGCTTCGGCATCAGCGAGCCCACCGCGGGTCACGTCATCTCCGCCTACGCACTGGGTGTGGTGATCGGCGCACCCGTCATCGCCGCGCTCACCGCACGCTGGCCCCGCAAGGCCCTGCTGCTCACGCTGATGGCGGTCTTCACCCTCGGCAACCTGGCCAGCATGCTGGCGCCGACCTACCTGACCCTGGTGATCGCCCGCTTCGTCACCGGCCTGCCGCACGGCGCGTTCTTCGGGATTGCCGCGCTGGCCGCTGCCCACCTGATGGGTCCGCAGAACCGGGCCAAGGCCGTGGCCTACGTGCTCTGCGGTCTGACCGTCGCGACGGTGTTGGGCGTGCCGCTGGCCTCCTGGCTCGGCCAGGCCCTCGGGTGGCGCAGCGCATTCGGCCTGGTGGTCGGCGTCGGGCTGGTCACCTTGGCCGCGCAGTGGCTGTGGCTGCCCACGCATCTGCGGACCATGCACGTCACCAGTCCGCTCACCGAACTCGGCGCGCTGCGCCGGCCCCAGGTGTGGCTGGCGGTGCTGGTCGGCATGATCGGCTTCGGCGGCATGTTCGCGGTGTACACCTACATCAGCACCACGATGACCGATGTGACCGGCCTGCCCCGGTCGATGGTCCCCGTCGCGCTCATGGTGTTCGGCCTGGGCATGGTCGTCGGCAACCTGGTCGGCGGCCGGTTGGCCGACACCTCGGTGATCCGCGCGCTGTACCTGTCCCTGGGCTCGCTGGCGGTGCTGCTGGCAGCGTTCTCGCTGGGATCGCACAGCCCGTGGACCGCGCTGCCGCTGCTGTTCGGCGTAGGCGTGGCCGGCTCCGCCGTCGGACCTGCGTTGCAGACCCGGTTGATGGATGTCGCCCGCGACGCCCAGACGCTGGCCGCCGCGCTCAACCACTCCGCGCTCAACATCGGCAATGCCACGGGCGCCTGGGTGGGCGGCCTGGTGATCGCGGCCGGGCTCGGTTACACCGCCCCGGCCGCGGCCGGGGCAATCCTGGCCGTCGGCGGGTTGGTGGTGTTCACCGTGTCGGTGGCGTTAGAACGACGGACCGCCATCCGGTGATGACGGCGGGATGATGTGGACCGCGGCTTCCTCGGCGGAGGCCGCGCCGCCGTCGATGCCGACGTCGGTGCCGAGCAGCTCGGCCTCCTCGTCGGCACCGAAGCCCGCATTGGGGGCCACCAGCCGACCCGAGCGAAAATCCCCGACCTCGTCGTCGCCGGCCTGCTCGTCGGGATACGCGGAGTCGTCGAGCTGCATCGCGGGATCAGGCTCTTCCTCGGCCAGCAGCTCATCGAGGGTCTCGTGGTCCCGAGGCTCGCGCCAGCGGTCCGGCGGTGAATACCCCTCGTCGAGCAAGTCGTCGACGCCCCGATCGATGAGGGCGTCCTCCTGAGTCAACTGGTCGTCCTCATCGACGCTGTACCCGTCACTACTCATGTTTCAACGATAGCCACAGGTCGCGGAGCAATGATCAGAACTTGTGGATGGCCGAAGCCGCCGCGCCGCCCTGGTCCGCGCCGGGAACGTTACCGTTCTGTAGGTGCAGCGGACCCGGCTCGACACAGCACGAATCCGAGCGCTTCGCCATGTCATCGATCCGCTCTTCCTCGACACGCCGCTTTATCGCTGCGATGCGCTCGAGCCCGCTCTGGGCTGCTCAGTGAGCATCAAGCTCGAAACCGCCAACCCCGTCCGCAGCTTCAAGGCTCGCGGTACCGAGGTGGTCGCGACCCTGCTTGTCCAGAACGGACCACACGCCGTGGTGTGCGCCAGCGCGGGCAACCTCGGCCAAGCTCTCGCGTGGTCGGGCAGCAGCCGCGGACTAGATGTCACCGTGGTGGCCTCCCGGTTTGCACCCAGGGTCAAACTCGATCGCATCCGCGCACTTGAGGCCAAGTTGGAGCTCGTAGACGGTGATCACGAGATGGCCCGCGAGCGGGCGGCGGACATCGCCGTCAATCACCGCATCCGCCTGCTCGAAGACAGTTTGGACATCGAGACCTGCGAGGGCGCAGCGACCATCGGTTTGGAACTGGTGGAAAACCCTGGGTCATTCGACGTCGTGCTACTCGCCTTGGGCGGCGGCGCGATGGCGACTGGCGTGGGTCACGTCGTCAAGGAACTCGCGCCCGATGTCGAGGTGATCTGCGTCCAGCCGCAAGGTGCACCGGCAATGACACATTCATGGCATCAACGACGCGTTGTCACCACCGACTCAACCAACACCATCGCCGACGGCGTCGCCGGTCGGCGTCCAATCCCGGCGGTCCTGGACGACCTCCTCATCGTCGCCGACGACGCCGTCCTCGTTCAGGAAGCATCAATCATCGCCGGCATGCGCATGCTTCTCGACCATGGTGGCCTTGTCGTCGAGCCCTCGGCCGCGCTCGGTATCGCCGCGATCCTTGAAGACCGTGAGCGCTTCGCAGGCCGACACGTGGTCACCATCGTGTGTGGCAGCAACGTCGACTTGGACGCCTACCACCGCTGGATCGGTGTGCACCCCATCCACAGGTCTTGACGATTGCTCCGGGGGCCACCCGCGAGGTCGCGCCTACCTGAGCGCCTTTGCAGTTGGAAACTCACAGTGATCGACTGATGATTTCCTTCATGATTTCGCTTGTGCCGCCATAAATCTTGTTGACCCGCGCGGCCGCGTAGGCCCGCCCGATGGGGTACTCCATCATGTAGCCGTAACCGCCGAAGAACTGCACGCAGCGGTCGACCACGGCCACGCCCTTGTCCGCGGCGACCAGCTTGGCCATCGACGCGGTGGCCGGGTCATTGCGACCGTCGATGTAGGACTGGACGCAGTAGTCGACGGTCGTCTTGATCGACAGCACCTCGGCCTTGAGCTCGGCGAGAGCGAACCGGTTGTGCTGGAAGCCGATCAGCGGCTTGCCGAAGGCTTCGCGTTCCTTGGTGTAGCGGATCGCCTCCAGCACCGCGGCTTCGGCCATGCCCGAACACACGGACGCGATGGCCAGGCGCTCGCGGGCCAGCTGTTCCATCAGCTGGTAGAAACCCAGCCCCTCTTGTTCTCCGAGCAGGTTCTTCACCGGAACCCGCATATCGGAGAAAAACAATTCACGGGTGTCCTGGCCGTGCTGGCCGACCTTCTCCAGCACCCGTCCACGCTCGAAACCCGCCAGTGCGTCGGTGGTCTCCGCGACGATCAGTGAAATGCCCGCCGCGCCCTGCGCCGGGTCGGTCTTGGCGACGATCACCAGCAGATCACAATGGGTTCCGTTGGAGATGAACGTCTTCGATCCGTTGATGACGTAGTCGTCGCCGTCTCGCACCGCCGTGGTGCGCACCGCCTGCAGGTCCGAACCGGTGCCGGGTTCGGTCATGGCGATGGCCAGCACTGCCTCGCCGCTGATGATCTTCGGCATCCAGCGCTGCTTCTGTTCGGCGTTCGCGTAGGTGTCGATGTAGTGCGCGACGATGGGCGAGTGCACCACCCAACCCGATGCTGAATCGTGCGCCAGTGCCAGCTCCTCGGCGACCACGGCCGAGAAGCCGAAGTCCCCGCCGGCGCCGCCGTACTCCTCCGGCAGGTCCAGGCCCAGCAGCCCCGCGTCGCCGAGCTTGTTCCAGAACTCGCGGTCGACCTGATGGTTGCGCGCCCAGCGTTCCTGGTGGGGCGTGGCCTCCTTGCGGAAGAACTCCGCCGCGTGGCGACGCAGTTCGCGATGCTGATCGGTTTCCCAGGAAGCCCGGTAGTCGGGGAAAAGCTCGGACATCGTTGCTACCTCATCTTGGTCACAGTCACCGATTACGGTACAGATGTATCGTCGCAAAGTCAGATGTACCGGAGGAGTGCACCATGGTCAACCCGCGGGCCACAGCTGAGGACCTGACGGCGAAGGCCCGCATTCGCAATGCCGCGCTGGACCTGTATTCGAGGTCCGGACCGGACCGAATCTCCTTGCGCGCCATCGCCGCCGAAGCCGGCGTCACGCTCGGCCTGGTGCAGCACCACTACAAGACAAAGGCCGGGCTTCGCGAGGCCGTCGACCAGTTGGTGGTGGACCATTTCGAGGCAGCGCTCGCCGAGGTGCCCGATCCCGGCCGGCCTGCCGAACTCGCCGCCGCCCGTGACGCCGCCGTCCGCAGAATGCTGGAGGCGAACCCGCCGGTGGTCGATTACGTGCGCCGCGCCCTGCTGGATCCGACGGGTGAGAATCTGCATCTGCTCGGCGCCCTGGTGGACCTGACCGCACGGGAGGTCAGCGCGCTGCGGAGGTCGGGGCGCGCATCGACCAAACGTCGCGAGTCGATCCAGATCGTGGCGGTTCTGGTGCGCCAGATGGGCGAGATGCTGCTGGCACCGCTGGTGGATGCGGTGTGGGATCGCGTGGACAGCTCCGGCGCGGCAGGCAAACCGCGGCTGCGAATCGCCGTCGAGGAGAGCTGACCGACACCCTGAGAAATTCCGAAATTTCAGCTGAGAATTCTGGAATTTTCGAACGGGATTCCCAATTAAACGTATTAGGCAGTAGCCGGAAGTAGTGGGACTTCCGGTGCGGCCTGCAACGGAGGGTTGGGAAATGAAGTCATATACCATCGCCACACTAGCCGCGGGCGCGCTGGCCGCGGGAGCATTCCTCGGGGGCGTCGCCGCCGCCGCCCCGACCGGACAATCAGCCGAGCAAACCGTGAAAAGCCTCCAGACCAGCGGCTACCACGTCATCGTCAACCGCACCGGCGCCGCACCACTGGCCAACTGCACCGTGCTCGGCGTGCGCCAGGGGCAGACCATCGCCACCAACGACTCCAGGGGTGGCAGTTCGATCAACACCACTGTGATTTCGAAAACGGCATATGTAGATGTCGCGTGCTGAGTTGGGAATAAAAGAGGGCACACATTTGTTGGACGCGCTAACCCGAACATAGTTGTTCGGTGAAAATCAGTACCTGCAATCGGCCGCACAATGTGTGCGGCCGATTGTTTTTGTCCCGGACCCCAAGCAAGCCACGGACTTGTCGGTGGGTCGACGTACGGTTCCGAACATGAGTTCGATACTGGTCTCTGAGAGAGACATCGAGCGGACGATTGTCGGTGAGGCTCTCGATCACCTCAACGCCGCATGCAAGGAAATCGACGCGCTGTCGGTACACGCCCTGACCCGGTCGGAGCTCCACGAGGTTCTGAGCCGGCTCGATGCCGGGGAGAGACGCCTGGCCACCGCCCAACAACGGCTGCTCGGGCGGATGGTGGCCACCCAAACCGCGTCGCCGCCCCGGTTCGACCCGGCCGCCGTGCTGGCCAGGAGACTTCGGATTTCGCCGGCCGAAGCGCGGCAACGGATCGCGGCCGCCGACCAATCGCCGGACTGAGGTACACCCCGAAGTTCGGGAGCTCCCGCAGTGGGTACTCCACTCGCTGTGGCATTCGACCTCACCCCCACCGCGGCGCAGCATGACCTGGCCCGACGTACGCATGAGTTCGCCGAACAGATCGTCCGGCCGGTCGCCGCCGAATACGACCGGCGGCAGGAGTTTCCCTGGCCGGTGCTCGAAGAAGCCGCAGCCCAAGGCTTCTACAGTCCGCTGTTCTACCGCGACCTCATAGGTGACCCCACGGGGCTGTCCCTCCCGATGTTCATGGAAGAGCTGTTCTGGGGCTGCGCCGGGATCGGCCTGGCCGTCGTCATGCCGGCGCTGGCGCTGTCGGCGATCGGTCAGGCCGCCTCGCCGGAGCAGATGCTGCAGTGGGCGCCCGAATGCTTCGGAACCCCGGGCGACCTCAAGCTCGCCGCACTGGCGATCTCCGAACCCGAGGGCGGCAGCGACGTACGAAATCTCCGCACGTATGCCACCCGGAGCGGTCCGGGGCGCGACGCGGACTGGATCATCGACGGCCACAAGATGTGGATCGGCAACGGCGGCATCGCCCATGTGCACGTCGTCAACGCGGTCGTCGACAAAGACCTCGGCCACAAGGGCCAGGCCCTGTTCGTGGTGGAAGGCGGCACGCCAGGGCTGGAAATGGTGCGCAAACTCGACAAGCTCGGCTGTCGTGCCTCGCACACCGCCGAGCTCAAGTTCAACGGGGTCCGGGTTCCTGCCGGCAATCTGCTGGGCGGTCACGAGAGACTCGAACGGAAGCTGGCCCGAGCCCGCGAGGCGGTCGCGGGCGCCGCACACTCCGGTTCCGCCACCCTGGGAACGTTCGAACAGACCCGGCCGATGGTGGCTGCCCAGGCCCTCGGAATCGCCAGGGCGGCACTGGAATACGCCACCGAGTACGCGAACCGCCGGATCGCCTTCGGCAGCCCGATCATCGACAACCAGGGCGTCGCGTTTCCGCTCGCCGACCTGGCCACCCAGATCGATGCCGCTCGGCTGCTCACCTGGAGGGCGTCGTGGATGGCCGCCACCGGTGTCCCGTTCGAGCGCGGCGAGGGGTCGATGTCGAAGCTCGCCGCCAGCGAGGTTGCCGTCAGAACCACCGAGCGGGCCATCCAGACGATGGGCGGATGGGGTTATGTGACCGACCACCCTGTCGAGAAGTGGTACCGGGACGCCAAGCTCTACACGATCTTCGAGGGCACCAGCGAGATTCAGCGCATCGTCATCGCGAACGCTCTCGGCGCTGCCGACGGGAAGCCGCCGCTGCACGTCGACCTGGAGCCCTCCGGTGGGCCGTTGAACCGGTGGTTCGGTCGCGGCACACCGCTGCGCACCCGCGCGGCCGGTACCGCACTGTCCGCGAAAGACCACGTACCGGAGCCCGTCATGCGCCTGGCGATGAAGGTCCTACGCCCGCCGCGCCGGTGACGGCAGGCAGATCGAAGCCAGATAGATTCGACGTCCATGACCGTCACCGTCGACGAGTTCGAGGTCGCTGACGCACCGGACGCCTGGGAACGAGCGGGGTTTACCGTCGACACCGGTGCCGTCTGCCGGGTGGGGCATGTCCGGATTCGACTGGTCGGGCGCGACCGTGGCACCGGCATCGTCGGGTGGTCGTTGCGAGGCCTGCCACCGCAGGGGCCGTTCGATGATCTCGATGGCGTCCCGACGGTCCGATCGTCCGCCGCCACCGCCCAGCCGGCCACCCATCCCAACGGCGCCACCGCCATCGACCATGTCGTGCTGTTGTCCCCCGACTTGGGCCGCACAGTCTCGTCGCTGACGGCCATCGGCGTGGCTCCGCGCCGGGAACGTGACGCCGAACTCGGCGGACGACGGGTCCGTCAGGTCTTCTTCCGGTTGGGCGAGGTGATCCTTGAGGTCGTGGGATCGCCTGAGACCACGAGTGCCGGGCCCTCGACGCTGTGGGGCATCACCTACGTCGTCGACGACGTAGACGCGAGCGCCGCGTTCTTCGGCGACCACACCACCGGTGTCAAGGACGCCGTCCAGCCGGGCCGCCGCATCACCACGGTCCGGCACAAGGACTTCGGAATGTCTGTCCCGACTGCGGTGATCTCGGCTACCCCTGGCCGTTGACGTGTGTCGGGGCGCCGCCCGCCCGGCGCCGTTGCCTATCCTCAGCGGATGACCGACGCCGAATTCCTGAGCACCGACGTCGTGGTCATCCACACCGACGGCGGCTGCCGACCGAACCCCGGCCCCGGCGGTTGGGGTGCGGTGCTGCGCCACCGTGAGCGCGTTCGCGAGATGTACGGCGGGGATCCGGGGACCACGAGCAACAACCGGATGGAGCTGACCGCGCCCATCATGGCGCTCGAGGCGCTCACCAGACCAGTGGTGGTGCACCTTCACACCGACAGCACCTACGTCCGCAACGGCATCACCAAATGGGTGTTGGGTTGGGAACGCAACGGTTGGCTGACCGCCGCGAAGCAGCCCGTGAAGAACGTCGACCTGTGGCAGCGGCTGCAGGCCGCCTGCTCCCGACACCAGGTCGAGTGGTTCTGGGTGAAAGGCCACTCCGGCATCGCCGACAACGAACTGGCCGACGAACTGGCGACGCGGGGTCTGCTCGAAGCGGTCGAATGTTCCCGCGACCTAGTGCCCTGATTCCCACACCACGTCATCGGGCGTCTTGTCCGGCCGCAGACCGCGCCAACTGGGTTGGCGCAGCCGGTGATCCGAGGTGCGCTCGCTGTAGCGGACCTCGCCCACCAGCTCCGGTCGCACGAACGTGACCCCTTTGGCGTCGAGCTTCGGCAACGGCTTGTCGAAGGGCGAGTCGTCGGTGTGCAGCGGGGCCAGCATGCCTTTGAGCTTGGCCAGTTCCTTCTCGGTGAATCCGGTGCCGACGCGGCCGGCGAATTGCAGGCCATCGGGCCCGGGCACGCCGAGCAGCAGCGCCCCGATGCCGCTGCTGCGCCCGCCCTCGCCTTGGCGCCAGCCGCCGATCACGGCTTCCTGGGTGTTCCAGATCTTGTCCTTGATCCAGGACGCCGACCGTCGGCCCGGCTGATACGTCGAATCCCGTTTCTTGGCGACCACGCCTTCGAACCTGTGCTCGCGGGCGTGGACCATCGCCTCCGGACCGTCCCCGGGCAGCGGTTCCGGGACGATCAGTCCTCCACCGGCGGCCAACGCGTCCAACAGCTTTCGGCGATCGGAGTATTTGGCACGCAACAGGGAACGGCCGTCGAGCCACAGGATGTCGAACGCCCAGAACTCGACCCGGGTGGAGCGGGCCCGGTTCTGCATCTCGCCGAAACTGGGCACCCCATGCTCATCGAGTGCCACCACCTCGCCATCCAGCACCACGTGGTGGTCGGCGAGATCGGCTGCCAGCGCCTGCAATTGCGGATACTCCGCGGTGACATCGCGTCCGCGGCGCGACCGCAATTGCAGCCGGCCGTGCTCGGCCTCGACCAGTAGCCGGTAGCCGTCCCACTTGCCTTCGAACGCCCATTGCGTTGCCTTGAGTCTCTCGACGGACCCCTCGGTGGCCAGCATCGGCGCGAAGTCCTTGGGCTCGGGTGTGGCCGACTTCTGGTCCTTCATGCGGTGCGCCAGCCAGTTCTTTCCCTCGGTCTGGATCAGGGCGTAGCGACCGTCGATCTTCTCGCCGTGCAGCGTGATGATGACCTCGCCGTTGCGGTCCTCGGGGCTGTCGGTGACCCGGAACTTCTCCGTCTCGTATGTGCCGGTGTCCCAGATGACCATGTGGCCTGCGCCGTACTCCCCCTTGGGAATCGCGCCGTGGAAGGTCAGGTACTCGATCGGGTGGTCTTCGGTATGCACGGCAAGGTGATTCACCGCGGTGGTCTCCGGCAGATTCTTGGGCACCGCCCAGCTGACCAGCACACCGTCGCGTTCCAGTCGCAGGTCATAGTGCAGCCGCCTGGCGTGATGCTCCTGGATGACGAAGCGGTCGTTGTTGCCGGTTGCCGGAATTTCCTGAGGCACCGGCTCGGGAGTCTTGGCGGCATCGCGCATGCTGCGGTAGGTGGTGAGCTTGTCGGGACGCGGCGCATCCTCATCCAGTCCGGACAGCAGGTCACCGTCGTCGGAAACCCGTTGCAGCACTTCGTCGAACCGCAGGTGGCGCAGCTCCGGATCGGCAATCTCGTCCCACGTCCGTGGCGCGGCGACGGTCGGGTTCTCCCGCCCGCGCAGCGAGTACGGAGCGATCGTGGTCTTGGACCCGCTGTTCTGACTCCAGTCCAGAAAGATCTTCTGAGCCCGCACGCTGCGGGTCATGGTGGCGGTGACCAGCGTGGGCATCGACTGCTCGAGTTGTTGGGCCACCCGCTTCGCCAGCACCGAGGCACCGCGGGAGCTGATCGGCTCTGCCAGGGGCACATACAGGTGCAGTCCCTTGCTTCCGCTGGTGAGCGGATACGTCGTCAGCCCGATGTCACCCATCAGCTCACGCACCGCCTGGGCCACCTCGCACAACTGCGGCATGGTCACCCCCTCGCCCGGATCGAGGTCGAACACGATGCGGGTGGCCGGGCCCTGACTCCCATCGGCGCCGAATCGCCATTGCGGCACATGCACTTCGAGTGCTGCCTGTTGCGCGATCCAGGCCAGGCCCTCGCGGGTGTTGATGACCGGGTAGGTGGTGGTGCCGGATTTGTGCGCGATGGTGCCGCGCTCCAGCCAACCCGGCGCCGACGACGCCAACTGCTTCTCGAAGAACGATGCCTCGGCGACCCCATTCGGCCAACGCTTTCGGGTCACCGGGCGCCCGGCGATGTGCGGCAGCATCACCTCGGCAATGCTCAGGTAGTAGTCGAAGACCTCGGCTTTCGTGGTCCCGGTGGCGGGATAGAGCACTTTGTCCGGATTCGTCAGCCGAACCCGCTCATAGCGCTCCATGACGCCCGCCATATCGCAAACGTATACCCACATCTGAGACACAGACCCAGTCGACATGTGAGCATGGGCGGATGGCAGTGAATCGCGCGTGCAGTTTGCTCTTCCGATGGGCCGTAGCCATATCGATGCCCGCAGCGGCGGTTTTCACCGGTCCGGCGCCCGCGGCGTCAGCCGATCCGTGCTCGGACGTCGAGGTGGTGTTCGCCCGCGGCACGGGTGAACCACCCGGGATCGGCCGGGTGGGCCAGGCGCTGGTCGACCAACTCGGCCCGCGGATCGCGCCCCGCAGCCTCGGCGTGTACGCGGTGAACTACCCGGCCGGGCTCAACTTCCTGACCACCGCGGACGGCGCCAACGACGCCGCCGGGCACATCGCCTGGCTGGCCGACCAATGCCCCGGCACCCAGGTGGTGCTGGGCGGATTCTCCCAAGGCGCAGCGGCGGTTTCGATGCTGGCCGGTGTGCCGCCGATCGGTGACCGGATCGGCACGATCGGCTCGGCCCCCGCGTTGCCACCGCCCAGCGCCGACCGGGTCGCTGCGGTCGCGGTGTTCGGCAATCCCGGTAACCGGTTCGGCACCCCGCTGTCGAGCGCCGGGCAATTCGCCGGGCGAGCCATCGACCTGTGCAGCCCGGGCGACCCGATCTGTGTCGAGGGCGGGCGCCTCCGCGCCGCGCACAGTGCCTACGAGCTTCCGCCGTATCCAGATCAGGCGGCCGGGTTCATCGCCGGACGGGTCTAGCCCAACCCACCTACCATGGAGCCATGAGCCGGGCTCTGGTCATCGGCGAGGCGCTGATCGACGTCGTCGAGATCGACGGCGTGATCAGTGGCGAATACGTCGGCGGTAGCCCGCTCAATGTGGCCGTAGGCCTCGGCCGGCTGGGCCGCGGCGTCGACTTCCTCACCCACATCGCCGAGGACGACCGCGGCAAGCGCATTGTCGCCTACCTGGAAGACTCTGGGGTAGAACTGGTTTCAGGAAGTACGACTGCCGGTCGAACACCGACGGCAAGGGCGACCGTCGATGCCTCCGGGGCGGCCCACTACACCTTCGACATCGACTGGCAGCTGGCCGGCACGCCAGAGGTGGCCACGCCGCTGCTGGTTCATACCGGCTCGATCGCCACGGTGCTGGAACCCGGGTGTCGCGCGACCGCCGCGCTGCTGGACGCCTACCGCATGTCGGCCACCATCACGTTCGATCCGAATGTGCGCCCCGACGTGATTCAGGACGACGACATCGCCCGTGGGCGCATCGACCGGCTCGTCGAACGCGCTGACATCGTCAAAGTGTCCGAGGACGACCTGCGCTGGATGGACCCGAGGCACTCCCCCGAGCAGATCGCACGGGCCTGGTTGGAGGTCGGTCCCGCAATCGTCACGGTGACCTCGGGTGCGCGGGGTGCGTTCGCGGTATGCCGCGCGGGCACGGTGTCGGTTCCGGCGCGGCCGGTGCAGGTGGTGGATACCGTCGGAGCGGGCGACGCCTTCATGGCAGGTCTGCTCGATGCCGTGTGGTCGCGGGGGTTGCTCGGCGCGGACCGCCGCCGCGACCTGGGCCGGATCGGTACCGAGGACCTCGAAGGTGTGCTGCAGGCCGCGGCGCTGTCGGCGGCGTTGACGGTGGCTCGCGCCGGTGCCGACCTGCCGGATCTCGCGGCACGAGACGCTGCTCAGGGTTGACCGATCACTCCCGCGATGAGCTCGGCCACTGTATCGGCCTGAGTCTCGGGTAGGCGCGCGTAGCCACACACCAGGCCCTGGGCGCCGGCAACACCGGAGAAGTACGTGGACAGCGGCGACACGATGACACCCCGATCGCGCAGCGCCGCGGCGATCGCGACGTCGTCGCTCCCGTCGGTCAGCCGCACGACCATGTGCAACCCTGCCTCGACGCCCTCCAATGGCAGGCCCGGGCACCGTCGTCGGAGTGCACCGACGAGCGCCGACCGCCGCGCCGAGTAGGTGCGTGCGGCCCGGGCCAGGTGACGAGTCAACGCACCCGACTCGATGAACCGGGCCAACGCGAGAGTGGTTACCCCACAGACTGATTCACCGCTGCGCTCCAGCGCGTCAGCGACGGCATCCCGCAGCGCCGGCGGCGGCAGCAACCAGGCCACCCGCAGCGTGGGTGTGAGGATCTTCGACACCGTCCCGATGTAGGCCACGCATGCGCGGCCGTCGTCGATGCCGCGCAAGGCAGGCAGCGCCGAAACGTCGTAGCGGAACTCTCCGTCGTAGTCATCCTCGATCAGGAGTGCGCCGGCGCGGGCGGCCCACTGCACCAGACGCGCACGACGCGCTACCGGCAGCCGTGCACCGAGCGGATACTGGTGTGCCGGAGTGCAATACACGGCTGCGTCAGAATCGCGCAGCGATCCCGGATCGAGGCCGTCTCCGTCGACGGCCACTGCACGTATCCGAGCTCCGGACATCTCGAAAGTCCGCCGCGCCTCGTCGTAACCCGGTTCCTCGAACGCGATGCTGCGTCCGGCCAGTCCGGCCGCCACGGTGACCGTACGCAACGCCGAGGCCACACCGGGCACGATGATCAATTCGGTTGGATCGGCCACGATCCCGCGAGTGCGACGCAGGTGTCCGGCCAGCGCGATCCGGAGCGCGTCGTGCCCGTGCGGCCCGGCGGCGGCTGCAGGGACGGGTGAGGCCGCGGCCGCCCGCCAGGCACGCCGCCAGTCAGTGGCCGAGATCAGCTCCGGATCAGGGTGGCCCGGCGTGAGATCCCAGGCCGACGCCGGTGGACGAGGAGCCGCGGGCAATGCTGTCGCGGTGCCACCCGAGGTGACGTGCGAGGCCGCCCCCGCGTGGGCTGCGGTGTCGGCGCCGACGGCGATCCGCGTACCCGATCCGAGCCGAGCCGTGGTGTAGCCGGCCGCGGCGAGCTCGTCGTAGGCGTCGACCACGGACGAGCGGGCCACTGCGAGTTCGGCGGCCAGGCTGCGGGTCGAAGGCAGCGCGTCACCGGGACCGAGCCGGCCAAGCCGGATCTGCTCGATGACGGCCGTCGCGATGCGCTGCCGCAAGGGTGAGTCATCGGCGGGGAGCTGCAACGCCAGGTGCAGCTCGGGTGCGTGACGCGCCATGAGGCCACAATAGTGGTCTGGGCCTCTTACGCAGTTCTGGATCTTCTAGGTAGGCCGGAATTCCCTCAGAATTCGTGTTGTGAAGCAGATCAGGAGAGAACGCGAGCGCGCCCGCACCGAGCGGCACGACTTGGATGCGGTGCTCGATGCCGCGGCCGTGGGCACACTGGCGACAGTGCTGGACGGACAACCATGGGTGGTGCCCATGCTCTACGCCCGAGACGGTGACCGGATCATCCTGCACGGGTCGACCGGCGCGGGCGCGCTGCGACATGTCGCGGCCGGAGCGCCCGCCGCGTTCTGCGTGACGCTGCTCGACGGAATCGTGGTGGCGGACACGCTTTTCGATTCCACAGCCA
Organism: Mycolicibacterium boenickei; assembly: GCF_010731295.1. Classification (NCBI taxonomy): domain Bacteria; kingdom Bacillati; phylum Actinomycetota; class Actinomycetes; order Mycobacteriales; family Mycobacteriaceae; genus Mycobacterium; species Mycolicibacterium boenickei. The sequence continues at coordinate 2,489,432 of NZ_AP022579.1, read as the reverse complement.
ACTACCGGTCGGCCGTCGTACGCGGACACCTGACCGTCATCGATCCGGCCGACGCGGCATACGCACTGGATCTGATGAGCGACGCCCTGATTCCCGGCCGCAGCTCGGAGGTGCGGCCCAGCACCAAGAAGGAGCTGTCCGCGACGCTCGCGATAGCACTGCCGATCGAGCCCGAGGGCTGGACCGTGAAGGTTCGCGATGCGCCGCCAGGCCGGCCGGAGGACGCGGCCGACTCCGGCGGATGGGCCGGCGTAGTGCCGCTGCGGACGGTGGCCGGCGATCCGATTCCGGCGCCCTGGGTCAGCGCGGACATCGATGCGCCCAAGTCGGTGCGCCGACTGGTGGAGCGCACCTGATCTGTCCGACTCAAATCAGCTGCCCGGGACCGAAGTTCGTTGCTGCGCGGCGCCTACCAGGCGTTGCCACGGCAGCGGCTTCGGCCTCTGGCGTGTACACCAAAAGCATTGCCCGGCAATCACGTTCGCACGCAAAGCTACGAGGACTCAGCGCCCGATTCATAGCCGCACTTGCATTCATAGCTCGGTCAGACCACTGTGCCCAGCCTCCGCGGCCGACTGAACAGTCGCATCAATTTGTTCAATTTCAAATGCACTTCTTCAATAGGAAATTAGCTGACAACTAACACAGACGCCATCCACATCTGCGCCAACCAACCGGTTGACGCAGATGAATCGCGCCCCATTCCGGGCGACGCCAGGGTCACCCATTTCGGGTGAGTGAACAGGTTCACGGCAGAGTAGAGCGCCACATCTCGGCGCGTCGAAAACCAGTGGCTATCTCATCCATGCCTATCAGCACAGCTCACATGCGTGATTATTTGTTTCAGCAATTCAAAAATGGCCCAGCCAGCAGGCCACTATCATTGCATTCGCAACGACTTCACTAACGATTCTAGTTTGCTGTTTCAGCCACCTCGGCCAACCGACCTGCCACTACCGCCGAGAACCGCATTCCGGCTCTTCGCCGAGAATTGACGCGCATAATCTATTTGCGGAATGTGCAACGGCTCAGGTTCTACTCAGGATATGTTCACCGTGTCCTAGATCACACCCTCGAGGGGGTTCGTCAATGCATGAGGCACTTCGTCCCTGTGCCAGTACCGGTTCCAGCCGTTCCAGCCCGTAATTGCGCGCTCGCCGACGGCGCCACTTAAACGCGTGACCACCGGCGCCACTGACTGAATCACCGGTGGGTACTGGCCTACTCCTCACGGTGATTCCGGTTGGCCCCCTTCCCCCGACTGAGAACCGAAGGGGGCCAACCGCCCAAACGCATTCTCACATTGTTTCATTCGCAGTCAACTGGTGGGCGTTGACTCCACCGCATCTCGACCTGTTTCCAGGGGGTTTCCCACATGCACGCAGCACTTCGTCCGTATGCCACCGCCGGGATTGCTCTGGTGGGGGCCAGCGTCATCGCCGTCACACCCGTCATCGCTCCGCCGGCTCCGCCCGACATCCAGGTCCCCAGGATCGCCGCAGCCGAAGTAGGGCTGACTGCGGCAACGGATGTCCTCAGCCGATGGGTCGAGGTGTTCAACACCGCTTCCGGCAACGCCACCAAGCTCGCTGACTTCTCCTTCGAAGCCCCCGCTACGGCACTGCAGCAGGTCATCGTCAACCAGGTCGGGTACATGGGAGATGTTCTCAATGACCCGGCCAACATCGGCAGCGTCTTCGAGCGCATCGGTGCCAACCTGCAGAAGGCGTTCTCATGGGCCACGATGCAGGGCCTGCCCGACGACATCAACGACCCCGGTTTGGTCCCGGTCTTGGCGCTGAGCAACGACCCAGTGCATACGCTCGTCGTGGCGCTCTTGCCGAGTTTCCTGCCGGAGGGGACACCTGAGTTCGTCACCCCGCTGGTCCATTTCCTGGCGTCACCGCTCAGCGGTGTCCTGATCGGTTTTGCCGGACCGCTGATCAGCCCGGCGGCGGCAGCCCTCAACAGCATCATGGCCGGGGATCTGCTCAACCTGCCCGCCAACGTCGTCGACGGGTTCTTCAACGGGGCCACCCTCAACCTCGATGCGCTGTTGCCGGCGATAAACGGAGCGGGCGTGTTGCCGGAAGGCACCACCTTCGACAAACTGGGGATCGCCTTCGGCGGGCTGCTCAGCCCAGGGACCACGGCGAACACGATCCCCTTCGGCACGCAAGTAGGCGAACCCGGCATCGGCGGCTCGGTCTTCAGCTCCCTTGATCTTGCGATCACGACCAATGCGCTGGGCTTCCCCTTCACCCTGCAAGCTCCGGGTGTGCCGGTCGGACCGATCGGGGCGCTGGCGAGCCTGTCACAGATAGTCGCGGGCGCGATCGGCTGGGACGGAGAGGGCAACCCCCTGACCCACATCAGCTTCCCCACCCTGCCGACCGGTTCGGAGAACACCGCACCGGTGAGTGCCCCGCTCTCAGCGGTCGCGGAAGCACCTGATGTGAACGCAACCACTCTCGCGCTCGATGCGCCGGCACCCGCACCAACCGAAGCGCCGATTACGGAAGCCGCGCCTGCCGAAGACGCTGCGGCACCGGCCGTCACCGCCACCGTCGCCGCAGCCGAGGACGAAGCCGACCGGCCGTCGGTGGTCGACGCCACCAACAAGTTCACGCCCAGATCACTCGTCGTCGACAAGGAGACCGGGTCGGCGCCCCGTGTCGCCACGGCCGCCAAGTCACTCGGCGGCGAGGCGAGCAGGGCCGCCAAGAAGATCGGTGATGACGTCAAGAAGGCGCTCGGCATCAAACCGAAAAAGGAAAAGAAGGCAGCGGCTCACAGCGTCGAGGGTGACAAGTAACCGCGACTGACAGCGGAAGCAGTGACCCCCTGATCCGCGATCAGGGGGTCACCGGTCGTGCGCCTGATTGTTACTCGTCACCACCGCCGCTGGCCGCGCCCGCCTTCTTCTCCGCCTTGGGCTTGCCGCCCAATGCCTTGCTCACTTTGTCACCGAAGTTCTTGACCGACTTCTGGACGTCAGTGCGCAATGACTTGACCGCGTCAGGGCCGCGGTGCTGCCGGTTCGCGTCGGGACCGAGCCTGCCGGGTTTGACCACCGGGCTGGTCTTGACGACATCCTCGCCCGCGTTGGACTTCGCCGTCTCGTCGTCTGCCGCTACGCCATCGCCTGCGGCCACGCCACCGCTGGCGCCGTCGGAGGCGCTGTCGGCGGCGACACCGGTTGACCCCGAGTCCTCGTCGGCCGGCCCGCTCTGCGCTCCGGCGATCTCACCGGTGTCGAGCGTGACGGACGCGGCTTTCAGATCGGGCGCATCTGCGACCGTCCGTGACAGCGGAGTGCTGAGCACCGGCGGATGGATGGCGTCGGCGATCGCTTGCCGGAACGCGAGCAGCCCCGGCACCAGACCACCCTCGGAACCGAGGATGCCGCCGATGCCGATATCGGGATTGCCGTTGAGGACGGTGTTCACCAAATCCGACGGGAAACTGATGACAGCGTTGGCGACCGCTTCGAAGTCACCTGCCTGAATCCCGTCATAGATCGCCTGTCCGGTGAGACCGATCTGCGCGACCGGCGCCAGCACGTTGATCAACAACGGGAACCCGACGTTGACGATGCCCCCGTTGACGGCGGTCTCGATCACCGACGCCGCGTTGACGAACGGGTTCTGCAACACCGCGATGACATCAGGGAGGTGCATCAGTGCACCGAGCGCTCCGCTCAACACGGGGGACAGGAACGCTGTCGCGAGCGCCAAAACACCCTCGTAGATATTGCCTTCCAGGATTCCGTACTGGATGGCGTCATGGATCTGCTGAGGCAAGGTGCCGACCCCGGTGGCGAAGCCGCTGACAAACGTGGTCGCGACCGTTGCGAACACGTCGGCACTGATCAGACCGTTCTCGGCGATCTTGCCCAGTATCGGCGCCGGGTTGGCGAGCACCGTCTCGGCGATGCCCCCGACGTTGGTCACGGTTTTGCTTATGACGTTGGCCCACAACTCGATTGGGTTGACCAGGGCATTCAGCTCTACAGGTACGGCCGACGATGGCATCGCCGGCACCTGGACATCCGGTGGCAGCGGCTGAATGGGTCCGACCGCGATGGCGCCTGCACCGACAAGCGCGACGCCTGCCAACAGATACGAACGAGCAACTGCTTCCATATTGATCCCCTGAGGGTAAGGCGGATGGATGGGAGCCCGGGCAAACAGAAGCTACCCGAGAAACAGCTGAACGAATTCATCTTGCCCGCGCCGCAGCACAAATAAGCCGCAGCCGATCACGGCTCGCAAACCGGATGTATTCAAAATACGCAGGTCGAGCAACCGGAATTCCGATACTGGCCAACTGTTGGCAGGCGAAGACATGTTAAGAGCGAAAATATTATCGGCGTCAAATACCTCGGCCGAGCGAGAGCGGACTGTCCCCGGCAGGCCGGCGGGAAAACCTTCCCAGCAACGTCGATGCCCCCTGCGGGTGACCGGGTAGGCCATACTGGCCTTTATGCGATCCATCTGGAAGGGTTCGATCGCCTTCGGCCTGGTGAACGTGCCGGTCAAGGTCTACAGCGCGACCGAGGACCACGACATCAAGTTCCATCAGGTCCACGCCAAGGACAACGGTCGGATCCGCTACAAGCGGGTCTGCGAGGTATGTGGCGAGGTCGTCGAGTTCCGCGACATCAACAAGGCGTTCGAGTCCGACGACGGCCAGATGGTGGTGATCACCGACGAGGACATCGCCACGCTGCCCGAGGAACGCAGCCGCGAGATCGAGGTCGTCGAGTTCATCCCGGCCGACCAGCTGGACCCGTTGATGTACGACAAGAGCTATTTCCTGGAGCCCGACTCCAAGTCGTCGAAGTCCTACGTGTTGTTGGCCAAGACCCTCGCCGAGACAGAGCGGGTGGCCATCGTGCACTTCTCATTGCGCAACAAGACGCGGCTCGCGGCGTTGCGCGTCAAGGACTTCAGCAAGCGCAACGTCATGGTGATCCACACGCTGCTGTGGCCCGATGAGATCCGCGATCCCGACTTCCCGGTGCTGGACAAGGAAGTCGAGATCAAGCCGGCCGAGTTGAAGATGGCCGGTCAGGTCGTCGAGTCGATGACCGACGACTTCAAACCCGACCAGTTCCGCGACGACTACCAGGAACAGCTGCACGAGCTGGTTCAGGCCAAACTCGAAGGCGGAGAAGCTTTCTCGGTCGAGGAACAACCGACCGAGCTCGACGAGACCGAGGACGTGTCAGACTTGCTGGCCAAACTCGAAGCCAGCGTGAAGGCGCGCGGCGGGGCGACCAAGGAGCCGGCCAAGAAGGCCCCCGCGAAGAAGGCCCCGGCCAAGAAGACCGCCGCCAAGAAAGCAGCGGCCAAGAAGTAGCTCAGCGGCGGCAATCCAGGTCCACGTACACCGTCGTGTATTGCAGATTCTGTCCGGGGTTGAACGACGTGATACCTGCGGCGCCAACGGGTATCTGCGGCCCCGTGACCGAACGCCCTTGGCGCACAGCGCTCACCGTGCAGTCGTCGATGGCCTTGGTGCCCACCTTGCTCAAGATCACCCGGTAGCCCTGCCCCTCGAGCTCGCTGATTGTCTGGCTCGCCGTGGACTCGGTGGGGGCGGCGGCCACCTGTGCCGCCAACGCCGTGCCCAGCCCACACAACCCGACGCCGGCGATGCACACGCTTCTCACGTTTCGTTTCACTGGGTTCAGCCCGTCCTTTCGGTTTCGGTGAAGTGGGCTAAACCTAAAACGGCGAATTCCCTTGTCGGACAATCTCATACCGAATCCACACCGGTTAACGCACAGTGAATACCGCCGTAATCTGGCGTTAACATGAGTGCTCGGAGGCGGCGCTAAACGCTCACGTCGACGCGCAAGGCCTCGTGCTCCTCCAGGATCCGGCGCAGCGCCGCGTCCATGGGATGAGCGGCTTCGAGGTCGTGGCTGCACCGGCGATCGACTGCGACGACCGTGCCCACGCGCAGCGGTGTGTGCTCGATCTGATCGACGAACGCGTCGAACATCGTGTGCGGGGTGGCCAGGTAATACAGATCGTGGTGGGCGTCGGCGAACCGGGCACCGTACATCAGCCCGCACTGGGTGATGACGAACAACTCCGACGCCGGGTGCACGTGGCCGGGATGTCCCAACTCCTCCTCGCCCCACACCTCTGCAGCCAGCCGGGCCTGGGCCAACCGGTCCTGCAGGTCATCGGTGCAGGCGAGCAGGCGGTGAATGAGAGGGCCCGCCGTCGACGGATAGCGGTCGACCCCGGGACTGAAGTACCGCGCGAAAACTTCGCCGAAGAAGTCGTATCGCTGCTGGGTCATCGCGGCTCCCCACCTTGAGCGGACCCCTCAATTGTGCGCCTGCCGCCACCGCCGCGGTGGCGCTTTGGGCGACGGGCCCACGACACGCGGATGAACCGCAAGACAACTAGAACGTGTTTCAGAAACCGCCCACGGCGGCCGACGCGCACTGCTAGCGTGGCGCCCGACTAGGGAACGGAGCGTACGTGATTCTCGATAGATTCCGATTGGACGACAAGGTTGCGATCGTCACCGGGGCCGGACGCGGCCTGGGCGCGGCGACCGCCCTGGCATTCGCGGAAGCCGGTGCCGACGTGCTCATCGCGGCCCGCACACAAGCCCAGCTCGACGAAGTGGCAAGCCAGATCGCCGCGACCGGGCGGCGGGCACATGTCGTCGCCGCCGACCTCGCCCACCCCGAGGCCACCGCCGAGCTCGCGGCCGCCGCCGTGGAGGCGTTCGGGAAACTAGACATCGTCGTCAACAACGTCGGCGGCACCATGCCGGCGCCCCTGCTGAACACGTCCACCAAAGATCTGCGCGACGCGTTCACCTTCAACGTGTCGACGGCGCACGCCCTGACCAGTGCCGCGGTGCCGCTGATGCTCGAGCACTCCGGCGGCGGCAGCATCATCAACATCACCTCCACGGTGGGACGCCTGGCCGGCCGCGGGTTCGCCGCGTACGGCACCGCGAAGGCCGCGCTCGCCCACTACACCCGGCTGTCGGCATTGGATCTGTGCCCGCGCATCCGCGTCAACGCGATCGCCCCCGGCTCGATCCTGACTTCGGCGCTCGACATCGTCGCGTCCAACGAAGCGCTGCGTGACCCGATGGAGAAGGCGACCCCGCTGCGCAGGCTCGGTGATCCGGCCGACATCGCGGCCGCCGCGGTATACCTCGCGTCCCCAGCCGGTAGCTATCTGACCGGCAAGGTGCTCGAGGTCGACGGTGGCCTGAACATGCCCAATCTCGATCTGCCCATCCCCGACCTCTGAGGAGAAGAATGACCATTCGCGTAGCCGCGGTCGGCACCGGAAACGTCGGCAAGCATGCGCTCAAGCAGCTCGTCACCAATCCGGACTACGAACTCACCGGTGTGTGGGTGTCCTCGTCGGCGAAGGCCGGCAAGGACGCCGGAGAGCTTGCCGGCCTTGATGTTTCGACGGGCGTGCTGGCCACCGACGACCTCGACGCGATCCTGGCCGGCAAGCCGGACTGCGTGGTCTACACCGCCCTTGCCGACAACCGGCTGCCCGAGGCCCTCGAGGACTACCGGCGCATCCTGGCGGCCGGCGTCAACGTGGTGGCCAGCTCCGCGGTGTTCCTGCAGTACCCGTGGCAGGTGCTGCCGGCCGAGCTGATCGAGCCCATCGAGACCGCCGCCGAAGCGGGCGGGGCGAGCATTTTCGTCAACGGCATCGACCCCGGCTTCGCGAATGACCTTCTGCCCCTTGCCCTTGCCGGCACGTGTCAGCAGATCGAGCAGATCCGGTGCATGGAGATCGTCGACTACGCGACCTACAACAGCGCCGCGGTGATGTTCGACGTGATGGGCTTCGGCAAGCCGATCGACGAAACCCCGATGCTGCTGCAACCCGGGGTGCTGACCCTGGCCTGGGGTTCGGTGGTGCGGCAACTGGCCGCCGGTCTCGGCATCGAACTCGACGAAGTTACCGAGGAGCACACCCGGGTACCGGCACCGGAGGACTTCGACATCACGGCCGGGCACATCCCGGCCGGCACCACCGCCGCCCTGCGGTTCGAGGTGCGCGGAATGCGTGATGGCAAGGCGGCGGTGGTGCTGGAGCATGTGACGCGGTTGCGCGACGACCTGTGTCCCGAGTGGCCCCAGCCCGCCCAGGAAGGCGGCTCATACCGAGTGGTGGTGACCGGCGAACCGTCCTACACGCTCGACCTGCGCCTGAGCAGTCCGAACGGCGACCACAACCATGCCGGCCTGGTGGCGACGGCGGCACGGGTGGTGAACGCGATCCCGGCGGTGGTGGACGCCAAGCCGGGCATCCGGACCACACTCGATCTGCCCTTGATCACCGGTCGTGGTCTGTACGCTGCCGGATAGAACCCCGCTGGAAGGAGCGCCGCGATGAAAATTCGCCTCACCACGCTGACCGGTTGTCTGATGGTCGGCGGTGCTTCCGCGGCGATCGCCCTGGCCCCGCTGGCCTCGGCCGAACCCAGCGCCCCGAGCGAGCCTCGCCTGCTTCCCCAGTGCGAGGTGACCGGAGGCAGTTCGGTCGAGGGCGGGCAGACCACCGAATGCGCGAGCGAGGGCAACGTGCAGATCGACTCGACCCCGCCGCAGCCCAGCTACGGAATGTTCCCCTGGGACGATGAATTCTTCGTGCTCTGACCAGCGCTGACAGCCCCTTTCAGACGTAGACTTACTCCAGGATCGGAGTAGGTCATGACGAACATGGTTCGGTGTCTGGCTGCAGTGCTCGCGGTGCCGTGTCTGGCGATTCTGACGGCCCCGGCCGGCTCGGCCGCACCGAAATGCACCAACACGACACCGACCACCACGCTGTGCCAGACCAATGGCAGCGCCCAGATCGTGACCTCCCCGCCTGCGCTGAACAACTACGGCCCCTGGTACGGACCGGTATTCGGCTTCGGAGGCATCGGCATCGGGTGGTGACACTCCCCATTGGGCGCCCCCGGCGTGGCTTGGCCAGGAGATTTCGGCTACCCTAACTTTTCTATTCGCAGACCCGGATAGAAGGTAGGGCCGTTGTTAGAGGACACCAAGGCGCGCGTGACCCCGAGCTGGGTGCTGCTCGGGCCGGCATTCGTCGCCGCAATCGCCTATGTCGACCCCGGCAACGTCGCCGCCAATGTGAGCGCGGGTGCGCAATTCGGCTACCTGCTGGTCTGGGTGATCGTGATGGCCAACGCGATGGCCGGCCTGGTGCAGTTCCTCTCGGCCAAGCTCGGGCTGGTCACCGGTCGCTCGCTACCCGAAGTCGTGGCCGCCCACACCCGCACCCCGACCCGCATCGCCTACTGGATCCAGGCCGAATTGGTGGCCGTCGCAACCGATCTCGCTGAAGTCGTGGGCGGGGCGATCGCGCTGCACCTCTTGTTCGACCTGCCGCTGTTGCTCGGCGGCATCATCACCGGCGCGGTATCGCTCCTGCTGCTGAGCGTGCAGAACCGCCGCGGCCAACAGGTATTCGAACGGGTGATCACCGGCCTGCTGATGATCATCGCGATCGGCTTTCTCACCAGTCTGTTCGTCGAGACTCCCCCGGCGGCCGAGGTGGCCGCCGGGCTGATCCCCCGCTTCCAGGGCACCGAAAGCCTGCTGCTGGCCACCGCGATGCTCGGCGCGACGGTGATGCCACACGCGGTCTACCTGCATTCCGGCCTGGCCCGCGATCGGCACGGCCACCCCGAGCCCGGTCCTGCGCGGCGACGACTGCTCCGCGTGACCCGCTACGACGTCGGGCTCGCGATGCTGCTGGCGGGCGCGGTGAACCTGGCCATGCTGCTGGTCGCGGCCACCAACCTGCAGGGTCGCGACAACACCGACTCCATCGAGGGCGCCCACGCCGCGGTCCGCGACACCCTGGGCCCGACGGTTGCCCTGCTGTTCGCCATCGGGCTGCTGGCCTCCGGCCTGGCCTCGACCTCCGTCGGCGCATATGCGGGCGCGATGATCATGCAGGGGCTGTTGCGTCGCTCCTACCCACTGCTGCTGCGCCGGATGGTCACCCTGATCCCGGCGCTGGCCGTGCTGGCCATCGGCGTCGACCCCAGTCGCGCCCTGGTGTTGTCCCAGGTCGTGCTCTCGTTCGGCATACCGCTGGCCCTGATCCCGCTGGTCCGGTTGACCAGTAACGCGGCGCTGATGGGCGACGACGTCAACCACCGCGTCACCACGGCACTCGGCTGGGGTGTGGCCGGATTGATTAGTGTGCTCAACGTGGTGCTGATCTATCTGACCGTCACGGGCTGAATGCTTCACCCGTACTTCGCCTACGGCTCGAATCTGTGCGTGACACAGATGGCCCGGCGCTGTCCGGGCGCGGTCGATCCGACTCCAGCCCGCCTCGACGGTCACAGCTGGCTGATCAACCAGCGCGGCGTGGCCACGATCGAACCGCTCGGCGCAGCCCATGTGCACGGGGTTCTGTGGCAGGTCACCGATCACGACCTGGCCGCACTCGACAGCGCCGAGGGAGTGCCGGTGCGCTATCGCCGGGACCGGCTGACCGTGCACACTGCCGGCGGCCCCGAGCCGGCCTGGGTCTACATCGACCATCGCGTCGAACCCGGGCCGCCCCGTCCGGGCTATCTGGAACGCATCCTGGCCGGTGCGGTACACCACGAGCTCCCGCACCCGTGGGTGGAATTCCTGCGGCGCTGGGCGCACTAGTCGCTGGTCACCGCGGCCGCCAATTCGCCTATCACGTCGGTGATCTCACTGCGCCGACGCCAGGCCTCGCGTTGCCGCATCGCGCCGTTGCCCTCGGCCGCAACGCGGGCAATTTCACCGCGGACCATCTCGTAGTCGCCCAACTGCACCAGGGCCGGCCGCACCGTTTCGACGAATCGGTCGAGCAGGTCCCGCGCCGGGACCGTCGACTGGTCCCCCAGCAGATCGATACCGTCGCCGTTCAGGCCGTCGTGAGCGGCCTTCCAGTGCGCTGCACGGATCTGGCTGTCCGCCAGACGCGGAACCGATTCGCCTTCGGCGTACCCACGCAGCGCCGTCATCACCCCGGCGCGGATCAGCGTGGCGGCAAGCACCGTTTCGGCGACCGTCGCCGGTACGTCGCACACCCGCACTTCCACCGTCGGAAAATTCGCCGACGGCCGGACATCCCAATAGATCATGCCGTCATCCAGCGCGGCGCCGGCCCGCTCCAGCATGGCGACGGCGGCGTCGTACTGTGCGGCCGAATCGAAATGCGGCGGAGGCCCCGAGCTCGGCCACCGCGACCACAGCACGCTGCGGAAGCTGGCGTAGCCGCTGTCGGTGTTGCGGTAGATCGCCGAGTTGGCGGTCAGCGCCAACAACACATGCAGCCACGGCCGCAGCCAGTTGCTGACGTGAATCGCAGCCTCGCGATCGGGCACCGCGACATGGACGTGGCAGCCACAGATGCCCTGCTCGTGGGCGATCATGCCGAACCGGTGAGCGATCCTGCGGTAGCGCGCGGTCGGCGTCACCGGGAATTTGTGCGGCACGGTCGGCGGCAGCCCGACAGCCAGCAGTTGCGCCCCGTTGGCCGCGGCCGCCTCGGTGGCGATCCGCCGCAACCGGTTCAGTTCGCAACGCAACGCACTGCTGGAGTCCATCACATCGGTCGTGGTTTCGACCTGGCAGCTGGTCAGCTCCAGTTGCAGGTCGACCCCGTGCGCGGCGGCGCTCGCGGCGACCTGTTTGTTACAGGCGACCGGCTCGCCGCTCTGTGGGTCGATGAGCAGGAACTCCTCTTCCACGCCCACCGTCGGGTGACTCGTCACGGCTCAGAATTGCCCACCGTAGACGCCCCCAAACCTGCAGGCGTCGTGCCTAAGATCGGGTGATGCCCAACGATTTCCGCTTTGGCGTCAGCCTGCGAGCCACCGGATCCCAGTCGCAGATCGCCGACGAGGCGCGGCGTGCCGAGGACCTCGGGTTCGACGTGCTCAACGTGCCCGATCATCTCGGTGCGCCCGCCCCGTTCCCGACCCTGACGGCGGTTGCCGCAGCGACCAGCACGTTGCGCGTCGGCACGTTCGTGCTCAATGCCGGCTTCTACAAGCCGGCATTGCTGGCCCGCGACGCCACCGCCCTGCGGGACCTGTCCGGCGGACGCTTCGACCTCGGCCTCGGCGCCGGCTATGTGCGCGAGGAGTTCGAGGCCGCCGAACTGCCGTTCCCCAGCGCACGCGACCGTATCGACTATCTGCGCCACACCACCGAGTATCTGCGCGAGCATGCACCCGACATCCCCATCCTCATCGCGGGCAACGGGGACCGGCTGCTGACCCTGGCCGCGCAGACCGCCGACATCATCGGCCTCACCGGGGGCGATCACGTCGACGGCGACCCGCTGGCCAACCGAATTGAGTTCCTGCGCAACGCTTCCGGAGACCGATTCGACGACCTGGAGCTCAACATCGCCATCACCGCGATGCCCGCGCCTGGCACCGAGATGCCCATCCTCAACGTCCCCCGCCATTTTCTGCCAGGGCTCACCGACGAAGAGCTGCTGCGCCATCCCGGAGTGCTCTCGGGTTCGGTCAGTGCCATGGCCGACCACATTCGGGGCCTGCGCGCCAAATACGGCATCACCTACATCATCGTGCAGATCGCCCACGCTGAGGCGTTCGGAAAGGTGATCGCCGAACTCCGATAAAAGTTCTTCCCATCCGGGCCGGGACCGACTCCGAATACCGGGTGTGGAACATATTCATCCCGGCGGGCGTGCCGTTGCGGTGATAGGCAGCGGTGTCGCGGGTCTGACGGCCGCACATGTCCTGTCGGCCCGTGACCGCGTCACCCTGCTCGAAGCCGACACCCGCTTCGGCGGGCATGCCCATACGCAGCACGTCGTCGAGGACGGTCACACCGTCGCGCTCGACACGGCTTTCCTGGTGCACAATGACCGCACGTATCCGACCCTGTGTCGGCTGTTCGACGAACTCGGGATCCGTACGCAGGACACCGACATGTCGATGTCCGTACGAGACGACGGCACCGGTCTGGAGTACGCCGGGGCGCGCGGCCTGGGCGGGTTGTTTCCCAGCTGGTCCAATGCGGGCCGGCCGCGCTATCTGCTGATGCTGGGCGAGATCACCCGATTTCACCGGCTGGCAACGCAATTGCTGCGACGTGAGGCTGCCGGAGACGAGCTGACCCTCGACGAGTTCCTGCACCGGCATGGGTTCTCCCGGTATTTCACCGACCGATTCATGACGCCGTTGGTCGCCGCCGTGTGGTCATGCCCGCCGGGTGAGGCACTGCGCTACCCGGCCCGGTACCTGTTCGTCTTCCTGCAGCACCACGGGATGCTGTCGGTGTTCGGCTCTCCGACCTGGCGCACGGTGGTGGGCGGGTCGGCCAACTATGTCGACGCCATCGTGTCCCGGCTGCCCGAGGCGATCACCGGCGCTCACGTGCGATCGGTGCGGCGATGCGCAGACGGCGTGCTGATCACCGTCGACGGGCAGCAGCCGCGGCGGTTCGATGCCGCCGTCATCGCTACCCATCCGAACCAGGCGCTGCTGATGCTCGACCACCCCAGCGAGAACGAACGTCGCATCCTCGGGGCCATCCCCTACAGCCTCAACCAGGCTCAGTTGCACACCGACGCGTCGGTGCTGCCACGCCTACCGAGGGCACGTGCTTCGTGGAACTACCTGATCGACCCCGTTGATCAGGCCGTCACCGTCAGCTACGACATCACGAGGCTGATGAGGCTGAGTGGCACTCGGCGTTACCTGGTGACCCTGGGCGGCACCCATCGAGTGGACCCCGCGAAGGTCGTGGCCGAGATGGTCTACGCCCATCCCACCTACACCACCGAATCGTTAGCCGCCCAACAACTCCTGCCTCACCTCAACGACGACCGGATAGCCTTCGCCGGGGCCTACCACGGCTGGGGATTCCATGAGGACGGCGCCGCATCGGGATTGGCGGCCGCGGAACGGCTCGGCGCCCGGTGGGCCGGCGGCACCGTTGTGGAGCCGCTGTCGTGCTGACCCCTGCGCTGTACCGGACCAGGATCACCCACGTCCGCCGCGCCCCCGTGCACCATCGCTTCAGCTACCGCGGTTACTGCTGGTACGTGGACCTCGACCGGCTACCGCAGTTGCCGCGCTGGCTGCGGGCGTTTGCCCGATTCGAGGCGGACGACCATTTCGCGGGCGGACCGAAAGACTCACTGCGCCAACGTGTCGACACATTCTTGTGGTCGCACGACGTGGATCTCGCCGGCGGTCGGGTGACCGCGTTGCTCCAGGCGCGGGTGCTCGGGTATGTGTTCAATCCGCTGAGCCTGTACTGGTGCCACGATGCCGCCGGCGCACTGCGATACGTGATCGCCGAAGTCCACAACACCTACGGCCGACGGCACGCTTATCTGCTTCCCGCCGGGCAACCCGCGCGGGTGCCCAAGCGCATGTACGTCTCACCGTTCAATGCCGTCGAAGGCTACTACCAGGTGCGGGCTCCCAAACCCGGCGAACACGTTGCCGTGACCGTTTCGCTGCACCGCCAAGGACATCCGCCCTTCGTTGCCACCCTGCGCGGTGATCGCAGGCCGGCGACCATCTGGGAAGTTCTGCGACTGCAATTGACCGCGCCGCTGGCGCCGCTGGCCGGAGCCCTCGCCATCCGGATCGAGGGAATCACGTTGTGGCTGCGCCGAGTGCCGGTCGTTCCCCGCCCCGCCGAAGAGTCCGTTACCGAGAACCGAGGAAGGTTACTGTGAACACCCGGACCGGAACGTCCCCCGCCGTCGACCCCACTCGCTGGCCAGACGTGGCACACCCACCACGTGGCCCGGTAGCCGCGATCTCCGGTGCGGTGGCCGACCGACTGCTGCGCCGAGCCGCCGCGACATTGCCGGTCCGCCTGGCGTTTCCTGACCGGACCGTGATCGGCGCGGCCGATCCGACACTACCCACCATGGTCATCGAGAGTCCGGAGGCCCTGGCCCGGCGGATCGGCTGCCACGGCCTGATCGGATTCGGCGAGTCCTATATGGCCGGTGAGTGGCATTCCGATGATCTCGTGGGGTTGCTCACCGAATTCGGCAGATCCATGGGTGAACTGGTTCCTGCTGCGCTACAACGGTTCCGGACCGTGACACTGCCTCGGTCACCACGCTCGGCGCACAACGACCCCGCTCAGTCCCGGCGGAACATCGCGGCGCACTACGACCTGTCGAACGAGCTGTTCTCGGAGTTTCTCGACGAGACGATGACGTACTCCAGCGCGCTGTTCCCGCAACTCCCCGGGACGGCAGCCGGACTGGCCGAGGCTCAGCGCCGGAAGATCGACCGCCTGCTCGACGCCGCGGGCGTGGGTCCCGGCAGCCGAGTACTGGAGATCGGTACCGGCTGGGGTCAACTCTGCATCCAGGCCGCCGAGCGCGGCGCCGAAGTCCGTTCGATCACCCTGTCGGCCGAGCAACAACGGCTGGCCCGGCAGCGAGTGGCGGCGGCCGGCCTGGCAGACCGGGTCCGTGTCGACCTGCTGGACTACCGCGACGCCGACGGCTGCTACGACGCAGTGGTGTCGGTCGAGATGGTCGAAGCCGTGGGATATCAATTCTGGCCCACCTATTTTCGAGCGCTGGACCGGCTCGTCATCCCCGGAGGGCGAGTCGCGATCCAGGCGATCACCATGCCGCACGACCGCATGCTGGCCTCACGCGGCACGCACACCTGGATCCAGAAGTACATCTTCCCCGGCGGGTTGCTCCCGTCGACCGAAGCGATCATCGGCCTCACCGAACGGCATACCCGGCTGCGCACCGTCGACATGATGTCGCTGCGGCCGCACTATGCCGAGACCCTGCGACTGTGGCGGGAACGTTTCGTCTCCCGCCGTGACGCAGTGACCGGGCTCGGTTTCGACGAAGTGTTCGCGCGCATGTGGGAGCTGTACCTGGCGTACTCCGAAGCGGGCTTCACCTCAGGCTATCTCGACGTATACCAGTGGACATTCGCCCCGACAGGAGGACACCGGTGAACCTGTTCATCGTCACCGTGGTTTCGCTGGCCGCCATCGCTGTCGTGCACGGGGCGACGTTCGTGATCGGCCGAGCGCTCGGGCGGTACAACGTCGTCGACGTGGCCTGGGGCATCGGGTTCATCGTGGTCGCCGCCGTCAGCGCCGTACTCGGATCCGGCGACCCCGGCCGGCGCATCCTGCTGTTGGTGCTCATCACGCTCTGGGCAGGCCGCCTGTCCTGGCACATGGTGGTCAAGTCCGCGGGCAAGGGGGAAGACCCCCGCTATCGGGAGCTACTGGATGGCAACTACTCGGCCGGTCACGTGCTGCGCAAGGTGTTCGTGATCCAAGGAGCGGCAACCTGGTTCATCTCGCTGCCGGTGCAGCTGTCCTCGACATTGGGGCCGACCCCAGCCGTCGTGCGACCGGTCCTGGTTGTGGGCGTACTGATCTGGGCCGTCGGGCTGGCATTCGAGGCGGTCGGCGACCATCAGCTGCGACGGTTCAAAACCGATCCCTCCCACCATGGCGCGATCATGGACCGCGGATTGTGGTCCTGGACCCGCCATCCCAACTACTTCGGCGACAGCTGCGTGTGGTGGGGACTGTGGCTGGTGACCATCTGCACCTGGCAGTCACTCATGACGGTGCTCTCCCCGGTACTCATGACGTACTTCCTGGTGTACGCGACCGGCGCCCGACTGACCGAGAAGCATATGGCAGGCCGGCCCGGCTTTGACGAATACTGCTCGCGCACTTCATTTTTCATACCCATTCCGCCGAGATGTGGATAAGCATGACGGCGCAGGCCCCGGTGGCTAGGCTGCTGTGGGTGACCGCCGAACTCGACGCGTTGCTGCGGCGGGTGGCCCGACGCGACGTCGACGCCTTCGCCGAACTGTACGACCATACGCGGTCCAGGGTGTTCGGCCTGGTCATCCGGGTTCTGCGGGACCCGGGATACAGCGAGGAAACCACCCAGGACATCTACCTCCAGGTGTGGCGCACCGCAGACAGCTACGACCCGGCAGCCGGATCCCCGACGGCGTGGCTGATGACGCTCGCACACCGGCGGGCAGTGGACAGGGTGCGTGCCGAACAAGCCGCCAGCCAGCGCGAATCGCGCTACGGGGCGTCCAGCGTGGAGTTGCCCGCCGATCAGGTCGCCGACTCGGTGATCACCCAGGATGAACAGCGCCGGGTGGCCGAATGCCTGTCCACGCTGACCGATGCCCAACGCGAGTGCATCCACCTCGCCTACTACGACGGATTGACCTATAGCCAGGTCTCGCAACGGCTGGCAGCCAACCTCGCCACCATCAAATCGCGGATGCGCGACGCCCTCCGCGGCCTACGCGATTGTCTGGGGGCCGCATGACCGAGCCACTTGACTCCGAACTTCTCGATCTGGCGACGCCGTACGCGCTGCACGCGGTGTCCGACAGTGAGCGCGCCGACCTCGAGCGGCGTCTGGCAGTCGCTGCTCCCGAGGTCGCGGCGCAATTCCGAGCCGAGGTGCGGGACGCGCGGGAGACCATGGCCCGGCTGGCGGGATCCACCGCCCTTGAGCCACCGGCGCATCTGCGCGAGCAGCTGCTGGCAGCGGTCTCGGTTCCCGAGCTGCGGCCGAGGGCGCGCTGGCGAAACGCGGCGCTGGCGGCCGCGGCAGCCGTCGTCGTCGCCCTCGCCGGCGTCGGCATCGGTATCGCGCTCAGCCCGCGCCCCCCGGCGACGACGGCCGAGCAGATCTTCGCCGCCCCCGACGTGCGAACCGTGTCAGGGGCCATACCAACCGGCGGCACCGCGACCGTGGTGTTCTCTCGCGAGCGCAACGCCGGCGTGCTGGTGATGAACGGTGTCACGCCGCCGCAAACCGGCACCGTCTATCAGATGTGGCTGCTGCGCGAGGGCGCAGCGACGTCGGCGGGCACCATGGACTCCGCCGCAGTCGCGCCGTCGACCACGGCGGTGCTACCGGATCTCGGCGACGCATCGGCGTTGGCCTTCACTGTCGAGCCGGGCGCCGGCTCGACCACACCAACCACGCCGATATTCGCCGAGCTGCCATTGCGGTGACACGCATGAGGTGGCTCAACGCCGGGTATCACTGACCTCACCGCACGAACCAAAGGAAGTGGTGAACGAGATGTCACACGACACAGACGACCTCAGCAAGGTGCCCACGCCCGATGAGGCCGAGGACAACGCCTACTTCCCGTCGCCCTACTCGTTGAGTCAGTACACCGCACCGAAGACCGACTTCGCCGGCGTCGAACACCCGGGCGCCTACACCGAGGGCCGGTGGAAGGTGCTGATGATCGCCGCTGAAGAGCGATATGTGTTGTGCCAGAACGGAAAGATGTTCTCCACCGGTAACCACCCGGTGGAGATGCTGCTGCCGCTGCACCATCTGATGCAGACCGGATTCGACGTCGACGTCGCGACCATCTCCGGGTACCCGGCCAAACTGGAGCTGTGGGCCATGCCCCACGAGGACGACGCCGTGCTGTCGACCTACGAGACGCTCAAACCCAAGCTCAAGCAACCCCGCAAGCTGTCGGAGGTGGTCGCCGATCTCAAACCGGGTTCCGACTATCTGGCGGTGTTCATCCCCGGCGGACACGGCGCCGTCGTCGGGCTGCCCGGCAGCACAGCGGTAGGCCAGACCTTGAACTGGGCTCTGGACCACGGCCGGTTCATCATCACGCTGTGCCATGGTCCGGCGGCCCTGCTGGCCGCCGGCCTCGGCAAACCCCGGTCACCGTTGGCCGGGTATTCGGTCTGCGTGTTCCCCGACTCGCTCGACGAGGGCCCCAACATCGACATCGGATATCTGCCCGGGCGGCTGCAGTGGCTCGTCGCCGACCTGCTGACCAAGCAAGGGCTCACCGTCGTCAACGACGAGATGGCCGGCACCGTGCATCAAGACCGCCGGCTGCTCACCGGCGACAGCCCACTGGCCTCCGATGCGCTGGGCAAGCTTGCCGTCAACTGCCTGCTCGACGCACTAGGGACGGCATCCAATTCCTGATCGGTCTCAGACGCCCACCCGCCCGTCGACGCGTTCGCGGATCAGGTCCGCGTGCCCGCAATGGCGCGCGTACTCGGCGATCATGTGCGTGTAGATCCAGCGCAAGCTGACCGCACCGCCCATGAACGCGACCGTGTCGTCGAGCCCGTGCGCCGCACAGTTGATCCGCGCCTGCGCCACCTCGTCCTGCCAGGTCTGCGCGGCGACCCGGAATGACGAGTGCGCGGTCACCTCGAAGCCGCCGTCGTGGCCGTCGGGATTCCGAGGACCGAAGATCGGTGGCGCGTCTTCACCTTTGAGCACTCTGCGGAACCAGTTTCGTTCCACTTCTGCCGCGTGCTGCACCAGGCCCAGCAAGGTCAACTCCGACGGTGGCACCGACGCCGAGCGCAGCTGCTCGTCAGTCAGGCCCTCGCATTTCAGGCCCAACGTGGCGCGGTAGAAGTCGAGCCAGCCCTCCAGTGTCGTGCGCTCGTCGGCATTCATGGGCGGCATCGGCCGCTGGTTCGACGTCATGCTCCGTGATGTTGCCAGCGCACCCGGACATCGCCGAATCGCCGACGCCGGATGACTCGGTTACGGGAGCCGCCGCTTCAGCCGTGCGCTGCGGAGTATCTGGACCGCCATGTTGGTCGAGGTGAGCATCGGGAAGACGCCGAGGAACGTGCGCTCCGACGGGGTGTGCCCGTGCAGCTGCTCGAGGCTGCCGAAGACGTAGAAGCATCCGATACAGAACAGGGTGGCCGGAACCGCGAGCGCAAAGACGCTGCCGCGGTCGGAGAGCACCTGCCGCGCGAGGCTCAGTTCGTCGTCCGAGAGGGGCTCGCGCCGGCGGACCTTGCGCAGCGTCGCAGGCAGGGTGCCGATGCCGAGTTCCGACGTGACGTGTGAGTGCCCCCGCATCCGCCTCGTGAACATGAACGCGACGACGGCGAACACCCAGATCAGTACGAAGGAGACGATCGACAGGATGCCGAACAGCGTCGACGTCGTCATGTCATGCCTCCTGTCGCTGTCGTTGCGGCGACCGCTGTCGCAAGGGGCGCTGCCGGATGAAGGTCGGCCACCAGAACCACGGCCCGAGGAAGCGCAACAGGCACGGCACGACGAACGAGCGCACGATCAGCGTGTCCAGCAGCAGACCGATACACACCGTCGAACCCACCTGACCGATGGTGCGTAGATCGCTGATCAACATGGCCAGCATCGTGAACGCGAACACCAGCCCGGCCGATGTCACCACGCCACCGGTGCTGCCCAGCGCGCGGATCAGCCCGGTGTTCAAACCGGCGCCCGACTCCTCCTTCACGCGGGAGATCAGCAGCAAGTTGTAGTCGGAGCCGACCGCGACCAGGATGATGAAGGTCAGCGGCAGCACCAGCCAGTGCAGGTGGAGGCCGATGATGTGCTGCCACACCAGGATTGACAGTCCGAACGCTCCCGCGTACGAGAACGCCACCGTGCCGGGAATGACCAGGGCGGCAACCAGGCTCCGGGTCAGATACAGCATGATCAGGAAGATCAGGACGAACGCGGCGATCGCCACGATCAGCAGATCGGAGGCCGCATAGGCCTTGATGTCCTTGTTGTTCGAGCCGGCGCCCCCGATATAGATCTTCGAACCGGCGAGCGAGGTCTCCTTGAGCGCGGCCTTGATCGCCTCCGGGAACTGTTCGACGTGGTCGATTCCTTCCGGCCCCATGGCATTGCCCTCGTGGGTGACGATGAACCGGGCGGCCTTTCCATCCGGCGACATCATCAACTGCATGCCGGTCTTGACGTCCTCGTTGTCGAATGCCTCCCTCGGGATGTAGAAGAAGTCGTCACTGCGGGACTGGTCGAAGTCGTTACCGACGTTGATCAGGTCGTAGTACGTCTGATCGGTCTGTGTGGTCTGCAGATGAGCCGGGCCGTAGTTGTTGGTGATCACACCCAGCAGGGACCGGCTGTCGGCCATCATCCGCTCCAACTGCGAGATCATCTGCGGCAGCAGCCGGTCGATGGCCTCGAAAGACGTAACCGCATCAGCGATCTGCGCATCGAGGCTGTCGATCCCGTCTAGGGAGTCGAACAGTGATCGCATGGCCCAGCAGGCTGGGATGTCGAAACAGTGTGGCTCCCAATAGAAATAGTTCTTCAATGGCCGCAGAAAGTCGTCGAGATTCGAGATCCCGGCGTTCATGTCATCGGTGACCTGCTTGAGGTTCTCCAAGGTGAGTACGGTCGAATGCAGTTCGTCGGCCATCTGCTGGGTCAGCCCGATCACCTTCTGCAGCACCTCGACCGAACGTGCCTGAATCTCGGCCTGCTTGTCGGTGTTCTGGTTCTGCTGCTCGTTGAACGGCAGCTGCTGACCGCTGCCACTGCCCTGGGTGGTGAACAGGTACGGAATCGTGGCGTGCTCCAACGGCCGCCCCAGCGGCCGGGTGATGCTCTGCACCATGGCGACACCGGGAAGCCGGATCAGGCTCTTGGCCACCCGGTCCAGCGAGATGAAGTCGGCCGAGTTGCGCATGTCGTGGTCGCTCTCGACCATCAGCATCTCACTGAACAGTTTGCTCTGCGAGAAGTGCCGATCGGAGGCTGCGAAGCCGAGATTGGCTGCGCCATCGGACGGTTGGTAGGCACGATCGTCGTAGCTGACCCGATAGGTCGGGACGAAGACCGCTCCGATCATCACGATGGCCGTGCTTGCCACGAAGACGGGTTTGGGCCAGCGCACCACACTGGTGGCGATCCGTCGGTACAGATGCCCCTTGGCCACCCTCCTCGGATCGAACAGACCGAAGAGACTGCCCAGGGTGAGTATCGCCGGCGCGAGCGTCAGCGCGGCGGCGATGGTGAACAGCATGCTGATGGCGACCGCCGGTCCCATGGTGTGGAAGTAGTCCAGCCGGGCCAGGCTCAGGCAATAACATGCGCCGGCGATCGTCAGACCCGAGCCGATGATGATGGGGGCGACACTGCGATAAGCGGTGTAGTACGCGTCTTCACGGCTTTCGCCGTCCTGCCTGGCCTCCTGATAGCGGCCCAGTAGGAAGATGCCGTAGTCAGTGCCTGCCCCCAGCGTCAGCGCCACGACGATGTTCACCGCGAACGACGACAACGGGATGATCCCGAAGTGCCCCAGCGTCGCGATGACGCCTTTGGCGACAAGCATTTCGATCAGCACACTGACCAGCGGCACCAGCAGGTTGGGAACCGAGCGGTAGACCACCAGCAGCATGATCACGATGAGGATGATCGTCAGGATCGTGATGTTGTTGAGGCTGGAGTTGGCGATCGTCAGGGTGTCCGCGGCCAACGGTGCCGCCCCGCTGACGTAGACCTTGAGCCCGGGAGGCGGGGTGTCGTCGGCGATGATGTCCCGTACCGCGTTGACGGACTCGTTCGCCTGGAGCTGCCCGATGTTTCCGGCGAGCCGCAACAGCACGAAAGTCGCCTTGCCGTCCACACTTTGGGCACCGGCCGCCGTGATGGGCTTACCCCACAGATCCATCACGTACTGCACGTGTTCGGGATCCTGCTTGAGCCGATTCATCAGATCGTCGTAGTAGCGGTGGTCGCCGTCGTCGAGCGGCCGGTCGGCTTCGAACACCAGCATGGTCAGGCTGGTGGAGGTGGACTCCTGGAACTTCTCGCCGATGCGCAGCATCGCCACCTGCGACGGTGCGTAGCTCGGGATCATCGACCCGGCGAGTTCCTCGGCGACCCGTTCGACCTGCGGGATGAACGTGTTCGTCGCGACAGCCAGCAGCGCCCAGAACACGATGATGGGCACGGCAAGAACGCGCACGGACCGCGCGACGAAGGGCCGGCCGGCCCGATGCATGCTCACGCGGACTTCACCCGGCAGGTGACGTCGGCTTCGGTATGGGTGGACGATTGTTCGTCGCGCACAACGCCGTTGACCAACATCCGGCACCCCACCTGACCTCCGTTGACCTGTGCCGACATGCTGCCGGACACAACCGTCAACGTCGTCGTCTCGGTATGCGTCCACGGCAGTTCGGTGAGGTCGACCTTGTGCGGATGCCCGTCGATGTCCACGTAGCTCAAGATTCCGCCGTCGCCGACCGACCCGAACAACTCATAGGTGAGCTGTTTGGGGGTGAACTGCTCGGGCGCCTGCGCGGCGAGTACCGACGGCACCGGTCCCGGCTCGGACATCTGATGCACCTTCCAGACCCCGAGCCCGCCCACGCCGAGGGCGACGACGGTGACCAGCGGCAGCCATCCGTTCTCCAGGATGGTCGGGCTTCGCGGCCTGCGCCCGATTGTGTTGGGTTCTCGATCGCCACGCCCGCTCGCGGGTTGCTCGCCGATCATGACGGAAATATATATCGCATATAGGAACCAATACTCAAGACGCCCGCAGTGCACCGCTCCACATTCACAGCATGTTGACAGGCGCTTCCCAAAGCGTGACACCGGCACGTGGCATCGCTACTTACCTGAATCAACAGTCTATTAAGCGAATCGCCCGGCGCGCCGCCGCCCCGGGCGGTCACGCGTCGATCCAATGTCGCGCGGTAAAGCAATGCCCTCATTTAGTTCCCATTGGTGATATAAATGATTTGTGACCAGCACACCCACCGACAGCAGCGTGGAAGCGGTTTCGGCGATGCTCGTGGCGAGCGCCGACCTGATGTGGCGGCATCTCGCCGACCGCAAGGAGTTGAGCGCGAGCGCGACACTGGTTCTGGTCCGCCTCAACCGTGAGGGCCCCATGCGCGTTACCGCGCTCGCCGAGGCGGAGGGTGCCAGCCAGTCGGGCATGACGCAGCTGGTGCAACGCCTGGAAAGCCAAGGGCTGCTGGAGCGCTGCAGCGATCCCGACGATGGCCGCGCCTGCCTGGTGAAGGTCAGCGAGGGCGGCCGCCGCCTGTGGGAGGAACGTGCCGTCGTCCGTAAGCAACGCATCGCCGAACTGTTGGCCGGATTGCCGGAGGAAGACCAGACAACGCTGTGGCTCGCCTCCCAAGTCGCGGCCCGGCTGGTCGATCAGATGCGCGAGATCGCAGACACCCCCGACGTCACCGACACGCTTTAGGGTGACGCCCGAGACCTTCACACGTCGACAATCACACCGGCGACCGTCGCGGCGAACCCCGGAAAGCACGTAGTCCTCGCCCGCATCGGTGCTACGTTGACGCCGATCCTCGGGAGGCGAACGCCATGGGCATGGAAGGCTCGGTCACGGTGCGGATGTCTGCACCGGCGGACCGCATCTGGGACCTCATCTCCGACGTGCGCAACACCGGCAAGTTCTCGCCAGAGGTGCTGGAAGCCGAGTGGCTCGGCGGCGCCACCGGGCCCGCACTCGGTGCCCGGTTCCGCGGACACGTCAAGCGCAACGAGATCGGCCCCGTGTACTGGACCACCTGCGAGGTGACGGCCTGCGAGCCCGGGCGTGAGTTCGGTTTCTCTGTGTTGATGGGAGATCGAGCCGCCAACACCTGGCACTACCAATTGACGCCCGCCGGCACCGAGACCGACGTCACCGAGACATTCCGGATGCCCCCGGGAGCCTTCACCTCCGTGTTCTCGGTTCTCGGTGGCCAGCTCCGACGTCGCCGCAATGTCCGCGACATGCGCACGACGCTCGAACGGATCAAGGCCGTCGTGGAGAGCTCGGGGCAGTAGGCGGCGTCAGCCCGACGAGCGCTTCGGTCCTAGTTGCGCGCGCTGTGGATCGATGAGAATTCCTCCAGAGTGCCGGCCCCGGTGGCGGCACCGCGCGGCATTTAGTTATGCTTAATATTGCTTATGCATACATAAGGGGGTCGCTCCTTGGCGCCCTTACATCTGGGAATCACGCGGTCGGGGAGTGATGTGACCAGGCACCGGTCATCATCGAGGAGAACGGCATGACTGCACTCATCCCCCCGCCTGTCGATTTGAGTTCTCTGCGGCCCGCCGAGCCGCTGACGCGGCGACGCAGGCTCATCCCCCGGTCCCGCCGAGGCAAAGCCGCTGTCGCCGGTGGACTGGTCGTGGTCCTCGTCGCCGGCTTCCTCGGCGCCGCGCATGAGGCCTCCCCAGGAGGCGCACTGTGGGGCGTCGCCGAGACCGTCTTCCCCGACCACACGCAGGACGTTGCCCTGACCGCCGTCGTCGACGACCTGAAGAAGGCGCAGGACATCCTCGGCAGCGGGCAGCAGCCCACAGCCGATCAGCTGACCGACGCGCGCACGGCACTGAATCAGGCCAAGCAGGGCCTGGACTACGTGTCCCCGTCTCCGCAGCGCACCAGCCTGCAGAACCTCTATCTGCAACTGACACAACAACTTCTGCAGTACACACCCGATTCGGTGCAGCAGCTGGTGGCGCTGCCCGCACCACCTGAGGCGCCACCTGAGGCGCCACCTGCGCCTGACGCGACGCTGACGAGCGGATCTGCCCCGACCTGGGGGTACGCGGGCTCGGGTGACAACGATTTCATCCCACCGCCACCCGGTGTGCCCGTCGAACCCGCCGCCGGCTGGCCCCAGCCCGTCGATCCTCCGTTGACTCCCAACCTCGGTTATCTGGGGTACTACGACCCGTCCTGGGGACAGCTCTACGGCTACAACTCCAATGACTGGTACAACTACGACCTCGGCGGCTACAACCGCTACGGCTTCGATTTCCTCGGCTACGACCGCTGGGGCTACGACCGCTGGGGGTACGACCGGTGGGGCTATGACCGCTGGGGGTACAACTGGGCCGGCTACAACTGGGCCGGCTACGACCGCCACGGCTGGGACCGCGATGGCTGGAATGAGTGGGGCCAGCGCCGCGACCACCCCGGTGACCCGCGCAGGCGGGACTGGTACGACCGCCACCACCCGTACCGGCTGTACTTCCAGTGGAAGTTCCACGTCCACAATCCGGTGTACCGCCGCGCGCAGTGGAACCGGGACCACGGGTTCAACCCGGATCGGTACCGGGACTGGAACCGGAACCGGGATTGGCACAATCCGCGCAATCGCGACTGGGCCCGCCTCCCCGACCCGGCCATCAAGGTGGACGTCCGCGTCTCCCTCCCGGTGGTGAACCTGAATACCTCACTGACGCAGTTCATCTCCACCGACAAGGCGACGCGCAGCTCTCAAGCGCTGATGAAGGACCTCGCGGACAAATCCGCCAGGGACTTCACCAAGGACCTCGCTCCTCGGCCGACCCTGCTCACCGGTCCGCCGTCGGTGTCGGCCTTGAAGGACCGGCCTGCCAAACCGGCCGAAAGCCAGGAAACATCTGTTGTTCCACCGGCATTGACGGCTTCTGCGCCGAAGACGCCGCCCTCCAAGGTGTCACCCGAGTTCACCGAACCCAAAGTTCCGCCCGCGCCCGCCTACACTCCCCCGGCGGTCGACAAAACTCGGGAGAAGCCGGAATCCAGGCCGGACAACGGGGCGCCGGAAACAGATCCCGACCGGTCCGCTGGGCAGAAGCCTGACCGCTCGAAGGCGGACGAACCGGAGCGCGCACGAGACCCGCAGGCCGACCCGAGACCGGAGAGCCCGTCCGATCCGGCGGTGACCCCACCGGACGCCCCGAAAGCGGACCGACCGTCCGGCCCTGAGGTGACACCGCCCCGCGAGGACTCAACGCCCCGCCGAGACAATCCGGTTCGTGAAGCACCGGCGCAGGACGCACCTGCACAGGAAGCGCCGGCCCAGGAGGCTCCGGCACGGCAGGCGCCGGTACGGGAGGAGCCACCCCGGCAGCAGCGCACGGCACCGGAACCCCCGGCACAGGCACCTGCGCCTGAGGCTCCGGTCTGGCAACCGCCCGCCCGGGAGGCACCTGTCCAACAGGCACCTGTTCAGCAGGCACCTGTGCGTGAGGCGCCGCCCCAACGCGAGGCACCCGCTCGCCAGAAGCCCGAGCGGCAGGCACCGCAGGAACGCCAGGCTCCGCGATCTGATCAGGGTCCGCGTCAGGCCCCTGAACAGCCGAAGACCAAGGGGCCCAAGTGCTCCTCATTCCCGATGTGCTGACCTCCGGCGTCGTACGCGGTCACTCACGCCTGCGCCGGAACAGCAGGTAGACCACGCGACCGACCAACCCGGGCGTCACCATCGCGACGACCAGCGCCGTCCCGCAATACGGGACGTCGCAGGAATGTTTGCCAGATCGCGCCATAACCTCGGTCGGTGCATCAGCGAAGGACAGCGCGACCTGGGCCGGCCGGTGGCTTACACCGGGTCGGTGTGCCCGGAGAGTGCGCGCAGCGCGGCGACGTAGGCGGCCTCGCGCCGGACGAAGCGCTGTGTCGGCGCGACGATGGTGATCGCTTGGGGTATCCCCTCGGGGTGTGGCAGCGCGATAGCCACGGCGCAGATCCCCAGATCGTGTTCTTCCCGGTCGAACGCGATACCGGTGTTGCGTACCTCGATGAGCTCACGCAGCACAGCATCGATGTCGGTGATCGTGTTCGGGGTGAACGCTTCCAAGTTGTCACCGAGCAGCTGTCGCGCCTGCGCGGGTGGGATCTGAGACAGCAGCGCCTTGCCGATGGAGCTGGCGTGCAGCGCGAACGTGCGGCCGACGACGGTCATGGTGGGGATGGCGTTGGTTGCGGTGATTTGCTCGATGATCAGCATCTCACCGCCGCTGAGGATGGCGAGGTCGACGTTCTCGTTGACTGCGCGCGCCAGCGCGATCAGGGCGCGGCGCATGGGGGCGACGAACTGCCTGCGGCTGTTCAGCCCCAGTTTGAGCACCCCAGGACCGAGTCGATACCCATCCACGCGGCCATTGCTGACGACGTACTGGCACGCCGCGAGCTCTTGAAGGACCCGATGGACCGTCGATTTCGGCAACCCGGTCGCTTCGGCGAGTTCACGCACGCTGAGTCCGCAACCGGTCTCCGCGAGCACGTTGAGGATCTGCGTCGCTCGGGTCAGAACCGACACATCTCACCTACCTCGTCGCAACGGGACCGCGGCAGGGTAAACACTCGTCGCGGCCTCCGTCCGCCACCCAACCTCGTCCGCAACCTGATGAGCTGACCGAGTCAATCACAAGAACCCCACAAAGGCTGGGCACATCCGGGCATTCGATAGCCCTCGACGCAATTCCGACGAGCCGAGCCAACCACCGATACACCGAACCGATGACACAAGGAGAGGCCGTGAACCCCATCACCTACTACGCCGTAGGCACGCAGAAACTCGTGAAGAGCAATGCTGAGCGGATCCGGAAGAAGCCGTATGCGAATTACTTCAACCCCGACGTGTTCGTTCCCGACGAGGTGCTCGACGCGTTGAAGGCACCACTGGACCCGGGGCAGGCGCTGGGCAAGTCCGCCGCGGACCTCAACAGGCTGCTGGAACCGGGCTACCTGGACGGCGAAACCGGCTACTGCGGGTTCGACGATGGAACGGGATACACGGCGAGCCTGGTGAAGTTCCCGGGTGCCACCGCAGAGATGTTCCGGTGGTGGTTCTGGTGGCATTCCTTTGAACCCGAACGTTATTCACTCTGGCACCCCTGGTGCCACGCCGATATCTGGCGCTCGGACCCCGACACCGAAACCGCACCCGGACTTTCCGACGTGCAGCGCTATGTCGGCTCAACCCACCACATCAACGAATACATCGGACAAGATCCCCTCGACATCGAGATCACGTTCATCGACCCAGCGCAGTGGGGATTGGACACCGACCGCTTCGACTCCGCCGGAATCAGCGGCCACGCGTGTGGCAACGTCCTGATGAAGGACTCACACATCCGGCTGGCCACCATGATCCACCTCATCCGTGACACCGACGACGGCTTCGAGCTGCGTTCGCGGTACTGGATCGGTGATGCCGCCGAGCCCCAACAGCCACCCGCGCCCGGTGTCCCCCAACTAACCGAGGTGGAGGGATTCAGCGGCGAGCGGCAAGCCTATGAACAGCTCATCCACGACCAAACCGAATTCACCCACCTCGCCACCTTCCTGCCCGCCATCTACCAGGAGTTCGGGCCCGAGAGGCGTTGAACATCGTGGCTGAGAACGTCGTCCTGACAATGCAATTGGACGGGCAGGTGGGCCGGTCCTCGTAGGCCCGAGCCTTTCCGCCCAAGCCAAACCGGCCGACTGACCGAAACGCGTTGCAGCCCAGTAGCAGTCAGTCGATTCAGATGGCGGCGAAGTACAGGCCCAACAGAAGCCCGAAGAGGGTGACCAGCCATCCGTGGGTGGTCACCTTGAGCCACGTGGGCGCGTGCCGGACCTCCATGAAGTGCCAGATCACCAGCTGCGCTTTGAATGCCGCAATCAGCAGCACGATTGTGGTGACCGTGGCGTTGAGATGGTGCGCCTGGCCGCCGTCACGAGCAGTCAGCCACGATGCCACGGTCACCACCGTGAGCAGCGCCCACACCAAGGTCAGCGGGTTGCGAAGATAGGCCGTCACACCGATCACCTCATCAAGTAGAGCAACGCGAACAGAACCAGCCACAGCACATCGACCATGTGCCAATACGTCGCGCCGGTTTCCACGAATCCGATTCGGGGCGTTGCCGACCCACGCAGGGAACGGATGACGAAGCTGAGGATCACCAGTCCGAGAAGCACGTGACACAGGTGCATTCCCGTCATCACGTAGTAGTACATGAAGAACAGGTTGGTCCCCGGGGTCATACCGGCCGTGATCTCGGGGACGTACTCGAACATCTTCAGCAATGGGAAGACCGCACCGCAGGTCAGTCCCAGGCAGAACAGCCGGTAGGCGTCAGCGGTCTTCCCCGACCGGGCCGCCGAAGTGCCCAGCGCGACGAAGAGCGAACTTGTCAGCAGCACAACGGTATTGACAATGCCGATATCGAGGTTCAGCTTCGACTGGCTTTGCAGGAATACGCCCTGATCTTGGCCGCGGTAGTACATGTAAGCCACGAAGTAGACGCCGAAGATGATCAGATCGCCGATGACGAAGAACCACATGCTCGACTCACCGGGCAGACGCCCGCGGACCTCCGCATTCTGCGAGTCGGCGGTGTCGGTGCTGAAATGCTCTGAGACCTCGGTCATGTGCCCGCCTTCGGCAGGTGATCGGCCGTGACCTGTTGCGGTTCGACCAGCCAAGAGTGTTCGAGTTCGTCGTCGGGCTGGTTCTTGATCGCTCGGTAGATGCAGACGTAGACGATGAATTGCCATGGCACGAACAGCGCCATCCCGAACCAGAACGTCATGATTCCGTTCCAGGCGAACGGACCCGATTTGGCGATCCACACGGGTGCGGCGATCAACTCTGACACGTACTGCCAAACGGTGTAGTAGCCCAGCCATTTCGGCAAGATGTTGTTCTCGTCCAGGATGATGGCCAGCCCGAAGGCCATCCACATCACGCAGAAGCATCCGAGCGAGCCGATGAACGCCAGGTAGCCGAAGTCATAGAGCATCGCCAGGACCGCCGGATCGTAGCCGGGGCGAAATGCTCCCAGTCCGAAGCAGAACAACGGGAAGAGCATGCCGACGATCGTGCCGGTGGTCGCGCCCATCATGAGGGTGTAGCGAAATACCGGGCTGACCGACATCCTCTTGATCTGGATGAGGTAACACGCATTGGACACCGGCCCCAGGCCGAACGTCAGCGTCAGGATGGCGCAGGCGATCAGCAGGTTGGGAGACTGCATGAATTCGACGATCTGCGATTGCGGGCTGCTCGGCGATCGTGGCGGCATCATCCCGCTCAAGGGAACGAAGACCAGACCGAACAGGGTGAAGAAGATCGGGACCGACCAGAACGCGATCCACTGATCCAGTTTCTTGCTCTCGCGCCACGGGGAACGCCCGGTCCCGCGTTGGGATGTCGTCGCCACGCTCTGGGTCATGCCAGAGCCTCCCGCTCTGCGCCCTGGCGTTGGACCACGCCCAGCAGAACGATGAACATCACGACGACGTACACGGCAAAAACGCTGAGCCGCAGGGTGAACGACAGAGCGCCGTTCCACGCGAGCGGTCCTGACGTGTGCAGGATCGCGAACGCGCTCGGCACCAGCAGCACAGCGGTCGCGATGTTGAAGTGCGCCACCCAGCGAGGAAAGATCGGCTCGGGCCGCGCGTCCAGGTAAATGCTGGCGGCCAGGCAGAGGTTCTGCACGATGATCGTGCCGACCGGCGCGATGAAGAAGAACCACGCCATGTCGTTGAGCAGGCTGATCAGCTGGGGATCGCGCTCGGGTCGAAACGCCGCCATGGCCCAGCAGTAGTCGGCGAGGATGAAGGCCGTCAGACCTACTCCGACGCAGATGACGTAGGCGTAGGTGAAAACACTGCTCGACGTGGCAGTTCGGGAGATCTGCACCGCGGTCACCGCGAAGAGCGGAACCAGCGAGCAGGCAATGAGATTGCACAGGATCGCAACGCCGAGTATCCCCGTGACATTCTCGGCGAAGAACGTCGCCACCTGTTCGGGTGTCAGCGCCGGCGACAACGGCGGGGAGAACACGGGGAACAGCAGGAACGCCAACACGAACAGCGCCGCCGCCGGCACGGTGGTCCACAGCAGGATCCGTTGCCCCCTGGTGTTCATCGCTACGGATGTCGTTGTCGCCATGGTCCTGCCTGTCTGGATTGCTGCAACCCGGTCGACCAATCGGCGACCTTCGTCGTCGGGGACGTCACCAGCTGGCGACTACACCGGTGTCCCTAGGTCTAGCACGCTCACTGACAGATGACAATGAAAACGAGCTTGCGCGGCTCAGCTCACGACTTGAAACCACGATCGATACCCACTTGAGCTTGCGGTATGCGCTCGGCGCGGCCTGAACCCGATGCCAAAACGGCCATCGTGTCGACCCAGATCTCAATGACACTCGTCAGCAAAAGCAGCTTCGTACTGCACAATGGACGGGTGCGAGACAGTGCGACGCAGCGCGAGGCCCAGCGTCGGCAGACGCGTGCCCGGCTGCTCGACGCCGCCATCGTGGAGTTTCAGCGTGCCGGCACCAACGCCGCAGACATCAATGCGATCGTCAAGGCCGCCGGCGTCGCCCGCAGCACCTTCTATTTCCATTTTCCGACCAAGGAACACGTGCTTCTGGAGTTGATCCGAAGGGATGAGGTGAGCCTCGCCGACGAACTGGGCCGGTTCCTCGACACTCACCATGACCTGCCGTCGGTGCTGACGACGATCATCAGCTCGGTGATGGCGCTCGAAAGTCGCTGGGGCTCAGCCCTGTTCCACGACGTCATCGGTCTGTACCTGTCACCTACCCGGCCCGAACGAGAACAGTGGACCAGCCACCCGATCTTCCTTCTACTGGCCGCCGAGATCGAGCGTGCGCGTATCCGCGGGGAACTCTACGACGACGTCGACGCCCACCACAGCGCAGCGTTCTTCCTCCTGGGTGTCTATGCCCTGCTCACCACCGTCGGGGAATCCCCATCCGAACGCGATGTGGCACTAGAGAAATTCGTGACCAGCACCCTGCGTAGCCTGCAGCCGGGCCCGCCCCATCGGGACTCTCGGTTGAACCGATGACCCCACCGCCACCCGGCGATGGCCAGTCACACACATCCGACACAGCTCATCAGGTGCCCCGCAACCAACACCAGCTGCGATAGACCCGATGCCACCGATTGGCCTTCGGCCAACTACCATGAGGCGTCCCTATGGGTTTTTCCGACGCCTATTTCGGTAGGTCCCGGCCCCCGTAGCTCAGGGGATAGAGCACGGCTCTCCTAAAGCCGGTGTCGCAGGTTCGAATCCTGCCGGGGGCACTTAACTACTGTATGACGTCGGGTGATGCTTGACGTTTCGTCTCCGGTTGACGCGTGACAGTGTTTCGGCTGATGCTTTACACCTGCTTCGGTTGATCCTTGACACTCGCTTTGGTGCCGCGCGAGTCCCCGATCTTGTCGGCAGACGCCAGTAACGTCAGCGCCAGATCGACGTCAGGGGGATGACTGGTGAACCGCACGGTGCAGTACTGGCGGCTTTTGCAGCCGGACGGTGCTGCCCTGCCCGGCAAGTTTCCGGCCGAGCAGGTGGTCCGGCAGCTCAGCCGGGCTGAGGCCGATGGCCTCAACCGCTACCGTCGCTGTTCCGACGGGATGCTGCTGATCGCACACGGCACGCGTGATGACCGGATGCTGATCCTCGACAAGGTGCGGCGGGAAAACCTGCCCAGCATCGGCAGCGCCGCGGGCGCCCGGCGCGCGATCGGGCTGACTCCTGATGAAGGTCTGCTGGAACCGACGTATTGCCTGTTCGGTGAGCGCAACATTGTTGCCATGCTGACCAGCGGTGACGGGCCCCGGGCGCGGCGGCTGGTCGACTATCTGGAACACAAGCTCGAGATCGCGGTGGGCATCGAGCCGGTGCTCACCCAGAACCTCGACCAGGCACTCGACGAGATGAGCGTGTCGCGGGTGGATGTGGCGATCCCGGCCGACCGGATCAATCGGGACCTCGTGGGCGGTGACTGGGTCCAGGCACTCGACGGCGCCCGCGCGCTCGCGCAGGACGGCGTCGTCCGCATCGGGATCTCGGTCGGCCGTCGGGGCACCGGGACACAGAAGGATGCGATCCGCCGGCGGATCCGCGAACTGGTCGACGCCCTGCGGGGTTCTGGCGCACTGTCGGAGTTCGAGAGCGCGCGCGTCGTCGGGTCGATCAGCGGCAGCCCGCAATCGGTCGACCTGCTCGAAGACAGGTTCGTGGAGAAGACCCAGGTCGATGCCGACCGGTTGAACGATCCGGAGCGGTCGACCACCTATGCGCGAGAGCTGTTGTTGCAGTCGCTGACTCGCAACCGTGAGTATCTGTTTTCGGCCGTGGCCGAGGTTCCCGACAACCCGGCACCGTTTGCCGATACCTTCACAGAAATCCCCGACGATGAACGCGGATAAGCGCCCGGTCGTGCAGTTCAGCCTGCGAGAAAGGCTGCAGCACAACTGGGTTCGCCATCAGTGGGCGGACTGGGCGCTGGCCTTGATTGGAGTCGGAGTCTGGCTGGCGCTGGGCCGGGCCGGTTGGCTGCCATGGGCTCTGACGGAGATACCCCACGACACCCGCCGTACCGCTTACCAGATCTTGGCCACGGTGGCCGCCACGATGGGCGGGTTCACCCTGACCAGCATCTCCATCCTGGTGAACCTGTTGCGGGCACCGATGACCACCGTGGACAAGCTCTTACCCACCGACGACAAACGCCGGGTGGGTACGGCGTTCATCTCGGCGCTGCCCACCCTGTTCGCGTTGTTCACAGTGGCGATTGTCGGCCTGATGACCGACGCCAATCTCGATACCGGTTACTGGCGGTTGCAGGCGACCATCATCGGCGCAGCCATCGCGGCCCTCGCGTCGCTGGCGCGGGTCGTGTGGATCCTGCGTCGTCTGCTCACCCTGTCCACCGACTGAGTCCAGCTGCCCGACGCTCAGTTCCCGACGAGGGGACGACCACTCGCCCGCCAGGCTTTCATCCCGCCCTCGAGTTCGACCACATCGGTGTAGCCCAGCGATTTCAGCGTCTCGGCGGCAGTGGTACTCATCGGCCCGCTTCGGCAGTAGACCGCGATCGTGGCGCCACGATCGGCGGGCAAGCGGCTGGATTGTTCGGCGATTCGATCGAACGGAATCGACAGGTCGGTGCCGGGGATGTCGCCTTCGTACGGCACGTGGACGTTGATGGTCAGCGTGTCGGATTCTCCTATGGCGGCGGCGAATTCGTCGGGATCGAGCAGTCGATGGCCGGTAACGCTCACCGCACCGGAGCTCGCGGGCGGCGGGGCGGCCGAGGCACCGCACGCCGCCAGCGACACCGCGGCAGCGACCGTCAACGCTCCGACACACATTCGCTTCAACATGCCCGAACGATACCCCCTGGGGGTACTTGCGCACCAGGCAGCACCGGTGCTACCTTCGCCGTGTCCATACCCCCCAGGGGTATCAAAGAGAAGGAGCAGGATCGATGACAACTTCGTCGACGCAGGTCGATTGGCATTTGCGCGGAGAATGGTTCGACGTGTGCAGCTGCAAGCTGCCCTGCCCGTGCAGCTTCGCCCAGGAGCCGACGCACGGAGATTGCTTGTTCACCCTGGTGTGGCACATCCGCGAAGGACATTACGGCGACACCGATTTGACGGGTCTCAGCGTGATCGCGCTCGGTGAGTTCGCCGGCAACATGTGGATCGGCGACCCGAACGCGACGATGAAGTTGATGTTCTACATCGACGACAAGGGCGATGGCGCTCAGCGTGACGCACTCGAGCGCATCTTCACCGGCAAGGAAGGCGGCTGGCCCGCCGAATTCGGCAGTCTGATCGAGGAACTGCGCGGTATCGAGTACGCCCCGATCAGTTTCGAGGCCGCAGACGACCTCGCCTACTGGCGCGCCGAGATTCCCGGCAAGGTCGACCTCAAAGTGGAGGCACTGACCGGTCCGACGGCTGACCCGAATCGCCGCGTCACCACCACCAACGCGCCGGGTGCAGAGGTCGGTCCCGGCCAGGTTGCGACGTGGGGCGTGGTCAAGGAAGACCACTCCGTGGGATTCGACTGGTCACATGAGCACAGTGGCGGATCGAGCAAGCACTTCCCGTTCGATTGGCGTCCCGAGTCCGAGGACGCCAACTCGACTGAGGCGCATGGGGAGACGCAGACCTCCTGCACCTGCGGCTGCTGAGGCCCACACCGCGGTCGGGCGGAGGCGCTGAGCCTCCGCCCGACCGCGGCGCATGTCAGTTCAGCCCGTTCGACAGGATCATCGACTCCCCGGTCTGCAGCCGACCCCGGTCCGACACCAGGTACAGCACGGCGTCGGCGACGTCTTGCGGTTCAAGCAGACCCGGCCGCGGCCGCCCCTGGGCGAACATCTCCTCAACGTCAGCCAAACCCGGGTTCTCCAGGTCCGGCCGGATCACCTTGTAGGTGGCCGGGTTGTGGATCATCGGCGTATTCACCCCAGACGGCAGCACCGCGTTGACCGTGATGCCGTACTCGGCGACCTCGAACGCCACCGATTTCACCAGGGCCACCACCCCGGCCTTGGCCGCCGCGTAGTGACCGGAGTTGGTGGCGCCGGTGCCCGCGACGATCGACGAGGTCGCCACGATGCGTCCGGCCCGGCGCTCGATCAGGTGGGGCAACACAGCCCGGAATGTGTTGAACACCCCGGTGAGGTTGACGTCGATCATGGTCTGCCACCGTTGCTCGGACATGGTCGCAATCGGCTCGCTGCTGGCGATCCCGGCGTTGGCCAGCACCACGTCGACCCCACCGAAGCGCGCGACCGCGGTGTCCACCACCGACTGCATGGCCGACAGGTCGCGGACGTCGGCGGTCACCGCCAGACACCGCCGGCCGAGCGCGGACACCTCCTCTACCGTGTGCTCCAGCTCGGCCGGAGTGGGCATCGGATAGTCGACGGATTCGATCGGCGCCGCGATGTCACACACCACGATGTCGGCGCCTTCGCGTGCCAACGTCGTGGCATGCGCGCGTCCCTGTCCGCGCGCCCCTCCGGTGATCAGAGCCGTTTTACCGTCCAGTGCGCCCACGGATATCCCCTTCTGCAGTTTCGGTCCTTCGTATAAAGACCCCGGCGCGGGCAAAATTCATCGGCCCTCCTGGCCACACCACCCGACCCAGCTGTCACAGCAGCCGACTGGCAACACTCCGAGAAGCTCCCCAGCACCCTTATTTTCCTTGGCAAATGAATTCAATGGCCTGACCGGGAAGAGCTCCCTGAGAGCAAATCCGCTGCCCGGCGAGGTTCCAGGCGATTCCCAGGAACATGATGAGATGCACTAATGTTATGTACAGACGGGGGTCTTGAGCTCGTACACAGCTAACAACCCGGAGGCGAGAAAGATGCGTTCGAAACTGAAGAAGGTCGCAGCAATCGGGCTGGGCACGCTGGCGGTGCCGGTCGGCGTGGCGGTTGCGGCAGCAGCTCCGGCTTCTGCCGGTCCTGAGATCTGCGCGACCGGACCGTACGGCTACGTCCAGGCCTGTGTCGAGGGTCCCGGCTGGGGCCGCTGGAACGGCTGGGACAACGGCTGGCACGGTCGCGGGCACGGCCACGGTCACGACGACTAAGCCGAACTAACCACGGGTAACGCCGTGGCGGGAATCCGAGTACGGATTTCTGCCACGGCGTTACTTGCTTTTGGGCCTCGAGTCACTCTCTTAGTTGTAGTAACGTCACCGCCATGGAAGGCGTCTGGATTCTCGGCGGTTACCAGAGCAATTTCGCCCGCAATCTGGCCCGCGAGCGCGTCGACTTCGCCGAGCTCAGCCGCGAGGTCGTCGACCACACCCTGAACAGCGCGCAACTCGACGCCCCAGGCATCGGGGTCGTCCACGTCGCAAACGCCTTCGGTGAGCTGTTCGCCGGTCAGGGGCACCTGGGAGCCATGCCGGCCACCGTGCATCCCGGCCTGTGGGGCACCCCGGCCTCCCGCCACGAGGCCGCGTGCGCGTCGGGCAGCATCGCGGTCCTCGCGGCCATCGCCGACCTGCGCTCCGGCGCCTACGACAGCGCCCTGGTCATCGGGGTGGAGCTGGAGAAGACGGTGCCCGGCGATACCGCTGCCGCCCACCTCGGCGCCGCGGCCTGGACCGGCCATGAAGCCGAGCAGGCCAAGTACGTCTGGCCATCGATGTTCTCCGAGGTCGCCGACGCCTATGACCAGCGCTACGGCCTGGATGCCGCACATCTCCGCGCCATCGCCGCCCTGAACTTCCGCAATGCCCGGGCCAATCCCAACGCCCAGACCCGCGAGTGGACGGTGCCCGATCCGATCGAGGACGACGACGAAACCAATCCGGTGGTGGAAGGCCGGCTGCGCCGTTTCGACTGCAGTCAGATGACCGACGGCGGGGCGGGCCTGGTGCTGGTCAGCGACTCCTATCTGGAGGCGCACCCCGGCGCCCGGCCGATCGCGCGCATCGACGGCTGGGGCCACCGCACGGTCGGCCTGGGCCTGCGCCAGAAGCTCGACCAGAGTGCCGAAGATCCGTACCTGCTGCCGCACGTACGCCATGCCGTGCTCGATGCCTTTGGCCGTGCCGGGGTAAGTCTGGACGATCTCGACGGGTTCGAGGTCCACGACTGCTTCACCCCCAGCGAGTACCTGGCCATCGACCACATCGGGCTGACCGGCCCCGGCGATTCCTGGAAGGCCATCGAGAACGGCGAGATCGAGATCGGCGGGCGGCTGCCGATCAACCCCAGCGGAGGGCTGATCGGAGGCGGGCACCCGGTCGGTGCATCCGGGGTGCGGATGCTGCTCGACGCGGCCAAGCAAGTCAGCGCGACTGCCGGGCCCTACCAGGTCGACGGCGCAAACACCTTCGGCACCTTGAACTTTGGTGGCAGCACCGCCACCACCGTCAGCTTCGTCGTGAGAGGCCTCAGCGCATGAACACCGAGATCGTGACCAAGTTCCTGTCCACGCTGCCCGAGGACGACACCCACCCCTACCGCACCGGGGCGTGGCGCCCGCAGACGACCGAGTTCGACGCCGACGATCTGCGGGTCATCGACGGCGAGATCCCATCCGACCTCGACGGAGTCTACCTACGCAACACCGAGAATCCGCTGCATCCGGCGTTCCAGACCTATCACCCCTTCGACGGGGACGGGATGCTGCACATCGTCGGGTTCCGCGACGGAAAAGCGTTCTACCGCAACAGGTTCATCCGCACGGATGGCTTCCTGGCCGAGAACGAGGCCGGCGGCCCGTTGTGGCCCGGTATCGCCGAGCCCATCGAACTGGCCCGGCGCGACCACGGCTGGGGCGCCCGCACACTGATGAAGGACGCCTCCAGCACCGACGTGACTGTGCACCGCGGGATCGCGCTCACCAGCTTCTACCAGTGCGGCGACCTGTATCGCGTCGACCCCTACACCGGCGACACCCTCGGCAAGGAGGACTGGGGTGGGGCCTTCCCCGCCGAATGGGGGGTGTCAGCGCATCCCAAGGCCGACGACGCCACCGGCGAACTGCTGTTCTTCAACTACAGCAAGCAGGCGCCGTACATGCACTACGGCGTGGTCGACGCCGACAACAAGCTGGTGCACTACGTCGACGTGGAACTGCCCGGACCCCGGCTGCCCCACGACATGGCGTTCACCGAGAACTACGTGATCCTCAACGACTTTCCGCTGTTCTGGGATGCCGCCTTCCTCGAGAAGAACGTGCACCTGCCGAAGCTGCACCGCGACATGCCATCCCGCTTCGCGGTGCTCCCCCGCCGCGGCACGGCCGCCGACGTCAAGTGGTTCGAGGCCGACACCACCTACGTCCTGCACTTCACCAACGCCTACGAAGACGGCGACGAGATCGTGCTCGACGGATTCTTCCAGGGCCATGCGGCACCCGCCCTGGCGCTGGACAAGATGCAGACCAGGCTGCACCGCTGGCGGTTCAACCTCGTCACCGGCCAGACCCGCGAGGAGCAATTGTCCGACAGCATCACCGAATTCGGCATGATCAATCCCGGCTACGCCGGGCGCGACTACCGCTACGCCTATGCCGCCACAGGCAAGCCGGGCTGGTTCCTGTTCGACGGACTGGTCCGCCACGACCTTCGCACCGGATCCGAACAGCGATACGCCTTCGAGGACGGGGTATACGGCAGCGAAACCGCGATGGCGCCGCGGATGGGTAGCCGCGCCGAGGATGACGGCTATCTGGTGACCATCACCACCGACATGAACGACGACGCGTCCTACTGCCTGGTGTTCGACGCCGCCCGGGTCCCAGACGGACCGGTGTGCAAACTCGTGCTGCCGGAACGGGTTTCCAGCGGCACCCACGCCACCTGGGCACCGGGTGACCAGCTGCGCCGATGGTTGGTGCGTGATTGACACACCGGCCGGCGGCACCAACGCCGTCGGGCAGATGCTGGCGCACGTCGGCGATGAGTGGACGCTGCTCGTGATGCAACAGGCGCTCTTGGGCGCCACCCGCTACGGGCAGTTCACGGCCCGGCTGCCGATCTCCAACTCGGTGCTGATCCGCCGCCTGGGTACCCTGACCGAAGGCGGTCTGCTGCAACGCAACCGGTATCAGGAACGCCCGCCGCGCGACGAATACCTGACCACGGCGCGGGGCCGGGCACTGTGGCCGGTACTGGTGTCGATCTGGGAGTGGGAACGCCAATGGGTCCTGGAGCACCGGGAGCCACTACCCGCGATGCGGCACCTGGGCTGCGGCGCGGATTTCAGTCCCGTGCTCACTTGTGGCACTTGCCGGGAGCCCACTGTGGCCGGCGACGTGACGGCCCGGTGGGGACCGAGCGGAGGCTGGTCGCGGTCACTGCCCGCGGTGACGACCCGGCGCCGGTCCGCCGATGACCGGCGCGACTCCCCGTCCGGCCTCTTTCCCCAGACCATGAGCGTGCTGGGCAACCGCTGGGCGTTCGCGATCCTGGTGGCGGCGTTCACCGGCACGTCCCGGTTCTCCGAGTTTCAACGGGTGCTGGCCGCCCCGCCGGCATCGCTCGCCGACCGCCTACAGACGTTCCGGGACAACGAGATTCTCACCACCTCCGACGGCGACCCCGAGTACCGGCTGACTCCGAAAGGATCGGCGTTCCTACCCGTGCTGCTGACGGCACTGGCGTGGGCGCAGCGATCGTTTCCGTCTGCCGAAGGTCCCGCGGTGATCCTCACCCACTCGCGCCGGGGCCACGCCTTTGCCCCGGTGCTGAGGTGCGATCGGTGCGGTGACCGACTCAGCGGGCCAACAGTGTCCGTTGTCGAACGGCCATGAGCACAGCCGCCAACATCGCAGCGCCGGTGAGTGCGACGCTCATCCACACCGGGCCCAGGGTGCCGGCCGGGCCGGCGAGCGATGCGGCGGCCAGCAGCGGTCCGCAGGTGGCCCCGATGTTGAGTGCCGCCGTGGCGTAGGAACCGCCCATGGTCGGCGCACTCGACGCCGCGTAGAGCACCCGGGCGATGAGCGTGCTCCCCACGGCAAAGGCGGACACCCCTTGGCAGAACACCAGGATCAGCACCGCCGCAGGATGGGTTGCCAATGCTGCCAGCGCAATCCAGCCGACGAGCAGCAGCGGACCGCCCACCGCCACGATCAGTCGGGGACGGTCGTCGGAGAACCTTCCCGCGATGGTGACACCGAGGAATGACCCAAACCCGAACAGCACCAGGACCCCCGGCACCCACAGCTCTCCCAGGCCCGCGCTATCGGTGACGATCGGTGCCAAAAAGGTGAAGGTGGCGAACGTGCCCGCGTTGACCAGGGCGGCCAGCAGCATGGCTGATCCCAGCGCCGGCGATCTGAGCTGGGCCAATTCCTCACGGAGCGAAGGGGAATCAGGCACACGTCCCGGATCCACTTCCGACGGTGCCGAAATCCCGCGCAGAATGCCCAGAGCAGCGGGCACGCACAGCAAGGCGACCGTCCAGAACGTCGCCCGCCATCCCAACACCGCACCGAGCATCGCACCTCCCGGAACGCCCGCGATCGTGGCGGCTGTGGTTCCGCCGAGCAGGATCGCCAGCGCCCGTCCCTTCCGGTCCGATGCGACGAGTGTGGCTGCCGTGCTCAGCGCCACCGCCAAGAAGCCGGCGTTGGCGAGTGCCGCGATCACGCGAGTGACGAAGAGGACGATGAAGTTCGGCGTCATCGCACCGACGACGTGACACAACGCGAAGGCGACCACACAGCCGAGCAGGCCGGCCCGCGGTGGCCAGCGACGCGCGAGCGCAGCCATGGACGGTGCGCCGACGACCATGCCGATCGCGAATGCGGAGGTCAGTCCGCCGGCCGCGCCGACCGTGACGCCGAGGTCGGCGGCAATGTCCGGAACGAGTCCGGCGAGCATGAATTCCGAAGTACCCATGGCGAAAACCGCCAGGGCAAGCAGGTACAGAGCAAGAGGCATCGAGGACTCCGAGGCGAGAGAACGAACAGGACACGTCTCGTCACCACGGTCAGCACCCAGGCGCGGAAGGACCGAAGAAAGTCAGGGGTTGCGGGGGCTGACGGTGTGACCGACAGCCCCCAACTCGTGCGCTTCCGGGCTCGACATGCCGCCACCTTACTCAACGCCCAGGGCGCAATGGCAACTGAAATTGCCTAAGCACTCCCGTGGTTGAGGTTGCTAGCTGCCACTCCCAACACCGCCGGTGCGCCTGCGACAGACTCTGGGAACCGCGATCGGCAGCCCCCTGGATGGCTGCCGCATTCCCCATCTAGGCCGCGGCGCGGCCGGCTACTTCGCGCCTGGATCGGCTACGCCAGTTGACTCTGCGTATCCGGCTGCGCACCGGTGACATGCGGAAATCGTTCAAAAATTCGACCTTCAGATTCTGGCACTCTCCCTTGCCGAGTGCTAATATCGGCGTTGCACAGTGATTGGCTGCCTGCCAGGGTGGCGGGCTCTGAGATGACATGGGAGGTGGATTACTGTGCTTCGTTTTGATCCGTTCAGCGACCTTGATGCTTTGACCAGGAGTTTGCTGTCAGGTGATTCCGGGTCAATGCGCACACCCAGGTTCATGCCGATGGACCTCTGCAAGATCGGCGACCACTATGTCCTGACGGCCGACCTTCCCGGTGTCGATCCGGGCTCGGTGGACGTCAACGTCGACAACGGCACGCTGACCATCTCCGCGCATCGGACCGCACGTTCCGAAGAATCCGCGCAGTGGCTGGCCAACGAGCGGTTCTTCGGCAATTTCCGACGACAGCTGTCACTCGGCGACGGCATCGAGACGTCGGCGATCTCCGCCACGTACGAAAACGGTGTCCTCACCGTCACGATCCCGATCGCCGAACGCGCCAAGCCTCGCAAGATCGAGGTGGCTCACGGCGCCGATCGCAAGTCGATCGAAACCAACACTGTCGATGCGGATTAACTGATCCCGCCACGGCGGTCCAGCCTGAACTTCAGGCTGGACCGCGCCGCGGGCCATTCGACATCCAGGATCGAGTAGACCACGGTGTCGCGGCGTGAGCCGTCGGGCGACAGCTGGTGGCTGCGCAGCACACCGTCCTGCTTGGCACCGAGGCGTTCGATCGCCGCGCGGCTGGCGAAATTGAAGAAGTGGGTGCGGAATTCCACTGCCACACAATTCAACTCATCGAAGGCATGGCCGAGCATCAACAGCTTGGTCTCAGCGTTGATGCCGGTGCGCCGCGCGGCAGCCGTGTACCACGTGTGCCCGATTTCCAGCCTGCGGTTCGGGCCGTCGACGTGTAGGTAGCTCGACGATCCGACCAGCTTGCCGCCGAGGTCGCGCACCACGAATGTCACGCCGTGATCGGCGGCTCGCAGTTCGAACATGCGCTGCACCCACGCGGCGGCACCGCCCGGCTGCGGCGTCATCGTGTACCAGAGCGACCCCAACTCACCGTCCGCAGCGGCAGCGTCGATCTCGGGGACGTGCCCGGACGTCAACGGCTCCAAGG
This sequence comes from Mycolicibacterium boenickei, assembly GCF_010731295.1. NCBI lineage: Bacteria > Bacillati > Actinomycetota > Actinomycetes > Mycobacteriales > Mycobacteriaceae > Mycobacterium > Mycolicibacterium boenickei. The sequence goes on along the minus strand of NZ_AP022579.1, from coordinate 2,446,043 downwards.
TCACCCAGCGTTGCCCGGTCAATTCGACCGGTGTCACGAATTCACCCATCGCTACCTACCCAGCGTCGACAACAGAGACCACACCGAACACAACCCGGCCGACACCGCCAGCGCTCCCCCGAGATACAGCCCGTACCCCGCGGCCACCGAGCCCTTGACGTTGAGCAGGTAATACCACACCGTCAACGCCACCAGCGCCAGCGAAATCAGCAGTCCGGCAGCCGAAGCCCAGCGCTGCGACAGCCCACGTCCGGCCATCGCGCCGGCCACGATGAGGCTTGCCCCGAGCAGAACGATCAGCTGCCCGGCGCCGAATCCGCGTGGCAGCACGATGCTGCCCACCGCCCCGCCGATGGCATTGGCCCGGCCGCCGCCGTGGGCGCTGGTGGTCAGCCATGGCAACCAGGCCACCACCACGAGGACGGCGGCACACAGGGCGATCAGCCACCCCGGGGCCAGGCGCCAACCTGGACGCAGACGAACCATAGCGACGAGACTATCCGGTGTGACCGAACTACCCGACTGGGCCAGACGGCTCGATCTCGCCCCTCACCCCGAGGGCGGCTGGTACCGCGAGACCTGGCGCAGCGAACTGACGGTGAGCCAGGCCTCGCTGCCGACGGGCTACTCGGGGCCCCGCAGCGCCGGCACGGCGATTCTGTTTCTGCTGATGCCCGGCCAGCAGTCCGCCTGGCACACCGTCCGCAGCGCCGAGCTGTGGTTCCACCACCGGGGCAGCCCGCTGGTCCTGGAGATCGGTGAGCAAAAAGACGCCGCGACAAGCCTTCTACTGGGCCCGGACATCGCCGCCGGGCAGCACCCGCAACTGCTGGTGCCGCCCGGCCATTGGCAACGCGCCAAGCCCCGCGATGACGAGCCCGCCCTGGTCAGCTGCGTGGTGGTGCCGGGCTTCGACTTCGCGGACTTCGCGCTCAGCCCTGCAACGACGACAGATTGAACCCGGCCCCGGTCGGATCGGCCACCGCGGCCAGCCGTCCGTAGGGGGTGTCCTCGGCCGCACGCACGACCGAGCCGCCGTTGGCGACCACCAGCTCGATCGTCTTGTCCACGTCGTCGGAACCGAAGAACGTGGTCCACACCGACGGCGCTCCCTCGGGGATGAATGCCGATCCGTCCATCACCCCCACCAGCTCCTCGCCGTCGAATGAAGCTGTGCTGTAACGGAACTCATCGGTATCCGACACGGACTGAGTGGTCCAGCCGAACGCCGTCCGATAGAAGTCCAGAGCCTTGGCGTAGTCGCTGGTGGTCAGCTGGTGATACACCGGCGCGCCGGCCTCGTTGAACAGCGCGAAGCCGTCGTGCCCGCCCGGCTGCCAGATACCGAAGAACCCGTTGGCGGTATCGGTCATCATCGCCATCCGGCCCTTGGCCGGGATGTCCATCACGCCGCCGCAGTTGCTCCCGCCGGCTGCGATGACCGCCGCCACGGCGGCATCGGCATCGGCGGTGTGCAGGTAGGTGGTCCAGGCATCCGGGGCGTTCCACTGCGGGTCGTTGCGCATCAGGCCGGCCACCACATTGCCGTCGACGGATGCGGTGACGTAGCCGCCGTACTCGGGCCCGCCGGTCTCGTAGGTCCAGCCGAACACGGCACCGTAGAACTGCTGGGCACGCTCCAGGTCGGACGTGGTCAGGTCGATCCAGTTGGGGGCGCCCAGCGGCGCACTCTGACGGGTAACCACGATGGTGTCTCCTTCACGATGAGTGGTCGGTCGCTAGGTCTGACCACCCTCGTGCGGAAAACTCATCGGTAGCGCGCGGAGACCTTCGCCCGGTGCTCGGCCGGCGAGCCGAACAGCGACCGGTTGAGCGCCGCGCGCTTGAGGTAGACGTGCACGCCGCTCTCCCACGTGTAACCGATGCCGCCGTGCAACTGCATGGCCTTACCGGCCACCTCGACGGCGGCCTCGGTGACGTAGGCCTTGGCCATCGAGACTGCGCGGGGCTCCGGCAACGCGATCGCCGCATTCACCAGTTGCCGGGCCACCGCGATCGTCACGAGCATGTCCGCGCACGCGTGCTTGACGGCCTGGAACGAGCCGATCGGACGGCCGAACTGCTGACGGACCCCGGTGTAGGCCACTGTGGTGTCGAGCATGGTCTGTGCGACGCCCAGACTGTCGCACGCCACCGCGAGCGCGGCCCGCTCGACGAGCTTTCGCAGCTGCTCCTCGGCGTCGCCGTCGAACCGCCACACCGCGTCCTCGCCGACCTCGACCCCCTCGGCCGTCACGGTGGCGAGCCTGCGGGTCTCGTCGAGCACCGGCTGTTCGGTGACCGTCAGCCCGGGTGCGTCGAGGGCCACGTCGACCAGCACCGCGACCCCGTCGGCATCCCGGGCGGGCAGCAGCAGCCGCTGGGCTCCGGCCGCATCGGGCACAAACGCCGCACGACCATGGACTCGCCAGCCCAGCCTGGTGGTGGCCAGGTCGAAGGGCGCAGGCTCCCCCGTGCCAGGCAGGGCCAATGCAGCACGGGTGTTTCCGGCCACCACCGACTGCAGCAGCACGTCACGGGTGTCGTTGGACTGCACCGCATTCAGTGCACCGACGGCCAGCACCGCACCGCCCAGGTAGCCGGTCGTCGCGGCGGCTCGGCCCAGCTCCTCGCAGATCACCGCCACTTCGGCGACGGTGGCGCCGGCCCCACCGGCCGCCTCGGGCGCGTCCAGCCCGACCCACCCGGCCGAAACGAGCAGTGGCCAGTCAACGGTGTCCTTGGCCAGAAGATCGGCTGCTACCGAACGCAGTTCTTCGTGCAGCTCCGAAAATTCGCTCATCACACCGCACTCGGTTCTCGGGGCAGGCCCAGACCACGCTCACCGATGATGGTGCGCTGGATCTCGCTGGCTCCGCCGGGGATGGTCCATTCCCACGATCCGATGAAATCGAGCATCCAGGCGCCCGACTCCCAGCCACTGGAGGCCGGTTTGGCCAACACGGTGTGGGCGGCCAGCCCTCCGATCTCGGCACCGAATCCGGTCATCCGCTGCAACAGTTCGCTGTAGTACAGCTTGACGATCGACGCGTCGGCCGGGCCGGCCTGCCCAGCCTCGGTGCGCTCCACCAGATCTCGGCACAGCCCGCGCAGCCCGGCCAGTTCGATCTCGAACTGCGCCAACCGATCTGCCACCACGGGATCGTCGAGTGGCGCGGCGTCGAGCAGCCACTTGAACCCGGCATTGCCCAACCGCTCCGACAGTTCCAGCATGGTCATGCCGCGTTCGGCCCCGAGCGTGGCCTGGGCCACCTGCCAACCCTTGTTGAGCGGGCCGATCAGATTGGTCGCGGGAACCGCGACGTCGTTGAGGAAGATCTCGCAGAAATGCGAATCCCCGACGGCGTTTCGGATCGGCCGCACATCGATGCCAGGGGTGGTCATGTCCATCAGGAAGTAGGAGATGCCGTGCCGTTTGGGCGCATCCGCATCGGTGCGTGCCAGCAGCAGACACCAGTCTGCGTGCAGGGCACCACTGGCCCACAACTTCTGGCCGTTGACGATGAAGGTGTCGCCCTCGGTCCGTGCGGTGGTGCGCAGAGCGGCCAGATCAGACCCGGCCTCCGGCTCGGAGAATCCCTGCACCCAGATCTCGCCGTCGAGGATGGCGGGCAGGTGCCGTTGCCGCTGCTCGTCGGTGCCCGCGGCCAGCAGGGTGGAGGCGGCGTGATGGATCCCGACGAAGGCCAGCACCAGGCGCGGCGCATCGTGCGCGGCCAGTTCCTGATACAGCACGATCTGCTCGGCGACTCCCATGCCACCGCCCCATTCGTCCGGCCAGTGCGGCACCGCGTAGCCGGCGGTGTGCAGCTCGGCGAACCAGGATTTCTGGAACGACACGAACTCGTCGGCGCTGACACCGGTCTGAGTGGCGCGCCAGTCTTTCGGGATGTGGGCGGCGCACCAGTCCCGTACGGAGGCGCGGAACCCGTCGATGTCGCTCATGACGAGAACAACCCGGTGAGTCCGCGCCGGCCCAGTCGCGCGGTCAGCGTGTCGCGGGTCTTGGACACTCCGAAGGGCAAGCGGCGCAACGGCTGGCTGTAGCGCGACACCCACGACAGCGTGGTCTCATCGCAGAAGCCGACGGCGCCGTGCAACTGATGGCACACCCGGAAGACAACTTCGGCGGCCTCGATCGCAGCCAGCCGCAAGGCCAGCGCATCGTTGACCGCCTCGTCGGCCGAATTCGTGGCCAGGCTCCACAGTGTGTATTTGGCCAGCATGTCGACGCCGCTGCGCTCCACCTCGGCATCGGTCAGCTGGAACTGCACGCCCTGGAACGATGACAGCGACTGGCCGAACTGCTTGCGCAGGCTCACGTGTGCGACTGTCAGATCGATGGCCCGGTCCAGCATGCCGAGCAAGGTCCACGACGGAAGAGTCAGGGCCAGCGCCACGTCATTCGAGCCTGAACTGTCCGCGGCGGCCAGCTCGAGTGCGGTGGCGAACGACGGGCCCGACGCGCCGATGGCGGTCACGGTGCTACGCGCACCATCCAATGTGACTGCTGCCCAACGGTTGTCCAACCCCTGCAGCGCGGCCTCCGGAGCCTCGCCATCGATCACGACCAGACCGTCGACGTCCAGATCCGCCGGGCGCGCCAATCGCTCGGCGACCGGATAGGGCAGCGCCCAGTAACCGGCGCTGCGGCACACCGCGGCCGCGGCCTCCAATGAGTCCGCGTCGCCGCGCGGTTCGAGCTCGAACACACCCAGGCCGTCGAGCACGGGGGTGACCAGCCCGGCCCGGGTGTCCGGTTTGGCGTCTGCCTGGGCCAGCAGCTGATCACCGCCGGCAGCTTCGAACGCCTTCAGCGCCTCGCGGCCATACTCTTTCGCGTCATCGCTGAGATCCAGAATCATCGCCGTCACGCCTTTCCGGCCAGCATGGTCCGCGACAGCAGGATGCGTTGCATCTCGATGCTGCCGGAGGACACCGTCGACGCCTGCGAGTAGCGCCAGTGATCCTCGACTTCGGCGCGGAAGTACTCGGCCTCCGAACTTCCACCGCGGGGCACCGCCGCGGCGATCTCCATGAGCACCTCGGCACTCTCTTGGTCCAACCGCGTCACCGCGATCCGATATGCCGCGGAGTCACCAGGATTCACCCGCCCACCGGCCTGCATCGACACCACCCGGTAGGCCATCAGGCGGGCCCGGCGGCAGTGCGTGAGCATCCGCGTCCAGCGGCCCCGCAGCTCGGCCGGCAGCTGCTCCCACTTGTCGCCGAGCACTTCGGGAGCAGCCTGCAGCAGCCGCTCGCACCGCGCATAGCGAGCGATGCCGACCCGCTCGAAGGACACCACGTCCTGCACGATCGACCAGCCCTGGTCCACGGTTCCGAGCACATCGGCCTCGGTGACCTTTAGGTCGTCGAAGAACACCTCGTTGAGATGGTGCGGGCCCATCATGGTGCGGATTGGCCTCACCTGGATACCCGGTGCATCCATAGGCACCAGGAAGATCGTCATGCCCTGTTGTTTCTTCTCCCCTTTGGAGGTGCGGACCAGCAGGAAGATCCATTGCGCCATGGTGGCGTAGGAGGTCCAGATCTTCTGGCCGTTCACCCGCCAGCCGTCGTCCTCCCGACGGGCGAACGTGCGCAGCGAGGCCAGGTCCGAACCCGCCTCCGGCTCGGAAAAGCCCTGGCACCAGATCACTTCACCGTTGGCGATCGGCGGCAGATGCTTGCGCTGCTGTTCTTCGGTGCCGTGCCGCATGATGATCGGGCCCACCCAGTTGACGCCCATGTACTGGGCGCCGCGCGGCTCGTGGTGCGCCCACATCTCCTCGCGCACCACGGTCTGTTCCCACACTGACGCGTCGCTGCCACCGAACTCCTTCGGCCACGACATACACAGCAAGTGCTGCTGGGCCAGTGTCCGGCAGAACTGCTGCGCCACCGCCAGATCGGCGGGGTCATCGGTGAACGCGCCGAGGAAGTCGGCGGGCACCTGGTCGGCGATCAGCGCACGCAGGTCCCTGCGCAGCGTGTCGGCCGCCTCACCAAACTCGAAATCCACTCCAGGCCTTTCTGTTCCTGATCTGGTCCGCGCTAGCCGGCGATCTCGCGGGATCTCAGCTCGGCCAGGACCTCGGCGGTATCGGCCCCGAGTTCGGGCGCATACCCGGCGACGTGGCCCGGGGTCCGGGAGAACCAGGTCGGCACACCCGGCATCCGCACGCGTCCGTGCGGGGTGTCCACGGTCTCGAACAAGCCGACCGCATTGAGGTGCTCGTTCTCGAACAACGCATCCGGGGTCAGCATCGGTGCCGCAGGAATCTCCAGCTCCGCAAACAGATCCAGCCACTCCGCGGTCGTGCGCTCCTTGAGGGTCTGTGCCACCAGCCCGTACACGGTGTCGATCTGACGGGCCCGCTGTTCCAGTGTCGCGTATTCGGCGCTGTTCCAGGCGGGTTGTACCCGGTCGATGAAGGCGTTCCAGTGCTTGTCGTTGTAGACCAGCGCCGCGATGTGACCGTCCTTGGTCTCGTACGGCTTGCGGTTCGGCGTCACCGCGCGCGGGTACACCGCCGGACCCAGTGGGGGGTCGAACATGGCGCCGTTGGCATGTTCGACCAGCATGAAGGAAGCCATGGTCTCGAACATGCTGACCTCCACCTCCTGGCCCTCGCCGGTGCGTTCCCGGTGGAACAGCGCCATCGTGGTGGCGTAGAGCGCGGTCAGGCCGGCCACCTTGTCGGCCATGATGGTGCCGACGTAGGAGGCCTCACCGGTCAATTGCTGTTGCACGGCGGGCAATCCGCACTCGGCCTGGATGGTGTCGTCGTAGGCGGGGCGGTCGGCGTCGGGCCCGCGCCGCCCGTACCCGTAGCAGTTTGTGTAGACGATGCCCGGGTTGATGGCCGCCACGTCGTCGTAGCCGAAGCCCAGCTTGCTGATGGCCTTTGCCCGCATCGAATGGATGAACACGTCGGCGTCGCCGATCAGGGCACGCAGGTCTGCCTTGCCCTCGGGCGAGCGCAGGTCCAGCACCACACTGCGCTTCCCGCGGTTGACGTTGACGAACACGCCGCTCATGCCGGGTGCCGGGCCCACCGAGATGTAGCGGGTGTTGTCCCCCGCCGGCGTTTCGACCTTGATGACGTCGGCTCCCATGTCGGCCATGATCTGGGTGCAGTACGGCCCCATCACCATGGCGGTGAGGTCGACGACCCGAACACCCTGCAGTGGACCGGATCTCATGAGCCAACCCCCTCGGTTGCTCGCCCGAAGCTATAGCGGATGTGGTCGGCATGACCGTCGGGAACCACCGGGAAGATCACCGGCTCGGACAGGTCCCGGATCGCGTCGATCTGCTCGCCTACTTGTTCTACTGTCCAGGACGGTTGGTATACACCTGGTGACTCGGCGACGACGGCACGGGCGATCCGACCCGCGATCGCGACGAAGAATTCGCCGGTGACCGAGCAGGATTCATGCGCCAGCCAGCCGACGGCCGGGGCGACGAGGTCCGGGCCCATCGGCGGATACGCCGACGTGTCCAGGCCTTCGGCCATCCGGGTCACCGCGCCCGGGACGATCGCGTTGCACAACACACCGTCGCCGGCGCCCTCCAGTGCTACCACATTGCAGAGTCCCAGGATTCCGGCCTTGGCCGCCGCGTAATTGGCCACCTGGTGGTTGCCGTACAGCCCACCGATCGACGAGGTCAGCACCACTCGTCCGTACCCGGCCTCACACATCCGCGGAAATGCGGGGCGCACAACGTGAAACGCGCCGCGAAGATGCACGTCGAGTACGGCCTCAAAATCGTCGTGGCTCATCTCCTTGAGCGACGCGCGTCTCACCGTGCCCGCGTTGTGGATGAGGATGTCCACGCGACCGAACTGTTCGACGGCGGTGTCGATGATGGCCTGGCCGCCTTCGGGTGTCGCGACCGAATCGGTGGCGGCGACGGCTTGCCCACCGGCGGCGACGATTTCGTCGACCACGCTCTGGGCAGGCGCCGCGTCGGTGCCGTCGCCGGTGAGACTGCCACCGGGATCATTGACGACGACCTTCGCGCCCTTCGCCGCGAGCAGCAGCGCGTATTCGCGGCCCAGTCCCCGGCCGGCGCCGGTGACGACGGCGACGCGATCATCGAATCTGAGAGTGCTCAAGCGAAGGGCTCCTCGCCCTCGAGCTTGGTGCGCTGCAACAACCGCCCCGACGCCGGGTCGTACGGGGTGGCCCGGTGCATCGTTCCGGTGTTGTCCCAGATCACCAGGTCGCCGACGGTCCATTTGTGCCGGTAGGTGAAGTCGGGCTGGGTGGCCCAATCCCGCAGTCGCACCAGCAGTTCGGCACTCCTCCTGAAATCGATCGGACCGTTCGAGTCGACGATGTGTCGTGCGGTGGCACCGAGCACCAGCGACTTGCGTCCGGACTGATGCGTCCACACCAACGGCAGCTCCCGGTCACCGATCGCCATCATGCGACGCAGCGTCTTGGTGCTGGGTTCGGGGTCGTAGTAGAACAGCGTGTTCCACGCCGAGTGCATGACCCGCAGGCCCTCGATGTCGGCCTTGTCCGCGTCGGACAGGTCGTCGTAGGCGGCGTAGGTGTTGCAGAACTCGGTGTCGCCTTCTTCGGGGTTGCCGAGCGCCACGCTCTGCAACAAGGAGGCCAGGATCGGCACCTCGTTCATCGTGCCGTCGATGTGCCAGTAGAGCGAACCCTTGAGGTAATCCGCCTGCTTGTTCACCTCGGTGTCCAACGAGACCTTGTACAACTTCTCGCCTTGGTGCTCTGGAGCGAACGTGCCGAGGGTCTCGGTGAACGCGATCTGCTCGTCGTCGGTGAAGCCGATCTGCGGGAACACCAGCACTCCGCGTTGCTCCAAGAGCTCCCTGATCCGCCCGGCATGCTCGCCGCAGAGCAGCGTGGCCTTGTCTGCGCGGATCTCGGTTCCTATGCGCGGCTTGATGTCCCGCGTTTGCAGGGCCGTAGTGGTCGTCATGAGGTGAGCTCTAGTCCGTCGAGGTCACCCTTGTCCCGCCAGTCGGCAATGAGCTCGTCGAAGGCGTAGAACCCGGGCGAGTAGAAATCACCGAGGAAGGCACCGTTGCGCTCAGCGCCGCCACGGCCCTCGTTGTTGTAGTAGCCGGGCGTGCATGACAGTTCGAACGCCGAGTTGTCGATCGCCAGCTCACGGACCGTGGCCACCCAGGCGTCCTGCCCCTCCTGGCTGGGTTCCACCGTGGTGGCGCCACGGTTCTGGGCCTCGGCGATGATGTAGGCGATGTGCTTGGCCTGCTGTTCGAACATCGCTGTGGTGTTGGCCGAGACTCCGCCCTGGATGAAACCCATGAAGAACTGGTTGGGGAACCCGCGGCTGGTCATCCCGTGCAGGGTCTTGTAGTCGTTCTGCCAGTGGTCGAACAGCGACAGCCCGTCGCGGCCCACAATGTCGTCGATCGCGAACCGGCGGCTGATCTCGGTGGAGATCTCGAAGCCGCTCGCGAAGATCACGCAGTCGACCTCGTACTCGACACCGTCGGCGACGATGCCCTTCTCCGTCAGCCGTTCCACGCCCTTGGACGCCGAGACGTCGACGAGTTTGACGTTCGGACGGTTGAACGTGGCCAGGTAGTGCTCGCTGGAAGTTGGCCGCTTGCACATGAATCGGTAGTACGGCTTCAACGCCTCGGCGGTCTCGGGGTCCTCGACGATCTCGGCGACGTGGCGACGCAGCCGCTCCATGATCTTGAAGTCTTCTTCTTCCCGGAACGCCATGATCTGCTCGATGGTCACCTCGGCGGGGTTTGCGGTGGCAGCAATCCGGGCGGTCAGGTTGCGGCCCAGCTCGGTCCAGAAGTCGCACACCAGGTCCGGTTCACCGAACACCACGCCGACGAACGGCGACCAGTTGTGGAAGTTGCGCTTGCGCTCCTCCTGCCAGCCCGGCTGCAGGGATGCGGCCCACACCGGATCGGTCGGCGGGTTGGACCGCGCGTCGACCGAGGACGGCGTCCGCTGGAAGACGAACAGCTGCTGCGCGTCACGGCCCAGGTGCGGCACCAGCTGGATACCGGTCGCACCGGTACCGACGAGGGCGACCCGCTTGTCGGCCAGCTTGTGCAGGCCGCCGTCGGCATCACCGCCGGTGTATTCGTAATCCCAGCGTGCGGAATGGAATACGTGTCCCTCGTAGTCTTTGATGCCCGGGATACCGGGCAGCTTCGGGCGGTTGTAGGAGCCCTGCGCCATCACCACGAACCGGGCCCGGATGTCGTCGCCGCGGTTGGTCTGGATCTGCCAGCGCTGTGTCTCGTCGTCCCACCGCAGTTCCCGAACCTGGGTGGAGAACAGCGCACCGTCGTACAGCCCGAAGTGCTTCCCGATATTGCGGCAGTGTTGGAAGATCTCGGCACCGTCGGCGAACTTCTTGCTCGGCATGAAGTCGAGTTCTTCGAGCAGCGGGATGTAGCAGTAGGCATCGTTGTCGCACTGGATTCCCGGGAAACGGTTCCAGTACCAGACCCCACCGAAGTCTCCGGCCATCTCGATGACCCGGATCCCCTCGACACCCGCCTTCTTCAGATACGCCCCTGCCAGGAGGCCGGCGAAACCGCCGCCGAGGATGACGACGTCGGAATCCTCGGAGATCGGATCCCGTTCGCTCACCGTGGTGTACGGGTCGACCTCGTAGAAGTCGGCGAAGTCACCTTCCAGCTCCAGGTACTGGTCGCCGCCTTCAGGCCGCAGCCGCTTGGCCCGCTCGGCGGCGTACTTCTCCCGGATTGCGTCGATGTCGAAATCGGTGGGGGTATCGGTGGGCCCGCACGTGGTCGATTCGGGCGTCGTCATGCGTTGGCCTTCTCCGGCAGCGCGGCGGGGTGCAGCGGGGCCGGCATGTCGTGCACCGCGGGCAGCACCTCGGCCGCGAACAACTTGGTGGACTCCATCGCCTTCTCGTACGGCATGGTGCCGAACTGCGGAACGATGGTGACCTCGCAGAACGAGCAGGCCTCCTGCGCGGCCTTGAGCTTCTCGAACACCGTGTCCGGGGTGCCGATCAGCAGGTTGGACGCGTGGTATCCGGGCGGGCCGCCCTTCTTCTGGTTGCCGACCTCCGAGGCCAGCACCGCCGTCGCGCTCGCTTCACGGGCGGCGTACGCCTCATAGCCCTTGACACCCTTGAAGTTCGACGCGTCGGCGAAGCCGTAGTGCACGTTGACGTCCCGGTTGGCGGTCCAGATCCACTCTTCAGTTTGTGCAACCTCATCTTCGGAGCCCACGCAGTACATGAACATCACGTTCTTGGGCTGACACGGCCCCAGGCCCTCCTCGGCCCGGAAGGTGTTGACCTTGCGGACCTCTTCGCCGGCGTCGGTGATCGGCTTGTTGCCCACGAACAGCGGAACCATGCCGCGCCGCGACAGGATCTCCAGCGACTCGGCGGTCGAGGACGAGCTGTAGATGCGGTCGAACAGGTCGGTGCTGATCGGCTCGGGCCGCAGCGACATCTCCGGGAAGCTGAAGATCTTGCCGTCATAGGAGAACCGCTCACCGGAGAAGGCCAGCTTGAGGATGTCCAGCGTCTCGTTGAAGCGGTCGCGGCTCTCCTCCCGCGGCACACCGACCGCGGCGAACTCGCCCTTGGACACCCCGCGGCCCAGACCGATCGTGGTGTAGCGACCGTTGGAGACGATGTCGAGGTAGGCGATCTGGGTGGCCAACCTGATCGGGTTCCACCAGGGCACGACCGCCACGAACGTGCCCAGGCTGACCCGCTCGGTGCGTCCCGCGAAGTAGGTCAGAGCCTGAATCGGGTTGGGGGTCATGCCGTATGGCGTGCCGTGGTGCTCGGGGAACCAGATCCCGTCGAAGCCGAGCGGCTCGGCGAGGTCGCCCAGGGCCAGCGCGGCCTGGACGCACTTGTAGTCCGGCGTGGCCGGCGGGGTGGTGAAGTCACCGGCCAGCACGCGCTCCCAGTCGTGGGAGTTCTGCGCTCCTGTACCCAGATTGACCTTCATGTTGTCTCCTTACTCGGCGATTTGGGGGCAATGGGCGGCGGTGAGCGCCGCTAGATGCACCCAGATCACTGGATGTCTCGGGGCTCTCCGGTGCCCATGTACTTGGAAAGTTGGTAGTGCAGGTTGACCGTGCTGCGTTCGCGGTACGGATTGGGAAGAGTTCCGGGGAAGCCCGCGGATTTCATCCCCTGTTGCACCGCCGCCATGTTCGAGAAATCCTGCGGCAGCACCGACAGCCAGTTCGGTGAGTCCTTCGGGGTGTAGACCCACTCGGTCTGCGGCTCTTCACCTTTGGGGTACAGCTCGAAGACGGCGACCTCGAAGATGCACTTGTCCGGGTTGTAACTCGGATCCGGGCGTGCGCTGTAGCACAACGCACTGGTCAGGCCTTGTCCCACTTGGAAGTTCGGGAAGATCTGCCACGCCGTGCCGCTCTGGCCCAGGATGTCCGGCGGGATGGTCGGCCAGATCACGCCACGTGCCTCGTCGTCGCGACGAGCCGAGGCCAGCCAGTGCTGCAGCACCTCGTCGGCGGGGGTGCCCTCGGGCAGTTCGTCGACCAGGCGCTTGGCGGCGTTCACCAGTGTCTGCGTGGTGGTCGCGTTGGTCTCCTCCATGGTGTAGACCTGCATCTCGGCAGTGGAGATGCGCGGATCCCCGGTTCCCAGGCGGATTTTGGATTTGGTCTCGTCCATGCCTTTCGGCGCGTCGTAGCCGATGTTGCTGTGCTTGCCCTGCGCCTTCGCCCAGCCCTTGAACTCACCGAACTGGTTGAACTCCGGGTGCGTGGTGAACACGTGGTAGGTCTCGTTGAAGGCCTCCATCGCGACCTTCCAGTTGCAGTCGAAGTACAACCACTTGCGCCACTTGTAACGCATGTTCTCCAACCCGAACGGGTCGAGGATCTTGGCGGCCGGGTAGAGGTAGTCGATCAACGGCTCGCAGTGCGGGTCCATGTTGATGAACAGCCATCCGCCCCAGGTGTCCACCTGTACGGGCGCCAGGTGCGTGTTGCGTGGAGTGAGCTTGCCTTGCCAGTCGTCCTGTTCCCGGATGTGGGTGCAGGCGCCGTCGAGACCGTAGGTCCAGCCGTGGAATCCGCAGACGAAGGATTTCCGGGCCCGGCCGGTGGCGTTCTTGGCTCCCTCGGGGTTGTCGATGAGCTTGCGGCCGCGGTGCATGCAGACGTTGTGGTGGGCCGCAAACTCGTTCGGACCGGTTCGCACCACGATGATCGAGTCGTCGAGGATGTCGTACGTCAGGTAGTTGCCGACCTCGGGGATCTCCTCCACCCGGCCGACCTGCTGCCACACCTTGCGCCACAGCCGATCCCGTTCGGCGCGTGCGTAATCCGCGGAGATGTAGGCCTCGACTCCGATGGTCGTCGGCTGAGACAGATCCTCGGCGATGACTCCGGTCGAGTCGTCCGGGTCCGCGTCGACCTCCATCGCGGCGTCGAGATGGGATTCGGTGTGGGCCATTAGATCCTCCTGATGGCTTCGCGGAAGGATTCGTCCTTGAGGAACAGCGAGGTGCTGTCAGCGCCGAGATGGGTCCAGCGCAGGTTCAGCCCGCCGTCGACCAGGATGGTCTGGCCGGTGATATAGCTCGACAGATCAGACAGCAGGAACAGGATGGCGCCGGCCTGCTCCTCGGGCGTGCCGCGCCGGCCCATCGCGATCGCCCGCTGGTCCCGCTCAGGGTCGGCATCGACATAGGTTGCCGAGGCGGCGGTTTCGGTGACGCCCGGAGCAACGGCGTTGACGCGGATACCGGCCTCCGCGAGCTCGACGGCCATGGTTCGGGTGGCCGCCACGATCGCGGCCTTCGCGGTTCCGTAGGCGACGTGATACGGCGCGGTGTTCATCCCGCTGATCGAGGACACCGACACGATCGAGCCCGGCGTCCCCTGCGCCCGGAGCTCGGCGGCCACAGCCTGGCTCATGAAGAACATGGTTTCCAGGTTGGCGGTGAACAATTCGCGCCAGTCGTCCCGCGAGACCCGGGTGGCCGGCATCCAGGTGGACGGCGCCGCGCCGCCTGCGACGTTCACCAAGCCGTACAGCGTCCCCTCGGCGTCGCGTGCCACGTCCAGCACGGTGGCGATGCCCTCATCGGTGGAGGCGTCCGCGGCCACCGTCACCACGTTCAGTCCCTTGTCCGCCAGTGGTGCGACGTGGGTGTCGAGGTTGTCCTGCGACCGGCTTACTGCCACGACCGTGGCCCCGGCCTCGGCCGCCATCCGCGTGACCGTCGTGCCGATGCCGCCGCCGCCGGCGCCCGACACCACCACGACCCGGCCGTCCAAGCTCAGGGAACTGTCCATTCGCAACCCTTGCCGCTTAATTGTCCGGACAACAAATGAGGATCTTCATATTGGAGAACACTATTCCGCAGCACTTATTCAACCGTCAAGGGTCGATCAGAGGTTTATGACGACTATTGTCTGGACTACGGCGAGTTGCTAACGTCCGAGGTCATGAGCGCCCTATCGGCCGACCCTGGCACCGCCAACGCGAGGTACACCGCAAACCCGGCCGTGGCCGAGAACTGGACGCTGCAGCAGGTCACCGGCCCCAGCCGGCTGTTCGGCGCGAACGGCCTGCGCACCGGCCCGGATGGCCGCATCTACGTCGCACAGGTCACCGGCAGCCAGATCAGCGCACTCGACCTCGGGACTGGAGCACTGGAAACGGTCAGCGCCAAGGGCGGCGACATCATCGCCCCCGATGACGTGGCGTTCGACCCGGACGGCAACCTCTATGCCACCGAGGTGATGGACGGCCGGGTCAGCCTGCGCGCGGCCGACGGCACCACCCGCGTCCTGCGCGACGACGTCCCCTCGGCCAACGGCATCACCTTCCATCAGGGCAGGTTGTTCGTCGGCGAATGCCGCGAGGGCGGACGGCTCATGGAATTCGACCTCGCCGGCGGCGCACCGCGCATCCTGCTGGAGGACGTGCCCTCGCCCAACGCCATGGAGGTCGGCCCCGACGGGCTCCTCTACTTCCCAGTGATGGGCGCCAACGAGATCTGGCGCATTGATCCCGACGGCGGCGATCGCCAGGTGGTGGCCGGCGGGCTCGGGGTACCGGACTCGGTCAAGTTCGACGCCGACGGCCACATCGTCTCGACCCAGGTGGCCAGCGGCCAGGTGCTGCGCATCGACCCACGCAACGGCGAACAGACCCTGCTGGCCCAGCTGACCCCGGGCCTCGACAACTGCACCTTCGTCGACGGCCGGCTATTCGTTTCGAACTTCACCGGTGAGATCACCGAGATCCTGGCCGGCGGCGGCAAGGCGGTGCTGCCGGGCGGACTCAACTGGCCGCTGGATCTGGCGGTCGGCTCCGACGGAGCGCTCTACGTCGCCGACGGCACCTACTTCTACCGGGTCGGCCCCGACGGGGACCTGCAGACCGTCGCGATGCTGTTCTCACCCGGCTATCCGGGGTTCCTGCGCGGAGTGATCGCCTCGGGTCCGGGCGAATTCATCGTCACTACCGCCGCGGATACCGTGGCCAGGTTCCGCCCGGCCGGAGCCGAGGACGAGGTGTGCCAGGTGCTGGCCAGCGGCATCGACCAGCCCTACGGCGTGGCGCAGGCTCCGGACGGTTCCGTCGTGGTGGTGGAACAGGGTGCGGGCCGGCTACTTTCGGTGCGCGACGGCGCGGTCAGTGTGCTGGCGTCCGGTCTGGACACCCCTGTCGGTGTGGCGATCGGCCCCGACGGCGCACCGCTGGTGTCGGTGGCGGGCGCTGTTCTCCGGGTGAGCGGAGGGACTGCGCAACCGCTGGTTGACGGATTGCACACGCCGCACGGCATTCTCGTGCGCGGCGGTGTGCTCTACATCGTCGATGCGGGCAGTAAAGAAGTTGTCGAGTGCGAATTCGTATCGGCGGGCCGCACCACGATCGCCACCGGGCTGCCGGTCGGGCCGCCGCCCGGTGTGACCCCAAAGCCGCTCAAGGGCATGCCTCCGTTCTCCGGCCCGCAGGGCCCGTTCGCCGGGATCGCCGCGGGAGCCGATGGGACGCTCTACATATCGGGCGACGGCGACGGCAGCGTGCTGGCGCTGCGCAGAGGCTGACACCGTGACCATCACACCGGCGGACCATCGCTACCTGCAGGTCGCGCGCACCCTGCGCAAGGAGATCGTCGACGGGGTGTACCCGGTGGGCTCGCAGTTGCCCACCGAACACGAACTGTGCGAGCGCTTCGAAGTCAGCCGCTACACCGTGCGCGAGGCGCTGCGCCGGCTGCGCGACGACAACCTCGTCACCTCACGGCCCCGGGCCGGCACCACGGTCGCACCGCGGGCGGCGACGAATACGTATGCGCAGGACGTGGTCTCGATCAACGACCTGCTGGCTTTCGCTACCGGTGCGCAATTCACGATCGAGTCCAATGCCATGGTCACGATCGACAACGAGTTGGCCGGGCGCACCGGTCTCCCACTCGGCGAGCAATGGCTGGCCGTCCGCGGCTACCGGCAGTCCGACGACGATCCTGCGCCGGTCTGCCGCACCGAGTACTACATCAACCGCAGCTTCGCCGCCGTCGGGCGTCTGTTGCAGCGCCATTCCGGTCCGATCTTCCCGCTGATCGAAGATCTCTTCGGAGTCAGCATTGTCGAAGTGCACCAGGAGATCTCGGCGATCGTCACTTCGCCCGAGCTCGCCGCGGGCCTCAAGGTCAGTCCCGGCTCCGCGGCCCTGCAGATGCAGCGCACCTACACCACCTCCGACGGAGAAATCGCCCAGGTCACCGTCAACACCCACCCGTCCGACCGGTTCCGTCATTCCATGACGATGCGCCGGGTCAAGGGCTGAGGAACGGTGCGAAATCTGGTGCGACGGGACGAGGCCCGTGCGGCCGACGCCTACGCCCGCGGGCTATGGGTGTCCACCACCCTGGTCGACGCCCTGGCCGATGCGGCGCGGGACACCCCCGACCGGGCATTGGTGATCGACGGCGGCATCACGCTGACGGCCGGCGAACTCCAGGACCGGGCAACGGCTCTGGCGCTGCAACTGACCGAGTGGATGCCGACGGGCAGCGTGGTGTCCTTCATGCTGCCCAACTGGCACGAGGCCGCGATCATCTACCTCGGCGCCACGCTGGCCGGCATGGCGGTCAACCCGATCCTGCCGTCACTGCGCGATCGGGAACTGTGCTTCATCCTCGACGATGCGCAGAGCCGGGCGATCTTCATCCCCGCCGAGTTCGGTGGCCACGACTACGCAGCGATGCTCACCCGGGTGGTCAGCCAACTGGCCACGCCGCCGGAAGTGGTGGTGCTGCGCGGCGATCCTGGCCCGCACCACGCCTTCGACTCCATGCCGGCCGCACCGGACCGCGAACTACCCACGCTGAACCCGGACGACATCCGGATGATCATGTACACCTCGGGCACTACCGGCCGCCCCAAAGGGGTACTGCACAGCCACAACTCGATCAACGCGCTGATCCGCCAGCTGCGCGACCACTGGATGATCGACCCCGGCGACACCTTCCTGGTGCCCTCGCCCATCGCGCACATCGGCGGCTCCATCTACGCCTTCGAATGCCCGCTGCTGCTGGGCAGTACCGCGGTGCTGATGCAGCGCTGGAACGCCGAGGACGGCGTGGCACTGATGACCGAGCACCGGTGCACCCACATGGCCGGGGCCACGCCCTTCCTCGAGCAGTTGCTGGGAGCCGCCGAACGATCCGGTACCCGGTTGCCCGATCTCAAGGTGTTCATCTGCGGTGGCGCATCGGTACCGCCATCGTTGATCCGGCGGGCGTCGGGCTACTTCGACCGCGCCGTGGTCAGCCGGGTCTACGGCTCCACCGAGGTTCCGGTCACCACCGTCGGATCGCTGACTCCCGGAGGCGTCGAGCACGCCGCCGAGACCGACGGGCGCCCCGGGATCGCCGAGATCCGGCTGGTGTCCGGGGAGATCCGCGCCCAGGGTCCCCAGATGCTGCTGGGCTACCTGCATCCCGACGACGAGATCGAATCCTTCGACGAGAACGGCTTTTTCCGCACCGGCGACCTCGGCCGCTGGGTGGATGGCGACTACCTGCAGGTGACGGGGCGGGCCAAGGACCTCATCATCAGAAACGGCGAGAACATCTCCCCCAAGGAGGTCGAAGACCTCCTTGTCGGTCAGCTCGGCATCGTCGAGGCGGCTGTGGTCGGCCTGCCCGACGAGCGCACCGGGGAACGCGCCTGCGCGGTGCTGGTCACCACCGACGGCAGGCGCCCTGGCGTCACCGACCTGGGTCGGCTCCTGGCCGAGCACGGGCTGGCCCGGTTCAAAGCACCCGAGCGGGTGGAGATCTGGGATGCCCTGCCGAAGAACGACGCGGGCAAAGTGTTGAAGCATCAGATCCGAGCGACGCTGAAGGGGCACGACTAATGCAGGTTGCGATCGTCACCGGAGCCAGCAGCGGTATCGGTTTCGGCTGTGCCACCGCACTCGCCGAGGCAGGCATGGCAGTGCTCGGCACCGGCCGTGACGAAGACCGGCTCACCGAACTCGAACAGGCCGTGGGCGACCCGGAGCGCATCGCCACCGTGGCCGTCGACCTCACCGACGATGACGCCCCGCAGCGCATCGTCGAAGCCGCGTTGTCCCGCTGGGGCCGCATCGACTTCCTGGTCAACAATGCCGGCATCGGCAGCCCCAAACCCCTGCACGAGACCGACGACGAAACCCTCGACCGCTTCCTCGGGATCATGCTGCGGGCACCTTTCCGGTTGGCTCGAGATGTGCTGCCGCACATGGGGCCCGGATCGGCGATCATCAACGTCACCTCCACCTTCGCCGTCGTCGGCGGATTGCGCGGCGGCGCATACTCGGCGGCCAAGGGCGGGCTGACGGCGCTGACCACCCACATCGCCTGCCAGTACGGTGCGCAGGGCATCCGGTGCAACGCGGTCGCACCCGGTGTCACCGTCACCCCGATGGTCGAGCAGCGGCTCAACGATCCCGGCTTCCGCAAGATGCAGACCGAGATGACGCCGCACACCCGGCTGGGCCGGGTCGAGGACATCGCCGCCACCGTGGCCTTCCTGTGCTCGGAGGGCGGCAGCTTCATCAACGGGCAGACCATCGTCGTCGACGGCGGCTGGAGTTCGACGAAATACCTGTCGGAGTTCGCGCTCCACTCTGAATGGATTGCCCCATGAACGTTTTCGCGGTGCTCGAACAGGCCGCGGCCCGGTTCGGCGACCGGGGCGCGGTGTTCCTGGGCGAGCGTCAACTGCTCACCTGGGCGGAGTTGCGCGACCGCGTGTTGCGGCTCGCCACCTCGTTGAAGTCGCTCGGTGATCGCGGCACCCGCATCGCCGTCGCCAGCGAGAACCGGCCCGAGATCGTCGAGCTGATGTTCGCCATCTGGGCGGCCGAATGCGTGTTCGTGCCGATCAACTACAAATTGCATCCCCGCGAGATGGCCGACATCCTGGCCGATTCCGGTGCGGCCCAGGTCTTCGCGTCGGCCAAGATCGCCGACGACCTGGCCGCGGCCACCGACGTGCCCGTCGAGACGATCGGCAGTCAGGACTACTCGGGCCGGTTCGACTCCGAGCCGGCCGACCCGCCGACCACCGACCCCGGCGCCCTGGCCTGGCTGTTCTACACCAGCGGCACCACAGGTAAATCCAAGGGCGCCATGCTGTCCCACCGCAATCTGATGGCGATGACGGTGGCGCACCTGGCCGATTTCGACGACCCGGACGAGAACTGCAGCCTGATCCACGGTGCCCCGATGTCCCACGGCTCCGGTCTGTACATTCCGCCCTACGTGCTGCGCGGCGCCCGCCAGGTGGTGCCCGAATCCGCCGCGTTCGAACCCGACGAGTTCCTGGACCTGTGCGCCCATCACCCCGGCAGCAGCGCCTTTTTGGCTCCGACCATGGTGCAGCGCCTGATCCAGACCGGCCGTCCCCGCCCCGAGAACCTGAAAACCGTGGTCTACGGCGGCGGGCCGATGTACGTCGACAGCCTCAAGAAGTCGCTGGCCGCCTACGGCCCGATCTTCGTGCAACTCTACGGCCAGGGCGAGGCCCCGATGACGATCACCGGGTTGCGCCGCGCCGATCATGTCGGCGCTGACGACGCGACGCTGGGCTCGGTCGGGTACCCCCGCTCTGGCGTCGAGGTGGCCGTGCTGAACGACGACGGCACGCAAGCCGCCGTCGGGGAGATCGGTGAGATCGTCTGCCGCGGCGACGTCGTCATGTCGGGCTACTGGAACAACCCGACCGCCACCGCCGCCACACTCATGGACGGCTGGCTGCACACCGGCGACATGGGTTCCTTCGACGCCCGCGGCTACCTCACGCTGCGCGACAGGTCCAAGGACGTGGTGATCAGCGGGGGCAGCAACATCTACCCCCGCGAGGTCGAGGAAGCACTGCTCGAACACCCCGATGTCGTGGAGGCGGGCGTCGTCGGGGCGCCGGATGCCGACTGGGGTGAGGTGGTGGTCGCCTTTGTGGTCGGTGAAGTCTCCCCCGCAGTCCTGGACGCTCACCTGCTGGAACGCATCGCGCGGTTCAAGCGGCCCAAGCGCTACGAATTCATCGATGCGCTGCCCAAGAACAGCTACGGCAAGGTGCTCAAACGCGAACTGCGGGAGCGGCTGGCTCCTTAGCCCGAGCAATCACCACATCAGCCCGCGGATCAACGCGGTCGGCGGAATATCCTCGGCGGCAACCAATCCTGCCGGAGCATCACACACCCAGTCGATCGCGTTGACCACCCGCGCCGCGGTCGACAGA
The DNA here is from genome assembly GCF_010731295.1 of Mycolicibacterium boenickei. Classification (NCBI taxonomy): domain Bacteria; kingdom Bacillati; phylum Actinomycetota; class Actinomycetes; order Mycobacteriales; family Mycobacteriaceae; genus Mycobacterium; species Mycolicibacterium boenickei. Next base: position 2,425,262 of record NZ_AP022579.1, on the reverse strand, counting down.
CATCCGGCGTCGGTCACGTCGAGCGTCGGATGGGACAGCTCAGTGCTCACCTCGATGCGTGGCTCGCCCTCCACGGTCACCTTGTGCACGCCGGACTGGCCGTCGGGCGGATATTCCCAATCCGGCGCTGCCGCCGGAGTGAGCCTCGTGGTGTGCTCGACAGTGATGATCGGAACGCCGCTGCGGATGCCTTCGGCGGCGAATCGGGTGCCGGCCAATTGCCCTGGTTCGACGGTCATCATCGTGCACTCGATGCACTCGGTGGCGTACCACGGCTCGAACCGCTGACGAACCTCGTCGAGCTCCACGCCTAGATGATGGGCCAGATTGCGCACCAATCCGCCGAACATCGCCGTGATCACCCCCGGCTGGAATGCCATCGGCAGCTCGTCGTCCGGCGTGGTGCCGAAACCCATGGCGGTGCCAGTGTATTCGTAGTCGTCGTAGTTGCCGTAGTCGAAGATCTCCTTGACGGTCACCGACTCGGCTCGGGTGACCACACTGAGCGCTGCGTACACCGCGGTGTCCCCCGAGTAACCGGGATCGATGCCGTTGACATACAGCGAGGAGTTCCCGACCGAGCACGCCTCCGCAAGCGGTACCCGCAACCAATCGTCGGCCTGGTGCGGTGTCACCAGCCACACCATCGAGGTTCCGACGACATTGATCCCGGCCGCCAGGAACCGCGACATCTGCTCGATGGCCTCCATCGGCCGCGTCTCCCCCAAGGCTGTGTAGACCACGCAATCGGGCCCGAGCGCGATGAGCGCGTCGATGTCGTCGGTCGCGATGACACCCGTCGGCTCGACATGCCCGCACAGTTCGGCAGCGTCACGCCCGATCTTGTCCGGGCCGGAGGCATGAACACCGACCAGCTTCAGGTCGGGCCTGCCGATGATCGCCGCCAGCGAATGCCGACCGACATTGCCGGTGGAGAACTGGACCACTCTGCGCATCGTCAAACCTGCTCCAGTTCCCCCGAATGGTGGTGGAAAAGCCTTCCGGCCCGGTCGAGTAGCCGATTGACTACCGAATTTGGTTGACTATAGTCAGTCGTCATGAACTTGCCAACGCTGAACCTGCGGCGTAGCGGCGACAGGGTCGAGGCGGCCCACCCCTCGCCGAGCGGGCTCGACGAACACTTGGACGCCTCGCTGCGCGCACAGCGGCAGGCCGACAAATGGCTCATCTCCGGCAGCCTGCTCATCGGCACCGCAGCCCTTGGCATCTTCGGCCTGCCCCTGTTCCTCAGGGGGGTCTGGCTGCTTCGCAAGGCTCAGCGGGACGGGTTGTCCGTCCGGCCGATGCTGGTCACGCTGATCGGCTACCTGGTCATCATCGACGCCGCGATCAACACCGTCGGGTGGGCCCTCGACCTCGCCGCCAGCCACACCATTCTCGCCCGAATCCTGTTGAACGGCTGGGGCGCAATGTTCGACGCCGGATACTTCTGGCACTACAACGAACTGTGGATCGGCGGGGCCGCCGGGCCCGGCGAAAAGGCCATGGAAGTCGGGATGATCCTCACCGTCTTCACCATGCGGATCGCCGCGGGCATCGGCTTCCTGCAGATGAAGCGCTGGGGCCACCAGTGGATGATCATCACCTGCTGGATGGGCGTGCTCATCTGGTGCCTCTACGTGTTCAACATGACGATGTTCGCCGATGTCCGCTTCGCCGGCGTCGTACTACCGGTCGTCGGATGGTGGCTGTACGACATCTTCTACATCACCCCGTTCCTCGCGATCCCGTACCTGCATTCCGTCAACCGCGAGATCTTCTCCGACTAGTCCAATGACTTAACTCATTGACTGCAATCAGTTACTGAGCTAGAAAAGGGGGGATCATGACCCCACAGATCAAGCAGTCGGCGCGCGAGTTGCGCCGACTGCAGACGCGGGAACGGATACTCGGCGCGGCCGTCGCCGAGTTCCAGGCGTCGGGCATGGCCGGGGCGGACATCGGCGCGATCGTCAGTGCCGCGGGCGTTGCCCACGGGACCTTTTTCTTCCACTTCCCCAGCAAGGAACACGTGCTGCTGGAACTGGAACGCCGCGAAGAGACGCGCATGGCAGCCGAATTCGCGAGCTTTCTCGAGAAAGCACACGATCTCGCAACGGCGCTGACCGAGCTCGTCCGCCTGGTGGGCAGCCTGGAGCAACGGTTCGGGCCGCTCCTGTTCAAAGAACTCCTTGCGCTGCATTTCTCGCCGACACGCCCCAGCAAGGACGAATGGAGCGACCACCCGATGATCGTCCTGCTCCTCCGCGAGATCGAGCGCGCCCGGGGCCACGGCGAGGTACATCCCGAGGTCGACGCCTTCTACAGCGCCGCATTCTTCCTCCTGGGTATCTACGGCGTCCTGACCACCACTGCCAAGGGCCAACACCGCGACGCGATGCTGGCCAACTTGGTCATCACCGCACGACGAGGACTGGAGGTCCGATGAATCATCCCTTCTGCGAGGAGAACTGACGTGGCCGCCTGGATCTGGGAGATACTCCGCTACGTGGCCGCCTGGGGCGGCACCGGCTTGATCATCTGGTTCTGGTACTGGATGTTCTCCAACATCGGCACCTTCTGAAGGCGTGACGCAGCAGATGCCCGAACTCGACGAAGCCCACGCCATGGCGACCGAGCGCAGTTGCGCCGTCACCGCCGTGGCGTTGAGCGGCCAGCGCCGCACCGGCGCCCGCCTGGTCAGCGGGCAGCACCGCGGCTTCGGTCTGAGTTCCCTGCTCGATGTCGTGCACGTGCCCTATCCACCGCGTCGTGACTGGACCCGGCGAACGCTGACATGCGGTGTGGCACTGCAGTGCTCGCCATCCAAAGAGCGCATCCTCGACTATCGGCTCAACGAGCTCTCGACCCGCGAACTCGCCGCGCTCACCCTCGTCGAGGCCGGCGTCGCGCTGGGCTGGGTCGCCGAGAACTGGCCCGGACTACTGGCCGACCTGCGCTCGGCGCTTCCGCACCTGGAACCGGCCGGCGCGGACACGGACGCCAAAGAGATGCTGAACCGGGCCGTCGCCCTTGCGCGTACCTCTCAGCAGTTCGCCATCGACCCGCTGCTCGGCAGCCTGCCGCGGGCCTACACCCTGCCGCAGGGACTGTCCGACAAGCTGCGCCGTACCTTCGGACGGTTGCCGTGGACCACCAACCAGAAGCGTTCGCCGGCACCACACTCCGTCCCCGCCGGCGGGGACGGCGGGGTCCGCAACTCGAACTTGCCCCCACCGAGCCGGCCTCAGGACAACGACCTCGACATCACCCCCGACCACCGGCCGGGAATCCCCTACCCGGAATGGAACGCGTGGACGAACAGCTTCATGCCGGACCACGTCGCGGTTCTCGAGCAGGCCCGCTCCAGCCGCCACCGGCAGCCCGGCGCGGTCGCCGTCGACGTCCGGAAGTGGTTCGAGGAGAACACCCACCGGGCCATGAAGAACCGGCTGGAGGACGGCTCCGACCTCGACGTCGACCAGTACGTCAACCACTTCATCGACCTGACAACCGGTGAGGCGGTCGAACCGCGCCTCTTCCGTGAACTGTTGCCCGCCAACCGGGACGTGACAACCGCGCTGCTGCTCGACGGCAGCTCTTCGCTGGGTGTACACGGGGGCAGGATCTTCAAACTGGAGCTCGCCTGCGCCGACGCCCTGTCCCGCGCGATGACGTCGGCCCGGGAACGCCACGGCATCTTCACGTTCACCGGGAACACCCGCCATCGCGTGGAAGTCAGTTGCCTCAAGGATTTCGCGGACCGCCGTTTTGTCCCGCCCGGCAGTCTGGGCCTGTCCACCGGCGGCTACACCAGACTCGGTGCGCCGCTGCGGCATATGACCAGCCGCCTGCTCGACCAGCCTTCGGAGCGCAGGTTGCTCATCGTCATCGGGGACGGCCTGATCTCGGACGAAGGCTACGAGGGCCGCTACGCCTGGGCTGATGCCGCGCACGCTGTCGAGGAAGCCAACGATGCCGGCGTCTCCATGTACTACCTCGGCGTCGGGCCCGTCCGCGTCGATCCCCTGCCGGAAGTGTTCGGCCCCAAACGGTCCCAACGCATCCGCCGAATCGAAGAACTTCCCCGCGTCCTCGCGCACGTCCACCGGGAGCTGGTATCCGTATGACTGACACGTATTACGCCAACGCCAACGAGGTGCAGCTCTTCGAGCAGGCCTGCCGCCAGCGCCTACCGGTGATGCTCACCGGCCCGACAGGATGTGGCAAGACCCGCTTGGTCGAGCACATGGGACTGCTGCTCAGCCGTCCGGTCGTCACCATCAGCTGCCACGACGATCTGACCAGCTCGGACCTCGTCGGACGGTTCATGGTCACCGGCGGGGATGTGGTCTGGACCGACGGTCCCCTCACGCGGGCCGTCAAGGCCGGGGCGATCTGCTACCTCGACGAGGTCGTCGAGGCGCGTCACGATTCGTTGGCCGTCCTGCACTCGCTCACCGACCACAGGCGCACGCTCTACCTGGATCGTGCGGGCGAAGTCGTCCATGCGCCAGAGACTTTCATGCTGGTGTGTTCCTACAACCCCGCCTACCGCAGCTCACTCAAGGAGCTCAAACCGTCCTTCCGGCAGCGTTTCGTCACGCTGCCGATGCGGTACCTGCCGCCCGAACGCGAGGCAGAGGTGATCGTCGCCGAGACCGGCGTCGGACTGCCCACCGCACAGCGGCTGGTCCGGTGCGCCACCGCGATCCGTACCGCGGACGAGGCATTCCACTTCGAACCGCCCTCCACTCGGGTACTCGTCACGGCGGCACACCTGATCGCTGCCGGTGCAACGGAACTCGAAGCCGCGGAGGCCTGTGTCCTCGCCCCGCTGTCCAGCGACGGCGCCATCACCGAAGGGCTGCGGGAGGTCGCGTCCGCGTGCCTGTCCGCAGCCGATGCCGGCAGCTCAAGCGCCTAGGAAGGAATCGCCGCCATGGTGGATCAGAAGGAACGCAACCGCAAGAAGGCCCTCATCGTCCTGCAGATCGTCATCTACGGATACCTGCTGGCGATGTTCGGAATCCAGCTGTACATGTCGTTCACCCGAGGCTGGTGGGACCTGTGAACATCCCTCTGCTGAACCGCAAATCGGACGCCAAGGTCACGGCATCCGTGCCGGCAGAGGGTTCTCTCAACCTTGAGGAGCACCACGAACAATCCCGGCTGGCTCAGCGGCGGGCCGACAAGTGGATGATCGTCGGTGCGGCGCTGATGGGCATGTGGGCGCCTGGGCTCATCGGCTTCCCGATCTTCATGCGCGGCGTGTGGTTACAGCGCCAGGCGCTGCGCGCGGGATACTCCGTCCGGCCGATGATCGTCACGCTCATCGGATATCTCGTGCTGATCGACGGCATGCTCAACAGCCTCGGGTGGGCCCTCGACCTCGTCGCCAACCACACGCTGATCAACCGGGTGCTGATGGTCGGGTGGGGCGCCATGTTCGACGCCGGGTACTTCTGGCACTACAACGAACTGTGGATGGGCGGCGCCGCCGGGCCGGGCGAGAAGTCCATGGTGTTCGGCATGATCCTCACCGTCTTCGCGATGCGGTGCGCTGCGGCGATCGGCTTTCTGCAGATGAAGCGCTGGGGCCACCAGTGGATGATCATCACCTGCTGGATGGGCGTGCTCATCTGGTGTCTGTACGTGTTCAACATGACGATGTATGCCGACGTTCGTTACGCCGGCGTCGTGTTCCCGGTCATCGGGTGGTGGCTGTACGACATCTTCTACATCACCCCCTTCCTCGCGATCCCGTACCTACACACGGTGAACCGCGAAATCTTCTCCGACTGAACACATTCAAGGAGCACTCATGACCACCCCCGCGGAAACAACCGAAGAAAACACCGAGGACCTCCCTCCCGGCACCACGCCCTACTACGCGCGCATGCACAAGTGGATCAAGCGCGCGGTCCTGGTGTGCCTGGTCGCCCTCGTCGTCGAGGGCGCCTTCACCCTGCCCTTCATGGCGGTCTACTACGGCTATCCCACCTTGAGCCTGACCCAGATCTGCAGTGAGCTGCTCAAGGTTCGCTATTCCGACGACACCCTCGAATGCAAGGTGCCGTACCCGGCATTCGGGCCGCCCGAGGGCGCCGAGGGCAAGGACACCGCGCAGGACGACTGGGGTATCCAGCCGGTACCCAAGTACCACCGGATCGGATTCCGTGAGCTGGTGCGAATCCACCAGGAACGCGAGGCACGCCAAGCCGCCGAGCAACAGCACCCCTAGGAGCCCCCGTGCCGGAGTCACTCGAACGCCACGCGCAGAACTGGGATCTGCGCCACCAGGATTTCAACGACAACGACTTCCTGTACGACGTCTACTCGGTGATGCGACAGCAGTCGCCGTTCGCGCGCACCGACAAACCGTTTCTCAGCGCGACGCCGGCGGGCGCGTGGGTGGCGGTGCGCTATGCAGAGTGCGTCAAGATCCTGCAGGACTGGGAACACTTTTCCAGCAACCCGACGCCCGAGGGCGCCGAACAGCTCGCCGGGGATCTGGTGATCACCCTCGACCCGCCGCGACAGCAGAAGTTCCGCAAGGTCCTCAACCCGTACTTCTCTCCCGCGCGGATCAAGGCGCTCCGGCCCGAGATCGGCGCCGAGACCGACCGGCTCATCGACGATCTCATCGAGAACGGCTCCGGTGACCTGGCCCAGATCGCCTGGCGCCAGCCCGGAATCGTGTTCTTCAAGTATCTGCTCGGCATGCCGATCGAAGACGTCCCGCTGTGCGTCGAGCTGACCGACACTGCGCTCAACGGCGCCACCGAACAGGACCGGATGACCGCCTGGGGCGGGCTCTATCAGCACCTGCACGACGCCGTGACCGCGCGGATGGACCAGCCACCCCGTGACGACATGATCGACGTGCTGCTGTCCGCCGAGATCGACGGAGAGAAACTGTCCTTCGGCGACGTCGTGTCCAATGCCATGCTCCTGGTCCAGGCGGGTCTCGAGACCACCGCCAGCGCAATGTCTTTCGCCTACCACTATCTCGCCACCAACCCGGCCGAGCGCGACCGCCTGATCGGCGATCCCGACCTCCTCACCTTTGCAGTGGAGGAGTTCATCCGGTTCGCCGGGTCGATCCACGGCATTCCCCGCACCGTGGCCAAAGAGGTGGAACTGAACGGCTGCACGTTCTCACCGGGCGAGTCGGTCATCGTCAACTACGCCGCCGCCAACCGCGACGAAATGGTGTTCCCCGACGCGGCCCGATGCATCCTCGACCGGCGCGAGAACCGGCACCTCGGATTCGGCGCCGGCGTGCACCGCTGCCTCGGGTCCAATCTGGCTCGACTGGAGTTCCAGGTCGGCCTGGAGCGGGTGCTGTCCCGCATGCCTGACTTCACCCTCTCAGAAGACGAAGTCGCACGATTTCACGGCAACTCGGTCACCCGCGGATTCCGCTCGGTCCCCGTCACTTTCACGCCCGGTGGCCGGTCCACCATGTGACCTACCGGGTCGCGCAGTGGACGACGGGCAATGTCGTCACCGCTCGGCCTCAGCGGCCCGTCCAGCCCTCCGCGGGAGTTCGGCCGACGAGATATGGACGGGCGGGTTGACACAGGCATACCCTGATGTGATCTGGATCACTTATGCTGGACCCGAGGAGGCGGGATGATGACCGCCACAACGACACATTTCCCCAGCCAGAAGGCACCTTGCGGCCGCACCACCCAGGGCGATCACCACATCGAGAATGATGACGACGGCCTGAGCTTCGACGACTTCACGTTCGCCTGCGGTTGCCGCGAGACTCGGCACACGTACCACGACGGCTGCGTCAGCATCCGGACCATCAGGCACGACGGCAAAGTCCTACGAGACGAGCGCTGCGGCGAACATGAGGCCTTCGAAGTCTGAGATCAGCCGATGACGGCCTCACACGACATAGTGGTGATCGGCGGGGGCGGCGCCGGTCTGCGCGCCGCGATCGCCATCTCCGAAGCCGACCCGCGCTTGTCCGTGGCGATCGTGTCGAAGGTCTATCCGATGCGCAGCCACACCGTATCCGCCGAAGGCGGTGCGGCCGCCGTGGCCGGGGCAGACGACAGCATCGACGAACACGCCTACGACACGATTTCCGGTGGGGACTGGCTCTGCGATCAGGACGCCGTCGAGGCGTTCGTCGCCGAGGCGCCCCGTGAGCTCATGCAGCTCGAGCACTGGGGCTGCCCGTGGAGCCGTACCCCGGACGGGCACATCGCCGTTCGCGCCTTCGGCGGTATGAAGAAGCTGCGCACCTGGTTCGCCGCCGACAAGACCGGATTCCACCTGCTGCACACCTTGTTCCAGCGGGTGCTCTCCTATCCCGGCATCGCCCGCTACGACGAATGGTTCGCCACCACACTGCTTGTCGACGACGGCGCGGTTCGTGGCCTGGTCGCGATCGAGCTGGCCACCGGACGGATCGAGACGATCCTGGCCGATGCGGTGATCATGTGTACCGGCGGGTGCGGCCGCGTGTTCCCGTTCACCACCAACGCCAACATCAAGACCGGGGACGGGATGGCATTGGCGTTTCGGGCCGGTGCACCGCTCAAGGACATGGAATTCGTGCAGTACCACCCGACCGGGCTGCCGTTCACCGGGATTCTGATCACCGAGGCCGCCCGCGCGGAAGGAGGTTGGCTGCTCAACAAGGACGGCTACCGGTACCTGCAGGATTACGACCTGGGCACGCCCACGCCCGAGCCCAAGTTGCGCAGCATGGAGCTCGGCCCACGAGACCGGTTGTCACAGGCATTCGTCCATGAGCTGGACAAGGGCCGCACCGACGAAACACCTTACGGTCCAGTGGTTTACCTGGACCTGCGACACCTGGGAGCCAAGCTCATCGACGCCAAGCTGCCCTTCGTGCGGGAACTGTGCCGCGATTATCAGCACATCGACCCGGTGTCCGAACTGGTGCCGGTGCGTCCCGTCGTGCACTACATGATGGGCGGAGTCCACACCGATATCACCGGCGCCACTCCACTTCCCGGGCTGTACGCGGCCGGTGAGACCGCATGCGTCAGCATCAACGGCGCCAACCGGCTGGGTTCGAACTCACTGCCCGAGCTGCTGGTGTTCGGGGCCCGCGCCGGATACGCCGCGGCCGAGTACGTGTCCCGGGCCGGTTCCGCGTCCGCTTCGGTTCAGACGCAGGCGCGCGCCGAGGAACAACGCCTCGAGCAGGACCTGAGCCGGCGCACCGAACGCGGTGGTGAGCGCATCGCCGATATCCGTACCGACATGCAGAGCGTGCTGGAGACGGCGGCAGGCATCTACCGCGACGGGCCCGCCTTGACCAAGGCGGGCGAGCAGGTGCGAGAGTTGCAGGAGCGCTTCGCCAACGCCGGGATCGACGATCACAGCCACACCTTCAACACCGAGTTGCTGGCATTCCTGGAGCTCTCCGGGATGCTCGACATCGCCCAGACCATCATCGAATCGGCCTCTCACCGCACCGAATCCCGTGGGGCACACCAACGGACCGACTTCCCCAACCGCGACGACGCAGAGTTCCTCGCTCACACCATGGCCTATCGAGAGCCTGACGGCTCAGCGCGGATCGACCACCTTCCGGTCACGATCACCCGCTGGCCACCGGGCGAACGGGTATACGGGAGATGAGATGGCAGACCGAATTGTCATGGAAGTGGCCCGGTATCGACCAGAAACCGACAGCGAGCCGGTGTTCCAGTCCTACGACGTTCCGCTCACCCGGGAATGGGCGGTTCTGGACGGACTGAACTACATCAAGGACCGGCTCGACGGCACGCTGAGTTTCCGGTGGTCGTGCCGGATGGGGATCTGCGGCAGCTGCGGCATGACGGTCAACGGTGACCCGAAGCTCGCGTGCGCCACCTTCCTCGTCGACTACCTGCCGGGGCCGGTGCGGATCGAGCCGATGCGCAACTTCCCGGTGATCCGCGATCTCGTCGTCGACATCAGCGACTTCATGACCAAACTCCCCCGGGTCAAACCGTGGATCATCCGCGACGACGACGCTGCGCCGGAGGACGGCGAATACCGCCAAACGCCAGCCGAACTGGAGGAGTTCAAGCAGTTCAGCATGTGCATCAACTGCATGCTGTGCTACTCGGCGTGCCCTGTCTATGCACTGGATCCAGACTTCCTCGGGCCGGCGGCGATCGCGTTGGCCCAGCGGTACAACCTGGACTCCCGCGACGAAGGGGCCGAGGACCGTCGCGACGTGCTGGCCGCCGCCGACGGGGCGTGGGCCTGCACCTATGTCGGCGAGTGCTCGGTGGCCTGCCCGAAGGGGGTCGATCCGGCCGGCGCGATCCAGCGCTACAAGCTCACGGCGGCAACACATTCCGCGAAGAGCCTGCTGCTGCCGAGGGCCGCGCGATGACGACCTATCGACAGCCCGTCCCGCTCCTGTGGTGGCTCAAACGAGGTTCCTACCTGCGGTACATGCTGCGCGAGGCCAGCTGCGAGGCCGTGGCCTGGTCGGTGGTGTACCTGGGATTGCTGGTCTGGGCGCTCGGCAGCGGGCACTACGACTGGTTTCAGAACTTCAGCAGGCATCCGCTGGTGATCGCGCTGAACCTGGTGGTACTGGCTTTCCTGTTGTTGCACACCGTGACCTGGTTCGGCCTGGCCCCTCGCGCGATGGTCGTGCACCTGCGGGGCCGGCGGGTGCCCGCGGACGCGGTGCTCGCCGGGCATTACGTGGCATGGCTCGTTGTCTCGGCGGTGATCGCATGGGTGGTGCTGACGTGAGTGCGCCGGCCCGTAGGACGCCGGAACCGTTCTTCTGGCTGTTGTTCTCGGCCGGCGGCATGGTGACGGCGCTGACGCTGCCGGTGCTGATGCTGCTGTTCGGCGTCGTGTTCCCGCTCGGCCTGCTCGACGCACCTGATCCGGCACATCTACTCGCGCTGGCGCGCAATCCGCTGACCAGGATCGTGCTGGCCGGCATCTTCGTGCTCGGGTTGTTCCACTGGGCGCACCGGTTCCGCTTCATGCTCGAACACGGCCTGAAATTGGGCCGCTTCGATCGAGTGATCGCGGTGTGCAGTTACGGCACAGCGGTTCTGGGCTCGATCGCGGCGATCTGGGTGCTACTCACCCTCTGACGCCGAACAGTCCCCGGCGAACGCGAGGCTCGCGGGGACTGCTCGCACGAGAAACTACGACGACGCGTAGAGCGCCTTGAACTTGTTCAGCGACTGCTGGATATCGCCCTTGAGCGCGGCCGCGACCACCATGCCGATCGGCCCGAACAGGGCAGGCCCTCCTAGATGCACGTCGAAGGACACTTTCGCGCCCTCGCCGCCGTCAACCTGGGCCGGAGCGATCTTTCCGATCAGCTTGACCTTTACCCCGCCACGGCCATCGCCGTTGAGGGTCAGGGACTGCGGTGGCTTGTAATTCACCAGCGTCCACTTCACACGGTTCAGCATGCCCTTGACTTCGACGATCGAGTCGATGACCGTGCCCTTTTCCAGGGTCTCGGGCAACTTCGACCGCCAGGCGCGGTGGATGCTGAGCCACTCGTCGTACCGGGACAGATCAGAGGCGTACTCCCACGCCTTCTCCGGCGGCAATGGAACATCGACGGAGACAGACAATTTAGCCATAAGTTACTGCTGCGGTTCTTCCTTGTTGATGGCGTTCTTCGCCGCTTCCTGTGCCTTGTCGACCGCGCCGGAGTACTTGCCCTGCGTCTTCTCGTCGACGATGTCGCCGGCCTTGTCGATGGCCTGCTCTACCTTGTCCGCGTTCTGAGACAGAAGGTCCTTGGCCTTGTCCAGGAATCCCATTTTCCCACCCTATCTTCTCGACATTTCTCGGTGTTCAACCGAACCTCGCACATTGTCCTCGCTGCCAGCTATCTCCACAACCGGCGCTTCTCCCCCAGCACCATGCCCTGGACCCACCACAGCACCTCGATCAACCCGGCCCCGACCAGGCCGATGCCCAGCGCGATGCCGGTGACCTTGAGATTCGACGGATCCAGCATGAACAGCCGCTGAGCCAGTGGCAAACAGAAGATCAGCACATAGGCCAGACCCGAGATCGCGACCAGCGCCACGCGCCACCACTCATATGGCCGGGTCACCACCGACAGCACCCACAGTGAGGACACCAGCAACGTGATCAGTGCCGCCGTCGAGGCCTGGGTCTGCTCCACCGCGCTGGCTTCCCGGCCCTGATAGGCCACCAGGTAGGAGACGAAGGTGACGGTGCCCACCACCAGGCCCGAGGGCAGCGCCGCCGTCATCACCCGGCGCACGAAACCGGAGTGGGCCCGCTCGTTGTTCGGGGCCAACGACAGGATGAAGGCCGGGATGCCGATGGTGAACCAGGCCGCGATGGTGACGTGGATCGGCTGGAACGGGAACAACAGCGGGTCGGTGTCGAACAATTCAGCGGACAGTCCGGCCAGCCCGACCAGGATGGCCAGCAGCACCGAGTACACGGTTTTGGTGAGGAACAGGTTCGAGACCCGCTCGATGTTGCCGATCACCCGGCGGCCCTCGCCGACCACATAGGGCAGCGTGGCGAACTTGTTGTCCAGCAACACGATCTGTGCCACCGCACGCGAGGCCGAACTGCCCGACCCCATCGCGACACCGATGTCGGCGTCTTTGAGGGCCAGCACGTCGTTGACGCCGTCCCCGGTCATGGCCACGGTGTGCCCGCGCGACTGCAGGGCATGCACCATGGCCCGCTTCTGATCCGGACGCACCCGGCCGAACGTGGTGTACTCCTCCAGCGCGTCGGCCAGCTGATCCGGCTCGTGGGGCAGCTGCCGGGCGTCCATCGTCTCGCCGTGCAGTCCGAGCTTGCCGGCCACCGCGCCCACCGACACGGCGTTGTCCCCGGAGATCACCTTCACCGAAACATGCTGGGAAGCAAAGTAATCAAGGGTGTCACCGGCGTCGGGCCGGATCCGCTGCTCGAGCACCACCAGTGCGACGGGAGTGACGGTCCCCGGGGCCTGCGGGGCGTCGACCGCCAGATCGGACGACCCGACCAGCAGCACCCGCAGGCCCTTGGCGCCGATCTCCTCGGCCTGCTCGGCCACCGGCGAGCTGGAGTCCAGCAACACATCCGGGGCGCCGATCACCCAGTTGCCGTGCTCCCCGTAGGACGCGCCACTCCACTTGGTGGCCGACTTGAACGGCGCGGTCGCGGTGGCCGTCCAGCCCGGCGGCATCTTGTAGGCCTCTGCGATGGCCACCATGCTGGCGTTGGGCCGCGCGTCATCGGCGGCCAGCTGCGCCAGCACCTGGGCGACGTCATCTGCGGTGAAGGACTTCAAATCGCTGACCCGCATACCGTTTTCGGTCAGCGTGCCGGTCTTGTCGGCACACACCACATCGACGCGGGCCAGACCCTCGATCGCGGGCAGCTCATTGACCAGGCACTGGCGCCGGCCCAGCCGCACCACGCCGACCGCGAACGCGATCGAGGTCATCAGCACCAGACCTTCGGGCACCATCGGCACCAGGGCGCCCACCATGCGCAGCACCGCGTCGTGCCAGTCGGCGTGGGTGGTGAACAGCTGGGTGTAGATGGTGAGCAGACCGGCGGGCACCAGCAGGTAGGTGATGAACTGCAGAATCTTGTTGATGCCGTTGCGCAGTTCGGATTTCACCAGGGTGAACTTGGAGGCCTCTTCGGCGAGCTTGGCGGCGTAGGCCTCGTGTCCGACCTTGGTGGCCCGGTACGCGCCCGAGCCCGCGACCACGAAACTGCCCGACATCACCGCCTCGCCCACGCCCTTGACGATCGGATCGGCCTCACCGGTCAGCAGAGATTCGTCGACCTCGAGGTTGGATTCCTCGATGATCTCGCCGTCCACCACGATCTGATCACCGGGCCCGAGTTCGATGATGTCGTCGAGCACCACCTCACTGGGCAGCACTGCACGGCTACCGGATTCGCGGCGCACGGTGGGCTTGGCCTGGCCGACGATGGCCAGCTTGTCCAGGGTCTGCTTGGCGCGGATCTCCTGGATGATGCCGATCGCGCTGTTGGCGATGATCAGCAGGCCGAACGCGCCGTTGATCACCGACCCGGTGGACATCACGATCAGGAACAGCACACCCAGGATCGCGTTGATCCTGGTGAACACGTTGCCGCGGACGATATCCGAGATGCTGCGCGCGGCGCGCGTCGGGACATCGTTGCTCTTACCCTCGGCAACCCGCTGGGCCACCTCGGCTTCGGTGAGACCAGTGACATTGATCGTCGTCATACGCGCAAAGTCCTCGTCCCGTCTTCGGTCGTGATGATCAGACGTCAGTTTGCCACCCGGAGGCGGTCAGAACTCCCACCACGGATCGAGCGCCGCGGATTCGGCGTCCACCCGTTGCCCGGGACGCGGCACCGCGATCTGCACCCCCGCCGGGTCGGCGGCCGTCAGCAAGCGTCGCACCGGATCCGCCCACGGGTGCGGGGCCAGCCGGAACGTCGCCCAGTGCACCGGCACCAGCAGGCCGGAATCGGTCACGTCCAGGTGGGCGCGCACCGCTTCCTCGGGGTTCATGTGGATGTCGGGCCAACTCGGGTGATACGCCCCGACCGGCAGCAGGGTCAGGTCGAAAGGCCCGTATTCCGAACCGATTTCGGAGAAACTCTTGGTATAGCCGGTATCCCCGCCGAAGAACGCCCGATGCTGCGGCCCGATGATCGCCCACGATGCCCACAGCGTGGTGTTGCGCTGGAACAGCCGCCCCGAGAAGTGCCGGGCCGGTGTGCACACCAGGGTCAGCTCGCCGATCCGGTGGCTCTCGTTCCAGTCCAGCTCGACGATGCGGTCCTCGGGTATCCGCCACTTGCGCAGATGCGCCCCGATCCCCAGCGGCACCACGAACGGCGCGCGCTGCGTGCGGGCCAGGCCCAGCACGGTCTCGATATCGAGGTGGTCGTAGTGATCGTGGCTGATCACCACGGCGTCGACGGCAGGCAGCGCCTCCAGCGGCAGCGGAGGTTCGTGCAACCGTTGCGGGCCCACCACCCGCGACGGCGAACAGCGCTCGCTCCAGACCGGGTCGGTCAGCACCCGGTAGCCGTCGATCTCGATCAGCGCCGTGGAGTGGCCATACCAGGACACCGCGCACGCCTGACCAGCAGCGTCAGCCGACACGACAGGCTCGGCCAGCGGGATCGGACCGGGCGGCCGGCTGGCCGAGCGCGGGCCGAACATCTCGGCGATCAGCATGCGCCACTCCTCGGAGCTCATGCTGATACCGGGCGAGGCCGGCTCGATATTGACGAACACACCATCGGCGTACTGCGTGGACCGCTGTGCCACGGGGCGGATGTCGCGGGGCAGGGCGCCCACCGAGGCGTAGGTACCGTTCAGCGCGCGCAACAACCACCCGCCGGCCAGCAGGGACGCCGACCTGGCCCCGAACCGCAGCGCAGCGCCCAGCACGTCAGGCCCCGGTGAAGTTCGGCGGACGCTTCTCGATGCGGGCCACCTGCGCCTCGATGACGTCCTTGGACGCCCACGCCTTGTCGAACAGCTCCTTGTGCGCCGGCCACGATTCTTCGTAGGCGCCGTCGTCGTTGAGCACACGCTTGGCGTGCTGCAGCGCCAGCGGCGCGAACCCGGCCAGCTCGGCCGCCCACTTCTGGGCGTCGGCCAGGGTGCCGATGCGGTTGGCCATGCCGGTCTGCAATGCGGTCTCAGAGGTCAGCTTCTCGGCGCCGAGCAGCATGCCCCGCGCCCGGCCGTAGCCAACCAGCGAGGTCAGCCTGCGGATGCTCCAGTTGTCCAAGGCCAGGCCGTACTTGGCGACCGGGAACTGGAAGTAGGCCTCGGGGGCGACGACCCGCAGATCGCAGATCATGGACAAGATCACACCCGCGCCGATGGCCGGGCCGTTGATCGCGCCGATGACCGGCACAGGGGCCTTGTCGATCGCCAGGTTCAACGCCAGCGCCTTGTCGGGCAGCTTCTCGGCCATCCCCGCGGCGTCGGTGAGGTCGGCTCCCGAACTGAACACCGGACCGGCTCCGGTCAGCACGATGGCCCGGATGTCCTGCTCGGCGGCATGCTCGACCGCCTCCCGCAGGGCGTCGACAAGCTCGCAGTTCAGCGCGTTGCGCCGCTCTTCGCGTTGCAGTTCCAGGGTCAGGACACTACCGTCTCTGGTCACACCAATCATGTGGTCAGCCTATATACGCTCAAGCGGTGAGTCGGATCGGCGCCCGCGCGCTTCGTGATGCAGTGCTCGACGAGGGTTCGTTCCAGAGCTGGGACACCCCGCCCCTTGAAATCGCCCGTTCTGCGGACTACCAGCGCGAACTGGCCGAAGCGGCGGCGAAGACCGGGCTCGACGAATCCGTGCTGACCGGCGAAGGCACCATCTTCGGCCGCCGCGTGGCGGTGGTGGCCTGCGAGTTCGACTTCCTGGCCGGCTCGATCGGGGTGGCCGCCGCCGAGCGGATCACGGCCGCGGTGACCAGAGCCACAGCCGAGGGGCTGCCGCTGCTGGCCTCGCCGAGCTCCGGAGGCACGCGCATGCAGGAAGGCACCGTGGCCTTCCTGCAGATGGTCAAGATCGCCGCCGCCGTCGAACTGCACAAGCAGGCCCACCTGCCCTACCTGGTGTACCTGCGCCACCCCACCACCGGCGGGGTGTTCGCCTCCTGGGGTTCGCTCGGGCACGTCACCGCCGCCGAGCCGGGCGCACTCATCGGCTTCCTCGGCCCGCGGGTGTACGAGCACCTGTACGGCGAACCGTTCCCGTCCGGGGTGCAGACCGCCGAGAACCTGCACGCCCACGGTGTGATCGACGGGGTGGTGCCGCTCGCCCTGCTGCGCGACACCCTGGACCGCACGCTGCGGGTGATCTTGGACCCTCCTGCCTCGCCTCCGGCCGCCGTGGTCCCCGAACCTCTGCCCGAAGTGCCTGCCTGGGAGTCGGTGCTGGCATCGCGACGGCCGGACCGGCCCGGCGTCGGGTACCTGCTGCGGCACGGCGCCACCGACCGCGTGTTGCTCTCCGGCACCGAACGCGGCGAGGCCGCGACGATGCTACTGGCGCTGGCCCGCTTCGGCGGACAGCCCGCGGTGGTGGTCGGGCAGCGCCGCAGCGAAGGCGGGCTGGTCGGGCCCGGTGCACTGCGTGAGGCGCGACGCGGCATGGCCTTGGCGGCCGGACTGCAGCTGCCGCTGGTTCTGGTGATCGACACCCCGGGCCCGGCCCTGTCGATCGAGGCCGAGCAGGGCGGGCTGGCCGGCGAGATCGCCCGCTGTCTGGCCGAATTGGTCACGCTGAACACGCCCACGGTGTCGGTGCTGATGGGTCAGGGCAGCGGCGGGCCCGCGCTGGCGATGGTGCCCGCCGACCGGGTGCTGGCCGCCGCCAACGGCTGGCTGGCGCCGCTACCTCCCGAGGGCGCCAGCGCGATCGTCTACCGAGACACCGCACACGCCGCGGAACTGGCTGCCGGACAAGGGGTTCGGTCTGTCGATCTGCTGCGCAACGGCATCGCCGACGCGATCGTGCCCGAACATCCCGATGCCGCCGACGAACCACGGGCCTTCACGGCGCGGCTCTCGACGGCCATCGCAGGCGAGCTGGCCCGATTGCGTGCGGTGCCCGACGACCAGCGACTGCGGACCCGGCTCGATCGCTATCGGCGTATCGGGCTGGGCTGAGTTCGTCGTACGTAACGCCACGGCGAAAATCAGGCGGAAATCTCGCCGTGGCGTTACGCACGCGGCCTCACACTTCGATCGGCGGGTGCAACCTGTCCATCGTGTACTGCCGGTCTCTTCGCGCGGCCCACGAACTGCCCGCCAGCGACACCACCAGCACACCGAGCAGCACCGCGATCGCGATCCACAACCGGGAATCGATCCCGCCCACGATCAGCTGGCGAAGACCGTTGACCGCGTAGGTCATCGGATCGACCGGGTGCAGGATCTGGAACGGTTTCGCGGTGGTCTCCACCGGATAGATGCCGCCTGCCGAAACCAGTTGCAGCATCAGGAACGCCAGCGTCACCACCCGGCCGACCGACACCCCGAACAGCGCGTTGAACGCCTGGATCAGAGCCAGGAACGTGCCCGCGACCAACAGCAGGAACGCCACGGTGGCCAGCGGGTATTTGGCCTGCAGGCCGACCCCGAAGTGCACCACCACGTACATCACCACGACCTGGCAGAACACGATCAGCAGGGCGGGCCAGTAGGAGGCCAGCACCACCCGCAACGCCCCCAGCCCGTTGACCACCGGGCGGGACTGCAACGGCTTCAACAACATCCAGATGATGAGCGCGCCGATGAACAACGCCAGCGGCAGGAAGAACGGGGCGAAACCGGTGCCGAACGTGGCGGCCGGATTGTGCGTTTGGATGTCCAGCGCCACAGGTGCGGCCAGGGTGCGCGCCACCTCGGTGCGCTGCTGCGGGGTCCACGACGGGACCTGGGTCGAGCCCTCCTTCAACGCGGTGGCCAGTTGCTGATTACCCGCCTGTAGCTTCTCCGTACCGGCAGCGAGTTCGCCTGCCCCACTGGACAGTTGACGCCCGCCGTTGGCCAGCTGCACCAGGCCGCTGTTGAGTCGCTGGGCGCCGGTGTTGAGTTGGTGGGCGCCGTCCCGCAATTTGACGACGTCGGAGCGCAAACCGCCGGTGAGCGCCTTGGTGATGAACACCCGCAGTTTGCTGTTCGGATCACCCAGCTCGTTCTCCAGCTGGGCGGCGTTGTCGCGCAGCCGGATCAGACCCTCGTCGGTGGTGGGGTCCAGACCGCGCGCCTGCAGCAGCCGTTGCGCTCCGGCCAGGAACTCCCCCGTGTCGCGCACCGTGGGATCCGGGCTGTTGCGCAGGATCCCGACCGCCTGGTCCACGATCGCCGCGGCCTGGGCCTGGTCGATGTTCAACGCGGCGATCCGGTCGGTGGTCGAGCGCACGGCCCCCGAGAGCCGCTGCGCGGCCATGCCGACCTCGTTGGGGTCCAGGCCGAGCCCGCTGACCCGGTCCAGCACCGTGAGCAGCGGATCGGTGGCGGTGTCGACCGCCGTCGTCAGTTGCCGGGTGCCCGCGGCCAACTGGGAAGAGCCGTCCCGCGCGGTGACCAGACCCGCGGTCAGGGCGTCCGCCCCGGTGGACAACCGGTGCGCGCCGTCATTGGCCGCGGCACTCCCGTCGGCCAATTGCTGCGCGCCGTCGGCCGCCTTGATCAGACCGGCCCCGGCGTCGGTCAGCCCGGTCAGCACGGTGCCGACCGTGCGTTCGCCGATGTTCGCGTTGATCTGGTTGATCACCTCACGGGCCGCGTTCTGGCCGATGATCGAACCCAGGTAGTTGTTGGCGTCGTTGAACGTGAAGCGCACGTTGGCCTGGTGCGGTGATCCACCCGACGGCGAGGAGATGCTGGTGCTGAAATCCTCCGGCAGGGTGATCGAGAAGTAGTACTTTCCGCTGGCCACCCCGTCGGCCGCCTCCTGCGCCGAAACCCGGTGCAGCTGAAGCTGTCCCGAGTCCACCAAAGCATCGGCGACCTCGTCGCCCGCCTTGATCTGCTGGCCCTCGGCGACGGTGCCCTGATCCTCGTTGACCAACGCCACCGGGACCTTGTTCACCTCACCGAACGGGTTCCAGAACGCCCACAGGTACATCGCGCCGTACAGCAGCGGCAGCAGGATCACCGTGACGAGCGCGATCCGCGGCATCGTCCCGCGCGAGAAGCGTTTGAGGTCTGTGCCCAACGACATTCCGGCTAGCACGGCTACTTGCCACCTTTCTGCGAACCGGCCAACTCGGCCAGTGTGGTGTTGGGCACTGTCAGCTGCGCCCGTACCGCCGAAGCCAGATGGCCGGGCACGCCGTTGACCGTCGCGGTGATCACGGTTTGCTTCTCCCCCAGTGCGAACAGCCGCCCGAGCAGGATGTCCCGGTTGCGGTCGTCGGTGAGATGGTCGAGGTTGCCGACCACCAGCAGCGGCGGGGTTCCGGTGTTGGCCAGGGCGATACGCAGCAGGATCTGGTCGAGTTCGGTGAGCCCGTCGAAGTACGACGTCAGCGACGGCAGCGGCAGATCACCGAACACCGGCGCGCACATCGCGGCCAGCGCTTCGTCGTCCGCCCGGCCCACCAGCGTGTACCAGGGTGCGTCCCATCGACGTTGCTCGGTCACCAGGTCGCGTACCGTGACCGACTCCGACACCGTGTCGAGTTCGTCGATCCCGGCGAGCGCGGCGACGCGGAAGATATCGGCCGCCCGGGTACGCCCGAACACGGTCAGCTGCCCGCGCGCGGTTTTCATCCGCCCGGCCAGCGTCATCAGCAGCGCGGTGCGACCGGTACCTGCCGGCGCGACCAGCACCGTGACGCCGCCCTCCTCGATGTCGAGGTCGACCGGCCCGTACACCGGACCCCATGGCCCGCGCATGGCGATCGCGCGCGCGGTGATTGCCGGTGGCTTTCGCTCGTCCTCGTCGGTGTCCGGCTCGAGACTTTGCTCAGGCATAGGCACATCACAACACATCGAGCGGGTGCGCACAGGCAACCGCAAACCCCGGTTGCCTGCCGATTCTCGGGTGAACTCTGCGGAAACGCCCGGAGACTTTCGGTGACGACGGTCACGCTCAGCCCGTGACGTGTCATTGCCGAACTGACACAACCGATTTGGAGTCGGAGGTCCGACGGCGGACGTGTTGACAATCTCCCGGTGTAGGGTTTCTAATGAAAACCGCGCTTCGTTAGGTGAGGCTCCTACACGAACACAGGCCACTGATCCGACGACGTCGAGAGACGCCCAGGGTTAGGACAGGTCTTCCCGGCCTAAGGGATGACCCGAAGTGGCTTCCCACCTCTGGTGGGACACGTCGTGTAGTGCCAAAGCTCTGATGAGGAAGTGCTCGCGCCAGCCGGCGCGTTCGGCCATGTGGCCAACTTCCTCTTCAGCGTTTGTATCTGACGATCGCGTCAAGGCCAGCGCCCCGTGCGCCCGACAGCGAGGAGGTGACGACGACATGACGTCAAGTGACAGTCCGTATCCCAGTCCGATTCGAAAACGTCTGTCCATAAACACCTTTCCGCTGTCGATGACTGCGTAGACCCGCCACCCCGGACAACCCGCGGTGAGTGGTTGCCGCATGCCTACCGACACGGAGAGCTCCGATTCAGATGGAGTTGTCCCATGCAGCGCAACAGCTTTCTTCTTCGTACCCAAGGCCTGGTGAAGGGCCCGATCGCGTGGATCCACACCCGCGCGTCGCTGACCCCGCAGGAGCGGCACAACCTGAGGATGAGCAACACCCCGGTGGCGGTCCTGACCGCTTCCCTGGGCGGCGGCTCACATTCCGCTCGTTGAGCGGGTAGGCCAAATCAATTCGATCAGAACACCTTTCAATCCGAGCACCACCTCAAGTCCACCGAATCCGTCCTCCCCCAGGCGGTTCGGTGTGACTTGTGGTGCGCGCGCACCACCGACAGGAGCAGCCAGATGAACACCGCTGTCGAGCAGACCGCTCTGGCCCCCACCGGGCCCGCCGACCGCCTGTCCCTGCGAGCAGCCGCTGAGGCACACAACGAGCTGGACGTCACGCTGGCCAATGTCAGAGGCCACCTGGACGGCCTGACCATCGAGGATGCCGCCGAGCGGCTGGCCGACGACGGCCCCAACGAGGTCGCCCACGACAAGGCGCCGCCCGCCCTTCTCCAGTTCCTGGAGGCGTTCAAGAACCCGTTCATCGCGGTACTGATGGCGCTGGCCGCCATCAGTTCGGTCACCGACATCTACCTGCCGCTCCGAGCCGGGCAGGACGCGGACTGCACCGGCGTCCTGATCATCGTCACCATGGTCGCGCTCAGCGCCCTGCTGCGGTTCTGGCAGGAGTACCGCTCGGGCAAAGCGGCCGAGACGCTCAAGGCGATGGTGCGGAACACCGCGACGGTGCGGCGCCGGGCCAGCCCGGATGCCACACCCGAACTCATGGAAGTCCCGATGGCACAGATCGTCACCGGTGACATCGTCCAACTGTCGGCCGGCGACATGATCCCCGCCGACATCCGCCTGATCGATTCCCGCGACCTGTTCGTCAGCCAGGCAGCGCTGACGGGCGAGGCCCTGCCGGTGGAGAAGTACGACACCGCCGTCGCCGACGACGAGGCCGACCCGCTCGACCTGCCCGGCATCTGCTTCATGGGCACCAACGTGGTGAGCGGCACCGCGACCGCGGTCGTCGTATCGACCGGCGGACACACCTATTTCGGGTCGCTGGCCACCGCGATCGTGGGCTCACGCGCGGAGACGGCCTTCGACCGGGGCGTCAACAGCGTGAGCTGGCTGCTGATCCGCTTCATGTCGGTGATGGTGCCGATCGTGTTGCTGATCAACGGTTTCACCAAGGGCGACTGGCCCGAGGCGGTCCTGTTCGCGCTCGCCGTCGCGGTCGGGCTCACCCCCGAGATGCTGCCGATGATCGTGTCATCCAACCTCGCCAAGGGTGCCGTCGCACTGTCGCGTCGCAAGGTCGTGGTGAAGCGCCTCAACGCGATCCAGAACTTCGGCGCGATGGACGTGCTGTGCACCGACAAGACCGGAACCCTCACCCAGGACCGGATCATCCTCGAGCATCACGCGGACATCCGGGGCGACCGCGACGACAATGTGCTCGCCCTGGCCTGGCTCAACAGCTTTCACCAGAGCGGCGTCAAGAATCTGATGGACCGCGCTGTCCTGCACTTCGCCGAAGGAACACCCGAGGCGCTGCTCGCCGCCTCGGCCTACCGCAAGGTCGACGAACTTCCGTTCGACTTCGAGCGACGCCGGCTGTCCGTCGTCGTGCAGGACGTCGACCGCAATCACCTGCTCGTCTGCAAGGGAGCGGTCGAGGAGATGCTGGCGGTGTCCACCGAGTTGTGGGACGGCACGGCGGTCAGGCCGCTCACCGATGCCGACCGCGCGGCGCTGGGGGCGACGGCCCGCGACTACAACCGCGAGGGGTTCCGGGTGCTGCTGGTGGCCACCCGGGAGATCCCGCGCATTGCGCGCACACACCGGTACGGCGTCGAAGATGAGCGGGACCTCGTCGTCCACGGCTTTCTCACCTTCCTCGATCCGCCCAAGGAGACGGCAGCGCCGGCGCTGACGGCACTGGCCGAACACGGCGTCACCGTGAAGGTCCTCACCGGTGACAACGAGGTGGTCAGCGCCAAGATCTGTCACGAGGTGGGACTCGACCCCGGCCGGCCGGTTCTCGGCTCCCAGATCGACGCCCTCGACGACGACGAGCTCCGCCGCGTTGCCGACGAGACAACCGTGTTCGCGAAGTTGTCCCCGCTGCAGAAGTCGCGGGTGCTGCGGGCGCTGCAGGCCAACGGGCACACCGTCGGCTTCCTGGGCGACGGCATCAACGACGCCCCGGCGTTGCGCGATGCGGACGTGGGCATCTCGGTGGACACCGGCACCGACATCGCCAAGGAATCGGCGGACATCATCCTGCTCGAGAAGAGCCTGATGGTGCTCGAAGAGGGCGTGGTCAAGGGCCGCGAGACGTTCGGAAACATCATCAAGTACCTGAACATGACCGCCAGCTCGAACTTCGGCAATGTGTTCTCGGTATTGGTGGCCAGCGCCTTCATCCCGTTCCTGCCCATGCTGGCGATCCATCTGCTGATCCAGAACCTGCTGTACGACATCTCCCAACTGGCCCTGCCGTGGGACCGCATGGACAAGGAGTTTCTGCTCAAGCCGCGCAAGTGGGATGCCAGGAACATCGGCCGCTTCATGATCTGGATGGGACCGACGTCATCGATCTTCGACATCACCACCTTCGCGGTGATGTGGTACGTCTTCGCTGCCAACTCACCCGACATGCAGTCGCTGTTCCAATCGGGCTGGTTCATCGAAAGCCTGCTGTCGCAGACCCTGGTCGTGCACATGCTGCGGACCCAGAAGATCCCGTTCATCCAGAGCACCGCGGCGCTGCCGGTACTGCTGACGACCGGGGCGGTCTGCGTACTCGGGATCCTGATCCCGTTCTCGCCGCTGGGCGCGGCCGTCGGATTGCAGCCGCTGCCGTGGGCGTACTTCGGATGGCTGGTCGCCACACTGGTGTCCTACTGCGTTGTCGCCCAGACCGTGAAGACCATCTACATCCGCAAGTTCGGTCAGTGGTTCTGACCAGCTGAGATGCCATCGACCGCGGCGGGGGTCGTCGCGGTCGATGGCATTGTGGAGTTGTGGAACCTCTGTGGCAATTCGCAGGGAACTTCTGGTGGCTGATCTTCCCGCTGGGAGGAATGATCGGCGGCGGCATCCGGGCCGTGGCCGCAGCCAACGAGCGCCGGGCCCAACGGCGGCTGGAGCGTTACCGCATCAAGCAGCAGACGAAGGTCGAGATCGCCCGCGCCGCCGGAGCGGCCAAATCGGCGGACGCCGCATATCAGCGGGAACTGGCCAAGGTGCTCGCACAGCACGACCACACCAACGACCGGTGGCTCGACTACGAGATCGACATCGCCAAGTTGCTCGACTTCCCGCTGATGACCGATATGCGCGATCCGCTGACCATCGCATTCCACCGGGCCCGTGGCCGCGCGGACCTGCTGCGACCTGAGCGTCCCGAGGATCTGCGCGGTGACCGCGCGGCGCAGCTCGAGTACCGCGACGCGGTACACGACTACGTGACGGCGTTCGACATCGCCGAGGCCGAGGCGATTCGCAGGCGGCGCAGCGACTTCTCGGAAGCCGCCCAGGAACGCATCGCCCGGGCACAACAACTGCTGCGGCTCGCCTCCGATGACGGTGCGACACCGGATGAACGGCGCGGTGCCTATGCACGGGCACAGAAGGAGCTCGACGGGCTCATCGTGCTGCCGGGTACCACGCGGGCCAGTATTGAACGCAAGATCCTCGGAGAACTGGAGGCCTAGACCGACGGGCTGATCACCGAGCGGTGCCGGGTACGGACCGTCAACACCGCCGCGGCGATGGCGACTTCGAGCAGGGCCAGGTACACCGTGACGCTCATGAGCGCCGGCTGGGCAGGCATCGGGCCGGCTCCGGCGCCGTGGTGGTGCCCGGGCATCGGGGCGTGCAGAGCGATCATCGCGAGGTTCATCAGCGCCACCGCGCACCAGACCCCCAGCGTGCCGCGCGACCAGAGGTCACGTGCGCAGAACAGGCACCCGATGATCATCGTGCCAAGCACGGCACCCGCGAACAGATTGCCCGAATGGCCGAGCATGACCGCGTGCAACGCCGCCGAGCAGGCAGCCAGCGCGGCGCATGCCCGCCGTCCGAGGACAGCGGGCATACGACCGGTGGGCATGAACCAATCCTCGCAGCAATGTCGGCCGAACGTCGGCTTGTGTGCGAGAAATCAGCCAGATTTCGACAACAACGCGACACTCGGCACCGTGAACGGGGAGCGGGAAAACGCCCGTGCGTCTTCACCTGTCGCCGTAGCGTCTGCCCCATGACGTACTCCCCAGCCCGCCCCGCCTGGTCGCGACTGGCGATGGGCACATTCCTGCTCACGGTCGCGCTCACGGCGTGTTCGACCAACACGACTTCGCCTGAAGCGACGACAACCCCGGACGGCGCCAAGGGCGAATCGACAGCCGGCCGCGTCGTGGTGATCACCACCGGGGGGACCATCGCGACGAGCACCGATGCCAACGGCGTGCGCCGCCCGACCGTCAGCGGTGCGGACCTGGCGGCAGGCCTGGACGTCCAGGTCGTGGATGTCATGAAGAAGGACAGCTCGCAGCTGACCCCGGCCGACTGGGATGTGATCGGAACGGCCGCCAAGAAGGCCGTGGCCGACGGCGCTTCCGGTGTCGTCATCACCCACGGCACCGACACCATGGAAGACACGGCGATGTGGCTGGACGTCACCTACAACGGGCCTGCACCGATCGTGTTGACCGGGGCACAGCGTAGTTCCGACGCCCCGGATGCCGACGGGCCGACCAATCTGCGGAACGCGCTGACCGTGGCGTCCAGTCCGGCTGCCCGCGACCAGGGCGTGATGATCACGTTCGCCGGTGACGTGTTTCAGGCCTTGGGGACGCACAAGGTGAACACCCAGGATCTCCACGCGTTCGGCGGCACCGCGCCGATCGGATCGGTCGCCGAGGACACCTTCAAGCTGGACCACCCCGCGCAGCGGCCCTTCATCGCTGACGTACCGGCGGCCGGCGCCCCGCCGGTCAACGTCGTCGCGGCCTACCCGGGCGACGGCGCCGGGCCCATCGATGCCGCGGTGGCGGCCGGCGCGCGCGGAATCGTCGTGGAGGCACTGGGATCCGGCAACGCCGGTGAAGGTGTGGTCGACGCGGTGCGCCGGCACGCGCCGGCCGGCGTCGCCTTCGGCATCTCCAGCCGGGTCCCGGACGGAGAGGTCATCGCCGAATACGGTCCGGGTGACGACATGGTCAAGGCCGGCGCGGTGATGGTGCCCCACCTCCGGCCGAGCCAGGCCCGGGTGCTGATGATGGCGGCGCTGGCCGCCAAACAGCCGGTGGCGGAGGTGATCAAGCGCTGGGGCTGACCGGCTGCGTCAAGCTACTCGGGCCCGAGTCCGAGCAGCTTGACGCTCTCATCGCGCATGTCGACCTTGCGGATCTTGCCGGTCACCGTCATCGGGAACTCGTCCACGACAACGACATAACGCGGGATCTTGTAGTGGGCCAGCTTTCCGGAGGCAAACGCCCGTAGCGCCTCGGCGTCCAGCGGTGCACGGCCCGGTTTCATCCGGACCCAGGCACAGACCTCCTCGCCGTACTTGGCGTCGGGCACACCGATCACCTGGGCATCGTCGATGTCGGGATGGGTGTAGAGGAACTCCTCGATCTCGCGGGGATAGACGTTCTCCCCGCCGCGGATCACCATGTCCTTGATCCGGCCGACCACCGTGCAGTAGCCGTCCTCCCGCATCACCGCCAGGTCCCCGGTGTGCATCCAGCCTTCGGCATCGATGGCCTCGGCAGTCTTCGCAGGCTCGTCCCAGTAGCCGAGCATGACCGAGTAACCGCGGGTACAGAATTCACCGGGTTGCCCGCGCTCGACCGTCGCTCCGGTGTCGGGGTCGACGATCTTGACCTCGATGTGCGGATGGGCCCGCCCGATGGTGGCGGTACGACGTTCCAGATCGTCGTCGACGAGCGTCTGACACGACACCGGCGACGTCTCGGTCATGCCGTAACAGATCGCGACCTCGGCCATGTGCATGTCGGCCACCACGCGCTTCATCACCTCGACCGGGCACACCGAGCCGGCCATGATCCCGGTCCGCAGTGAGGACAGGTCGAATTGGGCGAAGTCGGGATGCCCCAACATGGCGATGAACATCGTCGGCACCCCGTACAGCGCGGTGCACTTCTCGGATTCGACGGTGGCCAGCGTGATGCCGGGATCGAATCCGGGGGCAGGGATCACGATGGTCGCACCGTGGGTCAGCGCCCCGAGGTTGCCCATCACCATGCCGAAGCAGTGGTAGAACGGCACCGGGATACACACCCGGTCGCCGCGGCCGAAATTGATCAGCCCGCCGACGAAGAACCCGTTGTTGAGGATGTTGCGGTGACTGAGCGTGGCACCCTTGGGGAATCCTGTTGTCCCCGAGGTGTACTGGATGTTGATCGGGTCGGTGTTGGAGAGCTCGCCTGCGCGCGCCCGCAGTTGTGCTTCGTCGGCCTGCTCGGTGTGCAGGCGATCCCAGTCCAGAGTGCCGAGGAAGATGATGTCCTTCAGTGCCGGACACTCCGCCTGTACCTCGGCCACCATCGTCACGTAGTCCGAGGACTTGAACGCAGTGGCCGACACCAGGGTCCGGATGCCGGATTGCTTGAGTACATAGGCCAATTCGTGGGTGCGGTACGCGGGGTTGATGTTGACCAGGATCGCGCCGATCTTGGCCGTCGCGAGCTGCAGCACCACCCATTCGGCGCAGTTGGGCGCCCAGATGCCGACCCGGTCGCCCTTCTCGACTCCCAAGGCCAAGAGACCTCGTGCCACCGCGTCGACGTCGTCGTTCAGCGCGGCGTAGGTCCAGCGCCGCCCGGTCTCCGCCTCGACCAGCGCGTCGGAGTCCGGCGCGGCCGCCACCATGCGCTCGAAGTTCGCCCCGATGGTCTCTTCGAGCACCGGAACGTCCGTGGGTCCGGCATCGTACGACTTCATCCCAGTAGATCCTCGTATCGGAATTCGGTGGAAATCGGTTCGCCCGCTTCATGAGCCGCGTCCTCACGCTTACGCAACTCGACCCGGCGGATCTTGCCCGAGATGGTCTTTGGCAGGTCGAAGAACTCGACCCGGCGCACCTTGAGGTAAGGCGCCAGATGGTCACGCGCGTAGGCCATGACGTCTTTCGCGGTGTCCGCGTTGGCTTCCCAGCCCTCGGCAAGCGCCACGTACGCCTTGGGCACCGACAGTCGGGTGTCGTCGGGCTGCGGCACCACCGCGGCCTCGACCACGGCCGGATGCTCGATCAGCACGCTTTCCAGCTCGAACGGCGACACCTTGTAATCGCTGGACTTGAACACGTCGTCGGTGCGGCCGATGTAGGTGATGTAGCCGTCCTCGTCCCGGCAGGCGACGTCGCCGGTGTGGTAGTAACCGCCTGCCATCACGGCCTCATTGCGTTGCGGGTCACCGAGATAGCCGGTCATCAAGTTGCGCGGATGCGCCGCCAGGTCCAGGCAGATCTCCCCCTCGTCGGCGGGCGTCGAGGTGATCGGATCCACCAGCACCACCGGGACGCCCGGCATCGGACGGCCCATCGAGCCGGGTTTCACCGGCTGGCCCGGGGTGTTGCCGATCAGCAGTGAGGTCTCGGTCTGGCCGAACCCGTCGCGAATCGTCAGCCCCCAAGCCTTTTCCACCTGGGCGATCACGTCGGGGTTCAGCGGTTCGCCGGCACCCAGGATCTCCCGCAGCCCCTCGGGCCGCTCCCCCAGGTCGGCCTGGATCAACATCCGCCACACCGTCGGCGGGGCGCAGAAGGTGTTGACGCGTGCCCGCCGCAACTGGCCCAACAGGGCGGCCGCGTCGAAGCGCGCGTAGTTGTAGACGAAGATCGCCGCCTCGGCGATCCACGGGGCGAAGAAACAGCTCCAGGCATGCTTGGCCCAGCCCGGCGAGCTGATCGCCAGGTGCACGTCGCCGGGTTTGACGCCGATCCAGGCCATCGTCGTCAGATGCCCGACCGGGTAGCTCACCTGGGAGTGCTCGACCAGCTTCGGCTTGCTGGTGGTACCGGACGTGAAGTAGATCAGCATCGGGTCGTCCACGGTGGTGCACGCCTCGAACCGACGCGATGCCGCCTCGTAGGCATCGGCGTAGCGATGCCAGCCCGCCGGGGCCTGGCCGACCGCGATGCGCACGTAGTCACCCGGCACCTCGGCGAACTTGACCGCATCGGCCGTGTTGACGATGACGAAGCGAGCCCCGCCGCGCGCGATGCGATCGGACAGGTCCGCAGGCCCCAGCGCCCCGGTCGTCGGCATGATGATCGCGCCCAGCTTGGCGATGGCCAGCATGGCCTCCCACAACTCGACCTGATTGCCGAGCATCAACAGGACCCGGTCCCCCTTGCCCACGCCGAGCCCCTGCAGCCAGGCCGCGACGCGGTCGGACCGGTCGGCCATCTCGGCAAAGGTCACCCGCTGTTCGGAACCGTCCTCCTCGACGATCCACAGCGCCGTGCGGTCGTTGCCCCTGGCGATCGCGTCGAACCAGTCGGTAGCCCAGTTGAAGGTGCCGCTGATCTGCGGCCAGGAGAACTCCTCGACGGCCGACGCGTAGTCCCCGATGCCCGCAACCAGCTGGTCACGGGCCCTGCGGTAGCGGTCTGTGTTGCTCGCGGCGCAATCCATGACAGTTATGCTCTACGTCACACCGACCCGCCCGCTACCCCCGAAAGTGTGTACCGACGATGCGCTCCTCGTTGCTCCGACCGCGTGACGCCGACGCAGTCCGCGCCGAGCTGCGCCGGATGGCCACCGACACCGGCCTGCCGCTGGCCTTCGGTGGGCAGGTGCACGAGGACACCCTGCTGCTGAGCGAGTTCTTCGGCACCAGGACCGGTGCCATGCGCGGGCTCGCGGTGCTGCCCCGCGCCGGGTTGGGCGGGGCCAGCGTGGTGTCCCGCCGCCCCATCTCGGTGCCCGACTACCGACGCGCCTCGACCATCACCCACGACTACGACGAGCCCGTGCTGTCCGAGGGCATCCGCTCGATCCTCGCGGTGCCGGTGGTCGTCGACGGCACGGCGCGGGCCGTGCTGTACGGGGCGCACCGCACCAGCGCCCCGATCGGCGGACGGACCGCCGCCGCGATGGTGGCCTCGGCACAACGGTTGAGCGAGGAGCTGCGGGTCCGCGACGAGGTGGACCGGCGTCTGCGGATGCGCGAGGCCGCGCTGACCAACTTCGCCGATCAGCCGGCGGATGCCGAACAGATCCGTGAAGTACACGCCGACCTGCGTCGGCTGGCCGCCGACACCCCGGACCTCGCCGGGCCGTTGCGTGACCTCGCCGACCGGCTGGCCGTCGCCCTGCGCGGCGACCCGCCGGCCAGCGCGCCGCTGACCGCCCGCGAGGTCGACGTGCTGGCACAGGTCGCCCTGGGCTGCACCAATGCCGAAGCGGCCCAGCGCCTTTCACTCAAGCCGGAAACGGTGAAGAGCTACCTGCGCAGCGCGGCGGCCAAGCTCGGGGCCCGCAACCGCCACGAGGCGGTCTCGAAGGCCCGGCGCCTGCGCCAGATCCCCTAGCCGGGGACGTCAGCCGGCGCGGCGCACCAGGCGTTCATAGCGCTGCCGGGCGGCCTGCGCGCTGCCGAGGCCCAGGCCGTATGCGATGCGCTGCCAGGTGAATCCGCGTTGATGTGCGACCAGCAGCAGAAGGGCTTCGAGTTCGTCTAGGTCGAGACGAACTTTCGGCATCAGCGTGAGCGCGGCCATCAGGTCGTCCTCATCGATGTCCGGCTCGCCCGGTTCCGGGCTGAACGTGCCCCCGGCCAGCGCCGCCACGATCCGGACGGCCTCGTGCGGTTCTGCCATGTGCGCGTTGACACTTCGGGCTCGCTTCTCAGCGGTGTCGGCGTGACGCTCCGCGATGCGGAACAGCCCGGCGTACTCGCGCTCAGCCCGCTCGCGGCTGGGGTTGGGCGGCTGCAGCGATTCGTTCGACATGCCCCAAGAATGGCTTTTAAACATTTTGTTGTCAACACAATATTGATATCGTTCATCGCGCCGGCACGACAGGATGGGCTGTATGACCCCGAGCGCCCAATCGATCAACCCATTCCACATCGCCATTCCCGACGCCGATCTCGACGACCTCAAGGCCCGGCTGAACCGGACCCGATGGCCCGAGGCGGAATGTGTCGAGGACTGGACCCAGGGCATCCCGCTGGACTACACCAAGGAGCTGGCGGCGTACTGGGCCGACGGGTACGACTGGCGTGCCCGTGAGGCCGCACTCAACCGGTTCGACCACTTCACCACCGAGATCGACGGTCTGGACATCCATTTCATCCATCAGCGGTCCGGACGTGAAGATGCCTTCCCGCTGCTGATCACCCACGGCTGGCCCGGGTCCATCGTCGAATTCCACAAGGTGATCGAGCCGCTGACCGAGGCCGGATTCGACGTGGTCTGCCCGTCGCTGCCCGGCTACGGGTTCTCCGGCAAGCCGACCACCGCGGGCTGGGGAATCGAGAAGATCGCGCAGGCCTGGGAAACCTTGATGACCCGCCTGGGCTACGAGCGCTACGGCGCGCAGGGCGGAGACTGGGGCGCCGCGGTGACGACGCAGATCGGCCGCAACGTCGGTTCGTGCGTGGGCATCCACGTGAACATGCCGATCGCCCAACCTCCGGCCGACGGCATCGGCGAGATGACCGAGGACCTGCAGAAGGCCCTGGCCCGGATCGACTACTACCGCAAATGGGATTCGGGCTACATGAAGCAGCAGTCCACCCGCCCGCAGACCGTCGGGTACGGCCTGGTGGACTCTCCTGTCGGCCAACTGGCGTGGATCGTGGAGAAGTTCTGGTCATGGATGGACTGCGACGGAGATCCCGAGAACGTGGTGTCCAAAGACGAGATGCTCGACAACGTCATGCTCTACTGGCTCACCGCGTCGGCGGCCTCGTCGGCCCGGCTGTACTGGGAGAGCCACAACACCTGGGGCGGCGGCGAATACGTCAGCCTGCCCACCGGGATCGCATCCTTCCCGCTGGAGATCCTGCGCGCCCCGCGCAACTGGTGCGAGACCGGCTACAACGTCACCCACTACACGACGATGCCGCGCGGGGGTCACTTCGCGGCGTTCGAGCAACCGGAGCTGTTCGTCGAAGATGTGACGACGTTCTTCAACACCGTGCGGTGAGGTATTAGCGTCGTGGGCATGGACCCGTTGGTACGTTCCCGTGCCGTCCAGGCCGTGATCTGGGGTATGCCCGCCGTCAACTTCGAGCTGTTGCGTCAGGCCGCGGCCGCAGTCGGGGCGGGCGACAACCAGGTGGTGTTCTGGTCGAAGCTGCCGGACTGGAAGAACCAGACCCTCACGCCCAATCCGGACACGCTCTACTTCTTCCCGTTCTACAACACCGAAGACGGTCCGGTTGTGCTGGAAATCCCGGCTGCAGAAGGCGGTTCGATCACCGGGTCGGTGGACAACGGCTGGCAGGAAGCTCTCGAAGACGTCGGCCCCGCAGGGGTCGACAAGGGCGCGGGCGGCAGGTACCTGATCCTGCCGCCCGGGTTCGACGGCGAGGTTCCCGACGGGTACATCCCGCTGCCGTCGGCGACGTACACCGGGTTCGGCGCGCTTCGGTCCAACATCGCGTCCAGCTCGGACGCCGATGTCGCCGCGGCAGCCGAATACGGCACGCGGATCAAGGTCTACCCCCTCTCCGGGCCCGAGACCACCAGCTTCATCGACGCCGTGGATTCGGTGTACGACAGCACGATTCCCTACGACATCCGCTTCTTCGAACTGCTCGATCAGTTCGTGCAACGCGAGCCGTGGCTGCAGCGGGACCGGGTGATGATCTCGATACTTGCCTCGATCGGCATCGAACACGGCAAGCTGTTCGAACCCAGCTCCGAGTTGAAGTCAGAGCTCGAGGCCGCAGCCGCCGAAGCGCACGACTGGCTCGACACCAACTACCCGCGGTTCTTCGCCTCGCCGTACTTCGACGGGACCCACTGGGCCGTGCCCGCCACCCCGGAGGTGGTGCAGGGCATGCAGACCGGATTCGCCGATCCCGCCGGCTACCCCGTCGACGAGCGCGGAATCCTCTACTCGTTCATCTACTTCAGCGCCAAACACCTCGGGCAAGGTCAGTTCTACGTGATGGCGATCGCCGACACCGACGGCAGGCCATTCGACGGTGCCGCCACCTATCGGCTACGCGTGCCCGCCGACCCGCCCGTGTCGCTGTACTGGTCGGCAACCGTGTACGACCGCGCCACCCACGCGCTGATCCGCGACCTGCCGTACGGCAGCCGGTCCTCACACCGGCCCGATCTCGAGACGAATCCCGACGGCTCCGTCGACGTCTACTTCGGCCCGTCCGCACCGAAGGACAAGGCGCCCAACTGGATCCCGACGAGCCCGGCCGGCGAGTTCGAGGTGCTGTTCCGGCTCTACGGCCCCAAGCCCGCACTGTTCGACAAGACCTGGGCGCTGCCCGACATCGAAAAGCTCTAGCCTGCACCATGAACCGCCTGCGTTGGCTTGGCGTCGCCGTGATCGTCGTCGCGGTGGGCGCCGGCATGCTGTGGCTGTTGTGGCCGCAACCGCGGGGCCCGATCGTCGCCGAAGCCACCGCGGGCCCCTACCTGGTGCGGCTGAAAGACGATCCACCGAAGGTCGGGGTCAGCCAGCTGACCATCGAGATCCTGGGCAGCGCAGGCGAAACCCCGACCCCGGATTCGGTGCGGTTCGAACCACGGATGCCGCAGATGGGACTGGCCGCGCCCGCCGTCGAGGCCACGCCCATCGGTAAGGACGACTACCGCGGCCAGGTCGACCTGCCCACGCCGGGGCGGTGGGACATCAACGTCCACATCGGAGCAGGGCCACAGAGCTACGACGCCGTCCTGCGCATCACCGCCACGCGATAGCAACCGCCCCGCCCGGCAGACGTCAGGCCAGGGAGTCGACCCAGGCCCGGTGCAGCGCCGCGTACGCCCCGTCGGCCCTGCCGATGAGATCGGCCGGGGCGCCGTCCTCGATGATGCGGCCGTGCTCGAGCACCAGCACCCGATCGGCGATCTGCACCGTGGAGAGCCGGTGCGCGATCACCAGCGCGGTGCGGTCGGCCAACACGGTTTCCAACGCGCGCTGCACCATTCGTTCGCTCGGGATGTCCAGGGAGGACGTCGCCTCGTCGAGGATCAGCACCGCCGGATCGGCCAGGAACGCCCGCGCGAACGCCACCAGCTGGCGCTGCCCCGCCGAGAGCCGGCCACCGCGTTTGGCGACATCGGTGTCATACCCGTCGGGCAATGCCGCGATGAAGCGGTCGGCACCGACCGCCGCGGCTGCCTCCCGCACCTGGGCGTCGGTGGCCTCGGGCCGTCCGAACCGGATGTTGTCGGCGACCGTCCCCGAGAACATGAAGTTCTCCTGGGTCACCATCACGACGTGGCGGCGCAGCTCGGACTGCGCGAGCTCGCGCAGGTCGACACTGTCCAGCGTCACCGATCCGGCCGTGGGGTCATAGAACCGGGCGATCAGCTTGGCAATCGTGGTCTTGCCCGCGCCGGTGGTGCCCACCAACGCCACGGTCTGACCGGCCGGCACCGTGAGCTCGAGCCCCGGCAACACCGGGCGGCCCGGCGTGTACTCGAACCGCACATCGTGAAACGCGATGTCGCCCTTGGGCTCGGGTAGTGCGACCGGAACCTCGGGGTCCGCGATGGCGGGCCGCTGTGCCAGCACCCCGGCCAGCTTCTCCAGAGCCGAGGATGCCGACTGGAAGGTGTTGAAGAACTGCGAGATCTCCTGCATCGGCTCGAAGAACATCCGCAGGTAGAGCAGGAACGCGGCCAGCGTGCCGATGGTCATCTCACCCTGCAGCACGCGGTAACCGCCGTACAGCAGCACCACGCCGGTGGTGAGGTTGCCGACCAGTTTGACCCCGGGCATGAAGACGGCCAGCAGTTTGAAGGTCTTCTCGTTGATCGCCCGGTACTCGTCGGCGACGTCGTCGAAGATCTCCTGGTTGCGTGGCTCGCGCCGGTAGGCCTGCACGGCCTTGATACCGGTCATGGTCTCGACGAACTGCACGATCACCAGGGCCGCGCTTTCGCGCACCAGCCGGTAGGTCTTGCCCGACTCGTTGCGGAACCACCACACCAGGCCGACCAGGATCGGGAATGCCGCCAGGCACATCAGGCCCAGCCGCCAGTCGAGCGCCACCAGCAGGATGGCCGTACCGAACAGCGTCAGCACCGCGGTGATCAGGCTGTCGAAGCCGGTCTCCAGCATGTCCTGGATGGCCTCGACGTCGTTGGTGGAGCGGCTGACCACCCGGCCCGAGGTGTAGCGGTCGTGGAAGGCCACGTCCAGCCGGCCGAAATGCCGAAACACCCTGCGGCGCAACTCCAACAGGACCCGCTGACCGACCCGGCCGGACCGGCGCAGGAAGAACATCCGGCTGACGGCCTGGACGATCACCACCACGCACAGCGTTCCGACGATCAGCATCAGCTCACGGGCCGGGCCGCCGTCGAGGATCGGCGGGATGCCGTGGTCGATGCCGCGCTGCACCAGGATCGGCACCGACAGCCGCGCAACGTTCTCCACGATGACCACCAGCGCCAGCGCGAAGACCGTCCACCGGTAGGGGTGCAGCAGCGACATGAGCAGTGCCCGGGCCTCACGGCGCCGCGGCACGCTTTCGTCGATCGGGAGGGCCGACGTGCCGGCCCCGGTGTCGTCGCCGTTGTCTTCCTCGTCGGTGACGCGTCCGCGCCACTCGGTAGTCGTCATCGGCGCTGCACCTCCGCATCCAGACGCGGGAGCCCGCCCACCTCGTCGATGGCCGAGCGTTCAGCGTGCCCACGTTGCAGGCGGCCCAACTCCTCCTCGTCCTCCCACTCACAAGTGCGCTCGCAGGCGTCGTCGAGTTCGTCGTCGGCGGCGAGCAGGTAGCGGTACTGCGGTACCTGCGCCAGTAATTGGGCATGCGTCCCGATGTGGGTGATGGTGCCGTCCTGCAACAGCGCGACCTTGTCGGCCAGCAGTACGGTCGACGCACGGTGCGCGACGATGATGCCCGTCACGCCGCGCAGGACCCGCCCCAGGGCTTCGGTCACCTTGGCCTCGGTGTGCACGTCCAGGGCCGAGAGCGTGTCGTCCAGCACCAGAATCTTGGGCGCCGCCAGGATCGCGCGGGCCAGCGAAAGACGTTGACGCTGACCACCGGACAGGCTCATGCCCTGCTCCCCGATCCGGGTGTCCAGGCCGAACGGCAGGTCGTAGACGAACTGCGCGGCCGCGATCTCGATGGCCTGGGCCAGCTGCTCGTCCGTCGCGTCAGCCCGGCCCAGCCTGAGGTTCTCGGCCACCGACATCGAGAACAGCGTCGGATCCTCGAATGCGGTGGCCACCGCCTGGCGCAGGACCGGCAGGCTCAGCTCTCGAATATCGCGGCCGTCGATCAGGATCGCGCCCTCCGTGACGTCGTACAACCGCGAGAACAGCGCGGCCAGAACGGATTTGCCCGATCCGGTCGCGCCGACCAACGCCACCGTCTCGCCGGGCTCCACGAGGAGGTCGATGTGACGCAGGGCCCAGTCCCCGGAACCGGCGTCGGGGAACTTGAACCCCACATCCCGTAGTTCCAGCCTGCCGCCGCGCGGCGGCTGCGACACCGGGCCGTCGACGATTTCGCTCGGGGCATCGAAGATCTCGGCGATGCGGTTGGCCGCGGTGAACGACTCCTGCGTCATCGACAACAGGAAACCCAACGAGGCGATGGGCCACACCAGCGACAGCATCATCGTGATGAACGCGACCAAGGTGCCCATCGTGACGTAGCCGTGCCCCGCCGCGTACGCGCCGAAGCCCAGCACCACGATCAGCGTGAGGTTGGGGATGACCTCCAGCAGGGTCCAGAACTTCGCCGACACGGTGACCCTGGCGAACTGGGTGTCGTAGAGCTGCGTGGCCTGCTCATCGAACCGGTCGAAAACGTAGTCCTCCCGGCCGAATGCCTTGACCACCCGCAACCCGAGCGCAGCCTCCTCGACATGAGTTGCGACGTGACCGGTCTGATCCTGCGCCAGGCGCGACAACCGGGTGTACTCCCGCTCGAAATGCAGCACCGTCAGCGTGATCGGCACGATAGACACCAGCACCACCACACCCAGCGGCCAGTACATGGCCAGCAGGATCGACGTCACCACGACGATCTGCAGAGCGTTGAGGATCAGG
Source organism: Mycolicibacterium boenickei (assembly GCF_010731295.1). Classification (NCBI taxonomy): domain Bacteria; kingdom Bacillati; phylum Actinomycetota; class Actinomycetes; order Mycobacteriales; family Mycobacteriaceae; genus Mycobacterium; species Mycolicibacterium boenickei. The sequence goes on along the minus strand of NZ_AP022579.1, from coordinate 2,387,849 downwards.
AACACCAGACCGAAGGACAGGAACCGGCGGATCGTGGACAGATCGTTCATCACCCGCGACAGCAGCTGCCCGGACTGCCAGCGGCTGTGGAAGCTCATCGGCAGGATCTGCAGCCGCGCATAGAGATCCTTGCGGATGTCGGCCTCGACGCCCATGGTGGCGCGAGCCACCATCCAGCGCCGGATGAACCAGAGCACCGCCTCGGAGATACCGACCGCCACCGCGGCCGAACCCAGGACCCACAGCCCGTGCGGATCCTGGTGGCGCACCGGACCGTCGATCACAGCCTTGGTCATCAGCGGGATCGCCACGGTCGCGGCCAAGCTGACCACCGCCACCACGACCATCACGATCCACCGGGTGCGGTACGGCAACAGGTATGGCAGCAGCCGCCGCAGATCTGAACTGGTCCGGATCCGCTTCGGTGACGGGGCGATCGCGGGTTGGCTCACTGGATCAATCTTCCCATCAGGGGCAAACGATTAACCTCACGCCGCGGAGACCTCCTCGGAGAACTGGGTGTCGTACAGCTCGGCGTACCGGCCACCGCGGGCGAGCAGCTCACGATGAGTACCGCGCTCGACGATGCGCCCGTCCTCGACGACCAGGATGAGGTCGGCGGCACGGACCGTGGACAACCGGTGGGCGATGACCAGCGACGTGCGCCCACCCAGCGCCTCGGCGAGGGCCTGCTGCACGGCGGCCTCCGAGGCCGAGTCCAGCGACGCCGTCGCCTCATCGAGCACCACCACCCGGGATCGTCCCAACAGCAGGCGCGCGATGGTCAACCGCTGCCGCTGCCCTCCGGACAGACGGTATCCGCGCTCACCGACAACCGTGTCCAAGCCGTCGGGCATCGCGGCGACCACGTCATCGAGCCGAGCCCGGCGCAGCGCCTCCCAGAGTTGGTGTTCTTCCGCATCGGGTGCGGCCAGCAGCAAGTTCGCGCGGATCGACTCGTGGAACAGATGCCCGTCCTGGGTCACCATGCCCACGGTGTCCTTGAGCGACGCGAACGTCACGTCCCGCACGTCGGCCCCGTTGAGCCTGACGGCACCGGAGTCGACGTCGTAGAGCCGGGCCAGCAGCGACGCGACGGTCGACTTACCCGCTCCCGACGATCCGACCAGCGCCACCATCTGGCCCGGCCGGGCCGTGAACGAAAGGCCGTGCAGCACCTCGTCACCGCCGCGGTCGTCCAGCGTCGCCACTTCCTCCAACGAGGCCAGCGACACCTTGTCCGCCGAGGGATAGGAGAAGCGGACATTGTCGAATTCGATCTCAACGGGCCCGGCCGGCACTCCAATGGCGTCGGGTTCCTCGGCGATCAGCGGCACCAGGTCGAGCACCTCGAAGACCCGCTCGAACGACACCAGCGCACTCGCGATCTCGACCCGCGCGTTGGCCAGTGCGGTCAGCGGCGCGTACAGCCGGGTCAGCAGCAGCGCCAACGACACCACCGCGCCCGCCTGCAGCTGCCCGCCGATCGCCAGCACCCCGCCGAGCCCGTAGACCAACGCCAGCGCGAGCGCCGACATCAGCGTCAGCGAGTTCATGAACGTCGCCTGCAGCATGGCCGTGCGCACCCCGATGTCACGCACCCGGTCAGCCCGCACCGCGAATTCGCCGGACTCCCGTTCCGGGCTGCCGAACAACTTGACCAGGGTGGCACCGGGGGCCGAGAACCTTTCGGTCATCTGCGTGTTCATCGTGGCGTTGTGGGTGGCCGCCTCGCGCGACAGCCCGGCCATCCGGGCGCCGATACGCCGGGCCGGCAACACGAACAACGGCAGCAGCGCCAGCGACAGCAGCGTGATCTGCCACGAGATGCTGAGCATCACGACCAGCGTCAGCGTCAGGGTGACCACGTTGGCGACGATGCCCGAGAGCGTGTCGGAGAACGCGCGCTGCGCCCCGATCACATCGTTGCCCAGGCGGCTGACCAATGCGCCGGTCCGGGTGCGCGTGAAGAACGCCACCGGCATGCGTTGCACGTGGTCGAACACCGCGGTGCGCAGATCCAGGATCAGGCCTTCACCGATGTTCGACGACAACCACCTGGTCAGCAGCGCCACCGCGGCCTCGGCGAGGGCCACCGCGGCGATCACGGTGGCCAGCAGCACCACCGTCGACGCCGGGCCGCCCCGCGTGATCGCGTCGACCACGCGGCCGGCCAGCACCGGCGTCGTCACCGTCAGCAACGCACTGACCACGCTGATCGCCACGAAACCACCGAGGGCGCGGTGGTGGCGCGCGGAGAACCGCCAGATCCTCGACAACAGCCGCCGGTCGGCCAGTGCGCGCAAATCACCGTCGCGCGCGTGCGCCTGCCGATACAGCGACTGCCTGGCCACCGTTTCCATACTCATGAGCATCACCGTAAAACCTGAACAATTATTGAGGTCAAAGACTTCCCGGGGACTTCCCTGGGTGCCTACGCGATACACCGCCCGCCATCGGGCAAGATGGCGGTTATGGATAGCGCAACCGGTGGCATGGCCTCGCCCCGGGTCCTCGTCGTGGACGACGACCCTGACGTGCTCGCCTCGCTGGAACGCGGGCTGCGGCTGTCCGGGTTCACCGTCTCGACAGCTGTGGACGGGGCCGAAGCGCTGCGCAGCGCCACCGAGACCCGCCCGGACGCGATCGTGCTCGATATCAACATGCCCGTCCTCGACGGCGTGAGTGTGGTGACGGCGCTGCGCGCGATGGACAACGACGTACCGGTCTGTGTGCTCTCGGCCCGCAGCAGCGTCGACGACCGCGTCGCCGGCCTGGAAGCCGGCGCCGACGACTACCTGGTCAAACCGTTCGTGCTGCAGGAGCTGGTGGCCCGGGTCAAAGCCCTGCTGCGCCGCCGCGGCGCGTCGGCCACCTTCTCGTCGGAGACCATCCAGGTCGGCCCGCTCGAAGTCGACATCCCGGGCCGCCGTGCCCGGGTCAACGGTGTGGACGTGGACCTGACCAAGCGCGAGTTCGACCTGCTGGCCGTGCTGGCCGAGCACAAGACCGCCGTGCTGTCCCGCGCGCAGTTGCTGGAACTGGTCTGGGGCTACGACTTCGCCGCCGACACCAACGTGGTGGACGTGTTCATCGGGTACCTGCGCCGCAAACTCGAAGCCGGCGGCGCGCCGCGGCTGCTGCACACCGTCCGCGGGGTCGGATTCGTCCTCAGGACGCAATAGCGAAATGAGACCGCTGACCCGGATCTTCCGCCGCACACCGTCGCTGCGGACCCGGGTCGCGTTCGCCACCGCCATCGGCGCGGCAATCGTCGTCGTCATCGTCGGCACCATCGTCTGGGTCGGCATCACCAACGACCGCAAGGAACGGCTGGACCGCCGCCTCGACGAGGCCGCAGGCTTCGCCATCCCGTTCCTGCCGCGCGGCCTCGGCGAGATCCCCCGCTCCCCCAGCGATCAGGATGCCGTGATCACGGTGCGCCAGGCCGGGAACGTCTCGTCGAACTCGACCATCGTGCTGCCGGAGCTTCCCGACGGCTACGCCGACACCTACATCGACGGGGTCCGCTGGCGGGTGCGCACCGTTCAGATCCCCGCCCCCGGCCCCATGTGGGTGGCAGTCGGCGCGACGTACGACGCCACCATCGCCGACACCAACAACCTGCACCGCAGGGTGCTCATCATCTGCGTGTTCGCCGTCGGCGCGGCCACCGTACTGGGTTGGGTACTGGCCGCATTCGCGGTCCGCCCGCTCAAACGGCTCGCCGAGCAGACCCGCGAGATCGAGGCCGGCGACGAGGCCCCCGATGTCGAAGTACGCGGGGCCAGCGAGGCCGTCGAGATCGCCGACGCCGTCAACGGCATGCTGCAACGCATCTGGAAGGAACAGGACCGCACCAAGGCGGCGCTCACCTCGGCCCGCGACTTCGCCTCGGTGTCGGCCCACGAGCTGCGCACCCCGCTCACCGCGATGCGCACCAACCTCGAGGTCCTGTCCACCCTCGACATGCCCGACGACCAACGCAAGGAGGTGGTCAGCGATGTCATCCGCACCCAGTCGCGCATCGAGGCCACCCTCGGCGCCCTGGAGCGCCTCGCCCAGGGCGAACTGACCACCACCGACGACCACGTCACCGTCGACATCACCGAACTGCTCGACCGCGCTGCCCACGACGCGATGCGCGTCTACCCCGATCTCGAGGTCTCGCTGGCACCCTCACCGACGGTGATCATCATCGGGCTGCCGACCGGCCTGCGACTCGCGGTGGACAACGCCATCGCCAACGCCGTGAAGCACGGCGGTGCCACCCGGGTGCAGTTGTCGGCCGTGAGCTCACGCGAAGGCGTGGAGATCGCCATCGACGACGACGGGGTGGGCGTACCGGAGGAAGAACGCGAAATGGTGTTCGACCGCTTCTCCCGGGGGTCGACGGCATCGCGGTCGGGCTCCGGGCTGGGCCTGGCGCTCGTGGCCCAGCAGGCCGAATTGCACGGCGGCACGGCCACTCTGGAGTCCAGCCCGCTCGGTGGGGCGCGCCTGTTGCTACGCCTTCCCGGCCCGCACTGAGCACAGATACAAAACGCCCGCCTCCGATTGCCGGAGGCGGGCGATCTGCGTTGCTGTTACTTCTTCTCGCGCTGGGATTTACCGCTGTCCCACCGGTTGAACCCGGCCTTCTCGGCGGTTTCGACGTCGGCGAACCAGATCTCGGCGATGGTCACCGAGTAGGACGGGCTCTCCGGCGAGTGATAGAGCATCGAATCCTCGTTGCCCTTGATCAGATAACCCGTCGGGGTACCCGCACCCGACACCCGGATCGAACCGGCGCCGTACGGCGTCTCCTCGACGACCTTGACGTCGTCGCCGGCTCCCGCGGCGGCATCGTCATCGGCAGCTTCATGGGCACCTCCGCCGGAGGCGAACTTGGCCGCCCCCGCCGCACCGGCGGCAGCGGCACCCGCCGCCGCCGCGCCTGCGCTGGTGACCTTCGGCAGCTGCGTGGTGGGCTCGTCGCCCGAGCTCACCTTCGGCAGCTTGGTCGTGGCGTCATCCGCGACAGCCGTTGCGCCACCGGCAGTTCCACCGCCGGTCGCCTTGGCGGCAGCACCGCCGGCCGCGGCCGCCGCATCGGGACGACGGCCCAGGGCGCCGTACACCGGCACCTCCCGCTTGACCCTGCGCAGGGTCAACGCCAGCGTCAACACCAGCCCGAGCACGAAGGCCAGGGCCATCAACCACCAGTTCACATCGTTCATCGCCGTGCTCCGATCTCACGCGAGCCGGGCAGTTCGGCGAATGCCTCTTCCTCGCTCGTGGGCTTGACGGTCACCACTGAAATCAGCCAGGCCACCAGGGACCCCACCACGAACGCGAGCAGATACCACAACCATTGGATTACGAAGTCCATGTCGAATCTCCCTAATTGACCGTGATCTCGACGCGGCGGTTCTGCGCCTTGCCTTCGGGGGTGTCATTGCTGGCGATCGGATTCGCCGAACCCGCACCGGACGACCTCACGTGGTCGGCGGCCAGCCCCTGCGAAACCAGATAATCGGCAACGGCTTTGGCGCGGTTGCCGCTCAGCGGCACGTTGATCGCATCATTGCCCGAGCTGTCGGTGTAACCGGTGACGGCCACCTGTGCGCCTGCGCAGGTCTTGAGCTTGTCGGCCACCTGCGACAGCAGCTGCTGCGATGCCGGAGCCAGGACGAACCCGTCGGTACTGAAGTTGATCGGGGTACGCAGCAGTGCGCTCACGTCACCTTGCAGCGCGGCGCAGGGCCCTGGCGTGCCACCCGGCGCACCAGGAGCACCAGGAGCCCCCGGCGCCGGAGGCGCGGGCGCAGCCGGAGCGGCTGCAATCTGAATGTTGTTGACCAGCTTGATGTTCGGCCATGCGGCCTTGGCAGCCGCCTCGACCGCATCGCGAACCTCCGCCGACGGGGCGGTACCGGTGAGCGTCACGGTGTCACCGTCGACGCTGAAATTGAAATCCGGAATGCCCTCGGCCGCGGCGTCGAACACCTTGCCCAGTGCCGACACGTCGGGGGTGCTCACACCCGGACGCAGATTGAGGTTGTCGACCAGATTGACGTCAGCACCGAACTTTCCGCGCAGCCAGTCCAGCAGCGAGGCTTTGGCGGCCGCGTCCGGCAGATCACCGGTGAGCGTGAAGTCATTACCGTTACGGGCAATCGACAATGGCGCGAACGAAAGGTTCGGCAAATTGACGTTGGGCGCGTTGACGTCCGGGGCATTCACGTCCGGTGCGGTCAACGTCGCCGTCGGATTCACATCCGGAAGCGTCACATCACCGTTCTTTTGCGAGCGGTCGAGACCGCCCCATCCGATCAGCCCCAGCAACAACGGAACTGCCGCCAGCGCCAACAACCAACCCAAGCCGGGTGGTCGTCGATATAACTTGGAGGCTGTTTGCCAGCCTGTGATTGTCCGAGATTCGTCCGAACCCGACATTTTTGGGCACTCCCTGAAGTCGACGAACAGTTATCTACAGCAGCGAAACAGGTTGACGGTAGCAGCAAATGGAAATTGACGGTTAGGTTCAGCGAATACTTTCCGAACCTATGGAACGTCAGCGAGTGGCGAGCAGATCGATCACGAAGATCAGCGTCTTGCCCGAAAGTCGGTGCCCCGAACCGGCCGGACCGTAGGCCTGTGCCGGCGGAATGACCAGTTGGCGGCGGCCACCGACCCGCATCCCGGGAATTCCGTCCTGCCAGCCCTGAATTAGGCCACGCAACGGAAATTCAATGGACTCGCCGCGATTCCATGAACTGTCGAACTCCTCACCGGTGTCGTATTCGACGCCCACGTAATGCACCTCGACGGTGCCGCCGGGCACCGCCTCGGGGCCGTCGCCGACCACCAGGTCGGTGATGACCAATTCAGCAGGGGCAGGTCCATCGGGAAACTCGATGTCAGGTTTTGTACTCACCTGATCAACGGTAGTCCGGCAGACTGGTTGTGTGGCCAAAGATCAAGACATCCTCGCCGAAGTTCACCGGCTCGTTGCCGAAGAGCAGGAGCTCCGGACCAAACTGCAACGCCGGGAGATCGACGAAACCGAAGAGCAGCAACGGCTGAGATCGCTGGAAGTCGCCCTCGACCAGTGCTGGGACCTGTTGCGGCAGCGCCGTGCGCTGCGTGACACGGGACAGGACCCCGGGCTGGCCCAGAAGCGCCCCGGCGACGAGGTCGAAGGTTATCGGGGCTGACCGGAGCGCGACGTGACGGATAAGGCGTTGGACGTCGTCATCATCGGCGGCGGGCACAACGGCTTGGTGGCCGCTGCCTATCTGGCCCGGGCGGGACGCCGGGTGCAGGTGCTCGAACGCCTCGACCACGTAGGTGGCGCAGCGGTTTCGGCTCATGCCTTCGACGGTGTCGATGCCCGGCTGTCGCGGTACTCGTACCTGGTCAGCCTGTTACCCCAACGCATCGTCACCGATCTGGGCGCCCGGATCCGGTTGTCGCGGCGCCGAATCTCGTCCTACACGCCGGATCCGGCCACCGGCGGCTCCGCCGGGCTGCTGATCGGCCCGCGGCCCACGTTCGATGCGATCGGTGCCGGTGCCGATGCGGCCGGCTTCAGCGATTTCTACCGACGGTGCGGGCTGGTCACCTCCCGAATCTGGCCCACCCTGTTGCAGCCGCTGTGCACCCGGTCGGAGATGCGCCGGAACGTGCTCAGCGGACAGGACGCCGAAACCGCAGCGGCCTGGGAGGCGCTGATCGACCGGCCCATCGGTGAGGCCATCTCCGCCGCGGTGTCGAACGATCTGGTCCGCGGGGTGATGGCGACCGACGCCCTGATCGGCACATTCGCCGGCATCGACGACCCGTCGCTGATCCAGAACGTGTGCTTTCTCTACCATCTGATCGGCGGCGGCACCGGCGACTGGGACGTGCCGGTCGGCGGGATGGGCGCGGTGAGCGGGGCCCTGGCGGCGGCGGCGACCGGCTTCGGCGCCGAAATCATCACCGGTGCAGATGTTTACGCGGTCGATCCGGATGGCGAGGTGCGCTATCGGCAGGCCGGGTCGGCCCGGTGCGTGGCCGCCGACCGGATCCTGGCCAACGTCACCCCCGCCGTGCTCGCCGATCTGCTCGGTGAACCGGCTCCCGCTACTGCCCCGGGCGCGCAGGTGAAGGTCAACCTGATGCTGCGCCGGCTCCCCCGGCTCCGGGACGAATCTGTCACGCCCGAACAGGCATTCGGCGGGACGTTCCACATCAACGAAACCTTCAGCCAGTTGGGCGCGGCCTACGACGAGGCGGCCGCCGGACGCGTCCCCGATCCGCTTCCCTGCGAAATCTATTGCCACTCACTGACCGATCCCAGCATCCTGTCCGACGACCTGCGCGCCTCCGGCGCGCAGACGCTGACCGTCTTCGGCCTGCACACCCCCCACTCATTGGCCGTTGGCGATCCCGACCGGATGCGTGACCGATTGACCTCGGCGGTGCTGAACTCGCTCAATTCTGTTCTGGCCGAACCTATCCAGGATGTTCTCCTGGAGGACGGCGCGGGCCGCCTGTGCATCGAGGCCAAGACCACTGCCGATCTGGAGCAGTCTCTGGGCATGACCGCGGGCAACATCTTCCACGGCGCCCTGCGGTGGCCGTTCGCCGAGGACGACGCTGCGCTGGAGACACCCGCACAGCGCTGGGGCGTGGCCACCGCCCACGACCGCATCCTGCTGTGTGGCTCCGGGTCGGTGCGCGGCGGCGCAGTCTCCGGCATCGGCGGGCACAACGCCGCGATGGCGGTGCTCGAAGGCTGAGCGACGACTCAGTCTCCATCGATGAGCTCGGCCAGCCCGTCCAGCACCCGCGCCAAGCCGAACTCGTATGCGTGCGTGGCACTGTAGGCCGCGTCGAAGGTCTGACCGGCCACCGTGCCGACGCGCGAGGCCAACGGGAACCTGTCCTCGTCGAGGACCCGCTCCAGCAGTGGCCCGACGCGTTCCCACCACTGCCCGTCACTCTGTCCGCTGTCAGCCGCCGCCCGGCGCGAATCGATCGCGATCCGGGCGACAGAGTTCACGAAACCCAGCACATACGTCAGCGCGGAATCCATGTCGAGGTCGGTAAGCCCGAGGGAATCGAACGCGCTCAGTTCATGCTCGTACTTGGCCATCATTCCCGGGCCGAGCGGCGGGCGGGTCGTGGGCAGGTAGGTGATCCAGGGGTGCCTCTCGAACATCGCGAGGTTCTCCTCGGCGATGACGGAAACCCGCTCCCGCCACGGCTTTCCGGTGAAGTCACGACGAGGCATCTGCCGGTACACGGCATCGACCATCAGGTCCAGCAGTTCCGCCTTGCCCGGCACATAGGTGTAGGTGGCCATCGTCGTCACGCCCAGTTGCTCGGCGACCGCCCGCATGGTGAGCGCATCCAGCCCGTCCGCGTCGGCGATCCGAATGGCGGCAGCGATCACCGCATCGACGGTCGTGCGCTGTTTCGGGCCGCGGGTGCGAGCACCCTGACCCGGCTCACGCCAGAGCAGCTCGAGCGTGCGAACCGGGTCGCCGCCGCTGCTGCGGTCTCCACCTGCGCGTTCCTTCACCATCAATTCTTCTCCGTACTATGTACAGTGTATTACGTACAGAATAAACCGATGCCGAGGAGAACCATGGTCACCATGCCGCAGGCCTGCGAATTCACCCCCACCACCGCCGATGTCGACTCGGTGCTGGCCTGGTTCGCGCACTACGACACACTGGCGGTCAACAAGGACGTCGAAGGCATGGCCGATCAGGCGATGTTTCCGCTCAACGAGGTCACCGACGGCAGCGCCGCGACGGTCGACCGCGCCGGGTTCATCGCCCAGATGACCGAACAGTTGGGCCAGAGCACCGATTTCGCGATGGAGTCCACGCGGACGCCGCATTTCATCAACGAGAACCTGGTGTTCGTCATCACCGACGCGACGTTCACCGCCGACGGGTTCAGCCAGCGGGTGCGCTACGGCGATCTGCTGGTCAAGTGCGACGGTGCGTGGAAGTTCCAGACGATGGTGCAGGGCGGGTGGGGCGAGAACTGATCGCCCCACCCGGCTACGGCGCGGTGATCTTGCGCAGGATCACCCGCAAGGCTTCGAGGTCCCCGGCGTCGAGCGCTGCGAGCGCGGGCGGCGCCGGGTCCTCGACCTGGTCGATACGCGCCAGCAGCGCGCGACCGTCGTCGGTGAGCGAGACCAGCTTGCTGCGCCGGTTGGCGGGGTCGACCTCACGCACCACCAGCCCACGCTCCTCGAGGTCGTTCACCGCGACCGTGGCCGCCGGGGCATCGACCGTCGCCGCGTAGGCCAACTGCTTAACGGTCAGCGGTTCGCGCGCAAGCCGTTTCAAGATGCGGATGCGGCTGAACGGAAGCCCGGTCCGCTCGATCACGGCCCGCCGCCAGCGGTCGCGGTGGTCGAACACCAACGCGGTCAGGCCGTGCCACACCTCATCGGCCAACTCAGGCTGCCGGTCACCGGACATGGGCCACCTCCGCGACATGGTGCTGACCGATCAGGGGCGCCAGCTTCTGCGCGGAGCGCAACGCCCACGGCGTGGTGGAGATGACGCCCAGCGCGAAGATCACCAAACCCAGTGCGGCACAGACGAACCACAGCGGGCGGGCGGCCGCGGCGAAATCCACCCCGGTCCCGGCCAGCGCCGCGCCGGCCACCGAACCGCACAGGGCCACACCGACACTCACCCCGACCTGGCGACTGGTGGAGGCCACCGCCGACGCCGCGCCCGCGCGGTCCAGCGGCATCCCGCTGACCGCCGTGGTGGTGATCGGGGCGTTGACCATCGAGAAGCCGATGCCGAACACCGCGAACATCACCAGCAGCTGCCACACCGGAGTGTCCCCGGTCAACCGGGTCAGCAGAATCGTCGCCACGGTGATCGTCGCTCCCGCGACCAGCAGCGAGGGCCTGCTGCCGTAGCGCCCCACCAGGCGGCCCGACAGCGGCGAGAAGATCAGCGCACCCACCGCGACCGGCAGGTAGATCAAGCCGGTGTGCATCGCCGAGTAGCCCCGTTCGGTCTGCAGGTACAGCGACATCATGAACAGGAACGCCCCGTACGCGGCGAACGCACAGACCGCGATCAATGTGGCCGAGGCGAACGGCACGCTGCGGAAGAACCGCAGATCGATAAATGGGTCCTTCCGCCGCGATTCGTAGCGCAGGAACGCCACCAGGGCGGTCAACGCGACCACTGCGACGCCCAGGGTGCGCGGGTCCGTCCAGCCGAATCCGGGGCCCTCGATGAGCACGAAGACCACTCCGAACAGGAAGGCCACACCCAGCGCCTGGCCGACCGGGTCCAGATCGCGCATCGTCGCCGACTTGGATTCGGGCACGAAGATCGCGGTGAGCACGACGGCCAAAGCGCAGATCGGCAGGTTGATCCAGAACACCGCACGCCAGTCCACGTATTGGATCAGCGCCCCGCCCACGATCGGGCCGAGGGCCATCGAGATGCCGACCACCCCGCCCCAGACACCGATGGCCCTGGCGCGTTCCACCCGGTCGGTGAACACCTGGGTGATGATCGACATCGCCACCGGGTTGAGCATCGAACCGCCGATGGCCTGCAGAAATCGGGCCGCGATGAGTGTCTCGATGTTGGGCGCCAGGCTGCACAGCAGCGAGGCCACCGCGAAGATCGTCAGGCCCAGCTGGAACGTCCGCCTGCGGCCGAACCGGTCGCCGGTGGCGCCGGCCAGCAACAGCAGCGAGGCCAGCACCAGCGTGTAGACATCGACGATCCACTGCAATTGCGACGGTGAGGCGTCCAGGTCGTCACGGATGCTCGGGATGGCGACGTTGACGATGGTGGCGTCCATCGACACGATCAGCAGGCTCAGACAGCACGAGACGAGGATGATCGCCTTGCGCCGTGCGCTGAGCGAGCTGACAGTTGCATTCACACAACTATTGTGAAACTACAACTATCTTTCGGGCAAGTCGAAATCCGCCGTCGCGGACGCGCACCCCGCTACAGTGATCGCCACCAGCAAACGCGGACCCACCCATCCGGACGACGACCGGAACGGAAGACCATGCGTGAACCGAGTGATCACCTGATGTCCCGCCGCCAAGCCTTGACCATGCTCGGCCTGCTGGGCGCGGCGCCGGTCGTGCTGGCCGGGTGCAACACCAGACCGAGTCGGCCATCCGCCGAGAGCGCCGAAGTCATCTTCCGCAACGGCACCGTCTACACCGTCGACCCGGCCAAGCCGAGGGCCGAAGCCGTCGCCACCCGGGGCAAACAGATCGTGCAGGTCGGAACGACCGATGAGGTCATGGCCCTGGCCGGACCGTCGACCAGGGTGGTCGACCTCGACGGCGGCATGCTGCTGCCGGGGTTTGCCGAAGGACACATCCACCCCATCGCCGGCAGTGCCATCACGCGTGGCGTCGACCTCCAGTTCGACACCCGCGATGCCATCCTCGACGCACTGCGCAACTACGCGCCCACGGTCGCCGGAGGCGGCCCGGTGCGCGGTTTCGGCTGGCGCTACGACGCGTTCCCCGCCACCGGACCCAGGCGCGAAGACCTCGACGCGATCTGGCCGGACCGCCCGGTGCTGCTGATCGCGATCGATGCCCACTCGGCGTGGGTGAACACCAAGACCCTCGAGCTCGCCGGGATCACCAAGGACTCCGCCGATCCGGTTCCGGGCTTCAGCGTGTTCCAGCGCGATCCGGACGGCACCCCGACCGGGTATCTCGTCGAGGTACCCGCGTACATGCAGGTACTGAATTCGGTGGTGCCGATGGACGAGGCGTTCGTCGCCGAATCGCTGACCCAGTGGGCGCCGAGGGCCTCGGAGGCCGGCATCACCTCGATGTTCGACGCCGGCGTCGAGATCATGCCGGAGGACAAGGCTTTCGGGCATTACCGCAACCTGGAGTCGGCAGGGAAACTGCCGTTCCGGGTGACCGGCAGCTACTACTACAACGACCCGAAGATCGACCCGCTGCCCAAGATCATCGCGCTGCGCGACGGCCCCCAGTCCGAACTCGTGCACGTCAACGTGCTGAAGATCGTGATGGACGGCGTGGACGCCGGACGCACCGCGGCGATGCTCGCACCGTACGCCGATCAGCCCGACACCAGCGGCCAATCGCTGTTCACCGCCGAGCAGGTCAACGACGTCGTCAAACGCGCCGACGCACAGGGTATCGACGTTCACGTGCACTGCATCGGCGATCGCTCGACCCGCATGACGCTCGACGCGATCGACGCCGCCATCGAGACCAACCCTCCACGCGACCGGCGAAACGCCATCGCACATCTGCAATGTGTTGACCCGCAGGATATTCCACGATTGGGCGCGCTCGGCGTCATCGCTCAGATCTCCGCCCAGTGGGCCACACCGGATCCGTACTGGCGCAACGTGACAACGGTCCGGCTCGGGCCGGAGCGGGCCAACCGCATGTACGCGTTCAAGTCGCTGGCCGACGGCGGCGCCCGCTTGTCGTTCGGCTGCGACTGGCCCGCCGCGAGCTACTACAGCACCTTCCGCCCACTCGAGGCGATCGAGATCGCGGTCACCAGACAGGAATTGGGCAAGCCCGACCAGGCGCCGCTGCCTCGTCCCGAGGAACGACTCAGTCTGGACCAGGCGATCGCCGCCCAGACCATGGGCCCGGCCTATCAACTGCGCCGCGAGGACGACCTCGGCTCCATCACAGTCGGCAAGCTGGCCGATCTGGTCGTGCTCGACAAAGACCTGACCGCGATTCCGCCGCACGAGATCCACCAGGCCGCGGTCAAGCTCACGATGATGAACGGTGTTGTCCGGCACGAGAAATAGCGCTGGACAACCAGGAGACAATCGTCACTGTGAACGAACGGAACTCACTCGTCGCCGCTGCTGTGGCCGCCGCGGGCATCGAACCGGCCATCAAGATCCTCGACGCCGACGCCAAGACGGCCGCCGCGGCCGCCCAGCAACTGGGCTGCGAGGTCGGGGCCATCGCCAACAGCCTGGTGTTCGAATGCGACGGCGAACCACTGCTGGTCATGGCCAGCGGCGCCGCCCGGGTGGACACCGGCGTCGTCGCCGATCATCTGGGGGCCACCGCCATCCGCAAGGCCGACCCCAAGCTCGTCCGGAACGCGACCGGACAGGTCATCGGTGGCGTGGCGCCGACGGGCCATCCGGCACCGCTGCGCACCGTCGTCGACCAGACGCTGGCGTCCTACCCGGTGATCTGGACCGCGGCAGGCACCGCCGATTCGGTCATGCCCCTGACCTACGCACAACTACTGGCCCTCACCGGCGGCGTCCCGCTCGCGGTGCGCTGATCCGGCATGGCAAAAGCCCGGGAGCGCAGTGCCCCCGGGCTTTCGTCAGATGATCTCAGCGCTTGTTGATGTCGACGTAGCCGCGCTCGGTGTAGCCGGTGTAGATCTGGCGCGGGCGGCCGATCTTGTTGGGCTCCGAGTGCATCTCCCGCCAGTGCGCGATCCAGCCCGGCAACCGGCCCAGCGCGAACAGCACGGTGAACATGCGCGTCGGGAAGCCCATCGCCCGGTAGATCACGCCGGTGTAGTAATCGACGTTCGGGTACAGCTTGCGCTCGATGAAGAAGTCATCGGTCAACGCGATCTCTTCGAGCTGCTTGGCGATGTCGAGCAGCTCATCGTCGCCGCCCAGCTTGCCCAGGATCTTGTCGGCCTGCTCCTTGACGATCCGCGCCCGCGGGTCGTAGTTCTTGTACACCCGGTGACCGAAGCCCATCAGCTTCACACCGTCTTCACGGTTCTTGACCTTCTTGACGAAGGTCTGCACGTCGTCGTCGCCGGTGCGGATCTTCTCCAGCATCTCCAGCACCGCCTGGTTGGCACCACCGTGCAGCGGGCCCCACAACGCGTTGATCCCGCCGGAGATCGAGGTGAACAGGTTGGCCTGCGACGAGCCGACCAGACGCACCGTCGAGGTCGAACAGTTCTGCTCGTGATCGGCGTGCAGGATCAACAGCATGTCCAGCGCCCGGACGATCTCGGGATCGACCTCATAGGGCTCGGCCGGGAAGCCGAACGTCATCCGCAGGAAGTTCTCGACCAACGTCAGCGAGTTGTCCGGGTACAGGAACGGCTGCCCCTCGGACTTCTTGTAGGCGTACGCCGCGATCGTCGGCAGCTTGGCCAGCAACCGGATCGTCGACAGCTCGACCTGCTTCTTGTCCAGCGGATCCAGCGAATCCTGGTAGTAGGCGCTCAACGCGTTGACCGCACTCGACAGCACCGGCATCGGATGCGCGTTGCGCGGGAACCCGTCGAAGAACCGCTTCAGATCCTCGTGCAGCAACGTGTGCCGCTGGATCTGGGTGGTGAACGCCTCCAACTGCTCGGCCGTCGGCAACTCACCATAGATCAGCAGGTAGCTGACCTCGATGAACGTGGAATTCTCGGCCAGCTGCTCGATCGGGATACCCCGATACCGCAGGATGCCGGCGTCGCCGTCGATGTACGTGATCGCCGACTTGGTGGACGCGGTGTTGACGAAGCCACCATCAAACGTGGTGTAGCCGGTCTTGGCCAGCAACGGACCAAGCGCGATGCCGTCGCTGCCCTCGGTGGCATGGACGATATCGAGATCAATCTCGCCACCGGGGTACTTGAGAGTGGCAAGCTCCTGCCCACTCGACGGGTTTTCGGCCACGGGAATCCCTTCATCGTCCTGGAACCGACAACTGCTCTACAAAAGGTAGTCGCAATCGATCGGCGCTGCCCGCGGGGGGTTACCAATGGGTTAGGAAAGGTGGCTGAGCGCGGGTTCGGGCACCTGCTGAACACCGGCCGCGACCGCCCGGAAATCGGCGTATGTCGCCTCGATCAGACCGACGATGTCATCCACCGTCACCGAACCCCAATTTGCCTGAGATCCCAGGTCAGCGATGGCGGTCATCAGGATCGACCCCCAGACCACGGCGGTCAGCTTGAGGCGGCGGTCGTCGCCGGGCACTCCCATCCGCTCGGCCAGCGCCTCGTTGACCGCGTCCACCCGGAACTCCGAAGCGGACTGCATCAGCGCCGGAGAAGAGGTGACGATGCGCGCCGAGGCCAACAGCCGATCCGACGTGAGCTGAGTGGGCGGCGCGGTCTTGGTCTTCAGGAACGCCTCCACGTGGGCCCGGTACAGCGCCTCGATATGCGGGATCCCGGGCGGCTGGGCGGCGAGCGCGACCGCGACGATCTCGATCACCTCGTCGACGAATGCCAGGACGACGGCATCCTTTGTGGCGAAGTAGCGGCTGAATGTGCGCGGCGACACATCCGCTACCGCGGCGATCTGTTCGACGGTGGTGTGCTCGAACCCCTGGCGGTCGCACAGATCGATGGCAGCCTCGATCAGCATCGCGCGGGTACGTTGTTTTTTGCGTTCACGCAAACCCGTCTCAGCCTGCCGCACAACGTCAACCACGAGATCGGATGCTAGCGCCCAAAGGACTGCTCTTCGGTCCTTTTCGGCAACTAAGTGGCGTTCAGTGCCATTCGCCGATGGTCATACTTTGTCCGGCTCGGACTGTTCTTGCGGCACACCCGCGCTCGTGCTCACCCGGTAGCGCACGAATGCCGGCACCGCCAGGGCCGCGATCACCACGCCGACGACCACGAGGGCACCGCCACCGGCTGCGGCGACCGTCGTGCCCACCGCCGCGGCCGCCGCCCCGTGCAGCGTGTCGGCCAACCGCGGGCCGCCCGCGACCACGACGGTGAACACGCCCTGCAGGCGGCCACGCAGCTCATCGGAGGCCGCCTGCTGCAGGATCGTCGACCGGAACGCGGCCGACACCATGTCGGCCGCACCGCCGATCGCCAAGAACGCCAACGCAATCCACAGCACCAAACCGGCGGAACCGCCCGCCGCCCCACCTGCGATACCGAAGCCGACCATCGCCACACCCCACACCAGGATCGCGACCACCACGGCCAGGCCCTGCCTGCGGATCCGCGGCAGCCAGCCCGAGAAGACGCCGCCTGCCACCGCTCCGACCGACATCGCCGCGGCCAGCAACGCCATGGCGGTGCCGCCCTCGACGGGCCCGCCGAAGCTCTCGTGCGCCATCTGGGGGAACAACGCGCGCGGCATGCCGAAGATCATCGCCACCAGATCCACGACGAACGACATCAACACCACCCGGTTGCCTGCCAGATAGCGGAAGCCGTCCAGCACCGCCGTCAGTCCCCAGCGAGAGGCGCCCTCCTCGGTGCTCACCGGCGGCATCGGCGCCAGCCGGAAGGTCGCCCAGATCGGTGCCAGACAGGTCACTGCATCAATCAGATACAGCGTCGACAGGTCCACCCAGTTCAGCAGGAACCCGGCCATCAGCGGCCCGACGATCGCGCCGAACTGCATGACCGTCATGTTCAGCGAGTTCGCCGCGGGAAGCTGCTCCCCCGGCAGCATGCGCGGGATGGCCGCCGAGCGCGTCGGGCTGTTGATGGCATAGAACGCCTGCTGCACACCCAGCAGACACAGCACCACCCAGACGTTGTTCAGCTCCAGCGCCGCCTGCAGCCACAACAGCACCGAGGCCCCGGCCAAACCGATCGAGGCGATGATCAGCAGCAGCCTGCGGTCCATCGCGTCGGCCCAGGCCCCGCCCCACAGCCCGAAGACCACCAGCGGCACCAGCGCGAACAGGCCGGACAACCCCACGTACGCCGAGTTCTCGGTGAGCACATACAGCTGCACCGGCACCGCGAAGATGGTCAGGTTGGCGCCGATGACGGTCGGGATTCCGGCCAGCCACAGCCGCCGGAAATCCGGTGTGCGCAGCGGCGTGGTGTCGGCGAAGAACCTACGCACTAGGGCTGTAGGCGCTCGGCTTGATTGCCGATCACGCGAATTCGGTTGTGCACCCGGTTCTCCCGGCCCTGCCAGAACTCGACGCTCTCCGGGGCGATCAGGTATCCGCCCCAGTTCGGCGGCACCGGGACCACATCGAAGGCGGCGAACCGCTCGGTCACCTCGGCGAACTGGGCCAGCAGTGCCTCCCGCGACGCGATCGGACCCGACTGCTGCGACGCCCAGGCGCCGAGCTGTGAACCTCGGGGGCGCTTGGACCAGTACGCCTCGGTGTCCTCACGGCTCACCTTGGTCACCGGCCCCCGCACGTGGACCTGACGCCCCAGGCCGTACCAGGGGAAGGTCGCCGAGGCGTAGGGGTTCGCGGCCAGCTGGGTCCCCTTGGCGGAGTCATAGTTGGTGTAGAACGTGATGCCGGTCTCGTCCATGCTCTTGCACAACACCGTTCGGGTGACCGGTCTTCCCTCGTCGTCCGTCGTCGCCACCACCATGGCGTTGGGCTCGGGCGCCCCGGCCCGGTACGCGTCGGCCAACCACGTACGCAGCAGGGTCAGCCAGCCGGTTTCCGGGTCCTCTCCGAGCCAGTCGACGTCCAGGTCGCCGCAGCCGTCCTTCTCGACGTAGTCCACGCGCATGGCAGCCAGGTCATGCTCGTGGTGATCGGGGGTGTGTCCAGAGGGTCTTGCCACCGCGGTAACGCTACGCCTGGAGTTGGTGCAAGAATCTGGCCATGCCAGCTGTACCGGAAGACTTCGTTGCCGGCCTCGAAGGCGTCGTCGCCTTCACCACCGAGATCGCTGAACCGGACAAGGACGGTGGTGCGCTGCGCTACCGGGGCGTGAACATCGAGGACCTGGTCGGCCACCGGGTCACCTTCGGAGACGTCTGGGGACTGCTGGTCGACGGCAGCTTCGGTACGGGTCTGCCTCCGGCCGAGCCGTTCCCGCTGCCGATTCACAGTGGCGACGTGCGGGTCGACGTCCAGGCCGGGCTGGCCATGCTGGCCCCAATCTGGGGCTACGCACCGCTGTTGGACATCGACGACGACACCGCGCGGGACCAGCTGGCCCGCGCATCGGTGATGGCACTGTCCTACGTCGCCCAGTCCGCCCGTGGCATCTACCAGCCCGCGGTGCCCCAGCGCACGATCGACGAATGCGACACGGTCACAGCACGTTTCATGACGCGCTGGCAGGGCGACCCCGATCCGAAGCATGTCGAGGCGATCGACGCCTACTGGGTCACCGCCGCCGAGCACGGGATGAACGCGTCGACGTTCACCGCCCGGGTGATCGCCTCGACGGGCGCCGATGTCGCGGCTTCCCTGTCGGGTGCGGTGGGCGCGATGAGCGGGCCGCTGCACGGCGGCGCCCCGGCCCGGGTGCTGCCGATGATCGAAGAGGTCGAGAAGACCGGTGACGCCCGCGCGGTGGTCAAGGGCATCCTGGATCGCGGCGACAAGCTGATGGGCTTCGGGCACCGCGTCTACCGCGCCGAGGACCCGCGGGCGCGGGTGCTGCGGGCCACGGCCCAACGTCTCGCGGCGCCCCGCTACGAGGTGGCCGCAGCGCTGGAGCAGGCCGCCCTGGCCGAGCTGCGCGAGCGCCGCCCGGACCGGGCCATCGAGACCAACGTCGAGTTCTGGGCCGCGGTGATCCTGGACTTCGCCCAGGTGCCCGCCTCGATGATGCCCGCGATGTTCACCTGCGGGCGGACCGCCGGGTGGTGCGCCCACATCCTGGAGCAGAAGCGGCTGGGCAAACTGGTCCGCCCGGCCGCCATCTACGTCGGCCCGGAACCACGCAGCGTGGAGTCGGTGGCCGGATGGGACAAGATCGCCACGTCATGATCGCCGGTCGCGACGTGTTCGCCTCTGCAGCACATGCTTTCGCCAGATTGGTGCAAGTGCTGCCGGCGGATTCGTTCGCTCGCCCCGGTTTGGGCGAGTGGGATCTGCGGGCCCTGGTGGGCCACACCTCGCGCTCGCTGATCACGGTCAGCACGTATCTGCAGTCCCCGGCGTCGACGGCCGATCTGGCCGGCCCGGTCGAGTACTACGCGGCCATGCGCGGGGTCATGTCCGACGCCGGCGCCGAGGCCATCATCGAGCGCGGCAGGCAGGCCGGGCGTGACCTGGGCTCCGATCCGGCCGCCGCGGTGGACGCGCTGGCGAGCCGGGCCCTGGACGACATCGACGACGCCGGAGACCCGTTGATCACCGTCATCGGTGGCTTCGGCATCCGGTTGAGCGGATACCTGCCGACCCGCATCTTCGAACTCGCCGTGCACAGCCTCGACATCGCCCGGGCCACAGGTCTTTCCGCCGACCTGCCGAAAGAGGTGCTGGAAGCGGCGGGCGTGCTGGCCACCCAGATCGCGGTGGAGCTGGGCGAGGGTGAGACCGTGCTGATGGCGCTGACCGGCCGCACCGAGCTGCCGCGGACCTTCTCCGTCACCTGATCTCTCTGAGCCGTTCGTGCGGATGTCAGACCCCGGTGGTTGCATGGGGCTTGTCCGGCGATGAGATCCGCCCGCCGCGCGGGTCTGCATTGAGTCCGCTCACCAATATCAGGAGAAAACAATGGCGATCGAAGTAACACCCGCAGTCACTCCGCACCTCGTTGTCGACGACGCCGCAGCGGCAATCGATTTCTACGTCAAAGCGTTCGGCGCCACCGAGTTGGGCCGGGTACCCGGGCCTGACGGCAAGCTCGTGCACGCCGCCCTGACCATCAACGGGTCGACGGTGATGCTCAACGACGACTTTCCCGAGTACAACGACGGCAAGCCGTCGACGCCCAAGGCCCTGGGCGGCACCCCGGTGACCATCCACCTGACCGTCACCGATGTCGAGGATAAGTTCGCCCGCGCCGTCGAGGCCGGTGCCGAGGTGGTCGCTGAGCTGGAAGATCAGTTCTGGGGCGACCGGTACGGCGTGGTGCGCGACCCCTTCGGGCACCAGTGGTCACTCGGGCAACCCGTCCGCGAGGTAAGCATCGACGAGATCGAACAGGCGATGAAGTCCGGGCAGTAGCCTCAGCCGCTCGGCTCTGCCTCACCGTCGCCGCTGTGTCGGTGAGGCAGGCCCGAGGGACCCGCGCGGCTACCCGGAAGTCGCGGCGGCCAGTGGCATCCTGAGCGGGTGATCGACGTCGTGGTGGCCGAGCCCGGCGAACTGAGCCCAGAGGTCCTGAGTTCGGCCGAGAAATTGGTCCGCGCGGCATTCGGCGACGCTTTCCGCGAGTACGACTGGCTTCACGGTGTCGACGGCGCACACGTGTTGGTCACCGAGGATCGCGAGTTGCTGGCGCATGCGGCTGTGGTGCCCCGCACGCTGCGTCACGCGGACAAGGTCTTCGACACCGGCTA
Organism: Mycolicibacterium boenickei; assembly: GCF_010731295.1. Lineage (NCBI taxonomy): Bacteria > Bacillati > Actinomycetota > Actinomycetes > Mycobacteriales > Mycobacteriaceae > Mycobacterium > Mycolicibacterium boenickei. The sequence continues at coordinate 2,366,666 of NZ_AP022579.1, read as the reverse complement.
CGTCGAAGCTGTCGCTGTGCGCGGTGACCAGCAGGGCCGCGGCCTGGGCCGTCTGGTGATGGACCACACGGAATCGATCATCCGCACCGGACACGACATCGGCGCGCTCGACGCGGTGGAGAGCGCTGCCCAGTTCTATGCCGGCCGCGGCTGGCAACTCTGGATGGGCCCGACCCAGGCCGATACCCCTGACGGGGTCATCGACACGTACGACCCGGCCGACCGGATCTTCCTGCTCCCGACGGACGCCACGGCTCACGATTTCACGATGTCAGTGCCCCTGATCTGCGACTGGCGCGCGGGCGACCTCTGGTAGCCGGATTCTGGCCGGCTCCGCACCGTTCATACTGAGTGCCGCGCATTCCCGCGGATGCGCCATGCCGGAGCACGAAGGAGACCGATGGACGCCCAGCCGACCGACACCACGCCGGCTGCTCGCGCGCTGCGCTGGCGGGTCGTGGACATCGTCGTCGCCAGCGTCCTCGCGACCGCTGCCGGGTTGGTGTTCGTCGTGTGGAACATCGCGTCCAACCCGATCAGCGCACCGCTCAGCGCGCTGCTCCCCGGATTACAGGCGCTGCTCGCCGGTGGCTGGTTGTTCGCCGGTGTGCTCACCGCTCTGGTGATCCGCAAACCGGGCGCTGCCCTGTACGGCGAGCTCGTCGCCGCCACGGTGTCGGCACTGGTCGGCAACCAGTGGGGCGTGCTCACCCTCGAGTCAGGCCTGGTGCAGGGCATCGGCGCGGAACTGGTCTTCGCGGTGTTCCTGTACCGCCGTTGGGGATTGCCCGTCGCGCTGCTCGCGGGGGCTGTCGCGGGATTGGCGTTGGCCATCAATGACCTCATCCTGTGGTACCCCGGTTCGGCGAACACCTTCGCCGTGATCTACACCGTCTCGGCGATCGTCTCCGGCACGCTCGTGGCCGGCCTGCTGTCCTGGTTCGCGGTCCGAGGTCTGGCCAAGACCGGGGCGCTGAGCCGGTTCGCCTCGGGGCGGATCGGCCCAGACGCTCGATGAGTTCACCGCACGGCACCGGTGCCACCGTCACGGCGCACAACTGGGGTTGGAGCCACGCCGGTCGCGCCGCCTGGGCCGTGCGCGACCTCGAACTGCGGATCGAACCCGGCGAACGCGTGCTGCTCCTCGGTCCGTCCGGCGCCGGGAAATCGACTCTGCTGCACGGCATCGCCGGACTTCTCGGCGGGGCCGACGAGGGCCGACAGACCGGCAGCCTGCTGGTCGACGGGCGCCCGCCGAGTGAACAACGCCACCGGATCGGCATGGTGCTGCAGGATCCCGACTCCCAGGTGATCCTGTCCCGAGTCGGGGACGACGTCGCCTTCGGCATGGAGAACTTCGGCGTCGACCGCGAACAGATCTGGCCTCGCGTCCGCGCGGCATTAGACGCCGTCGGCCTGAATCTTGCTTTGTCCCAATCCACTTCGGAGCTGTCCGGCGGGCAGAAACAGCGCCTCGCACTGGCCGGGGTGATCGCCATGGATCCCGGCCTCATCCTGCTCGACGAACCCACGGCCAACCTCGACCCGGCCGGAGTCCTCGAAGTGCGGGATGCCGTGGCCGCATCGGTGGCGCGCACCGGTGCCACGCTCATCGTCATCGAGCACCGCACCGAGATGTGGCTGCCGGTCATCGACCGGGTGATCGTGCTGGGCGCCGACGGTGAAGTGGTCGCGGACGGAACCCCCGACCAGACCATCCGGCGCAACCATGACTACCTGGTCCGATCGGGCGTCTGGGTACCCGACACCCCGCTGCCCGAGATCGAGCGCCACCGTTATCGTGCAGCCGAATCACTGCTGCATGCAACAGATCTGGCGCTCGCGCACCCCGGCGATCCGCCGATGCACGTCGGGTTGAATTTCGAGATCACCCCAGGGCAGACCACGGTGATCACCGGCCCGAACGGGGCGGGCAAGTCGACCCTGGCCCTCACCATCGGCGGACTGCTGCCGGCGCCGTCCGGCCGGCTGGAGGCGGAAGCCGGCTTCGCCCCCTCCCCGTCGCGGCGCCAACCCATCAAGTGGCGGTCCAAGGAACTGCTCACCCGCATCGGCAGCGTGTTCCAGGATCCCGAGCACCAGTTCCTCACCGGCACGGTGCGCGACGAACTCGCGCTCGGCCCCAAGGCGATCAAGCTCGGCCACACCGAGATCAGCGCACGCACCGACGAACTCATGGAGCGACTGCGCCTGACCCAGCTCGCCGAAGTGAACCCCTACACGCTCTCCGGCGGAGAGAAGCGCCGCCTGTCGGTCGCCACCATGCTGGCCACCGCGCCCAAGGTGATCATTCTCGACGAGCCCACCTTCGGGCAGGACCGCCGCACCTGGGAAGAACTGACCCGGCTGCTGGCCGAGATCGCCGACGCCGGAACGGCCGTCGTCGCCGCGACTCACGATCTCGACTTCGCCGCCCTGCTCGCCGACGGCAGGATCGAGCTGCCGGACTGGGAGCCCACCACGGAGGCCGGGCCCACCCCGGGAACGACGGCATGATCAATCCGGTCGCACGACTGCTCACCGCCCTGATCATCGCGGCGGCGCTGGTGCTCTCGGTGGACTGGGTGTCGGCACTGACCGCGCTGGTCGGTGAGATCGTGCTGTTCGCCGCCATCGGGGTGAAGCTGCGCGCGGCGCTGATCCGGGGCGCCGTGGTCCTCGTCGCGGCCGCACTCACGGCCGTGACCATCCTGCTCTACGGGCAGACCACCGGGACCGTGTACTGGCACTTCTTCCTCGTCACGATCAGCGACGGGTCCATCGCGCTGGCGCTGGCCACCTTTCTTCGCGTGCTGGCCATCGCGCTGCCCTCGGTCATTCTGTTCATCGATGTCGAATCCACCGAGCTGGCAGACGGTTTGGGTCAGGTGTTGCGGCTGCCTGCCCGGTTCGTGATCGGAGCACTGGCCGGGCTGCGGATGGTCGGGCTGCTCGGGCAGGACTGGCAGTACCTCGGTTATGCCCGGCGGGCCCGCGGCGTGGCCGATCACGCCAGGGTGCGACGGATCGCAGGGCAGGCGTTCGCCCTGCTGGTGTTCGCCGTGCGACGCGGATCGAAGCTGGCCACCGCGATGGAAGCGCGCGGCTTCGGCGCCTACCCGGACCGGACCTGGGCCCGCCCATCTCCGTTCGGAGCGCGCGAATTCGCCTTGATCGCCGCGGGAATCGCCATCGCGGCGACCGCGATCGCGGTGTCGGTAGCGTGCGGAACATGGAACTTCATTGGCACTCGATGACATCCTGCGCCGCCTCGGCGCGGCGGCCACGACAGTCCTGATCGACGGCCGGTCCGGGTCGGGCAAGTCCACGCTGGCCGTCGAACTGCACAACGCGTGGGCCGGCAGTGTCGTCGTCCGGCTCGATGACATCTACCCGGGCTGGGACGGATTACTCTGGGCGGCCGATCATGTGCGGCACTCGCTGCTGGAGCCGCGGGCCGCCGGGAACACCGGACGCTGGCGGGAATGGGATTGGGCGACAGACGGACCCGCCGGCTGGCACACCGTCGAACCCGGACAACGACTCATCGTCGAGGGCATCGGCGCGCTCACCCCCGCCACCCGGGCTCTTGCGGACCTCGGTATCTGGGTGGACGCCGACGACGCCGAGCGCAAGCGCCGGGCACTGGAACGCGACGGCGATACCTACCGGCCGCACTGGGACCGATGGGCCGCCCAGGAGGAGGAATACATCATCCGGTTCCAGCCGAGGGTGTGCGCCGACCTGATCGCGCAGCCCACCACACGCGGATTCGAATTCACCGCGCGCGGTTGATCTCAGCGCAGCCCCGCCAGAACCCGTTGCCGCATAGTCGGTTTCGGTGCCGCCGCGGCGACCGCGACCATCTCGTCGACCGAGGTGAACTTGTCGCGCGGCCGGTCCTCGCCACCACGGGCGATCTCGGCGGCGTCGATCGCCTGCCACCCGGCGGCGTCGACCATCGCGGGCTGGCGGGTCCGCACCAGCTTCTCCAGCGCGGCGGCCTTGTGCACCGGATCGGTGAGGACACCGGCGTTGTAATCGTCGACCAGCTGGTGCACGGTCTGCGCCGCGCATGACTTGTTGGTGCCGATGAAACCGGTGGGCCCGCGCTTGATCCAGCCCGCCACGTAGGCACCCACCGCGTCACGGACGCGCCCGGCGTCGTTGGGCACGACGGCCGCGTCGTCGTCGAACGGCAGATCGGCAATTGCCTTGCCGCGGTAACCGATCGAGGTAAGCACCAGCCCGGCGTCGAGCGTGCGCACCTCGTCTGTCCCGGTGACACCGAACTCGATGCCACTCACGCGATCCTCACCGAGGACGCGCTGCGGGGTCAGCCGGTAGGCCAGCCGGATCCGCGGCCGGGTCAGCGGTGCGGAGGCGTTGCCGAGCTTGGCCAGGATCTCCAGCTTGTTACGTGTCAACGGGTCCGTCTCGCGGGCCAGATCCGCCGCCACCAACTGGTGATCGGCCTCGTCGAGCACGACGTCACAGCCGGCGGTCAGACCGATCAGCTCAGGCAGGGTGAAGGCCGACTCCGCGGGACCGCGGCGGGCCGCGATCACCACCTCGGAAACCTTCGAGGTACGCAGGGCCGCGAGCGCATGATCGGAGATGTCGGTGCGGGCCAACACATCCGGATCGGTGGTGAGGATCCGGGCCACGTCGAATGCGACGTTGCCGTTGCCCACGATGACCACCCGCTCGTGGCTCAGGTCCACGGGCAGATCGGTGAACTCGGGATGCCCGTTGATCCACGCCACCATCTCGGTGGCCGTCCCGGTGCCGGCCAGGTCCATACCGTCGATGGCGAGGCGACGATCGTTGGGCGCACCCACCGCGTACAGCACGGCGTGATGGTGCTCCAGCAGGTCGGCATGCGACAGGTGCTGGCCCACCTCGACGTTGAGGAAGAACTTGAACCCCGGTTGCTTGCCGATGACGTCGAACAGTCGCGTCACCCGCTTGGTGCTCTGGTGGTCCGGCGCGACGCCGGCGCGCACCAGCCCGTAGGGGGTAGGCAGCTTCTCGAAGACGTTGACCCGCACGCCCCGCTGCGTCAGCAACTCGTCGGCCGCGTACATGGCCGCCGGGCCGGAACCCACGATCGCCACCGTCAGCGGCGTGCCCCCGCGCGCCTCCACCTTCGGCGCCGCGATGACCGGCGCCAGCTTGGACGTCGGCGGCAGCTTGCCTTCGCGCTTCGGGTAGAAGGCCGCGTTGAGCTCGATGAACGGCAGCTGCTTCTCCGTCAGCCGGGTATCGGCCTCGATCGCGCCGACCGGGCACGCGCTGACGCACGCGCCACAGTCCACACAGGCATCGGGATCGATGTAGAGCATCTCGGCCGTCGCGAAGCCCGGCTCATCCGGTGACGGATGGATGCAGTTCACCGGGCACGCGTAGACACAGGACCCGTCGCTACAACACGACTGGGTGATCACATGGGGCATAACTAACCTTCGACCCTCCGGGGCGAGCTTTAGGCGACGGAGACCAGGTGCTCGCGCTGCGGCTCGCTACGGTAGCGGCTCGGCGGCCCGTCGATCTTGCAGATCCGCCACATCAGCTTGGCGATCGGGTTCATCAGGCCGGTGTCGTGGCACAGCATCCGGACGTCGCCGAACATGTCCCGCAGCATCTTGCGCGACTCGGGCGAACCGAAGAACAGCTCCTTGCGCACCGAACGCGGGATGTCGAATTCCTTCCAGAACGCACGCGGCGGCACGATGATGGCCGAACACAGGATGCGCATGGTCAGCGGCACGAACAGCGACAGGATCCAGCGCTGCCGGCGACGCAGGTTCGGCACCCGCTTGTGCAGGTACTGGTGCGCGAACGAGATGTGCCGCGCCTCCTCGGCGACGTGGATCGCCATGACCCGTTCCATGATCGGGTGCAGGGCCTTGCCCTCGCGCAGCACGTTCTTCTGCGTGTGGTCGATGGGCTCCTCGCCGGCGAGGACGCCGAAGAAGAACGGAATCGGCAGCGGGCCTGCGGCCAGCGGGATGAGCGGCTGCAGCCACTTGAGCAGCCGCGGCATGCCCGGCACATCCATGCCGATCCGGTTCACCATCTCCTGGAACATCAGGGTGTGGTTGCACTCCTCAACGGATTCGTGCAGGCAGTACCGGTATTCCGGCGAGCCGTTGGGCACCCAGAACGAGTACTCCATCAGGCCGCGGATGAGGATGTTCTCGAAGTGCAGGCCGACCTTGGCGACGTTGGCCTGGCGCCACATGCCGATCTGGATCTGCCGCTCGACCGGCTGGGCCTGATACCACGCGTGCCCACCCATCGGGTCGGTCGCAGGCAGGATCCAGCGCGGATCGTTCGGGGTCACCGCGAACTCCGGCGAATCCCACTCGATGTCCTTGTACGGGTTGAAGTTGCGCCGCACCGACCCCTCGGACAGCGTGGAGAGCATCTCGACGTACTGGGTGTCGTCGCTGACGTCCATGTTCTTGCGCCAACGCCTGACCATCTTGGTCCGAGCCATGTTGCAGACCTCTCTATACTCGTCTGAGGTTTACATCTACCCACTTGTTGTACAAACGGTACCGCAGGTATCGAGTAAAAGTCCATGCCTGATTCCATAAGTTTGCCGACAGGTAGCCGCCCGTGGTCAATCTGAAGACCGAAGCCCAGGTAGAGGCGATGGCCGCAGCCGGCGCTGTGGTGGCCGACACATTACGTGCGCTTGCTGCCGAGGCCGCCGCAGGCCTCACCACCACCGATTTGGACCGGATCGCGGCTGAGATCCTGGCCGCCAACGGCGCCACGTCGCCATTCCTCGACTACCACCCGCGCTGGGCGCCCAGGCCGTTCCCCGCAGTGCTGTGCGTGAGCGTCAACGACGCCGTGGTGCACGGCATCCCCGACGACACCGTCCTGGCCGACGGCGACCTGGTGTCGGTGGATTTCGGAGCGATCCTGAACGGCTGGTGCGGCGATGCCGCCCGCAGCTTCGTGATCGGCACACCGCGGCCGGCCGACGCCGCGTTGATCGAGGCCACGGATGCGGCGCTGGCCGCCGGGATCGCCGCGGTGCGGCCCGGCAACACGTTGGGCGACATCGGTCACGCGATCGCGTCGGTGGCCGCCGAGGCCGGGTACGGCCTGCTCGCCAACCACGGCGGGCACGGCATCGGCCGGACCATGCACGAAGCACCGCACGTCCCCAACTCGGGACGGCCCGGGGAGGGCATGGCCCTGCGGCCCGGCCTGGTGATCGCGATCGAACCGATGCTGATCGCCGACGGCAGCACGGGCTATGTCCACGACCCCGACGGGTGGACGCTGCGCAGCGCCACCGGAGCCCGCGCCGCACACAGCGAGCACACTGTGGCCGTCACCACTGCCGGCGCCCGAATTTTGACGCTGTAGCGGCCGACTTTAGGCTGGTCCCATGGCTGAACTGATCATCCCCGCCGACTTGTTGCCCCGCGACGGCCGTTTCGGATGTGGCCCCTCCAAGGTCCGCCCCGAGCAACTGACCGCGCTGGCCGCTGCCGGGGATCTGTTCGGCACGTCCCACCGGCAGGCGCCGATCAAGAATCTCGTCGGTCGCGTCCGCGACGGGCTGCGCGAGCTGTTCTCGGTTCCCGACGGCTACGAGGTGATCCTCGGCAACGGCGGCTCGACCGCTTTCTGGGACGCCGCGGCCTTCGGTCTGATCGACAAGAAATCGCTGCACCTGACCTATGGCGAGTTCAGCGCCAAGTTCGCCTCGTGCGTGGCGAAGAACCCCTTCATCGGCGACCCGATCATCGTCAAGACCGACCCGGGCACCGCGCCGGAGCCGCAGTCCGACCCGTCGGTGGACGTCGTCGCCTGGGCGCACAACGAAACCTCTACCGGTGTCGCGGTGCCGGTGCAGCGTCCGGCCGGCGATGCGCTGGTACTCATCGACGCCACCTCTGCCGCCGGCGGCCTGCCCGTCGACATCGCCGATACCGACGCGTATTACTTTGCGCCGCAGAAGAATTTCGCCGGTGACGGCGGCCTGTGGCTGGCCATCGTCAGCCCCGCGGCGCTGGCCCGGATCGAGGCGATCGGCGCATCCGACCGCTGGGTGCCGGACTTCCTGTCGCTGCCCATCGCGGTGGAGAACAGCCTCAAGAACCAGACCTACAACACCCCGGCCATCGCCACGCTGATCCTGCTCGCCGAGCAGCTCGACTGGCTCAACGGCAACGGCGGACTGGACTGGGCGGTCAAGCGCACCGCCGACTCTTCGCAGCGGCTGTACTCGTGGGCCGAGGCAGCGAGCTTCGCCACTCCGTTCGTCACCGATCCGGCGCTGCGCTCGCAGGTGGTCGGCACCATCGACTTCAGCGATTCGGTGGACGCGGCCGCGGTCGCCAAGGTGCTGCGGGCCAACGGGGTCGTGGACACCGAGCCGTACCGCAAGCTGGGCCGTAACCAGTTGCGGATCGGCATGTTCCCGGCCGTGGAGCCCGACGATGTGAGCGCCCTGACCAGCTGCGTCGACTGGGTCGTCGAAAACCTCTGAGTCGGCCCCTCTCCCGCCAGCGTGTCAGCCCGGTAACGGGCGGATAACGCAGTAGGGTTCGCGCAGGAGGTTTGGTCGGTATGCGAGAACTCAGAGTCGTTGGTTTGAACGTAGACGGCAGACGCATCATCTGTGAATCCGACGACTCCGCCAAGGACATGTTCAGCTTGCGTGTCGATGACCGGCTCCGCGCAGCGATGCGTGGTGACAAGGTCGCCTCGAATCAGACCGAGAGCGATGTAGAGGTGCAGAACGTGCTGCGACCCAAGGAGATTCAGGCAAAGATTCGCGCCGGAGCGTCGGTCGAGCAATTGGCCGAGGCCGCCGGGGTGCCTGTCGAGCGGGTCGAGCGGTTCGCCCATCCGGTGCTGCTGGAACGCGCCCGTGCGGCCGAACTGGCCACCGCGGCGCATCCGGTGCTGGCCGACGGACCGGCGGTGCTGACGCTGCTGGAGACCGTCACCCAGGCCCTGGTGGCGCGCGGCCTCGACCCCGATTCCATCGCCTGGGATGCCTGGCGCAACGAGGACAGCCGCTGGACCGTGCAGCTGGCATGGAAGGCCGGCCGGTCGGACAACGTCGCACACTTCCGGTACAGCCCGGGAGCTCACGGCGGCACCGTGGCCGCCTCGGATGACGCGGCCCGTCAGCTGATCAACCCCGATTTCGGTCGCCCGCTGCGCCCCGTCGCCGCAGTGCCGCACCTGTTCGACCACCACGACACCCACGAGGTCCAGGAAACGCCTGCCGCGGTGCCCGATCAGTTCAGCCGACCGGCCGAGCCGGAACCCGCGCCCGCTCCCCCGGCACCCAAGCGCAGCCGCAAGGCACGCCCGGCGGTGCCGGCCTGGGAGGACGTGCTGCTGGGCGTGCGGTCGTCCGGCACCCAGCCCTAGTCGCTTTCGAGCGATTTGTGCACGGTTTTCCGCGGTAGCCGCCGAAAATCGTGCACAAGACACAGTTAACCGAAGTGTGGCGAACGCGACCTCCAGCACGTGCACAAGTTAGTTATAGTAGCTAATAACTAGCCTTGCTATGCATTTGGAGGGGTCATGCCACGCACCGAGAACGACACCTGGGACCTGGCCACGGGCGTTGGCGCCACCGCGACCGGCGTCGCCGCCTCCCGCGCCCTGGCCTCCAACGCCACCGACCCGCTGATCTCCGACCCGTACGCCCGGCCGCTGGTCGACGCAGTCGGGGTGGACTACTACGTCCGCCTGGCCCAGGGTGACCTGGTTGCCGACGGCGCCGCCGAGCCGCTCGATCCGCAGGTGATCGCCGACGGCATGGCCATCCGCACCCGCTACTTCGACGATTTCTTCCTGACCGCTGTCCAAGCCGGCATCCGCCAGGCCGTCATCCTGGCCTCCGGGCTGGATGCCCGCGCTTACCGGCTGCCCTGGCCCGCCGGGATGACCGTATTCGAACTGGATCAGCCGGCCGTCATCGAGTTCAAAGGCCGGGCACTCGCGGATCTTGGCGCCGCCCCGGCCGCGGAGTTGCACGCCATCGGCATCGACCTGCGCCACGACTGGCCCGCCGCGCTGCGCGCACGTGGCTTCGACCCGCAAGCGCCGACCGCGTGGATCGCCGAGGGCCTGCTCGGCTACCTGCCGCCGGAGGCACAGGACCGGTTGTTCGACAACATCACCGCACTGAGCGCACCGGGCAGCCGGCTCGCCACCGACTGGATGGCCGGGCACTCCGAGCTGGCCGAGAAGCGGATCCGGACGCTCACCGAGCACCAGCGCGAACAGGGCCTGGAGCTGGACGACCTGTCAGACCTGATCTTCGAAGGCGACCGCAACGCCGTGGCGGACTACCTGACCGCTACCGGCTGGCAACCCGAAACCACGACGGCCGAAAAGATGTTCGCGGTCCACGGAAGGCCCTTCCGCCGCGACGAGGCCGTCGCCGGGCTGCTCGACGCCAACTACACCGCGGCAGAGCTGGTGGCCTGAGCCGCGGGGAGGTCAGGCCTGGGTCAACCCGATCGCGAGGAGCACCAGCCAGCCGCCGGCCACGCCGACGCCCGAGCCCAGCACGAACCAGCGCCACACCGGCCGCTGCCGCCAGCCCCACACCGTGGGGGCCAGGCCACCGACGGCCACCATGTTCAGCCCGATCGCCAGCAGCGGGTGTACCCGCAGCAGCCCGACGCCGAGCACCACGATCGCCGCGCCGAGCACCGCGGCCACGAACGCGGCCACCGTCAGGCCCGTACCCCACGGCGTCGAATCGTCGGTCACGGAGTCAATCTAACGCGACATCAGCTCCCGAGCCTGGCACGTTCGTAGAAGGCCAGCGCCGCGGCGGTGGCGACGTTGAGCGAATCGGTGCCACGTGACATCGGGATGCGCACCCGCACGTCGCTGGCCCGCATGGTGTGCTCGGTCAGGCCCGGCCCCTCCGCGCCGACCAGGATCGCCACCCGGTCGCCCTCGAGCTGCGACATGGCCTCGGACAGCGTCGCGGCAGCCGGATCGGGCGTCATCGCCAGCAGCCGAAACCCGTTGTCCCGCAACAGACCAAGATCACCGGGCCACGATGCGGCGCGGGCGAACGGCACCAGAAGGGCATGCCCCATCGACACCCGCACGGCCCGCCGGTACAGCGGATCGGCACATCCCGCGCCGAACACCACCGCGTCGACGGAAAGCCCGGCGGCGTTGCGGAAGATCGACCCGAGATTCTCGTGATCGTTGACGCCTTCGAGCACCGCCACTGTGCGCGCGCCGGAGATCACCTCGGCCACCGACAACTCCGGTGCCCGCGAAGCCGACGCCAGCACGCCCCGGTTGAGGTGGAACCCGACCGCGGCGGCCATCACGTCGGCGCTGGTCCGGTAGAACGGCACATCCACGCCCTCGAGGTCGGCGGCCAGTTCGGTCAGGCGCCTGTCGGTGCCCAGCAGCGCCCGCGGCACGAAGCGGGAGGCCAGCATGCGCTGAGCCACCAGGACGCCCTCGGCGATCACCAGTCCCTTGCCGCTGGGCAGATCGGGCCGACGGTCCACGCTGTTGAGATCGCGGAAGTCGTCCAACCGGGAATCGGCCGGGTCCTCGATATCGATTACCTGCAGCAGACTCACGCGCCTTCGAAAACCATCGCCGACATCAGATCGGTCGCAGTGACCAGGGTCTGCCGTTCATCGGGATCCAACCGGGACAGCTGCGCCTTGAGCCACTCCTGGCTCGCCTTGCGCTCGGCCTCGACCAGGGTCATCCCGGCCGGCGAGGCCGACACCACGACCTGGCGACCGTCCACCGGATGAGCCGCGCGAGCCACCAGCCCCAGCTCGGCCAGGGAGGCGATCACCCGGGTCATCGACGGCGGGCGCACCCGCTCACGCACGGCCAGGGCACCCGGCGTCATCGCACCCTCCTTCGCCAGGGTGGCCAGTGCCGAGAACTGGGTCAGGGAAACGGGGGATTCCGCACGCCGCGTACGTAATTGACGTGCCAGACGGACTACGGCCAGAGCCAGATCGTTCGCGAGACGCGCCTCCGGATCCTTCACATCGGAAATAGTACTGAGGCCGAGGGAGTAAAGGGCTAAAACCAAGACCAATGAATCCCCATCCCATCCGATACGTTGGTCACCGATGACCGAGGACACCAACGACGCGCCGGAGCCCCAGCCCCCGGCCCTGCCCGCCGCGCTGCTGGAACCGTGGCCGGTGATCGTCGTGATCGCCACCGGCTGGCTGATCGCCACCATCGTGGCCTTCACCGTCAGCGGTCTGCAACACTGGCGGCCGTTCACACTCGCCGGACTGGCAATCGGCGTTCTCGGCACGACCATCTTTCTGATCCAGCGCCGTGCCGTGCGCCGCGGATCCCGCGGCGCACAAAGCGGATTGACCTGAGGAGACACCATGGCCGCACCCCTGCTGCAAGCCACCATCGACATCGACGCACCGGTCGAAAAGGTGTGGGGGCTGATCTCTGACCTGAGCCGGATGCCGCAGTGGAGCCCGCAGTGCAGGTACATGAAGACCCTCGGCCCACTGCGTCCTGGAACCCGCACCTTCAATCTGAACCGACGCAAGTTCGTGTTCTGGCCCACCACGTCACGCCTCACCGAGGTCGTCGACAACAAGCGGCTGGCGTTTCTGGTGGAGGGCAACAACACCATCTGGAGCTACGAACTGGAACCGACCGACACCGGCACCCGGGTGACCGAATCCCGGCACGCCGAGAACGGCACCACGGCGGTGTCCAACGCTCTGGTCGGCGCGTTGTTCGGCGGAGTGCCCAGCTTCGAGGACGAACTGGTCGACGGCATGAAGGCATCGCTCGCGCGGATCAAGGCAGCCGCCGAGAACTGAGCCCGCACCGGCGCTGAATTCGTTGGCGCTCAGACTGTTTGCCATCAAAAGTATCTGTGACCTGTATCGATTCGGGTAGCTGACTACTCTAGGCGGCGCCTTCGTCCGGTCCGAGGATGACAGCCATGGTCAAACTCGGTGAGCATGCATTGGTTCTCGGCGGGAGTATCAGCGGCCTGTTCGCCGCCAGGGTGCTCTCTGACTTCTACGACACCGTCACGGTCGTCGAACGCGACGAACTGTCCGATGACCCGGTCCATCGCCGGGGTGTTCCGCAGGGCCGGCACGTGCACGCCCTGTTGGCGCAGGGAGCTCGGACGACCCGGGAGCTCTTTCCCGGGGTGCTCGACGACGTGGTGGCCGAGGGCGCCCCGGTCTGGGACGACGGCGAACTGTCGCGGTTCCACATCTGCTACGGCGGGCACCTCATGCTGCGGTCCGGCAAGGCGCCGGGCACCCCGGCCGACTACCAGGAGATGGCGCTCTACCAGCCGAGCAGGCCGTTGCTGGAATGCCACATCCGGCGCCGGCTGGCAGCCATCGACAACGTCACGATCCTCGGCGGCCAGGACGTGGCCGAACTGACCGCCACGGCGGATCGGGAACGGATCACCGGCGCGCGCGTCGTCGACCGCGCCACCGGGGCCGAACGGGAGCTGACCGCCGACCTCACCATGGACGCCAGGGGCCGCGCCGCACACACGCCGGCCTGCCTCGAACAGCTCGGCTACGGACGCCCGGTCGAGGACCGCATCGTCATGCACACCACCTACGTCAGCCAGGCCATGCGGATCCCGCCGGGTGCGCTCGAGGAGATGCTCGTCATCATCAGCCCCGTGCCCGGCCGGCCGACCGGGATGTTCCTGTTCAACTACGAGAACGACGTGTCGATCTTCACCGCCCACGGAATGCTGGGGCACGAGCCGCCGCGGGATCTGGCCGGGATGATCTCGTACGTCGAGGAATTCGCGCCTCCGCATCTGGTCGCTGCGCTGCGGGCGGGCGAGCCCGTCGCGCCGGTCGTCCAGCATCGGTTGCCGTGCAGCCAATGGCGGCGCTACGACAAGATGCGGCGATTCCCCGCCGGCCTGCTGGTCTGCGGCGACGCGATGTGCAGCTTCAATCCCATCTACGGACAGGGAATGTCGGTGGCCGCGATGGACGCGGTGGCGCTGCGTGAGAGTTTGCGCCGCGGCTCGGCGGACCTGCCCCGGCGGTACTTCCGCGCGGCGGCCAAATCAATCGGCTTGGCATGGGGCCTGGCCGCCGGATCTGATCTGGCCTTTCCCGAAGTGGAAGGACACCGCACCCGATCGATGCGGCTGACCGGCCGCTACGTCGAGCGGATCCTGGCCGCCTGCGAGACCGACGCCGACGTGCACGCGCAGTTCTTCAGGGTCACCGGGTTGGTCGACCCGCCGGCCCGGCTCTTCCATCCGACGTTCGTCTACCGAGTGGCCCGAGCCAATCACCGTCGCCGCCAACGTGGTTCGCAGCCGCGGCAAGAACCATTCGCCGCCCCTGAACTGGCGCGGCGTGATGGGATGCCTACATGACGATCGTCCTGGTGCACGGCAATCCGGAGACCGACGCGATCTGGGGGCCGCTCGTCGATGCTCTCGGTCGCGACGACGTGACGCGGCTGTCGCCGCCGGGCTTCGGCGCCCCGCTCCCCGACGGATTTCCGGCCACCTACCTCGCCTACCGGGACTGGCTCGAAGCGGAACTCGAAACCATCGCCGAACCCGTCGACCTGCTCGGTCACGACTGGGGCGGCGGCCACGTGATGAACCTCGTGATGCATCGCCCCGAACTCGTGCGCAGCTGGGCCAGCGACGTGGTCGGATTGTTCGATCCGGACTACACCTGGCACGACCTCGCCCAGGTGTGGCAGACGCCCGACGAGGGAGAGCAGTTGGTGGAGACCATGCTGGGCGGGTCGGTGGCAGACCGGGCCGCCCAGATGGCCGCGCTGGACATACCCCTCGACGTCGCGACATCCATCGCCTCGGCCCAGGGGCCGGACATGGGCCGGGCGATCCTGGCCCTCTATCGCTCGGCGCGGCAGCCCGCGATGGCCGAAGCCGGGCGCGGTTTGGATCGCGCGCAGGCGCGGCCCGGACTCTCGCTGCTGGCTACCGAGGATCCCTACATCGGTTCCGCCGAGATCCGGCAGCGCGCCGCCGAACGGGCCGGTGCCCGTACCGAAGTGCTCGAAGGACTCGGGCACTGGTGGATGGTTCAGGACCCCGAACGCGCCGCGGAAGTGCTCACCCGTTTCTGGGACAGCGTCGGCTAACGGCCGATCCCGTCACTCGGCGGTGTCGAGCACGCCGTCGTCGTACGGCTCGTACATCGGAGACCCGGTGCCCGGAGGCTGCGGCGTGTCCGAATGGGCCCCGCAGCCGTACTCGGCCTCGACCACATGCCCGTCGGCCGACAAGTCGTTGGCGCACACCCCGAACATCGCGCCCAGCGCGCCGCCGAGCGGCAGATAGAACCCACAATCGCGACAGACCCGGCGCGTCGAGCGGGCCATCGCCGAACCGGGCCCGTACTCGCCGTCGTGCCAGCGCTGCGCCGCCTGCGCCCGGCCCCACTCACTGAGCACCTGGCGCCGGCCGAGGCCGAGGCCGAGCGGCGCGTCGTCGATCAGCGGATCCCCGGTGGCCACGTACCCCGGAACCAGACGAGGATCGTTGGGCGGCGGGGCCAGCAGGTCGCCCGGCCCGAGATCGCCCGGACGGATCCGGTCCTGCCACGGCACCCACTGCGGTGCCAGCAGCGCTGTCGGACCCGGAACGAGGACCAGCTCGCTGATGGTCGCGTGATCGGCGCCCGGGTAGGCCGCCACCACGACAGCCCACTGCCAGCCGCGGTAACCAGGCAGGTCAGCGAGGAATCGGTGCGTGGCCGAGGCGGCATCTTCGATGCTCACGCCCAGGTATTCGCCGACGGCGCCCTCGCCGCTGAACTCGATCAGCGCCGCGCGCGCCTGCTCGGCGGCACCCGAAAGCAACGCCTCCTGTTCCGGCGACGGTGCCGCCGGGCCGGTCTCCCGGTCGGATTCGCAGGCCTGCTCAGCTGGTTCGGTCACGCTTTCCATCGCCTCCATAGTGCCTGATCGGGGCGACCCCGGGCCACACCGGTCGCCTGTCGGCCGCCGGCACCCCGGATAAGAGAGAATCAGGGGGTGACCTACTACCCGCCGCGGCCGCCGGCCGACCACGGCGCGGAACATCCCGGAATGGCCAACTATCCCAGCGATGAGACGCCGCGCCGGCCACGCAGGCACTCGGTGCCCAGCTCCAACCGCTGGCTGCCGCCGCTCGACGAGCAGCACACCGCCGCGCACTCCACGCCCGACGACGCGGCACAGCCCCGCGGGGTCGGGTCGGCCGCGGGCGAGCGGGTCACCGTCACCCGGGCAGCCGCCGCGCGCAGCCGCGAAATGGGTTCCCGGATGTACGGTTTCGTACATCGTGCGGCCACCGCCGACGGCGCCGACAAGTCCGGGCTGACGGCGCTGACCTGGCCGGTGGTGGCGAACTTCGCGGTCGATGCGGCCATGGCCGTGGCCCTGGCCAACACGCTGTTCTTCGCCGCGGCCAGCGGGGAATCCAAGAGCAAGGTCGCGCTCTACCTGCTGATCACCATCGCCCCGTTCGCGGTGATCGCCCCGCTGATCGGGCCCGCACTCGACCGCCTGCAGCACGGCCGCCGCATGGCCCTTGCCGCGTCGTTCGCGTTGCGCACCGTGCTGATCATCGTGCTGATCGCCAATTACGACGGCGCCACCGGGAGCTACCCCTCCTGGGTGCTCTATCCGTGCGCGCTCGGAATGATGGTGCTGTCCAAATCCTTCTCCGTGCTGCGCAGTGCGGTGACCCCGCGCGTGCTGCCCCCGTCGATCGACCTGGTCCGGGTGAACTCGCGGCTGACCACCTTCGGCCTACTCGGCGGCACGGTGGTCGGCGGCGGCATCGCCGCAGGCGCCGAGTACCTGTTCAACGTGGCCGAGTTGCCCGGCGCGCTCTACGTGGTGGCAGCCGTCAGCGTCGCAGGCGCGGTGCTGTCCATGCGGATCCCGAAGTGGGTCGAGGTCACCGAGGGCGAGGTGCCCACGACGCTGAGCTACCACGGTCAATCGGACGGCCATGGTGAGCTGCGCCGACACCCTGGTAAGCCCAAGGCCGAGCGTCAGCCGTTGGGCCGCAACACCATCACCGCGCTGTGGGGCAACTGCACCATCAAGGTGATGGTCGGGTTCCTGTTCCTCTACCCGGCGTTCGTCGCCAAATCCCACGAGGCCAGCGGCTGGGAACAGCTGCTCATCCTGGGCTTGATCGGGGCCGCGGCCGGGATCGGCAACTTCGGCGGCAACATCGCCGCCGCGCGGCTCAAGCTCGGCCACCCCGCGCAACTGGTGGTGCGGGCCGCCGCCGCGGTCACCGCCGTCGCCCTGGCCACCGCGCTGACCGGAAACCTTCTGGTCGCCGCCGGCGCGACCCTCGTCACCTCGGCCGCCAGCGCCATCGCGAAGGCGTCATTGGACGCGTCCCTGCAGGACGACCTGCCGGAGGCCTCGCGGGCCTCGGCGTTCGGCCGGTCGGAATCGGTGCTGCAACTGGCCTGGGTGGCCGGCGGCGCCACCGGGGTGCTGATCTATACAGACCTCACAGTCGGGTTCACTACCATCACGGCGGTGCTGATACTGGGCCTGGCGCAGACCATCGTGAGCTACCGCGGCGAATCATTGATTCCCGGCCTGGGCGGTAACCGCCCGGTCCACGCCGCACCCGAAGGCGGCAGTCATTCCGCCGCAGCCCCGACGACAGCACAGTGGGAGTCCCGATGAAACGCGCTCTGGCGGCCCTGGCCGCCGTGGTCGTGCTGGCGATCGCCGGCACCACGGCCGGGGTCTGGCGACTGCACAGTTCACACGGCGACCAGCTGCCGGAGATCAGTGCGTACTCGCACGGGCACGCGGTGCGGGTCGGGCCGTTCCAGTACTGCGAGGTACTCAACCTCGACGACTGCAAGGAACCGCGGGATGCCGGCGAGCTGCGTGTCACCAAGGAGAGCCCGGTCCAGCTCTCGGTGCCCAGTTCGGTCGCCCGGGCGCCGTGGCGGCTGTTGCGGGTGTACGAGAACCCGATCGACACGACGGTCACGTACTACGCGCCCAAGACGACGCTGGCCGTCACCATCCCGACGGTCGATCCCAACCGGGGCCGGCTCACCGGGCTGGCGGTCCAGATGCTGACCCTGGTGCAGGACCAGAACGGCGAGGAGTTCGCCCTGCCGCACGCCGAGTGGTCGGTCAGCACGGTCTGGCCGGACCGACAGCCGGCCGACGCGCGCTAACCCGCCGAGTGCCCGGCCGGTACCCGCTCCCCCTCAGGTGTCGGCCCCGGCGGAGTGCCGTCACCGAAAGGCCTGCCGCCCAACGATTCCCGACCGTGCGGCGTCAGCCAGTTGGCCAGGTCCGGCCCCTTGGGCACGATCTGTGTCGGATTGATGTCCGAATGCACGATGTAGTAGTGCTGCTTGATCTGGACGAAGTCGATGGTGTCACCGAAGCCCGGCGTCTGGAACAGGTCCCGCGCGTACGCCCAGAGCACGTCCATCTCGGCGAGCTTGGCCCGGTTGCACTTGAAATGACCGTGATAGACCGGGTCGAACCGGGCCAGCGTGGTGAACAGTCGCACGTCGGCCTCGGTGATGGTGTCGCCCACCAGGTAACGCTGGGTGCTCAGCCGGTCGGTCAGCCAGTCCAGCGCGGTGAACAACCGGTCATACGCGGCGTCGTAAGCCTCCTGTGAGCCGGCGAAACCGCACCGGTAGACGCCGTTGTTGACCTCGGTGTAGATGCGCTTGGCCACGGTGTCGATCTCGTCGCGCAACGGCTCGGGGTACAGCTGCGGGGCCCCCTCGCGTTGGTACGCCGTCCACTCGGTGGAGAAGTCCAGCGTCATCTGGGCGAAGTCGTTGGTCACCACCGCGCCCGTGGCGACCTCGACGATCGCGGGCACGGTGATGCCCTTCGGGTAGGACGGGTCCCGCTTGAAGTACGCATCCTGCAACCGCGGGATCTTGAGCTCCGGGTCGAGGCCGTCGGGGTCGAGGTCGAACGTCCAGCTGCGCGCGTCGTGGGTCGGTCCGCAAAAGCCAATGGACAGAACACTTTCCAGGCCAAGCAGCCGCCGCACGATGATGGTGCGGTTGGCCCACGGGCAGGCTCGCGCGACGATCAGCCGGTACCGACCCGGTTCCACGGGATAGCCGTCACGGCCATCGGCCGTGATCCTGGTGGTGATGTAGTTGGTGTCGCGGTTGAACTCACCGCTGCCGGTCGCGACGTAGGAGCCCTGGGTCATGAGCCCAGCATGCCCGTCGAGAGTTGGCTTGTGTTCGAGAAATCAACACATCCTCGAACACAAGCCGACGTTCGGCGCACGGGTACTAGGCGTCGAGCTCCTGCGCGACGGCCTTGACCACCTCGGACACCCGGCGCGCGACCTTGCGGTCGGGGTAGCGGCCCTTGCGCAGCTCGGGCTGCACGATGTCCTCGAGCAGCGTGATCATGTCCGAGACCATGCCGTGCAGCTCGTCGGGAGTGTGCTTGTGCTCGGGACGCTCGGCCTCGCGCCGGGCCCGGCTCAGGCTCGGCGGCGGGTCGATGAGCTTGAGGCTCAACGCCTGCGGGCCACGACGGCCTGCGGCGACGCCGAACTCGACACGTTGACCGGCCTTGAGGCCTTCGACACCCGCGGGCAACGCCGAGGACCGCACATAGACGTCCTCACCGTCCTCCTGGGACACAAAGCCGAAGCCCTTTTCGGCGTCGTACCACTTCACCTTGCCGGTCGGCACTGCACTCACCCGCTCGTCTTGTCAGAACTACATACACACATAAAGTTCGCGTCCCGTCAGCGCCGGGACGCGATGGAGCGATCTTACTCGGCCCTCCCCCGGTGCTTCACCCCTATTACTCGGTAGGCTTGAAACCACCTCTGGAAGAGAGATGCGCCGGTAATGCGAGTGATTCTGAACATCATCTGGTTGATCTTCGGCGGCCTGTGGCTGGCGCTGGGATACCTGCTGGCCGCCCTGATCTGCTTCGTGCTGATCATCACGATCCCGTTCGGGTTCGCCTCGCTGCGCATCGCCTCCTATGCCCTGTGGCCGTTCGGCCGCACCATCGTCGACAAGCCAGGGACCCGGCCCGGTGCGCTGGTCGGCAACATCATCTGGATCATCCTGTTCGGCTGGTGGCTGGCGCTCGGCCATCTGGTGAGCGCGGTGGCCATGGCCGTCACGATCATCGGAATCCCGTTGGCGCTGGCCGATCTCAAGATGATCCCGGTCTCGCTGGTGCCACTGGGCAAGGACATCGTCCCGGTCGACTCGCTGAAGGCCGCGGTATGACCCTGACCCCGCTCGGGCTGCCTTCGATACACCGCCCCGCCCCGCCTCTCGGCCCAGCGCCGACGACGGGGCCGCTGGTCGACACCTACGGCCGTGCCGCCACCGACCTGCGGGTCTCGCTGACCGACAAGTGCAATTTGCGCTGCACCTACTGCATGCCGGCCGAGGGGCTGGACTGGTTGCCCGGCGAGGCGCTGCTGAGCGCCGAGGAACTGAGCCGGCTGTTGCGCATCGCCGTCACCCGGCTCGGCATCACCAGCGTGCGGTTCACCGGTGGCGAACCGTTGGTGACCCGCCATCTGGAGGATGTGGTGGCCGCCGCGGCAGCGCTGCAGCCACGGCCGGAGATCACCCTGACCACCAACGGCATCGGGCTGGCCCGGCGCGCAGCCGGCCTCAAGCAGGCCGGGCTGAACCGGATCAACGTGTCGCTGGACAGCGTCGATGCCACCCACTTCGCCCGCATCACCCGCCGGGACCGGCTGGCCGACGTGCTCGACGGCCTGGCGGCCGCCAAGGCGGCCGGGCTGGAGCCGGTGAAGGTCAACGCGGTGCTCGATCCCATCTCGGGTCTCGACGACGTGGTGAACCTGCTCGGCTACTGCCTGGATCACGGATATCAGCTGCGGATCATCGAGCAGATGCCACTGGACGCCGGGCACACCTGGCAGCGCGGCACCGTGATCGACGCCGAGGCCATCCTGACCACCCTGGGCCGCCACTTCGACCTGCGGCCCGATCCGAAGCCGCGCGGCTCCGCGCCGGCCGAGCTGTGGCAGGTCTCCGCGAGCACCGACCACCCGGCAGGCACCGTCGGGGTGATCGCCTCGGTGTCGCACGCCTTCTGCTCGGCCTGTGACCGCACCAGGCTGACCGCCGACGGCCAGGTCCGCAGCTGCCTGTTCTCCACGGAGGAGAGCGATCTGCGCGGGCTGCTGCGCGGGGGCGCCGACGACGACGCCATCGAAGCAGCCTGGCGGACGGCGATGTGGGCCAAGCCCGCCGGGCACGGCATCAACGACCCGGACTTCGTGCAACCCGTGCGCCCGATGAGCGCGATCGGCGGCTAGATGACCGAGCACACCGTGGCCGTGACGGTCCGTTATTTCGCCGCTGCAGCCGCCGCGGCCGGAGTTGATACGGAAACGTTAGATTTAGCAAAGGATTCCACGATCGCGACGCTCGTCGAGCATCTCAGCGGTCGCGACGCCGAGCTCGCGCGAGTGCTAAAGCGCTGCTCATACCTGTCGGACGGGATGGCGGTCCGCGATATGGACAAGCCGGTATCAACGCATCAGACCATCGATGTGTTACCGCCCTTCGCCGGCGGCTAACGTGATTTGCATCACATAACGAAATGGTCACGAGCTGGCTACGGCGCGGTGGAGCGCCGCACCCACCTGCGACAACGCGAAAATAACCTGCACCTTTAAACAACTTTTAGAGTTTGCTCAGGGGCAAAACGCCCGAGGCCGCTAAAGGTGACGGGATTGCGGGCAGCAGTTACCGTTCATTCCCAAGTCAACGGACCCTAATCAGTTGACCTACCCCATACCGAAGCGCCGAGCTCCATCCATCGGGCAGGGGTTAACGACGAACAACAAGGATGGAGGCGGGGGACCCAACCGGTCCACCGATTTAATTCAGGACCAGGAGCCGCTTGCGGCCCCTTGGGGTGAAGCCGTCGCCGTTTCGACGACGCCGGCCGGGCTACCTCTCCAGCCCGAACCCGACAGCTGACCTCGTGGGCGCATACGAGAGGACCTTCACGCTTATGAGTGGACGGCATCGCAAGCCTGCTTCCGCATCCTCAGCAAAGAATGTCGCCAAGATCGCCTTCACCGGCGCCGTGCTCGGTGGAAGCGGCCTCGCACTGGCCGGACAGGCGATGGCCGCCACCGACGGCGAGTGGGACACCGTGGCTCGTTGCGAGTCCGGCGGCAACTGGGCGATCAACACCGGCAACGGCTACCACGGCGGGCTGCAGTTCTCGCCGAGCACGTGGCGTTCCAACGGCGGTGGCGAGTACGCCCCGGCGGCCTACATGGCCACCAAGGAACAGCAGATCGCCGTCGCCGAACGCGTGCTGGCAGGCCAGGGCAAGGGCGCCTGGCCGGTATGCGGCCGCGGCCTGTCGGGCTCCACCCCGCGCAACGTGGTCGCCGAGCCTGCTCCTGCCCCGCTGGATGCGCCCGCGGTCAACGGTGAACTGCCGCCGCCGCCCGAGGCTCCCGCCCCGGCTCCCGAGGCTGCCCCGATGGACGCCCCGCTGCCGCCCGCCCCCGAAGCGCTGCCGCCGGCCCCTGAGGCCCCGGCTCCCGAGGCCGCCCCGATGGACGCCGCGCTGGCCCCAGCTCCTGAGGCCGCCCCGATCGCCGACGCCGCGCTGCAGGTCCCGGCTCCTGAAGCCCCCGCTCCCGCCCCTGAGGCTCCGGCCCCGGCACCCGAAGCGGCTCCTGCCCCCGTGCAGCCGGTCAGCTACGTCGATCAGATCCAGCAGGCCATCGAGAACCAGGGCCTCGACGGCAACGTCGTCATCAACGGCTGAGTTTCAGGCCGAACCGACCCACTCGTCGGTGCCGTCGGAGAAGTACTGGTGTTTCCACACCGGTAGCCGCTCTTTGACGGTGTCGACGAGGTGGGCACAGGTTTCGAACGCCGCTCTGCGATGGTCCGCTGCCACAGCGGCCACCAGGGCGGCGTCTCCTATATGCAGGGTTCCGATGCGGTGACTGACCGCGATCGCGCGCACGCCGGTGGCCTGCGCGGCCACCTCGGCGGCCACCTCCTGCAAGGTTTGAAGAGCGTTGGGGTGCGCGGAATAGTCGAGCCGGGTGACCGAGCGGCCGCCGTCGTGATCGCGCACCACCCCCGAGAACCCGACCACCGCGCCGGCCGCCTCATGAGCCACCAGTGCCTCGTACTCGGTCAGCGAGATCGGCGTCTCGGTCAGTTCGACACGTACGACGGTTGCGCTCATATTTGTCTCCTCTTCGCGCAAGCGCTCATCGGTGCGACGGATGGTCCATTCCACTGAGCTGGTCCAGGGCATGCTCCAGCACTCCGGCCAGTACGCCCAGCCCGTCCTTCACCCCGCCGGGCGACCCGGGCAGGTTGACGATCAGGGTGCGCCCGGCGACGCCGCATACGCCACGGGACAACACCGCGGTGGGCACCTTGTGCGCGCCGGCCCGCCGGATGGCATCGGCCAGCCCGGGAATCTGATAGTCGAGCACCGACATGGTGGATTCCGGGGTCGCGTCGGTCGGTGAGATACCGGTGCCCCCGGAGGTGATGATCAGGTCGACGCGCTCCGACAGGGCCGCGCGTAGGGCATCGCCCACGGCGTGTCCGTCGGCGACCACCACCTGCTCGGTGACGTCGTATCCGCGGTCGGAGAGCCAGCTGACGATGAGGGGGCCGGTCCGGTCGTCGTACACCCCTGCTGCGGCACGGGTAGAGGCGATGATGACCCGCGCCGAACGCGTCACTGTGTTGTTCTTTCCCACAATCCCGTTTTACCGCCTTCTTTGCGCACCACTTTGATGTCGTCGATGCGTGCGGCGGGGTCGACGGCCTTGATCATGTCGTACAGCGTCAGGGCGGCGACGCTCACCGCGGTCAAAGCTTCCATCTCGACGCCGGTGCGGTCGGTGCTGCGCACGGTGGCGGTGATGGCCACCGCGGCATCGCGGATGTCGAAATCCACGTCGACGCCGGTCAGCGCCAGCTGATGGCACAGCGGGATCAGCTCGGGAGTCCGCTTGGCGGCCATGATTCCGGCCACCCGCGCGGTGGCCAGGGCATCGCCCTTGGGCAGGCCGCCCGAGGCGATCAGGGCCACCACGTCCGGCCGCGTGTGCAGGGTGCCCACGGCCGACGCGGTGCGTTTGGTGACGTCCTTGGCCGAGACGTCGACCATGTGTGCCGCGCCAGACTCGTCGAGGTGCGACAGTCCCACTGTTACCTGTTGACGACGGTGGCCGACTGGATGAAGGGCAGCTCTTCGGCCGGCAATGGGAAGGTCACGTCACCGAACGGGGACAGTGCGCCGGTGCGGTCGGTGGCGAGCTCGCTCACGGCGTGATCATCGCCATCGGAGAGCACGGGCCAGCCGTTGTCGACGTAATGGTTCTTCTTGTTGTCAGCCACGCTCCACATTGTGGCAGGCTCCTTCACCGGAGGCGAGACCGGCGGGGGAGAGCGCAGCGACCGGGGGGAGGTCCAGCGCGGGCTGCTTTACGCTGGTCAGGATATGACCGCCGCACAGACTCCCGGATTCCCGCTGGGTGCCTGGCTGTCCGACCTCGACGACAAGGGCCTCATCCGCCTGCTGGAACTGCGGCCCGACCTGAGCCAGCCGCCACCGGGAACCATCGCCGCGCTTGCCGCGCGCGCCACCTCACGTCAGTCGGTGAAGGCTGCCACCGATTCCCTGGACTTCCTGCGGCTGGCCGTCCTGGATGCGCTGCTGGTGCTGCACGCCGACACCCGCCCGGTCCCGGTGTCCGAGGTGAGCGACCTGCTGGGCGAGCGCGTCGGCGCCGATGATGTGACGACCGCGCTGGAGGATCTGCGCGAGCGGGCCCTGGTGTGGGGCGACGCGACCGTCCGGGTGGCGCCCGAGGCGGCCGCCGGTCTGCCCTGGTTCGTCGGCCAGGCCGCCGTCGAGGTGTCCGACCGCGGCGCCGACGAGATCGCCGCCCTGTTGGAGGGGCTCGACGAAGCCCAGAGCGATCTGCTGGCCCGGCTGCTGGAGGGCTCGCCCATGGGCCGCACGCGCGACGCGGCACCCGGCACCCCGCCCGACCGTCCGGTGCCGCGGCTGGTGGAGGCCGGGCTGCTGCGCCGGATCGACGACGAGACGGTGATCCTGCCACGGGTGGTCGGCCAGGTGATGCGCGGCGAGGCACCCGGCCCGGTGGAGTTGACCGCACCGGCACTCGAGACGACGTCGACGACGCCCGCCGATGTGGACGCGGTGGCTGCCGGTGCGGCCATCGACCTGCTGCGCGAGATCGACCTGATCATCGAAACCCTGGGCAGCACACCGGTTCCCGAGTTGCGCAACGGCGGTCTCGGGGTGCGTGACGTCAAACGCCTGGCCAAGACCACCGGCATCGACGAACCCCGGCTCGGGCTACTGCTGGAGCTGGCCGCGGGCGCGGGGCTGATCGCGGCCGGGATGCCCGAACCGGACCCGGGTGACGGCACCGGGCCCTACTGGGCGCCGACGGTGGCCGCCGACCGGTTCGTCGAGTCCTCCACCGCCGCTCGCTGGCACCTGCTGGCCGCAACCTGGCTGGACCTGCCGGCCCGCCCCGCACTGATCGGCAGCCGTGGGCCGGACAACAAACCCTTTGCCGCGCTGTCGGATTCGCTGTACTCGACCGCGGCGCCACTGGACCGCCGGCTGATGCTGAGCGTGCTCGCCGAGCTGCCGGCGGGCACCGGGGTCGACGGCCCCGAGGCAGCGCGAGCGATGGTGTGGCGACGGCCGCGCTGGGCGGCGCGGCTGCAGCCGGCCACCGTCAGTGGCCTGCTCGCCGAAGCGCATTCGCTGGGCATGGTGGGCCGCGGCGCGATCAGCACACCGGCCCGCGGCCTGCTGGCAGGCGACCCCGACGAGGACGTGCTGGCGGCTATGGAGAAGGCGCTGCCCAAACCGCTCGACCACTTCCTGTTGCAAGCCGATCTCACCGTGATCGTGCCCGGCCCGCTGGAGCGGGATCTGGCCGAGCACCTGGCCGAGGTGGCCACCGTCGAATCGGCGGGTGCGGCCATGGTCTACCGGATCAGCGAACCGTCCATCCGGCGTGCACTCGATGCCGGCCGGACCGCCAGCGAGCTGCACACCCTGTTCGAGAAGCACTCGAAAACCCCCGTGCCCCAAGGGTTGACGTACCTCATCGATGACGTCGCGCGCCGCCACGGCCAGCTGCGCGTCGGCATGGCCACGTCGTTCCTGCGATGTGAGGATCCCGCACTGCTGGCACAGGCGGTCGCGTCGCCGGGCGCCGACCGCCTCGAGCTGCGGCTGCTCGCCCCGACCGTGGCGGTGTCGCAGGCCCCGATCGCCGACGTACTCACGGTGCTGCGGGAGGCCGGGTTCGCTCCGGCCGCCGAGGACTCCACCGGCACCGTCGTCGACATCAGGGCCCGCGGCTCGCGCGTCGTCGCACCGACCCGCCGCCGCGTCTACCGGCCGCCCACCCCACCGACCGCCCAGACCCTCGGCGCGATCGTCGCGGTCCTACGCAAGGTGGCGTCCGGGCCGTTCGCCAGTGTCCGCCTGGACCCGGCGATGGCCATCACCCAGCTGCAGGACGCCGCGATCAACCAGACCTCCGTGGTGATCGGCTACGTCGACCCCGCCGGGGTGGCCACGCAGCGGGTGGTCTCCCCCATCAACGTGCGCGGCGGTCAGCTCACCGCATTCGATCCGGCCGCCGGGCGAGTGCGGGAGTTCGCCATCCATCGCGTCACGTCGGTGGTATCGGCCGACACCGACTAGCCACGACACAGCGTGCTCACAGAGCCGTTCACCAATATGGCGATGTGACAACGATGTTGATGGCAGCGGACCAGGTGCCCCCGGCATACCGAGGAGTGTCGCTGCTGCACGGGTGGCTGCCCCCGGCGTTGCAGGCGCTGGCGGCCGTGGCGTTGCTCGCGGCGATCGGATGGCGCAACCGGCGCTGGCGCATGATCTTGCTGCCGTGTGCGATCGCCGTCGGAGTGGGCCTGACGGTGTGGGCCCGTTGGTTCGTCCGTTCGCAGGGGCTGGCCGGCGATCCGGCACCCGCGGCACTGTGGATCTGGATCGGGCTGACCGGATTGGCCGTGGCCGTGCTGGCACTGGGCTGGCGCGGCAGCCACTGGCGCCGGCGGACCGCCGCGGTGGCCGCGGTGCCGTTGTGCCTGCTGAGCGTGGGCGTCGCGGTCAACCTGTGGGTCGGCTACTTCCCCACGGTCACGGCGCTGTGGAACGAGGTGACAGCGGGCCCGCTGCCCGGCGAGACCGATCTGGCCACCGCGCTCGACCAACGCCGACGAGGTGACATCCCGTCCCACGGTGAGCTGGTGTCGGTCACCATTCCGCCTGACGAATCCGGCTTCAAACACCGCGACGAACTCGTGTACCTGCCGCCGGCCTGGTTCGCGGCGTCGGCGCCCCAGCTTCCCGTGGTGATGATGATCGCCGGGGAGTTCAACACCCCGGCCGACTGGGCACGCAGCGGCAACGCGATCGCCACGATCGACAACTTCGCAGCCGACCACGGCGGCACTACCCCGGTATTCGTCTTCGTCGACGTCGGCGGCTCCTTCAACAACGACACCGAATGTGTGAACGGACCGCGCGGGAACGTCGCCGACCACCTGACCAAGGACGTGCCGCCGTTCATGACCGGCAACTTCGGGGTGCGCGACGCCGGCTGGGGTGTGGTCGGCTGGTCGATGGGCGGAACCTGCGCGGTCGACCTGACCGTGATGCATCCCGAGTTGTTCAGCTCATTCGTCGACATCGCCGGTGACATCGGACCCAACGCCGGCACCAAGGACCAGACCATCGCCAGGCTCTACGGCGGAGACGCCGCGGCGTGGTCCACCTATGACCCGGCCACGGTGATCGACGAGCACGGCCGGTACCAGGGAGTGTCCGGCTGGTTCGTGATCTCCTCGGACGCCCCGAAAAAACGCGGGTCACACCCGGCCAATCCGGACGCCGTCGGCCTCGGCGGGCAGGACGCCGGAGGTAATCCGGGCGACCAGACCGAAGCCGCGCACACCCTGTGCGACCTGGGCCGCCGCCATGGCATCAGCTGTGCGATCACCGCTGTGCCGGGCAAGCACGACTGGCCGTTCGCCGAACAGGTGCTGACCACCACCTTGCCGTGGCTGGCGGGCGCCGTCGGCACCCCCGGGGTGCCGCAGGTGCCGCTGCCGTCCGGCGGTGCACCGCCGCCCGCGCCGACGGGCGCCGCGCCCCGCTGACCCGGATTCGGAATAATGGGCGGGATGAGTTTTACCCGGCATGAGCGCGATGAGTGGATGGGATCTCCCGCATGACCGACGGCCCACTGATCGTGCAGTCCGACAAGACGGTGCTGCTCGAGGTCGACCATGAGCAGGCCGGGGCGGCCCGCGCCGCGATCGCGCCGTTCGCCGAGCTCGAACGCGCCCCCGAGCACGTACACACCTACCGCATCACGCCGCTGGCGCTGTGGAACGCCCGTGCCGCCGGCCACGACGCCGAGCAGGTGGTCGACGCGCTGGTCAGCTTCTCGCGCTACCCCGTACCGCAGCCACTGCTGGTCGACATCGTCGACACCATGGCCCGCTACGGGCGGCTGCAGCTGATCAAGCACCCGGCGCACGGGTTGACATTGGTCAGCCTGGACCGGGCGGTGCTCGAGGAGGTGCTGCGCAACAAGAAGATCGCCCCGATGCTGGGCGCACGCATCGACGACGACACCGTGATCGTGCACAACAGCGAGCGCGGCCGGGTCAAGCAGATGCTGCTCAAGATCGGCTGGCCGGCCGAGGACCTGGCCGGTTATGTCGACGGCGAGGCGCATCCGATCGAGCTGGCCCAGGACGGCTGGCAGCTGCGCGACTACCAGGAGATGGCCGCCGACTCGTTCTGGGCGGGCGGCTCCGGTGTGGTGGTGCTGCCCTGCGGCGCCGGTAAGACTCTGGTCGGTGCGGCCGCGATGGCCAAGGCCGGAGCGACGACGCTGATCCTGGTCACCAACACCGTGGCCGGGCGGCAGTGGAAGCGCGAGCTGGTGGCCCGCACCTCGCTGACCGAGGACGAGATCGGCGAGTACTCGGGTGAGAAGAAGGAGATCCGCCCGGTCACCATCGCGACGTACCAGGTGATCACCCGCCGCACCAAAGGCGAGTACAAGCATCTCGAACTGTTCGACAGCCGCGACTGGGGCCTGATCATCTACGACGAGGTGCACCTGCTGCCGGCACCGGTGTTCCGGATGACCGCCGACCTGCAGTCCCGGCGACGGCTGGGCCTGACGGCGACGCTGATCCGCGAGGACGGCCGCGAGGGCGACGTGTTCTCTCTGATCGGGCCCAAGCGCTACGACGCACCTTGGAAGGACATCGAGGCGCAAGGTTGGATCGCTCCCGCCGAGTGCATCGAGGTGCGGGTGACGATGACCGACAACGAGCGGATGCTGTACGCCACCGCCGAACCCGAGGAGCGCTACAAGCTGTGCTCGACGGTGCACACCAAGATCGCGGTGGTCCGCTCGATCCTGGAGCGCCACCCCGGTGAGCCGACGCTGGTGATCGGCGCCTACCTGGATCAGCTGGAGGAGCTGGGCGAGGAACTCAACGCCCCGGTGATCCAGGGGTCGACGAAGAACTCCGAGCGCGAGGCCCTGTTCGACGCGTTCCGCCGCGGCGAGATCTCCACTCTGGTGGTCAGCAAGGTGGCGAACTTCTCCATCGACCTTCCGGAAGCGTCTGTCGCCGTTCAGGTTTCGGGCACATTCGGCTCCCGCCAGGAGGAGGCACAGCGGCTGGGCCGGCTGTTGCGACCCAAGGCCAGCGGCGGCGGGGCGGTGTTCTACTCGGTGGTCTCGCGCGATTCACTGGACGCGGAGTACGCCGCGCACCGGCAGCGCTTCCTGGCCGAGCAGGGCTACGGCTACGTGATCAAGGACGCCGACGACCTGCTGGGCCCGGCGATATGACCGTGCTGCGGGTGATGCCGGTACTCACGGTGTCGGACCTCGCCACGACCGCAGCGGTGTACACCCAGACGCTGGGCCTGACCGAGGTGATGAACCACGGCTGGATCGTCACCCTGGCCGATGCCGAGCTTCGGCATCAGGTCAGCCTGATGACCAAGGACGCCACCGCACCGGTGAATCCGTCGGTGTCGATCGAAGTCGACGACGTCGACGCCGCGTATGCCGCCGCGGTCGAGGCCGGCGTGGAGATCGTGCATCCGCTCAGCGACGAGGAGTGGGGTGTACGGCGGTTCTTCTTCGCCGACGCGGCGGGCAACGTGGTCAACGTGCTGACCCACCGCTGACAGCGCGCCTGCGCACTGTCATCAGCAGTTCACCGTCCGGGCCACCGGTAAAGGTCAGCTCGCGGCGTAACCGTTGACCCGGCACGAGGTCCAGCTCGAAACGCTGCGCGAGGGTGGCGATCACCAGCGTGGCTTCAAAACTGGCGAAACCCGAGGCAATGCACATCCGCCGGCCCGCCCCGAACGGCATCTGGGCGCGACGCTGCGGTCCGTCCAGGTTCTCCTTCAGGAACCGCGCCGGATCGTAGCTGTCGGCGTTCTCCCACACCCGGCCGTTGTGGTGCACGCTGTGGGTGAGAATGGCGACGCTGGTACCGGCCTTGATCGGGTAATCACCCAGCACGTCATCGGATTTCGCCACCCGGGCCACGCCCATGATGGGCGGGTAGACGCGCATCGCTTCGGCCACCACGGCCTGCGTCCACGGCAGGTTCTCGACATCGTCCGCGGTAGGTTCCCGACCGCCGAGCACATCATCGAGCTCACGTCCCAGCCGGTCGCGGGCGTCGGGGTTCTGCGACAGCAGGTACCAGGTCCACGCCAGTGCCGCCGCGGTGGTTTCGAAGCCCGCACCGAGGAACGTCATGACCTCATCGCGGATCTCCAGATCGCTATAGCGGTAACCGGTTTCGGGATCCTCGGCGGCGATCAGCAGCGCCAGCAGATTGTCCGTACGCTCGATGGTCGGCGATCAGCTGATCGATGAAGCGTTCGATGCGCCGCAAGCCGCGCCGAGCCCTGGGCGCCACCAGCCACGCGCCGCGCCGCAACGCGTTGATCGAGAACCGCGGTGACGAGAACCCCTCGGCGATCCGGCGCAGCGGTCGGGCCGCACCGAGAAGGAATCCGTAGCCGAAAAGCGTGAGCAGACGGGCGAAGTCTGTGCGCATCTGTTCCGCGAGCCTGCCGTTGAGCTCGATGCCGAACATCGTGCGGGCGATGATGTCCAAGGTCACGTAGTTCATCTCGGCGGCGATGTCCACCGGTTGACCGGCAGCCAGGTTCGCCTCCCAGCGCCGGGCTGCGGCCACACTCGCATCGGTCATCTGCGGCGCGAAGGCATCCACCTGCCGCTTGGCGAAGATCGGCTGGACCAAACGCCGGTTGCGTTGCCACAGTTCATCATTGAGATCGGTGACCAGACCTCGCCCGAACGCCACCGCCAGCAGGTCGTACTCGGCATTCTTGGCGTAGTTGTCCTGATTGGAAACCAGCACGTGACGGGCGATGTCGGGATTGCGCACCACAACGAACTTGGCCAACGGCGTGCGGGCGACGACGATGTCGTCCTGGCCCGGCAGTTCGGTGGCGTACTCGTAGATGGTGTGCCGGTAGCCGGCCCGGATCGCCTTGAGGGCCAGCCACCACGATGTGAGGTAGCCGACCTCGGTGCGCTGCCAACGCACCGGCGTCGGCGCCCAGCGCGGTGGGTGCAATGCCCCGGCCCCACGAACTGGGCACGTGCCTTGCGAAGTTTCTGCGCTGGGCACAGTCATCCGGCCACCTCCCCGGTGAGCGCCGGGCAACTGACCCGGACTCGGGGTATACAGTACCGCCGGTATCGGGTTGAGGCCAGGGTCAACCTCAGGTGTGCGGCCCCATGGCCTTGACGACGGTCAGCAGCACCACCGAATCCTCGAGCGCGTGCAGGCTGTGCCGCGTCCGCGGAATCACGATGTGATCGCCGGGCGAACCTTCCCAGCTGGCCTCGGAGTTGGCCAGCTTGACCCGGCCCTCGATCACCTGGAGCGTCGCTTCACCCGGGCTCTCATGCTCGTCGAGCCCGGTGCCCGCGGTCATCGCGATCAGGGTCTGGCGCAGCTGGTGCTCATGCCCGCCGTAGACGGTGTGAGCACTGCGTCCGCTATTGGCCGTGCGGGCTGAGGCCAACTGCTGACGGGCGATCGCGGTGAGCGAGATCTTCTCCATATCCACTGATCGTGCCACTTCCGGCGGCCGCACACGGCGAATCCGCGGCCGGCCCTCACGGAGCCCGACTGGATCACCCACAAGGAGTCTCAGGTGACCGTGACGTCATCGATGTCGATTGTCACGGTGACCATGTCGCGCAGCGGATACCCGGCATCGTCGGCGACGTAGACGATGCGGTTCATCGGCAACACGATGCCGTCGACCATCAGATGGTTGCGCGAATAGTGCGCGGCCGGGGAATCAGCGGCGATGTCGACGCGGTAATCACGCCGGCGGATCAGCCCGTCCGAGTCGACATAGAGGGTTTGATCGGCGCTGTGTGTGGCGATGCTGTCGGGGTAGCGCACGCCCAACCGACGCCAGGTCTCCCCGTCCTCGCGCCACGCACCGAGCTCCTCGGTCTCGACACCGGGAAACGTCAGCGAGTACGGCTCGGACAGGTAGGTCCACATCGCGTAGCCGGCGAAGTAGGCCAGTTGCAGGTGCGTCCACGGCGTCTCGAGCGTGTGCCCGGCGAAAGATTCGCGGGGCGACGACAGGGTCTCCACGACCCGTGGCGACTCCTCATCCGTCTCGATCTGCACGCGCGCCGGACTGTACGACGACCGAAATCCTGGGCGCGGCAGCGGGCTGTGCCAAGCGCGCTGCTCCCTGGGACGGATCTCGACGATCGACTCGTCGAGGATGCCGTCGACGCCCTTGATCTTCCAGAGCGCTCCGCCGATGGTCTGGTGGATGCGGATGGATTCGATCTCGTTCCAGCGATCCAATCCTCCGTAGGCTGCGATGACTTCGTCGAGCAGTTTCATTTCTCTGAGCTCCTTCGTGATGACCGGATTCCCGTGTCGGCTCCGCAGTGGCGCTGATAGGTGGACTTCTCCACCGTGGCGCGGACCGGAACCGGCTGGGGATATCCCACCGATCCTGGGAGCAGCAGGGGCAGGCTCAGCTGCTATCCGGAGCGGAGCTCTTCGAGCGCCCGTTCCGAGGCACTGCCGGGGTCGGCACGGAAGGTGATCACGTGCTGACCGCCCGAGTGGGGTACGTGCAGGCGGTTGCGGTGCAGGTACAGCTCACCGACCCGGGGATGACGCACGTGGGTGATCCCCGGGCGGTACCCGACATCGGCGCGCGCCCACAGCTCACGGAATCGTTCACTGGCAGAAGACAGTTCGTCGATCATCTGACGCAGCCACGGGTCGTCGGGATAACTGCCCGCAACCTCACGTAGCCCGCTCACCGCGATATCGGTGGCCTCATCCCAATCCACGAAGAAATCGCGCGCGGCCGGCTCGAGCAGCCGCCATCTCAGGAAGTTCTCTCCGGGCTCGAATGCCGGGGCGAGGGCCCTGGCAACCGCATTGGCCGCCAGCACATCCTGATACCTGTTGGCCACGATCGCGGGCATCGGGAACTGGTCGATCAGCTCGTCCAGCCCGTCCACCGCCTCTTCGAGATCACCTTGTTCCCAATGGGTTCCGGTCTGGCCGGCCAGCTGGTGCAGATACTCGGTGCCCTTGATGTCCAGTTGCAGCGCCCGGGCGAGCGCCTCGAGAACCTGCGCAGACGGGTTCTTGTCGCGGCCCTGCTCGAGCCGCAGGTAGTAATCGGAACTGATGCCTGCCAACAATGCGAGTTCCTCGCGGCGCAGTCCGGCGACTCGACGCCGGGAACCACCGAGGAGGCCGACGTCCTCGGGGCGGATCTGTTCGCGCCGGGACCGCAGGTAGTCGCCCAGGGCATTGTTCTTCGCCGCCACCTGTTGAGCGTAAGCCTGTCCCTACCGATACCAGGATCAACGTGGCGTTCCCACCCGATGTCGGGAGCGCCCAGCGTAGAGGCATGAGCGAACGACACGACATCGAGTTCACCGGCGAAGGCGCCGTGACGCTGCGCGGATGGTTGTTCCAGCCGACCGGCCCGGGACCGCATCCGGCGATCACCATGGCCCACGGGTTCGCCGGGGTGAAGGAGCACGGTCTGGAGCGATTCGCCCGATTCTTCGCCGACGCCGGGTTCGTGGTGCTGGTACACGATCACCGGGGTTTCGGCGCGAGCGACGGCGTGCCCCGCTACGACGTCGACCCCTGGACGCAGATCGCGGACTGGCGCCGGGCCATCTCGTTCCTGGAGAGCCGACCGGACGTCGACCCCGAGCGGATCGGGGTGTGGGGCACCAGCTACGCGGGCGGGCACGCCATCGTGCTCGGCGCCACCGACCGCAGATTGCGGGCGGTGGTGGCGCAGGTGCCCACCATCAGCGGCTATCAGCAGAGCCTGCGCCGGGTGCCGCCCGATCAGGTCGCGAACCTGCAAGCCCAGTTCATCGAGAACGACCGGGCCGAGTTCCGCGGCGAGCCTCCGACCCTGCAGGCGGTGGTGAGCGACGATCCGGGAGTCCCGGCCGCGTACCGGTCGCCCGATGCCATCGCCTTCTACACCCAGCCGACCACGCCGGAGACCGTGTGGCACAACTGCATGACCGTCCGCTCATCGCGCGCGGCACGGATGTACGAGCCGGGCATCTGGGTCGACCGGGTCTCGCCGACCCCGCTGCTGATGATCGTCGGCCTGCAGGACACCGTCACGGTCGCCGACGTGGCGCTCGCCGCCTACGAGCGGGCACTGGAGCCCAAGAAGCTCGTGACCATTCCCGGCGGACACTTCGAACCCTATCTCGACAAGTTCGACCAGGCCGCCGGTGCCGCCAAGGACTGGTTCACCCAGCATCTCACCCGATCCGAATTATGAAGGGACACATGATGACCGCATTGCGCTACGAGGTCATGGTCCATGACGGCCTGCCGCGCCACCGAGAACAACGACTGCCCGACGGCAGCCCCATCGTTTCCTCGCCGGTGGCATCCACCCTCATCCTGGGTGAGCGCGACGCGGTGCTCGTGGACCCGCCGTTCACTTATGATCAGATCCGCCGCACTGCCGAGTGGATCGAGAACTCCGGCAGGACACTGAAATCCGTCTACGCCACCCACGGCCACGGCGATCACTGGTTCGGCACCGACCAGCTGCTGCAGCAATTCCCCGACGCGGTCGCCTACGCCACCGAGGGCACCATCTCGAAAATGCACGAGCAGGCCGTCGAGGGCCGTGCGCAGATGTGGGACGTCGACTTTCCCGACCAGATCCCACCGAGCCCGGTTGTCTACCAACCTGTTCCGTCCGAAGGATTGCTGCTGGATGGTGAGCGCCTGATCCCGGTGGAGGTCGGCCACACCGACACCGACGACACCACGGTGCTGCACGTGCCCTCGATCGGGCTGGTGGTGGCCGGCGACGTCGCCTACAACGGCGTACACCAGTACCTGCTGGAAAGCGACCACGGCGGGATCAAGTCGTGGCTGCAGGCACTCACCAAGGTGGCGGAGCTACGCCCACGGGCGGTGGTCGCCGGGCACAAGAACAAAGAGCTTCCCGACGATCCGGCCATCCTCGCCGAGACCCGCGACTATCTGCTCGACGCGCAGCGGCTGATCGCCGGAAAGCCCAGCCCTCGCGAGTTTTTCGACTATATGACCCGGCTCTACCCGGACCGGCTGAACGTCGGCCCCGTCTGGTACAGCGCCGTGGCCCTGCTGTCTTGAAAGGAATCTTCACATGATCATTGATGTGGACGACCTCGATCCCACCTCCAGCTACAAGCTGCTCATCGGCAGCGTCCTGCCCCGCGCGATCGCCTGGGTCAGCACCAGTTCGCCCCAGGGCGTGGGCAACATCGCGCCGGTCTCGTTCTTCACCGTCGTCGGCCGGATGCCGCCGATCCTGTCCATCTCGCTACAGCCGCGCTCCGACGGCGTCACCCTCAAGGACACCTTCGTCAACATCCGTGACACCGGCGAGTTCGTCGTCAACGTCGCCACGATCGCCCAGGCCGACGCCGTCCACCAGTCCGCATTCGAATTCGATTCCGGTGTTGACGAATTCGAGGCGCTCGAGCTGACCAAGGCGCCGTCGGAAACCATCTCGGCGCCCCGCATCGCGGAGTCACCGATCTCGTTCGAGTGCGTCGTGGACCGCATCATTCCGATGCCGCCGCTGCCCGACCACGTGGTGTGGGGCCGGGTGACGCGCATCCACGTGCGCGACGACCTGTACCTGTCGCGGGGGCGCATCGACGTCGCCGCGCTGAATGCATTCGGCCGCCTCGCCGGTGAATACACGATGGTCGACAACATCTTCACCACCCCGCTGCCCGAGGGACTTGCCGAGACACTGGCCGTCCAGCGCGCCGAGCGGCTGGACGGCAAGGCAACTGACTTCTCACCCATCGACACCGCCGCATGGTCACCATCCGGCGCGACGAAGGCGGCTGCGAAATGAGGACTCTACTGCTCATCCACGGTTTCCTCGACGACGTCAACGTCTGGGACGACCTGGTTTCCGAACTCCCCGACGACGTGACCGCCGTTCGGTACCAGCTGCCGGGGTTCGGCGCCCGGGCCGCCGAACCGATCCCGCACCTGACCTTGGCGGCGCTCGCCGCCGAAGCCGGCCAGCTGCTCGATGACGTCGACTCCGAGGTCCTCGTCGTCGGACAGAGCCTGGGCACCCAGGTCGCCGAACTGGTCGCCGCCGGTCACGCCGGCAAGGTCACCGGGCTGGTGCTGCTCACCCCAGTCCCGCTGGGCGGCACCCGACTCCCTGACAAGGCCCTGCGCCCCTTCCGGGCCTTGGGCGGTGAACCCGATGCCCAACGCGCGGCACGATCCGCCCTGTCCCCGGCCCTCACCGACGAGCAACTCGATCGATTGACCCACGCCGGGGAGTCGGCACACCCCGACATGGTGAGCCGCTATGTGGATCTCTGGAACAACGGTGTGCCGGATGCGCCGCGGACGAGTGATTTCACCGGGCCGGTACTGGTGATCCGAGGTAGGGCGGACTCCTTCGTCACCGACGAACTGGTCTCGACGATCACCCCACGCTTCCCGGATGCCCGTGAACGGGTGATCGACGCCGGCGGGCACTGGGTGCACGTCGAGTTCGCGAGCGAGGTCGCTTCCGCGATCGTGGGGTTTGCCGACGACATCGCAGGTGGCGCGACGGCCGCGGATTGGCGTCGCGCATTCGCCGAGCAGTCGCAGGCCAGCTTCGCCGAGGCCTTCGCCGACGGTGTGGTGCTCGACGCCACGACCCTCGCAGAACCGATCTCCGGCCGCGAGGCGGTGGCCGCCGTGATGGCCACCGCGAGCTCGATCTACGAGACGCTCGATTTCACCGCGGAGACCACCGACGGTTCCACGAGCTATGTCCAATGGCGGGCAACGGCTTTCGGCGGTATGGCGATCCGGGGCATCACGATCCTGGAACGCGACACCGAGGGACACGTCGTCTCCGCCGCGATCCACCACCGACCGCTGGGAGCCGTGCTGCGGTTCTCTGCCGAGATCCGGAACCGACTCGCCGGAGTCCTCCCGCCAACGCATTTCCTCAAGGAGGCATGATGAGCGCGCTCGCGCACCAGGTTTTCGTCACCGGCCAGATTCCCCAGTCCGGCCCACTGCCCGACGGCAGCCGGCGGCTGGGAGGTCGCGCCTCCCACCTACGAGGCTTTTGATCGTGGAAAGCCCGGCCGGTCGCGCCACACCATGGACGGATGCGCAATCACCCCTGGATGCATGTCGCGCGCACCGCCGCGATCCTGGCCGCGGCGATGGGGATCGGGCGTTTCGCGTACACCCCGATCCTGCCGTTGATGACCGCGCACGCGGGTCTGAGCACGCCGGCGGCCGGGCATCTGGCCACAGCCAACTACGTCGGGTATCTCATCGGCGCGGTGGCCGGCGCGTGCTCGCCCCGGCTCTCCCGGTCGGTCACCGCTTGCCGGGTGTCGCTCATCGCGCTGGTGGTCAGCCTGGCGGCAATGCCCCTGACCGGCAACGTGTTCAGCTGGGCGGCGCTGCGTCTGGTTGCCGGGGTGGCCAGCGCTCTGGTGTTCGTCATCGCCATCAACACGGTGCTGGATCACCTGCACGATCACCCGCCGCATCTGCCGGGCTGGGCGTTCGGGGGCGTCGGCATCGGTATCGCCCTGTCGGCGCTGCTCGTGTTCGGTCTCCCGGGGCACGCTGGCTGGCAGACGGCGTGGTGGCTGGCCGCCGGTCTCACCGCGCTGCTGGGTGCCGCCGCCTGGTTCATGCTCCCCGCCGGACCCAGCGAAAGCACCAAAACAACTGGCGATCAACGCAATACCGCGCGCCGCCCGTTCGCTCTGCTGTTCGGCAGTTACACCCTCGAGGGCATCGGGTACATCATCGCCGGCACGTTTCTGGTGGCGGCCATCGCGCAGCACTCGCCGGGCCGGCTGGGCACCGGCGCGTGGCTGGTGGTCGGTCTGGCGGCGGTTCCGTCCGCTGCTTTGTGGGCGCGGCTGAGCTCGCGCTACACCCACCCCGTTCTGCTCACCGTCGCCCTACTGTTGCAGGCGGGCGGAATCATCCTGGCGTGCACCGGAAGCGGACTCGCCGCGCTGATCGGTGCCGTCCTGTTCGGCGGCACCTTCATCGGGATCAGCACACTGGCCCTGGCCGCGGGGCGGCTGCTGCAGTTCCCAGGCGCCGTGGCACTGCTGACCGCCGGCTACTCCGTCGGGCAGATCATCGGACCGGTCGCGGTGTCACCGTTCGTGCACAACGGATTTCGGCCCGCCCTGGCGGCCGGGGCGGTCGTGGTGCTACTGGCCGCCGGTGCCGCGCTCGCGATACGGGTCGTCAGCGGGCAACCACGCTCCAGTGTCCCCGACCCCGAGGTCCCCGACACTGCGGGTGAAGGCGTCGATCACGGCCCGCACGGCCGGACTGTCCTCATCGCGGCGCCAGACCAATGACCAGGTCCACAGCGGGACCGGCGCCAGCACCGGGCGCCGGACCAGGTCCTTGGGCAGCGGCGCGTCCTGTCCCTTCGGGTTGTTGAGCACCGGCCGCCGCAGTTCCCGCACGTGCTCGAAGAAGGTCGGCCCGGTCACTCCGCCGTCGTCGGTGCGCATGACGCGTGCCCCGGTATCGGCGGCGAACTGCTCGCCGTACCGGTTCCATGAGGACCAGCTGGAGGCGTCGGCATCAACCAGCACCAGCAGATCGGCGGCTTTCACCGGCGTATCGTCCGGCCCGGCGGACAGGGCGTACAGCCGGTCGACGCCCATCAGCCGGGCGTCGAGTCCCAACGCGTTCAGGTCGCTGTTCTGCACCCAGCAGATCGCGAGGTCGAGGCTGCCGTCGGCGACGCGGGCCGCCTGGGTGTGCGACGGCATCACCCAGGTGTCCACGCGCAACTGCGCCAGCCCTGCGACCCGCTCCGCCAAATCTCCGGGACACCAGTTGACGTATCCGACGCGCACCGGCTCTGTCGTCGCCATTCCCATTGCGCTCCTGCGCAATTCGTCGGCCTGCTGAATCAGCGCCCGCGCCCCCGGCAGCAGCGCGGTGCCGGCCGCGGTGAGGGCGACAGAGCGCCGGTCCCGGTCGAACAGCTGCACCTTGAGGTCGCGCTCGAGTGCCTTGATCTGTTGCGAGAGCGACGGGCCGGCGATCCGCAGCCGCTCGGCGGCACGGCCGAAGTTCAGCTCCTCGGCGACGGTGACGAAATAGCGCAGCTGACGTAGCTCCACCGTTGCAGCGTAGTAGGCGCAGCCTCCCACCAGGGAGCCGACAGGTCCCATTCAGCGGACATCACCAGGCACCGCGACCACGTTGAGCAGGGCATCGGACGAGAAAGGACCACCTCATGAACACCACACCGCACGTCGCAGTCATCACCGGCGCCTCGCAGGGCATCGGCGAGGCCCTGGTCGCGGGCTACCGCAAGCTGGGCTACGCCGTCGTCGCCAACTCCCGCACCATCGGCGAGAGCGACGATCCGATGGTGCTCGCGGTCGCCGGCGACATCGGGCAGCCCGGCGTGGGCAAGCAGGTGATCGACGCCGCCCTGGAGCGCTTCGGCCGCGTCGACACCATCGTCAACAACGCGGGCATCTTCGTCGCCAAACCGTTCACCGAGTACACCGATGCCGACTACGACGCCGTCACCGGCGTGAACCAACGCGGGTTCTTCGAACTCACCCGCGCCGGGATCGCCGCCATCGAGTCACACGGCGAGGGCGGGCACGTGGTGACCATCTCCACGAGCCTCGTCGACCACGCCAACTCGCAGGTGCCGTCGGTACTGGCATCGCTGACCAAGGGCGGGCTGAACGCTGCGACCAAAGCGCTGGCGGTCGAGTACGGCACCCGCGGCATCCGGGCCAACGCCGTCGCACTCGGCATCATCCGCACCCCCATGCACGCACCCGAAACCCATGAGTTCCTGTCGGCGCTGCATCCGGTCGGCCACATGGGCGACATCGACGATGTGGTCGACGCGGTGCTGTACCTGGAGCAAGCCGGCTTCGTCACCGGCGAGATCCTGCACGTGGACGGAGGCCAAAGTGCCGGGCACTGAAGAGGTTCTACGCGGGGTCCTCGACGAGTGGCAGGCCGGCATCGCCGGCCACGACCCCCGGCGGGTGGCCGATGTGTTCACCGCCGACGCCATCTTTCAGGGCCTGCGCCCCTACAGCGTCGGCCCGCAAGGAGTGTTCGACTACTACGACGCCCAACCGGCAGGAATGACGGTCGACTACCGGATCAACGAAACCCGCAGGCTCGCCGCCGATGTGGTGCTGGGATACCTGGTAGCGGAATTCGCGTTCCGCGACCAGGATCCCGTTCGCCTCAACCTCAGCGTGCTGGTGACCCGCTCCGGTGAAACCTGGCGCATCGCGCATTACCAGGTCAGCCCGGTGCCGCAGTCTCCCGCGCACTGAAGCGGAGCCGGAGATTAAATCACCCGGAGTGAATCTCCGTCGTAGCCGAACCGGCCCCGCAGCTGGACCAGGAGACGCTCTGCCTCGGCGATCCGCGCGTGCAGCCGGACCAGGGCTTCCGGCATCGGCGCATCGGCCACGCGGCTGCGCTCCCGCACCCGCCGCCACCGCAGTTCGGTGGCGGCGAGATGGTCGCGCAGCTCGGCGATTTCGCCGACCAGAATCTCCTCGAACAGCCGCGATTGGGCGATGTCAGCGCTGTGCACGGGCTTGGAACAGTCAGCGGCAGCTGCCGCGCGAGAAACCATGCGCGGCAGGGGGTTGAGCACCGCGGCCACATCGGCCCCGACTGTCGGTGCGGAGGTGCTCCCGCTCCCGAATTCCCGTGATATCAGCGTCACGTGGGGATCATGAAGCACCCACCCGGCTCACAGCGACCACACAGGAGTAACCCGAGATATCGCCTCTGGTCATCTGCCGGTCACGCGCTGTACGTTTGACGGCCTTTGCGGGCGGCTAGCTCAGCGCGGGGATGACCTTCTGCTCGAACAGCTCGATACCGGACCGGTCATAGGCGGCTTCTGGGAAGTACAGGATCGCGTACTCACACCCGAGGTCGCGCATCCGTTGCAGCTTCTCGATGACCTGCTCGGGGGTTCCACTTGCCGATTCGGGCGCGGTGGCGTTGGCGAGCATGGCATCGACGGCGGCCTCGCCGGCCACCGGCGCCTGCCGGGCCCGCAACCGCGCGACGCGGTCGGCGACGTCGGCTTCGGAGTCGCCGATGACGGCGTTGAAGTTGGCCGACCGCACGATCGCGTCGTAGTCGGTTCCGACCTCCCGGCAATGCCCGGCCAGCACCTCGGACTTGTGCGCGAATCCGTCGGGCTCGGAGGTGAAGTTGGTGTACTGCGCGTACTTGGCCGCGATCCGCAGCGTCACCTTCTCCCCACCGCCGGCGATCCACATCGGGATACCGCTGTCCTGCAACGGCTTCGGCGCGACGATCGCACCGTCGACCTGGTAGTGCTTACCGTCGAAGCTGACCCGCCCGTCACGCCAGGCGTCCCGCATGATCTGGACGCCCTCGTCGAGCCGGCCCAACCGCACCCCGGCCGACGGGAAACCGTAGCCGTAGGCCCGCCATTCGTGCTCGTACCAGCCGCCGCCGATGCCCATCTGCACCCGGCCACCCGAGATGATGTCCGTGGTGGCGGCGATCTTGGCCAGATAGACCGGGTTGCGGTAGCTCATGGCGGTGCACATCTGGCCGAGCTTGATCCGTGATGTCGTCGCGGCGTACGCCGACATCAGCGACCAGGCCTCGTGGGTGGCCTCGTCGGTCGGCACCGGAACGGTGTGGAAGTGGTCATAGACCCACAGCGAGTCCCAGGCGCCTGCGTCGGCATAGGCGGCCAGGTCACGCATCACCGGCCAGTGGTTTTCGGTGGGAATGTCGACGAGGTCAAGGCGCCAGCCCTGCGGGATGAAGAGTCCGAAGCGCATGGACCCCGACTCTACGACGCCGACGCGTGCCGTGGGACGAGGCTAGCCTGAGTTTTATGGCCCTTTCCAAGGAAGAACGCGAACAGTTTCTGGCCGAACCGCACATCGCCGCCCTCTCTGTGTACGCCGGCGACAAGCGCGGTCCGCTGACCGTCCCCATCTGGTACCAGTACACCCCCGGCGGGGAACCGTGGGTGCAAACCGGCCTGGGTTCCCGCAAGCACCGGCTCATCGAGGCCGCCGGGCATTTCTCGTTGATGGCCGAGCGGCTCGAGCCATCGGTGCGGTACGTCGCCGTCGACGGTGCGGTGAGCCGCATCGAACCGTCCACCGACGAGCAGCTCGTCGAGATGACCAAGCGCTACCTGCCGCCGGAGAAGGTGGAGCCGTATCTGGAGTTCGCCCGCCGTGAGCACGGTGAGGGCGTCACCATCTACCTCAAGCCCGAGCACTGGCTGTCGTCTGACCTGGGGTCGCTGTGACGCCATGAGCTCGCGCCAACGGCTGTTCCGGTGGCTCTACCGGCTCGGGTTCACGCCCTGGGACGGCCACCCGTTGGCGCACAGCCTGACCAAGCTCGTCGAAGGCACCACCCACCCGATGTCTCCCGGGACCGCGCTCGATCTGGGCTGCGGCACCGGGGACAACGCGGTCTACCTGGCCCGTCACGGTTGGCAGGTCACCGGCGTGGACTTTGTGGCCAAACCGTTGAAGAAGGCCCGCCGCAAGGCCGCCGGACTGCCCGTGAACTTCGTCAAA
Organism: Mycolicibacterium boenickei; assembly: GCF_010731295.1. Classification (NCBI taxonomy): domain Bacteria; kingdom Bacillati; phylum Actinomycetota; class Actinomycetes; order Mycobacteriales; family Mycobacteriaceae; genus Mycobacterium; species Mycolicibacterium boenickei. The sequence continues at coordinate 2,323,309 of NZ_AP022579.1, read as the reverse complement.
GCCGATGTGACACAACTGAGTTCATCGGGTATCGGGGGCGGCTACCAACTGGTCATCGACAGTGGCTGCCTGCACGGCATGAGCTCGGAAGACCGCGACGCCTACGTGCGGGAGGTCGGTGCGGTCGCCGCCCCCGGTGCGCAACTGTTGATCATCGCTTTCATCCCGGGCTCGTCGATGGGTGTGCCCGGCATCGGATTCGACGAAGTGCAACGCCGCTTCAAGGACGGCTGGACGCTGCTCTCCAGCGGGGATGAGCCGGCACTGGACCAGAACGGCAACAGCCGGGCGCGGCATTATCTGTTCGCTCATTCGGTTTGACTCACGCCAACGCGGGCAGCACCTTGTCGGTGAGCAGCTCGACCGATTTCCAGGCCGCCTCGACGGGCATGCCGCCGACCAGTGGATGCATGACGAGCGGCCCGTACTGATCGGCTTCGCGGATCTCGGCGATCAACTGCTCCGGGGTGAGAAAGCGGTACCGTCCAGACGCTTTCACCTCATCCAGCGTGCTGACGCCAGGCAGGTGCATCAACGAGCGTTGGGCGGTGGACCAGCCGCCGTAGGTGACCGCTTCCCAGAGAATGTGCTCGCCGAGTTCGGCCCAGGCCCGGTCAGGATCTTCGTGCAGGTAGATCATGCCGCGGTTGACGGGGCCGGGCATCAGGACCACAGGCGTGACACCCTGCTGTTCACACAGCTCGCGGTAATACGCCGCGAGCTCCGGCAGGTGGTCGACCAGGCTGAGCGGCAGCCCGAACCGAGCCGCGCGACGCGCCGTGGCGCGTACCCCGCCCCCGACGAACAGGGTCGGATGCGGCTGGTCCGGCTTCCGGTGTCGGCCCAGGTGGACAGCATCTTGGTCAGCAGCTCGTCCATCAGCCGGCCGCGTTCGTTGAAATCCACTCCCAGCGAGTGGTATTCGATCTCGCGGTAGCCAAGACCGACGGTGGTGAACAACCGGCCGCGGCTCATGTTGTCCACCAGCGCGATGTCCTCGGCCAGCCGGACCGGATTCCACAGCGGCCCGAGCGCGCAGTCCACACTGGCGATCAGCGTCGAGGTGCGGGCCAGGAACATCCCCGCGGCCAGTATCGGATTGGAGCTCCAGCCGTGCCCGGTGGCGTGGTGTTCGTCGACACTCACCGATGTGATGCCTCGGGACTCACCCCACTGCGCGAGTTCCAGAGCAGCCGACAGCAGCCGACCCTGGGTGCGTGGATCTCCTTGTGGAGAAGCGAAATTGAATCGCAGTACGGTCAGTGTCATGACTTACACGCAGTCCGAGGCACCGTCGACGACGAGGACAGTGCCGGACGTATAGGCACTCTGCTCGGTACACAGGAAGGCGATCGCGGGCGCGATCTCACCGACTGACCCGAAACGGCGCAGCGGGATATGGGCCAGTTCGGCATCCACCAGTTCGGGTGCGAACTGCATGGGTGCGGTCATCGGCGTGTCGATCGCACCGGGCGCCACCGCGTTCACCCGGATGCCCTTGTCGGCCCATTTCACCGCGAGATTGCGCGTGACGCAGATGATCCCGGCCTTGGCAGCGCCATAGCCGGGCACCAGTGGCACCGCACGCAGGGCCGACATGGATGCCAGGTTGACGACGCTGGCGCCGCCCTGCGCAGCGGAGGCCTTGAGCGCCCGGTACAAACCCATCATCAAGCGGTACGGCCCGGTGAGATTCACCGCCACCGATGCGTCGAACCCGTCCGGCTTCGACTCGTCAAGGCCCCCGGGGAAATTCGCACCCGCGTTGTTGACCAACACGTCGAGCCGGTCCAAGCCCTCCGTCAGGGCGTACACCGAATCGGTGTCGGTGATCATCAACTGCCGGTAGGTCATGCCGGACAGGTCGGTGTCGTAATCGGCTGCGGCCGGCTTGGTGCCGGTGACGGTCACCTCCGCCCCGGCGTCGCGGAACAACGTCGCGGTGGCATGCCCGATCCCGCTGGTGCCGCCGGTGATCAGTGCGGTGGTCCCGGTGAAATCGAAACTGACTCGTGCGGTCATGAGTTCCTCGCTGCCAGTTGGCTCAGAGTGTTTCTGAGCCATGCGGATTCCCAGAAGTTGGTGCTCTCACCGAGCAGGTGTTCGTGAGCCTGCCGGAGTACGTCGCGGGCGCCCGGACCGTCCGGCCCGACCAGCTCGGCCAGGTGGATGGCGTGCAGCGGGCGGCCGGCCTCGAGGTGCGCACGGGCCCGCCCGACAACCGCCTCGGCCCCGGCCAGCTCGACCAGGTCGGCGGCGACGGCATCGGACCCGACGGGATACAGCTCGGTGGTGGACCGGTGGTGGAACCACCCCGAGTAGTTCTCCCAGATGGCCCGCACATCCCAGGCCACCTTGCCGTAACCCTGGCCGACCTCGTACTCCGCGGGCAGGGTGATCTCCCGCATCAGCGTGCCGACATCCTTGCCGGCGTTCATCCCGGCGACGGTCTCGTCGTGGATGTACTGGATCGCGTTGCGTAGCCGGGCAAGTTCGGCGTCGATGCGTTGCCGCCCGGCGATGGGCTCGAAGTGCCCGGTCACCAGCAGCTCGGGCCGAAGCGCGCGGACCCGCTCGACCGACGCGACGGCGGTCAGCGCGTCGCGGTACCGGTCACCGCGCATCGTCACCAGGTTGGGGATGTGCCCGAAGATCGGCCCGAACGTGTTTCCGCACAGGCAGATCCCCTCGTCGGGCAACCAGACCACCAGGGAATCGGTGGTCTCGCCGCCGGGTACCGAGATCAGCTCCATGCGCCGCCCGCCGACTTCGAGGGTCAGCGTGTCCTCGAAGTCGAGATCGACCGTCGGCACGCTCTGACCCGCAAGGTGCCGGGTGCCGAGCCGTCGTTGGATGGCTTGGATACCGGTGGCCAGCTTGTCGCTGAAGGCGAAGGCGCTGCGGCTCGCGCGGTACGGGATGAGGCGGTCGTTGTCGTCGCGCCAGGTGGTCCAGTTCGCCTGGGCGACAACTTGCGTGTCAGGATCACGCACACTGTCCAGTCCCCCGACATGATCCACGTGGCCTTGGGTGAAGATGATGTAGCGCACCGGCGACAGGTCGACGGCGTCGAAGTTGGCGCGGTGCACCGGCCCCTCGAAACCCATTCCGGTGTTGACGATCACCCGGCCGTCGTCGGTGGTCAGCAGGTAGGAGTTCGACAGACCGGGCGAGCACCACACCCCTGGCGCGATCTGCTCGGCCTGCTCGGCTGCCGCGGGTGCGAGGGCGTCGGCGCCGGGTCTGGTGCGGTAGACGGGTTCCGGAGTGTCAGTGGCCATCGGGGATCCTCCTCAGCTCTCGGGCCGCACGTCGAACCGGTTGAAGTAGAAGTCGAACCGGCCGCGCAGCTCGTCGGCGGACACCCCGAAATGTCGCTGCAGGTCATAGCGGATACGGCCGTGCTTGCCACGCGGGTTACCGTTCAGGTACTGCTGGAAACGTTTGCGCGCCTTCACCGTCAGGTCGACCCCACCACGGGCGTAAAGCTGTTCCAGCAACGGCATCTCGTTGCCGTTGAGGTGGTGGAACGCGACGTCGATGCTGCGGTCGGCCGGCACCAGCTCGCGGTCCCGCACGCACGCGCTGAGCAGCCGATGCACGCGGTCGCTCCAATAGTCGACCAACCAGGCGGGGTCGATGCTCGTCCGGCGCATCCGGTCGCCGTAGGCCATCATCGTGATGGCCGACTGAATCACCGCCACGGGGTCGCGGTGAGTGAACGCCACCGTCGCATCCGGGAAGGTCGCCATCAGCGGACCCAGCTGCTCACAATGCTGCGGGCTCTTGAGCACCCAGGTCCGCGGGCCCCGCAGGAACGTCAGCGCCTGCAGCACCTTCTTCAGGTAGGCGTAGTGCCCGACCTGGTCCAGCCCGAGGTAGTAGTCGCGCCAATCCGGCACGCGAGCATGCCATTCCAGCACATATGACGCCAGGTCGAGGTCGAGCAGTTCAACCTCCTCCTCGATCGCCTCCGGGAACCTGTCGTGCATGGCGGCCACCAGTGGGGTGCTGGCCATCAACGCGTCGTGTTCGGCTTTCACCCGCGCGTAGCGTGGGTCGACCCCGTAGACGTCCGCACCGTGCCCGCGCGCAGGTATCGGCTCCTGGCTCTCCCAGTACGGCAACGCGCGGCGGCCCGGATCGGCGGCGATGAGGTTCACCAGATGCGTGGTGCCCGAGCGCGGCATCCCGACGACGATGAACGGCCGCTCGATCGGGATCGCTTCGATCTCGGGATAGCGCTTGATCAGATCGTTGAGCGACAGCCGGTTGCGCAGCAGGCGAACCACCCTGCTGCGCAAGGTCATCCGGGCCAGCTGAGTCAGGCCGGTGTCGGCTTCGATCGCGGCGACGTGCGCGGACAAACGGTCACCGAAGCCGGCGGTGTCGGCGAGGTCGGCCACCCCGGCCTGGGTCACCGCCTCGGCCAGCATCGCCTCGATATCGAATTCGACCCGCCTGGCCTCGGTGTACTCCAGGATCTGTCGCTGCGCCTCGCTGAGCCGAGGCGCGGCGAGGTCGTCGAACTCGATGACGTCGGTGACGCTGCCCATCCATCACTCCCGGTTTGCGACTTGTGCGTGTCGAATATTCGACGTACCGTTCGAAAATATGACGCTGAAGGTAGACCGGCAGACCACCGCCAGTCAAGTGCCGTCGCCGCCGACCGAGCGGGTGATCGCGGTGATGCAATTGCTGGGAGCCGAGCCCGATCGGGCGTTCCCGCTCGCCGAGATCTCCCGGCGCCTCGACATCAGCCGCGCCACCGGACATGCCATCCTGACCACGCTCGCCGCACATCAGTGGGCGGTGCGCGACGACACCGGCGGCGGCTACTCCTGCGGGCCGGCGGTGGCAGCACTCGGGCGCCCCTCGAACAACCGCGCCTTCCGCCCTGTCCTACAGGCCCTTTCCGAATCCACTGGTGCACAGGCATTCCTCGCCCGCCGCGAGGCCGCGAGCCTGCACATCATCGACGCGGTCGGCGAGACCCTGACCGCACCGCACATCAGGACCGGGTTCCGCATCCCGCTGGTGGCCCCTTTCGGTCGTGACTATGTGGCATGGGCCGCCCAGTCGGCGCAGGAGTCCTGGCTGGGTGCCGTGGGAGAGCCGGCACCCAAGCTCCGCAAGCGCCTGGCGGCGGTCCTGGCCGAGGTGCGCCGGCGCGGATACGTCATCGAGCGGCTCAGCCCGGAGTACGTCCGGGTCTACTCCGCTCTGCGCGCCCTGGCCGACGAGGGCGAGCCCGACGCCATCACCCGGCGCCTGGCCTGGTCCTTCGCCGACCTCACCCTGGTCGACTACCTCCCCGGCGAGCTCGACGATGCGGGCCCTCACCGGATCGCCACCATCTCCGCCCCGGTCCGGGATGCCGACGGCCTCGTGACGATGTCGGTGACGGCCGCGCCGTTCGGCGCGCTCACCGCCGCCACCGTGGCAGAACTGGGCGCACAGGTCTGTGATGCCGCACAGCGAATCGAAGATCGTCTGCAAGGAGTAAGCGCATGAAGGTGACGATGGTGACCGGTCCCGGCGCGACGGACGTCGTCGACGTGGCTCAACCTGAGATCGGGCCGCGCGACGTGCTGGTGAAGATCCGCGCCTGCGGCATCTGCGGCAGCGACGCGCTCTACATCGCGCTCGGCGGGCTGCCCCCGCACCAGGGTCGCATGCCCCTGGGCCACGAGCCTGCCGGCGAGATCGTCGCCGCGGGAGACGAAGTCACCGGACTCAAGGTCGGCGACCACGTCGTCGTCGACCCCATGGCTTCGCCCGGCGACATCATCGGCAACGGCGGTGGCCGCGGCGCCCTGGCCGAGTTCCTGCTCATCACCGACGCGGTGCGCGGGACACACCTCGAGGTCATTCCCGACCACATTCCCTTCGAGGTGGCCGCACTCAACGAGCCCATGGCCGTCGCGCGCCATGCCGTCAACCGCTGCCGGCCCCGCACCACCGACAAGGTGCTCGTCTTCGGCGCGGGCCCGATCGGCCTCGGCGCCATCCTGGCACTCAAATCCCTTGGTGTACAACATGTCGTGGTGGCCGACCTCATCGCCTCCCGGCTGGAAACGGCACTGGAGATCGGTGCGGACGCCGTCATCAACTCCGCCGAGGAGAACCTCGCGCAGCGCCTCGTCGAGCTCCACGGCCCCGGCGAAGCGATGTTCCCCGGGAAGGCCGGCACCGACATCTACCTCGACGCCGCAGGCGTGCCCGCCGTCGTCCAGAGCGCGGTGACGATGGCCAAGAAGGGCGCGACGATCGGCGTGGTGGCCGTCCACAAGGAACCGGTATCGGTGGACTTCCTGTCGCTCATGAGCAACGAGATCACCATCCTCGGATCGATGGGCTACCCGGACGAGATCTTCGACGTGACCGAGGATCTCGTCGCCAACTGGCAGAAGTACGCCCGCATCGTCAGCCACACCATCCCGTTCGACCGCGTCGACGAAGCGCTGGCCACCGCGTCCACACCGGGCGCCGCCGACAAGATCGTCGTCACGTTCGACTGACGCTCACTCGGCACGACCGCCGAGATGTTTGGCGAGAAACCGGTCTGCCCGGTGGTAGAAATCAAGGCGGTTCTCGGGTTTGACGAATCCGTGGCCCTCGTTCTCATACATCGCATACTCGTAGTCGAGGCCGCGTTCTTCCATGGCCGCCACGATCTGCTCGGACTCCGCCCGCTTCACCCTCGGATCGTTCTCCCCCTGGCCGATCAGGATCGGAATCCGGATGGCGTCCACCCGGGACAGCGGCGAGCGGGACCACAGGAAGTCGGGGTCCTCACCAACGCGCTTGTGCCACAGCATGATCATCGGCCTCCAATACTCGGGGAACGACTCGATGAGGGTGTTCAGGTTGGACGGCCCGACCATCGAGATCGCGCACCGGAACACATCGGGGGTGAAGGTCGCGCCGACCAGCGCCGCATACCCGCCGTAGGAGCCGCCGTAGATGGCGACCCGGTCCCGGTCGACGATCCCCTGGCCGACGAGGTGGTCGATGGCGTCCAGCAGGTCGTCGTGCATCTTGGCGGCCCACTCCCGGTTGCCGGCGTTGAGGAAATCCTTGCCGTAGCCGCTGGAGCCGCGAAAGTTCACCTGCACACACAGGTACCCGCGGTTGGCGAGCCATTGCGCCTCGGGGTCGAGGCCCCAGCCGACCCGGCCCCACGGCCCACCGTGCACGTCGAGGACGGTGGGGAGATTCTTGCGGTCCGCGCCCGGCGGAAAGGACAGGTAGCCATGGATCGTCAACCCGTCCCGGGCGGTGTAGCTGAACGGTTCCATCGGCACCAGCGGGTAGTCGTTGAGCTCTGGACGGTGATCGAAAAGGAATGTCGCCGTTTGCGAACCACGATCCCAACGGTAGAACTTCACCGGTCCCGAGTCCTGGTCGAATGCGACGAGCCACGTGGCATCGGCGTCGTCGCGGTCCCGGATCATCAGCTCACCGGGGTGCAGCCGCTCGAGTGCCTCGATGTCGCCGCGTATCGAGTCGTCGAAGATCCGGTACTCCTGGCGCTCGGCGTACACCGTCACGCCCTGAATTTCTCGGGTGTCGGGATGGATGATCACGCTGTTGATGTCGTAGGTAGGGTCCTCGGCGATCACCTCGGTCGTGCCGGTTGCGATGTCCATCCTGACCAGCCTGCTGGTATTCGAACCAACCGAGGACTGCAGGTACATCGCCGTGCCGTCCTTCGTAAATCCCACCGGCCCGGTCGATTCCGCGTCCTCCGGCCCGACCTCCAGCAGCGTCCGCCACGGAGACGTCTCATCGTCACGCACCACGATGATCAAGCCGCCTTCGGCCGTCGGCGCGGCCGCGCCCCGTACCAACAGGTCATCGTCGACCACCCAGCCCAGATAGCCGGGATTCTCGACAACCTTGCGCAACTCCCCGGTACTCAAGTCGAGGTGATACACATCGTGCAGCTGCGGATTGTCCTTGTTGATCGCGACCAGCACGTCGTTGGGAAACCGCTTGCGATGCGCGATGACTCGACACTGCACACCGTCCATCGGTGTCAGGTCCCGCTCGGCCCCGGTCTGCAGGTCGACGTCATACAGCCGGAAATTCTCACTGCCGTCCTTGTCCCGGATGTACATGAGGTGACGGTTGTCATGCGCCCAGAAGTAGGCCTGTATCCCGCGATCGGTGTCGTGAGTAACCGGCCGCTCGGCGCCCGACGCGACATCACCGACGAACACGTTCAACACGCCCTCGAGTGGGGCGAGATAGGAGAGCCGGGTGCCGTCCGGTGATATCAGGGCACCAGCCCGTTCCGGCTGGCCCAGCAGGACTTCGAGAGGGATGAGTTTCACGTCTCCCATGTCACCGGACATCTGGCCCCCCGTCATCGGCAGTGCCATCCATCATGCCCACTCGACAGTGCAGCGGCTAGAGACCCAATGCGGCCATCGCCCCGTCCACGGTGGCGGCACGCAGCTGTTCATAGGGAGTGTCGGGGAACTGTAGGCAGCAGTCCTGCAGACCGCCGAACGCGATGACCGCGCGGGCGGACTGCTGCAGGGTCGGCTTGCGGCCGAAAACCAGCACGCCGAGCCGGGCCCGCCAGGCCAGCAGTTGGTCGATCAACCCCAGATCGACCAGCGTGGTCAGCTCGGAGACGATCAGGATGAGATCGGCGCGATGCCGGAAATGGAAGTCGAAGTAGCCCTCCAGAAGTTCCCGCGCCGAGGCCCGGGCCGCTCCGCGTTTGCGTTCCTGCTCGGCGATGAAGGCCTCGCCCTCGTCGATCAGCGGTTGCAGAATGCTGCGGACCAGGTCTTCGCGTGACCGGAAGTGGTAGTACAGCGCGGGCTTGGTGATGCCGAGACGGTCGGCGATGTCCTGCAGGCTGGTACGCACCACCCCCTTCTCGGCGAACAGCTCGCGCGCCGCATCGAGGATGCGTTGCCGGGTATCCAAAGCGGGCTTGGCCACGTAGCCACCCTAACTTACTTAACGATAGGTAAGCTCTCGACAAGAGCACTTACCGACCGTTAAGTAAGGGGGAAATCGTGAAGGTACTCATCTCCGGTGCCAGCATCGCCGGGCCCGTACTCGCCTACTGGCTGTCGCGACACGGAGTCGACGTCACCGTGGTCGAACGCTCACCCGCACTGCGCAAGACGGGCGGCCACGCCGTCGACCTGTTCCGGCCCGCCATGGAGATCTCCGAACGCATGGGCGTGCTGCCCGACATCGAGGCGCACGCCACCGGCACCACCGAGATGATCATCCACCGGCCCGGCGCGGCGCGCCCCGCCCGCCTGGACTACCTCAAGATCATCGGGGTGATGTCCGACCGGCACGTCGAGATCATGCGAGATGACCTGAGCGAGATCTATTTCCAGGCCGGCCGTGACGATGTCGAGTATCTCTTCGGGGACACCATCACCGCGATCTCACCGGACGGTGACGTGACCTTCGAGCACAACGCACCCCGGCGCTTCGACGTCGTGGTCGGGGCCGATGGTCTGCACTCCGGCGTGCGGCGGCTGACGTTCGGCGACAACGTTTCCGAGAGCTTCCTCGGCGGATACCTCTCGGTGGTATCGGTGCCGAAAGAGCTGGCCCGTGACGGCGAGATGACCGGCTACTTCAAACCCGGGCACATGGCCGGGATCTACACCGCCGACCATCTGGACGACGCACGCGCGGTGTTCATCTTCCGGCCGAGCCGCCCGCTGGAGTACGACTACCGCGATGCGGACCGCCAAAAAGCGCAACTGCGTGCCGCATTCGAGCACATGAGTGGCGAGGTGGACCGCTGGCTCGACGAAGTACCGCGAACGCCGACGTTCTACTTCGACGCCATCACCCAGCTGGAGATGACGACCTGGTCGCGCGGCCGGGTGACCCTCGTCGGGGATGCCGGCTACTGCCCCGGGCCTGCCGTCGGCGGCAGCACCAGCCTCGCGGTGTACGGCGCCTATGTGCTGGCCGCCGAGATGGTGCGGGCCGGCAACGACTACCCGGCGGCGTTCGCGGCCTACGAACGCACGATGCTGGAGCCGGTGGTCAACAGCCGAAAGCTGGCTCGCGTGAACGCGAAAACCGTGGTGCCCACCAGCAATTGGGGCATCCGCGCATTGGTCGGTGCCGGCCGGCTGATCTCGCTGCTGCCATCAGTCGTCTCCCAGAGGCTCGCCCGGCTCAACGACAAGGGTGTGCGACTCTACGACACCATGCCACTACCGAGCTGGCCGGTCCGATTGAACTGAACCGACTAGTCGTCGATGAACGTGACGGTCTCGTCCAACGGGGCCCGGCCGGTGCGGATGTAGTTGACCGCTGGATCCTCGTACCCGATCGACATGCCGCAGAAAAGCATGAGCTCGTCCGGCGGCGAGACGAACTGCGCGACGGTCTTGCGAACCTTCGCCCACGACATCTGCGGGCAACTGTGCAACCCCTCGGCCCGCAACAGCAGCATGACCGTCTGGAGAAACATCCCCAGGTCCGACCACTGGGGGCGGCCGAGGTCACGATCGATGTAGCAGAACAGGGCAGCGGGCGCGCCGAAGGCATCCCAGTTCGCGATGGCGGCCCGCTGACGTGCCTCCCAGTCCTCGCGCGCGATACCGAGCGCGCTGTACCGCTCCTTGCCGAACTGGGATCGCCGGTCGGCATACGGTGATTTCAACTCAGGCGGGTACATCACGTACTCGGCCTCGTCCCACTCATCGCCGGCAGCCACCCGCTCGACGGCGAGCTTCTTGAGCCGTGCGAGAGGTTCGCCGGTGACCACGAAGATGTGCCAGGGTTGCAGATTCGATCCGGACGGCGCCCAGGCAGCGGCCGACAGGACGCGCTGCAGCACCTCTTTGGGGACCGGCTGATCGGTGAAGCCCCGCACTGCGCGCCGGGTGCTTACCGCCTCGTAGACATCCACGATCGTCCACCTTTCTCGGCAACCGGTTTCGGTCGTTGAACTCAGCCTGCCGGTCACCGACGGCGGGCGCACCCTTGTAAGTCCGTAGTCTGCGTGGCTCAACGTGGCCGTTCAGACGTCTCGCCGACCATCACTCCCGGCGTAGCGTGGCCACATGGGCGAACTTTCCGAGGACGTCATCGCATTCCTGTCCGAAGGCACCCGCACTGCCGTGCTGAGCTGGGTGGCCGCCGACGGGCGGCCGTTGTCGGCGCCGGTGTGGTTCGTCGTCGACGACGGCGAACTGGTCTTCAACACCGGTAAAGACACCGCCAAGGGCCGAGCCCTGGCCCGGGATTCGCGGGTGGTGCTGTGCATCCACGACGACACCCCGCCGTTTTCGTTCGTCCAGGTTCAGGGCGTCGCGTCGACCGGCGAGGACCCCGACGAGTTGCTCGGCACCGCCACCCGGATCGGCGGCCGCTACATGGGCGCCGACCGCGCCGAGGAATTCGGCCGGCGCAACGGGGTACCGGGCGAACTCGTGGTGCGGGTCAGACCGACGAAAGTCCATGCCGCCTTCGACGTGGCGGAATAGGAGGCGGCCGTGACCGACGTTTCCGCATTCGCCGACATGCTGTCCCGCGATCACGGGCTCTGTGCGCTGAGCACCTTGCGCGGTGACGGCAGCATCCAGTCCTCTGTCGTCAACGCCGGTGTGATGGCCCATCCGCGCACCGGTGAACCCGTCGTCACCCTCGTGGCGATCGGCGGGTCGCTCAAACTTCAGCACCTGCGCGCAGACCCCCGCGCCACCGTCGTCGCCCGGGCCGGCTGGCAGTGGGTGACGGTCGAGGGCACCGTCGAGATCATCGGGCCCGATGATCCGAGCCCCGACACCGACGCCGAGGCGTTGCGGCTGCTGTTGCGCGCCGTCTTCGAGGCGGCCGGCGGCACCCACGACGACTGGGACACCTACGACCGCGTCATGCGCGAAGAGCGTCGCGCCGCCGTCCTGATCACGCCGACGCGGGTGTACTCGAACCCCGGCTGACATCTCTGCCGAAAAGACGCGAAAACCCCCGAAACCCAAGAGTTTCGGGGGTTTAAGCTGGGGCCCCTCCCGCTTGCGGGGGACTGGTCGCGGTGAGAGTTAGCTCTCCAACGAGGCCGGCGGCAGGAAGCGGTCGCCATACTTGGCGGCCAGCTCCTTGGCACGGGCGACGAACGCCGCCTTGCCGACCCCGAGCTCACCCTGGTAACCGACGATGAACTGCGCCGAACCACCGGTGTACGGCGGGAAGCCGATACCCATGATCGAGCCGATGTTCGCGTCAGCGGTCGAGGTGAGCACACCCTCGTCGATGCACTTCTGGGTCTCCAGCGCCTCGGCGAACAGCATGCGGTCGATCATGTCCTGCAGCGGGATCTGCGAAGAGCCGGACTTGAACGTCTCCCGCAGGCCGGGCCACAGCTGGGTCCGCTTGCCGTCGACGTACTCGTAGAAACCGGCACCCTTCAGGCGCGACGGGCGACCGAGCTCGATCATCTTCTCCACGACGGCCTCGGCCGGATGCGGCACGTGGGTGCCACCGGCGGCCTCGACACCTTCCTTGGTGGCGACGGCGATCTTGTGCATGAGCTCCAGGTTGAGCTCATCGCTCAGCTGCAGCGGCGCCGCCGGGTAACCGGCCTGCGAACCCGCCTGCTCGATCGACGCGGGCTCGACGCCCTCGCCCAGCATGGCCAGCGCCTCGTTGACGAAGGTGCCGATCACACGGCTGGTGAAGAAGCCGCGGCTGTCGTTGACCACGATCGGGGTCTTGCGGATCGCGAGGGTGTAGTCGAACACCCGGGCCAGCGCCTCGTCAGAGGTCTTCTCGCCCTTGATGATCTCCACCAGCGGCATCTTGTCGACGGGTGAGAAGAAGTGGATGCCGATGAAGTCCTCCTGGCGCTTCACGCCGGTCGCCAGACCGGTGATCGGCAGCGTGGAGGTGTTCGAGCCGAGCAGCGCGTTGGGCTCGACGATGTCCTCGATCTCCTGGAACACCTTGTGCTTGAGTTCCTGGTTCTCGAACACGGCCTCGATCACGAAATCGACGCCCTTGAGATCCTGCGGATCGGCGGTCGGGGTGATCTTCGCGAGCAGCGCCGCCGACTTCTCTTCGGTGGTCTTGCCACGCTTGAGCGCCTTGGCCTCGATGCCCTCCGAGTACGCCTTGCCCTTCTGGGCCGCCTCGATGGTGACGTCCTTGAGCACGACGTCGTAGCCGGCCTTGGCCGACACGTAGGCGATACCGGCGCCCATCATGCCCGCGCCCAGCACACCGATCTTCTTGATCTCCTGCTTGGCGATGCCCTCGGGGCGCGAGGCGCCGCCGTTGATGGCCTGCAGGTCCAGGAAGAACGCCTGAATCATGTTCTTGGCGGTCTGGCCGGTGACCAGCGAGACGAAGTAACGGCTCTCGATGCGGCTGGCGGTGTCGAAGTCGACCTGTGCACCCTCGACAGCGGCGTCCAGGATGGCCCGCGGTGCCGGCATCGGGGCGCCCTTGAGCTGCTTTTTGAGCAGGGCCGGGAAGGACGGCAGGATCGCGGCGAGCGCCGGGGTGGACGGGGTGCCACCGGGGATCTTGTAGCCCTTGACGTCCCACGGCTGGGTGTGGGCCTCGGGGTTGGCCTTGATCCATGCCTTGGCGGCCGGGACCAGCTCGTCGACGCTGGAAACCAGCTCGTCGACCAGGCCGGTCTCCTTGGCCTTGGTCGGGTTGAAGCGGGTGCCCTGGCTCAGGACCTCCATGAAGGCCTTCTGGATGCCGAACATGCGCACGGTGCGGGCCACGCCGCCACCGCCGGGCAGCAGGCCCAGGGTGACCTCGGGCAGGCCGATCTGGCTGCCCTTGACGTCGGCGGCGATGCGGTGGTTGGTGGCCAGCGCGATCTCCAGGCCGCCGCCGAGCGCGGCGCCGTTGATGGCGGCCACGACGGGCTTGGGCAGGGTCTCCAGCTTGCGCAGGTCGGCCTTGATGGTCTCGACCATCTCGAACGCCTCAGCGGCGTCGTCCGGGCCGATGTTCATCATGCCCTTGAGGTCGCCACCGGCGAAGAAGGTCTTCTTCGCGCTGGTGATGACCACACCGGTGATCGAATCCTGCTCGGCTACAAGGCGTTCCACGGCATTGTGCATGGATTCCTTGTAGTGCTCGTTCATCACGTTGGCCGAACCGGTCGGGTCGTCCAGCGTCAGGGTGACGATGCCGTCGGCATCCTTGTCCCACTGAATGGTGTTCTCAGCCATTGTTTTTCAGACCTCTCAGACGCGCTCGATGATGGTGGCCACGCCCATGCCGCCGCCGATACACAGCGTGATCAGGGCACGTCGAGCGCCACGACGCTCGAGCTCGTCGACCATGGTTCCGGTGATCATGGCGCCGGTGGCGCCCAGCGGGTGGCCCATCGCGATGGCGCCACCGTTGACGTTGAGCTTCTCGTCCGGGATGTTGAGGTCCTTCTGGAACTTCAGGACGACGGAGGCGAAGGCCTCGTTGAGCTCGAACAGGTCGATGTCATCGACGGTCAGGCCGGCACGGTCCAGCACCTTCTGGGTGGCCGGGGTGGGGCCGGTGAGCATGATGACCGGGTCGGCGCCGCTGGTGGCGGTGGCCACGACGCGGGCCCGCGGGGTCAGGCCCTGGCTCTGGCCGGCCTTCTCGCTACCGATCAGCACCAGGCCGGCACCGTCGACGATGCCCGAGCTGTTGCCGCCGGTGTGGACGTGGTTGATCTTCTCGACGTAGTGGTACTTCTGCAGCGCCACGTCGTCGAAGCCGCCCATCGCGCCAAGGCCCTCGAACGCGGACTTCAGCTTGCCCAGGTCGGCCGCGGTGGTGCCGGGACGCATGTGCTCGTCGTGGTCCAGGACGACGAGGCCGTTCTGGTCCTTGACCGGGACGACCGACTTGGCGAAGTAGCCGCCGGACCAGGCCGCCGCCGCGCGCTCCTGCGACCGTGCCGCGTAAGCGTCGACGTCGTCACGGGAGAAGCCCTCGATGGTGGCGATCAGGTCGGCGCCGATGCCCTGCGGGACGAAGCCGATGCGGTAGTTGGTCTCCGGGTCAGACGCCCAGGCGCCGCCGTCGGAGCCCATCGGCACGCGGCTCATCGACTCGACACCGCCGGCCAGCACCAGGTCGTCCCAGCCGGAACGGACCTTCTGGGCGGCCAGGTTGACGGCCTCGAGGCCCGACGCGCAGAAGCGGTTGAGCTGGAAACCACCGGTGGTCTCGGGCAGCTTGGCCACCAGACCGGCAGTGCGGGCGATGTCGCCACCCTGGTCGCCGACCGGGGAAACCACGCCCAGGATGACGTCGCTGATCAGCGTCTCGTCCAGGTCGGGGTACCGGCTGCGGATCTCCTCGATCAGGCCGACAACCAGGTTGACCGGCTTGATCTCGTTGAGTGCGCCGCCGCGCTGCTTGCCACGGGGCGTACGGATCGCCTCGTAGATGAAGGCTTCTTCGGACATGTCTGCTCCCCTGCCGTATCGGCGTCCAGGTTCAGGTTGGGTTGTGGAACCGCCCAGCGAATGTGGGCGGTCCTCTGAACGGCAGAGTATCAGCCTCGCCCAACCCGTTGGTTGGGCCTGTGCTCAGCATCATCTTTTGCGGGAGCGATCGCCGCTTTCGACACCAGGGCTGCTCCACGCGCGGCACAGCGACCCCCACGTAGGAAACGACGCCACAGCAGGTATGCGCCACACGTTTACTCGCCACCGTTTTCCACACCAGGGCTGCCCACGCGCGGCGCAGCGACCCCCACGTGGAAAACGACGCGACAGCGGTGGCCACTGGACGGCGTCAGGCCGAGCGAGGCTCCTCGACAGCGAGCAGCGTCGGGTAGTCGGTGTAGCCCGCCGGCCCTGGCGCATAGAACGTCGCCACATCGGGCTCGTTGAGTTCGGCGCCCAACAGCAGCCGGTCGATCAGGTCGGGGTTGGCCAGGAACGCCCGCCCCGCCGCGTACGCGCTGATGGCGCCCCACTGCGCGTAACCCTCCAGCAGGGAGAAGTCGGTGTCGGTGCCCCGGCCCGTGTTGAGCACGAACGTCCCCGACCACAGGGCGCGGATGACACCGAAAGCCCGCGTGGCCGGGTCGATGAGCACGTGCAGGTAGGCCAGGCCGAGCGGTGCGATGCGCTCCAGCAGGGCCTCATAAGTACTGATCGCGTCGTTCTCATGCATACCGCCGGCGGGGTTCCCGGGCGAGATGCGCAGCCCGACCCGGCCCGCACCGATTTCGTCGACGACGGCCTCGACGACCTCAGCGGTGAGCCTGGCCCGGTTTTCGGGCGAACCGCCGTAGGCATCGGTGCGCTGGTTGACCACGTCGGAGGCGAACTGGTGCAGCAGGTAGCCGTTGGCGCCGTGGATCTCCACGCCGTCCATGCCCGCGTCGATCGCGCGGCGCGCGGCGGCCCGGAACTGCGCGACGATCGCGGGGATCTCATCGATGTCGAGCGCACGCGGCACCTCGAGCGGCTTCTTGCCTGCGGGGGTGTGGGTGACCATGTCGGCCGCGATCGCCGAGGGCGCGACGGGCTCGAACCCGCTGATGTCGGAGTGCGCCATCCGGCCGACGTGCCAGAGCTGGACGAACATCTTGCCGCCCTCGGCGTGCACCGATTCGGCGATCTCGGCCCAACCGTCCTGATGGCGGTCGGTGTAGATGCCGGGAGTATTCATGTAGGCGCCGTTGGCGGTCTCGGCCACGGCGGTCGCCTCGCTGATGATCAGGCCCGCACCGGCGCGCTGCGAGTAGTACTGCGCCGCCAGCGGCGAGGGGGTGCCATCGGCATCGGCGCGCGAACGCGTCAGCGGCGCCATGAACAGACGGTTGGTGGCGACGGTGTCGCCGACCTGGATCGGCTGCAACAGTGCGGCGTCGGCGTTCAGTTTGTAGGTCACGCAGCCTTAAAGCGTCGGAGGCGTGGCAATCATTCCCGCACTAGCCTCATGCAACATGACTGTCACACGGCTGCAGCCCTTCGCCGTCACCATCTTCGCGGAGATGTCTGCCCTGGCCAGCCGTCTGGGCGCGGTCAACCTCGGACAGGGCTTTCCCGACGAGGACGGCCCGGCCGAGATGCTCAAGGTGGCGCAGAACGCGATCGCCGAAGGCCACAACCAGTACCCGCCCGGCCTCGGCATCCCCGAGCTGCGCCACGCGATCGCCGCTCAGCGCAAACGCCACTACGGCGTCGAGTACGACCCCGACACCGAGGTGCTGGTGACCGTCGGCGCCACCGAGGCCATCGCCGCGTCGGTAATCGGCCTGGTCGAGCCGGGCTCGGAAGTGCTGGTGATCGAGCCGTTCTACGACTCGTACTCCCCGGTGATCGCCATGGCCGGGTGTGCGCGCGTCGCTGTGCCGTTGGTCGCCGACGGGGCCGGGTTCGGGATCGACATCGAGGCTTTGCGCCGCGCTGTCACCCCGAAAACCAAAGCGCTGATCCTGAACTCCCCGCACAACCCGACGGGCGCCGTGGCCTCCGATGCCGAGTTGCGCGCCATCGCGGCGCTGGCCATCGAGCACGACCTGCTGGTGATCACCGACGAGGTGTACGAGCAGCTGGTATTCGGGGTCGAGCACCTCCCCCTGGCCCGCTACCCCGGCATGGCCGGGCGGACCGTGACCATCTCCAGTGCGGCCAAGATGTTCAACGTCACCGGCTGGAAGATCGGCTGGGCCTGCGGGCCTGCCGATCTGATCGCCGGGGTGCGCGCCGCCAAGCAGTACCTCACCTACGTGGGCGGCAGCCCGTTCCAGCCGGCGGTGGCCCACGCACTCAATCACGAGGACGGCTGGGTGTCAGACCTGCGCCAGTCATTCGAGACCAAGCGGGACCGGCTGGGTAGCGCGCTGGCCGATATCGGGTTCGAGGTGCACGACAGCCGCGGGACGTACTTTCTGTGCGCCGACCCACGACCGCTGGGCTATTCGGACAGCACGCAGTTCTGCGCCGAGCTGCCGCACAAGGCGGGGGTGGCCGCGATCCCGATGTCGGCGTTCTGCGACCCCGAGGCACCGCACGCCGATCTGTGGAATCACTTGGTGCGCTTCGCTTTCTGCAAGCGCGACGACACCATGGAAGAGGCCATCCGCCGGCTCCAGACGCTGCGCGCCTAGCGCTCGTCGCTCAGCGTGATGGCGCGCTCTCGTGCCGTCATCGCCCCCCAGATGCCGTAGGGCTCGGGAGCGGACAGGGCATGCGCCCGGCACCGGGCCAGCACCGGGCAAGTCAGGCAGATCGCCTTGGCCGCGTCCTCCCGACGGCGCAGCGGGCGCCCCCGGGCCTCCTCCGGGAAGAACACCTCGGCCGGATGGTCCCGGCAGAGGCCGTGCTGCTGCCAACTCCACTCATCGAGCGCCGGTGGTGGCAGATTCCGCGGGGAGCGGTAGACCGGGAGTGCCGGGCGAGTGGGGGCGCGATCGCTTACTGCTTGTCTCACAACGAATTCCGGCGCTGGATGTGGATCGAAAAGCGTGCGGGACAAGGCGTTCACCCCTTTGAAGAAAGTCGGGTTGGGCCTGCCATGCTGCCAGCCCAGCCAGAGGCGTCAGGTTGTCATGTTGTAAGGAATTGACCGCAGATCGCGACACTTTGCTGCTCCATTCCGACGCGCGGCCAGCGCTCAGATGGTATGGACCGCTCACAAGATGCCGGCAGCGCATACCGCGCGAGCACACGCCTCGATGCGAGCGGTCATGACAGCGACATTGCGACCCGAGGGTCGCGCTGGGCCAGCACGTAGTAGAGACCGAGGGCCACGCCGCAGCCGATGAACCAGCTGTACTGGGCAGCGGTATGCATGCCCGCTACGCGGCCTCCCAGCAGCACCGGGATGACCGCGAGCACCGCGCCCACAACCGTCGCGATGACCGCTACCTTGTTGTATCCCTTGCTGTACCAGTATTTTCCGGACTCATCCATGGTGAACAGATCATCGACCACGACCTTCTGCTTGCGCACCAGGTAGAAGTCGGCGATCAGCACACCGAACAGCGGACCGATGAACGCACCCAACGTCTCCAGCGTGTAGTGGATGACCTCGGGATTGTTGTACAGGTTCCACGGGGTGATCAGTACCGACCCGACCGCGGCGATCATGCCGCCAGCTCGCCAGCTGATCCGCTGCGGGCTGACGTTGGAGAAGTCGAAGGCCGGACTGATGAAGTTGGCGACGATGTTGATGCCGATGGTGGCGATGGTGAACGTCAACGCGCCCAACACGATCGCGAATGTGCTGTCGATGCGGGCCACGGTCTGGACCGGATCGGTGATCAACTCACCGAACACCGGCAGCGTCAGCGAGGCGGTCACCACCACCAGCACCGAGAACACCAGGAAGTTCAGCGGCAGGCCCAGGAAGTTGCCCCGCTTGACCGCTGCGAAAGTCTTTCCGTACCGGGAGAAGTCACCGAAGTTGAGCATCGGCCCGGAGAAGTAGGACACCACCAGGGCGATCGCCCCGAGCATCACCGGTACCGATGCCCAGCCGGTGTACGTGACGTCACCGAGGTTCAGATCGATCGCGCCCCAACCGGCCTTGGTGATCAAGTAGCCGCACAAAACGAACATCACCACATAGACCGCAGGCCCGCAGAAGTCGATGAACCGGCGAATCGATTCCATGCCACGCCAGAACACGCAGGCCTGCAAAACCCACAAGAGCAAGAAACTTCCCCAACCCAGCACAGACAGGCCGGCGAATCCGAAGTCGGCGACCACGGCGTAGGGCGCGAGCGCGGGGAACAGCTTGACCAGCACGATGTCCAGGGCCGCTGAGGCCAGGAAGGTCTGGATGCCGTACCAGGCCACCGCGATCAACCCGCGGATGATGGCCGGGATGTTGGCGCCGAGCACCCCGAACACGGTGCGGCAGATCACCGGATACGGCACGCCCGCAGCCTGACTCGGCTTGGCCACCAGGTTGCACAGGAAGTACACGAGCGTGATGCCGATCAGCAGCGCCGCCAGCACCTGCCAGCTGGCCAGCCCCAGCGCGAACAAGCTGCCTGCGGTGACGTAGCCGCCGACGCTGTGCACGTCGGACATCCAGAACGCGAAGATGTTGTAGGAAGTCCAGGTCTGCTTGCGCAGCGGAGCCAGATCCTCATTGGTCAGCCGTGGGTCGTAGCCGGGCTTGATCTCACCGCTGCCGACCGGGTGGCCGGCCGCCTCGACGAGATCTGCGGCACCCACGGTTTGGGATACAACGGTGTCGGTCATGGACCGACGCTAGAAACCTTGTGTTTCCCAGCTATTTCGCCAGAGCTATGAGTCAATTTCGCGAAGAATATATTTCGCGACCTGCAGACGGGCCGGCTGGGCCGAAATCTACGCCAACAGCCCCGTCCGCGTCGGCAAGGTGGCGATCACGGCGTTGAGCCTCGCGGCATGCAGTTCGGAAACCGCGACCAGGCGCGGTGCGTCGCCGACCAGGAATGCGTCGAGCATGTCGCCGTGGTCGGCATGCAGCTGGGCCCGAGCTTCCTGACTGACGTGCACCATCGATTGCACAGGTTCGGTGACGTTCCAGGCGGCTTCGAGCATGTGGAGCAGCCGATGCATGCGGGACGGCCGGGTCAGAGCGGCGTGGAAGTTACGGCTCTGACGGTGATACGCCGCGGCATCGTCGTCGGCGATCGCCTGTTGTAGCAGGTGGTTCACCGCGACCGCCGCGGCCCGGTCGGTGTCCGATGCGTTGGCCACCGCAGCCGCCAACGAGGCTGACTCCAAAGTCTCACGCACGATGTATATTTCGCGAAGTTCCTGAGCGGTCAGCAGTGCCACGCGGTAGCCGGCGTTTCGGCGGTGGGCCACCAGACCCTCGCCGATGAGGGTTTTCAGCGCCTCTCGCACCGGGATCTGGCTGACCCCGAATGCGTCGGCCACCTCGGCGAGCGGGATCGGGGTGCCCGGAGGCACTCCGCCGTCGAGGATGGCCCGGCGCAGCTCATCGAGGACCGCCTGCTGCGAATGGCCGGCCGTCACCAGCTGTTCGAGCAGCGCCGATCGTCGCGGAGCCCGCATACGGCCACATGCTAAGGCAGCGCGGCCGCCACCGCCCTGTGGAGCGTACGGGTACTCCGCGTCGGATCTGTCGCGCGGCCCAATTCGAGTAGTCGGATACTCGCGCACAATCAGACCTGATTTGCCACCATCGTAAAGACACTGGTGGGAGGCGTGATGAACCTCGGATCGACGACGCTCGGACGCGCAGCCGGACTCACGGCGGTCGCCGCTGCCGCAGTGCTCGCGGTGGCTTGCGGCGGAGGGCAGGACCACCCCGAGACGACGACCCACGCGCCGACGAGCGGGAACGTGACGTTGCCGTCGACCACGACCACCACGCCCCACGCCACGCGCTCGAATCCGACGACCACCGGCTACGGCAGCGGCGGCTACACCCGCACGACACCGTCGACCACGACGACAGTCGAGGTGCCGTCGACGACCACCACCTTGCCCACCCCGACGATCACCACGACGACGACCGACAATCCACCGGAGCCGTCAGTCCCGTCGCCGCAGGCGCCGCCGGCGTGAGCGACGAGACGAAGTCGCTCACCCAGTCCGCGGAGCGGTGGCTGAGCCTCGCGGCCCTGGTCGTCGCGCCGACATCACTCATCACCGGGTTGTGTTATTTCTTCGGCCTGCTGTTCATCCGGAACAAGTTGCAGTATTTCGGTGTCGATCCGTCGACGCTGGGTTACACCTCGTCCGACTACGCCGTCACCACCGTGGGACTCTTCTTCTTCGCCGCCCTGCGGGTCCTGGCCGTCCTCGCGGTGTTGGCTGTGCTGGCCGTGGCCGTTCGGCACTGGGTGGCGTCAGGGCGCCGAATCACGTTGTTGCGCAGCATCGCATGGTTGATCACGGGTCTGGGCGCAGCAAGCTTGACGGTCGCGGTGGTGTGGCTGACGACCGAGCGCAGCCTCATCAAATGGGTAATCGTCAATCCCCCGGACGTGTACATGGCGGTGACGATCGCCGCCGGGATCGCCCTACTGACCGCAGGCTATTGGACCCTGGCCCTCACCGGCCTGAGCCGGCTGCCCAAGCCCGCGGAGCGGGCATTGCTCGCCCTGGCGGCCACGGGGCTCGTGGTGGCGTTGTTCTGGGCCACCGACCTGTACGCCGTCGCGCAGGGCAAGGGCCACGGCGGCTATGCCGCGAGCCGGCTGTGGGCCGCCGACGGTGATTACACCGCAGTACAACTCGACACCACAGAGGCGCTGAATCTGCCGGACAACCTGGTCAAGACGACGGTGCTCCCCAGCCAAGGGCCGTCGGCCCCGCCGCTCTACCGCTACCAGTGCCTTCGCGTGCTCGAAGCACACGGTGGGCGCTACGTGCTGGTACCGGCCAGGTGGTCGCGGGAGCAGGGTTACGCGATCACGGTGACCCCCGACGCGACGCACCGCATCACCGGAATCGTGGACTCGACCCCGGTTGTGCAAGGCCCCAGCATCGACCCGTTCTGGCAATGCCCGGAACTGGTTCGCAGCTACGGAAAGCCTGACCTCGGAACGATTCTGATCGGGCCAGAGGAGGTACAGACCATCGTGGATGCGAGAGGTCTCCGTGCAGCCGGCCCCGACGTCGACACCGACGACGCACCGGCCACCGGCACGTCCACTCCGGCGGAAGGTTGTGCGCCCGAAGGCGATCCGTCGGGAATCCCCGCGGCGCTGCCGCCGTACCCGGCAAGGGTACCGGCGGCACGGGAACGCGAGATCACCGGTGACATCGTGTGGTTACGGCAACGCGCCATGAGCTTCGCCAACCCCGCCGAGGCCGCGGAGTTCATGGCGCGCGTCCAGGACCGCTGGGGTTACTGTGTCGGCGAGACCGCCGCGGTGAACCGACACGGGCAGGCTCAACCCCGCACCCTCGGCACACACGGATTGCAGGAAGGCATTCTGTCCATGCCTGATTCGGCGCCGTCGACCGCTGTCGAGGACTGCACGCAGGCGTTGGCAGCCAAGTCCAACATCGTCATCGCCGTCGATATCTGCGGAACCAAGGAACCATCGCGTGCCGTTGCCGTCGTCTACGCCATGCGCGATCGGATACCCACCGACTAGGGCAGCGTGGCGGCCACCGCCCACAGCGCGGCCAGATCCTCCGGTTCGGTCCGGATCGGGCTCAGCGCCACATCGGTGGCACCGGCGTCGAGATAACGCTGCAACTGTGCGCGCACCTGCTCCGCTGACCCGACGGCCGCCAGTTCGGCTACGCTGGAAACCTGTTCCCTGGCAATGACTTTCTGATACGACGGGATCGTCGCATAGAACGCGAGCCGTTCCGCGGCGGCAGCCCGGGCAGCGTCGGCGTCGTCGTCGACAAGGACCGGAACCATTGCCACCACCCGCGGTTGTGGCCGGCCGACCGCCGTGGCTGCCTCGGTGATCGTCGGCACGATGAACTCCCCCACCGTGCGCGGGCCGGCCAGGTACGGCAGTGTCCCGTCGGCCAATTCACCGGTCACCTGAAGGGCTTTGGGCCCCATCGCCGCCACGTACACCGGGACCGGGACGCCGCCGGGTACGTGTACGGGCCACTCGGGGCGTGCGGTGAATGCCGAGCCGTGGAAGTCGACGGCTCGATCGTCGAAGATCGCCCGCAGCACCTGCAGGTGCTCCCGCAGCCGGCCCACGGGGTCGGACCACACCGTGCCGAAGGCCCGATGCTCAGGGGCATGCGAACCCAGGCCGAGCCCCAGCGTGAAATTGCCGTGCGCGGCGGCTTGGGCAGTCTGTGCGGCAGAAGCCACCAGCAGCGGGTGCCGAGGATTGATCGGGACCACCGAGGTACCCACCCCGAGGCCGGGCACAGCCGCCCCGATCAACGCGGACAGCGTGATGGCATCGACGTCGAATTGCTGGGCCAGCCAGATCTGACGGACCCCGGCCGCATACGCGGTACGGGCCTGCGAGATCGCCGCGTCGACGACGTTGGGGGCGGACGGGTTCAGGGCGAGGACGACTCCGGTGGGCATGACCGGTACCAACCGGCAGGCAGTCTGGGTTGTTCCGTTCCACTCACGGTGCGCCATACCCGCGACAACTGCTCAGCAAACTTTCCCTCCAATTCTCGGCTACGCCCGACCAAGGCGAGACTTACCGGCTCATTCGGCAGACGGGCGCAATTTATCCCAGCAAATAATTTGCCACGCGCCACAATCAAGTATCGGCAGGTCCGGATACCTGTCGCGCGACACACGCGCAATCGAACTTTCCAACGCAACGATGTGCGCCCATCGCGCGCCGATGGACGCCATCGTCCGTAGTTTCTCGAGACGACCCGTCGACACCGTTGATGAACAGCAATAATTTGGCAGACACCGGCGAAAATATCGCGCCGCGCGATCCCGGTACGAACACGTTCCATTTTGTGATTTTCAGGCATTTCCCAGGTACTCTCCCGGTGTCCAAGATCACCCTCCGAGAGGAACTTGATGCCAGTCACACTGCGTTCACCGCTCGCTACGGGAGTCGCCCTGATCGGCGCCGGTGCCATCGCACTCACGCCGCTATCGGCTCCCCCGGCAGAACTGCCGGCGCCGGCAATCCAGTCGACAGCTGTTCAGCTAACCGCCGCGATTGATCCGCTGGAAGCATGGGTCAAGTTGTTCACCAACACCGGGGTCAGCGCGACGACACTCGCCGAGCAGATCTTGGCCGACCCAGCACCGATCCTGACCCAGCTGCTGCACAACGGGGCCGGGCACGCCCAGACGGTGGGCACCATCGTCCAGGGCATGGGCAACGGCGTGGTGCAGTGGGTCAACGACCTGCCGATGTATGCGGACATGGTGAAAGCCGCACTCGACGAGGGCAAGTACGACCAGGCCATCGTGCAGATGGTGTATCCGGTGTTCGGGCTGGCGATCGGCATGGCGATGCCGCTGATGTCGCTGTCGTCGATCACCGTCGGCATCACCGGCAACCTCTACAACGTCGCCCAGACCATCGCCAACCCGATGACGCTGTTCGGCACCGTGCTCGGCTCTCTGCAGATCATGTCGAGCACCGCCAGCCAGCTCGGGGTCGGCGTGCAGTCTTTCGCCGACGCGGTGAAGGGCGGCGACGCGGTCGCGGCGGTGAACGCCCTGATCGCCACTCCCGCGCTGGTTCTCAATGGACTGATCAACGGCACCGAATTCACACCAGGAATCCTGACACCCGACAAGCCGCTCAGTGAAGGCATGCCCGGCCCCATCGCGGGTGTGATGGTGCAGGTTCGCCGGGCCATCGCCCAGGCGCTCGGCGCCCCGGCACCGACGGCGACAACGGCATTGCGTACCGCGCCAGATTCCGTCGCCTCCGACAGCCCAGCGGCCCTGCCGTCGGCGACGGCCGACACAGTCGCCGTCAGCCTCACCACCGACGCCGCGGTGAAGACCACAGTGACCGAGGCTCCGGCCGAGAAGGTCGTCACCGAGGTAGCCACCAAGACGGAGCCCGCGAGCCCCGAAACCAACGAAAACGCAACGGTTTCAGACGACGCCGCCACCACGGTTACCGAGAAGACCGACACCACCGCTGACGCAACCAACACCAGCAGCACCCGCGTCACAGCCAGGGTGCCGTCCACCATGGCTGCAGAGAAGGTTCGCGGCGACATCAAGAAGTCCGCCGATTCGGTTGGCAAGAACGTGAATTCGACGGTTTCCAAGATCCGCGACGGGCTCAAGAAGAGCATCACCAAGCCCGCCAAGCCCGGCAAGAAGACCGACAGCAGCGCAGGCAACGCCGGCTCCAGCGACGGCAGCGACTAACCACACCCCCGGCCATCGGCCCCGTCATCCTCCGCAGGCGGGGCCGACGTGCCGGAATGCGGCACCCGGCTCGCACATGCCATCCCACAGCAAACATAATGCGAAGATTCCGGCACACCCCGGCCGGGCCGGTCTGTGCATTCAGGGCGCCCCGCCATGTCTCGGCACCGCCCAGCGAGCACATTTGCTACCCCGCCCACGAGCGATCGGCAGGCACTGGGTGAGACTCGCCTGACAGGTGAGCATCCACACTTCATACACACCAGCATCCACCCTTTGGACGCCACCGTTTGCATATATCCGTAGTTCCTGCCCTCCCGGCCATAAAGCGATCTCTACCAGCACGAAGTTGGCATGGACCGACGAAACAATGAGTCCCAAACGGCCAAAATGAACACGTTCTATTCATTCCCTATTCGCGCGTTTCTGGGGTACCGTTTCCGTGTCCAAGACCACTCACCGATAGGAAGTAGATGTCAGTCACACTTCGCTCACCACTCACGGCGGGCGTCGCTCTCGTCGGCGCCGGCGCCATCGCACTCACGCCGATATCACCGATCCCCGCGGATCTACCCGCGCCGGCAATCCAGTCAGCAGCAGTTCAGCTAACTACGTTCCAGAACCCCATCGCGCTGTGGGCTGACGTCCTCGGGGCGGCCGGCGGCAACGTTGCCGGGCTCGCTGGGCAGTGGCTCCAGGATCCGGCGCCGATGCTCACGCAGATCATCGCGAACCAGATCCACGGCCTGGGGGCACTCGCCCAGGCGGGCAACAGCCTTGCCACCGGACTGGCCAACGCGTTCTCACTCGAGAACCCCTCTGGCGTGCCGGCGATTCTCCAGACGGCTGCCGACCAGATCGCGGCAGGACAGTTCGAGGACGGGTTCATCACCGCGCTCTCGAGTGTCGTCTTTCTCGGCTTGCCCATCATCATGGGGGCGTCACAGGCGTGGCCTGCGTTATCCCAGCCGTTCAAAAATCTCGGGAACCTGGTCGACGGGTCGCTGTTCCCGGTTCTCATGGGCGTCGGGTTGGGCATGATCGCGCCGTTTGAGCCGCTACTCCGCGAGGCGGGAACGCGCCTCGAAGTCGCCGTGAGCGCCATCAAGGACATGGACCCGGTCACCCTCGCGAGCACCGTGATCAATGCGCCCGCCGCCCTGACCGGCGCATTCCTCAACGGCTATATGGACCCGGAATTCAACTACCTCTATCCCGGGCTGCTCAGCGCACCACCGAACGCCTCCGGCGCCGCAGCTGGGATCCTGAACACATTCAGCCAGCTGGCGGACCTGATCAAAACGCCGGGCACCGACCGCCACGACCTGGGCGGCGCCATCGCTGACCTCGTCGGCGGCATCTTCGGTGGCGCGCAGGCCAACCGGTCGGCAGTGCAGAAGTTCGCGGACGATCAGGTGCTTGCTGACGGTCCCGCCGCGGTCAACGCCCTGCCGTCGGCTACACCCAAGGCCGTCACGGTGAACCTCACCGCCGATGCCGGGGTGAAGGCTGTGGCCGCCGAAGCTCCGGCTGAGAAGGCCACCGAGACCGAGCCGGTGAGCGCCGAAATTGACGAAAAGGCAACGATTTCAGACGAAGCCACCGCCGACACCGCCACCACCGACGACACCGCTGCTGAGGCGCCCAGCACCAGCAGCACCCGCGTCGCGGCCAAGGCGCAGTCCGCCAAACCCGCCGAGAAGATTCGCGGCGACATCAAGAAGTCTGTCGATTCGGTTGGCAAGAACGTGAATTCGACGGTCTCGAAGATCCGCGACGGGCTCAGGAAGGGCATCGCCAAGCCGGACAAGGCCGGCAGGAAAGCCGACAGCGGCGCCGCCGGCGGTAGCTCCGACTCCGGATCCGGCAAGAGCAGCGAGTAACCGCACCCCTAGCCGTCGGCCCCGCCATCCTCCACCGGCGGGGCCGACTCGCGGGTATCAACGGCGGCGTGAATTACTCATGACGCGCTGACGCAATCGCTCGATGGCGACATCGAGGACGAGTGTCCTGGCGCGGTTGATCAGGAACTCCGGGATGGGCATCGCGAGGTCGACGATGACGTCGAACCGCACCCGAGTCTTGTCCACCTCAGGAGTCAGGTTGTATTCGATATGTTGCCCGCGCTGCTGCAGGTTGGGCTCGGCATCCCACACCATCCAGTAATCGCCCCAGTGGAATTCGAGCGTTTCCTTGTCCGTGATTCCGAGCAGACGCATCGTCGCCTTGACGTGGTGGGGCTTGCCGTCCGGGTAGCGGTCGATGACCTTGATGCGCCGGTGCAATGCAGACCAGGACGGTAGCGCGTCGACATCGGCGAGCACTTCCATGATCGCCTCCGGCGAGGCGTCGAAGACGGCCTCGCGTGATGCCTGCACAGCCACGTCTCCGAATCTAGCGAAGCGTGCCGCTGAAGGCGGGGATTCCGCGATGCGCGCCGGTCAGTCAGCAACCAAACGTCGACGATCAGCTGGTTTGCCGGGCGACGATCACCGGAGCCGTGGACGAATGCACCACCGCGGAACTGACCGAGCCGAGCAGCAGTCCGGTGAATCCACCCCGTCCACGATTGCCGACCACCACCAGCTGCGCGGTTTCCGCCTGCGCGAGCAGCTGCCGGGCCGGCTTGTCGGGCATCACCACACGCCGCACCACCACATCGGGGTAGCGCTCGCACCAGCCGGCCAACTGCTCGGCGAGGGCGCGCTCCGCTTCCGAACTCAGGTCTTCCCACTTCACGTCGGGAAACTCGAAGTTCAGGTCGGTCCAGGTGTGCACCACCACGAGCTCCACACCGCGGCGCGATGCCTCATCGAAGGCGATTTCGGTGGCGAATTCGGAGGCGCGCGACCCGTCGACCCCGACCACCACCGGGCCGTCCTTCGGGTGCTCGCCCTCGGGGATCACCGCGACCGGGCCGTGGGCGTGCGCCGCCAGGCTCGAGCTCACCGACC
The DNA here is from genome assembly GCF_010731295.1 of Mycolicibacterium boenickei. NCBI lineage: Bacteria > Bacillati > Actinomycetota > Actinomycetes > Mycobacteriales > Mycobacteriaceae > Mycobacterium > Mycolicibacterium boenickei. Next base: position 2,294,612 of record NZ_AP022579.1, on the reverse strand, counting down.
CGAGCAGCCGGCGTCCCCACTTGCTCAAGCCGCGGGAGCCCACGACCAGCAGATCGGCGTTGCGCGAGTAGTCGATCAGGGTAGCCACCGCGTGCCCGGGTACCGCTTTCGCGATGATCCTGGGTTCCTGCTGGCCGGCGATGGTCTTGACCGCAACACCCCGTGCCGCATCGAGGATTTCCTGGCCCTGCTGATCCTGATAGTCCCAATACTCCTGGGGCAGCGCGACATCCAACCAGACCGGGGATGCGGCGCCGGGGAGCGCGTGCACGAGCGTGAGCCCGACGCCGCGCAGCACCGCCGTTTCCGCCGCCCAGGCCACTGCGGCGTCCGACGAAGACGATCCATCGACGCCGACGACGATGCCGTGGCGGACGTCATGTTCACTCATTCGAACCTCCTTGTGGCGCAGCGCGGCAGATCATCACCGGCACGGGGCTGTGGTGCAGCAGGTTCAGGCTGGTCGAGCCCAGCAGCACCCCGGCCAGCGCGTTGCGACCCCGGGACCCGACCACCACCAGCCCCGAGTCGGCGACATGCTTCAGCAGCGCCTTACCGGGCGAGTCCGGCTCGATGAAGCACTTGGCGTCAACGCCGGGGTGGCGCTTGTTGTGGACGTCGACGGTCTCGGTGAGATCGGCCAGTTCGGCGGACTCGACGCCGTCCCAGTCGATCAGCAGTGGGATGGTGACACCGGTTTCGGCCGGTGCGGCCAACGACAACGAGCGCACTGCGTTGACCGCCAACCCGAACCGGTCGGCGAATTCGAACGCCAGCTCCAGCGCGGCCTGGGCCGCGGGGCTGTCGTCGACTCCGACGACGACGGGCCCATCACCCGGCGCCACCGACTCCCCGCGGAAGGCGACCACGGGGCACGCCGCCCGGGTCGCCACCGACAGCGCCGTCGACCCGAGCAGCAGCGCCGCGGCCGGAGTCACCTTCTTGCCGCCGAGGACGACGAGCCGCGCGCCGGAGCTGGCGTCGATCAGCACCTGGTCGGCGGGCTCGTTGAACGAGACGGTGGACACCGACAACTCGGGATTGTCGGCACGCACGGCCTCGTCAGCCGCCTTGAGGAAGGCCTCGGCCATGTCGCGCTGATACGACATCATCGCCGCGGTGAACGCCGCCGCGGTCTGGGTCAGGTTCCGGCCGACCGACGGCAGCGCGTGCACGATGCGCAGCGGCGCACCGAACCGCGCGGCGACCGCGCCTGCCCAGCGGGCCGCGCTCAGCGCGCCGTCGCTGCCGTCGATTCCGACTACTACTGGTGCGTCCGAGGAAGTCACACCCTCATCGTGGCTGGTTCCGGGCGCGATGGCCAGGGACCAAAGTCTCTAAGTGTCAATCAGGTCCAGCCGATGTCGGCGATGTCGGTGCTCGACTGCGGCGGCTGACCGGGCATTCCCGGGGAGGTTCGGGAGAACCGCGGGGCCGGGGCGGCCTGGGCGACACCGTCGACGGTGATCAACGTCGACCGGTCCAGCAGATGCTCACTCTTGGCAGCTTCGCCCCAGGTGAGCACCGGTGTCACGCAGGCGTCGGTGCCGGCGAAGATCTCGGTCCACTCGTCGCGCGTCTTGCTCGCGAAGCGCTCGGTGAAGATTGCCCGCATCTCGTCGTAACGGGCCAACTCGAACTGCCCGGGGATCTCACTCGCGTCCAGTCCGAGACCCGCCACCAACTGCGCGAAGAACTGCGGTTCGATCGACCCGACTGCCATGTAGCCGCCGTCGGAGGTCTCGTAGGTCCGGTAGTACGGGGCACCACCGTCGAGCAGGAACGACTCACGCTCGTCGCGCAACGATCCGGTGGCCCGCATGGTCCACATCATCTGCGACAGCATGCTGACCCCGTCGACCATCGCGGCATCGATGACCTGGCCCTTGCCGGAGCGCTCCCGCTCGTACAGCGCGGTGACGATGCCGATGACGACGAGCATCGAGCCGCCGCCGAAATCGGCGACGAGATTCAGCGGAGCCACCGGCGGGCGGTCCCGGTAACCGATCGCCGAGAGCGCACCGGTCTGCGACAGGTAGTTGATGTCGTGGCCGGCCGTGGTGGCCAGCGGACCGTCCTGACCCCAGCCGGTGATCCGGGCGAAGATCAGCCGCGAGTTGACGGCCTCACAGTCGGCCGGGCCGATACCCAGGCGCTCACAGGTGCCGGGCCGGAAACAGTCCAGCAGCACATCGGCTTTGGCGACCAGATCCAGCAGCTTGCCCGGTTCGCTCTTCACATCGAGGTCGACGATGCGCTTGCCACGGTGTAGCAGGTCGACGTTCTCGGCGGGCATGGTCAGGCCTCCCGGCCGGCGCACACGCACCACGTCGGCGCCAAGGTCCGAGAGCATCATCGCGGCGTGTGGCCCAGGGCCGATGCCGCCGAGTTCGATAACTCGCACTCCGGCGAGCGGTCCGGTGTTGGTCATGCGAGGCACACTAAGGGATGAGCGAAATCGGCTACACCGTCGGTGACTATCTGCTGGATCGCCTCGCCGAACTCGGGGTGACGGAGGTCTTCGGCGTCCCCGGCGATTATCAGCTGGAGTTCCTCGACCACATCCTGGCGCACCCGACGCTGCGCTGGGTGGGCGGCGCCAACGAACTCAACGCCGGCTATGCGGCCGACGGCTACGGCCGGCTGCGTGGCATGGCCGCCCTGGTCACCACCTTCGGCGTCGGCGAATTGTCGGCCGCCAACGCGATCGCGGGCAGCTACGCCGAACATGTGCCGGTGGTCCACATCGTCGGGGCACCGTCGAAGGATTCCCAGGGCGCCCGACGCATCGTGCACCACACCCTCGGCGACGGCGACTTCGAGCACTTCCTGCGGATCAGCCGCGAGATCACCTGTGCGCAGGCCAATCTGGCGCCGGCGACGGCCACCCGCGAGATCGACCGCGTGCTCTCGGAGGTACGTGAACAGAAGCGGCCCGGCTACCTGCTGATCGCCACCGACGTGGCCCGCTTCCCCACCGAACCGCCCTCCGCACCATTGCCCCGCTACACCGGCGGCACCAGCCCACGCGCGCTGTCGATGTTCACCGCGGCGGCCGCCGACCTGATCGGTGACCACCGGCTGACCGTGCTCGCCGATTTCCTGGTGCACCGGATGGGGTGTGTCGACGAACTCCGCGCGCTGCTGGCGGCCGACACCGTCGGCCACGCCACCCTGATGTGGGGCAAGAGCCTGGTCGACGAGAGCTCACCGAACTATCTGGGTATCTACGCCGGTGCCGCCAGTGAGGATTCGGTGCGCGAGGCGATCGAAGACGCACCGGTCCTGGTCACCGCGGGCGTGTTGTTCACCGACATGGTCAGCGGGTTCTTCAGTCAACGCATCGACCCGGCCCGCACCATCGACATCGGCGTCAACCAGAGTGTGGTGTCCGGGCAGGTATTCGCTCCACTGGACATGTCGGCCGCGCTCGACGCGCTCACCGCGATCCTCACCGAGCGCGGCGTCAGGTCACCCGAGCTGGCCCCGCTGCCCACCCGGACACCTGCCGACCCGCCCGCGCGGGACGCCGCACTGACTCAAGAAGCCCTGTGGGACAGGCTTTCCGAGGCCCTGACCCCGGGCAACGTGGTGCTGGCCGATCAGGGCACCTCGTTCTACGGGATGGCCGGCCACCGGCTGGCCTCCGGGGTGACGTTCATCGGACAACCCCTGTGGGGCTCGATCGGCTACACACTGCCGGCCGCGCTCGGTGCCGGGCTGGCCGATCGGGACCGGCGCACCGTACTGCTGATCGGTGACGGCGCCGCTCAGCTGACCATCCAGGAGCTGGGTGCGTTCGGCCGCGAGGGCCTGTCCCCGGTCGTGGTGGTGGTCAACAACGACGGCTACACCGTGGAACGCGCAATCCACGGTGTCACAGCCGAATACAACGACATCGCCGGTTGGCGCTGGACCGAGCTGCCCGCCGCGCTCGGTGTCCCCGACGCGCTCACCTTCCGGGTCAGCACCTACGGCGAACTCGACGATGCGCTGACCACCGCGGCGGCCACGCCCGATCACATGGTGTTCGTCGAGGTGATGCTGGGCCGGATGGACATCCCGCCGCTGCTGACCGAATTGGCGCAATCCGCGTCGGACGCCAATTCGAGCTAGCGGCCGGGGCGCTCAGCCCTTCTTGACCTTGAGCACCTGCTTGCGCAGGCCCTCGGTCGCGGTTTCCACGCCGCCCTTCATGGTCCGCTTCAGGATGAAGCCCGGCAGCGGTACCGACAGGTCGATCGTGATGTCGAACCGGACCTTGGTCTTGTCCCCCTCGGGGGTCAAGGTGTAGCTGGCGTCCTGGGCCTTGAGCTGGCCCGCGCTGACCAGCGTCCAGCTGACCTTGTTCTCGCTCCAGGTGTATTCGATCACCTGCTCGTCGGTGAGCCCCGCGGCCTTGACCGTCATCTTGACCTGCTTTGGCCGGCCGTCGTCGTAGCTCTCGAGGATCTCGGCGCGCTGGTACTGCGGCGACCAGCTCGGCGTCGCCTCCACATCGGCCACAACATCGAGGATCTCCTGCGGGGTCGCCTCGATGACTACTTCACGGGAATCGCTGGTTGCCATGCGGTGAGATTACTCGGGCTACGCTCGCGGATATGAGCAATGCCGTCGATCCCAGTGCTCGTCCCAGCGGAACCGGATGTGCGGAGTGCACCGCGGCAGGGGGCTGGTGGGTGCATCTGAGGCGCTGCGCGGCGTGCGGGCATATCGGTTGCTGCGATGATTCGTTGGCCCGTCATGCGTCGGCGCACTGGCGCGAAACCGGGCATCCGGTGATCCGCTCGTTCGAGCCGGGCGAGAGCTGGTTCTGGAACTTCGAGACCAACGACTACGCCACCGGACCCGAGCTCGCGTCGCCGCAGCATCATCCGATCGATCAGCCGGTGCCGGGCCCGAAGGGGCGGGTACCCAGGGACTGGGCCGAACAGCTGCGCAACCGCTAGCCGTCGAGCACAGCCTTGGCCGCGTTGTAACCGGGGATGAACGTGATGCCGGGGCCGCCGTGGCACCCGGCGCTGGCCAGATACAGGCCGTCGATGGGAATCGGTTGGCCGACATACCCTTTGGGACCCGGCCGGTTGGGGCCCATCTGCTCGGGATGAATCAGCCCGTGACAGTAGTCGCCGCCCGGCGCACCGAACATGGTTCCCATGTGGCGCGGGGTGAATGTGGTGTGCCGGATGATCCGGCGCTCGAAATCCGGTGCCAACCTGGCGATCTTCTCGATGACGCGCCGGCCCATCTCGGCTTTCATCTCGCCGTACCCGGATGCGGACTCCTCCACCGGGAACCACAGCGCGAACGCCGAGGCCGCGTGCTTGCCCGCCGGGGCCAGCGTCGGATCGTGCGCCGACGGGATCTGGAAGGCGACCGCCGGATCGGCGGGCACGATCCCGTGGCGGGCCTCCTGCCACTGCTGCTGCAGTTCCTCCGGAGTACTGAAAAGACCGATAGCGGCCTGCATTTCAGGGTCGTTGAGCATCTCGTAAGGCGCCTCGAAGGTGGGGGCTCCGTCGAGGGCGAAATGCATCTGCAGGTAACTGCCACGGTGATCGATGCGCGTGAACCGCTCACGCACGTCGGCGGGCAACGCACCGGCGTCGACGAGCTGGGTGACTGTGGTGTCCGGGGCGATCGCCGACACCACGACCGGCGCGGTGATCGCCGTGCCGTCGGCCAGCCGCACTCCGGTGATCCGGCCCGCGTCGACCGATATCCGCTCGACACCGCTGCGTAACCGCAACTCCCCTCCGGCGGCGGTGAGCTGCGCGTGCAGATGGTCGGTCAGCGCACCGATTCCGCCCACCAGTTTCTTCATCAGCATGGCGTTCTCGTCGGGCACCGCGAGACCGTAGGCGAGTGCTGCTGCGCTGCCCGGTGTCTCAGGACCGCGGTAGGTGGTGTTGACCGCCAGGAAGGCCAGCATGCCGCGCAACGCACCGTGCTTGTCCCGGTCGGGCAGATACCGGTCCAGGACGTCGCTGACCGATCCGAACAGCAGGTCATCGATCGCCGCGCGCTCGGATTCCGTTGTCGCACAGGCGTACATCTCATCGAGTGTGCGGGGCGGGCGTCCCGCGTCGAATCGGCCCAGGGCCCGGGTGGGCGCCAGGCTCCACGCCATCAGGCCGGCCATCCCGGCCACCGCGTCGGCGCCGTGGACCTCACCCAGATGGGCCAGCATCTTCATCGGGTCGGCGTAGTAGACGACCGGCGGGTCACCGATGCCGCGCAGCGATACCGACATGACCTCCAGGTCCACCGTCGGCAAGGTGTCCAGCCCGAGCTCGGCACTGACCACCGCAGAGGTGGGGAACTGCAGCGATCCGGCGATCTCGAACCGGTAGCCGTCGAACAACTCGACGGTAGACGCCATGCCGCCGGCATATCGCTTGGCTTCCAGGCACAGGGTGCGCATCCCCGACCGTGCCAACAGGGCCGCAGCGGCCAGCCCGTTGTGCCCGGCCCCGATCACGATCGCGTCGTAGTCCGCCATCGACTGAGGCTGACACCGACCCTGATGTTTTGTCAATAATGACAAAACATCAGACCAACCCGGTGCGGAGCTCCTCCAGCGCGGTCCGGCACATGCGCGCCAGCTCGGGGAGCGTTCGCTCCCCGGCCTCGTCGCCGACCATCCACAGCTCCATCGCGCCGAACACCGCGGCCGCAACGCATCTGGCCGTCACGACGATCCGCAGCCGGTCATCCCCCACCGGCGCCTCGCCGCTGCGCGCCACCAGCAGTTCGGCCACCGCATCGGCGAAGTCGGACTCCACCTGGCGGATGTGCCGCACGATCCGGTCGGGGTCGAGTTCGGCCGCGCGCATGCCGGCGATCTTCGTCACGGCGTCGACGTCATACGGGAAGGCCAGCACCGCGGACTGCACCGAGTCGAGGATCGATTCTCCTGCAGGCCGCTCGGCCAGCGCGGCGCGAAACCAGTGCAGTCCGGCGTCGTAATCGGCGAACAACAGATCGTGCTTGGACGTGAAGTGCCGGTAGAAGGTGCGTAGCGACACCCCGGCGTCGGCAGCGATCTGTTCGGCCGAGGTGTCCTCGACACCCTGGGCCAGGAACCGCACCAACGCGGCCTGGCGCAGCGCCTCACGAGTGCGCTCACTGCGTGCGGTCTGCGCGGGCCTGGCCATGCCAGTGAAAGTACCGCACCGCCGACGATCCCCAGCCGCACGAAATGTCAATATTGACAAAACTTGGGATCGGGAGTGTGCTCACGCCATGGTGTCGCTCATCGTTCATGCAGTACTGGGCGTGGCCGTCGTCGCGCTCGTCATCCGTCTCAACCCACAGGTCTTCTCGCGGCCGCCCGGGCCGGCACTGTCCGGAGTCGAGTTGGCCTTCTACCTCGTCGGCCTCGCCTCGATCCCGATCTGCTGGTACTTCAACATGCGGTTCGTGGCGGATTACGCCCAACCGGGCGGCAACCCGATCTGGGGTCCGGGAAGTTGGCAGGAGTTCATCGCGCTCGGTTACACCAACCCCGCGGCAGGCTCGGCCAGCGCCGACTACACGATCGCCAATGTCATTCTGCTGCCGCTGTTTACGATCATCGACGGACGGCGCCGCGGCATCCGCCAGCCATGGCTGTTCTTCGTGGCGAGCCTGTTCACCAGCTTCGCGTTCGCGTTCGCCTTCTACTTCGCCACCATCGAACGGCAGCGCCGTCACCAGCAGGCGGCGGTCCCCGTCAGCTGAGCGGCGTCAGCATCGCTGTGCACGCCAGCACCGCGTCCTCGGTGATCTCCCCCACCTGACCACCGCTCTCCACCGTGATCGCGGTGAGCTCGCGCAACCCGCCGAGCATCATGATGGTGCGCCGCCGCGAGATCGATACCCCGGCCGAGCGGAACGCCTCGTTGTCCAGCATGGCCTGCACCATCGCGATGAAATTCTCCATCGACTCGCGCTGTAGCGCCCGCGCCGCGGTCCCCAATGTCGGGAGATCGCGAATCCAGGCCAGCATCAACTCGGGATGGGCCTGATACGAGCCGATCCACGCCTCGACGGCCTGGCGGACCTGAGCCTGCCAGGGCGCGGTCCGGTCGACACCGCGGGCCACCTCACGCACATGCTGGGTGTTGACGCTGGTCAGCAACGCGACAAAGCACTCTTCACGGCTCGCGAAATGCTCATAGAAGGTACGGCGCGACGTCTTGGCCCGGCGCACGATGTCAGCGACGGTGGTGTTCTGATACCCGTCCTCGACGATCGATTCGATCATCGCGGAGAGCAGGCGCGACCGGAACGCGCTCTTGTCGGCATCGACCGACGTCGTGGGACTGTTCATATCGGGCAGTCATGGTAATGCCGATCAGCGCCGCACGGTGGGGCTGTGCCCAACACTGGATCGTGCGCCAGGACTGGCGGCCGGCGGGCGGTTCTGCCGGAAACTCAGGCAGACACCCAGATTGCCGCCCACGCACGGCACCCCGTTGACCGTCGGCACCGGCCCACCCGATCGGTTCCCGGTCGGATCCAGGGCCGCCGGTTCAGCGGTGGCCGACGGCGCCAGCAACACGGCCAACGCGCAGACACCGATGACGATCCTGCCCATTTTGGCAGCGTAACCCCGTTGCTCAGCCGATCGGCGTCAAAGGGCTCAGCACGTCGCGCACGAACTGGGCGATGTTCACCGAGGGATTTCCGTCGGGGAAGCTCACGGTGGCCAGCACATTGCCGCCGGCGTCGGCGAAGTTCTGGTCGGCGCGGCCCTGATGCGTCGACGAGGTCACCACGATGATGCCCGTGGCGCCCGCCTTCTTCGCCAGCGGAACCGAGAACTGCGCATTCTGCACGGTGCTGCCGGCCCGGTCCTCGACGATGATGCGGCTCGGCGGAAGACCAAGCATGACAAGCAGATTGCGCATCTGTGCGGCTTCGGTCTGACCGTTCTGCGGGTTCCCGCCGGTAACGATGACCGGCGCCTGCGGAAACGCCTGCGCGATCGCGAGCCCGGTGAGGGTGCGGTGATACAGGATGGCTCGCATCGAGCCGTCGGGCTTCAAGCCGTAGCCGAGGATGACGATGGCGGGCTTGGTGAAGTCCTTACCTGCCACGCGCGGCGCGGCCTGCGCCGGCACCGGACCGGCCGTCAGCGCCAGGGCACAGATCAGCGCGACGACCAGAACCCGCAGGTAGTTACGCATCTCACCCCCAACCGCCGTGACACTTGTGAATGTCGTTGCCAATGGGGTCGATGTTACCGATCTGGTGAATGTGGCGTCGGCGCCAGCGGATCCGCAGGCCCAGCACCGCCCGGATTTTCCTCAGACAACCCCCACCAAGTCCTCAACGACTCCTGTCCCCCGGCGTGCACGCTGGCTGGTTCAGCGGGGCCGCGCGACCGAGGTTTCGCCTGAAAGTTGTGACCGGTAAGGGGCTTTGACGCAGGCAAGGTGATCCACACCGAAGACCCAGGAGGTGATGTGATGTCGATCGAAAACCTGATTGATCGGTACATCGAGGCGATAACCCCGGCGGGGTACGGATATCTGGCCGCATTGGCGACGACGATCGTCTTCGCGGTGGTGTGGCGGATCGCCACGACGCCGCGCCGCCCCGCGGTAACCGAACCGATCAGCGCCACCGAGCTGGCGTTCCTGCGATCGGACATCGCCCCAGTGGTGGCCTCGCTCGCCACCCTGCGCGCCAGTGGGCGGGTCACCGCGAACGGACGGGTGGACCGCGCCGCACTCTTCCCGGAGACGGACCGGTTCATCGGGAAGGTATTGGAACGGGTTGCCGCCGATCCGGAGCACACCGTGCCCGGGCTGTACGCGGCGTCCGGCGACGAGCTCGCCGAGCTCGAAGGACATCTGAGCCTGCGTGGCTTGGTGCGGACCAGTGCCGAACGGGCCCGCATGCGCTGGGGAACGGCGCCGTCGATCGTGGTGATGGCACTGGGTATCGGTTACGGCGTCTACCTGGCGACCCAGTTGTCGCCCCACCACGCCGACTACGCGGTGACCCTCGTGGCAATCGCGAGCGCCACCGTCTTGTACGGAGCGCTGGTGCTCCCACACCTGCTGGGCGTTGATCGCCTGACTCGCGCGGGCCGCCGGCTGCTGGCCGCCCAACAGGAGAAACTGGCCTACTTGGAGCCCGCCAAGCAGCCGGCCTTCGACACCTACGGCCCGACGGCGGTGGCGCTGTCGGTGGCCCTGTTCGGTACCGGTGCACTGTGGGCCATCGACTCCGACTACTCGACCTCGGTGCAGCTGGCCGGGAGCTCCTCCGGCGGTGCGGACGGCGGCGGCTGCGGCGCCTCCTGCGGGGGCGACGGTGGCGGCGGGTGCGGTGGCTGCGGGGGCTGTGGCGGGTGCGGAGGTTGCGGCGGATGAGCACCGCAAGCCGTACCGTGCCCGCCCTCGGCGATGTGGGCATCGGCTGGCGGCGCGAGATCGCCGGAGTGGTCGACGATCTGCGGCCGGGTTTCTGCGAGGTGATCGCCGAGTCGGTCCCGATCCGTCGCCGTCGCGCCCGGCCGGAACCGGCACTGGCGGCTCTGGTCGCCCACGGCGTCCCGGTCATACCCCACGGTGTCGCCCTGTCGCTGGGCGGCGCAGAGCCCGTGCAGCCCAAGCGAGTACACCGACTGGCAGCCTGCGCTCAGGCCCTCCGCGCTCCCGTGGTCAGCGAGCACATCGCCTTCGTCCGGGCCGGCGGGATCGAGGCCGGGCATCTGCTGCCGGTGCCGCGCACCCGCGAAGCCCTCGACGTGCTGGCGGCCAACATCGACCGCACCCGGCGGGACCTGCCGGTGCCGCTGGCCGTGGAGAACATCGCCTCCTTCGTGGAGTGGCCCGACTCGGATCTCACCGAGTCGGAGTTCCTGACCGAGTTGGTGGAACGTACCGGGGTGCTACTGGTCCTCGACGTGGCGAACGTCTACGCCAACGCGCGCAATCGTGGACGTGATCCACTGCGGGAGTTGGCACGTCTACCCGTGGAGCGCGTGGCCTACAGCCACGTCGCAGGCGGTCGCGATGGTGAGGACTTCTACCACGACACCCACACCGCGCAGACTCCTCCGGAGGTGCTGGAGCTCGTCACAGCGCTGCGGGAACGGGTGGACACCCCGTTCATGCTGGAGCGCGACGGCCGGTTCCCCCCGGCCGCAGAGCTTTTCGAAGAGCTGGACGCGATCGCCGCGGCCGCGGGAGCCGCTCCGATCACCGCCGGGGCGCGGGAGGTGTGGGCATGACGGGAACGTTGGCCCAGCGCCAGGAAGCCTTGGTACGGGCGTTGGTGGCAGGCGGACCGGTGCCACCGGGTTTCGATCCGACGGCCGTGGCCGCGGCAGGCGAGGTGTGCCGCCACAAGCGCGATGCGCACGCGGCGCCTGCTACTCGTCGACGCCGGTGGTGGTGGCCAGAATTCCGGACAAGCCATGACACGATGGTGCGATGGGTGACTGGACGAGGGAAAAACTTTTCGGCGCGTTGAGGGCAGCCGGGGCGGCTGCGATGGTGGGCAGCGCCTGCATGCTGGGTGCCGGTGCCGCGCAGGCAGATCCGGCACCGTTCGAGCCGCCCAGGCTCGTCCCGGCCGACGGCGCGACCGTCGGTGTGGCCCAGCCGATCATCTTCAACTTCCCCGGCCCGGTCGATGATGCCGGTGCCACCGAGAACGCCATCCACATCTCGTCGGTCCCGGAAGTTCCCGGCAAGTTCTACTGGATCACCCCGACGCAGCTGCGGTGGCGCCCGCTGAGCTTCTGGCCCGCCCACACCTCGGTCAACGTCGACGCCGGCGGCACGGTGTCCAACTTCAACATCGGGGACGCGCTGGTGGCCACCGCCAACGACACCACCCACCAGCTGACCGTCACCCGCAACGGCGCCGTGGAGAAAACCATCCCAATGTCGATGGGCATGGCATCCGGCGGCCGCCAGACGCCGAACGGCACCTTCTACGTGCAAGAGAAGATGCCCTCGGTGGTGATGGATTCGTCGACCTATGGCGTCCCGGTCAACTCGCCGAACGGATACAAGCTGACGGTCGAGTTGGCCGTCCGATTCGACGACAGCGGCGACTTCGTCCACAGCGCGCCGTGGTCGGTCGACGATCAGGGCAAGCGCAACGTGAGCCACGGCTGCATCAACATCAGCCCCACCAACGCCAGATGGTTCTTCGACAACTTCGGTGCCGGCGATCCGATCGTCGTGCAGAACTCCTCGGGCGGAACCTACTCCCGGTACGACGGTTCCAACGACTGGCAGATCTGATCGGAAGGATCGCGGCGGAGCGGAGGCTAGCGTCCCGCCAAAGCCTCCCGGAACTGATCCGAGAGATAGAACGGGATGAGTCGACGCCGCAGTACCGACTCCAGATAGCCCCGCTCGTCGAGCAAGGCGATCACCGGCGGACCGAAACGTAAGGCTTCCTCGAGCATGTCCTCACGTCCCACCCCGACGTCGAGTAGCAGGTCGTAAAGGCTGACATCGCTGTACTTTTCGAACACCTGGTCAATGCCCTCGTCGAGAAGCGCCCGGAAGTAGGCGGTGTCTCGGAACGTGCGCCAGAACTCGTAGACCGGCACGACAGCGTCCTCGACGTCATCGACGGTAATCACTGAAAGCGCCGACGACAGCGGGGTGTCGAGGTTACCGCGCCACAACTCGTTGACCGCCTCGACGAGCACATTGTCGTCCGCATGAGCATGGGCGAGCAGAAAACGGGCGCCGCGGCGCACCGCCGACTCGGCACGAAGCTCCAACCGTTCGGCCGACCCCTGTGGCATGCGGGCTCCGAGTCCGCTGAGAATCCGGCCCAGCCGACCGCGGGCCAGCGACTTACCTCCCTGCGTGACAGATTCCGTCAGCGCATGTTGAACCAGCGTCACACAGAAGTCAGTGAATGCCTCACTGCTCAGAATTCGCTCCAGCACCCGTTGCGCGACACCCGTCTCGAGCACCATCGAGCTGAGCTCGCCGAAGCGCCGCTCGCCGATAACCTCGCCGAAACGGGTGTCGGTGGTCGCGGTGAGTTCGTACAACTGGACGGCAACATCGCTGACAAGTTCCGCGATCCCGCCTTCGACCGGCACCTGCACGGCGTACTTCGCAGCAACGTTCTTGATCATCGCGGGTGTCACCGCCTCAGCCAGCGTGATCTGCGACGCCTCCGTCAAGGCGTGCTCAATCTCATCGAGCACCAAGCTGTGGTAGTTCTCGCCGCGCAACTGTTGTATCGAGAACGCCACTTGCGCATCGAGGAGGCGCGCTGCGACCGGTTCGAGCTGGGGCTCAGGGATGTCGGGCATTGGCAGCACCCTACCCATCTGGACTCGTCGGCCGCACCGTCGGAATGGGTCACGCTGGGTCATCGGAGGCCTCGCAGCGAAGGTCCGAAGAAACAGAAAAACCCACCGTCACCAGTGGGTTCTCTCAGTGGCCAGGGCCGGGATCGAACCGGCGACCTTCCGCTTTTCAGGCGGACGCTCGTACCAACTGAGCTACCTGGCCGGAAGGCACCGGCTCTCGCAAACCGAACTGCCTCGCCGTGATGGCGACCCTGACGGGACTCGAACCCGCGACCTCCGCCGTGACAGGGCGGCGCGCTAACCAACTGCGCCACAGGGCCTTACTTTCCAGCATGCTCCACGTTTCCGTGTTGCGTACCCCCAACGGGATTCGAACCCGTGCTACCGCCGTGAAAGGGCGGCGTCCTAGGCCACTAGACGATGGGGGCCTAATCCGAATCTCTCCGGGGTGTTCACAACGTGTCCGTTGGGAGCTTCGATAGCTTAGGGTACGGATGCCCAAATCTTCAAACCCGGTGGTCGCAACACCAATTTCGGCCATCTTGTACCCTGTCTTCTCGCGCCCCTATAGCTCAGTTGGTAGAGCTACGGACTTTTAATCCGCAGGTCGTAGGTTCGAGCCCTACTGGGGGCACCAGACACCCGCCGCAAGGCGGGTCAGGTGCGGTTCTGCACTGCCCCGTCTACGCGCTCCGAGCGGTCGCAATCTCGTCGGCCAGCGGCGCGATCGCGGCTATTATCTGGAAACGAGGGCCTCGGGTCCGCCCAACGCGGCGGCGAAGAATTCCACCTGCCGTAGCCGCTCCGCTACAACGCACTCACAACGTTTTGGCGCGGTGCCGTCGGACGGCGTCGCGGTTGGCGCAGTTGTGGGTGCAGTATCTCTGGGTGCCGGGCCTGCTGAAATCCACGAAGGCGTTGGAGCACTCGGCCGACGCGCACCGGCGAATCCGGTGCATGCCCCGGTCGGTGAGGTACTGCGCGGCGGCGGCGCTGGTCGCACCGGCCAGAGTGGCGGTGAACCCGGCGCCGGGGTCGCGGTAGTGCAGATGCCAGCCACTGCCGTCGTGATCGGTGATCGACGGTTTGGCCGTGTGCCGGGACAGCATCTGGTTGAGCAGCCGAACCCTTTCATGCTCGGTCGGCGCGTCAACGACAGCCGCCCACTGACGCAGGAACTTTCGCAGTTGTTCCAGATCCTCGCCGGTGGCCGGACTTTGCGTGGGCATACCCCGTGAGGTCCACCGATCTTCGAGGTCGGCGGCGGTGGTCGCGGGCCGGTTGAGCAGATCGGTCACGTTCTGCAGCAGCGGCTCGATGTAAGGGTTTACACGCACAAGCGCATTACATCAGCCTGGCACCGTGACGTCCACACCCCACCTGTCAGACTCCGCTCACCCTGTCGCGGCCACCGGTCCACGAACAGATTGGCGTCCGCTGCTGGCATGCTGCGCGGCGACGTTCCTGCTGCTCGCCTACACCACCGTCGTGACCGTCAGCGTCGCGGGAATCGCCGACGATCTCGGTGCCGGTTTCGCAGTCGCGCAATGGATCATCGATGTCTACACGCTCGTGCTCGCCGCCCTGGTGCTGGCCATGGGAACCCTCGGGGACCGACTGGGTCACCGGCGGCTGTTCCTGATCGGGCTGGCCGCATTCGCCGCGGCCTCGGTGGCCTGCGCCCTCGCCGGTTCGGGCGCCTTGCTGGTCGGGGCCCGGGCCGCCCAGGGAGTCGGTGGGGCAGCGCTATTCGCCACTGCCGTGCCGCTGTTGACGCAGTGCTATTCCGGTCGCGCCCGCGCGGTGTCGTTCGCGGTGTGGGGTGCCTGCGCGGGCGCCGGTAGCACCGCGGGCACCATCGCCGGCGGAGCGGTCACCGAGTTCGTCGGCTGGCGCTGGCTGTTCGTCGGAGCGCTGCCGGTGTGCCTCGTCGCCTTGGTCGCCGGATTCATCTCGCTACCCCGCGAATCTCACCGAGGCGGGCCGATCGACCTGGCGGGCACATTGCTCATCACCACGTCGATGACCGGAGTCACCTTCGCGATGATCAACGCCGGAGAACACGGGTGGACATCGGTCGGCACCATCTCGGGCGTCCTGGTGGGGCTCGGTTCGGCGGCGGCGTTCGTTCCGAGCCAGCGCCGCGCTGCGCATCCGGTACTGCCCGCCGGTCTGTTTGCCACTCGCGGATTCACCGCCGTGCTCATCGCCGGGTTCTCCTACTACTTCGCCGCATTCGCGGCGCTGCCGGTCTTGTCCCGGTGGCTGCAGACCACCGAGGCCATGCGCCCGTTGCAGGCCGCCCTCATCCTGACCATTCAACTCGTGGCGTTCATCGCGGTAACGCTACTGTTCAGCGCTCGGCTGCACGATGCGCCGCGCAGCTGGGTCCTGGGCGGCGGCACGGTACTCACCGGTCTGGCATGCCTGTCCGGTGCCGCCCTGACTGCACGCCCGGAGTGGACGACGCTGATCGCCGCGCTGGCGATCACCGGCATCGGCGCGGGCATCGTGTCGCCTGTGCTGCCCGCGGTCGCCGCGACCTCGGTGCCGCCTGCGCGCGCGGGCACCGCGGCCTCCGCAGCCAACGCGGCCCGCCAGCTCGGCCTGACCATCGGGATCGCGTTGTGCGGCACTCTCGCCCAGCCGCCCCACCCCGGGGCGGGCATTTCCACGTCCGGCCTGGTCGCAGCTCTCGTCGCCGCTGGGGGTGTCGCACTCTGCGGCGGAGCGCTCAGCATCACCCTGCTCCGCTCCGACGAAGTCACATGAATTGGCGTCATACGAATAAGCCACGTGCCCGCGCGCCGTCGGGAGCACCCCTTTATCGTTGATGGCCACGGGTCGGCAGCCGAATGAAGGAGTCACCGATGTTCTCCCGGGGCGTGAAAACTCGAGTCTTCGCGACGGCGGTCGGCGTTGTCGCGCTGACGGCGTCGTTCGGGGTCTCGCCGGCACGTGCGGACGCCCAGGATGACCAGTTCTTCACCATCGTCAACGACCTGAAAATTCCCACGACTTCGCCCGAGGAGGCCGGCCAGGTCGGTCGCGGAGTCTGCGACGCCCTCACGAAGGGCAAGATCGAACCCGCCCGCACGGTGCGGGGAGTGATCAGCCAGCTGATGAACCAGGCAGGCATCGACAAGCACCAGGCCGCGAACCTGGTGCGCGGGGCGGTCAAGGTCTACTGCCCGCAGAACGCCGCGTTCGTCGGCCGCTGAGGCCCACGAACGCAGCTCTGACGCAACGCGTTAGACGTTGGGGCTGTAGTGCATCCCGTTGTCGCGGTGGCCAATAGGCGGCAGGTTGCGGGCCGGGGTGTGCACCAGCGGGGCGTCGGCCGGGATGCGGCCGGTGGCGCGGTCCCATGCACTGCGGGCTCGCGGATGCATGCGACGGCGCCGGGGTACGAGCTTGAAAATGTGGCCGATCACCTTGCCCAGCAAGCGATGTCGCTTCTCATCGCGTTCCGACCAGGTGTATCCCATCAGCTCGCGCACCGCCGGGTGGTACAGGCCGACGGTGAACCAGACGAACAACGGGTGCACCACATACTTGCGCTGCAGCGCCCACATCCAGTCGGGCATCTTCGACGCGAACGGCGGCTTCGGCAGCTCACTCAGGTCCAGTACATCGCGGGCCGCCTGGTTGTTCTCCAACACGTTGCGGCACATGTGTTCCCAATAGACCTGGAAGTCCTCCCAGGTTTCCGGGACGGGCCGCATGCTCATGCCGTACATCGAGTACCAGCGCTTGTGCTCGTCGAACAGCTGCCGCTTGTCCGCTTCGGAGATGCCGCCGGCGAGCCGGTCCGCCACGATGATCGTGCCGACGAAGAACGTCGAATGCGCCCAGTAGAAGACCTCGGGGTTCAGCGCGTGATAGCGCCGCCCCTGGGCGTCGATCCCTTTGATGTCGACGTGGTAGTCGCGCACCTCGGCGCCGGTCTGCGGCGCCCGGTCGCCGTCGAACACCACGCCGCCGATGGGGTACAACGAGCGGAGCAGCCGCGGCCAGCGCTCCTGGAAGAAGATCGAGTGCTCCGTGACGGCCGCGCCCAGCTGCGGGTGCATGTTCTGCATCGACCCGGCCCACGGGCCCTGCAGCATCCCCCGCCAGTCACCGAAGTACTTCCACGTCAGCGAATCCGGCCCGAGCGGGACAGGCGGCGCCTCGTACCCGCCCGGGGCAGCCGGGCAACCCGCCGCCACCGCAGCGGATCCGCTGGTCACGGGGCATGTCTCAGAAGTATCTTGTGTCACAGGTGCGCTTTCTGCCGGGAAGACGATGGTCCTGTTTCAATTGTGACTACATACGTTGTCATCGGAGCTTAGGAGTAGATGTGCCATCCGGTCAACGACGCGGCCGATGGTCGGGCGTTCCGCTGCAGGAACGCGCGGCGCGTCGCCGCGACGAACTGATCGCCGCGGGCGTCACCCTGCTAGGCAAAGCCGACGGGCCGGCCCTGACCGTCCGCGCGGTGTGCCGGGCGGCCGAACTCACCGAGCGCTACTTCTACGAGAGCTTCGCCGACCGCGACACGTTCGTCCGGGCGGTCTACGACGACGTCTGCGCCCGGGCCATGTCAGCCCTGACCACCGCCGTCACTCCCCGCGAAGCGGTGGAGCGATTCGTCGCACTGATGGTCGACGACCCCACCCGGGGCCGGGTGCTGCTGCTCGCTCCGGAATCCGAACCGGTACTGACCCGGTCCGGCGCGGAGTGGATGCCCGACTTCATCGGCCTGTTGCAACGCAAACTGACCCGCATCGCCGACCCGGTACGCCAGGCCATGGTGGCCACCAGCCTCATCGGCGCCCTGACCGCGTTGTTCACCGCCTATCTCGACGAGCGGCTGCCGGCCAGCCGCGAACAGTTCATCGACTACTGCGTCGACATGCTGCTCGGGCGGGTCGGCAGTTTCTGAGCGACGCTCAGGACCTACTCGTCCGGAGTGCTGGCCTCGGCGATCGGCTCTTGTTCGGCCGCAGCCGCCTCATCTTCGGCGGCCTTGGCCTCACGGCCCGCCGGGCTGGCGACCGACGCGCCCGGATGGGTCTCGGTGGCATGGTCGCCGTCGCAGTTGAGCGCCACCTGGGTCACGTCTTCCTTGTATTCGAAGTAGGTGTCCGACGTCTGCGGCACCAACTGCCGGACCGTCCAGGCATTGGTGACGATGCACTCGTCGCGCGGCAACCGGCTGCCCACGGTGACGGCGACATGCGCGGTCCCCCCGCCGTCCTCGATGGCGGTCACAGCGTCGCTATATGTCTGCCCCACAACATCTGGTGCCGCCTGGGCCGCCCCCGCGCCCATTACCGCGAATGCGAAACCCGCCGCGGACACCCCGATGACACTTCCGAACCCGATCGCGATCTTCATCTGGCCCGACCTTCCCCGTCCGGCGATCTCTCCCGGAGAGGTGGGGCGCCAGGGCTTCCGCCCGCGCGTTCAGCTGCCCCTCGTTCCGCGGCAAGGTGCCACGAAAGACTCTTTGGGAGCTGACGTGAATTTTAGTCGGCAGCGGGGCTCACATCGAGTGATTAACCCCTACTTAACCGCTACTCGTCGGGCGTGCTGACCTCTTCGAGCTGCTCCTGCTCCGCAGCGGCGGCCTCTGCCTCAGCCTTCGCCGCCGCCTCATCTTCGGCAGCCTTGGCCTCACGGCCGGCCGGGCTGGCGACCGAAGCGCCGGGGTGGTTGGCGGTGGCGTGGTCACCGTCGCAGTTCAACGCGACCATGACCTCGCTGTCGGCATGCCCGAAGGAACCGCCGCTGTCACGGACGAAGGGCGCATCCCACGCGTTGGTGACGATGCAATCTCCCTGGGACAGCTTGCTGCCCACGGTGACCGCGACCTTGGCGCTGGCGCCGCTATCCTCGATCGCGCTCGAGGCGTCCGAGTAGGTTTGGCCGACCACGTCCGGCGCGGCAGCCGCGACACCCGCACCGAGCAGCAGGGACACGGCCGCACCGGCGGCGACTGCAGCTCCGGCACCAACGACAAGCTTTTTCACGTGTGCCCAACCTCCGAGCGTGGGTATCCGACAGATGTTCGTGCGGATCCTACAGTCGGCGCGGGCGCGCCGCAGGACTCATGAATTACCCACGGCACGCACCCGCGGGGCAACTTGATGTCACCGGTTTACACAGATATATTGACTGCAACCAACAGGTACAGATAACTGAGCGTCCCCGGGACGCGAGGAGGGTGAGGGCGACATGTCGCAGGAATACACCGACCTGCAGCTCCTGCACGAACTCGAGCCTGTCGTTGAGACCAGCATCAACCGCCATATGCGGATGCGTAAGGACTGGAACCCGCACGACTTCATCCCGTGGTCGGACGGCAAGAACTACTACGCACTCGGCGGCCAGGACTGGGATCCCGAGCAGTCCAAGCTGTCCGAGGTCGCCAAGACCGCGATGGTGCAGAACCTGCTCACCGAGGACAACCTGCCCTCGTACCACCGCGAGATCGCCATGAACATGGGCATGGACGGCGCCTGGGGCCAGTGGGTCAACCGCTGGACCGCCGAGGAGAACCGCCACGGCATCGCCCTGCGCGACTACCTCGTGGTGACCCGCGCCGTCGACCCCGTCGAACTGGAAGAACTGCGCGTCGAGCAGGTCACCCGCGGCTTCTCCCCCGGCCAGAACCAGCAGGGCGACCTGTTCGCGGAGAGCCTGTTCGACTCGGTCATGTACGTGTCGTTCCAGGAGCTCGCGACCCGCGTCAGCCACCGCAACACCGGCAAGGCCTGCGACGATCCGATCGCCGACCAGCTGCTGCAGCGCATCTCCGCCGACGAGAACCTGCACATGATCTTCTACCGGGACGTCTCGGCGGCCGGCCTCGACATCGCCCCCAACCAGGGCATGGCGTCGCTGCACCGCGTCCTGGACAACTTCAAGATGCCCGGATACACCGTGCCCGACTTCCGCCGCAAGGCCGTCGTCATCGCCGTCGGCGGGGTCTATGACCCGCGTATCCACCTGGACGACGTGGTGATGCCGGTACTGCGCAAGTGGCGCATCTTCGAGCGTGAGGACTTCACCGGCGAGGGCGCACGTCTGCGCGACGACCTCGGCCGCATCGTGGAAGAGCTCGAGGACGCCTGCGACAAGTTCGAGGTCGCCAAGGAACGTCGTCTGGAGCGCGAGCGCAAGGTGGCCGAGAAGAAGGCCATGAAGAACCTGTTGGTGTCGTCTTCGTCTTCATGACCCTGACCGCCACGCCCCCTGCAACTGCAGCGTCGGCCCGATCCCAGCTGCGGATCGGGCCGTTCGCATTGCCCAGCCCCGTCGTCCTGGCCCCGATGGCCGGCGTGACGAATGTGGCATTCCGCACACTGTGCCGCGAACTCGAGATCGCTCGCGCCGGCACTGTCAGCGGCCTCTATGTGTGCGAGATGGTGACCGCCCGGGCCCTGGTCGAGCGCCACCCGGTCACCCTGCACATGACCACCTTCGGCCCCGACGAATCGCCGCGGTCGCTGCAGCTCTACACCGTGGACCCGGAAACCACGTACCTGGCGGCCAAGATGATCGCCGACGAGGGCATGGCCGACCACATCGACATGAACTTCGGCTGCCCGGTGCCCAAGGTCACCAAGCGTGGCGGCGGATCGGCACTGCCCTACAAGCGGCGGTTGTTCGGCCAGATCGTGGCGGCGGCAGTGCGCGGCGTCCAGGGCACCGACATTCCAGTGACGGTGAAGTTCCGGATCGGCATCGACGACGCGCATCACACCCACCTGGACGCCGGGCGCATCGCCGCCGAGGAAGGCGCGGCAGCCGTGGCGCTGCACGCCCGTACGGCGGCGCAGCGCTACTCCGGCACGGCCGACTGGGACCAGATCGCGGCGCTCAAGGCCCATGTCACGAGCATTCCGGTGCTCGGCAACGGCGACATCTTCGAGGCCGACGACGCGCTGGCGATGATGGCCGCGACCGGGTGCGACGGCGTGGTCATCGGCCGCGGCTGCCTGGGCAGGCCGTGGCTGTTCGCCGAGCTCTCCGCGGCCTTCACCGGCCGGCCGGCCGCCACCCCGCCGACCCTGGGCGAGGTGGCCGACATCGTGCGCCGGCACGGTGAGCTGCTCAGCGAGCACTTCGGCGAAGACAAGGGCATGCGCGACATCCGCAAACATGTGGCCTGGTACCTGCACGGATTCCCGGCCGGTGCCGACCTGCGGCGCGGGCTGGCCTTGGTCAAGACCCGTGCCGAGCTCGACGGCCTGCTGGACCAGCTGGACGCCGACGCCCCGTTCCCGCCCGCGGCCACCGGTCCGCGCGGCCGGCAGGGGTCGGCCGCCTCGGTGTCGCTACCCGAAGGGTGGCTCGACGATCCCGACGACTGCGCGGTCCCGGCCGGGGCCGATGTGATGCATTCCGGAGGCTGACCTGCACCTCGCATCGAGATGACATCGAGACGGCACTGTCACCGGGTTGGGTCTAGCTCAGCCTCAGGATGCGTCAGTACGATGAAAACCCTGCCGCGGCCGGCTCAAGTAGCCAGTCCGGCACCGTGCTGCTAGAAGAGATGAGGAGAAAAACCTCAGCAGCACCCAGATCACACCGCGGGAACGATGCGCACCGACGCGCACGCGCGAGTTCGAAGAGTCGGAGGCCGGTAAGGACATGAGTGACGGTGATAACGCCACTCCCGGCCGTCGGCACCGCTCGCCGGACGATTCGTCGGACAACCAATGGATTACCCGATCCCGGCAGCCTTTGCCAGGCGCCGCGCCGTGGGAACGCCAGGATGCGCCGTCACCCGATGAATCACCGCTCGACGAGCCGACGGGCAGCCACGCCGACGGCGTAACTGTCGCCGATCTGATCGCCAAGATCGCCGGGACCGGATCCACCCCGTCGCCGTCGCGTCACCGGCTGGAGCCCGACGACCCAGAAGACGTCGAACCGGAGCCAGAGCCCGAGGCACAGCCCGAACCGGCGTACGTCTTCGAGGCGGAGCCGGAACCAGAATTCATCCACGAGGCCGAGCCGGAGCCGGCTTACCTGGAAGAGCAAGAGCCCGAGCCGGTCTACACCCGCCCGCCCGTGCCCGATCCGACGGACGTCATCGAAGCGGTGCGGATCGATCCGGAAGACGATCAGCCCCAGGATTTCCACGAAGCCGAGGACTACCCCGAGCACTTCGACGCCGGTTTCGACGAGCCCTTCCACGAACCGTTCGGCGACGCACCGATCGACGACTCTTTCGAGGAGGCCGTCGACGCGCCGTTCGACGACTCACTGGAGCACCCCGAGACCGAGAACACCGATACCGATGTGCTCCCGGCCCTGCCTGCGGTGTACGACTACGACGCTCCCCAGGAGCGCCCCGCCTGGCGCGTCCGCCCGACGCCACCGGACGAGCACGACCCCGACGAGACCACCGTGTTGGAGGCAGTCAAGCCGCCGCTCAACCGCCGGGTCATGCTGGCCGGCCGCTCCGCCGCGGCGATCCTCGCGGTACTCACGCTGGTACTCACCGGTGGGGCCTGGCAGTGGCAGTCCTCGAAGAACAACAGCCTCAACAAGGTCGCCGCGCTGGATCTCAACTCGCGCGACATCGTCGACCCCAACTCGCAGTTCGGCGACGAGAACTTCCTGATCATCGGTACCGACAGCCGGTTCGGCGAGAACGGCGGCATGGGCGCCGGCGGCACCGAGGACGCCGGTGGCGCCCGATCCGACACGATCATGCTGGTGAACATCCCGGCCAACCGGGAACGAGTGGTCGCCGTGTCGTTCCCGCGTGACCTGTCGATCACACCGATGCAGTGCGAGCCGTGGAACGCCGAGACGGCGACCTACGGTCCGCTGTACGACGAGGAGACCGGGACCTACGGCCCGGACGAGGTCTACACCGAGACCAAGCTGAACTCCGCCTTCGCCTTCGGCGGCCCGAAATGCCTGGTGAAGGTGATCCAGAAGCTGTCCGGGTTGTCCATCAACCGGTTCATGGCCGTCGATTTCTCCGGTTTCTCGAAAATGGTCGACGCGCTGGGCGGGGTGGAGGTGTGCAGCACCACCCCGCTGGAGGACTACGAGCTCGGCACGGTCCTACCCAATGCCGGCCGTCAGATGATCGACGGCCACACCGCCCTGAACTACGTGCGGGCCCGTCAGGTGACCACCGAATACAACGGGGACTACGGGCGGATCAAACGCCAGCAGCTGTTCTTGTCCTCGCTGCTGCGCGCGCTGATCTCGCGGGACACGTTCTTCTCGCTGAACAAGCTGAACAACGTGGTGAACATGTTCATCAGCGACAGCTTCGTGGACAACATCAGGACCAAGGACCTGGTCGACCTCGGGCAGTCGGTGCAGGGTGTGAACGCGGGCCGGATCACCTTCGTCACGGTGCCGACGGTGGGCTACGCAGACGAATACGGCAACGAGGTCCCCCGGACCGACGACATGCGCGCCCTGTTCGACGCGATCATCAACGACGACCCGCTGCCCGGTGAGAAGAATCCGGACAACACCCCCGTGCCCGGCACGCCGGAATCGACCACGTCGTCGGTCCAGGCCGCTGCCCCGTCGGAAACTCCGCAGTCGACGGCGCCGGAGCCCGCCCCGGCCGCGACGGAGGGCGGTGAGATGGTCAACGCCGTCACCACCGAACCGCAGCAGGTCACCGTGCAGGTGTCGAACTCGACCGGCCAGAGCGGCCTGGCCTCGACCGCGGCCACCGAACTGCAGGAACACGGCTTCAACGTCAACACCCCTGACGACTATCCGAGCACGCTTCCGGCGACCACGGTGTTCTTCTCCCCCGGCAACGAGGAGGCGGCCGCGACCGTGGCCAGTTCCTTCCCCAACCCCACCATCGAGCGGGTATCGGGCATGGGTGACGTGGTGCAGGTGGTGCTGGGCTCCGATTTCAACGCAGTGAATGCCCCGACCCCGAGTGGGTCGGAGGTCCAGGTGCACGTGCTCAAGGGCACCAGCACCAGCCCGACGCATCTGCCCGAGGATCTGAACGTCACCAACGCGGCGGACACCACCTGCGAATAGGCCGAGAAAGCCCTGGCGGACGGCATTCACCGTTCGTTCATCGTTGCATCGTGACTACAGGCCCGCTGACCGCATAATCTTGCTGCATGCGTACCCATTACAACGAGCAATTGCGTTCACTGACGGACCAACTCGGCGAGATGTGCGAGTTGGCGGGTACCGCAATGGAGCTGGCCACCCAGGCGCTCTTGCAGGCCGATCTCGCGCTCGCCGAGCAGGTCATCAGTGACCACGAGAAGATGACCACGCTGAGCACCCAGGCCGAGGAGTCTGCGTTCGTGTTGCTCGCGTTGCAGGCGCCGGTTGCCGGCGATCTGCGGTCGGTGGTGGGCTCCATTCAGATCGTCGCCGATGTGGACCGGATGGGCGCGCTGGCGCTGCACGTGGCCAAGATCGCCCGCCGCCGCCACCCCCAGCATGTGCTGCCGGAGGAAGTGAACGGCTACTTCGCCGAAATGGGCCGGGTCGCAGTCGAACTGGGGCACGCCGCACGCGAGGTGCTGCTCACCCAGGATCCGGAGAAGGCTGCCCGGATCCAGGAGGAAGACGATGCGATGGACGATCTGCATCGCCACCTGTTCTCGGTTCTGATGGACCGGGAGTGGAAGCACGGCGTGACGGCCGCCGTCGATGTGACGTTGCTGAGCCGCTTCTACGAGCGCTTCGCCGACCATGCCGTCGAGGTGGCGCGGCGGGTCATTTTCCAGGTCACCGGCTCCTACCCGGCTGACGGGGATTCGGTTTCCTCCAACCAGTGACTCAGGGCCGGTCGTCGGGCGGCACCAGGCGGACCCCGTCTTTGTGCGCCCCGGCCAGGTCTGCCAGCACCTTGACCAGTACCTGCAGGTCAGCCCCGCTGTAGCGCAGCAGGAAATCGCGGGTTCCGCGGTCCATCTCGTCGTGCAGTTCCCGGTGCACGTCGACGACCAGTTCTCCGTCGGCGGTCAGGCCGAGCTCGATCTCCTTGCGGTTGCCGGGTACCGGCGTGCGGGCCACGAGGCCGGCCTCGACCAGCCGCTGCACGTGCTTGGACACCGTGCCCTTGAGCCTGCCGGAGCGCGCTGCCAGTCCGACCACGCTGACCGGACCTTCGGCGATTTCCGCCAGCAGGTGCATCGACGACGTCGGTAGCGTCCGCACCAGCGTCTGCAACCGCTGGGGGCATCTGGCGGCCATGAAATCGCGTTCCGCGTCGCTCTCCCCGTCATTCCCGAGCCGGTCGCCCACCGTGGCCATCAACCCCGCGATGGCGTCGATCAGCTCCAGTTTGGTTTTCACGGAAACCATATTGCCACCCATCCCCTCGCCCGGTAGATTGTTTCTACAGAAACCATATCTGGGGAAACTAAAGGAGCCGCTGATGAAGGCCGCACTGGTCACCGAATGGGGCCGCATTCCCGTCTACACCGACGTGCCCGAGCCCGAGGCACATGACGGCGCCGAGGTGGCCGCCGTCGAAGCATCGGCCCTGACCAATCTCACCCGGGCACTGGTATCGGGGAAGCACTACGCCAGCAAGGAGATCCAGCTACCCGCCATTCCCGGCGTCGACGGTGTGGCGCGGCTTGCCGACGGCCGTCGCATCTACACCGGAGCGCTCGGATACTCCGGGCTGATGGCACAGCGTGCCCTGGTCGATCCCCGCGGCGGGGTCGACATCCCGGAACACGTGGATTCGGTCACCGCCGCCGCCCTACCCAACCCCGGCATCTCGGCCTGGACCGCACTGTCGTACGCCGCGGCGGTCAAGCCCGGCGACCACGTGCTCGTATTGGGCGCCACCGGCGTAACCGGCTCCATGGCAGTGCAATTGGCCTGCGCCATGTTCGGCGCCGAGAAAGTGGTGGCCGCCGGCCGTAACCCCGAACGGCTGGCGTGGCTACGGTCGGCCGGAGCTCACGACACGATCGCCCTCGGCGAGCAGGATCTGGGCGCCCGCGTCGCCGAGATGCACGCGGAGCGTCCGTTCGACGCGGTGCTCGACTATCTGTGGGGCGACCCGGCCGCACAGGTGCTCACGGCCCTGGCCGCCGGCCATCCGGCCGCGCACTACCACCCCACCCGATTCGTACAGATCGGATCGATGACCGGACCGACGCTACCGCTGGACGCGGGAGTGCTGCGCGGCACCGGGATCACGCTCAGCGGGGTCGGCATCGGCAGCGTTCCACCCGAGGTGCTGGGCCGAGCCCGCGCCGAGGCGTTGCCCCGGCTGTTCACCATGGTCGCCGACGGTCAACTCGAATTGCGCACCCAGCCACGGGCATTGGCTGATGTCGCCGAGGTGTGGGCGGGCGGTGAACCGTCGGGCACCCGGGTGGTGCTGACGCCCTGAGCCCAGGAGACCTCAGCCGAAGCGACCCGAGATGTAGTCCTCGGTCGCCTTCTGGGTGGGGTTGGAGAAGATCTTCTCGGTGTCGTCGATCTCGATCAGCTTGCCGGGCTTGCCGGTGGCCTCGAGATTGAAGAACGCGGTCTGATCGCTCACCCGGGCGGCCTGCTGCATGTTGTGGGTGACGATGACGATCGTGAAATCCTGCTTGAGCGTGGAGATCAGATCCTCGATTGCCAGCGTCGAGATCGGGTCGAGCGCCGAGCAGGGCTCATCCATCAACAGCACGTCCGGCTGCACCGCGATGGCACGGGCGATACACAACCGCTGCTGCTGACCACCCGACAGACCGCCGCCGGGCTTGTCCAGACGATCCTTGACCTCGTTCCACAGGTTGGCGCCGCGCAGCGAACGCTCGGCCACCTCGTCGAGGGTCTTCTTGTTGCGGACGCCCTGCAACTTCAGGCCCGCCACCACGTTGTCACGAATCGACATGGTGGGGAACGGGTTCGGGCGCTGGAACACCATGCCGATGGTCTTGCGCACGCCCACCGGGTCCACCCCGGCGCCGTAGATGTCCTCACCGTCGAGCAGCACCGAACCCTCGACCCGCGCACCGGGGATCACCTCGTGCATGCGGTTCAGCGTGCGCAGCACGGTCGACTTACCGCAGCCCGACGGGCCGATGAAGGCCATCACGCTGCGCGGCTGCACCGACAGCGAAACCTCGGAGACGGCGTGGAACGCGCCGTAGTAGATGTTGACGTCCTTGAGGTCCAGCCGCTTGGCCATGGATAGCTCCTACACCTTCTTGGGGGAAAAGAATTTGGCGACCGCGCGTGCTCCGACGTTGAGCAGGGCGACCAGCAGGATCAGCGTCAGGGCCGCACCCCAGAGCCGGTCGGTGGGCACCGGATTGGCGCCTGCACCCGCCGAGATCTGGTCGTACATCATGCCCGGCAGTGATCCCATGAAGCCGCCGAACATGTCGAAGTTCATGGCCTGCGCGTAGCCGACAAGGATCAGCAGCGGTGCGGTCTCACCCATCACGCGGGCCAGCGCGAGCATGATGCCGGTGACGATGCCCGACAGCGCCGTCGGGATCACGATGCGCACGATGGTCTTCCATTTGGGCACGCCCAGTGCGTAACTCGCCTCCCGCAAGTCCATCGGGACGATGCGCAGCATCTCCTCCGTGGCGCGCACGATCACCGGGATCATCAACAGCACCAACGCGAGTGACACCGCGAACCCGGACCGGCCGAACCCGAGCGTGGCCACCCACAGTGCGTAGATGAACAGCGCGGCGACGATCGAGGGCACGCCGGTGAGGATGTCCACCATGAAGGTGGTGATCTTGCCCAGCCGCGTTCCGCCGCCGTACTCGACCAGGTACACACCCACCATGACGCCGATCGGAATCGAGATCAGCGAGCACACCAGGCCTTGCAGCAGGGTGCCGATGATCGCGTGGTAGGCACCGCCGCCTGCGGTGAACGTCGTCATGCCCGCCTGGGAGTTGGTGAACCACGTGGGTGAGCTCAATGCGGCCCATCCCCGGACGATCACCGAATACAGCACCCACACCAGCGGGATCAGGGCGACCAGCAACGACAGGGTCACCAGCACCGTGGCGAAGTGGTTGGTCAGCTTGCGGCGCAGGCTCACGCCCTGGAACGCGGGCGCCTTGACCGGCCGCTCGAGCGTGGAGGTCATCTGTGTTGTCTCCTCTTCGCGCAAGCGCTCATCAGCGTCCCTTTCCGGCGACCGCGGCGCGCGCCAGCGAGTTCACCACGAAGGTGAGGATGAACAGCACCAGGCCGGCGGCAATGTAGGCGCCCGCCTTGTACTGGTCGTTGAATTCGCTTGCGGTGGCCGCGATCTTGCTGGCGAAGGTGTAGCCGCCGTCGAACAGCGTCCAACTGAACGCGGTCTGGGTGCCACGCAGGATGATCAGCAGTGCGATGGTCTCGCCGAGCGCGCGCCCCAGGCCGAGCATGGCGCCGCTGATATATCCGGACAGTCCGAAGGGCAGCACCGTCGTGCGCACCACTTCCCAGCGGGTGGCGCCGAGCGCGAGTGCGGCCTCGATCTGGCCGCGCGGAGTCTGGGTGAAGACCTCGCGGGTCACCGCGGTGATGATCGGCAGGATCATCACCGCCAACACGATGCCCGCGGTGAAGATCGTGCCGCCGCCGGCCACCGACGCGTTGCCGGTCTTGAACAGGAACAACCAGTCCAAGTGCGTATTGAGCCACACCGCAAAGGGTTTGATGGCCGGCGCGAGCACATACAGGCCCCACACGCCGTAGACGATCGACGGCACAGCGGCCAGCAGGTCCACCAGATAGGCCAGCGGACCGGCCAACCGCCGCGATGAGTACTGGGTCAGGTAGATCGCGATACCCAGCGCCACCGGCATCGCCAGCAGCAGCGCGAACACCGAGACGAACACGGTCACCTGCAGCAGCTCGAAGATGCCGAAGTGCATCGCCGAGGTGTCGGTGGTGATCCAGTTGCCGCCGTAGAGGAAGAAGTTCTCCTCGTTGCGGGTCAGCGCGGGAATCGCCCGCCAGAGCAGGAACACCCCGATCGCCGCGATGAGCGCGACGATGAGGATGCCCGAACCCTCTGCGAGCCAGCGGAAAATCCGGTCGCCGAGGCGAACCTTGGCTCCCTTGGACGGATCGGTGGAGATGGGTGCCGGTTCGGGGTGAGGGGACGCGAGCGTCTCCCCCGACCCCGAATCAGCTGGATTCGGCGTTGTCACTGTTGTCCCGTCAGGGCCCCTGTTGGTCATATGGTCGGAAAACCCATCCTCGCCCAGATCCGTCCTCTAACGCCAGCCGGGCTACTAAGCGATGGCCTCGACGGAGGTCAGCAGGCGCTGCTTGAACTCGTCGGGGAGCGCGATGTATCCGGCCTGCGACAGGCTGGCCTGGCCCTCGTTGGCGGCCACGGTCAGGAAGGACT
The DNA here is from genome assembly GCF_010731295.1 of Mycolicibacterium boenickei. Lineage (NCBI taxonomy): Bacteria > Bacillati > Actinomycetota > Actinomycetes > Mycobacteriales > Mycobacteriaceae > Mycobacterium > Mycolicibacterium boenickei. The sequence continues at coordinate 2,264,985 of NZ_AP022579.1, read as the reverse complement.
TGACGGCCGCCGCGGTGTCGGCGTCGTAACCCTTGGAGCAAACAATCTCGTAGGTGGCCAGCACCAGCGGGTAGACGCCGGCCTCCTTCGAGGCGTACAGCGCGTTCAGGTCGATGATCAAGTCCTTGCCGTCGCCCTTGAACTTGGCGGCGCCGACGGCCTTGGTGGTCGACTGGTCGTCCAGCGCGACCGCGCCGGCACCGCTGTCGATCTGGGCGTAGGGCAGACCGGCCGCGGCGGCCGGGCTCTTCTCGACGTAGCCGATCGAGCCCGGGGTGGCCTGGACGGCCTGCACGACACCGGAGGACTTCTGCGCGCCCTCACCGGCGCCGCCCTGGAACTCCTTGCCCGCACCCTTGGTCCAGGTCTGCGGTGCGGCCGCGGCGAGGTACTTCTGGAAGTTGTCGGTGGTGCCCGAGGAATCCGACCGGTAGATCGGCTTGATGTCCAGGTCAGGCAGGGTGGCGCCGGCGTTGAGCGCTGCGATCGCCGGATCGTTCCACTTCTTGATCTCGCCCTGGAAGATCTTGGCGAGCACGTCGGGGTTCACCACGAGCTTGTCGACGCCCTCGACGTTGTAAGCCAGTGCGACGGGGCCGAACACCAGCGGCAGGTTCCAGGCCTCGTTGCCGCCGCAGCGGTCGGCGGCCTTCTTGACCTGGTCGTCCTTGAGCGCCGAGTCGGAACCGGCGAAGTCGACCTGCTTGGCGATGAACTGGTCGACACCCGCGCCCGAACCGGTCGGGTTGTAGGAGAGGTTCTTGCCGGAGCAGACCTGGCCCCAGACCTTGTTGAACTCGGCAATGGCATTCTGCTGCGCCGTCGAACCCTCGGCCGTCACCGCGTTCTTGCCCGCGCACTCGGCGGACGCGGACGAGTTGCCGCCCGCGGCCGGGGAGCTGGTGCTGCCGGCGTTGTTGTCGCTGCCACACGCGGTCAGCGTGAGTGCCGCAATCGCCGTCGCGGACAGCGCGACACCGAACGGCTTGCCAATGCTGAAGAGCTTCACTTGTCCTACTTTCCGTTGACGGCTTCAAACTCTCCGGCAACGTATTAGGCCCCAGTGGACGGCTCGCGGACAGCAGGTGAATCGGCAGTGAATAGGTTCAGCGTGTTCACAGCTAAACGGGTTAACCGGCGGCGTACGCCACGTCGACGCCGAACACCTCGAAACCCAAGTTTCGGTAGGTCGCCACGGCCGCCGAGTTATCTGCCTCGACGTAAAGTAGCACCGTCCGCAGGGACCGCTGCGCGAGGTGGTGCAGCCCCAGCAGAGTGAGCACCGAACCCAGTCCCCGTCCCTGTGCCGACGGGTCGACGCCGACGATGTAGACCTCGCCGAGCTCGGGGTTGTGCACTTTGGTCCAGTGGAACCCCAGCAGGGCCCCGGTGTGTTCGTCGAACGCCTCGAAAAGCCCCTCGGGTTCGAACCACGGCTCGCTGCGCCGCTCTTCGATGTCCTGTTCGGTCCAGCCGCCCTGTTCGGGGTGCCAGGAGAACGCGGCGTTGTTGACCCGCAGGATCTCGGCATCGTCTCCCGGTCCGGCATAGGTGCCGATCCGCACGCCCTCGGCGGTGCGCAGCGGCGGCAGATCGGTCAGCGGGCGACGCATCTGCAGCAGTTCGCGGACCGATTTGAGGTCCAGTGCGGCCGCCAGCGCACGAGCCGCCTCGAGGTCGCCGTGTGCCCAGATGCGCGTGTCCGCTGCGCCCTCGGCGAGCCCGGCCCGAGCCAGCGCCGCACCGACGCCGCGCCGTCTGGCCTGCGGATGGACCACCAGCTCGGCCATCGCCGGGTCCGCCTCGCCGGCCGGGGCCAGATTCAGGTACCCGACGAGGTCTGCGCCGTCGGTGGCCAGCAGGTGGCGGGTGCGGTCATGGCCGAGCTCGCGCAGCACCTGGTCGCCCACCGGGGCGACGCCGTCGGCCGCGGCGGCTGCGGCGACGAGTGCACGGATTTCGGCCCGCTCGGCCTCAGACAGCCCGGTCCGCCAGTTGAGTTCGGTCACTGGCTGGGCAACCGCCCCGCCAACGGCTCGTCCGCGTCGTCGGTTGCCGGGTCGAAGTCGTCGTCACCGGAGTCGTCGGGCGCGGCGTCGCCTGCACCGGCCGCCTCGCCCGCGGGAGTGCGGCCCCGGGACGGGCGCACGGCCTTGTATCCGACGTTGCGGACGGTGCCGATCAGCGATTCGTACTCGGGGCCGAGTTTGGCGCGCAGACGACGGACGTGCACGTCCACCGTGCGAGTACCGCCGAAGAAGTCATAGCCCCACACCTCCTGCAGCAGCTGCGCCCGGGTGAAGACCCGTCCGGCATGCTGGGCGAGGTATTTGAGCAGCTCGAACTCTTTGTAGGTGAGATCGAGCGGACGGCCGCGCAGGCGTGCGGTGTAGGTGCCTTCGTCGATCGCGAGCTCACCGAGGGTGATCTTGCCGACGTTCTCCTGGTTGGCGCCGCCTCCGCGCCGGCCGACCAGGAGCCGCAGCCGGGCGTCGATCTCGGCCGGTCCGGTGCCCGGCAGCAGGATCTCGTCCAGGCCCCACTCATGGTTGACCGCCACCAACCCGCCCTCGTTGATCACCGCCACGACCGGGACAGACGTGCCCGTCGTCCCCAGCAGCCGGCACAGGCCGCGAGCGGCCGCGAGATCGGTACGGGCGTCGACGATCGCCACGTCGGCACTGCCCGCTTCCAGCAGCGAGGACACCTCTGTCGGTGCTGTGCGCACGGTGTGGGCAAGCAGGGTCAGAGAGGGCAGGACCGCCTCGGGGTGCGGGTCGACGGTCAGTAGCAGTAGATCCAACAGGTCCTCCGGCGCGCCGGCAATCACTTCCCACGATCGCCCGGACCCCGATGTCCACACGGTCGGATTCATGACTGACATGTAGCCGTTACCGGCCTTTAGTGAACTAACGATAACGCCTCACCTGCTGATTAGCCGCGCCGAGCGCTTCGATCCGGCGGCTGTGGGCGACAATGTGCCGGTGCGCAAACTGCTGATCGGGCTCGCCGCTACCCTGACCGCGCTCGTCGTCGGGGTTGTCGGCACCGATTTCGGTTCGGCGATCTATGCCGAGTACCGCCTCGCCCGCAACATCCGCACCGCGGCCGGGCTGAACTGGGACCCCTGGGTGGCCATCCTCGGCTTTCCGTTCCTGACCCAGGTCCGCAACGATCGCTACCGGGAGATCGAGATCCGGGCCGCGGGCGTCGACCATCCCGTGGTGGGCAAGGCCTCGCTGGAGGCCACCCTGCACGGCATCGACATCACCGACTCGTCGTGGCTGATCCCACCGGACGCGAAACTGCCGGTCAGGAAGACCGAGAGCCGCATCATCATCGACTCCACCCACATCGGCAGGTTCATGGGCATCGACGACCTGCTGGTCGAGGCCCCCTCGCGGGAAACCAACGACGCCACCGGGGGCACCACCGAGTCCGGCATCTCCAGCAGTCAGGGGCTGGTGTTCACCGGGACCCCCAAGAAATCGGGGCTGGACAAGCGGGTCAGCGTCTCGGTCGACCTGTCCTTCGCCGACGGCGACGACACCACCCTGGTGCTGACCGCGACCGGGATCCTGACCGGCCCGGGTACCGCCGACGAGCCCGTTCCCGAGGACAAGACCGCGGCGGTCCTGTCGGAGTTCAGCCACAAGATCAGCGGTCAGAAGCTGCCGTTCGGGATCGCCCCGACCACTGCGGGTGCCCGGGGCTCCGATGTGATCATCGAGGGGATCGCCTCGGGAGTAACCATCGACCTGGCGGGGTTCAGACAATCATGAGCTCTTCGATGGTGCTGGTGGTCGTGGTGCTGATCGCCGCACTCGGGGTGGCCTACGTGATCGGCCGCCTGATCACGCTGCGCGCCGGCATGATCAGGGCGGGTGAAGAGGCCGCCGACGTCGACACGAGCGATCTCGGGCTCTCGCACACGGGTCCGACCGTGCTGCATTTCTCGGCCGAATGGTGCGGCCCGTGCGCCGGGGTACGACGCGTCGTCGACCAGGTCTGTGCCCAGCTACCCGAAGTCGCCCACGTGGAAATCGACATGGACGCCAATCCCGAAGCCGCCAGGCGGCTTTCGGTCCTGTCGCTGCCCACCACCATCATCTTCGACCGTGACGGGCGGCCCCGGTACCGCACCAGCGGCGTTCCCAAGGCCGCTGACCTGCGCTCGGCGCTGGAACCACTGTTGGCCTGACCCCGCGGTTATTGGGTAAGCTGTCGCTCGTGTCAGCCCGCCTTGAGCTTGTGCTCACCAAGCGCCGCGCAGTCGATCTGTGCCGCGTCGCGGGTTGCTGCTGTTGTTGTTGCTGTTGAGGGCAGCCGCGCGCTTTCGCGCGCCCGCTCAGGCCTCGTGCCTGGGCCTGCACACCATCAGACCTTCTACAACAACAGGAGTTCGTTCTCATGTCATCGACATCAACCCAGCCCATCGCTGACGGCCGGCCTGCCCAGGTCGACGTGCGGGGGCCGCGGTTCGCCGCCTGGGTCACCACCGCGGTACTGATCGTCACCCTGCTGGTCGCCGGGGTGAGTGAGCTCGCGGCCGCGGTGCTGCTGGGTGCCCAGGCCGTGGTGTTCGCCATCGGTGCGGTCGGCGGTCCGCGGCGGCACCCGTACGGCCGGCTGTTCGCCACTTTCGTGGCGCCGCGCCTGGCACCGGTCACCGAGCGTGAGCCGGTGCCACCGCTGAAGTTCGCCCAGTTGGTCGGCTTCGTGTTCGCGGTCGTGGGTACCGCGGGGTTCGCCTTCGGTATCACCGCCCTCGGCCTGACCGCCACCGCTTTCGCGTTGGTGGCAGCCTTTCTCAACGCCGCCTTCGGCATCTGCCTGGGTTGCCAGATCTACCCGCTGGTGGCGCGGTTCCGCCGCACCCCCAGTCCCGCATGACACCCGCCTGACCACTCAAATCTGAAGCAACCGAAAGGAATTCGTACATGGCACGTTCCGACGTCCTGGTCTCGACCGAATGGGCCGGGAACAACCTCGATACCCCTGGCGTGGTGTTCGTCGAGGTCGACGAGAACACCAGCGCCTACGACGACGAGGGTCACATCCCCGGCGCCGTCAAACTGGACTGGAAAGACGATCTGCAGGACGCCGTCAAGCGTGACTTCGTCGACCAGCAGCAATTCTCGAAGCTGTTGAGCGACAAGGGCATCAGCAACGACGACACGGTGATCCTGTACGGCGGCAACAACAACTGGTTCGCGGCATACGCCTACTGGTACTTCAAGCTGTACGGCCACGCCGACGTCAAGCTGCTCGACGGCGGCCGCAAGCGCTGGGAGCTCGACGCCCGCCCGCTGGTCAAGGACGCCGTCAGCCGCCCGGCCACCTCCTACACCGCGCAGCCCTTGGACAACAACATCCGGGCCTACCGCGACGAGGTCATCGCGGCGATCGGCACGAAGAACCTGGTCGACGTGCGTTCGCCTGACGAGTTCTCCGGCAAGATCCTGGCTCCTGCGCACCTGCCGCAGGAGCAGAGCCAGCGGCCGGGGCATATCCCCGGCGCCATCAACGTTCCGTGGAGCAAGGCAGCCAACGAGGACGGCACCTTCAAGTCCGACGAGGATCTGGCCAAGCTGTATGCCGCGGCCGGCCTGGACGGCGAGAAGGAAACCATCGCCTACTGCCGGATCGGTGAGCGTTCGTCGCACACCTGGTTCGTGCTGCAGGAGCTGCTGGGACACCAGAACGTCAAGAACTACGACGGCAGTTGGACGGAATACGGCTCCCTGGTGGGCGCCCCGATCGAGTTGGGAAGTTGATATGTGCTCTGCACCCAAGCAAGGACTGACGTTGCCGGCCGGCGTCGACCTGGAGAAGGAAACCGTCATCACCGGTCGTGTGGTTGACGGCTCCGGCCAGGCTGTCGGCGGCGCCTTCGTGCGCCTGCTGGACTCCAGCGATGAGTTCACCGCTGAGGTCGTGGCGTCGGCAACCGGTGATTTCCGGTTCTTCGCCGCCCCGGGCACCTGGACGCTGCGCGCCCTGTCCCCCGCGGGCAACGGCGACGCCAGCGTGGCCCCGACCGGTGCGGGCATCCACGAGGTCGACGTCAAGGTCGCCTAGGACCGTCAGCTCGAACGTGGGCTTGTGTACGAGGATTCGCACGTATCTCGCACACAAGCCCACGTTCGGCGTGTATAGGGGCGTCCCGACCCGGGGCGCCGACACCTTCGACAAGGAACTAGACTCACTCCCGTGGTGCTCTTCTTCGAGATAATGCTCGTCGCGGCCGTCGTGGTCATCACGTGGTTCGCGTTGTACGCGCTGTACCGCCTCGTCACCGACGAGTCGTGACCTCCGACCGAGACATTCCAGCCGAGGCCTCCGTCCCGGAGCCGGGCTCAGGCGACCGAGCCATTGCGGCCGCCGCCGAACGGGCCAAGGCCACGGCCACCCGTAACATTCCGGTCTTCGATGACCTCCCGGTTCCCGCCGATACCGCCAATCTGCGCGACGGCGTCGAACTCAACGATGCGTTGTTGGCGCTCTTGCCGTTGGTCGGCGTCTGGCGCGGTGAGGGCGAAGGTCGCGACACCCATGGCGACTACCGGTTCGGCCAGCAGATCGTGGTCTCCCACGACGGCGGCGATTACCTGAACTGGGATTCGCGGTCCTGGCGGTTGACCGCGACCGGTGAATACGACTCTCCGGGCCTGCGTGAAACCGGTTACTGGCGATTCGTGACCGATCCCGAGGATCCCGCGGGGCGCGACGAGTCACAGGCCATCGAACTGCTGCTGGCCCACTCGGCCGGCTACGTCGAACTGTTCTACGGCAAGCCCCTCACCCAGGCCTCCTGGGAGCTGGTCACCGATGCTCTGGCCCGCAGCAAGTCCGGATTGCTCGTCGGCGGCGCCAAGCGGCTCTACGGCATCGTCGAAGGCGGCGACCTGGGCTACGTGGAGGAACGGGTAGACGCCGACGGCGGGTTGGTACCGCACCTGTCGGCCCGGCTGTCACGGTTCGTCGGCTGATGCGCCGGCCACTCCTCGCGGCAGGCCTGCTTGCCGCAGCAGCACTCCTCGGCGCATGTTCGTCGGAGGGCCCGCAGCCGGCCCCCACTTCACCGCCGCCCGAGCACGGCACCTACGCGCACTGCCTGTCCGAGCACGGTGTCCCGCAAGCGCCCGGGCCGGTCGCCGGTCCGCCGTCCGGGGTCGACGACCAGACGTGGCAGGACGCCACCAAGGCATGTTCGACGTTGGCGCCCGGCCCCAGCAGCTAGCGCGCACCACGGCGCCTCCCACAGCGGACACATAGCCCGCGGATAACTGGTGCTCAGCGGGGCCTCATACGGTCATCGCCATGAAACAGACATTTCTGCGAACCACCTTTTGCGGACTGGCCGCCTTCGCTGTGATCGGCTCGGCCGCTGCCTGTTCGTCGGCTGAGTCGGCCGAGTCGGCCGACTCGTCGACCCCGTCCGCATCCATGTCGGCGTCGTCGGCGCCCGAGTCGTCGTCGGGCGCACCGATCACCCCGGATGCGTTCGGAGAGTGCATGCAGGAGCACGGAATTCCGGCGCCACCCGAAGGAGCACCCGGTGCGCCCGGCGGACCGGAACATCCCGGTGCGCCCGGCGGACCGGAACATCCCGGCGCGCCCGGGCACCGTCCGGACGGCCCTCCGCCCGGCGACGGAGCGGCGCCTCCCCCTCCGCCCGGGGTCGACCAGGCCAAGTGGGAAGGCGCCATGCAGGCCTGCCAGTCACTGGCGCCACAAGCGCCGCAACGGTAAACAGCAGTAACGGATTTGGCCGGCCCCAGATATGGGCAGCCCCCGAGCCTTGGTACCTGGTTGGACAGACCGGGGGCTCGGGGGCCGGGTGGCTGCGGGGAATTCGCCAGCGCGCGCAGGCAATACCCCGGCGCTGCTAGCGGGCAGCCACCTCACATGTCCATAAGTCACTCACTTTGACGGACCACCTCCTTCCCTGTGTGCCCACGAAGCTACCCCCGTCCGCGCACCTCGACAAGCGATTTATTCGCAGGTCAGCGATCGCTGACGATCGCGGCGTCGACCAGGCCGGAGACGTCGGCGGCCAGCGGCGCATCGGGCAGCGGCTGCCCGTCCAGAGTATGCACGCGGGCCGCGAGAGTGATGCTGGAGACCAGCCAAACCCCTTGCGCGGTAAGCAGATCCGATGGCTTGAGGGCGCGGAAGTCGCAGTCGTAGCCCTTGTTGCGAGCCACCTCGAACAGAGCCTGCTGAGTGGTGCCGCGCAGGATCGGATACCACGGCGGCGGCGTGAGCAGCAGCGGTTGCCCGTCCTCGCCTTCGGTCGCGATCACCACCGTGGACCGCGGCCCCTCCAGCAGATAGCCATCGGAACTGACGAAGATCACGTCGCCCGCGCCGTTGCGCTCGGCATGTCGCAGCGCGGCCATGTTCACCGCATAGGACAGGGTCTTGGCGCCTGCCACCAGCCACGGCATGTCGCTGGCGTTGAGGGGCAGCCCGCGCTCCAGCGTGATCGCCGCGAGCCCGTCCCGGCGCACCCCGGCCACCCGGTCGGCGAGCGCGCCGATGGTGGCGAAGGCCGTCGTGGGCCCGCCGCTCTCCCGCCCACGGCTGTACACCAGGCGCAGCACCCCGTCGCCGTCGTTGTCGGCCGTCCAGCGCTCAACCCCCAGCGTCACCGCCGACCGCCAGGCGTCCAGATCCGGCTCGGGCAGATCCAGCATCTTGGCGGACTGGGTCAACCGCCCCAGGTGCGCCTCAAACAGGCAAGGTCCGCCGTCACGCACCAGCAGCGTCTCGAAGACTCCGTCTCCGCGCACGGCGGCCAGGTCGTCGGCATGCAGCAGCGGGACGTTGGGGTCGTGGATCTGCCCGTCGAGGGTGACCAGGACGGCTGGTTGGCTTGCCATGGGGCCAAAGCGTAGACCCGTACAGTTGGCCTATGACTGCACTACCGTCAGCGGTCCCGGCGCCCGAGGCTGGTCCCGACGCCGGCGCCGTCTGGCATTACGGTGATCCGCTCGGTGAACAGCGCGCCGCCGCGAGTGCCGCGGTCTTGGTGGACCGATCGCACCGCGCGGTCCTGACCCTGACCGGCAAGGACCGGCAGACGTGGCTGCACAGCATCTCCAGCCAGCACGTGAGTGCACTGCCGGACGGTGCGGTGACCGAGAACCTGAGCCTGGATCTGCAGGGCCGTGTCGAAGATCACTGGATCCAGACCGAGCTCGACGGCACCACGTACCTGGACACCGAGCCGTGGCGGGGCGAACCGCTGTTGGCGTACCTGCGCAAGATGGTGTTCTGGGCCGACGTCCAGATCGAGCCTGCCGACATGGCGGTGCTGTCCCTTCTCGGGCCCGGGCTGGCCGATGAGCGCGTACTCGCGGCCCTGGGTGTCGAGGAGCTGCCGCAGGAGGCGACGGCGGTGGCCCTGCCCGGCGGCGGGTTCCTGCGCCGGTTGCCCGCCCCCGGCATCGAATTGGACCTGGTGGTGCCGCGCGCGTCGACCGCCGAGCACGCCCGGCGGCTCACCGAAGCCGGTGTCCAGCCGGCCGGTGTGTGGGCCTACGAGGCGCACCGGGTGGCGGCCGGGCGACCTCGGCTGGGTGTGGACACCGATGAGCGGACCATCCCACACGAGGTGGGCTGGATCGGTGGCCCCGGTGTCGGGGCGGTCCACCTCGACAAGGGCTGCTATCGCGGGCAGGAGACCGTCGCCCGCGTGCACAACCTGGGTAAACCACCCCGGATGCTGGTGATCCTGCAGCTCGACGGCTCTGCCGACCGGCCGGTGACGGGCGACGCGGTGACCGCGGGCGGGCGCAATGTCGGCCGGATCGGCACGGTCGTCGAACACGCCGACGAGGGTCCGATCGCGTTGGCGCTGCTCAAACGGGGCTTGCCGGCCGACACCGAGCTGATCGCCGGGGCCGAGGCCCAGGCACCCGCCGTGATCGACCCGGATTCCATGCCGGAGGCGGATGCCACCGCAGGGGCCGGGCGCGCGGCTGTCGAACGCCTCCGGGGCCGTTAGGCCGTAGAACTGGGCTCGAGCACGTAAACTCACTCGGTCACCGACGACGTGACGACCGTCTCTGCGCGGAATCCGCGATCCTGGGGACGGTCGTGCTGTCGTGCAACGAAGCACGACGGCCCGGGCCCCAGCCGCGCACCGTGAGGCAGGGCCTGACAGCACTTCGCGGGCGGGCACGGTAAAGTGTTGGCAGGACAATAAAGACACACAGATCGGAGCCGCCTAGCAATTGGGCCGCTCCGTTATTGCGCGAGGGGGTCCCCCCATGGGCCGCGGCCGGGCGAAGGCAAAGCAGACCAAGGTGGCACGTGAGTTGAAGTACAGCTCACCGAACACCGACTTCAGTCAGCTCCAACGTGAGCTGTCGGGATCTCCCGATTCCGGTGACGTCAATGACGACGCCGATGAATGGTCGGGTGAGGATGACTGGCGGCGCTGAGCCGCCTGCATCCCGTCCCAGAACTTAGACACGGGTCGCGCTGGTTGCGCATGACGCTTACCAGCGCGACCTTGTCTACTGTCTAGAACCGCGGATGCTGTCCGACCAGCTGGGCGCGCACACTGTCCTTGCCGCCCTTCTTGACGGTTCCCAGCGTCCAGCAGTCCAGGTGCCGTGCGGTCAGGATGGCCAGCGCGCGATCGGTGTCCTCCGGGGCCACGACCGCGACCATCCCGACGCCCATGTTGAACGTCTTCTCCATCTCGGCGCGCTCGATGCGTCCGCGCTGGGCGATCATCTGGAACACGGGTGCCGGGGTCCACGTGCCGCGGTCGAGTTCTGCGGTCAGTCCGTGGGGCACCACGCGCTCCAAGTTGCCCGCCAGGCCGCCACCGGTGACGTGGCAGAAGGTGCGCACCTGTGTCTCGGCGGCCAGCGCCAGGCAGTCCTTGGCGTAGATGCGGGTCGGCTCCAGGAGTTCCTCGCCGAGCGTGCGGCCGAATTCCTCGACGTGGCCGGCCAGGTTCATCCGGTCGATCTCCAGCAGCACCTTGCGGGCCAGCGAGTAGCCGTTGGAGTGCAGTCCGCTGGACTTCATGGCGATGATCACGTCGCCGGGGCGGACCCGGTCGGGCCCGAGCACATCGTCGGCCTCGACGATGCCGACGCCGGTCGCGGAGATGTCGTAGTGGTCGGGTTCCATCAGGCCCGGGTGTTCGGCAGTCTCGCCGCCCAGCAACGCGCAGCCGGCCTGGACACAGCCTTCGGCGATGCCGGACACGATCGCGCTGACCCGCTCGGGGACGGTGCGCCCGACGGCGATGTAGTCCTGCAGGAACAACGGCTCGGCGCCGCACACCACGAGGTCGTCGACCACCATCGCGACCAGGTCGAGCCCGACTGTGTCGTGCTTGTCCATGGCCTGCGCGACGGCGAGCTTGGTGCCCACGCCGTCGGTCGAGGCGGCGAGCACCGGCTCGCGGTATCCGCCGCGTAAGGCGAACAACCCGGCAAAGCCGCCCAGGCCGCCCCGGACCTCCGGTCGGGTCGCCTTGGCGGCGAGGGGTTTGAAGAGTTCGACAGCGCGGTCACCGGCTTCGATATCGACCCCGGCTGACGCGTACGAAATGCTGTTGTGTTCGGCGATGCCGTGCTGTTCGGCGCCCTTAGTCATCGCAAGCTAGGCTACCGCCCCGCTGTTGCGGGGGTACAGCGCAGGAGGTGTTAAGGACCCCTCAAGGGCGCCGATGCCAGGACCTCAGGGCCTGCGCAGTGCCGATGCGTTGTCGTTGTCGGCCTGCAGCGGGACGCCGGTGCGGGCCGCGGTGGCCAGCATGTGCTCGATGACGTTCTTGCCGAGCGCGGTCTCGCCGGGCAGTTCGATCGGGTAGTTCCCGTCGAAACAGGCCGAACACAGCCGGGTCGGCGGTTGTTCGGTGGCCGCGATCATGCCCTGCTGGGAGATGTAGCCCAGGCTGTCGGCGCCGATGGCGTGCCGCACCGCCTCCAGCATCTCGCCCGGGTGCTCGGCGGATGCGGCGTTGGCGATGAGCTCGGCCGGGGTGGCGAAGTCGATGCCGTAGAAGCAGGGCCATTTCACCGGCGGCGAGGCGATCCGGACGTGCACCTCCAGCGCCCCGGCTTCGCGCAGCATGCGGACCAGGGCGCGCTGGGTGTTGCCGCGCACGATCGAGTCGTCGACGACGATCAGCCGCTTACCGCGGATCACCTCGCGCAGCGGGTTGAGCTTGAGCCGGATACCGAGCTGACGGATGGTCTGCGAGGGCTGGATGAAGGTGCGGCCCACGTAGGCGTTCTTCATCAGGCCCTGGCCGAACGGGATGCCGGATTCCTGGGCGTAACCGACCGCGGCCGGCGTTCCGGACTCCGGGACACCGATCACCAGATCGGCGTCGATCGGGTGCTCGCGAGCCAGCCGGCGGCCGATGTCGACGCGGGTGGCGTGCACCGAGCGGCCCACCAGCGTGCTGTCCGGACGGGCCAGATAGACGTATTCGAAGACGCAGCCCTTGGGCTCGGGGTTGGCGAATCGGGTGGAGCGCACGCCGTCGGCATCGATGGCCAGCAGTTCACCGGGTTCGATGTCGCGGACGAACGAGGCGCCGACGATGTCGAGCGCGGCGGTCTCCGAGGCCACCACCCAGCCCCGGTCGAGCCGGCCGAGGGCCAGCGGGCGCACCCCGTGCGGGTCGCGCGCGGCGTACAGGGTGTTCTCGTCCATGAAGGTCAGGCAGAACGCGCCGCGCACCTTCGGCAGCAGTTCAAGGGCGGCCTGCTCCAGCGTGGCGTCGGCCGCGCCGTGCGCCAGCAGCGCACCGAGAATGTCGGAGTCCGTTGTAGCGGTGACAGTGGCCGTCGACCCCTTCATGTCGATCAGTCCGGCTTCGCGGGCCTGGGCGGCCAGTTCGGCGGTGTTGACGAGGTTGCCGTTGTGGCCGAGCGCGACGCCCGTCCCCGCGGCGGTGTTCCGGAACACCGGCTGGGCGTTCTCCCAGGTGGTGGAGCCGGTCGTGGAGTAGCGGCAGTGGCCGACGGCGACGTGGCCCGGCATCGCGGCCAGGGTCTGCTCGTCGAACACCTGGCTGACCAGGCCGAGATCTTTGAACACCAGAATCTGCGAGCCGTCGGACACGGCGATGCCCGCGGCTTCCTGGCCGCGGTGCTGCAGCGCGTACAGGCCGTAATAGGTGAGCTTTGCGACGTCTTCACCCGGGGCCCAGACCCCGAATACGCCGCATTCCTCGCGCGGTTCGTTCTCGTCGTCGAGCTGCTGGCCAGTCACGATAGGGCTGCTCCCGGGGCGGGCGGTTTGGTGACGTAACTGAGTCTACGGTCAAGTCGCCCGTAGGACGGAATCCGATCCCGTGTCCGGGAAGGAATCGGGCCGCCTGGGCGGCAAAGGACCGGGTTTCGAATCCGAAAGGCCCAGGCGAACTTCCGCCGACCGCTCGGCAAACGACCGGCGGGCATCACAGTTCGGTCAGATCGTGAGAAAGATCGCACTCTGGGGCCGGCAGCGAACGGAGCGCGAATGTCAGGAGCCCATGGCGTGGGCCATCGCGACCACGACCGGCCCGAGCAGCGGCAGCGCCACATTGGAGAAGGCGTAGACGATCGTGTAGGCCATCAGCGGCGTGGCGTTGCCCGCGGCCTGCTGGACCGCGGTGACGCCCGGCGTCGAGCACTGCTGGCCGGTGATGGCGCCGAGCGTGAGCGGCGCCGGCAGTCGCATGACCTTCCAGGCCACAAACAGCGACACGAACGCCGGGATCGCGGTCATCGCGACACCCGCGATGGGCAGACCGATCCCGAACTGCTTGACCAGCGCCACGGCTTGCGGCCCCGAGGACAGTCCGACTGCGCAGATGAACACGGCCAGGCCCAGCGTCTTGATGACATCGGCGGCGCCCGGGTCGTACTGCCCGAACGTGGGTCGCTTGGACCGGATCCAGCCGAACAACAGGCCCGTCAGCAGGCATCCGCCGCCGGTGCCGAGAGTGAGCGGGATGTTCCCGATCTGCCAGACCAGGCCGCCGATCAGGAAGCCCGCGACGATGCCGACCGAGATGAAGACGAGGTCGATCTTGACCGTCGGGTCGAGCCGGAACCCGACCCGGCCGATCACGCGGTCGAGGTCGCGGGAGGCGCCGACGAGGCGCACGACGTCGCCGTGCTGGATCACGGTCCCGTCGTTGACCGGAAGATCCTGGTCGCCGCGGGTCACGCGCTGCAGGAACACCCCACGCCGGTCTTTCACGCTGACCTCGCGCTTGAACTCGCCCAGCGTCGTGGTCCGGTACTCCTGCGAGGTGAAGACCACCTCTGCGATGTCGATGTCCATCGTGATGTCGTCGCCTGCCACCTCCTCGCCGATGCTGTCCCGCACGAGCACGACGTTGTCGCGCAGGCCGACGACGAGAACTTCGTCGCCTTCGGCGAGTTCGAGGTCGGGGTGGACGTCCAGCGACCGGCCCGCCCTGGAGATGCGCTCGATGGCCGTCGCGTCGCCGAGCCCGTTCTGGACGCTCTCGACCGTCTGGCCGGCTGCCGTCTCGACCCGGTAGACACGGCCGACGATGCGCGGCGCTGCGGGGGTGGCACTGTCCTCGTCGGCTCCTCCGCCGAGCTTCTTCCACAGCTTGGCCGCCTCGTCACGCAGGGAGACCCGCATGATCAGCGGAAAGATCTGACTGGAGAGCAGCACGATCGTGATGAGCCCGCAGATGTACGAGATCGAGTACGCGGTGCCGACGTTGGCCTGCAGCGTCTCGATCTCGGCGTCCGACAGCGGCAGCCTCGCGATGGCGTCGGTGGCCGTACCCACCACCGCGGACTCGGTGGCCCCACCGGCGAGCAGCCCGGCCGCGGTACCGATGTCCAGCCGCATGATGAGGATCGCGACGGCGGTGATGCCCAGGACCGACGCGATCTCGATGACGGTGAAGGCGGCGTACTTCAGGCTCTGGCGGTTGAGGCTGCCGACGAAGGTCGGCCCGGAGATGTATCCGAGCGTGAAGATGAACAAGGCGAACGCGATGGTCTTGACTTCGTCGTTCAGCTTGATGTCGCCGAGCATGCCGACCAGGATCGCGACGACGAGCGTGCCGGCCACACCGCCGAGCGAGATCTTCCAGACGCGCACCTTGCCGACCGCGAAACCGAGTGCGAGGCACAGGAAGAGCGCCATCTCGGGGGTCGATTCCAGCGCGTCGACGAGGCGGTCGGTCAGCGTCATCTCCGGACCGCCCTCAGGGTTTCGCCATCGAGACACGCACGGACCATTCGGGCGGCTCCTCTACTGTCCAGCGGTCATCGCCTGGTGGTCACGGCTCTACGGAGAATGAATGTATCGGGATCCGTCGCTGCACACGGCGCAACCGGCGATTCCATTTCCGCTGGGGTGCAGAACTATCCGCGGTTCACTCGGTGTCGAGACGGACCAGGGGCAGCCACCGGGCCACCTCGGGCGCCCGGGATCCTGACAACTGCACGGCCGCACCTGCCGCATCGAGGTCGAGCAGTCCGGTGGCCAGCAGCAGCCAGGTCCGTGAGTCGGTTTCGACGACGTTGGGTGGGTTGCCGCGGGTGTGCCGCGGGCCTTCGATGCACTGCACCGCGACGAAGGGCGGCACCCTCACCTCGACGCTGGCGCCCGGTGCCAGCGCGGCCAGGGTGCGCGCGGTCAGGCGGACCGCCTCGGCCAACTCGGCGCGGGTGGGTTCGGCGCTGGTGGGTTCGCGTAGCCAGTCGGCCACGGCGTCGACCGCCGCCCTGGTCTTTTGCGGATCTACACTGCCTCGCGCGGCCATGCCATAGAGTCTCGCAAAGTGTTTGCCGATCACCGTAATCCGCCGTATCGCACGGCCGGTGCAGTGCTCTTGGCGATTCTCGCGCTGGTACTCGGGTTGATCGTGGCGCAGTTCCGGGGCGCTTTCGAAGCCAAGACACCGCTGACCCTGCTGGCCTCGCGGGCGGGCCTGGTTCTCGATCCGGGTTCGAAGGTGACCTACAACGGCGTGCCGATCGGCCGGGTGGGCGCGGTGAGCACCGACGGCGGGGATCCGGTGCGGGCTCTGGTGCGGCTCGACATCGAGCCGAAGTATCTGCACCTCCTGCCGGCCAACGTACAGACCTCGATCCAGGCGACCACCGTGTTCGGCAACAAGTACGTGGCGTTCACCTCGCCCGAACATCCGAGTGCGCAGCGGCTTTCGAGCTCCACCCCGATCGACGTCACGGCGGTCACCACGGAGTTCAACACGTTGTTCGAGACCATCACCGCGATCACCGAACAGGTCGATCCGATCAAGCTGAACCAGACCCTGTCCGCCACCGCGCAGGCGCTCACCGGCCTGGGCGGTGCGTTCGGCCAGTCCCTTGCCGACGGCAACACCATCCTCGACGATCTGAACCCGCGCATGCCCGCGTTGCGCCACGACATCGCCGCCCTGGCGGACCTCGGCGAGCGCTATGCGGAGGCCGGGCCCGACCTGTTCGACGGCCTGGGCGACGCCGCGCGCAGTGCGGCCACCTTCAACTCCCAGCGTGGTCAGCTCGACGCCGCGCTGGTCGCGGCGATCGGTTTCGCCGGGACCGGGTCGGACATCCTGGAACGCGGCGGTCCATATCTGCAGCGCGGCGCGCAGGACCTGATCCCGACGTCCAAGCTGTTCGACGCCTACCAGGGCCAGTTGTTCTGCACCATCCGCAACTACCACGACGTAGCGCCGGCGTTCTATGCGACGTTCGGCGGCGACAACGGCTACTCGTTCGACAGCACGGGCACGTTGTCGAGCATCGGTGTGGGCAATGCCTACGTGTATCCGGACAATCTGCCGCGGGTCAACGCCAAGGGCGGGCCCGAGGGCAAGCCGGGCTGCTGGAAGCCGATCACCAAGGACCTGTGGCCGGCGCCGTATCTGGTGATGGACACCGGTTTGTCGATTGCGCCGTACAACCATGTCGAGCTGGGCTCGCCGATCTTCACCGACTACGTCTGGGGCCGTCAGATCGGTGAGCCCACGATCAATCCGTGACAGCTCTACGATCTTGTCCGAGGTCGTTGCACGAAAAGGGGATTTGTGAACGCGTCGCCGGAACCAGAAGTCTGATCGATGCCCAAGCGCGTAGTGCCGGCGAGCTCCGAGCGGCTCTCTGCCTGGCCCCCACCGCTCTCCGCATGGCGGGCCCTCGGCCTGTCGCTCGCGCCGATCGCAACCGCGGCCTTCAACGGGGTGGCCGGCCTGTGCGCCGCGGCCGTCGTCGCGGTGCTGATCTTCGCGTTCGCCCGGCTGCATCGGCATGCCCCGCAGGCGGTGTCGACGGGTGATCTGGTCGCCTCCGCTGTGGGTCCCAACGCCGGGCGGTTCACCAGCCTCGTCCAGCTGGCGGCGTACGTGCTGCTGGGCGCGGTCGCCGCGCTCACCCTCGCGCTGCAACCGTTGACCGGGGCCCCGGATCTGGAGACCGCGCTGGCCGGCTGGTGGTGGCCTGGCTGGTCGGTGGCCGTGGTGGTCATCGCCGGCGCCGTGGTCGCCTACCTGCCGACGCGGGCGGTGGGTGCGACGGCTGCCGCGCTGGCCGGTGTCGGCCTGCTGGTCTTCCTCTACCTGGCGCTGGCGATCATGGCCCGCGTGGCATCCGGCACACCTCCGATGGCGTTCGGCGGGCCCACGTCCGCCGATTCGGTCCTGCTGGTGACCGCGGCAGCCATTCCGCTCGGCCTGGGGTTGGTGGGATTCGAGGCTGCCACCGTGGTCAGCGGCCGCCTGGTGTCGGTGGCGCGCCCGGTGGGCGCCGCGGTGGGGATCACCGCACTGATCGCGGTCGCTCTGCTACTGGCCGCCAACGTCGGCGCGACCGGCGGGTTCTACCCCACCGCCGCGAACCTTGTGCCGATCGTCTCCGAGTTCTACGCCGACGCCGGGTATTACTGGGTCACCACCGGGGCGCTGTGCCTGGCGTCGGCCGCGGTGCTGGCCCTGACATGGGCGGCCACCCGGGTGGCGGGCCGGTTGTTCGGCGCGGGCCCGGAGGTGGCGATCCTCGTGCCCGCGGTGATGGGCGTGCTGGCCGTGGCGTTCAGCCGGTTCCAGGATCACATCGGCCGGGTGCCCGCCGTGGTCGCGGCGTTGCTCCTGCTGGTGGTCTATGTGCTTGTCACCGAGGCCAATTCGCGTATCGACGGATCCGCGGCGGCACAGCAGGCACCTCGGGTGATCCTGACCGTGGTGGTGGTCAGTGTGGTGTTGATCCCGCTGCGGGTCACCGATTTTGCGATACCCGCCTTGCTGCCGCCTGCCGTCACGGCGGCGATCCTGGCGCTGGCAGCGGTGCTGGCCCGGCTTGGTAGGCCAGTGCAGCCAGCGCCCCTGCCTCGTTGACCGCCAGGTGCGCCAGCATCGGCGCGGCCAGGCTGGCCGAGCGCTGCGCGAGCCAGCCGAACACCCACCCGGCGACTCCGGTGACGAGGACGGTCGGGATCACTGGCTCACCCGCGGTGCGGGCATCGGCGATGTGGGACAGCCCGAACGCGGTGGCCTGCAGCAGCTGACCGCCTGCCGGGCCGAACGCGTCGGAGCCGACCTTGCCGAGCGCGCCGCGGAACGCGGCCTCCTCCGGCCAGACGGTCCCGAGCGGGATCCGCAGGGCGATCCATCGGCCCGGTCGTTCGGGCAGCATCTTGCGGCGCATCCCGGTCCGCACCACCGGTACCGTCGAGGTCGCCGCGACACCGGCGCTCACCGCGGTCGCGGCGGCCGCGCCGACTCGCAGACCCGACCACACCGACGGCGGCCGTAGCCCCGGCCGTGCGCCGGTTGCGGCCATCAGCACGCCGCCCAGCCCCGCCCGCACCAGCGGCTGCCACCGGGCCGGCAGCCGGGGGTCGGCCAGACCGTTCCAGGCGACCAGGCCCACGGCCAGCGCCACCGCGCGAATCCGGGTGGACCGCATCAGTATTCGGGCCCATCGTTGGCCTCGGCCTTCTCCAGCGCGACCCTGATGCGCTCGGTGTCCTCAGGCGTCCACCCCTCCGGTGGTGCCACGGCGGCCCAGCCGTCGAGCACCGATTCGCCGTAGTTGTGCCCATGTCCGGCAGGGACGCTCGAGGCGTTCGTGATGTCGGCGGCCACCTGCCAGAACGTGATGATCGGATACCAGCGCATCGAGGCAGTCCGGTCGGTTCCGGGCGATTCGACCAGCCAATCCGGTTCGGAGAACAGCAGATCCGTCGACCACCAGATGATCGGGTCGGACGGGTGCTGCAGGAACAGGACCCGAGTGCCCTCCCACGGGGCCGCGGTGTCCTCGGCGATCTCGGCGGCGCTGGCTGCCTCGGAGAATCGGACCGTGCGGCCGTTGTCGTAGCGGGGTCGGACTTGCGGAGTGCCCGGGTCGCGGCGCGCGGTCAGGCCGCTCCACAACGGGCTGGCGTTGGGCGGGCCGACCCACAACACCGATGAGAAGCCCATTCGCGAGATGTCGGGCAGCCAGCCGAAGGCGCCTTGGCCACCCATCGATCCGAGGCTCTCCCCGTACAGGACCAGCTTGGGGCGATGGTCGGCGGGTAGTTGCGCCCAGCGCGCTTGGATCGCGTCGATCATCAGCCGGCCGATGTCCATGGATTTCTTCCGATCCCCCATGAACGAAATCCAGCTCGGCAGATAGGAATACTGCATACCGACCATGGCGGTGTCGCCGTTGTACATCAGCTCCAGCGCGCGGGCGGCCGTCGGGTTCACCCACCCGGTACCGGTGGTCGGGACGACGACCAGCAGCTTGCGGTCGAAGGCGTGGGTCCGCTCCAACTCGCTGAGCAGCACCGCGATTCGCTGATCGTCGGTCTCGGCGGTGTGCAATCCGGCGTACACCCGGATCGGTTCCTTGGCCGGTGCACCGTTGACCTTTTCGAGCTCGGCGATCCGCGGGCCGCTCGCGACGAAGTTGCGGCCCTGAAAACCCAGAGAGTCCCACGATGCGAATGAGTCTGGACTGCCGGACCTTTCCGGCTCAGTCGGCTGGTTGAGGCCCTCCCGGGTGGTGGAGTTCTGCGGCTGGAACACCCGGCTGGCCCCGGCCAGGAACCCTCGGTAGAGCACGCCGTTGACGAGCGTGACGACGAGCACCACCACGATCGCGGTCCCGATGAACTGGGCCACCTCCCGGTGCAGATGCCAGCGCCGGATGAACACCCTGGCCAGCAGACGCACCGCGTCGCGCAGCAATCGCGCGGTGGCGATCAGTGCCGCGCCCACCGCGACGGCGATGATCAGGGTACGCAGATAGCCGAGCGTGGCCGGGCCTTCCATACCCATCAACGCCGAGACCTGCCGTTGCCAGGCCGCCGCGGGGATCAGCATCAGCACACATGCGGTGATGGCGCCGGTCACGATGAGGGCCTTCAACCAGTAGGCCGTTCGCTTCGACGGCGGCCACCAGGTCCGGTTTCGCAACCCGAAGCGGTACAGCACTTTTCCCAGCAGCAGCCCGATGCCGTAGCCGATGGCGGCGTTGATGCCGCCGATCAGCCCGGCGAACAGCCAGTCGCGCGGCAGCAGCGACGGGGTCAGCGAGAGACAGAAGAACAGGGCTCCGACGGCGATGCCGGCGAAGTCCAGTCGCACCAGGCTCCAGGCCCAGCGCAGCAGAGGATGACGTTCGTTCGGGGCTTTCCCCGTCACCCGAACAGCCCGGGCAGCACGCCTTCTGACGTACTCCGTAGCTCCGCGAGGGTGATGCTGAACTGTCCTTGGACCTCGATCGAGGGTTCTCCGCCTTCGGGGCCCTGGTCGGCGACACCGACCCGGGTCACCGGCAGGTCTCTGGCCTCGCACATCGACCGGAACCGGCTCTCCTCGGTGCGCGGCACGGCGACCAGCACCCGGCCCGCCGACTCGGAGAACAGGAAGACGAAGGGGTCCACACCGTCGGGCAGGATGACCCGGCAACCGGTTTCACCGGCCAGCGAGGCCTCCACCACTGCCTGGATCAGCCCGCCCTCGCTCAAGTCGTGGGCCGCGGAGATGAGGCCGTCGCGCGACGCCGCGGTCAGCACCTCGGCCAGCAGCTTTTCGCGGGCCAGGTCCACCTTCGGCGGCACCCCGCCCAGGTGGTCGCCGGTGACCTGGGCCCAGACCGAACCGTCGAACTCGTCGTGGGTGTCGCCGAGCAGCAGCAGCGTCTCGCCCGGTTCGGTACCGAGGCCGGTGGGGATGCGTCGCTTCACGTCGTCGATCACGCCGAGCACGCCCACCACCGGGGTCGGCAGGATCGCCGTGGAACCGGTCTGGTTGTAGAAGCTGACGTTGCCGCCGGTGACCGGAATGCCAAGGGCGGCACAGCCGTCGGCCAGCCCGCGGACGGCCTGACTGAACTGCCACATCACGCCGGGATCCTCGGGGGACCCGAAGTTGAGGCAGTTGGTCACCGCCACCGGGGTGGCCCCGGTGACCGCGACGTTGCGGTAGGCCTCGGCCAGCGCCAGCTGCGCGCCCGTGTACGGGTCGAGCTGGGTGTAGCGGCCCGAGGCGTCCGTGGAGACCGCGATGCCGCGGCCCGTGGTCTCGTCGATGCGCAGCACACCGCCGTCGGCGTTCTCGGCCAGCACGGTGTTGCCGCGCACGTAGCGGTCGTACTGCTCGGTGATGAACGCCCGGCTGCACAGGTGCGGGCTGCCGATCAGGGCCAGGAGGGTGGCCTTGAGCTCGTCGCCCGTCTTGGGCCGGGGCAGTTTGGCCGAGGTGTCGGCGACCAGGGCGTCCTGGGTGTCGGGGCGGGCCACCGGGCGCTGGTAGACCGGGCCCTCGTGGGCCACGGTGCGCGGCGGCACGTCGACCACGGTCTCGCCGTGCCAGGTGATCTGGAGCCGGTCCCCGTCGGTGACCTCACCGATCACGGTGGCCAGCACTTCCCACTTGCGGCAGACGGCCATGAACGCCTCGACGTTCTCCGGCGTCACCACGGCGCACATGCGTTCCTGGGACTCGCTGGAAAGCACCTCGGCCGGGGTCATGTCCTTGGCCCGCAGCGGAACCTGGTCCAGCTCGATGCGCATGCCGCCGTCGCCGGCGGAAGCGAGTTCAGATGTGGCACAGGACAATCCGGCACCGCCGAGGTCCTGGATGCCGACCACCAGGCCGGCCGAGTACAGCTCGAGGCAACACTCGATGAGCACCTTCTCGGTGAACGGGTCGCCCACCTGGACGCTCGGCAGCTTCTTGCGGCCCGCGCCGGATTCGTCACCGCTGAAGGTGTCCGACGCCAGCACCGAGACACCGCCGATGCCGTCCAGACCGGTGCGCGCACCGAACAGGATGATCTTGTTGCCGGTGCCCGAGGCGAACGCCAGGTGCAGGTCTTCCTTGCGCAGTGCACCGACGCACAGCGCGTTGACCAGAGGATTACCCGCATAGGACGGGTCGAAGATCGTCTCGCCGCCGATGTTGGGCAGGCCCAGCGAGTTGCCGTAGCCGCCGACTCCGCGCACCACACCGTCGAGCACGCGGCGGGTGTCGGGGGCGTCGGCCGCACCGAAGCGCAGCTGGTCCATGACCGCCACCGGGCGGGCACCCATCGCCATGATGTCGCGGACGATGCCGCCGACACCGGTGGCCGCGCCCTGGTAGGGCTCGACGTAGGACGGGTGGTTGTGGGACTCGACCTTGAAGGTGACGGCCCAGCCGTCGCCGATGTCGACGACGCCGGCGTTCTCACCGATGCCGGCCAGCATGCCGGCGCGCATCTCGTCGGTGGTGGTCTCACCGAAGTAGCGCAGGTGCACCTTGGAGGACTTGTAGGAGCAGTGTTCGCTCCACATCACCGAGTACATGGCCAGCTCGGCGTCGGTGGGGCGGCGGCCCAGGATCTCGCGAATCCGCTGGTACTCGTCGTCCTTGAGACCGAGTTCGCGGTAGGGCTGCGGCTGATCAGGGGTGGCGGCTGCCCGCTCCACAGTGTCTTGGGTCGATGTACTGCCGTGGGTGAGCTCAGACGTCACGAGCCCAGTTTAGTAGCTGCTCGGACCTGGGCGCGGGCAGCCGCTGATGCGGCCGCTCCGCGCCCCACCAGCACTTGGGCCGCTGTGGGCTCGGCCACACCGCCGGCGACGGTGCACACCGGCCAGGGGCGACTACCCGCCCGCGATGCAGAACGCGTTGCCGGCCGGGTCGGACAGCACCACCCAGTTGAACTCTTCACCGAAGTTGTGCCTGCCCGTTTCGGTGGCACCGAGGCCCACCAGCCGGGCCACCTCGGCTTCCATGTCCGCGGCGTGGAAGTCGAGGTGTACCCGGTTCTTCCCGGGGGTCGGGTCGGGCACTCGCTGAAAGCCCAGGTTGGGACCGCCGTCCCGTTGCACGAGAACGAATTCACCTGGTGCGTAGGCGTTTACCGACCCGCTGACCGCCTGCGCCCACCAATCGGCGAGCGTGTCCGGGTCCGCGCAGTCGAACGTGATCATTTCCACCGAGAGGGTCATGGCGCCGACCCTAGGTCAGACCGGTGACAAGAACCTCTGTAGCGCCGCCGAGTAGGCCGCCACATCCTTGGCACCCATGAATTCCCGGGCCGAGTGCATGGCGAGCTGCGGCGCGCCGACGTCGACGGTGGGGATCCCGGTGCGCGCCGAGGTCATCGGCCCGATCGTCGACCCGCACGGCAGGTCGGCGCGATGCTCGTAGCGCTGCAGCGGCACCCCGGCCTGCTCGCAGGCCAGTGCGAACGCCGCCGCGGTCCGGCCGTCGGTGGCGTAGCGCAGGTTGGGCTGCACCTTGAGCACCGGACCGGCGTTGACCTCGATCAGGTGTCCGGGCTCGTGCCGGTCCGGGTAGTTCGGATGCGTCGCGTGCGCCATGTCGCCGGAGGCCACCATCGATCCGGCGGTCCGGCGCAGGAAGTCCTCGCGGGATCCGCCCGCGGCGAGCACGATGCGCTCCAGCACGGTCGGCAGCAGCTCGGACTGGGCGCCGTGATCGGAGGTGGACCCGACCTCCTCGTGGTCGAAGAGCGCCAGCACGGGCACGTACGTGCCGGCGTCCGCCGCCAGGAATGCCTCCAGCCCCGCGTAGCAGGTGGCCTGGTTGTCCAGCCGGGGCGCGCTGACGAACTCGCCCTCGGCGCCGGTGATCGCCGACGGTGTCAGATCGTGCGTCATCAGGTCGAACCCGAGCACGTCGCGCTCCTCCACCCCGGCCCGCCCGGCGACGAACCGCAGGAACGACCCCGGCCGCTCCCCCAGACCCCACACCGCGTTGACGTGGCGCTGCGGGTCGGGGCTCACGCCCTTGCGGTCCTCGGACAGGTGGATGGCCAGCTGGGGCACGCGCAGGATCGGATCGTCGATCCGCACCAGCCGGTGTTCGATCCGGTTGCCGTCGCGGACCGAGAGCCGGCCGCTGATCCCGAGGTCGCGGTCCAGCCACGAGTTCAGCCAGGCGCCGCCGTAGGGCTGCAGCGCGACCACCTGCCAGCCTGCGACGACGCGGTCTGGGTGCTGTTTGCCCCGGAGGTTGGGGCTGTCGGTGTGGCCGCCGACCACCCGGAACGGCGCGGCCGGGTCGGTGCCCTCGGTGTTCCAGGTCACCAGCGAGCCCGCCCGCACCGTGAAGAACTTTCCCGTGGCGGTCCAGCTGTCGGTTTCGGCCAGCTCGGTGAATCCCGCGTCGCGCAAGCGTTGCGCCGCGGTGGCGCAGACATGGAACGGAGACGGTGACGCGTCGATGAACTCGCACAGGCCCTTGGCGCTTGCTGGCATCTTTTCATCTTGACCGGCGAACCGGCCGCGGGTGTCGGTAGGGTCGGTTTGTGCCCGATCCGATCCCGCAGCCGGTGCTGAACCTTCTTACGCGGGCGGCCATCTTCCTGGTACTGACGATCGAGGACGGCGGCGAGGAAACCGTTCACGACGTGCTGCCTGACATTTCGGGCATCGTCCGCTCGATCTGGTTCCGAGACCCGGCCAAGGAGCTGTCGCTCGTGGCCGGTATCGGTTCGGCCGCCTGGGACCGCCTGTTCGCCGGACCTCGTCCGGCAGATCTGCATCCGTTCATCGCTCTGGACGGCGGCCGTCATCAGGCGCCGTCGACCCCGGGCGACGTGTTGTTGCACATCCGCGCGGACACGATGGACGTGTGCTTCCAACTGGCCGACCGGATGCTGCAGGAGTTCGGCAGTGCCGTCACGGTCGTCGACGAGGTGCACGGGTTCCAGTACTTCGACAACCGGGACCTGCTCGGCTTCGTCGACGGCACCGAGAACCCCAACGGGTCCACCGCGGCGGCCGCCGTTCGGATCGGCGCCGAGGACCCCGATTTCGCCGGAGCCAGCTACGTGCACATCCAGAAGTACGTGCACGCGATGACGGACTGGCGTTCGCTCTCGGTCGACGAACAGCAGCGGGTGATCGGCCGCACCAAGCTCGACGACATCGAAATGGCCGACGACGTCAAACCTTCCAACTCCCACATCGCGCTGAACGTCATCACCGACGAAGACGGCAACGAGCTGAAGATCGTTCGGCGCAACATGCCGTTCGGCGAGCTCGGCAGCGGCGAGTTCGGCACGTACTTCATCGGATACTGTGCGAACCCGGCCATCACCGAACGCATGCTGACCAACATGTTCATCGGCGATCCGCCCGGCAACACCGACCGGATCCTGGATTTCTCGACCGCTGTGACCGGCGGCCTGTTCTTCGTGCCCACCATCGACTTCCTCGATGATCCACCGCCGCTTCCGATTCCGGTCGAAGAGCCGGAAGCGACCGCAAGCGACACCACGGTGCCCGACCACTCATTGGCGATCGGCAGCCTGAAAGGAACCCCGCAATGAACAACCTGTACCGCGAACTGGCCCCGATCACCGAGTCCGCCTGGGCCGAGATCGAACTCGAGGCGAGCCGGACCTTCAAGCGGCACATCGCGGGACGGCGCGTGGTCGATGTGAGCGAGCCCGGCGGTCCGGTCACCGCGGCGGTCAGCACCGGCCATCTGCGCGACGTCAGCCCGCCCGGCGACGGTGTGGTGGCCCACCTGCGCGACGCCAAGCCGCTGGTGCGTCTGCGGGTACCGTTCACGGTGTCGCGCACCGCAATTGACGACGTCGAGCGCGGCGCGCAGGACTCCGACTGGGATCCCGTCAAGGAGGCCGCCAAGAAACTGGCGTTCGTCGAGGACCGGGCGATCTTCGAGGGCTATCCGGCGGCCTCGATCGAGGGCATCCGCAGCTCCAGCTCCAACCCGGCGCTGGCACTGCCCGACGATGCCCGCGAGATTCCCGACGTGATCGCCCAGGCGCTGTCCGAGCTGCGACTGGCCGGTGTCGACGGGCCGTACTCGGTGCTGCTGTCGGCGGCCATCTACACCAAGGTCAGCGAGACCACCGCGCACGGCTATCCGATCCGTGAGCACCTGAGCCGCCTGGTCGACGGTGAGATCATCTGGGCCCCCGCGATCGACGGCGCGTTCGTATTGTCCACCCGTGGTGGGGATTTCGATCTGCAGCTGGGCACCGACGTCTCGATCGGCTACCTGTCCCACGATGCGGAGAGCGTGCAGCTGTACCTGCAGGAGACGCTGACGTTCCTGGCCTACACGGCCGAGGCCTCCGTCGCCCTCACGGCCTGATCGCTATGCCCCGCGAGCGTGCGTGTCTGCTGCGCGCCACGCCGCTCGCGGGCAGCACTTTGTGCACGCTCGCGGAGCAGCGAGGTGAGACCTAGACGGAAAGAACCGCGTCCAGCGCGGAGTAGAACAACCCGAGCCCGTCGTCGGACGGACCGGTCAACGCCTCGGTGGCGTGTTCGGGATGCGGCATCAGGCCGACGACGCGACGGTTTTCCGAGCAGACTCCGGCGATGCCGCGCATCGAACCGTTGAGGTTCTCGCGGTAGCGGAAGACCACGCGGTCCTCACCCTCGAGCTCGTCGAGCACGGCCTCGGAGGCGACATACCGGCCTTCTCCCGACTTGAGCGGGATCAGCAGGTCGGCGCCGGCGTCATACCGGGTCGTCCAGGCAGTGGTGTTGGAGGCGACCTCCAGCCACACGTCACGGCAGATGAAATGCAGGCCGGCGTTGCGGGTCAGTGCCCCGGGCAGCAGCCCGGCCTCGCACAGCACCTGGAAGCCGTTGCAGATCCCCAGCACGGGCATGCCCTTGCCTGCAGCTTCTACGACCGAACCCATCACGGGGGCGAACTTCGCGATGGCCCCGCAGCGCAGGTAGTCCCCGTAGGAGAAACCGCCGGGGACGACGACGGCGTCGACGCCCTTCAGATCGGCGTCGGCGTGCCACAGGCTGACCGCCTCGGCGCCGGCCAGGCGGACGGCTCGGGCCGCGTCGATGTCATCGAGCGTCCCGGGGAAGGTGATCACCCCGACACGGGTGGTCACGCGTCCTCCCGGCTCACCGAGAAGTCCTCGATAACGGTGTTGGCCAGCAGAGATTCGGCGATCTCAGCCAGGGTCTGGTCGGCTACGGAGTCGTCGACTTCGAGCTCGAACCGCTTCCCTTGCCGGACGTCCGAGATACCACCATGTCCGAGCCGACCAAGTGCCCCGACGATCGCCTGCCCCTGAGGGTCCAGGATCTCCGCCTTGGGCATGACGTGCACAACCACCTTTGCCACGGCGCACACTCTACCGGCACGACCCTATGTAAGCCGTGCACAGTGGGTCCGCCAGCGCATCGAGCACCTGACCGTCCGACGGCGCCGACCACGCGACCTTTGGTGGGGTGGTCGACCACATGGCCAACTCGACCACCGTGCTGTTGTCCGGATCGGCGATCAGGTACTGGTGCAGGACCCGGGTGTT
Organism: Mycolicibacterium boenickei; assembly: GCF_010731295.1. Lineage (NCBI taxonomy): Bacteria > Bacillati > Actinomycetota > Actinomycetes > Mycobacteriales > Mycobacteriaceae > Mycobacterium > Mycolicibacterium boenickei. Next base: position 2,237,200 of record NZ_AP022579.1, on the reverse strand, counting down.
GCCGAAGTTGACGGCCGCCGCGAACCGCCCTGGCCGGTCGGTGGTCACCGATGTACCGGCCCCCTGGCAGGTGCGCAGCGCGCCGACCGCGCCCTGCACCACCGCAAGGGCGGTCTGCCCGCCCTGCCACGTGTCCCCGCGCCAGTGGATCACCTGGACGCGCAGTTGCCAGTGCCCGTCAGGGCGGGAGACCTCGGACCGTGCCGCCACGGCGTAGTCGCGCGGATCTCCGGGGATCGGCGGTGACGCGCATTCCTCTTCGAAGCGGAAGCGTGGGGACACCGCGGTGACGGCCAAACCCGCCAGCCCGGGCCAGCGGTACTCGCGGTTCAGCGGCAGTTTCGAGGGGGCGACCCACGCCGAGTCCGGGATGCGGTCACACAGCGGCGGGCAGTCGGCACCGGGATCCGACCATGCCCGAGGTGGCCCTGCGGCCAGTCCGCAGAGCACGAATGACATCGCCACGATCACCCGCCATATCCCCACCGAGCGCCACAATATAGGTATGCAACTCACGCATTTCGGACATTCGTGCCTACTGGCCAGTATTTCGGACACCACCGTGTTGTTCGACCCGGGCAACTTCTCGCATGGGTTCGAAGGCATCACCGGGCTGTCGGCCATCCTGATCACCCACCAGCACCCTGACCACGCCGATACCGCGCGGTTACCCGCGCTGATCGATGCCAACCCGCAGGCGGCGCTGTACGCCGATCCGCAGACCGCCGCGCAGTTGGGTGAGCCCTGGCAGGCGGTGCATCCCGGTGACGAGTTCCGCGTCGGCTCACTCAACGTGCGCGGGACCGGCGGCAGGCATGCCGTGATTCACCCGGAAATCCCTGTGATCGACAACATTTCATACCTACTGGGCGACGACGAGCATCCGGCCCGGCTGATGCATCCGGGCGATGCGCTGTTCGTCCCCGGCGAACCGGTCGATGTGCTGGCCACCCCGGCGGCCGCCCCGTGGATGAAAATCTCTGAGGCCGTGGACTTCCTGCGTGCGGTGGCTCCGGAGAAGGCGGTGCCCATCCACCAGGGCATCATCGAGCCCAACGCGCGCGGGATCTACTACGGCCGGCTGGCCGAGATGACGAATACCGACTTCCAGGTGCTCACCGAGGAAAACGGGACTGAACTCTGATTCACGGCTCAGCCGTGGCGTTCTGATTCAGGCGATATCGCCCGCCGCACCCCGGCCGGCGGCTCGGCCGGAGAAGATGCAGCCACCCAGGAAAGTGCCCTCCAGCGACCGGTAGCCGTGCACCCCACCGCCGCCGAATCCGGCCGCCTCGCCCGCTGCGTACAGGCCCGCGAACGCCGTGCCGTCGTCCTTGAGCACCCGGGAATCCAGATCGGTTTCCAACCCGCCCAGGGACTTTCGGGTCAGGATGTGCAGCTTGACGGCGATCATCGGCCCGGCCTTCGGGTCGGTGAGGCGGTGCGGGGCGACGACACGGCTGAACCGGTCACCGAGGTAGCCGCGGGCCGCCCGGATCGCGGTGACCTGCCCGTCCTTGGTGAATTTGTTGACCACCTCGCGGTCTCGCGCCGTCACCTCGGCGGCCACGGTGGCGTAGTCGAGTTCCAGGACGTCCGGCACGTCGTTCATCGCGGCGACCAGTTCGCGCAGCGAGCGGGCGCTGACGAAATCCACGCCACGATCGACGAACGCCTGCACGGGTGCCGGCGCGCCGGGACGTACGCGGGACAGCACGTCACGCACGCTGCGCGAGGTGAGGTCGGGGTTCTGCTCCTGCCCGGACAGCGCGAACTCCTTGGCGATGATCCGCGCGTTGAGGATGAACCAGGTGTAGTCCTGCCCCGTGCGGCAGATGTGTTCGAGCGTGCCGAGGGTGTCGAAGCCGGGATACAGCGGCCCCGGAAGCCGTTTCCCGTTGGCGTCCAACCACAATGACGACGGGCCGGGCAGGATGCGGATGCCGTGGTCCGGCCAGATCGGGTCGTAGTTGGTGATGCCTTCGGTGTAGTGCCACATCCGGTCGCTGTTGATGACGTGCGCACCGGCGGTCTCGGAGATGCCGATCATGCGGCCGTCGACGTGCGCGGGGACACCGCTGAGCAGCTGCTCGGGCACCCGGCCCATGCGCGCCGGCCAGTTCTTGCGGACGAGGTCGTGGTTGCCGCCGATCCCGCCGCTGGCGACGATCACCGCGGCGGCGCGGAACTCGAAGTCGCCGATGACGTTTCGCGACGACGGTGCCCCACGCGGCGCATCGGAGGGCTCGAGCACCGCACCCCGGACCCCGACGACGGCGCCCTCGGACACGATGAGTTCGTCGACGCGGTGACGGTGGGCGAACCGCACCCGCGGCTCGCCGAGCAACCGGCGGGCGAAGACGTCGACGATCGCCGGACCGGTCCCCCAGGTGATATGGAATCGCGGCACCGAATTGCCATGCCCCAGCGCGCCGTAACCGCCCCGCTCGGCCCACCCGACCAACGGGAAAGTCTGCAATCCCCGGGCCCGTAGCCAGCTGCGTTTCTCGCCCGCGGCGAAATCGACATAAGCGTGTGCCCACTCGCGGGGCCAGTGGTCCTCGGGCCGGTCGAAGCCTGCGGTGCCCAGCCAGTCCTGCAGGGCCAATTCCTGGCTGTCATGGATACCGAGCCTGCGCTGTTCGGGGCTGTCGACGAAGAACAATCCGCCGAACGACCAGAACGCCTGCCCACCCAGGTTGGCGGCGTTCTCCTGGTCCACGATCAGTACCCGGTGGCCCCGCTCGACGAGTTCGCACGCGGCGACCAACCCGGCGAGACCCGCCCCCACGACAATGACATCGGCGTCTGCCATGAGACGCAAGACTAGCCCTAGTCAGGCGGCGTCGGTCAGTACCGAGAATCCTCGCCACCGGTAGACGGTGGGTACGCACTGGTGCAGCAAAGCCAGGTCGATCGCGTCGAGCATGGCCTGCCTGGGCCCGGGCCTGCGCAGGTGCCGCGCAGCGACCGCGACCCGCACGATGCCTTCGCGGCGCGCGGTGCGTTCGGCGGCCAGCACGACGGTGCGGCACCACCACGGCTCGGACAGGAAACCTTCTCCGATGCCGACCACCCGCGCCCGCGTCGTGGTCTGGCGGACCAGGTCGGTGACGCCGTTCAGGTCGGCGAGCAAACGAAAGCCGTTGCGCGGCAAGGCGGTCACCGTGCCCTGCGACACGGTCCAGCCGGGAGCGGCGAACAACCGGGTGCGCAGGCCCAGGTGTTCGAGCACCCGGTCGGCGCCCATCAGCCGCAGATTGGCCTCATGTGCGGGCAGTGAGGCGAACTCGCCGCGACGCTTCTTGGTCGCGGCCTCGTCGTAGCCGTGCAGGACCACGGCGTCACCGGCGCTGCGCCGGCGGGCCAGCCATTCCACGGTCTCGGCGTCGCGATCTAACCGGTAACCGCCCTTGAGCCGCGGCGCCACCATCATCGAGGCGGGCACGCCGCGGGCGTCGAGTTCGGCGCAGAACGACTCGACATCAGCCATCGTGCGATCGCTGATCTGCGATATCGAGACGATGAGTTGTCCGGTCACGCTGCCAGTGTGGCAACGTCAGATGTCGCGACGGTGTCGAACACTCTGACGCCGAATGTCTATTCGGCTAGAGCCTCGATCAGGCCGGCAGGACCGCTTCGATGGCTTCGATCACCTCGGGTGCGTCGGGTTCGGTGCGGGGCCGGAACCGGTTGGCCACCGTGCCGCCCGGGGCCAGCAGGAACTTCTCGAAGTTCCACTGGATGTCGCCGGCCTCACCTGCCGCATCGGCGGCCTGGGTCAGCTCGGCGTAGAGCGGGTGGCGGTCGGCGCCGTTGACGTCGGCCTTGGCGAGCAGCGGGAACGTCACGCCGTAGGTGGTCGAGCAGAACGTCTGAATCTCCTCGGCGGTGCCCGGCTCCTGGCCCATGAACTGGTTGCAGGGCACCCCGACGACGGTCAGCCCGCGCGCGGCGTAATCCTGGGCGAGCTTCTCCAGCGCGGTGTACTGCGGCGTCAGACCACATTTGGAGGCCACGTTGACCACCAGGACTGCACCGTCTGCCAACTCGGACAGCGTGGTCGGCTTGCCGTCGAGGGTGGTCAGCGGGATGTCGTTGAGGCTCATCGCCCCGACGCTACCGGACCTACTCGTCGAACAGGATCTGGGCCAGACTCTGCACCTTGGCGATCGGGTCACCGGCGGTGTCGATCGCGTCGTTGAGCCACAGCATCGAAAAACCATGCACCAGAGACCAAGCCGCCAGCGCGGCACCGGCCGGATCGGCAGCCGCCTTGGGGTCGGCCAGGGTGCCGACACCGCGGTTCAGCTCGGCCCCGGCGGCTGCGGCGGCAGCGACCAGATCGGGGTCGTTGTCGTCGTAGAGCGATTTGTCGAACATCACCTCGTAGTGGCCGGGGTGGTCGAGGGCGAAGCGCACATAGGCCTTGGCGGCGTCGATGAACTGCGGCCTGGCCTCGGTCAGCGCGGCGGCGAGGAGCTGGAACCCTTCGGTGGCCAGTGCGGTGAACAGCCCGCGCCGGTCGGTGAAGTGATGCGCGGGGGCCGCGTGGGAGACGCCCGCGGCGCGTGCGAGTTCGCGCAGCGAGATGCCGTCGGCGCCACGTTCGGAAACCAGGCCGGCAGCCTGCGCGAGGATCACGGCCTTGAGGTCGCCGTGGTGATAGCCCATGCGGCCATCCTAACCGTGGATCTTGACACCGCCTAGATCCGGCGTAGCGTGACAATCTAGACAGCGACAAGATTGGAGTCTGCGGTGGCCGTCTTTCTCACTCTCATCCTCGCCAGCCTGGCGGCCCGGGCGGTCGGCCTGCTCGGCGTGGACTATGTCGACAGCTGGCCCGCGGCAATCGCGGTCGGGCTGGCCGCGATGTTCGTCATGACCGGCGTCGCACACTTCGTCGACCCGCTGCGGCGCGACATGATCGCGATCGTGCCGCCTTCGCTACCCGCGCCCGGTGTGCTGGTGACAGTCACCGGCGTGCTGGAGCTGGCCGGCGCCGTCGGCCTGCTCTACCCACCCACCCGGGTGGCGGCGGCAGTGTGCCTGTTCCTGCTCATGCTGGCGATGTTCCCGGCCAACGTCTACGCCGCCAGGATGCCGAGCCCGCCCAAGTCGATGACTTCGCGGTTAAGCGTCCGGACCGCCGAAGAGGCTGTCTACCTGGCCGCTGCCGTAGTTGTCGCTGTCGGCGGCAGCTAGCAGCCAGGCGTACTGGAACGCGGCTTCCTTCCACCGCTCGTAACGTCCGGACAGGCCGCCGTGACCGGCCACCATCTCGGTCTTGAGCAGCACGGGATGGCCGTCTGTCTTCGTATGCCGCAGCGCGGCAACCCATTTCGCCGGTTCCACGTAGTACACCCGGGTATCGTTGAGCGAGGTCATCGCCAGGATCGCCGGATAGTCCTGCGCCGCCACATTCTCATACGGCGTGTAGGCCTTCATGTAGCGGTAGACCTCGGGGTCCTCCAACGGATTTCCCCACTCGTCCCACTCGGTCACCGTCAGCGGCAACGACGGATCCAGGATCGTCGTCAGCGCATCGACGAACGGCACCTGCGCCAGGATGCCAGCGAACAACTCCGGCGCCATGTTGGCCACCGCGCCCATCAACAGCCCGCCGGCACTGCCACCGAGGGCCACCAGATTCTGCGGGCGGGTCACCCCGTCGTCGATGAGATGGCGTGCCGCGGCGATGAAGTCGGTGAACGTATTCGTCTTCTCCAGCAGCTTGCCGTGCTCGTACCACGGCCGGCCGAGTTCACCACCGCCGCGCACATGCGCGATCACGAACACCATGCCCCGGTCCAACAAGGACAACCGGGCGATCGAGAACCGCGGATCCTCACACGACTCGTAGGCGCCGTAGCCATAGAGCAGCGTCGGAGCCGGGAACTGCAATCCGGCCCGGTGGATGATCGAGATCGGGACCTGCTCCCCGTCGGGTGCGGTCGCCCAATCCCGGCGCTCCACATAGTCTTCCGGCCGGTAGCCGCCGAGCACCGGCTGCTCGCGGAGCAGGGTCCGCTCGCCCGTGGCCAGGTCCAGGTCGTAGATCCGGGCCGGGGTGATGAACGACGTGGCACCGATCCGCAACTTCGGTGTGGACCAGTTCGGGTTCCCACCCATCCCCGCGGCGGTCAGCTCGGAATCGAAGGTCAGCTCCTCGCGCCGGCCGTAACCGTCCGCGGTGAGCGGCCACAGCGCCATCTTCGGCAACGCCTCACTGCGGTAACTGATCACGAGGAATCCGTCGAATGCGTCGACACCGTCCAGGCGCACGTCCGAGCGGTGCTCGATCAGGGTGCGGAAATCGCTCGGGTCGCTGACCGGAGCGTCGACCAGCATGAAGTTCTCGGCACCGTCGTTGTGCAGGATCAGGAACCGGTCCTCGCCCCCGACCACGGCGTGCTCGACGGAATACTCCACCAGATCACGACGCTCCCACACCGTGGTGAGCTCGGCCGTCGGGTCATTCGCGTCGACGTAGGCGACCTCGGTGGTGACCGCGCTGCCCGATGCGACGAACAGGTACTTGTCGCTACGGCTGCGGCCGATCGCGACCCAGAACCGTTCGTCGGGTTCGTGATACACCTTCTCCGACGGGAGGCCCGAAGCCAGCCGGTGCCGCCACACGGTGTCCGGCCGCCAGGCATCGTCGACCGTGGTGTAGTACAGCGTGCGGCTGTCGGCGGCCCAGGTGCCGCCGGCGCCGATCCCGGTGATCGTGTCGTCGTACAGCTCGCCGGTCCGTAAATCCTTGAACTTCAAGGTGTATCGCTCGTCGCCGAGAACGTCGACCGAGTAGGCCAGGATGTTGCCGTCCAGGCTCACCGTGGCTGCGCCGAGCGAGAAATACTCGTGGCCGTCGGCCTCGACGTTCTCGTCGAGCAGGATCTGCTCGCCGGGGATCTCGGCGTCGCCGTCCAGCTCGGGCGGCGTCCAGTCGTCGGGATCGTCGATCGGGCACCGGCAGTGCACCGCGTACTGCTTGCCCTCGAAGCTGCGTGCGTAGTACCACCAGCCGTTGCGGCGCATCGGCACCGAAAGGTCGGTTTCCTTGGTGCGGGCCTTGATCTCGTCGAAGATCTTCTGCCGCAACGGCTCCAGATGGGCCGTGGATGCGTCGGTGTACGCGTTCTCGGCTTCCAGGTGCGCGATCACCTCGGGGTTTTCCTTGTCGCGCAACCATTCGTACGGGTCGATGAACACATCGCCGTGATGCTCACGGCGATGATTGCCGCGCTTGGCGACCGGCGGCTGCACGGACTTGGTCATGCGCCGATCCAATCGTCGAACCGCAGGCCCGAAATCCGTTCGTACGCCTCGATGTACCGGTCGCGGGTGGCCGCCACGATCTCCTCGGGCAACGGCGGGGGCGGGGTGTCGCCGTGCCGGTCCCAGCCGGAGTCCGGCCCGGTCAGCCAGTTGCGGACGAACTGCTTGTCGAAGCTGTCCTGCACCACACCCTGCTGATAGCTCTCGGCGCGCCAGTACCGCGACGAGTCCGGGGTGAACACCTCGTCGGCCAGCACCACGTTGCCGTGCTCGTCGACACCGAACTCGAACTTGGTGTCGGCGATGATGATGCCCTTGGTCAGCGCATGGTCCGCACCTTGGATGTACGTCTGCAGCGTGCGTTCCTTCAACTGGTTCGCCAGGACCGGCCCGACCAGGTCGATCACGTGGGCGAACGAGATGTTCTCGTCGTGCTCGCCGATGTCGGCCTTGGTAGCCGGGGTGAACAGCGGCTCGTCGAACTTGCTCGCCTCCCCGAGCCCCGGCGGCAGCGGGATACCGCACACCGAACCCGACGACTGGTAGTCCAGCAGCCCCGAACCGGTCAGGTAGCCGCGCGCCACGCACTCCACCGGCAGCATCTTCAGTTGCTTCACCACCAGCGCACGGCCCAGCACCTCGGCGGGGATGCGCTCGTCGTCCGGCGGCCCGGCCAGGTGGTTGGGCGCGCTGATCAGGTCGAAGAAGAACACGCTCATCGCCGTCAGGATCCGGCCCTTGTCCGGGATCTGCGAGTCGAGGACGTAGTCGTAGGCCGAGATGCGGTCGGTCGCCACGAACAGCAGGTGCTCGTCGTCGATGCGGTACAACTCGCGGACTTTGCCGCTGGCCAGGTGCTGGTAGTCGGACAGAGCAGGGCGCATTGGGCCAGCCTATGTGTTGGGATCGGTTTCATGAGATCGCGGTACCTGCCCTATGCCAGCAGACCCGGCCGCTTGTTGGCCCAGTTGTTCAGCGACGTGGCCGTCATCACCTGGATCGCGGTGTGGATATTGGTCGGGATCGCCGTGCATTCGGCGGTGGCGACCATCGCCGAGGTCGGCAGGCAGGTCCAGAGCGGAGCCAACGGGGTTGCTGACAATCTGGGCTCCGCCGGCGACAGTACGGACAACGTTCCGCTGATCGGTGACACCTTGAGCAAGCCCCTGCGCGCTGCCAGTGACGCGGCCCTCGACATCGCCGGTGCGGGCGCCAACCTGGACAGCACGGCCAGCTGGCTGGCCTGGGTGCTGGCCCTGGCGGTGGCCGCGGCGCCGATCCTGTTCGTGGCAATGCCCTGGCTCTACCTGCGGGTGCGGTTCTTCCGGCGCAAGTGGACGGCGATCACCCTGGCCTCGACCGCGGCCGGTGAACAGCTGCTGGCCCTGCGGGCGCTGGCCAACCGGCCGCTGGCCAAGCTCACCGCGGTCTCCGACGACCCCGTCGGCGCCTGGCGCAGTCAAGATCAGCAGGCGATTCGGGGCTTGGCCGCCCTGGAGCTGCGTTCGGCAGGCATGCGTCTGCGCCGCATCGAGTGATTTCGTCAAAAAGTTTGACGAAGTTGCCCACGACATGTCGTGCCGACCCGGCTTTCCCGCCCCACGGTCCTCACCAAGATCGTCAAATATCTTGACGATCGGCCAGGCGGGAAAAGCTATCGAGTACCGCTCAACCGCCGCAGCCAGCTTCCGAACGGGTGCCGCACGGTGACCGACCCCATCCGGGCGCGGCCGCGCACGATGAGATGCAGCTGGCCGGACGGTGGGCTGGTGCGGACATTGGCGGTGACACTGCCCGCGACCGCTTCGACGCCGTTGACATCGGCGGTCGCCGACGCGGGCACGATCAGCTCGGTCGAGCTGCAGTAATCATCCAGAACGATCTCCACCACCGGCCCGGGCAGCGCCGCCGAGGTGAAGTCGAGGGTGGTGCTGCACAACCGGCTTTTCACATGCAGCACGGGCGCCACCGTCCACCGCCCGCGCCGGACGATCGACGACATCCACCCCCGCAGCTCCTCCGGAGGCGCACCCGGCGTCTGTACCGCCGGCACCGTCATCGGCAGATCCGCGACGACCGCGCCCAACTCACCCCGGGTGCGTGCGGCCAGTGCGGCGTCGTAGCGCTCGCTGAACTCGTCGAGCGTGATCATGCCCTCGGCTACCGCGCGTTCGAGCAGTTGCCCCACCTTGGCACGCTCGGCGTCTGAGACTCGGAGATGGTCATTCGGGCCGCAGTCCATGTCCCGAGGTTAGGCGAATTCCGCCACCAGATGCCGGATGCCGGTGTGACGGTTGCTGCGGGTCCACTCGACGGGCTTGACCAGACGAGCCGACGAGAACCGCGACAGCAGCTCCTCGAACAGCACCCGAAGCTCCAGCCGGGCCAGGTTGGCGCCGAGGCAGTAGTGGATACCGTAGCCGAAACCCAAGTGGGGATTGGGCTTGCGCGTGACGTCGAAAACGTCCGGCTGCTCGAAGACCAGCGAATCGCGGTTCGCCGACCCTTCCCAAACCTGGACCTTCTGCCCGGGTTCGATGTCGCAACCGCCCAAAGTGACGGCGCGGGTCGCGGTCCGGCGCTTGGACGGTGACGGTGAAGTCCAGCGCACCATCTCCTCGATCGCCGTGGGCAGTTCGGCGAGATCCTCCCGCAACAACGCCATCTGCGAAGGGTTTTCGATCAGGGCCAGCAGTCCGCCCGCCACGGCGTTGCGGGTGGTCTCAGCGCCGGCGCTGAACAGCAGGCTGAAGAACAGGTACAACTCCAGATCCGAGAGACAGGCGTCAGAAGCGTTGGCCACCACCGAGAGCATGTCGTCGCCGGGCTCGGCGCGTTTGGCCGCAATCAATTCGGAGCCGTAGGTGTACATCCGCGAGCCGGCCTCCTCGGGCGACAGCTGCGCCAGAGCCGCCGACCGGGAGCCGCCGAAGTCGAACTGCGGCTCGATCGCCTGAAACAGCCAATGCCGTTCGGATTCAGGCACGCCCAACAGGATGCAGATCATCTGCATGGGCAGCTCGGCGGCCACGTCGACCAGGAAGTCCAGCGGTTCGCCCGCCACCACATCATCGAGCAGCGGGCGTGTGCGGGCCCGCAGATCGTCTTCGACCCGCCGGATCATCCGCGGGGTCAGGCCCGAACTGACCAGGCGCCGGATCTCGGAGTGCCGCGGGTCGTCCATCATGTTGAGCACCTGCCCGGCGATGGACAGGTCCTGCAGCAGGGTTCCGCCGAATGGTCGGGTGCCGCCGGTCACCGAGGAGTAGGTCTCCGCATCACGCAGTACCGCAAGGGTTTCGGCGTGGGTGGCCACCGACCAGAAGCCCTCGCCGTCCGGGGTGTGTTCGGTGGGCTCGTGCCAGTACACCGGGGCCTCGCGGCGGTGCGCGGCGAACAACTCGTGCGGGAAACCCGACGCGAAGTTGTCCAGGTCGGTGAAGTCGGCCGCCAAACTCACAAGATGGCGCCCGAGGTGTACTTGGCGGCTTCGGGGTAGCGGCTGACCAGTTCGTCGACGGCGGCGACGACGCCGTCCACCTGGGCGCCCGCGGCTCCGGTGAAGGCCTGCTTGTCGGCCAGCGCGGCTTCCAGGGCGGCCCGGTCCAGCGGCAGCCGCGGGTCGGCGGCCAGCCGGTCGAGCAGGTCCGGCTCACGCCCCTGCTCGCGCATCGCCAAGGCGACGGCGACGGCGTGTTCCTTGATCACCTCGTGCGCGGTTTCGCGGCCCACGCCGGCGCGCACCGCGGCGATCAGGATGCGGGTGGTGGCCAGGAACGGCAGGTAGCGGTCCAGCTCGCGCTGGATCACCGCCGGGTAGGCGCCGAACTCGTCGAGCACGGTCAGGAAGGTCTCGGTCTGCCCGTCGATGGCGAAGAACCCGTCGGGCAGCGCGACGCGACGCACCACCGAGCAGAAGACGTCACCCTCGTTCCACTGCGCTCCGGCCAGTTCGGCGGCCATCGACGCGTACCCGCGCAGCACCACCTGCAGGCCGTTGACCCGCTCGCACGACCGGGTGTTCATCTTGTGCGGCATGGCCGAGGAGCCGACCTGCCCGGGCGCGAAGCCCTCGGTGACCAGCTCGTGACCGGCCATCAGCCGGATGGTGTGCGCCAGCGAGGACGGCCCGGCACCCACCTGCACCAGCGCCGAGAGCACGTCGTGGTCCAGCGAGCGCGGGTACACCTGCCCGACGCTGGTGAAAACGTCTGTGAATCCCAGGAATTGGGCGACACGCCGTTCCAGTTCGGCGAGTTTCGCAGTATCCCCGTCGAACAGATCGAGCATGTCCTGGGCCGTGCCCATCGGGCCCTTGATGCCGCGCAGCGGGTAGCGGTCGATCAGCTCACGCAGGCGGGTCAGGGCCACCAGGGTCTCTTCGGCCGCCGAGGCGAACCGCTTGCCCAGCGTGGTGGCCTGCGCGGCCACGTTGTGCGAGCGGCCTGCCATCACCAGATCGCGGTAGACGACCGAGCGTTCGGCCAACCGGGCCACCACGGCGACACCGTGGGAGAACACCAGTTCCAGGGAGCGACGGATCTGCAGCTGCTCGACGTTCTCGGTGAGGTCGCGGCTGGTCATGCCCTTGTGGACGTGCTCGTGGCCGGCCAGGGCGTTGAACTCTTCGATGCGGGCCTTGACGTCGTGGCGGGTGACGCGCTCGCGCGCCGCGATCGACGCGAGGTCGACGTTCTCCAGCACCCGCTCGTAGTCCTCGACCACGCCGTCGGGCACGGCGACACCCAGCTCGGCCTGCGCACGCAGCACGGCGAGCCAGAGTCGGCGTTCGGCGACGATCTTGGCCTCCGGCGACCAGATCGCGACCATTTCGTCGCTGGCGTAGCGGTTGGCCAGAACATTCGGGATCGTCACGAACACACAGCTTACGGCCCGCGCGGGGGGACCAATGAGACAGTGGACGGATGTACTTCGTCGGACTCGACCTCGCGTGGGGCGAGAAGAACCAGACGGGCGTGGCCGCCATCGACTCCGGTGGGCGGGTCCTTCACGTCGGTGTGGCCCAGGACGACGACGAAATCGCGGCGACGATAGAGCCGTACGTCAGCGGTGACTGCCTGGTCGCCATCGATGCACCGCTGATCGTCAAGAATCCGACGGGACACCGGCCGTGTGAGCGGGATCTCAACCGGGACTTCCAGCGGTTCGACGCGGGGGCACGCCCGGCGTTCACCGAGCGGCCCGAGTTCAAGCATCCGCGCGGTGCGCGCATCGCCGCTTCGCTGGGGCTCGACATGGATCCATCGTCGTCATCGAACCGGCGCGCGATCGAGGTGTATCCGCATCCGGCGAGCGTGGTGTTGTTCGGACTCGACAAGACCCTGAAGTACAAGCGGGGCTCGTTCGGCGACCGCCAGCGCGAACTGCTGAGGTTGATGACGTTCATCGAGGAGCTGGACACCGCGACGCCGCGACTGCGGGCCAACCGCAATGTCAACTGGGTGGAACTGCGTCGACGGATCGAGGCGGCCACGCGGCCGGGACAACTCGACCGCGACGAGGACCCCGTCGACGCCATGCTGTGCGCCTACACCGCGCTGTACTGGTATCACCGCCCTGAGGACGTGACGATCTACGGCGACTTCGATTCGGGCTACATCGTCACCCCGTCGCTACCCGCCAGCCGGCTGCCCCGGCCTCGACCGGCGCCGGTGAGCCAGGCCGCGCCGTCGACGGCTGTCGCCGAATACGCTGCCCGGCGCCCTGACCTGGTGGCTGCCACCGAGCAGTACCTCAAGCTGGTCACCGGCCTGCTCGACGAGGCAGGCATCAACTACCTGAGCATCACGGCCCGGACCAAGAGTGTCGATTCGTTCGCCGCGAAGGCCAACCGTCGGGCGGCCGATGGGACGCCCATGTACAGCGACCCGCTGGTGGAGATCACCGACCAGGTGGGTCTGCGGGTCATCACCTATCTGCGTGCGGACGTCGACGCGGTCGCCAACCTGTTGGCCGAGGAGATGCGGCTGCTGGACGACCAGGACATGGGCCTGCAGACCGCACGTCAGGGCCGGTGGGGGTACGCGAGCCGGCATCTGCTGTTCGGGGTCGAGGGCGAACAGTATCCGGCGTCCATCCAGGTCCGTACCGTCCTGCAGCACGCGTGGGCGGAGTTCGAGCACGACGTGCGGTACAAGGGTTCGGTGCCGGCCGAGCACGTCAGCGAATTGGACCGCCGCTTCACGTTGGCCGCCGGGCTTCTGGAATTGGCCGACCGCGAGTTCACCGAGATCCGGGAACGGCTGCGGCAGACCATGACCGAAGAACAAGAGGTCAAGTTCGCCGAGGCCGCCTCCGACGCACGCATCCCCAGCTCGGTGCTGGCCACCTATCTGGGCAACCGCTTCGCCGATGCCGGCTGGTCACGCACGGACCACTACAGCTGGATCTCGGGGTTGCTGCTCGAGCTCGGCATCACCTCATTGGATGCGCTGAAAGGCGTGCTGGATTCGGTGGACACCGACGAGATCAACCGGCTGATGGACTACCGGTTCCCGCCCGGCGCGGTCCGCCGCCTGGACGACGCGTTGCTCGCCATATTCGAGGACCGCTACATCGCCCTGGACGGCAATGCACATCGGATCCCTTTGCTGCAGAACCGAATCGAAAAGCTGCGAAAAGAGACCTAGGGGGCGTCGCCCAGATGGGTCGGGTCGGTGATGCCCGCGCCGCGGATGCCGAGTTGCCGGTTGATCAGCATGGTGATGCCGAACAGGACGATGCCGGTGGCCACCAGCGCCAGCGCCAGGATGTACTGCTCGGACGGCCGCCCCGAGGTCGGCAGCACCAGGTAGAGCGAGGCGATGAAGCCGATGACGGGCAGCGCGGTCGGAGTCTTGAAGTGCCCGCCCTCTTTTCGCACGTCGCGGCGCAGCACCAGGACCGCGACGTTGACCATCGCGAACACCGCGAGCAGCAGCAGCGAGGTGGTGCCGCCCAGTACCGCGATGGCGTCCTCGGAAGCGAACGTCGACACGTAGAAGATCAGGCAGAACGCCAGCAGGGTGGTGAACATGATTGCCACCCAAGGGGTGTGCCGCCGCGGGTGCACGACACCCAGCACCGGGGGCAGCACGTGCTGGCGTGACATGCCGTAGATCAGGCGGCTGGCCATCAGCATGTTGATCAGCGCGGTGTTGGACACCGCGAACATCGAGATGAACGGCAGGATGTTGTCGATCGGCAGGCCGGGCGCGCCTGCGTGGACCACCTCGACCAACGGGGACTTGCTGGCGGCCAGTGTCCCGACCGGGACCAGCGCGACCGCGATGACCGAGACCAGCACATAGACCAGGCCCGCGATACCCAGGCCGGACAGCAGCACCCTGGGGAAGATCCGCACGGGATCCTTTGTCTCCTCGGCCATGTTGACCGAGTCCTCGAAGCCGACCATCGCGAAGAACGCCAGGGAGGTGGCGGCCGTGACGGCAAGGAACGCATTCTTGCCCTCGGGTGTCTCGAAGGCGACGACCCGGCTGAAGTCCACTTCGGCGCTGCCGCCGGTGAATGCCCACAGCCCGACCAGGATCACCAGCAGCAGACCGGTGATCTCGACGAAGGTGAGAAATACGTTGAGCTTGACGCTTTCACTGACTCCGCGCAGGTTCACCACGGCGATCAACGCCATGAAGAACAATGCGAGTCCGATGATGCCGATCTTCTCCCAGCCGGGGGTGTAGTCGAAGTTGACCTCGAGACCTTTGAAGAAGCTCGCCGCGAAGAACCGCGAAGCCGTTGAGGCCGAGGTGATTCCGGAGCACATCACGATGAACGCCACCAGGAAGGTGACGAACTGGACGCCAAAAGCCTTGTGCGCGTACAGCGCTGCACCGGCTGCCTGCGGATACTTGGTGACCAGCTCGAGATAGCTGAACGCGGTGATGGTGGCGATCAGGAACGCCGCGAGGAACGGGAGCCACGCGGCACCGCCGACCTCCTTGGCGACCTGCCCGGTCAGCGCGTAGACACCGGTGCCGAGGATGTCGCCGACGACGAACAGCAATAACAGTCCGGGTCCCATCACCCGCTTGAGCTGTGGCTCCTCCGCGGTTGCGGGTTGCGACATTCCCCCTCCTTCAGCCTGTCAGCCGCGTACCCGCCCGTTCGTCCACGGGCGCCAGCACGTCGATGACGTCGATCAGCGTGGCGCGGGCACTGGCCCTGGGCCCCTCCCCTTCGTCGACCAACGATGCCACAACCGCGCCGTCGACGGCGCATACGAGGGCGGTGACCAGTTCGGCGCGCACCGAACGGCCCGAGCGTTCCACCACCTCGACCACGGCGTCGGTGCGCTGCTGCAGGATGCGCCGTTGGATGTCGCGCAGTCCGGGTTGCCGGGCGCAGGCGATGTAGCGCTCGTAGCGCGAGATCAGTTCCTCGATTCCACGCCGCTCCGGGGATTCCCCGAGCAACAGATCGACGAGGACGTCCGCGGTCGATTCGGCACCGCGCCGCCGCCGCGACAGGGCGGCCACTCCGGCGCTGAGTTGCTCGGCTTCCTGGGTTCCGATGTACTCGACAGCCTTCGCGATGAGGTCGTCGAGTGAGGAGAAGTAGTACGTCGTGGAGGCCAGCGGGAGGCCGGCACGACGCGCCACGGCACGGTGCCGGACGGCGTCGAATCCGCCTTCACAGAGCAATTCAGCGGCCGCCCTGACGAGGGCGTACCGCCGACGCTCCCCTTTAGGAGTGACCGCTGCCGTCACCTTCCACATGCTGCCAGCCGGGTCCCGTCCACATCGGGCTTTCGGTCAATCATCAGGCTCTACTCAGGTTTTTCCGCGCCGCCGGCGATCCGCCCGAGAATGCCACTGGCCGATGCCATTGTGGGGCGATGGCAAGATGGCCCGCATGCCCAACTTGACCCGTCGCGCAGTCCTGCGCCTCGGCGTCGGTGCGGCTGCCGGCGCCGCCGGTGCTGTAGCCCTCGCCTCCGCGCCCGTCTCACCCGCCAGCCCCGTGGCCGCGCCGACGTTCACCAGTGGGTCGTTCGTGTCGGCCGCGCGCGGCGGGACGAACACCAACTGGGCGATCGCGCGCCCGCCGGGACAAACCGGCAAACTCCGCCCGGTGATCGCGCTGCACGGCAAAGGGCAGGATGCCGCCGGTGTGATGGCCGGCGGAGTCGAACAGGGCCTGGCCGAGGCGGTCGCGGCCGGCCTGCCGCCGTTCGCTGTGGTCGCCGTCGACGGCGGTGGAAGCTATTGGCACAAACGCGCATCCGGGGAGGACTCGGGCGCGATGGTGCTCGACGAACTCATCCCGATGCTCGGCGATCAGGGCCTGGATACCTCGCGAGTGGGGTTCCTGGGCTGGTCGATGGGTGGCTACGGCGCGCTGCTGCTGGGTTCGCGGCTCGGGCCGGCGCGCACCGCGGCGATCTGTGCGGTGAGCCCGGCGCTGTGGACGTCATCGGGGGCTGCCGCGCCCGGGGCCTTCGACAGCGCAGCGGACTACAGCGCCAACAGTGTCTGGGGCCAGCCCGCGCTGGGATCGATCCCCATCCGGATCGATTGCGGCAACAGCGATCCGTTCTATTCGGCCACCAAGCAGTTCATCGGCGAGTTGCCCAATCCCCCGGCCGGCGGCTTCTCTCCCGGCGGGCATGACGGCAGCTTCTGGAGTTCTCAGCTGCCTGCGGAGATCGCCTGGATGGCCCCGCTGCTGGTCGCCTAGGACCTAGATACTGATGCGCCCCTCGGCGGCGGCCAGCCCGATGTCGCTGCGGAAGTGGCTGCCCGGCAACCGGATCGACTTGGCGAGCGTGTAGGCCGCTTCGCGCGCGGCGGGCAGGTCCGCTCCGGTGCCGACCACCGAGAGCACCCGGCCGCCCGAGGACACCACCTCGCCGTCCTCGCGGCGCGCGGTGCCGGCGTGCAGCACTCCGTCGGCTTCCGATCCGTGGATGACGTCGCCGACCCGCGGACGGCCGGGGTAGTTCTCCGCGGCCACCACGACGGTCACGGCGTAGCCGTCACGCCACTGCAGGTCGCCGAACGAGGCGAGCTCGCCGGTGGCCGCGGCGTTCAACAGCTGCCCCAGCGGCGAATCGAGCAGCGCCAGAACCGATTGCGTTTCCGGATCGCCGAAGCGGCAGTTGAACTCCACCACCGACGGACCGTTCGAGGTGATCGCCAAACCGGCGTAGAGCAGACCCGAGAACGAGCTACCGCGCGCAACCAGTTCCGCGGCAACGGGTTTGACGACCTCGTCGACAATCTGGTTCTTCACCGAGTCCGGCAGCCAGGGCAACGGCGCGTAGGCACCCATGCCACCGGTGTTCGGACCGGTGTCCCCGTCGCCGACCCGCTTGAAGTCCTGCGCGGGCAGCAGCGGCACCACGGTGGCGCCGTCGACCACGCAGAACAGTGACACCTCGGGGCCGTCGAGGAACGACTCCAGCAGCACCGGGTGCCCCGAGTCGAGCAGGCTGGCGGCGTGTGCCCGGGCGGCATCGCGATCCGCGCTGACCACCACTCCCTTGCCCGCGGCCAGGCCGTCGTCCTTGACCACCCAGGCGGCCTGGCCTGCGGGTGGCCCGAAGCGATCCAGCGCGGCGTCGAGGTGGGCCGGGTTGTCGACGATCTCGCTGCTCGCGGTGCGCACCCCGGCCTTGGCCATGACGTCCTTGGCGAAGGCCTTCGAGCCCTCGATGCGCGCGGCGTCCTTGCCGGCGCCGAAGCAGGCGATGCCGGCAGCCCGGACGGCGTCGGCCACGCCGAGCACCAGCGGAACCTCAGGACCGATCACCACCAGGTCGCTTTCCAGGCGCTTGGCCAACTTCACCACGGCCTCGCCGGAGGTGATGTCGACGTCGTACTGATCGGCGATGGTCTGGGTGCCGGCATTGCCCGGCGCCACCGCCAACTCCTCCACCTGCGGATCGCGGCGCAGGGCCAGCAGCAGGGCGTGTTCACGGGCACCGGATCCGATAACGAGGACGCGCACGGTCGTAGCGTAGCGGGAAACCTGCGGGCATACACTTGACGCCGCAGTGTATGGTCGACAGCAGGAATGTGCTCGCCGTCACACGAGGAGATGATCCGGCTTGACCACCATGAGCGCCTGCCCATTCGGCGCGGGGTACGACTTCACCGATCCCGACGTCCTGCTCCGCGGGATTCCCGTCGACGAGTTCGCCCAGCTGCGCCAGACCGCGCCGGTGTGGTGGAACGCGCAGGACGAGTCGATCTTCAACGACGGCGGTTACTGGGTGATCACCCGTCACGAAGACATCAAGACCATCTCCCGCGACGGCGGCACAGTGTGGTCGACCAACGCCAAGGGGGCCGTCATGCGGCTCCCCGAAGGGGTCACCTCGGAACAACTCGACCTCACCAAGGCGCTGCTGATCAACCACGACGCGCCCGAGCACACCCGGCTGCGCAAGCTGGTGTCGCGACTGTTCACCCCGCGTTCGGTGGCCGCCCTGGAAGAGAAGCTCGCCGTCGCGGCCCGGGAGATCGTGGCCGCGGCGGCCAAGAAGGACAGCGGCAATTTCGTCGACGACGTCGCGATGAGCCTTCCCCTGCTCGCCATCGCCGATTTGATCGGTGTGCCCGAGGAAGACCGCGAGAAGCTCTTCCACTGGACCAACGCGATCATGAACACCGACGACCCGGACTTCGACGCCGATCCGACGATGGCCAACGCGGAGCTCATGGGCTACGCGTACAACATGGCCGAACAGCGCCGGAAGTGCCCGGCCGACGACATCGTGACGCGCCTGGTGCAGGCCGATGTCGATGGTGACTCGCTCGGCGAGGTGGAGTTCGCATTCTTTGTGATCCTGCTCGCCGTGGCCGGTAACGAGACCACCCGCAACGCCATGACGCACGGCATGAACGCTTTCCTCGAAAACCCGGACCAGTGGGAGCTTTTCAAGCGCGAACGCCCCGAGACCGCGGTCGACGAGATCATCCGCTGGGCCACCCCGGTGCACTGCTTCCAGCGCACCGCCCTGGTCGACACCCAGGTGGGTGACGTCACCGTGAAGGCCGGGCAGCGCGCCGGCCTGTTCTACAGCTCGGCCAACTACGACGAGGAAGTCTTCGAGTCGCCCTTCACGTTCAACATCCTGCGCAACCCCAACCCGCACCTGGCGTTCGGCGGCAACGGCGCGCATTACTGCATCGGCGCCAACCTGGCGCGAATGGAGATCAAGCTGATGTTCAACGAGATCGCCGATCAGATCCCGGACATCGCCAAACTGGGTGAGCCGCAACGTCTCCGGTCCGGGTGGATCAACGGCGTCAAGGACCTGCCGGTCTCGTACCACGGCTGACCGGCGGCCTGACCGGCCCGTTGTTCTAGGATTCGCCCATGCGAACGCACGGGTGGTCCGGCTCGGCCCCGGCCACCGATGACGAGGCGATTGCCCGCATCCTGGCCGCGGCCGGGAAGGCCATCGACGAGCGGGGTGCGGACTTCTCGATCGCCGACGTGGCCCGCACCCTCGGTGTCACCCGCCAGACCGTGTACCGCTATTTCCCCAGCACCGATGCCCTGCTGGTGGCGGCTGCGGTGCATGCGGCCAGCGACTTCCTGGACCGGTTGGCCGCCCACATCAAGGGCATGACCGATCCGGTGGAGGCCGTCACCGAGTCCATCGCGACCTCGCTGGCGTGGCTGCCCCAGGACAAGCACATCGGTTTGCTCGTGGCTCCCGGCCGGGCGAACGCCCACACCGAGTCGGTGACCTCGGATGTCGCGGTCGACTTTGCCCGCGCCATGCTGCACAAGATGGACGTCGACTGGGCTGAGGCCGGTTACACCGACACCGAACTCGATGAGCTCGCCGAGTTTGTCCTGCGCATCATCCAGTCGTTCGTCATCGACCCGGGCCGTCCGCCGCGCACCGGCGAAGCGCTGCGCAACTACCTGCTGCGCTGGGTGGGCTCGGCGGTGGCGAGCGGGCATGTGGCATCCGAGAGGCCGTCAGCCGGGGTTTAGGCCGTCGGAACCTCAGCGCCGTTCGAAATGTTGGTAGTCGATCGGGTCGTGCCAGTGCCCGCCCCATCGCCAGCCGTGGCGGGCGAAGGCCCGCACCACCACATCACCGTCGCGGACCATCCCCTGGTCGGTGCGGGTCCGGTCCAGATACGCGCGCGCGGTGGCCGGCTGCAAGTCACCGGAAGCCGAGATGTACGGATTGACCAGCGGGTTGATGTCGACCGCACGCCCGTAGGCGTGCAATGACCACGATCCGCTGGGCAACGGCCGGCAGTTGAACGCCGAGGTGTTGTTGTCCCGCATCGACAGCTCATCGGCCGCGCCGGGATAGTGGTCGACAGTCCGCATCTTCTCGACCGGGAATCGCGCCGAGTACAGGTCCGCGAAGATCTCGATGACCTCGCCGACCACGTCACTGTGTACCACCAACTCACCGCGGTGCGAACGCCCGTCGAAACCGATGTACGACAGGGTGATTCGGCGGAGCTGGGCGGGAGGCACCGGGCATCCCGGCCGCCAGCCGGCCCCCAGCGCCGCCGCATCCACGGGCTCAACCCGCGCGGGTTGCTCGGGCTCTGCGCTCGGTTGCGGATTCTGCGGTGAGGCGGAGATGGTTTCCGGTGCCCGCCCCGATTCCGGTGCACCACCGGCACACGCGGCCGTGCACCCGGTGAACAGGCCCACCACCAGGGCACATGCGCGGACGGTTGCGATGCCCACCCCGCGACTGTAGATCGCGGAACCGGCAGGCCCACCATCGGCCCTTGCGAAGAATTGGCGCCCTACGTGGAGTTTGCCGCGTCATAGACTTGAGACCTCGATCCAGCCGGGGGTGAGCCGTGGGGGCACTCGACGCCTTCTACACAACGTGGTCGCAGGCACGCACCACGTTCGGTGAGGGTGCCCCGACGACGGGTGAGGCGTCCGACGGCAGCGCACGGCTCCGGGAGATGCAATCCACGATCGAGTCGGCAGCGCCCGACGACCGCTGGCAGGGCACGGCCTCGCAGGCCTACGCGGCAAAGAACGCCGAACATGCCGCCGTCTACGGCAAGCTCGCGGATCTCGACCAGCGCATGGCTGCCGAGGTCACAAATTCCGCCTCGGTGGTCTCGGCAGGCCGGCGTAACCTCGACGACCTGCAGAGGTGGGTCGCAGCAGCCGACGCCTCGATCCCCGGTGGGCAGTCCGGAGACAGAATGCGAATGATCCTGGCCCGGAAGGGTCTCAGCCAAGTCAGCGACACCGTGCAACGGTCCACCGAAGAGATGGGCGTCATCGGACGCCGAATCGACGACATCCGAGAGCAGTACGACGCGATCGCGGGCGAAAGCAAGAAGGCGGCGGGATGGAAGGAAAATCCGCCTCCGGTCACGCCAGACGACAACCGCACTCACGACGAGAAAGTTGCGGAGTGGTTCGTGAAGCTGAACGAGTGGAATCAGAAGGTCGCGAAACTCCGAGCGACGAGGCCGCCGGACAGCGCACCTGAAGGTGTGAAGATTGCCTGGAACGAGGAGCGGAGAGCACTGGCCAAAGAACAGGCCGACTTGGCGCACGAGGGTGTCGAGCTCGGTATCGAAGGAGCGGGAGTTGCTCCGCCTGTTGCGCAGGGGGCGGGGCCGAGTAACCAACCGCGCCTTTCCGGCGCGACAGGGGTCCCGACGACGCCCACGGCCGGCTATGCCGACATGCCCAGGATGAGGCGGCTGTGATCCGTACCTGTGCAGCAGCTTGCTGCTGCCTCACGTTCCTGGTAGCGGCCTGCGGACCTGATGCACCGATGCCGTCGGCCACGGTGCAGAGCACGAATGCGACTGCAGCCGCGGTACTTCCCGTCGAAGAAGTGCGAACGATCGCCGGGGTCAACGGTTTCCGCGACGTGCCGGAGTTGGATACCACCGCACCTGCTGCGATCCCGGACACGCCGGAACCATGTCGCGCCGTCTTCGATCCGCCCACGGTTTTCGGAAGTGATTGGAAACAGTTCCGCGCTGTCGGTTATGCCGCTGATCTGGATGCGCCCGTGCTACCCATCATGGCCGATGTCCGCCA
Source organism: Mycolicibacterium boenickei (assembly GCF_010731295.1). NCBI lineage: Bacteria > Bacillati > Actinomycetota > Actinomycetes > Mycobacteriales > Mycobacteriaceae > Mycobacterium > Mycolicibacterium boenickei. Next base: position 2,214,892 of record NZ_AP022579.1, on the reverse strand, counting down.
GGCGATTGCCGTCTACCCGGACGAGGCGACCGCGCAGGCAACATTCGACCGGGTCGCGGCAGCGATACCGGGCTGCATCAAGACGGGTACCGGATACTACCGCCGCACGGCGGAGAGCCCAGACCCAAACACCTTGCTGCTCAACAGTGACCATGCCGACGGGGCTCACAGCGCGTATCGGCTCGCCGGCACTGCGCTGATCAGCACAGGCGTGCTCGGTCTCCCCGACAGCGCGCGGGTTGTGCTGGCGATACTCGACGGCATCGAACAAGCGGAGCACCCGTGAGGGCACCCCGGATGACGTTCGTCAGGATGCGAACCGCACTCATCGTGTTGGTTCTTTGTCTGTCCGTGACCAGCTGCGACCTGGCCAAGCGGGCGATGAGGCCGTCGATGGATATCGACTACAACGATCAACGACTGAATGACGGCCTGGAAAGCCTTCTACACGAAAAGAAGTCAGGCCGACTCAGCGATTTCACCAGCTGGGATTGGGACGAGGTGCATCTGTTCCACGAATACGCCAGTCGCGAGTCCATCGAAGAGACCGTGGGTTCACCCGTCATCAAGAGCAGCTCCTACGACTCGCAAGCCAGCCTGCTGATCTTCGAGAAGAACGGGAAACCGATCAAAGCCGCTGGAATCAGCGGCGATTACCTGCGGAGCGAAGATCACCGCGCCACCTTCCCGGTCGACGTGATTGTGCAGCCTTGGGGCGACGGGTACCTGATGCTGACGATTCCTACTGACTAGAGACCCCGACGCCGGTCGGCGACGAATCACACCACGGTCAGCGGCAGTGACTTCCGTGGCTCGAACACGAAGGACGCACCGCCGCTGAACTTCGTCACCGCTACCTCGTCGAATTCCTTTGCTGCGGTCTCGGTTTCGAACACCCGGGCGGTCCATTCCGTGTCGGAACCGATGACCTCGACGGACAGATGCGGGTTGACGGCGGCGACCACGGCCCGCAACGGCCGGGTCTCGGCGGGCCCGGTCAGCGCCACCCAGGAACCGTCCTCATGCGCAGGCGATCGGCGCACCGACACCGTGTCGGGACCGAACTCGGCGTCGACGTATGCCGAGGGATTGAACATCGGATGCAATTCGAGGACCCGCATCGCCCCTTCGATTCCGCCCGGAAGGTCGAGCGCGCGGTGGATACGTTCGGCACCCAACCCGGCCACACCGATCAGCTGCTTGGTGCAGATCTCGGTGGCCAGTTCGGTGTTCGCACCAGCCCGGGCACCCACCGCCAGAATGAACGACAGGTTCAGCAGGTGCATCTGTAGGCACACCTCATCGGCGATGCGAACCAGCGCCGAGTGCGAGAACGCCGCGAAGTCGAAGTCCGACAGCAGCGGCCCCGAGTAGTCGGACGCGCCCTCATCGGATGGGTCGATCGGATCCAAAACCGTTTGGGCCGCCCGGGTCCGGCCGATCACCTCGAGCGCCGGGATGTCGTCGACCTCCGGATAGGACTCGTCGATGATGACGGTCCAGGCGCAGTGCGGCTGCCGGTCGGCCGGGGTCCGGGGCGGCCGGTGGATCGGACGCACCTGGCATTTGCGGTTGGTGGCCAGCGCGGTGGCATCGAAGGTCGGATCTTCGATGTCGTGGCACATGCCGCGCACGTAGTCCTCACCCATCGGCTCGACGTCGAGCAGTGCCCCGCAGTGATCGAGGTGGAACTCGCCGTGCCAGCGGTCATGGACCGTGTAGCGGAAATCCATGAACTGCGGCGGGGCGCCGATGTCGAGCTGCAGCCCCTTGAAGATGGTGATGATGTCGACGCCCTCGTACTTGAGCGCCTTCTGCATCCGTCTGGTGTAGATCGGGCTGGACGCGGCCCATTCCTCGATGGCGATCTGCAGCATTTCGGGCCTGCCGAAATTGCTGATGCACCAGGCCATCCCGGAGCGGTCGATCATCTGACCCATGAGCAGCAGCTCGGGCACCAGCGTGACCAGCTGGTCGCGGGTCAGCGAGGCATACCTACTTGTCATCGAGCTCGCTCCCGGTGTTCATCTTGACCGCGGCGTTGACGTTGGCGCGCCGGTCCTCCTCGAGCCCCTTCTCAGCGGCCTTGCGGCGCTTGGCCACCACCTTGGACACCGTGCCGTTGAGACCGGAGCCGAGCGGGAAGCCGAGGTACTGGGTCAGGAAGATCGCGACGTCCTTGAGCTCTTCCTCGGTGAACTCGCCGTTGAGCAACGCGGCATTGACCTGGATCTCGGCGAGGTCCTGCGAACCGACGGCGGTCACCGCGGACAACGTCATCAGCCGCTTCTCACGCATCGACAGGCCAGGCTTGGTCCAGATGGTGCCGAAAAGGTGGTCGACGGTCAGATCGAAGTACGGATCGCCTTCGATGTTCGGCATCTCCCAGCCGTAGACCTCGTTCATCTTGGCCAGACCCTTGGCGCGCAACTCGTCCATCGTCACTCCTGATCGTTCTTGTGCGGTACGCCGAGGCCGTCGGCCAGCCTCTGCAAGGCCACTTGGGCCAACGGAAGATCCACTCCCACCACCTCACCCAGCCCCAGAGCCAGGCTGAGGTCCTTCTCCCCCAGTCCCCGGGTGTGGGTGAAGGCGTCGTAGAGCCAATGATCCGGGGTCAGCTCGGTCATGTTCTCGCGCACGATGATGGCGCCCGGACCGCTGGTCAGCGCATCGGTGTGACGCACCACGCGGCCCAGCGCACCGAGGTCCAGCCCGGCCGCCTCGGCCAGCTTCATGGCCTCGCACGCCGCGGCGTACGAGGTGAAGGTCAGCATGTTGCGGGCCAGCTTCATCCGGGTGCCGGCACCGGGCTCGCCGGCGTGGATCACCATCGTGCCGAACTGCTTGAGCGCTGGCTTGATCCGCTCGTAGACGGGCCGCTCGGCACCGACCATGATGGCCAGCTCACCCTTCTCGGCGGCCGCGCCACCGCCGCTCACCGGGGCGTCGACGATGTGGATACCTTGCGGCTTGTACTGCTCGGCGAGCTCGGCCGCGGTGGTGTCGCTGATCGTCGAGTGGATCACGATCACGGTGTCCGGCTTGACCTTTGGCGCCAGGTCCGCGATCACTGAACGCACCTGCTCGTCGTTGAGCACCGTGATGCTGATGATGTCGGCCTGGGCGACATCCGCGACGTCGTCCGCCAGTGTCGCGCCGAGTTCCTCGAACGGCGCCATGGATTCGGCCCGCACGTCGTACACGACGAACCCGCCCGGCCATTCAGCCAGGCGTTTGGCCATCGGGGCACCCATGTTGCCCAGGCCGATGTATCCGTACTTCACGGGGCTGGCCGGCTCCTCGCGCGAGCGCTCGTCGGTGCTCATGACCGGATGATCTGTCCGCCGTCGACGTTGAAGATCTGGCCGGTGATCCACTTGGCCTGATCGCTCAGCAGGAACAGGCACATGCCGACGAGGTCTTCGGGCTGACCCATGCGGGACAACGGGATTCCCTTGACGATGTCGTCCACCATCTCCTTGGGCGTGGTGGTGCGGTTGGCCTCGGTGTCGATCGGGCCTGGTGCGATGGCGTTGATCCGGATGTTCTGGCCGCCCAGCTCACGTGACAACTGCTGGGTCAGGCCGTTGATGCCGACCTTGGCCAGGCCGTAGTAGTTGGCGTACAGCCACGCCGCGGTCGAGGACTGGTTGACGATCGCGCCGCCGCCACGCTTAGCCATCTTGCGGTACACCGCGCGGGTGCAGACCAGCGCGCCGTCGAGGTTCACGCTCATGAACTTCTTGTAGTAGTCCCAGTCGACGGTGAGCAGGAAGTCGAGCTTCATGCCGCCGAAGATCGCGGCGTTGTTGACCAGGTAGTCGATGCCGCCGAACTCCGAAAGCGTCTGCGCCGCCATGTCCTTGGCCGAATCGATGTCGGAGACGTCGACCCGGACTGCCAGCGCGTTGCCACCCTCGCCCTTGATGCCGTCGGCGACCTTCTGTGCACCTTCGGTGTTGATGTCGGCCACCACGACCGCGGCACCTTCGCGGGCCAGCGCCTCGGCGTAGGCCTGGCCGATACCGCCACCGGCCCCGGTGACGATGGCCACCTTGTTATCGAACTGTCCCATCGAAAATCTCCTCAGTCCTCTAGTTCGCGAGCGTCGCGACGCACTTGATTTCGGTGTATTCCTCGAAGCCGGCCAGGCCCATCTCGCGGCCGACTCCGGACTGCTTGTAGCCGCCGAACGGGGCATCGGCCGAGTACCAGATGCCGCCGTTGACGTTGACGGTGCCGACGCGCATCCGGGCGGCCACGGCCTGAGCGCGGGCGTCGTCGCCGGAGAACACGGTGCCCGACAGGCCGTACGGCGAGTCGTTGGCGATCCGCACGGCGTCGTCGTCCCCGTCGTGGGCGATCACGGTCAGCACCGGCCCGAAGATCTCCTCGCGCGACACCCGGGCGTTGTTGTCCAGGCCGGCGATCACGGTCGGTTCGATGAAGAACCCGGTGTCCAGGTCCGCGGGACGCCCACCGCCGCAGGCGAACCGGCCGCCTTCCTGCAGAGCGAGATCGAGGTAGGACTGCACCCGGTCGCGCTGGCGGGCCGAGATCAGCGGGCCGCACACCGTCCGCTTGCTGTTGGGGTCACCGGGCTTGATGCCGCCCAGGGTGGCGGCAGCGGCCTCGACGGCCTCGTCGTAACGGGCCCTCGGCACCACCAGGCGGGTGGTGATCGCGCAGCCCTGCCCGGCGTGCATGGCCACCGTGAAGGCCGCCATCGAGCAGGCCCCGGCCAGGTCGGCGTCGTCGAGCACCAGGAACGCCGACTTGCCGCCCAGCTCGAGGAACACCTTCTTGAGCGTGAGCGCCGCGTCGGTCATCACCGCGCGTCCGGTATTCGTCGACCCGGTGAACGAAACCATGTCCACCCGAGGATCTTTGGACAGCAGCGCGCCCACTGAGTGATCGTTCGAGGTGACGATGTTGATCACGCCGGCCGGGAAATCGGTCTGCTCGGCGATGATCTGGCCGACGGCGGCGGCCGCCCACGGGGTGTCCGGGGCCGGCTTGAGGATCAGGGTGTTACCCGCGGCCAGGGCCGGGCCGACCTTGGCCAGGTTGATCTGGTGTGGGAAGTTCCACGGGGTGATGGCGCCGACGACACCGACCGCCTCCCGGGCGATCTTGCGGTTGGTCGGGATGCCCTGCGGGGTGGCGTGGCCGAGATCGGTTGTCCACTCGTAGTTCTCGGCGGTGTCGGCCGAGAAGGCGAGATCGTCGATCGGGCCTTCCAGTTGCGCCCCGGCGGTGAGCATGCGCGGGGCACCCACCTCGGCGATCGTCAATTCCCGCAATTCCTCGACATTTTCGCGCAACGCGTCACGCAACTGACGCAGGCAGCGCACCCGGAGCGCGGTGTTCGTCGACCAGTCGGTGTCGTCGAAGGCACGGCGGGCCGCTTCGATGGCATTGCCCATGTCCTCGGCATTGGCATCGGCGGCGACGCCGAGCACCTCCTCGGTGGCCGGGTTGACGGTCTCGAACACTCCGCCGCCCCCGGCGACGAGTTTCCCGTCGATAAGCAGTTGACTCTGGCGATCGGCCAGTACCGGCATCGGTGAACTCCACTTCAGAAGATTCTGGACAACTGTCCGGCTGTCTCGTTTCGAACGATAGCCGCAGACGATGTCGAGCCGCAAGGGCCGGCCCCTCCAGGGCCCATACGGCGCCAGAATATGCAGTTCATTGCCGCCTTTCGGGATCCGCACTTGCCCAACCTCGATATCGTCGGATAACTTGGACATGTGTCCAGCGATGCGGTGTCTGCAGTCACAGAACCAACTCCGGAGCCAGACAAGGAGGCCCCGCGCAACCGCCGGCAGGAGGAGACCTTCCGCAAGGTCCTGACCGCCGGAACCGAGATGTTGCGTGAATCGTCGTATGCCGATCTGACGGTGCGTGCGGTCGCCGCACGCGCCGGGGTCGCACCGGCCACGGCCTACACCTACTTCTCGTCGAAGAACCATCTGATCGCCGAGATGTACCTGGATCTGGTCAGCCGGTGCCCATACTTCACCGACGTCAACGACTCCATGACCACCCGTGTCGACAAGGCGTTGCGGGCGCTGACGCTGGTCGTCGCCGACGAGCCCGAGGTGGCGGCCGCCTGCACCACAGCCCTGCTGGGAGGCGGCAGCGATCCGGCGGTGCGCAAGGTGCGTGACCGCATCGGTGCCGAGATCCACAAGCGCATCCGTTCGGCCGTCGGGCCCGATGCCGATTCCCGGATCGTCTCCGCACTGGAGATGACGTTCTTCGGCGCGCTGGTCAACGCCGGCAGCGGCGCCTTCACCTATCACCAGATCGCCGACCGATTGACCTACGTCGTCGGCCTCGTCCTCGGGGAGGACAAATGAGCCTGAGCCTGGGAGAGGACAAATGACCTTGAATGCCGTCGAGCTGATCTTCGATCCGTACGACTACGACTTCCACGAGGATCCGTACCCGTACTACAAGCGGTTGCGTGACGAGGCCCCGATCTACCACAACGAAGAACTCAAGTTCTGGGCGCTCTCCCGGCACAGCGACGTGCTGCAGGGTTTTCGTAACAGCGTCACGCTGTCCAACCGGCACGGCGTGTCCCTCGACCCGATCTCACGCAACGACGAAGCGCACCGCGTCATGTCGTTCCTGGCGCTCGACGATCCCGGCCACCTCCGGCTCCGCACGCTGGTGTCCAAGGGCTTCACCCCGCGGCGCATCCGCGAACTGGAGGGCCGGGTCACCGAGATCGCCCACCAGCATCTCGACACCGCCCTGCAGAGCAGCACATTCGATTTCGTAGACGATTTCGCGGGCAAGCTGCCGATGGACGTCATCTCCGAGCTGATGGGTGTGCCTGAAGAGGACCGGGTTCGGATCCGGGCTCTCGCCGACGGTGTCATGCACCGTGAGGACGGCGTCGCCGATGTCCCCGAATCCGCGATCGCCGCGTCCGGGGAGCTGCTGGTCTACTACGCCGACATGGTCAAGCAGCGCCGCAAGAACCGCAGCGACGATCTGACGTCGGCGCTGGTGGAAGCGGAGATCGACGGCGACCGGCTCACCGACGACGAGATCATGGCATTCCTGTTCCTCATGGTGGTCGCCGGAAACGAGACGACCACCAAACTTCTTGCCAATGCCGCATATTGGGGCTACAAGAACCCCGACCAGCTGGCTCCGGTGTTCGACAACCACGACCTGGTCGTGCCGTGGGTCGAAGAAACCCTGCGCTATGACGCCTCCAGCCAGATCCTGGCCCGGCTGGTCACCGAGGACCTGACGTTCTACGACACCACGGTTCCCGCAGGGGATGTACTGGTACTGCTGATCGGCTCGGCCAATCGCGACGAACGCGTCTTCGAGAATCCCGACGACTACCGGATCGATCGCGAGATCGGTCCCAAGCTGGTGAGTTTCGGCAGCGGCGCCCACTTCTGCCTCGGCGCGCACCTGGCGCGCATGGAGGCCCGGGTGGCGCTGACCGAGTTGTTCAAGCGAATCCGCGGATACGAGGTGGACGAGGCCAACGCCGTCCGCGTCCACTCCAGTTCCGTCCGCGGATTCGCACATCTTCCAATCACGGTGGAGGCACGCTAAATGGCCCGTTTCGAACCCCATCCCGATCGCCGACCGGCCATCGTGGCCGGCGCGTCGTCCGGTATCGGCGCCGCCACGGCGACCGAACTGGCCGCGCACGGGTTCCCGGTCGCCCTCGGCGCACGCCGCGTCGAGAAATGCCAGGAGCTCGTCGACCAGATCACCGCTGCCGGCGGCGAGGCGATCGCATTGCCGCTCGATGTCACCGACGCCGAGTCGGTCAAGTCGTTCGTGCACAGTGCCACCGAGGCACTCGGCGACATCGAGCTGCTGGTGGCCGGCGCCGGCGACACCTTCTTCGGCCAGCTCCACGAGATCAGCACCGACGAGTTCGAGAACCAGGTCCAGATTCACCTCATCGGCGCCAATCGCCTTGCCACCGCGGTGCTTCCGGGCATGGTCGAGCGCCGCCGCGGCGACATCATCTTCGTCGGCTCCGATGTGTCCCTGCGTCCGCGCCCGTACATGGGCGGCTACGGCGCCGCGAAAGCCGGACTGCTGGGCATGGCCAAGACCCTGCAGATGGAACTGGAGGGCACCGGTGTGCGCGCCTCCGTCGTCCACCCCGGGCCCACCAAGACCGCCATGGGCTGGAGCGCGCCGATGGACAAGGTCGGCGAGATGCTGGAGGACTGGGCCAAGTGGGGCCAGGCCAGGCACGACTACTTCCTGCGCGCAGCCGATCTCGCGCGGGCCATCACCTTCGTCGCGGAAACTCCCCGCGGCGGCTTCATCGCCGAACTGGAGATTCAGCCCGAGGCGCCACTGTCCGACGTCAAGGATCGCCAGAAGCTGAGAGTGGAAGGCTGAGAGAAACATGACGAGCTCTGAACTCAAAGAAGTTCAACGGGTTTCAGGTGGCGAGGAAGAGCACGGTCACCTTGAAGAGTTCCGCACCGACCCGATCGGCCTGATGCAGCGCATTCGTGACGAATGTGGTGACGTGGGCTGGTTCCAGCTGGCCGGCAAGCAGGTGGTGCTGCTGAGCGGTGCGGAGGCCAACGAGTTCTTCTTCCGCTCCAGCGACAGCGAACTGAACCAGGCCGAGGCCTACCCGTTCATGACCCCGATCTTCGGCGAGGGCGTGGTGTTCGACGCGGACCCGGAGCGCCGCGCCGAGATGCTGCACAACACCGCGCTGCGCGGTGAGCAGATGAAGGGTCACGCCGCCACCATCGAGCACGAGGTGCGGCGGATGATCGAGAACTGGGGCGACGCGGGCGAGATTGATCTACTGGAGTTCTTCTCCGAACTGACCATCTACACGTCGACGGCCTGCCTGATCGGGCCGAAGTTCCGCAATCAGCTCGATTCCCGGTTCGCCAACTACTACCACCTGCTGGAGCGCGGCACCGATCCGCTCTGCTACGTGGATCCGTATCTGGACATCGAGAGTTTCCGGGTGCGCGACGAGGCCAGGGCCAACCTGGTGGAGCTGGTCCAAGAGGTGATGAACGGGCGAATTGCCAATCCGCCCACGGACAAGAGCGATCGTGACCTGCTCGACGTTCTGGTGTCGATCAAGGACGAGGAGGGCAATCCGCGCTTCTCTGCCAACGAGGTCACCGGCATGTTCATCTCGCTGATGTTCGCCGGCCACCACACCAGCTCGGGCACGTCGTCCTGGACTCTGATCGAGCTGCTGCGCCATCCGGATTTCTACGCCAAGGTTCAGAACGAGCTCGACGAGCTGTACGCCGACGGCCAGGAGGTGAGTTTCCACGCGCTGCGCCAGATTCCCAACATCGACAATGCGCTCAAGGAAACCCTGCGCCTGCACCCGCCGCTGATCATCCTGATGCGGGTGGCACAGGACGAGTTCGAAGTGGCGGGCTTCCCGATCCACAAGGGTCAGATGGTGGCCGCGTCCCCGGCGATCTCCAACCGGATCCCCGAGGACTTCCCCAACCCGGACGCCTTCGACCCGGACCGGTACGAGAAGCCGCGCCAGGAAGATCTGATCAACCGGTGGACCTGGATCCCGTTCGGGGCCGGCAAGCACCGCTGCGTGGGAGCCGCATTCGCCCAGATGCAGATCAAGGCGATCTTCTCGGTCCTGTTGCGCGAGTACGAGTTCGAGATGTCACAGCCGGCCGAGAGCTACCAGAACGACCACTCGAAGATGGTGGTGCAGCTGGCCCGTCCGGCAAAGGTCCGCTACCGCAAGCGAGTCAAGGATTAGTCCCATGGGCTGCTATCGCGTTGAGCTCGACGAGGATCTGTGCCAAGGCCACGCCATGTGTGAGTTGGAGGCTCCGGACGTGTTCCGGGTGCCCAAGCGCGGCGTCGTCGAGATCCTCGACTCCGAACCCCCCGACGAACTCCGCGATGCCGTGGAGATGGCCGTCGAGATGTGTCCTACCCGCGCTCTATCCATCACAGAGAAGGAATGACAATGGCGTCAAGAAACGAGCTCGAAGCCTGGTCCGACCGCTGGCTGAAGGCCAACCAGGAAGCCGAGAAGGCCGGTGACTGGAAGCCGCTGGCCGATTTCTACACCGAGGATGCCACCTACGGCTGGAACATCGGGCCCAAGGAAGACGTGATGTGCGTCGGCCGCGACGAAATCCGCGACGTGGCACTGGGTCTGGAGATGGAAGGCCTGGAGAACTGGGTCTACGAGTACCAGCGGGTGCTGATCGACGAGAAGCAGAACGAGATCGTCGGTTTCTGGAAGCAGATCGCCAACAAGAGCGACGGCAGTCGCGATGAGATCTACGGCATCGGCGGCAGCTGGTTCCGGCTCAACGATCAGTTGCTCATCGAGTGGCAGCGGGACTTCTTCGATTTCGGCCACGTGCAGAAGGCGTTCCTGAAGCTCATCGAGTCCGGCGACCTCACCCCCACCATGCAGAAGCGCATCGAGCGCAGCCTGGCCGGCGAGAAACTGCCCGGCTACTACCCGCTCGGCGAAGCTCCGGTGAAGATCTGGTAGTCCCTTGCCAAGCAGTTGCTTGGGGGTGGGTGTGACCCACGCAACTAATAGCTCTAGTCTGTGGTCAACGGCTCTAGTGGAAGGCACACGCGATGAAGACCAAAGGCGCTCTCATCTGGGAGTTCAATCAACCTTGGACGATCGAGGAGATCGAGATCGGTGACCCCGTCAAGGACGAGGTCAAGATCCAGATGGAAGCCTCCGGCATGTGCCATTCGGACCACCACCTGGTGACCGGCGACATCCCGATGGCAGGGTTCCCGGTGCTCGGCGGCCACGAAGGCGCAGGCATCGTCACCGAGGTCGGCCCCGGCGTCGACCACATCCAGCCCGGCGACCACGTCGTGCTGTCATTCATCCCGTCCTGCGGTGAATGTCCGGCTTGCCAGGAGGGCCTGCGTAACCTGTGCGATCTCGGCGCGGGCCTGCTGGCCGGCACCGCCGTGTCCGACGGCACCCATCGCATCCACGCGGTCAAGAACGGCCAGCCCGTCATCCCGATGACCCTGCTGGGCACCTTCAGCCCGTACATGGTGGTGCACAAGAGCTCGGTCGTGAAGATCGATCCGTCCATCCCGTTCGAGGTGGCCTGCCTCGTGGGCTGCGGTGTCACCACCGGCTACGGCTCGGCCGTGCGCAGCGGGGACGTCCGCCCCGGCGACGACGTCGTCATCGTCGGTGTCGGCGGTGTCGGCACCGGTGCACTGCAGGGTGCGCTGGCCGCCGGTGCGCGCAATGTCTTCGCGGTGGATCCCGTTGAGTTCAAGCGGGACAACGCGCTCAAGTTCGGTGCCACCCACGCCTACCCGGACATCTTCTCCGCGATGGCCGGCGTCGCCGAGGTCACCCAGGGCCGGATGGCGCACAAGACGATCGTCACCGTCGGCGAGCTCAAGGGCGAGGACATCGACCACTACATGAACATCACCGCCAAGGGCGGCACCGTGGTGGCCACCGCCGTCGCGAACATGGCCAGCAACGACGTGAAGCTCAACCTGTCGATGCTGACCCTGCTGCAGAAGCGCCTGCAGGGCACCATCTTCGGCGGCGGCAACCCGCACCACGACATCCCGCAGTTGCTCAGCATGTACAAGGCCGGCCGGCTGAACCTCGATGACATGGTCACCCGGCAGTACAAGCTCGAGCAGATAAACGACGGCTACGCCGACATGCTCGAAGGTCGCAACATCCGCGGCGTCATCCGTTACACGGACGCCGACCGCTAAACCCCCATCTCACGCGAAACGGCATTCCAGCAGGAGAAGTCCGACAAGACGCCTGCCGGAATGCCGTTTCGGCATATCTAGGAAGGAAACTCGTGACCGAAACACAAACCGAGACACCCGTAGTCGTCGCCTCACGCTCGTCGTGGAGGTGCGTGCAATCGGGTGATCGTGAGGGCTGGCTGGCGCTCATGGCCGACGACATCCTGGTCGAGGACCCGATCGGTGAGGCCGTCACCAACCCCGACGGCACCGGCATTCGCGGTAAAGAGGCGCTTGCGGCGTTCTATGACACCAACATCGGGCCCAATGAGCTGACCGTCACCTGCGAGGAGACGTTCCCCTCCAGCTCGCCGAACGAGATCGCTTACATCCTGGTGCTGCGCACCAAGTTTCCGAACGGGTTCACCGCCACCGTGCGTGGCGTCTTCACCTACAAGGTGAACGACGAAGGACTGATCACCAACCTGCGCGGCTACTGGAACCTGGAGGCCATGCAGTTCGCGCAGGAGGACGGGAACTGACCACCGGGTCGCTGGCCGGCCGCGGCGCGATCGTGGTCGGCGGCACCCGCGGTATCGGGCTGGCGGTTGCCGAACTCCTTGCCGCCCAGGGTGCGGGTGTGGTGGTCAACGGCCGCGACACCGACGCGGCAGAGGCGGCCGCACAGCGGATTTCCGGTGTCGCCCATGCCGGTTCACCTGCCGACCCGACGGTGGCCGATGCGCTCGTCGACACCTGCGTCGCCGAGTTCGGCCGGGTCGACATCCTGATCAACTGTGCCGGGACCGCCGAACCCGTCGGTTCATCCATTCTGAACGTGACCAGTGCCCAGTTTCACGACCTGCTCGACGCGCATCTGGGCACGGTGTTCGAAACCTGTCGCGCGGCGGCACCGAAGATGGTGGCCCAAGGCGGCGGCGCCATTGTCAACACGAGTTCCTTCGCGTTCCTCGGCGATTACGGCGGCAGCGGCTACCCGGCCGGTAAAGGTGCGGTCAACGGGCTGACCCTGGCCATTGCCGCCGAGCTCAAGGAACACGGGGTGCGGGCCAACGTGGTGTGCCCCGGTGCCCGCACCCGGTTGTCCACCGGGTCGGACTACGAGCAGCACATCGCCGATCTCAACCGCCGCGGCCTGCTCGACGACGTCAGCATGCAGGGCGCGCTGGACGCCGCTCCGCCGGAATACGTCGCCCCCACATACGCCTACCTGGCCGGCGACGAGGCCAGAGACGTGACCGGCCGCATCTTCATCGCCGCGGGCGGGTTCATCGGCGAATTCGCCCGACCCTCAACCGGTTTCATCGGCTATCGCGACCATCACAGCACCCCGCCGTGGACGGTCGAGGAACTGCATGCGACCATCTCCGGGACGTAACGGGTCAACCGGGTCAGGACGCTTCGCGCTCGCGCTTGGCGGCCTCGCGGGCCAGCAGGCGGTCGCGCTGTTCCTCGAACTTGACCACCTTCGTCTGCAGGTCCTCCAGGAACGCCCCCAGCTGATCCCGCCGGGCCTCACCGACGGGACTGAAATCGGTGCGCTCGAAGATCCGCCACTTGCGCAGGTTCGGCATCACAACCTCTTCGAGGTGCTGACGCAGGTCGTAGATCCCGTGCTTGGCCATCAGCACACCGTTGCGGCGGAAGTCCGGCATCCCCTGCCCCGGCATCCGGAAGTTCTCGACGACCGCGCCGACGGCGTCCAAGGCCTGGTCGGGCGAGAGTTCGAGGGCGGCCTCGCACATGTTCCGGTAGAAGATCATGTGCAGGTTCTCGTCCGCGGCGATGCGCTGCAGTAGGCGGTCGGCGATCGGATCGTCACAGACCTTGCCCGTGTTGCGGTGGCTGACCCGGGTGGCCAACTCCTGGAAGGTCACGTAGGCGACCGACATCAGGAATTCTGAGTTGTGCATGGCCCGCTCTTCGTCGGTGGACGTGAAGCCGTTGGTCACATGCTCCATGCGGGCTTGTTCCAGCGCGACGAGGTCGACGCCGCGGGTGACCACCAGGTAGTCCCGAATGGCGATGCCGTGCCGGTTCTCCTCGGCGGTCCAGCGATTCACCCATGCGCCCCAGGGCCCGTCCTGGGAGAAGCTTCCGGCGGCCTCACGGTGATACGACGGCAGGTTGTCCTCGGTGAGCAGGTTGGTGATCATCGCCGCGCGGGCCACGTCACTCAGTTGCGACTGCTCGGGATCCCAGTCCCGGCCCCCGGCGGCGGCGAAGCTGCTACCCGACTCCCACGGGATGTAATCGTGCGGGTACCAGTCCTTGGTGGTGGCCAGATGCCGGTTGAGGTTCTGCTCCGCTATCTGCTCGAGCTCGGCCTGCAAAACCGCATCGGTCAGCTCCTGCTGCATGAATCCCCTTAAAGCCGATGTACGACGACATCGGACTAGCTAAAATCCCCCGCCCCGTTCAGCAAACGATAGAGCACGATCGGCGATAACGACGACTCCGCGCGCCGCGTCAAACGCCCGGCAGGCCCAGATCGGGCTCTCACTATGCTTGGCGACATGGCGTCCGTCTTCACGAAGATCATCAACGGAGAACTGCCCGGGCGATTCGTCTACGAAGACGATGACATCGTCGCGTTCCTGACCATCGCACCGATGACTCAGGGCCACACGCTGGTGGTTCCCCGAGCCGAGATCGACAACTGGCAGGACGTCGAGCCCGCGGTGTTCGGCCGGGTGATGGAGGTGTCACAGCTGATCGGCAAGGCTGTGTGCCAGGCCTTCGGTGCACAACGTGCCGGCGTGATCATCGCCGGCCTCGAGGTGCCGCACCTGCATGTGCACGTGTTCCCGGCCTACAACCTGGCCGACTTCGGCTTCGCCCACGTCGACCACAATCCGTCGGCCGAATCCCTCGACGCCGCGCAGGCAAAGATCAAAGCCGCGCTGGCAGATCTGCAATCCTCGGCAAGCTGACGGTGAACCGGCAGCCCTGACCTGGCCCCGTGGTGACCTTGACGGTGCCTCCGTGCGCCAGCACCAGGGAATGCACGATCGAAAGGCCAAGGCCGGTGCCGCCGCTCGCGCGCGTTCGTGAGGTGTCCGCGCGGTAGAACCGTTCGAATACCCGGCGCGCGTCGTCCTGGCTCATGCCCGGACCTTCGTCGCACACCTCGATGATGGCGTGGTCGTCGTCGGTGCCGACGCGCACTGTGATCCCCGCGGTTTCGGGGGTGTGCTGCACCGCGTTGGCGACCAGGTTGCTCAGCACCTGACGTAACCGGGCCTCGTCGCCGAGAACCTCGGGAGTTCCGGGACCGTCGAACACCTCCATACGCACCCGCCGCTTCGGGGCGATCGACTGGGTGTCGTGCACGGCGTCGGTGGCCAGGGTGAGCAGGTCGACGCGATGCTGATCCAACGGTCGCTGGGCATCCAGCCGGGCCAGCAGCAGCAGATCCTCGACCAGCAGGCCCATCCGCCGCGACTCGCTCTCGATGCGTCCCATCAACATCTCGACGTCGCGGGCGGCTCCCTGTCGGTACAGCTCGGCGAATCCGCGGATGGTGGTGAGCGGGGTCCGCAGCTCGTGGCTGGCGTCGGTGATGAATCGGCGCATCCGTTCCTCGGACGTGCGCGCCTGCTCGGCAGAGGCGTCCGAAGACGCCACCGCCCGCTGGATCTGGGCGAGCATGCCGTTGAGCGCCGACGACAGCCGGCCCACCTCGGTACGCGGATCCCGTTCGGGCACACGGCGATCCAACTGTCCCGCGGCGATGGCCGCCGCGGTTTGTTCCACTTCGACCAGCGGACGCAAGCTCCGGTGCACGACGGCGTAGCCGACGATGCCGAGGACCAACAGCACCACAGTGCCGATGCCCACCTGCGACCAGATCAACGCACGCACCGACGACTGGACGTCGGACAGGTCGATCGCGACCGTGGTGCGTTCACCGTTCGGGCCCTGCACCGTCATCGCCCGCCACTGCACATCGGATTCGCCGACGGATTCGACGGTCACCGGGACGGGCCCGACGTCGTTGTCGTCGGGCAGTGACGGTTCCGCCTCCCGGTCGTTGATCGCGATCCAGGTTCTGCCGTCCTGGTCGACGCCGCGAACGTAGAAGTTCGACGGCGGGCGGGCCGGGTTCGGGCCTTCCAGGGGCGTCGAGGGCAGTTGACGCGGCTCCTGGGCCCAGCTTCCCGCGGCGTCGAGCAGCGTCTGGTCGATGCGGCTGACCTCGGTGTGCCGCATGATCGAGGTCACCGCGACGCCGGAGGCGAGCAGCCCGCCCGCCACCAGGACGAGGGCCACGGCCACCAGGCTGATGCGCAACGGCACACCGCGCCGTTCTACCCGGTCTAACACTCCAAAAGTATGCCGCTGGCAGCGTCAGCGTCAGCGCGGCTCGCGCAAAACATAGCCAACACCGCGCAGGGTGTGCAGCAGCCGCTTGTCGCCGGTGTCGATCTTGCGGCGCAGGTAGGAAACGTAAGACTCGACCACGTTGACGTCGCCGCCGAAGTCGTAGCGCCACACGTGGTCGAGGATCTTCGGCTTCGACAGCACGGTGCCCGCGTTGATGATGAAGTAGCGGAGCAGGGTGAACTCGGTCGGCGACAGCGATACCGGCTCGCCGGCCTTCCACACCTCGTGAGTGTCCTCATCGAGCTCGATGTCGGCGAAGGAGAGCTTGGCGCTGCGGGGTTCCTCGACGCCCCGACCGGACCGGCGCAGGATCACCCGCAGCCGGGCCACCACCTCTTCGAGGCTGAACGGCTTGGTCACGTAGTCGTCGCCGCCCAGGGTGAGCCCGGCGATCTTGTCCTGCAGGCTGTCGCGAGCGGTGAGGAACAGCGCGGGCGCGTCGATGCCGTCGGCGCGCAGCCTGCGCAGCAGCCCGAAGCCGTCCATGCCGGGCATCATCACGTCGAGGATCACCGCATCTGGCCGTACTTCCCTGGCCTTGTCCAGCGCGGCGGCGCCGTTGGAGGCCGTGTGCACCTCGAAACCCTGGAACTTGAGGCTGACGGACAGCAGCTCCACGATGTTGGCCTCGTCGTCGACAACGAGGATTCGGGCTTCGGGGACGCTCTCAGGAACTGCAGGCATGGCCATTCCCTGATGTTGATCGTGCCTGTTGAACTCAACCTGCATGCACGCTGTGCACTTCCTGTGAGTTTAGCTGTGATGCGGGTAACTACACTGACGCCCATGAACCTCGGCAAGACGCTGGTCCAGGTTGCTACCGCCCCCGTCCGCATCGGGTTGGCCGTGGCCGACGCCGGACTCGGCATCGCCAACGAGACGCTCAATGCGGTGCAGCGCGGTATCACCGATGCCAACCCACTCAACGGCAGGTCATCGATGGCCTCGCTGTTCGGCATCGACGATGCGGTCGAGCGCGCGAACCGCTTGGCGCGACTGCTGGACGACGACGCGCCGCTCGGCCGGGCACTGGCACCCGAAGGCCCGATCAACCGTTTGCTGCGCCCGGGCGGCATCGTCGACCAGCTGACTGCCGAGGGTGGCCTGATGGACCGCTTGACCGCGGACAACGGCGCCGTGGCCCGAGCGGTCGCCCCCGGCGGCCTGGTGGACCAGGTCACCATGGAAGGTGGCCTGCTGGACCGGCTGACCACCGAGGACGGCGCCGTGTCCCGGGTAATCGCGCCCGGCGGACTCGCCGATCAACTGCTGGCCAATGACGGCCTGTTCGAGCGGGTGCTGCGTGAGGACGGGGTGGCAGATCGCCTGCTGGCCGAGGGCGGCCTGCTGGACACTCTCACCGATCCCGACGGCCCGCTGCTCAAGCTCGCCGATGTGGCCGACACCCTCAACCGGTTGGCGCCCGGACTGGAAGCACTCGCGCCGACGATCGACGCTCTGCACGAGGCGGTCATCACGCTGAGCCAGGTGGTCAACCCGTTGAGCAACATCGCCGACCGCATCCCGCTACCGCGCCGATCGTCCCGGCGATCCTCCCCACGGCCGGTCGCCTCCCAGCGAATTATCGACGCCGACGACTGACCCGCTAAACTAGGCCGCGTTCGACCCGCCTCCGTAGCTCAGTGGCTAGAGCGTCGCTCTTGTAAAGCGAAAGTCGTCGGTTCAATCCCGACCGGGGGCTCCAACATTGGCGGCGGCCGCTTGTCGGTGCCTCCTCGTAGCTTCAATCCATGAGGCTCTGTCGCGGTTGCGGTTCACCACTTTCGAAGCGCAGCCAGAAGGTCTACTGCGGTAATGCGTGTCAGGCAGCAGCCCGTCGCGACGCCTGGACGAAACAGTGGCTCGAATCCGGCGAGGCACGTATCAACAGCCACCCCGGTCACTACGTCCGGGACTACATCGCCGACGCTCAATCGGGCTGCTGCGCGATCTGCGGCGCAACGAGCGTCTGGCAGGACCTTCCTCTGACGTTGGTCATGGACCACATCGATGGAAACCCGACCAACAATCGACGGGAAAACCTGCGCCTGGTCTGCCCGAACTGCGACTCGCAATTACCGACGTACAAAGCCCGCAACCGCGGCAATGGGCGCTACTACCGCCGTGAGCGCTACGCCAACGGACAGTCGTTCTGAGTGCCACCGCATTCGCAATGCTGGGATTCGGACTGCGACTCATTCAGAACCACGCGGGCACGGCAAACCAGTTCTACTACTTCGGTTTTGCTGTGTTCTTCTTGGCGCTCGTGCTGTACCGGGAGGGCCGCGCAGTGAAACCCAACGGCGACGGCCGATGATCGGTCTCAGACCAGTCCCCGGCCGATCATCACGAACGCCGCCAGGGCAAACAGGACGGTGTTGATCAGGACGCTGCGCGGTTCGTGTAACCGGCTGTGCGCCCAGGCAGCGCCGACCATCACGACGCACAATCCAGCGGCCGCCAATGGGGTCAGCGCCGCACCGATACCGGTAAGCCCGGGCGCAATCAGCCCGATCACCGCCAGAAGCTCCATCCCGGCGGTGAAACGGACGACGGGCATGGGGAACATGGCCACGCCGGTTTGACCGGTGTCCAGCAGTCGCTGCCGCGCCATCGTGAGTTTCGCGGTGCCGGAGACGGCGAATACCGCGGCCAGCACCAGTTGGGCGCTCCATAACGCGATGTTCATGGTCGTATCCCTTCTGTCTTGGTTATCTAGACCGTTGACGAGGGAGAGCGCCCGGTTGTGACAGCGCGCCACTGTCACGAAGTGCCGTGCCGGATCGTCTGGATTGGCAAGAGACGAAATTCAGGAATGCGCTGAGCTTCCCCGCAGGATCGCGATCAACTGCTCACGGCTGTTCGCCCCCACGCGCTGGGACGCCCGAAACAGGTGGCCTTCGACGGAGCGCACCGACATCGTCAACCGGTCGGCGATCGCTTTGTTCGACAACCCTTGGGCGGCAAGCGAGATGACCTCTCGCTGTCGTCCCGTGAACGGTTGCGGTGTCGCCACGGCACGCAACGCGGGCGTGAGTGCACCGTGGCATTCGTCCGCCAGCCGCTCGGCCACGGCGGCGGCACTCAATGCCGCACCGCGCAAGCCGGCTCGTTGATGCGCTATGACGGCGTGCGCTGCGGCGTCGGCGGCTGCTACCCGATCGCCGAACGCCTCGTATCGCCGGGAAGCGGCAAGCAGCCCTTCCCCGCTGCCCGCAGCGAGCGCGGCGGCGTGCGAGGCGGCAGCCGAGGCCCGGGGACCCTGCACCCGTTCGGCGAGTTCAGCCAGCCGTGCCGCAGTGGTGGCGTCGCCGAACTGTGTCGCGGTCTGCAGGAGTACCACTTCCCAGGCGGCCCGTCCGCGCGCGGCTTCACTGATCGCCATCTCCCGAACGATCGACACTGCTTGCGAGACAGCACCTTCAGCGGCACAGACCCAGGCCTCGGCGATGGACTTCTCGGCGTCCCATTCGCACGCGTCACCGTCCCACCAGTGCAGCGCTTCCAGGTCGTCCAGCGCGCGACGCGCCTCGGCCGGCTTGCCGGCCATGCCGGCGACGGTTGCCGACCACGACAGGGCGAAGCCCTTTATCTGCTTGCCCCCGCTGCCTTCCAAGCGACCGATCGTTTCGTGCAGCGCGCGTTGCGCGGCGGCGAGATCGCCCTGACTCATCGCCGACAGGCCGGCCAGGAAGCTGTGCCAGGCCTGCTGGAAGGGCACGTCGATGGTGTCGCGCCGGATGCGGGCGATCGCGGCAGTCAAGGACGGCAGCGCACCCGCGAGTCGATACGCGATGCCTTGCAGCACGGCCAGCGGCATCCGCAGGTGCGAGACCTCCGCCGACATCTCGGCGCGGCGGTAGCCCGCGTCTGCCGCCGACTCGATCCCGTCGATACGTCCGAGGTCACCCGCACCGGTGATGACGGCCCAGGTCACCAGCATGAAGGCGATGTCATTGTCCGGCGAGTCCGCGAGTACAGTCTCGGCCCGCTCCAAAGCACTCGCCGCCCGTCCCCGGACCAAGTCGATCAACGCCCCGAAAGCACTGGAGATCGCCTGTGCGCCTTCGTCATCGGCGGGCAGGACATGCAGTTCCGCTTCGGCGCCGATCGCCCGGCCCTGCGCGGCGGCGAGATTGAACGCCCGCAGGGTCGCGACCCGGATCCGGTCCGGCCCGGCCGTCTGGCCGGCCAGCTCGGCAAGGACGTCCTCGGCCTCCTCGGTCCGTTCCTGCCAGGTGATCGCCATCGCGTACACGAGTTTGGCCTCGACGCCGCCGCCGGCGGCCGCGGCCCGTTGGGCCAGCATCTCGGCGAGTGGAAGGTCCAGCAGCTGCATGGCCGCTGACGCCGCGGCGACGAGCAGCCCGGCGTGCGGTGCGAGATCCGATTCGATGACGAGCACCGCACGTCGCACGAGGTCTCGCGGATCACTCGAATCTCTTCGAGCGAGTTCGGTGGCGATCCGGCCACGTAACCGTCGCAGTTGAAGGGATCCCGTGCGGCGGACCTCGCCGAGAAGCGGGTGCGCGAGCCGCACGGACTCCGGTTGGGTACCGGCGTCGACGGTAACCAGGCCGAGCGTTTCCGCCTCGGCCACCGCGTCGGCATCGGTGACCGCGGCCAGCACATCGGTTTCCAGCGGCTCGGCCACGGTGAGGGTGTCGAGAACTTCCCGAACGGGCGCGGATACCTGCGCGATCCTCGCCTCGAGCAGTTCGGTGAGGGTCGGTGAGAGCCGCGGCCTGCCGTCCCACAGCCACATCCCCGAACGCCGGGCGAAGCGACCGGCGTCGACCTCGCTTTCGAGCAGGTGCCGCAGGTAAAGCACATTGCCCTGGGTGTACTGCCAAAGACGCTGTGCGGTAAACGATTCCACTGGCCCGTCCAGGACGCTTTCGACGAGTGTCACGATCTCCGACGGCGACAACGGCTGTAATTCCAGGCGTTCCAGGTGCTGGTCTTTCCAGATCGCGGTGATGGCGTCGGGGGCGGATTCTCCCGAGCGGATGGTGACGATGACGGTGGCCAGCCGGCGGGTGACCAGCTGATGAACCGTGAAGGCCGAGAGCTCATCCAGCAGATGCGCATCATCGACCCCGACCACCACCTCCCCGTCTCCTTCGGGCCCGGTCAGCCCGTCTATCACCTCACGTACCCGGCGCAGCGGGTCCGGGCCGAAGTCACTGGCGACGTCGGCGAACGCACCGAGCGGGACGCTGCGTGCCGATGCGGTGCCGACGATCCACCGCCGGGTCGTCACGCGCGGAACACATTGCGCCACAGCCTCTCGCGCGATGCGCGTCTTGCCCACCCCGGCGGCACCCGACAGCACGATGCCGCGAGCCCGGTCGGCAGGCGCCCGCAGCGCGTCAGCGATCACCTGCAGCTCCTCAGAGCGCCCCACCAGCGGCCACCGGCCGATCACGGCCAGAGTCTAACCGTCGCAACCGTCTTGCGAAGGCTGTCCGCGCGCGGCCGCAAGTTTGGCCTCGGCCACCCGCATGAACATCGGCAGTGCCTCCGGTGCGAGCCCGAGGCATTCGGCGATCACGTCGTCGGCAATCCCTGCCGCGCGCAAGCGCAACGCCATCGCGTACGGCAACGGCAACCGCTCAAGCGCACCGACCCGATCCGCATCGATTGCCATCAACCCAGACTGACCGCGGCTCGGGGGTGACACTGGGGTAATCCGCTACCCCAGTCACGCGGCGCGGTCAGACCCGGGTGGTCAGCTTCCGCAGGGTTTGGTACTCGCTGTCCTTGTAGGGCCGTCCATCGGGTTGCAGCAGGTCGCTGAACCACACGTTCGGCACCTTGGTGTAGGGCTTGTCCCAGGAGTCCCACGGGAAGTAAGTCTGGGTCTTGCCTGCCACCAACCCCCAGCTGTAGGCGCCGACGTTGTGTCGCTTGGCGACGGGCAGCACGCCCTCGACCGTGCTGCCCTGATCCCGGGCCAGGTATTCCGTGCACAGGATCGGCCGGCCCAGCGGGGCGAGTTCGGCTATGCGAGCCTCGAATTCGGCGGGGCCGGCATAGGAGTGGAACGAGATGACGTCGGAGTTGTCGAGTTGAAAGCTGTCCATCTCGCTGCGGCTTCCGCGATCCCAGCTGCCCTGCCAGACGCCACTGGTCAGCGGCTGCACGGCATTGACCGAGCGCGCCCAGGCGAACACCTGCGGCAGCAGACCGCCCACGGCATCGATCTTGTCCTTGCGTTCGACCTTGCGGTACTGCTTGGCGGGATTGTCCGGCTCGTTCCACAGATCCCAGCCCAGCACCCGGTTGTCGTTGCGGAACTGGCTCATCACACCGACCACGTAATCACGCAGGACGGGCCGGTAGCGGGGATCGTCGATGCGCTGCGCTCCCGGGCTCTGCACCCAGCCCGAGTTGTGCACGCCGGGCGTCGGGGCCCGTTGCGCGCCGAGCTGAGGGTTCGGGTCCCAGCACGAATCGAAGAACACGAACAGCGGCTTGATTCCCTGACGCGCCGCGATCCCGACGAAATTGGCCAGCCTGCTTTGGAATCCGGCACGATCCTGCGCCCACAGCAGATCGTGCAGGAAGACCCGGACGGTGTTGAACCCGAGGAGCCGGCACGCCCCGAGCTCACTGTCGATGCGTCGCGCATCGTAGGTGCCCGGCGAGAACATCTCGATCTGGTTGATCGCGTTCGACGTGATGAAGTTGGTGCCGACCAGCCAGCCCTGCGCCTGGTACCACGCGTTGGCCCGCTCGACCGGCCATTGGCCGGGCGCCGCGCCGGCGCGCGGGATCACCGGAAGTGGGGCCAGTACCTGGGGTAGAGCCGCTGCTGCTGCCAGTACCAGCGGGATCTTGAGGGCCGTTCGACGGTGCACTTAGTGAACATAGTGTGGCTCAGCAAAGAACCCTTGCTCACGGATGACATTGCAACCATTGAGGTTTCAGATTGTTATCAACTCGGCACCGTCAGAGCCGGCCGACCGTGAAGTCAGCGGCCTGGCCCGGCATACCGTTGAGCACATAAGCCGTGTGCGCGAAGTTGGGAACCCCGGCGGGTGTTCCGTCGCAGATGGTGTCACCGGGCTCGCACAACTCGATGGTCTTGTCCTTGTAGCGGGGACCGATGACCATCTGCGGTGCGCCGATGTCACGCATGAACTCGTCGGACGGCGTGCCGAGCAGCACCACCGAGGCCACGTGGTCGGCGACCTCAGGCGCCATGGGCGCGGGGATGTATTGCTTGTACTCGGCCGGGATACCGTCCGGCACAGTTGCCGCGGTGGTGTAGCCGGCTACCACGGCACCCTGGGAGTAGCCGCCCAGGACCACCTTCGTCTTGGGACAGTCCCTGGCCGTCGCCTTGATGTGGTCGGACGCATCCCGGATGCCGTCGACCACCGTTCGGGCGAACTCGATGCGGTCACCGAAATTTCCGCTGGCCTGATAGTTCACCGGATACACCTCGACCGAACGCTCCCCGACCCGTGCCCGCAGTGCGTCCACGAAGGACTGTCCCGGGCCACCGACGCCGGGCGGCTCATAGGTGCCTCGGGCGAACACCACCTCGACGTCGGGGCACGGTGGCTGCGCCGACGCGACGGGCATGGGTGCAATGGGGGCGGCGCAGGCGGCGATCAGCACCGCGCCCTGGAACAATTTGAAGACGTTCATTTCGACTCCACGCCTACCGGATCGTGACGAACGTTACGGTTCCCCATGCTGACACATTCCAAACCCGGATACAGCCCGTTTGGTTACGGACGGAACTATTGCAACGGTACGTCCAGGTACGGCCGCGGATCGGCTGCGCCCGGCCCGTCGAAATGCCACCACTCCCCCGAGTACACGGTCAGCCCGCCGGCGGCCATCGCCTCACGCAATCGGGTCCGGTTGGCTTGCGCGGCAGGGCTGATCCCGTCGGTCGCGTAGGCCAGACTGCGCGGCGTGAAGTCGTCGAACCCGGTTCCCATGTCGAGGAGAGAGCCACCGCCGGCGATCGTGACGTCCACCGAGCGGCCGGCCTCGTGGCTGCGCGCGTACGCCGACGGCCGGGCCACCCAGTTGGGATTGGACACCACCTCGAACATCTTGACCTGCACCTCGTGCGGTCGATAGCAGTCCCAGAACACCAGGGTCTGCGGTCGGAGCGCCGCGGCGGCGGCCGATAGGCCGGGGGCCATCGACTCGTGCACCAGACACGGCGCCCCGGGTGGGTAGAGCCGCTGGCCGACGAAGTTGTCGCTCGTCGCATACCGCAGGTCGATCACCGCGTCGGGAACCACGGTGCGCACGTCGACCAGCCCGGCTTCGGCCGCCGGCCTCGCGAACGCCGCAGGCGCCCCGACCACCGGAACGGCGACGGCCGCGGCCGTCAGTAGCGTGGCCGCCACCAGCCGGCTTGCTGCGGAAATGACACTCTCTTCTTCAGGCATATTGCTTTCCGATGTACGATAACCACACTCTTGATCAGGCGCCGGAGCCTCCGGCGGCCATTTGCTTACGCGCAGAAGTAACCGACGGATTGGAGCGATCCTATGGCGTCAGCCGTACCGGAGACCGTCGCAACCCGCTATGCCGGCAGACGGGTCGAGCGGGTCGAGGACACCCGCCTGCTCACCGGGCGTGGCACGTACGTCGACGACATCAGCCGGCCCGGCATGCTGCACGCCTGCTTCGTCCGCAGCCCCTACGCGCACGCCAAGTTCACCGGCATCGACGCCACCGCAGCCCTGGCCCTTCCCGGGGTACATGCGGTGCTGACCGCAGCCGACCTGAACCCCGAGGTCAAGGAGGCCTGGCACGCCGTCGCGGGCAAGGATGTCCCCGACACTCCGCGGCCGCCCCTGGCCGAGGGCGAGGTGAAGTTCGTCGGAGATCCGGTGGCCCTGGTCATCGCCGAGAGCCGCTACATCGCCGAGGATGCCGTCGACCTGGTCGACGTCGACTACGAGCCGCTGCCCGCCATCGCCGACTTCCGGCAGGCGCTGACGTCCGAGGTGTCGGTCCACGAAGCCTTCCCGGACAACAACGCCGGAGGTATGGCAGGCATGCCGCCGGACGAAGAGGTCTTCGGCTCCGCCGCGCACGTGGTGAAAGAGCACATCTACCAGCAGATGCACGTGCCGGTGCCGATCGAGACGCGAGGCATGGTCACCGAGTGGTCGGCAACCTCCGGCGAGCTGACCATCTGGGCCTCCACCCAGACGCCGCACGAACTGCGCGCGTTCGCGGCCCGGCTGCTCGGTATCCCCGCCCAGCACGTGCGGGTCATCATGCGCGACACCGGCGGCGGGTTCGGCCAGAAGGTCGTCCCGATGCGCGAGGACATGTGCATCATGCTGGCTGCCCGGCGCGTACCGGCCGCGCTGAAATGGATCGAGGACCGCCGCGAGAACCTGATGTCGGCCGGCCAGTCCCGCCACGTCGACGGCGACGTGCGCATGGCGTTCGACGACGATGGCACCATCCTGGCCGCCGACATCGACTTCATCCAGGACGTGGGCTCGTACCCGACCCCGTATCCGGTGCTGACCACCGCGGCCATCGGCATGTTCTTCCCCGGCCCGTACCGGGTGCCCAAGGCCAGCTTCAACTACAAGACGGTGTTCTCCAACACCGCGGGCCTGCATGCCTACCGCGGGCCGTGGCAGTACGAAACGCTTACCCGCGAAATACTTCTCGACATCGCCGCGCGCAAGATGGGCATGGACCCCGTCGAGCTGCGACGCAAGAATCTGCTCCGCCGCGACGAGATGCCGTATTTCAACCCCAACGGCATGCCTTATGACCACGTCGCCCCGATCGAGACCTTCGAGCAGGCCGTCAAGATCCTCGACCACGAGGGCTTCCGCAAGGAGCAGGCCGAGGCGCTGGCCCAGGGCCGCTATCTGGGCCTGGGCTTCTCCGCATACATCGAGCCGACCGGGGCGGCCACCGGCCACCTGGCCAGCGAGGGCTGCACCATCCGGATGGAGCCGACCGGCAAGATCAACGTCTACGTCAACGGCGGGTCCACCGGAAACAGCCTGGAAACCACCGTCATTCAGCTCACCGCCGACGCCCTGGGCGCCGACATCGACGATGTCGCGACCATCCAGGGCGACACCGCGGTGACGCCCTACGGTGCCGGCACCCAGGGCAGCCGCAGCGCCCCGATGACCGCGGGTGCGGTCAACGAGGCGGGCACCATCTTGCGCCAACAGCTCGTCGCGATGGCCGCGGCCCGCCTCGAGGTCGAGGAATCCGAGATCGAACTCGGCGGGTCGAAGGCGATTGCGCGCAACGATCCCGAAAAGCGGGTCAGTTTCGCCGATCTCGCCTTCCGCGCCCATTACGAGCCGCAGATGCTGCCGCCGGGCATGTCAGCCTCGCTGGAGGCCACCGCCCGCTACACCGCACCGCCGACAGCTCCGATCCACTGGGCCAACGCCACCCACGCCTGCACCTGCGAGGTCGATGTCGTCACCGGGCACGTCACCCTGACGCGTTACATCGTCAGCGAGGACGTCGGCCCGATGATCAACCCCAACGTGGTCGAAGGCCAGATCGCCGGCGGCACCGTGCAGGGTATCGGCGGGGCCCTGCTGGAGAAGCTGTCCTACGACGCTGCCGGAAATCCGTTGTCCTCAACCTTTGTCGACTATCTGCTGCCCACCGCCACCGAGGTCCCGACGATCGAGTACGGCCACGTCGAGATCCCCGGACCCGGTGTCGGTGGATACAAGGGTGCGGGTGAGGGCGGCGCCATCGGCTCGACGCCCGCGGTCATCAACGCCGTGAACGACGCGTTGGCCCCGCTCGGCGTCACCCTCACCACTCTGCCCGCCACCCCGGCGGCCATCGTCGACGCCATCGAACGCTCGCAGGAGAACCAAGGAAGGGATCACTGATCGTGGAGCTCAACAACGAATTCCGGGTCGCGGTACCTGCGGCGAGAACCTGGGAGGTGCTCACCGACGTCCAACGCGTCGCGCCCTGCCTGCCCGGCGCCACCCTGCTCAGTGTCGACGGCGACGATTTCACCGGTGCGGTCAAGGTGAAGGTCGGCCCGATCACGGTGTCCTACAAGGGCGATGCCACCTTCCAGGAGAAGGACGCGGCGGCGCAGCGGGTGGTGCTCAAGGCCAACGGCAAGGAGACCCGCGGCAACGGCACCGCGTCAGCGATCGTGACCGCCCAACTGAAGGACGAGGGCGCCGACTCCACACTCGTGGTGGTGACCACCGATCTGGCCATCTCCGGCAAGGCCGCCCAGTTCGGCCGCGGGGTGCTGGCCGATGTGGCAGGCAGCTTGATCGACCAGTTCGCCAAGAGCCTGGAAGCCGAACTTCTCGGCGAGACGAAGCCTGCTGAAACCGGCTCGGCCGCAACCGGAGCCGAACAGGCCCCGCAGGAGGCCGCCCCGATCAACGCGCTCTCCCTGGCAAAGGTGATGGCGGTGCCCATGGCCAAGCGATTCGCCCCGGCCATCGGCGCGGTGGCCGCAGCAGGCGTGCTCGGCTTCCTGGTCGGCCGGGCCGGGCGCGGCAAGCGGAAGAGCACCGGGGTGAGCACCGAGGACCTGCAGGCCGCACTGCTGCGGTTGGTGTCATGAAGCCCGCCCCCTTCGCTTACCATCGGCCCGCCACGGTCACCGAGGCGGTGGCGATGCTCGGCGAGTACGGCGAGGACGCCAAGATCCTGGCCGGTGGTCAGAGCCTGGTGCCGATGCTGGCCATGCGCCTGACGCACTTCGAGAACCTGATCGACATCTCGCGACTGTCTGAACTGAACGACATCTCCCTGCAGGGCAACGAGATCCGGATCGGCGCGGCGACCCCGCACGCGATGGTGGGGCTGGACGACGAGATCGCCGACTCGGTGCCGCTGCTGACCTTGGCCACACCGCACATCGGCCACTTCCAGATCCGCAGCCGCGGCACCCTCGGCGGCGCGATCGCGCACGCCGATCCGGCAGCCGAGTACGCGGCGGTCGCGCTGGCTCTCGACGCGACCATCGAGGCGACGTCGTCCCGCGGCACCCGTCAGATCCCCGCCGCCGAGTTCTTCACCGGCCTGTGGGAGACCGCGCTGGCCGCCGACGAGATCCTGACCGCCGTGCACTTCCCGGTGGCATCGGGCCGCAGCGGCTTCGGACTCGCCGAATTCGCCCGACGCCACGGTGATTTCGCGATCGCCGGTGCGGTGGTCGGATTCGAGCTCGATGAGGACGATCGGATCACCCGCTGCGGTATCGGCCTGCTCGGGCTCGGCTCCACCCCGCTGCGGGCCACCCCGGCCGAGTCGGCGGTGATCGGCACCCCGATCGGCGGTATCACCGCTGACGAGATCGGCCGGTTGGCGATGTCCGAGCTCACCGACATTCCCTCCGATCTGCAGGGCTCGGCCTCGTACCGGGCCCGGGTCGGGGCCGCCATGGTTTCCCGCGCCTGGACCCAGGCGACCACGCACGCCGAGGAGGCCCTCAATGCATGAACTGCCGGTTGCGGTTTCGGTCAACGGGCGGGACTACCAGGGTGTGGTCGAGCCACGCGTCACCCTGGCCGATTTCCTGCGGGAGAACTGCGGTCTCACCGGTACCCACCTCGGCTGCGAGCACGGCGCCTGCGGCGCCTGCACGGTCATGCTGGACGGGCAGGCGGTCCGCTCGTGTCTGGTGTTCGCGGTTCAGGTGGACGGTCAGGAAGTGACGACGGTCGAGGGCATCGCAGGCCCGGACGGGGAGCTGTCCCCGGTCCAGGCCGCGCTCAAGGAGTGCCACGGCCTGCAATGCGGCTTCTGCACTCCGGGGTTCGTCACCTCGATCACCGCGATGCTGCGCGACAACCCGAACCCCACCGATGAGGAGATCCGCGAGGGGCTTTCCGGCAACTTCTGCCGCTGCACGGGCTACCAGGGGATCGTCAACGCCGTGCACCGGGTTTGTGACCACGCCGAGGACAGCACCGAGCTCAAGCCCCTAGGTCAGCAAT
The DNA here is from genome assembly GCF_010731295.1 of Mycolicibacterium boenickei. NCBI lineage: Bacteria > Bacillati > Actinomycetota > Actinomycetes > Mycobacteriales > Mycobacteriaceae > Mycobacterium > Mycolicibacterium boenickei. The sequence goes on along the minus strand of NZ_AP022579.1, from coordinate 2,185,793 downwards.
AACTTTCGCGATGCGACGGGCCCGGGTCTCAGCCGCCTTGGCTCCTTCCACCGACGTGACGTGTGCCTTCTGCTTGCTGTAGGACAGGCGCCCCCACTGCTCGGCAGCGCCCGGTGACCCGTCGAGGGCGGCCCGCAGATCGTCGGGCACCGTCACGGTTCGCGGCTCGGCGTCGACGGTCAGCTCCACGGCGATGGCATCCCCACCGCCGATGCCCGACTCCCTGCGGCGCTCGGCGCTGAACGGGATCAGGAACTTGCCGCCCATCGGGGCGATCGTCGAGCGGTACCGGTAGCCGTTCACGTCGACCACCACAGCCGGGCGTTTACCCGCGGCCAGTGCCTCCACCACCTCGGCGGGAACTTCGATTCCGGTGTTGTTGCCGTCCTGGAACATCACTGTCGAGAACTTCATGGCGCCTCCCGTCGCCAACGTAGTCGGTAAAAGTGGAGGTATGAAGATCGGATTCGTCGGCCTGGGCAACATGGGCGCGGCCATGGCCGCCAACCTGCTCACGGCCGGACACGAGGTCACTGCGTACAACCGCTCCCCCGACAAGGTGGCCGCGCTGGTCGCCCAGGGCGCCCGCCCGGCCGCCTCGGTCGCCGACGCCTGTCGGGGCGACGTGGTCGTCACCATGCTGGCCAACGACGACGCGGTCCGGGCCGTCACATTCGGCGATCACGGCATCGTCGCTTCGTTGTCCGAGGGCGCCGTCCACGTCTCGTCGTCGACGATCAGCGTCGCCCTGGCCGACCAGCTCACCTCGGCCCATGCCGATGCCGGGCAGGGTTTCGTCGCCGCCCCGGTGTTCGGCAGGCCCGAGGCCGCCGCGGCAGCCAAGTTGTTCGTCGTCGCGGCCGGAGCCCCGGCCACCGTGGCTGCGGCGACCCCGGTGTTCGAGGCGATCGGGCAACGCACCTTCGTCCTCGGCGAGGAACCCCGCGCCGCGAATCTGGTGAAGATCAGCGGGAACTTCCTGATCGCCTCGGTGATCGAATCTCTCGGCGAGGCAATGGCTCTCGTGGGCAAGGCCGGGGTGGACAAGCAGCAGTACCTGGAACTGCTGACCTCCACGCTGTTCGACGCCCCGGTGTACCGCACCTATGGCGGGCTGCTGGCCCGCGAGGAGTTCAGCCCGGCCGGCTTCGCCGCCACGCTCGGCCTCAAGGACGTCAAGCTGGCACTGAGCGCGGGTGAGGAGCTACAGGTGCCGCTGCCCGTCGGGAGCTTGCTGCGGGACCGCTTTCTCACGCTGCTGGCCACGGGCGGCGGCGATCTGGATTGGTCGGCGGCGGGTGCGCTCAGCGCGTGGGAGGCCGGAGGGGAGCATCCGGCCTAGCACACGTCTACTCGCTCGGGACGACTCCACGGAGGCCGTCGACGCCGTACAGCGGCTCCAGCATCCCGGAGATGTCGGGCCCGCGACGCAGGCTGTGCCCACCGTCGACACCGATGGACTGGCCGGTGATCCAGCCCGCGGCGTCGCTGAGCAGGAACACCGCGAGGTTGGCGATGTCCTCGACCTCACCGAACCGCGGCATCGGTGTGCAGGCCTGGTAATCGTCGCTGGCTGCCGGCAGCTCGAAGACCGGTCCGACCATCTCGGTCCGGGTCAACCCGGGCCGAATGCTGTTGAACCGCACCGAGGACGGTCCCATCTCGTCGGCGGCCAGTTTGAGCAGATGGTCGAACGCCGCCTTGCTGACGCCGTACGCGCCGAACCAGCGGTGGGTGTTGGTCGAGGCGATCGATGAGATGCCGACGAACGAGCCGCCGCCGGCACGGACCATCTCCCGGCCGGCGTGCTTGATCAGGTACATCGTTCCGTTGACGTTCAGATCAACGGTCTGGCGCCACAGTTCGGAGTCGATCTGGGTGATCGGGCCGATCGTCAGCGAACCACCGGCGCTGTGCACCACACCGTGCAGTTGGCCGTTCCAGGCGGTGGCCACGTCGACCGCGCGGCGGACCTCGTCCTCGTTGGTGACGTCGGCAGGCTCGTAACGCACGGATCCGGGTCCCTGGGCGGCGAGCTCGTCGGCCGCCGCACTCAGCTTGTCGGCGTTGCGCCCGATCAGCAGGGCGTTGCCGCCGGCGGCGACGATGGCAGCCGCGGCACCCTTGCCGATGCCGCTACCACCACCGGTGACCAGATAAGTTCGATCCTCTAACGAAATCTGCATGGTCATGGTGTATCACGCCGAGCGGGCTTGGGAGCCCCGAGCGTCCGCCAGTCGGGAACATCGGGCGGCATGCCCACCGGCCAGCGGTTCTCGTTGGCAGACGCCCAGTGCGCGTGCCCGAGTTCGTGGATATGGAAGGCATGACGCAGCGCTTCGGTGAAGCCCATCGCGTCGCTGGCCGCGTTCACGGAATCCTTGACCAGCAAGGCCGCCATCGTCGGCCGCTCGGCGATGCGCCGGGCGAATTCCAGTGTCTTGTCTTCGAGTTCGTCGCGTGCGAACACCTTGGACACCATGCCCAACCGGTACGCCTCGTCGGCATCGATCGAATCACCGGTCAGCAGCAGCTCTTTGGCCTTGCGGGCGCCGAACTCCCACGGGTGGGCGTAATACTCGACCCCGGGCATACCCATCCGTACCCCGACGACGTCACTGAACTTGGCGTCGTCGGCGGCCACGATCAGGTCGCAGGCCCAGATCAGCATGAGGGCCGCCGAGATCGCATTGCCCTGCACCTGGGCGATGGTGATCTTGCGCAGATCACGCCAACGCCGGGTGTTCTCGAAGTAGAAGTGCCACTCCTGCAGATAGGTCCGCTCGGTGACGCCTGCGGCGGTGGCACCGTGGGAGCGGAACGTCGGGTGCTGCGTCGGCCCCGGCTGACGCTCGGCCAGCGCCTCTTCGGAACCGAGATCGTGGCCCGCCGAGAAGTTCTTCCCACGCGCGGCCAGGATCACCACGCGGACCGCATCGTCGGCCTCTGCCCGGCCGAACGCCTCGTCGAGTTGCACCAGCAGCGTCCGGGACTGAGCGTTCTGGGCATTCGGTCGGTTCAGCCAGATCCGGGCGATGCGTCCGTCGTCGAGCGTCTCGTATTCGACCTGGCGGGCTGTGTCGTCGGGACTGACCATTTCGGACCACCTCTTAGGCAGGGTAAGCAAGTTACAGACTGCACATTACGTGTATCACGTAACCGGGCTCACACCGGGATCACAGCTATCGCGCAGGCGCTTCACAGTATCGACCGGACGTGCGCCGGAGCCGACGAAATTCACGGCCATTTACCCTTGTAGAGCGTAGGATATCGATGAGATTCGACAGAATTATCGATCGTCGTCAAACCACCGCGGCCGGGTAATCAGCAAACCATTCAAGGCCCCCGAGAGAAAGCATGGCAATGGCCATCTCCCCGCTTTTCGTCCGCCGCTTCGCCGTCGCGGCAGGCATCGCCGCGGCCATCGCCGCAGCCCCCGCCCTCACGGTGTTGTCGACACCGTCTCAGTCACTGGCCTCGTGCCCCAACGGGGAGACCGAGGACACCTTCACCAACGTGTGCGTGCCCGACATCGTGCCGAACTCCCCCGGCAATTTCAGCAGCGTCGCAGGCAATCCGGATCTGCCCGCGGTGAACGCGCCGGACGGCGGCGGCTCCATCCCCTGCACCGGCGCCAACTCCGGCGAGTGCATCGGACTGGCCGAGGAGCAGCAGGCCGAGGGTCCTGAGCCCGTCCCGCAGTCGACGGTCGGCAGCAGCCCGACCGTGCACGGTTCGATCGGCTGACACAGCCCCACCGCAGAGACCACACAGTGAACCCTCAGCAGTCCTAGACTGCTGAGGTGAATTCACGTGTCGCGGCTGCCGCGCTGTCCATCGCCGGCGCCGGTTGTGCGTTGTCCCTGTGGCTGGGGGCGCCGACCGCACACGCGACGTGCACGTCCGGTGAGGAAGAGGACGTCTACACGACCACCTGCACCCCGTTCCTGGTGCCGAATTCGCCGTCGCCGTTCAGCGGCATCCCCGGCAATCCGGATTTGCCGGCGGTCAACCTCCCCGGGGGAGGCGGAGCGATCCCTTGCACTGGCCACAATGCCGGCGAGTGCATCGGACTGGCCGAGGAGGACGAGGCCGAAGGGCCGCAACCCATTCCGCGCTCAACTATCAGCGCCAGCCCATAGCAGTCTGGGGCGGTTTCCCAGCCAACTCGTAGATCTGATGCAGATCTTTCACAGTCTCCATACAATCCCACCAACACAACAATCGAATACCTAGAGAAAGCAATGACGATGGCGACGTTCCCGATCTCGATGCGACGACTGATCTTTGCCGGTGGATTTGCGGTCGCCGCAGCCACCGCCCCTGCGATCGCAGCCTTCGCCGTACCCATGTCGTCCGGCCCGGCGGTCGCCTGCCCGTCCGGTGAAGAGGAAGACCTCTACAGCGGCCTGTGCGTCCCGCACACCGTGCCGAACTCGCCCGGCTCGTTCAGCGCCACCCCGGCCAACCCCGATCTGCCCTCGGTCAACCTGCCCGGCGGCGGCGGCTCCATCCCCTGCACCGGCGCCAACTCCGGAGAGTGCATCGGCCTGTCCGAGGAAGCACAGTCCCAGGGCCCGCAGCCGGTCCCGGAGTCCACCGTGGGCAGCAGCCCGACAGTGCACGGTTCCATCGGCTGATGGCGTGGGGCGACCGGGGCTCTCCCGGTCGCATACAGTTGTGTCATGCCTGCGAAATCTGAAACCGCCGAGATCGACGACGTCGAGCCTCTCGCCGACAGCACCGCCAGCCAGGCCCGCCGCGTCGTCGCGACCTACGCCACCGACGCTGACGAGTGCCGGATGTTCCTGTCCATGCTCGGCATTGGGCCCTCGAAAACCGAGGCGTAAGTGAGTCCGGAGGGCGGCCACACGGCCGCCTCCGGTAGCTCCGACTTTGTCGTGGTGGCCAACCGGCTGCCCATCGACATGGAGCGGTTGCCGGATGGCAGCACGACATGGAAGCGCAGCCCCGGCGGGCTGGTGACCGCGCTCGAGCCGCTGCTGCGTAAGCGTCGCGGCGCGTGGATCGGCTGGGCCGGTATCCCCGACAGCGGCGAAGAGCCCATCTACGAGGAAGACCTGCAGCTCTTCCCGGTGGAGCTGTCGGCGCAGGATGTCGCGGACTACTACGAGGGGTTCTCGAACGCCACCCTGTGGCCGCTGTACCACGACCTCATCGTCAAGCCCGTGTACCACCGCAAGTGGTGGGACGCCTACGTCGACGTGAACCGGCGCTTCGCCGAGGCCACAGCCCGGGCCGCCGCGCCCAATGCGACGGTCTGGATCCAGGACTATCAGCTGCAGCTCGTTCCCAAAATGCTGCGCATGCTGCGCCCCGACCTCACCATCGGCTTCTTCCTGCACATTCCGTTCCCGCCGGTCGAGCTGTTCATGCAGATGCCGTGGCGCAGCGAGATCGTCGAAGGCCTGCTCGGGGCCGATCTGGTCGGATTCCACCTGGCCGGCGGTGCGCAGAACTTCCTGGTCCTGGCCCGGCGCCTGGTCGGGGCCAACACCACACGGGCCTCGATCGGCGTGCGCTCACGCTTCGGCGAGATCTCCTACGGCTTCCGCACCGTCAAGGTCGGAGCCTTCCCGATCTCGATCGACTCGGCCGATCTGGACGCCAAGGCGCGCAACCGGACGATCCGGCAACGTGCCCGGCAGATCCGCGCCGAGCTCGGCAACCCGCGCAAGATCCTGCTCGGCGTCGACCGACTCGACTACACCAAGGGCATCGATGTCCGGCTGCGCGCGTTCTCCGAGCTGCTCGAAGAGCAGCGGGTCAAACGCGACGACACCGTCCTGGTCCAGCTGGCCACCCCCAGCCGCGAGCGCGTCGAGAGCTACAAGGCGATGCGCGAGGACATCGAACGTCAGGTCGGGCACATCAACGGCGAGTTCGGCGAGGTCGGGCATCCCGTTGTGCACTACGTGCACCGCCCGGTGCCGCGCGACGAGCTCATCGCGTTCTTCGTCGCGGCCGACGTCATGCTGGTCACCCCGCTGCGCGACGGCATGAATCTGGTGGCCAAGGAGTATGTGGCGTGCCGCAGTGACCTGGGCGGGGCGTTGGTGCTGTCCGAATTCACCGGTGCGGCCGCCGAGCTGCGTCAGGCCTATCTGATCAATCCGCACCATCTGGAGGGCGTCAAGGACGCCATCGAGGCCGCGCTGGAGCAGAGCCCGGAAGAGGGCAAGCGGCGGATGCGGGCCCTGCGCAGGCAGGTGCTGGCCCATGATGTGGACCGCTGGGCCCGCGCGTTTCTGGCCGCGCTGGGAAGCGCGAATTCAGCCTGAGCGCTGGGAAGCGCGCTAGATCGGGCTGATCGCGTTGATCAGCCAGTTCCCGCCGATCTTGCGGTAGTCGACCCGCAGCCGGCTGCCGTCGTACAACGGCTGGCGGGACTGGTCGGTCACCGTGCGGTTCATGTACACCAGCACCGACCCCGACTCACGTTCCGCGGTCATCACGCCGACGCCGACGACACTGATCTGGACCACGAGCTGACGCTTGCGTGCCTCAGGGATCACCTTGGCGGTGGCGTCCTGTTCGAACTTCTGCCGGAAGTCCGGGGCGAGCAGCGGATAGGTTTCGGTCAAACTGCGCTCGACGGTCTGATAGTCGTAACCGAACACCTTCGGGATCTGTTCAGCCGCCACGCCCGGCAACTCGGCTCGGGCAACCTCCTGGCCGCGCTGCACCACGCGGTTCCAGTACAACGATCCGCCGACCGCGCCGAGCGCGACGAAGGCCACCGTGAGGAGGCCGATCAGCAGACCAACGAACTTCGAACGCATCAATTTCCACCGTCTGGGTACTTGAGGTCGTATCCGGTCATGTGCCCGTTGTCGTCCTCGTGCACGATCACCCGCAGCCGGTACGGCCGGGTCGGGGAATTGACCCCGTCCATGTCGCTGACTGTCACGCGCACCGCCACCAGCACCGAGGCATTGTTGGCGATCTCATCGACCTTCTCCAGCGCCGCACCGTTGACCACGGCTTCCGAGCTGGCCTGGGTATCACGGAACAATGCCTTGAGGTTGTCGGCGTTGTTGCCCTGACTCATCATGTCGCGCAGCGGCCCACTGGTCCCGTCGATGAAGCGCTTCACGCTCTCATCGATGGTGTTCTGGGTGTAGGTGAACATGTTGATCACGGTCTGCTTGCCCGTGTCGACGAAGCGCTCGTTGCGGGCCTGCATGTCGTCGACGCCACGCTGCTGATCGCTCATGACGTAGGCCAGCGTGCCCAGCGCGGCGCTGGCCACTGCCAGCGCCAAGACCGCCACCACCGCCACGAGCCGGCTGTTGGCACGGCGGCGCGGCGGCGCCTTCAGCGGGGTGAGCTTCGGCGCTCTGGTCGCGGCGCCGGTCGATGAATCGACCGCCACAGCGGGTGCGGTCACCTCCACCGCGGCCGCGGCCCCGGTGGGGCCGGCCGCCCTGGACGCGCGCCTACGCGCCGGCCTCGCGTTCGAGGCCGTTTCTTCCGTCATCAAGCCTGCCTTGGATCCAGCATCAGGTCTACCCAGGTCTCCGCCGGGTGCAGATTGTCGGCGCCGGCTGCATACACACCGGTGCCGCCATCGGCGTCAGCGAAGACCCCACTGTGCTGATCGTAGGTGCCCGTCGCGGGTGCGCTGGCCAGAGGTGGTGCCTCGGCCGGCAACGGTGCATCCGGAGCCGGTGCGGGAGCGGGCGCCGGAGCTTCCGGTGCCGGTGCCGCTTCGGGTGCGCCCGGAGGTGTCCGGCCATACGGCGGCACGAGCTGGTCCGGCGGCGCGAAGTACGGCCACGGCGGGGGCTGCGGACCCGGCTTGTTCGGCGGCACCGGCAGCGGGAACGGCGCGTGCGGCGCGGGGCCCGGCCCCGGTTCCACACCCGGCGGCAGTTGCACCACCGGCGGGCCCGGATCCGGATCGACCTGCGGCGGGATCATCGGGAACTTGTTGGGCGGCAGGATGTTGCGCCCGTCCTCGATCGGGGTTCCGTACGGCACCGGCGGGCCACGCCACGGATTGGTACCCACCGGGATGTAGCCGTTGGGGTCGCGGCACAGCTGGACCGTGGGCGCGCGCTTCCCCGGGAACTCCTGGCACGGATAGTTACGCGCACCGCGCACCACGGCCGGATCGTTCTGCGCGGTCTTGCAGTACATGTCGGTCGGCAGATCCCGCAGCGTCAGATCGGCGGGGGACCGCGTCTGTGTCGGCGGGAGGAAGCCAGTCAGGCACGGCGGGGCGTCGCCCAGGTCGACCTTGAAGTCGAGCTTGCCGCCCTCGTCGGTGGGAACACCGCCCGCCACGGTGTTCAACGCCGCCATCAGGGCCGGGAAGATCACCAGCGCCTGCTCGAGCGACTTGCTGTAGATCACGCCGATCCGGCCGAAGTTGGCCAGGTTGGCCGCCAGCACCGGGAAGGTCGGGCGGATACCACTGAACGCGGTGTTGGCCGCCTCGGTGGTGCCGGGAACGGTCTTCAGCGTGGTACGCAGCTGCGGGTCGGCCTTGTTGACCTCGCCGGTGAACCGGGCGAGCCCGTCGGCCAGCGAGCGGATGTTGTCACCGCTGCGCATCTGGGCTTCCAGGAACGGCCCGGCCTGATCGATCAGCTGGGTCGTCTCGCCGGAGCTGGCGTTGGCCTCGTCGATCAGCAGGCGCGATGACTCGATCAGCCGCGCCAGTTCCGGCCCGGATCCGTTGAACGCCTTGAATGTCTCGCGCAGCAGGTCCTGCAGCCGGCTGTTCCCGATGCTGCTGACCAGAGTGTCGGCCTCGTGCAGCATGCCGGCGATGTCCTGGCCCACGCGGGTGTTCTGCTGATCGATGGTCGCGCCGTTGCGCAGCTTGTCGGTCGACGGGGACTCCGGCGGAATCAGATCGATGTACTGCTCACCGACGGCCGACACACTCTTGACCGTCGCGGTGACGTTCTCCGGAATCGCCGTGCTGCTGTTGAGCTGCATTCTGGCGACCACGCCGTCGGGGGCCAGCCCGACCGAATCAACCCGGCCGACCGTGACCCCGCGGTAGGTGACGTTGGCATTCTGGTAGATCCCGCCGCCGGTGACGAAGTTGGCGTTGACGTGATACGTGCCGATACCCACGGCGGCGGGCAGATGCAGATAGAACAGCGAGATCGCACTGACGGTCAGAACGGTGACGACCCCGAAGATCATCAACTGCATACGGGTCAGCCGGTCGATCATTTCGGCTTCTCCTCGTGCTGGGTGGCAGTTCCGGCGGGGATCTTGAACGGGTCGGCGGCCTGTCCGGACAGGTTGGCCATCTGTCCAGTCAGCCAGTCCGGCGGGTTGATCACCTCGTCGAGGTGCTTCATGTTCGGGTCGAACCCGCCGGTGGTGAATATCGACTCACCGAACCGGCGCAATGTCAGGTCGAAGGTGACGAACACATTCAGGTAGTCACCGCGGACCGCGTTACGCAGGTACTTGTAGTGGAACGGGAATGTCGGCAGGAACTCAAGGTCCTTGATGAAATCGTCGGCGTTGTCGTTGAACGCCTTGATCACCGGGTAAAGGTCCTTGATGTCGGCCGCGAAATCGTCCTTGGTCTGCGACAGGATGCGCGAGCCCACCTCGGCGAAGCCGCGCAGCGCGGTGAACGCCTCGACGATGTTGGACCGATTGTCGTTGAGCACCTTCAGCGCACCGGGCAGCGTGTCCAGCGTGCGACCCAGGTTGTCCTTGCTACGGGCCAGGATCGACGCGAACCGGTTCAGCCCGTCGGCGGCGGCGATGATGTCGTTGGTCTGCTGGTCCAACGACGAGGTCAGCTCGGCCAGGCGCGGGATCAGCTCGGCGAAGCTTCCGGCCCGCCCGGCCACCGCGGCATACGCCTCATCGGTGATGTCCTGCAGCGCACCGAGATTGCCCTTGTTCACCACCATGCCCAACGAGGACAACACTTCCTCGGTGGTCGGGTAGCGGCTGATCTTCGACAGCGAGAGGCTGGCCCCGTCGCGCAATTGCCCCTGGGGAGGTTCGTCCACCGGCTCGGACAACTGGACGTGCTGCGAACCCAGGAGCGACGTCTGGGCAACGCGCGCAACGGCATTCGCCGGGAGCTTCACGTCACCGTCCAGAGACAGCTGGACCGCCGCGTAGAAGGTTCCATCCGGGCGCTGCATGGCATCCAGGCCGGACACGCTGCCCACCGTGACGTCATCGACCATCACCGGCGAGTTCTGCGGCAGGGTCGCCACGTCGGGCAACTCCACGGTCACCGTGTAGGACCCCGACCCGTGGCCGGCGGTGCCCGGCATGTTGAGCGAGTTGAGTCCGCCGAACTGGCAGCCGGCCAGCAGCATCGCGCCACTGCCGATCGCCAGCGTGCGTCCGCCGAACCGGGATGCCTTACCCCTCAATGCCTTACCCCTCATCATCCGCCGGCACCAGCCTCAGCAGGAGCAGGCGCAGCCTCAGGTCCCGGTGCGGGCGCCGGTCCCGGCGCGGGACCGACTCCTGTCCCGGGTGCCGGTGCGGGTGCATCCGGCGGCAGGATCAGCGAACTCAGCGTCGCGTCGTGCGGGATCTGCGGCGGCGTCACGCCGGGATTGTTCTGCCACTGCAGGTACGGCACCGGGGTCTCCGACTTCGCCTCGGTCTGCGGGGTGTCGTAGATGATCTGCCCCTTGTAGGCCGTGATGCTGTTGACCGGGTGGAACAGCACCGGCGGGTAGTTCATCGTGATCCGGCGCAGCACCGGACCCATGCGCTGTCTGCAGATCTCGGCGCGCTTGTAGTTGTCCGGGTTGGCGCCGATGTCGAACGTGCCACCACAGATGAACTGCGTCGGGTTGGCGAAGTTGGGCAGCGACAGCAGACCACCGACGGTGCCCTGGGCCGGGTTGTAGATGTTGTAGAAGTTGGCCAGGCCGTTGGGCGTGACGTGCAGGATCTGCTCGATGTCGTCGCTGTGATCGGTGAGGATCTGAGTGAAGTCCGCGAGCTTGCCGACCTGCGCGATCAGCGCATCGTTGTTCTCGTTCAGGAACCCACGCACGTCGCCCAGTGCCTGGTTCAGCGTGGCCAGGGTCTGATCGAGACCGCTGGAGCTGTCCGCCAGCACCTGCGAGACAGATGACACGTGATTGGTGAACTGCACGATCTGTTCGTTGCTGTTGGCCAGCGCGTTGACGAGGACCTGCAGGTTCTTCACCGTGCCGAACAGGTCGGTGCGCGAATCACCCAACCGGCCCGCGGTCTGGGACAACTCACGTAGCGCGTTGCGGAACGAGTCGCCGTTGCCGTCGAACGTGGTGGCAGCCTGATCCACGAACGCCGCGATCGGGCCCTGGACCGAGTTGGCTTGCGGCCCGAGCTGCGAACTGAGCTGGGTCAGTTGCTCTTTGACCTCGTCCCATTCGACGGGGACACCGGTGCGGTCCAGGCCGATCGACGCGCCGTCGGCCATCACGTCGCCTTCGGTGTAGGCCGGTGTCAACTGGATGAACCTGGCCGACACCAGGTTCGGCGAGAGGATCAACGCCTTGGCATTGGCAGGCACCTTGATGCCGCGGTCGAGGGTCATCTCGATCTTGACGTCCGAGGGCCTGGGCTCGATCGAGTCGATCGTGCCCACCGGCACACCGACGATCCGCACCTCGTCGCCCGGGTACAGCCCGACCGCGTTGGTGAAGTACGCCGTGAGCTTGGGACCGGTCCGAGACGGCCACACCTGGTACACGCCGACGGCGAGGACCGCCAGCAGCAGCGCGGCCAGCCCGATCCGCAGCCACCGGTTGCGACCGGACACTGAACTCTCTTGTGTCATGGCGATTTCGGCCTAACGATCGTGCGTTCGGAGATGTAGCCACGCAGCATGTCGGCGAGGCTGTCAGGCAGCTTCCCTGGCTGGAAGTAAGTGTCGAGCAGAACCTCGGACATCGACGCCGGCGGCAGACCGTACAGGTTGATGTTGAAGCCCGGACCGTTGCCGACCACCTCGGCGAGCGTGGTCGCGTACGGCGGCAGCCTCTTCAGCGCCTCGCCGATGTGCTCTTTGCGCTCCAGCAGGTTGTCCATCACCAGGTTGAGCTTCTCGAGGGCCGGCTTGAACTCCTTGCGGTTGTCCGCGACGAATCCCGAAAGCTGTTTGGACACAGCGTCGATACCGGCGATCAGGTTGCTCAGCGCCTGCCTGCGCTCGTCGAGCGCGGCGAACAGCTGGTTGCCGTCGGTGACCAGTTGGTTGACCTGCCCGGCCCGCGCGGCCAGCAGATCCGACACCCGCTTGGCGTGCGCGAGCAGTCCCTCGAGGGCCTCGTCACGCTTGTTGATGCTGCGCGACAGGTTGGCGACGCCGTCCAGCGCACCTCGCAACTGCGGCGTGGCATCGCGCAGCGTGTCGGTCAGGGTCGTCAGGGCCTGCTCGAACTTCGGCTTGTCCAGTTCGGACACGTTCTGCCCGAGGTCCTGCAGCGCGGTGTTGAGCGTGTAGGGAGTCGTGGTGCGCCCCAACGGGATAACCGTCGAGGTCCCGCTGCCCTTCGGCGTCACCGACAGCGACTTCTGCCCGAGCACGGTTTCGGTCTTGATCGCCACCAGCGATTGATCGCCGATCTTGATGTTGCGGTCCACGGTGAAGCTGACCTTCGCGGTGTCGCCGGCCAGTGCCACCCCGGTGACCTTGCCGACCGCGATGCCGGAGACGTTGACGTCGTTGCCCGGGTCGATCCCGCCGGCGTCGCTGAAATACGCGTCGTACTTCTTGCCCTGCGGGAAGAAGGGCAGCCCGGTATAGCCGAAGGACACCAGCACCACACATGCCACCAGGGCGATGCCGAAGATCCCGGTGCGTAGTGCTGTATCGCCGTCGCGCTTAGCCATTGTCCGAACACCTCCCCTTCGACGGGTCCGGCGGGCCGCCGAACGGAATCAGAATGTCGCTGCCTGCCGGACCGTTGACCTTCATCCGGATCGAGCAGTAGTAGATGTTGAAGAACGAACCGTAGGCGCCGAGTCCGTTGAGCCGCAGGTAATTCTCGGCGAGCGGTTCGATGACCTTGTTGACGTCGGCCTTGCGTTCATCGAGGCGCTGCGCCAGCGGGCGCGCGTTCTCGATGACGGCCTGCAGCGGACGTCGCGACTTGTCCAGCATGTCGGTCAGGTCGTTCTCCGCCGAGGCCAGTGGTCCGATTGCGCCGGCGATCGGGTCGCGCCCCTCAGACAGGCCGGAGATCAGCTTCTGCAACTCATCGACGCTGGAGTCGAACTGCGCGCCCTTCTCGTCGACCGTGCCGAGCACCGTGTTGAGGTTGGTGATCACGTCACCGATCAGCTGGTCGCGGGCGGCCAGATTCTGGGTGAACGCGCTCGTGCTGGTCAGCATGTTGGCCAGGGCCCCGCCCTGGCCCTGCAGCATCTCGATCACCGCGTTGGAGATCTCGTTGACCTTGTTGCCGTCGAGGCCCTTGAGCACCGGACGCAACCCACCCAGCAGTGCATCGAGGTCCAGCGCCGGCTGGGTGTTCTGCTGCGGGATGGTTGAGCCGGGCGGGAGCTTGCGCAGTTCGCCGGGACCTGAGGTGATCTCCAGATACCGGTCGCCGACGAGGTTCTCGTAACGAACCTTGGCCTGGCTCGACGTGTAGAGCTGGTAGCGCTTGTTGACCAGGAACTTCACATCGACGGTGTTGTCCTGGTTGAGCTTGACGTCCTTGACCGTGCCGACCGGCACGCCCGCGATCCGGACATCCTGGCCTGCCTTCAGCCGGGACGCCTGGCTGAAGGTGGCGTGGTAGCCGTTCTCCGAGGCGAACCGGAATTCGCCGAACACCACGACCAGCATGGCCGCAACCAACAGCATCGCGATGGTGAAGATGCTCACCTTGAGCATGGTCCGGTCAGGACGCGCACTGGACGCCATCAGAAGCGATCCCTTTCCGCGAACGCACCATTGAACAAGAACTGCAGCGTCGCCGGGGCATCGAACTGCACTTCGGTGTTCGGCTGGAACGGCACATAGGCGTTGTCGGTCACCAGGAACGGCGAGTGGTACCAGCTACCGCCGAACTGCTTCGACGGAAGGTCCGGCAAGCCACGGCAGTTGGGGCCGCCGGACGCGTTCACGATCGGCAGGCTCTCCGGATAGGTGTAAGCCGGCGCGCCGGGCAGGAAGTTCGACGAGACGAACAGGCCGGGTCGGATACCACCGATGATCGGCGCGAACCGGTCGACGCCGATCGACACACCCTTCAACACACAGCCGAACTCTGGTGAGTAGTCACTGGCCACCTTCAACGGGGCGCGCAGTCGCTGGATGGCGGCGATGTAGTCGTCGGCGGCCGGCTGCAGCGTCGCGGTGCCGTTGTTGGCCAGGCCGGTCGCGGCGAGCAGGGTGGCGTTGAGGTTGGCCTGCTCATCGACGATGGTCTTGTTCAGGGCGGGCACGTTGTCGACCACGCGGGCCAGGTCCGGCCCGGCGTCGCCGTAGATGTTGGCCACCACGGCGGCCTTGGCGAAGTCCTCGCGCAGGGTCGGCAGCTTCGGATTGATCTGGGCCAGATAGCCGTTGAGGCCGGTGATGGCGGTGCCGAGGTCGTCCCCGTGGCCGCGCAGGCCCTCTCCGAGCGCGGTCAGCGTGGCGTTGAGGCTGACCGGGTCGATCTTGTTGAGCACATCCGACAGCGTCTGGAACAGGGTGTTGACCTCGAGCTGCACGTCCTTGGCGGCCACCGTGGCACCGGGGCGCAACGACGTCGACTGCGGCTTGTCGGGCGCAAGGAACTCCACCGACTTCGCACCGAAGATCGTGTTGCCCGCGATCCGCACGGTGGCGTTGGACGGGATGTACCGCATCTCACCGCGGTTGATGGACAGCGTCAGCTTCGCCTCGTTGCCCGCGTACGCGATGTCGCTGACCTTGCCGATCTGGATGCCGCGGTATTTCACCTTGGCGTCGCGCTCCATCACCAGGCCGGCCCGCGGCGCGGTCAGGCTGACGGTGTCGGTCGGCACGAAGGCGGCGGTGTAGGACAGGTAGGTGAAGACCACCGCTGCGGCCACGATCGCGCTCAGGATCGCGGCGGCGATCCTGACATGGCGGCGGTGCTTGGAGTTTGCGTCAGACATAGAGATTCCTGCCACCTACCCGGAAAGGTTGAAGTTGCCGGACGCGCCGTAGACGGCCAGGGAGATGAACAGCGTGATGGTGACGACGACGATCAGCGAGGTGCGCACGGCCTGGCCGACTGCCACACCCACGCCGACCGGGCCGCCGGAGGCGTTGTAGCCGTAGTAGGTGTGCACGAGCATCACCGCGACGGCCATCACGATTGCCTGAAGGAAGGACCACAGCAGGTCGCTGGGTATCAGGAACGTGTTGAAGTAATGGTCGTACAGGCCTGCGGACTGACCGTTGATGAACACCGTGGTGAACCTCGCGGCGAAGAACGCGGCCAGGACCGACAGCGAGTACAGCGGCACGATTGCGATCAGGCCCGCCAGCAACCGGGTGGACACCAGATAGGACACCGCGTGCACGGCCATTGCCTCGACGGCGTCGACCTCCTCGGCCACCCGCATCGCGCCCAGCTGGGCGGTGGCGCCCGCGCCGATCGTTGCGGCCAGGGCGATACCGGCGATCACCGGGGCGACGATGCGCACGTTGAGGAAGGCCGACAGGAAGCCCGTGAGGGCCTCGATGCCGATGTTGCCCAGGGACGAATAACCCTGCACCGCAATGACACCGCCGGAGGCCAGGGTGAGGAACGCCGCGACGCCCACGGTGCCGCCGATCATGACCAGCGCGCCCGCGCCCATGGTCATCTCGGCCACGAGCCGAATGGTCTCCTTGCGGTACCGGTTGAGCGCGTTGGGCAGGTACCGAATGGTCTCGCCGTAGAACAGTGCCTGCTCGCCGATGTTGTCGACGACCTTGGGCACGCCGCGGAACAGCCGCCGGAAGCGAAGTGTGGCGTCGTAGCTCATCGCACAAGCACCCGAACCCCGATGGCCGTCATGATCACGTTGATCACGAACAGGCAGATGAAGGCGTAGACCACCGTTTCGTTCACTGCGTTACCGACACCCTTCGGGCCTCCCTTTACGGTCAAGCCGCGGTAGCAGCCGACCAGGCCGGCCACCACGCCGAACAGCAGCGCCTTGATCTCCGCGAGCACGAGCTCGCCGAGCCCGGTCAGCACTGTCAGGCCATTGATGAACGAACCCGGGTTCACGCCCTGCAGGAACACGGAGAAGACATAGCCGCCGGCCAGGCCGATCGCACAGACCAGACCGTTGAGCAGCAGCGCCACGAAGGTCGAGGCCAGCACGCGGGGCACCACGAGCCGTTGGATCGGGTCGATGCCGAGCACGCGCATGGCGTCGATCTCTTCGCGGATGGTGCGGGCACCCAGGTCGGCGCAGATCGCCGTGGCGCCCGCGCCGGCGACCACCAGCACGGTCACCACCGGGCCGAGCTGGGTGATGGTGCCGAAGGCGGTGCCTGCGCCGGACAGGTCGGCGGCACCGATCTCGCGAAGGAGGATGTTGAGCGTAAACGCGACCAGGACCGTGAAGGGGATGGCGACCAACAGCGTCGGCACCAACGAGACCCGGGCAATCATCCAGGTCTGATCCAGGAACTCTTTGAACTGGAACGGTCGACGGAAGATCTTGGCGAAGGTGTCCAAGGACATCTCGACGAAGCCGCCCACGGCCCGGGCCGGAACCGCAAGCTGTTCGATCAACCTGGGCTCCGTTCTCGGGGTACTCGGGTGGGGGAAATTCCGCGGAAACTCGCGTTAGCGAAAATTTGACGGCCACATGACGTAGCCGTTCTCCCACCCCTTGGTCTTACGGTGCTCTTAGTGAGCCGGATCATACTAACTAGAACATGTTCGCAGTGTCAAAGAATTCAAAATCCTCATGTCGGACGCCGTTTTTGCAGCTCAGGGCGTACCGAACCAACCTCTGGTTAGAACACGTTCTACTTCCGTTGAGCGACGGTCAACGAGACCGTCAGTCTCGTGAATCCATCAGCTCCGTCGCTGAGAATCCACGTCCCGAGTCACGATCAGCAAAGTAATCGTGCAGCGTCCCGCTCAGGTCTGCCGGGTTCCAGGCGTCGGAGTCCGCAGTGAAGTGCTTCTCCGCCGTCGGCGGCGCGACCAACGTGACAGTTGGACCATAGACGATGAACAGCTGAGCGTTGACGGCTTCGGACGCCGGCGAGGCCAGGAATCGGACCAGAGTGACGACGTGTTCGGTCGACAGCGGGTCGACCTGTCCGTCGGCCGTCTCAGGCGCGTCACCGAACACGCCGGCGGTCATCGCCGTGCGGGCCCGCGGCGCGATCGCGTTGGCCCGGACGCCGAAGCGCTCCAGGGCGCGGGCCGCCGACACCGTCAGGGCGGTGATGCCGGCCTTGGCGGCGCCGTAGTTGGGCTGACCGACAGGGCCCGACAGTCCGGCCTCCGACGACGTGTTGATGATCCGGCCGTAGACCGTGCCGTCGCCCGCCTTGGCCTTGTTGCGCCAGTAGACGGCGGCGTTGCGGGTCAGCAGGAAGTGGCCGCGCAGGTGCACCGCGATGACCGCGTCCCACTCCTCGTCGCTCATGTTGAAGAGGATCCGGTCACGGGTGATGCCCGCGTTGTTGACGACGATGTCCAGACCGCCCAGACCGTCGGCTGTGGCGACCAGTTCATCGGCGGTGGTGCGCGCGCTGATGTCCCCCGCCACGGCGACACCCTTGGAGCCTGCGGCCGCGATCTCGTCGAGGACGTCAGAGGCATCCAGCGCGCCTGCCATGTCGTTGACCACCACGGTGGCACCGGCCTTGGCCAGTCCGATGGCCTCGGCGCGGCCCAGGCCGGCGGCGGCACCGGTGACCACGGCCACCTTTCCGGACAGATCGATCTGAGCGGCGTCGGTCGTCATCTTGCTCCTCGCGTGCGCGGCATTTATGAATGCCTCTAGTCTTTTCGGATCAGGGCTGCCCGGGGGCATTCGGCGATGGACTGCTCGGCCAGATCTTCCTGGTCGGCAGGCACCGGATCGGACTTGACCACGGCATAGTCGTCGTCGTCAAGATCGAACAAATCGGGGGCAATACCCACGCAGACCGCATTACCTTCGCAGCGATCACGGTCAACTTCTACTCGCATGGCGACCTCCTAACGACGTGTGTACGCACGGGGCTGCGTGCGCGCAGCCACAGAATACGACCACACCTGACGGATACCAGTCCGGCACCGGCCTGGATCCTAAGACTAGAACGTGTTACAACCAGGTGAGAACTCAGGTCTACCAAGCAGTGAGGATGCAGCGCAATGCGGATCGGTTACACCCCCGAGCAGGAGGAGCTGCGTCGCGAATTGCGCGCATACTTCTCCAAGTTGATGACACCCGAACGGGTAGAGGCACTCAGCTCGTCCGAGGGCGAGATGGGTCGCGGCAACGTCTATCGCGAAACCGTCGCGCAGATGGGCAAGGACGGCTGGCTGACGCTGAGCTGGCCCAAGGA
Source organism: Mycolicibacterium boenickei (assembly GCF_010731295.1). Lineage (NCBI taxonomy): Bacteria > Bacillati > Actinomycetota > Actinomycetes > Mycobacteriales > Mycobacteriaceae > Mycobacterium > Mycolicibacterium boenickei. Next base: position 2,167,297 of record NZ_AP022579.1, on the reverse strand, counting down.
GTTCGGCGGCCAGGAGCGTCCGCCCATGGACGGCCTGATCTTCACCGACGAGGCGGCGATCGCCGGCGCCCCGGTGCCGTTCCTGACGATCAACAGCGTCGCGCCGACGATCATGCACTTCGGCACCGAGGAGCAGAAGAAGTTCTTCCTGCCCAAGATCGCCGCGGGCGAGCTGCACTTCTCGATCGGCTACTCCGAGCCCGGCGCGGGCACCGACCTGGCCGCGCTGCGGACCACGGCGGTGCGTGACGGCGACGACTACGTGGTCAACGGCCAGAAGATGTGGACGTCCCTGATCGCGTACGCCGACTACGTGTGGCTGGCGGTGCGGACCAACCCCGAGGCCAAGAAGCACCGCGGCATCTCGATGCTGATCATGCCGACCACCGCCGAGGGCTTCTCCTGGACGCCGGTGCACACCATGTCGGGTGTCGACACCAGCGCCACCTACTACCAGGACGTGCGCATCCCGGCCACCAACCTGGTCGGCGAGGAGAACGCCGGCTGGAAGCTCGTGACCAATCAGCTGAACCACGAGCGGGTCGCACTGGTGTCGTCGCAGCCGATCTACGTCGCGCTGGACGGGGTCCGCGAGTGGGCCCAGAACACCAAGGATGTGCACGGCAAGCGGGTCATCGATTCCGAGTGGGTGCAGCTCAACCTGGCTCGGGTGCACGCCAAGGCCGAGGTGCTCAAGCTGATCAACTGGGAGCTCGCCTCCGCCGACGGCGCGCCTTCTCCGGCTGACGCGTCGGCGGCCAAGGTGTACGGCACCGAGCTGGCCACCGAGGCCTACCGCCTGCTGATGGAGGTGCTCGGCACCTCGGCGACGCTGCGCCCGGACAGCAAGGGCGCGCTGCTGCGCGGCCGCATCGAGCGGTTCCACCGGTCGGCGCTGATCCTGACCTTCGGCGGCGGCACCAACGAGATTCAGCGTGACATCATCGGCATGGTCGCGCTCGGCCTGCCCCGAGTGAACCGGTAAGGACGGCACACCAATGGATTTCAAGACGACCGAAGAGGCCGCCGACCTGGGTGGCCTGGTGCGCACGATCACCGAATCGGTGTGCACGCCAGAACGCCAGCGTGAGCTCGATGGGCTCGAGCAGCGTTTCGACGCCAATCTGTGGGCCAAGCTGGTCGAGGCCGATGTGCTGTCGGCCGCGGCTCCCGAGTCGGTGGGCGGCGGTGGTCTGGGCGTGCTCGAGCAGGCCGCCGTGCTGACCGCGCTGGGTCGCCAGCTGGCCGCCGTGCCCTACCTGGATTCCGTGGTGCTGGGCGCCGGTGCGCTGGCCGCGTTCGGGTCTGAGGAACTGCGCACCGCGTGGGCTCAGCCCGCCGTGGCCGGCGACAAGATCCTCGCGGTGGCCCTCGACGGCGAAATGGGTCAGGGCCCGGTGCAGGCTCAAGCCGACGGTTCGGGCTACAAACTCACCGGTACCCGCACCCAGGTGAACTACGGTCCGATCGCCGACGCGTTCCTGGTTCCGGCCGAAACCGAGTCCGGCACCAGCGTTTTCCTGGTCTCCGGGGATGATCCCGGGGTGACGGTCAGCGTGCTGAGCACCACCGGCAAGGGCAGCGTCGCCCATCTCGAACTGCAGGGCACGGCGCTGGACGCCGCCCGGCTCGTCGGCGGCGCCGAGGTCGCCGAGTGGCTGACCACGCATTCAGCCTTGGGCCACAGCGCCTTCCAGCTCGGTGTGCTGGAACGGGCCCTGGAGCTCACCTCCGAGTACGCCCGCGAGCGCGAGCAGTTCGACCGGCCGATCGGCAGCTTCCAGGCCGTCTCGTCACGACTGGCCGACGGCTACATCGACGTCAAGGGTCTGCGGCTGACGCTGACCCAGGCCGCCTGGCGGCTGGCCGAGGATCTGCCCGCCGACATCGATGTCGCCAGTGCGGCGTTCTGGGCGGCCGAGGCCGGCCACCGCGTCGCGCACACCGCGGTGCACGTGCACGGCGGCGTCGGCATCGACATGGACCACCCGGTGCACCGGTACTTCCTGGCCGCCAAGCAGACCGAGTTCGGTCTCGGCGGGGCGACGGGGCAGTTGCTGCGCATCGGCCGCGAACTCGCGGACACGCCGGTCTAGGCATGGGGGGTCCAACCGCCGGGCCGACGGTCACCGAGCTGCTGGTCCCGTTGGCAGAGGTCACCGACCGTGGCCTCTACCAAGAGGATTCGTTCGTCAGCTGGGCCGACCACATCGCCGCCGGTGCACAACTGGCCGCGGCGCTGCGGGCACGGTTGGACCCCTCCAAGCCTCCGCATGTCGGAGCGCTACTCGGCAACACCACGTTTTTCTCCAGCCTGCTGGTGGCCGCGGGCCTGGACGGGCTGGTACCCGTCGGCCTCAACCAGACCCGCCGCGGTGAGGCACTGGCCCGCGACATCGCCAAGGCCGACTGCCAACTGGTGCTGACCGACCATCCCGAGGCCGTCCCGCCAGGGGTGGATTACATCGACGTCGAATCCGCTGGCTGGGCAACCGAACTCGCGTCGTACCGGGACACCCCGGTGACGTTCGCCGAGTTGGGCGCCGACGACCTGTTCATGCTCATCTTCACCTCGGGGACCAGCGGTGATCCCAAGGCCGTGCGGGTCACCCATGACAAGGTGGCGTTTCCGGGCCAGATGCTGGCCGACCGTTTCGGGCTGGGTCCGGCCGACACCGTGTACCTGTCGATGCCGCTGTTCCACTCCAACGCGATCATGGCCGGCTGGGCCGTCGCGGCCGCGGCCGGCGCGTCGATTGCGTTGCGGCGCAAGTTCTCCGCATCCGGTTTCATGCCCGACATCCGGCGCTACGGCGCCACCTACGCCAACTACGTCGGCAAACCGTTGTCCTACATCCTGGCCACCGACCCGGCGCCCGACGACGCCGACAATCCGTTGCGGATCCTCTACGGCAACGAGGGTGCACCGCGGGATCTCGGCCGGTTCGCCGAGCGGTTCGGTGTGACCGTGGTCGACGGATTCGGTTCCAGCGAGGGCGGTGTCGCGATCGCCCGCACCCCCGACACCCCCGAAGGCGCCCTGGGCCCGCTGACCGACCAGGTGGCGATCGTCGACGTGGAGACGGGTGAGCCGTGCCCGCCCGGCGTGGTCGGCGAGCTGGTGAACCCGACCGGCGCCGGCTGGTTCCGCGGCTACTACAACGATCCCGACGCCGAAGCGGAGCGCATGGCCGGCGGCGTCTACCACACCGGAGACCTGGCCTACCTCGACGAGGACGGCTACGCGCACTTCGCCGGCCGCCTCGGCGACTGGATGCGGGTCGACGGCGAGAACCTGGGCACCGCGCCGATCGAACGAATCCTGTTGCGCCACCCCGATGTTGCCGAGGTCGCGGTGTATCCGATCCCCGATCCGAACGTGGGTGATCAGGTGATGGCCGCACTGGTGCTGACGGCGGGCACCCCGTTCGATGCAGACAAGTTCCGGGCCTTCCTTGCCGAACAGTCCGATCTGGGACCCAAGCAGTGGCCGTCGTACGTCCGGGTCGGCCCCGGGTTGCCGCGCACCGAGACGTTCAAGGTGATCAAGCGACAGTTGTCCGCCGAGGGCACCGACTGCCCCGACCCGGTCTGGCCGATCCCCCGCAAGCCCTGACCCGGCGCGACACCCGCGTCACCCATTTCGATACCATCGGCATCGAAACAGGGAAGGCGTCAACATGCACATCGCAGTGACCGGGGGCACCGGCTATCTCGGGGCCCACACCGTGAAGGGCCTGCTGGCCGCGGGCCATCGCATCCGGCTGCTGGTCGCGCCCGGCTGCGGTGACGACGAGGTCATCGGCCACCTCTCCGGCCTCGGCAAGATGTCCGTGCTCGAGGGCGACATCCGCGACAGCGACACGGTCGGGGACCTGCTGTCGGGGTGCGACGCCCTGATCCACGCGGCGGGCATCGTCGGCACCGATCGCCGGCGCGAGCAGTTGATGTGGGAGATCAACGCGCACGCTACCGAGGCCGTGCTGAACCGGGCCGTCGAGTTTGGCCTCGACCCCATCGTCTCGGTGAGCAGCTACAGCTCACTGTTCCCGCCACCGAACGGGGTGATCTCCGCCGACACCCCGCCGGCGCCGGGCCGCAGCCCGTACGCCCAGACCAAGGCCTACGCCGATGGGGTGGCCCGACGGTTACAGGACGCCGGGGCCCCGGTCGTGGTCACCTACCCGTCGAGCGTGGTGGGTCCGGCGTTCTTCACCGCCGCCGGGGTCACCGAGCGTGGCTGGGCACCGATCGCCAAGGCCGGACTGGCGCCCCGGATGACCGGTGGCATGCAGATGATCGACGTGCGCGACGTCGCGCTGGTGCACGAGCGGCTGATGGCCCCGGGACGCGGACCCAAGCGCTACGTCTGCGGTGGCGTGATGGTGTCGTTCAACGAGATGATCGATGCGCTGGAACAGGGCACCCGCCGCAAGATCCGGCGAATCCCGTTGCCGGGGAGCGTCTTCCGCGGCATCGGCCGGTGCTCGGACCTGCTCGGCGGGGTAGTGCCGCTCGGTGACGGGATCAGCCATGAGGCGGCGCTGTTGCTGACTGCCGCCACCCCCACCGACGATCGGAGCACGCTCGTCGATCTGGACATCGAGGCCTGGCGCTCGCCGCAGGACGCGATACTGGCCTCATTCGGCCGGTGACACACCCAGGGCCCGGCTGAGCAACCGCACCAGCTGCTGGTGCAGCTCGGGGGAATCGTCGTCGATCGCCACCGTGGTGGTGAACAGAGCGGCCCCGGCCGCCATGGACAGCACAGCCTTCGCGTCCGATTCGGACCCGTATCCCCTGGCCGCGAACATCTCGATCGCCGGGCCACTGAACCCGTCCCACAGCGCCGTCCGCAGCGCGGGGTTCTCACGCAGCGCCAGCAGCAGCCCCGGCACCGCCTCGCTCACATCGGGCCGGACGAACAACTGGTGACTGCCACGGACCACCCAGTCGATCCAGCCGGCCAGATCGGTGCCGGAAAACGGTGACATGTCGGGCGATTCGCCGAGTATCGCGTGCAGCACCAACTCGGCTTTCGACGCCCACCGCCGGTTCAGGCTGGACCTGCCCACCCCGCAGCGCGCCGCGACCAGTCGAACACTCAGGTCGTCCCAACCCACCTCGACCAGTAGCTCACGCGTGGCCGCGAGCACCCGCTCATCGATCGAGGTGTCCCGTGGTCGCCCGGCCATTCCCCGATTCAACCGCATGGCGACGCGGGTAGCGTCGGGGACGTGGGCTACCGCGAACACCGTCCGCCGCCGCGCCTCGGGGAACTCGTGGAGTGTCGATGGATCCGGACCGCCCCGGCAGAACCCGGCCGGATACTGCCCGACGGCTGCATGGACCTGATCCAGCTGGACGACAGGATCGTCGTCGCCGGCCCCGACACCACGGCGTTCATCGCCGCGGGCAGCCGCGATCCGGTGCAGGGGTTGAGGTTTCGTCCCGGAATGCTGCCGCGCCTGCTCGGCGTGCCCGCCTCCGAACTGTGCAACACCCGGGTCGACCTGCGGGACCTGCGCCGGGTCGACCATGACGACTCGCTCGACGAGCTTGCCGAAAAGCTGGCCTCGGAACGGTCCCGCACCGAGACCGCGCCATGGCCGCTGCCCGCCCTACGGGACGTCACGCGCCGGCTCGCTGCCGGTGAATCGGTCACCGCGACAGCGCGCCAGGCCGGCTGGTCGAACCGGACGATGCAGCGGCAGTGCTCGGCGGTCTACGGATACGGGCCGGCGACGCTGCGGCGCATTCTCCGGTTCCGCCGCGCGGTCGGGCTGCTCGGCACCGGCCTGAGCGCCGGTGCCGTTGCGGCGGAGGCCGGCTACGCAGACCAACCGCACCTGCACCGCGAGGTCCGCGCCCTGGCCGGGGTCGGGTTACGCCAGCTCCGTCAACTGCCCAGGGCCGCGAACAGGTCCACCGAGGTCCCGTCGGGATCTTCGACGGTGGCGTAGCGCTGCCCCCACGGCGCGTCGAACGGCTTGAGCGTCCCCGGGTGCCCGGCCGCGGTGAGCCGCTCATAGAGCGCGTCGACATCGGCGGGTGCGTCGAGCCCGAAGGCCAGCGCCACCCGCCCGGACCTCGCCGGCGGCGTCCAGCCGGGGTGCATGCCCGCGATGACCTCCTCGGTGTCGAACGCGAGCCGGTTTCCGCCCGGCAACGCGACCTCGACATGCGGACCGTCGGGCTGGGGAACCGCCAACCCGAGGAGCCGGTAGAAATCCAGGGACCGGGACAGGTCCCGGGTGACGATCTCGATGACCGCCGAGTTCAGGTTCAATGCCATAACCGCAGGTTAGGACGCTGACCCGGGCTCGGTCGTGAACAGATCGGACAAGCTGTCCCTTTGTCGGACTGCCGGTACCGAGTAGGTTGAGCCTGACTGTTAGTTACTTGCCAGTAGGGAGTCCCCGATGCCCGCTCCGTCCGCCGCCGACTTCGCCCGCCTGCGCGCGCTCGTCGCCATCGACGACGCTGACGCCCGGCAGTCCAAGCCGATCGAAGAGGTGTTCACCGGCAAGGAGCTGACCACCATCCCGGTCGGCACCGCCGAGGACGTGACCGCCGCCTTCGCCAAAGCCCGCGCCGCGCAGGCCCAGTGGGCCAAACGACCGGTCAAGGAACGCGCCGCCGTGATCGAGCGCTTCGGCGACCTGGTGGCCCGCAACCGGGACTTCCTGATGGACGTGGCCCAGGCCGAAACCGGCAAGGCCCGCTCGGCCGCGCAGGAAGAGATCGTCGACATGATCCTGAACTCGCGCTACTACGCGCGCGAGGCGACGAAACTGCTCTCCCCCAAACGCGTGCAGGGCCTGCTCCCCGGCATCGTCAAGACCGTGGTCAACCATCACCCCAAGGGCGTCATCGGGGTCATCTCGCCATGGAATTACCCCATGGCCCTGTCGATCTCGGACTCCATCCCGGCGCTGCTGGCCGGGAACGCCGTGGTGGTGAAACCCGACAGCCAGACGCCGTACTGCACGCTGGCCAACGCCGAACTGCTGTACCAGGCGGGCCTGCCGCGCGATGTGTTCGCAGTGGTTCCCGGGCCGGGTTCGGTGGTCGGCACCGCGATCGTCGAGAACTGCGACTACCTGATGTTCACCGGCTCCACCGCGACCGGCCGGGCCCTGGCCGAGCAGTGCGGCCGCCGGCTGGTCGGTTTCTCCGCCGAACTCGGCGGCAAGAACCCGATGATCGTGACCAAGGGCGCCAACCTCGACGTGGCCGCCAAGGCCGCGACCCGCGCCTGCTACTCCAACGCCGGGCAACTGTGCATCTCGATCGAGCGGATCTACGTCGAGCGGGAGGTCGCCGACGAGTTCACCGCCAAATTCGGTGAGCAGGTGCGCAACATGAACCTCGCAGCCGGCTACGACTTCACCGCCGACATGGGCAGTCTGATCTCCGAAGACCAGGTCAAGACCGTCTCCGGCCATGTGGACGACGCAAAGGTCAAGGGCGCCACCGTGGTTGCGGGCGGTAATCCACGCCCGGACATCGGCCCGCTGTTCTTCGAGCCGACGGTGCTGACCGGCGTCACCGACGAGATGGAATGCGCACGCAACGAGACGTTCGGCCCGCTGGTGTCGATCTACCCCGTCGACTCGGTGGAGGAGGCCATCGCGAAGGCCAACGACACCGAGTACGGCCTGAACGCCAGTGTGTGGGCAGGCAGTAAAGCCGAAGGCGAGGCGATCGCGGCCCGGATCCAGGCCGGCACGGTCAACGTGGACGAGGGCTACGCCCTGGCCTGGGGCAGCACCGCGGCCCCGATGGGCGGGATGAAGGCCTCCGGCGTCGGACGGCGGCACGGCGCCGACGGCATCCTCAAGTACACCGAGTCGCAGACCGTCTCCACCGCACGGGTGATCAACCTCGATCCCCCGCTGGGCATCTCGCAGACGTTCTGGCAGAAGGCGCTCACCCCGATGATCCGGGCGGTGCAGAAGCTGCCCGGCCGCTAGACCGACGCGGTGATGCTCCGGCGGCAGTTCCTCTACTCGGGGGCGCTCGTGATCGGGACGGCCCTCGCCGCGGGGTGCACGGAACCCGCCGGCGAGGACCGACGCACCTGGCGGATGCCCGACGAAGGCGAACCGCACAAGCGGACCTGGATGGCTTTCGGTGCCGGCGAGGCGATCTGGGGCGCGGCGCTACTCCCGGAAGTGCGCCGCAACTTGGGGACGATCGCCCGGGCCATCGCACAGTTCGAACCGGTCACCATGTTGGTCCGGCCCGAGGAACGTGACCTGGCACGCGAAATTGTCGGGCCCGCAGTGGAATTGGTGGAGGCACCGCTCGACGATCTGTGGATGCGCGATACCGGACCGGTGTTCGTGACGGGCAACGAAACGAATGCCGGCGTCAACTTCAACTTCAACGGCTGGGGTGAGAAACAGGATTTCGATCACGACGCCGGTGTCGCCGATTTCGTGGCGGCGCGAGCGGGTGTCGAAGCGCTCCCCACCGACCTGGTGCTGGAGGGCGGCGGCATCGAGGTGGACGGCGAGGGCACCGCGCTGATCACCGAGAGCTGCGTCCTGAATTCCAATCGCAATCCGCGATGGTCGAAGGCGGATGTCGAGGCCGAGCTTCGGCCCTTGCTCGGCCTGGAGAAGATCATCTGGCTACCCGGTATCGCGGGTAAGGACATCACCGACGGCCACACCGACTTCTATGCGCGGTTCGCCCGGCCCGGCGTGGTCGTGGCCGGGTTCGACCCGGACCCGGAGTCCTGGGACCACGACGTCACCGCGCGTCACCTCGACATCCTCAAGCAGGCGACCGACGCGAAAGGGCGGCCACTCGACGTCGTGGTCATCGATGCCCCCGGAACGGTCCGGCCGGAGTTCGAATCCGACGACTTCGCGGCCGGCTACATCAACTTCTACGTTTGCAACGGCGGCGTGATCGCGCCGGAGTTCGGTGATCCGCAAGCCGATGCCGCGGCGCGACAGACCTTGGAGCGGCTCTTCCCCGACCGCCGCGTCGTGCAGATCAACATCGACGGCATCGCTGCCGGCGGTGGCGGCATCCACTGCACCACCCAGCAGGAACCCGCCTAGCTCGGCGGGGACGACGCGCGACGACGGCGAAGTTCAGCGGAATCCGCGGCGCTTCCGGCGGCAGGGCCCAGCCTTCGGTGCAGGGCACGAGCGCCGGGAAAGCCTGCCAGTCCATGTACGGCAGTTCGGCGAGTGCCTCGATGACGAGCCCGGCCCGCAACAGGGACGTGACAACTTCGGACAGGTCATGGCGCCATTCGTGGTTGCGCACGTGCGTGATCAGACCGTCAGAGTTTTCGGTGTACGTCCCCGCGTCGTCGTAGGTTCGCGCGCCACCGCCGCTGAGGTAGTCGTCGGTGACATCCCACGGCTCGAAGTCCATCGCGCTCAGGATGGGATGGTCGTCGCGGATCAGGAACACCCCGCCCGGCTCGAGCAGGTCGTGGATCGACCGGGCCCAGTTGGCGAGTTCCGGTAGCCACACGATGGTTCCGGCACTGGTCACCACGGTCTCGAAGCGCCGCTGGATCAAGGCCGACGCGAACCGGGCATCGCCCTCTACCCAGGTGATCTCACGGCCGTCCGCCTCGGCGATCCGGGCCGCATGCCGCAGCGAATTCGGCGACAGGTCGACTCCGTGTACGTCGCGCGCACCCAGCCTGGCCCAGGACACCGTGTCGGTGCCGATGTGACATTGCAGGTGCAGGAGCGACCGGCCCGTCACGCCGCTGCCCGGCAGATGCGGCGCGAGCACCTCGAGGTCGTTGCGCACGACCCGCGAGATGTCGGTGGGATCGGCCAGAAACCCGGCCACGTCGTACATCTGGGACCGGGCATGCACGTCGGCCCGGTCATCCCAGTTGGCCCGGTTCGCGGCGAGCGCGTCCAGTTCAGACACTGGGTCACCTCCTCGCCGCGACCCTACCGTTCGGCCGCTAGATCGGGTTGAACGACGAGATCAGCCACTTTCCGTCGAGTTTCGTGAGTCCCACTTTCACGGCGCTGGCGGCCTGCGCCGGTTCGGGGTTGTCGCGGCTCGTCGTCGCCTGGTTCAGGTAGACCAGGACCTCCGCGGTGTCGGCCTGCACCGTGATCGGCGCCGCGCGAACGACCGTGGCGGTGGCGCGGATGTCCTTCTGTTTGGCGGCCGGCGCCACGAACTTGTCGGCGAACTCGCTGTAGTACGTCAGGAAGTCACCGGTCAACCGAGATCGTGCGTCGGCGAAGTCCTTGTCCAAACTGTCTGGCGCATAGGACAACAGCGCCACCGAACCTTCGGACGCCGCGTCGATCACCGTCGTGGACGATCCGGCGATGCCGTGATCGACGCGGTACATGCCGAAGTAGAGCGCCGCCGCGGAGCTCGCCGAGGCCAGCAGTACGCAGACGACCGCGATCGGTCGCCACTGCCGGGCCAGCCGATGGATCCACCGCTCCTGGGGCTGGGCACTCTCCTCGGCGACCACGTCACCGGCCGAGATGCCTTCGACGACATCGACTTCGGGGGTGGCTTCTGAGGTGTCTTCTGCTGTGGCTGTGCTCACGGGATGAACTCCACCTTCGACATCTTGATCTGTTCCCCGTCTTTGACCATGGTGACGCTCAGGCGCCAGTTCCGTGGCTGCTGATTCGCCCCGGCCGAGTTGCTCACCGTGGTCGACGTACTGACGAGGACGACTGCGGAGTCCCCGTCCATCGACTGCACCGCAGAGGCTCCGACCGTGGCCTTCGTCGTCGCCTTCGAGTCCTGCGCCGCTTTCACCAGGTCTTCGGAGGAAGACTCGATGTCGGCCTTGAACTGTCCGGTCGAGTTGTCGAGGATCTGCCGGACGTTGTCCTGGGCCGTGGCGCTGTCGATCGACATCAAGGTGACGGCGGCTTGCGAGGCAGCAGCCGCGAATTCCGCGCGACGCTGCTGTTCGCGGTCGGCTTGCTGGTGGTACCAGATCACGTATCCGCCTGCCGCGATCAGCGCGCCGCTGACCAGGATGGCGGCGCCGGCGAGCAACGTCGCGAGCCGCGGACGCCGGCTGCGTTTTTCACGTGGCGCTTCGCCGGCGTCCCCGGGATCGTCGGTTTCGGATTCGGCCGACGGCGTGACGTCGACGGCATCGTCGAGCACGGCTGCCTCAGTTTCCTGGTCAGTTTCCTGGTCGGAGCGGCTGAGTAACCGCATAGTGCACCTCCGGTTGGTATCGGCCGGTCGCGAATGACGCCGATTACCGCGGGCGCCTCATGGCCGATGTGACTGCTGCCACACGGTAGTGCGGCAGCTGAGCGTGCCCGGCCCGATGTCCCACCCAGCGGACAAATCCATGCCTGGTGAACGGCTCCCTCACCAGTTCCGCAGCGAACACAACGCCCCTTTGGCCCCGGCAGCGCGGTCGACGACGATTCCGTCGATGGCCATTTCGCACGTCAGGGTCGCCGGAGTTTGCGGGGCCAGGCCGGCCGTGGTGACGGTGACCATGGCCCACTTCATCGGGTCGGCGAGCGTGGTCTCGCGGACCCAGGGCTTGCCCGGTTCCAGCGTCAGATCGTCCTTGGGGCTGAATTCGTAAGGATTGTGGCTGTAATCCGCCCACGTCGGCGGGTCGACCTCGCGGAAGTAGATGCCGACGGTCGTCGGCTGCTCGGCGGTGACCGTATAGGTCACGCGATGCATCATGGGGGCCTCGTCGGCGTGTGACGGTGTCGCCAACGCAAGGCCCGCGCCGAGGGCGGCGACGAATGCGGTCACCGCGACCGCACGCTCAGAGGTCGCCACGGAGCCACCTGGCCGATCCGTCACTGGCCACGCAGCTCAGGAAGAGTCCGTCGGGCGCCTGCGCGACAGTGTTCTCGAAACCTTGGCACGGCGAATTCTCCTCACGAATACCCTTCAACGGCGGTGAGCGGAAGTAGCGCGGCTCGTACCGGCGCGGTGATCCGCAGAAGACCAGCCGGCCCCACGAGGTGGTTCCGAAGACGTAGTACGCCGTATCCCCACACGGCGCGCCGAGCACGACGCCACCGGTGATCCCGGGTACGCACGACGGTTCGCTACACCCGAGAGGTTCTGCGCCCGCAGGGGCTGGGGCGGCCATCGCCGCCGCGACGAGCAACCCCGCCGTTACTGCCACCGGTATCCGCACGTACGACACTGTGGCACGGCTGAATCCGGTTGCCGGCCCATGGCCCACTAGGTGGGACATTGTTCGTCAAAAAAACGACAGAAGTAGCACAGTTAGCACAGCCGCGGCGACCGCCGCTGGCCCGTGTACAGAGGAGTTTGGTCATGCGGGTGTCGAAGACATTCATTGGCGCAGGGGTGCTTGCCGCCGCTGCGGTGGGTGGCTTGTGCAGCCCTGTGGCCGAGGCATCCCCGAGCGATTGGGGTCTGAACGGGACCTACATCGCCACGTCAAACGGCGAGTGGGCCAAGTCGAACGACATCTTCCACGACGAGGCCAGCATTCGCGGGACCTGGACGATCTCCACCACATGCAGTTACCCGAGTGAATGCACCGGCACGGTCGACACCGACTGGGGTTGGAGCGCACCGATTTACAAGAAGAGTGGCGTCTGGTACGTCAAGAAGACGGTGGACAACTGGCAGACGTGCGGCGACGGCACCGCAGGCCCGGGTCTGCAGGTCTACCGCTTCTTCCCCTCGAACGAGGGCGCCACCGCGGTCGATCCGGCGTCGACGACCCTGCTGGGCGAGGATTCGACCACGGGCGTCAGCGGGTCGTGCGGCACCAGCAAGGTCGTCTTCATCACGATGCCGTTCAAGCTTGTGAAAGCGGCCTGACTGGAACGCTTTTCAGCTGGCCGACCAACCCGAAAGCCCCGCGATGGATTCCATCGCGGGGCTTTCGGTTCAGGTGGTGAACAGGTCCTGCCAGGTCTGGTCACCCGTGCGCGGCACCAGGTCGGTCTGGCGGTACACCTTGCCGTCCGGGGTGGCGTAGCGGCCGGTCCGCGGATCGTACGTGGCGACCGCCACCGACGGACCGTCAGATCCGTTGGGGCTGAACGCGCTCGGCGCCATCACCGGCGCATCCGGGACCGGTGGCACCTCACCCGCCGGCGGTGCGGCAGGCGCCTCGGCCGGCGGCGCCTCAGCTGGTGGCGCAGGAGGTGTGGCTGCCGGCGGACGCGGGGTGCCCTCGACGGGACCGTGGATGAACTTGTCATGATCGACGCGGGAATCCGGTGCGATCCCCTGCGCGAGCAGGTTGGGATCGATCGGGTAGGGGCCGAGGGCGTGCTGGCGCATCGCCAACGGCTCGTAAGGCTGGTCGCTGTTACAGATTTCGACGGTGGGAGCACGCTTGCCGGGCTTCCCCATGCACGGGTAGTTGCGCGCGCCGCGGACACCGATCGCCGAATCCTGCGGCAGCTTGCAGTACAGCCCATCGGGAGTGTCGATGTCGGTGGTGTCCTCCGGGGACCGCCACGATGACGGCGGCAGGAACCCGACTGTGCATGCCGGTGGGTCGCCCATCGTAAGTGTGAAGTCGCCCAAGGACATACCGATCGGATTGTTCTTCGGCGCACCGTATGACTGCGTTGATGCGATGGACGGTGGCAGAAGTACCAGGAGCTGTTCCAGCGAGGGGCGGTAGGTCACCCCGACCTGACCGAGGCTGGTGAGGTTGGCCAGCAGCAGCGGCAGGGTCGGCTTGACCTGGTTGAACAGGCGAGAGGCTTCGTCGGCAGCACCCGACCCCTCCTTGAGGAGCGTGCGCACGTGCTGGTCGTCGTCGGCGACCTGCTTGGTCACCCCGGCCATGCTTCGTGCCCACGTGCGGATCGCCTCGACCGACTCAGCCTGCCCATCGAGGAGCGGCGCCCCGTCGTCGATGAGCGCACGGGACTGATCGGAAGCCGCGTTCGCCTCGGCGATAAGTCGGGACGAGGAATCCAGTAATGCTCCCATGTCGTTTCCGGTGCCGTTGAAGGCCTTGAAGGTTTCGTCGAGCAGCGGGCTGATCTTGTCCTTGGGGATGCTGCCCATGAGCGAACTGACCTGATCGAGCATCGGCCCCACGGCTTGGGGGATCGATGTGCTGGAGGCCGGGATGACCGACCCGTCGTGCAGATACGGTGCCGAGTCGTTGCGGGGCTGCAGGTCGACGTACTGCTCACCCACCGCCGACACGCTCAGCACGGCGGCGTGCAGGTCCGCCGGGATCTTGGGCGACGTGTTCAGCGACAGCGTGGCTTCCGCGCCGTCACGGGTGGGCCGCACCTCGGTGACCTTCCCCATCTGCACACCGCGGTAGGTCACGTTCGAGAACTGGTACAGTCCACCGGTTCCCGACAGTTGCAGGGTCACCGTCATCCGCCCGATGCCCAACAGGGTGGGAGCCTGCAGATACACGATGCCCATCAGGGCCATGCCGATCACCGATGCCACCGCGAAGATGGCCAACTGGATTCGGACGAAACGGGTGAGCATCAGTTGCCGCCTTCGCTCGGTGCTGCAGGGTCAGAAGGCACTACTGCCACAGGAGAACCGGGCTGCGGTTCCGGGGCGGGCACCGCCGCCGGGTCCGCCGGTGCCGTCTCAGCGGACTGCGCAACCGGAGCCGCCGGTGCCGGTTCACCATCGGCCGGAGCCGGGTCGATCAGCGGCGGCATCGTGGCCACCGAATCAGGCGGCGGCGGAGTCAGCGGCATGCCAAGCGGGTCCTTCGTGTAGTTGGCATACCAGGGGTCACCCGGCGCCGGCGTGAGGGGCAGTCCCTCCTGGCCCCATCGGGTGCCCAGGAACAGTCCCCGCTTCAGCCTCGGAATGGTGAAGTCGAAGGTGATGAACTGGTTGAGGTAGTCCCCGCGGATGGCCCGGTCGATGAAGTTCTGCGGGTAGGGGTATGTCGGCGCGTAGGCCAGCACAGTGCCCAAATTCGGGCCAACGTCAGCCAGTGCCTTGACGGTCGGTTCGAGGTTGCGCAGGTTGGTCAGCAGGTCGTCGCGTGTCGCATTGACGAGGTTGGTCGCGGTTTCGCTGAACTTGCCGAACTTCTCCAACGCGGTGGTGATGCGAGGGCGTTCCTTCACCAGCACATCGAGCGCCGGTGGGATCCGTTGCAGCGCCGTGGTGATCACCTCCTGCTGTCCGGACAGCGTGCCGGCCAGTCGGTTCAGCGCATTGATGGAGGCGTTGATGTCGTCTCGCTGGTTTGCGAACATCCCGACGATGTCATCGAGCCGGGTGAGCAGGTCGCGGATCTGGTCCTCACGGCCGTTGAGCGCCGCGTTGAATTCGGTTACCAGGTCACCGATCTTGCCCAGGCCGCCACCGTTGACGAGCAC
The DNA here is from genome assembly GCF_010731295.1 of Mycolicibacterium boenickei. NCBI lineage: Bacteria > Bacillati > Actinomycetota > Actinomycetes > Mycobacteriales > Mycobacteriaceae > Mycobacterium > Mycolicibacterium boenickei. Next base: position 2,151,977 of record NZ_AP022579.1, on the reverse strand, counting down.
GGACAGCGACGACAAGGTCTGTTCGGTCGACGGATATGTCGAAGTCTGGTTCAGCTCGAGGGTCGCGCCCGGGGACAGCCGTCCAGACGGCGATTGCCCCAGCGGCGGATCGAGCGCGATGTGCATGGAGCCCAGCAAGCTGGTCTGCCCGACGGTGGCGACCGCGTTGGCCGGAACGACGACGTCGGGTTTGACCGACACCTCCACGTCCGCGTGCCAACCCTTCACCACCATCCGGGAGACGCTGCCGACGATGACGTCACTGATCATCACCGGCGAATTGGCTTCCAGTGTCCCGATATTGGCGAGTTCGACGTGGTAGGTCGTGGCGTCGGCCCCGCGCCCCACCGTGCCGGGCAGGGGCAGCGAATTCAGCCCGTGGAACGCACAGCCGGTTAGGGTCGCCGCCGCACAGGCGGCGACCGCGGTCAGGCGCGTCAGCGACCGCCGAGTGATCATGGGGTGCCTCCTGGGGCCGGCGGTGCCGGGATCGGTGCGGCTTCGGCGGGTAGCAGCATGTCGCGCAACGTCTTCGGTGCTTGCACCGGAGGATCCGAGACGACCGGCGATCCGGGATACGCCGCGGGTGAGGTGTTCGCGGGCAATCCGTTGGGTGCATACGCACCGGGCCCTCCAGCCGGGGGCGCACCCCAGCCGGCCGGCGGCGCCACGTCATTGGCACCGGTGTAGGCCGACACGGCCGGCGGCAGATCCTGGTAGGGCTGCGGACGTCCGCCTGCTCCGCCGGGTGCCAGATTGGGATCGGTGTACACCAGGTTTTCCGGGCTCGGCGACTTCTTCAGATAGGCGTTGAACGGCATCGGCATGTGGTTGAAGTTGAGCAACGACAGGGCCGGCCCGAGATACTGGGCGCACAGCTTGGACGATTCTGCCGCGGTCGCGTTCTTGACCGCCCCGATCGCCGAGCACACCACCGACAGCGGGTCGGAGAAGTTCGCCAGTGCGAACGCACCGACCGCACTGCCACTGTCGGGGTTGTAGATGTTGTAGCCGTTGGCGATCGCATTGGGAGCGACGTGTAGGACGTTCTCCAGCTTGATCTTGTTGTCCACCAGGTTCTGGGTCACGTTGTTCAGCCGCTCCAGTTGCTCGGCGGTCTGGTCGCGGCTGCCCGCCACGAATCGCCGAACATTGCCGACGGCGTCCGCCAGGTTGGTCAGTGCGCCGTCCAGATCGGAGCGGCTCTCGTCGACGACACTGGTGACGTTGGCGAGATGACCCTGGAACTCCACGATCTGGGCGTTGCTGTCCCGCAGGGCCGTCACGAAGACCTGCAGGTTCTTGATGATGCCGACGACATCGCCGCTCCCCTGGCCCAGGATCTTTGCGACACCGGACAGCTGGCTGATCGCTTCGTGCAGCTTCTCGCCGTTGCCGTTCATGGCTGCGGCGGCACTGTCGACGAAGCGGCTCAGCGAGGTGGCCGAGGCTCCGTTGATCGGCCCCAGATCGGACGCCAACCGCATCAGCTGGTCCTTGACCTGGTCCCACTCGACCGGCACCGCGGTGCGCTCGACCCCGATCTGCGCACCGTCGGCCATCGTCGGGCCTTCGTCTTCATAGGCCGGTGCCAACTGGACGTACCGGGCCGCAACGAGGTTCTGCGCCATCAGAATTGCCTTGGCGTCGGCCGGGATCTTGACGCCGCGATCGACGGCGAGGGTGATCCGTGCCTGCCCGCCGACCGGCTCGATGCTCTTGATGGAGCCGACCTTGACCCCGGCGACACGAACCTCGTCACCCGGGTAGATCGCCGTGGCAGAGGTGAAGTACGCGGTGATGGTGGTGGGCTTGAAGGCGGTCTGCCGCACGATCATCACCGTGCCGGCCAGGGCCAGCACGGCCAGCAGCACCAGCACGGTGCGGCTGATCCGCTTGCGGTTACGGGCGATCATCGACTTCCTCCAGGAATGCCGTTGTGGGGCCACGGGAATTCGGCGCGCGGGCCGGCATTGTCCGGCGGCTGACCGGCATTGGTGCCGCGGCGGAACCCGAACGCGTAGTCCAGGAACGGCTGGATGGTCTGCGCGGGATTGAGGTTCGCGACAAAGGCGTTGTAGTAGAAGCCGTTGTTCACCGATTCACCCTGGGTGACCTGATATTTGGCGAGACCTGCCAGGGCTCCGGCGATGTTGTCGCGGTTCTTCTCCAGCATCGCCGTCACCGCGTTGAGCTGCTTCAGGGTGGGGGCGAGCTCTTCCTCGTTGTCGTGGACGAGTCCGGACAGTTGCTGCGACAGTGCCGAAGTGTTGGCCAGCAGGTTGACGATCGCATACCGGCGCTGGTCGAGCACCCCGGTCAACGCGTTCGCGTCCAGCAGCAGCGTGTTGACCTGTTCACTGCGCTTCGACAGGATGCCGGTCACATCGGCCGCACTCTTGAGCAGGTTGGACAGCGACTCGTTGCGGCTGTTGAGCGTCTCCGACAACCGGGACAGGCCTTCGAACGTCGGCCCCAGCTGGGGTGCCATCCGGTCGATGGTGTCCGACAACGTATCCAGGGACTGCGTGAGCGCGGCCGTGTCCGTGCCCGCGGTGTTGTTGGTGAAGTCGCCGACGGCGTTGGTCAACGAATACGGCGATGCCGTCCTGGTGATCGGAATCGTGTCCGAGGCACGCATCGTGCCGGCGCCTGCCGGTTCCAGGGTCAGCATCCGGGCACCGAGCATCGTCCCGGTGCGGATGTGCGCGGTGGTGTCGGAGCCGAGCCGCACCTTGCTGTCGAGGGTGAAGGTCACCAGCGCCTTGCCGTGACTCAGGCTGACATCGGTGACCAGGCCTTTGGTGACTCCGGAGATCTTGACGTCGTTACCGGTGGTGAGCCCGCCGGCCTCGGCGAACAGTGCGTTGTATTTGACCGACGTGGCCCACGACCAGAGCGCCTGCGGCTGGAGTCCGACCGCGATGATCATCGCGATCAGCACGATGCCGATGAGCCCACTCCGGATGAGGTGCGATCCACGGTATTTCAGCATCAGGGCTCCCCACAGCGTCCGGAGTTCTGCATGATCCACGGGAAGTACGCCGTGCGCCCCTGCAGGTCGGTGACTCTGACATTCATGCCGCACACGTACTGGTTGATGAAGCTGCCGTAGGCACCCAACCGGACCAGCTTGCGGTAGTTCTTGGGCGCGTTCTGCAACGACAGGTCCAGACGCGCCATGTCGTCCTCGTTGGAGAGCAGCGGCGCCAGCCGGGTGAGTTGATCCACGGTGCCCGACAGCGGCGGGCGCGCCTGCGTCATCAGGTCCGCCAGGGAGGCGGTGCCGTTGTCGAGGGCGTTGATGGCTTCTCCGATGGGATCGCGTTCCTGTGACAGACCGGTGATGAGCTGTTGCAGCTGCTCGACGGCACCGGAGAACTTGTCGCCATCCTTGGCCACGGTTGCCACCGTGGTTTTCAGGTTGTCGATCAGCTGTTGCACGGTCTGCCCGTTGTCGGCGAGCGCCTGGGTGAACGAAGTCGTATGGGACAGCAGCGATTCCACCGTGCCGCTCTGACCCTGCAGAATCTGGATCAGCGAGTTGGTCAGGGCGTTGACGTTCTGGGCGTTGAGACCCTGGATCACGGGTTTGAGCCCGCCGAGGAGCAGGTCGAGGTCCAGCGCCGGTTCGGTGCGCTCCACGGGGATCTGGGAGCCCGGCGGCTGGAGCTTGGTCGATCCCGGGCTGTCGAGCAACTCCAGATACCGGTTGCCGACCAGGTCCAGGTAGCGCACCGCGATCTTGGTGGCAGTCGTCATGACGACTTCGCGGTCCGAGTCGAAGTGCACCAGGACGGTGTTGTCAGGTTGCAGCTCAACGTCATTGACGGTGCCGACGCGGATACCCGCCACGCGTACCGAGTCGCCGGCCTTGAGGCTGGACGCGTCGCTGAACACCGCCGAATAGCCGTTGGTCGACCCGGTCCGGTACTGGCCCATGATCGCGAACAATGCTCCGGTCAGGAGCAGCATCGTCACTCCGAACACGCCGAACTTCACAGCGGTCCCTCGGGTGCGCGTCATCCCGGTTGTCCAATCTGGGTGGTGTTGCGCGGCGGGCCGTCGAGCGGGCCGTACAGCGCTTGCTTGAGTGCGTCGGAGTTCAGCAGGATGCCCTGATTGCCGTACTGCGCCGGGTTGGCGTCGATGTCGGTGACGATGAACGGCGGCCGCTTCTCGAAACCGACCTCGGGCAGGCCCTGGCACTGCGGTCCGCCGGTGGCGGCCACCTTCGGCAGGTTGCCCGGGTAGCGGTAGCGCTCGGTGCCCAGCAGGAACGAATCGAGCAGCATGACGCCCGGCAACGGCTGCGGCGGACCGAGGGCCAGTGGCTCCATGCCCTTGAGCGCGCAGTTGAGCGCCGAGTTGTACTGGTTGGTGAGATTCGTGGTCGGCACCAGCAGGCGCATGGCGTCGGTGATCCCGGCACTGTTCGTCGTCAGCACGTCGTTGCCGATATCGGCCAGCCCGATCGCGCTGAGGAGCGCCGCGTCCAGATCGTTTCGCCGATCGAAGACTGTGTCACTGAGCCGGGTCGCGTTGCGGATGGTGTCCGTCAACTCGGGCCCGACATCGGCGTACGCATTGAACACCTGTGGCGCGACGGCGATCTCATGGCTCATCGTCGGCAGGCTGGGGCCGATCTTGGCCAGCAGCGCGTCCAGGTCGACCATCGTCTGACCCATCTTGTCGCCGCGGCCGTCGATCGCCTGGGCCATCGCGCCCAGCGTCTCGTTCAACTTTTCCGGCTGGATCTGCGCCAGCACCGACACCAGTTGCTCGAACACCGTGTTGATCTCGACGGTGGTGTGCGTCGCGTCCAGGACCTGGCCGGCGTACATCGATTTCGACGACGGATCGGCCGGCGGGACGAGTTGGACGAACTTGGCGCCGAACACAGTGGTCGAGGCGATCTCGACACCGGTGTTAGCCGGAATCAGCTGCAGATCATCGGGATTCATCGCCAGCTTCAGAGCTGCCTGACCATCGGGCAGGGTCTCGATCGCCACGACCTTGCCGACCTGCGCACCGTGCAGTTTGACCTTGGCATCGGGGTTCATCACCAGGCCGACCCGCGGCGAGATGACGGTCACCGACGCGGTGGGGGCGACACCGCCGCGGAACAGCACGATGGCCCCGACGACGATCGCGGCGATCACCAGGACCGTGATCAGTCCGCTCAGTTGACGTTTAGCGTCACGCGACATCAGATGCCTTCTCTAGCCGGAGAGGTTGAAGTTGCCGTTGGAGCCGTAGACGGCCAGGGAGACCAGCAGCGTGATCGAGACGACGACGATCAGCGACGTCCGGACGGCATTTCCGACCGCCACGCCCACGCCGGCTGGGCCACCGGTGGCGAAAAATCCGTAGTAGGTGTGCACCAGCAGGATCGCCAGGGCCATCAGCAGCGCCTGCAGGAAGGACCAGAGCAGATCGATGGGGTTGAGGAACGTGCTGAAGTAGTGCCCGTACAGACCGCCCGACTGCCCGAGCAGCACGACGGTGGTGAACTGGCTGGCCAGGAACGACAGGATTACTGCGATCGAGTACAGCGGCGTGATCGCGATCATCCCCGCCACGATGCGGCTGGACACGAGGTACTCGACCGGCCGGATGGCCATCGATTCCAGGGCGTCGATCTCTTCGTTGATCCGCATCGCGCCGAGCTGCGCCGTGACACCGGCGCCGAAGGTGGCGGCCAGGCCGATACCGGCGACGATGGGGGCCGAGATCCGTACGTTGATGAAAGCCGCGAGGAACCCGGTCAGCGCTTCGATGCCGATGTTGCCCAACGAGCTGTACCCCTGGATCGCCAGGACGCCGCCGGTGGCCAGGGTCAGGAACCCCACGATGACGACGGTCCCGCCGATCATCGCCAATGTGCCTGCACCCATGCTGATTTCGGCTACCAGCCGGATGACCTCCTTGCGGTAGTGCATCGCCGCGTGGGGCATGCCGGCCAGGGCCCGGCCGTAGAACAGAACGTGGTCACCGATGCCACCGAGCACGGCCCCCGGCCGGCGTACGGCACGGGACAGGCGCGGGTAGGCCGACTGGAGTACCGCCGTGGTCGCCGTCATCGGGTCGTCATCTGGATGCCGATGGCGGTGACCACCACGTTGACCACGAACAGTGCCATGAAGGCGTAGACCACCGTCTCGTTGACGGCATTGCCCACCGCCTTGGCGCCTCCACCCGAGACGGTCAGACCGCGATAGCAGGCGACCAGTCCGGCGATGAGGCCGAACAAGGCCGCTTTGACACAGGAGATGACGACCTCCGGAATGCCGGTGAGCAGGGTGATGCCTGCGGCGAAGGCGCCCGGGTTGACGTCCTGGACGAACACCGAGAACAGGTATCCGCCAAGGATTCCGATGATCACGACGACGCTGTTGAGGAGCAGGGCCACCAGTCCGGAGGCCAGCATCCGCGGGGTGACCAGACGCTGGATCGGATTGATGCCCAGCACCTCCATGGCGTCGATCTCTTCGCGGACGGTGCGCGACCCGAGGTCGGCACACATCGCGGTGGCACCGGCGCCGGCGACGATCAGCACCGTCACCATCGGACCGACCTGGGTCACGGCGCCGAAGGCCGCACCCGCCCCGGAAAGATCCGCCGCACCCAGTTCGCGCAGCAGGATGTTGAGGGTGAACGACACCAGCACGGTGAACGGGATCGCCACCAGCAGCGTCGGCGCCATCGACACCCGCGCCACGAACCAGGATTGGTCCAGAAATTCGCGCCATTGGAAGGGTCTGCGCACCACGAATCTGGCGGCGTCCACCGACATGGCGAACAACCCACCCACCCCCTCGAGTGGGCCGGCGAGCTGTCGCTGCAGCATCGGATCTCCGTTCTGTGTAGCTCACACGAGAGGGGGTCGTATGACCCAGACCACTCGTCTCGACCGGGAACAATCGCAGTTAATTTCCGGCTTCACCATCGGCTGTCCCGCCCACCGGGAAAACAACCCTTCGGGGGGTGTTTCTCGCCAGTCACCGGTGAGCGGACCATGTCGTTGCCGGCCCCGCTGACCGCGTGTGAGCCTCGAGGTGTCGAGCCATCGAGACGAAAGAAGATCCGTGTCGCAATCCGCTTCGGTCACCCATCACACCAGTGCGCCAGATGCCTTACGCGAGGTCCGCACGAGCGCGGGCGCTCTGCATTACTACGACGTCGGTAGTGGTCCGACCGTGCTGTTCCTGCACGGCTCGGGGCCCGGCGTCACGGGATGGCGCAACTTCCGCGGCGTGCTGCCGACATTCGCCGAACGCTTCCGGTGCCTGGTTCTCGAATTCCCCGGTTTCGGCGTCTCAGACGATTGGGGTGGGCACCCCATGGTCACCGCGCAGGGTGCAGTCACGCCGTTCCTCGATGCGCTCGGGATCGAACGGGTGGACATCGTCGGCAATTCGATGGGCGGCGGTGTCGGTATACATACGGCGATCAACTCGCCCGAGCGGGTCGGCCGCCTGGTGACCATCGGCGGGATCGGCACCACGATCTTCTCCCCCGGTCCCAGCGAGGGCATTCGGCTGCTGCAGGAGTTCACCGAGGATCCGACGCGTGCGCGCCTGGTCGCCTGGTTACGGTCCATGGTCTACGACCAGTCGTTGGTCACCGAGGAGCTCATCGAAGAGCGCTGGACCCTGGCGACCGATCCCGAGACGCTGGCCGCCGCCCGCCGGATGTACGGAAAGGCCGCGTTCACAGCGACGATGGCGGCCATGGCGGCTTCGGACCGGCCCATGCCGTGGGCCAGGATGCACAAGGTGGCCGCACCGACGCTCTTGACCTGGGGACGCGATGACCGCGTGAGTCCCCTTGACATGGCACTGATTCCGATGCGCACGATTCCGAACGCAGAACTTCACGTGTTCCCGAACTGCGGGCACTGGGCCATGATCGAGGCGAAAGCCGCCTTCGAGTCAGTGGTTACGACCTTCTTGCGGCGAGGCGACTGACGTCCAACCGCTGGAGACCGGCCAGCACCATGCCGATTCCAGACCGGTGCGCCGCTATCAGCTCGTCAAGTTCGTGCGGTTCCTTGGCATCGGTCCACCAGATGTACGCGTTACTGCTGACGTGGACGATGAGTCTGCTCGGCAGCGCGCGTATGAACGCGTCGTCACCCAATTCGAAATGCCGCGCCAGGAACTCGGTGATGGCGTCAGCCAGGTTCTCGCTCCACTCCATCCATCGCAAGCGATACTGGGGCGTCTCGGCAACGAGCGCCATGAGTTTGCGAGCGATCTCGACCGACTGCCGGTGCTGAGCCCCCGCTGACTGCCGATGCCGTACCTCGACCGTGAACATGTCGACGAGCACGTCTACCGGGTCCGAATCTGCTGCAGCACAGGCCAATAGATCGCGCATGTTGTTCTCACTTCGCCGGAACAGAGGTCCCAGGACATCTTCTTTGACCGGGAAGTGGCGGTAGAACGTACGCGTCGCGATGCCGACCTCGGCGCAGATGCGCTCCACGGTCGCCGTGGTGTCGCCGTCTGCGATGAAGATGTCGCATGCGGTCCTGGCGATATCGAGCCGCAATTCTTCAGCGCGACGCTCGGTGAGCGTCGGTCCCTTACTTCTGGGCATTCGACGATTGTCGTCGCAACAAGCTGCGAGGCACGTGGCCTCCTTTACTTCGCGGCGGTGATGTGCCTAGACTCACACCTGTCACGTTGTGACACATATGCAGAGTATGACAGGTATGGAGGTGTTGTGCCAACATCGAATGACGACGGAACTCCCATAGCGATGCTCGATCGCGTTGCTTCCCTTCTGGACGTCTTCGGTGCACGACAAGCGCTCTCACTGGCGGAGATCAGCCGGTATTCCAACGTGCCCCGCTCATCGGCCCATCGCATCCTGCAGGGCCTGGTGCAGTTGGGCTGGGTCGAACGTCAGGGTGCCAAATACGCGCTGGGACTGAGGATGTTCGAACTCGGCAGCCAGGCAGTGCGGCAGCGCCGGATCCCCGAAGCGGCACTCCCCGTGATGGCGGATCTGCATCGACGCACCGGCCTGACGGCACATCTGAGCGTTCTGGCGGACACGCACGTACTGCACATCGAACGCTTCGGCGGGTGGCCCAGCCAAGGCAATTGTTGGCAGGTCGGGTCCAAGCAGCCCCTCGAGCAGAGTGCGGCCGGACGGGCGCTGCTGGCGCAGCTCGACGAGTCGGACTGGCCGGAATTGCGATACGCGGTGACCTCGCCATACGGCATTCGGAACCGGGCGGAGTTGGATCGAAACCTGGCCACCGTGCGTGCCCGTGGTGGCGTCGCCGTCGACGCCGAGGGTTGCGAGTTGGGTGTCACCGTCGTGGCAGCCCCCATCGGAGTGAGCGAGGGTGGCAATCGGTTCGCGTTGTCGCTGTGCGGTCCCGCCAGGACCACACGCGTCGAACCCGTTGCCGCCGCGGTGCACAGCGCGTCATGGGCCATCTGCCACAGCCTGTCCAGCGTGCCGCGCAACGGCGCCAGACAAGTACGCGCAGCGCATCGCGCGGTGACACCGGCCATGATCCATCGAACCGCCGAGGCCACTGTGGCAGCGGTCGGCGCCAGGTGACGAGAACCTAGCCGCGCAGATACCTCAGGGCATACCGAGGAAGCCGGGACACGGGTACCCGCTTGGGCCAATCGGCCGGCCGGAAATAGGCATCCGACCCGCCATCGACGAAGATGACACTGCCGCACAGGAACTCGGCCGCATCAGAGAGCATGAAGACCATCCATTCCGCGAGATGATCGGGGTTGCCGAAGCCCCCGACCGGGACCGGGAAGGACCGCACCGCCTTCGCTTCTCGGGGAGACGCGAGCTGCTTCTCCAGCAGTGGAGTCCTGATCGCCCCTGGGGCTAACGCGTTGAGCCGGATCCCGGCCGCAGCCCAGTCCGGCGACACCGCATGCCGCCGTACCCAACGCGATACGGCAATCTTGGACGCGCCATAGGCGAACGACGGTCCGATCGAACGGTATCGCCGCAAGGTCCTCACCGCACCGTCGAGGTCACCACGCAACATCGCCCGTACCGCGCGGTGCGGCACCATCGGCATCGTGGTGCTCGAATTGCTCCCGACGACGACCACCTTCGCGTTGCCGCCTGCCGCAAATGCGGCCCGCCACTTCTGCAGCAGGTCGACCACACCGAAGTAGTTGACCGACAGGATCAGCCGCACGGCCTCACGGTCAGGCAACGGGCCCACACCCGCGGCCATGATCGCTCCGTCCAGCCGTCCACCGCACAATTCGAGCACCGCGGCCACGGCCTCCGAGCGGCCGTGCGCTGTCGAAAGATCAGCGATCACCTGGGCTTCGCGGAGATCGACTCCGATGACGAAATGCCCCTCGGCCCTCAACCGCTCCGCCGCCGCCCGGCCCATCCCGGAGGCCGCTCCCGTAACCACATAGGTGCCCATGTTCACCAGTCCTGCCAGGGAATGATCGTGTTCAGGGGCGTCTCGATGACGCATTCTCCGGTCGTCGTTGCACCAGAAGCGTTCCCGTTCAGGCATTCGGCGATGCGCCCGGTGACATCTGCCGGATCTTCGTCGAGGTAGAGCAACCGGATGCGCAAGCCGCCGGGCGGATCTGCGGCCTCCGACGATCGGAGGCCGAGGCCATTGTTCTGATGATGATCCAGCGTGAACGTCCACGCCCCGGCGACACCATCGAGATCCAACAGTGCGGGAATCGCCACCCGGTCCTCCCACCGGTGGTGGTCGTGAGCATCGGCGGCGTAAGGTTCGGTGAACCGGGTCATCGTCAGGTGCAGACCTCGGTTGGGGCGATACGGGATGACGCCAGGCGATACCAGCGCCGACTCGGCCGCATAACCTTTCACCGGCCGGAAGAACGCCAGCACCGTGCGGCGCACGCCCGGAATCATGGGGCCGCGGCCCCACTGGAACGAGTCGGCGCCAAGCTGTTCCCACGCGCGCACCGACGGCCCGACCGGGGACCGGAACCAGTACATCGCTACGTAATCGGTATCGGCCTGTTCGGGCTCGGCCGTTGAGACAGCCCGGCACCCGGCAGGGCGACTCCACCGGTCACCCCACGCGATTCCGGGTAGGGCGAGGTTCTCCGGTCGATGGTCGAGTTGATGCCATTCGTTGTAGCGCCGGTGTTCCTCGGGCCCGCCCCCGTCCAGGGCGACGAACGAGAAGAAGACCAACGGGCAGTCGGAAGCGGACATAATGGTCTCTCAGATCTGTTCGGGGACTGCTGATCCGGCCAGTCCGAGGTTGAGCAGGGCGTGTGCGTACGGATTCCCGTTGAGCAGCCGACTGGTGCGCGTGGTGATCTGCCATCGGCCGTCGAGACGTTCCAGCACGAAATGATTGGCGGTCGCCCGCCAGACCCGGTAGCCGGACCCGCCGTCGCTCAACAGCACCAGTAATTCACACACCGCGACCGCGGAGTCCCCGCTGACCGTGACCACGGCCGGCCCGAGAAAATGGCAGCAGCCGGTAGCCACCAGATCCTGATGCCCGGCCGAACTCACCATGTCGTGCACCCCACGCCGACCCGTCATCAGCCAGTCCTCGACGTCATAGGTGCCGTCATTCGACCACAGCGCGGCCGCCCGGTCGGCGTTGCCGGCATCCACTGACGGGCCGTATGAGGCAAGAAGTTTCGTGATTGCCAGTTCGTCCTCCAGGCGTTGCAGCCGGGTGAGGATCTCTTGTTCGATACTCATAGTCCCTCCTGGATGTCGCGCAACCGGGCGAGCTGGTCGCAGTAATGGTCCGCATTGTCGGCACGCACCGCGTAGGTGATGGCGGTGGCGCCCGCATCACGCAGGGTCGCGAGCCGCGCCCGGGTACCCACCGGATCGGCCTCGGGATCCACCTTCGCTGAGAGCAATACCTCAAATCCAGGGGGCAGATCGACGCCGGCGAGAAGTTCCCGCACCTCCCGCGCGGACAAGCCGAACGGCATCCAGCCGTCGGCCAATTCCACCGCCCGGCGCAATGATCCGGAGCTGCGACCGCCGACCCAGATCGGCACCTGCAGCTGCTCGGCGTGAGGAAGCACCGTCACACCCTGGAAGTCGTAGAACGCCCCGTGGTAGCGCGGCGTCGCGGTGGACAACGACGCCCGTAATGCGCGAAGAGCATCGTCGGCTCGTGCGGCCCGTCCCGACCAGGCCGCGCCGAGAAGGTCGAATTCTTCTGTGAGAGACCCGATTCCAACACCGAGGACAAGCCGTCCCGCGCTGACCCGGTCCAGGGTGCCGTAGCGTTTGGCGATCTCCAGCGGGTGGTGATATCCGAGGACCAGAACCGACGTGGCGAGCCGGATCTGTCGGGTATGCGCGGCAAGGAAACCCAGGGTGGCCAGCGGGTCCCAGTAGACCGCGCCGCGTGTGGCGGCTTCGGCCGACGGAACGGCAACATGCTCTGAACAAGTCAGGTAGTCGAACCCGAGATCGTCGGCAACAGCCGCGATCCGGGCCAGATCATCGATCCCGGCTTCGGCCTCCCACGACGACGCAGCGCCTGGAACCTGTACCACCACGGGCGTCGACAGGCCGATCCGCACGGTCAGTGCGCCCCCGCGATGAGCGCCGCGATCGCCCGATGAGTTTCCAGCACCACGCGGCTTCGGTCCGGTGCACTGTTGGCTTCAGCGCGGTCGGCGTTGCCGCCGGCGACCCACACCGGTCCATCCGCCAGGTGCTCGAGACCCTCGGCGGCTACCTCGGCAGGCTCGTTGACGAGGATCCCGGGAGCATCAAAATTCAACCCGACGCGCTCCATCGCGGGAGTGCGTGTCACCCCCAACACCAGCTCGAGGACGTCGACGTTGCGCTCACGCAGCTCCAGCCACAGGCTTTCGGCGAACATCCGGGAGAACGCCTTGGCTCCGGCATAAATGGAGTGCCGCCAAGCACCCATGTACCCCGAGAGCGATCCGACGACCATGATTCCGCCGCGGCCGCGATCCGCCATGAGGCGTCCGTAGTGCTGCACCATCTCCAGCATGCGGGTCACGTTGAGGTCGGTGACCTTCTGGAACTCGCTCAGGTCGGTCTCGAGGAACAGCTCGTTGCACGTGCTCGCACCTGCGTTGTAGATCAGCAGCCCTACGTCTAGGTCGGCGGTGCCCTCGGCGATCCGCGAAACGGCCTGTGGATCAAGCAGGTCGACCGAGATCACCCGCACCTCGACACCGAGCTCACGGCACTGGTCGGCGGCTTCGTTCAACGGTCCCGGTTTGCGGGCGATCAGCACCAGGTTGAACCCGTCTTCGGCGAGTTGGCGGGCGAACTCCGCGCCTACTCCTTCGGAGCCCCCGGCGATGACGGCCCACGGTCCGTACTTGACCAGATCAGGCATTGCTTCTCCTAGCGTTGGGTACTTCCGGCATCTACCGGCAGAGTGATCGCAGTGATGTAGCGCGCTTCGTCGGAGGCCAGAAACAGGCTGGCGTTCGCGACGTCGAGAGGTTGCACCCACGGGATGGCCAACATATTCATCCCGGTCGCGGCCGTTGCGAATTCGTCGCGGGTCACAGGGCGGTCCAAGTCGGGCCGAAAGCCGCGCCGGACCGAGTCGTTCTGGATCAACGGTGTGTCGACATTGGTCGGGTGGACACAGTTGACCCTGACGTTGTGCGGCGCCAGATCGTGGGCCAGGCTACGCATCAGTCCGACGACACCGTGCTTTGCAGCGGTGTAATGCGCAACGCCGACGAGCCCCCGAAGGCCCGCAATCGAACTGATCAACACCACCGAGCCCGCGCCGCGGTTGATCAGATGAGGCACCGCGGCCGTACAGGTATTCCACACACCGGTGAGATTGATGTCGAGCATGGTGGCCCAGGCTGCTTCGGACAGTGCGACGGCCGCTCCCCGCGAAGTGATTCCGGCAGTGGCACAGACGATGTCGAGTGCGCCGAACTGCTCCACTCCCCGGTCGACCGCAACCCGGAGGTCGTCGGCGTAACGAACGTCGACGATGTCGGTGACGATACGCCCGCCGGCTTCCTCGACGAGATGCGCGGTTTCGGCCAGATCGTCCGGTGTGCTGTGTGGCACCTCCACGGACTCGATCGGCCCGCACACATCGACGGCGATGATGTCCGCGCCTTCCTGGGCGAAGCGCAGTGCCTGCGCACGACCGATACCGCGGGCCGCACCGGTGATCAGCGCCGTCTTGCTCGTCAGCCGACCGGTCATGTCGTCTTCTGAGTCAGGCCGGCATCGACCACGAGTTGTGTGCCGGTGATGTAGCGGGCCTGATCGGAGGCCAGGAAGAGGACGGCGTTGGCCACGTCGACGGGTTCGACCCATGGCACCGGAAGCAGATTGCGGGCGGTCAGGACTTCCATTGCGTCGGCTTCGGTGGGGTCGGTCAGGTCGGGTCGCAGCCGTTGGTAGGTTTCGGGATTGCGCACCATCGGTGTGGCGACGGCCCCTGGGTGCACAGTGTTGACCCGGATACGCTGTGGTCCCAGCTCGTTGGCCAGTGTGCGGGCCAGGCCCACCACGGCGTGCTTGCTGGCGGTATAGGCCGCCGTGCCGGCAGTACCGCGTAAACCGTTGGTGGAGCTGATGATCACCACTGACCCTCCGTCGGCGCCGATGTGGGGAACGCCCGCGGTGACGGTGTGCCAAACCCCGGTCAGGTTGATGCCCAGGTTGCGTTGCCACTCTTGCCTGGTGATCTCCCACGCCGGCCTGTTCGGCGTATGGATACCCGCATTGGCAACGATGACATCGAGACGGCCGAACGCTCGGACCCCCGCGTCCACCGCAGCTGTGACATCGGCGAGGCTGCTGACATCCGCCAGCCCGGTGACACCTTGTCTGCCCCGCTGCTGCACCCGCTCGGCCGTCCCGAAGAGGCCGTCCGCCGCCTCCGGGCGGTCGAGCATGATCACGTCAGCTCCGGCGTCGGCGAAACGCTCGCAATGCACGCGCCCCGTACCACCGCCCGCGCCGGTGACCAGGACGACCTTGTCCGCCAAGCCTGTCACTACGGTGCCTTCAGCAGATCGAATCCCTTGTACCCGGCTGCCGCGGCCTCGTTGCAGATGTCGAGGTACACCCCGAAGCCCCCGATGAAGAGCATGAACATCCGAGGTTTACCGGGCACGTTGGCGCCCATGTACCAAGAGTTGGCTCTGGTGAACAACGTCGCTTCGGCGCGCTGGGCGCACTCGGCGATCCAGCTGTTGACGGCCTCGGGGGTGGGCTCGATCGCGGCATAGCCATGACGGTCCAGATAGCCGATGGCATCGGCGATCCAGTTCACATGCGCTTCGGCGTGCAAAACCATGTTCGCCAACACCGCCGGCGCCCCGGGACCCGATACCAGAAACAGGTTGGGGAAGCCGTCGGTGCCCAACCCGAGATAGGTGCGCGGCCCGTGCACCCAGTCCTCGACCAGCTTCTCGCCACCGCGGCCCACGATGTCGACCTTGGCCAGTGTGCCGGTCATCGCGTCGAATCCGGTGGCCAGTACCAGCGCATCGATGTCGTAATGCGCGTCAGAGGTGTTGATTCCCGTGTGATCGATCGACTCGATGGGCGTCTTGCGGACGCTCACCAGCGTGACATTGGTCCGGTTGAACGTCTCAAAATAGTTGGTGTCGGTGCAGATTCGCTTCGTGCCGATCGGATGATCGCTGGGGATCAGAGCCTCGGCCACATCGGGGTCATCGATGGTGGCACGAATCTTGTTCTCGTAGAACTTGCGGGCCTCGTCGTTGGCCTCCAGAGAGATCATCTGGTCACTGAAGGTCTTGGAGAACAGCACTCCGCCGAGTTCCCAACGCTTTTCGAATGCCTCGTACCGCTCCGCAGGCGTGGCGTCCATGGTCAGCTTGGGGTGCGGTACGTGCGGTGAACCACCACCGCTGCGCCACGACATCCGGCGACGCTCGGCGTAGTTGGCCTTGATCTCCGCGATCTCCTCGCCGGACAGCGGCCGGTTGCCCGCCGGGACGCTGTAGTTGGGCGTCCGCTGGAACACGTAGAGCTGTTCGGCCTGTTCCGCGATGATCGGAATGGACTGTATTCCTGACGATCCGGTGCCGATCACGGCGACGCGCTTTCCGGTGAAGTCCACTTCCTCATGCGGCCAGTGGGCGGTGTGGTAAACCGCCCCGCCGAAGCTATCCAGACCCGGAATGTCGGGCGTCATGGCCGCCGACAGTGGGCCGGTGGCCATCACCACGAACCTCGCGTCGACAGTTTCACCCGTGTCGGTGCTGATGCTCCAGCGCAGCCGCTGCTCGTCGAGAACCGCGGCGGTGACCCTGGTCTCGAAGGTGATGTCCCGGCGTAGGTCGAGCTTGTCGGCGACCCAGTTGATGTAGCGGAGAATCTCCGCCTGGGTGGCGTACTTCTCGGTCCACGTCCACTCTTGTTGGAGCTCATCGGAGAACGAGTAGCAGTAGTCGACGCTTTCGACGTCACAACGCGCACCGGGGTACCGGTTGAAATACCAGGTGCCACCGACTTCAGGGGCAGCCTCGAAGACGCGCACCGACATTCCCTGCGACCGGAACTTGTGCAGCGCGTACAGGCCACCGAAGCCCGCGCCGACCACCACCACATCCACAACGCTCTTCGATCCACTGCTCACACGGCGTACGGTAGGCGGCCGTCCCGACCTTGACCTCCGAAGTTCCCGGTCACCGGACGGACAGACCCGACGTCCCGACCACCGGAACTGGCGGGTTGGCGCCATGGGCCCCTAGCGCCAGAATCTCGGCCCATGACCGATGCGAGCATTCAGGCCAGCCGTGGGGTTCTTGTCACGGTGGCTGACGTCATCGATGAAAGCCCCGATGCCCGTTCGCTGGTCTTCACGATCCCCGAGGACCAGCGTGAGCGGTTCTCCTATCTGCCCGGGCAGTTCTTGACGCTGCGGGTCCCCAGCGAGCTGACCGGTTCGGTCGCCCGCTGCTATTCGCTGGCAAGCTCGCCGCACACCGACCCTGCACCGAAGGTGACCATCAAGCGCACTGCCGATGGATATGGCTCGAATTGGTTGTGTGACAACGTCACTGTCGGTGACACGATCGAAGTCCTGCCGCCCTCGGGTGTGTTCACACCGGCCACCCTCGACGCCGATTTCCTGTTGTGGGCGGCGGGAAGCGGTATCACGCCGGTGATGTCGATCCTGAAATCGGTGCTGTCGGCAGGGACCGGACGGGTGATCCTGTGCTACGCCAACCGCGACGAACGCTCGGTGATCTTCGCCGACGAACTTCGCGAACTCGCCGCACGTTACGCGGGCCGCCTGACGGTGCTGCACTGGCTGGAATCGATCCAGGGCCTGCCCACCCGGGCCCAGCTGAGCGGATTCACGCGGACCGTATTCGCCGGGGCGGCCGGCTTCGAGTCGTTCGTCTGTGGTCCCGCACCGTTCATGGCGGTGATCAAGGAGACGCTGGCCGAGGCCGGAGTGCCGCGAGAGCGGGTTCACCTCGAAGTATTCCAATCGCTGTCGGGCGATCCGTTTGCCAATGACATCCCCTCGGCCGCAACCGATTCTGACGACAGTGACGCCGTCGCACTCCAGGTCGACCTGGACGGAAACAGTCACCGCCTTCGGTGGCCCCGGCGCGCGACGCTGGTCGACGCCTTGATCAGCTCCGGCGTCGACGTGCCCTACTCCTGCAGAGAAGGGCAGTGCGGATCCTGCGCGGCCACAGTGGTGCGCGGCGAGGTGGACATGGCCAGTTGCGACATCCTGGAGCCCGAGGACCTCGCCGACGGCGTCATCCTCGGCTGCCAGGCCCGGCCCGCCTCCGACGACATTCACATCGAGTTCTGAGCCGACGTGGTCGGCACATTTCCACTGACCGGGATTAGGCCCCGCCATCGGTATCAAAGCGGTACACCATCAGTACAGCCCTCGACGATAGGACCAGACAATGACTGAGCGGGTAATCGACCGGGTGCGCGACATCGCCGAACAGCTGCGCAACCAGGGTGCCGAAGCCGAGAAGATCGGCAAGCTCACAGACGAGACAGTCAAGATGATGAAGTCGGCGGGCAACATCCGCCTGCTACAGCCGAAGGCGCACGGCGGCTTGGAAGTCCATCCGCGCGAGTTCGCCGAGACCGTCATGGCCACTGCCGCGCTGGACCCCTCGGCCGGCTGGATCAACGGCGTCGTGGGCGTGCACCCCTACCAGCTCGCCTACGCCGATCCCAGGGTCGCGGCCGAGATCTGGGCCGACGATGTGGATACCTGGGTCGCTTCTCCCTACGCTCCGCAGGGTGTTGCCAAGCCGGTCGACGGCGGCTACATCTTCAACGGCCGTTGGCAGTTCAGCTCCGGCACCGATCACTGCGACTGGATCTTCTTGGGTGCGATGCTCGGCGACGCCGACGGTAAACCACTGATGCCGCCGCAGATGCTGCACATGATCCTGCCGCGCAAGGACTACGAGATCGTCGAGGACTCGTGGAACGTGGTGGGGCTGCGCGGAACCGGGTCCAAGGACGTCATCGTCAAGGATGCCTTCGTACCGTCCTACCGGACCATGGACGCGACGAAGGTCATGGACGGTACAGCCCAGCGGGAAGCCGGGATGACCGACACCCTGTACCTGATGCCGTGGTCGACGATGTTCCCGCTGGGCATCAGCGCGGCCACCATCGGCATCGCAGAGGGCGCGCTGGCAGCCGCACTCGACTACCAGCGTGAGCGGGTGAACTCGAGCGGTGTGGCGATCAAGGACGACCCCTACGTGATGTACGCGATCGGCGAGGCCGCCGCGGACATCAACGCCGCTCGGCAGGAACTCTTGGCCAACGCCGACCGCATCTACGACATCGTCGACTCGGGCAAGGAAGTGTCCTTCGAAGACCGGGCAGCAGGGCGACGGACCCAGGTACGAGCGGTGTGGCGCGCGGTGTCGGCCGTCGACGAGATCTTCGCCCGCTGCGGCGGCAACGCCGCCCGGATGGACAAACCGCTACAACGGTATTGGCGTGACGTGCACGTCGGTCAGGCACATGCGATCCACGTTCCGGGCACGGTCTATCACGCTTCCGCCCTGAGCTCGTTGGGCGTGGACCCGCAGGGCCCGTTGCGGGCGATGATCTGAGAGGCGCTTCCTATGGGACTGATCAAGAGCCTGGGCTACGTCACCGTTGCCGCCTCCGACATCGAACGCTGGCGGCAGTTCGCCTTCGATGTGCTGGGCTTTGCGAAAGGACGCGGGCCCGACGAGTCGGCACTGTATCTGCGGATGGACGAGCGCGCAGCCCGCATCATCGTCGTGCCCGGCGACGTCGACAAGATCATGACCGTCGGTTGGGAGGTACGCGACCACGCCGACCTTGAACAGGTCAAAGCCGCACTCGATGCCGCGGAGGTGCCGTTCAAGCAGCTGTCGCTCGACGAAGCCGACGCGCGACGGGTCGAGGAGGTCATCGCGTTCGATGATCCGGCAGGCACCGCCCTGGAGGTGTTCCACGGCGCGGTCCTCGACCACTCCCCCGTCGTCACACCGCACGGTGCGAAGTTCGTCACCGGCGAGCAGGGCCTGGGCCACGTCGTACTACCTGCGCTCGACGTGAACGGGCTCTTCCAGTTCTACACCGAGGTACTGGGTTTCAAGTCGCGCGGCGCTTTCCGCGTCCCGGTGCCACCGGAGTTCGGGCCCGTCCGGGTGCGATTCATGGGAGTCAACCAGCGTCACCACAGCCTCGCGATCTGTCCGGCACAGAATCTGCGCGACCCGGGGCTGATCCACCTCATGGTCGAGGTGGACACCCTCGATGCCGTCGGCCAGGCCCTGGACCGCGTCAACGCCGAGGGGTTCCAGCTGTCATCCACACTGGGCCGCCACACCAACGACAAGATGGTGTCGTTCTATGTGCGCGCTCCAGGAGACTGGGATATCGAGTTCGGCACCGAGGGCATGCGGGTCGACGAAACCTATTACACCGCTGAGGAAATCACCGCCGACAGCTACTGGGGTCATCAGTGGGTGTCAGACCTTCCGGCGGCGATGCGCCCGTGACGTTCACCGACGACATCCAGCCGATCCCTGTCGGCGCGATCACTGACTGGGCCGATGAAGCCGACGTGGTGATCGCCGGCTACGGCGTTGCCGGCGCAGCCGCCGCGGTGGAGGCGACACACACCGGAGCCGAAGTACTGGTACTCGAACGCACCGGGTCGTGGGGCGGCGCCGCATCGATGGCAGGTGGGTTCATCTACCTCGGTGGCGGCACCGCTCTCCAAAAGGCGTGCGGCTTCGAGGATTCGGTCGACAACATGGCCGCGTTCCTCAACGTAGCCATGGGCCCGGGCGCAGATGCGCAGCGCATCGCCGATTATTGCGGGGGAAGCGTCGCGCACTTCGACTGGCTGGTGAGCTGCGGGGTGCCGTTCAAGGCCGAGTTCTTCGGAGAGCCCGGCTGGGAGCCCATGGGTGACCAGGGCCTCATGTACAGCGGCGGGGAGAATTCCTACCCGTTCAACACCATCGCTGCTCCGGCTCCGCGCGGCCACGTACCCCAGATGCAGAACAAGAAGCAGGGCGAGTCCAGCGCGGGATACATGCTGATGAAGGGTCTGGTCGACACCGCCACCGCGGCCGGAGCCCGGTCGTTGTACGACGTGCGCGTGCAGGCCTTGATCGTGGAGTCGGACGGCCGAGTCGTCGGGATCCGGACCCGGCGCTATGGCACCACGATGGACATCCGGGCCCGACGGGGGGTGGTACTGGCCACCGGAAGTTTCGCCTACAACGAAGCCATGGTGGCTCGCTATGCCCCACGGATTGCCGGCCGGCCGGCCGCCTCGATCGAGCAGCACGACGGGCAGGCGATCCGGATGGCACAGGCGCTCGGCGCCGATCTGGCCCACATGGACGCGACCGAGGTGGCGTTGTTCATCGATCCGCAACAGCTGGTGCGCGGGATCCTGGTCAACGAACGCGGCCAGCGCTATGTCGCCGAGGACACGTACCCGGGCCGGGCCGGCCAGCTGACGCTGTATCACCAGAACAACACCGCCTACCTGATCATCGACGGCGACGCGCAGGAGGAGGCGATGGCCTCGCTGTCACCGCTGCTGATGATGCGGCCGCCGACGTGGGTGGCAGACACCGTCGCCGATCTCGAAGCGGAGATCGGGCTGCCACCGAACTCTCTGCAAGCCACCGTCGATGCCTACAACGAGGGTGCGGCCCGCGGCGAGGACCCGCTGTTGCACAAGAAATCGCAGTGGCTCAAGCCGATCAAATCTCCCGTGGGCGCCATCGATCTCCGCGAGAGCACCGGTGGTTTCACCCTCGGCGGTCTGCACACGACGCTCAATGCCGAGGTGCTCCATGTCAGCGGCGAGCCCATCCCGGGCTTGTTCGCCGCCGGACGGTGCACCGCGGGACTCGCGGCATGGGGCTATGCGAGCGGCGTATCCCTGGGCGACGGGAGTTTCTACGGACGCCGGGCCGGACGGGCCGCGTCTCAGGCATAGCCGCTGCTCACGCCCTTGCAGGCATCGTCAGATGCATCGACCCCCGCCGCTATGCGGCGGGGGTCTCTTCATGACCCCGATCGCATTCGGCTGTTCATGTGACAGCACCCACATCAATATGCTACAAACAGGCATATGACTAATAGTCATATGCCTGTGGCACATGACTCCAGAGTGGGAGGTCCCTCATGACAATGGCTGTCGAGAAGGCCGGCGAGACGCCCAGCGCCGTCATCGACCGGGTTTCCCTGGTTCTCGATGTCTTCGACGGACCGGGCCGGCTGACATTGGCAGAGATCGTGCGGCGGACCGGGCTGCCGCGTTCGTCGGCCCACCGCATCCTGGAGCGCCTCGTTCACCTACGGTGGCTGCGCCGCGACGGCCGTGACTACGAGTTGGGCATGCGGCTGGTCGAGCTGGGCTCGCTGGCCCTGCATCAAGACCGCATCCATCAAGCGGCGATTCCGTTGCTCCGCGATCTGCACCGGGCCACCGGACTGGTCGTCCACCTCGCGGTCCTCGACGGTTCCGACGTGGTGTACCTGGAGAAGATCGGTGACCAGATGGTGGCGGCCATCCCGACCCGGATCGGAGGACGCCAACCCGCGCACTGTACGGCGGTCGGCAAGGCGATCCTGGCCGACAACCCATCATGCGAAGTCGACTTCACCGAACGTAAGACGCGGTTCTCGATCAGCGGTGAGCGGCAGCTGGTCGCCGAGCTGGCCAAGGTCCGCGCGCACGGGGTGGCGTTCGAGCGCGAAGAATCACTGGCCGGATTCGGGTGTGTCGCAGCGCCGATCGGCCCGATCGGGGCTGCCGTCGCGGCGGTGTCGGTGTGCGGCCCGATGAGCCGCATGACCTTTGACCACCGGCTGGCGGCTCCGGTGCGGATGACCGCGATGGGTATCTGGCGCAATGCCGAAGTCGGCCCTCGACAGGTGGTCCCCACTTTGCAGCCGCTGCGGCCGCTGCGCGTCACGAACACTGTTTCAGGCGCCAACGGGTTGCGGGCTTCGACCGCGCTACTGCCGGCATGACCCTCGATCCTCAGATCGCGGATCTGATCGAAACCCTCGATTCGGGCTTCCCTCCGGTACACACGATGACGGGCGCACAAGCCCGTGCGGCGATCCGCGCCCGCTTCGTCGCAAACCCTCAACCCGAGCCGGTCGGCTCCGTGGCCGACGATCAGGTGGCGGTGGACAACGGCCGTGTCGACGTCCGGATCTACCGCCCCGATGCACCCGGCCCGCTTCCCATGCTGGTCTACGCCCACGGTGGCGGGTTCGTGTTCTGCGACCTCGACAGTCACGATGGGTTGTGCCGCAACCTCGCCAATCTCATTCCTGCCGTAGTGGTTTCGGTGGGCTACCGATTGGCGCCCGAGCACCGGTGGCCCACTGCTGCCGAAGACCTCTACGCCGCTACTTGCTGGGCTGTCGAGCACGCCGCCGAGTTGGGCGCCGACCCGGTACGGGTGGCGGTGGGCGGCGACAGCGCGGGCGGCAATCTCGCGGCCGTGACCACAATGATGGCCCGTGATCGCGGCGGACCGGAGCTGGCCGCCCAACTTCTGCTGTATCCGGTGATCGGTGCGGATTTCGACACCGACTCGTACCTGGCGTTTGGCCAGGGCTTCTACAACCCTCGCCCGGCACTGCAGTGGTATTGGGATCAGTACGTCCCCACCGTCGCGGATCGCCAAAACCCCTATGCCTCACCGCTACACGGTGACCTCGGCGGGTTGCCGCCTGCGGCTGTCGTGCTCGCGGGCCACGATCCGCTGCGGGATGAGGGCATCGCCTACACCGATGCCCTCGAGGCGGCCGGGGTACCGACTGTGCGGTGCGCGTTCGACGGTGGCATCCACGGATTCATGACGATGCCGATGCTCGACATCGCGCACCAGGCGAGGCGACAGGCCGGCGACGCGCTAGGTGAGCTGCTCGGCCGGTAGCACGGCACCGTACCGCTGCTCGGGGTCGAGTACGCAGTGGGTCCGACCGAACACCGTCACCATGCACTTGTTGTTGTGATTGCAGCGGCCGCGGGACGCGGGTCCGGAGATCATCGTGTTGACCCGGGCCGGTTCCCGCAGCAGGGCCCGCCCCATGGCGAAGAAGTCGAACCCTTCCCGCATGCCTATCTCAAGGTGCTCGCGATCGTTGATGCCGCCCAGCAGAATCAGTTTGGTGTTGCGCATCAACGGAACGAACTGCCGGGCCGCCTCGAGCATGTAGAGGTCTCGATACGGGTAGACACCCATCGTCCGCTTGCCCACCAGTCTGATGGCCGGGCGCAAGGCCGGCGGCATCACCTTCGCGAACTCCTTGACCGGGACGTCGCCGCGGAACAGGTACATGGGCTTGTACACCGACGAACCCTGAGTCAGCTCGATCGCATCGAGGGTGGCATCGGCATCGAGAAGTTGAGCTGTCCGCAACGCCTCGTCGATCCAGATGCTGCCGGGAAGACCGTCGTCCATGTCCAGCTTGGCGATCACCGCGATCTGGTCACCGACCACCTCGCGAACTCGTGCCGCGATCTCCCGCACGAGCCGCGAGCGGTTGTCGATGTCACCGCCGTACTCGTCCTTGCGTCGATTGATCAGCGGGCTCAAAAACGAGCTGGGCAGATAGAGGTGCCCGAAGTGCAGTTCGACGGCGTCGAATCCGGCGTCGACCGCCACCTGGGCTGCCGCACCGAACTGGTCGATCACGCGAGCGATCTCGGCGCGGGTGATCTCGCGGCAGTAGGCGAAGGAGGTCGGGTTGACGAATCGGCTCGGTGCCACCGCGGTGACGCCGGTCAGCTTTTTCTGCGCCACCACCCCGGCATGCCCGAGCTGCGCCGAAATGGCTGCTCCCGCAGCGTGCACGGCGTCAGTGAGCCTTCGCAGGCCCGGCAGCGCCTTGCTGTCCATCACGATCTGGCCAGGTGCGCTCGCCCCTTGGGGAGACACACAGCAATAGGCGACAGTGGTCATCCCGACCCCGCCCTCGGCGAAGCTGCGATGGAAGTCGATGAGGTCGTCGGTGACCAGGCCGTCGGGCGAGCGGCCTTCTGATGTGGCGGCCTTGATCACACGGTTACGCAGTGCCACCGGACCCAACTGGGTGGGGCTGAACGGATCGGTCATCGGCACACCTTCGCGCTGACCCCCTCCGCCGTCAACGGTGGTTTCCCGATGGTCGGGAATGCGCGCGGCCCGTCGTGATGGCCGGCCGTAATCTCGTTTCATGACCGAGGTTTTCGTGATCGATCGGGTGGTCACCGCGCCGGGCTGTGCCCAGAAGTTCATCGACACCTACCTGGCCGGGTATGCCCCTGGGGCGCGCGAACGCGGTATGACATTGCGCGATGTCCTGGTCAGTCCACCCATCTGGTTCGAGGACCGATCCAACGTGGTGACGATCACCTGGACGCTGCCGAGCCCTCAAGCCTGGTGGCAGATGACCTGGCAGGGTCGGCCCGACCCTTCTGTGGCGCGTTGGTGGGACAGCATCGCCGACCTTGTCCTCGAACGTAGCCGCAGTGTTGCCTCCGCGGCCGATGACGTCACCGTCCCTGCTACCCCACTTGCCGCGCCCGGCACATCAGCGGGACCCGCCACGGTCGGAGTCACCCGTCTGGTCGACGTCGCAGAGTCCGATCGCAGCCGCGTCCTGGTGGCCCTGCGCGATGCCGCTGCACGCAGCGGTGCGCTGCGCGCACTGGTGCAGCCGACGTTGGCGGGATCGCGCAACGGCGGCGACATCCTGGTCCATCTGCGGTTTGCCTGCGACAGCGACTGGGAGAACAGCGGTTTCGACGCCGCGCTGACCGATCCGGCGATCACCCGGGTAAACGGCGTCACCTACCAGGGAAGTCCACTCCGCCGCGGCAGTGGCACCGTGTACCGCGCGCTGCTGCTGCGAGTCCCTGCCGAGGTAGAGGCCGAGACGGTCGCGGCATTCGAACGCGAACTCGCGTCGATGCCCCGATACGTGTCGACGATCGCCGCGTGGCAACTGAGCCGGGTAGAGCAGGCCATCGGCACCAGCGAGTGGACGCACGTCTTCGAACAGGAATTCACCGACGTCGACGGTCTGATGGGCCCCTACCTGATGCATCCGATCCACTGGGCAGTGGTCGACCGCTGGTTCGACCCCGAGACCACCGACATCGTCGTCCGCGACCGGGTGTGCCACAGCTTCTGCGAGCTACCCGCCCCTGTACTCACCTGAGCCTCGGAGGCTATGCGGCTTCTGGTGGTGGTTGGGGTTGGAAGGGTGGGTACCACCACCAGTGGGCGCGTTCCCCGGTCGGCCCGGGGCACGGCCGAACGTCAGGTGGGGGTGTGGTGGGTGGACGGGCCAGCGATCCGCCGTGGAGCTGTTTCCCGGTGTGGTCGGTGACGACGAGTCGGTGTGCGGGACCGGTGATGGTGATCTCGCCGCGGTGGTGGGCACGGTGGTGATAGGGGCAGACCAGGACGAGATTGGTGACAAGTTCCTAATATACCCTCCTGGCAGCCGTCCGGTTACCCCGAGATAGGTAGGTGCCGGGCCACCGACGACACACTCCGGGGCCTTAAAAATCATTGGTCTCCTAACCCTGTTGGGGTCCAGGCTGGTGGTCGAGCATCGGTGTCCGGTATCTGATCCCCACGGAGGCACTGCTGATAATGGCTGAACAACGCCAACTACATTTGGCCGGGTTTTTCTCGGCCGGCAACGTCACTCACGCGCATGGCGCGTGGCGCCATGTTGGTGCCACGAACGGATTTCTGACTGGCGAGTTCTACAAGCAGATTGCACGGACCCTGGAGCGGGGAAAGTTTGACCTGTTATTTCTTCCCGATGGCCTGGCCATCGAAGACAGCTATGGTGAGAACTTGGAGACCGGGGTCGGCCTGGGTGGCCAGGGCGCGGTGGCGCTGGAGCCGACCAGCGTGATAGCGACTATGGCTGCGGTGACGGAACGTTTGGGTCTGGGCGCTACGGTTTCCACAACGTACTACCCGCCGTATCACGTGGCTCGGGTGTTTGCCACGCTCGACAACCTGTCTGATGGCCGGATCTCGTGGAATGTGGTCACGTCGCTCAACGACTCGGAAGCACGCAACTTCGGCGTGGACGAGCACCTTGAGCACGACATCCGATATGACCGCGCTGACGAATTCTTGGAGGCAGTCAAGAAGCTATGGAGTTCTTGGTCCGAGGATGCCTTGTTGTTGGACAAGATTGGCGGTCGGTTCGCCGACCCCAAGAAGGTTCAATACGTCAATCATCGTGGCCACTGGTTGTCCGTCCGTGGCCCCTTGCAGGTTCCACGGTCACGCCAGGGCGAACCGGTGATCCTGCAGGCCGGCTTGTCACCGCGCGGGCGTCGCTTCGCGGGGCGCTGGGCCGAAGCAGTATTCAGCGTCTCGCCCAACCTCGACATCATGCGCGCGGTCTATCAGGACATCAAAGCTCACGTTGCGGCCGCGGGACGTGACCCGGAGCAAACAAAGGTGTTCACCGCGGTAATGCCAGTACTCGGTGAGACTGAGCAGGTGGCCCGTGAGCGTCTGGAATATCTCAATTCTCTGGTCCATCCCGAGGTGGGTTTGTCGACGTTGTCGAGCCATAGCGGTTTGGATCTCTCCAAGTATCCGCTGGATACGAAGTTTTCCGACATCGTCGCCGATCTCGGTGATCGTCACGTGCCGACCATGTTGCAGATGTTTTCTGCGGTGGCCGGTGGCGGTGCGGACCTGACGTTGGCCGAGCTGGGTCGACGATACGGCACCAACGTCGGGTTTGTACCGCAGTGGGCCGGAACTGCCGAACAGATCGCTGATCAATTGGTTAGTCACTTTGAGGCCGGGGCCGCTGACGGATTCATCATTTCGGCGGCGTATCTGCCTGGGATTTACGAGGAATTCGTCGACCAGGTGGTGCCGCTGCTGCAGCAACGTGGTGTGTTCCGTACTGAGTACGAAGGGGCAACGCTGCGTGAGCACCTTGGGTTGGCTCGGCCTGAAGTTGGGAGCATCTGATGACCACCACGGGCATAGATCGAGATATTCTTGCCTACAGCAATTGCCCGGTTCCTAACGCGTTGCTGACAGCGCTGGAGTCAAACCTGTTGGCTGGCAACGGTATTTCGCTGAATGTGCTGAGCGGCGCGCAAGCTGGGTTGCATTTCACCTACGATCATCCCGCCTACACCCGTTTTGGTGGCGAAATTCCACCTCTTATCAGTGAGGGCCTGCGAGCACCAGGACGCACCCGTCTGCTGGGCATCACACCTCTGGCCGGTCGGCAAGGGATCTATGTCCGTGCTGACAGCCCGGTGACATCACCCGAGCAGCTGCGGGGTCGGCGGGTGGGTGTGTCCGGCGCAGCGATCCGCATTCTCACCGGCGAGTTGGGTGACTACCGGCAATTGGATCCGTGGCGGCAAACACTGATCGCGCTGGGCACCTGGGAGGCGCGGGGACTTTTGCAGACCCTGCATATCGGAGGCATCGGGATCAGTGACGTCGAATTGGTGCGTATCGAAAGCCCTGGCGTCGACGTGCCCGAAGAGCGGCTGGAAGCAGCGGCCAGTGTCAAAGGCGCTGACCTGTTTCCCGACGTGGCCGCCCACCAGAGCGACATCCTGAGTAGTGGCAACGTTGATGCGCTATTCACGTGGTTGCCCTGGGCGGCGGAGCTAGAAGACCTCAGCGGCGCGCGGGTACTCGCCGATCTCGGCGACGACAAACGAAACCGGTATGCCAGTGTTTGGACGGTCAGCGCCCAGTTGGTTGACGAGCGACCCGACCTGGTGCAACGACTCGTCGATGCGGCTGTCCAAGCCGGCCGTTGGGCACAGGCCCACCCCGAGGACACCGTTGGCATCCATGCCGCCAACCTCGGGGTAGCACCTTCGGCGATCGGACGCGGTTTCGGCGCTGATTTCGCCCAACATCTGATCCCAACGCTTGACGACTCGGCGCTGGCCGTTGTCGACCAAACTCAACAGTTCCTCATCGACCACAATCTGCTCGACCGTCCGGTGGACCTCACACAGTGGGCAGCACCGCAATTCCTCACCCAATCCGCGACTGGAGAACAGCAATGACGTTGACCGATGACACCACCACGGCACAGAACAGTAGGCATGGCGACCCAATCGAGGTCGCGCGCGAGCTGACGCGAAAGTGGCAAACTACCGTCGTCGAGCGCGACAAGGCAGGTGGTTCGGCAACAGAAGAGCGTGAGGATCTACGCGCCAGTGGGCTGCTCTCGGTGACCGTTCCCCGGCACCTGGGCGGTTGGGGAGCCGACTGGCCTACCGCCCTGGAAGTGGTGCGCGAGATCGCCAAGGTCGACGGATCCCTTGGGCACTTGTTCGGATACCACCTCAGCACCCCAGCCGTTATCGATCTGTGGGGTTCACCCGAGCAAAAGGAACGCCTGCTTCGTCAACTGGCCGAAAACAATTGGTGGACCGGAAACGCCTCCAGCGAGAACAACAGCCACATCCTGGATTGGAAGGTGACGGCCACCCCGGCCGATGACGGCGGGTACTTTTTCAACGGCATTAAGCACTTCAGCAGTGGCGCCAAGGGCTCAGATCTGCTCTTGGTGTTCGGTGTGATACCGGAGGGTTTCCCACAGCAAGGTGCCATCGTAGCGGCGGCCATTCCCACCACCAGAGAAGGCGTTCAGCCAAACGATGACTGGCAGGCGCTGGGGATGCGGCGCACCGACAGCGGCACCACCGAATTCCACAATGTTGCGGTCCGTCCCGACGAGGTGCTCGGCAAACCCAATGCCATCCTCGAGGCGTTCCTGGCGTCCGGGCGCGGAAGCCTGTTCGGCCCGATCGTGCAGTTGGTGTTCTCCTCGGTTTACCTAGGGATCGCGCGCGGAGCGCTCGAGACAGCCCGCGAGTACACCCGAACGCAGGCACGTCCTTGGACGCCGGCCGGGGTCACTCAAGCCGTCGAAGATCCGTACACCATTCGCAGCTACGGCGAATTCGGCATCCAACTACAAGCCGCCGATGCTGCAGCCCGCGAGGCCGCACAACTCCTACAGGCCGCGTGGGACAAAGGTGACGCATTAACTTCGCAGGAACGCGGCGAACTCATGGTGCAGATTTCTGGAGTCAAAGCCATAGCCACCCAAGCGGCCCTGGACGTGACCAGCCGTATTTTCGAGGTCATCGGTGCCCGCGGCACCCACCCCAAATACGGATTCGACCGGTTCTGGCGCAACATCCGCACCCACACGCTGCACGATCCTGTCTCCTACAAAATCGCTGAAGTCGGAAACTACGTCCTCAACCAACGCTATCCGATACCCGGCTTCACTTCCTGACCCCGGCGTCGCGCTGCCGGGCACGCGTGAATTCGTCAGATCGGCGGGTCCGTCTTACCCAGTGGTGGCCGACGGTCCCGCCGTTTTGGGTGCAACAATGCGGTCGTTGGGTGACGGTGTGACCCAACCGGATGCGGCTGGCCAAGCGACGGAACGTGGTTCAGAGCAGTCTCATTAGCGCTATTGGTTCGGACTCGACGCCTCGACCCAAGCCGGTTGATCGCCGGTTTGCGCGGCAATGAAGCCTTCGACGATGCGGGTGCAATCTTGGTGGGTGATGACGCGTAGACCGGTCATTCGGGCAAAGACCAGAGGGCCAACAAGTTGACAGAGTGCGAGTTCAATGTCGAGTTCGCCGAGTTGATCGACGCTTTCGGGGCTGTACAGGATTTCGTCGAACGGCCGTCGGTATTGTTCGATCACACGCATCCGCAGAGTGCCTGCACCGGCGTGTTGCACAGTGTTTGGTTCGTGAGTCTCGGCGGGGCCCAACGCGGCCCAGGCCAGGGTGGTGACTTGTACGGGCGCTTCGGCGAACAGGTCGGCTTGGCGGGAGAGCAGTTCGATGAGCCGCTCACGGAGGGTGCCGCTGGTCGGGGCGGGCGGGATGACTTGGGGCAGAAGGCGTTCGAAGGTGGCCGCGAGCAGTTGCGAGGAACTGTTGAAATGGCGGTAGAGGGTGGTGCGGGCGACCTTGGAGGCTTTGGTGACCGCGTCGATGGTGACGGCTTCGATCCCACCGGTTTTGAGCAGGTTGGCCGCGGCGTCGAGCAGTCGGGTGCGTGATCGGGTGCGGCGCGGGTCGACGTCGTCCTCGTCGTCGGGTGTCTCCGCGGGCTGCGTCCCCACCTGACCTCCTGATGTGTTCCGATTGCCGGTGCGTTGCCCCCGCACTCCCGGTTATGGTACCGATAGTAGCGCAGCGAAACTGCTAGTACCGGCGGTCCCGGGTCGGGACGCGGTGGCGGGGCTGCCCGGGTGCGAGGAGGCCGTGATGGGTGTTGATCAGCCGCAGCGGTTGCCGTCGCACACGCCGACCTGCATGGGCTGCGGGTCGGACAATCCGCACGGTTTGCAGCTGGAGGTGTTTCGGTGCGGCGATGAGGTGTTCGCTGATCTGGTGTTCGATGAGCGCCATATCGGTGCGCCGGGGCTGGCGCACGGTGGCGCGATCGCCGCGGCCTGTGATGACGTGCTGGGTTTTTCGTTGTGGATCGCGGCCACCCCGGCGGTGACGCGCCGTTTGACGGTGGACTATCTGCAGCCGGTGCCGTTGGGATGTACGCATCGGCTGACCGCGCGGATCGCCTCCCGCGAGGGCCGGGCGTTGCATGTGGACGGGGTGGGGGTCGGTGTGGACGGTGTCACCCGGTTCACCGCCTCGGCGGTGTTCATCACGGTGGATGCGGCCCATTTCGCCGCCCACGGTGACATCAGCGGTTTCGGGGAGTTGTTCGCCGAGCTGACCCGCTACGGTGGCGCCGGCCCCGACGCGGGGTCGCGGTGAGTGCGCCCACCGCCGCACCCCGGGACCGGGTGCGGCACCCGCGCCGGCCGGCGGACTCGGTGTTGGTGCGTCGCGAGGCGATCCTGGATGCCGCGTGGGCGGTAGCCTCAGCACAAGGTTTTGACGGTGTGCAGATGCGTGCGGTGGCCGCGCAGGCCGGCATTGCCGCCAGCTCCCTGTATCGGCATTTCCGATCCAAAAGCCATCTGCTGGTGACGGTGCTGGCCCGCGAATTCGAACGTCTCGACACCGAATTCGATTGCACTACCGGTGAACTGGCGCCGCAGGCCCGGCTGGGGCGGTTGACCACCCACCTGCACATGGCCTGGCAGGCCAACCCGCACCTGACCGAGGCGATGGTGCGTGCGTTCGTCGTGGCCGACTCCGAGGCCGCCGGCGCGATCGAGCACGCTGTCGCGGTGATCGAGGACATGCTGGCCCGCGCCCTGGGCGGGCCCACACCCAGCGCGCATGACCGTGACGTGGCCAGCCTGATCGCCGACGTGTGGCTGGCCAACCTGATCGCCGTCATCGGCGGCCGGATCGATGCGGACCTGGCCCGCGAGCGCATCGACCGCACAACCCGACAGCTGGTGCACGGCACCGACACCACCACTTAGCGATACTAGTAGTATCGCTGCGCTACTCCCAGTACCATAAAGCGACACAATGACGTGTCGAAAGGGACCCGGGCATGCATACCCCCTGGATCGAGCGGTGCACCGTTCAGCGTGTCTCGTTGCGCGACGGATTGGTGCTCGACCTCGACGATTACAACGAATTGGTGATCGCCACCCCGATCCGGCTGACCCTGCCGCCGATCGGTTCGTCTTATCCCGAAGAGCAGGTCCTCATCGACCCGGGCAACGTCTCGGTCCAGCAGCGTCCGTTGCTGGACCTGGCCGGCGCGGTGTGCACGGGCGCGTGGTGCGACGAGGGCGGCGGGTTGCACCTGGGTTTTTCCCGCGGGCATCGCATCGATGTCGCCCCCCAGGAGGCCGCGACCTCCTGGGAGCTCTACGGCAAACGCCACGGCTACATGGCATGCCTGCCCCGCGGGCGGGTGCGGGTGGTGCGCCACGACCTGCCCGACGACGAATCTGAGGACACCGCAAGTTAATTCACCCCCACCGCGCCCAGCCCCAACCATGGCCCGAAAGGTCGGCGCGGCCCTTCCGATCCTCGTGTGGGACTATTAGTATCGTAGCGATACCGATAGTTTCGTTTCTTGGGAGGCGTGGGGATGGGCGATCGAACCGGAGATGCTGGGCCTTCCCGTGGCCGGCGCGGCGTCGATCTGTCCGGATCTTCGGAATACAGCGCCCGGCTGGGTCGGCTCGCGGCGTTCACGGTGGGCCACAAGGCATTAGTGATCGGTGGATGGATCGCGGCCGCGGTGGTGCTGGCGCTGCTGTTCCCGCAGTTGGAGACGGTGGTGCGCCAACAATCGGTCGATCTGATCCCGCGTGATGTGCCCTCGTTTCAGACCGTGGACCGCATGAGTGAGGCGTTCGGTGAGCAGGGGTCCAAGACGATGCTGTTCGTCGCGATGCAAGACCCGGCCGGTCTGACCCCCGATAATCAGCTGCGCTATCAGGATCTGGTAGGGCGGTTGCGCGCCGATCACGACCATGTCCTGCTGGTCCAGGATCTGCTGGCCGACCCGGTCACCAGAACCCAGGCGGTCAGCGGTGACGGCAAGGCCTGGTATCTGCCGGTCGGGGTGGCCGGCACGCTCGGTGATCCCACCGCGGCCGAATCCGTGCAAGCCGTGCGCGATCTCACCGACACGGCATTCGCCAACACGTCCACCACGGCCTATGTGACAGGGCCACCGGCCACGTTCGCCGATCAGATCGCCTCAGCCGAGCACGACCTGGTGTTCATCTCGATCGCCACCGCCGGGCTGATCGCGCTGATCCTGCTGATCGTGTACCGGTCGGTGTTCACCGCGCTGCTGCCGCTGCTGGTGATCGGGATCAGCCTGGCCGTCGGGCGTGGGGTGCTCTCTGCACTCGGGGAAATCGGCATGCCGGTCTCGCAGTTCACCGTGGCGTTCATGACCGCGATCCTGCTGGGCGCCGGCACCGACTACACCGTGTTTCTGATCAGCCGCTACCACGAACAACGCCGCGCCCAGGTGCCCGCCGAGCAGGCGGTCATCGCGGCCACCGCCAGCATCGGCCGAGTCATCCTGGCCTCGGCCGGCACCGTGGCCCTGGCCTTTCTGGCCATGGTGTTCGCCACCTTGAGTGTGTTCGCCGGACTCGGCCCGGCCTGCGCGGTCGCCGTGGCAGTCGGATTCGCCGCCACCGTGACCCTGCTGCCCCCGGTGCTGGCGCTGGCGGCCACCCGCGGCATCGGCGAACCCAAACCCGACCGCACCCGACGCTACTGGAACAGCGTGGCCGTGGCCGTGGTGCGCCGCCCGGTGCCGCTGCTGGTCATCAGCCTGACCATCCTGGTGGCACTGTCGGCGGCCGCGGCGACCATGACCATCAGCTATGACGACCGCCAAGGACAGCCCGCCACTACCGCCAGCAACCAGGGCTATCAGCTGCTGGACCGCCATTTCCCTAAAGACGTCGTCATCACCGAATTCCTCGTCGTGGAAAACCCGACCGACATGCGCACCGGCAAAGGCCTGGCCGACCTCGACGAGATGGCCTCACGCATCGCCCAAATCCCGGCCGTGACACGTGTTTCCGGGATCACCAGACCGGCCGGGCAACGCCTCGACCAAGCCCAACTGTCCTGGCAGAACGGACAAATCGGCGACAAGATGGCCGACTCGGTCGCCCAGGGCAACGACCGGCGCACCGACCTGGACAAGCTCACCCACGGCGCCGACCAACTCGCCGGCGGCCTGGCCCAACTCGACACCACCGTGCGCACCGCGCTCACCCCCCTGGGCGGTGTACTCACCCAAGCCGGCGCCGCCGGTGAGAGCATGCAGCGCTTCGGCCCGCTGCTGCAACAACTCTCAGCCACCGCACCCGAGGTCGACACCGCCATCCAAGCCGGCCCCGGCATCCGACCCCTGGCCGAACGCGCCCAGAACGCTATCGCCGCCCTCGACCCGCTCGTCACCGCACTCAACACCTCACCGTGGTGTATGACCACCCCGCAATGCGCCCAGATCCGCGACCAGGTCAGTATCCTGACCACCCTGCGCGACGACGGATTCTTCACCCAGCTCGCCACCCTGGGCGACCAGTACAACCCGGCCACCAACGCCACCGTCACCGGCACCCTCACCGAAGTTCAACACACCGTGGCCACCATGAACAACGCCTTCAAAACCCTCGGCAACCCCGAGAACCTGGCCGCTGACATCGGCCGACTCCAACACGGCATCAGCCAACTGGCCTCCGGCGCACGCGCCCTGGCCACCGGCGTGCACACCCTGGCCGACAGCAACATCCAAATGCTGTCCGGGATGAGTCAAATCGCGGCCCAACTGCAAAACTCCGCCCGCGCCACCGCCGGATCCGATGCCGCCACCGGCTTCTACCTGCCCCCCGAAGCCTTCGACAACCGCCAATTCGCCGACGTCGCCAAACATTTCCTCTCACCCGACGGCAAAACCGCCCGCTTCGCCATCGACACCAGCACGGACCCCTACAGCGGCGAGGCGATGAACCTGGCCCGCCAGATCACAGACGTCGCCAACACCGCCCGACCCAACACCTCCCTGGCCCAAGCCACCGTCTCGGTTGCCGGATTCCCCGCCGTCAACTCCGACATCCAACGCCTACTCTCATCCGACTTCACCCAGCTGGCCATCGCCACCCTGGTCATCGTCGGACTCATCCTCATCGCCCTGCTACGCGCCCTGATCGCCCCGCTATATCTGCTGGGCACCGTCGTGCTGAACTACCTGGCCTCACTAGGCATCGGAGTCATCGTCTTCCAATGGATCCTCGGCCACGAAATCGCTTGGCCCGTACCACTATTAGCGTTCATCATCCTCGTCGCCGTCGGCGCCGACTACAACATGCTGCTCGTATCACGACTACGCGAAGAATCCACCCACAACATCCGCGTCGGCGTCCTGCGCACCGTAGCCACCACCGGCTCAGTCATCACCTCCGCCGGCCTGATCTTCGCTGCCAGCATGTTCGGCCTGATGATCGGATCGGTAGCCATCATGATCCAAACCGGACTCATCATCGGCTGCGGACTACTGCTGGACACGTTCCTCGTACGCACCCTCACCGTCCCAGCCATCGCCACCCTGCTCCGCCAAGCCAGCTGGTGGCCACACATGAACCGTCACCCCGCATCGATGCCAGCTAAGCATCTCACCGGTGTGGGCGCGCTGAGCGCAACACGCGGACCGCACCTCCAGATATCGGCGAAGTGGGGTGGCGTCTCACCTGGGGGCGACCATGTACGAAGAATGGATGTGGGGACCGATAGTGGAAACGGGAAAGCAGCTGACCCAGAATCGCTCACATCCGACAACTGATGACCGCGACAACCAACCCGGACGTAGAACCTACTTCGTGGTCACCCAGAGAGACAGAGCTGCTGCGAGTAGCATTGGGTATCCTGCAGGATCGTGGGTACCACGGCCTAACAGTGGAGGCTGTCGCGGGCGCTGCTCATGCCAGTAAAGCCACCATCTACCGGCGCTGGCCCTCGAAATCTGAACTGATCCTAGCGGCCGTCATCGAAGGCACCCGTCAGAGCGCTGTTGCACCCAACACTGGCACCCTGCGCGGCGACTTGTTGTGTCTCGGCCAGATCATCTACAAACAGTGCCGAGACCACGCCAGCACCATCCGGGCAGTGCTTGTCGAGATATCCCGTGATCGCGCGCTCAACAACGTTATGCAAGACCGGTTTCTTCATGAACAGAGAACCCTGGTCCGGCAGGTCCTACAGCAGGCGATCAGCCGCGGCGAGATCGGCGCGTCAACAATCAACGAAGAGCTCTGCGACCTGTTGCCAGGCTATCTGATCTTCCGATGCATCTTTTCCAACCGCCCGCCGACCCATCTCACCATCGAAACTCTGGTCGACAATGCAATCCTCCCGAAACTCATCTCAGCAACTGAATAGCTCCCGCGACGTCGGAGCCACTGTTGTCAGGGAATGCGAGTTCCGCGCTGGAGCGGCCTAGGTGTTGCCTACACGCTTGATACCAGTAAAGAAAGTTCTCACATCGCAGGTCAGAGGGCTGTTTTGCGGCGATGGCCCGGTGGTTCGGCGGCGGACGGAGGGTGAAGCGTAGCGACCGGCGCGGACGGGAGCGCCAGCGGACGGGAGCAGAGGGAGCGAAGCGAAGCCCGCAGGTAGCCGCCACATAGTGGTTGGAGATGGGTGGACGCTCAGTAAGTGCTGCTGCGGTGGAGATACTGCGACGTGATACTGGGGCTCGTAAGCTGGCTGGCATGAGCGGGGCGGTGGCGCAGCGTGCACGGCGGGAGGCCGAGACACGGCTGGCTGAGCAGCCGCGGCGGTTGGCGCATGTGCGGGGTGTGGCCGCTGCGGCGGAACGGCTGAGTCAGCATTTCGCCGGCGAGGCGGCGGATTGTCTGGTGGCGGCGGCGTGGCTGCACGATATCGGGTATGCACCGTCGGTGCGCCGAACCGGTTTTCATCCGCTCGATGGCGCGGTGTTCGTCCGGTCGGCCGGTTTCGGGGAGCTGGTCGCGTCGTTGGTGGCGTTTCATACCGGCGCGCACCTGGAGGCATCCGAGCGTGGCGTCTCCGGTTTAGGGGCTTTCGTCCAACCGCCGCGCGATGTGATGGATGCGTTGACGTTTTGCGATTTGACGACCGGACCTGACGGCACGCCGGTATCAGCTGAGGACCGCCTGCGTGAGGTGTTGGCGCGTTATGGACCGCAGGATCCGGTGCACCGGGCGGTCGATGCTGGCCGCGAGGAGTTGCTGGCGGCGGTGGGTCGGGTGCGCGGCTGGCTGTAACCCCTGCATGGGGTTAGCAGAGGTAGGGGCTGTCGCGGTGTTGCAGGTAGTGCTCGATCCGCAGACGCATCGAGGGATGCATGTCCAGGTCGGCGATGTCGTCGGGATCAGTCCAGGCGATGTCGGTGCTTTCGTGGTCGATGGCCAGCTCACCACCGAGCACCCTGGTGGTGAACAACAAGGAGAATTGTTGGCGGACTTCGCCATCGGTGAATGCCACGACGTGCCGCGGGTTGGTGTAGACACCGACCAGGCCGGTGATTTCGACGTCGAGCCCGGTTTCCTCTTTGACTTCGCGCACAGCGGTTTGTTCGATGGTCTCGCCGATGTCGTGTCCGCCGCCGGGTAGCGCCCACAGGGTGTTGTCGCGGCGTTTGATCAGCAAAATTCGACCGCGTTCGTCAGCGACGATCGCCGAAGCCGAGGGGACGACACTGTTAGGCCGTGGGGCGTTGGGGTCGTTGTAGTAGTCGGTGCGCATCGGCGGGTCAGCCTTTCGTCGTTAGGGGTGTGGCGTGGTCCCACACCTGGGTGAAGGCCTCTTCGAGGGTGGCCCAGAGCCGGGGTTCGTGGTGACGGGACAGTACGAGTACGGGGTTGTTGCGTCCGGGTGAGCCGTAGATGTGGAAGTTGACGATCATGGCGTCATCGACCCGAAAGATGGATGTGTAGAGCGTGGTGTCGTGGGTGCGGATGTCCAGTCCCGGGGTGCCGGCGTGTGGGGCGAGCAGCTCGACTGAGGTGCGGCAGCGGGCGATGACGGCTTCACCGATCCCTTCCTCCACGCCGCGCAGGATCATGGTGGCGGTGTCGGGGTCGCCGACGAGGAATCGCACCGCCACGCCGCGGGCGGCGGCGTCGAGCAGGGTGTCGAGGAATCCGTCGAGGGTGTCGAACAGGAACGTGGCGGCCAGCACGAGGATGTCGATGCTGGTGGTGGCGTCGGCGAAATGCTGCTGCCACGCGCTGATCGGTAGCTGGGTGCGGCTGGCATACAGGGTCGCGGTGAACGGGCCACTTGGTGACATGGTCGCCAATGCGCTCGCCATAGTAGGCGAGTACTGATTGGGCCACAGATCGTGCGGCGTGCAGCCCAGCAGCGTGGCTGCGCGCCGCGCGTTGTCCTCGCGGATGTTGTAGTTGGTGTTGGACAGCCAGCGGCGCACCGTCTTGACATCCACGCTCATCGCGGTGGCAAAGCGCTGCGGGGACAGTCCCTTGGCCTGCAGCCGCTGCATGAGGCGATTGTTGGGGATCGCGGCCGCCTTGCCGTCGTGATCGTCCATCGTCTCAGCGCACATCTTTCCGTGTCGTCTCCGTGTATCGCCAGCGCGTGGCGTCTAGTTTGCCATGCGCGTGGTGCCACCCCGCGGCGGTGATGCCCACGTGATGTCCACGGGTATGTCCCGGTGGTGTCCGGAATGTCGCCGGCGATGTCGGCAATGCCGCTAGATGTCCCTGGCTACGTCGGTGGTGTCCACGTGAACTGAGTTCAGCGCCGCAAGGGCGCATACGGTTCACGAAAGGAACTACAGGACAATGCGTTTGAGAATCGATACGTCAGGGACACGGTTCATCGTCACCCGTGCGGCTGAGCCGCGGCTGAACTTTGAGACCGGCAGCCCCAAAATCGACACTGCCACCGGGCTGCCGCAGCATTCGGTGCAGTTGCTGGCGTTGGATGACACTGGCGGCGAAGTGCTCAATGTGACGGTGGCCGGTGACCCGAACGTCGGGGTCACCCAACCGGTCTCGGTGACCAGCCTGGTGGCCATCCCGTGGGCGCAAGGCGATCGCAGTGGTGTGGCCTTCCGCGCTGATGCCATCACCGGCGCCACAGCCGGCGCCCCGGCGGGTGAGCCGGGGTCGCGCACCCAGAAATAGCACCCGCTGCCGAGGCGCGACACCAGCACGTGCCGCGCCTCGGCCCGGGTCCGCCGTCGACCACTGGCTCGTCCACGCACACACGGAGAACACACCGTCATGGCATCAAACAATAAGAACACCAACAACACTCAATCGGACAATGACGACTGGTTCGGCGATCTGGTCATATCACTGTTGACCGCCGCGGGATATCTGCTGTGGTGGGCCGTGCTGTTCCCAGCGATCAGTGTCCCGATCATCGCCAGCCTCACTCTCGGCATCACCCACGGACCCCGCGCCGGGATCGTCGGTGCCATCGCGTTCGGCGCCGGATATATGGGGTGGGCTTGGCTAGACCCAGGCTCGTTTTGCTCGTGGGTGACCGAACCTGTACGGCGCCGCTGGTTGACCTGGTCGCGCTACACCCGCACCTGGGAATCGACGTGCACCCTGCACGGCCTGACCGCCAAACTTGGTGAGCGCACCCTGACTCCGACCCTGCGCACCGTCACGATCGGTAGAACCACCGATGTGTTGGCGGTGCGGATCGTCACCGGCCAATCCCTAACTAACTGGCACCAACAATCCGAGGCGCTGGCCGCGGCCTGGCGCGCCGACCGGATCACCATCACCGCCACCACACCCGGGGAACTACGCATCGCGCTGATGCGCGGGGACGTGCTGGCCGAACCGATCGCGCTGCCCATGCCTACATCGTCGACTCCGGTGGATCTGGGATCGGTGCGGGTCGGGATCACCGAAACCCGCCACCACTGGCAGATGCCGCTGCTCGGGCATCACCTCCTGGTCGCCGGGGCCACCGGCGCGGGCAAAGGCAGCGTGCTGTGGTCCCTGATCGCCGGGATCGCCCCCGCGATCAAGACCGGGCTGGTCCGGCTGTGTGTCATCGACCCCAAAGGCGGCATGGAACTGGGCGCCGGCGCACCCATGTTCACCGTGTTCAGCCACGACGCCACCGACACCACCCTCCAACTCCTGCGCCAGCTCGTGAACGTGATGCACGCCCGCGCAAATCGTCTGCGCGGCCACACCCGCCTGCACACCCCGACACCGGCCGACCCGCTGTTTGTGGTCCTGATCGATGAGATCGCCGCGCTCACCGCGTATGTGACCGACCGCAAGATCCGCACCGAAATCGAACAACTGCTCGGGCTACTGCTCTCCCAAGGCCGCGCGGTGGGGATCTCGGTGGTGGCCGCAGTGCAAGACCCCGCCAAAGACACCCTGCCGGTCCGGCAACTGTTCACCGTGCGGATCGGGTTGCGGCTGACCGAAGCCACCCAAACCACCATGGTGCTGGGACAAGGAGCACGTGATGCCGGGGCGGAATGCGACCGCATCCCCGATGCCACCCCCGGTGTGGGCTACATGCTCATCGACGGCAGCACCCAATCCGTGCGGGTACGCGCCTTCCACGTCACCGACCACGACATCACCACCCTCGCGGCCCGATTCCGCCGCCCCGCGCGCCGGCCCAGTGGCGACCAGGCCTCAACGACGGGCGACAGTGACACCAACAGAGGTGCCAGCGGTGAATAGCTCCACACCACCGGCCCAGCTCGCCCTGCCAGGCATTCCGGACACGGTCGACACCACCCGGGTGGTCGATGAGATGGTGCGCCGCGCCTCCTCGATGGGATACGAATCCTGGTGGCGACGCGCGGAATCCGTCGGGTTCTGTGCCCATCCCATCCAACTCACGGGCACCGAAGACTACGGACGCCAGCAGGTGGTGTGGACCCGGTGCAACAACCGCCGCGCCCACATCTGCCCCTCCTGCTCAGACCTCTACGCCCGCGACACGTGGCAACTCGTGCACGCCGGCGCCGCGGGCGGCCACCACGACATGCCCGCCGCCGTCGCTGATCGTCCGCAAGTGTTTCTCACGCTGACCGCCCCCAGCTTCGGGGCCGTCCACACCACCACACCCACAGACCCCAGCGGATCCCGACACGGTGTGTGCCGCGATCATGACCGCATCGGTGGCTACCGGCGCTGTTCACATAGAAATCCATTGTGGTGCAGCACTATCCACGACCACACCGATCCACAGGTTGGCCAGCCGCTCTGCCGGGAATGCTACGACTATTTCGGGCATGTGCTGTTCACCTGGCATCTGCCTGAGCTGTGGCGACGATTCACCATCACCCTGCGGCGAGCACTCCGCAGGCATCTGAAAGCCGCCGGGGCCGATCCGGATGACGTGCGGGTCAGCTTTCTCAAAGTCGTCGAAATGCAAGCCCGCGCCATCCCGCACATCCACGCCCTGATCCGCCTCGACCCCTACGAGGATCCCGATCAGACCGGTTGGGAATCACCAATCAGTGCAACCGAACTCGCGATGATCATCCAGCACGCCGCCCGTACCGTCACCCTCACCGTCCACGACCCCACCACCGAGGGCGGCGTGCGGGTGATCGCCTTCGGTCCCCAAATCGATACCCAACCCATCACCGCACCCACTAACTCGACGAATGCGCTGACAGCAGAACATTGTTCACCGGATAGCCGGGCACTGTCGGGCCGGCGGGTTGCTCGCTATCTGGCCAAATACGTGACTAAATCTTTGGCCGATCTCGGGATCAGCGTCCGCCGGCTGTCCACCGAATCGATACCCGACCTGGATGTATCCGAGCATGTGCGGGCCATCCTGACCACCATCAGCGACCTCGCTGACAACGGAGTGTCGGGTATTCGGCGGTGGCTGCACACCCTCGGGTTCCGCGGGCACATCACCAGCAAGTCCCGCCGCTACTCGACCACCATGACCGCACTACGGCAACGCCGTGCCACTTGGACCCGCGAACGCTACGCGAAATCTACTGAACACAAGCATAATCCGGATCGTCGACACGGCGATGATGGCAATGATCTGGTGGCGTGGGAGTTCGACCGCGCCGGTCACGCCAGCCTCGGTGAGCGCACCCTCATCGTCAGCGCGGCGCTACGTCGGATCGACCGGCGCCGCACTGCCCGCGAAGCACTATTGCACCAGCGTGGTGATCTTCCTGTCGAGGTACCCGATGGCTAGCCGGGAGGTGCGATCCGCGGATAGGCAGACTGGAAAGTCTTACAGTCGTCAAGAATTCACCGCCTGGCTTGTCGAATCCTGTGAACGCCAGCACGTCGCGGTCACCATCACCAACCCGGCTGTCCTCGCTGACATCGCCACCCTGCTGCGGTAAGGCGCGGCACAGCGTCAGCTCAGTGCGACCAGGCCGTCACATTCTGACGCTGTTTCCTCGCCTGGTCACAGCGGTCCAATGCTGTTGGCTGGCAATTGATGTCAGGGCCGGCGCCGCAGGCGGGCGAACCCCCGGTTCGAGCCTTGACATCAACTGCCAGTCAACGAATAGTCGAAGGTGACCAGTGAAAATTGCACAACCGTGCACGCAGACGGCGTTCTCTGGAAGTAGGATGCGGATCCCGCGAATACTCCTGCACCAGGAGATTGCTCGGTCAGTCCGTTGAGCCCTTCGTCGATACCCAAAGGGATCGTCGACCGTTCCTATCAGGGTTCGCAAGTGAACATTGCTAGATTTGGTAATGCGCGGAATACAGCGGCATAAAAGCTTGGCTAGGTTTGGATTTCGACGGTTGTGCTGATCTGTTGGGCGACGGGAGCCCATAGGTCAACGTCGACGTGTGGGGATTCGATGCTGACGATGAGTGAGTAGTCAACGCCGTGGTTGCTTTGGTCGTATTTGCGTTGGTTTTTCCACCATCCCGCGACCGGGTACACGGCGATGGCTCCCTTGCTGGCGAGGTTGGCGGCTGGACCTGTCCAGATGTCGGTGTGTAGTGAGCCGGGGGCCTGCTGCAGGTTGCTGCCGAAGAACCAGCCTTTCTCGGTGTCGAGTGCAGGTGGGCGTTGCCCGTCGATACGTGCGCGGGTGTTGATGCGCTGGCGGAACGATTCGATGTTGTCCTCCGGGCGTCGGGTGGCGAACCGTAGGCCATGGGAGGGATAGATATAGCGGCCCGTCCAGCCGCGGCTGGAAGGGTTGGGTTCAACGAAGTAGGACAGGGTCACGCGCATGCGTACTTCGGTTTCGCCTAGCCCTTCGAGTATTTCGGTCGGCCATGGCAGTTGGTGGAGATTCATCTCCCGCACTTTGCCTGAGTTGCTGTCGCGGTCGCGCTCGTAGGGATGGATTCGGGCCTCTGCGATGAGGGTGAGCGCATCGGTGGCGCTACGCAGTGCGCGGGCCGCGTCGGGTACACCCATCCCGTAGCGGCGCAGCAGGCTGGCGAGGCGAGTCTTGTTCGATTCGGTGTTGAAGCGGTTGCGCATGGCGTCGGTCCACTGAGCCGAGTGCACGATCAACC
This sequence comes from Mycolicibacterium boenickei, assembly GCF_010731295.1. NCBI lineage: Bacteria > Bacillati > Actinomycetota > Actinomycetes > Mycobacteriales > Mycobacteriaceae > Mycobacterium > Mycolicibacterium boenickei. The sequence continues at coordinate 2,108,501 of NZ_AP022579.1, read as the reverse complement.
CGCGGATGGTCTCGGGGCGCAGCTGCGGGTAGGCCTGGGAGAGATTGCCGGCGATGGCTGCGACCTGAGCGGTGGCGGCCGAGGTGTCTCGCGTCGCGGTGAAGAAACCGTGTCCCGGGCGTTGGAGGCGGGTTGTGAGCAGAGCGAGATTGGGCGGCGTATCAACGTCTGTGCGGTCCGGTGATACTGCGACGTTGCCGCCATCAGCGACCACATCGGGTTTGAACGGCCATTTCGTGCGGTCAAAGACTACCGACGTGCGGCTGACCGGGGATAGTTCACCCCTCTTGGCTACCGGCACGTAGCCGGCGAAATCAGCTGGTGCGCCGGACATGTCGTCACGATTGGAGTAAGCGCCAACCGTGAGCGCGTTCCACGACTGGGCGGGGTCTTCGACCGGCTCGACATCACTTCGAGCGAGGTGATCATCGGTGCCACGAAGGTCGCGGATGTTGCCGGCCGAGACGAGGAACAGGCGCGGGCGCCGCGGCTCGTCACGGTCGAGGTAGGTGAGCTTGGGATCGCTGTCATCGATGGCCCGGCCGAAGGCCAGAGCGTCGATCGCCGCCGACCACGACGTGGGTCTGCCGGTGTCGATTCGTGTGGTCGGTTCGGTGTCAGTTCCGTCGACGGAGGGGCGGCGCGCAGTGACCGCGAGCATGAACACGCGGCGCCGGGCGGCGGCTTGGATCTCTGGGCGGTCGACCGCGCGAGCAGTGATAGCACCGTAGAGATCACGATCGTTGTGGGCGTTATCGGGCAAGAACTTCACCGACTCCAGGCGGTGAGTCAATTGGACCGGCTGGGTGTCGACGAGTGCGGCGTGCAGGTCTCCGTAGAGGGCCAGGCCTGCCATCTCAGTTCCGTGCGATTGGACGGGCGTGGTCTGCCAGCGCGGGTCTGCGACGTGCAGGTCCGCGGCTCCAATCGAGTCGGTGAGCAGAGGGTGCGTGTCCTGCACGCCAGTGTCGAGGATGCACACCACCGCAGCATCCTTGTCGGCCATCCGTAGACGCGCGCGCAGATCGTCCACCCACTCGGTCTGCTCGGCGGCGGGCAGTTCTGTCAACAAAGTGGCAACGTCGTGCGGTCGGCGCAACTCGGCGATGTCGTCAACTGATTGAAACGTCTGCGCCAGTTGGTCTGCCGAAGCGTATAGCAACACTACGGTGCGGTCACCGAAACCCAGATAGTGCTCACTGGTGCGCAGTTCGTGTTGGACAACAAAGTCGCTGAATCTTGCTTGTTCGCGGCGGTCACGGTTAAGCAGCCACACCTCCCACCAACGGACTTCGGTGGGGTCGTCGGGAAACAATTCATCGGGATCGGTCCATAGTTCGCGGATCGTCGCTCGACGGATCGACTGGATACTCTCAATTAGTGCGGCATTGTCAGCCTTGGTCCGGTCTGCAGACGACACGTAGGCGTCCAACCGTTTGAGGAAGTACTCTTTCTTGCCCCGCGGGATGTACACGGTCGCCATCTGAACGATCCCGTCGGTGGTCTGCGTCTCCCGGACGGCGACCAACTCGGGCTGCTCACCAGAGCGCTGCGGGTCCAGACTTTGCAACGCCAGTTCCAAATCTGGAAACGACACAAACGTGACGTAGGTTCCTGCAGGCTCGATCTCATCGTCGGCTGTAGGCGCGACTGCGGCGTTGAATTCGTCAGTGAGGCGTCGGCCATGCCCCTTGCGATCGCCGGTGAACTCGTGCTTGTCGCCACCGCCACCAGCGCTGGCGAGCGTAAAGGACTCCGATACTGGCGCTACCGACACGACAAGGTGAGGACGATCTCGCTCTGCCATGACGTCTAGATCGCCGACTCGCCGTGGTGATTGGCACGCGGCCGTTCGTGCAGGGCGGCCACCAGGTCGTCGGTGCGCACCCGGGCCCGGCCAGCCAGAACTGTTCGCTTCGCCGCATTCTCTGCTGCAGTCGCGATCTCTCCGTGACTGAGCCCGCGCGCGGCAGCGACGACCCTCGGCCAACTCAGGTTGCCGATTTGGAACCGAGCGAGTCGGTTGCGGATGACGGCCTCGGTGGCCGCGTCGTCGGGCAGTGCGAAGTCCATCACTGTGTCAAATCGGCGATAGAGGGCGTTGTCGAGCAACTTGGGGTGATTGGTGGCCGCGATGATGATGCTGTCCGAGGAATCCTCTTCGAGGAATTGAAGAAAGGAGTTGAGGACTCGGCGGATCTCGCCGACGTCGTTGGGTGCGGCCCGATCTCCGGCAAGCGCATCGACCTCGTCGAACAAGTAGACCCCCCGCGTGTCGATGAGCGCATCGAAAATCAAGCGCAGTTTCGCTGCCGTCTCACCCATGTATTTGGTGATGATTGTGTCCAGCCGCACCGAAAACAGTGGAAGCCCCAACTCGCCGGCAATAACTCGCGCGGTTGAAGTCTTGCCGGTCCCTGGCGGGCCGGTGAGCAGCAACCGGCCCGCGGCCCGAAGACCGTGGCGGGCAAGCATGTCTCGTTGACGCTGCTCAAGCAATACATGCCGCAGGTGCTCGGCAAGACCCGGGGATAACACGAGGTCTGCCAGTCGAGACTCCGGATAGCTGACAGCGAGCAGAGAGCCCAGTTCACCCCGGGGCTGCGCCACCGGCACCACCGAGGCCACCCGCGACTTCACTGCACCACGCTTACGCAACTCGTCAACCAGGTCGCGCAGTTCTTGGGCGAACTTTGCGTGCCCAGCTCGTGCAGCTTTTGCAGCCACCTGCATCGCCACGGCGTAGAACTGGGGGTCGTCGCCCTCGGCGTGGCTCATGACGAGAGCCTTCAACTGGTCATTTGTCGCCACCGCTGACCTCCCTTCGGGTCAAACAACCGTCCTGACCAGCACGGCAGGCCCCGTGAGCTGAGTCTAACGGGCGTGATGACTGCTTCCCGACACCACGCCTGACGCAAGTACACCAACCTGGCCCGACGAGGAATGCCCGAATGCAGCGAATGCCGGGCGCCACACGCAAAGTCGTACGTGTTCTAAAGGCAAAGTTTCGGCATGTACCGACGGACGAGACGTTTACCCAACGGACGAGACGTTCTAAATCCGCCAATGCGGCTGTACCCGGTTGATATCCAACTTGCGCGACCCGGGCGTGCCGGGTGCGATGACGGCGTGATCGAGCACTGATTTGATGATGGCTTGTTGGCGGTCGATGTCAAGGTCATCCCACTGACCGCGCAGCACCTCGCCGCAGCCCACCAGATCCATCACCGCACTGGTGTCGGTGGCCTTGGCGATGTCGCGGCGGGCGCGGGCGATGCGGTCGGTGATGGGGTCGCGGGCAGCGATCCATTCCCGCGCCGACACCGCCCCCTCTGCATACAGCCCGGCCAATTCATCCAAGCGGGCCTGGTCGGCCTCCAACTGGGCGGCCAACGCGGCGACGTCGGCGTCCACACTGGACCTACCTGCTAATGCTCCTGCCAGCTGGGGTGAGTCCAGTCGGGTCAGCACCGCATCGGTGAGCAATTCCTCGACCGGCAGCGCCACCACGGTCAGTCGCCCGCAGCCACCGTGATCGGGACCTTTCAAACACACGTAGCGCCGCACCCGGTTAGTCGGATTGTTATGGCGGGCTTGGGAAAACAACCGATTCCCACACCGCCCGCACCGCAACATCCCCGACAGCAGGTAGGTGCGCGGGGCGCGAGTTTTCGTGACGCTGCGAGCAGTCATCCGGGCAAGGATGCGGTCGCGCTCGCCCGCGGTGATGATCGCCGGCCACGCCGCGGCGCCGATCACCTCACCATGATGCTCCCGGAGCCCGGCGATCCGTCCGGAGGCCAAAATGTTGCGCACCGTGGTGGTCTGCCACGACTTCGACGCGGGCGGGGCCACACCGGTGTCGCTGAGCCAGATGGTCAACGACCGGATCGACGCACCCGCGAGATACCGGTCGACCATCTCCCGCACGATCTTGGCTTCCTCAGGGCGCAGGGTAATTTTGTCGGGCTCGTATCCGAAAGGGCGCGCCGGGCCGTGCGGCAGGCCTTTTTCGGCGTTCTGCAACATCTTGCGGCGGATACGCGCGGATTTGCGGCCAGATTCTTTGGCGGCGAACGCGGCGAAAATCCGGGCCATGAACAACCCGTCATCGTTACCCAAATCGATGTCGGCGGTCACGGTAGCGACATCACGCACCCCGACCGACTCACACAGCGTCACGAAGTCTTCCAACTCGACCGGACGGCGATGTAGCCGGTCGAGGTTGTAGACGATCACCGCATCCCGCGCACCGGATTTCAGGTCATCCAGCATGCGGGCGTACTCGCGGCGCGGCTTTCCCGAATACGCTGAGACATCATTGTCGACGTACTCGTCACCGATCGGCCAGCCTCGCTCCGCGGCGAGCTTGCGGCAGTCTTCGAGTTGACGGGCGACCCCCAGGCCGGTGCCCTCCACATCGGCTGAGATGCGGGCGTAGATCGCCGCGGACCGCGCCCCGACACGCTGAGCTGGAGTTTTCGCTTTCCCCATGAGGGTAGTTTAGCGATATTTCAGCTTATCGAGGTCGGTGGGGCCGCCGTCCTCCCAGTGCACGATGTGATGTGCATGCAGGCCGCGGGTGGCTCCGCAGCCGGGCACCACACAGCACCGGTCACGGTGCTCCAAGGCACGGCGCAGTCGTCGGCTGATGGTGCGGGTGCCGCGCCCAACGCTGATCGGTTGGCCGTGGCGTTCGAGCCACACCTCACAGATGGCATCGCACAACAGGTATTGGCGCTCCTCATCGGTCAGCACCGGGCCAAGATGCAGGGCGGCGATGCGGTCGGTGAGGTTCAGATGGACCGCGACGGTGGTGTGTTGCCCGTGCGGGCGGGCGGCCACGTCGGCATCCCAACCCGCCTCGACCAAGCTCATGAACGCATCGACTGTGCCCGGGAACGGCGGCGCCTGCTCATCGCCCGCCTCGTGGTCACGTTTCCAATCGGCCACCAGCGCATCGTGATGCGACCGCAGGGCGGCCTCGAATGTCGCCGCTTCCAGCCTCGGTAGCCGGATCCGCCAGGTGGTGTATTCGTCGTCAGGGCCGGGGATCTTGGTGATCTCCCGCTGCGGTTCGGGTTTCGGATCAGGTTGAGGGCGGGGCTCGAGCTTGATCGCGGTACGCAACTGACCAACGGTAGCCGCCGAAGCCAACTCGGCGTAATGCTCATCGGAACCATCTGCTGCCTTCTCCGCGATCACCCCGACCTGATCCAGCGACAGCCGGCCGTCCCGCATACCTTCGGCGCACCGGGGGAACTCGTCGAGCCGCCGCGCCACCGCCACCACAACCTCGGCGTTGCGCGGTGAGACACCGGTCTTCCAGGCCACCATGGCCGATACCGAGCGGGCTCCGGTCATCCCGCACAGTTCGTCACGGTCGATCTTAGCCACGATCTCCACGATCCGACCATCGATCGCATTGCGCTGACCACACAGCTGCGACAACTCGTCGAACAACACCTCCAACCGCTGCTTCGGACCCAACTCGGAGTCCAAAACAACTGCGGCCGAAGACATAACCCCATCAAAGCAGACAGGTCCGACAAGTTTTCGAACCAGAACGGCGACAAAAAACGACGGTGATCGGACCTCAGACTCCCGCGGGCAGGATGTTGGGATTCGACGCCGCCGGCGGCTGCAGTGGCGGCAACACCGCGCCGCCGTCCAGCGAGTGCACCGGAAGTTGTTGTGACCACGGGTAGTGCAGGCTGAAGGCAACCAGCCCCGTCCGGTCGGCAGCGGGCAGGTGACACATCGCGAGCACTGTTTCGGCAAGGTACTCAACGGGTTCGGTCGGAAACGTATCCGGAATCAGCGACGCCGCCCCGGGGGTGCGCACCGCCGTCGACGGACCGACGCAGTTCACCGCGACGTTGGCGTCGAGCAGCTCAGCCGCGACACCTTGGGTGAACCGGTGCAGTGCCGCCTTACACGATGCGTAGATCACGTCGCCCGCGGTCTTGTTGTAGTCCCGGTACGGCCGCACCGGGGCCACACCGGTCACCGATCCGATGTTGACGATCCACCCCGCTCCCTGGGCACGCATGTGCGGCACAGCGGCTTTCGTCAATGCGAACGGCGTCTTGAGGTAGTGCTCCACGGTGCGGTCGAACGTCTCGACCGGCATCTCTTCGACGACCGAATAGTCGGCGTAGCCGGCGTTGTTGACCAGAATGTCCAGCCGGCCCGTGCGCTCGACGACGGCATCGATCAGGCTGTCCCGGGCTGCACTGTCTTCCAGATCGGCGGCCAACCCGAAGGCAGATCCCCCGGCGGCTTCGATGAGGGCGATGGTCTCCTCGATCGTCCCGGGGATCGCCTCGGTGACCCCGGCCCGGGTGGACGGAGTCGGGACGTAGGCGCGGGCGGTCACCGCAACCGTCGCGCCTTCAGCCGCCAGTCGTTGTGCGATGGCACGCCCGATACCTCGGCTGCTGCCGGTGACCAATGCCGTTCTGCCGGCCAGTATCTGGCTCATCGGAGAATGAAATCCTCTTCGATCGGGGCACGGTGCTGGTGCCACAGGTCCACCAGGCGGTACGGCGTGGCCACCACAACACGTCCGGAGCCCGACCGGTAATAGGTGTGGGCGTTCGGGGTGTGACACCAGACGGTGCCCTGCATCGTCTCGTCGATCCCGTCGACGTAACTCTGGAACGCGGATTGGGTGACTTCCATCGTCGATGCGCCGCGCAACGCCATCAGCTGCAGGCACTCCACGATGTAGTGCGCCAGCACCTCCATCGAGAAGTTGGCCCCCGCACCATGTCCGGGGCTGTAGTTCGGTGCCGAGGTGATGAAGAGGTTCGGGAAGCCCGGCACCGTGCCGCCGCGGTATGCGCGCGGGCTGTCACCCCATTCCTGGGCCAGGGTCTTGCCGTCACGCCCCCGGATGTCGACCGTGGACAGGAAATCCAAGTGGTAGCCGGTCGCGTAGATGATCACGTCGAGATCGATCTGCCTGCCGTCGGCCGTGACGATGCCATGCTCGTTGATCGCCGCGGGTTCACTGGCTTCGACGTCGACATGTTCGCGGGTGAGCGCCGCGTAGTAGCCGCCGGGATCGCGGATGATCCGCTTGCCGTACGGCGCGAAATCCGGAGTGACCTTCTTCGCCAATTCGCTTCCGGCGCCGAACATCCGATCGATGTAATCCAAGCACAGCTGCAGCAGCACGTCGTTGGTAGGCGAGATCGACAGGTGCGTCTTGGACCAGTCTGGGTCCTGCAGGATGATCGGGTAGTTGTTGTCGGCGGTACCCCAGTACGACTTGAGCCGGTGCCACATCGCGTAGTAGGGCAGCACCCGTCCCAGATAACGACGGTGTTCGGGAACCTCGTCGGAGAGCCGCTTGCGCGGCGCCACCCAGTGCGGCTGGCGTTGGAACACGGTCAGGTGCTCAACCTCGTCGACACAGGCATCGACGATCTGCACCGCCGTGCAACCGGCGCCGATCACCGCGACCTTCTTACCCGCCAGATCCAGTGCCGGATCCCATTGGGCTGAGTGAATACTGGTGCCCGCGAAGCTGTCTCGTCCATCGATCTCGGGGAACCTGGGTCGGTTCAGATAGCCGGCAGCGGTCACCACGACGCTGGCGTAGTCGACGTCCTGGGTGCCGTCGGCAGTGCGCGAGTGGATCTGCCACTGCCGTCGCGCTTCGTCCCACCACAAGGCCTCGACCTCGGTGCCGAACCGGATGTGGCGACGCAGATCGTGTTTGTCGGCCAGCGAAACCAGATACGCCTGGTACTCCGCGCCCTGCGGATAGTAGTTCGACCAATCCGGATTCACCTCACGCGACAACGAGTAGTACGCCGATGGCGTGTCGACGCCGATGCCGGGATAGGTGGTGGTCAGCCAGGTGCCGCCAACCTCCTGGTTGCGGTCGAAGATCTGGAACTGCACACCTTCCTCGGCTGCCGCCAGCGCCACGGCCAGACCGGCGATGCCGGCACCGATGATGGCCACGGTGGTGGTCTGGGGAATCGGTGTGGTGCGCGGCAAGGTGGGCTGTGACGGGCGGAAACCGCCCTGCTCCAACAGCAGATCGACTTGTTCGTCGTCGACCGGGCCGCCCAGCGCGATCGGCAGCAGGCTGGCGAAGAAAGCACGGTCGTCGGCCGCAATCGCATCGTCACGGCGTGGTCGGCCCAACGCGGCGATGATCTCATCGGCCAGTGTCTCGGCGGTCTGAGGGTCGGTCGATCCGGCCCTCTCGGGCGGGTCGGGCACGTGATCGATCTTGGCTGCATACCGATCGACAACCGATGCGTCGCCCGTCATCTGAGCCAACACCGCGACCAGAACACCAGGGTCCGCCTCCAGGAGATGGGCGCGCAGGACAGCGGGGTCTGGGGCACGATCCGCGAGTGACGAGGATTCAGTGGTAGCGGTCATGGCTTCGAGTATCGAAGGGCTTGGGCCCTGACCGCGCCTGTCCTGTCTACTGAGCGGGAGACGAACCACCGCAGCCGTCGGCCACATGCCTACCCTGCCGAGCATGCATTCCGACGACCTGGCCGCGATCATCGCCCGGACCCGCAGCCACAGCCTCGCCGATATCCCCCGCCGGTCGGCGCGCAGGCAACCAGACAAGGCAGCCATCATCGATGGCGACGTGGTCCTGAGCTTCGCCGAGTTCGATCGCCTGGTGGATCGTGCCGCTGCTGCGTTGCACGAGGAAGGGCTACATCCCGGCGACCGGGTCGCACTGCTGTCGCGCAACTGCTGGCAGTACGCGGTATTGGCGTTCGCCACTGCCCGCGCCGGGGTGGTGCTGGTGCCCATCAACTTCATGCTGAAGCCGGAGGAGATCTCCTACATCCTCGGGCACAGCCAGGCCGCGGGATTCATCGTCGAGGGTGACCTCGTGCCGGTGGCCGAACAGGCCCTGACCACCGGGACAGCGGTCCGCATTAAGGCAGCGATCGTCCCCGCCGGCCAATCCAGCCCCTCGGGCTGGACGGATTTCGCGGATTGGCTCGCCACCACCGCCGATGTTCCGGATTGCCGGATCGACGACGATCAACTGCTCCGCGTGATGTACACCAGCGGTACCGAATCGCGGCCCAAGGGCGTCATGCACAGCAGCCGCAGCTTGATGTGGCAGTACATCAGCACCATCGTGGCCGGCTCCATGTCGGGCGACGACGTGGAAATCCATTCACTGCCGCTGTATCACTGCGCGCAGTTGGACAACTTCCTCGCCACAGACATATACCTGGGCGCAACCAGCATCATCGTCCCACGGCCCGAGCCGGAACTGGTCCTGCGCACCATCGAGCGCTACGGCGTCACCAATTACTTTGCCCCGCCGACAGTATGGATCAGTCTGCTTCGGAGTCCGGTGTTCGACGAAGTGAACCTGTCGAGTCTGCGGAAGGGTTATTACGGCGCATCACCGATGCCGACCGAGGTTCTGCACGAGATGCGCCGGCGGCTGCCCGACCTCCGGCTCTGGAACTTCTACGGCCAGACCGAGATGGCCCCGCTGGCCTCTGCCCTCGGACCCGATGAGCAGGATGCTCACGCCGGGGCCGCGGGCCGACCCGTCGTCAATGTCGAAACCGTCATCCTCGACGACAACGATGTTCCGGTCGAGGCCGGCACGGTCGGTGAAATCGCCCATCGCAGCCCGCATTTGATGCTGGGCTACCTCGACGATGAAGACAAGACCGCGAAGGTCTTCGCCGGCGGCTGGTTCCATTCCGGCGATCTGGGCTTCTACGACGAGCACGGCCTGCTGCACGTGGTGGATCGCAAGAAGGACATGATCAAGACCGGCGGCGAGAACGTCGCAAGCCGTGAAGTCGAAGAAGTCCTGTACCGGCACAACGGCATCGAGGAAGTCGCCGTGTTCGGGGTCGCACACCCGGTCTGGGTGGAGGCGGTGGTCGCCGCTGTGGTGGCCCGGGCCGGAGCCACCCTCACCCAAGAGGACATCCTGCGTCACTGCCATGCGCATCTCGCCGGATTCAAGACCCCCAAACAGGTGTTCTTTGTCGAATCGCTCCCGAAGAACCCCAGCGGCAAACTGCTCAAACGCGACCTTCGCGAGCGGTTCGGCCTCGAATTCACCAGCAACTGAAGGGATCACTGTGTACACCGGCCGCATCGCGCGCTTCGACGAACCAGGCAAGCCATTTGAGATTCAGACGGTCTCCCTGCCCGAAGTCGGGCCAGGAGAGATACTGATCCGCGTCCTACGGGCGAACATCTGCGGGTCGGATGTGCACGCCTGGCACGGCACCTTCGCCACGCGCGGCCTGGGCGGGCAGCTGCCCACCGTGCTGGGCCACGAGATGGTCGGCGCCGTCGAAGTCCTTGGCGACGGAGTGTCCACCGATTCCAACGGCAAACCACTGACCGCGGGATCCCGAATAGTGTTCCCGTACTTCTACTCGTGCCACCGCTGTCGCAACTGCCTGGCGGGGCGGCGCAACGCCTGCCTGAACCTGAAGATGGCCATGCTGGGCCGCGCCGACGAACCTCCCTTTTTCGTCGGCGGCTACGGCGACTACTACCTGCTTCCGGCCGGTGCGGTGGTCTACACGGTGCCCGACACGGTGAGCGACGACATCGCCGCCGGCGCCAACTGCGCACTGTCACAGGTCATGTACGGCCTCGAACGGGTCGACCTGCAACTCGGCGAACATGTTGTGGTCCAGGGCGCAGGCGCCCTGGGTCTCTACGCGGTCGCGGTGGCCAAGGCGAGGGGTGCGGCCAACGTGATCGCCATCGACGGGGTTCCTGAACGGCTGGCGTTGGCAGAAGCTTTCGGTGCCGATTCGGTGATCGACCTCAACCAGATGTCCACCCCGAAAGATCGGGCGAAGGCCGTGCGCGCACTCACCGACGGCCACGGCGCCGACGTCGCGGTCGAGGTCGTCGGCCACCCGTCGGCGATCGACGAGGGGCTGCAGATGCTCGGGCAATTCGGCCGCTACGTCGAGATCGGAAACATCAACATCGGCAAGACGTTCGCATTCGACCCGTCACGGTTCGTCTTCACCAACAAGACGATGGTAGGCGTCTCGCTGTACGACCCCGTGGTGCTGTCCCGGGCGCTGGACTTCCTCGACCGACACCAACACCAGCTGCCATTCGATCGTCTTGCGACAGCGTCGTATTCGCTTGACGACATCAACGATGCCTTCGCCGCCGCCGACGGCAAACGCGATGTGCGCGCCAGCCTGATTCCCTGAACATTTCAACGAGAAACAAGGACGACCGTGCCCACTTTCGAACACGACAGACTGTTCATCGACGGCAGCTGGACCACTCCACGGGGGAACGACCGCGGTGACGTTGTCGAAGTCATCGACCCCGCTACCGAAGCCGTGATCGGCCACGTCCCCAACGGCGGCGCCGCCGATGTCGACGCTGCCGTCGCCGCGGCCCGGCGCGCGTTCGATCCGCTGATCTCCGTTGCCGAGCGCCGGGATCGAACGCAGCGCGTGATCGCCGCGATGGAGAAGCGGCTACCCGACATAGCCGAGCTCATCACAGCGGAGATGGGTGCCCCGGTACGCATTGCCCAGACGGTGCAAACCCAGGTGCCGCTCGCCGTGGCCAAGGGATTCGCCCAGGTGCTGGACACCTTCGAATTCGAGGAGCACATCGGCAATTCGCTGGTGCTCCGTGAACCCTACGGCGTCGTCGGGGCCATCACCCCGTGGAATTATCCGCTGTACCAGGTGGTCGCCAAGGTGCTGCCTGCCATCGCCGCCGGCTGCACCGTCGTGCTGAAACCCAGCAACGAAGCCCCGCTGTCGGTGTTCGCGTTCGTACAAGCCTGCGAGGATGCGGGCCTGCCGCCCGGAACGCTCAACCTGGTGTCCGGTCCCGGCCGGGTGATCGGCGAACACATCGCGGCACATCCGGACGTCGATTTCGTCTCGTTCACCGGATCGACCGGGGTCGGCGCCCGCGTCGGAGAACTGGCCGGGCGGTCGATCAAGAAGGTCGCCCTAGAACTCGGCGGCAAATCCGCCAACGTGATCCTCGATGGCGCCGACCTGGCCACCGCGGTCAAGGTGGGCGTCGGCAATGCGTTCCTCAACGGCGGACAGACGTGCATGGCCTGGACCAGGATGCTGGTGCCGCAGAGCCGCTACGGCGAAGCACTGGACCTGATCGAGTCCGCAGTGGCCCGTTACACCGTGGGAGATCCGCGCGACCCTGCGACCCGGATCGGACCGTCGGCTTCGCGGTCGCAGTTCGACACGGTTCGCGGATTCATCGAACGAGCCCGGCGTGACGGCGCCCGCTTGCTGACCGGAGGCGCCGAGCCGATCGCCGACGCCGGGTACTACGTGGCACCAACGGTTTTCGCGGACGTCGATCCAGACTCCGAACTCGGCCAGGAAGAGGTGTTCGGGCCGGTGCTCGCGGTCATCCCCTACGCCGATGCCGACGACGCGCTGCGCATCGCCAACGGCACGCCCTACGGACTTTCCGGCGCGGTCTGGGCCGCGACCGACGACGACGCGATCGCCTTCGCCCGGAAGGTGCAGACCGGACAGCTCGACATCAACGGCGGCGCCTACAACCCCACCGCGCCATTCGGTGGCTACAAGAAATCCGGGATCGGCCGCGAGCTGGGACGCTTCGGCTTCGAGGAATACCTGCAGACCAAATCCCTTCAACTCAAGGAGCAGGTGTGAGTTCACCGCTGGACATCCACACCGACGGATCGGTCCAGGTCTGGACGATCGATCTGCCCGACGTCGGTAACGCCATCACCGGCACAGACGTCATCGAGGCGTTCGAATCGGGTGTAGATACGGCTAACCGGGACAACACGATCCGCGCGGTCGTCCTGACCGGTGCCGGCAAGATCTTCTCTGCCGGCGGCAACGTCAAGGAAATGGCCGACCGCCAGGGAATGTTCGGACTGGATGCCATCGACCAGCGCCGGGCCTACATCGACGGCATCCAGCGAATCCCGCGTGTGCTGGGTCGCCTCGAGGTGCCGCTCATCGCCGCGGTCAACGGGGCGGCCATCGGCGCCGGCTGTGACCTCGCCATGATGTGCGACATCCGGATCGCCTCCGAACGTGCGTCTTTCGCCGAGAGCTTCGTTCAACTCGGGCTCATCCCGGGAGACGGTGGAACGTGGTTCCTGCCCCGCGCCATCGGGTATGCCCGCGCCGCCGAGCTGACGTTCACCGGTGAGCGCATCGATGCCACCACTGCCCTGGAGTGGGGACTCGTCAGCCGAGTGGTACCCCACGATGAGCTGTTGTCCGAGGCCCGCACACTCGCGGACCGGATCGCCGTCAACCCGCCACATGCGCTGCGGATGGCCAAGCGACTGCTTCAGGAATCGACCACAGGGACGCTGGAGTCCACGCTGTCGATGGCGGCGGCGATGCAGCCGCTGGCGCATCACGACACCGAGCACGAGCAGCGCATCTCGAAATGGCGGACGTCATGACGGCGTCGCTTCGCGGGGAGGTACGCGAATTCCTCTGCGAGCAAATGGCTTCAGGTGCGTTCACGCCGTCGGTGGATGCCTGGTTGTGTGGCTGGGATGAGAACTTCACCGCGGCACTGGCCGGACGTGGGTGGCTCGGCATGACCGTTCCGGTGCACTACGGCGGGCATGGCCGCTCCTTCCGCGAACGCTTCGTCGTCACAGAGGAACTGCTGGCCGCAGGCGCACCGGTAGCCGCCCACTGGATCGCCGACCGGCAGATCGTGCCCTCGCTGCTGAAGTACGGCACCGAGGCTCAGAAGTCGGAGTTCCTGCCCCGCATCGTGCGTGGCGAATGCTTCTTCGGAATCGGGATGAGCGAGCCGGATTCGGGCTCCGACCTCGCGAGCGTCCGGACCCGCGCCGTACGGGTCGACGGCGGCTGGTCGATCACCGGCACCAAGGTGTGGACCTCGGGGGCGCACCGCGCCCACGCGTTCATCGTGCTGGCCCGCAGCGAACCGATGGATCCCGCGCACCGGCACACCGGGCTGAGCCAGTTCATCGTCGACCTCCGCTCACCCGGCGTCGACGTCCGGCCCATCGTCTCGATGAACGGCGGCCACCATTTCAACGAGGTCGTACTCGACGAGGTGTTCGTCCCCGACACCATGGTCTTCGGCGAGATCGGCAACGGTTGGACCCAGGTGACCTCCGAGCTGGGCTTCGAGCGCAGTGGCCCGGAACGATTCCTGTCGACGTTTCCACTGCTCGCGGGATACGTCGATCACCCGGCCTGCGAGAACGATTCGCCCGACCCGGGTCTCGGCCGGTTGGTCGCGCGCATCGCCGCCCTGCATCACATGTCGACCGCGGTGGCCGACGCGCTGCAACGCGGCGAGAATCCCGACGTACCCGCGGCGGTCGTCAAGGTGCTCGGCACCACCGTCGAGGGTGACATCGCCGAATTCGCCGACCAGCGAACCGGAGACGACACCCTTGCGGACCCACGATGGACCGATCTGGTGGCCACCGCCATGGATCAGCGCCCCGGCTTCACGTTGCGCGGCGGAACCAACGAAGTGCTGCGCGGTGTCATCGCGCGGGGATTGGGCATGCGATGAACACGACCGAACTCGCCCCGGGGGCACCGGTCGCGGTAGACCCGGATCTGGCGGCCATGATGGACGGCGTCTTCTCCGACTACCGCGAGAACACGGTTCACACCCCGCCCGGTGGCCGCGTCGAGCACGACCGCGCGCTGTGGCAACGCCTCGACTCTCTCGGGCTCATCCGCCTGACGGGCGCGGAGGCCGCAGGCGGCAGCGGCGCGGGCTGGCCCGAGGCCGCTGAGTTGCTCACTGCCGCAGTGCGTCACGGCGTGCGTGCCCCCTTTGCCGAACACGACCTGCTGGCATGCTGGCTCTTGGAGGCCACCGGGCAGCCGCACGACGACGAGGTGCGGACGGTGTGTGTCCAGCCGCGCAATGGCAACACCGCCTCCGGGGTGCCCTGGGCCGGCGATGCCGACCGCATCGTCGTGCTGGCACCGGCCGGTGACGAATACCGGCTCACCGAGTTCGACCCGGCCGAACTCTCCCTCACAGCTGGGGTCAATCTGATCGGTGAACCACGGGACACTGTCACCCTCCAGCCCGCCACGGTGACCGGGCCCACGGTGCCTGCGGCGCTGGTGGACCAGCTGAGGCGCAAGTCGGCCATGGTGCGGGCGATCCAGGTGTGTGCCGCGCTCGACGGCGCCGTGACGATGTCCATCGAGCACGTGGCGTCGCGGGTGCAGTTCGGACGGCCGCTGGCCAAGTTTCAGGCCATCCAGAACCTGATCTCCGATGCTGCTGCTGAGGCTGCGTTGGCGCGCGCCGCGACCGAAGCCGCGCTCACCACGGCGATCGCAACCGGTTGGGAGTCAGCGCATCTGGACTTCCAGATCGCGACGGCACGATCGTGCGCGGGCCATGCCGCCTCTGTGGTGGTCCGCAATGCGCACCAGGTGCACGGCGCGATCGGCACGACCCGCGAGCACCGGCTGCACGAGTTCACCCGGGCCGCCCTGGCCTGGCGCTCGGAATTCGGCTCGGTGCGCTTCTGGGACACCCAGGTGGCCGCAGCCGCCGTTGCGGCTGGCGGACAACACCTCTGGGCGTTGATCACCGATGGTTGATGTGACGTTCCACTGAACGGTCATCGATGGTGTTACCGACGCCACATCCGAGTTGACTCCCAGACATGAGCAACGAGATCGCCCTGTCTGAGGTTCAGGAGTTCATCGCCGGGTTCTGGTACCACTACGACCAGGGCCACTTCGAGGAAGTGAACACCCGCATCGCCGAAGAGATGGAATACCTGAGCCGCTCAGATTCCGGCAGCTGCCCGTTCGAGCATCTGCTGGCCGCGGACCTGCACGGCGGCGCGCAGACCCGGGCCTGGCTCCGCGACCACCGCAACGAGAATCCTTATCCGTGCCGTCATCACGCCACCAACGTGTTCCGCACCGGTGTCGACGGTGATGTCACCAACGTCCGCTTCTACCTGTACGTCAACCAGATCACCAACAACGTTCCGTTCGCCGTTTCCAGCGGGGTCGTAGACGCCGGGATCCGGCGGTCCACTGATGGCCTGGTCTTCACCTCGATGACGGTGGTGCTCGACGCCGAGGACTCCGTCCCGTTCGCCGAGCACGCCGCCAAGACCACCGCCGGAGCCACTTCCGCGTGAGCGCCCGAGAGGTATTCGGTGGCGGTGTCGCAGTCATCACCGGGGCCGGCGCCGGAATCGGCGCCGGCCTGGCGCGGTACGCCAGCCGCCTGGGTATGACGGTGGTGCTGACCGACGTCAACGCCGGCGCCATCGCCGACTTACGCGACGAGATCCTGGCCGCGGGCGGGTCGGCGACGGACGTCGTCTGCGACGTACGCGACCCGGACGCCGTCCAAGCACTGGCCGATCAGGTCTACCGCGAGGTCGGCCCGGTGCGACTGTTGGTGAACAACGCCGGCATCGAGCAGTTCGGCTACCTGTGGGACACACCGGTGGCCAACTGGCAACGCGTCGTGGACATCAACATCAGCGGCGTCTTTCACGGGATCAGGGCGTTCCTGCCGAAGATGATGGCCACCGACGCACCGGCGTGGGTGTGGAACCTGTCCTCGATCGGCGGAGTGGCCGTGGTTCCCCTGCAGGCGCCTTACATCATGAGCAAACACGCCGTTCTCGCCCTGACCGAATGCCTGCATCTGGAGGTGCGGGCCGCCGGTCATGATCACCACCTGCACGTGCAGGCGGTGCTGCCCGGCGCCGTGGTGTCCGACATCTTCGAATCCGCCGGCGGCGTGGACGCCGGAGACACCGGCGCCGCCGAAGGGCAACGAGCCGCGATGCTCGACATCAAGGCCGAGGCGATGGATCCACTCGCCGCAGCCAAGGTGGTCTTCGACCAAGCCGCCGAAGGACGGTTCTATCTCCTCACCCAACCCGACTACGTCGGCTCGGCGATGGCGGAGCGCGCTCGTGTGCTGACCAACCAAGAGCCGCCTCACCTGCGTACCCAGCGCCGGTTCGACCCCGCCCAGAGTTGAAATGACCTATCCACCGCTAGATTCCGACGCCGCTGCGCGGGTGGCGGCATTCGGCGAGATCGCTCCCATGCGGGCTCGCGGTTTGGCCGCGGTACGCGCGGGCATCGAATCGGCCCCCCGTCCCGAGATGCGCCCGATGAAGAGCATCGAAGACCTGACGGCGCCGGGGCCGGCCGGGCCGATTCCGGTCCGGCTGTATCGCCCCACCGATCACGTGCGACCACCGGTGCTCGTCTATCTGCACGGCGGTGGCCTCGTAATGGGATCCAACCATTCGTTCGAGCCGCTGGCGCGCGAACTCGCCAGCGCCAGCGGTGCCGTCGTCGTGGCAGTCGAATATCGCTTGGCACCGGAATCGCCACCGCCCGCGCAATTCGATGATGCCTACGCGGTCACTGAATGGGTTGCCGCCCACGCGGACGACCTGGGCGTCGACGAGAACCGGCTGGCCGTGATCGGCGACAGTGCCGGCGGATCACTGGCCGCCGCAGTGGCATTGGCAGCCCGCGACCATGACGGCCCGCGCATCTGCGCTCAGGTTCTGTTGTATCCCGGCCTGGACCGCGACATGGGTGCCGCGTCGATCACCTCCATGCCGGACGCACCCCTGTTGCGCCACAACGACATCGTCTACATGCACGAACTGGTGGATCGCAGTGGCGGATCGCCGCGAGACCCGTACCAGGTGCCGGCCTACGCAAGCGATCTGAGCGGGTTGCCTGCGGCCATCGTCGTGACCGGCGAGTGCGACCCGATCCGAGATTGGGGCGAGCGCTACGCCGAAAGGCTGCGTGACGCAGGCGTGCAAACCACCGTAACGCGCTATCCCGGCATGTATCACGGCTTTCTGATGCGGTCAGATGCCACCGCACGTGGACGCTTGGCGCTGGCCGAAATCGGTGCGCTGCTTCGGGCCAAGTTCGCCCACCCCTTGGGCGACAACGAGTCTCCCGATCACCGGACGACGGCGGCTCCGCCGGGACGACCGCTGCCCACAATCGAGAACCACACCATCGAAGGAGATCACCATGCTGACCGATGAGCAGCGTCTTGAGTTGTCCGACATCCTGCGTCCCGTCGCTCCACCGCGCGAGCTGACTGACGTCTACACCGAAGATCAGAAGCGCAGGCTGCTCGACGTCGTGCACACGCAGGGTCCGTGGAAGCTCATCATCGCCCAGCACTTCGCCTCCGCCGATGAGTTGATGGCCACCATGAGCGGCGCTTTCCCCGAGGGATTCACTCCGTCGCTGGACCTGTTCCTCACCCCGACGTTCCGCGGTTACCTGGCCAACTATGGCACCGTCCTGTACCCCGAGCTACATGACTGCTTCTACAACGCCGGCTTCATCGATCAGGCCAAGAGTTACTGGAACGCCGAGTACGCCAAGCCGGAGATGATGCTGTTCAACATCAACGGCCCGTGCGCCAACCGCGACCCCGGTCACCTGGACTCCCCGAGCTTCCGCGGCGTCCGCCACGAGAACGCCCCGACCTGGCTGTGCAGCGTGATGGGTAAGTCCGGCCTGTTCACCGACTACTTGATCAAGATGGCTCAGGTGATCACCTGGTTCTCCCTTGACGAGGGTTCGGGCTTCACCTACTGGCCCGATGGCCCGCTCAAACCGCCCGCCCGCGTGCTGCCGCCGATCAACAACCGCGGTGTCGTGGTGCAGAACGAGATGATGGTGCACCGCGGGGAAGCCAATGGCCCATTGGAGCAACAGGTTCCGTCCGGTCTGGCCTTCGACACCGTGTTCACCGGGGACCCGGCGCACGGTGACCAGTGGCTGCTGAAGAATGGGGAGGACGTCATCGCTCGCCACCACACCGACGAATTGCGGTTCCTTGTGCACTGGTCCGCCGAGGTGTTCTCCGACTACGACGAACTCAAGAAGAACATGGACGGGTCCGACGACATCACGGTCGAACGGGCCATCGAAATGATGGTCGACGACCTCAAGGGCAAAGGCATCAAGCTCGACGTGCCAGGCGAACCGCTACACGACCCACAGTTCATCGGCGCTCTGAACGCCGCCTACGATCTCGGAGGTCCCAGCACCTACCCGGACGATGCTCCGATCTCCGCATTCCAATTCTCTTGAGTCCTAGGGGTAATCAATGGATCGCTTCTCAGATCGCCGCGTCATCGTCACCGGCGCGGGGTCGGGTATCGGCGCGGCCACGGTGGCCCGACTGCTCGACGAAGGTGCCACCGTTGTGGCGTACGACATCTCGGCCGACGGACTGACCGCAACAGCGGAGGCCGCCGAACTGGCCGGCAATGCCAAACGCCTCACCACCGGCGTCCTCGACATCTCCCGCGAAGAGGACGTGATCGCCGCGGTTGACGCGGCTGTGGCCGAGCTCGGCGGGCTTGAGGTTCTGGTCAATGTAGCTGCGATGCAGACCTGTTCGCACACGCACGAAACCACTCTGGACGAGTGGAACCGCACCCTGGCAGTGAATCTCACCGGTACGTTCCTGATGACCCGGCAGGCACTGCCTGCACTACTGCGGTCCGGCCGGGGCGTCGTCGTGAATTTCACGTCCACCGCCGCGACGTTCGCCCACCCGTACATGGCGGCATATGCAGCCAGCAAGGGCGGCATCCTCAGCTTCACCCACTCGCTGGCACTGGAGTACTCGAAACAGGGCCTGCGCGCGGTCAACATCCAGCCCGGCGGCGTGTCGACAGCGCTGGCCAACAGCACTCTGGACAAGATGCCCGAGGGATACGACCTCGGGCTCTGGGCCAAGCAGACCCCGCTGCTACATGGCACCGAAAGCGAAATCCTCGGCGACCCAGGCGCAGTAGCATCGGTCATTGCCATGGTCGCCTCCGATGATGGCGCGTTCATCACCGGCACCGAGATCCGTGTCGACGGCGGCGCACACGCCTGAGCACGGAAAGGAATGTCGGCATGGATTCAGCCGCCCTGAGAGTGATGCGCGATGAGCGGGACATCGAACGGGCGCTGAATCTCTTTGCCCGAGCCATGGACGCCAGAGACTGGGCGACGATGGCCGAGATCCTCTTTCCGGAAGCGGAAGGCGATTTCGGAACCGGACGCTTGGTGGGAGCCGCCGCGATCATCGACATGATTCGCGGTTTCCTCGACAACTGCGGGCCCACCCAGCATCTGCTGGGCAACATTGTCATCGACGTCGTCGACGACACCGCCACGAGCAAGGCCTACATCCGCGACGTTCATCTGAATTCAGCCGGCGACCCCTCGACGCGCTTCTACACGCTGGGCGACTACCACGACACCTGGCGACGGGACGTCGGCGGGCGGTGGCGGATCGCCGAACGAATCAAGGCCAACCGGGCGTACGTCGGAGCACTGGAGATCTTCGGCAGCTAGCCGATTCCGGCTCCTACTGCTGTGGGTCAGCCCTGCCGCGACACCACCGGCAGGGCTTCCACCACCATCTGCATCCCGACTCGCAGAGCGGAGCGCAGGCCGGCGAAGTCACCGTCGGCAACCCAGCGCAAGTACGCGTGCCGGCACACCTGAATCACCAGCTGTGCCGGCAGTTCTCGCGTATGCGGGTTGTTGCCGAGATCAAACCTGGCACCCAGGAACTCGGTAATCGGGCCGATGAGGTCCTGCCCCCAATCCAGCCAGCGCAGCCGGTACTGGGGATCGTTGACCACCAATGCCATGAACGTGCGGTCGAATTCGACGGTGCCGCGTTTCGGTACCTCGGTGCTGAACGCTTCGACAAGGATGTCGACGACATCACCGCCTGGACCGGCGTCCGCAAGCACCTCGACGCTCAGGGTGCCGAACCGGCGAAACAGCGGCAACACGACGTCCTCTTTCACCGGAAAATGGCGGTGAAAGGTGCGCGGCGCAATACCCGCGGCGGTACAGATCCGCTCTACGGTGACCGAAGTCGAACCCTCGGCAAGGAACAGATCGCGAGCGGCCACTGCGATTTCGAACCGAAGGTCTTCGGCGCGCCGCTCGGTCAGCGAGGTCGGCTTGTGCGCCACCTGCATGTGTTTCGTCCCCTCATCTGACCAGCATTTTCGATACTAGCGTTCGGCGACTGCCGGGCCGGTCCGCACGTTCACATTCCTCCCGGTCACCGGGAGACAACCCGTGACCTACGTCTCGCGCTGCTTACCATTCGTTGAGTTGGCAGATTCTGCCACATGTGCAGTTTCTGCCAACACTCCCTCACGCATTGACGCAACAACAGGAGGAACACATGGCAACGGACACCGAAGACCTCACCGCTGAAGGCGAGGAACTCAACTACGACGACTACACCCACGACTTCATGGGCAAAGTCGGTAATATCCAAGACTTCTCGCGCGATTTTCTTCTCGGCTTGGCCAAGGTGTTCGAAGACGTTCTGAACTTCGTCCCCTACGCCCATGTCCAGATCTACTCACAGAAGGTCGGCATCAACGCGGCCATGGACATTGCCGCCGAGGTCTCCCGGGCCGGCATGCGGCAGGTGATGCCGATGGGACGGTTCATCGCGCCTCCCGGTTGGGACTGGAAGAACGCCCAGTACCAAGCCATCCCGTTCGACGTGCAGACCGAAGACCTCACAAAGCCGGCGTTGATCCGCCTGATCAAGACCTATTGGGACCAGTACCTCAAGGGCCACAACTACTTCATCGACCAGTGGACAAAGATCATCCCTGAGGAAGAGGTCTGGCTCGGGCTACCCGACATGTACCAGCTCATCATCGACTACCAGTACCCGAAGCTGGCGAAGGTCTTCAAGATCGAACCCGTTCACGTCGTAGATTTCCTCAAGCTGGCGGTGCTGAGTATCGATGGGACTCTGGGATATGGCGGCGAGTACATCGTGTACAACCCCGATCACGTGGTGTTGAACATGCGCCGCTGCGAGGTGCTCCAGAAATACACTGATGAAGGCCTCTACCCACCTGCCCGCGCATGGATGAACTGCACCTTCGAGCAACGTATTTCGGCACCCTTCTTCCCGGGCTGCAAGCTTGCCATCAACCTGCCGCCCAAAGACTTCAAGTTCGCCGAAGGCGAGCCTTTCTGCGTGTGGACCTACACCAGAGGAGAAGAGAACCACGCGGCCGCGGCGGCCGCACCAGATCCTCGTGCCAGCGCGATGAAGAAGATTCCGATCATGCCCGTGTCATCCACGTAGGACGCCCTGCGCGACCCAGCCATCGGCGACCCGTTCGGTGGCTGGGTACACGACTGCCCGGTCAGCGAGAACGTCTGTGTCCACTGCGCCGAGCCCGGCTTAGCCTTCTCGTTGTCAGGTCCCGCGTAGTGAAGGAGTGGGCAGTGTTGCAGAGTCTCTCCCGTCCAGAGCCAGAGATGCGGACAACGAGAATCCAGGCTCGGCGAGGGGAACGGCGTGATCGGATCATCGCCTGTGCGACAGAGCTGGCCGTCCTGGGCTATGACGCCTGTCAGATCCGTTCAGTCACCGCCGCGGCGGGTGTGTCGGCCGGCACTGTGTACCAATACTTCCCGTCGAAGGATGAGCTGCTGCTCGCGTGCTTCTACGAATGGCTGTGGGATTTCGAGACGGAGTATGTCTGCGTCACCGATGAGCCGGATCCGTTTCGGCGACTGCTGCGGGTTGCCCTGACCCTCACCGACCGGCTGTGCTCATCGTCGCTGTTTGCCGAGGCCATGATCCGCCCCTATCTCTACGCCGACGGCACCGCCGCGACCCAGGCGGATCGGGTGCGACAGCAGGTGGTCCGAATCTTCGTCGGTTCCGCGTCAGAAGGTGAATCGCCCACCCGGGAGATCGGCGCCGCCGAAATACTGTCTGACGTCTGGATGTCCAACGTTGCCGCGTTCGCTCAGCGGCGCATCGCCGCGGCGGAGCTGTCAGAACGGCTCACCCGTACCGTCGGCCTGCTGAAGCGGTAGCCGGACGGATTCAGAAGTTCACGAAGTCTCGTCGACCACCTGCAGCGCACCCGAACGCACCGCGTCCACGATGGACCCGCCCAGGGTCGAGCAGGTCAGGAACAGGTCGCGGGCATCGGTACCGGCCAATCGCGCTGCGGTGCAACGCTCTTCACAACGATCCAGGGCAGCGCCGGTCCACTGGACGCTGGTCTGGCTCCAACTGCTCTTGCGCACCTCGACGCCGGCGCCGCATCGCGCGCACGTCACCGGCGCCATCGGCGCATCGTCGAGGCGGTTGTCCGGCCGGACAGCCATCGTCACCCCACCGGCCCAGAAGTAGCAGCGCGGGCAGCGAGATTGGCTTCCACTTCCCTCATCCAGGCCTCGTACGGTCTGGTTGTGTCCAGCTCGAATTCGAAGCGGTCCACCATGTCCGGAGTGACGTCGGCCGCGTCGACATAAAACTGCTCATACCAGCGCCTGAGTTGGTAGACCGGTCCGTCCTCCTCGACAAGCAGCGGGTTGTCGATCCGGGTCTTGTTACGCCAGATCTCGACATCTTGCTCGAATCCCATCTTGACGAACTCGCCGAGAGCGACAGCCGTCTCCATGGCGAGCTCCTCCGGCATGGCTGCGTTCTTCTCCACCACGATGCCGTACTGCAGCACAAACGAATTGGCGTCGATCGGGTAGTGGCAGTTGATCAGCACCGTGCGCTGGTCGAACTCCTCGTAGTGGTAGGTCAGATCATCGATCATGAACGAGGGTCCGTGGTAGGACGCCAATGAGGTGGTGCCGAGCAACTTGGCCCCTTCGGGGTCGCCGATGTCGGGCCGGCCGCCGCTCTTCATGTACTGGGTCGCGACATGACCTTCGAAGATGTTCTTGAAGTGGGTGGGAAGCGATCCGTGGATGTAGAAGAAGTGCGCCATGTCCACGACGTTGTCGATGATCTCGCGGCAGTTGGTATTGACGACGGTTGTGTACCAGTGCCAATCGGTCCACCCGTCGCTGGTGGCACCCTCGATGTGCGGAATGGTCACATCGGCGGGAGGGGCCTTGCGCTCGGGATCGTTCCAGACGAAGAGCATTCCGTCCTGCTGCAGAGTGGGCCAGGAAGCGGTACGGGCCAATCGCGGGGTGCGCTTGCTGTACGGCACCGATTTGCAGCGACCATCACCGCCCCACCGCCAATCGTGGAAAGGACAGGCGATCTCGTTGCCTTTCACCGTCCCTTGCGACAAGTCGCCGCCCATGTGCCGGCAATACCCGTCGAGCACGTTGAGTGCCCCGTCCTCGCTGCGGAACACCACCAGCTTCTGCCCGAACGCGTTGATCTGATGCGGCTTTCCATCACCGAAATCGCGGACCAACCCCAGGCAGTGCCAGCCGCGGGCGAACCTGGTCGGTACCGAACCGGCCTCGATCAACCGAATGTCATCGGTATCTGGGTGCGTCGTCATGGCCCCATTGAACTGCGCCGCAACAGAGGCGGGAAGGTCCGTGTTCCGCTCAACAGGAGGTTGGATTCTGGACTGTCGGCCGCGGCCATATCGTCGACGTCCGTGACCACCACCAGCCACAAGACGATCCCGGCCGGCCTCACCGTTGCCGACTCGGAAGTAGACCTCCTCGTCGTCGGATCCGGTACCGGACTCGCCGCCGCTCTGGCCGCACACGAGCTGGGCCTGTCGGTTCTCGTCGTCGAAAAGTCCTCCCATGTCGGCGGTTCGACGGCGAGGTCGGGTGGTGCGTTGTGGCTCCCGGCCAGCCAGGTGATCGAAGAATGCGGGGGTACCGACCCGTCGCGCCGAGCACACACGTATCTGGAAGCCGTCGTGGCGGACTCGGCACCTCAGCAGCGCTCCACCGCGTACCTCGACAACCTGCCCGCGACGGTCGACATGTTGCGTCGGACCACGCCGATGAAACTTTTCTGGGCCAAGGAATACTCCGACTACCACCCCGAGGCTCCCGGTGGATCCGCTGCCGGGCGCACCTGCGAATGCCGGCCGCTCGACACCTCGATTCTCGGTGAATACCTTCCTGACCTGCGCCCCGGAGTCATGGAAGTCAAGATTCCGATGCCGACCACCGGTGCCGATTACCGATGGCTGAACCTGATGAGTCGAGTGCCCCGCAAGGGATTGCCCACGGTGCTCAAACGGCTCGCGCAGGGTCTGGGCGGTCTGGCCCTCGGGAAGCGTTACGCCGCCGGCGGTCAGGCACTGGCGGCGGGTCTGTTCGCCGGGGCGATTCGTGCCAGGATCCCGATCTGGCTCGACACCTCGCTGACCGAACTGGTCACCGAGGGTGACCGCGTCACCGGAGCCATCGTGGAACACGGCGGAAAGCGGCTCGCCGTGACCGCCCGGCGCGGAGTCGTACTCGCCGCGGGCGGTTTCGATCACGACATGGACATGCGCCGCAAGTTCCAATCCGAATCTCTCGGAAGCAATCTCAGCCTCGGCGCCGAGTCGAACACCGGCGACGCCATCCGGTTGGGGCAGGATGCCGGAGCCGACATCGCCTTGATGGATCAGTCTTGGTGGTTCCCCGCAGTCGCCCCGCTGCCTGGGTCGGCTCCGGCGGTGATGCTCGCCGAGCGATCACTGCCCGGGTCGTTCATCGTCGACCACAACGGCCACCGGTTCGCCAATGAATCGGCCGACTACATGAGCTTCGGACAACGTGTTCTGGAACTGGAAGCCTCGGGTACGCCGGTGGAAAGCATGTGGATCGTCTTCGATCAGAAGTACCGCAACAGCTATGTCTTCGCCGCCGAGCTGTTTCCACGGATGCCGATTCCACAGACCTGGTACGACGCCGGAATCGCGGTCAAGGCGGACAGCTTCGACGACCTCGCGACCAAGATGCAGGTTCCGGTCGAGGATTTCGTGGCGACGGTGACGCGGTTCAACGAGAACGCCTTCGCTGGAGAGGATCCCGACTTCGAGCGGGGCCGCAGTGCCTACGACCGCTACTACGGCGACCCAACGGTCACGCCGAACCCGAACCTGCGGCCACTTGTGAAGGGCTCGTTCTACGCGGTGAAGATGGTGCTCAGCGACCTTGGTACGTGTGGCGGTCTACGCGCCGACGACCGTGCCCGGGTGCTTCGCGAAGACGGCACCGTCATCGACGGGCTGTATGCGATCGGCAACACGGCCGCCAACGCCTTCGGACACACCTATCCCGGCGCCGGGGCGACCATCGCACAGGGGCTGGTGTACGGCTACATCGCTGCTCGCGACGCGGCCGAAGAGTAAGCCGCGACGGGCGGAAGGTCAGTCTGAGCCTTCCATGTCCTCGGCGTGGGCCTTCCTCTCGATCTCGTACCAGTACGCCGGATCTGGCCACGGGATCTTGGCGCCTTCACCGACTTTCGGGAAGTTGGCCTCGGCCTCGTCGAGGTCCTTGATCAGCTGCAGGGTCAGTTCCCGCTCCGACGCGTAGTACCGTTCCGCCCAGCCCAACGCGACCTTGGCGTACGCCCATGACGGATCGACGCCGGCCCACCGGGCCTCTTTGGCTGCATCGCGTTGCATCTCGTCGACGTAGGCAAGATGCTCCTGGAGCATCTGCTTCAGCGTGGCCGGGTCGCTCAGGTGACCCATCGTGACCCGCATGAGCGCTGGATGCTTCAACGAGGGTGGGTCCGGCGGTGTCTCCCGCGCCCACCGGGTGACCGCGTCCAGTCCGGACTGGGTGATCTTGTAGAGACGGCGGTTTCGCGTGCCGGTGCCGTCCACCCGCGAGGTCAGGTAACCCATCTTTTCCAGCCTCTTCAGATCGGAGTAGATCTGGCTGTACGCCGGGCTTCCGTAGTAATAGCGCATGCTCCAGTGGAGCCACTTGCGGATGTCGTAGCCGGAGAGTTCCTGCTCGTAAGACAGCAACCCGAGCAGCGCCCAGCTGTTCGCGGCCAGCGCCGGCTTGGCTGTCGGCTCGGATTCTTCCATGGTGCAAGGGTAACAACCGAGGTCACGACACTTCTCCGGCCGAACCACTGACCGGGAGACGCCGTTGCCCACGGTGCATGTCTGGCCGACTCTTGGTGGACAGACCACACGAGGAACGGAGACCGATGAGCATCGAGTACGCCGCGACAGCTCACCCCACGCATCCGCGGCCAGGACCGCAGGACATGCGTGCGGTGCTCGGGCATTTCTGCACCGGTATCGCCGTCATCACCGGTCATGATGGGCAGCGACCACTCGGCTTCACCTGTCAATCACTCACCTCGGTGTCGCTGGATCCGCCGTATGTTTCGTTCTGCCCGTCCCGCTCCTCCTCGACATGGCCGCTGATCCGCGCTACCGGCCGAATGTGCATCAACATCCTTGCCGACCACCAGGCAGCGCTATGCGCGCAATTCGCCCGCAGCAGCGAGGACAAGTTCGCCGGAATCCCCTGGATCCCGGCGGCGAACGGAGCACCGCAACTGCACGACACGCTGGCCACCATCGAAGCCGACCTCGAACACGAGCACGACGCGGGCGACCACACCATCGTGGTTGCCCACGTCACAACGCTGCGAGCCCATGGCGGGCAACCTTTGCTGTTCTATCGCGGTGACTACGGTGGCTTCGCCGACCGGCGACTCGATCCCACAGCGGAGTGAAGGATTGTCTGTAAACAGCGAAACCCAGGTCCCACAAGCGTTGTACGAGTCGCTCACCGAATCTGTTCGTCGACTCGTCGATGCGACCATCCGCAGCCAGGCCCGGCTCGACGGCATCGCTTCTGCCAAGCAGAAGATCGACGCTGCGGCCGACGAACTGAGCCAGTCGTTGATGCCAGGTTCATTCGGCGTCCAACAGGCCGTCGACGGGCAGTCCCTCGCGTGGGGAAATGCCGTCATCGGGCTGCGCAACGCTCTGGCACCCCCATTGGTGGTCCACCACGACCCCGACGGGCGAGTCTGGGCCGATGTGACCCTCGGCGCGGCCTACGAGGGTCCCGCCGGTCATGTGCACGGTGGAATCTGTGCCCTTCTTCTCGACCACGTTCTCGGTGCCACCGCACATCAGCCAGGACGGCCCGCGGTGACCGGGACTCTCACCCTTCGCTACGAGGCCGGCACCCGGCTCGGTCCCGTTCACGCCGAGGCGTACATCGACCGGATAGAAGGAGTGAAGACCTTCGCCGTCGGCCACCTCTCCACCTCGGAAGGCGTCACGGTCCGCGCAGAAGGGGTCTTCATTCACCCTCGCCGACCTGCCCAATAGCCGGTGCGGCACTAGTATCGCCGGGGTGACCACGCCCGGCGGGCTGCAGCGCAGGCTCGGGACCACTGACGCCGTCGTGATCGGCCTGGGATCCATGGTGGGAGCGGGCATTTTCGCCGCCCTGGCCCCGGCCGCCGCCGCAGCGGGGGCGGGACTGCTGATCGGCCTCGCTCTCGCGGCCCTCGTCGCGTACTGCAACGCGACCTCGTCGGCGCGGCTGGCCGCTCGTTATCCGCAATCCGGCGGTACCTATGTATACGGCCGGGAACGGCTCGGCGAGTTCTGGGGATACACGGCCGGGTGGAGTTTCATCGTCGGCAAGACCGCGTCGTGTGCCGCGATGGCGCTGACGGTCGGGTTGTATGTGTGGCCGCAGGGAGCGCATGCCGTGGCGGTGGCCGCGGTGGTGGCTCTGACGGCGGTGAACTACGCCGGAATTCAGAAGTCGGCCTTGCTGACTCGCATCATCGTGGCGTGCGTGCTCGCGGTCCTGGCCGCGGTCGTGGTGATCATCGCCGGTTCCGGCGCGGCCGATCCCGCGCGCCTGGCGATCGGTGACGACGTCGGCGCCGGTGGGGTCCTGCAGGCCGCCGGCCTGTTGTTCTTCGCTTTCGCCGGGTACGCCCGGATCGCCACCCTGGGTGAGGAGGTCCGCGACCCGGCTCGCACCATCCCGCGAGCGATCCCGATTGCGCTGGGCATCGCGCTGGTGGTCTACGCGGTGGTCGCGGTCGCGGTGCTCTCGGTGCTCGGCGGTTCCGGATTGGCGTCGGCACCCGCGCCGCTGGCCGATGCGGTGGCGGCGGCCGGCGCGCCGGGGTGGCAACCGGTGGTGCGGGCCGGGGCCGCGGTGGCGGCGCTGGGCTCGCTGCTGGCCCTGATCCTCGGGGTGTCGCGCACCACGTTGGCGATGGCCCGCGACCACCATCTGCCGCACTGGCTGGCGGCAGTGCATCCCCGGTTCAACGTGCCGCACCGGGCCGAGGTGCTGGTAGGCGTCGTGGTGGCGGTATTGGCGGCGGTGGCCGATCTCCGTGGGGCCATAGGCTTTTCGTCGTTCGCGGTGCTGTTGTACTACGCCATCGCGAACGTCTCGGCATACACATTGGAGCCGCTCGTCCGTCGTCGCGTGATCCCGGCCGTC
Source organism: Mycolicibacterium boenickei (assembly GCF_010731295.1). Lineage (NCBI taxonomy): Bacteria > Bacillati > Actinomycetota > Actinomycetes > Mycobacteriales > Mycobacteriaceae > Mycobacterium > Mycolicibacterium boenickei. The sequence continues at coordinate 2,079,228 of NZ_AP022579.1, read as the reverse complement.
GGTCTCATCGGCTGCCTGGTGCTGGCGTTCTCGCTGCCCCTGACTTCGGTGCTCGCCGGACTGGCCGTCGTGGCGGTCGGCGCGGCGGTCTACGGGGTGAGGTCGTACACATAGCGGCTGGTCGGCACCGAGTCCAGATTCTGGTGGGCTCCGAAGCGCGTCACGCTCTCGATCATCAGGGTGAGACGCCGCCGCAGTTCGGCATCGTCACCTCCACTGCCGTAGAAGGCATGCATGTCGGTCATCGCCGCCATCGGAAAAAGTTCCTCGACCACCGCGTCGACCCGGTCCTGCCCGAAAACCGTTCGCAGGACCCGGTTCTGCACGTAGCCGAAGGTCGACTGGGTCTCGATCGCCACATCGGTGTGCAGCCCCTGCCAGATGCGCAACCACTCCGCGGCGTCCAGTTCCGCTGGGATACGCAGGAACCCGATCTGGGCGAGGGCCGCGGCGCGGACGCCGTCGGCGGTTTCCGGCGGTACGAGCGGTGTCCGCTCCTCGACTTCCCACCCCGCGCACCGCTCGGCCACCGCCGACAACAGCTCGGAGATGTCTGCAGGTTCCGTCTCGGTCCAGACGCTCACCACGGAGGTAACCGGGGCGGCGAACGTCGTGATGCGCAGCGTCGCCCGCGCGACGTCGTCGTCATCGACGTTGACCTGCAACCGGTTTGCGCCCGCAGCACGCATCGCCTCCCGGAACGCAGGCGTTCGCAGGGCGGCGCCGAGCCCGGGGCCCCACAGGGCATAGATGAATTTCATGCTGCTTCTCCCGATGCATTCAGGTCGAAATTAGAGTGAATTTCAGGGATGCTTCATGGCCGGCAGCTCGCCCTGCATGACTCCGCCCGCCTTCAGCCAGGCGCCGACGGTGCGCGGTGCATCCCGGTTGGGGTTGTAGACGTCTTCCTCACTGGAGAACAGGTTGTCCCCGGCGTAGACCAGGCGCGTGATGTTGGGGAATCCGAACTCCTTCCCCGGTTCGGTGGGGTGATCGAGGACGTTCAGGATCTCCATCACGATCGCGCCGTTTTCCTCGTCGAATGCCACCCAGGTGTGCGGGAAACGCATGTGTGGGAACGGCAGCATGGTGGCCGTGATCCACCGCCTGACCTCTTCGCGCCCTTCGAAGACGCCGTAGGCGTGCTCGATGTAGGTGACGTCCTCGGTGAACAGGTCGGCGAACGGAGCCCAGTCGCCTGTCTTCGAGCAGACCTCCACCGTCTTGGTGTAGTGGTCGAGTGCGCCGGACAACTCTTCGCGGGTGAATCTCGCCATGCCAAACCTCTCTCGCAGAACTAGAATGAATTTCAGTTTTTGGTCACGTTACAGCCCAACCTGACTGTGATCTAGGGTGAATTCGCCATCGAAAGGGAGAAGCAGCGTTGCCGAGGATCGGGGAACCACGCCCCGCCGCGGAGCCCAGTTCGGAGCTCCAGCAGGAGCGGCGTGAGGCGATCCTGCGCGCGGCGGGAGTGTTGGGCGCGCTGCGGCCGGCCGAGCAGGTTCAGATGCAGGAGGTCGCGAAATCGGCCGGGGTGGCGCTCGGCACGTTGTACCGGTATTTCCCATCCAAGACCCATCTCTTCCTCGCCGTGATGGCCGACCGGGTCGAAGGCATGCAGGAGGGCATCGATCGCCGGTCCACCCCGCCGGGGACGCCGGCCGACCGGGTTTTCGACGTCCTGACACGCGCCACCCGGACCATGTTGCGCCAACCGCATCTGAGCGCTGCCATGCTCAACGCCCTCAATGCCGCCGACGGGGCGGTGGTCGCCGAGGTGGGCCGGATCGATCGGTTGGTGCGCACGATGCTGCTGGACGCGTCAGGGGTGAAAGATCCAAGCCCCCAACAGGTCTCTCTGGTCCGCCTGGTTCAGCAGACCTGGCACGGCATCCTGCAGTCCAGTCTCAACGGGCGCATGTCCACCGCCGAGGCGCAACAAAGCCTCAAGACGGCGTGCACCCTGCTGCTGGCGCCGTTGTAATCGACATACCAGCTAGCCGGCGTCCTCAACCAAAACCGCTGCGGCAGTGCACATGTGCTCACGCACGGTGGCGGCGGCAGCAGCGGCGTCGCCGGATTCGATGGCATCGACGATGTCCAGATGCCGCTTGGCGTCCATGTTCTTGAGCGCCCGATCCACCCCGGCGTACATGATCGACATCCGGATACTGCCCTCCAGCGACGACCACACGTGCAGCAGGGTCTCGTTACCGCTCAGATGGCACATCGTGCGATGGAATTTGAGATCCGCCTCGATGCGATCCTCCAGATTCGAGGCCGCCCACCGCTCCATGTCGGCGACGGCGGCACGCAAGGCCGACACGGCGTCGCCGCGATCCTCCCGCGAGGCGAGTTCGCCGGCAGCCAAGGATTCCAGGGCACCCCGGACGTCGAACATGTCCTTGATTTCCTTGGCATCAAGATGCCGGACCGACAGGCGACCCCTGGCCCCCGCCGAGATCAACCCCTCCTGCTGCAGTTGCCGCATGGCCTCACGCAGCGTGCCTCGGCTGATCTGCAGAGCGTCGGACAGATCGGTCTCCACGAGGTGGGTGCCGGGCTGGAGCTGACCCGAGGTGATCGCACGGCGCAGCGCCGAGAGCGCCTGCTCGCGCAGGCTGGTTTTCTCAAGCCGCAGCAGCGACGGGGCCTCGACCGACATTGACTGCTCCTCGACTGTCAACATTTGTTTGTCAACACTGATCCTACAACCGCCCCAGGACCGATGCGACGATTCGCCGGGTGGACAGGCCGTAGCGGTCGTGCAAGGTCGGCAGTGCCCCTGCAGCCAGAAACTCGTCGGGCAACGCGATCGGCGTGACCTGCCGACTGACCCCTCGCCGGACCATCTCCGCGGCGACGGTTTCGAACAACCCCCCGACCACGGTGTGGTTCTCCAGCGTCAGCGCCAATCGATCCGAATCCAGTTCACGCAGCACCGTGTCGGCGTCGAACGGCTTGAGTGTCGGCGCGTGCACCACGGCGGCGTCGACCTTGTGACCGGCCAGTTCCTCGGCGGCCAGCAGGGCCCGCATCGTCATCAGTCCACTGGACACGAACACCACATCATTGCCGGGACGCACCACCTTGGCCTTGCCGAGTTCGAACGTGTAGCCGTACTCGTCGAGGACCGTCGGCACCTGCCCGCGCAACAGGCGCAGGTAGGTCGGCCCCGGATGCTCGGCAAGTTGCGGGACGGCCTGCTCGATGTCGACCGAATCGCACGGATCGACGATGGTCAGCCCCGGCATTCCCCGGAAGATCGCGACATCTTCAGTGGCCTGATGGGACGGACCGTAGCCCGTGGTCAGGCCGGGGAGCCCGCCGACGATATTGACGTTGAGACCCGGCTCGGCGATGTCGAGGCAGATGAAGTCGTAGGCCCGCCTCGCCGCGAACACCGAATACGTTGAGGCGAAAGGAATCAGGCCGGTCTCGGCCATCCCGGCCGCGGCGCCGAACAGCAGCTGCTCGGCCATGCCCATCTGGAAAAACCGTTCTGGGAAGGCTTGCGCGAAGATGTGCATGTCGGTGTACTTGCCGAGATCCGCCGTGAGCCCGACGATCCGGTCATCGGCTTGGGAGGCCTTCACGAGCGCGTGCCCGAAGGGAGCGGGCGTGGTCTTCTGTCCGGGATCGGCGAACGACGCGATCATCGCCGAGGTGCGCAGTTTGGTGCTCATGCTGAAGCCCCTTCAGTGAGTTGGTCGCGGCAGATCTGCCACTCATCGGCGTCGATGCGCATGAAGTGCGCCTTCTCGCGGGTTTCCAGTAGCGGCACTCCCCTGCCGACCTTGGTGTCACACAGGATGGCCGAGGGTCGGTCAGTGGCCGTGGAATCGAAGGCCCGCAACAGCGCATCGACGTCGTTGCCGTCAACCCGTTGCACGTGCCAGCCACACGCGGCCCACTTGTCGGCCACGGGTTCGGTGCGCAGCACACCCACGGTCGGGCCGTCGGCCTGCAGCGCGTTGATGTCGACCAACGCAATCAGGTTCCCGAGCCCGTGATGCGAGGCACCCATCGCGGCCTCCCACGTGGAACCCTCGTCGAGCTCGCCGTCGGAGAGGAAGTTGATCACCCGAGCCTGGTTGCCCTGGTGTCGCAAGCCGAGTGCCATCCCGACGGCCACCGTCAGACCGTGGCCCAGCGATCCGCCCGAGATCTCCATTCCCGGTGTGTAGCTGGCCATTCCGGACATCGGCAGTCGGGACTCGTCAGAGCCGTACGTGTCGAGTTCGGCGATATCGATGATGCCGGCCTCGGCCAGCGCCGCGTACAGGCCGATCGCATAGTGGCCCGTCGACAGCAGGAACCGGTCCCGACCGTCCCAGTGCGGATCGTCGGCGCGGTAGCGCAACTGGTCGGCATAGACGACGGCCAGCATGTCGGCCGCGCCGAGCGCCTGCCCGACGTAGCCCTGTCCCTGCGCCTCACCCATGTTCAGTACGTGGTGACGCATCCGGTAGGCAGCGTCACGCACCTTCGCCGCACGCATCAGGCGGCCAGGGCGTGGTCGGCGACGGCCTTCTCAGCGGCCTGACGTTCGGCTGGGCCCCAGGTCTCTCGGGTCACCAGGGCGGCCCACAGTCCGATCGCGGCGTACGCGGAGAAGAGCAGGGCAGGCCCCATCCAGCCCATCGCCTGGAACAGCAGCGTCGTGATGAACGGCGTGAAACCCGAGACCATGGCCGAAATCTGGTACGCCAGCGAGGCGCCCGATGCTCGCGTGTTGGCGGTGAACAGTTCTGGGAACCACGCGCCCTGCGCACCGGCGAGGGCGTTCTGACACACGCCGTAGGCGATCACGAATGTCGCGATGATCAGCAGCACCAGACCGGTGTTGACGAGCACGAACATCAGCACACCGAATGGGATGCCGAACGCGCACACCCACAGATAGACGGGCCGCCGGCCCACCCGGTCGGTCAGCCGAGCCCACGCCGCGGTCGCGAAGATCCCGAGTGCGGCAGCGATGCACAGCGCCACAAGGGTTTCGGTCGCGGTGGCCAGCTTCGCGGTCTTGAGGTAGGAGATCATGTAGGTGATCGAGACGGCATAGCCGGCGGTCTCGGCGATGCGAAGGCCGATGCCGCGCAGGATATTTCGCCAGTCGTTCTTGATCACCTCGACGATCGGCGCCTTGACGATCTTGCCCTCGCCCTTGACGTCTTCGAATACCGGCGACTCGGGCACCTTGGCCCGGATGATCAGCCCGACGGCGACCAGGACGATGCTGGCCAGGAACGGCAGCCGCCACGCCCAGTCACCCCCGATGTGCACGCTGCCCAGGAACACCAGGTTGGCCAGCAGCAGTCCCACCGGGAATCCGGCCTGCACGATGCCGGTATAGCGGCCCTTCTCCTTCCACGGTGCGTGTTCGTAGCTCATGAGGATGGCGCCGCCCCACTCCGCGCCGAAGGCCAGGCCCTGGATGATCCGCACCGTCACCAAGAGAACCGGGGCCAGGACGCCGACCGCGGCGTAGGTGGGCAGCAATCCGATGGCGAACGTGGCCAGACCCATGATGAGCAACGACGCCACCAGCACCGGCTTGCGGCCGAGCTTGTCACCGAGGTGGCCACCGATGATGCCGCCGAGCGGCCGGGCTGCGAAGCCCACGCCGAGGGTCGCGAACGCAGCCAGGGTGCCCGCGACGGGGCTGGAGTTCGGGAAGAACGCGTGGCCGAAGTAGAGCGCGGCGGCAGTCCCGAATCCGATGAAGTCATAGGTTTCGATCACCGCGCCGACGGCGGAGCCGACTGCGACCCGCTTGGCGTCCTTGGTGCCGAGTACGGGACCCCGCATTTTCAGAGCGTCATCGCTCATGGGCGTCATCCTTTCAAATCCCGTTCAAATCCGTGCCCACCTGGGGAAACCCAGTAACTGTTGACGGTCAACAGTGCGGTGGATGGTCTCAGTGTGAGCCCGAACACATGGCACTGTCAACAGTCAACAGAAATTTATTGCCGCCCGTTGACTGTTAACAGTCGACCAATGTACTGTGGGCACGGTCACAACGCCGTGAGGCTCAGGAGAAAGCAGCGCCGCATGCCAGATTCGTTCCACGCCCGGCTGGGCTGTTCGACGATCAGCTTCCGCCACCAACCGCTGCCCCAGGCCCTGGACACCATTGCCGGTCTGGGCTTCACCGAGATCGACCTGGGAGCGCTGCCCGGCGTCTGCGATCACGTGCCCTTCGTCCTCGACGAGGACGCCGTGCGCGAGGTAGCCGCCACCGTCACGGCATCAGGTATCCGGGTCCGCTCGATCAACGGCGACATCGGCGACCTGAACGTCGCGCTCGACGGCGCGGGCCGCGCCATCCGGAACCGGCACCTGGCCATGCTGGTCGAACTGACCGTGACCACCGGCGCCGAGGCCCTGGTGCTGCCGTGCGGCGCGCTCGACCACGAGCCGGTCGCCTCACTCGACGAGGATCTGACCACCGTGGCGAGCGAACTCGCGGTAGCCGCACAGGTTGCCGCCGCCCGCGGCGTCGAACTCTGGACCGAGTCCCTGCACTTCTTCCGCCTGTGCTCCGACATCGAACGTGCCCAGCTGCTGGCCGACCGCCTCGACGAAAACATCGGGATCGTCATGGATTTCAGCCACATCGTGGCCTCGGGCGGCGATCCCGCGGACTTCGTCGGCAGGTTCGGCCCACGTATCCGCCACGTACACATCCGGGACGCCGTCCCCGGCAACATCAATCTGTCGGTCGGCAACGGCGACGTCGATTTCGCGACCGGACTCAAAAACCTCGCCGATGCCGGCTATGCGGGCCATTTCTCGCTGGAACTCGAAACCCGCGACGTCACACACGACGAACGTCCCTCCGCCGCCGCCGCGGCCGGAAACCTCATCTCTTCTCTGATCTGACCCGAAAGGAACCACCACATGTCCGTCACCCGCACCGCGGTCGTCACCGGAGCCACGTCCGACAAGGGCATCGGCATGGCCGTCGCCCAGCGCTACGCCAAGGAAGGCTGGGCCATCGTCGTCCTCGACCTGGACGGCGAGAAGTCCGCCAAGGTCGCCGCCGAGATCGGCAACCAGTTCGGCATTCCCGCCTTCGGTCACGCCATCGACGTCACCTCCGAGGAGTCGGTCACCGCCGCCCACGACGCGGTCGCCGCCGAGGTCGCCTCAGGCAACCTGCCCGTCGTCGGCGCCCTGGCCAACATCGCCGGAATCACCTCACCGGTGCCGTTCCTCGACACCACGCTGGAGCTGTGGAACCGGGTCATGGCGGTCAACGCCACCGGAACCTACTTGGTCACAAAGGCTTTCCTGCCCGACATGATCGACGCCGGATGGGGCCGCATCGTCAACATGAGCTCGGTGTCCGCGCAGCGCGGCGGCGGAGTCTTCGGCAAGGTGCCTTACTCGTCGGCCAAGGCCGCGATCCTTGGCTTCACCAAGTCGCTGGCCCGCGAGATCGCCGACACCGGCGTCACGGTCAACGCCGTCACCCCGGGCGCGGTCGACACCAACATCCGCGTCGGCTCCACCGATGAGCAGGAAGCCAAGCTCGCCGCCGACATCCCGGTCGGGCGCACCGCCACCACCGACGAAATCGCCGCCGTCATGACGTTCCTGTCGAGCCAGGACGCCAGCTACCTCACCGGAACCACCGTTGACATCAACGGTGGTAGCCACATGCACTGACGGGACGCCGCCATGACACGTTTGTTCAACGATCCGGCCACCTTCACCGAAGACATGCTCGCCGGATTCCTCGATGCGAACGCGCAGTACGTCGCCGGGGTGCCCGGCGGTGTGGTGCGCGCCACCGAAACCCCTTCGGGGAAGGTCGCTGTGGTCGTCGGCGGCGGCTCGGGGCACTACCCCGCCTTCTGCGGTGTGGTCGGCCCCGGGTTCGCCGACGGAGCGGTCGTCGGCAACATCTTCACCTCACCTTCGACGCAGGAAGCCGCCTCTGTAGCGCGTGCCGCGCACGGGGATGCCGGCGTGCTGTTGATCACGGGCAATTACGCGGGTGACGTGATGAACTTCGGCCTGGCCGTGACGCAGTTGCAGTCCGAGGGCATCGACGCACGCTACCTCGCTGTGACCGACGACATCGCCAGCGCGTCGGTGGACGACATCGCGAAGAGGCGTGGCATCGCGGGCGACTTCACCGTATTCCGTTGCGCCAGTGCGGCCGCCGAAGAGGGCCGGGACATCGCCGACGTCGAGTCCGTGGCCCGCAAGTCCAACGACCGCACCCGCACGCTGGGCGTGGCATTCGACGGCTGCACCATGCCAGGAGCGGACCGGCCGCTGTTCACCGTCGACGCGGGCACGATGGACCTGGGTCTGGGCATCCACGGCGAGCCGGGCGTGTCCAGCCACATCATGCCCACCGCGGCCGAACTCGCCGAACTCCTCGTCACCGGCGTGCTCGCCGAGAAGCCCGCCGGTACCGGCAACCGAATCGCGGTGATCCTCAACGGACTCGGCCGCACCAAGTACGAAGAACTGTTCGTGGTGTGGAAAACCGTTGCGGCCCTCCTGACCGAGGCCGGCTACACCGTGGTGCAGCCCGAGGTCGGTGAACTCGTGACGAGCCTGGACATGGCCGGCTGCTCGCTGACGGTGATGTGGCTCGACGACGAACTCGAGCGGTTGTGGACCTCGCCCGCCGACACCCCGGCCTACCGCAAGGGCCGCATCACCACGACCGAGGCGAAGACTCGCGCTGTGGTGACGACACCGGCTACCACCCCGCAGATCGGCCAGGCCGATGCCGACGGAAAGACAGCGGCCCAACTCGTCGCCCAAGGTATTTCGGCCATTGCCGCGCAGATGGTCGCGGCCGAAGCCGAACTCGGCCGCATCGACGCGGTAGCCGGTGACGGCGACCACGGCCGCGGCATGGTCAAGGGCACGCGGGCCGCCGATACTGCGGCCGCTTCAGCGCTCGCCCAGGGCGGCGGCACCGAGACGGTGCTGACCGCGGCCGGCGACGCGTGGGCCGCCAAAGCGGGTGGAACCTCAGGCGTGCTGTGGGGTGCCGCACTGGCCGCGGCCGGTCGCCGGCTCGGCAATCTCGGTACCCCCGGCGACCGGGAGGTGACCGCCGCGCTCCGGGCCGGCCACGACGCGTTGACGTCGCTGGGCGGAGCCCAGCCCGGCGACAAGACCATGCTCGACGCGTTGGCACCCTTCGTGTCGGCGCTGTCATCCGCCGTCGAGAGCGGAACTGATTGGCGTACAGCCTGGTTGACAGCCACCGAAGTCGCCGAGAAGGCCGCCGCGGATACCGCCGAGCTTCGGCCCCGCGTGGGCCGGGCACGTCCGCTGGCCGAACGCAGCATCGGAACCCCCGACGCCGGAGCGATATCCCTGGCGATGTGTATCCACACCGTCGCCGACCTGATCGAGGAGCACACGAAATGACGTTGCGCATCGTCGTCGGAAGTGACGACGCCGGACTGCTGTATAAGGATGCCCTGCGCGCCGACCTGGAGGCCGACAATCGGGTCGAGTCCGTCGTCGACGTGGGAGTCCGTGCCGACGAGCACACCGCCTATCCGCACGTCGCCGTCGCCGCGGCCCGCATGGTCGCCGAGGGGAAGGCCGATCGGGCACTCCTGGTGTGCGGCACCGGACTCGGAGTGGCCATCAGCGCCAACAAGGTGCCCGGCATCCGTGCCGTCACCGCACACGACAGCTTCTCGGTGGAACGAGCCATCCTGTCCAACGACGCCCAGGTGCTGTGCTTCGGTCAGCGGGTCATCGGACTCGAGTTGGCCCGTCGGCTGGCCCGGGAATGGCTGGGCTACACGTTCGATCCGGCTTCGGCCTCCGCGGACAAAGTGGCCGCGATCTGTGGCTACGAGCCGCAGGATGCCTAGCGATTTCGGAACGCCTCGACCGCCGTCGGCAGGGTCGGAAAGATCCGGTCGGTGCCGACACGGTCGACAAAGCCCGCGGCCACCAGGTCGTCCCGCAGATCGGACTTGACCCGCGCCATCGCGAACACGATGCCCCGCGCGGTCAGCTCACGGCGCAGCTGCTCCATGGCGTCGACCGCGGTGAGATCCGGGTCTACCTGAGCCTCGGCATTGAGCACGAACCATTCGACCGGATAGTCGGCCTCCTCCACCGCGGCCAGCGCACGCTCCCGGAAATCCTCGGCGTTGGCGAAGAACAACGGGGCGTCGTAGCGGTAGACGACCAGCCCCGGGACCAGCTCCGCGTCGGGATAGTCGTCGACGTCGTGCATGCCCGCCACCCCGGGGACATAGCCGAGCACGCTGTCATGCGGCCGGGCGATCCGCCGCAGGGCGTCCACGAGTGAGAGGGCGATCGCCACCAGCACCCCGTAGAGCACTCCGAGGCCCAGCACCGCGACGGTGGTGGCCACCGCCAGGATCAGCTCACTGCGCCGGAAGCGGGCCAGCCGACGGAACTCCGCCACGTCGATCAGCCGCAGGGCGGCGTAGACCACGAGGGCCCCCAGGGCGGCCATCGGGAAATTCTCCAGCAGATCCCGCCCGGCCAGCATGACCACCAGGACCGTCGCCAGCATCACCAGCGAGTACAGCTGGGTGCGACTGCCCACGGTGTCGCCCAGCGCGGTGCGGCTGCCGCTGGAACTGACCGGAAAGCCCTGCGTGACACCGGTTGTCAGGTTGCACATACCCAACGCCCGCAGTTCGGCATTGGCGTCGATGGTCTCGCCCTTGCGCGCCGCGAAGGTGCGCGCCGTCAGGGCGTTGTCGGAGAACGCGACAACCGCGATGCCGACCGCCGGGATCACCAAACCCACCAGCTCCGTCATCGACACCGGCGGAAGGGCGGGTTTCGGCAATCCGGCCGGGATGCCGCCCACCACCCGAATCCCCTTGTCATCCAAGGAGAACAGCCACACCACCGCCGTGGCCGCCAGCACCGCGACCAGGGGCCCGGGGAACCGCGGGGAGAGCCGGTACAGCACCAGCAGCAGAACCAGCACCGTGAGCGACAACGCCAATGTCGGGACGTGCACCGATCCGATTCCGGAGACGAACGAGCGGATCTGGTCGATGAACTCGTCTCCGGTGACGTCGACGCCCGTGACCTTGCCGAGCTGGCCGCTGATCATGATGACGGCCACACCGGTCATGTAGCCGACCAGGACCGGGCGCGACAGCAGGTCGGCCAGGAAGCCCAGCCCACACAGCCCGGCCAGCAGACAGATCGCCCCCACCAGCAGGGCCAGCACCGCCGCCATCGTGGCGTAGCGGGCCGGGTCGCCGATGGCCAGCGGAGCCAGCGCCGTGGCCGTCATCAGCGCGGTGGTGGATTCGGGCCCGACCGACAGTTGCCGCGACGACCCCAGCAGCGCATACACGGCCATCGGGACCAGCGCGGCCCACAAGCCCGCGACCGGCGGCAGACCGGCCACCGTCGCGTAGGCCATCACCTGCGGCACCAAATACGCCGCGACCGTCACCCCGGCCAGGACATCGCCTCGCAACCAGGACCGCTGATAGCCGGTGAACTGCCCCAGCCCGGGGACCCATGTTTGGGGTGCGCGACCAACGCTCATGGTGTTCAGTCAACACTCGTGACCCTGCTCAGTTGGAAATATGTCGAGACCCGCACCGACGACGACTTCGTCGTCGCGCCCGGAGAACGGCTCAATTGGTCGAGCACCATCGGTATCGGGGCGCAGCACGTGGTGGCGATGTTCGGCGCCACGTTCCTGGTCCCGGTGCTCACCGGCTTTCCGCCCGCCACCACGCTGCTGTTCTCCGGCGTCGGCACGATCCTGTTCCTGATCATCACCGGGAACCGGCTGCCGAGTTACCTCGGGTCGAGTTTCTCGGTGATCGCGCCGGTGACTGCCGCGGTGGCCTCGCACGGAACCGGAAGTGCGCTCGGCGGTTTGATCGCCGTCGGGGTGCTGCTGATCCTCATCGGCGCCGTGGTGCACCTGGTCGGCACCCACTGGATCGACGTCGCGTTGCCGCCGATCGTGACCGGTGCGATCGTCGCCCTGATCGGCTTCAACCTCGCCCCGGCGGCCAAGTCCAACTTCGAGAAGGGGCCGCTGGTCGGTCTGGTGACCCTGGTGCTGCTGGTCACCACCCTGGCCTTCTTCAAGGGCCTGATCGGCAGGCTGGCGATCTTCGGCGCGGTGCTGATCGGCTACCTGCTGGCGCTCGTCCTCGGCGACGTCGACACCGCGGCGATCGCGGCAGCACCGTGGTTGGGACTCCCCGAGTTCCACACGCCGGAGTTCAATCTGGCTGTGCTGCCGCTGTTCCTGCCCGCGGTGATCGCACTGGTCGCCGAGAACATCGGGCACGTCAAGTCGGTGGGGCAGATGACCGGCACCGACCTCGACCCGATGATCGGCCGCGCTCTGGCAGCCGACGGGGTGGCCACCGTGCTGGCCGGTGCCGGCGGCGGTTCGGCCACCACCACCTACGCCGAGAACATCGGGGTGATGGCGGCCACCCGGGTCTACTCGACCGCGGCGTACTGGGTCGCCGCCGCGGTGGCGATCGCATTGTCGTTGTGCCCCAAGGTCGGAGCGGCGATCTCGGCGATTCCACCGGGCGTGCTGGGCGGAGCGACCATCGTGCTCTACGGCCTGGTCGGCATCCTGGGTGTGCGGATCTGGCTGACCAACCACGTGGACTTCTCCAGGCCGGTCAATCAGATGACGGCGGCGATCCCGCTGATCATCGGGATCGCCGACTTCACGTGGCAGCTCGGTTCTCTGACGTTCACCGGGATCGCGCTGGGCTCGATCGCCGCGCTGCTGGTCTTCCACGGTATGCGGTTGTTGGAGTACCTGGGGAACCTGGCGCAACCTACTCGCCGAGAGCGTTGACCACGCGGCCGAACACCGAGGGCAGCGCCGCCGACGCCGGGGTGATGCAGGCCCGGACGGGGCCGAAACCACTGCCGTGCAACAGGGCTGCGGTGAGCAACCGGTAGCGACGCGTCATCGCACGCCACTGGCGGTCGTAGTCGCCTGGCCGGTCGGCGCGCACACACCCGACGAGAAGTTCAGCCGCTCCGAACGCCAGACCCATCCCCTCCCCCGTCAGCGCATCGACGTAGCCGGCCGCGTCACCGACCAGCAACACCCGCCCCGCACTCCGGTTGCGCACCTTCTGCCGCAGCGGTCCTGCGGCCCGGTCATGGCCGTGCTCAAGGCCGTTGATCCGGTCGGCCAGCGTCGGGAACGCCGCCAGGTGCTCGTCGAATCCACCGCGCACCGAGGTCAGGATCGCCACGCCGACACAGTTCTCACCGACCGGCGTCACGTAGGCCTCGGCGTCGGGCCCCCAGTAAACCTCGACGCAATCGGACCACGGAGCGATCTGGACATGGCGCCGTATTCCCCAGCGGCGTCGCCTACCCTCGCCGCCGCTGAGGCCGAGTGAGCGCCGAATCGGCGAGTGCAGACCGTCGGCGGCAGCCAGGTAGCGGGCCCGAAAACCGGCCGCGCTCACCGATGTCGAGTCCTGGGACACCGGACCGACCTCACCGTGGACGACGCGGACCCCGGCCGAGGATGCCGCGTCGGACAGCGCGGCGTGCAGCACGGTACGACGCACCCCGCGGCCGGGCCCGTCGCGGAACCTGGCCTCGGCGGTGTGACTTCCGTCCAGGTAACGGATGCCGAAAAATGGCCGGTAGCCGCGCCCGTCTAGGTGCGCGCCCAGGCGCTGCAACTGCCGCACCGAGTGCGGCATCAGCCCCTCACCGCAGGCCTTGTCGATCGGGCCCTGCCGACGTTCCACCACCACGGTCTCCAGCCCGGCGCGCGCCGCGTGCACCGCGGTGGCCAGCCCGGCCGGGCCGCCACCTGCGACGAGCAGATCGATCACGTCAAGCCTTGCAGCGCTTCGTTTTCCACCCGGATCCGGGTCCGCAACAACGCCGCGTTGGCCACGGTGAACAGCACTGCGGTGACCCAGGCGCCGCCGGCCAACGGCAACGCGGCGCCCTCGGTGACCACCGCGACGTAGTTCGGGTGCGGCAGCACGCGGTACGGCCCGTCGGCCACGCGCGTGGCGCCGGGGACCACCACGACCCGGGTGTTCCACTGCTTGCCCAGCGTGGTGATGCACCACCAGCGCAGCGCCTGGGCGGCGAGTACGACGGCCACCATGATCCGGCCGAGGATCGGCGACGGCCTGCGCCGACGGGCCTCCAGCGCCGAGCCCACCAGCAGCGCGGTGTGCAACGCCACCATCACCGGATAGTGGCCGGCCCCGAACTCCTTGCCGCCCTGGGCGGTACTCCACCGCAGGTTGCGCTTGGACACCACCAGTTCGAGGACCCGCTCGGCGGCGACGAGGACGATCAGCGCGGTGAATCGCTTGGCCGTCATCAGCGCCAACGCAGCAGAACGAGTTCGGAGCAGAAGCCTGGGCCCATGGCCATCATCACCCCGGGGGTATCCGATTCCGGCCGCTTGCAGATGGTTTCGCGCAGCACGTGCAGCACCGAGGACGATGACAGGTTGCCGACGTCGGCCAGCGACTGCCAGGTCAGATCCAGTGCATCCTCAGGTAATCCGAGGGTTTCGATGATCGCCTCGATCACCTTCGGGCCGCCGGGATGGCTCACCCAGGCGGATACGTCGTCGACAGAAAGTCCGTGGTCGCCGAGGAACCCGGCGACGTCATCGCCGAGATAGCGGCCCACGAAGCTCGGGACTTCGGCGCTGAGCACGATCTCGAATCCATCGGAGCCGATGTCCCAGCCCATGGCGTGCAACGAGTCCGGGTAGAGGTGACTGCGCGAATCGAGCACATCGGGCCCGGTCGGGTCGAGCTGTCGGGCGCGTTGTTCGCCGACGGCCACCACCGCGGCGGCGCCGTCACCGAACAGCGCACCGGCCACCAGCGTCGGCATTGCAGGATTGTGTTTGCGGGTCAGCGAGCACAATTCGACCGACACCAGGACCGCCACCTTGTCGGGCGCGCCCCGCAGATAATCGTTGAGCCGCGCGATACCGGCGGCGCCGGCCACACAACCCAGCCCGAAGATCGGGATGCGGCGTACGTCGGGCCGCAGACCCAGGCGTCCGGCGATGCGGGCGTCCAGCGACGGGACCGCCGCGCCGGTGACCGTGGTCGTGACGATCAGATCGACGTCCTGGGGGCGCAGACCCGCCTCGTCCAGGGCCCCGGACAGTGCGGCACAGCCCAGTTCGGTTGCATGTTCGATGAACAGGCGGTTGCTCTCACCGAAGTCGTCGAGGCCGGCATATCGCTCGAGCGGCAGCACCAGATACCTGCTGTTTACTTTCGCGCTCTTGTGCAGGGCCCGCACCACGTCTTCGGCCTCGGCGTATCCCGGCAGGTCCAGCAGTGCACTGGTGACCTCGTCCTGGGTATACCGGTGTGGAGGCAGTACGGCATGAACGCCGGCAATCGTGCTGGGGCTGGGCATTCTGGCGACGTTAATTCCCATACCCGTAATACGGGGCCCTACCCTCGATGGTTCAACCGCGGTGGCGCTTGTCCCGGGCGGGCACACCGTTGGGCCCGTTGATCGAGTTGGCGTACGTGCCGACGGTGAACGCGATTGCCGATGCCATGATCCCGAGCGCACGCGGATCGACGTTGTCGATCGTGTCACGGCCGGTGTGATAGTTCGGATCGAAGGCCACCTTCGCCCGTCCGCCCCACAGCCGGGCCTGCACCTCTGTCTTGCGTTGCGACGACCCCGTGGTGGCGCCGCCGATCGGCACTCCGGCCTGCAAGAACGGGTGGTAATCGGTGTTCGCGCTGATCGGCAGGTCCGCGGGCCGGGCCCCGGCCAGGTTGAGGTAACCGGCCATGGTCCTCTCGATCCCGGCCGACCCCTCGGGCATGTGCTTGGGATCGGTGGCCTGGCCGGACTGGTCACCGTCATAGGTGAAGAAACCGGCGTTGGGCGAGCCGACCATGTCGAAGTTCAGATACAGCGCGAGATCGTCGAGCTGGTCCAGCGGCAGACCCTGCACATACTGTGTCGACCCGTCCAAACCCATTTCCTCGGCGCCCCAGAACGCGAACCGCACCGCGTTGTCGATCTTCGGCGAACTGCCCAGCTGCAGCGCGGTTTCCAGCACGGCGGCCACCCCGGAACCGTTGTCGTTGATGCCCGGGCCGCCCCCGATGCTGTCGAGGTGCGCGCCGACGAGCACCACGTCCGATGCCGAGCCGGTCTTGGTCTGCGCGGTGACGTTGCGGGATTTGACCATCTCGGCCTTCCCGTCCAGGGTCAGCCGGACCGGCGCGCTGGTGCGGCGCAGTGCGGCATCCGCGTTCTCGTCGATGACGCCGACGGGGACGGTGAGTTGCCGGTAATAGCCGGTGTTGAACAAGCCGCCCGGAGCCGGCTGCCTGCCGTTGTTGACCACCAGCAGGCCCACCGCGCCCTTGGCGAGCGCGGTGTTCTGTTTTGCGACAACCGAACACCCGGTGTCGTCGACGACGGCGATGGCGCCGGAGATGTCGACCGAACCGTAGTCGGTGGCCGCGCATCCGGACGGCTTGCCCGGGCGCAACGTCGGCGCGTTCAGCCCGCCGGGGGCCGTCGTCACCAGCATCGAGGCCTGGTCCACCTGGTAGGTGGTACCCGAAACCGTCAGCGCGGGGTTACCCCCGCGCATGGTGCCCATCCGCTCGAACTCGGGGGTCTGTACGTCGAAACCTTTGTCCCGCAGCACTTCTGCCACATAGTCGACGCTGGCGTCATACCCGGGGCTGCCGACCGCCCGGTTCCCGTCATGGCTGTCGGCGATCTCCTGGAGCTTGCGCAGGTGGGTGAACATGGCGTCGACGGTGATCCTGCCCGCCAGGTCCTGCGGATCGACGGCCTGGGGCGACGGCTGCGCCGAGCACCCCGCCAGCGCGGCTCCGAGCAATAGGACAGCGAGTCGACGCGCCGTCACTGCGCGGTGATCTGGTGGCGCGTGCGGTCTGAACGAACCGGTAAACCGTTGCGGCCCCGCTGATCTTGGGCGTACACCCCGACAGCAAATGCGACTCCCTCACCATGTATCTGCAACGCGTCCCGGTTCACGTGGTCAAGGGTATCGGTGTTCTTGTGATAGTTCGGGTCGAACGGCTGATCCGCCTCACCGGCCCACAGTTTGGCCTCCTCGGCGCTCATCTTGTCCTCGGCACCGGAGAACAGCCCACCGGCGGGAATGCCTGCCATGGTGAACCCGTCGTAGTCCGATCGGCCGTCAAAGCTGGTGTCGCGCGGCGTCTTTCCGGCATCTTCCAGGTATGCGGCCAGAGTGCGCTCGATTCCTGCCGAGCCCTCGGGGACCCGGGGACGGCCCTGCTCGTCCAGCGGCGCGGACTGGTCGCCGTCGTAGGTGAAGTACCCCGCGTTGGGCGAGCCGAGCATGTCGAAGTTCAGGTACATGGCAATGTCCTTGAGCGCTTCGGTGTCCAGGGATTCGACGTAGTTTGTCGATCCCAGCAAACCTTCTTCCTCGGCTCCCCAGAACCCGAACCGCACCGCGTTGGCCACCTGCGGTGAATCGCCCAGCTGCAAAGCGGTTTCCAGCACCGCGGCCACCCCGGAGCCGTTGTCGTTGATGCCGGGGCCTTCCGGGACGCTGTCGAGATGGGCTCCGACCATCACCACATCCGAGGTCGAGCCCGTCTTGGTCTGAGCGATGACATTGCGGGTGTGCTCGGTGCGCACGCCGGCGACGAGTTTGAGCGTGGTGGGCCCGGGTGCGTTGCGTAGCCGGGTGCCCTCGTCCTTGGTCACGCTGACCACCGGGATCTTGACGTCGGTGTCGCGGCCCAGGGTGCCGCCCATCTTCTCGTCGTTGTTGGTGTTGACGACGATCATCGCGACGGCCCCGCGTTCGGCGGCCACGGCCTGCTTGTCCGCGAACGGGCACGAACCGCGGTCGACCAGCACGACGGCGCCGGCAACCGGCAGGCCGTCGTAATCGGCGGCCTGGCACCCCGGGGTGTCCTCGACCTTGGCCGGCACCAGCGGTGCGGACAGCCCTTCCTGGGCGGTGCCGATGGTGAACTCCAGCGGCTTGGCGGTGACGGCCTGGCCGCCGACGGTGACCTGCGGGTCCTCGGCGAACGGCAGGCGCACCTCGAACTCCGGGGTTTCCACGTCAAATCCCTTATCGCGCAACGCGCCGGCCACGTAGTCCACACTCGCGTCGTACCCCGGGCTGCCCAGCGCCCGGGTGCCGTTGTTGGCGTTGGCGATGTCCTGGAGCTTGCTCAGATGACCCATCATCGCGTCGGCGGAGACCCGCTCACGTAACTCCTCGGCGAACTGCACCGCCGCCGGCGAGGATTCCCGGGACTGCTGCCCGTCGGTCTGTAGTTCGGTCTTTGCATCACAGCCGGCCAGCCCCACGGTCAGCGCCAGCGCGCCGAGTACCGCCCCCGTCGAAGTACGTCGCATTGCACCCACGGTAGCGGCTCGACCGAGGTGCCCGGCCATTAAATCGGTTGCCTGGGGATTTGCTGTGGTGGCATGGTGTTCCACGGCGCCGACAGGGAAGCAGGCCGAGCGGAGTACCGCAACGTTTCTGCGTGTTGCCGGCGGCGCCATGGCACAGGTAAAGGGCCTGAGGTTCGAATCCTCTCCTACAACCCCGATACCGTCGCCGGAATCGCGCATTCTGCGGCCTTGTGGCCCACATCCGCCGGTACGGGGGTGTGACGCCCCGCCACCGACTGCGTCCGGCGGCGGTATCCCTTTGCTGCACAGACACATACACCGGAAGGAGGACACGACATGGGTATCTTCACGTTCAACCGAATCACTGTTTCCGCAGGCCAGTGCGCACTGGAGTACCGGGACGGCACGCTGGGTCGTGTCCTGCCCCCGGGACGCCACCGCATTGATGTGGCGGCCTCGGTGGTGCGTGTCGAGATGCGCGAGCAGGTGCTGACGCTGGCGCCGCAGGAGGTGCTGACCTCGGATGCGGTGACGCTGCGCATCACCGTCGCCCTGCAGTTCAAGGTGAGCGACGCCGTGGCCTACGTCGAGGCAGCGGCCGACCCGATGGCATCGGTGTACCTTGCCGCGCAGATCGCCCTGCGCGACCTCGCCGCCGCGGTGACGGCCGGTGAGGTGATGCAGCGCGGCAACCGCATTGATGCCGACGCGATCGCCGCCGCGGCGCGAACCGCCGGGACCCGCACCGGCGTCGAGGTGATCGGGGCGTTCGTCAAGGACGTGATCGTCCCGGCCGAGATCCGCGCCGCGGCCCTGCAGCTGGCGACGGCGAAGGCCACCGGTGCGGCGAAGCTGGAAGCCGCCCGCGCCGAGACCGCAGCGCTGCGTGCGCTGGCCAACGCCGGCAAGCTGCTCGACGCCCACCCGGCGCTGGCTCAGCTGCAGCTGGTCCAGCGGGTGCCGTACGGGTCGAAGGTGGTCCTGGCCATGGGCGGTGTCGCGGATGTGGCGTCTGACCCGGAGTGATCCGGGTCAGGCGTCACGCCTGTTCAGCACCACCGCGGCGGCCACGAACGCCACCGCGACCCACACCAGGAAATAGAACAGCGAGCCCAGCTCGCCCCACGGCATGACATACGTCGGGAACAGCCAGTCCACGTGCAGGAACGTGAACATGTTGGCGAACGGCAACCAGGGCCCCGTCCGCGGGCCCGAGTTGGGCATGTTCCCCAGCAGTGGCTCGGCCACCAGCGGCCACAGCAGCAGCACCGCGACGGCACCGGCCGCGAAGCGCACGAGCGCACCGACGGCCACCCCGAGTACCGCGGCCAGCGCCGCGTACAACGCGAACCCGCCGGCCACCCGCCAGGTCGCCGGGTTGGCCATCGACAGCTGGGTTCCGACCACCGGGTCGGCCACCATCCGGGCCACCAGCACCGAGGCCAGCACCATCACCACCGCACACACCGAGGAGAAGGCCGCGCACACCACCGCTTTCGCGGTCAGCACCTGCGTGCGATTCGGCGTGGCCAGCAAGGTGGTGCGGATCAGCCCGCTGCGGTATTCGCCGGTCATCGTCATCGAAGACAGCACCATCAGCACCGGAACGCCGAACACCGCGACACCCAGGGCGGCCTTGGCCGGGGACAGCCCGCTGTAGTGATCCGCGGACATGCCCTGCAGCGCGGCCACGCCCAAGCTGAGCACCGCCACCCCGACCACCGACCACAGCGAGGAACGGGTCGTCGACAGTTTGATGCGCTCGGCGTCGAGCGCGGCCAGCGCGCTCATTTCTGGACCGCCCGGTAGTCGACCGCGTCGTCGGTGAGTTTCAGATATGCCTCCTCCAGCGAGCCCTGTCGCTGGCTCAGCTCATGCAAGGTGATGGCGTTGCGGGCGGCCAGGTCGCCGATCACCTCGATGGCCGCGCCGTGCACCGCTACCGCGTCACCATCGGCGGCGGCCTCCACCTCGAAACCGGCATCGGTGAGAACCTCGCGCAACGTCTCCAGTTGCGGGCTGCGCACCCGCACGGTGTCGGCGGAGGTACCGCTGACGAACTCGCTCACCGTGGTCGAGGTGATCAGCTTGCCCTGCCCGATCACCACCAAACGGTCTGCGGTGTTGGCCATCTCGGCCAGCAGGTGACTGGACACGAACACCGTGCGGCCCTCGGCAGCCAGGCTGCGCATGAGGGTGCGCACCCAATGGATGCCTTCGGGGTCCAGACCGTTGACCGGCTCGTCGAACAGCAGCACCGGCGGATCACCCAGCAGCGCGGCGGCGATCCCCAGCCGCTGGCTCATTCCGAGCGACAGCGTTCCGGCACTGCGCTCGGCGACCGACGTCAGCCCGACCATCTCGAGCACCTCGTCCACGCGGACCGACGGAATCCGGTTGGCCGCCGCGATCCAGCGCAGGTGGTTGCGGGCCGAGCGGTTCGGATGTGCCTGGCGCGCGTCGAGCAGGGCGCCGACGGTGCGTAGCGGATCGTGCAGTTCCCGGTATCGCTTGCCGTCGATGGTCGCGGTTCCGGTGGTGGGATGGTCCAGTCCGAGGATCAGCCGCATCGTGGTGGTCTTGCCCGCGCCGTTGGGTCCGAGAAATCCGGTCACCACGCCCGGTTCGACGGTGAACGTCAGATCGTCGACAGCTCGGTGCGATCCATAGAGTTTTGTCAGCCCGGTCAGTTCGATCATCACCGCCATCATTGCAGGCGGTGTTGTTCTGACTGCTCAGGTTCAGTTCAACTGAACATTCCCGTCACATCGGACTCGGTGCTGTAGAGCGTGTCGATGCCCGCGTGAACCGCGGCGCACAGCTTGTCCAACGCTGCCGCCTCTTCGTCGGCCTCCTTGTTCCACTCGCTGTACTGCTGACGGAACTGATCCGAGGCTGCGCCAGACCACGTACCGCCGATGTCGGCCATCAGCGCGGTCTCCTCTTCCAGGATCTGCTTGACCTTGGCGGCCTCGGCATCCAGCTCGGCGGCCAGCTGCCGCGTCCGCTCGAACTGGACGGCGATATCGCTGCTCATCCGGACCCTCCCGACTCAGATGTTCATCGACTGGGCCAGCGAGCCGGCCGCGTTACCGTCGGTCCCCTCGTACGCCGCGGTCGCTTGATCGAGAAGCTGCGACATCTCGACCTCTTCCCGACGCACGTCCGACGCTTGCGTGAGGTAGTTCGACAGGGCGGACTGAACAGCTGACCCCGACGTTCCCGTCCAGGTCGCGGCGAGCTCACCGGCGATCTCAGCCACGCGGCGCTCGTGCTGCGCGCGTTCCTGTGCGAGTTTCGACAGTTGGGCGGACTTCTTCCGAAGCTCGTCAGCGTTCAGCTCGAGGGCCATAGGCAGATTCTTACACGCCGCCATCAGCCCCGATGGCACGAATTCAGGCGCTCGGGCCCGCCTGCGCCACCACCAGATCGGCAACCGCCCGCATACCCGCGGCGTTGGGATGCAGCGGCGCGGGCCGGCCCGGCCAGGGCACACCGGGCCGCGTCGTCCACGGCCGGTCCGACCAGGCGTGATGGGTCAGGCTGGCCTGGGCGGCGCGCACCCAACCGCACTGCGTTCGAGCGGCGGCCTCGCCGGTGAGGCGTTCCAGCTCACCCGCGACGTGTCGTCCGAGCTCAGCGTCGTCCTCCGACAGCCCCGTGGCGGCGACGCCCGGCGGCGGCAGCAACGTCAGGTAGTCCACGAACAACACCTGGGCCCGCGGGGCGCGCTGCCGGATCTCCCGCCCCACGACCACCAGCGAGTCCGCCACCTCTGTCAGCGCCGCCTCCCGCGCATCGGGGTCCAGCAGGCCACGAAGGAACGGCCCCAGCAGCGGCACGCACCGGGTGAAGCGTGGCAGCGATGCCGCCATCAACTGGGGCACATAGCCGGCGTCGTTGCCGCCGATCGTGACCGTGACCAGCGCTTCAGAGCCGTCCAGCGCGTCGATCTGGGGTGGCGCACCGTTCTGGCGGTCACGCAACACATGTGCGGTGGTGGCCCCGGAGTACGTCACGTCGACCAGATCGAGCCCGAGACGGGCGGCCACCAGGTGCGGGTAGTTGCGGGCCGAGCGACCCGCCTGCCACGGTGCCCCCTCGGCCGACGGCTTGATACCCGGCCCGGCAGCCATCGAACTGCCCAGCGCGACATAGCGATTCATAACACCGCTCCCCCGCATCGAGCCTGCGCCCAGATCGTAATTTTGGTCATTTTCACGATCTCAGCGCAGACTCGGCACGCTCGCCACAGCCTCGGCGCGAAATCACAGCGCGGGGCTCGACGCCTGCGCCCAGAACCGCTTCGGGATACGCCCGGCCTGCCGGGCCAGATATCCGGCGGTGACGGCGGCCGACATCGCGGCGGCCATGGTCGGCGGGTCGGAAGCCCGGGTGACGGCGGTGGCGAGCAGCACTGCGTCACAACCCAGTTCCATCGCCATCGCGGCGTCAGAGGCCGTACCGATCCCGGCGTCCAGCACCACCGGCACGCCGGCCCGCTCGACGATCATCTCGATGTTGTGCGGGTTGGAAATGCCCAAACCCGTCCCGATCGGTGAACCCAGTGGCATGACCGCGGCACAGCCCGCATCCTCCAACCGGCGGGCCAGCACCGGGTCGTCGTTGGTGTAGGGCAGCACGATGAATCCGTCGTCGACCAATTGTTCTGCGGCCTTGACCAATTCGATGGCATCGGGCAACAGGGTGCGCTCGTCGGCGATGACTTCGAGCTTGATCATGTCGGTTCCCAGCGCCTCGCGGGCCAGCTGCGCGGTCAGCACGGCCTCGGCCGCGCCGCGACAGCCCGCGGTGTTGGGCAGGGCAGCGATGCCGAGCCGGTTGAGCAGGTCGAGCACCCCGGTGCCGGTCTCGGCGTCGACCCGTCGCATCGCCACCGTCGTCAGCTCTGTTCCCGAGGCCACCAAGGCTTCTTCCAGCACAGCCAGATTCGGTGCGCCGCCGGTCCCCATGATCAGCCGCGAGCCGAACTCCCGGCCGCCGATCTTCAAGACAGAATCAGCCACCCTGCACCGCCGTCACGACCTCCACCCGCGCGCCGTCGGACAGCGTGCGATCCCATTCCGAGCGGGGCAGCACCGTCCAGTCCAATGCCACGGCGATGCCCTTGTCCGGGAAGCCCCGGGTTTCCAGCAGCCCCTCGATGGTGGTCTGCTCGTCCACCTCGAGAGTCTCGTTGTTGACCGTGATGGTGATCATTTCGCTCCCACGCTCACCTCGAGTTCAGCCGCGATCCGCTCAGCGGTCCACGGTGCCAACAGAAATCCGTTCCGGCCGTGCCCGACGGCCACCAGCGTGCGCTCGTCGACGCGCTCGACGATCGGCAGCCCGTCGGGCGTCATCGGGCGCAGTCCCGCCGCGGTCTCGGCGAGCTCGTACTCACCCAGTGCCGGCATCACGGCGCAGGCGTCCTCCAGTAGGTCACGTACCCCGCTGACCACCGGCGCGGTGTCGCGGCCGTGCTCGTACTGGGTAGCGCCCACCACGACGCCGTCGGCGCGCGGCACCAGATACACCGGCCGGCCGTGCACGCGGGCCCGGATCACCCGCTGCGGCACCGGCATACAGCCCTTGCGCCAGCGCAGCCGCAGCACCTCGCCCTTGACCGGACGCACCGGCAGGCCGGGCAGGAGCTTCGGGGCGTCGATCCCGTTGGCGACGACGACGGCGGAAGCGTCGTTGATCTCGGCCAGATCCGCCACCGGCCGGGCCCACCGCACGGCCAGCTGTTCGCAGTGCGCGGCCAGCCCGTCGACCACGGCACGGTTGTCCACGGCGAGTTCGGTGGTGGCCCGGAACCCGTGCCGGATGCCTTGGGCCAGCAGGGGTTCCACGTCACGGGCGGCGGTGGTCAGCTCGACCGGCTGGCCCTGGGCGGACAACCATTCGGCGACGGTGTGCAGGTCGGCCACATCGGCCCGGTCGACAGCGACGACGAGCGACTCGCGCGCGGTGACCACCTCGGGCGCCAGTCCGTCGAGAAATCCCGAGTGCCACAGCTTCAGTGATTCCAGGCCGATCTGCAGTATCTGTTCCTCGCCCGGCCAGCCTTCGCTGTGCGGGGCCAGCATGCCGCCGGCCACCCACGACGCGCCGCGCTCGGGCGTGCAGTGCAGCCGCACGGTCCAGCCGTCGAGCGCCGCCCGCCGTGCGACGGACAGCCCGATGACACCGCCGCCGATGACGGCAAGTGTTCGCGCCATACCCGCTCCCTTCGCCGGCATGACCCGGATCAGGTGTGACGGTCAGGGCCGGTCCGGATGCCCACTCTCAGCCCCACGTCCCAGGGACTCCCGTATTGCCAGTCCAGGGTACTCGGGCGGCACCGGCTACCGTCGCGGTGTGGAATCACCCGTCGACCGTTTGCAGCGCGCCACCCTCTACCTGTGCACCGACGCCCGCCGCGAGCGTGGTGACCTGGCCGAATTCGCCGATGCCGCGCTGGCAGGCGGGGTGGATCTGATCCAGCTGCGGGACAAGGGCTCGGCCGGGGAGAAGCAGTTCGGCCCCATGGAGGCGCGCCAGGAGCTCGAGGCGCTGGAGATCCTGGCCGACGCGGCGCGGCGCCACGGTGCGTTGCTCGCGGTCAACGACCGGGCCGATATCGCCCTGGCGGCCGGGGCCGACGTGCTGCACCTCGGCCAGGACGATCTGCCGCTGGACGTCGCCCGCGGCATCATCGGCGAGCGTCCGGTGATCGGCCGCTCCACTCACGATGCCGGGCAGGCCGCGGCCGCCATCGACGAGCGGGTCGACTATTTCTGCGTCGGGCCGTGCTGGCCCACCCCCACCAAGCCCGGCCGGTCCGCCCCGGGTCTGGACCTGGTGCGCTCGACGGCCGCGCGGAATCCGGCCAAGCCGTGGTTCGCGATCGGCGGGATCGATCAGCAGCGGCTGCCCGAGGTACTGGCCGCCGGAGCCCGGCGCATCGTGGTGGTCCGCGCGATCACCGCCGCCGAGGATCCGCGGGCCGCGGCCGAAGCACTCAAGGCGACGGTCAGCGCGGCCTGAGCTCCAGCGGCAGCGTCGCCGTCACCGCGCGCAGCTGCTCCCAGCTCGCGGCGAACCCCGGATGCAGCGGCAACTCGGCCACCTCGTCCTCGGCCACCCAGCGCAATTCCGAACTCTCGCGGTTGGGGATGGTCTCCAGTGGTTCGGGCACGTCGGCGATCACGGTCGTGTAAGACCAGTGCGTGCCGCCGATCCCGGCCACCTCGGCCGTCACCACGGTGGTTCGCACGGTGAGCTGCTCGGCCGTCACTCCGGCTTCCTCGTGGGCTTCCCGGACCGCGGCCTGCTCGGCGGTTTCGTGACTGTCGCGGGCGCCGCCCGGCAACGCCCAGGTGCCGCCCTGATGACTCCACGGGGCGCGGTGTTGCAGCAGCACTGCGGCCGATCCGCCCGGCCACGGTGCCCGCAGCAGCAAGCCGGCCGCGCCGTGGCGACCCCAATAGCGGGCGCCGTTGTCGGAGAACACCCAGCCGTCACCGTCGCCACGCACCCGTACAGGATAAGGAACGTCGGCAGTTTCGGTGCGGCCCGATTTCTCCGCGAGCCTAAGCGCGGCGCTCTTAGAATTTTTTTATAGTGGTGGCACGCCCCGTTTTGCACCGAAACTAAATGAGGTCCGTGCGCAGGTGACTGTGGAGTTGGCACATCCCTCGACCGAACCGCTCGCGTCCCGGTCGCCGACCACTCCTGCCCATCCCCGCTGGTGGTTTCTGTGGACCACTCCCGGACGCATCCTGACCATCGGGCTGGTGTTGTCGACGCTCGTGCTCGCCAGTGCGTTCGCGACGTCCACCACGATCAACGACCGCCAGCAGGCGTTGACCACGGTGCTCGACCACACCGAACCGCTGGCGTTCGCGGCCGGCCAGCTCTACACCACGCTGTCGGTGGCCGACGCCGCCGCGGCCACGGCCTTCATCGCCGGTGCCGAACCCCGCGATGTGCGCCAGCGGTACGAGCAGGCCATCACCGACGCCTCGGTGGCGGTGACGCGGGCTTCGAGCGGGCTGACCGACGAGACCCTGGTGCAGCTGCTCGGCCGGATCAACGCGCGGCTCGCCGTCTACACCGGTCTGGTGGAAACCGCGCGCACCAACAACCGGGCGGGCAACCCCGTCGGTTCGTCATACCTGTCGGAGGCCTCGGCGCTGATGCAGTCGCAGATCCTGCCCGACGCACAACGCCTGTACGAGGAGACCTCCGCGCGGGTCGATGCCGAAACCACGGCCTCCACCCGGATCCCGGCCGCGGTGATGCTGGTGGTGCTGGCCACGTTGATGTTCGGCGCGTTCGCCAACCGCTGGCTGGCGCGGCGCACCCGGCGCCGGGTGAACATCGGGTTCGTGGCAGGCGGTATGGCCGTGCTGATCATGCTGATCTGGGTGACCACCGCGCTGGTGATCTCGACGTCGGACAGCCGCAGCGCCAAGGACACCGCGGCCGAGTCTCTCAAGACCGTGACGAACCTGGCCATCACCGCCCAGCAGGCCCGGGCCGACGAGACTCTGGCACTGATCCGGCGCGGCGACGAGAACCTGCGCAAGCAGTCCTACTACCAGCGCATCGAGGCCATGCAGCAGCAGCTCGCGCAGTATCTGGCCCGCGACACCGGCATCGACAAGAGCGACCTGACCGGTGCCGAAGACCTGCTCACCAAGTGGCGCACGGCCGACGACCGGATCAACGCCTACATCGCGGTGGGCAATTACCAGGCCGCGACGCAGGTGGCGCTGGGCACCGGCGAGGACGATTCCACGTCGGCATTCGACAAGCTCGACAGCGCCCTGTCCAAGGGCATCGAACAGAGCCGCAGCCAGTTGCGCAACGACATCGCCAACGCCCGCCGGGTGCTGTCCGGGGCGACCGTGGGTGCCGCGCTGCTCAGCGTGGCCGCGGCCCTGGCGGTGGCCCTCGGACTGTGGCCTCGACTCAGCGAGTACAGATGATGGGAACGATGAAGAAGGCGTTGGCAGTCGTGACCGCGGCCCTGGCGGTGGCCGGCTGCAGTCAGAGCGCACCGGCCCTGACGTTGCCGACGATGACGCTGGCGCCGCCCAGCCCGGCCGGCATGCAGGAACTCGCGCCGCAGCCGGTGCGGGTGCCGGAACCGGAGACCGACGAGTGCAACCGCACCGCGAGTCTGCGGCCGTTCAGCAATCAGGCCGACGCCGACGCCGCGGTGGCCAAGATCCGCGACCGCGGACGTCTGGTGGTGGGGCTGGACATCGGCAGCAATCTGTTCTCGTTCCGGGATCCGATCACCGGTCAGATCAACGGATTCGACGTGGACATCGCCGGGGAGGTCGCCCGCGACATCTTCGGCACGCCGTCACAGGTCGAGTACCGCATCCTGTCCTCGGCCGACCGCATCACCGCGCTGCAGAACAACCAGGTCGACATCGTGGTCAAGACCATGACGATCACGTGTGAGCGCCGCAAAGAGGTGAATTTCTCCACGGTGTATTTCATGGCCCACCAGCGCATCCTGGCCGCGCGTGACTCCAACATCTCGCAGGCCTCCGATCTCTCGGGCAAGCGGGTGTGCGTGGTGGACGGCACCACGTCGCTCAAACGGATCCAGCAGATCAGTCCGTCGCCGATCATCGTGTCGGTGGTGACGTGGGCCGACTGCCTGGTGGCACTGCAGCAGCGCCAGGCCGACGCGGTCAGCACCGACGATTCGATCCTGGCCGGGCTGGTGGCCCAGGATCCGTATCTGCACATCGTCGGCCCCAGCCTCAACGAGGAGCCCTACGGCATCGGGCTGAACCTGCAGAACACGCCGCTGGTCCGCGTCGTCAACGCGACGCTGGAACGCATCCGCCGCGACGGCACCTGGAACACGTTGTACCGCAAGTGGTTGACGGTCCTCGGCCCGGCTCCGTCGCCCCCGGTCGCGAGGTATGTCGACTGATGAAGAAACCCGACGACACCGATCTGCCGGAAACCCCGGACACCGCGGGCGGTCCCGGCACGCAGCCGGCGAGCCTGGAAGACCTCGACATGGACTCGCAGTCGACCATGCGGCCGATGGCGACCCAGGCGGTGTTCCGTCCGGAGTTCGACGATTCCGATGCCGGGCCGTTCGGCGGCGCGGACACCGAACCGCAGAACCTTGCCACGATCGCCACCCGGATGTTGTCTCCGATCCGCAGGCTGGGCGGCGGGCTGGTCGAGATCCCGCGGGTGCCCGAGCGGGATCCGTTGGCGGCGTTGATGACCAACCCGGTCGTGGCCGAGCAGAAGCGGTTCTGCTGGAACTGCGGCAAGCCGGTCGGCAGATCGTCCTCCGACGGGCACGCCCTGTCGGAGGGCTGGTGCCCGCACTGTGGCAGCGCGTACTCGTTCCTGCCGCAGCTGTCCCCGGGCGAGATCGTGGCCGACCAGTACGAGATCAAGGGCTGTATCGCCCACGGCGGATTGGGCTGGGTGTACCTGGCTTTCGATCACAACGTGAACGAGCGTCCCGTCGTGCTCAAAGGCCTGGTGCATTCCGGTGACGCGGAGGCCCAGGCGATCGCCATGGCCGAACGCCAGTTCCTGGCCGAGGTGACGCACCCGGGAATCGTCAAGATCTACAACTTCGTCGAGCACGATGACAAGCACGGCAATCCGGTCGGCTACATCGTGATGGAGTACGTCGGCGGGACATCGCTGAAACAGGCCAGGGGCACCAGGCTTCCGGTGGCCGAGGCGATCGGCTACATGCTCGAGATCCTGCCCGCACTCGGCTATCTGCATTCGATCGGGCTGGCCTACAACGACCTCAAGCCCGAGAACATCATGATCACCGAGGAACAGCTCAAGCTGATCGACCTCGGTGCGGTGTCACGGCTAAACTCGTACGGATACCTCTACGGCACACCGGGATTCCAGGCGCCCGAGATCGTGCGGACCGGGCCGACGGTGGCCACCGACATCTACACCGTGGGGCGCACGCTGGCCGCGCTGACCTTGAACCTGCGCACCCGCCGGGGCCGCTACGTCGACGGTCTGCCGTCGGAGGATCCGGTGCTCGACACCTACGACTCGTTCGGCCGGTTCCTGCGCCGCGCCATCGACCCCGACCCTCGGCGCCGGTTCACCAGCGCCGAGGAGATGTCCTCGCAGCTGCTCGGTGTGCTGCGTGAGGTGGTGGCCGCCGACACCGGGATCCCCCGCCCTGGTCTGTCGACCGTGTTCAGCCCGTCCCGGTCGACGTTCGGTGTCGATCTGTTGGTTGCGCACACCGACGTTTACGTTGACGGGCAGGTGCATTCGGAAAAGCTGACGGCGCAGGAGATCGTGCGGGCGCTGCCCGTGCCGCTGGTGGATCGCACCGATGTCGGGGCCCCGATGCTGGTCGCCAGTGTGCTCAGCCAGCCCGTGCACACCCTGGACCAGTTGCGCGCCGCGCGCCACGGGGCGATCGATTCCGAAGGCGTGGACCTTGCCGAGTCGGTGGAGTTGCCGTTGATGGAGGCGCGCGCACTGCTCGATCTGGGCGACGTCGCCAAGGCCACCCGCAAGCTCGACGACCTGGCCACCTGGGCCGGCTGGCGCTGGCAGATCGTCTGGTTCCGTGCCGTGGCCGAGATGCTCTCCGCTGACTACGACTCGGCGACAAAGCATTTCACCGAAGTACTGGATACCCTGCCCGGCGAGTTGGCACCCAAGCTGGCGCTGGCCGCGACGGCGGAGTTGGCCGGCACAGCCGACGAGCTGAAGTTCTACAACACGGTGTGGAGCACCGACAACGGCGTGATCTCGGCCGGTTTCGGATTGGCCCGTGCCGAGTCGGTCGCCGGCACCCGCGACAAAGCCGTCGAGACCCTCGACGAAGTTCCGGCCACCTCACGGCATTTCACCACCGCCCGGTTGACCAGCGCGGTCACGCTGCTGTCGGGCCGGTCCACCGGCGAGATCACCGAACAGAACATCCGCGATGCGGCGCGGCGGGTGGAGGCGCTGCCCGATTCGGAGCCACGGGTGCTGCAGATCAGGGCGCTGGTGCTGGGCACCGCGATGGACTGGCTGGCCGACAACTCGGCGAGCAGCAATCACATCCTTGGGTTCCCGTTCACCGAGCACGGCCTCAAGCTGGGCGTCGAGGCGTCACTGCGGGCACTGGCCCGCGTCGCCCCCACGCAGTCGCACCGCTACGCACTGATCGACCTGGCCAACAGTGTGCGGCCGATGAGCACCTTCTGATTCCCTTTCCTCGACTCGCTACCGAGTGTGCGATCAAGGCGTCGAATGTGTATGAACGGCGGCTTGTGGATAACCTCGAAACCACAATGACATTCGTCGACGCCGGCTCCCAGTCACCCAGGGAGAGTTGGCTGCGACTGCTGCTGGTCCGCGACGGGCTGCCCAGGCCCACCACTCAGATTCCCGTCATGGTCGACGGACTGCCTGTCGCGTACCTCGACATGGGGTGGGACGAGTGGATGGTCGCTGTCGAGTACGACGGAGACCAGCATCGGACCGACCGTTGGCAGTACGTCAAGGACATTCGCCGCCTGGAGATGCTCAAGGATCTCGGCTGGATCGTGATCCGCGTGGTAGCGGAAGACAGTTCGGCCGCCGTTCTTCGCCGGGTGCGGTCCGCCCTCGCCCAAAGACAATCCAGCGTGCGTCAGCGGCGACACATCAGCTGAATCTTCGCCACACGCGCACACTCTGCGCCCCACGCGCACAGTCAAAGGCTTCTGATTCAGACCAGGGCTGCGGCGGCCCGCGCGATCGCCAACTCCTCGTTGGTCGGCACCACCAGCACCGTGACCGCCGAGTCCGGTGTCGAGATCCGCCGGGTGTCACGCGACGGTGACGCGTTGAGCTCCTCGTCGATCGCGATCCCCAGCCCGGTCAACCCGGCCAGCGCATCGCGGCGCACCGCGGCATCGTTCTTCCCCACTCCCGCGGTGAAGCTGATGACATCGGCGCGGCCCAGCACCGCGAGGTAGGCCCCGACATACTTGCGCAGCCGGTGGATGTAGACGTCGTATGCCAATTGCGCGTTCGCATCACCGGATTCGATCCGGGCGTGCAACTTGCGGAAGTCGTTCTCGCCGCCGAGGCCACGCACACCGGACTGCCGGTTGAGCATGGTGTCGATGTCCTCGACCGCCATGCCTGCGGTGCGGGACAGGTACATGATGATGCCCGGGTCGACGTCGCCGCTGCGGGTGCCCATCACCAGGCCCTCCATCGGCGTCAGGCCCATCGAGGTGTCCACCGGGCGGCCTCCGGCGATCGCCGACGCCGACGCGCCGTTACCCAGGTGCAGCACAATCTGATTCAACGATTCGTAGGGCTGATCCAGGAAAGCCGCGGCCTGCTGGCTGACGTACTGGTGCGACGTGCCGTGGAATCCGTAGCGCCGGATGCCCCACCGCTCGGCCACCTCACGATCGATGGCGTAGGTCGCCGCGGCCTCGGGCAGATTGTGGAAGAAAGCGGTGTCGAACACCGCCACGTGCGGCAGATCCGGCAGCAGTTTGCGCGCCACTTCGATGCCGAGCAGCGCGGGTGGATTGTGCAGCGGGGCAAGCGGGGCCAGCTCTTGCACCTTGGCGATCAGCTCGCCGTCGATCAGGGTGGGCTGGTAGAAGGTCTTGCCGCCGTGCACCACCCGGTGCCCGACCGCCACCAGGCCCAGCGTGTCCAGGTGCAGACCCTGATCGGCCAGTTCGTCGAACGCCGCCCGCAGCGCGGCGTCATGGTCGGGCACCTGCGCCGAGCCGATCTGCTCGATGATGCCGTCGGCCAGGAACTCACCCGAATCCGGTTTGACCACCGCATATTTCAGTGACGAGGAGCCGGAGTTGACCACCAGGACCGTCATTTACACCCCTGCGCCTGAATCGCCGTGATCGCCACGGTGTTCACGATGTCCTCCACCAGCGCCCCTCTGGACAGATCGTTGACCGGCTTGTTGAGGCCCTGCAGCACCGGACCTATCGCGATCGCGCCTGCGCTCCGTTGCACGGCCTTGTAGGTGTTGTTGCCGGTGTTGAGATCGGGAAAGATCAGCACCGTGGCCCGCCCGGCCACGGCCGAATCGGGCATCTTGGTGGCGGCCACGGACGGCTCCACCGCGGCGTCGTACTGGATCGGCCCCTCGACCAACAGTTCGGGTTCCCGCTGCCGCACCAATTCGGTTGCGGCCCGGACCTTGTCGACGTCGGCGCCGGTGCCCGAGGTGCCCGTGGAGTAGGACAGCATGGCCACCCGCGGGTCGATACCGAACTGCGCGGCGGTGCGCGCCGAGGAGATCGCGATGTCGGCGAGTTGCTCCGAGGTCGGATCGGGCACGATCGCGCAGTCGCCGTACGCCAGCACCCGGTCGGCCAGACACATCAGGAAGATGCTCGACACCGTCGAGATCCCCGGCGCGGTGCGGATGATCTCGAAGGCCGGGCGCACGGTGTGCGCCGTGGTGTGGGCGGCGCCCGACACCATGCCGTCGACCATCTCGTTGTGCACCAGCATGGTGCCGAAGTACGAGACGTCGTGGATGATCTCGCGGGCCTGCTCGACCGTCACGCCCTTCTTGCGGCGCAACTCGGCATACTGCTCGGCGAACTGGTCGCACAATGCGCTGGTGCGCGGATCGAGAACCACGGCCGCGTCGATGTTCACCCCGAGTTCTGCTGCCCGGGAACGAATCTGGTTTTCCTCGCCGAGGATGGTCAGCTCGGCCACCTCGTGTTGCAGCAGCCGGCCCGCGGCCTTGAGGATGCGGTCATCGGTACCTTCCGGCAGCACGATGCGCTTGCGGTCGGAGCGGGCCTGGTCGAGCAGTTGGTAGGTGAACATCTGCGGCGTGGTGACCGCGGGAATCGGGATGCTCAGCTGTGCGAGCAGATCGTTGACGTCGACGTGTTTGTCCATCAGCGCGAGCGCGGTGTCGATCTTGCGCTGCGATTTCGCGGTGACCCTGCCTCGGGCGCCGGCGACCCGGCTCGCGGTCTCGAAGGTTCCGTACTCGGTGGCAACGATGGGCAGCCGCAGCCCCAACCCCTCCACGAGCGATGCGATGGCCGGATGCAGCTCGAGCCCGCCGTTGAGGATGATGCAGGACAGCGACGGAAATCCTTCCGCGGCATGGGCGCTCACCACGGCCAGCACCACGTCCGACCGGTCGCCCGGGGTCACCACGGCGACGCCCTCGGTCAGCCGTTCCAGCACGTGCTCGGCGGTCATGCCCGCCACCAGCACCCCCATCGCCTCGCGCGACATCAGCTCCGGGTCTCCGGCGATCAGGTTGCCGTCCACCGCCACCTGCAGTTCGGCCACCGACGGCGCCACCAGCAGCGGCTCTTCGGGCAGCACGTAGGCGGGCGGACCGAGCGGTTTGAGCGCCGCAGCCACGGCGGTCAGCTGCGCGGGGTCGCACCGGTTGGCCACCACCGCAGCGGCGTGCGCATGTTGGTGGTTCAACTCGGCCAGACACACCTCGACCACATGGGCGACCTCGTCGGGTGTGCGGTCGGCGGCTTTGACCGCGAGCACCACGGGTGCACCCAGGTTGACCGCGATCCGCGCATTCATACTCAGCTCGCTGGGGGTGGCGACATCGGTGTAGTCGCTGCCCACGATCAGCACGGCGTCGCACTGCTCGGCCACCCGGTGGAACCGGTCGACGATGTCGGCGATGGCGACGTCGGGGTCCTCGTGCACCTGCTGGTAGCTGACTCCGACGCAGTCGTCGTAGCTGAGTCCCGCGGTGGTGCCGGCCAGCAGCAGTTCGAGGATGTAGTCGCGATCCTCACCGAGGCGGGTGATGGGGCGGAACACCCCCACCCTGGGCACGGTCGCGGCAAGCCGATGCAGGATGCCCAGTGCAATCGTCGACTTGCCGGTGTCACCTTCGGGTGAGGCTATGTAGATCGCGGTCGCGATGTTTCCATCCGGCACCGCTCCAGCATTCCCTAGATCAACCCAGCGCCGCCACCGCCCCCGCAAATTCCGTGCAGAACCAGTCCACGTCACTGTCCGAGAACACCAACGGCGGGCGCACCTTGAGGACGTTGCCGTCGGACCCGCAGACCGAGATCAGCACCTTGCGGTCGCGCATCGCGTTGACCAGGTCGTGGGCCCCCGCGCGGTCGGGAGTCTTGAGCTCGGGGTCGGTCACCAGCTCGACACCGACGTAGAGCCCGGCGCCACGGACGTCGCCGATGCGTGGGTTCTCGGCGGCGATCCGGCTGATCTCGTCACGTAAGGCGGCGCCCACCCGAGCCGCGTTGTCCATCAGCTTCTCGTCCTCGATGACGTCGAGCACCGCGCCCGCGGCGGCCATCGACACCGGGTTACCGCCGAACGTGTTGAAGTACGGCACCTCGCGGGCGAACGCCCCGAGCACCTCACTGCGGGCGGCCATCGCGGCCACCGGCAACCCGTTGGCCATCGGCTTGCCCATGGTGACCAGGTCGGGCACGACGCCGTGGCGGGTGAAGCCCCACATCGCCTCCCCGGTGCGGCCGAACCCGGGCTGCACCTCGTCGGCGATGAACACCCCGCCCGCCGCGCGCACCGCCGCCACCGCGGGCGCCAGCACCGAGGGGTCGGGATAGATGCCGTCGGAGGAGAAGAAGGTGTCGACGACCAGGCAGCTCAGCCCGTGCCCGGCCGCCTTCAGGTCGTCGATCGCGGCGGCCACGTCGGCCAGGAACCGCTCCGCCACCTCGCCGTCCGCGCGGTAGCTGTCCGGCGCGGCCACGGTGCGCACATGTGGACCGATGATGGTGGCGCCGCCGATCGACGGTGAAATGGCCGTCACTGCTTCGGTATTGCCGTGGTAGGCGTCGCGGGTGACGATCACGCCGCGGGCCCCGGTGTGCATCTGGGCGACCCGCAGGGCCAGATCGTTGGCCTCCGAGCCGGTGCAGGCATACATCACCTGGTCCACTTCGCCGCCGAGCGTGGCCAACAACCGCTCCGAGTACGCCACGATGCCGTCGTGCAGGTACCGGGTGTGGGTGTTGAGCGTCTCGGCCTGGCGGGTGAGGGCGGCGACCACGCGTGGGTGGCAGTGCCCGACACTGACCACGTTGTTGTAGGCGTCGAGATAGCGTTCGCCGTCGGCGTCGAACAGGTGGCTGCCGCTGCCCCGGACCAGGTGCACCGGCCGTTCGTAGAACAGCCGGTACGCCGGGCCCAGCATGCGTTCACGGGCTGAGATCAACTCCGCGCTGTCGGGATCGGTCGGCACACCGCCCGAATAGCTGTTGGAGTCCATGATGTTGGAAAAACTCATACCCGCGGCCCCCGTTCAGCGTTCGTGCGCTTCCTCCAACACTGTGCGCCCCAGATCGGAATAGCGTTGCGGATCCCTGAATTTCAGGAACAGCGCCCACAGCACGCCACCGAGTCCGGCGATGCCGACAACATACGGGATCGAGGTGAAGATCCAGTCCGACGCGGCCGAACCCGCAGCAAACGATGCGTTCTTGGCGAGCAGGTAGATGACGTAGAGCATGCCCACCCCACCCAGCAGCGGCGCCAGGAACGTGGTGAACCAGTTCGCGGTCTCGGGATGGCGCTTCTGCACGTGGAAGAACGAGATCACCGAGAACGCCGCCAGGGCCTGAACGATCATGATGGCCGTGGTGCCCAGCAACGCCATGAGGCCGTAGAGCCCGGTGTAGGGGTCGCGCCCGGTGATGTCGAAGAACATCACCACCGCGGTCGCGAAACCGGTCTGCACGAATCCGGCGATGTGCGGTGAGCCGTGCACCGGGTGGGTGGCACCGATGGTCTTGCGCATGCCGGGGATGACGTTCTCCCGGCCGATGGCGTAGAGGTAGCGTGCGGCGCAGTTGTGGAAGGCCATGCCGCAGGCGAACGAGCCTGTCATCAACAGGATCTTGAACATGTCGACCGCCCACTCACCCAGATGCTGCTGCACCGGGGTGAAGAAGATGTCACCCGCCGTGGACGAATCCTGCGCCAGCGCAATCGCATTCTGCGGACCAGTACCGACGATCGCCAGCCAGGACACCAGAACGTAGAACGCGCCGATGCCGACGACCGACGAGATCACCGCAATCGGGATGATCTTCTTGGGGTTTCGCGACTCTTCGCCGTACATCGCGCTGGACTCGAAACCCACCCACGACCAGAACGCGAAGAACAGGCCGACGCCGGCCGATCCGGCGACGGTGATCATGCTGCCGTCGACACCGGCCACCTCACCGGAGAGGCTCTGGAAACCGTTGAGCGGGTTGAGCGATCCCAGCGACCAGCCCTGCGGGCCGCCACCGGTGAACACCACCGACAGCGCCATCATGGCCAGCATGATGATCTCGGTGATCAGGAACACCCCGAGCACCTTGGCCGCCAGATTGATGTCGAAATAGGTCAGCACGGCGTTCACCGCCAGCATCACGACCGCGAAGATCACCCACGGCACGTCGACGTTGAAGAACGACTTGAAC
This sequence comes from Mycolicibacterium boenickei, assembly GCF_010731295.1. Classification (NCBI taxonomy): domain Bacteria; kingdom Bacillati; phylum Actinomycetota; class Actinomycetes; order Mycobacteriales; family Mycobacteriaceae; genus Mycobacterium; species Mycolicibacterium boenickei. The sequence continues at coordinate 2,042,362 of NZ_AP022579.1, read as the reverse complement.
AGGTCGTTGCCGAAGAACGAGAAGATGCCGATTAGGGAGGCCTCGAACACCATGTAGGCCAGCGCGGTGAGGAACCCCGCACCCAGGCCGACGACGCGCCCCAGGCCGTGCGAGATGTAGCCGTAGAAGGCACCGGTGGCGGTGATGTGCTTGCTCATCGCCGCATAGCCGATGGCGAACAGGGTCAGCACGATGGTGGCGACGAAGTATCCGGCGGGCGCGTAGGCACCGTTGCCGAAGCCGACCGCGATCGGCACGTTGCCGACCATGGCGGTGATGGGAGCGGCCGTGGCGACCGCCATGAACAGCACGCCGACCAGTCCCACGGCGTTGGGTTTGAGGCGTTGGATGGAGGCGCCGGACGGTGCCGGCGGATCGATGATCTCGCTCATTGCGGGTCCTCACTGACGGACGGTTTTCGGACCACTATTTGGTCTGATTGGTGGCGTCGACGACGGCTTTGTAGTGCGACGCAGCACATTGTTATCCCGCCCAGATCATCGGGCAACTCGAAAATCGTTGCGGCTCAGGACCTTTGTTGCCAACATGTTTCGAACCTGGGAATCGTGCAACGGCCAGGTTAATCGGTGGCTTTTGGTCTGCTCCGCGTGCTCGATTTGGTTCACACTCGGGATATGTCCCAGACCCCGGGCGGCCCTGTCGCCGAGGACGTGCGCAGGCGCATCCTGTCCATGCTGGCCGTGGGCACCCTGCGGCCGGGCTCGCGGCTGGGCACCGAGCGCGAGATGGCGGAGAGTTTCGCGGTGTCGCGGTCCACGCTGCGCAGCGCGCTGTTGCCGCTGAGCCAGGCCGGCGTGCTGGAGCGCCGGACCGGGCGCAACGGCGGCACGTTCGTTCGTGCCGACGTGGTGGAACGCAACGCTGCCGAGCTGGCCGGGCTTCCCGCCCGGTTACACAGCGGCGGTCACAGCAGCGCCACCCGGGTCCTGGCCACCGACCGCAGGCCGGCGACGCAGGTCGAGGCGCGGGCACTCGAAATCGATGATGGGACGGAGATTTTCACGGTCCGGCGGTTGCGCTTCGCCGACGGGGTGCCGCTGTCGGTGGATCTGGCCTGCTTCGTGGCCGAGCACATGGAGGACCTGCTGGAACAACCGCTCGGCGGTTCACTCTATGAGCTGGTGCGGGTGCGGTACGGGCTGACGCCAGCGGTCACCACCGAGACCATCGAAGTGGTGAGCGCCAGCCCCCGCGAGGCGCAATGGCTCGACATCGCCCACCGCAAACCGCTTTTGGCGATCACGCGCATCACCCGCGACACCGGTGGCGTGCCGTTCGAGTACGCCTACGACCTGTTCCGCGCCGACCGGGTCCGGCTCACCGCCACCAGCCACGGCAGTGTCGGGGCGGTGCAGCGGTCAGTGAGCAGTGCCTGACCGTGCCTTGCCCCGCGAGGGTGCGTGTCTGCTGGTCAACACGCCCATAATTGCCGGCATCACGCGCACCCTCGCAGAGCACGAGCGTGCGCACGGTGTCGGATAAATGCGGCGTGGCGAGGTGCAGACACGCACACTCGCGGTGCAGGAAAACGCGTCGCTAACCCAGCTTGCGGAGCCGGGGCTCCAGGTCCTTCTTGAACAGGTCGAGGAACCGGCGCTGGTCGTGCCCGGGTGCGTGGAACACCAGGTGGTTCAGGCCCCACTTGACGTACTGGCCGACCTTCTCGACCGCCTCGTCGGGATCCGACGCGACGATCCAGCGCTTGGCGACCTGCTCGATGGGCAGGGCGTCGGCGGCCTTCTCCATCTCGATCGGGTCGTCGATCGAGTGCTTCTGCTCCGGGGTCAGCGACAGCGGCGCCCAGAAGCGGGTGTTCTCCAAGGCCAGCTTGGGGTCGGGATCGTAGGAGATCTTGATCTCGATCATCCGATCGATGTCGTCGGCATTGCGCCCGGCGGCCTCCGCACCTTCCTTCACGGCGGGGATGAGCTTGTCCTTGTACAGCTCCTCGCCCTTGCCCGAGGTGCAGATGAACCCGTCACCCGCCCGGCCGGCGTACTTGGCCACCACCGGCCCACCGGCGGCGATGTAGACCGGGATGCCGCCCTCGGGCACGTCGTAGATCGAGGCGCCCTTGAGCTTGTAGTACTCCCCGTCGAAATCGACGCGGTCGCCCACCCACAGCTCGCGCATGAGCTTGACCGACTCGCGCAGCCGGGCGAAGCGCTCCTTGAACTCCGGCCACTCGCCGATGTACCCGGTGGCGATCTCGTTGAGCGCCTCACCGGTGCCCACCCCGAGGAAGATCCGGCCCGGGTACAGACACCCCATGGTCGCGAACGCCTGCGCGATCACCGCCGGGTTGTACCGGAACGTCGGCGTCAGCACCGACGTACCCAACACCAACCGCTCGGTGCGCTCGCCCACCGCCGTCATCCAGGCCAGCGAGAACGGCGCATGCCCGCCCTCGTGCCGCCAGGGCTGGAAATGGTCGCTGACCGTCGCGCTGTCCATCCCTGCCGCTTCGGCCAGCACCGCCAGCTCGACGAGTTCCCGGGGCGCGAACTGCTCCGCCGATGCCTTATATCCCAGTTTCAGTTCAGCCACGGGTTCGTTTCTACTCCTCCCCATAAACTCGCGACATGGCAGCAGCCCTGAGCGCGATCACCGAGCATGTGCACTTCGCCCAAACCGACTTGGTCAACTGGACGCTGGTGACCGACGGGGACCGGGTGATGCTGATCGACGCCGGGTTCCCGGGACAGCGCGAGGACGTCATCGGTTCGGTCCGCCAGCTCGGCTTCACCATCGACGACATCGCCGCCGTGCTTCTGACCCACGCCCACATCGACCACTTCGGAACCGCCATCTGGCTGGCGAAAACCCATGGCACACCGGTCTTTTGCCACGCCACCGAACTCGGGCACACCAAGCGTGAGTACCTCGAGCAGGCCGCTCCCGCCGATGTCGTGCGCAACATCTGGCAGCCCCGCTGGCTGAAGTGGGCGGCCACCATCACCGCCAAGGGCGGGATGAACCACGCCGGCATCCCGACCGCTCAGGCCCTGACCGGCACCGACGACCTCCCGGGCAAGCCCATCCCGGTGCCCACCCCCGGGCACACCGGCGGGCACTGCTCGTTCATCGTCGACGGGGTTCTGGTCAGCGGTGACGCCCTGGTCACCGGGCATCCGCTGCTGCGGACCACCGGGCCGACACTGCTCCCGGCGCTGTTCAACCACGACGAGGCAGGCTGCCTGTCCAGCCTGAAGACGCTGGCCGCCGTCGAGGCCGAGGTGATGCTGCCCGGGCACGGGCCTGTGTGGCGCGGCTCGATCACCGATGCCGCCTCCGCCGCGGCCGCCCGGCACGCTTAGTGCTGCAGGATCCGGTAGCCCAGTAGGAAGAACCCGGTCAGGCACAGGCCGCAGGCCAGCACGATCGTCGGCATCAGGACCATCTGGTCGAGTTCGTCGGGGTCGAACACTTCCTCGTCGTACACCGAGCCGAACAGCACCCGGGCAAACTTGGTCCGGCGAAATGCGTGCATCCGTCGTCGCGATTCCGCCGAATCCGCCCGGCGACCGATGAACAGCCGCAAAGCCACCCCGGCCGCGAACACCACCGCAGCCGCGGCCAGCAGCAACGATCCCACGATTACCTGCAGACTCGGCAAATACACCCCCAGCGGCGACGACAGCTCCGGGGGCCAGCCTAGCCGCTAACTGCCCCACCGCTGCGCGATCAGCTGGTGCGAGCGCAGCCGGTCCTCGTGCCGGTGCGTCACCGAGGTGATGACGAGTTCGTCGGCCCCGCTGACCCGCGCCAGGGCCTCCAGCCGCGCGGCCACCTGGTCGGGGTCACCGACGAATTGTGTTGCGGTACGGTCGCGGACCACGTCCAGCTGTTCGTCGGACAGCGGTTGGCAGTCGGCGGGATCGGGGTAGGGCGCGGCGCCGCCGCCGGCCCGGATCGAATACACCCAATGGCCATAGCTGGACGCCAGGTATCGCGCGGTGGCCTCATCGTCGGCCACCACCACGTCGGCCGATACCGCCACGTAGGGCTCGGACAGGTGCTCCGACGGGGTGAATCCGTTGCGGTACACCTCGATTGCCTCGAGCGCGGTGGCCGGGGTGATGTGGTAGCTCGCCACGAACGGCAGACCGCGGGCCGCGGCCACCCTGGCGCTCTGCCCCTTGCTGCTGCCGAACACCCACGGGGTCAGACCCGCGCCCGCGCCGGGAACGGCCGTGCCGACCGGGTACCGGCCGGTCAGCATGGCCAGGATGTCGTCGACCTGTTCGGCGAAATCCGGTGTGACGGCTTCGGGTTGCTGCAGCACCGCCATGCGGGACCGCAACCGCGGATCGCGCATCAGCGCGCTGATGTCATAGGGCGCCGGGATCACCACTCCGTCGACCTCGTGCCATTCCCGCGGCGGCCTGGGCTCACGGGGCTTGTCCCGCACCGCTTCCGCGCGCTTCTGCCCCGAGCGGCCCACGCCGAGATCGATCCGGTCGGGGTGGAACGCGGCCAGCGTGCCGAAGCTCTCCACCACGGCGACAGCGGTCGTGTGGCCGAGTTGCACCGCCGCGGTGCCCACCCTGATCCGTTCGGTGGCCGCGGCGATCTGCCCAACCAGCACCGCGGGCGACGAGCTGGCCACGGATACGAAGTGGTGCTCGGCGACCCAATACCGTTGGAAGCCCCATTGTTCGGCGTGCCGAGCCAGGTCGACGGTGTTGCGCAGTGCGGTCTGTGCGTCACTGCCCGCGCTGATCGGCGCCAGGTCGAGAATTGAGAGCGGAACGCTCATCTCAGCTCCTTCTCGAACGCGATCGGGAACACCGCCCCGCCTCCCTCAGGCGGCAGCGGCACGGTCAGCCGGGTGTATCCGGCAGAGTCATAGAGCGCCTCGGCCTCCGGCTGCAGGTGACCCGTCGTGAGGTAGACCCTCCGATACCCGCGGGCGGCGATCTCGGATTCGAGGTGGGCCAGCAGCACCCTGCCGTATCCACGTTTCCGGAAGCGACTGTCGGTCCAGATGCGCTTGAGTTCGGCGGTCTCGGCGTCGAACCGGGTGAAGGCGCCGCCGGTGACCGGCACACCGTCGAGCACACCGATGTATAGCCCGCCGGACGGCGGGGCGAACTCGTCGGCGGACTTTCCCCGCAGCCAGCCCATCATCTGGTCGACCGTTCCGCCGTAGCGGCCCGAGTACTCCACGGACAGCTCGGCCAGCAGCGGCTCGGCCAGCGGATCGTCGAGGTCGACAGAGACAAACTGCACACCACTCACGGAGGCTGACTTAACCACCGTTTGCATACCCACGGCGGGTTCAACGCACGGCCGTGGGCGGGATATGCCCACAGACTCAGCCTGATCGGAAACCTGCCGCGCCGGTCATTTTCTGGCGAGGTAGTAGTAATTCGACGGGTCCTGGTCGACCTCGGCGACCTCCACATCGGCGAATCCGGCATCGGCCAGCATCGACACGGCCAACTGCCTGCCCCACATCGTCCCAAGCCCGGCGCCACCCAGGCCCAGCGAGACCGACATGCAGTGCGTCAGCGACACGGCGTAGCGGTACGTGCTCATCGCCACCCCGATGTTGTCCTCCAGCCGGCTGGAGGCCTTGATGTCGGCCATCAGCAGCACCCCACCCGGCCGCAGCGCGCGATAGATGTTCGCCAGCACCCGAGCCGGCTGCGCCTGGTCATGGATCGCATCGAACGCCGTGATGAGGTCGTAGGCCGCGGTCACGTCGAGCTCCGCCAAGTCGGCGGGCAGGAATGCGACATTGGTCAGCCCGTGCCGGGCCGCCTCGGCGGCCCCGGTGGCAGTCGCCTCTTCGGAGAAGTCGACACCGGTGAACCGGCTGGCCGGATAGGCCCGGGCCATGAGGCCGATGGCGTATCCGCTGCCACAACCGAAGTCTGCGACGTCGATCCCGGCCTCGAGCCGCCGCGGGAGGTCCTCGACCAACGGCAGCACATCGCTGATCAGGGCGGCGTCGAATACCTCACCGCTGCGCTCGGCCATCACGGTGTGAAAGCGCGGATAGTCGCCGTAGCTCAAGCCGCCGCCGTCGCGGAAGCAGCCGAGGATCTTCTGTTCGACCTCGCACATCAGCGGGACGTACTGGGCCAGCCGCGCCAGGTTGCCCAGGCCGGACTCGCGCGTCAACGCGGCGGCGCGGTGGGCGGGCAACCGGTATGTCGAGGCATCCGCGTCGTAATCGACCACCCGCCCCGCAGCCATTCCGCCCAGCCATTCCCGGACATACCGCTCATCGAGACGGGCCGCCTCGGCGATCTCGGTGCTGGTGGCCGACGGCAGCTTCGCCATCGCATCGAACAGCCCGGTCTGGTGACCGATACTCAACAGAAGGGTCAACCCGGCGCTGTCGATCGCCGCGGTGATCCGGTCGAAGAAATCTTCTGCGGTTTCGGTAATTGCCTGCTGATCGGTGCCATTCGCCATCACGCCCGCCCAGACTACGCCGCTTCGCCGACCCCCTTCCGCCTAAAACTTGACACGTGTAAAGTTCGCCGCCATGGACAACATCAGGGGCAAGACCATCGCGATCACCGGCGCCGCGCGCGGCATCGGTTACGCCACCGCCAAGGCCCTGCTGGCCCGCGGCGCCCGGGTCGTGATCGGCGACCGTGACGTGGCACTGCAGGAATCGGCGGTCGTCGAGCTGACCAAGCTCGGCCCGGTGTCCGGCTACCCGCTCGACGTCACCGACCGCGAGTCGTTCGCGACGTTCCTGGACAAGGCCCGCACCGACGGCGGCGGCCACATCGACGTGCTGATCAACAACGCCGGCGTCATGCCCATCGGCCCGTTCCTGGAGCAGTCCGAGCAGTCCATCCGGTCGTCCATCGAGGTCAACGTGTACGGCGTGCTGACCGGTTGCCAGCTGGCACTGCCCGAGATGGTGAAGCGCCGCAGCGGGCACGTCATCAACATCGCGTCGCTGTCGGGACTGATCCCACTGCCTGGCCAGGTGGTCTACGTCGGCGCCAAGTACGCCGTGGTCGGCCTGACCACCGCGCTGGCCGACGAGATGGCCCCGCACGGGGTGGACGTCTCCGTGGTCATGCCGCCGTTCACCAACACCGACCTGATCGCAGGCACCAAGTCCAGCGGGGCGATCAAGCCGGTCGAGCCCGAGGACATTGCCGCGGCGATCATCAAGACGCTCAACAAGCCCAAGACCCATGTGTCGGTCCCGCCGCCGCTGCGCTTCACCGCGCAGGCCGCACAGATGCTGCCACCCAAGGGCCGTCGCTGGATGAACAAGAAGCTCGGCCTGGACAGCGTGTTCCTGGAGTTCGACGCCGCCAAGCGCAAGAGCTACGAGGACCGAGCCCAGTCAGCCCAGGGAGTCATCGACTCCGGCGGGACGCGCTAATCGCCCACAGTTCGGTCCGCGTTCGCATGGATCGCGTCGCGGCAGTAGGCCGCGAGGCCGGGGAGCCCGAATGATTCGTCGTACGTGGCGACGTACTTCGGGTCGCTCACGTACATGTCGCCGAGCTTGCGATGGACGGTCGGCGGGCAGTCGTAGAACCAGCGATGCACGTGGAGCCGGTGCTGCTCGGCTGCGTCCATCGCCGTTTCGGAGTCGGGCGCGAGCCCAGCGCGGAAAGCATCCGACAAGGCCTTCTCCACCGCCTCGCCTTCGCCCTTGATCTGGACCCAGTCGTCCTTGCCGTAGGACTTCGCCCGCCGCTGCGATTCCTTCCACTCTTCGGTGTCGCCCCACTTTTGCGCAGCCTCCGCCTGGTAGTCGTCGAAGCCGTCGCCGAAGAGTTCGCGCATGTCGTCGTCGGTCATGGGGGTATCGGTCATTACCTTCTCCAATGCCTGGTCGATTGCCTCGACGAGGTCCTTCAACTCGTCGAGCCGGGCCATGACGCGTTCGCGCTGACGAACCAGGTGGCTGATCTCGTCGCCCTCGTCCAGCAGGCTCGCGATCTCGTCGAGCGACAGCTCGAGCCGGCGGTAAACGATGATCTGGGACAGGCGTGTCAGGTCCGCCGACGTGTACACCCGATATCCCGAGGCGGCACGCCGACTCGGGTTCAACAACCCGATTGCGTCGTAGTGGTGAAGCGTCCGGACCGTGATACCGAAGCGCTCCGCGACTTCGCCCACGGTGAGTTCGTCCACCTGCATCTCCCGCGTCACATAGATCAGGCTGGTGCCTCACGTCGCGTGAGGGTCAAGTTTGTCGGGCGAGCTAGCCGAACTCGGGCAGTGGCCGACCGGCGCGGTAGCCCTCGATGACGTCGAGGGCGCCGGTCAATTCGTCATGGGTGAACTCGTAGCGTTCGACGCTGCCGACGAACACCACCCGCACGATCTCGCCGTCCTCGGCCGCATCCAGCCACATCGAGGTCACGGGCAGCCCGTCCTCCACGTGGGCTCCGGACGGCTCGTAAAACCACACCGCGTAATCGTCGTTGGACTGTTCCTCGTCGAACTCCCAGCCGCGCTGGGTGATTCGCTCGTCGAACTCGGCCAGGTCGGCCACTACGGCATCGGGGATGTCCGCCAACTGGTCGACGGATTCCGCCGACACCCGGTTCACACTCCGGACGGCCTGCCGCTTGCGGCGGCGGGCCTTCTTCGCGTCGGATCCCCGTGACACGCGCTAGCCCAGCGCCTGGTCCAGGTCGGCGATCAGGTCCTCGGTACCTTCCAGGCCGACCGAGATGCGGACCACGCCGTCGCCGAGGCCGATGGCCGCCCGGCCCTCCGGACCCATGGCCCGGTGGGTGGTGGTGGCCGGATGGGTGATCAGGGTCTTGGCATCGCCGAGGTTGTTGGAGATGTCGATGACCCGCAGCTTGTCGAGCACCTCGAAGGCGCGGTCCTTGCCGCCGTCGAGCTCGAAGGTGACCACGGTGCCGCCGCCGCGCATCTGATGCTTGGCCAGGTCGTACTGCGGATGAGATTCCAGGAACGGGTATTTCACCCAGTTCACCCCGGGCTTGGCCTCCAGGAACTCGGCCACCGAGTGTGCCGAGCGGTTCGAGTAGTCCACCCGAACCGCAAGCGTCTCAAGGCCTTTCAGCAACGTCCAGGCGTTGAAGGCACTGATCGCCGGACCGGTGTGGCGCATGAGCTTCTGCACCGGACCGTCGATGTACTCCTTGTCGCCGAGGATCGCCCCGCCCAGCACCCGGCCCTGGCCGTCGATGTGCTTGGTACCGGAGTACACCACCACGTCCGCTCCCAGCGGCATGCCCTGCTGAAGCAGCGGAGTGGCAAAGACGTTGTCCAGCACCACCTTCGCCCCGGCAGCATGCGCCAGCTCGGACACCGCGGCGATGTCCACCAGCGACTGCATCGGGTTGGACGGCGTCTCGAAGAACACCGCCTGGGTCGGAACCGACAGCGCCTCCTCCCACTGCGAGAGGTCGTCCCCGTCGACGAAGACCGTCTCCACGCCCCACCGCGGCAGGATCTCGCTACACACCACGAAGCACGACCCGAACAGGCTGCGGGCCGCCACCAAGCGGTCGCCTGCCCCCAACAGCGCACCCAACGCGGTGAACACGGCCGCCATACCGGTGGCGGTGGCGAAGCACGCGGGTGCGCCCTCGATCAGGCGCAGCCGCTCCTCGAACATCGAGATGGTCGGGTTGCCGTAGCGGGAGTAGACGAAGCGGTCGATCTCGCCGGTGAAGGCCTTCTCGGCCGCGGACGCGGACTCGTAGACGTACCCGGAGGTCAGGTACATCGCCTCGGCGGTTTCCTCGAACTCCGAGCGCAGCAGGCCGCCGCGCACACCGATGGTGGCCTGGCTGACGCCCTCGGGCAGCGCAGCCGGGATCCGGACAGATGGGATGTCGGTCATATCGTCTTCGGCCCTGCTACTCAACTCTGTGTCCAAGGCAGACCGACGGCTTTCCAGCCGGTACCGCCGCGGTGGCGGTTCTCGTCGAGATTGCCCTCGAATCCGTCGAGGATGTTGTACGACGGCCCGATGCCTGCCGCGGTGGCGGCCTCGGCAGCGCCGATCGAACGGTTACCGGAGCGACACAGGAAGACCACCGGCCGCTCACCAGGCGTCACTCCGGACGCCTGGAGATCTTCGACGAACCCATCGTTGTGGCTGCCGTCGTTCCGGTTCCATTCCACGTACACCACGTCACGCTCGAGGCTGGACAGGTCCGGCACACCGACGAAGCGCCATTCGGCGTCGGTCCGGCAGTCCACCAGCACGGCCTCAGAGTTCTCACTCAGAAGTTTCCAGGCTTCCTCGGGCGTGATGTCTCCCGCATAGCTCACGGGCGTGAGTCTCCCACACTCGAGCAGACACGCCACTCGCCGTCCTCACGCACGAATGCCGTCTCGGTGTCCACCTTGGTGTCAGGGGTATTGCCGAAGTGGTAGACCACCGTCGCGCTGGCCCGATCCCCCTCGACCTTGATCTCCTTCACGTCGTCCACGTATCTGGCGCCTTGCTTTGCCACCGAATCACGCTGGCGGGCAATGAAATCTGCCTCGGTTCCGCGCCGGGCGGTACAGGTGTAGCCGGAGAATTCACCGAAATTCTCCCGCTGCAGCGCATCGTTCTGGCCGACCGCGGCGAGGCTCACCTTCTGCTCCTCGCTGCGCCCGTCACTGCCGAAGACGTTGAGCAGGATGACAACGATCACCACGAGCACAATGACGGCCAACGCGCCCAGGAAGGGCGCCATCGTCGGCCGATCTTCGGTTTCGCCTGGTTCCTCAGCCATCCCGGCCTACCACAGCTTGCGCAGCGCGGTGCCGACCCGACGGGCGCGGTCCCGGGCGATGATCACGTCAGGAGCGGTGGCCAGCGCCACTCCGAGACGGCGCGGCGGTTCGGATTCACCGGGGCTGCCGAACAGCCGTACATCGCTTTCGGAGGTGGCCAGTGCCTCGGCCAGCACAGCGCTGATGTCGGCCGGCGGCTCGACGGCGTCGGCGCCGCCGTAGCTGACCTCGGCTGCCGCCGGGGAGATCATGATCGTGTCCACCGCCAGGCCCAGGATCGCCCGTGCGTGCATCTCGAATTCCGACAGCCGCTGCGACCGCAGTGTCACCAGCCCACTGTCGTGGGGCCGGATGCGCACGTCGGAGAAGTACACGTCATCGCCCTGAACCAGCAGCTCAACCCCGAAAACCCCGCGGCCGCCCAGCGAGTTGACGATCCGCGCGGAGATCGACTTCGCGGCGTCCAGCGCCGCAGGCGACAGCGCCTGCGGCTGCCAGGCCTCCAGCACGTCGGTCCCCACCTGACGGTGTCCGATCGGCTCACAGAACTGCACACCGGGGCCGCTGGGTCCGGCGGTGCGCACGGTCAGCATCGTGATCTCGTATTCGACCTCGACGACAGACTCGGCCAGCACCCGGTTGTGGGCGATGTGACCGGCCGTCGTCGCCCGCTGCCAGGCCGGCTCGACGTCATCGGCACGCAGCAGCACCGACTCTCCGTCACGCTGGGCCCCGACCACCGGCTTGACCAGCAACGGGAACCCGGCATGCTCGGCCACCGCTGTCAGCTCCTCGGCCGACCCGGCGAACCAGAACGGCACCGTAGGCAGGCCCAGCTCGTCCGACGCCAGCCGACGCAGGCCCTCGCGGTCCTGACTCAGCCGGATGCTGCGCGGAGCCGGCAGGACCTCGATGTCGCCGCGCTCGGCCACCGCGATCAACGCGTCGGCGGCGATGACACCGGATTCGGCCACCACGTAACGGGGCTTTTCCCGCTCGATCAGGGCGGCGAGCTCCTCGGCGTCGTTCATCTTGATCACCGCCGAGCGGTCCGCGACACCGTGCGCGGGCGCGTAGTACCGGTCGGCGGCCACGACGACGCCGCCCAGCCGCTGGAACGCCAGCGCCAGCTCACGGCTCAGATCACCCGAACCCAGCAGCAGGACCGTCGCTGCGGGTTCGGTGGGTTTGGCTTCGGCGGTTTTGACTTCGGCGGGCTGGACTGCTTCCTGCCCGTTGTCGGCCGGCTTGGCCTCGGCCGGAGCATCTTCGGCGCCGTCGACCTGATCGTCGGTCAGGTCATCGGTCTGCGCGTCCTCAATCGATTCACTCATCGCACGCACCAGCCTGCCAGATCGTCACCCGACTCGATGGTCGATATAGCACCAACGCCAACTCTCACCGGGTTCAGCCGATCGCATGACGGGATGACCCGACTGGTGAAAGTGCTTGGTGGCATGCTGATGCGGACTCGAGTCACAGCAACCGACGTGGCCGCACGTCAGGCACATCCGCAGATGCGCCCAGTTGTGCTCGCCGAGTTCTTCGCATTCCTGGCATTGCCCGGGGGTCAACGGCTGCGGATCGTCGACCGCCGCATCGAGGTGTTCGCAGGTACGAGGCGCCGGATTGTGCTCTCGCCGGCGTGTTCTCCTCAACATGTTGATCAAGGATAGGCACGGCACACGAAGGAGGAACGACAACGTGGGTGCCTCACTCCTGGCGGCGCTGGTCGCCGCGGTTCTGCTGGCCGCTGTGGCCCGCCGCTTCGACGTCTCGGCTCCGCTGGCGCTGGTGGTGGCCGGGCTGGCCGGCAGCGCGTTACCCGGCTTCCACGACGTACACCTGGATCCCGACCTGGTGCTCTTCGTGATCCTGCCGCCGCTGCTGTGGTCGGCGGGGTTGGAGAGCAGCTACGTGGCGCTGCGCCGCAACATCCGCCCCATCGGGTTCCTGGCCGTCGGGCTTCCGCTGGCCACGACGTTCGTCGTCGGCGTCGTCGCGTTCCACACCGTGCCCGAACTCACGATCGCCGCGGCGCTGACCCTGGGCGCGATCGTGGCCCCGCCCGACGCGGTGTCGGCCACCGCGGTCGGCCGCAGACTCGGCCTGCCCCGGCGCACCATGACGCTGCTCGGCGGGGAAAGCCTGCTCAACGACGCCACCGCCCTGACCGCCTACAAGGTGGCTCTCGGCGCCGCGATCGGCACCGCCGCCACCTGGAGCAGCGGGTTGGGCACGTTCGCCCTGGCCGCGGTCGGCGGCGTGGTGGTGGGCTGGGTGATCGGCATGGTCGTGCACTTCATCCGCACGCGGCTGGACGATCCACTGGTCGAGAGCGCGATCGGGCTGGTGGCACCGTTCTTCATCTACCTGCTGGCCGAGGAGATCCACGGCTCGGGCGTGATCGCCGTGGTCGTGGCCGCGCTGCTGCTGGGCCAGCGAGATGCCCAGGCCAGCTACGCCACGCGGCTGCAGGACAAGGCCGTGTGGAAGGCACTGCAGCTGATCCTGGAATCGTTCGCGTTCCTGTTGATCGGGCTGCAGCTGCCGAAGGTGATCAGCGAGCTGGCGGGGATCTCGGCGGCCACTCTGGCCATCTCGTCGGCCGCCGTGTTCACGACGGTGATCGCGGTCCGGATGGTGTGGGTATATGCCACCACGTATCTGCCGCGACTGTTGTCCAAACGGATCCGCGAACACGAACCCGAACCGTCACGGGCCCAGGTGTTCGTCGTCGCCTGGGCCGGCATGCGCGGCGTCGTGTCGCTGGCCGCGGCATTCGGTGTCCCGGCCACCACGCTGGCCGGCGATCCCTTCCCCGGCCGCCCGCAGTTGGTGTTCCTGACCTTCGTCGTCGTGGTGGGGACCCTGCTGCTGCACGGGCTCACGCTGCCGTGGTTCATCCGGGTCCTCGGGGCGCAGGGCGACGAGGCGCACAGCGACGCGATCGCCACGGCCGCCGCCCAGGACAAGGCCGCCCGGGCCGCCGCCGAGCGGCTCGACGAGTTGCTGGCCGAGCAATCGGCCACCACCGACGTGCCTCAGCGCGCCGCCGACGTGTTGCGGGCGTGGAACACCCGGCGGCGCAACGCCGCCTGGGAACGGCTGGGCCGCGGCGAGGACGACATCGGTGAGAGCCCGACGGCAGCCTTCCGCCGGCTGCGACTGGAAATGCTTGCCGCCGAACGAGACACGTTCATCGCCGAACGCGATGCCGGACACATCGACGACGAAGTGCTGCGTACTGTGCTGCATGGGCTCGATCTGGAAGAGGCGACACTGAACCGTGATTAGGCGTTTGACGTGGCTGGCCGTGCTGGTCGTGGTCGTCTCCGGTGGACTGCTGGGCCTGCTGAGCGGAAGCGACGCCGCCTCGCAATCGCCGGTGTCCGTTCCGGCCGATGCCGAATCGGCGCGGGCCGACGCCCTGCGGACCGAGTTCCCCGGCGGGGATCAGGTGCCGGCCATCCTGGTGGTGACCCGTACCGACGGCGGCGAGCTCACCATGACCGACGTCGACGCCACCGCCGATGCGCGCAACCGGATGACCGACGCGCCCGGCCCGCCGTTGGTGGTTTCCGACGACGGCAAGGCCGCGGTGGCCACCGTGCCGCTGAAGGCCGACCTGTCCGGTTTCGGGCTCAACGACGCCGTGAAGGAACTGCGCGCGACCGCGGCCGACGGCCTGCCCGCCGAACTGCGGGCCGAGATCACCGGTGGCCCGGCGTTCGGTGCCGACATCGCCAATTCCTTTGCCGGAGCTAACATCACACTGCTGGCGGTGACCGCGGCGGTGGTGGCGCTCCTGCTCATCATCACCTATCGCTCGCCGGTGCTATGGCTGGTGCCGCTGCTGGTGATCGCCTTTGCCGACCGCGTGGGCTCGGTCGTCGGGACCGCCGTGGCCTCCGGATCAGGCCTCAGCCCGGACGGCTCGACATCCGGCATCACGAGCGTGCTGGTTTTCGGCGCAGGCACCAACTACGCACTGCTGTTGATCTCGCGGTACCGCGAGGAGCTCGGACGGTACGAGCAGCACCGCGAAGCCCTGGTGGTTGCGGTGCGCGCCGCAGCACCGGCGATCGTGGCCAGTAATGCCACCGTCGTATTGGCCCTGCTGACACTGTTGTTCGCGTCCGCGCCCAGCAACCGCAGCCTCGGCGTGCAGGCCGCGTCCGGTCTGGTGGTCGCCGCGATCTTCGTCCTGGTCGTGTTGCCGCCACTGCTCGCCCTGTGCGGCAAGCGGCTGTTCTGGCCGTTCATCCCCAAGCTCGGCGCCACACCGTTGACCGAAACCGGTGTTTGGCACCGGATTGCGGACTCGGTGGCGCGCAAACCCGCCCGCGTCGCGGTGGCCTCGCTGGCCGGCCTGGCCGTGCTGTGCACCGCCCTGCTGGCCACACCGATCGGACTGACCCAGACTGAGCAGTTCCGGGTCAAGGCCGAATCGGTGACCGGCTACCAGACCTTGGCCGCTCATTTCCCGAGTGGCCTGACCGACCCCACCCGCGTCATCGCCTCCACCGCCAAGGCCGGCGCGGTACAGCGGGCGATCACCGACACACCCGGCGTCGTCTCCGCCGCTCCGGCGGGTCAGTCACCGACCGGCCTGACGCAGTGGTCGGTGGTGCTCAAGGCCGAACCTGCCTCCGGCGAAGCATTCGAAACCATTGACGCCCTCCGCGATTCGGTCCGATCCGCGGACTCGACCGCAGTCGTGGGCGGGGCCGACGCGCAGGCCAGGGATACCGCGGCGGCGGCCCAGCGCGACCGGCTCGTGGTGATCCCCGCGATCCTGGCGGTGGTACTTGCCGTGCTCTACCTGCTGCTGCGCTCAGTGCTCGCACCGCTGGTGCTCGTCGGCGTTACGGTGCTCAGCGCGCTGGCCGCGCTCGGCCTGGGCGGCTGGGCCAGTGTGCACGTATTCGGTTTCCCGGCGCTGGACAACAGCACCCCGCTGTTCGCGTTCCTGTTCCTGGTGGCCCTCGGCGTGGATTACACGATCTTCCTGGTGACGCGGGCCCGCGAGGAGACCCCGGAACACGGCACCCGGCAAGGCGTCGTGCGCGCGGTGTCGGCCACCGGAGCGGTGATCACGAGTGCCGGTGTGCTGCTGGCGGCGGTGTTCTGTGTGCTGGGCGTGCTGCCGCTGATCGTGCTGACCCAGCTCGGGATCATCGTCGGGCTGGGCATCCTGCTGGACACCTTCGTGGTGCGCACGGTGATCATCCCGGCACTGTTCACATTGATCGGCCCACGGATCTGGTGGCCGGGTTTGCGGGCTGAGCGCTAGCTTGGCAGCTGTGCAGGAATTGCGACTGCCCACGAAACTCGGCCGGATCCGCGTCGAGGTCCGGGGTGACGGCGAAACCATCTTGTTCTGGCCCAGCCTGCTGATGACCGGCCGAATGTGGACCGCACAGGCGCAGGAGTTCGAGCCCGATCATCGGGTGATCCTGGTCGACCCGCCTGGCCATGGAGACAGCGAAAAGCTCACCGCACCATTCAGTTTCGCCGACTGCGCCGATACCGTCGCCGACATACTCGACGGTGTGGGCGTCGAACGCGCCCACTTCGTCGGCAACTCGTGGGGCGGAATGATCGGCGGGACGTTCGCGGCCTCGTATCCGGACCGCATCGGCCGGGCCGTGCTGATGAACTGCACGGCGTCGGCAGCCGGGATGCGGCAGAAGGTCGAGTACGGCCTCCTGTTGCAGATGGCCAGAGCGCTCGGCGGCATCCGCGGCCCACTCACCAGGTCGGTGCTGTCGGCTTTTCTGGGCCCGACCACGTTTCGCACACGTCCAGAGGTGGTCGCCTTCGTGCGGGACGCGACGCACCGGGTCGACGTTGATTCCGCCGCGTGGGCGGTGAAGAGCGTGGTGCCGCGCCGCCCGGACCAGCGGGCGTTGCTCGCGCGGGTGAGCGCACCGGCACTCGTGGTCGCCGGCGACGAAGACGCGACGTTTCCGATCGAGGAGACCATCGCGATGGCCGACGCCATCCCCGCGGCCGAGGTGACCGTGCTCGACGGAGTCGCCCACCTGGCGGCGCTGGAGAACCCACGCCTTGTCAACACGTTGATCAGGGAGTTCTTCGCCCGCGGGTAGCGTCGTGGCATGAGTGCGCCGATTACGCTGCCGCCAGTACACATGCGGCGCAACGCCTTCGACCCGACACCCGAACTGGGTGCGATCCGCGCGGACGACGGCGTGCGCACCGTGATCAGCGCGCTCGGCAACCCGGTGTACCTGATCACCCGACACGAGGACGTCAAGGCGGTGTTGGGTGACCACGAGCGGTTTTCCAACAGCAGGCCGCCGGGTTTCACCCTGCCCGGGGCTCCTGAGATGTCCGACGAAGAGCTGGCCAGCGCTCGCGCAGGCAATCTGTTGGGCCTCGACCCGCCTGAACACCAGCGACTACGCCGCATGCTCACCGCGGAGTTCACCATCCGCCGGATGAAACGGCTCGAACCACGCATCGTCGAGATCATCGAAGCCCGACTCGATGCGATGGCCGCGGCCGGCCCGCCATCGGACCTGGTGGCCGATTTCGCGCTCCCCATTCCCTCATTGGTGATCTGTGAACTCCTCGGGGTGCCCTACGAGGACCGCGACGACTTCCAGCACCGCTCGACACTCCAGCTCGACCTGTCCCTGCCCATTGCGGAACGCCTTGCGCTGCAACGGCAGAGCCGTGACTACATGCGCGGCCTGGTCGGGCGGGCCCGCCAGAATCCGGGCGAGGACATCCTCGGGATGCTGATCCGCGACCACGGCGCGGAACTGAGCGACGACGAACTCGTCGGCATCGCCGGATTGCTGCTGCTCGCCGGACACGAGACCACGTCGAACATGCTGGGCCTCGGTGTCCTGGCGCTGCTGCGCCACCCCGAACAGTTGGCCGCGGTACGCGACGACCCGGACGCCGTCGGCCCGGCCGTCGAGGAACTCCTGCGCTGGCTGTCCATCGTGCAGAACGCCATCCCGCGCTTCACCACCACCGACGTCGAGGTGGCCGGCGTGCGGATTCCCGCGGGCGAGTTGGTCTTTGCCTCACTGCCCGCCGGCAACCGCGACCCCGCTTTCATCGACAGCCCTGACACGCTCGACGTCCGCCGAGGCGCACCCGGTCATCTGGCCTTCGGCCACGGCGTGCACCACTGCCTCGGCGCCCCACTGGCCCGCATGGAGATGCGGATCGCCTTCCCGGCGCTGCTGCGGCGGTTCCCTGCCCTGGCCCTCGCGGAACCGTTCGAAGCCGTGCAGTACCGGTCTTTTCACTTCATCTACGGGCTCAAATCGTTGGCGGTAACGTGGTGAGTGCCATGAAAGTAGAAGCAGATCAGGACGCCTGCATCGCATCGGGCAACTGCGTGATGATCTCCGACGTCATCTTCGACCAAGACGAGGACGGCGTGGTCGAAGTCCTCGTCGACGAGGTGCCCGACGATCAGATCGATCAAGCGCGCCAGGCCGTCAAGCTATGCCCCGCGTCGGCATTGAAACTCACCGGGGAGTGACGCGGGCGGTACCACCGCCCAGAAGCCGAACATACATTCGTTTCTGCCATGGGCTACCGACGCACCGAGATGAATCCGACGGGACTACTCGGAAGGCTCCCGCTCCCCGTGCAGGTCGATCACCCCAGCCCGGATCAGGATCAGGACACTGACGGCAAGCACCCACAGCGGGAAGGCCAGCACGATCCACATGCTGACATTGCCTGCGATCAGAAGCCCCACTGCGACAAGGTAGGTCGTGTACACGAGCGGGCGCGGCATCAAGCCCGTCTTCAGCCAGATCGTCGCCAGCGACATCATGAACACGGCGGCCATCCGGACGCCGTAAGTCTTGCTCAGCGCCATCAGCACCATCTGCCCGAATGTCGCGACGTGGCTGTAGGCGTCGGCGTCGGAAATCCCGGCCCGGCTGGCGATCAGCCCGGCACCGACGGCTGATGAAACGAACATCATCGCCAAGAACAGGATTCCGCTGCCGAGGAACACCGACGAGAAGAACCGGTCCTCGTAGCGGCCGAAGCCGTCACGCACCACCCCGATGAACCACAGGAACGCGATACCGGCGAACGGCATCAACACCGATGCCACGCGCAATCGCGTGGTCGCGCCGTCGATCCATTGCGAACCGGGCTCGGCCCCCTCGGGCAGCGCCGTGCGGATCAGGACCAGGGCCACCCCGAACAGCACGGCGAACAGTACGCCCGCCAAGGCAGCCGCCCGTGGCGTCGACAGACGGTGCAGGTGTTGTTGAACCACCGCGCCATCGTGACACGACTCAGGGTTGACCGGGCAGCAATCTGAGCATCAGGCCGTTGGCCTCGGCGAGCAGGTTCTCGTCGGGGTCACGCAGTTCGGCGTTCACAAATGCCTTGCGGCCCTCGGCCTCACGTACCCAGCCACGCGCGGTCAGCTCGGTGTCGATGGGCGTGACCTTGCGGTAGTCCACATGTAGGAACGCGGTGCGACTGATCGGCCGGCCGGCGGCATGGATCACCATGCCGAACACCGAATCGAACAGCAGCGGCAGCACACCACCGTGCACCGCATAGTTGCCGCCGACGTGGAACCGGCTGAACTCGACCTTCAATTCGACGCCGTCGGGCTCGAACTTCGCCACGGTGAACGGCGGCATCAGCAGACTGCCGACACCCGGCAGGGACGGCACCCGGTTGGCCGGGCCGACGCCCTCGGCCGCCTCATAGGGTCCGAGCAGCTTGACGAGCTCTTCGACTCGGTCAGCCGCGTCGTCCCAGGTGTCGCTGTCCGGGTTGGCCGACACGGCCAGATCCTGCGCCCGGCGCATCGCGGTCAGGAAACGCGCGAAACCCGGTCCGGGATCGGCCGATTCGAATACCGGGAATCCGCCGTGCTGTTCGAAGACCGATGGCCGCTCGTCCGTCACTTGGCGGCCAGGATGTCACGACGCACGATCGTCTGCTCGCGGCCCGGACCCACACCGATGCACGAAACATGCGCGCCGGCAAGCTCTTCCAGTCGCAGCACATAGTCCTGAGCCTTGGCGGGCAGATCCGAGAACTCACGGGCGGCGGAGATGTCCTCCCACCAACCGGGCAGCTCCTCGTAGATCGGCTCGGCGCGGGCGATGTCGGACTGCGTCATCGGCATCTCGTTGGTGCGCTTGCCGTCCACCTTGTAGCCGACGCACACCGGCACGGTCTCCAGGCTGGACAGGACGTCGAGCTTGGTCAGGAAGTAGTCGGTGATGCCGTTGACCCGCGTGGCGTACCGCGCGATCACCGCGTCGAACCAGCCACAGCGCCGGGCCCGGCCGGTGGTCACTCCGACCTCACCGCCGGTCTTGGCCAGATAGGCACCGTGCTCGTCGAACAGCTCGGTCGGGAACGGACCGGACCCGACACGAGTGGTGTAGGCCTTGAGGATTCCCAGCACCGTGGTGATCCGCGTCGGGCCGATCCCGGAGCCGACGGCGGCGCCGCCCGCGGTCGGGTTCGACGAGGTGACGAACGGATAGGTGCCGTGGTCGACGTCGAGCAGGGTGCCCTGCGACCCTTCCAGCAGCACGGTCTCGCCCTTTTCCAGCGCCTGGTTGAGCAGCAGCCGGGCATCGGCGATGCGGTGCTTGAAGCCTTCGGCCTGAGTCAGCAGGTTCTCAAGAACCTCGGCCGGTTCGAGCGCCTTGCGGTTGTAGATCTTGACCAGCACCTGGTTCTTGAATTCCAGTGCGCCCTCGATCTTTTCGGCCAGCAACTGCTCGTCGAGCACGTCGGCGACCCGGATGCCGATGCGGGCAATCTTGTCCTGGTAGCAGGGACCGATGCCGCGGCCGGTGGTGCCGATCTTCTTGCTGCCGGCGTATCGCTCGACCACCTTGTCGATGGCGACGTGATACGGCATGAGCAGGTGGGCGTCGGCGGAGATCAGCAGGCCCGAGGTGTCGACGCCGCGGTCTTCCAGGCCCTGGAGCTCGGTGAGCAGCACACCCGGATCGACCACCACGCCGTTGCCGATGACGTTGGTGACCCCTGGTGTCAGGATGCCCGAAGGGATCAGGTGCAGTGCGAAGTTCTCTCCGGTGGGCAGTACGACGGTATGACCGGCGTTGTTACCCCCCTGGTAGCGAACCACCCACTGCACGCGTCCACCGAGCAGATCGGTGGCTTTACCTTTGCCCTCGTCACCCCATTGGGCGCCGATGAGGACGATTGCCGGCATGGCGTAATCTCCCGCCTAATCTTCCGCACTAGTGTGATGCAGCCGGTAGGTCACCTTATCCCAGCTCACGCCAGGAACACATTTGTCTGACCGCAAGGAGCAGTTTTGACCACCTCAGACGGGGTTGCGGTGGTCGGCACTACGCCCGTTCCGCGCCCGCTCCGCAACCTGCCGAGGGTTGATGTCGAGGACCTCGGCACACCCCGCAGACTGGTCGTGACCGGCGGTGAAGCCGAGCTGGCAGCCGTGCTCAGCGCGTTGCTGCGCGCCGACCGGCTCGACATCGAGGTCGCTGCGGCCACCGGCAGCTGGTCGGCTCGCCGCGCCCTCAGGGCCCCCGCCCGGCGTGTCCCGCTGATCCGCGACGAGACGGGAACAGTGCTGGTCAGCGCGGCGCAATGGCGTGGACCCGAGGGGGGACCTCTCGAGGGTGAAGCCATCGTCGACGACATCGTGCTGTTCGACGGCGAGGCGCCGGGTGTCCGGGTCGAGCCGACGCTGAGCATGCCGGGACTGCGCGCGAGCGTGCTGTCGGACCGGGGCCGACCGCGCCGGTGGGTGGCCGGACGCGCCGCACAACTGGGCACTCCGGGTGCGCAGGTGATCCGCGACGGCGTGCCCGCGCCGCGGACCGTCCGGCGCTCGACGTTCTACCGGCACACCGAGGGTTGGCTGCGCGTCGGCTGAGCTGCGCCCAAGGGGCGGCTGAGCCCCGCCGGATTGCCGTAGCGTCGAATCGTGAACATCCGCCCGCTGCATCAGTCGGTCCGGCCGAGCCCGGTATTCCTGGCCGTCGTCGCGCTCGCCGCCGCGGGTGGGGTGGTGGCCTGGCTCGCGGCCGACAACGTCAAGCCGCTGTCCTACGTCGGCGTTTTCATCCTGGTCATCGCAGGCTGGCTGGTGTCGCTGTGCCTGCATGAATTCGGCCATGCCTTCACCGCGTGGCGGTTCGGGGACCACGACGTCGCGGTCCGCGGGTATCTGACGCTGAACCCGTTCAAGTACTCCCATCCGCTGCTGTCGCTGGGATTTCCGGTGCTCGTCATCGCCCTCGGCGGCATCGGGCTGCCCGGTGGGGCGGTCTATGTCCGCACGTCCTGGATGACGGCTCGGCAAAAAACCCTGGTCAGTCTGGCCGGCCCGGCGGCCAACCTGGTGCTGGCGGTCCTGCTGCTCGGCGTCACCCGAATCTTCTTCGACCCGACCCACAGCGTGTTCTGGTCCGGCTTGGCTTTCCTGGGGTTCCTGCAGGTCACCGCGGTAGTGCTGAACCTGCTTCCGGTCCCCGGGCTGGACGGCTACGGCGCACTGGAACCGCACCTGAGCCCCGACACCCAACGGGCGCTCGCGCCGGCCAAACAATGGGGCCTGTTCATCCTGCTGATCCTGCTGTTCACGCCGACGCTCAACCGCTGGTTCTTCTCGGTGGTGTTCTGGTTCGTCGACCTCTCCGGCGTGCCCAGCCAGCTGGTGTCGATCGGCAGCCAGCTGACCCGGTTCTGGTCCGCCTGGCTCTGACGCTTGCCACATATGCGTATTTCCGCATATATTTCGAGACATGGGTGCCGGCCACGATCACAGCCACAGCAGCGATACCCGCGTCAGCAGGATGATCATCGCCGCGGCGATCCTCAGTGCGTTCTTCGTCCTCGAGTTGGTCACCGCACTGCTGATCAACTCGATCGCCCTGCTCGCCGACGCCGGCCACATGCTCACCGACCTGGTCGCGATGTTCATGGGGTTGACCGCGGTACTGCTGGCCAAGCGCGGTAGCTCGTCGCCGGCCCGCACCTACGGTTGGCACCGCGCGGAGGTGTTCACCGCCGTGGCCAATGCCGCCCTCCTGCTGGGTGTGGCGGCCTTCATCCTGTACGAGGCGTTCGAACGGCTCGGCAACGCGCCTGAGGTTCCTGGCGTGCCGATGATCGTCGTCGCGCTTGCCGGATTGGCCGCCAACGCCGTCGTGGTGATGCTGCTGCGCTCGCAGTCCAAGGACAGCCTGGCGGTCAAGGGCGCGTACATGGAGGTCATGGCCGACACCGTCGGCAGCATCGGCGTCCTGATCGCCGGCATCGTCACCGTCACCACCGGCTGGCCCTACGCCGACGTGGTGGTCGCGGTCCTGGTCGCCCTGTGGGTGCTGCCCCGGGCCATCGCGCTGGCCCGCGCCGCGCTGCGGATCCTCAGCGAATCGTCGCCGCAGCACATCGACGTGAACGAGTTGCGGGCTGCGCTCGAATCGGTGGACGACGTGACCGAGGTGCACGACCTGCACGTGTGGACGCTCGTGCCCGGCAAGGACATGGTCACCGCGCACCTGACCAGCAGCGCCGACACCGCCCGGGTGCTCGACGACGCCCGCGCGGTGTTGAACGCGCGCGGGCTGGCACACGCCACCGTGCAGGTGGAGCCGCCCACCTCCGCCGAAGACTGCTCCTGCGAGGCGAAGGACTGAGTGAGGCTCAGGCCAGGCCGAGCTCGCCGCGCGCGGACGGATCGCAGTCGTCGAGCAGATCGAGGCACCGCTGGAACTCGTCGGTCTCGCCGATGTCGTCGGCGGCCCGGGCCAGCGCGGCCACACACCGCAGGAAGCCCTGATTCGGCTCATGAGCGAACGGCACCGGGCCGAAACCCTTCCAGCCGTTGCGGCGCAACTGATCGAGCCCGCGGTGATATCCGGTGCGGGCGTAGGCATATGCGGTGACGGCCTTGTCGTCCGCGAGCGCCTTCTCCGCCAGCACCGCCCAGGCGATCGACGCCGACGGGTGGGCAGCGGCCACCACGGCAGCCTTCTCCCCCGCAGCCAATTCGTCCTCGGCCTCAGGGTCCCCGGGAAGGAGCACCGGATCCGGCCCCAACAAATCACCCATCCGTGTCATGGGCCTATTGTGCACCGACCGATAAGCTCCACCGGTACCGACGTACGGGAGGACCGCAGCAGGGATGTCGAACCCAACGGGACCTGACGAGCAGGCTGGACCACCCACCGATCACAGTGATACGCCGACCGAGCAGGTCAAGCTACCGCGGATGTCAGACGTGACCGAGCCGGCGACCGAGATCATCGGCTCGGCCGACGAGGTCACCGAGGCGGTGGCGCGCAGCGAAGAGCGGCGTTTCACCGCGCCCTCCGGATTCGACGCCGGGTCGACCCAGAAGATCGACACCCCTCCCGACCCCGAGACCGAGGTCTTCGCACCGCCCGCCGAGGGTGACACCGTCGCCGCCGAGGTCCCGAAAGGTGCAGCCCCACAAGTCATCCCGCCGCGCGAGGAACAGGAACAGAAGCCTCAGCCCGCTGCCCGCCGGAGCTGGGGGTGGGTGGTCGCGGTCGTGCTGGTGATCGCGGCACTGGTGGCGATCGCGGTGCTCGGCACCGTCCTGCTGACCCGCAAGTCGTCGTCGGCCGCCTCCCAGGAGGACGACGTCCGCGAGACCATCCAGAACTTCGACTCGGCCATCCAGCGCGGCGACCTGTCCGCCCTGCGGTCGATGACCTGCGGCACCACCAGCGACAACTATGTCAAGTACGACCAGAAGGCCTGGGATGAGACCCACGCCCGGGTGGCCGCCGCCAAGCAGTACCCCGTGGTGGCGAGCATTGACCAGGTGGTCGTCAACGGCGACCACGCCGAAGCCAACGTCACCAGCTTCATGGCGTTCGCCCCGCAAACCCGCTCGACCCGCAGCTTCGACCTCCAGTTCCGCGACAATCAGTGGAAGATCTGCCAGGCGCCCACCGGTTAACCTGATCGGGTGACGCTGCGCGGACCCAGGCTCTGGTTGGCATTGTGTGCGCTCGGCGCGGTCGTCGTCGTCGGCCTGGCCGCCCTGCTGGTCCGGGATCCGGACTCCGTGCTCGACGTCCTACCCGGCAAACGCGTGGCCTTTCCCGAGCTCAACCGCGCCACACTCGATCCGGCCCAGGCACGCATCGTCGACGTGCTGCAGGCGCAGTACCGGGACCAGCCCGGTGGCAGCCATTTCTCCGAGGGCATCGAGGAGCCGTGGTGCGCCGACTTCGTCAGCTGGGTGCTCAACGAGGCGGGGCAGCCGCTGACCAACCCGAATTCGGGGAGCTGGCGGATCCCGGGCGTCTACACGTTGCAGGAGTACTACCAGTCCGCAGGCCGTTTCGCCGAAGCGAACGGTTTACCGGCCGCACACCGGTGACGTGGTGATGTACGCCGACGGCAGCCCACTCGGGTTGCACACGAATTTCGTTGTGGCCGCGGATGACAACGCGATCACCACGGTCGGCGGCAACGAGGAGGGCGGCATCCGCGTGCACACCCTCGACGACGCCGAGATCGCGGGCATCCTCGGGTACGGCCGGCTGCCCGGCTGAACCGCTAGGCGCCGGTGACGCTGCGCCCGGCGCTGTGCAGGTCGTTGCAGGCCTCGATGACGCGCTCTGACATCGACGCCTCGGCCTTCTTCAGGTAGCTGCGCGGGTCGTAGACCTTCTTGTTCCCGACCTCGCCGTCGATCTTGAGCACCCCGTCGTAGTTGGTGAACATGTGCGCGGCGAGCGGGCGCGTGAAGGCGTACTGGGTGTCGGTGTCGACGTTCATCTTCACCACGCCGTACTTGAGGGAATCCTCGATCTCGGACTTCAGCGAACCCGAGCCGCCGTGGAACACGAAGTCGAAAGGCTTTGCGTCACTGCCCAATCCGAGCTTGGCGGCGGCAACGCGCTGCCCCTCGGCCAGTACCTCGGGCTTGAGCACCACATTGCCGGGCTTGTACACGCCGTGCACGTTGCCGAACGTCGCGGCCAGCAGGTATGCCCCCTGCTCGCCGGCGCCCAGCGCGTCGATCGTCTTCTCGAAATCCTCCGAGGAGGTGTAGAGCTTCTCGTTGATCTCGGCCTCGACCCCGTCCTCTTCACCGCCGACGACACCGATCTCCACCTCGAGGACGATCTTGGCCGCTGCCGCGAGCTTCAGCAGTTCCTGGGCGATGGTCAGGTTCTCGTCGATCGGGACCGCCGAGCCGTCCCACATGTGCGACTGGAACAGCGGGTTGCGGCCCGCGGCGACCCGCTCGGCCGAGATGGCCAGCAGCGGCCGCACGTAGGTGTCCAGCTTGTCCTTCGGACAGTGGTCGGTGTGCAGGGCCACCGTGATCGGGTACTTGTCGGCGATCACATGGGCGAACTCGGCCAGCGCGACGGCGCCGGTCACCATTTCCTTGACCCCCAGCCCGGAGGCGAACTCGGCACCACCGGTCGAGAACTGGATGATCCCGTCACTACCTGCATCGGCAAAACCTTTGATGGCGGCATTGATCGTCTCCGACGACGTGCAGTTGATGGCCGGGAACGCGAACGAATGCTCCTTGGCCCGGCCCAGCATCTCGGCGTAGACCTCAGGCGTGGCGATCGGCATGGCTTGTCCTTCCATCTGGACGCGGGTTATCGCAGGTGAAGACCGGTGGTGGGGCCCAGGTACCCTAGGGAGTCGTGATCGACATCGCCCTCCCTGAGGCTACGACCAATCTGGCACTCATGCCGGATTTCATGGATCCGCTCCATCTCATCGGATCTTTCGGCACCTGGGCCCTGGTGGGCATCCTGGTCGTCGTCTTCGTCGAGTCCGGGGTGCTGTTCCCCGTCCTGCCGGGCGACTCGCTGCTGTTCGTCGCCGGCATGCTCGCGGCGGGCACCGCCGCTCAGGGAACCGCCGTGAACGCCAACTTCGCGCTCTGGCAGCTGCTGGTGTTCATCCCGCTCGCAGCGATCCTCGGCGGCCAGGTCGGCTACTTCATCGGCCGGTTCATCGGCGTCGAGATGTTCAAGCCCGACGCCCGGGTGCTGAAGCAGAAGTACCTCGACGAGGCCCACGCATTCTTCGAGCAGCGCGGCCCGTTCGCGATCGTCATCGCCCGCTTCGTGCCGATCGTGCGCACCCTGGCACCGATCGTCGCCGGCGCCGCCAAGATGCGCTATTCGGTGTTCACCACGTTCAACGTCCTTGGCGCGATCGTGTGGGGCGTCGGCCTCGTCCTGCTCGGCTATTGGCTGGGTCAGTTCGAGATCATCCAGAAGCTCCTCGAGCCGATCTTCATCCTGATCGTCGTGGCCTCGGTGGCCCCGATGTTCTTCGAGTGGCTCAAGCGCCGCCGCGCCGCCAAGAAGGCCGCTGCCGAGCAGGTGTAGCCGCGAGCTACCCGAGACCCAGCGCGGCGGCGAGTTCGCGTAGCGCCGGACACGGGTCGGCCGTGGGGTTCTCCCCGAGTGCCTGCACGACGACATGATCGGCGCCGGCATCCAGGTGCGCGGTGACCACCGCGGCTGCCTGCTCAACCGAACCCAGCCCGACGAGACGACGCGCCAGCCGGTCCGAGCCGCCGCGAACCAGGTCGGATTCGTCGAAACCCTGGCGCAGCCACGAGTTCCGGTAGTTGGGCAGCCCGCTGTAGACCTCGAGGTGCTGGTGCGCCCGGGCCAGTTGATCGGCGTCGTCACCGCCGATGGCGACGGCCTGCTCGGACACCACCCAGCGGTCCGGCCCCAGGATCTCGCGCGTCGTCGCGGTGTGCTCGGGCGTGACCAGATAAGGGTGTGCACCGTCGGCGTGTGTGCCGGACAGTTCGATCATCTTCGGTCCGAGTGCGGCCACCAGCCGGGGCGGGCGTCCGACCCCGGGTTCGATCTGCTCGGGCACCGCGGCCATGCGCTCCAGGTAGGTGCGCATCGTGGCCAGCGGCTTGGCGTACGTGCCGCCCAGGCCGCGCTCCACCAGAGGCCCGTGGCTGACACCCAACCCGAGTACGAACCGTCCCGGGTGGAGCGCGGTCAAGGTCCGGGCTCCGGATTCGGCCGCCGACGGCACCCGGACGTGGATGTTGGCGATGCCGGTACCCACCACGAGCCGCTCCGTGGCGGCCAGGAACGCCGCCGACTGGGTCAGCGCCTCTTTGCCGACCACCTCGGGCAGGAACAGCGAACCGAAGCCGAGCGCCTCGATCTCCCGCGCCACCTGCTGCGCGTCCGGCATCGACCAGGTGTCGCTGGCCCACCACACGCCGATTCGGCTCGGGAAATCGATCCTGGCTCGTGTCACTGACCGCTCCTCAATTCACTCGGTTCGTTGTGTTCGTGATGGATGCGTCCGCCGGTTTCGGTCAGCGGCTTGCCGCTGCCGCCCCAGCGTTGGGCGATGATCTCCGCTGCGATCGACACCGCCGTCTCCTCCGGTGTCCTGGCGCCCAGGTCCAACCCTATGGGGCTGGACAATCTGGCGAGTTCTGCCTCGGTCAGGCCGATCTCGCGCAGTCGGGCCATCCGGTCTTCATGTGTGCGCCGTGACCCCATGGCGCCGATGTAGCCGATCGCGGGCAGTCGCAACGCCACCTCGAGCAGTGGCACGTCGAACTTCGGGTCGTGCGTGAGCAGGCAGACGACGGTACGGCCGTCGATCGCACCTTCGGCGGCCTGCGCGGCCAGGTAGCGGTTGGGCCAGTCGACGACGACCTCGTCGGCGGTCGGGAACCGGGCAGCGGTGGCGAACACCGGGCGCGCGTCGCACACCGTGACCCGGTAGCCGAGCAGGGACCCCTGCCGCGCCACGGCGGCCGCGAAGTCGATCGCGCCGAACACCAGCATCCGGGGCCGCGGCGCGAAGCTCGCGACGAAGACGTCCATGCCCTCACCGCGCCGCTCGCCGTCCGGTCCGAACGTCAATACCCCGCTGCGGCCGGCGTCGAGCAGACCCCGGGCGTCGTCGGTGACCGCGCCGTCCGCGCGAGCGGAGCCGAGGGTGCCGGTCACCTCGTCGGGCCGGATCACCAGGCGCCGGCCGATCCAGGTGGGATCGGGATGCGCGATGACGGTCGCGGTCGCGGCGGGTTGATGGGCCTCGATGTCGCCGACGAGTGCTTCCAGCTCCGGGAAGGTCTGCCGCGACACGGGCTCTACGTACACGTCGAGCACACCGCCGCAGGTCAGTCCCACGGCGAAGGCGTCGTCGTCGCTGACTCCGTAACGCTGCAGCGCCGGTTTGCCCGCGGCGACCACCTCGCCGGCCAGTTCGTATACCGCGCCTTCGACGCAACCGCCCGAGACCGACCCGGTCACCGTGCCGTCGGGGGCCACCACCATCGAGGCCCCGGCGGGCCGCGGCGCGGAGCGGAACGTGCGCACCACGGTCGCCATGCCCGCCGTGCCACCGGCACGCCAGACCGCCAGCAGCTCGGCGAGCACATCTCTCACGATGCTTAACCTAGCCCTCGCTGAGCACCCGCTCAGTGCGGGGCCGCCGCCGGACTCACTCGGCCAGTGTGTGCGCGGCTTCCATCAACATCCAGCCCGAAATCTGGACCGACAGGTCACGTTCGGGGATCGCCGACGCGTTGACCGCGCCGTCGACGAACTGCGCTTGCTGCCCTTCTGCCCCCGGCACCTCGGCGGTCTGGTCCCAGAACGCCCCGAACAGCGGCAGCCCGTCGACCGACTGACGGTTGTCCCAGGCCGCCTGCGCGGATTTGAGCACGAGCGAGCGCGCCGTATCGCGCGCGGCATCGTCGTCGGCACTGTCCCCCGGAAGCGTGTTCGCCACCAGCGCCAGGTACCGCGCCGTGACCCCGTTGAACAGGCCGCCGTCGCCGCCACCTGCGCCCTTGATGACCCCGTCGGTGGACATTTCCTTGGCGACCGCAGCCACCAGGCGACGCACCCGTTCGGCGTGCCGGGTGTCCTCGGTACGCACCGCCAGTTCGACCTCCAGCCCCAGCACCACGCCCTGGCAGTAGGTGTACTGCGCGCGCACCATCGAGCCGGCCTTGATGCCGTCGAACACCAGGTGGGTTTCCGGATCGATCAGGGTGTCGTCGATCCAGTCGGCCATCTGCTGGGCGCGGCGCAACCGGTCGTCATACCGGGCCAGGAAGATCCCGGCCGGACCGTTGGCCGGGGCGTTGAAGAACTGGTCTTGCTTGCGCCACGGGATCCCGCCGCCGTCCTCGGGCACCCACGCATCGACGAACTGCGCGCAAAGCTTCTTGAGCGCACCGGATTTCTCGACGCCGACCAGCCGCCCGGCCCGTTCGAGGGCCAGCGCCAGCCAGGCCATGTCGTCGTAGTAGCTGTTGGTCCACGACAGGTTGTTGCGGATGTGGTGCGCCCGGATCTGCCGTTCGATACGGGTTTTCCGCTCGGGCCGCGGGTCACGCACCTGCGCGTCGACCAGGGTGTCCAGAAGGTGTGCCTGCCACCAGTAATGCCAGGTTCCGAACTGTCGGTACTTCTTGGTCGCCGGCCAGGCCACCACGCCGAGCTGGGTGCCCGGCAGACCCCAGAGCTTTTTCAGGTGCCGTTGGGTGATCGCAGCTTCGGCGCTGGCCGCACGGTTAGCCCATAGCTGATCCATGCAGACGATCCTGCCTTACCAGGCCTTCGAATTGTCGGCATGTCGAACAGTTTTCCGGCTCACCACCCGGCCGTCGTGCAAGACCAGTAGCCGTTCCGGATGGCCGGCCACCGCTTCTGCGGGGTTCGCCGCGGCGATCACCACCAGGTCAGCTCGGTTGCGGGGAGCCAAGCCGTAATCGGCGAGCCCGAGGGCGGCGGCTGCCGAATCGGTAACCAGTGACGCCGCATACCCGAGTTCCTCATCGGACATCAGGCCGCCTTCCAGGCCGATGATCGTGGCGCGTTCGAGCATGTCGCCGGTGCCGTATGACCACCAGGCGTCGCGGATGTTGTCCGAGCCGGCGAACACCAGCACGCCGTTGTCACGCAGCCGCAGAACCGGCGGCATGGTTCCGGCCGGGCCGTTGGTCATCACCGAAACCCCGGCAGTGGCCAGCGCCGTCGCCGTCCGGTCGACCGCGGCCTCGTCGACCTGCCCGAGGCAATACGCGTGACTGACGGTCACTTTGCCGCGCAGCCCAAGGGTTTTCGTCCGCTCGGCGATCGCATGGAGTTGCCGGACGCCGAGGTCGCCGCCGTCGTGCAGGTGGATGTCGATACCCGCCCCGTGCCGTTCGGCCAAACCGAACACCACGTCGAGCTGACCGTCGACATCCCCGTCGAACCCGGCGGGGTCGAGTCCGCCGATCAGATCGGCCCCTTCGGTCAGGGCCGCGTCGAGCAGATCGGGCACACCGGGGGCGGTGACGACGCCGCTCTGCGGGAATGCCACCAATTGGATACTCAGCTTGTCCCGCAGGGATTCCCGCACCTCCAGCAGCTGATGCAGGCCGTCGAGCTTCACATCGGGGTCGATGTCGACGTGCGACCGGACGTGCCCCGTGCCCAGCGACACCATGTGCTCGGCCAACGCGGTCGCGCGGGTCGTGACGGGAACCCCGATCCGGGCGCGCAATTCGCGTTCGTCGGCGATGCGGTCCCGCAGCGACCCTGAGGCGCGGTGCGGCCGCCACGGTGTCCCCCAGAAGGTCTTGTCCAAATGGCAGTGGCCGTCGACGAATGCGGGCAACACCAGGGCACCACCGCAGTCGACGACGTGCGGGCCGGGTGGTGTCGAAACCGCCTGCCGGTGATCGGTTATCGCGCTGACCTGTCCTTCGCGCAGCGTGACATCGTCCCGACGCCCGTCGGGCAGCACCACGTCGATGAGCGCGTCGATCTCCTGGCCGGTCATGACAGCTCCGAGGTGAGCGGTTGCGGTGGGTTCGCGAAAATGCCTCGGTTCCAGGGTAACCGGGCACCGAGCAGGCCGTCGACGCTGAACCGGCCCGCGCCGGTGACGATCAGCAGCAGCATCGGCGCCGCCAGGGCGAGCACCAGCTCGAATCCGCCCTTGGCGACGAACAACCCGTGCCCCGTGTGGGCGATCAGGAACGCGCCGACCATGGTGGCGAACAACAGAGCCGCCCAGACCGGTGTGGCCAGGCCGATGATCAACCCGATGCCGCCGACGAACTCGATGGTGGCCGCAAGCACTGCCGACGCCTCGGGGGCCGGGGCACCCATGGTCGCGAATCCCTGCTGGGTTGCGGCGATCCCGTTGGTGACGAACTTCTGCCAGCCGTGGGCCACGAAGATCACGCCCAGCCCTACGCGGGCCAACAGGATCAGGATGTTTCGGACGGTCATGCTAAAAGTGCTCCCTTTCTTGGGTTTTCATCGTGAGCGCAGGATGGCTGCCACCTGAACCTGGCCGAGTCGCTCGGCGTTGTCCAGCGCGGTGCGCCCGGACCCGTCGCGAATCGACTGATCCGCCCCCGCGTCAAGCAGCGCGCGCACCACGTGCTGGTACCTGACGGATCCGTCGCCGTACACGATGGCTTCGTGCAACGCCGTCCATTGCGGCTTGTTGACGTGGTTCACGTCGACGCCGGCGGCGATAAGTCTGCGCACCGTGCTGACATGTCCGTGCTCGCTCGCGGGAATCAGTGCGGTCCCGCCGTAGCGGTTGACGCTGCGCACGTCGGCCCCGTGCGACAGCGTCAGCTCGAGGATGTCATCGAGACCCTCGGCGCCGGCGTAGAGATAGGCAGAGTCCTGCAGGTCGTCCTTGGCATTGACGTCGGCACCGGCCTCGATCAACGCCCGCGCGGCGTCGGTGGCACCGTTCTTGGTGGCCGCGACAAGCGGCGTGCGTCCGCGTTCGTCGCGCACCTCGAGGTCGGCGCCGCGCCCGATCAGGTCGCGCACCTGGGCTACATCGTTGTTCGAGGCCGCCGTCAGCAGATCCGGACCAGGTACGGGCGCCACGGTGGTGGCGACAGTCGCGACGTCCGGGGACGTGCAACCTGCAGCGGTCGCCGCCATCACGGACAGCGCGGCAGCAGCGCAGCTGAGGACACGAAGGGAACCAGGCATGTTTCCAACCTGCCGGGCTTGATCCATAGTGTCCAAGACGCAGTTCTCATCACCGCGATAGGCAATGCCTATAGATTGAGCCGATGGAGCTGCGACACCTGCGCTACCTGCTGGCCGTCGCCGATCACGGCAACTTCACCAGGGCGGCCGAGGCCCTGCATGTGTCACAACCCACCCTGTCGCAGCAGATCAAACAGCTGGAACGGGAGGTCGGCACCACCCTCCTCGATCGCTCCGGGCGCTCGGTACGGCTGACCGACGCCGGCGAGGCCTACGCCCAGCACGGACGTCTGGCGTTGCAAGACCTCGATGCCGCCGAGCGGGCAGTCCATGACGTGCAC
Organism: Mycolicibacterium boenickei; assembly: GCF_010731295.1. Classification (NCBI taxonomy): domain Bacteria; kingdom Bacillati; phylum Actinomycetota; class Actinomycetes; order Mycobacteriales; family Mycobacteriaceae; genus Mycobacterium; species Mycolicibacterium boenickei. Next base: position 2,009,283 of record NZ_AP022579.1, on the reverse strand, counting down.
GACCTGAGCCGCGGCCACCTTCGGATCGCGATGACGCCGACCATCACCGCCTACCTGATCGGCCCACTGGTGCGGCAGTTCCATGCCGCGCATCCCGGTGTCACCCTCACGGTCATCGAGACCACCCAGGATCTGCTCGAAGCGGACCTGCTCGCCGACCGCATCGACCTGGGCATCGCCTTCGCGGGCCACCACGCTGCGGGGGTGACTGCATCGGCGCTCTTCACCGAGACCCTCAGCCTCGTCGTGGGCGCCGCCCATCCCCTCCATCCGCGCGCCACCGCGTTCGCGATCGCGGATCTGCCCTCCCAACCCTTGGCCTTGCTCAGCCGAGATTTCGCGACGCGCAACTACATCGACGAGTTCTTCGCCGCCCAGAACGTCACGCCCCACATCGCGATCGAGGCGAACTCCATCAGCGCATTGATCGAATTCGTGCGCCTCGGCACGCTCGCCACGGTGTTGCCGGACGCGATCACGCAGGCACAGGCCGACCTTCACCCGATCCGGCCCGATCCCCCGCTGCCGTCACGCGACGTCGTGCTCCTGCACCGTTCGGCGGGGTATCAGTCCGCGGCCGCGCGAGCTTTCAGCGCGATCGCGGATCGCTACTCCAATCATCGGGAACCATAGACACCACCTATCGGTCCGATGGAAACTAAGTATTGGACGCTATAGCGATTCGCGCGCAAGGTAGTTGGCATGTACGACCTTGCCGAGGGCATCGCCCTGTTCCAGCGCGACACGTTTCCCGCGAAGGCCGACCTGTTCGCCCACCTCGCCACCACGCACCGCCCGCACACGCTGTTCATCGGTTGCTCCGATGCCCGCGTGGTCCCGGAGTTGATCACCGGCAGTGAACCGGGCGAGCTGTTCGTCATACGTACCGCGGGCAACCTGGTGCCGGCCTACCACCCAGCCGCGGACGGCATCGCCGCCAGCGTCGAATACGCCGTGTCGGCGCTGGGTGTGTCCCGCATCGTGGTGTGCGGTCATTCCGGCTGCGGCGCGATGACCGCGCTGGCCGAGAACCACGACCTGAGCGCCATGCCGACCACAGCCCAATGGCTGCGCCAAGCCGGCAACGATCGGCCGAATTCAACTCAACCCGTTGATACAGACAAGGTTTCACACCTTGTGCACGAGAACGTACGTGCACAGGTGGCGAACCTCGCCACCCATCCCGCCGTGGCCCGGGCCCTTGCCGCCCACGCCGTCACGCTGCACGGCTGGGTCTTCGACATCGCCAGCGGCGTGGTGTCCGCTGTCGACAACCCCTGATCCCTCCCAAAAACCCCACAAGGAAAGGACACCGAAAATGGTGCACGCCCAATTTGATCCGACCGCTCGACAGGCCCTGGCCACCGCAGCCGTGGAGGCCAAGACCCGCAAGGACCTCACCTGGCAGCAGATCGCGGATGCCGCCGAGCTCTCACCTGCCTTCGTGACCGCCGCTGTCCTCGGGCAGCACGCGCTGCCGGCCCAGTCAGCCATCGCGGTGGCCGCGCTGCTCGGCCTCGACGACGATGCCGCAATGCTGCTGCAGACCATTCCGACCCGTGGCTCGATCCCCGGCGGTGTCCCCACCGACCCGACGATCTACCGCTTCTACGAGATGCTCCAGGTCTATGGCACGACGCTGAAGGCATTGGTCCACGAACAGTTCGGTGACGGCATCATCAGCGCCATCAACTTCAAGCTCGATGTGCGCAAGGTCGCCGATCCCGAAGGCGGGGAGCGCGCCGTCATCACACTGGACGGCAAATACCTTCCCACCAAACCCTTTTGATCGATTCCGATAACCGAGGAGGCCCCATGGACTTCGCACAACGCACCATCGACATCGCACGCCAGAACGTCGCCGAGGGCGGCCGTCCGTTCGCGACGGTCATCGTCAAAGACGGCGAGATCCTGGCCGAGAGCCCGAACCTGGTTGCCCAGACCCACGATCCCACCGCACACGCGGAGATCCTCGCGATCCGCAAGGCATGCACCGAGCTCGGCACCGAACACCTGACCGGGGCCACGATCTATGTCCTGGCCCAGCCCTGCCCGATGTGCCTGGGCTCGCTCTACTACTGCTCGCCGGACGAAGTCGTGTTCCTGACCACCCGGGACGCCTACAAACCGCACTACGTCGACGATCGAAAGTACTTCGAGCTGAACACCTTCTACGACGAGTTCGCCAAGCCGTGGAATGAACGCCGGCTACCGATGCGCTACGAACCTCGCGACGCCGCGGTCGATGTCTACAAACTCTGGCAGGAGCGCAACGGCGGCGAACGCCGGGTGCCCGGAGCCCCGACCTCTACCAGGCCTGCGAAAAGTCCGCGTGACGAGTGATCCACGCATGCATGGCAATTCCCGCCGCGACTCCTGCGTTGATGCTGCGGGTCGACCCGAACTGAGCGATGGAGACCGTCACCGCCGCGCCGGCCTGTGCCTCCGGCGTGATGCCCGGGCCCTCCTGCCCGAAGATCAGCAGGCAGTCGCGCGGTAGTTCGGTCTGTTCCAGCCGCACGGCGCCGGGCACGTTGTCCACCGCGACGACGGTCAACCCGGCGTCGGCGGCGAACGCCAGCAGTTCGGCGGTGGTGTCGTGGTGACACAACCGCTGATAGCGGTCGGTGACCATGGCACCCCGCCGGTTCCACCTGCGCTTCCCCACGATGTGCACGGTGTCGACGGCGAAGGCATTGGCGGTGCGTACCACCGCACCGATGTTGGCGTCGTTGCCGAAGTTCTCGATCGCGATGTGCAGCCGATGCCGGCGCCGGTCGATATCGGCGATGATCGCTTCCCGGGTCCAATACCGGTAGGCGTCAACGACATTGCGGGTATCTCCGTCGCGCAGGAGCTCGGGGTCATACCGTGCGGCGTCGGCACCGGTGGGTAATGGCCCCTCCCACGGTCCCACGCCCGGGGACTCTCCCCACTCAGTGGGGCCGACGGCCTCAACCACGGGTGGTCCACAGGGCAGCGTGGGTGCCGATCACGGAAACCGAGGCATACAGCAAGGCCGCGGTCATCTCCCCCTGCGTACACAGCGAGGCCCGCACGTTGACGGCCTCACGCGAGGCCTCGGGCAGGATCAGCACCGACGAGCCGTACGCCGAGCAGGCACGGCTGAGCCCCGGCGGCGGCAGCGATGGGCCGGCCACCACCATCAGCGGACCGCCACGTGCCGCCGCATCGTCGGCATAACGCTTTGCCGCGCCATCGATTTCGAGACCCATCAGCATGTAGCCCTTGCCGTTGAAGGCGGTGGGGTCGCCCATCGCGGTCGGTGCCAGTTGTCCGCCGTCGGCGCTGAACGCGTCCACGCTGGTGGACTTGAGGGTGACCCCGGCATCGTCGACGCTGGTGGGCAGCACCCCGACCGGGAAGGCTGCCGGATAGGCGATCGTGGTGCCCGCGATCCGCTCGCGCGGCGAGTACACGTACACCCCGCGTACCTGACTCTGGTCCCGCTGCGGCCCCAAGCAGACTGTGCCGCTGAGCTTGTCGGGTGCCGACGCGGCCAGTGGCCGCAGGCCCAGGTTGGTGAGGCCGTCGCAGCCGTGCAGCGCGTCGGCCTCGATCGGATGCGCCAGGGCGCCGTACAGGCCGAACCGGATGTCCTCGGGTTTGGCGTGCGCATCGCCGGAAGCCGAGCCCTCGACGTCGATGAGTACGTGTTCGGAGTCGAACCGCAGATCCGACACCTTCAGGTTCCAGCCGAGGATGTCCAGCGATTCGCCGAGCTGGGCGGTCGACGCTTCAAAGGTGCGCGCCGGTTGATCGGATGAGCATCCCGCGGTGACGACGAGAAGTACCGCCATCACCGCCGCGATCAGCGCCCGCACTGCCACGTCAGTTCTGTTCTAAGTTCTCCCACGACCTTTTCCCACTGCTTTTGTCATGGCGCGCACCAGGTTTCGCGGAACCAGCCGGCCCCCGGTGGTGAGCACCTTGTACTGCAGGCCGGGCACGATGACCACCTTGCCTGCGGCCACGTCGGCCAGGCAGTCACGCACCACGTCCTCGACCTGCAGCCACAGGAACGACGGTGTGCCCGCCATGTCGATGCCCGCGCGGGCATGAAACTCGGTGTGGACGAAACCCGGGCACAGCGCGTGCACGCCGACCCCGGTGCCGCCCAGTCCATTGGCCAGCCCCTCGCTGAACGAGACGACCCAGGCCTTGGACGCCGAGTAGGTCGATCCGCGTCCGGGCACCAGCCCGGCGACGCTGGCCACGTTGATGATCGTGCCGGTGCCCGCGTCGATCATCGACGGCAACACGGCGTGCGTCAGCTCCATCACCGCGGTGACGTTGACATCCAATTGGGCCTGCAACTGGGCCAGCTCGGCGGTCCAGAATTCACCCGACGTGCCGAACCCGGCATTGTTCACCAGCACCTGCACGCCGGCCCGCAACCGATCGGCCACCTTCGCCCGGTCCGGAGCGCATGCCAGGTCGGCGGGAAGCACCTCGACGTCCACGCCTGCCTCGTCATGCAGTTCGGCAGCGAGTTGTTCCAACCGGGCGCCGTCGCGCGCCACGAGGACGAGGTCATAGCCGTCACGCGCGTACCGGCGGGCGAACCCTGCGCCCAGACCCGAGGTCGGTCCAGTGATCAGCGCAACGGGACGAGGCATGCCGACAGGTTACTGAACTGTTCCGTTGCGCCGGCTAGCGCTGGTAGTGCGGTGCGTGGCGCCCGTTGCGTGCCGGCGGCGGGGTCCGACGGACCGCGTCCGGGCGGCCCGGCTCCTGGCGCGGTTGCGTATAGCGGCTGATGTCACCACGTCCGGGTGCCGAGTCGGCCCGGCCCGGCGGCAACTCCCGGCGGCCGGCGGGGGTAGGCGCCAAGGGGCGGCTGGGCGAGCCCGCGCGACGCGCCAACGCCGCCTGGCTGCCCTGACCCGACTGCGGCGCCACACCGTTCTGCGGAACCGGCGGCAGCACCCGCAACAGGTCGTTGAACTGGCGCACGGTGCGCAGCCCCTCGTCCCATTGAGCACGGGTGCTCGTGACCGGCATGCTGACGAGCGTCCAGTTCTGCTCGTTCCACATGATCTCGGCGCAATCGGGCGCGGTGTGGGCGAATGTGACCATCCGGCGGTCGCAGGCACGGCGAGCGGCGTCGAGGTTGGTGGAGTACACCATCCGCGGGCCGATCGCGCCGAGGAGCCAGATATCGCTCTCCCGGGGTTCCTTGATGCCCTTGAGCCGCAGATCGACGACCACGTTCGTGCCGACCTTGCGGTGAAGTGCGATCACCGTCGCCACTTCTTCGATGTCAAAGATGAACACCGCCTCGCCACGGATCTGGCCGAGTACGACGTTCTTGGCCGTGACGTCACCGACGGTCGACATCACCCCGCGCTTCCAGCGCTTGAGGATCTCGTGCGACTCGTGCTCGTAATCGAAGCCATGCGACTTCGCCCACGACTTGCGGCGCCGTCCCAACCCACGTCGACGGTCGATGTCGACGTACAGCAGCACCGCCGCACCCACGAAACAGAGTGCGGACAGCGTGAACCAGAGCGGGACCATCGGGCATAGCCTACTTGTTGACAGCGGGAAAGCCCCAGCCTTGTGAGGTCACAACCCGGTTACTGGTGATCAGAGCGCTGTGACCGAGACTCTTCTAGGTACGTGACGATCGCGTTGGTCAGTCCCCGCCGGGCCACGTCGAGGTCGATGAAGCTGCCGAGTTGACGCTCGGAGGTGATGCCACGCATGGCGCCGGGGATGAACGCGGCGACCTCACGGACCCGCTCGGGGTCGACACCGAGGTCGGCGAAGGCCTGCTGACAGGTTTGTAGCCAGCCCCGCCCCCAGGACGACAGCTCCGCGGCGGTCTTCGGATAGAGCCGTTCGAGTTCGGCGGGATCCCGCGGCAGGGACGCACGCAGATTCTCGATCGCGCGTGAATCGCCTGCGGTCAGTCCGTCATAGAGCAGGTCGATGATGGCGGCGACGCGCTGGCGCAACGATGCAGCGCTGTCGTGGTGACTGAACATCCCGGCGCGACGCTCGGCGGTGCGCTGCAGCACGGCGGCCCAGAACCCGTCGATGTCGCCGAACTGGTACTTCACCGCACCCCAGGTGACGCCGATGTCCTTGGCGATCCGGTTGGCCGAGACCGCGCCAGGATCGCCGGTGGCCAGGGTCTTGCGGGCGGCTTCCAGCATGTTCTCGCGCGTGGCCTCACCGCGCCGGTTGGTGCGGCGCGCAACAACGTCGGCGTCGGTCATCTCCCAGAGGCTACCCCCTTTTTCACAGAACCCTCTTCCAAAGTTTCACAGAAGCTCCTACGATTCCCGTCATGGCCAAACCGCCGTTGTCGATGAAGCCGACAGGATGGTTCCAAGTCGCCTGGTCGGACCAGATCGACGTCGGAGCTGTCCATGCCATGAAGTACTTCGGCGAGGAGATGGTCGCCTGGCGCTCGGAGTCCGGGCAGGTAACCGTGATGAACGCCTTCTGCGAGCACCTGGGCGCCCACCTGGGGTTCGGCGGCCAGGTGGTCGGCGAGGTCATCCAGTGCCCGTTCCACGGCTGGCAGTGGAACGCCGAGGGCCGCAACGTGTGCATCCCGTACCAGGACCGGCCCAACCGCGGCCGCCGCATGCGCACCTACCCCGTCGCGGAACTCAACGAGGCCGTCTACATCTGGCACGACATCGAGGGGCGGGAGCCGTTCTTCGACGCACCGGACGTGTTCGCGTCGTTCGCCGACGGCAGCAGCGCCGCCGACTACTACCCCCAGCAGCGACTGTTCCGCGAAGGGCTCGAGCTGCATCCGCAATACGTCCTGGAGAACGGCGTCGATTTCGCGCACTTCAAGTTCGTGCACCAGACCCCGATCGTTCCGGTGTTCACCCGCCACGACTTCGCCGCACCGATCTCCTATGTCGACTTCACCATCACCTTCGAGGGCGACGATCAGCAGTCGATCGACGACGTGCGCAGCGGCGTCGAGGCGATCAACGGCGGCCTTGGCATCGCGGTGACCAAGAGCTGGGGAATGATCGACAACCGCACCATCTCCGCGGTGACCCCGGTCGACGAGTCCACCTCCGACGTGCGGTTCATGGTCTACATCGGCCGGACCCCAGGCAAGGACAGCCCCCGAGCAGCCCAGCGCGCCAACGAGTTCGGCGACGAGGTGATCCGCCAATTCACCCAGGACATCCACATCTGGTCACACCAGCGCTATTCCGACCCTCCGGCGCTGGCCACCGCCGAGTACGAGGGCTTCACCGCAATCCGCAAGTGGGCCATGCAGTTCTATCCGGACGGGCTGGGCGGCAGCGCAGCCGACCTGGCTTCCGGTGGCGGAGCCGCCAATCCAACATCAGGGAGAAAGGCCGATTTCATATGACCGAGAAGATCCGCGTATTTCAGGTCGCCACCGGCAATGTCGGCACCGAGATGATCAAGCGCATCGGCAAGCGGCCCGATCTCGAGCTCATCGGATTGCATTGCTATACACCGGAAAAGGTCGGCCGCGATGCCGGTGAGATCGCCGGCATCGATCCGATCGGAGTGACGGCCACCGGGTCGATCGACGAGATCATCGCGGCCAAGCCCGACGTGTTGACCTTCCACGGCGTGTTCCCCGACGAGGACCTCTACGTGAAAGTCCTCGAAGCCGGGATCAACATCGTCACCACGGCCGACTGGATCACCGGCTGGCACCGCGACACCAATCACCCGCATCCATCCGGAAAGCCGGTGTCACAGCTGTTGGCCGAGGCGTGCGAGAAGGGTGGGTCGACGTTCTACGGCACGGGCATGAACCCCGGGGTCAATCAGATCCTGGGTGTGGTGTGTTCGGCCGATGTGGCCGAGATCGAGAACGTCACCACCATCGAATCCGTCGACGTCTCATGCCATCACAGCAAGGACACCTGGATCGAGGTCGGCTACGGCATGCCCGTCGACGACCCGTCGATCCCGGGCAAGCTGCGCAAGTACACCGAGGTCTTCGCCGACAGCGTGCTGATGATGGCCGACTGTTTCGGACTGGAACTCGACGAGGTCAAGTTCAGCTACGAGCTCGGCGCCTGCACCAAGGACGTCGACCTCGGCTGGTACACGCTGCCCAAGGGATCGCTGGGCGGCAACTACATCAAGTACCAGGGCATGGTCGACGGTGTGCCGCGCGTCGAAACCCATCTGGAATGGCAGATGACCCCGCACACCGATCCGAGCTGGGATATCAAGGGCTGCTACATCACTCAGATCAAGGGCGATCCGTGCGTCTACAACAAGCACATGATCTTCCCGAAACCCGGTGTGGACCTATCCGATCCGGACTCGTTCGCCTCCATCGGCATGACCGTGACCGGGCTGCCCGCGCTCAACGCCATCGCCTCGGTCGTCAAGGCTCCGCCCGGGTTGCTGACGAGCGCCGACGTGCCGTTGCGCGGCTTCGCCGGCCGGTTTGCCCTCTGAACCGGGCCCGAATCCCTCAAAAATGGACAGCGGGTGCCGAGTGTGCGCTCAGGGCGGTCGATCGACTGTGCGGCCGCCCCTGACGCACAGTCACCGCCGTGCGTGCACACTCGCCTGCGCAATGACACAAAAAGTCCCGCCACACGTGTTGTGTGGCGGGACTTTTCGCTTGTGAATCAGCCCAGCACGAGGCTTTCGCCGTCCGCGCTGACGTTGACCGGCACCACGTCTCCGTCGTGCACCTCACCGGCCAGCAGCTTCTTGGCGAGTTGATCGCCGATGGCCTGCTGCACCAGGCGGCGCAGCGGGCGGGCACCGTACAGCGGGTCGAACCCACGGTCGCCCAGCCACTTCTTGGCCTCCAACGACACGTCCAGCGACAGCCTGCGCTGCGCCAGCCGCTTGTCGAGCTGCTGCAACTGGATGTCGACGATCGACACCAGCTCATCGGGCTTGAGTGCCTCGAAGATCAGCACGTCGTCGAGCCGGTTGATGAACTCCGGCTTGAACGCGGCCCGCACCGCCGCCATCACCTGCTCCGGAGTGCCGCCGGCACCCAGGTTGGAGGTCAGGATCAGGATCGTGTTGCGGAAGTCGACCGTGCGGCCCTGACCGTCGGTCAACCTGCCCTCGTCGAGCACCTGCAGCAGCACGTCGAACACGTCCGGGTGGGCCTTCTCGATCTCGTCGAACAGCACCACCGTGTACGGACGCCGACGCACGGCCTCAGTCAGCTGACCACCCTGGTCGTAGCCGATGTATCCCGGAGGCGCACCGACCAGGCGGGCCACCGAGTGCTTCTCGCCGTACTCGCTCATGTCGATGCGGACCATCGCCCGCTCATCGTCGAACAGGAACTCCGCCAACGCTTTTGCGAGCTCGGTCTTACCGACGCCGGTCGGGCCGAGGAACATGAACGAACCCGTCGGCCGGTTGGGATCGGCGACACCGGCGCGCGACCGGCGCACCGCGTCGGACACCGCGACCACGGCCTCGGTCTGGCCGATGACGCGCTTGCCCAGCTCCTCCTCCATGCGGAGCAGCTTGGCCGTCTCGCCTTCGAGCATGCGCCCGGCCGGGATGCCGGTCCACGCCTCGACCACATCGGCGATGTCGTCAGGGCCGACCTCCTCCTTGAGCATCACGTTCTCGCGAGCCTCGGCTACCGGCAGCGCGGCGTCGAGCTTCTTCTCGACCTCGGGGATCCGCCCGTAGCGCAGCTCGGCGGCCTTGGCCAGGTCGCCATCGCGTTCGGCCCGGTCGGCCTCACCGCGCAGTGTGTCGAGCTGCTCCTTGTACTCGCGGACGACGTCGATGGCGCTCTTTTCGTTCTGCCAACGAGTCGTCAGCTCCGCCAGCTTCTCCTTGTAGTCGGCCAGCTCACCGCGCAGCTTCTCCAACCGCTCCTTCGACGCGTCGTCCTCTTCTTTGGACAGCGCCATCTCCTCGATCTCGAGGCGACGGACCAACCGCTCGACCTCGTCGATCTCGACGGGCCGCGAGTCGATCTCCATGCGCAGCCGGGACGCGGCCTCGTCGACCAGGTCGATGGCCTTGTCCGGCAGGAACCGGCTGGTGATGTAGCGGTCACTCAACGTGGCCGCCGCGACCAGAGCGGAGTCCGTGATCCGCACACCGTGGTGCACCTCGTAGCGGTCCTTCAGGCCGCGGAGGATGCCGACGGTGTCTTCGACCGACGGCTCGCCGACCAGCACCTGCTGGAAACGACGCTCCAGGGCGGCGTCCTTCTCGATGTACTTGCGGTACTCCTCGAGGGTGGTCGCGCCGACCAGTCGCAGCTCACCGCGGGCCAGCATGGGCTTGATCATGTTGCCCGCGTCCATCGCGGACTCACCGGTGGCGCCGGCGCCGACGATGGTGTGCAACTCGTCGATGAACGTGATGACCTGGCCGGCCGAGTTCTTGATGTCGTCGAGGACGGCCTTGAGCCGTTCCTCGAATTCACCGCGGTACTTGGCACCCGCCACCATCGAGCCGAGGTCCAGGCTGATGACGGTCTTGTCCCGCAGGCTTTCCGGCACGTCGCCTTCGACGATGCGCTGGGCCAAGCCCTCGACGATCGCCGTCTTGCCGACGCCGGGCTCGCCGATGAGCACCGGGTTGTTCTTGGTGCGGCGGCTCAGCACCTGTACGACGCGGCGAATCTCGGTGTCGCGACCGATAACCGGGTCGAGCTTGCCTTCGCGGGCGCGGGCGGTCAGGTCGGTGGAGTACTTCTCCAGCGCCTGGTAGCTGCCCTCGGGATCCGGGCTGGTGACGCGGGCGCTGCCGCGCACCTTGACGAATGCCTCACGCAGCGCCTGCGGAGACGCGCCGTGATTGGTCAGCAGCTTGGCGACGTCCGAACTTCCGGTGGCCAGGCCGACCATCAGGTGCTCGGTGGAGACGTATTCGTCGTCCATCTCGGTCGCGAGGTTCTGCGCGGTGGTGATCGCGGTGATCGATTCCGGCGACAGCTGCGGCTGTGAACTGGAGCCACTCGCGCTCGGCAGGCGGCCGATGAGGCGCTCGGCCTCGGTGCGGATGGTTGCGGGCTCGACTCCGACCGCTTCCAGCAATGGTGCGGCGATGCCGTCGTTCTGCGTCAGCAACGCCATCAACAAATGGGCGGGGGTGATCTGTGGATTGCCTGCGGCGGTCGCCGCCTGCAACGCCGAGGTCAGCGCCGCCTGGGTCTTCGTGGTCGGGTTGAACGAGTCCACGACACCTCCCCTTCTATGTCTATCCACGGCCTTTTCGACTACGTGGAAAATGCTTGTCGCGTTGTACAACGTAGTCAAGGTTGAGTCTGTTCCGCTCAACTTTAAAAATTTTCGGCAGGCAGACTCGACCACGTGCACATCGCCGTCGTCGCCGCCTCCGCCCCCAGCCACATGTACCCACATCTGGCGGTGGTCCACGAACTGGTGCGACGCGGACATCGGGTGAGCTACCTGGTCGGCGGCCATCTGGCAGGCCTGGCGGCACCGACCGGAGCCGACGTCATCGCCTGCACCTCGGTGCTGGCGGGGGCACCCGGGGCGCCCGAGTCCTTCGACGAAGCCGACCCGGTGGCCGGCATGCGGATGTTCTTCGACGAGGCCGTACACGTCCTGCCCCAGGTGCACGGCGCCCTCGACACCGACCGGCCCGACCTGGTGCTCTACGACATCGGCGGCATGGCCGGACCCGTGGCCGCCGACTCCTGGGGCGTGCCCGCGGCGCAGTTGTCACCCAGCGAGGTGGCCTGGGAGGGCTATCACGACGACATGGCCGAGATCCTTGATCCGATCTTCAACAGTCCGGCCGGACGGGCCTATCGAGAAGCATTCGAGGCGTGGCTCGGCGATTCCCGGTCGGGATTGACCTTCGACGAGGTGACCGGCGCACCGCGCCGCTGCCTGGTGTTGATCCCCCGAGTGATGCAACGCAACGCCGAGCGCGTCGGCGACCGCTACCGGTTCGTCGGGCCGTGCATCGACCCTCGACGGGTCGATCCGGGCGACTGGACACCCCCGCCCGGCGACGGCCCGCTGGCACTGCTGGCCTTCGGCACCGCCTATACCGAACGAGCTGACGTGTACCGCAACGTGATCGAGGCTCTCGACGGGCAGGGTTGGCGCCTGGTGTTGGCGAAGGGCCGCGCCGACGTCGGTCCGGTCCCGTCGTGGGTTCAGGTACACCAGTCCGTTCCCCAGCCGGCCGTGCTGCAGCGGGCCGACTGCTTCATCACCCACGCCGGAATGGGCTCGTGCACCGAAGGTCTGTGGTTCGGCGTGCCGATGGTGGCGATGCCGCAGTCCGTCGACCAGCCGGCCAATGCCGCGCGTTTGGAGGCCATCGGAGCGGGCGGACACCTACCGGACCACCTGCCCGGCGTGACGGAAATTCGCGACGCGGTGCTCGGTGTCACCGCCGATCAACAGATCCGGCGCAACCTCGACGCCATCCGCGCGGACATCCGCGCGCACGGCGGACCGGAATATGCCGCCGACGCCGTCGAAGACATCGCCGCGGGTTGCTAGGTTTTTGCTCATGACGGAGAGCTGGGGTTCGGTTTTCGCCGAACTCATCCCGCTGGCCATGGTGGTGGCGCTGTCGCCGCTGTCGATCATCCCGGCGGTACTCGTGCTGCACACCCCCCGCCCGCGGCCGACGGGCCTGTCCTTCCTCGCCGGATGGTTCCTCGGCCTGGCCGCGCTCACCGCCATCTTCGTCGGCGTCTCCGGACTGTTCGGCCGGCTCGACGAGCCCCCGACGTGGGCGTCGTGGCTGCGCATCGTGGTCGGCGCCGCGTTGATCGCCTTCGGTGTGTACCGCTATCTGACCCGGGCCAAGTCAGAGCACAGCCCCAAGTGGATGGCCAGCCTGAGCAAGCTCACGCCGGTCCGGGCAGGTGCCGCGGGCCTGGCGCTGACCGTGGTGAACCCCAAAGTGCTGTTCATCTGCGTGGCAGCAGGTTTGGCGATCGGCAGCGCCGGGCTCGGTCAGCCAGGGGTTTGGGCGGCGGGGCTGTACTTCGTCGTGGCCGCCGGATCGACCGTGGCCTTGCCGATCCTGGCGTATGCGGTGTCCGGTGAGCGCTTGGACCCGGCGCTGGGCCGGCTGAAAGAATGGATGGAACGCAACCACGCGGTGTTGGTTGCGGCGATTCTCGTGGTGATCGGCCTCCTCGTGCTCTACAAGGGAATTCACGCCCTATAGGCGACGCATTCGGCGCAGATCGGGCTACGGTGTGCGCATGTCCGAATCCGGTTTCGGTGATTTCGAATTCGAGCGGAAGTTTTTTGTCCGCGAATTGCCCGCGGCGGCAGCGTCAGATCCCGCGCCTGCCCTCATCGTGCAGGCATATCTGTTCGCATCCGATGGATACGCGGTGCGCGTCCGGGTACAAGGCCCCGCACCCGCGGAATTGAATGCCACTCCCGCCCAGCTCGTAGCGACATTGGGCGAGGATTCGCTCGGGACCATGACCGCCAAAGGACCCGCCGTCGGCGGCACCCGCTACGAGGCCGAACGCGAGCTCGATCCATTGATCGCTGCGCAGATCGTGGGCCGATCCGAACATGTCATCGCGAAGGTTCGCTATTCGATGTGGCTGGGCGAAGACGGCTGGATCATCGACCAGTTCCTCGGCAGAAACGCACCGCTACTGCTCGCCGAAGTCGAGCGCGGCGGCCCCGTGGTCGACCTCGCCATTCCCGCATTCTGCGTTTCCGAGGTGTCCGAAGACGACCGGTTCCGCAATGAGCATCTGGCGCATCACCCATTCAGCGCCTGGGCCGACGAATACCGGGGTGAACTAGAGCGCCGCGGCCCCACCTTCGTGAATACGTTGGGGCGGAATCAATTCGAAGGCAGCTGAGGGCCGCGGCCCTGTGCGATCGCGTAGTGCATCGCGTTGTGAACCGAGTTGAGCATCGCCTGGTAAGCAGCGATCTGGCTGTTGGCTTTGTCGTAGATCTTGCGAGCGTGCCCCGTTGCCGGGCGGACATTCGTGCCCCGCTGCCGTTGATAGATCTCGATGACCCGCTCGCAGCGGATCGCCTCGTCGGCCAATTCGTCATAGGGCGCCTCGAACACACGATTGTTCGGCCATCGCGCCCAGAACGCTTCGGAGTGGGTGAACAGCCGCGCCCGTTCGGCATCCAGTCGTTCGCCTGCCTCTGACGGAATCATGGCCACGCCAATCGCTCCGGCGGCAAAGAGGGCAGACAGCACCAAACCGATTGTCAGAAAGGTGAGGAAGCTCTTGGGTTCATGAGAACCCGCAGCAAGCACATTGTCGAACATCGACTTACCGTCCACGGGAAGCAACGACATTCATCGCATTGACAACTGTGGTGATCCAGCTGCGGACGGCAGCAATTTGGGTATCAAAATCGCCGCCTCGGCCTCGCCGCGCAAGATCGCGCCGCTGCCCCAGGACAAAGACGATCCGCCAAGAACGCTCGGCCTCAGCTTCCAGCTCCGCGTACGGCGCCTGCCACAGCAACTGCGCGGGCCACCGGTTTCTGAACTGGGATGATTCGGCTACTAGCCGCGCTTCCAGCGCATCCAACTCCTTGGCTACGCTGCGGCCGGCCCAAATCTGCACCAGCACATAGGTTGCGCCCATCACACCAATGGCCGCCAACAGCCCGAGCCATTCCTCTGGTGTGCTCGGCAGCCGTCCACGGGCGACAAACTCCATTGCCGCTTCGTCCCCTCGCACGGCCACAGCCTAAACCGGGTCCGGCCACCTGGACTCACGCGTTGTATGGCCGGGCCTGCGGGCCCCTACCCTGAGCGATCGCGTAGTTCATGGCGCTACGGACGGTTGCGAGCATCTGCTGATACATGGCTTCCTCGCGTTCGAGCTGCTGACGGAACTCAGCGCGTAATTCCTTGGCCCGCTTCTTCTCCGTCAGCGCCGTTTTCACACTGAGCTTCAGCCTTTTGCCGCCGACACTTCTGATCAGCTCGTCGCACCTATCAGCTTCAGCTGCCAACTCACCGTACGGTGCCACCCAAAGCCGATCTCCCGGCCAGCGCGCCCAGAACGCTGAGGAGTGCGTATACAGGCGGGCGAGCTCGCGATACGAGGCCTTTCTGCTGTACCAATCGATCCCAAAGAAGAAGGCAGCACCGCCGATGATGGTTGCCAGTCCGATAAGCGCAAAAGGCACGGACCCCTCGATGAAGGAACCTACGTCGAAGGTAGCGCTCGACGTCACCACGAATCCCCCGCACCGGCAGCCTGCCGATCTCGCGCGGCGGCTGCGTTCAATGCCGCCACCACGCTGTCCAGCCACTGACGCACAGCGGCAACGTCTGTAGATGACTCCTCAGCACCGGATGCCTCCAACTGACGCTCCTCGAGCAGAAGAATCAACAGCCAACACCGTTGCGCCTCCTCGTCCAACTGGTCATAGGGCGCGCAGTTGAGTTGGCCAGCCGACCAGCGGGCACGGAACTCAGCCGACGCCTTCGCCAATTGCCGCTGGTAGGCCATCGGCCGATTCGTAGTGAACCACCAGCAAATCCAATACACGGCCGGGATGACCACTGCCGCCAAGAGGATTAAGAAGATCGCACGAGCCAATGCTTCTTGCGGAGTGTCCGGCCAACTTCGTCCCGACAGCGGGACAAACCCTCCCCCCAGAACCAGCATGTTCGCAGTCTAACCAGGCCACGTCGGCCCAGTACCCCATAGCCGCACCCCTAGCCGGCGGGCCCGATGCTCACCGCTCAAATTGCCGCGCTGAGGTCAGTGATCACGCTGTTAAGGTTGCGAAGCAATAGGGGAAGGGGGCCAATGAGCAAGCTGGAGCACGTCCAGAAGGTTGTCGAGATCGGCTTCGCAGGCAAGGGCTTTTGGGAGCATCTGGACGCCAAGGATTCGGAGGATCCGGCAAAAGCGAGCCTCGCCAAACTCGGCTTTGTGGCAGACGGCATAGGCGCAGCGCAGATGGTCGGCGAGTTTGGCGCGGACAAACTCTTCGGGGTGACCCCTACCAGCTTCAGCTCATACAGCTCGTCGGCAAAAAGGATTCAGGGCTTCGGTACACCCATCATCGGCGCGGCCCTTCTCGCCATCAATGGCATGCAGTTGATGTGCGGCGTCGGCGATCCGGAGACCGGTGATCGGTTCGCTAAGGGAGCAAACGGTTTCAAGGCGATCTCAGACACCTTGGAGCGTGCAATGCCCACCGAGCAGTGGCATGGCAGTGGATCGCAGGCCTACGCCGGTGAGAACGAACGGCAGCAGGAACGTGCAGTCGCGATGGGCAAAATCGATACGGAAGTAAAAGGCATCATTGCCGACGAGGCGCAGCAGATTGACAACACACGTACCGCCCTCGAAATCGTCGCGACGTCGCTGACCATCTGTATCCCGATTGCGATTGTCATTGGAAAAATCCCGCCGACGGGGCCGGCGCAACAGATGGCGTTCGAGCTCGGTGCAGTCGCGGGAGCGATGCCCATCGCTCTAGGGGCATTTGGGACCATGGAGGCGCTGACTCTGGCGAATGCACAGAAGTTCCAGCAAGCAGCCAACGCCTATCAACAAGTTGCTGCCGGCGCCAAGCCCAAGGGAGCTCCGCCAGCGTTCGTATCACCGCCAGGTGGAAATACGACTTCAACACCGTGGTCTCCGTCGGCCGGCTCGTCGACAGGGACTGGGGAAGGATCGATCAATGTCTGACGGCACGCTGGGCGTTACTACCGCCCATATTCAGGAACTGTCTGACGGTCAAGGCATAGCAAAGAAGTACATCGAGCTGACAGCCGAAGTCACCGACGGTGTCTGCGCCTCCATGTTGGTAAATCACGGTCCGGTCTGCGCTGTCAGCATCACCGCACTCGCGATGGCCGACAATGCACGCGCCGCCGCATGCGCAGCGATGGCTGCCGTATCGCAGGATATGTCGGAGAAACTGAAGGTCTCCGCAACACAGTACGACCAGACCGACACCCAAGCCGGAGCAGACATCGGCAAGGAGATGCACCCGAGGTGAGCTTGACCGACCAATTGTGGGCCTGTGGACCACGATGGGATATGACTAACACATGACGCCTCATGGTCCGGACGACTGGGACGACACCGACGCCGACGACAACGGCCTCGACGCGCTCGACTTCGACACCCCGGTGTTCGACGACGACGCCTCCGGACTCGACGCCCTGGACGACTACGGCACCGCCGAGGCCGTCGATCACGGAGTGGGTCTCGACGCGGTCCACGACTACACCAACCACGACGTCGAGGACGAGGACGACGGGTTCGGTGCCATCGACGCCGAGACACCCGCTGAAGACGAAGAACAGATCCCGGTCGTCCAGGCCGTCAATCCGCCTGGCACCGTCACCGTCACCGCCTATCTCAACGGCTCCGTCGCCCAGGTGGACTTGGACCCCAAGGTGACCACCCTGACCGAGGCCCAACTGGCCGACGAGATCCGCTTCGTGGCCGGCGTGGCCGCCAAACGTGCGACGGCGGTGGTGCACGTCGGAGTGGTGAACATGCTCGTCGAGCAGGGCATGGATTTCCGTGAGGCCCGGGATTTCGTGGGCACGAACATGCCGTTCGCCACCCCAGAACAGGCCGGTGAGGCCGAACTCGCGCTCATCGCACGGCATTCCGACCCGCAGCACTGAGCACCTACAGCTCAGGCAGTCCCAGCTCATCCGCGTCGGCAGTGAGGTAGCGGGTCACCGTCGGCGCGAGTAGGCGCACGACGTCCTCGCCGTCGAGTGTCGCCATCGGCGGCACGGCCATCACGTAGCGCAGCATCGCGGTACCGACCAGGCTCGACGCGGCGAGCATCGCCCGCAATCGGGCCTGCTCGCCACCACCGCCGAGCACTCCGGAAACCGCAGTGAGCACGTAGTCCTGCATGAACGATCGAAATGCCACGTGCGCATCGGAATTCGATGTTGCCGATTGGAGCATGACCCGCATGCTGGCCGCGGTGTCGGGTGACTCCCACATCTTCAGATAGACGCGGACCATGCGTTCGCCGATCCCCTCGGGCGGCCCTTCCAGCGCAGCCACGAGCACGTCCGGATCCAGGATCAGGCGCAGCGATTCCCGGAACAGGTCAGCCTTCGAGCCGAACAGATACAGCACCATCGACGCGTCGACGTGCGCGTCCGCAGCGATGGCCCGGAGCGTCGTCTTCTCGTACCCCTCGGCCGCAAAACGCGCCTTGGCGGCCGCCAGCACAGCGTCGCGGGACACCGGGTCACCCTGGCGTCGCCCGCGCCGGCTAGGTGTTTTACCTGGTGAAGCCATACACCGACACTATCATTTCAATGACTGTTGAAAACATTCGAACCGAGCGTTACCCTCACATCAACCGATTAATTCAACATTGGATGAAAAGAGGGAACGATGCTCTCGCCCCAGGCCACGACACCCGTCCACCACGCGGCACCCGAACACGAACCGCCGGCCGCCCTGCGCGCCGTGGGCGTAGTCGCCGTGCTGACCATCGCGATCGCGATCGTCGCCATCGCGTTCGCCCTGCCCGCCTCGCGTTCCAAGCCCAACGACATTCCGATCGGTGCCGCAGGACCCCAGGCCGCCACCAGCCAGGTGGCCGAGCGCCTGGAACAGCAGGCCCCGGGCGCCTTCGCGGTGACCTACTACCCCGGCGAGGCAGCCCTGCGTGAGGCGATCCTCAATCGAAACGTCTACGGCGGCATCGCTTTCGGACCAGAGGGCCCGACCTTGCTGACCGCCACCGGGGGCAGCCCCGCCGTCGCGCAACTGCTCACCCAGATCGGCACCGGCATCGCCGCGCACTCCGGCATGACCTTGCACACCGAAGACCTGGCCCCGCCGACCAGCCAGGATCCGCGCGGCACCGGCCTGGCCGCCTCCGCCCTGCCGATCACCCTGGCCGGGATCCTGCCCGCCGTCGCGCTCGTGCTGGTGTTGCGGCGTGAGGTGTGGACCCGGCTGGTCACCGCGATCGTGTTCTCCGCGGTGGCCGGGATCACCGTCGCGGCCCTGCTCCAGTACGTATTCGGTTCGATCGACTCGAACTTCTGGGGAGTGGCCGCCGGCCTGACATTGGGGATCGCCGCGGCCGGACTGACCGTTCTCGGACTGGGCTCACTCTTCGGCAAGGTGGGCCTCGGGCTGGGCGCCGCGCTGGCGCTGCTGCTGGGCAACCCGCTGTCGGGGTTGACGGCCGCGCCCGAGATGCTGCCCGCCGGCTGGGGCCAGCTCGGCCAATTGTTGCCACAGGGTGCCACCGCGACGCTGCTGCGATCCACCGCATACTTCGGCGGCGCGGGCGCGGACCTGGCGATCATCGTGCTCAGTTGCTGGGTGCTGGCCGGGCTGACGTTGGTGATCATCGCCGCTTTGCGGCGGCCGGGAAGTTCCGCGCCTATGATGCGACGTCGTGGGACTCGATGACCGTCAAGCACTGGAGACGCTCCAGAACGCTGTCGACCCCAAGCAGGGCTCCGCGACGCTGATCCGCGATTTCTACACCCAGTGGTTCGCCACCGACCTCTCGGCCCGCGATCTGTTCCCTCCCGACATGGACAGCCAGCGCGACGTCTTCGCCCGAGCCCTCACCTGGCTGTTCGGTGAGCTGATCGCGCAGCGCGCCGAGGAGCCGGTGGCGTTCCTGGCTCAGCTCGGGCGCGACCACCGCAAATACGGTGTGACGCAGAGCCATTACGACTCCATGCAGGAGGCGCTGTACAACGCGCTGCATCGCCATCTCGAGCCCGAATGGGATGACCGGCTGGCCGAGGCCACCCGCGATGCCGTGGCACTGATCATCGGGGTGATGCGCGGAGCGGCCGACGCCGAGGACTCCCCCGCCTACTGCGACGGCACAGTGATCGAGCACCACCGGGTCACCCGCGACGTCTCGGTGATCCGGCTGCAGCTCGACCAGGCGCTGTTCTACCACCCCGGCCAGTACGTGACCGTCCAGGTACCGCAGTGGCCGCGCCGGTGGCGGTACCTGAGCCCGGCGGTCCCCTCCGACCGGTCCGGGGGCATCGAGTTCCACATCCGATCTGTGCCCGGTGGCATGGTGAGCACCGCGATCGTCGCCGAGACCAAGATCGGGGACCGCTGGCGCATGTCCAGCCCGCACGGCGGGTTGCATGTCGACCGCGACGGCGAAGATGTGCTGATGGTCGCGGGCAGCACCGGCTTGGCGCCGCTGCGCAACATCATCATGGACATGACGTTGCACGGCGAGAATCCGCGCGTGCACCTGTTCTTCGGTGGCCGCTATCCGTGCGATCTGTACGACCTGAAAACGCTGTGGCACATCGCTTCGACGAATCCGTGGCTGTCGGTGACGCCGGTGTCGGAGTACAGCACGGACCCGCCTTGGGCCGGCCAGTATCCGAGCGTCCAGCCGCCGCGCGGCCTGCATGTACGCCAGACCGGCACCCTGGCCGAGGTGGTGACCAGGTACGGCAACTGGGGCGATCGGCAAATCCTCATCTGCGGCGGCCCGGACATGGTCACTGCCACCAAAGCCGCCCTGGTCGAGCGGGGGGCTCCGGCCGAGCGCATCCAGCACGACCCGCTGACGCGCTGAGGATGCCAGACTGGCGCCATGACCGCGGTTCAACCAGTCACCCTGCATGACCCGTCGTCGTCGCTGACGGCGACGTATGTCCCGGCGGCGGGCATGATCTGCACCTCGCTGGCCGACAAGAACACCGGCGTCGAATACCTGGGTCAGCGGCGCGGGTTGCAGGCCTACCTCACCGACGGCAAGACGATGGGCATCCCGATCCTCTACCCGTGGGCGAACCGATTGAGCGCCAATGAATATCGGGGCGACGGCATCACAGTGCGCGTGACACCCGGGGTCAACGGCGTGCGCGCCGACGCGCATGGAGCACCGATGCACGGCGTGCTGGCCGCCAGCCCGGACTGGCAGGTGGTCGAACAAACCGACAACACGCTGACCGCTTCACTGGACTGGGGCGCCCACCCCGACCTGTTGGCGACGTTCCCGTTCCCCCACCGCCTCACTATGGCGGTGGCGCTGGCCGGCTGTGCCCTCACCGTGTCCACGACCGTGGCGCCGACCGCCGACCGGTCGGTGCCGCTGTGCTACGGCTACCACCCGTACGTGACGATTCCTGGTGTGCCCCGGGAAGATTGGCAGTTGCAGACCCCGGTCATGCGGCACCTACTCGTCGACGACCGAGGATTGCCCACGGGCGAATCCCTGGAGTGGCCGGGCGGGGCCAGGCGGCTGGGCGCGACCGAACTCGACGACGGATTCGATGGCGTCGCCCCGGGTGCGGTGTTCACCCTGTCCGGTGGCGGCCACCGGGTCGATGTCAGCTTCGACGAGGGTTACACCGCCGCACAACTTTTCGCTCCGGGCAACGATGCGGTGGTGGGTATCGAGCCCATGGCCGCACCGACCGACGCGCTGCGCCGGGGAGATTACAGAATGGCCGCCCCCGGAAGTCCGGAGACGGCCACCTTTTCGATCAGAGTGGGCTAACGCGCACCTCGGCGCGGTTGCCACAGGACCACTGCTTTGGACGCCACCGAGACGTCGCGGCGCTGATCGCTGAGTTGTTCCACCTGCTGGGTCAACTCGGAAACCCGAGTGCGCAGCGCATCGACCTGATTGGTCAGTTCGATGATGCGCTTGATCCCGGCCAGATTGACGCCCTCGTCCTGCGACAGCCGCTGCACCTCACGGAGCAGATCGACGTCACGCTCGGAGTAGCGACGCCCGCCGCCGGAACTGCGCTGCGGGCTGACCAATCCGAGCCGGTCGTATGTGCGCAGAGTCTGCGCGTGCATGCCGGCCAGCTCGGCGGCCACCGAGATCAAGAACGTGCGTGCTTCCTCTTTCCGCTGGCTCATATGTTGCCTGCCCATCCGGCCCGCGGATCGAAACCGCTGGCCCGTTCGGCTTTCGCATAAGCCTCCAGCGCCTCTGCCGCTTCACCTTCCAGGTTGGGCGGCACCGCGACCTTCACCGTGACCAGCAGGTCACCGTGGCCGCCTGAGCGTTTGGGCACCCCGCGTCCGCGCACCCGCAGGATCCGGCCGTCGGACGTGCCCTTGGGCACCCGCACTCCGACCTTGCCATCCAGCGTGGGAACGGAAAGCGTTGTCCCCAATGCCAACTCGTGGAAGCTGACCGGAACGCTGACAGTCAGGTCGTCGCCGTCCCGCCCGAACACCTTGTCCGGACGCACGTGCACGGTGACGTAGAGGTCGCCCGACGGCGCACCGCGCAGCCCGGCTTCACCCTGGCCGGCCAGCCGGATGCGCTGACCGTCCTCGACGCCCGGTGGAATCCGCACGTTGATCGTGCGGGTCCGGGTCGTGACGCCCGTGCCCTGACATTCGGCGCAGGGGTGCTCGATGATCGAGCCGCTGCCCCGGCATTCGGTGCAGGGTTCGGAGAATCCGAACGCCCCCTGGTTGCGGTTGACCACGCCCGAGCCGTTGCAGTTCGGGCATACCTTGGGGCTGGTGCCCGGCCGCGCACCACTGCCATGACAGTTGGTGCACGGAGCCGGGCTGGTCAGCCGCAGCGGCATGGCCACGCCCTTGGTGGCTTCCAGGAAGGACAGTTCGGTTTCGGTTTCCAGGTCGTTGCCCCGGCGCGGCCGACTCGGCCGCGGTTGCGCACCGCGCCCGAACAACCCACCGAAGAGGTCACCGATGTTGGCGCCGCCGCTCTGACCGGCCGCGTCGAACAGGTCTCCGAGGTTGAATTCGGCTCCGTCGGAACCGAACCCGCCACTGAAGTTTCCGCCCGTGTTGAACCGACGCCCACCCCCGGCGAACAGCCGGCGGGTCTCGTCATACTCCTTGCGCTTCGCGGGGTCCGACAAAACACTGTTCGCCTCGGAAACCGCCTTGAACCGCTCGGCCGCTCCCGAATCGGGATTGCGGTCCGGATGCAGTTCGGAGGCCAGTTTCCGGTAGGCCTTCTTGATCTCGTCGGCGCTGGCGTCAGAGGAGACGCCGAGTTCTTTATAGAAGTCCTTCTCGACCCACTCGCGTTGGGCCATGCGCCACCTCCTTACCTCTTCTCTCTAGTTGGATTGTCTAATTGTCTGATTCTGCGGCCTGACCGCCGGTGGCGTCAGCGTTATTCGCTGTCCCCGCCGGGGAATCCGCACCTGCGTCGGACTCGGGCACCGTGTCGACCACGCCGACGAGGGCGTGCCTGACCACCTGGTCACCGATCTTGTAGCCCCGGCGCATCACGGTCCCGACAACGGGATGGGTGCCTTCGCCCTCATGCTGCACAGCCTCGTGCAGCGACGGGTCGAACTCGTCACCCTCCACGCCGAATCCGGAAAGACCTTGACCTTCAAGGGCACTGACGAGCTTGTCAGCAACCGACTTGAGCGGTCCGGATTCCAGGTCACCATGGCTGCGGGCCCGGTCGAGGTCGTCGAGCACACCCAGCAACTGGGTGATGACGGCAGCCTTGGCCCGGTCGGCGGTGACCTGCTGATCGCGCAGTGCCCGCTTGCGGTAATTGTCGTATTCGGCCTTCACGCGTTGCAGCGTGGCCTTGAGCTCGGCAACCTCGTCGCTCTCGCTCGCCGGCGCACCGGCATCGGAGGCGGCGGACGCCGGCCCACCAGGGGCCGGCGCCTGCTCACGAACCTCACCGGTGTCGGGATCGATGCGCCGTTTGTCGGTGATGGTCACCGGCTCGTGCGAATCGTTCTCGCTCACTTGGTCTCCTGATCGTCGTCGACAACCTCGGCGTCCACCACGTTGTCATCCGCGCTGGACGAGCCCGCGGCTCCGTCCGGTCCACCGGCGGCCTGCTCGGCCTGGGTGGCCTCGTAGATCGCCTGGCCCAGACCCTGGGACTCGACACCGAGCTTCTCCATCGCCGTCTTGATCGCGGAGATGTCGCTGCCTTCCAGCGCGGTCTTGGCCTCGGCGATGGCACCGTCGACCTTGGCCAGCGTCTCTTCGGGGACCTTCGAGCCGCCCTCGGCCTCACGCTGCTCCTTGACGAACTTCTCCGTCTGGTAGACCAGCGACTCGGCCTGGTTGCGGACGTCGGCCTCCTCGCGACGCTTCTTGTCCTCTTCGGCGTGCGCCTCGGCGTCCTTGATCATCCGGTCGATCTCTTCCTTGGACAGGCCGGAGCCTTCCTGGATCTTGATCGTGTTTTCCTTGCCGGTGCCCTTGTCCTTGGCGGTGACGTGCACGATGCCGTTGGCGTCGATGTCGAAGGTGACCTCGATCTGCGGCACGCCGCGGGGGGCCGGCGGGATGCCGGTCAGCTCGAACGAACCGAGCAGCTTGTTGTGCGCGGCGATTTCGCGCTCACCCTGGAAGACCTGGATCTGCACCGACGGCTGGTTGTCGTCAGCGGTGGTGAAGGTCTCCGACCGCTTGGTCGGGATGGTGGTGTTGCGCTCGATCAGCTTGGTCATCACGCCACCCTTGGTCTCGATACCGAGGGACAGCGGGGTGACGTCAAGCAGCAGAACGTCTTTCACCTCGCCCTTGAGCACGCCGGCCTGCAGCGCGGCACCCACGGCGACGACCTCGTCCGGGTTGACGCCCTTGTTGGGCTCCTTGCCACCGGTCAGTTCCTTGACCAGATCGGTGACGGCGGGCATGCGGGTCGAACCACCGACGAGCACCACGTGGTCGATCTCGGAGACCGAGATACCGGCGTCCTTGATCACCGACTGGAACGGCTGACGGGTGCGGTCCAGCAGATCCTGCGTGATCTTCTGGAACTCGGCGCGGGTCAGCTGCTCGTCGAGGAACAGCGGGTTCTTGTCGGCGTCAACGGTGATGTAGGGCAGGTTGATCGAGGTGCTCTGCGAGGAGCTCAGTTCGATCTTGGCCTTCTCGGCGGCTTCACGCAGCCGCTGCATGGCCATCTTGTCCTTGGTCAGGTCGATGCCACTGGTGGCCTTGAACTTGTCGACCAGCCAGTCGACGATCCGGTCGTCCCAGTCGTCGCCACCGAGGTGGTTGTCACCGGAGGTGGCACGCACCTCGACGACACCGTCGCCGATCTCCAGCAGCGAGACGTCGAACGTGCCGCCGCCGAGGTCGAAGACCAGGATGGTCTGTTCCTTGCTGCCCTTGTCGAGCCCGTAGGCCAGGGCGGCCGCGGTGGGCTCGTTGACGATGCGCAGAACGTTGAGGCCGGCGATCTGGCCGGCTTCCTTGGTGGCCTGACGCTGAGCGTCGTTGAAGTACGCGGGCACCGTGATGACGGCGTCGGTGATGTCCTCACCGAGGTAGGCCTCGGCGTCGCGCTTCAGCTTCTGCAGCACACGGGCGCTGATCTCCTGCGCGGTGTAGTTCTTGCCGTCGATCTCGACGGTCCAGTCGCTGCCCATGTGGCGCTTGACCGAACGGATGGTCCGGTCGACGTTGGTCACGGCCTGGTTCTTGGCGGGCTGGCCGACCAGCACCTCGCCGTTGCGCGCGAACGCGACGACCGACGGGGTGGTCCGGGAGCCCTCGGAGTTCGCGACGACAACGGGGTCGCCACCCTCCAGAACCGCGACGCATGAGTTGGTGGTCCCGAGGTCGATACCGACCGCACGAGCCATGGTTGCCTCCTGATAGAGATATAGGGGTCTGAGCGGGCTGCGCTCAAGCTTGCTCCGGGCGACCATAGCTTGTCAACCCAAACTTGAGTCACTGTCACTCAACTTGCTGTCGATGTGGTCAACGGGGGGTTCCGCGGTTTTGTTCCCGAACTCCATGAGTTTTTCTCGGCGGGTTTTCCGGCAGACCCGGAGCCGACGTCGCCGCTGGACTCGGCCCCGCCGCGACCGGGTACCGTGCCCCATAATCAGATGCCCGGTCGGCTCGACCGCGCGCTAGCAGCCACTCGAGGGGGATCGACCGGCGATGGCAGACGAGATAACGACGACCGGGCAGAACGTGCCCGCGGACAAGCCTGCCAAGCGCGGCTACCAGCGGCGGGCGTTCAAATTCGACACCCCGATCGGCGAGATCGCCTTCGCCATCCGCACCCCGCGCAACCAACGCCCGCTGGTGCCGAAGCGGTTCGATCCGTTCGGCCTCACCGACCGCGCGGTGGACGCCGCGAAGACCAGCATGAAGCTGGCCGCCTGGGGCGAAGAGCAGCTGGCCACCCTGGTGAAGAACCGGCTGGAGGCCATCGAATCGGCGCCGCGGCCCGCCCCGACGGCCGCGCCGGAGGAGCCGACGGCCGAATCGCTGAACAGCAAGATGGACCGGCTGCTGGACCGCGCCCTGGACCAGAGCACGGCAGGCAGCCAGGTCGAGCTCTATCACCGCCTGCTCGACCAGCTGGTCGCCGACGAGGCCCGGATCATCGGCGCGCTGTCGGAGGGTGCGGCTTCGCCGTTGGTCAACGTCTACACCTGGACGCGGGCCCGGACTCCGGGGCAGGCCGTGCTGGAGAACGCCTGCCTGATCGGTCGCACCGCCAATGTGGCGCTGCCGACGATGGTCCCGCAGTACGTCGGCCACCTGCTGTCGCTGGGTCTGGTCGAGACCGGGCCCGAGGACCCGTCGCAGAAGGCCGAGTACGAGGTACTCATGGCCGAGCCCATGGTGCTGCGGGCGATCAAGAGCGCCTCCCGTGGGCCGCTGACGGCCCGGGTGGACAAGCTGACGCTGACGCTGTCCGGGCTGGGGCGTGGCCTGTGGGAAGCCGCGGTGCTACGGGACGGTTCGTAGCCGCATGACCGGCAGCGAGACAATTCTCGCGATCCAGACCTGGCAGGAGATCAAGGCAGATTTCAGCGTCAACTGGCTGATCTATCTGTCCATGCCCTTCGTCGCTGCCTTCGTCGGGTGGAGCACCAAGATCGTCGCGCTCGAGATGCTGTACCGGCCGATGGAGTTCAAGGGCATCGGCCTGTTCGGTTGGCAGGGCATCGTGCCCCGCCGCGCGGGCAAGGTGGGATCGAAGACCATCGAGCTGCTCACGCAGAATCTGCTGAAGCCGGAGGAGCTGCTGGAGAAGGTCGACGCCAAGGAGGCCGTCGATGCGTTGCGTGAGCCGCTGACCCAGGCGGTCGACGACATCTCCCGCGACATCGCCGAGCAGATCCGCCCCGGGCTGTGGGATTCGCTGCCCGACGCCGCGCGCAAGGCGATCATGGCGCGTATCCACGACCAGACGCCGAAGGTCGTGGAGAAGATGCTCAACGAGATGCGGTCGGACCTCAACCGGTTCGTCGACATCCAGTACCTGGCCGTCACGACGCTGGTCCGCAACAAGGACAAGCTCAACAAGCTGATGCGCGGGCTGGGCGACAACGCGATGGCCTTCGTCCGCCGCAGCGGCATCTACTTCGGGCTCGTGATCGGCGTGGTCCAAATGGTCGCGTGGGCGTTGTTCCAGAACCCGTGGATCATGCCGGCCTTCGGCTTCGGCGTGGGTCTCGTGAGCGACTACATCGCGCTCAACATGTTGTTCCGGCCGGTGCGGCCCACGAAGTACCTCGGCTTCATCCCGTTCCAGGGATTGCTGCACGCCGAGCGCGACAAGATCACCCAGGACTACGCACGCATCCTGGCCGAAGACCTGTTCTCACCCGAGATCCTGTTCGACGGCGTGCTGCGCGGGCCGGGCGCCGACAAGCTGTTCTCCTTGATCGGCAAGGAGGTCGAAGCAGCCATCGACGCGCAGACCGGCATCGCCACCCCGCTGGTCAAGTTCGCCGTCGGCACCCAGCGGTACAACGCCCTCAAGGACACCATGGTGAAGATGGTGCTTGAGCGGCTCCCCACCACGCTGGTCGAGGCTCAGGACTACGCCATGAACGCGCTGGACCTGGAGAAGACCATCATCGACAAGATGGGTCAGCTCACCAACGAGGAGTACGAGTCGATCCTGCGGCCGGTCTTCAAGGACGACGAACCGACCATGATCGCGGTCGGCGCGATCCTCGGCGGCGTCGTGGGCGAGATCCAGGTGCAGGTCGTCGAGCACTTCGGCAACGACCCCGAGGCCGTCGCACTGCGCACTCTTCTGCTCCATCACTAGCCCAGCGGTTACTTGCCGCCGGCCAACAGATCTCGGGACTGCAGGGCCAGCCAGAGCTGGGCGATGTCCGCGGTGTCGGACAGGTGCGCGCCGGTGAGTTCCTCGACCTTGTGCACGCGGTAGAGCACGGTCTGCCGGTGGACATTCATCGCGGCCGCCGTGCGCTGCCAGGACCGCTGGTTGGCCAGGAACGCCTCCAGGGTCTCGACCAGATCGGTCCGGTGCTGGGCGTCGTGCTCGATCAGCGGCCCGAGCCAGCGCTCCACCATCGCCCGGGCATCCTCGACACCGCCCATGCCCACCCACGAGGTGGCGGTGCCGTAACGCACCACGGCGTCACCGGTCCGCTGCGCGGTGCCCAACGCCCAGGTCGCCTCGCGGGCCGATTCCGCCGAGCGGGCAACGGTTTTCAGCACCCGGCCGGCACCAACCCTGGCCGTGGGCCCGAGGGAGGCGGCGATGGCGTCGACCGCGGCATCGGTTCCCGGCACCACCGCGTGCGCGACGCCTGACCGGAACGCGGACACATGGGGAATGCGGCGGCGCCACAACGCCACATGGAGATCGCGCAACCGACGTTCGTCATCGCAGGTGGCCGAGACGAACATCGACGTCGCCGGGTCCAGCCCCGAAGACAGCAGTTGCCTGCGCCCGACGCGCTGGTCCATCCGGCCGTCGATGAGCTGCGCGGTGAGCTCGGCGCCTGAGCGCCGGGCGTGCTCGAGGGTCAGGTGGGTCTGGGACAACTCCAGCGCGACGACGGTCGCAGCGTGCTGGATCAGCACCCCGTCGAGCGCGGCTCCGCCTTCGCGGATGACGGCCAGCACCGCGTCGTCATGCGTGGGCACCTCGCCGACCAGCACCTCGACCCCGCCGGTGGTGAGCACTGAGCGCGCTCCGGCGGCGAGCGTGCCCTGCGAGGCCGTCCGCACGGTCTCCTTCACATCGTCCGGCGGGTGCGGCCCGTCAGGGTGATAGGCCTCCCCGGTCATCCGATCACACACGTACACAGCGCATTTCAGTTCCTTCGTGAGTGCATCGGCGATGCTCGACCGCCCCGCGTCGCCGGCCGTGGAATGGCGCAACGCGTCATAGATGCGGGCCGTGCGCATGAGCCTCTGGGACTGCTCGAGCAGAGTGGCCTCGGCGACCGCGCGCGAGATCGCCACGAACGGCATCGGATAGCGAATCCACAGCACCGGCAGCTCGAGCCGTTCGCTGGCCCGGGTGAACCGTTGGGTGAGCCGGGGGCAGAACATGTCCTCGCCGATCGCCAGGCCGCTGGCGCCCACCCGATGCAGTTCCTCGAGCAGGTGCTCCTGGTCGTCTGCCGACGACGGGAACGACATCCCGTTGGTCATCAGCAGTTCGCCGGCGCTGACCCACTGCCACGGCTCGGGCAGATCCGAGGTGTGCGTCCAGGTCACCTGGCGGTCCAGCCCGGCCTTGCCGGAGTGCAGGCGCAGCTGCAGGTGCGGCATGTCCAGCAGTTCGCGCACCGTGATGCTCACATGCCAACCGTATCGAGTCACCGCGGTCACGCCACTGGAATCAGTGCGCACTCTCGGCGGCGAGCGCGGGCTGCACCTCTTCGACCTGGCGAACCCGCCACAGCTTGATCAGCCCGAGGTAGATGAAGAACGTCGCGATCGTCCCCACGATCCACGCCGTATCGATGCCACCGATCTTGCCGGCAATCGCGCCCTGATAGAACGCCGTTGACATGAAAGGGATTTGGACGACGAAGCCGAGGAAGTAGCTGAGCACCGCCGGGACGTTGAACGCGCCGTACCCGCTCTTCGGATCGCTGAACGAGGCCGGGTCGTAGTGCCCCTTCTTCACCACGTAGTAGTCGATCAGGTTGACGATGCTCCACGGGATCAGCAGGTAGATCAGGATGCTGATGAAGTTGGAGTACTGCACGAGGAAGTCATCGGAGAATCCGACGGCGGCGACGAAGACCACGACCGCGATCGCGGTGGCCGTGATGTTCCTGGCCGAGGATTTCGGCGACCACTTCAGCTTGAAGGCCTGGATACAGGTCAGAGTGCACAGCGACGATCCGTACATGTTGATGACGCCGGCGTCGATCGCGCCGAAGAAGAACACGAGCATCACGAAGACGAACAGCGGGCCGGGCATGATGTGCGACAAACTGGTCAGCTGCGCATCGGCACCCAGGGCCGCGACGAGGAGCGCCCCGACGATCATCGCTCCGGCGGCACCCAGCAGCGTGCCGAAGTAGGTGTACCAGAACGCGGACCGCGGGGTGGTCGAGGACGGCAGATAGCGGGAGTAGTCCGAGACATACGGTGCGTACGAAAGCTGCCAGATCCCGGCAACGGATGCCATGCCGAGGAAGCCGGTCCAGTTGAAGGCGCCACCACCACCGCCGTCACCGATGCCGCCGTGTGCCGCGGCGAGCGCGGTGTAGCCGAGGGTGAGCACCAGGGCCAGACCTGAGAGCCAGACCATCACCCGGTTCAGCCGGAGGATGAGCTGGTAACCGACCACCACGGTGACCAGCGTCAGGGCGGTGCTGACGGCAAGCGCCACACCGGCATTCAGCGATGGGAAGACGGCGACCAGGGTCTGCTGCGCCAATATCATCAAAGAGACGATCCAGCCGACGTAGGCAAGAATGACGACCACGATCACCAGCAGCGACCCGTACATCCCGAACTGGGCGCGCGCCTGGATCATCTGTGGCACACCGAGACCCGACCCCTGCACCGAGTGAAGGGCCATGAACACCGCGCCCACGACACTGCCGAGCACGATCGCGATGATCGTGGAGGTGACGTCCAGCTTGTAGATCGTCGGCCCCAGAAGACCTGTGACCACGGCGAGCGGGATGATCTGGACCGTAAACCAGAATGAGAAGAGGTGCCGCACCTTGCCGGTGCGCTGCGATTCCGGCACCGGCTGGATGGTCAGATACTCGACCCGCGAGGCACTGTCATGCGACATGGAAGGCGTCCTTGTTCGGTGGGATCGGCCGGATCAGCGGATCGTGAAGCCGCGGTCGACGACGGTCTCGAGCATGTCCACATAGGTGTCCATGTCGTCGCGCGCCGGCCGGGGCGCCGCGTCGTAGGGCATGGCGGCTTTCACCACCGGGCTGAGGAAATAGGCGCCCGCAGCCAGCACGGTCAGCGCTTCGAACTGGTCCGGCTGCTCGGCGGACAGGCTGTCCAGCGCGGCTTCGGGATCCTTACCGGCGCTGGAGTCCAGCGCCGCGGTGAGTGCGTCGACGAGGTCGGGCCGGTAGTCCAGGACCTGGTCGAGCAGGCTGCCGGACACGTCTGCGGTGGTCGCCGACGGCATGGTGTCG
This sequence comes from Mycolicibacterium boenickei, assembly GCF_010731295.1. Lineage (NCBI taxonomy): Bacteria > Bacillati > Actinomycetota > Actinomycetes > Mycobacteriales > Mycobacteriaceae > Mycobacterium > Mycolicibacterium boenickei. Next base: position 1,977,996 of record NZ_AP022579.1, on the reverse strand, counting down.
CTTGCCGGGATAAGGGTTTCGGCCAGGGTGGCGAACACTTGCCGCTGTTCGGAATTGAGCATGGGGACCTCAGAACGGAGTCGGGATGTCAGAGCGGGTTGCGGCGAGATGTCGCATGGACCGCAGGGCGACCGCCATGATCGTGGCGGTGGGGTTCATACCGGTCGACGTGACCATGGTGCTGCCGTCCACGATGAACAGGTTCGGGACGTCATGCGTCCGGCACCATTCGTCGACGACGGAGGTGGCCGGGTCGGTGCCCATCTTTGTTGTCCCCAGCAGGTGCCAGGCACTGTGCCGGACCACCGGAATCGGGTGCACCTCAACGGCTCCCGCGGCCTCGTGAGCTTCGACGGCCCGTGCGACGTTGAAGTCGAGCATGCGCCGGCAGTTCTCGCCGATCTGGTAGTGGATCTTGGCTGCTGGAATCCCGTCGGAGTCGGTGACGTCGGGATCCAGTGTGACGGTGTTGGTTTCGTCGGGCAGGTCCTCGGTGGTGATGCCCCACTCGGTGTAGCGGCCGAATGTCTTCTTCAGCCGCGGGTGGAAGTTGGCGCCGAATCCGTCGCGCCAGTTGTCGCCGGGCTCCCACAGGGTCTGGGCCAGCGGGCCGCCGGTCGGCATGAGGTTCCACTTGGCGCCACGCACGAATCCGCGGTCGGTGTCGGTCTCGTAGAACTGCAGGGACTGCAACGCCTGCCCGGCCGGACCGAGCCAGGTCTCCATGTCCTCGTCGTACGCACCGTACACCGAGGCGTAGGGATGGGTCATCAACCGCTTGCCGACCAGGCCCGAGGAGTTGGCCAGGCCGTCGGGGGCCGAGTTCAGCAGCAGACGCGGCGTGCCGATTCCGTTGGCCGCCACCACCGTCACTCGTGCAGCCTGATGCTGCAGCGTGCCGTCGCGGTCGATGTACTCGGCGCCGGTCGCCAGTCCGCGGTCATTCGTGGTGATTCGGCTGACCCGGGCTCCGGTGACCAGCTGCACCCCGAGTTTGATCGCGTCACGCCAGTGGGTGATGTCGGTGCTGGCCTTGGCGCCGACGGGACAACCGGATTCGCAGGCGCCGTAGCGCTGGCAGGCTTCCTGGTTCTTGTACTTGCGCGACGCGATGGCGTTCGGCGCGGGCCACCAGTGCCAGCCCAGCTTGTTCATACCCTTGGCCGCGACCAGGCCGTACTTGCCGATCGGCAGCGGCGGCAGCGGGAACGTGTGCGGGTCCGGGTAGGCCGGGTCGCCTTCGAGACCGGACGCCCCGATGTGGTGGGTCACCTCGTCGAGGAACGGCCGCAGATCCTCGTAGGTGAACGGCCAGTCCTCGGCCACCCCGTCGAGGGTCTTGACCCGGAAGTCCGACGGCATCGGGCGCACCCAGTGGCCGGAGAACATGATCGTGCTGCCGCCGACACCGTTGAACATCAACGGTTCAACCGGGCTGTCAGTGCTGTCGATCGGATAATCGGCTTGGTTCTGCCGGACATTCGGGCTGGAGTTCCACTGCTTGAGGCGGGTGAGCTCCCACGCGGGCTTGCCCGCGGTGAAGTCGTCGGGCAGGTTCCAGCCGCCCTGCTCAAGGCAGACAACCTTGAGTCCGTGGCGGGCCAGTTCGAGGGCCGCCACCCCGCCGGAGGCTCCGGCCCCCACAATCAGCACGTCGGGTTCGTCATGGATGTCTCGGGTGTCCACTGCTCGCACTCCAGGTCAGATGGGCTGCTGTGCGAACAATGATGCGTGCGTCACACCTTTGAGGGCGAGAATCGATCCGCACAAAGTGCCGGACCCGCCTTGTGCATGCGCACAAACGCTGTCAACAACCTGTCAGTTCTTCGGCCGGGTGACCCGGCGGGCCGCAATGGCGACCGCCAAGGTTGTCAGCTGACCCGGCTCATCGAGGTTGACCTCGAGTAGACGCGCGATCTGATCGAGCCGGTAGTACAACGACTGTCTGCGGATGTGTAGGCGCTTGGCGGCCTCGGCCTTGCTGCCCGCGCACGCGACCAGCACTTCCAGGGTGCGGACCAGCTCGCTGCCCTTGGCCTCGTCGCTGCGTTCCAGTGCGCCGATCTGGTCCTCGACGAACTGGCGCACGGCACCGGCGTCGCCGTGTTGGGCCAATAACCGCTCCAGCACGAGTGTCTGCACACCGATGACCGGGCCGGCCTCGCCCAGCTCCTGGCCGAGCTGCAGCGTCTCGCGTGCCTCGGTCATGGCCCGTGGCAGCAGGCCGACCGTGTCGACTGTGCGACTGGCAGTGGCGCACAGCTGGTTTCGTGGCAGCCGGGCCACGCGGGCCGCCTCGCGCACGGCGTCGAGGACCTCGATCGTCGGCACCCCGGCAGGCATGACCAGCACACCGCATAGCAGGCCCTCAACGAGTCCGAAGATGCCATGGCCGACCTGGCGCATCAAGGCATCGGCCACCGAGGCAACCGATTCGACGCGTTGCGGGTCGATCGCGACGCACACATAGCGTTGGCCGGCCGTCGCGATGCCGGCCGCCCGCAGCCGCGCTTCCAGCGCGCTGTGGTCGATGGGTTGATTCGCCACCAGTTGATCGAGCACCAGCTGCTGGGCCCGCAACGTGCCCGCGATGCCCGTCTGCTCCCGCATCAAACAGAGGCCCAGAACCGTCGGCGCCCGGTCGAGGACTGCGGCACAGAGCAATTCGGGTACGCCTTCTGGGTCCACCGACAGCCGGCCCCACGCCGTTCCGTCGACCATCACCGGCACCTCCGACCGCGGACCACCGCCTCCGTCGCCGGCCCCGGACTCGACCATGACGCGTCCCGCGTAGTCGCTCAGCCGCGCCGAAGTCCCGAGCATCGAGGCGACCTGATCGATCAGTTCGTTCAGGGTCGCGCCTCGGGCCAGCGCTTCCGACAGCGCCCGGGATGTCTCGTCGGCGTAGCGCAACCGGGAGACCGAGCGGTCGATGAGCTCGCTGTTCACCGCCTCGGCCACCTCGGTGAACCGTAGCGTCGGTGCCAGTTCCACCACCGGGAATCCCAGCGGCAGCGCCTCCTCGACCATCTCCGGCGGCACCTGTGCGAATGTCCTGCCGACCTCGAAGAACAACCCGGCCACCCCTCGCTCGGCCAGCCGCCGGACATAGAGCCGGCGCCCGGCGTCGCTGACGTCGAGGAGGCCGACACCGTTGGTCAACAGCACTTCGTCGCCGCGCAGCAGGCCTGCGATGTCGTAGAGATCGGTCGAATGGACCCAGCGCACCGGGTGCTCGAGACTGTCGTGGCCGCTGAGCACGGCGGGCCTCGCCGATTGCAGCGACGGGTGCGCCAGCACGTCTCTCACCGTCAAGGACATACGACAGTATGTCCCACATGAGCCGATAAACCTATGACAATGCGTCCGTTGTCGTGGCGCGGGCGGCGCGGCATTCTGTGTTCGACACAACAGGTTCGACCCACCAGTTGAGGAGCACGCATGACCACACTCGTCACCGGCGGCCGCGGATTCGTCGGCCGCCGCGTGGTGGACCAGTTGCTCGCCGACGGCGAACGCGTCGTCATGTACAACCGCGACTACTCCGTCGACCCCCGGGACGGGGTGGTCGCTGTCCTCGGCGAGCTGTTCGACATCCCGCGCCTTACCGACACCCTCCGCACCTACGAGGTGGACCGCATCATCCACACCGCCGGGCAGAGCCATCCGGCGCTCTCGATCGAACTGCCGGTCACCACCTTCGCCGCGAATGCCGATGGCACGCTTGCGGTTTACGAAGCGGCGCGGATGACGGCCGTGCGGCGCATCGTGTTCTTCTCATCGGAGTGCGCGCTGGGCAACATCACCGGGGACGGGCCCGTCACCGAAGACATCAAGCCCGCCCCGACCACCGTCTACGGCGTGACCAAGGTGGCGGGCGAACTGCTGGGCAACGCGTACAACTCGCTCTACGACATGGAGATCGTGTCCCTGCGCATCACCGAGGTGTACGGGCCGGGCCTGTGGATGCCCAGCCTGCTCGGCGACATGATCCGGGCCGGCCTGCGCGGTGAGACCTTCACCCTCGAATCCGGCGGCGATCACGGATTCCAGTTCGTCTACGTCGACGACGTCGCCTCCGCCGCCCAGTTGGCCTCGACCACCGCCAATCTGACCCAGCAGGCGTACTTCGTCTCGGGTGGCGACCGGATGACCGTCTTCGAAACCGCCGACCTGCTGACGAAGTTCCTGCCCGACGCCCGCTTCGACATCGGACCCGGCTACCTGCCCGACTGGGACCGGCAGGTCCAGTTCGATCTGAGCCGGTCTGAGCGCGACCTCGGCTACGTACCGGGATGGGCCTTGGAAAAGGGGCTGGAGAAGCAGATCGATTGGCTGAGAGGACATGCACATGGGTGAGATGACGGACCGGATTGCCCTGGTGAGCGGGGCCTCATCGGGTATCGGGCTGGCCACCGCCGCGACCCTGGCCCGCGAGGGCGCCGACGTGGCTCTGCTGGCCCGGCCGCAGGATGATCTGTCCGAAGCCGTGCGTCTGGTCGAGGGACACGGCAGGCGCGCCCTGCCGGTCAGCGTCGACGTGCGTGATTCGGTTGCGGTGCGCACGGCGTTCGATCAGGTCGAGGACGAGCTGGGTCCGATTGATGCGGTGCTCAACAACGCCGGAATCTCCCGTGTCGCACCGCTTGTCGAGACGACCGACGAGATCCTCGACGATCTCATGTCGATCAATGTGGCCGGCTCGTTCTACGTGCTGCGGGAGGCGGCTCGCGTCATGCAGCCGCGAGGCAAGGGCTCCATCGTCAACACCGGCTCCGAGCTCGCCCTCATGGGCCAGCCGGGCTTCGTCGCCTACACCGCCACCAAGGGCGCGATCGTGGCGATGACCCGCAGTGCCGCAGCGGAACTGGTGTCCTGGGGCATCCGGGTGAACTCGGTGTGCCCCGGCACCACCAGGACCCCGTTGCTCATGGTCGAGTTCGAGGACAGCGCCGACCCCGAGGCCGAGATCGCTGAAATCGCCTCCAGCGTCGCCGCCGGACGGTTCGGCGAGCCACAGGAGATCGCCGAGGCAGTGGTGTTCCTGTTGTCCGACCGGGCCAGCTACGCCGTCGGCACCCATCTTGTCGTCGACGGCGGGAGGTCGAGCTGCATCCCCGCCGGAAACGTCGGCGTTTCCCACTGAGCATCAAGGAGTTTCGCAAATGACCGAGAAACAGCCCCGGATGTACCGGGACATGACCTGGACGGAGATCGCCGAGGCGGCCCGCGCCGACATCCCGGTGGCCATCCCCATCGGGTCGACCGAACAGCACGGTCATCACCTACCGGTGTGCACCGACTGGCTCATCCCCGAGAAGCTGCTGGAAGAGGCCAGCCGTCGCACCGACCTGGTCGTCGGCCAGTTCGTTCCGTTCGGCTATCGCAGCCGCCCGGGCAGCGGTGGCGGACAGCATATTCCGGGCACCCTGTCGCTACGGGCCACCACCTACATCGCGCTGCTGGAAGACATCCTCAGCGAGCTCAAGCGGGCCGGGTTCCGCAACATCGTGCTGTACAACTGGCACTTCGAGAACAGCGGCTTCATCTACGAGCCCGCATTCCTGATCTCCGAGAAGCACCCGGAACTGAAGATCCTGGTGATGGAGGACGCCAACCCCGATTTCACCGAGGAGCGTCAGCAGGCCATCTGGCCCGAGGGCTTCCCCGGCCTGGCCTTGGAGCACGCGGCCGTCATCGAAACCTCACTGCTGCTGCACCACGCACCGCACCTGGTGCGGACCGAGCACATCAAGGCCGATGCTCCCGAACGCGTCGTCAACCACGACGTGCTGCCGATCGACACCCGGATGTCCACGGCCAGCGGAGTATTGGCATCCCCCGAGGCGGCGACCGCCGAGAAGGGCAAGATGCTCACTGAGTGGATGGTCGACCGGCTCGTGACCATCCTCGACGAGGAGTTCGCAGGCCGCCGCTAGATTCGCACCGCGAGCGTGCGTGTCTGCCCCTCGACACTCCGCTCGCAGTCGGCATTTTGCGCACGCTCGCGGCTATCGATTGGCATGCGGGCACACTGACCGCCACAACGCCGAGGATTGCTGTCAAATACTCACTGACCGCAATCCTCGGCGTTGTCGTTGAGTCGTTGATCGCCCACATGGGGCAGACTCCGGCTCGCGATAACCACTTACAGCGCACGCTCGCCATCCTGATGCGGCGCGAGCGTGCACGAACTGTTGCCACAACACGGTGTGTTGGGCAGCAGACACGCATGCTCGCGGTGCCTGGGTTACCCGTGCAGGTGAAGCGGCGCGCCGGACACCGCCATCAACGCCTCACCCAGCGCCTCGTTCTGGGTGGGGTGGGCGTGCACGAATCGCGCGGCCTCGTCGGCCTTGACGCCCAGGTTGTACAGCATCTGAGCCTCACCGATGAGTTCCGAGACACCGTGGCCGATCATGTGAACTCCTGCGACCGCGCCGGCCGGGTCGACGACGAGCTTGATCGCACCGGAGGCCTTGAGGATCTGGCTGCGCCCGTTGCCGGCCAGGTCATAGGTGACGGTTTCGACGCCGTCGCCGTAGCGTTCCCGCGCCGCCTCCTCGGTGAGCCCCACCGAGGCGATCTCCGGGTTGCAGTACGTGACCCGAGGGATACCGAGGTCCGAGACCGGCTCGGGGTTGCGTCCGGCGATCTGCTCGGCGACGAAGATGCCCTGCTGAAAGGCGCGGTGCGCCAACTGGAGTCCACCGACGATGTCGCCGATCGCGTACACGCTCGGCACGCTGGTGCGCAGCGCGTCGTCCGTCACCACGAACCCGCTTTCGAGGGCAACGCCGGCCTCCTCGAGCCCGAGGCCGGCAGTACGCGGCGCCCGGCCGACGGCGACCAGCAGCACATCGGCGGACAACTCGTCGCCCGATTCCAGGGTCACGCGCACATCGTCGGCGTCGGTGGCGACCGCGGTGACGCGGGCTCCGGTCTTGGCGGTGATACGGCGACGGCGGAACAGCCGCTCCAGATAGGCAGAGACGGCGGCGTCTTCGTTGGGCACCAGCCGTGGCAGCGCCTCGACGATGGTCACCTTGGTGCCGAAGGATGCCCAGAGACTGGCGAACTCGACGCCGATCACGCCGCCGCCGAGGATGATCGCCGATTCGGGGATGGTCTGCAGTTCCAGGGCCTGGTCGCTGGTGAGCACCCGGTCGGAGGCCGTGATGAGCCCGGGCAGTTTCGGTGCCGATCCAGTGGCCAGCACGATCGACTTGCCGCTGATGGTGGTGCCGTCGACCTCGACGGTGGTCGGCCCGGTGAGCCGGCCGCGGCCGTTGACGACGGTGATGCCCAAGGCCTCGATCAGCCCGGACAGTCCCTTGTGCAGGCGTGACACCACAGTGTTCTTGAACGCGTGCAGCTTCTCCGGGTCGACGCCGTCGAAAGTCGCGTTGATCCCGAATTGCGCTGCGGTGCGTGCGGAATCGGCGACCTCGGCCGCGTGCAGCAGCGCCTTGGTCGGGATACATCCGCGGTGCAGGCAGGTGCCGCCCACCTGGGCCTCGTCGATCAGGACCACAGACAGCCCGAGCTGCGACGCGCGGATCGCGGCGGCATATCCGCCCGGCCCGCCGCCCAGGATGACGACATCTGCTGTATTCACGAGTGACTCCTTGAAAGTTCGATTGCGGTGCGGGCCTGGGTGTAGAGCCACCCGGCCCGGTAGGACGAGCGGACCAGCGGGCCGGACATCACCCCGAGGAAGCCGATCTCACGGGCAACACTGTCGAGCTCGGCGAATTCCTCTGGAGTGACCCAGCGTTCGATGGGGTGATGCCGCGGCGTGGGCCGCAGGTATTGGGTGATGGTGATCAGCCGGCAGCCGGCAACGTGTAGATCCCGCAGGGCGGTGACGATCTCGTCGGTGGTCTCCCCCATCCCGAGGATCAGGTTCGACTTGGTGATCAGGCCTTGACTGCGGGCCCGCTCGATCACGGCGAGTGAGCGTTCGTAGTCGAAGCCCGGCCGGATGCGCCGGAAGATGCGCGGCACCGTTTCGAGGTTGTGCGCGAGCACTTCCGGCGCCGCGTCGAACACTTCGTCGAGCTGTTCTGGCGTACCGGTGAAATCCGGGATCAGCAGTTCGACGCCGGTGTCCGGGCAAGCCGTATGGATCTGGCGCACGGTCTCGGCGTACAGCCAGGCACCGCCGTCGGCGAGGTCGTCACGCGCCACCCCGGTGACGGTCGCGTAGCGCAGCTGCATCTGTGCCACCGACTCGGCCACCCGCCGCGGTTCATCGCGGTCCAACGGGTCGGGACGACCGGTGGCGATCTGGCAGAAATCGCAGCGCCGGGTGCACTGGTCCCCACCGATCAGGAAGGTGGCCTCCCGGGATTCCCAGCATTCGAAGATGTTGGGGCAGCCCGCTTCCTGGCACACCGTGTGCAGGTCGTTGCGCTCCACGAGCGCCCTGACCTCCCGGTACTCGGGCCCGGTTCGCAGTTGGGTCTTCATCCAGGCCGGTTTGCGCTCCACGGGGGTCTGCGCGTTGCGGACCTCCAGGCGCAGGAGCCGGCGGCCTTCCGGGGTGACGGTCATATCCCTCAGCATTCGACGACGTTGACGGAGACGTTGACCGCCAGCCCGCCCGTGGATGTCTCTTTGTACTTGGCGCTCATGTCCATCCCCGTGGCGCGCATGGTCTCGATGACCTGGTCCAGGCTCACCCGGTGCGTGCCGTCACCGCGCAGCGCCATGCGGGCCGCGTTGATCGCCTTGCCCGCCGAGATGGCGTTGCGTTCGATGCACGGGATCTGCACCAGGCCGCCGATCGGATCGCAGGTGAGGCCGAGGCTGTGCTCCATGGCGATCTCGGCAGCGTTCTCCACCTGTTGCGGTGTACCACCCAGGATCTCGGCCAGGCCTCCGGCGGCCATCGACGCCGCCGAGCCGACCTCACCCTGGCAGCCCACCTCCGCACCCGAGATGGAAGCCCGCTCCTTGTAGAGCGAACCGATGGCGCCTGCGGTCAGCAGGAAGCGGATGGTGGTGTCGTCCGGGTCGGCGATGCCGGCCGGGGTGTAGCGCAACGCGTAGTGCAGGACAGCCGGGATGATCCCGGCCGCGCCGTTGGTCGGCGCGGTCACGATCCGGCCGCCCGACGCGTTCTCCTCGTTTACCGCGAGCGCCACCAGGTTCACCCAGTCCTCGGCGAAGGCCGGATCACGCTGCGGGTCTTCGGCATCGAGCCGCACGAACCAGTCCCTGGCCCGACGGCGGACCTGCAGGTTGCCGGGCAGGTAGCCGTCGCGCGACATCCCGTTGGCCTGGCAGGCGACCATGACGTCGCGGATGTGCAGCAGGCGTTCCCGAACCTCGGCTTCGCTTCGGTTCACGCACTCCTGCCGCATCATCGCCTGGCTGACCGACAGCCCGTCCCGCTCGGTCAGCGCTAGGAGCTCGGCGGCGGAGCGGAACGAGCCGTCGACGCAGCCTTCCGCCCCGTCGGCTGAAGCGGGCGAGGTTTCGGTGACGACGAAGCCTCCACCGACCGAGAAGTACGTCTCGCGGTAGACGACATCACCGCAGGCCGAAAACGCCGTCAGCGTCATGGCGTTCGGGTGCTGGTCGAGCCGGCGACTCGGTTGCAGATTCATGTCGGATTCGGTCAGCGCGATGACGGTCCGCCCGGCCAACAGGATTTTCCCGTCGGCACGGATGGTCGCCAGCCGCCGCTCCATCTCGTCGGTCTCGATCGTCTCGGGCCGGTAGCCTTCGAGACCCAGCAGGATGGCCGGCATCGTGCCGTGCCCGGCCCCGGTCGCCGCCAGCGAGCCGAACAGATCCACCCGGACCTCGCCGACGTGATCGACCATGTCACGACCGAGGAGTTCGTCGACGAACATTCCGGCCGCCCGCATCGGGCCGACGGTGTGTGAGCTCGACGGGCCGATGCCCACCGAGAACAGGTCGAACACGCTGACCGCCATGGCTACAGCTCCGGATACAGCGGGAACTGTTCGGCCAGCGTACGCACCTGCGCCGCAAGCTCTTCGGTGTCCGCCTCCCGATCCGCGATCAGCGCGGCGGCGATGACGTCGGCGACGCGCGCGAACTCCGCGTCGCCGAACCCGCGGGCGGCCAGCGCCGGGGTGCCGATCCGGAGCCCGGAGGTGACCATCGGCGGACGCGGGTCGAACGGAACCGCGTTGCGGTTGACCGTGATCCCGACGGCCTCGAGCCGGTCCTCGGCCTGCTGCCCGTCGATGGCGGCGTTGCGCAGATCGACCAGAACCAGGTGCACATCGGTGCCACCGGTCAGGACGGTGATCCCGGCGTCCTTGACGTCAGGCCGGCTCAGCCGTTCCGCAAGGATTCGCGCGCCGCGCAGGACGCGCTGCTGACGTTCGGCGAACTCCGGCTGCGCGGCCATCTTGAAACCGACTGCCTTGGCGGCGATCACATGCTCCAGCGGCCCGCCCTGCTGGCCGGGGAACACCGCCGAGTTGATCTTCTTCGCGATGTCGGCCTCGTTGGTGAGGATGACACCACCGCGGGGCCCGCCAAGGGTCTTGTGCGTGGTGGAGGTGACGACGTGGGCGTGCGGCACCGGCGACGGGTGCAGACCGGCCGCGACCAGTCCCGCGAAGTGCGCCATATCGACCATCAGGTAGGCACCGACCTCGTCGGCGATCTCACGGAAGCGGGCGAAGTCCAGCTGGCGCGGGTAGGCCGACCAACCGGCGATGATCAACTGCGGCTTGTGCTCTCGCGCCGCGTCGGCGACGGCGCCCATGTCGATGAGGTAGTCCTCTTTCGACACCCCGTAGGCGGCGACGTTGTAGAGCTTGCCGGAAAAGTTCAACCGCATGCCGTGGGTCAGGTGTCCGCCGCAGTCCAGGGACAGGCCGAGGATCGTGTCGCCCGGTTTGATCAGTGCGTGCATCACCGCCGCATTGGCCTGGGCACCCGAATGCGGTTGGACGTTGGCGAATTCGGCGCCGAACAACGACTTCACCCGGTCGATGGCCAGCCGTTCGACCACGTCGATGTGTTCGCAACCGCCGTAGTAGCGCCGGCCCGGATAGCCTTCGGCGTACTTGTTGGTCAGCACCGAGCCCTGGGCCTGCATGACCGCCAGCGGCGCGTGGTTCTCCGAGGCGATCATCTCCAGGCCCAGCCGCTGCCGGTGCAGTTCGTCGCCGATCGCCGAGAAGATCTCAGGGTCGAAGTCGGCGAGACGTTCGTCGAGGATGCTCATGTCTAGGCCTCGCTCTTCTCGGTGTATTCGGCAGCGGTCAGCAGGTTTCCGGCCGCGGTGGCCTGGACCTCGAACAGCCAGCCCTCGCCGTACGGGTCGGAGGTGACCAGGGCGGGATCGTCGACGGCCGCGGTGTTGACCGCCGTGACGGTCCCGCTGACCGGTGGATACAGCTCTGAGACGGTCTTGGTGGATTCCACCTCACCGCAGGTCTCGCCCGCGACGATGTCGGAGCCAACCTCGGGAAGGTCGAGGTACACCAGGTCACCGAGTGCCGCGGCCGCGACCGAGGTGATGCCGACGCGCACCGGGGTGTCCGGCAAGGCAGCGCCCGGTGCGATCAGCACCCATTCGTGTTCTTCGGTGTAGCTACGGTCATCGGGGATGGTCTGATTCGTCATGTCTGGGGTCCTTTCAGCTGCGGCGGTAGAACGGGGCCGGGGTGACTTCGAACTGTTCTTTGTTGCCGCGGATGTCGACCTGCAGCACGGTTCCTGGTTCGGCCAGGCTCGTGTCGAGGTAGGCCAGCGCGATCGGGTAACCAAGGGTCGGCGACAGCGCGCCCGACGTCACGGTTCCCACCTGGCTTCCGTCGGCGTTCTCGACGGCGTAGCCGGCTCGGGCCGCCCGGCGGGTGGCGCCCTTCAGCCCGACCAGGACGCGTGAGATCGGCTGCTCGGAAAGCCCTTGCAGCGCCTCACGTCCGACGAATTCCTTGCCCAGTCGGACAACCTTGCCCAGTCCGGCCGCATACGGGTTGAGCTCGCGGGTGAGTTCATGCCCGTAGAGCGCCATCCCGGCTTCCAGTCGCAGTGTGTCGCGGCAGGCCAGGCCGGCCGGCAACCCGCCGGCCTCGGTGGTGGCGGCCAGCAGGGTTCGCCACAGGGCGACGGCTTGCGCGTTCGGCACATAGAGTTCGAAGCCGTCCTCGCCGGTGTACCCGGTGCGGGCCAGCAGCACATCGATGCCGTCGACCTGAGCCTCGGTCACCGCGTAGTACTTGAGTTCGGTGACCGCTGCACGCTGGTCCTCGGGCACCAACGTGCGCACGATGGCTTCGGAAGCGGGGCCCTGAACGGCGATCAGCGCGGTGCTCGTGGACTGGTCGTCGACATTGGCATCGAACTGCGCTGCCCGACTGACCAATTCCCGGGCCACCACCGGTGCGTTCGCGGCGTTGGCGACCACCAGAAAGTGCTCGTCCGTGAGCCGGTACACCACCAGGTCGTCGATCACCCCGCCGTCGGCGTCGCACATCAGCGAGTACTTGGCCCGGCCGAGGCCGATCTTGGAGGCCTCGCCCACCAACGCGAAGTCCAGGGCGTCGGCGGCCTGCGGCCCGGTGATCGAGATTTCGCCCATGTGGGACAGGTCGAACAGCCCGGCGGTCTCCCGGACCGCCTTGTGCTCGGCCAGTTCACTGCCGTACTTCAGCGGCATTGCCCAGCCGGCGAAGTCGGTGAACGCGGCGCCCAGCCCCCGATGTTCGTCGAGCAGCGGCGATGCCGGGGTGTTGTTGTCGGTCATGCGAAAACCTCCTGAAGGCTGTCGGCGATGTCGGTCTGGAACGCCTCGGGTGCGGGGCACGAGCAGGCGAGATTGCGGTCCCCGTGTACGCCATCGATGCGGCGGACCGGGGGCCAGTATTTGTTGAGTCGCAGGGAGGCAACGGGATACGCCGCGTACTGCCGGCTGTAGGGCAGGGTCCATTCGGCGCCGGTGACCTGCTCTGCGGTGTGCGGAGCCTGCCGCAGTGGGCTCTGTTCGAGCTCCCACTCTCCCGAACCGACGCGGCTGATCTCGTCGTGGATGTTGATCATCGCCTCGATGAACCGGTCCAGCTCGGCCAGGTCCTCAGATTCGGTGGGCTCGACCATCAGCGTTCCACTGACCGGGAAGGACAGGGTCGGGGCGTGGAAACCGTAGTCGATCAACCGCTTTGCGACGTCCTCGGCGGTCACCCCGGTGCGCTTGGTGATCTCCCGGAGGTCGAGGATGCACTCGTGCGCGACCAGCCCGGTTTCCCCGGTGTACAGCACGGGATAGTGCCCGGCCAGTGACGTCGCCAGGTAGTTGGCGCCCAGCACTGCGGCCTTGGTGGCCGCGGTCAACCCGTCCGGGCCCATGAGTGCCAGGTAGGCCCAGGTGATCGGCAGAATGCCGGCCGATCCGTAGTTGGCCGCCGACACCGGCGCCGGGCCGTCCTGCAACGGGTCACCGGGGAGGAACGGTGCCAGGTGGGCGCGGACCGCGACGGGCCCGACGCCGGGACCGCCGCCGCCGTGGGGGATGCAGAACGTCTTGTGCAGGTTGAGGTGCGAGACGTCGCCGCCGAACTCACCGGGTTTGGCCAGCCCGACAAGGGCATTCAGGTTGGCGCCGTCGACGTAGACCTGCCCGCCGGCGCGGTGGACCAGCTCGCACACCGTGCGGACGTCGGTCTCGTACACGCCGTGGGTGGACGGGTAGGTGAGCATGATCGCGGCGACGTTGCCGTCGTGGTCGGCGAGCTTGGCCTCCAGGTCGTCGTGGTCGATGTTGCCGTTGGCGGCTGTCTTCACCACGACCACCCGCATTCCGGCCAGGACCGCCGAGGCTGCGTTGGTGCCGTGTGCCGACTGCGGGATGAGGCAGATGTCGCGGTGGTTCTCGCCACGTGACCGGTGGTAGGCGTTGATGGCCAGCAGTCCCGCGAGCTCACCCTGAGACCCGGCGTTGGGCTGCAACGAAACCCGGTCGTAGCCCGTGATCTCGGACAGCCAGGCTTCCAGATTGCCGACCAGCTCGCGGTAGCCGGCGGTCTGCTCGGCCGGGGCGTACGGGTGGATGCCGGCGAAACCGGGCCAGCTGATCGGTTCCATCTCGGCGGCGGCGTTGAGCTTCATGGTGCAGGACCCGAGCGGGATCATGGTGCGGTCGAGCGCCAGGTCCCGGTCGGAGAGTTCTCGCAGGAAACGCAGCATCGCCGTCTCGGACCGGTGTGTGTGAAACACCGGGTGCTGCAGGAACTCCGATGTGCGCAGCAGATCGGCGGGCAGCGCAGCCGGAGGGTCGGCCGCCGCCGGAACGGCGCCGAACACATCGAGCACCCGCGCCACGATCTCGTCGGTGGTGCACTCGTCGCAGGCGATGCCGACATGGTCGGCGTCGACCAGTCGCAGGTTGATGCCTGCGGCGTCGGCGGCCGCCACGATCTCGTGGGCGGTGCCTGGGGTACGCACCTGCACGGTGTCGAAGAACCGGTCGTGGACGACCTCGCGACCCGCCGCCCGCAGGCCGTCGGCCAGCGCGACGGCGTGCCGGTGCACACGAGTTGCGATGGCGCGCAATCCATCCGGTCCGTGGTAGACGGCGTACATGGCGGCGACGTTGGCCAGCAGTGCCTGCGCGGTACAGATGTTGCTGGTCGCCTTGTCCCGGCGGATGTGCTGCTCACGGGTCTGCAGGGCGAGCCGGTAGGCGGGCTTGCCGTCGACGTCGACCGAGACGCCGACCAGGCGCCCGGGCAGCATGCGCTCGAGCCCGGACCGCACCGCCATGTAGCCGGCGTGGGGCCCGCCGAAGAACAGCGGCACACCGAACCGCTGGGCCGAACCCACGGCGATGTCGGCGCCCTGCTCACCGGGGGCCGCGATCAGGGTCAGCGACAGCAGGTCGGCGGCGACCGTGGTGAGCATGCCGCGCTCGCGTGCCGCGGCGACGAGCGGGGCGAGGTCGCGGACCACACCGCTGGCGCCCGGAGACTGGAACACGATGCCGAACGCGTCGCCGTCCGGCAGCGCGTCGGTCAGATCGGCGACCACGACCTCGACCCCGACGGCCTCAGCCCGCCCACGCACCACCGCGAGGGTCTGCGGCAGGCAGTCGGCGTCCAGGATCACGCGGTTGGAGGGCACCGCCTTGTTGGCCCGTCGCATCAGCAGCACCGCTTCCATCACCGCTGTGGCCTCGTCGAGCAGCGAGGCGCCGGCCACCGGCAGTGCGGTGAGGTCCTCGATCAGCGTCTGGAAGGTGAGCAGCGCTTCGAGCCGGCCCTGCGAGATCTCCGGTTGGTACGGCGTGTAGGCGGTGTACCAGGCGGGCGATTCGAGCATGTTGCGGCGCAGGACGGCCGGTGTGATGGTGTCGGAGTACCCCAGGCCGATCATCTGGATCCGCGGTTGATTGCGGTCGGCCAGTTCGCGCAGCACCGCCAGCACCTCCTGCTCGGACCGGGCCGCGGGCAGTCGCAGGCCCTCAGGGCAGCGGATCTGCTGCGGCACCGCGCTGTCGATCAGCTCATCGGTGGTTGCGAACCCCAGAACGCCGAGCATGTGCCGCTCGCCCGCCTGGTCGGGGCCGATGTGTCTGTCGCGAAAAGAGTTGACGTCGTTGACTTTTGCGGTGCGCTCAGGCATGAGGTGACTCCGGTTTCGGGCACCGCGGTTACGCGATGCGTCGTGAAGTTTCACCTCCCCGCTCTGTCCTGAAACCTGAGAGCTTTAGCGCGTTGCGCCTGTCCCCTTCGGTAAGCGCGATACGTGCGATCGCGCTGTTCTCCAGAGTTGTCTCGACACTGCGGTATTGGGCCTGAGAGATTCCCGGGGAGGAGTTGCTCCTACGGCGCCTCCGAATCGGAGGTTCTCCCACAGCGCGTCAACGACGTATTGAGTTATGTGACGGATGCTACTCGACTACGGCGCTGTGGCCGCAACTTCTCCGTTGACGGGCAGATTTGACACCCGTCCAGCGACCATCAGCGACACGAGGTCGAATACCACGGTGGCCGCGGCCACGCTGGTGATCTCGGCATGGTCGTAGGCGGGTGCCACCTCGACGACATCGGCACCGACGATGTTGAGCCCGGACATCTTGCGCAGCATCTTCAGCAGTTCGCGCGAGGTCAGGCCACCGGACTCGGGGGTGCCGGTGCCCGGGGCGAACGCCGGGTCGAGCACGTCGATGTCAACTGACAGGTACACCGGCACGTCGTCGACCCGGCGCCGCACCACGTCGACGGCCGCGTCGGTGCCGATCACGTCGAGATCGCCGGCCCGGATGATCTTGAAGCCCATGCGGGCGTCGTCATCGAGGTCGATCTGGTCGTAGATCGGGCCGCGGATACCGACGTGGATCGAGTGGTCCTCGATGAGCAGACCCTCTTCGAAGGCCCGCCGGAAGATCGTGCCGTGGGTGACCGGGGCGTTGAAGTAGGTGTCCCAGGTGTCCAGGTGGGCGTCGAAGTGCACCAGGGCGACGGGCCCGTGCTTGGCATGCAGTGCCCGCAGGTTCGGCAACGCGATGGTGTGGTCGCCGCCGATGGACACGATCCTGCGATCGCCGCCGGCCAGGATGTCGGAGGCGTGATCCTGGATCTGCTGGCAGGCCTCGGCGATGTTGTACGGGGTGACGGCGACGTCGCCGGCGTCGACCACCTGCACGTGCTCCAACGGGGCAACGCCGAGTTCCACGTGATAGCCGGGGCGCAGTGTGCGGGCGGCCTGACGGACGGCCATCGGGCCGAAGCGGGCACCGGGCCGGTAGGACGTGCCGCCGTCGAACGGGACACCGAGGATTGCGATGTCGTAGTCGGACACCTCGTGGATGTCGGCGATCCGGGCGAACGTGCCCTTCCCGGCATAGCGCGGGACCTTGGTGGCGGGCAGTGCGCCGATGATGCCGTTATGCGTGCTCATCTGTGGTTTCCAGCCTTTCGACTCGCCAGGTGTTGAGAGTCAGCATCACTCCCGGCGCACACGTGTGGCGAGCAGATAATGCCCAAACACTGACGAGTGCCATTGAGCAATCGCACAACGGATCTGCCGTCGGCAAGAGGCGTCGAGTCCTGCCGGAATACCTCCGCCGCGAACGCGGTTACATCGACCATCAACGACAACTAAACTGGACGTACAGTTCAGATAGACAAAGAACAGGTGGTCAGAGACATGAGCGTTTGGTTCATCACCGGAGCTTCCCGCGGATTCGGATTGCAGATCGCCCGCGACGCCTTGGAGCGCGGCCATCAGGTGGTCGCCACCGCGCGCGACGCCGCCGCCGTCACCGCCGCCCTCGGCGAGAACGACAATGTGCTCGCCGTAGCCCTCGACGTAACCAACGAAGCGCAGGCACAACAGGCCGCGCAAGCCGCCGTGGAACGCTTCGGCCGCATCGACGTGCTGATCAACAACGCCGGGCGGGGACTGCTGGGAGCGGTCGAAGAAGCCACCGACGCCGAGGTGCGCGCCGTCTATGAGACCAATGTGTTCGGACTGCTGACCGTGACCCGCGCCGTGACCCCGGTGCTGCGGGCCCAGCGGTCGGGCACCATCGTCAACATCTCCTCGGTCGGCGGATTCGTCGGGTCGCCGGGGTGGGGTGTCTACGCGTCGACCAAGTTCGCCGTCGAGGCGCTCTCCGAGGCACTGCACGCCGAACTGCAGCCGCTGGGCGTGCACGTGATGGTCGTCGAGCCCGGTTACTTCCGTACCGATTTCCTCGACTCGTCGAGCCTGCAGACCCAGCGCAACATCATCGACGACTACGCCGACGGCCCCGCCGGCCAGATGCGCGTCGCCGCCGGCGAGCGCAACCACGACCAGCCCGGCGACCCGGTGAAGGCCGCGAAGGCCATCATCGACGTCGTCGAATCGGCAGAGCCGCCGCTGCGCCTGCTGTTGGGCAACGACACCATCGCGGCGGTCGAAGGCAAGATCGCCCACGTGCAGGCTGAGCTCGCGCAGTGGCGAAGCGTCTCGGAATCAACGGATTTCGACGATGTCGCCGCGAGCTGAGGCGGGAGTCGGCGGGGCGGGCGAGGATTTCGTCCGCCCCACCGGCGCGCGCAGCGACCGAATCCACCAGGCCATTCTTGACGCCACCGCGGAACTGCTCGACGAGGGCGGACTCCCGGCGGCCACCATGGACGCGATCGCCGCCCGATCGGGCGCCAGCAAGGCCACACTGTACAAACACTGGCCATCGCGGACCGCTGTCGCGGCCGAGGCGTTCGGAACGATGATGGCCGAGGCACTGCCGCTGCCCGATACCGGCAGCACCGCAGGCGATCTCACCGAACAGGTGGTACGCGTGTCGGCGTTCTACGCGAGTGCGCGCGGTGAAGTCTTCGCCCAGCTGCTCGCGGCGTGCGTCGAAGATCGGACGGGCGCAGCGTATTTCCGCGAGTACTTCCTGGGCGGCCGGCGCGCGGCGATCACCGAACTGTGGCAGCGCGGGGTGGATCGCGGCGACGCCGACGCGGACATCGCGATCGACGACGTCATCGACATCCTGTTCGGGCCGCTCATCTTCCGCCGCATGACGGGCCATTGTGCGCTCACCGACGAGAACGCACGGCGGCTGGCAGAAACAGCCATGCGGGGTCTCAAGCCACAAACTTCCCGGTGATTCGATCTACCGAGTTCTGCATGTGTACCTGCGACAACGAAGCCCGCGTTTTTCAGCCGGTCACGACAAGCGGCTACCGGATGAGCAGCGCTAGCGTTCCGCCGGGTGAACACAGCCACGTCGACCACGCCGCGGCGAGCAGGCGCCTGGGTCGCAGCCCATCTGGCGCAACGCCTGCTGCCGCTGGTCCCCACCCCGCGAAGTTTCAGTTCGGCGACACGACGGGTCACCCCACCTGAGATAGTCGACGTCCCCACCCGCCACGGCGTGGTCCGGTGCCTTGTCTATTCTCCCCACCCCGACGCCCCGCTCGCCGAGACCGGCGTAGACGGGCCGCCGGTCAACCTGCACCTGCACGGCGGAGCCTTCATCGTGCGCAACCCACGGCAAGAGGAATACATCGCCCACCACATCGCGGCGGAGGTCGGCGCAGTGGTCATCCTCGCCGACTACGCCACGGCGCCGCAGGTCCGGTATCCGACAGCCGAACAACAATGCTTCGACGTCGCGTCGTGGGTACACAGCCAAGCCGGCCGCCGCGGCTGGGACCAGGCCCGAATATCGGTGTCAGGCGCGAGTGCCGGGGCCAAGCTGGCCGTCAACGTGTGCCAACAGGCTTACCGTGCAGGCGATGTCAGGCTACGGGCGGCAGCATTGGCCTTCCCGGTGATCGACCTCAGCCGAGCCGACCGCACCTCTGACAAGGTGCGTCCACGGATCTCGCCTCGGATCCAACGACTGGCGATCGACGCCTACCTCGTGGACACCAGCCGTTCTCGAGAACCGCTGGCATCCCCGCTGTTCGATGACGACCTGGCAGCCGCGTTGCCGCCGACATTGATACTGACCGGCGAACTCGACACCCTCGGACCCGAGGGCGACCATCTGGCGGCACGACTGGCCGGCGCGGGTGTCCCGACCACTCACCATCGCCTGCCTGGCATCGACCACGGGTTCGCCAGGTCAGAGGCGGCCGCTGCCCACGACGCGATGAACCGTATTGCCGCCCATCTCGTCCGGCATCTGCGGTGAGCAGGGTCCGTTGGCCCATCGCGACAACCCACTGCCCACATGTTGGCGCATCCGCACGAGCGGACGACCCTGTCGCCTCCCTAGCTTGCTCGTATGCCTAGAACTCGATTCCGATTCAAGACCGCAGACCTCACCGATCGGGTCGTGGTGGTCACCGGCGCAGGCAGCGGTATCGGCCGCGAAGTAGCGCTGTTGTGTGCCCGGCGCCACGCCCTCCTGGCACTGTGCGACATCAACGAGGCCGCGCTCGACGGTACCGCCGAGATGGCGGAGAAGCTGGGCGCCGAGGTGCTGACCTGTCAGGTCGACGTGTCCGACGCCGACTCGATGAGCAGTTTCGCGCAGGCCACCTTCGAACATTTCGGACGGGTCGACCTGTTGGTCAACAACGCCGGAGTCGGTCTGGTCGGGGGCTTCTTGGAGACCGATGTCAAGGATTGGCAATGGCTGATCGGTATCAACCTCATGGGCGTGGTGCACGGTTGCGGCGCCTTCCTGCCGACAATGGCCGAATCGGGTCGCGGCGGCCACGTCGTCAATCTGTCGTCGGCAGCCGGCCTCCTGGCCAACCCCCAGCTGACCGCCTACAGCGCAACGAAGTTCGCGGTTCTCGGGTTGTCCGAAGCGCTGCGGATGGAATTGAAGCCTCATGGCATCGGGGTCACCGCGGTGTGTCCCGGCATCATCAACACCGCCATCACACAGAACAGCGTCATCCGCGGCACCGGGGACATCGACGAACGGCGCAAGCATCTCGCATCGGCCTACCAGAAGCGCGGGTACACCCCCGAGCGCGTCGCGAAGAACATCCTGCGCGCGGTCCACCGCAATCGTGCCGTGGCGCCGGTCGCCGCGGAAGCACACCTGATGTATGTGCTCTCCCGCACCGTCCCACCGCTGGCCCGGTGGCTCGCAGCACGCACCGCCGAATTATCCAAGCGACAAACCACATTTGAGGACCTGACATGCAACTGAAAGGGCGCAGCGCACTGGTGACCGGAGCGACGGGAGGCATCGGCCGCGCCATCGCACACGAACTCGCCGACCGCGGGTGCGCACTCACGGTGACAGGTCGGCGCGAGCTGGAACTCAAGCGGCTGGTCGGTGAGCTCGGACCACCCGCCCAAGCGTTCACCGCAGATCTCGCCGACCTCGACGAGGTGCGGAATCTGATGGATGATGCGGGCGACGTGGACATCCTCGTTGCCAACGCGGGCGTCGGCATCCCACAGGATCTCGCGATGTTGAGCGACAGCGAGATCGCGGAGGCCGTGCGCATCAACCTGCTGGCCCCGGCCGTACTCGCACGTGCGGCAGTGAACTCGATGACACGTCGCGGCCGAGGACACATCGTTTTCATCTCGTCGGGAGCCGGACTCATCGCAACGCCGGGGAACGGAGCGGTGTACACGGCCACCAAATGGGGCCTGCGCGGGCTCGGGCTTGCGCTACGGCAGGAGTTGCACGGCACCGGCGTCGGCGTGTCCACGATCTTTCCCGGCCCGATCCGTGACGCCGGGATGCTGGCCGACACAGGTGCCGCTCTTCCGCGAGGCTTCGGGACGAGCTCACCGGGGGACGTCGCGTGGGCGGTGGCCGCGGCGATCGAACGTGGCACACCGGAGACGACGGTTGCGTCGGCCGGCATCCGCCTGCTGGCCGGGATCGGTACCGTCGCACCGGTTCTGATCGGCGACCTCGCCCGCCTGGCCGGGGTCGGACGGGTCCGCGAGGCGATGCTCGGCCGCGTGTGAGCAGACCGCGCACAAAGCACAACGATCAGTTGGCCGGCCTGAGCGAATCGGCCTGTTCAGCAGCTGCTGCCGCGTCGGCCGGTTCGCCGACCACATCGGCCAGGGCCAGGGCGACACGCAGCTCGAGCGTGCGCCGCTCCAACGACCGTCCCAGCAGTTCCTCTGCCTGACGGATCCGGTAGGCGACGGTGTTGTCATGGACGTGAAGTCGCTTGGCTGTTCGTCCACGACTGCAGTTCTCGTCGAGATAGGCACGCAACGTGGCGGCGAGCCGTCGGGTGGTTTCGTCCGTCTCCCCCAGCCGACCGAGTTCGCGCCGCACGAACTCCCGCGCCTGGTCGATGTTGGCGGTCGCGAGGGCACGCAGCACCACGTTGTCGTAACGGGTGACACTGCCGGGCGGGCGGCCGGCGAGGCGGGCGACGCGTTGCGCCTCAACCGCTTCCACATAACTTGAGCGAAAACCCGTGATGCCGGCCGCCGGCTCCCCGATCGCGACGCGCACGCCCGGCGCACTCGCCGTCCGAAACCGTAACTCGTCCAACACTTTCGAGGGTATGTGACTGTGTGAGCTGATCCAGGCGGCCGTCGACAGAATTCCGAGCGGATGCACAAGCGGTTTCTGATTGCCGATGGCGGAGGCGATATCGCGAATCGCCGCCTCAAGAACCGCCTGCGTGTTGCGCCCTTCCTCGTGAGATTCCAGCCAGGCGATCGCGGCGACGTGGACACGGCGGACGTCGTGACGAAGCCGCCGGGTGGCCACGTCGATGTCGACGGGTTGTCCGGCCAGGATGGTGGCGATGGTCTCGGCTTGACTGGCCGCAGCGCTGCGCAGCCATCGGTCGCGCTCTGCGGTATACACCTCGTCTACCAGACATAGTGCGGCGTCGACATAGGCAAACATCCACGCTCCACCCAGCTCCGATGCACGGTGCAGTTCCTCGGCATTGCACGCATGTCGCTGAAGAATCTCGTTCAGATGAGTCGATGACGCGGCATGTGCGAGACGGTAGCTGCGCATGAGCGTGGTGAGCGGTATTCCGTGTTGAGCTCCGTCCCGCGCATAGTCCAGAGTCGGCGACTGCAGCTGTACCGCCAGGGCGGGGTCGTCCCCGGCCGCCAGTACTTTCGCGAAGTCGCGAATGCTCGCCTCGGTACTCGCACGATTGACCTCGAGGGCTTGTTCGTCGACAAGCAGGTCGCTCAACCGCGTACGGGTGTATTCGTTCACCGCCGCCGAGATTTCACCCGCCCGCTCGATGAGTTCGGCGGCGGCCGGCCGCAACACTGCCGACCACACCCGCCGCTGCTCATCACCCTGTGCGCCTGCCCAGGAGGGCTCCATGCAGTGCACGGTAGCGCCGCCCCCGGCCGACGGTGCGCAAATTGGACAACCGCCGGGCACAGCGTTGGCGCGCGCAGACAAGAGAACGCCGCCCTGTGCGGCGGACGATCTTCACATGCGACAACTGACCAGCCTCGACGCGCAGTTCCTGGCCATGGAGAACGACCGTGTCCAGGGGCACGTCAGTGTTCTCGGCATCTACGACTCCCACACCGCATCGGGCGAACCTTTGGATGCTGCCCTGGTTCGCGGTGTGATCAGCGAACGTCTGCATCTGCTGCCCACCTTCCGCTGGCGGCTCGCCCAGGTGCCTTTCTCGCTCGACTATCCGTACTGGGTCGACGACGGCTCCTTCGACATCGAGTACCACGTGCGCGAGCTGGCGTTGCCCGCACCGGGAGATCAGCGGCAGCTCGCCGAGCAGGTGGCCCGGATCATCGGCCGCCAACTCGACCGGGCGCGCCCGCTCTGGGAGGTGTACGTCATCCACGGACTCGACGACGGCGGCGTCGCGGTGCTGACGAAGATGCACCATGCCGCGGTCGACGGGGTGTCCGGTGCCGAGGTCATGAGCATCCTTCTCGACGACACCACGGGACGCGACCGGGAAGCGGCACCGACGATCGTCGCGGAGAAGTACCCGTCCGAGGTGGAGATGCTGGGCCGCGGTCTGGTCGGGCTGGCGAGCCAGCCGCTGCGGGTCATGCGCGCCGGCCCCACGGCCCTGCCACACCTCGACGACGTCCCGACGATCCGCCATCTGCCCGGAGTGAAGACAATCGCGCGCAGCAGCCGGCTGGTCAAACGCGCCCTGCGAGCCGGCGCCGGCGCGTCCGGCTTTCGGGGCAGTGACGTCACGGCTCCCCGGACCCGGTTCCAGGCTCGGGTGTCGCCGCACCGCCGCGTCGCCTTCGGCTCGATGTCGCTTGCCGAGGTCAAGGCGGTCAAGAACGCCCTCGGCTGCACGGTCAACGACGTCGTCCTGGCGATCTGTACGGCGGGCCTTCGGTCCTGGCTCGACAAGCAGGGTGAGCTACCCGCCGAACCCCTCGCGAGCTTCATCCCCATGTCCGTGCGGACCCCCGAGCAGCAGGGCACTTTCGGCAATCGGGTCTCGGTGATGATCACCGAGCTGCCCACCGATGTGGCGGATCCCGTTGAGCGCGTACGCCGGATCAACGAATCGATGAGCACCGCCAAACAGCGCCAGCGCGCGCTGCCTGCCTCGCTGTTGCAGGACGCCAATCACTTCATCCCGCCCGCACTGTTCGCGCAGGCAGCCCGGTCCCTGTCCCGCCTCGCCGGAATGCGCGGGCTCAATCAGCCGGCGAACGCGATGATCTCGAATGTCCCGGGGCCGTCGACGCCGCTGTACCTCGGCGGTGCCCGCCAACGTGCCCAGTTCCCGGTCTCCGGAGTGCTCGACGGGATCGGCATCAACATCACGGTGATGAGCTACCAGGACTCTCTGGAGTTCGGAATCGTGGTCGACCGCGAACTCGTCGATGACCCATGGCCGATCCTGGCCGCACTCTGCGACGGGCTGGAAGAGCTGCGCAACGCCACCCAGGCCACGCAGCCCAAGGCGCCGACCCGACGCAGCGCATCGAACCGGCGGAAGGCGACGTCGTGACCGGAAACACGTTGAGCAGCAACAGCATGGATGACTCTCCGCTGACGCTGACGAGCATCGTCGAACGCGCCGAACGATTCCACTCCGACGTAGACGTGGTGTCGCGGCGCCCTTCCGGAGCGGTCACGCGAACCACATTCGGCGAATGTGCGGTGCGCGCACGGTATCTGGCGAATGCGCTGAGCGCCCTGGGCGTTCACGAGGGCGACCCGGTGGCCACATTGTTGTGGAACCAGAGCGAGCACCTGGAGCTGTACTTCGCCGTGCCCGCCATGGGCGCGGTCATCCACACCCTCAACCCCCGGCTGTTCCCCGACGAGTTGGCGTTCATCGTCGACGATGCCGGAGACAAGGTGATCGTCGTCGACGAGTCCCTGCTGGAGGTATTCGAAACCTTCCGCGCGGTACACGATTTCCGCCGCGTCATCGTCGTCACCCACGACAAAGCGGCTCCCGAGGGAATGCTCGATTACGAAGCCCTCCTGGCCGACGCCGAACCGGCCGAGTGGCCCGTCCTCGACGAACGTCGCGCGGCAGCCATGTGCTACACCTCCGGCACCACCGGGCGCCCCAAAGGGGTGGTGTACTCGCATCGAGCGCTGGTGCTGCACTCGCTCGTCGCGGCGCTGCCCGACCAACTGTCCGTATCAGCCAGGGACACAGTCCTTCCCGTTGTGCCGATGTTCCACGCCAACGCGTGGGGCCTGCCATATGCCGCGGCACTGGCCGGCGCTCGCCTGGTTCTGCCGGGCCCTCGCCTCGATCCGGAAAGCATTCTCGACCTGTGCGCGGTGGAGCGGGTCACCATGACCGCGGGTGTGCCGACGGTGTGGATGGGCATGCTTGCGGCGCTCGATGCCGAACCGAACCAGTGGGACTTGCCGGAGCTCGACCGCCTGATCGTGGGAGGCGCCGCCGTGCCCCGGTCGATGTTGGAGGGCTTCGACCGCCACGGGCTGACCGTCGTGCAGGCCTGGGGAATGACAGAAACCGCTCCCCTTGGCGCGGTCTGCCGCCCGCCGGCCCGCCTCGACGAGGGCGAACGCGACGAGCAGTACGACTACCGCATGCGGCAGGGCGTAGCGAGCCCGTTCTTCGACATCCGCGCCCGCGACGACAACGGCGAAGCCATCGCCTGGGACGACGCCGCCATGGGTGAACTCGAAGTGCGTGGCCCGTGGGTGGCGGGCAGCAACCACGGCGGCCGGGGTACGGACAGCTTCACCGCCGACGGCTGGTTCAAGACCGGCGACGTCGTGCGCATCGATGCCCACGGATGCATCCGGATCTGCGACCGCTCAAAGGATTTGGTCAAGTCCGGCGGCGAGTGGATCTCCTCGGTGGACCTGGAGAACCAGCTGATGTCGCATCCCGCGGTCGCACAGGCCGCCGTGATCGCCGTGCCCGACGAACGCTGGGGCGAACGGCCTCTGGCGGTAGTGGTGCTTCAGGACGATGGCCACGCGTCCGCCGAGATCCTGCGCGAGCACCTGGCCCGGGACTTCGCCAAGTGGCAGCTGCCCGACCGCTTCGAGTTCGTCGAGGCGATTCCCTGCACTGCCACCGGGAAATTCAAGAAATCCGAACTCCGAAACATGTTCTTGTCAGCCTGAAAGGAAACGAACAGATGAGCCGCTACGACATCACCCAGACCAATCGAGCCGTGGAGCGCTTGATCGAGACGACGGACAACCCGCGTCACCTCTACATGCTGCACGCCTACAACCGGCACCGCTACCTGGAAATGGCCGGCCGCTACGAGGAGATCTTCGCCCCGGACATGACCGTCGAAAAGCCGGTCTACCACTTCAACATGCTCGGCAAGAGCGTCACCGTGGAAGGCACCGATGCGGTCAAGGGCCTGTACCACGCATGGAAGGACACGGCCCAGTGCATCTTCTACGCCGACGACGAGAAGCTGGCCATCAGCGATGACATGATCGTGTCGACGTCCTATATCTACCAGCAGACGCCGGGCGTTCTACTCGCGGCCGAAGGGATGGCGGCCGACCCCGAGGCCACCTATCTGGTCAAGACCGCCGAGCACATGATCTGGCCCTACGACAACGGCCGACTCGTCGGGGAAGACGTCTGGGAGTACGACGAAACTGCCCGGGAATTCATCCAGCTCGACCCAGCTGACGTGCTCACCGTCGAACAGTCGGCGAAGCTGCTCGATCCGTTGATCAAACCGCTCCCCGAGCACAATCCGTTCCTCGCGTGACGACGGCGGCCTGCGGGTGCGTTCACCCGACGACGCACCCGCAGGTCTCCCCCACCCGCAGCGTGGGCAGGAGGTCGCCGCCGAGCGGGTGATCCCCGAGCAGCCGGCCCAGCGCCAGCCCGGCCAGCGCGTCGACAGGTTGCTGGGCGGTGGTGAGCCGCAACTGCCCGTAGTCGACGGCGGCGCCGTCGAACCCCACGACCCGGATGTCCTCGGGCACGCGCAGCCCGGCATCGATGATCGCCCGCACCGTGGCAGCTGTCTGACCGTAGGTCCCCACCACCAGGGCTCGCGGGACGGGTGTCGCGCCGTTCAGAAAAGCGCTGACCGCGGCATACGCGCCAGACGGAGTGAGATCGGTCCGGATGAGCGGCACCTCATGATCAACACCGGAGGCAACACCCTCGAATCGCTGCTGCACGGTTTCCCGGTCGCCGTGGCGGACATCGTCCTCGGTGAAACCGCCGACGAACGCGATGTCACGACAGTCGTGAGCGTCGAGCAGGTGCCGGGCGAGCAATTCGCCGGCCTGGGCGTGATCGACCCCGACGATGTCGGCTTCGACATCACCGCGGATGTTGTGCATCCAGACCACCGGAATCCGTTCCTGCTGACAGAGCTTCGCGGTCTGCGGGGCGTTGGCCGCACCGACCACCAGGAGCCCGTCGACGCCGACCTCAGCGAATGCCGTGGCGAACTCGAGTTCCCGTTCGGGGTCGTATCCGGTGTTGCCGATCAGGGTCAGGTGATCACGCGCCCGGGCCTCGACCTCGATACGTCCGACGAACTGGCCGAACAGCGGCAGCGTGAGGTCGGGAACCAGCAGCCCGATCTGTCGCCACCGCCTCGAGCGGCGCAGCGCCCTACCCCGCGCATCCGGCCGGTAGTTCAACTCGTCGATCGCACGGATCACCTTGGATCGCAACAGCTCTGACACCGGGCGCGGGCCGTTGTTGAGCACATAGCTCACCACCGCCGTCGAGGTGCCGGCGCGGCTGGCCACATCTGCCAATGTCGGACGTTTCCCATTCACAACGGGTGGACCCTCCGCTCGTCGATGACCGCTCGAAAGAGTTTGAATCACCTCGATTGTGACGGTTCCATCCAGGTTTCGCCTGCCTCACGCTAATCGATTAGAACCGTAACGAGGAGGACCCGTGGTTGTAACCGGACGTTGGTGGAGTAACTGACATGGCATTTGTACGTCTCAATGGAGTCAGCTACCTCGATCCCGACCTGGTCCACGACAGCTATGTCCTGTTCACCGGCGCAGACGGAACCACCCGGGTGATCGACCTCAACGGCACCGTGGTGCACGAGTGGCCGTATGCCGGTGTGCCACCGCGCATTCTGGACCCTGCGCTCAATGACGGCCGGCTCGGCGACGTCGGGGTGCAACTGTCCGACAGCGACGACGCCCGCGGCGGCATCTACGCCAACGGCACCGTCGGCCAGCTCAACTGGAACGGCGAGATCGTCTGGGAGTGGGGCACCCAGGCACCCGACGGCGCGGCCCGGCAGAACCACGACTGGGAACTGCTGCCCAACGGCAATCGACTGATCCTGGTCACCGTGCCCCGGGTGGTGCCCGGTCTCGGCGAGCACACCGTCGGAGACCAGGGACTCTACGAGGTCACGCCCGGCGGCGAGATCGTCTGGCAGTGGCTGGCCGGCGACCACCTCGACGAGTTCGGATTCTCCGAATCAGGTTGGGAGGCCCTACGACAGACCGTCGCTCGCGACCCCGACGATCCCTGGGGCTACCTGGAGATGAACAGCGCCAAGACCCTTGGGCCCAACCGGTGGTACCTCGACGATCCGGACTCCGTCTTCCGCCCGGACAACATCCTGGTCAGCTTCCGCAAGGCCAACATCATCGCGCTGATCGACAAGGCCTCCGGTTCGATCGCCTGGAAGCTGGGGCCTTATTACGACGCCGAGTTCGGCGCCCAGCATCAGCGGATCAACGTGCACAAGGTGCCGCGCCCGGTCGATCAGACCTCCGGTCAGCACAACCCACACATGATCGCCGCGGGCCTGCCCGGTGCGGGCAACATCCTGGTGTTCGACAACCAGGGCGGCGCCGGATACCCGCCGGCCCCGCTGGGCATCTACGCCGGTTCCCGGATCCTCGAAATCGACCCGGCCACCAAGGAAATCGTGTGGCAGTACACCGCCGAGGACTCAGGTCTGCCGTCCTGGACCTTCTTCAGCTCGTTCGTCAGCAATGCCCAACGCCTGCCCAACGGCAACACCTTGATCACCGAGGGGATGCAGGGCCGGTTGTTCCAGGTCACCCCCGACGGCGACGTGGTGTGGGAGTACCACAGCCCGTATCAGGGATATGGGGTGGCCGGCGAACCCGAGGTCAAGCAGACCCGGGTGCCCGGGGTGGACCGGCTCACCCGGACCGCGCTGGTGTACCGGTCGCAGGCCGTGCCGTTCGACTGGGTGCCTGCCGGTGCCGCACGCGAACCGCTGCACCCCGTCGGTGTTGAAGCGGGAAGCGTGCCATGACAGCCGGTTTGGCGGTCCGCACGCCCGCCCTGGACCGCCTAGGTAGCACGCGTCCGGCCCGGGTGCGGTCGGCGTTCGCGCGGTTGGGTGTCCTCGGGTGGACGCTCGCCGGGCTGGGCATCGCCGCGGCGTTATGGTCGCTCATCGTGGCGACCGGACGGTTCCCCCGGCAGCTGTTCCCGAGTGTGCCGGAGATCCTCGCGGCCGGGCACACCCTGTGGACCGAAGGCTTGCTGGCCGACGACATCGTCGCCAGTCTGCGCAGGGCGGCAGTCGGTTTCGCGATCGGAGCCGCCGTCGGGATCGTCGTCGCGATGTTCACCGCCACCACCGCGGCGGGCCGCAACTTGCTACAACCCGTACTGCGGGTCTTCTCACCGATCCCGACGATCGGCCTCGTCCCACTGGCGATCCTGTGGTTCGGGCTTGGCGAGAACAGCAAGCTCCTGGTCATCGCCCTCGGAGTCTTCGTGCCGGTGTGGATCAACAGTCATTCCGGGCTGGCGAGCACACCGGTCGACTACCTGAAGGCCGCGCGCTGCCTGGGCGCCGGCCGGTGGCAGACCCTGTCCAGGGTGGTCTTGCCCGAGGCCGCCCCCGACATCGCGTCGGGCCTGCGGGTGGGCGCCGCGATGGCGTTCGTGCTCATCGTGGTGGCCGAGATGACCGGTACCACATCGGGTATCGGGTACCGGATCTCGCAGGCGCAGCTGTTCTCTCAGGCGGACCGGCTGATCTTCTGCCTGATCATCCTGGGCATCGTCGGTGCGCTGTGCGACCTGCTGGTCGCGTCGGCGACGTCCCCGTTCACCCGTTGGGCTCAAGAGGAGCGCTGAGATGGCCATCCAGACCCACGACCTCGTGGTGCGGTTCCCCGGTAAGCAGGAGCCGACCCTCAAGGGCATTTCGCTGACCATTCCGGACGGGTCCTTCTCCGTCCTGGTCGGCGCGTCCGGCAGTAGCAAATCCACCCTGCTGCACTGTCTGGCCGGCCTCATCACCGCGACCACAGGCTCGGTGTCCGACAACGGCGAGACGGTCACCGCGCCGCATCCGCGACGCGGTGTCGCCTTCCAGCGGGACGTGCTGTTCCCGTGGATGACGGTGGCCGACAACATCGACTTCGCCCTGGCCGCGCGACGGTTGTCAAAGTCCCAGCGGCGGGGCAAGATTCACGAGCTGCTCGACCTGGTGGGCCTGCATGACGAAGTCGCCGCGCAGCGGCCCGGCGAGTTGTCCGGCGGGATGCGGCAACGGGTCAGCATCGCCCGCGTGCTGGCCGGAGAGCCGTCCGTGATGCTGATGGATGAACCGTTCGCGGCGCTCGACGCACTCACGCGGCTGCGGATGCAGGATCTGCTGATCGATCTGTGGACCCGGTTGAACCGCACGATCGTCTTCGTCACACACGACATCGACGAGGCGATCCGGCTCGGCGACACCGTCAGCGTGCTGCGCGACGGGCAGATCGCCGATCAGATCACCAACCCGCTGAGCCGTCCCCGGCCCGCCGACTCCCTGGCCGATCAGCCCGGCTACAGCGAGATCCGCAAGACCCTGCACCACCAGCTCGGCATCGACCACGCCGTGCACTGATCCCCCACTCCCACAAAGGAACCCACAACGTGAAGACTCCTCTCCGGCGCATCGTCGCCGCCGTCGCCGCTGCCGCCCTCGCCGTGACCGGAACCGCCTGCACCGACTCGGGCACCGCGAACGCTGATCAACTCACCGTCGGGTTCGTCGTCGACCCGTCCTGGGCGCAGATCCCCGTCGCCGCCGACACCGGCCTGTTCGGCAAGCACAACGTGAACGTCAAGGTGGTGAACTTCCAGTCCGGCGTCGAGGCCTTGCAGGCCGCGGCCGCCGGTCAGGTCGACATCACCACCGCCGCCGACGTGCCGACCTCGGCCGCACTGACCCGCACCCCCACGCTGCGGGTGATCGCCGACGGTTCCCGTTGGGAAGGCTCGCGCATCGTGGCCCGGCGCAGCGCAGGCATCAACACGCTCGCCGACCTGGCCGGTAAGTCGATCGGCACCCCGCTGGGCACCAGTGCCGCCTACTACGTGTCGAACGCCTTGGCGCAGAACAACATCAAGGCCGAGCTGGTGCAGGTCGCGCCGTCGGCCATCGTCACCGCCGCCACCCAGCGCAATGTCGACGCGGTGTCTATCTTCCAGCCTTACCAGGCGCAGGCCATCAAAGCTCTCGGCGACGATGCCGTCGCTCTGACCGGCGGGACCTACAACCAGCACAGCCTCTTCGTCGCCACCGAATCGGCCGTCTCGACCAAGGGCAAGGCGATCACCGCCTTCCTGGCCGCGCTCGGCGACGCCGGCACCGCCCTGTCCCAGCACGACAAGGCCGCCACCGACGCCGTGGCCAAGGCCACCCAACTGGATCCTGAGCTGCTGGGCACGGTGCTCGGCGAGTTCGACTTCACCCTGCAGCTCAAGCCGGACCTGGCCGACAAACTGGCCGAGCTGGGAGCCTGGGCCAAGACCCAGAAGTCGATCGACCCGGGCACGCAGCTGCCGGACTACGCGAAGTTCCTCGACAACCAGTTCCTGCCGGAATCGAGCAAGTCGTGATGCCTATCAAGCCCGTACTCGCGCTCGATGGTCACGCAGCCGCAGCAATGCCGTCCCGAATGCACCGACCACCACCAGGTCGGAGGCCACGCCGCTGCTGACAGTCGCCAGTAGCCAACCGGCGATACCGGTGGCCAGCACGAACGGTGGCAGCCATTCGAACACCTGCGACCAGGACGGCACCGGATGCAGGGCATGCGGCGCCGCCTTCGCCCGGGCGTATTCGGGATAGAACTCGGTGACGGCCACCGCGAAGAACAGCGCGCCCAGCTGCAGGATCCACCCGGTCCAGAAATTGTCGGTGCTGCCGTACACCGCGTCGCCCAGGAAGCCGACGGACGCCGAGAAGCCGAACGCCGCCGCCCACACCGCGGTCACCACCATGTTGGTGCGCTTGAACAGCGGGGTGTCCCACCGGTCCGGCGGAGTGACATCGCGTGCATACGCCGTGGTGTACGGCCGGCCGATCACCACACTGACCAGGGCGAACAACGCGAGCGTGGCGTTGGTGATCTCCCCCGACCACATTTCCAGCCACGCCTTCTGGCCGCTGGAGGCCACCAACCCCACAGCCGCCAGCACCACGAAGAAGGCCACTCCGAGCCCCTCGAGCACGTGCACCGGGATATCGCGGCGCCGGTCCAGGGCCAGCACCAGCAGTGAGAAACCGAGCGCACCCCACACTGCGATCTCGTAGCGACCGGGGCCCGCCAGGATCGCCATCAGTGCCCACGGCACGATCCCGGACAACGGGGAGTCCAGAAACGCATCGAGGGCCTTGCCGAGCACGCGACGACGGTAGGCGACGTAGCTGGGAAAATCCCAAGACTTCGGGTTCTCCTCCGGCGGACCATGGAGGCATGGCCACCGACCTGGACACCCGTATCGACGAGATCGCCCCGGACATCTACCGGCTGTCCACCTGGATACCCGGGATCACCGAGCACGGCTTCACGTTCAATCAGTTCCTGCTGACCGGCGACGAGCCGTTCCTGTTCCACACCGGTCAAAGGTTCCTGTTTCCGCAGGTGTCGGCGGCCATCGAGCGCGTCCTGCCGCTGACCCGGCTGCGCTGGATCTCGTTTGGACACCTGGAAGCCGACGAATGCGGCGCCGTCAACCAGTTCCTGGCGACCGCACCGCACGCCGAGGTGATCCACGGCCCGCTGGCGATCATGCTGTCGCTGAACGACATGTGCGACCGTCCGCCCGTCACCGCACCCACCGAGGCCGCGCACGACATCGGTGGACATCAGCTGCGCTTCATCGCCACCCCGCACGTGCCGCACAACTGGGAGGCGGGGCTGTGGTTCGACGAGACGACGTCGACGCTGTTGGCCGGTGACCTGTTCACCCACACCGGTCAGTGCCCAGCCCTCACGGAATCTGATTGCGTTGCACCGGCATTGGATGCCGAAGGGCTGTTCCACGCCACCGGCCTGACCACGAACCTGGCGCCCACGTTGGCTCAGCTCGCCGAGCTGAACCCCACCACCTTGGCGATCATGCACGGCGCGTCGTTCCACGGCGACGGGGCCGGGCAGCTGCGTGCCCTGTCCGACGGTTACGCAGGGCTTTTCGGCGCGTCATAACCCGGCGCGACCATGGGCGATGCGTACCCTAGGCCCGGTGAAGGCGTGGCAATCGCTGAGCGCCCTGCTGGCCGTGGGTGTGCTGTTGTCCGGCTGCCAATCGAGCATCGAAGGCACCCCGAGCACCAGCCCGCAATCACCGACCGAACCCAGTTTCCCGACCGCGCGGCCCACGCGGTCCAGCCCGGCGCCCGCACCGAGCACCACCGCCGCAGCGCCACCCAGCACGTCCCGTGCGCCATCCGGCGCCACCCCGCTGGAGCCGGAGAACGGGTACGTCTTCATCGAGACCAAATCCGGCCGGACCCGCTGCCAGCTGT
The DNA here is from genome assembly GCF_010731295.1 of Mycolicibacterium boenickei. NCBI lineage: Bacteria > Bacillati > Actinomycetota > Actinomycetes > Mycobacteriales > Mycobacteriaceae > Mycobacterium > Mycolicibacterium boenickei. The sequence goes on along the minus strand of NZ_AP022579.1, from coordinate 1,944,381 downwards.
CCAAGCAGTATGTCGGCTGCGAATCGGATTTCGACGATCCGCCGGTGATCGACGGCGAGCACGCGACCGGGGTCCGGCTCACCCCCGACGGCCAGATCAAGTGGGTCGTGGGCAACCTCGGTGACATTCCGGTGGTCACCCTCGACTACCGCAAGTACAGCGCGGTCGGCTGGACCATCGATGCGAGCGAGGGCGGCACCCGCATCAGCAATGACGGCAGCGGACATGGAATGGTCATCGCTGTCGAAGGGGTCAAAACCTTCTAGAGTCGCTTTATGACTTCAAGCGAGAAGCCGAAGGCGGATCGCGCATGACTATCGCTCGGCGCGAACGTGCCGCCCTGGTCGAGTCCATGCGTGCCGCCGGACCCGATGCACCCACCCTCTGTGAGGGCTGGACCGCCCGTGATCTGGCCGCCCACCTGGTAGTGCGCGAGCGTCGCCTCGATGCCGCCCCGGGAATCCTGGTGCCTCAGCTCGCCGGCTACACCGAGCGCGTGCAGCAGAAGGTCACCGAAAGCACCGAATGGGACGACCTGGTCGACCAGATCGCTGCGGGCCCACCGCTGTACTCCCCGTTCAAGCTGCTCGACCCGCTGGTCAATGTGGCCGAGATGTTCATTCACAACGAGGATGTACGCCGGGCCCAACCTGATTGGGAACCAAGGGAACTCGATAGCGCGACCGTTTCCGCGCTGTCCCGCGGGATCGCCGCGATGGCCCGCATGACGATGGGCAAATCTCCGGCGCGGGTGGCCTTGACCACCCCGGCGGGCAAGACGCTGGCCACCGTCGGCTCCGGCCCTGAGGTGACGGTGACCGGAGAGCCCGGCGAGCTGCTGTTGTTCGCCGCCGGGCGCGAGCCGGCCCGGGTGACGTTCTCCGGCGACGACGCTGCCGTCGCCGCGCTGCGCGCCGCCCGGCGCGGGCTGTAGCACTCTAGGCTGGCGTCCGTGGACTTCCGTGTTTTCGTCGAACCCCAGCAAGGCGCTACCTACTCTGACCAGCTCGCGGTGGCTCGCACCGCCGAAGCCCTCGGCTACTCGGCGTTCTTCAGGTCCGACCACTACCTGGCGATGAGCGGTGACGGCCTGCCCGGGCCGACCGACTCCTGGGTGACGCTGGCCGGCATCGCTCGCGAAACCTCGACGATCCGACTCGGCACCATGGTCACCTCGGCCACCTTCCGCCATCCAGGGCCGTTGGCCATCTCGGTGGCACAGGTCGACGAAATGAGTGGTGGCCGCGTCGAATTGGGTCTTGGCGCCGGCTGGTTCGAGGCCGAGCACCAGGCGTATGCGATCCCGTTCCCGCCGCTGGGTGAGCGGTTCGACCGGCTCGAGGAGCAACTACGCATCCTGACCGGCCTGTGGGGCACACCGATCGGCGAGACGTTCGACTTCTCAGGCAAGCACTACACCGTCGTCGACTCCCCGGCGCTGCCCAAGCCCGCCCAGTCCAACCTGCCGATCATCATCGGCGGCATGGGAGCCAAGCGCACACCGGCACTGGCCGCGGAGTTCGCCGCGGAATTCAACATCCCGTTCGTGCCGCTGGACACCCTCAAGACGCAGTTCGCACGGGTGGCCGACGCGGTGACCGCGGCGGGACGGGCCGCGGACTCCCTGACCTACTCGGCGGCGTTCGTGCTGTGCGCCGGGCGCGACGAAGCACAGATCGCCAGGCGGGCTGCCGCGATCAACCGCGAGGTCGACGAGCTGCGCAGTAATTCGCCGCTGGTGGGCACGCCCGCCGAGATCGTCGACAAGCTCGGGCCGTTCCTGGAGGCCGGGGTGCAGCGGGTCTACCTGCAGATGCTCGACCAGTCCGATCTGGATCATCTGGAGCTGTTCGCGGGTGAAGTCATCCGTCAACTGAGCTGATCGAGACCCGCTCGGCGGCCGGGCATAGTATCGGACCCCGTGACCGGTGACGACGACGATCAGGGCCAGCCTCCCGAGGCGCCCTGGCATCACTCGACGCCGGCAGTGGCAGGGGCCAGCGCGGCTGCCCTCGCCGTGATCGGCCTGGTGGTGTGGGCGGCGATCGCGCTGACCGGCTCCGGCGGGCCCGAGGATGCGCCGATCGATTTCGTCCCGCCCACCTACACGTCGACGACGGTGAAGACCACGAAGTCCACCACCACGCGCACCACCAGCAGCCGCCTGCCCATCACCACCGAGTACGGCGTGCCCGGGGAGTCGGACACCTCGACGACGTCGCCCTCAGAGACCTCGGGGACCTCGACCACGTCCGAGACGTCGCCCACGTCGACGACTACGACCACCACCACGACCACAACGACGGAGTCGGGCAGCGCGGGCTACGGCGAGTACCCCACCACGACGCACCACCGGCCGCGCACCAACGTGACACGCACGCTGTATCCGCCGCCGGGCGGCTGAACCCGCCTACCATCGGCGAGTGTCGAACTATTACGACGACGACGAGCCCACCCAGTACGCCCCCAGCTACGGCGAGTACTCCGAGCCACCCGCGCCGCCTGCTCCCGAGCCTGTTCCCTGGTACCGCAAGCCCGCCGCACTGATCGGCATGGGCGCCGCGGGGGCCGTCATCGCGGCGCTGGTCATCTACGCCCTGGTGCAGCTGTTCTCGTCAGACTCCCCGTCGACGACAACGACCACCACCACTACGACCACATCGGCGACGACCACATCGGTCGCCACCACGGCACCGGTGGTTCCGGCGCCGACTCACACCGTCACCGAGACCGTGGTGCCCACGACGACCACAGTCGAGGAGACCACCCCCACGACCACCGAAACCACCGCTACCGAGACCACGACCACAACGACTTCGCCGACGACGACCACGACGACCGCACCGGTGACGACGACAACGCAGCCGCCCGCGGGCAACCCTTAACCTGGCTCGGCGGGAGTTATCCACAGGTCCTGGAAATGCTTCTGGCCGCCGTAGCGTTCGCCCACGAGTATCGAGTTGGTGGACGTCGGCAATGTGCTTCGCCAACAGGACGGGGTGATCTCGCGTCGGCAGGCCTTGGACGCGGGCCTGCGGGAGCACGAGATCCGGCGACTCCTCAGGCGCAACGAGTGGGCACGGGTCCACGTCGGGGTCTACGTCGACCACACCGGACCACTGACCTGGTCGCAACGTGCATGGGCCGCAGTGCTTTACGCGGCACCGGCCGCCCTGTGCTTCGAATCTGCCCTCGGAGCCGACGCGTTGCCCATCCATGTCGCTGTCGCGCAACAGCGGGCGATGCTGACTGAACCGGTGGGAGTCCGCATTCACCACCTTGCGAATCTTCATGAGCGGGTGCTGTGGAACGTCAGCCCACCGCGGATGCGCTTTGACGACGCCGTGCTCGACGTCGCATGCCGCGCCACGCGCGAACTCGATGCCATCGAGGTCCTGGCCAACGCCTGCCAATCGCGGCGCACCACCGCGCGGCGGCTGCTGCAAGTGCTCGATTCTCGGGCACGAGTCCGTCGTCGCCGGTGGTTGCGCGCGGTGTTGGTCGATATTGCCGACGGCACCTGCTCGGTTCTGGAGCACGGCTACCTCGTTCGCGTCGAACGTCCGCACGGTCTGCCCAAGGCCGCACGACAGAAGCGGTCCACGTCGTCGGTCGGCGTCTGCTATCGCGATGCCGAGTATGGCGAACGGCTCATCGTCGAGCTTGACGGCCGGGTGCACCACGATTCTGCGACCAGGCGGGATGCGGACTTCGAACGGGATCTCGACGCTGCGGTCGACGGCCGTTCAACCGTCCGGCTCTCCTACGGGCAAGTCTTTGACCGGCCGTGCCAGACCGCACGCAAGATCGCCCAGGTGCTGCAACGGCACGGGATCGCGGTGGCCGGCCAGCCGTGTGGGCCGGGCTGTGAGTTCACTCGACTGGACCGCGCCGCGTAGTCGTCAACACCTAGGTTTCCAGTCAATATCAAGCAGGAATCCTCGGTTTAAGTGCGACTCAGGGTGTGGGCACCGCTGAGGTGGGTGCAGGCTCAGGCACCTGGGTGGGCTCGGGCGCCTGGGTGGGCTCAGGCGCCACAGTCGGCTCCGGTGCATGCGTGGGCTCAGGCGCCTGCGTCGGCTCTGGGGTATGCGTCGGCTCCGGCGAAGGTGAAGGAGTCGGCGACGGGCTGGGCTCCTGCGTAGGCGTAGGCGTGGGCGTGGGACTCGGACTTGGCGACGGCGACTGCGACGGCTCAGGCACCGGCGGCTTGAACGTCGGGATCGGCAGTTGCGGAAGTGTGACCGGTGGAAACACCAACGGCGGCACCGGGATCGGTGGGATCGCGGCAGGCGGAGGCGGAAGCGCAGGTGCCGGAGCCGGAGCGGCCGGCCGAGGCTGGGGTGCCCGTGGTGCCGGGGCCACCCGCTGCGGGGCCGGGGCCAGCGGCGCGCTCTGGCGGCTCTGCACCAACCATGGCGCAGCCGCGGGTCGGGGAGCAGCAGCCGGCGCACCGGCCTTGGGTCCCGGCCACGACGGATCGCGAACCACCACGGTTCGGGTGGGCGGTGCGGATGCCGCGGCCGGCGCCAATGGCGACTCAGCCGGAACGTTGTGCGGCGCAGACAAACTGGAGCCCAACGAAGCATCGAGGCGGTCGGCCCGTGCCGACAGCACCATGCCGACCGTGCCGACGACGGCGAGGAAGACCCCCGCGTAGGCCACCACTCCCCCACGCCGATACCAGGCACGACGCGGCGGAGTGGGCGCCACGGGCGCTTCGGCGAACACGAACTCGGGGCGGGCTGAATCCTCGGTCACCGACTCCGGGACGAACGCGGCGACCTCAGCCGCCGAATCTTCCACCGACCAGGCCAGCGCAGACGCGGCCACAGTAGCCGTCCCCGTCACGGGAACCGCAGCGGGTGCCACCGCCACTTGCGTCGCGGTCTCGTCGGCTCCGCGGCGGCCCAGCAGCGCGGCCCCGACTGCGGCAATCACCTGCGCCTGCGGCACGGTGGTGACCGGCATCCGGAAGGAATCGGAAAGTCGTTGGGTGACAAGGGGTATCCGCGCACCACCGCCGACTGTGACCAAAGCGGACAACTGTGCGGGGTGAATGCCGTTGCGGCGCAGCAGGTCCAGCAGCGCCTCGATCACGCCGCCGAGCGGCTCGGAAACCACCGCGTCCAGTTCGGCACGGGTCAACCTGATCGTGCCGGACGGACCGTCCAGGCTGGTCGCACTCTCATCACTCAGGCGTTCCTTGGCGGCCCGGCACTCGTCACGCAGTCGGCCCAGTGCGGCCACCGCTGCGGTGCCTGCCGGTTCGGCCTCCAGATTGCGCAGGACGTGGCGGAGCATTTCCTGGTCGATCAGGTCGCCGGAAAACTCGTCGAACCGCACCGTCTGCCCGATCGTGGCGAACCCCGCAGAAGCGTCGGCAAGGGTCAGGCTGGTGCCGGACCCGCCGAAATCACACAGGGCGACGACGCCGCGGGCGGGCAGACCGGGATGTGCCTGGATGGCCGTCAGCGCCGCGACAGAATCGGGAACCACGCGGACGCCGGGCATCGCGCGCCGCACAGACTCAACGGCACCATTGCCCCAATGCGCGGGCACCGTCACCACCGACACGTCGGGCCGATGTGTCGGGCTGGACTCCCGCGTCAGTGCCTCGACCGCGCCGGCCAACAACAGCTCAGCGCGGTGCGTCGAACCGTCCGCGGCGACCAGCGGCACCGGGTCGCCGACCCGTCCCACGAAATCGGTGAACACCAACCCGCCGTCGACCGAAGGCACGCCGACCACAGGCCCCTGTTGCGCGGACACGGTGAGCACCGCCCGCCGCACCAGCGGCGCATGATCAGCGATCGCCACCAGATTGGTCGCCCCGACGGACAACCCCAGGCAATCACGCATACCTGTATGTCGACGGCGAGGCCGGATTCGTTAGTACTGGCGTGACGCGTACTCGGCGACCAGCGCCTCGGCACTGCGCACCGCGGCCCGGCAGGCCCGTGTGGTGAACGGATCGTTGAGCGGGTGATCCGCCCGCCGCCGCCAGCGCTGCGCCGCGGCGAAGGCCGAGCGAGGCCCGTCGAACGGGGCGTCGGGCTGCAACCCGAGTCGGCTGGCCGCATCGGTGCCCGAGCCGCCGATGATGCGGCGCAGTGAGGCCATCTCGTCCTCGTTCAACGTCGTGGGACGCGAGCGCAACAGGCTGAGCAACCGCAGCTCTTCGAAGGCATGAGTGTCGGCGAGCAGCGGGTCGATGTCGGCCAGGATGTATGGCGTTGCGTAGATCGGGTTGGCCTGCACGAACTGCCGTAACGACAGCAGCGCGGTGTGCGCCTTGAGCAGCTCTGAACGCTGTGCGAACTGCTGGTCGATCACGTCGCGCAAGGCAATCAGGCCGCTGCGTTCCAGCAGTTCGTCGGCCAGGGCGACGGAGTCGGACACCCCCGCGTGTATGACCGCGATCGAGATCCGGATGCCGAACATCCCGAACCGGTCCAGCAACGCCGCCCGGGTGGCCGCGTCCACCGGCAGCGCACTGTCCTCGCGGACGAACCGGTCCACCGAGAGCATCGCCTTCGTCAGTTGGGCGGGCTCGATGCTTGCGAGCTTCTGCAGTGCGACGAATTCGCTCTGCCGCAGCGTGCGGGCGGTCAGGGCGAGCAGTCCGGACACCGGGACGACGGCCTGGCAGATGCCGGTCTTGTCCATCTCTTCGGTGAACCGCTTGGCCACGTCCTTTGCGGACATCATCGCGTCGATGCGGCCGGCCCCGATCTCGTCGGCCCGTGAGGCCACGCCGATGACGCCGAGCGCGCCGGAGGACCCGCCGACCAGCTCACCGATCTGTTTGAGCAGCGCGATGTCGGCCGCGTTGAGGGTGCGCAACAGGAACACCACGGCGTCGACGCGGGGCACGCCGTCCTCTGGCACCAGCAGCCGGTGGGTTCGCAGCGAGACGTCACGCGACAGCGACGAGGTGCCAGGGGTGTCGATGATCGTGGTGTCGACGAGCTCGGCAGCCGGCCACTCGACGTCGAGGTCCATCACGTCTTCTGGGTTGAGCCCGGCGAAGCTGAAGGTCAGACCGCGGTCGTGCGGGTCTCGCGCGATCGGGACATTGGAGCGGCGGCCGCCGCGGTGGTTGGCCGTCACCTTGGGTGTGGGCCCGTGCCGGAACCAGGTGACGATGCGGGTCGCCTCGGTGGCATCGGTGGGCGCGATGTCCTCCCCGACCAGGGCGTTGACGAGCGTCGACTTGCCCGCCTTGAGCGGGCCGGCCAGCGCGATGCGGATCGGCTGGTTGAGCCTGCGCCCGATGCGGTCGAGCTCGTTGTGCACGTCGGGCCGATTGAGGTAGGCCGGGTCGCCCCGGTACGCCTTGATGGTGCCGCCCAGAATCGAGCGCACCTGATCGGCCGTGCTCACGCTGCGGAGTCCACCCCTTCCAAACCGGAAACCCGGAGATCGAAAACTAGCTCTTGGAGCTTAGTTGCCCGCTGCGGCCAGGTTCTGGGCGTGGTCGACCACCTGGGTCAGGATGTTCTTCTGCCGCTCCAACTCTTTGACCCGAGTGTTGCGTTCGGACTCCTCGGTCCTCGCCGCAGCGAGCGTGGCCTGCAGCGACTCGTTGAGCGACCGGGTGGTCTGGTTTGCGATCTCGCGGTAGTGGTCGCGCAGTTGCCGCTGGATGCCTTTGAGCCGGTCCCGCGATTCCTTACCGACGACGAAGGCGACGTCGTCGATGAACTTGCGCATGTTGGTCTTGGCCTCAGCGCGCACCCGGAGCATGCGGTTCTCCATGTCCTCCTTGTAGGCCTTGCGGCCCAGCACCAGACCGGCGCCCAAAGACAGCGGGTTGAACATGCCCAGCCCGGCGAAGGAAGTGAGCATGCCGAACATCAGCACACCGCCGTAGGAGCCGCGCATGCCGGTGATGACCTTGTGTCCCGCCTTGATCGGTTTGGCCTCCAGGCGGGCCAGCGATTTCATCTCACCGAATCCGGCACCCATGTCGCGCGCGTCGATCTGCGGCAGCTGCACCGCCTCCAGACCCGCCTCGGTGAAGGTGCGGGCGACTTCGGCGGCGAGCGCCTCGGCACGCTGGTAGGCCCAGACGAAGTTGTCGCCGACCGCGGTGGCCACTGCCTCCTCCAGCTCCGAGCCGATCTCGGCCCAGTGCAGCGTGGGGTCGCCGGTGTCGATCACCTTCTCGGCGTGCTGGGTGATGTTGCGGAACCGGTTGCGCAGATCGTGGTCGACGTCGGCGGTCAGGTCGGAGATGCCGTCGTTGAGCACCTGCTGCCACAGCGCGGTCTGTTGCAGCGCATCCTGGGCTTCCTGCTTGCGCCGTTCCAGCTCGGCGGTGAGTCGCTCGCGTTCGTCGGGATCGGTGAAGGCGGACAGCTCCGAGTCGACCGCCAACAGCAGATGCTCTGCGGCCGAATGGATTTCCGCGACCACCTGGTCGCGGATCCGGTCGCTCTCACGGTTCAGCACTCGGTCGGACAGGAACTTCACGATGGCCGGGAAGTTCGATTCCTCGTTGAGCTCTTTGTCGTTGAGCTGGATCGCGTGGCTGCGCAGCACGCTGGAAACAGGGGTGATGGGCACGTGCACGCCCGCCCGCTGCAGGTGGCCGGTATTGGCGCCGACGATCTCACGCCAATGCGGGTAGAGGTCGGTCTTGGTCGCGACAATCGTTGCCACCGGGCAGATCTCGATGGCCTGCCGGATGAAGGTCATCTCCGGTTCGGTGAACTCCTGGCTGGTGTCGCTGACCATCAGCAGCGCGTCGGCGTCGGGCAGCAGGCCCAGGGTCGCCGAAAGATGCGGCTGTCCAAGGCCGCCGACACCCGGAGTGTCGACGAAGGCCAGCCCGCCCTTGAGCAGTGGGCTCGGCGCGGTGACCTCCACCCGCAACACCTCACGCCCGCCGGCCTGGGGAGCCCGGCGCAGGTCGTTGGTCACCTCCGAAGGCGGGATCTCGATCAGTTCGGGTTCGGCCCCGTCGGGCCGGGCCACCACCAGCCGCGCCGACGGCTGCTCACCGTAGGCGACCACCGTGGCCAGCACGGTGGACTCGTCATCACCGACGCGGGCCACCGGAATGTTGAGCAGCGAGTTCAGCAGCTGGCTCTTGCCCTGCTTGAGCTGGCCGGCGATGACCACCCGGATCTGCGGGTCGCTGATGCGCACCTTCGCCACGCGCAGCCGCTCCACGAGGTCGCCGCGGTCGTAGGTGGCGGCGATCGTGCTGGTGTGGTCGATGAGTTCGACGATCACCTTGACCTTGCGCGGGTCGCCCGCTGCGGCGTTGCGCTGGTCGTTCGGTTGCGTCATCAGATTTCCTCCTGCGTGCCGGGCTCAACGGTAGGCGCGCCAATAGGGCGGGGACCACCCGCGTACGGATGGCCCCCGCCCCTATGGCGATCGGATCAGAAGGCGTCGAACCCGGTGTCGGTCGCATTGTGCGACGCGACGTCGGTGTGCGACTGCGACTCGTAGCTGTTGCCGGAACCGAATGCCGAGCTGGTGTCGTAGCTGTTGCCCGACGCGAGCGCGGTGTTGGTTTCGTTGCCGGAACCGAGTGCAGTTTCGTTGCCCGAGGCGATGTTCGACGAGTAGGACGAGGAGTTGTCCTCGACGCTGGAGTGCGTCTCCGTCTGCACCGAGGTGCTAACCGAGTTGTCCTGGGTGTTGCGGCTGCCGTAGTCGCCGTCGACCGTGGTCTGGTTGCCGCCGACCGCGGTGGTGGACGCATCGGTGAGGATGATCGAGCCGGCGTTGCCACCGTCGCCACCGGAGGCACCACCGCTGCCGATACCGATCAGGCTGTCGCCGCCGGAAGCGCCGCCGCCGTGGCCGCCGCTCATATCGACGTCGCTGATGACCGGGCCCTCGTTGTCGGAGATCAGGTCCCCGCCGGCGGTCTGCGAGTTGTCCTCGATGTCGTTGTCCTTGCCCACGGCGACGTTGGATCCGGCGCCGGCCCAGATGTCACCGTTGTTGGTGGTGTTGCCGTCACCGAGCACGGCGCCGTCACCGCTGACGATGTCGCCATCGTTGTCCCCGTCGACCACTACGCCGCCGTTGGTGGCGGTGTTGGTGCTCTTGTCGCCGAGGGTGATGTCACCGAAGCCGAGGTTGAACGCACCCTGCTGGGCGTTGGCGCCGGCGTCCTGGTTGGGGCTCATGATCGGCGTGTGGTTGTTGCTGGCGAAATCGGTGTCGTTGTGGCTGGCGAAATCGGTGTTGTTGCGGCTGGCCACCTCCGGCGCGAACTGGGTCTGCGGGGAGAACGGCGAGGCCACCTGGTTGGCGAACTGCGCCGGGATGCTGTGGTGATCGGCGACCGCGCGCTGCAGGCCGAGCACCGGGTTGCCGCCCCCGAGGAGGACACCGGCTGGGGCCGCGGTGGCCGCGACGGCGTGCAGCTGGGCCGCAGTCACGTTCGGCAGGCCGGCGTCGCGCAGGCTGCCGTCCGGGTCGGCGATGAACGAAGCTGCCGAGGCGGGGCTGCGGAACAGGTCCAGGATGAAGTCGATCAGTGAGATTGCCATTGCTCCAACCCTTTCGGTTGTTGTGGGAAGTTCTTGCGAGTTCCCCCGCCGGGCTGTCCGGCGATCTGGAGACCAATTTATGGATCCGCGGCAGCCCCGGAAACGGGGTCGATTCCCCTCCCCGTACCGCCCCTACTCGGGGTGCAGGGGGTTACCCCAATAGGGGGTTAGGGGATAGGTGGGGGTAGCGGGTCCAAGCCCCAGTAGTATTGACGTTTCCGCAGGTAAATGCGAAAAAGCGCACGACCACTTGGGTCGTGCGCTTTTCCGACGCGGGGCTGATCAGTCGAAGATGTCGAATCCCCCACCGCTGTCGGTGTGGTGCTGGTCGTCGATGATCGGCTGGGCCCAGTCGGGAGTCGGCGCCGGATCGACGATCGGCGCGTCCTCGATGACGGGCTCGGTGAGCTGCAGCGACAGATCGTCGAGCGGCTGATCCGCCAGGCCGCCATCATCGATGGTCGACGCGGCGGTGGCGAGATGGTCCAGCGAGCCGGACTGGTCGATGACGTTGCCCGCCGTCGCGTCCCAGGCGTCGTTGGGGGAATCGAGCGGCACGTGATCGCCGAAGGCGTCGAACGCCGCCGTCGCAGCGCCGCTGGCCCATACGTTGCCGCTGGAGTCGGCGGCACCAAGGTCGCCGAATCCGCCGTTGGCGCCGGCCGTCGACAGCGACTCCGAGACGACGGGAATCAGGTTGTTGACGTCCGCGCTGGTCACATCGGTCAAATGAGCGTCGGCGATAGCCTGTGCCGGATCCGCGGCATAGTGGGCAGCGGCGTCAGGGTCGCGTACCAGCGACATCACAAAGTCCAGCAATGTGTTCGCCATGCTCCACCTCCTCAACAGTTCGATTTGAATGCTAGCCAGCTGTGAGGGCGCTGGGATCGGTGCCGAACCCACCCCTCCCAACCCGGCATTAGGGGGGCGGACATTAGGGGATTGACGCCACTAGGGGATCAATCACGGGCTGCGGAGGTCTCAGCAGCTAGGGTGAGGTTTCGGCCGAGACAACAGGAGTGACGCCTGATGACCGACTCACTGGGATTGTCGATCGGGATGACCAACCTGGTGGCAGCCCGCGAGGGTCGCCAACCGGTGATCCGCCGATCGATCCTCACCCTGCACAACGACCGCGCCCCGGACGTGGGCGAGTACGCCGGCAACGGACTGCCGCTGGCCGGCTTCGTGGAGCGGGTGGGTGATCCGGTTCCGCTGGTCGCCGCCGATGGGTCCCAGCACCGCGGTGAGCTGGTGCTGGCCGAGGCGTTGGCCGCGATGGCACGCCTTGCCGGTGGCGGCGCACCGGTGGTGATCGCCGTGCCGGCGCACTGGGGTCCGAGCACCGTCAGCGCTCTGCGCGATGTACTGCCTCGTTATCCCGCGCTGGCCCCCAATGGCGCCGCTCCGGGCCTGGTACCCGACTCCCTGACCGCGCTGGCGGCCCTGCAGGCCGATCCGGGGTTGCCCACCGAGGGCGTCGTGGTGTTGTGCGATCTCGGTGGCAGTGGCACCAGCGTGACCCTGGCCGACGCCGGTGCGGCGTTCGCCACCATCGGACCGACGGTGCGTTATCCGGATTTCTCCGGCGACCTGATCGACCAGGCCTTGCTCAACCATGTGCTCAGCGGCGTCGCCGCGGCCAACGATGCCGACCCGGCAGGCACGGCAGCTGTGGGATCGCTGGCCCGGTTGCGGGCCGAGTGCCGTCAGGCCAAGGAGCAGTTGTCCGCCAACACCGCCGCGGTGATTCGCACCGAGCTACCAGGGTTCAACTCCGATGTCCGGGTGACCCGTCCCGAACTCGACCAACTCATGTCCGCGCCGCTGGCGGGCCTGTTGGATGCCATCGAAGACACGTTGCAGCGCAACAACATTGCGTTGTCGAGTGTGAACGCGGTGGCCACCGTCGGCGGTGGTGCGGCGATTCCTCTTGTCACCCAACGGCTCTCGGAACGCCTACGCACAACGGTCGCCACCACTCCGCGCCCACAGTTCAGCGTGGCCGCCGGGGCGGCACTGGTGGCCGAGCGGGTCATCGACGCGGGTGCGCCGACCGGGATGGCCCCCATCGTGGCGGCCGCCGAGGCGCCAACGGGTTTGGCTCCCGAGGTCACCGGCGCCGACGCGCCGACGGGCATGGCGCCGACGAGTCAGGCGCCGGCAGCCGGGGCCGAATCGGGCAACTTCGGAGCACTGGCCTGGTCGCAGGACGACGCGCCCGGCAATGAGCCGGTGCCGTATGCGGGCGGCGAGTACGAGACTCCGGCGGGCTCGACGGCAGCGCGGCCGTCGGTCGAGTTCGCCCACGACGAGGAGATGTTCGACGCCGGCCCGGCTCCGCTTCCCTGGTACAAACGCCCGACGATCCTGTTCGGCGCCGCAGCCGCGGCCGTGCTGCTGGCCGCCGGCGGGCTTGCGGTGACTTTGACCAGCTCCGAAGGGGATTCGACCCCGGTCACCGAGACGAGCACCACCTACTCGATGGAGGGGCCGCCTCCTGAGCCGGTCACGACCGTGACCGAGGGGCCGGACGGAGTCAAGACCACCACGGTCGTGGTACCGCCGCCTCCGCCGCCGGAGACCACGACTCCACCGCCGGAAACCACCACGACGACCAACCCGACCACCACAACGACGACCACCACGACAACGACGACTACGCAGCCGACGACAACCACCACCACCCGCACCACGACCACCACGACGCAACCGCCGACGACAACCACGCAGCCACCGACTACGACAAAGCCGCCCACCACCACCCAGCCGCCGGTCACGACCACTGCGGCGGCGGAGGGCGACGGCGGCGCCTAGGCCGGCCGTGATGACCGCACCGGATTCTGCTCCGGAGCTCCCGTTGGCGGCCCGGCCGGCGATCGACGCCGTCCTGGCCAACCCGACCGCACCGGTCAAGCTGCTGGTCTCCGGCGGCATCGGAACAGGCAAGAGCACGGTGCTCGCCGAGATCCGCGAGGCGTTGCGCCAGGCCGACCGCGTCGTGTTGACCCGTGCACCCCGACCGGACGACGCACCCGAAGCCGCATTCGTCATCGACGATGCGCACCTGCTCGACGACAGCGAAATCGACCGCCTCGCAGAGAAAGTCGCCGATTCGTCCTCGACCGTCGTGGTGGCGAGCGAGCCGTTGACTCATCGCGTGCCGTTGGTCGCCTTGGCTACCGCCCTGGAACGGGAGAACCCCGCGGTCCGGCTCGGTCCGCTGACGGTCGCCGATGTGGGTCGGGTGCTGAGCACGGCTTCGACAGCGCCGGCGACTCAGGAAACGGTTCGGTCGGTGCTGGCCGCCACCGCGGGGCTGCCGTTTCTGCTGTCGGCAACAGCGGTGGCCGAGGCGCAGGCGGACGCGGCCCGGTTCACCCTGCTGCAGCGGTTGCGCCGGCTCGACGACGACACCCGCGACGCACTGCTGATCCTGTCCTTGAGTCACGACCTCGGTCCCGACGATGTGGCGGCCGCGCTGCGATTGCCCAGCGCCGAGGCGTCAGCCCTGGTGGATCGAGCCCGGGCCGGCGGCCTGGTGGAGCCGTCACACGACCGGCGGTTCGTGCGGATGGTTCACGAGTCACTCGCCCAGATCGCCGGCGCCGCCCGCCACCATGAGATCGAAACCTCGCTTCTCACTTCACAACTCGAGCTGTCCACATTGTCGGCCGACCTCGCGGTGCGGCTGGCCGAGCATGGCCTGCGTGACGACCGGCTGGCCGAGGCACTCGCCGAGCACGCCGCCCACAACCGCGCCCGGCCCGCACGGGCAGCCCGCCTCTACCGCGCCGCGGTCACAGCGGGCGCGGCGGCGGTGAGTACCCGACTGGCCGATGCACTGGCCCTGGCCGGGGACTGCACGACGGCGGCGCGGATGGCCGACGAGCTGCTCGCCTCGGAGGATCCGGCCGAACGGGCCACCGCGGTGCGGATCGCGGCCAGCGTCGCCCTGCACGACGGCGGCGCGGCCCAGGCGGCCGATCTGTTCCGCTGGCTCGGCTCGTACCCGGATGTGCTGGTCAGCTCAGCCGCCGCGACCTGCTTTCTCGCCGCTGGTGACGCCGAGGCCGCGCGAGCGTCGTCAAGTTCCGACGCTGTCGGGCCACCCACCTCGACGGCACGCGCCGCCCGCAGCCTGGCCGAAGGTTTGGTGCTGTCGCTCGATCAGCCGTTCGCCGTGACCGTGGCTCGGCTGGGCCAGGCCGTCACAACGGAATATCAGGCCGGCGGCGTCGCCCCCGACACCCCGGCTGCGTTGGTGACGCTGGCGGCGCTGCACGGGGGCGACTCGGTGCGCGCGCGCAGTGTGATCAGCCGGGCCGTCCGCGCGGGGGCGGCCGGTGACGAGGCATTCAGCGCGGCCCGGCACCGCCTGCTGCTGGGCTGGGTGAAGATGCAGGACGGTCAGCTCGGAGCGGCCGGGGCCGACGCTGCCGCGGCCGAAGCCGGTGAGGAGCTGCACCGGCGCGACGCCTTGTGGGCCGCCGCGCTTCGTACTGCGATCGCCCGGCGCAGCGGGGACAGCGGCGCAGTGCAGAAGTATTGGTATGCCGCGGTGGAGGTGCTCGCCGAGTATTCGATCGACCTGTTCTCGCTGCTACCGCTGGGCGAGTTGTGGGTGGCCGGTGCCCGCATGCGTCAGGTCGACCGCCTGGAGCACACGCTGGCCGAGGCGTGGAATCTGCTTGCGGCGCTCGGCAATCCGGTGTTGTGGTCGGTGCCCCTGCATTGGGCCGGTGTGCACGCCGGGATCCTGGCCAACTCCCCCGGCGCCGTCGCCCCACATGGGCAGGCGTTGACGGCGGCCGCCGGGCAGAGCGCCTTCGCCCGCGCGCTGGCCAATGGCGGGCGCACCTGGTTGCGAGTGCTGGCCAACCACGTCGACATCGACGAGGTGACGGGCGCAGCTCGCGCACTGTCCCAGTTTGGCCTGACCTGGGATGGCACCCGGCTGGCCAGCCAGGCCGCGCTGCAGACCCCGGACGCGCGGGTGTCACAGGCGATGCTGCAACTGGCCCGCGATCTGAAGCAGACCAGTGCGGTCGAGGAGGTCGAGGTCGCGTCATCGGCGGCTCCGGCCGGCGCTTCGACGCAGCCCGCCCCGGCCCCGGCGTCGACCAAGCTGTCCGACCGCGAGCGCGAGGTCGCCGAACTCCTCCTGCTCGGGATGCCCTACCGCGACATCGGCAGTCAGTTGTTCATCTCGGCCAAGACCGTCGAGCATCACGTCGCCCGCATTCGGCGGCGCCTCGGCGCTGAGTCCCGTACGGAGATGATCTCGATGTTGCGGGCGATGCTCGCGCCGCAGGGCTGAGCCGCGATAACGCGGGGGATTGCTGTCAACATGTGGCAGCAATCCGCCGCGTAGTGCCGATCAGTCGCTGCTGGCCCCGCCATCGTCGCCGGCCTCGCGACCCCCGCAGTGAGATGTGGGCGAGCAGCTACGTGCATCGCAGTCCTTACCTCGTGGGTGTGGTTCGGACGCTCAACGGGTCGCTGAGCCGTCCGCTGCGGGAATGTAGCCACGAATGCCGTTTTCGACATTCGCATTCTTTGCCACTTTTCGATTCTTGACGTGGCGGCCGCCGCCGACAGGAGCTGAGAGCTATACCACTGTGCCCTCAAAGTTAGGTAAGCCTCGGTAGCGGTAAGAAACACCTAAATGTCACTATGAGCTGAAGGAAGCTAAGTTACCGACGGGTAACTATGCCCAAGTTACCCGCGAGTAACTCGCGAATGGAGGCGTTTCTGGTGGAGAGTCTCGAACACACCCTTGTGGTGGCGCGGCTGATTCTCGGTGTGCTCGCCACGCTCGTCGTTTTGGCGTTCGCCGCCAAGCGCGTCATGTGGCTCACGAAGCTGATCAGCTCGGGTCAGAAGGTCGGCGACGAGCGCGGCCGTAAGGACCATCTGGTTGAGCGCTTCCTGAACCAGAACAAGGAGGTCTTCGCCCAGTCGAAGCTCCTGAAGTGGTCGATCCCCGGCATCGCGCACTTCTTCACCATGTGGGGCTTCTTCGTCCTGGCCACGGTGTACCTCGAGGCCTACGGCGTGCTGTTCGACCCCGAGTTCCACATCCCGTTCGTCGGCCGCTGGGCGGTACTGGGCTTCCTTCAGGACTTCTTCGCCGTCGCCGTGCTGGCCGGCATCATCGTCTTCGCGATCATCCGTATCCGGAAGAACCCTGAGCAGCTGGGCCGCGAGTCCCGCTTCTACGGCTCGCACAACGGCGGCGCCTGGACGATCCTCATCATGATCTTCCTGGTCATCGCGACCTACGCGGTGTTCCGCGGTGCGGCCGTCAACGTGCTCGGCGAGAACTTCCCCTACCAGTCGGGTGCCTTCTTCTCGGACGGTATGGCCAAGCTGCTGGCTCCGCTGGGCCACACCGCCAACGTCTGGCTGGAGAGCCTGGCGCTGCTCGCCCACCTCGGCGTCATGCTGGCCTTCCTGCTGATCGTGCTGCACTCCAAGCACCTGCACATCGGTCTGGCCCCGATCAACGTCACCTTCAAGCGTCTGCCCAACGGCCTCGGCCCGCTGCTGCCGATGGAATACAAGGGCGAGAAGATCGACTTCGAGGATCCCGCCGAAGACGCGGTGTTCGGCAAGGGCCGTATCGAGGACTTCACCTGGAAGGCCAACCTCGACATGGCGACCTGCACCGAGTGCGGTCGCTGCCAGTCGCAGTGCCCGGCCTGGAACACCGGCAAGCCGCTGTCTCCCAAGCTCGTGATGATGAACCTGCGCGATCACCTGTTCGCCAAGGCGCCGTACATCATCGAAGGCAAGGAGATGCCCGAGGAAGGCTCGGTCGACTTCGCCAAGCTGGGCGACAGCCTGCACGGCCACGGTGTGCCCGAGGACGGCTTCGCCCGGATCGAGGGCTCCGGCCCCGAGCAGGCGCTACGCCCGCTGGTCGGCACCGCCGAGCAGGGCGGCGTCATCGACCCCGACGTGCTGTGGTCCTGCACCAACTGTGGCGCCTGCGTCGAGCAGTGCCCGGTCGACATCGAGCACATCGACCACATCGTCGACATGCGCCGCTACCAGGTCATGGTCGAGTCGGAGTTCCCCGGTGAGCTCGGCGTGCTGTTCAAGAACCTGGAGACCAAGGGCAACCCCTGGGGCCAGAACGCCAAGGACCGCACCAACTGGATCGACGAGGTCGACTTCGACGTGCCGGTCTACGGCGAGGACGTCGAGAGCTTCGACGGCTTCGAGTACCTGTTCTGGGTCGGTTGCGCCGGCGCCTACGAGGACCGCGCCAAGAAGACCACCAAGGCCGTCGCCGAGCTGCTGGCCGCCTCGGGCGTGAAGTTCCTGGTCCTGGGCACCGGCGAGACCTGTACCGGTGACTCGGCTCGCCGCTCCGGCAACGAGTTCCTGTTCCAGCAGCTCGCCGCGCAGAACGTCGAGACCATCAACGAGCTGTTCGAGGGTGTCGAGACCGTCGATCGCAAGATCATCGTCACCTGCCCGCACTGCTTCAACACGATCGGCCGCGAGTACCCGCAGCTGGGTGCCAACTACACCGTCGTGCACCACACACAGCTGCTGAACCGCCTGGTCCGGGACAAGAAGCTGGTTCCGGTCAAGTCCACCGGCGGCCCCGAGGTCACCTACCACGACCCGTGCTTCCTGGGTCGCCACAACAAGGTCTACGAGGCTCCTCGCGAGCTGGTCGAGGCTTCCGGCGTGACACTCAAGGAAATGCCCCGCCACGCCGACCGCGGCCTGTGCTGTGGTGCCGGTGGTGCGCGGATGTGGATGGAAGAGCACATCGGCAAGCGCGTGAACGTGGAGCGCACCGAAGAGGCGATGGACACCGCCTCGACCATCGCGACCGGCTGCCCGTTCTGCCGCGTGATGATCACCGACGGTGTCGACGACGTGGCTGCTGCCCGCAACGTCGAGAAGGCCGAAGTCCTCGACGTGGCTCAGCTGCTGCTGAACTCGCTGGACAAGAGCTCCATCACGCTGCCCGAGAAGGGCACGGCGGCAAAGGAATCCGAGAAGCGGGCCGAGGCACGCGCCGAAGCGGAGGCCAAGGCCGCAGCTGCGGCACCGGCACCGGTCGTCGAGGAAGCCCCGGCAGCCGAGGCGGCACCTGCTGCCGAGGCACCGGCTGCACCCGCCGCTCCGGCCGCGGCTGCCGCCCCGGTCAAGGGCCTGGGCATGGCCGGTGGCGCCAAGCGTCCGGGCGCCAAGAAGACGGCGGCTCCCGCGGCGTCCGCGGCTCCGGCTGAAGCAGCCGCCGCTCCGGCTGCTCCGGTCAAGGGTCTGGGTATCGCCGGTGGCGCCAAGCGTCCAGGTGCCAAGAAGACCGCCGCTCCTGCGGCGTCGGCCGCTCCGGCCGCTCCGGCTGCCGAGGCACCGGCGGCCCCGGCTGCACCCGCGGCTCCGGTGAAGGGTCTGGGGTTGGCGGCCGGCGCGCGTCGTCCGGGTGCCAAGAAGGCTGCTCCTGCCGCGTCGGCTGCCCCTGCGGCTCCGGCTGCCGAGGCACCGGCTGCCGCTCCTGCGGCAGCCGAGCCGGCCAAGGCCGAACCGCCGGTCGTGGGCCTGGGCATTGCCGCAGGCGCGCGTCGTCCGGGCGCCAAGAAGGCCGCCCCGGCTGCGCCCGCCGCTCCGGCTGCACCGGCGCCCGCCGCGGAGCCGACCCCGGAGGCCGAAAAGCCTGCGGAGAAGCCCGCCGAACCCGCCAAGCCGGAACCTCCGGTGGTGGGCCTGGGCATCAAGCCGGGCGCCAAGCGCCCCGGCAAGCGCTGAGCACGTCGTTAACGCACCGAACGGCCATCTTCCGCAAGGAAGGTGGCCGTTCGGCGTCAGACGGGGTGTCAGCCCCCGCTGCCGCCGTAGGGCGGGGCTTTGACCGCGGGCGCCGCGACGGCGGGGGCGATCGTGCCGGTGTAGGTGACCGTCGTGGTCTCACCGAGGGTCATCGATCCGCCGGAGACGACGGTGGCCGGGCCCTCCGGTGCGCCACCCATGGTCGCAGCGATGACGCCCATCGCGACGACGGCGCTGCCGCCGAGCGCCGCAGCCAGGGTGTTGACTCGGAGGATGCTGGTAATTCGTGCCATCTGATTGCCAATCTTGTAGAACTTGTTGCTGACGCAAACACCCTTTGAGCTGGGAAAATAGGCGGCCGTTTGCGTTCCAGCCATGGTTGCGCAGGTTCAGGGACAGTGCGCGGCCACCCAAGGGAACCCACAGGGGCTGGCATGTGTCTGCCAGGAACACCCACGGTTGCCGCGCCTCGGCAAATCGGCGCACTGTGGCGGTGGCCACCTACAAGATCGGCAAATTCCAAAATCAGTGGACTGTGGTGAGACCATGGTGAGCGTGACTACCCATCAGTTGCCGTGGCATACCGGTCAGCACCCGAAGCCGCGTACGTTCGCCCAGTCCACGAAGCTGCAGGACGTCCTGTACGAGATCCGTGGACCGGTACACGAGCAGGCCTCACGGCTGGAAGCTGAAGGGCACCGCATCCTCAAGCTCAACATCGGCAACCCCGCGCCGTTTGGCTTCGAGGCACCCGACGTGATCATGCGCGACATGATCCAGGCCCTGCCCTACGCGCAGGGGTATTCCGACTCCAAGGGCATCGCCAGCGCGCGCCGCGCAGTGTTCACCCGCTACGAACTCGTCGAGGGTTTCCCCCGGTTCGACATCGACGACGTGTATCTGGGCAACGGCGTCTCCGAGCTCATCACGATGACCCTGCAGGCGCTGCTCGACAACGGCGATCAGGTGCTCATCCCGGCGCCGGACTACCCGCTGTGGACGGCCTCGACCGCGCTGGCCGGCGGCACCCCGGTGCACTACATGTGTGACGAGACGCAGGGCTGGAATCCCGACGTCGCCGACATCGAGTCCAAGATCACCGAGCGCACCAAGGCGCTCGTCGTGATCAACCCGAACAACCCCACCGGCGCGGTGTACAGCCGCGAAACCCTGGAACAGATGGTCGAGTTGGCCCGCAAGCATCAGCTGCTGCTGCTGGCCGACGAGATCTACGACAAGATCCTCTACGACGACGCCAAGCACATCTCGCTGGCGACATTAGCGCCTGACCTTCTGTGTCTGACTTTCAATGGGCTGTCGAAGGCCTACCGGGTGGCCGGCTACCGCTCGGGCTGGCTGGTCATCACCGGCCCCAAGGAGCATGCGACCAGCTTCATCGAGGGCATCAGCCTGCTGTCGAACATGCGGCTGTGCCCGAATGTGCCTGCGCAGCATGCCATTCAGGTCGCCTTGGGCGGTCATCAGAGCATCGACGATCTGGTTTTGCCGGGTGGCCGGCTGCTCGAGCAGCGAGACACCGCGTGGACCAAGCTCAACGAGATCCCCGGGGTTTCCTGTGTGAAACCAGAGGGTGCGCTCTACGCGTTCCCCCGCCTGGATCCCGAGGTACACGACATCCACGATGACGAGCAGCTGGTGCTCGACCTGTTGTTGCAGGAGAAGATCCTGCTGACACAGGGCACGGGATTCAACTGGCCCACACCGGATCACCTGCGCATCGTCACGCTGCCGTGGGCGCGGGACCTGGCCCAGGCCATCGAGCGGCTGGGCAACTTCCTGGCGAGCTACCGCCAGTAGATCTTCGCGCCGGCACTACGGTTTCTGGCGCAAATCTGCCCAAACCGCGACATAAAGCGTCGTCTGGGCGGACCACGGCCCACGGGAAACTGCTAGCCACTCCCTCTACTCTGTCGGGGTGGCGCACACGCATTCCCACTCCCATTCGCTGGCCGGCCCGTCTCCGCTGGGCCCGTTGGCCGCACGCGTCGTCGTGGGCCTGCTGGTGACCATCGGACTGGCGGTCCTGATCGGCGCGGCCGTGTTGTGGCCCAGCCATCAGCGGGTCGACATCCCGCTGCCTTTCCAGAACGCCGCGGGCGGCGCCGTCACCACCGAGGCCGGGCACGTGGTGTCCAGCAGCCTGGCCGACTGCGGCAGCCCGTCAGCCGGGGGTGTGCTGACCTCCAAACCGCAGCCTGCCGCCCCCGGCGGCGGCACGTGCGTGCAGAACCTGGTGGCCATCGATTCCGGACCGAACAAGGGCGCCAACACGCTGCTGGAGTTCACCACCGGCCCCGGGCAACCGAATCTCGTTGCCGGAGACAATATTCGGGTGAGCCGCCAGGTCGATGAGGCCGGCACGACAAGCTACGCGTTCTTCGACTACGAGCGCACCTGGCCGTTGATCGCCCTGGCCGTGGTGTTCGCCGTGGTGATCGTGGCGGTGGCGCGCTGGCGCGGGCTGCGGGCGATCATCGGCATCGTGGTGGCGTTCGCCGTGCTGATGATCTTCCTGTTACCCGCATTGCGCGACGGTGCCCCCGCGATACCGGTGGCGCTGGTCGCCTCGGCAGCCATTCTGTATGCGGTGATCTATCTGGCCCACGGCGTCAGCCTGCGCACCAGTGCGGCCCTGCTGGGCACGCTGACCTCACTGCTATTGGCCGCCATATTGTCCTGGGCGGCAATCGAAATGGCCCATTTGACGGGCCTGTCCGAAGATCAGAACAACGAGGTCGCCGCGTACCTGGGCAATGTGTCGATCACCGGCCTGCTGTTGGCCGGGTTCATCATCGGCTCGCTCGGTGTGCTCAACGATGTGACCATCACCCAGGCCTCGGCGGTGTTCGAGCTCGCCGAGCACGGCGGAAGCCGGCGGGCGATCTTCGTCGGCGCCATGCGGGTCGGCAGCGACCACATCGCCAGCACCGTCTACACCCTGGTGCTGGCCTATGCCGGCAGCGCGCTGCCGCTGCTGCTGTTGTTCAGCGTGGCCAACCGGTCGTTGGCCGATGTGCTGACGGGTGAGAGCGTGGCCATCGAGATCGCCCGCTCCGCGGTCGGTGGTATCGCGCTGGCCCTGTCGGTTCCGTTGACGACGGGGATCGCCGCAGTGCTGGCGACGCCGACGCCCGCGAAGGCAGACGTCAGCCGACGAGGTCCTTCTCGGTGAGTTCGGTGGCGGCCAGCGCGGCCGCCAGAGTGTCATGGCGGAACACCGAGGTGACGTGGTCGTGCACCACGCGGAAGGCGGCGGCCCCGGCGTGAGCCGTCCCGTCTGCGGCCCGGACGGTCTGTTCGACGACGACCACGCCGTCGTGCACGAACATCCGCCCCGGCGTCACGGTGTCGCCCGCAGATGCGGCCCAGTCGCGCAGCGCGGCATGGCCCTGGGCGGCCCCGGCGGCGTCTCCGACCTCGATGTCATCGCTGGACAGTGCGATCAGGGTGTCGATGTCGTGGTCGTTCAGCGCGTCATGCCAAGCCAGAACCGTGGCGATCTCGGAAGTGGTCATGAACGAAACGTACGCCACTCAGAACGGTGTGCGGTCGAGCCAGGTGTCCCAGGTTGCGGTGTCGCCGAACACTTCGATCCCGAGGTCGGCCGCACTGCGCCGCCGGGTGATGGCCAGCAGCAGGGCGTTGGCCGACCCGCGCAGCGCGACGGTGCCCTTGCCGTGGCTGTGCGACCATCCGAGCCCGTCCTCGTCGTGCTCCACCGTCCACTCCCCTGTCGGCCCGAGCCCCTCGTCGGTGGCGTGCAGGTGGATGCTGGTGTTCAAGGCGAGCGGTTCGCCGTGCCGCTTCTTGGCCATGCCGGTGGAGATATCCAGCCATTCACTGACCGCGTCGGCGGCGAGGTCGGCCGGCATGTCGAATGTGGTTCCCAGGGCCAGCGCGGCGTCGGTGTGGTGTACCGCCACCTCGTGCACGCGTCGTCGGATCCACCAACCCCCGGGTTTGGGGCCCAGAAACGTCCACACCCGGGTGTCGGTGCCGACCTGGTCGACGGCCTTGAGGATCTGTGCCGCACCGGCGTTGAGCCATTCGATCGCGGCGGCGAGATCATCGGGCGGTTTGCCCTCGTGGACCTCGCGGGGGTCCAGGGGTGACACCCGGCGCTCGGAGATAATCTGTGCCGCCCAACGGTTTCCGCGTCCGACATGGCGGAACAGTTGCTTGAGCGTCCACTCCGGACACGTCGGCACCGGCGTCTCAGGATCGCTGGAGGCGATCAGCTCCCCGAAGGTCCGGGTCTGGTCGAGCAGAGCAGCTCGGAAGTCCACGTCACGAACTTACCGCTGTGCGTGCCTTCCCGAGCGCGATCGGCAGAGTCGACCAACCCCGCAGGATTCGGGTCTCACGGCGGCTGCCTTCGCCGGCCGCCCGCGCGTCGGGGAACCGCTCGAAGAAGGTCTGCAGACCGACCTGGCCTTCCGCTCGGGCGAGGGCTGCGCCCAGGCAGAAATGCCGGCCGCCGGAGAACGAGAGGTGCCGGCCGGCGTTGTCGCGTTCGATGTCGAAGCGGTGCGGGTCGGTGAACACCGCGGGGTCGCGGTTGGCTCCGGCCAGATGGATGATGACGAGTTCCCCGGCCTGGACCGAGGTTCCGGCCACTTCGGTGTCGCGGAGGGCGACCCGCGCGCTCATCAGCACCGGCGAGTCCAGGCGCAGGATCTCCTCGACTGTGTTCGGCCACAGCTCGGGCCGCGCCGCCAGCGTCTGCAGGTGTTCGGGGTGATCCAGCAGCATGCGAATGCCGTTGCCCAGCAGGTTGACCGTGGTCTCGAAACCCGCCGCCAGCACGAGCCCGGCCAGTGCCCGCAGTTCCGATTCATTGAGCGGTTCCCCGGCGGCTCCGGCCTCGGAGGCCTGGATGATCTGGCTGAGCAGGTCCTCGCCGGGGTTGCGGCGCAGTTGGCGTAGGTGATCGGTCAGCCAGGTCTCGAACCCGTGGATGCCGGAGTTCACCTCCTGGTACTGCCGCCAGGTCAGCCCGATGTCCAGGCTGGGCGCGCCGAGCTCGCCGAAGCGCAGGATCTGTTGCCGGTCCGCGTCGGGCACCCCGAGGATGTCGCTGATCACCGCGACGGGCAGCTGCGCGCAGTAGGTGTCGACGATGTCGACCACCCCGCCGCCGTCCATCGAGTCGAGCAGCTCGTTGGCGGTGTCCTGGACCCGTTCACGCAGCCGGGAGACCGCGCGGGTGGTGAACACCGAGGACACCAGCTTGCGGTAGCGGGTGTGATCAGGTGGTTCCGTCGCGAGCAACGACGGCGGCATCAGGGGGTGCAGCCCGCCGGTATCGGTCTTGTCGGCCACCCACCGCAGCGGACGGGGCAGGTTCCCGCCGAGCCGCGACACCCGGAAGTCGTCGGAACGCAGCAGGTCGGTGGCGACGTCGTGGTCGAACGTCATCAGGAGCGCACGACCGCGCACAATCGGTCCGCGACGGCGCATCTCATCGGCGAAGGGCGCCGGATCCGCACGCACCGCCGGGTCGGCGATCAGCCGAGCCTGAGGATCCCCATGACGCATCCCGTACGCCGAGATGCCTCGAACCACCCCGTGCAGGGCCATCCACCGGATTCGTTCCCGCATGGCCCGAGCCTACGACCGCAGAAATTGTTCTACAAGCGTCAAACAGTGGCGACCGGTCGCCCCAACGCGTACACGCGCCATCCCGCGTCCCGCCACCGCTGCGCGTCCAGGCAATTGCGGCCGTCCACAACGACTTTGACGCGCACCATGTCCGCCAGCTCGGCCGGGTCCAGGTCGACAAACTCGGCCCACTCGGTGAGCACCAGCACCGCGTCTGCCCGGTCGCAGGCTTCGACGACGGAGGTGGAGTAGTTCAGCGTGGGGAACACCCGCTGCGAGTTGTCCATGGCCTTGGGGTCGTACACGTTGACCGCGGCACCGTTGAGCTGCAGCATGCCGGCGACGTTGAGGGCGGGTGAATCGCGCACGTCGTCGGATTCGGGTTTGAAGGCCGCGCCCAGCACCGCGATGTTGGCGCCCAGCAGCGATCCGCCACAGGCCCGGGTAGTCAGCTCCACCATGGCGGTGCGGCGCCGCATGTTGATGCTGTCGACCTCACGCAGGAAGGTCAGCGCGTGGTTGGCGCCGAGCTCACCGGCCCTGGCCATGAATGCCCGGATGTCCTTGGGCAGGCAACCACCGCCAAAGCCCAGGCCCGCGTTGAGGAATCGCCGGCCGATTCTCGGGTCGTAGCCCAGGGCGTCAGCCAGCAGGGTCACGTCGGCGCCGACGGCTTCACAGACCTCGGAGATCGCGTTGATGAACGAGATCTTGGTGGCCAAGAACGCGTTGGCCGACACCTTGACCAGCTCGGCGGTCTCCAGGTCGGTGACCAGGAACGGCACGCCGTCGGCGATCAGCGGCGCATACAGCTCGCGCACCGCTGACTCACCGCGCTGCGAATCACGCTGCACCCCAACCACAATCCGGTCCGGGTGCAGGGTGTCGTGCACGGCGTAGCCCTCGCGCAGGAACTCCGGGTTCCAGGCCACCTCGACGTCCACGTCGACCGGCGCCAGGGCCCGGGCCCGCTCGGCCAGGTCGGCAGCGGTCCCGACCGGGACGGTGGATTTGCCGACGATCACCGCGGACCGGCGCAGCCGGGGCACCAGGGTGTCGATGACAGCGTGCACGTGGCGCAGATCGGCGCTGTAATCGCCCTTCTTCTGCGGGGTGCCGACGCCGAGGAAGTGCACGTCGGCGAAGTCGGCGGCCTCGTCGTAGTCGGTGGTGAACCGCAGCCGGCCGGCAGACAGGTTGTCGTTCAACACCTTCCGCAGGCCGGGTTCGTAGAACGGGATGTCACCGGCGGCGAGTTTGGCCACCTTGCCCGGGTCGATGTCGACCCCGATCACCTCGTGGCCGAGCTCGGCCATGCCCGCGGCATGTGTCGCGCCCAGATAGCCGGTACCGAATACGGTGCATCGCATACTGCCTGGATAGGCCGCGATAATGAGCTAGCTGCTACGTGACACTGAGCGGCAGGCCAACGTCAGGTAACGGTTGGTCGCGGGGCCTAGTGCCCGCCGAATGACGGGAAGGGCCACAGGCCTCCGCCGTCACCGCCACTGCGCGATCCACCCGACCGCCCAGGGTTCCAATCACCAGAGCCCGAGCCACCCGGGTTCCAGTCACCGGAGCCGGAGCCGCTGGACCGGCCAGGGTTCCAGTCACCCGATCCCCGGCCCGGGTTCCAGCCCGAGCTCGGAGGCTCCCAGTCATCCGACCCTGAACCCGGCCACTTCGGGGCTTGGGGTTCGTGGCGCGACGGCGGATCCCACGGCTGCTGACGCTGCGGCGGGTCCCACGGCGGCCGGAAGATGTTCGGCAGCCGCGGTGCGGGCGGCAGCACGACCAGCGGCGGGATGTACGGCGCAGGCGGGTTGTAGATCGGGGCCGGCGGCGGCGCGACCGGAACCGGCGCCGGGGCCGGGGCCTCGGGCGCAGGTGCCGGAGCGGGCGCCTCAGGCGCGGGCGGCGGGGCCGCTGCGGGCTGCTCGACATAGACCGTGCGCGGCGGCGCCTGCGGTGCGGGCGCTTCCTGGACCACCGGGATCGGGGCCTTGATGGTCTCGGGCGGTGGGGCCGGTGGCGGCGGCACCAGCGCTTCCGGCGGCGGTGCGGGTGCGGGCGCCGGAAGCTTGGCCGGGGCAGTCGGTGCCACCGCGCCCTGCGCCGGGGCGGGACGCTGATCGACCGTCGGCCGGATGCTCACCGCGAGCGAAATAACCAGTGCCACAACACCAACCACGAACACCGACGTCAACGCGGAACCCACCAGGAGGAAGGGTTTGCGTTCCTCGTCCATCGGCATCTCGTCGGCGACGAGGTCCACGCCGTCGATGGCAGCGGCTCCAGCCGGCGCCATCTCGGTGGCCAGACCGGCCAGTGCATAGGCACTGCCCGCGGTCGTCCCGTCGGGATCTTGCGAATAGGCGAGACCGACCGTGGTGGCCTCGAAAGCCGGAGCGTTGGCCGACGCGAGCGCGGCACCGCGGGCCAGCGCCATCTCGGGCTCGTCCGGGGCACTGACGGGAAGCGACACCAGGGGTTCCAGATGCGCCTTGACCGAGGCGACGTCGACGCCGGCACCGAGGACGAACATGCCGTCCGGCGCGGACTCGGCAGCGTCGACCGCGGCAGCCATGTCGGTGAGCACGGCCATGGCATCGGCACTGTGCAACGACCTGCTCAGCACCTTGACCACCGAACCGTCGTCGGTCTTGACCACCGAGAGCGTGGCCGCGTCACGGTCGATGAACAGCAGCGCCGTGGTGTCGTAACCGACGGCGCGCCCGACCGCCTGGGCCAGCGCGGCGGCGGCGTGACTTTCGGAGACCAGCATGACGTCGTCGATGCCGTGCGCGGACAGCGTGTCGCGCAGCGCGGCGGCATCGGAATGGTCGGTCCAGGTGACGCCGATCGACTTCAGATGGTGCCCGCCGGAGGCCGCACTCTCCTGGGTTCCGAGGATGGCAGCGACCACCTGATCGGCCGCCGTGGTGGTTGCCGAATCTTCACCGGCGGTGACGTCGAAGACGTCGTGATCGACGGTAACCCCGTCGGCTTTCTCCCCCTCGACCAGCACCATGCGGACCGTTGTAGGTGCCATCGCCACACCCAATACGATGTCCACCGAGCCCTCCAATGTGTTTGCTGCACTGCACTTGTCGCCATTGCGCACACATTCCGCACGAACCGACAACTAGAACCTTTTTCGGTGTAACCAGCTCGTTCGTTACACCTGCGCTCATTAGCTACAGCGCCCAGATTCTGGTCGGACCGCGACGGCATGCTGCGCGCCGGCGCCGGTTAGTTAGACCCTACTCGGCATTACGACAAAGAGCGCCGCCCGGTTCATCCCGCGCTGTCTTCTTCAGCCGGATCTGGCCGCTGATCTCGGTCTCCGAACTGGCCCAGCTGACCCAGGGTGCCGCCGAACAATCCCGGCCGGCGCTGCGGCAGATGCCCGTGCACGCCCTCGGCGTACGCCGACTCCGCGTGCTGGGTGAAGTCGACGCCGGTGGTCTCGTCCTCGGGGCTGAGCCGGAAGCCCATGAACCGGTCGATCAGCTTGGCGAGTCCGTACGACACGGTGAACGCGTAGGCCGCCACGACGACCGCGCCCAGCAGCTGCTTACCCAGCTGGGTCAGCCCACCGCCATAGAAGAGGCCTTGCGGGCCCGCGGTCATCACCTCGGTGGCCAGGAATCCGATCAGCAGCACGCCGACCACACCGCCGACGAAGTGCACACCGACCACGTCGAGCGAGTCGTCGTAGCCGAACCGGAACTTCAGGCCGATCGCAAAGGAACAGACCACGCCGGCGGCCAGGCCCACCACGACCGCGCCGAGGGTGTTGACCGTGCCGCAGGACGGGGTGATCGCGACCAAGCCGGCCACCACACCGGAGGCGGCGCCGAAGGTGGTCGGCTTGCCGTCGCGGACCTGCTCGACCGTCAGCCAGCCGAGCATGCCCAGGCAGCCGGCGACCAGGGTGTTGAGGAAGATCGCGGCGGCGGTGCCGTTGGCGGCGAGCGCCGAACCCGCGTTGAAGCCGAACCAGCCGAACCAGAGCAGGCCGACACCGAGGAGCACGAAGGGCAGGTTGTGCGGGCGCATCGCGTCCTGCTTGAAGCCGATGCGCGGACCGAGCACCAAGGCCAGCGCCAGGGCCGACGAGCCGGACACGATCTCGACGACGAGGCCGCCGGCGTAGTCGAGCACGCCAAGGCCGGCCAGCCAGCCGCCCGGCCCCCAGACCCAGTGCGCGACGACGGCGTACACCGCGACAGCCCAGAGCGGCACGAACAGCATCCAGGCCGCGAACTTGGCGCGGTCCGCGATGGCCCCGCTGACCAGGGCAGCAGTGATGATCGCAAAGGTCAGCTGGAACGTGGCGAACAGCAGCTCGGGCACCGCGCCGTGGGCGGTGCCGGGCGTGATGCCGAGCATGCCGAAGTGCTGCAGTCCGCCGATCAGGCCGCCGCCGGCGTCATCCGAGAACGCCAGGGTGTAGCCGACCAGCAGCCAGGCCACTGTGACCAGCGGGATCGAGATGAAGCTCATCATGATCATGTTGAGGACGCCGGTGGTGCGGACCATGCCGCCGTAGAAGATGGCGAGGCCGGGGGTCATCAGCAGGACCAGCGCGGTACTGGCGAGCAGCCAGGCTGTGGCGGCCGGATCGATTTCGGACACGTCGAGCTCCTTTGGTCTCGACGAGAATGTCGGGCGCGCGTTTCAGCCAAGCGGCGCGCGTGTTTCAGCCGTGTTTCGTGTTGCGGTGTGGTTACTGAAAGTTCACCGGCGCTCTTGGGCGGACTTGTTCGCCGTTTCCCACACCTGGGCTGCTCAACGGCGATTTTCACAGCCCACAGGTAGAAAGCGGCGCAAGGGTGCGGCCTGCCCGCGCCTCGTGGCGCGCCGACTGGCCACTTATGACACGCGAATCGCTGATCTGCGTGTCATAGGTGGCCACTCGGCAAGCGGGCTACGACTTGATGAAGTTCAAATGCGAGCGGGACGGCGTCGGACCCCGCTGGCCCTGGTATTTCGAGCCGACCTTGTCGCTGCCGTACGGGTGCTCGGCCGGGCTGGTCAGCCGCAGCAGGCAGAGCTGGCCGATCTTCATGCCGGGCCACAACGTGATCGGCAGATTGGCGACGTTGGAGAGCTCCAGCGTGATGTGCCCGGAGAAGCCCGGGTCGATGAACCCCGCCGTCGAATGCGTCAACAATCCGAGCCGGCCCAGCGAGGACTTGCCTTCCAGGCGTCCGGCCAGGTCGTCGGGCAGCGTGCACACCTCGAGCGTCGAGCCGAGCACGAACTCACCAGGGTGCAGGACGAACGGCTCGCCTTCGGCGGGTTCGACGAGGGAGGTCAGCTCGTCCTGCTGTTTGGCCGGGTCGATGTGGGTGTAGCGGGTGTTGTTGAAGACCCGGAACAGGTTGTCCAGGCGGACGTCGACGCTCGACGGCTGCACCAGGGCATCGTCGAACGGCTCGATGGCCAGGCGTTTCGCGGCGATCTCGGCCCGGATGTCTCGATCGGAGAGCAGCACCCGACGAGCGTATCGGTTAGCGACGGACCACCTGCGGCAACGGCGGCGTGGCGGTGTGGGCGCACGGCCCGATCACGGGTTTCTCGGCCGTCGGCACGGCCCATGGCAGCACTCTGCATGCCACGGTGTGGACCGACTGACCGGTGCCGGGCGGCGGGAGCAGCGGCTGGGCGGGTGACACCGGTGCGTTGTGTTCAGCCGACGTCGACGCTTGCGGCGGGGTGGTGCCGTTCCTCCCCTGCACCATGAGCGCCAGGAACACCGATCCCGCCAAGATCAGCACCGCCGTCGCGACGACGGTGGTCAGGGTGCGCATCAGCGGGTCGCGCTTGGGTGTCGGCACGGCATCGTGGCGAATGTCGGCACTGGAAACCAGCGCACCGCGCGCCAGCAGCAGGGCGGCATCGTCGCCGAGCACGACGGGCCGCGGCATCACCGAATTCACCTCCTCGACAAGACTTTCCACGTCCGGAGACGATCCCGCGATGGCGACCGCGTCGACCCGTTCGGGAAAGCTGTCGCAGAGACCGCACAGCGCCAGCACTGCGGTGGCCTCGTCAGCTCCGTCCAGTAGGCGGCTGCGTACTCGGCGCTTCCCGTCTTCACCCTCGGCACCGACCACCGCCAGCAGAGTCTGTTCGGGTTCCACCACGCACAATGCGATCGAGTCGCAGTCGGCGATCTGAACGGTGTATTCGGCGGCGGCTTCGAGCGCGTCGGTCATGGAGACCACTCCCACGTTGGTGACGCCCTGCTCGTCGAGGTCATCCAGGACCAGGCTTGCCTCACCGGCCACCGCGTCGGTCCAGGTCAGTGCGACGCGCGTGACGGTGTAGCCGTTGGCCGGGGCGGTGTCCCGGGCGTCGATCACCGCATTGACGACGCGCTCGCGGAAGCCAGGGTGTTCGCCGCCGATGCGGGTGTCCGCGTCGAGCGAACCGTGGTCGATGACCGCGCCGTCGCCGTGAGTGCCCTCCACCAGGAGAAGCCGAGCGTCGCGCGAGGTCATGGCAATACCGATAACAACATCCATGGGTGCAACCCCTCGATTGATTCGGCCCGGGTTGCGGGCCTGTTCGCTCCATTCAGCGCCGGATGGAGCCCACGAGAACCAACGGTAGAGAGAGCGTCTGAGAATGACGGCCCGTGCTTTTACCCGATTCTCAGGGTGCCGCGTGAACGGCAATCACGTTCTGGGGTCATCTGTTTCGCCGCACCTGCCTAGGCTCCGGGTCCGCACTGGGCAGCCGTCTGTCAGCTGTGTCGGCAACCTTCGCCAGACACCGGCCGCCGCCCTTCTGCTGAGCCGGCGTCAATTTCTTAGACTCACCGTGACGATGTCCGCCCGCCTTACCCACAGACCGGGCCGGGTTGCTATCCTTCGTCAGCACCATGCCGATGTAGTTCAATGGCAGAACATCAGCTTCCCAAGCTGAATACGCGGGTTCGATTCCCGTCATCGGCTCCACACCTGGAGGTCAGCGGCGCCAGTGCGCACCTGGGCCCCGAACGCGGGCGATTGGCATTTGCAGCGCACCCACCAAATCTGACGCGCGATCAACGGAAACGACCCGGACGACACGGGTAGCATTACCACTTGTCGGGGACCATCGGCCGGAGGTACCGATATGTCTTATGCGACCCGCTCACTCGTCGTTACTGCCGCAGCAACACTGACGCTGGGCTTCGGCACCGCCGTCGCCAATGCCGACCCGCCAGGACCCGGCTCCCCTTGCGGCCCAGACAAGGTCATCACGTCCGTCTACACCTGCGAGCCGCTCAACTCATCGTGCACGGGGTATGACGGCATGGTGATTGGTCGGGTGGCCGCTGACGGCCGGTGCGTGATTCCGGGGCTCGACGGCACCCGGTGGTAGGCCGGACCGGCAACGGGAGAGTCGTCACAGACCGTCGGTGATGACGGCTGCTCCAGCACAAAAATCACGAGAGTGGTTGCAGCATGCCTGCACCCAGCTCACGCCGCCACATCCTCCCATTCATTGAGAACCCTCATTGACAATTGCGCTCACCGTGGCCGACAGTGCTAGGCGTCCACGCATGAAAGGCACGCAATTGAGCGCGAACCACCCCGATGACCAGCTCAACGAGCTCGGCTACTACGCCGTGACCCGCCACCCCGCGGATGTCCGAGTGGTTCTGCCCGAGGCTCGTACGGCGGATGAGCTCGGCCTGGGCTCCTGCCACATCGGTGAACGCTTCACGGTGAAGGACCCGGCCGTCCTGTCAGGCGCGGTCGCGGGCACCAGCACCACTCTGGGTATCGCGCCGTCGACCAACTACCACACGCGGCATCCCACGGTCACCGCGACGATCGGCTCGACCATGCACGCCCTCACCGAGGGCCGCTTCGCCATGGCGTTCGGCCGCGGCATGGCGGCGTACTGGCAGGCGATCGGCCTGCCGGTGGTGACCGAAGCCCGGCTGCGGGACTTCTTCGGCGTCCTGCGCAGACTCTGGGCCGGCGAGATGATCCTGGATCACGACGGTCCTGCCGGGAAGTGGCCGTTCCTGCGCCACGCCAGCGGCCTGCCGGACGGACCGCCCATCGGCTTGGTGGCGGTCGGTCCCAAGACGATGGAGCTGGCCGGCGAGATCGCTGATTTCGTTGTGCTCCATACGTTTTTCTCCGACGAGGCGACGACGTCGTCGGTCGAGGCGGTGCGCCGGGGTGCCGAGCGCGCGGGCCGCGACCCCGACAGCGTCCGCATCTGGGCGTGCCTGGCGACGGTCCCCGATGCGTTGTCGGAGGAGGACCAACTGCGTCGTGGCGTCGGACGCCTGGCGACCTACCTGCAGGCGTACGCGGATGTGTTGGTCTCGGCCAACGGCTGGGATCCCGCAGTCTGGGAGCGGATCAAACAGTCAGAACTGTTCGCCGATGCGGCCACTGCCGGACCCATCGACGCGAGTGCCTCCTTCGAGACGCTGCAACGGATCGGCGAGCTGATCCCCGCCGAATGGCTGGACTCGGTGGCCAAGGGGTCTCCCAAGGAGTGCGCGAGCACCATCGCCCGGCAGTTCGATGTGGGCACCCATTCGGTCATCATGCACGGGGCGAGCCCGCATGAACTGGCGCCCGTCGTGCAGGCCTACCGGCAGAACCGGCCGACGCTGCGCCGAGCGGTCGCGGCGAACCCGGGCAGGTTTGCCTGAGCGCCCGCGAATCTCCGCAGGCCGCCCGCGCTCAGGAGCAGTGGCAGGCGGCAGTACCCTCCACGGTCACCTCGGCCGCCGGCACCAAGCTGAACAAGCGCGGTCTTGAGACCCGCGCACGCCTGCTCGACGTCGCCATCCGCTGCCTTGCCGACAGCGGTGGCGAGCCGGTGTCGGCGAATCGCATCGCCAAGGATGCCGGCGTCACCTGGGGCACGGTGCAGCATCAGTTCGGCGACCTGGACGGCCTGTGGGTCGCGGTGATCACCGAGATCCATTCCCGCAGTTGGTCATCCAATGACTCCCTGCCGCGCAGCGGTACCCTGCGGGAGCGGGTGACGGCAGCCATCGACTCGGTGTGGACGTACCTGGACACCACCGAGGGCCGGGCACTGACGGCGCTACGCACGTCACTGCCACCCCGCCGTTCCGATATCGCGGCCGAATATCCGCAGACGGCAGCGGCTTTCGCGGCCCGCGAACTCGATTGGATTCAAGGCTTCGACTACTTGATGGACGGGCTCGATCTCGACCCGGATCAGGTGCACCGGGTGCGGTGCCTGCTTCCCGCCGCGATCCGGGGCCTGAGCAACGAGCGCCAGGTCGGCTTCACCTCGGATCTCGAGATCGCCCGTGCGACGTTGACCGACGCGGTGGTGGCACTGCTGTCCCAGCCACGGCAGTAAGTCGGGCCGGCCGCCCACCGACGCCGCGCCGGTTTCCACGCCCGGGCTGTCGATCGCGCGCCGTCACGGCCCTGCGGTAGAAATCGACGACGACGACGACGCCGCCGACGACGCGGGCGCGGACCCGACGCGCCCAACCCGCCGCCGCACAACCGGATAACAGCACAACCCGATCAGTAGCGCCGACACATGGCCGATGGCAGTGAAGTTGATGTTGCCGACCAACGCGGCACCGAAGTACACAAACGCCACGCCGAGATACAGCCATCGCCATGGCCGCGCGATGTGGTACGCCAGCACAGCACCCACCCCGGCGAGGAAGTAACTCACCCCGACGTCGCGGACATGGACCAGTCGCTCGGGCGCGAGGTGATCGTGGATGGCCAGATACAGCAAGCCCTCGCTGATGTAGGTCGCGAGCACATGTGCAATCAAACCCACTGCAAGCCAACGAATCTGACCGAGCCAGCGTTCGGCCGGCGCAAGAATGAGGCTGAACAACACCAGGTACGGGGTCCAGAACCGGCCATCGATCCAGAACAGGCTGGTGACCAATACGTACAGCGGGTCGGTCCCCAGATGGTGGATGTTGGTCGAGCTCTGAACCAGAAGATCGTGCAGCTCCCGCCCGTGCGTCTGGCGCTGGATGATCGTAGTGACGAGTAGAACTGCCAACCACGCATAAGTCAGCGGGGCGCTGCGGACATATCGCCACACCGCCGCCGGCCATGACTTCAGGCGCACCCTGCCAGTATGTGCTTGGTACCTGAGCGTTCCCCGAGAATGCGCTGACGACAGCGTCGCCCAAAAACTGGCGACCGACAGGTATTCCGAATCACCTTGCGATACCGGCTTTTTGCTCACGGATGTATCCACAATCGACGGGAAACCTCCACTCGCCACGGATATTCGATGCCAAGGCAACGACTCACCGCCACGCAACCCGTTCGCATGGGATACTCACTGGATGGGCAGCGCGCCGCAGAACGGTATGACCCGAACCCCTGTCGACGAACTGTCGGCGTTCGAAGTCGCGACCCGAGATCTGGTGGGCGTTGCGCTGCGAAGCGTGGAACAACTGGAGCTCTCGCTGCCGCAATTCCGGCTTTTGCTCGTGCTACAGGAACGCGGAAAGTCGACCTCGACGGAATGCGCCCAGGCGCTCGGCGTGGTCGGCTCGACGGTGACGCGCCTCGCCGACCGGTTGGATGCCTCCGGCCATCTGGTCCGCGGTTCCGATCCGACCAACCGAAGCATCGTCACCCTGGCGCTGACCGACCGCGGTCGCAAACTGGTCCGGCAGGTGAACACGCGGCGGAGGCGCGAGCTGGCCAAGGTCCTCGACCGTCTCGACCCGGCCGAGCGAGCAGCGTGCGCGTCGACTTTGCGGAATTTCCACGAGCTACTCGCTGACGACGACGCCGACGACCTGAATCGCCCGATTCCGTTGTAGCGATCCCGAGACCTCGCCCAAAATGGGCGATTGACAGATCGGCATTTCCAACCAGAAATGCATTGGGACACAACGTTTGTCGACTGTTACCAATTCTGCGGTGATTTATCCGGACAACGCGGGCAAATCGTGCTTAGTGTTGCCCACATGGAATCGAACAACGATGACATCACCGAGACCGACAAACGCGGCAAGCTGTCGCGGCGTTCGATGCTGGGGGGCATCGCAGCTGCCGGAGTCGGCGCGGCCGCCGTCGGCGCGCTCGCCGGCTGTGACGACACCGACAAAGCCGGCAGCAAGCCGGGCGCCAGCGGGCACGCAGGTCCGCCGGACTATGGCACGGGCATCAATGAAGGGTTCGACGGGAAGATCGAACTCGACGTTCGGGACTCGAAGCCGGACTGGAAACCCTTCGAGCTCAAGCACGCGCCGGAAGGGGCGCCCAACGTCCTGGTGGTGCTGTTCGACGACACGGGCATGGCCTCGTGGTCGCCCTACGGTGGCCGGATCAACATGCCGACGCTGCAGAAGTTGGCCGACAACGGACTCACCTATTCGCAGTGGCACACCACGGCTCTGTGCTCGCCTACCCGGTCCTGCCTGCTGACCGGCCGCAATCACCATGTGAACCGGTTCGCCAGCATCACCGAGGGTTCCGACGGCTTCCCGGGCGCGGCGGCCCGGCTGCCTGCGCAATGCGCGACGGTGGGCCAGGTGCTGCAGGACAACGGCTACAGCACCTTCTGGGTCGGCAAGGACCACAACGTGCCTGAGGAGGACGTCTCCAGCGGCGGCAGCAAATCGGAGTGGCCGCTGCAGAAGGGCTTCGACCGGTTCTACGGCTTCCTGGGCGGCGAAACCAACCAGTGGTATCCCGATCTGTCCGAGGACAATCGGTTCATCGATCAGCCGTATCCACCTGAACAGGGCTATCACCTGTCGAAAGACCTTGCCGATCAAGCGATCCGCATGCTGCGCGACCAGCGTTCCAGTAACCCCTCCAAGCCCTGGTACATGTGGTTCTGCCCGGGGGCGAACCACGCACCGCACCACAGCCCCGAGGAATACTCCGCGAAGTACAAGGGCAAGTTCGACGACGGCTACGAGGCCTACCGCGAGTGGGTGCTCAACCGGATGATCGACAAGGGCATCATGCCCAAGGGCACCGAGCTGACGCCGATCAACCCGCTGCCCGAGGACGTGGCCTCGGAGGCCGACGCGGTGCGGCCCTGGGATTCGCTGAGCCCGGACGAGAAGAAGCTGTTCAGCCGCATGGCGGAGGTGTTCGCCGGTTTCTCGGAGTACACCGATGCGCAGGTGGGGCGCGTCGTCGACTACCTGGAGCAGACCGGGCAGCTGGACAACACCGTCATCTTCTACTGTGCCGACAACGGTGCGTCCGGCGAGGGATCACCGAACGGTTCGGTCAACGAGAACAAATTCTTCAACGGCTACCCCGATGATCTGGCCGAGAACATGAAGATGCTCGACAAGCTCGGCACTCCCGATACCTACAACCACTATCCGACGGGCTGGGCGGTCGCCTTCTCCACACCGTTCCAGATGTTCAAGCGCTATTCGCAGTTCTCCGGCGGCACCTGCGACCCGATGGTGATCCACTGGCCCAAGGGCATCAAGGCCAAGGGTGAGGTGCGCCATCAGTACCACCACGCCACCGACGTCGTCCCGACCATTCTCGACGTCGCGGGCATCGAGATGCCGGAGGAATACCGCGGCATCAAGCAGTACCCGCTCAACGGGGTGTCGATGCGGTACAGCTTCGACGGCGCCGACGCACCCACCACCAAGAAGCGGCAGTACTACGCGATGCTGGGCACCCGCGGGATCTGGCAGGACGGCTGGAAGGCATCAGCGCTGCACGCGCCGATCAGCGGCAAGGGTCATTTCGATCAGGACAAGTGGGAGCTGTTCCACGTCGATGAGGATCGCTCCGAGGCCAAGAACGTCGCCGATCAGAATCCGGAGAAGCTCAAGGAGCTGATCGACGCGTGGAACGAGGAGGCGAAGAACAACTACGTCCTGCCCCTCGACGATCGCGCCGCGGTCGAGATGATCACCATCGAACGGCCGCAGTTCGAACCGCCGCGCAACCGCTACCTCTACTACCCGGACACCGCACCGGTGCCCGAGGGCGTGGCGGCCAACATCCGCGGCCGGTCCTACAAGATCATCGCCGACGTCGACATGACCAAGGACGCCCAGGGCGTGCTGTTCGCGCACGGGTCCCGCTTCGGCGGGCACGCCCTGTTCATCAAGGACAACAAGCTGCACTACGTCTACAACTTCCTGGGCATCAAACCCGAGCAGGTGTTCGTTTCCGGCCCGCTGCCGGAGGGCAAGCATGCGCTCGGCATGGAGTTCATCCGGGAGAAGAAAGGCGAGCACGGTGAATCCCTCGGAACCACAATCCTTTACGTAGACGGCAAGGAGGCAGCCAAGGGACCGATGCGGGCCCAGATCGGCAAGTTCACCCTCGCCGGTGACGGCCTGTGCGTCGGGTTCGACAGCGGTGACAACGTGTCGTCGCTCTATCAGAATCCGGGCCGGTTCACCGGCGGCACCATCAAGGGCGTCGCGGTGGACGTGAGCGAGGAGAAGTACGTCGACCTCGACAAGGAGGCACAGGCGGCGTTCGCGACCGACTGATCTGCAGACGACGACTCTGGCCCAGCACCCTGTGCTGGGCCAGAGTGCTGTCTGGACAGCGCCCGATATGGGCACGACTATCTTGATCGGGGAACCCTGACGATAGGAGCGGGCCGTGGACTCCGACACGATCTGGCGCAACATCGATGAGCAGCGGGGACAGCTCGCCGATCTGCTCGACACTTTGCGGCCCGACCAGTGGTCGACACCATCGTTGTGCAAAGGCTGGACGGTGCGCGAGGTCGCCATTCACATCACGCAGTCCCAGGCGACCATTGGCGAGATGTTGCCGGCGGCCATCAAGTCGGGCTTCCGGTTCGACGCCATGGTCCGACGGGCGGCGCTGGAGAATCCCTCCGAACCGGCCGCCATCACAGCACGGCTGCGTGGCATGGCCGGTTCACGCAAGCGTCCGCCCCTGACCAAGGAAGTCGACCCGCTGCTGGACGTCCTGATCCACACTCAGGACATCTGCATCCCGCTGGGGATCGACCGGCCGATGCCCGTCGACGCAGCCGTTGCTGTCGCAGACCGCTTGTGGCACATGAAGTTTCCGTTCGCCCCGCAGCGCGATCTGCCGGGCTACCGGTTCGTGGCCACCGACGCTGACTTCGCGGTGGGCCCGGAGTGGGGCGGGCTCCGGGAGGCGCCGATTCACGACCTCGTGCTGATGTTCGCGCGACGACGCGACGTGCCCGATCCCGAACCTGAGGCCGAACCCGAGGACGACTAGGTCGTGCCAACCCTTAAGGCACTTAAACCGAGTATTACTGCCAGCATCTGGCTGGAATGCTAGACATAGAGCACATCTAATGAATATGAATGGTGTTGTGGCACATAGGGAGAGCACGGACACAGCCAGGACCAGCCCTATTTCAAGCTGCCCAGTCTCGTCCGCAGCATGTCGGCCAGAAGGTCTGTCTGCCGGTCGTCGAATCCGGTCTGTCCACATCTGTCCGGCCAGTCAGAGGCAGCGTCGACAAGTTCGTCGATCATTCTGGTCGTCGCACGTGCCCTGATACCAACACGCTCGCCGGCATCGACGAAGTTGGCCCGAGAGAGTTGCCGATGGTGTCCGCCCCGATCGCCAGCAGCAGCGTCAAGTGATCGTCAGCGGAAGTTTTGGTCAATGTGGTCACGACGCCCAGTTGCACCCCTTCCGGCAACAGACCCGCGAAGTCGTCGAAGCTGACATCTACCTCGGCGATGTCGTCATTCGACCGCCTCACTGACCTTGAAGTGCAGACCCAAAACCTCGGCGATCTCGAGGACCGAACCGAACTTGATCGAACCGCTTCCCCGCTCCAGCGACTGAATGCTGGAGCGGGACACACCAGCCAACTCAGCGACGGCTTGCTGCGTGAGGCGCAGCGTGACCCGACGCTCAGCGAAGAGCCTCCCTATGCGTGCAATTTCAGGCATAGGCATGTCCGTCGAAGATTTCGTGCGACGTGGGACAGCCATCTCCACCCCTATGCTTGAAAAAAGAGGCATAACCACCATGGCATGCACGGCATCGGGCAGCCAAGAAGTTATGCCTGAAATACAACGCCTAACCGAGGACGACTAGCGCCCGTTCTGCACCTCGTGCAGCCGCCTGTACAGGCCGCCTTGGGCCATCAACGTCTGGTGGTCGCCGCTCTGCGTGATACGCCCGTCTTCGAGCACCAGGATCCGATCGGCCACCGCGGCAATGAAATCCAGGTCGTGGCTGACCACCATGCAGGTGCGGTCCTTGGCGTAGTCCTGGATCACGCCGATCATCCAAGCCCGCTGGTTGGCGTCGAGGTTCTCGGTCGGCTCGTCGAGCAGCAGCACCTCGGGCCGGCGCAGCAGGCAGCGCGCCAGCGCGATCAGCCGTTTCTGCCCACCGGAGGGGACCTGCACGTCCACCACGGTGTCGTAACCGTCGTGCATCTTGGTCGTGATGACGGAATGGATGTGAGCCTCGGCGCAGGCTGCTTCGATGTCGGCGTCGCTGGCCCCGGGCCGGGCCAGCCGGATGTTCTCCCGGATGGTGTCCTTGGTGAAGAACGGGAACTGCGCGAGTTTGGACACCTGTTCGCGCAGGGAGTCGATGGTGACGGCCGAAATATCGTTGCCGTCCAGCAGGATCCGCCCGCGTTGCGGGTCCCGGAACCGCAGTAGCAGGTTGAACACCGTCGACTTGCCCGACCCGATTCCGCCGACCAGCCCCACCGTCTCCCCCTCGGCCACGGTGAACGACAAGCCGTCGAGGACATTCTCACCGGGCACATACCCGAACGTCACGTCCTCGAAAACCAGGTTGCCGTGCACCTCGCCCAGCGCGACGGCGTCGGCGGCCTCCCGCACCGACGGCCG
This sequence comes from Mycolicibacterium boenickei, assembly GCF_010731295.1. Classification (NCBI taxonomy): domain Bacteria; kingdom Bacillati; phylum Actinomycetota; class Actinomycetes; order Mycobacteriales; family Mycobacteriaceae; genus Mycobacterium; species Mycolicibacterium boenickei. Next base: position 1,903,617 of record NZ_AP022579.1, on the reverse strand, counting down.
GGTGTCGAGCAGTTCGTAGGTGGACGTCACATTCGGCGCCAGCGACTGGTAGGTGGTGTAGGCACCGAGAACCCGTTGCGCAGCACTGAACATCACCGGAACCACACCCGCGAACACGAGGAGGCCGGCGAACGTCAACCCGAAGTGCCCGCTGAGCCCGACACCGACGAGGAGCACGACCACCGTGCTCAGCGCGACGAAGATCTGCGAGCCGTTGACGGTGGCCTGCATCCAGACCACCGAGGCCGCCGATCCTTTCGCGGCTTCCTCGGATACCGCATGAAATCGCTTGCTGCGGACGGGTTGTGCGTTGAACATCTGGATCTCGGCGATCCCGCTGATCGTCTGCTCGACCTCGGTGGCCATCGCCCGCTCGGAGTTTCGCACCCGTGTCATCACCGCCTGCACGTGACGGCCGGCGAATCTGAGAGTGAGCAGCGCCAGCGGCGTCAGCACCAGTGCCGCCACCGTCATCTGCCACGAGATGGCCAGCAGGTAGCTGATCACCACCACCAGCACCACCACGTCGATCAACGGCGGCAGCAGGCAGTCGGTCAAGAGCCTTTGTACCGCAGTGGATTCCGTCATCACCCGGTGCATCAGCTCGCCGCTGCGCGAGCCCAGGAAGAAATCCAGGGACAGCGACTGCAGGTGGTCGTGGACGCGCTGGCGGATGTCGACCACCAGCACCCGCTCGACCCGAGCGCCGATCCAAGCGTTGACGAAATACATGAGCTGGGTCAGCACCAGCGAGGACGCCCAGACCGTCAACAGCACGGCGAACGGCACCGGCCCGGCCATCGAGTGCAGCAGGCCATCCTGACGGGCGACCAGCGGACCGCTCAAATCCCATACACCGCTTAGGTTTCCGTTGTTTCCGGCCTCGGAGATGACCTGGACCATGGGACCGAAGGCGGCCACCGTGACGTAGGGCAACGCCGAGGCGATCACCCCGATCACCAACAGCAAGACCAGCACGCCGCGGACCGCACGCAGCATGCCGAGGCTGCGCCACACCAGGCTTAGCGACGAGGCCACACTCACTGGCACCCCCTTTTTCCGCGAAGGCTAACCCGCGGGTTCGTCGCTGTCGCGGGGAGCGTCCGGAACGGAAGGCCCGTCGTCTTCGAAAAACCGCCGGATCGCGATGAATCCGCCACGCCGGTATGCCTCGTAAGCCCAGATCGCGGCGATGATCGGCAGCGGACCGAACGCCACCCACCACCGCGCCGACGGCGGAACCAGTTCGGCGATCACCTGGGCGCTGGGCCGATCGTCCACGACGGCGGGTAACCATTCGTGCAACAGGATGGTCAGCATGCGGGTTGCTTCGAACGGCCCCACGACGGTGGCCAGCACCCAACTCAGCGACGCGATGATCAACGCCCACGGCCAGGCCAGCAGCAGCGACTGGTCGTCGACGATGTCGGCGGCTGAGCGGATCGATTCGGCGACGAACGCGAAGCCGAGCGCCACCAGCAGCACCCCGATCTGGGCCGCCAGCAGGTCGTCGAGCACCGAGTTGGCCAACTCATCGCCGCTGCGGGTCGGCAGCCCGAACGCCAGCGACAGCAGGCCGGCCAGCAGGGCCAGCAGCATCAGCGCCGAGGTGGAGTCGTCGATGCGCATGAAGGAGTCGGTGAGGATGCGCATCACCAGCCGCGAGGAGGAGGCAGGCCGGGTCCGGTACAGGATCATCACCACCAGCCCGGAGATGACGATCGAGATCAGCCAGGCCACTACGGCCGCACAGATGATCACCAGCGCCAGCGAGCCGATGACAGGGACCAGCTGTTCGTTCGCGGTCTCCCCGTTGCGGACCACCAGCAGCGGCACCAAGCCGATGGCCACCACACCCAGGGCGCGCACCAGGATCGGCAGGGTGAATCCGGCGATGTCACCGGCGTCGAGGTCAGGATCGGTGCGGCGGATCGCGGCGATCTCGGCGCTCATCACCGACCGAGCCCGGCGGAACGACATTCTGCGCGCCACGACGCGAATCTAAGCGGCGCAGGGCTCCCTGGCCTTGGGACACGCCACGGCTCAGCGCAGGTAGAGCTCGCCGCCGGTCGGGTAGCCGCCACCCTTGGTGGTGAGGTGGACGTGGTCGTAGTGGCCGTAGCCGCCGGCCTTGGCCCCGCCGTCAGGCGTGTAATAGGTGCCCCGCCAGATGGCATCCTGCAGGGCGAAGCGGTCGGCATTCTTCAGGGCGTAGGCGACGATCCGGTTGCCGAGCTCGATGCCGTGGGCACTGCTGGGGTTGGGGATCATCACGTCGAGGGCCAGGCCGTTGGGGTGCCAGCGCAGCGCATCCGGCCGGACTCCGCCGATGTCGCGGATCTCTGGGAAGTCGGCGCTCACCGCGCGGGACGCCAGGATCGTCTTGACCTGCAGGCCCCGTTCGGGGGCGTCGCCGACGGGCAGCAGCTGCGGGATGTTGATGACGCGCCAGCGCGACGCCGTGCCGGGTGCCGCCTGGTTTGCGCTCAAGCCCACGGTCTGCGCGACGGCGGTCGACGCGGATGCCGGGGCGGCCACGATCTCCATGCAGCAGGCCGGCTCGGGGGGTGCAGGAGCCGCGACAGGTTTGGCAGCGTCGGAAAATGGGGATGAAGGAGCACCACTGGCACTGGCGAAGAACGCAGCGACCGGCGCGATGATCGCAGCCGCTACAGCCGGCAGTTTGCGCTGACTGGGGCTGGCTAATGCGTGTCGGCCCACACGGGCACCTTACGGGCACTATCGGGGCGTTGCAGCAACCGCCTCCCTGTTCTGAGAGTTTCCTTAAATGACTGTCAAGCACATTTGCGGCGTGTTTGCGCAGGTCAAATGTCACGAATTGGTCACGGACGCCCGACCTTTCTAAGAGGCGGATCACCGCGGTGATAGGTCTTTCAATTCAAAAACACCCACTCGGTTAGCGCGCCGTCGCTACGCTCCTGTCCAGATTTACGCCGCCGCAAATCGCCCAGGAGGTTGTCTCGTATGGCGATGAAGCTGTGGAACGACGACCGGCCGCTTACCCGACGCCTGGTGTTGGGCGAGCGGGCTGTGTCCACCCGCGGCCTGTCCCTGCGATTCGCCACCGAACAGATCGACAACACAACCGACTGGTGCTGCTTCGATGACACCCGCCACCTGGTCTTCGTGCACCGCGCCGGCCGCCTGCGGTCGATGGAGACCGACCTGGACTGGGGCCCGTCGGGCCGGGCGCTTCCGAGCGTGGGCGACGTTTGGGTGGTGCCGGCCGGCGACAAATGTTCGTCACTGGTCGAAGGGGACACCGCGGGGTACTGCGAGATCGCGATCCCCGATCACCTGCTCGGCGAGACGACGTTGGTTCCCCGCGTCAAGCATCACGACCCGCTGATCCATCAGATGGTCGAGCGCATCCACGCCGTGGCCGATCGCGACGACGCCCTCGCCCGTCTGCTCACGGAGTCGATCGGGGAAACCCTGCGACTGCTGATCACCGACAACTACACCGAAGTCACCCCGAGCCGCACAGAGCACCGGACCGACGGCCTCGATCCCGCCGCGCGATCCAAGCTGATCGCGTTCCTCGAGGACAGCATGGACTCCGAGATCACCCTGGAAGCGCTTGCGCAGCAGGCGAAAATGTCGGTCGGGGGCTTCATCAAGGCGTTCCGGGCGGCGTTTCACACCACGCCGTACCAGTTCCTGTTGGATCGACGGATCGAGCGCGCCAAGACACTGCTGCAGACCACACCGCGAACGGTCACCGAAATCAGTGCGATGGTGGGGTTCTCGACGCCGAATCATTTCGCCACCGCATTTCGACGACGCGTCGGGGTCTCGCCGAGCGCCTATCGCGACCGTTGCTGATCAAGAACCCTGACGGTAACCGCTCGGCGAAATACCCACCCGCCGCCGGAATGCGTTCGCGAAGTGACTTGGTGTCGAAAAGCCCACTGCGGAAGCGATTTCCGAGACAGTTCGCGAGGTTGTCGCCAAGAGCATCTTGGCACGGTCGATCCGCAGGTCGAGCAAGAACTGGTACGGCGTGGTGTGAAACGCCCGGCGGAACGCACCGATGAATCCATGGACGGGCATCCCGGTCAACTCGGCCAGGGCGTCGAGGTGAATATCGGAGTCGAGGCTGTCGTTGAGGTAGTCCACCAGCATCTTGCGCTCAGCGATGCCCAAGGTCCGGTGTTCGCGTTCCCGCGGCGGCGCCTCGGTGTACTTGTCCCTGATCAGCAGGCGCATGGTCTCGGTGACGGAATCGGTGAGCAACCGAGCTACGGCGTCGTCACGATCGGCGACACTGTAGATCTCCTCGACCAGGTAGTGCATCAGGGGATCCCGGTACTTGATCCGCGGGAGCAAAGCGGTGTCACCGATCATCCGGCGCGGGATGGCGATCTCGCAATATCCCGCCACGTCACCCTGAACCAGCGCCGCGCAGGACACCCCGGCCGGTTTCCACCAGACGTCCCCCACCGTCGGCGGCACCTGCCCGGACGGGCCCCAATCAAGTGCGGTCTTCATCGAATGCATTGTGCCGCCGCGGTATACGTAAACCAGATGATCGGTGTCGCTGAAACTGCACCAGTCCGTGGGAGCCGATATCTGTTCCGTCCCGAACGTGAACGACAGCCCGCGCGCCACGACGTCCTTCTGTTCCAGAACGATGCGCGGAGTCAGCGGCCGGTCACCATCCCACGGCTTCATACCCATCCGAACAACCCCTAGGCACAACGAGAACGGACGGCGTCAGGCTACGCCCCTTAAGTCCTGAAACCGACCGTTTAGCTCGACTTGCCGCACGTCGACGGCCATGACCGGAATATTTCGCAAGCCGAAAAGAATGTGAATGCGCGTCCGCGGGTCTCTCCGTATTTTCGGCCAGTCAGCCACAGCTGACGCCCTCATCCGAACCGAAGGAGACCGAGTTGAACCTCGCTCTACGGCAATATGCAACCGCGGGGATAGCCCTCGTCGGCGTCGGCGTCATCGCCGCCACGCCCCTAGCTCCACCAGCCCAGGACGTCCATTTGCCCGCGCTACCCTCGCAGGCCTCGGTCGAGCTGTCGGCCTTCACCAACCCGCTCGATACGTGGACTGCAGTACTGACCAAAGCAGCCACGAACGCCGACGCCCTCGGTCAGACGTTCGCAAACAATCCTTTCCCCATCTTGCGGCAGATCATCGCCAACCAGACCGCTAACGCATCGAAGCCGATCGGCAGTTTCGATCCCGATTGGCAGCAGGTCGGCGCCGTGGTGCAGCAGATCATCGCCAATCGGATGGCGAATGCAACGCAAGTTGGCACCATTTTGCAGTCGTTGGTTACCGCCGCGCAGGGCCTGTTGGATCCGAACAACCCGTACTCTTCGGTGACTCGACTCCAAACGGCCTTCAGCTATCTTGCGGCGGGCGAGGTTGACGATGCGATCACGTATGCATGGTTGGCGCTCATCAACGCACCGGTGAGCCAACTGGGATTCTCCGCACTGACCCTCTGGGATCCACTGGTCGCCAGCCCAGCCAAGGACCTCGGAAAGCTCATCACAGCGCTGGAACTCGGCGACGCCGCCTCCAGCACAGCTACAAACTTTGGCAAATTCGTCACGGCATTGCCGGGCCTCGTTGTCAGTCCGGGCCAAGCGTTCCTCAACGGCATGATGAGCGCCGTCACTATGGTGCTGGCTGACAGCGCTCAAGGAATCGTCGATGCCGTCAAGGCGGGTGACGTCGAAACCGCGGCGAGCATCGCCATCAACTTCCCCGCAGTGATGGCCGGCGCGATGCTGAACGGATACTCATCCTGGGGCGACAGCGGGATGCTAGGCAAGTACGGCCCGATCAACAGCTTCTTGAGAGCCACGGAAACTATCGCACGAGCGATCGGAAAGCCGAAGCCGAAGCCACCAATTGCACTCGCACCCGCAGAAGCGTCGACGGCCCCAGCCTCATCGGCGACAATAACCCTGTCGACCGACCCAGCGCCCACCTCGACTAACCGGGAGCCTGCACCGCCGACTGACGTCGTTGCCACCGCGGCTGTTTCGGCATCAGCTGCACCCGAGACGACGACTGCAGCTCCGACTGCGACCCACACACCCGACCTGTCCAAGGGAGCAGCGGTTCCGCTGGTCCGAGGAAGCTTGGTCTCCGTTCCCGGCCAGACCGGCGTTCTCGGCACAACCCACAATCTTGAGGCCAAAACGGCCTCGGCAGTGGGAGACCGAATCTCAGCCACAGCTAAGAAGATTGGCGACAGCGTGAAGAAGGCATTCGCCAAACCTGCCAAGGCGGAGAAGCCCGATACAGGCAGCACTGCTTCTGACAGTTCGGGCGACGCCAAATAGCGACAACACAATCAGCCCACTCCTCGCCCGGGAGTGGGCCGATTGCGTTGGGCATCAGGCCCGCCGAATCCCCGACCGGAATATTTCGCAAGCCGAAAAGAATGTGAATGCGCGCTTTCGGATCAGTCCGTATTTTCGGCCAGTCAGCCACAGCTGATGCCCTCATCTGAACCGAAGGAGACCGAGTTGAACCTCGCTCTGCGGCCCTATGTAACCGCCGGCGTCGCCCTCGTCGGCGCCGGCGTCATCGCCGTCACCCCCGTTGCGGCTCCGCCGCCGGAGGTCCACCTGCCTGCACTACCCTCGCAAGCCTCGGTCGAACTCTCGGCATTCACCAACCCGCTGGAGACGTGGGCGGCCGTAATTACGACGGCCTTCACAAACGCCGGCGCCCTGGGGCAGGCTGTTGTCGACAACCCGGCCCCGATCCTGCGTCAGGTGATCGCCAATCAGACGGCGAACGCCACCACGCTGGCCGGTATCGGGCAGACTGTAGCCACCAACATCGGCACCCTGCTGGATCCCAGTAACCCGTCCAGCATCCCGGGGTTCCTGCAGAAGGCGCTCAGTCAGGCCGCAGCCGGAGATGTCCGGAGCGCGATCGACAGCATCTATAGCGGCCTGATCGTGTTCCCCGCCTTCTTGATCGGCTTCCCGCTGCTACAGACCTATGGCGTCGTGAACACGACAGCGGAGAATATTCAGAAGTTCGTCGCCGAACTGCCGGGTCTTGTTGCAGGCGCCGGAATGAATTTCGCCTTCGGCACGCTGGGCAGTATCAAAGGGGCTCTTCAGGACAGCGCTCAAGGGATCGTCGATGCGGTCCAAGCCGGTGATATCGAGACCGCAGCAAGTGTTGCGTTAAATGCCCCTGCTGCGTTGATCGGTGCTGCGCTCAACGGGTACGCACCATTCGGGAAGAGTGGGCTGCTGGGCGAGGATGGGCCGATCAGGGCCATAATCAACTGGCAGGAGCACGCTGCGGAAGCCATCGGGAAACCGGCGCCGCCGATCACTTTCCCCGAGTTAGCGCGTATCTCGACAGTGCCGGACGCTGCAGCTGCTTCGACTCTCACACTGTCTATGGATCCGACTCCAGCCGCGCCAGAGCCTAGTGCGAATTCTGTTGACCCAACTGCGGCAGATGGTGTTGCTCCCATACCTGCCAAGCAAGCAAGGAGTTCCCTCGTCCGCCAGAGCTTGGTTGCTGCACCCAGCAAGGTCAGCAGTCTCGGCAGCACGAGTAAGCAGGCAGCTCGGGTGACCTCGGGTGTCCGCGACGGAATCTCGGCTACCGTCAACAAGATTGGCGAGGGCGTCAAGAAGGCACTGGCCAAACCTGAGAAGAAGGCCACCAGCGCACCCAACGACAAGGGCGCCAGTCCCGGAAGTTCGGGCGATTCCAAGTAGCGGCGCCAGCGTGGCCCTTGCCCGCCGAGGTGGGGGCTACGCACCACTCCTCATTGACCGCGACGACATGACCCCACGCATCCGCGATGCAGCTTTTAAATTGAAAAATGCCTCCCCGCTCGCCTCCGCCCGCTACTGTTCGTGCCCAGATTGACGCAGCCGTAGATCGCACCGGAGGTTGTGCGGGTGGCGATGAAGCCCTGGAATGACGACCGGCCCCAGACCCGGCGCATCGTGTTGGGCGAGACCCTCGTGGCCACCGCAGGTCTGTCCGTCAGATTCGCCACCGAGCAGATTCACACCGCAACGGACTGGTGCTGTCGCGACGACACCCGTCACCTGGTCTTCGTCCACCGCGCTGGGTCGCTGCGTTCCATGGAAACCGACTTGGACTGGGGGCCATCGGGCCGGGGCGTTCCTGAGGTGGGCGACATGTGGCTGGTGCCGGCCGGCGACAAGTGTGCGGCGCTTGTCGAAGGCGACACCGCCGAATACTGCGAGATCGCCGTTCCCAGTTACCTGCTCGGCGCAACGACACTGATACCGCGGATCAAGCACCGCAACCCCTTGATCCATCAGATGGTCGAGCGCATCTACGCCTTCGCCGATCGCAACGACGCCCCAGCTCGCCTGCTCACCGACTCGGTCGGCGAAACGCTGAGGCGGGTCCTCACCAAGATGTGCACGGTGGACCCACCACCGGCGGTCGAGCGCCGGCCCGACACTCTCGATGCGACTACCCGCGCGAAGATTATCGAGTTTCTCGAAGACAGCATCGATTCGGACATCACTCTCGCAACGATGGCGCAGCAGGCGAAAATGCCGGTGGGGGTGTTCATTACGGCATTCCGCGCCGCGTTTCACACCACGCCATACCAATACCTGCTGGACCGACGGTTCGAACGTGCCAAGTTCCTGCTGCGGAACACCACGCGCCCGGTCGCTGACATCAGTGCGGCAGTCGGGTTCTCAAGCCCGGGCCACTTCTCCACCGCCTTCCGGCACCGCATCGGGGTGTCACCCCGCGCCTACCGCGGCGGTTCCTGATCCCAGAGCCGACGGACGGGCCGCCACGCAGCCGGCACGTCGTCGCCAACTGCGGTGCGCGATCGCTACGGCGCGGTCATCACCGCGGTGAATGTCATCCTGTCACCCCGATACAGCGAGCGCCGCTGCTCGATCGGAATGCCGTCCTGGTCGTAGGACACCCGGTTGAGCAGAAACATCGGGGTCCGGCTGTCGACGGTGAGCAGTGCCGATTCGCGTGAGTCCGGCAGCGCGGTCTCGATGGTGTCGACGGTTCGCGCGAAATGAATCCCGCGGCTGCGGATCTCGGCGTAGAGCGAATCCCGGTAGTCGAAGGTCTCTCGCAATCCCGGGTAGCGGAAAGCCGGCAGCTTGGTGGTTTCCAGGCCGACGCGGATGCCGTCGGTCGTCAGCACCCGCTCGAGCTGCAGGATGGGCGCGCCGACCTTGATCGCGAGCTGCGCGGCCAGGATGTCGTCGGCGATCAGATCGCTCCAGCCGACCAGGATGCGACCGCCGCTGCGGCCCTGCTCCTTGGCGGCCTCGGTGTAGGACCCCATGGACAGCGGCTGCAGGATCTTGGGCCGGGCCACGATGGTCGTCCGGCCTCGGCGTTCAATACGCCCGGCCAGCAACAACTCTCGCAACGCCTGCCGGACCGTCTCGCGGGCGACATCGAATCGTTCCGCGATTTCCCGCTCGGCCGGGAACGGGTCACCGACCTCCAGGTCGTCGAGCAGTCGCTCCAGCTGCGCGCGGACAACCTGATGCTTGAGAACCCTCGGTTCTGCGCTCGCGGCCACCCGCCCACAGTACCAAGTCTTGGTATAGACCAAGACTTGCCGAGTTGTTAACCTTCTCGCCAACTTCGATGCACCCGCTGGTATAGACCAACCCACAGGGTGTGGGGCAGGGCAGTTGCGCACCCCCGCTCGCGCACTGCCCGTCAAACGTCCCCGCCCGAAAGGTCCTCCGCGCCATGAAGTTCCGCACCCTTTGTCAGCCTGCCCGCATCGCTGCCGTGGCAACCGCCAGCGCGGCCCTCGTATTGTCCGGCTGTTCGAGTTCCGACAACTCCGACGCCAGGACCGCCCAGGGTTTCCCGGAAACCCTCACCCTCGCCGCCATCCCGGCCGAGAACTCCACCGACCTCAAGGCCAGCTACCAGCCGCTGATCAAGCTGCTGGAGAAGGAGACCGGCGCCAAGGTCGAGTTCGTGCAGGCCTCCGATTACGCCGGCGTGGTCGAGGGCATCATCGCCAACAACGTCGACCTCGCTTTCTTCGGCCCGTTCGCCTACGTAGTCGCCGGCGTCAACGGCGCCAAGATCACGCCGGTTGGTGCGGTGATCCAGGAGCAGGGCGCCAAGCCTGGCTATCAGTCTTACGGCCTGGCCCGCGCGGACGAGGCGAACGTCAACGGCCTCAAGGACTTTGCCGGCAAGAAGGTGTGCTTCGTCGATCCGAGCTCGACGTCGGGATTCCTCTACCCGACGGCCGGCCTCATCGAAGCCGGCGTGATCAAATCCGGCGCCGAGGGCGACCTTTCAAAGGCGATGTCCCCGATCTTCGCCGGGGGCCACGACTCCTCCGCGCTGGCAATCGCCAACGGTGACTGCGACGCCGGCTTCGCCTTCGACACCATGGTCGACAAGACCATGATCGCCAAGGGCGATCTCAAACCCGGCCAGCTCAAGACGGTGTGGAAGTCGGAGATGATCGCCGGATCGGTGTTCGCCGCCAACGACGCCCTGGGCCCCGAGGCCATCGGCAAGCTCAAGGCCCTGTTCGCCGACAAGGTCAACGTGCCCAACCTGGAGGCTGAAGGCTTCTGCCAGGGCGACGCCTGCCGGATCACCGACGAGCGGGCCTGGGGCTTCGTCCCGGTCCAGGATTCGGATTACAGCGGCGTGCGCCACGTCTGCGACGTCACCGGCTCCGAGAAGTGCAAGGGCTGAAAACCCGTGAGCATCAATGGGCCCCACCATCCCGTCGCGGGCGACGATCTGGTCGTCATCGCCAAGGACGTCACCAAACGCTTCGGTGACACCCTGGCGCTCGACCACGTCAGCCTCGAGGTGCGACGCAGCGAGATGCTGGTGCTGCTCGGCCTGTCCGGGTCGGGTAAGTCCACCCTGCTGCGCTGCCTCAACGGGTTGCACCCCGTCACCTCCGGCAGTGTCGAGGTCGGCGGCACCCACGTCGATCGGGCCTCGGCCAAACAGCTTCGCGCCCTGCGCCGCAACGTGGGGTTCGTGTTCCAGCACTTCAATCTGGTCGGGCGGCTGAGCTGCCTGGAGAACGTGCTGATCGGCGGGCTCGGGCAGCTGCGGCTCCCCCGCTACGGCGCACTGACCTACCCCAAGGCGATGCGCGCCGAAGCCCTGAGCTATCTGGACCGCGTCGGCCTGGCCGACTACGCCGACCGGCGCGCCGACACCCTCTCCGGTGGCCAACAGCAGCGGGTCGCGATCGCCCGCACCCTGATGCAGAAACCCGGCCTGCTGCTGGCCGATGAGCCGGTCGCCTCACTCGATCCCGAAAACGCCGGTGTGGTCATGGATCTGCTGTTCCGGGTCTGCATCGAGGAGAAGCTGACCGTGGTCTGCACGCTGCACCAGGTGGACCTCGCACTCGGCTGGGCGCACCGCCTCGTCGGCCTGCGCAGCGGCCAGAAGATCCTGGACCGGCCCGCGGTCGGGATGACCCGCGACGACGTCATGGAGATCTACCAACGCGTCGACCCCACATCTCGTTCGGCGGCCCGTCCCTCGTGAGTACCGATCTGACCGAACGTCCGACACCCGCGCCTCCCACGCCCGTACGCAGTCCGCTGCCCGGGCTGCTGCACCTGGTCGCGGTAGGCGCAGTGCTGGCCACCCTCGTCGCGGCCTGGTCCATCGACTTCGCGCCGGGAACCCTGCTGGACGGGCTCGACGAGGTTGCGGCGCTGCTGGAACGGATGATTCCGCCCCGGCTCGATGATCCGGGGCGCATCGGTGGGCTGGCCGTCGAGACGCTGTTGATGGCGGTGCTGGGAACAGTGCTCGCCGCGATCGCCTCAGTGCCGCTCGCGTTTCTGGCCGCCCGCAACACCACTCCGCACCCCGCTGTGCAGGCCGTGGCCCGGGCGATCATCACGTTCTGCCGGGCCATGCCCGACCTGCTGTTCGCGGTCCTGTTCGTCCGCGCCCTCGGAATCGGCGTGCTGCCGGGCATTCTCGCGCTGGCTATCCATTCCATCGGCATGCTCGGCAAGGTGTTCGCCGATGCCATCGAGCAGACCGACCCAGGCCCACGGGAGGCGGTGCGCAGCACTGGTGTCGGGTATTTCCGCGAGATGCTCAACGCCGTCGTCCCCCAAGCCATGCCGTCCTGGATCGCCACCTTCATCTACCGCATCGACATCAACCTGCGCATGTCGGTGGTGCTCGGGTTCGTCGGTGCCGGCGGTATCGGCTTCGCGCTGCAGGATGCCTTGCGGGGCTTGATCTATCCGCGGGCCCTCGGCATCGCCTGCGTCATCCTGGCGATCATCGCCGCGATGGAGCTGCTGTCCATCGTGATCCGGCGGATGCTGCTGGATTCCGCGCAGTCGAACCCGACGCTTGAGCGCGCGGCCAGGTTCTTTTTCGGCGGTGCGCTGGTCGCAACCTGCCTCGCGGCCCTCGTGGTGTTGAAGATCAACCCACTGTCCCTGATCACCTGGGTGGGGCCGGCCATCGAGGTGTTCACCCGGATGATCCCGCCCAATTTCTCGGCGCTGGGCAGCGAATTGTTCACCGCGGCTGGTCAAACCGTCGCGATCGGTGTGGTGTCGACGGCCATCGGTGTGGTGCTGTCGATCCCGGTCGGCATCCTGGCCGCCCGCAACGTCACTCCCCATCCGGTCGTCTACTGGGCAGCGCGCGGGTGGATCCTGTTGGTGCGGGCCGTACCTGAGCTGATCCTGGCAGTGGTGTTCGTCGCGGCGTTGGGGCTCGGCCCCATCGCAGGCACGTGCGCGCTGGCCATCGGCTCGATCGGGTTCTTGGCCAAACTGGTCGCCGATGCGGTCGAGGAGATCGATCCCGGGCCGCTGGAGGCCGTCCACTCGGTGGGCGGCGGCTGGTGGAAGACGTTGTTCTCCGCCGTGCTTCCGCAAGCCATGCCGGCGATGGTCGGATCCAGCCTGTACCTGTTCGACGTGAATGTGCGGACCTCGACCATCCTGGGCATCGTCGGCGCGGGCGGTGTGGGCTACCTGCTGTTCGAGTCGATCCGCACGCTGAACTTCGACGTCGCCGGCGCGATCGTCCTCGTCATCTTCGTCATCGTCTACGCCATCGAAAGGTTGTCCGGATGGATCCGATCCCGCCTCGTGTGACGGCGGCCGCGGTGTGGACCGGTTCCGGCGTCGACGTGCGGACGGTGCCGGTCCCCGACCTCGGCGCCGGCGAGGTCCTGGTCCGGGTACGGCTCGCCACGGTATGCGGCAGCGACCTGCACACCGTCATGGGCCGGCGCTCCGCGGCCTGCCCGTCGATCCTCGGTCACGAGGCCGTCGGAGACGTCGTCGCCGTCGGCCAGAGGGCGGATGTCCAAGTCGGGCAACGGGTTATCTGGTCGGTGACGGTGGCCTGTGGTCAGTGCCCGCGGTGCCGGGCCGGCCTGAGCGCCAAGTGCCTGTCGGTGCGCAAGGTGGGCCACGAGGCGTTCGACGGAGACTGGGCATTGTCGGGTTCCTATGCCGCACACGTGGTGCTGCCGCGCGGCACCACGATCGCCGCTGTCCCCGACACGCTTTCCGACGCGGTCGCCGCGCCGGCCGCGTGTGCGACGGCGACGGTGATGGCCACGTTGGAGGCCGCCGGTGAGCTGACCGGGCAGCGGGTTCTCATCAACGGCGCGGGGATGCTCGGGCTCACCGCCGTCGCGGCCTGCGCGACAGCCGGAGCCGATGTTCAGGTCGTCGACCGTAATGCCGACCGTCTGGAGTTGGCCGCGCGTTTCGGTGGCCGGTGCTCTGATGGCAGCCCCGTGGACGTCGCGATCGACTACACCGGGTCCTCCGCGGCCGTTTCGGAAGCGTTGGGGCGCCTCGACATTGGCGGCACCTTGGTACTGGCCGGCTCGGTCACCCCTGGGCCGCCGTTGACAGTCGATCCGGAAACCGTTGTCCGGCACTGGCTGACCATCACCGGCGTGCACAACTACGAACCCCGGCACCTGCACCAGGCCGTCAAATTTCTTGACGGAACTCGCGAACACTATCCGTGGGACGCGCTCGTTGTCGCGCCGGTGCCGCTCGAAGACATCGAGAAGGCGCTACGCACCCCGCCGGCGGGCAAGCTGCGGACGGCCATCACCCCGTAAACGCCGAAACTACGGGTAGTGGCGTGAAATCGGTGAAATCACGTCATAACCCGTAGTCTCGGCGCGAGAGAAAATCAGCCCTGGAAGACGCGGATCCAGTCGACCAGCATCTCGGCGGGGTAGTTGCCGCCACTCGGATCGCGACCGCCCGAGCCACCGACGGCGATGTTGAACACCGGCACCAGTGTGTAGCCAGGATCGTTGAAGGGCCAGTCCTCCAACGAGTTCGCCGGGACCTCGAAGAACGGCTCCATGCCCGGGGCGTAGTCCTTCCAGAAGTACATGCCCGTCGGGGTCCACGACATCCGCCAGGTGTGCCAGCCGCTGTCGATCGGGTGGGGGTTGGTGGCGAAGGACTCGCCGTCCAGCCGGGCGTGCACCGTCGAGCCCGACGGCCAGTCCCGGTTGCCGTACCACTCCACCAGGTCGACCTCGCCGCCGCGGACCGGATCGTCATTCAGGAGCCAGAACGCGGGCCAGGCGCCGTCGGTCAGGCAGTTGAGCTTGACCCGGGCCTCCCACGTGGTGCCGATGCCGCCGCGCCAGTTGCCGACGACCTTGGCGCTGGCGTACTTCTCCTGGATCGTGGTGCCCGGACCGCGCGTCGCACGGATCACCAGGTTGCCCTTGCCGTCCTGGAAGGCGTGCTCGGTGTCGGTCACGTAGCGGCCCATGTTGAACGGCTTGTCCCATTCGACCGGGTTCTTGATGGTCTCGCGCTCCGGGATCAGGTGCCACCACGCCGGGTCCGGCGGAGAGCCGGCCGGGCCGTTGAACTCATCCTGAAACAGGAAGGTCGGCTGCGCTGCGGCAGCGGCGGGCGGCGTGGGAGCTCCGGGGGCAGGCGCAGGCGGGTTATCGCCAAGGGCCGGGTCGGCATTCGCCGTCCCGGCAGGCAATGCAGCCGCTGCCACCCCCAGACCCATCATGAACATCACACTGCGACGATCCATCTCAGGCACAGCAGAACCTTAACCGAACTCTTACGTACATTTCCGACCCTGCCCAAACTTTCGGCGTACCAGATCCGTTTTCGCAGCTAGGGACACACGGCTGGGGCATCATCGCGCACCGGTGCGTCGGCGGGCAGCGTGTACGTCACCACGACGTCGGCGTCGACCGCGCCCTCATTCGTCACCCGGTGCGCCACCCCGGCCGGAACGATCACCGCCTGGCCCGCGACGTACTCCACCGGCGCACAGTCGGCCGCCGTCTGCACCACCACGGCACCCTCGTTGATCACCGACTGCTCCCATCCGGGGTGGCTGTGCCAGCCGCTGCCGGCGCCCGGTTTGAGCAGCAGACCCTGTACGTGCAGTGTGGTGGGCTGGCCCGCGGTCACCACCCAGATCGGTGCGGTGGTGGTGCCTTTACCAAGATCGGTGCGCACCACATCACCCTCGGCGGGGGTGGCGGCGGCCGGTGCGGCCGGCACGCACATGGCGGTGACGGCTCCGACGACGACGGCGTAGATGCGCTTCACAGTGCCTCCCGATTGTTGATCGAAAGGTACAGCCGAGTCGATGGCTCGGCAGCACATTCCCCGAGCCGGGGCCGGTCAGTCGTCTGCCGAGGCAGCGGCAGACTTCTTGCTGACGGACTTGTCGGCGGTCTTCGCCTTGGCGGGCTTCGACTGGGTGGTCTTCGCCTCGGTGGCCTTCGACTCGGTGGCCTTCGACTCGTCCGCCTCGGACGTGCCACCCCGGACCACCTTCTTGACCGCGGCCCGAACGTCATCGGCGGCCTTGTCCACCTGTGCACGGACACCCTTGGCCGCGTTGCGAACCTGCGTGCGGACGTCTTTCACCGCGGATCTCGCCGGGTTGCGAAGCGGCGTCGATTGCCGTTCCTCCGCCTGCACCGGCGCCTTCTCGTCCGGCTGCGCGAGCTTCTGCGCCGGCGGTTCCGAGGCGTCCGTAATAGCAAGCGGGGCAGTGATTTCCGGTGCCGGATCGTCCGCGTCGGGCGCACCGGGCAGGAACTCGTCGCGGAACCCACGCACCAGCGCACGAGCGACATCCCCGGGAACCCGCAGGTACTCGGCCGGCGAGTCCAACGGGAACTCCGAGAGCAAGGGGGTCGGGTCACCCGCGGTGTCGTACGTGCGGTGGTACGTCCCGTCCGGCTCGCGCACCACGTCGGAATAGCCGATGTCGACGAGGATCTGGAGCGCGGGCTGGATTGCGTCAGCCAGCGGGGTGTCGAGATTCCAGCCCGTCACGGCGTTGATCACCCGCACCGGCAGGCGCATGGGCTCCAGCAGTGCCAGGTCGTTGGGCACCGCGGTCAGGTAATAGCTCCCGCCGGTCGGCGTGACGTCGATCAGGGTCCCTGCGAGTATTGCGCCGACGTTCAGGAGGACGTCGTTCGGAGCATCACCCTTGATCTCGACTCCGCCGAGCACATTCGTCAGGAAGATCGACGCGGCAATGGAATTCGCCCATGAGACCGGATTGAGCGTGACGGGCGCATCCGACAGCACGTCATAGGCCCAGGTGACGTCCACTGTCGCGGTGTTCAGGTCGATGCCCGTGGCCGGGTCCGGCACGCGCCCGCCCGGCGGGGTCACTGTGTCGACCCCGAACAGATCCGCAACCGGGGCGAACCGGGCGAACAGACCACCGTTGGGCCGACTGGGGTTGCGGATCAAGACCAGAACCAGGTTGGTGGTGTTGGTGCGTTGTCGCCCCAACACGACGGGACCAGGCTCCAGCGCGTCGTAGCCTTCCCAGGTATCACCCTGCGCGCTCGACCGCAGCGCCTGATAGGCCCGCGTCGCCTGGTACGAGCCGAGGCCGAAGCCGACCACTACGCCGGCCCTGCTGTTGATGAGCGGCGGTGCGACAAAACTGATGTCGTTGACCGCGTTGTTGATGGCCACCGAGTTCGACGGGATGTTGACGATGTCCACGCCGAGCGGGTCGAGGATCGCCTGCACCTCATCGGGTAGCAGGTCGTTGATGTCGACACCCACCGCGTCGAGTGCACCGAACAACGGTCCGGTGGTGAACACCCCGTAGGCAGCCTCGGCGACAGGCGCCACCGGCGGCACCGCGGTACCTACGGTCAATGCCGTGGCCACGACCGCGGCCGCACCCACCATCGCGAACTTCTGAACTGGCTTGGCCCCACCCATTCCCACCATGGCCGGTGACGTTACGCCGCCGTCAACTCACTGTATTGACAATGCGCACAACACTTTTCAATCCGAGCGGACTAGGTCCCAGCGCTGCTGAACGAGCGAATCGGCACCAGAGCGGATCTTTCGCCACAACCATCGGCAAGTACCGTTCAGCGCAGCGTCAGCAACGAACCCTACGGATAGGGCTGGTACGGATACTGCGGCTGCTGCTGGTACGGATACTGCGGCTGCTGGGGCTGCTGCGTCTCACCCCGGTTCGGCACCTGGATCGGAATCGGCACCGGGACGAACGGCACGGTGACGTACGTCGTCGTCATCGGATTCGTCGTCGTGGTGGTCGTGGTCGGCACCGTCGTGGTGGTGGTGGTCGGTGGCGTAGTCGTTGTGGTGGTGGTCGTTGTCGTCGTGGTTGTTGTGGTCGTGACGGGAGGGGGCGTGGTCGTCTGCGTGACGACGCGCGTCTCCGTCACCGGCGGCGGCGGCGGAGCCTGGGTCACGGTGACCGGCGGCGGGGCTTGCGTCACCGGCTCGGGCGCGGGCGGCGGCTCGACCGGGGCCGGCGGCGGGGCCTCGACCGGACTGGGCGCCACTTCCTGCGGGGGCAACGGCTTGGGCTCGGGCGGCTTGACCTCGGAACTCGGCGCCGTGCCCGTCGCACTGGTCAGGGCATAGGTGACCCCACCGATGGCGACGACGACCAACGCCGCGGCCACCACGAAGACCGTCAACGGCAACCGCTGCCAGCCTCCGCCCGGCTGTTCGATCGGACCGGTCGGCGGGACGTACTGGACGGCCGGCCGAGCGGCGGTCTCGCTGCCGTAGGAGTCCACCAGGTCAGGACCCGTGTAGGGCACCACGTCGTCGTCGGCGTCGTCCTCGGACCAGGCCAGCGCGCGGAAGGTCGAGGAGCCCTCAGAACCCCCTGCGCCGGAAGGTATTTCGACTGGCGGCACCACCGCCGCCGCACCCAGGGTGGGCGCCACACCGGTTTGCGCGTCGGCGTCGGCGAGGTAGGCGGCGGACAGTGCCGCACCGATCGCGGCGTCCAGCGCGGGCTGAGGCGTCGTCACCACCACGGCCTGAGAGTGTTCCGAAAGCCGTTGAGTGACCAGAGGAATGCTGGCACCGCCACCGATCGTCACCACCGCCGAGACGGCCTGCCAACTGATCCCGTTGCGCTCCAACGCTTTTTCCAGCGCCTCCAATGCGCCGGCCAGTGGAGCTTGCATCAACGACTCGAGTTCGGTGCGTGTCACCCGCACGGTGGCCGAATAGCCGGGCAGTTCGACCACCAGATCGGTCGCGGTGTCCGCCGACAGCCGCTCCTTGGCCTGACGGCATTCCTCACGCAACCGGGTCAGCGATCCGACCGCCGCAGTGCCTGCCGGATCGATTCCGCCGGCCTGGGTCACGCCGTCGAGGACATGCGTCAGCAGAGCCTGGTCGATCTGGTCGCCGGAGAAATCGGGATAACGGGTGGTCTCGTCGATCGGCTCGAAGCCCGCTGCGGCATCGGCCAGCGTGATGCTGGTCCCGCCACCGCCGAAGTCCAGCAGGGCGACCACACCGTTGGGCGGCAAGCCCGGATTGGCGCGCAGGGCGGCCAGGGAGGCGACGGCATCGGGAACCAGTCGCGGCGGACGTCCGTCGCGGGAGAAGCTCGGATTGGTGCGCAGCGCATTGCGCAGAGCGCGCAGCGTGGGCGCTCCCCAGTGCGCGGGAACAGCGATGGCCAACTGATCGGAGGATCCGCCGGCGAGTTCCACCATCGCGTCGAGCGCCTCGACCAGCAGCGTGTCAGCGGGATAGGAGGCGCCGTCAGGCGCAACGAGCGGCACCGGATCGCCGACCCGCTCGACGAAGCCGCTCAACGTGACGCCGGAACCGGATTCGGGCATGCCGACTTGCGGCGTCCGGTCGGTCGACAAGGTCAACACCGAACGCCGGCTGACAGGTTGATTGCCGACGCGCGCCGCAACCAAGTTGGTGGTCCCGATCGACAACCCCAACGGGCCGCTCATAACGCACGCCACGATAGCCGCCGCGGGGCGCCGGAGCAGTCTGACACTCCGTGAGACCGCCGCCAAGCGCGTTCCGCCAGTATGGCTTTGATTGCGCCAGCAACGCTAATGCCACGCACAGGAACAAGGGTGGTTACCTCAGATGATCGTTAATTAGACGACCCGGCAACCATCTCAGGCCGCCGCGTCGGA
Source organism: Mycolicibacterium boenickei (assembly GCF_010731295.1). NCBI lineage: Bacteria > Bacillati > Actinomycetota > Actinomycetes > Mycobacteriales > Mycobacteriaceae > Mycobacterium > Mycolicibacterium boenickei. Next base: position 1,884,137 of record NZ_AP022579.1, on the reverse strand, counting down.
CTGGGTGTACCGATTCCCAATCCCTGCAGCGAGCGTGCAGCTTCTGGAGCCCGCCACCGCCTCTTCGCCGCAAAAACCTACACATTCGCCACAGTGCCCGGGAGTGGTCCTCGCGCCCGAAGAGGTCGTGACCCAAAGCCGTTTTGCATCAATACTTCTACGGCGGCCGGAGGCACACCGCAGGTACACGTTTGGCTTTCCTGCCTGCGGGTACAGCCACCTCCATGACATCCCTCTGGCTCGCCGACCGCCCGGAGCACCGGATCGTGCCCACCCTCGCCGAGGAATCCGAGCGGACCGCCGACGTCGTCGTGGTGGGCGCTGGGATCACCGGACTGGTCACCGCCGTCCTGCTGGCGCGCGCCGGGCGGGACGTCCTGGTCCTGGAGGCCCGCACCGCGGGCGCCGGCGCCACCGGAAACACCACCGCGAAGATCAGCCTGCTGCAAGGCACCCGGATGACCGACATCGTGGCCAAGCATTCACCGGAGGTGGCTCGGCAGTACATCCAAGGCAACCGTGAAGGGCAGCAGTGGCTGATCGACTACTGCGCCCAGCGCGGGATCGGCCTGCAGCGCGAGGATGCCTACACCTACGCGCAGTCACCTCGCGGCGTCGCGAAGGCCAAGGCCGAGTTGAAGGCCTGCCAGACCGCGGGCCTGGATGTCGAATGGGTCGACGACGCCGACGTCCCCTTCCCCTTCCACGGCGGAGTCCGGTTGGCCGATCAAGCCCAATTCGACCCCATGCCATTCCTGGACCAGCTGACCGCCGAACTCCACGAACGCGAGGGGCGCCTGGTCGAAGGCGCCAGAGTGCAACGCGTCAGCCACGACGGCGGCGCTCGCCTGAGACTGGGGGTGCAGACCAGTGCCGGCACCGAACTCGACGTTCTGGCCAACCGGTGCGTCCTGGCCACCGGTGTACCGATCCTGGACCGGGGCGGGTTCTTCGCCCGACTGAGTCCCCACCGGTCCTACTGCATGGCGTTCCAGGTACCCGGCGATATCACCCGCGGCATGTTCATCTCGACCGATTCCCCCTCGCGCTCAACACGTTCGGCTCCGACCGCTGACGGCGAACGGCTCATCGTCGGTGGGGCCGGGCATCCGGTGGGCCGCAGCAGCGACCCCGCCTCAGCCGTCGACGAACTCGAGGCCTGGGCCACGATGCACTGGCCCGGCGCCGTCCGGACCCACTTCTGGTCCGCGCAGGACTACGCCCCCATCGACGGGCTCCCCTACGTCGGCCCGATTCTTCCCAGGCGCGAAGAGATCCTGGTGGCAACGGGTTTCGACAAATGGGGGATGACCAACGGGGTGGCTGCCGCGCTGGCCTTGGCCGGCCGCATCTTGGGCGGTCGGATGGACTGGGCCGAAGCCTTCGCGAGCTGGAGTCCGCACGAACTGTCCGGGCTCACCACCGCGGTGCAGGCCAACTTGACGGTCGGATTGAATCTGGCCAAGGGCTGGATCGCCCCGCTTACCCGCATCGGTACCGCCGCCGCAGAAGACTGTGGCGTGGTCACCGGGCCGCCGTGGCATCTGGAGGCACACAGCGTGGTCGACGGAGTCGAACGCACCGTGTCGCCGGTGTGCCCTCACCTGGGCGGCATCGTGAATTGGAACGACGCGGACAAGTCCTGGGACTGCCCGCTGCACGGCTCGCGATTTGCTCCCGACGGCACCCTGATCGAGGGCCCGGCAACCCGAGACCTCACCCGTTCCGGATAGCGTCGGGATAGCGCCACGCCCGCTCCGGCCGGTGTGCTCCAATGTCGGGCATGGGTGACATCGACGACATCAAGCAAGTCAAGTACCGGTACCTGCGAGCGCTGGACACCAAGCACTGGGACGAGTTCGCCGACACCCTGACCGAGGACATCAAAGGCGACTACGGGCAGTCCATGGGCAAGACGCTGCACTTCACCGACCGCGACTCACTCGTCGAGTACATGAAGAGCTCGCTGGGCCCCGAGGTCATCACCGAGCACCGCGTCGCCCACCCCGAGATCGAGGTGAACGGCGACGAGGCCACCGCCACCTGGTATCTGCAGGACCGCGTGATCGTTGCCGCCATGAACTTCATGCTGTTCGGCTCGGCGTTCTATCACGACACCTATCGCCGCACCGCCGACGGTTGGAAGATCAGCAGCACCGGCTACGACCGCACCTACGACGCCACGCTGTCGCTGGAGGGGCTCAACTTCAAACTCGAACCCGGTGCCGCCCTGAATCTCTGAGCTACTGCGCGACGGCGATCACGGCGCCCGGCCGTAGCCACTGCATGATCTTCACCAACGTGGCGTCGTCGATCGCGACGCAGCCCGCCGTCGGACCGCCATCGGTGGTGTGCACGAAGAACGCGCCACCGTTGCCGGGCACCCGCGCCTTGTTCACCCCCATCACGATCGCGTGTTTGTAGGCCGTGATGTGGAGGTTCTCGGTGCCGCTGGCCGGGTCGGTGTTGAACGGGCACTGCGCCTTCTTGCACACCTGCATGGTGTTGTAGGTCGGGCTCTTCATGTCGCCGTCCCACCAATGGTCGGGCGTGACCTGGACGTACTGCAGCCCACCGCCGGGATTGGGCGCGGTGCCGAAGGCGAAGTCCAGGCTGAAAACGCCCATGGGCGTTTTCATTTCACCGTCGTGGGTCTGCGGGGCCATTCCGTTGGAGCCGATGTTGGCCGGAATCCCGGCACCGATCGGTTGCCAGCCGGCGGGCCCACGCTGCCAGACATCCATCTTGGCTTTCGAACCACCCACGCCGACAACCGAAATCACCTGGGTGGCGTTGCCCACGGACTGCGCGAACCACGGTGGGTCGACGGCGCCGGCCGCCGGTGCGCATGCCAGTGCCAGCACCCCGGCACACAGCAGGGCGAGCAGTCGGCGCATCCGTCCATCCTCGTCGCCGCCCCTCTCGGCCGGATAAAGCTTGGAGCACGATCCGGTCGCGACGGCTACGTTGGCGCCATGGACGTGCGCGCGATCGGCAAGGGCTTGGGCACTCTGGACCGCGAGGTCTTCGAGGCGGTCGCCGAGTCACCCAGCCCGCTCTTGGACAGCCTGATGCCCCGGCTGACCAGGGCCGCAGACCACTCCAAGCTGTGGTTCGCCATCGCGGCGGGCCTGGGCGTAGTCGGCAGCGCGTCGGTACGCCGGGGCGCCGCCCGCGGCGTGGTCAGCCTCGCGGTGACCAGCTTGCTGACCAATCAGGTGGCGAAGCGGATCTGGCGGCGGCCCCGGCCGGATCACCGCCTGATTCCGGTGGCCCGGCGAATCCGGCGGATGCCGACATCACCTTCGCTGCCGTCGGGACACTCCGCCAGCGCCGCGGCCTTCGCCGTGGGTGTCGGCCTCGAGTCCGCGCCGGCCGGCCTGCCGCTGGCCCTGCTCGCCGGACTGGTGGGGTTGTCCCGGGTCGCCACCGGTGCCCACTACCCCGGCGACGTGTTCGCCGGATTCGGCATCGGCGCGGCCATCGCGGTCCTCGGCGCCCGCGTCGTCCCCACCATCCCGGCGGCGACCCTGCCGAAATCCGATCCGCTGCGCTACCGCACCGAGCCCCGGCCGGACGGCACCGGCGTCGCCCTCGTCATCAACCCCGCGTCCGGCGATGGCACCGGCGCGCGCATCATCGACGAGGTCCGAAAGTCCTTGCCCCACGCCGAGATCATCGAGCTCGGCGGTGACGACGACATCGAGGCGGTGTTGCGGGAGACCGCCGCACGAACCGATGTGCTCGCCGTGGGCGGCGGCGACGGCACGGTGGCGTGTGCGGCCGGGATCGCCGTCGAGACCGGTGTTCCGCTGGCGGTGTTCCCCGGCGGGACCTTCAACCACTTCGCCAAGGACATCGGCTGCGACACGGTGGCCCGGACCGTCAAGGCGATCGCCGAGGGTTCTGCGGCCTACGTGGACCTGGTGTGCCTCAACGAGGAACACATGGTGATCAACACCGCGAGCATCGGGGCCTACCCGAAGTACGTGCGAACGCGGGAGAAGCTCGAGCATCGGATGGGCAAGCGGTTGGCCGGGATCTACGCGCTGTACCTCACGCTGCGCCGGGAGGCCCCGGTCCGGATCCGCTACGACGACAAGACCCTTGAGACCGAGTTGTTCTTCCTGGGCAACTCGACCTATTTCCCGTCCGGATTCGCCCCGTCTCAGCGCCCGCGCCTCGATGACGGGCTGATCGACGTGCGGATCCTGGAGACCGGGCGGCGGTTCAGCCGGCTACGCATCGCGACGGCCGTGGCGCTGGGCCGGCTCGAACGCAGCCCGCTCTATCACGAGCTTCAGGTTCCGGAGTTCCGGTTCGTCGCGGTCGACGGGCCCACCACCCTGGCCCATGACGGCGAGGTCGGCGAGGCACTCAGCGAGGCCAGTTTCAGCGTGCGCTACCGGGCGCTGCCGGTGTTCCGTCCGCTGCCGTGACCGCCGGATACGGCGGGTACAGCAGGTAGATCGCCGCGAACCAGGCGAAGCCCAGGGCCCAGCCGGCCACCACGTCGGAGGGGTGATGGACGTTGAGGACGACGCGTCCCACCCCGATCGCCACGATGACGAGCACACCCGCGGCCACCCACCATCCTCGGAGCTGGGGGCGAATCCCGGGCCACGCCACGGCCAACAGCGCCAGCACCGACACCATCACGCCCAGCGCGTGCCCCGACGGGAACGACGTCGAGAGAGCGTGGACCAGCGCGGTGTCCGGACGCGGACGGTCCACCAGGAACTTGGCCAGCTCGGTCGTCACCGCGCTGAGCTCGACGGTCAGCACCAAGAACAGCGCGATCCGCCGCTGCCGACGCATCAGCGCCACGACGATCATCACCAGAGCCAGCAACCGGAACGCGAACGGCCCGAGCACCGTGCAGAACACGTCCCACGCCGTCACCCAGGCCGGGTGCGCCGCGCCGTACCGGTACGGACCCGCCAACCCGGCGGCGTCGATGTCGCCCAACCACGTCCACTGCATCACGTATCCGATCCACAGCGCCGCGTACACCGCGACGGCCACCACCGCGCTCACGATCAGCCGTCGGTCCCGGGTTTTCATCAGATCATCTCTACCAGCTCCAACCGATTTGCCATGTTTGCGCGCTACCGTCGAAGACATGGCACTGATCCTGCGAAAGCTGATGCACATCGGCGCTCTGCCGGAGGGTCTACGGGCCGAAGCCGAGGCTGAAGGCATCCTCTTTCTCGCCGAGTACGTCCCGGTGACCAGGCGTTTCACCGGGGCGATCCCTGGCAAACGGTCGGCGGGCAGTGTCGCGAGCTACGCGGGCGCGCTGGTCCTGACCAACTACCGCGCGCTGGCCACGATGTCCACTCTGCCCAAGCTTGCCGGGCGCAGCCTCGACCAGCCGTGGTCGGCGCCGCAGATCGGTGCGGTGCATGCCGAACTCGACCCGACCGGGCTCACGCTGACCGCCGACGTGGCCCAGATCGACCGGCGCTGCCGTGGCCAGCTGTCGCTGCACTACAAGACCGAGATACCGGACGAGGTCCTGGCGCAGCTGCCACGCCGGTCACTGGCCTTCGACGTCGGGCCCGAGTACGTGTTCCGCGCGGTCGGGGTGCCGTACCACCCGTAAATCCGCAAATCGGTATTTACTGGGACCCAAAGTCTCGGTAAATTGTCGCCATGGCTTCGAGCTCCCCTGACGCCGCATCGCCGGATGCGGATTACCAGGATCTGTTGCAGACGCTGTCCGAAGGTTCCGTGCGCCGCCGCTTCGACCCGTACCTGGACATCGCGTGGGACTCCCCCGATTTGGCGATCGACCTCGACGATCCCCGCTGGGTGCTGTCACCGAACGTCGATCCGCTGGGTGCCACCGCCTGGTACCAGGCCCAGCCCCTGGCCCGCCAGATCGAGATCGGCCGCTGGCGGACGCTCAACTCGGTCAAGGTCGGCGCGGCCTTCGAGAGCATCCTCATCCGCGGGTTGATGGCGTTCATCATGAAGCTGCCCAACAACTCACCCGAGTTCCGCTACGCGTTGCACGAGATGACCGAAGAGTGCAACCACATCCAGATGTTCCAGGAGCTGGTCAACCGCAGCGGCGTTGACGTGCCGGGCATGCGGCCGCTGTTCCGTCGGTTGTCGCCCTACATCGGCCTGGTCGGCCAGTACTCCCCGACGGCGTTCATGGCGGGCATCCTCGCCGGCGAAGAGCCGATCGATCACTTCCAGAAGGGCCTGATCCGCGAGGGCGCCAACATTCCGCCCGCGGTGCTGCGGACCATGCAGATCCACATCGCCGAAGAGGCCCGCCACATCTCCTGGGCGCACGAATTCCTCAAAACCCATATGCCGGAACGCTCCTGGCGGATGAAGGCATTCGCGTGCGTCGCCTTTCCGTTGACGCTGCGCTGGCTGGCGCACGAGATCGTGGCTCCGCCGAAGTCGTTCGGCGAGGAGTTCGGGATTCCGCGTGCGGTGATCAAGGACGCATTCTGGCGCAGCCCGCACTCCCGCAAGATCCTGTCCGGCTACTTCGGTGAAATGCGCGCCCTCAGCGAGGAACTCGGTCTGATGAACCGGGTCGGCCGGTGGGTCTGGAAGCGCTGCGGCATCGACGGCGAGGCCGCGCGCTACCGTGGCGTGCCGGACCGTGAAGCGGTTGCCCTCGCCTGATGCCCCACGTCATCACGCAGTCCTGCTGCAGCGACGCATCGTGCGTCTACGCCTGCCCGGTCAACTGCATCCACCCCACACCGGACGAGCCCGACTTCCACACCGCCCAGATGCTCTACGTCGACCCTGTCGAATGCGTCGACTGCGGGGCGTGCGTGACGGCCTGCCCGGTGGACGCGATCAAACCGCACACCAAGCTGACCGCCGACGAAGACGTGTTCGCCACCCTGAATGCCGATTTCTACGCCATGCCCCGGCCGCGGCCGATCCTGGCGCCGGTGGTTCCGCCGTTGGCGGTGCGCACCGGCGACCTGAGGGTGGCGATCGTAGGGTCCGGCCCGGCCGCGATGTACGCCGCCGAAGAGATCCTGACCGTCCCCGGTGCCCGGGTGCGGATATACGAACGGCTCACCCAGCCATACGGTTTGGCGCGATTCGGCGTGGCCCCCGATCATCAGCGAACACGGGGAGTGTCGCGCCAGTTCGACCACATCGCCGCCGACCCACGCCTCGAGATGCGGTTGGGCGTCGAGGTGGGTAGCGACGTCACCCACGACGATCTGTTGCGTGAGCACCACGCCGTCATCTACGCGGTGGGCGCTTCCACGGACCGTCGCCTCGACATCGACGGCATCGATCTGCCCGGCGTCACCTCGGCCACCGAGTTCGTCGCCTGGTACAACGGTCACCCCGAGCACGCCGGCCGGTCCTTCGACTTATCGAGCCCTCGCGCGGTCATTGTCGGCAATGGCAACGTGGCGCTCGACGTGGCGCGCATCCTCACCATGAACCCGGATCGGCTGGCCTCCACGTCGATCGCCCCCAATGCACTGGAGGCGTTGCGCGACAGCGCCATCGAAGAGGTCGTCGTGGTCGGCCGGCGTGGGATCGAACAGTCGGCGTTCACGATTCCCGAACTGGTCGGGCTGTGCTCGACACCGGGGGTAGACGTTGTCGTCCGCGACGAGGACCTGCGGACCCTGCCGGACTCCGACCCGCGCGCGGCGATCCTGCGCGCGGCGCCACGCGGTCAGGGCAATCGCCGGATCGTGCTCGAGTATCTGTTGTCGCCGACCGCGATACTCGGCGAATCCGCCACTACCGGAGTGGAATTCGTCCACAACGAGCTGATCGCCGCGCCCGACGGTTCGACTCGGGTGAAGGCGACCGGGCTCCAGCGCGTCATCGAGGCCGGTCTGGTGCTGACGTCCATCGGGTACCGCGGCCGCCCGGTGCCGGGGCTGCCGTTCGACGACGACACCGCGACGGTGCCTCATGAGGGCGGCCGGGTGCCGGGGGTGCGGGGCGCGTTCGTCACCGGGTGGATCAAGCGCGGGCCGACCGGTTTCATCGGCACCAACAAGTCGTGCGCCCAGGAGACGGTGCGCAGCGTGGTCGACGATTTCAATGCCGGGCTGCTGGCCTAACCGTCCTCGCGGTTCATCAGCCCGGCGATCACCGACGTCAGCTCGTCGTCGCGGTTGATGTCGAGCCCGCTCGCGCGTGCCGCGCCGTCAAGGACATACCAGCCGAAGTCGGCCAGGTGCGTCACGATCTCTTCCCGTGACCGCTCCGGCGCCGCGCCGCGGATCCACGCCGACAACGTGGCCTCCACCATCGTCACCACCGCGAACGGGACGGTCTTGAACGCGCTGTCATCCACCCCGATGGTCTGCGCGATCGTGGCGATGATCCCCTCGGACTGCCTGGTCATGCGCAGCTTGAGCTCGCTGACCGCGTCCAGCGAGCCGTCGCTGTCATACGTGGGGCCGCGCCGGACGAACTCGTCGAGCCGCGGATGGTCGAGCATCCAGTCGGCCACCGCCGCCACGGTGCGGGTCAGGATGTCGCGCAAGGATCCGTTAGAGACGTCGAGGTTGGTGTCCAGCACCGCCGCGAAATCGTCGAACACGAAGGACCGGACGCGGCGCTCAAGCTCGTCTTTGCCGCTGAACTGGCGGTACACCACCGACTTCGCCAGTCCAGCGCGGTCAGCGATTCGCGCCATGGAGATCTCGGCGCCCGGAGGATTCTCCTCGATCAACGCGACCGCCGCCTGCAGAATCTGGGCCCGCCGCTCGGTGTTGTGCTGCTCCCAGCGGGCCTCATAGCCGCTGACCGCAGCGGGTTCGGTGGCGGTCGGCATGACCCCACCCTACCGATGACCCCGCGGCGATTAAGTAGCTCTCGGTGAGCCAAACGGTTGCGGACGGCAAGCTCAGACGGTTCGGTCGTAGTGTGGATGGAAAGGATGTGACGTGACCGAGCCGCAACAGCAGAACCTGCTGGTCGTGCACTGGCATGATCTCGGGCGCTACCTCGGCGTATACGGCCACCCCGATGTGGCCAGCCCACACCTCGACCAGCTCGCCGCCGAGGGGATCCTGTTCACCCGCGCACACGCCACCGCGCCGCTGTGCTCACCGTCGCGGGGTTCGCTGTTCACCGGAAGGTACCCGCAGAGCAACGGTCTGGTGGGCCTGGCCCACCACGGCTGGGAGTACCGCGCCGGAGTGCGTACCCTGCCGCATATCCTCGCTGAATCAGGCTGGCACACAGCGCTGTTCGGTATGCAGCACGAGACGTCGTACCCGGCGAACCTCGGCTATCACGAATTCGACGTGTCGAATTCGTTCTGCGAGTACGTCGTCGAACAGGCCACCGCGTGGCTGGCCGACGCTCCGCAACAGCCGTTCCTGCTGACCACCGGGTTCTTCGAGACTCATCGCCCCTACCCGCGGGACCGCTACGAGCCGGCCGAATCGGGATCCGTCGCGGTGCCCGCCTACCTGCCCGACAGCTCTGAGGTGCGCGACGACCTCGCCGAGTTCTACGGGTCGATTGCGGTTGCCGATGCGAAGGTGGGCGAACTGCTGGACGCCCTCACCGCGGCCGGGCTCGACGAGAACACCTGGGTGGTCTTCATGACCGATCACGGGCCCGCACTGCCCCGGGCCAAGTCGACGCTGTACGACGCCGGCACCGGCATCGCATTGATCGTGCGCCCGCCGCGGGGTTCTTCGATTGCTCCTCGCCGCTACGACGAGTTGTTCAGCGGCGTCGATCTGTTGCCCACCCTGCTGGAGTTACTCGGGGTCGTGATCCCCGCCGAGGTCGAGGGGTTGTCACACGCCAGCAACCTCACGGCCACCTCAACTGAGACCGATGAGATCCGGTCCGAGGTGTACACCACAAAGACCTATCACGATTCTTTCGACCCCATTCGTGCGATCCGCACAAAGGAATACAGCTATATCGAGAATTACGCGGCACGACCATTGTTGGATCTGCCGTGGGATATTGCCGACAGCCCGCCCGCACGAGCTCTCGGCGACACGGTCCTGAGCCCTCGACCGGACCGTGAACTGTACGACCTCGTCGCCGATCCGGCCGAACGCAACAACCTGCTGGGACCCGATGCCACGGACAAGGCCGAGGCGATCGCCGAGAACCTCGCGCTCCTACTGAACGACTGGCGCCAGAAGACCCTCGACGTCATCCCCTCCGAGTTCGCCGGGACCCGCATTTCCGAGCGCTATACCCAGACTTATCTGAGTATTCACGGCCGTCCCGCCACCAGCCGATCCGCCATCGCCGCAGACCGTGGCATCACCGATACCCGCCAATAGTTTTCATCTCGGTGAATTAAAACTCTTGACGCTTCTTTGAATAGGCGCCGCAAATCAATGATGGTTAGAGTCTCGCCCATGCCAGATCATCCGACTGCCTACCTGGTGCTCGCTTCCCAGCGCAGCGGCAGCACCTTGCTGGTGGAGTCCCTGCGCTCCACCGGGATGGCCGGTGAGCCCCAGGAGTTCTTCCAGTACCTGCCGACCACCAGCATGTCGCCGCAGCCCCGCGAATGGTTCGCCGGTGTCGAGGACGAGTCGATCCTGCGCCTGCTCGATCCGCTGGTCGAGGGGAAGCCGGATCTGGCCCCGTCCGAGATCTGGCGCGATTACATCCGCACCGTCGGCCGCACCCCCAACGGGGTGTGGGGCGGCAAGCTGATGTGGAACCAGACCCCGTTGCTGCTGGAACGCGCAGAGGGCCTACCCGAGCGTTCCGGGCCCGGACTGCTCGCCGCGATCCGCGATGTCATCGGCAGCGACCCGGTGCTGATCCATGTCTACCGTCCCGATGTTGTCTCACAGGCGGTTTCGTTCTGGCGGGCGGTGCAGACCAGGGTCTGGCGCGGCCGGGCCGACCCGGTACGCGATGCCCGCGCCGAGTATCACGCCGGCGCCATCGCCCACGTGGTCAGACTGCTGCAGGCCCAGGAGGAGGGCTGGCGCTCCTGGTTCGCCGAGGAGAACATCTCGCCCATCGAGGTGTCGTATCCCTACCTGTGGCGCAACCTCACGACCGTGGTGGCCACGGTGCTGGAAGCGCTCGGCCTGGACCCGCGACTGGCCCCGCAGCCGGTGCTGGAACGCCAGGCCGATCAGCGGTCCGACGAATGGGTGGACCGCTACCGCCGTGACGCCGAGAAGGAGGGCCTGCCGGTATGAGTCTCGATCTCTTGCACGTCGACGAGCTGCGGCTGCTGGAAGCCGAAGCCGTGCACATCATCCGGGAGGTGGTGGCCGAGCTGCAGCGGCCGGTGCTGCTGTTCTCCGCCGGCAAGGACTCCATCGTCCTGTTGAGGTTGGCCGAGAAGGCTTTCCAGCCTTCGCCACTGCCGTTCCCGGTGCTCCACGTGGACACCGGCCACAATTTCCCGGAGGTCATCGAGTTCCGCGACCGCCGCACCACCGGGCATGGGCACAAGCTTCTCGTCGGGTCGGTGCAGGAGACCATCGACAGCGGCCGCGTAGCCGATCCGGGGCCCGGAGCGTCGCGCAACCGGCAGCAGACCCGCACGCTGCTCGACGCGTTGGAGGCCGGCGGGTTCGACGCGGCGTTCGGCGGCGCCCGCCGTGACGAGGAACGCGCCCGGGCCAAGGAGCGCATCCTGAGCTTCCGCGACGAATTCGGCCAGTGGGATCCGCGCGCCCAGCGCCCCGAACCGTGGTCGCTGTACAACGGCCGCATCCGCAAGGGTGAACAGGTGCGGGTGTTCCCGCTGTCGAACTGGACCGAGCTGGACATCTGGCGCTACATCGAGCTGGAAAACCTTGAGCTGCCGTCGATCTACTTCGCCCACGAACGCGAGGTCTTCGAACGCGACGGCATCCTGCTCGCGGTCTCGGAGTACACCGCACCCGCCGGTTCCGAGACGGCGGCCGTGGAGTGGGTGCGCTACCGCACCGTCGGCGACCTCACCATCACCGGGGCGGTGCGGTCACAGGCCACCACGATCGACCGCGTGATCAGCGAGATCTCGGCGGCCACCGTGTCAGAACGCGGAGAGACCCGCGCTGACGACCGCACGTCCGTGGCGGCCATGGAAGACCGCAAGCGAGAGGGGTACTTCTGATGAGCGCTCGCGCGAAGAACCGAGGATCCTGATGTCTACTCGTCAATTGCTCCGCATCACCACCGCTGGTTCGGTCGATGACGGCAAGAGCACACTGATCGGCCGGCTGCTGCACGACACGGACAGCCTGCCGTTGGATCATCTTGAGGCCGTGACCGATTCGGAGGGCGTGGCGGACCTGGCAGCGTTGTCCGACGGGCTGCGCGCCGAGCGCGAGCAGGGCATCACGATCGACGTCGCCTACCGGTTCTTCTCCACCGCCACCCGCAGCTACATCCTGGCCGACACTCCGGGGCACGAGCGTTACACCCGCAACATGTTCACCGGCGCCTCCAACGCCCACGTGGCGATCCTGCTGGTCGACGCCCGGGCCGGTGTGCTGCGCCAGACCCGTCGGCACGCCCGGATCGCGAAACTGTTGGGCATCAAGCACTTCGTGGCCACGGTCAACAAGATCGATCTGGTCGACTTCGACAAGGACCGGTTCGCCGAAGTCGAGCGCGAGCTCCGGCAGGTCGCCGATCGGCTCGGCGGCCTCGATCTCACCGTCATCCCGATCGCGGCCAAGCTGGGCGACAACGTCGTGCACCGCTCCGACAACACCCCCTGGTACGACGGGCCCACGCTGCTCGAGTACCTCGAGGGCATCGAGCTGACGGCGCCGCATGCCGATCCGGCGAACCTGCGGCTGGCCGTCCAATGGGTGTCCCGGCCGACTGCAGAGCAGCGCCGCCGCTACACCGGCCGGCTGTCCGCGGGCACGCTTCAAGTCGGCGACCCCGTGGTCAGCCTGCCGGCCGGCACCCGTTCGGTGGTGACGGCCCTGGACACCTTGGACGAGGGCCGATCGGTAGGCGTTGCACCGCTGTCGGTTTCGATCGAGCTGGCCGATGATATCGACGTCGGCCGTGGCGACGTGTTCGTCAGTGCCTCCGAGGACGCGGTCGTGCCGGTACTGGCCCGGGAGATCGACGCGACGGTGTGCTGGTTCTTCGACAACCCGCTGCGCGCGGGCGACCGGCTGGCCCTCAAGCAGGGCACCCGTACGGTGCGGGCCACGGTCCAGGAGTTGCACACCAAGCTCGACCCGGAGACCCTCGACGAGGTCGAGTCCCCGGTTGAGCTGGCGCTCAACGACATCGGCTCCGTCACGCTGCGCACCAGCTCGGTGCTGGTGGCCGACAACTACGCCGACAACCGTGACAACGGTGCGTTCATCCTGATCGACGAGGTGTCCAATGACACCGTCGGCGCCGGCATCATCCTGCAGGCCCGTGAACTCAAGCCGAGCGGGCACAACCGGTCGGACATCAAATGGCATCCGTCGTCACTGGACCGCGAATACCGCTGGAACAGCACGGGACAGCGCGGCGCGACCATCTGGTTCACCGGCCTGCCCGCCTCGGGTAAGTCCACGCTGGCGGTGGCCGTCGAGCGGGCTCTGGTCGAATCGGGTCAGGTGGCCTACCTGCTCGACGGCGACAACCTGCGCCACGGCCTGTCCGACGATCTCGGCTTCTCGGCCGGTGACCGCACCGAGAACATCCGCCGCGTCGGGCATCTGACCCGGCTGCTGGCCGACGCGGGTGTGGTGGCGCTCGCATCCTTGGTGTCGCCGCTGAAGTCCGACCGGGAGACCGCGCGGGCCCTCAACGACGCCGCCAAGCTGCCGTTCATCGAGGTGCACGTCGCGACACCTGTCGAAGAATGTGCACGCCGCGATCCCAAGGGGCTCTACGCGCGGGCGCGTGCCGGTGAACTCAAGGGTCTCACCGGCGTCGATGCGCCCTACGAAGCGCCCGAGAATCCCGATCTGGTGCTCGACACCACCGGCGCCGTGATCGACGACCTGGTCCAACAGGTCATCGATCTGCTGAACACCCGTCGCTAACCAGTGATTTGTGCACCTCTGGTAACGGTGAGCGTTACCGGAGGTGCACAAATCGCCTCGATCACGCGGTCGGCGTGGGTGACGTACAGCCCGTGGGCCGCGCCGGGGATCTCGACGAGCGTGCCCTGCGGCAGCAGCGCCACGGTGCGACGCCCGGTGAGCTCGATGGGCGTCGACACATCGGCATCGCCCTGGATCACCAGAACCGGTAGGTCGAACTCGGCCAGCTCGGCACGGTAGTCGGCGTGGGCACCCATCAGCTGAGTGGCGACCAGAGTCGCGACAGGCAGTTCGGCGACCTGGTCCACGGTCCAATCGACGACTTCCGGCGGCACCTCGTGGTCTCCGAAGAAGGGCGCGGCGTTGTCGACACACCATTGCCGCACATCGCGTTCCAGCTCGGCGGTCATCCCGGCGATCATCTCCGCGGGAACGCCGTCCGGGTTGTCCGCTGCGGCGACCACCATCGGAAGCTGTGGCGCCACCAGCACCGCACGCTGCACCCGCCCGGTCCCGTGCCGGCTGAGGTACCGGACGATCTCACCGCACCCTAGCGAATGCCCCACCAGCGTCACGTCGTCGAGGTCCAGGTGATCGAGCAGTGCGGCCAAGTCATCGGCCAGCAGATCGACGGTCCACTCGCCGGCGTAGCTGCCGGAGTGGCCGTGCCCGCGCCGGTCATAGCTCACACAGCGAAAGTCCTTGTCCACCAGGCCCTCAATCACCTGCTGCCACTGGCCGGAATTGAGTCCCCACGAGTGGGTGAACACCACGACCGGTCCTGACCCGGTGTCGGTGTAGTGGATGTCGGTGCGGTCTGCGGTCGTGAAGGTCGGCATGCGCCAATCCTCGAACGTGCGGGTACGCATGTCGATTACGTCATGGGTAATGACCACCGCACTTGAGCGACCACGAACACGCGACGGAACGGAAAGAAGGTTGTGCCGTCGGGGCGGCGCGGATAGGCCTCGGCCAGCATCGGGATGATGGCCTGACGGTATTGCTCCCACAGCTCTGCGCTCAGCCGGCCTTTCACCTGAGTCAGCGCCGTCCCGGTGATCCAGTCCAGAACCGGTGTATCGCCGGTCAATTGGTGCACATAGGTGGTCTCCCAGGCATCCACCGCACAGCCTGCATCGGTCAGGAGCCCGGCGTATTCCACAGGCGTGTCCACCTGGCCCACATCGCGCCAGGGCATGTCCCGCAGCGGCTCGACGAACGGCTCCCGCCGCGCGAGCGCGCGCACCGCATGATGCGACGGCGCATCGAAATTGCCGGGCACCTGGAAGGCGATCCAGGCCCCGGCCGGCAGCTGACCCGCCCAGCGCACCACGAGCTCACGATGCGAGGGCACCCACTGCAGCGCCGCGTTGGAGATGACCACGTCGGTGTCGGGTCGTGGGGTCCAGTCCTCGATGGCCCCGGCGTGCGCCTCGAGGCCGCGGGCCTGTGCGGCGGCCACCATCTCCGGTGAGCTGTCCCAGGCTTCCAACGTGGCGCCGGGCCAGCGCTGGGCCAGCGTCTCGGTCAGGTTGCCGGGCCCGCACCCGAGGTCGACGACGCGGCGCGGCGCGGCGGCCGCCACGCGCGAGAGCAGGTCATAGAACGGACGCCCGCGGTGATCGGCGAAGGCCAGGTAGGTATCGGGATTCCACATGGGATATATCGTCCTAGACGATGGATGAATCGAAAAAGGTCCGGCAAATCTGGACGGAGCTGGGCCTGCCCGGCATCGTCGACGTGCACACCCACTTCATGCCCAAGAACGTGATGGACAAGGTGTGGCAGTACTTCGACAGCCAGGGCCCGCTGATCGGCCGGGAATGGCCCATCACGTACCGCGCCGACGAGGCGCAGCGCGTCGCCACCCTGCGGGAGTTCGGCATCAGAAGGTTCACCTCGCTGATCTACCCGCACAAGCCGGACATGGCGGCCTGGCTCAACCAGTGGGCGCGAGGGTTCGCCCAGGACACCCCGGACTGCCTGGCCACCGCCACGTTCTACCCCGAGGAACAGGCCGCGAACTACGTCAGAGACGCCATCGCCGCAGGCACCCAGGTGTTCAAGGCCCACATCCAGGTGGGCAACTACGAGCCGAACGATCCCCTGCTCGACGAGGTCTGGGGCCAGATCGAGGATGCCGGTGTGCCGGTCGTCATCCATTGCGGTTCCGGCCCGGCGCCCGGCGACTTCACCGGCCCGGACCCGATCGCAAAACTGTTGAGCCGCTATCCGAGACTGCCGCTGATCGTGGCGCACATGGGGATGCCCGAGTACTCGGCGTTCCTCGATCTCGCCGAACGCTACGACGAGGTGCGGCTGGACACCACGATGGCGTTCACCCCGTTCGTCGAAGAGATGATGCCGTTCCCGACCGGCGAACTCAGCCGGCTGACGGCCCTGGGTGAGCACATCCTGTTCGGCAGCGATTTCCCGAACATCCCGTACGGGTACGCCGAGGCCATCCATCACCTGATCGACCTGCCCGGTGTCGACGACACCTGGCGCCGCAATGTTCTGCACGACAACGCCGCGAAGTTGTTCGGCCTGAGCTGAGCGGTTGGTTAGCATCGGCATCGTGGACCCGGACCCGGTCGAACCTCCGATCCCCGTTCCCGACGTTCCCGGCGGTGATGCCGGTGCGGGCGGCCTGCCTCGCCGGGCCGACCTGACCCTGCGGCAGAGAGCCATCGTCGACGCCTCCGCGATCGCCGACATCGCGTTGCGCACCGGGGTCGCCTCGATCGTCGCGACGTCGATGGTGCCGACCGCGCTGGCATCCATGCTGCACCCGTCGCAATCCCGAACCGAGAACGACCACATGCGGTTCTACGCCGACCTGGCTACCGCTCAAGATCCCGCGGTGTCGTTTCCGGCTCCCACCCGACCACCCCTGGTATCCACCCGCCGGGCCAATCCCATTGCCGAATTGATCGCGCACGGCCGGGTGGAGAACATCCGGTTCGACAGCAGCTTCACCGCGGTCAACCCCGGGATGCGCGACCTGTGCGGCGGGTTCGCCCGCAACAACGTTGTACGGGCACAACATTGGCGCCACGACGACGGGCCGCATCCCACGTTGTGTGTGATCCACGGCTTCATGGGGTCGCCGTACCTGGCGAACGGCCTGTTCCTGTCGTTGCCGTGGTTCTACCGCTCCGGCTACGACGTGTTGTTGTACACCTTGCCGTTTCACGGCCGCCGCGCCGAAAGATTCTCCCCGTTCAGCGGTTACGGATTCTTCTCCCACGGATTCGCCGGCTTCTCCGAGGCGATGGCCCAGGCCGTGCACGACTTCCGCTCGGTGATCGACTATCTGGAGTCCACCGGTGTCGACCGGATCGCCCTGACCGGCATCTCCCTGGGTGGCTTCACGTCGGCGCTGCTGGCCAGTGTGGACAACCGGATTCAAGCCGTGGTCCCGAATGTCCCTGTGGTGACCCCGGATCGCACGGTCGACGAGTGGTTCCCGGCCAATAAACTGGTGGCCCTGCAACGGCTCGTGGCAAGGACCGACCCGGCGTTGACGGAAGCGGCGGCACGCTACGCCTCACCGCTCAACTACCGTCCGCTGGTACCCAAGGAACGACGGCTCATCATCACCGGCCTCGGTGACCGGCTGGCCCCACCGCAGCAGGCCGAGATGCTGTGGGAACACTGGGATCGCTGCGCGTTCCACTGGTTCCCCGGCAACCACCTGCTGCACGTGAGCCAGCCGGACTACCTACGCCGGATGACCCGCTTCCTGCGGGATTTCATGTTCGACTGAGGCCTCGGCCGGTGCCAGCAGCGCCGCCGGCACCGCGGCCGGGGTGCCGTCCAGACGCTCCGAAGACAACGGGTTCAGCGCTGCCAACGCGGGACGATGCCGACCGGCGGTCGATTTCAGCCCGGCCAGCGGGGCCCGCCGCGGGGGACGCTCCGCGGTACGCAACGCCGCGCCCACCGTCAGCTGCGGTTGCGCCGGAGAGCCGGTGAATTCCAGTGCGGTCCAGGTTTCCTGGGCCGGCAGCGCACCCACCCCGGCCAACACGGCCTCCAGCTTGTCGCTGACGTTGACGCGGTATGCCGCAACGTATCCCGAGTCGTCCTTCACACCTCGCCAGGTTTCCTTGCCCGGCTCGGGCAGCGGAGAATCCACCCCGTCGACGAGGGTGACGGTCCAGCCCTGTTCCTGCAGATGGTCACGGAGCCGACGGCCGACGATTTCCGTGGTGTCCCGCAACGGGATCCGCGATGACCGGGCCCGCAACGCATCGAGATTGTCCACCGCCGCCACGGTCAGGCTGATCCAGCTACGCCGTGCGCCACCGGCATCGCGGTGAGTCACCCGGACCTTGTCGCAGCGGATGCCGTAGCGGTCCAGGTAGTTGACCACGACCGGAAGCTGGGCGGGGTCCGCGGGGTCGACCCGCAGCACGACGGTCTCCGAATCGAGCGCCGTCTCAGGCTGTTTCTTGGAAAGGTTGCGCCGCAACACCTCGAAGTGCCGGGCCACCCGGGTGGTCAGGAACATCCCGCCCCACCAGGCCAGCAGCAGCACCACCGCGGCGGCAGAGACGCCGAGCACCCAGCGTTCGGTGTTGGTCTGCCATGGCCGGGCCAGCACGGCCGCCACGACGAACAGGGATGCCAACGCAAGTCGGGCGGTCATGAGTGGTCCTTCCGTCGGTACGCGCTGAAGGCAACGGCCATGGCCGCCAGCGCAAGTGCTCCGGTGCCGGCGAATGCGACGATTCGCCCGGTGTTGTCCCGCGGGGCCGGTTCTTCCGGTGCGGCAATGGGTTTGCCTGCGGGAGCCTCCGGGCCGTCGAGCGGCATGTCGGCGACATCCCAGGTGAGCGCGGCGACCGGATCGACACCGCCGGCGCCGATCACGTTCGACGGTGAACGGGGAGCACCCTGGGCCGTCGTGGTCAGCCGGTGCACCACCTGGCGCGCGTTCAAATCAGGAAACTTGCTGCGCACCAATGCCGCAACGCCGGACACGTACGCCGCGGCGTAGCTGGTGCCGCTGAGCGGGACCATTTTGTCCTGATCGGTGGGCATGGCGTTGGACAATCCTCCGCCGGGCGCGTTGCTCACCGACGAGATGTGTTCGCCCGGGGCTGCGATTCCGACCCAGGGTCCGGGCATGGTGAATGCCGAAGGCTGACCGGTCGCGTTCAGGGCCCCGACCGACAGCACGTAGGGCTGCCACCACGAGGGGATGGACACCGAGGAGACGCCGCCCCAGTTGCGCGGATCATCGGGGGCACCCGACAACGGGTTGGATCCGCACGCCGATCCGGTGGTGACGCCGCCCTGCGTGTTTCCCGCGGCAGCCACGATCACCGCGTCTTTCTCGACCGCCGCATAACGCAGTGCCGCACCGAGTTCGTTCTGGTCGATGTGTTTGTCGGCCGGCATGCAGGTCACCACGGAGATGTTGATGACGCGCGCACCCATGTCGGCCGCGCGCACCACGGCCCGGGCCAGGCTGGCCACGTCGGCCGCTACGCGCGCCTCGGCCATATCGGCGCCGGCCGCGCGTGGCGAGAACCGCGGCGAGTTCTGCCGGATCGAGATCAGCCGGGCTTCGGGCGCTACACCGGAGAAGCCGTCGGCCCCGGGCTGCCCGGCAATGAGGCCGGCCACCGAGGTCCCGTGGCCGTCGCAGTCGGTCAGGCCGTCGGTCGACTCGATGAAGTCACCGCCGCCTTCGACGTGCGGCAGCCGGGGTCCCGGCTGCACACCGGTGTCGATGACAGCCACCGTCTGCCCCTGCCCACGGCTCTGCTTCCAGGCGCCGGACAGGTTGAGCGCCAACTGATTCGGGTTGACCGATCCGGGATCGGTACCAGGCAGCACACCCGTGGTGGCACACGCCGAACGCTGCGCCATCGCCCCCACCGGACCGGCGCTGCCGGCCGGCGGGGCGATCTGTGGATCGACCTCGGGCGGGCTGACGGCACCCGCCGACGGGGCGCCGACCAACAACACCAGACCGGTTGTGGCCAGAACACCCAGGCTCTTGTGGATCACCGATTCATCACCTGTCGAGAACGAGGCTGAACAGCCCGATGAGGAATGCCATCACCGGAATCAGCGATGCGTCGAGGCCGGTCGCCAGGAAGCCGACCAGGCGCCGCATCGGCAGCGAGTAGGTGTCCGGGGAGGCGGCCCGCGGGTTCAGCGCGGCGATGACCCACACCACGACCAGGCCGGCCAGTGCCGCCAGCGCGAACCAGGCAGCCTGGTAGCGGCCGTCGATTGCGAAGACCACCAACAAGACAACGGTCAGCAGGTAGGGATGGCCGAGCAGCCATGCCTTGCACGAGGCGGAGTCCCAGACCCGGGCCCGCAGGGCCGCGCCGAGTGCGGCAGCCACCACGATGTACCAGGCCCACGGCGACGCGGTCGGCGAGCCGACCAGGGCCACTGACCCGGCCACGCCGAGCAGCACGCCTGCGGCGATGACACCGGTCTGGTGCGACTGACTCACCCGGACCCGGCGCGGCAGGTCCGCCAACACCGAAAGCGGCTGCGCCGACGGGGACGGATCGCCCGGCGCCGGGATGACGGGCAGCGGGAAGCGAGCCCACATCGCGGACAGCTGGGCCGCCTGGACGGTGACCACCAGGGCGATGACGACCAGGGCACACCCGATCACCGTCGAGTTGATCACCCACAGCGAGGCCGCACCGGCGATCAGCAACACGCCGACTCCGGCGACCGTGGTCGCGGTGAACACCGCGATGCCCCGATCGTCGGGAGAGCTGGCCATGCTGATCAGGGACCATGCAGCCACTGCGGCCGCGGCCAGAAGGATGCTCGGCGCGCCGAATTCACCTGGCACACCGAGGGCGAACGCTGCGGCGACCGGGACGAGTGCGGTGACGGCCAGCGCGGTGGCCAGTGCCGGTGACCGGCCCCGCGTCGACAGCGCGGCGAGCACGGTGGCGATGGCGATGCCACCGACGACGAAGAGCCCGAGCAGTTCACCGGTCACCACGCGGTGGGCGACGCCCAGGCCCGTGCCGACCAGGATGAGCCCGATCAGGGCCAACGATGCGTAGCGCGCGATGTTCTCCGCGCCCCACGGACGCCGGCGGGCAGCCGAGAAGATCACGGCAGCGTCGGCGATGTCCTCGACGATGCGCGGGGCAGCCGGGCCGACGGGAACGGCTTGCAGGGCAAGCAGATCTCCGTCCACCACACCGACCGTGTCGAGCGTGGCATCCAGGCTGTATGGCGCGCCGCCAACCGGGGCCAGGCTGAGCCGCACCGGGTCCGGGGCGCTCGCTCCGTCGTCGCCCCCGGCGGGGAGCACGATGCGCTGGACCGCGGGCAGGATCTCGCGCAACGGCAGCTCGGACGGCAGGGCCATCTCGGTCAGCCGGCCACCGTCGTCTCCAGCGGCCAGCACGGCCACCCGAACGATCGGCATCACAGTGTTGTCGGACATTCCTATGCTTTCTGGGTTCTTCTCATGGAGCGTGAATCAGTGACCGCGAATTCGTCGAAGTCGCGGATGAGCGGCTGGTCGGGGAACCAGGAGCCGCTGGGCAGCGAGGCAGTGAGCCGCTCGATCGCCATCGCGATCGCCTCGGCCGTGCCTGCCGTAAAGGTCGAAATCCATTCCCCGTCGAAGGCTTTCGACGGGGACACCAGAATCCGGCCCTCGGGGGTGTCGATGATGCTGACTCCCACCTGGGTGGTGACCCGGTGACCGTCGCGGTGCTCTCCCGCGACGATCTCGACATAGGTTCGGCGGCCGTCGAACACCGATTCCACGATCGGCCGGGCCGAGGCCGGGACACCGAGGAATCCCAGCACTTCGATCAGCGGCGTGCCGTTGCGGATCTGTTCGTCGGCGCGGGCGCCGGCCGCGGCCGGCAGCGCGAACTCCTCGAACCGCGCCGGCCTGCGTTGCGACAGACCGGCGGTGAGCACCGGTACCAGGCCGTGGGGGTGGTTGATGTCCATCTCGGTGAACGTCACCAGCTGCGCGTTACGCAGCACGACAACGGACTTGCCGTCCAGGCTGTGCTGGTCGTCTCCTCGCGCAAGCCCTTGTCGGGCCACGATCCCGCGCAGCAGATCCCCCGGGCCTGAGACAAACCGCAGGTCGAGCCATTGGGTCGCCCGGCAGACCAGGCGAACCCATTGCGCCACCTGCGGATTGATCTCACCACTGCCGTCGAGCACACCCATCCGGGTCAGTTCAGCGGTCTGCTCGGCGGCAAAACCGAACCGCTGCGCCGGATCGCTGTAGGGCGGCGTGATGGCCAGCACCCACGGGAACGCTCCGGCGCCGAGTACCTCGGCGAGGTACCAGGCCTGGTCGGTGGTCAGCTCGACGGCGTTGGCTCCGGCACTCAACGCGCAGCCACCGGCATCAGCCCCACTTGGCCCCTTCGGCAGCGTCGCGCGCACTCATCGACATGGTGTTCATCTCGTGGGTGGACGCCATCGCCCGGTAGGCACGGGTCAGCTCTTCCATGGCCTGATTCCACTGGGCCTGCCAGGCCTGGTAGGTCATACCGGTGTCACCCTGCCAGGCGCTGCTCAGCGCGGCCTGCTCGGCGGCGATGTCCGCGCCGACGGCGTGCAGCGCACCCGAGTAGGTGTTCATCTCCCCGGCGTGAGCCAGCATGGCCGGGTAGTTGTACATGATCTGCGACATGAAAACTCCTGTATCCGTTGCTTGTTCGACTAGACCGAGGTGTAGGTGCTGGCGGCGGCGGCGTCCTGGGCGACGTAGGTGCTCGCGGCGTCACCGAGGTTGAGCTGCGCGATGTCGAGCAGCGCGTTGACCTTGGCCGACACCTCGACGAACCGGGCGTGGGCGGCCTGGAACGCGGCCGAGGCCTCACCCATGTGGTAGGCCTGCGAAGACATCGCGGCCTGCTCGGCCTGGGCGATGGTGCTGCGCATCAGCGCGGCCTTGGCGCCGAAGGCGGCCTCGGAGGCGATCAGCTGGGGGATGTGAGCGTCCAACAGACTCATGGTTTTTCCTTTCGGATCGTTGGTGGATGGTCATGCACGAGCGGTCTGGTCAGCTGCGGGAACCCCCTTCCGGATCACCCGGGGCCTCATCGGGGTCCCAGGAACCGGGCAGCATCGGCGAGACAGGGCTCTCGTCGAATCTCTCGCCGGCCAAGGTGGTCAGGCCGGCCGCGGTCGCATCGGATTTTGATTCGGTGCCGGTGAATCCCATGGTCCCGGCACCGCTTTCGGAGGCACGCACCCGTGGTTCCGGCTTCGGCGCCGGTTCCGGATCGGGCGCCTCGTAGTCCATGTAGGCATCCGCGTAAGCGTGGTCTTCGAGCGCCGCGCCCCGCTTGCGCCGACGCTTGCGGCGCGCGGCCAACGATGCCGCCACCCCGGAAGCCGCCGCGGGGATTCCGGAAGCCGGTGCCGAGGCAGTGGACTTGCCACCCACCGTCGGGCTGAAACCCTCGTCGGGGTCACTGCCCAGCACCGCATACGGAGCGAACGCCGCCGCGGCCGCCGGAGCCGGTGCCGCCGGGGCACCCGCCGCGGTAGCGGTACCAGCTGCGGGCGCACCGGCACCCACGGCGGTGCCACCGGGCGCGGGTAGGCCCGCCAAGGGGTACGACCGTTGTTGTTCGGCCAGCGGCGCGGGCTCGACGGGTGCATCTGCCGGGGCCGGATCGGCGGGCGGTTGCATGACGTGGTCGATCAGCAGCACCAGTCCGGTGATCCCCAGCGCCGCCAGTGCCGGGATCAGGAACGGCGACGCGAGGATCATGCCCCAGGTCGGCCAGCCCACCAGGTTGGTGAACACCTGGTATGCGACCGCTGACAACAACGGCCCCCAGGTACCCCACGCGCCGATCGGGTCGGTCATGAAGTCGTTGAGCAGCTTCTGCAGATTGCCGAGCGGATCTTTGAGGAAGTCGATGATGTCCTGCCCGCCCGGCACGTTCTGCAGGTACTGCTCGAGCAGGTCGGAGATGATGTTCGAATTCTCCATCGCCGAACCGGATTCGCTCGCCTGAGCCTGCGTCATCATCTGCTGCGCGTTGGCCGAAGCGGTACCCGCCTCCCCCGCACCGGGTTTGAGCAACATCGGTGACGGCGCGCTGGTCGGAGCCGCCATGACCGCAGCGCCTGAGACAGCCTGATAGGTGGCCATGGTGGTGGCCGCCTGAATCCACATCCGGACGTAATCGGCCTCATTGACCGCGATCGGAATCATGTTGATGCCGAAGAAGTTCGTAGCGATCAGGACGCCGTGCACAACGTGGTTCAGTGCCAGCTCGGGAAGCGTCGGCATGGCGGCCACCGCCGAGGTGTAGGCCGCGGCCGCGGTCTCGTGTTGCACCGCCACCGCGGCGCTGTTGGCACTCTGCTGCGCCAACCACGTCAGATACGGCCCGTGGGCCGCCACGTACTGCTCCGAGCTCGGGCCCTCCCACGACCCGGCTTGCACCCCACCCAGCACACTGGTGAGTTCTGCTGCCGCCGACGCGTATTCGGTGCTCAGTGACTGCCAGGCCCCCGCTGCGGCCAGCAACGGCCCGGCGCCCGGGCCGCTGGAAAGCAGCGTCGAGTGCACCTCGGGCGGTAGGGCCATCCAGATGGGGGCAGTCATGTCAGAGGCCGCGCGCAGTCAGGTAGGACGCAGCTGCCATCGCGTCACCGGTGACGTAGCTGGCACCGGACTCCCCGACGCCGACACCCGAGCGGCCGAGTTCCTCGACGCCCTGGGCAGCCAGCGCCGAGTGCTGGGCGCCGTGCGCGCTGAACCCGGTCGCGGTCTGCAGCGACACCGCGTCGGCGGCAGGTGGGATCACCGCCGAGACGACGGGGGCGGCAGCCGCGTGGGCGGCGGCCAGACGCGCGGTGAGCGCCTCGACGGCCGCGCTCGCGGCGGTCAATCCTTCCGGAACTACCCGCAATGTCATCAGAATTCCTTTCTCCCGTTGTTCACGGACAGTGCCGTGTCATCGATGAGTGGGTTGACGAGCTGGACGAACTCGGGCGCGTCGCCGTCGCCGAGCAACATGCCGCGTCCCGCGGGGAACCGGGCGAACCGGTGCCCGCGGAGCTTGCCGCTGTCGGCGGGATTGCCCGACAGCATCAGGGTGGTGGCTTGCAGATCATTGAGACGACGCAGCAGCGGCGCGGTCATCACGGCGTGTGCCGACCCGGTGGCGCGGGCGGTCACGATGACGCGCAGGCCGAGGTCGGTCGCCTCGGCCAACAGGTTCACGATGTTGGTCCACGGGCGCTGCCCCGCGAAGGGCCCGCTGATGGCGGGACCGTCGGGGATCTGGTCCACGTCGTCGATGATCAGGTAGTGGATGTGGCCATCCGTCCCGGTCCGCTGATTCCAGGCGCTGAGCTCCTGCGGGCTCAAACCGGCAGGCGGACGGCGCTTCTCGATGAGGGCCGACAGGCCCAGCATCGCCGGAAGCACGCGGTCGATGTTGGCGGTGTACTCGTTGTCCGGGAACAACGGCTCCTCCACCAGGTGCAGCCGTCGGTCGATGACGGTGAAGGCCACCTCGTCCGGCCGCGAGTTCTCGCGGATGGTCCGGATGATGTGCCGCAGCAGCGTCGTCTTGCCCGACCGGGTGTCGCCGAACACCGCGAGCAGCGGGTTCGTCTTGAAGTCGACCACGACCGGCGCCAGGTCCTCCTCGCGCTGTCCGATGACCACCTGCTCGGGCGCCGGGTACAGCGGCGCCAGCGCGGCCGGAGCCAGCGCGGTGGGCAGCAAGCGCACCGGCGGCGCGCTCTGTCCCGGGAACCGGGCGTTGATGACGGCGATGTCGCTCAACTGCGGCTCGGCGAACAGGAAGTGCTCGGCGGCCATGGTCAGGCCGCGACCCGGCTGATCGGCAGGCACCGACTCGGCCGGGCGCCGCAGCGCACCCACCACGCGCACGATGCTGTCGTGGCTGTCGTGCAGCTTGAGCTCCAGACGCAGGCCCAGGCCGTCACGCATCGCCAGCGGCACCTCCAGCCAGTTCGGCGTGGTGATGATGACGTGGATGCCGTAGGCCAGCCCGGTGTTGGCCAGCTCGGTCACCTTGGCCAGCAACGGGTTACGGGTGTTGAACGTGTCGGTGTTGTCCCGGCTGAAGGCGTAGAGGTTGTCGATGACCAAGAAGACTTCGCCGTATCCATCGGAATAGCTGCCCACCCGGCTGACGGCACCTTGGCGCTGACGGGCCTGCAGCAGCTGCTCGAGCTCACCGAAGGTCCGGCGGATGCGCTCGGGTTCCAGCGGGGTGGCCACGCTGCCGACGTGGGCCAGGTCCGCCAGACCGGCGAGCTGTCCGCCGCCGTAATCGAGGCAGTAGAAGCTCACTTCGCTCGGCGAGTGCAGCGCGGCGGCGGACAACACGAACGTCTGCAGCGCGGTCGACTTGCCCGAGCGCGGACCGCCGTGGATCAGCACGTTGGCTGCCGACGAGTTCGCGTCGTACACCAGCGCGTCCCGACGCATCTCGAACGGCTTGTCGATTTCACCCAGCGGCCAACGCAATTGGCCCGGCTCGATGTCGGTGTGCGCGAGCACGTCGTCGAGCGCGATCGCGTCGTCGAGCGGCGGCAGCCAGAGCTTGGGTGCCTGCGGGCCGTAGCTGGCCAGCTGGTCACCGATGGTGGCGATCAGCTTGCGCGGCGGCGCCACGTCGATTTCCGGCTCATTGGTGACGATGACCGTGTCGGGCTCGGGCTCGACCCGCGAGGCCGTGAACAGCTGCGGCTGCGGCAGAGCCCGCACCACGATCGACTTCTCGGCCCGCGGCGGGTCGTAGATGCCGTCGACGTAGGTACTGCGGAACTTGATGGGCACCGCACCGGGCGCAGGCACCAAGAAGCCCTCGCCCTTGTGCTCGCGTCCCGATTCGATGTGGTACGCGTCCTCGACCCCGATGATCTGACGGGAGATGCTGGGGCTGGACACCTTCAGGCCGATCCGGTACGACGTGTTCTTGTCGATGTCCTTGATCCGGCCCACGTCCAGCGTCTGCGATGCGAACAGGATGTGGATCCGGAACGAGCGACCCTTGCGCGCAACGTAATCGAAGAGATCCGCGTACTCGGGATGCTCGGCGAGCATCAAGGTGAACTCGTCGGCGACCACGAACAGCGTCGGCATCGGGGGTAAATCATGTCCGGCGGCGATGGCTGCCTCGTACTCGGTGACCGAGTTGAAGGCACTGCCCTGGACCCGGCGGCCGGCCTCCTTGAGCATCTGCTCGCGGCGGGCCACCTCACCGCGCAGGGTGTCGGCGAACCGATCGGCCAGTGATCGCTTCTCGGCCATGTTCGAGATGACCGCGACCACCTGAGGGAAGTTGCGGAAGATGTCGGCTCCCGCCTCACCCTTGAAGTCGGCGTAGATCACGATGAGCCGCTCGGCGGAGTGAGTGGTCAACAGCGACAACAGGATCGACATCAGGGTCTGGGACTTGCCCGAGCCGGTCATACCGATCATCAGGCCGTGCGGGCCCATGCCACCCTCGGCCTCGTCCTTGAGGTCGAAGTACAGCGGCTCACCGGTGGCGGTGACGCCGATCGGCACGCGAAGCTCGTCG
Organism: Mycolicibacterium boenickei; assembly: GCF_010731295.1. Taxonomy (NCBI): domain Bacteria; kingdom Bacillati; phylum Actinomycetota; class Actinomycetes; order Mycobacteriales; family Mycobacteriaceae; genus Mycobacterium; species Mycolicibacterium boenickei. Next base: position 1,856,614 of record NZ_AP022579.1, on the reverse strand, counting down.
TCGCGGTTCCGCGGTGCCCACAGGTCGGCAACGTCCAGCGCCGAGGCATCAGGGATGTCCAGCAGCGTTGTGAAGGTGGCGCCGCCGGTGGCGGTGGACCGCACGTAGCCCGGGTTGGAGTCCCAACGCGACAACCGGCGCGCGATGTGGGCGGCCGCGGCGGCCGACATCGCGTCGGCCTTGTCGACGTAGGGCTGCCATCCGTGGCTCTGCCACCGCTCGATCCGACCCTCGACCACCCGCAGGATGGGCCGCTCGGGATCGGGGTACTGCTCGCGGTTGGGCAGCGTCTCGCTGCGGTGGATCACGGTCACCCCGGTGAGGCCGGGCTTGCGCGCGATGTCGTCGGGGTCGGCATCCGGATCGTCGAGCACGACCAGCAGGTGCTTCAGCGCCTGGTCGGCCGCCGCCGGGAATGCCGGCCGTCCGGCCAGCGCCGAATCGAGTTGTCCGCGAAGCTCCGTCACCCCGGTGGTCAGGTACCGGGCCGGGCCGACACCGTCGGCCTGCGACGGAATATCCACGTGCGGCAGCCATTTCAGCCACGACCAGGTATCCGCGTCGACATCGGGCGAGGCCAGTGCCACCCCGAGCATGGTCGGGTCGTGCCAGGTGACGGCCTGGGCGATCCAGGCCCGCATGGCGGCACGGACTTCTTCGGCCTCACCGATCACGGTGATCCGGGCCAGCTTGGTGACGTCGATGCCGGTCGGGGCGTCGCGCACGGTGCGCTGCACGTCGAGCAGACCGCGAAGGGTGCTGTGCGACACCGGTTCCAGGTCGATCTCGTCGGCGGTGTCCTTGACCTTCAGCGCGGCATCAAGCGGCACGTCGTGCAGCCCGGCGCGCAGCACCAGGAAGTCACGGTCGCGCGGGTCGCGTTCCCACTGCCGGCGGGTGCCCGGGATGACGGCCAGGGCCTCGGGCTCGGGGTGGGACCACTCCAGCGCCGCGCGCTGCTCGCCGGCGTGGGCACGAACGTTGTCGCGGACCACCGACAGGTAACGCAGGTAGTCGGCGCGCTCGGCGTCGACCTCCTCGGTGCGCATCTTGTTGTCCGAGCCGCGGTAGAGCGCGGTCGCGGCCAGCAGCAGCACGAACGGGAAGAACAGCGTCGTCGGAGAGATCATCCGCATACCGGTGGCCACCAACGCCACAATCATGCCCACGATCAGGATGACGATCAGGAACGGCAGCACCCGGCGCAGCAGCGACGGCGGAACGACCCGCGGCAACTGCGGCGGCGGTTCGATGGTGATGGTGCCCTTGCGGGTGGTCGGCGGAGCCAGCCTGCGCTGGTGCTCGAAAATCAGCCGGCTCATCGTTGTTCTCTCTTCTTCGCGCAAGCGCTCATCGGACGGCCTCCAGCGCCACAGCATTGGCGTTCGACGACAACGCATCGTGTGCGGTCAGGGCGTCGCCACGGGACAGGGTCGGGCCGGCAGCGAACTGCGTCAGGATCGACCACGGAATGGGCAGGGCGGGCGAGGTGAGACCAAGCGCGGCAAGGGTTTTGTCGTTGTCACCGCTGGTCTCGATGCCGTAGCGCACACCGGTGTCGCTGACCCAGAACTGTGAGCCTGCGGTCGGCGATCCGGGCTCGGCGCCCACGGTCTGCACCAGGTACCCGGTTCCTGGCGCCAATGCGACGCGGCTGGCGGCGCCGTTGGCGCCCGCGCCGACCAGGTCGACGGTGCGCTGACCGGCAGGCACGGGCAGAGCCGCACCGGACAACAGGCTCAGGCGGCTCTCGGTCGCGCCGGCCGGCTTGCTCCACTGGGCACAGGTCACCGGGGCCGCCGAAGCGGACACCAGCTTGAGCGGCTGGTCCGGGTAGGCACCGGTGTCGATGCCGCGGGCCACCGGGGTACGCGCGATCTCATCGACTCCGAGCCGCGGCGGCTGTTGCAGCCCAAAGGAATCGGTGTTGCGCATGATCGAGGCGAGCACCGGGGAGATCGGCTGCAGACCGTCGGAGTGCACCGCGTAGTAGCGCACGGTGTTGTCAGCCTCGGCGGCCGAGACCACCGCACCCACCGGCGCCGGGGTCGACAGCTCGAACTGCGCCGGTGCACCCGCGCCGGCGATCGCAGGCGCGCTCAGTGCGGGCGCCTCGGGGATCGCGTTGAACAGGCCCGCCGCGATCGGCCGCGGGGCGGGGATGTCGGCGCCGAAACCGAGCGCATCGGTGACCGCACGGTTGTTCACGTCGATCGAGCTGCGCTTGCCGTCCCACAGCAGCCAGTCACCCGGGGTGGGGCCGCCGCTGTGGTGTACGAGCACCGCCTGGTCCGCGGTGAACGGCACGGCCCGCTCCTCACCGGAACCGAGCGTTCCCGCGATCACGGTCACGCCGGCGGAGGCACCCGAATTGCTGTCGCAGACAGTCCAATCCGCGTCGGCGCGGGTGCTCTGCACCATCCGCTCCGGCGCTCCCGGGATGCCCAGCAGGTTGCCGCGGGGGAACTTGTCGATCTCGCTGGTCTTGACGGTGGTCGGGTTGTCCGCCTTGCCGGTGATCAACCGTGCCGAGGTCAGGTTGAGCACCGGATGCAGCTGCTCCCCGACCCGCACGTACAGGGCCGCGGTCGACCGATCGGCGAGCACCGCGTCGTTTCCGGCCGCTCCGCCGGGCCGGACCAGCGAGAAGATGAAGCACCCGATCAGGCCGGTTACCAGGATCAGCGCACCGGTCATCACCGCGCGGCTCTGCGTGCGCAGCGGGTCCACCAGCATGCGGGTGTCGTGCAGTGCGACGCCAGAAGCGATGCGGCGCATGACAAACCGCCAGCCGGTGACCTGGTGGCGGGTGACGAAGCCGCGGCGGTACTGCACACCGTCGGGGTTCTCGTTGTTCGGCGTACGGGAGCTGAAAGACCGCCGCTCTGAGTACATCCTCTCCTCGCGCAAGCGCTCGTCGGAAGAAGATCCCGGCGCGGTCATGCCGGCACCGACAAGCCCAGGCCACGCAGCAGCGGGGCAGCCGAATTGTTCACGTCACCGGCAGTGATCGTCATCATCTCCTCGTCGGTGAAGTCGTCCTGGTCGGAATGATCGAGGCGGTACTCACGCTCCTCCTCGGAACGCTCCACCAGGTTGCGGACGAAGCGGCCGTTACCGGCGATGTCGAGGCTGCGCCGCTGCACGCCTGCGGCGTCGGGCATGGTGGCCTCCGCCAGATGGCCGAACAACTTCTCCATCTCGTCATGGGCGGCCTTCTCGAAGGTGCTGTCGCGCTTCTCGGCCATCCGCTCGGCGATCTCGACGAGTTCGGACGACGAGTACGACGGGAAGTCGATGCTGCGCGTGAATCGGGATCGCAGACCCTCGTTGGTGTCCAGGAACATGTCGAGGTCCTTGCGGTAGCCCGCGACGATCACCACGAGCCGGTCGCGGTCATTCTCCATGCGGGCCAGCAGCGTGTCGATGGCGACCAGACCGAAGTCGTTCTTGGCGCCGGTGGACACCAGTGCGTAGGCCTCGTCGAGGAACAGCACACCGTCCAGCGCGCTGTCGATGATGGCGTTGGTCTTCGCCTCGGTTTCACCGATGTGCTGGCCGATCAGGTCGGCACGGTGCACCTCGCGGACCGTCTCCTTCTTGAGAAGGCCAAGGCCGCAATAGATCTTGGCGACGACGCGGGCGATGGTGGTCTTACCCGTGCCGGGAGGGCCTGCGAACACCAGGTGGTTGGTGCGCTGGGCCACGGCCAGCCCGCGTTCCTGGCGGCGGATCGACATGGCCACCGAGCTCTTGAGCCGGGCCACCTGGAACTTCACTTCTTCCAGGCCGATGAACTCGGCCAACTCGGCTTCGGCCTCGACGAGCAGATGCGCCTTGCGTTCCTTGGCTCCCGGATCGACGAAGTCCGACTCCGACGGTTCGGTCTCGGGGTCCCAGGGATCGGTGCGGGCGTCGATGCGTGCCGCGTTGGTGATCAGCAGCCCGAAAGATGTATCCAGCAGGGCTTCTTCAACCTGCTTGTTCTCCGGGTGCGCGGCGAAGAGGTCCTGCAGTACTTCGCCTGCGTCCTCGTCCTCGCCCTGCGCGCGCAGGGTCAGCGCCTTGGCCAGTGCGCCGTCGAGCGCCGCTACCGCGATCGGACCGGACGGGTCCTCCAGGTAGGACAGCGCGGGTGCCAGCATGCCGAGGCGTGCCAGCGCGATGCCCAGGGTGGTGCGTGCGGCGTGCGCGGTGACCTCGTCGAGCGACGGGTTGGTGACCACCGGGGTCAGCAGCCGCACGACGTCGCCCCAGCGTTCGGCGTGGTGGTTGAACGTGACCCGCAGCCAGGTGGCGTTGAGCCACCCGGGACGACGGGCCAGCAGTTCGGCCACCAGCGCGTCAGCCTCGGCACGCGCACCCGAGGCATAACGCCGCGCGGCGTAGGCGAGCTGGAAGTCGTCCACGTCAGCAGCCCGGAACTGCAGGTACAGGCCGCTGTCGTAGGTGAACCCGAGGTCGCCGGCCGCCAGGTCGATCTCGCGCTGCAGCAGACCGGCGCTGCCCCGGGTCCGCCACACCGCGTCGATGACCGGTCCGGACACGTCGCCTGCGGCGGCCAGGCCCGTCCAGGCGTCACAGTGGTCATGCGCGATACGTGTCAGACCAGCAAAGCCGGTCCGGGCCGCGTCGGCATCGGCCGGCCGTTGCCGGTCGTTCACCGTCAAGCCCAGCGCACGACAACATGTGGCGAAGCGGCTGATCACATCGCGATCGAGCCGGGGCGCTCCCTGTGTTGGAGCCGCAAGCGTGTCACTACCCATATGCGTGCACGGGAGCCACTGAGCCCCCGAATCTCTCCCTTATGTATGGCTAAGCTAACTTTTGCTGAAGTTAGCATTGCATAACTTAAGTGTCGAGAGGCACGTACTCGCACTAGGTGGTGAACTGCCTCACCTTTTGGTCGCGGAAACCAGCGTGATAGTTCCCGTCATCCCGCCGGCTTCGGACTCGGGATCGGGCACGGGCCGACCCACCTCGGCCAGATACTGATGCAGCGGTGTCGCCGTCGCATCCCAGCCCCGCGACCCGAACCACTGTTCAGCGGGCGCATGTTGCTGGTTGTACACGAGCGTGAAAAAGGCGTTCTCCTCACCGGAGGACACCGCTTCGGCACGCTTGGCCTCGAACGCCTCGTCCGGCATCGGAACCGCCTCCTCGATGCCGACGAAGCTGCCCGGCGCGGCCAGCGCATCGATTCCAGCAAACAGCTGTTCCTGTGCTGTGGCGGGCAGATAGATCAACAATCCCTCAGCGATCCAGGCCGACGGGCGCGACGGATCGAAGCCGTTCTCCTGCAGGGCCCGCGGCCAGTCGTCGCGCAGATCGACCGCGATCTCACGCCGTTCGGCCGTCGGCGTCTCGTCGAGCTCGGCGATGGTGTCGCGCTTGAATTCGAGCACCCGGGGCTGGTCCAACTCGTACACCACGGTGCCGTCGGCCCACGGTAGCCGGTAGGCCCGGGAGTCCAGGCCCGCCGCCAGCAGCACCACCTGCTGCACCCCTGCCTCGATGGCCCGGGTGAAGTACTCGTCGAAGTACTTCGTGCGGGCGCCCTGGAAATTGACGAAGTTCTCGCCGAACTCGGTCTGCAGCGGATGCTCGGGGTCGGTGCCCTCGACCGCGGTCGCCCACTCGCCCCCGATCCTGCGGCAGAACACCTCCGCGTACTTGTCGACGGCAAGCGGATCGGCCTTCCGCGCCTCCAATGCCCTTGACGCAGCGACAAATAACGCCGTCTGCCCCACGCTCGTGGTGATATCCCAGTTGTCTGTGTCTGTTCGTCCGGTGCTCACCCGCGCGAGGCTACGCCGCGATTCTGACAGCTACACCAAGGGACGACCGGTGCGGATCCGCCAGTCGAGGTCTTTGAGCAACACGTTGAAGGGGAATTGCCGCAGGAACGACGGCAGCACGTCGTTGATCGTGCGCAGCACCCTGATCAGCTGGTCGAACCGCTTCTGACTCTTGGCGTCCCACGGCAGCTGCATCTCGTCGCGGAACCGCTGCGGCAGAAAGCCCGTGGTGATCAGCAGGGCCACCGCGTCGAGCCGGCGCTGCACCGCGCGGGGCAGCTTCGGATTCTTCGGCCGGCCCGCGGCGATCGGGTACAGGTAACCGCGCACGGTGTCGTCGATGTGCAGCTTCTCCAGCGACTCTTCCCAGTACCTGTCGAATGCGGCCCGGTCGGCCGGCCACATTTCCTCGGGTACCTGCAGCGTGGTGCCCATCGTGACGCTCTCGCGGTAGTGGCGGTCGGCGGTCTCGTCGTCCAACTCGCCGACGAACATCCGGAACACGTCGACCCCGCCCTTGTAGAGGCACGCGGCCACCCACAGCTGCAGGTTCTTGTCGAAGGCGTTGTACTTCACCGGGCTGTCCTCGGTGGAATACACCTGCGCATGGGCCTTGTTGACCGCGCGCCGGTAGGCCGCCTTCTGGGCGTCGGAACCGCGGGTGGCCACGGCCAGGTACGTGAACGTGGTCCTGGCCCGCTTGATCGGGTGCAGGTCGGTGCGGCCGCTGTCGACGCGACTCTCGACGACGCCGTAACCGACGCCCGGGTTGGCCAGCTGCATGATCACGTTCGCCGGGCCGGCCAGCAGCGCCACACCCATCAGCCCGTCGTCGAAGCTCGCGGCCCGCCGGCGACGCTTGGGCGCAGCCCCGGGCCGCGACGGGTCGTTCATCGCCCGTTCGACGTGCGGGATCGGTTCGCTGACCGTCATGGCCACCCCTTCTAAAACTGAGAACGTGTGATTCCTGATATTGGCCTGCCGGCCTGACGGGTGTCAAGATGTTGTGGTGAAGCAGGTTCGCCCGTACCGCGGCATCGAGGCAGCCGACCGCCTCGCGCAACGGCGCAGCCAGCTACTGGAGGCGGGACTTGACCTGCTCGGCGCCGAGGACGGTGAGGTGACGGTGCGCGCCGTCTGCCGCACCGCAGGCCTGGCGGCGCGGTATTTCTACGAGAGCTTCGCCGACAAGGACGACTTCATCGGCGCGGTCTACGACTGGGTGATCGCCGATATCGCGACGTCGACGCAGGCCGCCGTCGACGCCGTTCCGCTGGCCGAGCAGACCATGGCCGGAATGGCGAACATCGTGCACCTGATCGCTCAGGACCGCCGGATCGGGCGGTTGCTGTTCAGCGTCAAGCTGTCCAACGAGGTCTTGACCCGCAAGCGCGTCCAATCCACGGCGCTGTTCGCCACGCTGCTCGGTCAGCACGCCGGCGATGCCCTGCAGCTGCCGGCCAATGACTACCTCAAGGCCACGTCATATTTCGCGGTCGGCGGGGTGACCCAGACGATCAGCGCCTGGCTGTCCGGTGAGATCGCACTGACCCCCGAACAGCTCATCAACCAGTTGCGCTCGATGCTCGACGCAGTCGCCGGCATGCAACAACCGGGGAGCTGACGTGCCGGGCCCGGTGTTGCTCCGTCCCGACCCCGCGCTGGCCGCCCACATCCAATTCTTCGGGTACTGGCAGAACACCCAGGCCACGACCCATCGCAGCCGTGCGCTCCCCCGCGGGGCCGCAACCGTCATCATCGATCTCGGTTCGCAGGACCAGATCGACTTCTACGCGGCCGACGGCACCACCCACCTTGATGTCGGCGCCGCCTTCATCGCCGGGGCCGGCGTCACCTCCTACGTCACCCAGATCGACCCGGCACAGACCGTGCTGACCATCCACTTCCGCCCGGGCGGCGCCTCGGCGTTCCTGCCCGCCCCGCTGCACGACCTCGAGGACGAATGCGTCAGCCTGGAGGCGATCTGGGGCCGCGCCGCGTCGAACCTGCGCGCCCGCCTGATCGATGCGAGGTCCATCCGGGAGCGCGCGGCCCTGGTGGAGTCATTTCTGTTGGCGCGCATGAGATCCCGTGACCCTGACGTGGCTGTGGTCCTGCAGGAAGCCGAACGCAGGCCCTCGCTTCGGGTGGCCGAGGCGTGCACCCTGACCGGGCTGTCGGCCCGACGGCTGATCTCGGCGTTCCGGTCCGAGGTGGGCCTGACGCCCAAGACTTACCTGCGGGTGCGCCGGTTCCAGGCCGCGATGAGACTGCTCGATGCGGGAGACGTCCGCGGTGCCCGGATCGCCACCGATCTCGGATACTTCGACCAGGCGCACTTCGTCCGGGAGTTTCGATCGTTCACCGCCATGACGCCGACGCAGTACACCCAGCGCCGCACCTGGCTGCCCAGCCATGTGGGCGTCAGCGCCGACCCGTGAACTCCCGCGTCACCGACGGCTCCCAGCCGGGATCGCCCGTGCCGGCGTAACGGACCCAGGCACTGTGCATCTCGGCCGCCAAGGCGGGCGGCGGATCACCGGGGCCCAGCAGTGCGCCGGGGCCGCGCAGCGACTCCATCCCGATCCGGTCGAACACGAACGGCAACTCCACCGCGTGGGCCGCACCCAGCGCGCCGTCCACAGCTTCGGAGCGCCAGGAGAATTCGTAGCGGTGCGTCGCAGCCCCGCCCAATCGCGCATGGGCCTGCGCGGTCCGGTCGCTGCCGGTCCGGAACAGCGCGTCGCCGAGGATCGCCGAGCGCAGTCGCCCCCAGCTCGCCCGCGGAAAACGCGTGCGGTACCGCTGGATCAGCGCGGACGGGTCTGGGTCCACCCGCGCCGCCAGCCGCTCGACGTCGTCGCGGGTGGATGAATCGAGGTGGCCTTGCGGCACCAGGTACAAGTTCCCCTCCTCGGTGTTGGTCCCGACGAGGAGCGCCACGTCGGGATGGAGCCGCCGGGCCGGCTGGTCGGCCAGCACCAGGCTGAACGGACTCAATCCCAGCAGCGGGTCGAGCTGTCCTTCGGTGCGCAGATCGAGCCCGGACAGCTCGGGTACCACGTCGACGAGCTGTTCGTCGGAGAGCCGGTCGAAAGCGGCCCGCGTCGGCTCGACACCTAGCGCCTCGGCCGCCACCCTCGTCACCCGCCCCGCCTGTTCCGGGCTGAACGCACCGAACCCGTTGCCACTCTGCATGATTGCCCGGCAAACCAAACGCTGCACACCAGGTGTGGCGAGCACTCCCGCAGTGACCGTCGCACCGGCGGACTGACCGAACAAGGTGACATTGCCGGGATCGCCACCGAACGCCTCGATGTTGTCCTGCACCCAGGCCAGCGCGGCCAACACGTCGAGCAGGCCTCGGTTGCGCACCGCGCCTGGCAGATCGAGGAAACCAATGACACCGAGCCGGTAGGTGACAGTCACCAGAACGACGCCGTCGCGGGCGAATGCGGTGCCGTCGTAGAGCGGCGAGCGGGTGCCGCCGGCGACGAAGCCACCCCCATGGACGAACACCATGACGGGTCGGCGATGTGCGCCAGGCGGAGCCCAGACATTGACCGTGAGGTAGTCGTGCCCGCGAACCCAACCCGGACCGAAGAACGGTGACATGTCCAACCGCCCGAAGCCGCTACGCGGCGCCTGCGGTGCGGTCGGTCCGGGCCTGGTGGCGTCGCGTACGTCGCGCCACGGTTCGGGACCACGCGGAGCCGCGAAGCGCCCGCCGACGACAGGTGGTGCGGCGTAAGGAATTCCGAGGAATGTCCGGGCCTCTGCGGTCTGGAATCCACGCACGGCGCCGGCGGTCGTCTCGACGATCGGATCTGTCACCCTCACGATCCCTTCGTCACCCGGTCGAACGGTGCCCACGCCTTGATCGCGTAGCCGTCGCCATCGCGGATCACCTCGGCACCTCCGTGCCCGCCGAAGTGGGCCGGTATCACCAGGGTGTTGGTGTCGGCGGCCTGGCCCAGCACCCGCATCCGGGTGGCGCGCGCCTGCTCCGGGTCCTCGCAGTAGCAGCTGTTGGTGTCAGGTTCCACGATCTGCAACGCCGTGTGCATCATGTCGCCGACGAAGACGGCACGGTCGCTGCCCGACCGCAGCCTGACCACCGCGGAGCCCGGAGTGTGGCCCGGGGCTGCTTCCAGTGCGAGGTTGGAGTCGATCTGAAAGGTGTCCTCCCACAACGTGGTTTGCCCGGCCCGGTGGACCGGCTCGACACTGTCGAGGAACACGTTGTCCCGCCCTGCCACCGGGCCACCCCGATTGGCCGGGTTCCAGAAATCGAAGTCCGCCCGCGGCATCAGGTAGGTGGCGTTCGGGAAGGTCGGGATCCAGTTTCCGTCGTCGAGATCGGTGTTCCAGCCGACGTGGTCCACATGGAGATGGGTGTTGATCACCAGGTCGACATCGGCGGGAGCGACACCGGCACGCGCCAGGTTGCCGAGAAAGTCGGTGTCCAGGTGATCCCACACCGGGGCATGCGGCCGGTCCTTGTGGTTGCCCACCCCGGTGTCGATGAGGATGGTCCTGCCCTCACTGCGCAACAGCCAGGTCTGAATCGCCGAGACACAGACGTCGTCCTCCGGATCGTAGAAATCCGGGACCAGCCAATCCGCGTTGCGCCGCCAGGCCTCGTCCGAGCTCTCCGGGAAGAATTCCCGCGGCGACAGCCGAACCGAGCCGTAATACTCCATGACCCGGGTGACCGTGACGTCACCCAACACGATGTCGTTCATGTCCTCAGCCTGGGCGCTCCGATACCGGCCAACCAGCCCCAGCTGTGCATACCACTGGCAGGGACAGGCACGGCTCACCAGGCCGGAGGCATAGTGGGGTGATGACCACCGGACAACTCGGCGAATTCCTGCGGGCCCGGCGTGCGCGGCTGCATCCGGAGGATGTGGGCCTGACGCGATACGGCGAGCGGCGCCGGGTGGCGGGACTGCGACGAGAGGAAGTCGCCCAGCTCGCCGGAGTGAGCGTGTCGTATTACACGCGGCTGGAACAGGGACAGTCGACCAATGCGTCGGACGCGATTCTCGAGGCCCTGGCGCGGGCTCTGCAGCTGGATATTCACGAACAGACGCATCTGCGTGAGCTGGCGTCCCAGCGGACACAGCCACCACGACGGCCCCCGGTCGAGCGCGTCAGCGCATTGACGCGTGAGCTGCTGCGCTCGATGGACCACCTACCGGTGCTGGTCATCGGTCGCCGCACCGACGTGCTGGCCTGGAACGAGTTGGGCCATGCGCTGCTGGCAGGGCATGTGGATTTCACCGCGGTGGACCATCCCTCGACCCGGCCGAACCTGGCCCGGCTGCTGTTCCTCGACCCTCACACCCGCGATCTCTACGCGGATTGGCCCCGCAAGGTCCGGACGGTCGTCGGCAGCCTCCGCCTGGCGGCCGGCCGACACCCCGATGACGCGCTGCTGTCGGCCCTGATCGGTGAATTGTCGGTCAAGAGCCCCGAATTCGTGTCACTGTGGGCCGATCACCGGGTCAAGCCCTGCGAGGCAGACTCATATGACCTGCGCCATCCGCTTGCCGGCCCGCTGACGGTCACGATGCAGAATCTGAAGCTGGCTCGTGACGTCGAGCAATCGCTATGCGTGGTGACGACGGCTGAGGGATCGAGTTCGGCGGATGCGCTGCAACTCCTGGCGCGGGCGTCGCGCGACAAAAATATCCAAGACCGGAGTCCGGCCCGGCGCGCATGATGGCGGTATGACTTCCGGACAGACTCCAGGTCAGGCCGTCGCCGACACCGGCGTTCTGGTGGCCGCCATCCGCGCCGAGGAAACCCGCCGTGCCGACCGGCTTTTCGATGATCCGTTCGCCCAGAAGCTCGCCGGTGAACACGGGCAGCGGATGCTCGCCGAGGCCGTCGCCGCCAGCGGTGACAAGTCCACACTGCAGATCGTGGTGCGCACCCGCTTCTGGGACGAGGCACTGCTGCACGCCGTGCCACCGGTGCGGCAGGTGGTGATCCTCGCGGCTGGATTGGACGCGCGGGCTTATCGACTGGCGTGGCCCCAGGACACGACGGTGTTCGAACTCGATCAACCCGCGGTGATCGCCGCCAAGGCTGAGGTGTTGCTCGGCGAGGAACCGCGCTGCCAACGGGTCGCCCTCGGCGTGGACCTCACCGAGGACTGGACCGAAGCCCTGCGAGCCAACGGGTTTGACCCCGGCCAGCCGGCCGTGTGGCTGATGGAAGGGCTGCTGCAGTATCTCGATGAGAGCGCCGTGCATGCGCTGTTCGAGCGGGTCGACACGCTCTCGGCGCCCGGTTCGGTCCTGCTCTACGACATCGTCGGGAAGGTACTGCTGGACAGCGTGATGCTGGCCGCGGTCCGCGAGCAGATGTCCCGCAACGGGGCGCCGTGGCTGTTCGGAACCGACTCCCCAGAGCAATTGTGCGAACCGCTGGGCTGGTCAGCGGTGGTCACCGACGTGGCCGAGCCGGGCAACAAATGGAACCGGTGGTTCGCCCCCGCGGTGCCGCTGGACGTCCCGGGCGTGCCGCGCGGGTACTTCGTCACGGCCACCAAGTCCTGACGCCGGGGCCCTGCATTGTCACGCTCTGCATTGTCACGCTGGAGTGGCTACCGAACGCGACGGCCACGCTGGCGTGACAATGGGCGTGCTTGTGGCGCCGGTTCCTACCCCGCCGCCACCGGCGGACGTCGATCCGCCGCGGTCTTGGGTGGCGTCTGCGCGTCGTTGTCGGTGAATTCCTTGGTCCAGCAGGCGAATTCCAAGGTGATCCCGTCCGGATCGAGGAAGTAGAACGACCGCACGTACACACCGGGATGCACCGTGGCCGACGCCTGCATCGGGCTGTCGTCGTGGTTGAGCACCGGGCCGACCCGAACTCCCTTGGCCTTGAGCTTCTGCCGGTACTCGTCGAACTTCTCCGCCGGCACGTGCAGCGCGATGTGGTTCAGCGAGCCGGTGGCGCTGACGAATTCGCCGATCCCGGGGATCGCCGCCGGCGCCGAGATCCCTGGCACGCCATCGGGTGCGTCGCGGAACCAGAAGAACGCGATGCAGTCCCCGTTGCCTGCGTCGAAGAAGAAGTGCTGCCCCATGTCGCCGGGCAGGTCGAGCGATTTGATCAGGGGCATGCCGAGCACGTTGGTGTAGAAGTCGACCGTGCGGGCCATGTCCGCACACACCAGTGCTACATGGTTGATTCCGCCGAACTCGAACTCCGAGTTGGGATTGTTGGGCTTGATCACGTCGATAAACCTCCGGGGCGAACGCACCAAGGACTGGCGCTGCTGCGAATCTGAATCTAACATCAGATTCAGAAGTGATCAATGGCCGTGCAATATTTCCCGGCCCCTCCGGGAGTGAGGAAATCCGTGACCGTCAGTCCCCGCACCCCGCTACCGACCGCGCGTGGGCGTCAGACCCAGGCGGCGATCGACAACGCTGCCCGCGCCGTGGTGGCCCGCAAGGGCATCCTGGCCACCACGATCTCCGACATCGCCTCCGAGGCGGGCCGGTCCGCCGCGTCGTTCTACAACTACTACGCCTCCAAAGAAGCCATGGTCCGCGAATGGGCCTGGCGATTCCGCAACGAGGCCCGTGAGCGCGCACTCCCCGCGACGGCACCGAACCTGACCAACTGGGAGCGCTGCCACCAGGCGGCCGCCGCGCACTGGATGACCTACCGGCACCGTCTGGCCGAGATCATCAGTGTGTCCCAGATGGCGATGATCGACGACGACTTCGCCGAGTACTGGGACGAGATCTGCCAGCTGCCCATCGCAATGATCACCGAGATGGTCAAACATGCTCAGCAACAGGGGTTCTGCCCCGATGACGACGCCCACCTGACCGCCGTCGCCCTGGTGTCGATGCTCAACCAGTTCTGCTACGTCAAGCTGTCCGGTGGCCGCGACGCCACCGCCGACGACAGCGCCTGCATCACCACCCTGGCCAACGTGTTTTACCGGACCATCTACCACGAGGGGAACCCGCATTCATGAGCACAGCGTCACCGGAAGTGATTCGCGAGTTCGTCGGTCTGGAATCGCCGACGGCTCAGCGCGCCGGTGCGGGCGGATACCCGTGCCAGGGACTGTATTACCGGAGCGCAGAACGCAAACCCACGGTCGCCGTGATCGCCACGCACTACCAGATCGACTTCTCCGAGCACTACATCGCCGAGCACCTGGCCGCCAGAGGCATCGGCTTCCTCGGCTGGAATACGCGCTTCCGCGGCTTCGAGAGCAGCTTCCTGCTGGACCATGCACTGGTCGACATCGGGGTGGGCGTGCGCTGGCTGCGCGAGATACAGGGAATCGAAACCGTTGTACTGCTGGGTAACTCCGGCGGGGGTTCCCTGATGGCGGCCTACCAGTCCCAAGCCGTCGACCCGAACGTGCAGCCGCTGGACGGGATGCGGCCTGCCGCGGGCCTGACCGAACTGCTGCCCGCAGATGGTTACGTGGCCAGCGCCGCGCATCCGGGCCGCCCCGATGTCCTGACCGCGTGGATGGACGCGTCCGTCGTCGACGAGAACGACGCCATCGCCAGCGACCCCGAACTGGACCTGTTCGACGAGCGCAACCCCGCGCCGTACTCCGCCGACTTCGTGGCGCGGTACCGCGCGGCCCAGGTCGCCCGCAACGAGAAGATCACCGACTGGGCCGAGCAGGAGCTGAAAAGGATTCAGGCAGCCGGATATTCGGACCGCCCGTTCACGGTGATGCGCACCTGGGCCGACCCGAGGATGGTCGACCCGACCGTCGAACCGACCAACCGGCAACCCAACCTCTGCTACGCAGGCACCCCGATCAAGGCCAACCGGTCCGCGCGTGGCATCGCCGCGGCCACCACCGTGCGCAACTGGATCGGCATGTGGAGCCTGCGCCACGCCCAGACCCGGGCCGAACCGCACCTGGCCCGCATCACCTGCCCGGCGCTGGTGATCAACGCCGATCAGGACACCGGGGTGTACCCGTCCGATGCCGCACGCATCTACGACGCACTGGCCGGCACGGACAAGTCCCAGTGCTCGATCGACACCGATCACTACTTCACGACTCCGGGCGCGCGGGCCGAGCAGGCCGATACCATCGCCCGATGGATCGCGAAGCGGTGGCGGTGAACCCCGGCCGGATCAGGGTCCTGGCCCACTTCACCCCCGGTGACAAGGTGATGGATTTTCTTGCACCCCATCGGGACTGGCTCGACGTGACGTTCTGCGCCGAGGACGACGACACCACGTTCTACCGGGAACTGCCGTCGGCCGAGGTGCTCTGGCATGTGTTGCGACCGGTTTCCGGCGACGACCTGGAGCGCGGACTGCGGTTACGGCTGGTGCACAAGCTGGGCGCCGGAGTGAACACCATCGACGTCGACACCGCCACCCGGCTCGGCATCCTGGTGGCCAACATGCCCGGGGCCAATGCGCCGTCGGTGGCCGAGGGCACCGTGCTGCTGATGCTGGCCGCGCTGCGCCGGTTACCCGAACTCGACCGCGCCACCCGGGAGGGCACGGGCTGGCCCTCGGACCACAGCCTAGGCGAGACCGTGCGCGACATCGGCGGCTGCACGGTGGGCCTGCTCGGGTACGGCAACGTCGCCAAACGGGTCGAGAGGATCGTCGTCGCGATGGGTGCCGACCCGTCGCAGGTGATCCACACCAGCACCCGCGACACCGGGCACCCACAGTGGCGCAGCCTGCCAGACCTGTTGGCCGCCAGCGACATCGTCTCACTGCACCTTCCGCTGACCGAGACCACGCACGGACTCCTCGACAGCAAGGCCCTGGCGTCGATGAAGCCCGGTGCCGTCGTCGTCAACACCGCACGCGGGCCGATCATCGACGAGCCTGCCCTCGTCGAAGCACTGCGCACCGGCCAGGTGGCCGCGGCCGGTCTGGACGTCTTCGCCGAAGAGCCCGTGCCGCCCGGCAATGCCCTGCTGGGGCTGCCCAATGTGGTGCTCACCCCGCACGTCACCTGGTACACCGTCGACACCATGCGCCGCTACCTGACCATGGCGGTCGACAACTGCCAGCGCATCCGCGACGGCAAACACCTAGCTCACGTAGTAAACGGGGTGAGATAGGCCGCCGGAGTGGCGCCGATCACGTCGGGGTACCCTCGGCCCAACCGACCGGTTATTCGAGACATGCCCCGGATGGAGGTGCCGCATGCCCATCGCGATCACGTCTGAGCACAGCGACCTGGCCGATTCAGTTCGGTCCCTGGTAGCGCGAGTGGCGCCCTCGGAGGTGCTCCATGAGGCTCTCGAGACGCCGATCCCCAACCCGCCGCCGCACTGGAAAGCCGCTGCCGAGCAGGGCCTTCAGGGCGTTCACCTCTCGGAATCCGTTGGCGGGCAAGGATTCGGAATCCTCGAGCTGGCCATCACGCTGGCCGAGTTCGGATACGGCGCCGTGCCCGGCCCCTTCGTCCCGTCGGCGATCGCCGGCGCGCTGATCTCGGCCGACGACCCAGAGGCCAAGATTCTGGCCGGCCTGGCCTCCGGCGAGACCATCGCCGCCTACGCCATCGACTCCGGCCTGACCGCGACCCGGCACGGCGACGGCCTGGTGATCCGCGGCGAGGCACGAGCGGTACCCGCCGCGGCACAGGCGTCAGTCCTGGTGCTGCCGGTCGCAATCGAGTCCGGAGTCCAGTGGGTGGTGCTGGACTCCGCCCAGCTGGAGATCGAGCCGGTGCGCAGCGTCGACCCGCTACGCCCGCTGGCCCACGTCCGGGCCAACGCCACCGAGGTGGCCGGCGACCGCGTGCTGTCCACCCTCAGCCGTGCCCATGCCCGCGCCCTGATCACGACCCTGCTGTCGGCCGAGGCCGTCGGGGTCGCCCGGTGGGCCACCGACACCGCCACCGCGTATGCCAAGATCCGCGAACAGTTCGGCAGGCCGATCGGCCAGTTCCAGGCGATCAAGCACAAATGCGCCGGGATGATCGCCGAGACCGAGCGGGCCACCGCCGCCGTGTGGGACGCCGCCCGGGCGCTCGACGAGGCACAGGAAGACTCCTCTGCACAAACTCATTTCGAGTTCGCTGCCGCAGTGGCCGCCACCCTGGCACCTGCCGCCGCACAGCACGCCACCCAGGACTGCATCCAGGTGCACGGCGGTATCGGCTTCACCTGGGAGCACGACACCAACGTGTACTACCGGCGCGCCCTGGTGCTGGCCGCGTGCTTCGGCCGGTCCTCGGACTACCCGCAGGCCGTCGTCGATACCGCGACCACGACCGGAATGCGCCCGGTCGACATCGATCTCGATCCCGACACCGAGAAGCTGCGGGACGAGATCCGCGCGGAAGTCGCCGGGTTGAAGGCGATTCCGAAGGGCTCCGAGCGCAATACCGCGATCGCCGAGGGCGGCTGGGTGCAGCCCCACCTGCCCCGGCCGTGGGGCCGGGCGGCGGAACCGATCGAGCAGATCATCATCGCCCAGGAGTTCAGCACCGGCCGCGTGCGGCGCCCGCAGATGGGCATCGCCTCGTGGATCATCCCGTCGATCGTGGCGTTCGGCACCGACGAGCAGAAGCAGCGCTTCCTGCCGCCGACGTTCCGCGGTGAGATGATCTGGTGCCAGCTGTTTTCCGAGCCGGGCGCGGGCTCGGACCTGGCCAGCCTGACCACCAAGGCCACCAAGGTCGACGGCGGCTGGCGCATCACCGGGCAGAAGATCTGGACGACGGGTGCGCAGTTCTCGGAGTGGGGCGCCCTCCTGGCCCGGACCGACTCCAACGCCCCCAAACACAACGGCATCACGTACTTCCTGCTCGACATGAAGGCCCCTGGCGTCGAGGTGAAGCCGCTGCGCGAGCTGACCGGCAACGCGATGTTCAACACCGTGTTCATCGATGACGTGTTCGTGCCCGACGACATGGTGCTCGGTGAGGTCAACCGCGGCTGGGAGGTCAGCCGCAACACGCTGACCAACGAGCGGGTGTCCATCGGCAGCAGCGAGCCGCCGTTCCTGGCCAACCTCGACCAGTTCGTGGCATTCCTCCGCGACGGCCAGTTCGACCAGATCGAGCAGAACCACGCCGGCCAGTTGATCGCCGAAGGCCACGCCGCCAAGGTGCTCAACCTGCGGTCCACTCTGCTGACGCTGGCCGGCGGCGACGCCATGCCCGCGGCGGCGATCTCCAAGCTGCTGTCGATGAAGACCGGCCAGGGCTACGCGGAGTTCGCGGTGGCCTCCTTCGGCACCGATGGCGCCGTCGGCGATCCCGAGCAGGAATTCGGCCGCTGGGCCGAGTACCTGTTGGCCAGCCGGGCCACCACGATCTACGGCGGCACCAGCGAGGTTCAGCTCAACATCATCGCCGAACGGCTGCTGGGCCTGCCCCGCGACCCGTAACGTCCTTCCGCGAGCAGACGCAAAATCCCCCTTTTCCCAGCAGAATTGGGGGATTTTGTGTCTGCTCGCGGCTCATGACGAACGCGTTGCTTTGGCGACGAGCTCGCGGACGTCGCGCAGGTGGTCTTCCATGGCCCGACGCGCGGCGAGGCCGTCATGCATCCGAACCGCATCGAAGATCTCCTGGTGACCACGTACCGACGCGCAGCGTCCGTGTCGCGTGGAATGCGAGTGCTTGCGCACTTCCCCGGTCCACTCGCTGGCCAAGGTCTGCAGGGCGGTCAGCAGTGGGTTCTGCGCGGCCTGTGCGAGCAGCAGATGGAACTCGACGTCGAGGCGTAGCGACTCGGCCTGCAGCAGGTTCTCGTGCGACTTGTCGAGCACGTCGCGAAGCTGCAACAGGTTCGCCGATGTGGCCCGGTGGGCCGCCAGTTCGGCGATCGACGGCTCGATGACAGAACGCAATTCGGCGGCGTGCTCCTGCTCGGTGCCACCGCCGGCTATCGCGAGCAACTCGTCGACGCTGGCTGTCGGCGCCAGCACGATGGTTCCGCGACCTCGCACGCGCGATACGAGGCGCTTGGCCTCGAGCTCGTGCATGGCCTCACGCAGCGATGACCGCGATACTGACATCGACGCCGCGAGCTCGCGTTCCGAGGGAAGTCGGGTTCCGGGCGAGAGCTCGCCCGTCGCGATCAGACGCTCGAAATGTGCTGCCAGCGCGACCGATACGCTCTGTGGCCGCTGGATCAACGGCGGGATCGCCCCGCCTGCAGGTGCGTTCAATTCGGATCCTGCCTCCCTGTTCAGGTCCCAACATAGGTCCGATGGTCGGGCCAAGCAGTCCAAAAATCGACGCTGACCGTTTCCGTCGCGATAACTCTTTGTTACTCGTGTTACGAGACACGCTCCCGGCGTGCTGCGTGGTTGGCAGCCACTTAACTTCAGAACCAGTTGGCCGGACCATCCGGCCATAACCGCCCCGCTCCTCTCCGCGCCTGTGAATAGGACCTGCCATGAAAAGCTCGCGCTGCACCGCACTTCTCGCCGTTGTTGTCGGTGTCGGACTTGCCGGTTGTTCGTCGACCGAAGCAGCGACCACCGAAAAGTCCAGTGACTACGCCGAACTGGCCTCGTCTGCAACCTGCACCGACCTGCGCACCAAGAATCCGGACCTCAACGGCAAGACGCTCACCAATGCGATCAACCCCTACACGCCAGGCTACGAGACCGTGAACCCGGAAAACCCCAGTGAATACCAAGGTTTCGACATCGATCTCGGAAACGCCCTCGGCGCCTGCCTTGGCTTCACCAATGACTACGTCTCCGTCGGGTTCTCCGAGCTCATCCCGACGGTGGCCAGCGGCCAGGCCGACTGGATCATCTCCAACCTCTATGCGACAAAGGAACGCGCCGCCGGCGGCGTCGACTTCATCAGCTACTCAAAGGTATTCGACGGCATCCTGGTGGCGAAGGGGAATCCGAAGAAGATCACCGGTATCGATACCTCACTGTGCGGCCTCACGGTCGGACTCAACAAGGGATATGTCGAAGTTCCGCTCGTCGAAGGCGTCGGGCCCGCGTGCGCGGCGGCCGGCCTGAAGGCGCCGGCCGTCAGCCTGTTCGACTCCAGCGCCGACTGCACACAAGCGGTGCTCGCCGGCCGCGCCGACGCATACATGAACGACATCAACACGGTCAACGGATTCGTTGCGGCCCATCCCGACAAGCTCGACTCCGCCGAAACGGTCATGCTCGATTACACGATCGGGATCGGAGTACCGCAGGGCAAGCATGAGTTCCGCGACGCCGTTCAGGCGGCACTCACCGAGGTGCAGTCGAGCGGACTGCAGGACAAATTGGCCGCCAAATGGAAGCTGACCGAGAACGCGGTCGCCGAGCCGACGATCCTCAGCGTCGGGTGATGCCCGGCCCATACCGCAGCGACGCAACACATTTGACAGAAGCGAGGTGAACTCATGGACAAATTCCTGCACTATCTGACGCTGCCGTGGCTGGTCGACGGCATGCTGTTCACCCTCCAGCTCACGCTGTACGGCTTTGCCGGCGGCATCGTCCTCGGCGCGCTCCTTGCCGCGCTGCAACTCACGCGATCACGGGCGCTCACTGCACTGGGCCGGACCTACGTCGTCATCTACCGCGGAACCCCGCTGATCCTGCAGCTCGTGTTCGTCTTCACCGCACTACCGCACATCGGAATCACCCTGCCGCCCTTGATTGCCGGCTCGGTCGCCCTCGCGATGAACGAAGCCGTCTTCATCTCCGAGATCCTGCGTTCGGGAATCAAGGGCGTCGACCCAGGGCAGTCGCTCGCCGGTCGAGCGTTGGGCCTGCAACCTCGCCAGCTCATGCGTCGGGTGATCGCACCGCAGGCATTCCGGTCGATGGTCCCGGCCCTGGGCAACGAGTTCATCTCCACCATGAAAAACAGTGCGCTGGCATCGGTTATCGCCGTGCCCGAACTCACCCTGCGCACACAACAGCTCGCCTCGGCAACCTTTGACTACTTTTCGATCTATTTCGCGACGGCGGTCATGTATCTCGCCCTGACCGCGATCCTGAGCGTCATCCAGTTGGTTCTCGAGGACGCGCTCAACCTCGACCGCGATCGCCAGTCACTGCTGGCCCGAGCGGGTTTCCGGCGACGGGCAAGCACACAGGCTCCGCTTCCCGACCCGGTCACGACGGCTCCGCCACCGGCCGAGCGTCAGGAAATCGGCGACACCATCCTCGATATCCGCGACCTGCACAAGGCCTATGGCGAGAACGACGTGCTCAACGGCATCAGCATGTCGGTGCGGCAGGGTGAGGTCATCGCGCTGCTCGGACCGAGCGGATCCGGCAAGAGCACCCTGCTACGCACGATCAACCATCTCGAGTCGATCGACACCGGAACGATTCGCATCGCCGGGCAGACCCTGGGCTACAGCCAGTCCGGCGCGCCGCTTCCCGAGGGACAGATCGCCCGGGCCAGGATCGCGGCCGGCATCGGCATGGTGTTTCAGCATTTCAATCTGTTCAAACACATGACAGTGAAGGAGAACGTCGCGGCACCGCTGCGCTGGATCCAGGGGCTGAGCAAAGAGGAGGCAGCCGAGCGTGCTGACCTGCTGCTGTCGCAGGTCGGCCTCGCGGACAAGGCCGATGTTCTGCCGCACCGGCTGTCCGGCGGACAGCAACAGCGGGTCGGTATCGCACGAGCCTTGGCCGCTCGGCCCAAAGTCCTGCTGCTCGACGAGCCGACGAGTGCGCTCGATCCCGAACTCGTCGCAGAGGTCCTCGGCGTCATTCGCGGGCTGGCCCACCACCACGGCCTCACGATGATCATCGCGACCCATCAACTGAGGTTCGCCCTCGAGGTCGCCGACCGGGTTGTCTTCATGGCCGGCGGAATCGTCGTGGAAGAGGGCAGCGCCGAGCAGGTGATCACCCGGCCGCAGGAGCCGGCGACCGCCCGATTCGTCAATGCGATGCAGCTGGCGGATGCATGAGGAAGAAGTCTTTCAGTTTCACTGCTGCCGTGGGTGTTCCGCCTCAGGTCGGTCCGTTCTCCCACGCAACCCGGTGGGGCGACACCCTGTACGTGACCGGCCAGATGCCCACCGACCCGGCCACCGGCAGGCTCGTCGGCGGCGGCATCGCCGCGCAGGCGAATCAAGTCATGACGAATCTTTCGGCAGTACTGGCCCAGTTCGACGCCACGCTCGACGACGCGCTGATGGTGCGCGTGTACCTCACCGATTTCGACGAATTCGAGGTGTTCAACACCGAATACGTCAAGTGGTTCGCCGGCCCGCTACCCAGCCGCACCTGCGTCGGAGTCACCGGCCTGGCGGTGGGAGCGGCCGTCGAGATCGATCTCATCGTCGGGCTTTCCCCGCAGCAGCCCGATCCCGCACCGACACCCACGGAGGCATGATGCTCTTTCCGACCCTTCATCCCGGCGAAGGCCACATCGGTGGCGAACACTACCTGCAATCGCACCCCGACGATGTGCTGTGGGGATGGCTGCCGAACGCGCAGACAACGCCCGTGCTCTCGGTGGCATCGGGCGAGACCGTGACGATCGACACCGTGAGCCACGAGGGAATCCTCGAAGACCAAGGGCGAGACCCGGTTTCGTACTTCGCCCAGTTCGGCATCCACAACGTGCTCAAGGACGTCGTCGACATCGCGGCGAGCCCGCTCGCCCATGACGACACCTGTGGTCCGCACATCGTCACCGGTCCGATCCAGGTCGCCGAGGCGCAGCCCGGCGACGTACTCAAGGTCGAGATTCTCGATCTCGCGATGCGCGTCCCCTACGGCTTCATCAGCAGCAGGCACGGTTACGGTGCGCTCGTCGGAGAGTTCCCCGAGTTTCCCGACTCCGAGCCGGTGCGTGCGATCGACCAGATCGTCTCGATGGGCACGATCAGTCACTTCAGTTGGGTCGAGAAGCACCATGGGAAGCCCTACGGCATGCTGTCGGCGGGCCACGGTACCGGCCGCACGGTGCGATTCCCGATCAACCCGTTCCTCGGCATCATGGGCGTCGCCCGGGCGACCGAGGACCCGGTGCCATCGGTGCCGCCCGGGGATCACGGCGGCAACATCGACATCAAACACGTCGTGTCGGGATCGACCCTGTATCTGCCCGTGCAGGTCGACGGGGCCGGCTTTTTCACGGGCGATCCGCATTTCGCACAAGGCAACGGTGAGGTCGCGCTGACAGCGCTCGAGGCACCGCTTCGGGCCACGGTGCGACTGACTGTCCTGAAGTCCGACGACGCACGCGCAGCCGTAGGGGCCGTCGCAAACCCGGTGGTGGAAACCGCCACGCATTGGATCCCGACCGGCATGGACGCCGACCTCGACGAGGCCATGCGCATCGCGGTCCGAAATGCCGTCACGTTTCTCCACACTCGGCTCAATGTGCCGCGCGATGTCGCCTTCGCCTACCTCTCGGCGGCCGGCGACTTCGAGGTGAGCCAGGTGGTGGATGCGGTCAAAGGGGTGCACTGCATGATCCGGAAGTCGGACTGGGCCGCCTGGACATAGGCGGCTTCGCGTCCGGCCTGTCCCGCGATCCGTCGGCCTCTGTCCGCGAGCAGACACATAACTGCCCATCGCCGCTGGAAAAGAGGCAGTTATGTGTCTGCTCGCGGAGTGACTTGAGTGCTACCGTCGAAATAGACGGCTACCAGAAACGGTTGGCACTCAATGATGAGAACGTCACTGCAACGGATTCTGCGCCCGATGCTGCTGGGCGCGGCAGCGCTGTCGGTCGTCATCGCACCGACCGCCGTGTGGGGGCAAGTTTCCCCGGCGCCCGCCGAAATCCAGGCCGAGCCATGTGTGAACGGTGTCATTCCGTGGAACCCGTATGTGGTGAACTGCAATCTGCAGCCCCGACCGCCCCGGGTACGCGGGTCCGCCCCTGATGCCGGCGCGATCATCGCGTGCCGGGACCGGCCGGGATGCCTGGCCTGGTACATCAACGGGCCACCGTGACGATATGAGCGAGCACCATGGGCAGCGACGAGAATGACGTCGAAAAGCGTTGGCACGACCCGGAGATGTTCCGGTCCGCAGTGTGGTACGTGGTGGCGGTGGTCGCCGTCGCCGCTGTTGCCCTGACGTTCTACGCCTTCGACCATTCCACGCTCTCGGCCTCGCTGGTCCCGACGATCGTCTTCGTCGGTGGCGTCGGCGCGTTCATCCGCACCTACCAGGTATGGAAAGCCGAAGGCACCTGGCCGATCTGGCAGGGCGCGGGCTGGTTCCTGCTGGCGTTATCGCTGTTGTGCCTGGCGGTGCCGGGTTCGGCGATGCTGTCGTGACCGTGCGGAAAACCATTGGGCAGTCACGGCACAGGCTTGTAGCGTGGAGGGCGCAGTTGCCACCAGGGTGTGCTGCCGAGATCGGAGTAGGTGAGTTGATGACTGTCACGGAGCCCACTGCTTTGAGCAGTGCCTCGATCATCCTCACTCTTCAGGCCCCGTCCTGACTCACGCCGCCCTGTCTTAGAAGAAGTTCTTCGCTGCGTGTGGGTCCGAGGGCCTCTCACAAAGGAATTCGGTCATGGACCTACCCCGTATCTTCACCATTCGCGAGAGCAGCCACCGCATCCACAATCCGCTGACTCCTGCCAAATACGCCACCCTCGGCAGGGCGCTTCGCTTGGCGCCCGGAACACGGGTGCTCGACCTGGCCAGCGGCTCAGGTGAGATGTTGTGCACCTGGGCACGTGATTTGGGCTTCACGGGCACAGGTGTGGATATCAGCACAGTGTTCACCGAACAGGCCCGGACCCGCGCCATCGAGCTCGGTGTCGCCGACCTGGTGGAGTTCGTGCACGGTGACGCCGCCGGCCATGTCGCGGCCGAGCCGGTGGATCTGGCCACGTGCATCGGCGCCACCTGGATCGGTAACGGTGTCGCCGGGACGGCCGAGTTGCTCAGCCACAGCCTCCGGCCCGGAGGACTGATGCTCGTCGGCGAGCCCTACTGGCGCCGCACTCCGCCAGACCAGAAGACGGCGCAAGCCTGCCACGCCACCAACGTGGCGGATTTCCTGCCACTCCCCGAACTGATCGAGCAGTTCGGGGACCTCGGCTACGACGTCGTGGAAATGGTGTTGGCCGACCAGGACAGCTGGGACCGGTATGCCGCGGCACAGTGGCTCAACATGCGCCGCTGGCTCGACCAGAACCCTGACGATGAACTGGCGCCCGAGGTACGCGCCGAACTCACCACCGAGCCCGCGCGCTATGCGCGCTACACGCGGGAGTATCTCGGCTGGGGAGTCTTCGCCCTGATGAGGCGCTGACCGTCAGGGCAGGATCGAGTCGACGTATCCGCCGTCGACCCGCAACGCTCCACCGGTAGTGGCCGAGGCGAGCGGAGAGGCCAGGTAAGTCACCATGTTCGCGATCTCCTCCGGCTCGATCAGCCGCTGGATCAACGACTGCGGCCGGTGCTTGATCATGAACTCCCGCTGCGCCTCGTCCCACGGCAGCGATTTGTCCACGAGTTGGTAGACGAAGTCCTCGACTCCGGCGGTGTGGGTCGGCCCGGCGATGACCGAGTTCACGGTCACGCCGGTGCCCGCCGCCTCCTTGGCGAAACCGCGCGATACCGCGAGCAAAGCCGTCTTCGACACGCCGTAATGGATCATCTCCGCGGGCGTGACGATCGCCGAGTCGCTGGCGATCTGGATCGCCCGACCCCAGCCTCGCTCGGTCATCCCGGGCAGGTAGCTGCGGATAAGTCGCACTGAGGCAAGGACATTCACGTCGAAGTAGTTGCGCCACTGCTCGTCGGTGATCTCCAGCGGCGGTACCGCGCCGAAGATGCCGAGGTTGTTCACCAGGATGTCGACGTCGGGCAGCTGCCGCAGCAGGTCGGCCGTTCCCTCCTCGGTGGAGACGTCGGCGGCGACGCCGAGGACGTCGAAGTCGCCCAGTTTGGCGACGGCTTCATCGACGCGAGCCGGGGTCCGACCGTTCACGGCGACCCGCGCACCGCTACGGGCCAGTTGCTCGGCGATGGCCAGCCCGATGCCCTGTGTCGAGCCAGTGACGAGTGCGGTCTTTCCGGTCAGTTCGATGTTCACAAGGCTGTACTACCACCGATCGGAGCAAACTATTCCAGGTTGCGCAGCTCACGCTTGAGGATCTTGCCGGTGGGGTTGCGCGGCAGCTCATCGAGGAACACCACCTCACGTGGCACTTTGTAGCGCGCCAGGTGTTCTTTGACGTAGGTCTTGATGGTGTCCTCGTCGAGGCTGGCGCCCTCGGCCTTCACCACGAAAGCCTTGAGCCGGGCACCCCATTCCTTGTCCTCGACGCCGAGCGCGGTCGCCTCGATGACATCTGGATGACCGCTGATCAGATCCTCGACCTCGGCCGGGAAGACGTTCTCGCCGCCGGACACGATCATCTCGTCATCCCGGCCGCTGACGTAGAGCAGACCGTGCTCGTCGAAGTATCCGACATCGCCGGAGGACAGCATGCCGTCGATGATCTGCTTGCCCCCGCCGCCGGTATATCCCTTGAACGGGAACGTGTTTCGCACGAAGATCCGGCCCACCTGGCCCTGCGGGAGCTCCTTGCCGTTGTCGTCGATGATCTTGACGGTGATGCCTTTGACCACCGGCCCGACCGTCGACGGGTTGATCGACAGATCCTTGGGGCGGGCGATGCTCGCGAAGGCGATCTCGGTGGAGCCGTAGAGGTTGTAGATGACGGGCCCGAGCTCCTTGAGCGCCCGGGAGGCCAGCTCGGCGCCGAGCTGGGACCCGGAGACGAACACGATCCGCAGTGAGGACAGATTCGGCTTCGGCTTCATCTGCTCGAGGTGGTCGAGCATCCGCGAGAGCATGACGGGCACCACCACCATGGCGGTCACCTGGTGTTTCTCGATGTCTTCGAGCACGGTGGCGGGCTTGAACCGGCGACGCAGCACCAGGGTCGTGCCCAGCATCATCGCGATGGTGGCGTGCAGGAATCCGAGCGCGTGGAACATCGGCGCCGGCAGCGACGTGACCTCGCCTGCCTTGAACGGGACGTGCGACAGCACTCCCCCGATCGGGGCGAGCGACGGCGGAGCGGCCCGGTTGGCGCCCTTGGGTGTGCCGGTGGTGCCGCTGGTCAGGATGATGATCGACGGGTGCTTGGTGGCCTTCGGCGCCGGACGCCCGTTGCCGCGCGCGATGACGTCGGCCAGGGTCTCGTCTGTGCTTCCGGACGGTTGATCGGAATCCGGGTTGACGCCCAACGCCCGCAGTTTGCCCAGCTCGGGATCGGCATGAGAGACCGCCGCGGTGTATTCGTCGTCGTAGATGATCACCTTGGCGCCCTCGCGCTCGGAGACCTCCTTGATCTGCGGGCCCGAGAACTCGGAGTTGAGCAGGATGATCCGGGCGCCGACCCGGGCCGCGCCGTACAGCGCAACCAGGAACCAGCGGTGGTTACGCGCCAGGATCCCCACCCCGTCACCGCCCCGGACGCCCATCGTGAGCAGTTCGTGGGCCACCGCGTGCGCCGCGGAGTCGAGCTCACCGAACGTGAATTCGCCGTCGTCGTCGATGACCGCAACCCGGTTGGGATGCCGGCGCGCGTTGAGCGCGGGGATCATCCCGATCTCACCCCAGGTCCGGATGTCGCCCAGCATGGCCAGGATGTTCTGCGGCGGTTCCAGCCGCAGCGCGCCGGCCTCGAACATCTTGCGCGCGTAGTGCAATTCGGCCGCGCCACGCTCCGCGTACTGCTTGGCCTTCGCGGTCAGGTTCGCCGGCAGATCAGACAGACTTGGCATGTCGCAACAATAAGTGACATCTATCGCACCGCGGGCGGTAACTACCATGTGCTCATGGCCGGTGCAGTGTCGCTGGAGATCGACGGCCTCGTGGTGGCCGTCAGCAACCCCGACAAGGTGGTTTTCCCTGACGCGCACGTCACCAAGCTGGACCTGATCAACTACTACCGGTCAGTGGCCGACGGCGCGTTGCGCGGGGTCTACGGACGTCCGATGATCCTCAAACGGTTCGTCAAGGGCATTGCCGCCGAGGCCATCTTCCAGAAGCGGGCACCGGAGAAGCGGCCGGATTACGTGGACGTGGCCGAGCTCAAGTACCGGTCCGGCACGTCGGCCAAGGAAGCGGTCCTGCGCGACACCGCGGGCCTGGCGTGGGCGGTGAACCTGGGCTGCGTCGACCTGAACCCGCACCCGGTGCGGGCCGAGGACCTCGACCATCCCGACGAACTGCGGGTCGACCTGGACCCGATGCCCGGGGTCGACTGGTCGCAGATCGTCGCCGTCGCACAGGTGGCCCGCGAGGTGCTGGAAGAGCACGGTCTGACGGCCTGGCCCAAGACGTCGGGCTCCCGCGGCTTCCACATCTATGCGCGGATCCACCCGGAGTGGCCGTTCACCAAAGTGCGGCTGGCCGCCGAGACGGTGGCTCGTGAAGTGGAGCGACGCGTTCCCGATCTCGCGACGGCGCGATGGTGGAAGGAGGAGCGGGGCGCCCGCGTATTCGTCGACTTCAACCAGAACGCCAAGGACCGCACGGTGGCCTCGGCCTATTCGGTGCGCGCCACCCCGGATGCGCGGGTCTCCACCCCGCTGCGCTGGGACGAGGTCGACGGCTGCCGCCCCGAAGCGTTCACGGTCGCCACCGTGCCCGCCCGGTTCGCCGAGATCGGCGACCCGTGGGAGGGCATGGACATCACGGTTGGCGGGCTGGACGGTTTGCTCGCACTCGCCGAGGAGCTCGGCCCGGCGGAGAAGGCCCCCAAGGGCGCCTCGCACGACGGTCGGAGGCAGTCGAGCATGCCCCTGATCGAGATCGCGAAGACCAAAACCAAAGACGAGGCCATGGCGGCGCTGGACGTGTGGCGCGAACGCCATCCGGCGGTCGCCGAGCGGCTCGAACCCGTCGACATCCTGCTCGACGGCATGCGCGGCCCGAGTTCGATCTGGTACCGGGTGCGGATCAACCTGCAGCACGTACCCGAGTCCGAGCGCCCGCCCCAGGAGGAACTGCTCGCCGACTACAACCCGTGGGAGCACTATCGCGGCGCGCAGTGGAAGCACTGAGGCGCACCGGAGGGCTGGGATACTGCCGTCATGGTCGAGTCGACAGCGGTTCGGGTCCTTTCCGTCGACTCACCTGACCTCGTGCCACCGCTGACGGGAGCCATCGCGGCACTCCTGCAGCAGTTGGTGGCCGGGGGCTGCAGCAGTTGGTGGCCGGGGGCGCCGCGCTGGGTTGGGTCGATCCACCCACAGAAGCCGAAGTCGCCGAACTGCTGGGCGAGACCGTCGGCGCAGTGGCGACCGGCGACGGCGCACTTCTCGTCGCGGAAGTGGACGGGCAGCCGGCCGGTTTCGCTTACTGGCGCCGGTATACGCGCCCGACGCACCGGCCCCACGCGGACATCGAGAAAGTGGCAGTGGACCCGCGGTGCCAAGGCCTTGGCATCGGCCGGCTCCTGATGCAGGGGCTGATTCGGGCCGCCGCCGAATCGCACGTCGAGGTGCTGACCCTGGATCTCCGAGGTGACAACGAGCGCGCCGCCCGGCTCTACGAGTCCTTGGGCTTCGAGAGATACGGGGTGCTTGAGAGATTCGTCGCGGTGGGTGAACGGCGATACGACAAGTTGTTCTACGCGCTGGATTTACGACAGCTGCCCTGACTCGAATCGGAAAACCGGTTACCACCCGATCGGTACTGTGGACACGTCACGCTTGAGGAGTGCGCATGCGAATCGCCCTGTTCGCGACCTGCCTGGCGGATGCGATGTTCCCGCCCGCAGCGATCGCCACGGTGCAGTTGCTCGAGCGCCTCGGCCACCAGGTGGAGTTCCCCAAGGGCCAAACCTGTTGCGGTCAAATGCATGTCAACACCGGCTACCTGAAGGAAGCCACCGCACTGGTGCGCAATCACGTCGAGGCCTTCGAATCTGCGAAGTGCGACGCGATCGTCGCCCCGTCGGGCTCATGCGTGGGTTCGGTACGCCACCAGCACGCGATGGTGGCCCGGCGCGCCGGTGACGAAGGACTCGCCACCCGTGCCGAGATCCTGGCCGCCAATACATATGAGCTGTCCGAGTTCCTGATCGACGTGCTCGGTGTCGACGACGTCGGCGCCTACTATCCGCACCGCGTCACCTATCACCCGACCTGCCACTCACTGCGCATGCTCGGGGTGGGTGAAAAACCACTGCGGCTGCTGCGCCACGTGCGGGGCCTGACGTTGGTGGAGTTGCCCGAAGCCGAATCCTGTTGTGGTTTCGGCGGAACCTTCGCGATCAAGAACTCCGACACCTCCACGGCCATGCTGGCCGACAAGATGGCCCACATCCTGGAGACAGACGCGGAGGTGTGCAGCGCCGGGGACTCCTCGTGTCTGATGCACATCGGTGGCGGGCTGAGCCGGCTGCGCTCCGGCGTGCGCACCGTGCACCTGGCCGAGATCCTGGCGGCCCAGAAATGACCACCTTCCTGGGCACCCCCGGTGTCGGCAATCTCCGCGGCGACGTGCCCTTCCCGCAAGCCGCCCGCACCGCGCTCGCCGATTCTCAATTGCGACGCAACATCGGCCATGCCACCCACACCATTCGGACCAAGCGGCTCAACGCAATCCGCGAATGCGACGACTGGGAGCAGCTGCGCGCCGCGGGCAGCGCACTCAAGCAGGACGTCATGGCACGGCTTCCCGAGTTGCTCGTACAACTCGAGGACAACGTCACCGAGCGCGGCGGCGTGGTGCACTGGGCCCGCGACGGCGACGAGGCCAACCGCATCGTCGCCGACCTGATCCGGGCCACAGGCTCCGACGAGGTGGTCAAGGTCAAGTCGATGGCCACCCAGGAGATCGGCCTCAACGAGTACCTGGAAGCCCAGGGCATCGCCGCGTTCGAAACCGACCTGGCCGAGCTCATCGTGCAGCTCGGCCACGACAAGCCCAGCCACATCCTGGTGCCGGCCATCCATCGCAACCGCGCCGAGATCCGGGAGATCTTCACCCGCGAGATGCCCGACGCCGGCGAGCTCACCGACGAGCCCCGGGTGCTGGCGATGGCGGCGAGGGCGCATCTGCGACGCAAGTTCCTCACCGCGAAGGTCGCCATCAGCGGTGCCAACTTCGGTATCGCCGAGACCGGGACACTCGCGGTGGTGGAGTCCGAAGGCAACGGACGGATGTGCCTGACGCTGCCGGACACGCTGATCACCGTGATGGGTATCGAGAAGATCGTGCCGACGTTCGCCGACCTCGAGGTCTTCATGCAGTTGCTGCCGCGCTCCTCGACGGCCGAACGGATGAACCCGTACACCTCGATGTGGACGGGCGTGCACCCCGGCGACGGGCCGCAGGAGTTCCACTTGGTCCTGCTGGACAACGGCCGCACCCGCGTGCTGGCCGACGAGGTCGGCCGCGCGGCCCTGCACTGCATCCGGTGCAGCGCCTGCCTGAATGTATGCCCGGTCTATGAACGCACCGGCGGCCACGCGTACGGCTCGGTCTATCCGGGACCGATCGGCGCGATCCTGAGTCCTCAGCTCACCGGCACCACTGGCCACGATGACCCCAACGCCAGCCTGCCGTACGCCTCGTCGCTGTGCGGCGCGTGCTTCGAAGCCTGCCCCGTGCGCATCGACATCCCCTCGATCCTGGTGCACCTCCGGGCGGCCCAGGTGGACCAGGACCGGCGGGGCCTGCCGGGTGGGCAGACCCTGGCGATGAAGGCCGCGGGGTGGGCCATGGCCGGCGCGGGCCGGTTCTCGCTGGCCGAGAAGGCGCTGGGCGCCGGGCGGCTCATCGCCGGGCGCGATCACCGCATCTCCGCGCTGCCCTGGCCGGCGTCGGCGTGGACGGCCAGCCGGGACATTCCCGCGCCGCCTGCCGAGACGTTCCGCCAGTGGTGGACCCGGACTCATGAGGAAGGACGAGGATGACCGGCCCGACGCCCCAGGCCAGGGCTTCGGTGCTGGGCCGGGTCAAGGCTGCCCTGGTGTCGGCGCCGCCGCAGGCCGTGGCGGTACCGCGGGACTATCACCACGAGCCGCTGACCGGCACCGGAAACGTCGAGAAGTTCGCCGAGACGGTCGCCGAGTACCGGGCCCGGGTCCACCCCATCGAGGTCGACACGATCGCGTCGACCGTCCTCGAGCTGGTCGGGCGGGACGCCACCGTCGTCGTCCCGGCCGATCTGCCGACCGAATGGGTGGCGGGATTGACGACCATGGTCGACGCGCCCGCGCTGGGTGTCGAGCAACTCGACAGCGCCGACGCGGTGCTGACCGGATGCGCGCTCGGTATCGCCGCGACTGGGACGATCGTGCTAGATGCCGGCCCCGCGCAGGGACGGCGCGCGCTGACGCTGGTGCCTGACCACCACATCTGCGTGGTGCGGGTCGATCAGATCGTGGACACGGTGCCGCAGGCATTCGCCGAGCTGACGCCCACGCGGCCGTTGACCTTCATCTCCGGCCCCAGCGCCACCAGCGACATTGAACTACAGCGTGTAGAAGGCGTCCACGGACCGCGAACACTCGACGTACTGATCGTGTGAACCTTACCGACGAGTAAGCCCCCGAGGGTTCTTAGCAAAGTATTAACGCTGGCACCCAGCCGCCTTAGATTGCCCGCATAACTTTGGGGACAGGTTGACGCGACGGAGCTCAGCCAGAGCTCAAGAAGGACGGCGGGAGGCTGATCATGACATTCACGAACAACACCCCGGCAATGGATCGACACTTTCGGTACGGGAACTCGGCGGTCATCTGCGAGGGCGCTTCGATGCGCGCGCAGTGCCGTCAGCTGGCGACAGTGGTGACCGTCAAGGGCGATGTCGACAACAACAACATCGACCAGATCGCGTCGTATGTAAATCGGTTCATCCTTGCGGAGAAGCCGCTGGCACTCGACCTGAGTGGCGTAAACAGCTTTGCCCCGCAGGCGATCTCACTGTTCTACGACATCGATGAGAAGTGCGGCGCACTCGGAGTGGACTGGTCGGTAGTCGCCAGCCAGCCGGTCGCCGCCGAGATTCACCACCAGGAGGTGGGCGTACCGCTCAGCTCCTCGGTGCCCGAAGCGCTGCATCACTTCGCCGAAGGCAACACGGCACGCCGCCGGTTGCTCCCCCTGCTTATCAAGAGCGCCTGAGAGAAAGGCCAACGCAATGTTGATCGATGTCCGCTGGTTGACCCGCCTGCTTCGTCATCGCCACCGGGCGGTGCACATCTGACCCAACGCACACCAGACAACCTTCGAGGTGACTGCCGGACCTGGTCCGGCAGTCACCTCGTTTTTGTGGGCTATTTGTAGGCGACGTGGACGCGGTGGATCTGCCCCTCGAAGGGGAAAGGGGCACGTTCGCGGTAGTCCAGCGACACCGGTGAACCCAGGCAGGTGCCGATGTCCAGGCAGTCGTTGGCGGTGAACAACAACGGTGCACTGATCGGGACCTGACCACTGGCGATCGTGTCGCCGTTGCGCGCGATGGTGATGTCGAGCGGTCCGGCCGGGCGGGGATCGGCGTACTGGGTGGTCACGGTGATGGTGGCCCGCCCGGGCGGCACCTTGCCCTCCGAACGGATCTTCGTGCGCTGCAGGATGAAGAGGTTGTACTCGTAGCAGAGTCGGCCCTCGTCCAGGTAGACCGTCAGCCCACCGGCCGCGGCGCCGAGCGCATACAGCACCCCGTTGGCGTTGGCAGGAATATCGACGTCGATGGTGACGACGTTGTTCTTGTTGCCCAGCGCCGGTGCACAGAACTCGGGCATCCGGATTGTGTCCCCGGAGAACTCCCACTCCTTGTACGGCGGGGCGATGCGCAACTCGGGGTGATAGACCGGAACCCACAGGCCACCGCCGATCGGCAGCACCTCGTTGCGGGCGGCTTCGACCATGAACATCTCCCGCATCTGAGCCAGCTTCTCGGGCTCCTCGGCGGCGAGATCGTGGGCCTGCGACCAATCTTCGTCGAGGTGGTACAGCTCCCAGGTGTCGTTGTCGGGGGTCCAGGTGGCGATGCCCGGCGGCTGGCCCGGTACCCACGGCAGCCGCGGTCCGCGGGCCGAGGCCATCCAGCCGTCGTGGTAGATACCGCGGCTGCCCATGATCTCGAAGTACTGGGTCTTCTTGCCGCCGGGTGCATTGCGGTCAGCCAACGTACGGGCGAAACTCGCTCCCGCCAGCGGCATCTGGGGCTCCCCGTTGACCACCTGGGGCGGTGCGATCCCGACGATCTCGTAGATGGTCGGCACGATGTCGTTGCAGTGCAGGAACACGTCGCGGGGTGCGGCGTCGGCGTTGATCCGGGCCGGCCAGCGCACCGCCATCGGGTTGCGCGTGCCACCCAGATGCGAGGCAAGCAGCTTCATGCCCTTGTACGGAGTGCTGCCCGCCCACGCCCAGGCCGCGTGGTACTGGTTGTCGACCAGCGGGGAACCCAGTACGTCGAGGCCACCGAGTTCGTCGAGGGCGTCGATGTGCTGGCGGACCGTGGTGGGAATCCCGTTCTGCGCCAACAGCTCAGCGATCGTGCCGTTCTGTCCCTCACCCGAGGAACCGTTGTCGCCCCAGATGTAGAAGAACAGGGTGTTCTCGGCGTAGCCGAGCGATTCGAGTTCGTCGGCGATGCGGCCGACCTGGACGTCGACGTGTTCGGCGTAGCCCGCGGCGACCTCCATCAGCCGGCGCTGGAACGGCTTCTCGTCTTCGGGGATGTCGTCCCAGCCGGCCAGCGTCTCGTCACGTTCGGTGAGTTGGCAGTCCTGCGGGATCCAGCCCTTGTCCTTGGCGCGCTCGAACACCCGCTGCCGGTAGGCGTCCCAGCCGTCGTCGAACTTGCCCGCGTACTTGTCCGCCCACTCCTTCATGATGTGGTGCGGGCCGTGCAGGCAACCGCTGGCCCAGTACATCATGAACGGCTTGTCGGCATTGAACGCCTTGTGCCGGCGCAACCACGAGATGGCGTCGTCGGCCAGATCCTCCGACAGGTGGTAGCCCTCTTCGGGAGTATTCGGCGGGGCGACCACGGTGGTGTTGCGCACGAGGTTCGGTTCGTACTGTGAGGCCTCACCGGCCAGGAATCCGTAGAAGTACTCGAAACCCAAACCGGTGGGCCAGTTCTCGAACGGCCCGGCGGCGGTGGTCTCCTCCGCAGGGGTGTTGTGCCATTTCCCGAAGGCCGAGGTCGCGTAGCCGTACTGCTTGAGCACCTCGGCCACGGTGGCGCTCGACCGCGGGATCTTGCCCGCGTAGCCGTCCCAGTCGTTGGCCAGTTCGGCGATCTGACCGTTGCCGATCTCGTGGTGGTTGCGGCCGGTGAGCAGTGACGCCCGGGTGGGCGAGCACATGGCGGTGGTGTGAAAGCGGTTGTAGGACACCCCTTCAGCGCAGATCTTGTCCAGGGTCGCGGTCGTCACCTCACCACCGAAGGTCGATGGCAAACCGGGACCGGCATCGTCGATCAGCACGATGACGATGTTGGGCGAGTCAGCGTGCAGTCGCCTAGGCACCGCGCGTGGCTGGTACGTCGACTCCTGCAACGTGCGGCCCGCAATACTGCCCGATGGGACCGGCGGGAACGGCAAAACACCACCGTCCGGTAGAACCGCCGCCACCAACTGGTCACCCTGCACGTCAGACACCGCGCCCCTCTCATCAATAGGACATTGGTCTGTGCAGCCAGCCATTTGGGGCAAGCCGCGCAGCCGATTCACCCCGACCCGGGCATCCACTGTGCAGCAAACCGACAGCTTCTGTCTTGACATTCCAGGACAAATCTTTGACATTGTGGGACATGGCCGTGATTCGCGGGACGGCACTCACGAATTTTCACCAGCTCGTCACCGAACTCGGCGGGGATAGTCGCGCTCTGGTCGCTGCCGCCCACATCCCCTACGAGGATGTCGGCCGCCATGACCGGTTCATCTCCCTCCCCAACGGCGCCCAGATGCTCGAGGACACTGCCGCCGCGCTCGAAACCCCCGACTTCGGACGACGTTTGGCATTGCGTCAAGGCATCGACATTCTGGGCCCGGTCGGATTGGCCGGCCGAAACGCGGCCACCGTCGCCGAAGCCTTCCTGATCTTCGACAAATTCATGGCGGCCTACAGCCCATCGATCACCGCACGGATCACCACCCACCTCGACCCGGACCTGCGGCGCTTCGAATTCGAGTACGTCCTGGACCCGTCACCGCCTCAAGCCCAGGCCATCGAACTGTCGCTCGGAGTCACGCTGCAGGTGCTGCGCCTGTTCCTCGGTGCGGCCTACCGTCCCGTCGCGGTGCACCTGCCCCATCCCGCGCTGACCTCCGCGGACGACTATCAGAGCTACTTCGGCTGCCCGCCGAGCTTTTTCGAGCCGGTCGCCGGCTTCACCGTGCGCGCCACCGACCTGCAGCGGCCACTGCCCACCGATCAACTCGCCCACCAGACCGCGGTGGATTACCTCGCCCAGGTGATGGGCGAGTCCAACCCGGCCACCAGCCAACTGGTGCGTAGCCTGGTGCGCCAGCTCCTGCCGACCGGCGCGATCGGCCTGACCGATATCGCCCGCCACATCGGCCTGCACCCCAAGGCCCTGCAACGGCGACTGCGCGCGGAGAACGCCACGTTCGCCGACCTGGTCGACCAGACCCGTCGCGAGGTCGCCCAACGCCTGCTGCTCGACACCGATCTCGGCCTCGACCAGCTGTGCCACCAACTCGGCTACGCCGAGCAGAGCGTCCTCACCCGGTCCTGCAAACGCTGGTTCGGCACCACCCCGACGGCTTATCGCAACGCCCGGATCGGCTCGCCGCTGCGGCCCTAAACACCGGCACGCCAAGCCAAGCCACGTCCTTGCCGAGCGAAGGATTCGTCGCGCACAACCCGTCCCGCCTGCTAATGTTCGGCCCGCCGGGCGATGCAATCGGCACCTGCCCACCTCGGGAAGGAGTCCCGCTGTGTCCCGCACACTGACCACCGTGCGCTACGGGGTGGTGCCCGCTTTCGCGGCCGGTGCCGTCGGGGTCGCCGTCGCCTTGTTCAGCCCGGTGACCGCGGCCGCCGAGCCGCCGCCGCGCCCACCCAACTGCACGGCTGCCGATCTCGCCGGCATCGCCTCCGGCGTCGCCTCCGCGACGTCGACGTACCTGTTCACGCATCCAGACGTCAACGATTTCTACACAAGTCTGCGAAGCCGTCCCGAAGAAGACACTCCGGAGGCCACGCGCGTCTTCTTCGACGCCAACCCGCAGGCCCACGCCGACCTCGCCGGGATCCGCCAACCGCTCACCGACTTCCGGGCCCGGTGCGGTATCAAGGCACCTGACCAGCCATTAGGACAATGATGTACGCCTCGAAGCCCCGATCATCCTGGCTGCGCGCCGCCACGGCCGCGCTTGCCTTCACCGCGCTGCCCGGCGCCATCGTCCTGGCCGCACCGGCCGGGACCGCCAGCGCCGACGTGTGCGCGAGCGCCGGACGCCGCATCTCGGTGGGCGGTTGCGTCAACATCGCCGACGCGGTCTCCCCCTACGTGCCGCCGCCGACGTACTACGCACCGCTTCCCGAAGATCCGCCACCGCCTCCGCCGGGCGCGAACGTCAGCGGATGCATCGGTTACAACGGCCGGTGGGTCCACGCGGGCGGGTGTAACTAGCTCGGAGAGGCCGAACACCTTCGCCGTTTGACGCCGTTTTCTACGCAGGGGTCGCGATTTTTGCTTTCAGCAGCCCCCACGTAGAAACCGGCGAAGGAAAAGCCAGACAAACGAGACCTCAGGCGATCGCGCCCGCGTCCTTGAGTTCTTCGATCCGGTCCCAGTCCAGGCCGAGCTCCATCAGCACGATCTCGGTGTGCTCGGAGGCCTGGGGTGCGCGCGTGGTCTCCAGCGGTTCGTGGTTGAACTGCACGGGCCCGCGCACCACCTTGAACGGCTTGCCGCCGTCACTGGCGTCCACCTCGACGATCATGTCGTTGGCCACGGCCTGGTCGTCCGTGGTCAGGTCGACCAGGCTCTGGAACGGCGCCCACTGACCCTTCATCGTCTTGAGGTGCTGACGCCAGTACTCGAACGGCTTGCTGCCGATCGCCTTCGCGATGAGTTCGACGCCTTCCGAAGCATTCTCGATCAGCGGCAGCGCATCGGAGAACCGTGGATCATCGGCGAGCTCGGGCAGACCGAGATGTTCGAAGGCGTCGCGGATGTAGCCGGTCGGGCTCACGATGCACAGGTTGATGGTGCCGCCGTCGGACGTCCGGTAGTTGGCCATGAAAGGGTTCACGGAGGTGGCGTCGTCGGGCATCAGCGAGCGCATCGTCTCACCGGTCTCCATGCCCTGGGTGACGCTGGCGCCGGCCGCCCACCACGCCGTGCTCAGCAGCGAGACGTCGATCTCGGCGGTTTCCCCGGTCCGCTCCCGGTGGAACAGTGCCGCCGCGATACCGCCGGCGATGTTCATCCCGCCGATCGAGTCGCCGAAGGCCGGAATGCCTTGGGACAGTGCACCGTTGATCGCCTCCGGGGTGAGCGCATGGCCGACACCGCTACGAGTCCAGAACGCCGTGCCGTCGAAGCCTCCGGTGTCACGCTCGGGCCCTTTGTCTCCGTACGCGCTGCCGCGGGCGTAGATGATGTCCGGGTTTGCCGCCCGGATGTGCTCGACGTCGAACTTGTTCTTCTGCCGTTGAGCGGGAAGGTAATTGGTCAGGAACACGTCGGCGGTCTTGGCGATCTCGTAGAGCACCTCCTGACCGCCGGGGGTCGAGACGTCGATGCCGACGCTGCGCTTGCCACGGTTGGGGTGCTCGATGAGCGGATGCCGGTCCGGGTCCAATTGGAACCCGCCCATGTTGATGAAGCCCCGCTGGGTGTCGCCGCGCACCGGGTGTTCCACCTTGATGACGTCGGCGCCCCAGTCCGCGAGGATGGCCCCCGCCGCCGGCACGAAGGTGAACTGAGCGACCTCAAGCACCCGCACGCCCTGCATGACCTTGATCAACGCGGCTCCTCACCGTCGGACTTACGGTAAGTGTAGCGGGACGGTTTCAGGCGGACGGACCCCGCACTGGCATCAGACCTGAATCTGCCCGCCGTCGACAGCCAACTCCGCTCCGGTCATGAAGCTGCTCTGATCCGACGCCAGGAACACCACCGCAGAGGCGATCTCTTCGGGGCGGCCGAGCCGCTTCATCGGCACCTGTGCGGCCAGACCGTCGAGCAGATCCTGCTTCTGATCAGCCGGCGCCAAACCTGTCAGCCCAGGCGTCTCGATCGGTCCGGGCACGATGGTGTTGACGCGGATCTTGCGGTCGGCCAGTTCAGCAGCCCAAGTGCGGCCGAGCGAGCGGATGGCCGCCTTGGATGCCGCGTAGAGCCCGAATGCGGGCATCCCCCCGGAGGCGGCGGTGGAGCCGGCGAGGACGATCGAGGCGCCCTCGTTGAGCAGCGGCAGCGTTTTCTGCACGGTGAACACCGTGCCGGCCACGTTGCGATCGAAGTTGTCCCGGTAATGCTCCGGGGTGACATCGGCGAGGGTCGCGAAGTCACCGCCGCCCGCGTTGGCGAAGACCACGTCGAGCCCCTTGCCGTGCTTGGCG
The DNA here is from genome assembly GCF_010731295.1 of Mycolicibacterium boenickei. NCBI lineage: Bacteria > Bacillati > Actinomycetota > Actinomycetes > Mycobacteriales > Mycobacteriaceae > Mycobacterium > Mycolicibacterium boenickei. The sequence continues at coordinate 1,817,327 of NZ_AP022579.1, read as the reverse complement.
ATCTCCTCGGCGAGGGTGTCGAGTTCTTCGATCTTGCTGATGTCGCTTTGGATTCCGTGCCCGCCGATGGAGGCGGCCGCCTCGTCCAGCCGAGCACGGTCACGGCCGGTGATGAAGACGTAGGCGCCCTCGTCGGCGAGCCGGCGGGCGGTGGCAAGGCCGATGCCCGAGGTTCCTCCGGTCACCAGTGCCGTCTTGCCGTCGAGCTGTCCCATGATCGAACTCCGTTCGTGTGTGGTTACTACGTTCCGCCCGCTACAACATAAGTGACATATCACCTATTCCGGCGCGTTCAGCACTGTCCACAGCCGAATGATCCGCCCGTTCGAAATCTCGGCCACGTCGAAGCCCGATACCACTGTCGCATCATCCGCGGTGCGTACTTCCCAGGCCAGAAAACCGAGCCCGCGAGTCTTCCGGACGGGGCCGGCCTTCACGAAATGCAGCCCTTGCAGCTTTTCCTGCAGTTCAGCCGCTTTGACGTTGAGCTCGTCGCGGCCGGTGACGACGCCTTCATCGTCGGTCCACTGCACGTCGTCCGAGTAAGTGGTCGCGATGGCTTCAGCGCGGAGTTTCGGGTCGCGCTGGTCGAACACGGCCAGCAGATTGGCCTCCATCAGGTGGGTGGTGACGTCACTCATTGCTGCACTCCTGACATTTAGGTGATAGTTCACCTAAATGCTAGCCCGGTGGGGCAGGCAGTGAGCTGTTGTGATTGAGGTTGACGTGGATATGTTCGAGTGCCGCGGTGAACGGCGCCAGCAGGTTGTCGGGTAGTGGATCGAAGAAGAGGCTGCGCACCAGGTCGACGTGAGCCGGCGCGGCTTCCTCGATGGCCTGCCGGCCGCCCTCGGTGAGCATGACGTTGGTCGTGCGGCCATCGTCGGCGCTGGGGCGGCGTTCGGTCAGGCCACGTTCCTCCATGCGCCGCAACTGATGTGACAGCCGGCTGCGCTCCCAGCCGATGTGCGCGGCGAGATCGCCGACACGCATGCCCTCATCACGCGCACTCAACGCCACCAGCACGTCATAGTCGGCTAGCGACAATCCCGAGTCGGCCTGCAGTTGGCGGTTCATCTCGTAGTTCATCCGCAGTTGCACACGCATATAGGCGATCCAGGCGCGTTGCTGCTTCGGCGTCAGCCATCCCTGCTTCGGTGATGTGTCCCGCACTTTTCTCGGCGCCATTTCGCCAGTATGACGGTCCGTGCCGCGGTCGAACCCTGCGAAGGGGCGGTTCACCGCGTCGTCGCCTCCACCCCACGCGTGACCTGACCGAATGCCGGGTACCCCAGCCCCGAATGGAGTTACCGTCGGGTAGGGCCCAATCCATGGAGGCCGGCTATGACCGCTACCGGAGAAGTCAACGAACGACAGGCCAGGCAGGTCGCCGAGCAGGCGCGGGAAGCGCAGTGGCACCAGCCCAGCTTCGGCAAAGAACTGTTCCTCGGCAGATTGCGGTTGGATCTGGTCCATCCGCACCCGCGAGGTCCGGCCGAGTCGACAGAGCGGGGCGAGGCATTCCTATCCAGGCTTCGGGAGTTCTGCGAGACGCAGATCGACGCCGCAGTCATCGAACGTGACGCCCAGATCCCGGACAAGGTGATCCAGGGATTGAAGGAACTCGGTGCGTTCGGCATGAAGATCTCCACCGAATACGACGGGCTCGGGCTGTCGCAGGTCTCCTACAACAAGGCGCTCGCCCTGGTCGGCTCCGTGCACCCAGCGCTCGGGGCATTGCTGTCCGCTCACCAGTCGATCGGCGTACCGCAGCCGGTATCGATGTTCGGGACCGCCGAGCAGAAGCGCACCTGGTTGCCGCGGTGCACCCGGGAGATCAGCGCGTTCCTGCTCACCGAGCCGGATGTCGGCAGCGACCCGGCCCGCCTGCACGCAACCGCCACCCCCGACGGCGACGACTACCTGCTCAACGGCGTCAAACTGTGGACCACCAACGGCGTCATCGCCGACCTGCTGGTGGTGATGGCCCAGGTCCCCGCGAGCGAAGGACACAAGGGCGGCATCACCGCATTCGTCGTCGAGGCGGATACGCCCGGCATCGTCGTCACCAACCGCAACGCGTTCATGGGACTCCGCGGAATCGAGAACGGCCTGACCAAGCTGACCGACGTGCGAGTGCCCGCCGCGAACCGGATCGGCCGGGAAGGAGAAGGCCTGAAGATCGCGCTGACCACACTCAACGTGGGACGCCTCTCGCTTCCGGCCGTGTGCACCGGAACGTCGAAGTGGTGCTTGAAGATCGCCCGGGAGTGGTCCCGGGAACGCGTGCAATGGGGCCGGCCGGTCGGTGAGCACGATGCGGTGGCCGGCAAGGTGGCGTTCATCGCCGCCACCGCTTACGGCATCGAGTCGATGGTCGAGCTGGCCGGCGAGCTCGCTGACGCGGGCCGCACCGACATCCGGATCGAGGCCGCCCTGGCCAAGCTCTACGGCTCGGAGATGACGTGGCTGATCGCCGACGAGCTGGTGCAGATTCGTGGCGGCCGTGGCTTCGAGACCGCACAGTCACTGGCCGCCCGCGGGGAACGCGGGGTACCCGTCGAGCAGATCCTGCGCGACATGCGGATCAACCGGATCTTCGAAGGCTCCACCGAGATCATGCATCTGATGCTGGCCCGCGAGGCGGTGGACGCTCATCTCTCGGTGGCAGGAGACATCATCGACCCCGACACCGACCTCAAACACAAGGCCAAGGCGGCCGCCCAGGCCGGCAAGTTCTATGCGCGATGGCTGCCCACCCTGGTCACCGGAAAAGGCCAGTTGCCAACGTCCTTCACCGAATTCGGCCCGCTGGCCGAACACCTGCGTTATGTCGAACGGGCCAGCCGCAAGCTTGCCCGCAGCACCTTCTACGCGATGTCGCGCTGGCAGGGCAGGTTGGAGTACAAGCAACGTTTCCTCGGCCGGATCGTCGACATCGGGGCGGAGTTGTTCGCGATGACGGCGGCCTGCGTCCGGGCCCGCAGCGACGCACCCGACTCCGCCGTGGGCCTCGCCGACGCGTTCTGCCGTCAGGCCCGAGTGCGGGCCGAGGAGTTGTTCACCCAACTCTGGGACAACAGCGATGACTCCGACCGCACCCTGGCACACGACGTTCTCGCCGGCCGCTACACATGGCTGGAGGACGGGATCATCGATCCCTCCATCGAAGGACCGTGGATCGCCCAGGAGGGCGGTGACGTGACACGCGACGTGCACCGCGTCATTCGGTGAGCAATGTTGCTTGCGCACGTGAACAATCCACTGGCACAGGCTTCCTCAGGACCGGGCACGCCCGTAAACTGAATGGGTTATGACGACCCCGTCGAACGCTCATAGCGGATGGGGACAGTGGCCGCATTCGATGGATGCGTTCGATCACCGTCTCACCCGCAGACAGGCGCGTAACATGAGCCGGCGGTTCGCCGGGGTCGGGGTGGGCATCGCCGCGGCGCGCCTTCGTGAAATCTCTTCCGGCGCACCTGCCGACGATGCTGAACTGGCCCGTGTCGAGTTCGCCTTCGTCGCAGACGAACTCATGCACGACGAGCGACTCGCGAAACTTGCCCGGGGTAAGCAGCGCTGCACAATGTGGCTCGTGGTCACCGTGATGGGCCTGATCATGTTCAGTTCGTTGCTGTGCATGATCGTGCTGATGTTGAGCCTGATGCAGCACTCGGCACCGTTCTGAGCGCGCAGCTCAGTCGAATGCCACGCTGAAGTACTGCGTCTCCTGGAACTCGTGCAAGCCTTCCCGGGCGCCTTCGCGACCGAGCCCGCTCTGCTTCATCCCACCGAACGGGGTCGACGGGTCCGACACGATGCCCCGGTTGATACCGACCATGCCCGCGTCGAACGACTCTGCGAGCCGCACCGCATCCTGCAGGCGACCGGCGTAAACGTAAGCCGCCAAACCGTACTCGGTGTCGTTGACCCAACGCAGGAGATCGTCCTCGTCCTCCCACACCACGACCGGCGCGACGGGCCCGAAGATTTCGTCGGCAAGGATCGCAGCGTCGGGGGCGACCCCGGTGAGCAGGGTCGGGGCGACGAACCAACCCTCGGCCGGCGCCTGCGCCTGCGCGGCGATCACCGCACCGTCGGCCACCGCGGCATCGATCGCGGCCGCCACTCGCTGTGCCGCGCGCTCGCTGACCAGGGGGCCGACCTGTGAGGCAGGATCCGATGCCGGGCCCACCCGCAGAGCCGCCACCTCGGCGGCGAAACCTGCGACGAACTCGTCGGCGACCGACGCATGGACGTAGAACCGGTTGGCCGCGGTGCAGGCCTGACCGCCACCCGGAACGTTGGCGATGCTCGCCGATCGGCGCCGCCACGACGCCGGTGGGCCGCTTCGACGGTCGAGCAGTCGGCCGTGCACCAGCCATCGAACACGGGGCGATTGCCGCCGAGGTTCCCGATCGCCTCGCGGCCGTTGACGACGGTCCGGGTCCGGGGCCGTGCCGTCGGTGCGAGCAGGATGTCGGCGACGCCGGTGGCCAATCCAGATGGCGCAGATGTCGTGTGCGGACGGCGTGGGCCGGTGGCGTCGGCGACACCGGGTCGTACACCTCGAACGTCGAGGCGGCACCGCGGGGTTGTCCGCCGATCAGGATGCCGTGCTTGGCGTCGAGTTCGGCGATCGCATTCTGCGTGTTCACTCAGGTCTCCCAGGGATGGAACCGGACGAGCGGTCAGCGGGTCTCGGCGAAGATGGCGGCCAAGATGTCCAGCCCCTCCTCGAGGAGGTGATCCGGCATCGACAGCGGCGGCAGGAACCGCAGCACGTTGCCGTAGGTGCCACAGGTCAGGACCAGCAGGCCCTGGGCGTGGGCGGCGGCCGAGACCTGCTTGGCCAGGTCGGCGTCGGGCTCGGTGGTGCCCGCCTTGACGAGTTCGAGGGCGATCATCGCGCCGCGGCCGCGGACCTCGCCGATCCGGGAGTCCTCGGCGGCGATCGCCTTGAGGCGGCCGATCATGGTCTTCTCGATCTCCACCGCCCGGGCGAGCAGTCCCTCACGCTCGATGGTGTCGATCACCGCGAGTGCGGCGGCGCAGGCGATCGGGTTGCCGCCGTAGGTGCCGCCGAGCCCACCGGCATGCGGCGCGTCCATGATCTCGGCGCGGCCGGTGACCGCCGACAGCGGCAGGCCACCCGCGATGCCCTTGGCGGTGACGATGAGATCCGGCACGACGCCGTCATGCTCGACGGCGAACATGGCGCCGGTGCGGGCGAAGCCCGACTGCACCTCGTCGGCGACGAAGACCGCACCGTTGTCGGTGCACCAGTTCTGCAGCGCGCGCAGGAATCCCGGTGCGGGGACGATGAATCCGCCCTCGCCCTGAATGGGCTCGATCACCACGGCGGCGACGTTGTCGGCGCCGACCTGCTTGTCGATCAGGTCGAGGGCGCGGGCGGCCGCGGCCGCGCCGTCGGTCTCGCCGTCACGGAACGGGAACGAGGTGGGCACCCGGTAGACCTCACCGGCGAACGGTCCGAACCCGTTCTTGTACGGCTGATTCTTGGCGGTCATCGCCATGGTGAGGTTGGTGCGACCGTGATAGGCGTGGTCGAACACCACGACGGCCTGCCTACGGGTGTGGGCGCGGGCGATCTTGACGGCGTTCTCGACGGCCTCGGCGCCGGAGTTGAACAGCACGCTGCGCTTCTCGTGGTCGCCGGGGGTGAGCCGGTTGAGCTCCTCGGCGACCCGCACATAACCCTCGTAGGGCGTGACCATGAAACACGTGTGGGTGAACGCGGCGACCTGCTGGCTGACCGCCTCGACAACGGCGGGCGCGCTGTTGCCGACCGTGGTCACGGCGATGCCGGAGCCGAAGTCGATGAGCTGGTTTCCGTCGGCGTCGACGAGGATTCCGCCGCCCGCCGCGACCACGTAGACGGGCAGGGTGGTCCCGACACCGCCGGCCACGGCCGCGGTCTTACGTGCCTGCATCTCCTGCGAGATCGGGCCCGGAATGGCGGTGACGAGCCGGCGTTCCTGGGTGACGGCCGCACCCGCGATCTCAGCGATGGTCACGTGTTCCTCCTGATGCTGGCGGTTGATTGTCCTCACGCTAGGCATCCGCAGGCACCGCCGTCAGGTCTTAACTGCACAAATCGGCAGACCAGATTGTGCGAAACTGTCACTATGGTTCTGGTCGGCGATGTCCTGGATGTGAGCGCCCTCGGGTTGCACGCCGTCGAGGTGTCCCACCGCGACACACCGGTCCGCTGGGTCGCGACGAGCGAACTCGCGGATCCTGGGCCATTCCTCGAAGGCGGCGAGATCCTGCTGACCACCGGCCTGGAAACGGGCCAGTGGCACGACCAGTGGGACGGGTACGTGCGCAGGCTGGCCGACGCCGGTGTGGCCGCGGTCGGCTTCGGCGTCGGCCTCACCCACGCCGAGACGCCGACCCCGCTCGCCGATGCGTGCCAGAGGCACCAGGTGAACCTGTTCGAGGTGCCGCGCCGCACCACCTTCGTGGCGATCAGCCGACACGTCGCGCATCTGCTCGAGGAACAGGAATCCACCGCGACGCGCGAATCGCTGCAGACGCAGCGCAAGCTCATCTCGGCCGCGGCCAAACCCGATCCTGCCGTTGCGGTGATCAGCGCACTGGCCACAGCGATCGACGGCGCGACCTGCCTGATGAATCCCGACGGCCGGGTGGTGACGGGTCCGGTCGGCGCCCGCCGCAGGGAGTTCCCGTTGGACGAGGTCGCCGATGACGTCAAGCGGTTGCAGGCGCACGGATTGCGTTCGGCTGCAGGGCAGTCCAATCCGACGCACTCGGTATCGGTACACCCGATCGGACTGCGCGGCCGGGCATCGGCCTACCTCGCGGCGCTGGTGCCGGCCCGGGCATCGGAAGCACAGCGCCAGGCGGTGACGACCGCGGTCGCCCTGCTGGGGCTCATCGACGAGCAGGACCGCAGCCGCGCCACGACCCGCCAGCACCTGCGCAGCCGTGCCTTGGAACTGCTCGCCGAAAGCGATGACCGCACAGCACAATTGGTTCTGGAGGTGGACCAGCCGACGGCCGAACTGCCGAAGCACGTCCGCTTCCTGCGGGCCACCGGAGACGAATCCGCCATCGAGAATGCGGCGGCATCCCTGGACCGGCGCGGAATCCTTGCCGGGGTGTACGCCGGCGAGTTGTGCGCGGTCATCGAACCCGCACAGGCCGAGCCGACCGGGGCCGGACTGGCCGACCACGGATTACAGGTCGGAGTCGGCAACGCGGTGGCGCCCAGCGAGGGCGCAGCCGGCTACCGCACGGCCGGCCTGGCGCTTGCCCAGGCCACCGATGTGTCCGGGGTGGTGGTCTGGGACCGGGTGATCGACAACGGCCCGCTCGGTCTGATCGATCCCGAGAAAGCCGGCGCCTTCGCCGAATCCTGGCTGCGCGGGCTCGATTCCGAGCAGCTGGAGATTCTGCGTTGCTTCCTGCGCCACCACGGATCCCGGCTCAAGGTCGCCGAGGAGCTCGGGCTGCACCGCAACACCGTGCGCAACCGCCTCGCGGCCATCGAGGCAGTGCTGCCCGGCAAGCTCGACGATCCACAGACCCGGGTCAGCGCGTGGATCGCCCTGCAGTCGGCCCCCGAAAACCCTCAGCCTTTGAAGTAGACGATCTGGTGGCTGGTGGCGAGCAGGGCGGAGTCGCGGCCCCACAGGTGCGCGGTCTGATCGAAGTAGCCACGCGAAAACCGTTGTGCCCGCGCGGTGGCGAGCACGAAGTCGTCCCCCTGGGCCGCAAGTTGCTCGTCATCGGCATGGAAGTACGTCGTGATCGACACCGTCCCGGCGGGCACGAATTGTCCCCTGCGCAGGAACACCCGCGGGTAGAAGATGTCGCTCACCGAGGCCAGCGCCGCGAAGTCCATTGCTCGGGAAGGAGTGTTGCGCACCCACAGCGTGGTGGTCGACGAGCCGGATTCCTCGCCGCCGTCAGGCATGGCACCGTCGACGAAACGCATCTCGTAGTTGTCGAACCACACCACGCCGAACGGCGGTGCCGAAGCCACGATGTCGTCGGGAGCCGGAACCCGCGGTGGCGCCACCTCGGTGTCGGCCCAGGTGTCGCGACGCAGCCCGAAGATGGCCGTAGCGGTGGTCTTCACGTCGCCGTCCTGGCCGAGTTCGACGATCCAGTGCTGATTCGACCGGTTGGTCTTGACGGCCCGCGTCACGATCTCGAACTCACCATCGGCGATCGGCGCCAGGTAATTCACGGTCAGGGCGATGGGCTGGCCGTGCCGTTGCGGATGCAACTCGATCGCGCGCACCAGGGTCGCGGCGGTGATGCCGCCGAACGGACCCACCATGTTGGCCCATTCGGGGATCGTGCGACCACGCCACCGGTTGTCACCGGCAGGCTCGAGCTCAAGGGCCTTGTCGAAGGGATGCACCCGGCCAGCGTACTGACGCAGTAACGCTCACTTTGCCGGTGAGTAGTTCGGCCGGCCCAAACCGAGCGCCTGCTGCGCGATCATGTTGCGGAACACCTCTAGGGTGCCGCCATAGATGCCGGTGGGCCCGGCCAGCCGGAAGATGTACTCGGCGGCGCCGTCACCGGCCGCACCCGGCGCCCCGACGGGCAATGCCCCCGCCGATCCGACGATGTCCATGAGATCCGGGGATACCTCGCGCATGGTCTGGGCGATCGCCACGCGACCGTACATGTCGGGACTGCTCATCGCGGCTTCCAGCCGCGCGATGCCCCGGCCCAGCCGATAGCGCGACGCGGCGTCGTCGGGGGCAACGGCCGCCACACGGTCGACCGCTTCGGCCATCAGGTTGATGTGCTCGGTCATGGTGGCGAGCTTCTGCAGACCGCGCGTCTCGCGTTCGAACGTGCCGTGCTCCAGTTCGAGGGCACCGCGCAACACCGTCCAGCCGCCGTTGACCTCACCGATCCGGTACCGATCGCTGACCCGGACGTCGCTGTAGTAGGTGATGTTGGTGCGATCGCCGTCGACGGTGCGGATCGGCTGGATCTCGACGCCATCGGAGTCCAGCGGCACCAGGAACATGGTGAGGCTCTTGTGCTTCGGGGCGGCCGGATCGGTGTTGGTCAACAGGAACACGTACTGGGCGTTGTGCGCATTCGAGGTGAACATCTTGGAGCCATTGATGACCCAGCTGTCGCCGTCCCGTACCGCACGGGTCTTACAGGTCGCGACGTCGGACCCACCTTCGGGTTCGGTGTACCCCAGGCACAGCCGCAGGCTTCCGTCCAGAACACCCGGCAGCACCTCGTCGAGAAGCTCGGCCGAGGCGAACTTCTCCACTGTGTGGGCGACCATCGCGGTGGTACCCCAGTGGAACCACGGAGTATGGGCACGGGCAATCTCCAGCTCCCAGATCCTGCGCCGCACCGCGCTGAATCCCCCGTCGGCCTCGGCCCGGTAGTCGCCGGCCAGGTACCCGGCCTTACCCAGGGCCAGATGCACTGTCTCGTCGAAGTTCTCGCCGGTCTGGCGGTCGCGCTCGATCACCTCGTCGGTGACGACCCGGGCCAGGAACGCCCGCAACTCATCGCGGAAGGCCCGGTCTTCCTCGGAGAGTTCGACGTGGGAGAAGTCCATCAGCACACCGTGACAGTTTGTAGCCTGTTTGTAAAGTTGATGTCGCGCCTGCGGTGACGCCGCTCACCAGGTGACCGGCAGCTCCGCCACACCGTAGATCTCCTTGTCGTTCAGGAATCTCAATTCGTCCGGCTCGACCGCCAATCGCAAGCCCGGCAGTCTGCGCACCAACGCGGTCAAGGCGATCTGCAGTTCGGCCCGGGCCAGGTTCTGACCGAGGCACTGATGCACGCCGTAACCGAAGCCGAGGTGCCCTCGGCTGTTGCGATTCACGTCGAAGGCATCGCGCTGATCGGTGAAGCCAGGGTCGAAGTTGCCCGCAGGCAGGTTCATCAGAACCGTCTCGCCGGCCCGGACGAGCTGCCCGCCGATGACGACGTCCTCCAGGGCGACGCGGTCGACGAGGCTGTGCACTATCGACAGATAACGCATCAACTCCTCGACGATGCCGGCCACCACGGCCGGGTCATCGGTCTCCCGCAGGCGCGCGGCGGCGTCGGGATCCTGCAACAGGGCCAGCGCACCCAGAGCGATCATGCTCGCGGTGGTTTCGTGGCCGGCGGCCAACAACATCTGGCCGTTCATGGCGGCGGTTTCGCGGTTGAGTTCACCCGCGGCGACGTGGTCGGCGATCAGCCGACTCATCACGTCGTCACCCGGTTCCCGCTCCTTGCGGGCGACCAGGTCGAACATGTAGCTGAACAACGACACCTGGGCTTGGAGGCACTCCTCCTCGGATGCGTTCGAGTCGAGCCCGGCCGCACTCTGCTTCTGGAAGAACTCGTGATCCTCGTACGGCACCCCCAGCAGCAGGCAGATGACCATCGACGGCACCGGCAGCGCGAACTTGCTCACGAGGTCTGCCGGCGGACCGGACGCGATCATCTCGTCGAGGAAGCCGTCGACCAATTCCTGAATCTGCGGACGCATCGCCTCGGCCCGGCGAAAAGTGAAGTCCCTGGTCAACATTCGACGCAGCCGCTGATGCTCGGGATCATCCAGGCGCGGGAAGATCATGGCAATCTCGCCGCTCTCGGTCGGCACGCCGTACAGCCCCGTGTTGGCACTGAGCCGTTCGTCGACAAGGGCCGCCCGGATGTCCTGGTAGCGGCTGATCATCCAGACCGGTTTCCCTTTCCAGACCGCCGCCTGAAGCCCTTCGGCCTCCCGCCATCGGGCGAACACAGGGGCCGGCGCCAACGGGCATCCGCGGGCGCGTGGCGCAGGGATCGCGGGAAGGTCAGTACCAACCGAAACGTCGTCAAGTGGCGTGGTCATCGGCGATCCTCGCAGACTCGGGGGTAGCTACTGGCAGTCAGCTGCCAGTTTCTGCGAGATTAGAACGAGCAGATCTGACAGTCAACTGTCAGTTACTCTGATGTCATGTCCGATACCGCGTCGATGGCCGAACGCCCGCTGCGCACCGATGCGGCACGCAATGCCGACCGCATCCTGCGGGCCGCCCGCGAGGTGTTCGCCGAAGTCGGCCCCGATGCGCAGATCGACACGATCGCCCAACGCGCGGGCGTGGGTGAACGAACCCTGTACCGCAGGTTCCCGACGAAGGCCGATCTCCTGCGGGCTGCGGTCGATCAAAGCATCGATGAAAACCTCTCGCCCGCAATCGAAAAGGCGCTCGTTCAAAAGGATCCGCTACGCGGGCTGACCGATCTGATCGAGGCGGCCACCGCGCTCGGCGCCGCAGAGCACAACATTCTCGCTGCGGCCAGACGTGCCGACGCGCTGGCCAACATCGCGGATCGCCTCGAAGCCGCCATGCAGGAACTGACGAGCCGAGCCCAGAAGGGCGGCCTGGTTCGCACCGACCTGGTTGCCGAGGATCTGCCGAGGATCATCGCGATGCTCAACAGCGTCCTCTGGACGATGCAGGTGGGCAGCGACGGCTGGCGTCGTTACGTCGCCCTGGTCCTGGATGCCATCACCACCGAATCCCCACGGCCGCTTCCCGCTGCTGTCCCGCTCAATCACCCACGTTCCCTGGATAATTGGCCGATGTGACGCGGACGGCGGAAATCACCGACGATGGACACCTCACAAAACTCGATCGGGGAGCGTCTACAGGGTGTGAATGCCAAACCGCCGTTCGAGACCGTGGTCCGCGACCACGGCCCCACCGTCTTTCGGGTCTGCCGTGCCATCGTCGGCGCACACGACGCCGATGACGCCTGGTCGGAAACATTCCTGGCGGCGCTGAAGGCCTACCCCGACCTGCCCGCCGATGCCAATTTCGAGGCCTGGCTGGTCACCGTCGCGCACCGCAAAGCCATCGACATCACCCGGACCCGGACGCGCCAACCCATTCCGACCGACGTCGTCCCGGAGCCGCCGGGCACCCACGTCACCGAGAACTTCGCCGACCTGGCCACCGCGGTGGACCAGCTTCCGCACAAACAGAAACACGCCGTCGCCTACCACTACCTGGCCGGCCTGCCCTACGACGAAATCGCCGAAATCCTCGGCGGCAGCGCTGCGGCCGCACGCCGCGCCTCCAGCGACGGCATCGCCACGCTTCGACGCACATACGCGTCCAGGAAGGAAGAGAACCATGAGTAACCACGGCATCGTCGGCGACCTCGCGCTCGCCACCCAACCCGGCCCCGGCAAGCTGGCCGAACTGCACGACCGACTCGCGGCCGCGGCCCAGCGGGATGGTCTCCTCGACATCGCGTACCGCGTCGTCGACAGCCCGGTCGGACCGCTGCTGCTGGCGGCCACCGAGCAGGGCCTGGTTCGCGTCGCCTATGCCCGCGAAGACCACGACACCGTTCTGCAGCACCTCGCCGATCAGGTCAGCCCGCGCATCCTGCACGCCCCCGCCCGCCTCGACTCGGCGGCCCGGGAGCTCGCCGAGTACTTCGCCGGGACGCGACGCAGTTTCGACCTGCCGCTGGACTGGCGACTCTCTGCCGGGTTCCGCAGCACGGTGCTGCATCACCTGCCCGAGATCGACTATGGACAGACCGCCAGCTACGCGACGGTCGCGGCCCTGGCCGGCAGCCCCAAGGCAGTCCGAGCCGTGGGGACCGCCTGCGCGAAAAACCCTCTACCCGTTGTCATTCCCTGCCATCGCGTGGTCCGCAGCGACGGGGCGATGGGTGGCTACCTCGGCGGCGCGGAAGCGAAGCGGCTGTTGCTCGACCTGGAGGCCGCGGCATGAGCGGCACGAATCCCTGGCGGCGTCGGGTGGACGCCACCGACTGGAGTGGTGTCGGCGACGAACTCGACAACACGGGATGCGCGTTGACCGGGCCGCTCGTGACTCCCGAGGAAGCCGCCGGCATCGTCGCGCTCTACCCCGACGTGGCCCGCTTCCGGTCGACCATCGACATGAGCCGCTACCGGTTCGGCGAAGGTGAATATCGCTACTTCCGGCAGCCCTACCCGCCGGCCGTGACCGCACTGAAGCAGGCGCTGTACCCGCACCTGCTGCCGATCGCCCGCACGTGGTGGGACCGACTCGGCCGGGAGGCCCCGTGGCCCGACGAATTCGACGACTGGCTGCAGATGTGCCACGCGGCGGGGCAGACCAAGACGACGGCGATCCTGCTGAAATATGGTGCCGGGGACTGGAATGCGCTGCACCGCGACCTCTACGGCGAGCTGATCTTCCCGCTGCAGGTGGTGGTCAACCTGACCCAGCCCAACGTGGACTACACCGGCGGCGAGTTCCTGCTCTACGAACAACGGCCCCGCGCGCAATCACGCGGCACCGCCACCGTGATCCCCCACGGGCACGGATTGGTGTTCACCACCCGCGACCGCCCGACCAAGTCCGTACGCGGTTGGTCGGCGGCCCCCATCCGGCACGGCGTCTCCACCGTCCGTTCCGGGACCAGATTCACGCTGGGCCTGGTGTTCCACGACGCGGCATGAAGCGCTACCTCCTGATCGGCGCCGACGGTCGCCCCTACCCCAGCAGCACCCCGGGAACCGTTGGGGGACATCGGGCGAGCAAGATCTACGGTCGCCTCGACTGCCCATCGGCGCTGCGCGCCATCGCCGCCGGCGGCTACGTCCGCCACCGGGTCTTCTTCCCCGACGTGCCGACCGCCATAGCAGCGGGCTACCGCCCGTGCGCCGCCTGTCTACCCGACGCTTACCGGCAGTGGAAGGCGCGCCGGTAGCGCATGCCCGCTATTACGGCCTGCCACAACATCTTCCCATTGACCAGCCATGCTCTATAGCTAGGATTCCAGCCACATATTGGCAGTAATCCTCGGCGTAAGTGGCTCCAGGGTCGCAGACCTGCCGGATCTAGCTCGTCGGCACCGGGATGGCCGCTGTGTCGTCGTCGTCATCCTCGCGAGGTGTCCGCCGCGGCGCCGGTTTGCGGAAGTGGTTGTCCCCGCGGGGATAAACCACCTGCGGCCACCAGAACCACCGTCCCAGCAGCGTGGCGATGGACGGCATCAGCAATGACCGCACGATGAAGGTGTCGATCAGCAGGCCGATCGCGATGGTCGAGCCCATCTGGGCCAGCACGATCAAGTTGCTCGCCATCATGCCGGCCATCGTGGCCGCGAACACCAGCCCGGCCGAGGTGACCACGCCACCGGTGCCGGCCATGGACCGGATGATGCCGGTTTTGAGGCCCGCGTGGATCTCGTCCTGGAATCGGGATACCAGCAGCAGGTTGTAGTCGGATCCGACGGCCAGCAGGATGATCACCGACATCAGCATCACCAGCCAGTGCACGGGCATCCCGAACAGGTCCTGCCAGAGCAACACCGAGATACCGAACGACGCGGCGATCGAACTGCCGGCCGTGAGCACGATGGTCAACGCGGCCACCGCACTGCGCGTCAGAATCAGCATGATCATGAAAATCAGCGTCAGCGCCGATACCACCGCGATCATCAGGTCGTAGCGGGCGCCGTCGGACATGTCCTTGTATGTCGCCGCCACACCGCCGAGATAGATCTTGGCGTCCGACAGGGACGACATCTTCAGGGCCTCCTGCGCGGCCTTGCGCTCGGACTCGACTCGTGCGATCCCGTCCACCGTCGCCGGGTCGGTCTGGTGCGTGATGAACATGCGGGCGGACTTACCGTCCGGCGAGAGGAACATCTTGAGGCCACGTTCGAAGTCGGGGTTCGTGAAGGCTTCCGGGGGCAGATAGAACAGGTCGTCGTTCTTCGCGTCGTCGAAGGCAGCACCCATGGACAGTGCAGTGTCGTTCATCGCCTGCATCTGGTCGATCAGTGCTTTCTGCGAGTTGTACGACGCCAGCGAGAGGTCCCGGCTGGTTTCCATCGACGCGATCGTCTGCGGCAGGAGCGCAGTCAATTTCGGTGCGAGGTCAGCCAGTTCGTCGGTGTTGACCTGAACCGCCGAGGTCTTGTCGGTCAGCTCATCGATACCGTCGAGAGCATCGAAGACCGAACGTGCCGCGGAGCACATCGGGATGTCGAAGCAGTGCGGTTCCCAGTAGAAGTAGTTACGCATGGGCCGGAACTGATCGTCGAAGTTCGCGATGTTGTCGCGCATCTTCTTGGTGACCTCGAGCAGTTCCTGCGACTTGGCCGCGGAGTCCTGGGTGAGCTGGGTCTGTTCTAGCGAGAGCTGATATTGCCTCTTCATGATGTCGATCGAGGTGTTGGTCGCGTCGATCATCCGAAGCTGGTCTTCGAGTTGCTTGCGCTGGAAGGGCAGGTTCATATTGCTGGTCTGCCCCGAGATACTGGTCTGGAACGGAATCGAGCTGTGCTGGATGGGGATTCCGAGCGGCCGGGTGATGCTCTGCACCATCGCGATGCCTTCGGCGTGCATCACATTGCTCGAGATCTTGTTCAGCACAAGCATGTCGGCAGGATTGCGCATGTCATGGGTGGACTCGACCATCAGGATGTCGGGGTTCATCCTGGCCTGGGAGAAGTGCCGGTCGGCAGCGGCGAAGCCGACGTTCACCGGGGCATCCTCGGGCAGGTAGTACCGGTCGTTGTAGGCCGGCTTGTACCCCGGGATGGCCACCACCCCGATCAGCACGACGAACAGGCTGGTTACGAAAATCGGT
Source organism: Mycolicibacterium boenickei (assembly GCF_010731295.1). Lineage (NCBI taxonomy): Bacteria > Bacillati > Actinomycetota > Actinomycetes > Mycobacteriales > Mycobacteriaceae > Mycobacterium > Mycolicibacterium boenickei. Next base: position 1,801,695 of record NZ_AP022579.1, on the reverse strand, counting down.
GCGGGCCAACGCACCACCGCGGTGCCGACTTTGCGCCAGAACTTGCTCTGCGGGGGCCGCTTGGATTCGTACAGCCCGACACGGCTGCCGAGGTACAGCACCGCCGGGCCGAGCGTGACCGAGATGACCACGACCACGACCATGCCGATCGCGACGGGGGCACCCATGGTGGAGAAGTAGGGCAGTCGCGCGAAGCTGAGGCAATAGGTCGCTCCGGCGATGGTCAGACCGGAACCCACGATGACGGGCGCAACTGATTTGAAGGTTGCGTAGTAGGAGTCATCCCGGTCCAGGCCCATGCCGCGGTCTTCGCGATACCGGCCGAAGATGAAGATGCCGTAGTCGGTGGCAGCGGCGATCGCCAGCATGGTCAGGATGTTGCCCGCGAAGGTGGTCAACCCGAACACGTCGTGCATTGCCAGCACGGACACCACGCCGCGGGCAGTCAGCAGCGCCAGGAACGTGAGGAACAACTGGATCAGCGTGGTCCTGATCGAGCGATAGACCACCAGCAGCATGGCCGCGATGGCGATCAAGGTGATCAGGGTGATCTCGGCCAGGCTCGCGTTGCCGATGACGTGCATGTCGTTGGTCAGTGCGGCAGGCCCGGCCACGTAGGCCTGCACTCCCGGGGGAGCCTTCGTCTCCTCGATGACCTTGCGGACGGCTTCGACGCCCTCGTTGGCGAGCGTCATGCCTTGCTCGCCGGCGAGGTTGATCATCACGTACGACGCTTTCCCGTCGGCGCTCTGCGCACCGGCCGCGGTCAGCGTGTCACCCCAGAAGTCCTGGATGTGCTGGATGTGCTCGGGATCCTGCTGCAGTTTGTGGATGATCTCGTCGTAGTACCGGTGCGCGTCCGGGCCCAACGGCTCCTGGCCCTCGACAACGACCATGATCGTGCTGTTGGAGTTGAACTCCTTGAAGTTGGCGCCCATCAACTTCATCGCCTGCATCGACGGCGCATCCTCGGGCGCCATCGGCGCGGCGTGCAATTCGCCGACGACCTCCAGTTGCGGCGAGATCACGTTCACCACAACCGCGATCGCGACCCAGATCAGGATGATCGGCCACGCCAGGATGCGGAGCAGGTGCGGGAAGACAGGACGCTTCGGCCTGCCGGTGGACTGGGGCGGGGTGGCGGATGCGGTCATGCGGACTTCACCAAGCAGTAGGTCTGGGCGTTGACGCCATCGGCGGATTGCTCCTCGCGGACAGTCCCGTTGACGGTGACGCGACAGCCGATGTGGCCGCCGCTACCTTCACTGTCGCTGCGCGCCATCAGGTTCGCGCTGACTGTGGGCAACGTGGTGGACAAGGTGACGGACCAGGGCAGCGGGGCGTTGACCGAGTGCACATTGGCGTCCGGATCGAAATAGCTGATCTCGGCGGAAGTTCCGGGCGGTCCGTACACCTCGTACAAGACCACCTTCGGATTGAACTGGACGATCTCGATACCGGCACCGGCATTCGCGTTGAGGTCTTCCGAGCCGAACATCCGGTGCAGACGCGAGACCACCAGGCCCGACACCGCGAGTACGACCACCAGAACCACTGGAATCCACGCGTGTTTCAACACACGACGAGCACCCCGACCAGGACTCACCGGAACCTCCCGACGATTACCCGAACCCGCCTCAAGCGATGACGCCCTGGCGATCGGCGAATTAGTTCGAATAACTATGTACAGCGGGGAGGAACATTACACCGCTGTGACCAGGAACGCAGCCGCGGCTCCCTTTCTGGGAGCTTGCTGTCCGATCCCTGTCAACCCTCGGCTTCCGCGGCGGGGTTCAGCAACTAGGCCGCAGTGCCGTCGTGCGACGGACGGTCCAGATAGCCTCGGGCGACCGCCATTTCGACGAGCCGCGAACGCAACGCGCGGCGGCCCCGGTGCAGCCGGGACATCACCGTCCCCACCGGAATCTGCAGGATCTCGGCAATCTCCTTGTACCGGAATCCCGCAACGTCGGCGTAGTACACGACGACGCCCTGTGATTCCGGCAATGCCCGCATGGCATCCCGCACGTCGTCATCACCCATCGATTCCAGCGCCGCCAGTTCGGCGGAAACCACACCGAGCGGGAACCGCAGCGCCACCTCGGCCAGTTGCGCATCCGAGAGTTCGTCGGCGAAGACCTCCTGCGGGCGGCGCTGTGCAGTGCGGTACGAGTTGATCCACGTATTGGTCAGGATCCGGAACAACCAGGCGCGAATGTTGGTTCCGTCTCGGTACGTGTGAAAACTGCTGTACGCCTTGACCATTGTCTCCTGGACCAGGTCTTCGGCGTCGGCCACATTGCGCGTGTAGCGGCGCGCCGCTGCGAAGAGTTGGTCTACCAGCGGCAACGCGTCACGCTCGAACCGTTCCGCGCGACAATCGTCACTACTCACGTGCATACCCGTGCTCATCGGCATGGCCCCCGCTCCTGCCACTGCTCATATCGCTTGCCTCAGACGCTCGCCATTCGAAGCTATCCGGCGACGCACCGGCCCCCCAGGGGGATTACCCCCAGGATCGAGGCGGTTTTCCACACCGCACCGGTCGCGTCGAACTGTCATGCACGCAGCATGACACCTCAACCCAAGTTGAGGTCAAACCATTTTCCGGCAGCCAATCCCCTTGCGGCTGTTGCCGTTCGACAACCGGATATTGACTCCGCGGCAAACATCGCCGATACGCCGGGAAACTGGGCCAATCCCGCCTTAGGCTCATCGGTTATGAATCGACTCGATCGCTTCTTCGAGATCTCGACCCGTGGTTCGACGGTCCTCTCCGAGATCCGCGGAGGCGTGGTCACCTTCATCGCGATGGCCTACATCATCGTGCTGAACCCCGTCGTCCTGTCCGGGTCCGCCGACGTCGCGGGCAACAAGCTGCAGTTCGCACAAGTCTCGGCCACCACATGCCTGGCGGCCGGCGTGATGACCATCCTGTTCGGGATCATCGCCCGGTTGCCGTTCGCGTTCGCCGCGGGCCTGGGCATCAACTCGTTTCTGGCCACCACCGTGGTGGGCACGGTCACCTGGCCCGAGGCCATGGGTCTGGTGGTCATCGACGGCCTCATCATCGTGGCGCTGGCGGCCAGCGGATTCCGCCGCCTGGTGTTCGACGCCGTCCCCATGCAACTCAAACTGGCGATCACCGCGGGCATCGGGCTGTTCATTCTCTTCATCGGACTGGTCGACGCCGGATTCGTCGGCTCGACCGGCCTGCCCTCCCCACCGGTCGGGCTCGGCACTGGCGGCGTCGGCTCGATCAATACCGTGCCCACCGTCGTGTTCGTGTTCACCCTGCTGGTCACCGGCATCCTGGTGGCCCGCAAGGTCCGCGGCGGCATCCTGATAGGCCTCGTCACCGGCACCGTGGTGGCCGTGATCGTCGAGGCGATCTGGCACCTCGGCTCAGCACAGGAGAAGCACGGCGGTTGGGGTCTGTCGGTGCCGACCCTGTCCGGCTCACCGTTCGCACTGCCGGACCTTTCGCTCGTCGGCGACGTCAGCCTGGGCGCCTTCAGCCGGATCGGCGCACTGGCCGCGATCATGCTCGTGTTCACGTTGGTGTTCGCCAATTTCTTCGACGCCATGGGCACCATGACCGGGCTGTCCCGGGAGGCCGGGCTGTCCGACTCCCAAGGCAACTTCCCGCGCCTGAAATCGGCTCTGATCGTCGAAGGCGCCGGCGCCGTCGTCGGTGGATCCTCGTCGGCATCGTCGAACACCGTGTTCATCGAGTCCGGGGCAGGCATCGAGGAAGGCTCCCGTACCGGGTTCGCCAACCTCATCACCGGCGCGCTGTTCCTGGCGGCCATGTTCGTCGCCCCGCTCGCCTCGATCGTGCCCACCGAGGTCGCCGCCGCAGCCCTGGTGATCGTCGGCGCCATGATGGTCTCGCAGCTGCGTCACATCGACCTGTCGGAGTTCTCGGTGGCGCTGCCCGTGGTGCTCACCGTGGCCACGATGGCGTTCAGCTATTCGATTGCCAACGGCATCGGCGTCGGGTTCGTGGCCTGGGCCGTGCTGCGGTCGGCCGCGGGCAAGGCCCGCGAGGTCAGCCCGCTGCTGTGGATCGTGGCCGCCGGCTTCATCCTCTACTTCGCCCGCGGCTGGATCGAGTCACTCATCGGCATGTGAGGGCCGGTAGCCTTCTCGCTCATGGGGATGACTACTCCGATGAGCTGCTTGGGTGAAGAGGGACAGCCGTGAGCGCTGGCCTGTTCGGTTTGCTCGACGACATTGCCGCGCTGGCACGGCTCGCGGCGGCGTCGATCGATGACATCGGTGCCGCGACCGGCAAGGCGACCGCCAAGGCCGCCGGTGTGGTGATCGACGACACCGCGGTAACGCCGCAGTACGTCCACGGCATCACCGCGGATCGTGAGCTACCGGTGATCAAGCGCATCGCGATCGGCTCGCTGCGCAACAAGATCCTGTTCATCCTGCCCGCGGCGTTGCTGCTCAGCCAGTTCGCGCCGTTCCTGCTGACGCCGATCCTGATGCTGGGCGCCACCTATCTCTGCTTCGAAGGCGCCGAGAAGGTCTGGGGACGGTTCATGGGCCACGGTGGACATGACGCCGACGATCAGCCCACCACTGCGACCGGCGGCGAGGCCGAGAAGTACATGATCACCGGCGCGATCCGGACGGACTTCATCCTGTCCGCCGAGATCATGGTGATCGCGCTCAACGAAGTGGCCGATCAGTCTTTCTGGCCGCGGCTCATCATTCTGGTGATCGTCGCGCTGGTGATCACCGCCGCTGTCTACGGCGTGGTCGCCGGCATCGTGAAGATGGACGACATCGGTCTGCTGCTGGCCCAGCGCTCGTCCAAGCTGGCGCAGAAGATCGGCCGCGGCCTGGTCGCCGGAATGCCGAAGCTGCTCGCCGCACTGTCGACGATCGGCACCGTGGCCATGCTGTGGGTCGGTGGACACATCCTCCTGGTCGGCACCGACACGCTCGGCTGGCACACGCTCTACGGCCTGGTCCACCACGCCGAGGAGGCCGTCCGTCACGCCGTGGGCAGCACATTCGGTGGTGTGCTGGCCTGGCTGACCAACACCGCCGCCTCAGCGGTTATCGGTCTGGTCGTCGGCACCGTGGTCGTGGGGATCATGCACGTGCTGCCGTTCGGCAAGAAGGACAAGCACGACGCCGCTGCATGACAGTTGGCCGCGCGCCGATTTCCCCTGCGGGGCTGCAATTCTCAGGAGACCAGCAGCCCTCGAGTCGAAAGTGCCTGCGCGCAGATTCTGCCGCCGAAATGATTCGGCGGACCCTCCAGAAAATTCGCCGGCGCAAATATTTTTTAGGTCAACGCGTTTCGGCGTGCCATACTGTTCGTGGACGTGTTTCGTACGTCCGGTTTGAACAATGAGAGAAGCAAAATATGGCACAGGGAACTGTGAAATGGTTCAACGGCGAAAAGGGCTTCGGCTTCATCGCCCCTGACGGTGGCGCTCCTGACGTCTTCGTCCACTATTCCGAGATCACCGGCGGCGGTTTTCGTTCACTCGAAGAGAACCAGCGCGTCGAGTTCGAGATCACCCAGGGAGCCAAGGGCCCCCAGGCAGTAGGAGTTACTGCGGTCTAAACCGCTCTAAAACCTGATCATGGGCTGGTACGGATAATTTCCGTACCAGCCCATTTGTGCAATTCAGACCCGTATTCCCGTCGGGTCCGGCAGATGCCCCAACCACCGCGCGGATTCGAGTTGGGCCACGCGCAGCACGCGATCAGCCGTCTCGTATGCCGGTGTGCGGCGCTCCATTTCCTCCACAGGCATCGCCGCAGCGCAGCGCATCACCAGGGCGCCGAGTGATTGCGACGTCTTGCACGGGACGACAAGGAGTTTCACGCAGGTGTCGCGCCCCGCGACCATCATCAAGCGGGGCCGGCTCAGCTTCATCCCGGTTGGCCCCCGGGTCCCGGTCACGATCGAATCCAGGTCGAGCTGGCCCTCGGCAGACGACCAATTGACCCGAATATCAACAACTTCCCCGAGTGATCGATGCAGAACGCCGACCAGCTCGGGTAGTTCGTTGGCCACCGATCCGGTGTGCGGCCACCACGCTCCGTCGATATCCGTGCCCAGCTGCCGCGCGAGGGCCAGCCGAACCGGGCTGGCCAGCCGCCGGGTGCCGTTGAGGCCATTCACGACGGGTGCGCTTTTGCACGAGGGTGAGGTCGATCCGAAGGCCGATCCGAGAAAACCGGCGCGGCGGCCGGTTCGAACGAACGCTCGGCCTCCTGCGCGGGTTCTTGCTGCTCGCAGTGTGAAAACAGTTCGGACGATTCCATGAAGAGTGTCCTTGAGAGGTGCGGGACTACCGCACTGGCATTGGATGGCAGGCGATCGTTAATCGCCGACTGACGGTTCAACGTCAGGCCTAACCACAAACCTACACCGATCAACGGTGTCGCGACCACTGACGGTCAGGTTCTCGGCACCACCGTCACCGGTCGCGCACCGCAGGCAGGATCAACGTGTCGATGACGTCGCGGATGAACTTCGCGTCAATGCTCTGCCCGCTGATCACCCGCATCAGACACATCCCGGTCATCACGTCGGCAACCAGTGACCAGTCCCGGTCGGCTGCCACCTCACCCCGGGCAGCGGCCCGCTCCAGGATCGCGGTCACCACGCGCCTGCCCTTGAGGAGCATGAGATCGTCGAGGGCCGAAGCGAGATGCGGATCGTGAGTGGCCTCGACCGCGGCCCTCAGCACCAGGTCGTAGGAGAAGTGCTCCTCGTCGTTGCGCACCGCCCGACGCACGATTTCGTCGAAATCGCCTTCCAGGCTGCCGGTGTCAGGCGCATCGTCGTCCAGCAGGTCAGGCCGCCAGTACACGAGTGCATCGGTGATCAGCGCGGCCTTCGACGACCAGCGGCGGTAGATCGCCGCCTTGCCGACACCGGCTCGCGCGGCGATGTCGTTCATGTTGGTGTTGACGTAACCGTTCTCCGCCAAGGCTGCCAATGCCGCGTTGAGGATGGCCGCGTCACGCGACCGGTCGAGTCGACCGTCGGTGCGCCTGCGCAGCTTCGACTCTGCGTCCGGCGGATCGTCGCGGCCCGTCATCACGGTCATGCCGTCGTCGTCGGAATGGGAGCGGTTGCGTCGTCGAGCTTCTTCCGTTCCCGATCGAGGCGGCCCTGCCTGGTGATCTCAAAGGTGTTGAGCGGCCACCAGAACCAGCGGCCCAGCGCCGCGGCGATCGACGGCGTCATGAACGAACGCACGATCAGCGTGTCGACGATCAGGCCGATACCGATGGTGGTGCCCAGCTGGCCGATCACCCGCAGGTCACTGACGATCATCGACGCCATCGTGAACGCGAACACCAGCCCGGCCGCGGTGACGACGCGTCCGGTGGCACCCACGGCGCGGATGATGCCCGTGTTGAGTCCGGCATGGATCTCCTCCCGAAGACGGGAGACCACCAGCAGGTTGTAGTCCGAGCCCACCGCGAGCAGGATCACCATCGACAACGGGATCACGATCCATTGCACGCCGAGCCCGAGAATGTCCTGCCACAACAGCACCGACAAACCGCATGCGGTGCCCAGTGACGCGGCCACGGTGCCGACGATCACCAAGGCGGCCACCACACTTCGGGTGATGATCAACATGATCGCGAAGATCAGGATCATCGACGCGATGATCGCGATCATCAGATCGGTCTTGACTCCGTCCTGCATATCGGCATACATCGATGCGGTACCGGCCAGGGACACCTTCGCGTTGGCCAGCGGTGTGCCTTTGACCGCGTCGGCGACAACGTCTTTGAGGTCACGCACGTGGGCGATGCCCTCGACCGAGGCCGGGTCGCCCTGGTGGGTGATGATGTAGCGAACCGCGTGACCGTCCGGTGAGACGAACATCTTCAGGCCCCGTTCGAAGTCGGGGTTCTGGAACACATCCGGTGGTAGGTAGAAGAAGTCGTCGTTCTTGGCCTGATCGAAGTACAGGCCGATCTCGGTGGCGCCCTTGGCTAGTTCCTGTTGCTGAGCCTGGGTGCCGGCCATGACGCTGTGGGTCGAGATCATGAAGTCCTTCATGCGCGACATCGAGTCAATCGTCGAGCGCAGCACCGGCAGCATCTGCGGCATCAGCTGATCCATACGGTCCATATCGATTGTCAGCCCCTGCATTTCGTCAGTGAGCTTGTCGATGCCGTCCAACGTGTCGAAGATCGACCGCATCGACTGACAGATCGGGATGTCGAAGCAGTGCGGCTCCCAGTACAGGTAGTTGCGCAGCGGCCGGAAGAAATCGTCGAAGTCGGCCAGGTTGTCGCGCATCTCCTTGGTGGCTTCGACCATGTCGTGCGTGCGGCCCACCATGCTGTGCGTGGTGGCCGTCAGCTCGGTCATCAGCGTGTACATACGTTCCATGCTCGCGACGGTGCGGGCCATCTCGTCGGCCTGCTCCAGCATCTGCGCCGAGTTGTCGTTGTTGAACTTCGCGCCCTGCAGCGTGCCGGCGTTCTGCGCGCCGAGCAGGAACGGGATGGAGCTGTGCTCGATGGGCGAGCCCAGCGGACGAGTGATGGTCTGTACCCGTTCGATACCGCGCATATGCACCACGCCCTTGGCGACGCGATCGATGACCAGCATGTCGGCAGGATTGCGCAGATCGTGGTCGGCCTCGAGCATCAACAGTTCGGGGTTCATGCGTGCCTGGGAGAAGTGCCGGTCGGCCACCCCCATGGCCAGGTTGGCCGGCATGTCGGCGGGGGTGAACTTCTGGTCGTTGTACTGCGGCACATACGTCAGCAGGCTGACGAAGCCGATGATGGCGATCAGGCTGGTCACAAAAATGATCGGAATCGGCCAGCGCACCACGGACGTGCCGACCTTGCGCCAGCCCCTGGTGGAGAGCTCCCGTTTGGGATCGAGCAGGCCGAACTTCGAGGCGACGGTCAGCACTGCCGGGGCCAGCGTCAAGGCGGCGGCGATGATCACCAGGATCGCGATCGCGCACGGCAGACCCATGGTCTGGAAGTACGGCAGCGTCGTCATCGTCAAGCACATGCACGCACCCGCGATGGTCAAGCCGGAGCCCAGGATGACATGGGAGACACCGTGATACGCGACGTAGAACGCGTCCTCTTTCTCCAGGCCCTTCGATCTCTCCTCGTGATACCGGCCGAGGAGGAAGATCACGTAATCGGTTCCCGCGGCCAGGGAGAGCATGGTCACCATGCTGACCGCGTACGGGGTGAGGCCGATGATGTTCACATAGCCCGCTGCTGCCGTGACACCTTGTGCGGCAAACAGTTCCAGGCCGATGATGACCATCGACACCAGCATCGTCACGATGGACCGGTAGATGAACAGCAGCATCACGATGATGACGGCGACCGACACCAACTCCATCGTCGCCATGCTTTGATGCCCGGCGACCTGGGTGTCGGCGTTGAGCACGGTGTTGCCGGCGACATGGGCCTTGATGCCCGGCGGCGCGGGCACTGAGGCCACGATGTCGCGCACCGCGGCCACCGATTCGTGGCTGGCACTGGTGCCCTGCGAGCCGTTGAGGAAGATCTGCACATACGCGGACTTGCCGTCCACGCTCTGCGAACCGGCCGCGGTCAGCGGATCGCTCCAGAAGTCCTGAACGTTCTGTACGTGCTCGCGGTCGGCCTCGAGCTTGTCGACGATCTGGTCGTAGAACTTGTGGGCTTCATCGCCGAGTTTGTCGTCACCCTCCAGCACCACCATTGCCGACGAGTCCGAGTCGTACTGCTGAAACACCTTGCCGATGTTCAGCATCCCCTGGTACGAAGCCGAATTCGTCGGGCTGAGCGGGACTTGCCGGGCCTCGGCGACTTTGTCGAGCGAGGGCACCAGGGTGCCCAGGGCAACCACCACGAGCACCCAGAACACGATGATCGGCAGCGAGAAGATCCGGACCATGTGGCCGATGAACGGCCGGTGGGGCTTCGAATGCGCGTTGCTCATACGGATTTCACCAAGCAGTAGATGAACGGTTTGACGGTGTCGGTACTCGCCCGGTCGTCGCGGACCTCGCCGTCGACGGTCACCCGGCACCGGAGGTCGCTGACGTCACGATCGCCCTGGGCCATGATGTTCGCCGACATCGAGGGCAGCGTGGTCACGATCGTGAACGACCAAGGCAACGGGGTGTTTTCGATGAGATGGGGTTGACCGTTCTCGTCGAGATAGTTCAGATTCGCGGTTCCGCCGGACCCGCTGACCTCGTACGTGATGTGCTTCGGATTGAAATTCGCGGTAATTCCGGAGCCGTCCGCGGCCCTCGGTACGTGATGGTTGGACTCACGAATTCGAAGGATCGCGTACGCGCCCAAAGCGACGACCACCACCAGCACCAGCGGTATCCACGCTTTTTTGAGCAACCGGACCACAGTTGCGCCTCCCCGACCTGCTATTCACAATTTACCCAGACGGAACTCGAGTTCCGCCTAAGAGGATGCTGAGCACTGTACTCGAGACACGCCCCGACCACGACCCGGCCCTATTCGGCCAGGAATCGCTCCAGGCCGGCAATCACGATGTCGAGGTTGAATTCGAAGTCCTGGGCGGCGGTCGCGTCGACACCCCGACCGGCCACCACGCCGCTCAGCAGCGGGAAGTCACCGGACGGCAGGTCTTTGAGGGCGCGCACCACCTCGGGCGTCTGATGATGCAACCGAGACTCCGCCGAGCCGAGCACATCGTGCGCCGCTGACATGGCGAGCCCGGACACCAGGGTGAGGACCCGCCCCGCGTCTTCGGACCGGAATCCACCGTTGGTCAAGGCGCGCAACACCTGCTCGGCCAACGCAAGGCTGGCGGCTCCGCTGGTCCCGCGCAACCGGAAGCTCGTGGCCGTCACGCCGAGTTTGAGCACGCCCTGGCGGATGGCGTTGCCATAGGCCCGCAGGATCTCCTGCCAGCTCGCACCCTCGGGCAGCTTGATCGAACGCAACTCGGTCTCGAACAGGTCGGCCACCACCAGTTCGAGCAGACCGTCACGGTCACCCACGTAGTAGTGCAGCGTGGTGCGGTCCACCCCGAGCGCATCGGCCACCGCCTGCATCGTCAGCGCACCCGGCGCAAGGGCGCGGGCCGCGGCGACGATCTTGTCCTGATCGATACGCGGCGGACGTCCCCGCCCGCGTCGCGGCGCGTTTTCGGTGGTCACACCACAAATCCTAGTTGCTCCGGCAGTTCCGGTCGGTCCACTCTTCCTTTTTTCTCACGGTCGTGGAAAACTGCCCGAAACCGAGCAAGGGAGCCGCCGCGATGTCACAAACTTCTCCGTACCGGGTTGTCCAGTGGACGACGGGAAACGTCGGCAAGAGTTCGGTGGCAGCCATAGCCCGCAACCCGAATCTGGAGCTGATCGGCTGTTACGCATGGTCTCCGGACAAGGCCGGTAAGGACGTCGGTGAGCTCGTCGGCATCGAGCATCTCGGGGTCACCGCCACCAACGACGTGCAGGCACTGCTGGCCCTGAAGCCGGATGCTGTTGTCTACAACCCGATGTGGATCAACGTCGATGAGCTCGTCGAAATTCTTTCCGCCGGAGTCAATGTCGTCGCGACCGCCTCATTCATCACCGGACACAACCAGGGTGAGGGCCGCGACCGGATCACCGAGGCCTGCCGCAAGGGCGGAGCGACCATGTTCGGATCGGGCATCAGCCCGGGCTACGTCAACCAACTGGCGATCGTGGCGGCAGGCATCTGCGACCGCGTCGACAAGGTCACCGTCAACGAGGCCGCCGACACCACGTTCTACGATTCGCCGGAAACCGAGAAGCCGGTCGGGTTCGGCCAGCCCATCGATCACCCCGACCTGCAGGCCATGACGGCCCACGGCACCGGAGTGTTCGGCGAGGCGGTACGGATGATCGGCGACGCGCTGGGCATCGAGTTCGACGAGGTCCGCTGCGACGCCGAGTATGCCCAGACCACGGAGGATCTCGACCTCGGCTCGTGGACCATCCCGGCGGGTGGAGTCGCGGGCGTGTTCGTCAGCTGGAAGGGGATCGTGGGCGACAAGACCCGCGTCGAACTCACCCTGCGGTGGCGCAAAGGCCAGACCCTGCAACCGGATTGGCAGATAGACCAGGATGGCTGGGTGATCGAGGTGGCCGGCCGGCCGACCGTGACGATGAAGGTCGGCTTCTTGCCGCCGCCGGACTTCGAGGCCACCACCCTGGAGGAGTTCATGGTGTTGGGGCACATCATGACCGCGACTCCCCCGATCAACGCGATCCCCGCGGTGGTAAACGCCGCGCCCGGCATCGTCACCTACAACGATCTCCCGTTGGTCCTGCCGCGGGGAGTCGTGCCGATGAGCTAGAACCGACTGCATGAGACATGCGTACGGCTCCCACCCCGAGCAATACGTCGATCGATGGGCGCCCTCGTCGCCATGCATCGGCCTCGCAGTGCTGATCCATGGCGGCTACTGGCGCGGGACCTTCGGCGCCGATCTGATGGATCCGCTCGCCGCCGACCTGGCGGCGCGCGGATGGGACGTCGCCAACATCGAGTACCGGCGTGTCGGCCGGGACGGCGGATACCCGGAGACCCTCGAAGATGCCACAGCCGCAGTCTCATTCGCAGTGCGCGAGACGTCCGCAAGGAAGCGCATCGTGCTGATCGGTCATTCCGTGGGTGGGGAGCTGGCATTGCTCAACGCCCGGCAGGCCCACCTCGTCTTGGCTCTGTCGCCGGTGACGGACGTGCGACGCACCTTCGACGAAGGCCTCGGTGAGGACGCCGCGATCGAGTTCATCGGCGCCACGCCCGAGGAGAACCCCGATGCTTACTGCATGGCATCCCCGCGATACCAGCTTCCCGTCGGCCGCCCCGTCCTCATCACCCACGGGCTCGACGACGTCCGGGTGCCCGCCGCACATTCCCGCGACTATCGCGATGCCGCGCTCCGCGACGGTGACAGCGTCGAGTTACGCGAGTACCACAGGCTGCCTCACGGCGAGCAGATCAACCCCGCGGCCGAACACTGGGCGGCCGCGGTCGAATGGCTTACCAGTCAGCCGATCTGACCGGCCTCTCGCCAGGCAGGTCGGTTGCCTCGACGCTGCTGCCGGCTTCGGCCGACACAATGTAACGACCAGCACCATTTCGCTGACACTTTGCAACCCTCGAACGCGTGCTCCACACCACAGGATTGGTCCAACCGTCGAACGCAACCGACGGCATCGATCAACGACGATTGAGGAGATTGCAACCGTGGACTCGTTGCGCGCCAACCCCATTGCGCCCGTCATGCAGGATCAGCAGGCCGGGGTTGTGGTACCCAGCCGGCTGCTCGCGGCCGCTGCGCTCAACGATCTGATGGGCGATGCCGTCGAGGTGAACCTCGACTGGACCGGCAGCGCTGACGGACGGCTGAACTTCGCGCTCGCCGCGCTCGATCCGGTTCCGTTGCGCCGGATGCTGCCCGCACTGCAAAGCATGGACCTGGAGGTCCTCGAGGAACAGGCGGGTACCTGGACCAGGCCGGACGGGCGGGTCTGCCACGTCTACCACCTGCTCTTGCAGCCCGGTTCCGACGTCGTCGACGCGGTCGCTCAGCCGCAGGACGACACCGTCGATCGCATCCGCGAGACCTTCCGGGCGATGTGGGCCGGCCGGGTCGAATCGGACGGATTCAACGCGCTGCTCCTGCGAGCCGCCCTGAGCTGGCGGCAGGTCACCGTGCTGCGCAGCTACAGCCGATACCTCCGGCAGCTGCCGTTGCCCTACGGCCAGACCCGCATTCAACGAGTCCTGCTGGACAACCCGGCGGCCACGCGTGCACTGCTCGACCTGTTCGAGGCCCGGTTCGACCGCACCGAGCAGCCCGCCGACAGCCCCCACCGCATCGCCCGCATCGCCGAGGCCGAGCAGCGGGTGGCCACCGAGATCGATCACGTGCTGCACATCGATGCCGACCGGATCCTGCGCACGTACCACAACCTGATCAACGCCACCGTACGCACCAACGCATTCGCGCCTGACGCACTCACGGTCTGGGCGCCCTATCTGGTTCACAAATTCGACGCTCAGTCCATCGACGAGCTGCCACAGCCTCGACCTCTTTCCGAAATCTTCGTCTATTCACCGGAATTCGAAGGTCTGCACCTTCGCTTCGGACTGGTGGCCCGCGGCGGGCTGCGCTGGTCGGACCGCCACGACGACTACCGCACCGAGGTCCTCGGACTGGTGAAGGCGCAGGCGGTCAAGAACGCGATGATCGTGCCGGTCGGCGCCAAGGGTGTCTTCGTCGTCAAAGCCCGGCCGAAAGCGGACCAATCACCCCGCGTGCAGGGGTTACGGAGCTACCGGCAGTTCATCGCCGCACTGCTCGACGTGGTCGACAAGACCGCCCCGTCAGATTCCGAAGATCGGCCCCGCTTCGGCGGAGTGGTGTGCCACGACGGACCCGACCCCTACCTCGTGGTGGCCGCGGACAAGGGCACCGCCACATTCTCCGATTCCGCCAATGCGGTGGCGCTCAACCGCGGTTACTGGATGGGCGATGCCTTCGCCTCCGGCGGCTCGGCCGGCTACGACCACAAGGCGATGGGCATCACCGCTCGCGGCGCCTGGGTCAGCGGCGACACCCACCTGGCCGAACTCGGTATCGATTCGGCGACCGACGAGTTCACTGCTGTCGGCGTCGGCGATATGAGCGGGGACGTCTTCGGCAACGGCATGCTGTTGCGTCCCGGCCTGCAGCTGGTGGCCGCATTCGATCACCGGCACATCTTCGTCGACCCGCAGCCCGACACCATGCTCGCCCGCAAGGAACGCCAACGGCTGTTCGAGCTGCCTCAGTCTTGCTGGGACGACTATGACCGTTCGGTGATCAGCGCGGGTGGCGGGGTATGGCCGCGAACCGCGAAGACCATTGCCACCACACCGGAGATGCGCGCCGCCCTCGGCCTCGACGACGACCAGACCCGGCTCACTCCCACCGAACTGATCAGCCACATCCTGCGTGCGCCGGTGGACCTGTTGTTCAACGGCGGAATCGGCACCTACATCAAGGCCGGCGACGAACAGCACTCCGACATCGCCGACAAGGTCAACGATCCGGTGCGAGTGGACGCCGAGGAGGTCCGGGCGCGGGTGATCGTCGAGGGCGGCAACCTCGGGCTGTCCCAACGCGCCCGCATCCAATACGCCCGGCGCGGCGGCCTCGTCAATACCGATGCCATCGACAACGCCGCCGGAGTGGACTGCTCCGACCACGAGGTCAACATCAAGATCTTGCTGGACTCCGCCGCACGGTCCGGCCTGCTCACCGGCAACGCCCGCAACCGGCTCTTGGCCGAGATGACAGGCGAAGTGGCGCAGCTCGTCGTGGCCAACAACCAGGCACACAATCGTCTGCTCAGCGATGCCCGGTCCAACTCCGCCCAGATGGTCGATGTGCACGCCCGGATGACGGCTGACCTGGAAGCTCGCCGCGGGCTGCACCGCTCCCGCGAGAACATGCCCACCCCAGCCGAATTCGCCGATCTCGCCAAGGACGGCCGTGGCCTTACCTCTCCGCAACTGGCCACATTGTTGGCGCACGTGAAGCTCGACCTCAAGGAACAATTGCTTCGCGACGAGACGTTCGACGACCCATATTTCGTCTCGCTGCTGACCCGGTACTTCCCGCCGACGCTACGGCGTCAGCTCGGCGAGCCGCTCCCGGAGCATCCGCTGCGCCGGGAGATCACCGCCACCTCGGTCGTCAACGGCGTGCTGGCCACCTCGGGGCTGACCTTCGCATTCCGGCTCTCCGAGGAAACCGGTGCTGCCCCAGCCGATATCGTTCGGGCGCACGCAGTGGTGTCAGAGGTCTTCGATCTCGACACGCTCTGGTCGGATATCTATGCCGCCGACCTTTCGCCCGCGCTGACAAACGCGATGATCATCGAAGGCCGGCGCCTACTCGACCGGGCTGCCCGATGGTTTGTGCTCAACCGACCGCAACCGCTCGAAATCGACAGCGAGATCACGCGATTCAGCAACCAGGTGGCGAGGCTGCGCGGGCAGTTGGGATCGATGCTGCGGGGCCAAGAGCGAGACACCGTCTTGGCGGCGCACGACGATCTGGTGACTCGCGGCGTGCCGGACAACATCGCCCACCGGATCAGCGAATCGCTCTATGCGTTCAGCCTTCTGGACATCATCGAGGTGGCTCATGTCCACAAGGAGGACTCGGCTCCACTGGCCAGGATCTACTTCGAGCTGTCGGACCGGCTGGGGGTGGATCGGCTGCTACTGGCCGTGTCCTCGCTTCCCCGAGGTGGCCGCTGGCACGCCCAGGCCCGACTTGCCCTTCGAGAGGACCTGTACCGCTCATTGCGTGATCTCACGATCGACGTCACCAGGCACGGGATCGACGGCGCCCACGCCACAAGCACCATCCGTGACTTCGAGGCCTACAACCGGCCACGCCTAGACCGGGCCAAGCGCACACTCGACGAGTTCCTCGATTCCGCCGAACCTGATTTGGCGGTGCTGTCGGTGGCCTCAGCCCAGCTGCGCCGTCTCCATCGGTGAGCCGGCTCAGCTCACCTTGATGGTGGGCTCGGCAGTCACCGGGAAGTTGACCGAATTGGCGATGAAGCACATGCGGTGGGCTTCGTGATGTAACCCGGTGGCCTCACCGACCCGCTCCGGGTCGGTGATGGCCACCTGCGGTCGGAGCGTGACATTGGTGAAAACTCCAGTGCCCTCGGCATTCTCGCTCATCGTGCCATCCGGCCGATCGCTATAGGCAGTGACCACGATGCCCGCTTTGGCGCACAACGCCAGGTACCACAGCATGTGGCACTGCGACAGGCTGACCACGAGCAGCTCCTCGGGGTTCCAGCGCTGGGGGTCCCCTCGGAAAGCCGGATCGGCGCTACCCGGGATCGGCGGCTTCCCCGACATGTCGACGCCGGTCACGTCATGGTCGCGGGCGTAGTCGCGGTAGCCGCTGGTCCCCGAACCGGTATTGCCGGTCCAGGTCACCTCGACCTCGTATCGATGTGTCCGGTTGGCCATGCGCGTGACGGTACCAATCACGTTGGGTCAGGAGCAGATCGACTATTGACACATTGGCACACATTGCTAGCCTTTGTGTCATGTCGATTGGCAGTGTGGCCGAAGCAGACGTAGTACGACCGGAAGTGCTCGCGGATTTCCGCAGGCACTCGGGCAGCATCCTGGGAGGTGCGTTCGGGGCTGCCGCCTTCGACGAGGTGGCATTGGTTCCCGTGGCCGCTGCTGTCGACCGCAGCGGCCGGTTCGAACGCAATTTCCTCGATCGCGGGGTGCGCAGCGGATTCTCCGCGTTGCTGGCGATCTGGGGTGACGCCGAGGACCGGGAGGCCGAGGGCCGCCGCCTGCAAACGATGCACCGAGACGTCCGTGGACACGGCAAGGACGACTTCGCCGAGGTCCGCTACAGCGCTCTGAACCCACAGCTGTGGAACTGGATCGCCATCAGCGGGATCTTCGTGGTCCTGCACTCGTTCACTCCGGCGACCGGTATCACGATGAACGCGGCCGAGCAGGAGGCGGCCTACGCCCAGCTACTCAAGGCTTTTCGTTCGATCGAGCTACCGGGCGCGTCGGCGAAACTGCCGGAAACCTATGCCGAGGCGGCCGGCTACTACGACGAGGTGGTGGAAAAACACCTGCGGGGCAACGAATTTCTGAGCCGAGTGACCGACGGGCTGACCCGGTTGCCGCTGCCCACGCTGCTGCTGCCCGGCCCGGTCCGGTTGGCGCTGACCCCGCCGTGGCTGGCGGTTCGGCCGATCGCGGGCCGGGTGATCAAGGTGTGCTCGTTCGGCATCATGCATCCGGGGGTCCGGGAGCTGACCGGGTTCCGCTGGCAGTCCCGGCACGACCGTGAGTTCGCGGTGTACACCCGGTTGCTGCAGGTGGCGTGGCGGGTGCTGCCGGACCGGCTGCTGCTGATCCCCCTGGCCTACAACCGGCTGCAGTACGAGAAGTTGGTGCGCCTGCACCGGTCGGTGGCACTGGATTCGTTCGCCCCAGTGGGCTGTCCGGCGGCAGGCTGACACACTGGTATCGATGCCGCGCAGCAACGCCAGCCAATCCGAGCAGGAAGACGCCATCCTCAAGGCCGCCGCCGAGGAGGTGGCGCTCGTCGGGCTGGGTCGGGCCAGCCTGGACGTCATCGCCAAGCAGGCCGGTGTCAGCCGCCGGACGCTGTACCGCCGCTTCCCCACCCGCGACGCGTTGATCACCGAACTAGGCCGGCGCACCTTCGATCTCGCCATGCACCGATTACGCACCGTCGCAATCGATTCGGGGCCCGACGAGGCCGCGGTGGCGGCGTTCCGCGAAGGGCTGCGATTGCTGACGACCGAACCGGTGATGCGCCGGTTCCTGCGACTGGACACCGACTTCACCGCGGTGGCCGGCGCCTACGACCAGGCCCCGGCCTTTCTCCACCACGCCTCGTCGGCCATGGCGAAGGCACTGCGCGCGGCCGGCGCCACCATGCCCGAAGCCGACCTGCTGGCGGTGTCGGAACTGCACATCCGGCTCGCGGTATCGCTGGCCCAGATGCCCACGCCGATACTGGACGTCAACGACGACGACGCGATCCGCGATTACGCCCGCAAGCACCTGGCGCCGCTGGTGCGCTAGCGGAATCTCAGTCCCGCGCCGACCCGCGCAAACTCCCCGCCGCGTTGCGGACCGCCGCCGTGATGGCCTCGACGGTGGAACTGTCGAGCTTCCAGCATTGCCAGTACAGCGGCACGTCCAGGTACTGCTCGGTGATTCGGACGAAGTCGTCGTCCACCAACTCTTCGGGGTACATTCCCCAACCCAACCCGGCGCGCACCGCGGCACCGAACCCTTCGGCGGT
Organism: Mycolicibacterium boenickei; assembly: GCF_010731295.1. Classification (NCBI taxonomy): domain Bacteria; kingdom Bacillati; phylum Actinomycetota; class Actinomycetes; order Mycobacteriales; family Mycobacteriaceae; genus Mycobacterium; species Mycolicibacterium boenickei. The sequence goes on along the minus strand of NZ_AP022579.1, from coordinate 1,782,818 downwards.
CGGGATGTAGTGAATCGGCCTGACAATGTCTTTACGGAATGCTTTACGCACCAATTGATCCTGCAACGCATCGTCGCGGTTCCAGGCCAGGGACGGAGCCGCCTGCGCCGCGTCGCGCGTGAATCCGTCTGGCAGGTAGCGCTGCACATATTCAGCGCCGGCCACCGGCACGTAGCGCATCGCCCCCAGCGGGTGCACCCGGCAGCCTGGGACCGGGCGGCGTTCGGTGGTCACCGCGCCCATCACCACCCCCTCACGCAGCAGCCGCGCCGAGAGGTCCTGGTCCTCGATCCTGATGTCGAACAAGAACTCGGACGCCTGGGCGAATACACCGGTGAACCACGTCGCCATCGAATCGGCATTCACCGCCAGCGCGATCCTGGTGCGGTGCGCCGCGCCACCACCCATCTCCGCCAGGGTCTCGGATTCCAGCAGCGCCGTCTGCGCCGCCAGCCGCAGCAGCGGAACGCCGGCAGATGTTGCAGTGCAGGGCTTTTCGCGAACGACGAGAACCTGACCGACGCGTTGTTCAAGCGATTTGATGCGCTGACTGACCGCCGACGGGGTCACATGCAGGCGCTGCGCGGCGGCGTCGAAGCTTCCCAGCTCGACCACCGCGGCGAAGGCAGCTAGCTGCTGGCCGTCGATCTGCACGCAACGATCCTAGTCGGGCGGGTTCTCGGCGCCGCGTAATCCGCTGCCGGTGAATCGGACGAGCTGGTCGACCCACCCGCGGTCCAGGCCTTCAGGCCCCAGCGGCCGACCATAGAGCGACAAGTCGGAACTGGCCAGCGCGCCGATCATCCCGAGGATCGCAATTGTGCTGCGCTGCTGGCCTTCTCTGGTCTGAATGTCCGGCACCGCACGCCCTGCCGCGGCGAAGAACAACTCCGACAGGCTCGGTGTGCCTGCCAGCTGGTCGAGCCAGATCTCGTCTTCGTCCAGCGCCAGCTGATTCATCACCTTGAGCCAGCGCAATCCACCAACCGGATCTTCATCGAGCAACCGCACGTAGGGCGCGATCAAGGCCTCCACGACGTCGAAAACACCAATCTCGTTTCCCGACTGCGCCACCCGCACGAGTTCGGAGACGACAGCCGCGAATACGGTCGGGGCGCGCCGCCGGGCCACCTCCAGCACCAGGTCCCGCTTGGCCGGGAAATGGTAGGCCACTGCGCGGCTGGCCACACCGGCCTCGCGGGCCACCGCGCGCGAGGCCACCGCACCGATCGATGTCTCGGCGAACATTCGCTCGGCGGTGTCGACGATGAGGGCTCGGGTGTCGACATCCCGCCGGGGACCACGTCTGCGGGTCGAACTCTGGACCACAGCACGAGCGTAATCACTCACGTCCGGATCGTCCTGTGGTCGGTGCAGATCTCCTACCACGGTCGTAGGTCAAGATCGGACAGCAGCGCGATGTGGGCTGACCTGCATTCTTCGTAGCGTCGAGCCATGACACGAGCACAGCGTTCCCCAGCTATCTCGATAGCGAATTCAGTGACAGGCGTCGCCCGTGGATGGACGGCGAAAGACGCCGTTTTCACCCCTGAGGTGACAACTCCAGCGATCCCCAGGGATGGTTTCTGGCGGCGCACCCTGGCCGCGGTGCGGGCGGGCTTGGCCGCCCTACCCCGACCCGATCTGAAGCAGCCCTACTATCCGCCGCTGCGTGAGGGCTTCGTCGAAGACGCCGCGATGGCGCGCGAAATGTGGCGACTCTGAGGTGCTGAGATCCGACCCCAGAAAATCTGGCCCCAAAAATCCGACCGCAGTAGGAGGCCCGACCACGACCTCGCCTTCTACCATCAGAACATGCTCGGTGGCATCGCGCGCGGCATACGGGCGCACGTGCGCCGGCGGGGCTACGCCCTCCCGGTGGGTTACAACTGGGCCATCGTGCTGGCGTTCGACACCACGGTGATCGGTGCCGGCGTGGTCGCCATGTGGCAACGCCCGACGACGGACCTGCCGGCGAGCCTGCTGGCAGTCGTCGTCTGCATCGCCCCGTTCGCGTTGTTCTACCTTTCCGGCATCGATTTCAAGGCACCGATCGTCTGGGCCACCTGGACCACCGCCACCGCCGTGTTGCTGTTCGCAACAGCAACACCGGTCTCCAACGATTTCGCTCCGCTGATCGCGGTGCTGATGGTCGGCGAGGTCGCCTCACTCGCCGGGGTGTGGGGCGGATTCCTGGCCTCGCTGACCGCGGCCACTCTGCTGCTGACGGCGGCTTCGCAACACCGCCTCGACGCCCTGCCGCTCTATATGGGGATCCTCGGAATGGGCTGGCTGGTCGGGTATCTCGTGCATACCCAGCAGCAACTCATGCGGCAGCAACAGGAGGCACAAGCCGCACAGGCCCGGCACGCCGCAGCCGATGAACGGCGCCGGATCGCCCGCGAGGTCCATGACGTGATCGCCCATTCGCTGAGCGTCACCCTGTTGCACGTGACCGGAGCGCGTCGCGGGCTGCAGCAGGACCGCGACGTCGACGACGCCGTCGAGGCATTGGAGCAGGCCGAACGCCTGGGCCGGCAGGCCATGGCAGATATTCGCCGCACGGTCGGACTACTCGACGGCGCCCCGATGAGCATGGCACCTGAACCCGGTGTCGACGACATCAGTTGCCTGGTGGACGATTTCGTCCGGGCCGGGCTCAATGTACGTTTCGACGCGACCGGCCGGACCGATGTGGTCTCCGGCGCGGTGGGCTTGGCGCTGTATCGCATCGCCCAGGAGTCCCTGGCCAACATCGCCAAACACGCACCTGACGCTGAAGCGACAGTGCTGCTGAGGATCTCGCGCACTTCGGCGACGCTGACGGTCGCCAACAGACTGCCCGTCCCCGCATTGGCCGTGAGGAACGGCCACGACGTGGAGGGGCGCGGTGTGCGCGGCATGCGCCAACGCGTCGAGCAGCTCGGCGGGATCATCAGCGTGGGCCCTGCCGACGACGGATGGTCGGTGCGCACGAACATTCCGTTGGACGACACCGGCCGGGCGCCGCGCTGGTGCCCCGTGGTGTCATGACGGACCCCGTGACCGAGGTGGCGGTCCTCCTGGTCGACGATCAGGATCTGGTGCGCTCCGGCCTGCGACGCATCCTGCGACGCAAGGACGGTTTCGTGATCGTCGCCGAGTGCGCCGACGGCGATGAGGTGCCCGACGCTGTCACCCAGTACCGCCCCGACGTCGTGGTGATGGACCTGCGGATGAAGCGCGTCGACGGCATCGAAGCCACCCGGCAGGTGACCTCGGCCGACGGACCGCCGGTGCTGGCGCTGACCACGTTCAACGACGACGAATTGCTCTCCGGCGCGCTGCGCGCCGGAGCCAGCGGATTCGTGCTCAAGGACTCCTCGGCCGAGGAACTGATCCGGGCCGTGCGCGCAGTGGCGCAGGGCGACAGCTATCTGGACCCGGCGGTGACCTCACGGGTGCTCACCACATACCGCAAGTCCGCCGAGCCGCGTCGCGCCGCTGCCGTCGGCGACCTCACGGCCCGCGAACTCGATGTGCTGACGCTGATCGCCAAAGGGCATTCCAACGCCGAGATCGCCGACGAGCTCAGCATCTCCGGCCTCACCGTCAAGAGCCACATCGGCCACATCTTCATCAAGCTCGACCTGCGTGACCGTGCCGCCGCGATCATCCACGCCTACGACACGGGGCTGGTCAGTCCTCAGTAATTCCCTCAAGCGTGCCCCGCCTCAGGGGGATGGGAGGAGACGGGGCACGCAGCTTTGCGGTCAACGGTTCACCCGCCGTGAGTCGCCGCATGACTCTCCGGATCTGGATGCCGGCTGCGACCCACGTGGGCCTCGGCACGCATCCGCTCGACCATGTGCGGATAGTGCAGCTCGAACGCCGGGCGCTCCGAACGGATCCGGGGCAGCTCGGTGAAGTTGTGCCGCGGCGGCGGGCACGAGGTCGCCCACTCCAGCGAGTTGCCGTAACCCCACGGGTCATCGACGGTGACGGGCTCGCCGTAACGCCAGCTCTTGAACACGTTCCACACGAACGGCAGCGTCGAGATGCCCAGAATGAACGATCCGATCGTGGAGACCACGTTGAGCGTGGTGAAGCCGTCGCTGGGCAGATAGTCGGCGTAGCGACGAGGCATGCCCTCGTCACCCACCCAGTGCTGCACCAGGAAGGTGAGGTGGAAGCCGATGAAGGTCAGCCAGAAGTGCACCTTGCCCAGGCGCTCGTCGAGCAGACGTCCGGTCATCTTCGGGAACCAGAAGTACACACCGGCATAGGTGGCGAACACGATGGTGCCGAACAACGTGTAGTGGAAATGTGCGACCACGAAATAGCTTTCGGTGACGTGGAAGTCGATCGGCGGGCTGGCCAGCAGCACGCCGGACAGACCACCCAGCAGGAACGTCACCAGGAAGCCGACCGAGAACAGCATCGGCGTCTCGAAGGTCAACTGGCCCTTCCACATCGTTCCGATCCAGTTGAAGAACTTGATGCCCGTCGGGACGGCGATCAGGAACGTCATGAAGGAGAAGAACGGCAGCAGCACCGCGCCGGTGGCATACATGTGGTGCGCCCACACCGCGACCGACAGGGCCGCGATGCTGATGGTCGCGTAGACCAGCGTGGTGTAACCGAAGATCGGCTTGCGGCTGAACACCGGAATGATCTCGGACACCACACCGAAGAACGGCAGCGCGAGCACATATACCTCGGGGTGACCGAAGAACCAGAACAGGTGCTGAAAGAGCAACACACCACCGTTGGCCGGATCATAGATGTGCGCGCCGAGTCGCCGGTCGGCGGCCAGACCGAACATGGCCGCGGTGAGCAGCGGGAACACGATCACCACCAACATCGAGGTCACCAGGATGTTCCAGGTGAAGATCGGCATCCGGAACATCGTCATGCCCGGCGCACGCATGCACACGACCGTGGTGATCATGTTGACCGCGCCGAGGATCGTGCCCAGACCGCCCACGGCGATGCCCAAGATCCACAGGTCCGCTCCCACTCCCGGCGAGTGGATGGCATCGCTGAGCGGCGTATAGGCCGTCCAGCCGAAATCAGCTGCGCCGCCGGGGGTGATGAAGCCGCCAAGGGCGATCAGCGCGCCGAACAGGAACAGCCAATAGGAGAGGGCATTGAGCCGTGGGAAGGCGACGTCGGGCGCGCCGATCTGCAGCGGGAGCACCAGGTTGGCGAACCCGAACACGATCGGGGTGGCGTAGAACAGCAGCATCACCGTCCCGTGCATGGTGAACAGCTGGTTGAACTGCTCGTTGGAGACGAACTGCATCCCGGGTTCGGCCAGTTCGGTACGCATGAACAGCGCCATCACGCCGCCGATACCGAAGAACGTGAAACACGTGACGCAGTACATGATGCCGATCAGCTTGTGATCGGTCGTCGTGATGAGCTGGTAAATCAGGTTGCCTTTGGGGCCCACCCGTTCCGGAAACGGACGGCCTGCCTCGAGTTCGTCGATTGGCGGGGCTTCGGCAGTCACGACAGAACTCCTCTTCTATCCCCCTGGGTAAACACGATCAAGATCACCAGGAAAAGACTCGTGGGCGCACGCTCAGAGAAGAAGGGTCTTTGGTCCTCAATATCGGATCTGGCATGTCGGTGGAGCCCATCCGAAATTGACTGCGCTGCAATATAAAACACACAGCTGCCGCATTCCCCGGCACACCAGCGCCAAGAAAGGTGACCGTCGGACCCGAGAAAGGGACCAATGGCCACTGCCGCCACGCGCCCGCGGGCAGCCATCATGAGGTATGGACGCTTCAGCTTCGCCGGCCGCAGAGATCCATGAGACGCACACCGGGATCGTCGCGTTGGTTGGCGAGAAGGCGTACAAGGTGAAGAAGGCGATCACCACGGACTTTCTCGATTTCAGCTCCGTCGAGCTCCGCGAACAGGTGTGCATACGCGAGGTTCGCTTGAATCAGCGACTGGCACCCGACAGCTACCTCGGGGTCGCCCATTTCGCCGATCCGCAAGGTGGTCCGCCCGAGCCGGTGATCGTGATGCGCAGGTACCCCGATTCGCGCCGGTTGACGTCGATCGTCGTCAGCGGTGAACCTGTGGCCGAGCAGCTGTCGGCGATCGCCGAGGTGATCGCACGGTTTCACGCCGGCGCCGAACGATCGGAAGACATCGACCGCGCAGCGACGGTGCCCGCGATTGCCGGCCGCTGGCGGGACAACCTCGCCGAATTGCGCCGGTTTGCGGGAACAGTCGTGCCCGCGGAATGGCTGGCCGAGGTCGATCGACTGTACGACCAGTTCATGGCGGGTCGGACCGCACTGTTCAGCGACCGCATCGCCGGCCGCCGCATCGTCGACGGCCACGCCGACCTGTTGACCGGCGACATCTTCTGCATGCCGGAAGGTCCGGCCATCCTCGACTGTCTCGAGTTCGACGACGGCCTGCGCCATGTCGACTGCATCGACGACGCGGCGTTCCTGGCCATGGACCTGGAGTTCCTCGGCCGCAAAGACCTGGCCGACTACTTCATCGCCGAGTACCAGCGGATCTCCGGGGACACGCCACCACCAGCGCTGCTGGACTTCTACATCGCATACCGTGCCGTGGTCCGCGCCAAGGTGGACTGCATCCGGGTTCAGCAGGGCAACCCAAGTGCCGCCGACGATGCGAAACGCCATCTCGACATCGCTCTCGATCACCTCCGCCGAGGCACCGTGCGACTGGTCATCGTCGGCGGTGGCCCCGGCACCGGCAAGACCACGCTCGCGCACGCGCTCGCCGAACAGGTGGCTGCGCGGGTCGTCTCCACCGACGATGTGCGTCGCGAGTTGCAGGAGCGTGGAGTCGTCGACGGCGCGGCGGGGATATTGAACGAGGGGCTGTACAGCAGCGAGAACGTGTCCGCCGTTTATGAGGCCGTGCTCGAGAAGGCCCGGCAGACATTGGGCATGGGGCAGTCGGTGATCCTCGACGGCACCTGGCGAGATCCGGGCCTTCGGCAACGAGCCCGGGATATCGCCGCTGAGCAGCATTGCCCAACAGTGGAATTGGCGTGCACGATGCCTCTCGACGAAGCCAAGCAGCGCATCGTCCAGCGACAGGGCACCAACTCGGATGCCACCCCGCAGATCGCAGAGGGCTTGGCGACCGACGCCGAATGGCCGGACGCCCATCCCATCAACACGCGCCGCCCGCTCGCGGACTCCGTCGCCGAAGCCCAACGGATCTGTTGCTCGGCGATCTGAATCCGACTGTCATTGCCATTACGAAATACGGCTCCGGTGTAAACCCGAAGCCGAAAGCCGCCTGACAGCCCTAGTAAAGTAAAACGGCGGCCTTCCTTCCGGCCGCGACCTGTACAAACATTCCGAGCAGCCGGTTCGGCGCACCCATCCAAGGGGGAAATATGAATGAAGTGCTGGCCCGCGCCGGCATCTTCCAGGGTGTGTCACCAGACGCCGTGGCTGCACTGGTTCGGCAGCTGGAGCCCGTGACCTTCCGTCGGACCGAGGTCGTGTTCTCCGAAGGCGAGCCCGGCGACACGCTCTACATCATCACCGCAGGCAAGGTGAAGATCGGCCGCAAGTCAGTGGACGGCCGCGACAGCCTGATCACACTGATGGGCCCGTCGGACATGTTCGGCGAGCTCGCCATCTTCGATCCAGGGCCGCGGACTTCAACCGTGACCGCCCTGACCGAGGTGAAGGCCGTCGTGATGAGCCGCAGCGTGCTGCGCGGCTGGATCGCCGATCGGCCCGAGATCGCCGAGCAACTCCTACGCGTGCTGGCCCGCCGGTTGCGCCGCACCAACGACAACCTGTCCGACTTGATCTTCACCGATGTGCCGGGCCGGGTCGCCAAACAACTGCTCTACCTGGCACAACGTTTCGGCAGCCGCGACGGCAGCGCACTGCGCGTCGACCACGAGCTGACCCAGGAAGAGATCGCCCAGCTGGTCGGGTCCTCGCGGGAGACGGTCAACAAGGCGTTGTCGGACTTCGCGCAACGCGGCTGGATCCGGGTTCAGGGCCGCAGCATCCTGATCGACAACGCCGAACGGCTGGCCAAGCGCGCGCATTGATCCCGGTCATGTGACCACCGAGACATTGTTAGTACCCTAACTATTAGGGTACGTTCAGTTTGTGTCCGCAGTATCGGAAGCGCCGGAGCTCAGCTCCGATCCATTGGCCCTCGAACGGCAGGTCTGTTTCGCGCTGGCCGTCAGCAACCGCGCCGTGCTCGCGGTGTACCGCCCGCTGCTGGAGCCGCTGGGCTTGACCCATCCGCAGTACCTCGTGATGCTGGTGCTATGGGACCACCAACGGTCCAACTCGGGCGGCACACCCCCGCTGTCGGTCAAGGAGATCGCCGCAGCGCTGCAACTCGACTCGGCGACCCTCTCGCCGATGCTCAAGCGACTGGAAGCACTCGGCCTGCTGACCCGTACCCGCCGGGCCGGCGACGAACGTGCGACCGACGTGGAGCTCACCGATGCCGGGATCGCCCTGCGTGAGCGGGCACTCGCCATCCCACCCGCCGTGGTGGAACGCCTGGGCGTCGACATCGCCGAACTCGAAGAGCTGCATCGGGTGTTGACCCGCATCAACGTGGCTGCGCTGGCGGCCAATTCACTCACCGATTGACACCAGGAGCCCTCATGGCCGGCCAGAAAACCAAAGACCGTCCCAACTTCTTTCAGTACGTCGCCTACTGCTACGGCAAGCGGTTGCCCGATTCCATGCGCGACTGGGTGGCCCATGACCTGGCCGACCACGGGGCCGTCCGCCGGCATCTGATCCGGATGGCGATCCCACCGCTGTTCGTACTGGCACCACTCTGGCTGCTACCCGCGTCGCTGTATGTGCACATCGAGATGACGGTGCCGATCTACATCTGGGCCATCCTGATGGCGCTTGCGCTGAACAAGATCTGGCGCCGGCACCGGTTGGCGCAGCACGGGCTCGATCCCAACCTGGTCGACGAGATCCAGTACAAGAAGGACCAGCGCAAGCACGAGGAGTACATCCGGCGGTTCGGACCGCGTCCGGAATCCTCCAAGTACCAGGCCAACAGCAGCCCGTTCTGAGCATTTCCCCTGGATAGCCCCCTTGCATGCAAGCTTGCATGCAAGGGGTACCCTGGTTTCCCGTGGAGACCGACGAGAAGTCGAGCAACAGCCAACGCGTCTACCGGATGACCAAGGACCAGATCCTCTCCGGTGAGTTTCGAGGCGGGCAGCTGCTCAGCGAGGTAGAGGTGGCGACGCAGCTCGGCGTCAGCCGCACACCTGTGCACGAGGCGTTTCTGCGTCTGGCCGCCGAGGATTTCCTGGACCTGGTGCCCCGGCGCGGCGCCGTCGTCGTCCCGGTCTCTGCGCAGGAGGCCACCGATCTGCTCGAGATGCGCCTGGCCCTCGAGACCGCGGCGGTGCGCCGACTGTGCCGGTCAGCGGACTCCATCGACACCTTGTTCGGCGAGCTGACCGAGTTGGTCGAGCGACAGCGCCACGGCGCGGCGATCGGCGATGCCGATCAGTTCGCGGCCGCCGACGACGCCTTTCACCGGCGGATCGTCGAGGTCGCCGGGAACACGATCGCCGGCCGTTTCTACGGGTCGCTCAGCGACCGCCAGCGCCGCATGATGGCCGACGCCGCCCGCTCGGACTCCGCCCGGTTGACCGAATTGATCGGTGAGCATGCGGCATTGGCCGATGCCATCGGCCGGCGCGATGTGCCCGGTTTCGAAGGCGCGTTGCTGGCGCACCTGGAGGCGACGTACCGGGTGGTGCTGGCATGACCGCTGTCGCCATCGAGTCCTCTGAGGCGCCTGAGCAGGTTCGGCACCGTCTCCAGCCGTGGCTGGCGGTGGCCATCGCGGTGTTCTGCATCGGTTGGGGCGGAAACCAATTCACCCCGCTGCTGATCGCCTACGCCCAGCACTCCGGATACACCCGGGTGGACGTGGACATCCTGCTGGGCGCCTACGTGCTCGGCCTGATCCCTGGCCTCCTGATCGCCTCGACGCTGTCGGACCGCCACGGTCGACGCAATGTCATGGCCGCCGGTGTCATCAGTGCGGCGCTGGGCAGCCTCATCCTGGCCGTCGGTGACTACTGGGGTTTTCCGGCCCTGTTCGTCGGTCGGGTGTTCAGCGGGGTCGCCGTCGGGATCGCCATGGCGGTCGGCTCGGCATGGATCACCGAGCTGTCTCGGCCGCCGTTCGACGACGCCTCCGCCGGCGCCGGTGCGCGCCGCGCTTCGATCTGCTTGTCGTTGGGCTTCGGCGTCGGACCGCTGTCCGCCGGGCTGCTGACCGTGTACGCACCGCTGCCGCTGGTGTTGACCTACCTGGTTCACGCGGCGCTCTGCGTGCCGGTGTTGTGGGCGGTGTGGACTCGGACCGTCGAGACCCGCTCCCGCACAACGTCTCGGCCCTTCCTGGACGGATTGAAGGTGCCCGCGGCCGGACACCGCCGATTCCTGCATGTCGTTGTTCCGATGGCGCCGTGGATCTTTGGTTCGGCAGCCATCGCCTACGCGGTGGTGCCCGCACTCGTCGCCGACCAGCTCGGCTCCTGGGCCCTGCTCTATACGGTCGGGCTGACCGTGCTGACGCTGGGCTGCGGTGTGGCGATCCAACCCGTGGCGCGGCGCCTCGATGACGTGTCCAGCTCACGTGCCGTCGTGGTGTCGATGGCACTGATGGCGTTGGGCATCTTCGCCGCCGTGGCCACCGCCGTGACCCGCTCGGCGCTGGTCGCCCCGCTGGTCGCGATGCTGCTCGGCAGCGCGTACGGGATCGCGATCGTGTCGGGTCTGCTTGAGATCCAGCGCATCGCGCCGCCCGACGAGCTCGCCGGCATCTCCGGGGTCTACTACTCGCTGGCCTACCTGGGATTCCTGCTGCCTGCCGTGCTGGCCGCGCTGGCGCACTGGTTCAGCTATCCGGTGATGCTGACTTTTGTCGGTGTACTGGCGATTGTCTGCACCGTGGTGTGTGCGTCAGGGTGGGCGAAGCACCTGGAGCCGCGGACGCCTGTTCCTCTGCGAGAGAACTAGCCTCGCGGCCATCGCCGGTGTGATGAAGGCCCCCAACCTTCCACAGGTTTTGCCGGGAACATGCGAAGCAGCTTCAGTACGCCGATTGGCGCCCCTCGCATGTCAGAGCCCAATGGGACGGTATGTCTATGAACCTTGCCGCAGTAGGCGTAATTACGGGCGCGCTTTCGGTTGTCGTCTCAGGATGGTCTCTGTTCTACAGTGCGAGCGAACGTCGTTGGATTCGTGTCGACCGGCTATTAACCCTGGCGGACAGACTTGACGATGAGGATCTCAAGACGGAGTTACGAAAGGATGCAGTGCATTTGGCGCGCTGCCTCTACCTGCGCGAGCGCAGAGTGGAAGTACGAATGATGCGCACTTTTACCCACAGATCCCACATGTTGAATCTCGGCGCGCCGTCATTGATACGGATGATCCCTGGCCGACGCTCGCACCGAGAAACAGCGGCGATCTGGACGGGGTTCGTGGCCATTGGCCTGGTCCTCGTCGTAGCCGCCGCGTGGCCCGGAAGTTCAAACCCGCACCTCGCACCGTGGTTCGGCGTGGCAACGCTTACCGTCGCAGGTCTGCAGTTCTATTTCACTGTGGCTAGAGGATTCCGCTTTCCACGACGAGTTGTACAACCAGAGGCACTCTTCGGCATGGAAGCAAGTATCCGTAGCGAGGCTGCCAAGGCATGGCCACCGCATTACATCGAGGCCACCGACTAACAACGAGCAGCATCCGCCCCCGGAGCCCCAACTTTTCGGGGGAACCGCTCCTGAATCAACAGGAGTGCACATCGAGAGTGCAGTTGACCCCACATCCATCGCTCCGTGCAGTGCACGGTCCCGTACCGTCGATTTCGTGACGGTGTCGCGATCACGTCTGACCCGGCTCTGCGCCGTAGGAACTGTCCTGTTCACGGTTGCCGCGACCACCTCATGCGGACAGCCGGCGCCCCCGCCGGCGGCCAGTTCCACGCCCACAACGACCGCGCCGGCACCGGCCGTCCCGATGCCCACCCTGGCTGCCGTCGTTCCCGCGGGTGACTTCACTGCGGTCTCGAAGCTCGTCGACGACTCCATCGCGGCACATCGCCTGCCGGGTGCGGTGGTCCAGGTCGGCCACGGCGGCAACGTCGTCTTCCGCCAGGCTTACGGTTCGCGCAAGCTCGACGGTGAGCCCGGACTCGACGGGGTGCCCGCGCCCGCCGAGCCGATGACCGAGGACACGATCTTCGATCTGGCCTCGCTGTCGAAGAGCATCGCGACGACGACGGCGTTCATGCAGCTCTACGAACAGGGCAAGGTCGAGTTCGACGATCCGGTGCAGAAATATCTGCCGGACTTCAACCCCACCAATGACCCACGGCGCGCGCAGGTGACGGTCCGCATGCTGCTCACCCACACGTCGGGCATCGCGGGGGATCTGAGCCTGGACGGTCCGTGGGGGCTCGACAAAGCCGACACGGCCGAAGGCATTCACCGCGCGCTCGGCGCGTGGGTGGTGTACGGGCCCGGCGAGCTGTTCCACTACTCCGACATCAACTTCATTCTGGTCGGCACGATCATCGAGCGGATCACCGGCCAGCCCCTGGATCGATATGTGCAGGACAATGTCTTTGCGCCGCTTGGGTTGTCAGAGACCCACTACCTCCCGGCAGCCAAAGCGTGTGGTCCGCACCAGATCCGGGGAACAGCGGTTGCCCTCGACCCGAGTGCGGCCAAGGTGACCGACTGTCCGGAAGGAACGTGGAGCACCGACCTCTTGCCCCGCATCGCACCGACGGCGCTCGACGAAGACACCCCTGGCCTCAACCCCGACTACGGCCACCCGCTGCGCGGCACCGTGCACGACCCGACCGCACGCCGCATGGGCGGGGTGGCCGGGAGCGCCGGGGTGTTCTCGACAGTCAACGACGTCGGCCGATTCGCACAAGCCCTGCTCGATCGCCTCGCGGGCCGGCCGAGCACGTTTCCACTGAAGCAATCGACCGTGGAGTTGATGGCGACTCCGCAGCAGCCCGGGAACAGTGCCGAACAAGTCGAGGCGGCCAACAACGCCGTCCGCAGCGCCGTCGCAAACACCCCGAACACAACCGATCCCCTTCTCGCCCCGCAGTATCCGGCCATCGACGGACAAGACCTTCGCGGGTTCGGCTGGGATATCGACACCGCCCACTCCAGGCCGCGCGGGCTGGTCTTTCCCGTCGGCAGCTTCGGCCACACCGGATTCACGGGCGTGACGCTGTGGATGGATCCCGGGTCAAACACCTACGTCGCCGTCCTGGCGAACGTGATCCATCAACGCGGCGGACCGCCGATCGCCAAGCTGAGCGGGGACGTGGCCACCGAAACCGCCCGGGCGCTGCATCTCTACGGGAACTAACCAGCACGGGTGGACATCGTCTGGACCAGTTCGTAGCCTGTCCGGGAGATATACAGCCGGGCCAGGATCGGTCCTTGCAGCGAAGGATCGTGACTATCCGAATGACCGGGGTGCGCCATCTGGTTCGGCGAACGGTGTGCGCTGCGGCCGCGGTCCTGGTTCTGACGCCGATCGGCGCCGCGACGGCTGACCCTGCAGCCGACGGGGTGGCCAAGCTCAACGAGTTGTCCCGCCAGGCCGTTGAGAGTCGCAAGGCCGTCACCGCTGCTCAACGCGATGTCGATGCCACGCAGGCCGAAGAGGCGGCGGCCGCCGACCGCCACCGCGCCGACCTGGAGGCCCTCGAGGTCGCGAACGCCCAGTTGCAGCCCTTTCAGGCGGCAGTCGACCGGGTGGCGGCGATGACGTACATGAGTAGAAGCACCGGCCGGGTAGCGGCAGTGCTCACCGCGGGCTCCCCGCAGGAGCTGATCGATCAATTGACCGTGCAGCGGGCAGTCGTCGATGGGGCGGCCGACAAGATGGAAGCCTATCGATCAGCGCGTGAACGCGCGGCCGAGGCCGCCGGCGCATCGGAGAGATCGGCCGCTGATGCGCGCACCGCTGCCGAGCGGGCGTCCGCGGTACGCGAAGACCTGCAGACCAAGTTGCGTGCACTGCTGCGTCAGATTGCCGAAGCGGAGGCGCAGTACGGGGCATTGACCCCGCAGCAGCAGGCCGTGGTGAACAACGCGGCGGCGGTGATGCCCGGCGCCACTGCGGACATCCCGGAGTCGTTGCCCGTCGGCGTCGCCAACGAGGTCGGGCTACAGCCGAACACCATCCTGGCTGCCCGAGCCGTCAGCGCACAGTTTCCGCAGATCGCCGAGATCGGTGGGGTCCGGCCCGACTCTTTGCCGTGGCATCCCAGCGGTCTGGCCATCGACATCATGATCCCGAATTCCGGGAGCGCCGAGGGCATCGCGCTCGGCAACGAGATCATGGCGTTCGCGCTGAGCAACGCAGCCCGATTTGGGCTGCAGGACGTCATCTGGCGGGGCACCTATTACACGCCGTCCGGACCGCAGGGGTCCGGCTACGGCCACTTCGACCACGTGCACATCACCACGACCCCCCGTCACTGAGGGCCTGCGGCTACGTTGCCGGCGCCCCGGACACTCGCCCGTCCGCCAGCACCAGCTGCCGCCGGATCAGGAACAGCGGAAACGCCACACTCACCGCGACGAGGAAACTGAGCACGAGGTAGATCCACACCGTCGGGATGCCGATCCGGCGCGCCTCGACAACCATGAACACGAACGCCGCCAACCCGAGCAGCAGCAGATCGTTGGTGAGTGAGGACGACGCATAGTTGGCGTAGCCGCTCTGGACGAAGTCGATCAGGCTGGTGCTCTCGGTGGTGATGTAGCGGATGTTGTTCCACCAGGTGCCGACGAGCGCTACCAGTGCGATCACCGCATAGGTGCCGCACAAAATCTTGTCGTTTCGTGTCAGCATTGCCATCGTCCTGCCTCCCCGTCAGACCGACACAGTCCAGGTCAACCTATCGATCCGAGGTCCACGAGGGGGCCGATTGCACACCAATTTGGTGAGTGAGTACTCTCTCACCATGTCATCCGGACGGGACCGACTTCTGGCCACAGCTCTCAAGCTGTTCTCGGCCAAGGGGTACGCCGCGACGTCGGTGGCCCATATCCAGCAGGCCGCCGGCCTGGCGCCGGGTTCGGGTGCGCTATACAAGCACTTCGGCTCGAAACGCGAACTGCTGGAGGCCGCGGTCTCGCACCGCATCGATGCCATCGTGAGCGCCCGTGAGCAGTACGACGCCGGCAATCCCAAGTCCGTCGAAGAGGCGGTACGCAGCGCCGGACAGTTGATCTGGACCAACCTGACCCAGAGCGAGGAGCTGCTGCGGGTCATGCTGCGCGAGCCGGATGAGCTCGGCGAACTCGACGAGAAGACCTGGCAGGTCATCACCGACAATGCCTATCAACGGTTCGCCGACGAGCTGGCTGCCTCCAACCGCTCGGGGCGGACCCAGATCCCCGACCCCGAGGCCACCGCGGCGGTCGCGATCGCCGGGCTGTCCTATGCCGCGACGCTGCAGGCGCTGACCGGACGGTTGCCGGGCAACGTCGACCACGAACGCTTCTTCGAGGCCTGGGTCGTCCAGACCGTCAGCATGATCAAGCAGCACCGCTCTCAAACCAACTGATCCCCAACCTATTTCAGGAGTAGTCCGTGACGTTCTCAATGCAACTGAGCGACGACGTGATCGAAGTCCGCGACTGGGTCCACCAGTTCGCCGCCGAGGTGGTGCGTCCCGCCGCCGCGGAATGGGACGAGCGCGAGGAAACCCCCTGGCCCGTCATCCAGGAAGCGGCCAAGGTCGGGCTGTACTCCCCCGAGTTGTTCGCCCAACAGGCCGCCGAACCCACCGGGCTCGGCATGCTGACCGTGTTCGAGGAACTGTTCTGGGGCGACGCGGGCATCGCGCTGTCGATCCTGGGCACCGGCCTGGCCGCAGCGGCGTTGGCGGGCAACGGAACTCCCGAGCAGATCGGCCAGTGGCTGCCCGCCATGTTCGGCACGCCCGGCGAGCCGCACCTGGGTGCGTTCTGCTCCTCCGAACCCGACGCCGGATCGGACGTCGGCGCCATCCGCACCCGCGCCCGCTTCGACGAGGCAACCCGCGAATGGGTACTCAACGGCACCAAGACCTGGGCCACGAACGGCGGTATCGCCAACGTCCACATCGTCGTCGCCTCGGTCTACCCCGAACTCGGCTCACGCGGCCAGGCCACGTTCATCATCCCGCCCGACACCCACGGCTTCACCCAGGGCCAGAAGTTCAAGAAGCACGGCATCCGCGCCTCGCACACCGCCGAGGTGGTGCTCGACAACGTCCGACTGCCCGAGGATCTGATCCTGGGCGGGCGAGAGAAGTTCGAGGAGCGCATCGCACGGGTCAAGTCCGGCGCCTCGGCCGGCGGTCAGGCCGCGATGAAGACCTTCGAGCGCACCCGGCCCACCGTGGGCGCGATGGCGGTCGGCGTGGCCCGCGCCGCCTATGAGTACGCGCTCGACTACGCCTGCCAACGTGAGCAGTTCGGACGCAAGATCGGCGAGTTCCAGGCCGTCGCGTTCAAGCTCGCCGACATGAAGAGCCGGATCGACGCCGCCCGCTTGCTCGTGTGGCGGGCCGGTTGGATGGCGCGCAACAACCAGGCGTTCGACAACGCCGAGGGC
This sequence comes from Mycolicibacterium boenickei, assembly GCF_010731295.1. Lineage (NCBI taxonomy): Bacteria > Bacillati > Actinomycetota > Actinomycetes > Mycobacteriales > Mycobacteriaceae > Mycobacterium > Mycolicibacterium boenickei. The sequence continues at coordinate 1,766,160 of NZ_AP022579.1, read as the reverse complement.
TCGATGGCCAAGCTCGTGGCCAGTGAGACCGCGGTGTACGTGACCGATGAGGCGATCCAGATCCTCGGTGGCAACGGCTACACCCGCGACTACCCGGTCGAGCGGATGCATCGCGACGCCAAGATCTTCACCATCTTCGAGGGCACCAGCGAGATTCAGCGGCTGGTGATCTCGCGGGCGATCACCGGTCTGTCCATTCGATAGCGGACGGGGCGGCTACTTGCCGGTGCGTTCGCGGTGCTTGCACCCGGGCCAGCAGCATGGCCGCCGCTGACCTTCCTCCAGCTCTTCCTGAGTCCGGCGGATCCGCCGCTCGCGTGTCACCTGCTGCTTGGCGTCCTCGACCCAGCAGATGAACTCGTTGCGCGCGAGCGGCGTGATGTCGCGCCAGGCGGACAGCGCCGTGTCATTGCCGATCAGGGCTTCGCGCAGGTCCGCCGGCAACTTGTGCACCACTCCTCCGGGCACCCGTTGGCCAGTCATGAAGCCAGGTTAAAGGCGGCAGCGCAGCAACACACTTGCGACACGACATTGCCCTTACCGTGACCTTAAAAGAGTCTTATTTTTCTTAGAGTTGGTGTACGGTGAGTGCTTAGGGACGGTTATCCGCCTCAGCAGTGACGGAAGGAACCCGACATGCAGCCTGCAGCAGCCACCCGGATCGCTCTCGTTACCGGCGCATCGCGGGGTATCGGCGCCGACGTCGCCCAGCAGCTCGCCGGTCCGGACACCCACGTCGTCGTGAACTACCGCGAGAAGGCCAAACGCGCCAACACGGTCGTCGACGCCATCCGCCGTGCGGGTGGCCGCGCCTCCAGCCTCGGTGCCGACATTTCCGATGAAGCCGCTGCTGCCGCCATGATCGAGCGGATCGGCAGGGAGTTTGGCCGACTCGATGTCCTGGTGCTCAACGCATCCACCGGGCTGGAGCTCGGCACTGATCCGGGCTATGCGATGCGGCTGAACCGCGATGCCCAGCGCCGCCTGGCCAAGCTGGCCCTGCCGTTGATGCCGGTGGGCGGTCAGATCGTGTTCGTCACCAGCCACCAGGCGCACTTCTTCCCCAACAAGGCCGTGCCGAAGGGTTACGCGGCGATCGCCGCGAGCAAGCGCGCCGGTGAGACCGCGCTCTATGCCATGCGTTCCGAATTCGACCGGCGTGGCATCGATTTCACTGTGGTTTCCGGAGAGGTGATGTCCGACCGGGAGTTGGCGACGACGATCGCCCGCGCCGCGTCTGCACCGTACCCGTCTGGGATCGTCTACGCCGGCGGGCCTGACTTTCTCTGCCAGATGTCGGCCTGAACTGCAATAGAACTACTGCGCCCCAGCAAGATTCGCCTGTAGCTGGTCGCGGACCGCGGTCCCGAGCACACTCGTCGTCGCGGAACCGCCCATGTCGGGGGTCAGGACATCCCCTCCGCGAGCGAGCACATCCTCGACGGCCGTCAGGATCGCAGCGGCCGCGGCGTGCTCACCAAGGTGGTCGAGCATCAACGACGCGCTCCAAATCTGCCCGATGGGATTGGCTATTCCACGTCCGGCGATGTCGGGCGCAGACCCGTGAACCGGCTCGAACAGACTCGGAAATCGCCGCTCCGGGTTGATGTTTCCGCTCGGGGCGATACCGATGGTGCCGGTGCACGCGGGACCCAGGTCCGACAGGATGTCACCGAAGAGGTTGCTCGCGACAACGACGTCGAACCAGTCCGGGTGCAGCACGAAATTCGCCGCGAGGATATCGATGTGGAACTTGTCCACCTCGATATCCGGGAACCGCGCGCTCATCTGCTCGACACGTTCGTCCCAGTACGGCATCGTGATGGAGATACCGTTACTTTTCGTCGCCGAGGTCAGATGCTTGTCAGGCCGACGTTGGGCAAGTTCGAACGCGTACTTCAGAATCCGGTCGACACCGACCCGCGTCATCACAGTCTCTTGCAGCACCGTCTCGCGGTCGGTGCCCTCGAACATCCTGCCGCCGATACTCGAGTACTCGCCTTCGGTGTTCTCCCGGACGACGACGAAGTCCACCTCGCCGGGCTCACGGCCGGCGAGCGGACTTCTCACTCCGGGCATCAGTTTGACGGGGCGCAGGTTGACGTACTGATCGAAGTGCCTGCGGAACTGCAGGAGACTTCCCCACAGCGAAATGTGGTCGGGCACAACGTCCGGCCAGCCGACCGCACCGAAGAACACCGCGTCGAACCGGTTCAACTCGTCGAACCACCCGTCGGGCAGCATGGCGCCGGTGTCGGTGTAGTACTCCGCGCACGCGTAATCGAACTGCTCATAGTCGATGGCGAAACCGAAGGCGGCCGCCGCCGACTCCAACACCTTGAGACCTTCGGGCACCACTTCCTTGCCGATGCCGTCGCCCGGGATCACTGCGAGCCGATGGGTGGTGGTCATGCCGCCACCCTACGTTCCGGCGATTCGGCGCCAACGAAAAGCGAGGGGCACCCGGTATGGGCGCCCCTCGCTGGTGTCGTACGTCAGCGGCCGTTGCCGAACACCGGTGTGACGGCGCCGGTGCTGGCATGCTGCTGGATGTCGTGCACCCACTGGTGGTGAGAGATGTCGGCTTGCGCCGGGGCGGCCAGGCCGACGATAGCGGCGGCGAACCCGGTGACGATCATTCCGGCAAAACCAAACTTCTTCATTTCGAAGCCCTTCGTTCTGGGCGTTCGAGCCGTGGCGTGTGTGTCGCGGTTCGGACGTCTTGTCCTCCGGTTCGGGGGATTCCTACCCGGTCTGACTTCCACAACATGCAGGTCAGCGCAGTTAATTCCGATGGCAGAAATTGAGCGGCGGCTGGCAGGAACGGACTAGTTTTTGTGACAAGCACACACTTCGCGGCAAGGAGGCCTCGTGTCCCGACTCCGGTTCGGCTACTTCATCGCCCCGTTCCACCGCCCGGGCACCAACCCGACGTTGGCGCTGCACCGGGACCTGGAGTTCGTCGAGCACCTCGACGCCCTCGGGTACGACGAAGTCTGGATCGGTGAGCACCACTCGGCGGGCAGCGAGATCATCAGCTCGCCCGAGGTGTTCATCGCCGCGGCGGCCGCCCGGGCCAAGCGGATCAAGTTCGGCACCGGGGTGATCTCGCTGTCGTACCACAACCCGCTGTGGGCGGCCGACCGGTTGATGCTGCTCGACCACCTCACCCACGGCCGCATCATCGGCGGCGTCGGGCCCGGCTCGCTGCCCACCGACTCGGCCATGATCGGGCTGACCCCGACCGATACCCGGGAACTGCTCGAAACCAACCTCGACATCATGGTGCGGCTGCTCGCAGGCGAAACGGTGAGCGCCAAGACCGCCACGCACGAGTTGTTCGACGCGAAACTGCAATTGGCGCCGTACTCCGAAGGAGGGATCCCGTTGTCGGTCGCCGCCGTCGCCTCCCCGACCGGTGCCCGGTTGGCCGGTAAGCACGGCATCGGGTTGCTGTCGATCGGCGCCACACTGAGCGAGGCCGGATTCGATGCGCTGGCCCATCACTGGAACATCGCCGAGGAGCGGGCGGCGGCGTTCGGCACCACGATCGACCGGAGCAACTGGTCACTGGTCGGACCGTTCCACATCGCCGAGACCGATGCCCAGGCGCGCGCCGAGGTCCGGTACGGCATCGAGGCCTGGTTCAACTACTTCCAGAAGGTCGCGGCATTCCCGCAGATGACCATGCCGGGAGACACCATCGAGGCAATGATCGACGCGGTCAACGATCGCGGCGCCGGCGTGATCGGAACGCCGGAACGGGCACGTGCCCAGGTGCAGCGACTGTGGGATCAGTCCGGCGGTTTCGGATCGATGCTGCAGATGGCCGCGGACTGGGCCAATCCCGCTGCCACCCGACGCTCGGCAGAACTGTTCGCCGAAGAGGTCATGCCGCATTTTCAGGGTCAGGCCCAGCCGACCCTGGACGCCGCGGCGCGCGCCGGGCAGGTACGCGACGGGCTGGCCCAGTCTCAGATCGACGCGATCGCCCACATGTCGCAGAAGTACGAGGCCGAAAAGGCCGACTCGTAACAGGATTTGGTGGCTGTGGCGCCGCTTTCTACACCTGGGCTGCTCTGCCGCGCCGTTTTCTACACCTGGGCGGCTCTTCGGCAAGGACCACGACCCAGCGGTAGAAATCGGCGCACGTCGAAGGCTAGGCGGCCGTTGAAGCGATGATCCAGTTGCTGAATTCGACGGCGAGGTGCCAGCAGTGCGCGGCGACCATGCGGGCGGGGAACAACCCGGGGAACTCGACGGTCAGGAGTGCCTCCATAGCACCGTCAAGGTCTCGGAACTGGTGGCGGACCCCGCCGATGACCAGGCCGTCGTCAAGGACCGCCCGCCCGGCGATCTGCACCGGGTATTCGGGCTTCACCGGTACGGAAACCGACTCGCCCGCAGCGTAATCGACCAGGAACCGCGTCGGGGTCGGTGATCCTCCCGTGGTCTCGACGACTTCCTGCCGCCCATCGGGCAGTCCCCGCAGCAGGTAATGGTCGGGGCAGGCCCGGACCATCGCACTCTCGTCGTTCGTCGCGGTGAGCCCGTCGAACCAGGCGCCGAACTCCTCGGCGGATACTCCGCCGGCAACGAGTCTGGTTGTGCTGTAGACATTTCTGCCGCGACTGCCGGCCACCGCCAGGCGTGCGACACGTTCGGACATCGCCAGTTCACGACGCAGCATTGCGTAGATGCCGGCATGACCGAGCCCCGACTTCAATGCGCACAGCACTTCCCGCTGCGCGTCCAGGCCCCGGCCGGTCACGATGTTGAGGTCGACGCCGGGAAGGATTTCGCCGACCGCGCGCCGCCCCAGTCGTGAACCCAGCTTGGCCAGAACCGCCTTGGCACGCCGCGCTTCCCAGTGCTCGACATCGGCGCGGCTGACAGCCCGCCCGTCGATGAACGTCTGGATCGCAATCTCGGTCATTGTTTCCCACCTGCTGCGCTGGCAATCGGGTCGCGCGGCAGGATGCCGGCGAGCACGAGCTCGACGAGACGTGTGCACAGACCGTCGTCGATCGGCTGGCGCGTGACGAGGGTTCTGAAACTCAGTGGGGCGACGAGGGTTTCCAGGACCAGACGCGGATCGGTGCCGGCCGGCAACTCCCCGCGATCGACGGCCCGGTCGATGATGGCTCTGACCAACTCCAACCGTCCGCTCCAGAACTCCCGCCGCACCGCAGCCCAGCGCGACTCCTCACCGCTGAACGCCAATGCTTGCGCCAGCGCTCGCCCGACGGGGCCGCTCAGATACGTCGCGATCCCCTCGAGCAATCCGCGCAGGTCGGTGTCGAGCGCCCCGGTGTCGGGCACCGGAATCACCTGCTCGCTGTATCCGAGCAGGGTCTCGGTGATCAGATTCTCGCGATTGCCCCACCGCCGGTAGATCGACGTTTCGTGGACGCCGGATCGTGCCGCGACGTCGCTGACCGTGAAGTCGGCGATGCCCTTCTCGGCGATGACCCCGAGTGTCGCTTCAGCCACAGCTCGACGGACCCGCTCGGAACGGCCACCGGGCCTCCGTCGAATGTCGTCAATCATCGCCAAACCCCTAACGCCAGTACCGCATGCGTTAAGGATGACAGCTGATGGCTCTTAACGCAAGAAGTACTTGCATTAAGAGTGCCGGCCCAGTCAAGCCAGCGCGACCCCCAACTCCTGGGCGAACACCTTGATCATGTGCTGAACGGCAATCTCGTTGCGGCCGATGATCATATGGTCGTGCTGACCGTGGCGAACGCCCTCACCGCATTGCGGGAGCATGGCGAAGTCCTCGTCGCGCACTGCGGCATGAACGCCTTCATAGACCGCGTCGTAAGCCGCCCGCATCTCGTCTGTCGTCGCCGGGATACGACCCATCCAGCTGTGCCGCACCGTGCAGCGGGTGGGTTCGCCCTCGGGGAGCATGTCGATGATCTCCACGCCGACCGGGCTGTTGGCCAGGATCAGATTCGGGTAGACCCAGTAGATGACACCCATGTTGGCCGACGGGTCGAATGAGGCGCTCGGGTCATCGGCGAGATTCTTGATCCAGTTGAACGGGAAGCCGATGCGGTGATGCCGGCCGAATTCGTCGTAGATCGCGGTGTTGGGCAGGGTGTTCTGCCCAATCAGGCTCTCGCCGTGGACGAAGGGGAAGTGGTAGCCCTCGGCAAACGCCTCGAGCGCACCCTTCCACGACACGTCTGAGGAGAACTCGCGGTCGGTGTGGTAGCCGTAGCTCTCGTAATTCCATTGCGCCAGTTCGTTTCCGAGCGGCCCCAGGTGGGTGCCAAGGTCGATGGTCGCGCCCGCGGTCAGCACGGCCCAGACGAAGCCGTAGCGTTCCTCGGACGGCAACTCCACCAGGCCGTACTCCGCGGGGTCCATCGTGTCGAAGCCCGCTTTGCCCGGGACCATGAACAGCTCACCTGTGTTGCGGTAGGTCCACGCGTGGTACGGACAGACGAAACGGGACGCATTTCCGGAGCCGCAGGCCGGCATCGCCCCGCGGTGGCGGCAGTAGTTGAGGAAGACGTGGCTGGCGCCGGTGCGGTCCCGGGTCACCAGCAGCGAGTCCCCGAGCACCGAACGGACGACGAAGTCGTTCTTCTCCGCGATCTGAGCCGACGGCACGATCGCCAGCGGAACCCGGCGCAGGATCTGGGATTCCTCGATCTCGGTGATCTTCGGGTCGCGGTAGTAGTGCAGCGGCACCTTCAGCACCGCCTCGGCCATATCCGTCGTCCCCTCGACGGCATGCCGCAGCGCACGGCGGGTCAGTTGTTCATCGGTGCTGCTGACTGGGCTGACGGTCATGACCTGACCATACAATGACTATCAACTGTATTGTCAAGATCGGACCGTCGTTCATGCGACGATCAACGGATGCGCAGGCACGGCTGGTCGGGCGACATTCCCGCCGACGACGACGAAGCCGTCGGACGCATCATCGGCGCGGCCCGGCAGGCGATCGACGCGCGCGGCACGGTGAGCGTGTCGGAGGTAGCGCAGGCCCTGGGAGTGACCCGCCAGACCGTGTACCGCTATTTCCCGACCCTCGAGAGCCTCATGGTCGCCACCGCCGTCTCCTCGGTGGACGGCTTTCTCGATCGATTGGCAGCAGAGCTCGGTTCGATCACCGACCCCAGTGAAGCCGTCGTGGAGGGCATCGCCTACACCGCCGAACAGATCCCACACGACCGGTACCTCAGCCTGGTCCTGCAGCCCGGCAAGGCCAGCGCCTTCACCGCCGGCGTAACGTCGGACCTGGCCATCGAGTTCGGCAAGTCGATCCTGCAGCGATTCGACATCGACTGGGCCGCAGTCGGATTCGAAGGTGAAGTGTTCGACCAGCTGGTCGAGTTCATGCTGCGGACGCTGCAGTCGTTCATCGTCGATCCGGGAGGGCCGTCCCGCCACAACACCGGACTGCGGACCTACCTGCGGGATTGGGTGGCGCCGGCGGTGGCCGCGCACGCGCGTTAGAGCGTGGCGACACCTTCGAGGCAGGTGGTGGTGGCACCACCGACCCAGACCGACCCATCGGATTCAGCCACCACGCTGATCTCGCCGGACCGGCCGAGCCGCGCCCCCTGGGACACCCGATACTGAGCCGGAGCCGTGCCGGTACTCGTCAACCATTGCCCCACTGAGGCATTCATGCTGCCGCACACCGGATCTTCGGGAACACCTACACCGGGCGCGAAAGTACGCATCTCGTAGTCGTGCGCCGACCCGGCCGGATACGGCCCGACGACGCCGACCATGGCCGTGGGAATGCGGGCCAAATCGGGTTCCAGTTCGAGCACTCGTTGCGCACTACCCAGCAGCAGGACAGCCCAACCAGGACCGTTGTCCGCCCACTGGTGCGCGACGACGTCGGTGTGTGCCAGTCCGAGGCCGTCGACGATCTGATCCAGATACTCCTCGGCGAGCGGTCCGGACCGCAGCGTCGGCGGAGCCTGGAAGTACAGTTCGCCGTCGCGTTGCCGGATCTCCACGAGTCCGGCAACGCATTCCTGCACGACGCGGCCCCCCCGGCGGGGTTGGCCGCCGTGTCCCAGCCAGGCGTGGGCGGAGCCGAGGGTGGGATGCCCGGCAAACGGAAGTTCGCTGCCCGGGGTGAAGATGCGCAGCCGGTAGTCGGCCTCGGGGTGCGTCGGGGGCAGCACGAAGGTCGTCTCCGACAGATTGGTCCAGCGTGCAAGTCGTTGCATGGCAACGTCATCGAGGCCTTCACTGTCGAGCACGACCGCGACGGGGTTGCCGAGGTACGGGGTGCGCGAGAACACGTCGACCTGGGCGAATGCACGATGACGGGCCATGGTCCTCCCAATTCTGCAGAGCGTGGCTACGTGGGCCAGTATCCGCCGAGTTCACTTTGGGCGCTCGTAGCTCAGGCGTACGCTCACCCACGTGGTCGACCTCTCGTATGTCATCGCCGGATCCGAAGCCACCGGCGGCGCCGGTCTGCAAGCTGATCTGCGCACCTTCCAGGAGTTCGGGACCTACGGCGTGGGTACGGTGACGTGCATCGTGTCGTTCGACCCCAAGGCCAACTGGGGCCACCGGTTCGTGCCCGTCGACCCACAAGTCATCGCCGATCAGATCGAGGCGGCGACGTCGGCCTACGACCTCGACGTCGTCAAGATCGGCATGCTCGGCACCCCGGCGACCATCGACGTCGTCGCGGAGGCCCTCGCCGGCCAAACCTGGCGGCACATCGTCGTCGACCCAGTGCTGATCTGCAAAGGACAGGAGCCCGGCGCCGCGCTCGACACCGACACCGCACTGCGCCGCCAGATCCTGCAGCTGGCCACCGTCGTCACTCCGAACCTGTTCGAGGCCCGCACGCTCGCAGGGATGGATGCCCTCTCTTCGATCGACGACCTGGTCGAAGCGGCCCGACGCATTGCCGATCTGGGACCGGGCTACGTCGTGGTGAAGGGCGGGGTGGAGTTTCCCGGTGACGACGCGGTCGACGTCCTCTTCGACGGCAAGGACGCCGAGATCCTGCGCGCACCGAAGGTCGGGCATGCGCGCGTCGCCGGAGCGGGATGCACTCTGGCGGCAGCGATCACCGCCGCCCTGGCCAAGGGATCCAGTGTCCCGGAGGCCGTGCGTCAGGCCAAGGACTTCACCACCGCCGGCATCGTCGACCGGATCAATGGCAATGCGCCGTTCGACACCGTATGGCAGGGCGCGACGCGCTGAGTGGGGTCTGCTCTACCAGCCGGCGTCATCCAGCGAATCCAGCACGGGGGCAATGCCCTCAAGCCCCACCGTCATCGTGTCGTGGTCACGAAGCGCTCCGAATGAGAGCCCGGCGAGGCGTTCGATGTCGGAAACGGATTTCTGGAACATCACCACTTTGTCTGTGTCGGTGAAGGATTCGTTATCGGAGCCGAAAGCCGCGTCCAGCGCCGCGTTCTGATCGGCCAAGAATGCGGTGGCACGCAGATCGCCGTCCTCGGGGCTGACCCGTACGACGATCTTCCAGAACTGCCGTGGCACATTGACACCCCGGTACAGCGGATCATTCTCACCGAATACCGGCCCGGTGATGACGGTGATCTGGCGTTTCTCGGCACCGGCGTTGTCGAGGGCATAGTTCTCGATGCCCGCCCACAGGTGTTGGTTGAATGCCGAGATCTGCGGGCAGCAGTTGGCGAAGTGGAAGGTGTCGTCGGCGGCCTGTTTCGCGGCGACCGGACTGCCCCATGCCGGATCGAGGCGGCGCACCATGTGTCCGCGGTCGAACAGTCGTGGTTTCTGCCGTTCGAACACATCCTGGTCGAGCTGCTGTTCGGGTCGTAGGCGCGGATCCGTGTACCAGGTTTCGACCGCTTCGACCTCCCCCGTCTCGCGGTTGATCTTGCGCAGTCGGCGGCCGTCGATGTTGACGATGGTGAACAGCGGCATGCGCCGATCGGCGCGGATGACCAGGCTGAAGTGGTGGTAGCGCAGCACCACGTTGGCCGACGACCGTTTGAGGCCCTTCGGCACCGCGCACCGCGCCAGCAGTTTCGCCGGGATCGACGGAACCGCAACAGCTTTGGGCAGGAAGTCCGGGTCGTAGCCGGAACGGTTGCTGTAATCCGGGTTGGGTGCGTCATTTCGCTCGAGGACCGCTGGCTGTACGGCGCTCGCGTCGTCGGTGGTGATGGCGATGGCCGGTGGCGCCGAGTTGAGATCGGCCACGTTGCCGGTAATGGTCAGCCGGGGCAACGACAAGTCGGCGGTCACCACCGCCGGGGCCGTCCTGACGACCGGGGCCCCGTTCGACGCATTGACAACGACGGCGGTCCCCTCCAGCGCAGTGGCGGCGGCCGGTGGGTTGAGCGCTTCGGCGAGCAGATCCCTTAACCCAGCCGGCAATTGGTCGTGGCGGGCGCGGAGGGCGTCGACGATCGCGCTGATCCTGATGCCCTCATTGCAGTCGTCGGGCACGGGCTGGCCGTCTTCGAGCTCGGTGTCGTTGTGGCCACCGCCGGCGTGGTGCAAGGCGACGAGATTGAACTGGTCGTTGAACACCGGGCTGCCGCTTGAGCCGTGCAGGGTGTCGGCGGCGTAGTAGAGCGTGACCCCCTTCTTGCCGCGGCCGATCACCCGGTTCTCCCGCAAGGCGATCTGTTTGTAGTCGGCGTCGGGATGTTCGATGATCGTGACGTGGTCACCTTCGGCGTGTTTGTCCTGCGCCGATGACATTGCACTCCAACCGAAGTCGGGCAATTTGCCGTCGCCCGCGGTGCGCGGTCCGACGGCGATCAGCGACACGTCGAGTTCGTTCTCGTCGCTGGTCCAGAAGAAGGTGGCCGGGTCGAGCCGAAACTCCGTGACCGCTGCGGGCACGTCGTCGAGGTCGAGTTGGTAGTTGAACTGGATCGAGGTCGAGGCGGCGCTCTGCGCGTCGGCGATGACGTGATTGTTGGTCATGAACAACCGCGGCGACACCATCACCCCGGTGCCGAGCGGCCGCCGCTTTCCGTCGATGACGCGCGCCACCGCCTGCGCGGACACCCTCGCCATCTCGACGTAATAGATCGGCACGAAATCGGTCGTCGGACCGATGATCTTCTCCAGCTCTCCCCGCATCTGCGGCTTGACCAGAGCGGCCACCTTGTCCTTACCCGACTGCGGGAGGGCCTTGAGCAGGTCCAGGTCGCCGTCCACGACCTTGCTGATCTGCGTCGAGGTCAGGTCGCCTGCGGTGATCGCGGCGACGCGGCGAACCAACCGGCAGTGGTCCGGATCCATGAAGACGTTCGACATGACGGCTACCTCGTGTGCGTCGGGATATCGCTGCATCAAGTCTTTTCCCCGCACCTGGTCCGCACACGCGTAGGCGACTACTCGTTTCCGCTGGATAGAGGTAGCCGATAGCCCATCACCATGAATGCACTCATAGTGCGTTATATTGCACCAATGGATGAGGCCGCCGCCAAACTGGCCATCGCGATCGGCGCCCGCGTGAAACAGGAGCGCGCGGCCCGAGGCTGGACGCTGGATCAGCTTGCGGCCGCGGCATCGGTCAGCCGGCGAATGGTGATCAGTGTCGAACACGGCGAGGTGAACCCCAGTGTCGGGACGCTGCTGCGACTCAGCGATGCGCTGGGCGTCGGGCTGCCCGCCCTGGTCGAGCCGCCAGAGGCACGTCCGGTCAAGGTCGTCCGCGCCGGGGACGGCGCACAGCTGTGGACCGGCGGGGCCGGGGGCCGCGGCGTCCTGGTTGCCGGCACCACCCCGCCGGATGTCGTCGAACTGTGGGACTGGTGGCTCGGCCCCGGTGATCGCCACGCCAGCGAGGCTCACGCCGCCGGGACCGAGGAGCTGATCCACGTGCTTGAGGGGACGATCGCCGTCGAGGTCGACGGCCAGGTCATCACCTTGGAAGCCGGGGACGCGGTGTCCTTCCCGGGCGACGTCGACCACGCATACGCCAATCCACGTGACATTCGCGCCCGGTTCGCGCTGACGGTGTTCGAGCCCGGCGTCGGCACCGCCCAGCGACGGCAAGGAGAGTGACATGTTGATCCACCCGTGGGATGCCGCCCTCGACGAGGCCGAATGGCGGAACTGGCTGGCCGGCACCGAGCGATTCGGCATCCTCGCGGTCAACAACGTCGACCCGGCCGCCGCACCGCTGATGGTGCCGACCCACTTCACCCACGCCGGAGCCCACCTGTTGCTGCATCTGGCCCGGCCCAACCCGATCTGGCCGCACCTGGAAGCAGCAGCCGAAGTGCGTCTGACGGTGATCGGTGACTATGCCTACATCCCCACCTACTGGCGCGCCAAGGCCGGCGGTCCCGATGAGGACGGCGTCCCGACGAGCTACTACTCGTCGGTTCAGTTTGTCTGCCGCCCAACGATTCTGGACGATCCGGAGGAGAAGGCCCGCATCCTGGCCGCTCAACTCGCAGACTGCCAGCCCGAAGGGCGTCACGCCGCTGTTTCCGACGGCGAAGACCCGTACGGACGCATGCTGCCCGGCATCCGCGGCATACGCCTCGAGGTACTGCGAGTGGAGGCCAAATTCAAATACGACGACGCGAATCCGGTCGAGCACCGCGAGCGGGTGATCGACCACCTTGAACAGCGGGGCCACCGCCTGGACTCCGCGGCCGCAGCCCAGCAGCGCCGCCGCCTGGCGGCGATCGGCGACTGGAAGCTCAGGCGGAAGGAAAGCGGAAGATGAGGGCGTCGAGGAGGCGCCGGACCTCAAGGACTCGCGTACGCACCGCGCTCTGGTGATGATGCGCTCCCGGGCGCCCGGCTCTGACACGATCGTCGATCCGCGCCAACTGCGACTGGAGGTCGGCCATTTCAGCCTCGAGGAGGGCGATGAACGCCTGCGCCTGACGCACATCTGCGCTGGCCCGTGGGGCCAGGTTCACCACCGGCGCAGGCACGGCCACCGGCCGAAGCCAGAGTGGATCAACAGGGTCTGCCGTCATCGTCACACGGTCGCAGCGCCGCTCGGCGATCCAGTTTCCCGGCCGTATCCGTCCGGTAAGGAGCTGTTCACACTGATGCCCACCGGAGTGTGAGTTCTACCGGAACAGCGCGCTGGCGATGTCCGCGAAGTGCTTGCGCACCGCCTGTTCGTCCATGTCGAGGATCAGCTGCGAGATGGCACCGTCGTAGACGGTGACCAGTGCCCGGGCCATATCGTCCGGCGTCGGCAGCGACTGTGGGAGCTCCGCCACCCGATCACCGATGTGGCCGGCCAGCATGCGAGCGAAATCCTCGCGCATCTGCGAACGCTCTGCCGCAAGCTCCAGCTGAACATCGGGTCGGCGAGCCGCATACAGGACGAAGTCGGTGTTGATCAGCAACCAATCCCGATCGATGGGCAGATCCTGCGCCCAGGCCTCGATCGTGGCCTCGACCGAGTCGAACGGTTCGGCAGCCAGGAATCTCACCGTGTGCTCGGCGAATTCACGTGATTGTTCGCGATACAGCGCCAAGAACAGTTCATCGAGAGTGCCGAAGTTCGAGTAGAACGCACCCTTGGTGTACCCCGAAGCCTGGCAGATGTCATCAATCCTGGTGCGCCCGAATCCTTTTGCGGCGAAGACCGAAAAGGCCGCGTCAAGTAGCCGCTGCCGGGTCTCGACCCGTCGCCGCGTCATCGGCCGCGCCGGTTGGCCCTCGTCCTTGGTCACCGATCCATGATACCTTTTGGCATTCGATACTAAAAGGTATCAAATTGGGACAGGGGACGACCGAGGGGTGAGTTGATGCGGCAGAAGACAATTGGGGCTGTGGCGTGCGCCATCGCGACACTGTTCGTGACGGCGACGCCGGCCGCACGCGCAACGCCTGGCGCCGACGCACGGACGGGCGCGTGCCGACCCTGGGAGATGACCACGGTGGCCGGCGGTCTGGGCGCCCTGGAGAACCTCGAACCCGACGGCCGCGGAGGTTTCTATCTGAGCGCGATCAATGACGGCCGGTTACTCCATGTCGACGACGGCGGATCCAGCACCACGGTGCTGTCGGGCCTCGATCATCCTGCGGGCCTGCGACTTTCGGGAGACAGCCTGTACTTCCTCACCGGCAACAGCCCCGGCACCTCGCGCGGCACACTGCAGCGCCTGGACCTGACCACCGGACAGGCCACGACATTGCTCAGCGGGCTGCCCTCACCGAATGGACTGCTGTTCCTACCGGACGGCGATCTGATCTTCTCGCAACTCACCGTCCCGCCGCGAGGGATCGGCCGGTACAACCCCAGCACCGGGCAGCACACGAAAACCTGGTCATCCACGCCGCTGCCCAACGGTCTCGCACTGACTCCCGACGGCAGCGCACTCTTCACCGAGAACTCGGCCCTGTCAACGGTTATACGCCTCCCGCTCGACAAGCCGAACGCAACCTCGACCGTGGCACGGCTGCCCGGGCTGATCGCCGGCTCCGACGATATGCAAGCCACCCGCGACGGGACGTTGTACGTGGCCGGGGATACCTCCGGCGAGGTCTACGCAGTCAACACCGACACCGGTCGGGTGTGCGCGATCGCCACAGGACTCAGCCAGCTCGCCTTGCCACCCAACGGGCCGACGTCGGTGCGGGTAGCCCCCGGACCTGACGGCAACGCCCTGTATGTCACGGCCATCGACGGCAAGCTGCGGCGCCTCCAGCCCCCGGCCGGCACCGACCTGGTGCCGGTCACTTGAGCGGCGCTACCGCGATCGCGGCGTACGCATAGGGCACTCCTGCCTTCTCGATCCAGGCGGGGACGACGTGGCGAGGCTGAGCAGTTCGAGTGACGCCGCCCGTTTCTCGACTTCCTCGCCAGCGCTTGAGCTTATGGGCTAGCGTGCCAAATCTGGTCGACTCCAGAAAGGCAACTGCCATGTCCTCCTACAGCCATCCGCACTCGCTGGACGGCCACGCCGTGATCGTCACCGGGGCCGCGCGAGGTGTCGGCAAAGGCATCGCCACCGCATTGCTGTCCCGCGGGGCCCGCGTACTGGTAACCGACATCCTCGGTGACGTATTGGCAAACACCACAGCCGAATTCACCGAGTCCGGATTCGAGGTCGCATCCGTGGTGGCGGACCTGCGTGACGCCGACAGTGCGCAACGCATCGTCGACGCCGCCCTCGACGCATTCGGAACGGTGGACGGACTGGTCAACAACGCCGTCGCCAGCGCCGGGCCCATCCCCTTCGTCGACATCCCCGCCGAGGAGTACGAGCGGGTCCACGACACCGGACCGGGCGCCAGCTTCCGTCTCATGCAGGCGATTCACCCCGTCATGGTCAAGGCCGGGGGCGGATCCATCGTCAACCTCGGCTCGGCAGCGGGCACGGTGGGCACCCACTCATTCGGCGCGTATGCCGGCGCCAAGGAAGCCATTCGCGGCATGTCCAAGGTGGCCGCACTGGAATGGGGCGTCGACCGGATCCGCGTCAACGTGGTCTGCCCGCTCGCCGAAACCGACGGGCTGAAAGTGTTGCGGGACATGGCACCAAAACAGTACGAAGCGGTGGTCAGAAGCACCTCGCTCAAGCGAATCGGCGATCCCACCAACGACATCGGCGCCGTCGTGGCCTTCCTGATCGGCGACGATTCCACCTATCTCACCGGGCAGACGCTCCTCGTCGACGGCGGTGCCGGTTCGTTCCGCTAGTCGCCAATCCCCGCCAAATCGCTGGTCACCCTTGTAGCTTCGAAGTGGAGGCAAACAGAACACGAGCGAACAAGGAGGAAGACCAATGACGAATCGTTCAGGAAGTGCGTTCTCCCGACGCACGTTCATCCGCGGCGCTGCCGTCACCGTGCCGGTCATCGGAGCCGCCGTGGTGGCACCCGCTGCGCTGGCGGCACCTCAAGAGTGTGGTGACCCAGCAGGCAAGGTCGGCAATTGCGCGGCACAACTGCCGCAGGAGTTCACCTCGACGAGTTTCAGCACGACAGCGATCGTCGGCGGCACGAACTACTCAATCCTGTTCAGCACGAACATCAGACGCGGCCCGCTCATCCCATCGGGCACCACCGGTTATCGCATCCGAAGTGTCAGCGTGTCCGGCACGAAGCTCGACGGTGCCCCGTTCTATCTGACACCGGGGATCGGCGAGGCCGGCCCGCGGCTGCTCAACGCCCTGTCCGCATCGTCATTGGGCTTCGCCCTCGACGTGCCGTGGGACGCCAACCAGCTGGTGCGTTCGTTCCTCTACACCTACGACGTCGAGTTCCTCACCGGCCTGACGGTCAACCAGACCTGCCGCTACACGACCACGATGACGCTGCGCGACAACGGCATGACGCTCGGTGGCGTCGGATCGGTCGATTTCTCCACACCGATGCTCGCCGAATGCGAGACGGCGCCTCCCCCTCCGCCGCCGCAGTAGCCGCCGCTTCGCTTACCCGTGCGCCTTGCGGACGAGATCGATGGCGTACTGGTTGACGAAGGTGCCCGCCGACGCCTCGCCCGTGCCGCACGAGCCGTCGGACTCGCCGGGCCGCTTGACCCAGAGGAACGCGTCGACGTTTCCGTTTCCGGTCGCCGTGGTCGGCGCGGCGCCGAGGGCCCGGCCGCTGGGGTTGCACCAGTACATCTCGCCTTCGGCCGGTCCGGCACCGTTGCGCGAGGTGTCGATGACGTACGGCTTGCCGCCGGTCTGGCCCGAAATGGCGTCGCCGTACCCGATTTCCTCTTCAGTGGTGAAGAAGTTGGCGGTGTTGAGGCTGAAGCCGCGTGCCTTGGCCACGCCGACCCGGTTGAGCCGGTTGGCCATTTCTCCGGCGGCCGTCCACCGGGAGTGGCCCGCGTCGACGTAGAGCGCGGTGCCCGGATTGCGGGTCAGCGTGTCGACGGCGTAGCTCATCAGGTTGTAGCGTTCCTCGCGCTGATCGCCCGACAGGCAGTCCGCCATGGCGAGCGCATCGGGTTCGAGGATGACCGCGGCCGGCCCGCCACCGATGGCGGCCGCGACGCCGTCGATCCAGCCCTTGTAGGCCGCCGCCGAGCCGAAGCCGCCGGCCGCGTAGCTCCCGCAGTCGCGATGCGGGATGCCGTAGAGCGCGAGGATCGGCATGGTGCCTGCGGCCTGCGCCGTGGCGATGTACTTGGCGTCCACCCCGGGGTTGGAGACGTTGTCCATCCAGTAGGCGGTGGGCGTGTTGGCGATCGCCTGCAGCTCGGGGCTCGGGTCCCCCTGCGCGGCGCGCGCGGCCTTCGACGACGGGTTGACGTAGAACGAGTGGCCCTCGAGCGGGTTGCCGTCACTGGCCAGGCGCACCGTCGGCCCCGGCCCGGCGGCGAGACCCGCGCCGACCACGGAGGCAACTGTCAGAAAAGGGAAGATCAACCGCGCGACTGCGCCAGCAGCTGAGGACATCACCTCAGGGAAAGTAATGGGAGGACGCGAGAAGCGCCAGTCACTCCCCCGCCGGCGTCCGGGTGTAGAAGCTCATCCGCTCGCGCAATTCGTCCGGGTCGAGGCCGAACTCCTCGGGCTGATAGCGGTGCCTGCCCCTGCCGTCACGCGGTTGGGCGCGGTGATGCTCGGCGAGCATGCCTGCGATGTCCGGGGCCGCCATCTGGGCCCCGGCATAGATCCGGCGCACCGTAGCCTCGGGGTCGGCGACCAGGTCGGTGTACTGGATATCGAGCCAGGTGACGGTCGACGCCGCGGCCCGGGCGGCCATCGCGCGGCGTAGCCACAGTGCGGTCTGCTCGGTTTGAAACCGACCCACGTCTGCCCCGTCGACGTGGTCGCTGTAAGTGGATCGGTACGTCGCGAACAGGCTCGCGCCGGAGGCGACGGTCTCCACGATGTCGCGGTGCAGTTGGACAACGCAGGCACCCGGATAGGTCGCTATCACGTGGCGGAGCTCTGCGGTGTGCGCCGGTGCCTTGAGAACCCAGCGGCGTCCGTCGGCTGCGTCGAGGATCTGCAGCATCCGGCGGTGCTGCGCATACTCGGCCGCGAAGTCCTGTCCGGCGAGCCACGTGGCGTAGCTGTCCAGCCGGGTGGTGGCCGCGAATCCCCAGTTGCGCAGCGTGGTGCCCATGCCTAGCACACACTCCTCGGGCAGGTTGGGGCCGGAATCGTGCACGGCCGCCATCGTGGGGTTGAGCACGTGCAGCAGGTATTGGCCAGCCGCCGCAGCGTCGAGGCGCCGGGCGCGTTCGTCGGGGTCGAGGTCGCCGGGCAGCCGCCAGGGAGCACCGAGCTCGGCGGGCAGGGGTGCGCGCAACCGGGGGTCGCGGTCGAGTAGCCGGTACAGGTAAGTGGTGCCCGTGCGCCAGCCGCCGGTGATGATGATCGGGGGCAGGACAGGGCGGTGTTCGGTGGCGGGGTGCTCCTGGAGATATCGCGTGATCGCGACGCGGGCGGCCAGCCGGCCCGCCGCCGTCCGCTGGGCGGTCAGCGCGCCGAGTGCGTTGAGCCGGCCGTCCTCCTCGGCCGACGCGAGGTACTGTTCCAGGCCCGGACGCCACTGGTCGGGGTCGCCGAGCACGCCGGCGCCCGCACCGCGGGTGCCGCGGTCGATGACGATGTCGACGGCGTCGGCACCAAGCCGGTAGCGGTCAGGGCGGACGGCCCGATCCTCCTCGGCCGCGGCGTAGGCCTTGCGCGCCTCCGGGGTGCGCGCGGGCGCGGTCCAGGTGGTCATGCGCGCTCGACCAGGTCGGCGAGGCGCACGACGCGTGTCGCAGGGACGACGGGCTGGTGTTCGGGTTGCAGGAACCGCATGACGACGATGCCGAATGCGCGCCCTTCGGTGTCGATCCAGTCGCCGGCCGCCGGGCCGGGATCGGTCGCCGAGAGAACGAACCGGTAGCGCCCGCCCTGGAGGTGGGCGGTGGCCCCGGTGTAGGACACCCGCCGATGCCGGTAGTCCAGCGAGTTGAGAAATCTGCTGTACGCCAAGATGTTCCAATACCGGCACGGCACCAGATCTCCGTCGATGATCAGGGCTTCATCAGCACCCAACTGCCAGCCGCCGCGCACGTAGTGGATGGCTGGTTCGGTGAACACCGCACCGCCGGTCATCTCGGTCCAGTGCCGCAGCTGGTTCGGGGACTTGTGATCGGCTGCCGAGGCGGCAGCCCAGATGCGTGGCAGGTGCGTGATGGCCGCCGACGCCTTCGACAGATGCTTTCTGAACCGCGCCGGGTCGATCGGCGCCGGGACCGGAGGCGGCTCGACCGGTTCGATGGCACACCACCCGAGGCGGTTCGTCTGCACCTCGTCGTGAAAGTGCCGCACCCAGATCACGGTGGCACGCGCGGGCAAGCTCAGCCAGTCACCGGTCTGCGGCCGATCATCACCGACCATTACCTCGTAGCCGCCGTCGGCGTCGAAAGTGATTGCATCACTGTCGGTCCGGGAGATCGCCTGGGCGTCGCCGTCAGCGGCGCCGTAGGCCGTGATCGAGACGTAGGCTGCGTCTCCTCGATTACCGCGGATCCGGTATCGGCCGTCGGGGCGGACATCGGCGACCCAGTACTGGAAGTCGGGGTTGTCCATCAGGAACTTCTGTCGCCAGCCGTTGAACGCGATGAACTCCGGCTTGTCGCGGTCGACTTCGAAGCGGCCCAGTTGATTGGACACCGCGCGCAGCAGTGCCCGGAACCCGTCGGCGCGTTCGCTTTCCGGCAGGTCCGCGGTGTCGGCCGCGAGTTGCTCACCCGCAGTGCGTAATCCGTCGACGAACGAATTCCACGCGGCGACTTCGGCGCGGGGTTCATCTCCACTTGGCGCAGCCACGGGCATCCCTCCCCCAATTCCGGAAGCAGATGCTTCCGAAATTGGATGCTGCCCGCTATGCTCGCGGCATGTCAAGGCCGTACCGCGGCCTGGCCGCCGACGCCCGATCGGCGGATCGCCGCGCCCGACTGCTGCAGGCAGCCGTCGACCTGGTCGGCACCCAAGGGGTGGCCGCGATGACCATGCGCGCCGTCTGCCGGGAGGCCTCGCTCAGCCAGAAGTTCTTCTACGAAAGCTTCACCGACACCGACGATCTGCTCCACGAGGTCTACCGCAGCACGTTCGAACACGCGCGCCGCGCCATCAACGCCGCAGATGACCCGGCAGCCGATCTGCCCACGCGCACCCTGGCAGGCGTACGGGCGGCAGCACAACTCGTCACCGACGATCCCCGGATCTGCCGAATCTTGTTGGTGGAGCCCATCGCCGACCTGAGACTGCGCAAGTTTGTGCGCGATTCCATCGGCTCGATGACGCCGGCGGGCGTGAGAGTCCCGATCGGCGGGGCCGACGGGAAGTCCTCGGCACGGGCAAAGATGCAGTACGCCACCGTGTTCGGCGCGATCATCTCGCTTTTCATCGAATGGACCGAGGGCAACCTCGGTTCCGACCGGGAAGCCTTCGCCGAGCATGTGACCACCATGTTGCTGTCGTCAACGCTGTTCAACGAGGCATCGCTGAAGGCCTCACGGTGACGGCACCGGTTCCAGTGCGACGGCATGTTCTGCGGCTCGCCGCCCCGAGAACACGCAGTCGGCCAGCGACAGCCCACTAACGTACGAGTTGGCACAGATGCCTATCGCCGTGCGTCCCGCCGCATACAGCCCCGGAATCGACTGACCTGCAGGCGTTTTCACCGAACCGGTGTCCTCGTCGACGATCAGGCCGCCGAGGGTGAACATCGGGCACGGGTTGATCAGGCTGCGCTTGATGGATATCGCGATCAGAGAGAACGGCCCCTGCTCGACAGGCCGCACGAATTCGGCGGGCTTACCGAGCGGATCCGGCAGCCCCGCCGCGGCCGCGGCATTGTGGGCCTCCACGGTGGTACGCAGCCCTGCCGGATCGACACCGGCCTTGGCCGCCACCTCCTCCAGCGTGTCCCCGACGACCCGGTCGGTGCGCAACATGGCCTCCATCTGCAAGCGCTGAAACCAGATGGCCTGCTTGGGAAGTTGCGCTCGCGCCTCGTCGAGCAGGCGCCGATCAGCCAGAATCCAGCCGCGGCCGCCATGGTCTTGAATCATGGCGTGCCCGACGGCGGCGCCATAGCGGGTCTCGTCGATGAATCGTTGCCCCGCTTCGTCGACGACGAGTGCGCCCAGGAACGCGCTCGGTGGGGTGATGAATCGCCAGGCCGATACGTTGTCGAGGCGATCGACGGCGGCACCGACATCGGCGGCGAGAACGATTCCGCTGCCGTCGTCGGCGCTGGTGCCGAGCTGAAGTCCGTCGCGATACTCAGGGGCGTGCTCGGCGATCCATTCGCGATTGGCGATGTAGCCGCCAGCGCTGAGGATAACCGCTTGGCGCACATGAATATCGACAGTGCGGGCATACCTGCGCTCCAGACGGTCTAGGAGCTTTTCCATCGCGGCCCGCAGCGGCGGGTAGTAGATGCCCGGTTTGATCGCGAGTTCGGCGTATGCGCGATAGCGGCGGCGAACCCTGGCAGGCGCTCCGTCGAGCGTGCTGGCCCGGACACCGACCACTCGCCCCTCCGAGTTGGTCAACAGCGCGACGGCCCGGGTGTGGAACTGCGTGCGCACCCCGAGGGCCGCCGCCGATTCGGCCATGGGCTGATAGATCTTCTTGCCCGAGGCTCCCGGGCCTTTGGCCCGGTGGCCACGTTGCGCCGGCGGCGTGATGGCGCGGAAGCGGCCGGAATTCTCGCTGCCCGAGTAGTACAGGTAGTACTTGTTGTTCGGGTAGGACGTCTTGTACGGGCACACCGATGCTTCGAACGGCACGCCGTGTCCGGTGAGCCAGTCGATCATCGCCGGGCTGGTGTCGACGAATCGACGCAGCGTTTCAGGGCGCACGGCATCGCCGATCTCGGCCTTCAGGTAGGCGTACATTGCATCGGCGGTGTCGTCGACACCGGCTTGACGTTGTACCCAGGTCCCGCCGCCGGCGTAGATGATCCCGCCCGACACCTGCGTCGCACCGCCGCCGTTGAAGCGGTCGATCGCCAACACGTCGGCGCCTCTCGCCCGCGCTTCCAGGGCAGCAGAAACGCCGGCCGCCCCGTATCCGACCACGAGGACATCGACTGTGCGCGTTTCTGCCATGGCTCTCCCTGATCGACCGCCCCATTGAACTCCTAGTTTGTACTCAAAGTACAAACTCTGCGCAAGGACCCTCGTAGACTGCGCTCGTGGCTGAACAGACCGGGCGAACAGTGCCCCCTGCGGTGGCCGAGAAGCTCTACAGCGCGACCGACCTCATCGCCGCCCGCGGGCTGGAGAAAACGAAGATCGAGGACATCGCCAAGTCATCGGGCGTCCCGAAGGCAACGCTGTACTACTACTTCAAGGGCAAGGACGACATCCTGGCCTTCCTCTTCCGGGATTCCCTCGATGCGCTCGCCCGCGACGTCGCCACGGCTGCCGACGGCCCCGGACCGGGCAGAGACCGCCTGGCCGCCGTGATCCAGGTCCAGGTCGCACACACCATGCACCGACCGGCAACCGCGCAGGCGCTGGTCGGCGATCTGAGCCGCGCGATTCGACTGCCCGAACTCGCGACGGCCGTTCAAGAGGCGTTCTACGAACCCATCGCCCGAGTGCTCCACGCCGGGGCCGCCGACGGCTCGCTGCGGAAACTCGCGGACCCCGAGAGTGCTGCGATCAGCGTTTTCGGCGCCATCATGATGACCGCGATGCTGCACAACGTCATCGACTCGCAGAAGACGCAAGACCAAGTCGCCGAGGAGGTCATGCACCTCATCGAGAACGGGCTCGCGCCGTCAAGCTGATCCGTTCAGACATCATGGAGCCCATGAGCCACACACGAACCAGATCCGCGCACCGGCCGACGAGTACCTCGATTGCCATCGCGGTGATGTTGGGCCTGCTGGCGTCGGTTCTGGTGTGGGGGCCCGGCGCCGGACGCGCGTACGCGGCGGAGGCGTCACCGGCCGGGGATGCGCTCTCCCTCGGCGACCCGGCCGCCCCGGGACAGATCGACCTGTACCTGGATCCGCTCTGCCCATACAGCGGGAAGATGGTCCGCGAGCAGGGCGCCGAGATCGGCCGCCGCATCGAGGCAGGACAGCTCCACATCAACCTGCGGCTGGTCAATTTTCTCGAAAAGTACTCGGCCAGTGGAACTTACGACAGCCGCGCGATCTACGCCGCGTTCATCGTCGCTGATCACTCGAAATCGAGCGACGTCACCTGGCAGTTCATCGAGCAGATCTTCTCCGCCGATCAGCAGCCGAAGGAGAAAGGCTCGACCGATCTGAGCAACGATCAACTCGCCGGGCTGGCCGATCGCGCAGGCGCGCCGCCGTCAGCGCAGGACATGATCAAGCTGGGGCTGCCCGTCCCCTTCGACGGGCATGCCATCGCCGCCAACAACCTGCCGCTGCTGCGGGCCCTCCCCGACTCCGGGGTGCCGATGGTGGTCATCGATGGCGAATCGGTCGACGGAAACTCCGATTGGCTCGATCGCCTGCCGCGCTGACTATCGAGCGGTTCCGATCGGCGGCAGCGAGCCGACGGCCTCGAGCTGATCGTGCTGGGCCGCGAGGGTGTCGGCCAGGAAGGTGCGGGCGATGCGGAGCAGTTCGGCGATCTTCGGGTGTGCGAGCGTGTAGTACACCGCATTGCCGACGCGATGCCCACTGACCACGTGATGACGCTTGAGGACCGCGAGATGCTGGGACAGCAGGGTCGGCTCGATATCGGTGGCAGCCAGGATCGCACTGACCGGAGTGGGTTCCTGGCTCACGGACAAGATCTCCAGCACCCGGATCCGCGCCGGGTGCGCCAACGCCTTGAACAGATTGGCCTTGATCTCGTACAACGGCCGCTCGGGACCATCCAGGACGCTGTCGGTCACCACTGCCCCAATGATTGACGGATTGATGAAATTCGCAATCCATCATAGCGACCGTTACCCTTCAGCAATGCCCACCGGCCAAGCCCCACGCACCAAACCGGGCCCACTGCAGTACATCGGGTACTGCTACGGCAAGCGGCTACCCGACTCGATGCGCGACTGGGTGGCCAACGACCTGGCGGGTCCGGGCGCCACCATCCGGATGATGGTTCGCGTCGCGATCCCGGCGATCCTCGTCCTGGCACCGATCTGGTTCATCCCGATGTCGCTCTACCTGCACGCCAGCATGACGGTGCCCATCTTCATCCCGTTCGTGTACTTCTCCCACGCGCTGAACAAGGTGTGGCGTCGTCACATGCTCGTCAAGCACGGCCTGAACCCGGCCCTGCTCGACGAGCTGTCACGCAAGAAGAACGCGCATATCCACCAGGCGTATGCCGAACGCTACGGCCCCCGCACCGGGCCGAGCAGCAGCGGCGATATCTGACCGCGATCCGATTACGGCTGGAGCGCGCACAACGTGAGCGCGAAGGCCGGGGCAGCGGCAGTCCCGGCGATGATGAGCAACATCGTCAGCGACTGCGGATGCCACCGAATCGACCGCCGGGGTTGCATGAGGCGGGTGACCCGATCGGTCACCGCGGTACCGGCGGCGGCGAGCACACCGTCGGGCAGGCGCAGCCGGGTGCTCAACGTGACGAGACCGGCCAGCAGCGGCTCACGGCCGTGCCTGCGGCTGGCCGCATCGTCGGCACACATCTCTAGTAGGACCGGTACAGACCGCGCAGCCGCCCGCATCAGGGGAAGCCGCGGCAACGCCGCGGCGAGGGTACCCAGGATCGCGATGACATGGTGATGACGGCCGCGCAGGTGTGCCCGCTCGTGGGCCAGGACCGCGGCCAGCTCCGGTGGATTCAGCAACTCCAGGGCGGCGGTCGTGACGACGATCGCGCGCTGCCGGCCACCGGATACGCAGTAGGCCGTCGGTTGGCCGGCGGTGATGGCGACGACGCCGGGGTGGTCGGTGGGCCTGCCGATGATCCGGACCGCTTCCACGTGTCGGCGATTGGCGCGCCGCGTCTTGTACAACGTGACGATCACACGGCGGGTGGTGTTGGTCGCCACCGCGGCAGTGACTGCGAGCAGTGCGACGACCAAAACCGTGGCCACGGTGGGCGGTAGCGTCACCGCGCTGGCGATCCCCAATGTCTCGACGCAGAACGTCGGTGCGCTGCGCGTGATCAGGCTGTGGGCGGCACCCACGATCAGGATCACCAGCGCCGCCACCCAGGCGAATGACGCGGTCGCCACGACCACCAACCAGCTTGCCACCGAAAGCCTCGGATGAATGCCGGCCGAGATCCGGCCGGTGAACAACACCGGAGCCAACCAGCTCAACGCCATCGCATAGCCGAGGAGAAACGTGACCGCGTTCATCGTGACCGCCCCTCGGTGAACCGCTTGAGCGCCTGCCGCAGCTTGGTCGAGTCGTCGTCGACGATCTGCTCGAGAAAGAAGTTGAGGATCAGCTCGCTGTCACCACCGGACTCGAACACGGTGCGCATGAGCTGCGCGGAGTGTTCCTCGCGGCTCATCACCGGCCGATAGCTGTAGGCCAGACCGACCTTCTCCCGCTGCAGCCAGCCCTTGCGAAACAGGTTGTCCATCGTCGACATGACCGTGGTGTAGGCGATCTGACGTTTGGTGACGAGCTCATCGTGCACGCTGCGTACCGTGGACGGCTCGGTACGTGACCAGAGCACTTCCATCACCACAGCTTCGAGATCGCCAAATCCCGTTATTCCCATAACCATTACCGCCCGCCAAGGTATGCCGGCACCGTGTTCCGGCCTCGCGCGTCAAACCTATGTAGCGCGATAGTAGCTGCTCCGCTCATTGCGTCGTGCTCCCGATCCCGGTGGCCCGGGAACCGACGCCCACGTCGTCAGACTCCGCAACGCCGGTTCGCGTACGGGTACGCCGCCGCCACAATCGAATTGACCGCCACAGGATGAGTGCCACCACCACGCCCAAGATCAGCCAGGCGTCGCCGACGCTGGACGACAGTCGCCCCAGCCACACCTGCAGGTCGTACTGCGCGTCGACGGAAAGCACGCCACCGAGATTCGCGGTGCCGTCGGTGAACAGGAACATCCCACCGAGCACGATGAACGCCGCCCCGGTGAGCAGGGAGGTGGTGTGTGTCTGCAGCGGGCCGAGACGCACCGGTCGCCCCCGGAGCCAGGTCCGCTTCGACAGGTTGAAGCGGTCCCACAACCATGCGAGCAGGAACAACGGCGCCGCCATCCCCAGTGCGTAGACGGCCATCAGCAGTGCCCCATAGGCCGGGTCCGCACCCATGGCCGACATGGTCAGGACCGCGCCGAGCAGTGGACCGGCGCAGAAGCCGGCCAGTCCGTACACAGCTCCCAGCACGAATACCGAGACGGAGCCGGAAATGTTGATCCGCCCCATCGCCCGTTGCACGAATGAGAGACCGAATCCCTTGCCCAGCAACGTCATCAACCCGAACGCGATCAGCACCAGCCCACCGATCACGGTCATTTCACTCCGATAACGCGTGACCGCGCTGCCCAGCATCCCAACACCGGCCCCCAGGGGCACCAACACCGCGCAGAGTCCCACCCAGAACACGAGCGTGCGGCGGATCAACAGGTGCGCCCGATCGAAGGCGTAGGCGAAGAACGACGGCAGGAGCAGGGCCGAACAGGGACTGAGCAGGGAAGCCAACCCACCGAGGAAGGCTCCCAGTAGACCGATGCCGCTCATCGGGCGGCCAGGGCACCGTCGATGGCGCGGACGAAATCTTCGGTGGGCTGCGCGCCGAGCATCGGCACATCGTTGATCAGGAACGCCGGTGTGCTGGGCACGCCGATCGCCGTGCCCCGCGCCAGATCGGCGTTGATGGCGGAGTCAAAGGTGTTTCCGCGCATGCCGGCGGTGAATCTGCCGATATCGGGAACGCCTGCCTTCCTTGCGAACTCGATCAGGGCCTCGTCTGTCAGGTCTGCCTTCGACCGCTCCGGCGCGGCGGCGTAGACGGCTCGGTTGAACTCCCAGAACTTGCCCTGTTCGGCTGCCGCACGTCCGGCACGTGCCGCTGACATCGACTGCGGGCCGAAGATCGGGAAGTCGCGCCACTCGATGCGGAGTCGACCCGCATCGACGTAGCGCTTGACGAGCTCGGGCTCGATGTCACGGCTGAACTTGGCGCAGAACGGGCATCGATAGTCGGAGAACACCACCAGTGCCACTGGCGCGTCGGGTGCGCCCAACGCAAGGGGGTCACCCGCCTGGCGACGCTCCACGGGAGGCCGTCGTCCATCGACGCTGCCGCCAGACGCATCGGCGTCGGACAGAGATGTCACCGAAGTGCCTGCGGCGGGTGCGGCGGAGACCGCGTCGTTGTCCGGACGTATCAGCAGGTAGGCAATCAGCGCAGCCGCAATGACAACGAGTCCTCCGATGAAGATGAGGTCCCTGTTGACATTCTCTCGCCGTCCACCCACTGCGCACCTCCATGCTAGCCTCAAACCTACGTAGCTACGCCGTAGCTACGTATTCCGTTCTAGCACACCGCGTCACCAGCGCGCAGGAACAGATGGGAGACCCCGGCATGTCGGCGAGTTCACCCCACAAGAGGGCAGCACCAATCCTCTCGGTACTCGCCCTGATCCTTGTCGCCACCTTCGGCGCGAGCGCGTGGCCCTCCCAGGCCCCCTCCGCCCACCGCGCCGCCTACACATTGGCCACTTCAAGCGAGAAGGCGCAGGTCAACTTCACCACGACGTCAGGCGCCAAGCTGGTCGACGGCGGGACCTACGGTGTCGGCACCGTCATCGTGGCCCACTTCGACGGACCGGTTGCCGACCGCGCTGCCGCAGAGAAACAGCTGTCCGTCAAGACCGTTCCGCCGGTTGATGGCTCCTGGTACTGGATGGACAACCAGCGCGCCCACTGGCGACCGCAGAGCTACTACCGCCCGGGCACCGAGGTCGTCGCGTCCGGGAGCAGCCAAAGCACGGATGGCGCCGTTACTTTCCGCATCGGAGAATCCCACGTCTCCATCGCCGACGACGCGACCAAGCAGATCCGCGTCTACCGCAATGACGAGCTGGTCCGCACCATTCCGACATCCATGGGTATGGGCGGATCAGAAACCGTTGCAGGTAAGACGATTTCGTTCTGGACCCAGCCCGGCGTCTACACGGTGATGGACAAAGCCGACACCGTCGTCATGGACTCCTCCACCTACGGGCTTCCTGTCGATTCACGACTCGGGTACAAGGTGACCGTCAACAATGCGGTACGGCTCACCAACAGCGGGATCTACGTCCACCAACTCGACAGCACGATCTGGGCGCAAGGCAAGACGAACACGTCGCACGGCTGCCTCAACGTCAACGCCGACAACAGCCGGTGGTTCTACGAATTCTCCCAACCCGGAGATGTCTTCGAAGTACGCAACACCGGCGGGGAGCCATTGCCGATCTGGCAGAACGGCGACTGGAGCGTCACGTGGGAAAAGTGGCTCGAGGGCAGCGCCCTGCGATGACGGTGTACGCGCGAGACGAACGCACGCGTGCGGCCTAACCTGTCGGGTCCCCTGCCCGATGTTGAATCCTGATCATCACAAACTCCGAGGGCCTCAGCGGCGCGAAAGCCACCGTGATGCTGACCAGGCCGTGGTCGATGTCGTCTTGCGTCATGGTGTCGCGGCCGCAGCTCACGAAGTAGGCGTCGCGGTCGGTGGGCGCCGAAAACGCGCCTTGCCTGTACAAGTCGCGCAGAAATGCGCCGACACTCAATCGGATCTGTGCCCACAGCGGTTCGTCGTTGGGCTCGAACACCACCCATTGGGTTCCGCGGTACACCGACTCTTCGAGGTAGAGCGCCAGCCGTCGCACCGGGACGAACTTGAACTGGTCAACCACGGCGTCGGTGCCCCGCAGCGTGCGGGCACCCCATACCACCGGGCCCGCACCGGGCAACGTCCGCAGGCAGTTGACCCCCGCGGCGTTGAGGGTGCCGTTCTGTACGTCACTGACGGCCACGGTCAATCCGGTGACCCCGGCCAGCGCGACATTGGCCGGCGCTTTCCAGACCCCTCGGTCGGCATCGGTCCGGGCGATCGCCCCGGCCACCGCGCCGCAGGCCGCGAAGTCCCCGACCGCGCCGTTGCGCAGCGGATCGGGCCGTCGAATCCGCGGGAAGTAGATCGCGCCGTTGCGGGCTGCGTCGCCCGTCAGTCCCCGGGCGGCCGGCCAGCCCGCGACGGTGCTCACCGTCGCCGCGGCCGGCGGATCCACGAGCAGGAAGGCTCGGCGTTGAACGCAATAGGTGAGCGCGGCCGCCCAGACGTTCGCCGGCAGGTCGCCGTCCGGGGTTGCCGGCGGCAGGCACAGCAGATTGAAGAGGTCAGCCTTGTCCAATGCGTAGATGCCTTTTGCGGCATCGTGAAATCCAGCCCCGACATAGTCGTGCTCCGCGAGGGCGCTGCCGTCCAAGCCGCCCGCGACCAGGCGGACGATGATCGCGGATTCGCCGCCGTTGAAGAAGAAATCCCGCACGGCATATCCCAGACCGCTGCGGTCGGACAGTCCCCCGAAAACGCCGTCGAACTCGGCAAACGAGGTGACCCGCACCGGTTCTTCGACCGGGCCCTGCGGCGCGCTCCCCACGAATGCGCAGATCGATGTCGGCACCCCGGTGACCCCGCGAGCCCCACCTCCGGTCTCCCCGATATCGGTACCGGGAGGTTGCTGCAACCCTGGCATGAGAATCCCCTTCGGCCCCTCCGCACCCGATCATTCCACCTGTGACCTGCGCCACTGCCGATCTCACCGCACTACCAGGGCGTTTTGTGAAATCCGACAATCGTTACCATCGATGCGCTACTCATCCGAGGGGCCAGCCCACACCGACCCACAGGACGCTTGATTTGAACTCGCCAGAACTCGCCCACTGGAATGCCCAAGAAGCACTCGCGGAGGCGATGATCCCGATCATCGGAACCCTGTACCGGGCGAAGGGCGTGACAGTCCTGCTGCACAGCCGCTCGCTGGTGAACAAGTCTGTCATCAGCATCCTGCGGACCCACCGGTTCGCCCGCCAGGTGGGCGGTGACGAACTGTCGGTCGAGGAGACCTTCCCCTTCCTGCAGGCGCTGGCCGACCTGGACCTGGGTCCGTCGAAGATCGACCTCGGGCTGCTGATCATGGCCTACCGCGCCAGCGATGAGGGATTGTCGGTGCCCGAGTTCACCGCGCAGGTGCTCAGCGACGTGACCGGCGAACACAAGAGCGAACCCCAGGGGCCGCGGGATGTGGTGCTCTACGGCTTCGGCCGCATCGGCCGGCTCGTCGCGCGCCTGCTCATCGAGAAGGCCGGCTCCGGGAACGGCCTGAACCTGCGCGCCGTGGTGATCCGCAGCAACGGCGAGGGCGACCTGGCCAAGCGGGCGTCGCTGCTGCGCCGCGACTCGGTACACGGCCAGTTCAACGGCACGATCAAGGTCGACACCGAGACCAACAGCCTCATCGCCAACGGCAACGTCATCAAGTTCATCCACAGTGACGACCCGGCAAGCGTCGACTACACCGAGTACGGCATCGACAACGCGATCCTGATCGACAACACCGGCAAGTGGCGCGATCGCGACGGCCTGTCCAAGCACCTTCGCCCCGGCATCGCGAAGGTCCTGCTGACCGCCCCGGGCAAGGGCGACGTGCCGAACATCGTGCACGGGGTCAATCACCGCACCCTCGACCTCGAACAGCAGATCTTCTCGTGTGCGTCCTGCACCACCAATGCGATCGTTCCGCCGCTCAAGGCGATGGACGACGAGTACGGCATCGCCCGCTGCCACGTGGAGACCGTGCACTCGTTCACCAACGACCAGAACCTGCTGGACAACTACCACAACGCCGACCGCCGCGGCCGGTCGGCGCCGTTCAACCTGGTCCTGACCGAAACCGGTGCGGCCTCCGCGGTCGCCAAGGCCATGCCGGACCTGAAGGCCAAGATCAGCGGCAGCTCGATCCGAGTGCCCACCCCGGACGTTTCGGTGGCGATCCTGAACATGCAGCTGCACCGCCCGACCACCAAGGAAGAGGCCCTGGAGTACCTGCGCCAGGCGTCCCTGTCGGGACCGTTGAGCCGCAACCTCGACTACACCGCGGCGACCGACGCCGTCTCTAGCGACTTCATCGGTTCCCGCGCGGCCAGCATCATCGACGCCAACGCGACGATCGTCGACGAAGACAACGTGATCCTCTACGTCTGGTACGACAACGAATTCGGCTACTCGTCCCAGGTCGTGCGCACGGTGCAGTACCTGTCGGGCATCGAGTACCCGACGTACCCGCAGATTCGAGCGGACGTGGACCAGACGGTCTTGGTCACTCCGTAGTAGGCGACGACATCTTGGGACGGGGCTGCGCTGGTCGGCTCTGCGAATGACCGCAGACACTGGCCAACGCAGCCATCGACCTTGATACCGAACGCGCCGTGCTGCGGACACTCAACACGACGCAATCGTCATGCGAACAACGCCCCAGCGGGTTGCCCGCCAGGGCGTCGTCAGTCAACCTCCGGTCCCGTCAGGGCTCCGGGTTGTCAGTGGCCTCGATCCGTTCGCCGACGGGCACGGTGATCCGGTCCCGGCATTTCGTGTAGACGACTGCCCCCAAGATGCCGAGGCTCACCAGTGAGATGACCATGCTCCAATTGACGAACCACGGTTGCCCGGGCTGCGTGCGCGGCCACAGCACATTGACGACCTCGAAGGCCAGCCAAGCCGCCGCCGCGTAGGTGACCGGTGCACCCCAACGCCCCAGGGTGAAGGCGCCGGGAACCCAGTGCCCGGCCAACCGGGTCAGCGCTGCGGCGAAGACGGGTACCGCGAACGCGATGTATGGACCCATCACCGAGAAGTTGACCAGAACGTTGTAGAGATCCGAGCCGGCGAACAGCAGGAACGCCGCGGCGACCACCGCCGTCAGACCGATCGCCCGGACCGGCATCCGCTCGGGACCGGCGAGCTTCGACAGCACCGCGGCACCTGGCAGGGCACGGTCGCGGGCCATCCCGTAGACGGCACGGGACACCGCCGACTGCACCGCCAGGCAGGCCGACATGAAGCCGATGACGAACATCAGCAGCAGCGGCTTGGCAATCGACGCCCCGAGCTGCGCGGTCAGGGTCGCAGACACCGGGTCACCACTCTGCTCGGTGAGTACCGCCGACATGTCAGGGATGGCGAGGATGACCGCGGCCGCGGAGTACATCACGATGACGCCGACCAGCAGCAGCGCGAAGACGATCGCCTTGGGCACATTGCGCTCCGGGTTCTCCACTTCCTCGGCGATCGAACCGGCCGACTCGAAGCCCAGGAACGCCCAGCCCACGAAGGCCACCGCGACCAGCATCGTGCTCAACATGCTTTCGTGGTCGCCCGGGAGACCCTCGAAGAGCGTCGAGACCGGGTTGACGCGGTGGAAGAGCAGCAGCACGGTGCCCAGCACGACAGAGCCGACGATCTCGCAGATGATGCTCGCGACGATCATGACCTTGAGGACCTGCCGGCCGATCATATTGGCGGCCGTGGTGAAGCTGATGACGCCGATCGCCACCGCACTGAGCAACCACCGGTCGGGTGAGCTGACACCGAACACCTCGAGAATGAATCCCGCTGCGGCATAGGCCATCGTGGACAGCGTCAGCATCAGGCCCCAGATGTAGGCCCACGCCGCCGTCCAGCCCCAGGTCGTGCCTTTGGCGTGCCGTGCCCACTGGTAGACACTGCCGGCGTAGGGGAATCGGGACGCCAGCTCGCCGAAGACCAACGCGACAAGCAACTGTCCGCACAGCACGATGGGGAAGGCCCAGAAGAATCGTGGCCCGGCTGCGAACAGGCCAAGCGCGAAGATCGCATACAGGGCGACGATCGGGGAGATGTCGGCGAACGCCAGCGACAGAGCAGCCCGGAAGCTGAAGCCGCGATTGAGGATGTCGTCGTTATTCGCGCGGGGCGGAGTCCCCGCACCGTCGGCAATGCGCTCCGGGCTGCCAAGTACCACCGGTTCCTCCTTGAGGCTGAAGTGGACTCATCCTGACGAGCGCCAAGACTCACCAACAGCCGCACTGAGGCACATCCTGCTTCGGTGATTTTGTGCGAATGTCTAACGTCGCGCCGGCGACCGACGGCGTGACCCGTTACAGATCACGCTGGTTTGTAGATCAACGCCAAGAACTCAAGAGCTTGAGAGGGGCGGCCGCGATAAGGACCGCGATGAGAGCCGAGAACGCCAAACCTAAAAACGCTGCCGTCATCGCTATGTACATGGCAGTTGCCAGCCGCTCGAAAACACCACTCATGAAGCAACCTCTGCAGACGAACTGAGACACTCTTGCGGTGCGCGGTCCCTTACGTCATCGCGCACAGCGCAGACTCTAGGCCGCTCGGCGGTCCGGCCCGGATTACGCAATGTAACGAATCCGGTGAAATCGTTGACACTCTGCCATCGTGACCCGCGCACCCAACGTCACAGGGTGTAGGCACCTTGCAGCGTGGCTAGTTGAGGTCGATCTGCTCCGTCGTGCCGGCGGTGTCCTTCGTCGTGGTGACGTCGCGGCACTCACCGTAGAGTTCGATCGATCGATTCACGGTCCCCTTGGCTTGGGGGTTGAAGACCGCGACCACCTTGTTCTTGGCAAGGCTACTGGCGTGCGTCTTGAAGTCCGTGTCCTCACCCCACCCGTTGGACTTCAACTGCTGCACCATCTGTTCGACCTCGCTGCCAGAGGCTTCGAAACTGGGCGCCAACGGGTATTTGATCCTGACCACGCCACGGAACGGCGCTTCATGTTGGTCATTGCACGAGGAGCGCCGGAACACCACCGCCGAGGCATCGAGTTTCAGGGTCTGCACGATCTCGCGAGCAGCGTCGACCACCTGGGCCTTGGACTGCTCGGGCGTGAGCGGGTCCGAAACCCCGTTGCTCTTGGAACTCACGGCATCACATCCTGAGGTGAGAGCGGCGACCGCCAGGCCCACCGCGATGAACAGATTCGCTCGCACGCTGACCTTTTCCCTGCGTTCATTGGCGCTCATTGGTGACGGTGACCGCCCGTCGGGATCCGCCAGGACTCCGGGTCGATCTCCACTCCGAGAACTTGCCTTCTATGACCAGCCGTCATCCCATCATGCTCCAGCGCATCGCCATGCCCCGAGGCGATATCGGAGATACTGAACAGTGATTCGCTCCCCGGGACCAGATAGCCGCTGTGGTCCTTCCACGGCAAGGTCCAGCCTTCCACCTCGGCCTTGAACCGGGTTGACCCGAAGTCGTCGTCGGCCGGGTCGGTGCCCAGCCCGATGGTGACGCCGGTGCCGGGGATGTGCACCTGGTTGTTGTCGCCACCCAGATGGGTGATCGGATCGGTGGAGGCCGCGCCCACGTACACGTGCCCGTTCTCGGGCAAGTGGAAATCGGCGGCACTCTTGGCCAAATCAGTTCCGGGAGAACCGATCAGCACCACATCGTCGACGCGCATGCCGTAGCCGGCAGCGGCGTCGGCCACGGTGGTCGAGCCGTAGGAATGACCGATCACCGTGACATGGGAGTCACCGTGGTTGGTCACCGAGAGCGCGTTGACGTCCGAGGACAACAACGCCCCACCCTCGCGGGCGTTGCCGACCTGTCCGACCTGCAGGTCGGTCAGGCTGTCGGGAGCGTTGTAACCCATCCAGGCCACCACGGCGTTGCTCTTGGTCGGATCGGCGCGCTGAGTTTCGGTGTACACGTTGGCGGCGTCGTCGCTGCTCAACCATCCCTCTGAAACACTGTGGCTGGTTCCGGGCACCACCACCGTGGTGTTGTCGGCCGAATCGGGATCGCCGATCGAAATCGCCGCTCTGCCTTGGCCGTTGAAGGCCTCCGGTTCGTACACGTAGAGATAGGTGGGCGCATCGGTGCTGTCGGCGTTGTGGGCGAGCCCCTCACGCACTTTCAGCGCGTTGTAGTAACGGGTCATCTCCTGCTGCGACAGAGCCTCCGTGGCATTTTCCACGCGGGCGATGTCGGCGTCCATCACTGCCTTGTTGGCGGTGCTGCGGTCGGCGACTGGGATGCCGTTGAGGTTGCCGAGCTTCTCGGGCTGCTCACGCAGCAGCCGCTCCCGGTCATCCTTGCTCAGCGCGTCCCACCACTTCTTGACTTCCTTGGGGTCCTTGCCTTCCGGGATCTGAGGGCCGGCATCTTTCGGGCTCTCCGGTGCGGGAATTCCACCGGGACCGAAGGTTTGCATCGGCGAATCCAGGGCGCTGACGGCGCCGCGCAGATTCTGGCCCAGCTGCCGATCCGCGGTGTCGAAGTTGGCCAGCATGGTCTTCACGTTCGCCGCGTTGCTGGCCGCCAACGCCTGCAACTGCGCGGAGTTGGCCGGGCTGATCTTTCCGTACTGCTCCAGCGTCGAGCCCGGGCGGACCGAGACGGAACCGTCAGGACCGACCTGCCAGCCCTGTGCCGTCAGGCTGCTGACGGTCTGCAGAAGGCTGGTGCGGGTCTGGGCGAGCTGACTGCCGCCCTCCTGCATGATCGTCTGCGTCCGGGTGAGGGCTTGCTGCAGTTGTCGCATCCGCTGCACCGTCGCCGTCGACTTGGACTGCGCGGCGTCAGATGCGGACCCCTGCCACCCGGCGTGCAATGTCTGCAGACCCTTTTGATGCTGCTCGATCTGGGTACCGAGCGCCGTGGCTTTCTGCCCCATCTCCGCACCTGCCTGCACCAGGTTGCCGGGCTGCGACGCCTCGACCTGCGGAATCGTGACCGGCGCTCCCGCCGGCGCGGCGTCAGCCACCGATCCGCCGGATGCGGCGGCCGAACTCCTCGTCGCCTTGTCGGTACCGCTCGGCCGCGGCCATCAACCGGTCCTTGTGCATGGTCAACTCGTCGTTCACCGTTGTGGTGGCTTTGTCGAGCGCCGACGCCACAAAACTGCAGGCGGCGCCGGTGGCCAGGTCGGAAACGCCGCTGCTTGCGCTGGCCATCGATTGCCCGGCACCGAGCGATGAGACCGCGGCAGCGACTTCAGCCTGCGCCGTCGCCGCTGTGGACAGCTGGGCGGGGGCCACTCGCAGGTTTGCCGACATAGATAGAGCGTAAAGCCACTCCAGAGGGCCACGATGCACTAATTCTGGGGCGCGTTGCACCCGCGGCTGGACTCGAACCAGCAACCTCCTGCTTCGTAAACAGGCGCTCTCTCCATTTGAGCTACGCGGGCTTCGCGTGCCGCGCCCCTGGACGGATTCGAACCGCCAACCTTCGCCGTCGGAGGACGGTGCTCTGTCCGATTGAGCTACAGGGGCATGGACATGATCGAGAGTCTGGTGCTATCCCAACTCAGCTAGCGGCGCCGCATGTACTACGTTTCGTGCGCTCGGCAGGAGTCGAACCTGCATGCCCATGTGGGCACCCGGGTTTGAGCCAGGCGCGTCTTCCAGTTCCGCCACGAGCGCGGATGTCACATCGTTCAATTTTCAAAGTGCACGCACGACAGGCGATTTCACCTGGCACGTCGGGCGGCGCAAGTGCGCTGGAGCGCGTTGCCGAGAACAGCATGCGTTGCGGCAGATGCGAATGTCGAGCGCATCTTTCTCGCTAATCCGTTGCACACCAAGGTAATTGGGCGCAACGAACTACAGCAACGTCAGGCGACGTTCCTGCCAGGGACAACAGCGAAGTTGAGAGATTTGTGAGATTGTTCCTCGGGCCTTTGCTTCTGGCCGGGGCATACACCCACTCGTCGGCGCCACAAACTCGCCGCGGATGCGTCGCGCATCCCGGCGAGCGGCTCATAGCCGTGGCAGCACCTGTTCACGCCGTCACGGTAACACCGCATTTCCACAGGTCCCAGCGAATTTTCAGGACGAAAGGATCGCTGAGCCTTTTGGGCTCAGCGATCCTTTCAACGACTTCGTTGTCAGCCCGGCCGGCCAGTCCCCTCAGGAGGAAGCGCGGCGGAAATGAAGGAGTGGCAAGCCTCCACCGCCGGCTTCAGCTCGGGAATGCTGCTCGCGCTCACGTCGCCACGCATCTTCGAGGTGTCGATGAGCGGATCACGTGCAGAAGCCGGGTCGGGGAAGTCGGGCACGCCGTGGTCGCGCACGCACTGGGCGAATTTGAGTGCCGCGTCTTGCTGTGCGGGAGTGCGGCCTGCGTCGGTCGACCAGCCGGCCGGCTGCAGGTTCGCACATGCGTCGACTGCGTTCTGCCACGTGGCCTTCGATACGGAGATTCCTCCGTATCGAATTTGTCCTTCCGCGTTCGGATCAGGGAAGTCTGCGACACCGTTGGCTCGCATGCACTCGGAGTACTTCGTCGCCTGTTCCTGACCGGCCGGGTCTGCGACAGCTTGGCCGGCGGCGGCCAAACCGGCCGAGCCGATGAATACGGCGAGCGTGAGAGTGACGAGCGGGCGTCGGGTATGTGCTGAGTTGTTTGTCATGGCCGCCAGTCAAGGCCCGGTGGTGTTGTCAGCGCGTATGCGAATTTCGATATGCCGACGATATGTCCGAGCTCGTAGCTTGGAGAGCATGCGTGTGTTGGTCGTTGAAGATGAGCCCTACATGGCAACGGCGATCCGCGACGGCCTGCGCTTGGAGGCGATCGCCGCCGACATCGCCGGGGACGGGAATACCGCGCTGGAGTTGTTGAGCATCAACGCCTACGACATCGCCGTACTCGACCGCGACATTCCAGGTCCCTCGGGCGACGAGATCGCCGAACGGATCGTCGCCTCAGCCAGCGGTACACCGATACTGATGCTGACCGCTGCAGATCGGCTCGATGACTTGGCCTCGGGATTTGAACTCGGTGCGGACGACTATCTGACCAAGCCATTCGAACTGCGCGAACTCGTGCTGCGCTTGCGGGCGCTCGACCGCAGGCGCGTCCAGAGCAGACCGCCGGTGCGCGAGATCGCGGGCCTGCGGGTCGACCCGTTCCGCCGTGAGGTGTACCGCGACAGCCGCTATGTCGCCCTCACCCGGAAGCAGTTCGCGGTACTCGAGGTTCTCGTCGCCGCCGAAGGTGGTGTCGTCAGTGCCGAAGAGCTTCTCGAACGGGCGTGGGATGAGAACGCCGACCCGTTCACCAACGCGGTACGGATCACGGTTTCCGCGCTGCGCAAACGTCTCGGCGAACCGTGGATCATCGCGACGGTGCCCGGCGTCGGCTACCGCATCGTCACTGCCGCCGGCCCCGGACACGAGGAACGAAACGATGGTTAGAACACCGGGATTGAGCCTCCGTCTGAAACTCACCCTGAGCTACGCCGGGTTTCTGATGCTGGCCGGTGCCCTGCTGCTCGCCGCCGTGTGGGTGTTTCTGCTGCGGTACGTGCCAGACCGGATGATGATCATCCCGGGCAGCACTGACATCGCCTTCCCCAATGACGTCTTTCCCATCCGGTCCAGACTCCTGCACGTTTTCGCTCCCAGAGCGGCCGTCGTGATGGCGTTCCTGTTGGTGTTCGGCCTTGTGGGAGGGTGGCTGC
The DNA here is from genome assembly GCF_010731295.1 of Mycolicibacterium boenickei. Taxonomy (NCBI): domain Bacteria; kingdom Bacillati; phylum Actinomycetota; class Actinomycetes; order Mycobacteriales; family Mycobacteriaceae; genus Mycobacterium; species Mycolicibacterium boenickei. The sequence continues at coordinate 1,727,794 of NZ_AP022579.1, read as the reverse complement.
TGGCCGGCCGGATGCTCGCGCCCCTCACTCGCATCACGGCCGCCACCCGGATGGCCTCGAAAGGGTCACTGTCGCACCGAATCCGATTGCCGGGTCGGCGAGATGAGCTCCGAGAGCTCGCCGACGCCTTCGACACCATGCTCGAACGGCTCGAGGCACACGTCGCAGAACAACAGAGATTCGCCGCCAACGCCTCCCACGAACTACGCACGCCCTTGGCCATCACGCAGACACTGCTCGACGTGGCCCGCCAAGATCGCGACCGCGACACCGATGAACTGCTCGAACGCCTGCACGCCGTCAATGCGCGGGCGATCGACCTCACCGAGGCGCTACTCCTGCTCGGCCGGGCCGATCAACGCTCCTTCGCTCAAGAGCACGTCGACCTGTCCCTCGTCGCCGAAGAAGCCACGGAAACGCTGCTGCCGCTGGCGGAGACACATGGCATCGTCATCAAGACCACCGGCGACGTGGCCCCCACCACCGGCTCTGCCGCGCTGTTGCTGCAGATGGCCACGAACCTGGTGCACAACGCGATCGTGCACAACCAGCCCGCACACGGCACCGTGTGGGTCACGACCGCTGTTCACCCCACCTCAGTGGTTCTCTCTGTCGAGAACACCGGCGACAAGCTCACCCCGCCAATGGTTTCCACACTTGTAGAGCCATTTCAACGCGGCAGCGAACGGGTGCGCTCCCACCACGAAGGTGTCGGCCTGGGCCTGGCAATCGTCAACAGCATCGTCCGAGCCCACGACGGGACTCTCACCCTCACTCCGCGTCCGGCCGGCGGGCTGTGCGTCACGGTGCGACTCCCGCGAGACGACTGACGCACCCGGCAAGGACTCACGTTCAGCTGCCTCGCACGCGCGCCCACAATCGCAGGTACACCTCTGCGCCGTGGAACATGTCGGTCATCATCTGGGGACCGGCGAGCACCCGGATCGCTTCGAGCCAGTCTGCGTAGCTGCCGTAGGTCGCAGTGCCGTCGGTGTTGATGTCGAAAGTGCGCTCGCCCCAGCGTTCTCGGTCGAAGGTCACCTGTCCGTCATGCGAAGTGAAGGGGTAGGTGACGACGCCTGGGCCGAGTGGCCCACCCTGCGGTGCGAGGCCATTCATATCGGAACCGAAGCCGAAACCGAACTCGGGGTTCGGCCGGTACATGGCCCGAGCCTGGCGCCATGTACCGATTGTGCTGCTGGGCCCGCCGGCATACGGCGTCGCGAAACCGCCAACCGCGTAGACACGTTGGATGGTGCGAGCAGAACCCCAACTGTGCGAGGACACCACACCCGGGTACTGGCGTTGTTCGATGATGGTCATGACCTGGTCTGCCGTGACCTCGTCCATGTGATCGATCTCGATGAGGAAGCCGCGGTCGATCATGGCGTTGACCAGGTATCTCCCCAGTTCGGTGAGGCCGCGGACATTGCAATGGGGTCCGTCGGCGTAGAGCGGCAGCGTCGCGCCGCCGATGAATGGGCCGACGAGGCGCGCCAGGAACTGATTGACATTGCCCGCCAGGGGAACCGAAAGCTGCGTGCTGTCGGCTTCGGACCCGGTGCAGGACTGAACGTTCCAGAATGTGCCGGTCTGCATGAAGTTGCCTGCGTTGACCAGCAGCCCGGTTGCCGCTGGGTCCATCTTGGTGCCGCCGAAGGCATTGTCGAACTTGTGGATGGGGAAGAAGCTGGTGACACCGAGGTTCCGGAGCTCGGTGAGCCAGCCATCGACGTCGGCGCGACCGCATTTCGGCTGACCCAGGATCACGCCGCAGCCCATCGGGTCGGACAACTCCATCCCGAGGACCACTGCCAGCTTGCCGGATGCGGCGACCTGACGCGCCGACACCGGATCGGTGACGATGCGGAAGAAACCTTGTCCTGGGCCGCCGGCCTGGGCGTCGACGTAGTCCTGCAAGGCACGCAGACTCGCCGCCTGGGTGCGCACGGAAGCCATGTCGTTACAACTGTTTCGGCGATCGGTCATCAGCATGCACAGTGACTCGTTGTCGACCAGGTCGACCGTCATCATGCGCAGACCGGCCTTCCAGGTCCGCTGGAGACTGGTCCAGTAGGTGTTCTCCGTGGTGAGCACGGACGGCGCGGGCCAGTCCCGGAACGTCGGCCAGCCGTGGGTATCGGAGGCGTGAAACGGCTCGCCGTAATCGAGAAAGCTGGCTACCAGACCGTTGGTCCCGGTGCGATACCGCGAGCAGTCGGGCAGCGCGTATGGGGCGCCGAGGGGATGGAAGGGACGTCCGCAGTGGAAGTTACCGCCCATGAATTCGTAGGCGGTGACGTGTACGTGCGGGTCGATGGTGCCGACGATCGATCCGTCCGGGCCGACGCTCGATCCGGGGGTGCCGGTGGTCCCGTCATCCGCTTCGGGATAGTCAGCACAACCAGCCGCCGGCACGAAGGTGACCGACCCACTCAGCTTCGTCGCGGCATTGGTGAGCGTGAATCCGGTTGCACCCGAACCATCTACGCGCCAGACCGACGTCAGTGATGGCGTCGCGGTGGTATCGACCGACCGTGCCGAGGCATTGAGCACCTGCTGGTTCCGGCCGTACAGCAGATACTCTCCGAGTGCCGTTGCCTGCATCCGGTACGGGCCGGCGGCGGGGAGTAGCGGTCCGGTCGGAGTGTCGATCGTGTAGCAGCCGTGCACCAGGGAGTAGCGAGTCTGCGTCGGATCGGCGGCCGCTGAACTCATCGCGGGCCCGGCCGCCACGGCTGTCAGCACAACGGCAAGCAGCACTGACAGATACTTCAAAGGTGTTCTCCTGGTTGCGATTCCCCGAGTAGACCCAAACGCGAACAAGGCAGCTGCATACCACACCGACCCCCTTGGTGGACGCAGCAGATGAAGCCGAAAGCCGTTGTCGCTGAGGGCGAATTGATCACCCGGTCGCAGAGACTACCCACAAAGGCGGGAGCCGAGAGTCGTCGTCAGCATTTTGTGACCCACCCGTTAAATATCCCGGCTCCGCCGCTGAACCTGATCCAACACCGGTTTGCAGCTCAATTTGTTCTTCGCTAGGGGCAGACCTTCAGACCACCAGCCGTTTTCCCGTGACTGCACCCGGGCGTAAGCGCCTTGGTCCCCATCCCCGGCGGGGTGCGGCCCAAGGACGGAAGTCCCAATGGCGGGGCGATGTACTTATCTACCCATTGCCCATAGGCATCGGGAGTACTGCCCGAAAACTCATCCTTGGCGTCGTTGAATGTCGCGCCCGGAGTTTCCGGGGCACCCGGGTTCGGATTCACACCCACAGCCGTCGTTACGTCGCCGACCTTCCGTGGGATGCCCCCGGAACCCAGTCCGTTGCCGTCGGAGCTTGGATCGGTCGGTGGATCTGCCCATGCGACTCCAGCGAGCGGCACTGAGATGGCTGCCGCTGCGGCCGCGGTGACAAACAGTTTCTTGATCATCGCTCCTCCTATCGATGACGTGAGCCCGGCGCTCACCTGTCCGATCTTCACGGCCAGTCGGCGAGCTGCACTCAGTAGTCGGCTACTGCACCTCAGTGGGGACGACCGAGAAGATGACGAGCGCCCTTCTCTGACGCTGATCTAGGTTGCTGAGAGGTCCGCGTAGCGTCGAACCATCATTCAATGACGTCTGGTGGCGGCGGGGGCGGACAAGCCCGGGAGGCGCAATCGCCGATTAAGCCATGCTTATGCATCTGAAGAATCATTAGCTGTACTTGATCCCCGCACGTCCATAGCCTCGAACACATGGCTTCACCCGTCCTCGTCGGATTCCTCACCACCATGGCGTTGATCGCCGCGATCGGCGCCCAGAACGCGTTCGTGCTGCACCAAGGCATCCGTGGGGAACACATCGTCGCCGTCATCGCGCTGTGCACGGTCTCCGACCTGATCCTGATCGCCGCGGGGATCGCCGGCGTCGGCGCCGTGATCACCGCGCATCCCGACGCGATGACGGTGGCGAAGTTCGGCGGGGCGGCGTTCTTGATCGGCTACGGCGCCCTGGCCGCGCGGCGCGCCTTCCGGCCCTCGACACTCAACCCGTCCGAGCGCACCCCGGCCCGCCTGGCCGAGGTGCTGGTCACCTGCCTGGCGCTGACCTGGCTGAACCCGCACGTGTATCTGGACACCGTGGTGCTGCTCGGCTCGCTGGCCAACGAACATCAGGAGCAGCGGTGGCTGTTCGGCGCCGGCGCGGTGGCTGCCAGTGCGGTGTGGTTCACCGGCCTCGGTCTGGGCGCGCGTCGGCTGGCCGGACTGTTCGCGACCCCGATGACCTGGCGCATTCTCGATGGCGTCATCGCGGTGATGATGGTGGCGCTCGGCGTAAGCCTCGCAGTGTCCTGAGCCCCGGTCGCCGCCACCTGGGCGCGGTCAGAAATTCGTCAGGCAAGTGTCGAGCGGGTTCCGGGCATGAGACAGAATTACGAGGTGAGTCCCATGTTCCGCCGTGAACCGGCGCCGGCCCCGCATCCGATGGCGGATGCTCCGGCCTGGTTCACCTCCGCTCTGGAGCAGACGCCAGAGCACTCCACCATCGACGTCGACGGATGTCCGATCCGTGTGCGCAGCTGGGGTGACCCGGACAAGCCTCCGCTCGTGTTCGTCCACGGCGGCGGAGCCCACTCGGGATGGTGGGATCACATCGCCCCGTTCTTCGCCCGCACCCATCGGGTCATCGCACCCGACCTGAGTGGGCACGGCGACAGCGGAACCCGCACCGAGTACGCCCTGTCGATCTGGGCCCGGGAGGTTCTCGCGGCATCGGAAGCCTCGGGGTCCACGGCGCGGCCCACCATCGTCGGGCACAGCATGGGGGGCTGGGTGGGCGCCTCGGCCGCCACCCGCTACGGCGCGCAGATCGACAGCATCCTGGTCATCGATTCGCCGCTGCGCGAGCGCGCCCCCGAGGAAGTCCGGCTGCGCAACCGGCGCCGGGACACGGCGGGATACCAGTCCGAGGAAGAGATCCTTGCCCGGTTCCGGGCCGTCCCGAAGCAGGACGTGACGCTGCCCTACATCGGCCATCACATCGCCGTGGAGTCGATCCGCAAGACCGACGACGGATGGGTGTGGAAGTTCGACCCCGATATCTTCGGCGGTCACCTGCTCGACGAAACAGCGGCCGACGAAGAGATCTTGGAGAACACCTTCGCCCGAATCCCTTGCCGGGTCGGGTATTTGCGGTGCGAAGACGGGGTGGTTCCCCCTCCGATGGCCGACCAGATTCGCTCGATGCTGCAACTGCGCGGTCCGTTCGTGGAACTCGCCGAGGCCGGCCACCACCCGATGCTGGATCAGCCGCTGCCGCTGGTGGCGACCATCCGCACTCTGCTGGAGTTCTGGTCGATCACCTAGCCTGCAGCGGCCCCGCGAAAGACTTCTTCAGCGCCCGCGGGGCGACGACGGACAACAGCGCGGCGAGCAGTTTGCGCCTGAATCCCTGGGGATCGCGGACCAATTCGATGTCGACCTGCGTACCGGCTGCCTGCGGGGTGAGCTGGAAAGTCCACCCGCCACCCGGGCCAAAGACCTTCGAATCGCGAGTGGTCACGGTCACGCGCCCACGCTGAACATCCCAGTCGTAGCGGGCGCGCTCCCACGCCGCCGCAGTGCCTTCGGTCACCTCGGCCCAGGTATCGCCGAGTGAGTGCACCTGGAAGTGGTCCGCGTCGATCGTCGGCCACTGCTGCGGGCGCGTCGGCCCAAAGTCGGTCAGTACGTCCATCAGGCCGGCGGGGTCCAGCGCTGACGTCATCTGGAAGCGGACGGTGGGCATGTTGGAACTCCTCATCGTGACCAATCAATCTGGGACGTAACGACATTCATCAGCTCTCGCCAGCGATGCCGCCGGGTGAATGCCATACGTACATCTGACCCGTCGGGAGCGATCAAGTCCAACGATTGCTTTTGATGTTGACCATCTCCCATCTAGATGACAGCCCGCAGCAGAGTCGATTCCCCCGGTCGAATGCCCAACTCATACCTGGGCTGGATCGCCTGATGCCCGAATAGGCTTGTGTCGCCGCGTCGGCGATGCGGGTCCCGAAGCCGTCCGTGACTGTCCGAGGTGGTCGTGACGTCATGGCTCCCCGGTAGGCTGCCGGAGCGGATACCCATGCGCGATCGGAGGCCTGTACCCGTGCTCGACGCTGACGACGTGCGCAGCACCGCACTCTCGTTCCCGGAGACCTCCGAGAAGGAACGCTGGGGTCATCCGACCTTCGATGTGGCGGGCAAGATGTTCGTCACCGTGCCCGACGACGAGACCTCATTTGCGGTGCGCTGCCCCAGGTTTGACCGTGAGGAACTGATCGCCGCCGAACCCCACAAGTTCTGGGTCACCCAACACGAGGCCGCCTCGGCCTGGGTACGGGTCCGGTTGGCTGAGCTGGAGGATCGGCGAGAGCTCCGCGATATCCTGCTCGACTCCTGGCGGCAGGCCGCGCCGAGCCAACTGACGGAGTAGCCACGTACTGCCGTGCGGTATGGCGAGTCGCCGGATGGTGCACCCGCTCAGACCGGGGCGAACCGATCCGCCCAGGGCATCGCCTGCTCGAGCTGAGCCCCCAGCTTGAGCAGTAGCGCTTCACCGGCCAGCGGTGCGACGAACTGGACGCCGAGCGGCAGACCGTCGGCGGTCCAGTGCACAGGTAGCGAGATCGCCGGGCGGCCAGTGATATTCGCCAGTTGCGTGTAGGGCACCCAGCCCAGGTTCTTGTCCACCATGTCGTCGACGATCTTGGTGTAGCGCAGCATGCTCGCGGTGCGGGTCTTGATCAGCGCGTCGGCAGCACGCTGCAGCCCCACCGGCAGATCGAACTCGCCGATCCGCGGAGGCAGGGTCGCCAGGCTGGGCGTCAACAGCAAGTCATACGACTCGAAGAACGTGGTGAGCCGCCGCGTGTGTTCGTGGCGCCGCTGCACCGCGTCCAGATAGTCGACACTGCTGGTGGCGCGACCGATCGCCGCCATGATGCGTGTGTCCCGTTCGAAAGCGTCGTCGCCCGCACCGGTCAGCCGCTTGGCCTCGGCGAGTTCCCATGCGCTGTAGACGAACCAGGTCAGCAGGAAGTCGCGGGCAAGCGCGGCGTCGTCGAACGGTGCTCGCGGCAATTCCTCGACGTGGTGACCGAGTTCGGTGAGCGCGGCCGCCGTGGCCTCAACAGCCGCGAACGCCTCGGGGTGCGGCGCCGGGTTGATCGACGTCGGCACCCGCAGCCCGATCCGCAGCTTTCCGGGATCCGCCCCCACACATGAGGCGAACGACTCGTCGGGCAACCCCGGCACGTACGGGCCCCAGGGTTCGCCGCCGCTGAGGACATCGAGCATCCCCGCCGTGTCGCGCACTGTCCGGGAGACGACACCTTGGACGGCCGCGCCGTGCATGGATTCCGCGGTCGCCGGACCCGACGGAGTCAGACCGCGGCCCGGCTTGAGCCCGACCAGTCCACAGCTGGCCGCCGGGATGCGAATCGATCCGCCGCCGTCATTGGCACCCGCGCAGGGCACGATGCCCGCGGCCACGGCGGCCGCGGATCCTCCCGAGCTCCCACCCGGCGACCTCGCCAGATCCCAGGGGTTGCGGGCCGGCCCCCAGGCGTCCGGTTCGGTGATTCCCTTGGCGCCGAACTCCGGGGTGTTCGTCTTCCCGAAGATGACCAGGCCCGCGTCGAGCCAGCGTTGGACGACCGTGGCGTGCTCGGGGATGATCAGCGACATCAGCGCACGTGAGCCGGCCGAGGTGGGCAGACCCGCGTAGTCCTGCGCGAGATCCTTGATCAGGAACGGCACCCCGGCGAACGGACCGGTCAGATCATCCGACGGCGACGCCGGAACATCGCGGACGATGGCATTGATCTGCGGGTTCACCTTCGCCGCCCGTTCGCGGGCGGTCGCGAGCAACTCAGCCGCCGAAACCTGCTTGTCAGCAACCAGTTTCGCCAGGGCTGTGGCGTCGTGCGCACGGTACTCGTCGAACTCCATCCCACGAACCTAGTCCGCGCCGGCGTTGCGCGGTGGGCTACCGCCGACGCGGAACGTGGGGGGGTTGCTGTCGCCGGGGAATCGGGCTTGGGCAAGCTGATTACCACCCGAACAGAGGAGGAGCACCCGTGGACTTCACGACGATCCGGCACGAGCTCAATGATGGGATCCTCACCGTCGTCCTCGATCGCCCGGACAACCTCAATGCCTTCACCGTCGAGATGGCCGACGAGTTGGAGCGCACCTTCGTGGCGGTCAACGACGACGACGCGGTGCGTGCGGTCATCGTGACCGGCGAGGGCCGGGCGTTCTGCGCCGGCATGGACCTGTCCAGCGAGGGCAATGTGTTCGGCCTCGACGAGTCGAAGTCGCCGAGCCTGGCCGACATGGCCGACCTGGACAACCCCGAGTTGCAACGGGTCAGGGACACCGGCGGCCGAGTCACGCTGGCGATTTACGCCTGCCGCAAGCCCGTCATCGCCGCCATCAACGGCGCAGCGGTCGGGATCGGCGCGACGATGACTCTGGCCATGGATGCCCGGCTCATGTCGACGAAGGCCCGCTTCGGGCTGGTCTTCGGGAAGCTCGGGATCACCCCGGAAGCCTGCTCGACCTGGTTCCTTCCCCGGATCGTCGGTATGCCAACGGCTTTGGACCTGGTGTACCGCTCCGACATCCTCACCGCCGACGATGCGCGCGAGATCGGGCTGGCACAGGCCGTCCACGAACCGGACGCCCTGATCGCCGAGGCACGGGCGCTGGCCGATGCGTGGACCCGCGACCGTTCACCGGTCTCGGTCGCGCTCATGCGTCAAATGCTCTACCGGAACGCGGCCGAGCCGCATCCGGTCGACGCGCACCGGGTGGACTCACTGGCGATGTTCTACACGAGCATCGGCGACGGCCACGACGGTGTGCGGGCCTTCCTCGACAAGCGTGCCCCCGACTTCACCGGGCGAGCTTCCGAGATGCCGCCGTTCTACGAGGAATGGGTCGCCGGCGACGAAGCCCGTCACTGATCAGACGCACACCAGGCTCTGTCCTCCGTTTCGAGCACCTTGTCGACAAATCCGTGCACCTTGCGTAGCAACTGTTCAACCTGCTGTTCGCGTAGCCGCTGGAGGTCGGTGTCCTTGTGATAGGCCGGCGGCAGTTGCCGTACGTTGCGGGAACAGCCGAAATTCGCGCAAATCATCGTGCCAATGGTGTCGCCCTTGCGGCCTGCTGCCCCACCTCGGCGAACGGTATAGAGCACCGCTTCATCGGTGAGGTTGACGTCATTGCACCACGTGCACATGGCTCGACCCCGTGGCTTGACCGCGGCTCGGTTGAGTAACAGCGTGAGCGGTCCGTCTGGCCGCTCGACCAGGAGGTAGGCCCGGCGTGGGATCTTGGGGTCGGCCCAGCCGTAATACTCCAATGTTGTGAAGTCGACGGCATCAAAGTTCGCGGCGAAGGTGACCCTTTTGACCTCGCTACGAGTAGCGCCGCGGAAGGCTTTGAGAATCTGGGCAGGGGTATAGGCGTCCATTGGTGAATCCATCCTGAAAAAAGGGGAGCGCACGCCTGTGCGGTTCCCTGGGAGTGAGGGTACGACTGCGCCGCCGGCCCAAAACGGGTCGGCGACGGGGCGCGGTCATCTGTTGTCGGCGCGCGCGCCGACGACCTCCTCAAACCGGATGTTCACGCCGACAACGGTAGCGAGCGACGCCAATCTGAACCAACTTGTTTTTGACGACGCGAGCCATCAGGCGCAACCGCCGCATTCGCGGCGAGTTCACAGCCACACGGTAGCGCCATCGATGGTCCCGGAATCGCAAGCGGTGCAGCGGAACACGCACCAGCAAGCGCGAGCTCTTCACCCGATGAAAATCACCCCTTGTCACATAACGCTACGGCGCGTAGCGTAACGCCGCGTGACCCGGAGTTTCCACGTCGGCCAGCCGTTCACCACGCCCGATGCCGACATCGCGGCGGCGTTAGAGCAGGTCAGCATCCCGACGCTGCTGCTCTCGCTCGTGCACATCACCGGCGACCCGCGCTTCATCCGCGAGTTCAAACAGGCCGGCCTGTTCCTCAACGAGGTCCAGGGCTTCATGAGCGACGAGGACAAGGCGCGGGCCCGTGAGGTCGCGCTGCCGGTGATCGCGGACTACCGCGACCGCGGCTGCCCGGTCCCCGATCCGCTGCCCGCCGAGTTGGTCCGGGAGATGCTGGACTGGGCCGCCTGCGAGCCGGTCGACGACGACAACCTGCCGCTGGTCCTCGAAGAACTCGACCTCGAGGGCATCGATCCGCGCCGGCCGACCACACTGGAAGACACCGGCGGCTTCCGCGTCGTCGTGATCGGCTGCGGGGAATCCGGCGTGCTGGCCGGGGTACGCCTCAAGCAGGCCGACATCGACTTCACGATCGTGGAGAAGAACGCCGGCCCGGGCGGAACCTGGTGGGAGAACAGCTATCCCGGCGCCCGCGTCGACGTGGCCAACCACTTCTACTGTTACAGCTTCGAACCCAGCAACCACTGGGACCACTTCTTCGCCGAGCAGCCCGAGCTGCGCCGGTACTTCCAAGACGTGGTGGACCGCCACCAACTCGAACCGCACATCCGGTGGAACACGGAAGTGGTCTCGGCGGCGTGGGACGGCGCGATGTGGAACGTCACGGTGCGCTCGGCGAACGGGACCGAGACCCTCAAGGCCAACGCCGTCATCACCGCGGTCGGCCAGCTCAACCGCCCTCAGATCCCCGACTTCCCCGGCGCGGAAACCTTTGCGGGACCGGCATTTCACTCGGCGGCGTGGGACCACAGCGTCGACGTCACCGGCAAGCGGGTCGCACTCGTCGGGGCCGGCGCCAGCGGCTTTCAGATCGCCCCGGCCATCGCTGACAAGGTCGAGCACCTCACCGTCTTCCAGCGCACCGCGCAGTGGATGTTCCCCAACCCGATGTACCACGAGCCCGTCGCCGACGGGGTGCGCTGGGCGATGCAGCATCTGCCGTATTACGGCCGGTGGTACCGCTTCCTGCTGTTGTGGCCCGGAGCAGACAAGGGACTGGACGCAGCTCGGGTGGACCCGGACTATGACGACCAGGGCAACGCGGTCAGCGAGATCAACGCGATCGCCCGCATCATGTTCACCGACTGGATCACCACCCAGGTAGGTGACGATGCCGAGCTGCTGGCCAAGGCACTGCCCGACTATCCGGCCACCGGCAAGCGCACGCTGCAGGACAACGGCAGCTGGCTGGGCACCCTCAAACGCGACAATGTGGATCTGATCCGCACGCCGATCGAACGCATCACCCCGACCGGCATCGTCACGGCCGACGGCAAAACGTACGACGTGGATATCATCGTGTACGCCACCGGTTTTCGGGCCACCGATGTGCTGTTCCCGATGACCATCACCGGGCGCGACGGTATTGACCTGCACGACGTCTGGGGCCAGCGCCCGTACGCGTATCGCGGCATCACGGTGCCGGGCTTCCCCAACTTCTTCATGACCTACGGCCCCGGCACGCACCTGGCCCACGGCGGCAGCCTGATCCTCAACTCCGAACTGCAGATGCGCTACATCAACAAGTGCCTGGAGCATCTCATCACCGAGGGCCTGCGGACCATGGAGCCGCGACCGGAGCCGACGAAGGAGTGGCACCGCCGCTCGCAGGAGGCAATCCGCCAAACCGTGTGGGCCCAGCCCTCGATCAAGCACTCGTACTTCAAGAATGCCGACGGTGAGATCCACACCGTCAGTCCGTGGCGGTTGAGCGAATACCGTTCCGCCATCAACGAACCCGTCTGGTCAGACTTCACAGTGCAGGAGGCATGAGCATGCGCGCAGTCGTCGTCGATAGCGCCGGAAAGATCCACGTCGAAACCCGGCCCGACCCGGTGTTGCCCGGGCCCGACGGGGCAATCGTCCGGGTCGAGGCCGCGTCGATCTGCGGATCGGATCTGCACTTTCTGGAGGGCCACTACCCGATCGCCGACCCGGTGTCCGTCGGGCACGAGGCCGTCGGCACGATCGTCGAAATCGGTCCGGAGGTAACCGGATTCGCCGTCGGCGACCGGGTGCTGGTGTCGTCGGTGGCCGGCTGCGGACACTGCAACGGCTGCGCCACCCACGACCCGATCCGCTGCGTACAGGGCCCGCAGATCTTCGGCACCGGGTTCCTCGGCGGGGCGCAGGCCGAACTGCTGGCGGTGCCGGGCGCGAACTTCCAGCTGCTGAAGATGCCCGACGGCATCAGCACCGAGCAGGCCCTGCTGCTGACCGACAACCTGGCCACCGGCTGGGCCGCGGCCAAACGCGCCGACATCCCGGTCGGCGGCTCGGTCGCGGTGATCGGCCTGGGCGCGGTCGGCATGTGCGCCCTGCGTAGTGCCATCACCCTCGGTGCGGCAAAGGTTTTCGCGGTGGACCCGGTGGAGGCCCGGCGCGAGCGCGCGGCGGCCTCGGGCGCGATCACGTTCGCCCCGCCATCAGCCCAGGCGATCCGGGAGGCCACCGGCGGCCTCGGCGTGGACTCGGTCATCGACGCGGTGGGCATGGACGCCTCGATCAACGACGCCATCGACGCCGCCCGCGCCGGCGGCACGGTGTCCATCGTCGGCGTGCACGATCTGCAGCCCTACCCGATGCCGGCACTGGGCTGCCTGCTGCGCAGCCTGACCATCCGTTTCACCACCGCGCCGGTCCAGCAGACCTGGCCCGAGCTGATCCCGCTGCTGCAGGCCGGCCGACTCGATGTCGACGGGATCTTCACCACGACGATGTCGCTGAACGACGCCGCCGAGGGTTACGCCAAGGCGTTCTCCCGCTCGGGTGAAGACCTGAAGGTTCAGCTCAAGCCGTAGCTGTCGCGGGTGGCTGTACAACACATCGTTGCTCTATGCAAATTTTCGTGAGTCGGTTCACAATCCGGAATTAACTCGCCGACAACGGAATAACAGCTGCGCTGCGGTCAGTTAAACGGACACGTGCGCCAATCGAACTCGCTAGTTGACTGTCCGAACGCGGCGCCGCAGCGCCAGGCCCTGCCCACAGCCCTCACCGGGCGGCGCTGATGCGCCAGGGTCCGCTCGCCGGCCGGTATCCCGCGGTGGCCACCATGGTCACCCTGGCGCTGATTCCTTACCTGGCACTCTCCGCCGCGGTCGATCCGCTGGTGCCGATCATCTCCGAGCAGCTGAACCTGTCGGCGCAGACCATGAGCCTCGGCTTCGGTCTGGGCAACGCCGCCTATGCGGTAGGCACAGTCCTGGCCGTGCAGTTCGCCCAGCATCTGCCTCAACGCAGGATGCTGCTGGCCTATGCGGTCGTCCTGGTGGTGGGGTCGGTGCTCGCCGCGGCGGCGGTCAACGGGGCGATGTTCATCGGCGGCCACATCCTGCAAGGCCTGGCCACCAGCATGCTGTTGATCGCCGCGGCGCCGCCGCTGACCATCGGCTTCCCGAGGGACAAGCTGCGGCATACGGCCGTGATCATGAACATGTGCGTGTTCGGCGCCGTCGCCCTCGGCCCGTTCATCGGCGGCGCGCAGGCCGAAGCCCTGGCGTGGCGGCCACTGTTCTGGATCATCGCGGCGATCGCCGTCGGAGCCCTCGTGATGGCCGCTTTGACGTTCGAGGACGCACCGCCCGCCGACCTCGATGCTCCCCGGGACCTGCGGGCCATCGGCTTGGCGTCCGTCGGCTGCGCCGCCGCGTTCATCGGTGCCGCACAACTCACCAGCCACGAATTCACCGACCCGGTGGCGATCGTGCCGATGTTGGGCGGGCTGGCCCTGATCGTGGTGCTCATCGTCTACCAGTTCCGGTCCCGCCGGCCATTGCTGACCGTCCGCACCATGCTGACCAGTTCGATCCCCGTCGCCGGTGTCGGCCTGGCATTGTTCGCCGCGGCCGCCTCGGTGGCAGCGACGGCCCTGACGGCCCAAGTGTTCATGCAGACCTACAGCCCGGTGCAGGTGGGCCTGCTGTACCTGCCCGAACTCGGCGGAGCTGTGGTGATGGCCTTCGTGTTCGGGTTCGTCATCTCCCGGCGGGCCATGCACTACCTGCCCCTGGTCGGCATGGCGCTGCTGGCGGCAGGCATCGTGGTGTTCCGGTTCGCCATCCCCGCCAATCAACCGTTGGCACTACTGGCCTCGGCGCTGACCGGGCTGGCATTGGGCGCCACGGTGGCCCCCGCATTGTTCGTCGCCGGTTTCTCGCTGCAGTCCAACAGCCTTCAACGCGTGTTCGCGATCATCGAGTTGTTGCGAGCCGTGGCCGCCTTCATGGTCGCGCCGATCTTCGCGCATTTCGCTGCCAGAGCGGCCGGCGGTCTGACCGCAGGCGCGGGCGACGCCCTGTGGATCGGATTCGGACTGGCGGTCGGCGGCGCCGTCTTCGGGGTGGCCGTCTATGCGCTCAGTGGCGCTCGGCCCCAGACGCCCGATCTCGACCAGTTCCTCGATGGTGAGTCGCCGGCCTGGTACTCGCCGCCGCTGTTGGCCCGGTTGCGGCCCGGCCTGACTGCGCCGGCCGTGACGCCCGACCTGGCCCGTCCCGTCGCGCGGCCCGAAGCCGCCGCTGCTGCGTCCCCCGGGCCGGTGCTGTTCGCCTACGACGGGTCGACGCGCGCCGCCTCGGCCATCGAGCAGGCGGCAACCGAGCTGTCGACCGAGCGCGACGCCCTGGTGGTGTGCGTGTGGCAACCCGTCGACGTCGGATTCACCCCCGTCGAGGCGACCCATTTCGACGCCGACCAGGCCACCGAGGTTCGCCGCGCGGCTGCGCAGACGGCGGCGCACGGCGCGTCGCTGGCCACCCGCGCCGGCTTCCGGGCCCGCAGCGTGGCCGTCGAGGCGGCACCGATCTGGAAAGGCATCGTCGAGACCGCCCGCGACCACAACGCGAGCCTCATCGTGGTCGGCCCGCACCGGCGCAGTGGACTGCTGGGACACCTGGAAGGAAGTGTGGCCGGCGCCGTCGTCGCGCATGCCTGCACACCGGTCCTGGTCGTCCCGGAGCAGCACAGCGATCAGGCGTTGTCCCGCAGGTAGTTCCGCAGGTTGTCCCGGAGCGTGGAGACCCCGCGCTGCATGGTCTTGAGTTCATCCAACGAGAGCCCGGTCGCCGCCACGAGGTCCATCTCGAAGGCCTCCTCGCGGAGTTCGCGGCCGGCGTCGGTGAGGCTCACGATGACCTGGCGCTCATCGCCGGGGTCGCGTTGCCGGGTGACGTAGCCGAGAGCCTCGAGCTTCTTGAGGATGGGCGTCAGCGTGTTGGACTCCAGGAACAGCTTCTCCCCCAGGCTGCCGACGGTCTGGTGGTCCTGCTCCGAGAGCGCCACGATGGCGATGTACTGCGTGTACGTGATGCCCTTGGCGTCCAGGATCGGCTTGTAGGCCTTGCCGTACGCCAGATTGGCCGAGTAGACGGCAAAGCACAGGAAGTCCGAGAGCTGCGGGGGACGAGGTGCCATGCCGAAATTATATCGGATCCGATTCAATCGGATGGGATGGAATTCGGAACATCCGGCGTTCATCTCTAACGCATCCACTTGGATCCAGACATCCACCTAAGGAGATCGACGTGACCACCAGCCAGACCGACAACGTCCTCTACACCGCCCAGACCCACACCACCGGCGGGCGCCAGGGCGAGTCCTACAGCTCCGACGGCAACCTCGACATCCAGCTCACCCCGCCCGGCGGCACCGGCACCGGCACCAACCCCGAGCAGCTGTTCGCGGCAGGCTGGTCGGCGTGCTTTCTGAGCGCCATGGGCCTCACCGCGGGCAAGCACAACGTGAAGCTGCCCGCCGAGACCGCAGTCGACGCCGAGGTAGACCTGCTCAACACCGACGGAGCGTTCTCCCTGCGGGCGCGGCTCAACGTCACCATCCCGGGTGTCGACCGGGAGACCGCACAAGCCATCGCCGACGACGCGCACCAGGTCTGCCCGTACTCGAAGGCGACCCGCGGCAACATCGACGTCACCATCAGCGTGGGCTGACGCTGGTAGCGCGTCGAATGGCCACTTGTTGCACACTTTTCGGGCAATCGCGTGACACAAGTGGCCACTCGGCGGCCATCACCGGCCGGGGTTACTCCTTCATGTCCAGCACCGGCGTCGGCCGCTGGAATCCGCGGGTAACTCCGGCCAACCACACGAATCCCACCGCCAGCCAGCACAACCCGACGATCAGCGTGACCCCGGACAGACTCGTCCACAGCCACACGGTCAGCAGGAAGCCGATCAGCGGCAGGACGAGGTTGCTGACCACCTGAATGCCCTCGCGCTCTCGTAGGTCGACGAAATAATGCTTGATGACCGACAGGTTGACCACCGAAAATGCCACCAGCGCACCGAAACTGATGAGCGAGGCCAGCGTGGCCAAAGAGATCGTGGTGGCCAGCAGCGACACGACCGACACGGCCAGGATCGCGTACACCGGGGTGGCGAACCGCGGCGAGACGTAGCCGAAGATCGGGCGCGGCAGGATGCCGTCGCGTCCCATCGCGTACAGGATTCGGGCCACCGAAGCCTGTGACGTGATGGCGGATCCGAGCGCACCGGCGACGTAGGCCGCGGTGAAGAAGGTCTGCAGGAACTGTCCGCCCGCGGTCAGCATCAGGTCAAGCGATCCCGACTCGACGTCGCCGAACTGATTGGACGGGAACACCAACTGTCCGAGATACGACAGCACGACGAAGATCACGCCGGAAACCAGTGTGGCGATCATGATCGCCTGCGGCACAGACCGTCTGGGCTCCTTGGCCTCCTCCGACAGGGTGGACACCGCGTCGAAACCGAGGAACGACAGGCACAGGATCGCCGCGCCGGCCAGCACGGGGCTGAATCCGGTCGCGGTACCGTCGCCACGGAGCGGCGCCATCAGGTCGAGCATGCCCAGGCTGAACACCTTGGAGGTGGCCAGCACCAGGAACGTCACGATGAAGATCGCCTGCACCGCGATGATGACGAAGTTCGCCCTGGCCACCGACACGATGCCGACAATGTTGAGCACCGTCACGATGGCGATGGCCAGCACGACGAACACCCAGGACGGAATCGCGGGCAATGCTGCATGCAGATAGATCCCGATCACCAGGTAGTTGATCATCGGCAGGAACAGGTAATCCAGTAGCAGGGACCAGCCGGCGAGGAATCCGACCGGGGCGCCGAAAGTCTTCTGCGTGTAGGTGTATGCCGACCCCGCGACCGGGAAGGCGACCGCCATCACCGCGTAGGACCGGGCGGTGAACACCATGGCCGCCAGCGTCACCAGATAGGCGACCGACAGCCGGCCACCGGTGGTCTGGGTGACGATGCCGTACGTGGTGAACACCGTGAGCGGCACCATGTAGACCAGACCGAACAGCACCAACGACGGCAGCCCCAGGGCGCGCCGTAGCCGGCCCTCGGTCTCTTCAGCCACATCGGACATGACAGTTCCTCTCATTCCGCGGCCGAATAGACCTGCGTGCCCTGCAGATAGGTGGCGCGCACCTTCAGTGCCGGGAGTTCCGACGGCGGCAGATACCGCGGATCGCGGTCCAGCCAGACCAGGTCAGCACTCGCGCCGGGGACGATGCGGCCCCAATTCTCTTCCGCGAAAGCCTGATACGCGACGGCCGTGGTGTACGACGTCAGCGCGTGCTCGATGGGGAGGACCTCCTGCGGGGTCCAGCCGCCCACCGGCTCACCCTCGGAAGTGCACCGCGACACCGCGACCGCGATACCGTCCAGCGGCGCCCCCGAAGACACCGGCCAGTCCGATCCGAACGCCAGTGCCGCACCGGAACTCTCCAGCGTGCGCATCCGGTACTGGCGGTCGGCCCGTTGGGTTCCGAGCCGGGGAATCGTGAGCACCGTCATCAGGGCGTCCATCTGCGCCCACAGCGGCTGCATGTTCGGGATGACACCCAGCTCCGCGAACCGGCCCAGATCGTCGTCGTCCACCAGCTGGGCATGGGCGATCACGGGCCGGCGGTCCCGCGGACCGTTGTGCCGCGCAACGTATTCGATGGCGTCCAGGGCCTGGCGGACCGCGGCATCGCCGATGGCGTGGATGTGGATCTGCAGACCCAGCTCGTCCACCCTCCTGGCCGCCTCGGCCAGGGTGTCGCCCTCCCACAACTGCATGCCGTGCGAGTGCAGGCCCGAGCAATACGGCTCCAGCAGCGCGCCGGTCTCGTTCTCCACCACGCCGTCGGCGAAGAACTTCACGGTCTGCGCGGTCAGCAGCGGCGAGCCCGCGGCCTGAACCCGGTCCCTGGCCGCTGCGTATTGCGTTACCTGCGTGTCGAAGTGGCGCGGATCGGCATAGAACGCCAGATTGAACCGCATCCGCAGGGCGCCCTGCCGGACGGCCGCGAGGTAGGTGTCGAGCTCGGCCGGTTCGACCCAGGCGTCCTGAACCCACGTCACGCCGCGGGCCAGGTAGTAGTCGGCGGCCGTACCCAACGCCGCGACCCGGACGGCCTCGTCACGGGCCGGCATGACGGCGGTGATCAGATCGGTGGCGCCCCACTCGCGCAATGTGCCCAGCGGCGTGCCGTCCTCACGGCGCGGAATCTCACCGAGCACCGGCTCAGGCGTGTCAGCGGTGATGCCCGCGCGCTGCAACGCAGCCGAATTGACCCAGAAAGTGTGGTAGTCCCAGGCGCGCAACACCACCGGCCGGTCCGGGACCGCCGCGTCGAGCCATCGCGCGTCGAACAAGCCATCGGGGGCGAGGCTGCCGTCGTACGACGCGCCCACGATCCACTCCTGATCAGGATTCGCGTCGGCGAACTCCTTGACCGCCGACACGATCTGCTCGATCGACCGGCAGGGCCGAACCGCGGGGCCTGCCGACTCCAGACCGCCGAACAGCGGGTGGGCATGACCGTCGCCGAACGACGGCATCAGGAAGCCGCCTTCGAGGTCGATCTTCCGATCGGCCGTCGACGCCGATGCGTCGTCACCCACTGCCTGCACCACGCCATCGCCGACCAGCAGCGCATCGGTGGTCATCGTGGGTGTCCAGATGACACCGCCATGGAACAGAGTGGTCATGCGACTCCTAAAGCGAATGGAATTCGTTTATTCTGTGACCCAGACCACCAAGTTGGCAAGCGGTGGGACGAAATCAAGGGGGAACAGGTCATGGGGCGACCATCGACACCGATCCTGTCAATGGACCGGATCACCAGTGCGGCAATGAATCTCGTCAACACAACCGGTGGATTCACCATCCCCGAACTGGCCCGCAGGCTCAAGGTCAGCCCGTCGTCGCTGTACAACCACGTGTCCGGACGCGAGCAGATCGTCGAACTGCTCCGCGAACGGGCCATGTCGGAAGTCGAGTTGCCCGACGTCGACGCCGACCGGCCGTGGGCCGAGATCCTGGCCGACATCATGCGCTCGTACCGCAACAGCTTCGCCCGCTATCCGCGGCTGATTCCCCTGCTCACCGCCCACGCCGTCAACAGCCGCCAGGCGCTGACGATGTACAACGCGTTGGCCGTCACCCTGACCCGCGCCGGGTTCAGCCCCACCGACACGCTGCGGACCATCACCCTGGTCGACAACTACGTGCTGGGGTCGGCCCTCGACCTCACTGCCCCCGACAAACCGTGGGAGTCCGGGGATCCGGTCGGTCCGGAGTTGACCGCCGCGCTGGCCACCGGCGCGCCCCGGCCGGCGCGTGCCGACGATGCCTTCGAATACGGTCTGGCGGTGCTCCTGCGCGGACTGGTCCGGACCTGACCTACCTGACCGCGAAAAGGCGACTATCCGCCGCAGCGGTTGCGGAAATCAGTCGCCGGTTGCCGGATACCCGTCAGCTCTGCCTTGATCTCCGGCTTGTCCTGGAGGTAGACCCGCACCGAATCGGCCATCTGCTCGTTGGACTGCCCCTTGAGGCTGGTGAAGAACGCGTTGACGTCCGGATGGCTGAACAGATATGCCGAGGTGGCCGCGCGGACCCCGGCCATCACACCGGCCAGGTCGGCAGCGGTGCAGTTCGGCCCTTCCGCTGCGGCGACGGGCGCACCAACGGCCAAGAGCGACAAGCTGATTGCGCCGGCGGCGATCACACGGGAGAACATCGTGGCTCCTAAGTCGACTCGGATAACTGAGCTGAGGCTCACGGACGCCCGGGGCGCCAACCGCCGCCACCGCCGCCGCCACCGTTGTCAGGTCGGCCGGGGTCGAGGTTGATCTCGAGGCCCCAGTCACCGCAATACCAGTCGTTGGCACACGGATACGGGTAGTAGGGACCGGCCTTCGGCGGGGTCGGACCCCCGCCGCGGACGTTGCCCTGCGCGCACACCGTCGAACCGCCGGCATCGACACAATCAGCGGCGGCCGGCGGTGCGGAGGCGACGGCGATCGGTACAGTCAAACTGGCCAGGCCGAGTAACACTGGACGCCACATGCTCCGCATGACCACTCCTCAGTAGGTCCCCGTGAGTCGAGAATAATTCCCGGGGGACGCCCTATATGCGGGATCGACAATAACCGGTCCCCTGCCAGGATGCACCTCGTTCGTAACCGGTTGTATTCGCACAGATCGCAAGGCTCCCCGGCGGTTTTGGAGCTCTCTAGCCTGACGCGCGTGAACGAAGACTGGCTGGCCGTGATCGTCGGCCTCACCCTACTGACCCTCGTGCTCGTCGGTGCCATCCCCGGCAGCGTGATCCCATGACCAGCACCGAGGAACGCTCCGAAGAGCGCTCATCGAAGCTCGGTTACGCCGTCGCCGGCGTGCTGGTGGTCATCGCACTGGGCGCAGCGACCCGATTCCTGGAGACCCAGGTGCCCCACTGGGCCGCCGGAACCCCGTTGGCCAAAGTCGCCAAGTCAGTCGAATTCCCGGTCTACGCAATCGCTCTCGGCCTGATCGGCAATGCCGTCTTGGCGAGGTTCGCGCTCCGTGACGTGCTGTCGCAGGGCTTTCGCACCGAGTTCTTCATCAAGACCGGCCTGGTCCTGCTCGGCGCCTCGATCAATCTCAAGGTGCTCGCCACCGCCGCGGGGCCCGCGATCATCCAAGCCCTGCTGCTGATCTCGATCGTCTTCGGGTTCACCTGGTGGCTGGGCGGACGACTCGGACTCGACGACAAACTGCGGGCACTGCTCGCCTCGGCGGTGTCGATCTGCGGGGTGAGTGCGGCCATCGCGGCCGCAGGTGCCGTCCAGGCTCGCAAGGAGCAACTGGCCTACGCGGCGTCGCTCGTCATCGTGTTCGCCCTGCCCTCGATCTTCCTGCTGCCGTGGCTGGCCGACGTGTTCGGGCTGTCCGACGCGGTCGCCGGGGCCTGGATCGGCGGCAACATCGACACCACCGCGGCCGTGGCCGCGGCAGGCACGATCGCCGGTGAGCACGCGCTGCAAATCGCCACCATCGTCAAGACCACACAGAACGCGTTGATCGGCATCGTCGCCATCGCCCTCACCGCCTACTTCGCCTTGAAGGTCGAGCGCCAGTCCGACACGCCCGACCCGACGGTGGCACGTCCGTCGCTGCGCGAATTCTGGGACCGGTTCCCGAAATTCGTCCTCGGCTTCATCGCCGCCTCGGTCGTCGGCACGCTGTATCTGCAGTTCGCGGCCGACGGCAAGGCGGCCATCGCGACGGTCAACGACCTGCGGACCTGGTTCCTGATCTTTGCCTTCGTCGCGATCGGCCTGGAGTTCTCGCTGCGCGGCCTCAAGGAGGCAGGCTGGCGGCCCATCGTGCTGTTCGCGGCGGCGACCGTGGTCAACATCGTGGTGGCGCTCGGGTTGGCCTCCCTGCTCTTCGGCGGTTTGTTCGGCAGCTTCGGCACGGGGTAGCCGTTACCCTGGCTAAGTGCCGACAACCTGGTCACGGCGAGGGTTTTTCACGGTCACCGCTGCGATGGCCCTGGTCGCCGCATGTAGCACGCAAAAGCCCGGCGAAGTCAGAAAAGACGGTTCGGTAACCGTCCGCCACCTCTTCGGCGACACCAACATCCCCGGACCGCCGAAACGCGTGGTGAGCGCAGGGTTCACCGAACAGGACGACCTGCTGGCCCTCGGTGTCGTCCCGGTCGCCACGACCGAGTGGTTCGGGGGCGAGCCGCACGCGGTGTGGCCCTGGGCGCAACCGAAACTCGGGGGCGCCCAGCCCGCCGTGCTCAGCCTGACCGACGGCATCCAGGTCGACGAGATCAAAGCGCTCAATCCGGACCTGATCGTGGCCACCAACGCCGGACTCGACGCCGACACCTACGCCAAGCTGTCCGAGATCGCGCCGACCATCGCGCAGTCCGGCCCCGACGCGTTCTTCGAACCGTGGCGCGACCAGGCCACCCTGATCGGTCAGGCGCTGTTCCAGAACGACGCGATGACTGGGCTGATCGCCGGGGTGGACGACAGGTTCAAGACGGTGGCCACCAACAACCCGGGATTCGCCGGCAAGAAGGCCATGCTGCTGGCCGGCACCTTGTTCCGCGACGGCGTGCAAACCCAGACGGGGTGGCGCACCGAGTTCCTCACTCAGATGGGCTTCGTCATTCCCCCGACACCGGAGCTGATCCCGCGCTCAGACTTCGCCTCGGTGCTCGACGCCGCCGACGTGCTGATCTGGACCACCGAGAGCGATCAGGAGCGCGACGCCCTGCTCGCCGACCCAACGATCGCCGAGTTGCGGGCAACCACCCGCAAGCGGCACGTTTTCACCCCCAAAGACCTGGCCGGCGCCATCGCGTTCGCCTCTCCGCTGTCCTACCCCGTGGTGGCCGACCAACTGCCGCCACTGCTCAACCAGGCACTGACCTGACAAGATGACCGGGTGACAAGCACCAAGGAACACTCCGAGCACCGCGGCACCGCCATCGTCGGCTCGGCCTACTATCCGGTGCTCGTCGCGGTCTTCACGGCACTGGTGATCATCTCCAACGTCACCGCCACCAAGGGCGTCGCCTTCGGCCCGATCATCGGCAACTGGTCGATCATCACCGACGGCGGCTTCATCGTCTTCCCGCTCACCTACGTGATCGGCGACGTGCTCTCCGAGGTGTACGGGTTCAAGGCCGCGCGCCGCGCCATCTTCCTCGGATTCTCGATGAATGCTCTTGCCGCACTGGCATTCTGGATCACCATCTATCTCCCAGCGGCGGACTTCTACACCAATCAGGAGCACTTCGAGAACATCGTCCACGCCTACACGCAGCTGATCGTGGCGGGCCTGGCCGGGTTCATCGTCGGGCAGACCATCAACGCCTGGGTCGTCGTTGCCATCAAGGAACGAACCAAGGAGAAGCACCTGTGGGCCCGCCTGGTCGGATCCACCTTCGCCGGCCAGCTCGGTGACACCCTGGTGTTCTGCGGCATCGCGGCCAGTGCGATCGGGATCAGCACCTTCGGCGACTTCGTCACCTACACCGCGCTGGGCTGGGTCTACAAGACCGCCGTCGAGGTGATCATGCTGCCGATCACCTACCGCGTGATCGCCGCGATCAAGCGCCGCGAGCCCACTTATCAGGCCGCCGTTTGAGGCTTCGATAAGGCACCTCTGGCAAGGTTCATAGAGCGGGCGCTTTCTTAGCTACTCGCGGGTAGCTTCAGGTCATGAGTGTGACATCAGAGGTGATGGACGCGGGACCGAGCCTGAACCCAGGCACCGCCCGCGACTATGGCGATCAGGCTCTGCTGCTCGAGTTCGACAGCACTGCCGATGTTTTGGTGTGGACCGCCACGCTCACGGCGGCCCAATTGCTCGGTGTGGTCGATATCGTGCCGGCCTCCCGCACGATCTTGATCAAGCTGGCCGATCCCCGCTATCAGGCACCCACCCGCCAACGCCTGGGTACGTTGCGGCTGCAGCCCGGAGCGGCACCGGTCCGGCCCACCGGCCAGGCTGACGTGACCATCGACGTGGTCTATGACGGCGACGACCTGAACGACGTCGCGACACTGACCGGGCTGACCCCGGACGAGGTGATCGCGGCGCACACCGGCACCCCGTGGCAGGTGGGCTTCATGGGCTTCGCCCCCGGATTCGCCTATCTCGTCGGCGGCGACACGCGACTACAGGTGCCGCGCCGGGCCGAGCCCCGCACCAGCGTCCCCGCCGGCGCGGTGGCACTGGCCGGCGAGTTCAGCGGCATCTACCCGCGGCAGTCGCCCGGCGGCTGGCAGTTGATCGGACGCACCGACGCGGTGATGTTCGACGTACATCGGGACCAACCCGCGCTGCTCACCCCCGGTACGTGGGTGCAGTTCCGGGCCATCGGCTAGTCGGCGAGGAGGACATCATGACCACCAGATTGGAAGTGCTGCGCACCGGACCTCTCGCACTGGTCGAGGATCTGGGCCGCCCCGGAATGGCCCACCTCGGCGTCACCCGCTCGGGTGCCGCCGACCGTCGGGCCCACACCCTGGCCAACCGGCTCGTCGCCAACCCCGGTGAACACGCCACCGTCGAGGTGATGTTCGGCGGCTTCTCGGCCCGGGTGGTCGGCGGGGACGTCACCATCGCGGTCACCGGCGCGGACACCGACCCGGCCGTCAACGGAATCCCGTTTGGCACCAACAGTATTCACCACGTGCACGACGGTCAGGTGATCTCGCTGGGCGCCCCGCACTCGGGGCTGCGCAGCTACCTGGCGGTACGTGGCGGCATCGCCGTCGAACCGGTGCTGGGTTCGCGGAGCTACGACGTGATGTCGGCGATCGGGCCGGCCCCGCTGCAGCCCGGCGACATCCTGCCGGTCGGCGAACACACCGCCGATCTGCCCGAGACCGACCAGGCACCGGTCGCCTCGATCACCGACGACGTGCTGGAACTGAATGTGGTGCCCGGCCCGCGGGACGACTGGTTCGTCGACCCCGACGTCCTGGTGCGCACCAACTGGCTGGTGACCACCCACAGTGACCGGGTCGGGATGCGTCTGGTCGGCATGCCGCTGGACTACCGCTGGCCCGACCGCCAGCTGCCCAGCGAAGGCGCGACGCGCGGGGCAATCCAGATCCCGCCCAACGGTTTTCCGGTGATCCTCGGGCCCGACCACCCCGTCACGGGCGGCTATCCGGTGATCGGCGTGGTGACCGACGAGGACATCGACAAGCTGGGTCAGGTCCGGCCAGGGCAGACCGTCCGGTTGCACTGGGCGCACCCTCGGCGACCGTTCGAGGGCTAGACGTCTGGACCATTCCGGTCGTCGTTTTCCACGTCAGGGTCGCGATCCCGGCGATCAGTGACCCAGGTGTGGAAAACGGCGCCCGGG
Source organism: Mycolicibacterium boenickei (assembly GCF_010731295.1). NCBI lineage: Bacteria > Bacillati > Actinomycetota > Actinomycetes > Mycobacteriales > Mycobacteriaceae > Mycobacterium > Mycolicibacterium boenickei. Next base: position 1,702,577 of record NZ_AP022579.1, on the reverse strand, counting down.
GAGCTCGGGCTGTCCGCTGGACGGCCCGCGACGTAGCGCCCGCGACGTGGGGACCGACGTAGAGACACCGGCGCGCCGCGCTGGTAGAACAAGGGTGTGCCTTTCCAGGATGTCAGCACGCCCGTCCGAGGCGGGATCCTGCATACCGCTCGACTCGTTCACACCGCCGATCTCGACCACGAGACCCGCGAGGGCGCCCGGCGCATGGTCATCGAGGCGTTCGAGGGCGATTTCACCGACGCCGACTGGGAGCACTCGCTCGGCGGCATGCACGCCTTCATCTGCCACCACGGCGCCCTGATCGCGCATGCCGCCGTGGTGCAGCGGCGGCTGATCTACCGCGACACCGCGCTGCGCTGCGGCTATGTGGAAGCCGTGGCGGTGCGCGAGGATTGGCGCGGTCAAGGCCTTGCCAGCGCCGTCATGGACGGCGTCGAGCAGGTGCTGCGCGGCGCCTACCAACTCGGCGCACTCAGCTCGTCGGAGACCGCCAGGGACATCTACATCGCCCGCGGCTGGGTGCCCTGGCAGGGGCCGACGTCGGTGCTGAAGCCGGCCGGGGTGACGCGCACGCCCGAGGACGACCGTTCGTTGTTCGTGCTCCCGGTGGACCTGCCCTCCGGGATGGAACTCGACACCACCGCGGAGATCACCTGCGACTGGCGCGACGGGGACGTCTGGTAACCACCCGAAGCACAGGCTCACACCGCTGCCGTGCGGCGGGTGAGCGGAATTTCACGGCCGGGTCACCGCGGGGAGCGCCTGCGCAATAATCGCTTCCTACTTTTGCGCCATGCCCACTCTGCTGAAGTCGAATCGCATCACCAACTGGGATCCCGAGGACACATTGGCCTGGGAAGCCGGAAACAAATACATCGCGCGACGGAATCTGATCTGGTCGGTGTTCGCCGAGCATGTCGGCTTCTCCATCTGGTCGATCTGGTCGGTCATGGTGCTGTTCATGCCCGAGGCCGTGTACGGCTTCTCGGCCGGGGACAAGTTCCTGCTGGGCGCCACCGCCACCCTGGTGGGCGCCTGCCTGCGCATCCCCTACACGCTGGCCACCGCCACCTTCGGCGGCCGCAACTGGACAGTGTTCTCCGCCTTCGTCCTGCTGATCCCCACGGTGGGAACCATGCTGTTGTTGGCCCATCCGGGCCTACCGCTGTGGCCCTACCTGCTGTGCGCGGCCCTGGCCGGCTTCGGCGGCGGCAACTTCGCCTCATCGATGACCAACATCAACGCCTTCTATCCGCAACGGCTCAAAGGCTGGGCACTGGGGCTCAATGCCGGCGGCGGCAACATCGGTGTCCCGATGATCCAGCTGGTCGGCCTGCTGGTGATCGCCACCGCGGGTAACCGCTCGCCGTACTGGGTATGCGCCGTGTACCTGGTGGCGCTGGCCGTGGCCGGAATCGGCGCAGCGCTCTACATGGACAACCTCGAGCAGCACAACATCGACCTGGGTGCGATGAAAGCCATTCTGACAGAACGGGATACCTGGGTGATCTCGCTGCTCTACATCGGCACCTTCGGATCCTTCATCGGCTTCGCCTTCGCGTTCGGCCAGGTGCTGCAGATCAACTTCGCCGCCGGCGGCCAGACCGCCGCCCAGGCCTCTCTGCACGCCGCGCAGATCGCCTTCGTCGGCCCGCTGCTCGGCTCGCTGTCCCGGGTGTACGGCGGCAAGCTGGCCGACCGGGTCGGTGGCGGCCGGGTGACCCTGGCGGTGTTCGGCGGCATGATCCTGGCGGCCGGCCTGCTGGTCGCGATCAGCATGGTCGACGATCACACCACGGGGGCGGCCAACGGCCTGATGATGGCCGGTTATGTCGTCGGGTTCATCGCCCTGTTCCTGCTCTCCGGCCTGGGCAACGGCTCGGTCTACAAGATGATCCCGTCCATCTTCGAGGCCCGCAGCCACTCGCTGCAGGTCAGCGAAGAGCAGCGGCAGCGGTGGTCGCTGTCGATGTCGGGGGCACTGATCGGGTTCGCCGGCGCCGTCGGCGCACTGGGTGGCGTGGGTATCAACCTGGCGCTGCGACAGTCCTACCTGTCCAGCGGGTCGGCGACCGCCGCGTTCTGGATCTTCCTGGTCTTCTACATCGTGGCCTCGGCGTTCACCTGGTTCCGTTACGTCCGGCGGCCGGCTGCGACGGCCGTCACAGCAACCCCGGCGGAGCGACATGCCGAGGCAATGGCCGGGTAATCACTTGGAAACACGAGATGCCTTCACTGGATCCATGAACGAGCCCGACTGGGCACCGCTCACAGGTTTTCGTGTGGCGGTGACCTCCGCCCGACGTGCCGACGAGCTGAGCGCGCTGCTGACCAGACGTGGCGCGACGGTGACCAGCGCGGCCGCCATCACGATGGTTCCGCTGCCCGACGACGAGGAGCTGCGCGCCCACACCGCGTCGCTCATCGACGTCCCACCGGACATCGTGGTGGCGACCACCGGGATCGGGTTCCGCGGCTGGTTCGCCGCGGCCGACGGCTGGGGCCTGGCCACCGAGCTCACCGACGCGTTGAGCAACGCCCGCATCGTGTCCCGTGGCCCCAAAGCCACGGGCGCGCTGCGCGCCGCGGGCCTGCCCGAGGAGTGGTCGCCGGAATCGGAATCCTCCCGAGAGGTGCTGCGCTACCTGCTCGAACAGGGCGTCGAAGGAAAACGCATCGCCGTGCAGCTGCACGGGGCCACCGATGAGTGGGATCCGTTTCCCGAGTTTCTCGATGAGCTGCGGGCCGGGGGCGCCGAGGTGGTGCCCATCCGGGTGTACCGCTGGCATCCCGCGCCGCGGGGCGGCGAGTTCGACCAGATGGTCACCGGGATCGCCGAAAGGCGCTTTGATGCAGTCAGTTTCACCTCAGCCATGGCGGTGGCGTCGGTACTGATGCGCGCCACCGAGATGGATATCGCCGACCGGGTGCTGGCGGCGCTGCGTACCGATGTCCACGCCATGTGCGTGGGCCCGGTGACCGCTCGGCCACTGGTCCGGCTCGGTGTTCCGACCTCGGCACCCGAACGAATGCGGCTGGGCGCCTTGGCCCGCCACATCACCGACGAACTGCCGCTGCTGCAGGCGCGCACCGTCCGGGTCGCCGGTCACACGCTCGAGATCCGGGGTACCTGCGTTCTGGTCGACGGCACGGTCAAGTCGCTGTCCCCCGCCGGGATGGCGACCATCCGCGCGTTGGCACACCGTCCGGGCGCGGTGGTGTCTCGGTTCGACCTGCTCAGCGCACTGCCCGGCACCGGAACCGATACCCACGCGGTCGAGACCGCCGTGCTGCGGCTGCGTACTGCCTTGGGAGACAAGAACATCGTGTCAACGGTGGTGAAGCGGGGTTACCGGCTCGCCGTCGATGACCCCGAGATGGCCCCGGCGCAATGAGCCTGGTCCTCGTCGCCCACGGCACCCGCAAGCCGGGAGGCGTCGCGATGATCGGCGACCTCGCCGCGCGGGTGTCCGACCTGCTGGGCCGGCCCGTGCACGTCTCCTTCGTCGACGTCGTGGGCCCGACCCCGAGCGAGGTTCTCGCAACGCTACCGACAGACTGCCCGGCGGTGGTGGTGCCCGCATTCCTGGCCGCCGGATATCACGTCCGGGTCGACGTACCCACCCACGTTGCGGCCAGCGGACACCCGGCCGTCACCGTCACCCAACCCTTGGGCCCGTGTCAGGGAACGGTCCGGGTCCTCGCCGATCGGCTCATCGAATCAGGATGGCGGCCAGGTGATTCGGTGATCCTGGCGGCAGCAGGAACATCCGACAGAGGGGCCCAGTCCGACTTGCGGCGCACCGCGGCCCTGCTGTCAGCGATGACCGGCGACCGCGTAGAAATGGCCTTCGCCGCGACCGGTGCGCCCACCGTTGCCGAAGCCGTCGCCGCGCAGCGCCGCCGCGGCCATCGCCGCATAGCTGTGGCGTCCTACCTGCTCGCCGACGGGCTTTTCCAGGACCGGCTGCGTGAATCCGGCGCCGACCTCGTGAGTGCCCCACTGGGCACCCACCCCGGGATGGTTCGGCTGATTGCCAACCGGTTCCGCCGAGCAGGGGTACTGAGCCTGCCTGCCGCGGCGTGAACGGATCGACCGCGCGATGAGCGGGCCGGCCGTGCCCGCCAGCAGGAGTACACCACCGGCGCCCGCCACCGCGAAGAACGCCGACCGCCGGGTGCCGACCAACGCCGAACATTGCTCGACGTAATCACTGGCCATGAATCCCGGCCCGGCGAGCGTGTGCTGGTCCAGGTTGAGCTGGTCCTGTTGTGCGGCCACGCTGTAGTCCGGCCGCGCTCCGTTACCGCATGGGATGGGTTGACCGGCGCGATCCACGGCATTCAAGGCCAGGGGTATGAAAGTTGCCCCGAGTGCGCCCAGCATCGCCGCCGCCCCCACCAGATTTATTACCGAACGCGCAAACATCCCTTGTCAGCCCCTCTGACGCCGCTTCCTTGAGAGGGAGTCTAAACACACCCAGCGAACTATTCTAGTTAGCCAGAGAGAGGCTCACCACAACTTTGGAAACTCTCCCGGGGGTGCAAATCTGGCAAATTTCTGCGCGAAACCACCTCTGTACAGGTGTTTGCCTGAGTAACCAGCCCGCGAACGTTTGCCGGCGGATCAGCGCGTCAGATAAGGCCCGAAAACTCAGCTATCGTTATCGCGATCATCGAGCGATTAGGTAGGAGCAGAGACAAAGGTGCAGGTGACAACACCGGCGGGCGCAGCCCGTCGAGACGACGCGCGCGGCAGTGCGACCCGGTAACCGGGTCCCGGCCGAACGTCTGCGTGAACACCTGCTGAACACTCTGGAACGCACGTCTCGGCCGATGACCACTGCCCAGCTACGTGACGACATGCACGAGCACTTCCGTGCACCGGTCGTAATCGAGTCGGTGTACCGCAATCTGACCGTGCTCGAGCGCCGCGGCGCAGTGGAACGCCGCAAGCTCCAGGGGCGCGACGCCCACTGGAGCCGGGCGACCGATCAGGCGGAGATCTGAACAAGCCCGCCAGGGGTGATGCGGGTCCGGTAGACCGGAATCGACACCGCATCGTCGTCGAGGCAACTGCCGTCGTCGAGCGCGAATGCCTGCTTCTTGATCGGCGACTGCACCGTCGCACGGCCGGCACGATCGCCCACGATCCCGCGGGAGAGCACGGCTGCGCCGGAGAACGGGTCGATGTTGCCCACCGCGTGCAGGGAACCGTCGTCAAGCCGGAAGAGCGCCGCCTGCGAACCGTCCGGAAGCAGCACCGCGACGCCTCGGCACGGCATCAGGAAGTCGTACCGGCAGGCTGTCGTCCACTCCCACGGCGCGGCGGCGTTGACGTCTTGGTGGTCGTCGAGCAGTGTCATTTCGCCTCCTGGAATCCGCGGACCTTGGGCATACCGATATCAGTGGCGCCTGGCACCTTGCGGCCGCCGCGCTCGGTGAACGTGATGGTCGGGTCGTCCACGTCGGGTGCATTGACGAACGACACGAAGCGCGACAGCTTCTCCGGATCGTCCAGGACGCCTTTCCACTCGCAGGCATAGCCGGCGACGTGTCGTTCCATGGCCGCCTCGAATTCGGCTGCCAGACCGAGGGAGTCGTGGCACACGACATCACGCAGATGGTCGAGCCCGCCATCCATGGCCTCCAGCCAGGGAGCGGTGCGCTGCAGCCGGTCGGCGGTGCGGATGTAGAACATCAGGAAGCGGTCGATGTAGCGGATCAGCGTCTCGTCATCGAGGTCGCCGGCCAGCAACTGGGCGTGCCGTGGCGACATGCCGCCGTTGCCGCACACGTAGAGGTTCCAGCCCTGTTCGGTGGCGATGACGCCGACGTCCTTGCTCTGCGCCTCGGCGCATTCGCGGGCGCATCCCGAGACCGCCATCTTGATCTTGTGCGGTGACCGCAGACCTCGGTACCGCTTCTCGATCTCGACGGCCATGTTCACCGAATCCTGTTGGCCGTAACGGCACCAGGTGCTGCCGACGCAGCTCTTCACGGTGCGCAGCGACTTGCCGTAGGCGTGCCCGGACTCCATGCCGCCTTCGACCAGACGCGCCCAGATCTGCGGCAACTGTTCGACGCGGGCGCCGAACATGTCGATCCGCTGACCGCCGGTGATCTTGGTGTAGAGGTCGAAATCCCTTGCGATCTCACCGATCAGGATCAACTGCTCAGGAGTGATCTCGCCGCCCGGCGACCGCGGCACCACCGAATAGCTGCCGTTCTTCTGGATGTTGGCCAGGAAGTGGTCGTTCGAATCCTGAAGCGAGGCCTGCTCACCGTCGAGCACGTGGTCGGAGCTGGTGGATGCCAGGATCGACGCGACGGTGGGTTTGCAGATGTCGCAACCCTTTCCGGTGCCGAACTTCTCGATCAGGCCGGAGAAGGTGCGGATCTCGGTGGCGCTGATGATCTCGAAGAGCTCGGCGCGGGACTGGGTGAAGTGCTCGCACAACGCCTTGGACTGCTCGACCCCCTCGGCCTCCAGCAGCTGCTTGAGCAGCGGCACGCAGGAGCCGCACGAGGTGCCGGCCAGCGTGCACTTCTTGAGACTGGGCACGTCATCGCAGCCGCCGCAGATGGCGTCCTTCAGATCTCCCTTGGTGACGTTGTTGCACGAGCAGATCTGCGCGATGTCGGGCAGCGCGGCCACGCCCAGCGCCGGTGCGTTGCCGTCACTCACCGGAGCGATCAATGACAGCGGGTCTCCGGGAAGTTCGCTCGCGACCATCGGGCGCAGCACTCCGTAGGCCGATGCGTCACCGACCAGGATGCCGCCGAGCAGCGTCTTGGCGTCATCGGAGAGCACCAGCTTGGCGTACGTCTGCTTGACCGGGTCGTTGACCACGACCTCCAGGCAGTTCGGCGTAAGCCCTTTGGCATCACCGAAACTGGCGACGTCGACGCCGAGCAGCTTGAGCTTGGTGGACATGTCGGCGCCCGGGAACTCCGCCTCGCCGCCGAGTAGGCGGTCGGCCACCACCTCGGCGGTGGTGTAACCCGGCGCGACCAGACCGTAGCAGCGGCCATCGATGGCGGCCACCTCACCGATCGCGTAGATGCTGGGATCACTTGTGACGCAGGACAGGTCGGTGAGAACGCCACCGCGCTGCGCCATGTCCAGGCCCGCAGCCCGGGCCAACTCGTCGCGCGGGCGCACACCCGCGGCGAAGACGACCAGGCCGGCGTCGATCGTGGTGCCGTCGTTGAGCGACAGCCGCATCGAATCATCGACGTCGGACTTGCGCAGCGGCTTGTGCCGCTGTGCCGGCTGGATACTGTCGGTGCCGACCGCGGTGTGCACCTCGATGTCCAGGCCACGCATCATGCGGTTCAGCAGTGTGCCTCCGGCCTCGTCGAGCTGGGCCGACATCAGGTGCGGCGACATCTCCAGGACGTGGGTCCGCAGACCGAACTGGCGCAACGCGTTCGCCGCTTCCAGGCCCAGCAGACCGCCGCCGATCACCACCCCGACCGGTGACTTCGAGTCCATGGCGCGCTTCGCGCTGGCACGGATCGCGTCGAGGTCATCGAGCGTGCGGTAGACGTGCACGCCCGGCAGGTCGCGCCCCGGCACCGGCGGCACGAAGGCGTACGACCCGGTGGCGAGCACCAGCGCGTCGTACGCGAAGCTCTCGCCGGTGACGGTGCGCACCGTGCGGGTCTGTCGGTCGATCTCGGCGACCGCGCATCCGAGGCGCAGGTCAACCAGGTCGTCACCGGCGTAGTCGTTACCCGGCAGGGCGAGCTTGGCCCGGTCCCAGTGCTCGGTGTATCCGGTCAGCCCGACCCGGTCATAGGCGGCGTCAGCTTCCTCGGACAGGACGGTGATCCGCCAGGCACCTGCGGCGTCACGCGACCGCAACGCCTCGACGAAGCGGTGGCCCACCATGCCGTGTCCGACGACCACGACGTTCTGTGTTGACGACATATGGCGAGGTTAGGAATCCGAAGTTGCCGAAATGTCGCCCTGTGTGAAGCGCCCGTCACGGTGTGCTCACGGTCTGCGCGCCGCACATGTGAGGACGTGCTGCCGTGAGATCGAGCTAATCCAACTGGCGGGCAAGCGCCTGGCCGATGGCCCGAGCGGCCTCGGCGAAACGTTGCGGATCCGGCCCGGAAAAGTTGAGCCGCAGGTACGGCCCGGACGGCTCGGCCGGAAACCATTCGTTGCCCGCCGCGACCAGCACCGACTCGGCCTCACACTCTCGCACCAGGCGCTGCAGGTTGATCGCGTCGGGCAGTCGCAGCCAGAGATGCAGCCCGCCGCGGGGCACATGGTCCAACTGGGCACCGGGGGCGTGCGCGGCCAAGGCGGCGATGAGCAGGTCCCGCCGGGCCCGCAACTGCTGGCGCAAGTCCCGCAGGTGCGTGCGCCAGGCCGGCTGGGTGACCACGTCGAGTGCCGCGTCCTGCAGCAGACCACTGACATACATCGACTCCGCACCGCGGTCGGCCAGGATCCGGTCCCGGGCCGGACCCCTGGCCACCATCGCCGCCACCCGGATCGACGGCGACACGCTCTTGGTCAGCGACCGCAGATAGATGACATGGCCGGCGTCATCGGAGGCGGCGACCGGCCTGGAGGTGCTGTCGATGCCGAAATCGTGTGCCCAATCATCCTCGATCAGGAACGCACCGTGGCCGCGCACCACCTCGAGCACCCCGCCGGTGAGCTCCGGATCCCATTGGGCACCAGTCGGATTGGCGTAATTCGGCTGTGCGTAGAACACCCTGGCCCCGGTCTGCGCGAAGGCGCGGGAAAGCTCCTCCGGGTCAGGACCCTGCGGTCCGCTGGGTACCGGCACCAGCCGGACACCGCACTGGGCCGCGGCCAGGATGGCTCCCCAGTAGCTGGGCGATTCGATCAACATCGGCTGCCCGAACCCGACCAGCGCCCGGAAGATCGAACTCAGACCGCTCTGGCTGCCCGGCAGCACGATGACCTCACGGGCGGTCGGTGGTGTCACACCCGCACCGAAGGCCTCGGCCAGTTCCTGGGCGAACCAGGCCTGCAGGTCGGGCCGGCCGGGAGCGGGCGCGGCAGTCACCGCGGCATCGCCGCGGGCCGCCCGCGCGAATGCCGTGCGGACCAACCGCTGCGGGAGGAGTTCTCGGACGGGATAACCGGAGTGCAAGGCGATCACGTCGGGCGCGACGCTGCGCAACGGCGTCGACAGTGCGGGGATGCGCGCCTGCGGGGACCCCAGTGCGGCGGTCTGCCAGCCGTAATCGGGCAGGCGCGCGCTGCGCACCGCCCGCACGAAGGTCCCCACCCCCGGTCTGCTCTCCACCAGGCCCAGGCTGCGCAGCGTGCGCATGGCCTTGGCCACCGTCACCGGGCTGGCCGCATATTCCGCCACCAGGGCCCGGTTGGACGGTAGCTGCGCCCCCGGTGGCGCCGTGCTGATCCACTTGCGCAGGCCGGAAACGATCCGCTCGGTGCTATCGTTATCCATGTTGATACAGAGTAGCGCTACTGGTCAAAGCTCGTCGGCGCTATCCCGCTCCGGACTGTGGTGGGGGCTGCTGGGTGTCACCGCGTTCTCGTTCACGATCGTGTTCACCAAGGTGGCCACCGGCGGGCTGTCCCCGCTGTTCATCGGCGCCGGGCGGGCCGTGGTCGCCGCAGCGATCGCGGCTGCGGCTCTGACGCTGACCCGGCAGGCGCTGCCCTCCGCCCGGCAGTGGGCCCGGCTGGCCGTCGTGGCGGCCGGTGTCGTCGCGGGCTTTCCGCTACTGACCTCCTACGCACTCACGGTCGCGCCCGCCAGCCACGGCGCCATCGTGGTCGCGCTGCTGCCTGCCGCCACCGCGGTGTGTGCGGTGCTGCGCGGTCACGAGCGCCCGCCGACCGCGTTCTGGGTGATGGCGGCGGCCGGAGCCCTGGCCGCAGTGGTGTTCGCCATGGTGCATGGCTCCGGGTTGGGGCATCTGAGCTGGCCGGACCTACTGTTGTTCGGCGCGGTGCTGGCGGCGGCGGTCGGGTACGCCGAGGGCGGGTTGCTGGCTCGCGAGCTGGGCGCCTGGCAGACGGTGTCCTGGGCCTTGGTGGTGGCAGCGCCGGTGATGCTGGCCTTGACGGCGCTGGCCATCGTGCAGCAACCGCCGCACGCGACATCTGTGCAGTGGGCCGCGTTCGGCTACCTGGCCGTGGTCAGCATGTATCTGGGCTTCTTCGCCTGGTACCGCGGCCTGGCCATCGGTCCGATGACCCAGGTGAGTCAGGTCCAGTTGGTCCAGCCTGTGATGACCATCGGGTGGGCCGCCCTGTTACTGCACGAGCGGCTGACCTGGTCGACGGTTCTCGGGGGCACCGTCGTCATCGCGTGCGCCGCCCTGGCCGTCCGCATCCGCCTGAGGTAGGGCGGTGACACCGAAGCCGGTGGAATCCACTGGGTTCCACCGGCTTTCGGCATCGATCACAGGTTTACCGGATAGTCCGAGGTGTAGACGTCACCACGAATGCGCCCCGGCGGGGGTGGCCCCTCGACCACCACCCAGGCCTGCGTGGCGCCCGAACTCAGCGGCCCGGCGACCGTCACTGTTCCCGTCCCACTGGCATCGGTGTGCAGCACTGCGCCGGACACTCCGGGATCTCCGACGTTGCACGTCGCCACCGACGACCGCGGCAGCTGGATGAGCCGGACCCGGTAGTCGATGTCGGGCGTGGCCGACTGCAGCGAGACCTCGGCACCTACGTGCGAGCCGTCGGCACCGATGCTGGCCCGGCCGGAACCGGAACCCGAGCCCATGCCGCCGAGAAACAACGCCTTCGTGAAATCACACCCTCGGATGGAATTCGACAACGGCACCATCGTCGCCGCCCCGGCCGGTGCCGCACCGATCCCACTGAGCACCACACCACCCGCCGCAACCAGCGTCACCACACTTCTCATGCGCCAACCCATCGCTGCATCCCGCCCGCTCGACGTATCAGTGCGCAATTATTGGCACAATTCGCACGTCGAGAAGCGGTAGTTCGCGCAAATCGCTGATGGCTAACGCCAGCGGCCGAGCACTTCCTTGGCCCGCGCGCTCAGCACGGCCTGCAGGAACGGACCGAAGGTGATGCGCCCGACGCCGAGTTCCGTCAGCGCAGTCAGATCGGCGGAATCGGGTGGAACGGTCACGCTGACCGGCAGCGGCACCTCAGAGACGAAGCGCCCCAACCCTTCCGGGTCGGCCAACCCGGCCGGGAACAACGAATCGGCACCCGCCGCAGCGGCCTCGGACAACCGGGCGATCGCCCGGTCCACCCGATCAGCGGCATCGCCGTCCTTGCGCAGGAACAGATCGGTGCGCGCGTTGATCACCACGTGCACGCCTGCGGCATCCGCCGCCGCGCGCAGCTGTCTCACCAGCTCGGCGTGCTCGGACGAGCTTCGCAGCCGCTTGTCCTCCTTGTGCACGGTGTCCTCGATGTTCAGCCCGACCGCACCGACCTCGAGCAGGCCCTCGATCAGCCGCTCGGGCCGCTCGCCGTAGCCGGACTCGATATCCACCGAGACCGGCACGTCGACCGCGTCGGTGATTTGCCGCACCCGGGTCAGCAGATCGTCATACGACATCACCTCGCCGTCGGCCTTCCCGATCGAATCGGCCAGCGGGTGGCTACCCACGCTCAGCCCGGCGAAGCCCTCGCCGACCGCCAGCCGCGCCGACCAGGCGTCCCACACCGTGGGCAACACGACGGGGTTGCCGGGTTGGTGCAGCGCCAGCAACGCCGCCGCCCGCTCCTGCAACGTGGTCTCGGTCATAGCTCCTCCAGGTGCTCAGATGTCCTGCTCAGATGTCATTCGGCGAGGCGCGAAGCCAGCGGAACCAACACTACGACCCGGGTTCCGGCGGCTCCTGACGAGCAGTCCACGACACCTCCGAGGACGTGATGCGCATCACGTCTCGATCGTGATGTGGCTAGCATTGGTTGTCGTACTGTGAGCCCTGACACCTTCAGCCCGAGGAGGTCACTTGTCCACCACCACTGAGTTCTCTGAACTGCACAACTTGATCGGCGACATGCGTCGCTGTGTCACCACACTGGCGTCGAAGTACGGGGATTCCCCCGCCATGCGCCGCGTGGTGAACGACGCCGAGCGGATCCTCAACGATATCGAGCGGTTGGACATCGACGCCGAAGAGTTGGAGATGCGTCACGGCGTGACACGCCAAAAACCAGCCCGCGAGAAAATCGGCATCCCCGACACCCAATACGGAAGCGAGTTCTGGCAGGACGTCGCCGACGAGGGTCTGGGCGGATACCGCTGAGCTCACGGGCGTTCGACGCCCGACGAATAACTGAACCTCAGAAAGGGAACCGTGAGCGCACCCACCGCTGACCGTCGCGCGACCGGGGTCTTCTCGCCCACACGAGCGCAGATCCCCCAACGCACCCTACGGACCGACCGGTGGTGGCAGGCACCACTATTGACCAATCTGGGGCTCGCGACATTCGTCATCTATGCGACGGTCCGGGCGTTCTGGGGAAGCGCGTACTGGGTAGAGGACTACCACTACCTGACGCCCTTCTACTCACCGTGCGTCAGCACGGCGTGCGCGCCCGGATCGAGCCACTTCGGACAATGGGTCGGCGAGCTGCCCTGGTTCATCCCGATGGCGTTCATCTCATTGCCGTTCCTGTTGGCCTTCCGGCTGACCTGTTACTACTACCGCAAGGCGTACTACCGGTCGGTGTGGCAGTCACCCACCGCCTGCGCGGTCGCCGAACCGCACGCGAAATACACTGGGGAAACCCGGCTTCCGCTGATCATGCAGAACCTGCACCGGTACTTCTTCTACGCCGCGGTGCTCATCTCACTGGTCAACACCTACGACGCGATCACCGCGTTCCACTCGCCGTCCGGCTTCGGGTTCGGCCTGGGCAACATCATCCTGACCGGCAACGTCATCCTGCTCTGGGTCTACACGGTGTCCTGCCATTCATGCCGCCACGTCACCGGCGGCCGGCTCAAGCACTTCTCCAAACACCCTGTGCGCTACTGGATGTGGACACAGGTGAGCAAACTCAACACCCGCCACATGCTCTTCGCCTGGATCACGCTGGGCACCCTGGTCCTCACCGACTTCTACATCATGTTGGTAGCCAGCGGCACCATCTCGGATCTCAGGTTCATCGGCTGAGTCGGCCAGCTGAATTCATTGGCCGACAAGTAGATACACGCGAAAGGCGAGTGGGGAATTTCTATGGGCGAGTTGGAACGGCACTCCTACGACGTTGTCGTGATCGGTGCCGGCGGGGCAGGTCTGCGCGCGGTGATCGAGGCCCGCGAACGCGGTCTGCGGGTGGCGGTGGTGACCAAGTCGTTGTTCGGCAAGGCCCACACCGTGATGGCCGAGGGCGGCTGCGCGGCGGCCATGCGCAACGTCAACACCAAGGACTCCTGGCAGGTGCACTTCGGCGACACCATGCGCGGCGGCAAGTTCCTCAACAACTGGCGCATGGCCGAACTGCACGCGCAGGAGGCTCCCGACCGGGTCTGGGAGCTGGAAACCTATGGCGCCCTGTTCGACCGGACCAAGGACGGCCGGATCAGCCAGCGCAACTTCGGCGGGCACACCTACCCGCGGCTGGCCCACGTCGGTGACCGCACCGGCCTGGAGATCATCCGCACGCTGCAGCAGAAGATCGTCTCGCTGCAGCAGGAGGACAAGAAGGAACTCGGCGATTACGAGGCCCGGATCAAGGTCTTCCACGAGTGCTCCATCACCGACCTGATCAAGGACGGCGACCGCATCGCCGGCGCCTTCGGCTACTACCGCGAGACCGGCGACTTCGTGCTGTTCGAAGCGCCTGCGATCGTGCTGGCCACCGGCGGCATCGGTAAGTCGTTCAAGGTGTCGTCGAACTCCTGGGAGTACACCGGCGACGGCCACGCCCTGGCCCTGCGCGCCGGGTCGGGCCTGATCAACATGGAGTTCATCCAGTTCCACCCGACCGGCATGGTCTGGCCGCTGTCGGTGAAGGGCATCCTGGTCACCGAGGGTGTCCGTGGTGACGGCGGGGTGCTCAAGAACTCCGAGGGCAAGCGCTTCATGTTCGACTACATCCCCGCGGTGTTCAAGGGCCAGTACGCCGAGACCGAGGAAGAAGCCGACCAGTGGCTCAAGGACAACGACTCCGCACGCCGCACCCCTGACCTGCTGCCTCGCGACGAGGTAGCCCGCGCCATCAACTCCGAGGTGAAAGCGGGTCGCGGCTCGCCGCACGGCGGCGTGTACCTCGACATCGCCTCCCGCATGCCGACCGAGGAGATCAAGCGCCGGCTGCCGTCGATGTACCACCAGTTCATGGAGCTGGCCGAGGTCGACATCACCAAGGACGAGATGGAAGTCGGCCCCACCTGTCACTACGTGATGGGCGGCATCGAGGTGGATCCCGACACCGGTGGCGCGGCCACGCCCGGCTTGTTCGCGGCGGGCGAGTGCTCTGGCGGCATGCACGGCTCCAATCGCCTTGGCGGCAATTCACTTTCGGATCTGCTGGTGTTCGGCCGACGGGCCGGCCTCGGCGCCGCCGACTATGTGGCGGCGCTGCCGGAGCGGCCCAAGGTCAGCGAAGCAGCTCTCATCGAGGCCACCGAGTTGGCACTGGCACCGTTCGAATCTCACGCCAATCCGGAGAATCCGTACACGCTGCACGCCGAGCTGCAGCAGTGCATGAACGACCTGGTCGGCATCATCCGCAAGGCCGAGGAGATCGAGGAAGCCCTGACCAAGCTCGCCGAACTGCGCACCCGGGTGCACAACGTCAGCGTCGAGGGCGGTCGCGTCTTCAACCCGGGCTGGCACCTGGCCATCGACATGCGCAACATGCTGCTGGTCAGCGAGTGCGTGGCCAAGGCCGCGCTGGCCCGGACCGAGAGCCGCGGCGGGCACACCCGCGACGACTATCCGGAGATGGACGCCAACTGGCGCAACACCCTGCTGGTATGCCGCGCGGTCGGCGAGGATCAGGTGGTGCCGGATGTGACGGTGACGCCCGAGTCGCAGCTGCCGATGAGGGAGGACCTGCTGGCCACGTTCGAGCTGTCCGAACTCGAAAAGTATTACACCGCGCAAGAACTGGCCGAACACCCCGATCGGAAGGGATGAGCATGAGTGCCTACAACGCGAACCTGCGCGTCTGGCGCGGCGATGAGTCCGGCGGTGGGCTGCAGGACTACACCGTCGAGGTGAACGACGGTGAGGTGGTGCTCGACATCATCCACCGGCTGCAGGCCACCCAGGCCGGCGATCTGGCAGTGCGGTGGAACTGCAAAGCCGGCAAGTGCGGATCCTGTTCGGCCGAGATCAACGGCCGCCCGCGGCTCATGTGCATGACCCGGATGTCGACCTTCGACCCGTCCGAGACGGTGACCATCACGCCGCTGCGCACCTTCCCGGTGATGCGCGACCTGGTGACCGACGTGTCGTTCAACTACGAAAAGGCCCGCCAGATCCCGTCATTCACCCCGCCCAAGGAGCTGCAGCCCGGCGAGTACCGGATGCAGCAGGAGGATGTGAACCGCAGCCAGGAGTTCCGGAAGTGCATCGAGTGCTTCCTGTGCCAGAACGTCTGTCACGTGGTCCGCGACCATGAGGAGAACAAGGAAGCCTTCGCCGGACCGCGGTTCCACATGCGGATCGCCGAGCTGGACATGCATCCCCTCGATGTCCTCGACCGCAAGGACATGGCGCAGGACGAGTTCGGGCTGGGCTACTGCAACATCACCAAGTGCTGCACCGAGGTGTGCCCCGAGAACATCAAGATCACCGACAACGCGCTGATCCCGATGAAGGAACGGGTTGCCGACCGGAAGTATGACCCGATCGTGTGGTTGGGCAACAAGCTGTTCCGCCGATGAGCGCTTGCGCGAAGAGGAAACAGCCCAGCTAGCTCGCACCGTCGAGTCTGCGTTCAGATCGCCGGACCGCTGCAGAATGCGATCTGAGCGCGGACTCGGCGTTGCCTCGGCGCGTAGGCTCGAAGGGGCAGCCAATCAGCGTCGAAAGGCAGCTTCATGAGCATGGGACAGACTCACAGCATCAACGAGATCCGGACCGCGATCCGGGAACTGTCGGTCCGGGCCGAACTGGCCCGCAAAGAGGGCCGCCCGGGCGATGCAGGCGAGATCGAGGAGCGCATCGCCAAGTACCGCGACGAGCTCGCCGCGCGGCCCTGATCGGGCCGATCCTGAGCCGTAGCCGCCGGAGTCAGGCTCCGAGCTTGCGGAACGTGCTGCGGTGGAAAACGATCGGTGCCACGTCGGCGTTCACCGTGATGTCGCTGACCCGCAGCACCACGATGGTGTGATCGCCGGCCTCCACCAACTGCTCGATGGCACTTTCCAGCCACACGCTGGTGCCGTGAATGAACACCGCGCCGGACTCACGTGACTCGGTTTCCAGGCCGGCGAACCGGTCCCCGGTCTTGGCCGCCAGCGTGCGGGCCGCCTCGTCATGCGATTCGCCGAGCACGCTGATCCCCAGCGACGGCAGGTCCTTGAGCTTCGGCCAGGTGGTCGACGAGTTCTGCACGCAGAACGACACCAGCGGCGGATCGAGCGACACCGGCACGAAGGTGCTGGCAGCCAAGCCGACCAGGGTGCCGTCCACCTCGGCCGCAATCGCGATGACGCCTGACGGAAAGTGGCCGAACGCTTCGCGCAGCGACGTCGGGCTCAGTTCTGTTGCACTCATAGCACCTCCATCTTCACACAGCTCTCTCTCGTCGCTGCCCCGCGCTCCATCATCGTCTCGACCAGCGGCATCAGCCAGGGTGGCGATCGCGGTGAACCCAACCCCGGCGACGGCCGGTAGGTTGGCCCCATCATGTGGATTCCGCTTCTGGTGATGGCCGCAGCCGTCAGCCTGGAGCCGTTCCGCATCGGTATGACCATCCTGATGCTCAACCGGCCGCGCCCCCTACTCCAACTGCTGGCGTTCCTCATCGGCGGCTTCGCGATGGGCACCACGGTCGGTCTGATCGTGTTGTTCCTGCTGCGGCCCGCCCTGGGATCGGCGCATTTCACCCTGCCCAGGGTCCAGTTGGCGGTGGGGGCGCTGGCGCTGCTGGCCGCCGCCCTCCTCGCCATCGGAAGGCCCTCCCGCTGGTTGGCGCCCAAGCCCGAGCGGCAACCCGGACCACTCGTGACGCGTCTCAAGGAACTGCTGGGCGGTCATTCCCTGTGGACCGCGAGCGCCGCGGGGCTCGGCATCGCCCTGCCGTCGGTCGACTATCTCGCCGCGCTGGCGCTCATCGTGGCCTCCGGCGCTGCCGCAGCCACCCAAGTGGGGGCTCTGCTGCTGTTCAACGTGGTGGCGTTCGGCCTCGTGGAGATCCCGCTGATCTCGTACCTGGTGGCCCCGGAGCGCACCCGCGCCGGCCTGGCCGCGCTGCACGATTGGCTGCAGACACAACGCCATCGCAAGGTCGCCGCCGTGGTCGCCATCGTCGGCTGCGTGCTGCTCGTCGTCGGGCTCATCGGCCTCTGACACCTCAGCCGTGGACCTCACGGTGCAAGCGGGGAATATCGTCGTCGGCCCGCCGGAACCGGTGCAGGTGCGCCGATACCGTGGGCTTCGACATGGCCTCGAATTCCTTTGCCGGCAAGGCCATCTGAAAGACCAATCCGGTTCCGCCCGCTCCCTCCAGCAGCGCGCCGGCTCCGGCGATGGGCAACGTCATCAACAGCACGCAGTAGGCCGTGGCAGTGTCCTCGAACCGGAGCCGATACACCCCGAAACCGCTCAGGTTGGTGACGAGCGGGTTCCACCTCATCGGGTTGAAGGCATTTGTGACACAACGGACCGCCCGCACGGCACCAATGGCGTCGAGGAACCGTTGATTGATGCGCATGTCGCAGTGTTCGTCCGCGAAGTGATCCACGTGGTGACGGATGCGTTCGGCGATCGCACGTGCGGGCTCTCCGCGTCGTACGTCGACTTTCAGCGTCGTGACGATGTTGCCGATCAGCATCGGATCGAGGTCGCACCTATTGCGGACGTTGACGACGATCGCCAGCGCGCGGCTGTCCACCGCGGGGTCCGCCCACATGAGCGCCTCCGTTACGTGCGCGCACACCGCATCGTTGGCGGACAACCGGATTCGATCGCCGTAGGCGCTACGCATGCGGGCGATTTCGTCCTCCCCGAAGTACAGGTTCAGGGTCCGCTGCCCGCGAGCCCCGTTGACCAGGTACCACGCCCCGCTCGCGATCTCCGTGGGGCTCAGACAGCGCACCCCGGGCTCTCGTGCGCCATCGGCGGGCAGATGCTCATCGAGGTAGGCCGCGCGGTCTTCGACGATCAACGGCTCGGCCGGAGGCTTGCCGGCAGCCGCGGCTGCCCACGCGTCCATGAAATGCATCAGTGTCCGCATGTCGCCGACGGCGTGGTGCCATGACACCCCGATGGCGGTCGCCTCGTCGGCGAGGTGGGTGACCCTGATCTGACACAGCGGACCCCATCCCCATCGCGCCAAGGGACCGTTCACCGGATCGACGAGCCAGCTTCCGTTGTCCTGCAATGTGGAACGGATCGCCTCATCGAGCGTGTGGCTCGACGACTCCGCGGTGAACGGCACGCCCTGCCCGTCACAGCGGATCGTCATCGCCGTCCTGGCCCGGGCCATGCGCCCCGCGAAGACCGGAAAACTGTCGAGCGCGCGGACCAGGGCCCCCGCGAGCGCATCAGGGTCGAGATGTCGCTCGAAGAAGAACACGATGTGCATCGCCAGATTCGCGACGACGACATCTCCGACGTTGCACCGGACGTCGAATCGTTGCGCCCGTGAGGGTTTGATCATCTTGGTCGGCACTAGGGCCGACCTTCGCCAGGGCGGTATCGGCGCCTGACGACGACGCGGCCGCCGCGCTTCGGGGTATGGGCGACGCCGTGGAACCGCGCCTTCTCATCCGGGGCGGTGTCGGTCTGGATCGAGAAATCACGCAGCACCGTCCGCAACACGACGTCCATCTCGGTCAACGCGAAATCCGCGCCGGGGCAACGCCGTACGCCGCCACCGAAGGCCAGCCATTCCGGTGGCGCCGGCCGGGTGTGCAGGAAGCGGCAGGGCTCGAAACGTTCGGCGTGAGTGAAGTTGTCCGAATTCTCGTGCAGGTCGGCGATACGCACGAGCACTGTGCGCCCCTGCGGAATCCGCCATCGGCCGAGGCGGTAACTCGGCGCCCGCACCCGGCGGCCGGCCACATCGATGACGGTCCGGACGCGCAGCAGTTCCAGAATCGTGGCCCGACGGAAGTCGCTGCCGCCGTCGTCGACCTCCCTCACCAACGCGGCCAGCACGTCCGGATGGCGCCGCAACCGCTCGAACGTCCAACTCAGCGCCGATGCGGTGGTTTCGTGACCGGCAGCGATCAACGCCAGTAGCTCATCACAGATGTCCTGCCGCGACATCCCGGTTCCGCCGGCCCGCCGGCTGCGGAGCACCACCGCCAGGACGTCGTCGCGTTCGTCGAGGCGCGGGTCGGCTTCCGCCCGGTCGATGAGCGTGAGCACGATCCGGTCGTATGCCCGGCGATACGCGTTCAAGACACCCCACGGACTCCAGCGTCCCGTCGGGAATGACGGCGTCGACACGAACGCCATGTAGGACCCGAGTCCCTTGAACGGCGGGATGATCTCGCGAAGCCCCGCCAGCTCGGCACTGTCAGCTTCGTCCGCCCCGAACATGAGCCGCAGGATCACGTTCAACGTGATCCTGCTCATCGGCTCCAGGGTCCGGAATTCCTTGCCCTCAGGCCAATTCGCAGATTCCCGGACCGTCTCCTCCTCGATGGCCGTGTCGTGGTTCCTGAGGCTCTGCCCGTGGAACATCGGGACGAGCAGCCGCCGCCGGTCCCGATGCCGGTCACCGTCGAGCGCGAAAATCGACCCCGGCCCGAACAGGTTGCTGAGGTTCGGCTGCACATTGACCAACTGGTCGACGCTCGCGGTACACACCGACCGCACCAGGGCCGGATCGGAGACGATGACGGAGCGTCCGAAGAGGGGAGCCTTGATCTCGAAGATGTGTCCGTGTCGCTTGATCCAACTCCGCATCGCCTTGCGGCGGAACGCGACGAATCCCACCGCTTGCACAAGCCTGGGTGAGCGCACTTGCGGCGGGTGCACCCCGGCGACGGCCTGATCGGTCATGCGGTCCCCCAAGCGGCGACGTTCCCTGGAATCCCCTGGGAATCATCGCGCGCCCGCGGCCGGCCGCACTCGGTAGTGCACTACTGCAATCTCGCGCGGTACCGCGCTGCGGTACCGCGCGCTCAGGCGTCCAAGCGGGTGAATTCGTCCTGCCGGTACTGCTCGACGCAGGCGGCGCGGCGGACCTTGCCACTCGTCGTCGTGGGAATCGACCCCGGCGGTACGAGAACGAGATCCCCGACATTCAGTCCGTGCGCATTGGATATCGCGGAGGTGACGTCGCTCTTGATCTCCTTGAGCCAGTGCACCGCTTCGACCGGGGACTCTCCCCGCTTCTTGACCTCGATCACCGTCACCAGCTTCTCGGTGCTGTTCACCGGAACCGAGATCGCCGCCACCCGTCCACCGGTGATCTGTTGGACCGTCGCTTCGATGTCCTCGGGATAGTGGTTACGCCCGCGGATGATCAGCAGATCCTTGATCCGCCCGACGATGAAGAGATCGCCGTTCGAGATGAAGCCCAGGTCACCGGTTTTCAACCAGGGGCCGTCCGGGGTACCCGGTGTCGGGTCGACGATTGTGGCACCGAAGCACTGCTGCTCCTCGGGCGACCGGCTCCAGTACCCGGCCGCGACATTGTCGCCGTGCACCCAGATCTCGCCGACCACATCCGGCCCGCATTCCCGGCTCGTCTCGGCATCGACGATCCGCACCGCGGGCGACTGCGGCACGTCGTATCTGACCAGCGCAGAACCCTTTCCGGCCGCACAGCGCCGGACCCGGCCCTCAGACAGTTCGTCGACATCGAACGCGTCCGGCTCCGACGACTCGCTCCACTTGCCGGTCGCCACGAACACGGTCGCCTCCGCCAACCCATACGAGGGACGCAGCATGTGGTCGCGAAAACCGAAGTGGGCGAACCGGTCTGCGAAACGTTCCAGGGTTGCCGGCTCGACCCGCTCGGCGCCGTTGATGATGCCCACCACGCCACCGAGGTCCAGCCCGGCGAGGTCGGCATCCTTGGTCTTGCGGGCGGCCAGCTCGAAGGCGAAGTTGGGCGCCGCGGAAAAGGCCCGAGGATTCTCGGCGAGCGCCCGCACCCACCTGGCAGGGCTCTCCAAGAACGCGAGCGGGCTCGTCAGCGCCGCCCGGTAGCCGCTCAGGATGGGTGCGCAGACACCCAGTACCAGCCCCATGTCGTGGTAGAAGGGCAGCCACGACACGATCGTCGCATCCTTGATGGAACCCTGCGTATCCGCGAAGAACCCCCGCATGAGCTGCTCGAAGTTCGCCTGGACGTTGCGGTGCGAGATCATCACCCCGGTGGGCAGCCGGGTCGAACCCGAGCTGTACTGCAGATACGCCGTGGTCGGGAATTCAACTGCGCCGCTGTCGAATCCGTCCGGCCCGTCGTCAGTGTCCAAATCCAGCGAATCGATCGCGACGATCTTCGGCGCGGTGCTCATCCGTGATTGATCCACGTAATCACCGACGTCCTCGGCGACGGCGGACGTGGTCAGGACCACCGACGGCTTCGTATCGATGAACACCGCGCTCACGCGGTCGTGGCTCGAGCCGCGGTGAGGCATCGGCAGCGGCACCGCCACGAAGCCGGCCTGCATGGAACCCAGGAACGCCAGGATGTACTCGAGACCCTGCGGGGCCAGGATCACCGCGCGGTCACCGACCGACCCGTGCAGGCTGATCTCGCGTGCCGCGTTCATCGTCCGGCGTGACAGCTGCGACCACGTCAGAGACTCGGTGACACCCGCCGGGTTCGCCGTGTAGTCGGTGAAGGTGAAGGCAACGTCGTCGGGGCGAAGACTGGCACGTCCGTGCAGCATCGACAGAATTGATGATTGGGGACCAGGCATCACATCACGTCCGTAACTCGTCGAATCAATCTGTTCGGAAACAGCGTCAGCCCGCACCGTTGGGGTTCAGCACTGACAACGCAGCGTTGGCAAGCTCCGACATCGGATCGGTGTTGCCGCCGAAGGTTGCCTCGTTGGCGGGAGCGGTCACTTCCGCGGGGTCGAAACCGTGCACCGGGTCCACCGTGATCGGAGCGGTCGCCGGGTCGTCGTTGCGCGAGTAACCGGCGTCCACCATGGGCAACAGCACCCGGTCCAGCTCGTTGAGCGTGTTCTTGTCGTATCCGAGGTACTTGAAGGGCAACACCAGCGGAAGGTGCTCTTCGGGAACCATGTACGTCGTGGTGGTCCCGCCCTTGGAGTTGACCGTCGTCCTGATGTTCTGCGCCGGGACATTGCTCGGATTGGTGAACGCGATCGCGGTGTGACCGGTGGCCAGGCCGGCGATCGCGTTGATCACGCTCATCCAGTTGTCGGGCCGGTCCGGCCAGTCCGCGATGCTGTCGTAGGCGGAGATGTACTGGTCGGTGTGGTACTGGCTCTCCACCGGAGCCGGTATCCGGTAGTCCATGAACGGCACGACGCTGCCGACGGGAAAGTTCTGGGTCAGGAAGCTCTCACCGAAGGGATGCTTGGCAATCGGGTCGCCGAATGTCGCGAAGCTCAGTTGGTCGGGTGGCGGAGCAGTGGGGTCATTGGCCAGCCGCGCCTTCACGGCATTGAGTACGAGCGCTCCCTCGGACAGCCCCATCGCTGTTCCCTTGCCACCGTTGCGGATCGCCGCGTCGAGGTTTCCTTCTCCCTCATCGACCGACTCGCCGATGCTGGGACCGTCGAGACCGATGCCGGGATAGAACTTCTCTCCGAGCGCGCCGATACCCGGGAAGAAACGCTCCAGGGTGTGCCCCTGAACCTGGCCGGCCGGGTAGTCGACCTTCGTCCGCTTCATGCCGGGGAACCACTTCTCACCGGTCATCCGGATGTACTCGTCGTAGGGGATCCCGAGGACGTGGGCGCCGCCGAGGGCGTAGGCGGTTCCAGGGTTGGACGGTGTCCCGGCGGCGGGCCCGCCCGGCGGCGGCGTCGGGGCCGGCGTGTCATCGGCCCAGGCACTACCGAGGACGCCAGAGGACCCGGTGACGCTGGTGGCCATCAACAATGCAAGTCCTGCAAGGAGTTTCTTCATCTCCACTCCCTATCGCCCCGCTTCGTTTCGTAGTCTCACACACATCACACGTGCGTGCTCACCCACAGTTGTGCGCGCAACTTCAAGATCGCCTCTCACGTGCGCACCCTTCCGAATCGCTCCTCACGTGCGCAGCCGCCCTGTCACGCGCGACGGCCACCAGTTCGCCTTACCGACCAGCGCGGCAATGGCAGGCACCGTGATGGTGCGCACCACGAAGGTATCCAGCAGGATGCCCACGCCGATCATGAAGCCGCCCTGTACCACTATGCCGATCGAGGAGAACATCAGGCCGGCCACCGAGGCGGCGAAGATCAGACCCGCTGCGGTGATCACGCCGCCTGTGGAACTCAGGGTACGGATCACGCCGTACCGCGTACTGCGCGGCGACTCGTCGCGCAGTCGCGAGACCATCAGCATGTTGTAGTCCGCACCCACCGCGATCAGCACCACGAAGGCCAGTGGTGGCACGCTCCAATGCAATTGCTGGCCCAGGAGGTTCTGGAACACCAGGACACTGATGCCGAGTGCCGCGAAGTACGAGACCACCACGGATCCGACCAGGTAGAGCGGCGCGATGATCGAGCGCAGCAGCAACATCAGGATCAGCAGCACCACGATCAGAGTCGCGGTCATGATGAACCGGATGTCCTGCTGGTAGTAGTCACGGGTGTCCCGCAGAGATGCCGGGAATCCGCCCATCGATATCGAGGCATCGGCCAGCGTGGTGTTCGGCTGGGCACCCCGGGCGATGTCCTGGATCTGATTGACCTGGTCCATCGCCTCGGAGCTGAACGGGTTCAGCTTGGTCTGAACCAGATACCGCACCGACCGGCCGTCGGGCGAGACGTACGCCGAGGACGCCTTCTTGAACTCCGGCATGTTCAGCACCTCTGGCGGAATGTTGAACCCCGCCTGTGCCGGATCTGCGGCGTCGTTGCGCATCGTCAACAGGAACGCCGAGGCCTGGTCCAGTCCGGCCGAGATCACCTTGATCTGCTTGACGAGTTCGTCGACGCCACCCGCCACTTCCCGGCTTCCGCCGGCCAGGCGGTTGGCGCCTGATTGCAGATCCTTCAAGCCGGACTGCGGACCGCCGGGCTTGTTCAACCCCATGGCGTTGACCGCCTTGTTGACGCTGGCCAGCGCCGCGTTCAGCTTCGCGACCGAGGAGTTGAGGGACTGCTTGTCGTCGCCCGCGCCGTTCAGCTGATGCGCGAGATCGTTGATCTCGTTGAGGCTGCCTGCGTTGTTCTCGTCGACCAGGCGCTGAAACTGGATGCGGGTCTCGGCACACGACGGGTTGTTGTCGCAGACGGCGTTGTTCTGCAGCGCCGCCAGGACCGGCTCGATCCAGCCGAAGATGTTCTTGACCGCCGACACGTTGTAGCCCATGGCGTTGGAGAGCGCGTTGATGCTCTGCACGAGCTTGGCCGCGGTTGCGACGTCCTTCACCAGTTTGTCGCCGCCGTATTCGCTGCGCGCCGAGGAGAACGTGTCGACCACACTCTGCAGGCTGGGCGCGATCTGGTTGATCTGGGCGCGCACGTCAGCGAGGCTGCCCGCCAACGTGTTGGCCCCGGCCGCCAGTCGGTTGAGATCTCCGGAGCGCTGATCGATCTGCTGGGAGCCGTCGGCCAGCCGGGTCCCGACGATGCCCGCCTGGAACGTGGCCCGGAACTCCGCGGGCACCTCGCCCAAGGGGCGGGAGATGCCGCTGACCAGGCCGACGTCGGGCAACTGTGCGACACGCGAAGCCATCTGCTCCAGGTCCGCCATGCCTCGCGGCGTCCGCAGGTCATGCGGCGACTGGATCAGGATGTATTCGGGAATCGACTGGCTGATCGGGAAATGACGTTCGACCGCGGCATACCCGATCGAACTCGGTGCCGACGCCGCCACGACCTTGCGGTCGTCGTAGTTGTAGCTGGCGAAGATCGCGGCACCGGCCAGCAAGGCCAGCACGAGAAGACTGGCAACGAGATGCGGCACCGGACGTCGCACGATGCGGATTCCGGAACGCCGCCAGAACCGGGCGGTCAGTTCACGCCGCGGCTTCACCCAGCCGCGCGGACCGACCAGCACCAGGATGGCCGGCAGCAGGGTCAGTCCGGCCAGGTAGGCGACGGCGATACCGATCGCCGCGGCCACGCCCACCGTCTTGAACACGCCCATCTTGGTGAAGCTCAACAGCAGGAAGGTCAGGCCCACCGTCGCGGCCGACGCGGTGATCACTTTTCCGATCGACGACATCGCCGCCCGGACCGCTTCGTCGAAGTTCTTGCCCGACCGCAAATAGTCGTGATAGCGGCTGATCAGGAACACCGCATAGTCCGTGCCGGCGCCGGCCATGATCGCGCTCAGAAATACGACGGATTGGTTGGAGACACCGGCCCCGGTGAGCTCGGAGAAGCCCGCCACCAGTGCCTGCGCGATCAATAGCGAGGACCCGATCGTCACCAGCGGCAACAGCATCGTCACCGGACTTCGGTAGACCACCAGCAACACCGCCAGGACCAGCACCGCGATCGCGAGCTCGATCGGAAGCCGATCGTTCTCTCCCGCCACGGTGAGGTCGGCGGCGGTGGCCGCCGGACCGGTGAGGTGGACGGCCATCGGGCTGCCGGCCGTACTGAGTTTGACGATGTCGGAAACGCGATTGAACGAGTCGATCGCGCGCGGCGTGCCCAACTCTCCCACCAGGCCCACCGGCAACACCCAGGTGGTCTTGTCCTTACTGGTCAGGAACTGACGCAGTTGAGGGGTGGCGACGAAATCCTGCACGCTCTCGACGTCTGTGACGTCGTCGCGCAACGCGTCCACCAGCTTGCGGTAGGTCGCCTCGTCCGAAGGCCCCAGCCCGTTCTCGTTGATCAGGGCCACCAACAGCAGGTCGTTGTTGCCCGACTCGTGAAAGGCCTCGGTCATCTTCTTCGCGGTGACACTCGACGGTGCATCGCCGGGCAGGATGGCGAGTGGATGCTTCTGGGCCATGTCGCTCAGCGACGGACACGCCAGGGGCAGGGCCACCAACAGCGCCGCCCAGATCCCGATCACCGCCCAGGGCCACCGAACCACGAAATCGGCTAGCCGTCGCATCTCGTCCTCACCCTCGCGCCCAAGTTGCGCATCGCATCCATTTGCTCGCCGCTACGCGACGCGCCCCCAGTGCCCGCTGTCAGCAACCCGAGATGACACCGATCTCATCGCATCCATGTACCGCGTGACCGATTTCTTGGCAACGGCATTGTCGGGATGCATGATCGCCATCACCGTGCCCTCGCCGTACCTGAAAATGTAGATCGTCAACTGGTACGAGAACCGATTGTCCGGGTACATCCCGATGTTGTTCGCAAGGCCCAGATCCCCCGCCGCAAGGATAGCGTTGAGCGGAGCCGCGCCGCCGTGCAGGAAATTCGAAACCGGGAAGTTCGGCTGCGGCCAGTTCAACCACGGCGCCAACTCCAACACGCGGTAGTACGGCACTCGCGCCATGTCCAGGCCCGAATCGAATGACGCCTGCGCCGCGCCTGCCGCGTCACTGAAAGAGGTCGCGGCGACGGGCACAATAATCGGGATCAAGCCGGTAAACCAGCCCTGCGTCATGAAATTGTCGCTGGCGGTGCGCGAATCTCTCGGCGTGAGTCCGTAATAGGTGAGCGCACCGGTGAACTCATGCTCGACCAGCCCCAGACAGGCGAACAGACCGCCGACAAATCGGGCGCCGGCCGCCGCGCACGCGGCGTCGAAGCGTTCCGTCTGCGCGTTGTCCATCAGAACCTGAGAGCTCCAGGCACTGCTCATCGACTTGTCCGGGTTGCCAAGCGGCAGTGGGAATTCCGGAAAACCGTCGCGGTTGTTCTCGGCGAACTCGATCCACGCGCGCACGCCGGGCGAATCCAGGGTGAGGGCCGAGGTGTACTCACGTTCACGGATGCAGAAATCGTCGAAGCTGCCGGCTTCCGGGAGCTGAAGGGCCTGGCCGCTTCCGCTCATCGCGGAATACATGCCATTGGCTTCCATCATCGTCGTACCGATCAGCGTTGCGTCACCGTGCACGTGATCCATGGCCGCGAAGAATGTGAAATGATTCTCGTTCTGAATGATGCCGAAAGTGAAGCAGCCCCATTCCAGCGGATTCGGGATGCCCACGACGTGCGCGTGAATTTCGTCGACGGTCATATGACCTTGATCGACCGGCATGAACTCGATATCCGCCGGATCTTCGATCGCATGCCTAACGAATTTGCCGTCCTCAGCCTGTTTGAACCAGCTGCGGAATGTGTCGTGCCGGCGCAGGTAGGAGTTGACCGCGTGATCCATGGCCGCGATATCACACTGCCCAGGCACTTCACAACTGGCGATGATCTGCCGCGAGAAGTTCAGGCCCGCAGCGTTTCTCTCGCAGTAATTTCTAAGATGTTGACTCTGCATGTAGCTAACTGGAACCGAGCTCAGCGGAGCTTGGCGCGCAGTTTCCTGAGCCGCGGGCGTCGGATGCCAGGAAGTTACCGAGCCCGGACTCAACGTCCATTCCTCAAGTGCCCCAACAGTTATCTTGCCGATGCGCAAAACGTCGCCCTCCCAGTTTGGCCGCTGTGGCCGTGGTCACCCCGTGGATGCCCAACATACCCTCGGTCCGCTGGCAACCGCCCACCCCACCTCAGGGGACGAGTTGCGTCCCACACGCCACAGGTTCATCTGCAATAGTGCGTAATGCCGTCGGGGGGCGGACAATTTTCGCGTGCGACAAACGTCCCGCGTAGTCACCGTGTGACAGCCGATGCAAGGAGGACAGCGGCATGGGAACCGCCGAACATCCGACCAAATCGACCCCTCGCTTTGCCATAATCGGCTACGCAGCGCGTTTTCCCGGAGCACCGGACGCTGAAGCGTTCTGGGATGTGTTGCGCGAAGGCCGGGACGCGGTATCGGAGATACCCGAAGATCGCTGGGACGTCGACGAGTTCTTCGACCCCGAACCGGGCTCGCCCGGCAAGGTCGTGACTCGCCGCGCCGGGTTCGTCGACGACGTGACCGGCTTCGACGCACCGTTCTTCGGGATGTCGACCCGCGAGGTCCGCTTGATGGACCCTCAACATCGACTTCTGCTTGAGACTGCGTGGCGCGCGGTTGAGCATTCAGGCACTGCACCAACGGCTTTGGCCGACACCAACACCGGTGTGTTCGTGGGTCTGGCCACCCACGACTACCTGGGAATGGCCTCTGACGAGCTGACGTATCCCGAGATCGAGGCCTACATGGCCATCGGGACCTCGAACGCCGCGGCAGCGGGCCGGATCAGCTATCGGCTGGGGCTGCAGGGCCCCTCGGTCGCCGTCGACACAGCCTGCAGCTCGTCACTGGTGGCGATCCACCAGGCTTGCCAGGCGCTGAGCCTGGGCGAGTGCGACCTCGCACTGGCCGGCGGGGCGAACGTCCTGCTCACACCGGCCACCATGATCACCTTCTCCAGCGCTCACATGCTGGCTCCCGACGGCCGCTGCAAGACGTTCGACGCCGCCGCCGACGGCTACGTGCGCGGTGAGGGCTGCGGCGTCATCGTCATCAAGCGCCTCGAGGACGCGATCCGCGACGGCGACCAGATTCGCGCCGTGATCCGCGGCAGCGCAATCAACCAAGACGGCGCCTCAGGTGGGTTGACCGTGCCGAATGGCGTAGCGCAGCAACGGGTTATCACCGCTGCGCTGAACCGCGCGGGCGTCCAGCCCAGCGAAGTCGGATACCTGGAAGCACACGGCACCGGAACTTCGCTGGGTGATCCGATCGAGGCACAGGCCGCGGGCGCGGTGCTCGGCGCCGGTCGGGAAGCCGACCGGCCTCTGTTGATCGGCTCGGCGAAGACGAACATCGGGCACCTGGAAGCGGCCGCCGGGATCGCGGGCGTCATCAAGGTCGTCCTGTCGCTCGAGAACGAGACGCTGCCGAAGCACCTGCACTTCGAGAACCCCTCGCCCCACATTCCGTGGGACCGGCTCGCAGTCGAGGTCGTCAAAGAAGCAACTCCCTGGGAACGCAATGGTCAGCCCCGTATCGCGGGCGTCAGCTCATTCGGATTCGCCGGGACCAACGCACACGTCATCCTCGAAGAGGCACCCGAACCGACGGCCCAGCCGGTGGCGGCACCCGAGGCGGGGCCGTCCGAGAACAAGCGATTCAGCCTGCTTCCGCTGTCAGCCCGGACGCCCGCTGCCCTCGTGCAGCTCGCCGGCCAGTACCGCACCTGGTTGACCGCACACCCGGAGGCCACCTTGGCCGATGTGTGTCTCACGGCCGGAGTCGGGCGAGCACACCTGGAACACCGCGCCGCGCTGGTGGTCAATTCCCGAGAAGCCGCCGTGGAACTCCTGGGCGCCCTTGCCGACGACCGTCCGGCCCCCGGCCTGGTTCGCGGGGAATCCCATGACACCCCGAAGACGGCCTGGCTGTTCACCGGCCAGGGCAGCCAGTACCCCGGCATGGCCCGCGAGCTGTACGACACCGAACCGGTGTTCGCCCAGACGCTGGACCGGTGTGCCGCCGCGGTCGCGAACGTTCTCGAAAAGCCGCTGCTGGACGTCATTTTCGACCTGGACGGCCCAAATGCCGAAGAAACGCTGCGGCAGACGTCCTACGCCCAGCCCGCACTGTTCGCGCTGGAGATGGGCCTGGCCCAGCTGTGGCAGTCGTGGGGAATCGAACCCGACGTGGTGCTCGGTCACAGCGTCGGCCAGTACTCGGCGGCCTGCGTCGCGGGAGTGTTCAGCCTCGAAGACGGCGTACAGCTGATGGCCGAACGCGGCCGCCTCTTCGGCAGTCTGCCTGCCGGCGGCCGGATGGTGGCGGTGTTCGCGGCGGCCGAGCGAGTCGAAAGCCTCACCGACGAGTACCCCACGCTGTCCGTCGCCGCGTACAACGGCGCCAACACCGTGCTGTCGGGACCGGCAGCGGACCTGGAGCAGGCGGTGGCCAGGTTGGCCGCCGACAACATCCGGTGTGACTGGCTGGAGACCAGCCACGCGTTCCACTCGGCGTTGCTGGAGCCGATCCTCGACGAGTTCGAGGCATCCGCGAACCGGTTCACTTTCAATGCGCCGCAACGGATTCTGATCGACAACCGCACCGGCGCGGCACTGGGCCGCAGCGTCAAGATGGACGGTGCCTACTGGCGTCGTCACGCACGGCAACCGGTCGAGTTCGCCAAGAGCGTGCGCACTCTCGCCGACCTGAACTGCAAGGTGTTGCTCGAGATCGGCCCGCGCCCCGTGCTCACCGCGACGGCGCTGGGCGCGTGGCCCGACCCGGCCACCGCACCGCGGGTGATCGCCTCGCTGCGGCCGAACACCGCTGACCACCGGCAGATCACCGAAGCCGTGGCCGACGCATACGTGCTGGGCCACCTGCCCGACTTCAGTGCCTTCCGGCAGGCACACGCGCGCAAGCTCGACCTGCCGACCTACCCGTTCGAGCACCGCCAGTACTGGTACCGCGACAATCGGGAAGAACCGAACCAGCAGCAGCACGTGGCCGCACGAACCCAGGCGGTCCGGCTTCTCGAGGACGGCCGGATCGAGGAGCTCGCGGCCCTGCTCGGCGGCGCGGGCGACGACGACCAGACGCTGGCGGTGCTGACCAAGCTTGCGGCGCAACACAACCAGCAACGCTCGACCCAGTCCATCGCGGACGATCGCTACGAGTTCCGCTGGGACAAGGCCGTCACTCCGCTGTCCGCTGCGGACTCCGGGGAAAGCTCCTGGATCCTCATCGGCGACGAATCCGAGGCCGTCAAGCCCCTGGTGGATGCGCTCACCGCGCGCGGGCAACAGCATCAGATCCTCGGATTGCCCGCGTCCGACGCCGACGAGGCGCAACTCGCAGAAGCGTTGCGCGCCGCGGCAACCGGAGATGGGACGCTGCGGATCATTCACGTCGCGGGCCTGGATTCCGGCGGCGCGCCTTCGATGCGATCACTGTTGCGCATGCAGCACCAGGTCCTGGCCGGAACGCGACGGCTGTTCCGTGCCGCGGTCGCCGCTGATCTCAGGGCACCCATCTGGCTCGTCACCCGCGGAGCACAGCACGTGACCGACGCGGACACCGTGACGCCCGAGCAGAGTGCGCTGTGGGGATTCGGCCGCGCCGCGGCCCTCGAGCTGCCTCAGCTGTGGGGCGGCCTGGCCGATCTCTCGGAGGCCACGAGCGACGAATGGTCCGGCCTGCTCAACCGGGTCACGACCGGATCCGACGCGGCAGCCAAGGAAGACCAGATCGCGCTGCGCGGTCAAGAGGTCTACGTGCCGCGGCTGGTGCGTCCGGAGGATCTGCCGAGCGGCAATCCGCTCGAATTGCGCGACAACGCAACGTATCTGGTGACCGGCGGACTCGGCTCCATCGGACTCGAGGTGGCCGGGTACCTGGCCGCGCACGGGGCCAAGCAGTTGGTGCTGACCAGCCGCCGCCAGCCCAGCGACGCCGCGCAGAAGCGCATCGACGCGCTGCGCGCCCAGCACGGCTGCGAGATCCGGGTCGCCACGGCCGATGTCGCCGACGCGCACGACGTCGCACGTCTCCTGGCCGGTGTGCGGGCGGAACTACCGCCGCTGGCCGGCATCGTGCACGCCGCGGGCGAGAACGGCACGACACCGCTGAGCGAGCTCGACGACGCCGAGGTGGACCGGGTCTTCGCCGGGAAAGTCTGGGGTGCCTGGCATCTCAGCGAGGCGGTGGCCGACGAGAACCTCGACTTCTTCATCAGCACGTCGTCGATCGCCTCGGTATGGGGCGGGTTCGGCCAGACCGCATACAGTGCGGCGAACGCATTCCTGGACGGTCTGGCCTGGCGCCTGCGCAAGCAGGGCATCGCCGGGACCAGCGTCAACTTCGGCCCGTGGTCGGCGGGCATGGCGGACGCGGAATCCCGTGCACGGCTGGAGCAGCGCGGGATCAAGACGTTGTCACCGTCCGACGCGCTGGCCGGTCTGGCTGACGTCGTGGCGACTTCTTCCGCGCACGGCTCGGCCCAGGGAGTGATCGCCCGGATCGACTGGTCCCGGTTCCTGCCGCTCTACCAACAGGCCGGCAGGCGGGCATTCCTGGCAGAGCTGGAACGCGAAGTGCCTGCCCAGCTGGGTGTGACGTCACCGGTCACGGCATCCGGGAAGACCAAACTGGTCGAGCAGCTCACGAACGCCCCGGTGCAGCAGCGCAAGAAGCTGCTGACCGATTACCTGCGCGATTCCGTGGCGGAGGTGACCCGAGTCGATACCGCGGAGATCCGCGAAGACGCGGGCTTCTTCGACCTGGGCATGGACTCGCTGATGGCCGTCGAACTGCGTCGCCGCATGGAACAGGGTGTGGGCAAGGAAATTCCGGTCACCGTGGTGATGGATCACCCCCGGATCTCCGATGTGGCCGACTACCTGCTCGGCGAGGTGCTCGGACTCAGCGAGCAGAAGTCCGCCCCTGCCGCGGCATCGGTGGCCGCGACGCGCACCGACGACCCGATCGCCGTCGTGGCGGTGTCCTGCCGGTTCCCCGGCGCCCCGAACCCCGAGGCGTTCTGGGAGGTGCTGTCCGGCGGTGTCGACGCCATCCGGGAAGTGCCCGAGGAGCGATTCGACATCGACGAGTTCTTCGACGAGGACCCGGATGCTCCAGGGAAGACCTATACGCGCTACGGCGGATTCCTCGAAGGCATCGACGGATTCGATCCCGAGTTCTTCGGCATCTCGCCCCGCGAGGCGGTCTGGATCGAGCCTCAGCAGCGCCTCGTGCTCGAAACGGTGTGGGAAGGACTCGAAAGAGCCGGTCAATCCCCCGAGGCGCTGCGCGGCAGCCGTACCGGTGTGTTCGTCGGTGTGGCGGCCAACGAGTACGCACACCTGTTGTCCTCGGAGCCGATCGAGAAGATCGAGCCGCACTTCATCACCGGTAATGCGCTCAACGCCATCTCGGGCCGCGTTGCCTTCGCGCTCGGGCTCGAGGGCCCCGCGGTGGCGGTCGACACTGCATGCAGCTCGGCGTTGGTCGCCGTCCATCAGGCTTGCCAAGCGCTGCAATCCGGTGATTGCGACATGGCAGTGGCCGGCGGCGTCAATGTCCTGCTTTCCCCGGTGACCGTCGTCGCAGCATCCCGCGCCAGGATGCTGTCCCCGGTCGGGCGGTGCAAGACGTTCGACGCCTCGGCTGACGGCTATGTGCGCAGCGAGGGCTGCGGAATCCTGGTGCTCAAGCGATTGAGCGACGCGCAACGCGACGGCGATCGGATCTGTGCCGTCATCCCCGGCAGCGGGGTGAACCAGGACGGCGCTTCGAGCGGCCTGACCGTGCCCAATGGTGGTGCACAGCAACGCCTTATCGGGTCGGTGCTGGCCCGCGCCGGCCTCAACGGCGGCGATGTGGATTACCTGGAGGCCCACGGCACCGGAACCCCGCTGGGTGATCCGATCGAGGTGCAGGCGGCGGCAGCCGCGTACGGCGGCTCGCGTGATGCCGATCGGCCACTGCTGATGGGCTCGGTGAAAACCAACATCGGCCACACCGAGTCGGCCTCCGGAGCGGCCGGCCTGATCAAGGTCGTGCTGTCGCTGCAACACGAAACTCTGCCGCAGAGCCTGCATTTCGAGAACCCGTCACCGCACATCCCGTGGGACTCGCTGCCGGTGCGGGTGGTGGACGAAGCGATACCGTGGCAGCCCAACGGCAGGCCGCGGCGCGCGGGCGTGAGCTCCTTCGGATTCACCGGAACCAACGCCCACGTGCTGGTCGAGGAGGCGCCGTCGCAGCCCGCGCCCGCCGATGAGCCCGGCACCGACACGGATCCCGCCGACGACGTACAGACGGAGTCGGCAGCGGAAACGCAGCCGGCGCAGGTCGAGGTGTTGACACTGTCGGCACGGTCACCGGAAGCACTGGCGGCATTGGCGCAGCGGTACGAGACCTGGCTCGGGGCTCACCCCGAGGCGGACCTCGCCGACCTGTGCCTCACCGCCGGGACCGGCCGTTCGCACTTCGAACATCGCGCCGCCCTGGTGGTGGATTCGGTCGCGGATGCCCGCGCGGGTCTGGCCGAGCTGGCCGAGAACCGGCTACGGCACGGCGTCGTACGTGGCGAGCGCCCGCATCATCCGATGACGGCATGGCTGTTCACCGGTCAGGGCAGCCAGTACGCCGGCATGGCGCGTGAGTTGTTCGACACCGAGCCGGTTTTCGCCGAAACGGTGCGCCGTTGCGCGGACGCGGTCAAGGACATCCTGCCGCAGCCGCTGCTCGAGGTGCTGTTCGCCGACAATCGCGAAACCGGAGGCAAGGCCGCCGAGACCCTGCGGCACACCTCATTTGCCCAGCCGGCGATCTTCGCCGTGGAAATGGGTCTGGCCCGGCTGTGGCAGTCGTGGGGCATCGAGCCCGACGTGGTGCTCGGACACAGCGTCGGCCAGTACGCCGCGGCCTGCGTGGCCGGGGTGTTCAGCCTCGAAGACGGCGCCCGGCTGATGGCCGAGCGCGGACGGTTGTTCGGCAGCCTGCCCGAGGGCGGGCGCATGGTGGCGGTGTTCGCCGACCCCAAGCACGTCGAGCAGGTCGCAGGTGAGTTCCCCCGGGTCTCGGTGGGCGCCTACAACGGCCCCAACACCGTGCTCTCGGGCCCGGGCGACGATCTCGAGCAGATCGTCGAGAAGCTCGAGGAAGAAGAGGGGATCCGGTGCACCTGGCTGGAGACCAGCCACGCATTCCACTCCGAGCTGCTGGATCCGGTGCTCGACGAATTCGAGGCCTACGCAGCACAGTTGGAGTTCGCGAAGCCGACGATGCCCCTGGTCTGCAACCGCACCGGCGCGGTGCTGACCGCCCAGACTCCGCTCGACGCCCATTACTGGCGGCGACATTCCCGCCAGCCCGTGCAGTTCGCCGAGAGCGTGCGCACAGTGGCCGCACTGGGCTGCTCGATTCTGATGGAGATCGGTCCGCAACCGGTGCTGACCGGAGCAGCGGTGCAGGTCTGGCCGGAGCACCTCGCGGCGCCGCGCGCGATCGTCTCGATGCGCAAGGGTGTCTCTGATCGGCGCCAGATCGCCGACGCACTGGCCTCGGCCTACGTCGGCGGGCACCGGCCCGATTTCAGCGCCTTGCATCGCGGGACCAGGCGGCGGCTGGAGTTGCCGACCTACCCGTTCCAGCGGCGTCGCTTCTGGCCCAAGGGCAGCGGAATCACCGCCGATGTCAACGGTCCCGTGGGTTCCGGAATCCTGGGCAGCGGCAAGGATCTCGCCTCCGGCGATTCGGTCTACACCAGCCGGTTGTCGGTCAAATCGCAGCCCTGGCTTTCCGACCACGTCATCTACGGCACCGTCGTCGTTCCCGGAGCGACGTACGCCGCGATGGCGCTGGCCGCGGTCGGTACACCCGCGCATGCCAAGGACGTCTTCTTCTACGAGCCGATCATCCTGCCCGAGAAGAGTTCCCGCGAGGTGCAGCTGACGTTGCACCCGCTGGACGGCGGCGACGGCTGGAAGTTCCAGGTGCACAGCCGCCCCTACGGCGAACGCGGTGCCGACTGGTCGTTGAATGCCGAAGGCACTGTGGTCGCGGGACTCTCCGATGACGAGGCCCCCGATGAGTCGGATCCGGTCG
Source organism: Mycolicibacterium boenickei (assembly GCF_010731295.1). Taxonomy (NCBI): domain Bacteria; kingdom Bacillati; phylum Actinomycetota; class Actinomycetes; order Mycobacteriales; family Mycobacteriaceae; genus Mycobacterium; species Mycolicibacterium boenickei. Next base: position 1,666,724 of record NZ_AP022579.1, on the reverse strand, counting down.
ACGAGGCCATCGAGCGCCTCGAGCGCATGCGTCCGCAGGAGTTGTTCGAGACCTTCGCCGATCTGGAACTGGCCTGGGGCCCGACGTGGTCGGGTTCGCTGAAGTCCTTGTGGCTCGGCGAAGGCGAGGCGATCGGCGACATCCTGGTCGGTGAGGAACTCGCCGAACAACTCGGAACCGAGCCGATGCACCCGGTGTTGATGGACTTGTGCACCGGTGTCGCCTTCCCCGCCTTCCCGGCACTGCTCGCGGCCGAACAGGGGGTGAACGACCTGTTCCTGCCGCTTCGGTACGGGCAGGTGACGCTGAAGCAGAAGATGCCGCGGCGTTTCTACTGCCGTGCGCGGTGGCACGAGAGCGCCCTCGACAGCGAGACCCAGGTCTTCGATCTCGATTACCTCGACCGGGACGGCAGTTATCTCGGCGGCGTTCGCGACTTCACGGTCAAACGCGCACCTCGTGAGGCGCTGCTCCGTGGCCTCGGCGGCGATGCCACCCGTCTGATGTACACGCTCGGCTGGCACGAGGTTCCGGTGCCGCCGGCTGCCGAGGACGCGGCCGAGAACACCAGCGGCACATGGCTGATCGCCGGCTTCGACGACCTTGCCACCAAGGTGCCGGGCTGCATCCCGTTCGACCGGAGCACCGATTCGGAGCTCCTCGGGCAGGTGCTGGCACAGGCCAAGGAACGCGGCCTGCCGTTCGCCGGTGTCGTCTGGCGCGCCGCAGCGCCGGGCGCAGGGGAATCGAGCGTGGACAGCCAGGCCCGGCTCGAGACCGAGATCGCCAACCTGCTCAGTGCCGTACACACCGTGCAGGGCGGCGAGATCAAACTGCCCGGCGGGCTCTGGATCGTCACCGAACGGGCCGTCGCCACAGAATCCGGTGAGCCGGTCGATCCGGTGCAGGCGGCGCTGTGGGGATTCGGGCGCACCACGATCAACGAGGAGCCGGCGCTGCGCGCCAAACTCATCGACACCGACGGGTCCCCGGAGGCCGTCCAAGCACTGGCGAATCTGTTGATCACACCGGTTGAAGAGCCGGAAATCGCAGTGCGGCAAGGCAAGCTGTTGGCTTCCCGCCTGCTTCCGTGGGCGCGTAGCGGGAACCTGAACGTGCCCCGCGGGAGCGACTACGTCCTTGCACCCACCGAGCGCGGCGCGATCGACAACCTTCGGATCACCGAGAAGGAGGTGACCGCGCCGGACGAGGGTTACGTGCAGGTGCGGGTGGAGGCCGCCGGCCTCAACTTCCGCGACGTGCTCAACGTGCTGGGGTTGTACCCGGGTGATCCCGGGCCGATCGGCGGTGACTTCGCCGGCATCGTCACGCAATTGGGTGAGGGCGTCACCGGGGTCGAGGTCGGTCAGCGGGTCTACGGCTCGATGCAGGGCGCCTTCTCCAGCCGGTTCAACGTGCCGGCTCAGTTCCTCGCGCCGATCCCCGACGGGATCAGCGGGGTCGAGGCCGCCACGATTCCCGCCGCGGCACTGACGGTCCGGCTGTCGTTCGACTGGGCGCAGCTCAAGCCGGGCGACAAGGTGCTCATCCACGCCGCCAGCGGCGGTGTCGGCCTGGCCGCCATCCAGATGGCTCAGCAGTGTGGCGCGGAGGTCTACGCGACAGCGAGCACCTTCAAGCGCGCGACGCTGCGCAAGCTGGGTGTCAAGTACGTCTACGATTCGCGGACAACGGATTTCGCCGATCAGATCCTGGCGGACACCGGCGGCGCCGGCGTGGACGTGGTGCTCAACTCGCTGACCAGCGAAGGGTTCATCGAGGCGACCCTGAAGGCCACCGCCAAGAACGGCCGGTTCGCCGAGATCGCCAAGCGCGACATCTGGTCAGCTGAGCAGATGGCCGAGGCCCGGCCCGACGTCGCCTACGAGATCGTCGCGTTGGACACGGTGATGTTCACCGAACCCGACCGCATTCGCGACCTGCTCGTTGAAATTTCGGAAGGCCTCGCCAAGGGCGACTGGAAACCGCTACCCGCCGAGATCTACCCGCTGACGGAGGCCAGGACCGCGTTCCGGCGCATGCAGCAGGCCCGGCACATCGGCAAGATCGTGTGCCAGCTGCCGAATCCGCTTGCCCCGCGCCCGGACCGGACTTACCTGATCACGGGTGGGCTCGGTGCCATCGGTCTGCACACCGCCTCGTACCTGGCACAGCTGGGTGCCGGGGACATCGTGTTGACCAGCCGGCGTGAGCCCGATGCGGACGCACAACGGTTGATCGGGGAGATCACCGAGCGCAACAAGACCCGCATCCACGTCTTCACCGCCGATGTCGGTGAAGAGGCCGGGGTGGCGAAGCTCCTGGAGCGGATCCGTGCGGAGCTACCTCCGCTCGCGGGCGTCGCCCATCTGGCCGGTGTGCTCGACGATGCGCTGCTCGGTCAGCAGAGTGTGGAGCGGTTCCGGACGACGTTGGCCCCCAAGGCCTTCGGCGCCGAGTATCTGGACAGGTTGACGAAGGACGACGATCTGGACTTCTTCATCGTGTCCTCGTCGGTGTCGAGCTTGTTCGGTTCACCGGGGCAGTCCAACTACGCGACGGCCAATGCGCTGCTCGACGGTCTGATCGCACAACGCAGGGCGCAGGGCCTGCCCGCCACGGGGATCAACTTCGGTCCGTGGGGTCAGGGCGGCATGGCGTCCTCAGAGGCGGCGACCGCGAACATCAGTGCCCAGGGCCTGATTCCGCTCGACCCCGGGGCGGCACTTGCCGCACTTTCCGAGGTCATCGCCAACGGCACCGGCCAGGCCACCGTCCTCAAGGCGAACTGGCAGCGGGCCGCGAAGGTATTGGGCAGTCAACGGCCGCCGATTCTCGACCTGGTGCTGCCGAGTGCCGTCGGTGAGGTCGTCGGTGACAGTGAGGTTCTCAAGCAGTTGCTCGAGATCCCGGTGCCGCAGCGTGCCGGGTTCGTCACCGAGTTCCTGCAGAAGGAGGTGCAGAACTTCCTACGGCTCGCCTCACCGCCGGCCGCGACCAGCCGCTTCCTGGATCTCGGCACGGACTCGCTGATGGCGATCGAACTCCGCAACCGGCTGCACAGTCAGTTCGGCGGCAAGTTCACGCTCAACGCGACCGCGGTGTTCGACTACCCGACGATCGGCGGACTCGCCGAGTATCTGGTGGCGCAGCTGCCCGACGCGGAACCGACGGAGGCGCCGAAGGAGTCAACGCCGGATTCGGCGGAGGCGCCGAAGGAGTCAGCACCCGAGCCAGAAGAGTCAGAAGAGGCAGGACCCAAGGACTAACCCGTCGAGTGGCCAGTTGTGACACACCTTTTCGCGCTTCGCGTGTGATAACTGGCCACTCGGCTTTCTTGGCCGTAAGAACGTCAGATCCAGCGGGTGGCCTCGACCTCGGGCGGCAGCGGCGGGTGCAGCGGCACGTCGAGCCCGTCGTAGATGCCGGGCTTCTGGGTGGCCAGCCAGTCGATCGCGCCGAGCAGGCGGTTGGCCGCGGTGGTGTTGCCGCCGTCTGCGCGGGTCCCGCCGGGAACGTCGGCGCGCACCACGATGCTCAGCTGCGGATCGCCGTCGATGATCACCCGGTGGTCGCCGACGCCCTCGTCGGGCTGGGGCCAGTCCGGCGCGCAGGCCGGATCGATACGGGTGATGTGTTCGATGATGACCCGCTCGACGCCGTCGGCCCATCCGATGACCTGGAGGCGGAACGCACCCTGCGTGCCGGCCTCGAACCGGCCCATGACGTTGTCGACCGCCTCGGTCAGCGGCAGCCGTTCCACGGTCTCGGTGATGTCGTCGATCTCCAGGCCGAGACCGCGGCCGATCAGCCGCACGTTGCCGCCCCACACCATGCTGGGGATGGACGGCAGCAACATCATCGGGGTCTCGTCCATCGACCCGCCGAACCCACACAGCACTCGCACCGAATGCGGCTGGTTGTAAGTGGAGTAATCGAAGATCTCCTGACACCGGATGCTGCGGATGCGGGTACACAGTCCGGCCGCGATCACCGCCAGGGCGTCATTGCCCCACCCCGGGTCGACGCCGCTGACCAGAAGTGCGGAGTTGCCGGCGACCGCGGCGTCGGTGAGCCGTTCGACCCACTCGGCCGGAGCCGACGCCGGGTCGTAGAGGGAATACAGCGACGGCGTCACCACCTGTTTGCCCGCGCGCAGGCACCGCTCGATCTCGGCGAGCGCCTCCTCCGGTCGGATATCGCCGGAGGACATGTAGGCGACGGCATCGCACCGGGCGAGCGCCGCGTCCACGTCTGTGGTGGCGCTGACCCCGGTGAGGCCGTCGAGCTTGGCAAACGTCGCGGCATCGCGACCAGCCTTGTCCTCGGATGACGTGATGACTGCAACCAGTTCCAGGCCCGGGAACGCGGTGGCCGACCTGATGGCCGTCGCACCCATGTTCCCCGTACCCCACACCGCAATTCGACGCATCCGCATACCCTAATGGCGTATTCGTGAGGATCGTCACATAATGACTAAACTGCTGGTCAGAACGGTTTCCGCAGCGAAGTACAAAGCTCGATCAACCGCTGGGTTGGTTAGCTATCAGAAATTGCTCAGAGTTTCTTTGCGTTGAAGTTACTGAACGGTATAGTTGGCCGCAGTTACTGGTGGGTAACTTATCCGGAGTACCCAACCTCAGGTGGCATTCTCACAAGGAGGAAAAGTGAGCCACTACAAGAGCAATGTCCGTGACCAGGTCTTTAACCTGTTCGACGTCTTCGGGCTGGACAAGGCCCTCGGGGCAGGCGACTACGCCGACCTGGACGCCGATACGGCCCGCGAGATGCTCAACGAGATGGCTCGCCTGGCCGAGGGACCCATCGCCGAGTCGTTCGCCGACGGCGACCGCAACCCGCCGGTGTTCGATCCCAAGACCCACACCGTCGCGCTGCCCGAGTCCTTCAAGAAGTCGGTGCGCGCTGCGATCGACGGCGGCTGGGACAAGGTCGGCCTCTACGAGGAGCTCGGCGGCGTGCCCGCCCCCAAGGCGCTGCTGTGGGCCCTCAACGAGCACATCCTCGGCGCCAACCCCGCCGTGTGGATGTACGCCGGCGGTGCCGCCTTCGCGCAGATCTTCTACGACAACGCCACTGAAGAGCAGAAGAAGTGGGCTGTCCTCGCCTCCGAGCGCGGCTGGGGCGCCACCATGGTGCTCACCGAGCCCGATGCCGGTTCGGACGTCGGCGCCGGCCGCACCAAGGCCGTCAAGCAGGAGGACGGCTCCTGGCACATCGACGGCGTGAAGCGGTTCATCACCTCCGCCGACTCCGATGACCTGTTCGAGAACATCTTCCACCTGGTGCTGGCCCGCCCCGAGGGCGCAGGCCCGGGCACCAAGGGTCTGTCGCTGTTCTTCGTACCGAAGTTCCTCTTCGACTTCGAGACCGGCGAGCTGGGCGAGCGCAACGGCGTGTACGTCACCAACGTCGAGCACAAGATGGGCCTGAAGGTTTCGGCCACCTGTGAGCTGACCTTCGGCCAGCACGACAAGCCTGCCGTCGGCTGGCTGGTCGGCGAGGTGCACAACGGCATCGCGCAGATGTTCGACGTCATCGAGCAGGCCCGAATGATGGTGGGCACCAAGGCCATCGCGACCCTGTCGACCGGCTACCTCAACGCTCTCGAGTACGCCAAGGAGCGCGTGCAGGGTGCCGACCTGACCCAGATGATGGACAAGACCGCCCCGCGCGTCACCATCACGCACCACCCCGATGTGCGTCGCAGCCTGATGACCCAGAAGTCCTACGCCGAGGGCATGCGCGCGCTGTACCTGTACACCGCGACCTTCCAGGACAAGGACGTCGCCAAGGCTCTGCACGGTGTCGAGCCCGAGCTCGCGCACAAGGTCAACGACCTGCTGCTGCCGGTGGTCAAGGGCTTCGGCTCGGAGCAGGCCTACGCCAAGCTGACCGAGAGCCTGCAGACCCTGGGCGGTTCCGGCTTCCTGCAGGACTACCCGATCGAGCAGTACATCCGCGACGCCAAGATCGACTCGCTGTACGAGGGCACCACCGCCATCCAGGCGCAGGACTTCTTCTTCCGCAAGATCGTCCGCGACAAGGGCCAGGCGCTGGCGTTCGTGGCCGGTGAGATCGAGCAGTTCATCAAGAACGAGACCGGCAACGGCCGCCTGAAGACCGAGCGTGAGCTGCTCGGCACCGCGCTGGCCGATGTCCAGGGCATGGCCGCCAGCCTGACCGGCTACCTGATGGCCGCGCAGGAAGATGCCGCCAGCATCTACAAGGTGGGTCTGGGTTCGGTCCGCTTCCTGCTGTCGGTCGGCGACCTGCTGCTCGGCTGGCTGCTGGCCCGCCAGGCCGCGGTTGCGATCGAGAAGCTCGACGCCGGCGCCACCGGCGAGGACCGCACCTACCTCGAGGGCAAGATCGCTGCCGCATCGTTCTTCGCGAAGAACATGCTGCCGCTGCTCACCAGCACCCGTCAGGTCATCGAGACCATCGACAACGAGGTGATGGAGCTCGACGAGGCCGCGTTCTAAACCTGCGCGAGCAGACGCAAAACCCCCTTTTCCGAATGGAATTGGGGGTTTTTGCGTCTGCTCGTCGGGATTCGGTGAGGGACAGGCAGACTGGACCCCATGACCGAAGCCCGCGGCATCCTGCTGGTCGTCTCGCTGATGGCGACGACAGCGCTGACCCTCGCACTGGGGATCACCGATCCGGCCGCCCCGATGTCGTACCCGACCAAGTTCCTGGTGTGGAACCTGGTGCTGGCCTGGATTCCGATGGTCTTCGCGATCGCGTTCGATCTGGTCGAGCGCCGGCTGTGGCTCTTGCCGCTGGGCGCAGGCTGGCTGGCGTTCCTGCCGAACGCCCCGTATCTGGTGACCGACCTGGTTCACCTCGGCGAAGGCTACGAGCTGTGGCGCCACGTGCTGCAGTACGGGTTCGCCGCCTGGACCGGGATTCTGCTGGGCGTGGTGTCGCTGCTGCTGGTGCATCAGCGGCTGGACGACGAGTTCGGCGCCTTCTGGGGCTGGCTCGCCGTCGTGCTGTCCGTTGCGCTGTGCGCGGTCGGGGTCGTCATCGGCCGGTTCCAGCGCTGGAACTCCTGGGACCTGGTCACCCGGCCCGACGCTGTGGTCGCGGCGACGTTCGACTGGATGCGCTCACCGCTGTCCTATGTGCAATCGACAGGCGTGGCGATAGCGGTCGCGGCGTTCTTCGGGCTCGCCTATCTGACGATCTGGGCGATACGCGGATTGCGTTGATACACATCAGTTTCTGACTGCCACGCAGGTTTGGCGGTGCGGCTCAGACCGGCGATTCATGGGCCAGGGCCCGGTAGCCCTTGGCCCCCGCCCGGTCGACGGCAGCTCGGACCAGGCCGAATACCAAGCCCTGAAGGGCTGCAGCCGTCAGCGCCTTTGCGGTGGACCGTTCGAGATCCTTGGGGTCGGGCGGTTCCAGGTTGGGCTGGTCGATGCGCTTCCAGATCTGGGTGAACAACGCGCCGGCCAACAGGCCCCCGCTCACACTCGTCGCCATCGACAGCGGCATGTACAGCACCTTCGAGAGTCGGCTCACGGTTCTCCTCGCATCCTCCACTGCCCGAATGGACGGCTTCCGGGCTGACAGTGCGGATACCCCGAACCGACCGGTTCTAACGACCTCTGCCGGCATATGAGGTTTTGCCCGGTCCCGCGTCGGGCACAGCCATGGGAGAAGTAGTACGCCTGGGGAAAGGCCCAACGATGACTACCGAACCCAAAACCATCAACGAAGCGTCCACGGCCGAGCTCCTCGGTCAATTACAGCAGCAGACGACGCGGCTGGTACGCGACGAGTTGCGATTGGCGCAACGCGAATTCCAGGAGTCCGCGCGGCACGCCGGACTTGGCGCCGGGCTGATCAGCGCTGCCGGCCTGCTTGCGGTGCTGGGTCTGATGACGGTCGTCGCTGCCGCAGTGGCGGCGATCGCGCTGGCCCTGCCGGTATGGGCGGCCGCGCTCATCGTCGCCGCGGTGCTGTTCCTCGGCGCCGGGGTGGCCGCACTGGTCAGCCGCAGCCAAGCCAAACAGGTACCGCCGCCGGCGAGCCAATCGGTCGACAGCGTCAAGCAGGATCTCGACGAACTCAAGGAGGCACGACATGGCCACCGCTGATCGCCTTCCGCCCGAACCAGGGCCGGACGCCGGCATCGACGAACTGCAGTCCGATATCGACAAGACGCGCGGCGAGCTGGGCGAGACAGTGGCTGCACTGTCGGACAAACTCGACGTCAAAGGCCGGGTACAGGACAAGGCAGTCGAGACCAAGGAAGCCGTCGTCGACCGGACCCACGCGGCGACCGAGGCCGCGAGGTCCAAACCGGCGGTTCCGGTAGCCGTTGTGCTCGCCGTCCTCACGGCAGTGGGACTGCTCGTGTGGTGGCGCCGGCGCTGACCGTGTCCCCGCGGTTCAGAACCGGGTCAGACTCGGCATCAGGACGTCGTCGACGAGGGCGCGAACCGTCGCCTCAGTAGGCGGGCGGCCCGGTATCAAGGACCGGAACACCAGATATCCCGGCATCACGTCCCACAGCTCGTCGTGGATCGCAGCGGCATCGATCTCGCCGCGCTCCACCGCCTCCGCGAGAACGTCAGCCATCAGTTTCTTGCGCTGCAGCACGAATTGGCTCTGCAGGGCGGCACTCAGCTCCGGACTGTGCGCCACCTCGGACATGATCGCGCTCATGGTGCTGCCGTGCTCGCGCGCCTGGGCACACACCGAAGCCCCGATACTCAGCAGATCGGTACGCAACGAGCCGGTGCGTGGCGGCACCAGCTGAACCCGAGTGCCCTCGATGAAAGCCGCCAGCACGAGCTCGGTCTTCGACGGCCAGCGCCGGTAGATCGTGGCCTTGCTGGACTTCGCCTCGGTCGCCACGGCTTCCACTGTCAGCCGGTCGTACCCATGCTGCTGCAACAGGCGCAGGGTCACCGCCAACAACTCAGCCTCGCGCTCGGTCCACTGCGACGCCGGGGCCGGCGGTGAAACATCGTGCGTCGAAGCGGGAACCACGCGGGAAAACCTTTCCGTGAGCGGGGCGGCGAACTGTCCGTAGGCCTTGCCCCGTCCAGGATAGTACCGTACGGTACCGTTCAGAAGCTGTAGACGGCCGAAGACTCTCGCCTCCCGGTGGGCGTGCGCCGTTGTCGAAAGGCTCTGAGATGCAGGGGATCTCGGTAGGAAGCCTGGTCAGGCGACGCTGGACGGTGATCGTGGCCGTACTCGTGGTGGCCGTCGTCGCCTTCACCGTCAGCCGGCTGCACGGGATATTCGGTTCCGACAACGAAGTCTCCCGGCCCAGCGCCGACACCCTGGAGAACACCGGATACAACCCCAAACGGGTTCTGTTCGAAGTGTTCGGATCGCCGGGGTCGGTCGCCACCATCAACTATCTGGACATCAACGCCCAGCCCCAGCGGGTCGAGGACACGACCTTGCCCTGGTCACAAACCCTGGTCACGGACGACCCGACCATGTTCGCCGATCTCCGGGCACAAGGAGACGGCGAATCCATCGGGTGCCGCATCACCGTCAACGGCGTGGTCAAGGACGAAAGGACCACCAGCAACGTGAACGGTTACATCGCCTGCTTGGACAAGTCAGCATGAGCGGGCAGCACACCGAGGACACAGTGGACGGATCCAGGACGGCGCGCACCATCCGCGCACTCGCCGTACCCATCGTGCTCGTGTGGGTCGCCATCGCCGCGCTGACGAACATCCTTGTGCCACAGCTCGAAGTCGTCGGTGCGGCCCGCTCGGTAGGGCTCAACGCCCCCGACGCGCCGTCGACCATGGCAATGCGACACATCGGACAGGTCTTCGACGAGTTCAACTCCGACAGCGCCGCCATGATCGTGCTCGAAGGCGATCAGCCTCTCGGCGACGATGCCCACCGCTACTACGACACCCTGGTGAAGCGGCTCGCCGAGGACACCAAGCACGTCGAGCACATTCAGGACTTCTGGGGTGATCCGCTCACCGCCGGCGGGTCGCAGAGCAAGGACGGCAAAGCCGCTCTGGTGCAGGTGTATCTGGCCGGCAACCAGGGTGAGGCGTTGTCCAACCAATCCGTCGACGCCATCCGCGACATCGTGGCGAGCGTCCCGCCGCCGCCCGGGGTCAAGGCCTACGTCACCGGCGCCGCTCCGCTCATCACCGACAACTTCGAGGTCGGCAGCGAGGGCACCGAAAAGGTCACGCTCCTCACGTTCTTGGTCATCGCGGTGATGCTGCTGGTCGTCTACCGATCCTTCATCACGATGCTGCTCATGCTCGTCACCGTCCTCATCGAGCTGGCGGCCGCTCGAGGTGTCGTCGCCGCCCTCGCGCACTCCGGGGTCATCGGTCTGTCCACGTATTCGACGAATCTGCTGACGCTGTTGGCGATCGCCGCGGGCACGGACTACGGCATCTTCATCGTCGGCCGCTATCACGAAGCACGTAGCCGTGGCATGGACCGAGAAGCCGCCTATCACGACATGTTTCGTGGCACCGTGCACGTCATCGTCGGCTCGGGGCTGACCATCGCCGGAGCCGTGGCGTGCCTGCATTTCACCCGGCTGCCCTACTTCCAGACCCTGGGTGTACCCGCCGCCATCGGTGTGCTCGTGACGCTGGTGGCCGCGCTGACACTGGGTCCCGCGGTGCTGACCATCGGCAGCCGGTTCGGACTCTTCGAGCCCAAACGCAACCCACGAGCACCGCGCTGGCGCCGTATCGGTACCGCGATCGTGCGGTGGCCCGGCCCCATCCTGGTGGTGTCGTGCCTGATCGCGCTCGTCGGCCTGCTCGCCCTGCCTGGCTACAAGACCAGCTACGACGGCCGTCCCTACCTACCGGAATCGGCCCCGGCCAACATCGGCTACACCGCCGCCACCCGCCACTTCTCGGAAGCCCGGCTGAACCCCGAGCTGCTGATGATCGAAACCGATCACGACATGCGCAACCCCGCGGACATGCTGGTGCTCGAACGCGTCGCCAAGGCCGTTCTGCACACCCGAGGCATCGCCCTGGTCCAGTCGATCACCCGACCCCTTGGCACGCCGATCAAGCACAGCTCCATCCCATTTCAGATCAGCGCACAAAGCGCCAGCCAGATCATGAACCTGGGCTATCAGCAGGACCGCGCGGCCGATCTGCTCAAGCAGGCCAACGAGCTCTCGAACACGATCAACATCCTGAAAAAGCAAGTGGCGCTGCAGCAGGCGAGCGCTGCGGCCACGCATGAGCAGACCCAGGCCTTCCACGACACCGTCGCGATCGTGAACGACCTTCGCGACAAGATCGCCAACTTCGACGATCAGTTCCGCCCGCTGCGCAACTACTTCTACTGGGAACCGCACTGTTTCGACATCCCCATGTGCGCGGCGCTGAGGTCGGTGTTCGACGCTCTCGACGGCATCGACAAGCTCAGCGATCAGTTCGGGGAGATCACCGCGAGCTTGGACAAACTCGATGCGCTGCAGCCTCAACTCGTGGCGCTGCTCCCACCGCAGATCGCCATCCAGGAGCGCAACCGCGACCTCACCCTGTCCAACTACGCCACCACCGCCGGAACCAACTCGCAATCCCAGGAAGCCCTGGAGAATTCGACCGCGATGGGGCAGGCGTTCGACTCGGCCAAGAACGACGACTCGTTCTATCTGCCGCCAGAGGCCTTCGACAACCCCGACTTCAAACGTGGCCTCAAGCTGTTCCTGTCGCCCGACGGCAAGGCCGCCCGCATGATCATCACGCATGAGGGCACTCCCGCTACGCCCGAGGGCATCTCACATATCGACGCGATCAAGGACTCCGCGTTCGACGCGATCAAGGCCACTCCCCTGTCAGACGCCAAGATCTACGTGGCCGGAACCGCCTCGGCGTACAAGGACATCCAGGACGGCGCCAAATACGACCTGCTCATCGCCGCACTGGCCGCGATCAGCCTCATCCTGCTCATCATGATGTTCATCACCCGCAGCCTGGTCGCGGCGATGGTCATCGTCGGGACCGTCGTGCTCTCGCTGGGAGCATCGTTCGGCCTGTCGGTCCTGGTGTGGCAGTACATCTTCGGCATCCAGCTGTACTGGATCGTGCTGGCACTGGCCATCATCCTGCTGCTGGCGGTGGGCGCCGACTACAACCTGCTGTTGATATCCCGGTTCCAGGAAGAGATCGGTGCCGGACTCAAGACCGGTGTCATCCGCGCCATGGCAGGCACCGGCCGCGTGGTGACCGCAGCCGGCCTGGTGTTCGCGGCCACCATGTCCTCGTTCATCTTCAGCGACCTCATCGTCCTGGGACAGATCGGCACCACGATCGGCCTCGGCCTGCTCTTCGACACCTTGATCGTGCGGTCGTTCATGACACCGTCCATCGCGGCGCTGCTCGGCCGGTGGTTCTGGTGGCCTCAGATCGTGCGGCCCCGTCCGGCCAGTCGCATGTTGCGCCCGTACGGAACCCGCACCTCGGTTCGCGAACTGCTCGACAAGGAGCCGGAGCCGACAACGTCGAATTAGTCTCCGGGGTGTGCCGGTGTCACCCGAGGTTCGCTCGCGCCCATTCCTCGGCGGTCGTGGTCCTGATACCGCGAACAGCGTTGTACGACTGGTTCTTCGGCCAGGCAACACCCTTGGTACGGGCGAACACTGCCCGGTACCTCCTCATCGTGTCCTCGGGATCCTGCCGTAGTTCGTCGGCCAGGAAGTCGGTGGTCCACAGGGTGCGAGTGGTCGAGGTTGCCCGCACCCGGTCGACGATGTCGGCGAGCTCCCGGTAGCTGATGGTGTCCCCCGCGAGATAGACGACAGTGTCGCGAATACGGGGTTCGGCGAAGACGATGTCGGCGGTGAGCACACCGATGTCCTCGGGCGTGGTGAGGGTGACTTGGTTGTCCCAACTTCCCAGCGCATGCACGGTGTTGGCAGCCAGGTCCACGACGGCGAACTCGGGTTCGAACAGGAAACTGGTGAACATGCCGGTGGAGATGATGACCCACTCCGTGGCGTGCTGGCCGCGCAGCAGGTCGCGCACATCGAGCTGCTCGTCGAACAGCGGCTGTGCGCTACCGCGGCCTATCTCGTCGTAGTCGACCCCGAACTGCCATGGGAAGAACCGCGATACCCCTGCCGCGAGCGCCGACTCCGCGAGTTTGCGTTGTGTGCCCGGCCCGGCCGCGAAACCAACACAGCTGATGACGGTGTGGTAGCGGCCCATGATGGCCGCGAGCTGGACCACCGGCGCAGTCGCGACATCGGCATACTCGATGGAGATGCCGGCCTTGCTGAGTTCTCTGCTGCGAGCGTCGCCGCTCTCGCCGGCACCTGCTGCCGGTGGCCGCAGCAGGACCGCGATGCTTGCGACGCCGGGATGACTCGTGAGATGAGAGGTGAGGGCGGCCAACACACTGGCACCGAGTTCGCCGGTACCGATGACGAGAATGCTCGGACCGTCTGCCGTTGATGGTGCTGCAGGCACTGCGGACTCCGTTTCTGTGGTGATGCATGGATTGCAACCCACTGATCGACGACTATCATCCCGGTCCGCTCAGGAGTTCAGATACGTGACGACTGCCAGCACGCGCCGATGGTGAGCCGTCGACGGCGGCAGGTCCAGTTTGGTGAAGATGCTGCCGATGTGTTTCTCCACCGCCCGTTCGGAGACCGAAAGATGCTCCGCCAGGCCACTGTTCGAGTGGCCCTCGGCCATCAGGGCGAGAACCTCGCGTTCGCGGGGAGTAAGCCGCGCCAGTGCGTCGCCGCCACTTCTGGTCCCCATCAGCTGGCGCACCACCTCCGGGTCCAGTGCGGTACCTCCGGCGGCGACGCGTCGCACGGCGGCGTCGAACTCACCGATGTCGGCCACCCGGTCCTTGAGCAGATAGCCCACCCCTTCCGGATTGCCGGCCAGCAGCTCGGCGGCATAGCGGGTCTCGACCCACTGTGAGAACACCAGAACTCCGACGTCCGGGTGCGAACGCCGCAGCGAGACCGCCGCGACAAGCCCCTCGTCGGTGAAGGTCGGCGGCATGCGGATGTCGATGACGAACACTTCCGGCCGCAGCGTCTGCGCGATCTCCCTGATCTGGTCGGCGGTGCCCGCCTTGGCCACGACGTCGTGGCCGCGTTCGACGAGCAACTGGGTCAGCCCGTCGCGCAGGATCGCGTTGTCCTCGGCGATCGCCAGCCGGGTCATCGTTGCGCTCCCGAAGGAACGACGGCGGTGATCGTGGTGGGCCCGCCTGCGGGACTCTCGATGTCGAGACGCCCGTCGACCATCCGAAGTCGATCGGCCAATCCCGTCAGACCCGAACCGTTGGCCGGTTCGACTCCTCCGGAACCATTGTCCGCCACAGTGATCCGCAGCTCTTCGGTGTCACTGTGCAGCCGTACGGTGGCCTGGGTGGCGCCCGAATGCCGAGACACGTTGGCAAGCAGTTCGGCCACGCAGAAGTAGGCCAGGGTCTCCACACCCATCGACGGGCGCACCGTGACGTCATCGACAAGTTCGACGGGGATGGGATTGCGTGCCACCAACGTCTGCACCGCCGGAACCAGTCCGAGATCCAATGCGGGCGGGCGGATTCCGCGGACCAGGTCACGCAGTTCGGTCAGGGTGTCCTTGGTGTTCGCCAATGCATCGGAGACCAGTTGGCGGGCCCGCTCGGCCTTGTCGGGATCGGCCAGCTGTTCCTCGGCCCGCGCCAGCGTCATGGCCACCGCGATGAGCCGGGCCTGGGTGCCGTCGTGCAGGTCACGCTCGACGCGACGCAGGGTCGCCGCCGAATCGTCGACCACATCGGCACGGGCCCGCTCCAGTTCACCGACCCGGCGTTCGCGTTCGGTCGGCGCGAGCAGTGCGGCGGCCAACCAGACGTGGGCACGCACGACACCGATCATGACCCAGGCCAACAGGTACAGCGCGAGCAGTCCACCCGCCGACAGCAGCAGGTACGTGCCGAGCGAGTCGACGGGTTCACCGAAGCTGACGATCGATTCACCGGTGATCGCCCAGATCGCCGGCGACACCACCAGGACCCCCGATATCACGACACCCAGCACGACCCCGTATCCGAGCGGAGTCATCACGATGCTGTGCAGGAGAAGGAAACCCAGACTGCGCCAGCCGACACCGTCGGTCAGCGCGGCGGCCAAGGTGTGCGGCCAACTCGCCTGCCGGGTGAAGGGCGCCGGAGCATCGATCGTGACACCGACCAGCCGGACCAACAACCGGTACAACGCATTCCACTGTCGGCCCGACAGCACCACGAGCGCCACCAGCGGTATGCCGACCAGGGTGACGAGCAACAGCCCCGAGGCCAACCCGGTCACGAACAGGTAGACCACGCCGACCACGGCCAGGACGGTGATCAGCAGGAAATACAGATAGCCACGCCAGGCTGCCGCGGTGAACGGAGTTCGCAGCGTCGGGCGCCAGTCATCGGTTGCGGAGGCGGAGGCGATTGCGGTGGTAGTCACGGTCATCATCGTTGCCGGATACGTTGGCCCGGGGCGATGGTGCTGCCCGCCAATATGGGGTGTGGCCAGCCACACCGTCAGTTGTCGAGCGAGCGCAGCAGTGCCCTTGTACGGGCCCGGGTTTCGGGCGACGCATCGAACACCACCCCGACGTACTCGTCCACACCGATCGTTCCGAGCGCCCGAATACGCTCTGCCACAGTGTTTTCGTCTCCGATGATGGCGGCGTCCTCGGGACCGGCGTAGCCCTCACGGTCGAGCATGGCCCGATAGGACGGTAGGTGTCCGTACATCGCGAACTGTTTGGCGGCCTGGGCGCGGGCCCCGTCGACGTCGTCGGTGACGCTGACCGGGAGTGCCGCCACCACCCTGACCGGACGGTCCCCGGCGGCCTCGCGCAGCGTCGGGGCGACATGTTCGGCCAATGTGGTCGGCCCTGTCATCCAGGTGACAGTGCCCGCGGTGCGACGGCCGGCGAGCTTGAGCAGTTGCGGCCCCAACGCGGCGATGTAGACATCGGGTGCCGACGCCCCCGGGATCTGCAGTGCGCCGCGCGTGGTGACGGTCTCCCCCGGCGCGTCGGCGGGCTCACCGGCCAGCAGGGGTTGCAGCCCGTCCAGGTACTCGCGGAGGCGGCGGACCGGCTTGTCCCATGGAATACCCCACATGCCCTCGGTCACGGCCGCGTGCGTCATACCGAGGCCGAGCAGGAACCGGCCGCCACTGATCAGGCTGAGCGTCAGCGCGCGCTGGGCCAGCAGCATCGGGTGCTGATTCTGGATCGGGATGACGCCCGTGCCCACCTCGATGCCGTCGACCTCTCGGAACGCGACCGCGAGAACGGTCAGCAGGTCTGGTTCGTACGGCATCTGAGTCATCCAGACCCGCCGGAATCCCTCGTCGCGCAGTTGTGCGAGGTTCTCGACGGTGGCGTCGACCGGCGAACGGCCGCCGGTGTCACTCAGGGAGGCGATGAGGCTGATCTGCATGGCACCACGCTATGCGAGAGCGGACCGCGTGGGATCAGAAGAGGCAGGGATTCAAACAAAAAGGGGCGGGTTCGGGAGGACACCTGGGGGCGTTTCAATTCGTCTCACGCAGCCGGTCTTTCACCCCTGTACCGACTCTTTGGATCAGTCACTCCCGAACCCGTCGTAGGCTCGATCGTACGCCTCGGGTACCCCTCAAACCAGAGAAAAGTACGGCCGAATTTTGCCGAGAATCAGAAGCTAGGTCGCCCCGTGTTGCCGTCGGGTCGGGGGGTCAGACGGCAACACGGAGCTACCCGTGTATCGACCCTTAAGCCGCGGCCGTTACACATCCCCAAAAGAAACTTTTCGGATGTTTTTCGGCCTGCGGTTTCTGGAGGTCACGCCGCATTCCCCGATGGTCGGCTCCGCAAGCTACGCCTCCAAGATCGCCGTGACGCCCTGCCCACCCGCCGCACACACGGAGATCAGGCCGCGCACCGGCTTGCCGGTTTCCTTCTTCTTCTCCGCCAGCTGCTTGGCCAGCTGCGCCACGATCCGGCCGCCGGTCGCCGCGAACGGATGGCCCGCCGCCAACGAGGAGCCGTTGACGTTGAGCTTGGCGCGGTCGATGCTGCCCAGCGCCTTGTCCAGGCCGAGGCGTTCCTTGCAGTACTCGTCGGAGTCCCAGGCCCCCAGCGTGGCCAGCACCACCGAGGCGAACGCCTCGTGGATCTCGTAGAAATCGAAGTCCTGCAGGGTCAGGCCGTTGCGGGCGAGCAGCCGGGGTACCGCATAGGTCGGGGCCATCAGCAGGCCGTCGGGCCCGTTGACGTAATCGACCGCCGCGGTCTCGCCGTCGACGAAGTAGGCCAGCGGTTCGTGTCCGTGCGCCTGGGCCCATTCCTCGCTGGACAACAGCGCCACCGAGGCGCCGTCGGTCAGCGGGGTCGAGTTGCCCGCGGTCATGGTCGCGTCACCGGCCTTGACCCCGAACACCGGCTTGAGCTTGGCCAGCTTCTCCACCGAGGAATCCGCCCGGAGATTGTTGTCGCGGTACAGCCCGAGGAACGGGGTGACCAGATCGTCGAAGAAGCCCCGGTCGTAGGCGGCGGCCATGTTGCGGTGGCTGGCGGCGGCCAGTTCGTCCTGGTCGACGCGCTTGATGCCCATCTTCTTGGCAGTGACGGCCGCGTGCTCGCCCATCGACATGCCGGTGCGCGGCTCGCTGTTGACCGGGATCTCCACGCCGAGGGCGGCCGGCAGCTTGCCGACCAGCTTGAGCCGGTCCAGGTTGGACTTCGCCCGGCGCAGGCCCAGCAGGACCTGGCGCAGGTCGTTGCCGAACGCGATCGGGGCATCCGATGCGGTGTCCACCCCACCGGTGGCCGCGGACTCGTATTGGCCCAGCGCAATGGCGTTGGCAGCGACGATCGCGGCCTGCAGGCCGGTACCGCAGGCCTGCTGAAGATCGAAGGCCGGGGTGTACGGCGACAACGAGCTGCCCAGCACGCATTCGCGCATCAGGTTGAAGTCGCGGCTGTGTTTGAGCACCGCGCCGCCGATCACCGCACCGAGCTGCTCACCGGCCAGATCGAAGCGCTCGATGAGCCCGTCCAGCGCGGCGGTGAACATGTCCTGGTTGGAGGCGTTGGCATAGGCGCCGTCGGACCGTGCGAACGGAATCCTGTTGCCACCCAAAACGGCAACGCGTCGCCGGGTCGTGTTGTTGGCCATTTGTTTGCCCTCCACTGTCGGGTTGTCCGGGGCCATATTACCCACTGTTCTTACTCTGGAGTAAGTTCGGTATTGACAACGCAGTACTGCGAAGCGAAAGGCAGCTGAAGTGGCTTCCGACCTGTTCTCCCAAGTGGTCAACTCCGGGCCGGGATCGTTCCTGGCCAAGCAGCTGGGCGTGCCGCAGCCTGAGACGCTGCGCCGCTACCGCGCAGGCGATCCGCCCTTGAACGGGTCCCTGCTGATCGGCGGCGAAGGCCGCGTCGTAGAACCCCTGCGCGCCGCCCTGGCCGACGACTACGACGTCGTCTCCAACAACATCGGCGGACGCTGGGCCGACTCGTTCGGCGGCGTGGTGCTCGACGCCACCGGCATCTCCGACGCCGCCGGGCTCAAGGAGCTCTACCAGTTCTTCACCCCGGTCCTGCGCAACCTCGCCTCGTGCGCCCGCGTGGTGGTCATCGGCACCACCCCGGATCAGGCCGGCAGTGTCAATGCCCAGATCGCGCAGCGCGCGCTGGAAGGCTTCACCCGCTCGCTCGGCAAGGAGTTGCAGCGCGGTGCCACCGCGTCGCTGGTGTACCTGGCTGCCGACGCCAAGCCCGCCGCCACCGGCCTGGAGTCCACGCTGCGGTTCATCCTCTCCGCCAAGTCGGCCTACGTCGACGGGCAGGTGTACCGCGTGGGTGCCGCCGACTCGACGCCGCCGGCCGACTGGGACAAGCCGCTGGCCGGCAAGGTCGCCGTGGTGACAGGTGCCGCCCGCGGTATCGGCGCGACCATCGCCGAGGTGTTCGCGCGTGACGGCGCGACCGTGGTGGCCGTCGACGTTCCGCAGGCCGCCGAAGACCTGGGCAAGGTCGCCGAGAAGGTCGGCGGCAGTGCCCTGACGCTGGACGTCACCGCCGACGATGCCGTCGAGCAGATCGTCGCGCACGTCACCGCACAGCACGGCGGCAAGGTCGACGTGCTGGTCAACAACGCCGGCATCACCCGCGACAAGCTGCTCGCCAACATGGACGAGAGCCGCTGGGATTCGGTGATCGCGGTGAATCTGCTTGCCCCGCAGCGGCTCACCGAGGGCCTGGTGGCCAGCGGTACCCTCGGCGAGGGCGGCCGGGTGATCGGGCTGTCCTCGATGGCCGGTATCGCCGGTAACCGCGGGCAGACCAACTACGCCACCACCAAGGCCGGGATGATCGGGCTGGCCGAGGCGCTGGCCCCGGTACTGGCCGAGAAGAACATCACCATCAACGCCGTGGCCCCCGGCTTCATCGAGACCAAGATGACCGACGCCATCCCGCTGGCCACCCGTGAGGTCGGCCGCCGGCTGAACTCGCTGTTCCAGGGCGGGAAGCCGGTGGATGTGGCCGAGCTGATCGCCTACTTCGCCAATCCGGCGTCGAACGCGGTCACCGGCAACACCATCCGGGTCTGCGGCCAGGCCATGCTGGGGGCGTGAGCACGTGAACAACATGCTGCGTGCCGTCGTCGGCGCCCTGCCGTTCATCCCGCGCGACGAGTCCCTGCCCGCACGCACCGTCACGGTCGACAACCTGCCCATCGACCCGGCCAATGTGGCCGCCTATGCGCAGGTGACCGGGCTGCGGTTCGGCGACACGCTGCCGCTGACCTACCCGTTCGCGCTGACCTTCCCCACGGTGATGTCGCTGGTCACCGGATTCGATTTCCCGTTCGCCGCAATGGGTTCGGTACACATCGAAAACCACATCACCCAGTACCGGCCGATCAAGGTGACCGATTCGGTCAGCGCGGCCGTCCACGCGGAGAACCTGCGGGAACACCGCAAGGGACTGCTGGTCGACATCGTCACCGAACTCAAGGTCGGCAACGACACGGCGTGGCACCAGGTGACCACCTTCCTGCACCAGCAGAAGACCAGCCTGTCCGGTGAACCCAAGCCGGAACCGCAGAAGCAGCCGAAACTGCCGCCGCCCAACGCGGTTCTGAACATCACCGCGGGCCAGATCCGGAACTACGCGTCCATCGGCGGGGACCACAACCCGATCCACACCAACGCGATCGCCGCCAAGCTGTTCGGCTTCCCGACCGTCATCGCACACGGAATGTTCAGTGCGGCAGCCGTGCTGGCCAACATCGAGGGACAGCTTCCCGATGCGGTCAAGTACTCGGTGCGGTTCGCCAAGCCCGTGGTACTGCCGGCCAAGGCCGGGCTCTACGTCGAGCGCGACGCCGACGGCTGGGAGTTGACCCTGCGGAACCTGAAGAAGGGTTACCCGCACCTGACCGCAACGGTCACCGGCCTCTGACGTATCGAGTGTGCGTACAGATCGCACTTTCGCGCGAAATCGCGATCTGTACGCACACTCGGCGAAAACTCAGGCGCTCGGAACCGCGTCCCCCGAAGCCTTTCGCAGATCGGCGAACTCGGAGATCGACGCCGAGGTGACCGACGCGACCGGCCGGGCATTGGGCGCCGACGCGTCCGACTTGGACACCATCACCACGTTGTCGATGTAGGGCTGGATGGTCGTGCTGTTCTGCACGGTCGACACGATCACCAACTGGAAACCGAACTTGCGGAACGCCGACAGCGCCTGCTGGGCGAACTGCGGATCCGACTTGGAGAACGCCTCGTCCAGCATCAACTGGGCGAACAGCGGCCGAGTGTCATTGCTGTCGGGGCTGGCCAGGTTGAAGCTCAGCGCCCCGGCCAGGCAGAACGCCATCAGCTTCTCCTGCTCACCACCGGAGTTGTCACCGGAGTTGCTGTAGGTCCGGATCACCTCACCGGTCTCGGCGTCGCGCTCCTCGCAGTACAGCACGAACCGGTTGCGGACATCCAGCGCATCGCGGGTCCACTGACGGTCCTCGGGTGTGTTGCCGGCCAACAACTTCCGCAGTTGCAGAATGTCGGTGTACTGCTCGAACATCGCGGTCTCGTCACCGAAGCTGACCAGTGAGACGCGCGCCGAGATGCGCTGGGCCTTCTCGTTGAGTTCGTCGACGGCCGCCAGGTGCCGGGTCCCGGCGTGCAGGGTCAGCCGGGTGCCGCGGTTGAACTCCACCGCACCCAGACCCGTGTTGACCCGGGCGATCTGCTCGGTGATCCGGCGGGCCTCGTTGTCGGCGATCATGTGCAGGTTCAGAATCGCGCCAGGGGCCTGCTCGGTGATCAGCCGTTGCATGCGCTCGTAGGCATCGGGCAACTCACGCTCGTCGATGCGACGGCACAACGCCACGTAGTCGTGCACCCGCTCGTCGAACACGTCGCTGTCATTGGGGATCGCGTCGGGGAACGAGCTGTCGTAGGCGGCCATGATGCCGGCCAATTCGTCGTGCGAGCGGTTGCGGTCCGCCCGCAGCCGGTCCCGCTCACGGCTGATTACGCGGATCAGTTCGTTCCGGTAGGGCTCTGGTTCGAGCAACTCCAGGCTCAGGGCGATATCGGCGGCGTAGCCGTCGATCGTGTCGCGGGCATGCGACGGGAACTCGCTGGACCCGATCCGCTCGGTCAAGGTCTCGCTCAGCTCCAGCAGCGCGGTCCGCCTGCGGTCCAGCGTGGTCTCCCGCTCGTTGAGCGAGCCGATCTGCTGGATGACCTTCTCGACGCGCTCCCAGCAATCGTCGGCCCGCTGTTGCAGCCGTTCGGCGTCGGGATTGTCGGAAACCAGCAGATCGTGTTCGCCCTGCAGCCGCTCGAGCATCTCGTCCACCGAATCGGTGTCGATGTCACTCCACTGCATGTACTGGTCGCACAGTGCGCGGCAGGCCCGTTCCCGGGATTGCAGCTGGCCGCGGTGCTCGTCGAGGCGCTCACGGGCCGTGCGCGCCACCTGGTAGACATCCTGTGCGGCGGTCAGATCATCTTGCAACGCTTCGACTTTGGCTGCCGTTCCGCCCAGGAAGATGTAGTCCGAGGGCCGCAGCCGGGACCGGTCGTCCTTGATGGATAGCCGGCCGCTGTCCTTGCGCAGGCCCTGGTCGGTGACCGCGCGGGACTGCTCGGTGAACTCCCCCGGACCGTCGACACACACGTAATCGCCGACCGCCGCGATCACGTTGAGCGCCTCCACGGCACTGTCGTGCGTCGGGTCGGCCAGCTGGAGTTTGGTGGCCAGCGTGCCCGCAGGCGGGGTCCGCAACTGCGAACCGTGCTGGACGTGCTGCAACTGGATCCGGCCGCGCATGTCGTTCTCGTTGACGAAACGCAGCGCCCGCTCCATGTACGCATCGGGGACCAGCAAGCGTAATCCGGCCCCGCGCAACACCTTTTCGACCGCGAGCCGCCACCGCGACTCATCGGGCTTGAGCTCCATCAGCTCGGCCACGTAAACCAGATCGCGTTCGGAGATGTCGAGGGCGCGGGCGATGCGGGCTCGCATCTCGTATTCGGTCCTCGGCAGTGGGGAGCCCAGCCGCTGAACGCGTTCCAGCTCGGCTTCCACGCTCTCGCGTGCCTCACGGGCCCGGACTTCCTTCGCCGAGGCCTCGACGTAGGGCTGGTTGCCGGTGAACAGTTCGCGGTGCAGCCGGTCGGCTTCCTCCATCAAAGTCTCACGCAGCGACCAGAATTCCTCACCGTTGTCCGGCGGGGTCAGCCCCAGCGAGGTGACCTTCTCCTCGTAGGTACTGCGCCTACGCGACACTTCTTCGCTGATCCGCTCGGCCTCGGTCAGCCGTTGCTGCAGGGGCACCAGATCCACCGTCACGGTGTTGATCTGGGCCATCAGCGAGTTGTGCTCGTTCTTGAGCTGGCGCTGCTGGGTACCGAACTCATCGCGCTGAGCCCCGAGCTGGGTGATCTGATCGTCGAGATTGGCGATCTCCGGACCGGCTTGGGCCAACCGCACATGGTCGACGTAATCGCGGATCATGGCGTTGTCGATGGTGTCGATCACCCCGAACTTGGCCGCCTCGTCGGCGTACCGCGCCTGCACCGCGGCGATGTTGCCGAGGGTGTTGCGCTTGCGCCGGGCCACGTCGAGCAGGCCGCGGGCCTCCACCAGCGGGTTGATCTGCTCGAGCGCCTCCTCCACACCGCTGAGGCTGGCGGGCTCGTCGAGCATGAACTCGCGCACGAACTGCTCAAGGCCACCAACGCTTTTGAGTGATTTGGCCTTGCCGAGCAGCTGCTGGGCGGCTTCGGAGGCACGGATGCCGATGCTCGAGTACAGCTGGGCCAGATACTGGCTCTCACTGCGACCGCCGGTCCAGCCGTCGTCGCGGAACACCGCGGCGTCGTAGCCGTTGGCCGCCCACCGGTTGCACAGGCCGAAGATGTCGCGGTCGTCGTCGATCAGGTAGTAACGGCTGCCCGGGTCCGAAGTCTTCTCGGCGGCAAGCCATTTGAGTACGAGCCCGGTGACCGAGCGCCCGGTGCGGTCGCTGTAGGTGACCGCGACGGCCGACCAGGCCGGGCCGGTCCCCCGCAGGTACATGATCTGGCGGCTGGTGCCCTCGCGTCGCTCGCCCCAGGCACCGCGGACGTACTTGTCGACGGTGCGTTTGCCGGTGCCCGAACCCGCGGCGGTGGTGTCACCGGAGGCGTTGAAGTTGCGGCGGTGCGACGGCAGGAAGGCCAGCGAAATCGCATCCAGCAGTGAGGATTTACCGCTGCCCGAGGATCCGGTGATCAGGGTGCCGTGCCGGCTGAACGGGATCGAGTGATACCCGTCGAACACGCCCCAGTTGATGACCTGCAGGCGCGACAGCGAGAACTGGTTGGTCGGTTCAGCCACGGGCGTCCACCTCGTCCTCGAGCCGTGCGGCTACCTCGTCGGAATCATCGACGGTCCCGTTGGCGGCCCGCTTGAGCTGCTCGAACTGCTGCTGCAGCTCGGTGATCATCGAGGCCGTCATGATCGCGTTGACCACCGGGCTGATGGTGAAACTGTCCTCGTCCTCCCGGTTGCGGGCGAGCATGTCGATGTCGGTGAGCCGCTCGATCGCGTTGTCGATCCGCTTGTCGAACGAGGCGGTGTCGCGGTCGGTGTCGTTGTTCACCCCGGCGAACAGCTCGTGGATCTCGTCCCGGCTGATCAGCACGTTCTCGTCGCGCGCCGCGGCCCGCATGAGCTTGGCCAGGTGCAGGGCCAGGATCGAATCGTAGGTGTTGAGGGTCTCGCGGCGCAGCAAGCGCCGCCGCCACTGCGACTCGTAGTCGGCCTGCTCGACGTAGGCGATGTCGTGATCGTCCGAGATGCACAGTCGCATATCGAGTTCCGACAGCCGCACGGTGAGTTCGGTGCGATAGCGCGTGACCCACGACCACAGCTCGGAGTGGTTGTCCTTGCTGACGTAGCGGCGCGACAGCAGGTGTTGCAGGGCCCAGCACGCGCGGTCGGGCAGTTCGCTGACATCCCCGTCGAAGCGGGGTGCACGACGCTGGTCGGTGGACCGTTCGACGGCGTCGATGCTCGGCAGGGCATCGAAATCGATCGCGCCGTCCTTGACGGGCGAGGTATCCGGGGTGTCGGTCATAGCATGCTCTCGCTGACGGTAGGGATCGGCTCGGTGAAAACCAGTCGGGGGATCTCGATTTCGCGGTCGGCGCCCTCCAGCGACCGGAAGCGCACCCGAACGGATTCGGCACCGTCGGCAGTCTGCTGCTTGAGCGCCCAGGACCACAGCACGATCACGTGCCCGAGGTAGGCCGAGTCCAGCATGCCGATCGCGTCGGGCAGCGACAACGGACCGGCCGCCACCGCGCCGTTGATCAACTCGGCCAGTTCGGCGGCGTCCACCTGAGAGGCCAGCGCCGAGAACGCCGACAGGTTCACCTCGCCCTCCGACGACTCGGCCTGCGACGGTGGGATGGCGTCACGGATCTTGAACGCCACGGCGCCAATCGAATTGAAGTCCGTCCGGACCAGCGGCACCTCGACGCCGATGCGGCTGTCGGCCAGCGAGACGCTCAGCAGTTCGTGCGCGCTGGTCAACGCATCGTTGAGCTGACGGGTGACGCCGCGGCTGTGCTCAAGGGTCCCGGAGGCGACGAAGCGCTTGATCCGGCGGGCACAGCGCTGCCGGGTCCGGCCGACCTCGGCAGTCTGGGCGGACACCAGGCTGAAGAACCCGGTCATCACCTCGCGCAGGCCCGGGTCGAGGTGTGGGAGCTCACGGGTCACCGCCTCGATGTCGGCCACCAGCGCGGCGCGCTGTTCGGGGTCCTGGATCATCCGGGTGAAGGCCGTGTAGGACGCGCTCTCGCGGGACGCGAACAGCGACTCGTAGTCGTCGAACAACTGGCGCTGGCGCTCGCGGTACCCGAGATCGGTGTCGGCCGAGGCATCCAGCAGCCGGGTGGTGATCCGGTTGAGCATGCTGCCGTACTGGCCGATGTCGGAGACGATCTGCTCCATCTGCAGGGCGATGGCGCGGGCCTCGTCCTCGACGTCGACCAGATCCGGTTCGGGCCGCTGCCCTTGCTCCAGCGCATCCAATTCGTCACGCAGCTTGGCGATCTCGGCTTCGATGTCGGCGCGGATGCGCTCGGGATCGTTGCTGACCTGCCCGGCCACCCGTCGGAGTCCGGCCGCGATGCCCGTGATCGAGCCCCCGGTGGCGATAGTGTCCTCGCGGCGCATCCGGCGGGCGAAATCCAGCACGGCCCGCGCCTCGTAGGTGAGGTAGCAGACATTGCGTTCGGTGTCGCCGGACTGCTCGGTGATCCGGTGCAACCAACCTTGGCTGGCCCAGTACTTGATCAGGGCCAGGCCCGACTGGTCCGTCTCCGAGCCGAGGTCGGCCAGGTCGCGTTCCAGCCGCACGACCAGTTCGATCTCGGTGAGCTTGGCGCCGCGGTCCAGGTGGCGTTCCATCAGCGTGAGGTAGGTGGCCAGGTTGTTGGTCACCAGCAGCCGCGCCGACCGCGAGTCGGCGACCTCGCGATTGAGCTGGTAGAGCTGGTCCAGCGACGGGCCGCTCATGCCCGCCTCAGGCATGGTTGGGCGCTTCCGTCGCGGTGAACATTCGCACCACTTTAGGCGGCAGCCGCGACAGGGCCCGACTCCAGTTCGGTTTGCTGCTCACATGTCGTGTCAGGCCTCGCCTGCTCGCCGCCGTCGCGGTCGCGATGCCGTGCGCTGCGGTGTGACGACGACCACGTCGTTACTCGTCGGCCGCCCACTCGAGCGGATCGGCACCGTATGGGCCGGGAGCCCCGCGGTAGCCGATGCGGCTACCGCGGGCGAAGACCGGTGGTGACGCCAAAGACAAATGCCCGAAGATTGATTCGGTCTCCTCGCGAGGCACATCCAGCTCTCGTCGGTCACCACCACTCGCTGGTAGATCCATGAGGAGATGCGCCGTCCGTGCCAGGCTCAGGTGTGCCCAGCCGGCTCCGTCGGTAGACCGTCGGGCGAGGAGCGCCAGAGCTGCGGCTGCGACGCCATAGCCGGTGGAATGGTCCAGGGCCTGGACGGGCAGGGCACCGGGCCGCCAACCGGCTGCATTCAACTGCCCATACAGCCTGCCGATACCGACGGCGGCCTGAACCAGTGAATCGAACCCTCGACGACGGCCCCACGGTCCCTGGTCACCCCACGCGTCCAGGGTGACGACCACCAGGCTCGGATAGCGCTCTCGTAACGTATGCGGGTCCAACCCGAACTTTTCCAACGCGCCAGGTCGATAACCCGTAATCAGGACGTCTGCGCGTTGCAGGAGTGCTGTCAGCTTCTCGCGCTGGGCGGGGTCGGCGAAGTCCGATTCGGCGCTGCGCTTACCGAACCCACTGTCGATATACTGATCGATCAGTTCCGGGACCGCGGGCGGGTCGATCCGCAACACATCTGCGCCGAGCAGGGCGAGAAACCGCGTGGCGACGGGACCGGCGATCACCCGGGTGAGGTCGAGAATCCGCACGCCGGCAAGGCGACGGCCGGCCTCCAGGGCAGGCCCGAGGGCCTCGACGAGATCGAACCGGATCCATGGTTGCGTGTCGACGGAACAGCCTTCCGGGCTTTCCCGCCAGTCCTGGGGCGTCCTGACAGCGACGGCAAGTCCGCCGGCATCGGTAACCCGATGCGCGACATCGACCGCTGACAGCGACGCGATCGCATCGCCGAGGCCCTCCTTGCTGTCGGAGCCGAGGACGCTCGACAGGACTCGGGCATGGTGCGGATAGTTCGCATGGACCCGCACCCAGCCGTCTCGGGCCGGAAAGTAGCCAGATAACGGCGCGAATCCCGCCGGTCTGCGGCCGTCGATGCGCAGATGATCCAGAGAGGCGAAAGCCGCGGCAACCGAACTACTTTCGGTGTGGAACTGCTCCTGCGGTCCGCATACCAGTCCCGCGGCGGTGAGCGCCGCCTGAACACTGCCGAGGGCGAGCCCTTCCACATCGAGCGGCCCTCCCCACCAGGAACGTGGACCCGTCACCCGTGCCACGGCTGGGTCGTCGATCGCCCCCGTACCGGGCGCAAGCCATCGATACAGCTCTGGGATGTCAGGCGTTCCAGTCTGCATGGTTTGCACATTATCGGGAATCGCCACAAACGATGAGACTGCGCCCGACTGACGGTTACTTGCCACCCAAAGTGGTTGGCGTGCAGGAAATCACAACGTTCCGTTGCGACGCCTAAGCAAACACGCCATAGAGTCATCCGGTGACTCCCGCCAAGGTGCCTCCCGCCGGATTGGTTCGCGCGGTCGAACGCGTCCGCCACCACCTGCGTCGCCTGCATCAACGCGCCGTTCCGGCGCCGGCCGCGATGTTGGAGATGATCCTGAGCGCATGGCTCTCCCAGGGCATCACAGTCGTCGCACAGCTCGGGGTGGCCGACGCGCTGGCCGCAGGCCCCCTGCACCCCGAGGAGCTGGCGCGCCGGGTCGGGGCCGACCCTGATGCGCTGAACCGGCTGATGCGCGCCCTGGTCGGCGAGGGCGTCTTTCGCCGCACCCGTGACGGGCGCTATGCGCTCAACCCGCTGGGTGACACCCTGCGCAAGGATGCGCCCGTCTCGATCGCCGGCATGGCGAAATTCATCGGCTCACCGCAGCACCGGGAGCACTGGAGCCACCTGGGTGACGCGGTCCGCACCGGCGAAGCCGTCATCCCCAAGCTGCGGGGCAAGAGCGCATTCGACTACTTCGCCTCCGTGCCCGAATTGGCGGCGATCTTCAACGACGCCATGACCAGCGTCTCCGAGCTCGCGATCGCACCGGTGGCGGCGGCCTACGACTTCCGCCCGTTCGGCACCATCGCCGACGTCGGCGGCGGTCACGGCCGGCTGCTCGCCGCGATCCTGCAGGCCACCCCCACGGCCCAGGGCGTGCTGTACGACCTGGCGCATGTGGTGGACGGCGCTCCGGAGCTGCTCACCAAATACGGAGTGGCCGACCGGGTACAGGTGATTCCCGGGTCCTTCTTCGACAGTGTTCCCACCGGCGCCGACGCCTACGTCATGAAGAACATCATTCACGACTGGCCCGACGACGAGGCGCTGGCGATCCTGCGCAATGTGCGGGCCGCCGCGACCCCCGGGACCACGCTGCTGTTGATCGAAGGAGTGATTCCCGACCACGACCGCGAGTTCCTCGCCAAGTGGACCGATATGGAGATGCTGGTCGGTATCGCCGCGCGAGAACGCACCGAGGACGACTACCGAAAGCTGTACCAGGAGGCCGGGTTCCGGCTGACCCGCGTCGTGGACACGGCGTCCCCGTTCAGCCTCGTGGAGGGTGTGGCCGTCTAGCCCGCCGTGACGGACTGCGTGCCCGCGTCCGACGGCGTGCCCTTGAGGCCGCGCCAGAACAGGTTGATCATCAACTCGGCGGCCTCGTTGACGTCGGCGTCGCCCGTGCTGACCCGGCTGGCGATCGCCTCACCGGCGCCCACCAGTGCGACCGCCATCATCTCGAAGTCGCTGTCGGGCTGAGGATTACGCGTACCGGTGCTGAGCAGCCGGGCCACCAGGTCGATGATCCGGTCGCGACCCTCGCGGACGGTGTGCGCAAACGCCTGGGAGCTGGTGGCCTGGGTGTAGAGCACCATCCACGACGCCCGGTTGGCATCGATGTACGTCAGGAACGCCAGCACGGCGCTGCGCAGCAGGTCCTTGGGGCTCTGGGTGAAGTCGATCTCCCCGCGCACCACATCCACGAAACGTGTCAGCTCGCGGTCCAGGCAGGCGCCGAACAGCTCCTCCTTGGAGCCGTAGTAGAGGTACAGCATCGGCTTCGAGATCTCGGCCTCCGCGGCGATCGCGTCCATCGAGGTCTCGTGATAGCCGTTCACCGAGAAAATCTGCACAGCAGCGTCGAGCATCTGCTGTTCACGCACGGCCCTCGGCAGCCGCTTCGTTCCACCTGCCATCCGAACAGGATAAGCGTCCGGTTGACGGTCAGGGCAGCAGCTCAGTGCGCCGCTGCTCCTCCCACAGCGCCATCCGGGTCCGCGCGGACTCCCCGATCGCATCCATCACCAACGGGATCAGCAGTTCGGTGATCAGAAATCCGGCCGCCATGCTCTGGTACACGGTGCCGACGGTGCTCGATGCAGCCAGCACCACCTCGGCCTCCGGCGCCACCGGACAGGCCAGATCGTCGGTGATGAGCAGCACGGTGGCCCCGGCGCGATGTACCCGCTGCGCCAGCTCCGCCGCACTGCGCTGGTAACGGTGGTAGTCGAACAGCACCACCACGTCGCTGCGAGACAGCTCGAGCAGCGCGCCGAGATCACCTCCGGTGGGGTCGCCGAGCGCCCGCACCCTGGGTCGCAATTGTTCGAGATGCGCCGCCAGGTGCAGGGCCAGCAGATGCGAGAAGCGGCCGCCGTGCAGGTACACGGTGCGGCTGGTGTCGGCCAACAGCGCGACAGCAGCCTCGAGGGCGGATTCGGGAAGCATCGCCAGCGTCTGGGCGGCCTGGTCGGTCTGCGCCTGGGCCTGCTGCAGCAGACGCTCCAAGAGGCCGCCGGCAGGCGGTGCGTCCGGCAACCGATTGATCGGTCCGCTGGATCGGCTCGACAGCTCGGCACGCAACGTGACCTGCAGATCGGCGAAGCCGTCGAATCCCAGAGACTGCGCGAAGCGCAGCACGGTCGGGGGGCTCACCTCGGCCCGCTCCGCGAGCCGGGCCGCACTCGCCAACCCGGCGCTCGGATAGTCGGCGAGCAACGCCCGTCCGACCCGGCGTTCGGCTTTGCTCAGCGTCGGGAGCGCCGCGGTGGTGCGGGCCTCCACCGTCTGCGCGCCCGACGCCGCCTGTGCGGCTGGTGCGGGTTCGTGGGCCACGATGCTCAATGTGCCATGACCGGTACCGAAGTCATCGACAAGTCGCTCATGGAAATCGCGGTGACGCTCTCCGGCGGTAACGGCTGCCAGTCCAGGTCGCCGAAGCCGGTCGAACCGATGACGAGCGTGCCGTCCGCAGGTCTGGCCCACCGCAGGGCGAAGTAGTCCTCAAGGTGTTCGGTGGGCAGATCGGCCGCGGTGATCTCCTCGACGTCCTCGTCCGGCAGATAACTGTGCGCGTGGGCGTGTACGGCGATCAACTGCCCCTCGCCGAGGATCAGCGCGTTGAGACTGGCTTCCGGGTAGAGCGGCCGCAGTTGCGCCACCGCCCGGCGGACCGCTTCCGCCAGATCCGGCGCGGTGCGGCGGTGCCTGCGGATGATGCCGAAGTAGCGCTCACTGTCCGTGGTGCCGCGCAGCGACATCGCGATGTCCGGATCCAGCAGCTCGTCGAGCGGGCCGGCGGGTTTGATGGAACCGTTGTGCGCCATGGCAATTCCGTCGGCCACGAACGGGTGCGAGTTCTGCGGCCGGACCGCCAGGCCGTTGGTGGCCCAGCGCAGGTGGACCACGCTGGCCAGCGCGGCCGGGCCGGACACCGCGGCCGCGAAGGCCGGGTCGTCGAGTGCGCTGCCGGGGGACACCTCGGCGGTCGGAGCCTGCCCGGCCTGCTCGATCCGGGCAATGCCCCAGCCGTCGCCGTGCACCTTGGTCAGGGCCACGAAATCCTTCAGGACGTGCGCCCCGACCGCGTCGGAGACGGTTATCGGCTGTGCTGACACCACACCCAGCAGTCGGCACATGGATTCCGCCCTCCGTCTCGGGACCTGCAGCCAAAATCTAACAAATCGATCTTAGATCGACGATATTAAAGATTCTGAAACATTCATGACATAGCGTACGCGGAGAGTCAGCACATCAGGAGGGACTTATGCCGGGAGCCAACACGTCACGCACCGAGGATCTGCGCGCACACGGTGTCGAGATCGTGGCTGGATCACTGACCGACCTGGCCGGCGTAACTCGGGCCAAATATGTTCCTCTGCAGCGACTTTCCGCGTTCGAGAAGTCAGGCATGGGCGTGTCGCCGTCATGGAGCGTGTTCTGTGTGGACAGCGGCATCGCCTTCACCCCCGACATCGGCGTGGTGGGCGACCTGCGGATCCGCATCAATCCCGACGATCTGCGCCTGATCGACGACGGCGTGGCCTGGGCACCCGCCAGCCTGCACGACCAGCACGGCAACCCGGCGCCGCTGTGCACCCGGTCCCTGCTGAGCGACATCGAACGCTCCGCGGCCGATCGCGGGCTGACCGCGCTGGCCGGGGCCGAGCTGGAGTTCACCCTGCTCTCGGACGAGGGTGGCCACGCCAGCACCGATCCCTGGTCGCCGTACGGCATGCGGACCTCGCTCGACCGCTCCGGATTCCTGGTCGACCTCGCGCTCGCGGCCGAGATGGCCGGACTCGAGATCGAGCAGCTGCACACCGAATACGGCCATGACCAGGTCGAGGTGTCACTGGCCCCGGCCACGCCCGTGGCCGTCGCCGACAGCGTCATCCTGGCCCGGATCGTGATCGGCCGGGTGGCCACCCGGCACGGACTGAAGGTCTCGTTCTCCCCGGTCCCGTTCGAAGGCGAGGCCGGCAACGGTTCCCACCTGCACCTGTCCCTGGCCGATGTCGACGGCCCACTGCTGTCCGGCGGCACCGGCCCGCACGGCATGCGCGACACGGGACAATCCGCCATCGCCGGAGTACTCGACGGACTGCCGGATCTGCTCGGGGTGTACGCTGGCTCGACGCTCTCGGCGGCCCGCCTCAAACCCGGCAACTGGGCCGGCGCCACCAAATGCTGGGGCCTGGAGAATCGCGAAGCCGCGGTGCGCTTCGTCGCCGCGACACCGGGGAATCCACACGGCGCCAACGTCGAACTGAAGATCATCGACCCGAGCGCCAACCCGTACCTGGCGGCCGCGGCACTTCTCGGCAGCGCGTTGCGTGGGATCGACAAGGCCCTCCCGTTGCCGTCCGAGGTCACCGACGATCCCGCCGCCACCGCCTCGCAACCCCTGCCCACCGATCACCGCGCGGTGATCGAAACGCTCGAATCCTCCTCGCTGGCCGCGGATCTGCTAACACCGGCCGTCATCCAGGGACTCGTGGCCGTGCGCCGCCACGAGCTCACCACCTACGGCGACCGCCCGCTCGCCGAAGCCTGCCAGGCACTGCGCCTGGCCTGGAGTTGCTGACCGCTCATTCCCGAAGGGAGCATCGATGACAACCAGTGCCGCTGCCGACCCCGATCAACTACCCCACCGACGCCTACCGTTCTGGGTGGCGCTGGCGTTGTCGGTCGCGACGGTCGGCCCCACGCTGGCGATGTCCGGGAACGGGCAGGGCCTGATCGGCACTGTGGGCAAGGCCATCCCGTTGGTCTTCCTGATCGGCCTGATCGGCGTCTCGCTGGTCGGCTACAGCTTCGTCCGGCTCACCCGTCACCTCAACCACGCCGGTTCCGCCTACGCGCTCGTCGGCGGCACCGTGGGCCCACGCACCGGGTTCTTCTCCGGCTTCGCGATGCTCGGCGCCTACGTCGGGTTCTCGATCGGAACCCTCGCGCTGACAGCGGCCTTCACCAACGCGTTCATCGCACAGCTGCAACCGGGCAACGACAACCCCTACCAGGTGCCGTGGCTCGTCATCGTGGTGATCGGCGCGGCCATCTCGTTCGCCCTGGCGGGTCGCGACATCAGGGTGCTGGCCAAGATCCTGCTCGGCATCGAAGGCATCGGCATCGTGGCCATGATCGTGCTGGTCGTCGCGATCTTCGCGAAAGGCGGTGCCCCGACGACCGGATTCGACTTCAGCGTGTTCTCCTTCTCCGGCAGTGGCGTATCGCCTTCGGCAGTCCTCAGCGGTGTGGTCGCGGCGTTCCTGTCGTGGGCCGGCTTCGAGGCATGCGCGTCGATGGGCGAAGAGACCGACAACCCCGGCCGCAACATCCCGCGGGCGCTGGGCGGAACGTTGATCCTCACCGGCGTGCTGTTCGTCGTCGTGATGTTCGCCCAGGTGATCGGCTTCGGCACCGACGAGGCCGGCCTGGCCGCATTCCAGGGTTCGGGAAACACCTTGGGAGACTTGGGCAGCAGCTACATCGGCCAGTGGTTCTCGCTGCTCATCATCTTCACCGCGACCGTCGCCGCGTTCGGCTGCCACATGGCGACCGCGGCGACCTCGGGCCGCATGCTGTTCGCGTTCGGTCGTGACGGCTTCGGTCCGAAGTCGCTGGCGCACATCCATGAGGCCACCGGCGGTCCGCGCCGCGCCACCTGGCTGGTGGTCGGACTGGCTCTGGTGGTGGACGTGATCTGTGGCCTGCTCGACTGGCCGGACATGGGTACCGGCAACGACGCGATCGACACGTACTTCCTGTTCGCGGTGGCCGGTTCGGTCTGCCTGATGGTGTGCTACCTGCTGGTCGAGATCGCCGCCGCGTGGTTCGTCGGCGCACCCAGGTTCGTCGGGGTGCACGGCGGCCAGGGCAAGGTGCTCGGCCTCGCGTTGCCGCTACTGGGCGCCGTGGTGATCGCCGTGGTCTTGTGGTTCAACGTGAAGGACGCCCAAACCTGGACCGCAGCACCGTTGTTGGGGCTGTACTGGTGCGCGGTCGGCCTGGTGATCGCGCTGGCCGCCTCGGGTATCGCCAAGCGGGTGGGTGAATCGCTGACCGCCGAGCTGGCGCTGACGCCACCCGTGGAGGTCCGGTGAACACGCTCTACGCCCGCGACGCGGCCGCCGTCGCCGGGATCGAGAAGCTCCGGTTCTTCCCGCTGGAGGTCGTCTCCGGCCACGGCTGCACACTGGTCGCACCCGACGGCCGGGAACTGCTCGACCTGTCGGCCACCTGGACGGCATCCGGTCTCGGACACGGGCATCCCGCGGTCGTCGAGGCCGTCAGCCGGGCCGTGCGCAACGCGCCGGGTTCCGGCGGTCTGTCGGCGGTGCATCCTGACTCGGTGGGGCTGGCCGAGGATCTGCTGGAGCTGGTCCCCGGATCCGGTGAGCGCAGGGTCTACCTCGGCCATGCCGGATCCGACGCCAACGACGTCGCGTTGCGCGCCTGCCGTCACGCCAGCGGGCGGTGGACGGTGCTGGCGTTCGAGCACAGCTATCACGGTGGCGTTGGCGTCGCGATGGGAGTCTCCGGAGTCCACGTCGACGCCGGCGTCGCACCGGATCCCGACGCAGTTTTCCTGCCGTACCCCAACCCATTCCGGCCCGCATCAGGTGATGTCGCCGCCGACGTCGCGGCCTGCCTGAAGCTGGCCGACCATCACCTGGCCACGGGCGCGATCGCGTGTCTGATCGTCGAACCGATCCTGTCCGACGGTGGCCTCGTGGTCCCGCCGGACGGCTTCCTGGCCGAGCTCCATGCCCTGTGCCGGCGCCACGCTGTGCCGATGATCTGCGATGAGGTCAAGATGGGCCTGGGCAGGCCGGGCACCCTGCACGCGTTCGAGCACGACGGTGTGGTGCCCGACATCGTCACGTTCGGCAAGGTGCTGGGTGGGGGTCTGCCGCTGTCGGCAGCGGTCGGCCCGGCCGACCTGCTCGACGAACCGGCCGCCTCGGCCTTGCTGACCACCGCGGGCAATCCGATCTGCACCGCGGCCGGCCGGGCGGTGCTGGCGACCATCACGGGCGAGCAGCTGCCCGAGCGGGCCGCCAAAGTCGGTGCGGTACTGCAGGATGCACTGCGGGCCGTGGATACCGAACAAGTCGGTGACGTGCGGGGCCGCGGTCTGGCGATCGGCCTGGAACTCGTCGACCCGGCGACCGGCGAACCCGACTCCCGACTCGCGGCACAGGTGAGTTACCGGGCCTGGCAACTCGGTGCGGTGGTGTACTACGTCGGCGGCAACGTTCTGGAGATCACCCCGCCACTCGTGCTGTCCGAGGACGAGGCGCACCGCGCCGCCGAGATCATCGGCGCGGCCATCGCAGACGCCATGACAGGGAAGGTCGATGCCGAGGAGGTTGCGCGCTATGCCGGATGGTGACATCACCGGCCCGATGATCTACGTGTTCGACGGGGTCCACCACCTGGTGCCCGACGCGCTCGCCGAGCATCTGCACACGATCCGGTTGATCGACCACCACGTGCACGGAACGTTCCACAAGCCCGTCGACCGGGCCGGCTTCGAAGCATCGATCAACGAAGGGTCCACCGACCCGATACCGGATTTCATGACGCAGTTCGACTCACCGCTCGGCTTGTCGATCCGGCGTTGGTGCGCACCGGTTCTCGGCCTGCCCACCCACGCCGACGCCGACACCTACTGGCAACGCCGCAACGAACACACCCCGGACGAGCTGGCGGCGCTGATGCTGCCACCGGCCGGGGTCCAACGCTGGATCGTCGACACCGGATTCCAGGGCGATCTCATCACCACCCCGCAACGACTGACCGAACTCAGCGGCCGTCCGTCCTCGGAAATCTTGCGTCTGGAGCAGCTGGCGCAGGACCTCCTCGAGTCCGGCACCAGTCCGGAGGCGTTTCCCGGCGCATTCCGGTCCGCGCTGGCGGACGCCGTGGGCTCCCGGGACATCGTGGGTACCAAGACGATTGCGGCCTATCGCACGTCGTTCGACATCGACTGGTCCCGTCCCACCGAGCAGCAGGTGATCGAGCATGCCCGGGACCTGAGCGCCAGGGACTCACAACGGGTGGACAGCCCCGTGCTGATCGCGTTCGGTGTGCACGAGGCCGCCGACCATGGGCTGCCCATCCAGGTCCACGTCGGGTTCGGCGACCGCGATCTGGATCTGCACCGCACCGACCCGATGCTGCTGCTGCCGTTGCTGCGCACCATGGCGCCGGTGCCGGTGCTGCTGCTGCACTGCTATCCGTTCCACCGCCAGGCCGGTTACCTGGCCCAGGCCTTCGACCACGTGAATTTCGATGTCGGCCTTGCCATCAACTACCTCGGGGCCCGCTCGAACGCGGTGGTCGCCGAGGCACTCGAGACCGCTCCGTTCGCCAAACAGCTGTACTCCTCGGACGCCTTCGGCCCACCCGAGCTGCACCTGCTGGGTTCGGTGTTGTGGCGCCGCACGATGGGGCTGACGCTGGGCGAGTGGGTCCGGGCCGGGGACTGCAGCGAGGCCGACGCGATCCGCATCGTCGACATGATCGGCGTGCGCAACGCCGAACGGGTCTACTCGCTGTGAACCATGACGCCGCACCGCTTTTGGAGGCACTGCGGGCATTCGTCGAACGCGACCAGGCGCCGCTGTACAGTCCCGGCCACAAGGGTGGGCGCACCCTCGATCCCTGGTTTCGCGATCACATCGCGGCTATCGACCTGAACAACCTGCCCGACACCGACACCCTGCACTGCCCCGAGGGTCCGATCCTCGCCGCCGAGCAGCTGATCGCCGACGCCTGGGGCGTCGGGCAGAGCTTCATCCTGGTGCAGGGATCGACCGGTGGGAACATCGCCGTCGCACTCTCGGCACTGCGCCCGGGTGAACCCGTGCTGGTTCAGCGCAATGCGCACAAGTCGGTGCTCGCCGGACTCGTGCAGGTGGGTGCGCGCCCGGTCTGGCTCGAGCCCCGCTGGGATCCTCGGTTCGGCATCGCACACGGACTGGATGCCGACGTGGTCGAAAAGGCTTTGGCCGCAAGCCGGGCCAAGGCCTTGTGGGCGCTGCACCCGACGTATTACGGCACCACCGCCGACATCGCGGCGCTGGCCGAGATGTGCCGCCGCGCCGGGGCGCGCCTGCTGGTCGACGGCGCGCACTCCCCGCATTTCGCGTTCCACCCCGAACTTCCGGTGGCCGCCGAACAGTCCGGCGCGGTGGCCACCGTGCAATCGGTGCACAAGGTCCTGTCGGGCCTGAGCCAGGCCGCCGTCCTGCACGTCGACCCGGCCGCCCTGGACCCGGTGACGGTCCGGCGGTCGCTGCAGCTCATCCAGACCACGAGCCCGCATTTCGCGATCATGGCCTCGATCGACCTGGCCCGCCGGCAGATGATGACCCAGGGCAACGAGCTCCTCGGTGCCGCACTGGACCGGGCTCGCCGGGCGGCGGCCAGGTTGGCGACCATCAGGGGCCTGCGGGTGCTGCGGCCTGCGGATGCCATCGGACCCGGCACGGGGTTCCATCAGCTCGACGAGACCAAGTTGCTGATCGGGACGCGTGATCTGGCGGCCGACGCCCGCGACATCGTCGCCCGCCTCAACAAACTGCACGGCGTGCAGCCCGAACTCAGCGGCGCCGGCCATGTGTTGTGCATCAGCACCATCGGCAACACCGACGCCGACATGGATAGGTTGGTCGACGGATTCGCCGAGGTGGCCGCCTGGGCCGGGGAGGCGACCGCGAAATCGGCCCACGACGGCACCCTGATCGCCGACCTGCTCGCACATCGCGCCGAGACGGTGCTGACCCCGCGGGAAGCCTTCTTCGCCGACACCGAGACCGTGCCGTCAGTCCGGGCCACCGACCGCATCGCGGCCGAAGCCATCACGCCCTACCCACCGGGAATCCCCTTGGTGATGCCCGGCGAACGGCTCACCGCCGACGTCATCACGCTGTTGCAGGCGCTGCGCGAGGCAGGCAACCCGATCAGTGCGTCGGATCCGCGGCTCGACGTCGTCACCGTGGTGCGGTGACCGCACCACTGACTACTAGCAGTGCACCCCGCCCTTGGCGTCGATGTTCCGCTGCACCGCGGCATCCACGGCGGCCTGGTTCAGCTGGCCGTCGGCCAGGGCCTTCTCGAGACCGTCCAGCACCGCGGGCACCTCATCGGTGGTGATCCACAGCGCGTTGTCGGCCCCGGCCTGCAGTGCCTTGAGCACCGCCGCGGCCACGCCGTAGCGCTGGTTGATCGCGGCCATGCTGGACAGGTCGTCGGTGTAGATGACGCCGTTGAAGGCCGGCCCGCCGTAGTTGCCAGAGCGCAGCAGGTCATATGCCGCGGGGCTGAGGCTCGCCGGATCCGCTCCGGTCAGGCCGGGCACCTCCAGGTGTCCGACCATCACGGCGACCGGGGCCTGGGTGGTCAGGGTCCGGTACGGCACGAGGTCGTTGTTCTGCAGCTCCGCCAGCGGCGGTGTGGTGACGACACCGGCGGTGTGCGAGTCGCCCGAGCCATGGCCGTGGCCGGGGAAGTGCTTGAGCACCGGCAGCACCCCCGCGTCGCGCAGGCCGCGGGCGAAGGCTCCGGCGTACTCGGTGACCTTGGCCGGGTCGTCGCCGAAGGACCGGTCACCGATGACGGTGTCGTCGGCGTCCGAGGTGACGTCGACGACGGGCGCGAAGTCGACGGTGATCCCGAGGTCGCGCATCTTCTTCCCGCGATCCAGCGCGATGCCGTACACCTCGTCGACGGATTTGGTCTGGGCCAGCACCCGCGCGGACGGCTGCTCACCGATCAACGAAGCGAGCCGCGACACCCGGCCGCCCTCCTCGTCCACGGTGACCGCGAGCGGCAGCGGGCCGGCCGCCGAGATATCGGGCAGGGAGCCGTCGCTGAGCATCGACAGGTCGGTCCAGCTGCCGATCATGATGCCGCCGACATGCTGCTCGGACACCACGGAACGGGCATCGGCCGCATCTTTGATGCCGACGGTCAGCAGCTGGGCCAGCTTGTCGCGGGGCGAGAGAGCGGCCAGATCGCACACCGGCGCGGCCGGCATCGGCGCGTGAGTCGACAGTGGCTTCGTCTCCGAGGATTGAGACTCTGGCGCCGGGGTGCTCGGAGAGCACGCCAGCAACAGTCCGGACAACGCTGCGAAAGTTGCGACGAGACGCGGTGAAGCCATGGGCCCCGACCTTAGCCGCTGAATAGGCGGTAATCGATTCTCTGCGTGTCGCCCCAGGTCCTCCTCACACGGATTCGGGGTATCGCCGTGCTAGGTTGGCCGGGTGAACCGGTTCGTCATTCCCTCCGCGGCCAGCATTGTCGTCGGCCTGCTGTTGGGGGCGGCAGCCGTCTTCGGTGTGACGCTGATGGTGCAGCAGGACACTAAGCCTCCGCTGCAAGCGGGCGACCCGGCGTCATCGGTGCTCAACCGGGTCGAGTACGGCGACCGGTCCTGACTTGGCCGTGCCGCTGTCGCGGCGCTGGCTGTGGGTGGTCGCGGCTGCGACTCTGCTCCTGACTTTCGCCCAGTCACCCGGAGAGATATCACCCGATACAAAGCTCGACCTGACCGCGAATCCGGTGCGGTTCCTGGCGCGGGCGTTCAATCTGTGGAACAGCGATCTGCCGTTCGGGCAGGCGCAGAACCAGGCCTACGGCTACCTGTTTCCGCATGGCGCCTTCTTCCTGGCCGGTGATCTGCTCGGAGTCCCCGGCTGGGTCACCCAGCGGGTGTGGTGGGCCCTGCTGCTGACGGTCGGGTTCTGGGGTGTGCTGCGGGTCGCTGAAGCACTGGGCATCGGCAGTACCAGCTCCCGCGTGCTCGGTGCGCTGGCGTTCACGTTGTCGCCACGGGTGCTGACCACTCTCGGCGCGATCTCGTCGGAGACCCTGCCGATGATGCTGGCGCCGTGGGTGTTGTTGCCGGTCATCCTGGCGTTCCGCGGGAATCGGAATCTCCGGCTCATGGCCGCGAGGTCCGCGGGCGCGGTGGCCCTGATGGGTGCGGTGAACGCGTTCGCCACGCTGACCGGCTGCCTGGCCGCGCTCATCTGGTGGGCCTGCCACCGGCCGAACCGGTTGTGGTGGCGATTCACCGCGTGGTGGTTCGGCTGCACGGCACTGGCCGTCACCTGGTGGATAGTGGCGCTGGTCATGCTGGGCCGCATCAGCCCGCCGTTCCTCGACTTCATCGAATCATCCGGCGTGACCACGCAGTGGATGTCGCTGACCGAGATGCTGCGCGGCACCCATACCTGGACCCCGTTCGTTGCGTCGACCGCCACCGCGGCGGCGTCGCTGGTGACGAGCACGGTCGCGGTGCTGGCCACCACGCTGATCGCCGCAGCCGGGCTGGCGGGCCTCGCGTTGCGCTCGATGCCGGCGCGGGGCCGGTTGATCACCATGCTGTTGATCGGCGTGGTGCTGTTGGCCCTGGGCTACTCCGGGGGGCTGGGCTCCCCGGTGGGGGCGGCCGTTCAGGACTTCCTGGACGGAACGGGCACGCCGCTGCGCAACCTGGCCAAGCTCGATCCGGTGTTGCGGCTGCCGCTGGCGCTGGGCCTGGCGCATCTGTTGGGCCGGATCCCGTTGCCGGGCACCGTGCCGAGGCCTGTGTGGGTGCGAGCGTTCGCCCGGCCCGAGCGCGACAAGCGGATCGCGGTGGCGATCGTGATCCTCGCCGCCATGGCCGCCGGAACCTCGCTGGCCTGGACGGGTCGCATCGCCCCGGCCGGGACGTTCACCGCGATCCCGCAGTACTGGCACGATACCGCGGACTGGCTCGACGAGCACAACACCGAGCGGGGCCGGGTGCTGGTGGCCCCCGGCGCGCCGTTCGCGACGCAGACGTGGGGTAACAGCCACGACGAGCCGTTGCAGGTGCTCGGCTCCAGCCCGTGGGGCGTGCGGGATTCGATCCCGCTGACCCCACCGGAGACGATCCGCGCCCTGGACTCGGTGCAGCGATTGTTCGCCGCCGGACGGCCCTCGGCGGGACTGGCCGACAGCCTGGCCCGCCAAGGCATTTCCTACGTCGTGTTACGCAACGATCTGGATCCGGACGTGTCCCGGTCGGCCCGCCCCGTGCTGGTGCACCGGTCGATCGAGGGATCACCCGGACTGACGAAGGTGGCGGAGTTCGGCGATCCGATCGGCCCGGGCACGCTCGAAGGCTTCGTCGCGGACAGCGGGCTGCGGCCGCGGTACCCGGCCGTCGAGATCTACCGGGTCGACACCGGCGGGAAGAACCCGGCCGCGCCGTATCTCGTCGGCGCCGACGCGATGACGCGGGTGGCCGGTGCGCCCGAAGCACTGCTGCGACTGGACGAGCGACGCCGCCTGGCCGGACTGCCCCCGCTGGGCCCGATGCTGCTGTCTGCCGACGCCGAGCGGGCCGGCCTGCGGGTCCAACCGCGCGGATCCGCCGGCGTCATCGTCACCGACACCCCTACTGCGCGGGAGATCGACTACGGTCGCGTCGACGACCACGCCTCTGCGATCCGCGGCCCAGACGACGCCCGGCACACCCACAACCGGGTCCCGGATTATCCGTCGAACGGGGCCGCGCCGGTGTACGGCAAGTGGAACGGCGGACGGATCTCCGTGTCGAGCTCGGCGGCGGACTCCACGGCACTGCCCAACGTGGCACCGGCCACCGGGCCCGCCGCGGCCATCGACAACGACGGCTCGACATCGTGGGTGTCCAACGCACTGCAAGCTGCCGTCGGCCAGTGGCTCCAGGTCGATTTCGACCATCCGGTCACCAATGCCACGCTGACCATCACCCCCAGCGCGACCGCCGTCGGCGCGCAGGTGCGCCGCATCGAGGTGGCCACCGCGACCGGCACCAGCAGCCTGCGTTTCGACACCGCAGGCCAGCAGTTGACCGTGCCGCTGCCGGTCGGCGAGACCCCGTGGGTGCGGATCACCGCGGTCGCCACCGACGACGGCTCCGCCGGTGTGCAGTTCGGCATCACCGACCTGTCGGTGACCCAGTACGACGCGTCGGGCTTCGCCCACCCCATCAACCTGCGGCACACCGTCGAGGTTCCCGCTCCCCCGGCCGATTCCGTTGTCGCTCAATGGGATCTGGGGACCGAACTGCTCGGCCGGTCAGGGTGTGCGGACAGTCCGGTCGGGGTGCGGTGCGCGGCGGCGTTGGCGCTGGCCTCCGAGGAGCCCGTCAACCTGAGCCGCACGCTGACGGTGCCGACCGCCACCGATGTCGAGCCGACGGTGTGGATCCGGGCGCGGCAGGGGCCTCAACTGGCCGACCTGGTCGCTCAACCGGGGACCATCCGCGCCACCGGTGACGCCGACCCGATCGACGTCCTCGGGTCGTCCTACGCCGCCACCGACGGTGACCCGCGGACGTCCTGGACCGCACCGCAACGCGTCGTCCAGTTCAAGGCGCCGCCCACGCTGACGCTGAAATTGCCGGCTCCGACCGAGGTCGGCGCGCTGCGGATCGATCCCGGTGCCACCGAACCGCCGGCGCACCCGACACAGGTGGCGATCGACCTCGGCGACGGTCCACAGATGCACAAACTGGCAGGCAACAGCGAAGTCCAGACTGCGAAGCTCAAACCGCGGGTGACGGACACCATCACGGTGTCGTTGTTGGGGTGGAACGACATCATCGACCGCACCTCGCTGGGCTTCGATCAGCTCAAGCCGCCCGGATTGGCCGAGCTGACCGTGCTCGATGTCCACGGCAAGCCCATCGCCGCGGCCGACGCCGCCGCCAATCGCAAACGGACAGTGTCACTTCCATGCGGGCAGGGCCCGATCATCGGTGTGGCCGGGCAGTTCGTCCAGACGTCGGTGCGCACCACCGTCGGCGCCCTGCTCGACGGCGATCCGATTGCGGCCCGCCCCTGCCGGACCGGACCGATCGCCCTGCCTGCCGGTCAGCAGGAACTGCTGGTCAGCCCCGGCGCGGCGTTCGTCGTCGACGGCGTCGTCCTGAACACCCCCGTGTCCGGCCAACTACGCACGGCGACAACAACTCCCGTCGAAACTCCGGTGTGGTCACC
The DNA here is from genome assembly GCF_010731295.1 of Mycolicibacterium boenickei. Lineage (NCBI taxonomy): Bacteria > Bacillati > Actinomycetota > Actinomycetes > Mycobacteriales > Mycobacteriaceae > Mycobacterium > Mycolicibacterium boenickei. The sequence continues at coordinate 1,623,628 of NZ_AP022579.1, read as the reverse complement.
GGATCATCGGCAGGTTCAGGTGCCGGCCGGCGCCGACACCAGGGTCCTGGTGGTGCCCGAAAGCGTCAACCCGGGCTGGATCGCCCGCACCGCCGACGGTGCCGTGCTGACCCCGGTGAAGATCAACGGCTGGCAGCAGGGCTGGGTGCTCCCCGCCGGTGGCGCCGACACCGTGACGCTGTCGTTCCCCTCGAACCGGCCGTACCGCATCGGGTTGATCGGCGGCCTCGCGTTGCTGCCGATACTGGCCCTGCTGGCTCTGTGGCCGGCCCGCCGCCGCACTCCGGTTCTCGATCCGGTGCGGCCGTGGCAACCGTCCCCGTTGCTCGCCGGGGCGGGCGTACTCGCGGCGGGGACGGCGATCTCCGGCCTGCCGGGATTACTGGTCGCCGGTGGCGCGCTGGGGTTGCGCTATCTGCTGCGCGATCGCGACAGCTGGCGCGAGAAGTTGACCGTGGGGGTGTCGGCGGGCGGACTGATCCTGGCCGGGGCGACGTTGAGCCAGTACCCGTGGCGGTCGGTCGACGGCTACGTCGGGCACTCACCGTGGGTGCAGCTGCTCGCACTCTTGTCGGTGGTATTCGTCGCGGCGTCCGCGATCACGCCTGAACTGGGCTTGCGCCGAAGGATTCCGACGGATTCCGCGTAGCTGTTGACAACATGGGTATGCGGTACTTACGGTACCGGCACGCGTGGCGCAGTCCCGGAAACACTTTGCTGTGTGGGGGATCGCAGGTTGCGGACCTGGATTGCGCCGGACTGGATGCAGTAACTACGCAGTCAGTTGACGGCTGAGCTGAAACTTAGCTGTGTTCGCGTGGCTGCGCACTAATCAGTGCGCACGGCGCGCGGTGTCGGCGACGGAGGGGTTCGCCGACACCGCACGCTCGGGGCCTACGCGGTGGCCGCCAGAGCCTTGGCATCCTCGTCGGCGAACGTGTCCTCCAGGGTCAGCGGCGAGTAGTCGAGATCGATTTCTTCGAGCGGGCGGCCTCGCGCGCTGCTGATGGTGCCGAATCGGCGCATGCCCTTGTCGGCGGAGTACTGCATGAACTCGTCTTGCACCAGCCCGAACGGGATGTCGGGTGCGTAGAGGGCGAACCCCTCTTCGGTCAGACGCAGCGCCAGCGGGATCAGCTCGTTCATCTGGTTCTCGAAGACTTCCCAGTTGGCATCGTCGGCGGCGACGTGACGACGGCAGGTGAAGGTGCCCCACGCCATGTGGCGACGCTCGTCGTCCCCGATCCGCCGGACCAGTTCCTGCATCCCCGGCAGGATCCCGCGATCGACGCAAATCTTGTGCCACGCATAGTATCCCGTGAGCGCCAGCATGCCCTCGACGATGTGGTTGTAGGTGACCGACGCCCGGACCTGGGCGGCCGGTGACGGGTCGGTGTACAGCGCATCGAGCGACGCCGGCAGCTCCTCGTAGAACACCTGCCGGTATGCCGGGAGTTCGTCGAAGTAGTTGTGCAGATCGTCGGTGATCCCGACGGCATCGAGCCACATGCGGAACACCTGCGTGTGTTTGGCCTCCTCGAAGGCGAACTGCGTCAGGTACATCTCGTCACCCAGCCGCCCTTCGGATCGCATCGCGCTCATGAACGGCTGGATGTCCTTGGTGACGGCCTCCTCACCCGCGATGAACTGGGCACACAGCCGGGTGGCGTACTCGCGTTCCCGGTCCGTCAGCGCCTCCCAGTCCGCCCGGTCGCGGGAGAAGTCGATATCGGCCGGATTCCAGAACTTCGCATTCCCACCGGCGAACAACCGCAACGGCACACTGTCCCAATTGAGACCGCCCTTGGACAGCGAACCGAACTTCGTGTGTGACATGGGAATTGACCTCCTCAGGTCTGGTGGGCTGCTTCGGTGGCCGCCGGGGTCTTGGGTACCGCGAAGGCGGCCGCCAGCACCGCGACGAGTCTGCGCACGGCCAGTGCCGGCTGCTCGGGACTGGGCTCGTCCAAGCCCAGGATCGGGTCCATCCCACGCACGTACGGCGCGAGCGCCAGGTGCGGAAAGATCATCAACAGCAGCGACAACAGCGCGCCGGCGTCGGCGTCGGCCCGTAGGTCACCGCGGGCCTGGGCCTCCTGCACGAGAGGGCGCAGCACCTCGAGATAGTGGCGATGGATGACGGTCCGGACGCTGACCCGGGCGTCGGTGTCCACCTCGAAGCTCGCCGCGGCGTGCAGCGAACGGTCTTGGGGATGGTCGGCGAAGTAGGCCACCCAGTCGTCGAGCAGATCGGTCAGGAAATCGAAGAACGGGCGGTCCGGGTCCAGCGTGCGGATGCGCTCTTCCATGTACGCCCGCACCCGCTGGCTGCCGATGTCGGCGATGAACGCGTAGAGGTCGCGCTTGTCCGCAAAGTATTGGAACAGACTGCCTTTCGCCACACCCGCACGCCGGGCGATGACGTTGAGGCTGCCACGGGAGTATCCGTGCGCCCCGAATTCCGCCTCGGCGGCGTCCACCACCGCGGCTCGGCGAACGGGGTCCAAACGTGCCCAGGTGACCGTCGGCATGTGACTCTCCAGCCTGTATGACCACTGGTCATATTACTGTGATCGCCCTCACAGTCAAGGAGTCTTCACCGCGATCAGATGGTGCGAGATGGGCTCACCCTCGACCCAGCGCTCAACCGCCTGCTCGATGGCCAGGTCGTTGCCCGTCAGGCGGGTGCGGTGCTGACGCAGATGCTCATCCCAGGACCGCACCACGAACGCCTCGACGAACACGCGCTCGCGCTCCACGTCCCGGAACAATCGCCATTGCGTGGCGCCGGTGCGCTGACGTGACCGGCCCAGTACACCCATGGCAGCGAAGAACTCGGCCTCATGCTCGGGTTCCACCCGGTAGGACGTCAGCACCAGGACCGGGCCGTCCGGTGGCTCCGGCTCGAACACCAGCGCCGGTTCGGGCCAGTGCGCCGACGGAGTCAGATCGAGATCACCGGTCCGCGCGTGCAACGGCCACCACCACGTCGATACCGCGCAGAACACCAGCAGACCTGCGCTGATCAGCAGCGCCGTGACCGTGCTCGCGGCGCCGGCGACCAGGCCCCACACCAGCGAGCCGATGGCCTGACCACCCATGAACGTCAGCTGATAGACCGACAACCCGCGGGCCCGGACCCACGCCGGCAGGCTCAACTGCATCGACGCGTTGAGCGTGGACAGGGCCAGCAACCAGGACGTACCGCCGACGACGAGTGCCACGAGCACGATGCCGAAGTTGTGGACCAGCGCCAGAACCGCAGTGGCTCCGGCGAATCCGAGAGCCGCGACGATCAACAAGGTGTTCAGTCCGAAGGCGAACTGCAGGCGGCCCAGGACGAGCGCGCCGAGCACCGCCCCCACCCCCAGCGCACCCAGCAGCAGCCCGTAGCCGGACGAGGACAACCCCAGCTGCCTCTCGGCGACGACCGCGAGCAGGCCCCACAGTGCGCTGCCCGGCGCGATGAACAGCACCGCCCGCAGCAGAATTCGCCTGATGATCGGTGACCTTCGGATGAACCGGCCACCCGCGCCGAGCGCGGCCAACGGCCGTTCAGCGGGCAGTATGTGCTCGGCGGCGGGGCGGCGCCAGAGCAACAGAACCACCACGATGCCTGCGAACGAGACCGCGTTGAGCGCGAACACCAGCGTCGGACCCGACAGCGACACCAACGCCCCGGCGATCGCCGGACCGATCGCCCTGGCACCGTTCATGCTCATGCTGCCGAGCGCCGCCGCAGCCGGAATCTGTTCGCGGGGAACGAGGTCCGGCTGGATCGCCTGCCAGGCCGGAGCGGTCAGCGCCTGCCCGCAGCCGATCAGGAACAGCAGGATCAGCAACACCGTCGGGGTGGCCAACCCGGCACCGGTCAGGGTCGCAAGCGTGGCCACCCCGGCCGCCATCGCCCCCTGGGTGGCCAGCAGCAGCCGACGCCGGTCGACCAGATCGGCCAGCACGCCGGACGGCAGGGCCAGCAGCATCACCGGCAGCGTGGTGGCGGTCTGCACCAACGGCACCAGGACCGGGGCGCGCGGATCCCCGACCAGCATCCACTGGGCACCCACCGTCTGCATCCAGGTCCCAAGGTTGGAGACGAACTGGGCTATCCACAGCGCCCGGTAGATCGGCGACGCCAACGGCGCCCACGTCGACGTTGCTCGGTCCGCCATCTCACTGATCGTGCCAGTGCCGCTGCGGCATAGTGGGGTCATGGCTGAAGTCCGCAACATTCCCGAAGCGCGCCACTACGAGATCACCGTCGACGGTGAGCATGCCGGCCTCGAAGCCTATGTCGACTCCGGCGACCAGCGAATCTTCTACCACACCGAAATTGACGACAAGTTCGGCGGGCGCGGCCTGGCCGGCGAACTGGTGTCGGCCGCCCTGACCGACGCCCGGGCGGCAGGCAAGCGCATCGTGGCGGTCTGCCCGTACGTGAAGAAGTACGTGCAGGAACACCACGACTTCGACGACCTGCTCGACCCGATCACTCCCGAGGTGCTGGCCGCGGTCGAGGCCGCCAACTAGACCTTGGTGGCGGTCACCAGGAAGCCGGGCATCTGCGCGGGGCCTTCCGGCAGGGCGGCGTGCAGCTGCGCCGGGCGGATCTCGTCGACCTGCCAGTACCGCGAAACCTCGTCGCGCAATTGGTCTTCGGTGAACTGGGTGGGCCCGGGCCCGTCGTGCTCGCCGAACGCACCGGCGCCGAACGCCAGAATGTAGAACCGCGCGCCGGGAGCGGCAGCATGGTGCATCGACTTCAGATAGCCGTCACGCAGCTCGTCGGGCAGCGCGTGCAGCAGCCCGCTGTCGAAGATCGTGCCGAACCGCCCGTCGTACCCGGTGAGCGTGGAGATGTCGGCGGCCGCGAACGTCGCGTTGCCCAGGTTGCGTTCCTCGGCCGCCGTGGCCGCGGCAGCCACGGCCGTCGGGCTCAGGTCGATGCCGACGACGGCATGGCCTCGCGCCGCCAACGCCAGCGCCAGCTCGGCGTGGCCGCAGCCGGCATCGAGCACCTCACCCTGGACCGCGCCTTCAGCGTCGATGATCACGGCATATTCCGGTTGTGGCGCGCCGATGCTCCACGCGGGTGTGCCCTCGGCCTGGTACGCCTGGTCCCAGTCGATTCGATGGGTCATGTCGACCATCCCTTCAGTTAGTTAAAATTTGTACTATATTGACTGTAGGTCGACATTCACTGCATGACAAGGCGATACTTCACACTGTTCAAAACTGAACCAGTTTGCCGATTGGAGGAAGATGGCACGCAAGCTGTCCCCAGCCGAGGAGCAGGCCTGGCGGCCCTACATCGAGTCCAGCCTGCGTCTGGAGACGCTGCTCGACGAGCGTCTACGGGAGGCCGCGAACCTCACGCTGATCGACTACCACCTGCTGATGATGCTGGCGAACGCCACCGATCACCGCCTGCGGATGAGCGAACTCGCCGAGAAGATGGTGTTCTCCCGCAGCCGGATCACCTATCAGATCAACTCGATGGCGAAGCGGGGCCTGGTACTGCGCGAACCGGTCCCCGAGGATCGCCGGGGCTATCGCGCGGTGCTCACCGCCACCGGCGCCGAAGCGCTGCGACTCGCCGTGCCGCTGCACAGCGAGTCGGTACGCGAACTGTTCTTCGACCACATCCGGCCCGATGAACTCGACTGTGTCGAAAGAGTATTCACCAGGCTGCACGAGAACCTGGCACAAGCCGACCGGCAACACGACGACCGAGAGCAGACCTCATGACATTCACCCCCGCCGAACTGGCATACCTACGCGAGCAGCCGATCGGGCGGTTGGGCACCGTCGGCCCTGACGGCGATCCGCAAATCCGCCCGGTCGGCGTCCACCTCAGTCCCGACGAAGACGGCATCGACATCGTCGGCCACGCCCTCGCGTCGACACAGAAGTGGCGCAACGTTGTTCGCAACCCACAGGTGGCGTTCATCGTCGACACCGTGCTCTCGGTACGGCCGCCGGACGCGCGCGGTATCGAAATCCGAGGTACGGCAACCCCGTTGCGGCAGGCCGGCACCACCGACGGGGGGCTGTCCGGCGACATCATCCGCATCGTGCCGCGCCGCGTCATCAGCTGGGGGCTCGACGGCGCGGGCACCTCCGCCCGCGACTGGGCCGAATCCCCACGCGCGGCGGACTGACGCACCTAGCATCGGGCTCGTGCCGACTGTCAACACCGCCCACGGAGCCATCGATACCGCCGACCTCGGCGTCACGCTCATGCACGAGCACGTCTTCATCATGAGCACCGAGCTCACCCAGAACTATCCCGAGTCCTGGGGAGACGACGCCTCCCGGGAAGCCGATGCGATCGCGCGGCTCACCGAACTCAAATCCCGCGGCGTCGACACGATCGTCGACCTCACGGTGATCGGCCTCGGCCGCTACATTCCGCGTATCGCCCGCATCGCCGAGGCCACCGACCTCAACATCGTCGTCGCCACCGGCTTCTACACCTACAACGACCTGCCGCTGACCTTCCACTTCAGCGGCCCCGCGGTGGGTCTGCCCGAACCGATGACCGAGATGTTCGTCCGCGACATCGAACACGGCATCGCCGACACCGGGATCAAAGCGGCGATCCTCAAGTGCGCCACCGACGAGCCCGGCGTCACGCCCGGCGTCGAACGGGTCCTGCGGGCCGTGGCGCAGGCGCACCGGCAGACCGGGGTGCCGATCTCCACCCACACCCACGCAGCCAGCCGGCGCGGCCTCGAACAGCAGCGCGTCTTCGCGGAAGAGGGCGTCGACCTGTCCCGGGTGATCATCGGGCACTGCGGCGACACCACCGACATCGGCTACCTCGAGGAGTTGATCGCCAACGGTTCCTACCTCGGCATGGACCGCTTCGGTGTCGATGTCTTCCTACCGTTCGAGGAGCGGGTCGCCACGGTCGCGACCATGTGCGAGCGCGGCCACGCCGAGCAGATGGTGCTCTCGCACGACACCTGGTGTTACTTCGACGCGCTGCCCGGCGAACTGACCGCACAGGCCCTTCCGAACAGCCACTACCTGCACATCCACAACGACGTGCTGCCCGCACTGCGAGAGCGCGGCGTCACCGAGGACCAGATCACCACCATGTTGGTGGACAATCCGCGACGGATCTTCGACCGCAAGGGCGGCTACTGAGATGACCGCAGCCATCCCAACCATCCCGACCCAGTTCTCCCAGCTGGCCGCGGCCGACCCCGACCGGCCCGCGGTGACCTGCCAGGGGGTCACACTCAGCCGGGCGGAGCTGGACCGCTCCGCCAATCGACTCGCCCGCGCCTACGCCGAACGCGGTGTGCGACAGGGCGATTACGTCACCATAAGTCTGCCCAACTCGATCGAATGGGTGCGGGCCGTGCTGGCCACCTGGAAACTCGGCGCGGTGCCGCAACCCCTGTCACCCCGGTTGCCGGACGCCGAATTCGCCGGGATCCTGGCGCTCCGGCCCCGGGCGCTGGTGGTCGGTCGTGATGCCGGTGAAACACCCTGGGTCCCAGCCGGATTCGCCCCCGATGCCGGGCTGTCGGACACCCCACTACCCGAGGCCGTCGCGCCGACCTGGAAATCGATGGCCTCGGGCGGCAGCACCGGACGGCCGAAGCTGATCGAGGCCGGCGGCGACAGCCGGGTGCCTGCCCTGATCGGCGTTCCCCTTGGTGCCGAGCCCGGTGACGTCACGCTGATGTCGGTACCGATGAGCCACAACACCGGCTTCACCACGTTCGCCATCGCCTTGTTGCAGGGCCACCACCTGGTGCTGATGCCGCGCTTCGACCCGGCCGAGTTCCTGCGACTGGTCACCGAGCATCGCGTGACATTCCTGACCACGGTGCCCACCATCATGCAGCGACTGCTGCCGGTCTACCGCGCCGACCCGAATGGCTTTGACCTGTCGAGCATTCGGCGGTTCTGGCACGTCGGAGCACCCTGCCCGCCCGCGGTCAAACAGGCCTGGATCGACCTGCTCGGCCCCGACGCACTGTGGGAACTGTACGGGGGCACCGAACTGCAGGCCCTGACCTTCATCTCCGGCGAACAGTGGCTGAGACATCCCGGATCGGTCGGGGTGGCGGTGGCCGGTGAGATGAAGGTGCTCGACGACGACGGCGCGGAGTGCCCACCTGGAGTGACCGGCGAGATCTACATGCGACCCGGCCCCGGCAGCGCACCCACCTACCGCTACGTGGGCAGCACGGCCAAGAGCCGCGACGGCTGGGATTCACTCGGAGATCTCGGGTATTACGTCGACGACGGGGACGAGCGCTTCTTCTATCTCAACGACCGCCGGGTGGACATGTTCACCGTGGGCGGCAAGAACGTGTACCCGGCCGAGATCGAAGCGGCGCTCGCCGAGCATCCCGACGTGCTGTCCTGCCTCGTCGTCGGCATCCCACACGAAGACCTGGGCCAGGTGCCGTACGCGCTGGTGCAGGCAGCCGCGGACTCAGCTCTGAACGCCACGGCGGTGCAAGACTTCCTGAGCGAGCGCCTCTCGGGCTACAAGGTGCCGGTTGACGTCGAGTTCGTCGACACCCCGCTGCGCGACGACGCGGGCAAGGCGCGCCGCACCGCGGTGCGCGACGAGGTCATCGCGCGGCTGGCGCAGGCTCAGGCTCGTCGGTGATCGAGCTGTCCAGGGGAGGCACCGGTTTCTGGTTCCGGTACTCCCAGCGCCGCAACGCCTCCCGGCACGGGGATTCCACCAGCGCGTAGCTCACCGCGGCCAGCGCGAAGCCGAACACCAGCGTCAGCACCAACACCACCAGCATCTGCCCGTTGAACAGGAACTCCCCGATCATCGGGAACACCATCGCCAACGCCGCCAGGTGCCAGACGAACAGCCCATAAGACCAGCGGCCCAGCGTGACCATCACCTTGTTGCCAAGGATCGGATGCCCGGTGTCGGGGTGGTCGAGGACCAGCGGAGCCAACAGCGCTCCCGCGACGATCGCGCCCATCGCGGTCTTCAGCGTCACCTGGCCGACCGAACCGGGACGCAACCCTTCCAGGCCCGCCAGCGGCGAGGCGGCGATCGCGAAGGCCACCGCGGCGATGACGCCCATCAGGACGCGACGCCGGGCCAGCCGGTGTACCCAGCCGAATGGGCTCACCGTGAGTTCAGCGAGCACCATGCCCGCGGCGAACCACGAGAAGAACGCCGGCGGCCAGTTCCACGGGTTGAGCCCGGTGGTACCGGAGAAGGGGATGCGCACCCACAACAGGCTCAGCGCCGCCAACGCGATGATCACGCCGATGCGGGCCCGCACGGGCAGCCGGCGCGCCAACAGCGCCAGTATCGGCAATGCCAGATAGAAACTGACCTCGACCGACAAGCTCCACATCTGGGTCAGCCCCGCGGTCAACGTCAGCGGGACATAGATCTGGGTCAGGGTCAGGTTCGCCAGCCACACCGTCAGATCGGCCTTGGCCTCCGGGAGCAGCAGGATGATCACCACGACGGCGACCACATATCCGGGCATGATGCGCACGACGCGGGAGCGCAGGTAATGACCGGTGCGCGGACGAGGACGCAAACCCCGGGCGGCCGCGGCATGACCCCGCCACAGCAGGAACCCCGAGAGCGCGAAGAACACCGCGACCGCGAGGTCGAACCGGCCGAAGAACCGGCCGCTCACCCCGGTGGTGTGTCCCGTCTGGAAGGCAACGTGGGTGAGCACCACACCCATGGCCGCGCAGGCACGCATGCCTTCGACGGCCGGCAGGAAGCTGCGAGTTCCGCCGACCGGCTCCGAACCCGTTTCCGGCTCCGCTACTCGGGTGGCCACGGCGACCAGTGTGCCGCGCCATGGCAACCCCGCCAAACTGCGGGTTAATGCACCCGCGGCGTGCCGCCGGAGTAAGTGATGGCCTTAAATAGTGCTGTTAGGGTCGAACGGGTTTGCCTCACGACGAGTTGGCCCACACTGAAGGAGGCCCGGTTTGAACCGCGCAGTTGCGCTGCGTATCGCGGCATGTGGACTGATGGGGCTGGGTGCAGCCCTGCTCATCGCCGCACTGTTGCTGACCACCTACACCAAGGGCAAGATCGCCAAGATCCCGCTCAATCTGGATACCAGCCTGGTCAGCGATGGAACCGCGACCGCTTTCGATCCGGAATCGCTGGTGGCCGAGAAGTTCTCTGTCGACCGCAACGTGCCGGTCGCCCTCCAGCAACAGGTCAGCGTGGAATCGCCGTCCAACGCCGAGGTGGTGACTCTGCAGGTGGGCAGCACGCTGCGGCGTACCGACCGGCAGAAGGACTCCGGCCTGCTGCTGGCGATGGTGGACACCGTCACCATGAACCGCAGCACGGCGCTGGCCGTGTCCAGCGACAACAACCCGGGCGGGGCGCTGCAGAAGCCGCGGGCCATCGAGGACGAGAAGCCGCCGACGAACGTCGCGCTGCCGCACGAGGGTCTGACCTACCGGTTCCCGTTCGACACCGAGAAGAAGACCTACCCGTTCTTCGACCCGATCGCGCAGAAGGCGTTCGACGCGAACTACGACGGCGAAGAGGACGTCAACGGGCTGACCACCTACCGGTTCATCCAGAACGTCGGCTACGACTCCAACGGCAAGCTGGCCGATCCGATCAAGTACTCCTCGCTCTACGAGGACGACGCCGACAGCTCGGTCACCGCGAGTCCCGCGATGTGGGGTGTGCCCGGCGAACCCGACGAGCGGATCACGATGGACCGCTTCTACGCCGCGCAGCGCACCTTCTGGGTCGATCCGGTGTCCGGCACCATCGTCAAGACGCAGGACCACGGCTACCAGTACTACGCGCGTGACGCACTCAAGCCCGAGGTGACCTACGTCGACTACAAGGTCACCTACAACGAGGAGACCGTGGAGTCTCAGGTCGCGGCCGCTCAGGACGAGCGGGACCGGGTGTCGCTGTGGACCCGCGTCCTGCCGATCACCTTCGCCGCGCTTGGCCTGCTGGCGCTGGTCGGCGGCGCCGTCGTCGGCTCGTTCGCGGTGCGCGCCGAGTCGACTCTGATCGATCCCGGACTGGACACCGCCGATCACGGGTTCTTCAACACCCAAGGTTTCCAGGTCCCCGGCGCCGAGGCCAAGACCGAGAAGCTGCCCGCACAACGTCCGTCCGATCTACCGCCGGACCGATAGACCTGCGTCTGCGGTCCGCGCTGCTGCCGGCCTATGCGCTGGCACTGTCGTTACTGATAACCGGGCCCCTGCTGGGGCCCGGTTATCTGCTTTTGCGCGACGCCGTCTCCACTCCCCGGTCATATCTGACCGACGCGGCGCTCGGACTGACCGAGGCCGCACCCCGGGCACTGCCCCAGGATTTCTTCGTCGCTCTGGCCTCTGCCGTCCTCGACGGCGGAGTGGTGGTCAAGGTGTTGCTGGTGGCCGCCCTGTGGCTGGCCGGCTGGGGCGCCGCGCGGCTCGCCTCGACCGTCCTTGGATCCGCTTCACCCGGACAGTTCCTCGCGGCGACTCTGGCCATCTGGAATCCGTATGTGGCCGAACGGTTGCTGCAGGGGCACTGGAGCCTGCTGGTCGGTTACGGCTGCCTGCCCTGGGTCGCGGTGTGCGTGCTGCGCCTACGAACGGCGCCGGGCGCTGCGGCGACGGCGGGCCTGCTGTTCTGGATCGCACTCGCCGGGCTGACGCCGACGGGTCTGATGCTGGCCGCCACGATTGCGCTCGTGAGCCTCGCGGCCCCCGGCACTGGGTGGGGGCGGCTGCGGGTCGGTGCCCTCGCATTGGGGACGGCCGTACTCGCCGCGATGCCGTGGCTGGTGTCCGCAGCGGTCGGTGGAACGGTGTCCGCTCCGGAGTCGGCAGCGGGGGTTCACGCCTTCGCCGCCAGGGCCGAACCCGGCCTGGCCACCCTGGGCAGTCTGGCCGGCCTGGGCGGCATCTGGAACGGTGAGGCGGTACCCGTTTCGCGCACAACACTTTTCGCGGTGGTGGCGACCGCCGTACTGCTCGGCCTGGTGGCACTGGGGCTACCGGTGGCGGTGCGCAATCGCTCAGCAGTGCCGCTGCTGGGGCTGGCCGCGGTGGCGGTGCTGATCCCCGCGGCGATGGCCACCGGTCCCGGGCTCGCGTTCGTCGATGCGACGATCCGCGCCGTTCCCGGCCTGGGTGTGCTGCGCGACGGACAGAAATGGGTGGCCCTGGCCATGCCCGGCTATGTGGTGGCCGCCGCCGCTGCTCCGGTGACACTGGCGCGGCTGCGCGTGCCGTTGGCGGCTTCGGCCGCGGTGGGCTGCGCGGCGCTGATCGCGGTGCTACCCGACTTGGCCTGGGGTGTGGGCAATCAGATGCGCCCGGTGCAGTACCCGGCGGGTTGGACGGCCGCGGCCGCCCACATCAACGCCGATCCGCGACCGGTGGTGGCACTGCCACCGGACAGCATGCGGATGTTCTACTGGGCCGGTGCCTCACCGGTGCTCGATCCGCTGCCCCGGTGGCTGCGCGCCGAGGTGCTCTCGACCGGCGATCTGGTGATCGGCGGTCAGGTGGTGCCCGGCGAGGGAACACGGGCCCGCGAAGTCCAGGATCTGCTGCGCTCGGGCGCCGATCGCCGAACAATGGCCGACGCCGGTGTCGGCTGGTTGGTGGTCGAAACCAATGGTGTGCCCGCCGAACTGGATCTTCCGGTGGCTTACCGGGATGGCGATATCGCGCTGTACCGGATCGGCGGCGACCACCCGGCCTCACCTCACCGAGGTGTGTTGATCGCCGCGCATCTGGTCTGGCTGGGAGTGCTGGCCGGCGGCGCGATCGGGATGGTGGTCAGCTTGTGGCGAGGGCGCCGGCAGCCGGAGTCGCGCTAGCCAGAACTTCTTGTTGACTTTGAGCTGACGCTGCATTTTTGCGGGTAGCAGTGTGCGTGGTTTCAAAGTCAACGGCACCGCCCCGGCTCTGAGTGGCGCCTGAGGGCTACACCAGCCCGCTGACGTACTGCCGCTCGTGTACGGAACCCAGCACGGTGCGCATCGCGTCCGCGCTGAGCCGCCAGGAGAATTCGTCGCTGCGGGTCTGCGCCTTGCTTCCCAGCTGCACGCGCATCACCGGGTCGCTCAACAGCTGGCGGATCCCCGCGACCAGGGTTTCGCGATCCTCGACCAACAGCCCGGTGACCCCGTCGACGATCGAGTCGGTCAACCCACCGGATGCGCGATAGCCGATGGTCGGCACCCCGTGCTGGGCGGCCTCGGTGACGGCCAGTCCCCAGCCTTCTTTGCGAGACGGCAGGACGTGCACCCAACTCTGCTGCAGCACACGGTGTTTGGTGTCCTCGTCGACGTGACCGTGGAACGTCACCGAATCGGTGATACCGAGCAGCTCCGCGTGCTCGACCAGCCGCTGCCGCCACCAGCCACCGCCGAGAATGTCCAGATGCAGCCCCGGCACCTCGGTGCGCAAGGCGGCGACCGCCTCCAGGGCGTCCTCGATCTGCTTGTGCGGCACCAATCGCGAGAGCACCACGAGCCGCGGGGTGGTCGACCGGGGCAGCTCCAGCGTCGGGCCAGGAGCCTCGTCGAGCCCGTTGCGCACCACGGCAATCCGGCCCGAGTCGACCCCGAGCTCGTTGAGATCGCGGGCTGAGGGCAGCGACACGGTGACGTACTGGTTGCGGCGGTGCAGCCGCGGCGACAGCTTGGACTCGACGAACCAGCCGATGCGGCCCTTCATCGGGCCGGCGACCGGCCACAGCTCCCGGTGGCAGTGGTGCACGAGTACCGCGACCCGGCGGCCGAACGCCAGCCGCGCCAGGAACGGCAGCCCGTTCTGGGTGTCGACGACCACGTCGGGCCGGACCTTGCGCAGCGGCCCGAGACCGACGCGGGACGCCACCATGGCCAGGCCGGCCCAGATGTACACGCTGTAGGGCCCGCCGGCCCGATTGATCTGTACGCCGTCGACCACTTCGCGCCGGGGCGCTCCGGGGTAGCGGGCGGTGCGCAGCGTGACGTCGACGCCGTCGTCGGCCAGGCACGCGCCGATCCGCTGCAGATAAGCCTCGCTACCACCGCCCTGGGGGTGCCCCGTGTCACGCCAGCACAGGAGCAGGACGCTCCGCAGGCGTGGGTCAGGACGGGCAGACATCGTGTTGAGGGTACCGGTCAGTAAGTTGGGCGGGTGCAGCCCAGCGACATCTCGGCGCGCTTTGCCCGCCGGGCGAGCCTCAGCCGGTCGGTGCGCCTACTGGCGCAATTCCGGTTCGAGCAGACCGAACCGGCCCGTTTTTACGGGGCCCTGGCCACCGACACCGTCGCCATGACCACCGATCTGTGGACGGCGGCCACCGGTGAATCAGCTGCCGGACGCACGGTGCTCGACGTGGGCGGCGGCCCCGGCTACTTCGCGTCGGCGTTCGATCGGGCCGGCCTGCGCTATATCGGGGTGGAGCCGGATCCTCGCGAAATGCATGCGGGACCAGCCGCGGACGCGACGGAAGGGACGTTCGTCCGGGCCTCCGGAATGGCCCTGCCGTTCGCCGACGACAGCGTCGACATCTGCCTGTCGTCCAACGTCGCCGAACATGTGCCGCATCCGTGGCGGCTGGGCAACGAGATGCTGCGGGTGACGAAACCCGGCGGGCTGGCGATCTTGTCCTACACCGTCTGGCTCGGCCCGTTCGGCGGCCACGAGATGGGACTGACGCACTATTTGGGCGGCGCCCGAGCCGCCGAGCGGTACACCCGCAAACACGGACATCGACCCAAGAACGACTACGGCTCGTCGTTGTTCGCGGTGTCCGCGGCCGGCGGTCTGGAGTGGGCGCGATCCACAGGCGCGCTCGTCGCCGCATTTCCCCGCTACCACCCACGATGGGCGTGGTGGATGACCTCGGTGCCTGGGGTGCGGGAGTTCCTGGTGAGCAATCTGGTGCTGGTTCTTCGACCCTCCTAACCCATTCACTGGAACAGGTTCTCGTTTTTCTAGGAAATCTAGGTAATGTGACGCTCATGACACAGAGCGCAACTGTCGCCAAGACCGAATTCGACAAGCTGTTCATCGGTGGCCAGTGGGTCGAGCCCTCGACCTCCGAGGTCATCGAGGTCTTCTCCCCCGCGACCGGCGAGAAGGTCGGCCAGGTCCCGCTGGCCGCCGAAGCCGACGTCAACGCCGCATGCGCCGCAGCCCGCAAGGCGTTCGACGAGGGCCCGTGGCCCCACAAGACGCCAGAAGAGCGTCAGGCCGTGCTGGCCAAGGCCGTCGAGCTCATCAACGAGCGGGCCGAGGAGTTCAAGCACCTGCTGAAGCTGGAGACCGGCCAGCCGCCGACCATCGTCGACATGATGCAGTTCGGCGCGGGCGTGTCGAGCCTGCAGTACTACGCCGGCGCTGCCGACAAGTACGACTGGAAGGACATCCGCGACGGCATCTACGGCCAGACCCTGGTCATCAAGGAGCCCATCGGCGTCGTCGGCGCCGTCATCGCCTGGAACGTGCCGTTCTTCCTGGCCTGCAACAAGCTGGGCCCGGCCCTGCTCGCCGGCTGCACCGTCGTGCTCAAGCCGGCCGGTGAGACCCCGCTGACCACCAACCTGTTCGCCGAGGTGCTCACCGAGGCCGGCCTGCCCGAGGGCGTGCTCTCGGTGGTGCCCGGCGGTCCGGAGACCGGTCGCGCCCTGACCGCCAACCCCGAGCTGGACAAGTTCACGTTCACCGGCTCCAGTGGCGTCGGCAAGGAGATCGGCAAGATCGCTGCCGAGAAGCTCAAGCCCTGCACCCTGGAACTCGGCGGCAAGTCCGCGGCGATCATCCTCGAGGACGCCGACGTGGACTCCACGCTGCCCATGCTGGTGTTCTCCGGCCTGATGAACTGCGGCCAGGCCTGTGTCGGCCAGACCCGCATCCTGGCTCCGCGGTCGCGGTACGACGAGGTCGTCGAGAAACTCTCGGCCGCCGTCGCCGCCATGCCCGTCGGTCTGCCCGACGATCCGGCCTCGATGATCGGCCCGCTGATCTCCGAGAAGCAGCGCGACCGGGTCGAGGGCTACATCAAGAAGGGTGTCGAGGAGGGTGCGCGCGTCGTCACCGGTGGCGGCCGCCCCGAGGGCCTGGATTCGGGCTGGTTCGTGCAGCCCACCGTCTTCGCCGATGTCGACAACTCGATGACCATCGCCCAGGAGGAGATCTTCGGGCCGGTGCTCGTGGTCATCCCGTTCGACACCGAGGAGGACGCGGTCCGCATCGCCAACGACTCGCCGTACGGACTGGCAGGCAGCGTGTACACCCAGGACTTCCCGAAGGCCGTCGAGATCGCCTCGAAGATCCGTACCGGCACCTACGCGGTGAACATGTACGCCTTCGATCCGGGCGCCCCGTTCGGCGGGTTCAAGAACTCGGGCATCGGCCGCGAGAACGGTCCGGAGGGCATTGACGCCTACACCCAGGCCAAGAGCGTGCTGCTGCCGTTCGGCTACACCCCGGAGTAACACGCCGGGCGAGTAATACTCGCGAACAGACGCAAAACTGCCCCAGAACTGAGGTGGTCCCCAGAAGTTGGACACTGACGTTTGGAGCCTAGGCGGCAAGGGCCTGGGCCCGGTATTGGGCCGGGCTCAGGCCCTTGAGCGTTGTTGAGATTCGTTCGGTGTTGTACCAGTGGATGTAGGTGTCAAGGGCAGCGGTGAAGTCCTCGACAGTGTCGAACCGGTTGTGGTGGAACATTTCTGCCTTGAGGTGTCCGAAAAAGTTCTCCATGACCGCGTTGTCATAGCAGTTGCCTTTGCGCGACATCGACTGCAGCGCCTCAGCGTCGTCGAGCAACTTGCGCCAGGACCAATGCCGGTATTGGAAGCCCTGATCGGAATGCACCAGCGGACATTCACCCGGTTGCAAGGTCGCGATCGCCGCGGCCAGTGACGTGTTGGTCAACTCCACATTCGGGCTCATCGACCACGCGTAAGCCAGCACCGACCGATCGAACAAATCGAGCACCGGCGACAGATAGACCTTGCGCTCACCGATGCGGAACTCGGTCACATCGGTGACCCACTTCTGATTCGGCGCGCTCGCGCTGAAGTCGCGGTTGAGAAGATTTTCGGCGATCTGACCGGCTTCGCCGGTGTAGGAGTTGTACCGGCGGCGCCGCCGCACCCGGCAGATCAGCGCCAGTTCACGCATCACCGCCAGCACGGTCTTTTTGGCCACCACAAAACCCCGCTTGATCAGCACGGTGTGGATCCGGCGGTGCCCGTAACGGCCGTGGGTATCCGTGAATGCCTCGGTGATCGCGGACTTGAGGTCCGCCCGCGGGTCGGGGACCTGCGGTTTGGCGTGGTGGTAGTAAAATGTTGAACGGGCCAGCCCCGCCACCTGCAGCAGCACCGGTAACCGATGATCAGCCTTGAGGGCAGCGACAGCAGCGACTTTCACCGCTGTTCGTGCACCATCAAGGCTCGCAATTTTTTTAGGTAGGCGTTCTCCGCCCGCAACCGCTCATTCTCCTGCTCCAACCGCGCCAGGTCTGTCAACTCCTGCGACGAGGAACCAGCGTCTTGAGGTTGGCGCCCTTTAGGTTTGGGTTTCAACCCTTCCTCACCGAGCCGGCGGTAGGCCCGCACCCAGGTCTGCACCAGCGAGGCCGACGACAGCCCGTACTCCTGAGCTACCTGCTGCGCAGTCGCACCCTCGTCGATCACCTTGCGCACCACCTCGAGCTTGAACTCGAACGAGTACTGCGTTTTGGTCGGTTTAGCCACCAGCACCTTCCTGCCATGCAGGACCCAACGGCGATGTATCTCGCGAACCGGCCCCCGGCTCACTCCCAAATACCTCGCCGTGGCGCTAAAGCCCCGACCCTGCTCGAACAACGCTACCGCCGCACCACGTTGGGCCTCACTCAACGAACTAGAAGGATGCAAAAAAGTACTCCCCAGAAGAAGAAACTAAATTTCTCAGTCCAACTTCCGGGGAGCACTTCAAACACCGGTTTTGGGGCAGTTTTGCGTCTTCTCGGCCAGGGAATGGACAGCCTGCATTCAGGTTGGGCAACTACGGTGGGCGGCCCAACAACAAGGAGGCACCGTGGCAGTTTCCGTTGATCTGGCCAAGTCGCTCGACAAGGCCTACGAGGACAAGTCGCTCAAGGAGATCCTGGATGCCTCGCCGGCAGCGCTGGCAGGCGTCACCGATGCCGACGCCGAGCACCTCGCCGCGGCCTTCAACATCAAGACCGTGCGCCAGCTCGGATCGAACAAGTTCTTCGCGGTGGCCGCTGCCCTCGTGGCGCTGGAGTCCGCGGGCTGATCTCAGCGGCCCTGGAAGTTGGCGGCGCGGCGTTCGACGAACGACTGCACACCTTCGGCGGCGTCGGCGGTGGCGAACAGTTCGGCGATCACCGGCCGCAGCCGCGCGATCGCCGCGGCGTCCCCTTCGCGGTGCGCGGTGTGCGCCGAGGCCAGGGTGGCCCGGACCCCGAGCGGTGCCGCGCGATCGGCGATGGTGTGCGCGATCTCGCGGGCCCGGGTGACGGCCGCATCCGCATCCGGTGCGACTTCCTGGACCAGCCCGATGCGGTGCGCCTCGGCGGCGTCGAACTCGTCACCCGTGAGCAACCACCGCATGGCATTGCCCCAGCCCGTTTGGCGCGGTAGCCGTAGGGTCGCACCGCCGAACGGATAGATGCCGCGCAGCACCTCGATCTGGGCGAACCTGGTGTCCTGTGCTGCGACCCGGATGTCTGCGGCCAGCAGCAGCTCGATACCGAGCGTCAGGCATCGCCCCTGGGCCGCGGCGATGACGGGCTTGGTCCAGTCCCCGTCGAGGCGCCACGGGTCACGCCCGCCCTCGGGTACGGGCAGTTCGCCACTGGTCAGGTGTGGCGCCACATCGACCAGGTCGAGACCGGCGGTGAAGTGCTGACCGTGCGCGAACAGCACACCGGCCCGCAGCTCGTCGTCGGACTCGAGCAATCCGTACGCGAGGGCAAGCTCGGTGAGCATCGCGACGTTGAACGCGTTGCGTTTCTCGGGGCGGTTCAAACCGATCAGCAGGACATGACCCTCCCGCTGCAACGTGAGGGTGTCGAAAGCCGGGTCTGTCGTCATGGTGGCAGTCAACGCTCAGCCACAGAATTATGCAAGTCATCATAATTTGACCGCGGCTCACCGGCACGGGGCTGAACCTGTTCATAAGCAGTTCACCTGCTAGTCTCTTGTCCACAAGCATGCTCGTTGGATACTCGACACCATGCGAGGATTCCATCATTTCTATGGTGGATGACATAGAAGGGCGGTGCGCGATGTGGGTCGTTGAGCTCAACCTCGCCGGTCACCGGTTCACCCGTCGGGTTCGCACACCACACACCCCGGCCGTGCGCACCCTCACCCCGCGGATGCTGCTTCGCTGTTCCTCGCAATTCCTGCATGACCGGGTCGCCTGACACCGCCGCGAAGCCGCGGAACAAGCGCGGCTCCACTCGTGCCCGCATGCTCGGCAGCGCGGTCGAAGTGCTGCGCGAGCGCGGCGCCGCCGGTGTCACGATCGACGAGGTACTGACCCGTAGCGGCGCACCACGCGGATCGGTGTACCACCACTTCCCCGGCGGCCGCCGTCAGATCCTGACCGAGGCGCTCCAGTTCGCCGCGAACACCATCGGCGGCATCATCGGTGCCGAGTCTTCCGACAGCGCATGGGATCTGGTACATCGATTCATCGAGTTCTGGGAACGTGTGCTCACCGGAAGCGATTTCACGGCAGGCTGTCCGGTGGTCGCGGTCGCGATCGCCGCGCCGGACGAAGAACCTGAACTCGCCGCTGCCGCCGCGGCCATCTTCGACCGCTGGCGTGCAGCGCTGACCGCGGCCTTCAGCGCCGACGGTTTCGACGAATCCGACGCATCCTCCCTGGCGGTGATGTGCATCGCCACCCTGGAAGGCGCTGTGGTGCTGTGCCGCTCGTCCCGGTCGGTCGACCCGTTGCACGACGTCGCCCGGCAACTCGAATTCCTGATCAAGTCAAGGGAATTCGTCCGACGGAACGGGGTACCCGGGGTCAGCCGCCCGGTGCCCTGACCCAGCGCGCACAGACAAAGTCACCATTGGGCGCAGACTCGGCCAGCGCCCACTCCGAACGGACCGGCAGAACCGGTGCGCCCGCCCCCAGCGTGCAGGGTGCGTAGCTGACGATCAGCTCGTCGATCAGTCCCGTCGTGACGAACTGCGCGGCGACGTCTCCCCCGCCGACCACCCAGACATCCCGGCCCGCTGCCGCCGTCACCAGCTGCGGATGCAGTTCGGTGACCTCGCCGGAGAAAACCTGCACCGGATACTCGGCGGAGATGATCTCTGGTCGATGAGTCAGCACCCACGTCGGCTGGTCGTACCCCCACTCGTCGGGGTGGTTCTTCACGATCCACTCGTACGTCGTCGATCCCATCACCAGCGCACCAATGGTTTTGATGAACTCGTCGTACCCGAACGGGCCGCCCTGGTCGATGTTCCGCGTGATCAGCCAGTCCAAGCTGCCTTCGGTGTCCACGATGAACCCGTCCAGGCTCGACGCGGTGTAATAAACGGTCTTCACCAGTCAGTCCCTCCTCATCCATTCCAGCGGGTCTCCCCGGTCTACTTCCACGCCATGCCGGGCCAACATGCCCCGAACGAGGGCACGCCGATGCGCCGAATAGGTCAGCACGTGCGCGATGATCCCGTACAGCTGAAAGGATTCCGGCGGATCGCACAGTGCGTCGATCACCGTGTCCCCCAGCCGTCCCGCTGCCGAGTACTCCGATATCAGTGTGGTCCAGCGTTTTCCGATGGCGCGGTGATGTGCGGCGAGTTGCTCGGCGGTTGCCTTGCTGGTCGTGTCACGCGAGGGAAAATCCCGGCCCTCGATTGTCGCCAGCCAGACTTCCTTGGTCCATACGATCGCGCCGAGTACCGCCGCGACGCTGGGTTCGGGCCCGTCCCAGTCCAGTACTACCTGTCCCGGCGAAATCTCCTGGGCCCACAGCTGTTCCGAGAGTGTGGCGGCGACACCGATCAGGTACTCGGTGTCGGCGACGTCGTGCACGAGCATGAACTGGGCGATATCCGGACCGCCGGATTCACGTGGGTCGGCATCGCACCACAACGACTGCGGCGGGTGGAAGTGCACCCCGTTGGGCGCGGTCAGCCGGAACCCGACATCGTCGGCGCGAGAGGGGGGCACACCGAACGCGCGGCGAAATGCCCGCGAGAACACCTCGGCAGACGACCAGCCTTCGGTTTCGGCGACCTCCGCCACCCCGGCCCCCTGCTGCAACCGCCAGGCCGCGCGCTCGAGCATGACCCGCCGGCGCAGTGCGGCAGGCGGCTCTCCCGTGAGTCTCCTTACTTCCCGGGAGAAGTGGAATTCCGACGCGTAACTGCTGCGCGCCATGTCGCCTACGCCCGAGTTCTCGTCGTCGACGACGGCGTCGAGCAGCTCGCGCAGCCGGTCGCGTCCGTTCGGTTGGTCCTCCACGGTCACCGAGTATGGTCGGCCGTCCGCCCTCAGAACATGACATTTCCTGCTGTGGTCGTCCCGACCGGCTCAGCTGTCCAGCACCTGCGCCACCCGGGCCTCGACATCGACACCGTCGAGATCGGACAGGTTGAGCCCGAACCGTTCGGTGAGCGCGTCGAGCACCTGGGCGGCGGTATCGAAGCGGATGCGCTCGGTCTCACCGTGGCTGTGGATCGCCAGGTTCCGGCCGCGCAGGTTGATCCTGGCGTCGTCGGTGACCAGCGCCACGGACAGCCCGACGACGAAAACTCCACCGGGATGTGTTGACACATACCAACTTCCGACTTCCAGATCGATACGCGGCTGCGGCACTGTGGTGAACCGATACAGCGGCTGCCACGCACCGCGGACCTGTGCGGCCAACTCGTACTCCGGCTCGTGGCGGGTCGGCAATTCGAGCAGCCGGTACGGCTCATGGCGGGTCGGCTGCACCGCGCCGGTCTGCAACCGGATCGGCGACGACAGCGTCTGTCCGCCGAAACCGGCGTCCACCAGGTAGCGCCCGGCCTCCCCGGGCACCGTCACGGCCAGCACGTTGTGGGTGAGCGCAGGCAACGGGGCGTCGGGCTCCTTCATCCAGACCACGCGCCCGGCGAGACGGTCGACGCCGTAGCCCAGTTCATCGAGGGCGTACCCGAGCAGTCCGTTGTGCTCGTAGCAGTAGCCGCCGCGGCGCCGGGTGACGAGCTTGTCCGACAACGCCGCCGCACTGAGATCAGCGACCGGGATGCCCAGCAGCGGGTCCAGGTTCTCGAACGGGATGGAGCGACCGTGTGCGGCGACGATGTCCCGCAAGGTGTCGACGCTCGGTTCCGTCGAACCGCGATAGCCGATCCGGTCGAGGTAGCCGTGCAGATCGAATCCCGAGTCAGGTGGCAATGGGCCCATGACGGCCAATGATGGTGCCTCAACCACGGTTCAGGTCAAGTTGCCCGGCTTATCCGGTGATCCCATTGCCACGGCGCGCGACCTGTGGTTTTGAGAGGATTGTCCGCAGCTACTCGGCGGTAGGTTGAGGGGCTCACATAGCAAATGGGTTTTTCCGCCTCGACCTGGGTACACTAGCAAAACTAGAACACGTTCCAATCCACATCAGGGGGACCCTGTGGCTGCGACCGACATCGACCCGTCCGAAATCACCAAGTGGGATCCGGGCCTGACCGAGAAGGTCATGGGCTTCCTGCGGCCGCTCATCAAGGGCTACCACCGGGCCGAGGTGCGCGGGCTGGACAGCTTCCCCAACGGCGGCGCACTGGTGGTGTCGAACCATTCCGGCGGCCTGTTCGCACTCGACGTGCCGGTGTTCGCGACGGGCTTCTACGAGAAGTTCGGATTCGAGCGCCCGGTCTACACCCTCAGCCACGACATGCTGATGACCGGCCCGACCGCGGCCTTCTTCAAGAAGACCGGCTTCATCCGGGCCAACCACGAGAATGCCGACGAGGCCCTGCGGTCAGGCGGCGTGGTCGTGGTGTTCCCCGGTGGCGACTACGACGTGTACCGACCGACCCTGTCGGCCAACAAGATCGACTTCGCCGGTCGCACCGGGTACATCAAGGCCGCGATCAACGCCGGCGTGCCGATCGTGCCCATGGTCGGCATCGGCGGTCAGGAGACGCAACTCTTCCTGTCCCGCGGAACCGAGATCGCCAAGGCGCTCGGCCCGATCGCGCGGATGGCCCGCACCAAGATCGTGCCGGTGTCGTTCGGCTTCCCGTTCGGCCTTTCGGCAGTGCTGCCACTCAATGTGCCGTTGCCGTCCAAGATCGTGATGAAGACGCTGCCGCCGATCGACATCGAGGCCGAATTCGGCGAGAACCCCGACATCGACGAGGTCGACGCGCACGTCCGCCGGGTCATGCAGCGCGCGCTGGACGAGCTGGCCGAAGAACGCCGCTTCCCGGTGATCGGCTGAGCCCCGGTGAATCCGCTCGATCTGCTGACGGGACCGCTGGACCGGGTCACCGACACCGCCGGCCTGGTCGCGACCATGCGCCGGGCCGGCATCCTCGCGGTGATGCGCCCGGACAAGTACCTGCGCATCGCCGCCGCGATGGCGCGCGAGAACATGAGTGTCACTTCGGGTTTCGCGGCCTCGGCGCAGCGCTGCCCGAACCGGCCCGGTTTGGTCGACGAACTCGGCACGCTGACCTGGCAGCAGGTGGACCAGCAGGCCGACGCCCTGGCCGCCGGACTTCAGGCGCTGCCCAGTGGTGAACCGAAAGTGCTCGGCATCATGGCCCGCAATCACCGCGGCTTCGTGCTGTCGCTGATCGCTGCCAACCGGATCGGCGCCGATGTGCTGTTGCTCAACACCTCGTTCGCCGGGCCCGCACTGGCCGAGGTGGTCGACCGTGAAGCGGTCGATGCCGTGATCTACGACGAAGAGTTCACCGGCACCCTTGATCAGGCGCTTGCCGCGCGTCCGAACACCGCACGGATCGTGGCGTGGACCGATACCCACGCCCACGACGTCACCGTCGCGAAACTCGTCGAGCAGCACCGGGGTGAGGAGCCCCGGCGGGCCGATGAAAAAAGTAAGGTGATCCTGCTGACCTCGGGGACCACCGGAACCCCCAAGGGCGCCAAGCATTCCGGCGGCGGCCCCGAGGTGCTCAAGTCGATCCTGGATCGCACCCCGTGGCACACCGAAGAGCGGGTCGTGATCGTGGCACCCATGTTCCACGCCTGGGGGTTCTCGCAACTGGCCTTCGCGGCGTCGATGGCGTGCACCATCGTCACCCGGCGCAAGTTCGATCCCGAGGCCACGCTCGAGCTGGTCGACCGGCACCGGGCCAAGGGGCTGTGCGTGGTGCCGGTGATGTTCGACCGGATCATGGAACTGCCGGACAACGTGCTGAACCGCTACGACGGACGCACGCTGCGGTTCGCCGCGGCATCCGGATCGCGCATGCGTCCCGACGTCGTCATCGCGTTCATGGACCGGTTCGGCGACATCATCTACAACAACTACAACGCCACCGAAGCCGGCATGATCGCCACCGCGACACCGGCCGATCTGCGCGCCGCACCCGACACCGCGGGTAAACCCGCTGAGGGCACCGAGATTCGCATCCTCGACAGCGAGTTCCGGCAGGTTCCGACCGGGGACGTAGGCACCATCTACGTGCGCAACTCCACCCAGTTCGACGGCTACACCTCCGGCACGACGAAGGATTTCCACGAGGGCTTCATGTCCTCGGGCGATGTCGGCTACCTGGATGACGCGGGCCGGTTGTTCGTGGTGGGCCGTGACGACGAGATGATCGTCTCCGGCGGCGAGAACGTGTACCCGATCGAGGTGGAGAAGGTCCTGGCCGGCCATCCCGAGGTGGCCGAGGCCGCGGTGATCGGTGTCGACGACACGCAGTACGGGCAACGCCTGGTCGCCTTCGTGGTGCTCTCCGGCTCCGCCACCCCCGATGACCTCAAGGCGTATGTTCGGGAGAACCTCGCCAATTACAAAGTGCCGCGGGAGATCACTGTGCTCGACGAGTTGCCGCGCAACAGCACCGGCAAGATCGACCGTCGCCAACTCCAGGAGAAGGTGAATGGCTGACCGCCACCCTGAACCAAGAAGGCGGCTGCTCCTTGCCGCTGTCGAGCTGCTCAACGCGGCCAACGCAGTGAAGCCGATCGGACGCAAGGGCTACAGCACCATCCTGGCCTTCGCTTTCGGCTGGCCGACCTCCGAGAACGCACCACTGGTGATCACCGGGTCGGCCCTCGACGCGCTGCGCCGCGGCATCCGTGGCGACTACCGGTCCGCAAGTGGCCGAATCTCCCTGCTGTTCAAGGCGATTTCCTGGGCGCTGCTGGTGCTGGTACACCGTCGTGGGGTGCAGTCGCGGCACTATTTCGAGGACCCGGTGCGCGAGGCACTGGCCGACGAGTACCCGTCCGCGCTGCGGCCGCTGCGTCGCGGCGAGGTCTACTCGACGTCGATGAGCCGGCGCCGCTATGTCCGCAAAACGGTGCACTACGGCCCGCACCGGGCCAACCTGGCCGACATCTGGATGCGTCCTGACCTGCCGCTGGACGGCAAGGCGCCGGTGCTGCTGCAGGTCCCGGGCGGGGCCTGGATGATCGGCATGCGCCGGCCGCAGTCGTATCCGCTGATGAGCCACCTGGCCGAGCAGGGCTGGATCTGCGTGTCCATCGGCTACCGGATCAGCCCGCGCCACCCCTGGCCCAACCACATCATCGACGTGAAGCAGGCGCTGGCCTGGGTGAAGGCCAACATCGCCGAATACGGCGGCGACCCAGACGCGGTGTGCATCACCGGCGGATCGGCGGGCGGGCACCTGACCGCGCTGGCTGCGCTGACCCCGAATGATCCCAAGTGGCAGCCGGGTTTCGAGGACGCCGACACCTCCGTCGCGGCGGCGGTGCCCGTCTACGGCCGCTACGACTGGTTCAGCACCACCGGCACCGGCCGGCAGGAATTCATCGAGGCGCTGGAACGGCTCATCGTCAAGCTGCCGCTGGCCGCCAATGACCAGGTGTACAAAGATGCCTCACCGATCTTGCTGGTGCGTCCCGATGCTCCACCGTTTTTCGTGCTGCACGGAACCAACGATTCCCTCATCCCGGTCGGCGAAGGCCGGGAGTTCGTCGCCGCACTGCGCAAGGTCTCCCACTCGCCGGTGATCTACGCCGAGATCCCGCACGCCCAGCACGCATTCGACATCTTCGGCTCACCGCGCGGGCACTACACCGCCGATGCCGTCGCGGAGTTCTTGAACTGGGCCAGGGCCAGGGCACAGGCCGAAGCGCAGAACACCTCGGTCGTCGCGTCCGGTTACTAGACTTTCAGAGATGTCCACTCCGGACGCCGAGCTCGCCGCACTCGCGGCCCAGCTGCCCGACCATGCGGTGATCACCGACCCCGCCGTGATCGAGGGCTATCGCCGCGACGCCGCGCTCGACCCGGAGGCCGGCCGAGCCTTGGCCGTGGTGCGGGCCCGCAGCACCGAGGACGTGCAGGCCGTGCTGCGCTGGGCGAGCGCACACCGGGTCCCCGTGGTGCCCCGAGGTGCGGGATCCGGTCTCGCCGGTGGCGCCAACGGGGTCGACGGCGGCATCATCCTCAGCACCGAACGGATGCGGGACATCCGCATCGACACCGCGAGCCGCACCGCCGTGGTGCAACCCGGCCTGATGAACTCCGAGGTGAAGAAGGCTGCCGCTGAGCACGGGCTGTGGTATCCGCCCGACCCCGGCTCCGTCGAGATCTCCTCGATCGGCGGAAACGCGGCGACCAACGCCGGCGGGTTGTGCTGTGTGAAGTACGGGGTCACCAGCGACTACGTGCTCGGCATGCAGGTGGTACTCGCCGACGGCACCGCGGTCCGGTTGGGCGGCCCACGCTTGAAAGATGTTGCCGGGCTGTCCTTGACGAAGCTGTTCGTCGGTTCCGAAGGCATCCTCGGCGTGATCACCGAGCTCACCCTGCGGCTGATCCCGGCTCAGCCCCCGGCGTCGACAGCGGTCGCGCTGTTCGGCTCGGTGCAGGACGCCGCCGACGCGGTGGTGGCCATCACCGAGAAGGTGCGGCCGGCCATGCTGGAACTCATGGACCACGCCACCATCAACGCGGTCGAGGACTACCGGCGGATGGGTCTGGACCGCTCGGCAGAGGCGATGCTGCTGGTGCAATCCGATGCACCGGGCGCTGCCGCCGAGGAGATCGCCCACATCGTCGAGGCCTGCGAGAAGTCCGGGGCCACCGAGGTTTACGCAACGGACGACCCCGAAGAGGGCGCAGCGTTCACCGCGGCCCGGCGCCTGGTGGGCCTGGCCCTGATGCAACTGGGCACGTTCTACCTCGAGGACGTCACCGTGCCCATCCCCGACCTGCCCGAGCTGGTGGCCGGCATCAAGCGCATCGCCGAGGACTGCGACGTGTTGATCTGCGTCGTCGCCCACGCCGGCGACGGAAACACGCACCCGGTGGTGATATTCGATGCCGACGATCCGGACATGAGCGAGCGGGCCCGGGTGGCGTTCGCCCGGGTCATGGAACTGGCGATTGCCATGGGTGGCACCATCACCGGCGAGCACGGCATCGGCCGGCTCAAAAGAGATTGGCTGCCACTACAACTCGGTGACGACGTGATCGCGCTGACCCGCCGGATCAAGGACGCCCTGGACCCACAGGGCATCCTCAATCCGGGTGCGGTGCTGCGCTAGCCGCCTGGCGCCGAGACTACGGTTTCTGATGTGATTTACCGGATTTCGGGCCACAAACCGTAGTCTCGGCGGGGGTTTGAGCCTCAGCTCTCGGCGAGCACCCCGTGCAGGGCCTTCTTCGCCTCGGTGATCGCCGCGAGCAGATTGGTCCGTACCTCGGTGAGCTTGGCCTTCTGCTCGTCCGTGCCGGTGAACGCGATGGTGCGGGCCAACCCCGCGACCTCGTGCAGTCCGGTGCGGATCTTGATGACGTCGGCGAACTTGCCCGCCTTGCCCAAGAAGGCATGCGCGGTCTCGCTGGTGACACCGCGCCAGGCCAGCAGCTGGGTGCCGAATTCGGTCAGCGTGGCGACGCCGTCGGAGACGGTGACCACGCCGCGGCCGGCAAGTGCTGCGATGGCGAGTTCGACGATGTCCTGCGGCGGCGTGAAAGCACCGCCGGTGGCCTCCGTGGTGCGCTCCACGATCTGTTCCGCCGTGGCCGGCCCGTCGAGCAACAGTGCCGCGGTCCCGACGGCGGCACGCTTGAGTGCGAAGCCCGGCCCGAAGCCCTTACCGAATCCGGGGCCGCCGAAACCTCCGCCGAAGCCGCCACCGAACGCACCAGAACCGAAACCGCCCTGACCCTCGGGACCGCAGTTACCGCCGCCGAACCCCGCCGGACCGAAGCCGCCGAAGAATCCTCCAAAACCCATGTCACACATCCTTTTTCCAGGTTTCAACCGGACCGCAGGAGCACGGCCCGACAGGTGTATCAAGTTCCTTGATACGCTCGAGTCGGGGCCAATTCAATGAGATCTGGCTGAGAACTGGTTGAGCTGTGGGCGAAACGGTGCGGCTCATCTGGATGGTCGACGGCGGCGGCGCATGTGAAGATGCCAGCTATGACTGCCCCCGACAGTGAGCCGCTGGGATACCTGCTGCACCGGGTGGCTGCGACGTTGCGCCCCGAGGTGGCGGCGGTGCTCACCCCGCTCGGACTCGGACTGCCGGAGTTCGTCTGTTTACGGATCATCTCGCTGAATCCCGGGCTCACCAGTGCCGAGCTGGCACGCGTCACCAACGTCAGTGCGCAGGCCACCAATCAGCTGCTGCACCGGCTGGAGGCCGCGGGTGCCGTGCGCCGCCCCGATACTGCGGCCGCGGGTAAAGCACTGCCTGCCGAACTCACCGCGACGGGCCGAACCTTGCTCACCCGCGCCGAGGACGCCGTCCACATCGCCGATCAGCGGGTACTGGACCGTCTCACGCCCAGCGAACAACGGCAACTCAAGGCGCTGTTGCGTAAGGCCGGCCGCGTCGACGCCACGTGCGGCCCGGCCAGCCCCTGACAGACCTCACCGTGGCTTCGGAGCCGCCAACTCGGCCAGCGCGGACAAGAACAACTCATCCATTCTTGGGCTCAGCTCGGACAGCTTCGCGGCGCCGGCGTGACTGGCCGGTCCGAAAACGCGGTCGAGTGCGTCGGCATCACGGTCGGTACCGATCGACAGGCACAGACATGCCACGCCGTCTGCGCGCAATTCTTCGAGGGCCTTGGCGGTGTCCGCCTGGGCGTAGCGACCTTCATAACCGTCGTCGTACGGGTAGCCGTCGGAGAGCACGATCAACAGCCGATGTGGTGTTCCCGCTTGACTTTTGAGGATCGCACCGGCGCCGCGGATCCCGGCGCCCAGGCGGGTATAGCCGAAGGGCTGCAGCTGACTGAGCCGCGCCCGTTCGCGAGCGCCGAATCCCTGCCCGAACGTCTTGACAGCGAGCAGGTGCACCGCGCGGCGGCCCTGGGAACGAAAGCCGTAGACAGCCACGCGGTCACCGAGCTCCTCGAGCGTCACAGCGAGCGTCGCTGCCGCGCGGCGTTGGTGATCATGGACGGCGTGCCCTTCGCCGTCGGCGTCGGTCACCGATCCCGATGCGTCGACGAGGATGAGCACACCGAGATTGCGCGCCAGCCGGCGGCGCTCGGTGTACACGTGCTCGGGCGGTGAGTGGCCTGAGCGCAAATCGACGAACAGGTCGATCATGGCCTCGATATCCACGTCGTCACCGTCGGCGCGGGCGCGTAACACTTTGGGTCCGAGACCGACTCGTGCCAGCCTGCGGCGCAGCACCGCATCGCGGGCTACGCCAACCGTTGAGACATCCGCAGGGGCAGTGATCGGATAGTCGACCACGCGACACCAATTCTCCCGATACCGGCCGCCGAAGACGTCCCACTCCGGATACAGAGCCCCACCGACCGTAAGTGCCGCACCAGGTCTGTCGGCACCGACGAAGCGGATCGGGGTCGGCATCGGCCGCGCGTTCACTCCGGCGCGCAACGTCCGTCGCATCGAGCCCACCCCCACCTCGCCGCCGGCGCCCTCGCTTCGAGAGGAGCGGGAGCTGCTGAAGAGGGTGCGTAAGAATCTCGCGGGCGCCTGCACACCGATCGGAGCCTCGAACAGTTTGAGGATCCGGCTCTTCTCTGCCGGTCCGTCGTCGTCCTCGTCCTCATCCCCGTCGGGCGGGTCGGTGTGCTCGACGTTCATCCGGACGTCGGCTTCGGTCGCCCGTGAACCAGATTCACCGCGGGTGTGGATCAGTTTGGCCGGTTTGATCGTGCCGAACCAATCCGGCGGCGCGTCGAGTTCGGTTCGGCCCAGAGCGATCTGCAACGATTCCTCGCAACTGGCCGACGGCGCCGCCGAGGTGGGGGCGACCGATGCCGCCAGGGCAATCCGCGGGCCGAGTTCGGCCAGAACCCGATGGCCTTCGAGCCCCAGATAGCGGCGCGCAAGCGAGGGCCGCGCCCGCAGCCGCTTGACGTACTGACTGTCCAGGCTTCCGGCTCCGAGGAGTGCGCTCTGGACCAGTACCTCGCGACGCTGCCGGTCCCGATCGGCATTCGCCGAAACGAAGACGACCCGCCCGTCGGTGTAGGCGGGCTCGTCCGCGGGTGCTACAACCACCTCGACCGGGCGCCCGGCGAGGAAACCCGCCAGCAGACCGAAGTGGTGCGGTTCGGGGAGCCCGGTGCTCACGGCGGCGGCAGGACTGCGTCGACCAGTTCTCCGAGGCTCCGGATGATGTCGGGATCGTCCGACAGCACCTCCACCACGGCGGACTGCACAGCGTCGCGCAAGCCGAGCCCCTCGCCTACGAGACCGCCGGCGAGAATCAGCATGCGGGTCGAGGCCACCTCGCTCAGTGCGGAGCCGTCGAGCCGCCGGATCGCGTTGCCGAGCGTGACCAGCGTTTCAGCGATAGCCGGGTCGATACCCGCCTCCCAGGCGACGATCTCAGTCTCGATCTCGGCAGTCGGGAAGTCGAGACTGATCGCGACGAACCGCTGACGGGTCGAGTCTTTGAGGCTCTTCAGAATGCTTTGGTAGCCGGGGTTGTACGAGATCACCAGTTGAAAGCCGGGCGCCGCGGACAAGCTGGTGCCCAGGCGGTCGATGGGCAACTCACGCCGGTGGTCGGCGAGCGGGTGGATGACCACCGTCGTGTCCTGACGTGCCTCCACGATCTCGTCGAGATAGCAGATGGCGCCGTCGCGCACCGCTCTGGTCAACGGGCCGTCCACCCATACGGTTTCGCCGCCCTTCAGCAGGAACCGGCCCACCAGATCCGCCGATGTCATGTCTTCATGGCCGGCGACGGTGATGAGCTCGCGACCGAGTTCGTGAGCCATCGCCTCGACGAAACGGGTCTTGCCACACCCGGTGGGGCCTTTCAGGAGCACTGGTGCGCCGCGGCGGGCGGCCGCCCGGAAGGTCTCGACCTCCCGGCCCGCGGGCCGATAGAACGGCGGTTGTGTTCCCGATTCGACGGTTGGCCGAAACTTACTGACCGTCATGGCTTTTCCGGCCTCTGGATCGGCACCACCGGCGGGATGCTCACCCCATCCGGCAGAACCAGTTCACCGTCGTGGTTGACATACCCAGAATGCTTGGTCGGTAGCGGCAGATCAGGATTCGGACATGGCCGGTCAGTTCCCTCGCCGCAGATGCCCGGGTTGAAGTACGAGCGCTTCTGGACATCTTCGGGCCACGCATCTCCGTGCATGCCCAGCCAGGTCGCGGGGACGTTGTAGAAGAGGAAGAAGCACGCGCTGACACCGCCGAAGATCGCGAGAAAGCGGACGAACTGCTGCTTGACGAAACCGCCGCGGAGCCGTTCGATTCCACGTTCGACCACGGTGTGTCCGCGGTCATCGGTGAAGAAGCGCAAGCAGCACAGCGCCGCCTGGACGCCGCCCCACATGAAGCCTTCGTAGATGGGCCACTGGTAATAGGTCCCGGCGTTGAACGAGAGCGATTGGATGGCACCGGGGTAGGAGTAGAAGCCGATCGGCAGCATCACCAGGGCCTCCATCACGAAGTCGAAGACGAAGGCGATGCCGTAGGTGACCAGGATCAGGCGCAGGTTGCTGATGCCGGGCCACCGGTTCTTGATCTTGCGCATGAGCGCGCATCCGACGATGGTGATCAGCAAGACGCCGTACGCGTAGCCGGGGATGTTGGTCAGCAGCGGCTCGGGCACGGTATGCCCCGGCTCCTCGTGCGCCACCCAACCCGGAATGTATGGCGCCCACGAACCCTGGTTGAACAGCCAGGCGTTGTACGTGCACCAGGTGCTGTAGTAGTTGAGCATCGGATCCTGGAACATCATCAGAGCCATCGACACCAGCAGCATGCCGTCCAGGGTGATCCGCCGCTCCCGTACCCACGGCCGAATGATGAAGAACCACAAGGCAACCGGTAAGCCGATCCAGAGCACGACGGCGTTGGCGATCAGTGGGATCTTCATGTACAACGGCGGCTCGCTCGGGCCACCCGACACGGGCTCGAAATAGGGGCCGCTGACCCATCGGACGAACAGATACAAGGTCAGCGCGAGCACCAAACCGCCGACAGTCGCCCAGATCTTGAACGCGTTGGATGACGACGGACTCTGCTTTCCGAGGTCGGCGATCCCGCCGACGTCTTCGGTGATGACGGGCTTCTTCGACAGATCACTCATGATCGGTTTCCCCTTGACGATCGTGGATGCAGTCGGCGGTGCGAGGCAGGCCGACCGCTGCAAATATACTCACTGGTATCTGAGATTCCAATAGGTTACTCAGATTCTGTGGCAGACTTTTGGCCATGGCGGAGCGCTGGACCCGGGAACGCAGGCTTGAGCACACACGCTCAGTGCTGCTCGATGCCGCTGAGGAGGTGTTCGCCGAGAAAGGTTTCGCACCAGCCACTCTCGACGACATCGCCCGCGCCGCTGGTTACACCAAGGGCGCCATCTACAAGCATTTCGCTACCAAGGACGATCTCTTCCTGGCCGTCAGCGACCGGTACTGGCGGCGGTATTTCGACAACTTCGCCGAGGTGATGTCCGGCGCGACCCAGGTCGGGCCGGCCGAGCTCGACGAGATCGCCAAACGCTGGCGCGAGCTGAGCCGAGACCGAGGTGCCGACCACGCTGCCCTCGGCCACGAATTCACGCTCTACCTGCGTCGCAATCCAGAGGCTCGGGAGCGGGTGGCGGCCAAACGCGCCGAAGTCGTCGAGGCGCTGGGCAAGTTCATCGCCTCCGGGATGGAGCGCTGGGGAGCCACGTTACGCATTCCGGCCTCGACCTTCGCCCAGGTACTCATTGCCACCAGCGACGCCGTCGTACTGGGCAGCGAGCTAGATGACGTCGACCTCTACCGGCCGATCGTCGAAATGTATGTGTCGGCCATCGAGCTGCCCTGATTTGGCTGCACGCCCTCTCAACCCCGAAACTACGGTTTCTGGTGCGATCCGCCGGAAGTTTCGCAATAGACCGTAGTTTCGCGCAAGAGTTGGGCGGCTTAGAACACGCGTACCTGGCCCTCGAGGACCGGCACGGTCTCGGGCAGCTTGTAGGTCTCGATGCCGTTGCGGAACATGATGGCCTCGCGCGCATGCTCGGGCAGGTGCTTGACCAGCCAGCGGGGGTCATCGAAGGTCCAGTGCGGGTAGTCCGACGAGAACAGCAGAATCTTCTCGCACTCCATCCACTCGAACGCCCGGGACAGTTCCGTCTTGTCCTCGGGATAGTCCAACGGCTGGGTGGTGAACTTGATGTGGTCCTTGACGTATTCCGATGGCTTGCGCTTGATGTCCATCCAGCTCTTGCGCTTCTCGTAGATGGCGTCCATGCGCCACATCAGCGGCAGGATCCAGGTGAAGGCATGCTCGACGAACACCACCCGCAGCGTCGGGAACCGGTCGAAGACCCCGTCGAAGATCAGGCTCATCACCTGGTTGGCCGCCAACAGGGAGTACGTGACCATGAAATCGTGGTTGTAGCTGGGCAACCCGACCGGGGGCAGCGGCAACTCGTCGTATTCGCCGCGAGACAGATGGCAGCTCACCGTGATGTCGTGCTTGGTGGCCGCGGCCCAGATCGGGTCGTACTTCGGATCACCCCACGACGGCCGCGGCTCGGCCTTGATCAGGATCTGCGCCATGTAAGGATGGCCGGCCCACCGCTCGATCTCCTGCGCCCCGAGCTCCGGCGCCTCGACAGCCAGGCAGATGGAGCCACGCCACCGCTCGTGCCAGTTGTTGTGACTGTCCAGCCAGTGGTTGGCCTGCCAGTCGTTCAACGCACAGTTCATGGCGTGGTTGGCCTCGGGGATGTGCGCCGAGTATGCCGCCGGTTCCAGGATCGCGATGTCGGCTCCGGCCTCCATGATCAACTGCCGGAACGCCAGATCGGGATCGCTGCCTGCGAATTCACCGTCGGAGGGGAAGGTGTCGGTGCGCATGGCATAGGCGTGCGCATAGTCGGGCGCGTCGTAGTAGATCAGCTCACCGACGTCGTGCGTCCCGAAGTACCGGCTGCGCCACGGCTCGGGGATGTACTCCCCCAGCACGCCGCGGCGCGGCACCGGATGGACATCGGAGTCGACGCAGCGCACGGCGATGCGTTCGGCGGCGGGAACCCTCTGTGAGGCGGTTACGGTCATCTTCGTCCCCTCAACGTGCGGTTGCGACGGCGATGGATTTGGTCTCTAGATAGCCTTCGAGCCCTTCACGGCCCAGCTCCCGGCCGTATCCACTGTCCTTGACGCCGCCGAACGGTGCGAACGGATCCATTGTGTACCCCTGGTTTACCCCGAAAGTGCCCGTTTGTACACGTTCGGCGACGCTGACGCCGCGGTCGGAATCGGCGGTCCAGACCGAACCGGCCAGGCCGTAGTCGGAGTCGTTGGCGATCGCGACCGCTTCGTCCTCGTCCCGGTACCCGATCACCGTCAGCACCGGACCGAAGATCTCCTCGCGGGCGATGCGCATCGTGTTGTTCGCGCCGTCGAACAAGGTGGGCCGGACATACCAGCCGGTGTCCACCCCGTCAGGTAGCGCAGTCCCGCCGCAGACCAGCCGGGCCCCCTCACGTTGTCCGAGGTCGATGTAGCCGCGGACGCGCTGCTGCTGTCGTCGCGAAACGAGGGGTCCCAACTCGGTCGCGGGATCGGCAGGGTCGCCCACGACGAGCGCGCTCATCCGCGCGGCCAGGGCGTCGACGAATTCGCGCTCACGCGCGGCGGGCACCAGGATG
Source organism: Mycolicibacterium boenickei (assembly GCF_010731295.1). Taxonomy (NCBI): domain Bacteria; kingdom Bacillati; phylum Actinomycetota; class Actinomycetes; order Mycobacteriales; family Mycobacteriaceae; genus Mycobacterium; species Mycolicibacterium boenickei. The sequence continues at coordinate 1,588,369 of NZ_AP022579.1, read as the reverse complement.
CGGGTCAGCGCGTTGCAGATCTGGCCGCTGTTGGACAGGCTGGCCGAACGAACGCCGGCCGCAACGGTTTCGGGGTCGGCATCGTCCAGCACGACGGCCGCCGACTTCCCGCCGAGCTCGAGACTCACCTTGGTCAGGTTGGCCGCGGCCGCGGCCGCGACGGCCCGGCCCGCGGCGCTGGACCCGGTGAACGAGACCTTGTCGACACCGGGGTGACCGACCAGGTGGGCGCCGACCTCGGCATCACCTGGCACCACCGTGACGACGCCCTCGGGCAGACCCACCTCCTTGAGGATCTCGGCCAAAAGCAGGGCATCCAAGGGTGATTCGGGTGCGGGTTTGAGTATCACCGCACAGCCGGCCAACAAGGCGGGCACCAGTTTGGCGATGATGAGGAACTGCGGCATGTTCCACGGCACGACGGCGGCGACGACGCCGACCGGCTCCTTACGAACGTGGACGTCGGAGCCGAAGAACCCAGAACGGACCTCACGCCAGGGGTAGCCCTCGGCGAGGTCGCAGAACGCGGGAATCATCATCGCCGGCAGCCCGACCTGTGCGCGCTGGGCAAAACTGATCGGCGCACCCATCTCGGCCGAGATCAGCTGGGCCATCTCACCGCGGCGCCGTGAGTACAACTCGGCGAGACCGCGTACCGCCGCGATCCGCTCCGCCGGATCGAGCCGTGGCCACGGTCCGTGGTCGGCGGCCGTGCGTGCGGCCGCGACCGCCGCGTCGACGTCCGCCGGCCGGCTCGCCACCACGCGGGCAATGGGCTGTTCGGTGTGCGGCGAGATGACCTCGATCGTGTCACGGTGGTCGCCCTCCAGCGACCAGTCCGCCTCGACTCCGAGGTACTCCCCAAGATGCTGATCCATTCGGATCCTTCCGCCTCAGTCCTCCGAGAGTATCAACTACTTGTCATTGATGGAACCGCCGTCTACCGTCGAGCTTGAAGCCCTGGCCGGCGTCCGCAGCCCATGTCGGCATCGTCGGCCGAATCACATCGCAGAGGAGCGGGCATGGCTCGGTTTCCCAAGCCGGCTGAAGGCAGCTGGACCCAGCACTATCCCGACCTGGGCACCGGCCCGGTCTCGTACGAAGATTCGATCAGTCCGGAGATCTACGAACTGGAACGCCGGGCGATCTTCAAGCGCGCCTGGCTGAATGTCGGTCGGGTCGAACAGCTTTCACGCACAGGCAGCTATTTCACCAGGGAGATGAAGGCCGCCAACACCTCGATCATCGTGGTTCGCGGCAAATCCGGGCAGATCAAGGCTTTCCACAACGTCTGCCGACACCGCGGCAACAAGCTGGTCTGGGATGACATGCCGCTCGAGGAGACCAGCGGGGTGTGCCGGCAGTTCACCTGCAAGTACCACGCCTGGCGCTACGACCTGGACGGTCAGCTGACCTTCGTCCAGCAGGAAGGCGAGTTCTTCGACCTCGACAAGAGCCGCTACGGCCTGGTTCCCGTGCACTGCGAAGTGTGGGAAGGATTCATCTTCGTCAACTTCGCGAAAGTCCCCGAACAGTCACTGCGCGAGTTCCTGGGACCCATGATCACCGATCTGGAGGGTTACCCCTTCGACAAGATGACCTCGCGGTTCACCTATCGCTCTGAGGTGAAAGCGAATTGGAAGCTCTACATGGACGCCTTCCAGGAGTTCTACCACGCACCCATCCTGCACGCGAACCAGTCCCCCACCGCCTACTCGAAGGCCGCCGCAGAGTCCGGTTTCGAGGCACCGCACTACCGGATCGAAGGGCCACACCGGCTGGTGAGCACGTCGGGCGTGCGTGCGTGGGAGATGCCCGACGAGATGCGCAAGCCCATCGAAGACATCTGCCAGAGCGGGCTTTTCGGCCCGTGGGAGAAGCCGGATCTCGGCGAGATGCCGGCTGGGCTGAACCCCGCCAAGTGCGACCCGTGGGGCCTGGATTCGTTCCAGCTGTTCCCCAACTTCGTCCTGTTGTTCTGGGGCCAGGGCTGGTATCTGACGTACCACTACTGGCCGACGTCGTTCAACACGCACACCTTCGAGTGCACGCTGTACTTCCCGCAGCCGCGCACGCCGCGGGAACGGTTGGGCCAGGAGTTGGCCGCCGTCTCGTTCAAGGAGTACGGCCTGCAGGATGCCAACACCCTGGAGGCGACGCAGAGCTCCATCGAGACCCGGGTGGTCGACGAGTTCCTGCTCTGCGACCAGGAGATCCTGCTGCGTCACCTGCACAAGGAGACGGCGGCCTGGATCGACGACTACCAGCGCAAGACCGCAGGAGTGTGAACCGATGAGCACCCGACTGCCCGCTGAATTCGCTGATCTGGAACCGTTTTCGGGCTGGTGCCTGTCCAGTGAACCGCAGCGCTACGCCAAGCGACTGGCTTCCACCATGACCGAGATGCAGGCCTTCTACGACGCGATCACGCCGAGGGCCGAGGAGGCGATCAGCTTCTGCGACAAGTTCAGTCTCGATGACCTACCCGAGGACGTGCTGAACCTGATGCACCTGCTGTACTCGATGATCACGGTGTCGTTCCCGGTGGAGTGCTGGAAGCAGCCGCGGGTACCCGATTCCGGTGCGACATCGTTGGACTGCGTCGCTGAGCCGGTGCCGTGACCCAAGCCGAAACCTCGACGACGGTTCTGCGCGCCGACCGTTGGGTGGACGTGGCCGGCGGCGAGGTCCGGTCTCCGGCTGTCGTGGTCGTCGAGGGAAACCGCATCACCGCGGTGAATCCCGAAGGGCCATTACCGAATTCCGCGACCGTTATCGACCTCGGCGACGCCACCCTGCTGCCCGGGCTGATGGACATGGAGCTCAACCTGCTGATCGGCGGTCCGGGCAACCCCGGCGGCCTGCCGACCCCTATGCACGGCGTGCAGGACGACCCGGCGTACCGGACGCTGCGCGGCGCGGTCAACGCCCGCACCACGCTGGACGCCGGGTTCACCACTGTCCGCAACCTGGGCCTGATGGTCAAGACCGGTGGCTACCTGCTCGACGTCGCACTGCAGCGGGCCATCGACCAGGGCTGGCATCAAGGGCCGCGCATCTATCCGGCCGGCCACGCCGTCACCCCGTATGGCGGGCACCTCGATCCCACGGTGTTCCAGCGGCTCGCACCTGGCATCATGCCGCTGTCGGTGGCCGAGGGCATCGCCAATGGGGTGCCCGACGTCATCGCCTGCGTGCGCTACCAGATTCGCCACGGCGCCAAGCTGATCAAGGTGTCCGCGTCGGGCGGCGTGATGTCGCACAGCACCGCGCCAGGTGCCCAGCAGTACTCCGACGCCGAGTTCGCCGCCATCGCCGACGAGGCGCACCGCGCCGGGGTCAAGGTCGCCGCCCACGCCGTCGGGGACACCGCCATCCAGGCCTGCATCCGGGCCGGCATCGACTGCATCGAACACGGATTCCTGGCCAGCGACGAGACGATCCAGATGATGGTCGACCACGGCACGTTCCTGGTGTCCACCACCTACCTGACGGATGCGATGGCCGTCGACCGGATCGCACCGGAGCTGCGCAAGAAGGCGCTTGACGTGTTCCCACGAGCAAAATCGATGCTGCCCAAGGCGATTGCCGCCGGGGTCCGCATCGCGTGCGGCACCGACGCCCCGGCGATCCCGCACGGCGAGAACGCCAAGGAACTGTGCGCACTGGTCGAGCGCGGCATGACCCCGATGCAGGCGTTGCAGGCCGCGACCGTGGTGGCCGCGGAACTGGTCGATGCCGCCGACGAACTGGGGCAACTGACGCCGGGGTATCTGGCCGACGTCATCGCCGTCGCGGGAGACCCCAGCGTGGACGTCGCGGCGACGCTCGATGTGCGGTTCGTGATGAAAGATGGCGTGATCTACAAACACGAGGTGCGCTAGCGTCGAGGTGGTGGGCACGGCAGGAGACGAGAGCATGGACCTCACCGAGAACACCTTGTGGTGGCTCAAGCAGGCGTTCTACTTCTCGCTGACCGAGGTGAACGAGTCCGTCAAGGAGCACGGCGTCACCACCGCCCAGATCGGCGTCCTGCGCCAGCTGACCAATCAACCGGGCCTATCCGGGGCTGAGCTGGCCCGACGCCTGCTGATCACCCCTCAGGGTGTCCAACTCGCGCTGACCGCGCTGGAGAAGCGCGGCCTGGTCGAGCGCAAACAGGACCCGCAGCACGGGCGCATCCTGCAGGTTTTCCTGACCGATGAGGGCCGCGCCGTGGCCTCTGCGGTGGTGGCCGACGCGGTCGCGGCCCACGAGCGGGTGTTCGGCGTGCTCAGCGATGACGAGCAGGAGCAGCTGAAAGCGCTCCTGCGCCGGGTGATCGAGCAGGGAACGGGCCACACCCCGCACTCCGATCACATCGACCCGTGACGTCTCCCGATGGAGCGCTCTCCTATGTGCGGCGTCGCCGGCCGATGCTCAGCATCCAGTCGGGAAACGCCAATCCATGGATGATCCGTTGCGTCCGGAAGTACTGGCGCGGAAGCGATGCCGTGTTGTAGGGCAGGTCGTACTTCTCGCACAGTTCCCGTACGCGAACGCTGATCTCTGGCAGACGGTTGCTCGGCAGGTCGGGGAACAGGTGATGCTCGATCTGGTAGCACAGGTGACCGCCGGAGATCGCCAGCAGGGGGCTCGCGTTGAAGTTCGCAGTCCCGACCATTTGCCGGAGGTACCACTCGCCGTTGGTCTCGTCCTTGACCACCGCCGGGTCGAACGTCTCGGCGCCGTCGGGGATGTGCCCGCAGATGATGTTGACGTACACCCACAGGTTCCGCAGCACATTCGCGGTGATGTTGGCTGCCAGAGTCCGACGCCACCGGCGCAGGCTCAGTGCGGGTAGGAACACATAATCCTTGGCGAGCTGCCGAACGATCTTGTCGCGAAAGTTCCGCTTCTCCACGGCGAGGCCGTCTGGTGTCTCGTGCCGAAGGCGCTCGGAGTGCAGGCCATGCAGGGCGATCCCCCACTCGAACATCGCGGCGAGCACCAGGTTTCGGACCGGAGTCGCGAGGTGGACCCAGCGCCACGGCTGGTCGGTGGTGACCCGATGCAGGCGATAACCGATGTCCTCGTCCATGCCGAGCACATTGCTGTACACGTGGTGCCGGTAATTGTGCGAGTACCGCCACTGCGCAGAATGCCCGACCATGTCCCACTCCCAGGTGTTGGAGTGGATTTCGGGATCATTCATCCAATCCCACTGGCCATGGGAGATGTTGTGGCCGAGTTCCATGTTCTCGATGGACTTCGCATATGCCAGCGCGCACGTTCCCACGAGCCACCCGGTCTTCGACCGGCTCCCGGCGATCGTCAGTCGTGCCACGACCTCGAGCGCCCGCTGGAAATGGATCACCCGCCGGATGTAGGCCGCGTCCTTCGCTCCGAGCGAGTCCTCGATGTCTCGGCGGATCACGTCGAGTTCATAGGCGATCTTTTCGACATCCTCACTGCTGAGATGCAGGTAGGCGGGAACATCGGCGATCGCCATCAAAGGTGTCCTCGGGGTGTGTGCGGCAGGTAGAGCGGCACAATCACCGCGAGCGTCAGACCGCAGCGTAGAGCCTGAGGCTTACCGACGGGTAATCGAGGTGCGCCGAACAAGCGAAATGGTGGTGCTGACGTATCGTCTGCGCGCCTCAACCCCAGCTGGGTGCGCCCCTGCACCGCAACCCGTATCTACCACTTGAGATTAATAGCAAGTACTTGATAATGTCGAACGCGATGGAGACGTCGACGAAACCCCTGGATCGCCCTGCCCGCGTCACCGACGCGGACGGGTTCACCGCAGTGCGGGTCAAGCAGGTGATCAGGGAGACCGTCGACGCAGTGTCCCTGGTTCTCGACATCCCCGAGTCGGTCCGAGATCAGTTCCGTTATGCGGCAGGGCAATTCATCACCATTCGGGCGAGAATCGACGGGGCCGAACACCCCCGGTGCTATTCGATGTCCTCGTCCCCCGCCGTCGAACGCGATCTACGAATCACCGTCAAACGCGATCGCGACGGCCTGGTCTCCAACTGGGTCAACGACACCGTGAGCATCGGCGACGAGCTGCACATCGCACCGCCCGAGGGACGCTTCGTCCTCACCTCGACAGACCGGGACGTCGTCACCTTCGCCGGCGGCAGCGGCATCACCCCGGTGTTCTCCCTGGTGCACTCGGCGCTGGCTACCACCACCCGCAGGGCCCGGCTGTTCTACGCCAACCGCAATCGCGAGTCGGTCATCTTCCAGGACGCATTGTCGAGCCTCATCGATGTGCACGCCGGGCGACTCGAGGTGCACCACCACCTCGATGACCGCGATGGGATCGTCTCGCCACAACAGGTCGCCGACTTCATCGGCAGTGCTGAACCGAGAGGCGACCACGCACATACCGACTACTACATCTGTGGTCCCGCACCGTTCATGGACACCGTCGAGCGGGTGCTCCTCGACGCCGGAATTCCCAAGCGACAACTGCATCTGGAGCGCTTCACGGTCGCGGCGATCCCACCACCCGACCCAGCCGAACCCACCGTCACAGAAGAGGTGACCATCGAGCTCGACCGCCGGACCGTCACCGTGCCCTACCGGCCCGGCAATACGCTGCTGCAGACCGCGCGGTTGGCCGGCCTCAAGGCGCCGTCGTCGTGCGAAACCGGTTCGTGCGGAACGTGTATGGCGCAGGTGACCGAGGGCAGCGCACACATGCTCAACAACGACGCCCTCGACGACGACGAGATCGCAGAGGGTTGGGTGGTGACGTGTCAGGCGCTGCCCACCAGCCGCCGAGTGAGAGTGGTCTATGAGTAAAGCAAGTATGAGCAGGGTGGCTGTGGTGACCGGCGGGGCTTCGGGCATGGGCGAAGCGACGTGCCACGAGTTGGGGCGACGCGGCCACAAGGTCGCCGTACTCGACGTGAATGCCGATGCCGCGCAACGCGTCACCGATGATCTACGGTCGGCCGGCGTCACCGCTTTCGCGGTCGGCGCCGACATCACCGACCGCGCCGCGGTGGAAGAGGCCTTCGGCAAGGTCCGTAGTGAACTCGGGGCCGTCGGCATCCTGGTCACCAGTGCGGGCATGTTCGGGTATGCCTCCTTCGCCGACATCACCGAGCAGTCCTGGGCCCAGATGATCGACGTGAACCTGAGCGGCACCTTCCGGTGTTGTCAGGTGGCCCTGCCGGACATGGTCGACGCCGGATGGGGCCGCATCGTGATGATCTCCTCGTCGAGCGCCCAGCGCGGCACACCGTTCGCCGCGCACTACGCGGCCTCCAAAGGCGCACTGCTGACGTTGACGAAATCACTGGCCCGCGAATATGCCGCACACGGCATCACGGTCAACAACATTCCCCCGTCGGGCATCGAAACCCCTATGCAGCACCAGTCGCAAGCCGCGGGATATCTGCCGCCCAATGAGACGATCGCCGCCAACATTCCCCTCGGCCGCCTCGGCACCGGAGCGGATATCGCTGCCGCCGTGGGCTTCCTGTGCTCCGAGGAAGCGGGCTTCATCACCGGTCAGACTCTCGGGGTCAACGGCGGCGCGGTGATGTAGCGGCCGATATCCGTCCGAACAGTCCCCGAACGCACTAGTCACACGGAGGTTCACATGGCAACCAAGTGGCCCAAGCCGGCTGAGGGATCCTGGACCGAGCACTACCCGGATCTGGGCACCGGGCCGATCCCGTTCCGGGACTCCATCTCCGCCGAGTTCTACGCGCAGGAGCGGCAGGCGATCTTCAAGCGGGCCTGGCTCAACATCAGCCGTATCGAGGAGACCCCTGAGGTCGGCAGTTTCATCACCCGCCAGGTCGAGGCCGCCGACGCTTCGCTGCTGCTGGTGAAAGATCACAACGGCGTTATCCGCGCCTACCACAACCTGTGCCGGCGGCGCGGACACCCCGTGGTCGTGGCAGACTTCCGGGCCACCGAACTACGCAGTACCGGTGGCGAATTCGAATGCCGGCACTGTGGATGGCGGTACGGTCTCGATGGGCGGCTGCTGTCTCAACCCGACGTGGACGGCTACACCGGCCTGGATACCGACGACTACGGCCTGGTCCCCGTTCACTGTGATGTCTGGGCCGGTTTCGTGTTCGTCAACTTCGACCGCGAGCCACACCAGCCCCTGCGGGAGTTCCTCGGCCCCATGGTCACCGCCCTCGACGACTACCCGTTCGGGAAACTCACCGAGCGCTACGACTGGGTCGCGCACAACAACAGCAACTGGAAGATCTTCGCCGATGCCTTCCAGGAGTACTACCATGTGCCGTCGCTGCACACCCAGCAGGTGCCGCCCGAGGTTCGGGATCCCAACGCCGGCTTCACCTGTGGGCACTTTCAGCTCGACGGCCCACACCGGCTGGTCTCGACGGCCGGTACGCGGCGCTGGCTGCTGGCGCCGGAGTACATGTACCCGATCGAGCGGGCAACCCAGAGTGGACTGGTGGGTCCCTGGCGAACACCGGACATCGGCGAGCTCCCGTCAGGGCTCAACCCCGGCAACATCGAACCCTGGGGCATCAGCAACTTCCAGATCTTCCCCAACCTGGAGATCCTGATCTACGGCGGCTGGTACCTGCTGTATCGCTACTGGCCGACCTCGCACAACACCCACCGGTTCGAGGCGTTCACGTATTTCCATCCGGCCCGTACCGTGCGGGAGCGGATCGAGCACGAGGTGGCCGCGGTGGTGCTCAAAGAGTTCGCCCTGCAGGACGCCGGCATGCTGGGCGGCACGCAGGCCGCACTCGAGTACGACGTCATCGACGACTTCCCGCTCAACGACCAGGAGATCCTGGTGCGCCATCTGCACAAGATGGCGGTCGACTGGGTCGAGGACTACCAGCGAGGACGTACACCGGCAGGAGCGTCGCGATGACCTCGCCCCGACTGCCGAGTGCCTTCTCCGAACTGGAGCCCTACGCCGAGATCTGGTGTCTGCCAACGGAGACCGAACGCTGGGAGCGTCGCCTGGCCAGCACCATGCCCGAAATGCACGAGTTCCACGACGCCTTCTTCCCTCGCATAGAGGAGGCGATCGAGTATTGCGACAAATTCTCCCTCGACGACCTGCCCGACGATGCGCTGAACCTGCTGTACCTGATCTATTCGCTGATCATGGTCGCAATGTCAGTGGAGATCATGCACCAACCCGCCCCGACCGATTCCGCCGACGCTGTCATGATCCGCACCGGAGAGCCCCGGCCGTGACCGGCACCGAACACGAGAGGACGTACCCGTGAGTGTGTTGACCATCAACAAGCTGACCTCGTCGGTGGGCGCCGAGGTCGTCGGCGTCGACCCCGAGCGCCTGGGCACCGACGACAGCCTGGGCGCGGCCGTGCTGGACGCGCTCGAAGACAACGGTGTGCTGGTCTTCCACGGCCTGCACCTGAATCCCGAAGCCCAGGTGGCGTTCTCCCAGCGGCTCGGCGAGATCGATCGCTCCGCGGACGGCCACCATCCTGTCTCGGGCATCTACCCGATCACCCTGGACCGGACGAAGAACAAGGCCGCCGAATACCTCAAGGCCACATTCGACTGGCATATCGACGGCTGCACTCCCATGCACGACGAATGCCCCCAAAAGGCGACGATACTGTCAGCCGTCGAGGTCGCCGCCCGCGGAGGGGAAACCGAGTTCGCCAACGCCTACGCCGCCTACGAGTCCCTCACCGAAGCCGAGAAGGAGCTCTACGGCAGCCTGCGGGTGGTGCATTCGCTCGAGGCGTCGCAACGGCGCGTCTACCCCGACCCCACACCCGAGCAACGGCAGCGCTGGGCCGCCCGGCCGACGCACGAAAACCCGCTGGTGTGGACGCACCGAAGCGGACGAAAGTCCTTGGTGCTGGGTGCTTCAGCGGATCACATCGTCGGCATGGATCTCGATGAGGGCCGCGCACTGCTGGCCGAACTCCTCGCCCACGCCACCACACCCGACAAGGTGTACCGCCACAAATGGTCCGTCGGCGACACCGTCATCTGGGACAACCAGGGAGTCCTGCACCGCGCTGCGCCCTACGAACCCAACTCACCCCGCCACATGCTGCGCACCACCGTGCTCGGCGACGAACCGATCCGATAACCAGGAGCATCCTCGGGTACTCACCGGCTAGCTTGGCGTCATGATCCGCCTCGATGTCCGACACCTGTTTCCGGTGGAACGACAAGCACTGCTCGGCCTGCTGGAGACCCTGCAGCCGGCGGACTGGGCCAGGCCGACGGTGTGCCCGGGCTGGACCGTGCACGACATCGTCGCGCACATCCTCAACGACTACATGCGGCGCGTGTCGGGCAGCCGCGACCGGTATGCAGGCGCGTCCTTTGCCGATGACGAGACGCTGCCGACCTACCTGGCCCGCGTGAACGAGGAGTTCGTGCGGGCGATGCGGCAATGCAGCCCCACCATGATGATCGACTTACTGGCCCACCTGGGTCCGCAGCTGGACGCGGTATGGGCGGGCATGGATTTGGACAGCGCCGCGCATCTGAACGTTTCGTGGGCCGGCGACGGAACGAGCCCGGCCTGGCTCGACATCGCGCGGGACTACACAGAGTACTGGGTACATCAGCAGCAGATCCGCGACGCGGTGTCGCAGGAGGGCGCTGACGACGCCGCCCTGCTCAATCCCGTTCTGGCCACGTTCCTGCACGCCGCGCCCTTCGCGTTACGCGATCACCCGCGGCCGCCCGGTACCGCGGTCGGCTTCGAAGTCAGCGGAGCGGCCGGCGGACACTGGGCAGTGATTTCCGAAGGTGCGCAATGGAATCTGCGCGCCGGATCACTGTCAGATCCGGACGCCACGGTGCGCATGGACCAAGACACTCTGTGGCGTTTGGCCAGCCGCGGGATCACCGTGGAGCAAGGACGCGAGCGAATCGAATTGAGTGGCGACCGTCAACTGGCCGAAGTGGCGGCGTCACTACTGGCGGTCGTTCTCTGACCTGGGGTCCCGCGACAGTGATGAAATCGACCTCAGTGTGTGTCATGGCGGCCCGTCAGAGATTGCCGTTGCGTGGTTTCAGCAGAGATCCCAGCCAGCGCATCGGCGCCGACCGGCTCCGACTCTGCGACTGAACCACTCCAGATACGCGGGGTGGCAACGGCTTACGCCACTGGTTGATTGCCACTTCGATTCGTTCGTGGCGCGACCCCGACCAATAGGTGGTCAGACCGAAACTCTCGGCCACTGCGACGATTCGCTGACCGACCATCGTTTCGGTGCGCTCCTTGACCTCCTCGGCCGCCGCCGCATCGCCGTCGTAGGATGCCTGCACCAACGCCTCCGGTAGGTCCGGATGTGCACGAAAAGAGCTGTACCCCAGGAGGAGTTGCGGTGGGGATTCTCCCAGCCGCAGGGCATCCTGCTCGTGGAAGTAGGTGTAGGCCCACTCGCGGTAGCGGTACCAGTCCGGCGGATTCGGGTGGAGGGTGCGCTCGTCGTCGATCTCGCTGGTCGCGCAGGTCACGCAGCACGAGAAACACATCCGCGACAGGATGCCCTCGGACTGCAACTGTGTGAACGTGTCCTTCAACCGGCCGTAATCACCGGTGTCCGTCCACACTGCTTGCTCGGTTATCCGTTCGTCCCACATCGACCTCACCAGGGCCGCCGCGTCGTCAGGCGGCACGACGTCAGAATCCGAGGCCCACTCGAGCAGGTCGTCGTAGTCCCAGAACCCGGCGATCAGCCGAAGCCTTATCTCCTCTTTGAGCTCGGCGAGATCACCGGTCTCCGAGTCACGGATGTCCACGGGTCGAATCCTTCCGCTCGCCTGGTTCTGTGGCAATACCGATCCGTCCGCCCGCCCGCGAGACCGTGAGCGTGCAGAAACTGTCGCAGTTGCGCGGTGTGTCGGCGGGCAAACACGCATGCTCGCGGTGCAGGGGGAGTTACTGCGGCATCGCGGACTCAACCACGGTCAGCTTGTCCGAAAGCCCTGCAACCCTGCGGATCTCGCGGAATTCCTCGACCATGCCGTCGGTGACCTCGTGTGGGTCGTCGACCGTGGCGTCGTCGGAGAGCACCGAGATGTTGAGCTGGTCCACATAGCTCCACACCGTGATGTTCAGCCCACTGCCGGTGGTGATCGGCCCCACCGAGTAGATCTCCGTGACCGTGGCGCCGCCGACCTTGCCGCGTTCCCGCGGACCGGGCACGTTGGAGATGTTGAGGTTGAGCACCTTGTTCTGACCGTCCTGATGGGACAGCCATTTGAAGGCCGCCTCGACGGGTGCCGGCGGCATGTACGCGGCCCAGCGTGCGATCAGTTCCGGCCCGATCAGTTGATGGCTTTCTTTTGCCAGGGCGGCGGCGTCGTGCGCCTTGCGCACCCGCTCGGCGGTGTCTTCGACGTCCACCGGCAGTGCCACCAGCACACCACTGAACCGGTTGCCCGAGATGCGGTCCGGAGAGAAGTCGAAACTCATCGGCACCGAGGCCAGCAGCGGATGGTCGGCCTTGCCGTCGTACTTGAGCGACAAGGTACGCAGCGCTCCCGATGACATGGCCAGCACCAGGTCGTTGATCGTCACCCCGAGCTTCTTGCTGGTCTCCTTGACGTCCGCCAATGCCAGTGTGGCAGTGGCGAACAGGCGCTTCTCGTCGAGGATGTGGTTCATGAAGCTGGGCGGCGGGGTGAACGGCCGGGTCAGCTCGGGCGACAGCTTGCGGCTGCTGCGCCGGACCCGCCCGAATCCCTTGGCCGTGTACCGCACGGTCCCGGGCAACCGGCCGAGCTGGCGCATGTGGTCGGCGAACGCCGAGCGCACCAGTTCGGTCTTGGAGGGCGCCGGATCGGTGGCATACGAGTCGTCGTCGCGGTCCGGGCCGTCGCGGAGGTCCATCCCGCGGGCCAGGAGATTCGCCGAGGCGACTCCGTCGGCCAGCGCGTGGTGAATCTTGCCGACGACCGCGATACGCCCGTTGGCCAGGCCTTCGACGAAGTACATCTCCCACAGCGGTCGGCTGCGGTCCAGCGGGGTACTGCCGATCTCCCCGATGGCCTCGTCGAGTTCGCGGCGCCCGCCCGGGGCGCGGACCCGCCAGGGCCGGACGTGGTACTCCAAGTCGACGTCGCAGTTCTCCCGCCACATCGGGTGATGGAACTTGAACGGGATGTCGACGAGCTGATAGCGGAACGGGTCGAGCTTGTGCAGCCGTCCGCGGATCACCTCCCGGAACTCCTCGATCCCGAACGTCCGATCGCCCATGTCCTCGAGCGCGATGACCGCGATCTTCAAGGTGTGCATGTGCACGTTGGGTGTCTCTGTATAAAGCAGGAACGCGTCCCACCCACTCAACCGCTTCACGGTGTCCCTCCCCAGGTGTGGAAACGTCTAGATGACAGCTTTGGCCTCGTCCATCGCCCGGTTTCGGTGAATCTGGTTGAGGAACAAGCCGATTGCGGTTGTCATCGCCCCAGTTCTGGCGCCGTCGGTCATGTCGAAGGCGTGCCCTGCGCCGGGCAGCTCGATGTAGCTGACCACGGCCCGTGACACCGCTTTGAGCTTGTCGACGAAGCTGCGAGCCTGCGCCACCGGGATGACACTGTCACCGGTGCCGTGGATGACCAGGAACGGCGGCGCGTCGGGATGGATCTGGGCGATCGGGGAGGCCTGCCGAAAGATCTCCGGATGGCGATCGATCTTGCGTCCCACCACAATCCGTTCCAGGAAGTCGACGAATCGGACCCGCTCCTCAGTGGAGCGATCCTCCCAGTCGTAACGCCCGTAGATACCCACCACGGCATCGACCGAGGTGTCGGCCCCGTCGGGCAGATCCCCCTGCAAGTCCGGGTCGTTCGGGGTGAGACCGGCGAGTGCGGCGAGGTGCCCGCCGGCCGAGCAGCCCGCGATCGCGACGAAATTGCGGTCGCCGCCGAACTTGTCGACATTGGCTCGCGCCCAGGCGATCGCGGCCTTGACGTCGGTGAGGTGCCGGGGCCAACGGTGATGCGGGGCCACCCGGTAGTCGATGGACAGGCACACCCAGCCCTGCTGGGCCAGGTGCGACATCAGCGCATAGCCCTGCAGGATCCGGCCGCCGTGGACCCAGCCGCCGCCCGGCACGAACAGGAGCACCGGCGCGGGTTCGGTGGGCAGATGCTTGGGCCGCCACACGTCGAGCAGTTGGGCCGGGTCATCGCCGTAGCGCACCGACGTCCGGTAGACGTCGCGGCGGTACTCGCACGTGTGCCACAACGGCGCGAGGCTGTCCGGGGCCGGCCAGTCGATGGCCAGGTCAGCCGGTGACACCACGCCACGCAGAGCCTCCTGCGCGACCGCGGTGGTCTGTTCCCGCTCAGCCTTGCGTTGCTCGCTGTTGTCCGGCGCGAACCAGGACTTCGCCGAGGAGCTGACGAATTCGGGGAGGTGGCGGAACCCCCACACGCTCATGGCAGTCAGGGCGCCGAGCGGTTCCAGGTGCTTGCCCACGACCGGTAGCGAAGTCGATGCCACACTTAGTGCCAGCATATGGTCGGCCGGCTTGGCGTGTAGCAACCATCGAGCTCGATCAGCGAGCGTCGGTGCGGGGTACCGGTTATCCGGTCGTGCCGTCATTGCGCGAGCGTACCCCGCAGCGTATTCGCGCAGGCGACAACTTCGCCGACTTGTCCACCGGGCGTCAAATTGTGACGTGCATCACATCGACTTATCCGCGTAACCCCCTTAGCTTCGCTAAGCATGACAAAGTCTGCGCTGGCCATCACCGAAGAGCACCAGGACCTCGCCGACGCGGCACTCGGGCAGTTGACCCGGCTCGACAGCCGCGCGGCCGGCCGCGCGACGCTGGAGAACGCCGGCACCTACCCCGACGAAATCTGGTCTGCCGGTGCTGAACTCGGCTGGAACGGGCTGGCCATCGCTGAGCAGTACGGCGGTTCCGGATTCGGCCTGGCCGAACTCGCCGTCGTTGCCGAGGTGGCCGGCCGCGAACTGTCCCCGGGCCCGTTCCTGCCGACCGTGTCCGCTTCGGTGGTCATCGACCGCTACGCCCCGGACTCTGTCAGGGCCGAACTGCTCCCGGGCCTCGCCGACGGTACGACGGTGGCGGCACTCGGCCTGGCCGGTTCGGTGACCATCGGTGCCGACGGCGTTCTCGGCGGGCAGGCGCGCGCCGTGCTGGGTGCACCCGACGCCCAGGTACTCGTGCTGGCCGCCGGCGACGACATCGTCGTCCTGGACGCCACTGCCGACGGAATCACCGTCACCGCAGAGGATTCCCTGGACACCACGCGCAGCATCGGCACGGTCGACCTACGCGCCGTGGCCGTCGATGAGAGCCGGATCCTGCGCGGCGCAGCGCGGGCGGCGCGTACGGCGTTCCGCATCCTCGGCTCGGCCGAGGCGGTCGGGGTCGCCTGGGCCGCGCTCGACATGGCCGTCGAGTACGCAAAGGTGCGCGAGCAGTTCGGCCGCACCATCGGCACCTTTCAGGCCGTCAAGCACCATGCGGCCAACATGCTCGTCGACGCCGAACAGACCACCGCCGCGGTGTGGGATGCGGCCCGCGCCGACAGCCTCGATGGCGCCTGGTTCGCCGCCGCCGTGGCCGCTGCCCACGCAATCCGCGCCCAGATCTTCTGTGCGCAGACCAACGTTCAGTTGCACGGTGGCATCGCGTTCACCTGGGAACACGACGCACACCTGTACCTGCGCCGGGCCCGCACGCTGGCCGCGGTGCTCGGCGACGGTGCCGATCCCCTGATCGACGTCGTCGACGGGCAACGCGGCGGGCAGGCACACGGGGCGTCGTTCGCGCTGCCCGAGGAGGCCGAGCGGTACCGGAAGGACGCGCGCGACGCCGCGGACGCAGTCCGCGCCCTGCCCGAGGACAAGCGCCGCGACTACCTGGTGGACTCCGGCTACCTGGTGCCACATTGGCCCAAGCCATACGGCCGGGCCGCGGATGTGTTGGAGCAGTTGGTGATCGAGGAAGAGTTCACCGACATCGAGCGCGCGGATATGGGCATCACCGGCTGGGTGACCCTGACCATCGCCCAGGCCGGCACCGAGGATCAGCGCGAGCGCTGGGTGGAGCCCGTGCTCCGCGGCGAGGTGATGTGGTGCCAATTGTTCTCCGAGCCGGGCGCGGGGTCGGACGCTGCCGCGGTGCGCACCGCGGCCAAGAAAGTCGACGGCGGCTGGCTGGTCACCGGCCAGAAGGTGTGGACCAGCCTGGCCCAGCACTGCCAGTGGGGCCTGGCCACCGTACGCACCGATCCGGACGCCCCCAAGCACGCCGGCGTCACCATGATGGCGATCGACATGAAAGCCCCTGGGGTAAAAGTGAATCCGCTGCGCGGGCTGACCGGCGACGCACACTTCAACGAGGTGTTCTTCGACGACGTCTTCGTTCCTGACGCCGATGTCGTGGGCGATGTGAACAAGGGCTGGCTGGTCGCGCGCGCGACCCTGGGCAATGAGCGCATCTCGATCGGCGGCGGTTCCGCTGCGCCGACCGGATTCGATGCCGACGAGCTGGTGGCCCTGATCGACGCCGATCCGGACGGGGCCCGTTACGTGCGCCGAGCCGGTGAGGTGATCGCCGTGGGCCACACGCTGCGGCTGCTGAACCTCCGCCGGGTCAGCCGCGCGATCGCCGGCGCGGAACCCGGGCCCGAGGGCAACGTCACCAAGCTGCTCGTCGCCGAACATTCCCAGCATCTGACCGAACTGGGCATGGACCTGGTCGGCTCAGCCGGGGTGACCGGCCAGACCCCGAAGCTGACCCGTGCCTACCTCGGCAACCGGGCCATGACGATCGCCGGTGGCACGTCGGAGATCACCCGCAACACCATCGCCGAGCGCATCCTGGGCCTGCCCCGCGATCCGCTGCTGAAGTAGCTGACCTCGCGCCGGGGGCGCCGATTTCTACCTGCGGGTCGCGGTGCGACGCTTGAGTTCAAGGGGTCTACGCAACACACCTTCTGATTTGAGGAGTGTTGCATGGCTCGGGGTTCGTTCCAGTCGAGAAAGCGGTTGTTTTGGGAGCGGGTCCGCGAAGGCCTGTTGCCCGGGGATGCCGGTGTGGCCGTCGGCGTGTCAGCGACCTGTGGACGGCGGTGGTTTCGTCAAGCTGGCGGGGTGAAACCGCACGTGAGTAAGCCTTCGGGCACCGGTGCGCGTCGACGGTTGAGTTTGCAGGAGCGCATCGAGATCCAAGCCGGCGTCCACGCCGACGAATCGCTGCGTTCCATCGGTCGACGGCTGGGCCGACCGGCCTCGACGATCAAACGCGAGATCGACGAGAACACCGAACTGCGCACCCGCAAGAATCCACACAAATCGGGGTATCGACGCAAGCATGCCTTCGGGGCTCAACAGAGTGGAGCCTCGGCGAAAGTGGTCTACCGCGCGTTGTCTGCCCACGACCGATCCGCTGATCGGGCCAGGCGACAAACAACGCCGCCTGGCGCGCAATGACAGGTTGCGTCAGCAGGTGCAGAGTCGATTGGAGTTGCGGCACAGCCCGGCGCAGATCGCCCAGCGGCTGCGCATCGACTTTCCCGACGATCCGGAGATGTGGGTGTCACACGAAGCCATTTACCAGGCGATCTACGTGCAGGGACGGGGTTCGTTACGCCGAGAACTGCACCAGTGTCTGCGAACAAAACGGGCAATACGACGACCTCAACATCAGCCCGGAACTCGACGCAGCCGCATCCCGGACATGATCAACATCAGCCAACGCCCACCGGAGGTGGCCGACCGCGCAGTGCCCGGGCATTGGGAAGGCGATCTCATCATGGGCAGCACCGCCTCAGGCTCGGCGATCGGCACCCTGGTCGAACGCAGCACCCGGTTCGTGATGCTGCTGCACCTGCCCGACGACCACAGCGCCGAAAGTGTGCAAAACGCCATCGTCGCCAAGATCACCCAGCTGCCCGCGCACCTGCGCCGCTCGTTGACCTGGGATCAGGGCATTGAGATGTCCAACCACCGTGCCATCGCCAAAGCCACCGATCTCGACATCTACTTCTGCGATCCACATTCACCCTGGCAACGTGGCAGCAACGAGAACACCAACGGGCTACTGCGCCAATACTTCCCCAAAAGCACTGACCTGTCGGTCTACGGCGAGCACTACCTCGACTACGTCGCAGCCGAACTCAACGGCCGACCCCGCAAAACCCTTGAATGGAAAACCCCGGCCGAAGCACTCAACGAACTACTCTCAAAACCACCAGCTGTTGCGTAGACCGCTTGAAACCACCACGCGATGCACGGCCCACGCGTGGAAAACCGCGCGCACGGACGACGGAGGGCCTGCTTGACGTGGCGCCGAGATCACCGGGTAAAACGGTAATTGTGACCTCAAGCACAGACGTCCGGCCCGCGTTCCACCCCGACCTGGAACGCATCGCCCGCTTCATCCCGCGCAAGCTGGTGTCCAGGCGCACGCTGCCGCTGCTGCAGCGGCTGACGGTGCTGCAGAACCGCCAGACACCCAAGGACGTCGAGGTGCTCACCCTGAGCTCCGGCGCCGGGGTGCGGCTGTTCCGGCCCACCGGGGTCACCGAACCGACGCCGGCCCTGCTGTGGATCCACGGTGGCGGGTACGTGCTGGGCAGCCCGGCGCAGGACGACGCCCTGTGCCGACGCTTCGCCAAGGAACTCGGCGCCACGGTGGCCGCGGTCAAGTACCGGCTGGCGCCGCAGAATCCCTACCCGGCCGGCCTGGAGGATTGCTATGCCGCGCTGAAATGGCTCGCGGCGCTGCCCGCGGTCGATGCCACGCGCGTCGCGGTCGCCGGCGCCAGTGCGGGCGGCGGACTGGCCGCCGCCCTCGCGCTGCTGGCCCGTGATCGCGGCGAGGTGTCGCTTGCCGCGCAGATCCTGGTCTACCCGATGCTCGACGACCGGTCGGTGGGCCCGGAGCTGGAGAATCCCGGCCACCGGCTGTGGACCCAGGGCAGCAACAAGTTCGGCTGGTCGGCCTATCTGGGCGACGCCGATCCGGCCGTCGCCGTGCCGGGCCGTCGGGAGGACCTGGCCGGGCTGCCTCCCGCCTGGATCGGTGTCGGCACCCTGGACCTGTTCCACGACGAGGACATGGCCTACGCCGAACGCCTGCGGGCCGCGGGAGTGGACTGCCAGGTGGAACAGGTGTACGGGGCGTTCCACGGCTTCGACCAGATCGCCGCGAAAACCCCGGTGGCCCAGGCCTTCATGGCCAGCCAGTGCGCGCGGCTACGCGCGGCGTTCGCCTGACTCTCGCTGGTGTCGCAGGTACCGGCAGGCGCGTTCCAGCAGGCAGCGGTCGGCGGCCGACAAGGCCCTGACCCTGGGGATCTGACCCGACACGATCCGGGCGAACCGGACACACAGCTGCTCGGCGGTCATCCCGAACTCCAGCCAAACGTCGTCCTCGCGCGGACCCCCATAGGGAGCCCACGCGAGGACGAACTTCAGTAACACGCGGTCGAACGAGTCCATCTAGTCTCGAACAACGTTGTCCTCGAACACGATCCGGCCGATCAACTCGTAGCGGCGCGGGTCGCGCAGCTTGAAGTAGGTGGCCATGCTCGCGCCCAGGACGAAGATTCCCACCACGATCCACGGGGTCAGCTTGAACAGCAGGGTGCCCGAGGCCGTCCCCGCGGCCGCATCCTTGTGTTCCCACAGCAGGTACACGACGTAGAGCATGCCGATCCCGCCCAACCCGGGGGCGATCAGCGTCTTGAACCAGTGCTTGGACACCGGGTGGTTCTTGCGGATGTGGAAGTAGCTGATCACCGAGAAGGCGCACAGCGACTGCACGATCAGGATCGCCATGGTGCCCAGGATCGCCAGCAGCGTGTACATGTGCACGTAGGGATCCATCCCGGCGAACAGGAACGACAGGATGATCACGAGCGTGATCGCGCTCTGCACGAACGAAGCGATGTAGGGCGATCCGTGCGTGGGATGCGTTGAGCCGATGGTCTTCTGCAGCCCCTTGGACAGGCCTTCGCGACCGAGCGCGTACAGGTAACGCGAGGCACAGTTGTGGAACGCCATGCCGCAGGCGAATGACCCGGTGACCAGCAGGATGTTGAACATCGTGATCGCCCATTCGCCGTAGGTGGCACGCACCGGCCCGAAGAAGATCTCCGAGGACGTGGCCGAATCCTGCGCGAGTTCCACTGCACGCTGCGGGCCGGTACCGGCGATCGCCATCCAGGACACGAACACGTAGAACAGCCCGACTCCGACGACACTCAGCATCGTGGCCCGGGGGATGATCTTCTTCGGGTTACGCGACTCCTCGCCGTACATCGCGGTCGATTCGAAGCCGACCCACGACCAGAAGGCGAAGAACAGGCCCAATCCGGCACTGGCACCGGCGATTCCGGCTGCCGGCGAGAAGGCCCCGATGGGGTTGATCGTCTCGGCGACCGCGAAGCCCTGCGGGCCGCCGCCCCTGAACAGCACCGCCAGCGCGCCGAGGGCGAGCATGACGATCTCGGTCACCAGGAACACGCCGAGCACCTTGGCGGTCAGGTTGACGTCGAAGTAGGTGAGGATCGCGTTGGTGACCAGCATCAGCAGTGCCGGGATCACCCAGTGGATGTGGATGCCCAGTTGGGATTGCATGAAGTTCTGGAAGAAGAACGAGAAGATCCCGATCAAGGAGGCCTCGAACACCACGTAGGCCATGGTGATCAAACCGCCGCTGGCCATCCCGACGATGCGGCCCAGCCCGTGGGAGATGTAACCGTAGAAAGCGCCGGTGGTCGTGATGTGCTTGGCCATGGTCGCGTAGCCGACGGCGAAGAGGCCGAGGACAACGGTTGCGACGATGTAGCCGGCCGGCGCATGCGAACCATTTCCGAAGCCGACGGCAATCGGGACGTTGCCGACCATTGCCGTGATCGGGGCGGCGGTAGCCACCGCCATGAAGATGACGCCGACAGTGCCGACGGCGTTGCGTTTCAGTCTCTGGACGTCGTGAGCTGTGTCTTCACTCCCGGCGACAGCTTGATCGGTCATCTAGCGGGATACCTTCCAGGTAACAGTGGGATGCCCGATGTGGCCTGGGCCACAGACGGACCTACGTATATTGGCACTACCAAAACCGATTGGCAAGCACTTCCTGCAACCATTGACATAAATGGTTGCGACCGTTTACGGTGAGGCCCATCACAGCTACCGGATAGCTGGAGAGGGAGCCGCATGTACGACTACGGCACGTTCACGTTCGAGTCCAAAGCCGAAGTGCTGGACAAGGCGAAGACGTTCTGGAATCCAGACAAGACACAGTTCTGGACTGATACCGGTGTCGATCTGGTGATCGACCGCCGCGAGGGATATTTCCTGTGGGACATGGGCGGCCGCCGCCTGATCGATCTGCACCTCAACGGCGGTACCTACAACCTCGGGCACCGCAATCCCGAAGTGATGCAGGCGATTACCGACGGAATGGAGCATTTCGACGTCGGAAACCATCACTTCCCGTCGGTGGCCCGCACCGCACTGGCGCAGCGCCTGGTCGAGACCGCGCCGGCGTCGATCACCAAGGTGGCGTACGGGTCAGGAGGCGGTGAGGCGATAGACATCGCGCTCAAGAGCGCCCGGCACGCCACCAAACGCCGCAAGATCGTCTCGATCGTCAAGGCCTACCACGGCCACACCGGCCTGGCCGTGGCCACCGGCGACGACCGGTTCGCCAAGTTCTTCCTGGCCGACCAGCCCGACGAGTTCCTCCAGGTGCCGTTCAACGACATCGAGGCGATGGAACGGGTACTGGCACCTGGCGATGTCGCCGCGGTGATCATGGAGACCATCCCGGCCACCTACGGATTCCCGCTTCCCGCACCGGGTTACCTGGAAGCCGTCAAGGCCATCACCGAGAAGCACGGGACCCTGTACATCGCCGATGAGGTGCAGACCGGTCTGATGCGCACCGGTGAACTGTGGTGCATCACCAAACACGGCATCGAGCCCGACATCCTGGTGACGGGCAAGGGCCTGTCCGGCGGCATGTACCCGATCACCGCGGCGCTGCTCAGCGATCGCGCTGCGAAGTGGCTCGATGAGGACGGCTTCGGCCATATCTCCACGTTCGGCGGCGCCGAGCTGGGCTGCGTCGCCGCGCTGAAGACACTCGAAATCTCC
This sequence comes from Mycolicibacterium boenickei, assembly GCF_010731295.1. Lineage (NCBI taxonomy): Bacteria > Bacillati > Actinomycetota > Actinomycetes > Mycobacteriales > Mycobacteriaceae > Mycobacterium > Mycolicibacterium boenickei. Next base: position 1,566,270 of record NZ_AP022579.1, on the reverse strand, counting down.
ACCCGGCCGGAAGTGCGCTCGATGGTGCACTACATCGCCGACATCTTCGACCACGGGCTGCAGCGCATCCAGGCCGACCATCCGGACTGGTTCGTCGGCATCCGGCAGAACGGCGTGGTGATCGGTCTGGAGTTCGATCACCCAGAAGGCGCCAAGTTCGTGATGCGGGAACTCTACGAGAACGGCGTGTGGGCGATCTTCTCGACACTGGATCCCCGTGTCCTGCAATTCAAACCGGGTCTGCTGCTCTCGCGCGAGCTCTGCGAGGACGTCCTGGACCGCCTCGCCGTCGCGGTGGCCAGGGCCGAGACCGTCGTGAGAGGACGTAAAGCATCATGACCAGTACCGCACAGGCCGGCCACATGCTGGAGCGGGCCGGGTGGGCCGCGGCGGCATACGCCGATTACGACGCGGCCGCGGTAACCGAGATCGTCAACGCGGTGGCCGACGCCGCCTACTCGGCAGCCGAGCGGTTCGCCGCAGAGGCGGTGGCCGAGACCGGGATGGGCGTGGTGGCCGACAAGGTCACCAAGAACCGGGCCTGCTCGCGCGGCATCGTCGACTACTACCGGGGCGAAGATTTTGTGTCGCCGCGCGTCGACGAAGCCAGCAAGATCGTCGAGCTGCCCCGGCCCGCGGGGGTGGTGCTGGCACTGACGCCGACCACCAATCCCGTTGCCACGGTGTACTTCAAGGTGATCCTGGCACTGATGACGCGCAACGCCGTCGTGGTCGCCCCGCACCCGCGCGCCAAGCAGTGCTCGGCCGATGCGGCCCGGCTGCTCGCCGAGGCGGCGGTGGCGGCCGGTGCGCCGGACGGCATCGTCCAGGTGGTCGAGGAACCGTCGATCCCGCTCGTACAGGCGCTCATGGCCGACGATCGCACCGACGTCATCGTGGCGACCGGGGGCACCGGGGTCGTGCGGGCCGCCTACTCGTCCGGCAACCCCGCACTCGGGGTCGGACCGGGCAATGTCCCGGTGTTCGTCGAGGCCAGTGCCGACATCAACGCCGCGGCCAAGCGCATCGTGGACAGCAAGGCCTTCGACAACTCGGTGCTGTGCACCAACGAATCGGTCCTGATCGCCGAGGACGCGATCGCCGGCAAGCTCAACGGTGCGCTGACCCGCGCCGGTGCGCACATCCTCGACGAGGACGGCGCACGACGGCTGCGGGCCTACATGTTCGCCGACGGCCACCTCAACACCGACGTGGTGGGCCGCGACGCCGCCTGGATCGCCGGGCAGGCCGGGCTGCGGGTCACGCCCAAGACCCGGGTGTTGATCGCGCCGTTCAACGACGTGATCGCCGAGGAGATGCTGGCGCACGAGAAGTTGTCCCCGGTACTCGGCATGACCACGGCCGCCGACGCGGCACGGGGCATCCGCGCTGCTCGGGCGGTGGTGCGGATCGGCGGGGCCGGTCACTCGGCGGCCATCCACAGCGAGAATCCTTCGGTGATCACCGATTTCGCCGCCCAGGTGCCGGTGCTGCGAGTGTCGGTCAACGTCGGCAACAGCACCGGAAGTTCCGGGCTGGACACCAACCTGGCGCCGTCGATGACGATCGGCACCGGGTTCGTCGGGCGCAGCTCGATCGGGGAGAACCTGCAACCACAGAACCTGATCAACTGGGCCCGCATCGCCTACAACAGCGATTCCGCCGTACCCATGGGCAACTTCGCGGGCATCAACCCGTGGCACTCACCGGCCGGACCGGTGCCGGAGTATCCGCGCGCCTCCAACGACCGCAACGGCACGCCTGCTCAGGCCAGGACAGCACCGCGCCGGTCCACCCCGGCCCGCTCGACCGACCTGGGCCTGGACGCACTGCGTGCCGAATTGCGCGCGCTGGTCGCCGAAGAACTCGCACAACTGATCAAGAGGTAGGGCTGTGGCTGAACTTCGTTCCTTCATCTTCATCGACCGGCTGCAACCGCAGACCATGTCGTATCTAGGCACCTGGATCAAGGGCGCGCTCCCCCGCGCCAACCAGGCCGCCCAGATCATCGAGGTGGCACCCGGTCTGGACATCGAGGGCGTCACCGACGTCGCCCTCAAGCATGCTGAGGTCAAGGCCGGAATCCTGGTGGTAGAGCGGCAGTTCGGCTACCTGGAGTTCCACGGCGAAACCGGCGCGGTCAAGGCGGCCGCCGACGCCGCACTGGACGAACTCGGTGGCAACACCGGAAGCGCGGTACAGCCGAACGTGCTGGCCTCGCGCATCATCTCCAGCGTCGACCACCAGCACGCGTTCCTGATCAACCGCAACAAGATCGGCTCGATGGTGCTGCCGGGTGAGTCACTGTTCGTGCTCGAGGTGGCCCCGGCGTCCTACGCCATCCTGGCCACCAACGAAGCCGAGAAGGCAGCGGACATCAAGGTTGTCGACTTCCGGATGATCGGCGCCACGGGCCGCGTCTACCTGTCCGGCACCGAAGCCGATGTCCGTACGGCGGCCGAGGCGGCCCAGGACGCGCTGGCGAGGGCCACTGCATGAGCATCAACAGGGACGAACTGCGCGTCCTGGTGCGTGAGGTGGTGCGGGAGGCGGTCAAGGATTTCGGAGCCGCCACCAGGACTCCGGGGCCGGTGGCTGTCCCCCCGCCGCCGGCCCCGGCCCCGCCGACGATCGCCGACCAGTTCGGCGTGGACCCCACCGGCCCCCGCGCTGTCGAGGGCAAGAACCGCACCGAGACCGTGCAGTTGGCCAATGACCGAGACCTCGACAACTTCGTCCGAAAGCTGTTGCGGCTCTTCGAAAGCCCGAAGACCCGTGCGGACCTGAAGGCCGGGCGGCTGAGCTTCCGGCTGGCCGGGGCCACCCGCGGAGCCGGCGGCGGTGCCAGCCGACGCATCGAATCCGGTGCCGTCACCGAGCGGCACATCGCCGACATGGCCGGAGGCACGCTCGTGCTCGGTCGCAAGGCGGTGCTGACCCCGCTGGCCCGCGAAAAGGCCCGCACTCTGGGCATCACGATTGAGAAGGAGCGCACATGATGGCCCGAGCGACGAAGGAGCGCACATGATGGCCCGAGCGACGAAGGAGCGCACATGATGGCCCGAGCGACGAAGGAGCGCAAATGATTTCAGCGGTTGTCACCGGCAACGTGTGGTCTACCCGTCGGATCGACGGCATCCCGGCCGGAGCGTTCCTCGAGGTCGAGATCGACGGCAGCGGATCGAAGCTCATCGCCTTCGACGTCCTCGGCAGTGGCGTGGGCGAGCACGTCCTCGTCGCCCAGGGCTCGGTGGCCTCGGGCTGGTTCACCGGCACCCCGCCTCCGGTCGACGCTCTCATCATCGGATCCATCGACGTCAAACCCGACACCAACCCCAACAAATAAGGAGAAACACCCATGTCCAGCAACGCAATCGGACTGATCGAGACCAAGGGCTTCGTCGCCGCACTGGCCGCCGCCGACGCCATGGTCAAGGCCGCCAACGTCACCATCACCGATCGCCAGCAGGTCGGCGACGGCCTGGTCGCCGTGATCGTCACCGGTGAGGTGGGTGCGGTCAAGGCCGCCACCGAGGCCGGCGCCGAGACCGCCTCGCAGGTGGGCGAACTGGTCAGCGTGCACGTCATCCCGCGTCCGCACAACGAGCTCGGCGCGCACTTCTCGGTCGCCAGCAAGTAGCCATGCCGACCAAAGCTGAGGAGAGCACGCGGATTCGCACCCAGATCCGCGTCTACCTGTTGGTGGAGGATCTGCAGCGCCAGTTCGCCGCCTACCTCGGAACACCGACCCGGGCCCGGGGTTACCCACCGTACGAGGGTGAACACGCGCTGATCGTCGAGGTGTCCCCCGCCTTGGCGATCGAGCGGGTGATCGACCTGGCCCTGCGTGAGGTCCCCGGTATCCAGCCCGGAATCCTCTACGTGGAACGCCAATTCGGGGTGCTCGAGATCCACTCGGCCAACCTCGAGGACGTGCAGCGGGCCGGCGAGGCGATCCTGGCGGGCACCGGCAACAAGGCCTCCGATCAGCTCCGGCCGCGGGTGCTCTACCACGACATCATCGAGAACATCACCGATCAGCACGCGGTGATCCTCAACCGCAACCGGCAGGCATCGATGATCCTGCCCGGACAGTCGCTGCTGGTCTACGAGATGACCCCGGCGCTGTTCGCAGCGGTGGCGGCCAATGAGGCCGAGCGGGCCGCACCTGGACTTACTGTGGTTGACGTGCAGATGATCGGCGCCGCTGGGAGGCTCTACATCGGTGGCAGCACCGCGGATGTCACTGTGGCCCGGGATCGGATCACGGCGGTGCTGGATGGGATTGAAGGACGGGATCACTAATGGTTATCACCGACGAGATCGATGTCGCCCAACTGGCGCTACGCCAGTACGACATCGGGACGGACGCGACGCTGCGGTTGCTGAACCTGTCCGAGAACGCCACCTATCTCGTCGAGGATGCCGGCACCCAGTCCATCCTGCGGGTGCACCGGCAGAACTATCACCAGCCCCACGAGATCGAGTCGGAGCTGGACTGGCTGGCGGCGCTACGCGCCGACAGTGATGTCACGGTTCCGAACGTCCTGCCCACCCGGGACGGACGTCGCCTCGTCACGGTCAACGCCGATGGAACCGACCGCTATGCCGTGCATTTCGGCATGGTCGCCGGGGCCGAGCCCGACGAGGGCACGTTGACCCTCGACGATTTCCACACGCTGGGCCGGATCACCGCTGCACTGCACGATCATTCGCAGCGGTGGGAACGCCCGGCCGGGTTCGGCCGGTTCTCGTGGGACTGGGAGCACAGCCTGGGCGCGGCCGGACGCTGGGGCCGTTGGCACGACGCCGAAGGCGTCGGCACCGCCGAGCAACAAGTGCTGGAGCGCGCCCAGGCGCTGCTGCACGATCGGCTACACGCCTACGGCACGGGCCCCGACGTCTACGGCCTGATCCACGCTGACCTGCGTCTGGCCAACCTGCTGGTGGACCCCGACCCGGCGGGGTCGGGCATCACCGTCATCGACTTCGATGACTGCGGATTCGGCTGGTACTTCTACGATTTCGGCACCGCAGTGTCGTTCATCGAAGATGACCCGGCACTTCCGGAGTGGCAAGACGCCTGGGTGCGCGGCTACCGCACCCGCCGCAACCTGCCCGCTTCCGACGAGGACATGCTGGCCTCGTTCGTGCTACTGCGCAGGCTGCTGCTGCTGGCCTGGATGGGCAGCCACAGCCACTCCCGCGAATCGGCCACCAAGGCCATCAGCTACGCCGCCGGCAGCTGTGAACTCGCCGAGCGCTATCTGCGCTCCAACGGCCTCACCTTGACCTGACACTCGAAGGATTCAATATGTTCGCATCGCTTCAGGGCCGCTCGGCCATCGTCACCGGCGGCAGCAAGGGCATCGGCCGCGGCATTGCCCAGACGTTCGCCAACGCCGGCGTGGACGTCCTCATCACCGGGCGCAACCAGTCTGACCTCGACGACGCGGTCACGGCGCTTGCCGACACCCCCGGCCGGGTCAGTGCCCTGCGCGCGGACGTGACCAGTCCCGACGACGCCCGCCAGGTCGTCGACGCCGCCGTCGAGCGGCACGGCGGGCTGGACATCGTCTGTGCCAACGCCGGCATCTTCCCCTCCGGCCGGCTGGAGGACCTCACCCCCGACGACATCGACCAGGTCCTGGCGGTGAACTTCAAGGGCACCGTCTACATCGTGCAGGCCGCCCTCGCCGCCCTGACCGCCAGCGGACGCGGACGCGTCGTCATCACCTCGTCGATCACCGGTCCGGTCACCGGCTACCCCGGCTGGTCGCACTACGGTGCGTCCAAGGCCGCCCAGCTCGGCTTCCTGCGCACCGCCGCGATGGAACTCGCCCCCAAGAAGATCACCGTCAACGCCGTGCTGCCGGGCAACATCGTCACCGAGGGCCTGGTGGAAATGGGCCAGGACTACATGGACCAAATGGCGTCGGCAGTTCCTGCCGGCCGGCTGGGATCGGTCGCCGACATCGGCAACGCCGCGCTGTTCTTCGCCACCGACGAAGCCGCCTACATCACCGGTCAGTCGCTGGTCGTGGACGGCGGACAGATTCTGCCCGAATCTCACATGGCGATCGCTGAACTCTAGTTCAACCTGGATAGAATTGGCTGTACCAATACACGGGCAGGGGGCCGGGGTGGCAGTTCACAGCGAGGAGTTGCGCAGGCGCATCGTCGCCGACATCAACGCGGGCACTCCCGGTGCCAAACTCGGCAGTGAGCGCGACCTGGCCGAACGCTACGGCACCAGCCGCTCCAGCCTGCGGCAGGTCCTGGCCGCATTGGAGGAAGCCGGCCTGGTGCACCGGGTGATCGGCCGGGCCGGTGGCATCTTCATCAGCCACGGGCAGGTGGAGCGCCACCTGTCCGACGTGGTCGGTGTGCCGGCCTTCCTGGCCAATCAGGGGTACGTCGCGGGGACGCGGGTGCTCTCGACGCGCATCACCACCCCCGACGACGCCACCAAGACCGCCCTGCGCCTGGGCCCGGGCGACTACGTCATCGAGATCCAACGCGTCCGGCTGGCCGACGGCTCCCCGATCTCGCTCGAACACGCACAGTTCCCCGCCGATGCGTTTCCCGGCCTGCTCGACCAGCAGCTGGGCGGCTCCCTCTACGAAATCCTGGAATCCCGATACGGTTTGGTCACCGGCCGGGCCGACGAGCGCATCGAGGCGGTCAGCGCGACCAGCAGCGAAGCCACGCTGCTTGGCATCAAGCCCAAAGCGGCACTGCTGTTGATCACTCGCGTCACCTACGACCAGAACGGCTCGCCGTGCGAGTTCTCCCGCGACCTGTTCCGCGGGGACCGCACGGCGCTGGCGGTCACGGCGAAGGGCAGCGGCATCGCCACCCACGCCGATGCCAATACCGCCTCGGTCACGCTGCAACGTCAGGCCGGCTGACTACAAATAGCCCCTGCGTGCGATTCTCAGCCGTCTTGAGACTCGTCGTCGGGGCTGACAATCTGAAAGCCCTCACGCTCGGCGATCGCCTCGTCGACGTCGCGCGCAGGTGCCTGCCCCGCCAGACGGTCGGGCCGTTCCGCATCGAGCTTGCTCTCGAGCGATTCCGGCTCATCCGCGCGATCCGCGCCGTGCCAATGCTCGGGCGGATCGACCACATCGTCGCCATCAGCATTGGCGACCTCGTCGGAATCGGTCGACTCACTCGGCGACAGCGTGTCATCCGGTCCGTTCTCGATATCGCTCATGAGGTGGGGATGCCCGCGGCGGCGCCACGGGAAACCCCTCGGGAAGGCGGGTCAGGCCGCGATCTGAGCAGGTGCGGTAGTCACGCCTTTGACGAAGTCGCCCAGGTAGCCGATGGCCCGCCGGCCTTCCGGCAGAATGTCGGCGGCGAGCGGGAAGTCGTGCACCTGGCCGCTCCAGACGTGCAGCTCGCAGGACGAATGCGCGTGGGCCAGCCGATCGGCCACCAATTCCGAGTCGGCCAACAGCAATTCGTCGGCGCCGACGTGAATCATCACCGGAGGCATGCCGGTCAGATCGGCCGTCGCCGGATCGATCAGCGGCTCGGCCTCGCACCGGCTCGACTGGCACTGGCTACGCCGCACGCATCGGGCAAAGGCCGACAGCGCCGGGCCGGTGAACATCGAACACCGAGAGATGTTGCGGTGAACCAATTTCCGCGCTGGGTCCAGGTCGATGAGCGGTGAGATGGCGGCCAGGCCCGCTGCCGGACGCAGACCGTGGGCCAACGACCTGAGCGCCGTCCCGAACGCAAGATATCCCCCCGCCGAGTCGCCTGCGATCACCGTCTGCTCCGCACCGAAGCCCCGCCGCCGCAGCCAGGACAATCCGGCCAGGGCATCCTCGACCGCGTCGGCAAGGCCGCACGCAGGCAACATCCGGTAGCCGACGTTGAGCACCAAAGCGTCTGCCGCAGCCGACAATCGAGCAGCTAGAGCACGGTGGGTGTTGAGCCCACAGGTAAGGAACGCCCCACCGTGCAAGTAAAGGATCGCGTTGCGCCCCGATGTCCCGGGTGCGTGGATCAGTTCCGCCGGGCAGTTCGGCAATGTCAGGGGCTCAACCGATGCTGCGGGGCGGCTCGGGAGCAGGCCGACGATTTGGTCGATCGACCGCAGCGGCCACGCCAGGTCCGGTTGCAATGCCCAGGCGCGGATCACGTTCTTCACGGCGACCCGGCAGCCGATTCCCAAGGCCGCGGCCTCCAGGCTCGTCCTTCGGTGCAGTACCCGTTTTGCCGCGTATGCCCCGGTCATGGCGATCATCTCCTGTTGTTGTCATAACGAATACCCGAACTCGGCATGGCGAAACGGTTGAAGCGGGTATCCCCCGGCCATGAGCAGCGCAGCGGAGTTCGTCCCCGAAACACGTGAGCTGACCGAACTGGCCAAGGCAGCGCGGGGATGCATGGGTTGTCCGCTGTACCGCGATGCCACCCAGACCGTGTTCGGGTCCGGGCCCGCATCCGCCCGGATGATGCTGGTCGGTGAGCAGCCGGGTGACCGGGAGGACCGTGCCGGAGCCCCCTTCGTCGGCCCCGCCGGCCGCATCCTGGACAAAGCCTTGGCCGCGGCCGAGATCGACCGCTCCGAGCTCTACCTGACCAACGCCGTCAAGCATTTCAAGTTCACCACCAACGAGCGGGGCAAGCGCCGGATCCACAAGACCCCCAGCCGCACCGAGGTCGAGGCGTGCCGGCCGTGGATGATCGCCGAATTGAACTCGATCGCGCCGGATGTCGTGGTCTTACTCGGAGCGACCGCCGCCAAGTCCCTGTTGGGCAACGACTTCCGAGTATCTCGACACCGAGGGGAGATCCTGTCCGTCACCGGGCTGGTTCCCGACGGGGACCCGGCGCTCGTCGCCACGATCCACCCGTCAGCGGTATTGCGAGGGCCATCTGAGACCCGTGACCAAGCCTTCGACGGACTGGTCGCGGACCTCCGCACCGCCTATGCGACGACGCGCACCGTCCGCAACGACGGATCGGCCGGGTCGGGCACGTTCATCCCTGCTGCGAGCCCGGTCCGCAGATAGTCCAGCACGGCCTGGTTGATGCGCTCTCCGGGAACCACCGCGGGAATTCCCGGCGGGTACGGGGTGATCTGCTCGGCGGAGACCCGGCCGGCCGCATTCTCGACCGGTACATCCTCGACGGGACCGAAGAACGCATCCCGTGGCGCCACCACGGTCTCCAACTCCAATTCGTCGGGTGAGGGCAGGTCGACACGCGGCGGCGGATCGAAATCGTGTGCGGCCTTGCGCCACAGCTTGAGTGCCTCGACCAGTCGGCCCGCGGTGTCCGGCCCGTCGGCCAGCGACATGGTGGCCAGCACCCGGCGGTGGTCGGTCATCCCCAGATCGAGCTGGCAGTACTCCCGCATCCAATCAGCGGCCTGGTATCCCGAGGTACCTGTCGCGAAGACGTCGATCAACACCTGAAGCCGATCCAAATCGTGCGAAGCCTGCTTGCCCAGCAGTTCCTCGTCGAGAACCTCGATGTCGTCGATCTCTTCGATCTCGCGGCGTGTTTCCCGCGCCAGATCCAGTGCGGCACCCATCAACTCGTGACCCCGTTCGACCATCTGCCGCCGCCATCCGTCGATCGCGCTGTACACCAGGACGTTTGGGCTCGTCGTCATCAGCAGATCCGCACAGGCCGACAGCCGGTTCTCGTCGACGAGATCGCCCTGCAGATGGAACACCGACCCCAGCGCTTATCAGGCGTTAAATTCTCAAAACACGCCTTAAAGGTGTGTTGAAGTGCAGTTTTATCCACGCATACATGTAACCTATTAGGTATGAGCAGCCAAAATTTTGCCGACCGGCAGCGGCGTGGCGCGAGGTTGAGTGTGGGATACCGGGGTAAATGTTTACCCCATGGAACTACACGACGATCCTCAGCAGTTGGTGGAGGAACTCGTCCGGCAGCATGCTCAGGTTTTGGGCGAGGCGCATGGGGATCTGGCTGCGCGGCATCCGGAAGTCCCAGATCGTTTTGTCGATCAGGGCAGCAATGTGCGACCGATCACGGTGTCGTGCTCGGTGTTGGAAACGTTTCTGCTATCGCGGTTACGGCGGGAGACTCCCGATTCGACTCTAAAAGTCAAGGCGGGCAACGGGATGGGAGTTCTTCTGCTCGACGGGAAGGGCTCGCGGATTTATGTGCGCAAGCATCCGCGCAATCGGCGGACTGGTCAGCTGATCGAGACTGTGCCGTTTGTGCCGGGTGGGGAGCAGTACAGCATCGAGGAGGTGCTGGGTCACCCGATCGGTGGCGAAGAGGGTATTCCCGAGCCGCAGAAGTATCGGGAATACCTGTTGTGGTGGCCGGACGGTCGCGGGTTTTTCGGCGGCGCGGTCCTCGCGGCGGGACTACTCCTCGACAATGTGGAGGTTCTTTACGGTCGGACACCGTTGCCGCCGCCGATCATGGAGGACCGCTCATTCAATGTTGGTCTCGGCGGGAGCCGTCGGGAGGGCGCGGGACCGGGGACTTTCGGGACACGGCGCCGCGACGACGACTTCGCCGAGGTCGACGAGGACGCTGCGAGCGATCAGGACGAGGAGGACGGTCCGCCGAAATCGTCGTAGCCATCGTGCACAGTGTTGGGTGCATGTGGGTTTCCCAACCCGGTGACGTTGAATTGAGCGCACGATGATTGAGGTTTTTGGTGCACGGGTCCGGCAGGCCCGGTTGTTGAGGCGGATGACGGCACGGTCGGTGGTGGAAGCCACAGGCTGGAGTACGTCACGGCAGTCCCAGATTGAGAAGTCGCTGACGGTGCGGCTCGACGACGGCGATGTTGCGTTGCTGGCGGGGTTGTTCCGGTTTCCTGCAGCGTTTTTCAGCTCGGAGCCGCGGACACGGATCACCGCGAACGAGTTGCTGTTTCGGGCGCCGAAGTCAATGACGTTGGGTGAGCAGGAGTTTCTGGCGACGTTCGCGTCGTTGGCAGGCGATTTTCTCGGTGAGCTCGATGGCCGGTCGAAGCTGCCTCCGGTGAAGGTTCCGACGGTCAGTCCCGATGAGCTGGCACACAGTTCGATCACGGTGGCCGCAGCACGTCTGCGTGAGGCGATGGGACTGGAACCCGATGAGCCGCTTGACGATTTGATGTATGAGGCCGAGCGGCTGGGTGCTCCGGTGATTGTCCGGCGCCGGGTCGCCGGTGAATGGGAAAGCGAATTCGCCGCTACCGGTGGGCGTTCTCGTGATGAGCGGCATTTGGGGTATTCGAGTTGGGTGGGCCGGTTACGGGACCGGCCGCTGCTGGTGTTGAGGGATAGCGACTCGTGGGAGCGGACCCGGTTCACGGTCGCCCATGAGCTCGGTCATTTGGTGTTGCACAGTCACGCCTATTGCTCGGTCAGTGCCGCCGACGAGTTGGAGGCAAACCGGTTCGCGACCGAGTTGTTGGCCCCGGCAGGGGTCATCGCCGGTGAGTTGCCGCGGGTGATGTCGCTGTTGAATCTGCGTCCGCTCAAAGCCAAGTGGGGTCTGTCGTTGGGGTCGTTGATCATGCATCTGCGGGATTCGGGGCTGATCGCGCCGGATCGGGCGAAAATGTTGACCACCCAGCTGCATTCACGGATCAACCCGGATACCGGGCACACGTGGGGTATGACGGAACCGGGGTGGGCTGACCGCGTCCCGGAGCGGCCCCGGCTGCTGCGTAAGTGGGTGGAGCGCTGCTACGGCGGCGCGTCGGTGCGGATGCTGAGCGCCCGGGATTCGATGATCTATCCCGCTGATGTGCTGGATTGGTTTTTGGCCACGCAGCGGCCGGCGCCGGCGGCCGAGCATAATCCGGTCGCGGCCAGTGTCGGCCATGGCCGCACCGCGGCCCCACCGGCCGATGGCGGCTCCCAGGTGATCCGGTTGGACGATTTCCGTAAGGGCAGGCCATCGTGAATGTGGTGGGGTGCGGCTGACGGTGGCACAGGTGCAGCGGGTGCGCTTTGAGGACCGGCCACCCACCTACACGGTGGTCGGCGTCGACAAGCTGCCCGTGGCCCCGGCGCGCGAGTACCTGACGTTTCTGCGCAACCAAGGGGGCTCACCGAACACGCTGCGCGCCTATGCCTATGGGCTGGCGGCGTGGTGGACGGTGCTGGAGGGTACCGGTACCGCGTGGGATGACTTCCCCACCAGTCTGTTTGGCCAGTTCCTGGCTTATCTGCGCACCGGGGATCTGCCTGGGGTGGCCCGTATCGGTGAACCGGAGCAGAGATTGGCCGAATCCTCGCTGCTGCCGCGCAGTGCGGCGGTGTTGTCGATGTACCGGTATTTCGCCAATGCCCATGACCTGGTGCGCCCCTACCGGCGGTTGTACGCCAGTCATGCTCGTACGTCCCGGCGGGGCCGCTATGCACCGTTTCTGGCCGGGGTCGGCCCGAAACGCGAGCAGGACGGGCCGATTCACCGGCTCCGCGGCCTGCAGCGCGCCGAAACACCGGTGCTGCTGCCGGTGCAGGTCAACGCCATCTTGGATGCGTGCAGTGTCCAGACGGTCTCGGGTGAATGGTCGGGCGGCGGGGCGGGGCTGCGTGACCGGTTGTTCTTCGCGGTGTTGGCCGAAACCGGGATGCGGCTCGGTGAGGCGTTGTCGTTGCGCCACAGTGATTTTGATATTGCCGGTGGCGGTACCCCATCGGTGATGGTGGCGGGCCGTGATGATCATCCGCACGGGGTGCGCGCGAAATCGGGCCCGCGCCGGATTTACATCGGCGACGATCTGGTCGCCCTCTACACCGAGTACGTGTGGCAGTTGGTGGCCGCCGGCGCGGATGTCACGGTCGGCGATCTGGCGTCGTGTTTCGTGTTTGTCAACCTGGTGCGAGGCGTGCGCTATGCCCCGCTGCGACCGGAAACCATCTACGACAAGGTGGATCTGATCACCGCGCGCCGAACCGGCGTGCTGCCTGAGCAGTGGACGCCGCACTGGCTGCGCCACACCCACGCCACCGCGTTGTTGCTGGCTGGGGTGGATGTGCATGTGGTGATGCGTCGTCTCGGTCACGCCGACGTGCAGACCACGTTGTCGACCTACGGGTGGGTGACCGCCGACGCCGAGATGCGCACGCTGGCCGAATGGAAGAACTATGTCGCTGGGTGGAAGGTGAACCGTGACGGGCAATGACAGTCCTGCACCAGCGCATACCCCACCGACGCGCGGTGCCGCCGGGGATCGGTGGACACAGCAGTGGCAACAAGTGCCGCCGCAGTGGCGCAGGCTGGTCTATCACCTGGATACCGGCCCGGCCAACACGGTCTTTCAGCGCAACCCGCGCTACCGGCCCACCCCGGACGGCCACGACTTCACCCCGCAGGGTGTGCCGCAACGGTTGTGCGAGGAGCTCGCGTGGTGGGTGTGGCTGTGTGGACACGAAGAACGTCGCAAGATCGAACCGTCGCTGCTGAAATGGACCAGCGGTGCACTGAGCATCGCCGCCGCCGACTACCACCAACGGCACCGGCGTTACCCGGTCAGTGTCGCTGATCTGAGCGCCGAGGCCATCGTGCGTCACGGGGTACGCGAGTTCGAGCGCCGCACCGGTCGGCTGCCCTCGGCCGGGTTTCGGCGCAACGTGGCCAGTTTCATCGAGCACCTGCACCTGTACGTGTCGGTCCGCTGCACCGACCGGCCATGGTGGGCTCATGACATCTGGGATCTGGACGCTGATCCCCGCATCCCGCAGCGTGAGCACGAACCCTGCCATGACCAGGTTGCCCGCCTCGGAGGGATCGAACCGGTCTGGCTGCGTGAAGGGGTGCGGTTCTGGCTGCGCACCTGTTTGACGGCTGAACTGCTGCGCTGGTCGTCGGTGATCGGCCGCACCCGCGGCATCACCCGCCATCTGGGTCCATTCTTGGTCGAACGCGGGATCGATGATCCGGTGATCAGCACCGACCGGGCGGCGCTGCGGCTGGTGTTCACCGAGTTCACCGAATACCTCAAATCACCTGCCGCGCGGGCCAAACCGGAGCGTCCGCTGTCGGCGGCGACGATCGCGGTCGTCCAGTCCAAGATTCAGATGTTCTACACGTTCATGGTGGACCATGCCGAGGAAGCCGCGGCAGCGACCGGAGATCCTCGCTGGAGCCGGTTGACCGACACCCATACCCGGTTGTGGGGTGCGGCGTTTCGCAGCCGACGCCCTACCGGCGGCCGGGAGCTGACCTGGTTTTCGACCGCCGAGCTGCAGCGGATGCTGTGCTATCTCGACGTGCTGGCCGCCGATGCGGGCAAACCGGTGGTCATCACCCATCCCGATTCCACCATCTCGGTCGTGGCTGGTCTCGGCGATCCGCAAGCGGCCCGGATCTGGCTGCTGCAAGCGTTGACCGGGCGCCGGGCCTCGGAGATTCTGATGCTCGATTTCGACCCGCTGCAGCCGATCCCGGGGCATGACCGCCCCGCGGGAGCCACCGACGTTCCCGATGGGTTCGTGGCCAAACTGCGTTACCAGCAGACCAAAGTCGACGGGGTGGTGCCCACCATTCTGGTCGAGCAGGCCGTGGTCAACGTGATCAGCGAACAGCAAGACTGGATCCGGCGGCGTTACCCGGATTTGGAGACGAAGTACCTGTTCCTCGGGGTGCGCTACCAGCACCAGGGCCAACGACCACGCAGCTATGACTCCTACAGCCGGATCCTCAATCGGCTCGACAACATCCACGGTCTCACCGACACCGCCGGCCACCCGCTGCGGTTCTCCCAGACCCACCGGCTGCGCCACACCCGGGCCACCGAGCTGCTCAACGACGGCGTCCCGATCCATGTGGTGCAGCGCTATCTCGGACACGCCTCCCCGGCGATGACCCTGCGCTATGCCGCCACCCTGCAAGCGACCGCCGAAGCGGAGTTCCTGCGGCACAAAAAGATCGGCGCCCATGGCACCGATATCACCATCAGCCCGTCCGACATCTACGACATGACCCAGCTCTCGGCCCGCACCGACCGGGTGCTGCCCAACGGGGTATGCCTGCTGCCACCGGTAGCCACCTGCGACAAAGGCAACGCCTGCTTGTCATGCGGGCATTTCGCCACCGACGCCACCCACCTCGACGAACTGGTCGACCAACGCGCCAGGACCCTGAAACTGATCGACGTCCGCCGCGAACAGTACCGTGCCCGCACCGGGCGCGAGCTCACCGACGACAACGTGTGGATCCATGAGCGTCGACGCGAAATCGCCTCCCTGGACGCCATCCTCGACCGGCTCCACCGCGACGACGTGACCGATGACGGCGCAAACAGCGTCGCCGGTGCGGGTACCGCCAACCGGGCACCCACGATGCAGACTGCTGCCCGCGGAAGCCACGAATCAGTGTTGCGCAAGGCTGACCCGGACACGCCGCGATGAGTCGCCCCAAGCCGCCGCCACCCACCCAGAAAGCACTGAATGCGCTGGCCGAATACCGCGACGGCCGCAGCGATGAGAAGCGGCGTGCCGTCGAAAAAGCGATCGCCTACCTGCGCAAGACCAACGCCGACATCAACTTCTCCACCGTGTCCCGCCGCGCCAAGGTGTCCCGCAAGACCATCTACAAACACGACGACCTGGTGGCCCTCATCAAGCAGTACCGCGACCGCCCCGCCGCCCGCCAGCCAGCACCGGCCGGCCGCGAAACCAGCATCGACGCTGCGCTGCGCCACCGGCTCGCCGCCAAAGACAAAGAGATCGCCGCACTCAAAGCCACCGTGGCAGAACAACAATCAACGATCGAGCTGCTCTACGGCCAACTCGACACCCTTCACGAACAGATCACCTGATCATCTCACCGTGGGGCGGTCATTCCGGAGCATCCCAGCTGACCCGCGCGCGCGGCGACGGTGTCCAGCTCACCTGTCGGCTAAGTGCAGCAGTCGGGGTCGAGCACCACGCAGAGTGCTTGGAGCGCTTCGGGTTTGACGCGGTGAAAGACGTTCATGCCGCGACGGTCGGAGATCACCAGCCCGGCTTTGCGGAGTTGGCCCAGGTGGTGGCTGACGGTGGATTCGCTCAAGTCGAGCGCCCCGGCCAGTTCCCCGCTGGTCTCCTCGCCGGGGCGCGAACTGAACAGTAGAGACATGATTTTGACCCGCATCGGGTCGGCGAGCGCCTTCAGGCGCATCGCCACCGCCAGGGCGTCGTCGTCGCTGATCGGGCCCGCGGCTACCGGGGCGCAGCATACCGGCGCGGACATGTCGATCACGGGCAGCGCTTTGGGCATGACCCCATCCTGCCACCAATCTTGACATATATCAAAAAGGTGGCATCCTGAGGTCGACGCGTCAATTCGATATATGTCTCAGCCCTAGAGGAGGCGGATTATGTCCCGTGTTCAACTCGCCCTCAATGTTGATGATCTCGATGAGGCGATCACGTTCTACTCCAAGCTGTTCAACACCACTCCGGCGAAGGTGAAGCCGGGCTATGCCAACTTCGCCGTCACCGAGCCGCCGCTGAAGCTGGTGCTGCTGGAAAACCCCGGTAAGGGCGGCACCATCAACCACCTCGGCGTCGAGGTGGAGTCCAGGGAAGCCGTCCATGCCGAGATCGCCCGGCTGACCGGCGAGGGGCTGTTCACCGACGAGGAGATCGGCACCACCTGTTGCTTCGCCACCCAGGACAAGGTCTGGGTGACCGGCCCGGCCGGGGAGAAATGGGAGGTCTACACCGTGCTGGCCGACTCCGACACATTCGGCGCCAGCCCACAGCACCTCGACGAATCCAGTGAGGGTGACGGTGATGTGTGCTGCGGCGGCGCATCCAAGGAGTCAGATCAAGCCGCAGCATCCTGCTGCTAGCCGACCGTTCGCGACCTGCCGCGGCCGTGGCCACACGGGCCGCGGTAGGCGCATGATCGGGGCATGGACCGCGACGCCATCGCTGCCGATCTGGAGCGCGCGCGTGTCACGTTTCACCAGCTACTGGCGGCCGCCGGTCCCGACGACTGGGGCGCCCCGACGCGCGGAACCCGTTGGACCAACGAGCAATTGCTGTTCCACATGGTGTTCGGCTACATGGTCGTGCAGCGACTGCTGCCCCTGGTGCGGGTGATGGGCCGACTGCCTGACCGCGTCAGCGTCACCTACGCCCGGGTGCTCAACGCCGCGACCACGCCGTTTCATCACGTCAACTACTACGGATCGTGTGCCGCCGCCCTGGTTTACAACCGGGTCAGGATGGGCGCCAAACTCGACCGGGTCATCGCCGCGCTGCAACAACGACTCGCCCGAGAAACCGACGACTCCCTGCGCCGCGGCATGCACTTCCCGCCGGGATGGGATCCGTTCTTCTCCGATTACATGACGCTCGAAGACGTCTACCGCTACCCAGGGCGCCATTTCGACTTCCACGCGGCCCAGCTCATCTTCACCTGACGTTCATTTGCCATCTGATTCGATAGCTGTCAATATCGATGTATGTCGAAGTCCCGGGAGATGTTGGCCGATCAAGTGTGTTGCCCTCCGGGCGCCCTGCTGCACGAACCCATATCGGCGGCGGTGGCGGCGGATATGGCGGTCAAGCTCAAGGCGCTGGCCGATCCGGTGCGGCTGCAGCTGTTCTCGGCGATCGCCAGCCACGCCGGCAGCGAGGCCTGCGTCTGTGACATCTCACCCGGGCTGGAAGTCTCCCAGCCGACCATCAGCCATCACCTCAAAGTGCTGCGGGACGCTGGATTGCTGACCTCGCAGCGCCGGGCGTCGTGGGTGTATTACGCCGTGGTGCCCGAAGCGCTGGCCAGCCTGGCCGTGCTCCTCGGCGCGACCACCGCCCACACCGTGGCGGGAGTATCGGCATGACCGACACCACCACATCCCCTCCAGCGGTCGTCGGCAAGCTCTCCACCCTCGACCGGTTCCTGCCCTTATGGATCGGCGCGGCCATGGTCGCAGGGCTGCTGCTGGGCCGCTGGATCCCCGGCCTGAACACCGCTCTGGAAAAGGTTCAGATCGACGGGATTTCGCTGCCGATCGCCCTGGGCCTGTTGATCATGATGTATCCGGTGCTGGCGAAAGTCCGCTACGACCGCCTCGACACCGTCACCGGCGACCGCAAACTCCTGCTCTCCTCACTGGTCCTGAACTGGGTGCTCGGACCCGCGCTGATGTTCGCACTCGCCTGGCTGCTACTGCCCGACCTGCCCGAATACCGCACCGGCCTGATCATCGTCGGACTGGCCCGCTGCATCGCCATGGTCATCATCTGGAACGACCTGGCCTGCGGAGACCGCGAAGCCGCCGCCGTCCTCGTCGCGCTCAACTCGATCTTCCAAGTCATCATGTTCGCCGTGCTGGGCTGGTTCTACTTGTCGGTGTTGCCCGGCTGGCTCGGCCTGGAACAAACCACCATCGACACCTCACCGTGGCAGATCGCCAAATCCGTACTCATCTTCCTCGGCATCCCGCTATTGGCCGGCTACCTGTCCCGCCGCATCGGCGAGAAAACCAAGGGCCGCGACTGGTATGAGGCCAAGTTCCTACCGACGATCGGCCCATGGGCCCTCTACGGTCTGCTGTTCACCATCGTGATTCTCTTTGCCCTGCAAGGCGATCAGATCACCCACCAACCCTGGGACGTCGCCCGCATCGCCCTACCTCTGTTGGCGTACTTCGCCGTCATGTGGGGCGGGGGCTACCTGCTCGGCACGCTGTTGGATCTGGGTTATGAGCGCACCACCACCCTGGCGTTCACCGCCGCCGGCAACAACTTCGAACTGGCCATCGCCGTGGCGATCGCCACCTACGGCGCCACCTCCGGCCAAGCGCTGGCCGGGGTCGTCGGCCCGCTCATCGAAGTCCCGGTCCTGGTCGGATTGGTCTACGTCTCGCTGGCGCTACGTAATCGGTTCAGCCACCACACCTCCCAACACCTGCCCACCGGCTCGACGACGAGAACGGAACCAGCCGATGACTGACAGCCCCGTCACCCACCAACTGCGCCACGACCTCTCCATCGACCAACAACTCGCCCTGAAAACCGCGGCGAGCCGTCTGCACGGCGAGTTCGACGGCACCTTCGGCACCGAAACCATCGAACGGTTCCTCTGCTCGTCCTACGACCAGTTCGCCGGCCGCGCCACCATTCCCAACTTCCTGCCGCTGCTGGCCGAACGGTTCGCCCGCCAGCGCCTCCACGCCCTGGCCCGGGTGGAAGGCAAGATCAGCGACGGCAAACCGACCGTCCTGTTCCTATGCACCCACAACGCCGGCCGCTCCCAGATGGCCCTCGGCTTCTTCACCCACCTGGCCGGCGACAACGCGATCGCCTGGTCCGGAGGGTCAGAACCCGGCAACGAGATCAACCCCGCCGCCATCGAGGCCATGCACGAAGTCGGGATCGACATCACCGGCGAATACCCCAAACCCTGGACCGACGAAATCGTGCAAGCCGCCGACGTCGTCATCACCATGGGCTGCGGCGACGCCTGCCCCATCTTCCCCGGAAAACGCTACGAAAACTGGGAACTCCCCGACCCCGCCGGCCAAGGCCTCGACGCGGTCCGCCCGATCCGCGACGACATCGAAGAACGCATCCACCGACTCCTGACCGATCTGAACGTGCCCATCACCCGCTAATCGCGAAAACCCAAGGAAAACACCGATATGGCCGACAGATCCGTGTTGTTCGTCTGCGTCAGTAACGCCGGCAAGTCGGTGATGGCCGCCGGGCTCATGCGGCAGATCGCCGGCCCGCACATCCGCGTGACCTCGGCGGGCACCCACGCCAAGGGTGCAGTCAACCAACAATCGGTGCAGGCATTGGCCGAAGTCGGCGTCGACATCAGCGACCATCAGCCCACCCAACTCACCGAGCAGATGCTCGACGAGGCCGATCTGGTCGTCATCGTCGGCACCCAAGCCCAACTCGAGGACCATCCCGGCACCACCATCCAACGGTGGGACACCGACGAACCCTCCCTGCGCGGCATCGACGGCATCGACCGCATGCGAATCATCCGCGACGACATCACCACGCGCGTCCAGGCCCTGGCCGCCAACTTGTCCACCGCGGCCGCACCACCCGCCGGCCAGTCAACACAATCCGACCGCCGAGACGGTTGAGGGCCACCCCGCTGCCGTTCGCCACCGATTGAGGGTTGCATTCCGTACCTAGGTACGGGTTTATCGTCGACGTATGGCCAGCGAGGAAACTACGGGTTGGGTGCCCGATTCGTGCTCGTTACCCACGGTTGATCGGCCGTTGCGGGTGGCCGAGTTCGACGGGCTATTCGGTCAATCGGTGCTGCGGTCGGTACGGGTGAGTGCCACACGGTTGGATCTTGTGCTGGCCGCCGACGCCGAGGCCGCTGCCCGCGACCTGGCGGCACGCGAAGTCGGCTGCTGCTCGTTTTTCCGCTTCGACTTCGACACGGCCGGTTCGGATGTGGTGATAAGCATCGGCGTTCCCCCGTCGCACACCGACGTGCTCGACGCCCTCGCACAGCGGATCGGTGACATGACGACGGGGCAGACGCGGTGAGCGACAGCGGATTGCGCAGCGGGCAGGTCGCGGCCGCAGCCGGGGTCAACACCGAGACGCTGCGCTACTACGAGCGACGCGGCCTGCTGCGCCAGCCGCAGCGATCACTGGGTGGACACCGCCTATACCCACCGGAAACCGTGACCATGATGCGGGTGATCAAGGCCGCGCAACGGTTGGGCTTCACCCTCGACGAAGTCGCCGACCTGTTGGCCGCCACCCGACTCGGTAGCCGCTCCGAGGCCGGACTACACACCCGGGCGGCCACCAAACTGGCCGAGGTCGACCAGAAGCTCGCCGAACTTACCGCCGTGCGCGACACGCTGCGTGCTGCGCTCGCCGCGGGCTGTGACGACCTCCTCGCCTGCGCCGAAAGCCCCTGCTGCCCACTACCATTCACCGCAGAACCCGACAACGAGACGAAAGGCGGCACCGGTGGCTGCTGCTGACGACCGCGCCCGCAAGGCGTGGTGGGCATCGATCGGCGTCGGGGCGCTGGCATGTGTGGGCTGCTGTGTGGTCGTGCCACTGCTGGCCGCGGCCGGCATCGCCGGCGGTGGCATGCTGCTCGTCGGTTCCCGGTGGCTAGAGCCACTCGGATTCGCGCTCATCGCCGTCGGAGTCGTCGGGGTGGTCGTGTCACAGATCCGCGCCTACCGCCGACGCGGAGCCGACACCTGCCAGTGCACTCGTCCGAACACGAACACCAGTTGCCGGTGCCGACGATCACAGCCGGCAGCGGCCCCAGTGCCCGGCCAGGTCTCCTAGGGTCATCACCATGGTGATCCGTTCAATCCTGTTGTTCGTGTTGGCCGCGGTCGCCGAAATCGGAGGCGCGTGGCTGATCTGGCAAGGTGTGCGCGAGCAACGCGGCTGGCTATGGGCCGGGCTCGGCGTCATCGCACTCGGAATCTACGGGTTTGTCGCCACCCTGCAGCCGGATGCGCATTTCGGCCGGATCCTGGCCGCCTACGGCGGCGTGTTCGTCGCCGGCTCACTGGCCTGGGGCATGGCGCTGGACGGGTTTCGACCCGACCGCTGGGACATCATCGGCGCCCTGGTCTGCCTGGCCGGCGTCGCCGTGATCATGTACGGCCCACGCGCGCACTGACACTTCCCCAGGAGGGGCATGCTGTGATCGAGTTCCTGTCCTGCAGCACCGGCAATGTCGTCGGAATCCGGTTCAGCGGCAAGCTGAACCGGCAAACCTACCGCGACGTGCTCGGCCCACGAATCGACTCCCTTCTGGAGCAGTACACCACGTTGCGGGTGCTGATCCTGATCGACGAATCCTTTGAAGGCTGGACCCTTCCCGCGGCCTGGGCCAACACGATCTTCGACCTCAAACATCGACGTCACTTCGACAAGATCGCCATGCTGGGCGCCCCGAAATGGGAAGAATGGTGCGTCAAAATACCCGCGGCACTGCTCATCCGCGGTCAACTGAAGACGTTTCCACGCGATCAACTCGAACCCGCATGGGACTGGCTTCGCGCATAGCGCCCGCTGAGCGGTCAGGCCAGCGTCAGCCAGCAGCGCCACCACTGGTGGTGGGCCTATGTGTGCGTTGCAGCCGCCGTCGGCGCTTCGGTCGTGGCACCAGCGGCCAGTGGTGTGGTGCGTCCGGCGCGCACACCGTTGGCGATGACGACGATTTCGTGCACCGTGCCTATGTCAACCTAAATTGGCTCCGCCTGGGCGGTGTCAGTTGGCCCCGCCTGGAGGCGTGCAGAACTCGCGCGGGTTGAGCGAAGCTGGATGTATGCGTGTGGAGCTTCTCACGAGCCCGGGGTGTCCGAATGCGGCGGCGGCTCGGCGCTTGCTCGCCGAGTGTCTGTCTGAGGTGGGTATCGCTGACGATGTGGTGGTGGAAAGGGTCGGTGCATATCCATCGCCGACGGTGCTCGTTGATGGTGTGGATATCATGAAGCCGGGCACTGAGTTGGCAGCTGATGCATGCCGATTGGACCTTCCGACCAGGGATCGCGTGCTGGCGGCGCTGCGGAGTGCGACACCGTTGACCTGATCGATCCGGGGTTTCACCCCGTTGCTCGGCCGACCCCTCTTGGCTGTGACGTGATCCTGTTGCGCCCCGAGTTCAACTGGCTGTCGTGGTTTCCTGGGTGCGGGTGTGTGCCAGCCGGTGGGAGTCGGTTCCGGTTTCGATGATGGCGCCCCGGAGGGGTTTGGTGCGTCCGGCGCGGACCCCGTTGGCGATGACGACGATTTCGGCGAGTTCGTGCACGGCGACGACCGCGGCCAACCCCAGCATCCCGGTGAGGGCGAGCGGAATGAGTACCGTGATCAGGCCCAGTGAGAGGCCGACGTTTTGCAGCATGATGCGCCGGGCACGGCGGGCGTGGGCGAAGGCTTGGGTGAGGTGGCGCAGGTCTTCACCCATGAGGGCGACGTCGGCGGTTTCGATCGCCACGTCGGTGCCCATTGCGCCCATGGCGATGCCGAGGTCTGCGGTGGCCAGGGCGGGGGCGTCGTTGACGCCGTCACCGACCATGGCCGTCGAGGAATGTTGGCGCAGTTGACTAATCAGCGCGGCCTTGTCTTCGGGCCGCAGATCAGCATGCACCGTATCGATCCCCACCTGCTTGGCCAGGGCGGTCGCGGTCGCTTGGTTGTCACCGGTCAGCATCGCCACCTGATAACCCCCACGGCGTAACGCCTCGACGACCCGGGCGGCTTCGGGCCGTAGTTCGTCACGCACCGCGACCGCCCCAATGACCTGACCGTTGTCTTCGACCAGCACCGCGGTCGCCCCGGCGGCCTGCATCTTGGCGACCTGTTCGGCCAGCGGGCCGGGATCGAGCCAGCCGGGCCGACCGAGCCGCAACCGGCGGCCGTCGCGATACCCGGTGAGGCCGGCGCCGGTGACCGCCTCCACCTCCTCGGCGGGTCGGACCGGGCCCTCGGCGGCGGCGAGGATCGCTGCAGCCAGGGGGTGTTCGCTGCGGGCCTCCAACGCCGCCGCGACCTCCAGCACATGCTCGCGGGTGGCGCCGTTGGTGGTGGCGACGTCGATGACGGTGGGCTTGTTGGCAGTCAATGTGCCGGTCTTATCCAGCGCCACGGTGCGGACCGCGCCCAGGGCTTCCAGCGCCGCGCCGCCCTTGACCAGGACGCCGAGCTTGCTGGCCGCGCCGATCGCGGCGACCACGGTGACCGGCACCGAGATCGCCAGCGCGCATGGGGAGGCCGCCACCAGCACCACCAGGGCGCGTTCGATCCACACCAGCGGATCACCCAACACGCTGCCGATGGCCGCGATGAGGACGCCGGCGATCATGATCGTCGGGACCAGGGGTTTGGCGATGCGGTCGGCCAGGCGCTGGGCTTCGCCCTTGCGGGACTGCTCGGCCTCCACGATGGCCACAATGCGGGCCAGCGAGTTGTCGGCGGCGCTGCTGGTGACCTCGACCTCGAGCACCCCGGTGCCGTTGATCGACCCGGCGAACACCTCATCACCGGGCCCGGCCTCCACCGGCACGGATTCGCCGGTGATCGCCGAAACATCCAGCGCGGTACGGCCTGAGACGATGACCCCGTCGGTGGCGACGCGTTCACCGGGTTTGACCAGCATCCGGTCACCCACCCGCAATTCGCTTGGCGGGATGATGGTTTCGGCGCCGTCGCGCAGGACGGTGGCCTCATCGGGCACCAGCGACAACAGGGCGCGCAGGCCGCGGCGGGTGCGGGCCAGCGAGTATTCTTCGAGACCTTCGCTGATGGAGAACAGGAACGCCAGCATGGCGGCCTCGCCGACCTCGCCGAGGATCACTGCGCCGACCGCGGCGATCGTCATCAGCGTGCCGACCCCGATCTTGCCTTGGGTCAGCCGGCGCAGCGTCGAGGGCACGAACGTGTAGGCCCCGATCGCCAACGCCAGCGCATACAACCCGATTTCGACCGGGCGGGGCCCGCCGGCCCCGCCGACCACATACCCGGCCAGCAGCACCACACCCGCCACCGCGGCGGCGCGCAGTTCGGTGATCTCCCAGAGCCGTTCGGGTTCGTGCTCGTCGTCGCTACGTTCGTCGCTGCCGCAGCCACACGCCTCACTCATCGAGCAACCTTCTTCCGCTGATCGGGGAGGCCGTAGTTGGGGCACAACGCCACCGCGTTGCCGGTGGCCTCCAGCACCGCCTCGGCCGCGCGCAACATCTCCAGCAGCTCCGGGCGGGCCAGCCGATACACCGAGGCGCGGCCCTGCGGCCGGAAATCCACCAACCCGCAGTCACGCAGGCAGGCCAGATGCGCCGACACCGTCGACTGCGCCAACCCCAACTCGCCCGTCAGATCCACCACCCGGGCCTCACCACCCGCCAGGCGGCGCAGGATCGCCAACCGGGTCGCATCCGAGAGGCTGTGAAACAACGCCGTCGCCGCATCCACATTCCCGCACACCGCGGGATCGACCGAACCACTTTTCATCGCCACATAACGATGATAGCGTCCAATGCTATTGATCGGTCAACCTCGCCAACATCGATGCCATGCGATATAGCCGCCGATCCCACGAAAGAGGTATCTGAATGGCGCGCGCCAGCCGCATGTTGCTCACCGCGTTCGTCATCGCCGCGATGGCGATCGGTGCGCTGGTCTACCTGTCGGTGCGCGACCGTGACTCGACCGCCCCAGCGCAGTCCGATACCAGC
Organism: Mycolicibacterium boenickei; assembly: GCF_010731295.1. Lineage (NCBI taxonomy): Bacteria > Bacillati > Actinomycetota > Actinomycetes > Mycobacteriales > Mycobacteriaceae > Mycobacterium > Mycolicibacterium boenickei. Next base: position 1,541,129 of record NZ_AP022579.1, on the reverse strand, counting down.
GAGATCGGGCAGGTGGTGCGGGAGAACAGTCACCGGCTCAACTCGGTGCCTGAGAGCAAGGTGACGTTCGTGGAGTTTCTCGACTTCGAATGTGAGGGTTGCCGCGCGGTTTACCCGGAGATCGAAAAGTTGCGGGCTGAATACGGGGACCGGGTGAATTTCGTGATCCGCCACTTCCCGCTGCCAGCGCACGTCAACGCCGAGCGGGCCGCCCGGGCCGTGGAAGCCGCCGCCCAGCAGGGCCAGCTGGAGGCGGTGTATCGCAAAATGTATGACACCCAGGCTCAGTGGGGTGAAAAGCAAACCCCGGCCGATGACGTATTCCGTGGATTCGCAGCAGAACTCGGCCTGGATATGGCCGCTTTCGACGCGGCCTACGCCGATCCCGCCACGCTGGAGCGCATCCGGCTCGACATGGCCGACGGCCGGGCCTTGGGGGTGCAGGGCACGCCGACGTTTTTCCTCAACGGCACCCGCATCCAACCGCACAGCTATGAAGACCTCGCCAAGGCCCTTGATCAAGCGCTCGCCGAGAACTAACCGCGCCGTCCCACGTCCATCGGCTTTAACGCCCATCTCCACATCGGCACCTATCCCAGTCCCGGCCAGGAGGTTTCACCCATGCCCGCCACCGCGCTCATCTTCTACGTGATCTTTGCCGTCTTAGGGTTCGGCTGGCGCAGTTGGACCCAATACCGCCACACCGGATCCACCGGATTCCGCGGCATCCACGGTCGGCCCGGGTCGCTGCAATGGTTGGCCGGTGTCGGATTCATCGCCGCCATCCTCGCCGGGGCGGCCGCGCCCCTGCTGCAACTGCTCGACATCCTCACCCCGATGGCCGTGCTTGATGCGCCGTGGATCCAGACCACCGGCATAGTGCTGGCCGTCGCCGGGATCGCCGCCACCGTCCACGCCCAACGCGACATGGGCCCATCGTGGCGCATCGGAGTGGACCCCAGCGAAACAACCACATTGGTGCGCCACGGCGTGTTCGCGCTGGTACGCAACCCCATCTTCACCGCCATGCTGATCTTCGCCGCCGGCATCACCCTGATCACCCCAAACCCGCTTGCCCTGGCCGCCTTCGCCGTCTTGTGGGCCACGATCGAACTGCAGGTACGAGTGGTCGAAGAGCCCTACCTCAACACCATCCACGGCCAGGCCTACCGGGACTACTGTGGGGCTGTCGGCCGGTTCGTTCCCTACATCGGACGCCGCCTGACCGTCTGACCGCCGACGCGAGGTGAACCATGCCCACCGATGATCGCACCGCCCGCTGGAACCGGTACTGGGACAAGAAATCTCGCACCTATGACCGTGAGATCGGGTTCTTCGACCGCCACCTGTTCGGCGACTCCCGCCAATGGGTCTGCAGCCAAGCCACCGGCGACGTCCTGGAGGTCGCGATCGGCACCGGACTCAACCTTGCCTTCTACCCCGAGAACGTCACCCTGACCGGGATCGACTGGAGCCAGCAGATGCTCGACATCGCCCGCCAACGCGCCGCCGACCTCGGTCACCCCGCCACCCTGCAACAAGCCGACGCGCATCACCTGCCGTTCGACGATGCCAGCTTCGACACCGTCGTCTGCACCTTCGGGCTCTGCGCCATCCCCGACCACACCCAAGCCCTCACCGAAATGACCCGAGTCCTGCGCCCCGGCGGAAAACTCATCCTCGTCGACCACATCCGCAGCAGCACCGCCCCAGTCCGAGCCGTGCAGCGGGGCCTCGAACTATTCACCATTCCCCTCGGCGGCGAACACTTCCTACGTCGCCCCCTAGAGCACCTGCGGGCCGCGACCGACCTCGCGATCGACCATCGTGAGCGGTTCACACTCGGCCTCGTCGAACGCGTCGTCGCCCACAAAACCCCTGCCACCTGACCTGCCCTGCAGCCAAGGGGTCCGAGCGGGACACCATCACGAAAGCAGCCGCACATGACCGAATTCACCAGACGCGCCGCACTTGCCCTACTCAGTGGGGCAGGGGCGATCGCCGCACTGGGATACCTGTTGCGCACCAACAGTATTCGCATGCCCACCGGGAACGCCAACGGTCCCGGCATGATGGGCGGAGTCTCCGGCACCGACATGGATCGCTACATGACCATGTTCGCCCGCCACACCGAACTGCGCCGCACCGTGGAAAACATCCCCGGAGGCATCCGTACCACCACCGAATCCGACGCCCCCGATCTCGTCGCGCAACTGCACGCCCACGTCTCCTCGATGTATCAGCATCTCGACCAAGGCGCCGAAGTGAGCTGCATGAGTCAAAGCCTGCCCACCCTGTTCCGCCATGCAACCGACTACCAGCGGCGAATCACACTGACACCTAACGGAGTTATCGCCACCGAGACCTCCTCCGACCCCGAGCTCACCAACACCATCCGCGCCCACGCACACGAAGTCACCGGCTTCGTCACCGACGGCATGCCCGCCATGATGGGCCCGATGATGGGCGGCCGCGGAATGATGGGCTCCTGAATCGTCGCGTCAACCAGAACGCACCAACCAACCCCTAACCGGAAACACCAACAGCCTAACCTGTTTCCGATCAGGCCCGACTAGATCAGATCGCCTCAGCGGGAACAACAGTAAACATCAGAATCTGACCCCAGATAACTGCTCGAAGCCGGCCCCCATCTTGTGCACGCTGACCACGCACACATCCGCGCCGGCGTTCATCGCCCAGGTCGGCAGGTCTTCATGGAAGGGCAAGTGGGCACCCCACGCCTCGTCGACGATCAGGGGCTTGCCCCGACTGTGGCAGATCTCGGCGATGCCCTTGATGTCGGCACAGGTGCCGTACGGGCTGGGGCTGACGATCAACGCCGCGGCGGCGTCCGGGTGCCGCTGCCAGGCCTGCTCGACCTGCTGCGGCGACGGCGGGTGCGACAGATGACGTTCGGCGTCCCATTGCGGCGTGATCCAGCGCGGTGTCAGACCCGAGAAGATCAGCCCGGCAACCACCGATTTGTGGCTGTCCCGGCTGAGCAGCAGGCTGCCGTCGCAGCCGGCGACGGCCATCATCGCGGCCTTCACCGACAACGAACTACCGCAGGTGGAGAACCATGCCGCGCGCGCCCCCACCGCCTCGGCCATCAATTCCTCGGCCCGCTTGAGATAACCGTTGCTCATGCGCCGGTCGTCGAGACCGCCGCTGGCCAGAACATCGCTCAAGAAGGGCTCCCGCCCCAGCACCTGCAGAACGCGCTCATCAGCACCGCGACCCTGCCGATGCCCGGGCGGCGAGAACCCGTACCGGTTGGAGTTGTGGTAGTCGTGCAGCGCGTCAAGCAGCGGTGCCGCGCCCTGATTGCCCGTCATGGCGCATGAGTACCCACATCAACCCGACCCCCACACACGCAGCCGTCATCACGGCGAACGCCGTCGGGAACGAGAACGAGGTGGCCAGCGCCCCGACAGCCAGCGACCCCAGCCCGGTGCCCGCATCGAAACCGACGTTCCACGCCACGCTGACCGCACCGCGGGCATGCTCCCCGGTGGCGGCGAAGGCCTGCACCAGGGTGAGATTCTGCAGCGCACCATAGGCAGTACCCAACAGAGCACAGCCGAAGATCACCAACCAACCGCCGGCGGCGATACCCACGGCGATCACCGCCAGCCCGGTCGCGCCGACTCCCAGCATGGGGGCGATGAACCGCGCGGCGCCGTGATGGTCGGCCGGCCCTCCGATCAGCCATCGGGCCAGCGCCGCGGTCCCGGTCATGGCCAACAACGCTCCGAGCGCGGTTGTCGCGCCGCTCAGTTGAGGAGCGAACGTGAGGATGCCACCGCCTGCCGCGGTGATCACCACGAGCGCGGCGATCGGGCCGACCAGCCCGGCGCCCACTCCGTCGAGCCGGTCCGGATGGGGCTGATGCACCAACGTGGGTGCCGGGCGGGCGAATGCCAGCGGTACCGCGAGCAGCGGTGCGGCGGCCAACCCGAATACCAGCTGATAGCCGACATTTTCGGCCAGCCACGGTGCCAGCGGGGTCAATACGAACTGCGGTGCCGCGATCGACAATCCGTACGCGCCGATGGCACGACCGCGACGCTCCTGCGGGATCAACGCCGCGATACCCCGGACACTGCACACCGTCAGAATGCCGAAACCCAGCCCGCGCAACGCCGCCAGAAGCAGCACCTGCCAAAGAGATCCGGTCAGCAGATGCGCAACTGCCGGTATTCCCAGCAGCACGAGCCCGAGCGCCTGCGTGACGGCCCAGCCCACCCGCCGCAACAGCCATCCGACCAACAGCTGCGCGATGACGGTGAACAACATGAGCACGCTGTTGACCGCACCCGCGCCGAGACTGTCGGCACCGATCCGCACCGCCCACATCGGGGCGGCCGGCAGCAGCAGGGAGAACCCAGCGAATCCCATGGCCGCGCACGCCAACAACGCCGGCATGCCCGGCACCCGCCACACATTCACCGCTCGAACACCACCACACCGCCCACGACGGTAGCGGCCACCAGATCGGCTTCCAGTGCGTCTACCACCCGTTGCGGGGACGCCGTCAGCAGGCACAGGTCACCGGGCTCCCCTGGAGCGATGCGCCGCGGCCGGGCCGGACCGTCGGCGCTGCCCAGGAACAGGGCCAGCGCCCGCCGACCGGATATCCGTTCGACCGGGTTGAGCACCACGCCGCGTGGGGTCCGGCGGTGCACGGCCGCGCGCATCGCGGCCCACGGGTCCGGTGCGCCGAACGGGGCATCGGTGGACAGTGCCACCGGCACGCCTGCGGCGAGCAGAGTGGCCAGGCGCCAGAGCTGATCCTGTTCGGCGGCAGGCACATCCGTGCGGTACTGGTCTCCCCGCTCGGCCACGAAGTTGGGCTGGGTCACCACCGTGATCCCGAGTGCGACGAGGTCGGCGATGCAGTCCTGCGGCACCATCGCGGCGTGTTCGATGCGGTCGGCGGGATGGCTGCCCGCGGCGTGCAGCGCGGCGATCGTGACGATCAGCTGGGCCGAGGTCACGCAATGCACGGCCACCGGGGCACCGGCCCGGTGCCGTTCGGTGATCCAGACCGTCAATTCGTCCAGGTCCAGACCGTCGTCGTGCAGGATGCGCTTGCCCGGTGCAAGGTAGTGCACGCGTTGCCGCAGGCCCGTGGGTCGATCATCCGGACGCAGGTCGGGCGTGGCATCGGTGACACCGGTGACGCCGTAACCGGCCAGGCGGGCGCTGAACTCCGCGACCACCGTCGGTCTGCGCTCAAGGCCCTCCGACCAGGTTCGATCCGCGCTGCGGAGCCGACCGTCGGGGTGATCGCCCAGACCCAGTGCCGCGAGGCCCGGCGAGTTCACCGTCCACAACACGCCACTGCGGTGCTGCACCCGCACCGGCACAGCGGGGGCCAACCGATCCAGCGCATGCCGGTCCAGCGGGCCTGCCACCGCCTCGTGATAACCCACAGCCCGAATCCAGCCGTCGGCACCGACCACCGCGGCCCTCAACACGCTGGACAGCGCGGCCTCATCGGTCACCTCGGCGGGGCCGACCCGGACCGAATCCCCCTCGGCCGCCGCTGAGTACACGTGCAGATGGTGATCGTGCAATCCCGGAATCACGGTGCCGAACGCGGCGTCGAGCACCTGTTCGCCCGGCTTCGGCGACAGCGCTTCCGCGACTTCGTCGATGATGTCGCCGACGCGGATGTCGGCCACCGTCCCGTCCAGCAGGGTCGCGCGACGAATCAGCATGGCGCATCGATCCGTTCCGCGACCAACCGGCGGACCGCGTCGTTGTCGGCCCCGAGCTCGCGGCCGTGCAGTCCCGCGGGTGGTCGCACGGGGACGACGTCCATACCGTCGTCGCCGCAGGAGCGGTAACCGGCGGCCACCGCCGCCATCGAGAACTCGATCAGCTCACCGCCGCCGCGGTGTCGCGAGTCCGCCACAGCGGCCGCGGCGTGCAACCCCGTGAGCGGGTCCGCGATGGCGTCGCCGCTGAATACCGGTGCGCCCTCGCGGTATCCGACCAGGCCGCCCGAGACCGCGGCATCGTCACCGAACGCCACCCAGTCGGCCTTTTCCCCCTCGGAGCCGTGCCCGGTGATACGCAGCCAGATCCGTCCCGGCCGGGCTGCGACGACGTCGGGTCCGAGGCCACGACGGGCGAGGGCAGCCGGCCGTGAGGCCTCGACCACCACATCGGCCACCTGAATCAGCGCGGCCAGGTCCCGGGGATCCTCGAAATCGACCGCGTACGAGAGTTTCCCGCCGTTCATCCAGTCGAAGAACTCCGGCGCCCCGGCCCGGGTGCCGTCCGGCCGGCTCGAGCTCTCCACCTTGACCACCGTGGCCCCGGCCCGGGCCAGCAGCTGTCCGCACAGGGGCCCGGCCCACATCGACGACAGGTCGGCCACCAGTGTTCCGGCCAACGACCCGGTCTGGGCAGGCCACAGTGGACTCACCGCCGGAGGCGCGGGCGCGGTTTCCCCGAGCACCGCGACCGGTAGCCCGAGCAGACGGGCCCGTGCGGCCAGTTCCGCAGCGGAGTTCACCGCGGCCCACTCCCGGACCGCCGGCCACGGATCAGCGTCGACCGAATCCACCTGCAGCAGTGCCGGAATCGCTTCAGTGTCGTCAGGACGTGACAAGGTCAGAGCACACCACCCGTCGCGGGGGGCCAGCAGTCGCGTCGCCCCGCCCGCCGACACCTGCCCGTGGGGTGCGATGTTCAACAAGGCGGCGCGACCGGTGAGCAGTTCGGTGGCGTCGACGGTCACACCGGTGTGCGCCGTGAAGTCGTCGGCGACCACCTGGGCCCGCCTCAGCAGGTCCCGCGGAATCGCCAACGATGCCATCAGAACTGCAGCGCGCTGAACCGCCAGTCCAGTACCTGACGATCGTCACCACCGTCGGGCTCAGCGGCCGCGTAGACCAGTGAGCGCAGTTTGAGCACGCCGGCTTCGGCCGACTCCACGTGCAGCTCGCTGAACAGGGTGTCGCCCTCGTGCACCGGGCCAGTGTGGTCACAGGACTCCCAGCCCAGCACGGTGGCCAGGTTCGGCAACAACCGACTGGCCTGAGCCAGGGCCAGTCCGATGGTGTGTCCGCCATACACCAGACGCTCGCCGCCTACGCGCCGATCATGATGGGTGGCAGCGATGTTCAGCGTCAGCCGGGCCAGTTCAGGGGCGCTGCTCACCACGTCGGCGGTGCTGTGCAGAACCGCCCCGGCCAGGCCGGGGTCGAAGTGCGGGCCGGGGATCCGGGTCCGGAACGCGTCCGCATCCCAGCCGGCGGTGGGGTTCGGCGCGGTGGCGTCGGCCCCGATCGCCGACAGGTCATCGGCGTGCCCGGTGTCGACTTCGTTTCCGGACAGCGGCAACATCGCGCAGCGGTAGAAGTCGAGCACCTTGCGGTCCAACTGGTCGACGGTGGTCATCCGCAGGGCCGCCAGGCCGGTGGCCTGCCTTCCGGGCTTGATCGAGTTCTGTTTGAGACCAACCACTTCGGTGCGGGTATAGAGAGTGTCACCGATCACCGGGCAGCGGTGGAATGCCAGCCCACGGTAGAACAGGTTGGCCTTCACCCGTTGCGTCACCAACGTGCTCTGGCCGATCGCCACATCGCAGACCAGCGCGGGGTGCGCGAGTGGACCCGGCTCCCCGGTCACCGCGGTGGCCAGGTCGGCATCGAGCGCCAACCGCAGCCGGTCACCGAGGATGGCCTGGTGCGCCGCAGCCGCGCCTGAGGTCAAGGTCATCGACGGCGCAGTGTCGAAAACCTGGCCGACCTGCAGATCGTCGAAGAACGGACCACCATGGTTCACATCTCGCACTATGCCATTCACCGACGGTGATCCTGCGGCTAGGGCGCGGAAGTGCGAGAAGGGACCGCCCTCACCGCAGAGTCACCGTTACGGACCGGACCTCATCGACCAACCCCCACGCGAGCGCCGTCGCGGCGTCGATGGTGTGCCCGGAGAGCACGAGATACGCGGTGCGCCACCGGCCGATGCGCCGCGTGATGCTCACCGTGCCGCCCGCCCCTGGAATCAACCCCAGGGCCAGTTCGGGCAGGCCGATCGTGGCATCCGGATGGCAACTGACCCACCCGCAATAGCAGGCCATCTCCAGGCCACTGCCCAGCACTTGACCGTGTACCTCGGCGCGGCAGCGTCGTCCCAGCTTCTCGGCGAGTTCATCGAGGACCAGGGCCGGGCTGTGTCTGGTACGCGCCAGATGAGCGCTCGCCGGGTCGGCGAACGAGCCGAACTCGGCCAGATCTCCGCCGCTGCAGAATGATCGGCCGTTACCGCCCAGGACCACCTCGTCGACCGATGGATCCAACCGGGCCACCTCGAGGGCCTCGAGCAGGGCGCCCCTGGCATCGGTGGAGAACGCGTTGTGCCGCTGCGGCCGGTTGAACCGGACGTGCAGCGTGTTTCCCTCACGGTGCGCCTGCACCGGTTCGGGCAGCTGCGGCACGGTCGCCGGCCCCCGTTCGGCCAGCCATCGCCGGAACTCCGATCCTGACTGCAGCGTCGAATACGCCAGCGATTCGGTGATGAGCCCGGCCCGGGTCGGCCCGGCCGGGTCGAGGGCACGCAACACGTCGTCACAGACCGCCGCGGCCTGCGGCCACGTCTGACACCGCTCGGTGAGTTCGCCCAGCGCCTGCTCGACCGAGTCCACCGTGACCATTCGCCGGTCCTCCGCGGGACGTTCGGTCAGCGTGAACGTCGCGTCGTCGGTCGGGGTGTCGACCCCGACGCGGATCCCCGCAGGCAGTTCCAGGACGGTCACGAGTACTTGTTTATCAGCCCCTGCTTGTAGAGCTTGCCGGTATCGGTGCGGGGCAGCTCGGCCTCGAACGAGATGGTCCGCGGGCACTTGTAGTGCGTCAGGCGCTCCCGCAGCCAGCCCAGCAGCTCCTCGGCGAATTCCGGGGTGGCATCGGCCGGGTCCACGGTCTGCACCACGCCCTTGACGCTCTGGCCCATCTCGTCGTCCGGGATGCCGAACACCGCGGCGTCCATCACCTTCGGGTGCACGACGAGCATGTTCTCGGCTTCCTGCGGGTAAATGTTCACCCCGCCCGAGATGATCATGTGGTGGCGCCGGTCAGTCAGGTACAGGTAGCCGTCCTCATCGACATACCCGATGTCCCCCACCGTCTTCCAACCGTGCGACTCACGCGAGGACGCGGTCTTCTCCGCGTCGTTGAGGTATTCGAAATCGGCGCCGCCCTCGAAGAAGATCTCACCGGCCTGGCCGGGCGGCAGTTCCTTGCCGTCCTCGTCGAGGATGTGCACGAGACCGTTCATCGGCTTGCCGACCGAACCCGGGTGCGTCAGCCAGTCCTCGGCGAAGATCACCGTCGCACCGATGGCCTCCGAAGAGGCGTAGTACTCGTCGACGATGGGCCCCCACCAGTCGATCATCTGCTTCTTGATCTCGACGGGACACGGGGCGGCGGCGTGCATGACGCGTCGCAGGCTGGACAGGTCGTACGAATTCCGCACGTTTTCAGGGAGTTTCAGCATCCTGGTGAACATCACCGGGACGAACTGTCCCTGGGTGACACCGTACTTCTGGATCGCGTCGAGGGTGCCCTCGGCGTCGAACTTCTCCAGCACCACCGTGGTGATGCCTGCGGCGTGGGTCTGCATGGACCACACCGAGGGCGCGGTGTGATAGAGCGGCGCGGGGCTGAGATACACCGAGTCCGGCTGCATCCAGAAACCCACCAACGCCGACATCATGCCGGGGGTCTCCGACGGCGGCACATGCGGCAGTTCCCGCTTGATGCCCTTGGGCCGACCCGTGGTGCCCGACGAGTACTGCAGCAGGTCCCCGTCCATCTCGTCGTCGATCGGGGTGGCAGGCAGGTCCGCGACGGCTTCGGGGTACCGCTGCCAGCCGTCGAGTTCACCGTCGGCGATCAGCAGGGTGTCCGGCAGGCCGTTGGGCAGTTCCTTGTCGAGGCCGCTCAGGATGTCCTTGAGCACCGCGGAGCCGACGATGGCCTTGGCGCCGCTGTTGTCGATGATGTAGGCCGCCTCGGCCGCGGTCAGATGCGTGTTGATCGGCACGTAGTACAGGCCGCTGCGCCGCGCCGCCCACATGACCGCGTGGATGTGCTCGTTGTTCTCCATGAGGATCGCGACCACGTCGCCCTCCTGCAGGCCCTGCCCGCGGAAGTAGTGGGCCAGGCGGTTCGCGCGAGCTTCGAGCTCACCGAACGTGACGACGGTGCCCGACGGATGGAGGATGATCGCCGGCTTCTCGGGGTTGGCCTCGGCATGCTCACGGATCTGCATGAGGGCACTGTAACCGGCGCCACTTGACAGGTGTCAAGTGGCGTGAGGTTACAGGGCGTTGACAGGCCGTGAGCAGGTACTTGACTGCAGAAGCACCAACGGCGTCCGCACCGCTAATCACGACCCCGGTCGCTTGCGTCGGACCTACGATGTCAGAACCCAGCGGATCGAGCGTGGGGAGCGCCGATGCGATTCACCGAACGGAGCTGAGGACGGCCCAGACATGGCGTCGCAAGTCCTCACATTCCTGTTCACCGACATCGAGGGATCCACTCGACGGTGGGAGGCCGACCCGGAGGCGATGCGGGCAGCCCTCGCCCTGCATGACACGGCGTTGCGCGAAGCCATCACAGCCCGCGGCGGGCAGGTCTTCAAACACACCGGCGACGGGGTGTGTGCGGTATTCACTTCGCCCCGAGCCGCCGTGGACGCAGCCGTAGCCGCGCAACGGCAGCTGCAGCTGCCGGTTCGGATGGGCATCGCCACCGGTGAAGCCGAGTTGCGTGACGACGACTACTTCGGCGTCGCGCTCAACCGCGCGTCCCGCATAATGGCCGCCGGCCACGGCGGGCAGATCCTGCTCGACGGGGCGACGGCGGGCCTGTTGATCGGTTCCGATCTGATCACGTTGGGCTCCAAACGCTTACGTGACATCGCCAAACCCGTCGACGTCTACCAGATCCGAGCTCCGGGCCTACAGACCGAGTTTCCGCCATTGACGACCACCGACCCGACGCCGGGCAACCTTCAGGTGCCGTCCACCAGCTTCATCGGGCGTCAGACCGAACTGACCGAACTGTGTACCGCGCTGCGATCCCATCGCCTGGTGACCCTGACCGGAGTCGGCGGTGTGGGCAAGACCCGACTGGCATTGGAAGTTGCGTCCCGCTGCACGGACGCCTATCCGGACGGCGTGTTCGTGATCGAGCTCGCCGCCGTCGGCGACCCGTCGGCGGTCCCCGAGGCCGCCGCGGCGGTACTCGGCATCACCCAGCAACCCGGTCTCAGTGTCGTCGACAGCATGGCCACGGCGTTGGCGGGCCGGGCCCGGCTGCTCGTACTCGACAACTGCGAACACGTGCTCGATGCGGCAGCCGACCTGATCGAGGCCATCTTCAGCCGCTCGTCCACCGTCGCCATCCTGGCCACAAGCCGAGAAGGCCTTCGACTGAACAACGAACAACTCTGGCCGGTTCCGTCGTTGGATGTCGGCACGGACCCGCATTCCGCGGCCATGGCATTGTTCGTCGACCGGGCACACGCCGTATCGCCGCATGCCTCGTTCACGACGTCCGCAGAGTCCGCCGCAGTTGTGGAGATATGTCGGCGCCTGGACGGGATTCCGCTGGCGATCGAACTCGCGGCATCGCGACTCGTGTCGATGACCACCACCGAGGTACGCAACCGGCTCGATGATCGCTTTCGGCTGCTCATCGGGTCTCGCCGAGGCCTGGAGCGCCATCAAACGCTGCGTCACGCAGTGCAGTGGTCGTATGACCTCCTCAGCGAGGATGAAAAATCCTTGTTGGCAAGGTGTTCGGTGTTCACCGGAGGATTCGACGTAGCGGCCGCAACTGCGGTGCGTGGCAGCGGCGACGAGTTGGACACCATCGAGCTGATCGATGCTCTGGTCCGCAAATCACTCTTGGTGGCCGATCGGACGGCTGCGCAGACCCGCTTCTCGATGCTGGAGACCATCCGCCAGTTCGCCGAGGAACAACTGGTCAGCACCGGCGACCCCGCAGCCGCACGTACGGCGCACGCACAATACTTCGCCGGGCTGGAACCCGAACTTCTTGCGCTGTGGGACAGTCCGCATCAACGCGAGGTCTACCACTGGTTCAATCGCGAACTGGCCAACCTCCGCACAGCATTTCGATGGGCGACCGACGAAGACGACCTCGACACCGCGGCCACGCTCGCGGTCACCGCCGCGTTCCTGGGCTATTTCCTGGAGCAGTGGGAACCGATCGCATGGATCGAGGAACTCATCCCGGCAGCAGCGGCGACGCAGCATCCGCGACTGGCACAGCTCTACGTCGGCGCAGCCAACTGCGCGGCCCTAGGACGGGTCCAGGACTTCGAACGGTATGCCGACGCTACGCGGGTGGCCATGGACAGCGGGCAATTCGCCGATGTCAGTGACGAATTCGCCTGCGTCGTTGCTGCCGGCTACACCACGATCGGACATCCGGAACGGGCCGTCGAGTGGTGCCGGACCATGATCGCCCGCAATCCGGGCCGCCACACGGCAAGCCAAGCTGTGCTGACGATCTCTCTGGCCGTCTCCGGGGCGGCAGAGGCGGCGATGGAAGCGTCCGAAAGCCTGGTAGGTGCTGCCGATTCCGACAACCCGTCAATGGCGGGTGCCGCATACCTCGCATACGGTTGGGCCCACCGGCAGTCCGATCCGGCTGCTGCGTACGGATCACTTCGCCGGGCCTGGACCATCGCTCAAGAAAGCGGTGACCAGCAGCAGGCCTCCATCATCGCCGGACTTCTGACCGGACTCGCCGCCGACCGTGGCGAACTCACCGAGGCCTTCGCCTACATCCACCAAACGACCCGGCACTACTACGACTCCGGCAGCATCGAGCTGATACGCAACGCGCTCGGACTGCTGTCCGTACTGCTCGACCGGGTTGAATTCCACACGGCGGCAGCAACCATCAGCGGGTTCGGCGCGAGTGCACTGTCGCGGGCCAGTTTCCCCGAGATCGACGAATCGATCGCACACCTACGCAATGTTCTCGGTGACGCCGGCTATGACGAACTCGCCCGGGTGGGTGCGAACATGACGACAACCGAGATCGCGAACTATGCCTTCGACCAGATCGACTGCGCGCGGGACGCTCTGGTGGCGGAATCCGGACACCGCGGTTAGCCGAGGAGATAGCGCCTCAGCGCCAGGGGTCCTAACCTGTCTGTTCGCGCTAGAGAACTCGGCTCAGCAGCAACGTGAGGCCGGCCCCGGCGTCATCGAGCGGTTGCAGCGACCGGGCGCTACGGCACTGAATGATGGCGCCCTCGAGGGAACTGACGATGAAGCTGCCGAGCGAGCCCGCGGTCGAGGCGTCAACGCCCTTGGATTCGATCGAAGCGGCGATCACCCTGGCCCAATCAGCAAACACCGCCGCCGAGGCTTCACGCACCGCGAGGGCGTCGGGACCAGCCTGGGCAGCGGCGACGATGGGACACCCACTACTGAAATCGCTGTCGATCAGGTTCTGTTTCCAGCCGTCGATGAAGGCGCGGATGACGTCCTCGGCGGGCAGCGCCTGCGTCAACTCTTCGATCCTGGCGGTGATGATCCGGCCGGCCTCCAGTGTGGCCTGTTCCATCAGTTCAATCTTTCCGGCAGGAAAGTGCTGGTAGATCGACCCGCGAGCGGTATTGCTGCGGTCCAGCAGATCGCTGAGCCCCGTCGCATGGACGCCGTATTCACGCATCAACTCGATGGCGCTCAGGATGAGACGCTCCCGCGGGCCCGCCACTGCCGTCCCTCTCTCCATCGTCCAAATAGACCGTTCGGTCCATCCTAGTGCACCACTCATAGACCGATTGGTCTACGATCCGGGAATGCATGATCTCGCGATCTTCGGCAAACTCACGCGGGCCTGCGCGAAGCACGCCTGGTGGGTGCTCGGCGCGTGGTTGGTTCTGGCCGGCACGCTCAACCTGGCGATTCCACAGCTGGAACACACGGTCGCCGAACACTCCGCGCCGTTCACCCCGGAAAGCCAGACCACAGAAACCCTGCGGCAGATGTCCCGCGACTTCGGGGTCCCCGACACGACGGCGGTCGGCAGCATTGTGGTGTCGAGCGACCGGGAACTCGGCGCCGCCGACGCCGCCTACTACCGCGACCTGGTATCGCGCCTGGTGGCCGACAAGGACGACGTCGCCTACGTGCTCGATACCTACGGCACGCCGGGACTGGAGAAACTCGGACTCAGCCCGGACGGGAAAGCCATCCACCTGATCGTCGCGACCACCGGTGACGTCGGCTCCACCCGCGCACACCGATCCACCGAAAACGTCCGCGCCGCAGTCGATGCGCTACCGCGCCCACCGGGCGTCGACGTGCATTTCACGGGCGCCGCCCCCACTCTGTCCGACCTGTTCTCGGCCATCGACACGTCCCTGGCCATCATCACCGTGGTCTCGGTCGTGCTGATCACACTGTTGCTGCTGGCGGTGTACCGCTCACTGCTGACGGCGCTGATCCCGCTACTCACCGTGGGCATTTCACTGGGTGTGGCCCGCCCGGTGATCTCGTGGCTCGGCGCCGGCGAGCTGCTGTCGGTATCCAACTTCACCATCGCGCTGGTCACGGCCATGGTGCTCGGCGCAGGCACCGACTACGGCATCTTCCTGCTGGCGAACTATCACGAGGGCAGACGGAAGGGGCTGTCCGTCGACGACTCGGTGGCCCGCTCGGGCGCGCACACCGCGGGCATCGTCATCGCGTCGGCGCTGACCATCGCCGGTGCCGGAATGGCCATGCTGTTCACCAAGATCGGAATGTTCCGCACCGCCGGGCCACCGATCGCACTGTCGATCGCCATCACCATGGCGGTCAGCCTGACCCTCACCCCGGCCATCATGGCGCTGTGGGGCCGGCGTGGGTACGCCGAGCCCAGGCCGCTCGACGAGCGGCGCTGGCGCAAGCGCGGAGCCTCGATCGTGCGCCGGGCACCTGCCCTGGTCGCCGCATCACTGGTGTTCCTGCTCGCCACCAGCGCAGTACTGTTCACGTTCCAGCCCAACATCGACGAGAACGCCATGCAGTTGCGCTCCACCGACAGCAAGCGCGGATACGAGGCGGTCTACCGGCACTGGGGGGTCAACGAGGCCGCACCTGAATTCATCACCATCCGGGCCGACCACGACATGCGCAACACCAACGACCTGGCCGCGCTGGACCTCATCGCGATGTCGATCGGCAACGTTCCCCAGGTGGCCTACGTCCGGTCGATCACCCGGCCCGACGGAAAGCCGTTGCCCGAGACGGCGATCGGATCCCAGACCGCACAGGTCGGCGATGGTCTGGCCGACGCGCACGACCGGGTCGAGCAGGCCATCCCGCAGCTCAAACAGCTCGCGGCGGGAGTGACACAACTGCACGACGGCTCCGCCGGTGCGGCAGACAGACTGCCCGAACTCACCAAGGGCGCACACGATCTCGTCGCCCTGACCCGAAACCTGCTCGGCACCCTCGAATCCGCGAACCGGGTCGTCAACACCGTCTCGGACGGTTCCCTGGATGTGGCTGCCGTGGTGCGCACCATGTCCGGCGCTACCGACGCTCTGGAGGGTGCGGTCAACGAAATCGACACCACCCGAGATAAATTGGCCGCCCCCACAGCGGCCGTGCATGCGGTGTTCGATCCACTCACCGCAGCCGACCCGGGCCCGAGCTGCACCGCGGACTGTATGCGGGCGCGTCAGGCCTTCGCCGACCTCAACGCCGCCACCGGCGGGCAGGCGCTGCTCGCGATCAACGGTCTGACGCTGGCCGCACCCCTGGTGCCCGAGCGTCCGGTGAGCACGGCGCTGGACACCCTGCCTGATCTCCGCGCAGCCATCAAAGGCCTTCGGACCATGCTCGACCAACTGGGCACTCGCACGCCCGAGCAGACCCGCGGAGACCTCAATCGGCTGATGTCCGGAATCAGCGAACTGTCAACGGGTCTGAGCCGGCTCACCACCGGGCTGGGCCAGGTCAAGTCCGGCACCGACACCATGCTGGCACTGACCACCGAACTCAGTGCCGGGCTCGATCGGGCATCCGGCTACCTGCACCGGTTGTCGGCCGATACCACCACCGGTGCGGGGCGCGGCTTCTACCTCCCCGAGGAGGGCCGTGGCGACCGCAGGTTCACCGCAGGTGAGCGCCTGCTCATCTCGCCCGACGGGCACAGCGCCCGGATGATGGTGGTGTGGGCGGTGAATCCCTACGGCGCCGAGGCGATGGGCGCGGTACCGGATGTGATCGCCGCGGCGAACAACGCCGCGACGGGAACCGTGCTGGAGCACGCTCAGATCGAATCGACCGGCCTGGCCTCACTCTCACAACGCCACATCGACCAGACCTGGCGGGACTTCGCGCTTTTCGGCGTGGTCGCGGTCGCTGCCGTGTTGCTGGTGCTGATCGTCATGCTGCGCAGCCTGGTGGCCCCGGTCCTGATGATCGCCGCGGTGGTGCTGTCCTTCGGCGCGGCGGCGGGGATGTCGACGCTGATCTGGCAGCACATCATCGGGATCAACCTGGACTGGTCGGTGTTCCCGGTCTCGTTCATGGCCCTGGTCGCCGTCGGTGCCGACTACAGCATGCTGTTCGCGGCCCGCATTCGCGAGGAATCCCACAGTGGCGTGATCAGCGGCATCATCCGCGGATTCGGTAGCACCGGAAGCGTGATCACCACGGCGGGAGTCGTTTTCGCGATCACGATGTTCGCACTCACCAGTGGGACGGTGCTCAACCTGGTGCAGATCGGATCCACGATCGGCATCGGCCTGCTGCTCGACATCACCGTGGTGCGGACGTACCTCGTTCCCGCCGCGATGAGCCTGCTGGGAGACCGCATGTGGTGGCCGGCGCGGGAGACGGCCCGCGGGTAGCGGGTCTAACCGCCATGGGCGGGCCGCAATGCGCGGAACGCCTCGAGCTGGCGAGCCTGGTACTCGATGTCCTCGGCATCGATCAGCCGAGTCGATGCGGTTGCCCTGTCGTAGGCGACCTCGGCGGACCACGGTGCGACCGTCCATCGTCGGGATCGGGCCGATCGCCTCCGGAACGGCGTTGGCCGCGGCTCGCGCGACGGCCCCGCACCAGGTCAGATCGTCATCGCGGCGCCACGTCGCGCCGATCCTGACCACGTTGCTGCCGACGCGGAACGCCGCGGCCTCCTGTCCGCCGGACAACCGCAGCGCGGCGTCGTCGGCGATGTTGATGTGCCACGCCTTGAGCACCGCCTCGGCTGTCGCCGCCGACAGTTCGGGCAGGAGCTGCATGAGGCGACTATATCCGCGCTCCGGGCCGGGTGACATATCCCAAAGATCTTGGCCCCCAACGCAAACGCGCACCCTCGTGAAGTCACGAGGGTGCGCGAAATGCTTACGTGCGGCGGCGTGTCCGGCAACAGACACGCACGCTCGCGGTGCTGGCTAGGCCTCCTCGGCCAGGCGGTGCTTCAGGGCGTCGAACTCGTCCTTGATGCCGGTGGGCAGCTTCTCGCCGACGAACTCGAACCACTCCTCGATCAACGGGAGCTCGGCCCGCCACTCCTCGGCGTTGACGGCCAGAGCCTCGTCGACGTCGGCGGGATCCACGTCGAGCCCGGACAGGTCCAGGTCGGCGGCGGTCGGCACGATGCCGATCGGGGTGCTCTTGCCGTCGGCCTTGTGCTCGATGCGCTCGATGGCCCACTTGAGGACGCGGCTGTTCTCACCGAAGCCCGGCCACAGGAAGCGGCCGTCGTCGCCGCGACGGAACCAGTTGACGAAGAACACCGCGGGCATCTTGGACTCGTCGGCGTTCTTGCCGATGTTGATCCAGTGCTGGAAGTAGTCGCCGACGTTGTAGCCGAGGAACGGCAGCATGGCCATCGGATCGCGGCGGACGGTGCCGACCTTGCCCTCTGCGGCGGCGGTCTGCTCGGAACCCAGGGTGGCGCCGATGAACACGCCGTGCTGCCAGTCGCGGGCCTGCGTCACCAGCGGGACCGTGGTCTTGCGGCGGCCGCCGAACAGGATCGCCGAGATCGGCACACCCTGCGGGTCGTCCCATTCCGGCGCCAGCGTCGGGCACTGCGAGATCGGGGTGCAGTAGCGCGAGTTCGGGTGTGCCGCCTTGGATTCCGTCTCCCGCAGGTACCAGTCCTGGCCCTTCCAGTCGATCAGGTGGTCGGGCTCGCCCTCCAGGCCTTCCCACCACACGTCGTTGTCGTCGGTCTTGGCGACGTTGGTGAAGACGGTGTTGCCCGCGGCGATGGTCTTCATCGCGTTCGGGTTGGAATCCCAGTTGGTGCCGGGCGCGACGCCGAAGAATCCGAACTCGGGGTTGACGGCATACAGGCGACCGTCCTTGCCGAACCGCATCCAGGCGATGTCGTCGCCGACGGTCTCGGCGCGCCACCCGGGGATGGTGGGCTGCAGCATCGCGAGGTTGGTCTTGCCACACGCCGACGGGAACGCCGCGGCGATGAAGTAGGCCTTGTTCTCCGGGGAGATCAGCTTGACGATCAGCATGTGCTCGGCGAGCCAGCCCTCGTCGTGAGCCATCGCCGAGGCGATGCGTAGCGAGTAGCACTTCTTGCCCAGCAGCGCGTTACCGCCGTAGCCCGAGCCGAAGCTCCAGATCTCGCGGGTCTCGGGGAAGTGGGTGATGTACTTGGTGTCGTTGCACGGCCACGGCACATCCTTCTGGCCGGGCTCCAGCGGCGCACCGATCGAGTGCAGCGCCTTCACGAAGAAGCCGTCGTCACCGATCTTGTCGAGCGCGGCCTGACCCATCCGGGTCATGGTGCGCATCGAGACCACGACGTACTCGGAGTCGGTGATCTCCACACCCAGCTTGGGATCCTCGGCGTCCAGCGGACCCATGCAGAACGGAACCACCCACATGGTGCGGCCGCGCATCGAGCCGCGGTAGAGGTCGGTCATGATCCCGCGCATCTTGGCGGGTTCCATCCAGTTGTTGGTGGGGCCGGCGTCGATCTCACGCTCGGAGCAGATGAAGGTGCGCGACTCGACGCGGGCGACGTCGGACGGATCGGAGAGCGCCAGGTAAGAGTTCGGCTGCTTCTCTTCGTTGAGCTTCTGGAAGGTGCCTGCCTCGACCAGGTGAGCGGCCAGGCGGTCGTACTCCTCGGCGGACCCGTCGGCGAAAACCACCCGATCGGGTTGAGTCAGCTCTGCGACCTCCTGGACCCAGGCCAGCAGACCCTGATGTTTCGTCGGTGCGGTGTCCAGACCCGGAATGGTCGCTGAGGTCATCAAATTCTCCTGCGTAGGTTTGTGGAACCCAAGCCACGTCACGACGCGGTCACGGCTACCCCTTGGGTAGAGGTTAACGCGGGTGACATACCCACGGTGAACCAGTGGTATGTCCGATCACTCACAGGAACGATTCAGATCAACGTTATCAGGTGGTTACTCATCAGTAGCATCGCTGTTGCCGTACAGATCGGCCCGCACGGCGTTCAGCGCCCGCTGTAACGGCGGGATCCGCCGGTCCCGCTGGGCGGCCGCCCGCGCAGTCGCGATGGCATGTTCGCGCAGCTCGGCATCCATCTCGGCGGTCTTCTCCGCTGCCACCGCCGCCTCGGCTTCCTCCCGTGCCGCCAGTTCGGTGGTGAGCGCGGTCTCGGCGGCCAGGACCCGTTTCGCGACGAGCTCTTCAACCGACGAACGCAACGTGGTGGTGATGTCACCGACCCAGCGATCCAGCACCGCCCGGTCGTGCAACAACCCTCGGGTGCCGACCACCCAGATCGCCAGCAGCAGGCCCACGACGGCGCCGACCACCAGGCCCGCCACTGCCAGCCGCGGGGCCGCACCCGCCAGCACCCTGCTGACCGCCACCGCCACGCCAAGGCCGAAGCCGGCACCCAGCACCAGCATCAGCCGGTTCTCCACGGTCCGGGATTTCAGCTGCGGTGACGGCAGGTCGGGCACGGCCGGCGGCTGAGCCGGCAATCCGGCCCTTGCCGGGGCGGGGGATTCGGGAGCGGTCAACTCGAGTTCGGCGGCCATGCCGCGCAGGTGCGCGGTGACGCCCTCGTCGACCTCGGCGACGACCTCGCCGGCGCGCTGCCGGGCGTAGTCCTCGAACGTCTCGATCCTGCGCCGGCCGATGCTCGCGACATCCTCCTGCAGTTCGGTGCGCACCGAGTTGCACCGGTTGCGGGCGAAATAGCCGAGTTGAACCCGGGCCTGCTGCAACTGACTGCGCAGCGCGATGCTGCGTTCGGTGCGGGTCAGCCGGCGCGCCCTGGCCACCTCGGCGCGACGCTCCCGCAACACCTCCACCCGGGCCTGCCGATCGGCCCCTGAGCCGTCGGCCTCATACCGGAAGATCACCGCCTCCAGCCGAGTTTCCCAGGCGCGCAACCTGTTCCGCCGTGCGACATCGGGGTCGGCCAGCTGACCGCTGAGCAGTTCGACGAGCTCGTCCAGCTGCGGCTCACCGAGATCGGGGGCAGCGGCCACACCCACCCAGTGCATACGTTCGTAGCGGGCGTCGCGCTCGCCCAGGATCTTCGCATCGGCGTCGCGCACATCGCGCCAGTCCCGGTGCGCATCGATCTTGGACACCACCCCGATCACCAGGTCGGTGTATCGTGTCGCCAAATCGACCAGGGCACAATCTGATTCAGTGATCGGCGCGGCGGCCGAGACCACGAACACCACAGCGGCCGGGGCCTCACCCGCCACCAGCTCGGTGGATTCCACGAAGGTGGTCTGCGGCATCCGCTCCCGCAACGCCGCCATCACACTGGTCGATCCGGCCAGCCACGGACCGGCCACCAGCACCACATCGCGCGTCTCGACCCCCGGCGAGTTCAGGCCCGGATCGATCGCGGCCACCACGGCGTCGGCTTCCGCTATTTTCTCTTCTCGCGTGGGCGCCGCGATCTTCGCTTCTCGCGCGCGCTCGGTATCCGAGTCCCGCGTCGTGTCCACGTCAGTCACCGCCGGCCACCCGTCGTGCCCAGCAGCCGCAGTGACCCACGCACGATGTCGTCACCGCACCGGCGGTGCAGCGCGTTCACCGGGCCGTCGCGGTAATGGCGCCAGTGGCGGGCGCGGCCGAGATGGGCGTTGCGATCGTCGCCGGGGTCTACCGTCAGCCCTTCGGCCTGCACGACGTCGACGGCAGCGGCCATCACCGCGATCACGGTGTCGTCGGCGGCCAGGAAGCGTCCCACCGCCGGGCCGCCCACGGCACGCAGCTCGGCCAGTGCCCACCGCACCCGCCGGTACCGGGCCGGTGCTGCCGCTGCATCGATGGCTGCCACCGCCCGGTCCACCTCACTGAGCCCTCGCCACAATCCCGGGAGGGTCTCGGCGTCGGTACCGCGGCTCAACGCCAGCGTGGTGTGGGCGATACCGAAGCGGTCGAGACGTTCCAGCAGCTCGGCACGCACCGTGGGAGGCACCCGGTGCACGCCGGCCACGAAGGCGTCGACCGAGGTCAGGTCCGCGGGCTCGTCGGCCAGCAGCCGCAGCGCATCCAGCAGGTGCGGCGGAAGCACCTGGACCACCGCAAGCAGGGCCACCATCGGCACGACCGCCACCCCGGCCCGTTTCCGCAGCAGCCGCGCCCTGCGGTTCGCGGTTGCGACCGCACCGCCCGGCCCGGACCCAGCCAGATCAGCCTTGTTGAGCACCACGACCGACGGCCGGCCCGCCCGGCGCAACTCTGCGAGCAGGGCCTCGTCCTCGGGTTTGAGCACCTCGGCGACGACCAGCACCGTGACGTCACCGGCTGTGCCGATCTCCAGCCCCGCACCGGCCAGAGCTGACGCCACCGTGCCCATGCCCACGCCGCGCCGCCCGCATACCTCTACACAGAGAGGAGCCGACACGCGCGCACTGATCTCCGCCAACCGCGCATCGCCATCACGGTCGGCAAAGCGTGTGAGCTCGTCTGCGAAAATCTGGCAGCCTTCCCTGCGTGGTGACGGGCGCACCCGAGGGTGCCCCACGAAAAATCGTGACATGGCCCCGGCGGACTCGCGAACAGAGGTTTAAGTCCTCACAGCTTGAGGCAACTGTTGGGTATCAATCTCTACCACGATGCGGGTACCACGCCGCAGATAAGAGACCATGGACGGATGCACCCGTCCAGGTCCGATGTCGGTGGGCCGGCGCCGGCAGATGAAGCGGCCGACGTGCCGCCCGCCCAGCCGCACCGTTTTCCCCGGGTGACCAGCTTCCGTACCCGGCGGTCGACGCTGTCGCCGGCCCAGCAACAGACCTGGGACCGGCTGTGGCCCGAGCTGGGTATTCAGGCCCGTGACGAGGATTCGACACCTGTCGTCGACCTCGACACCGCGGCGTGGTTCGGGCGCTCCGCGCCCCTGATCCTGGAGATCGGGTCGGGCACCGGCACCTCCACCCTGGCCATGGCCCAGGCCGAGCCCGATCTCGACGTGATCGCCGTCGAGGTCTACCGCAAAGGCCTCGCCCAACTGCTCAGCGCGATCGACCGGAGCGCACAGACCGAATCCCCCGTCACCAATATCCGCCTGGTGCGCGGGGACGGCGTGGACGTGCTGGAGCACATGTTCGGCCCCGGGACCCTGACCGGCGTGCGGGTGTTCTTCCCGGACCCCTGGCCCAAGGCCCGTCACCACAAACGTCGCCTGCTGCAGCCGGCCACGGTGGCGCTGATCGCCGATCGACTGCGGCCCGGCGGAATCCTGCATGCGGCCACCGACCACACCGGCTATGCCGAGCACATCGCCGAGGTCGGCGACGCCGAACCGCTGCTGCGCCGGGTCGAGCTGGGGGCAGATCTTCCGATATCGGTCGAGCGCCCGGTCACCAAGTACGAGCGCAAGGCCCTGGCCGGCCCCGACGTCACCGAGTTGGTCTGGGAGAAACGGCCATGAGTGTGACCGAAGACATGCGAGACGAGTCCGCGCAGGCAGAGGCCGGATCCGCAGAGTCCCCCGACTCGGCGGCGATCACCCCCGCGCGGCGGGTTCTCCTTGTCTGGGACGCCCCCAATCTGGACATGGGATTGGGCGCGATCCTGGGTGGCCGCCCCACCGCCGCGCACCGTCCCCGGTTCGACGCACTCGGTCGCTGGTTGCTGGGGTACACCTCTGATCTGGTTGCCGAATCCGGCGACAACGCCGACGTGTCGCTGGAACCCGAGGCCACTGTCTTCACCAACATCGCCCCAGGTAGCGCCGATGTCGTACGCCCCTGGGTGGAGGCGTTGCGTAACGTGGGCTTCGCCGTCTTCGCCAAACCGAAGATCGACGACGACAGCGATGTCGACAGCGACATGCTCGAGCACATCGCCCTGCGTCGCAGCGAGGGGCTGGCAGCGGTCCTGGTGGCTTCAGCGGACGGACAAGCGTTCCGGCTACCGCTGGAAGAAATAGCCCGTGAGGGCACTCCCGTGCAAGTGCTTGGATTTCGCGAACATGCGAGCTGGGCGCTAGCGTCGGATACCTTGGAGTTTGTCGATCTGGAGGACATTCCCGGTGTGTTCCGGGAACCGCTGCCACGGATCGGCCTGGACTCGCTACCCGAGCAGGGAGCATGGCTGCAGCCGTTCCGGCCGCTGTCATCCCTACTGACCGCGCGTGTGTAACAACTGAAGACCGCGAAGTTTGCAACAGCGGGTCACCATAAGTTTTTAGTTAGGAGCCTAAGTGTTCGCCTGGTGGGGTCGAACGGTGTACCAGTTCAGGTACATCGTCATCGGTGTCATGGTGGCGCTGTGCCTAGGTGGCGGCGTCTACGGAGCCAGTCTCGGCCAGCACGTCACGCAGAGTGGTTTCTACGACGAGGGCAGCCAGTCGGTGCAGGCGTCGCTGTTGGGCGACGAGGTCTACGGCCGCGACCGGACCAGCCACGTCGTCGCCATCCTGACGCCGCCGGATGACAAGAAGGTCACAGACAAGGCGTGGCAGAAGCAGGTCACCGGCGAGCTCGACCAGGTGGTCAAGGATCACCCGGACCAGGTCGTCGGATGGGTCGGCTGGCTCAAAGCCCCCGACACCACCGATCCAACCGTCAGCCAGATGAAGACGCAGGACCTGCGCCACACCTTCATCAGCGTGCCCCTCAAGGGCGACGACGACGACGCGATCCTCAAGAACTACCAGGCCGTCGAGGACTCCCTGCAACAGGTCAACGACGGCGACATCAAGCTCGCCGGCCTCAACCCGCTGGCCAGCGAACTCACCGGCACCATCGGCACCGACCAGAAGCGCGCTGAGCTCGCGATCGTGCCCCTGGTGGCCGTGGTGCTGTTCTTCGTCTTCGGCGGTGCCGTCGCCGCGGCCCTGCCCGCGATCATCGGTGGTCTGACCATCGCCGGCGCATTGGGCATCCTGCGGTTCACCGCCGAGTTCGGCCCGGTGCACTTCTTCGCCCAGCCGGTCGTGACGATGATGGGCTTCGGTATCGCCATCGACTACGGCCTGTTCATAGTGAGCCGGTTCCGAGAAGAGCTCGCCGAGGGTTATGACACCGAAGCCGCAGTACGAAGATCGGTGATGACCTCCGGCCGGACCGTGGCCTTCTCCGCCGTGATCATCGTGGCGTCCTCGTTGCCGCTGCTGCTGATCCCACTCGGATTCCTCAAGTCGATCACCTACGCCATCATCGCCTCGGTCATGCTGGCAGCGTTCCTGTCGATCACCGTGCTGCCCGCCGTCCTGGGCATCCTCGGCCCGCGGGTCGATGCCCTCGGCGTGACCACGCTGTTGAAGGTCCCCTTCCTGGCCAACTGGCCGTTCTCGCGCCGGATCATCGACTGGTTCGCCGAGAAGACCCAGAAGACCAAGACCCGCGAAGAGGTCGAGCAGGGTTTCTGGGGCCGACTGGTCAACGTCGTGATGAAGCGGCCCATCGCCTTCGCCACGCCGATCCTGATCGTCATGACGCTGCTGGTCCTCCCGATCGGCTCGCTCACGCTCGCAGGCATCAGCGAGAAGTACCTGCCCCCGGACAACTCCGTGCGTCAGTCCCAGGAGCAGTTCGACAAGCTCTTCCCCGGTTTCCGCACCGAACAGATCACGCTGGTGATGAAGCGGGAGGACGGTGAACCGATCACCGACGCCCAGATTGCCGACATGCGCGCCAAGGCGATGACGGTCAAGGGCTTCACCGATCCGGACAACGACCCAGAAGCCATGTGGAAGGAACGCCCGGCCACCGACAGCGGGTCGAAGGACAAATCCGTCCGGGTGATCCAGAACGGTCTGGTGAACCGCGGTGACGCCGCACAGAACATCTCCGACCTGCGGGCGCTACAGCCTCCACACGGTGTCGAGGTGTTCGTCGGCGGTACCCCAGCCCTTGAACAGGACTCGATCCACAGCCTGTTCTCCAGACTGCCGCTGATGGTGACGATCCTGGTCATCACCACCACGGTGCTGATGTTCCTGGCCTTCGGTTCGATCGTGCTGCCGGTCAAGGCGGCGTTGATGAGCGCCCTGACGCTGGGCTCGACGATGGGCATCCTGACCTGGATGTTCGTCGACGGACACGGCTCAGGACTGATGAACTACACGCCACAGCCACTGATGGCACCGATGATCGGTCTGATCATCGCGGTGATCTGGGGCCTGTCCACCGACTACGAGGTGTTCCTGGTCTCCCGCATGGTGGAGGCCCGGGAACGCGGCATGTCCACGGCCGAGGCCATCCGCATCGGTACCGCGACCACAGGTCGACTCATCACCGGTGCCGCCCTGGTCCTGGCGGTGGTGGCCGGCGCATTCGCCTTCTCCGACCTGGTGATGATGAAGTACCTGGCGTTCGGTCTGCTGATCGCCCTGCTGCTGGACGCGACGGTCATCCGTATGTTCCTGGTGCCGGCCATCATGAAGCTGCTCGGCGACGATTGCTGGTGGGCCCCGCACTGGATGAAGGTTATCCAGCAGAAGATGGGCCTCGGTGAGACCGAACTGCCCGACGAGCGCAAGCGCCCGATGGGTCAGGAGTCCAATGAGGACCCGCGCGCCCTCGCCGGCGTCGGCGCCCTGCCGGCACCGCGGCCGCACGATCCGACCCATCCCGCGCCGCCGGAGCCCATGCGCCCGCAGATGCCGCGGACCAACGCGCCGTCGGCCGCAGGCACGGCCCGGATCAACCCGCCCCAGGCACAGCCGCGCCAGCAGCCGAACCAGGAGCCGGCCACCACGCGGTTCGCTGCGGCCCGCAACGCCGTGCGCAACGCGGTGAACACGGCGGTCAACACCGTCAACACCGCGACGGGGAACACCAACGCCAACACCGAACGCGCGCCGCAGCCGACCGGCCGGCCTGCCGGCGGCCCGGCGGCTCCCCCGCAACGCGAAGACCGTGAGATCGAATCGTGGTTGGGCGCGCTGCGCGGCGGCCCGGCCACGGGCGGCCCGTCCAACGGCACTCCGCCCCCGCCTCCGCCTCCTCCCCCGGCACCGCGCCCATCAGCGGACGCCACCCGGGCGATGCCGCAGCAGCAGCGTCCGCCCGCCGGTGGTGGGAATGCGCCGACGACGGCGTTCAACGCACAGCGTCCAGGCCCGAACCCGGGTCCGAATCCACGCCAGCGGGAACAGGATCCGTCGACCCAGAAGCTCAACCCCCGCGACAACGAGCCTCCGCGGCGCGGCGGCGGGATGAGCGCGCAGGACCTGCTCCGTCGTGAGGGACGGCTCTAGTAACTCGCTGATCGAACGTCGGCTTGTGCTCCATGATTCGCTGAAATCCCGACCACAGGCCGACGTTCGGCGCTAATCCTCGGGCGGCAGATCGTCGGCAGTGGACTGGATGAGGACACTGTCCTCGTCCTCCTGCCGGGCCTCTTCGGCGTCCGGGTCCTCGGCCAACAGCACCCGGGTCGCGCTGTTGATGAACGCCACCGTGGGCACGGCCAGCAGGGCACCGACGATGCCTGCCAGCACGCCGCCGCCCGCGATGGCCAACACCACGGCCAACGGGTGGATCGACACCGCACGGCCCATCACCAGTGGCTGCAGCACGTGGCCTTCCAACTGCTGCACGGCGATGATCAGCCCGAGCGTGATCAGGGCGTAGACGAATCCCTTGGCCAGCAGCGCCACCACCACCGCCAGGAATCCGGCGACGACGGCACCGACGAGCGGGATGAACGCGCCCATGAACACCAGCGAGGCCAGCGGCAGCGCGAGTGGGATACCCATGATCGCCAGGCCCGTGCCGATGCCGACCGCGTCGACCAGGGCCACCAGGAACGTCGCCCGCATGTAGCCGCCCAGCGAGTGGAAACCGGCTCGACCGGCGTCGCGGACCCGCTCCCGCACATGGATCGGGAACGCCTTGGTGACGAACGCGAAGATGCTGCGCCCGCCCTGCAGCAGGAAGATCAGGGTGAACAGCACCAACAGCGCGCCGGTGAGCAGCTCGGTGAGGGTGCCCGCGGTGGACAACGCCCCGGTGGTGAGCTTCTCCTGGTTGCGCTGCAACGCCTCGATCGCGGTGTTGCCTGCCTGGTCGATCTGTTCCTTGCTCAGCTGCAGCGGTCCGTTGATCAGCCAGTTGCGCAGCCCGTCGATGCTTCGGGTCACCTGTTCGACGAGTTGCGGTGCACCCTCGATGAATTGGGAGATGACGAAGCTCAGGATGCCGCCCACCACCGCGAAACTGGCCAGCAGCACCAGAGCCACGGCAGCTCCGCGCGGCGCGCCCCGGCGGTCCATGAAGTCGACCGCGGGCAGCAGCAAAGCCGCCACCATGGTGGCCAGGGCCACCGGCACCACGATCACCTCGAGGCGTTTGACCAGCCATAGCAACGCCACGACGGCCGCCAAGATGACCAGCAGACGCCACGACCAGGCCGCGACCTTACGGACGAACGGCGTGACGGCCTCATCAGCAACAGGATCCGGTGACATGTCGGTAGCCTAATGCGGCGCGCCGCCACAACCGGCGATGTCGTTGCGACCTGCGCGGTTACCCTGTATTGCGTGTCACAGGACGCGCCGGCCGACACGGCCCGGGCCCGGGCCGGCTCCACGCGCGGTAGGTACTGGTGGGCGCGATGGGTGGTCATCGCACTCGCGGTCAGCGTGCTCGCCGTCGAGGTGACCCTGGTCTGGGATCAGCTGGCGAAAGCCTGGCGGAGCCTGCTGACCGCGAACGGCTGGTGGGTGCTGGCTGCCGTCGGCGCCGCGATGGCATCGATGCACAGCTTCGCCCAGATCCAGCGGACACTGCTGCGCTCGGCCGGCGTACCCGTCAAACAGTGGCGCTCGGAGGCCGCGTTCTACGCCGGCAACGCCCTGTCGACCACGATGCCCGGCGGGCCGGTGCTCTCCGCGACCTTCGTCTACCGCCAGCAACGCATCTGGGGTGCCTCACCGTTGGTGGCCTCGTGGCAGCTGGTGATGTCGGGGGTACTGCAGATCGTGGGCCTGGCACTGCTGGGCCTCGGCGGCGCCCTCATGCTCGGTGCCAGCAAGAACCCACTGTCGCTGATCTTTTCGCTCGGCGCGTTCCTGGCCATCATCCTGCTGGCCCAGGCCGTAGCCACCAGACCCGAGCTGATCGACGGCATCGGGGTCAAGGTGCTGGCGTGGGTGAACTCGTTGCGCGGCAAGCCCTCTGACGTCGGCCTGGCCAAGTGGCGCGAGATCCTGCAGCAGCTCGAATCGGTCAGCCTGGGCCGTCGAGATCTCGCGGTGGCGTTCAGCTGGTCGATGTTCAACTGGATCGCCGACGTGGCCTGTCTGGCCTTCGCCTGCTATGCCGCCGGAGGTCATCCGTCACTGGCCGGAGTCACCGTCGCCTATGCCGCGGCCCGCGCGGTGGGGTCGATCCCGTTGATGCCGGGCGGTCTCCTCGTGGTGGAGGCGGTGCTGGTGCCCGGGCTGGTCTCCTCCGGCCTCACGCTGGCCTCCGCCATCTCGGCGATGCTCATCTACCGGCTGGTCAGCTGGATCTTCATCTCGGCGATCGGCTGGGTGGTGTTCTTCTTCATGTTCCGCACCGAGAAGGACCTGGATCCCGACGCCGGCGGGCCGGCAATCCAGCAAGACGCCGGCGGGCCGGCAATCCAGCAAGACGCCGGCCCCGGCAAAAAATCCCACCCCGAACCCGAGCGCTAGGAGTCGTCCATGCGAATCCGGTACCCGATCGCTGTGCTCGCCCTGATCCTGGCCGGGTGCTCGT
The DNA here is from genome assembly GCF_010731295.1 of Mycolicibacterium boenickei. Lineage (NCBI taxonomy): Bacteria > Bacillati > Actinomycetota > Actinomycetes > Mycobacteriales > Mycobacteriaceae > Mycobacterium > Mycolicibacterium boenickei. The sequence goes on along the minus strand of NZ_AP022579.1, from coordinate 1,511,948 downwards.
CGGCGCAGACTCCGCAGTCGGAGTCGCCCACCACCACGACTCCGCCGCCCGTGGTCACGCCGGTGGTGGGATCGGTTCTGGCAGAACCGGTTCCGGTGGCGGCGACCGACGGCCGCACCCACCTGGCCTATGAGCTGATGTTGACCAACACCTCACCGGGAGTTGTCACCCTCAACTCGCTGAGCGCCGCGACGGCCGACCGCAAGCTACTCACGTTGTCCGGAGACAGCCTCAAGTACTGGACCAGGGCGGTGGGCAACTCCGCGGCCGGAACCAATGTGCTCGGCCCGGGCCAGAGCGCCTATGTGTGGATGGACGTCGTCGCCGACGACCCCGCGCAGGTGCCCACCGCACTCACCCACGAACTCGGGATCACGGTGGCCAAACCGATGCCGCCGCTGGTCCCGCCGACCCTCACCGAGTCGGTGGCGCCGGTGGCGGTGCAGACTCGCAAACCGGTATCCATCACCCCGCCGCTGACCGGTGACAACTGGGTCGACGCGAACAGCTGCTGCGATATGACCCCGCACCGGATGGCGCTCAACCCGATCAACGGAAAAGTCTGGGCCGCTGAACGATTCGCGATCGATTATGTGCAGATCGGCGCCGATGGGCGGCTGTTCGCCGGGGACCGGGCCAAGGTCGTGAGCTACCCCTACTTCGGCGCGGAGATCCACGCAGTGGCCGACGGACCCGTGGTGGCCGTGCTCGACGGGCTCAACGAGCAGGTCCCCGGTGTCACGCCGAGCGGCCTCACCCTGCAGCAGTACGGCGGCAACCACATCGTGCAGGACATCGGCGACGGCAACTACGCCTTCTACGCCCACCTGCAGCCGAACAGCCTCAAGGTCAAGCCCGGTGACAAGCTCAGCGCCGGGCAGGCCATCGGGGCCCTCGGCAATTCTGGCAACTCCGACGCACCGCACCTGCACTTCCATGTGATGGACGGCCCGGATCCCTTGGCGTCCAATGGCTTACCATTTACCTTCAAATCGTTCCGGCTCGATTCGCGGCTCACCTCGCTGGCCGCCGCCGATGCGCTGTTCGACGGCAAGCCGGCCGCACGGCAACCGGGCTTCGCCGAGCGCGACCAATCCGACGTCAGCCCACTGGTACTGGATGTGATGACATATGCGACGAGCTAGCGGCACGGCTTTCCTGGCCGACCTGATCTGTGTGGTGGTGTTCTGCACGATCGGGCGGCGCAGCCACGCCGAGGGCATCACGTTGGCCGGGGTGGCCGAGACGACCTGGCCGTTTCTGACCGGCACCGTGGTGGGCTGGTTGCTCTCTCGCGGCTGGCAGCGCCCGACGTCGTTGGCGCCCACCGGGGTTGTGGTGTGGGTCAGCACCGTGGTGGTCGGCATGGTGCTCCGCAAGCTGACCTCCGCCGGGGTGGCGGTCAGCTTCATCGTCGTGGCCTCACTGGTGACGGCCGTGCTGCTGTTGGGCTGGCGCGCGGTGCTCGCCGTGCGCGGGCGTACGCAACAAGCCTGACGCGCGGGCGTACGCAACAAGCCTGAGCGGTGCGGCGTCGTCAGTCCGCCTGAGCCGCATCCCCGTTCGGCGACATCGCAATCGTCAACGTCGCCCGCAGGCCGCCGAGAGGTCCGTCGGACAACGTGATCTCACCGCCGTGCAGGTGGGCCTGCTGGGCCACCAGGGCCAGGCCGAGTCCGGATCCGCCCGCCATCGCGGTGCTGCCTCGACGGAACCGGCCCAGGACGGTCTCGTGCTCCTCGACCGGCAGTCCCCGGCCGTTGTCGTCGACGGTGATCACGAGGTGGTCGTCGCCGCGGTGGGCGGTCAGGGTGATCCGGGTGGCCTCGCCGTGGACGATGGCGTTGCGCACCAGGTTGTCCACCGCGATGCGCAGTCCACCGGGCCAGCCCATCACCAGGCCGATGTCGTCGGCCACCTGCACGTCGATCTGGACATGCTCGCTTCCCCGGGCGTTCTCCCTGACCACCCGGTCGAGCAGGTCGGCGATGTCGATCAGTTCGCGGTCTTCGGCCTGGGCCAGCTGTCCGGAGGCGAGTTGGCCCAGCGCGGTGATGATCGCCTCGACGCGGCGCTGCGCCCTGGACAGGTCGGCCACCACTTCGTCGCGTTCGGATTCCGGCAGGTTGTGGATGCGGAGCGTGTCCAAGTCGGCTCGCATCGCGGTGAGCGGCGTGCGCAACTCATGCGCGGCGTTGGCGGCGAAATCTTGAGCGGCCTGAAGAGAATTGGTGGTGGCGCGCTGCGCGGCGGCCAAGCGGGTGAGCATGCCCGCCATGGCTTCCGACAGGTCCTCGGCCTCCCGGACGCCGCGCACTTTCGGCATCGTCTCGGTGCCGCTGTCCAGTTTCGAAGTGTGCTCGGTGAGCTTGCGCAGCGGTCGGATGGCCGGGCCGGCCAGCAGCCAGCCCAGTCCCCCTGCCACCAGCACGGTGGCCACACCGAATCCGGTGTACAGCGGAATCCTGTTGGGGCTCAACAAGATACTGTCGGCGCGGATCCCGATGGACATCAGCACCCCGCCGTGCTGGTCCATGTGGACCGTCCGCACTCGGTAATCGACACCGTTGACCTGGACGGTCTCGGTGCCCGGCGGCAGCGCAGGCAGCTGGAAGCCCCGCTGGAACACCACCTGCCCCGACGAACGCGACCGGCCGGTGGTCAGCACGCCGCGGGTGGGATCCTGCAGATGCTCGGGGTTGATGCTGGCATCGACGATCGAATCGAGCCTGCGGTCCAATTGGGCGGAGTCGTTGTTGGCCAGCACCACCGAGGTCAGGATGGTGAACACCGCCACCACGGCCGCGGCCGCCAGCGCCGCAGCCACCGCGACCCTGGTGCGCAATGACGCCGAACGGATGAAGCCGAAGATCCGCACCTACCGCTGAGTCCTCATGGGGTTCTCACGCATCCTCCCGCAGCACGTACCCGATCCCGCGAACGGTATGGATGACCCGCGGCACGTCGGGCCCTTCGAGCTTGCGCCGCAGGTACGAGATGAACACATCGGCGACGTTGGTGTCCACGTCGAAGTCGTATCCCCAGACCAGCTCGAGCAGCCGCTGGCGCGACAGCACCACACCCGTGTTCTCGGCCAACACGGCCAGCAGATCGAATTCCCGCTTGGTCAGGTCGACGCGTTCCCCGCCGACGAACACCAGCCGGCGGGCGGTGTCGATGGTCAGCGCGCCGACGGTCATGGTGTCCGACTGACCCTCGGCATGGCTGGCCCGGCGCAGCAGTGCGTTGAGCCGGGCCACGAGCTCGCCGAGGTCGAACGGTTTGGTCAGGTAATCGTCCGCGCCGGCTTCCAGTCCCGCGATGCGGTCGTTGACCGTGTCGCGGGCCGACAGCACGCAGATCGGAATGTCGTTGCCCAGTGCCCGCAGGGCGGTGACCACAGCGACGCCGTCGAGTTCCGGCATTTGGACGTCGAGGACGAGCGCGTCGTGCGACTCGTTCGACAACAGGCGCAGTGCCTCCTTGCCGGACGCCGCGACCCGGACGTCGAACCCCGAATGCCTCAGTCCGCGGGCAACCGAAGTACGCACATCCGGGTCGTCGTCGACCATCAGCACCGTGCGGTTAACACTCTCGGGCGTCACGTGTCCTTCGCCGCTGGCGGGGGTTGCTTCCACCCGCACTCGGTTACGGGATGGAAGGAGCCGGAGCTTCGCCGCAGCGGTTCTTCAGGTCTACCAGGGGCTGGCGGATACCGGTCAGCTCGGCCTTCGTCTGCGGGTTGGCCTCAAGGTAGTCGTGCACCTTGGTCTTGACCTCTTCGCGCGGCAGGCCCTCGAGGCTGGTGAAGAAGTTGTTCACGTCGGGATGGGTGAACAGGTACGCCGAGGTTGATGCCGACACACCCGAAGCCACGCCGGCCAGATCGGCAGCGCTGCAGTTGGGGGGGTTGTTCGCCGGGTCGTCGGCAAGCGCCGACGGGATGGCGCCGAACAGCATCGCACCGGCTACAGCGCCGGCGCCGGCCACGCCAGCTACCACGCGCCGCGCATTTCGGGCCGAGAGCAACATGGTCAAGCTCCTTCATCGGATGGGGAGGCCGTAACCCCAAACGGTTAACGGCTGAAGGAAAGCTAAGCAGAATCCTTGACGACTTTCTTGCCTTGCGCGCAAACCGTCGTGCCGCCCGGTAAATCCGCAGCTCAGCGACGCCGTCTCAGGCGACGCGACGACAGCTGACCTAGCGGGTCGAGGCCGTGGCGGGACCCGGAAGCGGACCGGAGCCCGCCGTCGCGGCCGTGGCCGCCGGGCGTTGCGCCGGCACTGCGACGCCGGGCACCCCGACGTTCTGCGCCGAGGGCAGGCCGCCGGGCAAACCGCTGGTAGCTCCGCCGCCCTGCTGGGTGGCCTGCGCCAGCCCCATCAGCTGCGGCAGGGTCACCGGCAACTTGCACCGGGTGCCCAGGTTGGCCAGCGGCTGCTGCAACTGCTGCATGTCCTTGGCGGCCTGCGGGTTGGCGTCGAAGTAGGTCTTGAGGGCGGCGATCGACTGGGCGCCGCCCTGCTGCTGACTGATCGTGGTCAGGGCCTGGTTGGTCTGGGGATGCGTGTCCAGATAGTTGCCGATGTTGGTGGCCACACTGCCCGCGGTGCGGGCGACCTCACTGGCGGCACACGGATCGGTCGCAGCCGTAGCGGACGGGACCATGAGCGCGGCCACCATCGCACCGCCGGCCCCGGTCACCGCGAGGGCGGCGATCAGACCGCGGCGCAGTCCACCGTTGGTCGGTTGCATGGAGTACTCCTTCAGCGTGGGCCCCGGCGCACACGTCAGCCGGGGTCGTCCTTAGCTATTTCGCCGGGGTGGGCGATTCCGTTAGCGGCGGTCGCGCCAAACGCTACGGATCTCCGCTGTGAGATGTCTCAGCGTGATCTCAGAACCGGAAGAGAGCGAGCCACATTACACCGGTGGAGGTACGCTCTCGCTGGTACGAGCCAGGACACGCCCAGCCAGGTTGGGGGGAGAAAGCGGGGAAGTCGCATCCAGCAGTTCATGATGCGCTTGAGCAGCTATCTGCGCAGATTCCGCTGGGCGGTTTTCGCGACATGGTTGTTGCTTCTGGTGCCCTCGATCTACCTCGCGATCAACCAGTCGTCCAATCTGACGGGCGGCGGGTTCGACGTCGAGGGTTCCCAGTCGCTCCACGTCCAGCGGCAACTCGAGGAACATTTCCCGAACCAGGGCGCGTCCCCGCTTGCCCTGATCGCAGCGCCCCGCGCCGACGCCTCGTTCCAGGACATGAACGCCGCGGTGGTGTGGCTCGAGAAGATCGCGGGCGAGGTGCCCAGCGTCAAGATCGTGCCGAATCCGCAACAGCCGGCCCCGCAGCCCGACCGCCCCTACGTCATCACGCTGCAACTGGACTTCAACAACACCGGCGCGGTGGACGTGGCCAAGCAGCTGCGGCAGAAGGTCGGTGTGCACGGCGAGGAGCCGGGCGAGAGCGAGAACGGCAAGGTCAAGTTCTACGTCATCGGGCAGGGCGCGCTCGGGGCTGCCGCCACCCAGGCCACCAAGCACGACATCGCCGCGGCCGAGAAGTGGAACCTGCCGATCGTCCTGATCGTGCTGCTGGCGGTGTTCGGCTCGTTGGCCGCCGCGGCACTGCCGCTGGTCCTCGGCATCTGCACGGTCGTGGTGACCATGGGCCTGGTCTATCTGCTGTCGATGTACACGCAGATGAGCGTGTTCGTCACGTCGACGGTGTCGATGTTCGGCATCGCCCTGGCGATCGACTATTCGCTGTTCATCCTGATGCGCTATCGCGAGGAGTTGCGCGCCGGCCGTGACCCGGCCGATGCGGTGGACGCCGCGATGGCCACCTCCGGCCTGGCGGTGGCCCTGTCCGGCCTGACCGTCATCGCCTCGGTCACCGGCATCTACATCATCAACACGCCGGTGCTGGTGTCGATGGCGACGGGCGCGATCCTGGCCGTGGCGGTCGCGGTGCTGACCTCGACCACCCTGACCCCGGCCGTGCTGGCCACGTTCGGCAGCGCGGCGGCCAAGCGCTCGTCGTACCTGCACTGGTCCCGGCGCGCGGAGGCGACCCAGTCCCGGTTCTGGACCCGCTGGACAGGTGCGGTGATGCGCAGGCCGTGGGCCTCGGCGGTGGCCGCGACGATCCTGTTGTTGATCCTGGCCGCGCCGGCCTTCGGGATGGTGCTGGGCAACAGCATGCAGCGCCAATTCGAGCCCACCCACGAGATCCGCGGCGGGGTCAACGCCGCCGCCGACGCATTGGGTCCCGGGGCGCTGGGCCCGGTCCGGGTGCTGGTGACGTTCCCCGAGGGGAACGCCGACAGTCCCAAGAGCACTGCCGCGCTCGACGCCGTGCGCCAGGAGATGACCCGCGCACCCAATGTGCAGACCGTGCAGCCGCCGGCGTTCGCCGACAACAACACCAGCGCGCTGCTGTCGGCAGTGTTGTCGGTGGACCCCGAGGATCTGGCCGCCCGCGAGTCCATCGACTGGATGCGGGACAAACTGCCGCAGGCCGCGGGCTCGAACGCTCGCGTCGACGTGGGTGGACCGACCGCGCTGATCAAGGACTTCGACGATCGGGTTTCCAGTACCCAGCCGCTGGTGTTCCTGTTCGTCGCGCTGATCGCCTTCGTGATGCTGCTGGTGTCGATCCGGTCGGTGTTCCTGGCGCTCAAGGGTGTGCTGATGACCGTGCTGTCGGTGGCCGCGGCCTACGGCAGCCTGGTGGTGGTCTTCCAGTGGGGCTGGTTCGAGGGGCTGGGGTTCGAGAAGATCAGCTCACTCGACAGCACCGTCCCGCCGCTCGTCCTGGCGATGACGTTCGGTCTGTCGATGGACTACGAGATCTTTTTGCTCACCCGGATCCGGGAGCGGTTCCTACAGACCAACAGCACCCGTGACGCCGTTGCCTACGGCGTCAGCACGAGCGCGCGCACCATCACCAGCGCCGCCCTGATCATGATCGCGGTGTTCATCGGGTTCGCTTTTGCCGGTATGCCGCTGGTGGCGCAGCTGGGGGTGGCGTGCGCGGTGGCCATCGCGGTCGACGCGACCGTGGTCCGGCTGATCCTGGTGCCCGCGCTGATGGCCATGTTCGACGAGTGGAACTGGTGGCTGCCGCACTGGCTGGACCGGCTGCTGCCGGAGGTCGATTTCGAGAAGCCGTTGCCCAAGGTCGAGGTCACCGATCTGGTGATCATTCCCGACGACATCTCCGCCATGGGCCCGAGCGGATCTGACCTCCGCATGATGGTGCGGACCGCCGCACGGATGAAAACCCTTGCCCCGCAAACGATCATCGTCACCGACCCGCTGGCCTTCAGCGGTTGTAGCAAACAGTCCTCGCGACTGGCGGCCCGGCGACCCGGTGGCCCGAAGCGCTGCCCAGGGGTGCATCCGGTGACGATGTGGCGGGGCAGGCTCTCGGTGGCCGTGGACGCCCTTGAGACCGAGGCGGACGCGGACCGCGCCCCGATGGAGCGGCTCGGCCCGGTGGAGACCACCAATGTGCAGCTCCCGACCGGTGACCGATTGCAGATCCCGACCGGCGCAGAAACGCTGCGGCTCAAAAGTTATCTGATCATGTGCCGTAACAGCACGAAGGACTTTGAGGAGTTTGCTGATCTCGTCGAATCGGTGGAAACCGAGACGGCTGCTCTGGTGTTGTCGGGCATGGACCGGTATTACTGTGGGCAGAACCCGAAGAGCAGATGGGTGGCCACGCAGCTGGTGCGCCGGCTGGCCGACCCGCAACCGTCCGATGAACACGACTTCGTGATGTCGGACCCGGATGCAGCTGCCGAATGGGAGAAGGTCAGGCAGCGCTGCCTGTCAGTTGCGGTAGCGATGCTGGAGGAGGCGAAGTGACGTTGGCGCCCGACGTCCGGGAGTCCAGGGACGCGCGCACTGCGCGTCGCGACGAGATTCAGCCGGTTCAATCGTCTGCTCGCCGTCCCGCCGGACAACGTGTTCAAGCGGCCCCGGCGCAACGGACTTCGACCCAGCGGACCCCCGCCCAACGCTCCGCCCCGGCCCAACGGACACCGGCCACGCCGCGCGCGACGACGCCACGCACTTCCGCCCAAAGCAATTCGGCACAACGCAGTTCCGCACAACGCCCCCAGAAGGCGCCCGCCCAGGTACAACGGAAACAGGAGCAACGCGCTCCCGGGCAGGACACCAACGCACAGCGCACACAGGGGCAGGGCACGCAGACACCACGCACACCGGTACAGCGTTCGCAGCAGCCGGCACAGCCGCGACAATCACGTCAGGCCAAGGCCGCGCCGCCGCAGCGCCAACCCGCCTTCGACGATCGGCCGGTCGAGTACTGGCCGACCGCCGCGATCCGTGCGGCCCTGGAGACCGACGACATGGCGGTCTGGCAGCGGATCGTCGCCGCGATCAAGCGGGATCCGTACGGCCGCACCGCCCGCCAGGTCGAGGAAGTGCTGCAGACCGCCCGCCCCTATGGGGTGTCCAAGGCGCTGTCGGAGGTGTTGGTGCGCACCCGTGAGCACCTGGAGGCCACCGAGCGCGCCGAGGTCGCCCGCCAGATCCAGGCGATGCTGCGCCGTTCCGAACTGCAGGCACCCGAGTTCGCCTCGCGCGTCGGGGTGTCCAACGAGTCCTTCGCCGATTATCTGGAAGGCACCGTCAGCCCGCCGGCCTCGCTGCTGCTGCGCATGCAGCGCTTGTCGGACCGGTTCGCGAAACTGTCCGCGCAGCGCTCCGCGAAGTAGTCGCCGACGCAGATGACGTCCCAGTCAGCCGCGACGGTGCAACGCGTCCTGCGGGAAACCCGGTCGGTGGCCATCGTCGGCGCCTCGGCCAACCCGGCGCGGGCCAGCCACGAAGTCTGGACCTACCTGAAGGCGGCCACCGGCTACACGCTCTATCTGGTGAACCCGACCATCACCGAGGTGGACGGCACTCCCGTCTATCCCAGCCTGGCCGCGCTGCCCGAGGTCCCGGACCTGGTCGACGTGTTCCGTCGCCGCGAAGAACTGCCCAACGTGCTCACCGACGCCATCGCAGTCGGGGCCAAGACCCTGTGGCTGCAGTTGGGGCTGCGCGACGACAAGGTGGCCCGCGACGGCGCCGCGGCAGGCCTCACGGTCATCCAGGACCTCTGCCTGAAGGTCGAGTACGCCCGCTTCGCCTGAGCGCTCCGCCGCCTAGCGCGAGTGCAACGGGGTGACGTTGTCGACGAGCCAGCGACCGTCGGCCTTGCTCAGCGCCACCCGCAGTGCCATCACCGCGTTGTCGGTGGGTTTGCCCGGCGCACTCTGGGTTCCGCGCAGGACGACGGCGACACTGGCCACCTGCGGACCCAGCGCCTCCACGCCGGCCGAGATGGTGGCGGCGGTGGCCGATACGTTCTTACTGGCCAATTCCTTTGCCACGTTGGCGAATTCGTTCTTGAACTGCTCGGCCTGCTGCGGCGACATCATCGCCGTGGCGCGGTCGATCGAGGAGGTCGGGCTCTGCGGGCTGAAGGTGGCGGTCGCCTCCGAGACGCTGCTGGCGATGCGCACCACCTCGTCACGGTCGTTGTTGAAGGTGCGATCGGGCGCGGTCCAGCGCAGGTATCCCACCGTCACCGCGGCGACGAGGGCGGCGGCAGCCACACCGGCGACGGCCAGCCGCAGACCGGGAGCGTCGTCGTCGGTGCCCAGCGTCACGCCGTCCCGGCGAGCCAGCACGACGTTGACGATGACGCCCTGCACGATCAGCAGGCACAGCACCGAGCACAGCGAGACCCACCACAGCGGCCACGCCAACGCCAGGCCGATGTAGAGCAGTGCCACGATCGCAGCCAGCGGAGCCACGATGTCAAAAGCCAGAACCCGCAACCGGTTTCTCATCGGATCGGCTCCAATCGCGAAACCATCAGGGTGCCGTCGACGTCGGACACATCCAGCCGCAGGTTCCAGCGCACGGTCTGCGGCTTGTCGGTGCCTGCGTTCTCGCTGACGGAGGTGGCCACCACGAGCACGGTGTCGGTGCGCGAGACCATCCCGGCCAGATCGGCCTTGGGTGCGGGCACCGGGCGACCGTCCGGACCCGGCGGCGGGTGGTACAGCGATTCGATGGCCACCGAGTCGATCTGGCCGGTGGTGCGCGCCTGAAGCCGCTGCACGAGGTCGCGGTAGGGCTGCACGGCGGCGTCGAAGTCGGCGTTGAGCTGACCGACCGTGCCCTCGCGCAGCTTCTGCATGCCGGCCTCGACGGAGTCCTTGTTGATGTTGATCAGGACGTTGGCCCAGTCGGCGGCCGTCCGCAGCACCCGGCTCTGGTAGGCGCGCTCGTCGGCCTCGCTGCGGTGTCCGGACCACACCATGACACCCAGGACCACCGCGACAACCGCGATCAGGCCCGCGATCGCCGAGGCGAAACCGAAGCCGGTGATGACGCCATTGGGGTGATCGTCGGTGCTGTCGTTGCTGTCCTTGCTCGGCGCCTCGGGCATGGCCGTGAGGGTACCGGCAGCGAAACCAGCCGAGCGCACCCGCGGCCTTCTGGAAGAATGTCGGGGTGACGGTAGAAGCCATCAAGTCGGGTATCGACCTGAGCCATGTCGACCCGCAAGCCCGCCCGCAAGACGACCTGTTCGGCCACGTCAACGGCCGTTGGTTGACCGACTACGAGATTCCCGCCGACCGCGCCACCGACGGCGCCTTCCGGCTCCTGCACGACCGTGCCGAGGAGCAGATCCGCGATCTGATCACGCAGGCGGCCGCATCCGACGCCGCTGCGGGCACCGACGAGCAGCGCATCGGCGACCTGTACGCCAGCTTCATGGACGAGCAGACCATCGCCACGCGTGGCCTGGCGCCGCTGCTGGCCGAGCTGGCGCTGATCGACGGCGCTGCCGACAGCGATGCGCTGGCCGCCGTGCTGGGCGGGCTGGAGCGCACCGGGGTGTCCGGCGGGGCCGGGGTGTACGTGGACACCGACTCCAAGGATTCGACGCGGTACCTGCTGCACATGAGCCAGTCCGGGCTCGGGCTGCCCGACGAGTCCTATTACCGCGACGAGCAGCACGCCGAGATCCTGGCCGCCTACCCCGGCCATATCGCCCGGATGTTCGCCCTCGTGTACGGCGGCGATCAGAGCGAGACCGCGGCCCGGATCGTGGCGCTGGAGTCCAAGCTGGCCGCCGCGCACTGGGACGTGGTCAAGCGCCGCGACGCGGACCTGACCTACAACCTGCGCACCTTCGCCGACCTGTCCGGCGATGCTCCCGGCTTCGATTGGACCGGCTGGCTCGGCGCCCTCGGCACCACCCCCGAGAGGGTTTCCGAGCTGGTGCTGCGCCAACCCGACTATGTGACGGCGTTCGCCGCGCTGTGGGCGAGTGAGGACCTGGAGGACTGGAAGGCCTGGACTCGCTGGCGCCTCATCCACTCCCGCGCCGGGCTGCTGACCGACGAGCTGGTGGCCGAGAACTTCGATTTCTACGGCCGCACCCTGAGCGGCACCGAGCAGAACCGCGACCGGTGGAAGCGCGGGGTGTCCCTGGTGGAGGGCCTGATGGGCGACGCCCTGGGCAAGCTCTACGTCCAGCAGTACTTCCCGCCCGAGGCCAAGGCCCGGATGGACGAGTTGGTGGCCAACCTGCGCGAGGCCTACCGGGTCAGCATCAACGAGCTGGACTGGATGACGCCGGAGACGCGGGCCAAGGCACTGGTGAAGCTCGACAAGTTCACGCCCAAGATCGGTTATCCGGCCCGCTGGCGGGACTATTCGGCTCTGGTGGTCGAGCGCGATGATCTCTACGGCAACTACCGTCGCGGCCACGTGGTGAACTCCGACCGCGAGCTGGCCAAGCTGGGCGGGCCGGTGGACCGCGACGAGTGGTTCATGACGCCGCAGACGGTCAATGCCTACTACAACCCGGGAATGAACGAAATCGTCTTTCCCGCAGCCATTCTGCAGCCGCCGTTCTTCGACGCCCAAGCCGACGATGCGGCCAACTACGGCGGCATCGGCGCGGTGATCGGCCACGAGATCGGTCACGGTTTCGACGACCAGGGCGCCAAGTACGACGGCGACGGCAACCTGGTGGACTGGTGGACCGACGCGGACCGGGCTGAATTCGGGGTCCGCACAAAGGCTTTGATCGACCAGTACGAGGAGTTCAGCCCGCGCGGGCTGGATACCTCGCACCACGTGAACGGCGCGTTCACGGTCGGGGAGAACATCGGTGATCTCGGCGGGCTGTCCATCGCCCTGCTGGCCTATCAGCTGTCGCTGAAGGGCGAGGAGGCTCCGGTGATCGACGGGCTGACCGGCGTGCAGCGCGTCTACTTCGGCTGGGCACAGGTGTGGCGGACCAAATCCCGTGAGGCCGAGGCCATCCGCCGCCTGGCGGTGGACCCGCACTCACCGCCGGAATTCCGCTGCAACGGCGTCATCCGCAACATCGATTCGTTCTACGAGGCGTTCGAGGTGGCCGACACCGACGAGCTGTACCTGGAGCCGGCCAAGCGCGTGCGGATCTGGAACTAGCCCTGGATACAACAAAACCCCTGCCGACGGGCAGGGGTTTTGTTGTATCGGCGTTCTCCTAGAACATCTGCCAGTCGGAGGCACCGTCCGGCGTGTTGTACCAGCCGCCACCGGTGTTCTTGATGACCACCGGATCGCCGCTGCCGAAGTTGTCGTAGAACCACTTGGCGTTCTCAGGGCTGAGGTTGATGCAGCCGTGGCTGGTGTTGCTCTTGCCCTGCTGGGCGACGGACCACGGGGCGCTGTGCACGAACACGCCGCTGTTGTCGATGCGGACGGCGTCCTGCACCTTCAGCTTGTAGCCCTCCTTGGAGTCCACCGGCACACCGTAGGTGGAGGAATCCATGATGATGTCGGGGAACTTCTCCAGCACGTAGTAGGTGCCGTTCTTGGTCTCGTGCTTGCCGTCGGGCTTGCCCATCGACACTGGGAAGGTCTTCTCCAGCTTCCCGTTGCGCATGATCTCCATCTGGTGGGCCTTGTCATCGACCGTGGCCACCAGGTAGTCGCCGACGCGGAAGCTCGACTTCGTGCCCGCCGCGTCGATGTTCACCACCGTGTTGGACGGCCAGAAGTCCTGCGGGCGCCAGCGCAGCTGGGTGTCGGTGACCCAGTAGAAGCGCCCGGCCACCGGCGGGTTCGACGTGATCCGGATGGCGTCCTGGGCCATCTGCCGGTTGGCGATCGGCCGCTGGAAGTTGATGTAGATGGGCTTGGCGACGCCCACCATCGACCCGTTGACCGGGTTGAACGACGGCGGCAGGAACGGCGCCTCACCGGTGAACGGCTGAGAGCTCTGCCCGGGCGCGTCGCCCTCGGTGAACGGCACGGTCGGGGAGCCGTAGTTGACGATCGGTGCGGGTGTCGCCGGAGCGGCGGCGGCCGGAGCCGCCGGGTCGGCGGGCAGCGGGGGGATGTACGCGCCCGGCGGGGGGCCCGGAACTGCAGGGTCGACGGGTGCCGGCGGCACCTCGGGATCCGCATAGGCGGATGGGCTGAGCACCATTGCACCGACCACTCCCGCGGCCATGAACATGGTGATCAGTCGACGTTTTGCCGATTTCGGCATGAGTAACCTCCAGACAGCACAACTCGCTCCAGTGTCTCACAGCGCGGTGACCAGCTACTGCCGCGAGAAGCCGTCATCCCCCGACAACCACCGTTTCCACGGCGCTGAACTGCGATGTTTATCGACTGTGAGCGTGCTCGCGTTACTTCTCTGTGGTAGCGCAGGAAACTGTGAACACGCCACGAGTCAGCGCGACGCCGCTCAGCGCGACGATGATCAGCATCGCAGCGGCGCCGAGGGTCGGGGCAGCACCGCCGTGGTCGTAGATCGCGCCACCGATCAGCGCACCGCCCATGATGCCGACCTGGAAGGCCGCTACGTACCGGCCTGACGCGCCATCGGGGTCGTCCGGCGAGGTGCGCATCGCCGAGGCCTGCAGCATCGGTGGCAAAGCCGTCGACGCCGCACCCCAGACCACGACGGCCGCTGCCCCCAGCAGCACGACCGCCAGTCCGGACCACGATTCGACGGCCAGCACCGACAACGTGAGCAGCGCAGCGGCCAGTGCGCCCAGACAGCCCAGCACCGAGGCCTTGGGCCACAGGTCCAGGGGTCGGGCCATGGCGGCCATCCCGGCCAGACCGGCGATCCCGAACCCGGCCAGCAGCCACGCCAGGTGCGGCCCATGGATCCCGACCACGTCCCGGATGATCACCACGATGAAGGTGAAGGCGACGAAATGCCCGGTGACCCCGATCAGCGTCAGCACCGACAGGGTGAGCAGCCTGCGGTTACGCCGGTGGCCGTGCCTCGCCACCGCAGCCTGCGTCGCGCCGGAGACCGGCGCGAGCGCCGGCAGCAGGGTCCACGCGGCCAGGGCCACCACGGCTGCGGCCACGGCGATGACCGCCACGGCCTGGCGCCAGCCCCACATCGCGCTGAGCGCCGCGGCCAGCGGGTTACCCACGACCAGGGCCAGCCCGGTGCCCACATAGACCGCGGCGGTGGCCCGGCCGGCGTGGCTGGCCGGAACCAGCCGGGCTCCGATCGGTGCGATCACCGACCACATCAGCCCGTGCGCCAGCGCGCACAGCACCCGGCCGCCGGCCAGCACCGCGAAGTTCGGCGCGAGCGCGGAGATCACCTGGGAGACCGTCAGACACACCAGGGTGGCGACCAGCGTCCGGCGTCGCGGCCAGCGCGCCGTCAGCCGCACCAGCGCGACCGTGGTCAGCGCGGCAACCAGGGCATAGCTGGCCATCAACGTGGCGACCAGGCCCTCGCTGACCCGAAGGTCGGTGGCGATCGCCGGCAGCGCACCGACCGGGAGCATCTCGGCGGTGACGTAGACGAACGCCGCCGCCGCGAGGACGGCGAGTTGCGTGGCAACGCGTGGTGTCCACGGGCTGGTGTGGGCGGGGAGCGATTCGCCGGCGACGCTGAAGGTCATGCTGGGATGCCACGGTAGTGCCATAACGTTGCCGTGCGTGGTTGCCGAACCGAGAGGATGCGCAATGGTTGCAGTGCCTGATGGCTACGAGGATCTGTTGACGAGGCCGCTGTTCGGCCATCTGGCCACCACCAGGCCCGACGGGTCGGTGCAGGTGAATCCGATGTGGTTCGAATGGGATGGCACGCACCTGCGCTTCACCCACACCACCAAGCGCCAGAAGTACCGCAACATCACGGCGCATCCCGAGGTGGCGATGTCCATCCACGATCCGGACAACCCGTACCGCTACCTGGAGGTCCGCGGCGTGGTCGACGAGATCGTGCCGGACCCCACCGCGGCGTTCTTCCTGTCACTCAACGACCGCTACAGCGGGTCGCTCAACGAGGTGCCGGCGGACGCCCCCGACCGCGTGATCCTTCAGGTGCGCCCGACGGTGTTCAGCAAGCACTGACCGATCAGAGCGCACAATCGATTCCGTGATTGTCGCGTTCAGCATCAGCCCGACGGGCGGGGATGAAACCGGAAGTGTCAGCGCCGCGGTGGCCGAAGCGGTGCGGGTGGTGCGGGCCTCTGGCCTGCCCAACGAGACCAATGCCATGTTCACCAACATCGAGGGTGAATGGGATGAGGTCATGGCCGTGGTGAAGCAGGCCGTTGACGCGGTAGCCGCGGTTTCGCCGCGAGTCAGCCTGGTGTTGAAGGCCGACATTCGTCCCGGCTACACCGGGCAGCTCACCGCGAAGGTCGAGCGGATCGAGCAGGCCCTGGCCGACTAGGAGCGGACCAGGCGGGCGATGGCGGCCGACGCCTCGGCCAGCTTGGCCTCGGCCTGATCCCCGCCTTCGGAGACAGCCTGGGTCACGCAATGTCCGAGGTGCTCGTCGAGCAGACCGAGCGCCACCGACTGCAGCGCACTGTTGACGGCGCTGATCTGGGTGAGGACGTCGATGCAGTACTTGTCCTCTTCGATCATCTTGGCGATGCCCCGGACCTGGCCTTCGATCCGGCGCAGCCGTTTGGCGTAGTTGTCCTTCTGCGCCGAGTAGCCGTGTGCACCCGAGTTGTCAGCCGCGTCCATGACCCCAGTATACGGGTACCCCACCGGGGTATGCATGCCGATTTGGCCGGGCGAAATAGTGCCAACGGCCCACCCCGGCGGCCGATACGCTCGACGCGATGTCACAGCCTCCCTGGCCTGGCCCTTACGGCGAGTCGCCGGCCTATCCGCCACCCGCCTGGCCGGTTCCACCGCAGCCTCTGCCCGTGGAGCCGGGTGGCCGTTCCGGGCTCGGTACCGCCGTCACCGTCGTCAGCATCATCGTCACGATTGCGCTGTGGATCGTGGCCGTGCTCGGCGCCGCTGCTGCCGCGTGGTTGTCGCTGTTCTTCGCGATGTCCACCGACACCTGCCACGCGACCTGCGGCCCCACCCCGTATGACGATCAGGTCTATCCCACGATCTTCGGCTGGATCGGCGGCGGGCTGGCCGCCGGACTCGCGGGGAGCATCGTCATGGTGTTCTTCACGCGCCGCTGGCTGTGGGTCTGGCCTGCACTGTCGATCGTGTGCACCGTCGTGGGATTCCTGATGGGCTCGATCTCACCGTCAAGGCCACGGAGTGGACCGGCTGACCGATACCCCCTACAGGTATAGAAAGAATTTGGGCGGCTAACTAACCGGGAGGCATACTTACCTGCATGTCTTCCGAGACCCCTGACAATTCTCTTCGCGCAAGCGGCTCATCGCCCGATATCAAGCCCCGCAGCCGCGACGTCACCGACGGCCTGGAGAAGGCCGCTGCCCGCGGAATGCTCCGCGCGGTAGGCATGGGGGACGACGACTGGGTCAAGCCTCAGATCGGCGTCGGGTCTTCTTGGAACGAGATCACGCCGTGCAACATGTCGCTGCAGCGGCTCGCCCAGGACGTCAAGGACGGCGTGCACGAAGCCGGGGGCTACCCGTTGGAGTTCGGCACCATCTCGGTGTCCGACGGCATCTCGATGGGCCACGAGGGAATGCACTTCTCCCTGGTTTCCCGCGAGGTGATCGCCGACAGCGTCGAGACCGTGATGCAGGCCGAGCGCCTCGACGGCTCGGTGCTGCTGGCCGGCTGTGACAAGTCGATCCCCGGCATGCTCATGGCGGCAGCCCGCCTGGACCTGGCCTCGGTGTTCTTCTACAACGGCTCGATCATGCCCGGCGTCGCCAAGCTCACCGACGGCACCGAGAAGGAAGTCACGATCATCGACGCCTTCGAGGCCGTCGGCGCGTGCGTGCGCGGGTTGATGTCGCGCGAGGACGTCGACATCATCGAACGGGCGATCTGTCCGGGCGAGGGCGCGTGCGGCGGCATGTACACCGCCAACACCATGGCGTCGGCTGCCGAGGCACTCGGTATGTCGTTGCCGGGCAGCGCATCTCCGGTCGCCGTGGACAAGCGCCGCGGCGAGTTCGCCCGTCGCTCGGGCGAGGCGGTCGTCGAGATGCTGCGCCGCGGCATCACCGCGCGCGACATCCTCACCAAGAAGGCCTTCGAGAACGCCATCGCCGTGGTCATGGCGTTCGGCGGGTCCACCAACGCCGTGCTGCACCTGCTGGCCATCGCCAAGGAGGCCGAGGTCGAGCTGACGCTGGCCGACTTCACCCGCATCGGTAACAAGGTGCCCCACCTGGCCGACGTGAAACCGTTTGGCCGCCACGTGATGAAGGACGTCGACGAGATCGGCGGCGTGCCGGTCGTCATGCGCGCGCTGCTCGATGCCGGCCTGCTGCACGGCGACTGCCTGACGGTCACCGGCAAGACCATGGCCGAGAACCTCGCCCACATCGCTCCCCCGGACCCCGACGGCAAGGTGCTGCGGGCGATGAACAACCCGATCCACCCGACCGGCGGCATCACGATCCTGCACGGGTCACTGGCCCCCGAGGGCGCCGTGGTGAAGTCCGCGGGCTTCGAGTCCGACGTGTTCGAGGGCACCGCAAGGGTTTTCGAGCGCGAGCGGGCGGCTTTGGACGCGCTGGAGGACGGCACCATCACCCACGGCGACGTCGTGGTGATCCGCTACGAGGGCCCCAAGGGCGGCCCGGGCATGCGCGAGATGCTGGCCATCACCGGCGCCATCAAGGGCGCCGGGCTGGGCAAGGACGTGCTGCTGATGACGGACGGCCGGTTCTCCGGCGGTACGACGGGCCTGTGCGTCGGGCATATCGCTCCGGAGGCCGTTGACGGCGGGCCCATCGCCTTCGTCAAGGACGGTGACCGGATCCGCCTGGACGTGGCGAACGGGACGCTCGACGTGCTGGTCGACGAGGCCGAGTTCGAGGCCCGCAAGGTCGGGTTCGAGCCGCTGCCGCCGCGCTACAAGACCGGCGTGCTGGCCAAATACACCAAGCTGGTCCAGTCCGCCGCCGTCGGCGCTGTCTGCAACTAGCCGGGATTCGTGCACGACTTTCCGCGCCGACCGCGGAAAATCGTGCACATATCACCGAGTAAGCAAGGGTCATGGCCAGCCGTCTACCGAGCAACCCCTCGATCGACCACCTGCGGGTCGAAGTCGGCACGTGGCAGCGCGAGAAGCGTGTACCGCTGGACGAGGCCGAGTTCGCCGTTGCCCGCGACTACGGTTTCAGCAGCTGGTCCGGGCTGGTGCGCTACCTGCGGGACGCGGCCGAACTCAGCGTTGACCCCGGTGCGCTCGACGAGGAGGCCCTTCCCTCCGCGGACCGGTTCTGCTCGTGGGCTTCGTTGCGCTACAACGAAACCGATGCCCCACCCCGCTGGGGTGCCGCCGCGGAGCTGCTCGCCGCCGAACCCGATCTGGCCGACGAACACATCTGGGCCGCCGCATCGGCCGCAGACCCCGCAGCACTGGCCCGGCACCTGAGGCATCGGCCCGCGTTGGCCAACCAGGGCGGTGGCCCGTTCGGCTGGGTTCCGCTGATGTATCTGAGCTATTCGCGAGTTCCGTTGGACCACAACGGCGACGACGCGCTCGCGGCCGCCACGATCCTGCTCGATGCCGGCGCCGACCCGAACGCCGGGTATCTCTGGTGCGGGCTGTCCACCCCGTTCACGGTGCTGACCGGGGTGTTCGGCGAGGGTGAACAAGGGCCGCGGCGTCAGCCCCGCCATCCGCTCGCACCGGAACTGGCCACGTTGCTGTTGACCAGGGGTGCCCATCCGGTCGACCAGCAGACGCTGTACAACCGGATGTTCCGCGCCGACGACTCGCACCTGGAACTGCTGTTCGCGCACGGACTGACCAGTGCCGGCCCGAGCCCGTGGGAGCTGCGGCTCGGCGAGGCCATGGAATCCCGGGACGAAATGTGGCGCCGCCAGGTCGGCTGGGCGGCCGAGCATGGGTTCACCGACCGGCTCGATCTGCTCGCCCGGCACGGAATCGACGTCACCGGAGTAGAAGTGGCCGCTCCGGCATTCCCCGACGACCCCAATGCGCTCGACGACGAAGGTGCGACGGCGCTGCACCAGGCCGCCTGGGCCGGGGACCTCGAGCTGATCCGGCGCCTGCTCGACGCCGGGGCAGACGTGACCATCGCGGACCGCAGATTCGGCTCCACCCCGCTGGAGTGGGCCGAGCATGCCTACCAGACCGAGGCTGCCGACGTGCTCCGAGGCGCCGTCACTGCCCCTTCGGACCGCGACGGATGATGGCGGCGAGCTGCTCACGTGAGCTCGCGCCGACCCGCTGACAGGCCCGATAGAGGTGCCCTTCGACGCTGCGCACCGACATCACCAGCCGCTCGGCGATCTGTTTGTTGGACAGCCCCGCGACGACGAGTTCGACGATCTCACGCTGCCTTCCGGTCAGCGGCTGACCGGCCGGGTTGCGCAGCGCCGGGGTGCACAGCCCGCCGCATTCGTCGGCGCTCTCCTGCGCCAGCGCCGCCGCATACGCACTGCGCTTGCCCTGCCCGTGACGGCCGAACGCGACCGCGGCCTGCGCGGTGGCATCGGTGGCGGTGGCCCGGTCTCCGAGAGCTCGGTATTCCCCTGCTGCAGCGAGTAATTCCGCGCCGTCGTCGGCCGCCAAGGCCTCGATGTGGCGGGCCACCGTCTCGGCCACCGGCAGCTTCAAGGTGTCGGCAAGCTCCCGTGCCCGCGCGGCACCGGACGTGTCGCCCCACTGCGCGGCGGTCTGCAGACACAACAGTTCATGCGTCGGCTGTTCGTATCTCGCCGCGTCGCGGCCTGCTTCGCGTACCACGTCGACGGCGTCGGTCAGCGCGCCACCGGCGGCCAGCGTCCACGCGGTGGCCACCGACATCGCGGTGCGGGCGAACACGTAATCGTCGGGCATCATCTGGCCGACTCCGGCCAGAGCGTCGGTTGCCGCGGCGGCTTGGCCGAGTTTGGCATACGCCTCGGCCAGGGCGAAACAACTGGCGATACGCAAACCGGTTGTTATCTCATGCGTTTCGGCACCGGCGTACGCCTCATGCAGGTGTTTGACGGCGGCGGGCAGGTCGGCGCTTGCCAGTTCGGCATGGCCGAGCAGGTTGGCGAGATTGGCATAGACCAGGCCTGGGACGTCACGCGCCGACTCGTCGAGCCGGACGGCCATGGCCGTGATTTCGTCGATACGCCCGGTCAGGCGGCAGGCGCGGCCGTGGACCGCCCCGAACCAGAAACGCATCGGCGAGGATTCGAATGAGGTGTTGGCCCGTTCGATGGCCTGCTCGGCGACAGAGCCGATGTCGTCGACGTGCCCCAGCGCACCGAAGGCCATCATCAACGCGATCGAGGCCATCATGGCGTGAAAATCGGGCAGCCCGCCCGAATCCAGAGCGGTCCTGGCATTTTCCTCGGCACTCGCGCAGTGCCCGAGCACCGCATCGACACAGGCCTGAATGGCCAGTCGCTCCATCCGCTGCGCATCGGATTCTGCTGCCTCGGAGAGCTTTTCCAAGATCACGCGGGCGTCGCGCGGCCGGCTGAGCATCCAGGCCAGGTTGGCCGCCCGGATCGTCGCCCAATGGTGGCTGTCCGGCGCACCGTCGGCGCTGATGGCCCGCAGGACCGTCTCGGCTTCGTCACCCCGGCTCAACAGGACCAACGTCATGGCCCGCATCGGTGCCGCCTCGGGAGCGCCGCATTCACCTGCGGCAGCGGCGAATCGGTTCGCGGCATCGGGGTCGAGGAGGACGGCGGCGCACCGAGCCGCGGTCAGATACAGCTCCGGATCAGGTGGCAGGTCGGACTGCAGCGCCAGCAGTGCCCGGCGCACCGTCGCGCGCATGTCGCTGTCGGGCTCCGCCGCCAGTCGGCGCGCGAGCTTCCCGCGGATTTTCGACAGGTGCATCTCACCGGCTGTGGCCCTGCGTAATTCGCCGTACAGCGGATGCGCCAGGGTCGCCACGAGGCCACGCCCGGCACGTTCGACCCTGACCAGATGCATCTGCTCCGCGGCCTCCAGGTCAGCGGGGTCGACCAGGTCGACGAGGATGTCGACACTCAGCGGTTCGCACTGCGAAAGCGTGTCGAGTACCAGCGCCATACCGGGCTCGAGTTCGCCGAGGCGACGCCCCACCATGTCAGAGATGCTCTGGGACACGGCCACATCGCCGTCCCACATCCATACCCCCGCGGATTTGTGCATCCGCCCGGCGGCGACCTGGTCCTTCACCAGCTGCAGCAGGTACAGCGCGTTGCCTCCGGTGAGTTTCCAGAAGCGGCGCGTGCTGCGGCTGTCGACCGGTCCGCCGACCGCGGATTCGATCAGCGTCGCGGCCGCTGTGGCGGACAGCGGTTCGAGGTCGATCCGGTCGAGCAGGCTGTCCTTCCACAGGGCGGTCACCGCGTCGGGTTCCGGGCCGCCGGACCGCGCGGTGACGACGAGGCGCACCCCCTGCGTCTGTGCCAGTTGGTGGACGACGTGCGCGGACAGTGGATCGAGTAGGTGGGCGTCGTCGACGCCGATGACGACCTTGCCCATGCGCTGCTGGGCCACGAAGGAATCGATCACGCGCCGCACGTCCGGCAACGGATCGCACATGCTCTGACTGATCGATCCGGTGAACGCCCCCAGCGGGATGGCGCGAGCGGATTCGGTGCCGACGAACCAATTGGTCCGATGTCCGGACGCCGCGGCGTGGCTGAGGGCCTCCCGCGCCAACCGGGTCTTGCCGACGCCGGCACTGCCGACGATCACCACACCGTGATGGGTTCCCGGCCCACCAAGGGAGCGACGGATCGCCGCCAGTTCTTCTTCCCGCCCCGCCAGCTTCATCTCAGCAGTTCGTACCCGCCATCGCCGTCATCGAAGTCCTGCGATTGCCCAGAATATGGCGCAAAACCCGACCCGGGGAGCAAATTGACGCATCATCCGATTCGCGGGCCGGTCCCGGCACGCAGATTTCCCCTCCAGCCGGAGTCCGGCTGGTCCGTCGGCTTCGCCTACTGCCGGTTAGGCGTGCCGCGCTTCAGAATTGCGCACCCGCATTCCGAAGTACATCGCGTTGAAGCCCAGCACCATCACGAGCGCACCGCTGATCACGTGCGACCAGATCATGCCTGCGGTCGGTCCACTGACAAACACCCACGGCGAGATGATCAGCCACACACCGAAGATCGGCAGTGTCCAGGTCATGCCGTGCGCACGGTCCAGCGCGAAGCTGAAACACATTGACAGGAACGCGATCGCCCCTCCGACGATCAGATCGTTGACCGTGAGCCTGCTGAAGGCGTCGAAGCCGACGATCCATGGTGACAGCGCGACGTACATCGCTGTCAGCAACGTCAGGCCGAAGGTGACCTGCGCGGCCATCGACTCTGCGACCCGGTCATAGCCCGCCCGAAGGGCCATGATGTCGGGATGTAGGTCGATTGATGAATGGACCGTACTCATTTCTTTTCCTTTCCGTTACACGGCAAGGTGTTTGAGCCCTACCGCACCCATCCATCACTTCCCAGATTACGCCGCAAACGCGGTGCCGGCGCCGGCCGTCGACGCCCCTCGGCAGCCGGCAAGTACAGTCATCTCAATGCGGTGGCGCAGCAACGCCCGAACGGATGACCCCACCGGCGCACGTCGGCAACTCGGCTGGTTCGCAACGCTGTTCGCGATGGCGCTGGTTTTCCATTACTCCGACAGCCAGCCCCTCGCGGTGGCGCCGGCGCTGCTGGCGGGCCTGCCCGCGCTGATCTTTCCCGGCTCGGTGGCCGCGGCCGGCCTGGCTGTGGCCGCCGGGGCCACCGTGGCCGTGCTGAGCCTGCCTGCCGCGTCGAACCATCTCATGCTCAGCCTGCTGGTCGCCGTCGCGCTCGGTACCGCCGCACTGTGGGCGTTGGTCGCACGCGACCGGCCCGACGTCCCGGACAGCTTCGTCGAACGCTGGCTGGCAGCCGCGCGCACTCCGGTCGGCCTGGTGTTGCTCGTGGTCTATCTGTTCACAGTTTTCGACAAGCTGAACACCGCGTACTTCACCCCGGAAACTTCGTGTGGCGGCGAGTTGTTCGGCCAGCTCATCTGGCTCAACGGCTTCGACGATGCGGTGCCGGGGCCGGTGGTCGGGCAGTTCGTCGCCATCGTCGCGGTCGTGATCGAGGCCGCCATTTTCGTGTTGCTGGCGGTGCCGCGCCTGCGGTTCTGGGGCGTGCTGCTCGGTGTCGGCTTCCACTCGATCTTGGCGTTGGCCTCGTTCTATGACTTCGCCACGGTCGTCTTCGCGGTGTACGTGCTGCTGGTCCCGACCGAGGTGTTCGCCACCCTGTCGCCCCGGCACCGCGAGCGTGCGTGTCTGCCGCCCGACACACCGCGAAACGTCGGCATTTTGGGCACGCTCGCAATGATCGGGCGACCGCGGGGCCTGGCGCTCACCGGTCTCGCGGCCCACGTGCTGGTGAGTCTGGTATCGAGCTCGGCCGAGTCGCCGGACAGCCCGATCGGCCTGCCGTGGCACACCCTGCTCGTCCTCACGTGGGCCGTCGCGGTGATCCCGTTCATGGTCGCGCTGCTGCGGGCTTACCGCGCTGCCGAGTTGGCCGGCGTCCGCGCCCCGAACTGGCAGCTACGCCCCCTGGTGCTGCTCCTCGCGCCATTGCTGGCCGTCGCCAACGGGGTCACACCATACGTGGGGCTCAAGACCGTCGCGAACTACTCGATGTTCAGCAATCTGCACACCGAGGAAGGCACCACCAACCACCTGCTGCCGGGCATCACCGCCCTCCAACTGGCGGATTACCAGCGGGACACCGTGACCCTGGTCGGGCTGGAGTTGCCCGAGCATGCGGGCGATACGACATACCTTCGCCGGCAGACCCGCTGGCTGTCCGAAGACCCTCCGATCCGCATCCCCTGGCTGGAGCTGCGCCGCACCGTGCTGCTGTGGCGGGATGCGGGACTAACCGGCGTCCGCGTCGCCTACCTGCACGACGGACCCCCGCGGGTGGTGGACGACGCGACGCACGACCCGGTCCTGTCAGCGCCGCTGCCGTGGTGGCAGCGCCACCTGCTCGCCTTCCGCGCCGTCGACTCCGGTTCCGGCCCCGACATCTGCCGCTGGTAGCCCAGGCACCGCGACCGTGCGCGTCTGTCGGCCGCCACGCCGTAGAACGTCGGCAGTTTGCGCCCGCTCGGGCCGACCCAGATGGCGCAGAATCGCGGAATGGACATCGCAGATCGGCTGAAACTCGATGTGCCCGTGGTCCAGGCGGGCATGGCCGGCGGTATCGCGGGTGCGCCACTGGCCGCCGCGGTGGCAGCGGCCGGCGGGCTGGGCACATTGGGACTCCTACCGCCCAGGCAGCTGAAGGCGGCAATCGCGACGGTCCGCGACCAGGTGCCCGGCCGCGCCGTTGCGGTCAATCTGTTGATGCCGTTCCTCCGCCGCTCGCATATCGAGGTCTGCCTCGAAGCGAGGATCGACATTGCGGTGATGGCGTTCGCGATCGATCGAAATCTGATCCGACGACTGTCAGACGGCGGCGTTTTCGTCTTGGTGATGGTCGGCACCCAAGCGCAGGCCGCCGAGGCACTGGCCTACGGAGCCGACGGATTGATCGCACAGGGCCGGGAGGCAGGCGGACATCTGGTCGGCACCCAGGCGCAGGCGGATTTCTTGCCAAAAGCCTTGACCCTGGCCGGTTCTCGCCCCATCTTCGCCGCGGGTGGCATCGCGACGGCCGCCGACACCCGTGCGGCGCTCGCCGCCGGAGCCTCGGGTGTGGTGGCGGGCACGCGGTTCCTGCTCACCCACGAGTCCGGCGCCCACCCGGTTTACCGGCAGCGGATCATCGAGGCGGACAGCACGATCGAGACGACGGCGTTCGGCCTGGCCTGGCCGGAACGACATCGGGTTCTCCCGAACGCCATGACAATGCGCTGGTGCCACCCGGACGGGCGCACCCGCCGACTGCCCGCGGCGATCAACAAGTACAGCGGGCCGTTGTCCCGGATCCCCGACCGTGGCGACGGCGCGCTCCTGCGCCTTCAGCACCCCGCGCTGCCGCTCCTCACCCCGATCACGCTCACCGCAGACATGCCCGCGAAATGGGTGGACCGCGCTGCGCTCTATGCCGGTGAGACCGCGCTGCGGCTGGACCGGGTCACGTCGGCCGCACAGGCTGTGGCCGATCTCGCGCCGTAGTGCTTGCCCTCTCGTACGTCGCGGAGCGTGCACAAAATGCCGACGCTTTGCGGCGTGGCGGCCAGCAGACGCGCACGCTCGCGGTGCAAAAGAAGCCTCAGACGTCGGCGCCGACGCGGGCCGGGTCGCGGTACGTCTCGGCCTGCGCGGCGATCACATCGGGTGTCGGTAGCGGCTCGGCACGGTCCACGTACACACCGCCGGCCCGCAGGGTGTCGTCGACCAGCAGCCAGATCCACCGCACCAGATCGGCCACCAGCCGGTCCTGCTCGGTGGAACCGGGTTGATCGAGCCACCGGCCGGTCGTCGATTCGACCAGCCCGACGATCGCGAAGGCCAACGGCTCTGGATCCGTGGGGACACCAAAAGCGTTGAGGTACACCGTGAACAGCACGCCGAGCTGGGTCCCGATGGTCAGCCTGATGTCGGCGATGGCGTCAGGCGTCGCGGCGTCCTCGCCGAGTGAGCACCGCGCCAGGTAGCGGTACAGGTTGCGGTGCTCGACTAGGAATCGCACGTGGGCGCCGACGCTGGCCTCGATGATCTGGGACATCGAACCGTGTGGGGTCCACAGCGGCGCGAGTTCGGCCTGGAGCATCTCGGCGGCGCGCTGCGCGATCGCGCGCTGCAGGTCGGCGGCGCCGGCGAAGTGCCGGTAGAGCTTGGTGCGGGTGACCCCGACGTACGCGGCGATCTGCTCGGTCGAGGTCTGCGGACCGTGTTCGGCGATCGCGGACAGCGCGGCGTCGACGAACTCTGCCCGTCGGCGTTCCCGCTGGCCTGCCCATCGGCCGCCCCTCACGCCTGGTTCCACAGATACACCCTAGCCAATCAAGTGGTACATGTCGTACCATTCACTCAACTGGTACGTGATGTACCACTTGATTCTGAAGGGAACGACGCAGATGAACGCGTTGATCGCAGTTCGCAAAGCAGCAGGCCTACCGGCAGTCGCCGAACCCTTGGCACCCGCAGAGGACTACGGCTTCTTCGGCCCGGATTCGGTCACCTGGAAGGTGTGGAGCTACCCCACCTCGCTGCTGATCGGCTTCTCCCGGGCGGTGACCATCGAGCACCTCGACCCGTTCCTGGCCGCCGCGGTCGACGCCACCGGGCAGGTCTACGCCCGCACCCGACTGCGCTACGACCGGACCATGCAGTACTTCGCCCTGGTCGCCTTCGGCGATGCCAAGTCCGTCCTCGACGCGTCCGAGATCCTGGTCAAGATCCACTCCAAGGCCATCGGCACCGAACCGATCACCAAGCGCCCGTTCGACGCCAACGATCCGCACTCGCAGCTGTGGATCCACCTGACCGCGTGGCACTCGATCCTCTACAGCTACGAGATGTTCGGCCCCGGCAAGCTCACCGCGGCCGAGGAGAGCCAGTACTGGGAGGAATGCGCGCGGGCCGCGGAGTTCCAGACCATCAATCCCGACGACGTACCGCGCACCCGCGAGGGCATCCGCGAGTACTTCGAGAGCTTCCGGCCCGATCTCGTCGGCTCCGAGGTGGCCCAGCGGATGATGGACTACCTGGTCGACCTGGGCTACCACATCCTGCCCGAGCGGATGCCGCGCTGGATGCGCACGGCGTTCAACATTCCGATGCGGGCCGCCATCATCGCCACCATGCCGCAGTGGATGCGGCTGCTGGGCGGCATCCCCCAGCGCCGGATCGCCGACATCGCAGCACGGGCCGTGGTGCGCCCCTTCCTGAAGGTCATCGCCGCCAATCCGCGCCTCGAGCTGGCTGTCCTGGACCTCACCACGCCGCACACCACACCCATCGTCGGCCCAACCTTGATGGACATCCCGGCCAAGAACACCGTGACCTACACCCCGGCCGAGGCCAGGGCCAAATGGGACCGGACCACTCCGTTCGAGCAGTACGCTGCGATCGTGGCCAAGCGGGAAGCGGGTGAAGGCCCGACCCCGTACGTCCACAACCATCACGACGCACTGGTGCAATTCGACAAGAGCGCGAGCTGACATGACCGAAACGCAGATCGACGAGGCCCTCGAGGAACTCGTCGAGGGCGAAAAGACCTGGGCCTCCCTGTCATTGGCGGCCCGCCGCGGATTGCTCGACGAGGTGCGCGCCCTGACCGTGCGCCACGCCGCCGAGTGGGTCGACGCTGCCGTCGGCATCAAACAACTGGACCCGTCCTCACCGCTGGTCGGCGAGGAATGGATTTCCGGTCCGTACTCACTGGCAGCCGGCCTGGGCGCCCTCTCGGAGAGCCTGGCCAAACTCGAGGCCGGCCGCAGCCCGCTCGACGGCGCCGAGTTCGGTTACGCCCCGGGCGGCCGGACCACGGTAAAGGCCTTACCGCTCAACACCTTCGACCAGCTACTGATGTCCGGGTTCAGCGCCGAGGTGTGGCTGCAGCCCGGTATCGAGAAGGCCGAGGCGATTCGGGCGGCCGGCCTGGCTCAACGCGACCCGTCCCGCACCAACGGCGTCGGCGCGGTTCTGGGCGCGGGCAACATCTTCTCGATCGCCCCGCTCGACACCATCTACGAGCTGTACGCCAACAACCGGGTGGTGGCCCTCAAGCTCAACCCGATCACCGATCCGCTGCTGCCCGTGCTCACCACGGTGCTCGCCCCGTTCATCGCGATCGGCGCGGTGCGGATCCTGACCGGCGGAGCCGAGGCGGGGACATACCTGGTGCGGCACAAGCTCGTCGACCATGTGCACATGACCGGCAGCGCGCTGACGTATGACGCCATCGTGTTCGGCACCGGGGAAGAGGGCGCCCGGCGCAAGGCCGCGGACGAGCCGGTGCTCGACAAGGAGATGACCGCCGAGCTCGGCGGGGTGTCCCCGACCATTGTGCTGCCCGGCACGTGGAGCAATTCCGACATCGAGTTCCAGGCCAATCACGTTGCCACGCAACGTCTGCACAACAACGGCTACAACTGCGTGGCCGCACAGGTGGTGGTGCTGCCCAAGCGTTGGGCGCAGCGCGAGGAGTTCATCGCCGCGATCCGCAAGGCTGTCAACGACGCACCGGCACGGCCCGCCTACTACCCCGGCTCCGACGTCCGGGTGGCCAGCGCGGACGCGTCGTATCCGGACGCACAGCATCTGGGCTCGAGGGGTGCCCGGGTGCTGGTGGTCGATCCGGCCGACCGGGATGCGTTGTTGCGCACCGAGTACTTCGGTCCGGTGCTCGGGGTGATCGAACTCGACGTCCCTGACGACCAATTCGCCGAAGAGGCCGTGCGAGTCGCCAACGACGAGTTCGTCGGCACCCTCGGGGTGAACATCATCGCCCACCCGGACACCCTCGCCGGCCTCGGCGAGAAGTTCGACCACCTTGTCGAGCAGCTGCGCTACGGCACCATCGCGATCAACGCCTGGACCGGCGTCGGCTACCTGACCCCGACGGCGACCTGGGGTGCGTTCCCCGGACACAAGCGCAACGACATCCAGAGCGGAACCGGCGTGGTGCACAACGCTTTTCTGCTCGACCGCCCGGAGCGCACCGTGGTCCATGGCCCGTTCCGGCCCGCACCACGCTCGGTGGTTCACGGGGAGTGGTCGTTGTCGCCCAAGCCGCCGTGGTTCGTCAACAACCGCACCGCCGCGACGACGGGCCGGCTGCTGGTCGACTTCGCCGGGGCACCCGGATGGGGCAAGTTGCCTGCGATCTTCGCGTCGGCGCTGCGGGGTTAGTCAGGCGGAGGCGACGGGTGTGGACTGCGCGCAGAGCAACCGCTGCGCGCACTCCAGCAGCACCCGGTGCAGCTCCTCGTCGGTGACGTCGTTGAGTGCCGGGTCGGTCGCGCTGCCATAGATGCCTGCGGCGAGCACCGACATGCAGATCCGGCTGGCCGCGTCGGGGTCGGGACCGAGCAGGATCCCGGTCAGCCGTTCGATCGTGTCCTGAAGTTCGGCCCGGCTCTGCACCAGGCCGTCGATGACGGGGTCGCCGTGGAACACGGCGGTCACCCGCCGGTGCCGCACCGCCATCTCCACCATGCCGCTGACGGCGGCCTCCCGGCGGGCCTCGGGTGTGGACATGGCCTCGGCGATCCGGACCAGCCGCATCATGTCGTCGAAGACGGGCTGGATGACCGCCAGCGCGATCTCGTCCTTGGAGTGGAACTGGTAGTAGACGGCTGCCTTGCTGACGCCGAGACGGTCGGCGATCATCTGCAGCGACGTGCCGTTCACACCGTGCTCCGCGAACAGGCTCAACGCCGCTTCCAGCACTCGCTCGCGGGCAAAGCCACGCGGCGCAACAGCCTTCGCCACACCTGTCCCTTCGTCGCGCTGAGCGTACCCAAGGGTGCTAGATCACACCGTAAATTAAACGGACTAACTTGATTGAAGTTAGCCGACTGTATAGGTTTCACTTTACATCCGGCAAGGAAATCCGCGGGGAGGTGTACTGATGCCGAGTTCATGCCTGGCACCCTTGGCAGACCACCTCGACACCTACCTCATGGCAGCCGTCGAAACCGGCGTCGAGCAGGTGGTTTTCCTCGCTTCCGATCTGGACCCGCGTCCTTATCAACTGCCATGGCCCGTCGGCACCACCGTGTACGTCGTCGACAACCCCGCGATCCTCGAGGTCAAGACCGACGCACTGGCCGGCACCACACCGACGGCTGATGTCCGCGGCGTTCCCGCCGACATCAGCGCGAACTGGCCCGCCGCACTCACTCAAGCCGGATTCCACGCCGAACGGCCGACCCTGTGGAGTGTGGAAGGCGTACTACCCTTCATCCCATTGGATGAGCAGCGTCGGCTCGTCGTCGACATCACCGCCATGAGCGCGCCGGGCAGCCGGCTGATCTCGGAGATGTCGGTCAGTCCCTTCGGGGACGATTCCGGCGGGGAACTCGCCGCGGATGTCGACGTAGAAAGATGTTGGCGGGAATCCGCCGACGCCGACATGATCACGAAGTGGCAATGGAGCTGCGCAGCTAGCCG
This sequence comes from Mycolicibacterium boenickei, assembly GCF_010731295.1. Lineage (NCBI taxonomy): Bacteria > Bacillati > Actinomycetota > Actinomycetes > Mycobacteriales > Mycobacteriaceae > Mycobacterium > Mycolicibacterium boenickei. Next base: position 1,481,414 of record NZ_AP022579.1, on the reverse strand, counting down.
GTACGTCACCGCGTACCTGACCTCCGAAAGGCCGACCAGCGAATATGAAGCTGTTGAGACGGTTCTGGATTCCGTTGATCATCATCGTGGTGGTGGTGGTCGGCGGATTCACGGTGATGCGGGTACGGACCTTCTTCGGCGCAGGCGACGGCACCGGTATCGCCAGCGCCAAGGTCGATGACACCAAGCCGTTCGATCCCAAGGTCGTGGTCTACGAGATCTACGGCGTGCCCGGAGCGACCGCGGACGTGAACTACCTCGATCTCGACGCCCAGCCCCAGCGCATCGACGGGGTGACCCTGCCCTGGACGCTGCGGCTGGAGTCCACCGCCCCCTCGGTGTTCCCCAACATCGTTGCGCAGGGCAACGGCGACACGATCAGCTGCCGCATCACCGTCGATGACGAACTCAAGGACGAGAGAACCTCCAACGGCGTGAACGCCCAGACCTTCTGCTTGGTGAAATCTGCATGAGCAATTACGACACCCCGACCGACTCGATCCCGGTCGCCTCCGCACCGCAGCCCAGCAACCACGGCGGCATCGCCAAGTGGATCCGGCGCCTGGCCGTGCCGATCATCATCGGCTGGATCGCCGTCATCGGCGTTCTCAATGTGATCGTCCCCCAGCTCGAAGAGGTGGGGAAGATGCGCTCGGTGTCCATGACGCCGGACGACGCGCCGTCGATGATCGCGATGAAGCGCGTCGGCGAGGTGTTCCAGGAGTTCAAGTCCAACAGCTCGGTCATGGTCGTCATCGAGGGCGACAAGCCGCTGGGCGATGACGCCCACAAGTACTACGACCAGATCGTCGAAAAGCTCGAGGCCGACAAGAAGCACATCGAGCACGTCCAGGATTTCTGGGGCGATCCGCTGACCGCGTCCGGTGCCCAGAGCTCCGACGGCCTGTCGGCCTATGTGCAGGTCTACACCGCCGGTAACCAGGGTGAGGCGCTGGCCAACGAATCGGTCGAGGCCACCGAGCACATCGTCCAGAGCGTCCAGGCGCCGGATGGCGTCAAGGCCTACGTCACCGGACCGGCCGCCATGGCCGCCGATCAGGAGATCGCCGGTAACCGCAGCCTCGAGATGATCACCGCGCTGACGTTCGTGGTCATCATCGTCATGCTGCTGACGGTCTACCGCTCCATCGTGACGGTGATCCTCACGCTGTTCATGGTGGTGCTGTCACTGTCGGCCGCCCGCGGCCTGGTGGCGTTCCTGGGCTACTACAACATCATCGGGCTCTCCACGTTCGCCACCAACCTGTTGGTGATGCTGGCCATCGCCGCCTCCACCGACTACGCGATCTTCCTGATAGGCCGATATCAAGAGGCCAGAAGTGTCGGTGAAGACCGAGAGTCGGCCTACTACACGATGTTCCACGGCACGGCGCATGTGATCCTGGGCTCGGGCCTGACCATCGCCGGTGCCACGTTCTGTCTGCACTTCACGCGCCTGCCCTACTTCCAGTCGCTGGGTATCCCGCTGGCCATCGGCATGGTCATGGTGGTGCTGGTCGCCCTGACCCTCGGCTCGGCGATCATCACGGTGGCCACCAAGTTCGGCAAGACGCTGGAACCCAAGCGGGCCATGCGGACTCGCGGGTGGCGCAAGATCGGTGCCGCCGTGGTGCGTTGGCCCGGACCGATCCTGATCGCCACCATCGCCATCTCGCTGGTCGGCCTGTTGACCCTGCCCGGGTACAAGACCAACTACAACGACCGCAAGTACCTGCCCGCCGACCTGCCGGCCAACACCGGGTACGCCGCCGCGGACCGGCACTTCTCCCCGGCCCGGATGAATCCCGAATTGCTGTTGATCGAAAGCGATCACGATCTGCGCAACTCGGCGGACTTCCTGGTGATCGAGCGGATCGCCAAGCGCATCGTCGGGGTGCCGGGTGTCTCCAGGGTCCAGGCCATCACGCGCCCGCAGGGAACGCCGATCGAGCACACCTCGATCCCGTTCAACATCAGCATGCAGGGCACGACCCAGACCATGAATCAGAAGTACATGCAGGACCGCATGGCCGACATGCTCAAGCAGGCCGACGAAATGCAGGTCACCATCGACACGATGGACAAGATGATCGCGCTGATGGAGCAGATGCGCGACGTCATGAACAGCATGGTCGGCAAGATGCACGGCATGGTCGACGACATCAAGGAACTCCGCGACCACATCTCGGATTTCGACGATTTCTTCCGGCCGATCCGTAACTACCTGTACTGGGAACCGCACTGCTACAACATCCCGATGTGCTGGTCGATCCGGTCGGTGTTCGACACCCTTGACGGAATCGACACCATGACAGCCGATTTCGAGCAGATCGTGCCGGACATGGACAAGATGAACGCTCTGATCCCGGTGATGATCGCGAACATGCAGCCGATGATCGCGACCATGAAGACGATGAAGACCATGATGCTGACCATGCAGGCCACCCAGGGCGGCATGCAGGATCAGATGGCGGCGATGCAGGACAACTCCACCGCCATGGGTCAGGCCTTCGACGCGGCCAAGAACGACGACTCGTTCTATCTGCCACCGGAAACCTTCGACAACCCGGACTTCAAGCGCGGCATGAAGATGTTCCTGTCCCCCGACGGGCACGCCGTGCGGTTCATCATCAGCCACGAGGGCGACCCGATGAGCCCCGAAGGGGTCGCTCACGTCGAACCCATCAAGCTGGCGGCCAAGGAGGCGATCAAGGGCACCCCGCTGGAGGGTTCCAAGATCTACCTCGGCGGCACCGCGGCCATGTTCAAGGACATGCAGGAAGGCGCCAACTACGACCTGTTGATCGCCGGAATCGCCTCGCTGTGCCTGATCTTCATCATCATGTTGATCCTGACGCGCAGCGTGGTGGCGGCCGCGGTCATCGTCGGCACAGTGGTGCTGTCCCTGGGCGCCTCCTTCGGTCTGTCGGTGCTCATCTGGCAGCACCTGATCGGCCTGGAACTGCACTGGATGGTGCTGGCCATGTCGGTGATCATCCTGTTGGCGGTCGGCGCGGACTACAACCTGCTACTGGTCTCCCGATTCAAAGAGGAGATACACGCAGGCTTGAACACCGGCATCATCCGCGCCATGGGCGGCACCGGATCGGTGGTCACCTCCGCGGGCCTGGTCTTCGCCTTCACCATGATGTCGATGGCGGTCAGCGAGCTGGCGGTGATCGGCCAGGTAGGAACCACGATCGGCCTGGGCCTGCTGTTCGACACCCTGGTCATCCGGTCCTTCATGACCCCGTCCATCGCGGCACTGATGGGCAAGTGGTTCTGGTGGCCGCAGATGGTTCGGCAGCGGCCGAAGCCCGAGCCGTGGCCCAAGCCGATCCAGCGCGAGCCGCAGGACGCTCTCTCCTAATCTCCGCGAGCGTGCGCGTCTGCTGGTCGACACACCGACAACCACCAGCAGATTGCGCACGCTCGTGGCGTTCGAGGAGGCGGTCAGAGCGGGTTACTTGAGGAGCGCGACAGCGAAGCCGTCCCAGCCCTTGGTGCCCACCGTCTGAATGGCGGCCGTATCCAGCCGCGGATGGCTGCCCATCATCTCCAGCATGTCGCGGACACCCTGCGCCTGCGCGTCGTCGGCCGCCGGTGCCAGCACCCGCCCGAACCGGGTGACGTTGTCCACCACGATGATTGAGCCTGGACGGCCCAGCTTGATCGCCCACTCCACGTAGCGCACGTTGTTCTCTTTGTCGGCGTCGATGAAGACCAGGTCGAAGACGTCACCGCGCTCGGCCAGCCGCGGCAACGTGTCGAGTGCGGCACCGACGATCACCTCGACCCGGTCGGCGACACCGGCCCGTGCCAGATTGGCCTGTGCCACCTCGGCATGGCGCGGCTCGTACTCGAGCGTGACGACGCTGCCATCCTCGCCCACGCCGCGGGCCAGGTTGATGGTGCTGTAGCCGGCGAGAGTGCCGATCTCGAGCGCCCGGCGCGCCCCGGAGATCGTGGCGAGCAGCGACAACAGCTTGCCGTGTTGGGCCGACACCTCGATGGCCGGCATATCGGCGTCGTGCGCGGATTGACGCGCCGCGGCCAGCGCGTCGTCCTCGGTGCGCAACACCTCGTTGAACATGGCATCGACTTCAGCGGGCTCGGTCACCTTCGCCAGGCTAGCCGCAGAGTCAGGCCACGCCCTCTTTCCCGTAGACCATCCGCAGCACCAGCCCGACCTCCGGGCCCATGATCGCCGTGCACAGCTCGATGTGGGTGGCGACGAAGTCCGGTCCGTGCGGCGGGTCCGCTTGGCTCAGGTGGTGGGCAAGTTCGTGCAGTACCACCAACTCTCGCAGCGCCCAGGTGTCGCGCTCGGGTACCGCGATGACGGCCTTGCCGTCGCTCAGCTCGTAGTGCGCCGCGGTGGCGCCCCGGCGGGGACGCACCGCCACCGGACCGGCACCAACCCGGGCGACGACGTCGTCGACGTAGCGCTGCACCGAGTCCACCGACCCGAATTTCGCCTCCGGCGGCAAGGTGAGCGAGGTGCCGAAGAAGTCGATGGCCCGCGAACTGTGTTGCGCCGCACGGTCGAACATGGTCCGCACGAACTGCTCCGCGGCGTAGACGCGGGCCCGCTGGCTGTCGCGGGCGCTCACTTCTCCAGGACGCCGCGCGCGCCGGAGATCTCCTGCTGCGGCCCGAGCCGGGCACGCCTGCCGGCTCGGTCCCCGGCGCGGCGGGCGGCCGACGAGTATCCGGCCGATGCACTGCTGGCCCGCCACGTGCCCCTGGCCTGCGACGCTGATCGATAGAAGCTCTTCAGCTCGACGTCCTTGTTCCGCAACGCGATTGCCGTTCCCGGGCGATCATCGCGGTCGGCCTCCTGCTGGGCCTCTTCTTTGGCCTCCGACAGCCGCTGCCCGATGCGGGCTCCGAACGCCAACTGGAAGTTGAGCCGGGCGGTGATGGTCGGTGTCGGGCGGTGCGCACCCGAGGCGATGTAGCTCTCGGACGCTTTGACCATCTGGAGCACCAGGCTGGTGTAGAGCGCGTGGGTGGCGTCGATGTCCTCGGCGAACCCGTAGGCGTAGACGAACGTCGAGTTGGACGCGACGTCGCACTTCACGTCGTTGGCCATGCCGATCACCACGAACAGCTGCACATAGGTGCGCAGCCCCTTGGTGCCGGCCTCCCCGATGGTGATGGTGCGCTGCACGGGCATCTGCGCCTTGGTGCGTTCGGCCGAGTGGGACCGGGCCAGTGCCAGGTCGATGGAGGTCGCCGTGGCCAGCCGTTGGGCCGCCGCCATGAATGCTTCGGCCTCGTGGGTGTTGTCGGTGCCTTCTGCCTGCCGCAACAGTGCGGCGATCCGCGCCAACATCTTGTCGTCGCTCACGCGACCAACCTAGCCATCGGCACCGACAAACTTGCCGACCGCGTCCACCACCTGCGGCGACAACGATCCGGGCTTGCCGTAGTTGGCGATGCTGTCGGTGGGATCGTCGCGCAGCACATGGTTGACGCCCTTGAGCTCGACGAGCGTCAGCGCGGTGTGCTTGAGCGCGTCGATCAGCGGACGCTCGATCGCGCAGCTGGCCTGGGAATCGGAATCCGAGCAGGTGAGCAGCACCGGCATGCCGTCGGGCAGCGCGGCGGCCAACTGAACGGGGTCGATCTTGTCGGCCTCGATGATGGCGTTGAGGTTGTCCTTGTTGACGATCGCGCTCAAGCCCTCGGGGAGGTTGGCGGGCACGGTGCCTTTCGTGCGGATCTCGTCGACGGCACCCAGCCAGGCCGTCAGCACCTCGGGGGTGGCGCCGGACCGCACCCGGTTGGTGATGATGTCCAGGTAGCGGCCGGACAGCGGCTGGAACAGCGCCAGCGAGTGGACCTTCGGATCACCTGCACCGGCCAGGGTCATCGCGTGGACGGCGCCTTCGCCCACCGCGTAGATCGACAGCTTGGCCGCGTCGGTGTCGGGTCGGCCGGCCAGGAACCGCAGTGCGGCGCGCGCCCCGCTGGTGTAGACGCCGCTGACCACGTCGGCGGGCTTCTTCTCGTACGGGCCGAGTTTGGTGGCGCCGGTGCCGATCTTGTCGTAACGCAGGCTGGCAACGCCCTTGTCCGACAACGTTTCCGCGAGCTGACGCATGTTGCCGACGGGTCCGACGACCTTGTTGTCGCCGTTGCGATCGGTGGGACCGCTCTCGGAGATGAGCAGCGCGGCCGGGCCCCTCGCCTCCTGGTGCCGGTAGGTCCCGTGGATGGTGAGGCCGTCGGCGTCGAACGTGACGTCGGTGTCGGTCCAGGACGGCTGCTGGGACTCCTTGGCGGACTCCGTCCCGCAGCCGGCCACCAGCAGCACTGAAAGTGCCACCGCTACAAGCTTTCTCACAGATGCGTCTCGATCCAGGTCGTCACGTCGTCGAGGACAAGCTCCTTCTCCGGCTCGTTGAACACCTCGTGGAACAGGCCCGGGTACACCTTGAGGTGCACGTCCGACGACCCCACGCACTCCACGAGGTGGCGGCTGCCCTCGGCGGCCACCAGGCGGTCCTTCTCGCCGTGCACCACCAGCAGCGGCGCGGTCAGCGCCGAGGCGCGCTGCGGCATGGTCTCGCCCACGATGATCAGCGCCCGGGCGATACCGGCGGGCACCTTGCCGTGCCACACCAGCGGATCGGCGTTGTAGGCGGCCACCACCGCGGGGTCCCGGGACACCGCGTTGGCGTCGAGGTTCTCCACCGGCAGCCCGGGAGCGATCTTGCCCAGCACCTTGGCCACGACCGCCAGCACCGGGGACACCGCGGCCTGCGCGGCGACCGCGGGCCCGGACAGCACCATCGCGGTGTATTCGTCGGGGTATTCGACGCCGTAGGTGAATACGATGCCGCCGCCCATGCTGTGCCCCAGCACGAGGAGCGGCAGGGCCGGGTACTGGGCGGCGGCGATACCGACCAGCGTGCGGAAGTCCCCGACATACTCCGACATGTCACGCAGGTACACCCGCTTGCCACCGGAGCGGCCGTGACCGCGGTGGTCGAGGGCGTAGACCACCAGCCCCGACTCTCCGAACCGCCGCGCGACGTGGTGGTAGCGCCCGGCGTGCTCACCGAGGCCGTGCGAGAGGACGACGACGCCTCTCGGCGCGACATCGGGAGTCCACACGTCGTAGACGATGCGGACCCCGCCGACGCCGTCGAAGGTCTGTTCACTGCGCGTGCTGGTCACCTTGGCGAGCGTATTCGATCGAAGTTGTCGGGGGTGCTGCGTAAGCTCGCGAATGTGACGGTCCTCGCTCACCGCCTCGATGACGACAGTCCGGCCGATGCGTTCCTGGCCGATGCCCAGCGCTACCGGCGTGAGCTGCTGGCGCACTGCTACCGGATGACCGGCTCACTGCACGATGCCGAGGACCTGGTGCAGGAGACCTACCTGCGCGCCTGGAAGTCCTACGAGGGCTTTCAGGGCAAATCCTCGGTGCGTACCTGGCTGTACCGCATCGCCACCAATACCTGCCTGACGGCGTTGGACGGCCGGCAACGCCGCCCGCTGCCGTCGGGCCTGGGCAACCCGAGCTCTTCGCCCACCGACGAGATCTCCGAGCACCACGAGATCCCCTGGCTGCAGCCGCTGCCGGATTCCACCGACGACCCGGCGGATCCCGGCACGATCGTCGGGACCCGCGATTCGGTCCGGCTCGCGTTCGTCGCCGCCCTGCAGCATCTGTCGGCACGCCAACGCGCGGTGCTGGTGATGCGTGAGGTGCTGCAGTGGAAAGCTGCCGAGGTGGGTGAGGCCATCGGGGCCTCCACTGCCGCGGTCAACAGCCTGCTCCAGCGGGCCCGGGCCCAGCTCGACGCGGTGGGACCGAGCCAAGACGACGAGATCGCCCCGCCGGACTCCCCGCACGCCCAGAACCTGCTGCGCAACTACATGGCCGCGTTCGAGGCCTACGACATCGACAAGCTGGTCGAGCTCTTCACGGCCGAGGCGATCTGGGAAATGCCGCCGTTCGACAGCTGGTACCAGGGGCCGGAGGCCATCGGCGACCTGTCCCGGTACAAGTGCCCGGCAGAGGAGCCCGGGGACATGCGGTTCATCGCGACGAGCGCCAACGGCCAGCCCGCCGCGGCGATGTACATGCTCAACCGAGAGACGGGCCGGCACGAGGCGTTCCAGCTGCATGTCCTGGAGGTGCAGCCCGAAGGCATCTCGCACGTGGTGGCGTTCATGGAGCTGTCGCTCTTCGAGAAGTTCGGGCTGCCTGCCGTCCTGCCCTAGCGCCGGCTATGAACCGTCGTAGGCCGCCTGCAACTCGGCGATGTTGAACTTCCCGTGGGTGCTCAGCACTGCCGACATCAGCCGAGCGTCGCCCGCGGGATCACCCTTGGCCAACAGCTCGTAGTACTCGGTCGGGGTGATCTGCCACGCCAGTCCGTACTTGTCCTTGAGCCAGCCGCACGGCAATTCCTCGCCACCTTCCACCAGTGCGGCCCAGAGCCGGTCGAGTTCCTCCTGGCCGGTGACGCGCACTTCCAGGGAGACGGCCTCGTTGAAGGTGAACTGCGGACCGCCGTTGATGCCGACGAAGCGCTGCCCGGACAGCTCGAATTCGACGACCACCGGCACATCCTGCGGAGAGGGTGAATCGGGATGGGAGGCGATGGTGGTGACGACGCGGCCGTTGCCACCGAATGCGGCGATGTAGTGCTGCGCGGCCTGCTCGGCCTCCCGGTCGAACCACAGGTTCGGGACGATGCTTGCTTTGATCTCGGTCATGTGGGGGTAGACCGGCTGCGGGCGCAGTTCTCATCGCGGGCCCGGGCCCGCAGCCGCGCAACCGTCAGTCAACGACGAAATCAAGCTTGAATCAGCGCAGGTCAAAGGCCAGTTACTCGACGGTACTGCAACCTGTTCTATTATCGCCTCCCATGAAGACCAAAGGCGCCCTGCTGTGGGAACTCAACTCGCCATTCAAGGTCGACGAGATCGACCTCGGCGACCCCGTCGCCGACGAAGTGCAGATCCGGATGCATGCCGCGGGCATGTGCCACTCCGACTACCACCTGACCACCGGTGCCACCCCGATGGCGCTGCCGGCACTCGGCGGGCATGAGGGCGCCGGCGTCGTCACGAAGGTCGGCAAGAACGTCACCGGCATCGAAGAGGGCGACCACGTCATCCTCGCGTTCATCCCGGCCTGTGGTGAATGTCCGCCGTGTCTGAAGGGCTTCCGTTCGCTGTGTGACCGCGGCGCGGTGCTGCTCGGCGGCAAGGCCATCGCCGACGGCCGGAGCTGGATCCACGCCGGCGGCCGCGAGGTGTCGCCGATGAACCTGCTCGGCACCTTCGCCCCCTACATGACGGTGCACAAGGATTCGGTCGTCAAGATCGACAAGGACATCCCGTTCGAGACCGCGGCCATCATGGGCTGCGCGGTGCCCACCGGCTTCGGTTCGGCCACCAACGTCGCCGACGTCAAGCCCGGCGAGACGGTGGTCATCGTCGGCGTCGGCGGCATCGGGATGAGCGCGCTGCAGGGTGCGGTGATCTCGGGCGCCAAGCACGTCATCGCCATCGACCCGAACGAGTGGAAGCGTGAGCAGGCCATCAAGTTCGGCGCCACGCACGTCTACGCGTCGATGGCCGAGGCCATCGCGCCGGTCATCGACGTCACCCACGGCCTGATGGGTGACAAGGTCATCATCGCCGTGGGCGAGATGAAGGGCGAGTACATCGAAGAGGCGATGATCCTCACCGCCAAGACCGGCACCTGCGTGGTGACTGGCATGGGCTCGATGATGGACGCCGACGTCAAGCTCAACCTGTTCCTGTTCACCATGTTGCAGAAGACGTTGAAGGGCAACATCTTCGGTGGCGGCAACTCGCACGTGGAGACGCCGCGGCTGACGGCGCTGTACAAGTCGGGCCTGCTCAACATCGACGACATGATCACCCGGACCTACAAGCTCGAAGACATCAACCAGGGCTACCAGGACATGTTGGACGGCAACAACATTCGCGGCGTCATCAAGTTCGACGAGTCGGACTGGTAACACTTTCCGCACCAGACCCAAAACCCCCTTTCAGCGTCGAAAGGGGGTTTTGCGTCTCTTCAGCGGTCGAGCCCGGTCAGGCGCACCAGGACGTCGAACCCGTCGTCAGTGCCCGGCCAGTGCGCCCGCACGGCGGCCACACCGGCATGACGGACGACGCTGCGCAGCACCACGGTCACGATGATGGCGTCGTCGGCGTAGCCGAGTACCGGGATGAAATCGGGGATCAGATCGATGGGCAGTGCCAGATAGACGACCAGCAGGGCAAGCCGGACGCGGACGCCTCGCGGCAATGTCTTGTCGGCGGCCAGTCGCCGGATCAGCCGCAGCAGGTCCGGAAGGATCCGCAGCGCCTCGGCGAGCAGGTTCCCGCGCGGACGCACGATGATCAGCGCGATGACCAGAACCAGCCAGCTCAGCACCAGGGCCGCCCCGAGGCCGATCAGCGTGTTACCCCACCAGGTGTCGACCACGTGATGATTGTCCAGCAGACGCAGAAGTCCCCCGGAACGTGCGCTCCGGGGGACCTCCGTGTCTGTTCGCGAGAGTTACTTGGGTGGCATCCGGATGCCACCGTCGACGCGGACGACCTCTGCGTTCATGTACGAGTTGGTCAGCAGCTCGACCACCATCGAGGCCAGCTCGTCCGGCTTGCCGAGGCGGTGCGGGAACAGCACCGACTCGCCCAGCTTGGCCTTGAACGCCTCGGAGGCTTCGCCCTCCCCGTAGATCGGGGTGTCGATCAGGCCGGGGGCCACGGTGTTGACGCGAATGCCCACGGCGGACAGATCGCGGGCCACAGGGAGGGTCAGGCCGACCACGCCACCCTTGGACGACGAGTAGGCCGCCTGGCCGATCTGGCCGTCGAAGGCCGCGACACTGGTCATGTTGACGATCGCGCCGCGCTCGCCGGTGTCGGTGAGCTCGTTGCGGCTCATCGCGGTGGCGGCCAGCCGGATGCAGTCGAAGGTGCCGACCAGGTTGATCGCCAGGACCTTCTTGTAGGCGTCCAGGTTGTGCGCAGAGGCGAACTCGCCGTCCTTGCCGATGGTGCGCTGGGCCCAGCCGATGCCGGCCGAGTTCACCAGGGCGCGCAGCGGGCCGAGCTCGACGGCCTTGTTGACCGCGGCCTCGATCTGCTCGGTGCTGGTGACGTCGACGCTGACGAAGGCGCCGCCGATCTCCTTGGCGAGGGCCTCGCCCTTATCCGCCTGCAGGTCAGCCACGACAACGCGGGCTCCCTTGGCAGCCAACTGGCGGGCAGTCGCCGCGCCGATACCTGATGCGCCGCCGGTGACGATGGCGCTTGCTCCGTTGAGTTCCACGCCCAACACACTAAGCCGTTGCCCTACCCGATCCACCAGTTGGTCAGCTACGGCCGTCGGTAGGCTGGCGCCATGGCTTCCGGGACGTCCAAGGTCGACATCCGACGCGCGGACGACCGCGGCGCGAGCACGACCGACTGGCTGCAATCGCGGCACTCGTTCTCATTCGCCGACTACTACGACCCGGCCAACACCCACCACGGGCTGTTGCTGGTGAACAACGACGACATCGTCGCGCCCGGGAGCGGCTTCGACACTCACCCGCACCGGGACATGGAGATCGTCACGTGGGTGCTGTCGGGCCGGCTGGCGCACGAGGATTCGATGGGCAACTCCGGGGTGATCTACCCCGGTCTGGCGCAACGCATGTCGGCGGGCACCGGCGTGCAGCATTCCGAGAAGAACGGATCTGCCAGTGAGCCCGTGCATTTCGTGCAGATGTGGGTGCTGCCCGACACCGCAGGGGTGACGCCGAGCTACCAGCAGCAGGAAATCGAACTGGCCAACTCGTTGACGCCGATCGCCTCCGGCGCCGTCGACGCGGCCGTCACCCTGCACAACCGCAATGCCACGCTGTACGGCGCCCGCCTGCAGCCCGGCGATTCGGTCGACCTGCCGCAGGCCCGCTACGTCCACCTGTTCGTCGCGCGCGGGTCCGTCACGCTCGAGGGGGCGGGGCCGCTCGCCGAGGGTGACGCCGCCCGGCTCACCGACGCGGGCGCACGGGTCACCGCTGACACGGAAGCCGAGATCCTGGTCTGGGAGATGAATGCGGGTCTGGGCGGCGCGTAGCGCGCTCGCACTCATCACCGCGACCGCACTGGTCGCGTGCGGGAGCAACCCCGACCCGGCGCCACCATCCCCATCGAGCGCCGAACCACCCGCAGGGCTGATATCCGCCGCCCTGCAGGTACCGGACGAACTGGCCCAGGATCCGCTCGACGAGCCACGCCAGGCCCTGATCCCGCCCGGCTGGACCATCGAGGTGATCGCCCGCGTGCCCAAGGCCCGGATGGCCGCGTTCGCCCCGGACGGCGCGTTGCTGGTGTCGGTCCCGGCCACCGGACAGGTCCTGATCGTGCGCCCCGACCAGCGCACCCTGCTCGACGGGCTGGAGCAGCCGCACGGGCTGTTCTTCGCCGGGCCGACGCTCTACGTCGCCGAGAGCAACCGTGTCGACGCCTATGACTACGTCGACGGCCGGGCCGTCAACCGCCGCACCGTCGCCGGTGGGCTGCCGGACGCCAAGAGCCCCGAACTGCACGGCGCCTACTCCCATGCGCTCAAGAGTGTGGTCGTGGGATCCGATGGCGCGGTGTACTTCTCGATCGGATCGACCGGCAACGTCTCAGCCGAGGACCGTGGCGCCACCCCGCCGCGGGCCACCATCATGCGGGTGCCTCCCGGCGGTGGGCCCGCCGCCCCGTTCGCCACCGGGGTGCGCAACGGCACCGGCCTGGCCCTGGCGCCGGACGGCGCACTGTGGACGGCGGTGAACAACCGGGACAACGTCGCGGATCCGCAGGGCCGGGTGCGCCAGGACTATGTGGACGACCATCCGCCGGAATCGGTGGCGAAGGTGACGCCGGGACGCGAATTGGGTTGGCCGTACTGCAATCCCGACGGCACGCCACCGGCCGGGTTCATCCGGGACATGGAGACCAACGCCGACGGCAGCAAGATGGACTGTGCGGCCCTGGCGCCCGTCGAGCAGACGTTGGGAGCGCATGCGGCCCCGCTGGGTATGAGTTTCGCCGCGCTGCCCCTGCCCTACGGGCAGGGGGCGCTGGTCGGGGTGCACGGCTCATGGAACCGACAGGCACCGCAAGCGCCCGAGGTGTCGTTCTTCGGTTGGCGCAACGGCACATTGGGACCACAGCAGACGTTGGTCGGTGGCTTCCAGGACGACGACGGCACCCGCTGGGGACGACCGGTGGCCGCGGTCGCCGGGCCGGACGGCGCGGTGTACGTCACCGACGACTACGCCGGCGCGGTGTATCGGCTCGCCCCGTAGACGTACGATCGCCGTTGTGGCCGACCAACAGCTGCGCGATCTCAAGCTGCTGCGCCGGGTCAGGGACCGCATCGACCGCGAGTACGCGCAGCCGCTGAACGTCGAAGCGCTTGCCCGCGGGGTGAACATGTCCGCCGGTCACCTGTCCCGGCAGTTCAAGGTCGCCTATGGGGAGTCGCCGTACTCCTACCTGATGACCCGTCGTATCGAGCGCGCGATGGCGCTGCTGCGCGGCGGCGAGATGTCCGTCACCGAGGTCTGCTTCGCCGTCGGCTGCTCCTCGCTCGGCACGTTCAGCACCCGGTTCACCGAGCTCGTCGGCATTCCGCCGAGTGCGTATCGGCAGCAGACTGCCGGAGTAACGGAAGGCATGCCGTCCTGCGTCGAAAAGCAGGTCACCAAACCGGTCAGGAATCGAGAAGCGCCCGCCACCCGCCTGCACCTAGCGTGAATGCCATGACAAGCACAGACATCACCATTCACTCCAGCATGCTCCCCCTCGACGATCCGGAAGAGGCGCTCGCGTTCTATCGCGACGTCCTCGGCTTCGAGGTCCGTCTCGATGTCGGCAAGGACAAGATGCGCTGGATCACCGTCGGTCCGCCGAACCAGCCCGACACCGCCGTCGTCCTCTACCCGCCGTCGGCCACCCCCGGCCTCACCGACGACGAGCGCCGCCTGATCGCCGAGATGATGGCCAAGGGCACTTTCGGAACACTCCTGCTCGCCACCAAAGATCTCGACAGTACGTTTGAAAAGGTGCAGGCCGGAGACGTCGAGGTGGTCCAGGAACCGACTGAGCAGCCATACGGCGTGCGGGACTGTGCCCTTCGTGACCCTGCCGGCAACATGGTCCGTATCCAGGAGTCGCGCTAGCCGATGCATCCCGCCGACAGCCACGATCTGATCCGGGTCACCGGTGCCCGGGAGAACAACCTCAAGGACGTCGACATCGAGTTGCCCAAACGCCGGTTGACGGTGTTCACGGGCGTCTCGGGGTCGGGCAAGAGCTCACTGGTGTTCGACACGATCGCCGCCGAGTCCCAGCGGTTGATCAACGAGACCTACAGCGCCTTCGTGCAGGGCTTCATGCCGAACCTGGCCCGTCCCGAGGTCGACGTCCTCGACGGGCTGACCACCGCGATCATCGTCGACCAGCAGCGGATGGGTGCCGACCCGCGCTCGACCGTCGGCACCGCCACCGATACCGGGGCGATGCTGCGCATCCTGTTCAGCCGGATCGGCACCCCGCATATCGGTTCACCCCAGGCCTTTTCGTTCAACGTGGCCTCGATCAGTGGTGCGGGGGCGGTGACGCTGGAGAAGAGCGGGCGCACGGTCAAGGAACGTCGCGAGTTCAACATCGTCGGCGGGATGTGCCCGCGGTGCGAGGGGCGCGGTGCGGTCAATGACATCGACCTGACCGCGCTGTACGACGACACCAAATCGCTCAACGAGGGTGCGCTGACCATCCCCGGCTACAGCATGGACGGCTGGTACGGCCGGATCTTCCGCGGCTGCGGCTTCTTCGACCCGGACAAGCCGATCAACAAGTTCACCAAGAAGGAACTCGACGCACTGCTGCACAAGGAGGCGACCAAGCTCAAGGTCGACGGGGTCAACCTGACCTATCTCGGGCTGATCCCGCAGATCCAGAAGTCGTTCCTGTCCAAGGACGTCGAGGCCATGCAGCCGCACATCCGGGCGTTCGTCGAACGCGCGGTCACCTTCACCACCTGCCCGGAGTGCGATGGGACCCGCCTGTCGGAAACTGCGCGGTCGTCGAAGATCGACGGCGTCAACATCGCCGAGGTCTGCGCCATGCAGATCACCGACCTGGCCACCTGGATCGGCGGTCTGGCGAAGAAACCCACAGCCAAGCCCGTGGCTCCACTGCTCGCGGCGTTGCAGCACACGCTGGATTCGTTCGTCGAGATCGGGCTGGGCTATCTGTCGCTGGACCGCCCCGCCGGCACGCTGTCGGGCGGAGAAGCCCAGCGCGTCAAGATGATCCGGCACCTCGGCTCGTCCCTGACCGACGTCACCTACGTGTTCGACGAACCGACCATCGGCCTGCACCCGCACGACATCGCCCGGATGAACAACCTGCTGCTGGCCCTGCGCGACAAGGGCAACACTGTGCTGGTGGTCGAGCACAAGCCCGAGACGATCTCGATTGCCGACCATGTGGTGGACCTGGGCCCGGGCGCCGGGGCGGCCGGGGGCGAGGTGGTCTTCGAGGGCAGCGTGGCGGACCTTCGGGACAGTGACACCGTCACCGGACGCCACCTGGGTTACCGCGCCGCGCTCAAGGATTCAGCACGGAAAGTCAACGGCGCGTTGGAGATCCGTGGCGCAGACACCCACAACCTACGCGATGTGGACGTGGATATCCCGCTCGGCGCGCTGGTGGTGATCACCGGTGTCGCGGGCTCGGGCAAGAGTTCGTTGATCGACGGGTCGGTGGCCGGCCGCGACGGCGTGGTGGTGGTCGATCAGAGCCCGATCCGCGGCTCGCGCCGTAGCAATCCGGCCACCTACACCGGGTTGCTCGACCCGATCCGTAAGGCTTTCGCGAAGGCCAATGACGTCAAACCGGCGCTGTTCAGCTCGAATTCGGAGGGCGCCTGCCCGACCTGCAACGGTGCCGGGGTGATCTACACCGACCTCGGTGTGATGGCCACGGTCGAGACCACGTGCGAGGAGTGCGAGGGCAGGCGGTTCGGCGCCTCGGTGCTGCAGTACACCCTCGGAGGTCGCAACATCGCCGAGGTGCTGGCCATGCCGGTCAGCGAGGCGGAGCGGTACTTCTCCGAGGGCGAGGCCAAAGTTCCTGCCGCACAAAAGATCCTGTCCCGCATGGCCGATGTGGGCCTGGGTTATCTGACCCTCGGGCAACCGCTGACCACGCTGTCCGGTGGCGAGCGGCAGCGCCTCAAGCTGGCCGCGCAGATGGGCGAAAAGGGCGACACGTACATCCTGGACGAGCCGACCACTGGCCTGCACCTGGCCGATGTCGAACAGCTGCTCGGGCTGCTGGACCGGCTGGTCGATTCGGGCAAGTCGGTGATCGTGATCGAGCACCATCAGGCGGTCATGGCGCATGCCGACTGGATCATCGATCTGGGGCCGGGAGCGGGGCATGACGGTGGCCAGGTCGTCTTCGAGGGCACCCCGGCGGCTCTGGTCGCAGAGC
Organism: Mycolicibacterium boenickei; assembly: GCF_010731295.1. Taxonomy (NCBI): domain Bacteria; kingdom Bacillati; phylum Actinomycetota; class Actinomycetes; order Mycobacteriales; family Mycobacteriaceae; genus Mycobacterium; species Mycolicibacterium boenickei. Next base: position 1,464,863 of record NZ_AP022579.1, on the reverse strand, counting down.
GCGCCACACTCACCGGACAGCACCTCGCCGAATATGTGGGTGCCTGAACCTACATTGTCAGGGGACCCGAACTTTCTGGTGTTGATCCCCAAACTTATTGTCGAATAAGCACTTTCGGGCGGGACGGTTTGCATCGTCCCGTCCGAAGTGCGTATGGTGGGTGACAGCGAAGGGGAGTAGCCCCCAATCGGATATTCGACATACTGGCCGCGCAGCGATGCGGAACCGGCCCGGTTATCCGAACCGGCCACAGCCCGGTGGGCGAGACCTTCGGCCGTAGACCATTGGTTTGCCGGCCGGAGGCATCTGATTCAGCCCCCAACGGCAGCCAACGACCGAGGAGTTGTTGAGTGCTGGCTGCTCTGCTCTTGAGTTTCGCTGTCATCTTCGTCGCCGAGCTCGGCGACAAGTCGCAGTTGATGGCCATGACCTTCGCGCTGCGCTACCGCTGGTGGGTGGTGCTCGTCGGTATCACCGCGGCCACCACTGCGGTTCACCTGATCTCCGTCGCCGTCGGCCACTATCTGGGCGCGGCGCTGCCGACCCACCTGCTCGGCATCCTCGCCGGTGTTGCGTTCGTGTTCTTCGGGCTCTGGACCCTGCGCGGCGACAAGCTGTCCGACGACGAGGCGACCAAGGCCCAGCGTTCGACCGCCCCCGCGTTCTTCACGGTCACCTCGGCCTTCCTGCTCGCCGAACTCGGCGACAAGACGATGCTCGCGACCATCACGCTGGCCGCCGACAACAACTGGGTGGGGGTGTGGATCGGTTCCACCATCGGCATGGTGGCCGCCGACGCGCTCGCCATCATGGTCGGGGCGATCGCAGGCAAGCACCTGCCCGAGCGGGTGATCCAGCTGGGTGCCGCGGCGCTGTTCGTGATCTTCGGCCTGGCGATGCTGCTGGAGGCCGCCTTCCCGGCCGCGCCGGTCTGGGCGACCACCGCGGGTGCGATCGCGGTGACCGCGCTGTGCGCTGCGGCCCTCCGTGCGCTGCCCGCGAATTTGCGGCCGGCGGTGCTGCGCAAGCCCGATGTGGCCGAACCAGCTAACACCGATCAACCAGGTGCGATCGCCTCTTGATCCAACCGTGACCAGGCTGTTACGCATGTTGACAGAGTTTCCTGTGTGGTTATTGTGTAGTTCGTGCCAGGCCTGGCAAAACTCCTCCAACGCGCGGTCGCCACTGCGTCCGCCGTTGCCGTCTGCGCGGCATTAGCCACCAGCGGCTCCCCCGTCGCACGCGCCGAGGACGCCCGGACGCTGTTGCTCGGGGCGATCGCGAACACCAAGGGTTCCTACCTCGTCTACAACTTCGGCGGCCAGTTCGCGGCACCGTTCCTGTCCGCCGACGGACGTGCCTACACGCTCAACAACGGCGGCCACCTGATGGCCATGAAGAACGCCTCGGGCCGGCTCAACCCGCGCCTGCTGGTCGACAGCCATCAGGGGTATCAGTCCCGTTGTGAGCGCACCCCCGGCGCCCGTACCAGCGAGGGCCTTTGGCAGGCGTCGGAAACCTATGCGCCCCTTGCCGCGTGGCAGGTTCTCGGGCAGCCCACCATCGCGGTCAACGCCAACTTCTTCGACGTGCGCGGGCAGCAGGGCGGCTCGTGGCGCGACACCAAGTGCTCGTCGCCGCTGGGCGCCTACGTCGACAACACCCGCGGGCAGGGCCGCGCCAATGCCGCGGTCACCGGCACCTTGGCCTACGCAGGCAAGCAGGGCCTGTCCGGCGGTGACGAACGATGGGCGGCGCTGGCCACCATGATCCTTCCGATGGGCGGCGCCCCGTATGTGGTGATGCCCAAGGGGCCCAACGACTACGACTCGGCCACCCCGGTGATCCAGCGGCTGCTGGATCAGAACGCCCGGTTCGTCGCGGTGGCCGGCATCGGACTGCTCGCTCCGGGCGAGACCGGCCAGCTCAACGACAACGGCCCGAGCGCGGCGCGGACCGCCGTCGGCTACAACCGGGCCGCCGATCAGCTCTACGTCTTCCAGGGCGGCAGCTACACACCGGACAACATCCAGGACCTGTTCCGCGCGCTGGGCGCCGACAATGCCCTGCTGCTCGACGGCGGCGGCTCGTCGGCGATCGTGTTGCGCCGCGATTCCGGCGGCATGTGGAGTGGCGCCGGATCTCCGCGTGGGAACTGCGATACCCGTCAGGTGCTGTGCGATTCGCGCGAACGGGCCCTGCCGAGCTGGCTGGCCTTCAACTGACCAGCGTTCAGTTGACCAAGATCTCCGCGAGCACGGCGGTCGGCATTCGCGGCGGCAACACGTACTTGCGTAATCCCGGATGGCACAGCTGCAGCAGCCGTTCCTGAGGCTCGGTTTCTCCCATGCGTTGGTCGCCAAGGTATTTCAACGTCACGCCGGAGGGTAGGTCGGCGCCGACCAATGCCGCCGTCGTGCCGGATATCAACGTCTGCCCGACATGCGCGACATCGCGGAGCCGTTGCGTACCGGTGCGAGAGGTGTGCACGCCGATGCACAGCTCGAACGGATCCAGCGGCGTCAGTTGCAGGTACAGCGCGCAGGCCACCGCATCGGATGCGCGGTCGAAGGTGGCGGTGAAACCGTCGCAGGAAGGCTGCCTCGCCGAGAGCGTGCCGCCATGGAGTGCCACAAAGTGCGTCATCGTCGCGCGGTAGTACGGGAGTGCAGCCGCCATCACCTCCGGCTGCATTTGCCACAGGCCGGCAGATCCCTCGGTGCGGGCCATCAGCCATGTCGTCTCGGTGGACAGTTCTTCGGTCACGCGCCTATTGCTCCCGCCTGTTTCGCACCAGTCCTCCCGCACCAAGAGGCACGCAGAATGCCAGCGTAACCAGTTTTCGCGGGACGCGCGGCGACAATCAACGGCGTTGCCGCAGAGCCTCGTTGCCAGCCCGGAGCGACCGCGCTCTTGCCCACGAGCGACGCGCGTAAGCGGTCACCGAGCCACTTTGCTGGCCCTCAATTCCGCTTCAGTTCTCCAGCCACAGGTCGACGCCTTCGGTGGCGAAGATGGACAGCACGGTGCTCCAGGTGTCTTGCCCGAGCGCCTCTTTGATGTTCCGGTACGACGTCATCACGAACCGGAACTTCCGATTGTCGGGAGTGCCGAATCCGCCGCGCAGGCAATCGGCCAGCGCATCCAGATTCGAGCCGAAGTAGCCACCGTCGCCGTTGACCGCGCGGCCCATCTCAGTGAAGAAGTCGGCCTTGGAGGCCACCTTGGTCCCATCGATCCGATACGTCTTCACATGCCTCCGATCAGGCAGAACGATTCGTAATGGTCGCCGGTGTAGTAGTACTCGGGTGGGTCGTTCTGTGGCGCTCCCCCGGTGACGATGCGCCGCTTGCCGCGGTGCTTGTTGCCGGGCGTCGGAACGGTGTACTCGTGGTAGTAGCCGCGCTCGTGTTTGGGCAGTCGGCCTTCGTAGTTTCCGAAGACGACGCCGTCGTTGCGCGGATAGGGAAACGGCCCACCCGACTGAATGAGCTCAACGGTCTTGTCCGCTTCGGGCGGCAGGCCGTTCAGATCGCAGGTACCGTCCGCTGCTGCCGGCTTCGTCGGTGACGCCGTCGCCGGAGCTGAGACCACCGGGGCGGCCGGAGACTGCGCGGTGTCAGTCGGAGCACAACAGCCCGCGAGCAGTCCGCCCAGCACTGCGAGTGCCGCAAGGCGTGATCGTCCCATCGGCACGAGGCTAGCAACAGGCACGCAAATCCAGGGTCAACGGCGCCAGTCGTGCGACGATCGTTACTCGAGTGAACAGAGTGACAACCCTCGCGGAGCCCACGGCCCGCCGCGGCAACGCCGCGAGCGGGCGAAAACCCCTGTCGAACAAACAGTTTCGCCCCGATATCGAGGGCCTGCGGGCAGTCGCAGTGCTCGCCGTGGTGCTGTTCCACGCCGGGGTGCCCGGCTTCGGCGGCGGGTTCATCGGCGTCGACGTGTTCTTCGTCGTGTCGGGATTTCTGATCACCGGACTGCTGTGGCGCGAGGCGTCGGGTACCGGGACGGTCCGGATGGCCCAGTTCTATGCCGGCCGAGCCAGACGACTGCTTCCGGCCGCCGCGCTGGTGCTGGTCGTGACATCGACGGCGGCCACCCTGCTGCTCCCACCGCTGCAGGCCCGTTCGGTGCTGGCCGACGCGATCGCCAGCGCCCTGTATGTCGGGAACTACCGCTTCGCGGCGGAGGGCACGGACTACCTGGCGGCCGAGACGGCGGCGTCGCCACTGCAGCACTATTGGTCACTCGGGGTGGAGGAACAGTTCTATCTGTTGTGGCCTGCGCTGATCCTGGGCATTGCCTGGCTGCTGACCCGCTGCGGTCGCAGCACCCGGTCGGCCGTCCCCTACGCGGGCGTCCTGGCGGTGGTGGCCGCCGCCTCGCTCACGGTGTCGTTGTCGTGGACCCAGTCGATGCCGCCGTGGGCGTTCTTCTCCCTGCCGACCCGAGCCTGGGAGTTGGCCGCCGGCGGGCTGATCGCGTTGACGGCGACGCACTGGCGCAGCCTCCCGCCGGTCTGCGCGGCCCTGGTCGGCTGGGGTGGCCTGGCGCTGATCCTGGCTACCTGCACGCAGCTCGGTACTGCCACCCCCTACCCCGGATCGGCGGCGCTGCTTCCCGTGATGGGGACCGCCCTGGTGATCGGGGCCGGTTGCGCAATACCCGATCTGGGTGTCGGACGCCTGCTGTCGAAACCGGTGATGCGCGGCATCGGCCGGCTTTCGTACTCGTGGTACCTGTGGCACTGGCCGGCCCTGCTGTTGGCGCCCGCCCTGTTCGGCCACGGACTGGGGTTGGCGGGCCGGCTGGCGATGATGGTGATGTCGCTGGGCCTGGCGATCCTGACCCTGCATCTGGTCGAGAACCCGGCCCGGTTCGCCACCGCGTTGCGGGGGTCATCGTGGCGCAGCCTGGCCGTCGGCGCGACAGCCACCGGGGTGGCCGTCTGTGCGGGCCTGGTGTTGTTGGCGGTGCGTCCCGTCCCAACGGGAGCCGGACCCGCAGCGGTTCCGGTCGCCGTCATCGGGCCGACCCGCGCGGACGCTCCGACGCAAGCGCAGACGCAGACGCCCGAGCAGCGGGTGCAGGCGGCGGTGGCCGCGGCGGCCGGCCTGCGTGCCGTGCCGTCGAATCTGTCACCGCCGCTGGGCAACATCACCAAACCCGAAGTGTTCGTGAACGGCTGCGTACTGTCCTGGAAGGACATCGCCGTGCCTGACTGCGCGTCCGGCGACACCTCGTCGGCCACCAAGGTCGCGCTGATCGGCGATTCCCACGCGGGGATGTGGCAACCCGCCCTGGAAACCGCCGCGCAGCAGCGACATTGGCGGCTGGAGACCTACGCGAAAGTCACCTGCCCGCCGATGAAGCTCCCCATCCTCAGCCCCTACCTCGAGCGCGAGTTCACCGAATGCCAGCAGTGGCGGGCCGACGTGCTGACGCGGATCGCCGCGGAACGCCCGACCCTCGTCGTTCTGGACATGGTGCGCCGCTACGGGGCCGACTTCGGGTTCGTCAGCTACGACCCGACCTGGCTGGACGGGTTGACCCGACTGGTCTCGCAGTTGCGCGGCACCGGCGCGCGGGTGCTGGTTCTCGGTCCCGTGCCCGACCCGCACACGACGGTTCCCACCTGCCTGTCGGCGCATATGGACGACGCTTCGGCGTGTGCGCCCAACCGCGCGATCGCCGTGAACGACAACGGCATTGCCGCGGAAGCCGCAGCGGTACAGGCCGGCGGTGGACAGTACGCGCGGCTGGACCAGTACTTCTGCACCGACCAACGCTGCCCGGTCATCGTCGGCAACACCCTGGTGTTCCGGGACGACAACCACATCACCGCCGAGTACGCCCAACTGCTGGCGCCGGTGCTGACCCGCCTGACCGAAAGTGCGCTGGCGCCAAACTAGAAGCCGGCCACTTTGGCCACCTCGACGTCGACACCAGGTCCGGCGGGCCGACCGCGCCCACGCCTTTCCGAAGTCACCGGTCAATCGTCGTTTCTGCCGCGGCCCCCTCGAGATTCTCCGCGCAGCGCAACAGCAACGACGCGAGTTCCCGTTGGGCTTTACCAGGAATTCCGTTCAGCATGTCCTGCTCGACACGCAGCACCGCGGCGTGGGCTCCGCCGAGTCGACGCTTGCCCGCGGCAGTCAGCTGCAACGACCGAGCACGGCCCCGCTGCGGCCCGGCCGATTCCTCCACCAGGGCATCGGCACGCAGGCCGCTCAGCACGTCTTGCAGCGACTGACGCGTGACAAAGCACAGCCGGGCCAGTTCTGCCGCCGAGGCCTGAGGGTGGTCGGCGAGCGCCCGTAGGACCGTGTACTGCGCCATCGACAATCCAGTAGGTCGCAGTGCGGCATCGCAATTGCGGCGCAAGCTCTGCTGCACCCGCTTGACGAGGTAGCCGGCGCCGGCTTCCACATTCGCAGCCATGACAGGAACCTTACATCAATGCTACCGTCGTCTTTGTAAGGAACCTGACATTGGAGGAATCGTGACGACCATCCAGGAACACAACCCCCACGCCACCCTGATCAACGTGTTCACCGTGGAGCCTCAGCGGGCGGCCGAACTCGCCGCATCACTGGGACAGGCGACCGAGGACGTGATGCGCCACGTCCCCGGATTCGTCTCCGCCAACATTCATCTGAGTACGGACGGCACTCGCGTCATCAACTATGCGCAGTGGCGCAGCGCCGAGGACTTCCACGCCATGCTCGCCGACCCCGTGGCACGGGAGCACATGGGGCGGTGCGCCGACATCGCGATCAGTTTCGACCCCCACCTGTACACCGTCGAGTCGGTGCACCAGGCGAGTTAGGCGTCAAGCCGCATCCTTCTTCTCGGTCTTCTTGGCGGGCTTCACCGACTCACCGGCCTTCTTGACGTTGTCCTTCACGTCGTTGACCGCCTTCTCAGCGCCCTTCTGGATGCCCTCGGCCGCGGACTTGATCTGCTTACGTCCGTCGTCGGCAAGCTTGTTCACGCGGTCCTGGGCGTCCTTGACGGCCTTGGCCGTCCGCTCACGCGCCTTCTCCGCCGAGACCTTCGCCCGCTCGCCCGCTTCCTTGACGGTCTTGTCCAGCTGTTCGCGGGCGTCGTCGGCCGCGGTACTGAGCTTCTTGGTGCCGTCGTCGGCGTTCGCCGAGCTGTCGTCCGCGGCAGGTTCGTCCACAACAGAAGTCAGCTTGACCGTGTCTGCACCGACATTGGTCTGCGTGATGCCCTGCGGCTCAAAGCTCGTCTTCGCAAGGCTCTGCGTACCAACGTTGTTCAGCGCATCCTGGGTGAGGCCGGTCAGCGCATCGGTGAGGCTCGAGAGGTCCAGCGCGGATCCGCCGGTCGTCAACGTGTTGCCGACGCCCAGCAGGCTCAGCAGGGTCTTGATGGGATTGGAGACCGGGGTCTGGCTCACCAGGCCGTCATCGATCGCCTTCTGGATACCCGTCACCAGGTTGTTCACCAGATGCCCGGGTACCTGACCCCAATCGACATCCGCCGGAAGCGTGCCGAAAGCCGTTGGGATATCGGCCTCGTCGAGCGAGCGTTCGTAGACGCCCGTCGTCGGGTCGTAGTAGACATCGGTGTAGCCGAGGTTGACCAGGCTGGTGAGCACCGGGGTGAGCGCCGTGCCGATCGGGTTGTTGAGGTTCGCCCCGGTCAGCAGGTTGACGACGTCGTACGCCAGGTACGTCGGCTCCAGCAACGGCAGGCTGTTGGCCGGGATGGTGATGTAGATGTTGAGCTTGGGGCCCTTGGTCGGATCGTCCCCGGGATTGGCGATGTAGTCGGTGATGTCGGCGCCGAGTTGCGACACCACCTGGTCGACCAGGACCGTGGTGAGGGAATCCAGCGTCTGGTTGCGCAGGATGTAAGTCGGGAAGAGCCCTGCCGCAACGTTGTTCGCCATCGTGAACGGGTTGGGCCAGGCAGCGAAGTCTGACAGCGGGAGATACTCGGCCGTCGCGTCGATCTTGATGGGGATCAGGTTGGCGCCGCCCAGCGTGAGTCCGAAGAGCTGAACGCCGTTGAGCAGCCCTTCCCCGTCAGTACTGCTCTGCACCTGGGTATCGGGAGTCACGGTGTCGATCCCGAACAATCCGAACAAGGGGTAGGCACGGGCCAGGATGCCGCCGTTGGCCCGGCCGGGGTTGTCGATCAGGATCATCGGCAGGATGGTGAAACTGCCGAGAAGGGGATCGGTGCCCGTATACGCCGCCCCGCCAGGCTGATTCGGCAGATCGTCGACCACCTGCTGATACGCCGCACCGGCCGCGAAGGCACCGAAGCCCCAGCCCGCCACGATAGGGATTCGAACATCGGCGACATTCGTGTCCATCGCCGGCAGGTCCATACCGGTGAGCAGCTTGAACGCGGCTTTGATTGGGATGAGGCCAGGGCCCTCCGTGGGGAGACCGAGCGCCTCAAAGATCGACTCAAGGCTGATATCGAGGTACGGCGTGTTGTTGATCTCGTCGGCCACCGAGTTCGGGAAGGACGGCGTCCACCCCAGATCGACGCCAAGCATCTTCAGGAGCGTGAACGGTCCACCGGCCGTGATCAGGTTGATCCCGGCCGACGACAGCGGGTCATTCAGGTCGATGCCGAGAAGCTCGCCCACGTCAATGGGCAATCCGTTCAGCGCGCCGCCGAGCGCCCCACCCAACGCGTCATTGATCGGATCCTCGATCGCGGTCGTCGGATCGATCCCTGCCGCCTGCAGGAGTGCGGCCAGGTTGAAGGTGTTGACGAACGCGGTCTGGAGCTGGGCGCCGACGGTTTGGAACTGGTTGTAGGCCTGAGTTCCGAAGCCGCCCGTGAGGTCCGGAATCTGGTCGGGCGGCGGGAAGATCTGGACCCCGGATTGCAACCGTAGATCGCGCTGGACCGCCGCGGCCTGAGCCGACGGCGGGGCAACGCCCACCGTAAGCGCGGTGACTGTTGCGGTTGCCGCCCCGAGGGTCGCAACCCTCTTGACGCGCCTCCGCTGCCTACGGTGTTGAACTGCCATCTGACCAGTCCTTTCGGCCGGTTTCTCAGGTTGATCTCAGGCAACGTAACACTACTGTGACCTCCATCACTGCATTGCTGGAAAAATTTCACTATTCGCCTTCGCAATTTGTCGCAAACTTGTTGAAAGTGACCCGATGCGCGCTGCGCTGGCCAGAGGCATATTGACGCTTGCGACAGGCAAGCGTTGCTTTTGTTGCGGGCAGCCAGATGCGACGTTGCTACATGCCCATGCACGCACGCCTTGCCGTTGTCAGACGTCCGCTGATCTGTCAACTGATTCCGGTCGGTACCAAAACCGCCTCAACCAGCGCCAGCAGCCGACGACACCCGCCAATGAGCGGCTCGAACTACTCGATCCGTAGTTTGCTGACGCGTGCCAGAACTCGCCGCGCTGCCGCCTCGGCCTGGTCCACGTAACCGCCGCCGAACAGCGCCACGTGAGCAAGCAACGGATAGAGCTGGTGCAGGTCGACCCGATCGCGCCACGCGTCCCGCAGCGGCCGCACCGACTGGTACGTCGCCAGCACGTCATCGAGGAACGGAAACCCGAACAGCTCCAACATCGCCAGATCGGTCTCGCGATGACCGCCGTGTGCCGCCGGGTCGATGAGCACCGCGCCGTCGGCAGTCCACATCACGTTGCCGCTCCAGAGGTCGCCGTGCAGTCTGGCCGGCCCGTCGTCATCATCGAACACGCCTGTGCGGCAGAGGTCGGCCACCGCAGCGATGGCGTCGCGTGCCCCCGCACTGAGCCTGCCTGCCGCCAGCTGCCCCATCGGGCGCAGCCGCTCATCGGCGTAGAAGGTGCCCCAAGAATCGTGGCCGGCCAACGACATTGGCAACGGCTGTGACATCGGGCCGAAGAACCCGTGTCCGTCATGACCGTCTGGTCCGGCCCCGTAGGCCGATGCACCCGCATCGTGGGTGTGGGCCAGCTGCTCACCGAAGATTCGAGCGGCCTGCGCCGTCGGCGATACCGGGCGCAGGCGCTGCAACGTCAATGAGGTTGCGTCGTAATCGATTACCGCAACACACGGCGCACCACCCTCGACGGCCAGCCAGTTGAGCCCGGCCGCCTCCGCAGCGAAGAACCCGGCCGGCACCAGCGAGTTGCGCTTGACGAAGACGTCAGCCCGATTCGCGGCCATGGCCATATCCGTCACGTTACCGGGCTGAGCTGGCACACTTTTCCCGTGTCGTGGGGGAAATCGTTGATTCGCATCATTTCGGCAGTAAGTCTGGGATTGGCGCTCGCCATCCTCGTGTGCGCCGTGAGCCTGGCCCTGACGAGTTGGCTGGCTGGTGAGCCGTCGCCAGCGCTCGGTGCATGGGAAGAGTTCCTGCCGCCCGAAGCAGCATCGCTGGGTGCGCACACACCCCGAAGCATCGCGATCGCCCTTTGTTGGCTTGTCGGCCTGCTACTGGTGACGACCGCCATTGCCTGGTTCGTCGGCAGAACCCATCCGGGCACATGGGTCTTGCCGGCCGCAGTGGGCGTGATGGTCCTGTTGTTCATGACCTTCTACGCCGACAGGCTTGGTCAGTTTGTTGGCTGGATGATGTTCTATCCACGCACGGCCCAGTTGCCGGTCACGCTCTCCGCCTGGCGGTTGGGGCTGATCGGTGTGGCCGCACTGATCATCGGCAGCTTCGCCGTCCCCCGCTTCTCCCATCGTGGCTGGCGTGTTCCTGTCGTCGTCGGAATTCTCGTCGGGCTCGCGGTGTCGGCTTCGGCAACCAACTTGACGATCCGTACCGGTGACGACCGCCGATTCGTTGACGCGTCGGTTGCATCATCGCCACCCGCGGATCTCCCCATACCGGGCACTCTCGGCATAAAGCGCTTCACGCTCAAGGTGTCCGACTGGACCAAATGGGATCAGATCGAGCACAGCGGGTGGTACGTCGCGCCCATTGCCGGTGGCTTCGTCACGTACGGCAACGGGCGCGTCACCTCCTACGGCCCCGATTCAGCTGAGCGATGGCACTATTCACGCTCCGGTCCCGGTGAATCGCGCGTGACGTCGCTGCACGTGTTCGACGGCGGGCAGACCGTTGTCGCCGCGATCGGTTCGTATCCTTCGGTATTGGTGGGTCTCGACGCATCCACCGGCCTGCAATTGTGGTGGTCCTCGAACAAGGACTTGGTCGACACCTACCGCAAGGTGATAGATCATCGCCCACCACCGGCCCTGACCTATCTGGTCGACGAGAATCCCGACGCATTGACCTGGACGCGGTTCGACACCAGAACCGGGACGCCGCTGTGGACGGCGCCGGTGCCCGGTTCCCGCTGCCGTTCTTGGGGCCGCGGCAATGCGCGTTTCCTCCAGAGCGCTGAGCGATGCCCGGGCAACGGCGGGATGGATGTCCAGTTCGCAGTTGCCGATCCGGACACCGGCACAACCGCTTGGGAGGCAACGGTTCTGCATGGACTTCCATATACCGCGGAGGATTTCAAGAACCACCGCGTGGCGATGTCCACCTCGCATGCGGGCGACGGCGCCGCCATCCTCACTGTTGGCCCCGATGGTGAGGAACGCCGCTCGGTGTTCATCAACGCCGCACGGCGGTCCTACGAGGGGCTCGGCAGCCCCGCGTATCCCATCCTCACCACCGACGGCTCCGACGAGTTCCTGACTGACGACAATGACCGGGCCACCTTACGTAGCCCGGACGGACGAGAGCAGTGCTCGTTCGACGACCGACCCGCGAGTGCCACCGGGCGAATGTCCCCGGACGGTATGGCTTTGATCCTGGACAGGCAGGTCGTTTTCGGCACGTACGACGGACTCGTGAGCTTCGACCGAGGCACGTGCGCGCGGGCCGGCAACGTCCCGACGTCGTCGCATGCGGCCGCACTCATGGCGGCGCCAGGAGTCAACCTCGTCGTCCGCACCGACGACACCGGCACCTGGGTGGACGGCTACGCCTGATCGACAACCGCATCCGCGCGCTACTCGGCTTCTGGTGGTGGTTGGGGTTGGAAGGGTGGGTACCACCACCAGTGGGCGCGTTCCCCGGTCGGCCCGCGTGGTGGCTGGGGTGGGGGTGTGGTGGGTGGACGGGTCCTCATCAAAGCAGAGAGGTTCGACAAGTTTTCGGACCGGAACGACGACAACCGCGAGCATCCGGCAAGATAGCTGAGGTGGGGATAAGCCTGTTGCCGTTCACTCGCCTCTCGGACGCTGACGTCGCGGGTGCGCTCGACCACGCGGTATCCGTGATCAACCCGGCACTTGATGTGTTCAGCCGTTTCGATCCGCTCGGGCTGAGACGACGCACCCATCGCGAGGAACCCGGCGAGGGCCCCGTGGGCAAGTCCCTTGACATCGCCGCCGCTTTGCTCAATTTCGCTGAGCTGCCAGGCACCAAGGCCTGGGCCGAGATGGATCAGCACGGCCACGTGAAGTGGTGGGTGCACCGCGCCGGGGCCGTCACCACCATCCTGGTCGCCTTCCCCGGGGCATTCGGGGTCATCGCCGACCGGCTCGGTATCCAGGACTTCCTGGGCTTCACCAACCAGGCCATCGTGTTGTGTGCTGTGGCCCGCGAGGATGGAGTCACCGACTACGACGATCAGGTGCAGTTGCTCGGCGCTGTCCTGTGCGACCGCCAGCTGTCCGAAGCGCCTACGGACGACTCCGACGTACCACCGCAATCCCTGCCGGGAAGGCTCTGGGAGTTCGCCGGTACGTTACGTGCGGTCGGCGACGAAATCACGAAAAGACCTCACCCGCAAAAGCTTTACCGCTATCTCGGCATGCTCCCTGGCGTCGGCGCGGTGGCCGACTACTTCGGCGAGTTCACCGCCCTGCTGCACGCAGCCGACGAGGGCGCCACCTGGATCAGCGAGCACTCTCCGCAGACGCCGGCTCCGGAGCCGGCCCGAACTTGAAGATGAGCGCACTGGTCGCCACCACCACCGCCGCCAGCGCGATCACCGGCGCAACGGTGAAGCGCGACAGCGTCGCTCCCAACACGGCGCCGCCACACATCGTCAGCACCACGCCGTAGCGCAACTTCTCGCGGTCCCCGGTGCCCCCGGCCAGTCGGCTGTCGTAACCGATGCCGACGATCGTCTGGGTCAGCACCGTGGTGCTCAACTCCTGGATGCCGAACTGCCGTGCGGTCGCGTTCTGGATACCGAACGTCATTGCCAGAACGATGAGCATGAACTTGCGATTGTCGTGATAGTCCACCACACCGGTCCCGGCGAGAATCGAAAGCACGGTCAGCAGAACGACTTCCACACCCAGCGCGGTGGCCAGCCAGTTGCGGACATGGCTGTCGAGATGACGTCGCAGGCGCCCGCCCACCACGGTGCCCAGCACGAATCCGATGAATGCCACCAAGGCACCGGTCACATCCACGCCCGACCCAGGTACGAACCAGAACCCGAGGAAGATCACGTTTCCGGTCATGTTGGCGACGAACACATGGCCCAGCACCAACACGCTGACCGCGTCGACGATCCCGGTGGCGGACGTCAACAACAGCAGCGCCACAACAGTCGACCGCTGTGTCACCGGTGAGGCGATGGCCATGGCTACATCCTCGCCTCTACAGCTGCGGCGACAGGTCCAATTGGGTCAACGCCGGCATCTGGGTGATGCGCCACTGTCCATCTGTGCGCTGCAGTATCAGCCGATAGGACATGTACCGCAGGGACGGGACGTTCTTGGTAACCGGGCTCGTCGACACCGTGTTCGTGTAGACGATCGCAGTCGCCTCATCGCGGCTGATGGTCTCCACCGCGGTACCCATCACCTCGGTGTTGTTGGTGACCTGTGCCTGCTTGTTGGTCGGCACGAGGGTGTCGATCAATTGCCGGTACTGGTTGGCGAAGTCGCCCGACAGGTACTTCGCGGCCCGGTCCGGCAAGCTTTCGATGTTGTCCGGGTTGTAGGTCCACAACGTGGTGATCGCGTCGGCCGACGTCCGTGCCACTTGCAGTTTGGTCGCCACCAACGCCCGGTCGGCCAGGTACGGCTGCAGCATCGCACCGCCGAACGCACCTGCCGCCACGAACACCACCGCAGCGCCTGCCGCAAAATACGTCAGGCGCTTGCCCGCCTCACGGTGCGGAACGAGAACTACGTCGTCATCGGATTCAGCCTCGCCCGAATCCGATTCGCTCGATTCCGCCTCATCCGCTTCAGCGCCGGACTCCTCAGAGCCCGTCGCCACGTCGTCAACTTCAGCGTCAACCTCGGCGTCGGCGTCAGCCTCCGGCTCGACGTCCGGCTCAGCCGTCGGCTCCGGCTCGACATCGCTTTCGGCCTCGGTCCCCGCCTTGCGACGGGTCTTGCCCACCGGGGTACGACGTTCCGGAGTGCCCTCGGCCTCGGATTCCGAGTCGGTTTCGGAGTCAGATTCCGAATCGGTTTCCGGCACCGTCTCCTCAGGCACCGCCTCGGCACGGCGCCGCCGCCCGAAACGCAGTCTGCGGCGCGGCTTGTCAGGCTCGCCGGTGGTCAGATCACCTGAATCAGCTGGCTGATCTTCCACTGCTGTCCTTCCCAAATCGTCGTCGCAATCCAACGGCTGCCGCTTTCCACCACGGACTTTCCGTCAGGGGTTCGGGTACTGATCTTCGTAGCGACCAGAACGTCGGCGCTGCCGTTGTCGTTCCATCGCTGGACACCGGCATCGAGTACCGAACCTTCGGTCGGCTCGGCCCGCGCCACCTGAACGACGATCTCGTTCTGCTTCTCCTGGAACATCTTTCGGAAATCACCGGTCGCCTGCGACGCGATGCGGTCGGCATAGTCGTTGGCGTGGTAGGGATCCAGCGTCGTGTAGACCGTCATGAACTCGCGCACGTAGTCCAACGCGCCCGCGGTCTTGATCTCCGCCCGGCGATCCGATTCGTGCCGCACCAGGATCAGCGAGCTGCCCACGATGGCAGCCGCGATGATCAGGGCCGAGATCATCCCGACGATCGGCAGACCCCAGCGGATCGGCTCTTTGGGTTCCTTGGGCTCGACGGCGAAGTAGTCGCGCTCGTCGGGCTCGATCCGACGACGCGGGCTCACTGTCCGCCTCCGTTCAGCACCGGCCGTTTGAGCACCGTCAGGTTGTCGACGAGCCAGTGGTCGTCCGACTTCTGGAATTCCACCCGCACCGTCGCGGTGATGAACTTCAGCTCCTGGGGGTTGGTGCCCCGCTGACCCTGCAGCGCCACCAGCATCGAGGCCGTGTCCTCGGTGATGCCAGGCAGCACCGCGCTGCTCACGGCCCAGTAGTCGTTGGTGGTCGGCCCGGCCTTGCGGACCGCGTCCTGCTGGGCGACCAGCTGTTGCCGGTAGTTGTCGGTGGTCAGCGACTGCGCCTTGGAGAAGTCGGCGTCGACGGAATCCACCCCGTAGCTCAACAGTTGCTCGACGATCCGCGGGCCCTGGTCGGCGATCTGCGCGCGGGCCTGGTCCACGGCCCGGTCCTGCCGGTACACCAGCAGATATCCCAGCCCGACGGCGATTCCGCTGAGCAGCGCGAGCGTCAGCAACATCGCCCCGACGCGGCGACGGACATTGGACTCGGGCCGCTCGACGCGACGCACCTCGGTCCTGGTCAGTAGATCGGCGAACGTCCGGTGGCGCGAATCCCACAGCGGCCACAACCAACCCAGGAACACCGCGGCGGTGTCCAGCAGATGGGCCAGATCACGCAGCAGCAGCCGCCCCAGACCGGCGTCACCGGTCGACGACACCACCCGGATCCCGAACACCGAACGTCCCGGACTCCAGCCCGTCAACGCCGGCAACAGCACGCGATTCACACACGAGACGGCGACCAGCAGGACCAGCCCGCCCGCGTACACCGCCCACCACAACCACTTGCCCAACGGCGTGCCCTGGGTGACCAGCGTGGCCGTCACGATCAGACCGGCCGGCGCCAGCACATCGATGGCGAAGGCACCGGCCCGCGCCGGCCAGGACGCCAACCGCGTCTGGTCCGCCCCGGCCCCCGAGGTGGAGACCGCGCCGGCGTTGTCCAGCACAGCGGTCACGACGTGACCTGGTCGAGCCGCGCGACCTTGTAGTTGCCGTCCTCGGCGCGGGCCATCTTCACCCGCAACCGGTAGCCCTGCTCTTCGTCGGACTTCTCGGTGTTGGTGACCAGCACCCGCACCGCGACCAGCAGATCCATCGACCCGTCGTCGTTGTGCTTCTCGACCGCGGCCCGCATGTCCGAAACCTTCACCTGCACGTTGGCAGCCTGATAGGCGTCGAGCAGCATGCCGCTGTACAGGCCGGCCTGCGCCCCGAAGTCACCGGTCGAACATTCGATGATCTTGGTCTGCGCCGCGATCATCGCCTGGGTGTCGGGCGCCTGGGTCGCGGTCACGCAGTCTTTGGCCGCGGCCAGGGCCTCGGCCTCGTCGCTGGCGATCCGTTCACTGTCCTGATGTGCCCGCAGCGCCAGGTAGCCACCGACGCCGACGGCCGCCGCCAGGACGAGCAACCCGGCGAGGATCGCCGCCATCCAGCCCCGCCCCAGCCGTGACGGCCGTGACTCGGACTCCTGAGAAGCCTCCTCGGCATCCGTGGCCGAGATCGGGTCGACGATCTCGGTGACGGCCTCCGCTTGCGGTTCGGTGGTGTGAGGGTCCTGCTGGTCGGTGAGGTTCAGCTGGCTGGTGCCAGCATCTCCTTCCATCCGTCATCTCCTGGTTTATTCGAGTTGGTGACGGAGTACTTCACACCGCCGGGACCGACCACCTCGCCGCTGGACGGACTATAGGTGGCGGTCGAACCTGCTGCCGGAGTGTAGATGCAGGGGTTCGGCTGCTGTCCACTACAACTCACATTGCCACCCCGCGGCGCGGTCAGCGGGTCGCTGCGCATCGCCGTTGATTCCGGTGGTGGAAGCTGACTTGCCGGCAACGGGTTCAACCCATTATTCACCGACGGCGCGGGGATGACCCGGCCCGGATCGACGGGCTGATCGCAGCGCGCGGCCGGAGCCGGGCAGTTGCGGATCTGGTTCGGGTCGCCGTACCACGGGTTGGTGCCCAACGGCTGGTAAGGCTCGTTGCTGCGGCACTCCGCCGGCGAGGCGGCCCGCTTGCCGGGCACGTCGGCACACGGATAGTTACGCGCGCCGCGCACCGCGTTCGACGCGTCCTTGGGGATCTTGCAGTACAGGCCCGACGGCAGCGGCGCCGTCGACGTGTCCGCAGGCGAACGCCACTCGGACGCGGGCAGGAACCCGGTCAGGCACGGCGGCGGCATGTTGATACCCAGGCCGAAGTGCAGCAGGCCCTTGGGCGCGAAGATCGTCGCGGTCTGGGCAACGGCGCCACCCTGAGGCAACGCCACCAACACCTGCTCGACGTTCTTGTTGTACCGCTTGAGCATGTCGATGACGATTTCCAGGTTCGCCAGCGTCTGCGGCAGGGACTCCTGGACGTCCCCGAACACCGAGTTCAGCTGATCGGCCGTCGGAGCCGCCTGCTGGATGCCACTGCGCAACGCCGCGTCGTTCTGAGCGCTCTGCGCCGCCAGCGTGTTCAGGTTCTTGGCCCACCGCGAGATCGCGTCGCCCGAGTTCACCTGGCTGTCGATGATCGGTCCGGAGTTCTCGACGATGTCGTTGACCGGACCGAGGTTGTCCTTGAAGTCGCTGGCAATCGCCTGGGTGGAATCGACCAGGCGCTGCAGTGACGGGCCGAGGCCACCGACGGCCTGAGCCGTCTCGTCGAGCAGAACCGCGATCTTCTCCTTCGGCAACGCCGCCAGGCCACGCTGGGCGGCGTCGAGAGACGGACCCACCTCGGCGGGCACGGTGCCCTTCTCGATGGTGTCGCCGTCGCGGAAGTACTTACCTTGACTGCCGCCCTCGGACACCAGGTCGATGAACTGCTCACCGACCGCCGACACCGAGTGCACGTTGGCACTGGCGTCGAGCGGCACCCGGTACTGGTTGTAGATGTTCATCCGGACATGGGCGCCCTGTTCGGTGGGCTCGACAGAGGTGACCTTGCCGATCGTCGTTCCGCGATAGGTGACGTTGGCCGTCGCGTACAAGCCGCCCGAGTT
Source organism: Mycolicibacterium boenickei (assembly GCF_010731295.1). Classification (NCBI taxonomy): domain Bacteria; kingdom Bacillati; phylum Actinomycetota; class Actinomycetes; order Mycobacteriales; family Mycobacteriaceae; genus Mycobacterium; species Mycolicibacterium boenickei. The sequence goes on along the minus strand of NZ_AP022579.1, from coordinate 1,446,792 downwards.
CGGGAGGTTGGCGTTCAGGTTGTACATCCCGACCCCGGCCCACGTCGGCAACCGCAGGTACACGAGCGCCAGCACGACCAGAGCGATCGCCGTCAGCACGGTGAACAGAACGAGCTGCATCTTGATGAAGCGGGTCAGCAACATGTCTCACTCCCCCCTTTCCACAAGCGGGCCACCAGGTGCATCGTGCGGGTTCGGCGTGAACCGGACGTCCGGGATCATCGTCGCCGGATCGCGGCCCCACGCCTGCTCCAGCGCCCGGAGCATGCCCGAGACACCGGTGCCGGACAGGAACGCGTTGTCCACCGAGCTCAACGTCAGGTCGATCGTCAGCGACACGTTGATGTAGTCGCCGCGCACCGCCTTCGGGATGTTCTCGATGTTGAACGGCACCGTCAGGATCAGCTTGAGCGCTTCCACCAGGTACGGGGCCGACCGCGCCAGCTGCTTGAGCGGACGCTGCAGGTTCTGCAGGTTGGTGTGCAGGTTCGCGTTGCTGTTCGACAGCGTGTCGTCGGCAGCCTTGGACAACCGGCCCAGCGAGGTCACCGCGTCGGCGAACAGATCGCGCGTATCGGCGAAGTGCTGGATCAGCGGCGGGAACTCGGTGAGCACCCGGTCCAACGTGTCGTTGCGCGCCGCGACGATGTTCAACAGCCGGTTGGTCGAATCGATCGCCCGGGTGATGTCGTTGCGCTGCTGGTTGAGCTCATCGGTGAACGTGTCGAGCCGGCCCAGGAAGTCGCGGATCTGATCGGCGCGACCGTTGAGGATGTTGAACACCTCGGTCTGGATGGTCTCGATGTTCGGGATGCCACCGCCGGTCAGGATGCCCGAGATACCGGCCAGCGTCCGCTCGATCGTCGGATAGGCCGACGACTGGGCGAGCGGGATGGTGTCCCCGTTGCGCAGCTTCTCCTCGGACGGCTTCGCCGGCGGGTTGAGCTCGATGTGCTGCGAACCCAGCAAGCTGGTCTGGCCGATCTTGGCCTCGGTGTTCTTCGGCAGCACGATGCCCGGCTCAAGGTCGACGGTCAACGTGGGTACCCAGTTGATCAGCTCGATCTTGCGGACCCGGCCGACGAACACGTCGCGCACCCGCACCCGGCTGTTGGCGTTGAGCGCCAACGTCTCCGGCATCTGCACATAGAGCGTGGTGCGGCCGGACTCGGTGCCCGGCCCACCCGGCAGTGGCACGTTGGCCACACCGCGCCACTGCCCACACGAGGTGAGGATCAGCGCGGACGCCGACAGCACCGCGACGCGTCGACCGACGCGACCCCAGTCAGGTGTCCTCATCCGTCCCGTCTGCCCTTTGCGCAAGCGGCTCATCGGTCCCGATTGCTCTTCGCGCAAGCGGCTCATCGGTCCTGTCTTTCGGCTCATCACGGCTGCCCTCCGACCTCAGCGGGCAGCGCCGGTCCGGCGGGAGCCGGGCCAGGTGCCGGAGCGGCCGGTGCGGGACCCGACATCGGATCACCCGGGATCACACCCGGCGCAGGCGCCGGCGGCGGTCCGGGCTGCGGGTACCACGGCGGCGGCAGCGGATTGCGCTCGTCATAGGAGTTCGGCGGTCCGGGCAGGTTGCCTCCCGGAGGAGCACCGAACGCCGGCGGGGCCGGCGGGGCCACGATGTCCGGGCCACCCATCAACTCGGACAACGACTCCGGCGTCAGCATCTGCTGAGTGGCCGGCTGCACCTGCACACCCTGCATACCCGGCGCCACGGTCCAGCCCGGCTCGTGGTTGCCGTGCGAGAACAAGGTGTCCCGCGACCAGATGCCCGGCACGGTGGTGTCCTTGTAGCCGCCGGGCGGCTGCAGGCGCGGATCCGAGTAGGAGATCTGCTTCGGCAGCGTCATCGCGGTGTTGGCCAGGTTCTGGCCGAACGGCAGGAAGTTGAACTTGATCGCGTCCAGGATCGGCGCCAGGTACTGCGCACACAGTTCGGCCGAATCCTGGTAGCCCAACCGGCTACCCGCCTGGATCGAGCTGCAGACGAACTGCAGCGGGTTGGAGAAGTTGGTCAGACCCGGCAGAACCGGCAGACCCACGATGCCACCCTGGTTGGGCGAGACGATGTTGAGCACGTTGGCGGCCAGGTTCGGGTAGGCGTGCAGACCCGTCTCCAGACCATTGCGCGGTTCCGGCTGCAGGATCGCCGTCGTCGCCTCCGACAAGTTGTTGATGTCGTGCGTGAGCACGCCACCGTTCTTGTCCAGGAAATCGCGGGTGGTCTTGAGCACCTTGTTGAGATCCTGCAGGGCCGTTGCCAGCTCCTGGTCGGTGTTGGTGAACGAGTTGGTGAACTGCGCCAGGTCGTTGTTGAGCGCCACGAACTGCTGATCGCTCTTGTGCAGGGCATTGACGAACAACGCCAGGCTCTTGACCACCTGGAAGAAGTCGCCGCGGCCTTGGTTGAGCGTGGTCAGCGCCTCCGACAACCCGTTGAGGGTGCGGTTGAGCTGGTCACCCTTGCCCTGGAAGCCGTCGGCGAAGGAGTCGATGATGTCGCCGAACGGGCCCTTGGGCTGGGCGGCGGTCGGGCCCAGTTCGTCGAGCAGACGGGTGATCTGGTTGCGCAACTCGTCGTACTCGACCGGGATCTGGGTGTTCTCGATCGGGATCACCGCGTTGTTCTGCAACCGCGGCCCACCCGTGTAGGGCGGGGACAGCTGGATGACGCGCGACGCCACCAGGCTCGGGTTCAGCACAGACGCCGTGACGTTCTCGGGCACCTTGTACTTGTTGTTGACGTGGAAGACGACCTTCATCTTGTCGCCGTCGGTCTCGATGCTGTCGATCGCACCGACCTTGACGCCCATGATGAGGACCTTGTCACCGGGGTACAGCGCGAGCACCTCGGGGAAGTACGCGGTGACCGTGGTGGTGGTCATCTTCTTGTACAGGTTGATGCCGAAGTAACCCAGCACCAGGGCTGCTGCCAACGCCAGCGCACCGACGATGACAGCTGCCCGGGAAGCCTTGGGCAACTTGATGTTTCGAACGTTAAATACGGTTGACATATCTGCGGCCTATCCCTGCGACCCGGGCGGAAGGAACGGCGGATTACCTGGTAGCGGCGGCGTGCCCACCGGCCCGGCATCCGGCCCCGGTCCCGGCGGTGCCGGAGGAGCGTTCACCGGTCCCGGGTGCGGCGCGTAGCCCGGCAGGGGTCCCGGCGCCACCGGGATCGGGGCGATCGGAACGGTGCGGGCTCCCGGCGGACCGGGCGCCAGCTCGACCGGTGCACCCGGCTGATCCGGCGGCATCTCGCCGGGGATGGCCGCGCTGGGCACACCCGGCGAATGCGCGATGCCGTCAGGATTCGGTGCCGAGGTCGCCAGGTCCGGCGGACCGTACTCCGGGCCACCGAACGGACCCTGGGTGGCGGCCGCGCACGGCATCGGGTTGCCCGGCGACGGGATCCCGGCCGCGGTCGGCGTGTACGAGCACGGCGATCCGGGCGGGACGGCAGGTCCCGGGTGCTCCGGGGTGCCTTCCAGCGGCGTCGGGGCCGGCGGCGGAGCGCCGTTCTCGAAGCGCTTGCCGTTGGGATCGGGGAAGCGGGCCGACGGCAGACCGGCGTTACGCCAGAACTCCTCGGGATCGATGCCGCGCTTCTTGAACGCGGAATCGACGAAGGGCTGCAGGATCTGCGGCGGGATCAGGTTGACGAGCATCACCTTGAAGTACGGGCCCGAGGCCAGCGCCTCTGCCAGCGAGGTGATGAACTTGCCTGCGACAGTGAGGGTGTCGGCCAGATCCTGCTTGCGCTCGACGAGCAGGTCGCTGACGGTGCGCAACTGCTCCAGCACGTGGTTCAGGTTCGGGTTGTCGTTGATCAGGCCCTCGACCTCACGCGACACCGTCGACACCCGCTCCAGCAACATGCTGACGGCCTGGCCACGCTCGTTGACCGCGGCCAGCAGGGTCTGGGCGTTCACCAGCAGCTGGTTGACCTGCGTGCTGCGGTCACCGAGCACCGTGGCGATCTTGTTGGCATTGGCCAGCAGCTTCTTGACGTCCTCGTCGCGCTTGCCGATGGTCTCGGAGAACTTGGCCACGCCGTCCAGCGCGGCGCTCAGGTGCGGCGAGGTCTGATCGACCGTCTCCGACAACACGTTCAGCGATTCCTTGACCGAGTTCGTGTCCCAACCCGACGCGTTGCGCGTGACATCGAGGAACGCGTCGTAGATCTGATACGGCGTCGTCGTCTGCCCCAGCGGCAGCATCCCGCGCGGGGGCAGCGTCTGGCTGCCGCGCGGCTGGATCTCGATGTTCTTGCGACCCAGGATCGTGTCGGTCCGGATCGCCGCACGGCTCTCGGTGCCGATCGTCTTGCCACCCAGGGTGTAGCCGATCTCGACCTTGTCGCCGTTGATGTCCATGCTCTTGACGGTGCCGACATCCATACCGGCGATGCGCACCTTGTCACCCAGGTTCAGGCCTCCGGTATCGGAGAACTGGCCGTAGTACGTGGGAACCGCGAACAGCATCGGCACACTCGTCAGCGTCGAACCGACGCCGATCACCAGTGCCACCACCACAACGCCCATCAGGCCTTTGCGGAAGCGGTCGGAACCTTGCAGTGTCCTCATCTCGGCGTGCACCTACCCGACGGCTGTGAACTGAGTTTGACGGTTCGGACAGGGCCACCTGGCTGCAACCCGTTGAGCTTCAACGAGAGGTCGCAGGCGTAGAAGTTGAAGAAGTCACCGTAGATGCCACCGGCACGCCCGATGATCTTCAACGCTTGAGGGAACTGCACCAGGATGTCGTTGAGCTGCTGCTTCTGGTCGATCAGCGGCTGCTGGATGACCTCGAGATAGCCCACGGTGTCCTTGAGCAGCGGCCGGTTGTCGGACAGCAGATCCGCCAGCGAGCCGGCCGCGTTGCTGATGTTGGCCACCGAGGATCCGATCGGATCGGCCCGGTTCTTCAGCCCGGTGATCAGCGTCTCGAAGTTCTTGAGGGTGTCATCGAACTGCTGCTGATGCGCGACGGTGGTGTCCAGGACGATGTTGAGGTTCTTGATCACCTCACCGATGGCCTGATCCCGATCGGCGATGCTCTGGGTGAGCTGCGCCGTCTGGTCCAGGATGTCGTTGATGGTGCCGCCCTGGCCCTGGAAGATCGTGATGATCGACTTGGAGATGGTGTTGACCTTCTCCGGGCTCAGCGACTGGAACAGCGGCCGGAATCCGCCGACGAGTGCGTCGAGGTCGAGCGCGGGCTCCGTGCGTTCCAGCGGAATGGTGCTGCCCGGCTCGATCTTCGTGTTGCTCTCACCCCGCTTGAGCTCGAGGTAGCGGTTACCGATCAGGTCCTGGTACCGGATCGCGGCAGTGGTCTGGTCGAACAACGGCAGCGACTTCTCGACGTTGAACGTGACCTCGGCCTGCTGGCCGCCGTTGACCAGCTTGACGCCCGAGACCTTGCCGACCTCGACGCCGGAGGCACGGACGAACTGCCCGGTGCGCAGACCGCTGACGTTCTTGAAGATCGCCGAGTACTCGGAGGTCCGGTTGAACCGGATCTGACCGAAGACCACGAAGATGATCGCAGTGAAGGTGAGCAGCACCAGTGAAAAGATGCCGAGCTTGAGAATCGTGCCCTTGATACTCATGGGTTGATCGTGTTCTCCCCCACTTGGCGGCCCCACACGTACTCGGCCACGAGCGGTTGACCCATCTCGAGGTGGTTGTACGGGGCGATCGATGCACCGGTATCCATCACCAGGTACGGCATGGGCCACAGGTCCTTGGTGACCGGCTGCCAGCAGCCGGGCCGGCCCTCGGGCCCGCCCTTGGCGTTGACCCGCGGCAGGTTGTCGGGATAGACGTACGGGTTACCGACGCCGATCACCAGCGAGTGCGTCTGCAGCGAGTAGCCGTTACCACCAAGCGCGCCAGCCAGTTTCGGTCCGGCATCGTGGTAGTTGCGGATCGTGCAGAACAGTGCCGGGCTGTACTTGTCGAGCAGGGCCGACGTCGGCAGCAGGTCCTGGGCACCGCGGACCAGATACGGGCCACCACGCTCGAAGATGTCACCACCGGTGTTGCCGAAACCGACCGCGGCCACCAACGCCTGATCCAGATTGCCCCGCTGCTCATTGAGCGTGCGGGCCGTGGTCACCGCATTGGTCAAACCATCGAACAGATCCGGACCCGCATTCGCATACACCTCACCCAAGTCGGCCAGACCCGCGGTATCCCGACGAATCTGAGGCATCCGCGGATTCAGATCAGCCAAGATGTCATTGCCATTGACGATCGACTGACCGAACTTGTCCCCCAAACCATCGAGCGCCTGCGCGGTGGCGGTCAGCGTCTGGTTCAGCTTGATCGGATCGATCTGCTCAGAGATCGCAGTGATCGTCTCGAACAACGTGTTGAACTCCGTCGTCACACCCTGAGCACGGATCGGCGTATCGGGCGTCAACCGATTCGGCGACGGGTTCGACGGCGACAAAAACGAGATGTACTTGTTGCCGAACACCGTGGTCGCCCGCAGTTCGGCAGTCACATTCTCCGGGATCAGCTTCAAGTACTGAGGCTTGACGTCCAACGTCAGCCGCGCCTCCGGGTTGTCATCGACGGTGACCACATCAACCGACGCCAACCGGCCGATCGGCACACCGTTGAAGGTCACCTTCGACCCCGGATCCATCGACAAACCAGCCCGGCCCGACAACACGGTCAACTGAGCCTTCTTCTCGAAGGACCCACGAAACTGCATCCACGTCAGCGCGAAGACCACCGCGGTGACGAGCGCGAGGACGAGTCCGGCCAGCTTGTACGGCGGGATCTTCGGCTTGTTCAGAGAAGCTTGAGGTGCCGTCATGCCGCTACACCGTGAGGTTGAAGTTGGGGTCGGTGCCGTAGAGCGCCAACGATGCCAACAGGACCACCAACACGATTGCGATCAACGAGGTTCGCATCGACCTCCCTACTGCCTCACCCACACCGACAGCACCGCCACTGGCGTAGTAGCCGAAGTAGCAGTGGTTCAACATGACCACGACGGACATGACGATGACCTGAAGGAAGGACCACATCACGTCGTCGACACGCAGGAACGTATGGAAGTAGTGCTCATACGTACCCACCGACTGCGAGTAGAAGACCGTCGTCACGAACTGCGCAGACAGGAAGGACAGCAGGATCGCCATCGCGTACAGCGGGATGATGACGATCGACCCGGCGATGATGCGGGTGGACACCAGGTACGAGATCGACCGGATGCCCATGACTTCCAGTGCGTCGACCTCTTCGCTGATGCGCATGGCGCCGAGTTCGGCAGTGGCGCCGGCACCGACCGTGGAGGCCAGGGCCTGCCCGGTGACGACCGGGGCAACGACGCGGATGTTTGCCAGGGCGGCGAAGAAGCCGGTGAAGGCCTCGACACCGATGTTGCCCAGGGAGGCGAAGCCCTGGATGGCGATCAGGGAGCCGGCCGACAGCGTGACGAAACCGATGATGGCCACGGTGCCGCCGATGACGGCCATGGCGCCGGTACCCATACCGATCTCGGCGACCAGGCGCAGCGCCTCACGGCGGTAGTGCCGGAACGCATGCGGGATGGAGCCGATGGCCTGGACGACGAACCACGCGACGTGGCCCATGCTGTCGAGGAACCGGCCCGGCGTGCCCGCGATGTCTGACGTGCGCGAGAACGCCCGGGGGAACCGGGACCGAAGGACTGTTGCAGTACTCATGTCAGTGCCCTGTTCCGAACCGCACACCGATGGTGGTGAGCACGACGTTGACTGCGAACAATGCCACCACGCACAGCACCAGGGTCTCGTTCACGGCGGTGCCGACGCCCTTGGAGCCACCGGCCACCGTCAGGCCTCGGTAGCAGCCGACGAGTCCGGCGATCAGACCGAACAGGGTTGCCTTGATGACCGAGATCATCACCTCGGGGAATCCGGTCAGCAGGGTCAGCGTGGATACATAGGCACCCGCGGACACGTTCTGGACGTACACACCGAAGAAGAAGCCACCGATCAGGCCGATGGTGATCACCGCACCGTTGAGCATGAAGGCCACGAAGGTGGAGGCCACCACGCGAGGAACGACGAGCCGCTCGATGGGGTCGATGCCCAGCACCTCGAGCGCGTCGATCTCTTCACGCACCGTGCGGGCGCCGAGGTCCGCGCAAATCGCGGTCGACCCGGCACCGGCCACGACGAGCACGGTGACCAGAGGACCCAGCTGCGTAACCGCACCGAGGGCAGCGCCTGCGCCCGAGACGTCAGCTGCGCCGAACTCCGCCAACAGGATGTTGAGCGTGAAGATGATGAGCACCGTCAGTGGGATCGATACCGCGAGCGTGGGCAGGAATGCCACCCGGATGAGGAACCAGCTCTGCAGCACGAACTCTTTCCACTGGAATGGCCGTGTGAGAAAGGCCTTTCCAGTGAGCACGGTCATCTTGAAGAAGCCACCGACCATAGCCAGCGGCTTCTCCAATTGACCACGTACGTAGCCGACGAGCCCGTCGGCAGGCGCCGTCACCGGTGCGCCCCCTGGACGTGTCGCACGCCCCCTCCTCGTCGCCTGTCAGCTTGTGTGATCCGTCTCTCCCTACTCGTGAGTAGTAATTGAGACCACCGGACTGTACCCGATGGAAACCGGGCCGTGCACCGCATCGGGTGGATTGTGCCATCAACCGTTAACAAGGGCATGCAAAGACAGCAAACTTTCGTGGCGACCTGCAGAAACCGTTGACGCTGAGTTACTTTCGTAACCGTCAACGCTACTGGGCGGTGATCGGCGAACCGAAACGCTCCCTGAGTTCGGTCTTGAGCACCTTGCCCGACGGGTTGCGAGGCAGGGCATCGACGATTTCGAGCGCCTTCGGGTGCTTGTAGCGCGCCAGGCGTTCGGTGAGAAAGCCGTCGAGCTCCCCGAGACTCAGGACGTCACCTCTGGCGAGCGCTACTACCGCAACCGGAACCTCGCCCCATTTCTCGTCGTGGCGCCCGATCACGGCGACCTCGGTGATGGAGGGATGCCCGGCGAGGACGTTTTCCACCTCGGCGCAGTAAATGTTCTCTCCGCCGGAGATGATCATGTCCTTCTTGCGGTCGACCACCCAGATGTAGCCCTCCTCGTCCTGCCGCACGAGGTCTCCGGAGTGGAACCAGCCGCCGGCGAAGGCCTCGGCGGTGGCCTTGGGGTTGTTCCAGTAGCCGGCCATCAAAGTTGGGGCGCGGTAGACGATCTCGCCGACCTCGCCGACCGGGACGTCGTTCATGTTCTCGTCCACGATGCGGGCCGAAACGGTGGGGATGACCTGTCCCACCGAACCGAGCTTGCGAATTGCGTCGTCCGCCAACAACATGCAGGTGACCGGGGACATCTCGGTCTGCCCGAACGCGGCGAGGATCTGGCTGCCCGGGAAGGTCTCGGCCATTGCGCGGAGCAACGTGTCCGAAGCCGGCGCGGCGCCCCACGACAAGGCCCGCAGGCAAAGATCACGTGGATTGGCTTTCTGCTCAGCGCATACCGCCTGCCACTGCGCGGGCACCAGGAAGATCGCGGTGACCTTCTCGGCTGCGAGGACGTCGAGCAACGCACCAGGGTCGAACGCGCCGAGCGGGTAGATCACCGTGGGCAGGCCGAGCGTGAGACCCGTGTTCACGTTTCCGGCGACGCCGGCGATGTGGAACAGCGGGACGCCGATGAAGCCGACGTCGTTGTTGATGTCGACGCCGGTGGTGAACAGGTTGGTCATGCCCTGCCCGACCAAGTTGTTGTGGGTCAGCACCGCGCCCTTGGGTCGGCCGGTGGTGCCGGAGGTGTACATGATCAGCGCGGGAGCATCGCTGGGGATGTCGACCGGCGCCGCGGGCGCACCGTCTTCGGCGATCAGGTCCTCATAGCCCAGGACGCCGTCTTCCGTCGGGGCGTCGGCCACGATGACCGTCGACAGCGTGGCATCGAGATCGCGCACGGCCGTGGCGACGCCGGCCAGGACGGGCTCGGTGACGACGACGCGGGCCTCGCAGTCACTGACCAAGAAGGCGATCTCCGGCGGGGTCATCCGGAAGTTCACCGGGACCGCGATGGCGCCGAGCCTGTTGGCCGCCAGCATCGCCTCGATGAACTCCGGGCGGTTGAGCATCAGGATCAGCACCCGGTCGCCGAATCCGATGCCGCGCCGGCTCAGGGCGCCCGCGAGCTTGGTCACGCGATGGTCGAGCTCGCGCCACGTGGTGGTGTGCCCCAGGAACCGTAGAGCGGTTTTCTCGGGCTGCATCAGGGCATGCCGCGTGAGTTGGTTGGACCAGTTCTGACGGCGGGCCAGGTACGGCTGCTCAGTGGGGAACGGCTCGGCAGTCAACGGATCTGTACTCCATGGGTATTGAGTTGCACGAATTTTATATTTGATCAAACATGGGGTTGCCCCGGTCACACTATGGCCTCGGCGCCTCGGCGACAAGCCCACCAGAAAGGCGACCGGATACGCGTGAATGCACCTGCCAGAGCGGCCGTGCAACGTCGTCGCGGGGGACGGCGCGAGCAACTTTCCGACGAGGTTGCCGCCCAACTGCGGGCCGAGATCATGACCGGGGTGCTGCGGCCCGGGACATTCATCCGGCTCGACGAGACCGCGGCCGCACTCGGCGTCAGCATCACCCCGGTGCGGGAGGCACTGCGCACGCTCCGCGGCGAGGGCATGGTGCAGTTGGAGCCGAACCGCGGGCACGTCGTGGTGCCGCTGACCCGTGCCGACGTCGAGGACATCTTCTGGCTGCAGGCCACCATCGCGCGCAAGCTGGCCGCCACCGCCACCACCCGCATCACCGGCGCCCAGATCGACGAACTGGAGCAGCTCAACGCCGAGCTCGCGGCGGCGGTCGAGGAACATGACCCCGTGGCGATCTCGTCAGCCGAATTCGCCTTCCATCGCGCCTTCAACCACGCCAGCGGCCGGATCAAGCTGGCCTGGTTCCTGCTGCACGTCGCGCGGTACCTGCCTGCGCTGATCTATTCGACCGATCCGAAGTGGGGCACCGAGGCCGTCGAGAATCACCGACTGCTGATCGACGCGCTGCGCAGGCGCGACACCGACGCCGCGGTGGAACTCAACGCCAACCAGTTCACCGACGCCGCGCAGCGGCTCATCGCGCGGCTGAACGACATCGGGATGTGGGACTGACAGGCTGAGTGCTCGGCTCTTGCCGGCCTCGGCGGGTCGTCACAGCGTTGCGGCGTGTCGTAGCGCGAAATCGATGTCCGCCCTGCCCGGCTGTCAGCGACAATCGAGCGACAATCGCCTCAGGTACACCGTTGGCATCTCCGGTCACAGATGCGATCAGTACTCGCGTCACTCCAGGCAAGCGAACCTCATGCGTATCGCTTTTCGGGTTGCCCACCTAGCAGCGACAGAGTCGCTGCTAGTCGGGCACTGGACAGCTGAGGCGGGCGGGGCCGGAGATGCATTAGTGGCAAAAACGCTCAGCGACAATGGGTTTGACGCGGCCCATGATGCTGAAGTGGCGATTGTCGCTGGATTGTCGCTCGCAGCCGGGCACATCGGATATCCGTCCGAAATCGGCGACCAGAATGACTGTCAGACCCTGCTGGCACCGTGACGCCATGGCGGACAAACTCCTGCTGCGCGGCACCAACCTCCGTTACGTCCTCACCATGCAGCTGCTGCAAAACGGCACGCAATCGGTGGCCGATCTGGTCGATGCGCTCGAGGACCAGGGCTTCACCACCACTGGACGTGCGTCGAAGGCGATCTCCGACGCCCTGCGGTGGGAGATGAACCACGGCCGGGTCTACCGGGTCAGGCACGGCCGGTACCGGCCGGCCGAGATGCCACGGGCCACCGAGTACCGCATCCGCAACCGCGTACTGGAGCTGCGGGCGGCAGCAGCCGATCTCGCGGCCTAGGCGGAGAGCTGCTGCACCCTACCGACGAGGGCGTTGGCCAGGTGATCGAGCGTGTCGCCGGCCAACTTCTTCACCATCATGGCCGGGACCGGCAGCTTGACCTCGACGTCGAGGTCAACCTGAAGCAGTGTGCTGTCCGGCCCGAGCGGCACGACCGAGAACCTCTGCTCCTGCTTGGTGAAGTGGTCACCCTGCTGCATCACGGTGAATATCTGGTTCTCCGCGGGGTAGTAGACCGCGTTGATGAAGACACCGGACTGACCCTGGATCTCGACGTCGAGCCGCAACTGGCTGGGCCGGCCGTCGTCGTAGCGGGCCAGAATCCAGCAGCCCTTGATCTCGGGGTTCCACTGCGGATAGGCCTCGAAATCACCGACGATCGCCATGATCTTCTCGGCAGGGGCATCAACCTCGACGGTCTTGCTCACGAGTGGCATCCGGCGAGCATATCGACTGCAGCAGATCGCGGATCACGTCGGGAATCGGTACCGGGCGCCGCGTGGTCCGGTCCACGTAAACATGCACCCAGTGGCCGACCGCCGCCACCGGGCCGTTCGGCTCGAACAATCCGAGCCGGTAGGTGACACTGCTGTTGCCCAATCGGGCCACCGCCAGGCCGACGACCAACGGGTCGGGGAACTTCAGCTCGGCGAAGTAGCGGCAACCGGACTCGGCGACCACACCGAGCCACGGAGCGTTGACCGGATCGACGTCGCAGTTGGTGTTGATCCAGGCGTTGATCGCGGTGTCGAACAGCTCGTAGTACACCGCGTTGTTGAGGTGGCCGAACATGTCGTTGTCCGTCCATCGGGTCAGCACCGGCCAGTGCAGCGGAAAGTCCAAGCTGGTCGGCACGGGTTCGTCACGGCTGGTCATGGCTGAAGTCTGACAGCAGGTGACAGGCTGGTGACATGTTGATCCGCGGAGCCGTCCTCGAGCACATCGGCCTGTCCCGTCCGTACGCCGCATCCCAGCCGATCCAGGTGAGCGACCTCGACCTCGCCGAACCGGGCCCGGGCGAACTGCTGGTGCGCATCGAGGCCGCGGGGTTGTGCCACTCCGATCTGTCGGTGGTGGACGGCAACCGGGTGCGCCCGGTTCCGATGCTCCTGGGCCATGAGGCCGCCGGGATCGTCGAGGCCGGTGACACCGATCTGCCGGTGGGTCAACGGGTGGTGATGACGTTCCTCCCGCGCTGCGGGGAATGCCCGGCGTGTGCGACCGACGGACTGACACCGTGCGGACCGGGATCGGCCGCCAACGGCGCCGGCACGTTGATGAGCGGCGACATCCGGCTGACTCGCGACGGCCGGCCGGTCTTCCATCATCTCGGGGTCTCCGGCTTCGCCACCTACGCCGTCGTGGACCGTCGCTCGGTGGTCCCCGTCCCCGCTGACGTCCCTGCCACAGTGGCCTCACTGCTCGGGTGCGCCGTGCTCACCGGCGGCGGCGCAGTGCTCAACGTCGGCATGCCGCGGCCCGGACAGACGGTGGCAGTGGTCGGACTGGGCGGCGTGGGCATGGCGGCGGCCCTGACCGCACTGGCCCACGACGACGTGCGCGTCATTGGCGTGGACCAGCTGCCGGACAAGCTGGCCAAGGCCCGCGCGCTCGGTGTGCACGAGACCTACACCCCTGAGCAGGCCGCCGACCTCAAGGCCGACGTGGTGATCGAAGCCGCAGGCCATCCCGCCGCGCTGGAAACCTCCATCGCGCTCACCGGGCCCGGCGGCCGCACCATCACCGTCGGCCTGCCCCGCCCGGACGCCCGAATCTCTGTGTCGCCGTTGGGTTTCGTCGCCGAAGGCCGGTCCCTGATCGGCAGCTACCTGGGCTCGGCGGTGCCGGCCCGCGACATCCCGCGGTTCGTCGAACTCTGGCGAGCCGGGCGGCTACCGGTCGAGCAGCTGGTGTCCTCGACCATCACCCTCGACCAGATCAACACCGGTATGGACGAGCTGGCCGACGGGCGCGCGGTCCGCCAGATCATCGAGTTCGGCTAGAACCAGCCGTCCCGCATCTCCAGCGTGGTGCGGTCCAGACTCTCCAGCAGGTCCAATTGCGGTGTGGTCTTGGGGAGTTCATAACGGAAGAAGTACCGGGCGGCCTGCCGCTTGCCGTCATAGAAGTCTCCGGTACATCCTTCCGCGGCGAGCAACTGCTCCAGCCAGATCCAGGCCACCACGATGTGCCCGAACGCTTCGAGGTACACCGCGCTGTTGGCCATCGCGGCCTCGATGTCACCAGAGGCGAACATCGCGCCGGTGATCGCGACCAGCCGCTGCCAGGCGGCGTCGAGCTGAGTAGCCAGATCAGGAGCCGCACCCGAGGCCGCGGAGAGGGTCGCTTCAACCCGCTCCCCCAGCGCCGCGAGGCTGGCGCCACCATTCTGGGTCACCTTGCGGCCCAACAGGTCCAGGCTCTGGATACCGTGCGTGCCCTCGTGGATGGGGTTGAGCCGGTTGTCGCGGTAATGCTGCTCGACGTCGTACTCGCGGGTGTACCCGTAGCCGCCGTGCACCTGGATCGCCAGGCTGTTGGCCTCGACGCACCATTGCGACGGCCAGCTCTTGGCGACCGGGGTGAGGATGTCGAGCACGGCGGTGTCCTCAGCGGACCCGGTGTCGACCAACTTGGCGCAGTAGAGCGCCAGCGCCAGCCCACCTTCGACATAGGCCTTCTGCGCCAACAGCATTCGCTTGACGTCAGCATGCTCGATGATCGGCACCTGCGGGGTCGACGGGTCCTTGACACCCAGCGGCCGGCCCTGCGGGCGCTCGCGCGCGTACTCCAGCGACTTGAGGTACCCGGTGTAGCCCAGTGCGACGGCGCCCATCCCGACGCCCAGCCGGGCCTCGTTCATCATGTGGAACATGTAGACGATGCCGCGGTGCGGCTCGCCGACCAGATAGCCGACCGCGCCGTCGAAGTTGAGCACGGTGTTGGTGATACCGCGTTGCCCCATCTTGTGATTCAGCCCGGAGATGGCCACACCGTTGCGGGTGCCGTCGGCCAGGAACTTCGGCACGATGAACAACGAGATGCCCTTGGTCCCCGCCGGGCCACCCGGGATCTTGGCCAGTACCAGGTTGACGATGTTCTCGGTCATCTCATGCTCGGCGCCCGAGATCCACATCTTCGAACCGAACAGCCGGTAGCTGCCGTCGGGCTGCGGTTCGGCACGGGTGGTGATGTCGGCCAGCGACGATCCGGCCTGGGTCTCCGACAGCGCCATGGTGCCCGAGAACCGGCCCGCCAGCATGGGTTTGACGAATGTCTCGATCTGCTCGGGTGAGCCGAACCGGGCCAGCAGGTTGGCGTTGGCGATGGTCAGCATCAGATAGCCCGACGTCGACACATTCGCCGCGGAGATCCACGCGAACGCGGCCTGCGCCACAGTGGCAGGCAGTTGCGCGCCGCCGATCTCGGCATCCATCCCCATGGCGATCAGGTCGGCGGCCGCGAACGCGTCCCACGCCTCTTTCACGTCGGGAATCAGCGTGACGGTCTGCCCGTCAAACGTCGGCTCGTTGGCATCGCTGAGCTTGTTGTGCGGCGCGAAGTAACGGGTCGCGAGTTGCTCGCACAGGTCCAGCACGCCGTCGAAGGTCTCGCGGGAGTGCTCGGTGAAACGGTCCAGCGTCGTGAGCTTTTCGACGTCCAACCACTCGTAGAGCAGGAAGTCCAGGTCGCGCCGCGAGAGGATGGTCGACTTCATGCGGCCAGGTTAATCGCCGGCGGGCGGCTCGGGCAGTGACATCCGGGCCAGCCGGCGGGGATCGACGATCGACACGATCCCCACCAGTCGGCCCCCGTCGACGACACAGGCCATCACGCTGAGCGGACGACCGGTCGGTCCCCACGCCAGGATCCCGGGCTCACCGTTCACGGACACGCGGCGGGCCAGCACGCGGGTCCCCTGGCCGCGCCGGACCGCGGCGACGATGGCGTCCGATCCGGTCCCGACGGTCACTCCGGTAGCGGTGTACCGCTGCCAGCTGACATCCGGATCCAGCACCCGGAGCAGGGCATCGAAGTCGCCGTCACGCGCGGCGGCCAGGAACGCGTCGACCACCTGACGCTGCTCCTGCCTGCGTCGGCGGCTCCCGGTGGGCGGCGGCACGTCCTGCACCTTCCGGCGCGCGCGGCTGGCCAGCATCTTGACGGCATCGCCGGACCTGTCCAGGATCTGCCCGATATCGGCGAAGGGGACCGCGAACATGTCGTGCAGGACGAACGCGAGGCGTTCGTCTGGGCGCAGCGATCCCAGCACCACGAGCATCGCCAGCCCGACCGAGTCCGCGAGCACGGCGGCATCCTCCGGGGAGTCCACGTCCTCGGTGACGACGAATTCAGGAAGCTCAGCGGTGGCCGTCAGCTCGGCCCGGCTCGTGCGCGACCGCAACATGTCGATGCAGATGCGGCCCACCACCGTGGTCAGCCAGCCGGCGACGTTCTCGATCGAGCCCGCGTCCTGACGGGACAGTCGCAGCCATGCTTCCTGCACGGCATCCTCGGCGTCCGCCCGGGAACCCAGGACGCGGTGGGCAACCGCGAAAAGCCGCGGGCGCTGTTGCTCGAATACCTCCGCCAGTGATCCCTCGGGCCTCATCAGTTACCTCTCCTCGCGCGGATCCGTCATAAGAGTGACGAGTCGGCAGGACCCGACGTAACCACGGAACGGAGCGAGGAATGCACACCACCCTCTGGATCATCACCATCATCGCCGCTGCGGCCTACGCCGCAGGCGGCACCACCATGCTCGTGACGTCGCGGGAGCGGTACCGGTCGATGGGAAAGACGCAGCATTGGGTCGACGACTTCGGCGACGGTCACCTCAAGGCGATCGGGGCCATCAAACTGGCCGGCGCGATCGGCCTGGTGCTACCCGTCGCGGTGGGCATCGCACCGGTGCTGACCCCGCTGGCCGCCTGCGGGCTGGCCCTGTTCATGGCCGGTGCGGCCACGACGAGATTCCGCCGCAGCGAGTGGCTCTACATGGCCGGCGACATCGTCTATCTCGGCGTGTTCGCGTTCCTGGCCTGGGGCTGGTTCACCCTGCCCGTCACCTGATGGTGCTGACGCCGCCGTCGACCGGGATGACCGCGCCGGTGATGTAGGCGCTGGCGCGGCTGGCCAGGAACACCGAGATGCCGGCGATGTCGTCGGGCCGGCCGATCCGGCCCAAGGGAAGAACGGCACCTACCTCTTCCGAGCCGGCGCGCAGCATCTCCTTGGTCATCCGGGATTCGAACAGGCCCGGGGCGATCGCGTTGACGAGGATCTTCGGGGCCAGTTCACCGGCGAGGTGCTTCGTCAGCATGTGCACGGCGGCCTTGCTGGCGCTGTAGGAGAAGTTGTCGCGGCCCTTGCCGGGCGCGACGATGCCGTCGATGCTGCCGGTGTTGATCACGCGGGCCGGATCATCCTCGGTGGCAGCGGAATTCAGCAACGGGGTGAGCGCCCGGGTCAACAGGAACACACCTTTGACGTTGACGTCGTAGACCTTGTCGAACCCGGATTCGGGGAACTCCTCGTACGGTGCGCCCCAGGCCGCGCCCGCGTTGTTGAACAGCGCGTGGAGGGCGTCCTCGCGGCCGGTCACGGCGGCGGTGAGGGCGGCGACGCCTTCCGCGGTGCCCAGGTCGGCGGGCACCGCGGAGATCCGGCCGAGCGGCGACAGCGCCTCCACCGCCGCGGCCAGCTCGGCTTCCTTACGGCTGGAGATGTATACGGATGCCCCGGCTTGCAGCAGGCCCCTGGCCATCATCAGGCCGATACCGCGGCCGCCGCCGGTGACGACGGCGACCTTGCCGTCCAGTCGGAACAGATCAGTCATGTTCTAAGCCTTCTCGTCGACCTCGACCCCGAGCGGGGATTCGTTGCGCACCGTCTCGTCGCGGATCAGCCCGCGCAGCAGCGCCGTGCTGAACTCGACGGCGATCTCCTGGGCGGTCCGTCGGCCGTGCGGGCGCAACCAGCGGTAGGAGCCCAGCGTCATCCCGATGTAGCCCAGCGCCAGCACATGCGAATCGCAGTCGTAGAACTCGCCGCTGGCGATGCCGCGGTCGATCACGTCGCGCACATGCTCGTAGACCTGAGTCTCGGCGTGCCGGATGTAGGCCACCTGCTCCTCGGTGAACCACTCCGCGATGTAGGGGCCTTCCTGAAAGTAGACCGCCGCACGCTCGAGGTCGCCCGCGATGCCGACCAGCAACCGCCGGGTGAAGTTGTAGATGGTTTCCCGGGCCGACGCGGTGGGGTCGTCGTGCAGGGCCTCGACGGTGAAGTCCGCGGTGCTCTTGTAGATGTCGTAGAGGATCAGCGACTTGCTCGAGTAGTAGTGATAGACCGTGGCCTTGTTCAGGCCGACGGCTTCGGCGACGTCGTCCATCCGGGTGCCGTGATAGCCGCGGGCGGCGAACAGTTTGGCCGCGACAGTCAGCAGCTCATCTCGGCGGGATGTCCCGTTGGCGGCCGCACCGCCGCGGCCCCGGCCGCCCTCTGCGTCTGATGACATAGCACACTCACTATCAGCATCGCCCGGACCTTGCCCAGGAAATCAATCAACTAGATGGTTGAAGAGTGTAGGCAATTCCGCGCGCGGCCCTGTTCCGGCCTTGCCTACTGCGTCTAGACTCCGGGCATGGATCCGAATCCTGACTACGACCTCAGCGACGAGAGCGACTTCTTCTTTCCGTGGCTGGCCTGGGGTCTGCGTGGCGTCTACCCGCCGCCGGCCTATCCCCCGGTGTAATCAGGGACTGTTCGTCAGTCTTCGCAGTCCTCGCGCGCTGGTGATACCGGCGCGCCTTTGTTCGGTTTCCGCAGGCGGCCATCGAACACCAGCGTGCGGTGTTCGGCTTGCTCCGATCGATCAGGAACAGCCGGCAGTCCGGGTTCGCACACGCGCGTAGCCGCCCCGCCCCCTCGGCCCGCAGCGCGTCCCACGCCAGAATCGCCCGCAGGGCGCCGCGCCGCGCGTCGTCCGCATCGAACTCCCAGTTCAAGCCGTTCTCCGTCGCGCGTCCCCGCAGCACCGCCGCATTGACAAACGGGTCGAGCGCAACCGCCGTGTCGGTTCCGCGCACCACAGCCTGAAGCGCATTCCGGGCTGCGATCAGCTCTACCAGTTCCGCTTCGGTCGCCCCGTGCTCACGCAGCCAGACATCCGCATGCGGCTGCTCCGCGAGCACATCGCGCTGCCTTCCTTGGACCACCGGCGTGGTGTTGAGCAGATCGAGCAGCAGGTCCTCGTCCCGCAGCCCCACCTCCGTCAGCCTCATATCTAACCTCCAAACAACTATTGACAGGTTATGCCGCCGGGCGTTAGATGTCACTAACCAGTAAAACTAGTTAAAGGAGTTAGTCATGACCGTTCATCATCGCTACGCCACCGTCGACGGGCAGCGGCTGTTCTACCGCGAAGCCGGCGCACCGGACGCCCCGGCGATCGTGCTGCTGCACGGCTTCCCGACGAGCTCGTACATGTTCCGCGACCTCATCCCCCGGCTGGCCGAGCGCTACCACGTCATCGCCCCCGACCACCTGGGCTACGGCCACTCCGACGCACCATCGGTCACCGAGTTCGACTACACCTTCGACGCGCTGGCCGACCTCACAGACGGTCTACTGAGCCAACTCGGGGTGTCCCGCTACGCGATCTACGTCCAGGACTACGGCGCCCCCATCGGCTGGCGCCTGGCACTGCGGCATCCGGAGGCCGTCACGGCGATCGTCAGCCAGAACGGCAACGGCTACGACGAGGGCTTCGTCGAGAGCTTCTGGAACGGTGTCTGGGCCTACCAGCGCGAGCAGACCCCCGAGACCGAGGCCGGCGTGCGGACCGCGCTGAGCGTCGACGGCATCAAATGGCAGTACCTGACCGGGGTTTCCGACGAAAGCCTGGTAAACCCCGACACCTGGGTGCACGACGCGGCGATGGTGTCCCGGCCGGGCAATGATCTGGTGCAGCTCAAGCTGTTCCGCGACTACGCGACCAATGCCCCGCTGTACCCCACGCTGCACGAATACCTGCGCACCAGTGCGGTGCCCGTGCTCGCGGTGTGGGGCGAGGGAGATCCGATCTTCGGGCCCGACGGCGCGCGCGCCTTCGCCAAGGACGCCGTCGACGCCGAGATCCACCTGCTCGACGGCGGGCACTTCCTGCTGGAGACCCATGTCGACCAGGTCGCCGCATTGATCGACGATTTCCTGCAGCGTCGGGTCGGCTGATGCGGCCCGCGGTGCTGGTGTTCGACGTCAACGAGACCCTCATCGACATCGAGTCCCTGCGGCCACATTTCGAGCGAATGTTCCGCGACCCACAGGTCCTGCGCGAATGGTTCGGCCAGCTCGTCATGTACTCCATGGCCATCACGATGTCGGGGCGATACACCGATTTCTTCGCCCTTGGGCAAGGAGTCCTGCGGATGACCGCCGAGGTCCACGGAGTCGAACTCGGCGACGACGATCTGCACGCGCTCACCGACAGCATGCGAACGATGCCGGCACACGCCGATGTCGCCGAGGGGCTGCAGGGTCTGCGCGACAGTGGCTATCGCCTTGTCACCCTCACGAATTCGCCGCACAGCGATGGACCAACACCGCTGGACAACGCCGGACTGGCGGGGTATTTCGAGCACCAGTTCACGGTCGGTGACCAACGCATCTTCAAGCCGGCACCGTCGCTGTATACCGGCGTCGCCGACTACCTGGGGTTAGAGCCCTCGGACTGCATGATGGTCGCCGCCCACATGTGGGACACCCTGGGCGCCCAGGCCGCCGGCTTCAGCGGAGCACTCATCTCCCGCCCCGGCAATGCCGTGCTGCGAGCACCAGATGTGCCCCAACCCACCGTCATCGCATCAGACCTCTTGCAGCTAAACCGTATTCTGGAGGAACAATCATGAGCACCATGCGCGCCATCGTTCTCGACGGCTTCGGCGGGCTCGATCACCTCGTCTATACCGACATTCCCAAGCCTGAGCCCAAGGCAGGCGAAGTGGTCATCAAGATCAAGGGATTCGGGATCAATCACGCCGAAATGCACATGCGGCGCGGCGAATGGGCCGAAGCCGCTCCCGTCAGCGGCATCGAATGCGTCGGCATCGTCGACTCGTGTCCCGGCGGCGAATTTCCCATCGGCGCGAAAGTCGCCGCACTCATGGGCGGATTGGGCCGCACCATCAACGGGAGCTATGCCGAGTACACCCGGGTGCGCGGCGCGAACGTCGCACTGATCGACGCTGACCTGCCGTGGGCCCAGCTGGCCGCTCTGCCCGAAACCTACGCCACGGCGTGGACCTGCCTGTTCCGCAACATCAACCTGCAGTCCGGCCAGACCCTGGTGATCCGCGGCGCCACATCATCGTTCGGCCAGGCCGCGGTCAAGCTCGCCGTCAACGCGGGGGCCAGGGTCATCGCCACCACCCGCAGCATCGACCGATTCGCATTGCTGGAAAGTCTCGGCGTCGATCGCGCAGAAAAGGAAGTGCCTGACCTGAGCGGGCACCTCGCTGAGTCCGGAAAGGTCGACGCGGTGCTCGACCTGGTCGGCAACAGCACGATCCTCGACTCCCTGGAGATGCTGCGCCGCGGCGGAACCGCTTGCCTGGCAGGATGGTTGGGTGGACTCGACCCGATCCCCGACTTCAACCCACTGCTGCAGATGGCCAGCGGCGTCAATCTGACGTTCTTCGGAAGCTTCGTGTTCGGCTCACCTGGGTTCCCGCTGTCCGACGTGCCGTTGGGCGACATCGCCCGCCAGGTCGCCGACGGCGGGTTGCAGGCCGCGCCGTCGCGGGTCTTCACCTTCGATCAGATCCGCGACGCACATGAGGTCATGGAGTCCGGCGAAGCAGGCGGGAAGATGGTGGTGGTCGTCTGACCAGCCTGACGCGGCGTGTTCGCTCTATCGCTCCGACGAAAGTGACGCCATGGTCGTTACCCGCAAGGGTTTACGACCGTGGCGTCACTTTCGTCGCATGAATCAGGCGGCGGCCAGTTTCACGGCCTCACTGACCTCCGTGCGCAACTTGAGGTACTCCGGCGACCGGCGCAGTTCGTGCGCGTCGACTCCGGTGCGTGGCAGTTCCACCGGCAGGTCGAGGGCGATCTTGCCGGGCCGGCGGGTCAGCACCACGATCCGCGATCCCAGGAACGCGGCCTCGTCGGCACTGTGCGTCACGAAAACCGTTGTGCGACCGGACTCCGCACTCACCTGCCGGACATCCTCCTGCAACCGCTCGCGGGTCAGCGCATCCAGCGCCGCGAACGGCTCGTCCAACAGGAACAACGGGGTCTCGGCAGCCAGCGCCCGCGCGATCGCCACACGCTGCTGCTGCCCGCCACTGATCTCCCAGATCTTGCGTTTGGCCGTGCCTTCCAGGCCGACCCGCTCCAGCAGCTCCTCACGCCGCTCGGCCCGGCGCTCCCGCGGCACCTTGGCGTACTTGAGTGCCAGGTCCACGTTGCCGCCGACGGTGCGCCACGGGAACAGCCTCGGCTGCTGGAACACCACGCCCGAGGTCACCCCGGGTGTCGGCGGCGTACCGGCCACGTGAACCTCACCCTCGGAAGGCGTTTCGAACCCGGCGATCAGACGCAACAGGGTGCTCTTGCCACACCCCGACGCCCCCACCAAGACCAGGAACGAGCCGGGCTCGACATGCAGATCCAGTGGCCCGAGCGCGGTCACCTCATCCGAGCCGCGACCGTAGCGGTGTGCGACGTTCTTGATCTTCAGTCCGCCGGGCGCGTCACTGCTTGGCGATGACATCCGGCAACCCCTTCGTATAGATGGCGTCTTTGAGGACCTGCAGCGGCGCAGCCTCGGGGATCTGCTTCTGATCAGCCAGGAACTGCGATGCGCTCTGCAGATTGGCCGCGATGTTGCCCGGTGTGCCGTCGGTACCCAGCCACTCGGGCGAAGCCACCTCGGCCGGCGTCAGGTAGACACCCTGCTTCAGTTGTCCCGCAACATCTTCGGGGCTGAGGCCGACCTCGGCCGCGATCGCCTTGGCGGCGGCCTGCGGGTCGTTCTTGATCACGTTCAGCGCACGGGCCTGCTGCTGGCGCCAGATGTCGACGACCTCGGGGTGAGCGGCGGAGAAGTCGTCGGACACCGCAGCCAGGTC
This sequence comes from Mycolicibacterium boenickei, assembly GCF_010731295.1. Lineage (NCBI taxonomy): Bacteria > Bacillati > Actinomycetota > Actinomycetes > Mycobacteriales > Mycobacteriaceae > Mycobacterium > Mycolicibacterium boenickei. The sequence continues at coordinate 1,423,739 of NZ_AP022579.1, read as the reverse complement.
CAGTGTCGGCTTGCCGTCCTTGGCCAGCTGCCGGCTGGTGATCAGATCCTTGCCGGTCTTGCGCAGCTGATCCAGGGTGGGCAACCAGCTGTAGGCCGCGGCGATGTCGCCGCGCTCCCAGGCCGCCAGGATGGCCTGCGGCTGCAGGTCGATCAGCTGAACATCGCTGGGCGACAAGCCGTTCTGCGCCAAGGCAGCCAGCAGACTGTAATGCGCGGTCGACGCGAACGGCGTGGCGACACGCTTGCCGCGCAGGTCGGCGATCGAGTTGACCCCGGCGCCGTCACGGGCCACCAGGGCCTCGTTGTCACCGGCGACGTCGAGCACGAAGGCCACCTGGTACGGAATGTTCAGCGGGGCCGACAAGCCGCGGGCCACCGGACTCGAACCCAGGGCGCCGAAGTCCAGCTCCTTGGCGATGAACGCGGTGTTCACGTCGGCACCCGAGTCGAACTTGGTCCACTTGATGTTGTAGTCGGGCAGTGCCTCTTCGAGCCACTTGTTGTTCTTGACGATCAGATCCCCGCTCGGGAAAGACTGGTAGCCAATGCGAATGGTGGGCTTCTCGGAGCTTTGCCCGGAGTGGTCCACCGCGCAGCCGGACACGGCCACTGCCGTTATCGCAAATGCAGCTAGTACGCCTTTGAATCTCAAGATGCTGTCCTTCCGGTTGGAAAACGTGGTCGGCGGTCCGGGAGCATGGCCTCGTCGCTGGGCAATGGGAGCGCTCGGGCGGAAATGTCGGTGGCGACGGCTAGCGTGCGGTTATGTCGCGGTTCCGGTTGTTGCCCAGCCCTGAGCAGGAGGGGGTTCTGCTGGCTCACTGCAGGGACGCGGCCTAACCCGATGGATGCGACTGAAATCTCGGGAAACACCCGTGAGGACGTCAAATCTTTCCTCTCCATGGCACAGCCCGTCGCTCCACAGCCCGCAAACCTCCGTCGATCACCAGACCCGAGATCCCGATGGCGAAGATCCCGACCAGCACGACCGGCGTGTTGTTGTAATTGCTTGCGTCCTTGACCAATCCGCCGATACCGGGGATGCCGTTGAACAGTTCGGCGGCCACCACCGACGAGTACGCCATCCCGACGGCCAGCCGGATGCCGGTGAAGGTTTCCGGCAGCGCCGACGGCACCACGACGTCACGGATGACCTGCGCGCGGGTTGCCCCCAGCGCCCGGGCCGCTTCCTGCAGCCCGACCGGTGCGGCGACGACGGCGGCCGTGGTGGCCACCGCGGCCGGCGGCAGTGCGGCCAGGGCGAGCAGCGTGATCTTGGGTGCTTCGTCGATGCCGAGCCAGATCACCAGCAGGAAGAAGTAGGCCAGCGGCGGCAGGGCGCGCAGGAACGTCAGCCATGGTTCGAGGACGCTGCGCAGCCAGCCGACGGACCCCATGAGCAGGCCGAGTCCGACGCCGACCACCACACCGATGACGACACCGGCCAGCACGCGGCGCAGCGTCATATAGAGGTGCTCGTAGAGCAGGTATCCCGCGTAACCGCGGGCCCCGTCATGGGTGGTGGAGACGTCGATGAACGCGCGCCAGACCGTCGACGGGTACGGCACGAACGTCTGATTCCAGATCCCGGCCCAGGCCACGGCCTGCCACACCGCGAAGAACACCACGACCGACAGCAGCGGCAACGCGGAGCGGGTGAGCAGGGCCCGCCATCGGTTGGACGCGGCGGCAGGACGTGGGGGGCCGGTTTCGGCCTCAGGGGGAACGATGTCGACGAACACAGACACTGTGGGCAGCTTTCTGTTGCTGAAGGCAGGAGGTGGCGATTGGCTTCAGCGACGACAGCAACCGGGCAGCGTTCCGTTCACCCGGGTATTGGTACCGGCGACCGGGGGCCGGGTGAAGGTCTGAAATCGAGATGAGTTTATTTGCCGCCCCGGGTTGACACCGTCCGATGTAAATGAGTACGTTCATTAATGAGCGTACTCATTAGTGAGGTGATCATGACCGGCCGTCGGACGCGCAACATGCAGGACAAGCAACAGCGGATCTTCGCCGCGGCGAGTTCACTGTTCGACGCGCACGGGTTCGAGCCCGTCACCGTGGCCCAGATCGCCGAGGCCGCCGATGTCGCGGCCGGGACCCTGTTCCGCTACGCCTCATCGAAAGCCGAACTGCTGCTGATGGTCTACAACGACCAGTTCCGGCAGGCGATCGAGACCGGCATGCGCAACGCGGCCGATATCGACGACCCGAGCGCGGCGGTGTTCGCGATGGTGGCGCCCGTCATCACCGAGGCCGCACGTCAGCCGGACAACGCGACGGCCTACCAACGCGAGCTGCTGTTCGGGTCTCCCACCGAACGTTTCCGCGCCGAGGGCCTCGACCACGTCAAACGCCTCGAAGATGCGATCGCCGCGCGCCTGCTGCGCTGCCGCTCGGCCGATCCGACCACCGACACCGAGTTGCAGGCCAACGCGGACCGCGCCGCCAGAAGTGTCTTCGCGGCCCTGCATCTCTTGGTGGCCCAACCCTCTACCGGCGTGAAGTGGGGCGCCGACGGTGCTCACGAACTGCTCCAGCAGATCAACCAGATCGTGCTGGGGTTCCTGGCAGCCACAACACCACGAGAAGGAGAACCATCGTGACCAACTCCATCAAGAAGGTGACCGTGCTCGGAACCGGCGTGCTCGGTTCCCAGATCGCGTTCCAATCCGCGTTCAAAGGCTTCACCGTCACGGCCTACGACATCAACGACAAAGTCCTCGAGGCGGCCAAGGGTCGGTTCGACAAGCTGGCCGAAACCTACGCCAACGAGGTGCCCGACGCCCGCGACGGCAAGGCCCAGGATGCGTTGAGCCGGCTCACGCTGACCTCCGATCTCGCCGCGGCCGTGGCCGACGCCGACCTGGTCATCGAGGCGATCCCCGAGATCCTCGATCTCAAGCGGGAGACCTATCAGAAGCTGGCCACGCTCGCGCCGGCCAAGACCATCTTCGCCACCAACTCCTCGACGCTGCTGCCCAGTGATCTCAAGGATTCCACCGGCAGGCCCGACAAGTTCCTGGCGCTGCACTTCGCGAACCGCGTGTGGCAGTTCAACACCGCCGAGATCATGGGCACCACCGACACCGACCCGGCCGTGTTCGCCGCGGTGGTCGAGTTCGCCAAGGCCATCGGGATGGTCCCGGTCGAACTGCACAAGGAGAAGGCGGGCTACGTCCTCAACTCACTTCTGGTGCCGTTCCTCAACGCCGCGGCCGAGCTCGCGGCGGGCGGCTACGCCGACCCCAGCGCGGTCGACGACACCTGGCGGATCGCCACCGGCGCACCGGTCGGCCCGTTCCAGATCTACGACATCATCGGCCTGACGACGCCGTACAACATCATGGCCAACGGAGACGCCGAAGCTCAGAAGCTCGCTGCGTGGCTCAAAGAGAACTACATCGACAAAGGCAAGTTGGGCCTCGCCACCGGCGAGGGCTTCTACAAGTACAACTGAGCAGAAAGTGGGCGAAATGTATTACAGCAGTGGCAATTACGAAGCATTCGCACGCCCCCGCAAACCGCAGGGCGTAGAAGACAAGACCGCGTGGTTCGTCGGCGCCGGTTTGGCATCGATGTCGTCGGCGGTCTTCATGATCCGCGACGGACAACTCCCCGGCAACAAGATCACCATCCTCGAGCGGCTGAAGCTGCCCGGCGGCGCCCTCGACGGCATCAAGGAGCCGGAGAAGGGCTTCGTGATCCGCGGTGGCCGCGAGATGGAAGACCACATGGAATGCCTGTGGGACCTGTTCCGGACCATCCCCTCGCTCGAGATCGAGGGCGCCAGCGTGCTCGACGAGTTCTACTGGCTCAACAAGGACGATCCGAACTACAGCCTGTGCCGGGCCACCGAGAACCGCGGCCAGGATGCCCACACCGACAACAAGTTCGCGCTCAACGCCAAGGCGCAGAAGGACATCGTCAAGGTGTTCCTCGCGACCCGCGAAGAGCTGGAGAACAAGCGCATCAACGAGGTCTTCGGTAAAGACTTCCTGGACAGCAACTTCTGGCTGTACTGGCGCACCATGTTCGCGTTCGAAGAGTGGCACAGCGCGCTGGAGATGAAGCTGTACATCCACCGCTTCATCCACCACATCAAGGGCCTGCCGGATCTGTCGGCGCTGAAGTTCACCAAGTACAACCAGTACGAGTCGCTCGTCCTGCCGATGTACAAATGGCTGCTGGAGCAGGGGGTGACCTTCCACTTCGATACCGAGGTCACCGACATCGACTTCGACATCACCGCGGACCGCAAGCAGGCCACCAGGATTCACTGGATCAAGGACGGTCAGCCGGGTGGGGTCGACCTCGGCCCGAACGACCTGGTGCTCACCACCATCGGCTCGCTGACCGAGAACTCCGACGACGGTGACCACCACACACCGGCCAAACTCAACACCGGGCCCGCGCCGGCGTGGGACCTGTGGCGCCGGATCGCGGCGAAGGATCCGTCGTTCGGACGCCCCGATGTCTTCGGCGCCCACATCCCAGAGACGAAATGGGAATCGGCGACCGTCACCACCCTGGATCACCGCATCCCCGAATACATCCAGAAGATCTGTAAGCGGGATCCGTTCTCCGGCAAGGTGGTTACCGGTGGCATCGTGACCGCCCGCGACTCGAAGTGGCTGATGAGCTGGACCGTCAACCGGCAGCCGCACTTCAAGCAGCAGCCGTCCGACCAGATCGTGGTGTGGGTGTACGGGTTGTTCGTCGACACCCCGGGCGACTACGTCAAGAAGTCACTGAGCGAGTGCACCGGCGAGGAGATCACCCAGGAATGGCTGTATCACCTCGGCGTGCCGGAATCCGACATTCCTGAGCTGGCCGCCAACGGCGCCAAGACCGTGCCCGTGATGATGCCGTACGTGACGTCGTTCTTCATGCCGCGGCAGGCGGGCGACCGTCCCGCCGTCGTCCCGGAAGGCGCGGTGAACTTCGCGTTCATCGGTCAGTTCGCCGAGACCACCCGCGACTGCATCTTCACCACCGAGTACTCGGTGCGCACCGGGATGGAAGCGGCGTATCAGCTGCTGGGCATCGACCGCGGGGTGCCCGAGGTGTTCAACTCCACCTACGACGTCCGCAAGCTGATCTCCGGAACGGTGCATCTGCGGGACGGCAAGGAGGTCGACCTGCCGGTCCCGGAGATCATCCGCAAGCGCGTGATCGGCAAGATCACCGACAACGAGATCGGTGAACTGCTGGCCGAATACGGCTTGATCCCCGGCAACGGCTGAGGATCGACGCCGCTCAGGTCGCCGAGCGTGGCAGTGCCCGGATGGCATACCGGGCACTGAGCAGGACCAGCGTGGTGGTGACGACGAACAACGGCCAGCCCATCGCCAGCCGCGCGACCGCGAGCAGTCCGTCCTGGCCCGTGTCGTAGAGGTAGTTCTGCACCAGGAACCGCGACCACGACACGGTCGCCAGGACGGCGGTGACGATGTTGAAGACCAGCCGCACCCCGGGGACCTGACGCCAGGTGCTGTCGCGACCGGTGGCCCAGGCCCAGATGACGCCGACCAGCGGACGCCTGACCAGGATCGAGCCGGTCATCACGATGGCCGAGGCCAGCGACATCCAGATGCCCGGTAGATAGAAGTCTTTGGCCTGCCCGGTGAACAGGGCCAGCAGCGCGCAGCCCGCCACCCCGACGAATCCCCACACCGCGGGCCGGACCGATTCGCGGCGCAACAGCTGCCAGCCGAACACGGCGGCCGCGGTCACCAGCGCGGCGATGATCGCGGGGACCCGTCCCGAAAGCGCGGAGACCGTCGCGTACACGGTCACCGGCAGTGCCGAATAGATCATGCCGCTGACACCGCCGACACGCGCCATCAGTCCGTCGAGTGGGGAATCCGTCATGGGGGTGTGGGCCTCGTGTTCAAGATCCGGCAGGTCCCCATCGAGAGTACCGAGCCCGCGTGTGGCTACCCCGCCAGCGTCCCCACGGTGCTTGACTGATCCGTGTGAGGAAGGTGCAGGGACGGATCTGGCGCTCCGGCAAACCGGTCGACGGTTTCACGTTCACGGACATATCGGACTGCCTGGCCGAAGAGGACACCTTGGTCTGGGCCGACATCTACGACCCCGACCACGAGGCGCTCCGCGAGCTGGCGCAGGAACTCGGGCTCAACATGTGGGCGGTCGAAGACGCCGTCGCCCCCAAGGAACGCACCAAAACCTCGGTGTACCAATCGCATACGTTCTTCACGGTGTACGCGGTCGACACCCGGACGCCGGGTGAGGACGCCCCACCGGACACCTCGCTGTTGGTGAAACACCGCATCTCGGCGTTCGTCCTGCCGCATGGCCTGATCACCGTCCGGCTGCCCAGCGTCAACGGTGCGACCACCGAGTTCGACATCGACGAGGTGTCACGACGCTTCGACGACCTCGGCGGTCAGAACTACGGTGTCGGCGCCCTGGTGCACGGCCTGCTCGACGTCGTGGTGGACGGACACTTCGAGGCCGTCGAGGCACTCGACGAAGCCATCGAATCGCTCGAAGACGAGTTGTTCGCCGACGGTGGGCCACGCCGCGGCCTCCAACGGCGCACCTTTCAGCTGCGCAAGGACCTGGTCGAGCTGCGCCGGGTGGTGCTGCCGATGCGTGAGGTGGTCAGCACCATCCAGCACCGCAGGCTCGACTCGTCCACCTCTCCGGCCCTCGACCCGCTATACGCCGACCTGTACGACCATGTGCTGCGGGCCTCGGAGTGGACCGAGTCCCTGCGCGACATGGTCACCACCGTGTTCGAGACCAACCTGTCCCTGCAGGACGCCCGGCTGAACACGGTGATGAAAAAACTCAGCGGCTGGGCCGCCATCATCGCGGTGCCGACCGCCATCACGGGCTTCTACGGCCAGAACGTCATGTATCCCGGGATCAACACCGTCGTGGGCTTCATCGCCAGCAGCATTTTGATTGTTGTGCTCGTGATCCTGTTGTATGTGATGTTCAAACGCCGGGACTGGCTGTAACCCGAGCTGGGCCGTTGAACACATCCCCCAAAAGGGGCATGGGCGTTATCTGAACACAAATGCGACACTCTTCCAGGCTGAACGAAGAGGCCTACCAGAAAGAAACGGAGCAGAGTCGATGCTCATCGGGATCCCGCGCGAGTCCCTACCTGGGGAAACGCGCGTTGCCGCCACGCCGCAGACTGTCGGACAGATTATCAAGCTCGGGTACGAGGTTGTCGTAGAAAGCGGCGCCGGTGCTGCCTCGAGCTTCTCCGACGCCGCCTACGTAGAGGCTGGTGCCGAGGTCGGCTCGCCGTGGGACGCCGACGTCGTCTTGAAGGTCAACGCGCCTGATGATGCCGAGATCGGCAAGCTGCGCGACGGAGCGACGCTAGTGAGCTTGATCTCACCCGCGCTCAAGCCGGAACTCGTGGAGAAGCTGTCCACCCGGCCCATCACGGTGCTGGCGATGGACGCGGTGCCGCGTATCTCGCGCGCCCAGTCGCTCGACGTGCTGTCCTCGATGGCCAACATCGCCGGCTACCGCGCCGTGGTCGAGGCCGCCCACAGCTTCGGCCGGTTCTTCACCGGTCAGGTCACCGCGGCGGGCAAGGTGCCCCCGGCCAAGGTGCTCGTGGTGGGTGCCGGCGTGGCCGGCCTGGCCGCCATCGGCGCGGCCGGATCGCTCGGCGCCGTCGTCAAGGCCACCGATCCCCGCCCCGAGGTCGCCGACCAGGTCGCCTCCCTCGGCGGTGAGTACGTGTCCGTCGACCCCAACGCCGGCGAAGTGTCGGCCACCGGCTACGCCAAGGAAATGGGCGACGACTACAAGGCCCGTGAGGCCGAGTTGTACGCCGAACTGGCCAAAGACGTCGACATCATCATCACCACCGCGCTGATCCCGGGTAAGCCCGCGCCGCGCATCATCACCGGTGACATGGTCGCCTCGATGAAGGCCGGCAGCGTCATCGTCGACATGGCCGCGGCCAACGGCGGCAACGTCGAGGGCACCGTCAAGGACCAGGCCATCGTCACCGACAACGGTGTGACGATCATCGGCTACACCGACCTGGCCGGCCGCCTGCCCGCCCAGGCCTCCCAGCTGTACGGCACCAACCTGGTCAACCTGCTCAAGCTGCTGACCCCGGACAAGGACGGCAAGGTCGTCCTCGACTGGGACGACGTGGTGCAGCGCTCGATGACCGTGGTGCGCGACGGCGAGACCACCTGGCCCCCGCCGCCGGTACAGGTCTCGGCTGCCCCGGCCGCTCAGCCCGCCGCGGCTGCGCCGGTGGTCAAGGAAGAGAAGAAGCCGATGTCGACCGGACGTCGTCTCGGCGTCACGTTCGCCGCGGCTGCCGCGATCTTCGCCCTGATCGCGATGTCCCCGGCGGCGCTGCAGGTCCACCTGACGGTGTTCGCGCTGGCGATCGTGATCGGCTACTACGTGATCGGCAATGTGCACCACGCGCTGCACACCCCGCTGATGTCGGTGACCAACGCGATCTCCGGAATCATCGTGGTGGGCGCTCTGCTGCAGATCGGCCACGGCGACATCGCGATCACCTCGCTGGCCTTCGTCGCCATCCTGCTGGCCAGCATCAACGTATTCGGCGGCTTCGCGGTGACGCGTCGCATGCTCGCGATGTTCTCCCGCAGCTAGAACCTGCGTGCCCACAGAGACTTTGGAATGGATTCCATGTTCACCCTAGAAAACGTTGCCACCGCGGCCTACGTCGTCGCGGCCCTGCTGTTCATCCTGGCCCTGGCCGGACTGTCCAAGCACGAAACCTCCCGTGCCGGTAACACCTTCGGCATCACCGGCATGGCGATCGCCCTGATCGCCACCATCGCCCTGGCTGTCGAGCGCAAGATCGAGCCGCTGGGCCTGGCCCTGCTGATCGGCGCCATGATCGTCGGTGCCGCAATCGGCCTGTGGCGCGCCAAGGTCGTCGAGATGACCGGCATGCCCGAACTGATCGCCCTGCTGCACTCGTTCGTCGGTCTGGCGGCCGTGCTGGTCGGCTGGAACGGCTACCTGCACGTCGAGAACAACCTCGGCGGCGAGGAAGCGGTCAAGCTCGTCGGCGAGAAGATGCTGGGCATCCACTCGGCCGAGGTGTTCATCGGTGTGTTCATCGGTGCGGTCACCTTCACCGGCTCGATCGTGGCCAACCTCAAGCTCTCGGCTCGCATCAAGTCCGCGCCGCTGATGCTGCCCGGCAAGAACTTCCTCAACATCGGCGCGCTGATCGTCTTCGCCGCACTGACCGTGTGGTTCGTCATCGAGCCGCACCTGTGGCTGCTCATCGTGGTGACCGTGCTCGCGCTGCTGCTGGGCTGGCACCTGGTCGCCTCGATCGGCGGCGGCGACATGCCCGTCGTGGTGTCGATGCTCAACAGCTACTCCGGTTGGGCCGCAGCCGCCTCCGGCTTCCTGCTCGGCAACGACCTGCTGATCATCACCGGCGCCCTCGTCGGCTCCTCCGGTGCCTACCTGTCCTACATCATGTGCAAGGCCATGAACCGGTCGTTCATCTCCGTGATCGCCGGTGGTTTCGGCATCGAGGCCGGGCCCGCCGAGGACAAGGACTACGGCGAGCACCGCGAGATCAACGCCGAGGGTGCAGCCGAACTGCTCGCCCACGCCGACTCCGTGATCATCACGCCCGGCTACGGCATGGCCGTGGCCCAGGCCCAGTACGGTGTGGCCGACCTGACCCGCAAGCTGCGTGAGCGCGGCGTCAACGTCCGCTTCGGCATCCACCCGGTCGCCGGACGCCTGCCCGGCCACATGAACGTGCTGCTGGCCGAGGCCAAGGTGCCCTACGACATCGTGCTCGAAATGGACGAGATCAACGACGACTTCGACGGCACCTCCGTCGTGCTCGTGATCGGCGCCAACGACACCGTCAACCCGGCCGCCGCCGAGGATCCGGGCAGCCCGATCGCCGGCATGCCGGTGCTCACGGTGTGGAACGCCGACCACGTCATCGTGTTCAAGCGGTCCATGGCCTCCGGTTACGCCGGCGTGCAGAACCCGCTGTTCTTCCGGGAGAACACCCAGATGCTGTTCGGCGACGCCCGCGACCGCGTCAACGACATCCTCGCGGCACTGCCCGTGGCGGAGCACGTCTAGGTTCTCTGCCCAGCAGACGCCAAAGCCCCCAATTCCTTCGGGAAATGGGGGCTTTCGCGTCGGTCCTCGGTCAGGTCCGCAGCTTCTCGAGCTCCTGGGTCACCAATGCCTCCAGCCGACCGGGCGGGAATCTGCCCGGCTCGCTGATGGCGTGCAGGGCCAGGCCGTCGATCAGGGCGCAGAGGATGTCGCACTGCGCGGCCGGATCGAAATCGTTGCGCAGGTATCCCTCGTGCTGCCCCTCGGCCAGCAGTGCCTGCACCCGCGCGCGGATCGCACCGTAGCGGCTGCGGACTGTCGCGGCGAAGGCCGGCTCGGTTTCGCTGCTGGCCAGTGCCTGGGCATAGATGCGCCACAGCGCCTCGTTGGCCTGGGTGGTGGGTAGCGGAACGACGCACAGTCTGCGCAGACCGTCGAATCCATCGGGGGCCACCGCGGCCAGCAGGGCGTCGAACGGATCGAACACCGCTTGGGCCGCGGCCACCAGCAGCTCCTGCTTGTCCTTGAAGTAGTGCATGACGACGCCTGTGGTGTAACCGATTTCGCGCGCGATGGACCGCAACGACGCCGCCGACAGGCCGTCCCTGGCGATGACGCGGATCGCCGCGTCGACCACCTCGCCCTGCCGGGTCGATGCGGTACTGCTGACGGACATATCCACGCTCCAGGTCTTGACAGCCGGTCCGAACGTGAGCAGCATAACACTCGTTATGTACATCACAACTGTTATGAGGTAGCGATCATGCAGGTAACCGACCAGATGAAGCGAGACCTGGCTGCCGACGGCGCCATCGTCGTCCGTGGTCTCTTCAGCCCCGAACAACTCGCCCGGGTCCGCGAGGCCTTCGACTACGGCATCGAGCATCCGAGCCCGGGCGCCAAACGGGTATACCCGGGCACCCCCGACGAGCACTTCAACGAGTACGGCAACCCGGAGAACATCGAGCAGTACCTCGGTTTGATCAAGGAACTCGAACTCGCGGACTTCGCTGCCTCCCTATGGGATTCGGAGCACGTGTGGTTCCTGGGCGAGGAACTGTTCATCAAGAAGGGCGGCAAGGCCGGCCGCTCACCCTGGCATCAGGACACCGCCTACATGCCCGCCAACGGGCCGCACCTGCTCAACATCTGGGTCAGCTTCGAGACGTTGCCGCGGTACAACGCGCTGGAATTCGTCCGCGGATCGCACGCCGGCATCCAGTACGACGGCACCACCTACACCGATCCGACCGATCCCACCAAACCCTTGTGGCCTGACTCAGATTGGCCGCGACTGCCCGACATCGAAGGCGACCGCGCGAAGGACCCGACGTCCTGGGACGTCATCTCCTGGGATCTGGAACCCGGCGACGCACTCGTATTCCACTCCGGTTCCCTGCATGGCGGCGCCCCGGTCACCCCCGACTGCCCCGACCGCCATACCCTGGTGTTCCGGTTCTTCGGCGATCAGCTGTTCTACCGGCCGGTGCCCGACGCGAGGCCGGATTTCGCCCACGACGTGAGTGCACTCAACGACCCCTCGCTGACGCCGGGCGAGCCCTACCACCCCGAGTACTTCGCGCAGCTGCGCTGAACCAGGAGCCAGGCATGAAAATAGTTGTCCCGCAGTGGATGCAGCCGATGTACGACACCCACCACTTCGCGCCCGCGGTGATCGACGGCGACCACTTGCGCTGCTCGGGAATGATCGGCATCCGCCCCGACATGAGCGTCGCAGAGGATCCACGCGAGCAGTTCACTCAGGCCTTCGAGAACCTGCGCGGGCTGCTCGCCGAGGCAGGCCTGACCTTCGCCGACGTCACCGACATCACCAGCTACCACGTCGGCCTGCAGCAACATGTGCAGGTGTTCGGCGAGGTGAAGGATGAGTTCGTCACGGCTCCATATCCAGCCTGGACCGCCGTCGGCGTCACCGAGCTGGCCGTCCCGGGCGCGCTGGTCGAGATCCAGATCATCGCTCGGATGCGTTGAACGCCAACCGCTCCGACACACTCACCGGGAGTGAGCGGGTCGGAGCGGTTGGGTTGCTGGGCTGTCCAGCGACTACATGTTCTCCCTGTCCTCGTCGATCCTGTCCTGGTCGTTGACGCTCTGCACGTCGCCGTCGAGATCAGAGGTGATGTGGCCGGTCATCGTCCGCTGCAGCTTGTTGATGGTGGCATCGGCGTCGAGGTAGCCGGTGTGCGTACCCGTGACGGTGATGTCGGCGACATAGTGGATGCTGGACTGGCTGGCGGTGGTGTCCGTCGATTCGGTGCCGTTGAGGATCATCCCCTCTTCGTTGACGTAATCGGTGTAGGTGACGGTGCGGACGATGTGCCCCGTCGCCGAATCGGTGGTCTCGGTGACCACCGCGGTGCCGCCACCGGCACCGGCGTACGTTCCGGTCGGCGGCAGCGGCGCCGTGCTCGGCACGTACGTCTTGAGTTCGGGCGCCCAGGTCGGATCCGGGGTGGTGCGATCACCCTCCACCGGACCGACGCTGGTGGTGTAGTTCAGCTTGGCGATGACCAACCGGGTGTCTGTCGCATCAGCGCCGCTGGCTTCCCAGAACGCCACCGCATCTCCGGTGTTGTTCCAGCTCGCCATGCTCCGGGCGGTGTACCCGTCGCCGTCGACGAACACCGGAATCCCGTTCTCGCCCTTGAGGTCATCTTCGATTGCGATGACCCATTCCTGGTTCGTGATATTTGTCGAATCCCCGGTTCCCCGGTACTTCTCGTACACCACACCTTGGATGTCCGCCGGCAGGAAGGCCGGACGGACGATCCGCGACATCGGCGTCAGCGCGTCATACCCACGCGTGCTGCCGACCGCGATCCACTGGCCGTTGGGAGACATGTCGATGTCCTCGTCGTAGTCGAGGTTGCCGGTCAGCCGGGTGACCTCGCCGGTCTCCAGGTCGACCACGATGTCATCGACATTGCCTGCCTCGTAGCGGCCGCCGAGGATGATCACGCCCTTACCGTCCGGGGTCCACTGCTTGCCCTCGCCGACGGGGTAAACCACACGGGCGTCGGCGATTTCATATCCGGCGTCAGTACGCTCCAACCGGCCGACCACCGGCACCGCCGTGATGAGACCCGTCGAGGTCATCTGGATCTGACTGAACAACACATGCGTACCGTCAGGCGAGATTCTCATCTCACGTTGCGGATCGATGGCACGTGCACCGGAAGGTGGCGTGATGACCGGAACCAGTTGTTTGCCTTCTGCGGTCTCTTCGTACACGACATAGGAGTTCGGGCTGGTCCTGACTTGGATCATCAGCCGCCCCGTCCCGTCGTCGAACGGATCGACTCTGCCCAGCCCTGCAGTGATGTCCGTGGACACGCCGCAGGTGATGCATTCGACAGTCGAGCCGTCGACACTGATCCGATAGATCTCCTCGCGACCGCCGGCCGTTGGTGTGGCGGAGAAATAGAGGGATTTTCCGTCGTCGGCGAAGCGCGGAGTGTTCGGGTTGGTGATGCCGTCCGGCAGGTCCAGGATGACCCGCTCCACAGTGGGGCTGAGCACCGTGACATCGATGTCGTTCTGGGCGGTGCGGGGCTTGAAGAGTGCCAACAGGTTGACCTTGTCACCGTCGGTCACTGACACCGTGAACGAATCCACCTGTGCCGCATCGTAATCGATGTCGTCCGGCGTGTAGGTGAACTCACCGGTCTCCTGGTTGATGGTGACCGTCCCGTACTTCGGCGCCTCGGTCACCGTGTAGGTCAACTCATCACCCTCGGCGTCGGTCACCCCGATATTGCCGGTCACGGTCTGGCCGGTCTGCACCGTGGTGGTCGGGCTGCTGACCACCGGCGCCTGGTTGAACGCGTTACGACGGACCCACGCCAGTGCCGCCCACATGATCGGCGTGAACGGTTCCGGCGAATCCGGAGCGGGGGCGAGGAACGGATTGAGCACCGTGGTGACGATCCCGTTCAACACACCCATGACGCCTTCGGCCGGGTTCTCGGCCTGCGCTGCGGGGGTGGCGATCGCGCCGGCCGTGGTACGCACATCAACCGCGGCAGAGGTGATCACGGACTCGGCATCGTTAGTCGCCGCTGCGAGACCCGCATCGCTGAACTTCTCGGAGATCTTCTCGGTCACCCGATCACCGATCGTCCCGGTGACCTGCTCGACCCGGTCGGTGACCTCCTTGGCTTTCGCCAGTGACCGCTCGAGGGTGGCGCTGAGCTCGACCGGCCCGACCGGAGCCGCGGTCTTCGAATCGGCGTCCGCCACGGCATCCACGGTCCGTGGCGACGCGATGTCGGGCAACGAGATTTCCGGTAGCGAGAGCGTCGGCAGTGACAACTCCGGCTTCTCCGTGCCGTTATTGCGGGTCAGCACGCTCTCCCGCACCTTGTCCGGTATCGACGACAACGACGCCAGATGCGCATCGATCGCTCCGGCGAGGCCGTCGGGCCGGCCCGGTTCCTTCTGTGCCCCACCGCTGCTGCTGATCGTCACGCCGGGTGCCAGCTCTTTGGTCGATGACGTCTTGCCCGACCGCTTCGGCTTGGGCAACTTCTTGGCCCAGCCCTTGCCGGGGCCATTGGCCGATGTTCCGCTCTGGCCCGGCGAGCTCTCACCCGAGGCCCCGGCAGATGTCGGCCCCGTCGAGGTCTCACCTGATGCCGAGCTCGCGGAGGCCGACGTCGACGAGTCCGAGGAGGATGTTCCGGTCGGGTCGGCCGCGGCGACACCGTGGCCGGACGCGAGTGCGGCGACCAGCCATCCCGTAACCACGATGCCGCTGTAGGCACCGATACGCCCCGTGGTCTGGAGTGTCCGGCGAGATGGCGGGGCAGTGTGTTGCGGATTGAAGAGCGGATTGACAACAGTCATAGCGTGACTCCAGTTGCCCTGCGGGCAGGTTTAATTGGGTTGACGAATTTAATAACAGCACTTTTCTGACCGATCGGAAGACGATTGACAGAATTGGGACGGTTTCATATGGGAGTGCGCGAAGCGGGCCGAATCCGTTGCACGCCAACCACTCCGACACAGATCGGCGGTGGAATCCGGTCGGAGTGGTCGACTTGGAGGATGCGGCGTGGGCCGTTACGCGTTCTGCTGGGCGTCCTCGATCGCGTCCTGATCCAGGATGCTCTGCACATCGCCGTCCACATCAGAGGTGATGTAGCCGCTGTAGGTCTGCCGGTTGGTGATGGTGGCATCACCTTTGAGGTAGCCGGTGTGCGTACCCGTGACCGTGATGTCGGCGGCGTAGTGGATGTACATCTGATTGGCAGTCGAGTCAGTCGACTCGGTGCCGTTGAGGATCATTCCGTCCTCGTTGACGTAGTCGGTGTAGGTGACGGTGCGGATCGTGTGTCCCGGGTTGGTCTGGTCCGCGGCCTCGCTCACCACGGCGGTGCCGCCACCCGCGCCGGCGTAGGTACCGGTCGGCGGAAGCTCCGGTGCGCTGGGAACGTACGTGCTCAGCTTGGGCAGTGTGGACGACATTTCCGGAGTTGAGTTGTCGCCCTCGAGCGGGCCGACGCTCGTCGTGTACTTCAGGTTGGCGATGACCAACCGCGTATCCGTCGGGTCGTCCTTGCTCTGTTCCCAGAATGCGACCGCGCTGCCGTCCGGATTCCATCCGGGCATGCTCTGACCGGCGTACCCGTCACCTTCGACAATCAACGGCAACCCGTCTTCACGCTCCAGCTCGTCGTCGATCGCGACCACCCAGGCCTGGTTGGACACATTGACCGGGGATGCATAGGCGTTGTAGACCGGCCCCACGATGTAGGCGGGCAGAAATGCCGGTCGCTGGATCCGCGACATGGGCGTCAGCGCATCGAGGCCGCGCGTACTTCCGGTGACGATCCACTGCTCGTTCGGCGATTCGAAGACGTTCTCCTCGTAGTCGAGACCGGCTGTCTCGCGGGTGATGTTCCCGGTGGCGAGATCGACCTTGATGGCATCGACGTTGCCCGCGTCGTACTGGCCGCCCATGATGATCACGCTCTTGCCGTCGGGCGTCCAAGACTTGCCCTCGCCATAGGGGGCGACCACACGAGCATCCTCGATCTCATACCCGGCCTCTGTGCGGACGAGCTTGCCGACCACCGGGACGATCGCGACGTAGCCGTTGGTGCCCAACTCGAGCCGACTGAACAACACGTGGGTGCCGTCCGGCGAGATCTTCATCTCGCGCTGCCTGTCGACGACGTACGTCGGGCTGTCCGGCGTGGTGAGCGGCACCAACTCCCGTCCGTTGACACCGTCCTCCAGGACCGCATACGTGTACGACCCCGTACTCGACGTAACGCGGATCAGCACCCGGCCCGAGCCGTCTTCGAAAGGCAATGGTTTCTGCAGATCGTCGGTAACGGTCGTGGTGACACCACAGGTAAGGCACTCCAGCCCGGTGCCATCGATGTTCATCTGGTAGATCTCGTCGCGACCACCGGCAGCGGGTGTCCCCCCGAAGTAGATCGACTCACCGTCTTCAGAGAACCGCGGCCGCGTCGGGTTGGTGATGCTGTCGGGCAGGTCCAGGATCACGCGCTCCACCTCGGGGCTGAGCACAGTCACGTCGACGTCCTTCTGCGCCGTGCGCGGCTTGAACAGACTCAGCAGGTTGATCCTATCGCCATCGGTGACCGACACCGTGAACGAATCCATCTGCGCCGCATCGTAATCGATGTCGTTCGGGGTGTAGGTGAACTCGCCGGTCTCCTGATCGATCGTCACCGTCCCGTACTTCGGCTGCTCGGTCACCGTGTAGGTCAGTTCATCACCTTCGGCATCCGTCGCGCCGAGATTGCCGGTCACCGTCTGGCCCGTCTGCACCGTGGTCACCGGGTCAGACGGCAGTGTCGGCGCCTGGTTGAACGCGTTGCGGCGCACCCACGCCAGTGCCGCCCACATCATTGGCGTGAACGGTTCCGGCGAATCCGGAGCCGGCGCGAGGAACGGATTGAGCGCCGTGGTGACGATCCCGTTCAGGACACCGAGTACCCCTTCGACGGGAGCCGCGGCCTCGACTGCCGGCACGGCGGCCGATGCGACCGTCGCCTTCGCAGCCGTCCGTAGATCGGCTGCGGCAGAATCGAATACCGCCTCATCAGTTGTCAGCACATCTGGAGCGGCGATCTGCCCTTTGACCCTGTCCGTGAGCTTCCTGGTGACCTGCTCCACCCGCCCGACCGACTGCTCAAGGGTGGCGCCGATACTCACGGAGTCCGCCGCGGCGAGAGTCGCCTTGGTATCGGACACCGCCTCCGATGCGCGCGGCGACGCGAGGTCGCGCAACCGCAGGCCAGGCAGAGGCGATACCGGCTTCTGGACACCGTCCGACAAATGAGCAATCGTCGACCTCACCTTGTCGGGAATTGACGACAGCCCATCCAACTGCGTGTCGATCGCCTCGACCAGGCCGGCGGGTTTGTCAGTTTTCTGTTGTGGTGCAGGGTCTTCGACATTCACTTGTGTCGGTACATTGCGCACACCGCCATTGCTGCTGATCGTCACGCCGGGTGCCAGCTCTTTGGTCGATGACGTCTTGCCCGCCCGCTTCGGCTTGGGCGACCTCTTGGCCCAGCCCTTGCCGGGACCGTCGGCCGATGATCCGCCCTTGCTCGCTGCCGAGCTGTCGCCCCGGCTACCGGTGGTGGTGTCACCGGACGACGTACTCGCCGGACTCGAGGTGGACGACTCCGACGAGGACGTCCCTGTGGTGTCCGCCGCCGCGACGCCGTAGCCGGACGCGAGCGCGGCGACCAGCCATCCCGTCACCACGATGCCGCTGTAGGCACCGATACGGCCGGTAGTTTGAAGTATCCGGCGAGTTGCGGTCGGGCCTGCCGGAGCGCCCGATTGAGGGGAGGTGAACTGCGGATTGATGAGCGGATTGACAGCAGTCATGGCGCGGCTCCGATGCCCTAGGCCTATTTAATTTCTGTGACGAACTTAATAGCAGCATATTGTTGAGACCGTCAAGGAGGTTCTGCTGAAACGGTCAGAATCGGCGCGGCAGGAGAAGCAGGTGTTGCACCTGTTGCATCGCCAACGCGTCGTCCACCTGCTTCGGACCGAGGGCCCACTGGCCCGGGCCGACTTGGCCGATCGGCTCGGGCTGAGCCGTCCCTCGATCACCGCAATAGTCGGCGAGTTGATCGAGGACGGGACCCTCATCGAACTGGATGCCCGCATCGAAGGACCGGGCTACCGTGGCCGCCCGCGCAAACTACTGGGCTGCAACCCCCAGGCAAGACGGGTGCTCGGCATCTGGATCGACGAGCGTCGAGCACGCGTCGCCCTGGCCGACGCAACCGGCAACATCTCGCGCGAGGACGAGACACCTACAACCGGTCGCACCCCCGCGTCGGTGATCCGCTCGATCACTCGGATCGGCAAGCAGATGATCGAGGAAGCCACGGACAGTTCAGTCGTCGCCGCCGGTGTCTGCCTCCCCGGATTCATCGACAGCACAACCGGTTTCGTCGTCGAATCGAAAGCGCTGGGTTGGTCCGAGGTGGAGCTGGGCAAGCCGATCTCACACGCGCTCGGAATTCCGACCGCCGTGCAGGACACCACCCAGGCAATGACACTGGCCGAGACCATCGCCGGCCAGGCCAGAGAGGTGCGTTCGGCCGTGCTGCTCAATTGCGGTGGGCACTTCAACGTCGGCCTGATCATCGGGGGACGTCCGTACCCAGGGGCCAGCGGTGTTGCCGGCGCTATCGGACACATGCCCGTCGCCGGCAGCCAAGCGAAATGCGCATGCGGGCGCATCGGCTGCGTCAACGCCGGTATGTCCCTGCACGCCATGCAATCGGTCGCGCCGCACACCGAGGGGATGGCGCTCAAGGAGATCGACCTCGACGCGGTGGCCCAGGAGACAGCCCGAAACCCGCACTCCCAGAAGATCATCAGCGATGTCATCGACCAGATCGCCCGCACCGCGATCCTGATCGAAGCAGTGCTCGATCCGGAGATTCTCATTCTGTCCGGGCTCATCACCGAGTTCGAAGTACTCATCGTCGCCCTCGAAGCGCGCATCGAAGAAATTCGCCCACCCGAGCGACGGGGCCGCACGACCACCGTGCGCTCGCAGATCGGACGTGACTACCGGGTCGCGGTCATCGTCGCCCTGCAACAGCTCGACCCCGACATCGCGGGGCTGCTAGAAACCCCCAGCCCATGACCTGCCGCCAGGAAAACTAGGATGTGCAAGTATGCCTGTTGACCGCCTGCTCCCCTCCGATGAGGCGCGCGAACTCATCGAGCTCACCCGCGACATCGCCGACAAGGTGCTCGATCCGATCGTCGACCAGCATGAGAAGGCCGAGACCTACCCCGAGGGTGTGTTCGCCCAGCTCGGCGCCGCGGGGCTGCTGAGCCTGCCGCAGCCCGAACAGTGGGGTGGCGCAGGCCAGCCCTACGAAGTCTACCTGCAGGTCCTCGAGGAGATCGCAGCGCGGTGGGCCGCGGTCGGGGTCGCGGTCAGCGTCCACAGCCTGTCCTCGCACCCCCTGCTGGCCTACGGCACCGAAGAGCAGAAGCAGCGCTGGCTGCCGGGCATGCTCTCCGGTGAGCAGATCGGCGCCTACAGCCTGTCCGAGCCGCAGGCCGGATCCGACGCCGCGGCGCTGAGCTGCAAGGCCACCCGCGACGGCGACGCCTACGTCCTCAACGGCTCCAAGGCCTGGATCACCCACGGCGGCAAAGCCGATTTCTACACCCTGTTCGCCCGGACCGGTGAGGGCTCGAAGGGCATCTCGTGCTTCCTGGTCCCCGCCGGACTCGACGGGCTGAGCTTCGGCAAGCCCGAGGAGAAGATGGGCCTGCACGCGGTGCCCACCACCTCGGCGTTCTACGACAATGCCCGCCTCGACGCCGACCGGCTGATCGGGCAAGAGGGACAAGGCCTTTCGATCGCGTTCTCCGCGCTTGACTCCGGCCGGCTCGGCATCGCCGCCGTGGCGGTCGGTATCGCCCAGGCCGCCCTGGACGAAGCCGTTCGCTATGCCAACGAACGCACCACGTTCGGCCGCAAGATCGCCGACCACCAGGGGCTCGGGTTCCTGCTGGCCGACATGGCCGCCGCCGTGGTGAGCGCGCGGGCCACCTATCTCGACGCCGCGCGCCGCCGCGATCTCGGGCTGCCGTACTCGACCCAGGCCAGCGTCGCCAAGCTGATCGCCACCGACGCCGCGATGAAGGTCACCACCGACGCCGTGCAGGTGTTCGGCGGCGTCGGCTACACCCGCGACTTCCGCGTCGAGCGCTACATGCGCGAAGCCAAGATCACCCAGATCTTCGAGGGCACCAACCAGATTCAGCGGCTGGTCATCTCGCGGGGACTGGGATCCTGACGAATGGCGTCACCGCGGCCAGGAACTGCTCGGGCTGCTCGACCATCGGCGTGTGTCCCGCGCCCTTGATCACCACGAGCGGCAACCCGGCCGCGGTGTACCGCTCGACATTGGGCGCCGTCGGGGTCAGCACGTCCTGGTCTCCCCACAGCACCAGCACCGGCTTATGCAGTGCGACAAGCGTTTCCACGACTGGGTGCGGCCCTTCGACGGAGTCGCACAAGCCGGCGTAGGTGAGGCGCTCCAACGAGCGGTGCGCATAATCGGGCACCGGGAAGTCCGCGGCGAATCCGGTCTGCAGGGAACCCTCGCTGATCGCGTCGACTCCGCGGAAAAGATCCATCGCCGGACCGATCACCGGCCAGCACACCATCTTTCCGAGCAACGGCATGCTGACCAGGTCGTCGGCGGCCGGGGTATCGGAGACCACCACGCGCTCCACCAGGTCCGGATACTGCCGGGCCACCTCGGCCGAGACCGCGCCGCCCATCGAATGCCCGATCAACACCGCGTGACGCACACCCAGCGCGACGAGCGCGTTGTGCACCGCCTTGGCCTGTCCGGCCGATTGATACGCACTGGCATCGCTGGGCGCTTCCGAGCCGCCGTGGCCGACCAGATCGATCGCGATCACACGCTGATCGCGGACCAGCTGCGGGGCGACCCGTTCCCACCATTCGATCGAGGACGAATACCCGTGCAGCAACACCACGGCGCGCTCCCCCGGCGGCCCGTACTCGCGCACGTTGAGATCGGGGCCGTCCAGTTCCAGCACGTGCCCACCGGCAAAAGGCTCGGCCTTTCGCACCTCTTTGTTGACCACAAGTTCGTTCAGCAGCAACGCGACGACGGCCAGCAGAAGCACGCTCACGGCGATGCGCAATTTCACGTTGTGCACGCTAATGCCGAGACGGCGGCGATGACCAGCCGTTTTCCCCGGTGGGCGGAGTCTCAGCGAACGACCCCATAATGGCAGGTGCCATGAATGCACCCACCCACGCCGCGAGCACCGCCCGGCACCGTATGCCGCGCCGTGGTGTGCAGGTGGCCCGCCGGGTATCCGTCGGCCTGGTTGCGGCAACGGTGCTGGCCGGAACGGGCGCCGGCTGGGTGTCCTACCACGGCGCGCTGGACGGCATCACCACGTCCAACGCGCTGGAAGGCGGCCCGGTCTCGTCCGGGGACACCGAGAACATCCTGATCATGGGGTTGGACAGCAGGCTGGACCAACACGGCAACCCACTGCCCCAGGATGTCTATGAAGCGCTGCACGCCGGTGACGAGACCGTGGGCGGCTACAACGCCAACGTTCTGATCGTGGTGCACCTACCCGGAAACGGTGGCCCGGCGACCGCCTTCTCGATCCCGCGTGACGACTACGTCGAGCTGGCCGGCTGCGACGTCAAGCCGTGCAAGGGCAAGGTCAAGCAGGCCTACGGCTGGGCGTACCAGCGCGAAATGGAATCGCTGGAGGCCAGCTCCGAAAACACCGCGCTGAACGAACAGCAGGCCCGTGAGGCCGGTCGGCGGGCCCAGATCGCCACGGTACGCAACCTGCTCGGCATTCCGATCGACCATTTCGTGGAGGTCACCCTCGGGGCGTTCTTCCAGATCGCCAAAGCTGTGGCGCCGATCACGGTGTGCCTCAACGCCGATACCGCCGACCCGTACTCCGGTGCCGACTTCCACCAGGGTGTCCAGCAGATCGACGCCGCGCAGGCGATGGCCTTCGTCCGTCAGCGCCGCGACATCAACGATGAGAACTTCACCGACCTCGACCGCACCCGCCGCCAGCAGGCCTTCATCGCCGCACTGGTATCGGCGCTCGGGAAGAGCGGCGCCCTGTCCAGTCCCACCATGCTGCGCGACCTGCTCAACGTCACCAAACAGAACGTCGCGCTGGATTCCGGGTTCGACCTCGCCAGCTTCGCCAGCCGGGCCTCGGCACTGACCGGCGCGCCACCCACCCTGTACACGTTGCCCATCAAGGAATTCGGGCAGAACTCGCTGGGCGAGGACATCAACATCGTCGACATCCCGACCATCCGGGCCATCGTGCACGACCTGGTCGCCGAACCGGGCAGCAACACCAATGCCCCGGCGGCGCCGACCCACGTCCTCGAAGGCCACGGCGCGGTGCTCGACGTGGTCAATGCCTCCACCTACTCCGGGCTGGCCGCGCAGCTCGAAACCACCTTCTCCGCAAACGGATTCACCCCGGGGCAGATCGGCGACGCGGAATCTCTGGCTGCGGTCAGCACGATCGACTACGGGACCGGCGCCGAGGCCGCGGCTCAATCGCTGGCCGACAAGTTGGGCGTGATCGCCACCCCGTCGTCCGAGGTGGCGGCCGGGACCGTGCAACTCACGCTCGGCACGGACTTCCCCGGCGACGAGTACCTGACCGGTTCGACCGAGTCGTCCTCGGAGGGTTCATCGGACTCCGCCTCGGATTCGACGTGGGACTCCAGCAGCGAGACGACGGAGGAAACCACCGCCAGCACACCGGTGACCACCGTGGCCGCGACCGCAACCGGCACGAAGTCCGCGGCACCGACCGACCTGAGCCAGATGAAGGTTTCCGGTGTGCCCTGCGTGAAATAGCTGACGCTACAGCGTGACCCGGACCTGCGTGCCGAATCCGGCCTCCGACGAGATCGCCATCGAGCCGCCCATGGCCTCGATACGGACCTGCAGCGAGGCCAGCCCGATGTGCCCCTCGGCGACCGACTGGGCCACCGACGACGGGTCGAATCCCCTGCCGTCGTCGGCCACGGTCAGCACGACGCGCTCGCCAGAGGGGTGCAACCCGACCGAAATCGTGCTCGCTCCGGCATGTTTGTTGATGTTGGACAGCAGCTCACGGGCCGCGCGGTACAGCAGCGCCTGGCCTTCGGGGTGCCCGACGTCTTCCAGATCCGCTCGCACCGTGATGTCGGGCCTGGTCTCGTACTGGCGCAACAGTTCCCGCACCGCCGGGGTGAGCCCCAGCTGGGCCAGCACCTGCGGATGCAGAGCGGTCACCGTCGAGCGCAACTCGACCGCGGTGTCCTGCAGGGCCGCATGGACCCGGTCCAGTCCCGGGTCGGAGATGCGTTCGCGGATCTCGTCGAGGTCCAGCCGCGCGGCCAGCAGGGTCTGCAGCGGTCCGTCGTGAAGATGTTCGGCCAGCTCGGCATTGCGCAGATGGTCGGCCCGGGTCGATTCCGACACCAGCTGGCGCCGGACCTCCATCAGCGAGCGCACCCTTGCCGAACGCCGCGCCAGCACGAACGACAACGCGGCCGACGCCACCGCGAGCCACGCCAGGAATCCCACGTGCATGTACACGATGTCGGGCAGGCCGACGTTGTCATCGCGCTCGGAATAGAGGATCCACACCGCCAGGTAGCCCAGTGCGGTGCTGGCGCCGAGCAGCGCCGTCAGCCACGGACGATCCTGGAACGCAACGGATATGGGCAACAGGAAGAACACCGGCAGCAGCGCCGCGGTGGCACCGCCCGACACCGCGCACAGGGCGACCAGCACCAGCACATCGACTGCGGTGGAGGCCCATTCGGCCCACGGCGGCATGGGCCCGCGGAACACGACCACCAACCACAGCACCGCCACGGCGGCATACACGCTCAGGATCACCGCGTACAGCACGGGCAACCAGTGGTCGACGTCCCACACCGAGACCAGCAGCACGATCAGGCCGATCAGCGGTAGCCGCAGCACCGCCGAGACCCGCACGGGCTGAGTGGTGAAGAACTCGACGACGCGCCCGCTCGACATGTCAGTCCAGCAGCCGGCGACGCATCGCCTCGGCGACTGCCGCGCCCCGATCGCTCACACCCAACTTTTCGTACAGGCGCTGCACGTGGGTCTTCACCGTGGACGGGGCAAGGAACAGCTCCTTGGCCATCGCCGGGATCGAACGGCCCTTGGCGATCAGGTCGAGCACCTCGCGTTCGCGCGGGCTGAGCACCGGCACATCGGGTTCGTTGCGGCGACGGATCTCACCGGCCAGTCCGGCCGCCAAGTTGGGATCGAGCACGTCGCGGCCCTTGGCACACGACAGCACGGCGTTCACCAGCTCACTGCGGGTGGACTCCTTGGACAGGAAACCGGCCGCCCCCTGCTGCAGTGCGGTGTAGACGATCGCCGACTCGTCATGAGCGGAAACCAGCAACACCCGCGTGGGCAGCTCGTCGCGGCTCACCGCGGCGGCCACCTCGGCGCCGTCGAGCTGTGGCATCCGGTAATCCAGCAGGGCCACCTGCGGCCGGTGGGTCCGGATCAATTCCAGTGCGTCGGCGCCGTTGTCGGCTTCGGCCACCACGTCGATCTCACCGCTCGAGGTCAAGGCCCGCACCACACCTTCGCGGAACATCGGGTGGTCATCGCCCACCACCACCCGCACCTTTTCGGCCATGCGCCTCAGCATGGCACAGCGCGGGTCGGTGATCAGCGCGTTTAGAGTCGGCAGTATGCATCTGGACGAGCTGCAGTGGTTCGTGGTGCTTGCCGAAACCGAGCATGTCACCGACGCCGCAGCCGAACTCGGCATCAGCCAGCCCACCCTGTCGCGGGCACTGGCCCGGCTGGAGGAACAGGTGGGGGTGCCGCTGTTCGACCGGGTCAACCGTCGGCTGCGGCTCAACGCCTACGGGCACATCCTGCTGGAGCACGCCCGCCGCAGCATCGCTGAAATCCGTTCGGCCACAGAGCGAATCGCAGAGCTCCGTGACCCGGATACCGGCACGGTGCGGTTGGCGTTCCTGCATTCGCAGGCCGGCTGGTTCGTGCCGGATCTGTTGCGAAGGTTCCGTGCCGAGGCGCCGTTGGTGCGCTTCGAGCTGTTTCAGGGCGCTGCTCATCACATCGTCGAACGGCTGGCCAACGGTGAGGCCGACCTCGCGATCACCTCACCGCGTCCGGACGGCTTTCGCTGGCGCGGACTGTACATGGAACGGTTGTGCCTGGCGGTGCCGCGCGAGCATCGGTTCGCCCGGCGGTCCCGGATCCGGCTGGCCGACGCCGGTGCCGAGTCCTTCGTCGCACTGGCGCCCGATTTCGGGTTACGCCAGCTCACCGACGAACTGTGGGCCGAGGCAGGCATCTCACCGCCGGTGGTGTTCGAGGCCATGGAGATCCCGACCATGGAAGGGCTGGTGGCCGCGGGTTTCGGGGTTGCGGTCGTGCCGGTGCCGCGACCCGAACGGGCTGAGCCCGGTGCCGCGTACATCCCGTTGTCGGAGAGTTCGGCCAAGCGCCAGATCGGCCTCACCTGGCACACGGACCGTCAGCTGCCGCCCGCCGCGGCGCGGTTCGCCGAATTTGTCATGCTTAATGCGCATGACATTGACTAAACTCATGCATTGGACACATCTTTGCTGACGTCCTACCGTCGTCTGAGTGTCCACTTCCCTGACTTCCGTCGACTGGCAGGGGCATTCACGTGGGTCCAGTGAGTACCGCCGCCTGCTGGCCGCGTTGTTCTGCGCCGGTGTCGCGACATTCGCACAGCTGTACTCACCCCAGGCCGTACTCCCGCTGATCGCCCGCGACATGGGCACCGGCGCCGCCCATGCCGCACTGACGATTTCGGCCGCGACCGTGGGCCTGGCGCTGGGCGTCATCCCGTGGTCGGCCCTGGCCGACCGGATCGGCCGGGTCCAGGCGATGACGATATCCATCACCGCCGCAACGGTTCTCGGGCTGATCGTGCCGCTGGCACCGACCGCCCCGCTGCTGTTGTCCGGCCGGCTGATCGAAGGGCTGATGCTGGGTGGTGTGCCCGCGGTGGCCATCGCCTACCTCACCGAGGAGATCGAGGCCGGTCATGCTGCCCGCGCGGCGGGCACCTACGTCGCGGGCACCACGATCGGCGGGCTGGCGGGACGCCTGGTCACCGGACCCATCGCCGAGTTCGCCGGTTGGCGCGTCGGCGTGCTGGTGGTCGCGGTGCTCTGCGGACTGTCGGCGTTCGCATTCGTCAAACTCGCCCCACCGGCGCGCGGGTTCACCCCGACCCGCACCCACAACCTGGCCCGGCGGCTGGCCGAGAACCTGCGCTCACCGCGTCAACTCGTGCTCTACAGCCAGGGCTTCCTGCTCATGGGCGGGTTCGTGGCGATGTACAACTTCCTCGGGTTCCGGCTGATGGCCGCACCGTTCGGCCTGCCGCAGACCGTGGTCAGCCTGGTGTTCCTGGCCTATCTGTCGGGTACCTGGGCCTCGGCCCGCGCCGGCGCCGAGGCCACCCGGTTCGGCCGCAAGACCGTGCTGCTCGGCTCGATCGCCACGATGATCGCCGGCGTCGCGATCACGCTGGCCGGCAACGTCATCGTGGTGCTGATCGGGCTGGTGATCGCCACCGCCGGGTTCTTCGGTGCGCATGCGATCGCCTCGGGCTGGGTCGGCGCCGCGGCCGGTGACGGCAAGGCGCAGGCGTCCTCGCTGTACAACCTCTTCTACTACGCGGGTTCCAGCGTCATCGGCTGGGCCGGAGGGCTGGCGTTCGATGCCGAGGGCTGGCCGGCCGTGGCCGGCACCGTGATGGGCCTGGCCGTCCTGGCCGGGGTGCTGGCCTGCACGCTCAGCCCCAACTACCAGAGCTCGATGTCCCGGCCGTACTCCGACTCCGGGCGCGGACCGAAGTAGCGCCGCTGCGACTCCTCGATGAGGACGTCGTTGATGCTGGCCTCCCTGCGGGCCATCAACCCCTCAGGCGTGAATTGCCACAGCTCGTTTCCGTAGCTGCGGTACCACTGGCCTTGCGCGTCATGCCATTCGTACTGGAACCGCACCGCCATCCGGTTCTCCCGGAACCCCCACAAGCTCTTGCGCAGTACGTAGTCCAGCTCGCGCTCCCATTTCGCGGTCAGGAACTCCACGATCTGTTCCCGTCCGACGATGTGCAGGTCGCGATTGCGCCACTGCGAGTCCGGCGTATAGGCCAGGCTGACCCGCTCCGGGTCGCGGGTGTTCCAGGCATCCTCGGCGGCTTGAACCTTCTGGAGCGCTGTTTCCAGAGTGAAGGGCGGGAAAGGCGGGCGAGCGTCGGGCGGGATGGGGGGCGGCGTTCCAGACATGCCACCTTTCTACCTGTTTAACCATGTGGCTATCGTGGCTGGCATGGACTTCGCGATGTCGGCCAAAGCGGCTGATTACCACTCCCGGTTGACCGACTTCATGACCGAGCACGTGCTGCCGGCCGAGGCCTCATATCACGCCTATCGCGAGGAGAAGGGCCCCAAGGACCACACGGTGCCGCCGGTGGTCGAGGAGCTCAAGGTCAAGGCGCGCGAGCAGGGCCTGTGGAACCTCTTCCTGCCCTCGGAGTCCGGCCTGACCAACCTGGAGTACGCGCCGCTGGCCGAGCTGTCCGGGTGGAGCATGGAGATCGCTCCCGAGGCGCTCAACTGTGCGGCCCCCGACACCGGGAACATGGAGACCCTGCACCTGTTCGCGAACGAGGCGCAGCGCAAGCAGTGGCTCGATCCGCTGCTCAACGGTGAAATCCGCAGCGCCTTCGCCATGACCGAACCCGCCGTGGCGTCGTCGGACGCCCGCAACATCGAGACCACGATGCTGCGCGACGGAGCCGACTATGTGATCAACGGCCGCAAGTGGTGGATCACCGGCGCGGCCGATCCGCGCTGCAAGATCCTGATCGTGATGGGCCGCACCAATCCCGACGCCGCGTCGCACGCCCAGCAGTCGATGATCCTGGTGCCCGTCGACACCCCTGGCGTCGACATCCAGCGCTCGCTGCCGGTGTTCGGCTGGCAGGACCAGCACGGGCACTGCGAGATCGTGTTCGACAACGTCCGGGTGCCGGCCGAGAACCTGCTGCACGAAGAGGGCTCTGGTTTCGCCATCGCGCAGGCCCGGTTGGGGCCGGGCCGAATCCATCACTGCATGCGCGCTCTCGGGGCCGCCGAGCGTGCCCTGGCCCTGATGATCGACCGGGTGCAGAAGCGCGTGGCATTCGGTAAGCCGCTGGCCGAACAGGGTGTGGTGCGGGAGTCGATTGCCAAGTCCCGCAACGAGATCGACCAGGCCCGTCTGTTGTGTGAGAAGGCTGCCTGGACCATCGATCAGGAAGGCAACAAGGCCGCCCACGTGCTGGTGTCCCAGATCAAGTCGGTGGCCCCGCAGATCGCCTGCAACGTCATCGACCGGGCCATCCAGGTGCACGGCGCCGCCGGAGTCAGCGACGATGTCCCGCTGGCCCGGCTCTACGCATGGCACCGCGCGATGCGCCTGTTCGACGGACCCGACGAGGTCCACATGCGCACCATCGCCCGTGCCGAACTGGGCCGCGAGAAATCGCCTCTGGCGGCGGTGATCGCGCAGTGACCGTCGAACTGGGAGAACTGTCGGGGGCGTGGAACTTTCGCGACGTCGCCGAGATCACCGCAATCCGTCCGGGGCTCCTCTACCGCTCGAGCCAGCTCAGCCAGCTCTCGGATGACGGCCGGGCGGTATTCCGCCGGCTCGGCATCACCGACGTCGCCGATCTGCGCTCACACCAGGAAGTGCAGCGACAAGGCACCGGGCAGGTACCCGACGGTGTGGCGGTTCACCTGCTGCCGTTCCACCCCGACGACCCGTCGAACGACGCGCCGCACGAAAGCACCTTCCAGCGGGTGATGTCGGAATCCGCCGAGGGCGAGGACATCGCCACCGCGGCGCGCCGGTACATGACCGAGGTGTACGAGGAGTTCCCGACGCTGCCGGGTGCGCACAGCGCGGTGCGTGAGGTGATTTCACTTCTGGGACAGGAACGTCCGGTTCTCGCGCACTGCTTCGCCGGCAAGGACCGGACCGGTTTCACCGTGGCCACGGTGCTGGAGTCCGTGGGCGTCGACCGCGACCGCATCTTCGAGGATTTCCTGGCCAGCAACGGCGCGATCCCGTCCCTGCGAAACCGGATCATGGAATCGGTGCGGGCCCGGGCACAGGAAGCTCCGGAGATGATCACCTTCGCCGAGGCGCGGTTGACCGACGAGGTGCTCGGTGTGCGCGAGGAATACCTCGCCGCCGCGTGGAAGAAACTCGACG
Source organism: Mycolicibacterium boenickei (assembly GCF_010731295.1). NCBI lineage: Bacteria > Bacillati > Actinomycetota > Actinomycetes > Mycobacteriales > Mycobacteriaceae > Mycobacterium > Mycolicibacterium boenickei. The sequence goes on along the minus strand of NZ_AP022579.1, from coordinate 1,394,239 downwards.
AGGCGTACGGCTCGGTGGGCGGTTTCTTCGAGGCGGCCGGGGTGACGGCAGACGAACTCGCGGCGCTGCGGGCCGGCCTGGTCGGGTAGGACACGCCCAGCTCCATGTTGACTTTGAGCTGACGCTGCACTTTTACGGGTAGCGGTGTGCGTGGTGTCAAGGTCAACGGACACCGCCGCGCGCCGGTCAGGCCGGGCGGGCGGCGGCCAGACTCACCGCCACCTCGTCGGTCACCTTCATCGCACCCATCAGCATCGAGTACTGCTTGAGCCCGAAATCGCTGTGTCGCACCACGGCCGTGCCGAGGACGGACTCGTCGGACACCTCGACCTCGACGTTCTGCTCACCGGAGTGGCCGGCGAGTTCGAGAACGCCGACGATGCGTACGCCGGCACCGGAGCGCGACATCGAGGTGGACCGGAAACGAGCCTGCGGAAACTTCTTCGCGCGCAGTGTCTTCAACGCGTTGGATCGGATCAGACCCTTTTCCGCACCCGTCAACGGCGTCATGCCGCCCTCGCCGCGCAGCACGTCGAACGAATCCAGGTCGACCGTCACTTCCACCGCCGACGGTGATTCGCCGTCCCATTCGACCGTCGCGTGCCACGAACGCATCGCGATGGTCAGCCGATGACCCATGCGTGACGCGCTGCCCGTCACACCGGTGCGCAACAGCAGCTCACCCGAATCGGGGCCCAGGGTCCAGGCCGTCACGACGCGATCACCAGGCCGGTCACCCAGGCGATGGTCGCCAGCAGCGCCCCGGTCAGCTCGACACCGACCGACAGCGCAACACCCTTGAGCGCGTGCACAGTTGACGTCCAGGCCCGCCGATAGTCGCGACGTGCGGACAACTCCGCCAGGTACACACCGGCCACGAAACCGATCACCAACCCGATCACCGGGATGACGAAGAAGCCGATCAGGCCGAGCACACCACCGGCCACCAGACTCCAGATGCCCACCTCTGCGGCCCGCATGCGCCGGACCGGCCACACGTACTTGATCACCTCGGCGGTCACGAAGAACACTGCCGCGACACCGAGCGTCACCCACGCGACGGTGGTGTGCTCGACGACCGCCCACACCGCGATCGCGGCGAACACCAGGAAACCGCCACCGGGCAGGACGGGCAGCACGATGCCGACAAGGCCGATGGCGATGACGAGCGCGACGAGAACGACGCCCCACGTGCTCACGGCGTGCTCAAACGTTTCTGCCCGCGCACCCACTGCATGGTGCCCATGGTCTTGGACCGCACCCGCTCCAGACCCAACCCCTCGAACCGGTCGGCGAGCTCATCCTCGGAGAAGAAGCGCGCGCCGCCCTTCGACAGCAGCTTGGCCGGCCCGCGAGTCGTCGCGGTGGGCACCATGACCGCGATGCGTCCGCCGGGTCGCAGCACCCGCACCATCTCCGCCAACGCCGCCTCGGCGTCGGGGATCAACTGCAACACCGCGATTGACGTCACCGCGTCGAAGACGCCGTCCCGGAACGGGAGTTTCTGGGCGTCGGCGCGCAAGAATCCGACCTGCCGGCTCGCTTCGGCCTCGACCGCGCGCGCCAGCATCGGCTCCGAGATATCCACACCGAACGCGAATCCGTCCAGCCCGGCCGACCGAGCCAGCGCGGCCGTCACGTTGCCCGGGCCGCTGCCGACGTCGAGCGCGAGGCCGCCGGGTGGGATGTCCAGCCATTCGGTGGGCTCCTGCCACGCCGTCATCACCTTGCGACCGAGAGCCTGGGCGTTGTCGTAGAGCATCGACCCGACCGGCGACGCCCATACCTTCTGGATGAAGCCCGCGTTCTTGGGGGCGTCACTGCCCTCGCCCAAGAGATCGAGGTATCCCTTGCCGACGTCCGGCTCGGCCGGCGGATCGATCAGGAGATCAAGTGCCTTGCGCAGTGCTCCACTCGATGCGGTGTCCACACCTCTACGCTACGCACCGAGTTGGTCGGCGAGGTCGACAAAATCCGTCGCGACGATGTCGAAGCTGTCGGACGCGACGTCGTGCGGGGCGCGATCCGGCCCGTACTCCAGAGGCCGGGCCACGTACGCGGTCCCGAGCCCGGCCGCACGGGCGGCCCGCAGGTCCGAGGGATGGGCCGCGACCAGCGTCAGCTCCGCGGGAGCGACGTCGAGCAACTCGGCGCAACCGAGGTACGCCTCGGGGTCGGGCTTGTAATGCCGGAACAGCTCGGCCGAGATCACGCAGTCCCACGGCAGCCCGGCATGTTTGGCCATGTTGGTCAACAGCGAGACGTTGCCGTTGGACAGCGTGGTGATGACGTAGCGCTGCTTCAGCCGGGTCAGCCCGGCCACCGAGTCGGGCCACGGGTCCAGCCGGTGCCACGCTCGGTTGAGGTGGTCGATCTCGGTGTCCCCGGCCGGGATGCCCGCGGTGCCGAGCAGGTCGACCAGGATCGCGCGATGCAGATCGTCGATCCTGGTCCACGGCAGCTCACCGCGGCGCACCCGATCCATCGCCGGGGCATAGCCGGCCCGCCAGCTGTCGGCGAAGGCCGGCCAATCCCGTTGCAGCCCGTGGCTTTTGCCGAAGGCTTCCAGCTCGCCGATGATGCTGGACCGCCAGTCGACGACGGTCCCGAACACATCGAAGGCCAGGGCTTTCATCTGGGCTCGATGTTCTTCGCGCAAGCGCTCATCAGCCGGGCTCCAGAACGAGCTTCCCGCGCACCTGCCCATTGGCCAACGCATCGAGTGCGGCCGCGCCCTCCGACAACGGGAACCGCACCGGTGCGGGCGGACGCAGCCCGTCGGCCACCAACTTGTTCAGTTCAGCCCCGACCTGTACCTGGGCCGCCGGGTGGCGCCGCACGAACTCGCCCCAGCCGACACCGACCACGCTGACGTTGCGCAGCAGCAGCCGGTTCACCTTGACCGTCGGGATCCCGGCGCCCGCGGCGAATCCGATCACCAGCAGCCGGCCCTCGGGGGCCATCACCCGGATCGCGTCGTCGAAGGCTTCGCCGCCGATCGGGTCCACCACCAGGTCGACACCCTGGCCGCCGGTGGCTTCCATGACGGCCTCACGCCAGCCATCGGCTAGCGGCAACACCACGTCGGCCCCGAGCGACGATACGAACTCCTCGGCCCCGGACCGGTGCACCATGGCAATCACCTTGGCGCCCATGGCTTTGGCCAACTGGATCGACGCGACGCCGATGCCGCCCGCCGAACCGAGCACCAGGACGGTCTCCCCTGCCACCAGTCCGCCGCGACGAGCCAGCGCGAACTGCATCGTGTAGTAATTGCCGAGCAGTGACGCCGCCTGGCCGTCGTCGAGACCGTCGGCGGTGGGGATCACGTTGGCAGGCAGGGCCATCACCTGCTCGGCGTACCCGCCCAGCATGGTCATGGCGGACACCCGCTGGCCCGGGGTGAACCCCGAGCCCTCGGGTGCCGAGCGCACCGTTCCGGCCACCTCCATGCCTGGCGTGAACGGCGGTTCCAGCCGCAGCTGGTACTCACCGCGCAGCAACAGCAGATCGGGGAAGCAGACGCCTGCGGCGCCGACGTCGATGACCACCATGTCGGAGGACACGGGGTCGTCGACGTCGACGTACGCCAGCCCGGCGGTACCGGTAAGTGCCTGCGCTACAAGCGCTTTCACCAGTTCTAGCCCAGCTTGAAGCTGGCCTGCTGGGCAGCGGACAGATCGGTGATCTCGCCCCACTTGGCGGCGATGTCGTCGACCGAGGGCACCTCGCTGAAGGTGATGCCGTCGTTCTGGAACAGCGCGGTGCGCTGCACCTTGCCGCCGCCGACGATGAACACCGAGTCGGTGTCGGGCAGTTCCTCGGTCATCAGGTAGGCCACGACCGGGGCGACGTACTCGGGGGTGAGCTTCTCGAACACCTCGGGCGGCAGGATGTCCTGGGTCATGCGGGTGGCCGCGATCGGGGCGACCGCGTTGGTCTTGATGTTGTACTTGGCGCCTTCCTGGGCCAGCGTGTTGATCAGACCGACCAGGCCGAGCTTGGCGGCACCGTAGTTGGCCTGACCGAAGTTGCCGAACAGGCCGCTGGTGGAGGTGGCGACGACGACGCGGCCGAAGCTCTGCTCGCGGAAGTGCGGCCAGGCGGCGCGGATGACGTTGTAGCCGCCGTAGAGGTGCACCTTGAGCACCGCATCCCACTGCTCGAAGGTCATCTTGTGGAAGGTGCCGTCGCGCAGGATGCCCGCGTTGGACACCACGCCGTCGACCTTGCCGAACTCGTCGATGGCGGTCTTGATGATGTTGGCGGCGCCCTCGGGCTCGGCGACGCTGTCGTAGTTGGCGACTGCGCGTCCGCCGGCGGCCTTGATCTCGTTGACCACCTCGTCGGCCATGTTGTGGCCGGCGCCGGTACCGTCGCGGGCGCCGCCCAGGTCGTTGACGACGACGCTGGCGCCCTCGCGGGCCAGCGTCAGGGCGTATTCACGGCCCAGACCTCCACCGGCTCCGGTGACGACGACAACGCGATCCTGCACTCCTGGCATGGGGATTCCTCCTCGATAACGGGCCGCGAAACGGCTCAGCTCCCCTCCTGTATACGGCGGCTGCCTCGGGGTCGGCGCACCGGGTCGGCGAGTGAGCACCATCACGGCTTCCGGGCGTTTAATTTGGAATCATTCCAGTATCGCTTTAGTTGAATCAATCAGGAAAGCGATACCGAAGAGGGATAGAAGAATGAAGAAGTTAGGTTTCACCGCCGTCGTCGCCAGCGCGCTGGCCGCTGCAGTCGTCGGCCTGGCCGGTCCGGCTTCGGCCGATGTGTCCCATCACGATTGGCTGAATCAGATCGGCCCGCACGTGACCGTGCCGCACGTCGACACCACTGTGCACCAGAGCCACTGAGGCCCCTGCCGCTGACAGGCAAGTTCGGATGCCCCGAAACGGGTGTGGTGACCACTGTCACCGCACCCGCGACCGTTTTATAGGACTAAACGCCAAGGTCAATCGGTTGATCTAGGGCGGAGTGTTTCACAAAAAGGATAGATATCAATGAAGAAGTTCGGAGTTCCCGCATTGCTCGTCAGCGGAGTGGCCACTGCCCTCGTGGGCCTGTCCGCGCCCGCATCGGCCGGGGTCGACCACCACCTCTGGGTGCACCAGATGCATCAGAAGGCGACTGTTCCCCAGGTCGATACCACCGTCAAGCACACCAACGTGAATCGCACCAACGCGATGTCGAACCGCTGACCGGCAGAGAAAAACGTAAGGGGCGCCCCGCAATCGGGGCGCCCCTTACGTTTATGTCAGAGCGGACTCAGAGCTTCTCGGCCGTGACAAACGTGGAGAACGCACGGGTGTCGTCATGGTCCAGCTCGACATAGCGCCCCAGCCGGCGCATCTCGTCGAGTGAGTGCACACCCTCGGACCGCCAACCGCGGGCGCCCAGCCACTCGGCGACATCGGCGCGGTCCGGGTCCTCGTAGATCAGGTCCTGGATGTTGAGTGCCTGCTCCATGTTGAACTGCGCCGCGAACCGTTCGAAGCGCTCACGCATCTCCTCCCGCCGCTCGCTCGCCGTCACCCCAGCTGTCTCGGCGGCGATCCGGCTACCCGGCGCCGACAGTTCCGTAACGAGCTCGAACAGTCGGTCCTGGGCGTCGGCAGGCAGGTACATCAGCAGGCCCTCGGCCAGCCACGCCGTCGGCTGCCCATCGTCAAAACCCGCTTCCCGCAACGCCTTGGGCCAATCCTGACGCAGATCGACGGCCACTTCGCGCCGCTGCGACGACGGCTGTGCACCGTGGGCGGCCAACGTCTCGGCCTTGTACTCCAGCACCTTGGGCTGGTCGATCTCGTACACCGTGGTCCCGGCCGGCCACTCCAACCGGTAGGCCCGGGAATCCAAGCCCGAGGCCAGGATGACGATCTGACGGATGCCCGCCTCCGCGGCCTTTGTGAAGTATGCGTCGAAGAAATGCGTGCGCACCGCCTGGTAGCTGCCCATGTGCTCGAAAATCTTGGCGGCCTCGCCGTCTACCTCGGCGATCTTGGCGGCGACATCCTGATCCAGCAGCGTCTCCCAGAAGCCCGTTCCGGCGCCGGCGACCAAGATCGCCGCGTACGGATCGCGGATCAACGGGTTCTCGCGCCCGGTCTCTCCGGCCCGGGCGGCGGCCACCATGACCGCGGTCGAGCCCACGCTGGTGGCGATGTCCCAGGTGTCGTCATGGCTGCGCAGTGAGCTCATCGGGATTCTCCATCCAATCGGGCGCGCAGCAGCACGCTGTCCAAGCCGAGTTCGGCCAGTTCGTCGACGTCGGCGGCCCGGCCCAACCGGGCCATCTCGTCGGTGCTGTCCACCGCGTCGACATCCCAGCCGTGGGCGGCCAGCCATTGGGCGGCATCGGCCCGCTCGTCGTCGGTGTACATGAGCGCGTCCGCATCGATGTCCAGGCCCAGCGAGGTCCGCATGTGCTCGCCCCGGGCGCGGCGCGCCGCGCGCTTCTCGGGCGTGTAGCGGGCCGGGTCCATGGCGAAATCCTCGACGGCCAGGCGGCTGCCGGGTGCGCTGTGGGCGCCGATGAGCTCGAACAGCCGATCCTGGGCGTCGGCGGGCAGATACGGCAGCAGGCCTTCGGCCAGCCACGCCGTGGGTTGGGCCGGGTCGAATCCGGCGTCGATCAAGGCGGCCGGCCAGTCCTCGCGCAAGTCGATCGGCACGGGCACGTGCTCCGCCCGGGCGACGGCCCCGTGCGCCTGCAACGTCTCGGTCTTGTACTCCAGCACCTTGGGCTGATCGATCTCGTACACCGTGGTGCCGGCCGGCCAGTCGAGCCGGAATGCCCGCGAGTCCAAGCCGGCGGCCAGGATGACGACTTGACGGATGCCGTCGTGCGTGACGTCGGTGAAGTAGTCGTCGAAGTAATGGGTGCGCACGGCCTGGTAGTTGCGGGCCATGACGTGGATGCGGTGGGCATCCGGGTTGTCACCGATCCAGTGCGGTTCGCTGCCGGCCAACTGCGCCCAGGCCGGACCGGCCGCTGCCACCAGCAGGAAGGCGAACTCGTCGCGGATCAGGGAATCGGGTTGTGCGGTCTCGGCGGCGCGGGCGGCAGCAACCGCGAGCGCGGTGGCCCCGACGCTCTCGGTGACGTCCCAACTGTCGCCCTCGGCCCGACCCGGCCGCACATCGCTCAGATCAGTCATTTGCCAAGCAATGCTACCGAAGAACTTAGCCAGGCTATACGGTGATGTGGGGCACCTCACGGTGCCGACGCGTCAGTCGCGCAGCTGCCAGAGCTTGTTCGCCATCAAGAGTTCGAACTTGTCCACGATGACGGCCACATCGTCACGATGCCCCACGTAACCGGCGTAAAAGCCCATCCCCCACATCACCGCGACCAGCATCTCCACGATCGCCGGGATGTCGGTGTCGGTGCTGAGCTCGCCGCGCTGGATGGCCTCGTCGACCGCCCACCTGACGAACTCCCGCGAGCTCCGCAGCGCGTCGTGCTCCTCGGAGATCAGTTCGGGATGTCGTTGCGCTTCAAGCACCGAAGTCACGAGGAATGCCGCCGCAGACCGGTCAGTCGATTCGGCATCCATCGCCGCGGCGAAGAACGCCGATATTCGGTTCAGCAGGGTCGTGGCTTCCCGCGCTTTGGCAATGCCTGCGGCGATCACCTTCGCATTGGTCTGCTCGACCACGTCGCGGTAAAGAACACGTTTGCTGCTGAAGTAATGATTGATTGCTGGGCGCGTGAGATCGGCGCGGATCGCGATCGCCTGGAATGTAGCTGCGTCGTAGCCAAGTTCGCTAAAAACTTCACGGGCAGCACGCACGATGCGTTCACGAGTCTCCGCCGCCTTTGCTGCAGGAGGCCGTCCCGGTCCTCGGCTCGCTGTGTGGGCCACACTCAAATTGTGCCACACGTCACCTGAGAGTCCCGATGCCGTCATGTTTGTGTGCGTTATATGCGGCTGACCAGCAAAGCCCCACCACGCCCAAAATTCAGTGACGACTAGCGTGGTGCCCCATGGCAGGGGGAGTTTCGCGGGAGGCCTACTTCGAAACCGGTCTGGACGTGTTGTCCGATCGCGGATACGGCGGGCTCAAACTCGCGGAGGTGTGCAACCGGCTGGGCGTGACAACCGGGTCGTTCTATCACTACTTCCCCAACTGGGCGTCCTACACACGGGAACTGATCGCACACTGGCGTGAGGCGCGCACCCTGCGGGTGGTCGAGGCGGTCCGCGCCGACCACGACCCACACCACCGCATCGAGACCCTGATCGGCGAGACCCTGGACCTGCCCTACGGCGCCGAGGCGGCGATCCGGGTGTGGAGCTCGCTCGACGCCGACGTCTACGAAGTGCAGGCCGTGGTCGATCAGCTGCGCTTCGACATCCTCTACGAGTCCGCCCTCGAGCTCATCGGCGACGAACGCAACGCCCGGTACTTCGCGGCCTGGGGCGTGTACCTCATCGTCGGTTTCGAACAGAGCACGCTGCCGCGCGACGTCGAGGCCCTGCAGTGGATCACCACCCAGATGCGCGACGCGCTGGAATCGGGCAGCTTCACTCCGCCCGCCGGAACGGACCAACCGGTCTAACATCGGCGATCATGCTGACCCCGGCCGAGATCTGGCGCCGGGCAGCTGAACGTCTGCGTGACACGTTGCGCGCCAGGGACCCCGAATACGACGCGCTGCGCCGCGCCCTGCGGGCCGCCATCGTCCTGCCGATCGCCGCTGCCGTCGGCTTCGCCGTGGGCGGCGACTCCCAGACCCCGCTGTTCGCGATCTTCGGCGCGGTGTCCCTGCTCATCACCGCGGATTTCCCCGGCAACCGACCGGCCCGAGCCGTCGCGTACGGCGGCCTGGCCGTCAACGGCGCCATATTGATCGTGCTGGGCACACTGCTGGCCCCGTACCCGTGGTGGAGCGTCGCGGCGATGTTCGTCGTCGGCGTTGTGGTGTCGTTCTCCGGGGTGCTCAGCGAGGTCGTCGCCGCCGGGCAGCGGGCCACCCTGCTGCTGTTCGTGCTGCCGCTGTGCACGCCCGTCGGCCCGATCCCCGACCGCCTCCTGGGCTGGCTGATCGCGCTCGTGATCTGCGTGCCTGCCGCGCTGTTCCTGTTCCGGCCCAAACACCACGACGAATTGCGCCGCTACTCGGCGCGGGTGTGCCGGCTACTCGCCGACCGGCTCGAAGGCCAGGCCTCGGCCCGCGACGTCACCCGTGCGATGAACAAGCTGTACGAGAGCTTCCTGGGCGCCGACTACCGGCCCGTCGCCCTCAGTGCAGGCAGCCGGGCCCTGGTGCGCGTCGTCGACGACCTCGGCTGGATCTGCGACCAGGTCACCGACGACACCGGGGAACTGCTCGGTGCGATGCGCGACCCCGCGGTGCGGGTACTGCGCGACAGCGCCGCGCTGCTGCGTATCCACGATCGGGCCGAACGGGCCGCGCGCGGAGCCGATCTCCGTGCGGCACTGGCCGAGCAGCGCACCGTGGCCCAGGGCAGTTATCGCGACGACATCACCCAGATCCTGGGTACCGCCGACGACACGGACGCCGTCGAACTCGGTCGCGGCCTGCTGGTCCGCCGCACCATCTCGGCCACCATCGCGGTCACCGGACGGGTGATCGGCAACGCCGCACTGGCGGACGCCCGCCCGGTGTGGGCCCGGGTGCTGGGCCGGCGGCTACCCGAGACCGGCGCCGCGGACTGGGTGATGCCGGAGGCCGTCGCGGTCGCGGCCATCGCCAAGGGCCTGGTGGCGACCCGGGCGGTGGTGTTGCGCAACAGCCTGCGCACCGGGCTGGGTTTGGCCGTGGCGGTGGCCGTCACACACGTGTTCCCGGTCCAGCACGGATTCTGGGTGGTGCTGGGCGCCATGTCGGTGTTGCGCAGTAGCGCGCTGACCACCGGGACTCGAGTGCTGCGGGCGGTGGCCGGCACCGCGATCGGATTCGTGCTGGGCGCGGTGCTCATCGAGTTCGTCGGGGTGGACCCCGTGGTGTTGTGGATTCTGTTGCCGCTCGTGGCATTCGGATCGGCGTATGTGCCCGAGGTCGGCTCGTTCATCGCCGGGCAGGCCGCGTTCACCATGATGGTGCTGATCAACTTCAACCTGATCGTGCCGACCGGCTGGCGGGTGGGACTGGTCCGGGTCGAGGACGTCGTGGTCGGCGCGGTGGTCGGGATCGTGGTGTCGCTACTGCTGTGGCCGCGGGGGGCGACGGCGTCGGTGTCGAAGGCCATCGATCAGGCCCGGCTGATGGGAGCGCAATTCCTCAAGTCGGCCGTACTGCGCGTCACCCGAGGCGCCTCCGAACAGGCCACCGACCGCGTCATCGCACTCAGCCACGACGCACTGTCGGCCTCCCGAACACTGGATGATGCTGTCCGCCAATATCTTTCGGAGAACGGCGGGCCCTCCGATCAACGCGCGCCGGTGGTACGCGCGGCCAACCGGGCCAACCGGGTGCGCGCCGCAGCCGAGCTGATCGCCGACGTCGTGCCCCCGCCGCTGGGCGTCTACCCCCGCACCCGCGAAGTGATCGAGGAACACGCCGCGGCCATCTGCTCGCGGCTCACCGGAGCCGACGCGGCAGCGGTGCTGGTGCCGATCGGCGAGAGCTTCGTGGTGTCGTTGCGCGCCGAAGCCGCCGGAACGGAGCTTGCCGTTTCGGCGGCCCTGCCGTTGGTGACGGCTGCAGCGCATCTCGGCGAGCTGGAGTTGTTGTACCCGCAGCCCGCCGAGTCGGTGGGTTAGGCCGGTCAGCTCAAGGGCCGGTGCGGCATCAGCGCATTCGGCGGGATCTGGCCGAACTTGCCCGCCTGGTAGTCCTCCAACGCCTGGATGAGCTCGGACTTCGAGTTCATCACGAACGGGCCGTAGTGGAAAACCGGTTCCCGGATCGGCTTGCCGCCCAGCAACAGAACCTCCATCGCGGGACGGTTCGAGTCCTGAGTTCCCTCGGCCGACACGGTGATCCGGTCGCCGGGGCCCAGCACTGCGAGCTGACCCTGATGGATCGGGTGGGCTACCGGACCGACGCTGCCGCGCCCGCTCAGTACGTACACCAGTGCGTTGAAGTCGCGGTTCCACGGCAGGTTGAGCTGCGCACCCGGTTCGATCGTGGCGTGCGCCATGGTGATCGGGGTGTGCGTCGCACCCGGGCCCTGCGCGCCGTCAATCTCGCCGGCGATGATCCGGACCAGAGCGCCACCGTCCTGGGAAGACAGCAGCTTGGCGTCGGGACCCTCGATGGCCTGGTAACGCGGCGTCGCGAACTTGTCCTTCTTGGGCAGGTTCACCCACAGCTGGATGCCGTGGAAGGTGCCGCCGCTCTCGACCAGTTCGGCCGGCGGGGTCTCGATGTGCAGAATGCCGGATCCGGCAGTCATCCACTGGGTGGCACCGTCGGTGATCAGGCCGCCGCCGCCGTGGGAATCCTGGTGGGCGAAGCGACCGTCGATCATGTAGGTGACGGTTTCGAACCCGCGGTGCGGGTGCCAATCGGTGCCCCGCGGCTCGCCGGGCTGGTACTCCACCTCACCCATCTGGTCCATGTGGACGAAGGGGTCGAGGTCTGCGGCGCTGACTCCACCGAATGCGCGAACGACGGGGAATCCCTCGCCTTCGTACCCACGCGGACCGGTCGTGATGGAGCGGACCGGGCGTTCGGTGTCCGACGCCTGAGCTGCCGCGATACGGGGCAGGGTCAAGGTGTCTGCGGTGATGGCTGGCATCTCCTACCTCCAATTTGTAGTCTGATGACAGCTATAACCGGACTACGGTCCGATTATTCCCCCAGGTGCTCGACGGTCAGGCGAGGGCCGCCTGCGCGGCCTCGCGCGCCTCGGCAGCCGACGCCGTATCCAGGACCGCCTCGGCAGCGGCGCGACACTGCTGCAGCGTCACCTGCGCGACCCGCGCGCCCACGGCAGCGATCGCCGCGGGCGCCATCGACAACGACGTCACCCCCAGGCCCACCAACACGGCGGCCAGCAGCGGATCGGCCGCGGCCTCGCCGCACACGCCCACCGGCTTGCCCGCCGCCGCTCCGGCCCGCGCCGCCAACCCCACCAGGGCGAGCACCGCGGGCTGCCACGGATCGGTCAGGGCGGCCAGGTCTGCCGACATCCGGTCGGCGGCCATCGTGTACTGCGCGAGATCGTTGGTGCCGATCGACAAAAAGTCGACGTGCTCCAGAATCTTGTCGGCCAACAGGGCCGCGGCGGGCACCTCGATCATCACCCCCGGGGTGAGCCCATGCGAGCGGGCCTTGGCGGCAAAGCTTTTCGCCTCGGCAGCGGTGGCGATCATGGGCGCCATCACCCACGGCTGGTTGCCCTTGGCCTTGGCCGCGGCCGCCACCGCCGCGAGCTGATGATCCAGCAGGCCGGGATTACCCTCGGCGATCCGGATGCCGCGCACGCCGAGGGCCGGGTTGGCCTCCTCGGGGTGACCCGCGAACTTCAGCGGCTTGTCCGAGCCCGCGTCGAGGGTGCGGACCACCACCTTCGACCCGGCGAAGGCCTCGAGCACCTCCCCGTAGATCGCGGCCTGCTCGTCCACGGTCGGCTCGGTGTCCCGGTTGAGGAAGCACAGCTCTGTCCGGAACAGCCCGACACCTTCGGCCGGGGTTTCCCGCGCCGTCCTGGCGGCCGCGCCGTCCTGCACGTTGGCCAGGATCGCGATGGTGTGACCGTCTGCCGTCGCCCCTGGCCCGGTCCACTGCCGGACTGCCAGGGCATCGCGTTGGGCGGCGGCGACGGCTGCCGCGGCGACCGAGGGGTCCGGGTCGGTGGTGACCGTGCCCGCGGTGCCGTCGAGCAGGACCATGGCACCGGCGAGGACGGAGCCGAGCCCGCTCACCGCGACCACGCAGGGAATACCGAGCTGGCGGGCGATGATCGCGGTGTGACTGGTCGGCCCGCCCAGCGTGGTGACCAACCCGACCACCAGCTGCGGGTCCAGGCCCGCGGTGTCGGCCGGCGCGAGATCTTCGGCGCACAGGATCGACGGGACGTCCGGCAGCGGCACACCGGGCTCCGGTAACCCCGACAGCTCGGCGATGACGCGGTCACGGATATCCCGCAGGTCGGTGACGCGTTCAGCCATCAGCCCGCCAAGCTGCGTGAACAACTCCACGAACTGGTCGACAGCCTCGGTGACGGCGCGAACCGCCGGGGCTCCGGCGGCGATCCGCTTGTCGGCGGCCCCCAGCCAGGCTCGGTCCTGGGCCAGTGTCGCCGTGGCGGCCAGAACTTCGGAGGCGGCGCCGGTCGCGTGGGCGGCTCGATCCCGAAGCCGGGTGGCGACTTCCGTCGCCGCCGCCCCGAACCGCGCCGCCTCGGCCGGCCGGTCCGCCTCGGCGATGAGGCCGGCAGGTACCTCGATCTCCGGCAACCTGCTGACCCGGATCACAGGTGCGTACTGCACTCCCGGAACCACCGGAACCCCACGCAGAACGGTGGGTGATGCAACCGACGATGTAGTGCCCATGTGAGACAGATTACAAGAATGCGTTGACAAGTCAACACAGCCAAGCGTAAAACAACAGATATCAACATTCGATCGGGCTCTAATCCACACAAACGGAGGCTCATGTACGCCGAGGAGCGCCAGCAGGCCATCGCCGCGCTGGTCATGAGCAGGGGCCGGGCCTCCGTCGCCGAGCTGGCGCAGACATACGACGTCACCACCGAGACCGTCCGCCGCGATCTGGCGGTGCTCGACAAGGCCGGCGTCGTGCGTCGCGTACACGGCGGCGCCGTACCGGCCCGGACGCTGCACCTCGTGGAAGCCGGCGTCGGCGAACGCGACACCACCCGTGCCGCGCAGAAAGACGCCATCGCCGCGGCCGCCGTCGACTTCTTCCCCCTCACCGGTGCCAGCGTCCTGCTCGACGCGGGGACGACCACCGCCCGCGTCGCCGCCCAGACCCCGACGGATCGAGACCTCACCGTGGTGACCAACTCCGTACCCATCGCCGGACTTCTCGCCACCATGCCGACCGTCACCCTGCAGTTGCTCGGCGGCCGGGTCCGCGGCCTCACCCAGGCCGCGGTCGGCGAGCAGGTGCTGCGCGTCCTCGAAACCCTGCGAGTGGACATCGCGTTCATCGGCACCAACGCCCTCAGCGTGCGACACGGACTCTCCACCCCGGACACCGAGGAAGCAGCCGTCAAGCGGGCCATGGTGCAAGCAGCGAATTACGTTGTGGTGGTCGCAGACTCATCGAAGGTCGGCGAAGAGGACTTCGTCAGCTTCGCCCCCATCGACAGCGTGGACACCCTGATCACCGACAGCGAGATCTCCGACGACGACCGCGCACTGCTCACCGGGCACGGCGTCGAGGTGGTGACCGCATGATCATCACCGTCACCCCGAACCCCAGCCTCGACCGCACCGTCACCTTGGCATCCCCGTTGACGCGCGGAGCGGTGCAACGCGTCGACTCCGTCACCGTCGAACCCGGCGGCAAGGGCATCAACGTCGCGCGTGCGCTCACCCTGGCCGACGTCGCCGCCGAGGCCGTGCTGCCCGCCGCCGACTCCGATCCCCTCCTGAGCGGGCTCCGCGCGCTTTCGGTTCCGTTCACCGGTGTGCCCATCGCGGGGCCCGTCCGCACCAACCTCGCCATCACCGAATCCGACGGCACCACAACCAAACTCAACGAACGCGGAGCTGTGGTGGACGCCGACGCACTGGAGGCGCTGACCCGCTGCGTGCTGGCCAAGGCGCAGGACGCGTCGTGGGTGGTGCTGTCCGGGTCGCTGCCGCCCGGATTGCCGCTCGACTGGTACGCGCAGGTGGTCTCGCTGCTGGCACCACTCGACTGCCGAGTGGCCGTCGATACCTCCGAGGCACCGTTGGCCGCCCTGGCCGCCGCGTTCGAAGTGGCCGCGCCCGACCTGATCAAGCCCAACGCCGAGGAGCTCGCCGACCTGGCCGGGGTGCCGGCTGCCGATCTGGAAGACGCTGCCGCCCAGGATGATATGGCGCCGGTGGTGGCCGCCTCCCGAGCTCTCGTAGCGCGGGGCGTCGGCGCCGTGCTGGCCACTCTCGGCGCTGCCGGCGCGGTGCTGGTCGATGAGTCAGGGGCCTGGCTCGCGACGCCGCCGCCGATCGTGCCCCGCAGCACCGTCGGCGCAGGTGACTCCTCCTTGGCCGGATACCTGCGCGCCGTCGTCGCCGGTGCCGACGCCCCACAGCGACTGCAGATGGCCGTCGCGTACGGCAGCGCCGCGGCGGCGCTGCCCGGATCCGCCCTGCCCGGCCCGGCCCAACTCGACCTCGACGCTGTCCGTACCCACTCCTTGAAGGTGCCGCTATGACTCAACCGATCATCACCCCCGGGCTGGTCCTGCTCGATGTCGACGCGGGCGGTGACAAGGAAGCCGTGATCACGCGTCTGGTCGGCGCACTCGCCGAGGCGGGTCGCACCAGCGACACCGACGGCCTGGTGGGCGCCGCGATGGCCCGCGAGGCCCAGTCCGCCACCGGACTTCCCGGCGGCATCGCGATTCCGCACTGCCGGTCGCCCTACGTCGATACGCCCACGATCGGCTTCGCCCGGCTGTCCCCGAAGGTCGACTTCGGCGCCCCCGACGGCCCGGCCGATCTGGTATTCCTCATCGCCGCACCGGAATCCGGTGGGGCCGAACATATGAAGCTGCTGTCCAGCCTGGCCCGGGCGCTGGTCCGCAAGGACTTCGTGGCATCGCTCCGGGACGCCGGTAGCGACTCCGAGGTGGTGACGCTCGTCGACGGTGTGGTGAACCCCGCGCCTGCCGCTCCTGCTCCGGCTCCTACGGTAGCTGATGAGCCTGCCGCTGAACCGGCTGCTGAGCCGGTGTCGATCGTCGCGATCACGGCCTGCCCCACCGGCATCGCCCATACCTACATGGCGGCCGACGCACTCAAGCAGGCCGCCGAGACCGCTGGCGTGGCATTGACCGTCGAGACCCAAGGCTCGTCCGGCAGCACTCCGCTGTCAGCGGCCACCATTGCCGCGGCAGATGCCGTCATCTTCGCCACCGACGTCGGCGTCAAGGACAAGCAACGCTTCGCCGGCAAGCCCGTCGTCGCCTCGGGCGTCAAACGGGCCATCAACGAGCCCGACACCATGATCTCCGAAGCCGTCAGTGCGGCAAGCGATCCCAATGCCCCGCGAGTGACCGGCTCAGCCGAGACGACCGCTGCGTCAGCTCCATCGGGCGACGTCGGCTGGGGCACGCGGATTCGGCAGATCCTGCTCACCGGTGTGAGCTACATGATCCCGTTCGTGGCGGCCGGCGGCCTGCTCATCGCGCTGGGCTTCCTGTTCGCCGGCTACGACATCGGCAATACCCCCGACGGCGCGCAACCACTGTCCTACGGCATGAACTCGCTGGGCCACCACATCGCCGTCACCAACACGCTGACCGACCTTCCGCCCGGTGGGCTGACGCAGTACCTCGGAGCGGTGCTGTTCACGCTCGGCGGGCTGGCCTTCATGTTCCTGGTGCCCGCCCTCGCCGGCTACATATCCTTTGCGATCGCCGACCGGCCGGGTATCGCACCGGGTTTCACCGCCGGAGCCGTCGCCGTCTTCGTGGGCGGCGGGTTCATCGGCGGTATCGTCGGCGGCCTGATCGCCGGGTTCGCCGCACAGTGGATCAGTTCTTTCAAGGTGCCGCAGTGGTTCCGGGGGCTGATGCCGGTGGTGGTGATCCCCCTCGGCGCCTCGCTGATCGTCGGCCTGCTGATGTTCCTGCTGCTCGGGCGTCCGCTGGCCGCGCTGACCACCGGCCTGACCAACTGGCTCAGCGGCATGACCGGAACCTCCGTCGTGGTGCTCGGCGTGATCCTCGGGTTGATGATGTGCTTCGACCTCGGCGGTCCGGTCAACAAGGCGGCGTACGCATTTGCCACCGCAGGACTCAACGTCGCCGACCCCGCCACCCTGCGGATCATGGCCGCCGTGATGGCCGCCGGGATGGTGCCACCGCTTGCCATGGCGCTGGCGTCGACACTGCGGCCGGGGCTGTTCACCGAACCGGAGCGTGAGAACGGCCGCGCGGCATGGCTTCTCGGGGCGTCCTTCATCTCCGAAGGTGCCATCCCGTTCGCCGCCGCGGACCCGCTGCGGGTGATCCCGTCGATGATGCTCGGCGGCGCTGTGACCGGCGGCATGGTCATGGCGTTCGATGTCACGCTGAAAGCACCGCACGGCGGCATCTTCGTGTTCTTCGCGATCGGCAACCTGCTGTGGTTCCTGGTCGCCCTGGCGGCCGGCACCGTCGTCGCCGCCCTGGCCGTCATCACAGCCAAGCAGTTCGCCAAACCAGCTGTCACCACGCCGGAGACGCCGGCGCTGGCCACCACCTAGTCACAACCCAAAGGAGAAACGATGCCCAGCAAGACTGTCACCGTCGGTTCCGCCATCGGCCTGCACGCCCGCCCCGCCGCGATCATCGCCGAGGCCGTGGTCAACGCCGGTGTCCCGGTCACCCTGTCCATGGATGGCGGCGAGCCCGTCGACGCCGGGTCGGCCCTGATGATCATGACGCTGGGGGCCGGCAACGGAGCCCAGGTAACCGTGGAATCCGACGACGCCGACGCGTTGGCCACTGTGGCGGGGTTGGTGGAGCAGGATCTGGACGCGTAGGAGTCGTGGGCAGTCTGCCCGTCAGCACTCCCCTGCTTGCCGCGTGCAACACTCACCGCGGGCACAAAGCGTTATCAGCCTCACCTGGGCACCCTTATGATTGCCTGCGTGCAAATAGCCGGACGGCTTGACGTGAGACGATGCGTTTCTGAACAGGCCGGATATTGTTTGCTGAAAGTGCATCAGCACACTGCAAACGTGTCCGATGTCATTGGGGGAGTGTGAAGCGTGCAGCGCTTAGCCGTGATGCTGCTGGCAGTTTTGTTGGCGTTATTCAGTGCGCCTCCGGCGTTCGCGATCGATCCACCTGCGATCGACGCCGCCGCCGTTCCACCTGATGAAACCGGCCCCGACCAGCCGATGGAGCAGCGCAAGATCTGCGCGGCACCCACGGTCATGCCGAACTCGAACTTCGCCGACAAGCCGTGGGCGGCCGACTACCTGAAGCTGGCCGAGGCGCAGAAGTTCGCAACCGGCGCCGGCGTAACTGTCGCGGTGATCGACACCGGGGTCAACGGTTCGCCTAGGGTTCCGGCCGAACCAGGCGGTGACTTCGTCGACGCCGGAGGCAACGGGATGTCCGACTGTGACGCCCACGGGACCCTGACCGCGTCGATCATCGCCGGCCGCCCATCCCCCACTGACGGATTCGTCGGTGTAGCGCCCGATGCACGACTGATTTCGCTGCGTCAGACGTCAGTGGCATTCCAGCCCAAGGGTTCGCGCCAGGATCCCAACGACCCGAACTCCACCCAGACCGCCGGCTCGATCCGCAGCCTGGCCCGGTCTGTGGTCCACGCGGCCAACCTCGGTGCGCAGGTGATCAACATCAGCGAGGCCGCCTGCTACAAGGTGACCCGCCGGATCGACGAGGCCAGCCTGGGCGCGGCCATCAACTACGCGGTGAACGTCAAGGGTGCGGTGATCATCGTCGCTGCCGGCAACACCGGCCAGGACTGCACCCAGAACCCGGCCCCGGATCCGTCGATCCCCGCCGATGCGCGCGGCTGGAAGGGCGTGCAGACCATCGTCAGCCCGGCCTGGTACGACCCGCTGGTCCTCACCGTCGGCAGCGTCGGCCAGAACGGCCAGCCGAGCAACTTCTCGATGTCGGGTCCTTGGTTGGGCGCGGCCGCTCCCGGCGAGAACCTGACCGCGCTGGGCTACGAGGGCCAGCCGATCAATGCCACGCCAGGCGAGGACGGCCCGGTGCCGCTCAACGGCACGTCGTTCTCGGCGGCCTTCGTCTCCGGCCTGGCCGCGCTCGTCAGGCAGCGGTACCCGGATCTGACCCCGGCTCAGGTCATCAACCGGATCACTTCCACCGCACGGCATCCCGGCGGCGGCGTCGACAACTATGTCGGTGCCGGCGTGGTCGATCCCGTGGCCGCACTCACGTGGGAGGTCCCCGAGGGCCCGGCCAAGGCGCCCTTCCGGGTCAAGGAAGTTCCGCCGCCGGTGTACATCCCGCCGCCAGACCGCGGCCCGATCACCGGCGTGGTGGTCGCCGGAGCGGCGCTGGCGCTGATCCTCGGGATCGCGGCGATGACCCGACGCGCGTTGCGGCGGCGCCAGTGAACTTCCTGCGCCGGAATTTCGGCTTCCGCTTCACCACGGGGCACGCCATCTGGGCGGCCACGCTGATCCCGGCGTGCATCGCGGTGTGCATGCACTTCAAGCTGCTGTGGCTGGGCATCACGCTGTCGGCGCTGATCGCGCTCTTCTCGGTACTCACCATTCGCGGCTACCGGCTGACCGGCTGGGTCCGGGCGGTCTTCTCCTGGCGGCGGCGCCACCGCAGCACCCCCGATGTGCCGTCGGAGCCCGCGGTCGGCGCCACGGTCATGCCGGGAGACCACGTCGCCGTACGTTGGCAGGGTGACTACCTGGTTGCGGTGATCGAGTTGATGCCAAGGCCTTTCACCCCCACCGTGATCGTCAACGGCGACGCTGTCTCCGATGACACCGTCAGCACCAAGCTGGTCGAGAAGCTGCTGCGGGCACACTGCCCCGATCTCGAGGCCGATGTGGTGTCCGCCGGCTATCGCGTCGGCAAGACCGCTCCGGCCAGCCTGGTGGCGCTCTACGAACAGGTGGTGGGCCCGTACCCGGCGCCGGCAAACCGGCGCACCTGGATCGTGCTGCGCGCCGATCCGGAGAAGACCCGACGCTCGGCCCAGCGCCGCGACAGCGGGGTGTCCGGGCTGGCCCGGTACCTGGTGGCATCGGCCACCCGCATCGCGGATCAGTTGGCCAGCAACGGAATCGACGCGCGGTGCTCACGCAGTTTCGACGATTACGACAAGGCGACCGAGATCAGTTTCGAGAAGGAAACCTGGTCGGTCATCAAGGGCCGCAGTACCTTCACCGCGGCCTACAACGCGCCCGGCGGTCCGGACGTCTGGTGGTCGGCGCGTGCCGATCACACCACGACGTGCGTGCGGATCCGTCCCGGTGCAGCGCCGACGTCGACGGTGTTGTTGACGACGCTGTCGAATCCGACGACACCGCGCGGGTTTTCCTGCCTGTACGGCGGGCAGCGCGCCGCTCTGCAGGGTCTCACGCCCGTCACCGACAAGCACTACGACCTGCCGATCGGCTCGGCCGGGGTGCTGGTCGGTGAGACATCGGACCGCTACCCGGTGTACATGCCGTTCGACAACGTCGACGTCAGCATCAACCTCGGCGACGCCCGGTTGTTCACCCAGTTCGTCATCCGCTCGGCGGCCTCCGGTGCGGTGGTGACGCTCAGCCCGCAGTTCCGCGAGTTCGCGACGATGATCAACGGGCGCGTCGGGCGAGTCCCACGCGTCGCGTGGCCGAACGCCACGACCTACCTGGGCCCGCATCAGGGCGTTGGCCGAGTGATCCTGCGACCCAACTTCATTGACACACCACGGCACCGTCAGCTGCCGATCACGTTGATCAATCCGCGTGAAGAGAGCCGCTACCAGATGGCGCTTGAGCAGTGACATCAAGCTTCCTGGGAGAGGGGTCCCAGAAGGGTCGGGAGGAACGATGACAGACGAGATGCATCCGCAGGTTGCTGCGGTCTTGCGCCAAGCCCAACAGCTGCAGTCGCTGATGGACGATCAGTTGCACAAGATGAACAGTGAAACGTTCACGGCCGCAGATGAAGCCAGGAGCGTTGAGGTCACGCTCAACGGGCATCACCATCTGATCGACGTGTACATCAAGGACGGGCTGCTGCGACTGGGCGCCCAGGCTGTCGAGCAGCGGCTGAACGAAGCGATCCAGAAGGCAACGGCCGCTGCGACGGCATCCATCGAAGCCGACCGCGAACGACTCGATGCGATGGTTGCGGAATTGACCGCGGACGACCAACAGCCCGGCTGAGGTCGCCCGGCATCTTGGTTCAGCCCGTCTCGCCGTGGCGAGGCGGGCTGATTTGTGTGGATCCGAGTCTTGTGGAAATCGACTAGTGCACAACGAAACTCGCCGACGAAACATTGCGTGTCGTCGGCGAGCCGCTGTCTACTGACGTTTGACTACTTGCCGTCCTTGGCATCCTTGCGCGCACGGCGACCGATGACCGCCTCGGTGTAGGCGCGGTCCTCGACGTAAAGGTCCTCGTCCTCCGAGAGGTTCGGGTTGCGGCGCTTCTCCTTGCCCTGGCCCTGACCGTGGCCGCCGCCCATACCACCCATACCGCCGCCCATACCGCCGGCACCGGCTCCGCCGGGTGCACCTGCGGGCGCACCGCCGCCACGGGCAGCCGCAGGTGAAGCCGCCACCGAGTCCGCTCCGACAGCGGGGCCAAGCGGACCGGCGGGCATACCGCCGCCACCGCCACCCATGCCACCGCCACCCCCGCCGGCGCTGGCCGGCTTGAGGCTGGGCTCGCCGAGACCAGGCACCTCCGGCATGCCTTCGGTTCCCTTGGGCAGACCACCGCTCGGCATACCGCCTGAGGGGGCGCCGCCACCGGACGGGGCGCCGCCGCTTGGAGCGCCGCCACCGCTGGGAGAACCGCCCGACCCCTGTCCGGCGGATGGATCAGCGCTGGCGGGCGACATCGACGGCGTATCCACCGACGGTATCTCCGGAATCTCGGGGGTAGTGCCGCTTGGCGGCGGACTGGTACCTGGTGGGTTAGTACCTGGTGGATTGACACCTGGTGGTTGATTGCCGGGATTTGTCGACGGCAACCCGCGGATTGACGGCGGCATGCCGGGCCTAATTTCCTTGAAAGCGACGCGATCTGCATATTTCTTCAGCGCCGCCTCCGACCGCTCCTGAAAATACTTATTCAGCGCGCCTTTGCCCAGGCTTGCAACCGGTGAGAGGTCGACGATGATACTAACGAGGCCGCCCGGATCCATTTTCTCGTAGGTTGCGACATCATCCAGTGTGGGGTGCTCACTGACAAGATCCCTGTGCGCGGAGATGAAATTTTCCGCTTGTTGGACCATCCGCCCGCACTCCGGGATCATGTCGTGCCACCAGCTACGCAGGAGGTTCATCGCGTTCGTATACGCATCGGCTGCGGTGCCGTCACCGTTCGGCGCATTGAAATCGTTCACGTGATGGGTGCCGAGCCAGCTGTGGCAGCGGGCCCACGCGCTACTAAAGTCCTTAAGCGACGACGTACCGTCGCCGTTGTGGATCTTTTTCGCAGTCTCTCGCCAATTAGCGAAGCCGCCCGTTTCTGCTGAGGCAGGGTAAGGGACATTCACGGTGGCCGGTGCGGGGTCCATTACCCCGCTTGGCACCACCGTCTCGACCTTGTTCGAAGGCCGGGCGCCGTCGCTATGCATCTGCTTGTCGAACTCTTCCTTCGACTGGCTGACAACCTTGTCGAAAGCATCGGCACCGGCACGTAGGGCTGACGCCATACGCCCCGCTTCGGTGTCAGCAGCCGCGAAAGTCAATTCCAATCTGCTGGAAGACGCCTTGAGTTGGTTTAACGCGGCGGCCGTGATTTCCAACGAGTCCGGTGCCCCCGGTTCGGATATTGGTGATGCTGACGCCGGATTCGCCGTAATTTTCTCGGCCGTCTGTTTCATGTCGTCGGACGACCACCCGACCACCCCTCCTGCCACTGCTATTCATCCTCCCTATGTCGATGCCGCCGACATACGATCGCGGGCACCAGTGACGAAACCAAGATTTCGGCCGAGCGGCACCGCCGTCCGGGCGACCCGCAGCATCCATTTCTGGCGATAATCATATGGGCAGACGGCCATGACGACGTTCACTTCTTTTGCTGCCCGGATGCCTCGCCAGCCGCGTCTCATCGGACCCGAGCCGACCGTCCTAGGCATCGAGTCCGTCGGCGATCAGCTGACCCACGTGCTGCCAGTAAATGAAATCGGTAACGGCTCGGCGTTGATCGGGTCCGTCCGTGGCGGCGTGTGCCTCGTACACAGCCAACTCTTGAGCGTGGATTGCATACGCCAAGAACGCCTGCAAGTGCACCTGCCCGCGGTTGGACGCGCTGCTGCACAGCGGCTCCCAGACCGCTTCCCACAACGCCGTCCGACGGTCTTCGGGTGGGCTGGTGTCGGCCGATGCCGGCGGCAGAATGTTGATCAGGTCGGCGTCGCCGAACCCTGCCAACCGCATCGCGATCTGCGGGGCGATGATCTGCAAACGGTCCCGGCCCGCCATCTGGCCCTTCGCCGGGATGTCTTCCGGTGTCAGCACAACCTTGTGGGCACCCGCGTCGGAGTTCGCGAAGTGCTCTTCGCGGCCGATCACGGCCCGCAGCGTCGTGTCATGATGCTGGGCCCAACGCTGAACAGCCACCATCGGGTGGATCGCAAACGAGGCGCGCTCGCTGGCCGGGATCGACTCATCGGCACTGACCAACTTCACATGCTCAGGCAACCGCACCTGCGCGGGCAGGTAGGCCAACCCGTAGTTATTGGCCACCACAATCTGTCCTTGGGCGGTCAACGCAGTGATCCAGTAAAAGTCGAAGTCCTCGACATTGAGCATGTCGGGCGCGTTGAGCGCCGCGGCGATCCGGCGCGCCACTACGAGCGGATCCGAACTCCGCTTCGCCGCGGCCTGCGCCGCATCGCGCTCAGCACGAGCGGCTGAGACCGGAATCGGCGCAACTTGAGCGCCGCCGGCGATATTCGCGGGCGGGGTAACCGCAGGGGGCGGTGCTGCCGCCGGCGGTGCTACCGGTGCAGCGGGAGGCGCCGTTGGTGGCGGGCCCAGGGGCATACCGCCCATGCCGCCGCCCATGCCGCCCATCGGGCCGCCCGACGCCGGTGTCTGCACCGGGGCAGCAGGTGCTTGTGCACCTGTTTGCGTCAGCGGCCCGGACCCCGTGCTGGCTGGTGTCATCGCATCGCTGGCCGGAACCGCAGGCGACGGAGCCAGCGGCGGGGGTGCGCCTCCAGAAGAAGCAGCGTGCACAGGCGTACCCGCCGAGTCAGCGAAACCCTTCGAGAAAGCCTGCAACGGATCAGTCGGTGCACGACCGGCTGCTGCCTGAGCGGCTGCCTGCGCCGGGCCGCCAGCTTGTTCCGCGCCGCTCGCTCCGGACGAGCCCAGGCTGCTTAGCGGACTGCTCGGTGCGCCTCCACCGGCACCCGAGGCGCCTCCACCGGAACCACCGCCAACGCTAGGGACACCCATCCCCGGGGACGGACTAGGCGTCGGCGGTGTTCCCGCCGGTAAACCCGCCTTTGGCGGGGCTACTGGCTGCTGCCCGCGGGGGGACAATGGCGGCTGAGGCGCAGGTTCCGGCAGCGCCGCCGCTTTGCCATCAGCGGACTTTGCCGGAATATCTTCTGGCACAGCATTGGGTGCTGGTGCCACTTGTTCCGGAAGCAACGCGTCCGGCTTATCGCTTAAATGGGGTTGAAACAGGTTTGGAGCTACCTCCGGTGTCGGCCCGTCAATAAACTGCCCCACACCAGGCGCGTCGGCTGCGTCTGCCTTGCCAAAGGCGAACTGCACCGACTTTGCGTCCGCTGGCTCGCCTTTGGAACCGCTGGCGGTATGCGCACCACCATCGTCGCCATTTAGCTGTGGCGAAAGTGGCCCCTTTTCCCCGCCAGCGAGGAATGTTTTCGCCCTGTCACTTACGGTCTGCGTGTTTTCGCCGAACTTCCGTTTAACAACTTCTTCGATTTTATCTGTTATATCAGATCGCTTTTCTGGATCCTTCTCAGAATTTGCGGCCTCGATAAGCTTATTAATTTCATCGATTCCCGCGTTTACGTTCGATCTGATCGTTCCTTTAGTTTCGGTTATGTGTGCAGCCGCATTTTTACACCATTCGATGATGCCGCTTAGTTGCGTCTCGAGGCCGCTTAGCGCAGAACTGTGATCTTCGACCTTTTCATTCGCACCGCTGCTTGCCTTGCCTTTCCAGCTATCTGGCGTATCAAAGATCGCATTCTTACTGCGATTCCAAGATGAACTGGCTCCTCGCAAGACCGATAATGTTCCATTAAGGCGAACTTCCAAATTCTGAAATTCAGATTCGTGTGTCTCCGGCCAAGCGCCCTTATCTGTCATACGCTTCGCATAATTTGTCGGATCGCCGCCATCGCTGCTTTTGGCCATCATTGCATTGTTGCCTTGCATGCCCAATGGACTGTACCAACTAGTTGCGAGGCGGCTTCAGCTAGGAAATTATCCACCTGCGTATAAGTCGGCAACGCCATCACATACCCGCGACGATACTGAGCCGACAATGTCGCAAAGTCCTCGAATACGGGGTTTCCACTATCCCTGCCGAGTTGCTCGATCGTGTCAGCATTTTGCAGCATAAGAGGACCGACTCGGTCATTGATTAACTTGTCTTCGGTAGACCACTGTGTCGCAGGAATATTGGGGTCGATTGCTCTCCAGTCAGCAGTTTCGTTTGAAAAGTTGTCGACCACCTCAGCCCATTTTTTGCACGCAGGGTTCGTTTCCTCAAGGAAAACGCGCACATCACCAGTACTGGGTGATTGAGGCGTCGTACTTGGCGGATCCGGCACACCCACCAGAGGGGCTATAGGCTGTGCACTTCTGTAGGCAATTGCCGAGCAAACGTTCGCCGTGGCATTGGTTAGCGCGTTTATAACTAGCGCCATTCCATTGTTGTTCTGCGTGTAGTTCGGAATTTTGGCAACGAACGCCTCATTATATGCAATGAATTGCTGGTAGAGCTCTCGCATTACCCTATGCGGCGTGCGTTGTACCAAATTCTTTGCCTGATCGGCAGATTTTGTCATTATCTTGCCAACATTGTCGTACATCGTACGTTCGTCAGATGTCCACGAACTGGCAGGCGTCGCTACGTTACGGTCACCCCATCCGGCATTCTTGAGCTCATCTGCAAATCCTCGAGCAATTTTTCCCCAAGCATCACAGGTCTCATCATCGGTGATAATTGTCACCGGCCCAGTGTCATTCGCACTAGCAAACTCTGAATTCCCGTTCTGCGCTGACGGGGTGGAACCGTTACCGCCACTGGAGTCCGGTCGCAGCACAAGGACGGTGCCGACGATGCTCACCGCAATAACGGCAACCAAGGCTAGTCCGATCAGGATCCATTTACCCTTGCCCCCCTTGTTCGGCGGCGGGCCGCCAGCCCACTGTTGCGGCGGGCCCCACTGCCCACCAGGCTGGCCCTGATACGGCGCGCCATACGGCTGGCCCGGTTGTTGCGGCTGCCCGCCCCACGACGGTCCGCCACCACCGTTCGGCGGCACAGAACCATACGAACCTGGCGGAGGAGGCAAACTCATCGACACACCTTCACATCAACGAACTACGGTCACAACAAAATCGACGAATCGGTCGGCGCCTTGCGAGGTGCCGGATTCACCGGTGCAGCTTCATGTTTCGGTCCAGCTGGCGCGTTCTCCGATGCTCCACCGCTCGACGGCCCAGCCACCGGGGCACGCTCAGCGGTCGAACCGCCGCCGCCTGCACCAGGAACCGGAGCGGTGGAAGGCTTCTTCTCGGGTTCCTGCTGATCCTTGCCCTCGGACTCCGCCCTATCGGCTTTCTGAGCGTCGCCGTTCTTGCCGGCTTCACCTGCCATCTGTGAAATCTGTTGGACGCCACTTTGCGCCGCTTGCATGATGCCCTGTGGCAGTTGGCCGGCCTGCTGCATCATCTGCATCGGCATTTGCATCATCGGCTGACCCATTTGCTGCAGCATCTGCAATGGATCCTGGCCCGACAATGAGCCGGCTTCCCCTGCAGCCGATGCGCCACTGGATGCCGATGGCGCTCCCTCAGTAGAACTTCCGGGAGATCCAGGAGAAGCCGCTGACGATCCGCCACTGCCACTGCCACT
Source organism: Mycolicibacterium boenickei (assembly GCF_010731295.1). Classification (NCBI taxonomy): domain Bacteria; kingdom Bacillati; phylum Actinomycetota; class Actinomycetes; order Mycobacteriales; family Mycobacteriaceae; genus Mycobacterium; species Mycolicibacterium boenickei. Next base: position 1,367,333 of record NZ_AP022579.1, on the reverse strand, counting down.
GCCACTGCCACTGCCGGATACCAATTGCCCAAACTGTCCGCCCGATCCAGGCGTACCGCCCCCGCCCGTCTTCTCCGGATGGAAGAGTGCATCGAAGTCCGCGACCCGCTTGGTGATGCTGTCTGCAATCTCCTGATCGGTTGTTTCGTACCGGTCAGCCGCCACGCCGATATCTTGGGCGGTCTTCAACGAATCCTTCTTGATCTTGGGCAGGCCCTCGATCAAGGCCGCTTCCTTCTCCTGTGTCAGGCGAATGAGCGCCTTTGAGAGGTCGTCCGTGCCGCCCGAGTTGAACTGCTCCGGTGGTGGCGGGATGCTATTGGCCGCATCTTCGAGGCCCTTGCCCCCGGACCGGAGCTCAGCGGTGTTCACCCGCAGCTCGGTCTGACCGCCGGCAGAATATCCCTGCATACCGATCCCTACCCCTCTGCCCAACCCGCGACGGAGGGCATCCCAACCGGATCCCGATGTGGAACGCCCTGCCCATACACACCCCGGGCGCCGCGTGGCGGGCATACCCGTCCCACAGCAGCCATCGGCAGTCCCCTCTACCAGTAGTTCAGCAAAATGCTACCCGAGCACCCAGCACCCCGAATGCACAAAGTTCCCCGCCCGCAGACCGTCTCCCGCTGGCTTCGTGTCTGTACGCAGCCCACCTTGCAGATCCAATACTCCGTCACCGCCAGCTCGTACGTTTGCGGCAGTTCTGTCGAAACGGCCTGCCCTGCGCGCGCAGGCGATGGATCAGCGGAAGTCTGCGGGTGCGGGATTCACCACCCATCTACAGGTGCGGTGGGACCGAGTCGCCGGTCGTCACTGCGCCTGGTCGGAATGGCGTGCCATCAGCGCGAGTTCAGCCTCGCCAGCCTGTTCCGGGGTCGCGTATGGCATGTTCGTTGCCACGAAGTCGCGGGCGTCACGGAAGTCCATGCCCTGCTCGACGAGCATATTGACCACCCTGACGTGCACTAAAGCCGTCGCGCGTTTGGCGGCCACACCGGCCACAAAACGGATCTCGTCGGCAAGTTGAGCCTCGGTCAGGGTAGTCACCTTCGGGTCCAGGTCCACTCGGGCGACGGAACCACTGAGGTAGGCCGCAACGGCCACCGTGCTTGGCGGGTTGATGGCTTGGACCACCGGGATCTGCTCTTCGTCTTCGGGTTCCGCCTCTGCGTCGAAGGCACCGAAGCCGTCATCCTCGGCCTCCTCGACTTCTTGGTCGGGGTAGTCGTGGACTGCGTCGAGGCCGCTGTCGTGCGACGTGCCGTCGGCGGCGGCGTCCACCGCATAGTCCGGCAGGCCGTCTAGTCCTGACACATCGTCGTCGAACACCGGTGTGTCGAAGTCAAGCGCGTCGAGGCCGCTGTCGTTGGCGTCGTCATCGTCCCAACCATCGGAACCGTGGGGCGTCATGTGTCAGTCATATCCCATCGCGGCCCGCCGACTGTCACTCGGTCGGTCAGCCTCACCGCGGATGCATCTCCTTGTCGATCTTGGCTGCGGCTTCAGCATCCGTCTGGTCGTACTGCGACGCAGTGACGTCGAGCTTCTTCGCCATATCCTGCGACACGGATGCCATTGCAGCGCATGCCGCAGCGCGGGCGTCGTTCGCCATCCCCAGGGCTGTGATGCTCGCTAAGCAGATCGGACCGTGGTTCACGAACATCGATGCGGCCACGCCGTCAGTGACTTTGGCGTTCGATTGAATAGACGTCATGGCCGTGCTCTGGCCGTCGGATAGTTGGCGAACATGGGAGGACGTGACCCCCAGCGTGCCGTCAGACATTGATCGATCCCTCCCCGGTACCTGTCGCGGTGCCATCGGATGGAGACCACGGCTTTGACGTCGTGTTTCCGCCTGGCGGTGACATGACTGCCGGCGGCGCCCCCTTGGACTTGGCTCCGGCAGCGACCTCTCGGTAGGCGCTAGCTGCTCGCGCGAACTTCTGGGCGTTCGCCAGGGTCAGCGATTCCATTGTTGCGCATGCCCCTAACGCGACGGGCATCGTTCCCGCGACTGCACCGAGTTCGAATGCCATCTGGTTCGCAGGGCCTGTCGGCGGAATCTTCCCGATAACAATCGCGATTGGGATCATGTAGGTCAGTGACGTCGCAGTGATGTCGAGAACCGTACGTGTGTTCTTTATCTGTTCCGCTTCGTTAGCGACGATGCCCTTCACTTCGGCATCGATTTTGCTCATCGCCGCTGCACGTTGCTGTTGCTGCTCATTATCGGCGGTGTAAGCATCCGACCCGGTCCCGTACCACTGGTCCGTAGGCGTTGCCTGCTTCAAAGTATCCGAGATTTCGGAGAAACCGTTGGCGCCCTTCGCGAACCGGTCGCCGGTCTCCGGATCGCCGACGCCGCACATCAACTGCATCCCATTAATGGCGAGAAGGGCCGCGCCGATGATGGGTGTGCCCAGACCCTTCATTTGGCGTGCGTTCGGATTGTAGGCGGATTTCAATCCGGGAGTTGATTCACCGAATACTTTGAAATTATCCCCGAGTTTATCGACGTATTTAGGCCCCAATTTACCAATGCCGAAATCGCCGATCATTTGGGCTGCACCTATACCGTCCGCCGCAAGACCCGCCTTGGCTAGAGCCACTTCCCCTGGCTTGTCCGCGCCTAGGGCGTCGAGGTGTTCGTAAGTACCTTTGACGGCGAAGCCGAATTCAGCGAAGGACTTTACATTCTCTAGGTATGCCAGGCCCATTGATCCCCACTTTCCGCTTGACTGCGTAAGCCTAACAGGGCGTCCGGCACCGTCGGCGCGCAAATTTGAGTGGTTAGCGAGTGCCTGGAGGTGCTCAGACGCCATGGTCAATCATTGCCGGGCCATCACCTGCGCCCGGGAGTGTAAGGCCCAGTAGACTGCCGGAATGCTGGCTTTAGGTGGGGCGATGGAACCATTGTCCGGACGTAGTTGGCCGGACAGTCCGGAAGAAGCCTTGTCCAATCTGATCGTCCTCATCTGCGCCGTAGCGATCACCGCCGCATTAATTGGATTGGTTGGATGGTTCCTTTGGTGGTGGTGCTTTACCAACCGCCCGAAAGCGTATCGCCGGCGATTGGAGAAGCAATCGGCCGAGTTCCGTACGCGTTGGCCGCAGGAACAGTTGGCATACGCGCCTTCTGCCGAATTGAGCAAGGAAGCGCAGCGGTGTTGGGCCTTGATTCTTGTGCTCGAAGACTCGGACAATGCGACGGACGCTCCACGCGGTAGCGACGAGCCATCAAGCGATATCTCTGCATTACATCATTGGGTGAACGCCGTAGTGGTGGCGCTAAATTCCGCCACCGATCGAGAGCGCCAAGGCGCAGTCGGGAGGTTTTCCGAATGATATTGGCTGGCGAGTTCGACCTGCGGTCCCGGTTTGCGGCGACGATCCCCGACGTGGTGACCATTTGGGGAGGCATCGGTATCACATTGGCGGTCATATTATTTGTGGCCGCGTGGTATACGAAGAAGGCGGAGTACCAGAAAAGGGCCCGTCTCTACACATCGTCGTCAGCGTTCTGGGCCCGGTGGCCGGGTGAGCGGGTTTGGGTGGCGCCGTACGATGAGTTGGCTGCTGAAGCGTCCAGGTGCGAGCAGATCCTCGGAAGCATGGGCCTGATACCGCCACAGTATGATCGCAAAGACGGTGGTCCGGTGGTGCAGGCCGACGATGCCGACAAGCGCAATCAGCGCGTCGTCCGCGAGGGAGCCAGTTTTCGGGCCAAGCGTGGCGCTGTGCTCCAAGCGATGAGCCACGCGGTCTCGCAAGGCAGGGGTCCGCAAGCGCCGCCGTATGGCGGCTGAATTCCTCAGCCAACAGCGGTAATCCGGGTCGTCACGGACACAGCAACACCGGTCAGTTCAGTCCCGATGGGGTCATTGCTCCTGAGCAATTTCTGCTGACCGTCCGCCTCATGTGCGATACCGCCCCGACGGTGTACCCATCCACCTTCACCAGCGGAGTGCCACCTACACGGAAAGCTTCAGCTGGTAGTCAACGACAGTATGACTGCGTGTCTGGTCGGGGCGCACAGGCTCATGCGCACCCCGACCTCAAACTACGCCGTTCTAACTGGCGAGGCCAGCCTCGCCCACCGAATCGTAAACCTCAGTGCAACCGCAGGTTTCGCAGCAGGTCGTACACGCCGGCGATCCACAGCAGCAGCGGGATCACCGCTGCGATGGCTGCGCCGTCGGTCAGCTCGAGGATCCGCTTGGTCACCGGCGACACCCGGCGCACGCCGTCGGTGGCACCGACGGCGATGACGGCGACCAGACCCAGGGCTGTGTAGATCGCCAGCACCAACCAGGCGCTGCTCGGATTCCACAGGCACAGGCGCACCATCACGCCGGTCGGCACGGCGATGGCCGCCGCGAGCAAGGACCAGGAGCACCACCGCTCGGCATAGAGCCGCGAGCGGAAGCCACAGATCACGGCGACCAGTGCGGCCACGATCATGCTGTGCACGAAGAAGTGTCCTTGCACCACAACCGCGATGGCGCCGACCGCCAGCACCAGCGAGCCGGCCGACAGGAAGCCGATCAGCAGCTGGCGGGTGAGCAAGCTGCGTTCCTGCAGTCGGGCAGCCGATTCCGGCACCGAAGCGATGATCGCCTTCCACGTGGGCGAGGCCTCGTCGACCTCGTCCGGTGTGATCACCGGGTCGAGCAGCTCGTCGTTGGACACCGACTCACCCGGCGCCGGGATCGGCGGCAGGGCGATACGGGCAACAGCGACAGTGAGTTTGGCCGCGTTGGTCACCACGATCAGTCCGAATGCGATGGCGCCGGCCGGCACCCAAGTAGCCCCGCCGTACCCGATCGTGATCGCCGCTCCGGTGATCGCGATCGCCAAGATGGCGACGAATGAGGCCACGTCAGCACGACGACGCGGCCCACCGCGGGTCGCCAACGTCAACAACAGCACCACTGCACCGGCACCGGCAGCCTGTGGTGCGCCAAGGGAATCCGCGTCGTACGGCAACGGCACGGCCAGTGCCGCGGCGCCGCCCAACACGATCGTCGCGGCCAGCAGCAGGCTCTCTGCCAGCTCGAGGTTCTCGTACCGGCTCTGGGCTGCGAAGCTGCCGCCGAGCAGACCAAGGCCGAACAGCCCGAGCGCAATCGCCCACCACCAGCCCTGGCCGGCGCCACTCGAGGACACCAGCGACATCACGGTGATGGCCGTGGCCACCACCGGGATGGCCACGCCGACAAAGCGGTTCAGCGCGGTCCGGTCGAAAATCGGTGATTCGTCCAGCACGGCGATCGCGTCGATCACGTCCTCGACCAGCGGGCGGTACCGCTCGGTGCGGCTGACCGAGACGAGCGTCAACAGCGAACCGTCGACCACGCCGGCATCGTCGAGGGATTCATCGGCCTTCAACGGCGGCGCACCCGGGCGGGCAAACGCCCACATCCCCTGCTCGGAGAAGTCGAAGCCCGCGAGGGTGTCCTTCGGTGTGTCCTCGAGCAATTCGCCCAGCACACTGACGGTTTCGTCGATGTAGGTCTCGATGGGCGCGGCGGCGGGCAACACCAGATCGGTCATCCGCTTGCCGGTCAAGATGGTGACCCGGGTGGTGGACGGCCTGCTGGGCGTCGCGCCGCTAGTCGGGCCGGCGGCGGCTGCGGTCGCGGTCAACGCCGTTCAAGCCTGTCGAAATCGTCGGACAGGGCGGCAGCCAGCTCGGTGATGCGGCGCTGGAAAGTGTCGCTGAGCAGGTCGAGCTGGATCTCGGTGCCCGCGGCGATGTGCTTGTCCCACGGCAGCACGATGACCCGGCCCGGGGGCACGTGGCGCTCGAACTGCTGTACCAGGTCCTCGATGTCGACGTTGGGCTTGCCCGGCGTGACGTGGTTGATGACGACACAGGACCGGCCGAGCAGATCTTGATATCCGTTCTGGCGCAGCCAGTCCATCGTGATGGCGGCCTGCCGGGCCCCGTCGATCGATGCACTCGCCACGATCACCATGCCGGACACGGTGGAAAGCACACCGCGAGAAGCCTTCTGGAACAGGCCGGCGCCGCAATCGGCGAGCACGAGGTTGTAGTAGCGCGACACCACTGCGGTGGCGCCCTTCCAGTCCTCGTCGTCGAACTCGCGCTGCGCACCGCTGTAATCCTCGGAGGACAGCACCTCGAGGTTGGACCCGTTCATGCTCGTGTAGGCGCGAATATCGTTGTAACGCGACAGTTCCTGGTCGGCAAGCAGGTCGGAGATGGTCGCCGCGGACTGCCGTCCGGCGCGGTCGGCCAAGTTGCCGCCGTCCGGGTCGGCGTCGATCGCCAGGATGCGGTCACCGCGAACCTTGGCCATCGCCGAGCCGAGCGCGACGGTGACGGCGGTCTTGCCGACGCCGCCCTTCAGACCGAATACGCCGATCTGGTAGGAGTCACGGGCATTGCGCCGAATGCGGCCGTGCAGTTCGAGTTCGTAGACCTCGTCGGGCGACAGGCCCAGGTTGATCCGTGTGGTGAGGTACAGCCAGTGCCGCCATCCCCGCTGGGACGGCATCTTCACACCGGTCTTCACCCCGACGTGGGACAGCGCGTCGATCGCGCGGTGGTTGCCCATCGAGGCGGCCGACGTGGGGCCGGGTGCAGCGGGAGTGGGGATCGCCTGGCCTGCCCGCCACTGGCCGCTGACCTCGGGATCGAGATCGGCGAACTGCGACGGCGCCGGGCCGGGCGCAACACGCGGGGCCGGGCCGGGCAGGGTACGGGCCTGCTCGTGACGTGCACCCTGGCCGAACTGCTGCTGCTGCGGCGAGCGGAGCATCGAGTTCTGCGGCCACTGCGGGGCGGTGGCCGGCGGCTGCGGCATCGGCGCCGGCATCTGCGGTGCGGTCTCCGCGTGCCGGGGCTGCGGGGCGGCCTGAGTCTGGGTTGCTCCCGTGGGGGCCACGGGTACGTCCGTGGAACTTGTCTCCCCGACCGGAACCGGCGGTGGCGGCGGCGCGGCCGCGGCGGCCTTCAGAATGGCATCTCTGTCCACGATGGCAGTGGCGTCGTCGACCGGCTTGCCCGGTTCAGACGAGTGGAAGAGCCGGTCATAGTCGGCCGACATGGGGACCCCTCAGATAGTCAAATACAGATGGTTAGATCTTTACACCCAAGCACAAGTGGTGGGCGGGTTCGGCCATCACTAGATGTACCGAGTACCCGCCCACCAATGCATGCTTGCTGCCGAGCAGTGTCAGGCAAACATTCCCGTGACGCCGGCCTCGGTCTGGGACATGGTCTGCCCCGCCTCGCTGATCGTCTGGGCGAGATTCTGCAGAGCCGAGTTCAGCTCGTTGGCGGTGCTGTCCCAGCGGGTCTGAACGGCCTGGTAGGCCTCCGAACCCGAGCCGCCCCACGCCGAGGCAAGCGAGGCAAGCGAGCCCTTGCCCTCGTCCAGCAGACCGGCAGTGGTGCTGACCGCGCCCTGGATCTCGCTGGCTCCGCCTTCGATACCGGCGAAATTCCAAACCTGTTCCGTCATGTCTTTGTCTCCGTTCTCGAGGTCAGTTAGGTCAGATGTTCATCGACGAGGCCAGGTTGCCGGCCTGATCGTCGTCGGTGCTCGTGTACTGAGTACCCGAGGTGTGGATGTTGGTCGAGATCTCGTTCAGCTCCTGGATCTGCTTGTCAGCAGCCTCGTGGAACCGGAGCAGCGCCGCCTGAGCGGCCTGGCCGGCCTGACCCTGCATCTGCGTGGCCAAGGTGCCACCGGTCGACTCAACCTGAGCGATGACGCTCTTGAGCTCACCCGAGATGCGCTCGAAATTAGCAGCCTCCTTGGCGAGGACGGCGGCATCTGTATTCATCTGTGCCATGTTGGATTCCCCTTATTTTTCCTTTGTCCTCACCAGATAGATATTGGCGAGTCCTCCGGCCGGGTGGCCGGAAAGTTCTTGTCGTGGACGCCTACCAGTCGTCGTCGGCGTCTTCTGTTTGGTCGTATGTCAGGGCGGTCGGCGCGATCAATCCGTCCTTCGTGCCGCCGCTCTGTTCTTCCTTGTTCTTGGCGGCGTGCACCGGTGCACCACCGCCCCCTCCGGCGCCGCTACCCACCGGTGCCATCGGGCCCGCGGGACCCATGGCCGAGGCGGCCGCGGCCGGCTTGGCCTCTCCGCTGATGCCCAACATGCTGGACAGCAGCGCCGTGCGCGGCGGAGATCCGAGCGCGCCAGGCAGCGATGCCGCGCGCACCAGGCCCGCTCCCGAACTCGGGCCGGTGCCACCGGCCAGCGGATGGTTCGAGAACGGCATCGCCCCCATCAGTCCGGACTGCATGCCCGACTGACTGCCACCCATGCTGGAGAACTGGCTGACCATCTGCGTCACCTGCTGCAGTGGCTGCGTGAAGGTCTGCATCTGGGACTGGAGCATCTGCGGGATCTGTCCCGCGAGCTGCCCGGCCTGCTGCCCCATCTGCATGGCCATCTGCATGCCTTGCTGCATCGGGTTCTTCTCGTTCGGGTCCTTTTCCTGCTGACCCGCGTTGTCGCCCTTGCTGGCCGCCCCGACCGCCCGCTGCTCGGCATGGTTGGCCTGCGCGGCGGCATTGCCCGTGGCCAATTTGACCGATGAGAGCGTGGACAGGGCGCTGAGCCCTTCGATCGTCATGTTGCGGGCCGCACCCATTGCCGTCCGCGGAGCCGTCGACGCGAGCGCTGCCGCCACGGTCGTCTCACCGACCCCGGGGAGGACGATCGGCGTCATCGGCACGATCGGCTCGAACAGCAGGTTGACGGTGGTTTCGGCGTGGTACGCCTCCATCGCCCCGGCCGCCTGGTTCCACATCCGGACGAAGTAGTCGATCTCATTGAGCCCGATCGGCATCGTGTTGATGCCGAGGAAGTTGGTGGCTTCCAGGACTCCGTGAGTGATGTGGTTCTGCTCGATCTCCGGAATGGGCGGAGTGGTCGTCAGAGCCAGGGTGTACGAACTCGCCTGAGCGCTGGCCTGCAATGCGCGCTTCTGCGCCTGCAGCGCCATCGTCCGCAGCCAGATGATCATCGGCATGGCCGCGGAGACAGCACGTTCACTCGCCCCGCCGCTCCACACCGCGGTCAGGTTGCTCAGTGCCCCGGCAAGTTCGTCAGCCTGGGTCTCCAGCAGGATCGCGAGACCCTCCCAACCCGTTGCCGCCTGGAGCATCGGTGCCGGACCGGCACCGACCATCAAGCGGGCGGTGTTGACCTCGGGAGGCAGCGCGAACCAGGTCGGTGGAACGGGCGGTACCGCAACCATGACTCGATGACCCTATCTGAAGACGAATTTGCCTGCGGTTTGCTAGAGCGTGGTGGCCTGAGCCGCGTCGACCGCGTTGTAGATGCCGGCGATCTCCTGGTACGCCGCGCCTGCCCGGGTGAGCTCCTCCTGGGCGAAAGAGTTCGCCGCAAGAGCCTCGACGCCCTCGCTGGCGAAGGCCATGGCGGCCAATGCAGAGACCTCGTCGGCGCCGGCCGGAACCAGCGCGGTGACGGCTGCAGCAGCGGTGGTGCCGCCGGCCAAACCGCGGGCCGCGTTTGCGATCACCTGTGCCGCAACACCTTCGGCACCCGGGTTGTGCATCATCGGTTGCATTTGCTTGCTCCCCTGTTTCGATTGCAAATAACCAGGGACAAGCACTCAAGACCGGCTTGGCATGGAGTTTGCCAAGCCGCCAAGGAATCTGTCCCCCGATCCCTTTGCTGGCGGGCCGCCGCCAGCGTTGCTGAGTGCGTTGGATAAATACTAACTGCCGTTCTGGGGTGCTGAGAACACTTATTCCGCGGGAGGGTCCACGTAGGAGGCCTGGATGACTTCCTTGCCGTCCGGCCCGACCATAAATGCCTGGCCAGGAGGCCTTTTCTTGACGATGATCTCTCGCGACGGGAAGTCGTTCTTCTCACCCGAGAGGAACAGCGTCGGCGAACCGGCACCGTAGGCGGCGCCGACGAACTTATCCATGGTCGCCCGGTGTGCCAGGCTCATCTGGCACGCCACGATGATGTGCAGGCCGATGTCGGCCGCTGCCGGAAGCAGCGGACCCAGCGGTGCCATCGGCGACATCATGCCGGCAGCGGCGGTGATCATGTGCCAGTCATCGACCAGCAGCACGATGTCCGGCCCACTCCACCATGACCGCGCGCGCAGCTGCGCGGTGGTCAGGTCCGGCGGCGGCAACCGCTTCTTCAAGTTGGTCGCCAGGGCCTTGATCGCCTCTTCCAACGACGCGCTGTTGCGGTTGATCGCGCCGGCGGCCAGCAGATGCGTCTCGGGCACCGCGTCGAGCAGGCCCGACCGGTAGTCGGCCAGCATGAACCGGACCTGGTCGGGGCTGTTGCGACTGCAGATCGCCTTGGCCACCGCATGCGCGATGGTCGTCTTGCCCGACTTCGGGGCACCGAAGATCAGCAGATGCGGCGTCAGGTTCATCTGGTTGTAGGCCACCGTGAGGTCGGACTCGCGCACGCCCAGCGGCACCTGCCAACGCGTCCGGTAATCGGAATCGGGTCCCGGCGGATTCGGGTCGAGCTGATGCAGGTAGATCCGGTCCGGCAGCACGCGCACCTGCGGTGCCTGGTCGGTGTGGCGCGCGGCCACCTCCTGCACGCCCGCCGTGATCGCGTCGACGATGTTGGCGGCGCTGTGGACGCCGTCCAACCGGGGCACCCCGATCATCAGGTGGTGCTTCTCGAGGGAAACGGCCCGGCCCGGACGGTTGGCCGGGATGTCCCGGGTGATCCGGTCGATCTGGGTCTCGTTCACGTCACCGAGCCGGAATTCGATCTTGGTGCCCAGGTAGTCACGCACACGTGACTTGAGCTCGGTCCAGCGCGGCGTGGAGATGATGACGTGCACGCCGTACGCCAGACCCTGGCCGGCGAGATCCTGAACGGCCGGTTCCAGGTCGGGGAACTCGGCGACGAAGGCCGGCCAGCCGTCGATCACCAGGAAGACATCGCCGAACGGGTCCTGCGCGGCCGGGTTGTTCGGATCATTCCGCATCTCGCGGTAGGCCGAGATCGAGCCGACGCGGTACTGCTTGAACACCTGCTCACGGGCCCTCAGCACCGCTTTGACCTCGGCCACCACGCGGTTCACCCGGTCCGGCTCGGCACGGGTCGCCACGCCACCCACGTGCGGCAGATCCTCCATGTACATCAAGCCACCACCACCGAGATCGATGCAGTAGAACTGCACCTCCCGCGGCGAGTGGGTGGCCGCGGCCGACAGCATCAGGGTCTGCAGGAACGTCGACTTCCCGGTCTGCGGTGCACCGCCGATCGCGATGTTGCCGCCGGCCGCCGAGACGTCGACGCCCCAGATGTCCTGCCGGTGGCGACGCGGCTCGTCCATGATGCCCAGCGCGAAGCGCAACGGCGCCCGCTGGTAGTCACGCTCGACGAGCTCGTTGACCGGTGTCGGATCGGTCAGCGGCGGCAGCCACATCTTGTAGGCACGGCTCTCACCGGTGCCCAACTGCTCGAGGACGACCTCGCGCAACACCCTGGGTTCGGCGTCTGTACTCATGGCTAGCTCACCGCCGTATCAAAAATCGGGGTCGTCGTGAACTGGTGGATCCGCACCCGGGCCTGCCGCTTCTCCCGAGGCCTGGCCTCGCCGTCCGCGGAGTCCTCCACCTCGGGCACATAGTTGGCGCCGGTGTAGAGGGTGCTGAACTTCACCGGGTCCTCCATGCCCACCCGGAGGAAGCCGACACCGCTCTCCTTGTTGGTGATGTACTGCGCCTCCGGCGTGCCGATCACCGCCTTGGACTCGGCGGAACTGGTGGTACGCAACGCGATTCGGTAGGTCAGGTTGGGCTCGAGCTTGTCGATGCGGACGCCGCCGGTGTTCAGCGACTGGGTGGCGAGCAGCAGGTGGACACGCAACGAGCGGCCGACGCGGCAGATCCGGTCGAACAACCCGATGAAGTCCGGATGGTTCTGCAGGAGCTCGGCGAACTCGTCGACCACCACGAACAGCGTCGGCAACGGCGGAAGGTCCGCACCGCGCTCGCGGTGCTTCTCGTACTCGGCCACACCCGAGAGCGCGCCCGCGGCGCCGACCTGCATACCCGCCTGACGCAGGATCTGCTGGCGCCGGTCGAGCTCACCGGTGAGCACCTCGCCCATACGGCCGACGAGCTCGGCTTCCTCTTCCATGTTGGTGACGACGGCCGCGGTGTGCGGCAGCTTCTCCATACCCAGGAAGGTCGAACCGCCCTTGAAGTCGGTGAGCAGCAAGTTGATCTGATCCGGGTGATGGGTCGCCACCAGCGACAGGATCATGGTCCGCAGGAACTCCGACTTACCCGAGCCGGTGGTGCCGATCAGCATGCCGTGCGGGCCTGCGCCGAACTCGGCGCCCTCCTTGATGTCGAGCTTCATCACCTCGCCGGTCTTGAGCTCGTGACCGAACGGGATCTTGAGCCGGTCCCGGTCGGTGTCGGTGAACATCCGCCAGCGCGCGGGCGTCACTTCCTCCACCGACTTGGCGCCCACCAGGTGGTGCCATTCTTTGGAGACCTTCTTCTGTACCCGGACGTTCTTGTCGATGATCGTCCCGGTGATCGACCAGCCGGCCAGCTTGCGGGCGACCCTGCCGGCCTGCGCCGGGGTCATCCGGTCGACGACGCGCGTCACCTCGCGGTAGTTCTGGTTCGGAAGCTTGTCGTCGGCCGTACCGTCCGCATCGACCCGCAGCCGGTAGGCCGAGCCGCGGTGATTGCCCAGCGTGAGCACGGTGACGCCGGCCCGGCCGTCGACCGGGAAACCGGCCTTGCCGCCGGTCAGATCGACCACGATCACGTAGGGGCCGCCTGGCGCGGAGTCGGCGCTGTGCGGGCCGCGCGCGGTCAGATCGCTCAGCCCGTCGGGACGGGTGTAGACCAGCCGGGTGGGCCCGGCCGCATCGGTATCGGTCTGGTGCTGGACGTGCGGCAACCACTTGAGCCACGACCAGTTCGGATCCTCCGGGTTGTCGGTGAGCACCCGGATCTGCAGCAGGTCTGGCGGATGGAAGACCGCCAGATGACAGATCATCGCGGTCAGCAGCCCCGCCGCGCCATCGATGTCGCCACCCACGGCGATGGTCGGAAATGTCCGCAGCTGAACAAGTTTCGGGCAATCCTGGATCAAGCCGTGGGTGCGCAGGAACTTGGTCACCCACATGTGGCTGACGGGCTCCAGGTGCGGCTGCGGCGCGCCCTGCGGGCCGGCGAGCTCGCCACTGGTGTTCGGCTTGAGCAGCCGGTCGACCGCGATCTCGGCACCGATGCCGATCCGGGTGGCGGCGTAGAAGTCCGAGTTGGCCTGACGCGACCACTGCCGGTGCGTTCCGATGATCGACAACAGATCCTCGGGATGCGGTGCGTGGTAACCGAAGAACGCCACCTGAGCCGACGCCGACGACGTCACGCGGGTACGCAGGCCGGCCAGGTACCGCAGGTATTCCTTGCGGTCGGCGTTGATCTCGGGAACCCGCTTGCCGCCCTGACCGCCGCCGGACATGAAACCGACGGTGCCCATGATCATCATCAGCGGCATCATCAGCATGTACGGCGACAGCTGACGCACGCCGGTGAAGATCATGATCGCGATCATGCCGAGCATGCAGCCGCCCATGACCCAGGGCATGGCCTTCTGCATGCCCGACGGCGGGATCTCGATCCCGAGGTCATCCGGTGCGGCGACGTTGATCTCGCCCGGTGTCAGCCGCGGCCCGCGCTTGATCGTCGGGGTGAACTTCTTGGTCGTCATGAGCCTTGCTTGCTTTCGACTTTGCGCGGATGTGGGTCGGCAGGCAGCGTGTCGTGCTCAAGCAGCGCCGCGTCCTTCGACAACACCGGGCCCTCCACCAGCAGCCCGACGACTTGCCACGGTGCGTTCACCGAACCGGACAAGCCCAGATTCTTCGCGGCATCGTCATTGGCGATGCCGTACCGCACCCCTTGCGGATCGATGTAATACAGGCTTTCGCCCACCCGGGGATCCGGCGACTGCAGCCGCACGAACTGACCGCCTTCGATGTACACCGTTGAGTCACCGCCGATCTGGTCGATCCCGGTGCCGACGGCCGACGACGGGATCGGCAGGCGGCGGCCGGCGATTACCGTGGTCTTCGGCGCCTGATCGCCCGGCTCACGCTGCCAGGCCCAGCACAACACCGGCGAGTCCTGCCGCAGCAGCACCTCGAGCGGCTTGTCCGGGAGCGGCGACACGTACACCTGCTCGGCGATCTTGGCCACCACGCTCGCCTCGACCGAGGGCGGTTGCAACAGTCCGTAGGAGTTGGTGGCGCGCAAGGCCGCCGCAGTGGTGGGGTTGACGCGGGCGACACCGTCCGGCAACACCACGTAGTGCTGCGGATCGGACTCGGTGGCCGTCTGGAACACCGACCCGATCACCAGATTCTCCGGCAGCCCAACGGTATTCGGCGCTCCGGCGGCCGGGATCGCCGGCAGCTGCCACGGGCCCATGTTGGCCAGCGCGTTGAACAGCCCCTCCGAGACCGGGGTGGCCTTGGCGGTGACCGGGATGCCCACCGCCGAGCTCACCGCGCGGTCGCCCAGGTCGATGCTGTGCCGGCCGTCGGCGGTGACCAGCCAGTTACCGCCCTCGAACGACACCAGCATGCCCTGGTTCGGGCGCATCGGGCCGACCGCGAGATCCGTTGCCAGCGACCGGATCAGGATGGAGGTTTCCACCTTGGGTGCCGAGCTGTCGGGCTTGGCGACGGTGTCGCACAGTGTCCAGCGCGATGCGGGCACACCCGTCGGCGTGGCATACGGCGCACCGGGGATACCGATCGGCTGGCCCTTGGGCAGCCGATTGAGCTCCTCGGACTTCACCGCCGACGGAGTCCCCGAATTGCCGAGGGCCAGCCGGGCCGACGTCAGGTTGTACACCGGCCGCAGCACGTTGCTGCCGGGCAGCATCACGTAGAGCTGATTGGTGGTGCGGTCGACCAACAGCTGGTCACTGCCCTGCTTGCCCAGCGGCTTGAAATACGCCATCAACGCCGCGCCGAGACAGATGAGCACCGAGACCACGACACCGGCGAACACCGCGCGGCTGTAGAACTGCAGCGGATCGTCGAACATCCGGGTGTCCCGGCGCACGATGGCGTGCTCGACGCGGCGCAGCAGAAAGCGCCAGCCGCTGACCTGGACCTTGGTGGTGAGCCGGAAGCCTGCCATCCCTATTCGCCGATGTTCAGGCGGCTGTGCACCGCCGCGATCGCTGCCGCCATGTCTTCTCCGTTGACCTCACTGAGCTGATCGACACCCAGGTTCTCGAAGTCCAGCGACCGGGCCAGCCGCATGTCGCGGTTCTGCTCACCGGCCTCCACCAGCTGCCGGGCGTAGCGCCCGTTACCGGCGATGTCCAGGGCCGGCTTGCCGTTGAGGGTGCGCTGACTCAGCAGGCTCGCCGCCTCGTGCACCCTCTTGGCCGCCTCGTCGTCGAGCTGTGAATCATTGGCCTTGGCAATGACTTTCGTGATCTCAACGATGTCGTCGGGCGAGTACGAGTCGAACTCGATCCGGGTCGCGAACCGCGAACGCAGGCCGTCGTTGGTCTCCAGCAGGCGATCGATGTCGTTGCTGTAGCCGGCGATGATCACCACCAACCGGTCGCGGTCGTTCTCCATCCGGGCCAGCAGGGTGTCCAGCGCCTCGGTGCCGAACGGGTCGGCGCGGCCGTCGCGCTCCTGCACCAGTGTGTAGGCCTCGTCGATGAACAGCACGCCGCCGAGCGCGCGATCGATCGTCTTGGCCGTCTTCACCGCCGACTGACCTTCGTACTCCGCGACGAAATCCTTACGCGAGGTCTCGATCAACTTCGGTTCGGCGATGACGCCGAGACCGGCCAGGATGTTGGCCACCACGCGCGCGATCGTCGTCTTGCCGGTACCTGGGGGACCCGCGAAGATCATGTGCTTGGAGGTCTGGGCCACCTTCATGCCGCGCGCGGCACGGATCCGGGCCATCTGGGTCGCTGCCCGGTAGGCCTCGATCTGCTCCTTGACCCGGCCCAGGCCGATCTGCCGGTCGAGCTCGGCCTGCGCCTCGGCCAGCAGCTTGTCGCGTCCCGAGGTGTCGGCCACGACGCTGGACGGGTCCCAGGGATCGGTGCGGGCCGCGATCTTCTCGGGAGTGAGAGTCTCCAGCCGGTAGGCCGGATCACGCAGTGCCGCAGTGACTTTGGGCTCGGGGAAGTTCGCCTGCAGCCATTCCAGGAGTACCTGGGCGGATTCCTCGTTGCCCTGGTAGCGCCGGGCCATTGCCAGGTACCAGGCGATCGCGGGTGCGCACGCTTGGCCGGCCGGAGTGTCATTGGCCTCGGTGAGCCTACGATCGGCCTCGGTGAACAGCCCCAGGTTGGCCGCCGCCACCCCGTGGGCCACACCCGCCGCGGCAGCAAGGAACTTGTCGGGCCACTGGTCGGCGCCGCGCACCTGGTCGATCACATCGGTCCAGCGTTGCGCCGCACCGTAGATCACTGCCTTCACCCAGGACACCAGATGATCGGACCCGGCGGCCGGTGCTCCTTCCAATGCCTCCATCGCGTCGGCGAAGTTTCCTTCTGCCGCCTCCTGCACGGCAAAGCCCATGGTGATCGACAGCGGCGAGTTGATCGGGTAGGAGATGTCCTTGCCGTAGATGCCGCCGATCGGGATCCGTGCGCCGACACTGTTCATCGAGATCTCGGCGGTGCCGGCCAACTGCCCGAAGTTCGAGCGCGAATACCAGGCCCGGAACAGCGTCACCCGATCGTTGTCACCGCACCGAATCCGGCCGATCCACGCGTCACACGCGGTTTCGTCGTAATTGGTGATCTCGGTGAACATCTCGAGCGAACGGGCCGGGGAACTGCTCAGCATCCCGACTGCCGAGCCGAACATCCCAGCGAGGTGGTCAACCATGATCGCCTCCATAGCGAGTCGAAAAGACCTGGGCCCGAGCATCATCGGCTTGCTCCGGGGTGAGCAGATCCAGGTCGCGGGTCAGAAAGTCGCGGGTCGCCGCGTCGTCGTGCCCATGCTCGCGCATACCGGCGAGCATGAATGAGTACTGGGCGGACTTGGCCTGCTGAGCAGCCAGGCCCGCGATCACCAGGATCTCCTCGGCGAGATCCCGTTCGGTCAGGGTGGTGACTTTGGGTGCCAGCTCGATCTGATGCACCCGACCGTCCATGAACGCCGTCACCGTGACGGTTTCGGGCGGGTTGGTGACGGTGAACAGCGGCACTTCAAGGTTCTCGTCCTCGTCGACAGACCCTTCTGAATACCCACCGTCGTCGGACTCTGCCTCATCCGACCCCAAATCGCCGAAGACGACACCGTCGTCGCTGTACGTCCCGAGCGCATCGAGACCCGCGGCGTCCGAGGTGTCGTCCGAGGACGCGAAATCCAGCGCCGATAGATCGTCGTAGTCGTCATCGTCGTCCGGATGATGTGGCGGAAAGTCACCCACCGTGGCGGCCTCTTTCAGTGCAGGTAGGAGCTATCCGGTTCGGACTTGTCGAACCACGAGCCCGAAGGCAGGAATTCGATCAATCCGTCCAGGGCCCGCTGCAGATTGTCCTTGGTTCCGGTCAGGAAGCTGCCGTAGAGCTCCCCGTTCACCCGGCGCGGGATGGACACGATGCGTCCCTGCTTCGAATCGAGCACCCCAGCGGCGACGTCGACCTGAGATGTGGTGCCGCCCGGATTGCGCTCGGACACCACGAGCTCCACCCAGCTCTCGGGCTCGGAGATGATGTTCGCGTAGACCCGCGCCGAGGTGGGCGGAATCCCGTAGCCGGTCAGCTCGTCGGCGGTCCGGCAATTCGCCAGAGTCGCCGCGACACCGGTCAACGGCTCGACGTTGGCCGGCATGCCTTCCCCGAGCACGGTCATCACCATGCCGGCCAGGCCCACCTGTGCGGCCACCCGCTGCAGCACCAGCATGTCGTTGTCACGCGCGGCGACCACATGCCGACCGCCCTTGCGGCACACCACAAACCGGATCATCTTCCCGCCCACGTCGCGGCGCCACCAGCGCCCCTCCAGCGTGCGTTCGGGCCGGCTCAAGGTGTCGAGCATGGCTGCCACCTCGGGGTGGGGGCTACCGAAGACGTCCAGCACCCCCTGGGCCATGAGATCCCGCTCGACCTGTTCCCACACGGTCTTGCGCAGGTCAGGTTGTGGGATGTTCAGCCGGATGCCCATCGAGGGCGGAAAGTCCGACAGTCCCAGCTTGTCGGCGACCACCAAGATTCCGTCGATGGTCAGTTCGGCCCCGACGACGTCGTCGATAGCCGCGGTATTCGCGTCAGCGCTGAAAGGATTCGTCATCGGTCCGCCCTACCGAACGGTTCCACGGAGGGCGCCGGCCATCGTCGCATCCGTCCGGTCGTAGCCACCCGCGGCGCGAGTGAGCTTCTCCCCCAGATCCCGCGACACCTTGGCCATACCGGTTCCCGCAGCTCGACGCGCGTTGAGCGCGGCCGCGACGGCAGCGGCCGTCGACGACGAAATCGGCCCGTGCGTGACGCGCACCGAGGCGTCGACACCGTCGACAACTCCGGTGGCCACGGCCAGGCTGCTGGCAGCCTGGCCTTGTTTGGCCGATAGCTCGTGCAAATGAGCGGTGGCAACCCGCAAATCACCCGCCATGAAATTCCCCTCGATCCCTGTCCCCGGATTCTTACCTGTCGATCACGGCCGCAGATCCGGGTACACCGCGATCTAATGTAGCCGCCGCTGCCATGTGCAGCTGGCCCTGCTCGAAATCCGCCCCGACATGCACCGGAGCCGGGCCCGCGACGCCGCGGCCGGCGGCCACGGCCTCCAGGTCAGGCGGCAGTGTCTTGGCGGCCTCGTCGTCCCCTCCGGCGTCGGGCGGATCAGCCGGTTCACCGGCGGAATCCGCTGCGGGCGGGCCGCCCGCCCGACCCTCGTCAGGCTCGTCCTCTCGGCCTTCGCCGTCCTTGTCGTCCTTTTCGTCCGCCTCGTCGCGGCCGGCCTTGTCGTCGTCCTGATCGTCCTTGTCGCGGTCGTCCCGGTCTCCGTCGGCGCGGCCGTCGGCATCGGCGCTGTCGGACACCTTGTCGAGCTGGGCCGCGTCGGTACCGGCGCCGCCCACCTGCCCGGCGGCCTGACTGCCCAGCTGCGCCGCCTGGGTCCCAGCCTGTGCCGCCTGGGTGGCCGCCTGCCCGGCGGCCTGCAATACGCCGCCGAGAATCCCGCCGAGCGGGCTCACCAACGACCCGAGAATCCCGCCGAGCGCGCCGGCAGCTTCGGAGGCGGCGGCTGAGTTCGGAGGGGTCGCGGATGCCGGCACGGTCGACGGCATCGAGGGCGCCGATGCGGAAGTCGGCGCACTCGTGGGTGCGCCACCTCCGCCACCGCCGGACGGTGCACCTCCGCCGGACGCGCCGCCACCGGAGGGGGCGTCGGCGCTGCTCGGGGAGCCGCCCGGCACGTCTGCCTCGGGGTCTGCCGGTGCGGGCGCCGCGTCCGGGTCCTCCCCGGCCGGCGGGGCGAACTCCGCGCCGTTGGGGGCGGCAGCGCCGGCCAGCGTCGCGTATTGCGCTGCCGCGGTACGCAACACGGCCGCGTTCTGATCGATGTGCCCATGCAAGGTTTTCAGGTCGCCGCTCGAATCGCTGATGGCCTTGGCGACCATCGCGACCTCGGCCGACATCTGGGCCGCCGTTCCGAAACCCGGGATGATGCCCGCACTCGTGGTGAGCAGGCTCATCGCGCCCAGCCAGTCGGAATGCCCATCGAGGCTGTCGCGGGCAGCCGCGATCTGGCCGGCCTCGGCTGACAACACCCCGGCCACCATGTTGTCCAGCCCGAGCATGGTCTGAACGCGGCCGACCTGCTCGGTGTTGCGGCCGGCGTAGGCGCTGGCCCCGCCGCTGTTCCAGCTGTCGTCGGGGAAGGCCGACGCGAGCACCTGCCCGACCGCGCCCATCTGCTCTGCCCCGTCACCGAAGCGCTGCCCGCTCTCCGGATCCCCGACTCCGGTGCTGCGCTTCATCGACTCGATGGTCTGCTGACCGGCGACCATGATGGGCGACCGGGCCGCCCTGATCAGACGCGGGCCGATCTGGGATGCGAAGAAGTTGGCGGCGCGCTCGGCCAACTTCAGATTGTTCTCGATCACGCCTTTGCCGAAAGCGGCAATATCACCCAGCAGCCCCATACCCCGTATCCCCTTCGCCGGAACAGAGATTACCAGCGCATCAGGCCCGGTCAGCGCACCAATTTCGGCACTCCGACCCGGCTTGATGGACGGTCCCGGAAGGGACTCCGACCACCGTTTATTGCAGTTGAGAGAGCGTTTTCCGGGCGGTGCCCAAATCGCGACGCACGGGCTCCGTACGCGGCGCGCAATGTGGCGCCGCCGGTGTCCCGCGCCGTCCCTGGCTCGCCACTTTGCACCCGGGTTCCGGTGTGCGCCGGGGTTTGCCGCGCAAATTTGCTGCACCGTCATTTCGGGTCGATTGTGGGCGGATCATGCATGCCGGACCCGTTGTGGTCGATACTTGAGCACGTTCAAAGTTCCCGTGTGTGAGTTCCGGAGGAGATTCAGGCGTGCCCGACCCCGACGACACCTTGCGTAGAGAGCTCGGCTGGACGGGTCCGGAGGAATCCCATTTCGAGCCCGACACCCGGCCAACCCGTCGTAAGCCGCCAGAGCCGCCATCGATCCCCGGCCGTCCGCCGGTCAATTTCGTGCCGTCCAAAGCTCCGGAGAACACCGATCCCGACGACTCCGGCTCCCCTCACGGCGTACCGACCGATCCCGACGCCGAGCGGGCCCGCAGCACGTTCCGGGAAGCGCCTCCCGCTCCGCCGGCCCCTCCGCAACAGCAGGCACCGCCGCCGCCACCGCCCGCACCGACCCAGCCTCCGCACGATGCCCGCCAAGCGCCGCCGAACCAGGCGCCGCCCGCCCCTGGACACCCGGAAGGCCGTCCGGATGCGTGGGAGCAGCATCCTCCCGGCTGGCAGCTTCCGTCTCAGCGGCCGCCCGGACCCGGGGGGCCTCCGCAGCAGCCCTATGGGCCGCCGCCCGGCCAACCCTGGCCTGCCGAAGGCGGATTCGCGCCCGATCCGGCTGCCGCACCTTCCGTTCCCCCACTGCCGACCGGCTCTTACGCCGACCGCATCCGGGTCAACGACCTCGTGCCGCCGAAGCGACAGCCGCCCGGCAGTGGTTGGCGACTGTTCGTCTACCGGGCGACGTTCGGACTGGTCAATCCCGGCCCGTCACCCGAGGACCTCCGGATGGCCGAGTTGGAGACCAAGATCAAGGGCCTCCTGCGCGGTCACTACAAAGTCGGCGTGATGGGCAAGGGCGGGGTCGGCAAGACCACCGTCTCGGCCAGTGTCGGGTCGATATTCGCCCAGCTGCGCCAGGACGATCGCGTGGTGGCCATCGACGCCGACACCTCGTTCGGCAAGCTCGGCAGCCGCGTCGACCCGCAGGCCCAGAGCTCGTACTGGGAACTCGCCAACGACCGCCACCTGGACTCGTTCGCCGATGTGCGCAGTCGGGTCGGCACCAACGCCGCCGGGCTGTTCGTCCTGGCCGGCGAGGGCACGCCGGCCCGGCGCCGGGTGCTCGACGCGGCGATCTACCGCGAGGCGACCACCCGTCTGGACAAGCATTTCTCGATCTCGGTGGTGGACTGCAGTTCGACCATGGACTCGCCGGTCACCCAGGAGGTGCTGCGCGACCTCGACGGCCTGATCGTGGTGTCCTCACCGTGGGTCGACGGCGCCGCCACCGCGGGCCAGACGCTGGACTGGCTGGCCGCCCACGAGATGACGGATCTGCTGCAGCGCACCGTGGTGGTGCTCAACGACTCTGACGGCCACGCTGACAAGCGCACGCGGACGATCCTGGCCGGACAGTTCTCTGGTCAGGGCCAGCGGGTGATCGAGGTGCCGTTCGACGGGCACCTGCGGCCCGGCGGCGTCGTCGATCCCAGGGAGATGTCGACTCCGACCCGCCGCAAGTTCTTGGAGATCGCCGCGGCCTTGGCCGAGCACTTCCCCACCTCCGACGAGCGGCGGGACCACTAGCCGGACAGGCTGATCAGCGCATTGCGCCGATCAGCGCCTCCAGGGCGTGGACGGCGGGGGCGTCGACGGGGTATTCCGCCTCGGCGCGGGCCACGATGTCCTCGGGAACGCCTGCCGCCGTGGCGGTTTCACTGAGCGTCAAGTTCGCCTGGCGACGCGCGGCGTAGAGCCGCTGTCCGAGGGTGGCCCCGGGCGCGGTAGCGGCAAGCGTGGTCAGCTCGTCGATCTGGCGCCGCACCGCGCTGAGCGCCTTGATCAGCGCGGGCGTCACCATGCTGAGCCGCGCGGCGCGGGCCGCGACCGCCTCGAGCTGACGAAGGTCGGCCAGCACAGACGTGACCCGCGGCGTGAACTCGGGTTCCCCGACGGCCGGCAGGGTGGCGATCGTCGACTCCAGGGTGTTCACCGCCGTCAGGACCGCCTGCGCGATCAGCGGGACCTCGTCACTGGCGGGCGGCGTCGTCGTCAACTGCGGTTGGGCGGTGACCACGGTCGGTGGTTCCACGGGTACCGGTGCCGGCATCGTCGGATCCGGTACCGGCCCACCCTGACGTAGCCGGGCGATGGTGCCCGGCGGCCAGCGCAGTACCTCTTCCAGCTTGAGCCGGGTGCGCTCGCGGGGCCAGCTGCGCCCCTTCTCGAATGCGATGAGGGCTCCGGCGTTGATGATCCCGTCCGCCGCGAGGCTGCGCTGACTGATGTCGAGTTCACGGCGTCTGGCCGCGGCTGCGGCGCCGGCGCGGATGAGTCCGACATCGAACTCGCCAGTGGCGAGGTCGTACTCAGCGTCGGTCATACGGGGCTGTTTCCTCGCCAATGTGCTCAGCCTCAGCCGAGTGCTGAAGCGGTTGCCGGGACCCCTCAATCCTAACCCCAGACCGCAGCACCGCTACGCAATGGGTTTTTCGCATCCGTAGCAAACAACCCCGACGCTACGGCTTCTCTCCAGCCCAAACCGCACTCATGCTACGGGTACACAAAGGTACCTCTCGGCGGTCTGACGTGCAGTTTTAGATCTAAACGGACTTTCCGCTGGTGGTTCACCATCGTTACCAATGCAAATTTCCGTAGCGTTGCACCGCTGCGGTTTCGACCAAACTGTTGCATCGCTACGGTTCTTGCTATAGCGTTCCCCCCAACGCGGTACACACCGCAACACAAGTCCTAACCAGGAGCAGCAGCATGAACGCACTGATGGCAAACGGCATCCCGCTCGGCGTGTGCACCAGTGACCCGGAGCGGTGGACCTCCACCCCCGACGATCAGGCGAAGGTCATCTGCCGGGAGTGCCCGCGGCGCTGGCTGTGCGCCCGCGAAGCCTGCGAACTGCCCCGCGCTGAAGGACTTTGGGCCGGCATCATGGTTCCCGAGGCGGGCCGCGGCCGAACCTTCGCGCTCAAGCAGCTCCGATCGCTGGCCGAGCGCAACGGCTACCCGGTGCGCAAACTGGGCCTGGTCTTCCCCGAAGCCGCCTGAACCCGCGACCGGCGCAACACACCAGTACTTTTATCTGGCCTTTACGCTGCCGATTCGAGGGGACGGCAGGGCAGGGGCGAGTTTCCACCGGGGGAGGAATAGGGGCCCGGGGTATGTCGTTACACCCGCAGACGGTGTCGGGCATTGCCCCGGGCCCCACACCAGAACAGTCGCTTCGAGCGACCACTCGCCGAGAGGCGCAGTGACGGCACCGTCCCCCAACTTCTCCTTGGATTATCGCTCGAGCTGGGCGACCACCGCATCGAGCAGAGCGTCGACATCGTCCTCGTCGTAGCCGCGCTGAAACATCGGCGGCTTCGGGAACACGATGTTGCGGACGTCATCGGCACCGAGGTGCCCACGCCCGTCCAGCCTGCGGGCCACCAGCGCGAGAAAATCGTCGACCGACTTCTTGTCGTAACCCCGCTTGCCCAGCGGCGGCTTCGAAAATTCGGTGCTGCGAACGTCTTCGGCTGTCAATCCCCCGGTCATGCGGGTCATGCTAACCGCGTCCGGTTCGCCTCAACGCGGTTACCGTGAGGATCATGAGCAATACCGATACGGCGCCTGCCGAAGTCACCTGCGCCAACTCGGAGTTCACCGGGGTGCTGCACCCGCGCGAGGTGCCGCTGGGCGGGCCGAGGGCGATGCTGGTCCGGCGCACTCTGCCACAGCGGGACCGGTCGATGATCGGGGCGTGGTGCTTCGCCGACCACTACGGGCCGCACGACGTCCGGGCCGCGGGCCGGGGCATGGACGTGGCGCCCCATCCGCACACCGGATTGCAAACGGTGAGTTGGCTTTTCGAAGGCCTGATCGAACACCGCGACAGCGCAGGAGTGCACGCCATGGTCCGCCCGGGTGAGCTCAACCTGATAACGGCGGGCGCAGGCATCTGCCACTCGGAGGTCTCCACGCCGGACACGACGCTCCTGCACGGGGTGCAGCTGTGGGTGGCCCTGCCGGACTCGGACCGCGACACCGGGCGCGACTTCGCCCACTACGCACCACGACCCCGGGCGGTCGACGGCGCCACCATCCGGGTGTTTCTCGGCGAGCTGGTCGATTCAGCGTCGCCGGTGCACACCTTCACACCGCTGCTGGGCGCGCAGATCGACCTGGATGCCGGTGCGGTGCTTACGCTCGATGTCGACCCGAGCTTCGAACACGGCGTCCTGCTCGACCAGGGTGCGATCGAGGTATGCGGCACCACGCTGGCCGTCGCCGATCTGGCCTACCAGGCGCCGGGGCGGGCACAGCTGCAGCTGGCCAACCGCTCAGACGGCCCGGCCCGGGCGATCCTGCTGGGCGGGCCGCCGTTCACCGAAGAGCTGGTGATGTGGTGGAACTTCGTCGGCCGCAGCCACGACGACATCGCGACCTACCGTGAACTGTGGCAGGCCAACGATGCCCGGTTCGGTGACGTGCAGGGCTACGAAGGCCCCATCGCACGGCTACCCGCACCGCCTTTACCCAACGGCAGGCTCAAGCCGCGCCCGCGGCCGTCTTAGGCGTTCAGGTACTGGGCCGTGCTGCCGCCCAACGGCATTTCTCCCAGCCCGAGCTTGCGGTGGTCCCAGCTGCGCTGCCGGTTGGGCACCACCCGCACGGCGATGCGGTTGTTCATCATCTGGTCGACGAACGGGCGCATCTCGTCGGTGTAGGGACCGGTGTAGCGCTCCCACACGCTGATACCCACGCGCAGAAGGGTTTCCGGATCGTCAACGATCTCCGCGGTGCCGTCGATCGACACGCCGCGCAGGGTGTCGTAGGTGTCGCCGTCCTCGATCATCACCGTGATCGTCGGGTCGCGGCGCAGGTTGACCGCTTTCTGCGACTTGGCCTTGGTCTCGAACCAGATCTCACCGTCGACGACCGCGTACCACATGGCGACCAGGTGGGGCCGGCCGTTGGGCAGCACCGTGGCCATCGTGGCGGTCCGACTGCGTTCGATGAATTCGGCGATCTCGTCGTCACTCATGACGATCTTCGTGCGCTCGTTCTTGCCCACCTGTCACCTCTCTGCTCGGTCAGCCCACCATAGCCACGGACCCACCGGGCCCCGGAAGCCCGGTCGGATACCGGGCTTCCGACTACAACACGCCGAACTGCGAGGTCACCCAGCGCACCGGATCCACGCACCGGAACGGGGCAATGCCCCTGGCGTGCAATCGGTTCCCGGTAGGCGCATGACCGAGCGCCGACACCGCGAAGTACCGGCTCGTCAGCCGCGGACCCGCGGCCGGATTTTCGACGCCGGCGACGATCGACCCGCCGTGCAGCCGGACCAACAAGCTGCGCACCTCCTGGTCGAGCAGTTGGCCGTCCACGTCGTCGTACCGCTTGCCGTCGGAGGTGTCGCGCAGGAAGGCCGCTCCCCCGTTCGACATCACCAGCGCCCATTCCGAACCCTGCACGTCCCGTAGCGCCCGCAGCACGTCGAACTTGGACAGGATCACCGCCAGCTTGGGCTGGCCCGGGTTGACCGCCAGCAGCAGATTGCCCAGCACCGAGCGGGGTTCCCCGCCGCTGAACGGCTGGGGCGGCAGCAGGTCCTGCAGTTGGTCGCGGATGGCCTTTACCCGCAGCGGGTCGAACATGAAGAACACCCCGTCGGCATGGCCGAAGAACTGGAAGGGCGGCGCACGCAGGTCACCGTTCTCCAGGTCCTCGCCCGCCACGTCGCGCAGCACCAGGAAGCGGCGCACCCCGTGCCAGACACCGATCGAGAACACCAGTGGCTCACGCTGATTCGGGGCCTGGGTGTGCACTGTCGGAGTGGGCGGCAACAGACCCCGCTGTACGTAGAGCGGCCCCTCGTAGTTGGTGGCGTAGTTCTGCACGGTGGCCCGGGTGACCGGTTCCATCACCACACCGAACCGCTCGCACAACAGCTCAAGCTGCTTGACCAGCACCGCGATATAGAGGCTCTTGCCCGTGGCCCGCGCGCCGGCGAGCGCGATGCAGATCGCGTGTCCCTCCCGGAAGCCTTCGGGAAGCGTGAAGTGGCAGACCGGACAGATCTCCACCGCGTGCCCCTGCAGTGCCCGGCTGGCCTCGGACACCGGCGGTGGCGGGCCGTTGTAACCGGGCGTGCGGGTCCAGGTGTAGAGCGGACCGCAATCGGCGGGTGCCCCCACATAGGCGGAGGCGACGTCGTCGCGATAGCGGGTGCCGCCGGCCTGCGCGGGCAGCGTCCACAGGTGATTGTTCGGGCTCAGCGGGGTGAAGCACCGCGGGCATTTGCTCATGTCAGCCCCGGCTCCCCCTCAGTCGCTCCGCCAGCGACGGTTGCTCAGCCCGCCGCGTCACCAGCCTGTTCACCATTTTGCGGTATCCGCGCATCGTCCCCTCAGAGGCATCGCCCGACAACTGCGCCATCAACACCACCACGGATTCCGCGTCCGCGCCGCCCATGGTGGCCGCAACCTGGCCGGCAAGCACACCCGCAAGCTGATCCACGGGGTCGAGCGCATGCGCGGTGGCCTCGGCCGCGGCGGCACGGAGCAGGCTGACCGCCACCACCGTCACCGGCGCCAGCTCGCCGCCGTCGACGAGCGGCAGCACTCTGGCCACCGCCTCTGCGCCGCAACCGTTTTCAGTGGCCAAGGCGTTGCAGGCCTGCGGATACGGCTGGCCGGCAAGCACGCCCAACAGCGCGAACGCCAGCAACCGCACCGCGAAATCCGGGTGCACCGACCCCGGCTCCAAACCGGCCAGTACGTGATCCCACAGCGGCACATAGGCACTCTGATGCGTGTACAGAAAACGCTGATGCAGCCAGTCGCGCGGCTCGATGTGGCGCACGGCCGCACAGGCCACCGCCACGTTGTCGCCGTTGTCCTCGATCACCTTGCCGGCGAGCTGGTGCAGCGCGTCCGAGTCCGCGGCTCCCACCAGGGTGCGCAACGCAGCCATCCTGGGCAGCGGGTCGGCACCGATGGCCAGCAACAGATCCGACGGGTTCCAGACCGAGGCCGCGGCGGCCGCGGCGAAATGTCCGGGCTCTGTCGTCCGCAGCCACCACAGCTGCGCGCCGAGGTCACCCGCGAGTTGCGGTCCGTGCCGCTGCGATCGCAACCCACGCAGCGCGGCGCGAATCCACACCGGGTCCCACGGCTGCGCCCCCGCCAGCTCGGCAGGCTCGGGCACCGTGGCCGCGTCGGCCAGCCAGTCCAGCAGGTCGTCGTCGATGGCGGTGCCTCCGGCATCGCCGTCACGCAGCAACCACGTCCCCAGCGACAACCGGTCCACGGCACCGATCCGCCCGCGCACCCCCGGATCCGCCAGGCCGGGCAGCACACCGTCGGTCAGCGCCGACCACAGCCGGTCGTCGGCGACCCCGGCGCGCAACAGCAGGTCAACGACCCGCAGCAACCGGTCGGGCCCCTGGGTCCGACCGTTCTCCAGGGCAGGCCCGATGGCCTTCCGCAATGACGAAGGTATTGGTTTCCCGTGAAACATCCTCGGCCCCAAGGGGATTGGTCCGCTCTGGGACAACCAGGCGTCATCAGCAATCGCCCGGGCGATGTATGTGGCATCGGCGAACGCCGCGCCGGCGCCGTCCGGCAACTCGTGCACGGCCCGCCAGGCATCGGCCGTCGTGGCGCCGACCACGGCCGAGAGTACGTCGGCGATGGTGTGCGCGGCCTCGGACCCGACCAGCGCACCCGACGGGGAATGCGCGGCGATCACCTCATGGGCCTCCACCTGTGCGTCGGCGAATTCGGGGTGCCGGGCCACCGCCATGGCCATGGGCCACGCGGGATGCAGGCCGTCGTCGCGCACCTGTGCGGAGAAGGTGTCGATGTCGTCGAGCACCCGCCGGGCCGATGCCACGTCGAGCAGCACCACCTGCGCCATAACCGACCACCGCGTCACCTCGATGCGGTGTCCGCCCGCGGTCCGGTGCGGATCGCCGCCGAGTTCACCCAGCGATACCGTCTCGGATTCGCTGATCACCACCAGGCCCGGTTCCACCGCGGCCACATCCTCGATCGGCACCGCGCTCAGCACCTGACCGTTGTGCGGCGCGACCTGCTCGGCCCGATCGAAGGTGGAGAAGCTCAGGCTCGCCGCGGTGCCCGGCGACATCAGGAAACTCGCCAGGCCGATCCACTGCGCCGCCACATCCGGAGACTGCACGCCCAACACCACCGGAGGCCCGCCGGCCAGTGCCGCGGCCACCGCGTCCAGCAGGGCGAACAACGTCGCCAACCGCCAGTGGGCGGTATCCAGCGCGAACGCCACCACGCTGTCCTTGGTCACCGCACTGCCGAGCTCCGGCAGCACCCCGGGAAGGACGGCCCGCGCCACCGCGGCAGCACCATAGGGCTGCAGCCAGTACGAGGACCGCCACCGTTGGATGGCCCGGGATCGCGGGTGGGTTTCGGGCGCCCGGTCCAGCAACACGTGGGCGAACACATTGCCCGGCCGGCCCGTACTGTCCGACCCGGCCGGGAAGGTGTGCCAGTAGCCGGCGCCGCCCCCGAGATGGCGGTAGGCCAGCCGGCGGGGACCCTGCTCGAGCTGCTCAGGAGTGGGGAAATCGGGCACCTGACCCACCGTGCGGAACACCGTGTGAACCCCGGCGATCAGTGCCTGCGTCTCCGTGGGCGTGAGACCGCCGCTGGTTTCCTTGACCTGCCAGCCACCGACACTCCCCACCGCATCGAACGACGTATAGGCGAGCTGGCCGTAGCGCGACGTCATAACACCGTCGTGGTGAGCTGCAGGGTCTGCACCGGCGGGTCCAGCAAGGCCACAGTGCGCAGCTGCGCCGGATCCGGAATGTTGAGGAACAGCCGGATCCAGCCGTGCAGGCCACTGACGTTCGCGGCCCACAGCTCGCCGGTGCCGGACGCGGTCAGCGCCGTCCAACGCAGCTGCTTGGACGGCTGGTCGGCCAGCTGTCCCTGCGCGTCCAGCGGCGCCACATCGACCGGCTGGCCGTCGTGCACACTCAACGGCATGCGCTGAGGATTGTTCACCAACACGAACGAAGGCGAGCCGGGCACGTCGTGTTCGGATCGCACGGCGACAGTCGCCGTGGTGGGAAAACCATTGGGGTCGCGCCCGATTCGCACCGCGTACTGCAGCCGCAGCATGCCCGGGTACTCGATGCTGGCCACCGGCCCCGTCACCCGGCGTCCGCCGGAGAACGCCACCGGCGCCAGGTGCAGCGAGCATCCACCCACCGGAAGCGCCCCGGTCAGGTGCATGCCGCCGTACTTCTCGTAGTCCTCGAGCGAGATCTCGAACGATCTGCCGGTGAGGCCGGCCCGGGGATCATGGCCCGTGGCCGCCAAGGTCACCACCACACCGGCGGCGCCGTCCGGCCACTCGAACGTCAGTACCTGCTTGTTGCAGTACTCGACCAGCTCGATGTCGCGGATGGTGCCGGTGCGCACCGCCGACACGGTGCGGCCGAGCACGGCATGCCCCGCCAGGATCGTCACCGGCGTGACGTAGGCCCGGCTCCAGCCCCGCGGCCAGGCCACCCCGGCCATCAGCGTGCGGTGGCTGCCATCGGGTTGAGCCTGATCCGTCACCGGTTGCCGCAACCGCAGGTCCGGCGTCAGGCCTACCTGTTCCAGTGCGTTCTCGGGGAGCTCGGTGGAGACACCGCCGGCACTCGGACCCGTCTGGCTGAGGTAGATCGCCACCTCGGCTCCGGGAGCGGCCCAGGACACGTCGAACGTCTCACCGTCGAAACCGGTGTCGACGCTGATATCGGTGACCGCGGCCAGCACCGCCGAGACTTCGATGTCGGCGTCGGCGGGCTCGGAAAGCCGCACGACCCCGTCGACCTCGACGGCGCAGCGCACCCGGTAGCGGTACCGCATCCCCCGGGCCGCTCCGGAGTCGACGAAACCGGTCCGGTGCTCGCCATCGGCCAGGATCCGGTACCGCGACTCGTCGATCCCGGATTCGTCCGCCGCATCGTCGGCCGGAATGCGGTACACGTGCACGGAGCTCGCCGCGGGCGGCGCCGTCCACTTCCCCATGACCAGGCCGTTGTCCTCACGAATCGTCATGTCGCTGACCGGGGCGACCAATACGCCACTGGCATAGAGCACCGGTCGGGTGCTCAGGGCGTCCGCTCGCGACGTCCCGGTGATGACCCACACCTGGTAGTAGCGCACCGGACCGGTCATCGCCCGGTCGTCGCTTGCCGCCGACAGCGGTGTCGCCGCGACGAGGTCGGCGTTCTCCGGGGACTTCGGCGCCCGGTCGTCGGCGCTGACCACCCGGTACAGCACCACTCCCCCGTTGGCCTGGTAGTCCGGCCAGCTGAGATCCACGACGCCGGGCCGCGCCGTGTCGTGGCGGAACGCGATGGCGTGCACGTCATCGGCAGCGGGCACCGCCGGCTCCGGCGGACTGACCGGCGGATTGACCGGCGCCCCGGCCTCGAGCTCGGCAAGCAGGCGGGCCATCTCGTCGGCGTGTTCGGCCACCGACCCCGGCAGCATCTCCCGGATCTGCTCTACCTCGGTGCGTCCGGACCGGAGCACCAGACGCAGGTGCGCCTCTTTGAAACTGCGCGCCGCGACCGCGCCGGAATCGACCAGTTGCTGACGCCAGGCCAGCAACGGTGCCAACCGGGGATCCGCGTCGTCGGGATCGTCGACGGGATACAGATCGGGCATCAGAACACCAAATCCCCGCCGGACGTGATCGCTGCGCGTCACGTGCTCCGGCAGCTCGAACAGCGCGAACTCCTGAGGTGTGTAGACCGACACTGGCCTGCACACTCGGAAACGCTACCGCAGCAGCGGCTTGGTCACCGCGACATGGTGGGTCACGTGGATGCCAGGGGTTGCGCAACACCACATATGGTCGGCACATCGGATGGATCGCGATCTGAGGAGGGACATGTCCCCTGCCCGCTCCACCAGCAACGACGTGTGGGAAGTGATGTCGACATCGCGGACCATCCGGCGGTTCACCAGCGAACCGGTGGACGACGCGACGCTGACCCGCTGCCTGCAGGCCGCGGCGTGGGCGCCATCGGGAGCGAACGCGCAAGCCTGGCGGTTCGTGGTGCTCGGCTCGGCCGAGCAACGTGCCGTCGTGGCCAAGGCCGCAGCCCAGGCGCTCGCGGTCATCGAACCGGTCTACGGCATGACGCGACCGGCCGAGGACGACACCAGCCGGCGCGCCAGAACCAACCGCGCCACCTACGAATTGCACGACCGGGCAGGCGAGTTCACCTCCGTGCTGTTCACCCAGCAGCGCTTCCCCACCGCCTCGGAACTACTGCTCGGCGGGTCCATCTTTCCGGCCATGCAGAACTTCCTGCTGGCCGCCCGGGCCCAGGGACTGGGTGCCTGCCTGACCAGCTGGGCCTCCTACGGCGGTGAACAGCTGCTGCGCGCGGCCGTCGGGGTGCCCGAGGACTGGATGCTGGCCGGCCATGTCGTGGTGGGCTGGCCGCGCGGATCCCACGGCCCGGTGCGCCGCCGTCCGCTCAGCGAGCTGGTCTGGCTGGACCACTGGGACAACCCGGCGACCTAGGCTTCATTCATGGGTCCAGCGTCAGCCCCGATGCCCGCGGCGTTCATCGGCCACGGCAGCCCGATGAACGCGCTCGAGTCCAACCGCTTCACCACGGCCTGGCGTGGTTTCGGGCAGGCCGTGCCCCGGCCCCGGGCCATCCTGGTGATCAGTGCGCACTGGTACATCAACGCCACCGCGGTCACCGCGATGCCGCACCCGCGCACCATTCACGACTTCTACGGATTTCCGCATGAGCTGTTCGAGGTCCGGTACCCGGCACCGGGACTCCCGGAGTTGGCCGAGGAGGTCAGCGACGTGGTGCACCCGACCTGGGTGGGTGCCGACGTGGACAGCTGGGGTATCGATCACGGCACCTGGTCGGTACTGGTGCACGCCTTCCCCGACGCCTCCATACCCGTTGTGCAACTGGCGATCAACGCCAACGAACCGGCCTCCTACCACCTGCAACTCGGGGCGAAGCTGGCGCCGCTGCGTGAGCGCGGTGTGCTGATCGTGGGCAGCGGCAACATCGTGCACAACCTCGCCGGCATGGACCCGGCGCAGCCCGAGGACGGTTTCGACTGGGCCCGCCGGTTTGACGACGCCGCCCGCGAACAGCTCACCCACTCCCCCGCCGACGTCCTCACCCTGGAGGCGCATCGGGACTACGCGGCCGCGGTTCCCACCCCGGACCACTTCATCCCGATGCTGTACTTCGCCGGGCTCGCCGGTGCCGCAGCGGATTCCGCTGGCACGGTCGACACCCTCGTCACCGGCTACGCCTACGGATCGCTGTCGATGACCTCCTACCTGCTGCGTTGACGCGGCTGATTCGGACGAGGCCGCCGATACCGGCGCGATAGGGTGACGGGCGTCATGCGCGGAATTCTTCTGGCCGGCGGATCCGGCACCAGGCTGCATCCGATCACCACGGGTGTCAGCAAGCAGCTACTGCCGGTCTACGACAAACCGCTCGTCTACTACCCGCTGTCGACCCTGATCATGGCGGGGATCCGCGACATCCTGGTGATCACCACGCCCACCGATGCCCCGGCGTTCCAACGCCTCTTGGGTGACGGCTCGGCGTTCGGCGTGAACCTGAGCTACGCCGCCCAACAGCAGCCCGAGGGGCTGGCCCAGGCGTTCATGATCGGCGCCGAGCACATCGGCACCGATTCGGTGGCACTTGTGCTGGGCGACAACGTCTTCTACGGCCCGGGCTTGGGCACCAGCCTGCGCCGTTTCCAGAACGTCAGCGGCGGAGCGATTTTCGCGTACTGGGTGGCCGACCCGGCGGCCTACGGCGTCGTCGAGTTCGGCCCCGACGGAACCGCCCTGTCCCTCGAGGAGAAACCGGCCGTACCCAAGTCCCAGTACGCCGTGCCGGGGCTGTACTTCTACGACAACGACGTCATCGAGATAGCGCGATCGCTGCGCAAGTCGGCGCGCGGTGAGTACGAGATCACCGAGATCAATCAGACCTACCTCAAGCAGGGCCGGCTCTCGGTCGAGGTGCTGGCCCGCGGGACCGCGTGGCTGGACACCGGGACCTTCGACTCACTGCTCGATGCCAGCGATTTCGTGCGCACCATCGAACGCCGCCAGGGCCTGAAAATCGGTGTACCGGAAGAGATCGCGTGGCGGGCGGGCTACATCGACGATGCGCAGCTGGCCGCCCGCGCCAACGAGCTGCCCAAGTCCGGCTACGGCGACTATCTGTTGGAGCTGTTGGCACGCAAGTAGTCACACCGTGGCGAAGAAGCGTCCGAGGGCGTCGGCAACTCGTTCGGGCGCCATCGCGGTCGCGAAGTGGGACTGGTCGGGCCAGGTGACCCGCTGCGCGTGCGGGATCACCTCGGCCAGGCGGTCCATGCCTTCCGGAAGTGGTGACCAGCTCAAGCCACCCTGCATCAACAACACCGGCAGCTCGATGGCGGCCCAACGGTCGATGTCTTGTCCGTCGTGCGCCATCGCTTCCAGATCCGCACCCGCAGAGCGCGTCACGGTTCGGCCGAATTCTTCACTCGGCATCTCGATCGGCGTCCCTTCGATCACCTCGGCGGGGACGCGCGCAACCTCGCGGGCGAAAACTGCGAGTGCTTCTATATAGCGGCCTTCCCCGCAGAACCGCCGGAAGCGCTCGAGAACGGGTAACAGGTGGGGCCCCGACAACAGCAACGGCGGCTCGAACAACGCCAGCGAGGCGATCCGATCGGCGTCGGCCAACGCGGCGTGAAGGGCCACCGAGGCGCCGTAGGAACCGCCGACGACGTGGACCTTCTCCCCCGCGGCGACAGGCACCGAATTCAGCACACAGCGCAGATCGGCCGCCTCGGTGGCGTACCGGTTCGGTGACCGGCCGGCCCCACTCGGCGAGTGATTGCGGCGGGCGTAGCGCACGATCCGATAGCCGGAGAGATGCTCACCGACCGCGTCCCACGAATCCAGGCCGCCGTTGGATCCGTGAACGAACACGACCGGTGGCCCATCGCCCGTCGCGTCCAGAACCAGTTCGGTGCCGTCGGGCGCTGTCAGTTCTGAAGGCACGACGTCAGTATCTATGCCCCGACAAACACGAAGGCCGCGAACTCTGTTGAGTCCGCGGCCTTCGTCGCAGTTCGTGAGAACCGCTTCTGTGGGCGAAGGGGGACTTGAACCCCCACGTCCCGAAGGACACTGGCACCTGAAGCCAGCGCGTCTGCCATTCCGCCACTCGCCCGAATGACCGAGGCAGCGTAACACTGCGAGCGCGTCGTTCCCAAACCGGCCGATCAGCAGGCCGATCAGGGTGCTGTCAGATTGTCAGAAAATCCTTAAGCTCATCTAGATCAGGTCACTGACCTGCATCGATCGGATTCTCAGAGTTCTGTTGGTCCCGCATAACCGCACCAGGCCGATACCATGCTTGTGAGCAGTGTGGCCAGAGCGACACGCGGGAGCACGGGTGGCCCGTGCCGAGGCGACGAACGACAACGAGAAAAGGCGGGCGGTGACATGGGTCTGGTCGACCGCATCGAACGCAAACTCGAGTCAACCGTCGGCGATGCGTTCGCCCGGGTCTTCGGCGGCTCGATTGTGCCCCAGGAAGTAGAGACGGCGTTGTACCGGGAAGCCGAGTCCCGAGCCCGTACCGTGGCCGGTGGACAAGTTTTGGCACCGAACGACTACGTAATTACGCTCAGTGGCACTGACTATCAGAAAGTAAGCGCCGATACTGACCTGACCTCGACCGCGTTCGCCAAGCATCTGGGGGGATTCATTCGTGATCAGGGGTGGCAAACGTATGGTGATGTGGTCGTTAGATTCGAGCAATCACCGAACTTGCACACCGGACAGTTCCGCGCACACGGCGCGGTCAACCCCGATTCGACCGCTGGCGAATCCGCGCGAGCCCAAGGCGACCATGCGTTCACCGCAGAATCAGGAGAACCACCTATGACCGATAACCCGAATTACCGCGGCGGCCAGGGACAAGGGCGGCCCGGCGACGACTATTACGACGACCGCTACGGCCACCCGCAGGACGATCCCCGCGGCGGCCAGTACCCGCCGGAACAGGGCGGTTACCCCCCGCAGGACCAGGGCGGTTACCCCCCTCAGCGCGGCGGCTACCCCGCCGGCGGCGACCGGGGTGGGTACCCCGATCAGGGCGGCTACCCGGACCAGGGTGGGTACCCGGATCAAGGCGGTTATCCAGACCAGGGTGGCTACCCCCCGCAGTCTTACGAGCAGCAGCGTCCGCCCGCCGGGTACGGCGGCCAGCAGGGCGCCGGTTATGACCGTGGCTACGGCGGCCAGCCGGGCGGCGGCTACGGCCAGCCCGCGCCGGGTGGTCAGCCCGGGTACGGCGGCGGCGAGTACGACTACGGACGTCAGGACCCGCGCCAGGGTGGCGGCTACCCCGAGCAGGGCGGCGGCTACGGCGGCGGTCAGCCCTACGGGCGCCAGGAGTACGGCCAACCGCAGGATTACGGCCGCGGCTACGCCGAGCCTCAGCAGGGTGGTTACCCCGAGCAGGGCGGATACGGCGAGCCCGGTTACGGCGAGCAGGGCGGCTACGGCGGCGACTACGGCGCACCGCAGGGGGGTCAGCCGGGGTACGGCGGCCAGCAGGGCGGCTACGGCGGCGGCGACTATGCCGCAGGCGGCGCTGCGGTCACGCTTCAGCTCGACGACGGCAGTGGTCGTACCTACCAGCTGCGCGAGGGCGCCAATGTGATCGGCCGCGGTCAGGACGCCCAGTTCCGGCTCCCCGACACCGGGGTGTCGCGGCGGCACCTGGAGATCCGGTGGGACGGGCAGGTCGCGTTGCTGTCAGACCTCAACTCCACCAACGGCACCACGGTGAACAACGCTCCGGTGCAGGAGTGGCAGCTGGCCGACGGCGACGTGATCCGGCTGGGCCACTCCGAGATCATCGTGCGCGTGCACTGAGCGTCTGAGACCGGACACACCTGAGTGGCAAGCACCCCGCTTCGCCCTCACGGCGATCGGCGTCCAAGTATCGTGACGTTGCCGACGGTAGCTGAGCGGTGCCAGCGGGGCGGATACGGAGAGGACGTCAGATGCAGGGGTTAGTGCTGCAACTGACGCGCGTCGGTTTCCTCCTGCTGCTGTGGCTGTTCATCTGGTCGGTGTTGCGCATCCTGCGGACCGATATCTATGCGCCCACGGGCGCGGTGATGGTCCGCCGGGGATTGGCTCTCCGCGGTTCCCTGCTCCCGAGCCGGGACCGACGCCATATCGCGCGGCAATTGGTGGTCACCGAGGGCGCGCTGGCCGGAACCCGCATCACGTTGGGTGCCCAGCCGGTGCTGATCGGCCGTGCCGACGACTCCACCCTTGTGCTCACCGATGATTACGCTTCGACGCGCCACGCCCGTCTCTCGCCACGAGGTTCGGAGTGGTACGTCGAGGACCTAGGATCGACCAACGGCACATACCTTGACAGGGCGAAGGTGACAACAGCGGTAAGGGTTTCGATCGGTACACCGGTTCGAATCGGTAAGACGGTAATCGAGTTGCGTCCGTGACGCCGCGCACGCGAGGAGCAGATCTGGCACCGCGCAGGCGAGGAGCAGGTTCGATACCGCGCACGCGAGGAGCGCGAGACACACTATGACCCTCGTTCTCCGATATGCCGCGCGCAGTGATCGCGGGCTGGTTCGCGCCAACAATGAGGACTCGGTGTACGCCGGGGCGCGGCTGCTGGCGCTGGCCGACGGCATGGGTGGCCATGCCGCGGGTGAAGTGGCCTCCCAGTTGGTCATTGCTGCGCTGGCCCATCTCGACGACGACGAGCCGGGCGGCGATCTGCTCGGCAAGCTCAACACCGCGGTCGGGCAGGGCAACGCCGCGATCGCGGCCCACGTGGAGGCCGACCCCGAACTCGAAGGCATGGGCACGACGCTCACCGCGATCCTGTTCGCAGGCAACCGCCTGGGCCTGGTCCACATCGGCGATTCCCGGGGCTATCTGCTGCGTGACGGCGAGCTGACGCAGATCACCAAGGACGACACGTTCGTCCAGACCCTGGTCGACGAAGGTCGTATCACCGCCGAGGAGGCCCACAGCCATCCGCAGCGCTCGCTGATCATGCGGGCGCTGACCGGTCACGAGGTCGAGCCGACCTTGATCATGCGTGAGGCCAAGGCCGGTGATCGCTACCTGTTGTGCTCGGACGGCCTGTCCGACCCGGTGAGCCACGAGACCATCCACGAGGCCCTGCAGATCGAGGATGTCGCCGAGAGCGCCGACCGGCTGATCGAGTTGGCGCTGCGCGGCGGCGGCCCGGACAACGTGACCGTGGTGGTCGCCGATGTCGTCGACTACGACTACGGGCAGACGCAGCCGATCCTGGCCGGCGCCGTATCCGGGAACGACGACCAGAGCGCACCGCCGGACACGGCTGCCGGGCGGGCCTCGGCGTTCAATCCCCGCCGCAACGAACCCAAACGCGTGGTCCCCCAGCCGGCCGAGCCGGATCGCCGGCCCCGGTCGCGCCGCCGCATCCTCATCGCGGCGGTGCTGCTGGTGCTGGTGCTCATCGGCGGGCTGGCCATCGGCCGGGAGATCATCCGCAACAACTATTACGTCGCCGAACATGAGGGCACCGTGTCCATCATGCGCGGGGTGCAGGGCACCTTTCTCGGCGTCTCGCTGCAGGAGCCCTACCGCCTGGGCTGTCTCAACGCCCGCAACGAACTGTCGCTGATCAGCGCCGACCAGGATCGCGGCCGGCTCGACTGCCGCTTGATGGCGGTCGACGACATGCGTCCCTCGGCCCGGGCCTCGGTACGCGCCGGACTGCCGGGCGGCACCCAGGACGAGGCCATCCAGCAGATAAACGACTTGGCCCGCAGCTCCGTCCTGCCCGTGTGCGCCCCCCGCACCGCGACCACGACGTCGAAGCCCACCCCGGCGCCCAGTCCCTCACCTTCCCCGTCGCCGTCGCCCGCGCCCGGTGCGAGCCCGGCCCCGACGCCGACGCCCAGCGGGGAGCCGCCAGCCCCCGAGACCCCCGCACCTGAGACACCGGGGCCCGTGGTCCCGACTCCGGCGCCGTCACCGACCGTCACCGCACTGCCTCCCCCACCACCCGAACCGGGGACGAACTGCCGAGCGGTGTCATGACAACTCAGCCCCAGTCGCCGGTTACCGTCATGCCGCCGCTACCCAATCGGCGCAACGCGGAACTGCTGCTTCTGGGGTTCGCAGCCTTCATCACCACCGTCGCGCTGCTGATCGTCGAGGCCAACCAGGAACAGGGCATCAGCTGGGACATGGTGAGCTACGTGCTCACCTTCATCGCATTGATGGGCGCCGCCCACCTGGCGATCCGGCGATTCGCGCCATACGCCGACCCGCTGCTGCTTCCGGTCGTGGCGCTGCTCAACGGCCTCGGCCTGGTGATGATCCACCGGCTCGATCTGGCCAAGGGCCAAACGGCCTCCGACGGGCTCGGCGGCACCGCCAACCAGCAGATGATGTGGACGCTGGTGGGGGTCATCGGATTCTCGGTCGTGGTGGCCTTGCTGACCGACCATCGCATGCTGGCCCGGTACGGATACATCTGCGGACTGACCGGCCTTGTGCTGCTTGTCATTCCGGCACTGTTGCCGGCGAAGTACTCCGAGCAGTACGGCGCCAAGATCTGGATCCAGTTTCCCGGCTTCTCCATTCAGCCCGCCGAGTTCTCCAAGATTCTGCTGCTCATCTTCTTCGCCGCGGTGCTGGTGGCCAAGCGTGACCTGTTCACCAGTGCCGGAAAGCATTTTCTCGGGCTAGACCTGCCGCGGCCCCGCGACCTGGCTCCCCTGCTGCTCGCCTGGGCGGCCTCGGTAGGCGTGATGGTCTTCGAAAAGGATTTGGGCACTTCACTTCTGCTGTACGCATCGTTCCTGGTGCTGCTCTACGTCGCCACCGAACGGCTCAGCTGGGTGGTTCTCGGGCTGGCCCTGTTCGCCGCGGGAAGCGTTGTGGCATACCAGGTTTTCGGCCATGTTCGGGTTCGCGTGGAGACCTGGCTGGATCCGTTCGCCGATCCTGACGGCGCCGGCTACCAGATGGTGCAATCGCTCTTCAGCTTCGCCACCGGCGGCATCTTCGGCACCGGGCTGGGCAATGGACAGCCCGGCACCGTGCCCGCCGCGGCCACCGATTTCATCATCGCCGCGATCGGCGAGGAACTCGGATTGGTCGGTCTGGCAGGCGTTCTCATGCTCTACACGATCCTGATCATCCGCGGCATGCGCACGGCGATCGCGGTGCGGGACAGCTTCGGCAAGCTGCTGGCCGCCGGGCTGGCCTCAACGCTGGCCATCCAGCTGTTCATCGTGGTCGGTGGCGTCACCAAACTGATCCCGTTGACCGGTCTGACCACCCCGTGGATGTCCTACGGCGGTTCCTCGCTGCTGGCCAACTACATCCTGCTGGCCATCCTGGTGCGCATCTCGCACGCCGCCCGCAGGCCGATCACCACCACCCCGACGCCGAACCCCACTCCCATCGCCGCGGCCAGTACCGAGGTGATCGAGAAGGTATGAACACCTCCCTGCGCCGGGTTGCAGTCACGATCATGGTGCTGATCGTGCTGCTGTTGGCCAACGCCACGATCACCCAGGTCTTCACCGCTGACGGATTGCGCGCCGATCCGCGCAATCAGCGGGTGCTGCTCGACGAGTACTCGCGCCAGCGGGGCCAGATCACCGCGGGCGGCCAGCTGCTGGCCTATTCGGTGGCCACCGACGGCCGCTTCCGGTTCCTGCGGACCTACCCCGAGCCCGAGGCCTACGCCCCGGTGACCGGGTTCTACTCGCTGGGCTACTCCAGCACCGGGTTGGAGCGGGCCGAGGACGCGATTCTCAACGGCTCCGACGAGCGGTTGTTCGGCCGCAGGCTCGCCGATTTCTTCACCGGCCGCGATCCGCGCGGGGGCAATGTCGACACCACGATCAAGCCGCAGGTGCAGGAGGCGGCCTGGGATGCGCTGCAGCACGGCTGTGACGGCCCCTGCAAGGGCTCTGTGGTGGCCCTGGAGCCCTCGACGGGCAAGATCCTGGCCATGGCGTCGTCCCCGTCGTACGACCCGAACCAACTCGCCACCCACGACCTGAACGCCCAGAGCCAGGC
The DNA here is from genome assembly GCF_010731295.1 of Mycolicibacterium boenickei. NCBI lineage: Bacteria > Bacillati > Actinomycetota > Actinomycetes > Mycobacteriales > Mycobacteriaceae > Mycobacterium > Mycolicibacterium boenickei. The sequence goes on along the minus strand of NZ_AP022579.1, from coordinate 1,326,652 downwards.
CTGGCAGCAGCTGCGGGACAACGAGCAGTCCCCACTGCTGAACCGCGCGATCTCCGAGACCTACCCACCGGGCTCGACGTTCAAGGTGATCACCACTGCGGCCGCGCTGCAGTCCGGCAGCACCCCCGACACCCCGCTGACCGCGGCGCCGCGCATCCCGCTGCCCGACAGCACCGCGACGCTGGAGAACTTCGGCGGCGCCTCCTGCGGCCCCGGCCCGACGGCCACGTTGCGCGAGGCGTTCGCCAAATCGTGCAACACCGCTTTCGTCGAGTTGGGGATCAAAACCGGGGCCGACAAGCTCAAGTCCACCGCCCAGGCATTCGGCCTCGACTCGCCCCCGCCGACCATCCCGCTGCAGGTGGCGGAGTCCACCACCGGGCCGATCGCCGACGCGGCCGCCCTCGGCATGTCCAGCATCGGCCAGCGCGATGTCGCGTTGACGCCACTGCAGAACGCGCAGGTGGCCGCAACCATCGCTAATGACGGCATCGCGATGCGCCCGTATCTTGTGGATAGCCTAAAAGGACCCGACCTGACCACCATCGCCACCACCGCGCCCGCCCAAGAGCGCCGGGCGGTGTCACCCCAGGTCGCAGCTACACTTACGGACTTGATGGTCGCCGCCGAGCAGGTGACTCAGCAGAAGGGAGCCATCGCCGGCGTGCAGATCGCTTCGAAGACCGGTACGGCAGAGCACGGGACGGATCCCCGTAACACCCCGCCGCATGCCTGGTACATCGCATTCGCACCGGCCTCCGACCCGAAGGTCGCGGTCTCGGTGTTGATCGAGGACGGCGGGGACCGGTTGTCGGCCACCGGCGGCGCACTCGCCGCCCCGATCGGACGCGCCACGATAGCCGCGGCGCTACGGGAGGATTCATGAGTCACCTCGCCGGAGGCGAGAAATGAGCCCGCGGGTTGGAGTCACGCTGTCCGGGCGGTACCGGCTGCAGCGGCTGATCGCCACCGGCGGCATGGGTCAGGTCTGGGAGGCCGTCGACTCACGGCTGGGCCGGCGCGTCGCGGTCAAGGTGCTCAAGGCCGAGTTCTCCACCGATGCCGAGTTCGTCGAGCGCTTCCGCGCCGAGGCCCGCACCGTGGCCATGCTGAACCACCCCGGGATCGCCAGCGTGTACGACTACGGCGAGACTGAGCTCGACGGCGAGGGCCGCACCGCGTACCTGGTGATGGAACTGATCAACGGCGAGCCGTTGAACTCGGTGCTCAAGCGCACCGGCCGGCTGTCGTTGCGGCACGCCCTGGACATGCTCGAGCAGACCGGGCGGGCACTGCAGGTGGCCCACACCGCCGGCCTGGTGCACCGCGACGTCAAGCCCGGCAACATCCTGATCACCCCGACCGGCCAGGTGAAGCTGACCGACTTCGGTATCGCCAAGGCGGTCGACGCCGCCCCGGTCACCCAGACCGGCATGGTGATGGGCACTGCCCAGTACATCGCGCCCGAGCAGGCCCTCGGCCACGACGCCACCGCCGCCAGCGACGTCTATTCGCTGGGAGTCGTTGGCTACGAATCGGTTTCGGGCAAGCGTCCGTTCACCGGCGACGGTGCGCTGACGGTGGCGATGAAGCACATCAAGGAGACGCCGCCGCCGCTGCCCGCCGATCTGCCGCCCAACGTCCGCGAGCTGATCGAGATCACCCTGGTGAAGAACCCGGGGATGCGCTACAAGTCCGGCGGACCGTTCGCCGACGCGGTCGCCGCGGTGCGCTCCGGCCGCAGGCCCCCGCGTCCCAACCAGGCTCCGACACTTGGCCGGGCTGCCCCGGCCGCGGTGCCGTCGGCCGCACAGGCCCGCGCCGCAGCAGATCTCTCGGGCCGCACCCCGGTGACCGCCACCAGGGCCAGGCCGACCGCGGCCGCCCATCGGCCCGCGCCACCCGCCCGGCGCACGTTCTCGTCGGGTCAGCGGGCCCTGCTGTGGGCCGCCGGGGTACTCGGCGCGCTGGCTATCGTGATTGCCATCCTGATCGTGCTCAACGCTCAGGACCGCAAGGACCAGCAGCAGTCACCACCGCCCACAGTCACCGACACGGTGACCGAGACGACGCCCTACCAGACCCCGGCAGCGTTGCCGGACCTGGCATTCCACGTGATCGTGCCCAGTGCGGCCGGGGTTGATGCTCCGGCCACATCGGGGGCACCGGAACAGATACTGCGATGACGACGCCTCAGCATCTCTCTGACCGATATGAACTCGGTGAAATTCTCGGCTTCGGCGGCATGTCCGAAGTTCATCTGGCACGCGACACGCGGTTGCACCGCGACGTCGCGGTCAAGGTGCTGCGCGCCGACCTGGCCCGCGACCCCAGCTTCTACCTCCGTTTCCGCCGCGAAGCACAGAACGCGGCGGCGCTGAACCATCCCGCCATCGTGGCGGTGTACGACACCGGCGAGGCCGAGACACCCAACGGCCCGCTGCCCTACATCGTCATGGAGTACGTCGACGGTGTGACGTTGCGGGACATCGTGCACGGCGAGGGCCCGATCCCGCCGCGCCGGGCCATCGAGATCATCGCCGACGCCTGCCAGGCCCTGAACTTCAGCCACCAGCACGGGATCGTGCACCGCGACGTCAAGCCGGCCAACATCATGATCAGCAAGAACAACGCTGTGAAGGTGATGGACTTCGGTATCGCGCGCGCCCTGGCCGATACCGGCAACAGTGTCACGCAGACCGCCGCGGTGATCGGCACCGCGCAGTACCTGTCGCCCGAGCAGGCCCGCGGTGAAACCGTCGACGCGCGCTCCGACGTCTACTCACTGGGTTGCGTGCTCTACGAAATCCTCACGGGCGAACCACCTTTCATCGGTGATTCCCCGGTGGCGGTGGCCTACCAGCATGTCCGCGAGGATCCGATCCCGCCGTCGCGCCGGCACACCGGCATCTCCCCGGAACTCGACGCCGTGGTGCTCAAGGCGCTGGCCAAGAACCCGGACAACCGCTACCAGACGGCGGCCGAGATGCGCACCGACCTGATCCGGGTGCACAGCGGTGAGGCGCCGGAGGCCCCCAAGGTGCTGACCGACGCCGAGCGGACGTCGATGATGAACTCCGGGCCGATGCTCGCCCAGGGTGGGGCCGCACCCACCCAGAACATGGTCGTGCCCCGACCGGCCGACCGTAACGCCTCGGTGGCCCGCTGGTTGATCGCTGTCGCGGTGCTGGCGGTGCTGACCGTGGTGGTCACGGTGGCGATCAACATGTTCGACGGCAGGCCCCGCGACGTGCAGGTGCCCGATGTGAGCGGCCAGCGTTCCGCCGATGCGGTGGCCGCTCTGCAGAACCGGGGATTCAAGACCCGAACCGAACCCAAGACCGACAACAAGGTGGCCCCGGGTGTCGTGATCGGTACCGACCCGGCCGCCAACAGCATGGTGGCTGCCGGCGACGAGATCACTGTGAACGTGTCGGGCGGCCCCGAGCAGGCCCAGATTCCCGATGTCGCAGGGCTGACCCCGGCCCAGGCCCGGCAGAAGCTCAAGGACGCCAAGTTCGAGAAGGTCAAGGAGACCACGAGCCCGTCGACGCCCGAGCAGAAGGGCAAGGTGCTCGCCACCAATCCGCCGGCCAACCAGACCGCGGGGATCATCTACGAGGTCACCCTTGTCGTGGGTTCGGGTCCGGAGAACACCACGGTTCCCGACTGCAAGGGCCAGAGCGCCGATGTGTGCAAGCAGATCCTGACCGCGTCGGGATTCACCAACACCGTCGTCATCGACATCGACCACACCGCACCCGCGGGTCAGGTGGTCGACACCGAGCCGACCTCGGGGACCTCGGTACCCAAGGACACGCCGGTGCAGATCCACGTGTCGAAGGGCAACCAGTTCGTCATGCCCAACCTGGTCGGACAGTTCTGGGATGACGCCTACCAGCGCCTGAGCGCGCTGGGTTGGACCGGTGTGCTGGACAAGGGGCCGGACGTACGGGACAGCGGTCAGCGCACCAATGCGGTGGTCACCCAGAGTCCGCCGCCGGGCACCGGGGTGAGCTTCGGTTCGAAGATCACGCTGAGTTTCGCGTCGTAGCCGCGGCGACGGCGCGGGCCACCTCGGCTTCGAGCGTGGCCACCAGGTTTTCCTCGGGAGCGGCACCGCACACGCCGAGCCAGTTGGCCAGCATGCGGTGCCCGCCCTGGGTCAGGATCGACTCCGGGTGGAACTGCACCCCGTGAATCGGCAGCTGCCGATGACGCACGGCCATGATGACGCCGCCGTCGGTCTGCCCGATGACCTCGAGCTCGTCCGGCACGGTCTCGGGCAGGATCGTCAGCGAGTGATACCTGGTCGCGGTGAACGGATCCGGGAGACCTTTGAGCACACCGGTGTCGGCGTGGTGCACGACGCTCGTCTTGCCGTGCAGCAGTTCGGGTGCCCGGTCGACGGTGCCGCCGAATGCCACCCCGATGGCCTGGTGACCGAGGCAGACGCCGAGTAGGGGAGTGCCCGCCGCGGCGCAGGCACGCACCAGCGGGATGGTGGCTCCGGCGCGTTCGGGGGTACCCGGGCCGGGGCTCAGCAGGACGCCGTCGAAATCGGCCGCCACCTTGGCAAGGTCGGCTTCGGTGGCCAGGCGATCGTCGTCGTTGCGCCACACCTGCGCGTCAACTCCGAGCTGGCCCAGGTACTGGACCAGGTTGAACACGAAGCTGTCATAGTTGTCGACGACCAGAACCTGCATTGACTTAGGCTACCGGCCCCGGGAAACGGCTTTAATAGCCGACGGGGCCCGCGGGTTTCGCGTAGCGCATCCGCAGCGGGTCGGTGTGTCCCACCAGCTCGACCTCGGCCCGCGGCTCTTCGGTGTAGCCCAGCCCGAACCGCACCACGTATTGCTTGTACAGGGTGACGTTCGGGGCGGCGGCCAGGGCGGCCTGCATGGCGGAGGCGTCGCCGATCGCGGTGATCACGTAGGGCGGGCTGTAGGTGCGGCCGTTGAGCAGCAGGGTGTTGCCGACGCAGCGGGGCGCAGAAGTGGCGATGATGCGCTGGTCCTGCATTTGGATGCCCTCGGCCCCGGCGCTCCACAGTGCATTCAAGACGGCCTGGATGTCTTGTTGGTGCACCACGAGGTCGTCGGGGGAGGCGTCGCGGGGAAAGCGCCCCTGAGCGTCGCGCTGGGCGTCGTTGAGGGTGACGACCAGCCCGGGGCCCCGCATCGGGACCGTGCCCGCGTCGGCGGCCAGTTCGGCCGAGCGGCGGGTGATCGCCCCGAGTGCGGCGTGCGATCCAGGGGATCCGCCGTGGTGGCTGTCGATCTCGGTCGACAGCGAATCACGCTGGGCGGTGAGCCGGTCCACCGACTGCTGAGCCTCGCGGACCAGGTCGACGAGCCGGGGCGCGTCGCTGCGGCGAATCTCGTCACCGCCGGAGACCCCGTGGGTGGCGGCCAGCAGCAAGCCCGCGGCCAGGCAGACCACCGGGACGCCGAAGCGCCAGGGGGATCGATCCGGTTGGTCCATCGCAGTCTCTCCTGGACGTGCAGCTACGTTAGGCTCGTGAGGCATCCTGCCTCATCGTCGCACCGTGTGACGCCGACTGTCCGCGAAGGTACCCATGCCCAAGTCCAAAGTCCGTAAGAAGAACGATTTCACCATCAAGCAGGTGAGCCGGACCCCGGTCAAGGTGAAAGCCGGGCCGTCGAGTGTGTGGTTCGTCGCGCTGTTCATCGGTCTCATGCTGTTCGGCCTGTTGTGGCTGCTGGTGTTCCAGCTGGCCGCGACCAATCCCGTGGACACCCCGTCCTTCCTCCAGTGGATGGCGGATATGGGTCCGTGGAACTACGCGGTCGCCTTTGCCTTCATGATCAGTGGGCTGTTGCTCACCATGCGCTGGCGTTGAGCGCGGACACCGCCATAATGAATTCATCTTACGGTTTTAGCGTTACCGGTTCAGCAACCTCGGCGATGCTCAATCACATCGTTGTGATTCATCCCCATTGGGGATAGCACCTGTGGATAACTCCATTAGTCGCGGTAAGAGGGTGTGAAGAACCCGTGCAGCAAACTCATTGGGGCCCACCCGCCGCCGGAGTCGCAGGTTGCGGCATAGGCGGACTTATGATGGCTATCGCAGCTGTGACCCTGATCACAGACCCGCCCGGACGTGTTCTTGCCGGCATAGCTGGGGTGGGATTGCTCACGTTCGCAACATTGTCGTGGCGGGCACGACCCAAACTGGCAATTAACCAAGACGGTCTCACGGTCGCCGGTTGGTGGAGTACCCGGACATATCGCCGCAATGAGATCCGGAAAATTCGCATCACGGAGTTCCGCCGAATCGCCCGCAAGGTCCGCCTGCTGGAGATCGACACCGTCGACGACCGCCTCGTGGTCCTCACCCGATGGGACCTCGGCACAGACCCGCTCGACGTCCTGGACGCGCTCACGGAGGCCGGCTACGCAGCCCCGTGACGAAAGGACCCCACACAACACGCGACGCCCCCGGCTTCGGGGGCGTCGCGCATTTGCAGGTGCGGGGTTGATCCCGTTATGACACGGTCACCGATTCGATGACGACCGGCTCGGTCGGCCGGTCGGAGCGATCGGTGGCGGTGGACGCGATGGCGTCGACGACCTTCTGGGACTCCGGATCGACTACCTCGCCGAAGATCGTGTGGCGCCGGTTGAGGTGCGGGGTCTGGCCCACCGTGATGAAGAACTGGGAGCCGTTGGTGCCCGGCCCGGCGTTGGCCATCGCCAGCAGGTAGGGCTTGTCGAACTGCAGCTCGGGGTGGAACTCGTCGGCGAACTGGAAGCCCGGGCCGCCGCGACCGGTGCCGGTCGGGTCGCCGCCCTGGATCATGAAGCCGTCGATCACCCGGTGGAAGATGACGCCGTCGTAGAACGGACCGGAGGTTCCGCCCGAGGCATTCTCGGTGCTGTAGTCCTTGGTGCCCTGCGCCAAGCCGACGAAGTTGGCCACGGTCTTGGGAGCGTGGTTTCCGAACAGTGCGATCTTGATGTCGCCGCGGTTGGTGTGCAGTGTCGCCGTCGCGGTCTGAATGGGGCTCGTCACGGCTACTCAGTCTGCCATCCCGGCCGCCGGCGACGGTCAGATACCCCACCAACGCCCCCAGACTCCCGCCGAGATGGCAATGTGGATCTCAGCCGACAAACCCCGGCCGCAGCTCACCTCCGCCGCCCGTGCCCAGAAAGGTGCCAGATGACCGCGAACGTCGATACCCGGTTGGCCCCCCGTCAGCGCCTAGCCCGCGGTTTGAAATACAGCACCGTCGGTCCGGTCGACGTGACCCGTGGCGTGGTGGGCATCAGTGCCAACACCGTGTCCGCCGCGGCCGCCGGCCTCCGTAAGCGCTACGAATCGGGCAAGCTGCGGCGTCAGCTCGCCGCCGCCGCAGGAGCGGTCGCGGCGCTGCCCGAGGTCCTGCAGGAGGCTGCTGCAGCGCCACAGGCCAAGCCGCGGCGCCGTCGCCGTCTGCTCCTGGCCGGGATCGCCGTGGCAACCCTGGCCGGTGGGGCCGTGGCATTTTCGATCGTTCGCCGGTCCACGAAGCCCGAGCCGTCGCCGTTGCCGCCCAGCGTCGAGGTCACCCCGAAGCCCTAGGGCGCCAGGGGAGGGGCGGCTATCCGTCCCCGTCCGCCGGGGCCGGCACCTGCGCCCCGCCGTTCTCGTCCGGGTTGTCCCCGGCACCGTGGTTCGGATTCGTGCAAATGGTGCCCTCACACGGGACGTCCGAGCCGTCGCCGTTCGGATTCGGCATCACCGCCCCGCCGTTCTCGTCCGGGTTGTCCCCGGCACCGTGGTTCGGATTCGTACAGATCGTGCCCTCACACGGCACCATCGAGCCGTCGCCATTGGGGTTGGGCATCATCGGCATCGTCGAGGTGCCGGGTGCACCCGGCGGGTGCGGCGCCGCAGGCACATTCGGTGTGCGTGGGGCCGCAGGCGCGGTCGGCGCGTGGCTGGTCGAGGTCCCCGGAGCCTCGGTGCCCGAGGGCGCCTGCTGACTGTCGTCGGTACCGCACGCGACGCCGCAGAGTAGGAGTGCCGCCGCGACAGGAATTATCTTGTGCAAACACAACATGTGAGGCGACGGTATCAATTGACGCCCGTGTTCTCGGGACATTGCTCAAGCCGTATCGGAAATGCTTGTTGCACAGGATGGTTCGCGTCAACGAGAAAAGCGGCTCCGGCAGCTGACCGGAACCGCTTCGCGACTGGATGGAGTTGTGGAGCCTAGGAGATTCGAACTCCTGACATCTGCCTTGCAAAGGCAGCGCTCTACCAACTGAGCTAAGGCCCCGTCTTCGGCTCGGACGGCTCTACGTCCGCCTCGTGCCAAATCTCGTCACCGTGACGTGATCGCCAGACGATCACCGCTGCGGCTGCGATGCCGGCCAGAAGTATGAACCGCATGGCGCAACCTCTCGATGATCACCGGTTACACCGGGTGTCGTGGGCCTAGGAGGACTCGAACCTCCGACCTCTTCGTTATCAGCGAAGCGCTCTAACCGCCTGAGCTATAGGCCCGAAAATTGGGATCGACCGAGCGCAGAGATTACCGCACCGAGGCGCAGACTCCCAAATCAATCCCGGTCGGCCAGCGTGACCTCGACTCCACCGACCAGATCGGTGGTCAGGTTGTAGATGAAGGCACCGATGGTGGCCATCGCACACAGCACCACGATGTTCACCAGGCCGATGAGCGCGGCCCCGCCGAAGATCGTTCCGCTGGAGACCAATTCGCCTCCTGAGGCGCCGCTCGCGCTGGTCAGGAGATCACCCACATTGCTGTTCAGCTTGCTCCACACACCCATCGCGCCGAGCACGAGGTACAGGAACGCGACCGCGATCATCCAGACGAAGAACAGCACCACCGACAGCACCAGTGAGACCTTCAGCACAGTCCACGGGTCCACACGGCGGATCTGCATGCTGGCCCGGACCGGCCCCTGATGGGCGGTGCGGTTGGCCACCTGGATCCGGGTGGTCGGGGTGTTGCTCGAGGATCTGGCCGCCGGAGTCTCGGCGGAGGGCTTGCGTTGCGCCGGACGCGGGGAGGGCCCGGACAGGTCCGGGATCTCACTCGCGTAGGCCTCGGACCGCACCGGCTCGCTGCGGGGGGCGGACGCCGCCGGTGCCGGCGACGACGGACGTGCCGGCCGGGGCTGCTGCTCGGTCTCCTGGTTCTCCGTGCCCGCGACGAAGCGCTGCAGCCGGGCCTCCACACCGGGGGAGTGGGCGCTCGGCGTACGGGCACTCTCGTCACGCGTCTCGGTTGCCGGGGGCGGCGGCGTGGTCCTGGCGGCTCCGCGCTGCCACGGCGGTGCCTCACCGGTTTCGGTGATCTGACCGCCGGCAGGCCGCGCCTGGACTCCGGCGGCCTTGCCGGTGGTCGAGGTGCCTTCGGCTCCCGCGGCCCCGGCACCTGAGCCGTTGGAGCTGCCGGGCCGGTCGCCCGCTCGCGGGTAGCCCGGCTCGCTCGGTGAACTCACCTAACAGCTCCTTAGCTCAGGCCGAGGTCCGCGTCGGACCCCGGCGACAGCGTCATTCCTCTTCAGCAGACTCGTCACCATCCGGATCCGAGTCCTCCTCGGCGTTGCGCGCGATCGCAATCAGTGTGTCGCCGTCGCCCAGGTTCATCAAGCGGACACCCTTGGTCTGGCGGCCTGCCTTGCGAACCTGACGTGCGGCGGTACGGATGACGCCGCCACCGGAGGTGATGGCGTACAGCTCCGTCTCGTCATCGACGATCAGCGCTCCGACCAGACTGCCACGTTTGCGGTCGTACTGGATCGTCAGGATGCCCTTGCCGCCGCGGCCCTGGACCGTGTACTCCTCGATCGCGGTGCGCTTTGCGTAGCCGCCCGCCGTCGCGACCAGCAGATATGTGTCCGGCTGGACCACATTGAGGGACAGCAACCGGTCATCCTCGTTGAACCGCATGCCCTGCACACCGGAGGTGGCCCGGCCCATCGGCCGCAGCGCCTCATCGGTCGCGGAGAACCGGATCGACTGCCCGTTCGCACTGACCAGCAGCAGGTCGTCCTCGGCCGAGCACAGCACCGCGCCGACCAGTTCGTCACCGTCGCGCAGGTTGATCGCCACGATGCCGCCGGATCGGTTCGAATCGAAGTCGACCAGCTTGGACTTCTTCACCAGGCCATTGCGGGTGGCGAGCACCAGATACGGCGCATCCTCGTACGTCTTGAGCTGGATGACCTGGGCGATGCGCTCCTCGGGCTGGAAGGCCAGCAGGTTCGCCACATGCTGACCGCGCGCGGTACGCGAGGCCTCGGGCAGCTCGTAGGCCTTGGCCCGGTAGACCCGACCCTGCGTGGTGAAGAACAGGATCCAGTCGTGGGTCGAGCAGACGAAGAAGTGGTTGACGATGTCGTCGGCCTTGAGCCCCGCGCCCTGGACGCCCTTGCCGCCACGTTTCTGGCTGCGGTACAGGTCGGTCTTGGTGCGCTTGGCGTAGCCCGTCTCGGTGATCGTGACCACGACATCTTCGCGGGCGATCAGATCCTCGTCGCTGACATCGCCGTCGGCAGGCATGATCCGGGTACGACGGTCGTCGCCGTACTTCTCCACGATCTCGGCCAGTTCGTCATGGACGATCTTCCGCTGGCGTTCCGGCTTGGCCAGGATGTCCTCGAGGTCGGCGATCTCAGCCTCGATCTTGGCCAGGTCGTCGACGATCTTCTGCCGTTCCAGGGCAGCCAACCGGCGCAGCTGCATGTCGAGGATCGCCTGGGCCTGGATTTCGTCGATGTCGAGCAGCTCGATCAGGCCGGCCCGGGCGATCTCGACGGTCTGCGACGCCCGGATCAACGCGATCACTTCGTCGAGCGCGTCGAGGGCCTTGACCAGACCGCGCAGGATATGGGCCCGCTCGTTGGCCTTGCGCAGCCGGTACCGGGTGCGCCGGACGATGACGTCGAGTTGGTGCGCGACGTAGTGCCGGATCATCTGGTCCAGGCGCAGTGTGCGGGGCACCCCGTCGACGATCGACAGCATGTTCGCGCCGAACGACGTCTGCAGCTGGGTGTGCTTGTAGAGGTTGTTCAGCACGACCTTCGCGACGGCATCGCGCTTGAGCTCCACAACGATTCGCAGGCCGACGCGGTCGCTGGACTGGTCCTCGATGTTGGAGATGCCGGCCAGCTTGCCGTCGCGCACCTGCTCGGCAATCGAGGTGATGAAGTTGTCGTGGTTGACCTGGTACGGCAGTTCGGTGATGACGATGCCGGTGCGGCCCCGGCTGTCCTCTTCGATCTCCACCACACCGCGCATCCGGATCGAGCCGCGGCCCGTGGTGTAGGCGTCCTGGATGCCCTGCGAGCCGACAATCAAGCCGCTGGTGGGGAAGTCCGGGCCCTTGACCCGCTCGCACACGGCGGCGAGAGTCGCCTCTTCATCCGCCTCGTGGTTCTCGAGGCACCAGTAGACCGCCTCGGCGAGCTCCCGCAGGTTGTGCGGCGGGATGTTGGTGGCCATGCCGACGGCGATACCGCCGGAACCGTTGGCCAGCAGATTGGGGAAGCGGCTCGGCAACACGGTGGGCTCTTGCACCCGGCCGTCGTAATTGGGGATGAAATCGACTGTCTCCTCGTCGATTTCACGCAGCATCTCCATGGCCAGCGGCGTCAGCCGGGCCTCGGTGTAACGCATGGCGGCCGCCGGATCGTTACCCGGCGAGCCGAAGTTGCCCTGGCCGTCGACCAGCGGGTAGCGCAGTGACCACGGCTGGGCCATGCGGACCAGGGTGTCGTAGATCGACGCGTCACCGTGCGGGTGGTAGTTACCCATCGTCTCGGCCACGGAGCGCGCGGACTTGGCGTGGCTGCGGTCCGGGCGGAAGCCGGAGTCGTACATCGCGTACAGCACGCGGCGGTGCACGGGCTTGAGCCCGTCCCGCACCTCGGGCAGCGCGCGACCCACGATCACGCTCATCGCGTAATCGATGTAGCTGCGCTGCATTTCGTGCTGGATGTCGACCGGTTCGATGCGGTCGGAGGCGCCGTCGCCGGGTGGCAACGTGGTGTCAGTCATGAGTTCCTCGCTCGTTGGCTCGGCTTGATGCGGTCAATGGCCATCTGGACGCGCCGTGAATCACGGTGGCGCACAGGGCAGATGCGTACTCGGAGTCACAGTGCCGCCGTGTGGTTGTACTCCCACTTTTCGATACTCGGCCCCAGCTCGGTGAGAAAAGTGGCGACGTGCGGTGTGGTTCCGTGCGCATCCATCGACTCCCTCGAGTCCCAATGCTCGAAACACAGGAACAGCGACGGGTCCTCGAGATCCCGGTAGAACTCGTAGGTGATGCAGCCCGGCTCGGCGAGCGTGGGTGCGACCAGACTCTGCATCGCTTCGGCGGCACGCTCGGCCGCGTCGGGGGCGACTTTGACCCGGATGAATGCTGTGTGCATCGGATGTCCTGCCTAAACGTCCAGGAAGCGAACGTCTTTGGCGTTGCGCGTGATGAAGCTGCGGCGCGCTTCGACGTCTTCACCCATCAGGATGGAGAACAACTCGTCGGCGGCGGCCGCGTCGTCAAGCGTCACCTGACGCAATACCCGCACAGTCGGATCCATGGTGGTTTCCCACAGTTCCTTGGCATCCATCTCGCCGAGACCCTTGTAGCGCTGGATACCGTCGTCGACGTTGATCCGCTTGCCCGCCGCCTTGCCTGCCTCGAGCAGACCGTCGCGCTCGCGGTCGGAGTAGGCGAATTCCGGTTCCTGACGCTGCCACTTGAGCTTGTACAGCGGCGGCTGCGCCAAGAAGATGTGCCCGTGCTCCACCAGCGGTTTCATGAAGCGGAACAGCAGGGTCAGCAGCAGGGTGGAGATGTGCTGGCCGTCGACATCGGCGTCGGCCATCAACACGATCTTGTGGTACCGCAGCTTGGAGATGTCGAACTCGTCGTGGATGCCGGTGCCCAGGGCGGTGATGATGGCCTGGACTTCGGTGTTCTTCAGAACGCGGTCGATGCGGGCCTTTTCGACGTTGATGATCTTGCCGCGCAACGGCAGGATCGCCTGGAACATCGAGTCGCGGCCGCTCTTGGCCGAGCCGCCGGCCGAATCGCCCTCCACCACATACAGTTCGGACTTCGTCGGGTCGGTCGAGCGGCAGTCGGCCAGCTTGCCCGGCAGGCCGCCGATGTCGGTGGCGCTCTTGCGCCGGACCAGCTCGCGGGCCTTACGCGCGGCGATACGCGCCTGTGCTGACGAAACCGCCTTGTTCACAACAGTTTTCGCCTCGGCAGGATTCGCCTCGAACCAGTGGGTGAGCTGCTCGTTGCAGATCTTCTGGACGAACGATTTGACCTCGGTGTTGCCGAGCTTGGTCTTGGTCTGACCCTCGAACTGCGGTTGGGCCACCTTCACCGAGATGACCGCCGCCAGTCCCTCGCGGATGTCGTCGCCGGTGAGGTTCGGGTCCTTGTCCTTGAGGAGCTTCTTGTCCTTGGCGTACTTGTTCACCACGGTGGTCAGCGCCGAGCGGAAACCTTCCTCGTGGGTGCCGCCCTCGTGGGTGTTGATCGTGTTGGCGAAGGTGTGCACGGACTCTGAGTAACCGGCGTTCCACTGCATCGCGATCTCGACCTCGTGGCCGGGGCCCTTGCCGTCGAAGTCGATGACGCTGGGCTGGATCGCGGTCTTGGTCCGGTTGATGTGCTTGACGAAGTCGACCAGGCCGCCGGGGTAGTGGAAGGTCCGGTGCTTCACCTTGTGCGGGGCGGAGGCTTCGGCCGCCGTCTCCTCGGCAGACTTGGGAGCGGCCGCGGTGTCGGCGACCACCTCGTCGACGACCTCGTCCTGGGTCACCCGTTCATCGGTGAGCTCGATGGTCAGGCCCTTGTTCAGGAATGCCATCTCCTGGAGCCGTCGGGCGATGGTCTCGAAGTCGTACACCGTGGTCTCGAAGACATTCGGGTCGGCCCAGAACCGGATGGTGGTACCGGTCTTCGTTGTCTTGTCACCCTGCTTGAGGGTTCCCGGCACCGAGTTGTCGTAGGTCTGGAACCACTCGTAGCCGTCCTTGTATATGTCGGCCTCGAGCCTGGTCGACAGGGCGTTGACCACCGAGACGCCGACGCCGTGCAGACCGCCGGACACCTGGTAGGCGCCCTCCTCGAACTTGCCGCCGGCGTGCAGGACCGTCATCACCACGTCGACGGTCGGGATACCCGTGGCGTGCATGGCGACCGGAATGCCACGGCCGTCGTCGGTGACCTGGACCCCGCCGTCCTCGAGGATGCGGACGTCGACCTTCGTGGCGAAGCCGGCCATCGCCTCGTCCACCGCGTTGTCGACGACCTCCCACACCAGGTGGTGCAGACCCCGCTCACCGGTGGAACCGATGTACATGCCCGGACGTTTACGAACCGCCTCCAATCCTTCGAGCACCTTGATCGAATCGGCGCCGTACTCGGTTGGAGCATTCTTCTTCTGGGCAGCCACGTCGGACGCGTCTCCTTGGGGTTCGCGGGAGGCGGTTGCGTCACCGCCCTGCAGATCTCGCCACAGTCTACCGGTCGACACCTACAGGGCCCACTCTGTAGCGGCGTTTCCACCTACCTAACTGCGCCGTGCGCGGAATTTCTCGGCCATTGGTGCCTCCGGACGCTCGGGAAGATTCATTTCGCGCGTCTCGGCGTTTCTGAGCGCAGTCCTACCCGTAGGTGTCCCGGGGACCGCGGCCGGCGACGTGATACCGGCCCTTCCGCCACGACGGGCCGACCGGGCCGACGATCTTCAGCGAGGTCACCACCCCGTCACCGACGGCGGCGGCGATCTTGGCCAGCAGCTGGGACTGCACCATGCGCAACTGGGTCGCCCACGCGGTGGACTCCGCCGAGACGGTCAACACGCCCTCGTTCAGACCGGTCGGGTTGGCATGGTCGGCGATCTGGTCGCCGACGACGGCCCGCCACCGGCCGAACACCGAACCCTCGGCGACCCTCGAGGACCAGCCCCGCACCCTGGCCAGGTCCTGCGTCGCGGCCCCGAGCGGTTGCGGATCGCGGACATCGGGACCCGGACCCGACCAGCTCCGGCGCCGCCCGGCATTACCCGCCACCCGCCGTACCGGCGCGCTGCGACCGCGGCCGACGTCCTTACCTTGACTGCGTGCCGCGCCTCGAGCCTCTTCCAGGGTGCGCCGCACCAGATCCATGCCCCGCATCCGGGTGAGATCTTCGGGAGACACCGCGGGTGTGGGCTCGGGGGTTTGTCCGGAATCGTCCGTCATGACTGCACCACCGATATCCGTCCCTGGTCGCCCTCGGTCATCCTGATCTCGACGCGGTTGACCGCCCAGTCCTGCGGGATGTCCTCGCCGACTGCCGCGGTCACCAGTACCTGCTCGGCTTCACCGGCGACGGCGGCCAGGGCCTGCCGGCGCGCGGTGTCCAGCTCGGCGAACACATCGTCGAGCAGCAACACCGGGTCGACACCGTCCGACCGCAGCAATTCGTACGCCCCCAACCGCAGGGCCAATGCCATCGACCACGATTCACCGTGACTGGCAAAGCCTTTCGCGGGCTGATCGCCGAGCCACAGCTCGAGATCGTCGCGATGAGGACCCACCAGGCAGACCCCGCGATCCAACTCCGCGTCGCGGCGCCGCGCCAAGGCGTCCAACAATGCGGCCTCGTAGAACTCCGCGGGTTCGGGGCCGGGAGCGTTTTCGATCGCCTCGACACTGCTGCGGTACCGGATGGCTGCGGGCCTGCTGGACGGCGCCAACAACTGATAGGCCTTCTGGACTTCCGGATGTAGCTGTTCGACGAGCGCGATGCGGGCCGCGATCAACGCCGCACCGTGCGCGGCGAGGTGCCCGTCCCAGACATCGAGAGTGTCCAGTACGCTGCGATCACCTCGATAACGTGCTCCCGCAGCGGTTTTCAGCAGCGCCGTACGTTGGCGCACGACCTTGTCGTAATCGGCACGGATACCGGCGATGGCCGGCCTGCGCGTGGTCGCCAGCTCATCGAGATAGCGTCGGCGTTCACCCGGGTCGCCGCGGACCAGCGCGAGATCCTCCGGACTGAACAGCACCGCCCGCAAGACGCCGAGAATTTCGCGGGGTGAGCGGACCGGCGACCGGTTCAGCCGGGCCTTGTTGGCGCGACCGCTGGTGATCTCGAGATCGACAGCCAGTTCCCGCCCCTCGTTGACCACGATGCTCGAGACGATCGCGCGTGGCGCGCCCGCGCGGATCAGGGGCGCGTCGGAGGCCACCCGGTGCGACCCCAAGGTGGCGCAATACCACAGTGCCTCAACGAGATTCGTCTTGCCGAAGCCGTTCGATCCGACGAAGACCGTGCGGCCGGGCTCGAGCTCGAGCTCGACATGTGCCCAGGACCGGTAATCGGTCAGTCCCAGGTGACGGACATACATCGGAATTCGCGCCTAACCGGACTCACTGATGCGGTGTACCGCGTGGCCACCGAACTGGTTGCGCAGCGCCGACACCGCCTTCATCGTGGGGGAGTCCTCTTGTCTCGAGGCGAACCGGGCGAACAACGATGCCGCGATCACCGGCATCGGAACCCGGTGGCTGATCGCCTCCTCCACGGTCCAGCGGCCTTCCCCGGAATCCTCGGTGTACCCGCTGATGGCGGCGAAGCCCGGATCCTCCTTGAGAGCCTTGGCCAGCAGCTGCTGCAGCCAGGACCGCACCACGGTGCCATTGGTCCAGGCCTGGATGACGGCCTGGGGGTCGGTGATGAGCTCCTCCGCCGCGAGCAGTTCGTAGCCTTCGGCGTAGGCGTGCATCAGGCCGTACTCGATACCGTTGTGCACCATCTTGGCGTAGTGACCGGCACCGACCGGGCCGGCATGGACGAAGCCGTCGGCCAGATCACCTTCGGGACGCAGCGTGTCGAAGATCGGCATGGCTCGAGCCACGTCGGCGTCGCTGCCGCCGACCATCAACCCGTAACCCTCGTGCAAACCCCAGACGCCGCCAGAAACTCCGGCATCGACGAAGTGGATTCCTTTGTCGCCCAACAATTTTGCGTGCGGGCCGTCTTCGGTGTACCTCGAGTTGCCGCCGTCGATCACCAGATCGCCGGGCTCCAGCACATCGGCGAGCGCGGCGATGGTCTCGTGCGTCACCGTGCCCGAGGGCACCATCACCCAGACCACCCGCGGCGCCCCGAGCGCGGTGGCGAGATCGGCCAGGCTGGCGACGTCACTCACTTCCGGCCGCGGGTCGTATCCCACGACCTCATGGCCACCGGCACGCAGGCGCTCGCGCATGTTGAAGCCCATCTTGCCCAGGCCGATCAACCCCAGTTGCATGTGCGCCCTCTCTCGCCCGCGCCGGTCAGCCCGGAAGGCGGACCGGCATCAACAGGTAGACGTAATCGGTCTTGGCGGCCGGGAACGGACCCGAACCACCACCGGTACCACCATCCTCGCCCGTGGGCCGCAACACTGCGGGCCGGCTCGGCGTGGTGAAACCGAAAGTCACGCGGTCCGAATGCAACGAGCTCAACCCGTCGGTCAGGTATGTGGGGTTGAACGCGATGGTCAGCGGATCCCCGGCGAACTCCACCGGCAGGTCTTCCTCGGCCCGGCCCACGTCGTCGGCGCCGGCCGACAGCCGCAGCACGTCGTCGCCGAATTCCATGCGGATCTGCGCACCCCGATCGGCCACCAGCGCCACACGCTTGATCGCCTCGGTGAGCTCGGCCACTCCGATGGTTGCCACCGCGGTGTGTTCGGACGGCAGCAGCTGACGGAACTTCGGGAACTCCGCGTCGAGCAGGCGCGTGGTGCTGCGCTTGCCGTTACTGCGGATACCGAGCAGACCGTCCTTGCCGACGGAGTCCCCGGAGCCCAACGACAGGTGCACCTGGTTGCCGTCGGTGCCGGCCTTGGCCGCCTCGGCCAGTGTCTTCGCCGGCACCAGCACGGCCGCTTCGACGTCGGTGGCGCTGGTTTCCCAGGTCAGCTCACGCACGGCCAGCCGGAAGCGGTCGGTCGCGGCCAAAACCACTGATTCACCGGAGATCTCGACCCGGATACCGGTCAGCATGGGCAGGGTGTCGTCACGGCCCGCGGCGACGGCCACCTGGCCGATGGCCTCGGCGAACAGATCCGACGACACCACGCCGGTCTCTTCGGGCAGGGTCGGCAACGCGGGGTAATCCTCGACCGCCAGGGTCGGCAGGGAGAACCGGGCACTGCCACAGGTCAAGGCCACCCGGGTGCCGTCGACGCTGAGCTCGACCGGCTTGGCCGGCAGCGCCTTGGTGATGTCGGACAACAACCGCCCCGACACCAAAACGCTTCCAGGAGAAGCGATTTCAGCACTGACACGCACCTCGGCGGAAACTTCGTAATCGAAGCCGGAGATGGTCAGGCCGTCATCGGTGCCGGTCAGCAGGACGCCGGCCAGCACCGGGATGGTGGGCCGGGTCGGCAGATTGCGGGCCACCCAGGCCACCGCGTCCGCGAAGTCCTCACGCACCACGCGGAACTTCAAGTCGGTCAGCCCAGCCGTCGTCGTCGCCACGTGCTATGCGCCCCTTCGATGATCCCCATTACAAGCTCTACCTGCGTCTTCCGAAAACCGCACCACGCAGCATGACGCTGAATGACAAAGCTGGAAACCGCTGTCGATGAACCACCGTAGAGCTTTCCGCATCAACTTGAAAGCTAATCGATCGGGGTGACATGGGGGACTGGCTCGTGCTCTGGGACCCCGATCGGACGTACGGTCCGTCCTGTGTCCCCAACACCCTTCTTCTAGAGAGAATTCTTAGAAGATATTTGAGTAACAGTATTAGGGGCTGTGAAAACTGGGGATGAACGGGTGTTTGCCCAGCACCGTCGGTGTGTCGCAATGTGAGTCCGCTGTGGAGACCGGTGGATGGACCGGCGCTCGAGTGTGGACAGATGCGGGCGTGTGGATGATTTTGTCATTCATCCCGTGGTTTGCCCGCAGGTTGTGCACAGCAGTATCCACAGCGGTCGGCTGTGACTTGTGGTACGTAATGGGGCGAAAGTTGTTACAAGATTTTTCGCCGGACGGCCCCGAAGAGACCACGATGTGAGACGCCGAAGACGGCATGAGGGCAGCATCGAACCCCGGCCGGGGTGTCGTCTCGAGGGGGGAACAGTGAGATACAGCGCGGCTCAGCGCTTGGCGCGCTGGCGGATCCGCGTGGTGAGTTCCTTCACGTGGTCGAAAACCTCGCGCCGCTCGGCCATCTCGCCGCGGATCTTCTTCTCCGCATACATGACCGTCGTGTGATCACGTCCGAACGCCTGGCCGATCTTGGGCAGGGACAGATCGGTGAGCTCGCGACACAGGTACATGGCGATCTGCCGGGACTGCGCCAGGGCCCGGGTCTTACCGGGGCCTCGCAGCTCCTCCACCGTGGTCTCGAAGTACTCGGCGGTGGCGGCCATGATGGCGGCCGTACTGATCTGCATGGTGGTGGCGTCGGCGATGAGATCGCGCAACACGACCTCGGCCAGTGCCTTGTCGATCCGGGTCTTGTTGAGCGAGGCGAAGGCCGTGACGCGGATCAGCGCACCCTCGAGCTCACGGATGTTGCGCTCGATGCTGCTGGCGATGAGCTCGAGCACGTCGTCGGGAACGTCGAGCCGATCCATCTGCGCCTTCTTGCGCAGGATGGCGATGCGGGTTTCCAGTTCGGGCGGCTGAACGTCGGTGATCAGGCCCCACTCGAAACGGGTCCGCAGCCGGTCCTCGAGGGTCGCCAGCTGCTTGGGCGGGCGATCCGAGGAGATGACGATCTGCTTGTTCGCGTTGTGCAGTGTGTTGAAGGTATGGAAGAACTCTTCCTGGATACCTTCCTTGCCCTCGATGAACTGGATGTCGTCGACCAGCAGGATGTCGATGTCGCGGTAACTCCGCTTGAACGAGGCCTTGCGGTCGTCGCGCAGCGAGTTGATGAAGTCGTTGGTGAATTCCTCTGTGGAGACGTACTTCACGCGCATGCCGGGGAAGAGACGTTGGGCATAGTTCCCGGCCGCGTGCAGCAGATGCGTCTTGCCGAGGCCGGACTCGCCCCAGATGAACAACGGGTTGTACGCCCGGGCGGGTGCCTCGGCGATGGCCAGGGTCGCGGCGTGGGCGAAGCGGTTCGACGCACCGATGACGAAGGTGTCGAAGGTGTAGCGCCGGTTGAGGTTGACCGCGTTGTCGTCGCTGACGGTCGAGTCACGCTGCGGGCTGCTGAAGTACGTCGGCCAGCTTTCTTCGGCGCTGACCTTGGCGGCCCGGTCGTCGTCGATCTCGTCCACGTCGGCAGCAGGCGCACTCGAGGCGCCCTCCGGTTCGGCGGAGCCCCGGGAATCGGCAGGCGTCTCCGCGGCGGAATCCTGTGGTTCCTCGGATGGGGTGGCGATGCGCACACCGAGTTCGACGCGCTGGCCCAGTTTGCGACTGAGCGCGTTGATGATGGGCTCGCGCAGATGACGCTCGATCTCGTTCTGGACGAACGTGGTGGGGACCGACAGCAGAGCAAACCCCTCGGCGATCACGAGTGGTTCGACCAGCTTGAGCCAGGCCCTTTGCTGAGGAGTCAGCTGGGGGGCGGCGGTGTCTCCGGAGAGACCGGACTCTGGGTCGCGGTCACCGTTGAGTTCGGCTACGACGCTGTTCCAGACGGCGACGAATGGTGGGTCGGGGTCCGCTGTCAACGACCGTTTCCCCCTTTGAGGTGCTTCGAGGTCGACCCGGTGACGACCAAAAAGAACGATGACGAACTGTCCACATATTTATCCACAGCTTGTGGAGAAAGGACAGTCGTCGTCGCTCTGTTGTCTGTTGTGTGAGAGCGTCGTGCCGGGTTCGTCACATGCTGTGAGGCTTGCGGCGGAGCGACGTCCTCATCTTATTGTCCGGGGCCGGTCCAGGCTCGGAACGGCATTGCCAGAAGCTAACAGTTTTCTCTCGATGTGCCAACAGTTCTGCAACATCGAATGCCGACGATGTAGGCGCATCGGCGCAGGTTTGACCGAGGGAAATCTCATCAGTACCCTCGAGCAGTCGCCCGCACGTGGCGGTACGGCTGCGCCCGGGAGGTTTCCGGAGAGCGCGCCGGTTAGTAAAGCACGACGGACGAGCTTAAACCGAGCTTGCACGGTGACCGTGTTCTCGACGACATGTTGTCGTCGGTGAGCGCGGTCGCCAAATGGAACAAGGAGAGATTGACGTGGCCAAGGGCAAGCGGACCTTCCAGCCCAACAACCGCCGCCGTGCGCGCGTGCATGGGTTCCGGCTGCGGATGCGCACTCGCGCCGGCCGCGCCATCGTCGCCAACCGTCGTAGCAAGGGCCGTCGCGCACTCACTGCGTGATTCGACGCAGGATCTAGCGCGGTGCTTCCGGCTCGATACCGGATGAGGCGGTCCGCGGAGTTCAGTGCCACCGTCAGTCGTGGCGTGCGTGCAGTACAACCTGACGTTGTCGTACACGCGCTACACGAAGGGACGGACGCTACCGGCCCGCGGGTCGGTCTGATCGTGTCCAAAGCCGTCGGGAACGCCGTGGAACGTCACCGGGTGTCCCGGCGGCTGCGTCATGCCGCCCGCACCGTGATACCCAAACTGGATGCCACGGACCTCGTGGTGATCCGGGCGCGGGCCGGCAGCAGTCAAGCGCCGTCACCGCGGTTGGAGCAGCAGTTGCAACGCGCTCTCGAGCGCCTTGAGGCTCGGCGCAGGACGTCACCATGATTCGCAGAGCGGGTGTCGGTGCTGCCCGCGGCGCGATCTTCCTGATTCAGCTCTACCGTCACACCATTTCTCCGCTTCGACTGCCGTCGTGTCGATTCATGCCGACCTGCAGCCAGTACGCGGTCGATGCCCTCACCGAATACGGCTTGTTCCGCGGCGGGTGGCTGACGTTGATCCGACTGTTGAAATGCGGACCCTGGCACCCCGGTGGATGGGATCCCATCCCGGACCGGTGCCCACATGATCACGAGTCGAAGATGTCTGATGAGACCGTGTCTGGCGATATAGCCGCCGAAAACCTTGTCTGGGAGACCCCAGCGAAGCGAGGGGAGAGCAAGTCGCGTGTTTAATTGGTTCAGCCTGGACATCATTTATTACCCGGTGTCGGCGATCATGTGGGTTTGGTACAAGGCGTTCGCCTTCGTGCTCGGCCCCGAGAATTTCTTCGCCTGGGCGCTGTCGGTGATGTTCCTGGTGTTCACCCTGCGCGCGATCCTCTACAAGCCCTTCGTCAAGCAGATCCGCACCACGCGGCAGATGCAGGAACTGCAGCCGCAGATCAAGGCGCTGCAGAAGAAGTACGGCAAGGATCGCCAGCGGATGGCGCTGGAGATGCAGAAGCTGCAGCGCGAGCACGGGTTCAACCCGATCCTCGGCTGTCTGCCGATGCTGGCGCAGGTGCCCGTGTTCCTGGGCCTGTACCACGTGCTGATGTCCTTCAACCGGACGCAGACCGGCATCGGCCGGCTGGGGCTGTCGGTGGAGGAGAACCGCAGCCTGGCGAACTATGTTTTCAGCGCGACCGACGTGGGCCACTTCCTCGACGCGAACCTGTTCGGTGCACCGCTCGGCGCGACGATGGTCCAGCAGCACGGGCTCGAGGCGTTCACGGAATTCAACCGGCTGTCGGTCGTCCTGGTCGGCGTCCCGATCATGATCCTCGCCGGCATCGCCACGCACTTCAACAGCCGGGCCTCGGTGGCCCGCCAGAGCGTGGAGGCGGCCGCCAACCCGCAGACCGCGATGATGAACAAGCTGGCGCTGTACGTGTTCCCACTCGGTGTGGTGGTCGGTGGCCCGTTCCTGCCGCTCGCCGTGATCATCTACTGGTTGTCCAACAACATCTGGACTTACGGACAGCAGCACTACGTGTTCGGGATGATCGAGAAGGAAGAAGAAGCCAAGAAGGCCGAGGCGCTGGAACGGCGCTCTGCGAACGCGCCCGCCCCTGGCGCCAAGCCCAACCGGGCCAAGAAGGCCGACGCTGCGAGCCCGGCCGAGATCACCGAGTCTGCGGCCCAGGACGAGACGAGCGCCGCGCAGACCGACGAGCAGAAGAACACGGCAAGCGGATCGGGAGGGTCGAGCGTGAACCGCACACCCAAGCCCGGTGCGCGCCCCAAGAAGCGGAAACGGTGACCAGTTCTCACACTGGCTACAAGTAGGGAGAAGACGGATATGACGGACGCACAGACGACCGAGCCGGACGCCGAGCTGGAGGAGGGCACCGCGCCCGCGCCGAAGAGCGAGGACGACCTGGAGGAGCGACTGGTCGCCGAAGGCGAGATCGCCGGCGACTATCTCGAGGAGCTGCTCGACCTGCTGGACTTCGACGGGGACATCGACCTCGACGTCGAGGGGGACCGGGCCGTGGTGAGCATCGACGGCGGTGGCGATCTGAGCAAGCTGGTCGGTCGCAAGGGTGAGGTGCTCGACGCCCTCCAGGAGCTGACCCGCCTGGCCGTGCATCAGAAGACCGGCGAGCGCAGCCGGCTGATGCTGGACATCGCACGGTGGCGGCGTCGCCGTCGTGACGAGCTGGCGGCACTGGGCGATAAGGTGGCCCGTCGCGTGCTGGAGTCGGGCGAGCGCGAGGAGCTGGCTCCGATGACTCCGTTCGAGCGGAAGATCGTTCACGACGCGGTCGCCGCGGTCGAGGGTGTCCGCAGCGAGAGCGAGGGTGTGGAGCCGTCGCGCCGCGTCGTCGTTCTGCTTGGCTGAGTTTTAGTTACAAAGGTGTAGTTCGTTTGCGGCGACGGTGCCGTAGGGAGTGCGGAGGATGTTTCACGTGAAACATGGACCGGTCCCCGCGGCACCGGACGCCGCGGCGGGGGTCTTCGGAGATCGGCTGGAGACCGCCGAGCGGTACGCGGCAATTCTGGCCGGTGCCGGTGTCGAGTGGGGTCTGATCGGTCCGCGGGAAGTGGACCGGCTCTGGGATCGACACATTCTCAACAGCTCAGCTCTCGGAGAGCTTCTCGCTCCCGATGAGCGCGTCGCCGACATCGGCAGCGGCGCCGGCCTCCCGGGTATCCCGTTGGCGATGGCGCGCCCCGATATCCATGTCACGTTGATTGAGCCCCTCCTGCGTCGCAGCGAGTTTCTGCGCGAGGCGGTCGATGAGTTGGGCCTCGACGTGACGGTGGTCCGCGGACGGGCCGAAGACTCTGAGGTACGCAAATCTGTCGGCGAGTTGGATGTGGTGACTTCGCGTGCGGTCGCCTCGCTGGACAAGTTGACGCGCTGGAGCATGCCGCTGCTGCGTGTCGACGGAAGGATGCTCGCCCTCAAGGGCGAGCGCGCTGAGGCTGAGATAGAAGAGCATCGGCGTGTGATGGCTTCCCTGGGTGCAGTCGATGCCAGGGTGGTGAAATGTGGCGTGAACTATTTGAACCCGCCCGTAACCGTCGTCGCCGTGCGGCGCGTAGCGGTGAGACCGGGCAGCCGGTCGACGGGCAGAGCCTCCGGGTCGCGGGGGAGATCGGGCAGGAGATGAGGATGGGTTCTGATCGGCAGGCAGCCGCAGGCGCGGATGCTACGCCCGCCGTTTCACGTGAAACGGTTTCACGTGAAACGTGGAACAGCTCCGGCGGCACCGCGTGGTCCACGGACGCCAGCATGGACACCCCGATAGCGGCGGAGGCGGAGCAGGCGACGCGCGTGCTCCATACCTCCCACGGGCAGCTTCCCCGACCGGCACGCCAGCGCGTGTTCACGATCGCGAATCAGAAGGGCGGCGTCGGCAAGACCACCACCGCCGTGAACGTCGCCGCCGCGCTGGCCCTGCAAGGACTGCGGACGTTGGTGATCGACCTCGATCCGCAGGGCAACGCCAGCACGGCACTGGGCATCGAGCACCGCCCCGGCACGCCGTCGTCCTATGAGGTCCTCATCGGTGACATCCCGGTGGAGGAGGCGCTGCAGCAGAGCCCGCACAGCGACCGCTTGTTCTGCATTCCCGCCACGATCGATCTGGCAGGCGCCGAGATCGAGTTGGTCAGCATGGTGGCCCGCGAGGGGCGGCTGCGGTCGGCGCTCGCCGCCCTGGCGAACCACAACTTCGACTACGTGTTCATCGACTGCCCGCCGTCCCTGGGCCTGCTGACCATCAACGCGTTGGTGGCCGCGCCCGAGGTACTCATCCCGATCCAGTGCGAGTACTACGCGCTGGAAGGTGTGGGGCAGCTGCTGCGCAACATCGAGATGGTGAAGGCGCATCTCAATCCGGAACTGTCGGTCTCCACGGTGATACTGACGATGTACGACGGGCGGACCAAGCTGGCGGATCAGGTCGCCGAGGATGTGCGCGAGCACTTCGGGGACAAGGTGTTGCGCACGGTCATCCCGCGGAGCGTGAAGGTATCCGAAGCCCCCGGCTACGGGATGACGATCCTCGATTACGATCCGGGATCTCGCGGTGCGTTGAGCTATCTCGACGCCAGCCGCGAGATCGCAGAGCGTGGGGCTCCGCCCCGCGGGCAGTAAACACGCGCAGTAGATCAGCAACCAGACAACAGCAGACAGCGGACGGCAGCAATGAGCAGGAGACGACCATGAATCAGCCGGCACGGAAGCGGAGTGGCCTGGGCAGGGGATTGGCAGCCCTCATTCCGACCGGTCCCGCTGAGGACGGCACCGACGCGCTGAGCCCCAGGATCGGTGCCACCGCGGCCGACGTTCTGCTCGGTCCGTCAGCGACGTCGGGTGACGGGGGACCACCGGCAGCGGTCACGACACCCGCCGCGCACGATGGGGACGATCCGGTCCTCGCCGGCGATGTCGGTGCCACCTACCGGGAGATCGATCCCAGCCTGATCCAGCCGAACCCGCGCCAGCCGCGCCAGGTGTTCGACGAAGAGGCGCTCAACGAGTTGGTGCACTCCATCCGTGAGTTCGGATTGATGCAGCCGATCGTCGTCCGTGCTGTCG
The DNA here is from genome assembly GCF_010731295.1 of Mycolicibacterium boenickei. Lineage (NCBI taxonomy): Bacteria > Bacillati > Actinomycetota > Actinomycetes > Mycobacteriales > Mycobacteriaceae > Mycobacterium > Mycolicibacterium boenickei. The sequence continues at coordinate 1,300,721 of NZ_AP022579.1, read as the reverse complement.
AGGAGAACGGCGAGCGACGCTATCAACTGGTGATGGGGGAGCGGCGTTGGCGCGCGGCCCAGCAGGCCGGCCTGGAAGCCATCCCCGCGATCGTCCGGGAGACCGGCGATGACAGCATGCTGCGCGATGCCCTGCTCGAGAACATCCACCGGGTACAGCTCAACCCACTGGAAGAGGCTGCGGCCTACCAACAGCTGCTCGACGAGTTCGAAGTCACCCACGATGAACTGGCCGCCCGGATCGGTCGCTCGCGACCACTGATCTCGAACATGATCCGGCTGCTGCGTCTGCCGATCGCCGTACAGCGCCGGGTGGCGGCGGGCGTGCTGTCCGCGGGTCACGCCCGGGCCCTGCTAGCCCTCGAAGGGGGAGCGGAGAAGCAGGAGGAGCTGGCCGCCCGGATCGTCGCCGAAGGCATGTCGGTGCGCGCCACCGAGGAAGCCGTGACCCTGGCCAATCGCGAGGGCAACACCGCACCGCCCGCACCGCGGCGCAAGCCCATCCAGATGCCCGGCCTCCAGGATGTTGCTGAACGGCTCTCGTCAGCCTTCGATACCCGGGTGACGGTGAGCCTCGGCAAACGGAAAGGCAAGATTGTGGTCGAGTTCGGGTCGGTCGACGATCTGCAGCGGATTGTCGAGATCATGAGCGCGGAAGAGCACTGAAAACCCACGACCGAGGACACCAGGTTGTTCCGTCACTGTGACACAACAGTGATCAGAGCTTGCAGTTGTGAGCACCACATAGCGCAAAGCATCTGTGCGGCATAGCATTTCACTTCGGAGGCGGAGCTCGATGATATTTTCAGGGCGCAGTGGGCCGACTCCGGCGGACTCTCCTATTCTTGAGGGGCAGCCACGCACACAGTGTGAAAGCCAGGGACCTCAGTGACAGCACGAATCACGCCGCTTCGACTCGAGGGCTTCGAGCAGCTGCCCAAGCATGCCCGGCGGTGTGTGTTCTGGGAAGTCGACCCGTCCACGGTGGGTGACGATCACCTCACGGACCCTGAATTCGAAAAAGAAGCCTGGCTCTCGATGGTGATGCTCGAGTGGGGGTCATGCGGTCAGTTGGCGGTGACGGCGCGCCCGGACAGACCGGAAGGGGAGACCGGTGCCGGGCCGGACGCCGGCTCCGATGCCGACGTCGATTTGGCGAAGCGCACCGGTTCAGCTGACTTCGAGGTGCCGGGAGCGGACGACTGGACGCCCCCGGCCGTCATCGACGATCCGTGCCTGGGCTTCGCGTTCTATGCACCTCCGGGTGCGGTACCTCGAGCTCGGCTGTTCCCGACTGCTCCGGTGAGTGCCGACGCGATTCTGTTGACCACGGTCGGGGTGGAGTGCGCCGACGATCGCGAACTGCTGTCGCAGAGCCTGCTTGCCGCGGTGGTCAACGACCTGGTGCGCCGCGGCGTTCGGGCACTGGAAGCGTTTGGCTACACCGCGGCCGTGACCGAAATGGCCGACTGCGGAAAGCTTCCCGACGAGTTGGCCCCGGTGGTGGCGGTGCTGGGGGACTGTTCGGTTGACGAGTGCATGCTGACCTCCGATTTCCTGGAGGACGTCGGTTTCACGGTGGTGGCGCCGCACCCGTACTTCCCGCGGCTGCGCCTGGAACTCGACAAGGGACTCGGCTGGAAGGCCGAGGTCGAAGCCGCGCTTGAACGCCTGCTCGAGAACGCCCGGATCGAAGTGCCCATCGGCGCGGGGATGTCATCGGCCGGCTTCGGAGCTGAAAGCGCTGTCCGACAGCAAGGTTGAGGATCGCGGTGGCAGCGATCCGGCCACTCGTGGCCACGGAACGGACGCCCGGACACCGGCTGACCGGGCTGAAGTCATAGCCTGTTGCTCATGCCAGCGGTAGGGCGGTACGCCAAGGGTGAGGCCAAGCGCGCGGAAATCAAGGTGGCCGCACTCGCGGTGCTGGAACGCGATGGCGAGGCCGGTGCCTCGATGCGGGCGATCGCGAAGGAAGCCGGGATCAGCCTGGCGGGCCTGATGCACTACTTCCCGACCCGTGACCTCCTACTCACCGAGATCCAGCGCGACGGCGACGCGAAATTCGAAGAGTGGTACCGGAATTCTGGCGACGATACCGATCCGGGGGAGGCGTTGGCGCTGGCCATGGTCGACAAGGCGAGCAAGCCCGGGTCGGGGACGGTCTATCTGTCGTTGGCGGCCGCTGCTGCGATCGACCCGGCGCATCCGGCCGCAGAGTACCTTCGCGGCCGCTACGACTGGATGCGCAGTGTCATCGCTGATCATGTCGCTCGGCGACAGGCGGAAGGAACGGTGCCACCGCATGTTGACGCGGAATTCGCCGCCGCCGCACTGATTTCCGCAGCCGATGGCATCCAGATCCAGTGGATGTCGGATCCCTCGATCGATATGGGTGCCCACGTCCGGAAGGTGTGGCAGAGACTGCTTGCCTGACGGGCCGCACCAATAAAACCGTGCAGTGTATGGTTTTGGCATGCAGTGGAACAAGGTGGTGTTGGCGTCGGCACTCGTCGTCGCGATGGGCATGTCCGGATGCGGTACCCGGCACGAGCAGGCCGACAAAGCGTCGGGGTGGGACCGCAACTTCTACTGGGGCACCGCCACCGCCGGCTACCAGGTGGAGGGCGCCGCGCCCGACAGCAACTGGCGCCGGTACGTCGACCGGACAGCGGGCAAGCCGGCCGGACCCGGGTCCGACCCGCTGACGGACGGCGAGGTCGAGCCGTACCAGCAGGCCGACGACTTCCGGCACCGCTATCAGGAGGACATCGCCAACGCACATGCCATGGGTGTCAACACCTTCCGGTTCGGGCTGGAATGGGCGCGGGTGATGCCCGAACCGGGCAAGTGGGACGAGAAGGAGCTGGCCTACTACGACGACGTGGTTGCAACTCTTCGCGAGAACGGCATGACGCCGATGATCACGCTGATGCACTGGGTCTACCCCGGATGGGTCGCCGACCGTGGCGGGTTCATGAACAACGTGGACGCGTTCGAGGAGTTCGCCACCGCGATCACCAAACGCTATGCGGGGCAAGGTGTGCTGTGGGTCAGCATCAATGAACCGCTGGCCTTCGGGGCGATGGAGGTGCGGACAGGCGCCGTCCAGCCCGACGAATTCGAAACGTTCCTCGACCGGGTGGCCGACGCGCACCGTGCCGTCTACCGTGCGGCGCACGACGCCGATCCCGACGCCAAGGTCACCACCAACGAGGCGTACCTTCCGCCGGAGGTGTTGGCGCAGTTCGCCGGACTGGGCGTCAAGGGTATCGACACATCGTTCTTCGACCGGGTCGACGACAGCCTCGACTACCTCGGATTCGACTACTACACCGGGACGGCGCAGGACAATCCGGCTTCCGGCCAGAGCCTGGCCGCCCGCTGGAACATCAAACTGCAGCCCGAGGACATCTACTACGTGGCGCGCCACTACGCCCAGCAGTATCCGGGCCTACCCATCTATGTCGTCGAGAACGGGATGGTCACCGACAACGGCAAGCCCCGATCCGATGGAGTGACGCGGTCGCAGCACCTCTCCGACACGGTCTTCTGGCTGCAGCGGGCCAAGGCCGACGGGATCCCGATCGTCGGCTACAACTACTGGTCGCTACTCGACAACTACGAATGGGGAAGCTACCGGCCACGTTTCGGCCTGTACACCGTAGACGCGCTGGGCGATCCGGCGCTGAAGCGCGTGCCCACCGATGCGGTAGCGACCTACACGCAGATCACTCGTGACGGAGGTACCGCGCCGGGATACCGGCCGGTGCTCCCCACAGCCCACTGCTCGACGACCGTCGGGGAGGACAGCTGTGCACCGCTCGATCCCAACGGGCCTCTCGCCGAGTTACGGTGATTCCCAGCTCGATTGGCGCTCACGCGCTCACGCTTGATTGGCGCTCACGCGCCGCGGCCCGCCTGTTGCTCGACCGACAACTCATGCGCCAACAACTCGGCGAACGTGAAAGTTCCTGTGGGGCGGTCGTTCTTGCCCAGCAGGTACAGCCGCTTGACCGCGGCCAGGATGCCCTCGGCGATGGCGTCGCGGGTCTGGGTGGACAACAGCAGCCCGCGGTCATGCGGATTTGTGATGTACCCGATGTCGACCTGGACGGTGGGCATCCGGGTCAGACGCAACAGATCCCAGGTCCGGGCGTGTGATCGGCAATCGCGAAGACCGGTGCGGGCCACCACTTCTCGTTGAATGAAGTCGGAAAGATTGCGGCCGATGGTGGACACCGAACCATGGGAGTTGCCGAAGTGGAAGGAGGCCACCCCGTTGGCAGCGGGGGAGCATTGGCTCTCACACCGCAGGCTGATCATCAGATCGGCGCCGACCCGGTTGGCGGTGGCGGCCCGTTCGGGATCCAAGGGACTACGGTTGGCCGGCCGGGAGATGAAGGTCTCCATGCCGATCGCGGTCATCCGGCCTTCCAGCCGACTTGCCAAGTCCCACAAGATGTCTGCTTCGCTGATCGGTCCGTCCGGCCCGTTCATGATCATGCCGTGGTCGGCACCGCCGCGGCCCGGGTCGATGATGACGTGCTTACCCGACAGCTGAGGACCGGAGCGGCGCACCAGCTCCTCTTCGCGGATTGCGTGCGGCGACCCGCCGGTAACCCGGGAGCCGAGGAAATACAACGAGCGCAACGTTTCCGGTCCGCAGATACCGTCGGGGTAGAGCCCGTACTCGCGCTGATAAGAAGACAACGCGTTGTGGGTCTGCAGGCCGAAATGGCCGTCCACCATTCCGGTGTAGAAGCCGAGGTCCTGCAAGCGGGCCTGCAGGGTCGCCACGTCGTCGCCGTACATGGGCGCACCGAACTGGTGGGTCAGGGTGCGTGCACCGAGCCGGTAGGAGGCCTCGCGCAGGGCGCGATACGTGGCCTCCCCGACGATTCCGTCGACCAGCAAGCCGCGGCGCTGCTGAAACGCCCGGACGGCGCTGTCGAGCTCGTCATCGAACGCGTCGAGCGCAACATGCCTACCGGTGCTCAAATCGGCGTCCGGATTGTCGATCAGGCCTAATGCGGCCAACGCTGCCCGGATCTCGGTGACTGCTCCGCCACGGTCACCGCGACGCAGACTCGACATTCGGCCCCTCCATGCTGGTCTCCGGCCGTCTGCCGGACTAGCTAGCCAGCATTGTCTCAGATTTCGGCCACATACCGGAAAACGCCAGGCGTATCCGGGGTGTGAGTGAGGTCAGAGCGCGTCGGCGAGTTCCCGCAGCAGTGCGGCCTTGCCCTTGGCGCCGACGATCCGCTTGACCGGCTGGCCGTCCTTGAACAGGATCAGCGTCGGGATCGACACCACCTGGAAGTCGCGGGCGGTGGCGGGGTTGGCGTCGACGTCGATCTTGGCGACCCGCAGTTCGCCGGCCTTCTCGCCGGCGATCTCCTCGAGCACCGGGGCGACCATCTTGCACGGCCCGCACCAGGTGGCCCAGAAATCCACCAGCACTGGGGTGCTGCTGGTCAGGACGTCGGTGGAGAACGAATCGTCGGTGACGGTTACTGTCGCGCTGTCCGCACTCATGGAACTCTCCTGTCAGGTCGAAATCGGTTGGTGATCAGTCGTTTTCGGCGAGCCAACGCTCGGTGTCGATTGCCGCCGAACAGCCGCTGCCCGCAGCGGTGATGGCCTGGCGGTAGGTGTGGTCGACAAGGTCGCCCGCGGCGAACACGCCGTCGAGCGTGGTGGCGGTGGTGCGGCCGATGACCTTCACGTAGCCCTCGTCATCGAGATCGATCTGCCCGCGCACCAGTTCCGAGCGCGGGTCGTGACCGATCGCGACGAACACGCCGGTGACCTCGAGCTTGGACTCCTCACCGGTGACCGTGTCGCGAAGCCGAACACCGGTCACCTTCGGATCGCCCTCGATCTGGGTGATCTCGGTGTTGGTGAGGAAGGTGATCTTCTCGTTGGCGCGGGCCCGCTCCAGCATGATCTTGGAGGCACGGAACTCGTCGCGCCGGTGGATCAGCGTCACCGACCGGGCGAACCGGGTGAGGAACGTCGCTTCCTCCATCGCCGAATCGCCGCCGCCGACCACGATGATGTCCTCGTCGCGGAAGAAGAACCCGTCGCAAGTGGCGCAGGTGCTCACACCCATGCCGGTCAGGGCTTCCTCACCGGGAACGCCCAGATGCCGCGCCGCGGCACCCATCGCCAGGATCACCGACCGGGCCTGGTGGGTTTCGTCGCCGACGGTGACCGATTTCACCGGGCCGGTGAGGTCGACGGCGTCTACGTCTTCCATGCGCAGATCCGCGCCGAAGCGCAGCGCCTGCTCGCGCATCTCGTCCATCAGCTCGGGGCCGGTGATGCCCTCGCGGAATCCCGGGTAGTTCTCCACCTCGGTCGTGGTCATCAGCGCGCCACCGAACTGGGTGCCCTCGAACACCAGCGGCTTGAGCTGGGCGCGGGCGGCGTAGATCGCCGCTGTGTATCCGGCGGGGCCGGAACCGATGATGATGACGTCGTGAACCGTCGCTGAGTTGGACATGTAAGCCTTTCTGCCGTACTCGGCACGGGTTGCAACGTCAGCCTAGGCCGGATGTGTTCCCAGGTGAGTTCGTAGGACAGACTACGGATGCCTCGCCGGGCGTTTGACCACGGTCTGGGCCAGTGACCCGGCATGACCGGCGTCGCAGTCCGCGGCGAGCGCCACGGCAACGACAGATTCGGGTGTGTCGGGTGGATTCGGGGGCATCAGGACCAGCACACCGCGCTGACCGGCTACTTCGACCGGCTGGGCGCCCAGAATCCGGACCCCGGGAGAGTATCCCAGCGCGGTGAGGCAGGCGGTGCGGCGTTTGGCGTCGGCCAGCGGCCCCAGATCAGGAGGCTTGGACAGCAGGCCCAGGATCTGGGCCTCGGACAGGCCGACCGCGGCCCGCGGCGGTGACACCGTGATCTGGCCCAGGCTGACGCGCGCCGAGGGCGCCTCACCTGCCGGGCGGGTCAGTACGACTCCGCCCAGGACCGCGGCCACCACGGCGGCACCGGCTCCGGTCACCGCGGCGATCGACTTCCAGCGTCTCGTGGGCGGGGTTCGCGGGGCCGGTTCGGCCCGCAGCGCCTCGGTCAGCCGGGCGCTGACCTCGGCGGGCACCGGCGGCGCAGACTGCGAATCCGCCCCGAGCTCGCGCAGATCGCGGCGGACCCGATCGAGGGCGGCCAGCGTGTTCCTGGCGTCGGGGCCGGCCAGCGGGTCGGTACGCACGCGCCGGCGCACATCCGCGGCGGTGGTGTCGTCGAGCAGCCCGGCCTGCAGGTCAGCCAGCAGCTCAGCAGGAATCGGGCCGTCCGACGGCACTCGGGGCGTGCTGCCGTTCATCGGCTTCAAAATACTGGAGTAGGCGAGCCAGTTTGTGTCTGGCGCGGGCGCAGCGGCTCTTCACGGTGCCCTCGGCCACCCCGAGCAGCTGTGCGGTCTCGGCCACCGAATAGCCCTGCATGTCGACCGCCACCACCGCGGCGCGCTGTTCGACCGGCAGCTGCATGAGTGCCCGCTCCACCACGATCGCGGTCGCCACCCGCGGCGCCGGGTCACCGGCGGGGTCGTGCACGTGCAGCAGATGACTGAACTCGTGCGAGGACGCGGCGGGCTGGGTGCGCGACCGGCGCACCCGGTCCAGGCAGGCGTTGACCACGATCCGGTACAGCCAGCTGCTGACCGCCGAGTCGTGCCGGAACGATGCCGCGGTGCGGTGTGCCGAAAGCAGGGCTTCCTGCACCGCGTCGTCGGCGTCCTCGTGATGGCGGCTGGTCAGAAAGGCCAGGCGACGCAGCTGCCGGTGATGTCGGTGCACCAGCTCCTCGAACGCGTATCGGTCGCCGGCGACGTGGGCGGCCAGCAGTTCGGCATCAGAACGCGTGACGGTCGCATCTTCCCCGTGCCCCCGCGTCGTCGCCGTCTCCGGCTTGCCGGCTCCCCCGAACCTTCCCACCCGCTGAACTTAAACGCTGTGGGGCACCGGCCTGGACACTTGTTTGCCCAGCGGGTTATATCGCCTGGTCAACGCTCCGGAGCGGCTGTGGATGACGGGTCAGGAGGCCGCTTTGAGGGTGATTTCGGAGATGTCGGTGCGGCTCTTGCCGTCCACGGTGCCCAGCGTCGAGATCCACACCAGCACGTAGGAGGTCGACGACGCCTTGTTCACCGAAATGGTGTTGGAGCCGGGCTTCAGCGGGGTCGGCGGGGCCAGCTCGGTGGTGTCCGACAGTGACGACGGGGTGGCGGACTGGGCCGAGCGGATCTGTACCGAGGTGCCGGTGCTCGTCACGTTGAGGGTGACCGCACCGATCACGGTCGGCTGCGGCAACTGCAGCATCAGGCCGACGCCGTTCTTGAACCCGGGGAACGGGGCCGGATCCGAATAGGTGTCGGTGGACCACGCCGTGCTGGAGTTGCCGTCGATGGCCTGCCCGGCGGTGGCCGGCGAATCGGCTTCGCCTTCGGGCGAGAACACCGTGGCCCGAACGGGTTTCACGGTGCTTCCGGTGGCAGCGTTCGAATTGTCCTGGGATTCTTCGGTGCTCGCCGACGGCGCGTTGAGGCCGAGCTCGTCGCGGTTCAGGCCGCCGCCGACATCGCCGAAGATGCTGTTGAGCACCGAAGCCATCACGATCAGGGCGACCAGGATGATGGCGGCGCCCACGCTGATTCCGATGATCAGGCCTTTGCGGCGCCGGGCCTCGGCGGCTTCGTGTTCCTCGGGCGTCTCATGTGCCCGGACCGGGGCGGCCGGAGCGGGAGTCTCCTCGACCGAGCCCAGCAGCTCGGTGCGGTCGGCGATCGCGGTGGCCTGTTGCAGCAGGTTCAAAAGTGTTGGAGCACTGCGGATCCCACCGCCGGGCTGAACGGCGCGCGCGGCGGCCGCCGAGATCTGGAACGGGATGTCCCGGTCGATGGCGCGCGGCTCGACCGGTTGGCCGGCCTGGTCCAATGCGGCCGGCTCCAGCCCGCTGCGCGTGCCGGACTCGGGCAGCGGCCAGCGGTTGACCAGAAGTGCGTAGAGCGCGGCTCCGATGCCGCGGATGTCGTCGTCGGGGGTGGCGTCGGGCATGGTGGCCGGAAACGCCAGTGCCACATCGCCTTCGATGCTGACGCGCACCCGGCTCGGGTGATCGATCGACAGCGCGACGCCGGCGCGGTGGGCCGCCTCGGCGGCAGCGGCCAGCGACTGGATGGCCCGGGCCCCGCCGATCGGGGACGGCGAGGTGTCGGCCACCTCGGCCAGCGACCCGCCGCGGATCCACTCCGAGACGATCAGGCCGCCGGACCCGCTGTGGGCCACGTCGAGCACCCGCGCGATCCCGGGAACGTCGAGACGGCTGAGTTTGAGGGTGCGCGAAAGGATCTCCTGCACCTTGGCATCGGGCATGGTGGCGTCGGGATCGACGAAGGTCAGTGCCACCTGGCGGTCCAGTGCGGTGTCGAGCGCCTGCCAGAACTGCAGGTGCGGTGGACCGCCGTGGAACACGAGCAGGCGGTAGCGCCCCTCGGCGATGGTCGCGCCAGGAATGAGGTGCACGTCGTCTTCGGCGGATTCCAGCGCGGCGTCGTGCGGCGGGGCGAACGAGATGGGCTCACGGGTCGGGTCGCCGCCGAAGTCGGTGAGCGGGCGCGTCGCGCCGTTCGACCGGGCCGCGGCCGGCTCGTCGGCTGCGTCGTCGTCAGCTGGTGTGGCGGCTGCCGGGCCGGCCGGGGGCACGTCGGGCTGGAACTCGTCGGCGGCCGGGCGTGGCAACTTCGTCGTCTCGGTTGTCATCCCGGTACTCGACGTGGAGTCCAGTGCCGGGCCGTCCGCAGATTCGTCGGTCACCGGTGATCCTTTCCACATCCCCGCCCCGGCAACACCTGCCGGACTCCCGCCTCCGGCGGCTGCCGGGCTTGACGGCCACCCAGTGGGAGAAGAATTCCTCTGATCAGGGTACGTGACGGGTGCTGAGGGATGAGGCCCGACGGGCGGCGAAATTGTTTGCACGGCTACCTTTGCGCCCCCCGGCGGCGGAGCGACACGCCCCCGCGCGAGCCGGCGGCGGACCACGGCCAGTGCCGACTGGGCCTCGGGCACGCGCGCCGCGAGCATCACGCCGGCGATGATCGGGACCATGATCACGCCGAGCGCGACCAGGCGCAGCAGTGAACCGGCGGCTCCGGCGCGCTCGGTCAACGAGTCCAGCCCCAGCAGCCGATCCGCGGCGTGGGCCACCAGGCTCGCGACCAACGACGCCGCGATGGTCACCAGGATCGTGCGGATCACCGCGTCGCGCAGCAGCCGCCCGCCGCGCGGACGCAGGTTGGCCTTCAGCAGCACGTAGCCGACCACCGCACCGGCCAAGAAGCCCAGACCGTTGGCCAGGCCCAGGTAGCCGGCCACCATGTTCGGGTTGTCGGTCAGGTGCGGCGCGGCGATCGAGGCGACGATCTTGACGATCGTGATCACGACGATGATGACGATCGGGGTCCACGGCTTCTCCCGCGCGTAGAACACCCGCAGCTGCAGCAGCACCAGCGCGTAGGGGATCAGCGTGAAAGCCGAGAGCGTGATCGCCATCCCGAGGTAACCGGCGTCGGTGGCGCTGAAGTTGCCGTAGGCGAACAGCGCGCTGCCGATCGCCGGTCCGCCGACGGTCATCATCGCCACGATCGGGATCAGCGTCACCATCGTCAGGCGGGTGGCCAGGGACAGATCGTCGAGGACGGCAGGGACGTCATCGGCCGCCGCGTTCCGGCTCAGGCGCGGCATCACCACGGTCAGCACGGTGACGCCGATCATCCCGAACGGCAGCTGCAACACCAGCCAGGTGTAGTTGTAGATCGCCGGTCCGGAGGCGGCCGCCGTGCTGGCGATCTGGTTGCCGACGATCAGGCCGACCTGGCTGATCAGCACGTAGAGCACCATCGCCGAGGCCATGGTGCCGAACTTCTTGAGCCGGTCGTCGATGCCCCACAACGGTCGCAGGCTCACCCGTTCGGCGCGGATCGCCACGAACAGCACGACGGCCTGCACCACCACGCCCAGCGTGGTGCCGACACCGAGGACCACCAATTTCGCCGTGCCGAGCTGGACCGGATCGCTCGACAGCTCGCCGGGCACCAGGACGAAGACGCCCAGCGTCACGATCGCCACCACGTTGTTGAGCACGGGGGCCCAGGCCGGGGGACCGAACACGTTGCGGGTGTTGAGGATCGCGCCGAACACCGACGTCAACCCGTAGAACAAGACCTGCGGCAGCAGCAGGTAGGCGAATGCCACGGTCAGCGGGTTGTTCACCTGCGGATCGTTGCCGAGCATCAGCCGCACCAGCAGCGGCGCGCACAGCACCGACAGCACGGTGGTGACCAGCAGCAGGGTGGTGGCCAGCGTCACCAGCCGCCGGATGAAGGCGGTGCCGCCGTCGGCGTCGTCGCGTTCGGCGCGGGCCAGTACCGGCACGAAGATCGCGGTGAAGGTGGCCTCGAGCACCAGCGCGGCGACCATGTTGGGCAGCTGGTTGGCCACCGAGAACGAACTCGTCAGGGGTCCGCCGAGCAGCGCCATGAGCAGAACGAACCGGAGGAATCCGGTGATGCGGGAGATCAGCGTGGCGAACGCCATGCCCCACGACCGGGACACCACCGCGGCGTCGGACAACTCGGTGCGCCCCGCCGGTCGGGCCGGCCCCGTGGCATGCGGGATCCTCGGCGGGCCGGGTGGGCGGGCCGGGTTCGGGATGGGCGGGCCCGGCTGGCGGGTCCCGGGTTGGTCGGGCGGGATCATCAGGATCGATCCGGGCTGGTTTCGGAGGTCGGCGGGGCGGTCGGCGCCGCGGCGGGCGCGACGCTGTCTCCCGCGTCGGCGTTGAATGCCATGGCGACGTCGAGCGGATCCGGGTGTTCGCCCGGTGGGATGAGGTCGGCACGGTCGGGCTGTCCGCGGAAGCGGTGCCACAACCGGCGCCCGGCGAGCGTCACCAGCACCGCCCCGGCCGACAGCGTGATGAAGAACAGCACCTTGCCGTAGGCGTTGGAATGCACCGACAGCCGCACCGGATCACCGAGGGTGAGGCCGTCGGTGGTCTGCAGGCTGACATCGACGGCCACCCGCTGGGTGAAATGCACTTCGATCGGCACCCGCAACGGCAGGTAGCCCGGTGGCAGCTCGATCTCGCCCATGTCGGTGACGGTCATGCCGGGCGGGGCGTCGACGTGCAGCCGGACGCGCACCGGAACCGGCAGATCGTTGCGCAGCGCCAGCGGCAGCGGACTGCGTTCGGTGGCCAGCGTGTACGCCCCGCCCGGGTTCACGATCGTCACCGCGCCGAACATGTCGTTCACGCTGCGGCTGACGGTCTGCAGCCGCTGCTCGGCCAGCCCGTCCCGGGACTCGGGAGGTACGGATTGGCTCAGTGCCCGCAGCATGTCCTCCCGTAGTGGGGCGGTGTACTGCATGCCGGTCAGGCCGGTGCGCTCGTCGGTGGTCAGCGCGGCGGTCAGCCCCCACAGCCGGCTGATCACGGCCGCGATGCCGCCGTCGATGTTCTCGTCGATGTTGCCGCGCGGGTTGCCAAGGGAATCCGGCGGCGCGGGGGCCACCGGCTCCGGGGGCACGGCATTGCTCTCGGCGATCACCGCGGGCAGCGGGCGCGGTACGGCCAGCCCGGCGTGGATCGTGGTGGCCACCGACGTCAGGATGGCCTGCGCGTCGTCGGCGTCCAGCGACCACACCAGCGGCGGCATCAGGATCTGGGTCCGAGGCTCCTCGGCGGGCGTGAGCCCGCGCCAAAGCAGCGCGCCGAGGGCGTCCTGGCGCCGCGCGGTCTGCGAGTCGTGGCGCACCGGGATCTCCAGCGACGGATCCAGGTAGGACGGTGCCACCGGGTCGGTGCCCGCACCTGCCAGCGCGGCACCGACGGCCGGATCGAATCCCGCGGCCACGACTTCGGGCCGGTACCGCAGCGGCGTGACATCGGCGGTCTCGGGAGCGCCGGTTTCCGAATCCTGGGCGGTGATGTGTGCGGCTGAGATGCTGACCGTCTGGCCCTGCGCGGCCAGGAGATCCAGCGCGGGGCGGGTGAGCGGGCCGTCGCCCAGGAGGCTGGCCCCCCGGACTGAGGCGACGCCGAGAATCTGGTCGACGATGTCGCCGGCACCGTTGGTGGCGATCGCGCTCAGGCCCGGATCACCGACCCGCTGCAGGGCGGTCAGGTCGGCTTGCGCGTAGTTGGTCGGCGCCACGCAGAGCCGCGCTGCGAGGGCACGCAGTCGATTCAGCCACCCGAGCGCGGCTTCCTGACCGGTGCCGGGTCGCGTCGGGGTGCCCGGCCCGGCGTCGGGCCCGTCGTTGACGACGTAGCCGCCGGTCATCGCGTTGACCGTGACCAGCAGGTCGGGGTCGACGGCAAGGCACAGGGTGGCCCGCATCTGGCCGCCGGAGTCGACGGTCGGCCCGGTGGCGAAGTCGGCCGCGGACAGCAAGGTGTCGAGCCGCCCGCCGGGGGCCAGTGAGGCGGCGAGGCTGTCGTCGACGAGGCGCACGGGTGTGGTTCCACCGGGTGCGCCCGGGGCCAGCCGGGGCCGGTCTGCCAGCGGCCAGAGCATGGTCATCCGCACCGGCTGCGACGTGTCCGGGGGCACCACCGAATTGAGGGTGTCGGCCGCCGACATCGAGTCAGGGGTGTCGCCCGCAGGCCGGTCGGGGGGTACGCCGAGCACCGGTAGCAGGAAGCGTGCGTCGTCGAGTTTGGCCGGCGCACCGTAGTCGGGTGTGCCGTTGACGTTGATCAGCACCGGGTAGACGCCGGGTTCGGTGATGTTCAGCGATCCGGCACCTTCGGTGCGCAATGGGTAGGACAGCGTGAACCCCACCGACTGGCCGCGATCCAACTCCGGTGCCAACGTGACGAAGTCGGCCACCGGTTCGAATCGGGCGACGTCCCCGGTCAGGTCGGTGCGCAGCTGACTCGAGGAGGTCACGGCCTTCGCGTGTTCCATCCGGATGTCCACGTCGCGAACCGGCCGGTCGCCGACGTTGAGCACGGCCCCGCTGACCGTCACCACCGATTCGCTGGTGGTGGTGACGACATCGGGGGTGACCCGGTCGATGCGGATCTGGAGGAACGGCAACGCTCCGGGTTCGCTCGCGTGCGCGCGGGGCAGCAGTACGGGGAGCGCGGCGGTGGACCACACCGAGAACAGCAACACCACCGCCACAAGCACCACTGTGTGCGCGAGGAGGGAAACCCCTCGGCGCACCGCCGGGGCCGCGGTCACGGTCCCTGTCCGCATCCGTTCGTGCGCCGGCGGGGCTGGGGTTGCGCAGGGTCGTCGCGGCGGTGATTGCGGGCGTGTGAGTGGGTCTGGGGACGGCGCCGGGGCGCGCTGCGGGGCAGCGGCGGCAGGGAGCCCGGTCCCTCGGTGTGCAGTTTGTCGATGAGTTCCCCGGCCACCTCGGCGAGCTTGCGCTCGTCGGCGTAGGCCAACCGGGAGGGTAGGTCCCGCAGCGGGACCCAGGCGACCTCGGTCACCTCGACGTCGTCGTCGGACAGTTCCCCGCCCTGAAAGCGCAGGAGGTAGTGGTGCACGGTCTTGTGCACCCGGCGGCCCTCGGTGACGAACCAGTAGTCGATGCTGCCGAGCGCGGCCAGCACGTCACCGCGGATACCGGTTTCTTCGGCGACTTCGCGGATCGCGGTCTGCTCGGCCGTCTCGCCGAGCTCGATGTGGCCCTTGGGCAGCGACCACAGCATCCGGCCGCGCCGGTCGACCCGGCCGATCAAGGCCGCCACCTGGGTGTCCTTGGGGCCGTCGATTCCGTCGATGACCAGGCCTCCGGCCGAGGTCTCGTGCACGGTGCGTAGCCGTTCCGGTGGCCGACGCGGCCGCGACTTGTGTTGCTTGGACTGGTCACGAGGGGTCGGCGGGGGATTCGCGGAACCGACGCTCGCTTCGCTGGGGGCGGCGGCATCCGTGCCCTGATCACCCGCGGGCGGCCCGGCCGCCCTTTGTGCACGACGACGGCCACGACGCCGACTGCGGCGCCGTCGTGGTTTGGCCTGTTCGCCGTCCGACACCCAAGCGATAGTAGCTGCCACGGGGTGGGCCTCCTGCCACACTCGCCGGTTGTGACCACACTGGGAGCATTAGGCTCATCGAACGTGGCCGACGCTGTTGTTACTGATGCCGAATTGCTGGCGGGCGCACTGGTCTCGCTGAACCAGCGCGCCGAGGTGTTGCGCGAGCTCGGTGCGGTGTTCGCTGCGGCGGGCCATGAGCTGTATCTGGTCGGCGGCAGTGTGCGTGACGCACTGCTGGGCCGGCTGACCGAGCAGAGTGATCTCGATTTCACCACCGATGCCCGCCCCGAGCAGATGGTGAAGTTCCTGCGGCCGTGGGCCGACGCGCTGTGGGACACCGGCATCGAGTTCGGCACCGTCGGTGTGGGCAAGGGGGAGCACCGGCTCGAGATCACCACGTTCCGCGCGGACAGCTACGACCAGGTGTCACGGAATCCGACCGTCGAGTTCGGCGACAACCTCGATGACGATCTGGTCCGCCGCGACTTCACGGTGAACGCCATGGCGGTTCGCATCAGCCCGGATCAGCCGGGCGGGATCGGCGACTTCATCGATCCCCTCGGCGGTTTGGCGGCGATCCAGGCGAAGGTGCTCGACACTCCGTCGGCGCCGCAGGTGTCTTTCGGGGACGATCCGCTGCGGATGCTGCGTGCGGTGCGGTTCGTTTCGCAGCTCGGGTTCGAGGTGGCGCCGCGGGTGCTTGAAGCATTGCTGGAGATGGCTCCGCAGTTGGAGCGGATCACCGTCGAGCGGATCGCGGCGGAGCTGGACAAGATGCTGCTGGGCAAGGATCCCGTCGCCGGGGTCGATCTGATGGTGCAGACCGGGCTGGGGGATGTGGTGCTGCCCGAGGTCGGCGAGATGCGGATGGCCATCGACGAACATCACCAGCACAAAGATGTCTACTGGCATTCGCTGACGGTGCTGCGGCAGGCCGTCGATTTGGAGGATGACGGTCCGGACCTGGTGTTGCGTTGGGCCGCGCTGCTGCACGACATCGGCAAGCCCGCGACTCGCAAGCATGAATCCGACGGCGGGGTCAGCTTCCACCACCACGAGGTGGTCGGCGCGAAGATGGCCCGCAAGCGGATGCGGGCGCTCAAGTACTCCAAGCAGATGGTCGACGACGTGTCGCAGCTGGTGTACCTGCATCTGCGGTTCCACGGCTATGCCGACGACAAGGGCACCGGCAAGTGGACGGACTCGGCGGTGCGCCGCTATGTCACCGACGCCGGCCCGCTGCTCGGCCGGCTGCACAAGCTGGTGCGTGCCGATTGCACCACCCGCAACAAGCGTCGCGCCGCGCGGCTGCAGGCCAATTACGACGATCTGGAGAACCGGATCACCGAGCTGGCGGCCAAGGAAGACCTGCAGCGGGTCCGGCCGGATCTCGACGGCAACGAGATCATGGAGATCCTCGGCATCCCGGCCGGCCCGCAGGTCGGCGAGGCCTGGAAGTACCTCAAGGAACTGCGGCTCGACCACGGGCCGCTGTCCCGCGAGCAGGCCATCGACGAATTGTTGAAATGGTGGAACGCCAGGGGCTGATCGTGCGTCTGATCAGTCATGGACTACTGCCTGGGTGAGCCCGACGGGACCGCGACCATCGTCACCGGCACACCCGATGTGGATGTGGATGGCGACGGCAGCCCGGACGGCATCGGTCTGGATTTCGACGGGGACGGCCGGGTCGACGACGTGATGGCCGATTTCGACGGCGACGGTATAGCCGAGCGGGCGGTGCTCGATGTCGACGACGACGGGCAGGCCGAGAGCTATTTCTCCGACGACGGTTCGGGCACCTGGGCGGTGCGGGTGGACCGGTCGGGGCAGGTGCGCTGGTTCGGGTTGGACGGGGTCGAGCGCGCCCCGGGCGGGCCGCTGGTCGATTTCGACGCCGACGGCGCGGCCGATGACCGGCTGCTCGACGCCGACGGGGACGGGTTGGCCGATCGGGCGCTCGGTCCGGGCCTGGCGTACGTCGACACCGACGGTGACGGGCGTTGGGACCTGAAGCTGGCGGACACCGACGGAGACGGCCGCGCCGACTCGGTCTCCTGACTTGCCCCGCGAGCATTGCTCCTATGTCAAGCGGCGGCTGGGTGTGGGTCGTTGAGGCGGGCTTGTTCGTCGGTGTGGAGTCGGTGGTAGACGGTGCGGGCGAGGCGGCGTTTGAGGCAGCGGAGGGCTTCGGTTGATGAGTCGCCGTGGGCGAGGCGTTTGCGGTAGTAGAGCTGTCCGGGGCTGTTGGCGATGCGGATCTGGGTGAGGGCGATGCGGTAGAGGGCGGCATTGAGTTGGCGGTTGCCTGAGCGTGTGAGGCGGACGCGGCCGGCGGTGTTGCCCGACCACACGGGGATGGGGGCGGTGCCGCTGTGGCGGGCGAAAGCCGCCTCGTTTTTGAACCGCTTTACGCCGGCGGTTTCGCCGACGAGTTTGGCCGCGGTCAATTCACCGCAGCCTTGAAGGGCCAGCAGTTCGGGGGCGACATCGTGGACGTGCTGGCCGATTCGAGCGGCCAGGGCGTTGACGGTGTCGGTCAGGCGGGTGATGTCGTCGAGTTCGTCGCGGGCCAGCTCGGCGAGCAGTCCGTGCAGGGTGTCGAGCCAGTTGCCCAGCTCGGCACGGGTCTTGGCCCGGTCCAGGGCACCGCGTTTGGGGGTGCGGGCGGGGTCGAGTTCATGGATTCGTCCCAGCAGTCGGTTGATTGTTGAGGTCCGTTGAGCCACAAGGTCTTCGCGGCGATCCACCAGTAGTTTCAACTCCCGTGACACCGCGTCGTGGGCGGCGACGGGCAGATCGGGATACCGCAGCACTGCGTGTGCGACGGCCAGAGCGTCGATCGGATCGGACTTGCCGCGGGTGCGGGCGCAGGCTCGGGTCTGGGCCATCAGTTTGGGCGCTACCCGGACCACCCGTTGGCCCGCTGAGAGTAAGTCGCGCTCGAGGCGGGCCGAGAGATTGCGGCAATCTTCGACGCCCCAGAGCAGGTCTTGGCCGAACTGGCTGCGCGCCCACTGCAACGCCGTGTGGTGCCCGGCGGTGGTCGCGGGGACGACTTTTTCACCCAGTTTGGCGCCGGCCTCGTTGACTGCGACAAAGGTGTGGGTGCGCTTGTGTACGTCGGTGCCAACAATCACCATGGACAGTGCCTTCTTTCATCAAGAGGTGGATGAGTGAAGGTTGGGCCGGCCGGCGGACACATCTCAGTGGGGGCGGTGCCACGCTCCTATCAAGTCACGCCGGTCGGTCCTTCCCACCTGATGTCGGCAGAATGCTCGAATGCCAACCCAGACGGATGGCAGTGCGTGTTTGAGCCAGACACCAGGTGGAAAGAACCCAACCACCGCAACAGCGGCAATCACCACATTGACACTGAGTGCGTGTCTGCCCCCCGCCACGCCGTGAAATGTCAGCAGTTCGCGCACCCTCGCGCCACGACGACCGTGCGCTCAGCCCCGGCCGGCTCCCGGCGGTCCGGCGAAGGCCTGCGCGATGGTCAGCCACTTGGCGGCGTCGTCGCCCACCGCCGTCACGTCCAGATCGGCGGGCGCCCGGCGCTGGGTCACCAGCATGCAGAAGTCCTCGGCCGATCCCGTCACGCGTTGCCGCGCATCTTGCGGCCCCCACTCCCACAACGAGCCGTCGGGCGCGGTCAGCTCGACCCGGAACGGCTCGGCCGGCGGGGTCAGCCCGTGCACTGTGAACGCGAAATCCCTTGTGCGGACTCCGATGTGGGCGATCGAGCGCAGCCGTGCGGTCGCGGGCCGGTGTACCCCGAGCGCGTCGGCCACATCGAGGCCGTGCGCCCAGGTCTCCATCATGCGGGCGGTGGCCATCGAGGTCGCGCTCATCGGCGGGCCGAACCACGGCAGCTTGCGGCCCTCGGCCACGTTCACCAGCTCGGTGTGCAGCCTCGCGCGGGTCGCGCGCCAGTCGGCCAGCAGTTGTTCGGGCGGTGTGAGCGCGAGTTCCTCGGCGGCGGCGTCGACGAAGCCGGCCGGGTTCTGCATGGCCTCGGCGAGAACCGCGTCGAACCCGGCTTGGTCGGTGATCGCGATGACCGACACGCGATCGGTCCACAGCAGATGCGCGATCTGGTGGGCGATGGTCCATCCCTCGGCCGGGGTGGCCGTGGCCCAGCGCTCGGGCGCGAGGTCGGCCACCAGGGCATCGAGTTCGTCGCTCTCGGCGGACAAGTCGGCCACGATCGGCTCGGCGCTCACCATGGCGGTCAGCCTAGACCGCAGCGTCACACCCGCTTCGGGGATGCCACCGCGGCATGTAGTCCGAGCCCGACGAGATAGGCCGCGGCGCCGGCGACCACCAGCGCCGGCGAGCGTCCGTCGGCGGGAATCACCGCGGCCGCCGCGGCGATCGCGGCGACGAACGACATCCAGAACAGCGCGTCCTGCACGGTGAACACGTGACCGCGCAGCGCGTCGTCGACATCGAGCTGCATCGCAGAATCCGCGCACAGCTTCACGAGTTGTCCGGCCGCGCCGAGCAGGAAGCCACAGGCCAGCATCACCGGCACATGCAGCCCGATCGCCACCAGCTGGATCAGCACCGCGAAGGCCAGCGCGCCGTTGGCGGTCGCGTACCGCCCGATCCGGCCGATCACCGCCGGGGCGGCCACAGTCGCCAGGAACTGTCCGACACCTCCGGCCGCCACGAACAGCACCGCGGTGCCCAGGCCCAACCCGGTCACGTCCGGGTTGTCGGTGTGCCGGACGATCACCAGCACCAGAAGCGAGTTGATCCCGAAGGCCATGCGGTGCGCGGCCAGTCCGGCCAGGGTGCCCGCGACCGGAGGGACGGCCCACACCGTCCGGATGCCGTGCACCCAACCGGTGGCCACCGCATAGACCACCGAGCCGTGGATCGCGCGCTTGCTCTCGTGCGGGCCGAGCACGTGCGGGCCGAAACGCACCGACAGCCACAGCGCCAGCGCCACCGGGAGCGCGACGATGAACATCACCACCGAGGCGCCGGTGTCGTCGGCGCCGAACAACTTGCGCGGCACCAGCATGAAGTCCGCGCCGAGAAAGGCTGCCAGCGCGCCGATGGCGGTGGCCACCGAGTTCATCGTCACCACCCGGTCGCTCGGCACCACATCGGGCAGTGAGGCCGACAGACCCGACGAGACGAACCGGGTCAACCCGTTGACGATCAGCGCGCAGCACAGGATCGGTATGTCACCGGCGCCGAAGGCCAGCAGCACACCCACCAGCAGCACCACGAGCAGCCGGCCGAGGTTGGCGCCGATCAGGACCAGACGCCGGTCCCAGCGGTCCAGCAGCGCTCCGGCGAAGGGGCCGAGCACCGAGTACGGGAGGAACATCACGGCGAACGCGGCGGCGATCTGCCACGGCTCGGCCTGGCGCTCAGGGTTGAACAGGATCGCGCCGGCGAGCCCGGCCTGGAACAGGCCGTCGCCGAACTGGCTGACCGCGCGCAACTCCAGGAGGCGGCGGAATTCGGTCATGCCGCGCAACGAGTGCCACAGGGCACGGGGAGCACGCGCATGAATCACCCGATCAACAGTACAAAGCTGAGTCGAAATCCGACCGCGCCCGGGCTTGTTCGCCACGTCGAGGCAGTCGCGGTGCCATGATGTAGGGCGTGGCGCAGTCAGAAGATCCGGAGGATTTCATCGCGCCTGCGGCGCATCGGGTACGCCCGGGCACACTGCTGCTGGCCAATACCGATCTGCTGGAGCCGACTTTCCGGCGCAGCGTCATCTACATCGTGGAGCACAACGCAGGTGGAACGCTCGGCGTGGTGTTGAACCGGCCGAGCGAGACGGCGGTCTACAACGTGCTGCCGCAGTGGGCGAAGCTCACCACCAAACCCAAGACCATGTTCATCGGCGGCCCGGTCAAGCGGGACTCGGCGTTGTGCCTGGCGACGCTGCGGGTGGGCATGCAGGCCGACGGTGTCCCGGGGTTGCGGCACGTGCAGGGCCGCGTGGTGATGGTCGATCTCGACGCGGACCCGGACACGCTGGCCCCGGTGATCGAGGGCGTGCGGATATTCGCCGGGTACTCCGGCTGGACCATCGGCCAACTGGACGGTGAGATCGAACGTGACGACTGGATCGTGCTCTCGGCGTTGCCGTCGGATGTGCTGATCGAGCCGCGGATCGACCTGTGGGGCCGGGTGCTGCGTCGTCAGCCGTTGCCGATGTCGCTACTGGCCACGCATCCGATCGACGTCAGCCGCAACTAGCGGGCTGTCTGCGTCCGTCACTTACAGGACAACGTGCAGCTGGCGCACGAGCCGGCGCAGCCCGCACCGGAAGCCGAGGTGGCCTCCGCTGCAGCCACTGCCTTGGCGCTCTGCCAGCAGCCTGCGGCCACGGTGGCGATGGCACCGATGATGCACACCATGACGACCATCAGGCCGGTGTGGGGCGCGGCGGCCAGGGCGGCGGCGCCACCGGCGGCGAGCATCACCGCGGCGGCCAGTTGGGTGGGGGCCACGGCCCTCAACACGGAGCGCACGGGATCACCGGTGCGAGGTCTGGTCAACAACCACAACCCGAACACGCCGACGATGACGGCGGCGCTCAAACACAGCAGCGCGGCGATCAGCATGCGCCACACAATACGAGGCGCCGCGCATTGATGCGAGGCCGGGTTTGGTCCGGGTGATTCAGCGCTGCAGGCCCAGGAGCTGGGGCAAACCCGGTGCCGGCGCGGGTGCGGCCGGGGCCGGAGTAGCTGGCGGCGGCGCGGCCGCGGGGGCCGGGGCGCTGACCTTGAACCCGGACACGATCGCGTCGGCGGCGTCGGCAGCCGCTGAAACACCTTGGTTGGCGGCCGAGGAGTTCACCGACAGCGACACCAGGTAACGGTCGGGACCCGCGGTGGCCAGGATGTGCCTGCGCGAGGTGTTGAGCATCTGACTGCCCGACATATAGCTACCTTCGATGAACGCCGACGGGAAACCGTTGAAATCGCCCATCGCCATGTCGGTCGGACGCCAGCTCTGCAACTGCTGGGTGTCGACGAAGCCGTGGCTGATCGCTTCGGCGGGGTCGAAGTTGCCGACGAGCTTGTAGACCACGACCTGTGCGTTGGGGGTGTAGAGGTCGGTGCTGGACCGGTCGGCGATCACGGCGAACGCGTCGGGCACGTTGGGATCGGGCACGTTGGTCCAGCCGGACGGCAGCGGCAGGACGATGCTCAGCGCCTTGAAATTGTGGCTGACCTGAGGCTCCATCTTGACGCCCTTGCTCTTGAAGAACTCGGCGAAGGTGCCTGACGGGGCCGGGGTGATGGTCTGGGCCACCGGGGCCGGCGCCGCGACCGCGGGTGCCGGGATCGTCGCCGCGCCGGGCGCGACCGCCGCACCCGGGACGCCGGGGGCCGCGGGTGCCGCCGCGGCGGGTGCGACCGTGACGGTCTGGGTCACGGTCACCGGGCCGGGGACCACGGGAGCCGGGAGCAGGGGTTCGGCTGAGGCGGTCTGACCGGCGAAGCCGACGACCGCCGCGACACCGACGGCCGTGCCTGCTGCCAGCACCCGCCACCGGCTGGCCAACTCGATCATCACTCGTTTCCTCCGCAAACCGTGCCCTCACCAGGCAATCTCTCCACTAGGCGCCGAGAATATCCACGGCTGACCGCCTACCACCAGCAACTCAATCGACCTGGAACCAACCCCTGACAGTGCCGCGACGAAACCGATACCAAGCTGTGGCCGACGCAACCGTGAGACGGGCGGTGAGCTGCTCAAACTGTCGCCTTATACCCTGAACGGCGTGATCGAACCCGCCACCACCTCACAGTCAGGGCAGTCTGGCCCGGAAACGGATACCCCTCAGCACCGGTACACCGCGGAGCTGGCGGGCCAGATCGAGCACTCCTGGCAGGAGACCTGGTCGGAGCTCGGCACATTCAATGTGGCCAATCCGGTGGGCTCGCTGGCACCGCAGGACGGCTCCCCGGTGCCGGCCGACAAGATGTTCGTCCAGGACATGTTCCCGTACCCGTCCGGTGACGGCCTGCACGTCGGGCACCCGTTGGGTTACATCGCCACCGACGTCTACGCCCGGTACTACCGGATGACCGGACGCAACGTGCTGCACGCGCTGGGCTTCGACGCGTTCGGTCTGCCCGCCGAGCAGTACGCCGTGCAGACCGGGACCCACCCGCGTATCCGCACCGAGGCCAACATCGTCAACTTCCGCCGGCAGTTGGGCCGGCTGGGGCTCGGCCACGACTCGCGGCGCAGCTTCGCCACCACCGATGTCGATTTCTACAAGTGGACGCAGTGGATCTTCCTGCAGATCTACAACGCCTGGTTCGACACGGCCGCCGAGAAGGCCCGCCCGATCAGTGAGCTGGTGGCCGAATTCGACTCCGGCGCACGCACTCTCGATGACGGAAGGGCCTGGGCCGAGCTGTCGGATGCCGAGCGCGCCGAGGTGGTGGACGGCTACCGCCTGGTGTACCGCGCCGACTCGATGGTGAACTGGTGCCCGGGCCTGGGCACCGTGCTGGCCAACGAAGAGGTCACCGCCGACGGGCGCAGCGACCGCGGCAACTTCCCGGTGTTCCGGAAGCGGCTGCGGCAGTGGATGATGCGCATCACCGCCTACTCGGACCGGCTGCTCGACGATCTGGATGTGCTGGACTGGCCGGACAAGGTCAAGGCCATGCAGCGCAACTGGATCGGCCGGTCCACCGGCGCCTCGGTTGAATTCGGTACCGCGGCAGGCGATGTCGAGGTCTTTACCACTCGCCCGGACACCTTGTTCGGCGCCACGTACCTGGTGCTGGCTCCCGAGCACGATCTGGTCGATGCGCTGGTGGCCGACGCGTGGCCCGAGGGCACCGATTCGCGGTGGACCTTCGACGCGGCGACTCCGGCTGAGGCCGTCGCGGCGTACCGCGCCGGGATCGCGGCCAAGTCGGATCTGGAGCGCCAGGAGAACAAGGCCAAGACCGGCGTGTTCCTCGGTGCGTACGCCACCAATCCGGTGAACGGTCAGCAGGTTCCGGTGTTCATCGCCGATTACGTGCTGGCCGGTTACGGGACCGGGGCCATCATGGCGGTGCCCGGCGGCGACCAGCGCGACTGGGACTTCGCTACCGAGTTCGGCCTGCCCATCATCGAGGTGGTCTCCGGCGGCGACATCACCGAGGCCGCCTACAACGGCGACGGCACCATGGTGAACTCCGGTTATCTCGACGGGCTGTCCGTGGCCGAGGCCAAGGCGAAGGTGATCGAGCACCTGGAGGCCGACGGCCGCGGCCGGGCCCGGATCGAGTACAAGCTGCGGGACTGGCTGTTCGCCCGGCAGCGGTACTGGGGCGAGCCGTTCCCGATCGTCTACGACGCCGAAGGCCGCGCCCACGCGCTGCCGGAATCGGCTCTGCCGGTGGAGCTTCCGGATATCCCCGACTACGCGCCGGTGTCGTTCGACCCCGACGACGCCGACAGCGAACCCTCGCCGCCGCTGGGCAAGGCGACCGAATGGGTGCATGTCGAACTCGATCTCGGTGACGGGTTGCAGACCTACACCCGCGACACCAACGTGATGCCGCAGTGGGCCGGCAGCTCGTGGTACGAGCTGCGCTACACCGACCCGCACAACTCAGAAGAGCTGTGCGCCAAGGAGAACGAGGCCTACTGGATGGGCCCGCGACCGGCCGAGCACGGTCCCAACGACCCGGGCGGCGTCGATCTGTACGTCGGAGGCGTCGAGCATGCGGTGCTGCACCTGCTGTACTCGCGCTTCTGGCACAAGGTGCTGTTCGATCTCGGGTTCGTCAGCTCGAGCGAGCCGTACCGCCGACTGGTCAACCAGGGCTACATCCAGGCCTTCGCCTACACCGATTCCCGCGGCAGCTATGTGCCCGCGGCCGAAGTGGTCGAGCGCGAAGGGAAGTTCTTCTGGACCGGGCCGGACGGCGAGATACAGGTCAACCAGGAGTTCGGCAAGATCGGCAAGAGCCTGAAGAACTCCGTCTCGCCCGACGAGATCTGCGACGAGTACGGCGCGGACACCCTGCGCGTGTACGAGATGTCGATGGGTCCTCTGGAGGCGTCGCGGCCGTGGGCGACCAAGGATGTCGTCGGTGCGCACCGGTTCCTGCAGCGGGTGTGGCGCGTCGTGGTCGACGAGGAGACCGGGGCGACCAGTGTCAACGAGCACGAGGCACTCGACACCGACACGCTGAAGATCCTGCACCGCACCATCGCCGGCGTCACCGAAGACTATGCGGCGCTTCGTAACAACACCGCGGCAGCCAAGCTGATCGAGTACACCAACCACCTGACCAAGGAGGGGGTGTCGGCCCGCGGCGCGATCGAGCCGCTGGTGCTCATGGTGGCCCCGCTGGCCCCGCATCTCGCCGAGGAGCTGTGGAAGCGGCTGGGCCACGACGCCTCGCTGGCGCACGGCCCGTTCCCGGTGGCCGATCCGCAGTACCTGGTGGACGACACCATCGAGTTCCCGGTCCAGGTCAACGGCAAGGTGCGCGGCAAGATCACCGTGGCCGCCGACGCTGACAAGGCGGCGCTCGAGGCGGCGGCGCTGGCCGACGAGAAGGTGCAGGCCTTCCTGGACGGCGCCACCCCCAAGAAGGTCATCGTGGTCCCGGGTCGGCTGGTCAACCTCGTCGTCTAGCGATTTGGGTGCATCCAGCGGCGGTCAGCGTCGCTGCATGCACCCGAATCACCCGGGGCGGACCACGATTTCGTGTACGTGTCCGTCGGGCGGGGTGTTGACGGCCGTCGCCACCAGCCCGGCGACCGTCTCCGGCTTGAGGAATTTCGCCGGGTCGTACTTACCGACGCCATCGGATTCGTAGGCCACCAGGTCGCGCTGCATCTCGGTGTCCGTGCGCCCGGGGAAGATCGAGGTGACGCGTAGGGACGGCTCGTCAGTGCGCAACGCGTCGGCGAATGCCCGCAGCGCGAACTTGCTGGCCGAATAGGACGCCATCCCTGGTGAAACCTTCTGTCCGGCACCGGAATTGATGAATACGACGTGTCCGCGGGCGGTGCGCAGCGCGGGCAGCAGGGCCAGGGTGAGCGCCACCGCGCCGGTGACGTTCACCTCGAACGAGGCCCGCCACTGTTCGGGGATGGACTCCGATACCCGGCCCGGATAGAGTACGCCGGCGTTGTGGACCAGCACGTCGAGCTCGCTGAGCACCTCGGCGGCCGACTCGATCGAATCGGCGTCGGTCAGGTCCAGCGGCCAGGTCGGTGCACCGAGCCGCTCGGCGAGCGCGTCGAGGCGCCCCGACGGGCGGCCGCCGAGAAACAGCGTGTGGGTGGGAGCAAGGGCGGCGGCGATGGCCGAACCGATGCCGCCAGCGGCTCCGGTGATCAATGCAGACGGCACGACTGCAACGTTACTGTGACGCCGAAGAGCACGGGGCCGACCTGCGGACCGGGGCCCGGCGTCGCATCATGGTATGGATGCCACCGGACCCCAGCTTCGCTCCCACCCAGCTCGCCGCGCGCGCCGCCTACCTGCTGCGCGGCAACGACCTGGGTGTGATGACCACTGCCGCGCCGTTGCTGTATCCGCACATGTGGAGCTGGGACGCGGCGTTCGTCTCGATCGGGCTGGCCCCGCTGAGCGTCGAGCGTGCCGTGGTGGAACTCGACACCCTGCTCTCGGCGCAGTGGCGCAACGGGATGATCCCGCACATCGTGTTCGCCAACGGCGTCGACGGCTACTTTCCCGGCCCGGCCCGGTGGGCCACGTCGGCCCTGGCGGCCAACGCCCCGCGGATCCGGCACACCTCAGGCATCACGCAACCACCCGTGCATGCGATCGCGGTCCAGCGCATCCTCGATCACGCCCGCAGCCGCGGCCGGTCCACCCGGGCGGTGGCAGCCAGCTTCCTGGATCGGCGGTGGGCGGATCTGGTGCGCTGGCATCGCTGGCTGGCCGAGACGCGGGATCAGGACGGCCGTGGCCGCATCACGCTGTATCACGGGTGGGAGTCCGGTATGGACAACTCGCCGCGCTGGGACAGCGCCTACGCCAACGTGGTTCCCGGCCCCGTGCCGGAGTATCAGCGTGAGGACAACGCGATCATCACCGACGCCACGCAGCGGCCGAGCGATCTCGAGTACGACCGGTACCTATGGCTCCTCGAGGAGATGAAATCCGTTCGCTACGACGATGATCTGCTTCCGAAGGTGATGAGCTTCGCGGTCGAGGACGTGTTCGTCTCGGCGGTCTTCTCGGTGGCGTGCCAGGTGCTCGCCGAGATCGGCGAGGATTACAAACGCCCGCATGCCGATGTCCGCGATCTCTATTCGTGGGCGGAGCGGTTCCGGGCCGGGGTCGTCGAGACCACCGATAAACGCAGCGGCGCGGCAAGGGATTACGACGTCCGCGCGAAGAAGTGGGTGGCCACCGAGACGGTCGCGCAGTTCGCGCCGCTGCTGTGCGGCGGCCTGCCGCACGATCGTGAACGTGCTCTGCTGCGGCTGCTGGAAGGTCCGCGCTTCTGCGGGCATCCGGACCTGCGGTATGCGCTCATCCCGTCGACCTCGCCGGTGTCGCGCGATTTCCGGTCGCGCGAGTACTGGCGCGGCCCGGTGTGGCCGGTGATGACCTGGCTGTTCTCGTGGTGCTTCGCGCGCCGCGGCTGGGCCGAGCGGGCTTCGACGCTGCGCCGGGAAGGGTTGCGCCAGGCAAGTGACGGGACCTTCGCCGAGTACTACGAGCCGTTCACCGGGGAGCCACTGGGCAGCATGCAGCAGTCGTGGACCGCGGCGGCGGTGCTGGATTGGCTGGGCTAGCCCGGCCTACTCGGACTTGGCGGAATTGGCCGGAGCCTGCTCGTTCTGGCTGGCCAGTCGCTCGAGCGGGGCCAGCGCGGTGGCCAGCGTCGCGAGATCGTCGGAGCTCAGGTTGGCCAACCGGGCGGCCAGGTCGGCGCGCCGGGCGGCCAGCGATTCACGGTGCTGCACCAGCCCGCGCGGGGTGACCTCGACGAGCACGGCACGCAGGTCGGAAGGGTCACGGGAGCGCTTGACCAGGCCGAGCTTCTCCAGCCGGCGGATCGCCACGGTGGTGGTCGGGGTGCGCACGCGCTCGCGGGCGGCCAGCTCGGTCATCCGGATCGGGCCCTGGTCGAGCAGGGTGAGCAGGATGGACAGCTGGGCCAGCGTGAGTTCGCCGGCAGTGCCCTTGTTGGTGTCGCCGCGGCGCAGCACCGAGAACACCTTGGAGAGAACGCGTTGCAGCTCTCCGGCCAGCTCTGTGACCTGTGAATCGGGCTCCACCATAATTCGCTAGTCTAACCTGTCTGGAGCAGACAGGTCGGCAGCTTGTTGGGTTTGGCGGAGGGGTTTCCCGTTGCCCTCACAGCATTGCCCTCACAGCACCTGCGACAGGAAGCGGCGCAGCCGATCCGTCTCGGCCGCTTCGAAGATCTGATCCGGGGTACCCGATTCGACCACTTTGCCGTGATCCATGAACACCACCGAGTCGGCGGTGGAGCGGGCGAAGCCCATCTCGTGGGTGACCGCCAGGATCGTCATCCCCTCGCCCGCCAGCTCGGCGATCAACTCCAGGATTCCCTTGACCAGCTCCGGGTCCAATGCGGAGGTGGCCTCGTCGAAGAACATCACCTGCGGGGCCATGGCGAGTGCCCGGGCGATCGCGACCCGCTGCTGCTGGCCGCCGGAAAGTGTGCTCGGACGCACATCGGCCTTGTGCCGCAGACCAACCCGGTCGAGTTGCTCGAGGCCCACCGTGCGGGCGTGGTCGTGGCTGAGCTTCTTGAGCTTGCGCGGGCCGAGCGTGACGTTGTCCAGAACGGTCTTGTGCGGGAACAGGTTGAACTGCTGGAAGACCATGCCGATCCGCTGGCGCAGCTGGTCGGGATTGTCGGCCAGCACGGAGCGGCCGTCGAGCAGGATATCGCCGCTGTCGGGTTCGTACAGGCGGTTCAAGGTGCGCAGCAGCGTCGATTTCCCGGATCCGGACGGGCCGATGACGGCCGTCGTGGTGCCGGCGGGCACGTCCAGGTCCACCCCGCGCAGCACCGCGTTCGGCCCGAACGAGAGGTGGATGTCCTTGGCGGCCAGCGCGACTGGCTGTGGAGCCGACATCAGATCATCTCCTGGGTGGTCGCGGCGGGCGGCAGTTCCTCTTCGACGGGTGCGCGGCCGCGCCGCAGCCGGTTGTCGACGAAGTTCACCAGATGTGTCAGCGGGATGGTCAGCAGCAGGTAGAACAGCCCGGCGGCCACCAGCGGTGACAGATTTCCGGTCTGGGCGTTGAGATCTCGGCCGACCTGGAACAGCTCGCGCTGGCTGGCCACCAGGCCGAGGAAATACACCAGCGACGATGCCTTGAGCAGTGAGATGAACTGGTTCATCAGGGCCGGCAGCACCCGTCGGATGCCCTGCGGGACGACGACCAGGCGCATCGACGAGGCATAGCTGAAGCCCAGGGCGCGTGAGGCTTCCAGTTGTCCGGCCTCGACGCTCTGGATGCCGGAGCGGAAGATCTCCCCGACGTAGGCCGCCGCCATGAGCCCCAGCGCCGCGATGCCCAGCGGATAGGGGCTGTTGCCGGTGAGCGATCCGACCACGGGCCCGATACCGAGCCCGATCAACAGGATGATCACCACTTCGGGAAGGCCGCGGAAGATGTCGGTGTACACCCGGGCGGGCCAGCGCAACCACCGGGACCGGGAGATACCTGCCACCGCCAGGATCATCCCGAGCACCAACCCGATGACGCTGGCGCACACGGTCAGGATCAGCGTGTTGGGCAGGCCGGTGCGCAGCAGATCGGGGATCGCCTGCTTGTAGAGGTCCCAGTCCAGGAACGAGTCCCTCAGTTGCGCCAGTGTCGATTTGGGCGCGGCGGGGGCGCCTGCGGCGGGCTTCTCCTTGGCGGCGGCGATCGCGGCGAAATCGGGTAGCTGAGGTGCGGGCGCGGCCTTGGACCCGGGCTTCCAGCCCGGGGGGAGGGCCCGGGGCACCCAGTCCGAATACAGCTTGGCCCAGGTGCCGTCGGCGATCACGGCGTCCAGCCCGGAGTTCAGCGCGTCGATCAGCGGCTGGTTCTCCTTGGCCACCGCCCATGCCACGAAATTGTCCAGGCTGAAGGTGTTTTCGATGATCTGCGCCGGGTCACCGGGTTGCACTGTGCCCGAGGCCTGCTGCGACGGCGCCACCCAGGCGTCGATCTGACGGGTCTTGAGGCTGGCGTAGACGGTGTTGTAGTCGGGGAACTTCACCGGCTGCAGGTGCAGCGTGTCGATGACGTAGGCCTCCTGCACGGTGCCCTGCACCACCCCGATGCGCTGGCCGGGGGCGAGTTGGCTGAACCCGGTGATCGGAGAACCGGTGGGAACCACGAGAGAGAAGTATCCGAAGTCGTAGCCGTTGGTGAAGCCGACGGTACGGCGCCGGGCGTCGGTGGTGGTGATCGATGAGGACGCCACGTCGAAGCGCCGGGACGCGGTCTGGGCCAGCAGGCCGGAGAAGTCGGTGCCGACGAAGTTGATCCGCAGGCCGAGCTTGTGGGCGATGGCACGCAGCAGTTCGTTGTCGAAGCCGGTGAACTGTCCGGCCGAGTTGATGCAGATGCTGGGCGGTGCGTCCGACAACGTGCCTACGGTGAGCACGCCTGGGGTCCCGAGGCCGAGATTCTCAGGCCGGACCGCATCGAGGGGGACCACGCCGGCGGTGGTGTATTTGTCGGCGCCGGGCCCGGTGGCCGCGGCTGCCAGGTTGGTGGGCAGTGCGCTGGCACTGTCCACTCCGGGGGGTGCGCACTGATCGACGTCCGCGCTTGCCGGTGCCGCACACAGCAGACCGAACAGCATCAGGACCGTGGTCAGCAGCGCGGCCGATCGTCTGGCGTCCATCTGATGCAACCTAGTGGGCGGACGCCCGGTCATGAGTGATTCCGATCAAGGGGACCGCAAGTCGCCGAACACGCCGCGGCGGGTGAGCTCGGCGATCATGATCTGGGCCATCTTCTCGGCGCGTTCGGTGCAGGCCTGGCGGGCGCCTTCGGGGTCGCGGGCGTGGATGGCAGCGGTCTCGGCCTCGTAGCCGGTCAGGAAGTCGGCCTTGGCTTTCGGGTAGTTGATCCAGAATTCCGAGGGCGCGAAGCTCTTACCGGCCCGGATGGTGGCATGCAGGCGCGGCCCGGCGTACTCGTCGTTGATCGCGTCGCGGAACACCCAACACGCCTCCTGGAAGGTCTTGGTGTCCTTTGCTGAACGCATCACTCGCAACGTGTCATCGAGGTGGGCGACGATGCGGGGGGTGGGACTCGCAGCACAGCGCGCCGAGGCGATGCCGTTGAGGATGCCGTACAACTCATGGTGCTCGGCAACGGTGGCCTCGTCGAACCGGGACACGAATGCGCCGCGGTGGTACCGCGTCGAGAGGATGCCGTCGTGCTCGAGCTGAACCACGGCTTCCTGGATGGGGACGCGGCTGAGCCCGAGGTCACGAACGATCTCGTTGCGGTCAATACGGTCGCCGGATCGCAGCTTGCCCGTCATCACCAGATTGATGATGTGCGTGACAACCTGATCCTTCTCCTTGACCCCGTAGTTCTTGGGCACCCTGGCGTGTCTCCCCCTGTGCGGTTGTGATGCGCAAGTTTCTCACGTGTCTGTCCGATCGGGGACCCGAGTTGTTACAGCTCAGTCGCTAAACTTTGCGCGCTCGACCGTCGCGCCAGCGGCACAGGGCTTCGGCGGCGGTCAGGTCGTAGTCGGGTCCGTTGACGCCCACGGTGAGGATGCTGACGCCCAGATCGGCCAGTGCGTCGGCCTCGGCGAGCATCGCGTCGATGCCACCTGACTCCTGCACCCCGGCCGAGCGCTGCACGGTGGACGGATCGCGGCCGGTGATGCCGCAGTGCTCGGCGAGGACCTCCGCCTTGCCCGGGTAGGTGTTGCGGTCGACGAACGCGTGCCAGATGTCGGCGTGTTCGGCCACCAGGCGCAGCGTCTTGCGTTCGCCCTGACCGCCGATGAGGATCGGGATCTCCCGGGTGGGCGCCGGGTTGAGCTTGGCCAGCCGGGCCTCGATCCGGGGCAGGGCCTCGGCCAGGTCGTCCAGGCGGCTGCCCGCGGTGCCGAACTCGTACCCGTACTCGTCGTAATCCTTTTGTTTCCAACCACTTCCGATGCCGAGAATGAGGCGTCCGTCAGAGATGTGGTCGACGGTGCGGGCCATGTCGGCCAGCAGCTCGGGGTTGCGGTAGGAGTTGCAGCTGACCAGGGCGCCGATCTCGATGCGTGAGGTCTGCTCGGCCCAGGCGCCGAGCATCGTCCAGCATTCGTAGTGCGCACCGTCGGGATCACCGTAGAGCGGGAAGAAGTGATCCCAGTTGAAGGCGATGTCGACGCCGATGTCCTCGCAGCGGCGCACCGCGTCGCGGATATGGCTGTACTTGGGGGAGTGCTGTGGCTGCAGCTGCACCCCGATACGGATGGGAGACGACGGCTGGTTCATCTCACAACCGTAGCGCTAGACGCCGATCTGACCCTCGGGCTTCCACACGGCGACGACGGCAGGGCGCGCGGGTGTGTCACCGCCACCCGGCCAATGCGACAGCGGCGTGTGAAGGCTGTAGTCGTCACCCTCGCCGGGGTGTTGGACACATACCGTCACCAGGTCGTCGGTCACCACCGGGCCGCACGTCTCGGCTCCGATCGGCACCGACAGGAACTGTTTGGTCTCACCGCGGTTCGGTCCGTCGAGGGCGACGGCGAACAGTCCGTCGTTGGAGTCGAGAGCGTTGCCGTCAGTGGAGATCCAAAGATTGCCGTGGCTGTCGAAGGCGAGGTTGTCGGGACACGAGATGGGGCTGACCTTGGTCTTGTCGAAACCTGCGTAGTAGGTATCGGCCGCCGTCGGGTCACCGCACACCAGCAACAGGTCCCAGGTGAACGTCGTGCCTGCGTGCTCGTCGGTGATCTCCAGGATCTGGCCGTTCTTGTTCTCGTTGCGTGGGTTGGCCGCATCCACCCCGGCCTTGCCTTCAGCGCCGCGTTTGTCGTTGTTGGTCAGCGCGACATAGACCTTGCCGGTGTGAGGATTGGCCTCGAAGTCCTCCGGGCGGTCCATCTTGGTGGCGCCTGCCTTGTCGGCGGCCATGCGGGTGAACACCGCGACTTCCTGTGCGGTGAAGCCGTCGACCAAGGATTCCCCGGCCCCGCCGGGCCCGGATCGCAACAGCGGCAACCAGGTGCCCGACCCGGTGAACGAGCCCTTCGCGGGCAGCTTTCCGGATCCGTCGATCTCGGCGGCAGGAATATCGCTGGACAGCTTGGCCACATATAGCGTTCCCTCGTCGAGCAGGGTCATGTTGTGTGCCATGGCCGCGGGATCGTGTCCGGGTTGAATTTTCTTGGCGGACACGAATTTGTACATGTAGTCGAAGCGCTCGTCGTCACCGGTGTAGACCACGACGGTGCCGTCGTCGGTGACGTAGACGTTGGCGGCCTCGTGCTTGAGCCGTCCGAGCGCGGAGTGTTTCACCGGGGTCGAGTTCGGGTCCCACGGGTTTATCTCGACGACGTAGCCGAAACGGTTGACCTCGTTGGGGGATTTCGCCAGATCGAACCGGGGATCGAAGTTCTCCCACTTGAGTTCTGTCGGCTCAAGCTCGATGCCGTAGCGGTTGAATCGGTCGGCGTCCACCGGCTTGGGTTCCGGACTGCCCTCGGGCGCGCCGAAGCGGCTGTTGAAGTTCTCTTCGCCGGAAAGCACCGTTCCCCAGGGGGTTACGCCGCCTGAGCAGTTGTCGAATGTTCCTGCCACTGTGCGGCCGGCCGGGTCGGCCGCGGTCTTGACGAAGTCGGTTCCGGCAGCGGGACCGGTGAGCGTGAACGGGGTTTCGGCGGTGATTCGCCGGTTGTAACGGCCCATCACCGGTTTGAGTGCACCGTCGGGACCGCGTTCGACCTCGACAACGCCCATGCCGACCGCGGCGATCTCGATGTCGAACTGCTCACGGGTCGGCGCGTCCGGGTTGTAGCCGGGAAACATGAACTGGGGAGTGACGTACTCGAAGTTGGTTACCAGCAGAAAGTGGTTGTCGCGCCCCTCGATCGGCATGAGGGCAGCGAAGTCATTGTTGAAGCCGAATTGCTTGCGCTGGGCTTCGGCCGTCTGCTTGTTCACGTCGAATGCCGGAGCATCGGGCAGGATCGGATCGCCCCACGCGATCACCACGTGCTGGCGGTAGCCCTCGGGGATCACCACGGCATCTTCGACATTCGGCCGCACCGGGCCGAACTTCATTCCTGGGGGCGTCTCGGCGGGGGCTGCCGGAGCCGTCGGCGTCGTTACGGGCTGCCCGTCGGTCCCGCACGCGGCAAGCGCCGATCCGGCGCCGACTGCCAGGACGGTCACACCGGTCGCCCGCAGCATCGAGCGCCGCGAGAGCTGCTGGACGATGTCGCCGAAGTACTCGTTCTCAGTGTTGTTGGGGACTGGCTTCGAGCATGCGTCGCCACACCGGAATCGGCAGGTCACATGCTGGCGCGACGAGGTTCCACGATGAGTGAGAAAGAGGTTCAACGGTATCAGCGCCATTGCGCGCAAGTTCCTTCCGACCGATACCGGTCGAGGGCTGGCGACCGGGTCCAGTCGGAACCTACGGGTAGCTGGCAAAGTGCCGTGAACGAACTGGTTAACCGCTGGTGGCCGAACCAGCGACAACTAGCCGCTGAGCAGACCCCGCAGGATCTCCACGAGCTTGGCCGGCTGATCGCCCTGCACGGAGTGGCCGGAGTCGGCGACGACGTGGGTGCGCCGGAATCCGGGCGCGGTCCTGGCGAAGGTGTCGGCGTCTTCGTCGTTGACGAAGAACGAGTTGGCCCCGCGGATCAGGGTGGTGGGCATGGTGATCGCCGGGACGTCGTCCCATAGCCCCTCAAAGCCGTCACCTTTGCGGAACGAGTCGTAACGCCATGTCCAGGTGCCGTCGTCGAGCTGCTTGGAGTTGTGGAATACACCGCGCCGCAACGACTTCGGATCCCGGTGCGGGGCGGCGGCGATGGTCAGGTCCAGCATCGCCTGGAAGCTCGGGAAGGTGCGGTCCTCCTGGACCAGCGCGACCGTGCCCATCTGGGCCTTGGTCATCTCGTTGTGGCGTTCGGGTGCCGACGGGGTGACGTCGACGAGCGCGAGTTCGGGCACCAGCCGGGGCTCGGTCGCCGCGATCCGCAGCGCGGTCAACCCGCCCAGCGACATTCCGACCACCAGACGTGGGGTGGGGGCATGCTCTTCGAGCACCGGAATCAGGCTTGCGGCATTGAGTTTCGGGCCGTAATCGCCGTCCTCGCGCCAGGCGGAACGGCCGTGGCCGGGCAGATCGACGGCCAGCGCGGGTTCGCCGAGGCCGAGGATCACGGTGTCCCAGGTGTGCGCGTTCTGGCCGCCGCCGTGCAGGAACACGATCCGGGGGGCGTCGGTGCCGAACTTCAGCGCGCTGATCGGCCCATGCTCGATGCGTGCGACCGGCGGCAGCGGGCCGGTCGCCCCGATCTGCTCGGCGTTCTCGTCGAGGAGCCCGAACTCGTCAAGGCCGGTCAATGCGTCGTCAGATATCCCCGTCACGGCTTCGACTGTACGACCACCCGCTGGGCCGAACTATGGTCGGAATCATGACGAACACCGAACCGGTCACCTTGATCAACGTGTTCGAGGTGCCGCAGGACGAGCTGGATGCATTCGCCGCCGACTGGCACACCCGCGCCGAGTTCATGAGCAGGCAGCCGGGGTTCCGTTCGTTCCGGTTGCACCGGGCCCTGGCGCCGGACTCGAAATTCCAGCTGGTCAATGTCGCCGAGTGGGACAGCGCCGAGGCGCTGCAGGCCGCGCTCGCACAGCCGGAGTTCCAGGCGGGGATCCACCACGTCGCGGAGACGTTCTCGACCATCGCCCACCCCGGGCTGTACCGCGTCGTCGAGGAATTCACGGCCTGAAAACGACTCTGCGCCCAGGGCGTTGATGTGCGGGAAGCACACGCCCTGAGCGCAGAATCGAACGCGAAGAACTAGCCCTTGATGAAGGTCTCCAGCTCGATGCGCGCGACGTCGTCGGCGATCTGCTTCGGCGGGCTCTTCATCAGGTAGGCCGAGGCCGCCTCGATGGGGCCGCCGATGCCGCGGTCCTTGGCGATCTTGGCGGCGCGCACCGCGTCGATGATGACGCCTGCCGAGTTGGGGGAGTCCCACACCTCGAGCTTGTACTCCAGGTTCAGCGGCACGTCACCGAAGGCGCGGCCCTCCAGGCGGACGTAGGCCCACTTGCGGTCGTCGAGCCACGCCACGTGGTCGGACGGGCCGATGTGGACGTTCTTGTCCTCGACCTTGCCGGCGAGCGAGCCGGTCAGGTTGGAGGTGACGGCCTGGGTCTTGGAGACCTTCTTGGACTCCAGACGTGAGCGCTCCAGCATGTTCAGGAAGTCCATGTTGCCGCCGACGTTGAGCTGGTAAGTGCGGTCCAGCGTGACGCCGCGGTCCTCGAACAGCTTGGCCATGACGCGGTGGGTGATGGTCGCGCCGACCTGGCTCTTGATGTCGTCGCCGACGATCGGGACGCCGGCGTCCTCGAACTTCTTGGCCCACACCGGGTCGGAGGCGATGAACACCGGCAGCGCGTTGACGAAGGCCACGCCGGCGTCGATGGCGCACTGGGCGTAGAACTTGTCGGCCTCTTCCGAGCCGACCGGCAGGTAGGAGACCAGCACGTCGACCTTGGCGTCCTTGAGCGCCTGGACCACGTCGACGGGCTCGAAGTCGGAGATCTCGATGGTGTCGGCGTAGTACTTGCCGATGCCGTCCAGCGTCGGGCCGCGCTGCACCGTCACGTTGGTCGGCGGCACGTCGGCGATCTTGATGGTGTTGTTCTCGGAGGCGAAGATGGCCTCGGACAGGTCGAAGCCGACCTTCTTGGCGTCGACGTCGAACGCGGCGACGAACTTGACGTCACGCACGTGGTAGGGGCCGAACTTCACGTGCATCAGGCCCGGCACAGTCGTGTTCTCATCGGCGTTGTGGTAGTACTGCACGCCCTGGACCAGGGATGATGCGCAGTTACCGACGCCGACGATGGCGACCCGGATTTCTCCTGCGTGCTCAGACATGGACGATCTCCTTACTCGTTCTGTGTGCTCGGCCTGGGGGGCCGCGTTCGGAGCTGTGCTCATATGTTTTCCGGGCGCCCCTGCGCCGTACGTTCGGCCGCGATCAACTCGTTGAGCCATTTCACTTCTCGTTCGCTGGACTCCAGGCCCAGCTGGTGCAGCTGACGGGTGTAGCGGTCGAAAGAACTACTGGCCCGCGCCACGGCTTCGCGCAGACCTTCCCGGCGTTCTTCCACCTGGCGGCGGCGCCCCTCCAGAATTCGCATCCTGGCCTCGGCCGGGGTGCGGTTGAAGAAGGCAAGGTGGACACCGAACCCGTCGTCGGAGAAGTTCTGTGGTCCCGTGTCGGCGACCAACTCGCTGAATCGCTGCTTGCCGGCATCGGTCAGCTGGTACACCCGCCGAGCCCGGCGCACTTTGGTCGGCCCCGAGGGTGCGGCGTCCTCGACGATGAGGCCGTCGGCCTGCATGCGACGTAATGCCGGGTAGAGCGATCCATACGAGAACGCCCTGAACGCCCCCAACAGACCCGTCAAACGTTTGCGCAGCTCATAGCCGTGCATGGGTGACTCGAGCAGGAGTCCCAGTACTGCGAGCTCAAGCATCAAGATCACCCCTTTCGACAGATCAGATGGAATTGATCGCTACGACGGATCAACACCTCGCCAAACTGTATCGCGCCGATATATTTGGCGCCAAGTGTTCGCCGAGATTGGTGCTCGATGGGGGCGGGTCACCCGTTGTTGCGGTACATCCCCTTGACCGTGCCGTCGGGGTAGAGGTCGATGCTCCCGCCGCCGAAATCGCTGCTCACGATGACGGCGATGTTGATGGCGTCAGGCGTCGCGGGGTCTTCCGAAGGGGTGATGCGCAGCCAGGTGCTCTTCACGTCGGCACGTTTGGTGTTGAGGGTGTCCGGTGCGCCCCGCATGATCCCGAGGACCTTCTCGTAGTCGAATGCGGCGAGGTCGACGAGGCGGTCGTCCTTCTCGACGTTGCGCGGATCGGTGCTCGGGTCGCCCCAGCCGCCGGTGTACCGGTAGTAGAGCTTCTTGCGGCTGTCCTGCGGGTCGGGGCGGTAGAGCAGAGCCGAATCGGGATCGATGTGCAGCTCGAAACCCGTGGTGGCACCGAACTTCTTGCGCATCTGCTCGAAGAGTCCCTTGACCCCGTTGAGCGATTGCAGCTGTGTCGGCGGGGTCAGCACGACCGGGTCGATGCCGTCGGGCACCGCGCCCGGGTCGGGATTGAAACTCAGCGGCGATGCGGTGTTTCCGTACAGACCCCAGCCGATGCCGATGCCGAGCACGACCAGCACGGCGGCCGAGGCCAGCCGCAGGCCCCACCCCGAGCCTGCGGCCGGTTTACGGACGCGCGGCAGACGGGGTTTGGTCAGCGTCGGCAGCTGCACCGGCGCGCCGGAGGTCTGCAGGTCCTCGACCAGACGGGCCAGATCGCCCAGCGTCGTGGCGTTGGTGGCCGCCGACACCCGCTGGCGGTGTTCCTCCATGGACAACTGGCCCTCGCCCAGCGCGTTGTCGAGCACTTTGCAGGTGTCGTTGCGGTCACTGTCTTTGGCCCGCGTGTTCGAGGGTTGCCGTGTTGCCACGCCGATGATCGTAGGAGGTGTGACGCGGTCGCGCCTCGGTGTGGAGGGGGCCGACGTACTCTGGTCTTCGTGCGATTGCAGAGACAGGTGGTGGATTACGCGCTTCGGCGGCGGTCCCTGCTGGCTGAGGTCTATTCGGGGCGCACCGGCGTCTCGGAGGTCTGTGATGCCAACCCGTACCTGCTTCGCGCGGCAAAGTTTCACGGCAAGCAGAGTTCGGTGATGTGTCCGATCTGCCGTAAGGAGCAGCTCACGCTGGTGTCGTGGGTTTTCGGTGATCATCTGGGCCCGGTGTCGGGCTCAGCGCGCACCGCGGAGGAGCTGGTGATGTTGGCAACTCGTTACGACGAGTTCGCAGTCCATGTGGTTGAGGTATGCCGCACCTGCAGTTGGAATCATTTGGTCAAGTCATATGTCCTGGGCGCGCCTCGGCCGCCGAAGGCACGTGGCACTCGAGGCACGCGCAAGTCGGCGCGTACGGCCAGTGAATAACGAAGGGCGCCATAGCCGGTCAGCCAACGACATCCGTAGTGCGGCTGACCGCCTTGGCGCGCGCGAAAACAGGCCGCCTGCCCGGGAGAAGCCTCCGGTCCGAGAGCCAAGGCCGCCGGCACGCGAGGCGGGACCCACGGGACGCGAGAACGGTCCGGTAGGACGGGACAAGGGGCCCACGGGCCGTCCCGGTCGTCCGGCGTTACCCCCCGACGATCGGCTCACCACGGTGCTGCCACCGGTGCGTGACGGTGGACCGGCTCCGCTCGATGTCGTCAGGGCTGCGATGGACGGGACACCCCCGCCCAAACCGCAGCCGCCGAAGTCTCCGCCACCGCCGCCACCGGGCGGCGGTCGCGGATCGGGGCCTTCGGGTCCGTCGGGGCCGGGCCCCAAGCCGACGCGGCAGTTCCACATCAACTGGAAGTTGGTGCGGCGGCTGTCGATCGCCGGGGTGGTGGCGATGATCCTGCTTCCGCTCGTGACGTTCGGTATGGCGTACATGATCGTCGACGTCCCGCAGCCCGGAGATATTCGCACCAACCAGGTGTCGACGATCCTGGCCAGCGACGGCAGTGAGATCGCCAAGATCGTTCCGCCAGAAGGCAATCGGGTCGACGTCGGCATCGACAAGATCCCGGAGCACGTCCGCAACGCGGTGATGGCCGCTGAGGACCGCGATTTCTACACCAATCCGGGCTTCTCGTTCACCGCGCTGCTGCGCGCGATCAAGAACAACTTGGTCGGCGGCGATCTGCAGGGTGGGTCGACCATCACACAGCAGTACGTCAAGAACGCACTCGTCGGTGACGAGCGCTCAGGCATCGGCGGTCTGATCCGTAAGGCCAAGGAGCTCGTCATCTCGACCAAGATGGCCAGCGAGTGGTCCAAAGACGCTGTGATGCAGGCGTATCTGAACATGATCTATTTCGGCCGCGGCTCGTATGGAATCGCCGCGGCGGCCAAGTCGTACTTCGACAAACCGGTCGACCAACTCACCGTCGCCGAAGGCGCCCTGATGGCAGCGCTGATCCAGCGCCCGTCGGGGTTGGACCCCGCCGTGAATCCGCAGGGTGCGGCCGACCGGTGGAACTGGGTGCTCGACGGCATGGTCGACATGGGTGCGCTGTCGGCACAGGAACGCGCCGGCCAGGTCTTCCCGCCGACGGTGCCGCCGGACCAGGCTCGCCAGGCGAACCAGACGACGGGCCCGAACGGGCTGATCGAGCGTCAGGTCACCAAGGAACTGCTGGATCTGTTCGACATCAGTGAGCAGGCGCTGAACACGGAGGGTCTGCAGGTCACCACCACGATCGACCCGCAGGCGCAGCAGGCCGCCGAGAACGCGGTGTCCAAGTACATGGACGGGCAGGACCCCGACATGCGGACCGCGGTGGTCTCCATCGATCCGCATGACGGAGCGGTCAAGGCCTACTACGGCGGCTCGGACGCCAACGGCTTCGACTTCGCCCAGGCCGGTCTGCCGACAGGCTCGTCGTTCAAGGTGTTCGCGCTCGTCGCCGCCCTGCAGCAGGGCATCGGTCTGGGCTATCAGGTCGACAGCGGGCCGGTCACCGTCAACGGCATCAAGATCAGCAACGTCGAGGGTGAAGGCTGCGGCACCTGCTCGATCGCCGAGGCGCTCAAGCGGTCCCTCAACACCAGCTACTACCGACTGATGCTCAAGCTCGAGCACGGTCCCGAGGACGTGGCCAAGGCCGCCCACGATGCCGGCGTCGCCGAGAGCTTCCCCGGCGTGGAACACACGCTGTCCGAGGACGGCAAGGGTGGCCCGCCGAACAACGGTGTGGTGCTGGGCCAGTACCAGTCCCGGGTGATCGACATGGCCTCGGCGTACGCCACGCTCGCGGCGTCCGGGACGTATCACAAGCCGCACTTCGTCCAGAAGGTCGTGAACTCGTCGGGGCAGGTGCTGTTCGACGCGTCCAGCCAGGACAACGGCGAACAGCGCATCGACAAGGCCGTGGCCGACAACGTGACCTCGGCCATGCAGCCGATCGCAGGCTGGTCACGCGGTCACAACCTGGCCGGCGGCCGTGCCTCGGCCGCCAAGACGGGCACCAACCAGCTCGGCGACACCGGCGACAACCGTGACGCCTGGATGGTCGGTTACACGCCGTCGCTTTCGACCGCGGTCTGGGTGGGTACCTCCGACGGTGTGAAACCGTTGAAGACGGCATCCGGCGGACCGGTCTACGGATCGGGCCTGCCATCGGACATCTGGAAATCCACGATGGACGGTGCGCTGAAGGGCACTGACAACGAGACGTTCCCGAAGCCGACCGAGATCGGTGGCTATGCGGGTGTGCCGCAAGCCCCGGTCGCCCCGCCGCCAGGGACGCTGCCGAACGGCCCCGGGGTATCGGTGATGCCTTCGGAGACCGTGATCCAGCCGACCATCGAAGTGGCCCCGGGCATCACGATCCCGATCGGCCCTCCGACGACCGTGCCGATCGGACCGCCGCCGGGAGCTCCCGTTGTGCCCGGCGTGCCGGAAGTTCCGGTGGCCCCGCCGCCTCCGTGACGGACCGGGTAGCGCAGGACTCGCCGGCGCCGCCGGCAGGGTTCGACTCGCCGGCCCCGCCGGCGGAAGACCGCCGGAGCGCCGACGACCGCGACCTCCCCAGCCGCACCGACCGGCTGGGCGAGGCACTGTCTCAGACCGTCGGCGGGCCCGTCGGCCGGCACGCGTTGATCGGCCGGTCCCGGTTCATGACCCCGCTGCGGGTGATGTTCGTGATCGCCGTGGTGTTCCTGGCGTTGGGCTACACGACCAAGGCCGCGTGTCTGCAGACGACCGGCAAGGGCAGTGCGGGCGAACGGGTGGCCAACTGGGAGAACAACCGGGCCTATTACGAGCTGTGCTACTCCGACACCGTTCCGCTCTACACCGCAGAGTTGTTGAACCTCGGCAAGTTTCCCTACAAATCCAGTTGGGTCGAGAACGACGCGACCGGCAAGCCGCGCATGCAATACGACGGCAGTCCGGCGATCCGCTACATGGAGTATCCGGTACTGACCGGTCTCTACCAGTACGTGTCCATGTCGTTGGCCAAGACCTACACCGCGGTGACCAAGTTGGTGTCGGTCCCGCTGGTGGCCGAGGTGGTGATGTTCTTCAACATTTCGGCGTTCGGCTTGGCGCTGGCCTGGTTGGCCACGATCTGGGCCACTTCACGAATGGCGGGCAGGCGGGTGTGGGATGCCGCACTCGTGGCGGGCTCGCCGATCGTGATCTTCCAGGTGTTCACCAACTTCGACGCGCTCGCGACCGCGACCGCGGCGGGCGCGATGCTGGCGTGGGCTCGACGAAAACCGGTATGGGCCGGGGCGCTGATCGGAATCGGCGTGGCGGCCAAGCTGTATCCGCTGCTGCTGTTCGTCCCACTGGTGCTGCTCGGGCTGCGCACCGGGCGCCTGCGAGAGGTCGGCAAGGCGGCGCTGACCGCAGTCGCCACCTGGCTGTTGATCAACCTGCCGATCATGGTGCTCTTCCCGCGGGGATGGTCGGAGTTCTTCCGGCTCAACACCCGTCGCGGCGACGACATGGACTCGCTCTACAACGTGGTGAAGTCGTTCACCGATTGGCGCGGCTTCGATCCCGACCTCGGCTTCTGGCAGCCGCCGACGGTGCTCAACACGGTCACGGCAGTGTTGTTCGCGGCGTGCTGTATCGCGATCGGCTACATCGCGTTGACGGCGCCGCAGCGGCCGCGGTTGGCGCAGCTGGCGTTCCTGGTGGTGGCCGCGTTCCTGCTGACCAACAAGGTGTGGAGCCCGCAGTTCTCACTGTGGCTGGTGCCACTGGCGGTCCTGGCGTTGCCGCATCGCCGAATCCTGCTGGCGTGGATGACGATCGACGCGCTGGTGTGGATACCGCGCATGCTCTATCTGTACGGCGAGCAGAACAAGGGCCTGCCCGAGCAGTGGTTCACCACCACGGTGTTGCTACGCGACCTCGCGGTGATCGTGCTGTGTGCGTTGGTCATTCGCCAGATCTACCGTCCCGAACTCGATCTGGTGCGCCACGGCGGACGCATCGACGACCCCACCGGTGGGGTGTTCGATCGGGCGCCCGACGAGCCTCCGCGTTGGTTGCCGGATTGGTTGCGTCCCTCGGCCGGCCGCGTTCGGATCGAGCCCAAGCCACAGCCCGAGCCGGAGTCTGAGTTGGCCGACGCGAAGTAGACGCGCCAGCTGGGTCTGCGCCGCGCCGGCGTCCGCGCCGGCCGAGCCTGCGGCCGCGTCCGCGCAGCGCCCGCGCCGGCGCCGATTTCTACACCAGGGCTGCGAATTTGTTTTTTCGCGACCCTCAGGTGGAAAACGGCGAGCCGGAACCAA
This sequence comes from Mycolicibacterium boenickei, assembly GCF_010731295.1. NCBI lineage: Bacteria > Bacillati > Actinomycetota > Actinomycetes > Mycobacteriales > Mycobacteriaceae > Mycobacterium > Mycolicibacterium boenickei. The sequence continues at coordinate 1,257,061 of NZ_AP022579.1, read as the reverse complement.
GTTCGAGCACGACTCAGCGCGGATACGGCGGGTAGAACTGGGGCGCAACCGGATTCTGCTTGGCCCGGATCCAGGCTGCGGTCGGCGGCACCAAGACCAATACGAGCGTGGTGACGGGGAAGATGAGGGCCACGAAATCGGATGGACCGCTGCGGTACTGGTAGTCGGCGATCGTCGCGGGCAACGCGAGGCTGATCAGCGCGCTCAGGATGGAGACGGAGCATCCGACGGCCACGAGCCAGCGGCCGGCCATCTTGCGGACGAACAACAACACTGCTCCGACCAGGAGCAGGACTCCGGCGACGATGTTCAGCGCCGTGACGGCGATCAGCCCGGCCCACCCGTCATTGGAGCCATCGGTCGAGTCGTTGACGATGACGGCGAGCCCGAAGGCCATGGCGAGGCCGCCGAAGACGTTGGCCACTCCGCCGAGCGCGGCTAGAACACCCGCGATGATGCCTGTCACTCCGCTAGGCGACGGGATCGGAGCCGGCGCCAGGCCGTACGGGGTCGGCTGTCCGACCGGATATCCGGGCGGCGGTGGATACCCGGGCTGTTGCGGATAGCCCGGCTGAGGCGGGTATCCGGGCTGAGGTGGATAGCCCGGCTGCTGGGGGTGACCAGGCTGTTGGGCGTGGCCGGGTTGCTCGGGAAATCCCTGACCATAGGGCCCGTTGGGATAGGTCACAGATTCCCCCGATCTTTGAAGACGACGGGCTCACCTTATACGGATTTCGCAGATCAGGGCGGTTTCGGGTAGCCTGGGCCGGTTGCCGACGCAGGCGACCCTCCTGCCACGGAATCCACCGTGGCCGTACACGACCAGAGGAGGTGATGAGGTTCTAATGCGTCCATACGAAATCATGGTCATTCTCGACCCCACACTTGACGAGCGCACCGTAGCTCCGTCGTTGGAGACGTTCCTGAACGTCGTCCGCAAGGATGGCGGCAGTGTCGACAAGGTCGACATCTGGGGCCGTCGCCGGCTGGCTTACGAGATCGCGAAGCACGCCGAGGGCATCTACGCCGTTGTCGACGTCAAGGCTGAACCGGCCACCGTTTCCGAGCTCGACCGTCAGCTCAACCTGAACGAGTCCGTGCTTCGGACCAAGGTGATGCGGACCGACAAGCACTAAAGGCTGTCAGTCGTCGGCGGGGCTACGTAGGCTTCGCGCAAACGGACATGCCTATCCCAGGAGGATCTCGTGGCTGGTGACACCACCATCACAGTTGTCGGAAACCTGACTGCTGACCCGGAACTGCGTTTCACCCCGTCCGGCGCAGCTGTCGCCAACTTCACCGTTGCTTCTACGCCGCGAATGTTCGACCGGCAGAGCAACGAGTGGAAAGACGGCGAGGCGCTGTTCCTTCGGTGCAACATCTGGCGTGAGGCTGCCGAGAATGTGGCCGAGAGCCTCACCCGGGGTTCGCGGGTGATCGTCACCGGTCGGCTCAAGCAGCGTTCCTTCGAAACCCGCGAGGGTGAGAAGCGGACCGTTGTCGAGGTCGAGGTCGACGAGATCGGTCCGTCCCTGCGTTACGCCACGGCCAAGGTCAACAAGGCCAGCCGTAGTGGCGGCGGAGGCGGCGGCTTCGGCGGTGGTGGCGGCGGAGGTTCGCGCCAGGCCGAGCAGCCCAAGGACGATCCGTGGGGCAGTGCACCGGCGTCCGGCTCCTTCAGCGGGGCCGACGACGAGCCGCCGTTCTGATCAACAACGAAAATTTTTGCAAGGAAGAGATAACCAATGGCCAAGTCCACAAAGCGACGGCCGGCACCGGAAAAGCCGGTCAAGACTCGTAAGTGCGTGTTCTGCTCCAAGAAGGGTAAGGGGCAGGTCATCGACTACAAGGACACTGCGCTGCTGCGCACCTACATCAGCGAGCGCGGCAAGATCCGTGCCCGCCGGGTGACCGGCAACTGCGTCCAGCACCAGCGCGATGTCGCCATCGCGGTGAAGAATGCCCGCGAGGTGGCTCTGCTGCCGTTCGGCTCGTCGACGCGGTAGGGGGTAGACCAATGAAGCTGATTCTCACTGCTGAGGTGGAACACCTGGGTGTCGCGGGCGACGCCGTCGAGGTCAAGGACGGCTACGGCCGTAACTACCTGCTGCCCCGTGGGCTGGCCATTGTGGCTTCCCGCGGCGCCGAGCGCCAGGCCGACGAGATCCGCCGGGCGCGCGAGGCCAAGTCCATCCGCGGCGTCGAGCACGCCAACGAGCTGAAGACCGCTCTGGAGAACCTGGGCGAGGTGTCGCTGCCGGTTCAGGCCGCTGCCGACACCGGCAAGCTGTTCGGTTCGGTCACCGCGGCGGATGTCGTGGCCGTGATCAAGAAGGCCGGCGGCCCGAACCTGGACAAGCGCACCGTGCAGCTGCCCAAGGCGCACATCAAGTCGGTCGGCACGCATCCGGTCGTCGTCCGGCTGCACACCGGGGTGGAAGCCAAGGTGTCGCTGAACGTTGTCGCGGAGTAATCCCGTAGCGGAGTAGATCCGCCAGCACTCGATCGCCCGGGTGGGAGCCTGCAGAGGTTTCCACCCGGGCGTTTGCTGTATCTCTGGCGAACGCGTTGCGCAAAACTCTGGACAGCGAAGCTCACCCGGTGTTAACCGGCGTGGTTCCTGTGCGCAACACAACACGCCCGGGACGGCAACCCGGCACGACACGCCGAAGAACTTCCCATACACAATCATTGACAGCCTCTATGGCACCCTGACCTGGGAAAACAACAGATAGTTCTGGAATGATCCACAGGTTCTCCCCAGAGCCTCAACACTGCGACCGAGACCTATCCCCATACCATCCACAGGTTGATCAACAGGGGCGGTTTCGAGCGGCGCCAGCAACGTCTACCGTGGTGCGTCGCAGCGCCGTCATGAAGCTTTGTCGGAGCCCTGTTTTACAGTCGCAGTACCGATTCGAATAGACGTTCGAGCCTGTCGTCAGGCGGGTCTCGGAAGGGGGTGGGGAGTCCGTGGCGGTGGTGGACGACCTGGGTTATCCGGATTCGGACACGGATGGCCCTCCGCCTGGGGAGGACTTCGGCCGGCAGCCGCCGCAGGACATGGCGGCCGAGCAGGCGGTCCTCGGCGGCATGCTGTTGAGCAAGGACGCGATCGCCGACGTCCTCGAGCGGCTCCGTCCCGGCGACTTCTACCGCCCGGCACACCAGAACGTCTACGACGCCATCCTCGATCTGTACGGCCGGGGTGAGCCGGCTGACGCCGTCACGGTCGCCGCCGAGCTCGATCGCCGCGGGCTGTTGCGTCGGATCGGCGGGGCCCCGTATCTGCACACGCTGATCTCCACCGTGCCCACTGCGGCCAATGCCGGTTTCTACGCCGGCATCGTGGCCGAGAAGGCGCTGTTGCGCCGGTTGGTGGAGGCGGGCACCCGGGTGGTCCAGTACGGCTACGCCGGGGCCGACGGCGCCGATGTCACCGACGTGGTGGACCGGGCGCAGGCCGAGATCTACGACGTCACCGAGCGGCGCGCCTCGGAGGACTTCGTCGCGCTAGAAGATCTCCTGCAGCCCACGATGGACGAGATCGATGCGATCGCCTCGCAGGGCGGCATCTCGCGCGGTGTGCCGACCGGGTTCACCGAGTTCGACGAGATCACCAACGGCCTGCACCCCGGGCAGATGATCATCATCGCGGCACGTCCCGGCGTCGGGAAATCGACGCTGGGACTGGATTTCATGCGGTCCTGCTCGATCAAGCATCGGATGGCCAGCGTCATCTTCTCGCTGGAAATGAGCAAGTCCGAGATCGTCATGCGCCTGCTCTCGGCCGAGGCGAAAATCAAGCTGGCCGATATGCGTTCGGGCCGGATGAGCGATGACGACTGGACCAAGCTGGCCCGCCGGATGAGCGAGATCAGCGAAGCTCCGCTCTACATCGATGACTCGCCGAACCTGACCATGATGGAGATCCGGGCCAAGGGCCGGCGTCTCGCTCAGAAGGCGGATCTCAAGCTCGTGGTCGTCGACTACATGCAGCTGATGAGTTCGGGTAAGAAGTACGAGTCACGCCAGCAAGAGGTTTCGGACTTCTCCCGAAGCCTCAAGCTGATGGCCAAGGAACTCGAAGTGCCGGTGATCGCAATCAGCCAGCTGAACCGTGGTCCCGAGCAACGCACCGACAAGCGTCCGCAGGTCTCGGACCTTCGTGAATCCGGCTCGCTGGAACAGGATGCCGACATGGTCCTGCTGCTGCACCGTCCCGATGCGATCGACCGGGAGGACCCGCGCGGCGGCGAGGCCGACATCATCCTGGGCAAGCACCGCAACGGACCGACGGCGAATATCACTGTGGCGCACCAGCTTCACTTCTCGCGGTTCACGAACATGGCGCGCTAACCGACAACTGTCGAGATGCAATGAAGATTGACAAGCAGGCACTGATTGTTTAACAACATTGTTAGCCGTCCTCGCTTTATTCGACGAAATGGCCGAGGTCAGCAACGAGCAGTCCTTCGGTGCGGTGTTCCGCCTCTCTGAGCGCGACTGGCGGCGCTAGCGTCGCGCGAACAAATTAGATCGTGCGATGGATCGACATTGAAATTGACTGTGGCCCGTTCGGGTGGCGAAAACTGGCGCGCCGTCGCGTCGAGGGCTTTACGCTGCGGTCCAGCGCCCCCGGGCGCTGAAGGAGGCCCGCCATGGCACTGCCCGCTTTGGTCCTGGTGCACGGAGGCGGTTTTGCCGCCGATTGTTGGGAGCCCACAGTAGACGCTATCCAAGATATGGAACCGATGCTAAGGGTGCTGGCCGTTGATTTGCCAGGTCGGCGAGATAGGGCCGGTGACCTGATAACGGCTTGTATCGACGAGTGGGTCGACTCGGTGGTGTCGGACATCGAGGATGCTGCGCTCGATGACCTCGTGATTGTCGGCCATTCGCTGGCTGGGGTGACCGTCCCTGGTGTTGTCACCAAGCTCGGCTCGGCGCGGGTGCGGGAGATGATCTTGGCTACCGCGCAAGTGCCAACCAACGGCAGCGCCCTAGTGGACACATTTCCCGGGGCGATGAGCTGGTACGCACGTCGCACCGCGAAACGCAAAGTGCAGAAGGGCCGTTCGGTCCGTCCGGGAGGTTTGCCTACTGCGTTGGCGGGGTTTGTATTTTGCAACGGAATGACTCCCGCACAGCGCAGGTTCACGCTGGCTCGGTCCTGTCAGGAATCACCCTCCATCATGATAGAAAAAGTTGACGGCAGCGGTATGCCCGACGATGTGCCACGAACGTGGATACTCACTCGGCGTGATCGTGCCGTCCCGACAAAGATTCAACACGAGTGCATCGCTGCGCTTGGCGGAGTGCAGACGCTCATCGAGATCGACACCTGCCACATGCTGATGGTCAGCGAACCTGAACGGCTGGCCCAGATCCTCGTCGAGCGCTGCCGGCTGTACGCGTAGTGCCAATCGGCAACAGCGCAACCGCCGCAGCGAATGACTTCTCTTGTAGCACCAGATACTCGCTCATGCCGCCCGACTAGGCGGGGAAATCCGCACTGCGAGAGAGTGTTTCGTTGGCCCGGATGTCGGCCAGGTTCTTCTCCAGGGCATCGATCACGGCGTCGTATCCGCTATTGCCCAGGATCAGCCGGCGGGGCGGCGGGTCCTGGGCCATCGCCGCGATCACCGCACGAGCTCCGCGGCGCGGATCGCCGGGCTGCACACCGTCCATCCTGACGAAGACGGCGCGGACCTGCTCCAGCATGTCGTGATACTCCGGAATCGCTTCCGCGACAGGCTCGTTGGCGAAGCCGGCGTAGGCGTTGGTGCGGAACGCCCCCGGTTCGACCGTCAACACGGAGATTCCCTGTGCGGCGACCTCGTCGCGCAGCGCATCGGTGATGGCTTCGATGGCGAACTTCGTCGCGCTGTAGTAGCCGAATCCGACCGCCGACACGAGCCCGGCCACCGAGGACACGTTGACGATCCACCCGTTTCCGCGGGCGCGCATGCCCGGCAACACTGCACGCGTCACGGACAGCACCGCGAAGAAGTTCAGTTCGAACATCGCCCGCAACGAGGACTCGTCCATCCCTTCGATCGATCCGTACCAACCGCGGCCGGCGTTGTTGACCAGCACGTCGATACCGTCGAAGTGCTCCTCGGCGACGCGCACCGCGCGCTGCACCTGCGCCGCATCGGTGAGTTCTAGCGGCACGACGAGAACGCGGTCGCCGTACTGGTCGGCCCAGGCCGCCAGCTCCTGCGGACGCCGGGACGTGAGCACCACGCGGTCCCCCGTCTCCAGCGCCGCCTCGGCGAACGCCACCCCGAAGCCGCCGGGCGTGCCCCCCGTGATGAACCATCTCCTGCTCATGGCTCGATCACCAACCGGCTGATCGACGCGCCGTCGAGGGTGAAGCGGAAGTGCAGGTCGACGACCCCGCCGGGGAAGTTGCCCTCCAGGTGCTGCCCGACGTCGATGGTGTTGTCGGTTGTGGTTGCGCCGGTGAACTCGGAGGTGTAGGTGTACTCGCCGGCCGAGGCGGTCAGCCAGGCCCCGATCTCGTCACGTCCCGTGTAGTCGCGCCCCTCGTCGGTCACGACCGCATCGGCGGTGAATGTGTCGAGCGCTCGGCCGTCCTGCGGGGTGGTGAGCGAGTTCATGAACGTCTTGATGGTGTCCGGGAGTGCATCCCATTCTGTGGTCATGACCCCACGGTGGAGCTTTCCCTAAGGGGAAGGTCAAGCTGGGCGCAAAAATTCGTGTTCGTGCCACCCGGACCGCCAGACCGCCCTTCCCCAGGGCAGCGACTCGCTGGCCAGTGGCCTGCAGATGGCGGTCTCGAACGGATTTGTCGGACTCAGGCCGCAATGTTGACCTTGCCCTAGGGGGAAGCTGCACGATGGCCTTACCCGATAACGCGGGCGGCGGATCGCATGAGGAGGACGTTGTGGGCGCACAGGTCTCGATCGGTGACTTCTCGGTGATGACCAGCCTGAGCAGGAAGGCGCTACGGCACTACCACGATATCGGTATTCTCGAACCAGCCCACGTCGATTCGCACACCGGCTACCGCTTCTACGACACCAGCCAGGTCGATCACGCGCACATCATCCGCCGGTTCCGCACCCTGGGCATGTCCATTCCCGACATCAAGGCGCTGCTGAGCACAGACGACGCCGCGACCCGCGCCGAGATCATCACGACTCATCTCCAACAGATGGAGGAGCAGCTGCAGCAGACCCGTGACACCGTCGGTGCGCTGCGCGAGTTGCTGTCCCCCGTGCACACCCCCGCCTTCGTGCAGGTGCGCCAAGAGCCAGCACTCGCTGTGTGGTCGATCGGTGCCGCCATCGAGGTTTCCGAGATCGACCCCTGGTTCGCGGCGACGCTGAGGACACTGCTAGACGCAGTTGTCACGGCAGCAGGCGCACCGTCGGCGGTGGTGCCGGGTGGCCTTTACGATCGCGCACTTTTCCTCGAATCGCGCGGCAACGCAACCCTCTTCGTCCCCGCGCCGCAAACCGCGGACCCCCCGGAGGGCATCCGCGCCGAGGTCCTACCCAAGGCCGAATTCGCCGTGCTCACCCACTCCGGCGGTCACGAGGAGGGCATCGACCGCAGTTACGCGGCCCTGGGCATATACGCAAACGAGCATCTCATCAGCGGCCAAGGACCGATCCGCGAACACTACATCGGTGCCACGCCCTCAGATCCGACAACCTTCACCGCCACAGAAATATGCTGGCCGATCTTCAGCACCTCACTGCCAGAATGACAGCAGCCCGCGACCAGGCCGACCCCGGAACTGGTTGTGACGCAGTTTCATCCGTTCGGCCCTCATCAACCTCGATGACGGCACCGGCCCGCCGCGGTTACCCCCAACGTGCGGTACCTCAATCCCAGGGCAGTATTCCGTGACCGCGCCGGGAAGCTGAGTTGCCGCGACTGCGCACAGCGCGACCTGCTACAAAGGCAGCCACAGCTGCGCCCCTCCAACCCAGCCCAGCAACGCGCTATCGACGCCAACCGGGTCAACGCCGTCACCAACCGCCAACGCCTCAATGCCGTGCAGAAGGCCGGGGTCATCTCCGCCCGGGAAAACCGCAACAATGACAACGGCAACCACTCCGCGTCATCGAACAAGAACCACGACCAGAAGAAGAAGCAGAAACCCAAGAAAGACAAGAAGAGCAAGCAACACCACAAAAAGCCCAACTGACACTGAAACCAGGAGAGGGGCCGGGCCCACAATGGCAGGCAACGAACTAATCGCTCAAGCCACCATCATCCCCGACTATCATCAAGTGCGTTTCGCTGCGCTCGGCTCCAGGAGCGTTCCCGAACTCGAAGATGACCCAGTGGATTTCATAGCCGACGAATCCAGCATCCACGTCTTCACCTTCGCCGACGACCAAGACGAAGACGGTGATCGCACGGTCGATGTCTATGTCTACCGCGGCGCCGACATCACCGGCCTTGGACGTCTTGTCTTCGATGCACCGTTGACCTTTCCGCAACCCGAATGCACCTTCGGCAGCGGACTCGCAGCCGAAGCTGACCGCCATCACGTTTCACTCAGGCGGACAGGCTCCATACCCATCCGCGTGCTCACCCGAGAAACCCAACCCGGCAACGGAACCGATATCATCAACGTCCTCATCGACGACAGCTAAACCCGTTCGCCTAGGCTCAGATTTTCCATCGCGGTACTGTTTCATGTCTAAATCGTCGTCAGGTCTTGGCGGGCACCGGTTGGTCATCGTCGCGGGGTCCGAAGAAGCCGAAGCAGTCGATGACTTGCTGGCCCGGAGCGGGCGACCAGTCCCAGTCGGCGATCTGCCGGCGCGAGCGTCGACTGAACATCGCTCGCAGAAGTTCGTATCCATCCGCACGAAGCGTGAGCGTGGGTTCGGCTGACCCGCAGTGCCATTCGTTGCCGTGTTCGTCGTGGATGAGGACTGAGGTGAACGGCTGGAGCCGTTGGACCAGTAGCCACATCATCACGTTCAGGAACGGTTCATGCCAATGGATGCGATCTACCCGGGGCAGGCCCAGCGCCTCGTTCAGGTCGGCTTCGTGGCAGATGAGGTCGGCGGCGACGCTGGGTCCGGTGAACTGTTTCCCGGCCAGGCCCGCCTCGACCACGGGGCTCACCCGCTCCCACTCGGCCAGCAGCGAGTCGACCGAATCGTGTTGGCGCTCGGCAACGTGGCGTGCTGTCCATCGCCGCCCGCCGGCCCCGTCCATGCGACCGCAGGAGCTGTCGGCGGCGCCACCGACCAGGTGCGCCAAGAGATCGTGCACGGACCACTCGGGAGTAGCCGGGACCAGCTCCAGCAGCTGTGACTCGTCGAGCCCGGCCGCGATCGCGGAGACGCGAATGCGGGCGTTGCGATATGACGTGTCAAGCACGGGCTTTCGTCCTCACGCGCCGTCGGGGTGCTGGCAGGGGCAAAGACTTGAGGAAATGGTAGGCCGCCACCCGGGCGAGCACACGCGGTTCGAGCAGTCGCCGCGGCGGGTCGACCATGTTCACGATCCGAACCAGGCGTTCGGTGACGACGATGTCGCCGGCGGCCTCAAGGATCTTGCGGCGACTCCAGTCCAGAGCGCGCCGGCGGACCCTCGCCTTCACACTCCGGTCCGATACGTGTCCGGAAGGTTGATTGGTGGCCCAGACCGGGGCGATGATGCGCGCCAGCGATTGGTAGAACCGTTGCGGGTCAACGCTTCCATGGTCGCGGAGGTGGCTGCGTAACACCTGGGCATGCCGTGCGGCCATGGTGACCCCTTGCCCGTGGATGGGGTCCAGGCAGCACAGCGCGTCGCCGATCACCACCAGGCGGTCAGGGTGGCGGGTGCAACGGTCGTAGCGATGCCAGGTGCCGCCGGGGTAGCGGTAGACCGCGACATCTGACAGCGGCGTAGCCTCGCGAAGTGCCGGTTGAATGTGTGGTGGCACGAATTCCGCTGCCAGGGTGAGCATTTCATCGAATGCGACCGGTGGTGCGTTGTCGTACGCATGGGCCGCGACCGTCAATGTCCAGGTGTCGTGCTCACAGGCAACCAGGCCGCCGCGGCCGGCGCCGTCGGACGGGATGACCAGGACGAGGCGCTCGGGAAAGGTGTCCTGGTCGGGGATGGCGATCTGTTGGCTGTAGTACACGCCGCGCACGGTGAATGAGCGCTGCGGCGGCCGGCCGTAGCCGAGCATCTCGAGGAGCAGGGGGGTGCGCGTCGCGCGACCGGTGGCGTCGACGACGAGATCGGCCTCGAGCGTCCGAGTCGCGCCTGTCTGTCGGTCTGCCAGCGTGACACCGGTGATGCGATCCGGTTGCCCGGCGACAAACGCACCGACGTCGTGCCAGTCTATGACAACGACATTGGGCAGGGCCGTGACCCTTAGCCGCAGGGCATGTTCGAGTAGCGGTCGCGTCACCAGGTAGTTGGCGAGTGCGGCTGGATCCGTGACCGGATCGGTGCGGTTGAAGGCGTACCGGCCGTTCTGGATGTGCATGCGCGCACCGAGGTGGGCATCGCCGAGGACGTGGCAGCCTGCGTCGATCAGGTCTTGGATCAGGCCAGGTACCAGCTCCTCGATGATCTGCCAGCCCAGGGACAGCAGACTGTGCAGGTGTGGCCCCTGCGGTATGCCGCGACGCTGGGAAGGGCTGTCCGGCAGACGGTCTCGTTCGACGACTGTGACGTCGTGACCGGCATCGGCGAGCGCCGCCGCGGCCAGGAGGCCGGCGATCCCTGCGCCGAGGACAACAGAGTGTTCCGTCATGTCGTGCACGCCTCCCCTGCGTGGCGGACCGAGCGATGAAGTTGACGCTAGCACTAGATTAAGAAAAATAAGGCCAAAATAAGTAAACTCTAAGGCTCGCGACGCGAGGAGGAATTCGGTGATCAGACCAGACGTAGCGGACGATGTGCTCCCCGGAGCCGCGTCCCCCGAGGAGGAGAGGGCGCACCGGGTGGCCCTTGTCACGGGTGCGTCCCGCGGAATCGGCGCCGAGGTGGCGCGGATCCTCGCGGCGTCAGGCCTCCATGTTCTGGTCAACTACCGCGAGAAGGCCGCACGGGCCAACACCGTGGTCGACGGCATTCGCGCGGCCGGCGGACAGGCGTCGGCCGCAGGCGCTGACGTCTGCGACGAGGCAGCGGTCAACGCGCTGCTGACCGATATTCGTGAGCGGTTCGGCACGCTCGATGTGTTGGTTCTCAACGCTTCCGGTGGCCTCGAGCGCGGAGCCGATCCGGGTTATGCCATGCGTCTCAACCGCGATGCGCAACTACGCCTGGCCACACTGTGCCTTCCCCTCATGCCTTCAGGGGCGCGGATAGTCTTCGTCACCAGCCATCAAGCGCACTTCTACCCCGGCAAACCGGTGCCCGACGGCTACGAGCCGATCGCGCAGAGCAAACGCGCCGGCGAGGACGCGTTGCTGGCCGCGAAACCCGGTCTGGCCGAGCGGGGAATCGCGCTGAAGGTGGTGTCCGGCGACATGATCGACGGGACGATCATCGTCCGGTTGCTGCAGCGGCGTGATCCCGCGGCTGTGGAAGCCCGCCGCGACCAGGCGGAACTTCCGACCGTCGAGGAGTTCGCCACCGAAATCGCCCGGGCGGCATTGGATGCCGACCACCAGGAGATGACCTACGTCGGCGGTGCGGACTACCTGAACTGACCGAGGAGCAACGGCGTCTAGATGCGCCCGCCCGGGAACATCGTCTTGACGGCCTGGGTGACGGTGTCGCGAGCCGCGCCGGCGTCACCGGGTTCCAGCGAGCTGATCGCCATGACGTAGCGGCGTTCGGGTCCGATGGCGCCGGTCGAAACGTGCAGCTGGTTGGCCCCGTTCCAGCAGCAGAACCAGCCTTGCTTGACCGCGACCGGCTCGGCGTAGAGCCCGTCGGGGATGCCGAAGCGCTGGGGGTATCCGTCGGTTCCGGTCGGTGTGGACTGCGCCAGGTTGCTGATGATCACGTCGGCCTGCTCGGGGGGTAACCCGCCACTGCCGTCCAGCAGCATGTCGTAGTAGCGCACGAGATCGCTTGCGGTGCTCTGCGTGACGTCCCAGTGTCCGTTGTACGGCGCGGTGGTGCCCTTCAACCCGTAGCGCGCCACGATGCGCGAGATGACGGCGTTTCCTCCGCTGCGGTCCCAGAAGGTCTGGGCCGCACCGTCGTCCGAGGAGCGCAGCATGACGTCGAGCGACCTGCGGTCGGCAGCAGTCAGTTTCGTCTCGCCCTTCGATTCCTGCAGCAGCAGGTCGTCGGCGATGAACAGCTTCACCACCGAGGCGATCGGGAAAGGCTGGGTCGCGCCGTTGGAGACGATCTGGCCGGTGTCGCGGTCCAACACGACGACCTCGATCTTGGCCCCGGACTTGGCCGCCCCAGCGGTGGCTTGCCGGGTACGGGCATCGAGCCCCTCGAAGGGCGCCACGGCGGCCTCGTCTGGCGGATTCAGGGGTAGGACGCGAGTCGTGGCCTGCGGGGCGATGACTGGTGCCTGCGGAAGGTTGTCAGCCTTGACCTGTGCCTCGCAACCATTGACGAGCGTCGCCACGCTGACGACTGCCACGCTCGTCATCGCCCACTTCGACAGCTGCCTTCGCACAAATCCTCCGATCGGTCCGCGCCAGGGGAGCTGGGAATGGACACTGCGCCCGACGGTTGGACTAGCTTAACCGGCCCACCCGGATGAGCCAGTTGACGGCGACTGCGCCCGGTAACGGTGGCCCGCGGGAAGTCGATAATCGGAACATGATTGCGCTCCGCGCTGCCGGCATTCTCGGCGTCGTGGTGGCGGCTCCCTGGTGGTGGGTGGCCGCGGCCCACGCCGAGGGTTCCGCGCAGCTCGGTCCGGTCCCGGTGGTCGCGTCCCCGACGTGTGCCGGGAGCGTCAGCGCCGAGGCGCAGGTGACTCCCGTGCAGGTCCGGGATCGGGTTGAAGACGGTGTACGCGTGGCGATCCACTACGACGCCGGTATCTACGACGGTTCGTGTGCACTCACAGTTACGGCCGCCTGGGTGAATCTCGACACCGGCGGCTCAGGCCGCGGTGACATCACCGCCGTGTCGACGATTGACGGCCATTACGGCTTCATCGGTTACGCCAACACCACGTTCGAGACGGGCAGCGGCACAGTGGTGGTCACGCTCAGTTCGCATCCGGGAGCTGAGCTGCGGGTCACCCCCTGAACCGCCTCACGGATGTAGGTTCCATTGGCCCACATCGGAGGCCAAGGCATCGTTGACGTCGACGCGGAGGCCGCCGACCACTGGTCCGGGATTCGACGCGGTGTCGATCACTCGCTGGTAGAGCACCGCGGCGGGATGGACCTGACCGCCGGACCAGGACCGGGTCTGCCAGGCCCAGGCGCGGCCCGGGGTGCCCGACCTGCCGATCACTCCATCCTCGATCGCCCACTGGCACGGCCGGATACCCGCGTAGATGCCGGTGCGCTGGACTCCGATGACCGAGTTGATTCCGCGAAACCACGGCAGCGCAACGGTGTTCCAGGTGTTGCGGTCGATGTCGTCGTCGACGCTGAAGAAGACCGGGGCGCTCTTTCCGCCACCTGCCGCGGTGTGCAGTTGCCAGGCGGTGCGTGCGTCGGCGACGCCGCCGGGGTACCCGCGGGTGAAGTCCGATGGTGCCGTCCCGCCCGGCTTGCCGTATTGGAAGTTGCTGACGATGACGAGCCCTGCGGCGGTGAGCTGGCGGGCATAGGGCAGGGTGATCGGCTTGGCGCCGAAGGACGATCCGGGACGTGACGTCGCGACGTAGTTGATCACCCCGGAGTGGCCCGCGGCCCGGATGTCCTGCGGCGGAATCTGGCGCATGGCGAAGTCGATCAGCGTGGGAGCGGCGGCCGACGCCGGAGGCGCGCCGAGGCCCGCTGCGGCCACACCCAGCCCGGCCAGCGCCGCGGCACAGCGCAGCGCGTCACGGCGGGAAACCTCCACGACGCGATGTTAACAATGTGGCTGCTGCGACAGCTGTGGCGACTCGCGAACCCCTCCGGTTTCGATGCCGCACCGTTATCCAGGCAAGGCCTGAGGGGACCCCGCAAGGCAACGCGCCGTTACGACAACAGCAAGGCCAGAGCCGCGAGCACCACCAGGACGGCGACCAGGACCAGGGCGGCGACCGCCCAGCGGTTGTTCTTGGCCCAGATCCGTACCGACGGCACGGTGATGTAGATGTGCGGTTCCGCGCTGACCATGGAGCCTCCTCGTGCGGTTGTCTACTCGGTTGCGGTCTCGGGTGCCGGTGTCACGTCGGCGCCGCCCGCACCCTTGACGGAAGCCTTCGCGCGATTCTCGGCCCGGACGGCCCGCTTCCCCCGCACGAACCCGGTCGGGGAGATCGATGCCGACAGCAGCGCATCCTCGCCGTTGACGAACGGATGGAATCCGACACCTGCACCGCCGCGGCCCTTGACCGGGATATCGGCGACTTCGGTTACCTTCCAGCCCTTTTCGGAAATCGACAGGATTGCTTCGCCGTTGCGACACGAGACGGGCAGCGCCGCGATGACTTCGTCTCCGTCGCCCGCCAGCTTCACCCCGGCCACGCCATTACCCGCCACGCCCTGCGGATTGACCGCCCCCGGGTCGATGCGCAGGATCTTCCCGCGCCGGGTCACCAACGCCAGGTGGTAGCCGTCGGCGAGCACCCCGGAACGCAGCAGCCCGGTGATGTCCGGCGCCACCGGGATGTCGCGGATCTTGAACGGCAGACCGTTGCCGGCGGTGAACTTCACCCGCCCGTCGGTCCACACCGCCCAGCCGAGACCCGAGGTGAGCAGCTCGCCGTGGCTATCGGAGAACACGCCGCGGTCGTCCAGTCGCCAGGAAGCGTTGACCTTCCGCTCGCGCGGGCCGTCGTCGTCGGAACTCGACACGGTGGGGGTGGCATCGAAGTCCAGGACGGTGCGCCGGTCGAACTCCGGGCCCTTGAACAGCTTCGCGGTCTCCACGAGCTCCTTGTCGATCACCACCCGGCGCGCGTCGGGATTGCCCACCAGTTCGGTGAGCTCGGCGAACTCGGCATCCAGCTTTTCCGCCTCGGCCTGCAACTCGATCACATCGAGCTTGGTCAGACGCCGAAGCTGCAGGCTCAGAACATAATCGGCCTGCTCGGAGTCGATCGAGAACCGTTCCTGCAATCCCTGGCGGGCCTCGTCGACGGTCTCGGACGCCCGAATGATCGCGACGGCGGTGTCGATGTCGAGGTGGATTTTCATCAATCCGGCGACCAGGTGACGCCGCGCGGAGACCTTGTCCAGGCGGTACTCGCTGCGGCGCAGCACCACAGAATCCCGCAGGTGCAAGAAGGCTGAGATCAGTTCGCGCACCGACCACCAGCGCGGCACCCGATCCTCGTCGAGCGCGACCAGGCTGGCCGCGAAGGTCGACTCGAGCGGAGTCAGGGCCAGCAGTTGCTCGCGGATCTGTTCGGCACTGTGGCCACGCTTGGCGGTGACGACGATGCGCAACCCGTTACGGCGGTCGGTCAGGTCCGACATGTCGGCCACGCCGGACAGCTCCCCGGACTCGACCATGGCCCGGATCCGGTCCTGCACAGTGTTACTCGCCACACCGGGGGGTAGCTCGGTGATGACACAGTTCTTACCGTCGACGGACACCGTCCCGCGGACCGTGAACTGGCCGCGGCCGGTGGTGATGTACTCACGCAGGCCGGCGGTGCCGACGACGGTGGCCCCGCATCCCCAGTCGGGACCGGGGATGAGCTTGACCAGCCTGTCGTCGGTCATGTTCGGGGTTTTCAGCAGCGCCCGGCAGGCTGCGAGCACCTCGCGCGGATTGTGGGCGGGCACCTTGGTGGCCCACCCTTCGGCGATGCCGACGGCGCCGTTGCACAGCAGCACCGGCCACTGGGCCGGAAGCCAGGTCGGCTCGGTCCATTCACCGTCGAAGGTTTGGACCATCGGCACCGCGTGGCTGTCGAGCTCGGCGGTCAGGGCCGCCCCCTGTGCAGACAGCCGCATCTCGGTGTACCGGTCGGCCGCGGGAATGTCGCCCTGGATGCGGGGGAAAGCGCCTTGTCCGTCAATGACTTTGACGCGCTGGAACTCGGCAGCCATCAGGGCCGCCGCCCCGTACATCGACGCACCGCCGTGCGGGTGCAGGTTGCCGGTGACTGCCGAGCAGATCTTCGACGACTTCTGCGGCTTGTTTCCGGGCAGCAGTTTCGACTCGTGCATCTGGTAGAGCAGGCGCCGTTGACCGGGTTTGAGCCCGTCGAACGCGGACGGGATGGCCCGGTCGCTGACGCTGTAGAGCGCGAAGGTCAGCTGGTAGTGGTTCCAGTAGTCGTCGGCGCTCTGGTCGAGCACCAGATCTTGGTTCTGTTCGGGAACGTCCAGGGTGGCGGTCACGGTACTTCTTCCTAGGTCAGGTCCAGCGCGGAGGTGTCAACACGGGCGGCCACATCGGCCATCCACGTGCGCCGGCCCTCCGGTGGCCCGCCGAACAAGATGTGGTGCAGCTTCTTCTCACTGTCATCGGGATGTACCCGAATCACTGTGCGGCGCTGGGGATCCAGCACGGTATTCCAGAAGTCGTCGGCGTCCATCTCACCGAGACCTTTGTTGCGCTGAACCTCCACTCGCCGCTTCGAGGTGGCTTTCATCTGGGCCACGGCGGTGTCGCGTTCGGACTCGTCCTGGCAGTAGACCCGCTGCTGGCCGTCTTTGACCACAAACAGCGGCGGCAGCGTCACGTAGACCATCCCGGCCGCGACGAGCGGGCGGTAGAAGTCGAGGAACATCGAGATGAGGCTGGAGTTGATGTTGCCGCCGTCCGGGTCGGCGTCGGAGGCGAACAAGATCCGGTCGTACCGGCACAATTCGGGGTCGCAACTGTCACGTATCCCGCAACCCAGGATGCGTTCGATCGAGTCGAACTCGTCCTTGGCCCGCGCCTTGCTCACGGCGAAGCCGTAGACGTTGGGCGGCTTGCCTTTCAGCGGGAAGGCGGCCTGGAATGTCGCGTCGCGCGCAGCCTTGATGGTGCCCAGCGCCGAATCGCCCTCGCACAGGAACAATTCGGCACCCGAGCCGCGTCCGGTCTCCCGGCTGGGTAGCAGCTTGGGCGGCAGCGACAGATTGGTACCCAACCCTTTGGCTTTCGACGCCGCGCGGGATCGGGCTTTGGCCCCCTCGGCGCTGCGGCGGGCCCGGGCCGACTCGAGTGCCAGCTTCGTCCACAGCGTGACGGTGTCGCCGTTGGCGGGGTTGGCCGCCCAGATCGTGACGCTGCGCGCCACGTCCGGTGCCATCGCCACGTTCAGCGAACGTGACGACACCGCGGTCTTGGCCTGGGAGTCCCATCCGACGTCCGGCGCGCGGGTGTCGACGGCCAGCGCGGTGACGGCGGCGAAATCCTGGGGCTCCGGGCCGTCCTCACCTTTGGCCAGGCCGAGATCGCGGATCCGGGACGCGCGATCAGCCAGTGCCTCGGACAGGCCCTTCACCGCGGCGGTCAGATGCGATCCGCCACCTGGGGTGCGCACGGTGTTGCAGAACGCGGCCACGGTGATCGGTTCGGCCGGTCCGGCGGTCAGTGACCAGCGAAACGGAGTGGGACCGCGCCCGGTGGTGTATTCGCCGCGGCCCTCTACGACCGCGCGGACCGCCGGGAGGGGAGTTCCGGCGGCGGTGCACATGAGGTCCAGGAGGGCGTCGGTGCCCCACGGGCCGCTGAACGGCTCGAGCAGTGCAGGCGGCACTTCCTCGCCGGGCCAGCCTTCGTCGACGACGGTCAGGTGCACGCCCGGACACATCCGGGCCGCGGCGTGTGCCCGCAGCAGGACCTCGCCGATGTCCACACTGGCGTCCGGAACCACGGCGGCGTCGAACAGGATGCGCACCGTGGTGCCGTGCGCGTCGGGCTTGCGGTTGCCCGCGCCCTTGAGCTTCTGCGTGTCCGCTCGGGTGAAGGGGGCGTCCGGGTCGAACTCTTTACCCTCGAACGTCCCGGGATAGCCGTGGCCGAAGCTCTGTAGGTAGGTCTTGCCGGCGCGGCGCACGGTCACGTCGGTGCGGGCGGAGATGAACACCGCTGCGGCGGCGCCGATCCCGTTCAAACCAGCTCCGGTGCTGGTCGCGTCGGTATGGGCGGAGAACTTGCCGCCGGCGCGCGCGGTGCCCAGCGTCTTGACGATGCCGTTCTTCCCGGTCACCGGGTCGGAGTCGACGGGCAGGCCGCGGCCGTCGTCGGCGACGCTGACCGATCCGTCGGTGTGCAAGGTGATCGTCACCGTGGATCCGCCGTGGCTGGGGTCGGCGACCTCTTCGATCGCGTTGTCGACCAGCTCACGCAACGCGGTGTTGAGGACGTCGAGGCCCAGGTTTACCGCCGGCCGCAGGCGTGTGTGCTGGACATCGTCGAGCTCGGTGATGTCTGCGGCGTTGTAACTCACTGCTGTCCTTTCCTACCAGGGCCGATGCCCCGCGCAGCCACCCCTGTGGCACGGGAGGCATACGCATTCTGCCCTGAGTTGCCGACACCGGGCCCCACTGCCACGGCCAAACCGGCCATGAACCTGGCGATATCGGGAGAGATTGCCGGGAATGCGACCATATGGCCATGACCGCAACGCTTGTCGCGAAGAACGTGGCCGGCGGATTCGCCCACCGCACCCTGTTCGAGGGGCTGGACCTGACTGTGGCGCCCGGAGATGTGGTGGGGGTCGTGGGCGCCAATGGTGCGGGTAAGAGCACGTTGCTGCGCATCCTGGCCGGAGATCTCGAGCCACTCGAGGGTGTGATCAACCTCGCTCCCGTGGACGGTTTCGTCGGGTGGCTGCCGCAGGAGCATGAGCGGGTGCCGGGCGAGACCGTCGCGGCCTACATCGCGCGGCGTACCGGCTGCACTCAGGCGACCGTGGCGATGGACACCGCCGCGGCGGCCCTCGCCGATCCGGACGCAGATGCCGACGCCTATTCCGCCGCGCTCGATCATTGGCTGGCCACCGGTGCGGCGGACCTCGACGAGCGGATGCCGGTGGTGCTGGCCGAGCTGGGGTTCGATGCCGACACGATGCGACCCGATTCGACGCCGATGACCGCGTTGTCAGGCGGGCAGGCGGCACGGGTCGGGCTCGCCGCGCTGATGCTCTCGCGGTTCGACATCGTCCTGCTCGATGAACCGACCAACGATCTCGACCTCGACGGCCTGGACCGGCTGGAGAACATCGTCTCCGACCTCCGCGGTGGCGTGGTGCTGGTCAGCCACGACCGGGAGTTCCTGGCCCGCACCGTGACCCGCGTCCTGGAACTGGATCTGGCGCAGAACCGCACCACGGTCTACGGCGGTGGCTACGAAAGCTATTTGGAAGAGCGGGAAGTCGCG
Organism: Mycolicibacterium boenickei; assembly: GCF_010731295.1. Classification (NCBI taxonomy): domain Bacteria; kingdom Bacillati; phylum Actinomycetota; class Actinomycetes; order Mycobacteriales; family Mycobacteriaceae; genus Mycobacterium; species Mycolicibacterium boenickei. The sequence continues at coordinate 1,237,702 of NZ_AP022579.1, read as the reverse complement.
CGCCGGCACCGCAGGGAAGAGTACGACGAGTTCGCCGAGAAGAAAGCCGATCTCGTGGCTCGGGCTCGCACCCAACGGGAGTGGTCGAGCCAGGGGGTGCGCAACGCGATGCGCAAGGCGCCGGACAACGACAAGAACCGGCGGCGGGCGCAAACCGAGTCCAGCGAGAAGCAGGCGCAGAAGGTGCGGCAGATGGAGAGCCGGATCGCCCGGCTGGAGGAGGTCGAGGAGCCCCGCAAGGAGTGGACCCTGCAGTTCACGATCGCCGCGGCACCACGGTCGAGTTCGGTGGTGGCGACGCTGGACAATGCTGTTGTGCGGCAGGGTGATTTCACACTCGGTCCGGTATCGCTGCAGGTGAATGCCGGCGAGCGGATCGGGATCACCGGCCCGAACGGGGCGGGGAAGTCGACGTTGCTGCGGCTCCTGCTCGGCCGTCGGCAACCCGACGAGGGTCGCGCGAGCCTGGGTGCGAATGTCGCCATCGGTGAAATCGACCAGGCGCGAGCAGATTTCACCGGCGAAGGGCGGCTGGTCGACCGGTTCGAGCGCCATGTGCCGGAGTGGCCGACGGCCGAGGTCCGGACGCTGCTGGCGAAGTTCGGCCTGAAGGCCGACCACGTGGAACGCGCAGTCGACGACCTCTCACCGGGCGAGCGGACCCGGGCCGGGCTGGCGCTGCTGCAGGCCTGTGGCACGAACGTGCTGGTGCTCGATGAGCCGACGAACCATCTCGACCTCCCGGCCATCGAGCAGCTGGAGCAGGCGCTGGAGTCCTATGACGGTGCCCTGCTCCTGGTGACGCATGATCGCCGGATGCTGGAGAACGTTCGCCTCGACCGGTCGTGGCTGGTCGACAAGGGGCAGGTCACCGAGTTGTAGCCACAGCGGTCAGCCCGGCCACCCCATCTCCATCGGGAACTGGCCCTCGATCAGGTGACGTTTCAGCACCTTGCCGGTAGCGGTGCGGGGCAGCTGATCGACGAAGGTGACGTCGCGCGGAATCGAGAAGCGGCTCAGGCGGTTCCGGACGTAGTTCTTGACGGTGTCCGCGTCGAGCGACGACCCGTCGGTGCGCACGACGAACGCGGCCAACCGCTGGCCGAATTCCGGATCCGGTACGCCGACCACCGCGACGTCGGCGACCTGGGGCAGCACGGCGATCGCCTCTTCGACCGGGCGGGGGAAAACGTTCTCGCCCCCCGAGATGATCATGTCGTCGTCACGTCCGGCGACGAACAGACGGCCGCTGCCGTCGAGGTACCCGAGGTCGCCGGTGTCCATCAGCCTGTCCTCGATCGCAGGCGATTTCGCATTGGTGTAGCCGTCGAACAGCATGTCGTTGCCGACGAAGATGCGGCCGACGGCGCCGACCGGCGCCACCCGGCCGCGCTCGTCGAGGATGGCGATACGGGTGCCCAAGGGTGGCCGGCCCGCGGTGGTGGGAGCGACGCGCAGGTCGGCGGGATCGGCGATGGTCGCCCAGGACACCTCGGTGGATCCGTAGAAGTTGTAGAGCACGTCGCCGAAGATCTCCATGAACTTGGTGACGGCCGCGCCAGGAATCGGTGACCCACTGCTGGCGACCACCTTCAGCGATGAGGTGTCGTATCGGCTGAGTACGTCGGCCGGCAGTTCGAGAATGCGTTGCAGCATCACCGGAACCAGGATCACCACGGTGCAGCGGTGGCGCTCAATGGCTTTGAGACATTCCTCGGCGTCGAACCGTTCCATCAGCACCACAGTCGCCAGCAACGGGGTGCTCACTTGCAGCGCGGCCAGGCCCCAGGTGTGAAACAGCGGCGCGCTCAGCAGCATCACTTCGCCGTGCCGCAGCGGCATGCGGGACAGCATCGCGGCAATAGCGCCGAAGCCGGGTGGCGTTGGCCTCCGGGCGCCCTTGGGTGTGCCGGTGGTGCCCGAGGTGAGTGCCACCAGCTTGCCTGGTTGTTTCGGTGGCGATACCGGGGCGGCGCCGGTGCCGGTGGCGATGAGGTCGTCCACCGACCTGCGGTGCCGCGTAGCCGAATCGGCGTGGATCGAGATTCGTGGGATGTCCGCGGAGACATACCGCACTTCCGGTTCGAAGTCGCCGTCGACGAATATGGCGTCGACGTTGTGGCGGTTGACGATCTCTTCGATCGCACGGGCAGCCAGGCCGGTGTTCAGCAACACCAGGTCTGCGCCCAACTTGCTGGCCGCCACCATGCACTCGACCATCGCCGAATGGTTGCGGGCCAGAACCGCGAACGTGCTGTCGCTGCTGAATCCGATCACCGCAAGGCCCGACGCCAGGTGGGTGGTGCGTTCGGCCACGTCGGCGTAGGTCGATGTCCCGTATTCGTCGATCGACGCGATGGTGCGGGGTGCCCGCGCGGCGGCGGCGGTGAGGCCGCCGGCGAGCGTGAATCCCCATTTGGCGAGCGAATTGAGTTGGCGAAGACCGCGATCGGGGCGGGATGCGCGGACCACACCGCTGGTGATCATGGTCCTCAAGACGTTGAGCTGCAGAGACCGCCCGTCACCCATGTTGACCAGCTGTGCCGACGGCTCGCCCGCGAGGTAGTCCGAGATGCGCTGCAGCCCTTCGCGGATCCAGTTCTCGACGGCGTTGTCGCTGGCTTTCGCGATGTCGGGGTGCAGCGTGCCGACGGCAAAGATCCTCAGCGCGATCCGGGCGCCGCGTCCTTCGGGGGTCAGCCGGATGGAGGCGAAACACCGACCCGTCTGCGTCGCGTCGAGCCGTAACTCCACACCCGACAGGCGGACCGTCCGGCGCATCTCGTGGACCACGACGGCGCCGCGGGACGTGGACAGCCGCACCTCGAAGAGTTGCGGGTCGCCTGCGACCTGTTCGCACGACCCGATACCGCGAAAGAACCGCGGGTAGAGATCGGGTGCCTCCAGGATGGGCCAGATATCGGGACATGGGTGATCGAGCGTCGTGTCGACGGCGATCACGTCTCGTGCCACTGTGGTTCTGCCAGGATGTCGGTAGTTAGCTGCGACTAGCCATTCTGGTTCATCCGTCCCCGGTGCGGGCCTGTTTTCGCCGACGAATGCGATTGTGATCGTTTCCCGGGCAACTTTCGGGGGTGGAGTTGGGCCAGATCCGCGGATACGCTTCGGTCCGTGCCGCAGTCTGCTTCACGGCGCGACGTACTCAGGTACGCCGCGTTGTTCGGCCCGGTGTTGGCCGTGCCCGGTGCCCTGACCGCGACGGCCGGCGCTCCACGGGCCGCTGCCGGCGGCTTGCAGATCGTCGATTTCGCCGACCGGTTGGTCCAGCCCGAGCAGTTGAAGTCCGCGGGCTTCGGTGGCGCGCTGGTCTACGTCTCCGAACTGCGCCCGGGAGCCACGTTCGATTTCAAACCCGTGACCCGTGACTACGCCGACCGCTTGCGGGCGGCAGGTCTTCAGGTCGTCAGCTGCTATCAGTTCGGCAAACCGGGTTGGCCGACGCCGTCGGACTTCACTCGCGGCTATGACGGGGGAGTGGCCGACGCTCAGACTGCGTTGGGCCTGCACACCGCGGCCAGCGGTCCGGCGTCGGCGCCGATCTTCTTCAGCGTCGACGAAGACATCGATGCCGCAACCTGGAAAAGCCAGGCAGTCAGGTGGTTTCGGGGCATCAACTCCGTCTTGGGTGTTGGCCGCACCGGGATCTACGGCGGCCGCCGTCAGTGCGGGTGGGCCATCGCCGACGGTGTCGTCGGGTCCTCGACCAGCCCGGGCTATCGTTGGGCCTGGCAGACGAAGGCTTGGTCTCGGGGTGAGCGTGAACCGGCTGCCGTGTTGTTCCAGAGGGAAGTGGTCACCGCGTCCGACCCGGGTTTCGTGATCGACGGCATCCATGTTGACGTGAACGATGTTCTCGCAGCCGATTTCGGCCAGTGGGATCTCGCCAGATAGGAGTCATCGCCTTGAGCAACACCGACATGGCCGACGCTGCGGCTGCCGCGGGTACGGCGATGGAGCAGGCCGTCGCCGTCTTCATGCTGCATCCGGAGAACTTCGGTGCCAGTGTCGCCGCGGGTTATGAGAACCCGCTGGCCGGCTACGTGGCCGGCCGTGGCGGAGTGCTGGGCGAGGCCACCGGCGCCACAGTCAGCGCGGTGTTCGCGGTATTCGAGCCGAACGGGCTCGCGGCGATGTGGGACGAGGGTGTTGCGGTGCGCGGGGCTGCCGGTGCGGCGCAACAGTATTGGCAGCAGGCCGCCGATTTCGGGCGTAAGTATCTGTCGGGCGCCGAGGGGCTGGATCGTATCGCCGCACTGGGGGAGAAGATCATCGCCGTGACACCGATCGCGGGGTTGCCGTTGTTCGCCGGCTGGCGGGCGATGCCGTTGGCCGACGATCCCGCGGCCCGCGCGTTGCAGGTGATGTTCGTGCTCCGTGAGCTGCGCGCCGGGGTGCACTTCAATGCGCTGACGATCTCGGGCATCGCTCCGGTGGAGGCGCACATGCTCAACAAGGGGCCGCAGTACACCACGATGTTCGGCTGGCCCGAGCCGTTCGCCGACGGTGCGGACAAGAAGGACCGCTACGCCGAGATCGAGCAGGCGACCAACCGGCGGATGACCGAGATCTTCGCGGCCGCTCTGGATCCGGCCGAGGCCCGGGAGCTGGCCGATCTGAGCACCGCGGCGTTGGTCTCGCTGAAGGCCGGCGTCCCGCGCTGAGCAGGCCGGGCTGTGCGGCTGGGCGCGGAGGAACGCGAGCGGGTGTTCGCGGCGGTGGCCGACGGGCGCCGGGCGATCGCCGACCTGGTCGAGGGTCTCGACGCGGAGCAGCTTGGCACACCCAGCCTGTGCGCCGGGTGGGACGTCAAAACCGTTGCGGCCCATTTGGTCAGCGATTTCACCGACGGGTTCTGGGGGTTTCTGGCCAGCGGCGTTCGCCACGGCAGCGTCGACCGCGGGATCGACGCGCTGGCCCGCCGCCGAGCGCGGGCCTCGGCGGCCGAGATCGCCGAGACGCTGCGCCGCGGCGCCGACTACCGACTGAGCCCGCCGGTCACGGGCCCGGTCTCGGGGTTGACCGACGTGTTGGTGCACGGCGCCGACATGCGGATCCCGCTGGGTCTTCCGCATCGGCCGGATCCACACCAGGTCGCCTGGGTGCTCGACTTCCTCACCAGCCGAACGCAACTCGGCTTCTTTCCGCACCGGCGCCTGCGCGGCATCGAATTGCGCGATGCGGATACCGGGCGAACCTGGGGTGAGGGCCGGGTGATCACCGGCCCGGGCGTTGCCCTGATGCTGGCGGTGTGCGGACGCACCGTCGCGTTCGAGCAGCTGTCAGGCGACGGCCTGAGCGTTCTGAGGTCGCGGCTGTCTTAGCTGAAGCGGACGTTCATGGTCGCCAGCCCGAAGATCTTCTTGCCGTCGGACTTCGCGGCGACGATGACGACACCGGTTCGGGTCTCCGGATCCAGCGACTTGATCTTGCCGCTGAACTCGATGTCGGCGCCCTCCTTGGCCGACACGATGGCGGGCTGGGACAGCCGCACCGCGTAGCGAGTGACCGCGCCGGGATCGCCCGTCCAGGTGGAGACGAATCCGGCACCCAGACCCATGGTCAGCATGCCGTGGGCGATCACGTCGGGAAGCCCGGCCAGCTTGGCGATGTCCTCGTCCCAGTGAATCGGGTTGGCGTCGCCGGCCACGCCGGCGTAGTTCACCAGGTCGCCCCGGGACAACCGGGTGTGGTGCACGCCGAGCTCGTCGCCGACCTTCACGTCGTCGAAGGACGGCGTGCCCGGCGTGCGGGTCGTGCCGCCGTCGGCGATCCGGATCTCGCCTTCGGGGCGCACGGTCTTCTCGTACTCGTCGTCGCCGACGCCGAAGATGTCGACGTCGTGCATCATCGCGCGTTGCACGGCGGTCTTGATCTCGGGGTTGAGATCCTCGGCGGTGACACCGACGACGGTGGTGTGCAGCGTGTGCACGCGCTCCCCGGCCCGGTCGGTGAAGGTGTTGGTGACGGTGATCATGTCGCGTCCGGCGATCCTGCGCACCGATGTCAGTTCGACGTCGACGTGCAGCTCGTCGCCGGCCACGATCGGGCGGTGCTGCTCGAAGACCTCTTCGGTCTGCAGGTAGGTGTCATAACCGACCACGATCGACTCGAACATGCGCCGGTTGCAGGCCATGGCCGGGGTCGAGGTGAAGGTCAGCGGCGCGACCAGACCCGAATAGCCCAGCTTCGCGGCGGCGTCGACGTCCCAGTGTGCGGGGTGGTAGTCCTGCACGGCCCGGGCGTACTCACGTACCTTCTCGCGGCCGACCAGGTAGAGGCCGTCCGCCTCGTAGTAGTGGCCGACGCGGGCTTCGAGCGCCGATGCTTCTGGTGCTGCGGTCATGAATCTGCTCAACTTTTCTATCGGCCTGTTCGCTGAAGCCGACGAAAGCACACTAACGTCTGGCCGGCGCTACGCGTAAAACCGGCAGATATGGTTCGCACCGTGCCGGGCCTCCGTATGTTCAGCGCGTGGGTCACCGAGCCGCAGGACACGGTCATCGAAGCGGCGGGCCCGCCGCGGCCAGGCGCTGTTCGATGACGGCGAGTGCCCGGCCTGCCCAGGCGACGTTCTCTTCTTCGAACTGGATTCCGCGCAGCAAGGTCAGGTAGGGGCCGACGCGCTCGGCCTCGGCCAGGTAGGCATCTTCGGTACGCCCCGCCAGGAGGTGGTCCTGCGTGCGCCGGTAACGCGCGAGTTTTGCGGTGGCCCACTGCAGACGTTCGGCCAACGCGTCGCGGACTGCCCCGATGTTGCCGGAATCCACCGCCTGGATCTGCACCAGCAGGTCCTCGCGAATCGCGCCGGGTTTCGGCGGTGTCTCGGAGAACTCGAGCAATGCCTGCCGGCCCGCGTCGGTCAATGAGAACAGGCGCTTGTTCGGCCGGCGGTCCTGTTCGACGAGTCGCGCGGCGATCAACCCATCGGCGGCCATCCGGTCCAGCTCGCGGTAGAGCTGCTGGGGCGTCGCCATCCAGAAGTTGGCCACGGACGCGTCGAACCCTTTGGCCAGGTCATAGCCCGATGCCTCGCCGTCGAGGAGCGCGGCCAGGACTGCGTCGCGTAGCGCCATGGGCCGATGCTAGCAGCGAAGTGATTAATCAAAATGTTGACTATGGGAACTGGCCGCGCCTAGCATCGCGCTAATCGATTGAGTTGGGTGATGGAGGTTCAGATGCATCCGTTCCGGGAAGCCGTGGAGGCCCGTGACGAGGCCGCGATGGAGGCACTGCTGGCCGACAATGTGGTGTTCACCAGTCCCGTGGCGTTCAAGCCGTATCCGGGCAAGCCGATCACCGCGGCGATCCTGCGCGGGGTCATGCGGGTGTTCAAGGATTTCCGGTACATCCGCGAGATCGCCGATGCCGACGGTCACGACCATGCGCTGGTCTTCGAGGCCACGGTGGACGGAAAGAAGATCACCGGATGCGACTTCCTGCACCACGACGCCGACGGCAAGATCGACGACTTCATGGTGATGGTCCGGCCACTGTCCGGCGCCACCGCCCTGGCCGAGGCCATGGCCGCACAGTTCGACCAGATCAAACAGGAAGCCGCGGAACAGATTCAGCGAGAGTCCGCTTCTGCCTGACCACCGGCGCGCCGCTCACGGCCTGATCAGCGTCCCCGCATCCGACGCCGCCTTTTGCAGCTCCGGAATCGTCATGTCGGCGTAGTCGGCGTTCACCGGCCCCGATGCGTTGCCCAACCACGGCACCACGCCGGGGTCGGGGTCGACGCCCAGGTGGTACGCCTGGATGCCGGGCAGGTGGTACTGCAGGAAGTTCACCAGGATGTCGACGACGAAGATGGCGCCGCCGATCGGTCCGGTGTTCAGCAGTGCCGCCGAGTTCATCAGGGGGAGGGCGGCGTCGGGGTTGCCGATCATCACGATCGCGCCGTAGTGCGGCTTGCTGCCTCCGCCGGGCACGTACTCGGGCATGAACGGCTGCAGTCCGGGCAGGTCGGTGGAGAAGTAGGCCGCGGTGTCGCCGTAGGTGAGGACGTTGACGAACCCGGAATCGGCTCCGTTGCCCGGCACCGTGGTGTTGAGGCCGGGGCTCTCGAAACCGATGCCCCCCAGGCCCGTCTGTTGTGCCACGTATGCGGCTTCCCATCCGCCGAGTGAGTGGCCGGTGACGAAGATGTCTTCCTTGCGGTAGCCCTGCGCGATGGCCGCGGCCTCTACCTCCTGCTCGAAGTCCACTGCGTCGAAGAAGGCCTGGGGCGGGGTGTCGGTGAAGATCACCTGGGTGTCCGCGATCACCTGGGAGATCGCGATCAGCGGGTTGTGCAGCAGGTTCGTGCCACCCGTCGTGCCCTGGTAGGCGATGATGATCTGGCCCTCCGGCGTCACCCACGCCTTGCCGGACATGCCGGTGAGCACGTTGGTGGATTCCATCTGTTTGCCGTCGACCACGAAAGGTTTCAGGTCGCCCGGGGTGCCGCCCCACACGTATGCGGCGGTCGCGGCGTTGAGGAACTGTGACACCGTCGGGGTCTTGCCGGTGGTGGGCCCGTTGTAGGTCATCGTCGGCGGTACCGGTTGCGCGGCAGGCGTTTTGGTCAGGCCCAGCTGCCCTTCGATCTCGCGGAACGCCGCGAAGAGGGCGTTGTTGACAGGCGCGAAATCGATCGGGCTCTTCGGCCCGTTGGCCGAGACGGTGATGTCGAGCACCTGCAGCACCGTGTTGACGATGCGGCCGGGCAGTTCGGCGATCTTGGCGATCGGCGACAACGGCTCCGGGGGTTTCGGAGTGGTCTCGGTGGTGCTGGATACCGCGGCGACCTTGGCGGTGAGCGGAACGGTGCTCACCGCGGACTTCGGGGCTGCCTGGAAGACGGCCGTGATCCGTGGGTGCGCGGCCTTGCTCGCCGGCAGGTCGATCTTGCTCGTGACCGCCGAGATCGCGGAACGGATCTCCTCGGGTTCGGGCGTCGCCGAGGGGGCGACCGCCACGAGGCGCCTCGCGGTGGCCCGGGGTGAGAAGTCGGACTTGGCCGGTTCGGTGTCCTCGGCCCGTGCTGGCCCGGCTGGCTTGATGGCGCGGAGCTTCCCGCGCACGATGTCGGCAATCGACTCGAGCTGCGGCGCTGCCGAATTCGGCTGGGCGGCGGGGGTGTTGTTGCCGTCGTCCGCGGTGGTGCCGGGAGCTGTCTTGTCAGCTTTGTCGGCGGTCTCGGACGCGTTGGTCTTCGTGGGTGACGACGGCCGCTTCGGCCCTGTGCTGCGCCGGCCGGCAGGTTTCTTGGGCCCATGGCCGGTTCCCGCGGTCGAGCGATTCGCGGTCTGGCCCGATGAGGCCGACGACGTCGACGAGCTCGATGAACCTGTGGTGCCGGGATCCGCCCATGCCACGGGGTGCGCACTGACGCCCGCGAGGCCGATGCCGATGGCCACGACCGACAGGCCGTACCGCAGCGGTATGCGTCTGGCGTTCTCCGGGCAGCACGAACTGTTCACCATTACCGATGTCCCCCTTGACATTCCGCGATGGTGTTCGGAGCTGCCGGTGGCGGGAATGCCAGCCGTCGCGAACACACGCGGGGTCAATATATGACATCGGCTGATGTCGGCATGGCGTTTTGGCGACCAAGGTGACACTCCGTCGTAGTCTCAGGTATGCGTGGACGCAGCGGACTCAAATGGGCGAGTGTCGGTGCTGTGTTGGTTGCCGCGGCGGCCACAGGGTGCACCACGACTACGGGAACACCGGTGGCGATGACGACGAGCGCCGCGGCATCGGAGTCTCCCGAGGTGTCCGAGCCGACCGGCCCACCGGTAGGCACAGCCGTCATGAAGGTCACCGGTGGCAGCGCTCCGGTGACCATTCGCTACCGGATCAACGGCGGCGCGGAGCAGACCGAGACGAATGTGACGCTGCCGTGGGAGAAGCAGTACCCCGTCTACGACGAGCTCGAATCGGAGGTTGCCGCGGACGGCGGGAGTACCGCACTGACCTGCACGATCATGATGGATGGCGACAAACTCGTGTCGTTCAAGACCGAGGTGAACCCGGTGTGCAACTTCTCGTACTGGGGTTGACCCGCGAACACTCTTGACAACATACAACCAATCGGTTGTATATTGGAGTGGTGACCGAGAGCGATGAGGACCGGGCGGATGCCCTGTTTCACGCGCTCGCCGATCGGACCAGGCGGGACATCATGCGCCGGGTCCTGGCCGGTGAACACTCGGTCTCGGTGCTCGCGGCGAAGTACGACATGAGCTTCGCGGCAGTGCAGAAGCACGTCGCCGTGCTGGAGAAGGCCGGGCTGATCATCAAGCGGCGCAACGGTCGTGAGCAGCTGGCCAGCGGTGACGTGGAGGCAGTGCGGTCGGTGGCGTCCATGTTGACTGAGCTGGAACAGGTTTGGCGTGGCCGCATCGCCCGTATCGATGAACTGATCGCATCCGATCCCAAGGAGGACTGACCATGCCCGTGACCGATGTCAAACACGATCTCGACAACCTGACGCTGACGATCACCGCGGACTTCGCCGCGCCGGTGCAGCGCGTCTGGCAGGTGTACGCCGACCCGCGCCAGCTGGAGAAGGTATGGGGGCCGCCGACTTTCCCGGCGACCGTGGTCGACCACAGCTTCGCACCCGGCGGCCGCGTCACCTATTTCATGACCGGCCCGGAGGGCGAGAAGTACGCGGGATACTGGGAGATCACCGCGGTCGACGAGCCGGCGAGCTTCTCGTTCGACGAGGGATTCGCCGACGAGGATTTCAACCCCAACCCCGAGCTGCCGGTGTCGAAGAACGTCTACACCTTCGCCGAACACAACGGTGGCACCCGGGCGGTCTACGTCAGCACCTACGCCTCCGCCGAAGCACTTCAGCAGGTTCTGGACATGGGTGTGGTCGAGGGCGCTTCTTCGGCGATCAACCAGATCGACGAACTCCTCGCCGCCTGACCTACCGGTGCCGGCCGCCGGCCGTGGCGGCCACCGGACGCGACTCGGCTTCGCTCTCCTCGGCGTTGCGATCGGGAGCCAGCATGACGGCGGTGATCGGCACGCCGAGTGCGAGCAGGCCGATCACGAAGACCGGGAACAGGAACGAGAACACCTCGGGCCCACCGGGAACCGGCATCATGTGATCGACACTCACCCGGACCGCGGCCATGCCGGTGTAGTGCATGCCGACGACGGCGACGCCCATCACCAGGCCGGCCACGAATCGGAGCCCGCGCGATTTGAGGACCAGGGTGAACCACAGCGCTGCGGTCGCGGCGACCACGGCGATCACGAAGGAGAGCACGACGAGGGTGGTGTCGTAGGTCATGGTGCCCTGCATCTGCACCGCCCACATGCCGGTGTAGTGCATCACCGCGACCGCCAGGCCGGTGATCACGCCGCCGGCCAGCAGTCGGCGCAGGTCGAATTCGCGGCCGATGGTGATCAGCCCGACGAAGACGGCGGCGATCGCGATCACAGCCGAGGCGATCGTCCAGCCGAGGTGGTACCGGACCGTGCTGTTCGGGATCGCGAAGCCGAGCATCGCGATGAAGTGCATGAGCCAGATGCCAACCCCGCCAATGGCGATCGAGGCCATGAGCAGCCAGCGGAGGCGATCGCGTCCGCTGGTTGCCCTGGCACCGCAGCGGGTGCAGGCCAGGCCGACGACCGAGCCGGTCACCGAGACGATGTACGCCAGGAACAGCAGCCAGAGGCCCATGTCGAAGTGATGTACTTGGTGGTTCATGACGGGTTTCCTCGAGACTGTGAGACTGGCGGACGGTGGATCTAGAACGCTGACGACGGAAGACGTTCCAGCGCGAACGACGTGATGGCGATCAACGCGTTCTTCGCCGAATCACGTTGCCGTGCATCGACATTGATGATGGGTACGTTGGGGGACACCGACAGTGCCTCGCGCAGCTCGTCGATGCTGTACTTCGGGGAGTCGTCGAACTCGTTGACGGCGATCAGGAACGGCAGGCTGCGGGCCTCGAAGAAGTCGACGGCCGCGAAGCTGTCCTCGAGCCTGCGGGTGTCGACGAGCACCACGGCGCCGATCGCACCATGGACCAGGTCGTCCCACATGAACCAGAACCGCCGCTGCCCCGGAGTGCCGAACAGGTACAGCACCAGGTCGTCTGCGATCGTGATCCGGCCGAAATCCATGGCGACCGTGGTGGTCTCCTTGCCGGGGATCGCCTCGAGGTCGTCGTGGCCCTGCGAGGCGTTCGTGACGAGTGCCTCGGTGCGCAACGGCACGATCTCCGACACGGCGCCGACGAACGTGGTCTTGCCGACGCCGAATCCGCCGGCAATCACGATCTTCGTCGAAGACACCGTGGGGCCGGAGTCAGAGTGCGCGTAAGCCACTGAGGGTCCTTTCGATCAGTAGGCGCCGTTCTGCAACGGTCGAGCGGTCGGTCAGGGTGGCGTGAACACGAAGGTGGCCGCTGTCCACCAGGTCGCTCACCAGCACCCGGGTCACGCCGATGGGCAGACCGGCGTACGCCGAGATCTCCGCGATCGACGGCCGGCTGTCACACAGCCGGACGATGACGGCGGGGATGTCGCCCGGCGCGCAGTCGAGTTCACCGGCTGACAGCAGGGCCTCCACCGGAGCTTCGATCGGTACCTCGACCCGGGCCCGGGTTCGTCCGCCGGTCAGGGTGTACGGGCGCGCACGACTGGCGGCCCGTTTCTGCTCGGGTCTGTCCATGCTCAGGGTCATCGAGCTCCACGCGTGCCGCGCGGCGTCGCCTCGACGGTCTTGCCGACCCGGTCGACCAGCAACGCCATTTCGTACCCGACCTGTCCGATGTCGCACGAGATCGAGGCCAGGGTGGCCAGATACGAACCGTTGCCGACGCCCATCAAAAGCAGGAAACCGTCGTCCATCTCGACGATCGACTGGCGTACGTTGCCGGCCTCGAAGAGCCGGGCGGCGCCGGTGGACAAGCTCGCCAGACCGGAGGTGACCGCGGCCAGTTGCTCGGCCCGATCGGACGGAAGGTGCGAGTTCGAGGCCATCAGCAGACCGTCGGCCGACACCAGAATCGCGTGGGACACACCCGGCACGTCGCGGACGAAGTTGGACACGAACCAGTCGAGGGTGCCGGAGGTCCCGGACGGTGTTGCAGCAGACCCCGCGGACCGTTCATGTGGTTGCGTGCCGGTGTTCATCGATCTCCTTCGATTCGGCTGTGTGCTGCATCGGTTTCGGCTCGGCCCCTGCGTACGCCGGCCAGCTGGCGGCTCAGGATGTCGCGGATGGCGGCGGGATCGTTGGCGCCGTCGGCTCTGGCCTGGGTGTCCGATCTTGCCTCATCCGGCACCAGACGCGCGCCACGTTCGCGAATCGGCAGCCCGGATGCGGTGTGCCGCTTGGGTTCCTGGTCCGCGGCTTTCGCCGCGGCTTCCCAGCTGGCGTCGGCGGAGCTGGCCCAGACCCGGCTGCGCGATTCCGGCGTGGTCGGATCCATCAGCCACTCGGAGGCCATCCGCTCGAAGATCGGCGCGCTCTCCAAACTCTCCGCCTCGATGCGCCGTGGCTCGGATTCGGTGCTCGGCTCGGGTTCCTGGCTCTGCGGCGTGGAGGTGTCCGGTTCGCCCGAACCGGCATTGCCCGAGGTGAAGTAGGAGAGCGGGTTTCCGCGTTGCGGGCGTTCGGGCTCTTCGGGGGCCGGGGCGGTCAGCCCGTTCACCGGCGCCGGGATACCGGTCACACCGCTGGCACCTGGCGACCGTTTCGGCAGCCCGCTGGCGGTCGACCGGGCCGCAGCCTCCGGTCCGCGTTCGGGCTGCGCCGGCGGCGCGCCGGGCGAGCCGTTGGTCGCGGCCAGTGCCCCGATGCCGGCGCTGGTGTGCGGACCCCGCCCGTCGGGAGCAGTCCGTGGCGAGGGTTCGGTGAACGAGCCGTTGCGCAGATCGTCCAGGGTTTCGCCAACGCCGAGGGGCGTGACCAGCGTGCCCGGCAGGTGCACGCTCGCCGTCACGCCAGGCCGGTCGGTCAGTGCCGAGGTGGTCCGCAGCCGCACCGTGGCCTCATGTCGTCGGGCCAGTCGGCCGACCACGAAAAGACCCATTCGCTTCGCGGTTTCGGATGTGACCTCGCCACCGAGCGCGAGCCGCTCGTTCGCGGCGGTCAAGTCGTCCTTGGACATGCCCAGTCCACGGTCGGCCACCTCGACCAGCAGGCCGGCGTCGACCGCGCGCCCGACCGTCACGATCACCGGCGAGTCCGGCGGCGAGTACCGCAGGGCGTTGTCGAGCAGCTCGGCGATCAGGTGGCCGATGTCGCTTGCGGCGGAGCCGGCGATCGAGACGTCGGCCATGTGCCCGACCTGCACTCGTCGGTACTCCTCGACCTCGGACATCGCGGCGCGCAGCATGTCGGGCAGTGCGACGGGGGCCGCGGCACGGTGGCGTTCCACGGTGTCGGCGAGGACCAGCAGGTTGTCGCCGTTGCGGCGCATGCGCGTCGCGAGGTGATCGAGTCGGAAGAGGTGATCGAGACGGACCGGATCTTCTTCGTCGAGCTCGAGGGTCTCGATGAGGGCCAATTGCTCTTCGACCAGTGACCGGCTTCGGCGCGACAGGGTCTCGAACATGTCGCCGATCTGCAGGCGGACCCCGTGCTCGCTGGCGAGGCGGACGGCTTGGGAGTGGATGTCGTCGATCGCGCGGGCGAGCTGACCCACTTCTTCGTTGGTCCGGAACGGCAGCGTCTGGATCTCCGGCATGCCGCCGCCCTTGCTGAGGCGTTCGATCTCCTCAGGTAGCTCGACCTGCGCGACCTGCAGCGCTCCCTGGCGCAGCCGGCCGATCGACCGGATCAACGAGCGGCCGACCGCCAGGGCGAAGACGAGGGCGGCAAGCACGGCGCCGAGGATGATCGCGGTGTCACGCAGGGCGTCCGAACGCAAGATGTTGGCGCGGTGGTGCAGCGTGCCGTCGAGGTCGGCGGACAGGCGTTGCGTCATCGCGCGGTACTGGTCGACGCTGGCCCGCATCGCCTCGGTGAAGGCCGGTGTGCGCACGTTGTCGGTGGACGGCTGCGTGTAGGTGCCGCGACGAACGTCGGATTCCTTGGACAACGCCGCGGTTTCATCCGTGGGCGTCAGCCGGCTGAGCCGGTCGATGGCTGCTGCTTCTGCGCCTGCCGCGTCCGCCACCTTGGTGCGCAGGTCGTCGGAATCGGCGAAATCGGGGCTGGCGATCAGCACCCGCTGCGTCGTCAGCGCGCGTTGCGCCGTGAGCGCGTCCACGAGTTGGTCGGCGAGCGGCCGCACGACGCGGTCGTCGACGGTTCCGGTGGTCGTCGCGATCGCGGAGACCACGCCGGATGCCACGTTGGCCGCACGGTCGGCGATCACCCGCTGGGGGAGCGGTCCGGATTTGATGTCGTCGCGCAGGGTCTTGGCGGTCGAGGTCGCGGCCGTCAGCTGTGCGGCGGCGGTGGGATCGAACTCGGCGGACGTGATCAGGGTGTCGAGGGCCTTGGCGCTCTCGTCGAACTGTGTCAGCGGTTCCTCGAGCGGAGCGCCCGAGGCTGCGGCGTAGGCCAGTCCGTCGAGCCGGTCGACCAGCTCGACGGCAGGCACGACGACCACCGAGTTGTCGGATGCCACGTTCAGCCGCGACGCGGCCGACAGCTCGCTGTAGATACGGACAGCGCCGAACGTCGCCGCGAGCAGGATCGGCAACACCAGGGTCGCCGCAACCTTCCATCGCAGCGGCCAGCTCTCGATCGATGTGCGAGACGCCCGAGTCACGGTCGGACGCGCATGTTCTCCGACGCTCGGATCATGTGCATCCACAGCCGTACCACCCTTCACCGAGCTAATTGACGTTCCAGCAGGGGAGCTCGGCCACGGGACAGGTTAAAGGATAGGTAACGATTGTGCATCGACGGGGCTAACGGCGGCGCGTTCGCTGGCGCGCTTCCTTATTTTATGGGCCGCCCCTACGTGCGAGTTTCTTGCGAATGTAAGAAAGTGGGCCGATTCCTGTCAGTGTCGGCGACGGCCGGCTGTGGCGAGGAGCGGAATCCGGTAGCTGGAACCTTCGGGGGCGACCATGAAAACCCCGAAATAGCCGAACCGCGTCGGTCAGTCTGAGACTCGCAGGGTCCGGCCGGGCGATCCCCGGGGCGCGGCGTCCTCGGCACTTGTCGGATGGCTGTATATACGGCAAACCACAGGCCGGTTACCGGCCGGTCGCCGCGCAGCTTCGGCGGAGCGCCCGGGTGATCTTCACCGCTTCGTCGAGATCCGGAAATGACTGGCCCGGTTCGAGTTTGCCCCGTTCCCCGGTACCGGGAGTATCGGGATTGACGGATTCCGTTGTGTTGGAGGATGATTCGTGATCAGAACCCCGCGGAGGGTATGGCTGGCCCGGTGCGGGGGCCGCCAGGTGCCCTCCGGGCGGGCCGGGCCACCTTCCCGCGGCCTCGCAAGGATGCGCAGGTCATCGCGGCGGCAGCCCCTGCTTCGACTTGCCGGAGCAGCCACAGCAAATAATGTCAAATTCAGGAATGTGAATTACGTCTCTGTTCAAGCTCTTTGGATGTGTAAAAGACGTTTAAGAGGGATCCTTAAGGTGTCCACGGCCAACTCGATGCACCGTCTCAGCTTGGCCGAGCACGCTTGGCACTGAAGAGAAGTGCCGTGAAGCTCCGCTGGAGGTCATTGAACATGGCGATTAAGGCTGCCGGCTCGACTGTCATCGAGCTGGCGACGCATCCGCTTTGGTGTTCGTCGCAGCGGTACGCCCGTGAGCTCGCCGCGGCCAAACGCAGGCATCCGTCGTCCTACCGGTTCGACGACGAAGGTGAGGAGCCGGATCCGGAGTCCCAGCGCCTGGCGCAGTCGGGGCTTCGGACCAACGCGCTGGTGACCCCGCTGGCCTGCGCCCGCGTTCTCACGTTGAACGCTGCCCGCGCCGAGGTCATCGGCGACTGACGTCAGGGAAGTTCCGCGCCGGGTCTACAGCGTTCGCAACGCTCCGCCGTCCACCGCGATCGTGCAGCCGGTGAGGTAGGACGCCGCGGGCGATGCCACGAATGCGGCGGTTCGGCCGAACTCGGCCGGATCGCCGATCCGCCCGAGCGGGATGTTGCCGAGTTCTCGGGCGCCTGCACCGGCGCCGCGTGCGGTGTCGAACAGGCCTGGCAGCAGGCTCACCACCCGGATGCCGCGCGGCCCCAGCTCGTCGGCGATGTCCTTGGCCGCCATCGCGAGGCCCGGCCGCAGCCCGTTGGAGATCCCGAGCCCGGTCAGCGGGGATTTCACCGACGTCGACAGGACCAGGACGATCGCACCGCCGTCCGGCATTTCCGGGACCGCGGCGCGGATCAGCCGGAGCGCCCCGAGAAACACTGACCGGAAAGAACTTTCCCAATCTTCATCGGTGGCGGCCAGTGCGGTCGACGGTGGCGGGCCGCCCACGCTGATCACCAGCCCGTCGAGCCGGACCCACCGCGCGACGGTCGATGCGACGAGGTGTCCGGCCGCCGCGGGGTCCCCGTTGTCGGCGGCCACGCCCTCGACCGCGCCGTGCCAGTCCGCATCGAGTCGGTGCACCGCGGCGGCGACCTTGGTTTCCGAGCGCGACGCCACGGTCACGACGGCGCCCTCGCGAAGGAGTTCGCGTGCCGAGGCGAAGCCAAGGCCTTCGTTGCCGCCGGTCACCACGAATGCCTTGCCGGACAATCCGAGATCCACGGGCTCAAGCCTAGATCTGGCGACGCGGGCACGGCCGGGCACCGTGGCCGAACCGTGATGAACGCTTGACCGAATTGTCTACGTGTGCCTACACATTCGGGCAGGTCACGGCCAATACGATGACATCGTTCAAGATCATGGGGGCATCGCAGAGAGATCGGTTTGATGCGCGCGGTAGTACAGGGTGTTCTCGTTCTGGTCGTGGTCGTCATGACCTATTTCTCTGGAGGTACGAACAGCGTCGACACGGCGGCGGTGAGCCTGCCGTTGACCTCGACCATCGAATCGATCGCACCGGCCCAGGGCGCCGTTGTCGGCGTCGGTCATCCCGTGGTGGTGACGTTCAAGAACGCGATCACCAATCGGTCGTCGGTGGAACGTGCCCTCGGGCTGAAGACGACACCGGCGCGTACCGGCACCTACGAGTGGCTCGACGCCAACGTCGTGTCCTGGACCCCGGCGCAGTTCTGGCCCGCACACAGCACGGTGATGCTGTCGGTCGGTGGGATGCGGACGGAATTCCAAACCGGCCCAGCGGTTATCGGTGTCGCCGACATCTCCGATCACACCTTCACCGTGACCATCGACGGGATCGGTGAGGACCCGCCGATCGCCCTGCCGGCACCGCACCACCTGCCGCACGCCGGCGAACCCGGGGTGCTGCTGGCCTCTCTGGGGCGGCCGGAATACCCGACCCCGGTCGGCACCTACACGGTGCTCGGGAAAGACCGCACGGTGAAGATGGATTCGAGCAGTGTCGGCATCCCCGTCGATGCGCCGGACGGCTACCTCCTCGACGTGGATTACGCGGTCCGCTTCACCCACCGGGGTCTGTTCGTGCATTCCGCGCCGTGGGCCGTGCCGTCGATGGGGCTGGACAACACCAGCCACGGTTGCATCAGCCTGATCCCGGCGGCCGCCGAATGGTACTTCAACACCGTCAACATCGGCGATCCGGTGATCGTGCAGGAGTAGCGAATCCCGGTGTGGGACAGTTCAAGGCCAGCCCACACACCTGCAGGCACTCACCTGAAGACACCTGAAGACACGGAAAAGGCGCCTGGCTCACGAGCCAGGCGCCTTTTATGGTGCGGAGAGGAACTACTCGGCGGGGCCGGGCAGCGTGGGCGTTCCGGCGACGGGTCCGCCGCCGGGCGAAACGGTCGGTACACCCTTGCCGGACGGTGCGCCTGCCGCGACGGCCACCGGAGCGGCGGGTACCGGCGCCGCTGCGGGCACGACGGGAGCGGCGGCCGGGACGACCGGCACCGGCGGCGGCGCCAGCGGTACCGGCGGAACTCCCACCGGCGGAGGCACCACGGGAACCGGAGGCGGCGCCAGGGGCACCGGGGGCACGGCTGCGGGTGCCGCTGCGGGCACGACCCCCGCGGCTTCCACGGCGGCAGCTGCGCACACGGGCGCGCCCGGTGCACCGGCGGCGCCGGCGGCGGCATCGACGCACTTGTACCCGCCGGTCTTGAGTTGCAGGGCTGCCGCGGCATGCGGACTGAGCGCCAGCGCGGCCGCTGCTGCGGTCATGCACAATCCAGTGCTGACAACAGTTTTGACCGTGAAGTGAGCAAAGGTGGCCATCCCCGATCAGCTCCTTTGATTCGTGTGGAAATTACATCGATGAAAATTGTGACGAGCTGAACCGTAGAACTGTCTGAAATCGGTGTCTACACAAGTTCTCAGATGGTTGCGGGGTTGAAATGCGAGCGAGCCACAGTCGTGACCGCATCGTTTCCCACCGGCGGTGTGCGTCGTGATAGTGCGGAGCGGGGCAACGGCGCAACTGCGCGGAAGGGCGCAATTTTCGCAAACGTCATTGACCGAGCTGCATCCGGATCCCTTTTGCCACAAGCTGTTCGAAGCTGTAGCTGAACTCGCCGCGCCGTCCGACGGACAGTACGTAGCGATCCTGGCCTTCCGTCAATGGCACCGTGAAGGTGAAGGTGCAGGTGGCGGGGCTGCCCTTGCCGGTCCCCAGCGTGGTGGTGGCGAGCATCTCGCCTTTGCCGTTCTTGACCGTGACGATCGTGCCGGGATTGACATCGGAGTAGCCGTTCGCGCCTTGGCATGTTTCGCCATCAGAGACGATGCCTTCCGCGCCCGCATTGTCAGAGAGCACAAAAGTGCCTGTGACCGTGGTCTTTTCGAGCACATGGAAGCCTTGCGAGAAATTGGGGCAGAACGTGTCGACAGCGATCTTGTCGGCCAACAGGCCCTGTTGCGCTCCGCCGTCCTCCAGTTGACGGCACACCTGCCGTCCGTGTGCGATTGCGTTGGCGTCGGAATTGAACTGATCGCTGACCCCGGCATCCTTCAGGGCGGCAAGGTATCCGGCTTCCGGCGGGGGTGGCGTCCTTCGGCCTGCCACCAGCAGGACCCACACCACCGCGGCGGTCATCACGATGATGGCTGCCGCCGCGGTGGTTCCCAGCCAGGTCGAGCGGATGCCTGACGTCTTCAACTCGAGATAGTCGGGCAGCATCCGGCCGCCGACAGGGTCGGTCGACGTGGTCCTGCCGTCGCGCACTCGATTCGTCGGGTGTCCGGTGACGAAGTAGCGGCCTTCGTGGCGGGCGGTCGGGTCCGGCCTCCACCCGGTCGGCGCGGACCCGTGGAGCTGTCCGCACCGGCTGCAGGTGTCGGTTTCATCGAGCGGGGATCCGCAATACGGGCAGGTCATCACTACCTGTTATATGCCGGTCGGTTCGCCCGCACAGCGGGCCGCCCATATTGGCGTAGTGCGGTCCTCGCGGCTGCTCGTGGGTTCGGCCAGGGACACCCCGCCCTGAGGATGCTGAGCAGTTGCACGACCCCCGACGCGACCGGGCAGGAATCGGCCATTACGGTGCTAGGCATGACTCGGGTGACGGTGATCACAGGCGGCGCGGGTGGCATGGGATTGGCGACGGCCAAGGTCGTCGGCCGCGACCAGGCGGTCGTGCTGTGCGACGTACGGCAGGACCGCCTCGACGACGCGGCCACCGCCCTGGGTGACCTGGGTATCCCGGCCACGATCGTCAATGCCGACGTGACCGATCGGGATGCCGTTGATCGGTTGTTCGAGACCGCAGCCGGGGTCGGGACGGTCAGCGCCGTCGTTCACGCGGCAGGCGTCAGCCCCAGCATGGGTGACGCCGAGTACGTGATGAGAACCAACGCATTGGGCACGCTGCATGTCAACGAATCCTTTTTCGCGTCCGCGGCCGAGGGCGCGGCGATCGTCAACGTGGCGTCGATGGCGGCACACCTGCTGCCCGAGGAAGTGATTCCTGCGCAGCACTTCCCGCTGGCGCTACAGGATCAGGACCGGTTCGTCACCGAGATGCTGGCTGCCTGCAACATGGCGCCGGAGGACATGAGGTCGGGTTTCTCGTACGCCATCAGCAAGGCGTTCGTGAAGTGGTACAGCTCGTCGCAGGCCGAGCGGTACAACGGCCGCGGCATCCGCATCGTCTCGGTCTCCCCGGGCTCCATCGACACCGAGATGGGCCGGCTCGAGGAGCAGGCCGGCGCGGGTGCGATGGTGGCGGACGCCGCTGTGCCGCGGTGGGGCAAGCCGGAGGAGATGGCGGACCTGCTGGCCTACTGCGTCAGTGATCGGGCCGGTTACCTCACCGGTACGGACATCCTCAACGACGGCGGCGTCGTCGCGTCGATGCGGGAACGCGCCCGCGTGGCCGCTGCAGGCGGTTAGTCAGCCGAACCCGACGACGGGCGGGAAAGCAACGCTCAGCCAACGGAACCGGGCGCCCGCCCAGGTGATGCCTGCCCGTTCGGCGGCCGAAACTCGGCGAACTCGTAGGTGATGGAGTCGGCCGGCTGGACGGCCATGGCATCATCGATGACGGGGTGGGGACGGCGGGCCGGGTGGCCCGGCCGTTCAGGGTCACAGGGCGGTTTCCGAAACGCCGGTCAGGGCGCTGGCCCTGGCCTTCTTGGAGACCTTCTCGCGGTCAGCGTGTTCCACCGGAGCACCGCTACCGGCGGATGCGGAGTCGACAACTCAGCGTGGAGTTGAGATCCCTTGTGGTGGGTACTCGTCGACCGTCACGGTTTCGTACAGGAGATTGCCATTTGATTCGTAAAGTGATGCAGGTCAACAGGAAAGACGACGGTGCCAGCATGGGCCGTCGTGCCGCGTTCAAGCTCTCACTGCTCATCACGGCGGGCTTGTCGGTGGCCAGGGCGCCGGGGGCGCAGGCGAAGGTCGACGGCCACGGGTCCCGCTGGTCACCCGAGCGGGCGCACCGCTGGTACGCCGCACAGGGTTGGCTGGTCGGTGCCAACTTCATCCCGTCCAACGCGGGCAATCAGCTGGAGATGTTCCAGTCGGAAACCTATGACCCGCAGCGGATCGACAACGAGTTGCGCATCGCCCGGCTGGCCGGATTCAACACGGTGCGGGTGTTCTTGCATGATCAGCTGTGGGCCCAGGGCCACGCGGGTTTTCAGAACCGCTTGGCTCAATTCGTTTCCCTGGCATCCAGTCACGGCATCAAACCGCTGTTCGTGCTGTTCGATTCCTGCTGGGATCCGTTTCCCCGGTTGGGACGCCAGCGGCGGCCACGTCCCGGGATCCACAATTCGGTATGGGTGCAGAGCCCGGGCGCTGAGCACCTCGACGATCGCCGGTACCGACGCATGTTGCGTGAGTACGTGGTCGGGGTGATCAGCCAGTTCCGCCATGATGACCGCGTATTGGGGTGGGATCTGTGGAACGAACCCGACAATCCCTCAGCCACCTACCGCGAGGTGGAACGGCAGGACAAGATCAGCCTGATCGAGGAACTGCTGCCGCAGGTTTTCGCCTGGGCCCGGTCTGTGGACCCCGTGCAGCCCTTGACCAGCGGCGTGTGGGACGGACCGTGGGCCGACCCGGCCAAGCGCAGCCGGATGGCGACGCTGCAGCTCGACCTCTCGGATGTGGTGACCTTTCACAGCTACGACCATCCTGCGGGATTCGAGGCCAGGATCGGAGAGCTGGCCCCCATGGGACGTCCGATCATGTGCACCGAATACCTGGCGCGAGGTGAGGGCAGCACGGTGGAGGGGGTGTTGCCGATTGCCAAACGGCACAACGTCGGCGCCTACAGCTGGGGCCTGGTGGCCGGCAAGACGCAGACTTACCTACCGTGGGATTCCTGGGACCATCCCTACAAGTCGCCCCCCAAGGAGTGGTTCCACGACCTGTTCCATGCGGATGGGCGACCGTATCGGGACGGTGAGATCCGCGTGATCCGGGAGCTGACCGGACGTCCGTATCCCTGACCTTGGCGGGCTAGCGACCGCCCATGCGACTGACATCGGTGATCGCGGCGACGAACTGCTCGGGCGCCTCCTGGGGCACGTTGTGTCCGATGCCGTTGAGGATGCGGTGTTCGTAGGGTCCGGTGTAGAGCGCGCGGTATCCGGCGCCGTCCTTGGCCGCACCGTCGAAGTCGGACCCGATCGTGATGGTCGGGACGGTGACGGGCGGCTTTCCGGCCAGCCGTGCCTCGTCGGCATCGAAGCGGGCCTCACCGGGGGCCAGGCTGAGCCGCCACCGGTAGTTGTGCACGACGATGTCGACGTGGTCGGGGTTGTCGAACGCCGCGGCGGACAGGTCGTAGGTGGCGTCGTCGAAGTGCCACAGCGGTGAGGCCTTGGTCCAGATCAGCCGGTTGAATTCCTTGGTGTTCTGGCGGTAGCCGAGTTCGCCGCGCGGGGTGGCGAAGTAGTACTGGTACCACCAACCCAATTCGGCCTCCGGCGCGAGCGGCTTCAGGTTGGCTGCCAGGTTCACGGTGATGTAGCCGCTGACCGCGACCAGTCCCGCGCAGCGCTGCGGCCACAGGGCGGCGACGTTGTTGGCGGTGCGTCCACCCCAGTCGTATCCGCCGAGCACGGCCTCGCGGATGTTCAAAGCGTCCATCAGTGCGATGACGTCGGCAGCCAGTGCGGCCTGCTGCCCGTTGCGCACGGCGCCTGCCGAGCGGAACCGGGTGGAGCCGAAGCCGCGCAGGTAGGGCACGATGACGCGGAAGCCCCGCTCTGCCAGCAGCGCCGAGGCGTCGGCGTAGCTGTGGATGTCGTAGGGCCAGCCGTGCAGCAGGATCACGGGCTGTCCATTCGCGGGACCGGCTTCGGTGTAGCCGACGTTGAGTTCTCCGGCGTCGATCTGCTTGACCGGGCTCATGGGGTGCGACGGCTTCGATGGGGCCCCGGTCGGCGGCCCCGGCGACGGCGCGGGTGAGGTGCCGCAGGCCGCCAGGGTCGCCGCGCCGGCAGCGGCCGCCGTGAGGAAGCCGAAGTTCCTTCTGCTCAAACCATTCACCGTCGCTGCTCCTTCTCGCGGACTCGTGGAATCCATCTCACCCGCTCGACAGCATCAAGTCCAACGATTGAATGTGATGGAACCGATCACCCAAATAGATAAGCTGTCGCGGTGGAGTTACGACAGATCGAACACTTCATCGCGGTGGCCGGCGAGATGAGTTTCACCCGGGCTGCCGAGCGGGCGCATGTTGTGCAATCGGCGTTGTCGACGTCGATCGCGAAGCTGGAGCGCGAGCTCGGGGTGGAGTTGTTCGACCGGTCGCGGCAGCGGATCAGCCTGACCGCGGCGGGGGAGGCGTTCCGGACGCATGCCTACGAGGTGCTGCACGCGGCCCGCGCGGCGGCCGAGTCGGCGGCACAGTTCCGTGGATCGCTCATGGGCACGGTCGAGTTCGGCTCGCTGATCTCGTACGGGCCGGTCGATGTCGCCGGTGCCCTCGGTGACTTTCACCGTGCGCACCCGTCCGTGCGGCTGCGGTTGAGGCTGAGCCAGTCCGGCGCGTCGGCGTATCTGGCCGCGCTGCTGGAGGGCTCGCTGGATCTGGCCCTGGTATCGCTGCCCAACCGGTTCCCGGCACAGCTCGACATGAAGCTGCTGTTCGAGGAGCCGATGGTGTTCGTCTGCCGCGGGGACCATGCCCTGGCCCGCCGTCGCCGCCTCGATCTCGCGGACCTGGCCGACGAGGATCTCGTCGGCTTCCCGCCCGAATTCGGGTTGCGCCGCCTGATGGACGAGGCGTTTCACCATGCCGGTGTGCAATCGCGCACGCAGTACGAAGTTCCGGCCGGGTTCGCCGCGATCGCCGAACTGGTCGGCAACGGACTGGGCACCGCCTTCATGCCGGCATCCGAGGCGCGCCGTTTCGGCGACCTGCGGACCGTCGTGTTGCGTGACCCGCCGACATGGCAGGTGTACCTCGCCGCGCCGCCGGCCGAGCGGATGACGCCGGCGGCCGCGCGGCTGGCCGAAACCCTGCTCGACGCCGCGGCTTCGGCGAGCGGTCAGCGAGCCAATGGACTTCCGAGCGGTCAGCGAGCCAATGGACTTCCGAGCGGTTAGCGAGCCAATGGACTGTAGAACACCAGTCCGTTGCCCTTGTTGTCGTAGACCACGGCCCGGCGCTCGTGGGCATCGTCGTAGGGGTGCTTGATGATGCCGCCGCCGCTCTCCTCGATGGCCTTGGCTGCGCCGTCCACATCGGCGGTCTTGATCCCGACGACGACCTGACCGGGGATGGGGTGGTCCACCGACGTGGCCAGCGCGAGCGTGAGCGATCCACCGTCGAGCGCGGCGAAGTGGGCGCCATCGCGGAACTTCAGTGGCATTCCCAAGGTCTCGGTGTAGAAGCGGATCGACTCATCCAGATCGTCGGTCGAGAGGATGATCATCCGTACGTCGTGGTCGCTCATCGGTGCCCTCCTATGGCTGAACGCATTCAGGTTAGGGCGTGCCCGGGTGCGCTCATAGGGTCCTTGGTCCATCTGGGCCCCGGGATCCTCGCCAGTTCGGCGCAGTGCTCTACATATATAGAGACTTTGTGGAGTAGGTTGTCCGGAATCGAACCGAACCGCAGGAGAGCTCGCCGACGATGACATTGCAATTCGATCTGTCGCCCCGACGGGTGATGATCACCGGCGCCGGACAGGGTGTCGGCCGCGGCCTGGCCGATGCGTTCGCCGCGGCCGGTGCCACCGTGCTGGTCAACGACCTCCGCACGGAACGGGCCGAGGCCGTCGCCGCGGAGCTGCGGGACGCGGGCGGTGCCGCGCTGGCAGTCGCGTTCGATGTCACCGACTACCGGGCCGCCTCGGAGGCGATCGCCGGCGCCGGGCCCATCGATGTTCTGGTGAACAACGCGGGCAACGCCGGGGCAGAGGGCTTCGCCGCCCGGATGCCGTTCGCGGAATCCACTCCCGCGGATTGGGATCCGTTTCTCCAAGTGAATCTGTACGGGGTACTGCACTGCACGCGCGCGGTGCTGCCGACGATGGTGGAACGGCAGTGGGGCCGGGTGGTGACGATCGTGTCGGACGCCGGACGAACCGGGGACGCGAGCGGCGCGGTGTACGCGGCCGCGAAGGCCGGTGCTGCGGGGCTGACCCGGTCGATTGCGCTGGAGAACGGTCGCTACGGCATCACCGCCAACAACATCGCGTTGGGCACCATGCGGACACCGCTCACCGAACCGTTGTGGGCCGAGATGGCCGACTCTCCGCAGGCCAAGGCGATCCTGTCGCGTTACCCGATCCGCAGGCCCGGCCTGCCCGAGGACGTGGCGTATCTGGCGGTGCTGCTGGCCAGTGACCACGGATCCTGGATCACCGGCCAGACCCTACCGGTCAACGGCGGTTACTCCTTCGCGATGTGAGGCCGCCGGGGCCGCCGCGACGATCGCGGTGATGATGTCGTGGAGCTGTTCGTCGGAGTCGATGGTGCGGTCGCCGCGGGCCAGTGCCAGCATCAAACCGCTGATGAAAGTCAGTAGTACGTAAGCTTTTTCGTCGATCAGCTCAGGGTCGGCATCGGTCGGGCAGAGGCCCACCACAACGTTGCGGTGCAGTTCGAAGAACCGCTGCTGATTGTGGCTGAACGCGGCGGCCAGTCCGGCATCGCGGCTCGACGGCATGACCAGCTCGTAGCGGGCCTTGCTGCGGACCAGGCGCGCCCCGGTACCCGACCGGATCACCAGCCGGGCCAGGCCGCGCACGTCGCCAGGGGCACCCGAGCCGGTGGCGGCGGTCAGATCGGCCAGGTCGAGATCGGCGATGCGGTCGGCGGCCGCCCGGATCAACGCCGAACTGGTGCGGAAGTAGAACGATGTGGTCCCCTCCGGGACGCCGGCCTTGCGGTCGACCTTCAGATGGGTGACCCCTTTGATCCCCTCGCGCGCCAGCAGAGCTATTGCCGCGTCGCATAATTCGCGCCGGCGTTGTTCGGGGTTCTGTTTGCCTCCCACGTGCGACCTAACGGCGCGCCGGCACGGGGACGTGTTCGGGCCGCACCCCGGTGCCCACCAGGTACGCCGGTATCGCGCTGAGTTGGGGGAGCCGGCGCATGACGCCCACGAGTGCGCCCGGCGGGGTGATCTCGGCACCGGCCATCACCGGCTCCATCACCTGACGGTGCAGGATCCGTTGGAGGCCTTGGGTAATCGCCGTCGGCAGAGTGCGTTGACGCTGCACGGCGGCCAGGTCGGATTCGGTGACCCGGTGCTCGCGCAGCGGCTGGTAGAGCAGACGGGCCGCCGCGGCGGCGTCCTGGATCGCGACATTGATCCCCACCCCGCCCACCGGTGACATGGCATGTGCCGCATCGCCTATGCACAGCAGACCGTCGCGGTGCCACCGCGGCAGGCGGTTGAGCTGGACATCCAGATGCTTGACGTCGTCCCAGGAGGTGAGGACGCCCGTATCGGCCTCGGGGATCAGCTCGGCCAGCTCGGCACGGAACGCGTCCAGGCCGCGGGCCCGCAGCCCGGCGTCGCTGCCCTTCGGGATCAGATAGGCGACCTGGAAGTAACCGGTGCGGGGAATCATGATCAGCGCGCGGCCGGGTCCGGTGCGCGGGATCAGGGAGTACTGGCCGTCCTCGTTGCGCGGCAGCCGGAACCACCACACGTCGAAGGGCACCGGATAGTCCCGTGTCGTCAGCCCGGCCTCTTGCCGCACCACCGAGGTGCGCCCATCGCAGGCCACGGTGAGCTCGGCGCGCAGTTCACCGTCCCCCTCGGGGCCGGTGTAGCGGACCCCGGTGATCCGATCACCGTCGCGCAGCAACCCGGTCACCTCGGTCCGCATGCGCAGGGTGAAATTGGGTTCGCTGCGGCCCGCATCGGCCAGCAGGTCGAGGAAGTCCCACTGCGGCACCATCGCCACGTACCGGTGACGCTGCCGCAGCCGACGGAAGTCGACGAAGGTAGCCGGGTTCCCGTCGACCGGGAACTCGGCCTTCTCCACCTTGCTGTAGCCGATCTTGCTGAACTCGGCGAACAGCCCGAGCTCGTCGAGCATGCCCATGGTGCTCGGATGCACTGTGTCACCGCGGAAATCGCGCAGGAAGTCGGCGTGCTTCTCCATGACGGTGACCGCCACCCCACACCGGGCCAGGATCAGCCCGAGCATCATCCCGGCGGGGCCGCCGCCGACGATCGCGCAGGTGGCGTCAGGCACGGGCGAGTCCGTTCAGCGCTTCGGGCAGGGATTCGGTGTGCAGCACGCCGAGGCGCTGCGTGGCGCGGGTGAGGGCGACGTACAACTCGGCGGCGCCGCGGTCACCGTCGGCCAGGATGTGTGCGGGTTCGACGACGAGCACCGCGTCGAACTCAAGGCCTTTGGTTTCCGACGGGGCCACCGCGCCGGGTACTTCAGGTGGGCCGATGACCACGCAGGTGCCTTCGCGAGTGGCTTCGTCGCGCACGAATTCCTCAACTGCAGAGGGGATTTCCTCCGCGGTCAACTGCCTCGCCCAGGGCTGGACACCACAGGCCCGCACCGATTCGGGCGGCTGGACCCCGGGTGCGAACTCGGCCAGCAGCGCGCCGGCCACGGCCATGATCTCGGCAGGGGTGCGGTAGTTCACCGACAGCGTCCGGTAGATCCACCGGCCAGGTACATACGGCTCGAGCATGCCGCCCCAGGACCGGGCCCCGGCCGCCGAGCGGCGCTGCGCCAGATCGCCGACCACCGTGAAGGACCGGCGTGGGCAGCGACGCATCAGCACCCGCCAGTCCATCTCGGACAGTTCCTGGGCTTCGTCGACCACAACATGACCGTAGGTCCAATCCCGGTCGGCCGCAGCGCGTTCGGCCAGTTCACGGGTGTCGCGTTCGAGGAACCGGTCGGCCAGGTCCTCGGCGTCGATGAGGTCGCTGGCCAGCAGGTGGTCCTCGTCGTCCATCAGATCCTCGCGGGCGATCATCAGGTCGAGCACTCCCGCGGCGTAGGCGGCCTCCTCCCGTCGTTCGCGTTCCGCGGCTTCCTCGCCCGCCTTGTCCCGGCCCAGCAGATCGACCAGCTCGTCGAGTAACGGCACGTCCGAGACCGTCCAGGCGTCGCCGTCGGCCCGGAAGAACCGGGGGTCGGCGCCGACGGCATTCAGCCGGTCGGGCGAGGAGTAGAGCGTGGCAAGCAGGGATTCCGGGGTCAGGATCGGCCAGAGTGCGTCAAGGGCCGCGGCGAACGCGGCGTTCTCGTCGAGTTCGCCGACCACGCTGGCCCGCAGTTCCTCCCATGCCGCCTTGTCGGCACGGCTGAGCCAGCCCTTGCCGATGCGGGCGACGGCGCGTTCGGTGAGGACGTAGGTGACGATGTCGCGGAACGTCGCTCGTGCCTCGTTGTGCGGGAGTCCGGTCTCGCGGGCCTCCTCGATGGCCCACTGCGCGGTCTCGGCGTCGATGCGGACGGTGACGTCGGGCAGTTCGATGTAGATCGGTTCGTCCGGGACCTCCTGGCGGTTGGCCACCGCGGCGGCCAACACGTCGAGCATCGTCAGCGAGCCCTTGATCTCGGCCACTTCGGGTGCGTCCTCGGCGGTGACGTGCAGGCCGGGCACCAGGTCGCCGGGTGTCATGAACACCGCGTCGGACTCGCCCAGCGAGGGCAGCACCCGGCCGATGTGGTGCAGGAACGCCTCATTGGGACCGACGACGAGAACGCCGTGGCGCTCGATGCGCTCGCGATGGGTGTAGAGCAGATAGGCCACCCGATGCAGCGCCACCACGGTCTTGCCGGTGCCCGGGCCGCCCTCGACCACGAGCACCCCGGTGTGCTCGTTGCGGATCACCTCGTCCTGCTCGGCCTGGATCGTCGCGACGATGTCGCGCATGCCCTCGCCGCGCGGTGCGTTCACCGCGGCCAGCAGCGCGGCGTCCTCGTCACCTCCGTCGCCCTCGGTCGGCCGGCCCAGCACCTCGTCGGTGAAATCGAGCACCCGACGTCCCAGGGTGCGGAACTGGCGGCGACGGCGCATGTTCTCGGGGTTGGCCCCGGTCGCGGTGTAGAACGGCCGCGCCATCGGTGCCCGCCAGTCCAGCAGCAACGGTTCGTAGTCGTCCTCCCGGTCGAAGAGGCCCAGGCGCCCGACGTAGAGATGTTCTCCGGCAACGGTTTCCAGCCGCCCGAAGCACAGTCCGTTGTCGGCTACGTCGAGTCGGTTGGCTTCTTTGGCCAGGGCCCGCACCTCGGCGTCGCGTTCCACCGCGGAACCGCCGTGTTCGCGCAGCGCGGTGCGGTACCGGTCACGCACCCGGATGCGCTCGGCGTCCAGGCGGGAGTAGAGCCCGTCGACATAGGTCTGTTCGGCCTGTACTTCGACATCGTGATCGTCAGCTGGCACGTGCTCTCTGTTCCTCCATGGTTAGGTCCGGCCAGCGATTGTGCGCCATCACCGGGGCCTTGCCGCAAGGCCCCGGGGTCGCGATAAAATTGGGGTCAGCAACCGCTCATCCCATCCGGCCCACATCGACGATACGCAACACCGCGGCACCTTCCTCGTCGCTGGCGGCCAGGTCGACTTCCACGTCGAAGCCCCAATCGTGATCTCCGGCAGGATCTTCGAGGATCTGTCGAATCCGCCACACCTGCGGCTGCCGGTCGAAGATCAGCAACGCCGGGCCACGGGCGTCGGGTCCGGTGCCCACCTCCGCGTGCTCGTCGAAGTACGCCTCGCCCACGTCGGCCCACCGCTCGGCCGTCCAGCCGGATGCGGCATCGAGTGCGCCGAGCTCGTCCCAGCGGCCCCGGGCGAACAACTCCACCCGCCGGAACAACGCGTTGCGCACCATCGCGGTGAATGCCCGCTCGTTGCCGGTCAGCGGGCGCGGCCGGGCCGGCACGGCCACCGGAACATCGTGGGGCTGGTCGGGGCTGGTCAGCTGCTCCCACTCGTCGAGCAGGCTGGAATCGACCTGGCGCACCAACTCGCCGAGCCATTCGACGATGTCCGAAAGCTGCTCGGTGCGGGCGGCCGTGGGCACACCCGAGCGCAGCGCCTTGAACGCGTCGGACAGGTAACGCAGCACGGCGCCCTCGGAGCGCGTCAGCCCGTAGAGGCTGATGTACTCGCGGAACGTCAGGGCACGCTCCCACATCTCGCGCACCACGGATTTGGGCGACAGGTGCCCGTCGGCCGCCCACGGGTTGCTCTGGCGGTACACCTCGTAGGTGTGCTCCAGCAGTTCCTGCAATGGCTTGGGGTAGGTGACCTCGTCGAGCAGCTCGATGCGTTCGTCGTACTCGATCCCGTCGGCCTTCATCTGGGCAACCGCCTCGCCCCTGGCCTTGTTCAGCTGGGCGGCCAGGATCTGGCGGGGATCTTCTAGGGTCGCTTCGATCACCGAAACCACGTCCAGCGCATAGGTTTCCGCTTCGGGGTCCAAGACGTCGACGGCGGCGAGCGCGAAGGTGGACAGCGGTTGGTTCAGTGCGAAATCGGGCGGCAGGTCGACGGTGAGCCGGTAGCGGCGCCCATCGGGTTCGGGCGTGTCCAGCCGCTCGATGACTCCGGCCTGCAGCAGCGAGCGGGCGATGCCGACCGCCTCGCGGATGTGCTTGAGCTGACGCTTGCGGGGTTCGTGGTTGTCGGTGAGCAGTCGTCGCATCGCCACGAACGGGTCGCCCGGACGGTCGACCACGTCCAGGATCATCGCCGTTGAGACGCGCATGTTGCTGGTCAACGCTTCGGGCGCGGCGTCGATCAACCGGTTCATGGTGTTCTCGCCCCACGGCACCATGCCTTCTGGTGCCTTGCGCCGCACCAGCTTTCGGCGCTTCTTCGGGTCGTCGGCAACCTTGGCGAACTGCTTGAGGTTCTCCACCTCGTGGTCGGGTGCCTGCACCACGACGGTGCCGGCGGTGTCGTATCCGGCGCGCCCGGCCCGCCCGGCGATCTGATGGAACTCGCGGGCGTTGAGCAACCGCATCCGGGTGCCGTCGTACTTGGACAGGGCGGAGAACACGACGGTGCGGATCGGCACGTTGATCCCGACGCCGAGGGTGTCGGTGCCACAGATCACCTTGAGCAGTCCGGCCTGGGCCAGCTGTTCCACCAGCCGGCGGTACTTGGGGAGCATGCCCGCGTGATGGACGCCGATGCCGTGGCGCACCAGCCGGGACAGCGTGGTGCCGAACGTGGTGGAGAACCGGAAGCCGCCGATCATGTCGGCGATCGCCACCTTCTCCTCTTTGGTGCAGACGTTGACGCTCATCAGGGCCTGCGCGCGTTCCAGCGCCGAGGCCTGGGTGAAGTGCACGACGTAGATCGGCGCCTGTCTGGTGTCGAGCAGATCGGCGATGGTCTCGTGCATCGGCGTGGTGGCGTACGAGAAGAACAGCGGCACCGGCCTTTCCGCCCCCGCGACCCATGCTGTCTCCCGCCCGGTGCGCCGGGTCAGGTCCTCGCGCAGGAACGTCACGTCGCCCAGCGTCGCCGACATCAGCAGGAACTGCGCCTTGGGCAGTTCGAGCAGCGGCACCTGCCACGCCCAGCCGCGGTCCGGGTCGCCGTAGAAATGGAACTCGTCCATCACCACCAGGCCGATGTCCGCGTCGGCACCTTCCCGGAGCGCGAGATTGGCCAGGATCTCGGCGGTGCAGGCGATGATCGGCGCGTCGGCATTCACCGATGCGTCCCCGGTCAGCATGCCGACGTTGTCGGCCCCGAACACGTCGCACAGCGCGAAGAACTTCTCACTGACCAATGCCTTGATCGGGGCGGTGTAGAAACTGACGCGGTCCGCGGCGAGCGCCGCATAGATCGCCCCGGTGGCCACCAGGGACTTGCCCGAGCCGGTCGGCGTCGCGAGGATCACGTTCGCTCCGCTGACCAGTTCGATCAGCGCCTCCTCCTGCGCGGGGTAGAGCGTGGTGCCGTTGGCCTCGGCCCAGCCGGCGAAGTCGGTGAACAGCGTGTCGGCGTCACCGCCCTTGGCGCGCAGCGCCGACAGGTCGTTCGGATCGTCGAACAGGGGAGTGGTCATATTGATGACCAGCGTGCCAGTTCGCCCCTGCCGACGATCGTCCCGGTCGACCGCGGTTACCCGAACTGTCCCGGCTGGTAGTCGCCTGCGGGCATCTGAACGATCACGTTCAGGCGGTTGACGGTGTTCATGAAGGCGATCAGGCACACCAGCGCCGCCAGCTGATCCTCGTCGTAGTGCTTGGCCGCGTTGGCCCACACCTCGTCGCTGACCCCGCCCGCCGCATCGGCGATCCGGGTGCCCTGCTCGGCAAGTTCCAGGGCCGCGCGTTCGGCCTCGGTGAACACCGTTGCCTCCCGCCATGCGGCCACCAGGTGGAGGCGCTGCTGGGTCTCCCCTGCGGCAGCGGCGTCCTTGGTGTGCATGTCGGTGCAGAAACCACAGCCATTGATCTGGCTGGCGCGCAGCGCCACCAATTGCTGGGTTGTCTCGGGGAGCGCGGAGTCCGTGATCACCTTGCCCGCGGCCGTGACGTACTTCAGCATCTTGGTGGCGGTCCGGTTCTCGAACAGATTCAAACGAGCATCCATGGTGCACTCCTGTGTCGTTGGTGATTACCCCCTCGAGACACCGCGCACCGACGAAATGTGACATGCGGCGATAATCATCGGGTGCCGATGCCGTCCACTGTCGAGTTCGTTCTGCTGGCGGTCGTCGTCGTGCTGTTCGCGGCGTTTGTGACGTTCCTGGTGCTGTTCATCGTGAGCCGGCGGCAGCTGACGAGTGCGCGACGCGAGATCGAGCGCATGAAGCTCGAGGACGAGGACCGCAAGCGCAAGCGTCGCCGTGGTGTCGCGCCGTTGGCCATCAAGACGGTGTTCCAGACCGCGGACATGCTGATCAACAAGGGGCTTGGTGCGACGGTTCGCAACTCGATCGAGGATCTGGCCGGATGGGCACAGGTGGAGCGCCCGGATCTGGCCCGGCTGACCGCCGACGGGCGGGTCGTCATCGTCTTCTCCGACATCGAGGGCTCGACCGAGTACAACGCCGCGATGGGCGACCGGGCCTGGGTGAAGCTGCTGGAGAAGCACAACAAGCTGGTCCAGGCGCGGGTCGACAAACACGGAGGTCACGTCGTCAAGACCCAGGGCGACGGATTCATGATCGCCTTCGCCGACCCGGAGAACGCGGTGCGGTTTGCCACCGACGTGCAGGGCGCACTCGCGGAGAGCCCACAGCGGTGGCAGGCGATCCGGGTACGGATCGGTGTGCACATGGGTACGTCTGTGCGCCGGGGCGACGACCTGTTCGGGCTGGACGTCGCGATGGCGGCGCGGGTGGCCGGACAGGCCGACGGCGGCGAGATCCTGGTCAGCGAGCCGGTCGGGGAGGCGGTCCGGCATCTCGACGACATCGTCCTTGGTGCGGCCCGCGAAGTGGAGTTGAAGGGCCTGCCCGGGACGCACCGGCTCTATCCGGTCCTCAGCGTCGAGCAGCGGGCGCTGGAGGCGGCGGCTGGACGTGACGCGTGACCCATTGCGCGGCCAGCTTGATCAGTCCCGATTTCGGATAGGTGATGTGCGCGTTCCAGTCCTGGCCGAGCGAACAGATGGGGTCGTTCGTGTTGCACAGGTCCGCTGTCCTGGCGCCGAAGTCCGGGCTCATCCGGGTCAGCGGCTGACCCAGGCGCGCCGAGGGGTTCCCGAAGACCACGACCGAGGCGACGCGGGGGACGACCGCGGCCGGTAGCGGTGCCGAATAGCCGAGGCCGCCGACGGGTGAGGTGGCCACCACGTCGACCACGGCCGCGCCCTGCGAATAACCGCCCATCACGATCTTGGTCTTGGGGCACCGCGCGGCGGTGGCCTGGATGCGCTTGCTCATGTCGGTGGCCCCGGCAGCGGCCTTCCAGAAGTCCCACGATGCCGGGTACTGCACCGCGTAGGTGCCGATCGTCGAGCCCTTGACCATGGGTTTCAGCGTGTCGACGAAGGCCTTGCCGACATTGCCGATGCCGGCGGGTTCGTCTGTGCCGCGGGCGAAGACGACTTCGATGTCGGGACAGTCGGGCGCCGCCGAGGCTGAGGGAATCGCGATGGGCGTCGCCATCGTGCCCAGCGCGGCTGCCGCAGTCACTGCTGCGATGCCCGCGAGGGCCGATACCTTACGGACACCCACAAACCACTTCTACCACTGTTGTCACAGCAATGCCCAGGCATACCAGGCGCGGGTAACGGGTATCACGTATCAGTGACCAGCCCTGTTCTCGACGAACTCCTGCATATCGAACGTGCCGGGTGGGATTCGTTGTGCGAGTCGACCGGCGCGGATTTCTACGGCGAGCTGATGCTGCCCGAGGCCGTCATGGTGCTCGCCAACGGCATGGTGATGGACCGCAACACCGTCGTCAGCGCGCTGGCGCAATCCCCGCCGTGGCGCGCGTACGAGATCAGCGGTGTGCGGCTCATCGTCCTCGACGACGACAACGCCGCTCTGGTCTACACCGGGACGGCCTACCGCGACGAGGAAGAACCCGCGTTCGTCGGCGCCATGTCGAGCGTCTACAACCGGGTCGACGGAGTGTGGAAGCTCGCGCTGTATCAGCAGACCCGCAAGCCCGACCACTGAACGACCTGACCCGCCGGTCTCTCCGCCCGGGTCCCGCATATGGTCGAGCGGTGACGATCGCCTATGACGAAGCCCTGCGGGAACGTGTCGGGAAGCATCTGGCGGGGCACGAACGTCGCGCCGTGACCGACCCGACGAAGCGGCACGCGGCAGTCGCGGTGGTCCTGGTCGACTCCGAGCTCGGTGAGGACCGGGTGGATCCGGCTCCGGTCGACGAGTGGATCGGCGGCCGGCCGATGCCGGAACCCGGGCTCGACGGCCGGATGGTCGACGTGTCCGGCGGCGCGGCTTTTCTGTTGTGCCGTAGGACGTCTCGACTCTCTTCGCACGCCGCGCAGTGGGCATTGCCCGGTGGGCGGCTGGATCCCGGGGAAACGGCGGTCGAGGCCGCGCTGCGGGAGCTGGACGAGGAGGTCGGGGTCGGCCTGCCCGAATCTTCGGTGCTGGGCCTGCTCGACGACTATCCGACCCGCTCGGGATATGTCATCACCCCGGTGGTGATCTGGGGCGGCGGACGGCTGGATCTGCGCCCGTCGCCCGACGAGGTGGTGGCGGCGTATCGGGTGGGGCTGCACCAACTGCAGCGCGAGGATTCACCGCGGTTCATCACGATTCCGGAGAGCCCGCGCCCGGTGGTGCAGATTCCGCTGGGCAACGACCTGATCCACGCGCCGACCGGTGCGGTGCTGCTGCAGTTGCGGTGGCTGGCCCTGGAGGGACGCACCGATCCGGTCGACGAACTCGAACAGCCGGTCTTCGCCTGGAAGTGATCGTCAGGCGTCGTGGCCGGGTTTGAGGTCGGCCACGTCGGCGAGGCTGACCCATGGCCGCGGCTCGTCGGGCGCTTGGCCGGCAATCGGATTCAACAGGTAGCCGACGTGGTCACCGAGATCGAACCGGTCGAGGATGACGCCCACGAACCAGGCCGCTGCCGCGTCCAGGATCGGCGTTTCGGCGGGGCCTGCGTGCCAACGGCATTCGGCGAACTTGTCGACCTCGTCGCCGGTCTGTCCGCCGAACCAGCGGGCCAGCTCCAGGTCTTCGCGGGCCAGCAGGTGCACCGCGAGATAGGTCGCCGCCTCCGCGGCGGTGAAGGTGTGGTTCGCCTTCGAGATGCCGACCAGGAACCGGGGCGGGTCGATGCTGGCCTGCGTGGTGAATCCGACCAGGCAGCCCGCCGGTCCGTCGTCGGCCCGCGCGGTCACGACGAACATGGGGTAATCGAGCAGCCCGACGAAATCGTCGAAACCGCCCCAGCTCTGTGCCATCAGACCATTGTCGACCACGCCGCACCGGTTTGGCGCCCGCCAGGCGGGGTAGCCCTTCACCTGCGACACCGCGAGCGATGGGAGAAGATCTTGAAAGCCGTTACCTGGCACGGTCGGCGGGACGTACGGGTCGACACCGTGCCGGACCCCGAGATCCAAGAGCCCACTGACGCGATCATCGAGGTGACCTCGACCAACATCTGCGGTTCCGACTTGCATCTCTACGAAGTGCTTGGCGCCTTCATGCATCCGGGCGACATCCTCGGCCACGAACCGATGGGCATCGTGCAAGAGGTGGGTTCGGCTGTCGGCAACCTGACGGTGGGCGAGCGGGTGGTCATCCCCTTCCAGATCTCCTGTGGGCATTGCTTCATGTGCGATCAGCAGCTCTACACCCAGTGCGAGGAAACCCAGGTACGGGGTCAGGGAATGGGCGCGGCATTGTTCGGCTACTCAGAGCTGTACGGCCGGGTTCCTGGCGGCCAGGCGCAGTACCTGCGGGTGCCCCATGCGCACTTCACGCACATCAAAGTGCCTGAAGGGCCGCCGGATTCGCGGTTCGTCTACCTCTCGGACGTGCTGCCCACCGCGTGGCAGGCCGTCGCCTACGCGGAGATTCCCGACGGGGGCTCGGTGACGGTCCTCGGGCTCGGACCGATCGGCGACATGGCGGCCCGCATCGCACGACACCTCGGTTATCGCGTGATCGCAGT
The DNA here is from genome assembly GCF_010731295.1 of Mycolicibacterium boenickei. Taxonomy (NCBI): domain Bacteria; kingdom Bacillati; phylum Actinomycetota; class Actinomycetes; order Mycobacteriales; family Mycobacteriaceae; genus Mycobacterium; species Mycolicibacterium boenickei. The sequence continues at coordinate 1,200,137 of NZ_AP022579.1, read as the reverse complement.
GGATCGGATCCCCGAGCGGCTGGCTCGGGCGGAAGAGCGTGGCCTCACGACCATCGACCTGAGCTCGCTGGACGAATCGGTGGGCGACGCGGTGCGGTCCATGACCGACGGCCGCGGTACGGATTCGGTGATCGACGCCGTGGGTATGGAGGCGCACGGCTCGCCGGCGGCTTCCGCCTTGCAGAAGATGACTGCACTGATGCCCGATGCAATTGCGAAACCGCTGATGCAGAAGGCCAGTCTGGACCGGCTCGACGCGTTCCTGACGGCGATCGACGTGGTGCGCCGCGGCGGCACCATCTCCTTGATCGGTGTCTACGGTGGCATGGCCGACCCGTTGCCGATGCTCACGCTGTTCGACAAGCAGGTCCAGCTGCGGATGGGCCAGGCCAACGTCAAGAAGTGGGTGGGCGACATCCTGCCGCTGCTCGGCGATGACGACCCCTTGGGCGTCGACGATTTCGCCACCCACGTGCTGCCGCTTGAGCAGGCGCCGCACGGCTATGAGATTTTCCAGAAGAAGCAGGACGGCGCCGTCAAGGTCATGCTCAAGCCGTAGGGGTCCTACGGGCTGCGGGTCCGGCGCCCGCGCCGGACGGTGGCGATCGTCGGCGGCGCGGCGGGCGGCGGCGTCGCAGGCGGTTTCAGCCGCTGGAACGACTGCAGAATTCGCTCCCGGTCACCGCCGAGTCCGACCAGCAGATTGGTGATGTGGGGAGCCAGCACCCGGGACACACCCCCGCCGTCGGCGCCGAAAACGCCGATGATCTCGCCGAGTACGTAGCCGTGCATCATGGTCCAGATCTGGGCGGCGACGGCCACCGGATCGCCCTCGTCGATGGCGCCGATGTCCATGCAGCGCCGCACGAAGGCGGGGATCTGGGCGTACACCGAATTGATCTCGGACAGCGCTGCCGGGTGGCCGTCCACCGTGACGTCACGGCCGATCGGCAGGGTGATGGACGGCGAGGTGATCCCGAACATCAGCCGGTACCGCTGTGGGTAGGTGAGTGCGTACTCGCGGTAGGCCAGGCCCGAGGCGAGCAGGTCCGCCACCGGATCGTCGGTGTCCGGGCGCCGGCGCAGGTGCTCGCCGAAGCGGACGTAGGACTCCCGGACGAGTGCCTCGTAGAGGCCGGGCATGCCGTCGAAGTGGGTGTAGACCGCCATAGTGGAGGCACCGATCCGCTTGGCCAGCATGCGCGCGCTGAGCGCTTCGGGCCCGCTCTCTTCGAGGACCTGCAGGCTCTCCTCGATCAGGCTTTCGCGAATTCCCATGGTGGACATCGTTCTAGACATGCTGCCATAACAATGTTATACCTGCCAATAACATTGTTATGGATGGGTGGGGAGCGATGTTGGAGACCATTGCGCGAGCGGCGAGCAGGTACGCACTCCTCGTCGCCGCCGCCTGGCTGTTGCTCGCCGGTGTCGGCAACATCGCGGTGCCCCAGCTGGAACACGTCGTCAAGGAGCAGTCCCGGGCGTTCTTCCCGACCGACTCCGGTGCCACGCAGGCCGCCCAGCGGATGGGGGACCTGTTCGGGGATTCCGACAGCAACAACATCGCCTACGTCGTTCTCGATGCCGAACGGACGCTGGGGGATTCCGACCGCGACTACTACCGCGCGCTGGCCGACCGGCTGCGCAGCGCCACCCCCGGCGTCGAATCGGTGATGGACCTGTGGGACGACCCCGCCGCTGCTGCCGTATTCGAAAGCCAGGACCACAAGGCGGCTTACCTGATGGCGCGGCTGTCGGGCCAGCTCGGCAGCAGCACCGCCACCGACGCCGTCGCCGCGCTGCGCGCAACCGTCGACGCGGTTGATCCGCCGGACGGGCTGCATACCTACGTCACCGGACCGGGCCCCAGCCTGGTCGATGAATTCGACGCCCTGGATGCACAATTGGCGAGAATCACGGTGTTGACGGTCGGGATGATCGCCGCACTACTGCTCTTCGTGTACCGATCACCGATCGCCGCCGCCGTCCCCCTGGCCTCGGTGGGGCTGTCGCTGGCTGTTGCGCGTCCCGTCGTCGCACTGCTGGGCGAGCACGGTGTGATCGAGGTGTCGGTGTTCTCGGTGGCGTTGATGTCGGCGATGGTGCTGGGCGCCGGCACCGACTACGGCATCTTCCTGCTGGGCCGCTACCACGAGAACCGGCGCGCGGGCCTGGCACCGCCGGACGCCCTGGCCGACGCCTACCGGCGGGTCGCACCGGTGATCGCCGGGTCGTCCGCGACCATTGCCGCTGCGCTGTTCTGCCTGACCTTCGCCAAGGTGAACTTTCTGCGCAGCGCCGGGATACCCAGTGGGATAGGTGTTCTCGCCGCGATGCTGGGTGCCCTGACGCTGACCCCGGCGTTGATCGGGCTGTTCAGCCGACGTGGGTGGGTGGAGCCGCGGGCAGCGCGAATCAACCGCCGGTGGCGCAAGATCGGCACCGCCGTCGCCCGATGGCCCGGGCCGATCCTGGTGGTCGCCACCGGCGCGCTGATCGCCTGCACGCTGCCGCTGCTCGGCGCCAAGATCAGCTTCGCCGAGCTGTCCGCACAGCCGTCCGGCACCGACTCCAGCCGCGGATACCAGGCGGTTCACGGACGATTCCCGGACAACCGCCTGTTGCCGGAGATCGTCTCGATCCAGGCCGACCGTGACCTGCGCACCCCGGCTGGGCTGATCACCATCGAGCGGGTCACCAGAAAGGTCCTCGAGGTGCGCGGGGTACGGACGGTGCAATCGGCCAGCCGCCCGGCCGGAACCCCGGTGCGCCAAGGCACGCTGACCTACCAGGCCGGCCAGATCGGTGAACAACTCGACGGCACAGCACAATCCGCACTCAACGGGGTGAACTCGGTGGACACCGTCACGGCCACCATCGGGCAACTCGACACCGCACTGAACGGCATGCAACGGGGGTTGACAGGTGCCGTCGACGGCCTGAACCGGGTCGGGGCAGGCTCACAGGACATCGGCGCAGGTATGACGGGACTGCAGGGCAACCTGCAGGAGGTCTCCGGATACGCCGATCCGCTACGTCAATTCGTCGGCAGCAACCCCGACTGCGCGGCCAACCCGATCTGCGCGGCGGTGCAGAAGATCGTGAAGCCCCTCGACGACGCGGTCAGCGCGACGGGCACCCTGGCCGGCGGTGCGGGTGCCCTGCAAGACGGCGCTTCCAGCGCCACCAATTCACTCGACGGCGCCGCCAAGGGCGTGGCGACGATGCGCGCGGCGCTGGATCAACTGCGCGGCCTCACCGCCACCTTGCGCTCCAGCCTGAGCGGGGTGGCACCGCAGATGCAGCAGATGACGGGCTATCTGTCACAGCTCAGCACCGATTTCGACGGCAGCTCCGAAGGCGGGTTCTACCTGCCGCCAAGGACTTTCGACGATCCCGAATATCGGCGGGTGATGGACATGATGTTCTCCCCGGACGGCCACGCGACCCGGCTGCTGGTCTACGGTGACGGTGAGTCCTGGGGGCGGGATGGTGCCGACCGGTCGACCGAGATTCGCATCGCCGCGGCCGAAGCCCTCAAGGACACCCCGCTGGCGGCCGGCGGCGACGTCGACCTCACCGGGGTCGGAACCGCCACCGCCGAACTCATGGAGTATGTGGAACACGACTTCGCCCTGCTCGTGATCGCCACGCTCATCCTGATTTTCGTGATCGTGGCCCTCATGCTGCGCAGCCCGGTCGCCGGCGTCGTCGTGCTGGCCACCGTCACGATCTCGTATGCCTCGGCGCTCGGGGTCAGTGCCGCCATCTGGCAGCACCTGGTCGGCCAGCCGCTGCACTGGGCGGTCCCGGCACTGGCGTTCATCGCGTTGGTCGCCGTCGGCGCCGATTACAACCTGCTGCTGGCGATGCGCTTGCGGGACGAGGCCGCCGCCGGCGTGCGGACCGCGACGATCCGGGCCTTCGCCGGGACCGGCAGCGTCGTCACCATCGCGGGGATCGTGTTCGGGCTGACGATGTTCGCGATGCTGGGGGCGACCGTGGTGACCATCGCGCAGGTGGGATCCACGATCGGCATCGGATTGTTGATCGACACCCTGGTGGTGCGGACCTTCGTGGTGCCGCCGATCGCCGTTCTGCTCGGCCGCTGGTTCTGGTGGCCGCGGCGCACCGTTCGGACTGCGAGCCGGAGTCAGGTAGGCGAGCCCGTGCCGGCGTGAATGCCCTTGAGCAGGCCGGTCATCTGTCCGACTTCGATGAGATAGCCGTCGGGATCGCGCATGTAGCAACGCACCTCGGCCTTTCGGTCGATCGGCGGAGTCAGGAACTCGGCTCCTCTGGCGCTCCATTCGCGGTAGCACGCGTCGATGTCGGCCACCCGGATGTTCAGGAAGCTGGTCGCGGTGTGCGGATCGGTCGGCGGATGCAACGTCACGTCCGGCTTGTCGGGCGTGGGGCCGCCGCCGGGGTTCATGATCAGCCAGCTGTTGGCCAGCTTGACGATGCATGGGTCCTCGGCCATCACCACCTCGCCGCCGAGCACGTCACTGTAGAAGGCCCGCGAGCGGGGCACATCGCCGACGGTGAGGAAGTGGGTCAGCAACAAACCCGTCTCGGGAGTCGGAAGGTCCTTGCTTTCCATCGGTGCCCCTTTCGCGGTGCCGTTGAGCTCGGATACCCGCCCGGATGCTCCGGCTAATCCCCGGGGCTTGAGATCGGCGAAGTCCGGGTACATCGAGTGGGTCTGGGGAAGGGGGACGACCGACCGGAGAGGATCCATGACAGCACCACGACTGCGGCCTGACCAGCGTGATGCCGCCGAAGCCCGGCGCATCGTGGACGCGGTGACCTCGGCGTTCGCCGCCCGGGTGGTCGGCCAGCATCACCTACGTGAATCGATGCTGGTGGCGCTGCTCGCCGGCGGGCACCTGCTGTTGGAGAGCGTCCCCGGTCTGGCGAAGACCACCGCGGCCAGGGTGGTGGCCGAGTCCATCGACGGCAGCTTCCGGCGGATCCAGTGCACGCCCGACCTGCTGCCCAGCGACATCATCGGAACCCAGATCTACGAGGCGGCGAGCAACTCGTTCGCCACACAACTGGGCCCGGTGCACGCCAACATCGTGCTGCTCGACGAGATCAACCGCTCCAGCGCCAAGACCCAGAGCGCGATGCTGGAGGCCATGGAGGAACGCCAGACCACGATCGCCGGCGTCGAATATCCCATCCCTGAGCCGTTTCTCGTCATCGCCACCCAGAACCCCGTCGATCAGGAAGGCACCTATCCGCTGTCGGAGGCCCAGACCGACAGGTTCATGCTCAAGGAGATCGTCGGCTACCCCTCGATCGAGGACGAGGTCGAGATCGCCGCCAGGATGGATGCCGGTCTTTACGACCGGGGGCACCGCGCCGCGCCGGTCGTCACCATCGACGACGTACGCCGCGCCCAGGACATCGTCGCTTCGGTGCATCTGGATCGTGCATTGGTCGAGTACGCCGGCCGGCTGGTCGCCGTCACCCGCGAGCCCGGGCATTACCTGCCTGCCAATCTGGCCAGGGTGATCGAGTACGGGGCCAGCCCGCGGGCGACCCTGGCGTTCTGCCGCACGGCGCGTGCCCTGGCCGTACTGCGCGGCCGCGACCACGTGGTGCCCGATGACATCGCCCGGCTGGCCCACCGCGTGCTGCGGCACCGGCTGATCCTCGGGTTCGAAGCCGCCACCGCCCGGATCACCCCCGACGTCGTCGTCGATGCGGTGCTCCGCGCGGTGCAGGTCCCGTGAGGGCGCGATGGGCAGATACCTGGACTCCGCCAAGGCGCACGCCGGCCGCGATATCGGTGGGCTGCTCGAAGGCGGCCGTTACGCGCTGGTGCACACCCGCAGCCTGGAATTCGACGAGCTGCGCCCCTACGTGCCCGGTGACGACGTCCGCGATATCGACTGGAAGGCGACCGCACGGTCCGGGCACACCCTGATCAAACGGTTTGTCTCCGAAAAGCACCACAAGGTCCTGGTGGTCGCCGACGCCGGACGCAACAGCGGCGCGCTGGCTCCCTCGGGTGAACTGAAAAGGACTGTGGCTCTGCACCTCATCGGTGCGATCGGATTGATGACGCTGCCCCGATCCGACGAGATCGCCATGGTGCTCGGCGACAGTCGCGGCAATGTGGACATCCGGCTGCGCCGCGGCGAGACCCACATCGAGAGCATGCTGCACCGGTTCGACCATCACGCGACCGACCATCCCGGTCCGAGCGACATCCTGGTCCAGCTCGAGTGGGTGGCCCGCCACTATCGGCACCGACTGTTGATCTTCGTCGTCTCCGACGAACCGGAGGTCAGTGACCGGCTGGCGGAAGTCCTGGGTTCGTTGACCGCCCGCCACGATGTGCTGTGGTCCTTGCTGAGCGACATGCCCGCGGTGAGCGCCCACCGGGATGCCGGCCGGAGCTACGAGGTCGCTGACGGAAGGCCCATCCTGACCGGTCTGGATCAGCAGGTCGTCGAGGCCTATCGGAGGGCAGAAGCGCAACGGCGCGAACAACTTTCCGAGTTCCTCACCCGGCAGCGGGTACCGCACGCCCGGGTCACCGGCAGCGTACGGATCAGGGCGGCATTGACCACGATGACCGGGGTGTACGCCCGTGCCGGATGACCTGCTGCAGCACGTGATCGGTCCGACGCCCTACTCGCCGGTGTGGCTGTGGACCGCGGTCGGCCTGACCCTGCTGCTGGGCGGGTGGTACGTGAGCGTATTCGTGTTGACGTCGAGGCGGCGCCCGGCGCGGGAGCTACCCATCCTGGGCGCCGCACGCGCCGAACTGCTGCGCCGGCGCTCGGCTCGAGCGGTCCGGAACATCGGAAATCGTTATCGTGCGGGCGATCTCACCGCCGCCCGCGCCGGCGCCGCCGTGAGTGGTGAACTGCGGGCATTCCTGCACGCCGCGACGGGCGTGCAGGCGCAGTACATGCAGGTCGACGCCATCGCCGACAGCGCCGCCGCACCGGCGGCACCGATCCTGGCGGAACTCACCGACATTCAGTTCAACCACCGCTCGACGCTCGACGCCGGAACGGCCAGCGCCACCGCTGAGGAGTTGATCCGCGGATGGACCTGATCTGGTGGTTGGTGGCGATCGCCGGTTGCCTCGCACTCGCCGGGTGCGTGGGCCTGGCCCTGCTCCCGACGCAGTCGGTCGACAAGGACGAGTTCATGCCGCTGGCCAATACCCGGCGGCTTACCCGACTGCCCGAGTACGTACGCGCCGCGCGAAGGCGAACGGTGTCGGCCGTTGTCGCGATGGTGATGCTGACGGTCGCATTCGTGGCATCGGCGCTGATCGCGGCACGCCCCACCGGCTTGCCGTCGTGGAGTCGGGCCAGCCAGGTCGCGACCCCGGAGGACGTCATGGTCTGCGTCGGCGGTCCGTTGACCGATCCTGCGGTCGGCACCACGCTGCGGTACTTCGCCGATCGGGCCGGTTCCCTCGGGACCGAACGGATCGGGTTGACCTCGGCAAACCGGCGGGTCATCCCGCTCACCCGCGACTACCAGTACGCCGCAGCCCAATTCGCCGCATTCGGCAGGCGGGAAGGTACCCGGCCCTTCGTCGCACCGATGTCCTACGTCGATTACGCCGCCAGCGTCGAGGACGTGTTGGCGCTGTGCCTGACCGGGTTCCCGTCCTTCTCGGAACCGTCCGCACAGCGACGGTCGATGATCTACGTCGGCCCCGAGTCGCTGCCCCGCCCCGGCGACGTGGCGCCGCTGTTCAGTGCGGACCGGGTCCACGACCTGGCGGCGACGGCAGGTGTTCAGGTCAACGCGATCACTCCCGGCTCCGGCGACGGGGCCGCGGGTGCGCTGGCCCGCAGTACCGGTGGCCGATGGTTCTCCGCCTCGTCCGATGTGACTGCGCATCTGGACGAGATCCGCGATCATCCGCCGCAGGCGGCCACAACCGGGGAATCGGGGGATGTCCGATCTGCCGAAACTCCGGGAATTCCCGTGCTGCTCGCGCTGCTGGCGATGGCGGTGCTGTGGTGGTGGCCGGTGGTGATGCGGCGATGAGACTCGAGCCGGTCCTGCCTTCCCTTCTGGTCGCAGCGCTCGCGGTGGTGCTGCTCGTGGCGCGCGCGATGACCTTCGGACGGGTCCGGGCGCAGGGCGGCGGCTGGGCCTCGGTGTGGCGTTGGTCCGCACTCACTACGGCCGGACTACTGCTGCTGGTGTCCGCGCTCGGTCCGGTCGCCGGCGGCAACCGTGACACCGTGCCCCGGCCGGCAGGCGACCGCGAGCCCAACATCTTTGTGCTCCTTGATCGTTCGCCGGACATGGCGGCGCAGGACACCGACGGCCGGCCCCCGATCGCGGCGGCCCGCGACGACATCACGGCCCTGATCGAACGCTACCCGCAAGCCCGATTCGCATTGATCGGCTTCGCCGACCGCCCGTCTGTGGACTGGCCGCTGTCTGCCGACACCTGGAGCCTGCGCCCGCTGGTGGCGGCGACGAATGCGCGCCCGGCGGCACCCGATGCGAACGTCGGCGCGGCCGCCAACGTCCTGCGTTACCAGCTGATCAGCGCCGTGCAGCAGTTTCCGCGAGCCCGGAACCTCGTGTTCTATCTCGGTGCCGGAGCCCCGGAATCTCAAGCACCGCAACGCGAATTCCAGCTGCCCGAGGATGCCGTGGACGGAGGCGCAGTCCTCGGGTACGACGATGCCGGGGCACAGACACTTCGCGGGGTCGCCGACCAGATCGGGGTGCCATTCGTGTCGCGCACCGACGGGGCGCCGTTGGCCGAGGCGCTCCCCGGCGACGGGACCACGAGCCAGGCACCTCCAGCCGTACCGACGGCCACCGCCGTCGAGCTGTACTGGGTCTTCTCCGCCGTGGCAGCGCTGCTCATCCTGGTCGAGCTCTATCTGGTGCTTCGCGACTTCCGGCGCACTCAACCAATTGAACCGGGGCCGTGGTCATGAGCACGCTGCGTCGTCGCCTTCTGGTCTATTCGGCACCGGTGGCGCTGGTGCTCGTCGTCGCGATCGTCAAGCTGCTGTCCGTCGTGGTGATCGGCCAGTCGGCGGCAGCCAGCTTCACCGCCCGTGACACCGAGGCACTGGCCGGCGAAGTCGGGCGGCTTCAGATGTTGAACGTCGTCCAACCCGGTAAGGCGAGCTTCGCCGCCGGCGCACTGGCCGTTCTCCAGGACCGGCTCACCGACGCCGATCGGCACTTCACGGACGCGGTGGCCCGGCTGGACGGGGATGAATCATGTTCGGCGAGAGTCAATCTGGAACTGGTCCGGGAGACGCTCGGCGACCGCGCGACCGCGGTCTCCGACAGTCGGATGGCGCTTGGTCATTACCTGGCCGCACGAGACGTGGTCGCCCGGGCGCCCGACGGGTGCTTCGCCGGCAACACCGACCCCGACGAGGATCGACGGGCCATCCGCGACGCCGCGCCGGCGCGGTTGAACAGCAAGATCGATGCCAGCACGATTGTGCCGCCGGCCGCGCAGGCTCCGCCGCCGTCAGCGCCACAGTCTCCGCCACCGGGATCGGCGGGTACGGCACCCTCGCAGCAGCCGCCCAACCGGCTCGACCCCACGGCCGGGGACCCGCTGGACCGGCTGCAACAGATTCTGCGGGACGCGGCCAGGGGTTAGATTCGGTTGAGTCGGTGCGGTTGAGCCGGTTCGTTGTTCTCGGGCTCAAGTGGAGGAATGGAATGGCGGTGGCGGACGGGCTGTCTGCGCGGGAGACGAAGCGTCTGCAGACGCGTGAGCGGTTGATGGGTGCGGCGATCGCAGAGTTCAAGCGCGCGGGGATGGCTGATGCGGACGTGGGCGCGATCGTGACCGCGGCGGGTGTCGCGCACGGCACGTTCTTCTTCCATTTCCCCACCAAGGAGCATGTGCTGTTGGAACTGGAGCAGCGTGAGGAGGAGCGGATCGCCAAGCAGTACACGCAGTTCCTCAAGAAGCCGCACAGCTTGGAGGAGGGGCTGCGTGAGGCCATGCGGCTGGTGGTCGGCTTGGAGCGCAGGCTCGGCGGCGTGCTGTTCAAAGACTTTCTGGCCCTGCATTTCTCACAGACCCGGCCGCCTGCCCCGGACAGTCAGGAGCATCCGGTGATCTCCGGGGTGGCGCGCGAGGTCGAGCTGGCCCAGCAGCGGGGTGAGGTCGCCGCCGACGTCAACCCGTGGAACAGTGCGGTGTTCTTCCTGCTCGGTTTCTATGCACTACTGATCACCACCAACGATTGGCCGACCCGCGACGCCCTGCTGGACGACTACGTCGTCAGGACCATGCGCAGTCTGGCGCCCTGAACCGGCACGGGCGCGCTGTGTTGCGGAGACCTAACGATTCGGCGGCCTCTCGGTGCTGACGCTGCCGTAAGCAGCAAAGCCGTGGTTCAGTGGTAACCGATGTCTGGTGCCTGGTCCCCGCGTCGCTGTCTCACCGTTGCGGTGACGGCGGGTGTCACGTTGCTCGCGGTGAATATCCCGTCGGCCTCGGCCGCGCCGTCCAGTGACGGCCGCGGATATGTCGACTCGACGGCGCGGTGCGCCACTGCGGAGGCGACCGTGCTGTTCGGCAGCACCGACGCTTCGAGGGTGGCGATCTGCTCGGTGCCGGGCGGCAAGTACGAGTACCGAGGCGTCCGGCTGCGTGACGGTGCCAAGCTGGTCGTGCCCGCGACCCGCAACGACGACGGCGCGTTTCGCGTGGAGAACGCCGGGATCGAGTACCTGGTGACGTCGAAGTCGCTGGTGCTCAGCGTGGGGGAGAAGGTGATCCGCGAGGAGGCGATGGTCGATTTCCACCGCCCGGGTGCTCCCGCCGCTGCCCAGGACACCGCGAAGTCTCCGGGCGCGGCGCCTGCCCCCGCAACCGCGTCGCCGACGCCCACCACACCGTTGCCGCCGCCGCTCGCCGCCGAAGTGGGCGGCAGTAGCGCCAAGCGCTGACCCGCTGAACAGCGCAGTTGCCGGCGCGGTTGAGCGCAGCTTCTGAAAATGATAATCATTAACGGTATGCGTGCGTGCCTGTCGTCCCTACGAGCGTCCGATCTCGACCGATTGCGTCGGGGAACGACGTTGCTGACCGTCCCGCTCGTCGGGGACGTGGTCCAGGTGGGTATCGGTGGCGAGTTCGCGACCACCACCATCACCCTCTCGGCGACGGCGTCATCGGTGTGCGTGCGCCGTCTCGACGGCAAACCACTGCAGGTGCATATCGTCGACGGCTGGCGCGATGCGGCCGATCCCGGCGTGGCGACTCCGGTTTTCGACGAACCGGTCGAGGCGTTGGTGCTCGAGCGCTGCGGAGGTCGTTGGGTTACCGACCCGGGAACGCGCGGCCGGCTCGCCGACCTCGACCGGTTCGTCGGCACACTCGCCCGCTTCGCACTGGCCAAGCAGGACCGTGCCGTCGATCAGGCGGTGGGCGCCGCGTAGGTCTGCAGATACTGGGTCAGGGCTCGTTCACCCTCGGTGAGGATTGCGCGGTCCTTTTCTGGGCCGGCATGAAAAGCCATCTCCAACAGACGATCACCCATTTCCACCGCAACCATCGTCACCAGCGGATCGGTGCCCTCGGGCAGCAGGCCCCAGTGCAGCAGCCCGGCATGGAGTGCATTGGCGAACTCGGCTCGGCGCGCCCGCGGGTCGGCGAGAACGCCGTTGGCCAGGCTGGTGTAGTGCAGGTTCACCAGGTGCGGATGGTTGCGCAGGTGCTCGTAGTGGAACTCGAAGATGCCGTGGGCGACCTCGGCCAGGCTGCGTGGCGCCAGTGCGGCCAGGATCGCCGCACCCTCGGCGTCACGCCGGTCGAGGTGGTCGGAGACGATCTCTTGGAGGATCGCGTCGCGGTTCGGGAAGAACTGATAGACGGTCGCCACAGGGACTTCGGCGCGCTGCGCGATGGCTCGGGTGGTGACGGCGTCCACGCCCTGGGTCTCGAGCAGCTCGAGCGCAGCGGCACGGATTCGTTCGACGCGGCGTCTGCTGCGCTCCTGCACCGGTTGGCGTCGCCGTAGTGGCTTGTGGGTGACCACGCCTAAATCGTCGCATATCACTAACCTGAGCCATGTTCATGTTTGTCGCCTGCGGGCGGATTTCAAGGGCTTTTCGGTGGCCGGGCCATGTTCGGCGTGGTCGGATTCACAATGCGCGGCCGGGTGTGTGACGCGGCCTGCGCGTGGGTCAATAAACGAACACGAAAGGCCTTCCAGTCATCCAGACAACGAAATCCTCACTGGCCGCAGAGCTGTGCAAATTCGACGAGAACCGTTGGTGTGGAGCACATTTCGGGAATCAGTGGGCAGGAGTGGCGTAAGCGGAAATGATCCGGGCCGCCCATGATCGCGATAACCTCAATCCGGTTGAGCACACAGCCGGTTCACGTGGTTTGAGGGTCACCCTCCCCCTGCGCTTAGGCGATGGAGTGCATCATGACTGCTACTCGCTATTACCCGGATCGGCTACGACCGGTTCGTTCTACGGATTCCGCCGTTGTCGACTGCGCCGGAGCGCGGGTGTCGGCGCATGCTCGGGGGCCGGCCACGGTGCTGGTGGTCGAAGGCGAAGTCGACATCTGCAATGCGGAACGACTGGTCGCGGCGGTCCGTGGTCTCATCCGGCCGGGCACCCCGTTCGTCCTGGACCTACGTGCGGTCGACTTCATGGCGGTCAGCGGATTCCGCGAGTTGATGGCATTCGCCGACGACTGCGACCGGGCGCACGTGGGCTGGCATGTGGTGGCCGGGGATGCGCTGCGTCCGCTGTTGCGGGTGTTCGCCGATCATCACCTGCCCATCGTCGGTGGTAGCAGGCCAGCGGCCAGTTCCGGGTGATCTGACGGAGGTTCCGTCGATCGCCGTATACAACGTAAGCGTCCCAGGTAGGATGGCTTTCTCGGGGTGCGACCGCACCCCGTGAGGCCACTCCGAGCGAAGCGTGATGACGGCGAACGAAGACCTCGATTTCACCAGTGCGGACCTCGGCGCCACCGAGGACTTCCTGGTGCGTGCCTATACGAAGATGTCCATCGGCCGGGGCCGCGGTGAGCGTCCGACGACCCGCATCGTCCGAAAGTGGCTCGGGCCGATCAATTTCGACGAACTTCAACTTGACTTCCACATGTCGTATGACGCGGATCCGCTGAATCGGATCTGTTTGTGCCGAGTGCACTCCGGCCGGATCGAGGAGAATTTCATCGGTGAGCCGCAGGATGTCTTCGGACCCGGCGACGTCACGTTGTTCTCGCCTCCGGAGCTGCCCTACTCGGGCCGGGTGTGCCGGGCCAGTTACGACCTGACCATGTTCGATGTCGAACTGCTGGGCCGCGTCGCGACGCCGGACTCCGGCGAGCGGGGCGGAACCGTGCGGTTGACGGGCCATCGTCCGATATCGCCGCGGGCGGGTTATCAACTGACGACGGCGATCGAGTACGTGCGCTCGGTGGTGCAGCGCGGCAGCGAGCCGGTACCGTCACTCGTCGCCTCGACCACCGCGTCGATGCTGGCGGCGACCGTGGTCTCCACCATGCCGACCAATGCCGGCCTGGAACCCGGGCCGACCGACCGGCGCGACGCGAAACCGGCGCTGCTGCGGCGGGCGATCGCATACATGGAATCCAACGCGGACCGTGACATCGCTCTGGCCGATATCGCCGAGGCGGTCTACGTCACGCCCCGGGCACTGCAATACATGTTCCGTCGTCACCTCGATGTCTCGCCGATGGGATACCTACGCCGGGTACGGCTGGACCATGCGCGCCGGCAGCTGCTGAAAGCCGATCCGGCGACAACAACGGTGCAGGCGGTCGCGGCCCGATGGGGGTTCGCCCATACCGGCCGTTTCGCAGCCGCGTACCGGAACGCGTTCGGTGAGAATCCGTCAGACACCCTGAACTGAGCTGTGCGGGTAGCGTCGAGTGCGATTGTTGTTGGCTCGACCGCTCATTCGAAGGAAATCGTGTCCATACTGTCCACCCCGTTGCTGGCCGACGCCCTGGCCCGGTTGTTCTCCGCAGCCGTCAATCCGGCCCCGAAACCGGGCGTGCGGTTCCCCGAAATCCCGGGTCGCACAACGCTGATCGACATCCCGACCCGGCACGGCGCGGTAGCCGCGACGGTGTATCACCCGGCATCCGGCGAGGCGGAGCCTGCGGCGTATGTGAACGTGCACGGCGGAGGTTTCGTCGTCGGGCACCGCGAGCAGGACGACCCGTGGTGTCGTTTTCTGGCCGCCCACGCGAATGTCGTTGTGGTCAACGTCGATTACCTGCTGGCACCGATCCGTAGGTTTCCCACTCCGGTGGAGCAGATCTACGACGTGCTGGGTTGGGCCTCGGCGCCCGAACGGGACTGGGACGGCAGCAGGTTGTGCGTCGGAGGGCAGAGCGCGGGCGGCAGTTTGTCCGCGGCCGCCTCGCGGTTGGCCCTCGAGAACGGTGGGCCGCGGATCGCACTGCAGGTGTTGCACTACCCGCCGCTGGACCTCGTCACCGCCACCAGGGACAAGAACTCCCCATTGGGCGCGAAGGCGGTGATGAAGCCGTGGATGGGTGAGGTATTCGACACCGCCTACATTCCCGACCGGGCTCAGCGCAGAGATCGTCTGGCGTCGCCGGCGTGGGGCACCAACGCCGACGGACTCGAAGGCATCGCCCCGGCGCTGATCGTCACCGCCGAGTACGACCGGCTGCGTGACGAGGCTCAGCGGTACGCGCAGAAGCTCGAGGCCGTCGGTTCCCTGGCCGAGTACATCGAGGTGCCCGACGTCGACCACGGCTACAACATCATGAGCGACGACGCCGAGGTCACCCGGACGATGTATGAGCGGATCGCCGCGCACGTCCGCCGCGCCACCGCCCAGTGACGGGGATCTCGTTGGGGAGGTCTTGCGGGATTCGCACCTGAATTTAGGCTTGCCTTACCTAAATATGTAAGGGCGGTCATGAGGAAGATCCAGGTAGCAGTCATCGGCGCGGGCCCGGCGGGCATCTATGCCGCCGACATCCTGACCAAGGAGTACGAGCATGCGCGCGTCGACGTATTCGACCGGCTGCCTGCGCCTTACGGGCTCGTGCGGTACGGGGTCGCCCCGGATCACCCGCGAATCAAGGAGATCATCAAGGCGCTGCGCCGGGTGCTCTCCCGCGACCAGGACAGCGTGCGGTTCATCGGCAATGTCCACTACGGCACGGACCTCCGCCTCGCCGATCTCCGGCGACATTACGACGCGGTGGTCTTCTCCACCGGGGCCAGGGCCGACCGGGCACTCGACATCCCGGGTATCGACCTACCGGGAAGCTACGGCGCCGCCGACTTCGTGTCCTGGTACGACGGGCATCCCGACGTGCCCCGCACCTGGCCTCTGACGGCGAAACACGTCGCGGTGCTCGGCGCGGGCAACGTGGCGCTCGACATCGCCCGGATGCTCGCCAAGCCGGCCGACGAGCAGTTGGGTACCGAGATCCCCGGCAACGTCTACCAGGGCCTGGCCGCCAACCAGGCCACCGACGTTCACGTGTTCGCGCGTCGCGGGCCGGCGCAGATCAAGTTCAGCCCCATGGAGTTTCGTGAGCTGTCGCACTCTCCGAGCGTCGACGTGGTCGTGCACCCCGAGGGCTTCGAGATCGACGACGCCAGCCAGCACGCGATCAACACGAGCAAGTCGACCAGGCTTGTGGTGGACACCATGATGAAGTATCTGCAACGCGAGCCCACCGGCGCGCCGCACCGCATTCACCTGCATCTGTGCCAAGCACCCGTGGCAGTGTTGGGCACGGACCGGGTCGAGGGTCTGCGAACGGAACGAACCGAGCTCTGCGGGGACGGAAACGTCCGAGGTACGGGAGAATTCACCGATTGGCCGGTCGAAGCCGTGTATCGCGCCGTCGGTTACCTGTCCACCCATCTGGCGGACTTGCCGTTCGACCACCACGCCGGGGTGGTGCCGAATGACGCGGGCCGCGTGCTCAACATCGACGGGGGCCTGATCGACGCCGTGTACGTGACGGGGTGGATCAAACGGGGACCGATCGGCTTGATCGGGCACACGAAGTCCGATGCCGCCGAAACCGTCACGAGTCTGCTCAACGACCTGCCCGGCCTTCGGGCCCCCGAAACCGCTGACCCTGACGCGATACTCGCGCATCTGGCGGCCAACGGTGTCGACTACACCACCTGGGCGGAATGGGAGCGCCTCGATGCCCGTGAGATCTCGCTCGGTGAGGTCCAGGGACGCGAACGCGTGAAGGTGGTCCCGCGCGAGGACATGATCCGGGCCGGCCGCGACGCCCTGGTGCGCGACTAACCCAACGAGTCGTGTAGGGCGAGGGTGGCCGCCACGGCGTTGGCCGCCTCGGCACCTTTCTTCACGAAATGCCTGGTGAAGTAGTCGATGTGCTCGTCATGCTCGTGGAAGTGGTGCGGGGTGAGCACGACCGAGAACACCGGCACGTCGGTGTCGAGCTGTACGCGCATCAGCCCGTCGATCACCGCGGTGGCCACGAAGTCGTGGCGGTAGATGCCGCCGTCGACGACGAGCCCGGCCGCGACGATCGCCCGGTAACGCCCCGTGAGTGCCAGACGCTTTGCGGTGAGCGGAATTTCGAACGCGCCGGGAACCTCGAAGAACTCGAGAGCCGCATCGGCGAAGCCATGGGTGCCGATCCGTTCGGTGAACCCTTCACGGGCCTTGTCGACGATGTTGCGATGCCAGGTGGCTTGCACGAAAGCGATCTGAGTGGCTGCGTCGGACATGTGGTGACGCTATCGCACGTCGAGGTAGGCATCGGCCCAGGCGCCGATGATCCGGCCGGCGCGTTTTGCCTGCCCGGGCCCGGTCAGCAGGTGTTCGGAACCTTCCAGCGAGACGAAGCTGCGCGGATGGCGGGCGGCCCAGAAGATGTCGCTGGCGTTCTTGATGCCCACGGTGTTGTCGGTCGGCGAGTGCAGGATGAGCAGCGGCAGTTTGAGTCCCTTGATCTTGTCGAGCAGCTCGGTGGCCCGGACGTCCTCGACGAAAGCCCGCTTGAGCGTCAGCGTCTTCCCGCCCACCATCCACTGGCCGCTGCCCTCGGCGCAGACCTGATCGATCACCGCGTCGTACTGACGCTCGACGTGGGTGGGGTCGAACGGCGCACCGACGGTCACCACGGCCCGCACGCCGGGGGATTGCCGGGCTGCGGCGATCACCGCCGCGCCGCCCCACGAATGTCCGATCAGGAGGTCGGCCGGGGTGCCGCGCTCGGCCATGAACGTGCAGGCCGCGATCACGTCATTGACCTTGACGGTGAACGAGCCGTCGCCCCAGTCGCCCGCGGAATCGCCCAGGCCCAGCGCATCGAACCGCAGCATCCCGATGCCGTCGGCGGCCAGCTGCTTGCAGATGCGGGAGGCCGCCGGAGAGTCCTTCCCGAGAGTGAAGCCGTGGGAGAACACTCCCCAGCCCCGCACCGGCCCGTCCGGCCGATCGATCACACCCGCCAGTGTCGGGCCCGTCGAACTGGGGAATGTGACGCGCTCAGCCATGCAGGTGGTCTACCACGGGGCGGTAATGGTCCGCACGCTACTTAGCCTGGCGCCGTACTTCGCCTGAAATGCGGCGTTGGGTGGGAGGTACCTGTGTGGTTGCCAGCCTGGCTCCGTAGTCTGGAGGGCATCGTCAGCTGCTGGTCAGTGCCGCCCGGCAGGCTGCGAATGAACGTCTGAGATGTGGAGCAAGTCCGTGCCCCTGAACACCATCGCGCTGGAACTCGTCCCGCCGAACCTGGAACGCGGCCTGCAGTACCCCGTTGACGAGGCGCGGAAAGTGCTCGCCTTGGCCGCCGAAACCGGCATCGAAGGCCGGATCCGGCACGTCATGATCCCCGGCATGATCGACGAGGACGACGACCGTCCCATCGAGATGAAGCCGCGGATGGATGTCCTGGACTACTGGAACATCCTGCAGCCCGAACTGCCCGGCATGCGCGGTCTGTGCACGCAGGTCACCTCGTTCCTGGGCCAGGAGGCACTGGGCAAGCGCCTGACCGCGCTCAGTGGGGCCGGTTTCGACGGCATCGCATTCGTGGGCGTGCCGCGGACCATGAAGGACGGCGAGGGTGAGGGCGTCGCGCCCACGGACGCTCTCACGATCTATGAGCAGCTGGTGCCCAACCGGGGCGCCATCCTGATCCCGACCCGTGACGGCGAGCAGGGCCGCTTCAACTTCAAATGCGAGCAGGGCGCGACGTACGGCATGACTCAGCTGCTGTACTCCGACGCCATCGTCGGCTACCTCAAAGAATTCGCGGCGACCACCGAGCACCGGCCCGAGATCCTGCTGTCGTTCGGCTTCGTACCGAAGATGGAGTCCAAGGTCGGGTTGATCAACTGGCTGATCCAGGATCCGGGTAACCAGGCCGTCGCCGCCGAGCAGGAGTTCGTCAGCCAGCTGGCCGATCGCGACCCGGACGAGAAGCGCAAGCTGATGCTGGATCTGTACAAGCGGGTGATCGACGGGGTGGCCGATCTCGGCTTCCCGCTGAGCATCCACTTCGAGGCGGCCTACGGGGTGTCGAAGCCGGCCTTCGAGACGTTCGCGGAGATGCTCGCGTACTGGGCGCCTGACCGCGTCAGCTGATACCTCGCGCGGCCGCACCTGTCGGTGGTCGAATGTATGTTCGAATCATGCAGGCGGGTGCGGTCCACGCGGTGGCGGGGTTGCGGGCCGCGTTCGACGCGTTCGCTGCGTGTGACTTCGGTTCGCTGACCCGCGCCGAACTGCTGGCGGTCCTCGACGAGTTCGAGGCATTGAGCTGTCAGCTGCCTTCCCCGCTGCATCGACTGCTGGCCCAACTGCAGGCCGACACCACGCCCCGCGAGCTGGGCGCCAAGTCGTGGAACGAGGTGCTGCGCATCCGTTGGCGCCTGTCGCGTGCCGAAGCCGGCCGCCGGCTGGCCGAGGCCGCCGAGTTGGGGCCACGCCGCGCGTTGACCGGGGAACCGCTGCCGCCGGTGCTGCCGGCGGTGGCCGCCGCCCAAACCGCCGGAATGATCAATCCCGACCACGTCAAAGTGCTGCGCGACGCCATCAATGGGCTACCGGCGTTCGTCGACCACACCACGCGCGAACAGTTCGAGGCCGACCTGGTCCGGGTCGCGGTAGGGGTGGGCCCCAAAGAACTCAAAGACACCGCCGAGTTGCGGTTGTTTCTGCTCGATCAGGACGGACCCGAACCCGACGACACCGAACGTGCCCGCCGACGCGGGCTGTCGGCCGGCAAGCAGGGTCGTGACGCGATGACCGCACTGACGGGCAACCTGACCCCCGAAGCCGCCGCGGTGTGGGAGGTGCTGTTCGCCAAGTTCGCCGCCCCTGGCATGTGCAACCCGGATGACGACGAGCCCTGCACCTGCGGCACCCCCACCCAAGCCCAGATCGACAACGATCACCGCAGCCTGGCTCAACGCCAACACGACGCGCTACTGGTCGTCGGACGCATCGCGCTGATGACGGATCTGGGTCAGCTCAACGGGCTGCCGGTGTCGGTGATCGTCCGCACCACATTGCAGGACCTCGAATCGCGCGCCGGGATCGGGGTGACCGGTGGGGGCACCAAGATTCCGATCCGCGACGTCATCCGCATGGGAGCCCACGCCAGTCACTACTTGGCGGTCTTCGATCAGGCCACCGGCGCGGCGCTGAACTATTTTCGGTCCCGCCGTGTCGCCAGCCCCGCCCAACGCATCATGCTCATTGCCCGCGACGGAGGGTGCACCAAACCGGGCTGCACCGTGGGTGCCTACGGCTGCCAAGCCCACCACGGCGACGCCGACTGGGCGGCCGGCGGCCACACCAACGTGGACACATTGGGCTTGGCCTGCGGCCCCGACAACCGCCAGGTCGACGACGACGGCGGCTACACCACCACCATCAACGCACACGGTCAGGTCGAATGGCATCCCCCGCCTGGACTCGACCACGGCCAACACCGCGTCAACTACTACCACCGCCCCGAACTACTGCTCACCCCACCCGAGCCCGCCCCACCCGAACAGAACCCAGAGCCGGAACCGAAACCGGAAGCCACGCCGGAGTGGGAAGCCGAACCGGAAGCGGAGTCGGGATGGGAACCCGAGCCGGAGCGCGACCCTGATTCGGAGCTGGCGCCGGACCCGAGGTGGGGCGGGATGCCGGACCCGGAATGGAACCGGGCGCAGGAGCTGCAGTGGGCATCCGAGTGCGACTTCGACCCTGGTCCCGAGTGGGAGCTGCAACCCGAGCCCGAATGGAACCTGGACTGGGACGACGACTTCGACCAACCCACACCCACCCCACCCCACATCGAACACCTCTGGGACACAGATCAGTTCGACCCGGACCCGTTGGACTCGGGACTCCCACCCGGCTGGACCCTGCTCGACGGCTCCGACCAATGGCACCCCAACGACACAGCTCCGATCGGCAAGGCAGTACGCGGGCCCTAGCTCTGTGCTCAGGCCCGCCGTGGAGAGCGGGTGCGACCCGGTCTAGACGTCCGGGTCCGGCCGTACCGCGTAGTGGTCGACGAGCATCGCGATGAGTTGGTCCAGATCCGTGGCGGAGCGATCTGGGTCAGGGTTCACCACGTGCTGGATGATCAAGCCGTCCAGGCCGGCGATGATGAGCCGGGCCAGCTGTTCGTGGCCGAGCGCGCTGCTCTCGTGCGCACGGGTGGCGGCAGCCTCGCACCATTCGGTGACCACTCTCGTGTACTGCTCGTACTGCCACCCGGCCAGAGGTTCCAGGCCGGGTGTGCGCAATGCGTGGGTCACGAGTTCCAGCTGGACCAGCTGTAATTGCCGGTGCTCCTCGACGGGCGTTTTCCAGAACCGGCGAACACCGTCCTTGATCGCGACTTCCAGGCTGTCGTCGAGGTTCGCTGATCTCCTGAGCACCTCGGCGATCTCCTCGACCACATCTTCGATGACTGCGCGGAGCAGGAGTTGCTTGCTGGGATAGACGTACTGGAGTGTGCCCAAAGGTATTTGGGCCTCCGCGGCTACCGCGCGCATCGTCATGCCGGCTACGCCGTCACGCACCAACACCGAGCGAGCAGCCGCAATCGCCTGCTTGCTGCGACAACTCACCGCACGACGGTTCGTGTGGCGCCTGGTTCGACTACTCACACCCGATGAAGCCGGCCGTCGTCCTGCCGACGGGATCGACGCCGGCGCCCCGGCGGTATTCACCGAACTGCTGCGTCTCGATAGCCCCGTCCAGGCGACCGCTCGCACCGCGACTGTCGATCAGACCCTCGGTGGCATCGACATCAGTTGTGGTGAAACTGTTCTCGCCTGCGTCGCGGCGGCCAACCGCGATCCGGCCGTCTACGACGATCCAGACGTGTTCCATCCCGGCCGACCCGGGCCGGCCCCACTGACCTTTGGTCACGGCGCCCACTACTGCCTGGGCGCACCGCTGGCCCGGCTGGAAACAACCGCGGCGTTGTGCCACATCCTGCGTCGCCGACCCGTCCTCGCGGGCAGCCCGACTTGGCGCGACACCGCTGCGATCCGCGGGCCGGCGACCGTACCCATCCGCTTCGGCGCGTAACGACGCCGGTCAGCTGCCCATCGCCGCGGTGACCGCCTGCGCGATGAAGCGCACCGCGTCGTTGCGGCTGACCGAGGCCATCAGTTGTGCGGCTGCCTGAATCTCCGGGCCCACCAGGCAGGTCGGTCCGTCGGTGAGGTTGGCGAATGCGGCCGCGACCACGTCGTCGACGCCCGCGGCGCCCGGCGGCGTCTGTTCGGGAGAGGAGATCTGGCCGCGCTCGTGCTCGAGCTTGCGCAGTGCGGGGGTGTCGGTCTTGCCCAGGATCAGTCCGAGGACGTCGACGCCTTTGGGACTCAGTTCGGTCCACAGCGCCTCGGCGAACACCATGTCGAATGCCTTGCTCGCGCCGTAGGCCACCATGTTCGGACCGCCGGCGAATCCGGCCCCTGACCCGAAGATGATGATGCCGCCACGACCGCGGTCCACCATGGGCTGTGCGTAGTGATGGCACAACTGCATCGGCACCATGCAGTTGCGCTGCACCAGTGACTCGGCGTCCGATAGCGGCCCGGACAGGAACGGTGCGAACTTGGGGTCCGCCCCGGCGCAGTACACGAGGAAGCCGATGTCCAGGTCCGCGGTCGCGTCGATGACCTCGCGGGCAGCGCCGGGCGCGGCGAGATCGATGGCCAGCGTGCGGGTCTGCACGCCCGCGCTCTCCCTGATACCGGCCGCGACGTCGTCGAGAACCTCTTGCCGCCGGGCCAACAGCACCACGTTGAGGCCACGCCGGGCCAGCTCTGCGGCCATCGCCGACCCGACTCCGTCGGAAGCCCCGGCCACCAATGCCCACGGTCCGTACCTGTCCGCGAATTCAGACATTGGCGATCCGCACCGCAGTGAAGCGCCGCCGGGCGATCTGCCAGCCGCCCGGGGTCCGCACCAGATCGTCATCGTAGAAACCGATACCGCTGACGCCGGAGCTGTTGTCCTGAGCCATGATCAGCGAGTCCACATACGTCCGTGCTGTCGCGGTGTCACCGTCGACGGTGATCGCGTGGTTGCTCAACCGGTGCATGGTGTGCCCGGCCATCGCGTGCACCTGGTCCATGAACTCGGTGACGGCGTCCACCCCGTTCCACTTGCCGATCTCGCCGTAGTCCAGCACGCAGTCTGCGGTGAACACCGTCCGGAACAGTGGCCAGTCCCTTCGGTCGATCCCCGTCGCGTAACGCACCAGGACATCGATGATGTCGGCGCGGTCTTCGTGGTGGCTCATGCGTGATCTCCGTTCGGATGCACAATGATTCGTGCCGGCCCGGCGGAACGGCGGGCCAGGTCGAGCGCGTCGGGAACCCCGTCCAGCGGCACCACCATGCCGATGCTCGGTGTCGGGTCAAGGTCGCCGGTGACGATGGCGTCCAGCGTTCCGTACCAGTCCTGCGGCCACGGCCCGCCACCGAACTGCAGGGTCACTCCCTGACGGGTGGCCGTGGTGATGTCGAGAGTGTCGCCGGTGTACCAGCCGCCGGCGCAGTAGATCCGGGTGCCCATATCGGACTCTTCGACGATTTTCCGGATCAGCCCGGAGGTGCCGACGCATTCGAACACCACGGCCGGGCCCCACAGATTGCGTTCGTCGCGGACTTCGCGCCAGAGGTCCATCGGTGAGCGCTCGGACGGGTCGACAGCGATGTGGGCGCCGAACTCTTTGCAGGCCAGCGCCCGTCGATCAGCTTGGTAATCCGCGACGATGATCGGTTCGGCGCCGCGCCGGGCCAGGGCAGCCACAGCTGACAGCCCGATGGCTCCGGCCCCGATCACGATGGGGATCTCGCCGGGCTCGAGTCGCGCGCTGCGCACATAGAACTCGCCAACCGCGAAGGCGTCTGTCAGCGCGACCGCGTCATACGATGCATTGGGACTGACAGCGCGGGCGACGGCTTCGGTGACCACCACCAGCTCGGCGAAGCTGCCGGGGGATTCGGGATGCTGACCGATGATCTGTGCCCCGTCGGCGCCGCCGTTGATCAGGCGGATCGGGATCGAGGTGACCCGGGTGCCGACCGGGAACTGGTCGCCGCAGCCCGGGCCGTGTCCGATGACCTCGCCGACGAACTCATGTCCGAGGACGACGTCACGGTCCGCGTCATACAGCGAGCGACCCGTCGGATCGTTGACCCCGAGCTCGGGATGGTCCATGAAATGAACATCGGACGCGCAGATCGCGGTACTGAGCACCCGCAACAGAAGCTCACCCGGACCCGGTACGGGATCGGGGATCTCGCGCACCGAAAGTGCGCCCCCTCGTAGAACGGCCGCGCGCATGCCACCTACCAATTCTCGAATAATCGAGATAGTCTCTCGAAACTGTGAGACCGACTGTAGAAACCGGCCGGAGAGGAGTCAAGGGTGCGCGGTGCGGGTTCGGCGCCGACTGGGCGCGTGATCGATGTGATCGAGTTGCTGGCCGGCTCCGGCGATACACCGCTGCGGTTCTCCGATGTGGTCAGCGCTCTCAACCTGACCCAGGCCACCGCGCACGCGATTCTCAAGACCCTGTGTGACCGTGGCTGGCTGATCCGTGATCCCGCTGACAAGACGTTCTCGCTCGGTCCGGGACTTGCCGTGGTGTCGACCCGCACCGAGGCCGCGCGACCGTTGGCGCACGCGGCCCGCATTGCCGCCCAGGAACTTTCACATCAGCTGGGAATGGCAGCATCGGTGGTGGAGCGGGCCGGGAACGAGCTCGTGATCACCGCGTTCGAAGGCGCGGGACCGGGCGGCCCGCCGACGGACCGCATCCGATACGCGCCACCGTTCGGCGTCGCCTTCGCGGCCTGGGACTCGCCTGCCGAGCAACGTGCCTGGATCGACCGGGCACCCACCGCGAGTGATGCGCTGA
The DNA here is from genome assembly GCF_010731295.1 of Mycolicibacterium boenickei. Taxonomy (NCBI): domain Bacteria; kingdom Bacillati; phylum Actinomycetota; class Actinomycetes; order Mycobacteriales; family Mycobacteriaceae; genus Mycobacterium; species Mycolicibacterium boenickei. The sequence goes on along the minus strand of NZ_AP022579.1, from coordinate 1,175,728 downwards.
CCGAGCGGCTTGTCGAGGTGCTCGCGCAGACCAGGGACCGCGGCTTCGACGTCGACTGGACGACACCGGATCTGACCCGGGCCGCACAGGTCGTCGGCGCATTGCCGAGCGACGGTCTGCCCGAGCACGTCCGGGATATCACCGATCAACTGCTCGCCGAGTTCACCACGATCGGGCTGGCCCCGGCCGGCGATGCGGCCCGCAGAGCTCAGCCGGTGGCCACGATTGCGGCGCCGGTCTTCGACGCTCAGCGTGGCGTGGCGCTGATCCTGTCCGTGCATCCGCTGCGGCCCATGACGTCGCGCCAGGTGGAAACGACGGGGCGACGGGTCAGGCGGGCCGCCGATCGGGTGAGCCGACCGTGAAGGTGAACTCCGCGACTCCTGCGACGCCGCCGAAGACGACGTCGCCAGGTTGCATCGGTCCGACCCCGGCCGGGGTGCCGCTGTAGATCAGGTCACCGGGGGACAGGTCGACAGCCGTCGAGATTGCGCTGATGACCTCGGGCACCGACCAGATCAGGTCTCGTAGGTCGCCGTGCTGCTTGAGCTCGCCGTTGACCCGCAGCCAGATCTCGCCGCTGTCGGGGTGGCCGACGGCGGCGACCGGGTGAATCGGCGTACACGGTGCCGACGCGTCGAAACCCTTGGCCCAGTCCCACGGCCGGCTTAGCTTCTTGGCCTCGTCCTGCAGATCGCGGCGGGTCAGATCGACGCCGACGCCGTAGCCCCAGATCAGGCTCAGCGCATCGTCGGGCGCCACGTCGCGACCTCCCGTGCCCAGCGCCACCACGAGTTCGATCTCGTGGTGGAACGACGAGGTCAACGAGGGGTACGGGACGGTGCCCTCGGCATCGATCACCGCGTCGGCAGGCTTCATGAAGAAGAACGGCGGCTCCCGGTCCGGGTCCTTGCCCATCTCCCGCGCGTGGGCCGCATAGTTGCGGCCCACGCAGAACACCCGCCGGATCGGAAAGCGCCCGGCCCCGCCGCTGACGGGTAGGGATGCCTGCGGCGGGGGAGGGATCACGAAGTCGGCCATGGGAACCATCTTCCCCGGCCGGCGTCAGAACGCGTCGTTGTCCAGTTGCATCACGTCGCCGTCGACCGACTCGATGACCTCGCGCACCGCGGTCAGCATCGGCAACATGTTGTGCGCGAAGAACTTCGCCACGGCGATCTTGCCTTCGTAGAACGGCCGGTCCCGATCGGCCGCCGAGGCCAGCGCGGCCTGAGCGACTTCCGCACCGGCCAACAGGCGCCAGCCGATCAGCAGGTCGCCCACCGCCAGCAGGAAGCGCACCGAACCGAGACCGACCTTGTACAGCTGCTCGGGCTGCTCCTGGGCGGCCATCAGGTAGCCGGTGAGGGTGGCAGCCATCGACTGCACATCGGCCAGCGCGGTGGCCAGCCTGGCGATTTCGGGTTCCAGCCCCGCGGCGTCGGCGTCGATCGTCGCCGAGATCTGGGCCGCCACGTGGGCCAGCGCACCGCCCTGGTCGCGAATGATCTTGCGGAAGAAGAAGTCCAGCGCCTGGATGGCGGTGGTGCCCTCGTACAGCGAGTCGATCTTGGCGTCGCGGATGTACTGCTCGATCGGGTAGTCCTGCAGGTAGCCGGATCCGCCGAGGGTCTGCAGCGACTCGGTGAGGATCTCGTAGGCCTTCTCCGAACCGACGCCCTTGACGATCGGCAGCAGCAGGTCGTTGACGCGGTGTGCCAGGCCGGCATCGGCACCCGAGACGTGTTGCGCCACCACCGAGTCCTGGTGCGCCGCGGTGTACAGGTACACCGACCGCAGTCCTTCGGCGTAGGCCTTCTGCGTGAGCAGGCTGCGCCGCACGTCGGGGTGCTCGATGATGGCGACCCGCGGTGCGGTCTTGTCGGTCATCTTGAGCATGTCCGAGCCCTGGATACGTTCTTTGGCATAGGCCAGCGCGTTCAGGTAGCCGGTGGACAGGGTGCCCGCCGACTTCACCCCCACGGTCATGCGGGCGTTCTCGATGACACGGAACATCTGAGCGATGCCGTTGTGCACGTCGCCGACGAGATAGCCGACGGCGGGGGTGCCGTGTGCGCCGAAGGTGACTTCACACGTCGGCGACGATTTGATGCCCATCTTGTGCTCGAGTCCGGTGACGAACACGCCGTTGCGGTCCCCGAGTTCGAGCGTCTCCGAGTCGAAGTGGAACTTCGGGACGTAGAACAGGCTCAGTCCCTTGGTGCCGGGCCCGGCGCCCTCGGGGCGGGCCAGCACGAGGTGGAAGACGTTCTCGGCGGTGTCGCCGACGTCGCCGCCGGAGATGAACCGCTTCACGCCGTCGATGTGCCAGGTGCCGTCGGGCTGCGCGATGGCCTTGGTGCGCCCGGCGCCCACATCAGACCCGGCATCCGGCTCTGTCAGCACCATGGTGCCGGACCAGCCCTTGTCCATGCTCATGCGTGCCCAGCGCTGCTGCTCTTCGGTGCCGACCTCGGCCAGGGTGTGCGCCATGGCCGGGCCGAGACCGTAGAAGAACATCGCCGACGGATTAGCCGACATGATCATTTCCTGGATGGCCCAAACCAGCGACGCGGGCGCCGGTGTGCCCCCGGCGTTCTCGGCGATGCCGATGCGCCACCACTCGGCGTCCTTGACGGCCTGCACGGTCTTGGCGAGCGGCCCGGGCACCGTGATCTCGTGGGTGGCCGGGTCGAACTCGGGCGGGTTGCGATCGGCGTCGGCGAACGACTCGGCGACAACACCTTCGGCGAAGCGTGCGACCTCGTCGAGCATGGTGCGCGCGGTGTCGGTGTCGAGGTCGCCGAACGCGCCCGAGTCGAGGACCTGACCCAAGGTCAGCACCTGGAAGAGATTGAATTCGATATCGCGGACATTGGCGATGTAGTGACCCACGATCCGCAAGCGTCGCCGACACCGGATGGGGTACGCAAGCGTAGGTTGCGGCAACCTACGGCTACGGAACCGGAGGTTGCCAGCTCCGGATGGGATGTGATCTATAACACATTTGATCGAGCACCTATCCTTGACCGAGTGTCCGAACCGTCAGTTGCCGAGCTGCGCTCCCGCCTCGACGGTTTGACGATCCGCGACGCCGACCGGCTGCGCCGTCGGCTCCGGAATCTCCGGGGTGGTGACACGGCCAAGATTGCCGAACAGATCGCGACCGCGGAAGGCCTCGTGCTGACCCGCCAGGCCGCCGTCCCGGCCATCACCTACCCCGACCTGCCGGTCAGTGAACACCGCGACGAGCTGGCCAAGGCCATCAGCGAGAACCAGGTGGTGGTGGTTGCCGGCGCGACCGGCTCGGGCAAGACCACGCAGCTGCCCAAGATCTGCCTGGACCTGGGCCGTGGCATCCGCGGCACCATCGGCCACACCCAGCCCCGCCGGCTGGCCGCTCGCACCGTGGCCCAGCGCATCGCCGACGAACTCGGCACCCCACTGGGCGAGGCCGTTGGCTACACCGTGCGCTTCACCGATCAGGCCAGCGACTCGACCCTGATCAAGCTGATGACCGACGGCATTCTGCTCGCCGAGATTCAAAGAGACCGCCGCCTGCTGCGCTACGACACGCTGATCCTCGACGAGGCGCACGAGCGCAGTCTCAACATCGACTTCCTGCTCGGCTATCTGCGCGAGCTGTTGCCGCGCCGTCCCGATCTCAAGGTCATCGTCACGTCGGCCACCATCGAGCCGGAGCGGTTCGCGGCGCACTTCAACGACGCGCCGATCGTCGAAGTCTCGGGGCGGACGTATCCGGTCGAGATTAGGTACCGGCCGCTGGAAGTCCCCGCGCCGACGTCGGATGACGAGGACCCCGACGATCCCGACCACGAGATCGTCCGGACCGAGCTACGCGATCCGACCGAAGCGATCGTCGACGCGGTCCGCGAACTGGAAGCCGAGCCACTGGGCGACGTGCTGGTGTTCCTGTCCGGTGAACGCGAAATTCGGGACACCGCAGAAGCTCTCAAAGACCTTCGCAACACCGAGGTGCTGCCGCTGTATGCCCGGCTGCCGACCGCGGAACAGCAGAAGGTGTTCCAGCCGAGTCGCAGCGGTCGGCGAATCGTGTTGGCCACCAACGTGGCCGAGACCTCGCTGACCGTTCCCGGGATCCGCTATGTCGTCGACCCCGGTACCGCGCGGATCTCCCGCTACAGCCGTCGGACCAAGGTGCAGCGGCTGCCCATCGAGCCGATCTCGCAGGCCTCGGCCGCCCAGCGGGCCGGTCGTTCGGGACGCACCGCCCCGGGTGTGTGCATCCGGCTGTACTCGGAGGAAGATTTCGAATCCCGGCCCCGCTACACCGATCCGGAGATCCTGCGAACTAACTTGGCGGCGGTCATCCTGCAGATGGCCGCCCTGCAGCTCGGCGACATCGCAGAATTCCCCTTCCTGGACCCGCCGGACGCCCGCAGCATCCGCGACGGGGTCCAGCTGCTGCAGGAGCTCGGCGCCTTCGATACCGCGGGTGCCTTGACCGACATCGGACGACGCCTGGCCCGGCTGCCGCTGGACCCGCGCGTCGGGCGGATGATCCTTCAGGCCGACACCGAGGGCTGTGTGCGCGAGGTGCTGGTGCTGGCGGCCGCGCTGTCCATCCCCGATCCCCGGGAGCGGCCGACGGACAAAGAGGAGGCGGCCAGGCAGAAGCACGCCCGGTTCGCAGACGAGCATTCCGATTTCATCTCCTACCTCAACTTGTGGAACTATCTGCGCGAGCAGCGAAACCAGCGTTCCGGCAATGCTCTCCGGCGGATGTGCCGCGAGGAGTTCCTGCACTACCTGCGGATCCGCGAATGGCAGGACCTGACCGGGCAGCTGCGCAGCATCGCCCGTGACATCGGGATCCGCGAGAGTGACGAGGCCGCCGAACCGGCGAGCATCCACGCTGCGCTGACCGCGGGCCTGCTCTCGCACGTCGGGCTGCGCGAAGGCGAGGGCCGCGACTACCAAGGTGCCCGCAACTCCAAGTTCGTGCTGGCCCCCGGCTCGGTCCTGACCAAGAAGCCGCCGCGCTGGATCGTGGTGGCCGACCTGGTCGAGACGAGTCGGCTGTTCGGTCGCATTGCGGCCAAGGTCGAGCCCGAAGCCATCGAGCGGGTCGCCGGACATCTGGTGCAACGCAACTACAGTGAGCCGCACTGGGAGGCCAGGCGCGGGGCGGTGGTGGCGTTCGAACGGGTCACGCTCTACGGGCTGCCGCTCGTCCCGCGTCGCAAGATCGGGTACACCCAGATCGATCCGGAGCTGTGCCGTGAGTTGTTCATCCGGCATGCGCTGGTCGAGGGAGACTGGCAGACCCGGCACCACTTCTTCCGCGACAACGCCCGGTTGCGGGCCGAACTCGAGGAGATCGAGGAGCGGGCCCGTCGGCGTGACCTACTGGTCGGCGACGACGACATCTACGCCCTCTACGATGCCCGCATCCCGGCCGACATCGTGTCCGCGCGCCATTTCGACGCATGGTGGAAGAAGCAGCGGCACAAGACACCTGACCTGCTCACCTTCACCCGTGACGACCTGTTGCGTTCCGAGGACGGCGCGGACAATCCCGACACCTGGCAGACCGGCGACCTCGAACTGCCGCTGACCTACCGGTTCGAGCCGGGTGCCGCCGACGACGGCGTCACGGTGCATGTGCCGGTCGGCGTGCTGGCCCGGCTCGGCGGCGACGGCTTCGCCTGGCAGGTACCGGCTCTGCGGGAGGAACTGGTCACCGCACTGATCAAGTCGTTGCCCAAGGACCTGCGTCGCAACTTCGTCCCCGCTCCGGACACCGCGCGCGCCATCCTGGGGGACATCGACCCCTCCGCCGGGTCCCTGCTGGACGAGGTCCAGCGCGAACTGCGCAGGCGCAGCGGCATTCTGGTGCCCATCGACGCGTTCGACCTGAGCAAGATCCCGGACCACCTACGGATGACCTTCGCCGTGGAAGCGGCCGACGGCAAAGAGGTGGCCCGCGGCAAGGACATCGACGCACTGCGAGAGCAGCTGGCGGTTCCCGTCGCGCAGGCCGTGGCCGACGCGCTGGGCGGGGATCTGGACCGCACCGGCCTGAAGGCCTGGCCCGAGGATCTCGACGAACTCCCACGCACCGTGGAGAGCGTCAGCGGCGGGCACACCGTGCGCGGGTACCCGGCCTTCGTGGACAACGGAAACTCGGTCGGCATCAAGGTGTTCGCCAACCCCGCCGAACAGGCCGCGGCCATGCGGCCGGGCCTCCGCCGGCTGCTGCGGCTCACCGCACCGTCGCCGGTCAAGGCGATCGAGCGGGGTTTGAGCACCCGGACCCGGCTGGCGCTCAACGCGAACCCGGACGGCACCCTGGCCGCCCTGCTCGAGGACTGCGCCGACGCGGCCGCCGATGTGTTGCTGCAGAAAGCGGTGTGGACCAGGGCCGAGTTCGCGGCGGTCGTCGGCCGGGCCGGCAAGGAACTCGGTCCCACGATGCAAGCGGCGGTGACCCGGGTCGAGAAGGTCTTGACCGCGTCGCACGAGGTACACGTCGCGCTGCCGGACAAGCCGTCGACCGCGCAGGCCGACGCCGTTGCGGATATCCGGTCTCAGCTGGATCGATTGCTGCCCAGTGGATTTGTCACCGTCACCGGAATTGCGCGGCTCGGCGACCTGGCCCGATACCTCACCGCAATCGCCCGTCGGCTGGAGCGGCTACCGCAGGGGCTTGCCGCCGACCGGGAGCGGATGGCCCGCGTGCACGCCGTCGAGGATGCCTACGACGATCTGGTCGTGGCGTTGTCGGCAGCCCGGGCCGAGGACCCGAAGGTGCGCGATATCGCATGGCAGATCGAGGAGTTACGGGTGAGCCTGTGGGCCCAGCAGCTCGGCACCCCGCGACCGGTCAGCGAGCAGCGCATCTTCAAGGCGATCGACGCCGTCGGACGTTAGTCGGCGGGAACTCAGGGGACGCGGCGCAGTTTCATGCGGTACGTCCGAGCTGCCCGCGCAGGAACGCGGTGAGGTACCCGGCCACCACATCGGGCTGCTCGAGCCAGGGCCAATGCCCGGTTCCCGGCACCGGTTGCACCTGACAGTTGGCGAAGATCCGCTGGTAGTCCTCGGTTTGCGCGAACGGCACGTAATGGTCGTCGGCACCCCACACCACCAGGACGTCGCCGCGGTAACCGGCGAGCCGATCTACATACGGGGCAAGGGCGTTCGGCCCGGTGGACCGGTACAGCTTCACCACGGCATCGGGCGTCCCGCGGGCGAACATGTGCTCCGCGATCGAGTCGAGCGCGTCGGACGGCAGGCCGGGATCCCGCATGGCGAGCACACGTCGCAGCACGGCCGGGTTACCGACCCGCGACAACGCCTCGGCCAGTACGGGTGTGCGCCACAGCTTGGCGGCGAAGTGGTTGATCACCACCGGTGCGTTGATCAACGTGATGCTGGCGACCGAGTCGAGATGGTCGACCGCCCACGCGAGCGCCCATGGCCCACCGAAGTCGTGGGCCACCAGATGCGCGCGTTCGACCCCGAGCTGACCCAGGATCGCGTCGAGGTGCGCCGCATAGGCAGCCACCGTGTACGGCCACTGAGAGGGCTTGTCGGCCGCACCGAAACCCGGCATCTCCGGAGCGATCACCCGGGTGAACCCCGCGACCGGCGTCAGCAACCGGTCCCACTTGGCCCCGGCGTTGTTGCCGTGCACGAACACCACAGCCTCGCCGGGGTTCGCCCCGGAAGTGCCGGCGACGAGCACCGGTGAACGGACCCCGTCGACAGCCAGCGTGCGGTGTTCGACAGGGCCGTCCATCAGCGGGATTGTACGGTCGCCTAACGTTTCCCGCGCGATTTCAAGCGATCAGTGCGTGCCCGTCGCCACCCACGGCACCCGCTCGGCGGTTGCGTCGTCAAGCACCAGTTCGGCCACCCGCGATCGGTGCGCCTCGGCGCTGCCCAACAGCGCGGCATCGGTGGTGGCTCGTTTGAAGTACAGATGCGCCTGGTGCTCCCAGGTGAATCCGATGCCGCCGTGCACCTGGATGGTGTCGGCGGCAATCTTGGCGAACGCCGCCGACGCGGTGGCCTGCGCGATGCTGGCCGCCAGCGCCGGGTCGTCGGTGCCGTCGGTCAGCGCCCACACCGCGTGATACGTCGCCGAACGCGCGTGCTCGAGATCGACCAGGCAATCCGCCAGGCGGTGCTTGACAGCCTGGAACGAGCCGATCTGCCTGCCGAACTGCAGCCTCGATTTGGCGTATTCCACCGACAGATCCAGCAGATGCTGTGCGGCGCCGACCTGTTCGGCGGCCAATAGCGCCGACGCCACCTGGAACGCGTGGGTGACGACGCGATCGGCCTCGTCGGCGCCGGCCACCAGTTGCGCGGCGGCAGCGGTCAACACGATGGTGGCCTGCGGCCGGGTCAGGTCGAGCGTGACCAGGGGGCTGCGCTGTACGCCGGGGTCCGTTGCCTCGACCGCGTACAGGGCGACGCCGTCGGGTCCCGTGGCGGCCACCAGCAGGACGTCGACGACTCCGCCATCTACCACCCGCTCGACCGTCCCGGTGAGCGTCCCATCCTCGGCGACAGCGACATTCACCGCAGCGGGATCGAAAGCGCCCGCCCGATCCGGGACCGCGAACGCCGCGGTGCGGGTGCCTTCGGCGAGGGCGCCGAGGAGGTCGTCGCGCACCGGACCGGCCGCGGCGGCGACGAGCGCCGGGATGGCCAGCAGCACCGTGCCGAACACCGGACCGCAGGCCAGTGCCGCCCCCAGCTCTTCGACCGCGATGGCCTGGTCGACGAGCGTGCCACCGGCTCCGCCGTCGGCCTCGGGAACCGCCAGGCCGAGCACGCCGAGCTCAGCACCCAACCGCGCCCAGACCTTCGGATCGAACCGCGATTCGGACTCCATCAGGGTCCGCACCGTCTGCTCGTCGAAGTTGTCGGCGCAGAACTTGCGGACCGCCGTCCGCAATTGCGTCTGCTCGTCGGTGAAGCTGAATTCAGCCCGGTCGTCAGCCACGGGGGATCTCCTTCCACGGCATACCGGCATCAGCCCGCAGATCGCCGGGCAGCCCCAGGATCCGTTCGCCCAGAATGTTGCGCATCACCTCTGACGTGCCACCTTCGATCGTGTTGGCCTTGCTGCGCAGAAAGCGCTGCTGGATGGGACCGCGCCAGTCCTTGCCGTTCTCGTCCTCGTCGCGGTCACCCGATCCGTACCCGTGATACAGGATCCCTTCGGGCCCAAGCAGATCCATGCACCACTGGTAGATGTGCTGGTTGAGTTCGGCGCCGACGAGCTTTCCGATCGAGCCCTCCGGGCCCGGGCCACCGACGGTGGCGGCCGCGCGGGAACGTTCCGCGGTCAGCCGCTGGGCCTCGGAGCGCAGCCAGAGCTGTGTCAGCCGGTCCCGCAGCACCGGGGTACGCAGGTCGGGGCGTGACGCCCACAGCGCCACGGCATCCGAGATGGTGCCGGCTCCGCGCCGGTTGCCGCTGCCGCCGAGCGCGCTGCGCTCGTTCATCAGCGTCGTCATCGCGACATTCCAGCCGTTGCCGACCTCGCCGAGCCGATGCGCGTCGGGGATGCGGGCGTCGGTGATGTAGACCTCGTTGAACTCGGCCTGCCCGGTCATCTGCCGTAGCGGTCGGGTCTCGACACCCGGCCCGTGCATATCGAGCACGAAGTACGTGAGGCCTTTGTGTTTGGGCGCATCGGGATTCGAGCGGGCCAGCAGCAGGCCCCAGCGGGCGCGGTGCGCCAGGCTGGTCCACACCTTCTGACCGTTGAGCACCCACTCGTCACCGTCGCGGACCGCGGACGTGGCCAGCCCGGCCAGGTCCGATCCGGCACCGGGCTCGGAGAACAGCTGGCACCAGATGTGTTCGGTGCTCGCCAGCGGGCGCAGCCAGGACTTCTTGAGCTCATCGGACTGAGCGTGTTCGCGGACCGTGGGTGCGGCCATGCCGTAGCCCATCGGATTGAGGCTCAACGGGATGGGACCGCCTGCACCCTGGAGGATGCGGTCGGCCACGGCCTGCAGACCACGTGACACCCCGAGACCGCCGAGGCCCTCCGGGAAGTGCACCCAGGACAGACCCGCGTCATAACAGGCGGCCAGGTACTCGGGGATCGGGACTTTCTTGGGGTCGTGGTCGGCCACGACCCGGCGGGCGAGGTCGGCGACCCGGTCCGCATCAGCGACGCTGCTCATCCAGTCACGATAGGGAAAGGCATTCGGCGGCCCGCGGGCGGGCGGTAGCGTCACCGATCGTGGACCGAAAGCGCGTGGTGATCGCCGGCCTCGGTGACACCGGCGTGCTCACCGCGATCCGGCTGGCGCGGCGTTTCGACGTCGTCGGCATCTCGGTGAACCCCGGCTTGGTCAGCGGTCAGGAGCTCGGCACCCGGCTGGCCCGGCCCGACGACTGGGCGCGCAACTACTGGATCGGCTTCGACCGGTTCCGGGAACTCGATCGCGTCCGCACCGTGCACGGCACCCTCACCGGTGCTGACCTGTCCGCCCGGACGGTCAGTGTGGTTGATGCCGACGGCACGACGCGGGTGGAATCCTATGACGCCCTGGTGATCTCTACCGGCGTCGCGAACGGCTTCTGGCGGCGGCCAGTTCTGCAGTCCACGCGGGATGTCGATACCGGACTGCGAACCGCGCACGAGCGTTTGGGTTCGGCGCGTTCGGTGGCCGTCATCGGCGGTGGCGCGGCGGCGGCCAGCGGCGCGGCCAACATCGCGGTCCGGTGGCCGGACACCCGGGTGGGGCTGTACTACCCGGGTGAACATCCTCTGCCGCAGCATCATCGGCGGACGCGGAAGCGTGTCGAAAGCCGGCTCGCCGCCGCGGGCGTGACGCTGTACCCCGGGCATCGAGCAGTGGTGCCCGAGGGCTTCGACTGCGCGGCCATCACGTCCGAACCCGTTCACTTCAGCGGCGGGCAGGCTCCGGTTCAGGCGGATGCCGTGCTGTGGGCGATCGGCCGGGTGCGGCCCAACACCGCCTGGCTGCCGGCGGACATCCTCGACGAGCGCGGGTTCGTGCGGGTCACGCCGGAATTGCGGGTGCCGGGGTGCGATGGCGTATTCGCCGTCGGTGACGTCGCGGCCACCGATCCGCTGCGCTCGTCGGCCCGCAACCGGGCCGACGGACTGCTGGCCCGAAACGTGGCCGCCCATTTCGCCGGAGGCCGGATGCGCAGTTATCGCCCGCCCGCCAGTCGTTGGGGATCTGTGCTCGGCGTGCAACCGGACGGGTTGGAGGTATTCGCGCCCAACGGGTTTGCTTTCCGGTTCCCGTCGTGGTCGATCGAGCGGGTGTTGCAGCCGTGGATCGTCCGCCGCGGCATCTATCGCGGTGTGCGGTCCGAGGATCAGAACATCGTCACCAACGGCTGATCGACGGGCACCACGTAGGTGGACAGCATCAGGGTCCGCACCGTTCCGACGTTGTGGGCGTTGTGGACGACGCCGGCGGGGATGAGGAACGGGTCGCCTGAATGGAGATGCTGGGTCGGGCGGTCGTCGAAGACCATGTCGACGTCTCCCTGGACGATGTAGCCGACTTCCGGCCCGGGATGGCTGTGCCGGCCGGACTCCTTGCCGACCGGGATCTCGAACCTGGTCTGGATGATCTCGAAACCCGGTGTGGGCGCGGCGGAACGCTGAAGCTCGGTGCGTGACACGCCCGCAGTCGGATCGTCGGCGAGCGCGGCAGGAGCAGTGAGGGTCGCGGTGGCGACGGACACGGCGAGGACGGTCAGGGTGAGGCGGGTGCGGGTCATGCCTCCATGACAGTCGCCTCAAGTCATCGAGTCCAACGATGGTTTTTGATCTAGATCATCTCTAGAAGTGATGATGCCTTCGCGTATGTAACGCCACGGCGAAAATTCGGCCGAATTCCCGCCATGGCGTTACGAACGTGGCTCAGGCCCGCGGCAGCGCTACGGGCACGGTCTGCAGGCCAGGGCTCACCGGAGCGACCGGAGCCGGGGCCACCCCGGGCACTCCAGCTACCCGGGGCACCGCGGCCACACCGGGAACCTGGCCGGGGATGGCGGGTACCGCGGGGGCCGCAGCCACTCCGGGCAACTGACCGGGCACCTGAGCGACCTGACCGGGCACCTGCCCGGCGACGCCGGGAATCTGCCCCGGCACCGGAGCGACCTGGCCCGGCGCCACCGGTGCCGCCGGTGCGGGCGGCGCGGCTGCCGCCGCTGCGGCCTGGTTGAGCACCCGCAGCATGTCGGGCTTCATCTGCTGCAACTGCGATCCCCAGTAGTTCCAGTTGTGCGTGCCGTTCGGCGGGAACTCGAACCTCGCGTTGCGCCCGCCGGCGGCGATGTACTTCTGCTGGAACTCCTTGTTGGAGTTGATCGTGATGTTCTCCAGGAACTGCGCGCTGTAGAGCGTGCCGAAGTTGCCGCCCGGGTCGTCGAGTTCGGAGGGAACGCCGTTGCCGCAGTACACCCAGATCGCGGTGTTGTTGGCGACCAGTCGGTTGATGTTGACCGTCGGGTCGTTGCGACGCCAGGCCGGATCGTTGGAGATACCCCACATGTCGGTCGGGTTGTAGCCACCGGCGTCCTTCATCGCGAAGCCGATCATGGTGGGCCACAAGCCTTGCGAGGGATTCAGGAAGCCGGACAGGGCACCGGCGAAGATGAACTGCTGGGGGTGCCAGGTCGCCAGGGTCAGGGCTGCCCCGCCGGACATCGACAGTCCGACGACGGCGTTACCGGTGGGCGCCACCTCGTGCTTGGCGGCCAGGTAGGCCGGAAGTTCCTGGGTGAGGAAGGTTTCCCACTTGTAGGTGGTGGTGCCCGCACTGCCCGCCGCGGGGCGGTACCAGTCGCTGTAGAAGCTGGATTGCCCGCCGACGGGCATGACCACCGAGATGCCGGACTTGTAGAACCACTCGAATGCAGCGGTGTTGATATCCCAGCCGTTGTTGTCGTCCTGCGCGCGCAATCCGTCGAGCAGGTAGAGCGCGTGCGGCCCGCCGCCCTGGAACTGGACCGTGATGTCGCGGCCCATCGCGGCCGACGGCACCTGCAGGCGTTCCACCGGCAGGCCGTCGCGCGAATACGCTGCGGCGGTCGGCGTCGGTGCGGCCATCACCAGCCCCGGCAACATCAATCCTGTAATCGCCGCGGCCGCCACGCGGCGCGACATCCGACCGAACATTCTCAGTCTCACACCGGCACGTTAACAACGGCTGAGCTGGGCCTACCGAGACCACGCCTGGCGTAACCCCTCTGTTATCAAGGTGATTCGGTTCCGATGCCAGAAAGTCGGGACCGGCGCCACTCGCGTGGCGAGAGGCCGTGGGTCCGCCGGAACTGACGGCTGAAGTAACCGGGGTCGGCCATTCCCACCCGGGCGGCGACCTCGGCAACGGACAGGTCCGTATCGCCGAGCAGGGCCCGCGCCTGGCTCATCCTGCGCTCATTGATCCATTCGCCGACGGTGCGTCCGGTCCGGCGGCGGACCAACGTGGTGAGATGGCCCGCCGTCATTCCGACCTCGTCGGCGATGTCGCGCAAGGACAGCGGCTCCGACAGCCTGCGGTCGATCGCCGAGAACACCTCGGCCAGCAAAGGCTCGCCACTGCGTCGCAGGTCGCTGACCACGTCGTCGGCGAACCGGGCCAGGTCGATGAGCAGCAGCGTCAGGTGGGCCAGTGCGGCCTGCCGGTAGCCCGCGCGACGGTCGCCGAGCTCAGCCTCGATCGCCTGGATCGTGCTGTCCCACAGTGGTTGTCGATCGGCGGGTACGTGCAGAAGGAGTAGGCCACCGGATTGCCCGTGGATGAACGGGAACAGCAGAGGATGAGCCTGCCAGGTGGGCCAGGGTGAGCCGCCGTCGTGCCCCAGCGCGGTGGGGTCGAAGTACACGCCGATCCCGTCGGACTCGGCGGTCAGCGGTCGTGGGTCGATCACCTCGCCGGCCGCCACCACGTAGACCACGCCTTCGGCCGGCACGTACCAGAGCACCGGGAAGTCGTGGATGTGCGGGCGGTGTTCGGGCAGATCTGCGCGCCGGCCCCTGGTGACTGACACCGGCGGGGCGTCGTGATCCGTCCAGTACCGGTAGACCGGGACGCCGTCGCGGTGGCGCACCAGGCGAGACGCGTCAGGCATGAAGCCAAAGATAATCCTGATTTTGCCAATCTTCACCCAACTATCGGTGTCTGTCCGGATAGATCATGGAGTTCATGACCGAACATCGTCCACATCTTCTGAAGAACCGGCATGACTACCTGCCGGCGGCAGGTCATGACGCGTTCCTGCCCGGCTACGACCTCCTGACCCGAGTGCTCGGGATGAACCCGGCCTACCGCGACCTGGTCGCGCGGGCCGGACTGTCGGCCGGCCAGCGGGTGATCGAAATAGGGTGTGGCACCGGAAATCTCACTGTTCGCGCCAAGAAGGCGTACCCGGCCGCCGAGATCGTGGGGACCGATCCCGATCCGCGAGCGCTGCAGCGGGCAGAGCGAAAGGCCAAGGGCCTCAAGGGTATCGGATTCACGCGGGCGTATGCCCAGGAACTGCCGTTCGGCGACGGCAAGTTCGACCAGGCGCTGTCCTCGATGATGCTGCACCATCTCGACGAAGCCACCAAGATCGCCGCCGCCCGCGAGCTGTTCCGGGTTCTCAAGCCGGGCGGGCGACTGCACGTCGTCGACGTGCGCGGCGACGCCCTCTCTCAGCTGTTCGAGGCTGCGGGGTTCGACTGCGCGGTGGTGGGATCCGGGCGCATCCGGCTGGCCGGAAAGCTCACGTATCTCCGCGCGACTCGTCCGGCGTGAACGCGGCGGGCTCGGCCAGCGAGATGAGCAGGCTCGACGGCGCGTCGCCGCCCTGACGGATCCGGTAGGTGCCCCCTTCCAGAGCGTGGCGGGCCGGTTGAGTGGGCACCAGGTGCGGGAAGTCGTAGGTGGTCAGCGTGAGCCGCAGCCGGTGGCCTGGCTCGATCAGCGCCGCGGTGGGGAAGACGTCCAGGTCGTAGCGGGTCAGCTCACCGGGCACCACCGGCTCGACGGCGGCGCGGGTGCTGATGTGATGCGGCCGCAGAACATTTCCGTCCGCCGTGTACCACGTCGTCTCCGGATCCAGCGCCCGGTGCGATCCGAGCAGCGCGCCCTGGGTCAGCGGCCGGCTGGCACCGTCCGGTGCCACATCGTCGAGATGGGCCACCCACAGAGTTTCGGTGGTGTCGGCGGTCGCCTGCACGGTCAACGTGACCGGGCCCGCGATGAGCCGGGCCTCGGTGAACTCGTCCGTCGTGTAGGTCAGGGCCTCGCGTTGCAGCCTGCGGTTGTCCAGGTCGTACCGGATTCGCCGCCCCCTCTGCGCGGCCATGAAGCTGCCCATCCCGAGGGTCCACTGTTCGAGGCTGCGGCCGGATATCGGCCCACGCACCGTGTAGCGCAGGGTGGCCTCGGTCTGCTCGGCGGCCGGTTCGGAGGCGAGATGGCCGCCTTCGGCCAGATACAGCCGCGTCGGCGTGGCCTCGGGGAACGGATAGTCCTCTGCCCGGAACCACGACCGGCTGCCGATGGCCTGGAAGCGGATGGGCGAACCGGTGACCGCGGCCGAGGCATCGTCCTTGAGCCAGCGGTCGAACCAGCGCAGCTGCAGCGCATGCAAATGCAGGCCGTCCAGATCCGAGACGTGATACCAGGGGCCCATGATCAGCTGCACCCTGTCCGAGAGCGGCTGGCCGGGCTCCATCGGGGCGTTGGGCGGCCTGCCGGTGTAGGCGTTCTGCAGCGCGGCGTAGTTGAGCGGGGCACCGCGCTGGAAGGCGTCGTGCCAGCCGCCGACCAGAAATACCGCGACGTCGTTCTTCGCGATGTCGGGCAGCACGTCCGAGGCGCGCATGGTGTCCCAGAACGGGCCGTCGAAGGCCGTGTCCCCGCCTGCAGCAGCGTCACCGATCATGCTGCGGAAGTACTGGCGCTGGTCACGTCCGCGTTGCCGGACCGCTGCCAGGCCGCCGGCCCGGGGACGCTCATGAGCGCCGCGCTTGGCGAACTCCAGCGCCGGGTTGACCACGTTGAGCAGTGAATAGACCGCACCGTAGGCCCGCACGGTCCGCATGTGCGGCACGCCGCCCATGGTGACCACGTCGCGGTAGAAGTCGTTGGCCGCCATCACCGGGAAGATCGCCTTCAGCGGCGAGTCGGGGCCGACGGCGGCGGCGGTGAGCAGCTGGTTGATGGCCAGGTAGGAGATACCGAACATCCCGACCCGGCCGTTCGAATTCGGCAGCCGCGCAGCCCAATTGACCAGATCGACACCGTCGGAGACCTGGACGGCACCCAGCATCTCGAACGATCCACCGGACGCGCCGGTTCCGCGCACGTCGGCCATCACCTCGATGTAGCCGCGCCGGATCAGGTACGGGGTGGCCCCGCCGCCGATCTGGGCGGCCGGCGGCGGGGCCTTCTTGCCGTAGGGCGTGATGGACAGCAGCACCGGGAACGGTCCGGGTGCCGGCGCCCCGGTCTCGGGGACCGTCGGATAGTGGATGTCGGCCCGCAGCACCGTGCCGTCGGACGCGCGGACCGCCACATTGTGGTGGACTCCGACGCCGTAGCGGGCCGGGGGCGGCGTCCAGGCCGGCTCCAGTGGTGACGGGTTGCGCTTACGGACGCGAGTCGCCGATTGCCCGGCCACCCTCTTGCCACGGACCACCTGCCACGGGTTCGCCATCCGTCCTCCTTGACGTGTGTCGGCCTGGCTCCACCGTAATCACTACCCGGCCATGAACTCCGAGTAGGCCGAGGCCAGCTCGGGTGACAGCGCCGTCACGTTGCATGCCCGCTGCGTGTCCCCGATGGGTGCCAGGATGCCGCGCAGGTCGTAGTACTCCTGCGGGTTGGCGGTGAAGTACCCGCGCAGTGTGGCTGCGGCCTGCGGACGCGGCTGGGTGAACGCCGTGGTCACGGCCTGGTTGGCGCCCGGATGGCTGTCCAGGTAGGCACGCGCGGCACCGGTGGTGCTGCTGACGGTGCCTGCCACCGCACTGGCGCTGCAGTCGGGTGCGGCTGCAGCCGTCGGTGCGCCGATCATCGCCGCGGCCACGCCGCCGAGCAGGCCTGCGGCACACGTGCCGGCAATTCCACGGCGCGCGGTGATACCAGTGAATTTCATGATCGTTTTCCTTCGGGATTCTGATGTCCCCCGACCCGAATTCGAAGGTAACCGGATCGTGGTCGAGCAAATCCGCCGCCACCTGAAACGGCTGTGACGGGTGTGAAGGTGTTACGGGGAGCGACGGTGAATTACACCTCAATGCCGCCGAATTCCGGCCGATGATCTTGAAATGTCTCAGAGACCGGTCGGCATTCTTAATTGATCGTGATCTGCGCCGCCGGGCGTAGTGACCGAATTGTTATCCAGGTACCGCACAGCTAACCGATCGGTTCACCGTTTCAGGGTTAGCCCGGACAGGGAATTGCGGAGGCCGCCGTCGCGGTAGATCTGCACACCGGCCACGGCCAGCATGATCGCGGCGGTTGCCAGGTGTACGACCGCGTCGGTGATGTTGTTCGGGAAGGCGAATATGAGGGCCACCTGGTTCGAGAAGAACGCCCAGATTCCCGGCAGCGCTCCGGCCGCCGCGGCCAAAAGGAGATAGAGCACGGCCCAGGATTTTCGCAGGCACAAAATCAGGCCGGGGCCGAACAATGCCAGCCCGGCCACTGCATGCCAGCCGTTGTAGTCCATCCCGAGAATGGGTGTGGTGGGCGCGTCCGGGCCGATGGCGAAACTCGGCTCGGCAATGAACCCGATGATTGCCTGGACCACGTGGAACAGCGAGATGATCAGCAGTCCCCATTGAGCGAAACTCCACTGCCGCATATCGGCGACGCTACGTCTACTACAGCGTGTAGTCAATGGTTCGAGTCGTATGGTCGGGGAGTGCAGATCCGTGCCGCTACGCCCAGTGACATCGGCGAGATCGCGCCGTTCTTCCGCGCCATCGTGGCCGACGGGGAAAGTTACACCTATCCAGAAGGCTTGACCGACGAACAGATTCGCGAAGTGTGGCCGGCTCCCGAACCCGGCCACACCATCGTCGCGGTCGTCGACGGCACCATCGTCGGCACGGCACGGATGGGGCCCAACAAGCCCGGCCGCGGTGACCATGTCGGCACCGCGAGCTTCATGGTGGACCCGGCCTCGTCCGCCCGCGGCGTCGGGCGGGCCATGGCGCAGTGGGTGATCGACTGGCACCGGGAAAACGGTTACCGGGCAATCCAGTTCAATGCTGTCGTGGAGACGAACGTGCGGGCGGTGCGACTCTGGGAGGACCTGGGCTTCCGGATCATCGGCACCGTCCCCAAGGCGTACCGCTCCCGTACCCACGGCCCGGTCGGCCTGCACATCATGTACCTGGAGCTGTGAGCGTCACCAGGTGTCGACGAACCGCCGAGGCGGCGCGAGTCGTTCGTGCTGAGCGGCGGCGGCCAGAGTGGCGGCGATCAGTCCGCGGGTCTCGGCCGGATCGATGACATCGTCGATCTCGAACAGCGAGGCGGAGTTGAGCGCTCGGGCGTTCTCCTCGGCTGCCGCGGTGGCGGCCCGCACCGCCCGCTCGCGCTCGTCGTCGTCGGCGATGGCCTCCAGTTCTTTGCGCAGGCCCAGCCGCACCGCCCCTTCCAGACCCATCGGACCCAGGTGGGCACCGGGCCAGGCGACCGTGAGCAGCGGCTCGTGCAGGCTGCCGCCGCACATCGCCTGTGCCCCAAGGCCGTAACCGCGCCGCAGGATCACCGCGATCAGCGGCACCGTGAGTGCCGCGCCGGCCACCAGCAGGCGTGAACCCCGCCGCACCAGGGCGTCGGCCTCGGCTGCCGGGCCGACCATGTAACCGGGACAATCGACCAGTGAGACGACCGGCAGGCCGAATGCGTTGCACAGCTGCAGGAACCGGGCGGCCTTGTCCGAGGCTGCGGCCGTGATGGCACCGGCCATCACCATGGTGTTGTTGGCGATGATGCCGACCGGCCTGCCGTCGATGCACGCCAGGGCGGTCACCATCTCCGGGGCGAACTTCTCCCGGAGGAAGGTGACCGAGTCGGTGTCGGCGAGTGTCTCGATGATCGGCGCCACCGGGTAGGAACGCCGGGCGCGTTCGGGAATCATTGTGCGCAAGGCAGTTTGGTCGGCGGCGGGTCCGGAGTCGCCGGCTCCGGTGAAGTAGCCCATCAGCTTCTTGGTTGCCGCGACGGCGTGCGTCTCGTCCGCCACCACGACGTCGACGACGCCGTTGGGCGCCTGTACCGAGATGGGGCCGACATCATCGGGTGCGACGTCACCGAGCCCGCCGCCGGCGATCATCGCGGGCCCGCCCATCCCGATCGAGCTGTCCTGGGTGGCGACGATCAGGTCGGCAGCTCCGGCGATCACCGCGTTGCCGGCGAAACACCGGCCTTTGACCACGGCGATGCGGGGCACCAGGCCGGACAGGCCGGCCCACAACGCGAACGCCCGGACCTCGAGCGAAGAGACCGTGGGGATGTCGGTGTCACCCGGGCGGCCGCCGCCGCCCTCGGCGAAGAACACCGTCGGCAGCTTCATCCGCTCGATGATCTCGAACAGCCGGTCCTTCTTGCGATGGCCAAGAGCGCCTTGGGTTCCGGCGAGCACGGTGTAGTCGTAGGACAGCACCGCGCACGCCGCGCCGCCGATCCGTGCGGTCCCGGCCAGCAGACCGTCGGCGGGGGTCCGTTCGATGAGGTCGTCGAGGGCGCGGCGCTGCCGCTGCGCCGCGATCGCGAACCGTCCATATTCGACGAAGGACCCCTCATCGACCAGGTCGGCGATGTTCTCGCGGGCGGTGCGTCCCCCGGCCGCGTGGCGGCGGGCGACGGCGTCGGGCCGGCCGGCGTCCTGCGTCAACGCTCTCCGGCGCAGCAATTCGGTGAGGTCGTCGCGGAGTGGTTCGTCGGGCATCGGCAGGCTCCTGGAATAGGGGGCGGGTGGCCGGAGGTTGCGCACACATGTGACCGCCACCTCATCATCTAACCCGGCCGCTGACTCGTTCGATCCGCACGACCTGCTGGCCGAGGCCCGCCTGGGCGTGTTGGCCACGATCAAGGCCTCAGGTATCCCGCAGTTGTCGCCGGTGACGCCGTTCTACGACCGGGCGGCCGGCGTCATCTACGTGTCGATGACCGAGGGCCGCGCGAAGACCGTCAATCTGCGTCGCGACCCCCGGGCCGCTCTGGAAGTGACCAGTGCCGACGGCTGGGCCTGGGCGACCGCCGAAGGACCGGTGACGTTGACGGGCCCGGGCACCGATCCGCACGGCCCCGAGGTCGAGGCGCTGGTCGACTACTACCGCAGCGCGGCGGGGGAGCACCCCGACTGGGACGAGTACCGGTCGGTGATGGTGTCCGATCGGCGGGTGCTGATGAAACTGACCGTCGAGCGGGCGTACGGGGAGAAGCTGCGCTGACCCGGCCTCAACCGACCGGGATCTCGGTGGCGATCCGGTCCAGCACCGCGGGATAACGGTTGGCCTCGCGGTGGGCCCCGGGCTTTCCGCTGCTGACGATGGCTGCCGAGAGGCTGCGCTGCGGGTCGGCCCACACCGCGATGTCGACCAGTCCGGTGTGCCCGAACGCCGACGGCGTGTTGCGCCCGAACGGCCCGAAACGCTTGCCGCCCAGCATGTAGCCGGTGCCCCAGCGCATCGGCTTCAGCCCGGTCGCCACATCCGGTCGCATCCGCCGGGCCGGCGCCGTCGCTGCCCGCAGCGTCTCCGGCTTCATGATCCGCACCCCGTCGAGTTCGCCTCCGCGGCGCAGGATCTCGGCGAACCGGGACAGTTCGTCGGCGTTGGACACGGTGGTCGACGACGGGATGACGCTGGTCAGGAACAACGGGGTGTTGCTCAGCGGGATGATCCGGTCCAGTGTGCCGCCGACCGCGGCCCGGAATGCGGCGGCGATCGGCGCGGGCAGCGGCTTGCCCGTGACATGGCTGGGTGCCACCAGCGGAACCTCTTCCGGCGCAACGCCGTAATTCGTCCACCGGAATCCCAGCGGGTTGAGAATCTCGTCGGCCAGGATGTCGCGGATGTTGCGGCCGGTCGCCGCCGAGACGATCTCACGGACCAGCGGACCCCAGGTCAGGCCGTGGTAGATGTGCACGAGGCCGGGTCGGTACACCGGTTTGAGCAGCGCCAGCTGCTCGCGGGTGTACTCGCTGTCGTCGACGCGGGTGACGTCCGGACGCGGTCCGGTGTGGATCGGCACCCCGGCACTGTGGGTGATCACGTGCCGGATCGTGGTGCGGTCCTTGCCGTGGCTGGTGTAGTTGGGCAGGTAATCGCAGACCCGGTCATCGAGGGAGAAATGCCCCTGCTCGACGAGCATGTGCACCACCGTCGTGCTGATCGCCTTGGCTGCCGAATAGACGCAGAACGGCGTTGTGGTGGTGACGGGGATCTTCTCGGCATCCGGGGCATCGGTGGGGCCGTTGCCCCAGCCGTGGCCGATCGCGCGGTTCAGCACCGTTTTTCCGTTGCGTCGCAGGCAAACCTGGATGGCCGGATGCAGGCCGGACCCGTACCAGTACCGGACCGATTCCCAGATCCGCTCGATTGCCAACGGGTCGATCTCCGAATGGTCCTCTTCGCCGATGTCGGTGACCGAGTCGAGGTCCGACGGGAGGGCGATCTTGCCGGTCGGTGCTGGTTGGCTCATTCGCTCTTCCTGGTCAGGGTCGCGGAAAGGTGGTGTTGCAGTGGCTGACCGACAGCACCCATCTGCAGGTCGTACGTCAGCTGATCGCCGGCGACGCGGACGGAGCGTGACAGTGCCGCAACGTTTTTGGCTGTTGCGGTCAGCCCGATGGTGGTCGCGGCCAGCTCCATGTCGATGCGCCCGTCTTCGACGCGCACCGTGCCCTCCTGGATCTCGGTGATGCCGGTCGGATGCGCCAGCACCCATTCGACCCGGCCGGGCGCCGGGACCCGGAGGTACCCGGTCTCGGCGTGCAGCGGCCGGCCGTCGTCGCGGGCCCTGGTGCGCTGGCTGTAGGTCAGGAACGGCTTGCCGACGTGGCCGAAGGTGATCTCCTCGAGGTACTCGAACGAGTCGATCGTCGGATACTCGCCCGCCCCGGGACCGGCCCAGGTACCGAGCAGCGGAGCCAGCACGGTCAGGTTCGGGTGGAGGTCGGGCACAACGACAGGGTACGGCCCGGCTCAGGTGGCGGTGTAGGCCGCAGCGGTACGGTCCGCCGCGGCGCGGGCCTGTGCCGGGTCCTCGCCGGCGGCCAGGTCCGCCTGGTACCAGAGTTCGCTCGCCGCGGTCATGAACGCGCGGCCTTCGTCGCCGGCCGCCCAGGCCGCGCCCTCCTCCGGAGTGATGCGGTCCCCGCCGCTGAGGTAGCCGGCGAGGCCGAGAAGCCCGGAGTCCCAACCGACTCCGACGGCTCCCGGCCCGAACTGCAACCAGAACTCGTCGTCGTCGCCGGAGTGCATGATGTGGTCGAGCGTGAAGGTGGCCCGGTTCTCACCGGCTTCGGTGATCGTGACCTCGACCCAACTGGTCGCTCCCATGGACTCCCACGTCGTCGTGAAGGTTCGTGGCGGGTCGCAGCTCAGCACCTCACCGGCCGCATTGCCCTCCAACTGGAATCGGCCGCCCACCTGCAGGTCGCCGGTGATCGGCAGGAACCAGCGGGGGATCCGCTCGATGCTGGTGCAGGCATCCCACAGATCGGCGGCATCGGTGTCGTAGGTCTGGCTGACGCTCACGACGCGCGCTTCGCGGGCCTCGAACGTCTTGCGGCCCACCCTGCGGCGCACGGAGTTGAGTTGCTGCTGGACGTCGATCATGGGGAGGTCTCCTTGTTCGTGGTTCTGCGTCGTTCCCGCTTGCCCCGTGCGATCTCGGTCGCCAGTGCGTCCAGGTGCGGTGTCCAGTTGCGCCGAAACCGCTCCAGCCACTGGTCGACCTCACGCAACGGTCCGGTGTCGACGCGGTACAGGCGACGCGTGCCTGCGGCCCGGACGCTGGCGAAACCGTTGTCCCGCAACACCTTGAGATGCTGGGACACCGCCGGCTGGCTGATGTCGAACTCGGCGCGGATCACCTCGGTGATGGCCCCGGATGACAGCTCGTCGGTTTGGATGAGCTCCAGGATCCGCCTGCGCACCGGATCTCCGAGGATGTCGAAGGCGTGCACGAGATCAGACTAAAAGCTGGCGCTTATATAAGTCAAGAGTGATCTTTGACGTCGCGAGCATGCGCGATGACCATGGCCTGGGCCGTGGGCTCATCCAGCTGCGCCTGCCGCGCCCGCTTGGTCGTGGCGTACACGGTGAAGCCCGACCGTTCCAGGGCGTCGCACACCATGGCGGTGTCGTGTCGCAGGAAGGTCAGATTCACGTCCCGGCCGAAGGCCTGGTCGTAGACCGCCGTCTCGCCCTCGGTCTGGAACGCCAGCAGCAGCCAACCCGGATCGGTCAGGACGCGGCGGTACTCCGCGAACAGCTCGGGCAGTGCCTCGCCCGGCGTGTGGATGATCGAGTACCACGCGCACACCGCGTCGAACGTCTCCGCCTCGAACGGCAGGTCGAACATGTCGGCGGTCTGAAACCGCACCTCCGGCCACTGTTGCCGGGCGAGGGCGATCATCGCCGCAGAGCCGTCGACACCTTCGGTGCGCAGCCCGCAGGAGGCCAGCTCGGCGGCGGCCTGGCCGGGCCCGCATCCCACGTCGAGGGCCCGCGTGCCGCCGGACCGCACCGCCAGCTCCGCGAAGGAGTGCAGGATCGCGCGATCGAGGGGCCGGGATTCGAACCCGTTGGGGAACGTCCGGGCGTACTCATCGGCGATCACTTCGTACTGCTCGTATGCCTGGGCACCCACGGCGCCCAACTCTAGGGCTCGAGGCCGGAAGCCCAGCTCAGGCGCACGGTAAGGTTCCGCGGGTGAGCACGTCAGCCGAACAAGCCGCGCGTCTGCGCGGTGGTTTGGTCGGTGCGTGCTCGGGACTGACCGCAACCGTGGCGCACACCGCGGCCGGCGGCATGGCCCCGACGAGCAGCCCGCTGATCGTGTTGGTGTTGCTGTGCGCGGCCCTCGGTGCGGCCGTCGGTGGGCTGAACCCGCAGACGCGCTCGGTCAAGACCGGTCTACTGATCGCCGCTCTCGGCGCCGGGCAGCTGCTCGGTCACTTCGCCTTGGCGATGGCAGGCGGGCATCATCACGGTCCATCGCTTCTCAGCGCGCCCATGGCCGGGATGCACGTCGCCGCGGCGGTGGGCCTCGGCCTGGTGATCGGTGTGGCCGAGTACCTGTTCGTGGTCGGCGCCTCGGTGCTCACCTGGTTGCGGATCTTCGCCGCCGCCCGGATCCGCCCGTTGATCCGTGTGCTCTGGTGGTCTTCGAGTGCGGTTGTGCCGCGGCCGGTTCTGCTGCGCGCCGGTCTGGGGATGCGGGCGCCTCCGGCAGTGCCCGGCCTGGGCCTCTGACGCCCACTTCTGCATTTTGAGCCCGTCCGTCGGACGGGCTGTTACCTGTTTGTGCGCCCGCGCACTTTCCCCACAGTTCTTTTCTGCGAAGGCATTTCCATGACCATCACCCCTGACGATCGACTGCGCGAGGAATCACCTCCGCCTGCCACAACCCATTCCATTCGCCCCCTTCTGGTGCGGCTGCACTTCTACGCCGGCGTGTTCGTCGGCCCGTTCATCCTGCTCGCAGCCGTCACCGGTCTGCTCTACGCGCTGATTCCGCAGATCGACACGTTCGTCTACCGGCATGAGCTGACTGTCGAGCGCGTCGGGACCGAGCGTCTGCCACTGGCCCAACAGCTCGCCGCCGCCCGCCACGCGCATCCCGAAGGCACCGTGGAGAGCATCCGCCCGCCCGCCGCCGCTGACGAGACCACCCAGATCAGGCTGCTGGTGGGGCCGGAATTCAAGGACGTCCCACCGGACTACTCACGCACGGTGTTCGTCGATCCGTACACCGGTGAGGTACGCGGGGCGCTCACCACCTACGGGCAGTGGATGCCGGTGCGGGCCTGGTTCGACGAGCTGCACCGCAACCTGCACCTCGGAGCGTTCGGGCGCAATTACAGCGAGCTGGCGGCCAGCTGGATGTGGGTGATCGCCCTGGCCGGGCTCGCCCTGTGGATCATGCGGCGCCGGGAGAACCGCACGATGCGCGATCTGGTGCTGCCCGACCGGAGCGCCTCGGGTCGTCGACGCACGCTGTCCTGGCACGGCGCGGTAGGGGTGTGGACGATCGCGGTGCTGTTGGCGCTGTCGGTGTCGGGTATCACCTGGTCGCGGTATGCGGGGGAGACGGTCAACGGCATCCAGGCGCAATTGAACACGACGGCACCGGGCGTTGACACGTCTCTCTCCGGAGCGCCGGCCGCCGAGGCTGCACACCACGGTCACCACGGCGGCCAGTCACAACTGAGCGGCGCCGACACCGTGCTGCGGACCGCCGAGCAGGCCGGGCTGCGCGGCCCGATGTGGATGTACCCGCCGACCGAAGCCGGTCAAGCCTGGAAAGTGGCTGAGCGCAAACGCGATTGGCCTACCCGTGCCGACGAGATCGCCGTCGACCCCGATTCCGGCGCGCTGACCGACCGGGTGAACTTCGCACAGTGGCCGCTGCTGGCCAAGCTCACGGACTGGACGATCGACGCCCACATGGGCCTGTTGTTCGGGATTGCCAACCAGATCGTGTTGGCGCTGACCATGGTCGGGCTGATCACCGTCATCGTGCGTGGCTACCGGATGTGGTGGCAGCGCAGGCCCACCCGTGGTTCGGCGTGGGCGGTGGGGCGTGCGCCGCTGCGTGGGGCGCTGAGCCAGTTGCCGCCCTGGGGCAGCGTGGTGGTCGTCGTGGTCGCGGCCGTCATCGGCTGGGCCCTGCCGTTGTTCGGGTTGAGCCTGGTGGCCTTCCTGCTGGTGGACACGATCGTCGCGGTCCGGAAGCGGCGCGCAGCTGACTAGGCCACCGGGCGCAGGGTGAGCAGCAGCCGCACCAGTTCCACCTGGCGGTGGGTGTCGGTCTTGTCGAATATCCGGTGCAGATGGGTGCGCACCGTGGTGATCGATATCGAGAGGTCCTCGGCGATGTGTTTGGGGTCGGCACCGTGGGCGACCCGCAGGGCGATGTCGGCCTCGGTGCGGGTCAGGTGATACAGGCGTTGCAGAAGTGCCGTGCTGGGTTCGGGTTCGTTGGCAGGATCGACCAGTACCACCAGCGCCCGGCGCCGGTCCGGCTCCTCCCGGCGGTGCAACGGCAGGATGTGCAGGATGAACGGCCTTGTGTCCGATGGTCTTTGGACCGTGAACGAGTAGCCGCCGCGAATGTTGTCGGAGGTGCCGGTCAGCGCTGAGTTGAGCGCCCGGTTCAGGATCCGGTTGGTCGTCGTGCCGGCTGCTGTGAGGCGACCGGCGGTCAGCTGGAGTCCGTCGGAGCCGCGGAGGGCCTTCTCGGCGGCCGCGTTGAGGTTGAGCACCTGCCCGTTCGGTCCCACCACGACGATGCCATGGTCCACCGAATCCAGGGCGGCGTGCAGGTCGGCGTCCTCGTGGGCGAAGTCGTCGAGGGCGCCTTGGGCCCGCAGCGCCTGTTGCAGATGCGGGACCAGCCCGCTGATCTGCCGGATCCTCTCCCTGGTGCCGAACGGCTCCGCGGTTTCGGCGGTGTGCAGCAGGAAGCACACGGGGTGCGAGCCTCGGGACAGCCGGATGAACAGGCCGTCCTCCAGTTCGTTGGGATGCAGCCAGTCGGTGTAGAACTCTGTCTGCCGAATCGGGTTGACCAGTTCTGTTCCGGTGCGGACGGTACCGACCGCGCCCGCTTCCACGGCGGCCATCGGGGAGTCGAGTCGGTGGTAGTAGGCGGCATAGCTGGTGGCCGCGCCGACCGGCAGGATCGAGTTCTGGATCGACCACACCGACTTGTCGGCGGTGAGCAGTGCACCGCCGTTGCCGCCGATGGTGCGATGGATGTCGCGGATCGTGGACTCCCAGTGCTGGGGAGCGATTGCGGCGGCGTAGATGCCGGCTACCAGGCGCGAGAATCCTTCGACCGTGAACATGCCACGGGCCCCGATTCGTTCGTCGTTGAGTACATGGTCGTCGCCTGACGCCAGAGTAAACCAAAGTCGATATCAACCGGATGGATGATGTTTCGCCGACGGCGGGATGGTTTTCTGCGGGGACCAGCGAAGGGGGGACCCGCATGTTTTCGTTCACCCAGTCACGCCCGATGGCAGCTGCCCATCCGCCGTGGCATCTGCCGATCGACGGCCACGACCACGGCCGCCATCCGTTCGAGTGCGCATCGCGGTTGATCTATTTCGAGTGGTCGGAGATGGCGCGCGAAATGGACCGGCTCTGAGCTGACGGTTGCCCTGCACAGAGGGCACAGTGCTGATCTACTCTCGCGGTATGACCGATCACGACAAAGCCGCGGCGCGGCGCGAAATTGCCGACGCTCTGCTCAACGCCCTCAACCGGCGCCACGAGGTGCTCGACGTGATCGTGGACGCCGATGACCGCGCGGCGGCCGTCGAGGCGGTTGCTCAGCTTCTGGGCACCTCGCACGCGGCGTCGGAGGCGGTGGTGGGGCTGTCGTTCGCACAGATCACCAAGGATTCGCGGAAGGCGATCGCCGCCGAACTCGACGACCTGAACAGCCAGCTCAGTTTCACGGTGGCCGAGCGCCCGGCCGCCTCGGGCGAATCGCTCGAGTTGCGGGCGTTCAGCGCCGATTCGGACCGCGACATCTTCGTCGCCAGGACCACCGACGTCGGTGCCTCCGGTGACGGGTCGGGTGCGCCGGCGGCCGATGTGGACGACGAGATCCGCGCTGCCCTGCGCCGGGTGGACGCCGAAGAGGCCGCCTGGTTCGTGGCGCTTGAGGGCGACCAGAAGGTCGGGATGGTGTTCGGCGAACTGACCCACGGCGAGGTCAACGTCCGAATCTGGATCCACCCGGACTTCCGCAAGCGTGGCTACGGCACCGCGGCGCTGCGCAAGTGTCGCTCGGAGATGGCGACGTACTTCCCGGCCGTGCCGATGGTGGTGCGGGCACCGGGCGCCGTTCCCGGCGCATAACCCGGGCGTCTTAGTCGGCGGTCTACGTGCGCAGGCTCGTCACGATGAGGCGGGCCATATCTTCGGCCCGTTGCCGCGAGTAGTTCCGGCCCTCCGACAGGATGGGATAGACCACGCCGCCGAGGAGTGCGTCAGCGGCGGCCGAGGCCAGGTCGGCATCGATGTGGTCGGCCAGCAGCCGGTTGCGCGCCGACTCGACCAGCGGCCGGCTGAAACCCGCCCGCAGCCGCTCGGCGGTGTCCTCGTGTTCGAGTGAGGCGGCCGTCAGGATGCGCAGCATCGCGTTGCCGCGCTTGGAGGTGAGCGCCGCCGCCAGCGTTCCGGCCCAGGACATCAGGTCCGCGGTGACGTCGTCGGTGTGCGGCATGGCGGCGAGGATCTTGTCCGCGTCCTCCAGCAGCACGTCGGCGACCAGTGCGGGCCGGCTGGGCCACCAGCGGTAGATGGTCTGCTTGCCGACTCCGGCCCGGGCGGCGACCGCCTCGATACTCAGCCCGTCGAAACCCTTGTCCAGCAGTAGCGCGCGGGTGGCCTCGATGATGGCCACCCGCGATCTCTCGCTGCGCCGCCGCGGAGGCACGGCCTCGTCGGTGATCGGGGTCATCGGCATGTCCTGGTCGGTCCTTTGCAGGGATCTTTACACGGAAAGCTACCCACCGTAGTCTCCCACAAGACGAGACGTAGCGTCTCGTGAATAACGGAGAACGACGAACGCAAGGGCGCATGGCAAAAAAGAAACTGGTCATCGGGGCCAGCGGATTCCTCGGCTCGCATGTCGCCCGGCGGCTGGTCGAGCGCGGCGAGGACGTCCGGGTGCTCATTCGCAGCACCAGCTCCACCCGCGGGATCGACGACCTCGACGTGGAGCGGGTCTACGGCGACATCTTCGACCCCGAGTCGGTGCGCGACGCGATGGATGACTGCGACGTCGTGTACTACTGCGTCGTCGACGCCAGGGCCTGGCTGAGCGACCCGGCACCGCTGTGGCGGACCAATGTCGAAGGACTGCAAGAGGTCCTGGATGTCGCGGTCGAAGCGGGGCTGAGCAAGTTCGTCTTCACCAGCTCGATCGCCACCATCGGTATCGCCGAATCAGGCTGCGCCACCGAGGATCTGCCGCACAACTGGCTCGACGTGGGCGGCGACTACGTGCACACCCGGGTGCTGGCCGAACAGATGGTGCTTCGCTATGCCCGTGAGCACGGCCTGCCCGCGGTCGCGATGTGTGTGTCCAATACCTATGGTCCCGGCGACTGGCTGCCGACGCCGCACGGGGGTCTGGTCGCCGCGGCGGTTCGCGGCCGGATGCCGTTCTACGTCAAGGGCGCGGCGGCAGAGACCGTCGGCATCGCCGACGCCGCCGAGGCGCTGATCCTGGCCGGTGAGCGGGGCCGCGTCGGCGAACGCTACATCGTGTCCGAACGTTTCATGACCGCCCGGGAGATCTATCAAACCGCCTGTGCGGCGGTAGATGTCGAGCCACCCCGGCGCGGGATCCCGGTCCGGGTGCTGGCGGCCGCCGGGGCGGTGGTCGATCCGCTGGCCCGGCTCCGCAAGAAGGAGAACCAGCTCAGCCCGCTGACCGTGCGATTGATGCACGTGATGTCGCCGATGGACCACGGCAAAGCGGTCAGGGAACTCGGCTGGCAGCCACGACCGACCACCGAGGCCATCGCCGAAGGCGCACGGTTTTTCACATCCAGCTCATTCACATCGAGGCGACACGCATGACCACCTACGTCTCCATCGCCCTGACACCCGAACAGCAGCAGTTGAGTGAGGCGGTCACGCAGTTCGCGGGGCGGCATGCGCCCATCGACGCGACCCGGGCCGGGTTGGACCAGCTGGCGGCCGGCGAGCTGCCGTCGTGGTGGGGTGCTCTGGTGGACAACGGCTTTCACGCCGTGCACCTGCCCGAAGCCGTGGGCGGGCAGGGCGGCGGGCTGGACGACATGGCCTGCGTGCTGGAGGCCGCGGGTGCGACGCTGTTGCCTGGTCCGCTGCTCACCACGGCGATCGCCGGGGCGGCCGTAAGGTCGCAGCAGGGTCCGGCGGCCCAGACCTTGCTCAAGGAGCTCGCCGAAGGTGCCACCGCTGTCGCGGTGGCTGGCGAGCAGTCGGACTTTCTGGGCCGGCGCGACGGCGACGGCTGGCGCCTCACCGGGTCGTCGGGCCTGACCTTGGGAATGTGCTCCGTGCAGCACGTCGTGGTGCCGTTCGCCGACGAGGCGGGCGCCGTGCTCTGGGCGGTGGTGAATCCGGTTGCGGAGCAGATCGAATCGCGCCGCGGCACCGACCTGACCACGGATCTGGGGATCCTGAACCTGAGCGATCACGCGGTGTCCGCGACCGCGGTGCTGACCGGGATGGATACCGAACTCGTCACCGGGCTGACCGTCGCGTTCACCGCCTCCGCGGCGGCAGGCATCACCCAATGGTGTGTGGAGACCGTCACCGAGCATCTGCGCACCCGCGAACAGTTCGGAAAGCCGATCGGGACGTTCCAGGCGTTGCAGCACAAGGCGGCCATGCTGCTGGTGAACAGCGCGCTGGCGACGGCGGCGGCCTGGGATGCGGTACGCGCCCTCAACGGATCCACGGACACCGACCAGCACCGGCTGACCGCTTGCTCGGCCGCGGTACGGGCGGTGATGCCGGTTCCCGGTCTGGTGCTCGAGGCGCTCACCATGTTGGGCGCGATCGGGTTCACCTGGGAACACGACCTGCACCTGTACTGGAGGCGGGCCACCAGCCTGGCGGCATCGATCGGGCCCGTGTCGCGATGGACCCGCAACCTGGGCGAGTTGTCGGCGACCGCCACGCGGGACATGACGGTGCACCTCGGTGAGGCCGACGGCGAATTCCGGGCTCGGGTCAGTGAAACCCTGGACCGCGCACTCACCCTGTCCGACAACGGTTTCAGTCGCCAAGGCGACTACCCGGAGTTCGCGGTCGGGGCACGGCGGGAGTTGCTGGCCGAGGCCGGGTTGATCGCCCCGCACTGGCCGGCACCGTGGGGGTGCGACGCGACGGTGCGCCAGCAGCTCATCGTGGACGAGGAGTTCGGAAAGCGCGCCGCCCTGGTGCGGCCGTCGGTGGGTATCGCCGAGTGGATCCTGCCGAGCCTGATGACAGCCGGATCTACGGAACTGCAGGAGCGTTTCGTGCCGACCACGCTGCGCGGGGAGCTGTCGTGGTGTCAGCTGTTCAGTGAGCCCGGAGCGGGATCGGACCTGGCCTCGCTGAGCACCCGCGCGGTGCGGGTCGAAGGCGGGTGGCGGATCAACGGGCACAAGATCTGGACCTCGCTGGCGCACCGGGCCGATTTCGGTGCATTGCTGGCCCGGACCGATCCCGACGCTGCCAAGCACCGGGGTATCGGCTACTTCATCCTCGACATGCGTTCGCCCGGAGTGGAATTCCGCCAGATCACGCAATCCAGCGGGCGGGCCGAGTTCAACGAGGTGTTCCTGACCGACGTCTTCGTACCCGACGAGATGCTGTTGGGCGATCCCGCGTCGGGCTGGCAGCTGGCGATCAGCACCATGGCGCACGAGCGCGTGGCGATCAGCGGTTACGTCAACATCGACCGGATAGGGGCGCTGCGCGATCTGGTTGGGGTGAGCCCTGATCCGGATCCGGTGCTGCACGCCATCGGCGAGATCGACGCCTACACCAATGCGCTCAAGGCGCTCGGGGTGCGGGAGACGCTGCGCCTGCTCGACGGGCAGGTGCCGGGGCCGGCGTCGAGCATCGCGAAGGTCGCCACCAACGTGATGTTGCGGCGGGCGGCCGAACTCACGCTGGGGCTCACGGGGCCGCTGGCATTGGAACAGGACAGCCAACCCGCGGTGGTGGCGCCCTACCTCGACCTACCCGCCGAGCTGATCGGCGGCGGCACCACAGAGATTCAGCTCAACATCATCGCCCAGCTGATCCTGGGCCTACCCCGCAAGTGAGGAGTGCGTATGAGACCGCGTAGGGGATTGCAGGGCGACGCCGCGATCGTCGGCTACGTCGAGTTGCCGCCCGAACGGTTGTCGAAAGCCTCGCCTGCTCCATTTACCTTGGAACAGTGGGCCCTGCTGGCGGCGGCCGCGCTGGAGGATGCCGGTCTGTCCGCTGAGCAGGTCGACGGCATCGTCACCTCGCATCTGGGCGAGTCGGAGATCTTCGTACCGTCGACGGTGGCCGAATACCTGGGCGTGCGAGCGAACTTCGCCGAGTTGCTCGATCTCGGCGGGGCGAGCGCCGCGGGCATGGTGTGGCGGGCGGCCGCCGCGATCGAGCTCGGCCTCTGCGACGTCGTGCTGTGCGCCCTGCCTGCGCGTTACATCACCCCGAGCTCGGAGCTGAAGCCGAAGACGTTGACCGATGCCGTGTTCTTCGGCTCGTCCAGCAACCAATTCGGTTCACCGCAGGCCGAATTCGAGATTCCGTACGGCAACCTCGGCCAGAACGGCCCGTACGGGCAGGTGGCCCAGCGCTATGCCCACGAGTACGGCTACGACGAGCGGGCGATGGCAAAGATCGTGGTGGACCAGCGGTTCAACGCCAACCACACCGACGGCGCCATCTGGAAAGACACCCCGCTGAGTGTCGAGGACGTCCTGGCAAGTCCGGTGATCGCCGATCCGCTGCACATGCTGGAGATCGTGATGCCGTGTGTCGGCGGGGCGGCCGTCGTCGTGGCCAGCGCCGAGGTCGCCGCGCGCGCCCGCAACCGGCCGGTGTGGATCAAGGGTTTCGGTGAACACGTGCCGTTCAAGACACCCACGTATGCCGAGGACCTGCTCGATACGCCGATCCGCAAGGCGGCCGACACGGCGTTCGGGATGACCGGGTTGACCCGCGAGGACATGGACATGGTGTCCATCTACGACTGCTACACGATCACGGTGCTGCTCAGCCTGGAAGACGCCGGGTTCTGCGAGAAGGGCAAGGGCATGTCTTTCGTGACCGACCACGATCTGACGTTCCGCGGCGATTTCCCGCTGAACACCGCCGGCGGCCAACTCGGTTTCGGGCAAGCAGGTTTGGCCGGCGGCATGCACCACGTGTGCGATGCCACGCGACAGATCATGGGCCGTGCTGGGGCCGCCCAAGTCGCCGACTGCCATCGCGCGTTCGTGTCCGGCAACGGCGGCATCCTGTCCGAGCAAACCACCCTGATCCTGGAAGGTGAGTGAACCGATGACCGGATTCGCCCGGCCCATGCCGGTGAAAACCCCTACCAGTGCACCGTTCTGGGATGCGTTGGCTGAGCACCGCATCGTCGTCCAGTACTCGCCGTCGACGCAGGCCTACGTGTTCTATCCCCGCGTGCTGGCGCCGCGCACCCTCGCCGATGACCTGGAGTGGCGGGAGATCTCGGGGATGGGCACGCTGTATTCGTTCACCGTGGCCCGCCGCCCGGTCGGCCCGCACTTCGCCGACGCCGTTCCGCAAATTCTGGGTATCGTGGAATGGGATGAGGGTCCGCGGTTCTCGACGGAAATCGTTGACGTCGCACCCGAGGAACTCAGTGTGGGAATGCGGCTCAAGCCCGTTTTCTGCGATTACCCGGACGCCCTTGCCGGGACTGGTGTGACAATGCTGCGCTACACGCGGGCTTGATCACATCACTTGGCAGGAGGCTCACAGGAGAGGAGTATGGAGTCATGCTAACCATACGAAAACTCATGGGGTCAGTGTTCGTAGCGGGAGCCGCGGTGGCGATTGCAGCAGGACCGACCGCCGCACTTATGACTGACGCGCCCGCAACGACGATCAGTGCTCAACCCAGCGGTGGCGGTGACGCCGGCGGTGGCGGTGGCTGCGACAGCGGACCCGGCTGGCAGGGCTGCGGTGGCTGGAACCCGGCCCAGGGTGGCTGGGGTCACGGCTGCCTCAACGGCATCTGCGGTGGCTGGGACGGCCAGCGCGGCTGGGGCAACTGATAACCCGGTGTGGATCGTCCCGGCATGAGCGTGCCGGGATGACCACGCTCGCATGACCACACATTGGACGCCCGGTCGTCTCGGCGATCTGACCGGGACACGCGTCATCGTGACCGGCGCGACCAACGGGGTCGGTCTCGGCACCGCCAGGGCGCTGGCGCACGCAGGCGCGCACGTGATCCTTGCGGTGCGCAACACCGCGCTGGGCGCACAACGTTCGGCAGAGATCGGCGGATCCACCGAGGTGATCGAGCTCGACCTCGCCGATCTCTCGTCGGTGCAGGCCTTTCCGGGACGCCTCGATGGCGAGGTCGACATCCTGATCAACAACGCCGGTGCGCTCTCGCAGCACCGGATCGACACGGTCGATGGTTTCGAGATGACCATCGGCACCAACCTGCTCGGGCCGTTTGCGTTGACGAACCTGCTGTTCGGCAGGATCCGCAGGCAGATCGTCAATGTCGGCTCGGAAGCACACAGGTCGGCGACACTGCGGCTCGACGATATGCACCTGCGCCACCACAAATGGACGGTGATGGGCGCCTACGGCCGGTCGAAGCTGGCCGTCATGCTGTGGGGCCTTGAACTCGACCGCCGGTTGCGGGCCGCCAAATCACCGGTGGTCACCCAACTCACGCATCCGGGCTGGGTGGCCTCCAACCTGCCCAACGTCTCCGACAAACCGTTGATGAGCGCGGTGCAGCGCGGCGTCAAGGCGGTGGCCGACGTGTTCGCCAACGACATCGACGCCGGGGCGGCGCCGACGCTGTATTGCCTGAGCGAACCGATCCCGCCGGGAAGCTACGTCGGTGTCGACGGCAGATTCGGACTGCGCGGCGGGCCCGTGCTGATCGGCCGCTCCGCGGTGGCCTGCGACTACGAAATCGCCGCAGGGGTCGTCGAATTCGCCGAGCGGGAGACCGGAACCGCCATTCCGGTCTAGCCGGCCGTTCCCGACTGGACGGATGTCAGGGCCGCGACGGCGGGACCGAACATGCCCTGCTTGATCGCTCCCAGCGTGCCGGAGTCCTTGCCGCCCAACGGGCGCAGCAGATCTGTGGCCGTCGTGGTCACCGTGCCTTCGCGTGCGGTGGCATCGACCAAACCGTAGGCGTGAGCGTCGACTCCGCCGAACCGGCGACCCGTCGTCATGGACGCGACCGCGGCCTGCGGGGTCAGCTTGGCCTGGATCAGCGCGGCCATTCCCGGGGTGAACGGGATGCGGATGTCCACCTCGGGGAAGCAGAAGAAGCCGCGGTCGTCACGCATGACGCGGAAGTCGTGGGCGACGGCGAGCATGGCGCCGGCACCGAAGGCATGCCCGACCACCGCGGCAGCCGTCGGGATCGGCAACGTCAGCACCCGCGCCAGTAGACCCTGCACCCGGCCCACGTACCAGTCGCCCTGATCGCTATGGGCGCCAAGCCAATCCAGATCCAGGCCGTTGGAGTAGAACTTGCTGTCGGCGGTCGTCACCAGGCCGTGTGCGCCCTTGGCCAGGATCGCATCCAGATGGGCGTCGACCTCATCGAGGAATTCCGGCGAGAACCGGTTTTCGTCGTCGCCGAGATCGAGGATGGCGATCTCGCCGTCGTAGTCAAGGGTTGTCGTCATGGGATTCCTTTCTTCGGGGGAGTTTCGGCGTATGCCTGGGGCCCGGGCCCACCGCCAGTACGGCGGCAACTGCCGCATTGAGGTGATCGCGGGCGGTTGGGTCGTCGAGGCGGTTGCGGTGGAGCAGGACGGCCGTCGGCAGGTCGACGATGCACGTCGTCACGGTGTCCACGGCGGCCCGGTCGCGCCGGTCCCACGCCGCTGCCGCGAGCTCGATCATCAAGTCCACCAACTGCTTTTCCAGCTCGCGTGCCTGCTCGGCCAGCTCGGCCGGAAGGTCATGGCCGAGCACCTGCTCGCGCCGGACCTGCAGTAGCAGCCGTGCCGAGGCGGCGTGGCGCTCGGCGAATATCACGGGCGCGTAGGCCGCCGCGGCGATCGCGTCGGCGCCCTGCTGTGCCGACTCGACCAGTTCCCGCTGCAGCGCCAGAAACCGCCGTCCGGCGCGCAGCCAGACCTGCCCGAGCAGACCTGCCCGCGAGCCGAACGAGTGATACAACGCGCCGTTGGACAGCCCGACCGTGTCACTGATCGCCCGGATCGTCACCGCTGCCGGCCCGGAGTGCACGGCCAGGGCCTCGGCGGCATCGAGGACCGCATCGGGGTCGTAGAGACGAGGCCGTGGCACCGGATCACCATAACAGAGCAAACGCTCTGTTACTGGAGGGAGCGGTTGACTGGGACTAAGGTGACCCTTAGTTTGTGGGGGTAACTTTCCTGTGGAGGTAGTAGTGACCGGATCCGGGGTCCCCGCGCGGGTCGCGCGCGTGGGTGGGCGCCCGCCGCTGATCACGGTGTCCGACATCGTCGCCGCGGGACGCGAGCTCGGCATGCGAAACCTGAGCGTCAACGCGGTGGCCACGCGGCTCGGCGTCTCGGCGACCGCGCTGTACCGCCACATCACCGGCCGCTGGGAGCTTGAACGCCTGGTCGGGGAGAGCCTGCTCGCGGAGCTCGAGTTCACCGACGACCCAGCCTGGTCCGTCGAAGACCACCTGCTGGCATTCGGGGTGACCGTGCACCGCTACGCCCTGGCCAACCCCGGCCTGGCCA
Source organism: Mycolicibacterium boenickei (assembly GCF_010731295.1). Taxonomy (NCBI): domain Bacteria; kingdom Bacillati; phylum Actinomycetota; class Actinomycetes; order Mycobacteriales; family Mycobacteriaceae; genus Mycobacterium; species Mycolicibacterium boenickei. The sequence goes on along the minus strand of NZ_AP022579.1, from coordinate 1,139,005 downwards.
CCTACATGCAGGTGCTGTTCCCGCGCGGGGAGTCCGGCGACCGGCTGCTGGCCGACGAGATCGCCGCGTTGGGCCGGCGCGGTTACGCGGCCGAGGCCGCCGCATTGCTGACCAGTTCGGTGGCCGTGCTGGCCATCGGGCTGGCCGCCCAGCACGAGCTCAAGGCCGAGGCCAGCGGCGGCGACGACGGATTCGTCCTGGAACGCGACGCCGCCGCCGAACGGCTGGCCGGCGACGCGGCGCTGGGCCCGGTACACACCGCGGGCGCGCGACTGCGCAGTCCGCAGTACCTGGAACTTCTGATGAACGCACTGATCCGGGGACTGTTGACGTCCGTGGTCCCCGGCCGGGCGATTACCGACATCGTGGCGGATCTGACCGCCAGGGGAGGGGACCGCTGATGGCACGCGGATTTCAGGGAGTGATGATGCGCGGCTTCGGCGCGCGTGATCACCAGGCGACGGTGGTCGAAACCATCTACCTGACGCCGAACCTGGTGCGCCTGCGCATGGTGTCGCCGACGGTGTTCGAGGACGCCGTGGCCGAACCGACGTCGTACCTGCGGTTCTGGGTTCCGGACCCCGACGGCTCGAAGACCGAGTTCCAGCGCGGTTACACGATGTCCGAAATGGATCCGGCCACCGGTCATTTCGCCGTCGACGTGGTGCTGCACGAACCGTCGGGCCCGGCGTCGAAATGGGCCAGGGCCGCCAAGCCGGGCGACTCCATCCCGGTGATGAGCCTCGGGTCGACGGGGTTCACCGTGCCGGAGGAGCTGCCCGCCGGCTATCTGCTGATCGGTGACGCGGCGGCCACCCCCGCCATCAACGGCATCATCGGCGCACTGCCCCAAGACATCCCGATCGAGGTCTATCTCGAGGAGCACGACGAGAACGACCTCTTGATCCCGATCGCCGAGCACCCGCGGCTGCGGGTGCACTGGGTCAAGCGCCATGACACGACGTCACTGGCCGCAGCGATCGAGGCCAGGGACTGGTCGGATTGGTATTGCTGGGTGACGCCGGAGGCCGGCTCACTCAAACATCTGCGCACGCGGTTGAAGGACGAGTTCGGCTTTCCCAAGTCCGAACTGCACGCCCAGGCCTACTGGACCGAAGGCCGCGCCATGGGCACCGATCGCACCGAGGAGACCGAGAACCCAGCCGAGCCGGAAACCGCTGTGGCCGAGCCCGTTCCCGCGCCGGCGGCTGCCGCGGCGTCCCGCGGAACCTGGCGCGCACAGGGCGCGGGCCGACTACTGGCCCCGCTGAAAACCCCGCTGATCATCTCGGGGGTACTGCAGGCGATCATCACGCTGATCCAGCTCGCTCCCTTCGTGCTGCTGGTCGAACTCGCTCGGCTGCTCCTGGCCGGCGCCGAGGAATCCCGGTTGTGGACACTGGGTTTGACCGCCGTGTGGCTGCTGGGTCTCGGTGCCTTGCTGGGAGCCGGACTCACCCTGTGGCTGCACCGCCTTGACGCAAAGTTCGCCCGTGACCTGCGGACCCGGCTGCTGACCAAGATGTCGCGGCTGCCGCTGGGGTGGTTCACCGCGCGGGGCTCCGGCTCGATCAAGCAACTGGTGCAGGACGACACCCTGTCGCTGCACTACCTGGTGACCCACGCGATCCCGGACGCGGTGGCTGCGGTGGTGGCACCGGTGGCCGTGCTCGTCTACCTGTTCGCCGTCGACTGGCGGCTGGCCCTCGTGCTCTTCATCCCGGTGCTCACCTACCTGGTGCTGATGTCGGTGATGACGATCCAGTCCGGCGCCAAGATCGGGCAGGCGCAGCGCTGGGCCGACCGCATGAGCGGGGAGGCGGGCGCCTACCTCGAAGGCCAGCCCGTCGTGCGGGTGTTCGGCGGGGCGGCGTCGTCGAGTTTCCGTCGCCGCCTCGACGAGTACATCGGCTTCCTGGTCGGCTGGCAGCGCCCCTTCACCGGCAAGAAATCCTTGATGGACCTGGTGACCCGGCCGGGCACCTTCCTGTGGCTGATCGTCGCCGTCGGCACCCCGATGATCATCGGCGGCTCGATGGACCCGGTCGACCTGCTGCCGTTCCTGTTGCTGGGCACCACGTTCGGGGTTCGGCTGCTCGGCGTCGGATACGGGCTCGGCGGGATCCGCGGCGGCATGCTGGCCGCGCGTCGCATCCAGAACGCGCTCGACGAGGCGGACCTGGGGCTGCTTGAGCAGCAGGGCGCGGCGGGCGCACCCGGTGGCGTGGAGTTCGCTCGCGTGACCTTCGGGTACCGGCCGAGCGTCCCGGTGATCAAGGACGTATCGCTGACCTTGCGCCCGGGCACCGTGACCGCGCTGGTCGGCCCGTCGGGGTCGGGCAAGTCCACGCTCGCGGCGCTGCTGGCCCGCTTCCACGATGTCGACTCCGGGTCGATCCAGTTGGACGGCAAGGATGTTCGATCGTTGCCGGCCGACGAGCTGTACCGCCGGGTCGGGTTCGTGCTGCAGGAAACCCAGCTCGTGGCAGGCACCGTCGCCGAGAACATCGCGCTGGCCGACCCGGAGGCCGACCAGGCGCGGATCGAGCAGGCCGCCCGCGACGCCCAGATCCACGAGCGCATCCTGCGGCTGCCCGACGGGTACCAGACGGTGCTCTCGGCGTCGTCGGCACTGTCCGGCGGTGAACGGCAGCGGTTGACCATCGCCAGGGCCATCCTGGCCGACACCCCGGTGCTGATCCTGGACGAGGCCACGGCCTTCGCCGACCCGGAGTCGGAATACCTTGTGCAGCAGGCACTCAACCGGCTGACCAAAGACCGTACCGTCCTGGTGATCGCCCACCGGCTGCACACGATCACCCACGCGGACCAGATCGTGGTTCTCGACGCCGGGCAGATCGCCGAGACCGGCACGCATGAAGAACTGCTGGCCGCGGGCGGGCGCTACCGCCAGCTCTGGCAGACCGGACAATCCCTGCGCCCCGGCGATACCGTCACGGCAGGAGAGGCCCGATGATCCGCACCCTGATCGCCCTCATCCCGGCGGACCGCCGCGGGAAGGTCGGCATCTACGCCGCGCTCACGCTGGCCTCGGTGGTGATCCGCGCGGCCGGCACCGTGCTGTTGATCCCCCTGGTGGCGGCCTTGTTCAGCGACGTGCCGCGCGACGCTCTGCCCTGGCTGGGCTGGCTCACCGCCGCGACCGTGATCGGCTGGATCGTCGACACCGCGACCTCGCGGCTCGGGTTCGACCTCGGCTTCGCACTGCTGGACCACACTCAGCACGACGTGGCCGACCGGCTGCCGAGCATCAGGATGGACTGGCTGGGTGGCGATGGCGGCTCGAACACCGCCAACGCCCGCCAGGCGATCGCCGCCACCGGACCGGAACTGGTCGGCATGGTGGTCAACCTGCTCACGCCGCTGATCGGAGCGATTCTGCTGCCTGCGGCCATTGCCGTTGCGCTGCTGTTCATCTCGGTTCGCCTCGGGCTGGCCGCGCTGGCCGGTGTGGTGATCCTGCTCGGCGCGTTCTGGGCCTCGGGCCGGTTGAGCCGCAAGGCCGACAGTGTGGCCGACGAGACGAACCGGGCGTTCACCGAACGCATCATCGAGTTCGCCCGCACCCAGCAGGCCCTGCGTGCGGCCCGACGGGTGGAGCCGGCCCGCAGCATGGTGGGCGATGCGCTGGCCGCGCAGCACGGGGCCAGCATGCGGCTGCTGCTGATGCAGGTGCCCGGACAGCTGTTGTTCAGCCTGGCCAGCCAACTGGCGCTGCTGATCCTGGCCGGTATGGCCACCTTCCTGACGGTGCGCGGCGCCCTCGGCGTGCCCGAGGCGATCGCGATGATCGTCGTCGCCGCGCGCTATCTCGAGCCGTTCACCTCGCTCTCGGAGCTGGCCCCGGCGATCGAATCCACCCGGGCCTCGCTCGGCCGGATCCGCGCCGTCCTGGATGCTCCCGTGATGGCCACCGGGACCGCCACGTTGTCCGCGGACACCGCGCCCCGCATCGAATTCGACCGGGTGACTTTCGGTTACGGAACCAACCCGGTGCTTGAGGATGTCAGCTTCGCCCTGGAGCCCGGCGGCACCACCGCGATCGTCGGCCCGTCCGGATCGGGGAAGAGCACCATCCTGTCGCTCATCGCGGGGCTGCACCAGCCGACCGCAGGGCGGGTGCTGATCGACGGGGTCGACACCGCCCGGATGGACGCCGAAACACGTAGGGCGGCAACGAGCGTGGTGTTCCAGCACCCCTACCTGTTCGACGGGACCATTCGGGAAAACATCCTGGTCGGCGATCCGAATGCCGATGCCGAGCAGCTCGCGAGCGCGGCGCGGCTGGCTCGCGTGGATGAGCTGACCGACCGGCTGCCCGACGGTGACGGCGCCAAGGTCGGCGAAGCCGGGACAGCGCTGTCCGGTGGCGAGCGGCAGCGGGTCAGCATCGCCCGTGCCCTGGTCAAACCGGCGCCGGTGCTACTGGTGGACGAGGCGACCAGCGCGCTGGACACCGAGAACGAGGCCGCGGTGGTCGATGCGCTCACCGCCGACGAGCGGTCCAGGACCCGCGTGATCGTCGCACACCGGCTGGCCAGCATCCGGCACGCTGACCGGGTGCTGTTCCTCGACGGCGGACGAATCGTCGAGGACGGCACCATCGAGGAACTGCTGGCCGCGCGCGGACGGTTCGACGAGTTCTGGAACCAGCAGCGCGAGGCCGCGGACTGGCAGATCACCCACTAGCCGCGTACCAGCCGATCGGATACTTGAACCGAACCTACTGTAACTATTACAGTTGGGCGTCCCGGAATGACATCGGGACAGGTTGCCGATCCGGTGGGAGGTCACGTTGACGACTTCGCAGGTGGTACTCGACCGGGTTGGGTTGCGGCGATGAAGGGTGAAAAGGGCAGTGGTGCCGTCACCTACCGCATGCACGTGATCGCCGGTGATGCCGCGGAACTGGCCGCGAACGCCGGGGGACTGATCGTCGACCGGATGATGAGCGGTTGGCGAGTGAGCGTGCAGCTCCTCGAGAACTCCGACGCGCCGGCTGACACCCGACCGGTCCAGATTCTCGGCGCCGAGCTCGTCGACGCGGCGGCATCACCCGGGCCCCCGGACGAGGAACAGTGTGTCCTGGTGATGGGTGCCGAGGCGTATGCGCGCGCGATTTCCGGTGACGGTCACCAGATCCCCACCGGCTGTGCCGAGGTCCTGGTCTGGGGTGAATCGCCGGATCCGAGCCACCTGTTCGGGCACAGCCTCAGTGCGGCCGCACGGGCATTCAAGTCACTCGCCGTCACCGCCGCGAGCATCCCCGCCGACCAAGTGTCCGCCGCAGAGGCCTTCACGTCGATGAACGCAAAGGGCGGTGGAGTACCTCTTCGCGCCTGAGGCTACTTCGCCTGCGCGCAGGCGGTCAGGAAGTCTTTGCCGTCGCGGGCGGAAACCTGAGTGGGATCGAGCCAGCCGAATCCTTGGAACCAATAGGTGTCTTCGGGGTGCTGGGTGGATTCGGTGCGGGCAGGGGCCAGGTCGGTGGGCGTGGTCCAAGGGTCGGTGTTGGTCTGCTGAAACACGCGCAGAAGGACCGTGGCGGCGGTATTCCAGTCGAATCCACCGGGCAGTGGTCTGGTGACGTCGAAGTCGGACAGCGGGTTCCCGATGGTGAGCTGATCGAGTCGAACGCTGTAGGGGTGGGATGCACTGAGGACGAGGTCGGCTTGTCCGGGCTGGAACGTGACGATCACGTGCTCGACGGCGTCGCAGTGGGATCCTGGCCAGATCCGTAGGCTCCCATCGGTAACGCGAACGCCGAAAAGCCTTGGGAGCTCATGGTTCTTGGCTGGGTCGGGGCTGCAGATCGGGATGAAGGTCCTGCCGGCCTGCTCGGCCACCTGGGTTGGGTTCAGCCACCCGATGCCCTGAAACCAGTAGGTGTCATTCGGATGCTCGCCGGAGTGTTCCTTCGCCTCGGCAAGTTGGCTGTCCGCTCCCCAGGTGATCGGAGCTCCGCGGGTGAACAGAGACACCATCTCGGCTGTGCGCCAGTCGAAACCGTCAGGTAGCGCCGAGCGGACCTCGAATCCGGAATAGGGGCCGCCGATCGTCAGATGCTCGACCTCGACCCCTGGGTACGGTGCGGCTCCCCGTTGCGCGGCGGGTCCCGGCATGGTCAGCTTCAGCTCAGCCCGATCGGTCTGTTCCTGATCGAAGGTCACGTCCACTTCGGTGGTTCCGGGGCAGGGCACGCCCGTCCAGATGCGCAGGTTGCCGTCGGTGACGCGAATGCCGAACGCGACGGGGACCGAGGGGGCAATCGGGTTCTTGCCCAGCGGATTACAGCCGCATATCGCGAGAACCAGCGTCAGCGCGATCAGCATCGAACCTGAAATACGAGTCATCACTGATAACCGCCATCCGACGCACCGGCGTTGGTCTCGAACGGATTGCGGCTGCCGGTGACCTGCTCCTCCAGCATCTTCTGCCCGTACTGCTCCACAAAATTCTCGAAGCCGAGTTGAGCCCACTGCTGGGAGTGGCGCTCCTCGTGGTGCAGCAACCGATCAAGGTCCAGCGCTCCGGGGCGGGCCGGCCCGCCGTTGTCGCTCTCATAGAACGCGTGCCCGTTGCGGACGATGTCGCGCAGTTGTTGAGCGGGATCGGACGGATTGTCGATGTTCAGCAGGAAGACGTCCCCATAGGTCGAACCGCCCTGCTGGCTCAGCGGATCTTCGATCAAACTGCCGCCCAATCCCATCAGCATGCCATTCGGTGTGGTCGTGAGGCGGCCGGTGAAGTGTTCGGCAGCCGCGTAGCTCCATCCGTTCGCATTCTGCCGGTCGACGATGCGCTGCACATCGGCCGCGGTGTACGGCGTCTCGGAGAAGTCATTGCCGGCACTGCCCTCTGCGTCTCCATATCCGGTGTCGGCATTGAGGATGTACGTCATCAGGGCAGCCTTGCGGGCATCCTCGCTGCTGGTGCCTTTCGGTAGCAGGAAGTAGGACTTGCCGTTGTTGTCGGTGACCCGCTCTGCGCCCTTGAGCACATCGAAACTCTGAGGTGTGATGTGCTGGCTGCGGGCGATATCGACTATCACCTCGGGCGGAACGTCGTTGTCTACCGCGTTCTGTAACCACTCCCGGTAGAACCCCTCGGACGGGCCGTCGAGCAAGCCAGCGTCACGCAGCGCCTCCTCGTACTCGTTGACCGGGTCGTAGCCGGGCTCACCCGGATCGTCGCCGATACGCTTCTCTTCTTCTTCGGGCGGGTCGAACTCGATCCGTTCGGCGGCTGCGATATCGCCGTGCTCGTACAGGAACGCCCCCGAATCCAGTTTTCCGGCGAAGGTCGACGCCGCGGTCCCGAGAACCTGCGCACGCCGCAGAAAGGCGTCACCGACTTCGCGGCAGGCCGAGCCGCTGTCCAGCCCGGCGACCGGACCGGCCGCAGCCGACAGCATCGGTCCGCCGCCGTCGTTGTAGAAACCGCTTGCCAGATCCTCCAGACCGGTTGCGGTCGCCCGCATCGTCGCGACCGTCACGGTCAACGGCGGGGTCACGAGAGGTCCCAGCCGATCTTGCGCAGCTTGTAGGCGGTGTCGCGATCGGCGGCCTCGAACTGGGCGAGTTTCAGTTTGATGTCGCACTCGATCGGGATCCGCCTGGATTCCACGATCAGTGCGTTCACCCGAGAGCGCGACGCGAACCAGGCCAGCATCCGGCCGGGCTTCACCGCGCCGTCGTCGGCGACATCCCACCACTCCTCAGCGGAATCGACCGCCTTGTCGAGGCTGGAGCGGATATCGGCGAGTTTTCTGCCGCCACTCGACAGTGGAGTGGTCAACGCGCGCAATTTGTCCCGGTATTCCGCCTGGTCCTCGAACATCTCGCGGCCCTGCTTCTGCGCGGCGTCCGCGGCAGTACCTGTCCAGTCGGTCGCCAGGGTGACGAACTGCGACTTCGCCTTGCTGATCTGGGCGTCCACCCGCGCCGCTGCCGTTTCCGCGTCGCGGGATGCGTTGAGCAACGACTCAGGATCGGACGCTCGAACCTGCGACACCGTATACGGCACCTCGTGACCCCTCGTTCGCGTGAGTGATCACATTGTCACTCACGGAACGAGGGGCGCGCGGCACCAAAATCGACCCGGCGCCAGGTCAGGCCTTCGTGAGCTGCTTCTGTTCGTAGAGGCGGGCCCACTCCGCGCGCGGACGGATCGAGGTGTCGACGTCGGTGGCCTTGGCGCGCAGGGCGCCGACGTTGGCCTGATCGCGTGCGGTGTGCTGGAACGGATCCCAGCTGAAGAACCGGGCCGAGTTCTCCCAGGTGATCTTGTTGATGTCGGAGTCGCTTGCGCCCGCGGCATTCAGCTCGGCCAGCACCTGCTCGGGTGCGTCGGGCCAGAAGCAGTCGCTGTGCGGGTAGTCGCACTCCCAGGCGATGATGTCGATGCCGATCTCGTGCCGGAGCTTCAGCGACGTCTTGTCGGTCACGTAGCAGGCCAGTGAGTGCTCGCGGAACACATCGCTGGGCAGCTTGTCGCCGAAGTCGCGGCGCAGCCACTTCTGGTTGGTGTAGTGGCGGTCGCTGCGGTCCAGATAGAAAGGAATCCAACCGATTCCGCCCTCGGAGAAGGCGAACTTGAGGTCGGGGTAGTTGCGCATCGCGGGTCCCCACAGCAGGTCCTGGGCGCACATGGCCGATACCTGGGTGGCCAGGATGATCAGGTTGTCGATCGGCGCGTTGGGCGCCATGCTGATCGCGCCGAAGCCCGTGCCGATGTGCAGGCACATCACCACGTTCTCCTCGGACAGGGTCCGGAACACCGGGCCCCAGTAGTCCTCGTCGTGGTAGCTCGGAAGTCCTTCCAGGTGTGGCAGTTCCGGCATGGTGACGGCCCGGCAACCCTTGGCGGCCACGCGCCGGATCTCGGCGCACATGCCCTCCGGCGTCCAGGTCGGCAGGATCGCGATCGGGACGAACCGGCCGGGATACGAGCCGGCCCACTCGTCTATGTGCCAGTCGTTGTACGCCGAAACCATGACCAGGGTGACGTCTTCGCGCGTCATGTTCAGGTGCCGCGCGGAGAACCCGGTGAAGGTCGGGAAACACATCGAGGCCAGGATGCCGTTGCGGTCCATGTCGCGGACCCGCTCGTGCACGTCGTAGACGCCAGGGCGCATCTCGGCGAACCCGGCGGGATCGCGGCCCCACTCTTCGGCCGGCCAGGACACCACGGCGTTCAGACCGGACACACCCTGGGGGCGGCCCTGGTACATCCACTGGTCGACGCCCTTGTCGTCGGTGACGACGATCGGGGCCTCGTCCCTGTACTTGGCCGGAACGTGGCGCAGGAACATGTCGGGCGGCTCGACGACATGGTCGTCGATGCTGATCAGGATCAGGTCGTCGGTCTGCATGACTCAACTAGTACCCTCGGATGGCGTGACCGTCTCTGCACTTTCGGACAGAGGTTTAACTCAATCGGCCAACCTGTCGAGGCCGGTCATCGAACTGCGCCGCGGCGGCCGCGCGCCGGCCGGTAGCTACCTCTACGAGGGCGACGGGCTGATCACCGGCTGGCACTCCCATGAGGTGCACCAGATCGAGTACGCGCTGCACGGCGTGGTGGAGGTGGAGACCGACGTCGCGCACTACCTGCTGCCGCCGCAACAGGCCGCCTGGATCCCGGCCGGACTCCAGCACCAGGCGGTGATGAACCCCGACGTCAAGACCGTCGCGGTGATGTTCGACGCGCAGATGATCGCCGACCCGGGGGACCGGGCCAGGATCATCGCGGTCTCGCCGCTGATCCGCGAGATGATGATCTACGGGCTGCGCTGGCCGGTCGACCGCGCCCACGGTGACGACACGTCCGACACGTTCTTCCGGACCCTGGCCAACCTCGTCGCCGACGCGCTCGACCACGAAGCGCCGCTGAGCCTGCCCACCACCGATCACCCGATCGTGGCTGCGGCATTGGCCTACACCAAGGAGCACCTCGCCTCGGTGACGGCCGAGGATGTCAGCCGGGCGGTCGCGGTGTCCGAACGGACGTTGCGGCGCATGTTCACCGAGGCGATCGGAATCTCTTGGCGGACATACCTTCTGCATGCCCGGATGCTGCGATCCATGGCGCTGCTGGCCGGGCCGGACCAATCGGTGCAGGCGACCGCGACCGCCGTGGGTTTCGAGAACCTCAGCTCGTTCACCCGATGCTTCAGCCAGTTCTGCGGTGAGACTCCGTCGGCGTATCGCTATCGCGCCCGTGAGGAACATCTGGAACAGCCAACCCGGCCCGCTCGACACTGAGCAGACTCTCGGTGTGGTGCTCGGCACGGTAAGCCTTGCCGCCACCGTTGATTCCGAAAAGCCTTTTGCTCCAGAGCAACCAGATGACAGCGGCGAGGTTGATCGCCAGCGCGCCGACGCGCAGGACGGTCACCTTCTCGGTCAGCTCGTAGATCTCCAGCGGCAGGAACACGCCGGTGGCGATCACCGCGAAGTACTCGCCCCACCGCTTCATCAGCCACAGCCCGACGGCCTCGGTGAACTCGATCAGGGCATAGGCGGCCACCCCGGCGGCGATCCACAGCAAGGTGGTCGACGACAAGGTGAAGGCCTCGCCGATGTGCCGAACGATTTTGGAATCATCTATGTTCCAACCGATTTGGTCGGCCAGCGGCCGCATCAGCGGGATGTCCTTCTCGAATGCGTCCTTCAGCTGACTCTGGGACGCACGGACCTTGAGGATGCCCGCCGCCAGCAGCACGAAGACGACTCCCCGCACCGCCCGCTCGACGGCGAGCAGCCGCATCAGGGTCCGGTCGCGCAGCAGGCGCCCGCGCGGAATCTCCGGTGCGGTGTCGGCGGGCCCGTGACCGCGCGGCGGGCCGACGACGAACGTCTCGCACCGCAGGCAACGCCAGGCCTCGCCGACGGGGGTGTCGACCCGCAAGCGTTCGCGCAGCTCCGGCTCATCGGGGGCGAATGTCGCATGCCCGCGCAGCCCACACGACCGCAGGGCGAAATCCACCATGTCAGCACCGTAGCCGTGCGGGGTGCACTAGGCCCGGCAGCTGAGCTCCATGCTGTCGCTGTCGCGGGCGAGGAAGTTGACGCTGACATAGCCGTTCGACGGTTCCCGGACCCGATCCAGGTACGGCTGGGTGTCGGCCATCGAGGTGTTGTCCGCGACTACGAGCGCGCCCGTGGTGAGCTGTGGCTCCAGCAGCTTGAGCACCGGAAGGTAGAGCTCCTTCCAGCCGTCGAGCAGGACGAACCCGATGTCCCCGGTCACCGACTTCAGCGTCTCCAACGCATCGCCTTCGAGCACGGTGATGACATCGTCCACGCCGGTCTCGGCGAACGTCTGCTTGGCTGCCGCGATCTTGGCGGCGCTGAGCTCGGTGGTGTAGACCCGCCCAGTTCCGTTGTCGCGCACCGCCGATGCCAGGTGCAGCGCCGAGAGCCCGAATGACATACCGAACTCGACGACGACCGCAGGCTTGGTGGCCCGCACGAGCGAGTACAGCAACCGGCCTGCTTCGGGGGTCACCGGCATGTAGATGTCGCTGAGCGCATCGGCCCGCTCCTGCGCGCTGGCGCCGGAGAGGTCGGCGAACCGGCGGGAGCCGTCCTCGCGCATTTTGGCGAACTGTTCGGCGGACGCGGTGTACATCCGGTCCAGGGCCCGTGCGACCCTGTCATCGTTAAGGGTAGTCATGCTAATGAAACTACGCGGAGAGGCTGAGAATGGGTCGGCTACAAAGTCTGTGTGCGGTGATCGCGCTCGTCGTCGCAACCCTGCTGGCGCCGACGGCGGCAGCGGGCGGCTATCGGACGATCACGCTGACCTTCGTCCGTCACGCCCAATCGGCGGGTAACGCCTCGGGCCTCATCGACAGCTCCACGCCCGGTCCGGCGCTCACCGATCTGGGCCGGACCCAGGCCGTTGCGAGCGCGCAGCGGCTGGCGTCCCACCGTTACGACGGCATCTTCGCGTCGACCATGATCCGGACCCAGCAGACCGCACAGCCGATGGCCGACACCCTCCACGAGCCGATCACGGTGCTGGACGGGCTCCACGAGGTCGAGGCAGGCATCTACGAGGGCCAGCCCGAGGCGAGCGCGGTCCAGACCTACTTCGCGGCACCCGAGCAGTGGCTGCGCGGCGATCGGAGCGCCCGGATACCGGGTTCGATCGACGGCAACGAGTTCGACGCCCGGTTCGACGGAGCCGTGCAGCAGATCTACGACAGCGGCGACGACAACCCCGTCGCCTACTCGCACGGCGCCGCGATCATGTTGTGGGTGCAGATGAACGTCGGCAATCCTGATCCACAGCTGCTGATGCAGCACCCGCTCGACAACACCGGCTACGTCGTCATCAAGGGCAATCCGACCGACGGTTGGACCCTGACCGACTGGGACGGCGCCGGCAGCTAGCTGCCGATGTGACCTGGCGGTCATAGACTGCCGAATGCGGTGCCGATCACGTCTGGCTCGAACCACGGCCGGGCGCGGATACTGTGGGCCAAGGCAAGCGCAGATGGGAGCGGGGCTATGAGGTTTCTGCCATGAGATTTCGATTGTTGCCATACGTGACCGTCGAGGTCGACGACCGGGTGCGGCTGCGGGCGCGCAGGGCCGGCGAGCGGCTCAGGATCAACCTCAGGGCTTATCTGCGCAGTGCCGCCGATGAGGTCGAGACCGCCAGCGGGCGGGTCCGCGACCTGTGCGACACCGCGGTGAACCGCGTCGACCTGGCCGTCGCCAACGTCAACGACAAGATCGCTCCTGCCCCGCCGACCGATCCCGCAGGCTCCTCCGACGAGCCGCCGAAGCGGCATCTGCAGGTCGTCTAGGCGCCGGGCCAACCCCGGGCGGCGCGACGACCGGCGGCGCTCTACGGTTGGAGGGCACTGGCCTTCTCCCCGCCAGAGGGGGCCGACACACTGGCCCGAAAGGGGTTGACGAGGCTTGCTCGGCAACAGTCTTGCGGTGCTGTTCGCCCTCTGCGCAGCGGTTTTCGCGGCTGTCGGCATTGTGGTGCGGCAGCGCGCCACCATGGATGTCCCGCCCGAGAAGGGCGTCAGCACCGTCATGCTGCGCACCTTGCTGGGCCGCAGGTTGTGGTGGGCGGGAACCGCGTCCGCGGTGGCCGGGTATGTCTTCCAGGCGCTGGCGCTCGGTTACGGTTCGCTGCTGCTCGTCCAGCCGGTGCTCGTGTCGGCGTTGTTGTTCGCGCTGCCGCTCAGTGCCCGGCTGGCCCACCGCCGGGTCAGCCGCGCCGAATGGCTGTGGGCCCTGCTGCTGACCGGGGCGCTGACCGTGTTCGTGGCTCTCGCCAGGGCCAGCACCGGAACCTATGGGGTATCGGTGGCCACCACGGTCACCGTCGTCGTGGTGTGTGCCGCGGCGGTCGGACTGTGCGTGCTGGCCGCCACGCGGAGCACCGACTGGCGCCGGGCGGTACTGCTGGCGCTGGCGGTGGGCGTGATGTTCGGTGTCGTCGCGGTGCTGACCAAGATCGTGATGCACACGATCGCCGTGGACGGTGTGCTCGCCGTGCTGACCACACCGGCCCTGTATCTGGTGGTCACCCTCGGGGTGATCGCAACGCTGCTGCAGCAGTCGGCATTTCACGCCGGATCGCTGCAGACCTCGGTGCCGACCATGCTGGTGCTCGAGCCCGTGGTGGCGGTGGTGCTCGGCTCCGTCGTCCTGGGCGAGCACCTGTCGATCACCGGGTGGGAACCGGTGGCCCTGTCGGTGGCGATCGGCGCGATGGCCGCCGCCACCATCGCCCTGGGCCGTGACGAGGGTGCCTACGAGGAGAGGCTCGAAGCCGAACTCGAAGTCAAAGCGGCAGGGCAGGGCTGAAATTGGTGCGCTGAGCAGGCTCGCGGCCCGCTTACGGTACCGGTATGCCGCGAATCGTCCGGAAGTTCAGCGCACTGGCCGGGGCACTGCTGGCCGCCATCCTGGTGTTGGCCGGATGTACCGACGAACCGACGGTGACGGTCGACTCGTCATTGACCGGGCTCCTGGTCACCGGTAGCGACTTCCCGGCCGGCTGGCACGTGGAGGACGTCAGCCAGAAGATGGCCGAGGAGTCGGCCAACGCAGGCGCCGGCCGGGCCGACCCGCCGGACTGCGACTCCTCGGACAAGACCTCGTTGACCAGCGGCGTGGCCGCCATGGTCAGCGAACGACAGGGCACCCCGGGGGTGGTCGCCACCCTCAGCCGTGAGCCCGGGTCCGAGCTGGTGGCGGTGACAGAGAAATGGCTGAGCCGGTGTCAGGCGTTCAGCGTGGAGAAGGACGGCGTGAAGGCCGAAGCGGAAGTGCAGCGCCTCGAGCCGCCGGCCAGCAAGGCGGACGCCCAGGTCGGCTTCGACATGACCTCAACAGCACGCGGTGGCGGCGAGACGATGAAGATGATGATCAAGGGCTACACCGCCCAGATCGGCGACATCATCGTCCTGTGCATCGCGGTCGGCGGTGAGTCGAGTGTGCGCACGGTCGAGCCGGATGTCGAGATGCTCAACACGGTGTTCACCGAGCAGGTGGCCAAGGTCCGCGACGCGTGACACCTACGGGTTGATCGTGTGCGCACCGATCTGGCGGCCCCAGACGTACTCGGCCATCAGCGGCTGGCCGAGTTCGAAGTGGTTGTACGGCGCGATCGAGGCGCCGCTGTCCATCACCAGGTACGGAGTGGGCCACAGATCCTTGGTGATCGGCTGCCAGCAGCCGGGGCGGCCCTCGGGCCCGCCGGAAACGTTCACCCGCGGCAGGTTGTCCGGGTACACCCACGGGTTGCCCGCGCCGACCAGGAAGTCCTGCAGTTCGAACGCGTAGCCGTTGCGGGTCTGCTGGGCGAACTTCGGCGCGGACTCGGCGTAGTTGTGGATCATGCAGTACAGCGCCGGGCTGTTGCGGTCCAGCATGGCGCTGACCGGCACCAGGTCTTGGGCGCCGCGGACCAGGTAGGGGCCGCCACGCTCGAAGATGTCACCGCCGGTGTTGCCGAAACCGACCGCGGCCACCAGCGCCTGATCCAGGTTGCCGCGCTGCTGATTGAGGGTGCGGGCGGTGGTGACGGCGTTGGCCAGACCGTCGAACAGGTCCGGAGCCGCGTTGGCGTAGACCTCGCCGAGGTCGGCCAGCCCGGAGATGTCGCGGCGGATCGAAGGCATGCGCCCGTTGAGGTCGGTCAGGATGTCGTTGCCGTTGACGATCGACTGGCCGAACTTGTCACCCAGGCCGTCGAGGGCCTGCGCGGTGGCGGTCAGGGTTTCGTTGAGCTTGATCGGGTCGATCTGTTCGGAGATCGCGGTGATCGTCTCGAACAGGGTGTTGAACTCCGTCGTCACGCCCTTGGCGCGGATCGGTGTGTCCGGGGAGATCCGCTGCGGCGACGGATCGTCCGGTGCGACGAACGAGATGTACTTGTTGCCGAACACCGTGGTGGCCTTCAGTTCCGCGGTCACGTTCTCCGGGATCAGCTTCAGGTACTTGGGCTTGATGTCGAGAGTCAGCTTGGCCTGCTGTTCGCCGTCGACATCCGCCACGGCCACAGCGGTCAGGCGGCCGATGGGCACTCCGTTGAAGGTGACCTTCGAGCCCGGGTCCATCGAGAGGCCCGAACGGTTGGACAGCACCGTGAGCTGCGTCTTCTGCTCGAATACACCGCGGAACTGCATCCACGTCAATGCCAGGACCGCCACCACGAGGATGACCATCGCCGCGCACGCGGTCTTGTACGGCGGGTCGTACCGCCAGTGCTTGAACCGCTGTGTGAAGCGGTCCCGCAGTGTCGCGGTGGATGAGGCCACGCGCAAACCTCCGAATTATTGACGCAGCCAGCAACTAAAAGGGTTTTCAAACTGTCCCAAACAATTAGAGATAAGTGCAACTACCGAAGCCCCGGTGCGGCGAATATCAATCCGCCGGCACTGGGAGACCCCCGTCACAGCGTAGGCGCTGATCAGGTATTTCGACCGCCGTTCACGCCCACGATCTGGCCCGTGATGTAGCCCGCTTCTTCTGAAATGAGGAACGAACACGTGGCGGCGATGTCCTCGGGTTTGCCCATTCGGCGCACCGGGGTGGCTTTGATCGTGTCGCGAATGTCGCCGAGTTCGCCGCGGGATTCGGCGGCACGCAGCATCGGGGTGTCGATGAAACCCGGTGGTACGGCGTTGACGGTGATCCCGGCCGGGCCGAACTCCAGCGCCAGGGATTTGGTGAGCCCGTTGACGGCGGACTTGGCGGCCACGTAGTCGGACATGTACGGCACGCCGGAATGCGTGCTGGACGAGGAGATGTTGACGATGCGGCCCCAGCCGGCCTCGATCATGTCGGGCAGGGCGGCCTGGACGACGTGGAAGACGCCGTTGAGGTTGACGTCGATGACCTTCCGCCAACGGTCGAAGGTCAGCTCGGTGAACGGCGTGAAATCGCTGAGACCGGCCGAGTTGACCAGGATCGTGACCGGGCCCAACTGCTCGCGGACCGCTTTGAAGACGGCGTCGACCTGGGACCGGTCGGTGACGTCGGCGGCGTACGAATGCGCGTCGCCGGTGGCGTTGAGGTCGAGGGTGGCGACCCGATATCCGTCTGCGGCAAGCCTGTCGGCGATCGCCTTGCCGATTCCGGATGCGCCTCCGGTCACCAGTGCGGTTCTGTCGGTCATGGTGTTCCTTTCGGTATTTTGTTGAATATCAATCGTTTTCGTCAACGCCGTGGAGCCCGCAAGCCGAGGGTGCGGCGGGCCGCGTCGATCAGGTAGCCGGACAGGTCCTCATCGGAGGTGTCCGCGCCGGCAACACCCGCGCCCCCGGCGATGCCGGAGAAGACCATGGCCGCCTTGACCGTTCCGGCCGGTCCCGGATCGACATCGGCCAGCAGGGACATCTGCCGGTTGATCACGCCGTCCCATTCCGGGTGGTTCCGCAGTGCCTCGTTCACGCTCGGATCGCCGGCCAGAACCGACACCAGCGCGCGATTGCCGACCGCCAGTTCGGCGTAGCCGCGCACCATGTGATCGGCTCGGGCGTGCGCGCTGCGCTGCCGCTCGGCATCCTCGATCACGGTCTGCAGCCGGGCCAGGAAGGGTTCGACGACCGCGCTCAACAGCTGCTCGCGCGTGCGGAAGTGGTAGTAGATCGCGGCCTTGGTGAAGCCCAACTCGTCGGCGATCATCTGCAGCGACGTGCCGGCGAAGCCGTGCCGGGTGATCAGCCGGACGGCGGCTTCGACGAGCCGCTCGCGGGTCGCATCCATGCGCCCTCTCTTCCGTGTGCATTCTTAGCCGATCTACTTTACGATCGTAAAGTACGTTACTAGTCGATCGTAAAGTAGATCGGCCCGTTGGAAGGACTTGCGGATGCTGACGCCGTTGCCGGCAGAGGAGTGGGACGATCAGGCGCGCGAGGCGCTGGCCTCCACGGTGCCGCAGGAGCGCCGCCGCCCCGACAAGGCGGGCAACGCGCTCTCGACGCTTGTGCGCCATCCCGTTCTCGCCGGCGCATTCCTGCCGTTCAACACCTACCTGCAAAAAGAGTCCACCCTGCCGGAGCGGATCCGTGAACTCGTGATCCTGCGCACCGCGTTCCACCACGGTTGCGTGTACGAGTGGGGGCATCACAGCGCGATGGCCCTGCAGGTCGGGCTGACCGAGACCGATGTCGACGCCACCCAGAGCGGCACGGCGGCAGACGAATTCGATCAGGCCGTGCTCGACGCGGTCGACGAGTTGCACACCGGCTCGCGGATTTCCGCGCCGACCTGGGAGCGCCTGGGCCTGCGGCTCGACGACCGGCAGCGGATGGACCTGATGTTCACCTTCGGCGGCTACAGCACGCTGGCTTTCGCCCTGAACACCTTCGACGTCCAACTCGAGGACGGCGCGGGCACCGACGAGTTCTACGCCTCGCTGGGGAGCTGAGATGACCGATATCCAGGACTTCTTCCGGGACGACAGCCTCGTGCCCGACCCGTACCCGTTCCTGGCCGGGCTGCGGGAGCGTTGTCCGGTACAGCGCGAACCGCATCAGAACGTGGTGATGGTGACCGGATACGACGAGGCCGTCGCGGTGTGCGGCGACGCCGACACGTTCTCGTCGGCCACATCGGTGACCGGGCCCTTCCCCGGGTTCCCGGTCGCGTTGGAGGGGCATCCCGATCACGTGGTCAGCGAGCTCATCGACCGGCATCGTGATGAACTGCCGATGAGTGACCAGATCACCACGTTCGACCCGCCCATCCACTCGCGGCACCGTGCGCTGCTGATGGGGCTCCTCACGCCGAAGCGCCTCAAGCAGAATGAGGACTTCATGTGGCGGCTGGCCGATCAGACGCTGGATCCCTACCTGGCCCGAGGCGGCGGCGAGTTCATCTCCGAGTTCGCCGGCCCGTTCACACTTCTGGTGATCGCCGACCTGCTCGGGGTCCCCGAAGACGACCACACCGAGTTCACGGCCCGGATGGGTGGCCATGATCAGGCCGGCATCGGCAGCACGGCCGAGGAGACCGTCGAACAGAACCCGCTGGCATACCTCTACGAGAAGTTCTCGGTCTACATCGCCGAGCGCCGGGAGAACTCGCGTCGCGACACCCTCACCGAGATGGCTGCAGCGAAGTTCCCCGACGGCTCTACCCCCGAGGTCATCGACGTGGTGCGGTTGGCCGCCAACCTCTATCTGGCCGGTCAGGAAACGACCGTGCGGCTGCTGAGTTCGGCGCTCAAACTGCTCGCCGAACGCCAGGATCTGCAGGATCTGCTGCGCGCCGAACCGGCCAGGATCCCGAGTTTCATCGAAGAGGCGTTGCGGTGGGAGAGCCCCATCAAGGGCGACTTCCGGCTGGCGCGCAGCGCGACCACGATCGGCGGAGTCGAGGTGCCGGCCGGAGCGACTCTCATGGTGTGCAACGGAGCCGCCAACCGGGACCCGCGCCAGTTCGAGAACCCCGACACTTTCGACATCGACCGTCCGAATGCCCGCAGACACATCGCATTCGGACGCGGGGTGCACTCCTGCCCCGGCGCGCCGCTGGCCAGGGCCGAGGCCCGGGTGTGCCTGGAGCGAATCCTGGCCCGCACCAAACAGATCCGGCTGTCAGAAGCCGAACACGGGCCGGAAGGCAATCGCAGGTTCTCCTACGTTCCGACGTACATCCTGCGTGGCCTGACCGAGCTGCACCTGGAGTTGACGCTCCGCTAGACCGCCTTGCGCACCCGCGCGGCGGCCGCGTCGGGCATCGGCTCGTACCGGGCAAACGCGCGGGTGAACGCCCCGGCGCCGTGCGACAGGGACCGCAGGTCGATCGCATAGCGGGTGAGTTCGACCTCTGGAATCTCGGCCTTGACCAGCGTTCGGTCGTCGTCGGCCTTGTCGGTGCCCAGCACCCGGCCGCGGCGGCCGGCCAGATCGCTCATCACCGCGCCCACCAGATCGTCGGGCACCGTCACGGTCACGTCGTCGATCGGCTCGAGCAGGTTGACCCCGGCCGCCGCAGCGGCTTCCCGCAGCGCGAGCCCGCCGGCCATCTGGAAGGCGAAGTCCGACGAGTCCACGCTGTGCGCCTTGCCGTCGACCAACGTCACCCGGATGTCGACGACGGGGTAGCCGCCATCCCCGTGATCACTGCCCATCCCCTTCTCCATCTGGGCCCGCACGCCCTTCTCGACGCTCGGGATGAACTGGCGCGGTACGGCTCCGCCGACCACCTTGTCGACGAACTCGAATCCGCTGCCCTCGGGGAGTGGCTCGACCTCGATGTCGCAGACCGCGTACTGGCCGTGACCGCCGGACTGCTTGACATGCCTGCCGTGGCCTTTCGCCTTGCCGCCGAGGGTTTCCCGCAGCGGCACCCGGAGCTCCACGGTGTCCACCGACACCCCGTAGCGCCGTGACAGTGCGTCGAGCACCACCCCGGCATGTGCCTCACCCATGCACCACAGCACGATCTGGTGGGTTTCCGGATTCTGTTCGATGCGCAGCGTGGGATCCTCGGCGGCCAACCGCTGTAACCCGACCGAGAGCTTGTCCTCGTCGGTCTTGGCGCGGGGCTGCACCGCGATGGGCAGCAGCGGGTCGGGCATGGTCCACGGGCGCAGCACCAGCGGATCGGCCTTGTCGCTGAGGGTGTCGCCGGTCTCGGCCCGGCTGAGCCTGCCGATCGCGCAGATGTCCCCGGCCACCACCGAAGGCGCCGGGCGCTGCTGCTTGCCCAGCGGGAAGGACAGGGTGCCGATGCGCTCGTCCTCGTCGTGATCCGCGTGGCCGTGCGACCCCTCGGCCGCCACCGAGTCGTCGAAGGCAGAAAAATGGCCCGACACATGCACGGTGGCGTCGGGCCTGATGGTGCCGGAGAACACCCGGACCAGGCTGACCCTGCCGACATAGGGGTCCGACGTCGTCTTCACCACCTCGGCCAGTAGCGGGCCGGACGGGTCGCAGGCCATCGGCTTGCGGGCGGCGCCAGTGGCCGCGAACACCTCGGGCAGGCGATGCTCGGGTGGCGACGGGAAGCCCCGGGTGGCGATCTCGAGCAGCTCCAGGGTGCCGACTCCGGATCCGCTGCACACCGGGATCACCGGGAAGAACGAGCCGCGGGCCACGGCCTTCTCCAGGTCGGCGATCAACACCGACTCGTCGATCTCCTCGCCGCCGAGATAGCGCTCCATGAGCGTCTCGTCCTCGGATTCCTCGATGATGCCCTCGATCAGGGAGCCGCGTAGTTCGGCGATCTGATCGTCGTAGGCGCCGTCGGGGGGCCGGGTGGTGCGGGTGCCGTCGGCGTAGCAGTAGTACGTGCGGGTGAGGAGCCCGATGACGCCCTCGCCGGCCGGGAAGTACAGGGGCGCCACCTTGTCACCGAAGGCCAGCTGGGCGCCCGCCAACGCATTGGCGTAGTTGGCCCTGGCGTGGTCGAGCTTGGTGATGACCACCGCCCGCGGCATGCCCACCGCAGCGCACTCCTGCCACAGCGACTTCGTCGGCTCGTCGATGTTCTCGTTGGCCGCGATGACGAACAGTGCGCAATCGGCGGCCCGCAGTCCGGCGCGCAACTCCCCGACGAAATCGGCGTAGCCGGGGGTGTCGATCAGGTTGACCTTGATCCCGTTGTGCTGCAACGGGGCCAGGGCCAGGCCGACCGAGCGCTGCTGACCGATCTCGGCGTCGTCGAAATCGCACACGGTCGACCCGTCGACCACCGAACCCGCACGGGTCAGCACTCCCGCAGCGACCAGTAGCGCCTCGACGAGCGTGGTCTTGCCCGCACCCGAGGGGCCGACGAGTGCCACGTTGCGAATGCCGGTGGGACTGTCCGCGGTGGGGACAGTGCCGTTGCCGGCCGAGTGTGTCTTGTCCGCCATGGCATTCCTCCTGGTGTCCCCGGGGCGCCCCGCTGCGGCCCGCCGGACCTGTGCTCTCCACCATTCCCCGATGTGACCTACAGCACAAGTCCTCCCGGCGTCGCTGCTCAGACCTGCCAGGAGGACCAGTGGGTGACCTCGACGGTGATCACCGGGCCGTTCAGCGCAATGCGCTCGTACTGCGGGTATTTCGCGCGCAGCAGCCCGTAGCCGGTGGCCATCGCGTCGCCGCTGTGATGGACGGCGGCCCGTCCGTCGGCGCGAACCCACCACAGGTGGGCCCACTCGTCGGTGTAGTGGTCGACGAGCAGGCTGACCCGGCTGTCACCTTCGATGTTGGCCAGCCGCCGCAGGCGCTGGGTGGATTTCGGTTTCGCGTCGACCGCGGAGTAGATGGTGGCCGTGGCGTGCGGGTCGGCGGGTACGTGGACCGCGAACACCACCGGCACCAGGTGCGGTGCGCCGTCGGCGCCGAGCGTGGCGAGCACCGCGCAGGGTGCGCTTGCGAACTGGGCGATCGCGTCGAGCCCGGACATGGCCCCAGGGTAGGCGCACTCAGTTGCGCGGATGCCTCAGTTGCGGGGATGTCGCGGCTGCGGGGCCACGCTGATCGGTGAGCGGGTGACCGGGGTGCGGGTGACGCCGATCTCGGGCTTCTTGGTTTCGGAGGGCCGGTGGGTGGGGCGGTACGCCGGCGACTCCTGGGTCTCCGGCGGCGGGGCGGGCGGTGGTTCCGGGGGAGCCGGCGGCACGCCCACCCGCAGTGGCGGCGGCGGCGACGGCGCGGGGGCGGTGGCCGACGGTGCGGGTGACGGTGTCGTCGCCTGCTCCGGGGCGGACGGTGAATCTCTAAGCAGCAAAAGCACACCCGAGACCACGATGGCTGCCGCGGCAACGGCGGCGGCGACCATCGCGACCACCGCCGGGCGGGTGCGGTACCACGGCACGGCCGCCGGCTTGAAGTTCCAGCCGTCGAGCTCGAAGCCCCCGCCTGGACCCGGAACAGACATCACGTGATGCTAACCCGCAGGCCCAGGCGATGCGTCTCACGTTCGACGAGGTCGCGATAGGGTGCCGGTGCGCGCACTCGGAGACCATCGGAGGATTTGGCAATGATCGCATCCCGCATCGCGACGGTATCCGCCCTCGCCGCGTCGGCGCTCGTCGCGGTGGGTCTGGCGGCGTGCGCGCCGCCGCAGAAGGACGCCGCGGGCGGGAAGACCGATACCGGGGTCAAGGTCGCCGAGGCGAGGTCGGCCGCGGACTTCGGTGGGATGGACAAGCTGGTTGAAGCGGCCAAGGCCGAGGGCGAACTCAATGTGATTGCCCTGCCCCCGGATTGGGCAAACTACGGCGCCATCATCAAGGCGTTCTCGGACAAGTACGGCATCAAGGTGAACTCGGCGCAGCCCGACGGGTCCAGCCAGGAAGAGATCAACGCGGCCAACCAGCAGAAGGGCAAGAGCACCGCACCCGACGTGTTCGACCTGGGACAGTCGGTGGCACTGGCGAATACGTCGATGTTCGCGCCGTACAAGGTGGCCACGTTCGACGACATCCCGGAGAAGCTCAAGGACCGCGACGGCACCTGGGTCAACGACTACGGCGGCTTCATGTCCATCGGGTTCGACTCCACGAAGGTCCCGCCCATCACCTCAGTCGAGGATCTGCTCAAACCTGAGTACCACGGCAAGGTGGCGCTCAACGGTGACCCGACCCAGGCCGGCGCCGCCTTTGCCGGTGTGCTGATGGCGGCAGTGGCCCAGGGCGGATCGGCCGACGACATCGCCCCCGGGGTCGAGTTCTTCGCAAAGCTCAACGAGGCGGGCAACTTCCTGCCGCTCGATCCGACACCGGCCACCATCGAGTCGGGCCAGACCCCCGTGGTGATCGACTGGAACTACCTCAACGGCACCGAAAGCCAGAAGGTCCCCGGCTGGCAGGTGATCGTTCCGCACGAGGCCCTGGTCGCCGGGTACTACTACCAGGCGATCAACAAGGATGCGCCGCACCCGGCGGCGGCCCGGCTGTGGCAGGAATTCCTGTTCAGCGACGAGGGCCAGAACCTCTACGCCAAGGGCGGGGTCCGCCCGGTGCGCGCCGACAAGATGATCCTGGCCGGCACCGCCGACCGCGCGGCGTTCGGTCAGCTGCCTCCCATCGACGGTCCGGTGACCGTGGCGACCCAGGCCCAAACCGACACCGCCAACAAGTATCTGGCCGACAACTGGGCCAAGGCGATCGGCTGAGGTCCGCCATGCCGGGTAGTGCAACTCGCCGGGAACCGCGTGCGGGGCTCCGCGGGCATGTGAGGGATGCCCTGCCGTTGCTGCCGTTCGTGGCGGTGGTGACGGTGTTCCTGATCGTGCCGACCGTGACGGTGATCGTCATGGCTTTCTTCGCCGACGGATCTTTCTCGTTCGCCCGCATCGCCGCGCTGTTCTCCGGCACCGCCTTGACCGCACTGGCCAAGAGCATTGCGCTGTCCGCGAGCACCGCGGTCATCGGGGCGGTGCTGGGTGCGGTACTGGCCTGGTTGATCGTCAGCAGTCCGCCGGCGTCCATGCTGCGCCGCGCGGTCCTGGCGCTGTGCAGCGTGCTCGCCCAGTTCGGCGGCGTGGCACTGGCTTTCGCATTCCTGGCCACCATCGGCCTCAACGGTGTGTTGACGTTGTGGGTCTCCGAACACCTGGGCTGGGACCTGGCAGGCTCCGGCTGGTTGTACGGCCTGGCCGGGCTGATCGTGGTCTACAGCTACTTTCAGATCCCGCTGATGGTGATCGTGTTCCTGCCTGCCATAGAGGGATTGCGTGAGCAGTGGCTCGAGGCCGCGGTGAGCCTGGGCGCATCCCGGTGGCAGTATCTGCGGGAGGTGGCCGTGCCGTTGTTGAGCCCGGCATTCCTCGGCTCGGCACTGTTGTTGTTCGCCAATGCTTTCGCGGCCTATGCCACGGCGGCCGCGCTGGTCAGCCAGGGCAGCCCGATCGTTCCGCTGCTGATCCGCGCCGCCCTGACCAGCGAGGTGGTGCTGGGGCAGTCCGGGTTCGCCTATGCGCTGGCGCTGGAGATGATCGTCGTGGTGGCCGCGGTGATGATCGCCTACAACGCCCTGGTCCGCCGGACGGCGAGGTGGCTCAAATGAATCGGGCGGTCCGCACGGCACTGTGGGTGCTGTTCGGTCTGTTCTTCCTGTTCCCCCTGTACGCCATGGCGGACTTCTCGACCCGAAACCTGATCGCCGGTGGGCGCACCGCTGCCGCGTGGCGCAACCTCGTGGCCGACGAGCAGCTCTACCACGCCATCGTGATCTCTCTGCTGCTCGCGGTGTTCACCGTCATCGCGATGCTGGTGCTGCTGGTGCCGACGATGATCTGGGTGCGCCTGCGGGCCCGCTGGGCCGGGCGGTTCGTGGAGTTTCTGTGCCTGCTGCCGCTGACCATCCCCGCCCTGGTGATCGTGGTGGGGCTGCGCAACGTATACCTGTGGGTCACCTACCTTCTCGGCGAATCGGCGCTCACCCTCACGTTCGTGTACGTGGTGCTGGTGCTGCCGTTCGCCTACCGGTCGATCGATTCCGCGCTGGCCGCGATCGACCTGCAGACGTTGTCGGAAGCCGCGCGGTCGCTGGGCGCCGGTTGGGTGTCGACGATCAGCCGGGTGATCGTGCCCAACATCTGGTCGGGAATCCTGTCGGCGGCGTTCATCTCGATCGCGGTGGTGCTCGGTGAGTACACCGTCGCCTCGCTGAGCGGGTTCGAAACCCTGCCGGTTCAGATCGTCGCGATCGGCAAGAGTGACGGGCCGACGTCGGTGGCCGCCTCGCTGGCCACGCTGCTGCTCGGATTCGCGTTGTTGTTGGTGCTGGCGGCCCTCACCCGTGGCCGCCGCAGAAGGTCAGGAGTCCTGCAGTGAGTGTCGGTGCCGGTGTGCGAGTTGAACTTCGTGACCTCACCCGCACTTATGGCAACGTCAACGCGCTCGACGGGCTGAGCCTGTCCATCGAGCCGGGGGAGTTGGTCGCCCTGCTCGGGCCATCGGGCTGCGGCAAGACCACGGCACTGCGAATCCTGGCCGGGCTGGAGGAAGCCACCGCGGGCACCGTGCTGGTCGGCGGCCGCGACATCAGCTCGGTGCCGGCCAACAAACGGGACATGGGCATGGTGTTCCAGGCCTACAGCCTGTTCCCGCACCTGACCGTGTTGGACAACGTCGCATTCGGTCTGAAGATGCGCGGAAAATCCAAGCGGGACAGGCTGTTCCAAGCCTCGGATATGCTCGACCTGGTGGGCCTGGCGGCGCACAGCGGTAAGTACGCGAGCGAGTTGTCCGGCGGTGAGCAGCAGCGGGTGGCGTTGGCCCGGGCCCTGGCGATCGAGCCGAGGGTGCTGCTGCTCGACGAGCCGCTGTCGGCACTCGACGCCAAGGTGCGCTCCCAATTGCGCGACGAGATCCGCCGGGTGCAGCTGGAAGTCGGCATCACCACGCTGTTCGTCACCCACGACCAGGAGGAGGCGCTGGCCGTTGCGGATCGGGTCGGGGTGATGAGCCACGGCAAACTCGAGCAACTCGCCACTCCGGCGGAACTCTATGCCCGCCCGTCCACTCCGTTCGTCGCCGAGTTCGTCGGGTTGCACAACAAAGTGCGCGCGCGGGTGTCGGGTGGGCGGGCCAGACTGCTGGGTGCCGAGCTGCCGACCCTGCCCGGTTCCATCACCACGGGTGCGGGCACGGCGATGCTGCGTCCGGAGGCGATCCGGGTGCGCGCCGATCCGGACGGGCCGGCGGTGGTGGAATCCGTGGCGTTCCTGGGTCCGACGTCCCACGTGTATCTGAGCCTGCCCGACGGCTCACTGATCCATGCGCAGTTGCCCAGCTCGCGGGCGCGCGCGTTCAGCCCCGGCGTGGTGGTGAGCCTCGCGCTGGAGCGGGCTCCGGTGCTGGTGGTGTAAGCGCCACGCCGGCGCTCGCCGCTTTCTACCGGAGGGCGGTGGCTTTCGCGGACACACAGCCGTGGCGTGGAAAACGGCGGCGGAAAACGCTCAGGTGCCGGCCCTAGACGTCCTTGACCGGTTCGATGCCCAGATCGCGGTAGGTGACCAGCGCGGCGAACGGCACGCCGCGCTTGGCGAAGCGCCCGGTCGCGATGTCGCCGCGGTCGACCATCGGGATGACGCCGGTGACAACGGCCCCGACGGCGGTGACGCGCTCATAGGCGATCTCGGTGGAGCCGCCGGTGCTGATGACGTCGTCGACGAGCAGTACCCGGGTGCCCGGCTCGAGCCGGGTGCCCTCGATCCACTGTTCGCGGCCACGCGACTTCTGTTCCTTGCGCACCGAGAACCAGGCCTTGCCCGTCACCATCGCCACGCCGTGGGCGAGTGGGTCGGCACCCATGGTGAGCCCGCCGACGGCGTCGAACTCGATGCCGCTTGCCGCGGCCAGATCGGCGACCGCCCGGCTGACGATCGCCATCCGCTCGCCCGTGTCGATGGCGAACTTGCCGTCGATGTAGTCGTGGCTCAGCTGCCCACTGGCCAGCCGGAACGGTTCTTCGCGGTGTTCGTACCCGCGGGTGCGGATCAGGTCGAAGGCGGCTTGCCAGGTCTCCGGGCGCTCAGGCATACCCGCGATCGTATTGCACGGGCCGGCGAGGCCTCAGCCCTGCCTGGCGCGCTGGGCCAACTCGACTGTGGCCGCCCGCAACTCACCGTATGAGCTGATCGGCGTGGCATAGCCGACCCGCGTGTAGGCCATCCCGCGCTCGGTGGTGACCCGCAGATCCAGGCCGTAGCGGTCGGCACCGGTGCACACCGCCACGGTGGTGTCGGGGTAGCCGCCGATGGTGCGGGCCATGTCGGCGAGCGAATCGGCGTGGTCGGCGTTGAGGTGGGAGATCGCGCCCGCGGCGTGGGGTGCGACCGGATCAGGTTCGGCTTGCGCGTAGGCCTCTCCGGTGGTCGAGTCCATCCGGCCGTACCCACCGACCCAGCGCACCCGACGCACGCGCAGGACCCACAGCGAGAAGTCGCTGAAGTCGATGTAGTAGCGGGCCGACGCCACCCCGTCCAGGTGGGCCTGCCGCGCGGCGTCCAGTTCGTCACCCGCGGGCCGCTCGGCGATTCCGGCCAGCGTGATGCGACTGCTCGCCAACGGATCCGACCCGTCGTCAGGGGCGACGATGGAGATGCTGGCCCGAGGGTCACCGGCGAGGTTGCGCCCGTGCTCGGCCATGTTCGACACACACAGCACCGGGGCGCCGGCCAGGAGGCCGTAGGTGACGAACGACGCCCACGGGTCGCCGTCGGAGGTGAGGGTGGCCAGCGTGCCCGCGTTGGTCGACGCGGCGACGGTGCGGGCTTCCTCGGCCGCAGATGGGCGTGCCCCCTGGGTTACCTCCGTAAGCGGGGGAGGAACCGAGGGGGCATCACCGGGATCGCCATGATCGCGTGTCACGCAGCGACCCTACCGCCGGCTATCCGCCGAGGGCGGCGATGAGGTCCTTGATCTGAGCGGTTTCGGCTTCGGTCGCGGGCTCCTCGGCCTCGACGGCCTCGATGAGGTCCTTGCGCAGGCCGACGCCGTTGGCGGCTTCCTCGGTGGACAGCTTCGCGTTACCCCGCGCGACGTAGAGACGCTGGCCGAGCGTGGCGCCGGGGCCCTCAGCCGCGGCCGTCATCAGCTCGTCGTAGCGGTGCCGCACACCGCTGAGCGCGACGATGACCGACGGGGTGACGCGGCTGCGGCCCGCCGCCTCCGACAGCGACGTCTGCAGCTTGCGAAGACCGCTGAGGACGACGGCCACGCGGTCGGCGTACTCCGGGTCGCCGACCGGCGGTAGCGCGTCGATCGCGGCGACGTACATGTGCATCGCTGCATCAGAAAGTCCAACGATTACTGGTGCTTCACCGTCATTAGGTGCCGACTCACCCACAGGCCATCCCTCGTCGAAAGTTTGTGCTCGCCGGCCCATAGCCGACGAGGAGATCAAATGCGGGAAAAACGTAACCCGTTGCTGTCTCTTATTCAACCGTTAGTTTTTCCGCAAACCCACCCGTGTGGGCGAATCACGTTGCTGCAGGATCATTTCGGGATGCCAGGTTCTGTCCGAGGTGCTGAGCAGGTGTCGGGAGCCGTGCGAGTGGGTACGTTGGAAAGCTGATGGACAACGTTCAGGATGAACACGGCATGGTCGAGCATCCGACCGCGGAGGACTTCGGCCATGCCAGAACGCTGCCGACCGACCGTGACTGGTTCAAGCGGGCGGTGTTCTACGAGGTTCTGGTCCGCGCGTTCTACGACTCCAACGCCGACGGTGTCGGCGATCTGCGGGGACTGACCCAACAACTCGACTACCTCAAATGGCTGGGTGTGGACTGCCTGTGGCTGCCCCCCTTCTACGATTCGCCGCTGCGCGACGGTGGCTACGACATCCGCGACTTTTATAAGGTTCTGCCGGAGTTCGGCACCGTGGAGGACTTCGTCACACTCCTCGACGGCGCGCACCGCAGGGGCATCCGCGTCATCACGGATCTGGTGATGAACCACACCTCCGATTCCCACGCCTGGTTCCAGGAGTCACGGCACAACCCCGACGGGCCGTACGGCGACTTCTACGTCTGGAGCGACAGCAGCGACCGCTACGCCGACGCACGCATCATCTTCGTCGACACCGAGGAGTCGAACTGGACGTTCGATCCCGTGCGCCGCCAGTTCTACTGGCACCGGTTCTTCTCGCACCAGCCGGATCTGAACTATGACAACCCGGTGGTGCAGGAAGCGATGATCGACGTCCTGCGGTTCTGGCTGGATCTGGGTATCGACGGGTTCCGGCTGGATGCGGTGCCGTACCTGTTCGAGCGCGAGGGCACCAACTGCGAGAACCTGCCCGAGACCCACGCCTTCCTCAAGCGCTGCCGCAAGGTGGTCGACGACGAGTTCCCGGGCCGGGTGCTGCTGGCCGAGGCCAATCAGTGGCCCGCCGACGTCGTGGAGTACTTCGGCGATCCGGCCACCGGCGGCGACGAATGCCACATGGCGTTCCACTTCCCCTTGATGCCACGCATTTTCATGGCGGTGCGCCGGGAATCGCGGTTCCCGATCTCGGAGATCCTGGCGCAGACGCCGGCGATCCCGGACATGGCGCAGTGGGGGATCTTCCTGCGCAACCACGACGAGCTGACGCTGGAGATGGTCACCGACGACGAGCGCGACTACATGTACGCCGAGTACGCCAAGGACCCACGGATGAAGGCCAACGTCGGCATCCGGCGCAGGCTGGCCCCGCTGCTGGAGAACGACCGCAACCAGATCGAGCTGTTCACCGCGCTGCTGTTGTCGCTGCCCGGGTCCCCGGTGCTGTATTACGGCGACGAGATCGGCATGGGTGACATCATCTGGCTCGGCGATCGCGACAGCGTGCGGACCCCGATGCAATGGACGCCGGACCGCAACACCGGGTTTTCCACCGCCAACCCCGGCCGGCTGTACCTGCCGCCGAACCAGGACGCGGTGTACGGCTACCAGTCGGTGAATGTCGAAGCCCAGCGCGACAGTTCGACGTCGCTGCTGAACTGGACCCGCAATATGCTGGCGGTCCGTGGCCGCCATGAGGCGTTCGCGATCGGGACGTTCCGTGAGCTCGGCGGGTCGAATCCGTCGGTGCTGGCCTATGTGCGTGAGATCGACGAGGACACCGGCGGCGAGGGTGACGCCATCTTGTGTGTCAACAACCTGTCGCGGTTCCCGCAGCCCATCGAACTGAATCTGCAGGAGTGGAACGGGTATACGCCCATCGAGATGTCCGGCTATGTGGAGTTCCCCAGCATCGGCCAGCTGCCGTACCTGCTGACCCTGCCGGGGCACGGGTTCTACTGGTTCCAGCTCCGCGAGCCCGAGCAAGACCCTGGAGTGCAGCAATGAGTGTCGAATTCGGTGACTGGCTCGGTCAGCAACGGTGGTACGCCGGCCGTGGCCGCGAGTTGGTCTCCGCCACAGCGGATCTGGTGGTCCCGCTCAGCGCGGACCTCGACCTCACATTGCTCAAGATTGCCTACGCCGACGGAGGCGCCGAGCGCTACCAGGTGGTGGTGAAGTGGGATGCCGAGCCGCTCGACGAGTACAGCTCCGTGGCCACGATCGGCAATGCCGACGGGCGCACCGCCTACGACGCCCTCTATGACCCGGACGCGACGCGCTACCTCCTGGAGATGGTCGACCGTTCGGCCACCGTGGGAGCGCTGAGGTGCAGTAAGGAGCCCGAGGTCACCCTGCCGCTGGACGCCGCGCCGCGGGTCTCGGCGGCCGAACAGAGCAACACCAGTGTGGTGTTCGGGCAGGACGCCGTGCTCAAGGTGTTCCGCCGGATCACCCCAGGCGTCAACCCCGACATCGAGCTCAACCGGGTGCTGGCCAGAGCAGGTAACCCGCACGTGGCGACGCTGCTCGGCTCGATGGAGATCGACTGGGATGCCGAGACTTTCGCGCTGGGAATGGTGACCGAGTTCGCCGCCAACTCCGCCGAGGGCTGGGATATGGCCACCGCGAGCACCCGCGACCTGTTCGCCGAAGGCGACCTGTACGCCGACGAGGTGGGCGGCGACTTCGCCGCCGAGTCCTACCGCCTGGGTGAGGCCGTCGCCTCGGTACATGCCTGCCTGGCCGAGCACCTGGGTACCGAGTCGGTGCCATTCCCGGCCGAGCTCATGTCCGCCCGGCTGGCCACCGCCGCCGAGGCGGTACCCGAACTGCGCCAGCATGTTTCGTTGATCGAGGATCGCTACCGAAAACTGGCCGACGAGCAGGTCGATGTGCAGCGGATCCACGGTGACCTGCACCTGGGCCAGGTGCTGCGTACTCCGGAGCGGTGGCTGCTGATAGACTTCGAAGGGGAGCCCGGCCAGCCGTTGCAGCTACGCCGCAGCCCGGATTCTCCGATGCGCGACGTCGCGGGCATGGTGCGGTCCTTCGAATACGCGGCGTATGCGCGCCTGGTGGAGTTGGCCGGAGACGACGACCGGTCGCGGCAGCTCGCCGCCCGCGCCAGGGAATGGGCCGACCGCAACAGCACCGCGTTCTGCGACGGCTATGCCGCGGTGGCCGACGTCGACCCGCGCGAGCACACCGCGCTGCTGGCGGCCTATGAGCTGGACAAGGCGGTATACGAGGCGGCGTACGAGGCCCGCTACCGGCCTAGCTGGTTGCCCATCCCCTTGGGGTCGGTGGCGCGGCTGATCGGCTAGTCCTCTACCTTCATTAGCATGCCTAATCAGCCCACGCGCCGATCGGCGTCCGGTGGGCTGCTGATCGCGGTGCTCGCCGCTGCGGGCATCAGCGTCTCGCTCATGCAGACCCTGATGATCCCGCTCATCCCGCAACTGCCCGCGCTGCTCGGCACCAGCCCGGCCAACGCGTCGTGGGCGATCACCGCCACCCTGTTGACCGGTGCCGTCGCCACGCCCGTGCTTGGCCGGCTCGGAGACATGTACGGCCCCAAACGGATCCTGGTGCTGTGCGCCGCGATGCTGTTCGCCGGATCCCTCATCGCGGCCACGACCACGTCGCTGATCCCGCTGGTCATCGGACGCGGCCTGCAGGGATTTGGTGCCCCGGTGATCCCGCTCGGCATCAGCGTGCTGCGCTCCGCCCTGCCCGCCGAGCGGGTGGGCTCGGCGATGGGGCTGATGAGCGCCTCGCTGGGGGTCGGCGGTGCGCTGGGCCTGCCGCTGTCGGCGGTGATCGCCGAGCACTTCAACTGGCACGCCCTGTTCTGGTGCTCGGCATTCCTCGGCCTGGCCTCGGGCATCCTGTTCGTGCTGCTGGTACCCGACCTGGAACCGGTGTCCGCCGATCACCGCTTCGACCCGATCGGCGCGCTCACGTTGGGGCTCGGTCTGGTGATGCTGCTGCTGCCGATCTCCAAGGGCGGGATGTGGGGTTGGGGCAGTGTCACCACGCTGGGGTTGTTCGCCGGTGCGGTGGTGACGTTCGGGGTGTTCACCTGGTGGCAGTACCGGGTGCCCTCGCCCATCGTGGACATGCGCACCACGCTGAAACGCCCCGTGCTGCTGACGAATCTGTCGTCCATCGCCGTGGGCTTCGGCATGTTCGCGTTGTCGCTCGTCGGCCCGCAGCTGCTGGAGATGCCCCGGGAAACGGGATTCGGCTTGGGGCAGAGCATGATCGCCACCGGCCTGTGGATGGCACCCGGGGGCCTGGCGATGATGGCGGCCGCGCCGGTGGCCGCGAGAGTGGTGGCCGCGCGTGGGCCCAAGACCGTACTGGTGATCGGCAGTGTCATCATCGCCGCGGGCTATCTGGCCGGCATCCTTCTGCTCGGTACCGCGGCCGGGGTGATGGTGCTCGGCCTGATCGTCAGCTTCGGCGTCGGATTCGCCTTCGCGGCGCTGCCGGCCCTGATCAACGCCGCGGTCCCGGTCTCGGAAACCGCGTCTGCCAACAGCATCAACTCGCTGGCCCGCTCGCTGGGCACCTCGACCTCGAGCGCGGTGATGACCGCCGTGCTGGCTCAGATGACCATCACGGTCGCCGGGCACGCGTTGCCGTCGCTGGGCGGGTTCCGCGTCGCCCTGTTGATCGCCGCGGCCGCCGCCGCCGGCGCCGCACTGCTCGCGCTGGCGATACCGACGGCCGCGCGTCCGGTGTCAGAGCGTGGCGATCTCGTAGCTGTCGAGCTGGCCGACCAACGTCCGTAGCTGATCCGCCGACGAGCCCAGGGTGTGCTCGATCGCGGTCAGCCGGGCGGCGTAGTGGCCCACGGGATACTCCGCGGTGACACCGATGCCGCCGTGCAGCTGGATCGACTCCTGCGAGATGTGCCGGCCCGACCGGCCGATCTGCAGCTTGGCGCGGGCCGCGATCACCGGGTCGAGTTCGCCGTCGGCGATGGACATCGCGGCGTAGGTGCCCATGCTGCGGGCCAACTCCAGCGACATGTACATGTCGGCAGCGCGCTGGGTCAGGGTCTGGAACTTGCTGAGCGTGACCCCGAACTGCTTGCGCTGCTTGAGGTAATCGGTGGTCAGGCGCAGCGACTCGTCCATCACGCCGACCGCCTCGGCGCACAGGCCGGCCGAGATCCGCACCAGCGCGTTGGTGATCGCGGCACTGGCATCCACGGCCTCGCCCAGCGGCTCGGCAGCGGTGGAGTCCAAGGTGACCTGGGCGCCGCGCTGGCCGTCGAAGGTGCGGTAGCCCTGCCGGGCGACGTTCGCGGCGTCGACCAGGAACAGGCCGGTGCCGCCGTCGGGCAGGGCCGCGGTCACGATCAGCGTGTCCGCGACATCGCCGGCCAGCACCGGGTTCTTGGTACCGCTCAGGGTCCACCCGTCGCCGCTGCGGGTCGCGGTGGTGGTCACCCCGGCCGAGCCGCGCACACCCGGCTCCGCGTGGGCGAAGGCCAGAATCCGCTCGCCCGAGGCGACTTCGTCGAGAAGTGCGCGCTGGGCGTCGGTGCCGACCTCGGCGATGATGGCGCCGGGGCCGATCGCCCCGTGCAGCACCGGCTCGGGGGCCAGTCGGCGCCCGAGCTCGTTGAGCACCACCATGATCTCGATCTGGCCACCGGAGTCCTCATCGAAACCCAGTCCCAGAACGCCGATCTCGGCGAGCTGTCCCCAGATCTGGCGGTCGAATCCGGGCTCGGTCTCCACCACCTTGTTGCGCTTTTCGGTGTCGTAGCCCGACAGCAGGTCGCGGGTGGTGTCGGCCAGCAGGGTCTGTTCGTCGGTCAGCTGAAAGTCCATGGCTCAACTCACAATCCGAGAATGGTGGACGCGATGATGGTGCGCTGCACCTCGTTGCTACCGCCGTAGATCGACGTCTTGCGGTAGTTGAGGTAGTGCGGGGCGGCATTCTGCGCCCACTCCGGTGAGGCGATGCCGGCTGCCTCGTAGGGCAGGGCGTCGGCGCCGGCCACCTCGACCAGCAGCTCGGTGGCGGTCTGTTGCAGTTGGCTGCCGCGCAGCTTCAGCACCGACGAGGCCGGGCTGGGCTTGCCGTCGGCCGAATCCGAGGTCACCCGCATCTGGGTGAGTTCCAGTGCCAGCACGTCGTTCTCGGCCTCGGCCAGGCGCGCGGCGAACAGCGGATCGGTCAGCAGGCCGTTGGCCGCGGCGCGTTCCTTGACCTCGGCGAGCCGCACCTTGGTGCGGGCCACCTGGGCGATGCCGGTGCGCTCGTTGCCGAGCAGGAACTTCGCGTAGGTCCAGCCCTGGTTCTCCTCGCCGACGAGCTGGTCGGCGGGCACCCGGACGTCCTCGAAGAACACCTCGTTGACCTCGTAGCTGCCGTCGATCAGCTTGATCGGGCGCAGCGTGATGCCGGGGGTGTTCATGTCCATCAGCAGGAACGAGATACCTGCCTGCTTCTTGGGGGCCTGCGGGTCGGTGCGGACCAGGCAGAAGATCCAGTCCGCGTGCTGACCCAGTGTGGTCCAGGTCTTCTGGCCGTTGACGACGTAGCTGTCGCCGTCGCGGACCGCGGTGGTCCGCAGCGACGCCAGGTCGGAGCCGGCCTCGGGCTCGGAGAAACCCTGGCACCACCAGATGTCGAGGGCCGCGGTGGGCGGCAGGAAGCGCTCCTTGACCTCCTGTGAGCCGAACTCGGCGATCACCGGTCCGACCATCCGGGCGTTGAAGGTCAGCGGCTCGGGGACGCTGGCCAGCTGCATCTCGTCGAGCCAGATCTGGTGCTGGTTGGGCGTCCAGTCCTTGCCGCCCCATTCGACGGGCCAGTTGGGCACGGCAAGGCCGTGCTCATGCAGGATCTTGTGCGCTGTGACGATGCCTTCTTTGCCGAGTGGCAGCCCGAGCCGGTTTCGTTCGCGAAGCTCGGCGGGAATCTTCGTCGTGTAGAAGGTGCGGAGTTCGTCGCGGAAGGCGGCTTCCTCCGGGGTGAGGGCTAGCTGCATGTCTGCACACTAAACCACCCGGTTGGTCGGGCGTACCGGGGCTGTGTTCTAGCGCACCAGGCGGCGCAGGAGCGCCGAGGCCACCGCGATGCCCAGCACGGCCGCCGCGACCAGCACGCCGATGTCCAGCGCCCAATTGGTCGGGGTACCGATCAGCAGCCCCCGCAACGCGTTGACCTCGTAACTGAGCGGATTGACGGTGGACAGCCAGCGCAGCCAGGTCGGCATGATCTCGACCGGATAGAGCGCGTTGGATGCGAAGAACAGTGGCATGGTGATGGCCTGGCCGATGCCCATCAGCCGGTCCCGCTTGCGCACCAGCCCGGCGAGCGTCATCGACAGGCAGGCGAAGAAGGCCGCGCCGAGGGCCACCACGACCATCGCGGCCAGGATGCGCAGCGGATTGACCGTCATCGCGATGCCCATCAGGTACGCCAGCGCCACCACACCCAGCACCTGCACCACCGAGCGCACCCCGGCCGCGAACGCTTTGCCCGCCACCAGGGCCGAGGCAGGCGCCGGGGTCACCATGAGCTTGGCCAGGATGCCCGCGTCGCGGTCCCAGATGATCTGGATGCCGTAGAAGATCGAGATGAACAGGGCCGACTGGGCGATGATGCCGGGTGCCAGAAATGACAGGTAGGGCACGCCGCCGGTGTTGACGACGTGCAGCCGGCTGAAGGTCTGGCCGAAGATCAGCAACCACAGCGCGGGCTGCACCATGCGGGTGAACAGCTCGGTGCGGTCGTGGCGCAGCTTCTGCAGTTCGACGAGGGCGAAGGCGGACATCCGCCGGGCCATGGCGCGGACGCGTCGCATTCCACGCGGGGCCAGGACCAGGGCCTCAGCTGACACGGCGGGCCGTCCTTCGGGTCGCCCGCACCTCACGCATGCCGCCGGACTGCTGCCCGTCGTCGGTCAGGTCGGAACCGGCGTAGTGGCGGAATACGTCCTCCAGCGTGGCGTCCTCGGAAACCGTGGCCTTCAATTCCGATGGTGTCCCGAGCGCCTGCAGCCGGCCGTGGTGCATCAGGGCCACCCGATCACACAGCGCGTCGGCCTCACCCATGTAGTGCGTGGTGAGCAGCACCGTCATCCCGAACTCGGCCTGCATCCGGCCGACCTGGGTCCAGACGCTGTCGCGGGCGATGGGGTCCAGCCCGACCGTGGGCTCGTCGAGGATCAACAGCAGCGGACGGTTGACCAGAGCCTGGGCCAGCTCGAGGCGGCGCACCATGCCGCCGGAGTAGGTGCCTGCCGCGGCGTCGGCGACGTCGAGCAGCTGCATCGACTCCAGCGCCTGGTTCACCCGCTCCCGGCGTTCGGCGCGCGGTACGTCGTAGAGCCGCGCGAACAAGTCGACGTTCTGTCGGCCGGTCAAGGCGGCCTCGATCGAGAGTTGTTGTGGGACATAGCCGATGTTGTGCCGGATGTCCATGGTGTGCCGGTCGGTGTCGAGGTCGAAGATGCGTACCTCGCCCTGCTGTACGGGTGTGAGGGTGGTCAGCACCCGCACGGCGGTGGTCTTTCCTGCCCCGTTCGGGCCGAGCAGGCCCATGGTCTCGCCGCGGTGCACCTGCAGGGTCAGATCGTCGACCGCGGTGAACGTGCCGTAGCGGTGGGTCAGGTGCTTGCAGTCGATGGCGGGAGTGTTCACGCATCCCCCTTTTCGTCCTCGTGCAGCAGCCGGGTCAGTTCGGTCATCACGTCCAATCCGTTTGCCAGGTCGGTGATCTGGCTGTCCTTGAGCTGGGCCAGCGCGGCGGCCAGGGCGGCCCGGCGGGCGGCCCGCGACTCGTCGGCGATCGCCTGCGCGGACGGGGTGAGCCGCAGGCGGACCACCCGGCGATCGGCGTCGTCGGTGGTTCGGGTCAGCAGTCCGTCGGCGACCAGTCGGGACACCAGCGTGGAGGCGGTGTTGGGTACCAGGCTCAGCTCGGCCGCCGACTCCCGCACCGAGATGTCCGGCCGGCGCCCAACCAGGCGTAACAGTTCGCCCTGGGACTGGGTCAGCCCGGTGGCGTCGAACCCGCCGCCGGTGGACCGGCGCAGCTGTCGCCGGAACCGGCCCACGACCGTGAACAACTCGCTGATGAGATCGCCACGTTCCTCCACGTCACCGACAATACCTCTGTAACAGAGGTATTTGAAGCGAGACGCCGGAAGGTGAACATCGAATGAATCAATTCGAAGGAGGGGAGAGGCCCCGGGGAATGCCGGTGAGAGGCCGCAGCCGTGGCCGCAGGGTAGTTGCCGCCGCTCTTCGGCTCGTACCCCCCAGCCCGCCCGGCCGGTGACATCGAAACAAGCGCTCAATGTCTACTTAGGCGACCACGGCTGCTACATGCTCAAGGTACCAGACTTCCTGGTTAGGGCAGGGACATCCGATCGATGAGCAACTCTTTGAATTGACGTTCAATCTGATTCCGACTGCAGTACCAAGACGGCACGGGCATCGACTTTCACCGCGGTGCCGGCGGCTGCCGTATCGCGCGTGGAGTTTGCCGAGGTGCTGATCGCCGGTACCCAGCGGGCGCCGAATTGTGCCGGTGGTAACACGAACTCGATCGGTTCGTAGTGCGCGTTGAAACACAGCAGGAACGAGTCGTCCACCACGCGCTGGCCGCGCACATCGGGATCGGCGATCCCCTGCCCGTTCAGGTACACGGCCACCGACTTGGCGTACCCGGTCTCCCAATCCTCGGCCGTCATGTCCGAACCGTCGGGCGCGAACCAGGCGATATCGGGCAATCCGACCGAGCCCGCCTCACGTACCGGCCTGCCGTCGAAGAACCTGCGGCGCCGGAACACCGGATGCGCGGCGCGCAGCGCGGATACCGAGCGGGTGAACTCGAGCAGATCGGAATCGACGGCGGCCCAGTCGATCCAGGAGATGTCGTTGTCCTGGCAGTAGACGTTGTTGTTGCCGCGCTGGGTGCGTCCGAGCTCGTCACCGTGCGAGAGCATCGGAACTCCTTGGGAGAGCAGCAGAGTGGCCAGGAAGTTGCGCTGCTGCCGGGCCCGCAGCGCATTGACCGCAGGATCGTCCGACGGGCCCTCGGCGCCGCAGTTCCACGACTTGTTGTTGCTCTCGCCGTCGCGGTTGTCCTCGCCGTTGGCCTGGTTGTGTTTCTCGTTGTAGGACACCAGGTCCCGGAGGGTGAAGCCGTCGTGGGCGGTGACGAAGTTGAT
This sequence comes from Mycolicibacterium boenickei, assembly GCF_010731295.1. Classification (NCBI taxonomy): domain Bacteria; kingdom Bacillati; phylum Actinomycetota; class Actinomycetes; order Mycobacteriales; family Mycobacteriaceae; genus Mycobacterium; species Mycolicibacterium boenickei. The sequence continues at coordinate 1,100,520 of NZ_AP022579.1, read as the reverse complement.
CGACGCGAACGGGCGCCGGCCGGTCTGCTCGTACAGATCCGCCGAACCCGTCAGCCGATAGGCGAACTCGTCGAGGGTGGCCGGTTCGCCCCGCCAGTAGTCGCGAACCGTATCGCGGAACTTGCCGTTCCACTCGGTCCACTGCGGCGGGAAGTTGCCGACCTGGTAGCCGCCGGGGCCGACGTCCCACGGCTCGGCGATCAACTTGACCTGGCTCACGATCGGATCCTGTTGCACCAGTTCGAAGAACGCGCTCAGCCGGTCGACATCGTAGAACTCGCGGGCCAGGGTGGCGGCCAGGTCGAACCGGAATCCGTCCACGTGCATCTCGGTGACCCAGTAGCGCAACGAGTCCATGATCAGCTGCAGCGAATGGGGATGGCCGACATTGAGGCTGTTCCCGGTCCCGGTGTAATCCATGTAGTACTGCTTGTCGTCGTCCACCAACCGGTAGTAGGCGGCGTTGTCGATACCGCGCATCGACAGCGTCGGCCCCAGGTGGTTGCCCTCGGCCGTGTGGTTGTAGACGACGTCGAGGATCACCTCGATGCCGTTGGCGTGCAGTTCGCGCACCATGGCCTTGAATTCCTGGACGTGACCGCCGGGAGTGCTCGCCGAACTGTAGCGGGGGTCGGGTGCCAGGAATCCGATCGTGTTGTAGCCCCAGTAGTTCGACAACCCCTTGTCGACCAGGGTGGAATCGTCCACGAAGTGGTGTACCGGCATCAGCTCGATCGCGTTGACCCGCAGTGCTTTCAGATGCTCGATGATCACCGGGTGGGCGACGCCGGCGTAGGTCCCGCGCAGTTGCTCGGGGATCTCCGGGTGCGTCTCGGTGAGGCCCTTGACGTGGGCCTCGTAGATGACCGTGTCGGCATACTCGTGACTCGGCGGATGGTCGACGCCCCAGTCGAAGTACGGGTTGATCACCACGGCCTTCGGCATGTTGGCCGCCGAATCCTCGTCATTGCGGGTGCCGGGATCGTCGAAGTTGTACGAGAACAGCGGCTGACCCCATTCGAAGGCACCTTCGATGGCCTTGGCGTACGGGTCAAGCACGAGCTTGTTCGGGTTGCAGCGCTGTCCGGACGCCGGATCGTACGGGCCGTGCACGCGGTAGCCGTAGCGCTGGCCCGGCTCGATCCCGGGAACGAAACCGTGCCAGACGAATCCGTCCACCTCGGGCAGTGTCACCCGGGTCTCGTGCAGGTTCCCGGATTCGTCGGGGTCGAACAGACACAGCTCGACCCGTTCGGCCACCTCACTGAACAACGCGAAGTTGGTGCCCGATCCGTCATAGGTCGCGCCGAGCGGGTACGGCCTGCCACGCCAGGTTTCCAAGGTCACAAATCGACCATACGGCGGTACGTTACGAGCTGTGACGACTCGCCGTGAACTTCCGGAGTACCGGACCCTGCGGGTCGCCGTCGACAAGTCCGTTGCGACCATCACGCTGCACCGCCCGCAACAGCGCAATGCCTTCGGCGGCGGGATGCGCGAGGAACTGGCCGACGCCTACCTGCGTTGCGATGCCGACGACGCGATCCGCGTGATCGTGCTGACCGGCGCACCACCCGCGTTCTGCGCCGGCGCGGACCTCGGCGCAGGGGAGCAGACGTTCACCGAGCCGGGGGAGAGCTTCAGCGCCGCCGGTCTCGCCGTACCGGCCTGGACGCTCGGCAAGCCGGTGATCGCGGCGGTCAACGGACACGCCATCGGCATCGGCCTGACCCTCGCATTGCAGTGCGATATCCGGTTTTTCGCGGCCGACGGGCGTTACGGCGTGGTGCAGGCCCGGCGCGGCATGGTCGGTGACGCCTATTCGCACTGGGTGCTGCCGCGGCTCGCCGGGTTGGCCAACGCCGCCGAGATCCTGCTGACCGGAGCCACATTCGACGGGCATCGGGCCGTCGAACTCGGCCTGGGTAGCCGGGTGCTCCCGGCCGATCAGGTGCTGCCTGCGGCGCAGGAACTCGCACGCGACATCGCGGTCAACACCGCGCCGATGTCGGTCGCGGCCAGCAAGCGGCTGCTGTGGGATTCGTACGACCTGGACCGGGCCGGTGTCGGCGCCAGGGAGACCGAGATCCACCTGCGCCTGATGGCGCACGACGACGCCCGCGAAGGGGTGCGCGCCTACGTCGAGCGCCGGGAGCCCCGCTGGAGCGGGCGGCCCGTCGACCCGACTAGTTGATTTCCACGCCGGCGCTGCGGAGTTGATCGATCGCGGCCTGCGAGCTGTCCGGCGCGACACCGGCGGTCAGGCCGGTCAGCACGCGGGTGCGCAGCCCGGCCTTGACCGCGTCGGCAGCGGTGGCCGCGACGCAGTAGTCGGTGGCGATGCCCACCACGTCCACCGCCTCGACACCCCTGCTGCCCAGCCAGTCCGCCAGCGTCACCCCGGAGTCGTCGATACCTTCGAACCCGCTGTAGGCAGCGGAATGATGGCCCTTCTTGAACACCGCCTCGACCGCGGCCGGATCGAAATCGGGATGGAACGCCGCCCCCGGCGTATCGGCCACACAGTGCCGCGGCCACGAGGTCCGATAGTCGGGAGTGTCCGAGAAATGGTCACCAGGGTCGATGTGAAAATCCTTGGTGGCCACCACATGGTCGTACCCGTGGTCGGTGGCCAGCAGTGCGGTGATGTCGCGCGCGACGGCAGCCCCACCGGCGACCGCCAGCGAGCCGCCTTCACAGAAATCGTTCTGCACGTCGACGACGATGAGTGCGCGGGACGTGTGCATGGTTCTGACGCTACCCGCCGAACAGCAGATACAGCCCGGTGAAGGTGTAGCCGACCATCACCAGCATCGTCGCGAGCTGGCCGGTGAGCTGGTGTTGCCTCGGCAGCAGGCGCAGGGCCCGGTCGTGGGCCGCGATCACGCCGGCGACGTGACCCGCCAGCACGAATCCGACCTTGAGGGTGGCCAGCAGCGTCGGGTGGACGGAAAGGACATAGCTGACCTGCACGTCATGGAGCCCGAACAGCAGGATCACGGCCTGCTGACCCCGCTCCACCAAGTAGGACAGGTAGTGCGCGAACACGTAGCCGACGACGATCGGGATCAGGGAATGCGCCATCAGTCCGGGTAATTCGCGTCGCAGCCGGCGATCCACTCCGCCGGTGGTGCGGGTGGCGGCCCAGAACGTGACCGCCACCGTGGCGGCGAACACCAGCAGGCCAGCGGTCCGGATCAGGCACGCGCCCAGCGGCGATCCCGAATGCGCGTCGACGAAGTTGCGCCACTGGGGCATCGCCGAGAAGCTGTCGAATGCGGTGGAGCCCAACAACACCGACAGCACGGCGACGAGCCCCGGCCGCACCGGCACCGACGGCAGGTGATCGAACGGGTTGCCCAGCACCATCCGCCCGTCGTGGCGGCGCAGCGGCGACAGCTTCGACACGACGGTGCTGTAGACCTCGAAGGGATCGGCGCTCTCCAGCCACCGCTGCCCGCAGCACACCGCGCCGGCGAACGTCACCACCAGGTACGCCAGCAACCAGATACGGATGGCTGCAACGGATCCCGGGTCGGGACTGGCCAGCTCCAGCCACACGAACGCGAACAGTCCGACCGCGGCCGGCCAGTATCCGAGCCGTTCTGGATAGGACCACCGGCTCGGCACGGGCAGGAACCGGTACGCCGCGCGGACCGGGGAGATCAGCCGCCACACCGGGCCGAACAGCACCGAGACCGCGACCAGCCCCACCCACAGCAGTACATAGAAGACGCCCGGCAGCGGGTTGACGGCGGCAGGCCGGGCGAAGCCGGTGTAGGCCACCCAACCGGCAAAAGCCAGCGACAGCAGGCCCACCCCCCAGCGCGTCACTGCGGAGTCCAGGGTCGTCGTCACCCACGGCGGCAGGGGCAGGCCCGGCTTGTCCGGATCGAACCGGGGCTGCCGCCAGGCCAGCGCCACCACCGCGAAGGTGAACGTCAGCGTCCAAGCCGCGCCGATCAGCGCGTAGGTGTAGGGGATGGGGAGATCGGTCGAACCGCCCAGACCGTGGGCCAGCAGGGCGGTCGACGCGGGCGTCACTGCTGCACTTGCACGCTGGCGATGGTGCGGTTCAGCTGATGCAGCTCGATGTCGACGGTGCCGGGAACGCCGACCGTGAACTGGAACTGCTGGCCGTTCCGCGGCTCGATCTTGAAGGTGTGCTCGGGGTTGGAGTGCACGTGCAGTTCGTCTGCCGCATCGCTGTTCACCCGAACCACGATCGGTTCACCGACCTTGCCCTGCAGCGGCTTGTTGGTCGGGGTCACCTCACCGGCCTTGATGGTCACGTCGATCAGCAGCCGGGCCGGCGCCTGCTGTTGATTGGTCATGTCCGACGGGTTGACCGTGGTCGCCGAAGGGGTGGCCGAACCGGCTGCGCCGTCGGTCTTCTGAGTCTCGCCGGAGCCGCCGCACCCGGCCGTCACCAGGGCGAGAGCGGACGCCAGGACGATGACACTGCTTTTGAGGTTGATCACGGTGAACCATCTTCGCCTGAGAGGTCGACACCTTCATCTTGAGCGTCGTCTTGCGGCGCGCTGTCGTCATTACGCGGCCCGCCGCGGCGGTCCCGCATCGCGATGTACACCACCACGCCGACCACGACGAGCGCCGGCGCGAAGGCCGGCAACGCCAACAGCAACGTGTGGTCGGCCTGGAACTGGATCGGATCCGTCATGTGCGCTCGGCGGGTTCACGGCCCGCGGCCAGCTCTCTGGCGTTGATCCGGCCCGCGCCCCAGGTCAGCCCGGCGATCAGGATCAGCGTGCACACCAGGACCACCAGAGAAGCCACGGTGTACAGCCAGGACGGGTGATTGAGGTTGCGTTCGCGCTGCAGGATCGTGATCTCCTGCACGAACTCGCGGGTGCTCGAGGTCAGTGCCGGCGTCTCGGTGGCACCGATCCCCGGATCCGCGGGCAGGAAGATCGGCACACCGGCCATCGTGGTGCCGTCCTGTACTCGCAACAAGGTCTTCCAACTGCCCGAAACCGGGATGGGCTGCGTCGAGCGGTAGTGCCCCGGGCCCACCTTCTCCAATCGGTCGATGATCAGACCGCGATGGTTGGCCAGGCCGCCCTGCCACGCCAGGATCGACACCCACTCCGGGTTGTCTCCGATCAGACCGGCCGGGGTGATCTGCACATCGGCGGACGCCATGCGGTGCCCGTTGTCAGCCGGTAGGTCCGTCAAAGTGATGGTGGCACTGGCATTTTGCGGAACCTCGGTGCGCAGCCCGTTGGTCACGGCGCCGCCGATCACCAGGACGGTGAGCACCACGATGGAGATCCCCACCGCGGGCCGGGGCAGCGGCCGGCCGGTGAGCACCAGTGCCAGCAGCGCACCGCACAGACCCATCGCGACGGCCACGGGGACAGCCATGGCCAACGCCTCGCCCCACATGCTGGTCGGCCATGGATAGTGGTAGACCGCGCCGATCCACAACGATTCCAGCCACAGCCCGACGGTTCCGACGCCGAGCCCGGCGACGGCGCCAAACAGAATGGGTCGCTTGGCAAGCGGGGTCAGGGCGAGGAGTTCGACCACCAGCGCCGGGCCGAGGTAGAGCGCGAACCAACTCGTCGGCGCACCGAGAACCGGGCCGACGATGAACGCGACGGCCCCGCGCAGGGCGATCGCGAACCCGGCGGCGATCAACGCCGCACCCGGGCCGAGCACGAGGCGGGCCGCGACCGCGGCAAAGGCCGCCGCGGCGGCGATCATCATCGGCTGCAGCACCAAGCGGAACTGTTCGACACCGAAGTCGTATTCGATCTGGAACACCGAGAGCCCGATGAACAGGCCGCCGAAGGACAGGAAGTAGAGGAACTTGTTGAACTTGCTGTCTTCAGCCATACCGTCCGGGCCCATCGCCACCCGGCCCTCGTGTTCCAGCAGCAGCACCGCGATCAGAGACAACCCCGCACCGCCGATGAGCATCAAATGCGTTGGGCCCCAGAGGGTGACGTCCTGGCCGAAGATGCGGTGCCAGATATCGTCGAGTGGGAAGCCGATGAGGGCGTACAGCCCGCACAGTGCCATCAGCACACCGCCCACCGGGGCGTACCAGGTGCGGGTGATCCGGATGGCGGCCGGGCCGGGTTTGTCGTAGGGCAGCACGATGGCCATCGAGCCGGCGATGAACAGCAGGAACAGTCCGATCAGGATGAAGTAGTGCGCGGGGTTGGCCAGCGGACCGGCGTCACGTCCCTTGCCGATGTGCAGGCTGACGTCCCAGATGAAACCGAACAGCGCGCAGATGATGGTCGCGGTGAACAGAAAGACCTGCAACGCGACCCAAGGTGGCCGGTGGAACTTGCGGCCCAGCCATTCGGCGAAGTTGTTGAGCCAGGTGATGCGCCGGTTGCGGTGCAGGTAGCCGATCCACAGGAGGGCGACCGTGACGATCAGGGCGACCACCGACATGCCGATCACCTGATCGAGGGCGGCACCACCGCCTTCCGTGCCGGCGGCCGCGGTGAGCGTGACATCCGATGAGCCCATCATGACCTCCGGTCAGCCGACTGTGGTGTCGGTGACTGATGTTGCCAGAACCGGGGTGCTCCAAACAGGTCTTCCGTCAGCTTACGAAGACATCGACCCGGTCGTCGTAGAAGCAGATGTGGTCGCGGACCGGCACGGCCTCGATCAGCGGTTCGTGGTACGCCCAGGCGATATCGGCCGGTCCGCCGGGCAGTGAGTAGTAGGTGGCCCGGCCTTTGTACGCGCAGTACGTGACGGTGTTGCTGACATCGAGAACGGCGGTCACGTCTTCGCGGGGAAGGTAGTGGCGGGTCGGTAGTCCCGTCTCGAATAGCAGCATGGGACTGCAGGATTCGGCCAGCACTTTGCCGTCGAGTTCGACGCGGACCCGTCGACGGCTACGCCGGACGTCGATGCGGTGGAACGGATCGTGCGGGTGGGCGACGATCGGCTCGTCCTCCTCGCGCCATTCGAACGTCGCGAAGTCCAGGATCACGTAATCCGCCAGCTCCGGGTCGTCCGGCTGGAACGCCGCGGCGGCCCCGGTCTCGTCCCCGGCGATCACGTCGAACGACGTCCCGGGGCACGTGTGCGCGGTGAACGGCACCGATGGGTCCAGGAAGCCCGGGATCTCGTCGTCGCCCACGTCCCCGCCGGCCGGAACGAGTTGCGCCGTCAATGCCGAGCGCGGCACCGCGTACGTCGGCACCACCCGCCGCGGCTCCCAGATCAGAAGGGCCGCAGCGGTGTCGACGACCGGCTCACCGCCCAGGCAGGTCCGAATTCGTTTGGCAGTGGGCTGGTATCGCAGGGCATTCAGCTTGCTGCCCAGCAGTTCATCCATTTTCACTGCCATCGGGTCATTATCGACTCCGATGGCAGTGGCTGTCTGCTACTTGACGTCGACGTACACGGTCCGTTGGGTGACGGCGCTCAGGGGGTCGGTGCGGCTGAAGTTCGGCCCGGGGCGTACCGCGACGACGGAGGCCTGATCCAGCGGCGACGAGCCGAGGCGGTTGACGATCACCGTGTAGCCCTGGGACTGCAGGTTTCTGATGGTCTGCTCGGCGTTGCTGGGCCCGTTGGGCGCCGCCGAGGCCACCCCGGCCGAACCGATGATCGCCGCCACCGCAACGCCCAGCGCCGCGGCGACGATCCGAGAGTTTCCGATGGTGTTTCGCACTGGAGTGTCCTTACTTCCGATAGTCGCTTACGCTGCCATGTACCGGTAAGAACCGGCAGCTCAAGCGCTTTAGTTCCGATGGCAGAAATTGATCGATGCAATGACCGGATCTGTGTGAAGCCAGCAAGATTGGCGGCCTTACGGCTGCGGCAGCGCGACGGGGTCACCTGTGGCCCGACGGTCGCGGTGGTGGCGGGCGCCATCCTGGATCACACGTATCGCGCGGAGTTGCTGCACGCTGACGGCGATACCTGGTTCGTCGCCGAACAGGGCCGAATTCACGCTGCCGTCAACAGGATCTGGCCCCGGCGGCTCGGCACCACGCCCGCGGGCATGGCCCGTGCGCTGACCGGCCACAGTGCGAAACGCGGGGTGACGTACCGGTGGCGGCGCTACCGCGGCGCCCGCGACGCGTTGTCGGATGTCCGGAGCGCCGTCGACCAGGGCTGGCCGGTGGCCATGCTGATCGGTGAGCGCGGCATCCCGCGGCACTGGGTGTTGATCGTCGGTACCGGCCAGGACGTTCTGGAGTGCTACGAACCGTCGTCGGGCACAGTGCTGCCGATCGGGATCGAGGCCGTGCGGGGTGCCAGGCTGACCGGACTGGGTTTCCCACGGCCGTTCGTCTTTGTCCTACCGTCGAAGCATGGCCAGAAAGTATGCGACCGCTGACAGAGTGGGTATCGACGAACTCCTGGACTTCGTGCGACCGCGACACCACATGGTGCTCACCACGTTTCGCGCCGACGGCTCGCTGCAGACCTCACCGGTGACGGGCGGCGTGGACGATCAGGGCCGCATCGTGATCGCGAGCTACCCGCAGCGGGCGAAGGCCGCCAACCTCCGGCGCACGCCCCGCGCCAGCGTGACCGTGCTGTCCGAGGAGTTCAACGGACCATACGTGCAAGTCGACGGTGATGCCGAGGTGATCGGACTGCCGGATGCGGTGGAGCCGCTGGTCGACTACTTCCGCGCGGTCGCGGGTGAACACCCCGATTGGGAGGAGTACCGGCAGGCGATGGCGGACCAGGGCAAGTGCCTGATCCGGATCACGCCGGTGAGTTGGGGCCCCGTCGCCACGGGTGGGTTCCCTCCGGCGTAGGCGCAGGCCGACGCGTTGCGTTGGCTAGCAGGTCAAACTATAGTCTGGACACATGTCCAGAGGGTTCGGAGTCGACGCGTGAGCGTGTATTCCCAGCTCAGCACGTTTCCAGCCGTCGGGTGATCTGATTATGCGTATCGCGTTGCTGTCCTATCGGAGCAAGACTCATTGCGGTGGCCAGGGCGTCTACGTGCGCTATCTGAGCCGCGGGCTCGCCGAGCTCGGCCATGACGTCGAGGTGTTCTCCGGCCAGCCCTACCCCGAGGGACTCGATCCGCGGGTCAAGCTGACCAAGGTCCCCAGCCTCGATCTCTACCGCGAACCGGACCCGTTCCGCGTGCCCCGGCCCAGCGAGATCCGCGACGGCATCGACGCGCTGGAACTGGCCACCATGTGGAGCGCGGGTTTCCCGGAGCCTCGGACGTTCACCATGCGGGTCGCCCGGATTCTGGCCGACCGTCGCGACGAGTTCGACGTGGTCCACGACAACCAGAGCCTCGGCTCGGCGCTGCTGAAGATCGCCGGCCTCGGCCTGCCGGTCGTGGCCACCGTGCACCACCCGATCACCCGCGACCGGGTGGTCGAGATCGCCGCCGCCAAATGGTGGCGCAAGCCGCTGGTGCGGCGGTGGTACGGGTTCGCCGAGATGCAGAAGAGGGTGGCCCGCAGGATCCCCGAGCTGCTCACCGTGTCGTCGTCCTCCGCCGCCGATATCGCCGAGGACTTCGGGGTGACGCCGGATCAGCTGCACATCGTGCCGCTGGGCGTGGACACCGAACTGTTCAAGCCCAGCGCCCACCGGGTGAGCGGACGCATCATCGCGATCGCCAGCGCCGATGTCCCGCTCAAGGGCGTCAGCCATCTGCTCCATGCGGTGGCCCGGCTGCGGGTGTCCCGCGACCTCGACGTGCAGTTGGTGTCCAAGCTGGAACCGAACGGGCCGACCGAGAAACTCATCGCCGAGCTCGGCATCTCCGACATCGTGCACAGCTCCAGCGGGCTGAGCGACGAGGAGCTGGCCGCATTGCTGGCCTCCGCCGAGGTGGCCTGCATCCCGTCGCTGTACGAGGGCTTCTCGCTGCCCGCCGTGGAAGCCATGGCCAGCGGCACCCCGATCGTGGCGAGCCGCGCGGGTGCACTGCCCGAGGTGGTCGGCGACGACGGATCCTGCGCCCGCCTCGTGCGCCCCGCCGACGTCGACGAGCTGACCGCGGTGCTCGGTGAACTGCTCGACTCGCCGTTGGAGCGCCGCAAGCTCGGTGCCGCGGGACGCCAGCGGGCCCTGGATGTGTTCAGTTGGGAATCCGTTGCCGCGCAGACGGTATCGGTGTACGAGATGGCCCGCGAGCGGGTTGGGACGCGCACGCGCCGAGCAGGAGAAGGAAAGGTGACTTCATGCTGACCGTCGATTTCGACCGCCTCGGTGTCGGGCCGGGCACCACGGTGATCGACGTCGGCTGTGGCGCCGGCCGGCACACGTTCGAGGCCTACCGGCGCGGAGCGGCCGTGGTCGGCTTCGATCAGAGCGCCTCCGACCTCAACGACGTCGACACGATGCTGCAGGCGATGCGGGAAGCGGGTGAGGTTCCGCTGTCGGCCAAGGGTGAGGCCGTCAAGGGTGACGCACTCGACCTGCCCTACCCCGACGCCAGCTTCGACTGCGTGATCGCCTCGGAGATCCTGGAGCACGTCCCTCAGGACGACAGGGCCATCTCTGAACTCGTGCGGGTCCTCAAACCCGGTGGCGCGCTCGCCATCACGGTGCCGCGCTGGCTTCCGGAGAAGCTCTGTTGGCTGCTGTCGGACGAGTACCACGCCAACGAGGGCGGGCACATCCGCATCTACAAGGCCGACGAGCTGCGCGACAAGGTTCTGGCGCACGGGCTCACCCTCACCCACACGCACCACGAGCATGCGCTGCACTCGCCGTACTGGTGGCTGAAATGCCTTGTCGGTACCGAGAAGAACGACCACTTCGCGGTCAAGGCCTATCACCAGCTGCTGGTGTGGGACATGATGGGTCGGCCCTGGGTGACCCGCACGGCCGAGTCGCTGCTGAACCCCGTGATCGGCAAGAGCGTGGCACTCTACTTCCACAAACCGGAATTCAACGGGTAGGCCCGCGCGGTGCGAGTGCCTGAGATCCCCGGTGTGCCCGGAGTTGTGACACCAGAAGACTGCCTGCAGACGGCGCGATCGATCGCTGCGACCCAGGAAACCTCGGGGGCGCTGCCGTGGTTCGACGGCGGCCACACCGACCCGTGGGACCACGTGGAGAACGCCATGGCGCTGACCGTGGCCGGACTGATCGAACCGGCCCGCGCCGCGTTCGACTGGTGCCGCACCGTGCAGCGCGCCGACGGCTCCTGGCCCATCCAGCTCCGCAACGGTGTCATCGAGGACGCCAACAGCGACAGCAATTTCTGCGCCTATGTGGCCACGGGCGTCTGGCACCACGTGCTGATCACCGGGGACCGGTCCTTCGCCGAATCGATGTGGCCCGTGGTGACCCGCGCGCTCGACTTCGTGCTCGGCCTGCAGGCCTCCGGCGGCGAGATCTACTGGGCCGCAAGCCCCGCCGGCCCGGTTGAGGAAGCGCTGCTGACCGGCTGCGCCAGTGTGTACCACAGCATCCGGTGTGGGCTGGCGCTCGCCGACTACCTCGACGATCCCCAGCCGGAATGGGAGGTCGCCGTCGGGCGGCTCGGCCACGCCATCGCCGCGCATCCAGAGGCATTCTCCGCCAAGGACACTCATGCGATGGAGTGGTACTACCCGGTGCTCGGCGGCGCCCTGCGCGGGGCGGCGGCCCAGGCCCGGATCGACGACCGGTGGGACGACTTCGTGGTGCCCGGGTTGGGCATCCGGTGCGTCGATCACCGGCCCTGGGTGACCGGTGCCGAGACCTGCGAACTGGTGATGGCCCTGGATGCGATCGGTGACACCCGGCGCGCCCACGAGCAGTTCGCGGCCATGCAGCATCTACGCGAGGACGACGGGTCTTATTGGACCGGACTGGTTTTCGCCGACGGCAAGCGCTGGCCCGAGGAACGCACCACCTGGACCGGAGCGGCCATGGTCCTGGCCGCCGACGCGCTGTCGCAGACCTCCGCGGCCAGCGGAATCTTCCGGGGCGTCGGACTGCCGCGCGGCCTGGAGGGTGAGTACGACTGCGAGTGCGTCGGCGGGAAAGCCGGGGACCGTTAGTCCAGCTGCCCCGGCTCGCCGGAGGTCCGCTCCAGGACCCGCATGGAACCCATCACGGTGACCTCGTCGAAGGCGCCGGTCGCCAGCGCCCGCTGGTAGATGTGGAACGGGGCCTGGCCGCCGTCGTTGGGGTCGGGGAACACGTCGTGGATGATCAGCGCGCCGCCCACCTCGACCCAGCGGGCCCAGCCGTCGAAATCACGCTGGGCGGCCTCCTCGGTGTGGCCACCGTCGATGAACAACAGCCGCAACGGCATTCGCCATCCGCGGGCCACCACCGGTGACCTCCCGACCACGGCCACCACATGCTCGTCCAGGCCGGCCGCATCCAGGGTGTGCCGCATCGTGGGCAGCGTGTCGAATAGTCCGGTCACGGGGTCGACCATCGTGGTGTCGTGGTACTCCCAGCCGGCCTGATGCTCCTCTGAGCCGTGGTGATGGTCGACGGTGTAGAGCACCGAGCCCGTCTCCTGCGCGGCCGCGCCCAGCATCACCGTCGACTTGCCGCAGTAGGTGCCGATCTCGACCCCGACCCCGCCACCGAGGTAGCGCAGGCCGGCGTCGTAGAGGGCGCGGCCTTCATCGGCCGGCATGAAGCCGGTGACCTGCTCGGCAAGGGCGAACAGGCGCTCGGCGCGGGGCGGCAGGGCGGTGTCAGCGGTGCTCATGACTGCCCAACCTACCGTTGCTGGGCAGCGGCTGTTGTAGTAGCGTCCGGACACGTGTCCGAGACGGCCCTGGAGTCGACGCGCCGCCGTCTGAGTGCACGGCAGGCCGATACGGTCGAACGCCTGGGTAATGCGGCATTACAGCTGATCAGCCGAGACGGATTCGCCGGGCTGACCGTGCGCCGGGTGGCCGCCGAAGCCGGCGTCGGCGCGGCGACGGCCTACACCTACTTCTCCTCCAAAGAACACCTCGTGGCCGAGGTGTTCTGGCGCAGGCTCTCGGCCGCCCCGCCTGCCGCGCACGAATCGGCCGACCCGGCTACCCGGGTGGTCGAGGTCTTGCAGCACATCGCGTCGCTGTTGGCCGGCGAACCAGAGTTCGCCGGGGCGGTGACCAACGCACTGCTCGGCAAGGATCCCGACGTCGACGTGCTGCGGCAGCGTATCGGCGCGGACATCCGGGGCCGCCTCGTTGCGGCCCTCGGACCCGATGTGGACCTGGACGTGATCGAGGCGCTGGAGCTGCTCTACACCGGCACCCTGGTGTGGGCGGGCATGGGTTACGAGAACTACGCCGGCATCTCACGCCGGTTGGAGAAGTCAGCGCGGTTGTTGTTCAGCTGACCTCCTGCCGGCCAGCGGAAATGGGGTAGTCCACTACTCCAGCCGCCCGGTGCCGATGTTCGTACGTTCCTGACGTGAAATGTAGATTGCTCGGCCTCGCAGTGGCTTTCGGCCTGCTCCTGCCCGGGTTCGCGGTACCGGCCCACGCGGTCACGCCGGAGGTGACCGCGAGTGAGAACCCGGTGTTGATCGCCTTCCCGCATTTTCCGTCGAAAGACATCACGTTGACCTGGAAGCTGGACCCGTTCCAGGTCGCCAATCTGTCGGTCACCGAGGACGGTGCGCCGATGCCGGACCGGATCGTCGGGGGTGTGGCGTCGGGCCAGGGCACCGAACCGCTGACCGTCGCCTACGGCAAGACGTATGTCGTCCAACTCCGACAGACGCTGGGCGGTCGGCCGCTGGGCGCCCCGGTCACCATCACCACCGACAAGCCGGAGATCGACACCGGCTGCGTATTCCAGTGCATCACCGGGGTCGAGGTTCAACCTCACGGCGGCTGGGCGCAATTCACGATCAAGACCAACCAGAAGGCGGTGCTCACCCTCGAGGCGGGCACCGCAGCCCCGGGACCCGATGGCACCTGGGGCAATCCGAACGATGTCACGGCATCCAACGGCGCGGTGCTGCCGACGGACAGCTGGACGCCGCCGCTGGCGAACCTGAACCCGGGTACGACGTATCACTACGTGGTGCGGGCCCGGGAGAACGGCCATGAGTCGGTACGGACCGGCAGTTTCAAAACCCTGACCCGCCGCGTCGACGTGAACTTCGCCGACGTCCAGATGATCGACGACAGCGACGGCCCCTTCGACGGCGACTGCGACTGCTGGTTCTGGTTCGGCGCGGGAGACCAGCTGCCGAAGCAGTGGGGTGATCACCAGAACCAGATCTCGGTCGGCAGTGGCACCACGGTGCACCCCAACGTCAAGATCGGTATCACCAACGCGCCCAACGAGATTCTGCTCGGCACGATCGCTCATGACGATGATCAGGACCCGTTGGAGTTCTGCTCCATCGGAGTCGGGCCGCCGGTGGAGGGCCAGCCGGTCGACTGGGAGATCAGCGGGGATGCCATCGACTGCCTGGACTACGCCGGCAGCAAGATCACGGTGAAACTCTCGCGCCAGGGGCCGCCGTTCTCACCGGGCGATGTCGACGAACAGTTCACCGAAGCGTTCACGATCAAGGTCGACGGCCAGTTGGTGTACAACGCCCGCGGGACCTACAAGGTCAGCTACGTCGCGTGAGGTGTGTCGGCCGGCCCGCCCAGGATCGCCGTCGAAGCAGCCACCGCGGGCCCGTAGATCTCGTGGATGTCGCGGCCGTCCTCGACGATCAGCGCGGTCAATTCGCGTAGCCCGCCCAGCAGGATGATCGCCATCGGCTCGGTGAGCCGGGGCAGGCCGGCATTCCGGAATCCGGCACTGCCGCTGAGTTCGATCAGCAGATCGGTCAGATCACGCAGGGCTTCGCGCTGCAGCGGGCGGGCCCGGCTGCCGAGTGCGGGCAGTTCGCGGATCCAGCTCAGGGTGATCGCCGGAGCAGATGCGATGTGGTCCACGTAGGCACCGACGGCCTGGCCGATCTGATCCCGCCAGGGTGCATCGGGATCGACGGCGGCCTGGATGCCGTCGACGAGTGCGGCGTTGTTGGCGCGCAACAGCTCGAGGAACCCGTCCTCTTTCGTGCCGAATTGGTCGTAGAACGTGCGCTTGGAGGTGCGGGCGTGGCGAACGATGTCGGCCACCGTGCTCTCGCGGTAGCCCTTGTCGTTGATCGCCGCGGCAAGTCCGTCGAGCAATCGCAGCCGGTAGGTCATCGTGGCTGACCCCCTTGCTTTGCCTGGTACCTGGGAGTACCGTACCTCATAACTCATTGGTACCGCGCGGTACCAGAACTGGCTGGAGATGGTATGACCGAGCTGGCAGCAGCTGAGAAGACCACCGAGAAGTCCACCGCGAGCGCCGCGCCGGGCCGGACCCCGCCGCCCGCGCGGGTGCCGAAGCCGTTGCAGGCCATCGGATTCGCGGTGGCCCGGCGTTGGGTGGTCAAACAGATCACCCGCCGGCAGGGAAATGTCTTCAGCCTGAAGCTCCCGATCTTCGGCCCCACCGTGATCGTCGCCGACGCCCAGCTGGCCAAACAGCTCTTCATCGCGAACACCGACGACGTCGGCAACATCCAGCCCAACTTGAGCCGCATCCTCGGGTCGGGATCGGTGTTCGCCCTCGACGGCACTGATCACCGGCGCCGCCGCAAGCTGCTCACCCCACCGTTCCACGGCAAGAGCATCAAGAACTACGAGCAGATCTTCGAAGAGGAGACGCTGCGGGAAACCGCGAACTGGCCGGAGGGTCGCGAGTTCGAGACCCTCGAACCGATGATGCGGATCACCCTGAACGCGATCCTGCGCGCGGTGTTCGGCGCGGACGGCGAACAGCTCGACGAGCTGCGCCGCATCATCCCTCCGTGGGTCACCCTCGGCTCCCGGCTGGTGGTGGTGCCCACCCCGAGCCGGACCTACGGCCGGTTCAGCCCGTGGGGCAGGTTGGCCCGGTACCGCGAGCAGTACGACGCCGTCATCAACCGGCTCATCGACAAGGTCGAGGCGGACCCCGAGTTCGACCAGCGCGACGACATCCTCGCGCTGCTGCTGCGCAGCACCTACGAGGACGGATCGGCCATGTCCCGCAAGGACATCGGCGACGAGCTACTGACCCTGCTGGCCGCCGGGCACGAGACCACGGCATCGACCCTCGGGTGGGCGTTCGAGCGGATCAGTCGTCACCCGCAGGTGCTGTCCGACCTGGTCGCCGAGGCCGCCACCGACGGCAACGAATACCGTCAGGCCACCATCCTGGAGGTGCAGCGCAACCGCACCGTCATCGACTTTGCCGGCCGTCACGTCTATGCACCGTCAATCCGGCTGGGGGAGTGGGAGATTCCCCGCGGCCACTCGGTGATCGTGGCGATCTCGCAGATCCAGGAGGCGGAGCGCGAGTTCGCCGACCCGGACCGGTTCGACCCGCAGCGATTCGTGGGCAATCGCCCCGGCCTGGGCTGGCTCCCGTACGGGGGCGGCACCCGGCGCTGCGTCGGAGCGGTGTTCGCCAACGTGGAGATGGACGTGGTACTCCGAACGGTGTTGCGCCACTTCACCATCGCCACCACCACCGCGCCGGGAGAGAAGGTGCACTCCCGAGGGGTGGCCTACACCCCCGCGGCGGGCGGGCGCATCGTCGTACACCGTCGCGCCACGCCGCTGGGGGTCTGACCGGCTATCCGGTGGTCTGGCGCTTGGGCAGCTTCCAGCCCGCGCGCGGGAAGTGGCAGGTGTACCCGTTCGGGTAGTGCACCAGGTAGTCCTGGTGCTCGGGCTCGGCCTCCCAGAAATCGCTCGCCGCGGTCACCTCGGTGACCACCTTGCCGGGCCACAGTCCCGACGCGTCCACATCGGCGATGGTGTCCAGCGCCACGCGCTTCTGCTCGTCGTCGAGGTAGAAGATCGCCGAGCGGTAGCTCGTGCCCACGTCGTTGCCCTGCCGGTCCTTGGTGGATGGATCGTGGATCTGGAAGAAGAACTCCAGCAGCGCGCGGAAATCCGTCTGCGCCGGGTCGTAGACGATCTCGACGGCCTCCGCGTGGCCCGGATGGTTGCGATACGTCGGGTGGTCGTTGCGCCCGCCGGTGTAACCGACGCGGGTCGAGATCACGCCGGGCTGTTTGCGGATGAGGTCCTGCATGCCCCAGAAGCAGCCGCCCGCCAGGATCGCAGTCGAATAGTTACCCATGTGCCCCATTGTGCTCCGTGGTTACCGTGGTGGTCATGCGTCAAGTTGCAACCGCAGCCCTCGCCGGTTTACTCCTGCTGGCCGGATGTCCCACCGCAGCGGCTGAACCCGACGTGGTCGCGGTGCCGGAGGTGCCCCGGGATCCGGCGCGGACCCTGTTCGCCGACAACCCCGCGATCGTGGATCCCCACCTGACCTCGATCGAGTCCTTCAGCCGCGACGCGGACCGCCTGCTGGTCAACTTCACCGCGGGAACCCCGGACTGCTTCGGGGTGCACCTCGTCACCCAGGAGACCGCCGATGCCGTCACGATCGACCTTCGCGGCGGGACACCACCGGAGTCCGTCGGCCGGATGTGTATCGCCCTCGCGGTGCACGGCACCGCCGAGGTGGCCCTGCAGGCACCGCTGGGTTCCCGGCAGGTGCTGGCCGCGCACTGACGGGTCTCGACAAAGCCTGGTAGAACGTGTTCTAGTTTTGGGGTGACGAGCAGGTCTTTCAGCCGCGAGGAACTCGCCGCTGCCTTTGAAAAGTTCGAGCAGACCGTCGACCGGGCCGCACAGACCAAGAACTGGGACGTGTGGGCCGACCACTACACCGTCGACGTCGACTACATCGAGCACGCCGTGGGCACCATGAAAGGCCGCGAGCAGGTGCGGCCCTGGATCTGGAAGACCATGACGACCTTCCCTGGCAGCTATATGACGTCGTTCCCGTCGCTGTGGTCGGTGATCGACGAGCCCACCGGACGCATCATCTGCGAACTGGACAACCCGATGCGCGACCCGGGCGACGGCACCATCATCACCGCCACCAACATCTCGATCCTGACCTACGCCGGCGATGGCCTGTGGTCCCGTCAGGAGGACGTCTACAACCCCCTGCGATTCGCCTCCGCGGCCCGCAAGTGGTGCCGCAAGGCCGCCGAACTCGGGACCCTGACCGACGAGGCCGAGGCGTGGCTGAAGAAGTTCGGGGGCTAGTGCGTGAGCGCCAAACTGGTCATCGGGGCCAACGGATTTCTGGGCTCGCATGTGCTGCGGCAATTGGTCGCCGCTGATGGCGGCTCCGAGATCCGGGCGATGGTGCGGCCGAATGCCAACACGATCGGGATCGACGACCTCGACGTCACCCGGGTTCATGGCGACGTCTTCGACAAGGCGGCCCTGCGCGAAGCGATGACCGGGTGCGACGTCGTCTACCACTGCGTCGTCGATCCCCGCGGCTGGTTGCGCGACCCGGCGCCGCTGTTCCGCACCAACGTCGAGGGCACCCGCAATGTGCTGGACGTGGCGCTGGAATTCCCCGAGCTGCGAAAGTTCGTCTACACCAGCAGTTACGTCACGGTCGGGCGCAAGCGCGGCAAGCGGTCCACCGAGGCCGACATCGTCGACGTGTCGAAGGTGACGCCCTACGTGCGCTCACGGGTACAGGCCGAAGAATTGGTGCTGCAATACGCACGTGAGCGCGGCCTGCCCGCCGTCGCGATGTGCGTGTCCACCACCTACGGCAGTGGCGACTGGGGACGGACCCCGCACGGCGCGATCATCGCAGGCGCGGCATTCGGCAAACTGCCGTTCGTCATGAGCGGAATCGACCTGGAAGCCGTCGGAATCGACGACGCGGCCAAGGCGATGCTCCTGGCCGCCGACCGGGGAACTCCGGGCGAGCGCTACCTGATCTCGGAGAAGATGATCAGCAACGCCGAGGTGGCGCGGCTGGCCGCCGAGGCCGCCGGTGTCGCACCGGTCCAGCGGTCGATTCCGCTGCCGGTGTCCTACGCGCTGGCCGCGGCGGGCACCGTCAAGGGCAAGCTGCGCGGCACCGATGAGCGGTTGTCGCTGGAATCCCTGCGGCTCATGCGGGCCGAAGCCGAGCTCGATCACTCCAAGGCTGTGCGTGAACTCGGTTGGCAGCCAAGGCCGGTCGAGGAATCGATCGCCGAGGCGGCCAAGTTCTGGGTGGGCCTGCGCGCCGCCAAACGCGCCCGCAATGGCAGCTGAACACCACGCCGTGCAGCGTTAAGCCACTGGGCGGCAAGCGTATTCCGGCCTAACCTGGCGATATGACCGACAAGCTGAAAGTCGACCTTTCCGGTGCGCCGCAGACCATGCTGGCCACCTTCTACGCCAAGGCGCTCGACGCCGGGCTGCCCAACCCGATCCTCGGCGACAAGCTGGCCAAGGAGATCGCCGACCGTATCGACTATGACTGGAGCCGCACCTCCATCACCGAGGCGAAGGCGCCATCGGTGACCACCCGCAGCGCCCACTTCGATCGCTGGGCCCGCCAGTTCCTGGCGGTGCACCCGGAAGCTGTGGTGCTGCATCTCGGGTGCGGGCTCGACGGCCGGTACTTCCGCCTGGAGCCCGGTCCTGGAGTCGAGTGGTATGACATCGATTACCCCGACGTCGCGCACCTGCGGGAGCAGCTGTACCCGACCGCCGAGCACTACCACGTGGTGGCCGCGTCCGTGACCGACCCGGCCTGGCTGCGTGACATCCCCGCCGACCGGCCGACCCTGATGATCGGCGAGGGGCTGACGATGTACCTCACCGAGCACGACGGGGTGGCGCTGCTGCGTCGCATCGTCGACGGATTTCCTTCCGGCGAACTGCAATTCGATGCGTTCAACAGTCTCGGCATCAAAGCGCAATGGAGCAACACCGTGGTGCGCCGGTCCGGGGCCAAACTGCACTGGGCCATCAACAAGCCCGAGGACATCCTGCGCGCGGTGCCGGGTACCCGCCTGCTGGCCTGGAACTCACCGTTCGAAGACCAGGTGTTCAATACGCTGCCCTGGTACTACCGGTTGATGCTGGCCATCATGAAGCCGGTCCCCGTGACGCGGTACATGGCGCAGTATCACCGGTACGCGTTCTGAGGGTTGTAGGCGAAAAGCGAAGAGGGGCAGCCTTTTCTGGCTGCCCCTCTTTCGGCTGTCGATGTCAGCGAACGCCGCTGTGGCGCACGGTGGTATCCACCTTGGGCGCGTTGGCCCTGGGTTGGATCTGATTCAGCCAGTCCAGGTGGTCGACACCCGCGGAGATGGTGACGGAGCTGGGGGCTGCCGCGTGAGCGGGCTCGGCGGCCAGGGCCGGTGCGGCCAGGCCGAGGACCGCTGCGCTCAAACCGCTTGCGGCGACGACGGCGAATCCGAACTTCTTCATTTTCTGCTTCTTCCTTCCGGTTATGTCTGTGTAAACCGAGAGCTCAGAGCAACAATTTCCGTTGGCAGTAATTGATCGACTCATGGCAGAAAGAAGGGTGTTCAAGCAGTTTCGCGTGGTCCCCGCACGCCGAGGACAGGTTGGCGGGGACCGCCTCGGTTGAATTCGGAACACCAGGGGGAGTGGCCGTGCCGGTCGTACCAGACGACCTGCAGCGCGCGGATAGCGTGACCGCACAACTCCACTGCGAAGCCGAGATGGGCGGTGGGCTCGCCGACTTCGACGAACTCGGCGAACCAGTCATCGGGCAGCGAGATGGTGTCGCCGGGAGCAGGTTCGGTCACGTCCACCATGTATTCCGCCAGTGTGTTCAGCAGCCTCCACGTGATCAGCGGCTCCAGGCCGGTGATCAGCAACTCGGGCAGCCCGGCCTCGCTGAGCCCGATGGTGTAGCCGAATGGGCTGCGGCCGTGCTCGACGTATTGCACCGCCCAGCCCCGCTCGAAAGTCTGGTCCCGCAGAAGGTCGAGATAGTCCTGTCTGGTTGCCTCGGGGTGATCGCAGATCCAGCACATCAGGTGCCCCTTTCGTTGGTACTTGGCCGTGACGTTCCTCCCGAGGTACGACATGTTCGGGAGGGCCCGGCATGTCGGTGGGTAGTGGCATACTCGAATGTATGTTCGACACCGAGGTCGTGTCTGATGTGGAGCTGATCGAGCGGATCAGTGCTGCCACGCGGGCCGAGTCGGTGGCGATCGCGGCCCGGTTGGCCGCGGTCGGGGCGTTGGACAGCCTGCGTGAACAGGAGCTGGCCGACAGTATTTACTGGCGCACCGATCCGTTCGACGAGGTTTCGGCGGAGGTGTCGGCGGCGATGCGGATCAGCCGGGGCCGCGGCGGCACCCAGGTGCATCATGCCCGGGTGTTGCGCGACAAGCTGCCGCTGGTGGCGGCCCGGTTTGCGGTGGGGGAGATCGATTATCGGGTGGTGCGGATGATCATCGCCCGCACCGAGACCACCGACCCGTCGGTGTGGGCCGCGCTGGATGCGGAGTTGGCCGGCCGGGCGCCTCAGTGGATGCGGTTGTCGGAAAAACAACTGCGGGAACGGATCGATCACCGGATCGCCACAGTGGATCCGAATGGGGTGCGGATACCGCCGGATGTGGCTCAGGATCGGTTTGTGCAGGTGGATCCGGGCAGTCCGGGTCAGGCCATCATCGTGGCGAATGTTGATGCTGAGGACGGGGCGGCGTTGGATCAACGCCTGGATGCGTTGGCGGACACGGTGTGTGAGCATGATCCGCGCAGCCGGGAGCGGCGGCGTGCCGATGCGATCGGGCCACTGGCCCGGTTGGAGGGCCAACTGGCCTGCCGGTGCGGTCGTGAGGATTGCCCGGCGGCGCAAAAGCGGGCGGCCGCTGATGCGGCGGTGGTGCATGTGCTGGCCGAACAAGCCACCCTCGATGGCACCTCGAACCATCCGGGATATCTACCCGGGTACGGCATCCTGCCCGCCGATCGTGTGCGTGAGCTGGCTGGCAGAGCCCGGCTCAAGCCGGTGCGGGTGCCGAGCGCATCCAGCGCGCCGACCGATCCCGGCACGGCCAGCGAAGAGCCTGAACCGCTTGGGGCGACCGACTCCGGCGTGTCGAGAGAGACCAGCGCGCCAACCGAACCCGGCGAGTCGGCTGAGCCCGGCGAGTCGGCTGAGCCCGGCGAGTCGGCTGACTTATCTGAGCCGGCCGAATCCGACGAGTCTGCTCAACCCAGCGCCTCCGCCGCCCCTGAGGGCTCCGAGCCGGGGTATCGGCCCTCGGTGGCGCTGTCGGAGTTCATCCGCTGGCGCGATCTGACCTGCCGATTCCCCGGCTGTGACGCCCCCGTGCAACGCTGCGATATCGACCACACCGTGCCCTACCCGCTGGGCCCGACCCACCCGTCCAACACCAAGCTGTACTGCCGCGCCCATCACCTGCTGAAAACGTTCTGCGCGGGCTGGTCGGATCGTCAATTACCCGACGGCACAGTCGAAATCACCACACCCACCGGCCACACCCATGTCACCGAACCCCACGGCGCCGCCATGTTCCCCACCCTCGGCTCCCCGACCGGCGACCTGAACCTTCCCGAACCCGAAGCTCCCAGCCCGAACCGCGGGGTGAAGATGCCCAAACGCTCACGCACCCGCGAAGAAGACCGCCAAGACCGCATCACCGAAGAACGATTCCTGCGCGCCGAACTCAACCACGACATCGAAGTCGAACGCGCCTACCAAGCCTGGCTCGCCGAAGAACACGGACCACCCCCACCGTTCTGAGGCGGCTGGTCGCATTACCCCTCGGCGCGTTCCTTCAACCGCTGCAGGGTGAGCTGGATGTGCTCAGCGTTGGCGCCGTCGCGGTCGGATACCCCGGTGGCCAGACCCGCCACCTTCTTGAACCAGCCCGCGCGACGGTCCCAGGTGGATTCCGTCACGGTGCAGCCGCCATCGGAGGCCACGATGTCGTAGCGCCAGTGCGCGACCGGGAACACCAACGACTTCACGTCGAAGGCGAACGCCTTGCCCGGCTCGGCATCGGTGACCGTGCAGGTGGTGCTCCAGGCCTTGGAGCCATTGCGGTTGTGGCCCTTGAAAACCGAACCGGGGGTGGCGGAGCTGCCCTTCTGCCACTCCATCGCATGAGCCTCCTCGGCGAGTGAGGCCAGCGTGGGCAGGTCGGTGATCAGTGCGTACACCGCTGCCGGATCGGCAGCGATGGACACGGTGGCTTTCACGGGCGCTGTCATGCGGCTGATCGTAGTCCCGGGCTAGCGGTCGATCATCCGCATCTGGGCCTCGGTGTGATGGTCGCCGGCGGCCGGGGCGAGGTTGTCCAGGCTGGCCAACTGATCAGCGCTCAGCGTCACGGCATCGGCGGCAAGGTTCTCCTCCAACCGCTCGATCCGTTTGGTGCCGGGGATCGGCACGATATCGGGGCCGCGGGACAGCAGCCAGGCGAGTGCGACCTGCCCCGGCGTCACACCCGAGGCGTCGGCAACGGCCCGCACCTCGTCGGCCAGACGCAGATTCGCGGCGAAATTCTCGCCGGAGAACCGGGGGTTGTCCCGGCGGGTGTCGTCGTCGGCCAGATCGTCGACGGATCGGATCTGCCCGGTGAGGAACCCACGGCCGAGCGGCGAGTAGGCCACGAAGCCGATGCCGTTCGCGCGCAGCACATCAAGGATCCCGTCTTCCGGATCACGCGTGAACAGCGAGTACTCCGATTGCAGTGCGGTGATCGGGTGGACCGCATGGGCGCGCCGGATGGTCTCGACGCCGACCTCGGACAACCCGATGTGGCGCACCTTGCCCTCGGCGACCAGCTCGGCGAGCACACCGATGGTCTCCTCGATCGGCGTGGACCGGTCGAGCCGATGTTGGTAGTAGAGATCGATGTGATCGGTGCCCAGCCGCCGCAATGACCCTTCTACCGCGGCGCGGATGTTGTCCGGGGTGCTGTCCGCGCCGTCGCGTCCGGTGTGGGAGATCATCCCGAACTTGGTGGCGAGCACGACCTGATCGCGTCGGCCCCGCAGGGCCCGGCCCACCAACTCCTCGTTCACGTACGGGCCGTACACCTCGGCGGTGTCGATGAGGGTGACGCCCAGGTCGATGGCCCGATGAATGGTCCGGATCGACTCGGCGTCGTCGCGGCCCGCGCTGCCGTACGCGAAGGACATGCCCATCGTGCCCAGGCCGATCCGCGCCACTTCGAGTGCGCCCAGCCGGGCTTTCTGCAAAGTTGCCATCGCTCCAGTCTGCCCGGGAATCCGTCGCGGTGGTCGCGACGTTGTGATCCGTATGACAGAGCGCCAGGTGCTGCAGCCCAGCGCCACCCACCCCATCACCATCACGCCGACCGGGCGTCGGGTCACCGTCACGATCGGCGGCGCGATCGTCGCGCAGACCGACGATGCCCTGACCCTGCAGGAGTCGACCTACCCCGCGGTGCAATACATTCCGCGCACCGACGTGGTGTTCGAGACGCTGACCCGCAGTGCCAACACCACCTATTGCCCGTACAAGGGCGAAGCGAACTACTACGACGTCGGCGGGGTCACCGACGCGGTCTGGACCTATGAGGACCCGTATCCGGCCGTCGCCGAAATCGCCGGCCACCTGGCGTTCTATCCCGACAAGGCGGTCATCGCCCTGGCCTAATCTGGTGCGGTGCCCTCAACCAGCGTCGTATTCGAGGGCCCGGCCAGCCCGGGCCTGACGCTGGCTCCGTGGCGGCGTGGCAGCGGTGACCCGTCCAACCGGATCAGCGCTGACGGTGCGATCTGGCGCACCAGCGCGATGGCCACCGGTCCGGTCACCGCGCGGATCACCAAGTCGGCCGTCGGCACCGTGGACTGCGAGGCGTGGGGCCCGGGTGCCGCGGAGTTCCTGGACGGATTCGCGGCGCTGGTGGGCGCCGAGGACGACGCCGGCGGCTTCGACCCGGTCGAGCCGACGATCGCCGAGGCGCACCGGCGGGTGCCGCATCTGCGTCTGGGGCGCAGCGGCCGGGTCCTTGAGGCACTGGTGCCCGCGATCATCGAGCAGCGGGTCTCGGGCATGGATGCCTGGCGAGCCTGGCGGCGGCTGGTCACGAAGTACGGCGCCCCGGCACCCGGGCCTGCGCCGACCGGCATGCGGGTGCCGCCGACCGCGGAGGTGTGGCGGCGGATCCCGTCGTGGGAGTTCCACCGGGCCAACGTGGATCCGGGCCGCGCCCGCACGATCGTCGGGTGTGCGCAACGCGCCGATGCTCTCGAGCGGTTGACCGCCGAACGGGCCGTGACCGGGCTGCGGTCACTGCCCGGTGTCGGCGAATGGACGGCGGCCGAGACTGTGCAGCGCGCATTCGGGGATGCCGACGCGCTGTCGGTGGGGGACTATCACCTGTCCACAGTGGTGGGCCGCAGCCTGCTGGGCCATCCGATCGACGACGCGGCCATGATCGAGCTACTGGAACCGCTGCGCCCACACCGACAGCGTGCTGTGCGGTTACTGGAAGCCAGTGGGCTGGCGCACAATCCGCGCTTCGGTGCGCGCCAGGCCATTCTCAACTTGCGCGCGCTGTAGCCGGCGTGATTGCCGGGCGTGATTGCCGGGTACCCGGGACGGGACCGATCGTGAACACGAAAGGAACCGCAATGACCGCGTTCACCATTCCCGGACTGACCGACAAGCAGGGCAGCGAGGTCGCCGAGTTGCTGCAGAAGCAGCTCAGCACCTACAACGACCTGCACCTGACGCTCAAGCACATCCACTGGAACGTCGTCGGTCCGAACTTCATCGGAGTGCACGAGATGATCGATCCGCAGGTGGCGCTGGTGCGCTCCTACGCCGATGAAGTCGCCGAACGAATTGCCGCACTGGGTAAATCGCCGAAGGGCACCCCGGGCGCGATCGTGGCTGACCGCACCTGGGACGACTACTCCGTCGGACGGGACACCGTGCAGGCCCATCTCGCAGCGCTCGACCTCGTCTACACCGGGGTTATCGAGGACACCCGGAAGGCGATCGAACGGTTGGAGAAACTCGACCTGGTGTCCCAGGACGTCCTCATCGATCACGCGGCCGAACTTGAGAAGTTCCAGTGGTTCGTCCGGGCTCACCTGGAGAGCGCCGGCGGCACGCTGGTGCATGAAGGGGCGCCCACCGAGCGCGGCGCGGCCGGTAAGGCGAGGCGTAAGAGCGCCTAGCCGTTTCGGCAATTGACCTCAACCGTTGTTGAGGTGCCAGCCTGGTGTCATGCCTACCTGGATATGCACCGGATGCGGTGTGGAACACCCGGATTCCGAGACCGAACCGGCCGGCAGCTGCGTGCTGACCTCGGAGGTCGTGTCGATCGAGGAGCGTGGTGACCTCCCGCCGCACGGCACCTGGACCACGCTGGACGAGCTGGCGGATCAGCCGCACCACACCGAACACGTCGACCATGGCCGCGGCGTGCACAGCCTGCGGAGAGCGCCCCGGTTCGCCATCGGGCACCGGTCTTTCCTGGTGCAGACCGCGCACGGGAACCTGTTGTGGGATGCGCCGAGTTACCTGGACGACGAGGTCATCGGACTGGTCCACGGTCTCGGTGGTGTCGATGCCGTCGCGGCCAGTCATCCCCACATGTTCGGTGCGCAGCTCAGTTGGAGCAGGGCGTTCGGCGGCGTGCCGGTATATGTGAATGCCCTTGATGCCGAATGGCTTCCGGTTCAGGATCCGCTGATCCAGCTGTGGAAGGAACAGTCCGAACCGCTGCCGGGCCTGCGACTGATCCACGTCGGCGGGCATATGCGGGGAAGTGCGGTGGCGCTGACGGCGGACGGCACGCTCCTGGTCGGCGACACCATCTCCGGTGGGCTGGCACGGAACTGGGTGTCGTTCCAGCGGAACTTCCCCAAGCACGTGCCGCTGTCGGCCGCGGTGGTGCGGCGAATCGTGGACCGGCTCGACGAGTACGACTACGACCGGCTCTACACCCTTGGCGGTGATGAGATAGACAGCGCCGCCAAGGATGTAGTGCACCGGTCAGCCGAGACTCATATTCGTTGGGTCAGTGGTGAATTCGACCACCTGACCTGATCTAGCGGTCCAGCGCCTCGTCGCGGACGGGGCGGTCGGCCAGTTCCTCGGCGGTTCCGAACAGCAACGGGTAGGCCAGGCCGGCGATGGCCGCACCGACCAGCGGGGCCAGCCAGAACGCCCACAGCTGCGCCGGCGCCCCATTGCCGTTGAAGAACGCGACCGCCGTCGAACGGGCCGGGTTGACCGAGGTGTTGGAGATCGGGATCGAGATCAGGTGGATCAGCGTCAGGGTGAGCCCGATCGACAGACCGGCGAAGCCCTTCGGCGCACGGTCATCGGTGGAACCCAGGATGACCAGGAGGAAGACGGCGGTGAGGATCACCTCGGCGAGAAGCACCGCCAGCAGCGAATACCCGCCGGGGGAGTGCTCGCCGTACCCGTTGGCGGCCATGTTCCCGGTGGCGGACCACCCGTCCTTTCCGCTGGCGATCACGTAGATCACCACGCCGGCCACCAGACCGCCGACCACCTGCGAAATCCAATACGGGACAACGGCTGCCCACTCGACGCGGCGGGCCAGCGCCGCGCCCAGCGTGACCGCCGGATTGAAGTGGCCGCCCGAGATGGTGCCGAAGGCGTACACGCCGGTCAGCACGGTGAGGCCGAAGGCGAGGGCGACCCCGAGGAATCCGATCCCTACCGAGAAGCCGTCGGAGAGAAACTTCGCGGCGAACACCGCGCTACCGCAGCCGCCCAGGACCAGCCAGAACGTCCCGATGAACTCAGCTGCCAATCGATGTGACATTGTCGGCGTACTCATGGCGAACTCCTCCGTAGATGTGGTTCATCCGGAGGGTGTCATGCCAGTAGCTGATGGCAGGATCGTTGTTGCGAAAACGATTCGACAATGAAATTTACGCGGCAGCAACGAAACTAACCCGAGATCCGGCGGTCAGTCGCTGTTCCGGTTGAGCCGCTGCGCCCGGTAGATCGTGACGTTCGTCCGTGAGATCAACAGGTAGGCGATGCCCACTGCCACCATGGCGCCTGGAATGACCGCGAATGAATCGGTCATCTCGGCGACCATGATCATCACCGCCAACGGTGCATGGGCGACACTGCCGAAGCAGGCCATCATGCCGACCACCACGAAAACCGCGGGACTGTCGGGAAGCCCGGGAGCGCCGGCGAGTTCCCCGAGTCGCCACAGTGCGGCGCCGACGAACGCGCCGATCACGACTCCGGGCCCGAAGATGCCGCCCGAACCGCCCGTGCCGATCGACAACGAGGTGGCGACGATCTTCGCCAATGGCATCAGCAGCACGATCCACAGCGGGATCGTCATCAAAGTGTCTGTGGCCGCGGCTTTTTCAGCCCAGCCGTAGCCGCTGGACAGTACCTGCGGGATGGCCAGCGCCAGCAGGCCGACGGCAAGGCCGCCGACGGCGGGTTTCACGACTTTGCCACCCGGGAGTTCTGCGGTGAGTGCGACCGTGCCGTAGAAGATCCGGGCATAGAGCCAGCCGACCAAGGCCGCGATGATTCCCAGGGCGACGAACCAGCCGAGGTCCAGCGCATGATCGAAGTGGTAGCCCTCGGTCAGCGAGCCGAACAGCGGATCGAAACCCAGGATCGACCCGTACACCGCGTAGGCAGACGCCGACGTGATGAACCCGGGAACCAGCACCCGGTACTCGAAATCCTCGCGGTACACAATCGACGCGGCCAGCACCGCGCCGCCCAGTGGGGCGCCGAAGATCGCACCGATGCCCGAGCCGATACCGAGGGACACCGCCAGGCGGCCGTCGTCGTCGGACAAGTCCAACCGGCGTGCCAGCAGCGATCCGAAGCCGGCCGAGATGTGCGCGGCCGGTCCCTCGCGTCCGCCCGACCCTCCGGAGCCGATGGTCAACGCGCTGGCGATGGTCTTCACCACGATCGCGCGGACCCGGATGGATCGCGGGTCCGTGTGTACCGCTTCGATGGCGTTGTCGGTGCCGTGCCCCTCGGCCTCGGGCGCGAATGTGGCCACGAGCCAAGCCGAGACCAGAGCGCCACCGCAGGTGATCAGCGGGATGGCCCACGGCCGGTCGAATCCGGGTGAACCGGGGTCACCGCCGTCGCCGGGCGGCTTGGGGATGTCGTAGCCGCCGAGGTAACCCAGCAGGAAGTCGCCGGTGTAGTCCAAGGCCAGGTAGAACACCGTGGCTCCGAGGCCGGCGATGACGCCGATGGCGACGGCGAGGATGAGCCATTTTCGGAGGTAGCCGGCCGTCGCGGGCATGCAGCGGATGCTACTGCCTGATCGGGTGCGGCTCAGCGGTAAGCGGTCAACCGGGCCACCAGTGCAACCGCACCGTCGTCGCCGATGGCCTGCGCATCGGCCACCCCGGAGCTTCGCCCGCTACGCAATGTCCGTGCCTCATAACGGGATTCGTCACCGCCGCGGAACTGGCGCAGATAGTTGACCCGCAGTGAGGCGGTACGCCAAGGGGCGCCCGTGCCGTCGCTCAATGCGGCGGAACCCACGAGTTCGAGTGCTGCGGCCGACACCCCGCCGTGCACGATGCCGATGCTGTTGTTGATGACGGGATCCGGCAGCTGCCGCAATACCGCGGTCCGACCGCCGGTCTCGGCCACCTCGACCGACATGCGGTCTTTCAGTGCCGCGGGCGGCGTTCCCTCGGTCGAGTCGGACGGCCATGCGACGACGTGGCCCGGGGTGTGGATGTGGAACGACCGCACCGTGGCCGTGCCCATCAGCTGACCGCCATGGGTCAGCTCGGACAGGCTCAACGACCCCGTGCCCTTCGGCCCGAAGGGCACGGCGGTCGCCACCACGGGCACCTCGGGTGCTGCCAGGGCGAGCTCCAGGGCATGCGGGGTGAGTTCGATGGCCAGCTCGCTGGACACCGTCCACTCGTCGTCGCCGCGGCGGTAGTGGTTGGCCAGGCCGCCGATGTGGTCGACCAGCATCGCCAGTGGGGCCAGCGTCGGCAGCTGCGTGAGCGGATTGAGTAGACCGCCCACGGGGATGGAGGCCACGCAGCGGTCCGGGCCCTCTTCGAGGGTCTGGACATCCATGCGGCCCAGCGGGGTATTCAGCGGATAGTGCATCGCCGTCAACAGTTACGCCCATCACGGTGGCCAGATACCCCCTAGGGGTATACAGTGGCGACATGACCACGACCGAACACGCGATGCACGAGCACGAACACACCGGTCACGCGGGACACGCCGGCCATGGCGACCATGTCGCCCAGTTCCGAAGGTTGTTCTGGGTCATGGCGGCGCTGGCCGTGCCGACGGTCGCGCTGTCACCGATGTTCGCGATGCTGCTCGGCTACGACCTCCCCGATTTCCCCGGCGCGCGCTGGATCTCCCCGGTGCTCGGCACCGTGATGTACCTCTGGGGTGGCCGACCGTTTCTCACCGGCGCGATCAGCGAGATCCGTTCGCGCGCACCGGGAATGATGCTGCTGATCGGCCTGGCCATCACCGTCGCGTTCCTCGCGTCGTGGGGTGCGAGCCTCGGCGTGCTGCACCACCAGCTCGACTTCTGGTGGGAGCTCGCGCTGCTGATCGTGATCATGCTGCTCGGTCACTGGATCGAGATGCGGTCGCTGGCCCAGACCACCTCCGCGCTCGACTCCCTGGCCGCGCTGCTGCCGGACGAGGCTGAACGGGTCGAGGGCGACGGCGACACCGAACAGGTGGTGACCGTGGCGCCGTCCGATCTCCGGGTCGGCGACCTGGTGATCGTGCGCCCCGGGGGCAGCGTGCCCGTCGACGGCCGCATCGTCGACGGTGCGGCCGATATGGATGAGTCGATGGTGACCGGGGAGTCGCGGACGGTGCGCCGGAGCCTGGGTGACGACGTCGTCGCGGGCACCGTCGCCACCGACTCCGGCCTGCGGATCCGGGTGACTGCCGTCGGTGACGACACGGCACTGGCCGGCATCCAGCGGTTGGTCGGCGAGGCGATGAACTCCACGTCGCGGGCGCAGCGGCTGGCTGACCGGGCCGCGGGCTGGCTGTTCTGGTTTGCGCTGGGATCGGCGCTGCTCACGGCACTCGCGTGGACGCTGCTGGGCGAACCTGATCAGGCGGTGGTCCGCACGATCACCGTGCTGGTCATCGCGTGCCCCCATGCCCTCGGGCTGGCGATACCGCTGGTGGTGTCCATCGCGACCGAGCGGGCCGCCAGGGGCGGCGTGCTGATCAAGGATCGTCTTGCGCTGGAGACCATGCGCACGGTCGGGGCGGTGCTGTTCGACAAGACCGGCACGCTCACCAAGGGTGAGCCGGCCGTGACCGCGGTGGCGGCCACAGACGGCACCGAGAACGACGTGCTGGCGCTGGCCGCGGCAGCAGAGGCGGATTCCGAGCACCCGCTGGCCCGCGCCATCGTCGCGGCGGCGCAACATCGCGGCCTCGATATCGCGGCGGCGACCGACTTCAGTTCCTCACCCGCAGTGGGCGTGAGCGCTCTGGTCGGTGGACGGCGGGTCCAGGTCGGTGGACCGGCGCTGCTCGACCAGGCCGGGCACGACGCCCTGCCGGACACCGCTGGGTGGGACGGCGCCACCGTGCTGCACGTTCTGATCGACGGTGAGGTGGCCGGGGCGCTGGCACTGGCCGACGAGATCCGGCCGGAATCCCGCGAAGCCGTCGACGCCCTGCACGCTCTGGGTGTCGAAGTGGTGATGATCACTGGCGATGCCGCTCCGGTGGCCTCGGCGGTGGCCGCTGAGCTGGGGATTGACCGGGTTTTCGCCGGTGTGCGCCCCGAAGACAAGGCCGCGAAGGTGGCCGAGTTGCAGCACGAGGGCCTGACCGTGGCCATGGTCGGTGACGGCGTCAACGATGCGCCGGCGCTGGCCGCCGCGGACGTCGGCATCGCGATCGGCGCGGGTACCGATGTCGCGATCGCCTCGGCCGGCGTCATCCTCGCCAGCTCCGATCCGCGATCGGTGCTCTCGGTGATCGAGCTCTCCCGGCAGTCCTACCGCAAGATGAAGCAGAACCTTTGGTGGGCAGCGGGTTACAACCTGATCTCGGTCCCGTTGGCTGCCGGGGTGGCCGCTCCGCTGGGCTTTGTAATGCCGATGTCGGTCGGAGCGATATTGATGTCAGCGTCGACGGTTGTCGTGGCACTCAATGCGCAGTCGCTACGTCGCCTCGACCTGCGACCCGAGGCCGGCGTGCGCAGCGCTGTGCAGGCCTCGGGACGTTGACGATGCAAATCTAAGAATCTGACTAAGCTTTCCCGCAAATGCTATAGACTCCGATAACGGCATTATAACGACGTATTTATGTGCCGATAGCAAACTGCATAGAGGTTTGAGGTGACGGTAGGCCCAGATGGGGGGCGGGGGTCCCCCTGTTGGGAATGTGTGAAATGGCAAGGGCTGCAATGTGATTCGACATCATCGCGGCAGAGCTGTGCGCACGGGTAAATGTCACCAGCGGAGTATCGTTAGGCTTAGCTAAGTTGGCATCTGCCACGGTAGTTGCCTTATCGTTTTCTCCACTTATGGCGTGTGGGACATAGCCGTCGTCCAGTGCTGCACGGAGGCCACCCACGCCGAGCCGGCTTCTTCGTAGAAGCGTGTTGAAGGGCAAGGTGGGAATGGCGCCCAGCAAGGTCGGGCTGTACAACCCCGCATACGAACATGATGCGTGCGGTGTGGCAATGGTGGCAGACATTCACGGTCGCCGCAGCCGAGACATCGTGGACAAGGCCATCACGGCACTGGTGAACCTGGAGCACCGCGGTGCCCAGGGTGCCGAGCCGAACACCGGCGACGGCGCAGGCATTCTGCTGCAGGTCCCCGATTCGTTCCTGCGGGAAGTCGTCGACTTCCAGCTCCCGGAACCCGGCAGCTACGCCACCGGTATGGCGTTCCTGCCGCAGTCGTCACGCGATGCCGCCGCGGCCGCGGAAGCTGTCGAGAAGATCGTCGAGGCCGAGGGCCTGCAGGTGCTGGGCTGGCGTGAGGTGCCCACCGACGACTCCTCGCTCGGTGCACTGGCCCGCGACGCCATGCCGACCTTCCGGCAGTTGTTCATCGGCGGCGCCTCCGGCATGGACCTGGAGCGCAAGGCCTACGTGATCCGCAAGCGGGCCGAGCACGAGCTGGGCACCAAGGGACCGGGCCAGGACGGCCCCGGCCGCGAGACCGTGTACTTCCCGAGCCTGTCCGGTCAGACCTTCGTCTACAAGGGCATGCTGACCACCCCGCAGCTCAAGGCGTTCTACCTGGACCTGCAGGACGAGCGGATGACCAGCGCGCTGGGCATCGTGCACTCCCGCTTCTCCACCAACACGTTCCCGTCCTGGCCGCTGGCCCACCCGTTCCGGCGGATCGCCCACAACGGCGAGATCAACACCGTCACCGGCAACGAGAACTGGATGCGCGCCCGTGAGGCGCTGATCCGCACCGACGTGTTCGGCACCGACGGGCTCGACAAGATCGTCCCCGTCTGTACCCCCGGCGCGTCCGACACCGCGCGTTTCGA
The DNA here is from genome assembly GCF_010731295.1 of Mycolicibacterium boenickei. Taxonomy (NCBI): domain Bacteria; kingdom Bacillati; phylum Actinomycetota; class Actinomycetes; order Mycobacteriales; family Mycobacteriaceae; genus Mycobacterium; species Mycolicibacterium boenickei. Next base: position 1,067,211 of record NZ_AP022579.1, on the reverse strand, counting down.
CGAGGTGCTCGAGCTGCTGCACCTCGGTGGCCGCAGCCTGCCGCACGCCGTGCTGATGATGATCCCCGAGGCCTGGGAGCGCCACGAGTCGATGGACCCCGCTCGCCGGGCGTTCTACGAGTTCCACGACTCGCTGATGGAGCCCTGGGACGGGCCGGCGTCGGTGTGCTTCACCGACGGCACCGTGATCGGCGCCGTGCTGGACCGCAACGGCCTGCGCCCCTCCCGCATCTGGGTCACCGAAGACGGCCTCGTCGTGATGGCGTCCGAAGCCGGCGTGCTGCCGCTCGACCCGTCCACTGTCGTCCAGAAGCTGCGCCTGCAGCCCGGCCGGATGTTCCTGGTGGACACCGCTCAGGGCCGCATCGTCTCCGACGAGGAGATCAAGGCTCAGCTGGCCAGCGAGCAGCCCTACCAGGAATGGATCGAGGCGGGCCTGTTCCCGCTCGACGAGCTGCCGCCCGGTGACTACGTGCGGATGCCGCACCACCGCGTGGTGCTGCGCCAGCAGATCTTCGGCTACACCTACGAGGAACTGAACCTGCTGGTGGCGCCGATGGCCCGCACCGGTGCCGAGGCCCTGGGTTCGATGGGCACCGACACCCCGGTGGCCATCCTCTCGGCCCGTCCGCGGATGCTGTTCGACTACTTCCAGCAGCTGTTCGCCCAGGTCACCAACCCGCCGCTGGACGCCATCCGCGAAGAGGTGGTCACCAGCCTGCAGGGCGTCATCGGACCCGAAGGCGACCTGCTCAACCCCGGTCCGGATTCGTGCCGGCAGATCGTGCTCCCGCAGCCGATCCTGCGCAACGCCGACCTGTCCAAGCTGATCTGCGTCGATCCCGACCATGAGGTCCGCGGCCACAAGCACGGCATGCGTGCCGCGGTGATCCGCTGCCTGTACCCGGTCAACCGGGGCGGCCAGGGCCTCAAAGAAGCGCTGGACAACGTCCGCGCCAAGGTGTCCGAGGCCATCCGCGAGGGTGCCCGCATCATCGTGCTGTCCGACCGCGAGTCCAACGAGACCATGGCGCCGATCCCGTCGCTGCTGTCCGTCGCGGCCGTGCACCACCACCTGGTCCGCGAGCGCACCCGCACCAAGGTCGGCCTGGTGGTCGAGGCCGGTGACGCCCGCGAGGTGCACCACATGGCCATGCTGTGCGGCTTCGGTGCCGCCGCGATCAACCCGTACATGGCCTTCGAGTCCATCGAGGACATGGTCGACCGCGGCGTGATCGCCGGGATCAGCAGCGACAAGGCCAAGGCCAACTACGTCAAGGCCGCAGGCAAGGGCGTGCTCAAGGTGATGTCCAAGATGGGCATCTCCACCCTGGCGTCCTACACCGGCGCCCAGCTGTTCCAGGCCATCGGCGTCTCCCAGGAGGTGCTCGACCAGTACTTCACCGGGCTGAGCTGCCCGGTGGGCGGTATCGACCTCGACGACATCGCCGCCGACGTCGCCGCCCGCCACTCGCTGGCCTACCTGGACCGCCCCGACGAGCGCGCCCACCGCGAGCTCGAGGTCGGCGGCGAGTACCAGTGGCGCCGTGAGGGCGAGTACCACCTGTTCAACCCGGACACGGTGTTCAAGCTGCAGCACTCCACCCGCACCGGCCAGTACTCGATCTTCAAGGAGTACACCGCGCTGGTCGACGACCAGAGTGAGCGGATGGCCTCGCTGCGCGGCCTGCTCAAGTTCAAGGACGGTCTCCGCAAGCCGATCTCGATCGACGAGGTCGAGCCGGCCTCCGAGATCGTCAAGCGCTTCTCCACCGGCGCCATGAGCTACGGCTCGATCTCGGCCGAGGCACACGAGACCCTGGCCATCGCAATGAACCGCCTTGGCGCCCGGTCGAACTCGGGTGAGGGCGGCGAGAGCGTCAACCGGTTCGAGCCGGAGGAGAACGGCGACTGGCGCCGCAGCGCCATCAAGCAGGTGGCCTCCGGCCGGTTCGGTGTCACCAGCCACTACCTGACCAACTGCTCCGACATCCAGATCAAGATGGCCCAGGGTGCGAAACCTGGTGAGGGCGGCCAGCTTCCGGGACACAAGGTGTACCCGTGGGTGGCCGAGGTGCGGCACTCGACCCCGGGTGTCGGCCTGATCTCGCCGCCGCCGCACCACGACATCTACTCGATCGAGGATCTGGCGCAGCTGATCCACGACCTGAAGAACGCCAACCCGGCCGCCCGCGTGCACGTCAAGCTGGTGTCCGAGAACGGTGTCGGCACGGTGGCCGCAGGCGTGTCCAAGGCGCATGCCGACGTGGTGCTGATCTCCGGCCACGACGGCGGCACCGGCGCCACCCCGCTCACCTCGATGAAGCACGCCGGTGCGCCGTGGGAGCTGGGCCTGGCCGAGACGCAGCAGACCCTGCTGCTCAACGGCCTGCGCGACCGCATCGTGGTCCAGGTCGACGGTCAGCTCAAGACCGGCCGCGACGTGGTGATCGCCGCGCTGCTGGGCGCCGAGGAATTCGGTTTCGCCACTGCGCCGCTGGTGGTTTCGGGCTGCATCATGATGCGCGTCTGCCACCTCGACACCTGCCCGGTGGGTGTGGCCACCCAGAACCCGGTGCTGCGCGAGCGGTTCAACGGCAAGCCCGAGTTCGTCGAGAACTTCTTCATGTTCATCGCCGAAGAAGTACGTGAACTCATGGCGCAGTTGGGCTTCCGCACCGTCAACGAGATGGTCGGCCAGGTCGGCGCGCTGGACACCACCAAGGCCGCCGCGCACTGGAAGGCCCACAAGCTGGACCTGACGCCGGTGCTGTACGAGCCTGAGTCGGCGTTCATGAACCAGGACCTGTACTGCAGCTCGCGTCAGGACCACGGCCTGGACAAGGCGCTGGATCAGCAGCTGATCACGCAGAGCCGTGAGGCACTGGACAGCGGTTCACCGGTCCGGTTCTCCGCCAAGATCACCAACGTCAACCGCACGGTGGGCACCATGCTCGGCCACGAGGTCACCAAGGCCTATGGCGGGCAGGGGCTTCCGGACGGCACCATCGACATCACGTTCGACGGGTCGGCAGGCAACAGCTTCGGTGCCTTCGTGCCCAAGGGCATCACACTGCGGGTGTACGGCGACGCCAACGACTATGTCGGTAAGGGTCTGTCGGGTGGCCGCATCGTGGTCCGCCCGGCCGACGAAGCGCCGGCGGACTTCGCCGCCGAGGACAACATCATCGCCGGCAACGTTGCGCTGTTCGGCGCCACCAGCGGCGAGGCGTTCCTGCGCGGCCAGGTCGGCGAGCGGTTCGCGGTTCGTAACTCCGGCGCCCACGCGGTCGTCGAGGGTGTCGGCGACCACGGCTGCGAGTACATGACCGGCGGCAAGGTCGTCATCCTCGGGCCCACCGGCCGCAACTTCGCGGCGGGTATGTCCGGCGGTGTCGCCTACGTCTACGACCCGGCCGGTGTGCTGGGCGAGAACCTGAACACCGAGATGGTGGAGCTGGAAGCGCTGGAGGAGTCTGACTCGGCCTGGCTGCGCGACTTCATTGCCGCCCATGTCGACGCAACCGATTCGGCTGTGGGACAACGGGTCCTGTCTGATTGGGAAAACGAGTTGAAGCACTTTGTGAAGGTCATGCCGCGCGACTACAAGCGTGTGCTGGCCGCGATCGCCGAGGCCGAAAAGGCCGGCGAGAACATCAACGACGCGATCATGGCGGCCGCCAATGGCTGATCCGCGCGGTTTCCTCAAGCACACCTCCAAGGAGCTTCCGACCCGCAGGCCGGTTCCGCTGCGCCTGAAGGACTGGAAAGAGGTCTACGAGGACTTCTCCCACGACAAGCTGCAGGACCAGGCATCACGATGCATGGACTGCGGTATCCCGTTCTGCCACAACGGTTGCCCGCTGGGGAACCTGATTCCCGAGTGGAACGACCTGGTCTACAAGGACCGGTGGCGCGACGCGATCGAGCGGCTGCACGCCACCAACAACTTCCCGGAGTTCACCGGCCGGCTGTGCCCCGCCCCGTGTGAGGCCTCCTGTGTCCTCGGCATCAACCAGGACCCGGTGACCATCAAGCAGGTCGAGGTCGAGATCATCGACAACGCCTTCGACCAGGGCTGGGTCGTCCCCAAGATGCCCGACGTGCAGACCGGCAAGAAGGTCGCCGTCGTCGGGTCCGGACCGGCCGGACTGGCCGCCGCCCAGCAGCTGACCCGGGCCGGCCACACCGTCACGGTGTTCGAGCGTGCCGACCGCATCGGCGGCCTGCTGCGCTACGGCATCCCCGAGTTCAAGATGGAAAAGCGCCACATCGACCGGCGTCTCGAGCAGATGGCGGCCGAAGGCACCCAGTTCCGTCCCGGCGTCAACGTCGGCGTCGACATCACCGTCGCGCAGCTGCGGCTGAACTACGACGCGGTCGTCCTGGCCGGCGGTGCCACCGCATGGCGTGACCTGCCGATCCCGGGCCGCGAGCTCGACGGCATCCACCAGGCCATGGAGTTCCTGCCCTGGGCCAACCGCGTCCAGCTCGGCGACGACGTCCTCGACGAGAACGGCCAGCCGCCGATCACCGCCAAGGACAAGCACGTCATCATCATCGGCGGTGGCGACACCGGCGCAGACTGCCTGGGCACCTCGCACCGTCAGGGCGCGGCCAGCATCCACCAGTTCGAGATCATGCCGCGGCCGCCCGAGACCCGTGCCGACTCGACCCCGTGGCCGACCTACCCGCTGATGTTCCGCGTGTCCTCGGCCCACGAAGAGGGCGGCGAGCGCGTGTTCTCGGTCAACACCGAGGAATTCACCGGTGCCGACGGTCGCGTGACCGGCCTGCGTGCCCACGAGGTCAAGATGAACGCAGGCAAGTTCGAGAAGGTCGAAGGGACCGACTTCGAACTCAAGGCCGACTTGGTGCTGCTCGCAATGGGATTCGTCGGGCCCGAGAAGGAAGGTCTGCTCACCAAGCTGGGTGTCGAGCTGACCGACCGCGGAAACGTGTCCCGCGACAACAACTTCCAGACCTCGGTGCCCGGCGTGTTCGTTGCCGGCGACATGGGGCGCGGACAGTCGCTGATCGTGTGGGCCATCGCCGAGGGCCGGGCCGCTGCCGCAGGCGTCGACCGCTACCTGATGGGCAAGACCGCCCTGCCTGCGGTGATCAAGCCGACGGCAGCGCCACAGCGCTGAATTGGTGAATCGGCCTCCATCGGAGGCCGATTAAAATTGCTGAGTGACGCCGACACTCAAAGTGAATCCGCCTGTGCTGACCACGTCGGCGCAGCAGGAGGAAACTCTCTCTTCAGAGTTGGCGGCATTGACAGTGGGGCAACCACTGGCGGCGAGCGCCGCGGCCCTCGCGGGTCTCCAGTCCGCTGCGGCATGCAGTCAGTGTGAGACGGTGCTCGAGACGGCCAGAGACCTGTTGAGCACCGAAATGTCGCAGTATGCGACGAAGTTGAGCAGTGCGGCCACAGAGTACGAGAAGACCGACAGCGCGGCTGCCGAGGCATTGGGCAAGTTCGCCGGACCGGTCCGCTACGAGACTGTCTGAGCGCACGTGCCTGCAACATCGACCACCGGCGGCACGTCGGTCACGATCAGCGTCGTGGAAGCATCCCGGCCCGAGCAGCTTGTCGCGGAGGCCGCCAACATGGGACGGGCGGCTACGGCCGTGGCCGCCCAAATGGATTCGCATCGTGGCGTCGTGAGCAAGCTGCGAAACGCCTGGGAAGGTTCATCCGCAGACGCTGCGGTGCGTTCGGCGGACGAGACGACGGTCCGTCAGCAGAAGTTGCACGACACTCTGACCCGAACGCAGACCGCGTTGCGGGACGGAGGAAACCAGCTAGGGGCGACGCGGAAGACGATCGTCGACAACGTCGCGCAGCTGAAGCAACAGGGCTGGGACGTGTTTGACGATGGCACGGTCAGTGTGCGAGCCGGCGGTCCGCTGGATCAGCTGGCGCGGAAGAGTCCTGTCGCCGCCATGCAGATTCGGCAGCTGGCGGCGCGCAACTCACTCCAGATGAAAACGCTGCTTGCCCAGTTCGGCAGCCAGGACGCCGCTTTGGCCGGGAACCTTCGTCAGGCCACCGCCCTGAGTTACGGCGCGGGTGACATGAAGACCTTCGTGCCGGTCGTCATCGCGGCCGCCGATCTGGCTCTGCTGGCGGCGCTGGCCGCGGGAATCGTCACGTTCGCGGCGATCTTGGCCTTCACCGCGGAGCACTTTCCGGCCGTCGATCTGGGCGATCTCATCGACATCATGCCGTCGGACGTCAAGTCCGACGGGGGCCCGGGCGAATGGATCGAGGCCAATCGCAACGGCATGTCTGAACGGGCGAAGGCCTACGAGGAGCAGGTATCCGGCGCTCCGGCCGGCACCGAGTACGAAGTGCCGCGTGAGGGTGAGAACCCCGTCAAGTTCGATGGCTGGGACAAGGAAGCCAACGATGGCGACGGCCTGCTGATCGAAGCCAAGGGCCCGGGATATGAGAAGTTCCTGGATAAGGATGGCGATTTCGATACGCGGTTCGGGGCTGGGAAGGACATCGAAGACCAGCTCCGACGCCAAGTTGACGCCGCGCGGCAGGCAGGCAAAGAGGTGGAGTGGAGAGTAGCTGAGCCGAGAGTCGCCGAGGCGATTGAGAGAATGGTGGCTAAACGCGGTTATGGCGACGTGATAAACGTCGAGCATGTGCCGCCTGCATGATTCGAGGATGACGAAATGACGTTGGATTTCATCGGGTCTTGGGGGGACCGCCTGGAGTCGATCCGTGAGTCGGCCGAACGGATGCAACGTTCGTGGCGGGCGTTTCCTCAGGCGCCGGGGGTGTATTCGCCGTGGTCGCTGCAGCTGTACCCAGAAGGTGTGTTACGCCTGCAGCCCGTGCCCGCCGATGACCTCGACGCGATCATCGATGCGGTCAGGCTCGTGACGGAGCGTATCAACGAGGGTCCTCGGACCGCGCCCGGGTTCGATCTCGAATTCGTGCGGGAGCGGCTGGACGAACCGGTGGTGGCGGCCGGTGGCCCGCTCTTTTCCTACTATGCCCGGTGCGGGTTCTCGGGGCCGCGTGCGCTCCGGAACCATATTCTCTTGGGCCTCGACCCGGCCGTGGGAGACGCTCCCGATGAGCAGCAGTTGGTGCGTGACTACCTCGTCGCTCTGGTCGCCGCGTGGGAGCCGGAGTACGTGTCAGTGTGTACATACGCCTTTCACAAGGCGCAACGGCATAAGAAGCCCCAGCAGGTACGCGTCGGCTGGATGACGTACATCCGCGACGACGTCCCATTGGACACCTCCCTCGTGCCGGAGGAAGTACACATCGAGGTGGGTGACGGCGGTCGGTACCTGACGTTGTCGGGGACGCCGGAAGAGCCGTCCCTCGACCAGGCATTGGCGATTCGCCGGGCGCTCGGATACCCCGCCTGACGAGTATGAGGCTGCGACGTCGCGTCGTCTCAGGTGCAGTCTTGGTGGCTGTGCTGGCACTGCTGGTGCACAACCAGCTGGTGCCGTTCAGCACACACTTCTTTGGCTTGACCGAGAACAACTTCGACCTGGACACGTATCGCGCTGCGGTACATGCCTCCTGGGACGGCCGGAGTCTGTACCAGGAGCCGGCGCTGCGTGGGGCTTGGTACGTCTACCCGCCGTTCGCGACGTTCATCCTTGCGCCGTTCGCCTGGCTCGGTTTCGACGGCGCCAAGTACGTTCTGCTGGCTGTGTCGATCGGCGCCCTGGCGCTCATCGCGTGGCGCGTCCTGCGGTTGGCCGGCATCTGTGCCGGCCTGCGGCTCGCGGTGATGTGCGCTGCGCTCGCGGTGATCGTGGTCGAGATCGAACCGGTGCAGGCCACGCTCTGGTGGGGTCAGATCAACATCCTGCTGATGGCGGTCGTCGTGCTCGACCTGTTGCGACCCACCGACGCCCGGTGGCGGGGGATCGGTCTGGGTATCGCGGCGGGTATCAAGCTCACGCCGCTGATCTTCCTGCCGTACCTGCTGTTCACCCGGCAGTGGCGCGCCTCGGCCACTGCCGCACTGACTTTCGCGGCGACCGTCGCTTTCACCTGGCCGCTCCTACCGCGAGATAGCGCCTGGTTCTGGAGTCACCTCGGGGACACCGCGCACATCAGCAGCATCGAGCACCTGGCCAACCAGTCGATCAACGGATTTCTCGCCCGGTACTTCGCGCCGAGCCCGCGGCCGGAGTGGCTGTGGATCGTGGTAAGCCTGTTGGTGCTTGCCGCCGGTCTCGCCGCGGCGACCTGGGCGCACCGCCGGGGGGAACGTGCGTTGGCGGTGGTCCTGGTGGGCCTGACCGGGTGCGCGGTATCGCCGTTCAGTTGGGCGGCGCACTGGGTGTGGTTTGCCCCCGCGGTGTTCTGGCTGGTCGCGAAAGCCTGCACGATGCAAGGCATGTGGGCACGCGGCTGGATGTACCGGGCAGCGGGCCTGTACGCGATGGTGTTCATGTGGACCCTGCACCGTCCGGGCCGCAACCACAGCACCATGTACTTCAGCGGCGTGTACTGGAATTACCTGGACCTGCGGCGGTTCTGGGTCGGCCAGCTCGCGAGCGGCTGGTACCCACTGACTTTCCTGTGCTTCATGGCCGTGGCAGTGAGCTGGTTGCGGCTGAGCGCGCCGCCGCGGAGCGACGAACCCGACCCGTTCTGCTTGGACACCGTGGACCTCGACGACTACCCGCCGGAGTTCCTCGACGAGGAGTTGGGCCGCACTCAGGCCCGTTTTTGAGAGTGCCCTTAATTAACTGATGTGGGCTGCATCACAGTCATAAGTGGCGTCAAAAAGTGATCCAGATCTCTTCTAAGAGTCATCCGAATGCCACATTTGCCTCATTGGTAACACGGGAAACATCAGATTCTTTTGCGGCGTGCCTCGCACTGTTTGCCGGATATCGGGTATCTAATGACGTAGTGAGAGTGCTGCGGTAACGTGGAACTACGGGTACAGCAACCAGATATTCGCAGGAGTGATCACCGTGTACATCAATCCGATCAGCCGGTCACGGATGGGTCGTATTGCCTGGTCATTGTTCCGTCATCCGATGAAGAGCCGTGAGTTTCCGGCCAAGAACGAACGCCTGGCCACGGCAGACGAGCTACTTCGCTTCGGCGTCTGACGCGTATCCGCAACGAAGCACAACGCCCTCGAACCGACGCGACAGCGCCGATCCGAGGGCGTAGCTATATGTGTCAGCGACTGAGCTGACCGGAATCCCTGATCGCTTCCGCCAGCGGTTCCAGCACGGCCGGATCGTAGGGCGGCGGCAGGTAGATGATTGCCAGATCCAGACCCTCGGCGCCCAGGGCGGCGGCCTCGTCGACCACCTTCTGGTAGTCGCGGTCCTCGCCGAGGCGGACGTGTGCCGACAGGGTGATCTCCTTGGGGTCACGACCGATGTCGGCGCAGTGCGCGGCCAGCACATCGCGCTTGCGGGCGAACTCCTCGGGCGGCCCGCCGACGAAGTTCCAGTGGTCGGCGTACTGCGCGGTGATGCGCAGGGTCCGCTTCTCGCCGCTACCGCCGATGCAGAACGGCGGATGCGGCTGCTGCGGGCCCTTGGGCTCGTTGCGGGCGTCCTTGAGCTGGTAGAACTTGCCGTCGAACGTCGTCGTCTCCTGCGTCAGCAGTCCCTTCAGGACCTGGCAGGCCTCCTCGAACCGGTCGAAGCGCTCCTTGATCGAACCCAGTTCGATGCCGTAGGCGCCGGATTCCTCCTCGTTCCAGCCGGCGCCGATGCCCAGTTCCAGGCGACCGTTGGAGACGATGTCGAGCGCTGAGGCCATGTTCGCCAGGACGGCGGGATGGCGGTAGTGGATACCGGTGACGAGTACGCCGACACGCAACCGCTCAGTGGCCTGCGCCAGGGCGGTCAGCGTCGTCCAGCCCTCGAGACAGGGGCCGGACGAGTCGGAGAAGATCGGATAGAAGTGGTCGAACGTCCAGCCGGATTCGAAGACGTCGATCTTGTCGGCAGCTTTCCAGATGGCAAGCATGTCGGCCCAAGTTGTGTTCTGCGGGGATGTTTTGAAGGCGAAGCGCACGCCATCACAAACTAGTCCGGTCCGGGGAATCATTCCTGGGCACTGCCGGTCATGCTGATTCCGTATCTTTGGTGCCATTTTGACGCCGCAATCGGTAGTCTCGGGCACGGAAATATACGAAATCCCCCGATCTGATCCATCTTGGAGTGAACATGAGCGAGTACGCAGTCACCGATCCGGCGACCGCCGAGGTGGTCGCCACCTACCCGACCTCGACCGACGCCGAGATCCAGGCTGCGATCGAGGCCGCCGCCAAGACCGGCCGCACCTGGGCCCGCACCACAACTGTCGCCGAGCGGGCCGCGCTCATCGGTAAGGTCGCCGCCCTGCACGAGCAGCGTCGCGAGCAGCTCGCCGATGTCATCGTCCGGGAGATGGGCAAGCCGCGCGACCAGGCCCTGGGCGAGGTCGACTTCAGCGCCGCCATCTACCAGTACTACGCGGACAACGCCGAGAAGTTCCTCGCCGACGAGGAGATCGCCCTGCTCGAGGGTGAGGGCACCGCTGTGGTCAAGCGTGGCCCGGTCGGTGTCCTGCTCGGCATCATGCCGTGGAACTACCCGTACTACCAGGTCGCCCGGTTCGCCGGCCCAAACCTGATCGTGGGCAACACAATTCTGCTCAAGCACGCTCCGCAATGCCCCGAATCCGCCGAGCTGCTGCAGCTGATCTTCCTCGAGGCCGGACTGCCGCAGGGCGCCTACGTCGACATCCGGGCCACCAACGATCAGGTCGCCGAGATCATCGCCGACCCCCGCGTGGCGGCGGTGTCGCTGACCGGTTCCGAGCGCGCGGGAGCCGCGGTGGCCGAGATCGCCGGACGCAACCTCAAGAAGTGCGTGCTCGAACTCGGTGGCTCCGACCCGTTCATCGTGCTGTCCACCGATGACCTCGACGCGACCGTGCAGGCCGCGGTCGAAGGCCGGATGGAGAACACCGGCCAGGCCTGCAACGCGGCCAAGCGTTTCATCGTCGCCGAGAACCTCTACGACGACTTCCTGGCCAAGTTCACCGAGAAGCTGCTGGCCGCCGCCGACGGAATCGCCCCGCTGTCTTCGGAATTGGCCGCTGAGCGGCTCGAACAGCAGGTCAAGGCCGCCGTCGACCAGGGTGCCGAGCTGACGTCCGCCGGTGAGCGTCGTGGTGCCTTCTACCCGCCGGCAGTGCTGACCGGTGTCACCGAGGACAACGACGCCTACCGGCAGGAGCTGTTCGGCCCGGTCGCGGTGGTCTACAAGGCCGGCTCGGAGGACGAAGCCGTCGAAATCGCCAACGACACCCCGTTCGGGCTGGGTTCCTACGTATTCACCACCGATGCCGATCAGGCCGCACGGGTGGCCGACCGCATCGACGCGGGCATGGTGTTCGTGAACGCGGTCGGAGCCGAGGGGGCCGAACTGCCGTTCGGCGGCGTCAAGCGGTCCGGCTTCGGCCGCGAGCTCGGCAAGTTCGGCATGGACGAGTTCGTGAACAAGAAGCTGATCCGCACCGTCAGCTGACGTGCGAGCGGGCATGCTCGATCGCGTCGTCGAGCGAATCGAGCAGATGGTTCTCGTGTCGTAGTGACTCGAACACGCCGACGTTGGCCAGCAACTCGGCGTGTTCGGGTCGAACGCCCTTGATGATCACCGTGATACCGCGCGACTCCAGCTCGGTCGCGATCTCGGCGAGGGTGTGGGCGCCGGTGGCGTCGAGCATGCCCAGTTGCGACATCCGGATGATGACGACGGACGTGTGCGGATGCTCGGCGTCCACGATGGCACTCGAAATACGTTCGGCCGCACCGAAGAACATGGCGCCGTCGAGGCGCAGCAACGCGATCTGATCGTCGCCGGGATGCGGCGGGCCCGGAAGTTCCTCGCGGACGACGCTGCTGCGCCGCGCCACCGAACGCAACGCGAAGAACGCGGCGACGACGACACCGATCTCGACGGCCTCGATCAGGTCGAAGCACACCGTGACGGCGGCGGTCAGGGTGAACGTCAACGCGTCGGATCGGGTGGAGTGCAGGATCTTCCGGATCGTGGCTGCCGAGATCATCCGGAACGACGTCACCATCAGCACCCCGGCCAGTGCGGCGAGCGGAATGGTCGACACCGGTCCTGTCGCCAGGTACACCACGCCGAGCAGAACGAGCGAGTGAACGATCGCTGCCACCCGCGTCCTGGCGCCGGACCGGACGTTGACCGCGGTGCGGGCGATCGCGCCCGTGGCGGGCATGCCGCCGAAGACCCCGGAGGCAACCGAGGCCAGGCCCTGGCCCACCAGCTCGCGGTCCGGGTCGTACGGTCCCGTCGGCGACATGGTCGCCGCGACCCGCGCGGAGAGCAGCGATTCGATGGCGGCCAGCGCGGCGATGGCCAGTGCCGCGCCCAGGAGGGTGCGCAACGCGCCGAGGTCGGCGTGGGGTAGCAGCGGGGCAGGCAGGTGCGACGGCAGTTCGCCGATCGCGGCGACCGGGATGTGCAGGGTGCTGACCAGAACCGTGACCACGATGACGGCGGTGAGCGACTCGGGGATCGCGCGGTGCAAGCGGGGGAGCACGATCATCAACAGCGCGACAACAGCAACCACCCCAAGGGTTTTCGCCGCGGACGTCCAGTCGGCCTGAGCGACGACGCTGAACGCGGCGGGCAACGTGCGCTCGCCGGCCGGGGCCTGCTGCGCGAACGCGGCGGGCACCTGCTGCAGGAAGATGATCGCCGCGATGCCCAGGGTGAACCCCTCGATCACCGGCCACGGGATGAACGTCACCGCCCGGCCGAGACCGGTGGCCCCGGCCGCCAGCACCACCAGGCCGGCCACCACCGTCACCAACGCGATGCTGCCGAGCCCGTGCTGCGCGACGATCGGCGCGAGCACCACCGCCATCGCACCCGTCGGCCCGGACACCTGCACATGCGACCCGCCGAACACGGCGGCGACCAGGCCCGCCACCACGGCCGTGACCAGGCCGGCGGCAGCGCCGACCCCCGAACTGATCCCGAACGCCAACGCCAACGGCAGGGCCACCACGCCGACCGTCACGCCGGCGAGGATGTCCCGCCGCCACGAGCGGGGCAGCTCGGTGTAGTCGTCGCGATGAGGCAGCAGGCGGCTGAACGTGCCGGCCACGGTTCTGATCACAATGCTTGCCTGACGGATTTATGGATTGAACGATTTCGCAATCCACTGTACGTCATCGCAAATGCTGGGCACACTGAAGGTATGAGCGGTGTCCTGTACTTCGACGGCAACTGCGGGATGTGCACGCGCAGCGTCAACTCCCTGATGCGGCGACAGCGCACGGGAGACCTGCACATCGAGCCGTTTCAGCGGCCCGGTACCGCCGAGCAGCTCGGCGTGACCGCCGATCAGCTCACCGAAGCGGCCTGGTGGCGGGACTCGTCGGGCGATGTGTACCGCGGCGCCGAAGCGATCAACGCGGCGCTCTCGGCCGGGATGGGCAGCCGGATCCCGTTGGGCGTGTACCGGATTCCCGGAATGCGTCAGCTGCAGAATGCCGCGTACCGCTGGGTGGCGAACCACCGCTATCGGTTCCCGGGCACCACGCCACACTGCGCGGCGCGACCGGGCGACTGCTGAGCAGCCGATGGATCCGGTGACCGCACTGCGTCAGATCGCGTACTACAAAGACCGCGCGCGGGAAGACCCGCGGCGGGTGATGGCCTACCGCAACGCCGCCGATGTCGTCGAGGCATTGACCGATGCCCAGCGAGAACGGCTGGGCGCGTCGAACAGCTGGCAGTCGTTGCCCGGGGTCGGGCCCAAGACCGCGAAGGTGATCGCCCAGGCATGGGCCGGACGGGAACCCGACACTCTCGTCGAATTGCGTTCGGCGGCCGAAGATCTCGGTGGCGGCGAGGTCCGTGCGGCGTTGCGCGGCGACCTGCATGTGCACTCGAACTGGTCAGACGGGTCCGCCCCGATCGAGGAGATGATGCTTGCCGCGCGCGACCTGGGCCACGAGTACTGCGCGCTGACCGACCACTCGCCTCGGCTCAGGGTGGCCAACGGGCTGTCGGCCGAACGACTACGCGAGCAGCTCGACGTCATCGAGGAGATCCGCGAACTTGTCGCACCCATGCGCATCCTCACCGGGATCGAGGTGGACATCCTCGAAGACGGCTCGCTGGACCAGGAACCCGAGCTGCTGGAACGCCTCGACGTGGTGGTGGCCAGCGTGCACTCCAAGTTGGCCATGGACTCGGCGGCGATGACCCGGCGGATGGTCAAAGCCGTGTCGAACCCGCACACCGACGTGTTGGGGCACTGCACCGGCCGCCTGGTCACCGGCGGGCGCGGCATGCGGCCGGAGTCGAAATTCGACGCCGAGAAGGTGTTCGCCGCCTGCCTCGACCACGACACCGCCGTCGAGATCAACTCCCGGCCCGAGCGGCGCGACCCACCGACCCGCCTGCTCAACCTCGCGCTCGACATCGGCTGCTTGTTCAGCATCGACACCGACTCCCACGCGCCCGGGCAGCTCGAGTTCCTCGGCTACGGAGCCCAGCGGGCCCTGGACGCGCAGGTGCCGATCGAACGGATCGTCAACACCTGGCCCGCCGACCGGCTTCTCGACTGGACCTCACGCTGAGAGCTCGGACTAAGCTCACGCGATGCACGCGGAACTCGGCATCGACACCGTCATAACCCTGCTGGCCGCCGGCCTGATCTTCCTGCTGGCGCTGGTGCTGGGGGTGTGGAAGTACCGGCAGATGGCCACCAGTGAGAACCACCTGGCCCACCCGTACGTCGACATCGCCCACCGGGCCGCCCTGCTGTACTCCTTCGCGACACTGCTGGTGGCAGTGTTCGTCGAGCTCAGCGCCTGGCCCACCTGGGTGAACCTCACCGCGGCCATGGTTCTCGTGCTGTTCTTCGTCGTCGCGATCGCCGCCTACATCGAGCACGGCGCCAAACGTGACACCACCAACCAGTTCGAGAAGCCCACCGCGACACTGCACGCCGGGATGATCGCCCTCATTGCCGGTGAGATCGGCGGGTTCGTCGTGTTGCTCGCGGGATTCGTTGCAGCGCAGTTCTTCTAGTAAGGCAGCGTCGGCATCTCCAGGCCGGGATCGCGGCCGACCAGCACGCCCCGGGTCAACATCGCGTTGCCGAACCGCTGACGCACCTCGTCGATGGCGCCGTCGATCGCGACCGGATCGGGCTCTGAATCGAACGGCAATTCCAATTGCTGGCTGCCCTGGTGGTCGATGTTGGACACCGCGAA
The DNA here is from genome assembly GCF_010731295.1 of Mycolicibacterium boenickei. NCBI lineage: Bacteria > Bacillati > Actinomycetota > Actinomycetes > Mycobacteriales > Mycobacteriaceae > Mycobacterium > Mycolicibacterium boenickei. The sequence continues at coordinate 1,051,936 of NZ_AP022579.1, read as the reverse complement.
TCCGATCAGGGTCAGCCCGCGCTCGGCGATCACCGGTGCCGCGGCCGTCACCAATGCGCGGGCGGCTGCCAGGATCGCATCGGTCGACGCGGTGGCCCGGGGCAGGGTGTGCGAGCGTGTCGCCCGGCCGAAATCATCGAAGCGCAAACGCAATACGACGGTGCGCCCGGTGCGTCCGGCGCCCCGCATGCGGCGGGTGATCCGGTCGACGAGGTTGACCACCACCACGTCCACCTCCGCGGCCGACATCGTGTTGCCGCGTCGCCCGAGGGCCCGTTGGGCGCCGACGGAGCTGCGCCGCACCCCCGTCGTCACCCGGCGGCGATCGATGTTGCGTGACAACGCATACAGCTGCCGTGCCATTGCTCCGCCGACCATGGGGCGCAAAGCCGACTCGGGGAGTTCGGCCACATCGGCGACGGTTTCGAGCCCGTGGGCATGCAGCTTCTCGGCGGTCTTGGCGCCCACACCCCACAGCCGGCGCACCGGCAGCGGATACAGGAACGCCAATTCGCGGTCCGGCGGGACCAGCAGCAGGCCGTCCGGCTTGGCCACCTGGCTGGCCACCTTGGCCAGGAACTTGGTCCGGGCGATGCCGACGGTGATGGGCAGCCCCACCTGCTCGCTGACCTGCTCCCGCAGCCTCCGGGCGATCTCCACCGGGGTGCCCGACACCCGGCCCAGGCCGGACACGTCGAGAAACGCCTCGTCCACCGACAGCGGCTCGACCACCGGCGTCGTGTCGTGGAACACCTCGAACACATGCCGGCTGGCCTCTGAATAGGCGGACATGCGCGGCGGCACCACCACGGCCTGCGGGCACAGCGCCCGGGCCTGGCCGCCGCCCATCGCCGTGCGCACCCCGAACGCCTTGGCCTCGTAACTGGCCGCCAGCACCACGCCGCCGCCGACGATCACCGGGCGGCCGCGCAGGGCCGGATCATCGCGCTGCTCGACGGATGCGTAGAACGAATCGAGATCAGCGTGCAGGATGGCCGCCTGCTGGGTTGGACCGCCGGACACGAACATATGTTCGCATAGGTGGCGGACGAGCTAGCGGGCCTCGCCGTAGATGCTGGTCAGCCAGATGTGGGCGAGGGTGTCGACCACCTTGTCGTATTCGACAGCGGGTTGTTCGGTGCGGAGCGCCGCCAATATCGTGCGTTCGTTCATCAGGTTGAGCGAGGTCGCGAGGTCCATCGCGGGAATGGTGTCCGGGGCGGCGCCGCGTTGCCGTTCGGCGGTGATCAGAGCGGCGGTCAGGGCGATCCACTTCTGCATCAGCCCGGACCAGAATTCGCGGATCTCGGGAATGGTGTCGAGCGCTTCGGCTCCCGCCCTTGCGGTGGCCGGGTGCGACCCGAATGAGCTGAAGAAAATCTCGATCCCCCGGCGGATCGCCTGTCTGGGATCCGCGGGCATGTCCTCCAACGCACCGTCGAAACCGGTGTCCGCGCGCTTGATCATCGGATCGAGCAACGACAGCACGACCGCTTCCTTGGACGGGAAATAGAAGTAGAACGTCGGCCGGGAGATCCCGGCGCCTTTGGCCAGGTCATCGACCGATATGTCGGTGAACTTCCTGGTCTCCAGCAGCTGCCGCGCCGTCTCGAGGATCGCCGCTTCGCGGTCGTCACCCGAGGGCCTGGCCGCGCGGCGACCGCGCGGTGCGCGGGTCGTGCTGGAGGTGGTCACAATCAAGGAGCCTAACATTGTGTTGAATTTGTCGACACACCGTTGACCGACTCAACACCATGTTGATACCGTCGGTCCCATGACCGAACATTTCGATGTTGTGATCGTCGGTGCCGGCATCTCCGGCATCAGCACGGCCTGGCACCTGCAGGACCGTTGCCCCACCAAGAGCTACGTGATCCTGGAGCGCCGGGAGAACATCGGCGGCACCTGGGACCTGTTCAAGTACCCGGGCATCCGCTCCGACTCCGACATGTTCACCCTCGGCTTCCGGTTCAAGCCATGGGAGTCGGCGAAGTCCATCGCCGACGGCCAGTCGATCTGGAACTACATCAACGAGGCCGCTGACGAGAACGGCATCCGCAACCACATCCGCACCGGTCACCGCGTCCTGTCGGTGGACTGGTCGGACGCCGACAACCGCTGGACCGTCGACGTCGAGCACGACGGTGAGACCAAGCAGATCACCGCGTCGTTCCTGTCGGTGTGCAGCGGCTACTACAACTACGACGAGGGCTACTCGCCGGAGTTCCCGGGTGCGGCCGACTTCAAGGGCCAGATCATCCACCCGCAGCATTGGCCGGAAGACCTGGACTACACCGGCAAGAAGATCGTCGTGATCGGTTCCGGCGCAACAGCTGTCACGCTGATCCCGTCGTTGGTCAACGAGGGCGCCGGCCATGTCACGATGCTGCAGCGCTCACCCACCTACATCGGCGCCCTCCCGCTGGAGGACCCGGTCGCGGCCCGGACCAACAAGTACCTGCCGAAGCATCTGGCGCACTTCATCAACCGGTGGAAGCAGATCGGCTACAGCACCGGGCAGTACCAGGTCGCCCGGAAGTTCCCGGCTGTGTTCAAGAAGGCGCTGCGCCAGATGGCCGAGCGCAGGCTGCCCGAGGGCTTCGACTACGACAAGCACTTCAGCCCGCGCTACAACCCGTGGGACGAGCGAGTCTGCCTGGCGCCCAACGGCGATCTGTTCAAGGCCATCCGCTCCGGCAAGGCCGACGTCGTCACCGACACCATCGACACCTTCACCGAGACCGGCATCAAGCTGGCCTCCGGCGAGGAGTTGCAGGCCGACATCATCGTCACCGCGACCGGTCTGAACATGCAGCTGTTCGGCGGCGCGACGGCCAACCGCAACGGCGAACCGATCGACCTGACCAAGTGCATGACCTACAAGGGCCTCATGCTCTCGGGTGTGCCGAACATGGCCATCACCTTCGGCTACACCAACGCGTCCTGGACTCTGAAGGCCGACCTGGTCTCCGAGTTCATCTGCCGCCTGCTGAACTACATGGACGCCAACGGTTTCGACCGCGTCGAGGCGCAGCACCCCGGCGACGCCGTCGACGAGCTGCCGTTCATGGACTTCACCCCGGGTTACTTCCGGCGGGCCATGGACAGTCTGCCCAAGTCGGGCTCGGAAGCGCCGTGGAAGCTGAAGCAGAACTACTTCTTCGACATGCGGACCATCCGGTACGGCAAGGTCGACGAGGAGTCGCTGATGTTCACCAAACACCGTGCCGCAGTGACGGTTTAACCCGCACTGCCGACCAGACGCAAAACTGCCCCTTTTCTGAAGTGCTCCCCGGAAGTTGGACTGAGAAATTCAGTTTCTTCTTCTGGGGAGTACTTTTTTGCATCCTTCTAGTTCGTTGAGTGAGGCCCAACGTGGTGCGGCGGTAGCGTTGTTCGAGCAGGGTCGGGGCTTTAGCGCCACGGCGAGGTATTTGGGAGTGAGCCGGGGGCCGGTTCGCGAGATACATCGCCGTTGGGTCCTGCATGGCAGGAAGGTGCTGGTGGCTAAACCGACCAAAACGCAGTACTCGTTCGAGTTCAAGCTCGAGGTGGTGCGCAAGGTGATCGACGAGGGTGCGACTGCGCAGCAGGTAGCTCAGGAGTACGGGCTGTCGTCGGCCTCGCTGGTGCAGACCTGGGTGCGGGCCTACCGCCGGCTCGGTGAGGAAGGGTTGAAACCCAAACCTAAAGGGCGCCAACCTCAAGACGCTGGTTCCTCGTCGCAGGAGTTGACAGACCTGGCGCGGTTGGAGCAGGAGAATGAGCGGTTGCGGGCGGAGAACGCCTACCTAAAAAAATTGCGAGCCTTGATGGTGCACGAACAGCGGTGAAAGTCGCTGCTGTCGCTGCCCTCAAGGCTGATCATCGGTTACCGGTGCTGCTGCAGGTGGCGGGGCTGGCCCGTTCAACGTTTTACTACCACCACGCCAAACCGCAGGTCCCCGACCCGCGGGCGGACCTCAAGTCCGCGATCACCGAGGCATTCACGGATACCCACGGCCGTTACGGACACCGCCGGATCCACACCGTGCTGATCAAGCGGGGTTTTGTGGTGGCCAAAAAGACCGTGCTGGCGGTGATGCGTGAACTGGCGCTGATCTGCCGGGTGCGGCGGCGCCGCCGGTACAACTCCTACACCGGCGAAGCCGGTCAGATCGCCGAAAATCTTCTCAACCGCGACTTCAGCGCGAGCGCGCCGAATCAGAAGTGGGTCACCGATGTGACCGAGTTCCGCATCGGTGAGCGCAAGGTCTATCTGTCGCCGGTGCTCGATTTGTTCGATCGGTCGGTTCTGGCTTACGCGTGGTCGATGAGCCCGAATGTGGAGTTGACCAACACGTCACTGGCCGCGGCGATCGCGACCTTGCAACCGGGTGAATGTCCGCTGGTGCATTCCGATCAGGGCTTCCAATACCGGCATTGGTCCTGGCGCAAGTTGCTCGACGACGCTGAGGCGCTGCAGTCGATGTCGCGCAAAGGCAACTGCTATGACAACGCGGTCATGGAGAACTTTTCGGACACCTCAAGGCAGAAATGTTCCACCACAACCGGTTCGACACTGTCGAGGACTTCACCGCTGCCCTTGACACCTACATCCACTGGTACAACACCGAACGAATCTCAACAACGCTCAAGGGCCTGAGCCCGGTCCAATACCGGGCCCAGGCCCTTGCCGCCTAGGCTCCAAACGTCAGTGTCCAACTTCTGGGGACCACTTCATTCAATCGAAAAGGGGCAGTTTTATGTCTGCTCGCGCTAGGGAGCGGCGACGACGACGATGCCGTCCTCGTCGGCGTACGCGATCTCGCCCGGAACGAAGGTGACCCCGCCGAAGCTGACCTCGACGTCGCGCTCGCCCTCACCGGTCTTGGTGCCCTTACGCGGGTTGGTGCCCAGCGCCTTGATGCCCACGTCGATGGTGCGCAACGCGGCGGCGTCGCGCACCGCGCCGTGCACGATCACCCCGGACCAGCCGTTGTCGGCCGCCAGGCCCGCGATGATGTCGCCCACCAGCGCGGTGTGCAGCGACCCGTCGCCGTCGACCACCAGCACCCCGCCGTCGCCGGGAGTGGACAGGATCGACTTGAGCAGCGCGTTGTCCTGGAAGCAGCGCACCGTCGTGATCGGCCCGGCGAACATGACCTTGCCGCCGTAGTTCTGCAGCTGCAGATCGCAGCTACGGACTTCGGGGTAGATCTCGTCGACCAGATCAGCGGTGGCGCGCGGTTCGATACTCACCCGGCGATTATCGCAGCCCGCTAGTCGGCGACGCTTTGCACGATGATGTCGTGCACGAACTGGGCCAGCCCGGGCTCGGCCTCGTCGTAGTAGCGGGCGAAGCGCTCGTCGTCCACATAGATGTTGGCCAGGCAGACGTGCATGTCGTCACTGCAGTCGTAGAACCGGGAGATGTTCGCGCGATGCCGGGCCGCGAGCTCGTCGGCCTGCGCCGACCCGGGCCGTACCCCGGCGCGCTTGCCCTCGGCCAGGGCGTCGAGCAGCGCGTCGTTCTCGGCCTTGAACTCGATCCAGTCCTGCTTGGTCATCTGCGCGGTGCGCTGCCGGGACTGTCGCCATTCCTCGGTATCGCCCCAGCGCTCACGGGCCTCGTCGTCGTGCTCGTCGAAAACGGCACTGCCGAAGATCTCCACCTGCTCCTCGGCGGTGAGCTGAATTCCTCTGTCGTGGGCGCTCATCAATTCCTCCACTGCCTTGATGGTCTGCTGTAACTGCTCGGCCTGGTCACACAGCAGGCTGTGCTGGCGTCGCAGGTGGGCGAGCACGTCGGCATCGGGATCGTCGAGCAGGGACCGGATCGCCTCCAGCGCCAGCCCGGCGGACCGGTACACCAGCACCAGATGCAAACGCTCCACATCGGCGTCGGTATAGCCGCGGTAACCCGCCGCGGTACGCACGCCGGGCACCACCAGACCGATGTGGTCGTAGTGATGCAGGGTCCGCACCGAGACACCCGTCAGCGCGGCAACCGCGCCGACGGACCTCACCTGCGGATCGACGTGCATGACGCCACTATCGGCCCTGACGTCGCGTCAGGGTCAAGCCCCGATCAGTCCTCGTCGGAATGACGGCGGCTGAGCAACACCAGCAGCACGGCCAGAACACCCACGGCCACCGCCGCGGCCAGCGGCAATTTGGACGACGAACTCTCGCTCATCGGCACCGGCACCGGGCCCGACACCGGGTTCGCGGCCGAGGTGACAGTTGATTTGGCTTGAGCCGCAGTCTCTTTGGCCGCCTTGGCGACATCCGGCAGCGGAGTGACAGGGGCTGGGGTGGGCTCGGCCGGCGACGTCGGTGGGGCGGGCTGAGCCTTCTTGGCCGGAGCCTTTTTCGCCGGAGCTTTCTTGGCGGCCTTTGCCGGGGCCTTTTTCGCCGCGGCCTTTTTGGCCGGCGCTTTCTTGGCGGGAGCCTTGGCCGGAGCCTTCTTGGCCGCAGGCGGAGGACCGGGCTTGGGAGCCGGGGTGGGCGGAGCAGGATCCGCGCCGGCCGCTGATGCGTCGGCCGCAGCGGATTCGGCTGCGGTTTCGGGCTTCTCGGCGGGGTGATCCTGCTGCTCTGCCATCTGGCTGCTCCTTTGCAGTATCTGGTGCTCCGCGCCATCGCGGAGGGTGGGGCCGGCAGTGGTTCCCATCATGCCAGGCGCCGCAGCGGTCAACCCGTGACGGCCAGAGCCGCGGCGAGCGTGACCGCAACAGCCATCATGCCCAATTCCACCAACGAGCGGTGCTGCGACAGTGCGGCGCTGCTGCGGTGAGCCCGCGCCGCGGGCAGCCACTGCGAGCGGTTTCGCCAGGCCAGCCCCAGCAGGGCCACCGTGACGACGATCTTGGCCGCCAGCACCCGGCCGTAACCGGTGGCCCACAGCTCGGCGGGTGAGTTCAACTTGATCACCGCCCCGGCCACCCCGGCGACCAGCAGTACACCCACGCAGGACAGCGACAACTGCGAGAACCGGGGCAATACCCTGGCCCACTGGCCGCGGTGCGTCACGGTCAGCACCAGCGCCGCCAGTACCCCGCACCACACCGCGGCGGCAAGCGAATGCACCGCCACTGCCATCCCCCCGACAGCGCTCTCCGAAAGATGCCCGGCCAGGGTCCTGGCAGCCATGCCGACGGCCGCGACGCCGACGGTCGTGGCCGTGGTGGTGGCACCACGCGGTACCAGGATCGCCATCACCCCGACGATCAGGGCCGCCGCGATGCCGACCGGCCCCGAACGGCCCGCAGCGGTGTGCAGGCCGAAATCGGTCAGGGTGCGCACGCCGATCTGCCAGAACCCGACACCCGCGGTCTGTGCGGCGTCCACGGTCAGCCGCACGATCTCGGCCAGCAGCCAGGCCGCCGCGGCCACGGCGAGGGGCCCGGCCGCCTTCCGGCTCAACTCGGCGCGGTACCGGTCGGTTTCGAGCAGCGGCACCGCGGCCAGACCGAGGGTGACGATGGCGGCGCCGTCAGCCAGCGCCCGGATCAGCGCGCCGGTCACCGCTGACGCCGGACCGCCCACCAGGCTCCGCCGCCGATGACGATGACGGCGACCAGCACGAACGGCCACACCGGAATGCCGCCGCCGTCGGTCTGCGCGGGTGCCGAGGCGGCGGGCCCCGGCGTCCCCGTACCGGCGACGGTCAGCTCGAACGACCAGGAACCCGACACCACGTGCCCGTCCGCCGAGGTCACCCGGTAGTTCACGGTGTACTTACCGGCCGGGCCCAGCGGGCGGACCCCCACGCTGAGCACCGCACCGGCAACCGACGGATCACCCTCGGACCACAGGTTGTGGTCCGGGCCGACGACCGTCATGTTGGCGAAGGCCGGCTGCAACGCCTCGTTGAAGGTGGCGCTCACCCGCGAGGGCGACGTGCGCAGAGCCGACTGCTCGGCCGGGTCGGCGGCGATCCTGGCCGCATGCGCCGATGCCGCGGGCGCCCCGACCAGCGCCGAGGCGGCCAGCATCAGCCCGGTCAGGGTCGCCGCCAGCAGCCGGCTCATGACCGGCGCCTGTTCAGCAGGCTTGCGACCACCGCGGCGGCCGCGACGATCAACGCCCCGCCTGCCAGCCACCGGGCCGAATTGTCGACGGTGCCCGCGGGCTGAGCGGCGGCGGGAGCGTGCTCGCCTTCGGCAGGGGTACCGGTCAGCGTCAGCTGCGGAGCCGGGTGCTCGGGCTCGCTGCCGTCGGGCAGCGGGGCCTGATCCCACCGGACCACGGAGCCGTCGGAGTAGGTCTGGGTGACGGGGAAGCTCGCGGTGGCCGCGTCGGGAAGCTTGACCGACACCCGGAACAGGGCGAACTGCTCGGGTGAGATGCCGACCCCGGGAGCCGCGATCCAGGTGACCGTGCGGACCGTGCCCGCGGCGGTGTCCCGGTCGAGCTTGGCCGTCCAGCCCGGCATCACCTCGGTGCGGGCCGAGGCCACGTTGGGTAGGTCGACCTTCAATTGCGTTGTCAGCGCGCCGGTATCGGATTCGCCGGGGACGCGGAAGGTGAGCACCGAGGTGGTCCCCGGCGTCGGGTTGTCGGCTTCGACGTGGACATGCGCCCAGGCCGGTGCGGCGGAGAGCAGCCCCGCGGCGGCTACCGCGGCGGTCGTGAGCAGGGCGCGTGAGGACGCCCCGGTGAGGGGTTGCATTTCTAGGTGTCTTTCTGGAGTTGGTCGGGTCGGACGGTCAGGCGCTGACGCCGACCGGCGGACCCCGACGAGACACCGAGGCGGCCAGGAAAAGGGCCGACTGCAGCGGCCGGTCCGTGCCGCGTGCGATGACGTGGACCGTCGGCACCGGCAGGGCCCGGCCGCCGGGCACCACGGCGCGCACCACCCGCGAAACCGCGGCCCACAGCCGCGCACCACAGGCGATCAGGCCCGCGCCGAGCGACACCGCGGCCAGGTGCGCGCCGAACATCACCAAACCCGGCCGGGCATCGTGCGAGTGCCCCACCGTCGCGAGGAGCGCATGGGCCAGCAGCTGACCGGCACCGAGTAACCCCCACAACACCACGGTGCGGCTCGCGCAGGCGACGGTCGCGGCCACCGATCCCAGGGTCACCGCGAGGATCGCGAGCTGGGCGGCGACCGCCCCGCCCGGCAGGGCGCCGCCGCCGATGCCGTGGGCCGCGATGGCCAGCGCGGCCGTGAGGGAGCCGACGGCCGTACCGCGCAGCGGGGCTGCGGGGTCGATACGGGCGCCGGTCATGTACGTCGGCTCAGACCAGTCCCAGCCGCGCCATCAGATCGGCATCGATGCCGTCGAGTTGGGCGGCGATGGCCGCGTGGGCCCCACGGCGCCGTGCCGTCGGCATGTTCTCGGCGGCGGTCACCGCGGCCGCCAGGTCGGTGAGCCGCTCGTTGATCGCCGTGACGAACTGCTTGGTCTCGGCGTCCTTGGGCTTCTTCTCCGCGACCTGGCGCAGGGTCTGCTCGGCGCCGGAGATCCGCGCGGACAGCTCGGCGCCGTGTCCGGAGAACTGACCGAGCTGGGCCAGCGGGACGCCGAGCCGATCGGCGCGACGCTCGTCCAGGGCACCCCGGGCGGCCGTGGCGGCGCGATAGATCAACGGCACGAGTACCGGCGCCAGCAAACGTGTGACGGTCAGCAGACGGCGAATCCTGGCGGGGGCGAGCAGACGTCCCTCGCGCGCCGCCTTCAACTCGGCCTCGGCCACCTTGAGGGCATTGCGATCACTGTCCCGCTGCGCCTTGACCTGAGCTTTGAGGGCCTGGTCCGCCGATTTTCGGTCGGACTTGATGCGACGAGCCTCATTCTTTGCGGTGAGCCGGGCTTCCAGCTTGGCCTTGGCCTTGATGGCGCGGGCTTCGGCGCGGCGGGTGGCGCGGCTTTTTCGTCGCGTGAACAGGCCCATTCCGGTTGCCTCCCGGTCAATTCGTCGTGTGTTCATGGTCACCGCAGAACTGCTGCAGACCCACAGTATCGTCCGGTGGATTTGCTCCGCCGCGCGTCCCCGCGATCACGGCGGGCAATCGCCTCAGCTAGCAAATTTGGCCTGCCTGTTTGTGCAAGAATCGAATTCATCAATCGGAGCTTGCGGGCGGTGCGCGAAAGGGTGGTGACAACGTGCGTTCGCGGTTGCGCGTCGCCGCCTCGACCGGTCTGGTGCTTTCGGGCCTGATCATCGCCGGTCTCGGGGGAGCGCTGGCATTTGCCGATCCGGATCGGGGCCGCCCCGACAGCGGCCAAGGTTCGTCGAACAGCGGCGGAAACGGTCACGACGGACACCAGGGTAAGGACCACGGCCAGGGTCACGATCAGGACGGCGATTCCCAGGGCGAAGATGACGGCGGCAGCGGTTCGTCGGGCACGCGAACGACCCACAAGCCCACCAAGACGACGGGCAAGCCGACCAAGACGACCGGCAAACCGACCAAGACCGAAGAACCCGGCGAGTCGTCGCAACCGTCCGGTACGCAGACGCCCCCGCAAACTGGAACCGCGACCGGAACCAAGACCGAGACGCCCCCGAGCACTGAGCCGTCCGAGTCGGAGACCGCCACGACGTCGGCCAGCGAGACCGTGTCGACCACCGCCTCGACGACGGCTGTGACGACGACGGCGGTGACGACGACGGCCACCACCTCACGGACCACAGAGACGACCGAGACGACCGAGACGACCGAGACGACCCAGACGACCGAAACGACCGAGACCACCAAGTCGACCTCGGAGACGACGTCTGAGACGTCGGAGACCACCGAGACCACCACGACCCTCATCGGGGGCGCAGCCGGCGGGGGAGGCGGCGGTGGCGGGGTGCCCGCACCGTTCAACTACCCGCGCCCGCCGGAGATGCAATTGCCGGCGCCGCAGGCACAGGCGCCCGCTGTGGCTGCGCCCCCGCCGGGGCTGGCCGCGGCCGCCGGGGTGGCGCCGATCGCCGTTCCGGTCGTCGTCCTGCCCGTCATCGTGCCGCCGCTCGCGGTGCCGGTGGGTGCTCCGGACTCCGACCGCGGGCCACGGTCCGGCCCTGGATCGGGACCGGACATTCAACCGTCCACCAAGATGCGAACCGAGGCTCGGCCTCCCGCAGCTGTCGGATTGGACAGCGCCATCTCACCGGCTTTCCGAGCCGGCTACACGGATTACCTGCGTACCGCGAACACGATGGAGATCGCGGCGATGGCGCTGCCCGGCGTGACCGGGATGATGGCGCTGACCGGCCTGGGCGGGTTGGTGGGTTATCGGCAGGCGAAAGCCGGCCGAACCGTCCGAATCGACGCCAGTCGATTCATGCGTTAGGAACGACCTGGGAGAATCACGGTGGAAAGGGGGATCATGTCCGCCAGTCGAAGCGTCACGCGCGCTGTGAACGAGGTTCTCGACCTCGCCCCTCGGCAGGGCGAAGTCACGCTGACCCGCCTGGTCGACGCGGTGAGCGCCGACCGCGGTAGGCCGATCGAGCTGACCATGGCCGAACTTCCCCCCGGAGTCTGCGGGCAGTGGCGGCAATACGCCGACCGCGATGTGTTTCTCATCCAGCAGGGCCTCCCGGCCTGGGACCGCACCCTGGCTCACGAACTCGGCCACCTGGTGCTGGGGCATGAGGGCATATCGATCGTCGACGCGGCCGCGGCCTCAGCCGAGGTGGCCACGTCCGATCTGATCAGCTACATGCTCAACCAGCGGACCGGATGCATGGGGCCCAACGGCGAGGACATCGAGCAGGAGGCCGAGGACTTCGCCGCCCTCCTGCTGTACCGGCTGGGTCGACTGCCCTCCGACCGGTCCTCGATCGTGCAGGTTCGCCTCGGAGAGGCATTTGGTTGATCGTCTGGGTGATCGCCGGCCTTCTCGGCCTGGCTACCGGCCTGCGCATCGGTTGGGCACTGGTCAACAAACAGTCCCTGGTGAGCTCCGCGATGATCCTGTCGTTGGGCAGCCTCGGCGTCGTGGCAGCCCTGAACTGGCAGCCGCTCGCCCTGTTGATCGACACAGTGGTGCACTGGCCCAACATCGCGGTCGCGCTGAGCCAGGTCGCCCTGATCGCCTGCGCGGCCGGCAGTTGCGTGATGATCACGACGGCATCGTCGGGTCATTCGGCCGTGCTCACCCGGCGCATCGCCCTGATCCAGTACGGCGTCGCCGGTGTCGTCGCCGTCATCAGCGTGGTGATCTTCTTCCGGGCCGGCCGACTGCCGGAGATGTCGCCCTCTGAGTATCTGAAGCGGGACCTCGGGTCGAACGCCACCTCGTGGCTGCTGCCGCTGCTGTACGTGTTCCTCGCCCTCACCCTGGTGGCGTGGGCGGGCCTGCGCTATTCGAATCGCAGCCGACGCGGGCGGGCGCTGTTCCTGTTCACGGTCGGCATGGTGCTGATCGTCGCGGCCAGTGGCTTCATCCTGCTCCGGGCTGCGGGGCGGACGGAGCCGGTCGGTGTCGGCGCCGCGGCCACCATGCTCGGCTGCGCCATGGTCATCGTCGCCGCCGGATCGCTGTTGCCGAGCGTCGAGGACTGGTTCGGTGCCCGACAGGAATTGCGGACCATCAAACCGCTGCTGAGTGAACTGGCCCGCCGGCAGCCCGACGTGGGTATCGGGGTGCGCCCCCGCGGACCGCTCGTGTTCCGCGTCGCCGAACGGATGTCCCTGATCTCCGACGCGCTGTACCTGGAAGCCACGGCGGCCGACGAGCGTCAGCACGAAACTGCCGCCACGCCCCGTGGATCGGGTGGATCAAGTGACGCAACAGAATTCGGCGATATCGAACGACCTCACGTGCCGCCTGCCGAGCAGGCGCAGGCCGTCGCGCAGTGGATCTACGACACCCGAGAAGGTGCCGAGGATTCGGCCTTCCCGGGGCTGGCCTGGCTCAGCCAGCCGGAATCCTGTTCGGACCGGGAATGGATTCTGGCGATCGCCGAGCAGTACCGCGAATTGGACCGCAGGGCAGCGCGCAGCTGAGACCCGCGCGAGTGGGAACCACCGAGATGGTCCCCACCGACGTGGGTTTCAGCGCGCAGACGCCAGTCGAACGGGACGACGAATCAGTCGTCGAGGTGTTCCCGACGGCGCAGCTCGTCGACCTTTTGGACCAGGTCCTGCTGAGCTTCGTTGGACAGCCCGACGGTGCGGGCGGCGATGCGGCGGATCCCCTCGTCACGCATGCTGGCCAGCCAGGTCAGCTCCTTGTCGAGCTTCTCGTAGTACTCGTCGTCGGTGAAGTAAGCCGGCTTGATCCGGAAGAAGTTGGCAAGTGCGGCCATGGTTGCCGCCGACGGGTTTGTCCGGTTGCCCGAACGAAGCTGCGACAGGTACGGGGCCGACATGGTCACGCCCTCGGACTTGAGTGCGGCGATCACCTCGGCAGACGTGTGGGGTCCGCGCCCAGGCGGATAAACCGTATCGAACAGGCGGTTTAGGCGGGCGGCGAACGTCTTGCTCATCGATTTGACCTCCACATGCTTCACGAGCGGTACGAATAGGCGGCGTATTTGCTGACTATGGTAGCGAGTGTTGTGACGACAACCAAGTGCAAACGCCACAAAAGTTAAACTAGCTTTGTGTTTTGACAGTCTCTGCCACGGAAACCGAGGCCTTCGCCATGGAGGTGGAGCGGGATTGCGCCGTCTGGCAATGCAAAAGGTGACGGTCGCGTTGTATTGGGCGCGATGAGCTGCGCGCACGGGTGCGCTCGATCATGATCAACTTCTGAGCCGGCAACCGCGGCGGGTCCGTGACTAGGGGAAACGGATATTTGCTGTAGCCGGGACCCCGGGTTGCGTCGGATTGCGCGCGACGCCGTTGTCGAACGACGTGGAACACGTTACAGGTTGGACGATGGAATGCGCATCAGCCCCCTTGCGTGGGATAGCCAGACGGTCACGGAAGGATTCCGGAGCCGATTCCAGGCGGGGTTGCGGGACGGAAACCGGCGGTGGTTTGCGTTGTCGAGGGACAATCGCCGGTACAAATCGGGCTGCGGCCACGGTTGCGGCGGGGTGTCACGGCTATCTGATGTCCGAGGCGGGTCGCCGAATGCGGCGCCTCTGCTGCTGGCGCTCACGCAGACGCCTACGGCTGCGGACATGGCGACCTTTCGACACACCGCCGATACGTGCCGCTCGCGCGGCGCACTTACATACGGTCGAAGGTCTCACCCACCGCATCGCGGTTAGTCGGCCGGGCTGATGCCACCGTGTCGACGCGACGATTGCGGGCTGCTGCCCTTCGCTGATCTTGAGGACCTTAGCCGTTGTCTGCCGAGACCGCTACGTTTCTTCCCCATTTTGGGTAGCCAGATTCTCCTCTTTGGAGAGGATGTCCCGGTTCTGGCACCGCTACGCCGCCAGGAGCATTGCCAGGATCGCGGTATCGGGGTGGCTGATCGGATCGACGCCGACCCGGCTGACCACCGAGGTCACCGTGCCATCCGATTCGGCCTCGACCCAGGCTGCCCGATGTTCGAGCCCGAGGTACGGAAGGCCGGGCAGCAGTACGCATCCCGAGGCCGCGCCGGTGCATTCGGGAAGCGACGGAGTCGTCTCCGAAGGCGGGTGCAGCATCAACAGCGCCGGTGGTTGATGGTCGGCGAAATACCCGGGTGGAACCGCGGATTCGCCGACCACCGGGCCCTCCGCGATGACCAGGCCGACTGTGCCGGGATGGGGCTGCTCGGGCAATTCCTCGCGGACGCCGAAAATCGTTGTGGTGGAGAGCAATCCGGGCAGCGAAGCGATACGGACCGTAACCATGAGAAGTTGTGCCCACTCTTTGGTGGAGTCAGGCCACCGACCCGAGACCACGAATCCTTTGAGCGCACCACCGGAGTGGAAGGGGGCGATCTCGATCGCCCTGCCGGACCCCGTCGTATCCATATCGCCTCCGGGACATCGGTGTTGGGCCACCGGCTGACCGGTGCTCCGACACTTCTGTGGGTCGATCAGATCAGAATGCGGCAGTCGTCGCAGCTGTGCAAGACGACACGGGACCCGGCCCGGTAACGAGTCGGCCAAGAATGGGCAGGCCCCAGAAATGAGGGCGGGGCGTCACGCAGTCGCGCGACGCCCCTTGGTGAGAGATCAGAAACTGATCCAGCCCTCGATCGGACCGAACCGGGACTAGCCGAAGATCAGGCCGTTGGTCTTGGAGGTGGCCGCCGCGTAGCGGTTCTGCACGTCCTCCCAGTTCACGACGTTCCAGAACGCCTTGACGTAATCGGCCTTGACGTTCTTGTACTGCAGGTAGAACGCGTGCTCCCACATGTCGACCTGAAGCAGCGGAATGATGCCGAGCGGCACGTTGGCCTGCTGGTCGTAGAGCTGGAAGGTGAGCAGGCGGTCGCCGAGGCTGTCGTAGCCGAGCACGGCCCAGCCCGAGCCCTGCAGCCCGTTGGCGGCGGCGGTGAACTGCGCCTGGAACTTGTCGAACGAACCGAACTGGTCATCGATCGCCGCGGCGAGGTCGCCGGTCGGCTTGTCACCACCGTTGGGGGACAGGTTTTTCCACCAGATCGAGTGGTTCACGTGGCCACCGAGGTGGAAGGCCAGGTTCTTCTCGTTGAGGAAGATCGCGGCGTGGTCGCCGTTGGCCCGTGCCTCGTCGAGCTTGGCGACCGCGTCGTTGACGCCCTTCACGTAGGCCGCGTGGTGCTTGCTGTGGTGGAGCTCGTTGATCTGCCCGGAGATGTGGGGCTCCAGCGCTCCGTAGTCGTAATCCAGGTCCGGCAAGGTGTATTCAGCCACGAGATTCCTTCCTCATTATCGATCGATGGAGCGAGGCGTCGTCATCGATCCTGAAGTTTCGACACTCAAGATCGCTGCCAACATTGCTCCATCGCAGGGCGCACCGCAAGGACGCGCGTGCCGCCCCCACGTATACCCGATGGGGCAACGGTCAGAACAAGACGATCACGGCGAGCACGCCGAGCAACAGCAGCGCGATCACGCTGGCCCGGAGGAAGGCCATCAGCTGGTTACGGGTGTGCAGATGCCCGGACGAATGCCATTCGGGCTGCGGAAAGGCTGATCCCGATCCGATCGGATGTGACGCCATCAAACACTCCTGACCTGCACGATCAATGCTTGCCCCCCAGTGAGTTCTGTCACAACAGCTGGTGTGACGCCGATCATAGACCCTGTAATGGTCAGGGGAAAATCGGCCTCCGCGTAAGTGGATGCGCCGCACCGTCCCACTGGAATCAGGCTGATCTCAACTGAGCCGGGTCCATGTTCGTGGCCGCGTTTAGCCGAATGCTTAATTTCGCTCCGCACCGGTGACGGTTGTTGATCGTCGCGGCGGATGGCCCAGGTTTATCCACAGTCTTGGACAGCTACCGCACAGTAACTCCCACCTCGGAGCCTTCCGCGCTGGTGCCGGGCTGTGGATGAACCTGTGGAAACTGTGGATAGCTTCCCGTTGCTAAACGGCGCGGGGAGCCGTCCGGGTCGGGTGCGTCCGGCACCGTGGGCATGCGAGCATTGGAGGCATGGACGATGTGGAAGTCGGGCAGGTAGATATCGCTGCGGTACCCACCACGTTCGAAGGGGCCGTCGTGCTGCTCGACGTCCGTGAGGACGACGAGTGGCAGCGCGGCCACGCCGCGGGCGCACAGCACATCCCGATGGGCGACGTTCCGGCGCGGATCGCCGAGATCGACCCTGACGCCGAGCTCTACGTGATCTGCCATGCCGGCGGACGCTCCCTGCGGGTGGCGAACTACCTGGCCCGTAACGGCTACACCCCGATCAACGTCGAGGGCGGAATGCTGGCCTGGGCCGGGGCCGGACGCCCGGTCATCACCGACGCCGGCGGCGCGGGCAGCGTCTGACCGCTCCGAACCTCTCGGAAGATCGTGGCTAGGCTGGTCGGATGATCCAGGTGTGTTCGCAGTGCGGGACGCGCTGGAACGTGCGTGACCGGCAGCGGTCGTGGTGTCCCCGGTGCGGAGGCTCGTTGTTGGCGCCTTCTGCGCCGGCGTCGCCCCAGGCCCAGTGGGGACCTCCTCCCGCGCAGCCGCCCACGTCTTCCGCGCAGGCACCGGGACAGCGCCCGCCGCGACTCGCGCAGGGCTATCGCTGGGTCGCGCTGCGTCCTGGCGCCCCGCCGTACCAGCGGCGCCAGCGGCGCTCGCTCGGGCCGACCCCGCACTACCGCACGATCCCGAGCTGGGGGTTGCACCAGCACTTCGATCTCGACGAGCAACCCGAGAAAACCGCCGACGAGTCCAACGTGGGCGCGGTACGTCTCATGCTCGTCGCCGCCATGGTGGTGTTGGGCATCGCGGCCTTCGCCCATGTGATCCGGTACGCACTGCTACTGATCAACCGCAGTGTGCTGCTGCACCCGCTGATCGCCATCGGCGGCGTGGTGATCGGCCTGCTGGCCAGCGTCGTGGCGATCGTCGGCGTGGTCTTGACGGTGGTGGCACTCGTGCGCTGGCTGATCGCACGCCGGGCGGCCGGCTACGCCGCGCACGGCGAGGCGGATCCCCGCAGCGCCAGGACGTTGTGGCTCGGCTGCCTGGTGCCCGGCGTGAACCTGGTGATGGCACCGGTGTTCGTGTGGGAACTGGCCGCACTCGAAGGCCGTCTCTCACACCTGCGGCGACTGATCGTGATGTGGTGGATCGCGTTGGTGCTCAGCGCAGTGGTGGCGACGTGGTCGATGGCGAGCACCGTGTACGTGACCTTCTTCAACAACACCTCGCAGAACATCGCCGACAACACTGTGATGACGATCGTCGGCTATCTGCTGGCGCTGGTGGCCTTCCTGCTGACCGCCAAGGTGTTCTCCGGCTTCGAGGGCAGCGGTACGACGGCTCAGCGCAGCATCCCGCACTGGGTGGTGGTGGAGCCCGACGCTCCCGAGACCGGGGCCGAGACCGAGGAGCCTTCGCGGGAGCCCGAGCCTTCGCAGAATCGTGAGGATTCGGCTGAATCCGCCGTTCCGGTTGAGACCCAAGGGCAGAACCCGGCAGCATAGGCCGTATGGAAACGGGCGACGACGGAGCCGCTGCGCAGGCGACACCGGGGCCTGGGCATCCGTTCGTGGTGGCCCACCGCGGAGCTTCCGCCGACAAGCCCGAACACACGCTCGCCGCGTACGATCTCGCGTTGCGCGAGGGTGCCGACGGCGTGGAATGCGATGTGCGTCTGACCCGCGACGGGCACCTGGTGTGTGTGCATGACCGCCGGATCGACCGCACCTCGACCGGCACCGGTCTGGTCAGCGAGATGACCTTGGCCGAACTGCGCCGGCTGGACTACGGGTCCTGGCATGCCGGCGGGCGGGGCGGTGGCGATGAGAGCGCCGTGCCTGAAGGCCCGATCGGGGACACCGGGCTGCTGACCCTCGACGACCTCGTCTCGCTGGTGCTGGACTGGAACCGGCCGGTCAAGCTGTTCATCGAGACCAAACACCCCGTGCGCTACGGCGCTCTGGTGGAGAACAAGGTGCTGGCCCTGCTGCACCGGTACGGCATCGCCGCGCCGGCCTCGGCCGATCTGTCCCGTGCGGTGGTGATGTCCTTCTCGGCGGCCGCGGTGTGGCGGATCCGCCGGGCTGCCCCGATGCTGCCGACCGTGCTACTCGGCGAGACGTCGCGATACCTCGGCGGCAGTGCCGCCACCACGGTCGGGGCCACAGCCGTCGGACCGTCCATCGCGACGCTGCGCGAGCATCCGGAACTGGTCGACCGCGCTGCCGCCCAGGGACGTGCCCTGTACTGCTGGACCGTCGACCACTACGAGGACGTCCAGTTCTGCCGCGACATCGGGGTGGGTTGGGTCGCCACCAACCATCCCGGCCGCACCAAGAGTTGGCTGCAGAACGGCCTGACGGGTGCGGGCCGGGATTGAGGGCCGCCTAGAGGTTGCCGCCTGCGGCCTTCGGGGCGCTCGTGTCCGCCCCGGCGCCACCGGCGAGTTCGCGGGCGACGAAATCCTCGATGTGGAACAGGTTTGAGCCGGCGCGGTCGGCGATGCGCACCAGCGTCGCCATCGACGAGACCTCTTCGATCTGCTCCTTGAGGAACCACTGCATGAACTGCTCGCCGAGGTAGTCGCCCTCCTCGCGGGCGACACTGGCGAGCCGGCTGATCTGCTCGGTGACGGTGCGCTCCTGGCTGAGTGCCAGGGCGAGGGCGTCACGGGGAGCATCGAACCGGTTGCACACCGCATCGACCCCGGGGATCTCGACGTCGACATCCCGATCGAGCAGGTACTGGACCAGCATCATGGCGTGGTTGCGCTCTTCGACCGCCTGCGCATAGAAGTGCTTGGCGAGCTGCGGGAGGTCGGCGCCGTCGAAATAAACCGCAATTGCGATGTATTGCTGTGCCGCGGTGAACTCGCTGCGGATCTGGTCGGAGATAAGTGCGTGGAATTTCGTGTCGAGTTCACCGGTCGTCGTCATGATCGCGAGGATATCGCAGGTCAGGGCGCATTGTCATCGAAGGTTGACCTCATTGAGGTCAGCTTTACCTTAGTCGGCCCGGTACAGTGTGGCGCGCATTACATTTGCTGAACAGAATTTGCTATTACCTAATTTAGCTTTGCCTAAGCTCAAGGTTGGGGCTTTTCGATGACGTCCTCGGGGACGGTTGCGTCGTTGGCCAGCGCGGTGAACAGGCGGCCGGCGGCGTCGCTGTCCCACACCACGACCGCACCCGAATCGCTGCCGGTGAATTCGCCGATCGGCACCGTCGTGGTGACCATGTCATCACCGTGCATCGCCCAGGCGAGCCGGCCCAGATCCCACACGTGCGCGTCCTCGTCGACCGCCACCGAGTTGGTGGCGGCCTTGGCCATGGGCTGCCACCGCAACGGGTTGAGCAGGACCTCCGGGCTGGTGGCCCGGTGCAGCAGGGCGGACATGAACGCCCGCTGGTTGTTCATGCGATCCAGGTCGGCGCGCGGCGTGGCGCGGGTGCGGACGTAGCCGAGCGCGCTGCGACCGTCGAGTTCCTGGCAGCCCGCCGGCAGGTCGATCCCGGCCAGCGGGTCGCTGATCGGTTCGGCCGGGCACATCGTCACCCCACCCACGGCGTCGACCATCGCGGCGAAACCGTCGAACCCGATCTCGGCGTAGTGGTCGAGGTGCAGGCCGGTCGCCTGCTCGACGGTCTGAGCCAGCAGCTGCGCCCCGCCCAGGGAGAACGCCGCGTTGACCTTGTCCTCGCCGTAGCCGGGAATCGGCAGGTAGGAGTCCCGGGGGATCGAGACCATGGTGGCCGGGGTGCCCGAGCCGAGGCCGGGGATGTGCACCAACAGGATGGTGTCGGTCCGGCCGTTGCCGATGTCACCCCCGGTGGCCAGGTCGGCCTGCTGCTCGGGGCTCAGGTTCTGGCGACTGTCGGATCCGACCAGCAGCCAGGTGGTGCCGTGCGCCGCACCGGGGCGCTCGGGGTAATCGGCGAGCGCGGGGATGCGGTGCAGCGACGAGTCGACCCAGAAGGCGCCGCCGATCAGTGCCACCACGGCGACCAGCAGCACCGCCAGCACCAGCCGGCCCCAATGCCGTCGTTTCCGGGGTTTGCGCACCGGTGCCGGCGCGGGAGGGCGCGCAGCCGCGGGTCCGGGCGCGGGCGGACGCGGTGGGCGTCTCGGGGGTTGCCGGGGCGGCGGGGGCTGCTGCGGCGGCGTGGCCCGGCGCCGGGGAGGTGGTGGTGGCGTGCGTGGCGGCGGCGTGGGCGGATTCGGTGGCCACGCCGGGCGGTAGTTCGGATCCCGGCGGATCACCTGTGGCGGCTCGGCGGCAGGACGGCGCGGTCCCGGACGCCGCGAGCGCGGGTCGGGATGTCCGCGCGATGCGCTGAAGTCGTCCACAGCAGAAATGTACGTGCCGGATGCGTTATCGCAGCCAGCTCAGGTGATCCGCCACGAGCGCGTATCCGACGAACGCCACCGCGTCGATCAGGGTGTGGGCGATGATCAGCGGCCACAGCCGCCCCGTGCGCTGCCAGGCGTAGCCGAACACCAGCCCCATCACCACATTCCCCAGGCCGGCACTGTAGCCCTGGTACAGGTGATATGCGCCGCGCAACAGGCTGGAGATCACCAGCGCCCGCCCGGGACTCACATCGAGCTGGCGCAGCCGGGTCAGCAGGAACCCCACCACGATGATCTCCTCGGCCCAGCCGTTGGCGAACGCCACACCGAGCAGCATCGGGATGCGCCACCACGTGTCGTACAGCTCGGCCGGCTCGACGTCGGCGCTCAGGCCCAGGACGCGGGCAAGCACGTAGAAGCCCAGCCCTGGTAGCCCGATGAGCAGTGCCAGACCCAGACCGCCCAGCCCGTCGGTACGCCATCGCGGGCGCGACAACCCGATTGCCGACGGTCCGAAACCGCTGCGCCACAACAGGTAAAGGGCCAGTGCGCCCCAGGCCAACAGCTGCAGCACCACGGCCAGGTGCAGGCCGAGGTCGATCAGGTCGAACGGGGAGCGCTTCGGGTTGAGGGCGACGGTCTGCCCGGACAGGCCGAGCAGCACCGCTTCGACGAGCCGCAGCCCCGCGGTGTAGGCGCTGAGCCCGAAGGTCACCGCCAGCACGACGGCTATCTCGATCTTGATCGTGCGACGCGTCACCGAAGCTACGGTAATGGCGCGTCGGGGGCGGGGCGGAGCCCGCGGGTCAGATCCGGCGGGCGCGCAGACCGTTGAGGAATGGGCAGCCCATCAGTACGCGGATGGCCTGGCTCAGTCCGGTGACGTCGTCGACCGGCTTCGGGAACGGCAACCGCACGTCGTGGTCGCCGTGCTCGTTCTCCACCCGAAGTTGCACGCCGTAGCGGTCCAGGCCCAGCGGGCGGACCCGGCCCTGGCGCAGGGTCATCGGCAGGCGGGTGGCCAGACGCTCCACCACGTCGCGGTGAGAGGATTCCAAGTGCTGGAGCCAGCCGGATTCCATCGCGCAAAAGGGATCGGGGCGGGCCTGCAACAGCGCACCGAGGCCGACCGCCTCGGCGCCGGTGGAATCGGCCACCACCACCGATTCGATCTCCAGGCGCATCAGCGTGTAGTTGTCGTCATCAGGCTCGGCGTCCGACCGGGCCTTGGAATTCACCTGCAGCAGAGCCGGATTCGGATTCTCGGCGGCAACCAGATCGAGCAGGGCGGCGACCTCTGCCGACGGCACGTGCTGAAGGCGGCCGCGGATCCACACCAGGGAGCGGACCGGTTCGCGCAGCGGCAGCGGGGCGTAGTCGGTCATCTCCAACACGGCCTGGACCCCTGCCGAACCGGCCGACATCGCCATGGCCGACAGCGGGCTGGTCTCGGGGACGGTGATCGCGAACGACCCGTCGTCGAGCAGGTGGTGGACGGGTGAGGCGACCGGTTCGATGCCCTCGACCGCGAGCATGGCACCGCCGCCTCGTGCGCACGCGCTGCGGATCCGCTCGGCTGTCGTCGGTGTCGTCATGGCCATCTCGCCGCCTTCGAAACTAGGTGAGCTGATTAGGTGAGGTAAGCCTAACTTAACTGGGGTCTGGGTGGTGGGCAAGGGCTCCGGTGAAACACCGCCGGGCCGTCATCAACCGATCGCACCGACGTTGACCCGATAGGGTTGGGATGTGCCGCGCATCGCCTACCTCGGTCCGGAGGGAACCTTTACCGAAGTGGCGTTATTGCAGATGGTGGCCCACGAGATGGTGCCCGGCCTGCAGGCGGCAGCCGATGACGCGAAGGCCGGCTTCACCGCGGTGCTGACCGACAGCACCCCAGATGCCCTGGCAGCCGTCCGGGACGGGCGGGCCGATTACGCGTGCGTGCCGATCGAGAATTCGATCGAGGGATCGGTGCTGCCGACGCTGGACAGCCTGGCGGTCGGCAAACCCCTGCAGATCTACGCCGAGCTGACCCTCGACGTGGCATTCGCCATCGTCACCCGGCCCGGGCACAGCGGGCCGGTGCAGACCGTGGCCGCCTTCCCGGTGGCGCTCGCACAGGTGCGCCAGTGGCTGGCCGCCAATCTGCCCGGCGCCTCGATCGTGCCGGCCACCTCGAACGCCGCCGCAGCCCAGGAGGTCGCCGAGGGCAACGCCGACGCAGGCGTGAGCACGCGGCTGGCCGCCGAGCGGTACGGGCTGGAGATCCTGGCGGCCGACGTCGTCGACGAGGCCAACGCCCGCACCCGCTTCGTCCTGGCCGGCCCGCCCGGCGCACCGCCGCAGGCCACCGGCGCCGATCGCACTTCGGTGGTGCTGCGCCTCGACAACACCCCGGGTGCCCTCGTCACGGCGATGACCGAATTCTCGATCCGCGACATCGACCTCACCCGGATCGAAAGCCGGCCCACCAGAACCGAGCTGGGCACGTACATGTTCTTCCTCGACTGCGTCGGGCACATCGACGACGATTCGGTGGCCGAGGCACTCAAAGCGCTACACAGACGTTGTACCGATGTGCGATATCTGGGTTCTTGGCCGACCGGAGCGAGCGCGGGTGCGCCCCCGCCGCGTCTGGACGAGGCCACACGGTGGTTGACGGGTTTGCGTGACGGGACGGCAGGCTCATGAGCGGACGGCTGATACTCGTCCGGCACGGGCAGTCTCACGGCAACGTCGCACGGCGGCTGGACACCCGGCCGCCGGGTGCCGAGCTGACCGACCTGGGTCACGACCAGGCCCGGCGGTTCGCCGGGACGCTCGGACAACGCCCGTCGATCCTGGCCCACTCCGTGGCCCGGCGCGCAGCGCAGACGGCTGCCGGCATCGGCTCCGAAACCGGGCTCGTGCCATTCGAATTCGAAGGGGTCCACGAAGTTCAGGTCGGTGAACTGGAGGACCGCAGCGATGACGACGCCGTCGCCGAGTTCAACCGGATCTACGAGCGCTGGCATCGGGGCGAACTGGACGTGCCGATGCCGGGCGGCGAGAACGCCGAGGCGGTCCTGGCCCGGTACGTGCCGGTGCTCACCGAACTGCGCCTGCGCTACCTCGACGACCACGACTTCAACAGCGACATCGTGTTGGTGAGCCACGGCGCGGCGATCCGGTTGGTGGCGGCCGTACTGGCCGGCGTCGACGGCAGCTTCGCCCTCGACCATCACCTGGCCAACACGGAATCGATTGTGCTGGCGCCGATCACCGACGGCCGCTGGAGCTGCGTGCAATGGGCGGCGGCGACACCGCCCTTCTACCCGGAACCGGCGGCGACACCGGTCACGGACGCCGTGACGTCCGAGACCGACCCGATGGGCTAGCCGGTCCGCCGGATCGAAGGTGCGCTCTCATCGGCGCAAGGGCAGCCCACCGCCTCGCAGTCGAGGCTGAAGGTGTGCGCTGCTTCCGGGGTGGTGCAGCCGGCGTCGGTGCACTCCGCGCGGTACCGGACATGATGGATCACGGTGCCGTGGCAATGCTCCAGACCGGCGGCGCACTCCCGGCACTGGATGGTCATAGCCCGTTGATAGCACCGCGGGCCGACAATTCGCGGTTGCCGCGCCTAGCGGATCAGCCCCAACCCAACTCGTGGAGCCGCTCGTCGTCGATCCCGAAATGGTGCGCGATCTCGTGGATCACGGTGATCGCCACCTCATCGACCACGTCGGCCTCGCTGTCACAGAAATCCAGCAGTGCCTCGCGGTAGATCGTGATGGTGTCCGGCAAGGACCCGGCATACCAGGAATCCCGCTCCGTCAGCGCGACGCCCCGATACAGGCCGAGGATCTCGGGCTCGTCGGGATCGCGATCCTCGACCAGGATCACGACGTTGTCGATCGCGGCGGCCAGTTGCGGCGGGATCAGGTCGAGGGCGTCGGATACCAATTCGTCGAACCGCTGCGAGCTCATCCGCACCGGCACGGGCTACGGCCCCGGCGGTACGGGGAGCGGCTCACCCGGCGGTGGCCCGGCGGGCGGCGCCCCGCCGTCGGGAGCCGGTGCCGGAGCCTGCTCGGGCGCGGGGGCCGGGGCCTGCTCGGGTGCCGGCGGGTTGAAGGTGTTGGACTGCGCGGGAGCCGGCGCGGCGGTGGTCGCCGACTGCGGCATGTGCTGGCCGCTCGACGACGACGAACCCGAGCCCGAGGAGCCCGACGAACCCGACGACGAACTCGACCCGGACGACCCCGATGAGCTCGATCCCGAGGAGCCCGACGACGATCCGGACGACGACGACCCAGACGACGATCCGGACGAACCCGAGCTCGAAGACGACGACGGCTCGTCGCCATCCGGCATCGGGATGGGCTCCATGTTGAGCCGCTCCTCCGGGATGTCGGGCGGTGCGACCGGGGGCTGCCCGTTGATCATCAACGGCCCCTTGGCGCTGTTGACCAGGGTCGACCAGCCGCCGTTGCCCAGCGTGGCGCCGATGCTGCACGACACCTGCTGGCTGCCTGCCGACCAGCTGGGCAGCGAGATCGTGCTGTAGCTCAGGGCCAGCGTGGTGGTGCGCAACTGGACCGGGGCCAGGTAGGCATCGGTCTGCGCGGTGCAGGCGTCCTTGATGAAGTTGTCCTGATCGCCCTCTGAGGGCAGTGCGCCCGGGAACTTCTCGCCGAGGTTGACCGCGCCGGTGACCTCCATGGCGTGCGGCGCCGCGCAATCGACCGGGACGTCGGTGGGCTGATTGGTGGCGGCGTCGATGCCGAGGCAGGTGCCCGCGGCCCACACCTTCGATTGATCGACGTCGGACACTTTGCCCGCGGACTCCAACTGGCTGTCGCCGGGGCCGAGCAGCTGCAGGCCGCACAGCATGCGCCGCTCACCGGACTGCTTCCAGGCCTTCTCACCCGACCACAGCAGGCCGATCGTGTACTTGCCGTTGGGGTCGTACTTCGGGCCCAGGTAGCCGCGCACCGACGGGGTGCACTGCTCCTGGCTGATCTGCTTGATCCGCTCCACGGTCGGGGGCGGGGCGCCCGGCCCGTACTCGCTGCCGGGGAAGGTCCGCATGTCGACCGACTGGGCGACCTCGAAGCGGTGGTTGTCCTTGCAGTCGACGATGTGGGCGGCGTCGGGGTTGCGGCCGGGCCAGTTCAGGCAGTCGCCACGCTTGACGTGATTGAAGGTGTCGTTGCCGCGCGGGCCCAGGGCGATCGTGCCTCCGGAGTTGGATCCCTCGCTCCGGGGCAGCGCGGTGATCAGGCCGGCGATGAGGAGTGCGCCGAGCGCGGTCAGCAGCAGCGCGCGTCGCGTCGACGCGGCGGCCAGACTCTGCCACCACCGTTCCCGCGCGGGTTGTGCGTCCGGCTGGGGTTCGGCGAGCAGGTCCCCGCTCTCGGGGTGTTCGGGGTGCTCGGGTGCTTCCAACATTGCTCTCCATTGTGACAGGCGTGTCAGCCCCTGTGACAACTGATGCGGTTGTAATGTTGCGAGGTTGTGCCCGGCGCCTGCGGACAACCGGGCGGCGGCGCTCGGGTTCATCTCGATCGACCACCTCAGATGTACGTCGCCGCACTTCAAAAAGTAGGGTTGCGCCCGTGATCGACCTCAAGGTGCTGCGCGACAATCCCGACATCGTCCGTGCGTCGCAACGGGCTCGCGGAGAAGACCCGGCGCGCGTCGACGCGCTGCTGCAGGCCGATACGGCGCGGCGGGCCGCGATCTCCACGGCCGACAACCTGCGCGCCGAACAGAAGGCCGCCAGCAAGCTGGTGGGCAAGGCGACCCCGGAGGAGCGTCCGGCGCTGCTCCAGCAGGCCAAGGATCTGGCCGAGCAGGTCAAGGCGGCCGAGGCCGCGCAGGTCGAGGCCGAGAATGCCTTCACCGCCGCCCACATGGCGATCGGCAACGTGATCATCGACGGGGTGCCGGCCGGCGGCGAGGACGACTTCGTGGTGCTCGACACGGTCGGCGAGCCGCGGGCGATCGAGAACCCGAAGGACCACCTCGAGCTGGGTGAGGCGCTCGGGCTGATCGATATGGAACGCGGCGCGAAGGTGTCGGGTTCGCGGTTCTACTTCCTCACCGGCAACGGCGCGCTGCTGCAACTGGGCCTGCTGCAGCTGGCCACCCAGGTGGCCGTGCAGAACGGGTTCACGCTGATGATCCCGCCGGTGCTGGTACGCCCAGAAGTCATGGCGGGCACCGGGTTCCTCGGCGCCCACGCAGATGAGATCTACCGGCTGGAGGCCGACGACCTGTACCTGGTCGGCACCTCGGAGGTGCCGCTGGCGGGTTACCACTCGAACGAGATCCTGGACCTGTCCGCGGGCCCCAAGCGCTACGCGGGCTGGTCGTCGTGCTTCCGGCGCGAGGCGGGCAGCTACGGCAAGGACACCCGCGGCATCATCCGGGTGCATCAGTTCGACAAGGTCGAGGGCTTCATCTATTGCAAGCCCGAAGACGCCGAGGCCGAACACCAGAAGCTGCTCGGCTGGCAGCGCCAGATGCTGGCCGCCATCGAGGTGCCCTACCGGGTGATCGACGTCGCCGCAGGCGATCTGGGCTCGTCGGCGGCGCGCAAGTACGACTGCGAGGCGTGGGTGCCCACCCAGCAGACCTACCGTGAGCTCACCTCCACCTCGAACTGCACGACGTTCCAGGCCAGGCGGTTGGCCACGCGCTACCGCGACGAGAACGGCAAGCCGCAGATCGCCGCCACCCTCAACGGCACGCTCGGTACCACCCGCTGGCTGGTGGCCATCCTGGAAAACCACCAGCAACCCGACGGCAGCGTGCGCGTCCCCGACGCGCTGGTGCCGTTCGTCGGCACCGCGGTGCTGGAGCCCGGTAAGTAACCACCCCGTGGCCCAGTAAAGCTGCGGACGATGACGGGGGATGACCCGCTGGTGCGGGTGAGGGTGCTGGGCCCGGTACAGGCCTGGGTCGGTGACGATCCGGTAGATCTCGGGGCCAGGCTGCAGCGGGCGTTGTTGGCGCGGTTGGTGGTCGCGCACGGCCATACGGTGTCCGTCGACCGGCTGATCGACGACCTGTGGGAGGGCGAACCGCCGCCCAAGGCGTTGTCGGCGCTGCAGGTTTACGTTTCGCATCTGCGGCGTGCGCTCGAGCCAGGGCGTGAGCGGCGGGCCCCGGCCCGCATCCTGGTCAGCGCCGCGCCGGGATATTGCCTGCGGCTGCCGGTCGCTGCTGTCGACGCCTGGCAGTTTGAAGCCAAAGTCACTGCGGCGTATGAGGAATCGGATGCACAGCGGCGCGTGCGTCTGCTGGAGGAGGCGCTGGCCGGTTGGTCGGGGGACCCGTTCGCGGGTGCGGGCGACGCGTTGTGGGCCGCACCGGAAGTAGCCCGCCTGACCGAACTGCGGCTGAGCGCGGTGGAGGCCCAGGCCGCCGCGCAGGTCGAACTCGGCCGGTACGGCACCGTCGTCGCCGCGCTGGAACGGCATGTCCGCGCGCATCCCGGCCGGGAGGGCGCCGCTGCCGTACTGGCCACGGCGTTGTACCGCACCGGACGTCAGACGGACGCGCTGGACGTGTTGCGGCGCACCAGGGATCACCTCGTCGACGAGCTGGGACTGGAACCCGGCCGGGCGCTGCGCGACCTCGAACGCGACATCTTGTGTCAGGCCGACCATCTGGAGCCGTCGAGCCCGCTGCCGCAACCGGCGATACCGGAGCTGGCGTCCCCCGATCGGGTGGAGACCACCGCCTACGGCAGGGCCGAGGAACTTGCCGAGATCGACTCGGCCGCAAGCGCTGTCGTCACCGGCGGCAGCGGCGTGCTGTGGGTTGCGGGCGAAGCGGGATCCGGCAAGACCACTCTGGCGGCCGCCGCGACGAGCCGGTTGCGCGCAGCGGGCTGGCGGACGGTGCACGGCCGCTGTCCGGAGGTGCACGGCGCGCCGGCCGGGTGGGCCTGGACCGAGGTGCTGCGGGAACTTCTGGACGGCGGCGCGCCTGCGGACGACAGGCAGGCGCTGGCTCCGTTGCTGCACGACGGCGCCGTCGTCGAGCCAGGCACGTTCTGGCTGGGGCACGCGGTCGCCGACGTGCTGAGCGCGGCCGCCGAGGCGCAGCCGCTGGCCGTGGTGCTCGACGACCTGCACCGGACCGACGGGCTGACGCTGGAGCTGCTGCGGCTGGTGGCCGACCGGATCAAGGACCTTCCGGTGTTGGTCATCGGTACCTATCGGCCGTCCGAGGACCGGGGCGAACTGGAGGTGGCGCGCGCGGCGTTGACGGTGCACACCGCGGCGCACCTGATGCTGGGCGGGCTGGACGCGGCGGCCACCGCCGCGCTGGCCGCCGATTGCGGGATGACCGCGGCCAGTGGCGAGGCCCTGCGGTTGCTGCGGGAGCGCACCGGTGGCAATCCGCTGTTCGTCCGGGAACTCGCCAGGCTGATGGCGGCCGAAGGTCCGGACGCGGTGTGGGCGTCGGTGCCGGTCGGGGTGCGGGATGTGTTGCGGCGCAGGCTGGCCCGGCTGCCCGGCCAGACGGTCACCGCATTGCGTCAGGCCGCGGTGCTGGGCCGTGACATCGATGTCGACCTGCTTTCCGAACTGGGCCGCAGCGACCCCGACGACCTGCTCGACGCGTTGGAGCCGGCCGTCCTGCTGGGCCTGCTCGACGAGCCCGAGCCCGGCCGGTTGCGCTTCGCCCACGCGCTGGTTCGCGACACGCTCTACGAGGACACCTCGAAGTTGCGCCGGTCCCGATTGCACGGCGCGGCGCTGGAGCTGCTCCGCGCGCCGGGCCGGTCGGTCGACCCGGCTGCCCTGGCGCACCACGCCGTCGCCGCGGCGACCGCCGAAACCTCCTTGACTGCTGCGGCTTTCGCGACAGAGGCGGCACGGGAGGCGGACTCCGTCGGCGCCCACGCGGAAGCCGCCCGGCAGTGGCGTGCCGCCGTGCAGATGCTGGAGCTGGCGGCCGGCCGCCGGTTGCTGCCCCGCGCCGACGGGCTGGACGACGAGATCGCCGCCCGGTGCGGGCTGATCTCCGCGCTGGCGCAGTCCGGCGACGCCGTCGCCGCGCGCATCGAGATGAAGGCCGCGCTGCAACTGCTGACCGGGAAGTCACGCGACGACCTGACGGTCCGGGTCCTCACCGCCTGGGACACCCCGTTGGTGTGGCGGGACCGCGAATACGACGAATCCGACTCGCAGATGATCGGGCTGCTGCGCCAGATGCTGGCCGGTAGCGGAAGCGGACAGCCCACTGAACTCTCAGTGGCCGACCGGATCCGGCTGCTCAAGGCGCTGTACGTGGAACTGGAGGGCACCGACCCGGACGGGGCACTGGCCGCCAGCACGGAACTGCTCGATCTGGCGCGACAGGCCTACGCCGAGGACCCGGGTGCCTCGGGCCGGCTGTTGTGCACGGCGCTCAACGTCCGGGCCTACTGCGCGTTGGGACCGGACCTCGATGCCGAACGCGATTCGACCGCCGCCGAACTGCTGCGGACCGCCGAGGCCACCGAGCAGGCCGACTATCAGGCGGTGGCGCACTGGCTGCTCTCGCTGGCGGCAGGCCATCGCTCCGATCTGGCGACGGCGAAACGGCACGTCGACATCGCGGTGGCCCGCGCAGGCACCGGGCAGCTCGTCCATCTCCTCGGCGTGCTCGGTCTGTTCCGGGCCCGGATGCACCTGTTGGCAGGGCGTTTGGACGATGCGGTGAGCGCCTACACCGATCTGGCCGCGCGCATGGTGGAGAACGGTGCGGCCAACGGGGCCAAGCTGGCGATGGTGGGCCGCGTGACGGGCGAGTTCTGCCTCGGGGATCTCGGCCTGCTGGCCGACGAGCTGGTGTTCTTCTACCGCGAGGTGTCGGTGGCCGCGCTCGACGCCGCGGTGCTGGCCCTCATCGCGCGGGGCCGTGACGCCGAGGCCCGCGAGCTGTGGCGGGACCGCAGGCCGATCGAGCGGGCGTACTTCTGGCTCCCGTTCACGGTGCTGCGCGTCAATGCGGCGGTGGCGCTCGGCGATCTGGCGGAGGCCAGGGCCCGGGCGGCCGATCTGGGCGCGTATTCCGGCCGGATCGCCGGGCTCGGGGTGGACGGGCTGATGGTGGGCCCGGTCGACGAGGCGCTCGCCGCCGCCGCCGACGCGCTGGGCCGCCCGGACGAAGCACGTGGCTACCGCGAGGCGGCCGCGACGTTGCGGGACCGGCTGGCCGAACAGGCCACGGCCTTCATCGACTGACGCCGGCGGTGCCGGATTATCGGCTCACGCCGAACACCGCCCGTTCCCGCCGCCGGTGCACCAGTCGCAGCGCGGAGAGCATGACCCGCAGCCCGATTCCGGTGTGTTGTGCCAGGGTCGCACGTTCGTCGTCGGTCATCACGGCCAGCGAGCGCGGGCCGTCGAACGACATGCGGCTGCCGTCTTTCGCGGCGCGTTCCACCGATTCCCAGTCCGCCACCGAGACGTGCTCGGTGATCAGCGGAAACACCTCGAGTTCCTCGTCGTTGATGTGCTCGGTCAGCAGGGCCGAGAGTTCAGCCAGCTCAATGGCCATGAGACCGGCGAGCTGGCGGTCGCCCATCGACAGCCGGAAGGCGGCGGCACGGGCCCGCAACTGGTCCAGCCTCGGGTCGAGGGCAGCGTGGTCGTCGGTCAGCTCGCTCAGGTCGACATGACTGCCCACGCTGGCTTGGATCACGGGCCACAGCACGGAGTCCTCGATGGTGTGGTGATGGTGGATGGAATCGCACAGCCATTCCAGGTAGCGGGAGATCGCCCGGGCCCGGCCGGGCGTGCAGATCACATCCCGGTCCCGCACCGCCGTGGCCAGGTCGGTCAGCCGGAGCAGATCGGCCAGCATGGCGCGGTGCGCCAGGGTGATACCCAGGAGGTCCGGTGCGGGATCGCCTTCACGGCGGGGTGCGACGGTGACGGTGGTTGGCACGGCGGTGCTCCTCGGGTTGTGCCGATCGCCGGGTGACGGATCGGAAGTCTTGGAGCACAGCCTGCTTCCGGGGACTTAAGTGCGACTTGTATCCGGCTTGTCGCGGCCACAGTAGGGTTGCAGCCATGATCGACATCGACCTTGGCGAAGTGCGCAACTGGTTCGGCTTCGGTGTGGCCGGTAACTTCGCGGGCCATCTTGAGCAGGCGGGCGAAGCCGGGGATTTCGTCAAGGTCGTGACCGAAGGGTATGCGCCCAAAGGCATCTTCCCGTGGTACGCGCCCGGCCGGGACGATTTTCTCGGCGAATTTCCGCTGTCCACCGACGCGATCCTGCTGCCCGAGCCCGGTGAGATCGACGGCCCGCTGAACCTGCAGATCGAGCCCGAGGTCGGGGTGGCCTGCCATGTGGTGTGGAGCGGCGACACCGTGGTGCGGCTCGAGCCGTTCGCCCTCGGTGCCTTCAACGACTGCTCGATCCGCAGGCCCGGCGCACCGAAGATCAGCTACAAGAAGAACTGGGGCCCGGCCTCCAAAGGGGTTGCGCCGCAGTTCTTCGAGATCAGCGACCTCACCCCGGACGGCCCGACCGCCACGATGCGGCTGGTCTGCTATCTGAGTGAGGACGACGGTGAGCAGCACGCCTACGGGGTGGATTCACCCCTGGTCGGCTACTCGTACTACGGCGAGGTGCTGCTGGACTGGATCGTCGAACGGCTGGCCAACCAGAAGGGTTCGGCCGACACCCCGTTGGAGGACGTCGGCGCCCTGATGGTGGCCAGCGGCCACCCGGAGAACGTGTTGATCGGTATCGGCGCCACCCGCTACACCCCGCTGGGCGAGTCGACCTACCTCAAGCCGGGCGACGAGGCCATCGTCCGCGTCTACGACAGCGCCTCCAGCGCGGCTTCGGAACTGCGGCAGGTGGTCTCGGCCCGCTAGCGGCCGAGCAGCTCGTCCAGGAGCGCGACGAATTCGGTGGGCCGTTGTGGCGTGAACGCCGGATCGGGCCGGGTCCCGTTGACCTTCAAGGTGATCAGGGTCGACTTGATGGGCCGCCACACGTCCAGCGGCAGCCAGCGGCGTAGGCGCAGGTCACCGCTGCCCCAGATGCGGAACCGGTTGAGTACCAGGCCGAGTGACTCGGCCCGGTACGAGCGGATGTCCCGCAGCGGGATCACCTTCGACGTTCCCGACGGGAAGTGGTAGCGCCGCAAGGTGATCGCCTCGCGATCCAGCTGGATCAGGCCGTCGTCGTAGTACTGGCGCGGTGCGGTCATTGCTTGCTGCACCGCAACTCGTGGCCCTTGGTGGTCAGGCATTTGCCGTTCTCCAGGTTCCATTGCCAGCCGTGCAGGTTGCAGGTGAGGGTGTTGCCTTCGACCACACCGAATTTCGAGAGGTCGGCTTTGAGGTGGGGGCAGCGGCGCTGGATTTCCCAGCCGTCGAGGGTGATCGAGGAGGTGTCGTCGTGGGCTTCGGCGAACCAGCCGTCGGCATAGGCGATGCGTTCGTCGGTGAGGCATTTGAAGAACGTGTACAGGTATTCGTTGTAGCCGCCGACCCGCCAGGCCTTGAAGCGGGTGGACAGGAAGATGGTGTTCACCCAGTCCGGCTCGTTGTCGCGCAGCACGGTGCGCACCAGCTCGGGCGGGATCGCGAAGCCGTAACGGAACTTCTCATCGGCGATGGGTTCACGCACAAGACGTTTCGGGAAATCCAGGACCACGGTCTCGCTGTGCCCGGGGCCCGACAGCCGCAGCTCGACCGGATAGCCGATGCCGTCGCAGATCTGATCGGTCTGGCTCATGATCGGCTCGAACAACGCGCGCAGCCCGGGCAGTAGCGGCTGGCCGGCGGCCGGGGCCCACGACGCCTTCTGCGCGGCGATCACCGGGGCCATCCGCTGGGCGTACTGCTCGATGTAGTCGGCCTTGCCGGTGGTGAAGATCGTCTCCGGGTCGGCGACCGGGTGGGTCAGCGAATCCAGGTGCGAGCCGCTGAATTCGGCGGTGCTGCCCGGGACCATCAGCAGGCCCCGGTCGTGGCCGTGGCGGCGCATCTGATCGAGGAACACCACCTGGTCGGGAAAGATGTTGGCCGGATCGCCGTGGTCGTCGTTGAGGTCGCGCAACTCGTCGTCGAGGAAGCAGGGCGGTCCGGCCGAGGGGATCACCCACGTCGCCCCGACCTGCGCGATGTACTGGCGGCACCGGTCCATCTGGCGCTGGCGTTTTTGCACACCGAAGGCCTCTTTGGCGCGGGCCGGCATGTCGTAGACCATCGGGTACCAGATGGCGCCCGAGTACTGCAGCATGTGCACGTCGATCTGGCCGAAGTCGGCGTGCAACATATCCAGATCGACCGGGCGCGCGTCGTTCATGTTGAACACCACGGTCTGGCCGTCGTCGATGACCAGGCCCGAATCGCCGATCGGGCCGTCGGCGGGGGCGCGCAGCGCGATGATCATCACATCCAGGTCGCCCTTGGGCCCGCTGACGGTGTGCTTGACCGAATCGGTGGTCTCGAAGAACCGGTGAAATCCCAGGGCTTGGAGTTCGCGTTGCAGGTCGGGCACCGGGAAGTCGGGCAGCAGCACCACCGCGTCCTTGTTGACGTGACGGCGCAGGTTCTCCGGGTCGAAGTGGTCCTTGTGCAGGTGTGACACGTAGAGGTAATCGACGTCACCGAGGGTGTCCCAGTCCAGTCCGCTGTTGTCGGGGAACGGGAACCACGAGGCGAAGTAGGCGGGGTTGACCCAGGGGTCGCACAAAATGCTGCCAGCCTTGGTCTGGATCAGGAAGCCGGCATGCCCGACGCTGGTGACCTGCACAAACGGCCTTTCGATGGAGTACTTCGATGCCCGCCCAGCCTAGCCCGAGTTGGGTGACGCGCCGATCCGGGCTGGGATTAGGCTGGCTACGTGGAACCGGTTTACGGGACAGTCATACAACTCGCTCGGGCCGCCTGGCGGCTGCAGGGGCTGAAGTTCACGGTGACCGGGGTGGAGAACCTCCCGGTCACCGGCGGCGCGGTGGTGGCCATCAACCACACCAGCTACTTCGACTTCACGTTCGCCGGCTTGCCTGCCTACCTGCAGAAGCGGGGCCGCAAGGTGCGGTTCATGGCAAAGAAGGAAGTCTTCGACAACAAGGTCACCGGCCCGATCATGCGGAGCCTGCGCCACATCGAGGTGGACCGCGACAGCGGGGCGGCCTCGTTCGAGGCCGCGGTCGACTACCTCAAGGCCGGTGAGCTGGTCGGGGTGTACCCGGAGGCCACGATCAGCCGCAGCTTCGAGATCAAGGACTTCAAGTCCGGTGCGGCGCGGATGGCGATCGAGGCCGGGGTGCCGATCGTGCCGCACATCGTGTGGGGTGCCCAGCGCATCTGGACCAAGGGCTACCCGAAGAACCTCTACCGGCCCAAGGTGCCGATCTCGATCGCGGTCGGCGAGCCCATCCAGCCGACGCTGCCGGCGGCCGAACTCACCGCACTCCTGCATTCACGGATGCAGCACCTGCTGGCGCAGGTTCAGGACGCCTACGGCCCGCATCCGCCCGGCGCGTTCTGGGTGCCGCACCGCCTGGGCGGCTCGGCGCCGACGCTGGCCGAGGCCAACCGGATGGACGCCGAGGAGGCCGCGGCGAAAGCGGCCAGGAGAGCCGAGGCCGGCCCCGCCGGACCTGCTGAACCCACCGGGGCCCCGGGGTAAGCCGCGTATGGAACCGGTTTTCCGAAGTTTGGAGATCACCGCCAGGCTCGCGGTCCGGGCCACCGGCACCCGGATCACCTTCCGCGGGCTGGAAAACCTTCCCGTCACGGGTGGTGCCGTCGTCGCGATCAACCACACCAGCTACGTCGATTTCCTGCCCGCCGGTCTGGCGGCCACCGAACGGGGCCGGCGGATGCGGTTCATGATCAAGGCCGAGATGGAGCAGGTGAAGCCCGTGGGTTACCTGATCAAGCACACCGGGACGATCCCGGTGGACCGCCGGGCCGGGGCAGGCGCCTACGCCGTCGCGGTTGATGCGTTGCGCAGCGGCGAACTGGTCGGGGTGTATCCGGAGGCCACGATCAGCCGCAGCTTCGAGCTCAAGGACTTCAAGACCGGCGCGGCCCGGATGGCCTCGGAGGCCGGGGTGCCGATCATCCCGTTGATCGTCTGGGGCGCGCAGCGGATCTGGACCAAGGATCATCCGAAGTCGCTGGGGCACAAGAGAATTCCGATCTCGGTGGTGGTAGGTGAACCGATCCGGGCGGCGGGTGCGGTGGCCCGGATCGACGAGACCCTCCGGGCCGGGATGTCGGCACTGCTGACCGAGGCTCAGCGCGATTACCCCGCACCGGCCGGGGCGTACTGGGTTCCGCACCGGCTCGGCGGAAGCGCGCCGACCCTGGCGCAGGCCAAGCGGCTCGATGAGGCGGAGTTGGCCGAACGCGCGCGTAAGCGGGCGAGCGAAGCGACGGGAAAAAAGTGATGAGCGCGGAGCGGGCGCCGGGGCTGATCGCCACCGACGTGGACGGAACGTTGCTCGACGAGGACGAGAAGGTCACGCCGCGCACCCGGGCGGCGGTCCAGGCCGCGGTCGAGGCGGGAGCCACGTTCGTGCTGGCCACCGGGCGCCCGCCACGCTGGATCGCGCCGGTGGTCGACGGTCTCGGGCTGGCGCCGATGGCGGTGTGCGCCAACGGCGCGGTGATCTATGACCCGGCCACCGATCGGATCGTCTCGGCCCACACGCTGTCGGCCGATGTGCTCGGCGAGCTCGCCGAGATCGCCACGCGGGTGATCCCCGGCGCGGGACTGGCGGTGGAACGGGTGGGCGCCTCCGCGCATGACGCGGCGACACCGCAGTTCGTCAGCTCGCCGGGCTACGAGCATGCTTGGCTCAACCCGGACAACACCGAGGTGTCGGTCGAGGACCTGCTCAGTGCCCCCGCGGTCAAGCTGCTCATCCGCAAGGCCGGCGCACGCAGCGCCGACATGGCCGCCGAACTGCTCAAACACATTGGTTTACAGGGCGATATCACCTACTCGACCAACAACGGTCTGATCGAGGTGGTGCCGCTGGGCATCAGCAAGGCCACCGGTGTGGAGGAGCTGGCAGCTCCGCTGGGGCTCGCCGCCGGCGACATCGTGACCTTTGGCGACATGCCCAATGACATCCCGATGCTCCGCTGGGCGGGGCGCGGTGTGGCGATGGGCAATGCGCACCCAGAGGCGGTGGACGCGGCCGACGAGGTTACTCAGACCAATGCGCAGGACGGCGTGGCCCGGGTGTTGGAGCGCTGGTGGTCCTGAGCGCTCAGGTGATCGGGGTGAAGCGCTCCAGCTGCACCGGCTGCTGATCGGGCGACGGCGGCGGGAGTTCCACCGGCATACCGTCGACCACGCGCGTGACGGTGCCCTTCTCCCGGTCGAAGTTCAGCGTGCCGTGCTGGAAGTTCTGCACGATCCACTGGGGTTCGGGGATTTCGGCACTGGTCGGCAGGCCCAGGGCTCCGCGCTCGAAGCCGAGTGTTCCCCAGGCCTCGTAGATGGCGCCGGTGACCGGTTCGGCACCGCTCTCGGGTGACCAGTACACGGCGCCGCGCTCGAAGGTCGCGTACCGGGAGGTGCCTGCGCCTGCGGACTCGGGTGAGGTGGGGTTGCCGAGCATGCCGGTCGGACCGCCTTCTGCCTGCCAGCGGTTGTAGATCGCGCCGCCGCGCATCTGCTCGGCCAGGTCGGCGGGGCCGGGTGGCTGGTTGAACCGCGCGGCGATGTCGCGGATGCGGTCCATCTGGGCGTAGGCCGCGTTGCCGGGGCAGTCGGTGATGCCGACGTCGCGGTGGGTGAAGATCGTCGGCAGGGTCGGGGTGGCGCCGCGCGGGAAGTGGGTGAAGGACCCGCCCGCGGAGGTGAGTACGACGGTGCCGTGCGGGTCGACGCGATCGAGGCCGAGTCGCCAGCCGAGCAGCCGTCCGGTGTTGCGCACCTGGATCTCGGTGGGCGGCACGACGTCGAAGTCGCCCATCATCGCCACTCCCCAGGTGTCGATGTTGAAGCCGCCGGTGTGGGAACCCTCGACGGGCTTGTCCATCCCGCCCGCGCGGCCTTCGAAGACCTGCCCGAACTTGTCGACCATCGCGTTGTAGGCGATGTCGCACCAGCCCAGCTCACGGGTGTGGTACTCGTAGATCGACCGGACGATGCCCGCTGAATCCTCGGGGGCGTAGTCGTTGCTGCCCGCGGTGTGGTGCACGATGCCGGCTCGGATGCCCTTGTCGTACACGGTGTTTCCGCATCGCATCGACTCGTTGGCGCCCCACTGCGCGCGGGTGATGATGGTCGGCGGTTGGCCGGGGTTGATGGCGGCGGTGGGCAGCGGGCCGACGTCGACGGGTGCCTGGGGCGGGCTGATCAGCACCGCGGTGACGTTCTGGCCGATGGGGGCCTCGACGTTGGCGGGCACGTAGCCGAGTGCCGGCTTGGGCGCCGCCGGCTTGCCGTTCTTGCCGGGCGGTGGTGGCGGTGCCTGGGGTGCGCGGGTGACCGAGATCTGCACGGTGTTGGTGCGGCCGACGAACACCGGTTCGGTGCCGCGTGGGCCAGGGGTGTCGGCGCCCACACCGTCGAGGTTCTCGGCCTGGTACCAGGGTCCCCAGCTGCCGTCGTCCTTGCGGGCGCGAACCCGGGCGGATGTGCCGCGCAGGTCCGGTGAGGTGAGCGCGACCATCGAGAAGGGACTGTCCTGATGGATCTCGCGGATGCTCTCGCCGACCGCGAGGTTGTCGAGCGGTTGCTGGGTGAGCTGTGGTGCAGCACTGGGCTGGTCGGATTGTTCGCCGGAATCGGTGCCTGCGATCGCCCACGGCACGATCACGACCGTCGCCGCAAGGGCGGTGAAGAGAATCGACGGCGCGGAACGACGGGACTGCACGGACTGATGTTACGTATGGGTCTGATGTTACGAATGTTTCGACACGGCCCGTTTCGTGATCTTTCGTTCCGCGGATTCCACACAACGGCACCGCAGAGCCGGATGGCTTCTGCGGTGCCGTTCTTCTAACCGGGCTTGTACTTACGGGGCCGGTGCGGGGGCCGGGGCAGGCGCCGCGGGCACCGGCGGCTTCATCGCCGAGGTGATGGCCGGCATCACCATGCCCTTGAGCAGGTCGATGGCCTGTCCCGCGCCGAGCTGGTTGGCCGCGCTGGACAGATCACCGAACAGGCCTCCGCCGCCACCACCGGTGGCAGGCATCGCCGACAGCGACGGGTCGGCGCCCAGGAGCGGGTAGGTGCCCGCGCTCGGGTCGAGCCCGATCGGAGACGAGATCGGCACCTCGCCCGGGGCGCCGCCAAGGCCGCCCAGCCCGCCGAGTGACGGGTCGAGGCCCGCAGGCGAGGCGGTGAGGCCGTTGCCGCCCAACGAGGTCGGCGTCGTCGTCAGCCCGCCCGGTGCGCCGCCGGGGCTGAGCGCCGGGTTGGTCAGCGAGCCCGCCGGGTTGGTCAGCGAGCCGGGGGACGGAGGGGTGAGGGCCGGGTTGGTCAGTGACCCTGCGCCGCCGGCCGGGGTGAGGGCCGGGTCGGTGAGCGACCCGGTTGCCGACGGCAGCGCCCCTGCCGGTGAGCCGGCGGTGGGGGACAGGCCGTTGGGGCTGGTCAGCGTCGGGTCAGGGGATGCCAGCCCGGGTGCGGTCAAACCCTGACCCGGCAGGCCGCCGGGCGGGGTCAGGCCCGGTGCGGTCAGGCCCTGGGAGGCCAGGCCGGGTGAGGTCAGGGTCGGCGAGCCGAGGGTCGGCGTCGGCGACGAGCCCGTCAGCAGGCTGTTCGGCATCGGCGGCAGGTTGATGCCGAACTGGGACAGGCCCTGCGACAGCGCGGACATCAGTTCCCCGGGCAGGTCGGTGACCAGTGCGGCCTGGGTGAACTCACGCTCCTGTGGCGCGGGGGACAGCTGCGACATGGCAACAAGGGCGACTGGACTTGCGACGGCCACTGCGGCGACTGCGCTCATGGCTGTCGAGAGCTTGCGTCGACGGCGGTTCGGCACGGAAGTCTCCTCAATATGTTTACTGCAAGGACTGCACTTCGGATTGCGGGGTGGTGCTTTCCTCTTGCTTCGTCGGCGTTCCGGACCAGATGCTGTGAAGCCCATGATTGCCAACGAGATCGATGTTAAAGCTGTGACTCGTGGGTCTAAAGTGGCGATATTGAATCGTGAGCGAATTGCGACCTGGCCCCTTCGTTGAATTCGGGGCACGGGGGCGTGGTCGGATACCCTGGCTGCCGATGACGTCCTTATCTCCCCGGCTCACGACCGACCAGTCCAGCGGACATTTCGACTTATTCGTCGTCGGCTCCGGTTTCTTCGGCCTGACGATCGCTGAGCGCGTGGCGACGCAACTGGGCAAGCGTGTCCTTGTTATCGAGCGCCGCCCGCATATCGGCGGCAACGCCTATTCGGAAGCCGAGCCGCAGACCGGTATCGAGGTCCACAAGTACGGCGCCCACCTGTTCCACACCTCCAACCAACGGGTGTGGGATTACGTGCGGCAGTTCACCGACTTCACCGGCTATCAGCACCGCGTCTTCGCGATGCATGCCGGCCAGGCCTACCAGTTCCCGATGGGGCTGGGCCTGGTCTCGCAGTTCTTCGGCCGCTACTTCACCCCGGACGAGGCCCGCGCCCTGATCAAGGAGCAGGCCAGCGAGATCGCCGGACATGAGGCGGCCAACTTCGAGGAGAAGGCCATCTCGCTGATCGGGCGCCCGCTCTACGAGGCGTTCGTCAAGGCCTATACCGCCAAGCAATGGCAGACCGACCCCAAGGAACTGCCCGCGGCCAACATCACCCGGCTGCCGGTGCGCTACACGTTCGACAACCGCTACTTCAACGACACCTACGAAGGCCTGCCGGTCGACGGGTACACCGCGTGGCTGGAGAACATGGCCGCCGACGACCGCATCGAGGTGCGGCTGGACACCGACTGGTTCGATGTCCGCGACGAGCTTCGCGCCGCCAACCCCGACGCCCCCGTGGTGTACACCGGTCCGCTCGACCGTTACTTCGACTACTCCGAGGGCCGGTTGGGCTGGCGCACACTGGATTTCGATCTCGAAGTGCTCGACACCGGAGACTTCCAGGGCACCCCGGTGATGAACTACAACGACGCCGACGTGGATTACACGCGCATCCACGAGTTCCGCCATTTCCACCCGGAGCGGGACTACCCGGCCGACAAGACCGTGATCATGCGGGAGTACTCGCGATTCGCCAAAGAAGACGACGAGCCGTACTACCCGATCAACACCGAATCCGACCGTGCCCTGCTGGCCTCCTACCGGGCCCGCGCCAAGGCCGAGACCGCCACGGCGAAGGTGCTTTTCGGCGGCCGGCTGGGCACCTACCAGTACCTCGACATGCACATGGCCATCGCCAGTGCACTGAACATGTACGACAACACCCTGGCACCGCACCTGTCCGACGGTGCGCCGCTGGCTACCGAAGAGGAAAGCAGCAAAGCATGAGTGACATCCCATCCGGCGCACTCGACGCCGGAGAATCGCGGGCCGTCAGTCTGCTGGCCCGCGTCATCCTGCCGCGACCGGGCGAGCCGCTGGACGTTCGCAAGCTCTACCTCGACGAGGACCCGACCAACGCCCGCCGGGCGCATGCGCCGACCCGCACGACCCTGGAGATCGGCACGGAGTCCGGGATCTCGTTCGCGACCTACTTCAACGCGTTCCCGGCCAGCTACTGGCGTCGCTGGTCGACCCTGAAGTCGGTGGTCCTGCGCGTCGAGCTGACCGGCACGGCCCGCGTCGACGTGTACCGGTCCAAGGCCACCGGTGCCCGCATCACGGTCGGCGGTGCCCCCGTGTCCAGCGGCGACTCGTCCGAACCGGCCGCCGTCGAGTTCGAGATCGACCTGACCCCGTTCGAGGACGGCGGCTGGATCTGGTTCGACATCACGAGCAACACCGCGGTGCGGGTGCACAGCGCCGGCTGGTACGCCCCGACGCCCGCGCCGGGCCGGGCCAACATCGCCGTCGGAATCCCGACCTTCAACCGGCCTTCGGACTGTGTCAACGCCCTTGCCGCGCTGACCTCGGATCCGTTGGTGGACGAGGTGATCAGCGCGGTCATCGTGTCCGACCAGGGCACCAGCAAGGCCAAGGACCATCCTGGTTTCGAGGCCGCCGCGGCCGCGCTGGGCAACCGGCTGACGATCCACAATCAGCCCAACCTCGGCGGGTCCGGCGGCTACAGCCGCGTCATGTACGAGGCGCTGAAGAACACCGACTGTGAGCAGATCCTGTTCATGGACGACGACATCCGCATCGAACCCGATTCGATCCTGCGGGCCTTGGCGATGAACCGGTTCGCGAAGGAACCGACCCTGGTCGGCGGCCAGATGCTCAACCTGCAGGAGCCGTCACACCTGCACATCATGGGCGAGATGGTGGACCGGACCAACTTCATGTGGTCGGCCGCCCCCAACGCCGAATACGACCACGACTTCGCCAAACACCCGCTCGACGACACCGATTCGGCCCGCAGCAAGCTGTTGCACCGCCGGATCGACGTCGACTTCAACGGCTGGTGGATGTGCATGATCCCGCGCCAGGTGGCCGAGGAGCTCGGTCAGCCGTTGCCGCTGTTCATCAAGTGGGACGACGTCGAGTACGGCCTGCGCGCCGCCGAGCACGGCTACCGCACGGTCACCCTGCCCGGCGCGGCGATCTGGCACATGGCCTGGAGCGACAAGGACGACGCGATCGACTGGCAGGCCTACTTCCACCTGCGCAACCGGTTGGTGGTCTCTGCCCTGCACTGGGACGGCGACGCGCGCGGGCTGCTGGCCAGCCACCTCAAGGCCACGTTCAAACACCTTCTGTGCCTTGAGTATTCGACGGTCGCGATCCAGAACCGGGCCATGGAGGACTTCCTGGGCGGTCCGGAACACATCTTCTCCATCCTGGAATCGGCGCTGCCCGACGTCCGCAAGATGCGCCAGGAGTACCCGGACGCCGTCGTGCTGCCCGGTGCCACCGAGCTGCCTGCGGCCTCGGACCTCAAGCGCAAGAAGATCGGTATCCCGGTGTCCAAGCCGGCCATCCTGGTGAACCTGGCCCGCGGGGTCGTGCACCAGCTGCGCCGGCACGATCCGGAGACCCACATCCGGCCGCAG
This sequence comes from Mycolicibacterium boenickei, assembly GCF_010731295.1. Classification (NCBI taxonomy): domain Bacteria; kingdom Bacillati; phylum Actinomycetota; class Actinomycetes; order Mycobacteriales; family Mycobacteriaceae; genus Mycobacterium; species Mycolicibacterium boenickei. The sequence continues at coordinate 1,009,022 of NZ_AP022579.1, read as the reverse complement.
ATCAATGTCGCCACCCAGGACGCCCGCTGGTTCTCGCTGTGCCGTGTCGACGGGGTCACCGTCACCACCGCCGATGGTCGCGGTGTGGTGTACCGGCAACGCGACCGCGCCAAGATGTTCGCGTTGCTGCGCGCCTCGCTGCGCCAGCAGTTGCGCGTGGTCCGTCAGTTCGACCGGATGCGCAAGGTCTATCGTGAGGCGCTGCCGGTGCTGACCAGCACCCAGAAGTGGGAGACGGTGTTGCTGACAGAGTCGGCGGAGAAAAACTGACATGACCGATGCCCCGCGCGGCGAGGACGCCGTGTTGGTTGCCGTGCAGTCCGCCCTGGCCACCCGGCCCGGCGTCCTGCGCGGCGCGCGTGCGTTGTCGCATTTCGGTGAGCACAGCCTGGGTTGGCTCGGGCTCGCCGCCGTCGGTGCCCTGGCCCAGCCGGCCAAGCGCAAGTCGTGGCTGGCGGTGGGCGCCGGGGCGTTCCTGGCCCATGCCGCCGCGGTCCTGATCAAGCGGGTGGTGCGCCGGGAGCGGCCGCATCACCCCGACATTGCCGTGAACGTCGGGACGCCGAGCCGGTTGAGTTTCCCGTCGGCACATGCCACCTCGACCGCCGCGGCGGCCGTGCTGCTGGCCCGGACCACGGGCCTGCCGGTGCGGGCCGCGCTGGTGGTGCCGATGGCGCTGTCGCGTCTGGTGCTGGGCGTGCACTATCCCACCGACGTGCTGACCGGCGTGGCCGTCGGGACGGTCGTGGGTTCTGTGGTCGGAAAAACTGCCGGTGTCGGGCCGAAGGAGACTGTGGCCAAATGAGTGAGGAAGCGCAGCCGGAGGCCGGTCCGCCCAAGAATCTGGCGACCGGCCTGATCAAGGCGCTGCGGCCACGGCAGTGGATCAAGAACCTGCTGGTGCTGGCGGCCCCCTTGGCCGCCGTCGGCAGCGGGATCGAGTATGACTACGCCGACCTCGGCTACAAGGTGTCGATCGCGTTCGTGGTGTTCTGTCTGGCCGCGTCGTCGATCTACCTGATCAACGACGCACGTGACGTCGAGGCCGACCGGGCCCATCCCACCAAGCGGTTCCGGCCGATCGCCGCGGGCGTGGTGCCGGAGTCGCTGGCCTACGTGGTGGCCATCGTGCTCGCACTGGCCTCGCTGGGCATCTCATGGTTGCTGACCCCGGACCTGGCCCTGGTGATGGCGGTGTACATCGCCATCCAGCTGGCGTACTGCTTCGGCCTCAAGCACCAGGCGGTGCTCGACATCTGCATCGTGTCCTCGGGGTTCCTGCTCCGCGCGATCGCCGGTGGCGTGGCCGCCGATATCCCGCTGTCGCAGTGGTTCCTCCTGGTGATGGCCTTCGGTTCGTTGTTCATGGCCGCCGGAAAGCGTTATGCGGAGCTGCAATTGGCCGAGCGCACCGGTGCCAAGATCCGCAAGTCGCTGGAGCGCTACACCAGCAGCTACCTGCGCTTCGTGTGGACGTTGTCGGCCACCGCGATGGTGGTCTGCTACGGCCTGTGGGCCTTCGGGCGCGACAGTGCCAACGACGCGCTGGGGCTCGACGGCCAGGATGCGTCGTGGTACGCGATCACGATGGTTCCGTTCACGATCGCGATCCTGCGCTATGCGGTTGACATTGATGGTGGCATCGCCGGTGAGCCAGAGGAGATCGCGCTGAAAGACCGAGTGCTGCAGATCCTGTTCCTGGCGTGGATCGGAACCATCGGTGCTGCCATCTACTTCAGCTGACCGAATTACTCTGCGCCGCCTGGCGGGTGGCGTGGGTGACCGGTTGGCGCGCTGGCCGGTGTTTCCGTACGACGTCACGGTGCGGATCAGCCTGTGGGTGAGCGTGGTCGTGGTGGCCGGGCTGTTCGGCTGGGGCGCCTGGCAGCGCCGCTGGATCGCCGACGACGGCCTGATCGTGCTGCGCACCGTGCGAAACCTGTTGGCGGGCAACGGCCCGGTTTTCAACGCGGGTGAGCGGATCGAGGCCAACACCTCCACGGTGTGGACCTACCTGGTGGCGCTGGGCGCCTGGCTCGGCGGCCCGGTCCGGATGGAGTACGTGGCCCTGGCGTTCGCGCTGACGCTCAGCGTGCTCGGCGTCGTGCTGGCGATGCTCGGTACCGGCCGGCTGTACGCCCCGAGCCTGCAGGGTCGCCGCGCGCTGCTGCTGCCCGCAGGCGTGCTGGTCTACATCGCGGTCCCGCCGGCTCGCGACTTCGCCACCTCGGGTCTCGAAAACGGTTTGGTGCTGGCCTATTTGGGCTTGCTGTGGTGGATGATGGTGTGCTGGTCGCAGGCGCTGCGCGCGGCGCCCAAAACGGTCGGTCGGGGCAGCCCGAAGACCGCGCCGCCGCCGGTGTCGAGCCGGTACTTCGAGGGCGCACTGGCCGCCGTCGCCGGGCTGAGCGTGCTGATCCGCCCCGAGTTGGCGTTGATCGGCGGCGGCGCCCTGGTGATGATGCTGATCGCGGCGCGCGGCTGGCGTCGCCGGGTCCTGATCGTGGTGGCCGGTGGGCTGCTGCCGGTCGCCTACCAGATCTTCCGGATGGGTTACTACGGGCTGCTGGTGCCGGGCACCGCGGTGGCCAAGGACGCCTCGGGATCCAAGTGGTCCCAGGGCCTGACGTATCTCACCAATTTCAACCAGCCGTACCTGCTGTGGGTGCCGGTGATGCTGCTGGCCGCGCTCGGCGCGGTGCTGCTGACCACCAGGACCCGGCCGTGGTGGGTCCGCCACCAGGTGCCGCGCGGCTACGGCTGGCTGGCCCGGACCGTCCAAAGCCCGGCTGCGGTAGTGCTTTTCATGTTCGTCAGCGGGTTGCTGCAGGCGATCTACTGGGTGCGCCAGGGCGGTGACTTCATGCACGGCCGGGTGTTGCTGACCCCGTTGTTCTGCCTGCTGATGCCGGTCGCGGTGATCCCCGTCGTGCTGCCAGACGGCACCAAGTTCACCCGGGAGACGGGTTACCTCCTGGCCGCGGCCACGAGCGTGCTGTGGGCCGCGGTGGTGGGGTGGTCGATCTGGGCCGCCAACTCGCCCGGTCTCGGCGCCGACGGGACGCGCGTCACCTACACCGGCATCGTCGACGAGCGCCGGTTCTACTCGCAGGCCACCGGTCACGCCCACCCGTTGACCGCCGCGGATTACCTGGACTACCCGCGCATGCGGGCGGTGCTGACCGCGATCAACAACACCCCCGACGGGGCGCTGTTGTTGCCGTCGGGCAACTACGACGTGTGGGACGTCGTCCCCGCCTATCCGCCCCCTCCGGACCTCACCCCGGCGGAGCGGCGGGTGCTGCGCACGCCGCACACCGTGTTCTTCACCAACATGGGCATGCTGGGCATGAACGTCGGGCTCGACGTCCGGGTCATCGACCAGATCGGCCTGACGAACCCGCTGGCGATGCACACCCAGCGGTTGACCGATGGCCGGATCGGTCACGACAAGAACCTGTTCCCGGACTGGGCCGTGGCCGAGGGGCCGTTCCTCAAGACCAGGCCCTACGTCCCGCAGTACCTGGACGAGGAATGGATCGCCCAGGCCGAGGCGGCGCTGGCCTGCCCGCCCACCGAGTCGATGCTGAACTCGGTACGCGGAGAGATGAGTCCGCGACGGTTCCTGTCCAACCTGGCGCACGCGTATGAGTTCACGAAGTACCGGATCGACCGGGTGCCGCTCTATGACCTCAAGCGCTGCGGACTGCCGGTTCCCGAGCCCAAGAAGCCGCCGTACACGGGGATGCCCGCGACCGGTCCGTAACGCTGGACGGACCCGGGCCGATACCCAGACGAGCCTGTGCACAGATCTTGAATGGACGGTACGAAAAAACCGATGCTGACCTCTGGTGTCTCCGTCGTGCGCCATTGGGGCCGGCGCCTGCTGACGGCCACGGCCGCGATCGCGATGCTGCCCACTCTCGGGGCGCTCGCGGCGGCGCCGCCCGCGGGGGCCTTCTCCCGCGAGGGGCTGCCGGTCGAGTACCTCGACGTGTACTCGCCGTCGATGGGTCGCAGCATCCGCGTGCAGTTCCAGGGTCCGGCGTCGGCGCCCGCTCCGGCGAGCACCACCGAGGGCGCCCCGGCCGAGCCGGCCCCGGCGACCGCGCCGAGCGGCCCGAGCAAGGCGGTCTACCTGCTGGACGGCATGCGTGCCCAGGATGACTTCAGCGGCTGGGACATCAACACCCCCGCGTTCGAGTGGTTCTACGGTTCCGGCATCTCGACGGTGATGCCGGTCGGCGGGCAGTCCAGCTTCTACAGCGACTGGTACTCGCCGTCGACTCTGAACAAGCAGACCTACACCTACAAATGGGAGACGTTCCTCACACAGGAGCTCCCGGCGTACCTTTCGGCCAAGAAGCAGGTCTCCCCGACGGGCAACGCGGTGGTCGGGCTGTCCATGTCGGGCGGTGCCGCGCTGATCCTGTCGGCCTACCACCCTGGTCAGTTCAGCTATGCCGCATCGCTGTCGGGTTTCCTCAACCCGTCGGCTCTGCTGATGCAACAGGCAATCCGGGTCGCGATGCTCGATGCGGGCCGCTACAACGTCGACAACATGTGGGGTCTGCCGTGGGACGGCGCCTGGAAGCGCAACGACCCGATCAAGCAGGTCGCCAAGATCGTGGCGAACGGCACCCGGCTGTGGGTGTACTGCGCGCCGGGCGGTGCCACCGGGCTCGACGAGGGTTCCGACCCGAATCTCGCGATGAGCGCCAGCAGCCTGGAAACGCTGGCAATCAAGAGCAACAAGGATTTTCAGGACGCCTACGTCAAGGCGGGCGGCAACAACGGGAGCTTTCACTTCCCACCGGCGGGCAACCATGCCTGGCCGTACTGGGCGGCTCAGTTGCAGGCCTTGAAACCAGACCTGATCGCGACCATCAACGGCTGAGGGGCGACCAGGGACGACAACTGCTGCAGAGAAGCACCACGCGTTCGTGTGGTTGACTACACGGGCACGTGAGCCGCTTACGTCGGTGCGAATCGATGTGCGGAATACGAAGAAGAGATCAGATAGGGAGCGGTATGAAGTTCGTTGGGAAGATGCGCGGCCTGTCGCGCCGGTTGACGGTTGCGGTCGCCGCAGCAGCCGTGCTGCCTGGCCTGGTTGGCGTCGTAGGCGGCTCGGCGACCGCTGGAGCCTGGTCTCGACCTGGCCTGCCGGTCGAGTATCTCGAAGTTCCGTCGGCAGCGATGGGACGTGACATCAAGGTCGAGTTCCAGAGCGGTGGCGCGGGCGCACCCGCGCTGTACCTGCTCGACGGTATGCGCGCTCGCGAAGATCAGAACGGCTGGGACATCGAACTGCCGACGTTCGAGTGGTTCCTGAACTCGGGCATCTCGGTCGTCATGCCGGTCGGTGGCCAGTCCAGCTTCTACAGCGACTGGTACAAGCCGGCGTGTGGCAGCAAGGACGGCGGCTGCAAGACCTACAAGTGGGAGACCTTCCTGACCCAGGAGCTCCCGGCGTGGCTGGCGGCCAACAAGGACGTGAAGTCGACCGGCAGCGCCGTGGTCGGTCTGTCGATGGCCGGTTCGTCGGCGCTGATGCTGTCGGCTCGCCACCCGGATCAGTTCATCTACGCATCCTCGCTGTCGGGCACGTTGAACCCGTCCGAGGGCTGGTGGCCGATGCTGATCGGTGTCTCCATGGGTGACGCCGGTGGCTACAAGGCCGACGACATGTGGGGCTCGACGGGCGACCCGAACAACGCCTGGAAGGCCAACGACCCGACCGAGAACGTCGCGACCCTGGCCAACAACGGCACGCGCCTGTGGGTGTACTGCGGTAACGGCAAGCCGGGCGAGCTCGGTGGCACCGACCTGCCCGCCAAGTTCCTCGAGGGCTTCGTCTGCCGGACGAACTCCACCTTCCAGGAGAAGTACATCGCAGCCGGTGGCAAGAACGCGGTGTTCAACTTCCCGCAGAGCGGTACGCACAACTGGGCCTACTGGGGCCAGCAGCTGCAGGCCATGAAGCCTGACCTGCAGCGTGTCCTGGGCGCGACCCCGACCGCCTGAGCGGACGTAGGTAGCACCAGCTGAGACAGGAAGACGGCGGCGATCCCCACGGGGTCGCCGCCGTCAGCCGTTTCTGGGCCCCGGCTGTGGTTGCGATGTGGTTCACTACAACGCGGGTTACGTGTGCGGGGGCACTTCGAGCGACCGGCAGCAGGAGAGGTTGATGATGAGGCGTGCGTTGAGTCTGATGCGGGCGATGCTGCTGGCCCTGCTGGCCCCGGTGCTCGGTGCCGGCCTCTGGGCGGTGTCGGCGACGACGGGTGCTCCGGCGCGTGCCGATGGGGTCGAGTACCTGATAGTCCCCTCGGCTGCCATGGGCCGCGACATTCCCGTGGCATTCCAGGGCGGTGGCCCGCACGCCGTGTTCCTGCTCGACGCGTTCAATGCGGCTCCCGACGTGAGCAACTGGGTCAACGCCGGCCACGCCATGTCGACCCTGGCCGGCCGCGGTATCTCGGTGGCGGCCCCGGCGGGCGGCGCGTGGAGCCTCTACACCAACTGGGAGCAGGACGGCAGCAAGCAGTGGGAGACCTTCCTGTCGGCCGAGCTGCCGGACTGGCTGGCCGCCAACAAGGGTCTGGCCCCGGGCGGGCACGGGATCGTGGGCGCCTCGCAGGGCGGTACCGCCGCGTTGACGCTGGCCGCGTTCCACCCCGACCGGTTCCGGTTCGCCGGATCGCTGTCGGGTTTCCTGACCCCGTCGGCCACCACCCTCAACGGCGCGATCACGGCCGGGCTCGCGGAGTTCGGCGGAGTGGACAGCTACGGCATGTGGGGTGCCCCACAGCTGGGCCGCTGGAAGTGGCATGACCCCGACGTGCACGTGCAGCTGCTGGCCGATGCCAACACGCGGCTGTGGGTGTACAGCCCGGGCACGCTCACCTGCAGCGACCCCGCCGCGATGATCGGTGTCTGCGATCAGGCGCAGGGCAGCAACAGGTCGTTCTACCAGCACTACCGCGCCGTCGGCGGCAGCAACGGGCACTTCGACATCCCGTCCGGTGGCCAGCACGACTGGGGCAGCTGGGCCCCGCAGCTGGCGCAGATGTCCGGCGAACTGGTCGCGACCATCAAGTAGACATCCGGGCGGCCCGCCGGAATGACCAGAATCAGCTGCGCCGGGGCACTTTTCACCAGCCGGTACGGTGGAAGCGTGCAGCACACGGTACGGTCGGCCACCCTGGTGGTAGCGGTGTCCGCTGCGTCGTTGCTCACGGCATGCGATGCGGGCGGTGACATCATGGCGCCGCTGGCTCTGCCCACGTCACAGGTCAACGGGGCACAGCCGCAGGCGGCATCCGCCCAGCCGCAGCAGGTCCGTGGCGGCGAGCTGGAGCTCACGTCGCAGCAGCACACCTACCTCGATGAACTCAAGGCCGCCGGGATCACCCCGTCCAGTGAGCTGTTGGCGCTGTCGATCGGGTCCTACGTGTGCCAGGCCCGCGCCGCCAGGCAGAATGACCAGGCCGTGCGCGATTTCGTCCTTCCGCTGGTGCGCAGCGATGTCCGGGCGGCCCGGACCGGTCAGGAAAGCCCGACCCCCGGTGAGATCGACACCGCCGCCACCGACTACATCCGCACCGCCACCGAACATCTCTGCTGAGAAGCAGATCACCGCACCGCACGCGAGGAGCCCGAGTAACCCATGGCCAAAAATGCCAGCCGCAGGAAGCGTCACCGCATCCTGGCCCTGATCGCCGCCGCGGCGATGGCACTCGTCGTGGTGCTGGTGGTGACGATCGTGGTGATCGTGATGCGCCGTCCCGAAACCCCCTCGGCCCCGCCGACGGCTCAGCCTCCGGCCGGGGTGCCTGGCGGCCCGTCGACGACGCGTAAGCCGCGCCCGGAGTTCCAGTCCGCCGACTGTCCCGACGTGATGATGGTGTCCATCCCCGGCACGTGGGAGTCGTCGCCGCTGGATGACCCGTTCAACCCGACGCAGTTCCCGCTGTCGCTGATGACCAATGTCAGCAGGCCGATGGCCGAGCAGTTCGACAAGGCACGCCTTGAGGTCTACACGGTGCCGTACACCGCGCAGTTCCATAACCCGTTCGCCGCCGACAAGCAGATGTCGTACAACGACAGCCGCGCGGAGGGGAAGCGCACCGCGGTCAAGGCCATGACGGACATGAACGACCGCTGCCCGCTGACGAGCTACGTGATCGCCGGATTCTCGCAGGGCGCGGTGATCGGTGGTGACCTGGCCAGCGACATCGGCAACGGACGCGGCCCGGTCGACGAGGACCTGGTGCTGGGCGTGACGCTGATCGCCGACGGCCGCCGCCAGCTCGGTGTCGGGCAGGACATCGGCCCCAACCCGCCGGGCCAGGGCGCCGAGATCACCCTGCACGAGGTTCCGGTGCTGTCCGAGATGGGTCTGACCATGACGGGCCCCCGGCAGGGCGGCTTCGGTGCGCTCAACGACCGGACCAACCAGATCTGCGGCAAGGGCGATTTGATCTGCTCGGCGCCCGAGGAGGCGTTCTCGATCTTCAATCTGCCCAAGACGCTGGAGACACTGACCGGCAGCGCCGCCGGTCCGGTGCACGCGCTGTACAACACCCCGCAGTTCTGGGTGGAGAACGGGCAGACCGCGACCCAGTGGACTCTGGCCTGGGCCAAGGACCTGGTGGACAACGCGCCGCATCCGAAGCACGGTTGACACCGAACACGCCCGGGACGCGACTCGCGTGGCGGATTTGGCCGGGACCGTCACGGTCCCCTAACATTAAGAGAAAAATAAGAGCTTCGCGCGTGCGTGGTTGGTTGACTAGAGCCGTCAGCTGACTCGTGGGCGTGGTCGCCGCGCCCGGTACGATCGTCCGGGTTTGGGTACGTAAGGCCGCCGAGTGGCTGCAACGCACCGCCAGTGACGTGCGACAACGCGACGAGTACGGCTCTGACAGGAGAAGTTAAATGCCGTTCATCAATCCGTTCATCAAGGACGGTCAGATCAAGTTCCCTGACGGAGCCAGCGTCGTCGAGCATGTCGAGCGCTGGGCCAAGGTCCGCAGCGACAAGCTGGCATACCGCTTCCTGGACTTCTCCACCGAACGTGACGGCGTCGCCCGCGACCTGACCTGGTCCCAGTTCAGTGCCCGTAACAAGGCGGTGGCCGCTCGCCTTCAGCAGGTCACCCAGCCCGGTGATCGCGTCGCCATCCTGTGCCCGCAGAACCTGGACTACCTGGTCGCCTTCTTCGGCGCGATCTACGCCGGGCGCATCGCGGTGCCGCTGTTCGATCCGTCCGAGCCCGGTCACGTGGGCCGCCTGCACGCCGTGCTGGACAACTGCCACCCGTCGGCGATCCTGACCACCACCGAGGCCGCGGAGGGCGTACGGAAGTTCTTCCGCAGCCGTCCGGCCAACCAGCGTCCCCGCGTCATCGCCGTCGACGCCGTTCCGGACGACGTCGCGGCCACCTGGATCCACCCGGAGGGTCCGGACGAGACCACCATCGCGTACCTGCAGTACACCTCGGGCTCGACCCGCATCCCGACCGGTGTTCAGATCACGCACCTGAACATGGCGACCAACATCGTGCAGATCGTCGAGGCGCTCGAGGGCGAAGAGGGCGACCGTGGTCTGTCCTGGCTGCCGTTCTTCCACGACATGGGTCTGATCACCGCGCTGATCGCCCCGATGATCGGCCACTACTTCACCTTCATGACCCCGGCCGCCTTCGTGCGCAGGCCCGAACGGTGGATCCGGGAGATGGCCCGCAAGGAAGGTGACACCGGCGGCGTCATCTCGGTGGCCCCGAACTTCGCGTTCGACCACGCGGCTGCTCGTGGCGTGCCGAAGGACGGCGAGCCACTCGATCTCTCCAACGTCAAGGCCGTGCTCAACGGCAGCGAGCCGATCTCGGCAGCCACCGTGCGCCGGTTCAACGAGGCCTTCAGCCCGTTCGGCTTCCCGGCCAAGGCGATCAAGCCGTCCTACGGCCTGGCCGAGGCCACGTTGATGGTGTCGACCACGCCGTCCGCCGAAGAGCCCAAGATCATCTACGTCGACCGCGACGAGCTCAACACGGGCCGGATCGTCGAGGTGGACGCTGACTCGCCCAAGGCGGTCGCCCAGGCCTCGGCCGGCCGGGTCGGCGTATCGGAGTGGGCCGTCATCGTGGACGCCGAGAGCGCGACCGAGCTGCCCGACGGCCAGATCGGCGAGATCTGGATGAGCGGCCAGAACATGGGCACGGGCTACTGGGGGAAGCCGGAAGAGACTGTCAACGTCTTCCAGAACACGCTGAAGTCGCGGACCAGCCCGTCGCACGCCGAGGGCGCCGAAGACGACGCCACCTGGGTTCGTACCGGCGACTACGGCGCCTTCTACGACGGCGACCTGTACATCACCGGCCGCGTCAAGGACCTGGTGATCATCGACGGCCGCAACCACTACCCGCAGGACCTGGAGTACTCGGCGCAGGAGGCCAGCAAGGCGCTGCGCACCGGCTACGTCGCGGCCTTCTCGGTGCCGGCCAACCAGCTGCCCGACGAGGTGTTCGAGAACGCGCACTCGGGTCTGCACCGCGATGAGGACGACACCTCCGAGCAGCTGGTGATCGTCGCCGAGCGCGCCCCCGGTGCGCACAAGCTCGAGGTCGGCCCGATCACCGATGACATCCGGGCCGCGATCGCCGTGCGCCACGGCGTCACCGTCCGCGACGTGCTGCTGACCGCGGCCGGCGCCATCCCGCGTACCTCCAGCGGCAAGATCGGCCGTCGGGCCTGCCGTTCGGCGTACCTGGACGGCACACTGCGCAGCGGCAAGATTGCCAACGCGTTCCCCGACGAGACGGACTGAGCTGAGCTGACCTACACCGCCGACTCTCGGCCGGTTGAGACAAAGGTGACCTGAATATGGATGAAACACAAAGCAATTCGAATCTTCCAGAGGGCACCCAGCCCGCCGGGACACCAGCGTCGCGCCCCGACCTGACCGTCGCGGAGATGCGTGAGTGGCTGCGCAAGGCGGTCGCCAACGCCACGGGGCAGTCGGCCGACGCGATCGACGAGACCACCCCGCTGATCGAGCTGGGCCTGTCCTCGCGTGACGCGGTGGCCATGGCCAGCGACATCGAGGACCTGACCGGTGTCACGCTGACGGCCACGGTGCTGTTCCGGCACCCCACGATCGAGGCACTGGCGACGGTGATCGTCGAGGGCGAGCCCGAGCCCGAGAGCACCGACGACGAGGACTGGACGCGGGATCGCGACGTGGAAGACATCGCGATCGTCGGTGTGGCGACCCGATTCCCGGGCGACCTCAACACCCCCGACGAGATGTGGGACGCCCTGCTCGCAGGCAAGGACTGCATCACCGACCTGCCCGAGGGCCGGTGGGAGGAGTTCCTCTCCGAGCCCCGGATCGCCGAGCGTGTCGCCAAGGCGCGCACCCGCGGCGGCTATCTGTCGGACATCAAGGGTTTCGACTCCGAGTTCTTCGCGCTGTCGAAGATGGAGGCCGACAACATCGACCCGCAGCAGCGCATGGCGCTGGAGCTGACCTGGGAGGCCCTGGAGCACGCCCGGATCCCGGCGTCGAGCCTGCGCGGCACGAGTGTCGGTGTGTTCGTCGGCAATTCGACCAACGACTATCAGTTCCTGGCGGTCTCCGATCCGTCGGTGACCCACCCGTACGCCATCACCGGAACCGCGAGCTCGATCATCGCCAACCGGGTTTCGTACTTCTACGACTTCCGCGGCCCGTCGGTCGCCGTCGACACCGCGTGCTCGAGCTCGCTGGTGGCAGCCCACCAGGGCGTGCAGGCGCTGCGCTCCGGTGAGGCCGACGTGGCCATCGTCGGTGGTGTCAACGCGTTGATCACCCCCATGGTGACGGTCGGCTTCGACGAGGTCGGTGGCGTGCTGGCCCCGGACGGCCGCATCAAGTCGTTCTCCTCGGACGCCGACGGCTACGCCCGGTCCGAGGGCGGCGGCATGCTGGTGCTCAAGCGGGTGTCCGACGCCCGCCGCGACGGCGACCAGATCCTGGCCGTCATCGCCGGTAGCGCGATCAACCACGACGGCCGGTCCAACGGCCTGCTCGCCCCCAATCCCGATGCGCAGGAAGCGGTTCTGCGTAAGGCGTACAAGGACGCCGGGATCAACCCGCGGACCGTCGACTACATCGAGGCGCACGGCACCGGCACCATCCTGGGTGACCCGATCGAGGCCGACGCCCTGGGGCGCGTGGTCGGGCGCGGTCGCGACGCCGACAAGCCCGCCCTGCTGGGTGCGGTGAAATCCAATGTGGGTCACCTGGAGTCGGCGGCGGGTGCGGCGAGCCTGGCGAAGATGACGCTGTCGCTGGCCAACGACAAGCTGCCGCCGTCGATCAACTACGCCGGTCCCAACCCGTACATCGACTTCGACAAAGAGCACCTCAAGGTCAACGACACCGTCTCGGAGTGGCCGCGCTACAGCGGTCATGCGATCGCCGGTGTGTCGGGCTTCGGCTTCGGTGGCGCCAACGCGCACCTGGTGCTGCGCGAGGTGCTGCCCTCGGATCTGGTCGAGCCGGAGCCGGAACCCGAAGTGGTCGAGGACAAGTCGGCCGCCGATGACGCCAACGCCGTCTACGTCGGTGGCGTCCGGATGGACGAGTACGGCGAGTTCATCCACGACGACGATGAATCCGGGTCCGACGAGTACCCGGCGTACGATGAAGCCAACCACGAACTCCCCGGTCTGACCGACGAGGCCAAGCGCCTGATCGAGAAGGCCCGCGAGGAGCTGGCCGCCGCAGACGCCGCCGAGCCGGTCAAGAAGGTTGTCCCGCTTGCCGTCTCGGCCTTCCTGACCTCACGCAAGAAGGTCGCCGCCGCCGCGCTGGCGGACTGGATCGACAGCGACGAGGGCCGGGCGTCGTCGCTCGAGTCCATCGGCCGCTCGCTGTCGCGCCGCAACCACGGGCGCTCGCGTGCCATCGTGCTGGCCCACGACCACGACGAGGCGATCAAGGGCCTGCGGGCCGTCGCCGAGGGCAAGCAGCACCCGAGCGTGATCTCGGCCGACGGTCCGGTCACCAACGGCCCCGTGTGGGTGCTCGCCGGCTTCGGTGCGCAGCACCGCAAGATGGGCAAAGAGCTGTACCTGCGCGAGCCGGTCTTCGCAGAGTGGATCAACAAGGTCGACGCGCACATCCAGGACGAGCGCGGGTACTCGGTCGTCGAACTGATCCTCGACGACGCGATCGACTACACGAACGAAACCTGCGAGTACCCCATCGAAGTGGTCCAGACGGTGATCTTCGCCATCCAGATCGCGCTCGGTGAGTTCCTCAAAGCCCACGGTGCGAAACCCGGTGCGGTGGTGGGGCAGTCGCTCGGTGAGGCGGCCGCCGCCTACTTCTCCGGCGGCTTGTCGCTGGCCGATGCCACCCGGACCATCTGCTCGCGTGCCCACCTGATGGGTGAGGGTGAGGCAATGCTGTTCGGCGAGTACATCCGCCTGATGGCGCTGGTCGAGTACTCGGCCGACGAGATCAAGACGGTGTTCGCCGATTACCCGGGTCTTGAGGTGTGTGTCTACGCCGCGCCGACCCAGACCGTCATCGGCGGCCCGCCGGAGCAGATCGACGCGATCATCGCCAGGGCGGAGTCCGAGGGCAAGTTCGCCCGCAAGCTCCAGACCAAGGGCGCCAGCCACACTCAGCAGATGGACCCGCTGCTCGGTGAGCTGTCCGCGGAGATCCAGGGGATCGAACCCCATCCGCTGACCACCGGCTACTTCTCGACCGTGCACGAGGGCAAGTTCATCCGGGCCGGCGCCGAGCCGATCCACGACGTGGACTACTGGAAGAAGGGCCTGCGGCACAGCGTCTACTTCACCCACGGCATCCGTAACGCCGTGGACAACGGCCACACCACGTTCCTGGAGCTGGCACCGAACCCGGTGGCGCTCATGCAGGTTGGGCTGACGACGGCTTCGGCCGGCCTGCACGACGCGCAGCTGATCGCGACCCTGGCCCGCAAGCAGGACGAGGTCGAGTCCATGGTCACGGCGATGGCCCACCTGTTCGTCCACGGCCATGACCTGGATCTGCGGACCCTGTTCCCGCGTAAGTCCACCGGCCTGGCCGGCGCACTGGACTTCGCCAACATCCCGCCGACCAAGTTCAAGCGCAAGCAGCACTGGCTGGACGCGCACTTCACCGGCGACAGCTCCGCGGTGATGCCCGGCAACCACGTCGCGACACCCGACGGCAAGCACGTCTGGGAGTTCGTGTCGAAGGGCACCGCTGACCTGGCCGCCCTGGTGAAAGCCGCTGCCGCGCAGGTGCTTCCGGACGCCAAGCTGACCGCTTCGGAGCAGCGGGCGGTGCCCGCCGAGGGCTCCCGCCTGGTCACCACGCTGACCCGGCATCCGGGTGGCGCCTCGGTGCAGGTGCATGCGCGGATCGACGAGTCGTTCACCCTGGTCTACGACGCGATCGTGACCCGTGGCGGTGCGGCGACCACGCTGCCGACCGCCGTCGGTGCCGGTGTTGTGGCGGAGCAGGTTTCGGCCGCGCCGGCGCTGGCCGAGCCCGAGCCGGAAGACGACGCCGAGATTCTGACGGACAACCTCACCCAGGGCGCCAACCTCGGTGCGGGCTTTGCCAAGTGGTCGCCGGACTCCGGTGAGACCATCGCGCAGCGCCTCGGCACCATCGTCGGCGGCGCCATGGGCTACGAGCCCGAAGACCTGCCGTGGGAGGTGCCGCTGATCGAGCTGGGCCTGGATTCCCTGATGGCAGTGCGCATCAAGAACCGGGTCGAGTACGACTTCGACCTGCCGCCGATTCAGCTGACCGCGGTGCGTGACGCCAACCTGTACAACGTCGAAGAGCTCATCAAGTACGCGATCGAGCACCGTGACGAGGTCGATCAGATCGCCGAGTCCCAGAAGGGCAAGACGGCCGAGGAGATCGCGGCCGAGCAGTCCGAACTCCTGGGTGGTGCCTCCACGGTCGCCGAGCTCGAGGCCAAGCTGGCCGAGGCCGGACATCCGTTGGCGGAGAAGGCCGAAGAGGCAGGCGAAGCGGCTGAAACGGAAGCCGCTGCAGCAAGCGACATCCCGGCGCCTCCGTCGGATCCGAGCGGGCCATCGATCCCGGCTCCGCCATCGGATCCGTCCGGTCCCAGCAAGGCCACCGCGGCCGCGGCTGCGGCCAAGGTGCTGACCCAGGAGGCGGTCACCGAGGCGCTGGGCGCCGACGTGCCCCCGCGTGACGCCGCGGAGCGGGTCACCTTCGCCACCTGGGCGATCGTCACCGGCAAGTCGCCGGGCGGCATCTTCAACGAGCTGCCCTTCGTCGACGTCGAGACGGCGACCAAGCTGTCCGAGCGGCTCTCCGAGCGCGCCGAGGGCACCGTGACGGTCGAGCAGGTCCGGTCGGCCAAGACCATCGAAGAGCTGTCCACGATCGTGCGCGATCAGCTCGAAGAGGGCGTGGTGGACGGTTTCGTGCGTACGCTGCGGGCGCCGAAAGAGGGAACCTCGCACGTTCCTTTGTTCGTGTTCCACCCGGCCGGCGGATCCACCGTCGTCTACGAGCCGTTGATCAAGCGGCTGCCTGCCGACACTCCGATCTACGGCATCGAGCGCGTCGAGGGCTCCATCGAGGAGCGCGCCGCCGAGTACGTGCCGAAGCTGCTGGAGATGCACAAGGGTCCGTTCGTCCTGGCGGGCTGGTCGCTGGGCGGGGCGCTGGCCTATGCCTGCGCGATCGGCCTGAAGCAGGCCGGCGCCGATGTCCGGTTCGTGGGCCTGATCGACTGTGTTCGCCCCGGTGAGCCGATCGACCAGAGCCAGGCGGGGATGCGGGCCCGTTGGGACCGTTACGCGCGGTTCGCCGAGCGCACCTTCAACGTCGAGGTCCCGGAAATCCCTTACGAGGAGCTCGAGAAGCTCGACGACGAGGGCCAGGTGAAGTTCGTTCTCGACGTCGTCGCGCAGAGCGGTGTGCAGATCCCCGGCGGGATCATCGAGCATCAGCGCACGTCCTATCTGGACAACCGCGCGCTCGACACCATCGAGATCCAGCCGTACGACGGGCACGTCACCCTCTACATGGCCGACCGCTACCACGATGACGCCATCGTGTTCGAGCCCGCGTATGCCACCCGTCAGCCTGACGGCGGCTGGGGCGAAGCGGCCTCGGACCTGGAGGTCGTGCACATCGGGGGCGAGCACATTCAGGCCATCGATGAGCCGTACATTGCCAAAGTGGGTGCTCACATGAGCGAGGCGATCAACCGTATCGAAGCGGAGAGCGAGAGCAAGTGACGAACAAGACCACGGCTGAACTGCTGGCCGAGCTCCGCGAAAAGCTGGAACTGGCTGCCGATCCGGGCGATGAGAAGGCCAAGGCCCGCCGGGACAAGAAGGGCATCCCGTCCGCACGGGCCAGGATTCACGCGCTGCTGGATCCGGGCAGCTTCCTGGAGATCGGTGCGTTGGCGCGCACTCCCGGTGACCCCAACGCGCTCTTCGGCGACGGTGTCGTCACCGGCCATGGCACCATCAACGGCCGCCCGGTCGGTGTGTTCAGCCACGACCAGACGGTGTTCCAGGGCTCGGTCGGCGAGATGTTCGGCCGCAAGGTGGCCAAGCTGATGGAGTGGGTGGCCATGGTCGGCTGCCCGATCATCGGCATCAACGACTCGGCCGGCGCCCGTATTCAGGACGCGGTGACCTCGCTGGCCTGGTACGCCGAGCTGGGCCGTCGCCACGAAATGCTGCGCGGTCTGGTGCCGGAGATCTCGATCATCCTGGGCAAATGCGCAGGCGGAGCGGTGTATTCGCCGATCCAGACGGATCTGCTGGTGGCGGTGCGCGATCAGGGCTACATGTTCATCACCGGACCCGACGTGATCAAGGACGTCACCGGCGAGGACGTGACCTTCGATGAACTCGGCGGCGCCGACGTACAGGCCCAGCGCGGCAACATCCACAAGGTTGTCGAGGACGAGGCCGCAGCGTTCCAGTACGTCCGTGACTACCTTTCGTTCCTGCCGTCCAACCACTTCGACGACGCGCCGATCGTGAACCCGGGTCTGGAACCGGAGATCACCCCGCACGATCTGGAGCTGGATTCGATCGTCCCGGACGCCGACAACACGTCCTACGACATGCACGAGATCCTGCTGCGGATCTTCGACGACGGTGACATCTTCGAGATCGCGGAGAAGCGCGGCCCGGCCATGATCACCGCGTTCGCCCGGGTGGACGGCCGGCCGGTCGGTGTGATCGCCAATCAGCCCATGCACCTGTCCGGCGTGGTGGACACCGATGCATCCGACAAGGCCGCCAGCTTCATCCGGTTCTGCGACTCCTTCAACCTGCCTTTGGTTTTCGTCGTGGACACTCCCGGCGCCATGCCGGGCTTCGCCGAGGAGGAGAAGGGCATCATCAAGCGCGGCGGCCGGTTCTTCAACGCGATCGTCGAGGCCGATGTGCCGAAGGTGACCATCATCATCCGCAAGGCCTACGGCGGTGGGTATGCGGTGATGGGTTCCAAGCAGCTGTCCGCGGACCTGAACTTCGCCTGGCCGACCGCACGTATCGCAGTGATCGGCGCCGAGGGCGCAGCGCAGCTGTTGGTCAAGCGGTTCCCGGATCCGACCGCACCCGAGGTGCAGAAGATCCGTGCTGACTTCATCGAGGGCTACAACCTCAACCTGGCCACTCCGTGGATCGCCGCTGAGCGCGGCTACATCGACGGAGTGATCCAGCCGCACGAGACCCGGCTGCTCCTGCGCAAGTCCCTGCACCTGTTGCGGGACAAGCAGAACATGCCCAAGGTTCAGCGCAAGCACGGCCTGACCCCGATCTAACGACGCGGGTTCAGGAACCGGTCAGCACCGCGGTGCCGTACCGGTGGCACAGCAGCAGGGCCAGTTCGACGTCGAGTCTGTCGTCGTCGACGGGCCTGCCGCGGCGCTCCTCGGCGCGGCCGACCCGGTATTTGACCGAGTTGAAGTGCAGGTTGAGTTTCTCGCCCGCCGACTTGTAGCTGGCACCGTCGTGCAGATACACCCGCAGGGTTTCGCGCAGCCGGGCGTCGTTGGCGGTGTCCGAGGCCAGTGCGCCCAGCGTCTGGGATACGAATTCCCGTGCATCGTCCAGGTTTTCACCCAGTAGGGCGGCGGCGGCCAGTCCGGGGTCGTCGGCAGCGGTGACGCCGCCGGTGCCGGCGGCGAGTGCGACGCCACGGGCCTTCACGGCCCGGCGGTGCGATCTGCGGAAGCCGTCGACGCCGTACAGCGGGGTGCCAAGTGCGGCGGCGGGCGCGCCGGCGCGTGCGGTGAGATCGGTCCGGGCAACGTCGACCGCTGTCGCCGCCGCGGCCGCCGACAGCGGAATCCACCCCCACCCGGTGTTGCGGTCCGCCGCGACGAACAGCGGACTTCCTTGTGCCCCTAGGGCTTCCGCGAGGTCCCGGAGCACCGATTCCAGCCGGCCCAGCCCGTCTTCGTGTTCCGAGTCGGCGGGCCACCACAACACGACGGCCAGATGCGTGCGCTGCACGGGGTATCGCAGCGCCGCGGTGAGCGCCTCCGGATCGGCGGCCGGGGCAGAGGCCGGGGCGTCGAGCACCTCACGCACCCGCAGCGCCCGGGCACTGTTCCGGTTGGCCAGCCACCGGTCGCGCTCTTCCTCGTAGACCACCACCACCTGCTGGCTGATCCAGTCGATGTAGCGGAACGACACCGCGGTGATCCGCTCGAACACCGCCAGCCCTGTCCGTGCGTCCAGTTCGGCGGCGTTGACTTCGTCGGACGCGGCGTCGATCACCAGTGAGTGGCCCAACCGGTAGGCCCGCACCAGGGCGTCCATCGGAACCCCGCGCTGCGCCACCCGCCGGGCGTACTCAAGGGCCGCGGTGGGCGGTTCGATGTTGTCCAGCGATATGTCGTGGCGCAGCGCGTTGAAGATGGTCTCGACGTTGCCCGCGACGCTGGCGCCGAGCAGCTGGACGAGCTCCCTGTCGCCGCGCAGCTGGGTGATCTGGCTGGCCAGGGCCTGTTGCACGGAGTGACTCACCGCGCCTTGACGGGCTATCAACCGGTCCATCACCACGGTGGAAGCGGCCGCGACCGCAGAATCCATGCGCTGACCCTAGATCGCTTTTTTGTTTCCGGGCAACAAATCGCCAGGCTGACTTCATCGCCACGCGATGGTGTGGCGGCGGACACAAATTTCTACCTTCGTGACATGTTCCTCGCCTCCCTGCCAGACGTCCGGTCCGCGGCGGCGCCACACGCCCCCGCCGTGGCCGACGACGCTCTCGATCTGGACAACGCCGGTTTTCTCGACGCCGTGACCCGGGCCGCCGCCGCGCTGCGTGCGGCCGGTGTGGGGCCCGGCGATGTCGTCGCCCTGAAGTTGCCCAACCGCGTCGAGTTCGTCGTGGTGCTCTTCGCGGCCTGGCGCCTCGGTGCCGCCGTCACGCCGATCAGCCCGACGCTGGTGCCTGCCGAGGTGGCCTATCAGGTCGCCGACGCCGGCTCCAAGGTGCTTGTCGTCGACGTGGATCCCGGGAGCCAGGCCGAGGTGCCGGTGCTGACCCTCGACGCACTGGCGGCCGGATCACCGGAGCCGGTCGCGCCCGTCGAGACCGCCGACGATGCGCTGGCCCTGCTGATCTACACCAGCGGCACCACGGGGCGGCCCAAGGGCGTGATGCTGGACCACGCCAACGTCAATGCCATGTGCGACATGGTGATCCAGGGCTTCGAGCTCACCCAGACCGACCACAGCCTGCTGATCCTGCCGCTGTTCCACGTCAACGGCATCGTGGTCAGCACCCTGTCCCCGCTGATCGCGGGCGGCCGGGCCACCATCGCAGGCCGCTTCAACCCGGCCACGTTCTTCGACCGCATCGAAACCACCCGGGCCACCTACTTTTCCGCGGTACCCACCATCTACACCATGCTGGCCGGGCTGCCCGCCGAGGTGCGGCCCGACACGAGCTCGGTGCGGTTCGCGGTGTGCGGCGCCGCGCCGGCGAGCGTCGAGCTCCTCGATCGGTTCGAGCGCCGCTTTGGCATCGCCCTCATCGAGGGCTACGGCCTCTCCGAAGGGTCGTGCGCCAGCACCGGCAATCCGCTGCACGGCAAGCGCAAGCCGGGCACGGTCGGTATCCCGTTGCCGGGTCAGGAGATCCGGATCATCGGCGCGGACGGGGCGGTCCTGCCCGACGGACAGGTCGGCGAAGTCGTGATCAAGGGCCCCAACGTCATGCGCGGTTACCTCAACCGCCCGGAAGAGACGGCGAAGACGTTGGTCGACGGCTGGCTGCGCACCGGAGATGTCGGCCGGTTCGACGAAGACGGATACCTGGTACTGGTGGACCGGGCCAAGGACATGATCATCCGCGGCGGGGAGAACATCTACCCCAAGGAGATCGAGACCGTCGTCCACCACCTCGCCGAGGTGGCCGAGGCCGCCGTCGTCGGACGTGCCGACCCGGTGTACGGCGAGGTGCCCGTGCTGTTCGTGTCACTGAACCCGGACGCCGAGCTGAGCGTCGGCCGGATCCGCGAGCACCTGACCGGGTCGCTGTCGAAATACAAGCTGCCCGTGGAGATCACCGTTCTTCCCGAGTTGCCCAAGAATCCGGTCGGCAAGATCGACAAGCCGGCGCTCCGTAAAACCCTCACCGCCGCGGCTACGCGGTCCTAGCCTGGAATCACAAAGGAGCTCGTCATGGGATTCGTCAAACCCACCCTGCCCGAGGGGGACCTCGAAGAGTTTCTCCGCCTGCCGCTGCGGGAGCGCCTCCGGATCATGAGCCTCAAGTGGGTGGACCACGGGCTCGGCGCGCCCCGGATGATCCACGTGCTCTACATCGTCAAGCTGGTGTTCTTCTATGCGCTCGCCGGTGTCACCATCGCTACCGCGACATCTCATCTGCCCGCGTTCTGGCAGCCGGCCGACTGGTGGAATCAGCCCATCGTCTACCAGAAGCTGATCCTGTGGACCATCCTGCTGGAGCTCCTCGGGCTGGCCGGATCGTGGGGCCCGTTGGCCGGCAAGACCAAACCGATGACGGGCGGTTACCGATTCTGGGCCAAGCTCAACACGATTCGGCTGCGGCCATGGAAGGCGGTGCCGTTCACCGACGGTGACCGTCGCACCCGGTTCGACGTGATCGTGTACCTGGCGCTGACAGCCGCGGTGGTGGTGGCGCTGGTGGCGCCGGGTGTGCACAGCGATTCGCTGAGTGCGGTCCTGCCGGACAACACCTCGGGTCTGGTGAACCCGGTGTTGCTCGTCGTGCCGATGGTGCTGCTGGTCGTACTCGGGTTGCGGGACAAGACGATCTTCCTGGCGGCCCGCGGCGAGCAATACCTGCCTGCGTTGCTGTTCTTCGCCACGCTGCCGTTCGTCGACATGATCATCGCCGGCAAGCTGCTGATCGGCACCGTGTGGATTTGGGCGGGCATCTCGAAGTTCGGCGTGCATTTCACCAACGTCATCCCGCCGATGGTGAGCAACAGCCCGACGATCCCGGTCAAGTGGCTCAAGCGCGCCCATTACCGCAACTACCCGGAGGATCTGCGTCCGTCGCATCTGGCGACCTTCATGGCGCACGGGCCGGGCAGTTTCGTGGAGATCGTCGCCCCGCTGGCGCTGTTGCTGTCGCCGTGGCCGTGGCTCACGGTCGGTGCGGTCGCGATCATGGTGTGCTTCCACCTGTTCATCATTTCGACGTTCCCGCTGGCGGTTCCGG
Source organism: Mycolicibacterium boenickei (assembly GCF_010731295.1). Lineage (NCBI taxonomy): Bacteria > Bacillati > Actinomycetota > Actinomycetes > Mycobacteriales > Mycobacteriaceae > Mycobacterium > Mycolicibacterium boenickei. The sequence continues at coordinate 987,269 of NZ_AP022579.1, read as the reverse complement.
TCGAGTGGAATGTGCTGTTCGCCTACCTCACGGTCTTCCTGTTCCTCGGCTTCCCGAACTGGGATGGCTACGCGGCCTGGGACATGTCTTCGCCGTGGCTGACTGTGGTGCTGCTGATCGGGCTGTGCTTCTTCCCGGCGCTGGGCAACTTCCGGCCCGACCTGGTGTCGTTCCTGCCTGCGATGCGGCAGTACGCGGGCAACTGGGCCTCGGCGGTGTGGACCTTCACCCCGGGGGCCGAGCAGAAGCTGAACCGGGTCACGCGATCCGCACCCAACACCGTCGACCAGTACATCGACTTCGGCTGGGATCCGGTGGTGGCCGAGGTGTTCACCCAGCAGGTCACGGCGTGGCGCGCCATGCACAGCCAGGGACGCGGCCTCTATTCGGTGCTGTTGAAATCTCTTCCGGACATCGACACTCGCACCGTGCGTGAGGGGGAGATGTCGTGCAACACCATCATCGGTTTCAACTTCGGTGACGGGCACCTGCACAATGAAGATCTGATCGCCGCGATCCAGTCCGAGGCGCAGTTCGAACCGGGCGAGTTCGTGGTGGCATGGGTGGAATCGCAGCCGATCCACCGTCGGACCCAGGAGTACAAGGTGATTGACGCGGCACTCGGCGTGATCGAGCGGGGCACTTGGAATGTGGCCGACCTGGTCGACGAGCAGCCGTGGCTGCCCAACGGGCCGATCCCGCTGAACGTGACGTGGCGGCGGGCCGGAGTCGACGCATGAGTACCGCGGTGGTCGTAGGCAGCGGGCCCAACGGGCTCGCGGCGGCCATCACGCTGGCCACGGCCGGAGTGGACGTCACAGTGCTGGAGGCTGAGGACGAGATCGGCGGCGGCGTGCGGTCCAGCGAGGGCCCCGTAGCGGGCCTCGTCTACGACAACTGCGCGGCCATCCACCCGATGGCGGTCGGCTCGGCCTTCCTCGAAGGTCTCGGCCTGGAACGTCATGGTCTGCAGTGGAAATGGCCTGCGGTCGACTGTGCGCATCCGCTCGACGACGGTGATGCCGGCCTGCTGTACCGCAGCATCGACGAGACCGCCGTGGCGTTGGGCGCCGACGGCGGGCGGTGGCGACGCGCCTTCGGTGGGCCGTCGGCGAAGTTCGACACGCTGTCGCAGGACATCATGGGACCGCTGCTGCGGGTGCCGAAGCATCCGTTGGTGTTGGCGCGATTCGGTGCGCCCACGGTGCTGCCCGCGTCGGCGTTGTCCCGGCTGTTCCGCACCGAGCGCGCCCGGGCCCTGTTCGGCGGCGTTGCCGCACACACCTTCCGGCCCTTGCACTATCCGCTGACCTCTGCCATCGGCCTCGGCATCATCACGGCGGGGCACCGGCACGGGTGGGCGGTGGCGCAAGGCGGTTCGCAAGCCATCACCGATGCGTTGGCGGCCGTACTCGCGGAGCTGGGCGTCAAGGTGGAAACCGGTGTCCGCGTCACGTCCTCGGCGCAGCTTCCGCCGGCCGATGTGACGATGTTCGACCTCGCGCCGACAGCCGTCGTCGACATCATGAGTGATCGGTTGCCTCGCCGGGTGGCCCGCGGCCTTGGTGGATTCCGTTACGGTCCGGGCGCATTCAAGGTCGACTTCGCGGTCGAGGGTCCGGTGCCATGGGCCAATCCCGAGGTCGGCGGCGCCGGGACAGTGCATCTGGGCGGAGGCTTCGCCGAGATCGCGGAGACCGAGCGGGAGATTCACGCAGGCCGGATGCCGGAGCGACCGTTCGTACTCGTCGGTCAGCAGTTCGTCGCCGACCCAGGCCGTTCGGTCGGCAACATCAACCCGGTGTATTCGTATGCCCATGTCCCGCACGGCTACACCGGTGACGCCACGGAGGCGATCATCGGGCAGTTCGAGCGGTTCGCCCCCGGGTTCCGTGACCGGATCGTCGGAACGGCGGTGCGGTCGACGACCGAGATGTCGGTGTACAACGCAAACTACGTCGGTGGTGACATCTGTACGGGCGCCAAGGACATCCGCCAATTGGTGTTCGGCCCGCGGATTACCCTGCAGCCCTACCGGATTGGTGCAGGCAGCTACCTGTGCTCGGCGGCCACGCCGCCGGGTCCCGGCGCACACGGCATGTGCGGCGTGAACGCGGCCCAGGTCGCCCTCGCTACGCTGAGGCGGTGAGTTTGCGGCGGGGCCCTCGACCCACAGTCTTACTCACAAGCGTGTAATTCAACGGCGGGCCCGGTGAACAGCGGTGACGCGGCGTCTGCCGGAAACCATCCACAAGTTATCCACAGGCAAGCCGGATTGGCTGAAATCCCGCTTGTGCGTTCGTTTTCCGGTGGACCGGCAGGTTTCAGGACTGCAGGCCCGCGATGAAGATGTCGAGTAGCCCGCCCACGGTGGACTCGAAATCGGTCACCATGGCGTTGCGCCCGGCAGAATCCGGCGCCGTCCACGCCCACGTCGTCCCGGTGAAGGCGTGCACGGCGGCCGTCAGCGACGCGAGCTGCTTTTCGGACAGCGGAAGCGATTGCCGCAGCGCGGAACCGAGCCGCCGCTGAGCTTCCTGCGCCTGAGCCGAGAGCACGGCCAGGTCGTCTGGGCTGAGCCGGCTGATCAGGACCGGTGAGGCTGCGATGAGATCGCACAGCACCGGTCGGGCGGCCAGGGTGTGTGCCAATACCTTTGCCGGGGAACTGGTGGGGAGCGCGTCCGCCAATGCGTCGATCCACCTCAGGTGCTCGTCGTACATCACCCGCAGCAGCAGCGCCTCGCGTGAGCCGACGTAGCGCAGGATGCCCGACTTGGCCAGACCGGCAGCGGCAGCCACGTCGCCCAGCGTCAGCGCCGCGGCCCTCGTGTGCTCCAGGCAATCCCGCGCCGCCGCCGTCAGCTGGGTCAACCTGTCCCGGCGTTGCGCCTCGCTGCGGGCGCGGGTGAATGGCGGGGCGGATTCCGGCATTTCCAGATAATAGAACACTGTTCTGTTAAAGTCGCGAACCGTGAACCGCTATGAATGCGTCGTCCGCCGCCACACCACGGCCTCGCCCCGGACCTTGTTCGCCATCGTGTCCGACGGGTCCCGGTGGTCGGAGTGGGCCAGGCCCCTGATTCCTTACTCGGCGTGGGAGACCCGGGGCCCGGCCGATGACGGTGGGGTCGGGGCGATTCGAGCGGTGGGCACCCGTAAGAAGCCGACCCGCGAGATGACCACGATCCACGAACCGGACCACAGGCACGGCTACACCATGCTGACCGACGGTCCGATCCGCGACTATCAGGCCGAAGTGACGTTCACCCAGGACGCGCACGGCACGCAGGTGACCTGGCGGGGCCGCTACGAGACCCGTTGGCGGGTGGTCGGGTTGGCCTACTGGCTGGTGCTTCGCGTGGTGCTCGGGACGCTGTCACGCAAGCTCGTCACGGCGGCGGAAGGTCGCTCCTAGGTCAACCGGAGCCGGTCGGACTCGGCTCGATGGGCTTCCAGCTGTTCGCGCGAGTAGTGGGTGCGCCACCCCGGCTGGCCGAAGCGTCGGCGAAGGGTGAAGTAGGTCGGACCGAAACGTCCTGAGATCGAACGCGGCATGGTCCGCCAGAAGGCGGCGTGCACCCGCCGTTCGAGTAGATCGATGTGCGTGGTCCGCAAGCCCATCTGGGCATGGAACTTCTCTGGCACCCCCGCGAGCACCCCGACGCGAAGGGTGCGGGTCAACGGCAGGGAGATCAAGCGCCACAGCGGCATCGGCACCAGGCCCCAGCCACGTGGCTTCGGTGGATGAAGGGCATGGTCGACGATGAACTGAACCTGAGGATTGACCTGCAAGGCATCCTCGACGATGGGCTGCCAATAGGCGACGAACTCGTCATAGGTGTCCGGCAGGCTGCGCACGCCGAACCGCCGTCCTACTTCGTTCAGGCCGCGATACGCCTCCTCGCGTTCCCGTTCATCGCGGAACAGTCCGAATTTGTCGGCGATGTCCAGGCCGCCCTTGAGGATTGAGCCCCAGGTCCAGTTCCACATGTCTTTGTTCCAGGCGTGGTACGAACTGCCGTCGGGCATGGAACCGGTGATCGGACGGTGCAGTTCGTGTAATCCGTGTGCCACGTCGTCGCTTTCGGGGCCGGCAAAGACGATGCCCATCACCATTTCGTAGGTGCTGATCAGCCGTCGGGATGCGGCTTGGAGTGTGGGCAGGTCCTCGGTGCCGTTGAGCGCGCGATCCTTTTCGCTGAGCACGTGGGCGATCCTGGGGTACAGCGTCGGCATGATCAGCGCGGGCACGTTGGCGTACAGCAACACCAACGGGTGCGCGCACACCCATTCACCGACCGTTCCGGGCGCCAGCGGGTCATCGACCGACCCGGCGGATGTGACGTCGGGGCGACGGGTTTCCGGGTCGACATCGGGCAGTTGTGTCACGACGGAACTCCTCATTGCGATCGGCGAACAAGTGAGAAAACGCCTGTCTTCTCATTCTGGCGCGACAATAGCACCGTCGTGTCCGGGGCGGTCAAATGCAGCTGGTCAGGTGTGGCGTTCGTCGGTGGTCAGAACCATCCGCGCCAGCAGTTCCCGTGCAGGTGGGGTGATATCCAGCAGAGTGGAGGCGGGCGCTGAGCCCAGATGTTGGACGACCAGTTCGTTGACTGCGCCGAGGGCACCGATCAGCAGGATCTGGTCGTCGGGCGTCGGCATCGGATCGGGTCCGCCCGGTCCGCGGACCCGGCGCAACCCTTCCACCATCGTCGCGGTGAAGTCGCGCAAACCCTGGGCGCGGCGCTCACGAATCCGGTCGGTGGAGGCGACGGCCTCCACCACCAGACTTTGCGTGAAAGCCGGATTGGCCGCGAGGGTGCCCAGATAGGTCGCCAGTCCCGCCTCGATCACCCCGGCCGCCGTCGTGGCCGCCGCGGCCGCTTCCCTCATGCGCTCCACGAGGATGTCGACCGCGGCATAGGTCGCGAGGAAGGCGGCCTCCTTGTCCGAGTGCAGCTCATAGAACGTCTTGGTGGAAATCCCGGCCCGGGTGGCGATTTCGCGCACGCTGGCCCCGGCGTAGCCGCGTTCGGCGACAACCTCGACGGTCGCCACCCGTACTCGCGTCTCCTGCGACCGGCGTACCTCGCTACGGGACAGCCCATGCCGGTGGCGCGGCAGTGCGCCGAGGGCGTCGTCCCGGCTGAGCCCGCGGATCCGTTCCGCGGGCTCAGGGGACTCGGCAGGGTCGGGCTCGGTCACCTCTTGCCCTACGGCTTGATCCGGATCCGGCCCGGCTTGTACAGCCCCGAATGTGTCGCCGTCCCAAGCTCGATGTTCGCCGGAGTCGCCTCGACGATGGTGTCGAACTTGCGCAGTGAACCCCAGTCGCGGCCCCAGTCCTTGTTCAGGTAGGTGGCCATCACGTGCTGGCGCAGCAGCAGGTCACTGATGCCCAGCAGACCGCCGTTGATGCCGTCCTCCCAGGTGTCGGTGTCCTTCATCTTGGCGTTGTAGTCCGGGGTGATCCGGAACTTCGGCACCTCGGTGACGCCGTTGGCGTGCAGCATGGGCTGTTGGCACGGGAACGCCAGTCCGACAGCCCAATCCATCAGCACCGGCTGCTGGGAGCCGATGTACTGCTGCACGGTCTTGACCTCGGGGACCCGGGGCGGCGTGACCGCGACCCAGTCGCCGGGGCTCAACGACTTGTCCTCGGCGATGACGCGGACGTACGTGGCGTCGGCCGGGATCTCGCTGCGGTCGAAGCGCAGGTTGCGCCACGACGGGATCGGCCCCAGGTCGTAGGGCACCACCCGACCAGCCGGCACCGCGACGCCGTCGGGCCCGGGCCGTCCGTACTCGAGCTCGACCGTCTGGCCTTCGGTGCGGCCGTTGAAAATGCTGTTGCCGGTGATGGTTCCGGCCGCCGTGACGACGACCAGCGGGTGGGCGGCGTCGGGTGCGGGCAGCTGGTACCAGGCCGAGGCCAGCTTGCTCACCTGCTGTCCAGGGCCTTCGGCGTAGCTGCCGGCCAGCGGCACCCGAGCCGGATCCAGCCCGTACGGCAGCGGCACGGTCGAGCCGTTGATGCCGGGGGTGTCCAGCTTGACGTCGGCGTTCCAGTCGGCGTCAATGCCCGGCATCGGCACGGTGATCCGAATCGCCTCGGCGACAATGTGGTCCGGCACGCCGTTCGGGGTGAACCCGGTCGGGGCGGTGCCGCCCAGCGGGCCCAGCGGGCCGTAGTCGCCCGGCGCCGGGGTGAGGAACCCGTCGTTGGTATCGGGTTCGACCAGCACGTCGTCGGCCAGGCCGCAGCCGCCGGCGAACGCACGCAGGTTGGACGACGCGTTGGAGTAGGTGCCGTCCTGACGGACCACCCCGTAGAGCATCGAACCGACGAACACCACCACCATGAACCCGGCCGCGATCGGCACCGGAGCGGTGGTCAGTGCCCGCGCCACCCGGCCCTCGGCCGACGGCCGCAGATGCAGCCAGTACGCCCACAACGCGGTGAGCGCGAACAGCGCGAAGAAGATGGCGCTCACGGTGATTCCGCCGATGTTGGGCTTGTCGTTGTTGAACGGCACGCCGTAGCTCGACACGTACCACCAGCCGTTGGTGGTCGCGAAGCACAGGGCAAGGACGAACAACACAGCCGACGTGAACGCCATCCGGTTGCGGGCCGAGCGCAGCACCGCGGGCCCGGCCACCACCGTCACCACCGCGGCCATCGCCGCACCCACCGCGGCAAACAGGCCGAAGTGGTGCACCCACTTGGTGGGGGTGAACATCAGGCAGAACATGGTGGCGAAGATGATGCCCATCAGCCGCCATACCGGCCCGCGGGCCACTCCGGAAATCCGCTTGCGCCGCAACATGATGAACAGCGACGCGAACAGGCTCAGCGCGGTGATGATGAAGCCGAAGCGGCGGGACAGCGAACCGTCGACGGTCGGCAGGATCAGGTAGTAGTAGCGCAGGTTCTCGGTGTACCACTCCTGGCTCGGGCCGATCGCGGTACGAATCCTGGTGGCCTCCAACACTGTTGCCAGCGTCTGGTCGGCGAACACCACGGTCAGGATCACGGTTCCGGCGGCCAGCAGCGGCAGCACCAGCGGCCACACGCCCAGCGTGCGGCCACGACGCACCAGGATGCGCAGCAGCGGACGACCACCGGCGAGCAGTGCGGCGACGGCGATCAGGCCGGTCGGCTGGATGCCGAGGGTGAAGGCCGCGGAGATGATCGCCAGCGCGGCCGGTGTGAGCCGTCCGGAGATGATGGCCCGCTCGATCAGCACGTAGGTGATCAGTGCGCCGGTGGCGATCTGGCCTTCGGGGCGCAGGCCGTTGTTGAACGGCATCCAGGCCGCCATCAACACCAGGCCCGCCGCCCAGAGCGCGGGCTTGGAGGCGATCACCGCGGGCCCGAGGCGCGGCAGCACCTCACGCGACAGCAGCAGCCAGCAGACCAGCGCGCAGATCAGGTCGGGCAGGCGCATCCAGATGCTGGCATCGCTGACATGGGTCATCAGCGCGAGCAGGTTGTAGAACCAGCCGAACGGGTCTTCGGGACTGCCGAACCAGCGGAAGTAGTTCGACATGTAGCCGGCATGGTCGGCCACCCGCGCCATCTGCAGGATGTAGCCGTCGTCCGACGAGTTCGCCCCGATCACATGCCAGGACAGGAACCCGCCGACCACCACCACGTCGACAGCGCTGAACGTGCGCCAGCGCGACGGGATCAGGTGGTGCATGCGCCGTCCGTCGAGCCGGTCCAGCCGCCACAGCGCGAGCACCGCGACCACGGTGGCGGCGATGCCGAGCAGGATCGCCGCCAGCTTGAGCGGGGTGGGCTTGGAGGTGAACCGGGTGTCGATCGTGGCCGACAGGGAAAGCCCTTGCGGGGCAGGCCCGCTCAGTTCGGTGAAGACACCGACGATCTGGGGCCGCAGGTTCGGGTCGGCGAAGCCGGTGCGCAGCTCCTTGCCGTCCGTGCCGGTGAGCCCGACGAAGGTGGCGAAGGTGCCTGCGTCCGACGAGGTGATCTCGATCCGTTGGCAGGCCGGGGAATTGGCCTTCTCCCGCGAGACGCTGGCGATCACCACGTTGCGGTCGGTGATGTCGACGCGCTTGCTGTTGACGTGGATGAACAGCGCGTTGAGCGCGGCCTGCCTGCCCTCCTTGGGCGCGGTGCCCAGCACCATGCCGCCCTCGGGCGGCATCGACCGGATCACCTCACACGGCACCGTCACCGACATGGTGACCGGAGTCTGGGTGATCAGCGGCGCGGTGACGTTGCTCAGCTGACCCTGCTGGGGCCAGTTCAACGTGGCGGTGGTCTGCACCACCGGCAGCAGCGGTGTCGCCACCGCACACAGGAACCCGATGAGACCGGCGATCATCGCGACCCAGCGGGTCAGCTGAACGCCCTTGTCAGCGCTGTGTTCGCGCACGGTCGTCGTCATGGGAGGGCTCGGATCGGTCCGGGCCGGCTGAAGCCGAACACTCGCTGGGTTCCTTCATCGATGTTGGCGACGGGCGCCTGCCCGGCGGGCACCACCGGGTCGTATTTCTCGATCGAGCCCCAGTCCCGGTACCAGTCGTCACGCAGATACGTCGGAATGGTCGACGTGCGCAGCAGCGCCTGGATGAAGAGGAAGGGACCACCCTTTTGGGCGGACTGCCACATGTTCGACGACACCACCACTTGCTTGACGTTGGGAAGGATGCGGTACTCCGGCAGCTCGGCCACGCCGAGACGTTCGGAGAACGGGCGCTGGCAGGGGAAATTCGCGGCGGTCGCGATGTCCATCAGCACCGGGGTCTGCGCGCCGAGGAACTGCTGCGCGGTCTGCAGGGTCGGCACCCGCGGCGGGGTGAAGCCGAACCACTGATCCTCGGAGAGGTTCGGGTCGTCGGCGACGATCCGCGCCACGTTGGCCTCCGGCGGCGCCCAGGCGAGCGGGAAACGCAGGTTGCGCCAGGCGTATTGGGCGAACACGTCGATCGGCTGCACGGCGTCGAGGGCCTGGAAGCTGCCGTCGGGACGGTGCACGCCCCACTGCAGTTTCAGCGACTGGCCGTAGTGGAACTCGTGTTCTTCGTCGTAGTACCAGATGGCGCCGGCGGCGGCGACCGTCACCAGCGGCCGGTCCGCAGTGCGCGGCGGCAGTTGGTACCAGGCCGAGGTGGCCTTGGCGGCCACGGTGTTCTCCTTGTAGCTGCCCATCACCGGCGTGTGGGCCGGGTCGAGGCCGAACGGCAGGTACACGCGGGAGCCGTTGACGCCGACCGGTCCGTAGCCGCCGCCGGTACCGGCCGCGTAGGCGATGCCGACGTTCGGCTTGTTGGGTGAGCCGTCGGAGTTGACGGTGCCGGGGTTGGCGACGACGGGCTTCGGCGGTTCGAGCGTGTCGCTGATCCCGTTGGGAGTGAAGCCGACCGGGTTCTCGCCGCCGAGCGGTCCGTACTCGCCGTAGGTCTGGCCTTCCACCGGCTGCAGCATGCCCGCGTTGGTGTCGGCCTCGACGAGGACGTCGTCGGCCATGGCGCAGCTGTCCGAGGACAGGCCCGAGGTCAGCGCCGACAGGTTGGCCTTGGCGGTGGTGTAGACGGGGTAGCGCTGGACGAAGCCCTTGGTCATCGAGCCGACTTCGAGCACCACCATGATCACGGCGACCACCAGCAGGGGCGTCGACGCCAGCACCCGGTTGCGCCGGGTGTTGGCCACCTCGGTGTGCCCGGCGTAGTCGATGCGGAAGTGCAGCCAGCCGGCCAGCACCGCGGTGATGATGGCCAGCGCCAAGAAGATCGTGGTGACCGGGAATCCGGCGATCACCGGTTGGCGGTCGAACCACGGGACGCCGTAGTTGCCGACGTAGAACCAGCCGTTGATGCCGGAGGTGGCCCAGGCGAGCACGAACAGCAGTGCGGTGACGTAGAGCGCCAGGTTGCGTCGGCTGTGCAGGCCCACCAGGGCGAAGGCGAATGCCGTCACCGCGCCGAGCGCCGCGGCCAGTCCGGCGAAGGCGCCGAACTGTACGGCCCACTTGGTCGGGGTGAAGTGCAGCAGGAGCAGGCCGATCGCGGTGGTGCCGATCAGACGCCAGACCGGTCCGCTGGCGATTCCGGGTACGTGGCCCTTGCGCAGCAGCAGCGCGATCATGCCGAACAGGCACAGCATCATGGCCAGCACGGCGAACCGTCGGGTCAGTGAGCTGTCGACCGAGTCCTCGACCGTCAGGAAGTAGTAGCGCAGGAATTCCTGGTACCAGGAGATGGTCGGGCCGACGGTGTACTTGATGCGGGCCGATTCGGCGACGCTGGCCAGGGTCTGGTCGCGGAAGATGACGACGAAGATCAGGGCGGCCGAGCCGGCGAGCGCGGCGAGGGCGGGCAGGGCGATGCGCCGGCTGCGGATGATGCCGACGACGCTGCGCGCACCGACCAGCAGCGGCGCCACCGCGATGATGCCCTGCGGGGCCAGCGTCACGCTGAACGCGGCGACGATGATCGCCAGGGCGGTGGGCCACAATCTGTGCGTTCCGATGGTCGTCTCGACGAGCGCCCACACCGCGAGCACGCCGAACGCGATGAGCGGTTCGGGGCGCAGGCCGTTGTTGAACGGGAACCAGGCGGCCAGGAACACCGCTCCCGCGGTCCACATGGTGACCCGGTTCAGTGCCACCCGCCGACCGAGCCGGGGCAGCACCCAGCGGCTGAGCAGCAGCCAGGTGCCGATCGCGGCCAGGGTGGCGGGCACGCGCATCCAGACGCCCGCGGTGCTGATCGCCGCGAAGTGGGCGAGCACGGACTGGTACCAGTCGAACGGGGCCTCGGTGGCGCCGAAGTAGCGGAAGTAGTTGGCGGTGTAGCCGGCGTCGGCCGATACCCGCGCGATGGTCAGGTTGTAGCCGTCGTCCGATGAGATGGCGCCGATGACGTGCCAGAGCAGCAGGCCGCCGATGACGCCGATGTCGGCGATCCAGGTCGCGACCGGAACCTTGACCAAGCGCTTCCACGCCCCGCCCACGTGATGTCCGCCGCGCCGGTCGAGGACGGCCAGCGCGATGATCGAGGCCACCACGCACACCACACCGAGGGTCATCACCAGCAGCTTGAGCGCGGTCGGCGAGGTGATGAACCGGGTGTCGATGTCGACGCGTGCGCTCAGCCCGGGCTGCGGCGTCATCTTCAGGTCGGTGAACAGGCCGGCGACCTGAGGCTTCTTCTCCACCGGAGCGGTGCCGGTGGCGCCGGGGATGCCCACGAAGTCGGCGCCAACGCCGCCGAGGTTCGCCCACAGGTGCATCGCGCTGCAGGCGCCGGCGTTGATCGCGGCGCGGGGAGCGACGGCGGCCACCGAATCCCGGAATGCGACCACCACGGTTTCGGGGTTGGCGCGCACAAACAGCCCGTTGCGGCTGGCGTCGATGCCGCCCGCCGGGATGGTGGAGAACACCAGGCCGCCCTCGGCGGGCAGCGTGGCGATCGCCGAGCACGGAATCGACACGTCCAGGGACTGCGGGGCGCCCGACACCAGCGGGGCCGTCACCGAGGTGACGTTTCCGGCGGCGTCGGTGCCCTGCGGCCACAGGACGGTCGCAGTGGTCTGTTTGACGGGCAGCAGCGGCACCAGCGCGCACAGCACCACACCCGCGATGCCCGCGACGATGGCGATCAGGCGTGCGATGCCCACAACACGGTCGGTTGGCTCATCGGAAGGCACGAGGCTCGATGTTATGCGACCCGTATGTGAGCCCCGGTTCTCCGTCGCCCTTTTGGTGAGTGTGTGTGCGAACTTCTAATCAAGCGGCGTCACCGAGACGGCGCAGGACCCCTGCGGGCAGGCGCACCCGGATTCGGGCTCGCAGGTGCTTGTGCGGCGGATTGCTGCTTGATGGTGACTGCAATTCGCCGCGTAGTGCTCGGCACCTGGCCCCCGAAGGCGGCGCCTAGCTGTGTCGTAGCGGTGCCGGGCTCCACAGTCCACTGCGGATCGCGGTGCCCAGGTCCAGACGGGCCGGTTCGGCGTCCGGGTACCACGGGGTGAGCCGTTGCAGCGAGCCCCAGTCCCGGAACCAGTCGTCTTTCAGATACGTCGGCACGCTCGATGGCCGCAGCAGTAGCTCGGAGATGCCCAGCGGGCCACCGCCGAGGTAGTCCATCACCGGCGAGTTGGCCTCGGCGCCGAAGCGGTCGGGCAGGATCCGCCACTTGGGCACCTCGGTGACGCCGTATTGATGACCGAACGGCCGCTGGCACGGGAACGCCAGGCCTACGAGCCAGTCCAGCAGCACCGGGTCCTCTGATCCGACCACGTCCTGCAGGGTGCGCAGCTCCGGGATCCGCGGCGGGGTCACCGCGATCCAGTGCTGCGGGGCCAGGTCGTCGTCGGAGGCGACCAGGCGGATCTGGGTGGCCTCGCGCGGGATGGCGGCCATCGGGGCGCGCAGGTTGCGCCAGGCCGGCGCTGCGCCCACGTCGGCGAATCCGACGCCACCACCGGGCTTGTTCTCGGCGGCCTGGGCATCGGTGGCCCACTGCACCACGACCTCACCCGGATCGAAGCGGCCTGCGGCCGAGACGACCAGTAGCGGACCGGCCTTGTCGCGGTCGGGCAGCCGGTACCAGGCCGAGCGCATGATCGCGGGCTGCTGGGTGCCGGCTCGCCAGCTGCCCAGCACCGGGGTGGTGGCCGGGTCGAGGCCGTAGGGCAGGCGGGCCCGGGATCCGTTGACCCCGGCGGCCGCGGTGGTCCCGCCCTCGGTGCCCACCTCGCTGCCGGTCACGGTGCCGGAGTCGGTGTCGGCGAAGTTGCCCGCGCCGGGCTGTTCCATCACCGGGTCGGCCGAGACGTCCGAGGGGATGCCGTTGGGGCCGAATCCCTGCGCGGTGACCGCGCCGAGGGCCTGTCCGGGCGGTTCGCTGATCGGTGCCAGCAGTCCGGCGTTCGCGTTCTCCTCGACCATGACGTCGTTGGCCAAGCCGCACGTCTTGCCGGTGAGCGCTTCGAGGTTGGAGCGCCCGACCGACCAGGCCGGGTACTGGGCCGTCATCGCCAGGGTCAGGGATACCACCTCGAACATCACCAGCAGCCACGCGGCGATCGCCAGCGGCGATTGCACGATCCGTTGCCAGCGCTTCTGCGGCCCGTCCGGGGATTCGTCGCGGTCGGTGAAGTGGAACCAGGCCGCCAGCAGCAGGGCCAGCACCGAAAGCCCCAGCAGCATGGTGGTGAATCCGAAGTGCCACTCGGGGAACGAGTTGGACCAGGGCACTCCGAAGTTGGAGACGTACCACCAGCCGTTGACGGTCGCGAACGACAGCGCCATGACGAACAGCACGAGCGCGGCGAACATCGACCGGTTGCGCCGGGACTTCATCGCCGCGGCCGTCACCGCGACCGCGGCCAGTGCGCCGAGCGATCCGGCCAGCCCGGCGAACACGCCGAAGTGGTGGGTCCATTTGGTCGGGGTGAACATCATCGCCAGGAACGAGATGATCGTGATGCCGATGATGCGCCGGCTCGGACCGGCGGCGGTGCCGGGGATGCGGCCCTTGCGCAGGGTCATCGCCACCGAAACCGTCAGTGCCACCAGCAGGGTCAGCACCGCGAAGCGTCGCGCCACCGAACCGTCCGGGCTGCTGGTGAACAGCCGCGAGTAGCGGATGTGTTCGTCGAACCAGGCCAGGCTGGGGCCGACGGCGGATTTGAAGGTGCTGGCCTGCAGCTCACCGGCCAGGGTCTGGTCGCGGAAGATCAGGATGATCGTCACGGTGCACGCGGCCAGGATCGGGGCCAGCAGCGGCAGATGCCCGAAGCGTGAAGTATGCCGGGCGACAATGGTTTTCAGCGGTCCCACGGCGACCAGCAGGGCGCCGACGGCGGCGATGCCGGTGGGGCCGGAGAACAGGGTCAGCGCGCCGATGATGATCGCGACGGCCACCGGCAGCATCCGGTTGGTGGCCACGCCGCGTTCCACCGAACACCAGGTCAGCAGGATGCCGAGGGCGATGATCGGTTCGGGCCGCAGGCCGTTGTTGAGCGGCAGCCAGAACGCCAGGAACATGCCCGCGGCGGTCCAGGCGGCCGCGCGGTTGGTCTTGACGGCGCGACCGAGTCGCGGCAGCACTTCGCGGCTGATCACCCACCAGCAGGCCAGAGCCATGAGCAGGGTCGGGAGCCGGAGCCAGATGCTGGACGTGGACACGTGGGCCCACAACGCCAGCAGGTCGTAGTACCAGCCGAACGGGGCTTCGGGAGTGCCGAACCAGCGGTAGTAGTTGGCCATGTAACCGGCATGCTCGGACACCCGGGCCATGGTCAGGATGTAGCCGTCGTCGGACGTGTTGGCCCCGACGAAGTGCCACCACACCAGCACCGCGGTGACCAGTCCGTCCAACGGTGTCATCGACCACCAGCGGGGCGGCAGGAAGTGTCGGTGCCGGACGCCGTCGGCGGTGTCGAGGCGATGCAGCGCGCCCAGCGCGATCACGGTCATCGCGACGCCGATGATCATCGCCAGCATCTTGAGCAGCGTCGGGGCACTGCTGTAGCGGGAGTCGATGGTGGCCGAGAACTTCAGGCCCTCGGGTGCAGGCCCGGACAGGTCGGTGAAGACGCCGACGATCTGTGGCCGGAAGTCGTAGCCGCCGCGCTCACCGCGCAGGGGTGCGTCGGGGTGGTCGGCGGTGGCGCTGGCGTCACCCTGGGTCAGCCCGACGAATTCGCCGGTCACCTTGTCGGCGTGCGCGGTGAATGTGAGTGTCTGGCAGGCCGGGTTGAGCACCGCATCCAACGGCGCGCTGACCACCGGGGTGTTGCGCACGATGACCAGCAGGTCGTTGTTGACCCGCTCGATCAGCAGGCCGCGGTCGATGGCCTTGGGTGCCTGTTTGGGGACGGTGGATAACAGGACAGTGCGACCGCGGTTCTCCGGTCCGGCCAGCCCGGCGGCGGCCTGGCACGGCACGCTGATGGTCAGGTCGGTGGCGACGTACCCGATCAGCGGCGCGTTGACGCTCTGCCAGGTGCCGTTCTGCGGCCAGTTGAGCTGGGCGGTGGTCTGTTTGACCGGAAGCAGCGGTGTCGCCACCGCCATCAGTACGCCGAGCAGACCGGCGACGATCGCGATGAGCCGCACCGTCCGGTGGTTGCTGCCGGCGGTTCCCTGCGGTCCCGTCACGGGCTCTGATGCTATCGGCGTATCAGCGCCGGAATTAATGGCCATCGGGAACGGGCTTTCTGATCGCCAGGACGAACGGGCCGATGTCGGTCACCTCGAAACGTGGATCTTTGAACAGTGCTGCGTCGAGCGCCACGTGGTAGCGGCGCACGTTCGGCTGGTTGGGGTAGACGTCGGAGGCCAGACGCAACGTGTAGGTGTCGTTGGCGCCGTGGCGCATCAGGAACACTGTGGGCGCCTTCCAGGGCATTTCGTCGAGTGCCTTGACGAACTGGTCGGCCGTGCTGAGCGTGGCCCAGCCCTCGATGGCCTTGGCCCGCTTGTCGAACTCGGCCAGTGGGTTGGCGTAGTGGGACGTCAGCCCCTGGAACCCGTAATAGGGGTAGTACGACAGGAAGCTGTAGTCGGCGGTCAACACCACGGTCTGGTTGCGCGGCACCCCGGTGACCTCGGCGATCTTGGCGTCGATCTCGCGGTAGTAGCGCTCGGCGCCGGGAGCCCGGCGGTCGGCCCGCTGGCCGGTGCCGTCGGTGTCGGTGTAGGCCACGTTGATGTCGGGGCGCAGCACGTCGGGGATGTCCTGGCTGAATGTGATGGCGCCGATCGCGCCGACGGCGGCGGCCGCGGTGATCACGCGGCGTGCGGTTTCCGGCTGGTACCGCCTGGCGATCGCCTGTGCCGTCTCGATGAACCCGAACGCCCCGGCGGTGGTGAGCAGCACGGTCAGCGCGGGCTGCAACCGGAACGACAGCAGGGTGGTACCGGCCAGCGTGGTCAGCATCGACAGCAGGGACCAGGCGTAGACGGCGAGCACCGCGACGGCCAGCGCGCCGGCCCGCGTCGAACTGCGCGCCCGGACCACCAGCCACAGCGTGCCGAGCATGCACAGCGCGCCGAGCAGCGTGAAGCTGAGCATCGGGAAGGTCAGTTGGGCGCCGGCGTCGGGAAGGTAGTGCTGGGCGGTGCCCTTCTCCGCGGGTTGACCGCGCATCGCGGCCAGCAGGTACGGGCCCCAGGTGATCAGGGCGATGAGCCCCGAGATCACGGCGATGACCGCCAGCCGCAGCAGCGGGTCGATGCTGCGGCGCGCGACGGCGAGCACCAGTGCCATGAATGCCAGCGTGAAAGCGCAGTACGCCAGCAACAGGGTGTAGAAGAGGGCGGCGAAGCCGAGGAAGATCCCGACGCCGATGACGGCGGCCCAGCCGCCGTTGCGGGTCTTGCCCCGTAGACCGGACCAGGCCAGTACGAACACCGGCGGCAGCAGCACGGTGATGATCGCGGCGTAGGGCTCGGTGGAGGAGTAGGCCAGCATGGCCGCGGTGCTCGCGGTGGTGACGATCAGCGCGTACTCGAAGCGAACCATGGTTGCCCACAACACGAATGCGAGTGCGACGGCGATGGTGATCGAGACGATGGACCAGGGCTTGAACATCTCCCAGGCCGGGGTGTCGGTGGCGGCGGCGATGCGCCCGCCCATCCAGAACCAGCCGGCCGGGTAATAGGGCGGCAGGCCGAAGTAGGTCATGTCGTTCAGGCCGGGGGCGTCGGCCAGCCGGGTCAGGTATTCGGTGCGGAACTGCTGGTCGACCGAGACCCCGAACAGGTACAGCTTGGTGGCGCCCAGCGGCATCGCCAGGGTGACCACCGAGAACGCCGACAGGAAGATCAGCGCGGCCAGCCGGGCCAGGGTGCGCCGGCCCCGGCGCCAGATCACCCCGGCGGCCAGGATTCCGGCCAGCGAGCCGACCTGGCCGACCGTGGTGAGCGCGTGCAGCTGGTTGGACGTGTTGTAGGCCGGCCATTGGACCTGGGCGATCGCGGCGATCGACACCCCGGCCACCGCCGAGGCGAGCATCAGGGCGATCACCATGTGTCCGATGACCCTGGCCGGACGCACCTGCATTAGATAGGAAGCTTGCGGAAGATGGGCCGCGGGATGTGCCGCAGAACCATCATCACGTAGCGGAACGCACCTGGCGCCCAGACCAGCTCCTTGCCCTTGGCCGAAGCCGTGACGGCCAGTTCGGCGACGTATTCCTTGTCGACGGTCAGCGGAGCTTCCTTGACGTGCGCACTCATCCGGGTGCGCACCTGGCCCGGTCGGATCACCAGCACCTTCACGCCGAATTCGCGCAGCGCCTCGCCGAGGCCGAGGTAGAACCCGTCGAGCCCGGCCTTGGTCGAGCCGTAGACGAAGTTGGACCGGCGGACCCGCTCACCCGCGGCCGAGCTCATCGCGATGATCTGGCCGTAGCCCTGGGCCCGCATCTTCTCGCCGACCAGGACGCCGACGGAAACGGCTGCGGTGTAATTGATTTCGGCGATCTGCACGGCCTTGCGCTGGTTCTGCCACAGCTCCTCGGCGTCGCCGAGCAGGCCGAACGCGACGATCGCGACATCGACGTCGCCTGCGCTGAATGCCTTGTCGATCACGTCGGGGTGGCTGGCCGTGTCGACCGCGTCGAAGTCGATGACTTCCACCGAACTGGCGCCGGCGTTGCGCAACTGGGCCACCGCATCGTCGCGGCCCGGATCGCCGGGCAGGGCGGCCAGCACGATGCGGGCCGACGCGTCGCGCAGATAGCGCTCACAGATCGCGAGCCCGATCTCTGAAGTGCCGCCGAGCAGCAGAATCGTCTGGGGGTTACCTACGGCGTCGAACACCATCTAGCGCAGCTCCAAGCCTCGTGGGACATCGTGACGAGGGTACCGTGCGTCCCCTCCCTCGAAGCCGAACGTCCAGGCCAGGGGATTGGCGCTCAGAAGTAGTGGTCGAGCGCGAGGTCGTCGAGCAGTCCGAGCTCGATGGGTGTCCAGCCGAACCGCTCCCTGGTGTGCGTGCTCGATGCGGGGGCGTCGAGCGAGAAGAACCCGCCGATCCATCCGAAATGCTCCATTGCCGCGTCGGGGGAGATGCTGGTGACGGGCAGTCGCAGTTGCTTGCCGATCATCCCGGCGATGTCGCGGACCGGGATGCCCTGCTCGGCGACAGCGTGCAGTCGCGAGCCCGGTGGCGCCGATTCGACGGCAAGCCGGATCAATCGCGCGGCGTCGAGGCGGTGCACGGCCGGCCAGCGGTTGGACCCGTCGCCGGGATAGCCGGATTCGCCCCTTTCCTGGGCGATCTCGATGAGCCGCGGCACGAATCCGTGGTCGCCCGGCCCGTGTACCGAGGCTGGCAGCCGCACCACGGATGAGCGCACGCCGCGGTCGGCGAACGTCAATGCCGTCGCCTCGGAGACGCGCGGCAAACCGGGCGTCACCGCGTCGTCCTCGGTTGCGACCTCGCCCAGCCGGACGCCTGTGGTGCCGGAGGCCACGACCAGCGGCCGGTCCGACCCGGCCAGTGTCTGGCCGAGTGCCTCGATGGCGCGGCGGTCGATCTCGCTGACGGCGGCGAACTCGTCGAAGTCGTGTACGAAGGCCAGGTGGATGACGCCGTCGGCGGCCTGTCCGCCGGAGCGGAGGCTGTCCAGGTCGTTCAGGTCGCCGCGGTGCACGTCGGCGCCTGCCGTGCGCAGGGCTGTCGCCGACTCGTCGGACCTGGCCAGGCCGACGACCTGATGGCCGGCCCCGATGAGCTCGGCTACGACGGCAGAGCCGATGAAGCCGGATGCGCCGGTGACGAATATCCGCATGGGAACCTCCGAGTGATGTCAGTTGCTGTCATCACGACCATACGCCCGATGCCAGCGACTGTCATCACCTAGAATCTCCGGATGGCGCGATGGGAACCCAATGCTCGTGGCCGGCTGGAAGAGGCTGCGCTCGAGCTGTTCGGGGAGCAGGGCTTCGAGAAGACCGTCGTCGCCGAGATCGCCGAGCGGGCCGGGCTTACCGAGCGGACCTACTTCCGTTACTTCGCCGACAAGCGTGAGGTTCTGTTCTGGGGTGAGCACCTGCTGAGCGACACCCTCGTGGGCGCGGTTGCGGACGCGCCGGAGTCGGCCTCGGCGCTGGAGATGGTCAGGGCGGGGCTGGGAGCCGTTACGGGGATCTTCGTCGAACGGCGGGACCACGCCCGCCGGCGGCAAGCTGTGATCGACGCCAATCCGGGTTTGCAGGAGCGTGAGCTTGCCAAGCTCGCCGCGCTCGCCGCTGCCACCGCCGAGGCCCTGCGTGCGCGCGGCATTCCTGAGCCCGCTGCCAGCCTGGCCGCACAGACCGGCATCGCGGTGTTCAAAGTGGCTTTCGGGCAATGGGTCTCGGCATCCGACGGCCCGGATTTGGCTGATGTGATCGACGCGGCGTTCGCCGAGCTCAAAGCCGTCGCCGCCAACTGACGCGCGGTCGCCGGCAACCTCGTTCGAAAATTCGACCGCAGACCCTTGACCGCATTTCCTACACGACGTAGCTTTTCCCTACACCGTGTAGGAAATGGGGGAGATCATGACGATCCGCGACTGGCTGACGTTGCCCGAGACGGAGCCGGGGGAGGACTACGGCTTCTTCGGTCCCGATTCGATGACGTGGAAGGTGTGGAGCTACCCCACCTCGTTGTCGATCGGGTTCCAGCGCGCCGTCGTCATCGAAGAACTCGACCCGGCACTCGTCGCGGCGGTCGACAAGACCCACGAGATCTACTCCCGCCCGCGCACCCGGTATGACCGGACGCTGCGCTACTTCGCCATGGTGGCATTCGACGACAGCCGCTCGACCACCAAGGCCGCCGACGTCCTGGTGAAGATCCACTCCAAGGCCATCGGCACGGACCCGGTCACCGGGAAGACCTACGACGCCAACGATCCCGACTCGCAGCTGTGGATTCACCTGACCGCGTGGCATTCCATCCTGGTGGCCTATGAGAAGTACGGGCCCGGCCGACTCTCGCCGGAAGAGGAGTTGCAGTACTGGCGGGAATGCGCGCTCGCCGCCGAGCTGCAGACCTGCGATCCGTCCGACATTCCGCTGACCCGCGAAGGCATCCGCGAGTACTTCGAGAAGATGCGGCCCCAGTTGATCGGCTCGGACATCGCCCGGCAGGCCATGCATCATCTGCTCGGCGCCGAGGTGATGTTGCCCAAGATGCCGCTGCTGCTGCGGCCGGGGACCAAGGTGATCACCGCGTTCCTGCGCCGCGGCACTCTGGCGACCATGCCGCGCTGGATGCGAAAGATGGCCGGGCTCAGTACGTCCCGCGTGCTCGACGCGCTGGTGGTGCCCCCGCTGAGTGCCTCTTTCACCCTGATCGCCATGAGTAAGCGGCTCCAGCTGATTCTGCTTCGCCTGCTGTCCCCGGCCACCCTGCCGATCGGCGCGCGGGTCCTGCTGTCGGTTCCGCCCAAGGATCCGATCACCACGACACCGCGCGAGGCCCAACGCCGCTTCGGCTATGACGCGCCGAGCCAGGCGCACTTCACTCTTCGTGAACGCCAGCAGGTCCGCGTGTTCGGCGAGGGGATTGCACCGAGTGACGAGGGCATCGTGGAGTCCCAGCCGATTCTCGGCGGGATCGGCAAGTGATCAAGAATCTTCTCGATTACCGGTTGAGCATCCGGCAACTCGTCTACCTTGCGATCGTGGTGGGCGCCCCGTACTTCGTGATCGGCATGGTGTGGGCCCTCACCCACAGCGATCACATTGTCGGGCTGACGGGTTTGGACAAGCTGTTCTCGTTGTTGGGCGAGATCGTCGCGTGGCCGGTACTGATCATCGCGAATGTCTCTCTCACATGAACCGAGCCGCAATCGCCAACCGCGGCCGCGCCGAACACCTGGGCCCGGACCGGCGCCGGCCACAGGTCCTCGACACCGCGTTGGAGATCGCCGCGCAGCAGGGCCTGGCCGACGTGACGATGGGAAACATCGCCAGCCGTCTGGGGGTCACTCGGCCGGTGGTGTACGCCTGCTATCCCGGGCGCGGGGAAGTGCTTGCCGCACTGCTGGATCGGGAAACCGACCAGGTGCTGGCCAGCCTGCTCGAACTGCTGCCGCCGCAGCGCACCGGCTCGATCGAGCAGCTGTTCGTCGACGGGTTCCGCGCGCTGCACAGCACCGTGCGTGAGCGTCCGGCCTCGTGGCGCATCATGTTCGGGGCCGACCCCGACCCGGTGCTCACCGCCGCCATCGCGCGCGGACGGGAGCGCCTCCGCGGCCAGCTCGCCACGGTGATGCGCCCGCTGCTGGAGCGGTGGCAGGTTGCCGATCTCGACGTGACACTGCCGATGCTGGTCGAGGTGTTCCTGGCGATCTGCGAAGCGGCAATCCGGAAGATGCTCACCGACGACGATTCGGCGTTGGTGGCGGAGACCTTCGGCAAGGCCGCCTACCGGGCCATGCGGGCAAAGGCCCAGTGACACAACAACACCCCGCGAGCCGAAGCTCGCGGGGTGTCGTTGTTACTAACTGATCAGACGTCGAACCGGTCGGCGTTCATCACCTTGTTCCAAGCGGCGACGAAGTCCTTGACGAACTTCTCCTTGGAATCGTCCTCGGCGTACACCTCGGCCAGGGCCCGCAGCTGCGAGTTCGAGCCGAACAGCAGGTCGACGCGGCTGGCGGTGTACTTCTGCGCACCGCTGGCCCGGTCGGACCCGATGTAGGTGCCGTCATCGGCAGGCGACGGGGCCCACTTGATGCCCATGTCGGTCAGGTTGACGAAGTAGTCGTTCGTCAGCTGGCCCTTCTTGTCGGTCAGCACACCGAGATCCGTGCCACCGTGGTTGGCACCGAGCACGCGCAGGCCACCGATCAGCACGGTGAGCTCCGGACCGGTCAGGCCCAGCAGGTTGGCCTTGTCGATGATCCGGTACTCCGGCGGCAGCGGATCGCCCTTGCCGACGTGGTTGCGGAACCCATCGGAGAGGGTTTCCAGCCACGCGAACGACTCGACGTCGGTCTGGTCCTGGGTGGCGTCGCCGCGACCCGACAGGAACGGCACGGTGATGTCGAATCCGGCGTCCTTGGCTGCCTTTTCGATACCGACGGCACCGCCGAGGACCACCAGGTCGGCGAACGACACCCCAGTGTCGGAGGCGGCCTGGATCTCCTCGAGCTTGCGGATCACCTGGGCCAGCTCGTCGGGCTCGTTGGCCTCCCAGCCCAGCTGCGGCTGCAGCCGGATCCGGCCGCCGTTGGCGCCGCCGCGCATGTCGCTGGAACGGAACGACGATGCTGCCTTCCAGGCCGTCGAAACCAGCTGCTGGACAGTCAGACCCGAGTCGGCGATGGCGGCCTTGAGCGTGTCGACATCGGCATCGCTCAGGGGCTTGCCGGCCGGGATGACGTCCTGCCACAGCCAGGTCTGCTTGGGCACCAGCGGTCCGAGGTAGCGGTTCACCGGACCGAGGTCGCGGTGCAGCAGCTTGAACCAGGCCTTGGCGTATTCCTCGGCCAGCTCCTCGGGGTGGTCGAGCCAGCGGCGGGTGATCTTGCCGTAGATCGGATCGAACCGCATCGACAGGTCGGTCGTCAGCATCGACGGGTGGGTCTTGCCGGTGCCCTGCGCCATCGGCACCGAGTTGGCCCAGCCGTTGTCCTTGGGCTTCCACTGGTTGGCGCCCGCGGGGCTCTTGGTCAGCTCCCACTCGTTGCTGTAGAGGATCTCCAGGAACGAGTTGTCCCACTTGGTGGGGGTGTGGGTCCAGGTGACCTCGATGCCGCTGCTGACGGTTTCGTTGCCGACGCCGGGGTTGGCCCAGCCCAGGCCCATCTGCTCGAGCGGTGCGGCCTCGGGCTCCACGCCGTTCTCGATGTCGGTGGCGCCGTGGGTCTTGCCGAAGGTGTGGCCACCGACGATCAGGGCGGCGGTCTCGATGTCGTTCATCGCCATCCGGCCGAAGGTCTCGCGGATGTCGATGGCCGCGGCCAGGTAGTCCGGATTGCCCTCGGGGCCTTCAGGGTTGACGTAGATCAGACCCATGTGGCTGGCGGCCAGCGGGTTCTCCAGCTTGGTGCGGTCGCTGCTGCCGGCGTAGCGGTCCTGCGACCCGAGCCACTCGGCCTCGGCGCCCCAGTAGATGTCCTCCTCGGGCTCCCAGAAGTCCGGGCGTCCGAAGGCGAAGCCGGCGGTCTTGAAGCCCATGTGCTCCATCGCCCGGTTGCCTGCGTAGACGATCAGGTCGGACCACGAGATCTTCTTGCCGTACTTCTTCTTCAGCGGCCACAGCAGGCGACGGGCCTTGTCCAGGCTGACGTTGTCGGGCCAGCTGTTCAGCGGGGCGAAGCGCTGCATACCGCGTCCGCCGCCACCGCGGCCGTCCTGCACCCGGTAGGTGCCGGCGGCGTGCCACGACATGCGGACGAACAGCGGGCCGTAGTGACCGAAGTCGGCCGGCCACCACTCCTGTGAATTCGTCAGCAGCTCATCGAAATCGCGCTCGAAGGCCTCGAAATCGAGGGTCTTGACGGCCTCGCGGTAGTCGTAGCCCTCGTCCGACGGGTCGATGGCGGGCGGGTTCTTCTGCAGGATCTTCAGGTTGACCGCGTTGGGCCACCAGTCACGGTTGCTGCCGCCCTCGACGGGAGGCTTGATCCGCATCGGACAGCCGCTTTCGGCGGGTTCGGTTTGTGCTTCACCAATCGGGGGGTGCGTTTCGGCGTCGGCCATGACAAATCCTTTCCGGGGCTGGCGGGTTAAGGGTTATTTCGTTGGAGCAGTGGAACATTCGGGGCAAGTACCCCAATAGATAACCTCGGCTTCATCGATCTCGTAGCCGTGGTCGTGAGACGCGGTCAGGCATGGGGCCGACCCAGCCGCGCAATCCACGTCGGCGATTGCGCCACACGATCGGCACACGACGTGGTGGTGGTTGTCGCCGATACGTGATTCGTATCGGGCGACCGAACCGGATGGTTGGATGCGCCGCACCAGTGCTGCTGCGGTCAGCGCATGCAACGAGTCATACACGGCCTGGTGGGAGACCTCGGGCAGGTCTTCACGCACCGACCGGATGATCGTCTCCGTATCGGCGTGCGGGTTCGCATGGACCGCGTGCAGCACCGCCACTCGAGGGCGGGTCACACGCATGTCGGCGCTTCGCAGCATCTGCTGGAAGTCCGCGGTTGTCGCCACGGACCGAAGTCTTGTCCCTTTTCTGGAATTAGTCAAGAATAAAATTCTCGCGAATCCGAGGGAAACAGTGAGGCGACCTACACCGGGTCGGCGACCGCTTGACGGCGCCGGGCGGCCAGGAGCTAGACGAGCTCCAGTCGGCGCGCCATGTCGGAGACGAACAGGCCGTCGGGATCCACCTTGCGGCGCACCGCCAGCCACTCCTCGATCCGCGGATACATGGCGTGGAACGTCTTCGCGGTGGTCCGCGAGTCCTTGGCGGTGTAGAGCCGTCCACCGAATTCCATTACCCGGCGGTCGAGTTCGGTCAGGAACTCGCTGAGGCCGGGCTTGATTTGGAAGTCGACGCAGACGTTCCAGCCGGGGATCGGGAAGCTCAGCGGCGCCTGGTTGCCGGGGCCGAACAGCTTGAACACGTTGAGGAACGAGTAGTGCCCCGAGCGCTGGATGTCGATCATGATGCGCTTGAACTCGTCGACGGCCTCGGTGGGCACCACGAACTGGTACTGGGTGAAGCCGACGGAGCCGTAGGCGCGGTTCCATTCCCCGACCATGTCCAGCGGGTGGTAGAACTGCGTCAGGTTCTGGGCCTTGCCGCGGTAGGTCTTGCCGAGCCGGTACCAGACCTCGGTCATGGCGCCGAAGATCAGCTTGTTGCCCAAACCGTTGGGGAAGATGTCCGGTGTGGTGAAGTACTGCGGCGCATCGAATTTCAGCGGATCGCGCCGCAGGTTCGGGGGCAGCTGGTCCAGTTTCGCCAGCGAGCCGCGAGAGATCACCGCGCGACCCAGCTTGGGCGGGGCGCTCATCGCGTCGAACCAGGCCGACGAGTACGTGTAGTTGTCCTCGGTGCCGTCGCTGTGGAACTCGATGGTCTCGTCGAGGCCGTGGGTGACGTCGCCGTCGGCGATGAAATACGCAGTCTCCGTGGGGGTCATCTCGATGGTGGCCCGCAGCACGATGCCGGTCAGTCCGTTGCCGCCGACCGTCGCCCAGAACAGTTCGGCTTCGGGGCCGTCCGGGGTGAGCTTGCGGATCTCGCCAGTGGCGGTCAGCAGGTCGATCGAGCGGACGTGGTTGCCGAAACTGCCGGCGCTGTGGTGGTTCTTGCCGTGGATGTCGCAGCCGATGGCGCCACCGATGGTCACCTGCCGGGTGCCCGGCAGCACCGGGACCCACAACCCGTGCGGCAGTGCGGCCCGCATCAACTGGTCGAGGTTCACCCCGCCGTCCACGTCGACCAGCTTGGTGCCGGCGTCGATCGAGTGGATCTGGTTGAGCGACGACATGTCGATGACGAGTCCGCCGCCGTTCTGCGCGTTGTCGCCGTAGGAACGCCCCAGCCCGCGGGCGATCACGCCCCGGCCCTTCTGCTCGGCAGCCCGGGTCACGGCCTTGACGATGACCTCGGGATCGCTGGTTGAGAGCACCTGTGCCACGGTCGGTGCGGTCCGGCCCCAGCCTGTCAGGCGCTTGGGAGTGGTCGGCAAATCGGTAGTCGACATCGCAGAGAAGCGTACCCGGCAGTAGTCGGGCCCGGATCTCAGTGGAGCTTGAAGATCACCGCGCGCTGCACGATGAAGTTGATCACCGTGGCGGTGCCCTGGGCGATCACGAACGCCACCGGAACCGCCCACGACCGGTAATCGGCCAGGTGGAGGACCAGGTGATTCAGCCCGACCTGGACGGCGAAGGTGACCAGGTAGAGCGCCCACACCGCGATGAACCGCGCCGTGCTCGGCGGTGCCTGGAACGTCCAGCGCCGGTTGATGAGGTAGGCGGTGGTGGTGCCGGCGATGAAACCGATCGTCTTGGCCAGGTCGACCTGTAACCCGAAGGCCTTGTAGAGCAGGACGTAGAGCCCGAAGTCCACGATCGCCGACAACCCACCGGTCACGACGAACCGGAACGCCTGCGTTTTCAGGTCAAGGGTCGGCGACATCACGGGCTCAGCCACCCAGGCAGCTTAGCGAGGCCGTACCGTGCAGTCGTGCTGCAGACGGTGCTCAACGATCTCGGGATCGCGGTGTTCGCGTCCTCGGGTGCCATGGTGGCGATCCGGAAGGGCTTCGATCTGTTCGGCATCGCGGCGCTGGGGGTGTTGACCGGCGTCAGCGGCGGCGTGATCCGCGATGTCTTCCTCGGTGTCCACCCGCCCACCTCTATTCAGCAGTGGCCCAACATCACGGTTGCCTTGGCGGCGACGGCCGTGGCCACGCTCACTGCCAAGCATCTGATCCGGTTCAATCACATCGTGCTGCCGCTGGACGCGATCGGCATGGGCTTCTTCGCGACCTCCGGCGCGGCCTTCGCCGTCGACCACGGGGCCAGTTGGTTCGCGGCGGTGCTGATCGGTATGACCACGGCGATCGGCGGCGGCATCATCCGCGACGTGCTGGTCCGCGAGATCCCGATGTTGATGCGGCCCGACGATCTGTATGCCGTCCCGGCGATGATCGGTGCGACGGCCTACGCGGTCATCGACTACTTCGGCCCGCAGTGGATCGGCCTGGTGGTGGGGACGGTACTGGCGACGACGTTGCGCCTGGCCGGGCTGGCGTTCGGCTGGCGGTTGCCGACCGGGCCATCGGACCTGATCGTCGGTGACGACTCCTAGCGGAGCGTGGCCGCCAGCACCCGGCACAGCGCGTCGACCGCGGGGCCGAAGGCGTGCTCCGCGGGTCCCCCGAATCCGATGATCACCCCGTCGGGGTCCGGGGTGTCCGGCCCGGCCAGCGGGTGCCGCATGATCGACAGCCCGGACAGCGCGATGCCGGCCTCCCCGGCCCGGCGCAGCACCTCCGGTTCGGCCCCGTCGGGCAGGGTGAGCAGCATATTCACCCCAGCCGCCAATCCGCCGACGCCGATGGTGCGGTCGAACCGGGCCAGTGCGGCGACCAGCTCGTCGCGGCGCCGTCGGTAGCGGGTGCGCATCCGCCGGATGTGCCGGTCGTAGGCGCCGCTGTTGATGAAGTCGGCCAGCGTCAGCGCGGTGAGGGCGTCGACGTGGTACTGGGCCCCGCCCGCCGCCGCGATCACCGGGTCGATCAGCGCATCGGGCAGCACCATCCAGCCCACTCGCATCACCTGGGCCAGGCTCTTGCTGGCCGAGCCCAGGTAGACGACATGTTCCGGGTTCAGTGCCTGCAGGGCGCCGACGGGTTGGCGGTCGTAGCGGAACTCACCGTCGTAGTCGTCGTCGACGACGTAGCCGCCGGTGCGCTGGGCCCAGTCGATGACCGCGGTGCGCCGGGCCGGGTGCAGGGCCATGCCGAACGGGCTCTGATGCGCGGGGGTCAGGAGGACCGCGGGGGTGTCGAGCCGGTCGAGGTCGCTGATCACCGCGCCGTGGTCGTCGATGCCGATCGGAGTCGTCGGCACGCCGAGCGCCGCGAGGGTGTCGCGGAAGATGAACAGTCCATGGGCCTCGACCGCGACCGGGCGCCGGGTGCCGAGTACCCGCCCCATCAGGTCGACGCCGTCGCGCACGCCCGAACAGATCACGATCGACTCCGGGGTGGCACGCACCCCACGCACGCGGCCCAGGTATTCGGTGAGTGCTTCCCGCAGCGGCAGCGGTCCGCGCGGATCCCCCATCCGCAGGGCGGAGACCGGTGCGTTCGTGACCGCCCGACGCGCCGACGCCAACCAGGCCGACCGCGGAAACTCCGACACGTCGGGGGAACCGGGCATCAGGTTGTGCCGCGGGACGGCAGGTACGCGGCGCGGGCGCGGCGCCGGTCGCGGTGCGGCGCTGCGGGCCACCCAGGTGCCCGCGCCCTGGCGTGACGCCAGCCAGCCCTCGGCGACCAGTTCGGCGTAGGCCTCGGCCACGGTGTTGCGCGCCAATCCCAGATCGGAGGCCAGGGTGCGCGACGGCGGCAGCCGTGTGTCGGTGCTGAGCCTGCCGCCGCGAATGCCGTCCCGGAGCGCGGTGATCAGCTGTTCGCGGGCGGTGCGGCTGCCGGGCTCGATCAGCGCGCGCAAGTCCAGATGCAGGTCCCGGCTAGCTGAATTGGCCCGCGAAGTCACCGCATTATTGAACCATCTAGGCGGTATTTTCCCGGCTAGCGTTGAGGACATGACACAGACACTCGAGCCCGCCGCGACCGTCGACCGCCTCAAGATCTACAAGGTTTCGCCCGAGCTCTACGACGCGATGATGACCCTGTCGAACGCCGCCGCCAAAGACCTCGACCCGACGATCGGTGAGTTGGTCAAGATCCGCGCATCGCAGATCAACCACTGCGCGTTCTGCCTCGACATGCACACCCACGACGCCCGCAAGCAGGGCGAGACCGAGCAGCGACTCGCGCTCATCGCGGCCTGGCAGGAAGCAGGTGACCTGTTCACCGAGCGTGAGCAGGCCGCGCTGGCGCTGACCGAGGCCATCACCGAACTGGGTAACGGCCACGTGCCCGACGGCGTGTACGCGCGCGCCGCCGCCGCGTTCACCGAACGTGAGCTCGGTCAGGTGATCGCGATGGCCGTCACCATCAACGCCTGGAACCGGATCAACGTCACCGTGCGGATGCCCGCTCCGCGGCGCTGACCGCGGGACACTGGAGAGGTGCAGACCCGGTCAGGTGCGGATATCACGGTGCACGGCGCACTCGTGCACAAGCTGCACCGGCCGGGCACTGATCCGCGCGCACTGCGTGCCCGCCTGCGCGCCGGCAGTCGCGTTGATGCCCTGGTGAGCCCGGTATCCGAGCTGCCCGATGCGGTGAACGGTCGCTGTCTCACCCGGTGGCCGCTGGTGGAAACCCTTGCGGTGCAACCCGAATGCGTGCCATGGGCTGATATCGGGCGGCTGCTGGCGGCGTTGCACACCGAACCGGTCGTCGAGCGGCTGCCACCGCACGGCTGGCCGGCGAGGCTGCGGCGCGCGGTCGACCGGACCCGGTGCCGCGGCGATCGAGTGGTGTTGCGGGCCGCGGCCGGTCTGCCCGACGCCGCGTGGCGGCCCGGATCCCCGGGCCGGCCGCGCAGCCTCGTGCACGGCGACTTTCACCTGGGCCAAGTAGGACGGCGCGACGGGCGCTGGCAGCTCATCGATGTTGACGACCTCGGATTGGGCGATCCGGCTTGGGATTTGGCGCGCCCTGCCGGGTTCTGGGCGGCCGGGCTCATTCCCGACGCCGATTGGTTCCGGTTCCTCGACGCGTACCGGGCCGCCGGGGGCCCGGCCTTGCCGCAGCCGGATCCGTGGCCCGCGCTGGAACCGTTCGCCCGGGCCGCCGTCATCCAGGCCGCCGCCAACGATCCCGACGACGAACTGCTGACGGCGGCCTGCGCGCGGATGCCTCAGCTGGAGAAGAACAGCCGGCCGAAGCCTTGCTTGCGGTAGTGCTTGTTCCCGCGGTGGCCCCAGCCGGGGCCGTAGTCCGAGTAGCCCTGGGAGTAACCCGGATGTGCCTGCGGGGCAGGCGGTGGCGGCGCCTGGACGAACCGGTTCTCCATCTGGGTCAGCGCCTCCAGCTCGCCGAAATCCAGGAAGATGCCGCGGCAGGTGTCGCATTGCTCCAGGTGGATGCCGTTGCGCTCGTAGGTCTTCATGACCCCGGCGCACTTCGGACACAGCAGGGTATTGCCTACGCCGGGCGATGCAGGGGGCTTCGGGGGCTCATATGGCGGAATGCTCATATCGCCATAACGTCCAACTCCGCTGTGAAGTGCCTGTGAAATACGAGCCGGCGCAGGGGTGTTTGCCAAGGTTCAAATGTGAGGTCAGTCACAGAACGGAATATCGACGGCCAACTCCTTGAATCGATCTTCGGCCGTTCAGTTAATCCGGCCGTTCGGCACTGCGTAACGGAACGTTTACACAGCAAGCGCAAACTCGGCCCGGTTGACGAGGCGGCGCACGACGTCGCCGCTGTCGGCGGCAATCCTTCCGCTCATCGTGATTGCCCGCGCGGACGTTCATGCAACGGGCAAAACGCCAGTTCCTACCCCATGGCGGGGTTCCGCGGCGGCGGTCTCGTCCGACCTCGCCGCCCCCGCGGTCCCAGGCGCTCACAGGCAACCGACAGTAAGGGTGTGATGTAAGCCGCTGCGGATCTAGCAAACTTTGTATCGCGGTTTGTCTGCGTGGGTGACCGGAAACCGTTGCCGTTGCCGCCCGGATGCCGCCCGGTTACGTTTCCTCCTGCCAATCATGAGCAAGGCATGAGAGCCGGATGTGACGTCCCTAATCGGGCGGCCGAACGTCAATGGATCTCAAGGGTGGGGGCCCTGGTTGGTGACGCACGTATCGGATCACCGACATAGCTAGGGAGAACATGAAGGCATTCAGTCGAGTGCTGGTCGCATTGGTGACCGCAATGGCCGGGGTCCTCGCGGGCCTGTTCATAGGCACGGGCACTTCTCATGCGGGTCTGGACAACGAACTGAGCCTGGTCGATGGTCAGGACCGGACCCTGACCGTTCAGCAGTGGGACACCTTCCTCAACGGTGTGTTCCCGCTGGACCGCAACCGGCTGACCCGTGAGTGGTTCCATTCCGGTCGCGCCAAGTACACGGTGGCCGGCCCGGGCGCCGATGACTTCGAGGGCACCTTGGAGCTGGGTTATCAGATCGGCTTCCCCTGGTCGCTGGGCGTGGGGATCAACTTCTCCTACACCACCCCGAACATCCTGATCGACGACGGTGACATCACCGGCCCGCCCTTCGGCCTGAACTCGGTCATCACCCCGAACCTGTTCCCGGGTGTGTCGATCAGCGCCGACCTGGGCAACGGCCCCGGCATCCAGGAAGTGGCCACCTTCTCGGTGGACGTCAAGGGCGCGGCCGGCGGTGTGGCGGTGTCCAACGCGCACGGCACCGTGACCGGCGCGGCCGGTGGTGTGCTGCTGCGTCCGTTCGCCCGGCTGATCGCCTCGACCGGTGACAGCGTCACCACCTACGGCGAGCCCTGGAACATGAATTAAGGACATGATCGTCCGGTAATCGCTTGCCCAATCGGCGCGTCCCTCTCCTTTCCGGAGCAAGGGGCGCGCCGATTGCCATGTCGGCGGCTACGGTGGCCTCATGGCGCCGCAGAGCCCGGTTTCAGTGCTCGGGGAGGACGAGTGCTGGCAGCTGCTGTCGAGCGTGACGCTGGGTCGCCTGGTATCGACGATCGGCACCCGCCTGGAGATCTTCCCGGTGAACTTCGTCGTCCAGCGCCGCACGGTGCTGTTCCGGACCGCCGAGGGCACCAAGTTGATCAGCACCCTGCTCAACGACCGGGTGCTGTTCGAGGCCGACTATCACACGGGCGCCGGCGGATGGAGCGTGATCGTGCGCGGCGTACCGCATCTCCTTGAGGCTCCCGACGAGATCGCCGAGGCCGAGCGCGGCCAGCTGTTGTCGTGGATCGCCACCACGAAGCGCCGGTACGTGAGGATCCAGCCGAAGGAGATCTCCGGCCGCAGGTTCGTGTTCGGCGCCGTGCCCGACGACGTGTAGGCGCTCAGACCCAGTACGGCACGCGTGCGCGGTACTGGCGCATGGCCAACGCCGCGAGCGTCCAGCCGATCGCGGTGAGCACCAGCACCACTACCCAGTGCCGCACTTCCTGGTCGGCACCGAGCAGGGGCGCGCGCACGATGTCGAGGTAGTGCAGCAGCGGGTTGAGTTCGACGATCTTCGCCCACGAACCGGCACCCTGCTGCTGCAGCGTCGACTCGTTCCAGATGATCGGCGTCATGAAGAACAGCAACTGGACGATCGACGCCAGCAGCGGGCCGATGTCGCGGTACCGGGTGGCCAGGATGCCGAAACAGATCGACACCCAGACGCAGTTCAGCACGATCAGGCCCAGCGCAGGGATGACCGCGAGGTCGATCCACTTCCAGGGTTTCGGATAGATGATCGCGATGATCACGAAGATGACGATGTTGTGGCCGAACAGGATCAGCTGCCGCCAGACCAGTCGGTAGACGTGCACCGACAGCGGTGTCGGAAGTTGTTTGATCAGGCCCTCATTGGCGATGAACACCTCGGAACCCTCGAGGATCGAGGCGTTGATCAGATTCCAGATGATCAGCCCGAGGGTGACGTAGGGCAGGTGTTCTTCGAGTGGGAGCTTGAACAGCTTCGAGTACAGCAGGCCCATCGCCACTGCGGTGGTGCCGGTGGCGATGGTGATCCAGAACGGGCCGAGCACACTGCGTCGGTAGCGCTGTTTGATGTCCTGCCAGCCCAGGTGCAGCCACAGTTCCCGTTTGGCGAAACCTTCGCGTAGGTCGCGCACGGCCCGGGCCATGGTCTTGGAATCGGACGCCGCGTCGGTGAACGTCATCTGTAACTCCTCCCGTCGCTTCGCTCGCCCCGCAAGAACCTTTCCCGCCTGCCCAACCGCCGCAGGCGGATCCATTCGCGCAGACCCGCGGGGTCGCGTCGGGACACCAGAAAGTACCAGCCGAACCGCACCCACTCCTGCGGCAGCAGTTTGCGCAATCCGGGCTGGGAGAGCAGGTAGCCCCGGTTGCGGTAGGTGAAGAACCGTTTGGTTTCGTCGTCGGGATACTGCGTGTGCATCCGGCCGCCGAGGATCGGCTTGAACTCATCGGTGCCGCACGGGTGCAGATAGCTTGCGGTCAAACAGGTTCCGAACGGCAGTCCGGAGCGCACGAGCCGGCGGTGCAGTTCGACCTCGTCGCCGCGGACGAACAGACGCAGGTCCGGCACGCCGACGGCCTCGACGGTGGCGGCCCGGAACAGTGCGCCGTTGAACAACGACGCGATTCCGGGCAGCAGATCGCCCTCGCTCTCGGTGCGCAATTCGCTGACCAGCCGGCGCCACACCAGTCCGCGGCGCAGCGGGAAGGCCAGACGCTGCGGATCGTCGAGGTTGCACACCATCGGTGACACCTCGGCCAGGCTGTACTGCTCGGCGCAGGACAGCAGCGTGGACAGCACGGTGTCGTCCGCGGGGCGGCCGTCGTCGTCTGCCAGCCAGATCCAGTCGGCCCCCTGTGCCAGGGCGTGCAGCATGCCCAACGCGAAACCGCCTGCGCCACCGAGGTTTCGGCGGGATCCGAGGTAGCTCGCCGGCACCGGCTGGCCGAGCACCAACTCGCGGACCGCCTCGTCGTTGTCGTTGTCGACGACGATCAGGTGGTCGGGTCTGCGGTCCTGGGCCACCACCGCGGCAAGGGACTTGGCCAGCAGCTCACGTCGCCGGTGGGTGACGATCACCGCGATGACGGTCTGCTTGTCAGGCGTCACGCGCGGTTTCCTCCAGCACCTCGCGCACATGACGCGCGGCGTCCGGGCCCTCGTAAGCGCCCACGACCTCTTCGATGCCGCCGGTCATCTTGATGGTGCCGTGGTCGATCCACATCGCGGTCTTGCACAGCCGGGCCAGGAATTCGTTGGAATGGCTTGCGAACACCAGGATTCCGGACCGTTCCACCAGGCTCTGCAGCCGTGACTGCGCCTTCTTGAGGAACTCGGCGTCGACGGCTCCGATGCCCTCGTCGAGCAGCAGGATCTCGGGGTCGATGCTGGTGACCACACCCATCGCCAGGCGCACCCGCATGCCGGTCGAGTAGGTGCGCAGCGGCATCGACAGGTACTCGCCGAGTTCGGTGAACTCCGCGATCTCGTCGACCTTGGCCAGCATCTGCTTGCGGGTCTGTCCGAGGAACAGACCGCGGATGATGATGTTCTCGAAACCCGAGATCTCCGGGTCCATCCCGACCCCGAGGTCGAATACCGGGGCCACCCGGCCAGTGACCGTGGCCGAGCCGCGAGTCGGCTCGTAGATGCCTGAAAGTAGCCGTAGCAGTGTGGATTTGCCCGCACCGTTGTGGCCGACCAACCCGACCCGGTCACCCATTTTCAGCGACATCGTGATGTCGCGTAGTGCTTCGATGACGACGACGTTGGACTCGTTGCGTCCGATGGCGCCGCCGGCCTTACCGAGGAACGCCTTCTTCAGTGAACGCGTCTTGGCGTCGAAGATGGGGAACTCCACCCATGCTTCGCGCGTCGAGATGTACGGATCAGACAACGCGACCTACAGGTACTGACCGGTGCCGGGGTGCGACGTGCCACCGCGCTGTCCGCCAGGGACCTGCAGACCCGGCGGGAGGGCGCCCTGGCGCATCTGCTCGAGCTGTGCGCGGGCAGCCATCTGCTGGGCGAACAACGCCGTCTGGATGCCGTGGAACAGGCCTTCCAGCCAGCCGACCAACTGCGCCTGGGCGATGCGCAGTTCGGCATCGGACGGCACGCTGTCCTCGGTGAAGGGCAGCGTCAGCCGCTCGAGTTCTTCGCGCAGCTCGGGAGCCAGGCCGTCCTCGAGTTCGCGGATGCTGGTCCGGTGGATGTCGCGCAGCCGGTTGCGGCTGGCGTCGTCGAGCGGAGCCGCGCGCACCTCTTCGAGCAGTTGCTTGATCATGGTGCCGATGCGCATGACCTTCGCCGGTTGTTCGACGAGGTCTGTCAGCGACTTGCCGTCAGCTTCGGCATCGGTCTCGTCTGACGTGCTGGCCAGGATCTCGATGTTGTCGTCGTCGGGGTTGATGGTCATTTGCCTTCCCTCGAAGCAGTGCTGTCTCGTGTCATTTTTTCTTGGTGGCCGCGTTCTCACCGTGCCAGCGGTAGATGCGGGCCTCACCGTTGTCGTAGATCTTCTCCCACGACCGTGAGCTGTCTAGCGACACTAGTCCGTCCGGCATGACGAACCCTCGGACCACCGGTGTGCTGGTGAGCACGTAGCGGATGTCGAGGGCGTCGACGGCCTCGGCAACGCGGGGATCGGTATCCGCGTCGTCGGCGTAGGCCCAGAAGATGAACCGGTGGTATCCCGGGCCCTGTTGCACCGGGTAGTCGTAGTGCGTCCACAGCGGGTGCAGCCCCGATACCGCGTACATCCAGGCCGTGCCGTCGGTGTTGGCGTCACCGATCAACGTGGCGCGGGCATCGGGCAAAGTGGCCAGGTAGGCGAAGGCTTCGAGGTCCTTCGCGTCGATCATCACCGAGTCGTACTTCTGTCCGAACAGGTACTTGTGTCGGGGGAAGTAATGCCAGGCCAGGCCAACGGCGGTGGCGACCAGCGCGACGGCGGCCGTGGCGCGAATCCACACCGGGCGGGCGCCGGTCCGGCGCAGTGCGGCTGCGGCGAGCAGGACCAGTGCGCACAGGCCGATCCCGGCCATCGGCGCGTAGAGCATCGTGACGACCGCCGACAGGCGACGCGGATCGCTGTAGAACAGGTCGCTGAACTTGCCGGTGATGACGCCCAGCGGTCCACCGAACGGTGCGCCGGAATGCACGATCGAGGCGATGAGGATCAGCCAGACCGCGAGTGGCCACCAGATCTTCTTGACCAGCATGACCAGCCCGCCGATGGCGGCGAGTGCGATCAAGATGTTCTGGATCGGGAAGTCGTTGAGGTGGCGGGTGTGCTGGACGATCGCCGCGAACAGTGAGTGCTTCTTGCCGAGGTGGTTGACGAAGGCGTGGCCCACGATGATGTCGGCTTGCTGAAGGACCCCGAGGAACTGGGGGAGCAGGATCAGCAGGGTCGGCACGGCGACGGCGGCCAGCGCCAGGAAGTCGGACAGCCGGCCGCGGACCGGCCGCCACAGCGCTTCCCCCAGCCACCAGACAGCGACCAGCAGCACGGTCACGACGCCGCCGGTGAGGTGTACCGAGAAGACGCCGACGGTCGCGAGTACGGCCAGGCCGATGCGGTCGCGATGCGCCGGTACGGAGGTGATCAGCGCGAATGCCGGCACGGCGAGCCCGTACGCGACCAGGTTGGGCATTGCCGCCACATCGAATTCGACGTAGGGCACCGCGGTGAACGACGCCGCGAGCGCCGCAGCGGCCGCCGCCGCGACGGCCGTGCGCATCTCGCAGGTGTGCGGGCGGACCATCTTCCACGTCAGCACCGCCGCGCTGACCGGGAACAGCCACACCGCCGCGGTGACCGAACTCACGGTGTACGCGGTGGTCGCGGCGGCACCGGTGATCTGGCAATAGACGGCGGCCAGAGCGTGGAAGGCCGACGGGTAGTACAGCGCCTCGTGGGTTTCGACGTTGCGCAGCTCGCCCATGTGGGTCGGTGAGGCCTGGCCGGTGTCGAGGATCCACCGGATGGTGTTGGCATGCCACACCGAGTCCCAGGTGCTGGGGATCGACTGCCAGTGCGCCAGCCCGGCGACGGCCGCGGCAGCAATCAGTGCGGCGCCGAGCAGCACTCCCACCGCAACCACCACGGCGGGCCGCCGCGTCATCCCGGAGGCCTCGGCGTCGCGGTCACGGTAGCGGGTCAGCACCCGCCGTAATCCGGCCGCAATGGCGGCGACGATCGCCACAGCAAACAACGCCGCCCACGCGTTCCACGGCACGCCGATCGCTCCGAGCGGAACGATCGTCAACGCGACAGTGCCGTAGGTCAAGGCTGGACCCACTGCAACCGCCGCAGCAACGGTCAGTCCGCCCGCCCTGGCTATCAGCGCCCCGGGGATCACCAGCAACAACAGTGCGATTAGCACTCCGAACCCGAAGCCCACTGGACTAGTATGGCTGCCCAGGGTGACCCGGTCCGAGCATGGTCTCGGAAGTGCAAACGTGCTCCTCGGGCGCTCACCAAATCGTGTCGGTTTGTGATATCTGCGGACGCTCTAAGGTGGCTGGCATGGCATACGACGTCGCCCGGGTACGGGGCTTGCACCCGTCGTTGGGCGATGGGTGGGTTCACTTTGACGCCCAGCACGGCATGTTGGTGCCCGACTCGGTCGCGACGACGGTCTCCACCGCCTTCCGCGGCTCGATGCCGACCGCTGTCGGGCCGCACCCATCTGCCCGCCGCAGTGCGGCCGTCCTCACCGCTGCCCGCCAAGCTGTCGCCGACCTGGTCAACGCCGATCCGCGGGGTGTGGTGCTCGGTGCGGACCGGGCTCAGTTGCTGACCGCGTTGGCCGAGGCGTCTTCGAGCCGGGTCGGCCTCGGTTACGAGGTGGTGGTCACCCGCCTGGACGACGAGGCGAACATCGCGCCGTGGCTGCGGGCCGCGAATCGCTATGGCGCCAAGGTCAAGTGGGCCGAGGTCGACATCGAGACCGGTGAGCTGCCGACCTGGCAGTGGGAAGGGCTGATCGACAAGCCGACCCGCCTGGTGGCCATCGCATCGGCATCGTCGACGTTGGGAACCGTCACCGATCTGGGCGAGGTGACGAAGCTCACCCACGAGGTCGGCGGAATGGTCGTCGTCGATCACTCGGCGGCGGCTCCGTACCGGCTGATCGACATCAACGAGATCGACGCCGACGTGGTCGCCCTCAACGCGGTGCCGTGGGGCGGCCCGCCGATCGGCGCGCTGGTGTTCCGCGACCCGTCGACGCTCGATTCGTTGGCCTCGGTGTCGCTGGACCCGCACGCCACCGGTCCGGCCCGCCTCGAGGTGGGTATGCACCAGTACGGCCTTCTGGGCGGCGTGGTGGCCAGCATCGAGTACCTGTCGAATCTCGATGATTCGGCCAGCGGCTCGCGGCGTGAGCGGCTGGCCGTGTCGATGCGGTCGGCGAATGCGTACCTGGACCGGCTGTTCGAGTACCTGGTTGCCTCGCTGCGCTCGTTGCCGTTGGTCATGGTGATCGGGCGGCCGGAGTCGCAGATTCCGGTGCTGAGCTTCGTCGTGCGCGACATCCCGGCCGAACGGGTGGTGCAGCGGTTGGCCGACAACGGCATCCTGGCGATCTCGAATGCCAGCTCCCGCGTGCTCGACGTGATCGGCGTCAACGACATCGGTGGCGCGGTGACGGTCGGGCTGTCGCACTACTCGACGGGCGCCGAGGTCGATCAGCTCGTGCGGGCGCTGGCCTCGCTGGGCTGATCTGTGCTCCTCGCGTGCGCGGGCTAGACCGTCAGCACGATCTTTCCCGACACCTCGCCGGAAGCCAGTAACTCATGCGCCCGCTGGGCCTCCTGGATGGGCAGTTCGGCGCCGATGATCGGACGCACCCGTCCGTCGGCGATCATCGGCCAGACATTGTCGAGCACCGCCCGCACCACTTCGCCCTTGCCGCCGGGGCCGTGCACCGGCCGGGGACGCAGCGAGGTGGCGATGACACCGGCCCGTTTTCCCAGCAGTTTTGCGATGTTCAGCTCGGCCTTGATGCCGCCCTGCATGCCGATGATCACCAGCCGTCCGCCGGCGGCCAGGGCGTCGATATTGCGGTCCAGGTAGGCCGCTCCCATGATGTCGAGGATCACGTCGACGCCCGCACCGCCGGTTTCGGCCCGCACCCGCTCCACGAAGTCCTCGTCGCGGTAGTTGATGGTGATGTCGGCGCCCAATTCGCGGCACACCGCGAGCTTCTCGGCCGAGCCGGCCGTGACCGCGACGCGGGCGCCGAGCGCGTGGGCGACCTGGGTGCCGTGGGTGCCGATGCCGCTGGCGCCGCCGTGCAGCAGCACGATCTGACCGGCCGTCAAGCCGGCGGTCATCACGAGGTTCGACCACACCGTGCAGGCCACCTCGGGCAGTCCTGCGGAGTCCCGGAGAGCAACGCCATCAGGCAATGGCAACACTTGTTCGGCCGGTACGGCGACGTACTCGGCGTAGCCGCCCCCGGCGAGCAATGCGCACACCTGTTGCCCAACTGACCAGTCGGTAACATTCGCACCGACGGCTGCGACGGTCCCCGAAACCTCCAATCCGATGGTGTCGCTGGCGCCTGGCGGGGGCGGATACTTGCCCGCGGCTTGGAGCAGGTCGGCGCGATTGACGCCGGCGGCGTGGACCCGGATCAAGATTTCGTCGTTTGCTGCTTCGACATCAGCGACGTTTTCCCAGGTCAGATGGCCGTTGGTGGACGCAACAATTGCATGCATTTTTTCCACGCTACAAGCCTTCTGTTTCCCAAGCGCAGCAATACTGACGTCCCTTACGATTGCGCCCATGGCGGGGATGATTGCGGGGCGCACGGCGGGTGACATGCCGGGCCTGGACATCGCCGAGCAGAGGTCATGGCAGAACTACCTCGACTCGGCGTTGCGAATGTATGCGACCTTGAACCGGTCGCTGGTGGACGCACATCACCTGACCCTCAACGATGTGCGCCTGCTCGACATCTTGGACAAGTCGTCGACCGGGTCTGCCCGGATGGGCGATCTGGCCGAGCGGTTGATGTCTCTGCCCAGCCGGGTGACCCGGCAGATCCGGCGGCTGGAAGTGCAGAACCTGGTCACCAGGTGCGCCAGTCCCGACGATGGGCGCGGAGTGGTCGCCACGATCACCGAAGAGGGCCGGGTCGCAGTTCGTGAGGCGATGGTGACGTACGGACAGGGTGTCCGGTCACACTTTCTCGGCAGGCTCTCGCGTCCGCAGATCGCGGCGATGGGGGAGAACTGCCGCCGGATCAGTGTCGCGCTGAAGAGCGGAGCGCCGCCCGCCCACATCGGTCGGGTGTAAAGCCCGTACTCTTGTCGGCGGTGGCGTGGCAGAGCGGCCTAATGCACTCGCCTTGAAAGCGAGAGACGGCTAACACCGTCCGGGGGTTCAAATCCCTCCGCCACCGCCATCAGTGGCTAGGCGGTGCGCAGCACCTTGTTCATCGGCTTGCCGCGTGCGAGTTCGTCGACGAGCTTGTCGAGGTAGCGGATCTTCCGCATCAGCGGATCCTCGATCTCCTGGACCTTCACCCCGCATACGACGCGTCGAGACGACGGCGGTTCAGCTGGATGCGGATGGCCGCGGGGCGGATCGTTGGCTAATGCGCGCCTGGAGTTTGCTGAAGTTACGATTTACGTTATGGCATGTGTGGATGAATCGGACTGGCCCTTTGCTACGCCGGTCAACATCGCGGCCTTCACGACCCGTCAGGTCCTCGAGGATGGCCTACCGATCTTGACCGTGTTCCACGATCACCAAGGTGAATGGCAGTTCGTGTGTGAGACTCCGGACCCGGTCCGGGAGATCAAGCTCGCGTGCATGGGGTGCGTGGTCGGCGCCGACCCATCGCTGCGCGCGTTGGCGGATCTCCCGGTGGGCTGGTTGGCATTCCGGCCCTCGCCGGAGCACGAGTGGTACCGCGAGGAAATGCCTCCCGACGAGGTCGAGGACGACTCCACCCTTCACCGGTAGACGACAAACTTGATCCCCGCACTCATCGAGTCTGTGAACTGCAATATCCAGCATCAGATGTGTTCGGGAACAGGCGATTTCGCTGCGGACGAGCGATGTGCCGGATCAGTCGGTGTCGTAGTACCACCAGCGCGGCATCACCTCGGGGCCGACCCGCGGATCGCCGTCCCGATCAGGTCCCTCCATCCCGGATGGTACGTAGAGCAGCCCGTCCCAACTGTGCTCGAACTTGATCAGGACGGTGCCGGTCGAGTTCGTCTGCACGGTAGCGGGGTAGCTGCCGATCCAGCGGTGCTGGGTCTCGCCGCGTCCCGGCGGATGATCCGCCACCGCAAGCACTTCGGGACGCGCATGAGCCCACCGCACCTTCTGCAGCACGCCGGTTCCGATCAGGAACATCGACAGGGCGAGCACCGCGGCGATCGCCGCGATAGGGGTCGCCACCCGCCGACCGCGCGCAGCACAGACCCCGAAGTAGACCGCACCGGCCAGTAGCAGCGGGGGTCCGACGAAGAACGCCGGGAAGATCCAGCCCATGCGCTCGAACGGACCGCCGCACCACACCAGCGTCCAGCACAGGTAGGCCGCCGCTGCGACGAATACGACGTCGACGGCGCGGAGCAACCACGCGGTGACTGAACGGCAGTGCGGCTTCGCGGACACCTCAGCCACGTCGGACTA
This sequence comes from Mycolicibacterium boenickei, assembly GCF_010731295.1. NCBI lineage: Bacteria > Bacillati > Actinomycetota > Actinomycetes > Mycobacteriales > Mycobacteriaceae > Mycobacterium > Mycolicibacterium boenickei. The sequence continues at coordinate 946,341 of NZ_AP022579.1, read as the reverse complement.
TCCGGGGTTGCAGCACCCGGCTCCACACCTCGCGGATCGCCACTCCGAGCAATACCAGGAGGAACACGAGTAGCGGCGGAAGTTCGAGATCGCCTCCGCCGAGGAACCCCGCCCGTTCGTAGAGCGCGGTGAGGATGATCGCCGCGCCGATTACCGGAGCAAGCACAGTCCCCGCACCTATCAGCCACCGCCGCCCGAGGGCAGCTTCGACCATCGCCGCGATAACGGTGACCACCAGGGCGGCCACCGCGACGGTCGAGATGATGTTCGCGGCGTAGAACGGATCGCTCAGACCCGGCGGTGGCTGGTTGGTCAGTGGCTCGTAGGCGGTCCATCCGGAATCGGCTTGGCCCAGACCGGAACCGAAGAGGGAATCCGCGCTGTAATCCGCGTAGCGGCGCGGCATCCCGCCACCCATCGTCAAGCCCAACTCCGACATCAACCGGCCGACGACGAATACCCACCAGCTCACGTGACCGGTGACCTGGGCGATCCGCGAGGTCAGAAGACTCCCGCCGGAAAGCTCGACGCGGCTCATCCGATCACCGGCAGTCCGTTCGGCCCGATCTGCGGCGGTGGCATGAAGCACGGCGGAATCCCAGGCGCGTACGGCGGCACACAGGGTTGTGGGAAGCACGGCTGCCCGTTCCAATAAGACGGCTGGTTCGGCGGGCACACCGTCATAGGCTCAGCACCGGCCATCGGTGCGTCGGGCAGGGCGGTGGCTGCGACGAGCGCGACGGCGATGGCTGCGAAGGCGGCAAGCGAATTTGCCGTAAAGATGCGATTTGGCTCAAATATCGTCGTCGGACGCATATTGACCAACAATAGCGCGTAACTGCTAAGTGTCGCGCGCTCGGACGGCAGTCAGATCGCGTCGCCGGGAACGTTGGTGCCGACCTGGAGGCCACCCTCGTTGATCCCGCCGCCACCGTGATACTCGTTCAGGTACTCCCCGTGCCATCGCGGCCAGTCCAGGTAGACGGCGCCCGCGACCGCACGGTAGCGCCGGTACTGCCCACGTGCGGTGCGCAGCGAACGCCGAGCTTCCCGCGCAGCTCGCCAGGCCGCGTTCCTGGCCGAGGACTCTTGTGCGGAGGTCAACTCGACGGGCGGGTCCCGGAAGAGATGTCGGTTGCTGAACATGCAGTTCAGTCTAAGTCTGCGCACCTAGTGATGCATGTCGAGCGCTTTTATGTAGTTGCTGACCAGGCTTCTATCCTGCCGTTCAACGCTGTCCCGGGGTGACCCAGCCGAGCTCCGGCCCGGTCAACACCAACATCCGCCGAAGGACGAGGTGTGCTCGTCGGTCTCGATCGACTCCTCGTGCACCACGGTGGAACCGCCCCGTGGGTCGAAGTGCAATACCGAGCTGACGGGGTCGTGCCGGATCCACACCGCCACCGACAACGGATGCCTCGGGCGGAAAATGTAGGAGACGAGTTGGATTTCGCCGGGCCTACCGAGAGCGCGGACATCGGATACCGCCGCCCGTATCCGCTGATCCGACAGATCCGCAGCCGTGAACGCCGTCTCGCCCGCGTGCAGGTCGGCAATCGAGTCCATGTCCTCCACCTCGCCGTCACGCACCCAATACAGGTGCAGCTGACCGTCGTGGGCGACGGCCTCGACCGAGATCAAGTTGGACGTGACGTCCACTCGCCGCATCGGCAGGTCGCCAAGCTCTGCGCGTACCACGTCAAATTCTTGGTCCAGCCGCTGTGAGGAAAACAGCTCCTCGTCCGTGACGTCGCCCAGTGCGCGGGTGATCCGGCTGGGAACGTCGACGACGACCATGATCACCGCTGCGACGGCCACGACGACGGACACAGCGATGACTGCGACGTACTTGACCCGGTGGTTCGGGCGTGGCGCGTCGGGCTCGGGTTCCGTCGTGTTCATGGCCGAATGCTTCCACAGCCGGCGGCCAGTGCCGCGTCGATGTCCGCGACCCGGTGCGCACTGATGCCCCATGGCTCATCGAGCCCGAGGCGAGAGTCCAGATCCCACAGGACGCACCGTTCACCCGGCTCAGCGACCATGGACCAAGCGATGACGGTGCGGCGCAACTGTTCATCCACGCATTCGCCGACCGCTGGGGCGGCGGGCGGAGCACCGCCCTCGGGATGGTGGTGCAGGAACTCCCCGTAGGCGGCGTCACAGAATGCCGCATAGCGCACAGTGCACAGGATCAGGCCATGCCAGGCTTCATCGACTGCGCGCGAGGGCATTCCGATGATCTGACCGTCGCGTAGTGCTACCGCGCAGCATCGAAACCACTGCCGCAGGCCGACTTCGACGAGTTCACGCGGTTGCCAGGGGCAGGTCTTGAATACCGCCTCCGGCAACTCCAGATCGGCGATGACCTGCCCGGCGGTATGCCGGGCGCGGGCCTTCCGCAGCGTGATCATCAGCAGCCACCGCCCCCGCAACCTCCGCCACAGCTGCTTCCACCACCGCAGCCGCTGTGTCCACCGCCGCAACTCGAGTGGCCCCCATGGTGTCCGTCGCCGAGACCGAAGTCAGCGCCAGTCGCCCAGATGGCGGCTCCGCCGGCGCCGGCAACAGCCCCGAACCTGCCGCGGCGGGCAGCCCCAAGCCCACGAAGCCGCCGCCGTTTGACGGTTGCGAAGATCGCGAAGAGCGCGATGTCGAACGCGATGACCGCCACCGGAATCATCCACCACATGATCTCGTCCTCCCGTGTCGTCTGTGTCGTTACGGGACGAAGCGGACCACGCGCCGCGACGCTACCGATCCCAATTCCGGTGTTGCACCGGGCCGGTACCGTCCGCGCCGGGCTACGCGGTGCGCAGCACCTTGTTCATCGGCTTGCCGCGTGCGAGTTCGTCGACGAGCTTGTCGAGGTAGCGGATCTTCCGCATCAGCGGATCCTCGATCTCCTGGACCTTCACCCCGCATACGACGCCGGTGATCAGCGAGGCGTTCGGGTTCAGCGAGGCGGCGGCGAAGAACTCCGAAAACGTGGTCTCGTCATCGAGGTGGTCCCGCAGCGTCGTCTGATCGAAGCCGGTCAGCCAGCAGATGGCCTCGTCGAGTTCGGCCTGTGTGCGGCCCTTGCGCTGCATCTTCGCCAGGTAGTGCGGGTACACCGCGGCGACGGCGGTGCCGAAGATCCGGTGCTCCATGCGTCGAGGCTACGGCGCGGTGGCGCCCCTACCGTAACCGCTTGTCGGAGTGTCGGTTGCGCATCCTCGTCGGCGTCAGGCCTCGTGCTTCTCGGCCGCCTCCAGCGCTTCCATGATCTTCAACGAGAGGAAGGTCATGGGGCCCTTGTCGGCGAACTTGTCGGCCACGTTGCCCGCGATGCCGCCCTGTATCGCGAGCTCGCCGATCAGGTCGAGCTTGAGTTGCGGGCTGCCCTCGGAGAAGTCGAGATCGGCCAGGTCCACCCACACGATGTTGGGGCGGGTGGTGGACTCGTAGACGTAGCGCTTGTTGGTGAGGTCGAGCACCACTTGCCAAATGGTCTGCGAGGCATCGGGTTTCCCTGGGTCGGGGATGCGGAAGGGCTGCGCGGCGTTGCGGATCACCGAGAACATGCCCGCGATGGCCTCGACCTGACTGGATGGCGTGGGCAGCCGGCTGGCGTAGTAGCTGGCTCGGGCGAAGCGGTCACTGGCCAGGGTGGAGCCCGGGAGTGGCTGGGCGCCGCCGAGACCGGTGAACGACTTCACCAGCTCCAGCTGCTGATCGAAGGTCGGTGAATTGGTCATCACCCGGTAGTCCCGCGAGTGGTACACCCGAGCGTGGCCGTCGACGTACTCGATGATGGCCGAGTCGCCGGTTGCGTCGTCGAGGGCCAGGTGCAGGCCGGGCCGGGCGCCGCCGGTGGGATCGTCCATCTGCACCACCTGCACGTCGGTCTCGGCGATCCAGGCGACGGCGTCGGCGACGGTGGCGAAGTTGTCGAGGAAGTACTGCAGCCAGATGGCCTGACCGAGCTGGGTTCGCGAGGAATCGGGTTCGCCGTAGGTCGATTCGGCCAGCCACAGGATGTGCCCCGCCAGGCCCGCCTCGTTCAGTCCGTCCACAGAGGTGATGTCGAAGGCGGAGGCGATGACGCTGCCGTACTTCGAGGTCCAGGTGAGCTTGCCGGACACCGCGTCGTCACGGTCGACGCCTCGGGGTTGCTTCCACAGGTTGGTCATCAGGTCTTTGTGGAAGTCCATGTTCCGGCCGACCAGGACCGCATCTCCGGCCTCGGGCCAGATGACTCGCGTGCACATTGGAACGAGCCTAGGTGTTCGCTGGACGTGATTTCGGTGAGCGACCAAATTCGTATGACGATATGGTGTTTCCAAACTGAAAAGGAAACTGTATGAAGCAGATAGCTCGGTCATCGGTGGTGGACGCCGTTGTCGATCAGCTTCGCCAGCGCATCCACAACGGGACCTGGCCGATCGGCATGAAGATACCCACCGAGGTCAAGCTCATCGAGATGCTCGGTGTGAGCCGCCCTTCTCTGCGTGAGGCAGTGCGGTCGCTCGTTCAGCTCGGGCTGCTGGAGACCCGGCAGGGCGACGGCACCTATGTCGTGGCCAAGGATGAGGTCAAGGTGGCGCTGCAGAACGTCATGCGGGCCGCCGATTTGGACGAGGTCACCGCGGTGCGCCAGTCCCTGGATTCGCTTGCCGCGGCGCAAGCCGCGAGCCGCCGTACGGATGACGACCTGGCCGAGTTGAGGGCCGCCTTGGACGGGCGTCGCGCAGCGGTCCGGGACGGCGATGTCGATGCCTTCGTCGAACATGATGTGGCGTTCCACCTCGGGATCGCCCGGGTGTCGGGAAACAGCCTGCTGTGCAGTCTCTATCAGAGTTTCGAAGGCGTGCTGCGCGACTCGATCCGGCGGTTCAATTATCCGGTGGTCGTGGACGACCCGAGCAGCGAGATGCACGAGCGGATTCTGCTGGCGATCGAACGGGCCGATGCCGAGGCTGCGGCAACGGCCGCGCGCGGCTTGCTCGAGGCTCACAAACACGACGGAAGCGGATCTGTCGGCTGACTGCGGTGAATAAAACGACGTTGAAACACGTTCTAATACGTCGATCATGACCGGCATGCTTAGAAGGAAGACCCTGGTGAGAGGGTAAAAATTCATCAGATGATATGCTCACCACCTATTTTGGGTGAGGAGGGAAATGGAGCGGATAGCCCGGGTGTCGCTGGTCGACTCGGCCGTAGAGCGTTTGCGTAATGAGATCTGCAGCGGGACGTGGCCTATCGGCAGCAAGATCCCGTCAGAATCCGAATTGGGCGGAGTTCTCGGCGTCAGCCGGCCTTCGATTCGTGAGGCGTTGCGGTCGCTGGTTCATCTCGGTCTCATCGAGACCCGTCAGGGGGACGGGACCTATGTCATCGCTGACGACCAGACCACGGTCGCGATGAGTCAGGCGATTGCCAGGGCTCGCGATCGGGATAAGAGCGTGGTCTTCCGGTCTCTCGACATGCTCGCGGCCCGGGAAGCGGCGAGTAACCGTACGGCGGAAGATCTTTCGGCCTTACGTGGTCATCTCGACGCGCGCCGCGCCGCCAGTGCCGCCGCGGATGCCGGCTCCTTCGCCCGTCACGACGTCGCCTTCCATGTCTGCGTGGCGCGGGCCACGCACAACAGCCTGCTGGCAGCGCTGTATCAGAGCTTCGAGGACACGCTGCACAAGGCGGTCGGCCTCGCCGCGGGGGACGGCTGTGCCGGCGATCCGCGTTCCGATTCCCACGAACAGTTGTTCTGGGCGATCCAGCGCGGCGATCAGCGTTCGGCGATCAAGGCCGCGGGCGGGGCGCTCGACACGCACTGAGTCGCGGCGACCTGCGGGGCCTCGCTGATTCCACTTCTTTCACCCAGAAGTAACCTACGGTCCCGTAACCTACGCTACCGTAGGTTACGTACGGCGCGTTGAAGTCGCTGTGTCGCCAACACGTTGGGAGGATCTGAATGGACGCCCAAAGCGGAGTGCTCCACGAACTCGAACCGGTTGTCGCGAGCAATCTCGACCGGCATCTGTCGATGGCGCGGGAATGGTTCCCGCACGACTACGTCCCATGGAGCCGGGGGCGCGACTTCGCCTTCCTGGACGGGGAGGACTGGCAGCCCGAGGATTCGCCCCTGAACCACGTCGCCAAGGTGGCCATGACGGTCAACCTGCTGACCGAGGACAATCTGCCGTCCTATCACCGTGAGATCGCCACGCGGTTCTCCCGCGACGGCGCCTGGGGGACCTGGGTAGGGCAGTGGACGGCAGAAGAGGGCCGCCACAGCATCGCGTTGCGCGATTACCTCGTCGTCACGCGCGGAGTGGATCCCGTTGCGCTGGAACGTCTTCGCATGGCCCATACGGTCGCCGGGTACGACTCCGGTGACAAGACGCCGCTGCAGGCGATGGCCTATGTGTCGTTCCAGGAGCTGGCCACCCGGGTGTCTCACCGCAACACCGGGCGGGCGTCGGGTTGTCCGATCGCCGACCAGTTGCTGGCCCGGATCGCCGCGGACGAGAACCTGCACATGGTCTTCTATCGCAATCTGATGGCCGCCGCGCTGGACATCGCGCCCGACGACTCGATGAAGGCCATCCGCGACGAGGTGGTGAACTTCGCCATGCCGGGGCTCGGAATGGCCGACTTCGCGCAGAACGCCATCACCATCGCGAAGGCCGGCATCTACGATCTGCGCGTCCATCACGACGACGTGGTGCAACCGGTGCTGCGCTTCTGGCGGATCTTCGATCGGACCGACTTCGGGCCGGAGGGTGAGAAGGCTCGCGAGGAGCTTGCCCAGTTCCTCGGCGTGGTCGACGAGCGGGCCCGCTACTACGAGGAGAAGCGCGAGCGGGTCGGAGCCGCCTCGTAGCAACTCGACGACCGCGACCGGTGCCGAGAAACGTGTCGGATATCACACCCCCGGAGAGATTCGCCCCGCGTTGATCTTGGGTATCGAGGAGATGTTGGTACGAAACGTTGGCGTAGGTCGGGACGAGCGTGGGTGGTCGGGTATGAATCGGGTTGGTCGTTGGTTGGGCGCGGTGGCGTCGGCGGCATTCGTGACCGGCGGGTGTATAGCCGCCGCCGGTCAGGCCTCCGCGGACTCCTGTGCTGATGTGCAGGTGGTATTCGCCCGGGGCACGTTCGAACCGCCTGGCGTCGGCGGCGTCGGCGACGCGTTCGTCGATGCGTTGCGGGCCAGGACCGGTGGCAAGTCGGTCGATGTCTACGCGGTGAATTACCCAGCGTCGCTTGACTTTGCGACCGCGGCCGACGGCGTGGCCGATGCGAGCAACAAAGTCCGCGCCACTGTGGCGGCCTGTCCCGACACCAAGATCGTGCTGGGCGGTTTCTCGCAGGGTGCGGCGGTGGCCGCCTACCTGACCGAGGACACGGTGCCGCAGGGGTTCGTGTTGCCGCCGAGCATCAGCGGCCCGCTTCCGGCGGAGGTGGCTGATCACGTCGCCGCGGTGGCGTTGTTCGGTAAGCCGTCGAGCGGCTTCCTGCAGATGATCTACACCGGCGCACCGCCGATCACGGTCGGCTCCCGGTACGCCGCCAAGACCGATGATCTGTGCATCCCGGAGGATCCGGTGTGTTCCCCCACCGGCGGTGACAACAATGCGCACAATCTGTACGCGATCAACGGGTTGACGGATCAGGCCGCGGATTACGTGGCGGGCAAGCTTGGCGTCAAGCGGGCGGACCAGAGCGTCGACCAGGCCGCCGGGCGGTAGGAACCCTCACACCGGCGCACGCTACTGTTCGAGCACGTTTTCTCGGACAGGGGAGGGTCAGTGACCGAACAAGAGCAGCCGTTGACGTTTGGGCAGAAGGCCAAGCTGTACCTTCAGGCCGCAGGCGCGTTCGCGCGCAATCCCAAGGCGCTGGTCGCTCTTGTGAAGTACCAGCTGGCGCAGCGGAAGTCGGCCAAAGAAGCCGGCTGACGAGGCTTTTCGTCAGGCCGCAGCCAATTCGCGTGCGATCTGACCGAGCAGCTCCACGCCGGTGGCGATCTGGGATTCGGTGACGTTGGCGTAGCCCAGGATCAGTCCGGGTGGCGCGGTCGCGGTGTCGGCGTAACAGGGCCCCAGGGGTTCGAGTCGGATACGTGACTCTGCGGCGCGCCGGGTGAGCTCCGCGAGGGGGAAGCCGGCCGGGAACCGCACGGTCAGGTGTACTCCCGCGGCCGCACCGAGAACCTCGGCCTGCGGCAGGTGGCGCGCGAGCGCGGCCAGCAGGGCTTCCCGTCGGGCCGGATACCGGCGACGCATCTGACGGAGGTGGCGGTCGTAGCCGCCGGAGGTCAGGAACTGGCTGAACGCGATTTGATCCATCACCGAACTACCGGTGTCGGCAAGGCTTTTGGCCGTTCTGATCCGCTCGATCAGATGGCCGGGCACCACCATCCAGCCGATGCGCAGTCCGGGCGCCAGGGTCTTGCTGGTGGAGCCGAGGTAGATCACCCGATCGGGTGCGACGCCCTGCAATGCGCCCACCGGGGCCCGGTCGTAGCGGTACTCGGCGTCGTAGTCGTCCTCGATGATCAACCGTCCGGGTTGTGCCCATTCCAGCAGCTCGGTGCGCCGGGCCGCCGAGAGCACCACCCCGGTCGGCGATTGGTGCGCCGGGGTGGTCAGCGCCGTGGTCGCCCCGCTGGCGGCCAGCGCGCCGACGTCGATGCCGCTGCCGTCCACCGGGATGGGCAGTGGATCGATACCGTTGTGCCGCAGCACCATCCGGTGTAGCCAGAATCCGGGATCCTCTGTCGCCATGGGGCCGTCCAGGCATCGGGCCAGCAGTGCGATGGCTTGCGTTGCACCCGAGCACAACACCACGAGCCGTGGGTCGGCGACCACGCCCCGGGTGCGCTGCAGGTAGTCGGCCACCGCGGTGCGCGCGGCAGGCAGCCCGTGCGGAGCCACGTAACCGAGCGCGCTGGACTCGATCTCGGCCAGGCCTTGCCGCATGGCCCGCAGCCAGGCCTGACGCGGGAAACTGGTGAGGTCGGGTGAGCCCGGTGCGAAGTCGATGTCGAAGCGCGGGCGGGCCCGGTCGGACCGGACACGGTCCGCGGGCGTGACGTCGACGGCCGCCACCCGGGTGCAGCCGCCCTGGTTGCTGTGCAGGAAACCCTCGGCGGTGAGCTGACCGTAGGCCTCGACCACGAGCCGGCGCGACACCCCGAGGTCGGCCGACAAGACGCGGCTCGACGGCATGCGGGTACCGGGAGTGAGGCGGCCGGACCGGATGCCGTCGCGGAGTCCGTCGGCGAGCTGACGATGCAAGGGCTGCTTGCTGCCCCGGTCGAGTTCGACCAGCAGTTCCGGGGCCGAACTGGTACCCGAAGTTGCCATGAAATTGGAGCCTACTCGGAGACCACTGCGGCGTTAGCGTGATGGCATGGCCAACGCTGCGGGCCCGGTGACGCAAACCCGGCGCTACCCCGAAGTGGTCCTCGCCGTGTTCGGTGTCTACTCGGTGAGCCTCGGGCTGTTCATGCTGCTGGCACCCGGCACGTTCTTCGACACGCTCGGCGCGTTCGGTGTGCGCAACGATCACTACATTCTCGACAACGCGTCGTTCGAGCTGCCGCTCGGACTGATGATGCTGGCGGCCCTCAAATGGCCGCGGTGGCGGGTACCCGCGCTGGCCTTCGCCACCGGGCACTGGGCCCTGCATTCGGTGAGCCACCTGATCGACACGAACCACGCCTCAGGCAGCTGGGTCGGTTGGCTGGAAGCGGTGGGTCTGGTGGTGACGACGGTGCTGTTGGCAATCGCCTTGCGTGCCAGCATGTCCGACGACAAGACAGGAGAACCCTAGATGCGTGTCCTGGTGGCCGGTGCGACGAGTGTCCCGGGAATCCCGTTGCTGCGTGAGCTCAATGCGCGCGGCCACGAGGTCATCGGGGTGACCCGTTCCTCGGGCAAGACGGCCCAGATCTCTGCCGCCGGCGCCAAGCCGGTGGTGGCCGACGTGCTCGACGCGGGCCAGATCGACTCTGCGATGGCTGAATTCGCGCCTGAGGCGGTGGTGAGCCTGCTGACCACGTTGCCCAAGCTGGGGCCCAAGCGGATGAAGGATTTCGAGCCGGCCAGAGAACTGTGGAGCCGGGGTGCGGGCAACCTGGTGGCCGCCGCCCAACGGGCCGGGGTGCGCCGCGTCGTCGCCGAGTCGGTGATCTTCGCCTACGGTTACGGCTCGACCGGCCCCCGACTGATCGACGAGTCCGACCCGTACCCCGGGCCACCGCCCCGTGGCGGCGAACCGATGCTGGCCGCGCTGCGGGGGATGGAACGTGATGTGCTGAGCTCCGGTGAGCACCGCGGCACCGAGGGAATCGTGTTGCGGTACGGCGTCTTCTACGGCGGCGGCGTCACCCACGACGACTTGTTCCGCAGGCTGGCCAAGTGGTGGGCAATGCCGGCGTTGACCGGGACGGGCATCCTGTCGTGGGTACACATCGACGATGTCGCCCGGGCCACGGCCGACGCGCTGGAGAAGGGGCGCGGCGGGCAGATCTACAACATCGTCGACGATCGTCCGCAGTCTTTCGGCGACTACGTCCGGGAACTGAACGCGAACCTGAACCGGCCGCGCCCCTGGCCGATTTCGCATCGGCTGGTCGGATTGGTCGCGCCGTATCCGGCCACCGCGTTCGGCACGGCCTGGCTTCCGCTGTCGAACGCGAAGGCCAAGGCCGAGCTCGGCTGGACGCCTATTCCCCGGTGAACTGCGGCGGGCGCTTCTGGAACATCGCGGTGACGGCCTCGGCCAGATCTTTCGACGGCAGGAAGGCGGAGTTCCAGGCGGCGACGTAGCGCAGGCTCTCGGCCACCCTGGCGGTGCGCTGTTGGTCGAGGACGTCCTTCACCCCGGCGACGGTCAGCGGCGGGTTGGCGGCGATCTCAGCGGCCGTGGCGTGCGCGGCCGCCAGTGAGGCGTCGGCATCGGCGTACACGTCGTTGACCAGACCGATCTTCTCGGCGCGCGCGGCATCAATGTCCTTGCCCGTCAACACCAGCTCGCGCAGATGTCCGTCGGACAGGATCAGTGGCAGCCGGGCCAGGCTGCCTACGTCGGCGACGATGGCCAGCTTGGTCTCGCGCACCGAGAACTTGGCGTCGGTGCTGGCGTAGCGGATGTCGACCGCACTGATCAGGTCGACGCCGCCGCCGATGCACCAGCCGTGGATCGAGGCGATGGTCGGGGTGCGGCAGTCGGCGACGGCCGTGATGGCGCCCTGCATCTTGCGCAGCGTGGTGTGGAAGTCGGCGCGAGCTTTCGCGCCGGCATCCAGGCCGGGCATCGTCGCACCCATCGCCGGCAGGTCGAGGCCGTAACTGAAGTTCTTGCCCGATCCGGTCAGCACGATCGCGCGGACGTCCGGGTCGGCATCGAGCGAGCCGAACACGTCGGGCATCTCGGCCCAGAACGCCGGACCCATCGCGTTGCCCTTGCCGGGACCCAGCAGCGTCACCTGGGCGACGTGGTCCTTGATCTCGACGGAAACGGACTCGTACGTGTCAGACATGGGGTGGACACTACCGAGTATGGATGAACTCGATAGCGCCGAGGCCACGCTCGACGTGCTGCAACGCGTGCTGCACGGCGTCACCGCGGAGGATCTGTCCCGTCCAACACCTTGTCGCGAGTTCGACGTGGCGGGGTTGACGGACCACCTGCTGAACTCGATCACCGTGATCGGCTCGGCGGCCGGTGCGCAGATTCCCGAACGCGAACCCGACGGTTCGGTGGAGGATCAGGTGATCGGCGCGGCGCGGCCCGCCGTGGCGGCATGGCGACGACGCGGGGTCGACGGCACGGTGCCGTTCGGGGCAGGCGAGATGCCCGCGCCCATACCGGCTCAGATCCTGTCGCTGGAATTCCTGGTGCACGCCTGGGATTACGCCGAGGCGACGGGCCAGACGGTGGAGGTGTCGGACGACGCTCCCGAACAGATCCTGGAATGGTCCCGCGCCGTCCTCACACCTGAGGGACGGGTGCGGGCCGGTTTCGACGATCCGGTCACGGTTGCCGACGACGCGCCGGCACTCGACCGGCTGCTGGCCTTCACCGGCCGCCGGCCGCTCGGTTAGACGCGCTGCAGGTAGAAGTACAGGTAGCGGCCGTCGACCACGGCGCCCTTGCCGTTCATGATGCCCACCACGGTGTTGTCGTCGACCACCTTGAAGTGATCGTGCACGGGGCGGCCGTCGTAGACCATGGTCGCGGTCACCTCGCCGCGGAACTCCTCCAGCCACAGGCTGGCCTCGCCGTTCATGGCCTCGGTGTTGGAGAACTTGTTGCCCTGGGCGTCCAGGCACACCAGCGGCTGGGCCTCGGCGGCCGAGCGGAAGGTCTTGCCGAACCAGTTGAGCTTGTTCATGAACCCGTTGGCCTTGTGGCCGGTCTGGAATTCGCCGCCCTTCCACTCGCCGAGCATGAAGTCGATGCTCGCGGGCCGCAGCAGCGCCCAGAAGGCGTCGAGTTCGGCGTCGGGGATCTGCCCCTCGCGGCTGACGAATCCGTCGAACGTGCCACGTGCACCGTTCACTTCGTCTCTCCTGTCCGGGTCCCGGCGTCACCCGCGATCCAGCGGGTGGCGAATTCCAGGAAGGCATTGTTCTCGTGCGGGGCCCCGATGGTGACCCGCACGCCGTCCTCACCGTACGGGCGCACGATGAGCCGGTTGTCGGCGGCCCTCGCCACGAAGTCCAGCGTGCGTTCGGCCAACGGCAGCCAGACGAAGTTCGCCTGCGACGGCGGGAATTCGTATCCGGCTTCGCGCAGGGCCGCGCTGACCCGGATGCGTTCGGCGACGACGGCGTCGGTGCGGGCCAGCAGTTCGTCGGCGGCTTCCAGGCTGGCGATGGCGGCGGCCTGCGACACGCTCGTCGCGCTGAAGGGCACGTAGACCTTGCCCAGCGCGGTGATGATCTCCGGATCGGCGACGGCGTACCCGACGCGCATTCCGGCCAACCCGTAGGCCTTCGAGAAGGTGCGCAGAACAACCACATTGCGGTGCGCGCGGACCAGTCCGAAGCTGTCGGGCACCAAGCCGTCGCGGATGTACTCCACGTAGGCCTCGTCGAGCACGATCAGGATGTCGTCGGGCACCGCCGCCACGAACCGCGCCAGCGCCTCGGGCTCGACCACGGTGGAAGTCGGGTTGTTCGGGTTGCAGACGAAGATCAGCCGGGTGCGGTCGGTGATCGCGGCGAGCATGGCGTCGAGATCGTGAATCTCGTCACGCAGCGGGACTGCGACACCCGTCGCGCCTGCGGTGCGGATCTGCAGCGGATAGATCTCGAAACTGCGCCATCCGTACACGACTTCGTCGCCTGCGGCGGATGTGATTTGTATCAACTGCTGGCACAGGCTCACCGATCCGCAGCCCACGGCGATGTTCTCCGGCGCGAAGCCGACGTGCTTGGCGAGGTGTTCGCGCAGGTCAAGGTACCCGTTGTCGGGGTAGCGGTTGATATTCTCGGTGGCTTTGAGGATCGCCTCGCGCACGCTGGGAAGCGGCGGAAACACCGTTTCGTTGCTCGCGATCTTGATTGCGCCCGGGACTGTTTTGCCTGGTGCGTACGCCGGAAGGTCGGCCATTTCGGGGCGCAGACGGATGCTCACTTGGCCAGAATAGGTGAGGCTGTGTACTGTGTGCCCTCGGCGGTTTCGGGCGACAGGACGGAGTCCGGTACCCTCACAGAAGTTCAAAGGAGGCGTGCCAGAGCGGCCGAATGGGACTCACTGCTAATGAGTTGTCCCCCTTACAGGGGACCGGAGGTTCAAATCCTCTCGCCTCCGCCAAGGTTGACTTGTCAACCGCACAACTGAATAACGCTAGGCGCCCGTAGCTCAACGGATAGAGCATCTGACTACGGATCAGAAGGTTAGGGGTTCGAATCCCTTCGGGCGCACTCTGAAAAAATCGAGGCGCGGTCTGCGGACCGCGCCTCGATTTGTTTGTTCGAGGGCCTTGTTTCATCGAGATCGACACCAGGGCTGTGGTTCGCGTGAAGCTACGACCCTGGTGTCGATCTCGGCGCATCGCCCCCAGGATCGCGGCGGGCCTACTCGGAAGCGACGGCGGTCGCGATGTCGACGGCCATCTCGCGCAGCACGTCGTCGGTCACGAACTGGCGCGCGGTCTGGCGGTTCAGCCGCAACACGGAGACCAGGAGCTCGATGTGGCCGGCCACCTGGACCCGGGCCAGCTCCGGCGGGAGATGCAGCCCGTGCAGATCGGCCAGATAGCCGCGCAGCACGGTGACGCGATCGTTCATCCACGGTGACCGGCCGGCCACCGTGGATGTCGAGGTCTTCAGCTGTCCGATGTACCGGCGCCGCCGAGGCTGCTCGAACAGGCCGTGGTGGGATTGACGTGCGGACGCCGCGGGCCGCGGCCGCGTCCGCACGCTGACATCACCGTGCGGTGAAGCGCATCCGGTGAATGCCGCCGTGCGCATGACCTTGGCGGTTGCCATGGCGTGTCTGTGACCCATCGTTCCCGTACCTGCCGACAATTGTTGTTTGCCAGTTAACTTTACGGGAACGTCTCAGGTTCAGCTCAGCTTCGGGCGGGAGCTCAGTTCCACAGCACCGCGATTGCCGACGCGAGCAGGGGCAGCACGCCTGCGGCGATGAACAGGCCCATGACCGGTTGGCCGCCCGCGCGCCGCTGGCGTGCGGTGCCGATGCCGAGTACCGCGCCGAGCGCGATCAGGATGATCAGCTTGGTGCCGATCTTGGGGTAGTTCAGGACGATGCCGGCCGGCCACGGCGCGGCCAGGGCCAGACCGGTGATGAGCGACAGCGTCATGCCGTAGGTCATCACCGGGGTGATCAGGAAGCGTCGGGCCGCTGCCTCGGCGATCCAGGCGCCGACCATGACCGCGAAGCCGATGAGATGCGCATAAACAACTACGTTGCGTAGTAGATCCATGGTCGGAGTGTGAGCGGCGCTGGCCGCCTGCGGGCCCGAACCCGCCGCTGCGCTTCCGGGGCTCATCGGCATCGGTCAACTAGGCTCGGCTGGATGCGGCTGCTGCTCATCGCCGATACCCATGTACCCAAGCGCGCCAAGGATCTCCCGGCGCAGGTGTGGGACGAGGTGGACCAAGCGGATGTCGTTGTCCACGCCGGTGATTGGATCGATCCCGCCCTGCTCGACGCGCTCAGCTCGCGGGCGGCGCATCTGATCGGCTGTTGGGGCAACAACGACGGTGCCGAGCTGCGGCGGCGATTGCCCGAGCGTGCCGACGTGACGTTGGACGGCCTGCGGTTCACCGTTGTCCACGAGACGGGTGCGGCCACCGGCAGGGAGGCCCGGATGGCCCGGGATTACCCCGGGACCGATGTCCTGATCTTCGGTCACAGTCACATCCCGTGGGACACCACCGCGAAAACCGGCCTGCGCCTGCTCAATCCGGGATCGCCGACCGACCGTCGCAGGCAGCCGTACTGCACGTACATGACCGCGCAGATCGACTCGGGAGTGCTCGGCGAGGTCACGCTGCACACGGTGGACCGATCCTGACCGGACGCGAAGGCTAGCTCGCCTCGCCCTCGCAGATCAGTGTGATGTGCTTGGTGGCCCAGTTACCCAGTGGTTCAAGGGCATCCAGCAGCTCCTCGCCGGCGGGGGTCATGGAGTACTCGACCCGCGGCGGCACCTCGTGGTAGCTCTCCCGGTGCACCACGCCGTGGCGCTGGAGTTCCTTGAGGTGCTGGGTCAGCATCTTCTGGGACACCCCGGGCAGGCTGCGATGCAGTGCGTTGAACCGCTTCGGTCCTTCTTGAAGCTCCCAGAGGATGAGCGGTTTCCACTTGCCGTCCACCACGGCGAACGCCGCATCCAGCCCGCAGGTGAACTTGCCGAGTTGAGCCATCGGACATCCTTGCTGCTCAGGGTCAATAGTTTCGAAAAAGTAAGTATCGCACTAAATAGTGGGTACTTGTTCAGAGGTTAGCGTTGCTTCAACGATGATGACATGACAACGACACAGCCATCGGTCAGTTTCCTCGGTCTCGGCGCCATGGGATCACAGCTGGCTCGCACCGCCCTCGGCGCGGGCCACCCCACCCTCGTCTGGAATCGCACCGCCGCACGGGTCGCCCCGCTCGTCGAGGAGGGAGTCACCGCCCTGGCCACACCGGCCGACGCGCTCGTCGCCGCCCTCATCGTGGTCTGCTTGTTCGATCAGGCTTCGGTGCATGAGGTCCTCGACCCAGTGGCCGACCGGCTGGCCGGGCGCCGCCTGCTGAACCTGACCACGACCTCACCGGAAGGCGCACGCGAGCTGGCCCGGTGGGCCGCCGGCCACGGGGCCGAGTACCTCGACGGCGGCATCATGGCGACACCGGAGATGATCGCGACGCCGCAGTCGGCGATCCTCTACAGCGGCTCGGCCGCGGTGTTCGAGGACCACCGCACGTTCCTCGAACTCTGGGGCAGCGCTGAGTACTTCGGCGACGATGCCGGCATGGCGTCGCTCTACGACCTGGCGCTGCTGTCGGCCATGTACGTGATGTTCGCGGGTTTCGTCCACGGCGCTGCCATGGTGGGGGCGGCAGGCGTGCCGGCGAAGGAGTTCGCCGCCCGCACCGCGGCGTGGCTGCCTGCCCTCATGCCCGCGGTCGCCGAGTACGCGACCGTCATCGACGGCGGGGACTACACGGTGCCCGGCCAGCAGAGTCTGTATTTCTCCGATCTCACCGACATCGTCAACGCCAGCCGGGACCAGGGGATCAGCACCGAGGTCGTCGACATGGTGCAGCGGTTGATCCACCGGCAGATCGACGCCGGCCACGGCGACGAGGGCTTCGCCCGCATCTTCGAGAGCGTCAGGAACGGGTCGGCGGCATGACCACTACCGTGAGCGTGCTCGGCCTCGGTCCGATGGGGCAGGCCCTGGCCGGGGCCCTGGTCGCGGCGAATATCCCTACCACCGTGTGGAATCGGACGCCTGCCAAAGCCGACACGCTGCTGGCCCGTGGCGCGCTGTGGGCCGACACGCCCGCGGCGGCAGTGGCGGCCGGCGACCTCATCCTGGTGAACGTCGTCGATCAGGCGGCCGCGGACGCGGTGCTGGAAGTCGCGGGAGACGCGGTCGCGGGCCGGGTGGTCGTCGGATTGTCCTCAGATGTCCCCGATTCGGCGCAGCGAACGGAGGAACTGGTGACCGCCCGGGGCGGACGGTATCTGGACGGCGCCATCATGACACCGACCGACACCATCGGAACGGCGAGCGCCAGCATCCTTTTCGCCGGACCGCGGGAGCTCTTCGACACCCACCGACCGGTGTTCGACGCGCTTGCGTCGGTCAGCTGGGTCGGCGAGGACATCGGCCGTGCCGCAGCCTTCGACATGGCGCTGCTGGATGTGTTCTGGACCTCGGTCAGCGGATTCGTGCATGCCCTGGCAATGGCCGGCGCACATGGCATCGCGCCCACCGAGCTGCTGCCGCACGCGAACAACATCGCCGCGATCCTGCCGCCGATCTTCGGCGAGATCGCCGAACGTGTCGAAGCCGGCCGGCACACCGATCCCAGTGCGTCGGTGTCCTCGGTGGCGGCCTCGGTCCGGCATCTGATCGCGGCGTCGGAGGCAGCGGGTCTGGATGCCGGTGCCCTGGAGGCCTTCCGGGGCTATGTGGACGCGGCCGTCGACGCCGGGCACGGGGCCGACGAGATCAGCCGGATCCGTCCGATCGGCGATACCGTGCCGACACCTTGAGGTGGCAGGCTCGTCAGCATGGAGCAGAAGCCGCCCGCGGCCGTCATCGAGGCCGCCCATCGCGCACACCTGACGAGCCTGCCCTTCGGGGACACCAGAGATTTCGAGGACACCGACCGCGGCTTCATCGCCGCGCTGGAACCGTGTGTGGTGCGGGCCGCTGACGGAACCGTGGTGTGGGACAACGACGCCTATGCCTTCCTCGAGGGGGATGCGCCGACATCGGTACACCCCAGCCTGTGGCGCCAGTCGCAGCTGTGCGCCAAACAGGGGCTCTACGAGGTGGTTCCGGGCATCTATCAGGTGCGCGGGCTGGACATCTCGAACATCAGCTTCATCGAGGGCGACACCGGTGTCATCGTCATCGACCCGTTGATCTCCACCGAGGTGGCCGCGGCGGCCTTCGGCCTGTACCGCGAGCACCGCGGGGACCGGCCGGTCGTCGCGGTCATCTACACCCACAGCCACGGCGACCACTTCGGCGGAGTCCTCGGCGTCACCAACCAGGCCGACGTCGACGCAGGCAAGGTGGCGGTGCTGGCACCCGAGGGCTTCGTCGAACACGCGGTGCAGGAGAACGTCTACGCCGGCACCGCGATGACCCGTCGCGCCACCTACATGTACGGCACGCAACTCGACCGCGGCCCGCATGGGCAGGTGGGCTGTGGCCTCGGCCAGAACACGTCCACGGGTGAGGTGGCGCTGATCGTGCCGACGGTCGACATCCGCCGTACCGGCGAGACGCACACCATCGACGGCGTCGAGATCGAGTTCCAGATGGCGCCCGGCACCGAGGCGCCCGCCGAGATGCACTTCTACTTCCCCAAGTTCCGCGCGCTGTGTATGGCGGAGAACGCCACGCACAACCTGCACAACCTGTTGACCCTGCGCGGTGCGCTGGTGCGTGATCCGCACGGCTGGGCGGGGTACCTCACCGAGGCCATCGACACCTTCGCCGACCGCGCCGACGTGGTTTTCGCCTCGCATCACTGGCCGACGTGGGGACGCGAGCGGATCGTGGAATTCCTGTCACTGCAACGGGATCTGTACGCCTACCTGCATGACCAGACGTTGCGCCAGCTGAACCGGGGCTATACCGGGGTCGAGATCGCCGAGCAGTTCCAGCTGCCGCCCGCGCTGGAGAGCGCCTGGCATGCCCACGGGTACTACGGCTCGGTCAACCACAACGTCAAGGCGATCTACCAGCGCTACATGGGCTGGTTCGACGGCAACCCGGGCCGGTTGTGGCCGCACCCGCCCGAAGCTTTGGCGCCCCGCTACGTCGAGGCGATGGGCGGAGTGGACCGGGTCGTCGAGCTGGCCCGCAAGGCCTTCGACGAGGGAGATTTCCGCTGGGCGGCAACGCTTCTCGATCACGTGATGTTCACCGACGCCGATCACGCCGCGGCCCGGGCGCTCTATGCCGACACCTTCGAACAGCTCGCGTACGGGGCGGAGAACGCCACGTGGCGCAACTTCTTCCTGTCCGGTGCGACAGAACTGCGGGTGGGCAAGTTCGGTACCGCCGGTCAGCTGGCCGCTCCGACGATGCTGGCCCAGCTGAGCCCCGAGCAGATGTTCGACGTCCTCGCGATCAGCATCAACGGGCCGCGGGCCTGGGATCTCGACCTGGCCATCGACGTGACCTTCCTCGATACCGCCGTCAACTACCGGCTCACGCTGCGCAACGGAGTGCTGGTCTACCGCAAGGCCGCAGCTGACGAGGGGAGTGCGCGCGCCACCGTCAAGCTGGCGAACAAGCTGCGACTGCTGGCCTTCGCGGCGGGAGACGCGACCTCACCGGGCTTGGAGGTCACCGGTGACCCCGAGGCCCTGCCGGCCCTGCTGGCGGCATTGGACCGGCCCGATCCGAACTTCGACATCGTCACGCCGTGAGGTGAACAGAACTTTACATATATAGACACCAGGTAAAAATTCCAAACTTGTATTGACAAGTTGTGGTGATGCGGACCACAGTATCCGCATGGGAAATCACAGCTACGACGTCGTGGTGGTCGGCGCAGGCATCGTCGGCCTCGCGCACGCCTACCACGCGCAGCAGCGGGGACTGAGCGTCGCCGTTGTCGATCACGCCGACGGTGTCGTCGGTGCCTCGGTCCAGAACTTCGGCCACGCCTGCATCACCGCGCAGTCCGGTCAAGCGCTCGACTATGCCCGCAACGGCCGTCAGCACTGGCTCGACCTGTCTCGCAAGGCCGGGTTCTGGTCGGCCGAGTCCGGCACCTTCTGCGTCGCGCGTCACGACGACGAACTTGCGGTGATGGACGAGTTCGCCACCGCCCGCGGGACAGGTGAGGCGCGGTTGCTCAGCCGCGAGCAGATCCTCGAGCGGATCCCCGTGGTCGCGTCCGGGGTCACCGGCGGCATGTACCTGCCGAACGACCTACAGGTCGATCCGCGGACGGCCGCTCCGTCGATCGCGCGGTGGCTCGAATCCGAAGGCGTCGACTTCCATTGGCGTACCGCGGCTTCCGAGTTCGAGGCCGGTGTGGTGCACACCTCGCGCGGACCGCTGCGTGCGGGTACGACGTTCGTCACCGTCAACTACGACGTCGACCGGCTGTTCCCCGCGCTGGCCGAACGCGACGGCCTGCTGCGGTGCCGGCTGCACATGCTGCGTGCCCGGCTGCCGCTGGCCTTCGCCCTGCCTGCGCCCCTGTTCACCGGGTGGTCGCTGCTGAGGTACTCGGGATTCGAGGGGCTCCCGAGTACCGGCGCGGTCGCCGACCGGTTGCGGGCGGAGCATCCCGACTACGTCGCGATCGACCTGCACCAGATGTACACCCCGCAGCCCGACGGCTCACTGCTGATCGGCGACACCCACTACCGCGACATCTCCGCGCCGCCGTTCCAGTCCGAAGAGGGCTTCGCCGTCCTCCTCGAAGAGGCCCGGAAACTGTTCGGGGTCAAGGATATCGAGGTCACCGAGCGCTGGCAGGGCGTGTACACCTCCGCGCCCGACCAGGAGTTCCTGCTCGAACAGCCCGTCGAGGGCACCCATGTCGTCACCGTCACCACCGGTATCGGCATGACCACCAGCATGGGCCTGGCCCACGCCAGCGTCGGCAACGCGCTGGACCGACTCGTCGCCACCGTCTGAACGAACCAATTCGAAGGGATAAACCAATGGGCACCAAAGCAACCGATCCGATCAGCCTCGTCGTGTTCGACATGGCAGGCACCACCGTCGAGGACAGCGGGCTGGTTCAGCAGTCCTTCCTGGCCGCCGACACTCACGCCGGCCTGTCGAAGACCGACGCCGACCGCGAGGAGATGCTGCGCTACGTCTCCGACACCATGGGGCAGTCCAAGATCGTGGTGTTCCGGCACCTGGCCAAGGGCAACGAGGAGCAGGCGCAGTCGGCGAACAAGGAGTTCGAGCGCTGCTACGCCCAGCTGGTCGCCGAGGGCAACTGCAGCCCGATCCCGGGCGCGGAAGATGTCATTACATCTTTGCGTTCCAGCGGCATCAAGACCGCGCTGACCACCGGGTTCGCCCAAGAGACCCAGACGGCCATCATCGAGGCGCTCGGCTGGCAGAACCTCGCCGATGTGGTGTTGTGCCCGTCGGCGGGAGTCCGCGGCCGGCCCTACCCGGACATGCCGCTGACCGCGCTGATGCAGACCCAAACCGACTCGGTGCGTTCGATGATCGTGCTCGGTGACACCTCATCGGATGTCATCAGCGGCCTGCGCGCCGGGGCGCGGGCCTCGATCGGCGTGCTGACCGGGGCGCACAACCGGGCCCAGCTGTCCGAGGCGGGTGCCACGCACATCCTCGACAGCGTCGCCGATCTCCCCGCTCTGGTGGCAGCCCTCCGATAGTCCGCCAACCTCTACAGCCCTGCGGCGGTCGGTCGTAGGCCGCGCCTCCCGACCGCCGCACCTCTTCTGCACCCGTTCTCGCAAGAGAAACCTGCCTTTGACGTTCGGCCACACTCGCTCGGCTATCTGCCCCGGCCCGTCAGCACACCGCCTGCAGCACGCCCACCAGAGGTGCAATCTCATGACTCAAACCGCGATTCCCGTCACTCCATCGACCATTCCGCGCTACCGCCATTGGCGTATCCAGATCTTCGCCGTCACCTGGATCGCCTATGCCGGTTTCTATTTCACGCGCCAGGCCTTCTCCGTGGCCAAGCTCGGCATCCTCGAAGACCCCATCCTGAGCACTCGCCTGACCAAGAGCGTGATGGCCAACCTCGACGCCGCTTACCTCGCGGCCTATGCGGTGGGCCAGTTCGTCTGGGGCCAGGTGTCCGACCGTTTCGGTCCCCGGGTGGTGATCCTCGGCGGCCTGGCGATATCGGCGATCGCCACCGTGTTCATGGGGCTGCTGCCGGCGCTGGTGTTCCTGCTGCCGCTGATGATCGTGCAGGGCCTGGCCCAGTCCACCGGCTGGTCTCCGACGCTGAGCAACATGGCCCAGTTCTTCTCCATCGGAGAGCGGGGCCGCGTCCTCGGATTGTGGAGCACCAACTACGCATTCGGCGGTCTGGTGGCCGCACCGATCCTCGGCTGGGCCGCCTACGACGTGTTCGGCTCGTGGCGGGCCGCGTTCTTCAGCGGTGCGGCCGTCGTGGCCGCGGTGTTCGTGCTCGTGCTGCTGTTCCAGCGCAACCGGCCGCAGGACGTCGGGTTGCCGCCGATCGAGGAGTACCGGGCAGAGCAGGACGGGAAGGAGGGAGTACAGCTCGACGACTCGCCCGAGGCCGAGGCAGTCGCCGAACCCACCCCGTCGTGGCGGGAATCGCTGAAGGTGGTGCTCAGCGACCGCATGGTGAGAACCCTTGGTGCGTCGTACTTCCTGCTCAAGCCGGCCCGCTACGCGATCCTGCTGTGGGGCCCGGTGATCGTGGCCGAGCGCCTGGTGGACGGTGACAAGTTCCAGGCCGTGGCCATCCCGGTGGCATTCGGCATCGCTGGTGTCGTCGCCCCGATCCTGCTCGGACGGATCTCCGATCGGGTGTTCAGTGCGCGCCGGGTGCCCGCATGCGTGATCAGTCTCGGAATCCTGGTGGCGGTGCTGGCGCTGTTCGGACCGCTCACCGCGACGGGCAATCCGTGGATCATGGTGGCCGTGCTCGGCCTGATCGGACTGAGCGTGTATGGCGCCGACGCGATGATCTCCTGTGTCGCCGCGGTGGACTTCGGTACTTCCAAACACGCCGGCACCGCGGCCGGCTTGATCAACTGCTGTGGCTCGGTCGGTGCGATCCTCGGCGGGCTGTTGCCCGGCTACCTGAGCACGACGACGCTGTTCTACGGATTCGCCGCGGCCGCACTGATCTCCATGCTGCTGCTGATCCCGCACTGGAACCGCATGCCTGCCGCTGACTAATTCCCGCGAGCAGTCCCGCGAGCAGTCGTGAAAACCCCCTTTTTCACCCGGAAAAGGGGGTTTTCACGTCTGCTCGGCAGAGGAAAACTTGGTGCGCGCGTTGACGATGCTGAACGTGACCACGTCGGGCCGGTAGCGGTCGTCGGCGCACTCGAACACCACGCCGTGCTGATCGCGCGAGACGCGTCGCTCCCGCAGCAGCGGGCTGCCCGGTGCGATCCCGAGATTTGCGGCGTCGTCCGGTCCGGCGGCCACCGCGTCGAGCACATGCTCCATCGAGTCGAAGTACACGCCGCGGCTGGCCAGATAGTCGGTCATCGAGCCCGAGTCGGTGTCGAACTCGAACAGCAGGGAACCCACGGATTCGATGAACGTGCTGCGCTCGATCATCGCAGGCTCACCGTCGAGCAGTCGTACGCGCAGCACCTCGACCACGAAGTCGTCGGCCGTCAAACCCAGTGTCTCGATGGCGGTTTCGGATGCGCGGCGGCGGGCCACCTCGATCGTGCGGTTACCCGCGGTGCGGCCGACGCGTTCGGCCCACTGGGTGAACGGGGTGAACGTGTCCAGTGTCTGCGTGGCGTCATGACTGCGGACCACCGCGGGCTTGCCGCGCGACACCCGGATCAGGCCCTCGTTCTTCAGCGTGGCCAGGGCCTGGCGGACCGGACCGCGGGACACGTCGAACTCCGTGCACAGCGCACTCTCGGTGGGCAGCGGCTGGCCGATGGCGTAATCGCCGCGGGTGATGCGCTGACGCAGTTCGGCGGCGACGTGCTCGTGGCGCGAACGGGCCTCCGCCATCCGCATCACCTTCCGGTCAGGTTGTCATGACAAGTTTGCTACCTGGGCTACATTACCGTGCTGCGTTCAGGGCAGGCCGCCATCTACCCGCAGGATCGAGCCGGTGCTGAAGCTGGAGGCATCGGACATCAGAAACAGTGCGGCGCCGACGATCTCGGGTGGGTTGCCGGCCCGTCGCAGGGCGAGGTGGCCGAACGGGTCGCCTGCCATGTCCCAGGCCTTGCTGACATCGGTGAGGAAAGGCCCGGCCATCAGGGTGTTGACCCGCACGGTCGGGCCGAACGCCTTGGCCAGCCCTTCGGTCATGGCGTTCAGCCCGGCCTTGGCCGCGGCGTAGGGGAGCATGTACTGGTCGGGGCGCAGCGATCCGGAAGAGCTGACATTGACGATCGCGCCGCCCCCGGCGGCCACCATCCGCTCGCCGAGCACGGCCGAAAGCCGGAACGGCCCTTTGAGATTCAGGTTGAACACCGAGTCGAAGAGTTTCTCGGTGACCGAGCCGAGCGATTCGTACAGCGGCGACATACCGGCGTTGTTGACCAACACGTCCACCTTGCCGAACCGCTCGTACACCGCGTCCACCAGACCGTCGAGCTGATCCCACCGGCCCACGTGCACCTGATAGGGCAGGGCGGCGCGACCGGTGGCCGCGGTGATCTCCTCGGCCGCGGCCACACAGGAGTCCAGGTTGCGGCTGGCGATCACCACGTCGGCGCCGCAGCGCGCGGCTCCCATCGCGATCTCGTGGCCCAGTCCGCGGCTGCCGCCGGTGACCAGCACCACCCGGTCGGTGAGGTCGAACAACTCGTCGGCATATCCCATGTGATGACCCTCTCCGGCCGTCTCGCACCGCGGCCCTATGGTGGCACGGTGCAACTGCTTCTGGTCCGACATGCTTTACCGCTGCGCAGCGAGCCCGGTCAAGGGTCCGATCCCGACCTGTCCGAGGAAGGCATCGCCCAGGCGGAGCGGCTGCCTGCCGCTCTGGCCCGGTTCCCCGTCAGCCGGCTGGTCAGCAGCCCGCAGCGGCGGGCGATCCAGACCGCCGGACCGCTCGCCAAGGAGCTGGGGCTGCAGGTCGAGGTCGACGACCGGCTCGCCGAGTACGACCGCGACATGTCGCACTACGTGCCGATCGAGGAGATCGCCAAGGAGAACCCCGAGGAGCTGGCCCGGCTGGTGAGCGGTCATCTGCCCAGCAGCGTCGACGAGAACGCGTTCATGGCGCGGATCAACGCCGCGGTCGAGGACCTGGTGGCGGCCGGTGACCATGACGGCACGGTCGCGGTGTTCAGCCACGGCGGCGTGATCAACGTGCTGCTGCACAAGATCCTGGGCACCGAACGGCTGCTGTCCTTCCACGTCGACTACGCCTCGGTCACCCGGCTGCTGTCGTCGCGCTCGGGCAAGCTCGCCGTCGCCTCGGTCAACGGCACCGAGCACGTATGGGACCTGCTGCCGCGAAACGTGCGGTGGTAAACAATGACGGTGACCAATCTGGAAGGCCTCGACCTCGCCGCGCTCGACCGGCACCTGCGGTCCGAGGGCGTGCCCCGCAGCGGTGAGCTCCGTGCCGAACTGATCGCCGGTGGCCGCTCCAATCTGACCTTCCGGGTGTATGACGACGCGTCGGCGTGGGTGCTGCGCCGCCCACCGCTGCACGGTCTGACCCCGTCGGCGCACGACATGGCCCGCGAGTACAAGGTGGTGGCAGCACTGGCCGGCACCGCGGTGCCCGTCGCCCGCGCGGTGACGATGAGCAACGACGCCTCGGTGCTGGGTGCGCCGTTCCAGATGGTCGAGAACGTGGACGGACAGGTGGTCCGCAGCGCCGACGAACTTGCCGCGATGGGCGACGATCAGGTGATCAGCGACAGTGTTGATGCCCTGATCCGGGTGCTGGCCGATCTGCACGCGGTGGACTACGAAGCCGTCGGTCTGGGCGACTTCGGCAAGCCCGCCGGGTATCTGGAACGTCAGGTGCGTCGCTGGGGTTCGCAGTGGGATCTGGTCCGGCTGCCGGATGATCCCCGCGACGACGACGTCAAGCGCCTGCACCAGGCACTCGCCGATTCGGTTCCGGCGCAGAGCCGCAACTCGATCGTGCACGGCGACTACCGCATCGACAACACCATCCTCGACGCGCAGGACCCGACGAAGGTGCTCGCGGTGCTGGACTGGGAGCTCTCCACGCTGGGCGATCCGCTGAGCGACGCGGCACTGATGTGCGTGTACCGCGACCCGATGTTCAACCTGATCCTGAGCATGGAAGCGGCCTGGAGCTCACCGCAGATGCCGTCGGCCGACGATCTGGCCAACCGCTATTCGGTGCAGTCCGGCCAGGAACTCGCGCACTGGGACTTCTACATGGCGCTCGCCTACTTCAAGGCGGCCATCATTGCCGCGGGTATCGATTTCCGGGCCCGCCAGGGTTCCGAGGCGCCGGGCAGCACCAGCGTCGGCGCGGCGGTGGCCCCGGCGATCGCCTCGGGTTTGCGCGCCCTGGGCTGACGGGTCAGCTGCGTTGCGCGGCCTTGAAGTTCTTCTTTGCCGCGCGGCGCAACTGGAAGATCCGGGCCGATCCGGCGGCGACGGTCAGCAGTCCGCCCGCCACCGCGGCGCCCAGGATGGCCACGCCCGTGGGCAATGACCAGTGCCAGGCCAGGAAGGTCAGCGGGACGGGTTCGGTGTTCTGTGCGATGAAGATCAGCAGCACGATGAGCACCAGGAAGCCCAGGATCAGTGCTGACCACAGCGCCCCGGCGCGGGTGAGCTTGGGTTCGGTGGCCTTACCCGGCTTGGCGCCGGACTTGTCCGCCTTGGCGGGAGCCTTGCCGGCATCGGGGACATTGCCTGGGTCGGGCGACGGTGTCACCGGCACATTCGGCGTCGGCTCAGGCAAATCGGGCGATGCAGACGGATCGCTGGTCATACCGACATCTTTGCCCGTCGCGGCCGCAATGCAAACCACCATGAGGTAAAGCGCGGCGGCATGTCGGGTGTGCCGTTAGGGTCGTCAGAGGCTGATCGCCCAGCCGCCGTCGCCGAAAGGATGCGCCTGTGCAGCGCAAAACCCTGGCAATCGCGATGACCCTGCTCGCCCTGATCGTGCCGCTGGCGGTGGCCTGCGGAAGCTCCAATCCACTGGGCGGTGGACCCATCTCGGGTGACCTGAAATCCATCACGGTCGGGTCCGCTGACTTCCCGGAGTCCAAGATCATCGCCGAGATCTATGCCCAGGCCCTGGAGGCCAATGGCTTTCAGATTCGCAGGCAGTTCGGCATCGGCAGCCGTGAGACGTATGTGCCTGCGGTGCAGGATCACTCGATCGACCTGATCCCCGAGTACACCGGGAATCTGCTGCAGTACTTCGACGCGGAGGCGACGGCTACGACCTCTGATGAGGTGTTGATCGCCCTGTTCAAGGCCTTGCCCGGCGATCTGTCGATCCTGTATCCGTCACCGGCCGAGGACAAGGACACCCTCGCGGTCACCGCCGAGACCGCCAAGCGCTGGAACTTGAAGACGGTCGCCGATCTGGCCGCGCATTCGGCTGAGGTGAAAGTCGGTGCACCGTCGGAATTTCAGACCCGTCAGACGGGGCTGGTCGGCCTGAAGTCCCGGTACGGGCTGGACATCGCACCGGTCAATTTCGTCGCGATCAGTGACGGCGGCGGGCCGGCCACCGTGCAGGCATTGAACAGCGGCGCCGTCACGGCCGCGAACATCTTCAGCACCTCACCGGCGATCGAGCAGCACAACCTGGTGCCGCTCGAGGATCCCAAGAACGTCTTCCTCGCGGCCAATGTCGTTCCGCTGGTGGCCTCGCAGAAGATGTCGAATGACCTCAAGACGGTGCTCGACGCGGTGTCGGCCAAGCTCACCACCGAGGCGCTGATCGAGCTGAACACCGCGGTGGAGGGCAATGCCGGCGTCGACCCCGACGAGGCGGCCGAAAAGTGGATCAGGGACAACGGATTCGACAAACCGGTGGTTAAGTGATGAGCGCTCGAGCGAAGAGCAGAGGGTCCCGATGATCACCTTCGAGAACGTCACCAAGCGGTACCCGGATGGCACGGTCGCCGTCGACAACCTCAACCTGGAAGTGCCGCAGGGCACCTTGACGGTGTTCGTCGGGCCGTCGGGCTGCGGCAAGACCACCTCGATGCGAATGATCAACCGGATGATCGACCCCACCTCGGGCACCCTCGTGGTCAACGGGGAGGACATCAGCACGGTCGACCCGGTGAAGCTGCGGCTGGGCATCGGCTACGTCATCCAAAGCGCTGGGCTGATGCCGCATCTTCGGGTGGTCGACAACGTGGCGACGGTGCCCGTGTTGCGGGGTGAATCCCGGCGCAGCGCCCGCAAGGCCGCGATCGGCGTGATGGAACGGGTGGGGCTCGACCCGAAGCTGGCCGACCGGTATCCGGCGCAGCTGTCCGGCGGGCAGCAGCAGCGGGTCGGGGTGGCCCGCGCGCTGGCGGCGGATCCGCCGATCCTGTTGATGGACGAGCCGTTCAGCGCAGTGGACCCGGTGGTCCGGGAGGACCTGCAGGCCGAAATCCTGCGACTGCAAAGCGAATTGCGCAAGACCATCGTGTTCGTCACGCATGACATCGACGAGGCGGTGAAGCTCGGCGACAAGGTCGCGGTGTTCGGCCGCGGCGGGGCCCTGCTGCAATATGCCGATCCCGCCTTCGTCCTGTCGAACCCGGCCAACGAACTCGTGTCCGGATTTGTCGGTGCCGACCGGGGTTACCGCGGGCTGCAGTTCTTTCACGCCACTGGGCTGCAGTTGCACGAGATCAAACATGTCGACGAGGAGGACATCGACGCGCTGGACCTGAGCCCGGGGGAATGGCGGCTGGTCATCAAAGCCGGCTTGCCGTTCGCGTGGATCAATGCCGCGGGGGTCGAGGTGCATCGGAAGGGCAACGCGCTCTACGACAGCACCATCGGCGGTGGATCGTTCTTTCCGCCCGACGGCAATCTGCGGCAGGCGCTGGACTCCGCGCTGTCCTCGCCGAGCGGGCTCGGTGTGGCGGTCGACGCGGACGGGAAGCTGCTCGGCGGTGTGCGTGCCGACGATGTGCTCGAGGCGCTCAAGGAGCAGCGCCGCGTCCCGGAGCTGGGTTAGCCCATGCGATATCTGCTGAACCATCTCGACGACCTGTGGGTGCTGACCGTCGTGCACCTGCGGTTGTCGTTGGTGCCGATCGTGCTGGGGCTGCTGATCGCCGTCCCGCTGGGAGCGGCGGTTCAGCGCACCGCCGCGCTGCGACGGATCACGACCCTCACGGCGAGCATCATTTTCACCATCCCGTCGCTGGCCTTGTTCGTGGTGCTGCCGCTGATCATCCCGACCCGCATCCTGGATGAGGCCAATGTCATTGTGGCGCTCACGCTCTACACCACGGCACTACTGGTGCGGGCGGTGCCCGAGGCGCTCGATGCGGTGCCCGAGCAGGTGCGCGACGCGGCGACGGCGATCGGGTACCGGCCGTGGTTGCGGATGCTCAAGGTGGAACTCCCGCTGGCCATCCCGGTGCTGATCGCCGGGCTGCGGGTGGTCGCGGTCACCAACATCTCGATGGTGTCGGTGGGTTCGGTGATCGGGATCGGCGGCCTGGGCACCTGGTTCACCGAGGGTTACCAGTCGAACAAGAGCGACCAGATCATCGCCGGGATCATCGCGATCTTCGTGCTGGCCGTCGTGATCGACACGCTGATCATGTTGGTGGGCAAGGCCATCACACCCTGGACTCGCGCGTCCGGCACACCTCGGGCAACGCGCGTCAAGGCGGCCGCATGAACTTCCTGCAGCAGGCGCTGGACTTCATCTTCACCGCCGCCAACTGGGCCGGGCCGGCCGGACTGGGCGCCCGCATCGTCGAGCACCTGCAGTACACCGTGGTCGCGGTGGCGGCCTCCGCGATCGTCGCGATCCCGATCGGGCTGCTGATCGGTCATACCGGGCGCGGCACGTTCCTGGTCGTCACCGGTGTCAACGCCCTGCGGGCGCTGCCGACGCTGGGTGTGCTGCTGCTCGGGGTGCTGCTGTGGGGGCTGGGTCTGGTGCCGCCCACGGTGGCGCTGATGCTGCTGGGCATTCCGCCGCTGTTGGCGGGGACCTACGCCGGCATCGCGAACGTGGACCCGGCCATCGTGGACGCGGCCAGGTCGATGGGTATGACCGAGCGCCGGGTGCTGTTCGGTGTCGAGGTGCCCAACGCGCTGCCGCTGATCGTGGGCGGGCTGCGTACCGCGACGCTTCAGATCGTGGCGACGGCGACGGTCGCCGCTTACGCGAGCCTCGGTGGATTGGGCCGGTATCTGATCGACGGCATCAAGGTGCGGCAGTTCCACATCGCGCTGGTGGGCGCGCTCATGGTCACGGCGTTGGCCTTGATTCTCGACGCGGCACTGGCCTTCGCGGTGCGGTTGTCGGTGCCCGGTAGTGGCCGGTTGGGGCCCCGGCGACGGATGCCGCAGCCATTGCTCGACGACGAGGTGGCCCTCGAGTCGCGCCCGGCGGGGAGTTCCGGACTCGACTACGAACGCCGCGCGTCGTCGCATACGGTAGACGGGTGAGCGACGAGAAGGATCGCGCCTGGCCAGCAGTGTTGACCTGGCGGGCGCACGACGAGCCCCGGATGGAATCTGTTCGGGTTCAGCTGTCGGGCAACAGGATCAAGGCCTATGGCCGGATCGTGGCCGCTTCCACCGATTCCCACCCGGCGTTCTCGGCCTCCTATGACCTGGTCACCGACGAGACCGGCGCCACCAAGCGGTTGTCTCTCACCGTCACGCTGGCCGAGCGGGAGCGCCAGCTCTCCATCGCCCGTGACGAGGAGAACATGTGGCTGGTGCAGGATCACACCCAGACCAAGCGGTCGGATTTCGGCGGTGCGCTCGATGTCGATCTCGTGTTCAGCCCGTTCTTCAACGCCCTGCCGATCCGCCGGACGGGTCTGCATCAACGCGCGGAGTCGGTGACGCTGCCGGTGGTCTACGTGCGGTTGCCGGACCTGTCGGTGGAGACCGCGAACATCAGCTACAGCAGTCCCGGGCCCGGAGCCGCGGTGAAACTTCGCTCGCCGGTCGCCGACACCACCATCACGGTGGATCCCGACGGCTTCATCCTGGATTACCCAGGACTGGCAGAGCGGATCTGATCACCCCGCCGGCGCGGCCGGCGGCGGCCAGTTCGGCCCGCCAGTTGTCGGTGCCCACCACCGTCGTCATGATCTCGGGGCGGCTGAAGCTGTCGTAGCGCATCCGGGCGGCGTGGCCCGTCTCGACCAGATCGGCCACCGAACCCGTGTCGGCCAGGGCTTTCTTGGCGCGGGTCAGCAGCTCGATGCTCTGTTCGAGCGCGGGCAGCAGCTGGTCGGCGTTGGCCTCACACATGGCTCGCACCAGGTCCGGTGCGGTCGCCGCGACCCGGGTGCCGTCGCGGAACGACCCGGCCGCCAGGGCGAAGGCCAACGGCACCTCGCCTGCGGTGACGGCCAGTGCTTCGGCGAACAGGTGCGGCAGGTGGGAGATGGCGGCCGCGGCGGCGTCGTGCTCATCGGAGCGGGCCGGCACCACGACCGCATGGCAGTCCAGCGCCAGCTGGGTGACCAGCGACCAGACCTGCGCGTCGACGTGATCGTCCACGCTGACCACCCACGCGGCGCCGGTGAACAGTGCGGCGTCCCCGGCTGACCAGCCAGAATGGGCGGTTCCTGCCATCGGGTGGCCGCCGACGAAGTTCGGTAGCAGGTCGGCTCGTCGCACTTCGTCGAGTACTGCGCCTTTGACGCTGGTCACGTCGGTCAGCGGACACTGCGGCGCGGTCTGCCGGACATGGTCGAGCATCTGCGGCAGGGCAGGCATCGGGACCGCCAGCACGATCAACGCGTTGAGGTCGGCAGCCCGGCGCAGTGCCTCGTCGAGGTTCTCGGTGGCGTCGAACCCGTCGAACTTTGCGGCGGCCACGGCCTCCACCGACCGGTTGTACCCGAAGACCTCGCGGCCGGCTCCGGCGGCGGCCCGCATCAGCGATCCACCGATCAGGCCGAGGCCCACCACGCACACGGGTGTGTTCGTCACGCATCAAGATTGGCATACCGGCTGTGCCGCAGCCGAGGGTGATCCCTGTCGAAATTGCTGGTCGGCGACTACCGTAGGCGGGCATGGAGGCACAGCGTGCGCCGGCAGACCTGCCCGATGGCTTCGGGGTGGCCGTTGTCCGGGAGGACGGCAAGTGGCGGTGCGCCCCCATGCGGTCGTCCTCGTTGAAGAGCTTGACCGCGGCCGAGACAGAGCTTCGCGAGCTGCGCAGCGCCGGAGCGGTCTTCGGGTTGCTCGACGTGGACGACGAATTCTTCGTGATCGTGCGACCGGCTCCGGCCGGAACCCGGCTGCTGTTGTCGGACGCCACGGCCGCCCTGGACTACGACATCGCCGCCGAGGCGCTGGAGAATCTGGACGCTGACCTCGAAGAAGAGGATCTCGAGGATGCGGATCCATTCGAAGAAGGTGATCTCTCGGTGCTGTCGGACATCGGTCTGCACGAGGACGTGCTCGGCGTGATCCTGTCCGAGACCGACCTCTATGCCGATGAGCAGATCGGGCGCATCGCCCGCGAGATGGGTTTCGCCGAGGAGTTGTCGGCGGTGCTCGACCGGCTCGGTCGGTGAGTGCCTCGGACGAAGCCCTGATCCGCGCCGCCTTGGAGGCTGCCCGGACGGCCGGGCCCCGTGATGTGCCGATCGGCGCGGTGGTGTTCGCCGCCGACGGGACCGAGCTGGCCCGGGCCGCCAATGTGCGCGAGGCCACCGGGGACCCCGCCGGGCACGCCGAGATCGTGGCGATGCGCGAGGCTGCGCGGGTGCTCGACGACGGCTGGCGGCTCGAAGGCGCGACGCTGGCCGTGACCGTCGAGCCGTGCACGATGTGTGCCGGTGCGCTGGTGCTGGCCCGGGTGGCCCGGGTGGTGTTCGGGGCGTGGGAACCCAAGACCGGCGCGGTCGGCTCGCTGTGGGATGTCGTCCGTGATCGCCGGCTCAATCACCGGCCCGAGGTGGTCGGCGGCGTGCTGGCCGACGAGTGCGCGGCTCTGCTGGAGGATTTCTTCGCCGCTCAGCGCTGACTGTGCATCAGTGGCGCCGAGTGTGAACTGGTGGCGACTTTCCGGTCGCGATCTCGCCAAGGCCGCACACTCGCCGGGTCGGGTGTGAGCTCAGGCCGCGATTAGGGCTTGCGGCGCTCGCCCGGTAAGCTGCCACACGGTGGCGTGTCCGAGCGGCCTAAGGAGCACGCCTCGAAAGCGTGTGACGGGTAACCCCCGTCCGAGGGTTCAAATCCCTCCGCCACCGCCAACGCCCCCTATCTGTCTGAGCAGGTAGGGGGCATTTTTCATATTCTCGGAATTGGGTATCGGACTGGTTCACCAGCCTGTGATCTTCTCGATTCGTTCCGGTGGATCACCGTCGGGGGGTGGGGTTACCACGTAGCCCATCGCTTCTAGTGCCGCCGCCGCTGTCAAGGGGGAGTCTCGGACGGCTACGCGAGTCTGTATGCGACGCCACTTCGCTCGGCCGTCGCGCACGGTTGCGCGCCAGTTCGGTCCACCCGCAAAACCGCAGTCGGTGATCAAGAACTCGATGATGTCTTCGAGGCACGGTCGGAAACGGTCACCGCCCATCGGCAGGTGCAGCGACTCCATGCTGTGCGGAGTGTCGTGGTTGAGCTTGGACAGGATGTGCGACAAGGCTCCGCGGTGCGCGGTTATCTGCACGTGGGCGCTGGGCCTGTTATTGGACGTCCGGTCGTAGTCCCACCTGATGATTGGTGTGCGATCGACCTTCGCCTTCAGCTCAAACGACGAGTGTTCGACAGCTATCCAGCGGCTAAATGAGTCGACGCACAGTTTGTAGTCGACGCGGAGCTCGGCGAGGCACTCGCCAGGTTCACTGCGTGAGCACAGGTCCACCTTGGTGTTGACCACTGCTCGAAGGCGGGTATCTGCTGACGCGAGTTCGGCGTCGACTTGCGCGCCAGCGCCGTTCTTCAGGGCCGAGACGGCGCTCAAGACGTCATTGGAAAAGCTGGTTACTTGCTCATTGAACTCGACGTGGGACAGCGACATGGCCGCGTGTGCTCTTTACGCGCTCGTCTCCCCGAGTAAGAACGCAATGGAGGACAGCTGCTCCCAAAGGTCGTGCTCGTCGCCGACGAGGGAGTAGTGCAGCGCGCGGTTGCGAAGGTCAGTAAGCGATATGCCGCGCGCCTGAAGGAGTTCCACGATCTGATCGCGGCGCGCACGCAGTTCGTCGTCAGTCAGGGACGCAATCCTGGTCATCACTTCCCCCTGTCTGTCGGTCCCGATATCGCCGACACCGCCAGTGTTTCACCTGGCATATCGCCTGTGCTGTACATTTTCCCGCCTGTCATACGTCCTGATTGTCCAGACAGCACCGACAAGAAACAGCTAGCTTCCTTCCAGACTACTTTGACCTGCGGTTTTCAGGTCCGTCCGTCGGCTGACAACCGCAGCACCGGAATGGTCCTGATCCCGTCGGTGCGCTGCGCGTAGGTGTTCCAGCCCTTGTTCAGCCGGTCGGCGGCCAGCGAGTAGAGCCGGTCGCGGTCGGGCCCGGTGACCTCGTGTGCCACGAACCGCCCACCGTTCGGCCCGATGTGCAGTTCGCAGTCCGGATGCGCCAGCAGGTTGTGATACCAGTTCGGGTGGCGGTCCCGCCCGTAGTTGGAGGCGGTGAGCACGACGGCGTCGCGGTCGGTGAAGTAGGCCAGCGGGGTCTCGTACTGCTTGCCGCTGCGCGCGCCGGTCGAGGTCAGCATGAGTACCGGGATGCTCTGACTCAACCGCGTCCGCCCGCGCGTTGCCTTCATGACCGGACCTTCCAGCGGCGCGACCCGTCGCTGCCAGAATCTCGCGGCCCGTTCGGTGGTGAACAGCTTGCCGCCGATCAACCAGGACAGTTCGCGTTTCCACAACGGCCGCGCTTGCAGGTCGACGCGGGGAATGCCGTTGAGCGAGCCGGTCATGACCAGTGCCTATATGCGTGCCCACGGTGCGAAGGCGTTGCGCTGCCCGCGCAGTGACGGCTCCAGTTCGGGGTAGTGGCGCAGCAGCACCGAGGTCATGTCGTTGCGGTCGATCCAGTCCATGCCTTCGTGGGTGTAGACGCGCGGCGTGAAGTCCACGGTGTAGAACCGGTCGCTCTTGAGGCGGCGGGTGGCCATCAGCACGAAGATCCGGAATGCGGTGTCGCTGAAGCCGAATCCCTCGGGCAGCTGCTCGCCGAACATTCCGACCGTGGTGTCGACCTTCTCGATGTCGCCGCCGTAGATCTCGGCCATCACGGCCGCGGTCGCGGCGTCGCCGCCGCTGATCTGGTCGAAGCTGGTCACCGGATTCAGTCGCAGGGCCCGGCGGAAGTCGTTGTAGCGCGGGACTCCTCGTTCCCGCGAGCGCAGGATGTCGGTGGCGATCATGTCGAGCGTGTGCTCGTCGGTGCGCTGGAAGCTCCGCATGAAGTTCGGGCTGTTGTGCAGGGTGACGGCGCCGGGATGGGCGACGCCCAGGGAGTACAGGCATTCGGCCACGCCGACGCTCTTGAGGACACCGCGGGAGTTCGCCCCGCCGTGGATCTCGTTGAAGGTCAGGTTGCGAGGCTCGACTCCGGTTGTGAGGCTGAGGAATTCGTAGTCGTCGGGCACCAGCGGGTGCATCCGGTAGACGGTGACGAAGTCCTCGGTGATCGAGTACGGCGCGGTGTGGTGGTCGGTGGTCGAGCCAGGGATGCCGCTGAGCACGTCGCTGGAGCCCAGCCGTCCGAACAACTCCCTGACCCGTTCACCGGCCAGCCCGAACCAGTTGGCCCGCATTCCGATCTGCAGGGTCGGGTGCCCCAGGATCGCCGGGGTCCATTCGATGGTGTGGATCTTGGCGATCAGCGCGGCGTTGATCAGCCGCGCCTTGTTGAACAGCTGCTCGTCGGACCACTGCGGGTAGGCCGCCTTGAGCCGGTCGCAGATCGCGTTGTGCTCGCGCATGAAGATCGTGCCCATCAGCTCCATGCCCAGCCACCACCCGTCGGCGCCACCGGAAGCACCGATGAGGGCCGGGTCGATGTCGATGAACCCGTCGGCGTCGATACGGACCTTGCCGTCGCGGTGGCTGCGGATCGCGTTCTGGAAGTCCTGGTTGCTGCCGTAGATCTGGGAGGCGTCCCACCAGTGGGTCTCGGTGTTGACAAAGGTCGAACCGCCCGGCGCGGCGGTGGGGTCGGCGATTGTGGCGGGGACCTTGATGGTGTCGTCGGGCCATTCGGTATCCCCCTCGGGGAGGGGAATCTCGAGCATCCGGTTGGCGTCGGTGCCGTGGCTGAACCAGTCCCGGGTCTCGAACTGCAACCACGCCCCGGCGAGCACGTTGAGCGTGGTGGCCGGCCGGAATTCCCGGCGCTGCAAGAGTTTGGTGCTGATCAGTCGGGGATTGGGATCCATCAGCTGCGGCAGCGTCTCGGCGCGGCCCTCGGCGAGCGGAACGTTGCGCCCGAACCGGGTGTTGGCCATGCCCATCGAGGGCGCCGAGAGATCGTTGTACGTGCCGTTGGCCGTCCGGTTGGTCAGGTAATCGATCGGGTCAAGCGCGGGCGCCTCCGGTGGGTTGCCCTGGTAGGTGTCGTACAGGTTGTGTTCCCGCAGCGCGTCACGGATCCCGACCAGCACGGAGATACCCAGGATCGGCGGCAGTTTGTCCCAGCCGATCCGCCGGTCGACCAGCTCAGCGGTCTTGAGGAACAACCTCGTGAGAAGCGATGGCATGACGGGATCCTTTCCACGCGATGACGGCGAGAGCGGTGTTGACGGCGGAGATGACAGTGGCCGTCACGCCGTGGCGGCGCGGCAGATCGCCGCGCGCGGTGGTGACGGCGGCCGACACGGTGTCGGTGGCGTGAATCAGGACGGCGAGGTTCTCGGCCCGACGCAGTTCGCCGCCCCGCAGCACGAGCAGGTCCAGTCCGATCAGCACGGTCCTGATGCCGAACATCCGGAACGGATAGCTCGCCGAACGGTCCTGGGAGGTATCGACTCCCAGTCGGGTGAGCAGCCTTTCGGGCGCCACAAGGGCGGTCGCGCCATTGATGATCCGGATCGCCGCGAGAGCGGTGCGTGCTGCCGTCGGGCTCAGCATGCCTCGATCTTGGGTGTTCGCGCGGGCCGGTGCATGAGTAGTCGGCTACTTGTTTTGGCTTGTCTTCGTCGGGGGCTGTCACAACAGCGTTGAATGTGTCCATGGAACTGATGTCGCCGACCGATTCGATGTTTCTGATCGCCGAGACCCGCGAGCACCCATTTCATGTCGGCGGCCTGGCGCTCTATGAACCTCCGGCCGGCGCTGACCGTGACTTCGTGCGCGAGCTGTACGAGGGGATGGTGGCCCAGACCGAGTTCCAGCCCGTGTTCCGCAAGCATCCGGCCACGTTTCTGGGCGGTATCGCCAATGTCGGCTGGACCTATGACAACGACGTCGACCTCGACTATCACCTGCGCCGCTCGGGCCTGCCTTCTCCGGGCCGGGTGCGTGATCTGCTGGAGCTGACCTCGCGCCTGCACGGTGGCCTGCTCGACCGGCACCGCCCGCTGTGGGAGGCCCACCTGATCGAGGGGCTGGCCGACGGCCGGTTCGCGGTCTACACGAAGATGCACCATTCGCTGATCGACGGGGTCTCGGCGCTCAAGCTGTTGATGCGCACGCTGTCGGAAGATCCCGACGACACCGAGGTGCGGGTGCCGTGGGCGGTGCCGCGCCGGAAGCGGCAGCACCAGGGTTCGTCGTTGGTGCGGACGGTCACCGGTGCGGTCGGATCGGTCGCGGGGCTGGCGCCGTCGACGGTGCGGCTGGCTCGCTCGGCGCTGCTGGAGCAACAGCTCACGCTGCCGTTCGCCGCTCCCAAGACGATGTTCAACGTCAAGATCGGCGGTGCCCGTCGCGTCGCGGCGCAGTCCTGGCCGCTCGAGCGGTTCAAGCGGATTTCGAGGGCCGCCGGATCCACGGTCAACGACGTGGTGCTGGCGGTGTGCGCCGGAGCGTTGCGCGCCTATCTATTGGAGCAGGACGCCTTGCCGGATCGCCCGCTGATCGCGATGGTGCCGGTGAGCTTGCGGGCCGAGCACGAGGCCGACGCCGGCGGGAATCTGGTCGGTTCGGTGCTGTGCAATTTGGGCACCGATCTGGAGGACCCCACCGAGCGGCTGAAGGTTGTCGGTGAGTCGATGCGGGGCAACAAAAAGGTGTTCTCCGAGCTGCCGAGGGTTCAGGCCCTGGCGCTGTCGGCGATGATGATCGCCCCGCTCGGCCTGGCCGCCGTGCCGGGCTTCGTCGGGGCCACCTCGCCGCCGTTCAACCTGGTCATCTCCAATGTGCCGGGACCGCGACATCCGTTGTACTGGAAGGGTGCTCGGCTGGACGGCAACTATCCGCTGTCCATCGCGCTGGATGGCCAGGCCATGAACATCACCCTGGCCAACAACGCCGACAACCTGGATTTCGGGCTGGTCGGCTGCCGGCGCAGCGTGCCGCATCTGCAGCGGATGCTCAGCCATCTGGAGGACTCGCTCAAGGCGCTGGAGGTCGCGTCCGGGGTCTGACGCCAAAAGGCGTAATGGGTAGACCAAATAGGGTTCGTCGCGCAAAATGGTCGCCGTGGCGGATGACGGCGGTGCCTACCTCGGCAGGATGCGGATCCTCGACGCGAAGCCGGTGAACCTCGACGGGTTCAGCGTGACCAACCCGGACCTGGGTCTGGTCGCGATGCGCAGCCCGCACGATCCGGAACCTTCGCTGGTGTTGCGTGACGGTCAGGTCGTCGAGATGGATGGCAAGTCCGCCGCCGACTTCGACGTGATCGACGAGTTCATCGCTCGTTACGGCCTGGATCTCGACATCGCACCCGAGGCCATGGCGATGTCCGATGTCGAGCTGGCCCGCAAGACCGTCGACCCCAATGTGCCGCGTGCCGAGGTGGTTCGGCTGATCGGCGGCACGACGCCGGCCAAACTCGCGCGCGTCATCGCGGTGCTGACACCGGTCGAGATGCAGATGGCCATGTCCAAGATGCGGGCCCGCCGCACGCCGAGCAATCAGGCCCACGTCACCAATCAGCTGGACGATCCGATGCTGATCGCGGCCGACGCGGCCAGCGCGGTGGCCTACGGGTTCCGCGAGGTCGAGACGACGG
Source organism: Mycolicibacterium boenickei (assembly GCF_010731295.1). Classification (NCBI taxonomy): domain Bacteria; kingdom Bacillati; phylum Actinomycetota; class Actinomycetes; order Mycobacteriales; family Mycobacteriaceae; genus Mycobacterium; species Mycolicibacterium boenickei. The sequence continues at coordinate 907,166 of NZ_AP022579.1, read as the reverse complement.
TGCCGGTGCTCGGCGACGCGCCGTCGAATGCGGTTGCGCTGCTGATCGGTTCGCAGGTGGGGACGCCGGGAGCGATGGCACAGTGCGCGATCGAAGAGGCGCTGGAACTGCGGCTCGGCATGCGTGGGCTGACCAGCTATGCCGAGACCATTTCCATCTACGGCACCGAGCAGGTGTTCGTCGACGGCGACGACACCCCGTTCTCGAAGGCGATCCTGACCAGTGCCTACGCGTCGCGCGGTTTGAAGATGCGGGTCACCAGTGGCGGCGGGGCCGAGGTGCTGATGGGTGCGGCCGAGAAATGCTCGATCCTCTACCTGGAGTCCCGGTGTGTGTCGTTGGCCCGGGCCCTGGGCTCGCAGGGCGTGCAGAACGGCGGCATCGACGGGGTCGGCGTGGTGGCCTCGGTGCCCGACGGCATGAAGGAGCTGCTCGCCGAGAACCTGATGGTGATGATGCGCGACCTGGAGTCCTGTGCGGGCAATGACAACCTGATCTCCGAATCCGACATCCGCCGCAGCGCGCACACCCTGCCGGTGCTGCTGGCCGGTGCGGATTTCATCTTCTCGGGGTTCGGTTCGATCCCGCGCTACGACAACGCCTTCGCGCTGTCGAACTTCAACTCCGACGACATGGACGATTTCCTGGTCCTGCAACGGGATTGGGGAGCCGACGGTGGGTTGCGCACGGTGTCGCCCGAACACCTCGCCGCAGTCCGGCGGCGGGCCGCGACGGCCGTGCAGGCGGTGTACCGCGATCTGGGCCTGGCCGATTTCGACGACGGCCACATCGAGGAGGTGGTGGTCGCCAACGGGTCGCGCGATCTGCCGCCCGGGGACCCGAAGGCGGTCGCGGAGGCGGCCAACGCCATCGAGGCCAAACAGCTCACCGTGTTCGACGTGATCGCTTCCTTGAAGCGCACCGGGTACGACGATGAGGCCGAGGCCATCATGCGGCTCACGGCCGAACGCCTTCGCGGTGACCAGTTGCAGACGTCGGCGATCTTCGATGAGCAGTTCCGGGTGCTGTCAAAGATCACCGACCCGAACGATTACGCCGGTCCCGGAACGGGTTACACGCTGACCGAACAGCGCCGGGCCGAGATCGACAACATCCGCCGGCAGCGCAACACCTCCGAGCTCACCGCGGACCAGGCTGCGCATGCAGGCCACATCACCGTCACCGACCTCGAACCCGCCCGGCAGGGCAGTGATCCGCGAGAAGTGGTGATCGGGTTGTCGCCGGCGCTGGGCCGTAGCGTGTGGCTGAGCCTGTGCGGCCTGCCCATCGGCGAGGTGATCCGACAGCTCTCCGCCGGGCTGGAGGAAGAGGGCTGTGTACCGCGGTTCGTGCGGGTGCGCTCGACCATCGACGTCGGCCTGATCGGACTGACCGCCGCCAAGCTGTCCGGATCGGGGATAGGAATCGGCTTGCAGGGCAAGGGCACTGCCCTCATCCACCGTCGGGACCTGGCGCCCCTGGCCAACCTGGAGCTGTTCAGCGTAGCCCCGCTGCTGACCGCCAAGAACTATCGCGACCTGGGCCGCAATGCCGCCCGCCACGCCAAGGGCATGGCGCCGGTGCCGATCCTGACCGGCGGCACCGACGAGTCGATCTCGGCGCGGTACCACGCCCGCGCGGTGGCTCTGGTGGCCTTGGAGCGTGAGTCCAGTGAGCCGGGCCAGGCGCCCGTCACGGTGGAGGTGAGGAGAGCATGACCGAGAAATTCACCGTCTCCGCGGCTGTCGACGGCAAGCTGGACTTGTCAGATCTTCGGATGGATCCGGCGGTGCTGGCGCACCAGGCTGTGGTCGCCGAGGAGAACGGCAATCCGCAGCTCGCCGAGAACTTCCTGCGCGCAGCTGAATTGGCGATCATCGACGATGAAGAGGTGATGGGCCTGTACGAGGCGCTGCGTCCGCATCGCTCCACGGCTGCTGAACTCGACGCGCTGCAGGCGTCGCTGGAAACCCGCGGGGCCGCGCGCTGCGCCGAACTGGTGCGTCAGGCGGCCACCGTCTACGCCCGGCGGGGCTTGTTGCGGTGAGGGTTGTCGCCGGGATCGACGTGGGCAACCACACCACGGAGATCGTGGTGGCCCGGATCATCGGCGGCACCGTCGAGCCCATCACTCACGGCCAGGCGCCGACCCGGGGCCGCAAGGGATCCCGCGACTCCTTGGAGGGTGCGGCGACGTTGCTGCACCGCATCGAGATCGACGCTCAGGTACGGGCTGATGAGCTGGTGCTCTCGAAGATCCGGCCGGTCGACACCGAGACAGCTCCGCTGGCACCCGCGCCGTCACCGCGTTCACCGGTGCGCAGCCTGCGCAAGCCCGACGCCAGCACCCCCGCCGGTGCCGGGTATGCGGTGGGCCGGCACGTGCCGCTGGGGGAGTTGGCTTCTGAACCCCAAGCAGATCCGGTGATCGTGTCCGTCGACGGCGACACCGATTTCGAGGACGCCGCGGCCGCGATCAGCGCCGGAGCAGCCCGTGGCTGGACCATCGTGGGCGTACTGGCCGCCCAGGACGATGCGGTGTTGATCCGCAACCGGATTCCGCTCGACATCCCCGTGGTCGACGAGGTGATGCTCGCGGGACTGGCGCCCGGCGCGCTGGTCGCGGTGGAGGTGGTGGCCGAGGGACGCGCCTACCGGGCGCTGGCCGATCCCATCGCGCTGTGTGCCGCACTGGAACTCGGCCATGAGCAGATTCACGATGTCGCCGAATTCACCAGGGAGCTTGCGGATTCGCCTGCCATCGCGGTGACGGCGCGGACCGAGGCGCCGGAGCCGCCCGCGGTGGACGACGACTATGTCGAGTTCCGGATCGATGGGCAGGTGGTCCGCTACTCACCTGCCGAGGCCCACGCCATCCTGCGGCGCGAGCTGCCGGGCAGCGTCGTGCGGATCCGGTTGCGCACCATCCCGACCGCTGACCATGAGATCGCCGTAGACGACGCCTTTTTCACCGATCTCGCCGCTCTCGACAGCGGCACGTGGCTGCGCCGCGGAGTGGCCGATGCCCGCGGCACGGTGGTGGCCCTGCTGGCAGCCGATCATGTCGAGGACGCCGCGACGACGCTTGCCGAGTTGACCGGACGTCCGGCCCGCACGATCTCGACCGAGCCCGACGCCGCCGCCCGCGGTGCCCGCACCACGCCGGGGCTGCCGCCGGACTCGGTGGTGTGCGACATCGGCGGCGGCACCATCGATCTGATCGGTGCGGATCGCACGGTCACCGCGGCGGGTGCTGGGGAGACCATCACCGTTGCGGTGGCCCGCATGCTGAACATCCCGCGGGCACTGGCCGAGCGGGTCAAGCGCACCCCGGCGATCCGGGTCGAGGGCCCACACGTCGCGCACGAGGAGGACGGGCGGCGCCTGTTCCTGGACTCACCGGCCCCGGCCGACGCGATCGGCCGGCTGTGCACCCGGGGCACGGCCGGGTTGGTGCCGTTCTCCACGAAATTGGCGGCCGAGGAATGGCGCAGTCTTCGCTTGGCGATCAAGCAGGAAACGGTGGCCGCGAACATCGCCCGCTGCCTCGCCGCGTTCGAGAAACCCCCGACCGCGTTGGTGCTGGCCGGCGGCGGGGCACTCGATGACGAGCTGCTGCGCACGGTCGGTGAATCCCTGCGCGGTGTGGGAGTTGTGGTGGGGCGAGCAAACATCGACGGCGTGCACGGGCCGCGGTTCGCGGTCGCGTCGGGGCTGGTGCACCGGGCCGCCGAATCCGCAAGCTAGCCGCGTCTGGCTGATCAGGCTCGCCCTGGCGGGTCAGACGCCTCGAGGCACTTAAACCTAGACCTAGAGCTCTGATCAATGTGAACGGTCTTGCCGCCCAACCAGATACCTGAACAGGCAGACACGACCTAGCCGGCCGTCGCCGGGCGCAGGAAGTCTCCGGAGATCTTCACCGCGGGCGCCGACGAGTCGCCGCCCACCACCAGAGTGGCGAACGCGATGTCACCGGCGATCCCGGCGAACCACCCGTGGGAGTGCGTGTTGTCGCCGAATTCGGCGGTACCGGTCTTGCCGCCGAGGTCGGGGATATCGCTCAATTGCCTTGCGGTGCCCTCGGTCACGGTCTTGCGCATCATGTCCCGCAGCGCCCCGGTGACGGCGGCAGGCAACTGCTCCGAGGGGGTATCGGCGGTCACCTTGTCGCCGTCGACCAGGTTGGGCAGGATGGTCGAGCCGTGCGCCAGGCTGGCCTCGGCGACGGCGAGCCCGAATGGGCTGACGGTCACCGTGCCCTGGCCGATACCGTTCTCCACGCGTTGTGCGGCGGTGTCGGCGTTGGGGACCTTGCCGGTCACCGTGGTCAGTCCCGGGATGGTGAAGTCCACCCCGATACCGAATGCGCGGGCCGTGTTGGTCAGCGCGTCGGCGGGCAGCTTGTCCGACAACGCCGCCATGCTGGTGTTGCACGAATGGGAGAACGCCGACGTCAACGGCACTGTGCCCAGGTCGAAGTCGTCGTCGTTGGGAATGGTGCGGTTCTCGATCGTCAACTGACCCGGGCAGGCCACCGGGGTATCCGGGGTCGCCAGGTTGGCTTCGAGCGCCGCAGCGGTGGTGATGGTCTTGAACGTCGAACCCGGCGGATAGAGCCCCGAAAAGGCAATGGCGCCTTGCGGGTCGGCAGCGGCATTCTGCGCGGCGGCCAGGATGCCGCCCGTCGAGCCGGAGATCGCGACCACCACGGAGGGCCGCGCCTCCTGGGCGACGGCCTGCTGAGCGAGCAGCTGCAACCGCAGGTCCAGGGTGGTGCGCATCGGGTCGGTGGGTGCCGGTGGTTGTGCGGCCAGCTTCTGTGCGGGTGCGCCGTCGGCATCGACCAGGTACACCGACCACCCGGCGGCCTTGGTGATCCGGTCGTGCCACAGCTGGGCCAGCCCGCCGATGGCGGGGGAGGACAGTTGGCGGTCGGTGGTCAGCAGGTCACCCTGCTCGGCCACGGTGACGCCGGGAAGCTGGGTCAGTTGGTCGCGCACCGCGTTGAGATCGTCCTCACGCAGCTTCATCACCGTCACCCGGTCATCGGTGTTCGACGCGAACTGCGCGTTGATCGATTCGGCGGTGGTGGTGGCATCGAACGGCGCGAGCAGCGCGGCGAGCGGGGCGGCCGAAGCCAGGTGGGCGCGTTCCAGGGTGATCACCCCCACCGTCTGCCACGTCATCAACGGCTGACCGGTCCGGTCCAGCACCGGGGTCTGCAGGTCGCTGTCGGTGCTGTACTGAAACCTCAAGCCGTCCCGCAGATCTCGGTGTAGCAGCGTCGGTGCCCAGGAGATGCGCCAGTCCTCACCGGTCTTCGCCGCGGAGCCGGTGGTGTCGTAGGCGAAGTCGTGGCCTTCACCCCAGGACCATTCGTACTTCAGCGTCGCACCGGCCTCGTTGCCGTCCTCGGGTTCGGCACTGACCTTGACCGAGGCGGCGTCGCCCATACCGTCGAACATCGACTTGATTGCCGCCTCTGCCGCCGCGGGGTCGCTGGTCTCCGCCGCTGCGGCGGGAGCGTCTTTGCGTTGCAGGGCATCGGCAAACGCCGCGAAGCGGTCAGCCGGGTCGGGAGACGACGAACATCCCACGAGCGGGAGCAACAGGCACAGCAGCAAGAACCAGGCGCGCCATTGAGTCATGCCCCCAGCATGACATCAGAAACTATGCGGCCTTGTCCGTGCCTGACTCGGTGTTGGGCTGGGCCTCGTGTTTCGGCCTGGGCTTGAGCGAATTCCTGACGTTCTTCGCGACGTCCGAGATGGCGTTGCGTACGTCGTCGCGCCGGTGGGCGGGCGTGCGCTTGACGGGCTTCTTGGGGACATCGGTCGCGTCGCTCGTCGTCTCGACCTTGGGGTCGGCGAGCTTCGGGGTGTCCTTCGCCGCGTTGCGGTCGCTGGGTCCCGACGTCGTCGAAGGTGATGCGGTAGAAGGCAATCCGTTCCGGAAGTTGTCCGCGCCCTGCTGGAAGGCGTCGGGCAGCTGCTCGATGGTCTCGGCGATCCGCTTGGGCGGCGTGATCAACGAGAAGCGGGTCGGCGTAGCGGGATCGGAATAGTCGCGGTCCGTGTAGCCCATGTCGACGCCGAGCTTGAGGGTGGGTTCGATCGCGCCGAGCACGGGCTCGCTGAATGCGGTGGTGTTCAGCGCCGTCGACACGTCCCGGAACGGCTGCAACAACGGCAGATGCTCGGTCTTGACCAGGATGTAGGTGTCATGGCCGCCACCCGGCTGGTCTACCGGCGTCACGATGATCGCGTCGGGATCGTTGAGGTCGGTAGCGTCGGGCGTCGGGTCACCGTGCAGGTAGATGAACCCTGCGGCGGCGTTGGCCAGTGACAGCGGGTTGGCGTAGGCCGGGAAGTCGCCGATCGGGTCGTATTCGATGGTGATGAAGGTTTCGTCGTAGGGCGACTGCTCCGCTGCCCCGGTGCTGGTGAATCCGAGTAGCCCGAGCGGTCCCGTATTCGGGAAGCGGGCGTAGATTCCGCCGTTGGGCACCGTGGGCGCCGCGATGTAAACGAACTTCAGGGTGTCGGCATTCTGGGCGCCGCCGGCATCGAGTTCGCGCTTGTACTTCTCGGCGACGATCGTTCCCTCGGAGTAACTGACGATGTAGATCTTTCCGCCCTCGCCGACGTCGTCGCGGGCAATGCCGACCTGCTCGATCAGCGGCGCGCGACCGTCGGCCACGCTCGAATCGATCGGCAGCGTGGCCGAATAGTGGACGGGGTAGTACCGATCGCCCGCCGGCCCGGCGTATCCGCTGCCATAGGGCACGTAGTTGCCGCCGAACTTGTTCGGGATCCGCACACCTTCGGTGTCGTCTTTCCCGCCCACCCCGACCACGGCATAGTCACCCGGCAGGGTGGCAGCGAGCGCGTCGGCAACGTGTCCGAAGGCGAGCACCGCGGTCATCCCGGCGGTGGCACTGGCGACCGCGACAGCCGATGAACGTGCGTGCTTCCGATGACTGGCCACTGTGCACCTCCGGGTCGTGCGGGTGAAGCGACTGAGAACGGAGTGTGGGCCCGGGTCAGTCCGGGCCCACACTATGCCAGATGTTTGCTAGATGTGAGTGTTTTGTTACGGGCAGGCCACCTCGAGCTCGAAAGGTTTGGTCACCTGGTTCATTCCGTCCATACCGGTGGCGTCGCCCTTGATCGTGTACTTGTTGCCATCTTTGGTGGCTTCTGCGCTGCCGCCGGGTACGCCGGGCGTGTAGGCGAGGCTGATGCCGTCGACATTGCCCAGCGCCACGGCGCTCACCGACGGCTTGTCGCCCTCACTGACGGTGGCGGTGACGGCGCTCATTCCCTGGCCGACTGTCAGGCTGACATTGCCCGCGACCGTCGCGCACACAACAGTGCCCTCCAGCTTGTGGTCCTTGCCGTCGATGGTGACCCGGGCGGTGCCCGAGCCGGTTGTCGCTTGGGCACCTCCGGCCTCGGCCGAAGCTGTTGCCGACGCCGTTGCCGTGGCCTTCGTGTCGCTGGAGGTGTCTTTCTTGTCGCTCGACGAACAGCCAGACAGGCCTGCGACGATGATCGCGCCGCCGCCGACGGCTACCAGGAACTCACGCTTCACCACTGCTCTCCTCACGGTTGCGCAGCCAGCCATGAGCGGCGGGCTGTCAGGCAGAAGTATGGAGTTTGCGCAGGTCGTGGACGTGGGTTTGGGCGAATTGTTCGCCACGGGCCCGGGGCAGCCGTAAGTTCAGCGTCATGCAGACGTTGCGTACACCGGAAGACCGTTTCTACGATCTGCCTGAATTTGCTTATCCGCCAGCATATTCCGATATCGATGACGCGGACGGCGGCCATCTGCGCGTGGCCTGGGTGCAGGATGGTCCGGCCGAAGCCGATCCCATCTTGTTGTTGCATGGGGAACCATCGTGGTCGTTTCTGTACCGCCGGATGATCCCGATCCTGGCCGGCGCGGGGTATCGCGTCGTCTGTCCGGATCTGGTCGGCTTCGGCCGGTCGGACAAGCCCACCCGCATCGAGGACCACAGTTATGCGCGGCATGTCGAGTGGATGCGGGCGCTGGTCTTCGACGTGCTGGACCTGCGGCGGGTGACGTTGGTCTGCCAGGACTGGGGTGGTCTGATCGGGCTCCGGTTGGCTGCCGAGCACCCGGACCGGTTCGCAAACATCGTCGTCGCCAACACGGGCCTGCCCACCGGGGATATCCCGATGCCGGAGATCTGGTGGCAGTTCCGCACCGCGATCCAGAACCTGCCGACGATCGACGTCGGGCGGTCCGTGGAGTCGGGATGCCGGCGCCCGGTCAGCGCCGAGGTCCGGGCCGCTTACGACGCCCCGTTCCCCGACGACTCGTACTGCGCGGGCCCTCGCGCGATGCCGGGCCTGGTACCCACCTCGCCCGACGATCCGGCGTCGGCCGCCAATCGGTCAGCGTGGAATGTGTTGGCGGCCAGCGAAACTCCGATGCTGGTGGCATTCAGTGACGGTGACCCGATCACCGGCGGCATGGCGCCCATCCTGAAGCGGGAGATGCGCGGCGCGCACGGCGTCGACCATCCGGTGATCCGCGACGCCGGTCATTTCCTGCAGGAGGATGCCGGCGAGGAACTCGCCGAGGCGATCGTCGAGTTCCTGGCCGACCGTTCGGCTACGGGCAGGTGACCGCGATGTCGAACGGCATGTCCACCGGTGCACCCGGCTGGTTGGGGTCGATGCCCATGCCGGTGCCGGTGATGGTGTAGCCCTTGCCGTCGCGTGCGGCCACGACCGGCGCGCCCGACAGGCCGGCGAGGTAGGTCAGCGACGACCCTTCGCCGTTCACGTCGCCGATGTTCACCGACTGCACCACCGGGGCCTCGCCGTCGGTCAGCGCCACCGAGGCCGGCATCTTGCCCTCGATGCCGATCGTGGTCAGCCCGTCCTTGGTCTCGCAGCTGACGCTGGTGACCGGGCCGGCGTCGTTGGGACCGAAGGTGACCCGGCCCTGGCCGGACTTCGTGGAAGAACCCGAATCCTGCGACGAGCATCCGGCGACGGCAGCCAGACACACAGCAAATCCGGTGGCGATGACAATGGGGCGGCTCATGACCAAATTCACGTCCGCAGTATGGTCGCGTCCGCCCCCATGACGGAAATCGGACGCGCATCCGGTTGAATACACAGTGTGGACCAGCCGTATTTCACCGTGGAGGCCGAATTGCCCGGCCGATTCGGCCGGGTCGGCACCATCCACACTCCGCACGGCGACATCCAGACCCCGGCGTTCATCGCGGTCGGCACCGCGGCCACCGTGAAATCGGTGCTTCCCGAGACCATGAAACAGCTTGGTGCCCAAGCGATTCTGGCCAACGCCTACCACCTGTACCTGCAGCCGGGCCCGGACATCGTGGCCGAGGCCGGCGGGCTCGGGGCGTTCATGAACTGGCCGGGCCCGACCTTCACCGACAGCGGCGGCTTCCAGGTGATGTCGCTGGGTGTCGGGTTCAAGAAGGTCCTGGCAATGGACACCGAGCGGCTGCAGAAAGACGACATCATCGCCAAGGGCAAGGAGCGCTTGGCTGTCGTGGACGACGACGGCGTCACGTTCCGCTCCCATCTGGACGGCTCGAAGCACCGGTTCACTCCCGAGGTCTCGATCGGTATCCAGAACCAGCTCGGCGCCGACATCATCTTCGCGTTCGACGAGCTCACCACCCTCGTCAACACCCGCGGCTACCAGGAGAGCTCGGTGCAGCGCACGCACGAGTGGGCGGTGCGGTGCCTGGCCGAGCACCACCGGCTGCAGGGACTGTCGCCGGAGCGGCCCCGGCAGGCGCTGTTCGGCGTGGTGCAGGGCGCCCAGTACGAGGATCTGCGCCGGCAGGCCGCCCGTGGGCTGGCAGAGATCGGGCAGGAGGCCGGTCCCGCCGAGGGACTGAGCTTCGACGGCTACGGCATCGGCGGTGCGCTGGAGAAGCAGAACCTCGCCACCATCGTCGGCTGGGTCAGCAGCGAGCTGCCTGCCGACAAGCCCCGTCACCTGCTCGGGATCAGCGAACCCGATGACCTGTTCGACGCGGTGGCCGCCGGAGCCGACACCTTCGACTGTGTGTCGCCGTCGCGGGTGGCGCGCAATGCGGCGGTGTACTCGGCCACGGGGCGGTTCAACATCACCGGTGCCAAGTACAAGCGGGACTTCACCCCGATCGACTCCGAGTGCGACTGCTACACGTGCGCCAACTACTCGCGCGCCTATATCCGGCATCTGTTCAAGGCCAAGGAGATGCTGTCGGCGACGTTGTGCACGATCCACAACGAGCGGTTCGTGATCCGGCTGGTCGATCAGATCCGGGCGTCCATCGTGGCCGGTGAGTTCGACGAGCTGCGGGCGCACGTGCTGGGGCGGTATTACGGGGTGCCCGCCGATGAGCGCTTGCGCGAAGAGCGAAAAGCCTGAGTGAACTGTCCTCATTTTCTACGCGTGCACAATAAGTAGATGGAGACCGTCACCGACGATCAGGCCCCGCAGGCCCTGCTCATGCAGCTGCTGGACCCGGCCTGCCGGGCCGATCCTTACCCGTCGTTCAACCGGATCCGCGAGCTCGGGCCGCTGCACCTGCCCGAGTCGAACCTGACGGTGTTCTCGTCGTTCGCCGACTGCGACGAGGTGTTGCGGCATCCGGCGTCACGCAGCGACCGGGCCAACTCCACCATCGCCCAGCGGCAACTGGAGGCTGATCCGGGACCGCGTCCCCGCGGCACGGCCAGCTTCCTGTTCCTCGACCCGCCCGATCACACGCGGCTGCGCAAACTGGTCAGCAAGGCTTTCGTGCCGAAGGTGATCCACGCGCTCGAACCGGACATCACCGAGCTGGTGACCGGGCTGCTGGACGACGTCGAGCGACGCGGCTCCTTCAACGTCATCGACGACCTGGCCTACCCGCTGCCCGTCGCGGTGATCTGCCGGTTGCTCGGTGTGCCCGTCGCGGATGAGCCGAAGTTCAGCAGTGCCTCGGCCCTGCTCGCCTCGGCGCTGGACCCGTTCCTGGCGTTGACCGGGCACACCTCGGATCGGTTTGACGAGCAGATGGCGGCCGGGATCTGGCTGAACGATTATCTGCGTGAGCTCATCGACGCCCGTCGCAGCGCCCCGGGCGAGGACCTGATGTCGGGGTTGATCGCGGTCGAGGAGTCCGGGGATCAGCTCACCGAGGACGAGATCGTCGCGACGTGCAATCTGCTGCTCGTCGCCGGGCACGAGACGACGGTGAACCTGATCGCCAACGCGACGCTGGCGATGTTGCGGCACCCGGCCCAATGGGCGGCACTCGGTGCGGACGCCTCCCGGGCCTCGGCGATCATCGAGGAGACCATGCGGTACGACCCGCCGGTCCAGTTGGTCGGCCGAATTGCCGGTGAAGACATGACAATCGGCGACATCACGATCCCGGCCGGCGACACCATGCTGCTGTTGCTGGCAGCCGCTCACCGCGACCCGGCGGCCAACGAGCGACCCGACGATTTCGATCCGGACCGAGAGAACATCCGGCACATCGGATTCGGGAAGGGGCCGCATTTCTGCCTGGGTGCTCCGCTGGCCCGACTCGAGGCCTCGGTGGCGTTGTCAGCGGTCACCGCCCGGTTCCCGCAGGCGCGTCTGGCTGCCGATCCGGTGTACAAGGCGAACCTGACGCTGCGGGGGATGTCGACGTTTCCGGTCGATCTGCGGCGCTGAGCAGTAGCGCGAGAGCGATCGTCGCGGCCGTCACGGCTGCGGTGGCCGGCCATCCCAGCCATCCCACCGCGGCTGTGCCGAACGCGGTGCCCAGGCTGCCGCCCACGAAGTACACCACCATGTAGGCGCTGTTGAACCGGGCGGGTGCGGTCGGGTCGATGGCCAGGACCGTGCTCTGATTGGCCACCTGGGCAGCGAACAGTCCGGCGTCGAACACTGCCAGGCAGACCAGGGTCAGTACGGGATTCGACAGGCAGCCCGCAAGAACGCTCGCACTGACGGCGGCCAGGACCAGTCCGATCGCTGTGACGCGTCGTGCGCCCACCCGGTCGGTCCACACCCCCGCGATGCGCGTCGCGACGATGCCAAGGAGACCGGCGAGCGCGTACAGGCCGATCCGTTCGGCCGAGTACGCGTACGGCGGTTGCGCCAAGGCGACGGCGAGTCCGGCCCACACCGCGCAGAAGGCGAAGAACCACAACGCGCCGCGGAGCGCGGCGAGGCGTAAGGTGCGGAATCGCAGGTACAGACCGGGCAGACCGCGCAGCGTCGCCAGGTAGCTGCCGGTCGCCGAACCGGCCGTGCCGGGGAGTACCCGGAATACGACGAGCGCGGTGACGGCGAATGCGACAGCGAACACAAGCAGACCGCCTCGCCATCCGAACGTTTCCGTCAGCCAGCCACCGGCGATGCGGCCGCCGATGATCCCGGCTGAGATGCCCGCCGTGACGATGCCCAGTGCGGTTGCCCGGCGGCCGTCGGGGCTGAAGCGTGCGGTGATCGAACTCAACTGCGCGCCGACGGTGGAACAGGCACCGATCACTCCGATGGTGAGCGCCAGCATCCACAGCGAGCCGGCGGCGGCGTTGGCTGCCATCGCTGCCGCCAGCACCCCGAACTGCGCGGCGAGTACGTGTTTGGGCGCAAATCGGTCGACGAGCGGCACCAGCAGCGCGAGCCCCGACAAATAGCCGATGGGTCCGCAGGCCAGTGCGATACCGACCTGGGCGATCGAGATGTCAAGGCCGCCAGCGACATCGGCTATCGCCGGTTGCAGTGGATAGATCGCTGCGGTACCGAGGGCGGCGGCAATCGCCATGAACCACACGGTGATTCGATGCAGATCGGGTTGTGCTGTCATGGATGTGACGTTATGAGTGCTCAGGTCAGCGTGCTGGCGGAAATCGGACCACGCGGTGTGGGAGAGTGACGGCATGCCGTTGTTCGCCCGTTCTATAGCGCCTGTGCGCCCGAGAGGTCTAACTTACAAGATGTAAGTTATCCGACGGAGGGGGCTGCGACGTGGGTGAGCGCTATGTGGTGATCGGTGGTGGGCTGGCGGGATTGGCCGCAGCGGTATGGCTGAGCGAAGCCGGAAAGAGCGTCGTCCTGCTGGAACGACGGGGTCAGCTCGGCGGGCGCACTCATGCGATGCGGGCCGAGATTGCCGACGACACACCTGACAACGGTCAGCACGTGGTCGCCAGCGGGTATCAGCACCTGTGGCGCTATCTCGCCAGTGTCGGCACCCGGCAGTTCATCGAGTTTCCCAAGAGTTCGACACTGCGCTGGCCCGATGGACGCAGCACCACCATGCAGACCACCGGCCTCGGTGCGCTCCGCGCTCTCTTCGGGGTCCATCCCGATGCCGGCGTCGCCGACCGGTTGCGAGCGGCACGCGCCACGCTGCGGTTGGGTTGGCAGGCGTTGCATCAACCGGCCGACCTGGCGGATCTCAGCACCGAGCAGTGGTTCCAGCGGGTGGGTATGCCTGCTCCGGCTCGAGAGGCATTGTGGGACTGGCTCGCGCTGGGGATCGCGGCCGAACCGGTGGCTCGTGAATCGGCCAAGGTGTTCGCCAACGTGATGGCCACCGGCTTCCGGCTCGGTGTCAAGCACCGCACCCCGGTCACGATCGGCTATCCCACGGTGGACCTCGACACGCTCTACATCACCGGGGCGTTGCGGGTGTTCGAGGAGCGCGGTGTCGATGTGCGGTACCGCTCGGTGGCCCGGAAGATCGTGATCGACGAGGGCAGGGTCACCGGCGTCACCCTGTCCGACGGCACACAGGTCCCCGCCGACGCCGTGGTCTGCGCAGTGCCCAACTCCAATATCGGCGGGCTGCTCGATGATCTCCCTGAGCATCCCGAAATCTATGCCGCGGCAGACAAACTCGGTTACACACCGATTGTCAGCACCAATCTCTACCTGGACCGGCCACTCGGGACCGAGTCCGCGTTCGAGGGTCTCATCGGCGGCACCGGGGTGATCGACGAGGTCTTCGACCGCCAGATCATGCATGGCCGCAGCACCGAGCGGGCCTGGCTGTACTGCCTGACCACCAGTGGGGCCTACGAGCAGATCCACAAGAGCAACGACGAGATCGTCGACGAGCAGCTGGCACTCCTTCGCCGGTACTACCCGGCGGCGGGTGAGGCCCAGGTGGTTCAAGCTCAGGTGGTCAAGATGCCCAAGGCGACCTTCTCGCAGGTGGTGGGAACCGATGCGCTGCGCCCGCCGCAACGAACCTCGGTGCCCACCTTGGTGCTGGCCGGCGACTGGACCGCCACAGACTGGTCGGCCACCATGGAGAGCGCCGTGCAGAGCGCCGCGAAAGCTGTCGACCTGTTACTCGGCCGGAAATGAGCCGGCGCCGCATGTCCGGTGCCGACCGCCGGGCCCAATTGCTCGATATCGCACGCGAGATCGTCGCCGCGGACGGTTACGCCACGTTGTCCATCGAGCGCGTTGCGAGCCAGTCCGGTGTCACCAGAACCGTGGTGTATCAGCAGTTCACCGACCTGGCCGGGCTGACTACCGCACTGCTGGACCGGGAGTCGGCGATCGCGTTCGCCGGTATGGGCACGGTGGACCAACCGGATCTGGATCCCGAGCAGCTTGGCCGCGGCATTCTCGACTACCTGCACGCGGCGCCGACTAGTTGGCGCATCATCCTGCGGCCGCCCGAAGGGGCACCGGCCGAGGTCCGGGAGCGCATCGAGCTGGGCCGCGCCTACGCCAGGAAGGTCAGTGCCAGACACTTGGCCGCCGCGGCAGGCGTGGACCTCGACGCGGACGGGACGACGGTTCGAATCCTGTTGTCCGCCATAGAAGAACTTGCCCGATTGCATCTGGAGGACCCTCATGGCCATCCCGACGAGGAAGTGCTGACCTATCTGCGGTCGCTGGTCGGGTGGGCGGTGGGAACCGCGCGAGAGACTACAGCGGGTTGAGGATCCGCTGCAGGAATTGGCGGGTGCGTTCTTCCTTGGGATCGCCGATCACCGCGGCGGGTGGGCCCTGCTCCAGGATCACTCCGCGGTCGGTGAACAGCACCTGATCGGAAACCTGCCGGGCGAACTGGATTTCGTGCGTGACGATCACCAGCGTCCAGCCCTCGACGGCGAGGTCGCGGATCACCGCCAGCACCTCACCGACCAGTTCCGGGTCCAGCGCCGAGGTCGGCTCGTCGAACAGCACCACCTTCGGTTTCAGCGCCAGCGCCCGGGCGATCCCGACGCGCTGCTGCTGGCCGCCCGAGAGTTGATACGGATACTTGTCCTGCTGGTCGGCCAGCCCCACCTGGCGCAGTAGCTCGGCGGCCTCGGCGAGCACCTCCTCGCGCGGGCGCTTCTGTACCACCAGCGGGCCTTCGGTGACGTTCTGAATCACGGTCTTGTGGGGAAAAAGGTTGTGGGACTGGAACACAAACCCGCTCTGCGCCCGGTAGCGGCGCAGCTGGTCCTTGGGCACCGGCTTGGAGAAGTCGAGTTCGGTGTCGCCGACCCGGATCACCCCTGAGTCCGCGACATCGAGGGCGTTCAGGGTGCGCAGCAGGGTGGTCTTCCCGGAACCCGACGGGCCGATGACGGTGGTCGCGGTGCCCCGCGGGACGGTGAACGAGACGCCCTTGAGCACCTGGAAGTCGCCGAAGGCCTTGTGCACATCGGTGGCGACGATCCGGTCTTCGCGTTCTGTGGTCATCGCGCAACATGCCTTTCCAGTCGGCGTTCCAGGCGACTCTGGCCGAACGACAGCACCAGGCAGATCACCCAGTAGTAGATCGCGGCGGTGCCGTAGAGCGCGAAGAACTCGAACGTCGGCGCCGCGACGATCTGGGCCTGTCGCAGGAGTTCGGTCACCAGGATCGTCGACGCCAGTGAGGTGTCCTTGACCAGTGAGATCAAAGTGTTGGACAGCGGCGGGACCGCGACCCGGGCGGCCTGCGGCAGGATGATGCGCCGCAGCGTGCCGGTGTAGTTCAGCCCGATCGTCTCGGCGGCCTCCCACTGCCCCTTCGGGATGCTCTGGATCGCCGAGCGGATGATCTCGGCGGCATAGCCGCCGACGTTGAGGCTGAACGCGATCACCGCGGCCGGGAACGGGTCGATCTTCACCCCGAACTCGGGCAGCGCGAAGAACACGATGAACAACTGCACCAGCAGCGGGGTTCCGCGGATGATCGAGATGTAGAACCGGGCGATGTTGCTCAGCACCACATTCGGCGACAGCCGGGCCAGCGCCACCGCCAGGGCGATCACCAGGCCGATGGCGAAGCTGATGATGGTCAACGGGATGGTCATCGTCAGCGCCGCTTTGGCCAGCGGCCACAGATTGTCGGCGATGAGCTTCCAGGTGGAGCGTGGGGCCGGAGCGCCTTCCGCGGGCGCGCCGGAGGCGTTGGCCTTGAGGTACTTCTGGGAAATGGCGGCCAGGGTGCCGTCGGCCCGCAACTCGTCGAGGGCGGTGTTGAGCTCGGGCAGCAGGCCGCTGTCCTTGCGCGCGGCGAAGCCCTGTTCGCTCTTCTCGCCGACGGTGCCCGCGATCTTCACCGACTTGTCGTTCGTCTCGGCCAGATACGCGTAGACGGCGATGCTGTCGTTGACCACGACATCGACCCGGCCCTGGTTGAGGAGCTTGATGGCCTGGGTGAATCCTTCGACCGCCTCCACGCGGGCCCCGGCATTGCGGGCGATCTCGGACCAGTTGCTGGTGGCGTTCTCCGCGGCGACCTTGCCCTTCAGATCGGCGAGGGACTTGATCGAGTTGTCGTCGGCGCGGGTGACGATGACGCCCTCGCCGATCGAGTACGGCTGGGACAGGTCGTATTTGGCCTTCCGCTCGGGCGAGATGGTGACCTCGTTGGCCACCACGTCGAACCGGTTGGCCTCGAGCGCGGCGAAGATCGAATCCCACGGTGTTTCGACGAATTCGACTCTGACGCCGATCTTGTCGCCGACCGCGCGGGCGACGTCGACGTCGTAGCCGACCAGTTGACCCGTGGCGGTGTCGTGGTAGCTGAACGGGGAGTACACACCTTCGGTACCGACCCGCAGCACACCGGCGGACTTCAGCGGTTCGTCGGTATTGCCGGCCTTTCCTCCGCACGCGGCCAGTATCACCGTGACGATCAGCAGAAGTCCGAGCAGCGGAATTCGTCGGGAGCGCACCGCCGGACGCTAACAGGGGCACGCCGGATTCGGCAGGCTTCTGCTCAGCCCGGGTGATAAATCCACGGATGCCGGGGCAGGGCGGTCGGATCGAACCGGGAGAGCATGCCGTCGAGATCCAGCGCCGGCCAGCCCAGTGAGCCGCTGATCTGTTCCAGCGCCCGCTCGACGCCGATCTCGGCCAGGGTGACCGCCCCGTCGCGTTTCGCCAGGCGGGCACCGTCTTCGTTGAGCACCAGCGGAACGTGCGCGTACATGGGTTCGGGGTAGCCGAGCAGCCGGGCCAGGTACGCCTGACGCGGGGACGAGCTCAACAGGTCGTCGCCGCGCACCACCTGGTCGACGCCGCCGGCGGCGTCATCGACGACCACGGCCAGGTTGTAGGCGGGCACCCCGTCGCCGCGGCGCACCACGAAGTCGTCGATGATTCCGGTGTAGCTGCCGTGCAGCAGGTCGGTGACGGTGCCGACGAACGTGTCGGTGCGCAGCCGCAGCGCGGGCGGGCGACCGGTTTCGGCGCGGCGCTGGGCGCGTTCGGTCTCGGTGAGGTCGCGGCAGGTGCCCGGGTAGGCGCCTTCCGGTGCGTGCGGCGCACGCGGAGCCTGGGCGATATCCTTTCGGCTGCAATAGCATTCGTACAGCAGTCCGCCCTCGAACAGCTCGCCGATCACCGCGTCGTAGCGGTCCTCGTGGCCCGTCTGCCATTGCACCGGCTCATCCCAGGTCAGCCCGAGCGCGGCAAGATCGGCCACCTGACGGTGCCCGATCTCGGGAAAGGTGCGGTCATCGAGGTCTTCGACCCGCAGTAGGAAGCGTCGCCCGGTGGACCGGGCGAACAACCAGGCCAGCACCGCGGTGCGCAGGTTGCCGATGTGCAGGTCGGCCGACGGGCTCGGCGCGAACCGCCCGGCGGGGGTTGGGCTCACGCCCGCAATCTAGCTAATCGCGGTTCCAGGGCGCCGTCTCGCCCATCTTCTCGTAGTACTTCGCCAGGTGGCTCTTCACTCGGTCGATGTCGCCCTTGGGGAGGTCGACGCCGCCGCGGGCACCGTCCATGATCCCGCCGGCCGCCATCACGCCGCGGGGCACGGCTTCGAGCTTGCCGCCGATCACGTCGGCGATCAGCAACTTGTAGGCGGTGAAGTTGTCCTTCTGGTCCTTGTCGTACCAGACGTGTGCGTCGCGGTACTTCTGGTTGGGTTCGTCCTGCGCACCGGCCCATTTGCGGACCCGTTTGTCGGCGGCATCGCCGTCCCACTCCCGGTCCCGGTCGGCCAGTGGCAGATCCTGAAATGCGGTTACAGACATGCTGTTGGCGTGCCCGAACCGGGCGGCCGGTAAACCCGCCACTCACGCAGTACACCGGCGCTCCAGCGCCTCGATCACGGCCGGGCAGATGTCGACTCCGTACAGATGCTCCATCGCCTGCAAGCCGCCAGGACTCTCGGCGTTGATCTCGATGACCTTGTCGCCGATCATGTCGATGCCGACGAAGAACATCCCATCTTGCTCGAGCTTGTCGTGCATCGCCTCGATCACCGCGCGCTGCTTCTTGGTGACCTCTTCGGGCTGAACCCGGCCGCCCTTGCAGATGTTGGCTCGCGGGTCGTTCCCCTCTGGCACCCGCCGGAAAGCGGAGGGATGTCCGTCGACCTCGATGAGCTCTCCGTCGAGCAGGAAGATCCGCATGTCGCCGTCCTCGGCGCCCTCGACGTACCCCTGGGCGTATATGTAGCCGTCTTCCAGCACCGCCTCCATCATCTGGTTCAAGTTGGGCTCGTCGTCGCTGACGATCATGAACACGTTCCGTCCCTGCGCGCCGCACAGCGGTTTGATGATGGAGCGGCCTTCGGACGCGATGAAGTTCCGGACGTCGTCCACGTTTTGCGTCACCAGAGAGCGCGGACGGATCTGCGCCGGAAACTCGTCGAGGTACACCTTCAACGCCGCACGCATGAGCACCGCTGGGTTGTTGACCACGGTGACGCCGTGAGCCACGAGTAGCTGCCCGAACATGGAACCCAAGCTGCTGGCCCACGGCCGATCCTGCCGATCCTCGACCGAGTCGTTCCGCAGAAACACGGCGTCGAGTTCGTCCATGCGGATGTGCTTGGCCGAACTCTCCTTCATGCGATCGATGAACGCGGTCAGCGTGTCCCTGTCCCGGGCGATGCCGGGACGTGCGTGCGCCCCGATCTCACCATCGGGCTCGCCGATACTGACGTCGCTCAGCCCGACGTACCAGACCTCGTGGCCCATAAGGGCGGCCGCCTTCGCGAGGCGGGTGGTCGCGTACTCGTCGACCTCGGTCTCCGCGCGATTGACCAGAAATGCAATCCTCATGCGGCCACATCCATTTCGAGTAGGTCGGCGGCGCTCATTCCGCCACGCATGTGTTCGAGTCGCACATCTGCCTTGGGCGCAGACAGCCAGCGTGGCCGCGCCCGCGGAGGTTCGAGAATCCCTTGCTGAATCAATTCCTCCACCAGCGGCGCATGGTCGAGTGAGAGCTTGCCGGCGAGTAGGGGATCGATGCTGCGTCCTTGGGCGAAGTATTCGAGGACTCGTTCGATACCGCGCAGGTAGATGATGTCCTTCGTCGACCCTCCGGCGTAGGTAACGCGGCTCGTCACCGACCACGCCGTGCGAGGCGCGAAGGCATGAGCCTCGGTCAGGTGTTTGAAGATCTCGATGAAATCCGCATGAGCCAACATCATCGATGCCGCCTCGACTCGCGCAGCGAGGACGCGCATGCGGCGGGGATCGAGTCCTCCTACGACGTACTCGGCCAGCACCGCAAGGCCTTCCTGCGTCTCCTCGTACAGCGGTAGCCCGACGGACAGGAGACCCAAGGGCTGCGCCTCGCCGTTGCGATAGGTGAGCACGTGGGTCCCGACCTCGTGCTGGATCAGTGGCTGTACCCGGTTCGCGCGGAAGGAGGCAGTGGCAGGAATGTAGAGCCTCCCGAACGACACCATCAGATCGGCGACGTCGTCCCGCACTTCGACCGCAACCGGAAACTGTGGATAGGCCGACTCCAGTTCCGCGCGTGCCGCTTCCGCGAAATCCGTGGCGGTGACGCTGGTCGACGTGATCGGCGGCGGATCGATGAGCTCGAGCAGTGAGCGAGCCGTGGTACACAGTGAGTCCCCCGGTTCTCCGTAGAGCTGAAGCGCGCCGTACCGAAACCGCGACGTGTCTCGGTCCTCGAGCAACGTGATCTGCCGGGCCATCTCGTCGCGTTTTGCACGGAAGAGAGAGTTGAGCGCCGGGTTCTCCACCAGCTCGATCTCCACGTCGTAGAGCTCGCGCCTGACCAGATCCGGGTCGAAGGCCAGCGGCCTGGACTGCAGCGTGGGTGATGACACGAACCCTGAGGAGGCGAAATCCCGCCACGCCTCCGCTCCATTGGTGGGCGTGACGTTGAGCAGGAAGTTGAGCTCGCGCTCGATCTCCGTCAGATGTGCATCGACGTCCAAGGCTTCCTGCGTAAGGGGCGAAGTTCGACCCACCTGCTATCGATACCCAATTGCCGCCCTCGTCAATCCGGTGTTCGAAGCTGTTCCCACTAACGTTCAGGAGATGGCAGAGCGGAGAATCGCCGGCGGCACGATCCAGGTTGAGCATCGAGACGGGCTGGTCCGCGCACGGGGCGTGCGCTACGGCAGCGCCAGACGATTCGAGATGGCCGTACCGCCTCCGGCCTGGTCGGGGGTTCGGGATGCAACCCAATCGGGCCCGGCGTGCCCGCAGCGGCCGTCGCGTCTGGCGTGGGTAACCGGTGACGCGCTGAAGGGCTTGTCGACGGACGAGAACTGCCTCGTGCTGTCTGTCACCGCACCGGCCGATGCGCGTCGGCTGCCGGTCATGGTGTGGTTCCACGGCGGTGCCTACGTCGCGGGCAGTGGTGAGTCGGCCAAGTACGACCCGAGTGCCCTGGCCCGCGCCGGGAATGTGGTGGTGGTCAACGTGAGCTACCGGCTCGGGATCTTCGGGTATCTGGCGCCACCCGGGGTCGGCGCGGACAACCTCGGACTGCGCGATCAGATCCTGGCGCTGCGGTGGGTCCAGGACAACATCGCGGCGTTCGGTGGCGACGCGGCCAATGTCACCGCGTTCGGTCAATCGGCCGGTGCGCATTCCGTCTGGTCGCTGATGTTGGCTGACGAGGCCGAGGGCCTGTTCCACCGCGCGATCCTGCAGAGCGCGCCGCTGGAGTTGGACGACGGGCGTGACGACATGGCCCATGCCATGGGCTCGGCGATGGCGACCTCGTTGGCCGGCGCCGACCCGGCCGAGGCGAGCGTCGAACAGCTGCTGGCCGCGGAAGGTGCCGCCGTTGCCGCTGCGCAGAGCTTCGGTTTACTCGGGGGACTGGCATTCGCACCGCGGCTCGGGCGGGGGCCGCTGCCGGCACCCGCGGACGTACCCGATGCCGTCGCCGCGGCCGCGGGCCGCATCGAGCTGCTCATCGGCTACACCAGGGACGACGCGGCACCGTTCGTCGCGATGGACCCTCGGGTGGCCCGGCTCAACCGGGTGCCCGTCCTCGGGCGTCTCGCGGTCCGGGCGGGTTCGAAGGCGATCACCAAACAGGCATTCTCCGGCCCGGCCGAGCGCCTCGCGCAGGCCTGGCGGACCCACGGCGGCCGGGTGGGAACGTACCGATTCGACTGGGCACCGTCCAACGCCCCGCTGGGTGCCTGCCACTGCATGGAGTTGCCGTTCCTGTTCGGCTCACCACAGACCTGGGCGGACGCCCCGATGCTCGGCCCACAGCGAACGATCGACCCTCAGCTTTCCGCCGAGATGCGCACTCGCTGGACACAATTCGCCTACCGCGGTGTCGACGCGCTGCCGGCGCCGACGCTGCGGTTCGGCTAGCGGGCGGGCGCCATCCCCGGGTTGAACACCGGTGGGGGCGGCGCCACGGACGTCTTGCCGGTCGGCGGGGGAGCGCCCTTCTCGATGTCGATCGTGCCGGTGTACTCACCGTTCACGTACTGATCGCTGTGCCAGCCGCCGTCGATGTCCTTGTAGTCGCAGCTGGAGTATCGCTGTCCGCCGGATGTCGAGGTGTTGTACGTGCCGCCGGCATCCTTGCACTCGGCCTTGATGGTGCCCTCCGGGATCGCATTCGCCGCCGGCGCGGTGAGCACGAAAGCGCCCAACATGACAGGCATCGCGGCCCATCGGAGTCGAGTTTGCTTGATTCTGCAAAAAGTGCTCGGTCCAGTCATGGTTGCCGCCCTCCGGCTTGTTACCGAACTGCTCAAACAGGCCGCCATCCGGCGTCGCTGCACAGGTAACCAACTATCGCACTGAATTTGCTCAGTGTTACCGGATGGATCAGTAATCGGCCGGATCGGGCCGTTCGACACTGCGTGGGGTCAGGCCCAGGCCGCGCACGTGTTGGGCGATGGCACCCAGGCTCGTCACCCACACGTCGTCGAATCCGCGCACGTAGGCGATCAGCTCCTCCAGCGCTTTGGCCCGGGACGGCCGGCCGGAGACGAACGGGTGGTTGGTCAGCACCCAGCAGGCCCCGGCGTCGCGCATCGCGTCGAACTCCAGGCGCCACACCTCGGTCGCCTTGACCGGGCTGTCGATCACGCCGGTGTCGTACAAACCCGGTACGAAGCAGTATTGCTGTATGTCGTCGAGGCCCCACCCGATGGGGATCTCGACCAGCGGTCCGCCGCCGTCGACCGCCAGCTCGTACGGATGGTCGGTGTCCATCAGGCTGCTGTCATAAAGAAAACCCTTGTCCCGCAGGAGCTTCGGTGAATGCCAGTTCAGCTCCCACATCGGGGCTCGATACCCGATGGGGCGCACGCCGGTGATCTGCTCCAGGGTGTCCGACGCCCGGTCGAGAATCGCGGCCTCCTCAGCTTCGCTCAGGCCGCGCAACGGCTCGTGCAGGTAGCCGTGGTGGGCGATCTCGTGGCCTGCGTCGACGATCGCCCGGGCCACGTCCGGGTAGCGGAACGCGGTGTAGCCGGGCATGAAGAAGGTGGAGGTGATGTTCTGCCGGGCAAGTATTTCCAGGAGGCGGGGCATCGCGGTCAGCGGTCCGTAGGCCTGGTGGCTGATCGCCGACATGCGGTCGGCATGGGCATGCGAGACGCCCAGCATCGCGGCTTCGGCGTCGACGTCGAACGTAAACGAGGCGGCGCATCGGGCACCGTCGGGCCACGGAACGGGTGCTGCTGGCGTGGTCATGGCGGCACAGTACCGGAGCGCCGAACATGTGCCGTATTGGTAAGGTTTCGGCAAAAATCGGACGCGGTGGTGTGATGGCGATGACGGGCGAAGGCCCACCCTTACGCGGGCGCGTCAGCGAATGTGCGGCAC
Source organism: Mycolicibacterium boenickei (assembly GCF_010731295.1). Lineage (NCBI taxonomy): Bacteria > Bacillati > Actinomycetota > Actinomycetes > Mycobacteriales > Mycobacteriaceae > Mycobacterium > Mycolicibacterium boenickei. Next base: position 883,653 of record NZ_AP022579.1, on the reverse strand, counting down.
TCCGACAGCTGGTGTCAGCGGCAGGCTCGGGTGGCAGCGCGGTGCTGGTGGTTCGCGGTGAGGCGGGTGTCGGCAAGACGGCGTTGCTCGACTATCTGGTCCAGCAGGCGCCGGGCTTCCGGGTGACCCAGGTGGCCGGGGTCGAATCCGACATGGAACTCGCCTTCGCCGGATTGCATCAACTGTGCGCGCCACTGCTCGACCGTCTCGACCGGCTTCCCGAGCCGCAGCGCGACGCGCTCTCGGTGGCGTTCGGTCGTGGCGTCGGCCCGGTACCGGACCGATTTCTGGTCGGCCTGGCGGTGCTGAGCCTGTTGGCGGCCGCCGCCGACGACAAGCCGCTGCTGTGTGTGATCGACGACGCGCAGTGGCTCGACCAGGTCTCGATACAGACCTTGGGCTTCGTCGCGCGGCGGCTGCTGGCCGAGCCGGTGGTCCTGGTGTTCGGGGTCCGCGACAACCACGACGGAGCCGCCGCCGACGTCCTGCCCGGACTGCCCGAGCTGCGGGTCGAGGGCCTGTCGGACAGCGACGCCAGGGACCTGCTGGACTCGGTGGTGCTGGGCCGGCTCGACGAGCGGGTCCGTGACCGGCTCATCGCCGAATCCCGCGGCAATCCGCTGGCCCTGCTGGAAGTGCCGCGCAACGTCTCGGCCGCTGAGCGGGCCGGTGGCTTCTGGATCGTGGGGACGCGGCCGTCGGTCGGACAGGTCGAGGAGGGCTTTGTCCGCCGAATCCAGGCACTGCCCGCGGACACTCGTCAGTTGGCGCTGCTCGCGGCGGCGGATCCGGTCGGCGATCCGGTGGTGTTCTCGCGTGCCGCAGGGTATTTGGGTATCAGCATGGATGCGCTGGCGCCTGCCGAGGCCGCCGGGGTGATCGAGTTCGGCGCCCGCATGCGGTTTCACCACCCGCTGGTTCGGTCCGCGGCTTACCGCGCGGCGGACGTGGCCGACCGCCGTGCGGTACACCGGGCGCTGGCGAGGGCCACCGACCCGGTGTCGGATCCCGACCGTCGCGCCTGGCACGCCGCCAACGCCGCGGCCGGGCCCGACGACGCGGTGGCCGCCGAACTGGAGGCCTCGGCGTGGCGCGCGCACAGCCGCGGCGGAATAGCTGCCGCGGCAGTATTTCTCGAGCGGGCGGCGGTGCTGTCCGACGATCCGGCCCTGCGCAGTTCCCGGGCGATCGCGGCTGCCGAGGCCAAACGCGAAACTGCCGCTCCGGCAGCTGCTTACGAGCTGCTGTCCCTGGCCGAGCTGAACCCCTTGACCGACCTGCAGCGCGCCCAGGTGGACCGGCTCCGCGCGCAGATGGAGTTCACCCGCAGTCGGGGTGGGCAGCCAGGGGCACCGCCGGTTCGTCATGCCGCCGCGTTACTGCTCGACGCCGCCATGCGGCTGGAGAACCTCGACGACGAGTTGGCCCGGGAGACCTACATCGAGGCGATGGCTGCGGCCATGTTCGCCTCGCGCAGCCAGCCTCAGGCCCTGGTGCACGCTGCTGAGGCCGCACGTGCGGCGGTCGCGGGGATCACCGCGCCGACCCGGCCCATCGACTATCTGCTGATCGGCATGGCGAAGCTGGTCACCGAGGGACTGCCCGCCGCGGTCGACCACCTGCGTACCGCGCTGGAGCTGTGGGCTGAGCAGGCGCGCGGGCATGACGGCAGGGCGCTGCGCTGGCTGGCCCTGGCGTTCCCGATCATGCACGAATCGGTGGCAGGCGAGCTGTGGGATTTCGAGTCGAACGATCAGCTGGCAACCGCCATGGTCGGCTACGCCCGTGCCACGGGTGCGCTCGCCGTCTTGCCGTCGGCGATCGCCCACCAGGCCGGCGTGCATGTGATGGAAGGCGAATTCATCACGGCGGCAAGGCTTATGGAAGAATCCGACACGATCTCGACAGCCATCGGTCACCACCCGATGAAGTACCACAAGCTGGAGCTGGCGGCGTGGCGTGGAGATCTGTCCGAGGCCGGCGACCTCATCGAGGCGGGCATGGCCGAGGGCACCGCCAAGGGTGAGGGCCGGCTGCTCGGGATCAGCGGGTATGCCGCTGCAGTGCTCTACAACGGTCTGGGCCGGTACGAGGAAGCGTTGGCCGCGGCCCGGAAAGGCTGCGAATACGACGATCTCGGGTTCTACGGTTGGTCCCTGCTCGAGCTGACCGAGGCCGCCGCGCGCGTCGGCGAGCGGGATCTCGCCGAGGACGCGGTGCGCCGGCTGGAATCGGGTGCGGGCGCCAGCGGAACCGATTGGGGGCTGGGGGTGTTCGCCGGCGCGCGGGCCCTGGTGGCCGACGACACCGAGGCCGATGCGCTGTTCAAGGAGTCTCTGGAGCGCCTCGGCCGCACGCGCGTCAGGGTGCAGTTGGCCCGGACCCACCTGCGCTACGGGGAATGGCTGCGTCGGCAGAAGCAGCGCACCAGCGCGCGGGAACAGCTCACCATCGCGTACGACATGTTCACCAAGATGGGCGCGCATGCGTTCGCCGAGCGGGCCCGCCGCGAGCTGACCGCCACCGGAGAGAAGGTACGCAAGCAGCCGCTGGCCTCCGGTGATGAGTTGACCGCCCAGGAGGCGCAGATCGCGCAGCTGGCCCGCGACGGGCTGACCAATCAGGAGATCGGCGCGCAGTTGTTCATCAGCACCCACACCGTCGAATGGCATCTGCGCAAGGTCTTCGTGAAACTGGGAGTCCGCTCGCGCAGGCAACTGCGTTCTGTGTCGTGGAGCAGCTGAGACCACGGGTTTTCAAGGGTCCCAACCCTCACCGCGACGGCGAGGCTGGATCGCATGGCGACGATCCTGTTGCAGACCACGATCACGGCGAATCCCGACGACTGGGATGTCAGCCGGTTCTCGATGCTTGCTGCCGAGCTACGTGCGGACGGCCACGATGTGCTGGCCCGCAACCGGGCCGATCACGTTGATCCGGTGCTCAGCCATCTCGACGAACTCGGGTTCGACCAGCTGTGGTTGATGGCCGTCGACGTCGGCAATGGTCTCACTCCCGAGGAATGCGCGGCGATCGGCAGGTTCCGCGCGCTCGGTGGCGGGGTGCTCACCGCCCGCGATCACCAGGACCTGGGCAGCTGCCTGCGGGGGCTCGGTTCGCTGGGGCAGGTCAACGAGTTTCACGACGCCAGCCTGGCCCCGGTTTCGCGGTGCGACGACCAGGACAACCCGGACATCTCGTGGCCGAACTTTCACTCGGGGGCCAACGGCGACTACCAGCCGGTGCTGGCCGAGGCGCCGGTGCACCAGCTGCTGCGCACCTCCAGGACCGCGACGGGCCGCATCGAGTGGTTCCCGGCTCATCCCCATGAGGGTGCGGTCTCGGCCCGGGTGCCGTTCGCGACGGCCGTGGCGCGGGGCCGCAGCACCGCGACCGGCAGACAGTTCAATCTCGCGGTGGCCCTCGACGGTGAGCGCACGCCGGAGGGCAGGCCGATGGGACGGGCCGTGGCCGAGTCGACGTTTCACCACTTCGCCGACTACAACTGGGATCTGGGGTGCGGGGCCCCGTCCTTCGTGACCGATCGGCCCGGCCGGCAGATTGGCGCCGACCCATCGCGCCTGGGCGTGTTCAAGGATTACGTCCGCAACCTGGCGAGTTGGTTGCAACCACGGGACCACCACTAGTCGGGGAGCAGGCCCGGAACGATGTCGTTGAGCCGGAAGGTGACCGGCTGTTCCAGTTGGGCGTATGTGCATGACCGCGGGTCGCGGTCCGGCCGCCAGCGATTGAACTGGGCGGTGTGCCGGAAGCGTCTGCCCTCCATGTGGTCGTAGCGGACCTCGACGACGCGTTCGGGGCGCAACGGCACGAAGGACAGGTCCTTGCCGGCGTTCCAGCGTGAGCCGCCGCCGTATCGGCGGGCGAGGTCCGGGTCGGCGGCCACCTGTGCGGCCCAGTTCCAGGGGTGGTGGTCGAAACTGGTGACCAGGGGCTGCAATTCGCTGAACAGGGCCCGGCGTCGCGCCATCGGGAAGGCACCGATGACGCCGACGGAGGCCAACTCGCCGTCGTCGGTGTACAGCCCGAGCAGCAGCGAGCCGACCGCATCGGGGCCCGACTTGTGGAGGCGGTAGCCGACGACCACACAGTCGGCGGTCCGCTGATGCTTGATCTTCACCATGACCCGCTTGTCGGGCTGATACGTGAGTGCGAGCGGTTTGGCGATCAGCCCGTCGAGCCCGGCTCCCTCGAATTCGTCGAACCAGCGGCGCGCGGTCGCCAGGTCGGTGGTCGCCGGCGTGACATGGAACGACGGCCCTGAACCCAGCGCGCCGACCAACGCGGCGCGCCGTTCGCTGAACGGGCGGCCTGTCAGGTCGTCGTCACCCAGCGCGAGCAGGTCGAAGGCGATGAAGCAGGCCGGTGTCTGTTCGGCCAGCAGGCGCACCCGGGACGCCGCGGGGTGCAGCCGCAGTTGCAGGGCCTCGAAATCCAGGTCCCGGTCGGTGGGTAGCACGATCTCGCCGTCGACCACGCACCGCGGCGGAAGCTCTCCCTTGGCCGCCTCGACGAGTTCGGGGAAGTAGCGGGTCATCGGGCGTTCGTTGCGGCTGCCCAGCTCGACCTCGTCACCGTCGCGGAACACCACCGCCCTGAAGCCGTCCCACTTGGGTTCGTAGGAAGCGTCCGGCGGGATCGTCGCCGCCGGCTTGGCCAGCATCGGCGAGACGGGCGGCATCACAGGTAGCAGCATGGATCCGGATCTGGGGTGTGGATTGTGCGGGTTGCGGCTACTCAGTATGCGCGACACAGTCCGGCCGAGTCGCGAGACAAGAGCGGGAGCACCGGGTTTCAGGCGGCCCATCGGGTATGCGTCAAGCAGAGCGTGACTGGTCCCACCCGCCGCCGGCGTGCTGCGATGACTTTGCGGCCGCGCGGCGGTCTAGCTCCATGTCACCCCGATGAACCAGGATGGAGCCCGTGGACCTGCCCGTAGTGCCGCCGATCGAACCGATGCTCGCCAAAGCCCAGGTGAAAGTGCCCGACGAGGCCGGGGTGTGGTCCTACGAACCCAAGTGGGACGGCTTTCGCGCGCTGGCCTTCCGGGATGGCGACGAGGTGGTGTTGCAGTCGCGCAGCGGAAAGGAACTCGGGCGTTACTTCCCGGAGCTGCTCGACGCGCTGCGGGACGAACTCGCCGACCGCTGTGTCCTCGATGGCGAAGTGGTGGTGCCCCGCCCGATCGACGGCCGCGTGCGGCTGGACTGGGAGTCGTTGTCGCAGCGCATCCATCCCGCCGAGTCGCGGGTACGCATGCTCGCCGAACAGACGCCGGCGCACTTCATCGGATTCGATGCGCTGGCCACCGGTGACCGCTCACTGCTGGCCGAGCCGTTTGGGGTGCGCCGCGAGGCACTGATCGAGGCCGTCAACGCCAAGAAGTGGTGTCACGTCACGCGGACCACCACCGATCCCCAACTCGGCGCCGAGTGGCTGCAGACCTTCGAAGGGGCCGGGCTCGACGGGGTGATCGCCAAGAAGCTCGACGGCCCCTACCTGCCGGGCAAGCGCGAGATGGTCAAGGTCAAACATCACCGCGACGCCGACTGCGTGGCGATCGGCTACCGCATCCACAAGAGCGGTGAGGGCGTCGGCTCGATCCTGTTGGGCCTCTACCGCTCCGATGGTGAACTGCAGATGGTCGGTGGCGCGGCCTCGTTCAGCGTCAAGGACCGGCTCAAGCTGCTGGCCGACCTGGAGCCGCTGCGGGAGGGCGATGAAGTCCGCGAGGGCGACCCGAGCCGGTGGAACTCGGCGGCGGACAAACGCTGGATTCCGGTGCGGCCCGAGCGGGTGTGTGAGGTGGCGTATGACCAGATGGAGGGCAACACCGTGCACGGTAGGCGTTTTCGGCATGCGGTGAAGTTCCTGCGCTGGCGCCCGGACCGGGAACCGTCGAGCTGCACATTCGACCAGCTCGACGTGCCGCTGAACTACGACCTGTACGACGTCCTGGCGGGGGAGAGCTGAAATGGCAACACCGGCAACCGAACTCGACGTCGACGGCATCAAGGTCCGGTTCACCAACCCGAACAAGGTGTACTACCCGAAGCTGGGTAAGGACGGCACCAAGGGCAAGCTGATGGAGTACTACCTGTCTGTCGCCGACCGCATGGTCGCGCTGCTCAAAGACCGTCCCACCCATCTGCAGCGGTTCCCCGACGGCATCGAGGGTGAGGAGATCTACCAGAAGCGGGTGCCGCAGAAGCATCCCGACTATCTGGAGATCTGCGTCGTCACCTTCCCGTCGGGCCGGACCGCCGATGCGCTCAAGGTGACCCATCCGGCATCGATCGCTTGGGCCGCGCAGATGGGCACCATCACGTTGCACCCCTGGCAGGTTCGGTGCCCGGACACCGAGCATCCCGATGAGCTGCGTATCGACCTGGATCCGCAGCCGGGCACCGGATTCGCCGAGGCGGCCGCCGTCGCCTGCGATGTGCTCAAACCGCTGCTCGACGAGCTGGGCCTGGTCGGTTACCCGAAGACCTCCGGCGGCCGTGGCGTGCACATCTTCCTGCGGATCAAGACCGACTGGGACTTCATCGCGGTGCGCCGGGCCGGGATCGCGTTGGCGCGCGAGGTCGAACGCCGCGCCCCCGACGCGGTGACCACGTCGTGGTGGAAGGAAGAGCGGGGCGAGCGGCTGTTCATCGACTACAACCAGAACGCCCGCGACCGCACCTTCGCCTCGGCCTACTCGGCCCGTAAGACCCCGATCGCGACCGTGTCGACGCCGCTGTCGTGGGATGAACTGCGCACCGCCAACCCCGACGACTACACGATCGCCACCGTGCCGGATTTCCTCGCCGGACGCGAGGATCCGTGGGCCGCCATCGATTCGAAGAAGCAATCCCTGCAACCTCTGCTGGATCTGGTGGCCGCCGACGAGGAACGTGGGCTGGGCGATCTGCCGTACCCGCCGAACTACCCGAAGATGCCGGGCGAGCCGCCCCGGGTGCAGCCCAGCAAGAAAGTCGCCGAGCACTGGGACGAGGACGGCAACCGGCGTGCCTGAACGCGATCGGAAGTGACACAAACTCAGGGTTGATCCGGGTGTGTGGCGCACGCGCCGTGGACCCACACGCGCACCTTGTCATCGGCCCGCATCGAGGCTGCGAGGAACACCAGACCGATCAGAAGCGACGCCACCATCGGCGTCCACTGGGCCTGCAGACCGAATGCCGCTACAGCGCCGAACGTGGCGCTGGCGAAGGCGCCTTGCCGCTGCGCGGCGTGGAACAGGAGATCGAACTCGTCATATGTGGGCATCGGATCGGATTTCTGTCCACGTACGGCGCACCGGGCGCGCGGGTATCAGTCGCGGCCACCAGAAGAACGGGCCGAGAAGTCTGGCGATGGCGGGAGTGATGAACGAACGGACGATCAACGTGTCGAGGAGCAGACCCAGACCGATGATCGAACCCAGTTGGCCGACCGACGTCAGGTCGCTGGCAAGCATGGCCAGCATCGTCGTCGCGAACACCAAACCAGCTGTCGTGACTACCTTTCCGGAATTCGCGACTGCTCGGATCAAGCCGGTGTTCAGCCCGGCTTTACTCTCCTCCAGATAGCGGGCGATGAGGAGAAGGTTGTAGTCCGAGCCGACCGCGACCAAGATTATGAAGGTAATCGGCAAGTTGAGCCAGCTGATCGGAATGGCAAGGAAGTGCTGCCACACGAGTACTGACAGCCCGAAAGCTCCAGCGTACGAGAATGCAACAGTCCCGACGATGACGATCGCGGCAACGACGCTGCGGGTAATGAGCAGCATGACGAGAAAGATCAGGGCGAACGCCGCGATCGCGGCAATCAGGAGATCGATTCTGGTGGCATCCTGGATGTCCCAGTAAGTCGCGGCTGCCCCGCCGAGATACACGCGAGCGCCTGCGAGGGTGGTGCCTTTCAAGGCTTCTTTCGCCGCCGGTAGGTACGCCTGGCTGTGTTCGATACCTTCCGGCGAAAGCGCTTCGCCGTCGTGATAGACGATGAACCGGGCCGACTTGCCATCGGGGGCGACGAAGAACTTCAAGTCGATCTGAAACGATGGATTATCGAAGGCTTCTGGTGGGAGATAGAAGAACTCGTCGTTCTTGGAGCTGTCGAACGCCTGGCCCAGGTCGATCATCTGACGACCAAGTTCGTCCATCTGAGTGAGCATCGGCCAGGTGGTGCTCTGCTGGGCAAGCATGACTGCGCGCATCGACTGCAGCGCATCGGCGCTTTGGCCGATGAGTTCGGCCAACCGGGGCGTGACCGTGGCCTGGATCATCGAGGCCTCCACGTTGGCGTTCATCTCGTCGGCCATCTTGTCGAGTTGGTCCGTCATGTCGAACAGTGAGCGAAACGCCTGGCACATCGGAATGTCGAAGCAGTGCGGCTCCCAATAGAAGTAGTTCCGTATCGGCCTGAACTGGTCATCGAAGTCGGCGAAGTCATCGCGCATCGTGGCGGTGATGCCCTTCATGTTCTGGGCGAAGGTCGCGAGAATGTGGGCTGCGTTTGCCTGCTGGTCTGTCAACTCTTGTTGCCTGCGAAGAAGATCGGTCATCCGATCGGTTATCGCAACCATGCTGGTGACGCGGTTGTTGTAGTCGGTGAGGAATGGGATCAGCTCCTTGAGCTTTGTGCCCATGGCGCCCATTGTGAAGGTGAACGACGAGTGCTCGAGGGGGGTTCCCAGAGGGCGAGTGACACTTTGGATCATCCCGACACCCGGGGTGTGGAAAATGCTCCTGGCAACTCGGTCCAGAGCGATCATGTCAGTGGAATTGCGCATGTCGTGGTCGGCTTCCACAAGCAGCATGTCGCTGTTGAGCTTGCTCACCGGGAAGTGGCGATCGGCGGCCTGGTATCCCTGCTTGGCCGGCGTGCTATCCGGAACATAAACGCGGTCATCGTAATTGGGCCGGTAAGTGGGAATCATGGCGGCCCCGATGAGCATTACGATGCTGCTCGCGGCGAGGAGGCGCCCGGGCCAGCGAACGACGGAAGTTCCGACCTTTCGCCAGACGCCGGTGCTGCCCTTTGATTTCGGTTCGAACAGCCCGAAGCGACTTCCGATCGCCAGAAGTGCCGGCCCGAAGGTGAGGGCGGCGGCCACGGCGGTGAGCATCGCGACCGCGCAGGGAATTCCCATGGTGTTGAAGTAATTGAGCCGGGTGAAGGTGAGGCAGAACGTGGCCCCGGCGACGGCCAGGCCGGAGCCGAGGACGACGTGTGAGACGCCCTGTACTGCGGTGTAATACGCCGCCTCACGATCCTCACCCCCGTTTCGTGCCTCGTGGTATCGGCCTATCAGGAATATCGCGTAATCGGTTCCTGCCCCGAGGATCAACGACACCAGGATGTTGGATGCGAAGACGGATATGCCGATCAGCTGGTGGAAGGCGAGAAAGGAGACGATTCCGCGTCCGCAGGCTAGCTCGATCATCACCATGAACAGGCACAGGAAGGCAGTGCTGACCGATCGGTATACGACGAGCAGCATCACAGTGATGATGACGATCGTCGCGTACATCATCTTGATCATGCTTTCGTTGCCGACCTTGAGCATGTCCGACGACAACGCCGCAGCACCGGAGACGTAAACCTTCAGGCCGACCGGTGTTTTCGTGTCGGCAATCAGGTTGCGCACAGCCTTGATCGACTCGTCCGAGTGCGTTGAACCTTGATTTCCGGCGATCCGGACCAAGGTGTACGACGCCTTTCCGTCACTGCTCTGGACCCCCGCGGCGGTCGTTCCTTCGCCCCACAGATTCATGACGTACTGCACGTGCTCGGAATCCTGTTGGAGTTTGGCGGTCAGTTCGTCGTAGAACCGGTGGTCGTCGTCGCCCAGCGGTCGATCAGCCTCCAGGATGATCATGATGAGGCTGTTGCTGTCGGACTCGTCGAACCTGTCGCCGATGTGTATCAACGCTGCCGACGACGGCGCGTCAACGGGCACCATGGGCCCCTGGTTCGCGTCGGTGACCGGTTCTAACTGCGGAGAGATGACATTCACGACAACCGTGAGCGCGATCCAGGCCAGGATCACGGGGACCGACAGTTTCCGGATAGACCTGGCGAATATTGGCTTTCGCACGTGCTGCCCGGTCACGCCGACAGCACCTGACACCAGACAGCGGCATGCTCACCCGTGGCGGTTCGCTCAGATCGGATGATGCCGTCGACGATGATGCGGCAGCCGATGCTGTTACCCGCGGCTTGAGCGGTGATGTCTGCGATCGCGGTGGTGAGCACCGTCGTCTCGGTGTGTGACCACGGCAGGGCGGTGAGTACGACGTCGACGGCGTTGATGTCTGCGTCCCAATAGCTCACCCGCCCCCACCCGGCGAAGTCTCCGAACACCTCATACGTGATGCGCTTCGGGTTGAACTGAACGATCGCGAACTGCCCGCCCGGGCTATGGGTCCGATCCTCGGAGCCGAAGACGCCGTGAGCTGACTTGATGGCAGCGCCTGCGGTGGCTACGACGACGAGGCAGAGCATGGGCAACCACAGTCGGCTCGCCAGTCGATGGCTCCATGAAATTCCCATGTCCGGTCCCCTCCGCAGCAGTAGATTGCACAACAGTGTGCATGATTGCACAGCAATGAGCAATAGTGCTCAACACTGTGTGAGACACTGATCAGGGGGTATCGGGGTCCGTACGATCAGGAAGGCAGTGCGGCAGTGATCGAAGGGCAGTCGTTGCGACGGGATGCGGAATTACCTGCGTTAGGCGTTCGTGAGCGCAATCGCGTGCGAATCGTCGACGCTGCTCGCGAACTCTGGGCGCACAACCCTGATGCGACGATGGACGATGTCTCGCGGGCGGCCGGAGTGGTGCGTCGTACCCTCTACGGCTACTTCGCGACCCGTGAGGATCTCGTCATCGCGGTGGCGGAGCGCACCGCGGAAACCGTCAACAGCATTGCCGCTGAGGACCGTTCGGAATCCGGTGCGACGGAACGACTAGCGCGGATCCATCTCGATCTGTGGTCGGTCGGGCACCATGTGGGATTTCTGCAGATTGCTGCCGCCCAGGCCGACGCGAACAGTATTGAAGCGCTGAGACGGATGCGTGACACGGTTGCTGAGGTCATCGCCGACGGTCAGCGCACGGGGGAGTTCAGCAACCATCTGCCGCCGGAGGCGATCGCGCGATTGATCGAGTCCTCGGCGATCGGGCTGCATGCGGCAATCGCCGAAGAGAACTGGAATCTTGATTCCAGGCGGGTGGCTGCGGCCGCCTTGATCACCGCGGGGGTGGCACCGGCGACGGCTTTGGCTGTGGTGGAGAGCGTCTGAGGCGGGCCCGCGGCACCTCACCGAACTGTCCGGGCGTGAACCGGCGCGTAGCGGTCGCCGGCGATGCGCCCCGGTTCGAAGATTCCGGCCAGCAGGGCCACCTCGTCTGCGCTGATCGCAACGTCGGTGGCGGCGATGTTCTCTCGGACGAACGGGATCCGTTTGGTGCCGGGGATCGGCACCACATCCAACGGCTGGGCGAGCAACCAGGCCAACGCGAGTTGTCCTGGGCTGCAACCTTTCTCCGCTGCCAACGCCTGGAGTTTCTCGACGGGCTCGAGGTTGACCGCGAGGTTCTCGGCAGAGAATCTCGGGTTGGTGGCGCGGAAGTCGTCCGCAGCGAACGTGCTGCCGGATTTCAGGGAACCGGTGAGCGCCGAGCGGCCCAGCGGGCTGTAGGGAACCAGGGTGATGCCCAGCTCCCGGCATGTCGAGGTGATGCCGCCCTCGACCCGTCGTTCCCACAGTGAGTACTCGGATTGCAGCGCGGAGATCGGGTGTGTGGCGTGGGCGCGGCGGATCTGGTCCGGGCCGACCTCACTGAGCCCGATGGCACGGACCTTGCCCGCCGCGACGAGTTCGGCCATGGCTCCCACGGTTTCCTCGATCGGCACGCTCGGGTCGAGGCGATGGTAGTAGTACAGGTCGATGACGTCGGTACCCAACCGCCGCAGGCTTGCCTCACAAGCTGCCCGTACATACTCGGGCCGGCCGTCGATGGCGATCCCGTTCTCGGCGTCGTTGATCTTCGCCGCGAACTTGGTCGCCAGCACGATCTCGTCCCGGTGCCCGGCGATCGCGCCGCCGATCAGTTGCTCGTTGTGGCCGAAGCCACGAATCGGCACACCGAAGGTGATGTCGGAAGCGCCATAGACATCGGAGGTATCGAGGAAGTCGACCCCGAGTTCGAGGGCCGCGCGAATGGTCGCCACCGACTCGCTGTCGTCGGCGGGTCCGTAGAACTGCGACATTCCCATGCAGCCCAGGCCGACTGGGCGCACCGTCAGTTCGGAGTGTCCGAGGGTGACGGTCGCCGAGCCGAATGCGGGGCTTTGAGTCGTTGTTGTCATTTCACGGCTCCCAGCGGGTTGACCTGAGCGGCGGTGACGTCATCGGCTGCGGTGGAAAGGCTGAGGGCCTCCCACTTCTCGTCGTCGGCGAGTAGGTCGCGTCCCGCGGCGGTGGCGTAGCGGTAGGCATCGGGGCCGACGAGCAACCGCTTTGGGGGATCAGGCATCTCGGCGATGGACAGGACGAGTTCGGCCACCTTGGCCGGGTCGCTGGCGCCCAGGTTCTCCGGGGTGCTCTGGGCTATCGACGCACCGACGGTGTCGGCGTACTCGTCACGGACCGTGGCGACGCGCATCGACGACCCGGCCCAGTCGGTGCGCATGCCACCGGGTTCCAGGACAGTGACCTTGATTCCGAGCGTTGCCACTTCCTGCGCCAGCACGCCGGAGAATCCGGTGACTGCCCACTTGGCCGACTGGTAGGCGCCAAGGCCGGCGCGCACGAGTCGCCCGCCCACTGAGGAAATCTGGACGATATGGCCCGCACGTTGGGCGCGCATGACGGGTAGTGCGGCTTGGGTGAGTCGCACGACGCCGAAGAAGTTGGCATCGATCTGGGTGCGGAAGTCGTCGAAGTCGAAGTCCTCGATCGCGGCCATGTTCGCGTAGCCCGCGTTGTTGACCAGGACGTCCAGGCGTCCGAACCGCTCGACCGCCGTGGCTACGGCGGCACGCACCTGGTCGTCGTCGGTCACGTCCAGTTCGACGACGGCGAGGCGATCCGGTTGCTCGGCGGCGAGGTCGGACAGCGCCGTGGAGGAGCGGACGCCGGCCACGACGCGGTGCCCGGCACTCAGTGCGGCCTCGACGATCGCGCGGCCCAGGCCGCGGGACGCGCCCGAAACGAGAAATACAGATGAGGTTGCCGATGACTCGATATCCATGATGCGCTCCTATGTCTACGTACGTATACATCCGATGGGTATACATATGTAGACTTGTGGCCGGATATTCCCTAGCGTTCTTGGCATGGGTTCCTCCCGACCACGCAATGCGGCTGCCACCCGCGAGGCGATCCTGCAATCGGCGATCCGCCACTTTGCCCTGTCCGGGTATGACGGCGTCGGCGTTCGTGAGATCGCACGAGACGCCGGGGTCACCGCGATGCTGGTGAATCGCTACTTCGGGTCCAAGGAGCAGCTGTTCGCCGAGGCGGTCGAAACGTCGTTCGCGCCACCGACGATCGTGGCCGAGAAACCAGCCGCCCTCGCGCGCGACGCTGCCACCGCACTGGCCGACCGCTCCGATCCTGATGCCGACCCGCTGGAGCCTTTCCTGATCATGCTCCGCTCGGTTTCGAACCCGGTTGCGGTGAACATCGTGCGCGACGCGATCGCGCGCCACGTCGGCCGGCGGTTGGCCGGCCAACTGTCCGGGCCGGACCGTCAGCTCCGCGCCGACGCCATGTTGTCGGTGATGAGCGGGGTCCTGTTGATGCGCCGGGTGATCCGTAGCCCAGGCTTTGCCGACTGCGACACCGACCAATTGACCGATCTCTTCGAGCGCGTGTTCTCCGCGATCATCGAGCCAGCATGAGGTCCAGGAAGCGTTCGTAGCGGTCGGCGGCCGTCAGCGCGTCAGCTGAGTCCATGAGATGCAGCACGCCGATACCCGTGGCGAAGGTGGCCTGGCCGCGCAGGGCCGCGTCCTCGGGGGTGAACCCGTAGTCGAGGTAGGCCTTGGTGACGGCGACCAGAACCCGGTGATCGGCTGCGCGCACGTTGGCCGCGGCGATGTCGTCGGAGCGGGCCCACTCCCGCATCGCGCGCTCCAACGTCCAGTGCCGGGGGCTCAGCAGCTGCCTCATCATCTGCGACAGCCGTTCGCGCGGAGGCAGATCCTCGAGCTCGGCCAGCGCGCGACGGTCCTGCTCCAAGAACGCATTCCACGACGCCACCAGCGCCGCCCGGTAACCCTTCATGTCGGTGAAGTGCCAGTAGAAGCTGCCTCGGGTGGCGCCGATCTGCTCGCAGAGCCGCTCGATCTTCAGCGCCCGCATTCCGTCGGAGGCCAGCAGGGCGTACCCGGCTTGTATCCAGTCGTCGGCGGTCAAGCTACCGGGCGTGCCCTTGCGTTCGCCTGCCATTCACTCAGGTTAAGGCGCGGACCTCATGCATCCCGAACGGCACAGCGCTGATCAGCGTGACCGGCACGGCTTCGCCGCTGGGCACCGCGTACTGGCGCTGCTCGCCGGGGCGTGCGCCCACGATGGCCTCGCCCAGCGGCGAGTTGACCGAATAGACCTCCAGATCGCCGTATTCGGCGCCGCGGATGCCCAGCAGGAACGTCTCGATCTCCTTGGTCTGGTCGAAACGCACGGTCAGCACCATGCCCGGCTCGGCCACTCCGTCGTCGGGCGGATCCTCACCGACGACCGCGTTGAGCAGCAGATCGTGGATCTGCTGGATGCGCGTCTGGCGGGCCCGCTGAATGGCCACCTCGTTCTCGTCGGAATCCGATGCGGCCTCGGTCGAGATCAGTTCCCGCAGCGTCGACAGCTCGGTCTGTAGTCGTTCGTATGCCTGTGGAGACAACCAAACACGTTGGCTGACAGTCATTGTCGTTTCCTTCCGATATGCGGAGATGCCGTCAGGGGCGGGTTCGTGCGCCGCCCCTGACGGCTTGATGGCCCGTTAGGGCGATGTCTTGAGCCCTCAGCGCAGCGGGTCGAACTCCCGCAGGACCTCAGGCTGTTTTCCGGTGGTGATGTACTCGGCGAGGAGGCGGCCGGTGACCGGGCCATGGGCCAGGCCCCACATGCCGTGACCGCCGGCCACGTAGATTCCTTGTGCCACTTCACCGATCAGCGGACGTCCGTCGGGGGTGACCGGACGCGCACCCACCCACACATCGGTGCGGGCATCCCAGTCCACACCGTCGAGCAGTGGGGCGGCCGAAGCGATGATCGCGTCGACGCGCGCCGGCTGCAGCGGATCGTCGGGGGAGCGGAACTCCATGGTTCCGGCCACCCGCAGCCCGCCCTGGTACGGCGTGCAGGCCACGCGGGCGTCGGGCAGATAGATGGGCCCGAGGATCGGGCGCTGCACCGGCACGGTGAACGAGTAGCCGCGTCCGCCCTGGACCGGCGTGCGCACCCACGGCTTGGCGAGTTTCGACAGCCAGGCGCCGGTGGCGATCACGGCGGTGTCGGCCTTGAGGGAACGATCCGCCACGTCGACGCTGACGCCGGCGCCTTCGGCCCGCACATCGGTGACCTCGCCGATGACCAGCTCCGCGCCCCTGGCGACGACAGCCTCGCCGAGCGCATGCACGAACCGGCCCGGGTCCACGAAGCGCTGGCCCTCCACACTGATGCCCGCGGTGATGGCCGCCGACGCCAGCGGCACGTGCTCGCGCAGCGTCTCACCGGACAGCCCGGTGACAGTCACGGTCTGGCCGACGGCGGCCATCCGGCGCAGTTCGGTCATCAGGTGTTCGGCCTGGTGCGCGGTTTCGAACAGCGCCGTGATCGGTCCGTCGGTGGTGGGCACCGATACACCGTTGGCGGTCAGCACGTCGTAGGCCTCGAGGCATTCCTCGTTGAACGGCACGTTGGCCCTGGCGGCCCGCGTCCACGTCGAGAGCCGGCAGTTCATGGCGAACCGGGCCAGGAACGCCAGCAGCCGGGGGCCCGAGGTCAGCGGGATGTGCAGGGGCGCGGCCGGGTCGAACATCGACCGCAGGCCGTAGCGCAGCACCGCCGGATCATTGAGCGGGATGGTCAGCGTCGGCGAAATCCAGCCGGCGTTGCCCCACGATGCGCCCGCCGCCACTCCGCGGCGGTCGACAACGGTGACCTCGACTCCGCGCTCCTGAAGAAACCATGCCGTGGACAGGCCGACAATGCCTGCACCCACGACCACCGCTGACCGCGGTCCGCCGTCAATGCGCTCGACCCCATTCATGCTCCCATGGTGAGGCTGACCACGTGCTCCCGGTTTGCACGTTCTCGACAATCGGAAGGGTGGTGATTGTCGGCCTACGACAATTCCTCGGTGGCGGCCAGTTCGATCATCATCGCGAGCCGCTTGCGCGCATCGGCCAGATCGAGTTGCGTCAGCTCGATCATCTTGCGCAGCCGGTACCGCACGGTGTTCTCGTGGACGCCGAGCGTGCGTCCGGCCCCGGCCAGGTCGCCCTGGGCCTCCAACCAGGCCCGCAGCGTCGCCGCGTACTGCGTGCCGTTGGCCTGATCGTGGGCCCGCAACTCGGCGACCGGGCCGCGCTGCGGGGCGCGGCCGGAGCGGGCCGCGATCCGAAGCCGTTGCAGCAGGATCTCGTCCCAGGCCTCGTCGTACACCGGTGCCGGACCCTCACGCCGCACCTCGTGCAGCGCCAGACACTCGTCGGCCTCACTGCGGGCCAGTGCCAGCTCAGCGGCGGTGGCTGGACCGCTGATCCCGGCCAGCACCGTCACACGCTCGGGCAGCGCGGCGCGCAGTCCGGTCACCCAGCTGCCGGCGGCATCGGCCTCGGCGCCGGGCAGCACGGTGTACACGGTGTTGCCGGCCAGGGCGCTGCGGCCGGGACGTGACCAGCCGAAGCCGGCGGTCGCCCGCTCGAATGCCAGCAGCAGCGCGGCATGCCGTTCGTCGGCGGTCTGGGCTCGCAGCGCGATCACCCGCAGGGGTGTCTGCGGCAGCCCGAGCCGGCTGGCGGCTGTGGTGGAGTCCGCGGCGCCCTCGAGCAGGCGGATGACGAGCTCCGATTCCACCTGGCGTTCCAAGTCGGCGCTGGCGCGCGAACGCAGCAGGTGCAGGGCGACCATGCGGGCACCGTCGGCCAGCGCGGCTCGGCGGGCGTCGGGCAACGGCTCGGCGCACGTCACCCAGATCGAGCCGAGCAATTCGCGACCGGCCCGGGCAGCCACGACCATCCGCCCCGTCAGGCCGCGCTCGTCGTCGCCCTCGACGAACATCGGCTCGTCGGATTCGGCCAGATGCCGGAACACTCCGCGGGCTTCGAACAGGGCACGCAGCCGTTCCGGTGCGCCGCGGCTGAGGATCGTCTCGGCGCGGGCCGGGTCAGCGTGCTGTTGCAAGCGCGAATACGCCAGGACCGCGCTGCGCCGGTCCTCGATGGTGACCGAACCGCCCACCGCGTCGGCGACGCTGTCGGCCAGTGCGAACAAATCGGTTGGGCCGCGCCCGGACTCGGTCTCCCGGCCTTCCAGCACCACGCCGTAGACCACGGCCGCCAGCTCGCTCCAGGAGACTTCGGGATCCACTGTCATCACCGCGATGCCGTCGTCGGCCACCGACCCGTCATCGGTCGGCTCGTCGAACCCACGGACCAGCACCGCCACGGCGCGCGCCGCCGCGGCCCATCGCACGGCCTGGGCCACGGACTCGGCCCCGACCGCCAGCAGGACGTCGCCGATCACCTGACCGGGTTCGTGCATCACGACGCTGCGCAGCTCGGTGGAGCGTGGCGCCGGGCAGGCGCCGTTTGCCTGGGTGCGAAGCCGCACCCCGTAGCCGCCCAGAACGTTGATCAGGCGGTCCAGCGTGACCACGGATTACGGCCCAGCGGCCAGCGTGGCCTTGCCGGTGTGCTGCTGGCCGGCCTGGTCCTGCCAGGTCAGGCCGACGACGTCACCCGGGTAATGCTGGTCCAGCACCAGCGTCAGCGTGCGAGCCGAATTCAGCGGGGTGCCCTCGATATTGGTGAGCAGATCGCCGGACATCAGGCCGGCCGCTTCGGCCGGGCCGCCGGGGATGACGTCCTGCACGATCACGCCGCCGCTCTGGCGCTGCGCGGTGCGCACTCCGACGCCGAGCATGGTCGGCGGCCCGATGTGCACCGTGGCCGACGGGGTGCGGGCCCGGATCTGCCCGGCGATGCCCATCGCGTCATTGATCGGGATGGCGAATCCCTTGCCGCCGGGCCCCATCCGGAAGTTCACCGACGCGGCCGTCGTCATGCCGACGACCTGGCCCGCGTCGTTGACCACCGGGCCGCCGGAATCACCGGCGCGTACCGGTGCGGCGAACTCGAACAGTCCGTTGATCTCGTCGCTGGTGCCGGTGAGTTCGTCCTCGGCGTTGACGGTCCGGTTGAACGCGCTGACCGTGCCGATCTCCCGGGTCAGCGGCGCGCCGCTGCCTCCGGCGTTGCCGAGCGCGACCACCGGCTGGCCCGGTGCCAGCGCGGCCGAATCGCCGATCGGTGCCGGCGGCAGCCCGGCCGCACCGTGCAACTGCAGCACCGCGATGTCGTTCTGACGGTCATAACCGACCAGCTCGGCCCCGAACCGCTGCCCGCCGACCGTGGCACTGATCGAGTTCGCGCCCTGAACGACGTGATAGTTGGTCAGCACCTCCCCGCTGGGGGACAGCACGATGCCGGTGCCGATGCCGTAGGCCTGCTGGTAATCCACCCGAGTGTCGATGCGCGCCACCGAGGGTTCGATCTGAGAGGCCACTGTCTCCGGGTCACCCGGTGCGGCGCCGGCAGGCGCGGACGGGACGACGACGGCAGCCGCGGCGGTCAGTGCCGCCGCGAGAATCACTTTGAACGGATGTGAGCCCACTTTGCTCATATACCCATCTTGGCTGGGCAAGAACCCGATGTCGACGCGATCGGCGTTGCGTCAGTCTTCGGTGGCGACTTCGCCGCGTGAGCGCCAGCCCCGCCGCTTGGTGCCGCTCTTGCTCGACGGTCGCCGATTGCGCAGCGATGTGCCCGCCGATTCCTCGTCTTTGTCGTCTTCGGCAGCTTCTTCGGAGTCTGCCTCTGCCTCTTCGGCGTCGGTGTCTTTCGCGTCGGCCTCGGCAGTCTCCTCGACTGCTTCGGTCTCTTCGGTTTCCTCGGCGGCGGGGGATTCCTCCGCGGCCTCCTCGTCGGCAGCCTTCTTGCGTCCGCGGCGCTCGGCCTTCTCGCGGGTCTTGACCGGCTTCGGCGGCGGGGGCGGCAGTTCGGCGACGAAGGCCAGGTAGAAGGCCAAGATGCCGAGCAGGGCGATCGCTGCGGCGGCGCCGTAGATCCCGAACAGCCACGGCCCGAAGCTGTCCAGCGACAACCAGATCTCGGAGACCGCGGTGCCGACGATCAGCACGGCTGCCACGACGTGCAGGGAGATCGAGGCGGTCCGCAACCGCAGCGCGAGCTCCGGGGTGGACAGCTCGGGACGCTTGGTCCGCTGCAGGGTGAATACCACCGGCAGGGCCGCGACACCGATCAGTACGCCGGTGACGATCCGCAGGATCAGCCCCAGCGTCGGCGATGTCTGGCCCATGAGTTCGGGCCATCTGGGGAGGACGAAAAAGAAGAAGAGGCCGGCGGCCACGATCGAAAACGAAACGTGCCAGATCACCGCGACGGTGCGGCCCATACTCCTCCTCGGGTACTGAAATTGGGCCGGGGTGCGAACCGCTGATCAGGGTTGATTCAGCAGGTCGCACCCCGGACCCGAGCGCGGAGGATAGGGGATTTGAACCCCTGAGGGCTGTTAACCCAACCCGCGTTCCAGGCGAGCGCCATAGGCCACTAGGCGAATCCTCCGTCGGCAATCGTAACCGACGCTCGAACCACTCCCGTAAACGCCGGGGACAGGCGGGGTATTACACTCGCCTTCGGACCCCGCGCGGCGTCCATCCTGTGAACTCCCCCAGGGCCGGAAGGCAGCAAGGGTCAACGGGCTCTGGCGGGTGCGCGGGGTCCCCTTATGTCCAGCTCTCCGCTTCTGTGAAAGGCGCGCGGTGTCGTTCCAGTCTCTCGGCCGCGACGATCTGCTCGCGCAGCACGAAGTCCAACAGCGCAACTACGCGGAGCTGCAGGCCAAGAAGCTGAGCCTGGACCTGACCCGCGGCAAGCCGGCTCCCGAGCAGTTGGACCTGTCCAACGCGCTGCTGTCGCTGCCCGGCTCGGAAAAAGACTCCTTCCGGGACCGCGAAGGCACCGACACCCGCAACTACGGGGGCCTGCACGGCCTGCCCGAGCTGCGGGAGATCTTCGGCGAACTGCTCGGCATCCCGGTGCAGAACCTCATCGCAGGCAACAACGCGAGCCTGGAGATGATGCACGACGTCATCGTGTTCTCGCTGCTGCACGGCGGGGTGGATTCGGTGCGGCCCTGGATCCGGGAAGAGCAGGTCAAGTTCCTCTGCCCGTCGCCCGGGTATGACCGGCATTTCGCGATCACCGAGTCCTTGGGCGTCGAGATGATCCCGGTGCCGATGCGTGAGGACGGGCCGGATGTCGACCTCATCGAGGAACTCGTCGCGGCCGACCCGGCGATCAAGGGCATGTGGTGCGTTCCGGTGTACGGCAACCCCACCGGGGTCACCTATTCCTGGGAAGTTGTCCGGCGTCTCGTCCAAATGCGCACGGCGGCAAACGATTTCCGGTTGATGTGGGACAACGCCTACGCCGTCCACACCCTGACCGACGAGTTCATCCGTCAGGTCGACGTGCTGGGCCTGGCCGAGGCGGCCGGTAACCCGAACCGTCCCTTGGTGTTCGCCTCGACCTCCAAGATCACCTTCGCCGGCGCGGGGGTGAGCTTCCTCGGCGGCTCGCTGGGCAACATCGCCTGGTACCTGCAGCACGCGGGCAAGAAGACGATCGGGCCAGACAAGGTCAACCAGCTGCGCCACAGCCGCTTCTTCGGCGACGCCGACGGTGTGCGGCTGCAGATGCAGCGTCACCGCGAGCTGATCGCCCCCAAGTTCGCCTTGGTCGCCGAGATCCTCGAGGACCGCCTGGGGGAGTCGAAGATCGCGTCGTGGACCGACCCCAAGGGCGGATACTTCGTGAGTCTCGACGTGTGGCCCGGCACCGCCAAGCGGACCGTCGCACTGGCCAAGGACGCCGGGATCGCGGTCACCGAGGCCGGTTCGGCTTTCCCGTACCGCAAGGACCCCGAGGACAAGAACATCCGCATCGCGCCGACGTTCCCGTCGCTACCAGATGTGCGCGAGGCGATCGACGGCCTCGCCACCTGCGCTCTGCTGGCAGCGACCGAGTCGCTGTTGCGTTGACTTTGAACTGACGCCGCATTTGTGCGGGTAGCGGTGTGCGTGGGTTCAAAGTCAACAGCCGAGTTCCAGCGGCGGACCGGCCAGCGGTGGCCGGCGCGGCATGATCCCGAGCTCTGGCCGCCAAAGTCGGTCCCATTCGCGCTCCACCCGGGCGATGATGGCGGGTCGTCGGTGTCCCGCGGCCACTCTTACCTGGGTCCAGCCGACTCGCGTGATGTAGTCGGCACGCGAGATGTCATAGCCGAGCTGATCGGCGTGCTGCACACCTTCGTATTCGACCGCCAGCATCAGTTCCTCCCAACCCATGTCGAGGAAGTACCTCGGGTAGCCGTCGGGCCCGAGCACCGGTATCTGTGTCCGCGGCCGTGGAAAACCCGCGTCGATGAGCATCAGCCGCAGCCAGGTTTCTTTCGGGGACTGGCCGCCGGGGTCGAACAGATCCAGCGCCCGGTCGAGTTGCCGCAGGCCACGGGTGTGGCGATGGTGTCCGGCGAGCGTCATCACGTCGTCCGCCTTCAGCCCGGTGGCTCGGGCAAGAGCGTCGAGTCGCGCGACGGCCGCACCGATCGGCCCGCGGCGTCCGAGGTCAAAGGCAGTGCGCTCGACGCTCGTGACCGGCAGACCGTCGATGCGCATGACCTCGCCGTCGCAGATCAGATCCTGTCGAGTGATCACCTGCTCGGGTGGTTTGGTCTTGGCGCTGATCAACTCGATCGGAATGTCATCGCCCACCCACTTCGCGCCATGGAGCGCCGACGCGGCGGCGCCCGCGATCACCCCGTTACGACCCGACCACAACCAGGCCGCCGTGCTGCGTTGCCGCAGCGACACCGCAGTTCGCTTGTCCACGTAGATGTTCGGCAGGATCGCGCGGTGATGGCGGCTGAGCTGGTAGCGGTTGACGACGCCGGCCGCCAGGGCTTCGGTGCCGATGAAGGGCTCACTCATGCGGCGACAGTCGCCGGTGGCGGGGACACGGTCGGGCGGGTAAGCCGGTCTCGGCGTCGCCACCTGTGGATGAATCGTGCTCTGTGGAGAACTCTGCGTTGACTCGGAACTGACGCTGAATTTGTGCGGGTAGCGGTGTGCGTGGGTTCAAAGTCAACGGGCACCGGCGCGGCGTCAGACGCAGTCGGTAGCCTTCTTCCGTGGCTCTCTACCGCAAATACCGGCCGGCAACCTTCGCGGAAGTCGTTGGCCAGGAACATGTCACCGAGCCGCTATCAACCGCGCTGACCGCGGGCCGGATCAACCACGCGTATCTGTTCTCCGGGCCGCGCGGCTGCGGTAAGACGTCCTCGGCGCGCATCCTGGCCCGCTCGCTCAACTGTGAGCAGGGGCCCACGCCCACGCCTTGCGGGGTGTGCGCGTCGTGCGTCGCGCTGGCCCCCAACGGCCCGGGCAACCTCGACGTCACCGAACTCGACGCGGCCAGCCACGGCGGCGTCGACGACACCCGCGAGCTGCGGGATCGTGCGTTCTTCACCCCCGCGCAATCGCGGTACCGCATCTTCATCATCGACGAAGCGCACATGGTCACCACGGCCGGCTTCAACGCGCTGCTCAAGATCGTCGAGGAGCCGCCCGAGCACCTGATCTTCGTGTTCGCCACCACCGAACCGGAGAAGGTGCTGCCGACCATCCGGTCGCGCACCCACCACTACCCCTTCCGGCTCCTGGCCCCGCGCACCATGCGCCCGCTGCTCGAGCGCATCTGCGCCGAAGAGA
Organism: Mycolicibacterium boenickei; assembly: GCF_010731295.1. NCBI lineage: Bacteria > Bacillati > Actinomycetota > Actinomycetes > Mycobacteriales > Mycobacteriaceae > Mycobacterium > Mycolicibacterium boenickei. Next base: position 860,555 of record NZ_AP022579.1, on the reverse strand, counting down.
GCGTCAACGTCGACGACGCGGTGTACCCGTTGGTCATCCGGGCCGGCGGTGGTTCGCCCCGCGACACGCTCTCGGTGCTCGATCAGCTGCTGGCCGGCTCGGAACAGAGCGACAGCGGCAACCACATCACGTATCAGCGGGCGCTGGCCCTGCTGGGGGCCACCGACATGGCGCTCATCGACGACGCGGTCGAGGCGCTGGCGGCCGGGGACGCGGCCGCGTTGTTCGGTGCGGTGGAATCCGTGATCGACGCAGGCCATGATCCGCGGCGGTTCGCCACCGATCTGCTGGAACGCTTCCGCGACCTGATCGTGCTGCAGGCCGTGCCCGACGCGGTCACCCGCGGTGTCGTGGACGCGCCGGCCGATGTGCTGGAACGGATGCGGGAGCAGGCTGCCCGCTTGGGCGCAGGCACCCTGACCCGCTACGCCGAGGTGGTGCACGCGGGCCTCGGCGAGATGCGTGGTGCAACCGCACCTCGGCTGCTGCTGGAGGTGGTGTGCGCCCGGCTGCTGCTGCCGTCGGCGCATGACACCGAATCCGCGCTGCTGCAGCGCATCGAACGCATCGAGACCCGGCTGGACCTGTCCATCCCGGCCGGCGAGGCCGCGGCCGCCCGCCCCGCCGCCGAGCCCGCCAAGACGTTCGTGCGCCGCAGTCAGGCCGCACCGGCCGCGGAGGCTCCTGCCCCGGCGCCCACCCCTGCTGCTGCGCCCGCCCCGCCGCCTGTGGCTCCCCCCGCGCCTGAACCACAAGCCGCGCCGGTGGCCGCTCCCGAGCCGGTGGCCGCGCCTGAACCGGTGGCCGCCCCCGAGCCGGTGTCCGCGCCGCCACCACCACCCGCTCCGGCCCCCGAGCCCGAGCCGCCGCTCCCGCCCGAGCCCGACTTCGAGCCCGAGCCCGCTCCGGAACCGGAGCCTGAACCCGAGCCGGCACCGGCCTCGGTAACCCCCGGCGGCGAGCCCAGCGCGGCCGCCGTGCGCTCGATGTGGTCGACGGTGCGGGAGAAGGTGCGGGAGCGCAGCCGGACCACCGAGGTCATGCTGTCCGGGGCGATCGTCCGCGCGGTCGAGGACAAAACGCTTGTGCTCTCCCATGATTCGCCGCCGTTGGCCAAGCGGCTCACGGAATCGCGCAACGCCGACGTGATCCGGGAGGCGCTGAAGGATGCGCTCGGCGTGGATTGGCAGATCCGGTGTGAGGTCGGCACGGCGGAGGCCGCGCCGCCGCCCCCGCCGAAGGCCGCGAAGCCGCCACCACGGGTGCCCACCCGACCTGGCCGCGTCATTCCCGAGCCGGAGCCGGAACCTGTTCCGGAGCCGCCGTCATCCCCGGAGCAGGAAGAGGCAGAGATGCTCGCCGAGGCTTCGCAGAGCGAGGCCGGGCCGCGTCGCGACCCCGAAGAGGTCGCCCTGGAGCTGCTCCAGAACGAGTTGGGTGCGCGAAAGATCGAGGGCTAGGGCGTCCACCACGGCCGCAGCGGCAGGCCGCCGTCGTTGCCGCGGTCGTCGAGTTTGACCGCCAGAACCTGGTGCAGCTGAACCACATTCGTCTCGAAGCCCAACCGGGACCCGGCCATGTACAGGCCCCACACCTTGGCGGTGGGCAGCCCGACCTCGGCGACCGCCTCGTCCCAGTGCTCGACGAGGTTGGCACACCAGTCGCGCAGCGTCATCGCGTAGTGGTTGCGCAGGTTCTCCTCGTGCATGACCTCAAGGCCGACGTCCTGCACCTCGGTGATGATGCGCCCCGAGCCGGTCAACTCGCCGTCGGGGAACACATACCGATCGATGAAACCTCCGGCGGCCGCGCCGCTTCGGTTGTCGTGGCGGGTGATGCAGTGGTTGAGCAGGAGCGCGCCGGGACGCATCTTCGACTTGAGGAAACCGAAGTACGACGGGTAGTTGTGCACCCCGATGTGCTCGGTCAGGCCGATCGAGGACACCGCGTCGAACCCGGTCTCGGTGATGTCGCGGTAGTCGCCGTGACGCACCTCGGCCAGGTCGCTGAGACCCTCCTTGGCGATGGCCTCCCGCGCCCACCGGGCCTGCTCTGCCGACAGCGTCACTCCGAGCGCCTTGACCCCGTGGCGGGCCGCGTAGCGCACCATGCCGCCCCAGCCGCAGCCGACGTCGAGCAAGCGGTCGCCCGGTTGCAGACGCAGCTTCTCGAAGACCAGCCGATACTTGTTGTCCTGCGCCTCTTCCAGGCTGGCATCGGCGTCCGGATAGCACGCGCAGGTGTAGGTCATCGACGGCCCGAGCACCCATTCGTAGAAGGTGTTCGACACGTCGTAGTGATGGTGGATGGCCTCGGCGTCACGGGTCTTGCTGTGCCGCAGGCCCTCCATCATCCGGCGCCACCGGGGCAGGGCCTCTTGTGGGGGAGGTGCGATCGGCTTGAGGTGTTCGATGCCGATGGAGCGGACGATGTTGGCGAGTACCCGGGCCGGCGGGCGCTTGAACGCCATCTTCTCCGCCAGCGCGCACAGCAGCGGGTACGGGTCGCCGGGATGAACGCCGTGCGGTTCCAGGTCGCCGGAGACGTAGGCCCGGGCCAGACCAAGATCACCAGGGGCGGTGGCGAGATACGTGGTGCCGCGCGGGGTCTTGAGGTCCAGGCCGAGCGTGGCGTTCTCGGGGCCGGCGCTGCTGCCGTCGTAGGCGGTGAATTTCAGTGGCTGCGAACCTGATGCGAAGATCTCCAGGATCTCGGCCAGGTTGAGCTTGTGATCGCTTGCGTGCGTCGAGTGTTCTTTGAAGGTGGTCATCGCTGTTCTCCGTTCATCGGCGCAAGACGGCTTTCGAATACAGGTCAAACAGGCGCGAATCGGGGTCGTAGGACTTCTTGACGGTCTTGTAGGTCTCGCCGCCGTAGAGCTCGTCGAAATCCTCACGGCGATAGTAGGAATCGGAATACAGGGACTTGTGTCCGTCGAGTTCGCCGACCTTGGCCTCGATCAGCTTGTTGGTGTGTCCCTCGACCGGGCCGACGGGCACCGACGACCAGAACCCGACGTTGACGTAGGTGTGGTGGGCGCGAAGGGGATACAGGGGCCAGGCCCCAGATATATCTGCGTCGTTGCGGCGATGCTCGCGTAACCGCAGCGGGCACAGCCAGATCGGTTCGATCGGGACGTTTTCCAGGAACCAGGTGAGGAACCGTTCGCAGTTCTCCAGGGGCACCTCGATGTCCTGTACCACCCGCTCCCGGGGCGGGCGGCCGTTCCGGATCTCGATCCGGTCGGCGATGTTGAACCGCTGGTCGTAGCCGACGAGTTTCCAGTAGAAGCTGCTGCGGCGCAGCCGGCGCGGCCAGAACCGCCGGATGGTGGGGTTCTGCGCGCCGAAGGCCCGGGAACACCAGAACCAGTCGGTGTCCCACCGCCACAGGTAGTCGTGAATGGTCAGGCGGTCGTGCTTTTCGCCCTGCGCGTGCTGGATCGAGCGGTAGTAGATGTCCTGACCGGTGTAGTCGCTGACCGGGCCCGGTGTCGTGGTCTTGAACCCGACGCACAGGTAGCTTTCGTCGGTGCTGAACACCACGCCGTCGAGATAATCGACCGGTTGGCCGTCGAGACCGCCCGTCTCGATGATTCGATCCATCGCCGCGATGAGTGCGGACAGCGAGTGAAAGCGCAGGTGGCGCAACGCCACAAAGGGGGTGACGGGTTCCAGCTCGATGCGGAGCCGGGTCGAATAACCCAGCGTTCCATAAGAATTGGGGAAGGTCCGGAAAAGGTCGGCATGCTGCTCGGGTGAGGCGGTGACGATCTCGCCTGCTCCGGTGAGAATGTCCATCTCCAGCACCGATTCATGCGGCAGACCGTTACGGAACGAGGTCGATTCGATGCCGAGCCCGGTGACCGCGCCGCCCAGCGTGATGGTCTTGAGTTGGGGCACCACCAGCGGTGCCAGAGCGTGCGGCAGCGTCGCGGCGACCAGGTCTTCATAGGTGCACATGCCCGCCACGTCGGCGGTGCGGGCTTCGGCGTCGACCGCGATCACATTGGTCAGGCCCGATACGTCCAGACCCTTGACATCGCTGCGATCTCGCGCACGGAAGAGGTTCGACGTGGGCTTGGCAAGCCGCACCGTCGAACTGGGCGGAATGGCGCGGTAACTGTCCAATAGGCGCTGCACGCCGAGGGCATGGACAGCTTGTGCGTCAGTCGTAACAACAGACACACATATACGCTAGTCGGAGGTTGCCACCGATGCGACCGCAGACACGAGCAACACGAGTAAAAGGAGTTTCAGACATGGGACAGGTCAGTGCGGTCAGCACGGTTCTGATCAACGCCGAGCCGGCCGCTGTGTTCGCCGCGATCGCGGACTACCAGACCGTGCGCCCGAAGATCCTTTCCTCGCATTACCGCGACTACCAGGTGCTCGAGGGCGGTCAGGGCGTGGGAACCGTGGCCAGCTGGAAGCTGCAGGCCACCGAGTCCCGGGTCCGCGACATCAAGGCGTCCGTGGATGTGGCCGGTCACACGGTGATCGAGAAGGACGCGAACTCCAGCCTGGTGACCAACTGGACCGTCGCCCCGGCGGGCACCGGCTCGTCGGTCAACCTCAAGACCAGCTGGACCGGCGCCGGCGGGGTCAAGGGCTTCTTCGAGAAGACGTTCGCGCCGCTGGGCCTGCGCAAGATCCAGGACGAGGTGCTGGCGAACCTGAAAAAAGAAGTCGAGAGTTAACGAGCCGGGGTACCGCCCTGGCTGCCCAGGTAGGCCGTGACGCCCCGGACGATGGCCTCGGCATACTTCTGCCGGCCGTCCGGGGTCTTCATCAGTGACGAGTCGACCGGGTTCTTCATGTTGCCGCACTCGACGAGGATCGACGGGAACTGCGCCAGGTTGAGCCCGGCGATGTCCGAGCGGGCGTCCAGACCGCCCGAACCGATGTAGGTGGCGGGCGGGATGCCCGACGCGGACAGCTGGTCGCGCATGGTCTTGGCGAACTGCACCGACGGTCCGGCCTGCACGTTGTTCAGCGGCGGGGACGAATAGAGCACGTGGAAGCCGCGGCCGTTGGCCGGGCCTCCGTCGGCGTGGATGGACACGATGGCGTTGGGCCGCAGGGCATTGGCCATCGAGGCCCGCTCGTCGACGCAGGGCCCCAGCGCGTTGTCGTTGCCGCGGGACATGGCGGTGCGCACGCCCATCTGGTTCAGGAGGGCGCGGACCCGCAGCGTGGTGTCCCAGGTGAAGGTGTGCTCGGGGAAGCCGTCCTCGGTGGAGGTGCCGCTGGCCTGGCAGTCCTTGGTGCCGCCGCGGCCGGTGGGCACCTGGCGGCTGATCGACGCGTCGTTGGCGCCGTTGTGGCCGGGATCGAGGAACACGATCATTCCGGCGACGTTCGGGGCGGCGGTGGCGTGGGGAGCATCGACGACGGCGGGGACGGCAGCGGCGATGAATACGCTGCTGACGAACGCCGTGCCGACACGCACGCAGGCTGGGACTCGCACGGGCGCCACGCTAGCCCCCGCGCCGACTAGGCTGAAAGTCCGAATCGCGCGCCGACAGGCGAGAGCAACCAAGTCGAGACCAAGACGCAATCAACACGGCAAGGGGACCACTCATGCAACCCGGAGGCACGCCCGACATGTCGGCCCTGCTTGCGCAGGCACAGCAGGTACAACAGCAGCTCATGGAGGCGCAGGAAGCGCTGGCCAATTCCGAGGTGCACGGCCAGGCCGGCGGCGGGCTGGTGCAGGTGACGGTCAAGGGCAGCGGCGAGGTGATCGCGGTGGCGATCGACCCCAAGGTCGTCGATCCCGAGGACGTCGAGACCCTGCAGGACCTCATCGTCGGCGCCCTCGCCGATGCCTCCAACCAGGTGACCACGCTGGCGCAGAGTCGCCTGGGCCCGCTGGCCGGCGGGTTGAGCGGGTTCGGACTTCCGGGGCTCTGAGTGTTCGAAGGCCCGGTACAGGATCTGATCGACGAGCTCGGCAAGCTCCCCGGGATCGGGCCCAAGAGTGCGCAGCGGATCGCGTTTCACCTATTGAGCGTCGAGCCGCCGGACATCGATCGGCTGACCGCGGTGTTGGGCCGCATCCGTGACGGCGTCACGTTCTGTGCGGTGTGCGGCAACGTCTCCGACGAGGAACGCTGCCGGATCTGCAAGGACCCCCGCCGGGACGCCTCCCTGGTGTGCGTGGTCGAGGAGCCGAAGGACGTGCAGGCCGTCGAACGCACCCGCGAGTTCCGGGGCCGCTACCACGTGCTGGGCGGCGCACTGGACCCGTTGTCCGGCATCGGGCCCGATCAACTGCGCATCCGAGAACTGCTGAACCGCATCGGAGAACGCGTCGACGGCGTCGACGTGGCCGAGGTGATCATCGCGACCGACCCCAACACCGAGGGGGAGGCCACGGCCACCTATCTGGTGCGGATGCTGCGCGACATCCCGGGCCTCACCGTCACCCGCATCGCGTCGGGTCTGCCGATGGGCGGTGACCTGGAGTTCGCCGACGAGCTCACCCTGGGCCGGGCGTTGGCCGGCCGCCGCGCCATGGCCTGATTTTTTTCGCCTGTTCGCCGAAACGGTATTCCAGCAGCAGAAGTACGAGTAGCTGCCTGCCGGAATACCGTTTCGGCGAGTTTGTCGCACCCCCCCGGCCAGGATCGGCACATGGGGGAGGTACTCGTGGGCAGCGAAGCCGTCGCCAACGGCGTCGTGACCCGACATGAGTTGCAGCGTTGGTATCGACCGATTTACCCGAATGTCCACACCCCTCGAAATCGTGTGCCGTCGCTGCGGGACAGGACTGTGGGTGCATGGCTGTGGAGCCATCGGGAAGGCGTCGTGTCAGGGGTTGCGGCGTCAGCCCTGCACGGAGCTGAATGGGTCGACGACGATGTCGAGATCGAACTCGTCTGGGACTGCACTCGTCCACCCGACGGCATCGTCGTCAGGAACGAACGCATTGCTGATGACGAGGTGACCTGTGTCTCGGGCATACCGGTGACGACACCTGCGCGCACGGCGTTCGACCTTGGGCGATTCCTGCCGCGGAGGAAGGCTGTTGAACGGCTGGACGCCCTGATGCACGCGTGCCCGTTCTCCGCTGAGGACGTCCTCATGCTTACCAAGCAGTACCGAGGTGCCCGCGGGGTGGCAAAGCTGAAAGCCGTGCTTCCGTTGGTCGACGGAGGCGCGCAGTCACCTCCGGAGTCTCGGCTGCGGCTGCTCTACATCGATGCCGGGTTGCCGCGGCCGACGACCCAGATCGCCATCGCCGACGAGTGGGGACGCGTGGTTCGCACAGTCGATATGGGCTGGGATGACTTCCAGGTCGCCTCGGAGTACGACGGTGGCCAGCACCAGACAGACCGTGCCCAGTACGTCAAGGATCTGCGAGTGTTGCCGAAGCTGGAGCAACTCGGTTGGGATGTCATGCGAGTCATCAAGGAGGACCGCGAAGCTCAGGTGGTCCAGCGGGCTTACCGGGCGTTGAAGGCACGTGGATGGGACGGCACCCTCCGCGAAACTGTATTCCAGCCGAGAAAGTGCGGGTAGGAAGCTGCCGGAATACAGTTTCGGCGGCTCCCGTGGCGAGCCAGTAACGTCGAGTCATGCCCGACCTACTCCAGATGGCGCCCTCGCTCTACCGTCTGCGCATCCCAGGTGGCCAGGCTCATCTACTCAACTGCTACCTGTGGACCGAACCCGACGGCGTGACGCTGATCGACGCCGGCTGGCCGGACAGCGCCGATTTGATCGCCGACGCCCTCACCGAACTCGGCCTGCGGCGGATTCACGTCAAGCGCATCGTCCTCACGCACTTTCACGAGGACCACAGCGGTGCGGCCGCCGAGATCGCGGACTGGTCTGACGTCGAGGTCATCGCCGGTGCGGCCGACGCCGGGTACGTGCGTGGCGAGCCGGGTCCGATTCCGGTGCTGACCGACTCGGAGCGGACGCTCCGCCCGGATCTCGTGGAACCGCCGAACGGCCCGGCATGCCAGGTGGACCGGGTGGTCGGCGACGGCGACGTTCTCGACTTCGCCGGCGGGGCAAGGGTGATCGGTGTGCCCGGCCATACTCCCGGCAGCATCGCGCTGTATCTCCCGGCGGCGGATGCCGTGCTCACCGGAGACACCGTCGCAGAGTTCAACGGTCAGGTGATCGCGGGTGTCTTCAACGTCGACCGCTCAGAGCTCACCGACTCGGTGTCCAGGATCGCCGCCACCGGTGCACAGATCGCCGGATTCGGCCATGGCGAGCCGATTCTCAGTGATGCCGCCGCCAAGATCGCCGCTGCGGTCGACGTTTTCGCCTGACCGCTACACCCGGCGCGGGGCGGCCAACCGCTCGCGACGCAGCAGATCGACCTCCGGCAGCTGCAACGGCGGCAGCTCGCCGACCACCTGCGACAGCAGATGATCGGCCAGTTCCGGGTTGCGGGCCAGGCACGGGCCGTGCAGGTAGGTGGCCACCACACTGCCTTGCACCGCGCCGTCGTAGCCGTCGCCCAAACGGTTGCCTGCCCCTTTGGTGACGGCGGCCAGCGGTCTGGCGTCCGGACCCAGAACCGTTCCGCCGCGGTGGTTTTCGAAACCGGTCAGCGGCTGGGTGAGGCCCTCGAGCAGGGGAGTGGAAGCCACCTCGCCGATGGTGCGGGTCTCCTGCGGCGACGTCGTGACGTCGAGCAGCCCAACACCTTCGACCCGCTCCCCGGCAGAGGTCTCGTACCAGTGGCCGAGCACCTGGATCGCCGCGCAGATCGCGAGCACCGGCGCACCACGCGAAACCGCTTGCTGCAGACCGGGATACCGGATCAGATGCTTGGTCGCCAGCCGCTGCGCGTAGTCCTCGGCGCCGCCGAGGGTGTACAGATCCAGCGAGTCGGGCACCGGATCGGCGAGCGTGATCTCCACGATCTCGGCGTCGATTCCGCGCAACCGCAACCGCTGCTGCAGCACCACGGCGTTGCCGCTGTCGCCGTAGGTGCCCATCACGTCGGGCAGCACCAGCCCGATCTGCACAGGGGCCTTGTTGCTCCTCGCGTGCGCGCCACTCATGAGATCCGCCGATTCAGTTGCAGGAAGGCCGTGTAGTTGGCGATCACCTCGACGTGCCCGGGCGGGCAGGAGTCGATCGCGGCGACGGTGTCGTGCACCAGGGAATGCTCGACGCCGGCGTACCCGAGCCGCACGGCCAGATCCGTCCCACGCTCCCCGGCGGCGACGACGACCGTGTCGTCGAAATGCTCGAACCGCACGTCCCACAGCCAGGACAGGTCCTCACCGTCGGGCACCTGCCCGTTGACCGAGATGACCACCCCGGCGCCGTGCTTGTCCACCATCGACAGGGCCTCCTGCCAGCCGGCCGGATTCTTGGCCAGCAGGATCCGCGCGGTGTGCGAGCCGATCTGCACGGTGCGGTACCGCCCGGCCACCTCGTCGACGCCGGAGACCGCGGCCACCGCGGCGGCGGGATCGGCGCCCAGCGCCACGGCCGCCGCGACCGCCTGGGTGGCGTTGCCGCGGTTCACGGCGCCCGGCAGGGCCAGAGTCATCGGCAGCGTGAGGCCGTCGGGACCGTAGATGTGGGTGTCGTCGAACCACCACTGCGGGCTGGGACGCTTGAAGTCGCTTCCGGTGGAGTGCCAGTCGCGTCCGTTGCGCTCGATGATCTCGCCGGACCGCGGGCAGCTGACCGAGTCGCCGGACCAGCTGCCGCCGGCAGCCACCCACACCACGTTGGGGCTGTCGTAGGCGGCCGAGGTCATCAGGACGTCGTCGCAGTTGGCCACGATCACCGCATCGCGATGACGGGCCAGACCGCCGCGCAGGGTGCGCTCGATGTGGTTGATCTCACCCACCCGGTCCAACTGGTCGCGGGACAGATTGAGCAGCACGATCACCGACGGGTTCACCGCATCGCTGACGTGCGGGACGTGCATCTCGTCGACTTCCAGCGCCGCCAGCGTGGCATCGCGGGCTCCGGCCAGTGCCGCCACCAGGCCGGCGTCCATGTTGGCGCCCTCGGAGTTGCTGGCCACCGGGCCCAGCGTGGCCAGGGCGGCCGCGGTCATCCTGGTGGTGGTCGATTTGCCGTTCGTGCCGGTCACGACGACGCTGCGGCGGTCCTGGCCCAGTTGACGCAGGATCGAGCGGTCTAGCGTCATCGCCACCAGCCCGCCGATCATCGCGCCCGCGCCGCGTCCGGTGACCCGCGACGCCCAGCGCGCGGTTGATCCGGCGGCCAGTGCGGCACGCCCGCGAAGGGTCAGCATTCCGGCGATTTTAGGGGCACGACACGCGTGTGTGCCGCCCGAGGTTGTCGGGCTCGCGTGCCATCCTGGCGATTATGAGCAGCGCGTGGGGCAGGCCGGCGTCCGAGCCGGGCACGGGCTGGGCCGTCGTCGACGTGGAGACCACCGGGTTCCGGCCCGGGCAGGCCCGCATCGTCAGCGTCGCCGCCCTTGCCGTCGGTGATGACGGCAATGTCGAGCGCAGTGTGGCTTCCTTGCTGAACCCTGGGGTCGATCCCGGGCCCACCCATGTACACGGACTGACGGCCGAGATGCTGGAGGGTCAGCCGACCTTCGCAGACGTCGTCGACGAGGTGAGCGACATTCTGCGAGGACGCACGCTGGTGGCCCACAACGTGGGCTTCGACTACAGCTTCCTGGCCGCAGAGGCCGAACTGGTCGGCGCGGAACTGCCGGTCGACAGCGTGATGTGCACGGTCGAGTTGGCCCGCAGGCTGGCGCTGGGCACCGAGAACCTGCGGCTGGAGACGCTGGCCGCGCACTGGGGCGTGAGCCAGATGAAGCCCCACGATGCCCTCGACGACGCGCTGGTGCTGGCGCAGATCCTCAAGCCCACCTTGGCCCGGGCTCGCGACCGCAAGGTCTGGCTGCCGCTGCGGGAGGTGAGCAGGCGCCGCTGGCCCAACGGTCACGTCACCCATGAGGAGCTGCGGCCGCTGAAGGTTCTGGCCTCGCGGTTGCCGTGCGAGTACGCCAACCCCGGCATCTACGTGCCGGGGCGGCCACTCGTCCAGGGCATGCGGGTGGCGCTGTCGGCGGAGGTGGCCCGCACCCATGAGGAGCTCATCGAGCGCATCCTGCACGCCGGGCTGGCCTACACGGACCTGGTGGACCAGCAGACCTCGCTGGTCCTCTGCAACGAGCCCGCACCCGATCAGGGCAAGGGCTACCAGGCCGTGGAGGTGGGGGTGCCGATCCTCGACGACGAGACGTTCATGGGCCTGCTGGCCCACGTCGTCGGCGGGGCGAACATCGAGGAGTTCGTCGACACCGCACCTGAAAGCGATCAGTACACGCTGTTTTAGCTCAGTGCCTTGGCCTTCAGCCCGTCGAACTCGGCCTGGCTGATGGTGCCGGCATCCAGCAGAGCCTTGGCGTCGGCGATCTCCTGAGCCGGGGACCGACCCGCGGCCTGGCGGATGTAGTCGTCGGTCTCTTTCTTGGCCGCCAGCGCAGCCGCCTGTGCCCGCTCGGACATGCCCTTGCCCCGGGCGATCAGGTACACCAGCGCGGTGAGCCACGGCAGCAGGATCAGGAAGACCACCCACACGGCCTTCACCCAGCCGGAGGTCTTGTGATCACGCCAGAACAGGTCGGTGAGGATCTGGAACAGGACCAGCAGGTATGCGATCCAGGCGAAGATGATCAGGAAATGCCAGAGGAAATCCCAAGTCGAACCCCAGTCCATGGACTGCTCCTTGTAGTTGACCGTGGCGTAGTGATCTACGCCAGCGTCAGCTAACCACGCGCCGCGCGGTTGACGGCAGATACGACGGCGCGAAGTGATGCAGTTGTGATCGAAGTCGCGATGCCGACGCCCCAGACCGTCCTGCCGCCGATCGACGCCTCGACATAGGCCGCGGCCTGCGCCTCTTCACCCGAGGACATGGCGTGCTCGGAGTAGTCCAGCACATTGATGTCGTAGCCGATGGCGCCGAGTGCATCGACGAAGGCCGCCAGCGGGCCGTTGCCTGCACCGACGATCTCGCGCTCGACGCCGTCGATCTTGACGATGGCGGTGATGGTGTCGGTGCCGCCGTCGATCTCGGAGGCCACCACCTTCTGGCGGATGCGTTCCAGCGGGGTGATCGGGGCCAGGTACTCCTCGGAGAACGCGTCCCAGATCTCCTTGGGCGACACCTCGCCGCCCTCGCCATCGGTGATCTGCTGAATGGCCTGGCTGAACTCGATCTGCAGCCGGCGCGGCAGCGACAGGCCGTGGTCGGCCTTCATGATGTAGGCCACGCCGCCCTTGCCGGACTGCGAGTTGACCCGGATCACGGCCTCGTAGGTGCGGCCGACGTCCTTGGGATCGATCGGCAGGTACGGCACCTGCCACAGGATGTCGTCGACGTCGGAATCTGCCTCGTCCGCCGAGATCTTCATGGCGTCCAGGCCCTTGTTGATGGCGTCCTGGTGGCTGCCGGAGAACGCGGTGTAGACCAGGTCACCGCCGTAGGGGTGACGCTCGTGCACGGGCAGCTGGTTGCAGTACTCGACCGTGCGCCGGATCTCGTCGATGTTGGAGAAGTCGATCTGCGGATCGACCCCGCGGCTGAACATGTTCAGGCCCAGGGTGACCAGGCAGACATTGCCGGTGCGCTCGCCGTTGCCGAACAGGCAGCCCTCGATCCGGTCGGCGCCGGCCTGGTAGCCCAATTCGGCTGCGGCAACGCCGGTTCCGCGGTCGTTGTGCGGGTGCAGGCTCAGGATGATCGAGTCGCGCGGGGTCAGGTGCCGGCTCATCCACTCGATCGAATCGGCGTACACGTTCGGGGTGGCCATCTCGACGGTGGCGGGCAGGTTGACGATCAGCGGCCACTCGGGGGTGGGCTTGACGATGTCGGCGACTGCGTTGCACACCTCGACGGCGTAGTCCAGCTCGGTGCCCGTGTAGGACTCGGGGGAGTACTCGAAGCGCCAGCGGGTCTGCGGGTACTTCTTGGCCTCCTCGACGCACATCTGGGCGCCGTCGGTGGCGATCTTCTTGACGGCGTCGCGGTCGGCGCGGAACACCACGCGGCGCTGCAGGATCGACGTCGAGTTGTAGAAGTGCACGATCGCCTGCGGGGCGCCGGCACAGGCCTCGAAGGTGCGCTCGATCAGCTCGGGCCGGCACTGGGTCAGCACCTGGATGGTCACGTCGTCGGGGATCGCGCCGTCCTCGATGATCTCGCGGACGAAGTCGTAGTCGGTCTGGCTGGCGGAGGGAAAGCCGACCTCGATCTCCTTGTAGCCCATCCGGACCAGCAGGTCGAACATGCGGCGCTTGCGCGCGGGGCTCATGGGGTCGATCAGGGCCTGGTTGCCGTCACGCAGGTCGACGGCGCACCACATGGGTGCCTTGTCGATGACGCGGTCCGGCCAGGTGCGGTCGAACGGGACGCCGGTGCCGAAGGCCGGGCTGCCGCCGGGAACCTCGTCGGCGAAGCTGCGATAGCGGGTGACCGGCATGGATGAGCCGCGCTGGGTGTTCCACACGGGCTGTCCGGGGTTGGGGGTGCCTGCCGGCGTCTTGATCTCGCGCACCGAACTGAAGGCATCTACAGAGATGTCGGGGGTGGTCATGGTTTTGCTCCGGGAGTTTGAAGGGGACCCGACCGGCGCATCGCAAAAACCCGCGACAGGAAGCCGGTCTGATCAGACCCCGTCGCGGCGTCCGAGAAGGAGCACCCGCTGCACGCGCTCAACTGTACTCCGCGGCAATCCCAGGCCAAAACTCGCGGTTGACGTGCACTGCCTCCGATCGGGGGAACGCAACTTCAGCAGCCTCATCGCCCGATCGCCGGACAGACCCGGGACCGTCTGGATCGCATTCTTGTCTCAGCGGCCGAACAAGCCGCAACAACAATCGAAAACCCAACTGAGACAGAAGGATTCACGATCATGACCAAGTTCACCAAGGCTCTGGCACTGCCCATCCTGTCCGCGGGCGTCTTCGGCGCCGTCGCGCTCGGCCTGGCCGGTACGGCCGCCGCCCAGGAGCCGCACGGCTCGGGCAACCTCTACAGCCCGGATACCTACGCGACCCCGGCTCCCGGCATGAAGCCCGGCTGGCACAACCACCACGGCCCGCAGCGGATTCTCAGCGTGTACGAGTGATGCCCACGGCGGTGTCACACCTGCGAATCGGGGAAGGCGATCACCGACAGGAACCGGATCGGCAGTTCGATCAGGTCCACCGGTCCGTGAGCGCCTTCCCCGTCGATCTGCAAGGAGTCGCCCGGCTGCAACCGGTAGACCGAGCGGCTGTGGCTGTAGTCCATGACGCCCTCGAGCATGTAGATGAACTCGGTGCCGGGATGCTGGAACAGCGGGTACGTCTGGCTCTTCTCGGTCAGCGTGACATGCAGGCATTCCAGCCGTTTGTGCTCGCCGCGCAGCGAGCTGAGCAGCTGATATTCGTGCCCCTGCTTGGTGCCGTTGCGCACGATCTCCGGACCGGTGCCCGCCTTGACGAAGGCCGCCGGACGTTCGACGTCGGCCCCGCGGAACAGGCTGGTCACCGGAACGTCGAGGCCTTTGGCGAGCAGCGCGAGGGTGGACAGACTGCAGGAGGTCTGGGCGTTCTCGATCTTGGAAAGCATCGCCTTGGAGATGCCCACCCGCGCGGCCATGTCGGCGACGGTGAGCCCATGTTGCTGGCGCAGTTGCCGGACGTTGCGCCCGATCGCTGCCTCGAACTCCAGTTCCTCGACGGGCGCGTGCGGATCGCGATCGCGGGCTGTGCCGGCATTGCGGAGCAGGTCGCTCACTGCACTCCCGTCTATCGCATCTCCCCGGCACCGACGTACGGATACCGGCTTGTGAGCAAATTGTCCTCTGCGAACCGGGTGAGCCGGAAATCTGACTCGGGGATCCGCGGGTCGCGGCTGTGTCCCTCGGTCACCAGGTCGGCGACCAGCCTGCCGACCGCCGGCGCGATCTTGAACCCGTGCCCGCTGAATCCGGCCGCCAGCAGCAGGCCGTCGATTCCGGTCGTGGAGATCACGGGATTCCAGTCCGGGGTGACGTCGTAACAGCCGGCGTAGCTGCCGGTGATCGCCGCGTCGGGGAATCCGGGAAATCGAGTGCCGACCTTGTCGACGGTCAGGTCGATGAAGCCGTCGGTGGCCCGGTTCAGGTAGTTGTCCGGGTCGGCGGGCTCCAACTCGGCCAGATCGGAATTTCCGAACAGCAGCTCGCCGTTCGGCTCGGGCCGGATGTACTGCAGCGATACCAGGTCGGAGAAGACCGGTACGGGGCCGGTGTCCAATCCGGGTTTGATCGTCACGATCTGTTCCCGGTGCACCCGGATCGGGACGTCGACGCCGTAGGGCGCCAGGAACGGCCGGGTCCAGACACCGGTGGCGACGACGACGGTGCCTGCCGTGACCCGGGTGCCGTCGACCAGCTCGACACCGGTGACTCGGTCCCCGTTGACGATCAACCCGGTCACGGTGGCGCCCTGGTGGATTCGTACCCCGGCGGCTCTGGCCGACACCGCGAACGCCTGCGCGGTCTGGTAGGCGTCGCCGTACCCGCCGCGGGCCTCCCACCCGAACGCCGCGAACGGTTCCAGATCGGCCCACGGCCACATCTTGGCCACTTCGGCAGCGTCGATCTCCTCGGTCTGCACCCCGACCTCGCGTTGGGCGGCCAGGCTCTTGCGCAGGTTGTCGACGTTGGGTGCCCCGACACCGACGACATAGCCGGGCTGCCGGAACCCGATGTCGGTGCCGAAGTACTCCTCGGCGTTCTCGAACACCTCTAGGCCGACGGTGGCCATCGCGGCCAGTGAGCTGACCCCGTAGTGGCAGCGCACGATCCCGCTGGATTTCCCGGTCATCCCGGCGCCGACGGTATTGCGCTCCAGCACAGTCACATCGGTGACGCCGCGCTGACTCAACGCCCACGCGGCCGCCGCGCCCTCCAGTCCGCCGCCGACGATGACGACGTCTGCGGTGGCGCTCACTGGCCCGGAATCCAGTTCGTGCCGGCCAGCGGTACCCGAGCCATCGCGGCCGCCTCGATGGTGACCGCCACCAGATCTTCGGGCTCCAGGTGACACACGTGGGCCTTACCGCAGGCCCTGGCGATGGTCTGGGCTTCCATGGTCAGCACTCGCAGATAGTTGGCCAGCCGGCGGCCGCCCTCGATGGGATCGAACCGGGCCGCCAGCTCCGGGTCCTGGGTGGTGATGCCGACCGGATCGCGGCCGTCCTGGAAGTCGTCGTAGAAACCGGCTGCGCTGCCGAGCTTCTCGTACTCGGCGGCGTAGCGGGGATGGTTGTCGCCCAGCGCGATCAGCGCGGCGGTGCCGATCGCGACGGCATCGGCACCCAGCGCGAGGGCCTTGGCCACGTCGGCCCCGGTGCGGATGCCACCGGACACGATCAATTGCACCTGTCGGTGGACGCCGAGCTCCTGCAACGCCTGCACGGCCTGCGGCACCGCCGCCAGGGTCGGGATGCCCACGTGTTCGATGAACACCTCCTGGGTGGCCGCCGTCCCGCCCTGCATCCCGTCGACCACCACCACGTCGGCCCCGGCATGCACAGCCAGCTTCACGTCGTAGTAGGTACGGGTGGCCCCGACCTTGACGTAGATCGGCTTCTCCCAGTCGGTGATCTCCCGCAGCTCGTTGATCTTGATGGTCAGATCGTCGGGGCCGGTCCAGTCCGGATGGCGGCATGCGCTGCGCTGGTCGATGCCTTCGGGCAGCGTGCGCATCTGGGCCACTCGCGGGGAGATCTTCTGCCCCAACAGCATTCCACCGCCGCCGGGTTTGGCGCCCTGGCCGAGCACCACCTCGATGGCATCGGCCTTGCGCAGGTCGTCGGGGTTCATCCCGTAGCGCGACGGCAGGTACTGGTACACCAGGTGCTTGCTCTGCCCGCGTTCCTCGGGGGTCATGCCACCGTCGCCGGTGGTCGTCGACGTGCCCGCCTCGCTGGCCCCGCGCCCCAGGGCCTCCTTGGCCGGCCCGGACAGCGCACCGAAGCTCATGCCCGCGATGGTGACCGGGATATCCAGGTGCAGAGGGTGTTTGGCGTGGCGACTGCCAAGGATGACGTCGGTGCCGCAGCGTTCCCGGTAGCCCTCCAGGGGGTAGCGCGACATCGACGCGCCCAGGAAGAGCAGGTCGTCGAAGTGGGGCAGGCGGCGTTTGGCGCCCCAGCCGCGGATGTCGTAGATGCCGGTCTCGGCGGCCCGTTGGATGTCGGCGATCGTGGATCGATCGAAGGTGGCGGATTCACGCATCAGTAGGCACTCGCATTGTCGACGTGGAAGTGGTAGAGGTTTCGGGCCGAGCCGTAGCGGGTGTAGCCCGCGGTGTCGTCTTCGCTGAAGCCGCTGGCGGACAACAACTCCGCGAGCTCGGCATGGTGCTCGGGGCGCATCGGTTTGGCGACGCAGTCGGCTCCCAGCGAGGCCACCTCGCCGCGCACGTAGATGCGGGCCTCGTAGATCGAGTCGCCCAGCGCCTCTCCGGCGTCGCCGCGCACCACGAGCCGGCCGGCCTGGGCCATGAACGCGCTCATGTGGCCGATGTTGCCGCCCACCACGATGTCCACGCCCTTCATCGAGATGCCGCAGCGCGCAGCGGCATCTCCCTCGATGACCAGCAGGCCGCCGTGCGCGGTGGCACCCGCGGACTGCGAGGCGTTCCCGGTGACGCGCACCGTGCCGCTCATCATGTTCTCGGCTACGCCCGTCCCGGCGTTGCCGTTGATGGTGACCTCGGCGAGCTGGTTCATCCCGGCGGCGTAGTAACCGACGTGGCCTTCGACCGTTACCCGCACCGGGGCGTTGAGGCCGACGGCCACATTGTGGGCGCCGTCGGGGTGGGCGATGACGTACTCACCTTCGACGCCCGGCTGATGCAGTGCGGCGTTGACCTCGCGCAAAGGCGTTGTGCGCAGGTCATATCCGACTAGCGTGGCTGCTATCTGGTCCATGCGTAGACCACCTCCGGTTCCGGTTCCCAAATTCGTGCCTGCTCGACCCCGGGCAGCCCGGCGAGGGCGCGGTACTCGCTGGCCATCGCCACCCAGTCGGCGGTTTCGGCGATCACCGCGGGCTTGCAGGCGATGGCGTCGCGGACCACCGCGAACGAGTCGTGATCGGAGACCAGCAGCGTGTAGAAGCCGTCGAAGGTGGCGCAGAGCTCCTTCAACGCGGTGGCTACGTCACGGCCGGCGGCCAGCTGTTCGGCGACGAACCGGGCGCCTACCTCGGTGTCGTTCTCGCTGTCGAACACCACCCCGGCCCGGCGCAGTTCGCGGCGGATGGTGGCGTGGTTGGCGAAAGATCCGTTGTGTACCAGGCATTGTCCGGGGCCGACGGTGTAGGGATGGCAGCCCGACGGCGTCACCGCCGACTCGGTCGCCATCCGGGTATGCCCGACGCCCTGCCAGCCCTGTGCCTTGGAAAGACCCCACGCCTCGGTGAGTGAGCGGGGATGGCCGACCCCCTTGAGCACCGCCAGATCGGGGCCGAACCCGGAGATCAGCGCGGTCGGGTAGGCAGCGCGCACGAGGGCCAGCAGCTCCTCGGACTCCATGTCTGCCGACAGCAGGTAGGTCGAATCGACCTGCACCACATCCACATCCGGGCCCAGATCGGGCTTCTCGGGAACATCGGTGACCGAGACGCAACCCTGCCCGTAGGGCGACCATTCGGGGTCCCCGTAGACCGCGATGCCCGCCGAGTCGGCGCCGCGATCCGACATCTCGCCCAGCATGGCGGCGAGCAGCTCGCCGAGGCGCGGATACAGCTCCGGTGTGCGCAGGTGTAGTCCCACGATCCCGCACATATGTTGTCTCCCTTCTAGAAGGCCGTCAGGTACTGGTCGATTTCCCACGGCGTGACGGTGCCGTGGTAGGCGAAGAACTCCTCGCGTTTGACGCCGGCGAAGTAGGAGGCGACGCCCTCGCCGGCGACGTCGAGCACGCCGGTGACGATCGGATCGGTCTCCAGTGATTCGACCGCGTGCAGCAGGGTGGGCGGCAGTGCCGCCCGTCCCTGGGCGCCCACCGCGCCCGGGTCGAGGCTGCGTTTGACGCCGTCGAGCCCGGCGCCCAGGGCCGCGGCGATCGCCAGATACGGGTTGGCCGAGCCGTCGCCGCCACGCAACTCGATGCGTTGACTGTCGGGCACCCGGATGTAGTGGGTGCGGTCGTTGCCGCCGTAGCTGGGCTTGCGTGGCGCCCATGACGCGCCCGATGCGGTCGAGGTAGCCCCGGTCCGCTTGTAGGAGTTGACGGTTGGGGCGACGACGGACTGCAGTGCGCAGGCGTGGTCGAGGATGCCGCCGATGAACGCGTAGGCGGTCTCGGACAGGCCGAGGCCCCGCTCGTCTGCCTCGGCTGGGAAGACCGGGGTCCCGCCGCTGGTCAGTGACAGGTGCAGATGCAGGCCGCTGCCGGTGCGGTCGCTGAACGGCTTGGGCATGAAGGTGGCCACCATGTCGCGCTCGGCGGCGATCATCGACAGCAGGTAGCGCAGCGTGATCACCCGGTCGGCCGTGGTCAGGGCGTCGGAGAACTCGAAGTTCTGCTCGAACTGGCCGTTGCCGTCCTCGTGATCGTTGGCGTAGTTGGACCAGCCGAGGGTGTTCATCGCCGTCGAGATCGCCGTCAGGTGCTCATACATCCGGGTGACGCCGCGCGCGTCGTAACAGGGCTGGGCGGCGGTGTCGGCCGCATCGGCGGTGGCCAGAACGCCATCGGCGTTGCGTCGCAATAGGAAATACTCGACCTCGGCGCCCACCCAGGGCTCGAACCCGGCGTCGGCGGCGCGCTGGATCAGGCCCTTCAGGATCACCCGCGGCGCATACGGCCACGGTGCGCCCCCGACATGGGGGTCGCAGTGCACCAGGGCCAGGCCCTCCTTGATGAACGGTATCGGGGTGAACGAGGCCGGATCGGGGATCGCGATCAGGTCGGGGTCTTTGGGCTCCTGGCCCATGGCGCCGACGGCGTAGCCGGCGAAGCCGACGCCCTCGGTGGCCAGGAGTTCGACGGATTCGACGGGAACCAGTTTGGCGCAGGGCTTTCCGCGCAGGTCCACGAACAACGCGAGGATGAACTTGGTGCCGGATTGTTCGGCGAGGGTGGCGAGATCGGAGGGCATAGCACCAGCACTTTCGTCTCTTGTTGAGAATCACGGTATCACGGTAGGAAACTTCGGCAAGTCGAGAAAACCCCGGTGACCGGCTGCCGTGGGAGCGGTCCACGGCAGCCGGGCCGGGGAATCATGGTTCAGATCAGGCGAATTCGAGCTCGTAGGCCGAATCGCGGTGGAACGCGGTGTCGATACCCTTCTCCTCTTCCTCGGCGGAGATCCGAATGCCGATGGTCTTCTTGAGCACGTAGGCGATGGCGAATGCGACCGCGAACGAGTAGGCGGCCACCGCACCCGCGGCGATCGCCTGCTTCCACAGCTGGTCGAGTCCGCCGCCGTAGAACAGGCCGCTGACCTTGCTCGGCATGGCCTCGCTGGCCAGGAAGCCGATCAGGAGAGTGCCGATCACGCCGCCGACCAGGTGGACACCCACCACGTCCAGCGAGTCGTCATAACCGAGCTTCTCCTTGAGGCCGACGGCCAGGATGCAGACCGCGCCCGCGATGGCACCCAGGATGATGGCGCCGACGGGAGTGACCGCGCCGCAGGCCGGGGTGATGGCGACCAGGCCCGCGATGGCCCCGGACGCGGCGCCCACGCCGGTGACGTGGCCGGTCTTGAGCTTCTCGACCGAGATCCAGGCCAGGGTGGCCGCGCAGGTGGCGACGAAGGTGGTCACCATGACGATCGCCGCGGAATTGCCCGCGGCCAGGGCGGATCCACCGTTGAAGGCGTACCAGCCGGCCCACAGCATGCCTGCGCCCAGCAGTGTCAGCGGGACGTTGTGCGGCTTGCGCAGCTGGCCGAACATGGCCGACTTGCCGAGCACGATGGCCACCGCCAGCGCTGCGGCGCCGGCGTTGATGTGCACCGCGGTGCCGCCGGCGAAGTCGATGGCGTGCAGCTTGTTGGCGATCCAGCCGCCCACGGAGTCGTCCGAGAACGTCTTGTCAAAGGCGAAAACCCAGTGTGCGACAGGGAAGTACACGAGGACCGCCCAGACGCCTGCGAAGATCATCCAGGCACCGAACTTCATCCGGTCGGCGACCGCTCCCGAGATCAGTGCCACGGTGATGGCCGCGAACAGCGCCTGGAAGAGGGAGAACAAGCTGACGGGCAGGCCGTTGACCGAGGTCATGGGCTCGACCAGATTCTTCATGCCGGCGAACTCGGTGATGCTGCCGAGCAGTCCGAGGTCGCCGTAGGACGTCCCGAACGCCATCGAGAATCCGAACAACACCCACAGCACGCCCACCAGGGCGACCGCGCCGAACGTCATCATCATCATGTTGGTCGAGCTCTTGACCGAGACCATGCCGCCGTAGAACAGGGCAAGTCCCGGGATCATCAGCGTGAGGCCGATGATGCAACACAGCATGAACGCCGTGGTTCCTGTATCCATCAACATCTCCTGGGGGTGGCGGCCCGGACGGGCCGATCACCGGCAGTAGATGATGTTTCTGTTACGTGGACCGACGCGTTGTGTTGCGGCGTCGTTAACGTCGCCGAGCGGCCGGTGAGGACCTCGTAACCCGAGCTTTATTTGCTGAAACGCAAGGGAAATCCGTATACCGCACCGTATACAGCCATGGATACAGCGTCATCCGCCCTCGGCGAGGAGTACGAGAACGAGCCCGTCCCGGTGTCCGCCCGCAAATCGCTTTTCGCGGTGTCGGCGGTGTGGGTCGGGTTCCCGATGATCATGACCTCGGCGGTGTTCGCCGGCATCGTGGTCTACAACCTCGGCTTCGTCACCGGGATGGCGGCGATCCTCGTCGGCGACCTGATCCTGATGGGCTATGTGGGCACGCTCAGTTACCTGGCCGGGCGCTCCGGCAAGAACTTCGCGCTCACTGCCGCGGACACCTTCGGCACCAAGGGTTTCCGCATCGTCTCCGCATTCCTGTCGGCGCTGGTGATCGGCTGGTTCGCGTTCCAGACCGGGATGGTGGGTTCGACGCTCAACCTGTCGATGGGCTGGAGCGCGCCGTGGATCACCTTGCTGGCCGGCGTGTTGTTCGTGGCGCTGACCTTCGTCGGGATCCGGGCGATCTCGTGGATCGGGGTGGTGGCCTCGGTGCTGTTCATCCCGCTCGGGGTGGTCGCCGTGGTGCTGGCCGCAGGCAGTGCCGGGCTCGGATCGGCCCTCAGCTATGGCGGCGGAGCCGGTGCGAGCGCGTTCAGCTTCGGCGTCGCCGTGACGATGGTGTTCGCATGCTTCGCCGATTCGGGCACCATGACAGCCGATTTCACGCGGTGGGCCCGCAACGGCAAGGAAGGTGCGCTGGCGGCGTTCGCCGCCTTCCCGGTCGCCTACTTCATCGCTCAGCTGGCCGGCGCGCTCGTGGTCGCACTCGGTGCCGCCGCCGCGCCTGGCACTGCCGGCGGCGATTTCCTGCATGTCCTGGTCAGCGCCGGGGGAGTCCTGGTGCCGCTGGCGATCGTGTTCGTCTTCGTCAACCTGGGCAGCGTATGTGCGCACTGCCTCTACAACGGGGCGGTCGGATTCGGCAATATCACCGGAAAGACCATGCGCCAGTTGACGATCGTGCTCGGCATCGTCGGTACCGTCGCCGCCGTCGCCGGCATCTGGTCGTACTTCGCGACCTGGTTGAACATCCTCGGGGTGCTGGTGCCCCCGATCGGCATCGTATTGATCCTCGACCAGCTGGTGTTCGCGCACCGGCGGGTCACCGCGGCACTGGCCTGGAAACCGTTCGCCGCGTGGGCAATCGGTGCAGGCGGAGCGCTGCTGACCCACTTCTACGCCCCTCAGCTGTCCGACGCGGTGGTGGCGATGGTGGTCGGCGGGCTGGCCTTCACCGTGCTGACGTACCTGCCGGCGCGCGCGTCGCAACCCGTCCTGGCGGGAGAGACCGCGTGATCACCATCGACGCCAACCCGTATGTCTGGCCCTACGACGGTGACATCCCCGCCGGCCACACCGCGTTGATCAACATCGACTGGCAGGTCGACTTCTGCGGCACGGGCGGATACGTCGACACCATGGGTTACGACCTGTCCCTGGTGCGCACCCCGCTCGGCCCTGCTCAGGAGGTGCTCGCCGCGGCCCGCGCCGCGGGGCTGTTCGTCATTCACACCCGCGAGGGTCACCGGCCCGACCTGTCGGACCTACCCGCCAACAAGCGCTGGCGTTCGGCTCAGATCGGGGCCGAGATCGGTTCGGCCGGACCATGCGGACGAATCCTCACCCGCGGCGAGCCGGGATGGCAATTGGTGCCCGAGATGGATGCTCTACCAGGCGAACCCGTCATCGACAAACCGGGCAAGGGCAGCTTCTACGCGACCGACCTCGACCTCGTACTGTGCAGCCGCGGCATCACGCACATCATCTTCACCGGCATCACCACCGACGTGTGTGTGCACACCACCATGCGCGACGCCAACGACCGCGGATATGAATGCCTCGTCGTCTCCGACGCCACCGGTGCCACCGACTACGCCAATCACGTTGCGGCGCTGAACATGATCACCATGCAGGGTGGGGTGTTCGGGGCGCATGCCGCCAGTGCCGACGTGGTGGCAGCGCTCAAGGAACTGCAATGACGTCGGTGCGGGTGGAGGAACCGGTCTCGCTGCGCGACCGCGTCTACCTCGACCTGGGCAAGAAGCTGATGGTCGGGGAGATCGACCACCGCACGCGGCTGGTCGAGTCCCAGCTGTGCGAGACGCTCAACGTGAGCCGGACGCCGCTGCGGGAGGCGCTGGTCCGGTTGCATGCGGACGGCATGCTCGAACGCAGGCCCGACGGGTACTACCCGATCGCGCTGGACATCCCGGGCGTCCGCGACCTCTACGAGCTGCGCATCACCATCGAGCTGCGCGGCATCACCCGGATCCTGGAAACCGGCGAGCTGCGCTACGACAAGGACCGGCTCGCGGCGTTGCGCGCAGAGTGGCTGGGGCTCAAGGCCAGCCCGCCCCCGCCGGACGGTGACATGGTGCTGCGCGACGAGTCTTTCCACGTCGAACTGTGCGCGGCATCCGGGAACAAGGCGATGGTCGCCACGCTCGACAACATCAACCGGCGGATCCGGTTGATCCGGATGTATGACTTCGTCACCGAGGAACGGGTGATCGCCACCATCGACGAGCACCTCCAGATCGTCGACCTGCTGCTCGACGACCAGCTCGACGCCGGCCGCACGGCCCTGCATGAACATGTCGGGGCGAGCTTCGAGGTGGTCGAACGTCGTGCCTTGCGGGCATTGAGCGCCAGGGCCCTTGGCCAGTCGGTCACCTCACTGGAGGCGCTCTGGAAGTAGGGGTGGCTTCAGCTACGGCCCTTGCAGTCGTTGGGGACGGACGTCGATGTGAATCGGTCGTTGATCCAAGTCATCGTCGTGGCGGAATCCAGCTGGGGTTGTGGGTCTTTGCGGATCGTGATGGTGTCGCCTAGCTTGCATGCCGCGTTGAGTGCCCGGTCGGTCCAGGCGGCCGGGCTGACCGGTTCGGTGCCGCTGTACGCGACCAGCATTGGAGCCCGTGTCGGCCCCTGCGGCAAGTTGACCTTTTGTAGGAATCCGCGCAGGGTGTCCAGGGCTTCTGCGGAGGTGGGTCGCAGATCTTCGGGTGGGATTTGGGCTGCGACCTGAACGGCGGTGGGTGCTGGTTGGCAGCCGAGCAGGTTGTCCCATTGCTGTTGGGCGACGCCGCGCCGGAAGTCGTCAAGGTCGATCGCCTCGGGATATGCAGCTTCCAGTCCGGCCAGGAATCGAGCGAGGACCACCTTCTGCTCGTTGTTCAACGTGGCGTTCTCCGCGGCGTCGGCGAGACCGTCGAGGTCGGTCATGGGCGACACGCTCACTGATCCCGCGAGTTCGAGCTCGTATGAATAGTTGTCGGCGAGCTCATTGGCGGCCCACGCGGCCTGGCCGCCCTCGGCTATACCCATCGTGAGCCATGCACCTGACGTTTGTGGGACTGCGATGCGCGCCGCCTGAGCTCCGTCGACCAAGTTGTACGCGGCCGTCGTCGAGTCCAAATATGGGTGGTACTGCGGTTCGGTGTCATCACCGGTGGAGGGATGGCCCAGCCCCTGGAAGTCCGGAACTGCCACGACGTATCCGGCTTTCAGCAACGCCACGACAGTCGGGACAACGCCGAGGAGGCTAGCGGAGAGAGACGGGGCGCATTCAGGAGCAGTCCCGGTGGCTCCGGGTGCCAGAGCGACGATCGGGAATCCGTCTTCTGGCGCGTCTCCTTTTGGGGTAAATACGGAAGTGGTGACCGTTGATTGGGTGTCGTCGATCCCCGATCGCGAGATATGGGTGATCAGATCGATCGACGCGGCAGCATCGCGGAGGGGTTCGGCAGCGTTCGTCGCAGGAACGGAACCGAGGTTATGGGGCGCTTCTTCCTCGGGCTGCTCGGTCTTGTCTGACGTTCCACACCCGGCGAACACCAGCGTGGCAGCCGAGAGTGCGACCAACCCTCTGTACCCCTTGCGCATCAGCAGATCTCTCCTCGTCCTAGGTCGACACAACAACATTCAGCGATGTCGACTGGTGCAGTCCTACTAGCCGGTGGCGCCGGGCAACTGCCGATCTCGCACACCCGGGGTGCCGAGCGTACTTGCCAGCCACGGCAGAGCTGCATCGAAAGCCGCGCTGGCCGATTGGAAGTCATGCGCGCCCTTGTAACCGACCACCGAGCATTCGATGTTGTAGCCGCTGAGCAGCGCACACAGCTTGTTCGCGTTGGGTGCGTGTTCTTCCGAGTAGGTGTCCCAGTCGGCGATCGAGTCCTCGGAAGGCGGCGTCGTGCTGGCGTCGCGGTGGACGGTCGGTGTGTCATCTGCGACGCCGAGCCATGCCGACAAGTCGTCGTACGGGCCGTGGCGGGTGATGATCGTCTTGGGGTCGAACGATTCCCAGGCATGTTCGTCGCCTCCGAAGAGCCGTGCGACAGTCTGGTCCTTCGTGCCCGCATTGGGACCCAATGTGCCGTCGAGCCAGACGAACGCACTGAACATGTCGGGGTTACGGACTGCGGTGAGCAGGGAGCAGGTAGCCCCCGTGGACCAGCCCACCAGCCCCCAGTTCTCCGGCTTCGAGCTGACCCCGAACCGGGAGATCATGTAGGGCACCACGTCTTTGGTGAGATGTGCTGCGGCGTTGCCGCGCACGCCGTCGACGCATTCGGTGTCGTTGTTGAATTTCCCTGAGATGTCCGGGAACACCACGATGGGAGCATTGCCGTGATGCAGTGCCGCGAAGTCGTCCAGCGTCTGAAGCGCTTCCGTGGACTGAAGCCAGTCGTTGGGATGGTTGAACTCTCCACCCATCATGATTACAGCGGGCAGTTGCGGTGGTGGGTTGCTGGAGAACCACGCCGGCGGGAGGTACACCACCTCGGTCCGGTGTGCGAAGCCCGAAGCGTCGGCGGGGATGTTCACCCGCACGACCGTGCCGCGGGTCGGTACCTCCCCCTTCTGCTGCAGCGCCGCGATTTCGGCTTCGTCGATCCATTGTTCCGGCTCAGTCTGGGTTACCCGCAGCCACGCTGCCCGGACGGTGGGAAAGTAACCGGTCGCCGTATTGAGCGCTGCGAACCCGCACACGACCACCAACACCACCGACAGAACCGCCACCAGCCGTCGCCACCATTCAGACCCGCGCCATCCTGCGATCAAGACCGTTGCAGTGAACCCGAGCATGGCAGTCCAGAACACCGTTCCGAACGCGATGGCGTCGGCCGACCAACCCTGATCGCGGACGATCAGTCGTGCGGCCGCCGCCAGGCCCACCCCAGCGAGTACCGCGACGAGCAGCCATCGCCGCAGCCATTCTCGGGACCGTCCACGTCCGATCGCGACCACGATCGCCACCAGTGCGAGAAGCTGCAGGGTTATCGGAATCAGACCGCTGGTCAGGGACAGGTTCATGAGATATGGCCCTCGCAATCACTTGGGGCGGGTGTCGATGTGAATCGGTCGTTGATCCAAGTCATCGTCGTGGCGGAATCCAGCTGGGGTTGTGGGTCTTTGCGGATCGTGATGGTGTCGCCTAGCTTGCATGCCGCGTTGAGTGCCCGGTCGGTCCAGGCGGCCGGGCTGACCGGTTCGGTGCCGCTGTAGGTAACCAGCATCGGCTTCATCGCCGGTGCCTGTGGCAGATTGACCTTTTGTAGGAATCCGCGCAGGGTGTCCAGGGCTTCTGCGGAGGTGGGTC
Source organism: Mycolicibacterium boenickei (assembly GCF_010731295.1). Classification (NCBI taxonomy): domain Bacteria; kingdom Bacillati; phylum Actinomycetota; class Actinomycetes; order Mycobacteriales; family Mycobacteriaceae; genus Mycobacterium; species Mycolicibacterium boenickei. The sequence goes on along the minus strand of NZ_AP022579.1, from coordinate 833,247 downwards.
GCAGATCTTCGGGTGGGATTTGGGCTGCGACCTGAACGGCGGTGGGTGCGGGTTGGCAGCCGAGCAGGTTGTCCCATTGCTGTTGGGCGACGCCGCGCCGAAAGTCGTCAAGGTCGATCACATCGGGATATTCGGCGTGCAATGCGGCGACCAAGCGAGCGAAGGCTACCTTCTGGTCGTTGTTCAACGTGCCATTCTGTGCGCTGTCTGCGAGACCGCTGATATCCGACAACGGCGAAACGCTCACCGAGCCTACGAAGTTCAGGTGATAGTCGTAGTTGTTGGCCAGTTCGTTGGCGGCCCAGGCGGCCTGCCCGCCCTCGCCGATACCGATTGCCAGCCACGAATCCGAGGTCTGCGACACCGAGGTACGCGCTGCCTGCGCCGCGTCGACCATGTTGTATCCAGCCGTCGTGGAGTCCAGATACGGGTTGTACGTATTCTTTCCGCCGCTGTTTGCGTCAGGCTTCCCCAGCCCTTGAAAGTCAGGAACGGCCACGACGTAACCGGCTTTCAGCAACGTGGCCACAGTCGGTGCCAAGTCGAGAAGAGTCGGTGAGAGGGACGGTGCGCAATTTGGCGTGGTTCCGGTGGTTCGATGCGCCAGTGTGACGATCGGAAACCCTCCTTCCGGAGGATTCCCCTTGGGGACGAAAATCGACGTATTGAACCGAGATTCGGTGTCATCGATGCCTGATCGCGAGATGTGGGTCTCGATGTCCATCGAGGCCGCGGCATCGCGTAGCGGCGCGGCGACTGTGGCCAAAGTGTTGGGACTGACGCCGGCGAGCCAGTCTTTGCCTGGGTCGGTGGTAGATGGGTCAGAATTCGCTGAGCCGGCTTTGGGGTCGATTCGTTGAGATTCTGTTCCGCAGCCGGTGAACGCCAACGCGGCTGCGGTCATCAGAGTAAGACTTCGACGCACGGCAGGTCCTCTCATGCTGTTTCCGGCTGATGCAACTAATTACGGGATCGGCGCCTCCACAGGAAAACTCCACCGATTGCTGCCGCCACTGCCAGCACGATGGCTCCCGCGATCTGGAGCCCGTGGCCACCGTCTGACTGTGCTAGTCCAGACTCGTTGGCGTCACTGCGAATTGACACATTGACGGGCGTCCCCGCTGCACCGGCTGCGACTACATCCCCGGTCAGCTGTGCCCAGTTGATGTCTGGCCTTTCGAGATAGTCGACCAATGGATCGACCAGAGACCATGAGTCGGTGGTCGTGACCAGTGCAACGGTACGGTTGCGTGGAGTGTCGGCGAAGACCTGAACTGATCCGAGGCCCTTGGATATGTCGGCGCGCAATTGCGTCGGCAAATCGACCGTGACGGCGGAGCCGGCACCGTTGAGTGGTGGGTTCAGGGCCGTGTGTTTGAGGGTGTCTGCGTTGGCCACGATCAGCGCAGCATCGGACGCCTCGGCCGCGGCTTTGACGTCCACGACCTGTGGTAGCAACTGAGCTTTCGTCTGGCGTGCGATGTCAGTGATGAGCCGCGTGGCGTAGCCGAGCTGGTTTGGGCTGGTTCCGTCAAGCGCGACATAGAACTTTGGGCTGAACTCTGATGGCAGAGCGCTGAATCCGCCAGGAGCTGATCCGCCGCGCTTCACGGTCAGGGTCGATCGAGGGTCGACCTGGAAGGTGAGTGGCGCGATCATGGGCCCGCATAGCTGACGCGGAGTGTAGGTGAGGGCGAAATCAAGACTTACCTGTTGTGTGAGTGCCTGCTTCGGTAGGTCGAAGGTTGCGTCGAGTCGGCCGGTCTGGTCGAGCGCCTGGGTGTGTACGACGATGCCGTTCGCGCGGACCATCACCGTTCCCGCATCGTCCTTCGCCACCGGTGTGTAGTCGGCAAGTAGGTGAACTTGGGCGTCCTGGATGCGACCGGCCCCCAAGGCAGCTCGATCGGTGCTGACGGACATTTCTCCGGATCGCAGCACCTCTGCCCGGCCTTTCATGCCGAGCTGGTCAAATGTCAGGGTGTCGCCAGTGGGAGTGGGGCCGATGCCGGCCTGGTACACCCTGGCAGTGTCTACCTGCGCCAACGACTGCAGGTCATTGACGATCAGCGAAGTCTGTGCGGTCAGTTCGTCGCCGCGACCAGAGAGTCGGAGATACGCACCGGGAGCCCCAGCGTTCGCTACGTTGAGGCCGGCGGGTCCGCGTTCGACGACGACCGCACGGGTCAACAGTCCGGTTGGCGGCGGCGTCGTTCCTCGCGGTTGATTCACCACGGCGATTCCGAGAGGTTGGGGCGCATACTCCCTCACCAAGGCCGATGCCAATGTGAGCACTGCTTGCTGCTCGGATGCGTCTGCGTCGTTGGGGGCGTAGATGACAACACGCTGTAGCACTGGGGGAAAGAACGTGCCAGCCGTCGCCGGCGCCGGCTCCGTTCCGGTGAAATCCACATCCAGATCGCTGATTTGAAGCTGCTGCATCGGCCCGCAGATCTGGCCGGTGCTGTCTACTTGTCGCGCTGTGAATGACAAGCCCACTGCCGCGGCTCGAACGCGGGCGGCCGAAATATCAACTGTGAACGGGGTAACCGCCTGATTGGCGGCCACCGGCGGCAGGTTCACCGCCCCTAGGAATCCGCCGCTCGGGTCCGAAACCTCCAAGAACCCGGGACCGAGATTCACGGGAGCGTGAATAACTCCGTGCACTCTGACAGGGTTGAGTCCTGTGGGCACCGGAACCGTGAAATCTTGGTTGCTGTTGGCGGCGTTGAGATTGATCGTGCGTGGTAAGCCGAGGGATGGCCACGACAGGTTGAGGGTGCTGGTCTCGGGATCTGCCGAGGCCGGCGCGGCAAGTGCGCTTGCCGCAACTACCAACGCTAATAGCAAGCGAATATTGGTTACTGCGAACATTAATCGGCGCCCGCGGTAGCGCCTCACCCGCTGCGGGTAATCCGAATCGGGTGAGGTCGGCGTGCTGACCGGATTCACGAAATTCCACCTTCGGTATCGCAGTTTGCGGACACCCACACTGGCGTCGGACTATACCGGCGTGTACGGGTGCGAGTGGGCGGGTTGCAATCACATTGCAACCATGGATAAGTGAGTCTGGGAGGCCAAACCGTTGTCCCGCCAGTACCTGGGCGCCATAATCACGGGGACACACGTGAGGATGGGAAGACTCGGTGGCCGTGATGCTAGCAAACACGCATCCGTCTGGATCGCGGGTCAAGATGAGGGACCTGCTCACGAATATGTCGGCTTCTCTGGTTCTGACCCGCTTACTGTGGAGCGCCTAATGAATAAGCGTCAGACTACGTCCACCGAAAAGAAGCCTGGCTCTTTTGGGGGCACGGATGTTTCACCCGCAATGGCACACGCTCAAGCCCGCAGGTGGCGAACCGCGTACGCCCGGCGCGTCTTGATCGCCGACGCCGTGACGCTCGCGGTGGTCATTGCGTTCGCCGAATGGGTAGGCACTTCGCTGGCGCACCGCCATTTCGCCAGCTTTACCACCGCTACGGCGTTTTCGATTGGGATTTATATCGGTTGGCTGGTAGCGCTGGGGTACGTGCATTCGCGCGATCTGACGCTAGTAGGGCAACAGGCTGAGGAGTACCGACTCGTCGGAATGGCGACCGCTTGGACGTTTGCGCTCGCTGCAGCTGCCGAGGTTTTTCTGGACATGCCGATATCGCGGATCCAGTTCGGCGTCACCTTTGGCCTTGGGCTGATCGGTCTGTTCGTGGTCAGGCACCTGCTGCGGGCCGACGTGCGTCGACGTAGGAAGCGGGGGAGCTACATCTCCCGTGTCGTTGCGCTAGGCAGTGTCGACGCGGCGCGCACGTTGTCGGAGTACTTCCAACGCTCACCGAGCGCTGGATACCAAGTGGTCGGCGTCTGTTTGCCGGATGCCGGCGACATGATCGGGCAGAACGTCGACCTGCCCACCGGTCCCGTCCCCGTTCTCGGTTTCAACAACGACAGCGAGGTCGAGGCTGCTGTGAAGTCATCCGGTGCGGACGCGCTGGCGGCGGTGTATGCCGGGGACTTCGGACCTGAGAAGGTCAAATTCCTGGCATGGCGAATGCAGGCAATCAACACCGAACTCATCGTGGTTCCGGGTTTGACCGAGGTCGCGACGCACCGGCTGCAGCTGCGGCCGCTGGAGAATTTGCCGCTGTTTGTGATCGAAGCACCTACTCACGATCGGGTGTCGATGATCTCCAAGCGGATACTGGACCTTGTGCTGGGAACCATCGGCACCATCATCGCGTTGCCGGTCATCGCGCTTGCGGGTTTGGCCATCAAACTCGATGACCGGGGTCCGGTTTTCTACCGGCAGGAACGGGTCGGCCTCGACCAGAAGACGTTCAGGATCTTCAAGTTGAGGACGATGCATGTGGGCACCGACAAATTGCCGCAAACCAATGAGCAGCATGCCGAGAGCATGTTCAACAAGCGCTCGTCGTCGTCCAGCGTCACCAAGGTCGGAAAATTCCTGCGGGCCACGAGCATCGATGAGTTGCCTCAGTTGTTCAACGTGCTGGGCGGCTCGATGAGCGTCGTCGGGCCGCGTCCACTTGTGCCGGGCGAAGCTGGCACGGACGTCGCATTCCTGGAACACAGAGAGCATGTAAAGCCTGGCATGACGGGGCTATGGCAGGTGTCCGGGCGTTCTGATCTGGAGGACAAGGACCGAGTCCGGCTCGATCGGTCCTATGCCGGCAACTGGTCCGTGATCGGCGACCTGGTGATCATCTGGCGTACAGTTGGCGCCGTTCTCAAGAGAAAAGGCGCCTACTGACGTATTTGCTACTTGGCGACTTGGCTAACAAAGTGGAAGGGCGGTGAATACCAGTTTTGCCCGGGAACGCGACGGCCTCACACACTGCTCTGACTGCCATTAAGAGGGTCGAAGCGCGCAATTGGATCACGCAGTTGCTCGCCGGAGCTCTTGTCGGTGCTTGTGTGTGCGCAGGACTTGGCAGCGTCCTGTTCAGCATGATGGCTGCGGACACCACTGCGACCGCGCTCGTGCGCATCGTCGAGCCGCCGGATCTGGTGGCGATAGCGGGTGGAGCTAGCCAAACTACGCCGCAGACCCAGGACAACACGGGTCGATATGTCGCAGGCGAGGTGGCCTATCTGTCAGGTGACGGGTTTGGCCAGGCTGTCGCAGCCCGGTTGGGTAAGAACAAGCCGCCAAAACTGAAGGTGGTGCAGGACGGGCAGTCGTCGGTTGTGGCCATCAGCAATACCGACTCTTCTCGTAGTGACGCGATCCGCGCCGTGCAGATGACTATCGACGTGTACGGACAGCAGCTTGCCGAGCGCACGGACCGACAGATGCAGTTGATTCTCCCGGCACTCTCGCAGTGGCAGCAGGCCGCGGACGGTCCTGGAGCAGTCGCGATTCAGGCGCTGCGGGACAGGATCCGTCTGCAAGCCACACAGTCGAGCAAGCTGCCAGTGCTGCAGGCCCCGACACCCGATTACGTCAGTTCTCATCGCGCGACCATCGGTGCGGCACTGGGGATTTTCCTGGGCGCCACTGTCGTGCCGTTGATCATGATGGCGCGTCGCAAGCGGGCCGGGCTGGTTTCGCTTTCGTCGGATGGCCCGGATATCAGCGACGCCGTCGACCGCATCCTTGTGCCGGTGATTGATCTCCGACAACCACCGCGGCCGGCCTGGGGGGACGATCAGATCGCGCTCGGCCGCAAGCTATACGCGCAACTGGGCGCACCCGACGCGGGCCGGACGATTGTTGTCGTCGGGGCCTCGCCCTCCTCGGGAGCATCGACCGTCGCGGCACTGCTCGAGCTGGCTGCTTCAGAGCACGGCCCTGTGCAGGTGACAAACGAACCGATCGTCAAACCCGATTCGTCCACCACCGTGATTGTCAAGGCCGGCACCGTTGGTTCATCTGGGTCGGTTCCGGCGGCGATCGCGTCGGCCACCGATCTTGTGCTCGTATGCCGCCCTGGTACTGACACCTCCGAACAGGTTCACCTCGCCTGTTCAGCAATGGCATCGAGTGCCGCGACGCGCAACGCGGTCTTCACGTCGCTTCCGTGGTGGAGATTCGGCCGGCACTCCGACGAGAAGCCGGAACCGCATGTAAACGGCGCGGACGTGACTTCAGCGGATGGCAAGACGATGACGAGGGATGCCATTGTCTGAAAGCCGGGCTTTGCATGCGGTGGTGCAGGTTATCGCCGGCCTGGGGTTGAACATCTTCCCCGCGATATTCATCGCCGTGTACGCCCGAATCGCCCCGATCGAGGTGCAGGGTTTCCTTGCCGTCGCGTTGACGGTCGGCGTATACGTGGCGCAGTTGATCAACGCGTTCATCATCGAAGGGCGACTCGCTACCCCCGGCGCGGATCAGGACTTCTGTCTGCCCGTGTGGATCGCGTTGTTGAGCCTAGGGGCAGGCGCCTTGCTCATCTTCGGCCCGACGGTCTCGTCGCCGGTCGTGTTGATGCTCAGTGCAACCGGGCTGATGACCGGCATGCTGGTGGGCCGCTCGATCGGGATGGTCAGCGGCAGGTGGCGGCGGGAAGCGGTGGCCTCCACGATTCTGATCATCTCTGGCGTGATCGCGCTCGTGCTGGCGGTCCAACACAGCGGACACAGTGTTCGGGTTCTGGCGGTGGGCGCCGTCGCCGCGATACTGATGCGGTACCTGCCGCGGACGCAGTTCGGGCGTTCGGGCATGCCGCCTGACATCGGCAAGGCGAGTTGGGTCACTGCGGAAACTGCGGTTGTCGGTGCCGTCATGCCGGCGATGACGTCGGTCGTGTTGTACGCGATGGGGCCGGCTTCTTCGGTGGCATTTCGAGTCATCTCGACGGTGTCTGGTGCGCTCGAGCCGATCATCTCGTACGGCAGATATCGACTTCTCGCGCGGGCGAACAAACGCGAGGCCGCAATTGTCGGAGTGATATTCCTGCTCGGGTTGGTGGCAGTCCTTGTCGCTGCGTTCGGTGGATTCGGACAGCTCGTTTTCGGACCGGCCTGGAGCAACGTCGGCGTGGTCGCCCTGTTGCTCGCCTGCGTCTGGAAGGGCTTGATGCTCCTCTCCACGGTTCCGTTCGCGGCTCTGCGCGCAGCGGGGGAGACCACGGCGGTTTTCTGGGGCCGTGTGGTGAGCACATTGGTCTACCTTGCACTCGGATTGGGATTCCTGTTCATCTGGCACTCGACCATCGCGATATTCCTCTCCTTCGTCATCGCCGAGATCTTCACCGGGATCCTTTACCGGACCGTGGCGCGCAGATACGTCCCCGACTTCGAGGGAGTTGTCGACGTGGCCGCCCGCCGACTGCGCAACGGCCGGCGGTCCACAGATGGCGGCAGTGGTGCTGCTTAGCGAGACGGAGTCGGTTTCAGTGACTCCGAGTCGGCATCGGAAGGCACCGATGCCTCCGTGGTTTACCCCGGGCCTGTTCATATTGGTTCCCGTCACGATGTCTTTCGTCGCGTGGTCGGCACTGGCTGCATGGCGGAACCGCGCATTTCGGAGCGGGCCGTTCGAGAAGCTCGCCGGATGGCCAGATCCGTCTCCAGTTGAACCGAAAGGCATTGTCTTATTGGTGATCTGGTATGCCACGATGGTCGCGGTAGCCACCATCGGATGGCGGATCGGATCAGCGGGTCGGCCACCGACTTCGAAGGTGATGGAGACGACGTCCACCCCGCAATTCGAGAAGCGCTATTTCCTCTTGATACTGGCGATCTCTCTGGTCGGTGTCGGCTACACCTATGTCCAGATCGCGAGCGCTACGTCGATCCTTGGTGCGCTGGGCTCTCAGCAAGCAAATGCGTTCAGCCAGTCGATATCCCAGTCTGCTGGTATCGGAACACTCCGTTATGCGCCGATTCTCGCGGCACCGCTGGGTGTTTACCTGTGGAGGAAGAAGACCGTCCGGTGGCCCCTGATGGTGGCCGGCGTACTCCTGCTGTTCTTGGACGCGGTGATTTCCAGCCGGCTCTCCTTGTTGATGGCAGCTGTCGTCTACCTGGTGATATGGGCAAAGACGGCGGTACCCTCCCGGCGTCCCGGTGCGCGGCGACGCCGATGGATGGCGATCATTGCGATCCTGCTGGTGGGATTCTCACTCTTGGCTGTGCTCAATTACTTCCGCAATGCCAACTACTACCGCGATGTCGGGGTTACGAGCCCGATCGCGATGAACTTCTTCCAGATGGGCGCATATCTTTCGGTACCGGCTCAAGTGCAGCTGGGTGCGTCGGGCGCGATCATGGAGGGGTCCTGGGAGAAGGACGGCGATCCGGTCGACTCGATCAACGCGATCGAACCCACCTTCCTCCAGTTCAACAAAGTGACCAAGGACAACAGCTGGAAAGGCGCCGAGGTGTACGGCTACTCGGCATCGTTCGGGTCCAGCTTCTTCACCAATTCCGTTTTCGCGGATATTTATTCAGACTTCGGGGCATGGGGCTGGTACTACACCTTCCTGCTTTACGGGTTGTGTGGATTTCTGCTGGCCAAGATTGTCCGGTACAACGTCGTGATCGCCGCTTCTGGCGGTGTCCTGGCCTATTGCTTCGCCGAGGTGTGGCGTATCCAGATTGTGAGCTACGGCTTCGTAATATTCCTCTTGTTGTCGACCCTGGCCTGCGCTGTGCTGGCAGCTCGGTGGCCATTTGGGAGGAAATCCATCTCAGACGCCCGAATAAGCGCAGTTGCCGGTACCTCGGACTAGGACCGGATCTCTCCGTGCGACCGCATTATGAGATGAGTAGATGCGACACTGTTTTTGACGGGGAGGGGTCCGTGATGAAATGCGGTTTTTGCCGTCACGCGCGTCTTGCCGGTGCGCTGTGAGTATTTCACGACGGTCTGCATTGTCAGCGATAGTCCTGGCGGGATTGGCGGGGTGCACGCGGGCAACAAAGGCACCTTCGATCAACGTGCGTGACTATGGCGCAACGGGAGACGGCAAGACCGACGATTCAGCTGCCATCCAGGCCGCGGTCAAAGCGTTGCGGGCGGGCGACACTCTGTACTTCCCGAACGGGAAGTACAGATTCGCCGAGCAGTACCCCAGCGGGGAGGCGGCGATATCGATCACCGGAATGTCGGATGTTGCCATCGAGTTCGATGGCAACGCGGAACTTGTCATGGACAACATCGACGAGGAAGAGGCCACCGGTACCAGCCACGGAGTCCTGATTCGCGGTCCGGCTTCGCGTATCACGTTGCGCAAGGTGAAGATTCGATGGGCGTCTCGGCCGCCGCGCTCATTGGGTGACGGCATCAGGATCGTCGGTTATCCGACGGGATTGAGCAGCGTGCTCCACGGGTGGCTCGGTTCGCCCGCACCGGTCAGCAACGTGGTCCTGTCCGACTGTGAGGTCCGGTCCAGCCCGCAGGCAGGTGTCATTCTCGTCGGCGTTTCCGATATCGATGTCACCAATCTTCAAGCACATGAGACGGCGGCCGACGGATTGCATTTCAACGCATGCCGACGCGCCAGCGTCAGCCGCCATACCGCGACCGACAACGGAGACGATGGTCTTGCCTTGGTTACGGAATATTCCGATCGACCCACGTTCGACGGGGATGCGCAGACGTTCGCGTTCCCTGACCTGACGGACTGGTCGAACTCGGATTTCGAAGTCACTGATGTCAGAGTTGCCGGCGGTCGGGCTAACGGCGTTCGGCTTTCAGGCGCGAACCGAGTGCTCCTGCGCAGGGTCGACGTGACAGGCAAGCGATCAGGTGCCGGCGTCATGGTCGACTCGACGGCGCAGATCACATCCGAAAGCGAGTGGCTGCACGTGGCATCCCGCGGCGTGCGACTCGAAGACGTCACCGTCGCTGATTGTGAGTTGGGTATCCACCTGCTGGGGCGTCCAGATCCAAAAGGGGACAATCGTTTCACCGATTTTGACGTGGCCGTGAGCGACGTGGGCATACGTAACTGCACGAACTGGGCCGTGCGTGTCGAATCACTGACCACACGGCCTGTCACAGGCTTCGAGCTCTCCGGATGTGATGTCGCTGCAACATCGATATCAGAGGGAAATGGTGGCGTAGGTTTCGGCAACACTCACGATCTGAACATCGACAAGGTTTTCGTCACTCATGCTCAACTCGCCGTCGTGTTCCTGGCGGAGAACTCACACCGGCTGAACGTCGGCGCCGTGAAGCTCTCGATAGACCAGACGAACGAGGCGGATGACGACTCGATACCTTGTGCGTACTTCGATAACAGCGATGGCACGATCAATGCGATGGACGTGAGTTGGCCTCAAGCCCCCGAGACGTGGGTCCCGGTGCAGTTCACCGCCGAGACTTTCAAGGCGCACTCACTGGCCATTCGGAAACTGTCAGTGACGCCGGATTCGGTCGTCAACCATATGGGTGTGGGCTAGGACCGACGGAACGGTTCGTCACCCCAGTACTTCGTCTAAAACTGTCTGCATCTTCGCGCGGAAGTTGGCTTCGGAAAATCCTTCGGCCCACTGCCGGATGCGAGACCCGTCGTATGCTGACGGGTCGAAAGCCTTTATGGCCGAGACGAATCCATCAATGACCTCCGGATCGCTGCCCAGCGGGACCAGCACACCCGTCGACCCGGGGACAACGCTGTCGAGTGCGCCCCCCGCCCCGAGTGCGATCACGGGGGTTCCGGTTGCCATCGACTCCACCGGGACGATCCCGAAGTCCTCGATACCGGGCATGAGCAATGCGCGCGCTCGCCGGTGCAAACTGAGCAACTCGTCATGAGTGACCCGGCCCAGAAATGTCACGTTCGGACCGGCCAGATCCTGGCATTGCTTCATCGATCGTCCGTCGCCGGCGACTATCAGTCGCACACCGGCTTTGGTGGCTGCGGCAATAGCGAGATCTGGTCGCTTGTATGGCACGAGCCTGCCCGCGAGGAGGAAGAAATCCTCCCGTTCGACCGATGGATCCGGGGTGAATCCGTCAGTGTCGACCGGCGGGTGCACGACAGTCGATTCCCGGTTCCACCACTCGGTAATTCGCTGAGCGACGGCCGTCGAGTTGGCGACGATGCGGCGCAACTTGGGGGCAGCTGCGCTCTCGCCCTTTTTCGCTATCCGGCCGAGCACGGCGAGCGCTGCGGCGCCCGCCGGCCCTCCGGCTTCTTGGGCCCGCATCGACGGTTCCCATGCCCATCGAGCAGGGCTGTGCACGTATGCGATCACCGGAGCATCCGTGGCGAAGACTGCCTGGGTGGCAAAGGCGTGATGGCTCACCACCACGACGTCGAAGTCGTGAAGATCCATGTGCCGGAACGCTGCTGGTATCAGTGGCGCCAACGGCGCATAGGAGCGCTGTCCGAGAAGGCGATAGCCGTAGTTCAGCCACGTCGCATGCGGAGGGTGCGTGATGCCGTCCGGGATGCTGCCAGGCTTGGTGATAGCCGCAAAGACCTCTGCGTCAGGCCATTGCAGTGCTAGTTGTTCGACGACGTTCTCCGACCCGGCGATCTCGGTGAAGCGTTCGTGGACTATGGCGATCCTGCTGTCCGACATCACCTGTCGCCTCCGATCTCGTGCGCAATCGTATGAAGCAGTGGACCCTCGAGCTGGCTGGCGAGATCGCGGAGCACCGGACCGTATTCGGGGTGGGCCAGGGCGAAAGCGAACTGGGCGACCAGGTAATCGGACGGATTGCCTGTATCGCACCAGTGGCCCTGGATGACTTGGCCGTAGACGGCATGGTCTTTGGCGTAGGCGTTGATCGAGTCGGTGAGGTAGATCTCGCCGGTCTGGGTACCCTCATGCCAGCGTCTGGTTTGTTCAGCCAGTTCGTCGACGACGCCCGGTGTGATGACGTAGCCACCAATCGCGGCGTAGTTGGAAGGGGCCTCGTTCGGTTGGGGTTTCTCGACGATTCCACTGATCCGCAGGAGGCCGCCATCCCGATCCTCCTTGATGACCGGCACTCCGTACCGGCGTGAATCTTCCGGGGCCATCGGCATCAATGCCAGCACCGGGGACGATGTCTGCTCATAGGCGTGGATCAGCTGCTGGGCCCGAGGCACTTCGGCGACGAACACGTCGTCTGGCCAGAGCACCAGGACCGGCTCGCCACCGAAAGATCGAGAGGCGTTGAGCACCGGAGTGCCATTGCCGTACGGACCGTGCTGGTGGAGGTACGTGATGTGTCCCCGCGCGGACAGTTCCCCGACCTCCTCGACGGCGTCGGCATACGCGTCCTTGCCGTCCGCGCGAAGTTGGTCGACGAGTGTGGTGTTGGGGCGAAAGTGTTCCTCTATCAGGTTCTTTCCACCAGAAACCACGATCGTGATGTCGGTGATGCCGGAGTTGACGAGCTCACGCACAGTGTGCTCGATGACCGGCTTGTCGCCGACCGGCAGCATCTCCTTGGGAATGGCCTTGGTCAGCGGCAGCAGGCGCGAACCGATACCGGCCGCGGGAATGACGGCTTTGCGGATGCTCTGTTGTGCCATGGGTCCCTCTCCGTCAGGTGCGGCCAGCAGGTCCTACACCGTACGCATGTGTTCGATGATTGAGCTCGGCTTCACCGAGAGCTTCCGGATTGCCACCGGTTGTGCCTTTGCCGTGATGTGAACCGGTGTCCAGGTCTCAGGGGCCTGTGGCCAATTGACATGCATTGCATTGATCGCGCCTTCACAGTTGTCGAAAAGTGCGCTCGGCGTCGAGTCGTCTTGTACCCCGTCGGTTTGCGTAACCGACAAATTCAGCGCGGAGATCGAGAGGTTTCTTGTGTCGGAGGCGCTGAAGGTGACGACTGGCTGAGAATGCGTTACCGAAATCTTGCCGAAGCTCAGATTCTGGGTGTTGCCCAGGCCAATGCCACCGTTTCCGCCCGTCGTCGAGGTGGCGTCAACAGTGCAATTGTCGAGCCGTAGTCCACTGACCGGTTGGGATGTCAGCGACTCCGCTCGGACGGCCCAGTTGCTGCAACTACGGATGTTCACGTCGGCTGCGGAGATGCCGAAATCGGTGAACTTGCGGTCGCCGTCGGCTCCCGGCCGTGCCAGCAGTTGGATGCCCATTTCGCAGTCGGCAACAGTGATGTGCTCAAGTCGCAGGCCGCGCGACGCCAGATATCGCCAATCTGCGCCGGAGTCGATATCCGCGGTCGAATCGACGACAATGCCTGCACCGGTTTGTTTTCCAGCCACGGTCAGGTCGCGGAGCGTGACGCCATCGGCGCCTGCGAATCGGACGCCGTTGGCCCGCCCGCCCGAAACAGTGATGTTTGTGATCGTGAAATCAGTATTGGACCAGGCGGTCAGTTCAGGGAATGCGAAGGTCTGTGCGGCGCTGTCGTAGGTTGGGCGGTCGGAATAATAGGTGACCAATGCCAAGCCGTCGTCCCCGTTGTCTGTGACCGTATAGCCGTCGACGTTGGCGCGCCGACACGCATTGAAGTGCAGCCCATCGGCCGCGGTGTCATACACACGCAGGTTGGTCACCTTGATATTGGAAACGCCCATGAGGATGACACCGGCCTGCGGACTGGAGCCAACCTCACAGTCGGCGATACGGATGTCGTTGACCGGTGCCGGCGGGCCGCTCCAGCCCGCAGGTGGATCGTCGGTGATTTTCGCGGGATAGCCGACGATCCGTATGCCGTCACCCAGCGATCGCGGTGCTTTTGTCGCCCACCGCAGTCTCACGCTATCCAGACTGATGTGCGACGCTGGACCTTGTATCAGGATTGCGTGGCCCGCTCCGACGCCGTCATCGAGGTTGTCCATGAGAAGTTCAGCGCCGGTGTCGAATTTGATGTCCACGTGCGAGATTCCGGTGATGGACACAGCGGCCCCGCCCTCCGGGTTCGGTGCGGCGAAGCGATAGCTTCCCTTCGGAAAGTGCAACGTCGCGCCTGACCTCAATGCCCGGACAGCGGCTTGGATCGCGGCTGAATCATCTGTGCTGCCGTCACCTTTGGCGCCGAAATCACGCACGTCGACGATGGACCGCACTGCGGAGGCTCTGGGCGCCAAACCCGCCATCGCCGTGAGGACCGGCAGTACTGAGAGCACCGACCGCCGGGGAATACTCACCGCCCTGCCCCGAGAAGCTCCGCGCATATGGTGTCCGCCGCGGTTGTGGACTTGATCTGAGACTGCCTGCTGTTCACGTGGGCCCACCCCCGGTCGACCAAACCTGACCTGGCGGTGTCGTCGCGACAGAATGTGCGGAGAAGCTCGGCCAGTGTTCGATAGTCGTAAGGGTCGAAGTACTCGGCGCCGTTGCCACACGTTTCCCGCAACGACGGGATACTCGATGCCAGAACGGCTGTGTGGGAGGCCATCGCCTCGAGCGGAGGCAACCCGGCGCCCTCGTACAGGGACGGCATCACCAAAAGATCTGCGCCTGCGACCATCGCCCGAAGCGTCTCGAAGTCCAATCGCCCGATCATCTGAACCCGGTCGGCCAGCTCGGTCGCGTAGCCCGCAAGGCGGTCATCGAAGTTGCGGACCGACTCGCCTGCGCCCGCGATCACCAGCTTTTGCGGGATCTCCGAGGCGATCTCTCGAAACGCCTCGAACAGGACCGGAAGGTTCTTGTGCCATTTGGCATTGCCGACGAAGAGGACGTACCTGCCGTCGATAGGTGTAAAAGCGGTGTCCGCAGGGGTGAGCCAGGCCTCGCCTACCGGGATCGGCGTCACCACGGTTTGCGCTTTTGGCGATACAGCGGCCAGCGCATCCGCCGTTGCCCGTGAAGGTGTGAAGATCTTGCTGCATCGGCGCGCATCCATCGTGATCATCGCGCGCGCGTATGCGCGGTAGGCGAATCCCTTGCCCGAGACGCTCTGCGGCTGGAGGTGCAAGATGTCGTGAATCGTGACAAAGAGTTTCGTGTGTTTGTTGCCAGGGCCGAGGATGGAAAGCGGAAAAGGGTAGTGCGGCAACCACAGTGCCCTCGGCCGAAGCCTTTTCAAGGCGTGGCGCCACACCTGCTGCTCACTCGTCGAGTACATCCCCGCGTTGGACGGACGAGCGAATGCCACTGTCGTGCTGTCGTCCAGTGGTGGCGCTTTGCCCTCGTCGACCAGTACACCGAACGAAAGTCCTTGCTGGGCCAGCGTCTTTTCTACGGTCGGCAACTCGGTCCGGATATATGTACCGATACCGCTCTGATTGATATGCCGAGCATCGAGCAATAGGTCGATGTGCTCTGCCATGGCCCCAACGGTAGCGTCATTTTCGTCTGAATTTGTCAGACGAGCGGAATTCCCCAGCGCCCACCAAAAGCAATCTGCTCCAATGGCAACCGTTCCCGGGGCCGACCGTCACGCTCGGCAATTTCCTCACCCATTTCGGAGTAGTCCCCGAGCATCCCCACGGCGATGACGGCCAGCGGCCGCACGCCGGTCGGGATACCGAACGCCGACCGGGCACCGTCGACGTCGAAGCCGGCCATCGGATGGGCGATCAGTCCACGGGACACCGCCTCGACTGTCATCTGCGCGATCGCGGCTCCAGCGTCGACGGCTGCGTACAAGGCGGTCCGCTCGTCCTCGCCTTCGTCGGCGCACACCAGGATCAGCGCCGAGGCCGCATGGGCGTAGCTGTTGCCGCGTTTGAGCAGGCCGGCGAGTGTGGTGAATGTCTCGTCGCCTCTCACACCGACGATGAACCGCACCGGTTGGCGGTGGCCCCAGCTGGCGGCCCACCGCGCGGCCTCCAGCAGCGCGGTGAGTTGGTCAGCGGTAATGACGGCATCGGGGTCGAACGCCCGGGGACTCCAGCGGGCCGCGAGATCGGGATGGATCGGCACGCTGGTGCTGGCCAGCCGGCCGTTCGGCGTGTCAGGCACGCCAGCCAAGCTACCGGCGGGGAAAATCCCGTGCGCGTCTCCCTTATCCTTGGTTCGACTCATTCCAGCGTTCTGAAGGGTTAGATAGTGGCGCTCGTCGTACAGAAGTACGGCGGATCCTCGGTATCGGATGCCGATCGGATCCGTCGCGTGGCCGAGCGCATCGTCGAGACGAAGAAGGCCGGCAACGACGTCGTCGTGGTGGTCTCGGCGATGGGCGATACCACCGACGACCTGCTTGACCTGGCCCGCCAGGTCTCCCCGGCCCCGCCGGCGCGCGAGATGGACATGCTGCTGACCGCCGGTGAGCGCATCTCCAACGCCCTGGTCGCGATGGCCATCGAGTCGCTCGGCGCGCAGGCCCGCTCGTTCACCGGGTCGCAGGCCGGCATCGTCACCACCGGCACCCACGGCAACGCCAAGATTATCGACGTCACCCCCGGTCGCCTGCGCGATGCGCTGGACGAGGGCGTCATCGTGCTGGTCGCCGGTTTCCAGGGCGTCAGCCAGGACAGCAAGGACGTCACCACCATGGGCCGCGGCGGCTCGGACACCACCGCCGTCGCATTGGCCGCCGCGCTGAAGGCCGACGTCTGCGAGATCTACACCGACGTCGACGGCATCTTCACCGCCGACCCGCGCATCGTGCCCAACGCCCGCCACCTCGACACCGTCTCCTTCGAGGAGATGCTCGAGATGGCCGCGTGCGGCGCCAAGGTGCTGATGCTGCGCTGCGTCGAATACGCCCGCCGCTACAACGTGCCGATTCACGTGCGTTCGTCGTACACGGACAAGCCCGGCACCATCGTCAAAGGATCGATCGAGGACATCCCCATGGAAGACGCCCTGCTGACCGGAGTAGCCCACGACCGCGGGGAGGCCAAGGTCACCGTCGTCGGCCTGCCCGATGTACCCGGCTACGCAGCCCAGGTGTTCCGCGCGGTCGCCGACGCCGACGTGAACATCGACATGGTGCTGCAGAACATCTCGAAGGTCGAGGACGGCAAGACCGACATCACCTTCACCTGCCCGATGGACAACGGCCCGACGGCCGTGGAGAAGCTCACCGGGCTCAAGGACGAGATCGGGTTCAGCCAGGTGCTGTACGACGATCACATCGGCAAGGTCTCGCTGGTCGGCGCGGGCATGCGCAGCCATCCCGGCGTCACGGCGAAGTTCTGCGAGGCGCTGGCCGAGGCGGGCGTCAACATCGACCTGATCTCCACGTCGGAGATCCGGATCTCGGTCCTGGTCAAGGACACCGAGCTGGACACCGCCGTCCGCGCGCTGCACGAGGCCTTCGACCTCGGCGGCGACGACGAGGCCGTGGTCTACGGCGGAACGGGGCGCTGAGATGGTCAACATTGGTGTAGTCGGCGCGACCGGCCAGGTCGGCCAGGTCATGCGCACCCTGCTGGAGCAGCGGAACTTCCCGGCCAGCTCGGTCCGGTTCTTCGCCTCGGCCCGGTCCGAGGGCAAGAAGCTGACGTACCGCGGCCAGGAGATCGAGGTCGAGAACAGCGAGACGGCCGATCCGTCCGGTCTGGACATCGCGTTGTTCTCCGCCGGTGCGACGATGTCGCGTGTGCAGGCCCCGCGCTTCGCCGCGGCCGGCGCCGTCGTCGTCGACAACTCGTCGGCCTGGCGCAAGGACCCCGAGGTCCCGCTGGTGGTCAGCGAGGTCAACTTCAAGCGCGATGCGGGTCAGCGGCCCAAGGGCATCATCGCCAACCCGAACTGCACCACCATGGCCGCCATGCCGGTGCTGCGGCCGCTGCACGAGGAAGCCGGGCTGACCCGCCTGATCGTGTCGAGCTACCAGGCCGTGTCGGGCAGTGGCCTGGCCGGTGTCGAGGAGCTCGCGTCGCAGACGCGCGCGGTGGTCGACGGTGCCGAACAGCTGGTGCACGACGGCTCCGCGCTGACGTACCCGGAGCCGGTGAAATACGTTGCGCCCATTGCGTTCAACGTTATTCCGCTCGCTGGGGCACTCGTTGATGACGGCTCCGGTGAGACCGACGAGGACCAGAAGCTGCGCAACGAGAGCCGCAAGATCCTCGGCATCCCCGAACTCCTGGTGAGCGGCACCTGCGTGCGCGTTCCGGTCTTCACCGGGCACTCGCTGTCGATCAATGCCGAGTTCGCCCAGCCTCTTTCGGTCGAGCGGGCCAAGGAACTGCTGGCCGACGCCCCGGGTGTGAAGCTGGTCGACGTGCCGACTCCGCTGGCCGCCGCCGGCGTCGACGAGTCATTGGTCGGCCGGATCCGCCAGGACCCCGGCGTGTCCGAGGGTCGTGGCCTTGCCCTGTTCGTGTCCGGTGACAACCTGCGAAAAGGTGCTGCGCTGAACACGATTCAAATCGCTGAACTGCTGGCCGCCGAGCTCTGATTCGCGGGTGAGCCCGGCCCGCAGGTTCGCCGTTGTCGCGATGCTTGCTGCGGCGGTGTGGCATGCCCCGGTCGCCCAGGCCACCCCGGGCTTCGGCGATCCGACCGTACCTCCGCTGGCTCCCGGCCAGGTATTGCGCATCGGGCCGAGTGCCGGAACCGGCACGCCCACCCGCGATTACGGCATCGGCGCCACCGACCTGTGCGAGTTCATGGAGTTTCCCAGCCGGGTACTCCAGGTGTGCGGTGACAGTTTCGCGGGGCAGGCGGTGGGCTTCGGTGGCTGGCACTCGCCGGTGGCGCTCCATGTCGACGCCGACTCCATCGAGGACGCGGGCGGTGTGCGCTACCGGGGCGTGACCGGAGTGGACAAGCCCCTGCTGGCCGACCCGACGCCTGCCGGTGCATCCCAGCTGCCGGCCGGTGTCATCTCCATCAACCGCGAGAACTACATGATGGTGACCACCACCAAGGATCTCCGGCCGCAGAGCTCCCGGTTGGTGAAAGCCGATGCGGCCCGGCCGAATTGGCCGACAGTGCCCGGGTCGGTGCGCGATGCCAAATACCAGGGCGGCGCCCAGTCGCAGATCACGGGTTATTACGACCCGGTCCCGGCTCCGGATTCACCGAGCGGGTGGGTCTACATCCTGGCCAACAATTTCGATCGCAGCAGTCCGCCGTTTCTGTACCGGGCCAGCCCGAAGACCTTCACCGACCGGGCCACCTGGCAGGGCTGGTCGGCATCGGGTGGCTGGGGCAAGCCGCCGACCGCCCTGTTCGCCGACCGGGTGGGGGAGATGAGCATCCGGCAGATCGACGGCAAGCCCGTGCTGTCGTACTTCAACGCCACCAACGGGAACATGGAGGTGCGGGTCGCCTACGACCCCACCGGTCTGGGCTCGGCGCCGGTGACCACGGTGGTGTTCGCGAGCGAGTGGCCGGACCCGGTCGACGCGTTGCCGCCGCCGGAGGTGAACCAGTTGGCCCAGCCCTACGGCGGCTACATCTCCCCGGGCTCGACGCTGGATCAGGTCCGGGTCTTCATCAGCCAGTGGAACACCATGGCCCGCGGCGGCACCCCGTACCGGGTGATCCAGTACGCGGTGAACCCGTTCAAGCCGTGGGAGCAGTAGCCCCGATTCGTCTGCGCGCCGTTTTCCCGTCCCGTCCGGCGCCGCTTTCCACCGCAGGGCTGTGGCTCGTGCGTGCGAGCAACCGTGGTGTGGAAAACGGCGCCGAGGGAGCGTCGTCCGGGCCTTTCACAGCTGATTCATAGCCAATTCTTGATCAGCACCTCACCAGCGCTCGCATGCTCGTGTCATGACTGAAACACCCCCCGATCCTGCGACGGAGCCCGTCGCTACCCCCGAGCCTGTGGCCGCCCCCGCCCCTGCCGCCCCCGTGGCCGCTCCGCCCGCCGAGAACAAGCCGAGCCGCCTCATGCAGGCGCTGGCCTGGGTCGGCATCGCGGCCGGCACCGTCTTCATCGTCGCGGTGGTCTTCGGCACTGGGTTCTTCCTCGGCGCGCATTCCGGTGGCGATGGCCATCACCACCGCGGCGGCCATGATCGCGGCGGCATGATGATGTTCCACCGTGGTGGACCGGATGGCGGGCCGGGGCAGATGGGCCCGCGGCACGGCATGATGCCGCCGTGGGGTCCGGGTGGGCCGGGCTCGTTCGGTCCGGGTGGTCCGGGTTGGGGACCTGGCCCGGGAAACGGCCCGGAGCGGCCTGAGACTCCGACGACACCGGCACCGCCTGCGCGACCATAATCACAGCCCGCTCTTTTGGACTGACTCCAAAGAGCGCGCATACTGGAGCCGTGACCACGGTGCATGAACACGACCCCAAGGCCCTGTTGCGGGCTGCTGGGCTGCGCGTGACGGCACCGCGGGTCGCGGTTCTCCAGGCGCTGGCCGACCATCCGCATTCGACTGCGGACGATGTGGCCGGCCTGGCTCGCGAGAGCCTCGGCTCGGTGTCGACCCAGGCGGTCTACGACGTCCTGCGGGCCTGTGTGACGGCCGGTCTGGTCCGTCGTATCGAACCCGCCGGTTCTTCGGCACGCTATGAGACCCGCGCCGGCGACAACCACCATCACCTGGTCTGCCGGGTGTGCGGTGCGGTTGCCGACGTCGACTGTGCAGTCGGGGAGACCCCGTGCCTGGAACCCTCTGACCTGGCCGGTTTCGCGGTTGACGAAGCCGAGGTCGTGTTCTGGGGAATCTGCGCGGATTGCCAGGCGGCAGCCCCCAACTAGACCACTCTGCAGCCCAATGGACGCCCCGGCCACTTCCCCTTGGTGGCCGGGGCTCCTTGCTTTTCGCCCAAGCATCGGGTGGGGTCCGGCGAATCGTGAGATTCTCGCTAACCATGACCCGCAATCGGCTGCTGGTTGCCGCACTGCTCGCAGTGCCGGTGCTGGCCGCCGGCTGCGGCACGGCCGCCGAACCCGGGCGCAGCGCGGCGATGGTCTTCGCGGTCGGCGATTGCGTCAGCGTCCCGGCCACCACACCTGCTGCCCCCGAAGTGACTCGGGCCGGCAAGGTGTCCTGCGACGTCGACCCGAGCTATACCGTCGGCGCCATCGCCGATGACACCGGGACCTGCCCGAGCGCCGAGTACCAGCATCTGCCCGCCCAGCTCGCCGATCCGTCGACGGCGCGGCTGTGCCTGGTCCCCAATCTGGTCGCCAGTCACTGCTACGAGCTCGGCATGCCCGCGGGCATGGTCGAACTCGCCGACTGCGCCGTGCGCACCGAACGCGGCCCGGGCGTGACGGTTCAGGTGACCCAACGGCTGGATGTCCGGGACGGGTCGGCCTGCCCTGCCGAAACAGGGCACTACGCCTGGCCGTACCCGTCGCCTGCGCGAACCTATTGCACGCGGACGGTTCACTAGCTGGCATGATCGAGGTCATGCGTGCCCTGACTGTCGGTTTCGGGCTGGCCGGTCTCGCACTGGCATTGGCTGCACCTGCGGGTGCGCGCCCCTCAGATCCCGGTGTCGTGTCCTATGCCGTCATGCCCAAAGGTTCGGTGGGCAACATCATCGGCGCTCCGATGACGTGGGAGTCCGAGTTCACCGCGCCTTTCCAGGGTTTCTCGGTGGAGAACCCGGTCTGCAACAACTGGGCTGACATCGGCCTGCCCGAGGTGTTCAACGATCCGGACCTGGCCTCGTTCAACGGCGCCACCACCCAGACCTCCGGTGACGACCAGGCCCATTACGTCAAGCAGGCGATCGGGGTGTTCGCGACGCCGGAGGCTGCCGACCGTGCCTTCCACCGCGTGGTGGACCGCACCAACGGCTGCTCGGGCCAGACCACCGCGATGCACCTGGACAACTTCGTGACGCAGGTGTGGACGTTCACGGGCGGCCCGGCGAGCGCCACCGACGCGGATTGGGTGAAGCAGGAGGCCGGCACGGACCGCCGGTGTTTCAACACCACCCGCAAGCGGGAAAACGTGCTGCTGCAAGCCAAGGTGTGCCAGTCCGGCAACGCGGGTCCAGCTGTCAACGTCCTGGCGGGTGCCATGCAGAACACGTTGGGTCAGTAGAACTTGTCGGTCCTATCTGGATGATGGAACAGAACCGAGCCGTTTGATCCGGTGAGGACCGGGAGGGGTGGTTGCCATGGCAGTACCCGTCAGGGCTGATGCGGCCCGCCTAGCTCCCGTCGAGTTCATCAGCGCCGAGCATGCCGCGGCGTACATCGAAGCCCGCTGCCTGGATGACGGGCCGGTCGGTCCGGTGGGCCTGGAGATCGAGGCGCACTGTTTCGACCTCGAGGATCCGCTGCGGCGTCCGGGCTGGGAGGAAATCTCAGAAGTCATCGCCTCGGTGCCCACGCTGCCCGGCGGCAGCCGGATCACCGTCGAACCCGGGGGCGCGGTCGAGCTCTCCGGCCCGCCGACCGACGGACCGTCAGCGGCCATCACTGCCCTGATGGCCGATCGGGCCGTGCTGCGCGCGGAGTTCGAACACCGCGGTCTGGGCCTCGTGCTGCTGGGCGCCGATCCGGTGCGGCCCACCCAGCGCATCAACCCGGGTCCGCGGTATCAGGCCATGGAACAGTTCTTCGCGGCCAGCGGGACAGCCGGTCCCGGCGCGGCGATGATGACGTCCACCGCCTCGGTTCAGGTCAACCTCGACGCCGGGCCGCGGGACGATTGGGCGCGGCGGGTACGGCTGGCGCACGCGCTGGGCCCGACGATGATTGCCATCACGGCGAATTCGCCGATGCTCGGCGGGCGGTTCACCGGCTGGAAGTCCTCGCGGCAGCGGGTGTGGGGCCAGCTGGATTCCGCGCGCTGCGGCCCGGTTCTGGGCGCCGACGGCGATGATCCGGCCAGTGACTGGGCGCGCTACGCGCTGCGGGCGCCGGTGATGCTCGTCAACAGTCCGGAGGCGGTCCCCGTGACCAACTGGGTGCCCTTCGCCGACTGGGCCGACGGACGCGCGGTGCTCGGCGGCCGTCGTCCCACCGATGCCGACCTCGAGTACCACCTCACCACGCTGTTCCCTCCGGTGCGGCCGCGGCGCTGGTTGGAGATCCGTTATCTCGACAGCGTGCCGGACGCCCTGTGGCCTGCGGTGGTGTTCATGCTGACCACGCTCCTCGATGATCCCGACGCCGCCGCGCTCGCCACCGAGGCGACCGCACCGGTCGCCACCGCATGGGACCGGGCCGCCCGAATCGGGCTCACCGACCGACGGCTGCAGGACGCGGCCATCGTGTGCGTGGCGGCTGCCGCGGAGCGAGCCCCTGCCGACCTGACGGAATCGATGGAGCGGTTGACGCGTTCGGTCCAGGAGGGACGCTGCCCGGCCGACGATTTCGCCGACCAGGTGGTGAGCCTTGGAATCGCTTCAGCGATGAGCCAACTGGTGAAGGGCGAGCTTTGACCACACGCGAGATGCTGGCGCAGCAGCTCACCCGGGCGCGGGAACGAACCTTGGGCCTGGTCGATTTCGACGATGCCGAGTTGCACCGCCAATACAGCCCGTTGATGAGTCCGCTGGTCTGGGATCTCGCTCATATCGGCCAGCAGGAGGAGCTGTGGCTGCTGCGGGGCGGCAACCCCGACCGCCCTGGCATGCTCGCTCCCGAGGTCGACCGGCTCTACGACGCCTTCGTTCACTCACGCGCCAGCCGCGTCGACCTTCCGCTGCTTCCGCCCACCGACGCGCGTACCTACTGCGCGACGGTGCGATCCCGCGCGCTCGATGCTCTCGATTCCCTTGACGCCGATGACTCCGGGTTCAACTTCGGATTGGTGATCAGTCACGAGAACCAACACGACGAGACCATGCTGCAGGCGCTGAGCCTGCGGACCGCGCCGCCCCTGTTCGACGCCGGAAGGGCGTTGCCTGCCGGTCGTCCGGGCGTGGCAGGCACCTCGGTGCTGATCCCGGGTGGCTCGTTCGTGCTCGGGGTGGACGAACTCACCGAACCGCATTCACTCGACAACGAACGTCCGGCGCACTCCGTCGAAGTGGCCTCCTTCTATATCGGCCGGGTGCCGGTCACCAACGGAGAATGGCGCGAGTTCATCGACGATGGCGGCTATCAGCAGTCCCGCTGGTGGTCGGAGCGTGGTTGGGCCCACCGGCAGGAGACAGGGCTGACCGCGCCTCAGTTCTGGGGGCCGGACGGCACCCGCACCCGGTTCGGTCACATCGAGACGATTCCGGCCGACGAGCCGGTGCAGCACGTCACGTTCTTCGAAGCCGAGGCCTACGCCGCCTGGGCCGGGGCCCGGCTGCCTACCGAAATCGAATGGGAGAAAGCCTGCGCGTGGGATCCGGTGGCCGGAAGCCGGCGCCGATTCCCGTGGGGCACTTCCGAACCCACCGAGGCGCTGGCCAACCTCGGCGGCGATGCGCGCCGTCCCGCCCCGGTCGGGGCATATCCGGCCGGCGCGTCGGCCTACGGCGTCGAGCAGATGTTGGGTGATGTCTGGGAATGGACCACGTCCCCGCTGCGGCCCTGGCCCGGCTTCACCCCGATGGTGTACGACCGCTACACCGAGCCGTTCTTCGACGGTGACTACCGGATCCTGCGCGGCGGCTCGTGGGCCGTGTCCGCCGACATCCTGCGGCCGAGCTTCCGAAACTGGGATCACCCGATCCGGCGGCAGATCTTCTCCGGTGTGCGTCTGGCCTGGGACGCCTGATGTGCCGGCATATCGGGTGGCTCGGCGCCCCGCGATCAGTGGCCTCGCTGGTGCTGGACCCGCCGCAGGGTCTGCTGGTGCAGTCCTATGCGCCGCGGCGACAAAAGCACGGATTGATGAACGCCGATGGTTGGGGCGCAGGGTTTTTCGACGGCGGCGTGCCCCGTCGGTGGCGCAGCGACAAGCCGCTGTGGGGTGACGCCTCGTTCGCCTCGGTGGCGCCGGCGTTGAGCAGTGGGTGCGTCGTCGCGGCAGTGCGGTCGGCGACCATCGGTATGCCCATCGAACCCTCGGCCTCGGCACCGTTCACCGACGGGCAGTGGCTGCTGTCCCATAACGGGGTCGTGGACCGTGCGGTGCTGCCGTTGACCGGGTCGGCCGAGTCGGTCGTCGACAGCGCTGTGCTGGCCGCACTGATCTTCCGGCGGGGTCTGGATGCGTTGGGGCAGACGATCGTCGAAGTCGGCGCGCTGGACCCGAATGCCCGGTTGAACATCCTGGCCGCCGATGGTGCTCGCATGGTGGCCACCACCTGGGGCGACACCTTGTCGATGCTCCGACTGCCGGACGGCGTCGTGCTCGCCAGCGAACCCTACGACGACGATCCCGGCTGGGCCGACATCCCGGACCGGCACCTGGTCACCGTGGCCGGCTCTGATGTCGAGCTCACCCCGCTGAAAGGTTCGGTATGACGCTCACCTTGTCCAATTATCTGGCGGCCGACTCGGCTGCCACCGCGCTGCGGCGCGATGTGCGCGAGGGGCTGACCCGGTCACCGAAGATGCTGCCGCCCAAGTGGTTCTATGACTCGGTGGGCAGCGACCTGTTCGATCAGATCACTCGGCTGCCCGAGTACTACCCGACGCGCACCGAGGCGCAG
Organism: Mycolicibacterium boenickei; assembly: GCF_010731295.1. Classification (NCBI taxonomy): domain Bacteria; kingdom Bacillati; phylum Actinomycetota; class Actinomycetes; order Mycobacteriales; family Mycobacteriaceae; genus Mycobacterium; species Mycolicibacterium boenickei. Next base: position 808,010 of record NZ_AP022579.1, on the reverse strand, counting down.
ATCCTGCGGGATCGGTCGCCGGAGATCACCGCAGCTGCGGGTGCCGACACCCTCGTCGAGTTGGGTAGCGGTACCTCGGAGAAGACCCGCATGTTGCTCGACGCCATGCGCGACGGCGAGCAGTTGCGCCGGTTCATCCCGTTCGACGTCGACGCCGGTGTGCTGCGTGCTGCCGGCGACGCGATCGGCCAGGAATATCCGGGTATCGAAATCGATGCGGTATGTGGTGATTTCGAGGAACACCTTGGCAAGATCCCGGCGGTGGGGCGCCGCCTGGTGGCGTTCCTCGGGTCGACGATCGGCAACCTCACACCCGGTCCGCGAGCGGATTTCCTGGCGTCCCTGGCCGAGACCCTGCAACCCGGCGACAGCGTGCTGTTGGGCACCGACCTGGTGAAGGACGCGGGCCGGTTGGTTCGCGCGTATGACGACAGTGCGGGGGTGACTGCGGCGTTCAACCGCAACGTGCTCTCAGTGGTGAACCGCGAGCTCGACGCTGATTTCGATCTCGACGCTTTCGAGCATGTGGCGAAGTGGAATGCCGACGAGGAGCGGATCGAGATGTGGCTGCGCGCGGACTCGCCGCAGCAGGTCCGGATCGCCGCGCTGGATCTCGACGTCGCATTCGACGCCGGTGAGGAGATGCTGACCGAGGTGTCCTGCAAGTTCCGCCCCGACGGCGTGGCCGATGAGCTGGCGAAAGCCGGCTTGCAACAGACACATTGGTGGACCGATGAAGCCGGTGACTTCGGCCTGTCGCTGGCGGTGAAATGAGCCTCGCCCAGCAGTGGGCCGACGCCCGCCCCAAGGTCGCCGGGCTGCACCTCGACAGCGGCGCCTGCTCGCGGCAGAGCCTCGCCGTCATCGACGCCGTCGCTGCCCATGCCCGGCATGAGGCCGAGGTCGGCGGCTACGTGGCCGCGGAGGCGGCAGCGCCGGTACTCGCGGCGGGCCGGGCTGCCGTCGCGGCACTGACCGGGCTCGACGCCGCCGACGTGGTCTACACGTCGGGTTCCAATCATTCCCTGGATCTGCTGCTCGGCAGCTGGGCGGGGGAGCGCACGCTGGCCTGCCTGCCCGGGGAATTCGGTCCGAACCTCGCGGTCATGGCTGCCAACGATTTTCAGGTGCGGGCCCTGCCCGTCGATGGCGATGGCCGGGTCGTGGTCGACGACGTGGCCCGCCAGTTCGCGTCTGATCCACCAGCTTTGGTGCACTTCACGGCACTGGCCAGCCACCGTGGCGTGGCCCAGCCGTTGGCCGAGATGGTTGCGGTGTGCCGCGCTGCGGGTGTGCCGATCGTGGTCGACGGCGCACAGGCGTTCGGGCATCTGGACTGCAACGTCGGTGCCGATGCCATCTACTCATCGTCACGCAAATGGCTCGCCGGACCGCGTGGCGTCGGGTTCCTGGCGGTGCGGCCAGAACTCGTTGCGCGGCTACGGCGACGGATGCCGCCGGCCGAGTGGGATGTGCCGGTGACGGTGCTGCAGAGCTTCGAACACGGTGAGCACAATGCCGCGACCCGCATCGGGTACTCGGTTGCCCTCGGCGAACACCTCGCTGCCGGTCCGGAAGCGGTCCGCGGCCGGCTTGCCGAGGTGGGCCGCACGGCGCGGCAGGTGCTGGCTGAGGTACCCGGCTGGCGCGTCGTGGAAGCCGTCGACGAGCCCACCGCGATCACCACACTCGAACCCGTCGACGGTGCCGACCCGGTTGCGGTGCGGGCCTGGTTGATCGCCGAGCGTGGAATCGTCACCACCGCATGTGAATTGGCCCGGGCGCCGTTCGAGATGGCCAAACCGGTGCTGCGGATTTCACCGCACGTCGACAGCACTGCCGAGGATCTGGAGCAGTTCGCCGGGGTGTTGCGGGACGCGTCTTAGCCGTCCTCGCGGGTCGGGGCAGATTCACTCGCCGTTGATTTCTGATTCACCTTTGGCGGGAACCGCCGCCACCGCCTCCGCTGGACCCGGAGGACGCACCGTTCTGAATTGAACGGTTAGCCCAGGGTTGGAGTACTCCCTAGACGTTGGATGAGTCGAATGCTACGGTCGTGCCGAATCGTTTCGGCAGACGTAGAGAAAAGTGAGGAAACCATGACTGAAGTGACCGCGGGCTCATTCGACGAGACGATGTGGAGCGGGCTCCTGCACGGAGGACACGGCGGAACGTTCATGGGTGTGCCGAGCATCGAACTCGACCGCGACGTGATCAGGGCGTCCGGCACCAAGGCGGTGATCTACGGATTCCCGTTCGATGCGACGACGATCAGTAGGAGCGGGGCGAACTACGGTCCTCGCGCGATCCGCGAGACTTCGGTGCAGTTCACCAACTTCCAGGCGACCTACGATTTCGACCTGTTCGCGCATCTTCCGCTCGCCGACGGGGGCGACTGCAAAGTCGCTCTCGGCAACACCGTGAAGACCTTCGAGCGGGTGGAGGCCGATATCGCCGAGATCGTCGCAGGCGGAGCCATTCCCGTGGTGTTCGGTGGCGACCATTCGGTGAGCATTCCGGTCGGCAAGGCGGCCAAGCGGCCGGGTACGAGCCCGGGATGGGTGCAGTTCGACACGCACCTCGACGCCGCGCCGAACGTCGGGGGCGAGGAGCTGAACCACTGCTGCACCATCACCCGCGCGGTCGACAACGGCTACGACCCGTCGAAGATCGTGCTCGTCGGCATCAGCGGATGGATGAACCCGAAGACCGAGTTGAAGTACTGCCGCGACCACGGCATCAGGGTCATCTGGCTGGAGGAGATCTGGGAGCACGGTGCTGCATGGGTGGTCGATCAGATTCTTGAGCGGATCGGCGACGAAGGGTTCTACCTGACGTTCGACGTTGATTCGCTCGACGCCGCCTACGCGCCCGGGACCTGCGCCCCGACGCCGGGTGGCATGACCATGCGCGAGGCGCTGGAGATCACCCGCGGAATCTCGCCGGCGGGGCTGATCGGCGTCGATGTCGCGGAGGCGCTTCCGGCGCACGACCATTCGACCCGAACCCAGCTGATCGCTGCGCGTGTCGTACTGGAGGCACTGGCATTCCACGCGGGGTCGCCCCGCACGCCGGTAAGGGTCGGCTGAGGTCACGTGAGCGGGTGCGGGTTCGGGCGAGCTGGCCCGGGCCCGCACCCGTGTTTGTGCGGCCGGCTCCTACGGCTCGTACAGTTCGGGGCGACGCTGACCGAGCATGTCGATCACTCCGTCGCTGCGCAATCCGACTTCCACCTCGGCCGTCAGGCTGCCGGTCTCAACGCAGTCGAGTGATGCGAGCACGGAGCCGTCCCGGTCGATGATCCGGCTCGATCCGCAGAAGCTGTGTCCCGACTCGCTTCCGACCCGGTTCGCGTATGCCACCGGAACGCGGTTCTCCAGCGCGCGAGAACTGCTGGCGATGACATGGTCGCGCTCGTAAGGGTGCATGTTGGCCGACCCTGCGACCAGCAGGGTGGCGCCGCGGAGCACGAGTGTGCGGGATACCTCCGGGAACTCGAGCTCGAAGCAGTTCAGGACGCCAATCCTGGTGTCGCAGAGGGTGACCGGTTCGAGCACATCGCCGCTGAGAAATGCCTCGCGTTCGCTTCCGAAAAGGTGTGTTTTGCGAATGGATTTCTTGATGGCGCCGTCTCGGTCGATGGCCAGATAGGCATCGAAGAACCCGCCAGGGGCACGTTCGACGAATCCGGTCAGCAGGGCTGTTCCTGAGGAGCGGCACAGGTCCGCGAGCTCGGTGATACTCGCATCATCGAGCTGCAAAGCGATCTCGTCGAGGGCGGTGGTCTGGTACCCGGACAGGAAGAGTTCGGGGAAGACGACCAGGTCTGCACCGCGCGTCGCAGCAATGCTCTCTCCGACCCGGGAGATGTTGGCTTGGAGATCCCGTGGCTGGGGAGCCTCCTGAATGACGTTGAGGCGCAGTGTGTTCGGCGGCATCATGATGCTCTCCAGTATGTCTGAGGGGTCGGTGGGACCGTCGAGCATGAATCGTTTCGATCAACAATCACACTGTCACCAGCATTTTAACTTGGGTTGCCAAAACGTTTCGGCGCTCGTAGTGTGAGCGCCGTTACATGCCTTCACCTGTGAATCAAGGGAGCCCCATGGCCGAGGCGCCGATGGTGATGAAGAGAGAATTCACCACGTTTTCCGCTCTGTCTGTCGCGTTCGCATTCGTTTCGCCGATCGTGGCGGTCTACAGCGTCCTGGGTGTAGGGCTGGCGACCTCAGGGCCTGCGTTCATCTGGGGCGGCCTGATTCTCTATGCCGGCCAATTCGTCGTGGTGCTCACGCTGGGTGTGCTTGCCTCGAAGTGGGCGGATTCGGGCGGCATCTATCAGTGGTCTCGCCGGCTCCTGGGATCTCGTTACGGCTGGTTCGCCTCGTGGACCTACATCTGGACGCTGCTGATCACGCTTCCCGCTGTCGCGTATGCCGGTGCGGTGCTGATGCCGCCCATCTTCGGTCTCTCGGGCGTCGATCATGGGCTTGTCACGTGGCTCGCAGTAGCGATCCTCGCGTTCAGCACGCTGGTGAATCTCGCCGGTCGAGTGTTCATCAAGATCCTCATGGTCGCCGTGATCGCCGCCGAGGCGGTGGGATCCGTCGGGGTTGCGATCTGGCTGCTCGTGTTCGAACGTCACCAGAGCCTCGGGTACCTGTCGCCGGCGGCGCTTCCCGACCACCAGGGGGTGCTGTTCTCGGCACCACTCGTGATGGCCATCGCGTTCTCGAGCTACTTCGCGATCGGCTTCGAGAGCGCGAGTTCGATCGCCGAGGAGGTCAAGCGCCCGAAGCGGGCTGTGCCCCGAGCGATGGTGGTCTCGTTCTTCGCCATCATGGCGATCGTGGTGTTCAGCACGCTCGCGTTCACGCTCGCGGTGCCGAGCGACGACTTCCTGCGAAACCCCGAGAATGCCGCGGATCCGGCCGTCGCCATCATGGCCGGCGCGCTTCCCGAGCCGGTGTTCCGTGGCGTCCTGGCCCTTTTCGTCATCGCTTTCGCCGCGAGCCTGATGACCATTCAGATCACGGTCTCTCGCATCGTTTGGGCGACGGCGCGGAACGGGGAGCTGCCGTTCGCCCACACCCTCACGAGTCTTTCCGGAGCGACCGGGCTGCCGAGGAAGGCGGTGGTCGTCACGGCGATCATCGCGGTGCTGCTCTTCATCCCGTTCCAGAGCGAGGGCATCCAGATGGCGCTGATCTCCTTCTCCTCGGTGGGATTCTTCATCTCCTTCCTCTTCCCGATCCTCGGACTGGCCATCGCCCGCGTTCGCGGCCAGTGGCGCGAGGAGCCCGGCCTCTTCCTGGGGCGTGCAGGACGTCTGATCGGGTGGATTGCACTCGCGTGGCTGGCATTTCAGATCGTGAACGTCGCGTGGCCGCGGGAGACCGGCGGTGGCTGGGCCAGTGACTGGTCGACGATCATCGGGGCGCTGGCGGTCGGACTACTCGGTGTGGTGGTGGAGAACTGGGTACATCGGAGGAGACTGCACGCGGCCTCGACGGGGCAGACGATTGTGATCTTCGAGCGTGACGAGTCGGCCGACGAAGAAACCGACCTCGACCCGGAGTCAGAGTCAGGACGTGAGCCGTTGCGGAACTACAGCGCCAGCCCGGAGACGGTGTGAGCGGCTCGTCGACTCAGTCGGCGAGCGTCGACTCTCGAACGGTCAGCGACGCATTCACGAGTTCACGGCGACGGCTGGTTTCCCCGTCAAGCGCCGCGACCAGCAGATCGACTGCGACCTCGCCCAGTCGAACGGGGTGCAGATCGAGTGCGGTGATGGGTTTCTGCAGGCCGTAGTCGAGGTAGCGGCTGTCCGTGAGGCTGACCACCTGAAGGTCTTCGGGCACGGCCAGCCCCAGCATGTGCGCGCTGCGCTCGGTGGCGAATGCCAGAGTGTCGAGAGTGGCCAGCACCGCATCGAAACGGCGATCGGGAGAGGTGAGCGCGGCCCGGATCACCGGCTCGGCCTCATCGACCCGCGGGCCCGGAGAGCGAATGATGATCGGGTCGAGCGAGACGGTCGAGCACCAATCGAGATACGCGGACAGCTCGTCGCGCACGTAGGAGGAACTCGTCTCGCTCAGGAACAGTGCGGTTCGCGAACTGCGGACCGTGTTCAGATGGGCCAGAGCCGTTGTCGTGCCGGTGGAGAAGTCGTTGTCCACCCAGCTGAACTCGCCAGAGTTCCGACCGATGGTGGCGCAGGCCAAGCCGGTGCGGGCGACCTGTGTGAGCAGTTCGTCGTCATCGCTCGGGTCGACGACGATGAGGCCGTCGGCTGCGGAGAGGAACGCCTCCGAAGACAGGTGGGACGGGAGCATGGACAGGAGGAACCCGCGTTTGAAGGCTTCGGCGCTGGCCCCGTTGAGGACCCTGAAGTAGTACTCGATGTCCCATTCGGGCTGCAGGTCCGTGGTCGAAGACCTTACGGCCATGGGGGAGACGGTCAGCACGAGCGAGCCGGTCCTGCCCGCATTCAGGCTCTTGGCGATCCGGTTTGCCGTGTACCCCAGGCGATTCGCGACATCGATCACGTTCTGACGAGTGGCCGCGGCGACGCGTCCCTTGCCGTTCAGCGACTCTGACGCCGTGGCGATCGAGACGCCGGCTTCATTGGCGACGTCCTTGATGGTGATGCGGCGGGGTTTCACGGAGCTTCCGACTCGCAATCGGTGCTTGAGAACTGGTCAAGATTGGCCAGGACCGTGTCCACCGTGAGGTCGAGTGCCCCGGGTTGCTTCGCCGGGGGCAGCAACGTCCGGAATTCTTCGACCAGAGTGCCGATTCGCTTCTTCGTGTAGCGCAGTGTGCGATCCGAACCTGCTTCGTCGGCCAGAGCCTCTCGCAGCGAAGGGTCTGAGGCGGAACGCGTTTCGCCCAGGTCGACGAGGCGCCGATACGCGCTCCACAGGGGCAGCGTCGGAATTCCGTTGCGGAGATCGGCTCCGTGATCTTTGCCGAGGTTCAGCGCGTCGTCCCTGACGTCGAGAAGATCGTCGGTGAGCTGAAATGCGAGGCCGAGCCGCTCGCCCGACTCGCGGAAGCGATCCTGGAGTGCCGGGTCGTACGAAGCTGCCATGGCACCCAGTTCGAATGCCGCTCCGAAGAGGGCGCCGGTCTTGAGTGTCGCGTAGTCCTCGATCTCGGGTCGAGCCTCGTCACCCCATCCGAGCGCAGGTTCGAGAAGCTGGCCCTTGCAGAGCTGCCCGAAGGCGCGGGCGAGGGGGAGGACGGCGCGCTCTCCGAGGACTGCCGCGGTTTCGAACGAGACAGCGATGAGCAGATCTGCGACGAGGATGGCGGTGGCCTCGTCCGCGGCGGAGTGCAGTGATGGCAGCCCCCGGCGAAACTGAGACCTGTCGATGATGTCGTCGTGGACCAGTGAGGCGGTGTGCAGCAGCTCCAGGGCGACGGCGGCATCCGCGGCGAACCGCGGATCAGGCCCGCCGAACGAGTGCGCGATGAGTAACAGGGTGCGGGCGCGCAGGTGCTTCCCACCGCAGAGGGCGTCGATGACCGGCGATGGATCCTCAACCGGGAGCGGGATATTCGCAAGGCGCTCGGAGATCCGAGCCCTGAGACCGGCGGCCACGGAGGACACCTGGTCATCGATCGACTCAGGGGAGAACGGTTCCGTGTCTCCTGCGAGCGTGATCGGCGTCGTCACTCGGGTCCCTTCTCCGGTGGGTACGAGGAGTCCCACCAGGATACGGACCCGTGTGACGGGTGCCAAATCGATTCGGCACCGGGGTGCCAACCACCGTTCTGGCGCGTCGGCCTAGCTCAGCCCGCCTTGTGCGCGGTCAGCAGGAAGGCCGGGAACTTGATCCGGCCCTTCTCGTCGACGTCGTGCTTGGGCAACTCGACGGGCGCATCCACCGGCAATCCAGCGGCATTCGCGTGGATGAACGCCGGCCGGATCTCGTCGACCTCCCAGTACTTCGACACCGCCGCCCGCAGCTCGTCCTCGTCGACCTCGTTGGGCTTGGTCTCCAACTCGGCCGGGAACGCGCCCTTGGCGAACACCAGCACGTAGTAGTGCGCGCCCGGTGCCGAGGCGCGGTGGATGGATTTCAGGTAGCCGTCGCGACCTTCGACCGGCAGTGAATGGAACAGGGTCGAATCGATCACCGTGTTGAACCGGCCGTCATAACCGGTGAACGAAGTGATGTCGGCCTGGGCGAAACTCGCCGTCGACAACCCGCGCACCTGTGCGGCGTTGTTGGCCGCGGCGATGGCCGTCGGACTCAGATCCAGCCCGACAACTGTGAGGCCGTCGGACGCCAGCGCCAGCGACAACTCGGCATGTCCGCAGCCCGCGTCGAGCACATCGCTCTCGAACTTCCCGGCCCGGTGTAGCGCGGCGAGTTCAGGCTGCGGCTCCCCGATATTCCACGGTGGCGGGCCCTCGAAACCTGCTTCCCCCTTGTATGCGCCATCCCAGTCCAGGACCTGTTCAGATGTCATGGTTCCAACGTACGCGCCTCAATCCCAGGTATGGACGGGCTCATTACTGTGCATCCGCTGGACATACTCCCGCAACATTTCCGCCAGCGCTTTGGGCCTGGTCATCCCCTGTGACTGCAGTTTCTGCACCGTTGCCACCTGCCAGGTCGAACCCGTTTTTCCGGTCTTCGCGCGGCCTTCGATCACCCCGAGGTAGCGGTCGCACACTTCGCCGGCCACGCCCCAGCGGCGCAGCCCGTCGTGCGCCATCGGGAGCAGCTTGCGCAGCACCAGCTCATCGGGGGTCACCTCGCCCAGGCCGGGCCAGTACAGCCGGGCGTCCAGACCGTGCTGGGCGCCCTCGACGAAATTGTGGTGGGCCGCGGCGAAGCTCATCTTGGTCCACAGCGGCCGGTCCTCTTCGGACAGCGTGCGCAGCAGCCCGTAGTAGAACGCCGCATTGGCCAGCATGTCCACCACGGTCGGACCGGCCGGGAGCACGCGGTTCTCCACCCTCAGATGGGGAACGCCGTCGACCACGTCGTAAACCGGGCGGTTCCAGCGGTAGATGGTCCCGTTGTGCAGCCGCAGCTCGGCCAGCTGGGGTGCCCTGCCCGCCGCGAGTTCGGCGACGGGATCCTCGTCGGACAGCTCCGGCAGCAAAGACGGGAAGTACCGCACGTTCTCCTCGAACAGGTCGAAGATCGAGGTGATCCAGCGCTCGCCGAACCAGACCCGCGGTCGCACGCCCTGGGCCTTGAGCTCGTCGGGGCGGGTATCGGTGGACTGCGCGAACAGCTCGATGCGGGTCTCGGCCCACAGCTGATGACCGAAGAAGTACGGCGAGTTGGCCCCGATCGCGAGCTGCGGGCCTGCCAGCACCTGGGCGGCGTTCCAGTTCCGGGCGAAATCGGCGGGGGAGACCTGCAGATGCAGCTGCATGCTGGTGCACGCGGACTCGGGCGCGATGGACGCGGACTGCAGGCTCAGCCGCTCCGGCCCGGAGATGTCGATCGGCATGTCCTCGCCGCGGGCGGTGAAGATGGAATCGTTGAGGGCCTGATAGCGCGTCGACTCGCTCATCCAGCCGTCGGAGAGGTGCTCGGGCATCAGCGTCGGCAGGATCCCCACCATCACTATGTGTGCGCCGTCCTCGTTGGCCTTGATCTCGGCGGCATTGAGGCTGAGCCGCACCTCGTTCTCGAGGTCCAGCGCGGCCCGGCCCTGCAGCGGGCGCGGGGGGACGTTGAATTCGATGTTGTAGGCGCCCAATTCGGTCTGATAGGCGGGATCGGCGATGGATGCCAGTACCTCTTGGTTGGTCATCGCGGGCTGATATTCGTTGTCGACGAGGTTGCATTCGATCTCCATGCCGGTGAGCGGACGCTCGAACTCGAAACTCGACTGCGCCAGCATGGTTTCGAAGACGTCCAGGCACAGCTGGACCTTGCGCCGGTACTCCTGCCGGTGCGCGCGGCTGAACTCGGTGTTCTTGACCTCTTCACCCACACCGCGATGCAACAACGCGAATGGCGGTGCGCGCAGCAGAATGGCCAAATGGCCACGGAGGCGAGCCGACCAAGGAGCACGGCGGTGGAGGACGATCAGGGCGGGCTCGAGCAGATCGGGCACGCCGACCGGGTCGCCGCGCTGACCGGAGTGCGTGCGGTGGCTGCGATGACCGTGATGGGAACGCACGCCGCGTACGGCACCGGGCTGCTCTCCCAGGGCTACCTGGGCCTGATGAGCGCCCGCCTTGAGGTGGGGGTGGCGATCTTCTTCGTGCTCTCGGGTTTACTGCTGTTCCGTCCCTGGGTGCGGGCGGCCGCCTCGGGGGCCGACGCACCGAGCAGCCTGCGGTATGCCCGAAATCGGTTCCGCCGCATCATGCCCGCCTACGTCGTCACCGTCCTGCTCGTCTACGGCATCTACGAACTGCGGCCCGTCGAACCGAATCCCGGGCACACCTGGATCGGCCTGCTGCGCAACCTGACCCTCACGCAGATCTACAGCGACAACTACTTCACGGAATATCTGCATCAGGGACTCAGCCAGATGTGGAGCCTTGCGGTGGAGGTGGCGTTCTACGCGGTCTTGCCGCTGCTGGCCTATCTGCTGTTGGTGGTGTTGTGCCGCAGGCGTTTTCGTCCGGTCTTGCTGCTGGCCGGGCTGGCCGTCCTGGGCGCGGTGAGCCCGGTGTGGCTGGTGCTGCTGCACACCACCGACTGGATGCCGGTGGGCGGTGGCGCCTGGTTGCCCCATTACCTGGTCTGGTTCGTCGGTGGGATGGTGCTGGCGGTGCTCGGTGCGATGGGCGTGCGCTGTTATGCGCTGGCGGCGTTACCGCTGGCCCTGGCCTGCTACCTGGTGGTCTCGACGCCGATCGCGGGCGTCGTCACGGCTCCTGCCCTCAACCTGAGCGAGGACCTGTCGAAAACCCTGTTCTATGCGGTCATCGCGGCCCTGGTGGTGGCCCCGTTGGCGCTGGGTGGGGATGGTCTCTATGCAAGGGTGATGGGCAGCAGGCCGATGGTGGCCCTCGGCGAGATCTCCTACGAGGTGTTCCTGCTGCACGTGGTCGCCATGGACCTGGTGATGGAGTTCGTGCTGGGCTGGAACGTCTACACCGGTTCGGCCACCGTGCTGTTCATCGTGACGTTGGTGGCCACGGTGCCTGCGGCGTGGCTGCTGCATCGGCTGACTCGGCCGCGCGGTTAGTGGCCGGGCCGGCGCCCGCGCGTCCGGGCGGGGCCGCCAAGCCGTCGGACGGGGCCGGAGCCGCGGTGCCGGCCCGGCCGTAATCCTGTTGGGGTGAAAGCAGATCGGCGTAGTCGCCGTACTGGGGCGCCTGTTGGGTGGCCCGGGACTGGGCTTGAGAATGTCCGTAGCCCTGGGCGTGAGCCTGGCCGTAGGCACTGCGCTGCGCCGAATCCGGTTGCGCCACCGCGGCCTGCTGGTAGTACTGCTGCACGGCTTGGTTGTAGTAGTCGAGGTAGGCCTCGTATCCGCCGGCGGCGGAGGTCGCGGCGGGCGCTTCCGGTGCCAGCCACAGCACCGCGATCGCGGCCGCGGCCTGCAATCCGTTGAGCACCGCGATGCTGGTCAGCACCCACCCCGAGGCCTCTGACGCGGAAGTCAGGGCACTCGACAAGGCGTCGAGGAAACCCGCGGCGGCCAAGAGAGCGGGCAGCCACGGACGGGCAGTCTGCTTGGGCAGCAAGCCGATTGCCGCGGCAAGGCCGGCCAGTACGGCGAACCTGACATGCCAGTCGGTGCCGCCGCCGTCGGCCGCCGGGCCGAAACTCACGCCGTAGGCGGCCAGGCCCAGCACCACCACCGCGATCGACAGGTTGCGGTGAAGCGGATTGACCACGATCACTCCTTCACATCAGTCAATGCTGTTCGCGGATGCTCGCAGATAACGCATCTCATCGTCGGTGGCGACCATCGTGACCACCGCCGAGCCGGCCTGGGTGCTGACCTTGACGGTGTCGTGCTCCAGCGAGATCAGGTCCAGCACCACGTCGGCCTGGCCGGCGGGGGTGTTCGGCGGGGCCAGCACCATGGAGGTGACGCCGATCCGGACCGACTGCTCGGGAACACCGTCGAACATCTCGACGGTGTAATTGCGCTCGGCACCGGCCTGGATGGCTCGCCGGTTGAAGTCGGCTACCCACAGCAGGTCATGGCGTCCGACCACCTCGACCATGTCGCGCCAGAACGCCGGCCGCCGGGTGTGCACCAGCACCCGGGCGCCAAGGGCCAGCGAGCGCAGCACCACCTGCTGGGCCAGGTGCAGCGTCCCTACGATCTCCACCCGGCGAATCTGCGGGCCGAACACGGGGAGAGCGACGGCCCGCCCCTGCTCGTCGGCGCCGATCACCTGACCGCAGCCCGAGGCGGGCAGGGCCAGCTCACTCAACGCATCGCCGCGAAGGCCCGACGCCCAGTGCTCGATATGGTCGGCCCCGGGCACGGTCGGGATCGGAAGGGTGGCGGCGAGCGCGGCGAACTGCTGACCGTGCAGCGGAACGAGGCCGCGCAGTTGGGTGGGGACGCGCAAGTCGCTGTCGAAGCGGACCAATCCGCGAACCTGAACCAGGTCTTCCTCGGCAGCCTCCCGCAGTGACAGGCACACCGTGGTGGAGTAGCTCGGCACCGTCCACAACAGTCCGAGGCCCGGCGTGGTCAGCATGTCAGGTTCCACGGCGAAGCTGGACAGCCGGAAGTGGCCCTCGCGGCAGTCCTCCCAGGTTTCTTCGACGGTGCCGAGATTGACGCCGTCGCTGAGCTGGTTGGTGGCCGCCGCGATGCCGCTCGCGGACAGGAACTGGGGCTGCAGGCCGGCCTCGGCCAGCCGGTTGGAGACCCGGCGGGTCGCGGTGGTGGCGGCGCGCAGGATGCCGTCGCGGTCACCACCGCGGCGACGGACCGCCTCCGCGCAGCGTGACGGATTGAACCGCACGGCAATCCACACGGTGCGCTGGGCGATCGCGGGCAGCGGTCCCAGCACGGAGTCATAGACGGCGGCGACGTCGGTGTGACCGGCCGAGCGGGCGCCCTGGCTGATGATGTCGATGGACTCCAGGGTGATGTCGAACTGGCGCAGGGAGTCCAGCAGGGCCTGCACGGGAACCATCTCGCCGGAAACGGTCGCCCCGGGCTCCAAAACGGTCAACGCCCTGGGGTTTTCGTCGATCTTGAGCAACGACAGCAAAGTTGCGCCGTTCCAACGGAATCCGATCTGCAGACCGTCGGGGGTGGGGACGTCGAACGGTTCGGCAGGCAGGGAGCTCGACGCGGCCTTACCCGTGCGTCGCCGCCGGTTGCGCACAAATCTGCCGCGCAGCGCCAGCGCCCGGGGCGCCGTCGTCCCCCGCACGACCGGAGCAACCAGCAGCAGGGCCACCACCAGGCCCACGGCCGCGCCCTGCCAGCCGGGCCGGTCCAGTAACTGGGCGGTGACCATTCCGACGACGACGATAATTTGCAGGACGACCAGGTCGACCAGTGGGAAGACCCGCTGCGGGCCGGTATCGCCGGCGGTGCTCAGCTTTGCTGCGAAAGTCAATGGACGCATCGCTTTTCGAATAGGCGCTCGGACGTCATGTCGAGGTGGTGCGGACGTGCTAAACACTACGCATGCCAGCGCAAGTTACCACTCGCGCACAGGTGAACGGCTACCGTTTCCTGATCCGTCGCCTTGAGCACGCACTCATCCGGGGCGATTCGCGGATGATCCACGACCCGATGCGCGGTCAGATGCGGGCCCTGATCGTGGGGGTGGTGATCGCTGTCCTGATCACCGGGGCCTCGGCGGTGATGGCGTTCTTCAAGCCCACGCCCAGTATCGGCGACGCACAGATCGTGCTGAGCAAGTCCAGTGGTGCGCCCTTCGTGCGGATCGGCGAGCAGATCCACCCCGTGCTGAATCTGGCCTCCGCGCGGCTGATCGTCGGAAAGAACGACAGCCCCAAACAGGTTGACGACAAATTCCTCGACGCCGTACCGCGCGGGCCGATGGTCGGCATCGTCGGCGCACCCACGAGCATCAACCGCGGCGACGACCTGGCGATGTCGTCGTGGACCGTCTGCGACACCCTGCTCACGCCTGCCGTCACCGAAACCACCGGTACGTCGAGCCTGCAGACCACGGTGCTGGCCAACGATCCGGTGCTCGACGGCGGCATCCGCCCGGCCGAGTCCGACGAGGCGATCCTCACCGAAAGCGGCGGCACCACCTATCTGGTCTACCGCGGTACGCGGGCCCCGATCGACATGTCAGATCCGGTTCTGGTCAACGGGCTTCACCTCCAGGGCGCGGCTACCCGGCCCATGTCGTTGTCCGTGCTCAATACCTTCCCGCTGGTCGACCCGATCACTCCGGTGACCATCCAGGGTTCGGGGGAGCCGGGGCCGCTCGGACCTGAGCACCCGGTGGGCGCCATCGTGAAATCCGTCGACTCCCGCGGCGAACAGCTCTACGTCGTGTTGCGCGAGGGCCTGCAGCCGGTATCGCAGGCCACCGCCGACATCATCCGCTACGGCGCCTCCGGCGAGGAGACCACCGGGCAGGCCGCCGAGATCGCCCCGGCGACGCTGGCCGAGGTGCCGACCGTGCACCGGTTGGCGACCGACCATTACCCCATGCAGGCGCCCCGCATCGTGCCGCCCAATCCGGATCGGGTGGTGTGTATGGGCTGGCAGCGGTCCAACACCGACGCCCGCGCGAACGTGCGGCTTCTGGTGGGGCACCGGTTGCCCACCGCCGAGGGCGCGCAGATGGTCCGGCTGGCCAGTGCCGACGGCGGCGGTGCCGGGGCCGACTCGGTGTACCTGACGCCGGGGGCCGGGGAGTATGTGCAGGCCACCGGCAACGACCCGGACAGCCGCTCGACGGGGCAACTGTTCTACGTCTCCGATACCGGAGTGCGCTATCACATCAAGGATTTGCCGACGGCCGAGGTGCTCGGCGTCGCCGGCGTCAAGGTTCCCGACGGCCCGGCCAACGCCCCGCAGTGGGCACCGTGGCCGGTGCTGTCGCTGCTGCCGGCCGGGCCGGAGCTGTCCCAAGAAGCGGCGCTCGTCGCCCATGACGGCATGGCGGCCGACCCGGACAGCAGCAAGGTGGCGACGGGCAAGCCGTAGTCAGAGGCGCATCTCGCGGAAGAACGCGTAGACCCGGACGATCCAGAAGCACAGCGGGAAAAGCGATCCCACCGCGATGTATTCGAGTATCTCGACCTGGCGCCGCGCCACCGGGGAGAACTCGCGCAGGGGTGCGACCAGCCCGCAGGCCAGGATCAACACCATCAGGACGAGCAGCACCACCACGGCACGGGTCTGCCACCCCTCGACGTTCAGTGCGGTCTTGAGGACCACGGCGACGGCGATGGTCAGCCCGCTGCCGATGAGCGTGGCCGATTGCACCAGGTCATGGTGGCCGCGACCGCGCAGGCACAGTACCGTCGCCACCATGACGGCGAAAACGGTGCCCTGCCAATAGAACCCGTCGCTGACATCCACCGCCAGGTAACAGCCGACCAGGGCCGCGAGGGCGGCCGCGACGAGAATCCCGGTGAGGTGCTGATTGGCCCGCCGGACCCGCCTGATCAGGTCTTCTTCGGTGGGGATGATCTGCTTGCCGATCGCGTTGACGCCCTCGACAGTCGGACCGCCCTGGGTCTCGATGTCGTCGAGCGGCTCGCCGGCCGTCGGCACCCGTGGGATCGGGAGTTTCGAGAGTCCGATGGTCACCCGCGGGGCGAGGTAGACGACGATAACGGCGACGGTGGCGAGCAAAGCGCCCACCGCGCGGATGGGCGCGTGCCACAGCAACATCGCCGTCGAACTGACGCCGCCGAAAGCGCATGCCGCGATGATCGCGGTGTACACGGCCGATCCGGTGCCCGAGACAAGAAGCACCAGGAGCGCACCGAAAGCGGTCAGCGCGAAGGCCATCGGCAGCGATGTCGCGCCGGAACCGCCGGGCACCAGGTACAGCGAGCCCGCGAACACCAGCGGCGTCGACACGGCGGTGATCCAACCCGGCGCCGCGGCGGGCGCGGGCCGGTGCGCCACCAGGCAGGCCAGCACCATCCCCATCACGCCGAGGGCCAGCACCGCCGCGGGCACCGCGGGCTGGGCCGCCCAGTGCGCCACCACACTGGCCAGCGTGACCGCGGCGGCCGCCGTGACGCCGAAGCCCGCGAGCGCGTTCGCCTTGTCCGTGAGCCAACTGCGGACCGTGCCGGCCTCGGTGGCATGGGTGTCGTCGACGTCGTCGAACAGCAGTGGGCTGACCGGCTGGCCCACGGCGCAGATCATCAACAGGTCGCCGTCGTGGACCCCCGCCTCTCCGAGCGACAGGTGCGGGGCGATCGGTGCGCCGCCGAGCGGGGCCAGCGTCCACCGGCCGTCGGCGGCGTCGAACTCGACGATCGCGTCCTGGGTCGTGATCTGTTCATTCGCGATATCGATGACATCGGGAATGTATTGGGCGATGCTGACGTGTGCAGGCAGCCCGACGTCGATGTTCAGTTCGCCGACCACCAGGGTCAATCGGCTCAGCTCGGGTTCGGCTTCGGCTTCGAGCTCTGGCTCAAGTAGGGTCACAATCCAGTCGGCCTCCTGCGCAATGGGATTGCTCGACACGAACAATACCCAGCATCCGGCTCCAGCAGCTTCCGGGGAGGGAAGGTTGAGTACGCAGGGGTTCGTCCGCCGCTTACGGGTGGCGCCGCCGCGGATGCCCGGAGGCGAGGTCAACCTGGCCCCACCGCCCGAGGTGCCGCGGGCCATCCCCGGCAACCTGATGATGCGGCTGATGCCGTTCGTGATGCTGGTCGCGGTGATCGGCATGATCGCGCTGATGGTCACGGTCGGTGGCCGGGACATGGCCAGAAGCCCAATGTTCCTGTTGTTCCCGATGATGATGATCATGTCGATGGTCGGCATGTTCATGGGCGGCGGGAACCGCAATGGCAAAGCCGCCGCCGAGCTCAACGAGGAACGCAAGGACTACTTCAGCTATCTGGCGAATCTTCGCGAGGAAGCCGACACCACCGGCGCCGAACAACGCACGGCGCTGGAATGGAGCCATCCCGATCCGCGGGCGCTGAGCGACGTGGTGGGCACCCGGCGGATGTGGGAGCGACGGCCCAGTGATGCGGACTACTGCCACATCAGGGTAGGGATCGGGACCCACCGGCTGGCGACGCGGTTGATGGCGCCCGAGACCGGTCCGCCCGAAGACCTGGAACCGGTGTCGACGGTGGCGTTGCGCCGGTTCGTCAAGACCCATTCAGTAGTGCACGCACTGCCCACCGCGGTGTCGCTGCGGGCGTTCCCCACCATCACCTTCGAAGGGGAGCGCAAGCTCGCCCAGCAGCTGGTGCGCTCGATGGTGTTGGAGCTGTGCACTTTTCACGGGCCCGACCACGTGCAGGTGGCGATCGTCACGGCCAACCCGGACGGCGAGAACTGGAGCTGGGTGAAATGGCTGCCGCACGCGCAGCATGCGTCGACCCGTGACGGCATGGGTTCGATGCGGCTGCTGTTCCCCACGCTCGAGCTCATGGAGTCGGCGATGTCGGCCGAGCTGGCCGAACGCGGCCGGTTCACCCGCAACGCGCAGCCGACGCAGGGTCTCAAACAACTCGTCGTCGTGTTGGACGACGGATTCGTCACCGGCGACGAGCAGCTGATCACCGACGCCGGGCTGGACAGCGTGACACTGCTGGATCTCAATGGCCTGCGTGCCGGGGCCTCGGCCCGCCGCAGCCTGCAACTGGTCCTCGACGGTGACGACGTGGCCGCCCGCACCGCGGTGGGTGTCGAGCGGTTCGCGACCCCGGACACGATCACGATTCCCGAGGCGGAGACCACGGCGCGGCGGATCGGCCGCTACCGCCCGGCGAACGCCGCGCACATCGTCAGCCTGGAAGCCGATTCACGGGCAGTCGATCCCGGCCTGATGGCGCTGCTGAAGATTCCCGACGCGGCAGGCATCGTGCCTGAACAGGTGTGGCGGCAGCGGTCGCCGCGGGAACGGTTGCGGGTGCCGATCGGCATCACGCCGAACGGTCAGCCCATCGAACTCGACATCAAGGAGGCGGCCGAGGGCGGCATGGGCCCGCACGGGCTGTGTATCGGCGCCACCGGCTCGGGTAAGTCGGAATTCCTGCGCACCCTGGTGTTGTCGATGATCACGTCGCACTCACCCGAGCAGCTCAACCTGGTGCTCGTCGACTTCAAGGGTGGCGCCACGTTCCTCGGCCTGGACGGGATCGCCCACATCGCGGCCATCATCACCAACCTCGAAGACGAGCTGACGATGGTGGACCGCATGCGTGACGCGCTGTCGGGTGAGATGAACCGCCGTCAGGAGTTGCTGCGGGCCGCCGGAAACTTCCCGAACGTCACCGAATACGAGCGGGCCCGCGCGGCCGGGGCCGACCTCGAACCGCTGCCCGCCCTGTTCGTCGTGGTCGACGAGTTCTCCGAACTGCTGTCCCAGAAACCGGATTTCGCCGAGTTGTTCGTGATGATCGGCCGGCTGGGCCGCTCGTTGCACATGCACCTGCTGCTGGCCTCGCAGCGCCTCGAGGAGGGCAAGCTGCGCGGTCTGGACTCGCACCTGTCCTACCGGATCGGCCTCAAGACGTTCTCCGCGGGCGAGTCTCGCAGCGTGCTCGGCGTGCCCGACGCGTATCACCTGCCCAGCGTCCCAGGTTCGGCGTTCCTGAAATGCGACGCCTCCGAGCCGATCCGGTTCAATGCCTGCTATGTGTCGGGGGACTACGTCAAACCCAGGATCTCGGCGCGTACCGGGCGGGTGACCCATTTGGGGGCCCTGGCGCCCAAGCTGTTCACCGCGACGCCGGTCAAGAAGGATCCGGTGCCCCAGCGCGTGCCGCTGCCGCACGAGATGCCGGAGACCGAGCCGGAACGGGCGAGCTCCGGACCCACCAAGACGACGCTGCTCGACATGGTGGTCAGCCGGCTGCGCGGGCACGGCAGGCCCGCCCACGAGGTGTGGCTGCCGCCGCTGGACGACAGCCCTGCCGTGAACGAGCTTCTGCCCGAATCGGATTGGTCGTCCCCGCAGAACCTCAACGGCCGGTTGTGGATGCCGATGGGTGTGGTGGACCGGCCCTACGACCAGCGCCGTGACGTACTCATGGTCGACCTGTCCGGCGCCCAGGGCAACGTCGCGGTGGTCGGCGGGCCGCAGTCGGGCAAGTCGACCACGCTGCGCACCCTGATCATGGCCGCGGCCGCCACCCACACTCCCGAGCAGTTGCAGTTCTACTGCCTGGACTTCGGCGGCGGCACGCTGACCAGCCTGGCGAAGTTGCCGCACGTCGGCGGGGTGGCCGGCCGGATGGATGCCGACGCCATCCGGCGCACCGTGGCCGAGGTGGCCGGGGTGCTGCGCAGCCGGGAGCAGCTGTTCCGCGAACTCGGCATCGAATCCATGCGCGACTTCCGCCAGCGCAAGGCCCGGCTGGCCGCGCTACCGCCGGAAGAGGCCGCGCAGGATCCGTTGAGCCAGGACAACTTCGGCGACGTGGTGCTGGTCGTCGACGGCTGGGCATCGATCAAGAGCGACTTCGAGCAGCTCGACCCGGTGATTCAGTCGCTGGCGATCCAGGGCCTGTCCTACGGCGTTCACGTGGCGATCACCGCATCGCGGTGGATGGAGATCCGGCCGGCGGTAAAGGACATGCTCGGCACGCGCGTCGAGCTGCGCCTCGGTGACCCGATCGACAGCGAGGTGGCCCGGCGGTCGGCCGAACTGGTCCCGATCGGGCGGCCCGGTCGCGGCATCAACTCCGAGCGCCTGCACATCCTGATCGCGTTGCCGCGGCTGGACTCCAGTTCCGGCGTGGAGGATCTGCCGGCCGGGGTGGCAGGTGCCGTCGAGGCGGTGCGCGCCCACTACCAGGACCGCGAGGCGCCGAAGGTGCGGATGCTGCCGCACGACGTCAACCGCGACGACGTCGTCCGCGTCGCCCGCGATGCCGGCCAGCTCAGCAAGGCGCGAATCGCCATCGGCATCAACGAAGAAGAGCTCGCGCCCGTCATCCTGGATTTCGATTCGCAACCACACCTGGTGGCCTTCGCCGACACCGAATGCGGAAAGACCGGTCTGCTGCGCAACATCGCTGCCGGGGTGATGGAGAACGCCACCCCGGTGGAAGCCAAGATCATCCTGGTCGACTTCCGTCGCTCGATGCTCGGTGTCGTCCCCGACGAATACCTGGGCGGCTACGCCACGGCCCCGCAGTCGTGCACGGATCTGATGACCGCACTCGCGGGCGCGCTCAAAGATCGTCTGCCCCCCAACGACATCACCCAGCAGCAGCTCAAGGAACGGTCGTGGTGGTCGGGGCCGGATCTGTTCGTGATGATCGACGACTACGACCTGATCCCCGGTGGTTCGCTGAGCCATCCGCTCGGACCGCTGGTCGAGTATCTGCCGCAGGCCCGTGACATCGGCCTGCGCGTCATCATCACCCGGCGCAGCGGCGGTGCCGGACGGGCGATGATGGATCCGATCGTCGGACGTCTGAAAGACCTGTCCTGCAACGGTTTGGTGATGAGCGGAAGCAGAGACGAAGGCGGCCTGTTCGGCGGATACAAGGCCAGCGCCATGCCTCCCGGCCGCGGCATGCTGGTCTCGCGGACCACCCGCAGCGGCGTGGTTCAACTGTCGAGGATGCCCGACCTGTGACCGGGGTCGAGGAGCTTCGCCCGGTGCACGTGGTGTCCGCGGCACCCGAGGCGATCCGGGTGTCCGTGGTCGGCGGACGCACCCAGCTCGATGTCGCGTTGCCTGCCGACGTCCCGGTGGCGGCGTTCCTGCCCGAGTTGGCCCGGTTGATCAAGTCCCGCGACGACGAGCGCAGTGATGACCTGGCCGACCGCGACGAGCGGCGGACCTTCTGGGAGCTCAGTCGCGAGGGGCGGGCCGGCACCGGTGTGCTGCAGCCCGACCGCACGTTGCGTGAGGCCGGGGTGAAAAACGGCGAGCTGTTGCGCCTTTCGGCTCGTCGGGCGCTGTCGCCGCCCGCGTTGTACGACGACGTGGTGGACGCGGCGGCCCGGCTGAACCGGGCGTCATATGCGGCCTGGAGTGCCACGGCGGCGCGGATGATGGCCTTCGCCGGGTTGTGGCTGTGCGCGGCGGTGTGGGTGGTCCTGCTGCTGGCGCCGGCGTTGTCGGCGCACCGGGCGATGATCCTGGTGGCAGCAGCACTGATGCTGGTGACCCTGGTCGCCGGTGCGGCGCTGGCCCGCCGGGTGTTGGCCCGATCCGACATCGCCGCGGCGGCGGGTCCGCCGGTGATCGCCGTCGGCACCGCGGCGGGCTGGGTGCTTGCGGCCCCGCACGGTGCGGTCGGTCTGGCCGCTACCTGCGCAATATTGTTGGGGCTCACGGTGATCTGTCACCGGGTGATTGCCGCGGGTCATTGGACCTATGTCGCCGCGGCGGTGCTGCTTGGTTTCGGCACGGTGGCGTTCGGGGCCTACGCGCTTGGCGTACCGGTCCCCGTGGTGGCCACCGTGACCTCCGTGGTCGCGGTGTTCGCGTGCCTGGCGGTGCCGGCACTGACGGCGCGGCTGGACCAGTACCCTGTGGCATCCGTGGTGGCGTCCCGCGGGGACGATCCCTTCGCGGCGTCTGCCGCGACGGACGAACCTGGCACCCCGATGCCGAGCGCTGAGCAGGTGTGGGACCGGGTGCATTCCGCGGTGCTGACCCGCTCGGGGCTGCTGGCCGGTGCGGCGACGACCGCGCTGATCGGCACCGCCGCAGTGCTGCGGGTTGACCCTGACTGGGCGGCCTTCGCTTTCGCCCTCGGCTGCGGTGCGGTGCTGGCACTGCACAGCCGCCGGGCGGCGACCTGGCCGGAACGCGCCGCGCTTGCCGTACCCGCGGGTGCGCTCGTGCTGGCGGCCTGCGTGCAGGCCCAGTCCGGGGTGTGGCCACTGCAGCTCACCGGGGTGGTCGTGCTCGCGGTGGTGGCCGTCGGCGGGGTCGCGGCCCCGTACCTTCGCCGGTTCCGGGCGGCCGCCGGCTACCTGGAGTATCTGGCCGTGGCCGCGGTGATCCCGCTGGCCCTGTGGCCGCTCGGACTCTACGAACGGCTGGCCGGCTAATGACCGCCCGGCGGTACGCGGCGGTGGTGACCGTTGTTCTCACGGTGGCGCTGGCCGGCTTCGGCGCGCCCCCGGCCGGTGCGGTCACGCCGCCCGTCGTCGAACCCGGTCCGCCGCCGACCGGCCCCGTCGCACCGACACAGCCGACCGAGCAGAAGTCGATCTGCGGCGTCCCCACCGGCGTGCTGCCCGGTACCGACTTCACCAAGCAGACCAGCGCGGAGGCCATGCTCGAATACCGTAAGGCCTGGCGCTTTTCGCGCGGCGCAGGGCAGAAGGTGGCGGTGATCGACACCGGCGTCAACCGTCATCCGCGACTGCCCGCGCTCGAGCCGGGCGGCGACTACGTGTCGAACAGCGACGGACTGGTCGACTGCGACGCACACGGCACCCTGGTCGCCGGCATCATCGGCGCGGCGCCTGCCGACGGCGACAGCTTCGCCGGCGTCGCCCCCGAGGCGACGATCCTGTCGATCCGGCAGAACAGCGGGGCCTACAGCGTCGCGGGCACGAGCAGCGGCCAGAACGACGACCCCAACGCGACATCGGCCGGTTACGGCAACACGCGCACGCTGGCACTGGCGATCGCCCGAGCAGTCGACCTCGGCGCCACGGTGATCAACCTCTCGGAGGTGGCCTGCGCTCCGGTGGCGGCCGGAATGGACGATCGCGAACTCGGGCGTGCGGTGCGCTACGCGTACGAACGGAACGTCGTGGTGGTGGCGGCCGCGGGCAACTTCAACTCCCAGAGCATGTGCAGTGCGCAGAACAACATGAACGACCCGAACCAGCCGTTGCACACGGGCTGGAACAGCGTCAGCACCATCGCCAGCCCGGCCTGGTTCTCCGACTACGTGCTGACCGTCGGCGCCGTGACCACATCGGCCACCCCGGCCGACTTCAGCCTGCACGGGCCGTGGTTGGCGGTCGCCGCCCCCGGCGAGCGGGTCACCTCATTGGATGCCGGCGGGCCAGGGCTGAGCAACGCACAACTCGGCCAGCAGGGCCTGGCCCCGTTGAACGGCACCAGCTTCGCGGCGCCGTTCGTCTCGGGCGTGGTGGCGTTGATCCGCTCCCGCTACCCCGCGCTGACCGCCGGTGAGGTCAAGGATCTGGTCGAACGCACGGCCCGCACCCCGGGGAATGGACCCAACCAGGCCACGGGTTATGGAGTCGTGGACCCCGTCGCGGCACTGACGTACCAGCTCACGCCCGGGACCACCGAGCGCGATGTCACCGCCGGGTCACCGATCAGCGGGCCACCGCAACCTGATGCGGGTAATGTGCGGGCGCGCAGGATCGTCTTCACCGTCACCGCGGCGTGTCTTGCGTTGATGGTGGCGGCGGTGGCGGTGGCTGCTGCCCGGCGGCGGACCAGGTGAGTTAGGGGGAAGATGCCGGACGAGAATCGGCCGAACGTCGAGCCCACATCGCTCGATGACTTGGCTCCTGGGGAATTGGACGAGGTGGAGGCCCGGGCGGCCGCGCTGCTGGAACAGATTGCGGCGCAACGCACAGCCAGGCAGAACCACACCGCCGCGTCGCCGGCAGACGACACCACCGATGCGTTCGTGGTGTCTCCTCCGCCTCCGCCTCCGCCTGCGGCTGAACCGGCTCCTGAGCCGCCCCCGGCCGCGCCGGTCCGCCGGCTCGCCCCGCCCCCGTGGCAGATGCACAGCGCGATCGGGTCACGGGAGTTCGCCGAACGATTCGAGCTCGACCAGCCGGAACCGCAGCGCAGTCCGGAACCTGAGCCTGAGCCTGAGCCTGAGGCGGCGGCTCCTGAGCGCCCGGAACCGCCGAACGGCTTGATCCCGATTCCGCCCCTGCGGCCACGGCATGCCCTGCCGCCGGATGCGGGGCCTCAGCTGCCCGCGCCGTTGCCGCCGCCCCCGCCTCCGCCGCTGCCCCCGCTGCCGTTTCCGCCGCCGGGATTCATGCCTCCGCTGATGCCCCCGCCGGGCACGGCTCAGCCGCCGCAGTATTCGCCGGTACCGCCGTCGCTCGACGACGCCGGGATCATCAACCGGGCTCGCAACGCACCCCATTCGGGATGGCGCCGGGCCGTGCACCTGGCGAGTGCTGGCAGACTCAACCCCGGTGAATCACGCAAGGAGCGTGAGCGGGACGATCTGCTGGGCCAGATCCGTCAGCCGATCGCCGGCGACTTCCGGATCGCCGTGTTGTCGATCAAGGGCGGGGTCGGCAAGACCACCA
This sequence comes from Mycolicibacterium boenickei, assembly GCF_010731295.1. Lineage (NCBI taxonomy): Bacteria > Bacillati > Actinomycetota > Actinomycetes > Mycobacteriales > Mycobacteriaceae > Mycobacterium > Mycolicibacterium boenickei. The sequence continues at coordinate 783,665 of NZ_AP022579.1, read as the reverse complement.
CCACGTTGGGGCTGGGTTCGGCGCTGGCGATGATGCGCAACGACCGGGTGATCGCGGTGGACGCCAACCCGGACCGTGGGACGTTGGCCGAGCGGGTGCGGGATGCGTCGAGCCAATCCACTGTGCGAGATCTGTTGTCGGATCCGGACATCCAGCGTTATGCCGACGTCCGCAGCCACACCCGCATGGCGGGCAGCCGACTGGAAGTCCTGGCCAGCGAGCAGGAACCCGCGGTGTCGGAGGTGTTCGGCGAATCGGACTACCGCCGCACCGTCAGCATCCTGCGTCGCTACTACAACATCATCCTCACCGACTGCGGCACCGGCATCATGCATTCCGCGATGGCCGGTGTGCTCGACCTGGCGCATGCGATCGTGCTGGTCAGTTCGCCTGCCATCGATGCGGCGCGCAGCGCATCGGCGACGCTGGACTGGCTGATGCAGCACGGTCACTCCGCGCTGGTCCGCGAAGCGCATGTGGTGCTCAGTGCCTCACGACCAGGATCGGCGAAGCTCAAACTGGACAAGGTCTACGAACACTTCGAAGCTCGGTGCCGCTCGGTGCACATGATCCCGTTCGATCCGCACCTGGCCGAAGGTGCCGATGTCGACTTCGACCTGCTGGACCCCGCCACCCTCCAGGCGTATCTGGAACTGGCTGCAGCAGTGGCGGAAAAGTTTCCGCGACTGCGGGGCGCGCCCCAGTACCGCTGACCGCACCGGTACTGATCGTGTGTGGAGGCAAAGAACGCGCGCCCCGGTGCAGGGTGTGAGAGCTATCGGCGGCCGACACGGACTGTCGAGTAAACCTTGGTTATCTACGCGCGGGTGGCAAATTGAGGCGTGAGTGCCATTGCAACGATGGCAATTTCGCAAACGTAATTGTTCGTGCACTCAAATATGGTCGGCCATAATCGAATTCGGCAAAGAACGTGGCGGGGCGTTTGTGAATCTGGAACACTGATCGGAATGAGCAACGATGCCCTCCGGCATCAGATGACCGAGGTGCTCGCCTTGGTCTCGGAGCAGATGGCCGATATTGCTGCGGTGCAGCGCGAGCAGGCGCAGCTCACCGCAAGTGCTGAAGAGGCCGATGGCTTGGTCGCGGTGACGGTCGACGCCCGGGGCCATGTCATCGAGACCGTGATCGACGAGTCGTATCTCGAAGAGTACGAACTCGAAGAACTCGGTGGCCATGTCACCGCCGCCGCGCAGGCCGCGGCGCAACTCGTGGCGCAACGGTCGGCTGCCCTGATGATGCCGATCGAAGAACGCCGCAAGCAGTTCCCGTCGTTTTCGGACTTCGTGGACGGCGCGCCGGATCTGCGCGAGATGACGCAGGCGGTATTCGACCATGCGACCGCGGTTCCCCAGACAGACGACCGCCCGGATCACGACGGCGCGGACGAGGCTGCGTTCCCCACCGTGAGGAGATGATCGATGGCTGACGAGTTAGGTGTCGGACCTTCTGACCTACGGGCGACCTCGAGGAACCTCAGCGATGTCAGCTCCAGGATGAAGAACGTGCTGTCTACACTCCAAGCCAATCTGGCGGCTGAGGGTGCGCCGTGGGGTGACGACAAGATGGGGGATGAATTCGCCAAGGGGGAATCTGGTCACCTGTCTCAGCGGCACTGGGTCGATGGTTCCGTAGCGGCCAAGACTGACCTGCTCGATTACTACTCGGGTGGCCTTCGGGGCGCGGCGAACTCCTTCGAACAAGACGACCAGGCATAGCGTCCCCTCCTCCGGACGACGGTACCCACACATCCTTCATGGACATCGAGATTCCGCCTGGGCTCCAATGGGTCTCGTATCTGGCTGGCGGGGAATGGCCGCAGGGCAGTGAAACCCGGACGCGCCGCCTGAGTGAGTATTACCAGAACGCTGCTGAAGAGTTGGAAACCCTTATCCCGGAGCTGAACCGGGTTCGCGGGGAGACACTGTCGGTGCTCTTCGGCGACACCGCCGACGCCGCCGACAAGCAATTCGCCATGTTGTTCGATGGTGACTACGCGGTGGACAAGCTTGTCGACGGTTTGGCCGCGATGGGCGACGGCGCCAGCTACTTCGGCACCGAGATCGAATACAACAAGCTGTCGATCATCGTCGGTCTGATTCTTGCGGCAGCCGAAATCAGCTGGTGCCTGGCCAATGCAGGCCCGACAGCGGGAGCTTCATTGTCGGCGATCCCTGCCGTCGAAATGACGACCGCCGCGTTGATACGCCGACTCATCATGGAGGCGTTGGAGCGCATCTTGATGCAGATGCGAGCGATGCTCACCCGGACCGGGATCAAAACCCTGCTGCCGCACATGCTGAAGGAAGGCTTCAAGGAAACGGGCCAAGAGCTCGCCCAGGGTTTGCTCCAGGAGGGAATCGTCCAGGGCATCCAAGCCCAGGAGGGACATGCCGACTACCGATGGGATCGGTTCCGGCAGACCGCGATCGCTTCGGCGGTGGGTGGTGGCACGGGCGGAGCATCGGCAGTGCCGGTTGCCTTCGGGCTGAGTGGGTCTCGCACCAAGCTGGGCAATCGCCTCGCTGGAGTGACGACGATGTTCACCGCCGGGATCACCGGGAACATCGCCGGATCCCTGTCAGTGGGTGGCGGATTGGACACGGTGTCCATCCTCGCCGGTGCAACGTCGACCAGCATCGGCGGCATCAAAGGTATGGGCGGGGGGCGTACCAATGGCACCGACCCCGAAAACGGGCCGAATAATGCGCCGAATGACCCGACCTCGCCAGCTGAACCATCCGGGCCGACGCCAGACGACTTGGCCGATGTTGACCCGGATGCCAAAGTCGACGAGTCGACGGACACGACCGGCGAACAAGATGACACCCGTGACGATACCGAAGGCCGGCAGTCGTCGGGTGGTGCTCGGGCCACGCCCACTTCTACCAACACGACTTCCGTCAAAGGTGCTGTAGCCCAGCATGATCCGTCGGCATCGGGACAGGGTGAAAGCGCCGATCAGAGGGCTGCTGTCGACGACAGTCCAACAACATCTTCGCCCGAATCCAGTGCGCCGCAAACTGGCGAGGTCGGCGACAGAGCCAACCAGGAGCCAGACCATGCAGCTCCCGACGATTCCCATCACGCCGAGCCGTCCACTCAGTCGCCCGACCACGCTGCGCCCACCCGCGAAGCCAACGACCAACCTCAACAGCCGCCAGAACACGCTGCGCCAGATAATCCGGTAACCGACAGTCCTGCAGCGCAGAACGGGCATGTGCCGGAAAGCCATGATCCGGCTACGTCCGATCCGTCGACGTCCGATCCCACAACGGTCGCCGAGACCGGTCCTGAAACCACGATTGAACCGGCCGCCGACACTGTTATATCGGGCGACCTGTCAACCGACACAACTGTCGACACCACCGACGCTGCGCAGATTCAGCATCCAGTCACCCCGGCTGCGGCGACACCGCCGGCTCCTGCGAATGCCGCAGCGCCGATACCGGTCTCTAATCCACCCATCGCGCCGACGACGCCGACGCCGAAGCCGGCCGCTGCATCGGGCCCAGTCCAATCCCGGGATTCGACGGCGGCGGAAGAAACGCCCGAAGCGAGTGGTGACACACCGGTTGCGGCAGCATCGAGCACAATCGCGTCGCCCTCCGAGAATGCCGGAATTCCTGCCGCGCGCATTCACGACAGCGCGGCCACACCAGAGCAGTCGACAGCCCAGCAAGACGGAGAGAGCAGGGTTGCGGCGGCCCGCGCCGATGGCACCGACACTGCCACCGACAACCCGAACGGCGAAACGCGATCCTCGCCGCCAGCAGAACCGGCGACCGACAATCGACCACCACCAAACGCCAACTGCGCCAACAATGTCGCCGACCGCTTGACCAACAGATATCGCCGCTTCGGTCGCATCTTCCGGATCAGGGCAGAACCCACTTCGCGAGGTGTACGGGCCAGGGCGTTGTTCGAGGCAGCCGGCTCGAGCGCGGAGTTCGCAACGTACGCCGATATCGAGGCGAAGCTGAAGAGCGATGAGCTGGGGCCTGGCTCGGCTGCCATCATCACTTCCGCGTGGGCCGGTGGGCCGAATCAAGGCGGGCACGCCTACCTCGCAGTGAATGACGGTGACGGGATCTACCTGCTCGACGGCGAGACGGGTGAGCGATTGGGTTGGCCACCGTCGTGGGGTAGGTCCGCGGTGTCGCTGACGGCGGTCGGCTACCTGGACGCGCACGGTGAGGCAGTGTCGTCGGCCGGCAACGGCCCGACAGGGCTGGCCGCTGCGGATGCGGTGGGCTACGTCCGCGGCCATCGAGATGATGGTGACACCTCGAACGACGGTGGGCGTGACCCAGGGGACCGCTGGCGTGACGCGGTGCCGCCAGACAGGCGGGCCGGGGGGGCGCTGGGCCGGCGAGTGCCGCCGTTGGATGCCGACCACGTCGACCAGTTGCGCAACCCGCTGGGCTCGATGGAGGCCGCCGACGCGCGGGCCCGGAGCAACGCCACCTGGTGGGCCAAATTGACGGGTGACGAACAACGTGCGTTGATCGACACCTACCCTCGGCACATCGGCAACGCCGAAGGCATCCCGGCAGATGCTCGCCACGAAGCGAACAAGCGCTCGCTCGACCAGTCTCGACGCCAGTTGCAGGCCTTGCGAGACGATGGTCATCGGCTGAGCCGGAGTCAGCGCAAGCTGCTGGCTCGCCTCGATCGAATCGACCAGGCGCTGAACCGGTCTGACCATCTTGCCCAGCAGGCCGGTGTCGGGGGCCCGCGACTACTTGCCTTTGATTCCACGGCATTTGGCGGCGACGGCCGGGCGGTGGTCAGCTTCGGTGCGGACCCGTATCGCGCACAGTCGGTGTCCTGGCACATTCCCGGCCAGGGCATGACGATCGATCAGCTCGGCTACTGCATGGGCGACGCGCTCAACCATCTGCGGTCGACCATGCAAGAGAACCCAGAGTTGAGCGCGGCGTCGATCGCCTGGATCGGTTACGACACGCCGAGCGGCCTGAGCAGTTGGCGTGCAGCCGGTCACAGTCTTGCCCGGCAAGGGGGCGCGAACCTCTACAGCGACATCCGTGCCTTCAATGCGGCTCGCGACACCTGGGCCGGGGATGACAGTCATTTCAGTGAGAACCACGTGTTCGCGCATTCGTACGGATCGACAGCAGCCAGCTATGCCGGACGAGATGGGCGGCTGGCCAACGATATTCGCACCATCTCCCTCGCGGGATCTCCGGGAACCGGTCCAGTGCGGACGGCGAGCGAGTTCGGTCTGGGCGACAACGTCTACGTCGCATCATCGTCGCGGGATCCGTTCACCGCCCTCGGTGGACGAACTCCCGGTTCACGCGGCCGCATCTTCGGTATCGGTCTCGGTGTCGATCCCGCGATGGATACCTTCGGCGGCCAACGTGTTACAGCCGAATTCTCGTCGGATATGGACCGAAGACAAAGCCGTGGCACGCACAATTCCTACTACCGATTCGCCAACCGCGGAACAGACCCGCCAGTTCGCAGCGAATCATTGGCCAACTTCGGCCGAATCGCGGCCGGGCACGTTGACCGCATCGATACCGAACAACACCGGACCGCCGACGAGCAGCCCCGGCGGTTCTTCGGCACACGCCAGCGCACAGTCGAACCAGCGGCGGGCCGGCCGCTGCGGCTTGACGGTGAAGCGAGTACCCGGGGTGACCGTGAAACCCGGCGGTGGTGGAATCCACGATGGGCCAATGAGGTTCAGTCGACGGACGCAGCGCAGCTCGAACCACGTACTCCCGAACAGGTCGCGCAGGACGCACTTGAACAGCGAGGAGTGGCAGCTGCCGCTGACCTGGTGAGCCCGGCTGATCACGACGTCCCGGTGCGTGAGGCGGTGGCCCGCGCGCGCAGGAACGCTCAGTGGTGGGCGAGTCTGTCGCGTGATCAGCAGCAGGCGTTGATCAACACATATTCGCGAGAGATCGGCAATGCCGAGGGAATTCCTCCGATGGCCCGAGATGAGGCCAATCAGAGGATGTTGCGGAGGTACCTGGCGCATCGCGATCTGCTCGTGTCACGACGTGACAACGGCGTGGCGCTGAGCCCCGGACAAGAGCGCTATGTCAAGTTGATGAACGAAATCGATGCGGCGATGCGCACGGCTGAATGCAATGTCGAGAAGTTCGGTATGCGCGACCAGGGGCCGTATCTCTTGGCGCTCGATCCGCAGGCGTTCGGCGGCGTGGGCCGCGCGATCGTGAGCTTCGGCGCGGACCCCTATACGGCACAGTCGGTGTCATGGTACGTACCGGGTATGTCGACGACGATCGACAAACTTTCGCTGATCACCAGTCGGGCATTCAATCAGCTTCGCTCCGTACAGCAGGAGAATCCGGATCTGTCGGTCGCGTCGATTGCCTATATCGGATATCGAGCGCCCGGCAGCTGGGATGCAAAGGTGCTGTCACAGCGGTTGGCCCGCGAAGGCGGCGAGATCTTCTGCAGCGACATCTCGGCATTCAACGCCGGCCGTGACGTATTCACCGGGGACGGTAGTCATTTCAGCGGCAACCATGTGTTCGCCCATTCCTATGGCTCGAGCACGGTCAGCCATGCCGGGAGCGGGCGTCGGCTGGCCGACCAAGTGCGGACCATCACTCTCATCGGTTCGCCGGGCGCCGGGCCGATGCGCCACGCCAGCCAGTTCGGTATCGGGGACAACGTCTTCGTTGCCGCATCTTCGCGCGACCCGGTCACCGGTTTCGGCGGTGAGCGTCCGGGTCTGCGAAGTCGATTCAGCGGTCGCACTGGGCAGGGAATGGACCCGGCCATGCATGAGTTCGGCGCGAGGCGGATCACCGCGGAGTTCCCCGTCGCGGTCGACCATCGTGGCGCAGGGTCGCGTATGACCCATAGCTTGTACTGGGCGTACATGGACCCGGGTACAACGCAGGTTCGCAGTGAATCGCTGACCAATTTCGGGCGCATCGCCGCCGGGCGTACCGACCAGGTCGACACGGAAGACCATCGCACCATCGACCGACAGCCGCGGCGCTTCTTCGGCGGTTCTCGTGAACGGACTTTCGAACCGGCGATCGGACGACATCTCCGGCTCAGTGACGACCCGAACGCTCACCATCCTGTCGACGGCCGACATATCTGGAATCCGCGGTTCCGTAACTCACCGGAGACAGCCACCACACTGACGGAGGCCCGCGCAGCCGCGGCCGAACCGACCTTGCTCGGGTTGCCCGACAACGCGTTGAGCGATGTCGAGCAAGAACGTGCACGGGATAAGGCTCTGGCCACGGCTGCACTAAAGGCCGGAAGACTCAACCCGAGCGATCTGGTGAGTCCGGCTGATCACAAGGTTCCGGTGGCTGACGCAGTGGCCCGGGCGCGCAGGAACGCTCAGTGGTGGGCGGGTCTGTCGCGTGATCAGCAGCAGGGGTTGATCAACACATATTCGCGAGAGATCGGCAACGCCGAGGGAATTCCTCCGATGGCCCGGAATGAGGCCAATCAGAGGATGTTGCGGAGGTACCTGGCGCATCGCGATCTGCTGGTCTCGCGACGCGAGAACGGCGTGGCGCTGAACTCCGCCGAGGTGCGCTATGTCAAGCTGATGCACGAGATCGACAACGGCCTGCTGGCTGCCGAACGCAGACTCGCGCAGTTGGGCTTGCACGACCAGGGTCCGTACCTGTTGGCCCTCGATCCACGCGCGTTCGGTGGTGCGGGCCGTGCGATTGTCAGCTTCGGCGCGAATCCCTATACCGCGCAGTCGGTATCGTGGTACGTGCCGGGCATGACGACCAACATCGAGAAGATGCGGGCGATGGCGCTGCGTGGAATCAACCAGCTGCAGTCCACGTTGCAGGAAAACCCCGACCTGTCGGCTGCTTCGATCACCTACATCGGGTACCGGGCGCCGGGCAGCTGGGATCCTCGTGTTGGATTCCAGCGGATGGCCCGTCAGGGTGGCAATATTTTCTGCAGCGATCTGTTGTCCTTCAACGCAGGTCGTGACGTATTCACCGGGGACGGTAGTCATTTCAGCGGCAACCATGTGTTCGCCCATTCCTATGGCTCGAGCACGGTCAGCCATGCCGGGAGCGGCCGACGGTTGGCCGGTCATGTGCGGACCATCACCATGATCGGCTCGCCCGGTGCGGGGCCGCTACGCACCGCTCGCGATTTCGGCATCGGCGACAATGTCTTTGTTGCCGCGTCATCGCGGGACCGCACCACAGGGCTGGGCGGCGACCGTCCGGGTGCACGCGGACGGATATTCCGGGGGATGGGCCAAGGGATAGACCCAGCGATGGACATCTTCCGTGCCCGCCGGATCACTGCGGAATTCCCTGCGGTGCTGGACCATATGGGTGCGGGTTCGCGGATGACTCACAGCCTGTATTGGGCGTACATGGATCCGGGAACCACTCGGGTTCGGAGTGAGGCGCTGACGAATTTCGGGCGCATCGCGGCCGGACGTGCCGACCAGGTCGACACCGAGGGACATCGCACTCTGGATCGGCGACCGCGGCGCCTGTTCCCGGGCCTGCGGGAACGCTCGGTCGAACCTGCACTCGGACGGCCGCTACGACTCGCCGATGATCCCAACACGTACCATTCGGTTCACGGGCGAAACCGCTGGAATCCAAACTTCCTGCGCAGCAACAACTGCGCTCAGTTCGTCGTCGACGAGCTCAACCGGCGTTATCCAGACCGCAATTTCGCACTGCCTACCGAGCCGTCAGCACGGGGAGTGCCGGCGCGCAGCCTGTTCCAAGCCATCGCGTCGAGCGCCCGGTTCACCACTTATGACGAAATCCCGTCCATGCTCGAAGGACTCGGCATCGGCTCATCCGCGGTGTTGGTGTCGCGCTGGAGCGGCCGAAGCCAGGGCGGTCATGCGTACTTCGCGGTCAAAGTCGGCCCGGAGATCAACGACATCATCGTGGTCGACTCGCACAGTGGTGAAACAACTGGTTGGCCCCCGAAATGGGGTGAAGGCGCGGTCAGGCGGACAGCGGTGGGTTACCTGCGTGCCGATGGCTCCGCACTGGAAACCCTCACCGGTGACACCGGGTTGTCTGCTGCCGACCGCATCGGTCACGTGCAGGGGTCGCCCGCCGTCGACGACAATCTGTCACCGGCCGAACAAGCATTGGCACTTCGGGTCCCACGCGTGCAGCCCGACGAGTTGCGCAACCCGCTAGGGAACGCCGAGGAAGCCGCGGCCCGGGCCCGCAACAACGCCACCTGGTGGCAGCGCTTGTCCCCTACTCAGCGCCAGGACGTCATCGATGCCTATCCTGAGCACATCGGCAATGCCGAAGGCATACCAGCCAAGGTTCGCGACGAAGCCAATCGCAATGTGGTGAAGCAACTTCGAGACCGCGCCGACCGGATTCAAACCAAGATCGATGAATTCGAACGGCCGACCCGTGCGGAACGGCAGTTCCTGGCCAAGTTCAACCGTCTCGACCAGGCCCTGCAGAAGGCGACGACTGACGCGCAGCAGGCCGGGCAGGACGCGCCGCTGTTGCTGGCGTTCGACCCCGTGGAGTTCGGTGGGGACGGACGCGCGGTCTTGAGTTTCGGCCACGACCCATACACGGCGGATTCGGTGTCCTGGCATGTGCCTGGCGTGCAGACGACGCTGAACTCGCTCTTCGGGTTCTACACGCACTCCGCGCTGAACCACCTGCAGTCCGTTCAACAGGAGAACCCGGGACTGAAGGCATCGTCGATCGCGTGGATCGGCTACGACACGCCCAGTGGCCTGAACCTTTGGCGCGCGGCCGGCCACAAGCTCGCACGCGTGGGCGGTGACACTCTCTACAGTGACATCACCGCATTCAACGCGGTCCGAGAGGCTGCGGATGGCAGCGCATTCACCGGTAATCACGTGTTCGGCTACTCCTATGGGTCGACCACCACCGGCTACGCCGGCCGTGACGGGAGGCTCGCCGGTCACGTCAGCACGATCTCGCTCGTGGGATCGCCGGGTGTCGGCCCGGTGCGACACGCGTCGGGATTCGGCATCGGTGAACACAACGTCTTCGTCGCGTCCTCGTCGCAGGACGTGGTGACCATGCTGGGCGGTCGGACCCCAGGTTCGTCCGGCCGGATTCTCGGCATCGGGCTCGGAATAAATCCGGCGATGAATTCTTTTGGCGCGGTGCGGATGACGGCCGAGTTCCCGTCGACGATGAGTCACCTGCGTACCGGTGGTACCCATCACGCTTACTATCTGCGCACGGGTACCTCGGAACGCACCGAGTCGCTGGCCAACCTCGGCCGGGTCGCGGCTGGGCACCCCGAACGGGTCGATGTCGAACAACACCGCACCGCCGGTCGTTGGCGCACCGTCGAACCCGCAACCGCACGTCGGGTTGACGGGCAGCTCACGTCACGGCAGACCTCGGAGACCGAGCAACCATCTCGTGTCGAAACCCGCCCCGAACCACCGCCTCCTGAAAGCTCGCCACCGCGTGCCGACGGCGCGACCGTAGCCGAACGCGCGAAAGCCGCTTTGGCCCAACGGGGTGTGCGAGCAGCCGATCTGGTCAATCCGTTGGGTAAGGCGGAGCTGGCCGAAGCCCGAGCGGCCGACAACGCCACCTGGTGGGCCGGGCTGGAGGAACAGCAACGGCAAGATCTGATCGCGACGTTCCCTCGGCAGATCGGCAACGCCGAAGGTATCTGGGCGGCGCATCGTGATCAGGCGAACCGCGCTATGTTGGACCGTTATCGGGCTCGGGCCAACGAGATTCAAGCAAGGCTGAATCGCGGTGAGCGCATCAACGAGGCGGAGCTCGACTATCTGCGGCGGATCAACAAGATCGATAGCGGGTTGAATGATGCGGCTGAGGCCGCCAAGAAGGCGGGTGTGGGCGGCCCCTTGCTCCTTGCCTTCGACCCGTTGGCATTTGGTCGTGATGGACGTGCCATCGTCAGCTTTACCAGTGATCCCGACAATCCGAAGAATCCGGACCCGTACCAGGCGAAGTCGGTGTCCTGGATTGTGCCCGGCATCCGGAGCACGATCGAGACTCTCAGCGGCTTCTATATCCAGGGCGCGCTCAACCACTTGCTGTCGACGATGCAGGAAAACCCGACGCAATCGGCGGCCTCGATGCTGTGGATCGGATATGACGCGCCCAACGACGCGCATGAGTGGCGTGCTGCCGGGCACAAGTTGGCGCGCGAGGGCGGTGACATTCTCTACAGCGACGTCCGGGCGTTCAACGCCGCGCGCAATACGTGGACCGGCGAAGGCAGCAAGTTCACCGGCAACCATATCTTCGGGCATTCCTACGGATCGACCACGACGAGCTACGCGGGGCGTGACGGGCGTCTGAAGGGCTACGTCAGCACAGTCACACTCATCGGGTCTCCGGGGGCCGGACCACTCAGCAACGCAAGTGAATTCGATATCGGCGATGGAAACGTCTTCGTCGCGTCGTCGTCGTACGACTTCATCACAGCGCTGGGTGGACGAACTCCCGATCAGGACGGTCGGGTGCTCGGTCGCGGTCTGGGTATCGACCCGGTGATGGACGCCTTCGGCGCAGTCCGGGTGACCGCCGAGTTCCCGGCTGCGATGAACACCTGGGAGAGCTACGCGACGCATCGCGACTACTTCGCCCATGTCGACGCTGGTCAAACGATCCGCACCGAGTCTCTCGCGAACTTCGGTCGGATCGCCGCGGGGCATGCGGAACGGCTGGACCTCGAATCGCACCGGACGGACGCCGGCAGGTCCGGCCGCGGACTGCGTTTGCGCACCCGAGAACCAGCGGCAGGGCGGGTACTGCGCCTCGAAGGCGACACCGGTGCCGAGTACTCGGGCAACCGTTTCAGTCTCGAACGTTGGAACCCACGCTGGCTGCCCGGTGCAGACTGTGCACTGCAAGTCGCGCATGCGTTGTCAGTGATGTTCGGGCGCAGTATCACTATCGACGCCGAGCCGACGTCCAGGGGTGTTCCCGCCAGAAGCCTGTTCGAAGCGATCAATTCGAGTGCCCAGTTCGCCACTTACGAGGAAATCGAGAACGCATTACTCGACCCGGATAACCCCGCCACAGTGGCGGTGCTGGCGTCGAGCTGGACCGGCCGAGGTCAGGGTGGCCATGCGTATCTCGCGGTCAACGAGGGTGGCAAGGTCTATCTGGTCGACCCGCACAGCGGCAAACGTTCTGGGTGGCCGCCCTATTGGGGTGAGGATGCCGTCAAGCGCACGGCGGTGGGTTACCTCAGGTCGAATGGCAAGCCCGTCGTCGAGCTTCACGGCGATACCACTGGTCAGCTGGCCGACGCCGACAAAATCGGCCACGTCCAGGGACACCGCGATACCTCGGACTTCGCGCGACTGCAGGCGGAGTACCGCGCGCAGAATCCCACTACTCGTCATGTCGACACCCGTTATGCCCAACCGGTCGGCGAGGTGGTGGACAACACCGGGGACCTGGCTTCGGCCCGGCAACTCGCCGAGGACCTTTCGGGTGTCTATGGCCCGTACCGGATTGAATTGGAGGCCTTGAGGTTCGGCAGCGAAGTCAGGCTGACCGGCAAGATCTTCAACGGCGATACCGAGATCGGAACCATCCAGCGGATATTCGACCGCGACGGAAATGGGAAACTGGTCGCCTATCACACCGGACTAGTCATCAAGGACACGCAACTGCAGGGCCAGGGTTTCTCCCGGTCGCTGTCCTCGGAGCTGGAACGCTTGTACGTGGACTCCGGTGTGGACCGCATCGAATTGACGACCCATGCGCAGGGGGGCGCGGCTTGGGCCGACCGTTACACCTGGAACCCTGATCCGGGCCAGCTCCAAGAATCGCTCGACCGCGTCAAGATGGCCGCCAGCCGGCTCTCCCATACCGTCAGCGACCAGGCCAAGGCGTTGCTGGGTGAGATCGTCCAGCGGTTGGAGCCCAATCACCCACGTTTGCCCGAACCTGTTGAGCTGCGACGCCTTGCCACTGCCGCCGAACCGAAACTGGGCAGGCGCCTGTTGGCGAGCGTCGGAAATATCAGGGGCAATGACAATCTGCATTACGTCCGATACATGCCGGTCGCAGAGGAAACCCCGCAGCCGCGCACCGGCTTCTTGGCTCGGCTGAAGGGCTCGCTCGGATTCGGGAACAAGTCGCAGAACTGTGCGCACCGTGTCGCCGCCGCGTTGTCGACCAGATATCCGGGACGCGACTTCCGGGTCGCTGTGGCGCCGTCGCGCACGGGGGTGCCGGCCTGGGCCCTGTTCCAAGCCGTCGGCTCGCGCGCCGAGTTCACGTCGTACGACGACGTGCGTCAGGCGTTGCTGTTCGACGAGGAACTGGGTGATGGTTCGTCGGCGGTACTGACGTCGAGGTGGGCAGGCGGACGTCAGGGCGGCCACGCCTATCTGGCGGTCAACGACGGCGGCGAGGTCTATCTGCTCGATCTCGAGACGGGGCAGCGTTCGGATTGGCCACCGTCTTGGGGTGAAGGTGCGGTCGATCGAACGGCGGTCGGGTACATCCGCCCCAATGGAACCGCCTTGCACGGGCTGGACAACTCGCCGCTGCAAGTGGCGCTGGCCCACGCCGACGCCGTCGGCGATGTCCAGGGCGTGCCGTCCGATCCGGATTTCCTTGCCAGACAAGCTGAGTACCGGGCGCAGGATCACAGAACCCGACGGGTGGACACCCGCTATGCCGAACCGTTGGGCGAGGTGGTCGACGGCCTCGACCCGGCTAGGGCCCGGCGGTTCGCCGACGACCTCTCGGGCGTTTACGGACATCACCCCGTCGAGATGTTCCGCGCGGAAGTCGACGAGCAGTTCAACGAAATCATCGTCGGCGGTCACATCATGAGTGGTGACGAGCCCATCGGGTTCGTGCAGCTGACCTTCAACCATGACAGCGACGGCAACCGGGTCGCGCACGTGAATGTGGTCGAGATCTTCGACAAGAACCTACGCCGCGCAGGATTCTTGACGGCGCTGATGGCGGAACTGGAACCCTGCCTGACGCGCAACGGGTTCCATCGCATCGAATTGCGCACCGAGCAAAACGGCGGCTACGCATTCGCCCGGCTCGACTTCACCTGGAACCCCGACCCGCAGAAGCTGCAACGGTCGCTGGACAGCATCAAGAGCTCGGCCGATCAACTGCGGAATCAGGTCAGCGCCGAGGGACAGGCCGTTCTCGATGACATCGTGCAACGGCTGGAGCCTGGACATCCGAACCTGCCGAAGCCCGCCGAGCTCGCGGTACTCGCTACCCGGGACGAGCCCGATCTGGGCCGAGATCTGCTGACCGGCACTTACTGGAACGGCGTCAAGTACCTACGTGCCGATGACCAAGTCGCGCGCTATCCCTCTCCGGATGACGTGGAGCTGGCGGGGTTCTGGGACCGGATCGGCGGCTTGGACTCGGCTGCATTGACACCTGAGATGCTCGTCGACGCGGTCTATCAGTCCGTGCCAACGGATACCGTCACGGGCTTTTACGAAGGGCGTATCTCGGGGTTCAAGACCGGTGAGGTGGTCCGCGCGCAGCAGCATGTCGCCGACACCCTCGACAACGCATTCTTCCTGTCCGCCGACATCGCCAACCTTCGTGGCCTGAATCAAGCCTGTGCGGACCGCGCAGAGGCCAATGCGCACTTCGCGGGCCTGTCCGCCATTTTCCGTGCAGTACTGGAGGAATCAGGGCTTGTCGTCGTACCGATGCGGATCGGCGGCGACGAACTGGGCGCGGTGGTCGTCGGTGATGTGGACGAGACGCTGATCGAATCTATGGTGGCCCTGACCCGTGCTCGGGTTGCCGAATACGCGCAACGGCACAACCTGGCCGATATCGCCCACCCGAAACATCCAGGGCAGCCGCAATACAACGGTGTCGGGCTACATATCGGCTATGCCGAGGTGCTGCCCGGCCTAGAAGTCCGTGACATCGTCGATGCCGCGGACTTGGGTGTGGATCGCAGTAAGACAAGGAGCAGTGATGTCACAGGAGGACAGGGACGAGCGACTGGGACTGACGGGGCTGAGTCCGGAAGAACGGGCACGTCGGATCGAGGAGCTGGAACGCGAACTGGCCGAGAAGCGGCAGGCGGCGAAAGCGAAGTTGCAGGCAGCACGGGCAGAGAAGATCAAGGAGCGCGACAGCCGCTGAGCGGCAGTGGGTACTCGCAGCCGGATGAGGTCAAACGCGCAGCGTTCGCGGCCGAGGCGGAACGGGTCTGCGGCCAGGGCACCCAAGCGTTGGCCGGCCTCTTTGAGCCACTGCGCCGTGATGAGGTCTCGGGGTTCTATGACGGTCGTAGCGCGCACTTCAAGACCTCAGAGGTGGCGCGGGCACGTGCATGGATGGCCGAGACCGGTCAGCCCGGGTTCTTCGTCTCGGCCATGCTGTCCAATCTGTCGGGGCTGAATCAGCATGTGCAGAACCGGGCCGAGGCCGCCAACGGGCACTACCGTGCTATCACCGAGATGTTCCTCGCGGCCCTCGAGGCGACTGGGGCGGCGATCGTCCCGATACGGACTGGTGGTGACCGACTCGACGCCGTCGTGGTAGGCGAAATTGACTCTGCTGCAATAGATGACGCGATGACCGCGGTCGCCGAAATGATCGCAATCTACACTCAGGACGAGGGCCTGGCCGACATCGCCAACCCGTCAAATGCCGGTCGGCCCGGTGTCCACTTGAACTTGGGGTACGCCGACATCGCGTCGCACGGCGATGTCGAGGACGTCATCCAAGTCGCCGAACAACAGATGTTCAACGCCGCTGACTCCGCAGACCTGGCGGACCAGGCCTTGGCGCAACGAGATTCGCAGTTCGAAGGCACAGATTTGGTGCATTCCGTCGGCGACGCGGAGGCGGCGGCCGAATCGGCCCGAGCCAATGCGGTGTGGTGGAACGGGTTGAGCGACGCCGAGCGGCAGGCGCTGATCGACAAGTATCCCGCACAGATCGGCAATGCCGAGGGAATCCCACCGCTCGACCGCCACGAAGCCAACACCCGCGCACTCCAGGACTGGCTGCGTGACCGCGACGAGTTGCAGGCCATGAAGGACCGCGGGGTCCGCTTGGGCCACGTCAAGTCTTCGCAACTGGAGCGCATGAACCGGGTCGATGACGCGCTGCAACGAGCTGCCGATGCGGCCCGAGAGGCACAAGTCGAAGGTCCGTATCTGTTGAGGTTCGACCCGGATGCGTTCGGCGGCGCGGGAATGGCCATGGTCAGCTTTGGCGCGGATCCGCACCTGGCGGAGTCGGTGTCCTGGCACGTTCCCGGGCGGGGCACGACGCTCGATCACCTCGGTGCCTGCATGGGTTCCGCGCTCAATCATTTGCGGTCCGTACGGCATGAGGACCCGACGGTGGCGGCGGCCTCGATGGCCTGGATCGGCTACGACACGCTGGCCGACGACGCGCCACAAGCGGGTGGCCACGCCCTGCACCGTGACATCCGTGCATTCAATGCCGGACGCGACGCGCTGGCTGAAGGCGGCAGCCGCTTCAGCGCTAACCATGTATTCGGACATTGCCAAGGTTCGACGGTCTCTGGTCATGCGGGCGAAGGCGGTCGGCTGCGAGGACAGATTCGCACCGTTACGCTGATCGGCTCACCTGGTGTGCCGATGGATCACGCGAGTGAGTTCGGTCCGGGAGTAGACGTCTATGTGGCGGCCTCTTCGCTCGACGATTTCACTTGGGACGGAGGTAGAACCCCGGGTGCGCGCGGCACGTTCAGGGACGGTTATGGCGTCGATCCGACCATGGAGTTCTTTGGTGCACAACGGATTACCGCTGAATACCCGCTCAGCCTTGTCGCGATGGGGCACGAATTCGACGCCCACAACTCGTATTACCGGTTCGTCGACAAGAGCACCGGTCAACGCAATGAATCGCTCGCCAATTTCGGTCGCATCGCCGCGGGGCATCCCGGGCGCTTGCAGTTCGAGGCCGACCGTTCCGTTGCCACCAGGGCCGACGGAACGACATCAATCGACGACCCGGCAGCGGTCCGCGCGGTTGAAGTCGAGGATCCTGGTCCGCCCGCTGCGGAGGCGAACCACAGCGACGATCGCGATACTCTGGCGGCCCAACAGGAGTACCGCAACCAGGCCCGTGCCACTCGCACGGTGGACAGCCGCTACGCCGAGCCGTTGGGCGACATCATCGACAACCTTGATGAGCCGCGGCTGCGCCAACTCGCCGAGGATCTCTCCGGGGAGTACGGGCCGTATCGAGTCGAACTGTTCCCCGAATTCGACAGTGAGGGGCGTGCTGGGTATCTCCACGGCGTGATCTATAGCGGCGACACGGAAATCGGCTATGTCGATCGGTCGTTCTACCGGGACGATGACGGGAAACTGGTCGTCTACAACGGCCTGCTGGAAATCACGAATGAGGATTACCGGGGCAAGGGTTTCTCCAAGGCGTTTGCAGCCGAACTCGAGCGCTATTACATACGCAGTGGTGTCGACCGCATCGAGCTCACCTCGTCGTGGCAGGGGAGCAACGCGTGGGCGCGTCAGGGCTTTACCTGGAAGCCGGGTGATACTCCGCTGCAACGGTCACTGGATGCGGTGAAGAGATCGGCGGAGCAGTTGCGTCCGCGGCTCAGCGCTGAGTCTCAGGCTGTTTTGGATGAGATGGTGGCACGGTTGGAGATTGGGCACCCCCGGTTGCCGGAGCCGATTGATCTAGCGCTTCTGGCCACTGCTGATGAGCCGAAGCTGGGCCAGCGTCTGCTCGACAACACCTCGATCTATTTCGTGAAGTATCTGCCTGCACCGGTTGATGTTTCGTCGGGTCCGTTCGAAGGGGACGTGCAGGAGTCCGCGTCGCAGAACTGCGCTCATGGGGCTGCCGATCTGCTGTCGGAGCGGTACCCCGGGCGCGATTTCACGGTGGGGGCGGAGCCCTCGCGCACGGGTGTGCCTGCGCGGGCGTTGTTCGAAGCGGTTGGCTCGGCGTCGCGGTACGCGACCTACGCCCAGGTCGAGGCGACGTTGAAGCACGAGGAGATGGGCGATGGTTCGTCTGCGGTGGTGGTCTCGCGGTGGCGGGGCGGCCGGGCGGGTGGTCACGCGTATCTGGCGGTCAATGACGGCGGCGAGGTCTATCTGCTCGATCCTGAAACGGGGGAGCGATCGGGTTGGCCACCGCACTGGGGTGAGGACGGAGTCGACCGGATCGCGGTGGGCTACCTCGACTCCGACGGTAACCCAACAATTCCGCTCGACGATGTGCCGTTCCGGCTTAACGCCGCCGATGCCGTCGGCGATGTGCGAGGGATGCCATCGCAGGATCCGGATTACGTGTGGCAGCAAGAGGATTACCGCGATCAGGATCGTTCTACCCGCTGGGTGGATACCCGATACGCCGATCTCCTGGGCGATGTGGTCGACGCGGTATCTTCGGACCGGAGCCGGCAGCTGGCCGAGGATCTGTCCGGCATGTACGGGCCGTATCGTGTTGAGCTCGAGGTGCTTTCGCATGGCCGGCAGCGAGTCGTCCTGGAAGGCGACATCTTCGTAGGAGATCGCAACGCCGGCGCCATGACATTGACGTTCGATCGCGACAGCACGGGCAACCTGGTCGTACATGACGACATCCACATCCTCGACGGCGAGGCGCACGGCAGAGATCTCTACGACGCGCTGAACTCGGTGCTGGGGCCGCACTACGCGGACTCTCACGTCGATCGCGTCGTGTCGACCACCGACGCCACGAGTGCCTACGGCGCTGTCAACATCGATGGGACCTGGGATCCGGATCCGGCAAGATTGCAGGAGTCGCTGGACAATCTCAAACTGTCGGCTGACCGCTTGCGACCGACCGTCAGCGACGAGGCCAAGCGCGTTCTTGACGATATCGTCGCTCGGTTGGAGTCCGACCATCCCCGGCTGCCGGAGCCCAGTGACCTGGCGGCGCTCGGCACCCGCGACGAACCCGATCTGGGCTCTCGGCTGCTCGACGGAATACCGGACGACGGTGCGCAGATGAATTACGTCAAGTACCTGTGGGACACGGGAATTCAGCACACCCAGAACTGTGCCCACTGGATTGCGGGAGCCGTGTCGGCCAGGTATGGCCTTGAAGTCGCGCTGGACGCGGAGGTGTCGGAGCGCGGTGCACCGGCTCGCGCGTTGTTCGAGGCGTTCGGGTCTCGCGCCCAGTTCGCCGACTACGCCGACATCGAGCGGGAATTGCTGGCCATGGACTTGGGCGAACCCGGGGAGCCGGGTCCGGCGGCGATCGTGGTGTCGTCGTGGACCGCCGGCCGGTCCGAGGGCGGGCACGCCTATCTCGCGGTCCGTGACGGCGACCATGTCTTCCTGGTGGATCCGTTTACCGGTGAGCGTTCGGGCTGGCCGCCATTTTGGGGCGAGGGTGCGGTGGCGCGTACCGCGGTCGGCTATCTCGATACTCGCGGCGAGCCGACACAACGACTCGATGGCCGCCCGGACGAGTTGAGTGCCGCCGACGCCGTCGGCCATGTGCAAGGGGGCGTGCCCGGCGATCCGCTCGCCGCTCTCGGCCTGCCGGACTACACGCCGGGCTCGCTGTCCGAGCGGGAAGCCGTCACGGTGTTCAGCCACGGCGAGCACGGGATGCGCGAGCTCAACGAGCAGTTGATCCGCGAGGGCGTCGGTGCCGAGGAACGAGCCAGGCAGCTGTCCGATATCCGAAATTCGCTGCGGGCCCGCACGTATGAGCTGATGAGCAACCGAGCCGCGGCGGATTGGCTGGCGGCCCACACTCCCAATCCGACCTTCGAGGAACTGGTCGGCCGGAACCAGGAGAGGGGCCTCGTCGGAGACGAGGTCTTTGAAGCGATCATCGAGACCGCGACGCACAGCCACTTTGCCCCCGGCACCCTCTCGGATATCGAGACGACCGAGCTGTACTCGCAGTTCGAGCTCGGCTTGCGCGCGCTCAACGAGCAGATGATCCGCGACGGGCTCAGTGCCGAGCAGCGGGCCAGAGAATTGTCCGGGCTGCGCAGCTCGCTACGTGCCTGGACGCGTGAACTGATGGAGAACCGGCCCGCTGCGGAGTGGATGGCGGCCTATGAAAGCAACCCGACCTTCGACGACCTGGTGGCGCGGTATGAGCGCAAGGGGTTGTCCGGCGATGCCGTCTATGAGGCCATCATCGACGGTGCCACCCACAGCCATTACGCGACCGCCACGCTGTCCGACGAGGAGACCCGCACCGTCTACACCACATTGGAACTCAAGATGCGGGAGATCCGGGACAAGCTGCTGCGCGAT
Source organism: Mycolicibacterium boenickei (assembly GCF_010731295.1). Classification (NCBI taxonomy): domain Bacteria; kingdom Bacillati; phylum Actinomycetota; class Actinomycetes; order Mycobacteriales; family Mycobacteriaceae; genus Mycobacterium; species Mycolicibacterium boenickei. Next base: position 763,402 of record NZ_AP022579.1, on the reverse strand, counting down.
GGTGTCGGCGCGGAGGAGAGAGCCAGGACGATGTACGGGCTGCGGGCCACCATACGCAGCTGGACGCGTGCGTTGATGCAGAATCGCGAGTTGGCGGACGACCTCAACGCGAACGAGCGCAACCCAACCTTCGAGGAGTTGGTGGAAAAGAATCGGGCAAGAGGAAAGGTTGGCGACGAAATCTATGAAGCGATCGTCGAGAGCTCGACCCGCAGCCGTGGCAGTGTGAACGAGTCGTTGGGCATCGACCCGGAGAATCCACCCGATCTGCCTCCGATGCGTGGGCCGGCCGACCCTGATGGAGATACCGGAGAGGACAGCTATGACCGATGATCTGAGACCGCTGCGCTACGACCAGTCCGGTTTGCGAGGTAAGCGGGCTCGCGTGCTGGTCGACGAGCCGACCGACGAGATCGACTGGCCGGCCGACCTGCCGGCCGGGATCAAGACCGTGGTTATCGTGGACGACACTCCGAACCCACATCACACGCTGCGCGTGCACCCGCCGGACGACCCGGAAAGGGTGGCTTTGGTGGTGTTCGACCAGCTCGCCCTTTGCGAGGATTAGGCATGGACCCACGACGGATCGAGCTCAACCGCAGACACAGCCGTGAGATGGGCGCGCTGTTCTCGCGGTTCCTCGCCGACCACCCGGATGTGGAATCCGAAGTCAGCGATGCCCAGATGACACCGGAGCAGGACGCGGCTTGGACCGCCTACAGCGCGGAACTGCTGGCACGACAACAAGCCGAGCGCTCCGCGCTGGCCGATCAAATCGAAGCCGAACAGCGGCAGGGCACGGAAAGGCAGGCGTAATGGAAGCGGCACAAGCGATTTCATTGGTGGCGGATTGGATCCGGTCGCGCAACTTGGACTATCCGACTGACGGATTGGAGGCAGATCGCTTCGAGGTCGGCTGGAGCGTGTACGCACCGGTCGACGTCGACGAGAGCGACCCGATGGCCTTTCTGGACATGCCGGTCGGGCGGTCGATCTTCCTGGTGGGCGACTCCGGCCGTATCCAAGAGGTGACGTCGTCTGTTCCGCCCCAACAGGCCCGCGACCAGTTCGCCGCGCAGGAACTCGCCACGGCGCCCAAGAACACCGCCGCGCCCGATGACGCGTCCGATGAGGCTGCGTTCATGGCGGAGTTCGAGCGGCAGTTCAACGAGGCAGCGGAGGGCGGTGCGCCGGCGATCGCTGATTTCACCGTTGTCGACACTCCGCCCGAGCAACCGGCCGATGAGGACTTCGCTGACGACGACAGGATTGCGGAAGAAGCATCGCAACTGCTGGAGCCGATCGCGCAGCAGCTGGCTCAGCTCGGTCCGACCGGCTGGGAGGAGTTCACGGCTGAGTTCGCATTCACGGTGTCGTCCCAGATTGCCCAGTTGCAGTTTTATTCCGGTGACCGATCCGGCCTGGTGCCGGTGCCGCAGTCCATCGCCGATCTGGTCCAGCACCAACGAGAAGTCTCGGCGCGGATGTCGGCGGGCCCGTGGTGGCGGCTGCTGTTGAACGTCACCAACGCCGGCGAGATGGCGGTGAGCTACGACTACGGCGACGAGCCATTTCCCGAGGACCAGCTGGTTGCCCCAGAGGCATACCGCAATGATCTGGAAACCTATCCTCGTCCACAGCTGCCGGTCTGGCTGGCCGGCTATGTGGCTGGGGCCGACGCACAGGGCCGCGATGCGCGGCAGGCCGCGCAGGCGGCGACCGCGGACTCCATCTCCGGCCGAACCGCGACGCCTAGCGAGGATGTCCCGCCGCTGCACGATCTGCTGGCGCGGTGGGCGGTGTTGTCGGCCGCCTATGCCGGCGCCGGCTCCGGCTGGGGACCGCGCATCTATCCGGGCTACTGCTGGTACGAGAGTGATCGCCGCAGTGGGTCGACATTGTTCCTGCTGCCCGGCGACCGCGCGGTGCTCTCCGGCGGCAAGTGGAACTCTGAGCTGCTGGAGGCCGCTTACAACGGCGATGGCCAGCTGCCCGACCTGTACACCGGAGCTCCGGCGTGGGTCAACGACGCCGTGCTGAACACCCGAAATCGCAACGGTCTGCTGAGCTTTTGCTTCTGGTGGGCGGACGGTCAGTGGTACCGGGGCGGGACCGACACATCCGGCGAACTCGACGTGCCGATTCCGGCCATCTGGACGCCGGAGGAGACCGTCACCGCGATGGCCGATCAGATCGATCCCGGCGTGACCGATCAGTGCCGGGCGCTGCTGACGGCCGCCACCCAGCGCAACGCCACCATCGACGATGTGGCGGCTCTGTTCAGCGGACAACCTGACGCGAAGGTATACGACGCGGCCAACCAGCTGAGCTTGGCGGGTCTGCTGACCTAGAACTGGCGGGTAGCTGAACTCTCGGCGAACAAGGCCGTCAGAAATGGCGGTCTGCGGTATCGCGCAATAGCGTGAATTGCGATGCTGCATGGAAGTTTTCGTCGATGGGGGATCGCGTGACCCTGCAGATTCCCGGTCCATTGCAATGGGTGTCCTATCTCGTCGGCTCGCAATGGCCGAAGGGCGACGAAGATGCCATGTACCGCATCGGCGGTGAATGGGGGGATCGCGCCGAACAATTGAGAGATCTGATACCCGAACTGAATCGGATGCGGGCCAGCACGAGTGCTGTCCTACAGGGTGTGACCGCCGGCACCGCCGACCAGCAGTTCGCGTTGCTGTTCGACGGTGATGCCACGGTCGACAAACTCGCCGATGCGATGGCGGCGCTCGGTGAGCTCGCCGAAAGTACCGGCAAGAACATCGAATACACGAAGCTGCAGATCCTGACATCGCTGGCGATCGCGGCGTTCGAGATCTCCTGGGCACTGGCTCAGACCTCGGTCACCTTCGGCGCATCGGCGGCTGAGATCCCGCTCATCGAGGCTTCGACCTCCGCCGCGATCCAGCGGATGGTGTCGGTGGCGCTCAAAGACCTCATGACGGACCTGGGCAAGGCGATGACGAAGACGACGGTGCACCGCATCATCAAGAAGTCCGGCGTCGAGGCTGCCGAGGCTCTCGGGCAGGAACTGTTCATCCAGAACATCCAGCAGTCCAAGGGACACCAGAACGGCTACGACTGGAACCGGCTGGGAACCGTCGCACTCGCCAACTCCGTCGGCGGGGCCACGCAGGGCACGGTCAGCATCTACGGCCAGCGGCTAGTGGGTAATTCGACGGTCAAGGGGGCGGCCGTCGGATACGTCGCGGGCATGTCGAAGAAGGTGACCGGAGCACTGGCCACCGGCAGCGAGATCGACCCTGTTTCCGTCCTCGGATCGGTTCCCACCGCCGTCACCGGTGGGGTGCGCGGCCGAGCCGCAGCGCACAGCAGCAAGGCGTCGACGGCGGACGGGGGCGGTGCCGCGGCGGCGTCCAGCGGGGGAGACGGGGACTAGACGTGGACAACGACGCGGCACGCCACGAACTCATCGATGCGCTTGCGCTCGTGCAGGAACAGTTCGCCGATCTGGCTGCGGTCGAGGAGGAGCGGGCAGCCTTGTCATCAACGGCCACGAGCGCCGATGGCAGCGTCACGGTGACCGTCGACTGCGACGGCGTCGTCATTCACACGGCGGTCGGCGAAACCTATTTGGACGACCACGATCTGGCCGATCTCGGACGGCACATCACCGACGCCGCCCAGGCCGCCACCCGCGACGTCGAGCAGAAGGTGGCGGAACTGCTCGCCCCGCTGGCGCAGCGCCGTGAGCAGATGCCCTCGTTGTCCGACATAGTCGAGGGCGCTCCCGACATCAGAGATCTGCTGTCGACCCCGGCGGCCGGGCCGCAGGGCTGTATCCGATCAGGACGGGCCGAGGATACCGACGACTATCCGACCGTGAGGAGTGTGCGATGACCGTACCGCTGGGCGTCACGCCGGCAGACTTGCGTGGCACCGCGCGATACCTCGCCTCTGTCAGCAATGACATGAAAGCCGTGCAGTCGGCGCTGATGCAGATGCTCAGCGGTGAAGGTGAAGCCTGGGGGCACGACAAGATCGGCAAGCAGTTCGCCGACGGCGCCAAAGGCTATAAGGCGCAGTTGGACTGGGTCGACGGATCGATCACCGCGAAGACCGACCTGCTTGACTACTACGCCGACGGTCTGCACCTCACCGCCGACGCTCTGGAGAAACAAGACAAGCCCTGAGTCACTCTGAGCGACCCGGTGTGAAATGCGGCGACTGGGGCTGTCGCGCCGGACTGGGCTGGACGGCCGAATCGGGCTGCCAGGTGGTGCCTCCGCGCTGCGGAATACGGCGACGGGGCTCGGCCTTGTCAGCAGGCGATTTCTCCTGCTGCTCCGCTTCCTCGTCGGCGCCGACCACCGGCACCGCTGCCTCGGCGTCACCGATGACGTCCTTGCCGTTTTTCTTCCGTCGCAGTGCCTTGTTGACCTGGTGGCCCTTGCCGTTCTGATCGCCGGCGCGCTGGCCCGCAGCCGGAGCTCCTGCGCCGGGGCTGCCTGCCCCTGAGCCGAGACCGGCACCGGCCCCGGCCGCCGCAGCAGGCATCTTCGCCGCGGCGGTCGCGGGTGCGCTGCTTGACAGACCACTCGGCATGCCGCGCAAGGGAATTCCACCACCGGCCCCGCCTGCGCCCTTGCCGGCGCCTGCCCCGGCGCCGAGGCCCTGCGGCCCGAGCCCGAGGACACCTTCAGGCGGCCCCTTCGGCATGTCGCCCAGCGGGTTCTGTTGAGCGGCGTTCTTAGCGGCATCCATCGCCTGGCCGATCGCGTCCTTGGCGGCGTTGGTCGCCGTGTCCATCGCCGACTTGGTGGGATCGGTCAGACTGTCGAGAGCATCCTTGGTGGGATCAGTAGTGAGATCCTTTTGGTCGATGGGCTTTTGGTCGATTGGTTTGAGCTTGTCGAAGTCGGTCGGTTTGTTGGCGTTCAGCTTGTCGAGGGCCGACTTGTCGAACGGCTTGATGCCTCCACCGCCGCCACCCGGAGTGAACGGGCTCGTACCACCCGGTCCGCCTGGCCCGCCTGGGCCGGTCGGATCGGTGGGAGCTTCGAATTTCATGTTCGGCAACGGAGGAAGATTGGGGAAGCCTTGGGCTACCGCTACGATGGCGGGCTGGTACGTGCCTTCAAAGAGTTGCACCGCGTCGGTGTAGTCCCTGATCGATTGTTCGACGCGCTGCTTGTCCTTGACTGCGGTGTCGACGTTCACATACTGTCCATTGTCGAGCCTGAGGGCGCCGTCGGAGTCGAAATGGTATCTGTTGTTGTATGCATCGACCTCGGCATTGACACCCTGCAAATTCTTCGAATCAAAATCCTTGACCACGTCGTCGCTCGCCGAGTTGGGGAAATGTTGTTGGACGTAGTCGAATGCAGTGTGGAGCACCCCTAGCCGGTCCGCGATCTCTTCCGACGACGGCGTGAAATCGTAGATCGAGGTCTTGGTGACCTGTTTGGATGCGGCCTCCGCCGCCGTCGCGCTGTCGCCGGACCACTTACCCTCGATTGCCTTGTCGACTTTGTCCCTGAAGGTCTCGGCCGTTTCTTTCAGGTTGGACCCGTGAGTTTTCCAGGCCTCGGCCAGGTTATTGATCGCGGTGAGGTTCGACTTCAACGTGGACTTTTCGTCGCGGAGTTCTTTGAAGGTCCAGCTCTCGAAGTTGATCTTCCTGCCGCCGGTGGTCGCGGCAGTCACCGCATCCTGAACAGTACGGTCTGGGGTCATACCCGGAATTGTGTCGAGCGTGGAAGTGTCTGGCTCCCTCTCTTCCGTCTCGATTGTCTCTTTCTTGTCCATCTGCTGGACGGGCTTGTTTTCAAATTCGTCGGTGTCGCCCGTAGGCTGCTCCTTGTCCCCCATCAGCGTGTTCCACTCTGATTCGGTCCAATAGGGGGCATAGGAGGTGTAATACTCGCCGCCGAAGATGGCACCGACGGTATTTCCGAAGCCGCTCATGGCTAGTCGGCCTCGTTTTCCTTCAGCGCTTTGGCCGCGTCGTGCGCCGTCTTGATGAAATCCTGTGTCTGGGCCAGCTGTTCCCTGACATAGTCGGTGAGCGCCTTGCCTTTTGCATTGAAGGCGGTCTCCATCGCCTTTGCCAGCTCGTTCTTCTCATTTGCTCCGAAGTAGCCCGTGGTGTCGTCCAGGGCATTGTCGATGATCGCCTGCAACTTTTCCTCGTAAGGTTTGAAGGCAGTCGTCTCGAGGTTGGTGACAGCATCCGGCTCGAGGTGGAGATAGAGCTTTCCGTCAGCGGTAGCGGCGTCCAGGCCGCCCCAGGGACTAGTCATGATTCTCCTCTGACGCGATCGTTACGGTTGTGCTGGGTCTGATTGTGCTGCATTGAATGGCAACGTCACCTCGTTCTCGATTCGGAGCAGTACCGCGGCCGAGTTGACGAAATTCCCGGCCGCGAACAGCATCACCAGGTCGCCGGGCTTGGCGATCTTGTGGTTCATCAGATAGGCGAGGCTCACCCCGAAGTCCGAGACGGTCAGGTGCCCGAACTGGGCCGCGAAGTCACGCAGACCGGGGGCCGGCCGGAGTCGGGCGTGCATGGCGAGAGCGTCCGTCACCTGTCTCGGCTCGATGAATGACGGTGCGAACCAATCGATGTCGTCTGGCTTGATACCGGCACGTTCGTAGCATTCGATCACGGTTCCGACGGCCACCCGAAAACTGGCTATTGCATTGTCTTTCACCGTCCCGGAACCCCGCCGGTCATAGTTCTCCCACCGGGCGATCCAATCCGCCAAGGTCGGGAACGTCGGATCGTCGATGGCGCCGTCAGTCCTGCCGTGCATCATGCCGGCCGACGGATTGTGCGAACGGGCCGCGGCGGACACGATGCGAGCGAACCCTTCAGTCCTGTTCAGAAGTGCGCAGAAACCGCTGTCGCCCAGCAGCGAACCTTCGGTCGCCGGACTGGCCGCATACTCATGCCGGTCGAAGTAGAAGATGCTGTCGCCGCCGGTCACCATCGCGTTGTCCCCGGCCCAACCCGCCTGTAGCACCGCGTCGGCGAGCATCACGCCGTACAGCCCACCCGAACAGAACTGCCGGATCTCGGTCGCCGAACCGGCAGACGCCCTGCCCAGCACGGACTGCTGGATCGAATTCGTGATCGGCCAGAAATGTTCGCCCTGATACAGGGTGCCGCAATGAAAGGATGCCGCCATGCTGTCGGCTGCCGTGGACAATGTGGAGTTGTCGATCTGCTTCCCGGCAGCTTCCACCATCTCGTGGACCGACTGCATCTCCGATGCCGCGGTCGCAAGATGTTTCGGGCGACCAGCGCTGTCAGTGCCGCCGGGTATGTAGGTCGAAACGGTACTAAGGAAGGCCATTGAACTCTTGTTCTGATCGCGCTGCGGCGAGTCGTTCCTCCGCCGTCTTGACGTGTGCAGTCTCGATCTTCTTGAAGGCGGAGAGGAGGTTGGGCACGGTGGCCGGAATGATCTGAAACGAACTGACGCCCTCGTTCACCACGTACGCGCCGTCGTCGGCGACATTTATCAGCGTCAGATGGTTCTCGTTGCGCAGGGCGTAGTCCTTGGTGAATGCCGAGGAACCAGACAGCAGAATCGAACCGGTGATTCGCACGTCGCGCAGCACCTGCGCCGGCGTCTCTTCCTCGAACAGGCCGTCCTTGCGTGGCCTGCCACCAGGCGTGTAGTCGGGCAGGGCCTCGAGGACGACCTGCGGGAAGTCCACGTTCACGCACCCGATGATCTGCACGTCCTCGCCGAAGATGGTCTCCTGGCTGGGATCCTGCGTGATGACAGCGCAGTAACCCGACGCTCCGATCACACCGAACAGGCGATACAACCGCGTCCCAGTGCCGTCCTCGATCTGTCCGAACCCCTGCAGCAGAAATACCGGCGAGCGCAGCGCGTCGAGTATGCCGAGTCGAGTGGGCGTCATACCGGCGCGCTGCCGGGCCAGAGCAGTCTGCCTGTCGGCCTCGAGGTCATCCTGGTACCGCTGCTTGCTGTTTCGATAGGCCAGAGGGAACGGCAGCCGGTCGAGGCCGATCACCTCGCACAAGCACCGGAAGTCGAAGCCACTCATGAACCACGGTTCGACGTCATGGCGAATCGGGGCCACTTTGTCGGTGATCACGTTGAGCCCCTTTCACTCTGGCTGCCGGAAACGGAACGCGTAAGCGGGCTCGGTCGCGATAGAGCCATCGACCGAGCCCGCCGACGAACGGCCTGGCTAGAAGCCGCCCGCAAGATGCCTGTCGAGTGCCGCGGCGTCCTCCTGCGACTGATTTCCCCCGGAGCGGGTCTGGGTGATCTCGTTGAGGATCGCGTCCATCTGCTGCAGGATCTGCGTCTGCTGCGTGTGCAGTGTTGCAGCGGCCTCGCCTTCGTACACGCCCTGCAGCGCAGCGAAGACCTGGCTTACCTCTTCGCGCATGGCCTGCGCGTTGTTGGTCGCGCCCTGAATGTCGTCCAGGGACGCGTAGTTGGATCCGTACTGGTACCGAATGCTATCCGTATCCATTGATCAAACCTTTCGATTACTAGTCGGCGTCGTGGCTGACAAGCGCGTTGATGTCGGACTTACCCTTGTCGACGATGTGCTGCAGGTTGTTGATGACGTAGTTGAAGTCCTCGTGGTGCTGCGTCATGATGCCGCGGAACTTCGCGGCCTTGCCGCCCGTCCATGAGCTGGCGGTCATCGCCTCGGTTTGATCGAGGATCTGGGAAGCCAGCCGCCGGACATCCATCATCTGTTTGTCGATGTTCTCGATCTTGCTCTGGGCTTCCGCGGGCGTCAGATGGAGCGTCATGCCTTACCTCTCTTTGTCAGTCCCGGCGCGAATGGCCGGATGGTGGTTGAGAATTCGCTGGTGAACACGGAGCGGATCTAGCGGTCCCCCCATCTGTAGCCGGACAGCTCGACAAGCTGGCCGATGGCCTGCCTGATCGTGTGGTCCGACCCCGGTTTGAGGGTGGTCCACAACTGGCCACTGGGTGAGGCGCTCGGAGCGCCCACGATCCGCCCGCGCTTGGTGTAGAAAATGCCGACCGCCCCGGCGGATCGCGAGACCCGGTCGACATCGTCGTCTAGTGCGTAGTAGACGATCTCGGCGAACGCCAGCCGCGAGGACAGGGCCGAACCCAGCGTCATGGCGGTGCGGGTATCGGCGCCGAGCGCCCGGATCCGGTCGGACAACTCGGTGGAGTCATGGGTATCCGACAACGCGTGGCTGACGTCGGCGAGCGGAGCGCCGACCGGGACGATCTCGGCGGGGGCGGATGCCGGCAGGCGACGCAGCAACGCAGCCGCCGCACTGGACGCGCTCGCCCCGTCGTCGATCGTCTCCAGGGTGATGTCATTTCCCACCCGGCAGGCCGAAATGCACTGCGCGCCATACCGCACGACCGTGACACGGGCCAGGCCGTCAGGGGTGACCAGGCGCATGGCGAGCTCGCGGTCCGGCCGCTGCAGCGACTGCACGACGGCGGAGAGTTCCGTGCCGACCTCACCGGCCGACAGTAGGCCGCGCTCGGTGAGGCTCCGGGTGGCCTGCCCGAGGGCCTCGGCACGCGCGGTCTCGGTGGGGTGTCGCGTGCGCAGGTCCAGCACCAGCGGCAGCGCCTGGACCCCGAGACGGGCTGCCAGGACGTGCAGTTCGTCATCGGTGACGACGAACTGTGGCGCGAGTGAGGCTGTCATAGGTTGAGCCCCCGGTCGACGCCGATCACGGGAGGCGTGACCCAGCGGTTGTCCACCTGCTCGAGAGTGCGCTCCGGTTCGTCGGCGAAGCCCTCGCCCGCGGGTACCTCTGGCGCGGCCAGTTCATCGAACACCGCGGTATCGGGACCCCAACTGACATTCGACACCATGAACGGTGCGTCGTTCTGCTGCGCCGTGGGAAGCCAGGCCTGCCCGGCATCGGAAACCCCGGCACCCGGTTCGCCCGCGCCGTCCAGAACCGCCGCTGGTTGCACGGATTCGTACTCACGGTGCTGGTCGTTACGGCCCATGGCGCCCATCGGCGCATAGGGCGCGCCGCTCATGCCGGTGCCCGAGGAACCCCCCGCACCGGTGAATCCGGTCTTCTGCAGCGACTTCGGATCAGCGCTCGACTTGACGCCCGGAGCGAACATCGGCGCCAGCGGCGGTGGTGGCACCGCTGCGGCCCCGCCGGCCGCGCCGCCGCCCGCGCCGGCGGCTCCTTCGCCGCCCTGTTCGGCCTTGAGCGCATTGCCCTTTGACACCTCCGGCGGCGGAGGCTGTTCCCACGGTTGGGCCAGGGGAGCGGCGGCTTCTTCGTACTGCTGCATGACGGCCGCGGCGTTGGCCTGGTCGGCGGTGGCGGCCGCGTCGAACTCGGCGAACGTCCCGTTCAGCACGGCCCCGTTGTACGCGGCCAGCGAGGCCATCATGTCCTGGGCGGTCTTAGCCTCGACGGCCTCCGACACGCTGGGCATCGCGAGCACTGCCACGGTGTTGGCGACGGCGGCCTCCTCAGCGCGCTGACCGTTGCCGGCCGCGCTGAGGCTGATCGCCTGCAACCATTTGCCGAACTCTTCCAGGCGCTGCGCTGCCGCGTCGGAGGCCTGGCTGTCCCAGACCGTCCGCAGGCGTGCCACCAGCTTGTCGAAATCGATGGAGACGTTCGCCAATTCGTTGGCAACCCGGATCCAGGCCGCACCGGCTCCGCCGACCGACGCCGGACCGGGCCCCTCGGTGAGGTCGCGAGCCAGCTGCTCGGTGCTGCGTGACTCCCACGCAACGTCGGTGAACCCCACGCCCGGAAACCTCCCCTCGTCGACAGAAAACAGATGGCCGTGTGACGGTCAGCCGGCGAAGTCCTCGGAAGCCGCGATGTTGGACGAATGGCCGCGCAGTGTCGCTGCCACCTCGTGGATCTCCGTCATGCCCTGATCGGCGGACGCGCCGAAGGTGGTGTGAACCTCGTTGAGGGTCTGGGCAACTCGCTGCGACACCTCGTCCCGGGCCGATGGCGTCACGGTGAGGTTGGGTGCCTCGTCGGCCATCACCCGCTGAACGCGGTTGGCGAGCTCGTCGAGTTGGTTGCTGATCTCCTGGACCTCGGCGGGCTGGATGGACATACCGGCGTTGTCGGCCATGACGGTTCTCCTAACGGGCTGGCTAGATCCGGAGTTCGACGTCCGGGGTCTGATACGGGTCGGCCTCCCCGAGGACCGGGGGTGCCGCAGTGCCGAGATCGCCGACGATCTCGCTGCCTTGGTCGGTGGTGTGCAGGAACGATGCCGACGTGTGGTTGTTGCTCGATGAGGCATTCGCGCCCTGTCCGGCACCCATCGCTCCCATGGGTGCACCGCCCATCATGCCGGGCGAGGCGACTCCGCCCACCCGTGGCGCGGCCGATTGGGTTGGTGCACTGGCACTTTCCGCCTGGATCATCGATGACATCGGTAGCGAGCGGGGTGGCAGCGCGCCGCTGCCGATCCCACCGCCACCGCCACCGCCGCCGGCGCCCAAGGCCCCACCCGCGAGCGCGGGGTCGCCTTCACCTTCACCCGCTGCGTCGGCGGCCGGGTCCATCGGATCGATCGCGGGATTCGCGGCGGACTGGCTGGCCGCCGACGCCGCACCGGTGCCTGCCTGCACGCCCGCCTCGGCGCCCTTGACCGCCATCGGCATCAGCTGGGCCAGGCCGGCCAGCGACGAAGCGCCCTCGGGTGCTGCGGTGATGCCCACCGGCGCACCGGCCGTGGTGACCTGAGCGGCCTGGGTGGCCAGCGAAGTCTGCAATTCGGTCATCACTTCAGCCGTGGTGGCAATTGCCTTGTTGGCGGCGGCAATTGCCGCCGCCCAGCCCCACGGGAAGATGATCATGGGTCCGATGGCGGCGATCGTCGCGGCGAATTCGGTGATGATCTCGATGAGCCGGACCCGAGCCTGGCCGACATTGGTCGCGGCCGCGGTCAAACTGGTCCTGAGTGCGTCGGATTGTGCGCCGACCTCGGCGCCGTCGGAAATCGCCGCGGTCGTCTTTGCCGCCGCGGCGGTACCGGAGGCGCCCTGCCACGCGTCGCCGGCCGAACTGACCGACTTGGCCATGGACCCGCCGGTGGAGTCGAACATCTTGGAGATGGACTGCAGCATCGTCGTCGGGTCGACGCCGTCGAACATCCCGCTGCCCAATGTGCTGAGCGCGTCGGTGACCGGGCTGATCAATGCGCTCGGATCCATGGGATTGGCAGGCGGCTGCTGCTCTGGCTGGCTCTCGGGCGGCGGCTCTTCGGCGGGCTTTTGATCTGCAATTGGTGGCAAACCCAAGCGCTCAAGAATTTGTCGTACTGGCAAATTCAGAAAATCTTGCAGGCTCTGTTCTTGAGCAGCGATAACCGGGGTGGCGTCGTAGCCGGGAACTTGCTGAGCCAACTGTCCAACCGGGGTTACCGGCCGGGGAGGCAAAACTGTGGGCATATCGCGTCAGACCTAGGCGTCGTCGTTCGACAGCACCGCGGAACGGGATGCCTCGGTGGCGGCACCGGTGGCGGCATGTACCCCGCCGACCAGCAGTGTCCCGGCCAGATTATTGGCCTGAGCTGGGCCGAAGGCGGCTAGATAGACCGCTCCGATCGGGCCGAGGGCGGCCGCCGCTGACATGAGCATCGCCGCTGAGTCGGCGGAACCGACCGCGGTTATCGCGGATCCGGCTGCTTCGTTGGCCGCGGAAAAGGTTGCCATCCCCGAGGGCTGGGCGGCGAAAATGTCGCTCATCGTGCTAATACCTTTCCGGCTGGAAGCGGGGGTTGTGTGGGCACGAGACCAATAAACTATAGCGGCGTGAGTGGCCCGCAGCTAACTGAATTTTGTGCGAATTATGCGTGTAGATCGTTCGTATTGGTAATTAGCGCAACGGCAAAAATTGCTGGATAACCGATTCTCGTCTGTATCGCGCCGGTGCGGTGGGGGCTGGTTCGCAGTTCAGGGGTCAACCGGTTGGTCGGGGATGCCGCCAGGCGCCTGGTTTGCCCAGCGGGTGTCGCTAACGCTCCGGTTGGAACGTGCTGCCGTCCCATCGCGTCAGCGGAGCCTCGCTCAGTTCCTGCAGGCGCGCCGCGAACTCCTGCGACAGGAACTGTTGCCGGGCCGCGGCCACCTGCGCGGCGGCGCCGGCGGTCTCGATGATGAGCTTGGCCAGTGCGTCGGCGCCCAGCTTGTGTGCGGCGGGCCCGAGCCACAGCCCGGTCATCGCACCAAGGCCGTCGACCTCGGCGCTGACGTTCCCGTCACGACTGGTGACCCGGGCCGAAATCGATTGGCAGTGCTCATCCATGGCTTGCACCAGGTCACGCTCTTTGCGGATGCGGCCGATCAGCGAGTCGGCGAGACCGGTCATACCGACCTGCCCCAGGTCGTCGGGAGGTCGTCTTCCGCGCCGAGGACCTCATCCTCCGCGCGGGCCAGCTCGTCTTCGGTGGCCAGCTTCAACGGGTCGATAACCGATGCGCTGTAACCGTTTTCGGCCAGCTCGCGTCTGCGCGCGACCTGGGCACGGGCCGCGGACAATCGGCACAGCGCCATGATCTCGTCAGCGAGTTGCGCAGGTGGTTTCTTCAACTCGACGGGGTCGAGGCGTAGCGCGACGGGCAGACCGCGTTCGGTGGTGGACACCGCGATCGTTCCGCCAGCTGACTGCACCGGCTGTGCCATTCTGGTCAACTTAGTACACTCGCGGTCGAATCGCGGCCGAGGCTGCAGTGAGGAGATGTGTCACCTCCGATGAGTGGATCTACCGATGCGCAGCGGGTTTTCGATGCCGGAGTGCTGTCGCTCGGCATTCCCATCGACGGGTTGGAGACCGAGCGCGACCTGCCGTACGCGGCGCTGGCCTTCCGCCGGGCCACCGAGTACGACCCGGACATGTGTGATGCGTGGCTGGGCCGGGCCGCGACCGGTGACACCAGTCCCGAGGTCGTCTACCACCTGTACCGAACCAGCACACTCTCGTTGTTCCGTGAACAGCGTCGACTCGGGCTGCCGCAACGGGCGTTGAGCGGACGCTTCCAGACCGGCCTGTACCTCGACTACCCGTTGAGCACCAGGACCGAGATGTGGCTCGCATATGCGGCCAGCATGATCGCCGCCAAGGATTTCGACGAGGCCGAGCAGGTGCTCGACAAGCTCGATCAGACCACGACAGCCCAGGACGGCGACACCGGTGAGATCCGCGCGTACATCCGTGGCGTGCTGCACTTCACCACGCAGCGCTGGCCTGACGTCCTGAGCGCGCTGAGCAAGTCGGGAACATTCACCGACAGCTACATCGGCGCCGGTGCCGACCTCATGGTCGGTTCGGCCTGCGCTCAGATGGGCCTGTTCGGCGAGGGCATCCGCCGGCTCGACCGGGCCATCGAAGGTCCGGTCCCCGGAGCCCGGCGGGCAGCGGAATTCTGCAAGGGGCTGACGCTGCGGGAGATGGGCGAAGAGCAGGAAGCCCGGGTCATCTTCGAACGGATCTACAGCGAGGATCCCGGATTCGAGGCGAATGCCGCAGCGCTGGCCGATCCGAAGTACCGCCTGGTGGTCACCTCGAAGGAGATCGTCGACTCACGCACCGACCGGTGGGACCCGACCAGCGTGCCGTCTGCGGAAGACCTGATGGCCGACGACCTGTCGGAGCGCGGCAACGAATACCTGCGGGCAGCGCAGGAGGAACTGGACCGGCAGATCGGCCTGTCGGAGGTCAAACTTCAAGTCGCCAAACTCAAATCGGCGGCCATGCTGGCAAAGGTGCGCGGTGACAAGGGGCTCAGCTCCGCGGCGCGCAGCCTGCACCTGGCGTTCACCGGACCGCCCGGAACCGGCAAGACCACGATCGCCAGGGTGGTGGCGCAGACCTACTGCGGGCTGGGCCTGCTGCGGACCCCGAACATCGTCGAGGCCAAGCGGCACGACTTCGTCGGCCAGCATCTCGGCAGTACCGCGATCAAGACGACCGCACTGATCGACTCGGCGATGGACGGAGTGCTGTTCATCGACGAGGCGTACACGTTGATCCAGACCGGGCTGTCCGGCGGCGACGCGTTCGGCCGTGAAGCGGTCGACACCCTGCTGGCCCGCATGGAGAACGACCGCGACCGCCTGGTCGTCATCATCGCCGGCTACGACGCGGAGATCGACCGCTTCCTGGCTTCCAACGACGGTCTGGCATCGCGGTTCACCAAACGGATCCGGTTCGGTTCCTACGGCCCGACCGAACTCGGGGACATCGGAAAGCTGGTAGCCCGCACCAGAGATTCGGAACTGTCGGCGGCCGCCCACGAAGAACTCGTCAACGCGTGCGTCACGCTGTGTCAGAGTGAGGCGATCGACCAATCGGGACAACTGCGCCCCGGCATCGACCTGGCAGGCAATGGCCGGTTCGTACGCAATGTGATCGAGGCGGCCGAAGAGGAACGCGAGTACCGGCTCAGCGAGATCCACGGCACGAACCTGGCCGAACTCGATGAGACGCAGCTGATGCGGATCGAACTCGCGGACATGCAGGCGGCACTCAGGCAGGTGCTCGGCATGACGGCCTCGAGTTGACGGAAGGAGCAGCCATGACCGACCGCGATGACGAGCGGCTCACGCTCGGGCCTCCGGAGCAGACCCCGTTCACCTCCAGCCAATCCGGGAACGGGGCGAGTCATCGTCCCTCGGTGGTGCCCAGCAACGGCGATCTGGGGCTGGTCCGGGCTGCGCCGACCCCGAAATCCGGCTGGCGCAAAGCGGTTTACCGGGCCACGGGTATCAACCCTGGGGTCTCGGAGCAGGAGGCCAGCCGAAAGTCGCTCATCGACCGGGTGAACCAGCCGGTGGTCGGCGGTCCGTTCAACATCGCCCTGCTGTCCCAGAAGGGTGGGGTGGGCAAGACCACGACCACCGTCGGGTTGGGTGCCACGCTGGCGGCGACCCGCGGCGACCGGGTGATCGCGGTGGACGCCAACCCCGACTTCGGCACCCTGGCTCAGCGCGGACCCAACGAGTGCGATTCCACGGTGCGCGATGTGCTCCTCGACGACGGCATATCGCGCTACTCCGACATCCGGCGGCACACTTCCCAGAGCACGAGCCGGCTGGAGATTCTGGCGTCCGAACGGGACCCGGCCACCTCGGAAGCCTTCTCGGAGTACGACTATCGCGGAGTGCTGAGTGTCCTGCAGCGCTTCTACAACATCATCCTGACCGACTGCGGCACCGGGCTGGTGCACTCGGCGATGGCAGGCGTGCTCGACGCCGCGGACGCCATCGTGATCGTGGCCTCGCCCGCCATCGACTCGGCGCGAAGTGCGCTCGCCACGTTGGATTGGCTTGAGCGCAACGGTTATTCGCACCTGGTGCCGAAGGCGATCGTGGTGGTCAGCGCGTCCCGGCCGGGTGCGCTCGGTCTCGACATGGGCCAGCTGTCCAACCACTTCCTGCCCAGGGTGCGGGCATTGCACGTGATCCCGTTCGACGATCACCTCGCCGAAGGAGCCGAGGTGGACCTCGGCTTCCTCGGCGGGCCGACCCGGCAGGCCTTCCTGGAGCTGGCCTCCACCGTGGCCGACCTGTTCTCGGTGGCGCCGCAGGTCAAAAGGCGCGCCTGACGCGATTCACCTTGCGCGCCTTGCGATGACGATCTGAGGTTCAGTCAGGCCGCTGCGCAGTGTGAGCTCGATCGACGGGTCGGCATGACGGGCGAGGCTGCGCAGCGCCGAAGGGCTGTAGCTGCGCAGCGAGCTGATGACACCGTCGTGCGCGAACGGCAGCAGCACGGCCGCAGGCAGCATCGTGGCGAGGCGTAACAGGTGCAGCGGGGCCGGCGGGCGCGGCAGGTCGATGATCAGCAGGGTGTCAGCCACCCGGGTGCCCTCGGCGAACACCTTTGACGCCTGGGCCGGGCGCAGGTGGTGGAACGACAACGCGAACAGCACCAGGTCGTAACTGCCGTCGGCGGCGTCGATCGCGGTGGCGTCCATCTGGCGGACCTCGGCCCGGGGATGGCTGCCGAGATCAGTCGCGGCGATGCGGGCCACCGATTCCGCGTCGATGTCGGTGACGGTGACGTGCGCCGACGGGTGATCGGCCAACAGTTGGCGCGAAACCCCGCCGTGTCCGGCGCCCAACTCCAGGATCCGCGGATCGGGTACGTCGGCGATCAGATCGAGCGCTATCGCGGCGAAACGCTGATGGTTCTTGAAGAACCGGCCGGTCCAGTCCAGTGCCCCGATCACCTGACGCTTGGTGGATTCGTCGACGTCGTCGCGGTCCAGATATTCCAACCGATCCGTCTCGAGCAGCCGGTCCAGGCACGACGCCCGGAATCCGCCCCGTGGCATCCGGTCGATATCTGAAGGGTCGGTGGCCATGTAGGCCATCATGTACGAATGTCCGCGGACTTCGTAGCTGCAATCGATCAGGGCACCACCAGCACCCGCTGCATGATCTTCGATCACGCCGGCGCCGAGGTGGGGCGACATCAGCTCGAGCACCAGCAGATCCTGCCCAAGGCCGGGTGGGTGGAACACAACCCGGTCGAGATCTGGGAACGCACCTCCGTGGCGATCATGACCGCGCTGAACAAGACCAATCTCGTGGCGGGCGACCTCGCCGCGCTGGGCATCACCAATCAGCGGGAGACCACGCTGGTCTGGAACCGCCACACCGGCAGGCCGTACCACAACGCGATCGTCTGGCAGGACACCCGCACCGACCGCATCGCCGCCGCACTGGACCGCGACGGCCGCGGTGACGTGATCCGGCGCAAGGCCGGCCTGCCGCCCGCGACGTACTTCTCGGGCGGCAAGATCCAGTGGATCCTCGACAACGTCGACGGAGTGCGGCGCGACGCCGAGAACGGCGACGCGATCTTCGGCACGCCCGACAGTTGGGTGACCTGGAACCTCACCGGCGGCTACCGCGGCGGCGTACACGTCACCGACGTCACCAACGCCAGCCGCACCATGTTGATGAACCTGGAGACCCTGGACTGGGACGACGAACTGTTGTCGTTCTTCTCGATCCCGCGGCAGATGCTGCCCGAGATCAAGCCGTCGTCGTACCCGGAGTCGTTCGGCATCACCCGCGACGACGGTCCCCTGGCCGGTCAGGTGCCGCTGACGGGGATCCTGGGTGACCAGCAGGCGGCGATGGTGGGGCAGGTGTGCCTCGAGCCCGGCGAGGCCAAGAACACTTACGGCACAGGCAATTTCCTGCTCCTCAACACGGGCGAGAAGATCGTGCGTTCGGACAACGGATTGCTCACCACCGTGTGCTATCAGTTCGGTGACGCGAAACCTGTTTACGCCCTTGAAGGTTCGATCGCGGTGACCGGGTCGGCGGTGCAGTGGCTGCGGGATCAGCTGGGCATCATCAGCGGTGCCGCGCAGAGCGAGGCGCTGGCCCGGCAGGTGACCGACAACGGCGGCGTCTACTTCGTCCCGGCGTTCTCGGGGTTGTTCGCCCCGTACTGGCGCTCGGATGCCCGGGGCGTCATCGTCGGGCTGTCCCGTTTCAACACCAACGCTCACCTCGCCCGGGCCACCCTGGAGGCGATCTGCTATCAGAGCCGCGACGTGGTGGAGGCCATGGAGGCCGATTCCGGTGTGCACCTTGAGGTTCTGAAGGTCGACGGCGGTATCACCGCCAATGCGCTGTGCATGCAGATCCAGGCGGATGTGCTGGGGGTCGACGTGGTCAAGCCCGTGGTCGCCGAGACCACCGCGCTGGGCGCGGCGTACGCGGCCGGGTTGGCGGTCGGATTCTGGGAGAGCACCGACGACCTGCGGGCCAACTGGCAGGAGGGCCGGCGCTGGAGCTCAGACTGGGACGATGAGGCCCGCCGATCCGGTTACGCCGGCTGGAAGAAGGCGGTGTCGCGCACCCTGGACTGGGTGGAGATCTAGCGCTTCACCTGGATCTGGCACTTCACCAGGATCGGCCGCAGTTCGTCTTCGTACTGCTTGCCGAGCAGGGCGTGCTGGGCCTTGTCGTTGTTCCTGACGGACTCGGCGATCTGTCCGGCCAGCTCACCCATGCGGTGCGCGTGCTGCCCGACCTCACCGTCGGTCACCTGGTCGGCCTGCTCGCGAATGATCTTGGCCCAGTCCGTGAAATCGCCCACGGTCGGTCCCTGGTTTCCCTGCATCGTCGGCATGAGTGCGCCCCAGCTGTCGAGACTGGACTGCACCAGCGGATCGACCTGACGGCAGCCCTTGTTGCCGGTGTAGGTCAGCGTGGTCATACCGGCGATCAGCAGTACGGCGCACGCGGCCGAGGCCGTCGCGATGGCCTGGATCCGGGGTTCGGCGTCGGGGACACGTCGGCGCCACATCACATGGGCGATGACCACGGCGGCCACGCCGACCACCGCCATCACGGTGGCCTCCAGCAGGCTTCCGACGCCGGATGCCGAGCCGATGGCGCCCAACGTCGCGGCGGCGGCGAGCAGGACCAGAAGCCACTGCCAGATGCCGCGCCGGCGCTCGTAAGCGTCGACGTCGCGGAATTCGAGTCCGATGACCGCGCCGGCCGCGGTCAGGACTGCGACGACGGCCGGCGCGATGGTTGTGACGAGGCTGCTCACGAGGGCAGCCTACGGGCTGCTACTCCTCGCCGAGGATCTGGTAGATCTCGCGGCGGGCGTTGTTGACCACGTCGAGGATGCGTTGCTGCTGGTCCTCGCCTGCGGCATAGGACGACTGGGTGACCGCAACCATCAACTGGCTGACGGCGGAATGCAGGTTGAGCGCAGCGGGATCGGCATCTTCGGCGATCTGTGCCCACGGCGGGGTCTGGATCTCGGCCGCGGCCTGCCTGCCCTCTTCGGTCAGCTCGAAGGTCTTCTTGCTGCCCTCGGATTCGGTCGGGACGATCAGTCCCTCGTCGACCAGCAGTTGCAGCGTCGGATACACCGAGCCGGGGCTGGGCTTCCACAGGTTGTTGCTGCGGGACGCGATCTCCTGCGTCATCTCGTAGCCGTGCATGGGCCGTTCGGCCAGCAGGGTCAGGATGGCGGCGCGGACATCGCCGCGTCGTCCGCGTCGCCCGCCGCGGCCACGGTGTCCGCCGAACGGTCCGCCCATGGGGCCGCCGAGCCCTCCCGGCCCGAAGCCGAAGCCGAAGCCTCGTCCGCCGCGCGGGTCGAAGCCGAATCCGGTCTGGCAAGTGGGGTCGACGCCCTGTTCGCGGGCTGCCTCGACTTGGGCGCGAAGCTGCTCACGCAGGTCACGGCGCCCTTGACGGGCCTGACGGAACATGGTGCGAGCTTCTTCCCGGCCGAAAGGCACGAATCCGAAGCCGCCTGGTGAATTGAATGGGTGAGTCATTGGAGTGATTCCTTCGTTGTCGTGGAGGAGCGCTGTTCGCGCTTCCGATGCGTCAACGATATATCGGAATCTATCGGTTGTCGATAGTCTCCGTGAGCCAACGTGCCCACTGCGCCTGCATGGCGTTAAAGCGCAGGCCGTATTCGAGGGCCGCGTGCCCGTAGAGGTCCTCGTCCGAGTCGGACCAGGGGATGGATGCCTCCAGTCCTCTGAGTCGTTCGACCTCGGCGTCGGCGTGGGAAGCGAGTGCCGCCAGGTGGTCGAGGGCCTGGTCGCGGGGTAATTCGCCGAGTAGGAACACCCGCAACAGCCCGGCGCTGCGCTCGGGCGGATCGTCGGCGGGATTGGTGATCCAGCGATTCAGTTCGGTGCGGCCGGCGGGAGTGATGCGGTACTCCTTGCGACCGCGCGGGCCGATTGCCGACACCTCGATCAGGCCGGTGTGGGCGAGCTTGTTGAGCTCGCCGTACAGCTGGCTCTGGGTTGCGGGCCAGACATTGGCCATCGATTTCTCGAACCGTTTGAGCAGGTCGTAACCGCTACCGGGGTGCTGGGCCAGCAGGCCGAGTGCCGCCATTCGCAAACTCATGCCCGGAGTCTACCGTCCACTATTGACATGTCAGTTGTGGAATGTCACCGTTGGGTGCATGACTTCAGCCCTGCCCATCGGCGAAACCGACTTCTTCCGGCGCGGCAACTACGCCCCCGTTGCCGACGAACTCACCGAATACGACCTGCCCGTCGACGGCGCCATCCCCGCCGAACTCGACGGTTGGTACCTGCGCAACGGCCCGAACCCACGCCAGGCGACCGAGCACTGGTTCACCGGCGACGGGATGATCCACGGCATCCGCATCGAGAGCGGCGCCGTGAAGTGGTACCGCAACCGCTGGGTGCGAACCGACAGCTTCATCAAGGACTTTCCGCTGTACAACAAGGACGGCACGCGCAACCTGCGGTCCGCGGTGGCCAACACCCACGTGGTCAACCACGCGGGCCGGACCCTGGCGCTGGTGGAGTCCTCACTGCCCTACGAGATCACCAACGACCTGGAAACCGTTGGCGCCTACGACTTCGGCGGCAAGCTGATCGACTCGATGACCGCGCATCCGAAGATCTGCCCGACGACCGGCGAGCTGCACTTCTTCGGCTACGGCAGCATCTTCGAGCCCTACGTCACCTACCACCGCGCCGACGCTGCCGGTGAGCTGAGCATCAACCAGCCGGTGGATGTCAAGGCGCACACCATGATGCACGACTTCGCGATGACCGCGGACCATGTGATCTTCATGGACTTGCCCGTGGTGTTCGACCTCGACATCGCACTCAAGGGCGAAGGCGACATGCCCTACCGGTGGAGCGACGACTACGGCGCCCGGTTCGGGGTCATGCGCCGTGACGATCCGTCCGCCCCGGTCCGCTGGTTCGACATCGACCCGTGCTACGTGTTCCACGTGGCGAACGCCCACGATGACGGCAATTCGATTGTGCTGCAGGCAGTTCGCTACCCCGAGCTGTGGCGCGACAACGGTGGTTTCGATGTCGAAGGCGTGTTGTGGGAGTGGCGGATCGACCTGGCCGCCGGAACCGTCCGCGAACGTCAGCTCGACGATCTCGGGGTGGAGTTCCCCCGCATCGACGATCGGCTCGCCGGCTTGCCGGCCCGGTACTCGGTGTCCGTCGCGGACAACGCCTGGATCCGCCACGACCTGAGTACGGGTTCCGGTGTCCGCCACGAGCTCGGGTCGGGCGGACCGGGGGAGGCGGTGTTCGTGCCCGGCGAGGGCCCGGCCGACGAGAGCAACGGGTGGTACCTCGGCTACGTCTACAACCCCGAGCGGGACGGCAGCGACCTCGTGATCCTGGATGCGTCGGACTTCGGCGGGAAGCCCGTCGCGACCATCAAGCTGCCGCAACGCGTGCCGTACGGGTTCCACGGGAACTGGATAGGGGCCTAGTCAGAGGCGGTTTTTGGGGCCGCCGTCCGCAGTGCGTCCGCAGGAGGATTGAGAGCCTCGGCTAGGAGTTCGCCGGCAGAGCCCCATGCCCGGGTCTGGCATCGCTTCCGGCCACCCGTAGGAACGTATCTGTGTACGGGTTCCCAGGTTTCGAACCGCACGCGCGGTTTGGAGGAGTAATCCCTTGTGGGGCATTAGAAGGCCAGCTTTGGTGCCGTGCGGTTGGTGCGGCGAGAGAGTGCCTGAAACGATCTCGGGCAGGCGACGCCGTTGGTGCTCAGATGCCTACCGCATGAAGTCCTACCGGGCGCATCGGCGGCGCAGTAATGGTTTGTCGCGTTAGACGGCGTAGGTGACGAAACCGCCGACGCCTTGCATCATGACGGGGCGCCCGGGCTTTCCATTCATGATTCGGCGAGACTCTTCGCGCAGGATGGTTTTGAGGGCACCCATTTCCTGCTTCGAGTCCGTCCAGAAGAGCCGAGGCTTCGACATGTCGATAATCTCGGCGTCGGCTTCGACTGCTGCCAGGTAGCGATCCATCAGTTCGGCGCCTTCGCGGTAAGGGATGTCATCGGCTAGTTCCAGGTAGGCGACCAGCGGGAGTCGTTGTTGGCCGGGTGATGACAGAACTTGACCCGATCCCGCGGGGATCAGCAGTCCGAGGTCCCGGAATCCCATCACGGCGGCTCGCTTCCCGCGTTCTGCGCCGGGATTGATGACACTGTCTTTTCCGAGGCGCCCGTTGGTCCGTAGGTAGGGGCACACGATGGCCGAGTAGAGCATGCACGACTTGTGCAGTGGTCCTGCGTTGTCGTGAGATGCCTCGCGTTCGTACAGACGCATGTGGATGGCATCGGAGAGGGCGAATCCGCGATAGACGAGGCTGCCGACTGGCATTTCGTAGCCACACACGGCGCAGGATCGGCGTGCCACGAGGGTGATGGTTCGCTCGACGGAGAACTTGCTGAAGATTGGCTTCCCGGATTCCCATCCCGCCTCTGCGGGAACGTGAAACCCCCGGTCGTCCTTCGGGAGATCCGCGATCCAGGGCGGTGGTGTCGGAAACTCAAACGGCATGCTGGTCATCCCCCCAAAATTGTCTGCGGCGTCAAAACACGACGAGTGTAGAGAACCGGTGCGACAAAGACTCACGAATTCGCTATTGCAGTCCGCAAGCCCGGGTGCGTCGTTGTCAGGCGTACCGTTCTGGCCCATGACGACCGACCTCACATGGTTCTACAGCCTTCCTCCTGCCGACCGAATCAGCCTGCTGCGCGACCCGCGCCAGCGATTGACCGGCGATCTCGCGAAGCGGTTGTTCCTGCAGCAGGAGGCATTCATGACCCAGTGGTTGTCGAACGATGGCGGCGGTTCGGTTGAGTTGTCTGCCACCGCGGTGCAAACTCTCCTCGCCGTTCGAGCGCAGCTTGACCATTGGTGGCAGAGCCTTGACGGCGACCAGGTGGATTACATCGTGCAGAACCGGGACGGCGAGTTGGACGGCAGTTACCGCAGCGTGGTTCAGGCCGCGAGCCTTGATCCGGTCACGCACGCTCCACATGGGCAACTGGTGGTAACGGTCGCGGACAACAAGACGGGTCGGTTCAGGTTGCCGGAGCTGATCCGAATCTATGTAGATGTTCGCCAAGGAGTTCATCCACCAGCCTGACGCTAGGTCGGTAGTCCAGTCCGCAGCGCGTCCGCAGGACCATCACAAACCACCGTTTGCCGCAAACGTAACCAACGCTGTTGACCAGCCGCTGCCAGCGTGATCTATCGCTATCAACGTTGCCAAACTGCCTGGATTGGGTTCCACGGGAACTGGATCAGCGCCTAATGTGAGCCGGTGGCCGGGTTCGGGTTCGACACGTTGGCGTTGGTCGCGGTCGTCGGCCTGGCCGGACCGGCCCTGGCCGCGGTGCCGCGGCTGCGTGTCCCGGTGGTGATCGGCGAGCTCATCGCCGGGATAGTCCTCGGCAGAACCGGATTCGGCATCGTCGATCACACCGACCCTACCTTCACCCTGCTGGCCAACATCGGCTTCGCCCTGGTGATGTTCGTCGTCGGCACCCATGTGCCGGTGCGCGACACCACGCTGCGCAGCGCGATTCCGAGGGCGCTGCTGCGGGCGGTGTTCGTCGGCGCGGTGGCCGCGGTACTCGGGGTGGTGATCGCCCGTGCCTTCGGTACCGGGCACGCGGCACTGTATGCCGTAGTGATGGCCTCATCGTCAGCCGCACTGGCGCTGCCGGTGATCGACGGCCTGCGCCTGCAAGGACCACCTGTGCTGTCCGTGACGGCGCAGATCGCGATCGCCGATGCCGCATCGATCGTGTTGCTGCCGTTGGTGATCGACCTCCAGAGGGCACCGCGCGCGGCGCTCGGGGCACTGGCAATCGCCGGGTGCGCGGGCGTGCTGTTCCTCGTGTTGCGGGCGGCCTATGCGCGGGGACTGCGCAGGCGCCTGCATCACTACTTGGAGAAGCACAAGTTCGCGCTCGAGCTCCGGTTCAGCCTGATCTTCCTGTTCGGGCTGTCGGCGGTCGCGCTGGCCACCCACGTCTCGATCATGCTGGCGGGTTTCGCGCTGGGGCTGGTGGTGTCGGCGATCGGGGAGCCCCGCCGGCTGGCCCGGCAGCTGTTCGGCATCACCGACGGGTTCTTCGGCCCGTTGTTCTTCGTCTGGCTCGGCGCCTCACTGCAGGTGCGTGAACTCGGCGACCACCCCGAATTCATCGCGCTCGGTGTGGCTTTGGGTCTCGGTGCGGTACTCGCGCACAGCGCGGGCGGGTTGTTCGGCCAGCCGATGACGCTGGCGGTGTTCTCCGCCGCCCAGCTCGGGGTCCCGGTCGCGGCCGCCACGCTGGGCACCGAGCAGCACTTGTTGGCGCCGGGCGAGCCCGCGGCCCTGATGCTCGGAGCGCTGCTGACCATCGCCACCACGTCGATTGCCGGCGCGCTGGCGGCGCGCCGGGCCGCAGGTGCGCCGCCAGCGCCGTCGGCGTCGGCATCACGAGAGTGACACCACGGTCGTTGCGCCGCGTGGACAGCGACCATTGCGTCACTTTCGCGATCACCCCGCCCGATGTTCATTCGGGCTGATCCCGTAGGACCGCTTGAACGCGCTGCTCAACGCGAACGGGGTGGAATACCCGACCTGCCGGGCCACGGCGGCGATCGTGGTGTCACTGCCACGCAACAGGTCGGCCGCCAGCGCCAGCCGCCAACCGGTGAGAAACGCGATCGGTGGCTCGCCGACCTGATCGGTAAACCGCCTGGCGAATACCGCGCGCGAACATCCCACTGCTGCCGCAAGATTGGCTACCGTCCAGGGATGGGCCGGATTGTTGTAGATCAGCTTGAGCGCGGGCCCGACGACCGGATCCTGTTCGGCCTGCCACCAGGCGGGCGCATTGCCGTCCCGGTCGAACCACGTGCGCAGCACGGCGATCAGCAGCAGGTCGAGCAGGCGGTCGAGGTAAGCCTCCTGCCCGGGGCCGTCGCGCCCGGCCTCGATCGACAGCAGATCGATCAGCGGGGTGTCCCACTCGTCGGCGCGCAGTACCAGGATGGCCGGCAACGCTTCGAGTAGCCGGGCGCTGATCTCGCTGCGGCCCTCGTACGCGCAGACGATCGACTCCGATATCCCGCGCGCGCTGTTGCCCCAACTGCGCAGGCCCAACGACATCTCGAAATGCAGATCCTCACCGGACAGGGTCGTGCATTGCTGGCCGGGATTGATGATGACGCTCGGCGCAGTGGCCGGATCGTCGGCGAAGACATAGTTTTCGGTGCCGCGGGTCAGGGCGACGTCGCCCTCGCCCAACCGGAAGGTGCCGCTGCGGTCGGCGACTATCACGGCCTCGCCCCGGGTTTGGCAGATCAGCGCCAGCGGAGCTTCGTCGCGGATGGCGAGCGACCACGGTGGATCCATGCGCAGCCGCAGCACGAACGCGCCCCGCGCGCGTACGCCGTCGAGCAGTCCGACGAGGGCGTCCACGACCGTAGGGTAACGCTCAACCCGGCTTGCGCGCCTCGATCAGGTGCCGTGACGAGTGCGCGACGAACGAGCCGTCGGTCAGGATCTGATGATGCAACGCGGCCAGTCGGTCCCGGTTGGCGGCGACGGTGAAGCCCGGCACGATCCAGATGACCTTGCGCAGGAAATACACCACGGCACCGATGTCGAAGAACTCCATCCGCAGCCGTTCTGCACGCAGGTCGACGATCTCGAGCCCCGCGGCCCGCGCTCCCGCTGCCTCGATTTCGGGATCGCGCGCCCGACGCGCCTCGGGCTGTGGTCCGAGGAAGAATTCGGTCAGCTCGAAAACGCTTGCCGGGCCGACGTGTTGGGCCAGATAGGTGCCGCCGGGCATCAGTACCCGGGCGATCTCGTCCCACCACACGGTGGCCGGATGCCGGCTGAGAACGAGCTCGAACGCCGCGTCGGCGAACGGCAGGGGCGGCTCGTCGGGATCGGCGACCACGACGACACCGCGGGGACCGAGCAGCCGGGTCGCGCGGTCGAGGTTGGGCGGCCAGGATTCGGTCGCTGCCATGGTCGGTGGGAACGTCGTCACTCCGGCGAGCACCTCGCCACCGCCGGTCTGGATGTCCAGTGCCGAGTCCACCGTCGCCAACCGTCGGCTCATCAACTGCTGATAGCCCCACGACGGCCGCGCCTCGGTGGCCCTGCCGTCCAGCCATGAGAAGTCCCAGCCGTCGACCGATGCTGCGTCGCCCTCGGCGATCAACTCGTCGAACGTCATGGATCCATCTTGGCAGGGTAGGCGGGCGAGACGATCGCGTATGTAATCGGGATTCTGGGCGATGGAAGGTCTCACTTCGACATCGTTGACTGAAGCCATGACCATCAGCCCCGTCGTTGTCCTCACCGCGGCCGCAGCTCTCGGCAGTGCCGCCGCCGGTGGAATCTTCTACGCGTTCTCCACGTTCGTGATGCGCGGCCTCGACCGCACCGGCCCCGTCGACGCGGTCACCGCCATGCGCGGCATGAACGCCGAAGCCAACGCCAACGCTCCGTTCCTGCTGTTCCTGCTCGGCTCGGCCCTGCTGTCGGCGATCGTCGGGGTGACGGCGGTGGCTCAGATCGGCCGGCCGGGCAGCTGGTTCCTGTTGGCCGGCGCGATCTTCGGAGTCCTGGGCATGGTGATCACGATGGCGTTCAACGTGCCGCTCAACAACCACCTCGACCAGATCGACCTGGCCGATGCGGCCGCCGAATGGCAGGCCTACCTCACCAGCTGGACGGCCTGGAACCACGTGCGCACCGCGTCGGGTTTCATCGGCGCGGTCCTGCTGCTGATCGGCCTGCGCTACCGCTGAGCGCCGAGTGGCCAGTTGTCGCACGCAATTCTGCGGATCACGTGTCGTAACTGGCCACTGGGCGTCAACTCCGCTGAGCCTGCCTACGGAACGCTGCCGCCACGATCGCGGCCGCCGTCAGCGCCAGAGCCGCCGCGATGACGGCTGTCGGCGCGATGCCGGAGTCGAACGCCGTGCGGGCCGAATCCATCAGGCGCTGACCGATTTCGGCAGGCAGATCCGCGGCCACCGAGGTGGCACCGCCGATGCTCTCACCGGCATCGGCGGCCTGCGCGGGGGTCAGCCCGGCCGGAATCTGGATGTTGTTGCGGTAGAACGCGGTGAAGATCGTTCCGAGTGTCGCGGTGCCCACCACCGCGCCCAGCTCGTACGCCGTCTCCGAGACAGCGGACGCTGCACCGGCTTTCGCCGCGGGTACCGACGCCACGATGGTGTCGTTGGACACCGTCTGTGAGACGCCGACACCCAGCTCCAGCACCACGAACGACGCGATCACCGCGGCCACCGACAGGTCGTGGCGGAAGGCCAGGATCAAGGCGAAGCCGGCCGCGACGAACACCAGACCGAAGATCATCAGCTTGTCCGGCGCGAACCGCTTGGCGGCCTTGACCACCGCCAGACCGGCGATCATCGACACCACGGCGCCCGGCAGTGTCACCAGACCGGCCGCCAGCGGCGACAGGCCGAGTACCAGCTGCAGGTGCTGCGAGATGAAGAAGATGAACCCGATCAGGCCGACGATCGACAGGAAGTTCGCCAGGATCGACGCGCTGAACGGCGCGTAGGAGAACAGGCCCATGTCGAGCATCGGTGTGGCACTGCGGTTCTGCCTGCGCACGAACAGCACGCCGGAGACGATGCCGATCGCGAACGCCGCCACCACGCTGCCCGAGAAGCCGTCGTGGGCCGCGCTCTTGATGGCCCACACGAACGGCAGCATCGCGGTGAACGACAGCGCCACGCTCGTCAGATCCAGCGGGCCCGGATTCGGGTCACGCGACTCCGGGACCAGCCGGGGCCCCAGCACCAGCAGCGGCAGCAGGATCGGCACCGCCACGAGGAACACTGAGCCCCAATGGAAATGCTGCAGCAGCGCGCCGCCGACGATCGGGCCCAGCGTGGAGCCCGCCGTGAAGCACGAGGCCCAGATGGCGATCGCGAGCCGGCGCGACGACGCCTCGGTGAAGATGTTGCGGATCAGCGACAGCGTCGACGGCATCAGCATCGCGCCGAAGACGCCGAGGGCAGCGCGGGCGGCGACCAGGTAGGCCGCGCTGGGCGCGAAGGCCGCGGCGGCCGACACGAGGGCAAAGCCCGTGGCACCGATCAGCAGCAGGCGGCGCCGGCCGAAGCGGTCGCCGAGCCCGCCCATGGCGACCAGCAGCGCGGCCAGCACGAGGGAGTAGACGTCGACGATCCACAGCTGGGTGGACGCCGCGGGGCGGAAATCTTCGGCGATCGCAGGCAGCGCGAAGGCCAGCACGGTGTTGTCGATCGCGATCAGCAGGACCGGCAGCATCAGGACCGCAAGCGCGATCCAGGCACGTTTCGGGGTCGGCGTCACAGCCGGACTGCCGTCGAGGCAGGTGGACATGGGTTTTGCTCCAAGGACTTGAAAAGTTGTGGTCAGCCGCGCGGGAGTTTGATGGTGCCCGCGGTCAGGCTGGTCATGATGGCGTCGACGATTTGGTGGCGGGGGGTGCCGTCCTGCTTGGCGGCTTCATAGCCGGCGTCAAGCAGGGCCCAGAACACCCGCCGGGCCCACCCTGGGGGGTATTCGGGCCTGTCGACTGACGCTCGGTTGAGCACCTCGACGATCGCGTCGTCACCGGAGTCGAGGTAGGCCGCCAACTCGGGATCGGCCAGGATCGTCGGTTCGCTGTAGACGAACAGCACGATCGGCCCCAGATCGAGTTGGCTTTCCACCACCCGGCGCAGAGCCGCGTCGACGGGACCGTGCATCGGATCGGCGCGGTCGATCGCGGCAATGGTGAGTTCGTGGACATGCCGGGCCAGGGCGCGCAGAAGATCGGAACGCTCCGGGTAGTACCGGTGCACGGTGCTGCGGCCGACGTCGGCAGTGGCAGCGATATCGGAGAGCGACGCCGTCGGATTGTCGGCCAGGACCGTCATCGCGGCATCGAGAATCGCCTTGCGGGTGCGCTCACGCGGCCCGCTGTGCGTCGATACCGAATTGGTCATGGATCAAAATGTAGCACGATCGGGCCAAAATGAGACAGTGATGTCCCACACCCTAGCTGGGTGGAGTGAAGCCGCTGGTCGGAGGCGGTGGCGGATAGCTCGGATAGGGCGGCGGGTAGGCCGCCGGAGCCTGCGGCATCAGCCGGGCCAGCGCACGACGATGCCGTTCTGCCAGCACCGCGGCCAGCACATACTCGGCCGGCGCGCCCGGAGGCGGCGGGGGCGAGATGCGTGAGGCGACCTCAGCGAAGATCCGGCTGCCCATCTCGTGGCGTATCCGCGGATCGAGCTGCGCCGAGCGCGACAGGAACTGCCTGGCCAACTCGGCCTGCTCGGGACCCAGGCCCGACAGTTCCAGCGAGCCGGCCCACCACGCCAGCGCCGGCGGCATCACCGGGGGCGGATTCAGCTTGGGTCCGCGCTCGCTGATCACCACGGTGCCCGCGAAGATGTCGCCGAGCCGCTTGCCCTTGGCCGACACCAGGCTGCAGAGCACCGCCGGCCCGCCCGTCAGCATCCAGATCTCGACGAACCCGGCCAGTCCGCGGAACAGGGCCTGACGAAAGCGCTCCGGGCCGCCGTCCTCGGCCACCACCCGCAGCCCCAACGCCATCTTGCCCAGCGACCGGCCCCTGGTCGCGGTCTCCATCAGCACCGGATAACCCACCAGGGTCAGCACCGTGAAGATGATCAGGATCGCGGCCGACAACGCGTCGTCGAACTGGGTCAGGGTGATCGACCACAACAGCAACCCCACCACGTACCCGACGGCGATCACCACGATGTCGATCAGCGCGGCCAGGGTGCGCACCGGCAACTGGGCGATTGCCACGTCGAGGACGACGGCGTCCCCGGTCACCACCGGCGCGGGCTGCCAAACCATACCGAGACACGCTACCGACTACGCTTTGCCAGGTGGATGTCGATGCGTTCGTTGTGGCCCATCGCCCCACCTGGGACCGGTTGGAACAGTTGGTGAAACGCCGCAGGCGGTTGACCGGTGCAGAGGTCGACGAGCTGGTCGACCTCTATCAACGGGTCTCCACCCATCTGTCGATGGTGCGATCGTCCTCGCAGGATTCGGTACTGGTCGGGCGGTTGTCGGGACTGGTGGCCAGGGCACGGGCCGCGGTGACGGGTGCGCACGCCCCGCTGTGGCGGGAATTCGTGCGGTTCTGGACGGTGTCCTTCCCGGTGGTGGCCTACCGCTCGTGGCGCTGGTGGCTGGGATCGGCGGTGGCGTTCTTCATCGTCGCGGTGGCGATGGCGCTGTGGATATCGGGCAACCCCGCGGTGCTCTCGGCCATCGGAACCCCCAGCGAGATCGAGGAATTGGTCAACCACGACTTCGAGTCGTACTACAGCGAGCACCCGGCCGGCTCGTTCGCGCTGCAGGTCTGGATCAACAACTCCTGGGTGGCCGCGCAGTGCATCGCCTTCGCGATCCTGCTCGGGCTGCCCATCCCGTACGTGTTGTTCCAGAACGCGGCGAATCTCGGCGTGAACGCCGCGCTCATGTTCAGCGCGGGCAAGGGGGACCTCTTCCTCGGCCTGATCACCCCGCACGGACTGCTCGAGCTGACCGCCGTGTTCCTGGCCGCGGCCGTCGGGATGCGGCTCGGTTGGACAGTGATCGCCCCCGGTGACCGGCCGCGCGGGCAGGTGCTGGCCGAACAAGGCCGGGCCGTGGTCGCGGCAGCGATCGGGCTGGCCGTCGTGCTGCTGGTGTCGGGTCTGATCGAGGCGCTGGTGACACCGTCGCCGCTGCCCACCTGGATGCGGATCGGCATCGGCGTCGTCGCCGAACTGGCCTTTCTTGGTTACGTCTTCCACTTCGGGCGCAAGGCCGTCCGGGCGGGCGAGAGCGGCGATTTGGAGGACGCCCCCGACGTGGTGCCGACGGGTTAGAGCTTGCCGGCCGCCTTCATCGACAGATAGTGGTCGGCCAGGGCCGGTGCCAGGTCTTCGGGACGGGCATCGACCACATCGACACCGTGTCCGCGCAGCCGCGACGCGATGGCCCGGCGGTCGTTGCGGGCCCGCTCGGCGGCCGCGGCGTCATACACCTGCGCGGCGTCGGAGCGGCCGGCTGCCAACTGGTCGACCCGTGGATCGGAGACCGCCGCCAGCAGTACCTGATGGCGTGCCGACAGTTGCGGCAGCACCGTCATCAATCCCTCGTCGAGCGCCGAGGCATTCAGATCGGTCAGCAGCACCACCAATGCCCGGCCCCGCACCCTGCGAAGCACCGCCGAAACCATCGCGGTGGCATCGGATTCCACCAACGCCGGCTGCAACGGTGCCATCGCCGCCACCAGCGAGGCCAGC
Organism: Mycolicibacterium boenickei; assembly: GCF_010731295.1. Classification (NCBI taxonomy): domain Bacteria; kingdom Bacillati; phylum Actinomycetota; class Actinomycetes; order Mycobacteriales; family Mycobacteriaceae; genus Mycobacterium; species Mycolicibacterium boenickei. Next base: position 731,271 of record NZ_AP022579.1, on the reverse strand, counting down.
AGTTCGGTGCGGGAGGCGCCCCACACTCCGGCACGGGCGACTCGATCGATGGCCAGGAAATCGACATGGTCCCCGGCTCGCGAGGCCAGGGCCGCCAGAAGCAGCGCCGCATCCATCGACCAGTCCAGTCGCGGCCACCCGCCGGGATCCAGAGCGGTGGGGTCCACCCCGACCCGGCCCGCCGACGTGCGTCCGGTGTCGAGCACGATCACCACACGTCGGTCGCGTTCCGGGCGCCAGGTGCGTACCACGACGTCGGCGCGGCGCGCGGTGGCCCGCCAGTCGATCGAGCGGACATCGTCGCCGACGACATATTCACGCAGCGAATCGAATTCGGTGCCCTGGCCGCGGATCAACACCGGGATTGCGCCGTCCAGTTGTCGGAGCCTGGCCAGCCTGGACGGCAGGTGCTTGCGGGACAGAAACGGCGGCAGGATGCGGACCTGGCCGGGCAGTCGCTGCGACCGTTGCCGGCCGGCCAGTCCCAGCGGGCCGAGCGAGCGCACCGTCACCAGCTCGCTGCGCTGGTCGCCCCGGCGGGCCGGGTGCAACCGGGTGGCGAGGGAAACCTGCTGTCCCGCACCGATATTCACCTGATGCGCGCGGGGCTGCGCCGACGCGCTGGGCGGCCAGGCGTCGCGAATCGCGCCGCGCACCGGGCGGCGTCCGGTGTTGTGCACGTCGAGCACGGCATCGGCCGGCTGACCCAGGCGCGCGGTCGACTCGCCGCCACGGGCCAACTGCAGCCCCCGGATCCGGCCGGCCAGCACGACGTCGACGGCCACAGCCACGGCCAGCAGCGCCGCCAGCACCGCGAAAGCCGTTGCCGGCCACGGGGCCAACGCGATCGGCAGCACGCAGACCAGTGCCACCAGACCTGCGCGGCCGGTGAGAACCATCAGCGCGGCACCGGAACGGCGGCCAGGATGCCGTCCAGCACCCCGTCGGCGGTGGCGCCCTCCAGCTCGGCCTCCGGCCGCAGTGCCACCCGGTGGCGCAGGGTGGACCGCGCCATCGCCTTGACATCGTCGGGGGTGACGTAGTTGCGCCCGGAGAGCCACGCCCACGACCGCGACGTACCCAGCAGTGCCGTCGCCCCTCGCGGTGACACTCCGAGCTGCAGCGACGGGGAATGCCTGGTGGCCCCGACGATGTCGACGATGTAGCCCAGCACCTCGTCGCCGGCCAGCACCTGGCGCACCGCGTCGCGGCCCGCCGCCAGCTCAGCCGCGCCGGCCACCGGCCGGACCGCCGACAGGTCACGCGGATCGAAACCGTGAGCGTGCCGGCCCAGGATCGCGATCTCCTGATCCCGCGGTGGCAGCGGCACCGTGAGCTTCAACAGGAACCGGTCCAGCTGGGCCTCGGGCAGCTGGTAGGTGCCCTCGTACTCGATCGGATTCTGGGTGGCCGCCACGATGAACGGATCGGGCAGCGGGCGGGGCGAGCCGTCGACGCTGACTTGGCGCTCCTCCATGGCTTCCAGAAGTGCCGCTTGGGTTTTCGGCGGTGTCCGGTTGATCTCGTCGGCCAGCAGCAGGTTGGTGAACACCGGGCCGGAGCGGAATTCGAACTCGGCGGTCCGTGCGTCGTACACCAGGGAGCCCGTGACGTCGCCGGGCATCAGGTCCGGGGTGAACTGCACCCGCTTGAACTCCAGCTGAAGGGCCGCGGCCAACGTGCGCACCAGCAGGGTCTTGGCCACCCCGGGCACCCCCTCGAGTAGCACGTGCCCGCGGCACAGCAACGCCACCACCAGGCCGCTGATCACCGCATCCTGACCGACCACCACCTTGGCGATCTCGTTGCGCAGGGCCAGCAGGGCTTCACGGGCATTCTCGGAGGTGGGCTGAGTCACGAGTGTGCGACCTGCCTTTCGATGTCGTCGAGTTGGTGTGCGAGATGGACGAGTTCGGCATCGGTGGCCGGCGGCGGGCCGAACAGGAGGTATCCGGCCGAGTTGGCATCGCCGCCGGAGCGCGCGGCGACGGCGGCCGCGACGGCATGCGGCGGGGCCGCGGTGTTCAAGCCGAGCCTCGGCAGCAGCCGGCCCAGCGTCGCGGTGCGCAACGCATCGGCGGCGCGGCCACGTGCCCGCCGGGAGCGGTACAACCGTCCGCGCCCCTCGACGGTCTCCGAGGCGCGGACCACGACCGGCAACGATTCGGCCACCAATGGGCCGAGACGCCGCGCCTGCGCCACCGCCACCAGCGCCACCACCAGGCACAGCTGCAGCACGATCCACCGGACCTGCGGCGGCATCAGATCCGACAGCTTGCCGTCGCCGGCCGAGCTGGCCTCGAAATGCTGTGGTGCATACCAGATCACCCGCGGCGCGGCGCCGGCCAGATTCATCGCCAATGCGGCGTTGCCCGCTTTGAGCAGGCCCGAGTTCGTCATGAAGTCGCCAGTGCCGACCACGGTCACGGTGCGCGGCCCATCGTGGTAGCGGGCCAGCGCGCCGCCGTAGCAGAGGCTCACCGGGGTATCGCCTGCGGCGGCAAAGGTGTCGGTGGTGCCCAGCTGCGCTTGGCCGGCCCGGTTCGCCTCGGGCAGTTCGCATTCCGGCTCACCGCCGCCGAACTCGGTCGGCTTGCCGGGCCGGACCTGCGGGGCCAGCTTCTCCCGGGTGAGCCCGATGGGGGCCACGAGCAGCACGTCGCCGGGCAGATCGCTCAACGCGTCAACGGTTTTCTCGCTCGCCAGGAACATCGTCTGGGCCACCACCAGCAGAGTGCCGGGCCGGGCGGCGCGCTGCACCTCGTCGACGTTGGTGGCGGTGATCACCTCGACACCGTGGTCGCGCAACAGGCTGACCAACGCGTGTGTCCCTTCCGGCGAGGTGGACTCGGGATCCATCGCCCCGCCCGGGCGCGGTGCGGTCAGAAGCACTGTCAGCACCGCGACCGCGACGATGACGGCGAAGGCCAGCAGTACCCAGCGGGCCGTGCGAAGGCGGCCCCTCATGCGGGGACGACTTCGTCGAGGGCCGCGATCGCCCGATACGCGGATTCGGTACCCGGTCGCTCACCGTAGGTGACGTCGTTGAATGCGGTTGCCGCGCTGAACAGTTCGGACGACAGGGCGGGCAGTGCCGCCGCCGCGTCGCGCGCGAGTTCGGTGGCGGTACGGCCCGGGACCGCATCGAGTACCCCGGTTTCCTCGAGGTGGCGGGCCAGGGCGCGGACCCGGTGCCGGATCGCGGCCGACCAGTCACCTTGTGCGGCACATTGTTCGGCGATCGCGCGGTGCTGGGCAGCGCTGAGCTCCTGACTGCCGAACAAGGCATGTTCCGCGGTGCGGGCGGTGCGCATCGTGCGCCGTGCGATGCGCACCGCCACCACAACCGCCACCACCACGAGGATCACCAGCACCGAGATGGTGAACCAGCCACCGGGGATCGTGGAACCCGCGGCGGTGATCCGGTACAGCAGGTCCTTGAGCCACTCGCCGATCTGTTCGGTCGGGGATGCCCGCGGGTAGATCGGCTTGGACAGCTCGTTCTGCGCGGCGTCATGCGCCGCGTCACGGTCGATGTCGATGTTCGTCACCTCAGATGTACCGGCGCAGCCATAGTTGGTCGGCGGTCTCGACCGGTGCACCCGCACCCGTCTGCAGCATCAGGTCGAACGCCTCGGCCCGGAACCGGCGATCGGCGTACAGCAGCACCACCACGCCCGCGCTGAACGGCGCGGTGACGATCTGCCCGATCGCCGCGCCGACGGCGGTCAGGATCAGGGCCGGCAACGTGGGACCGTCGGCGACCATCGTCATGATCTGCCCGGCCACGTTGAACGGCGCGCCCACGCCCCAGCCGATCACCCCGGCCACGATCGTGGACAGCACCCAGATGCCGAACACTCGCCAGAAATCCTTGTTCACCAACGTGAATGAGCGTTTGATCGCCTCCACGATGCCGAGATGCTCCAACACGATCACCGCGGGAGCGAACAACAGCACCGTCGACACGTAGAGCACGCCCAGAAGCGCGAGCGGCACCAGCAGCACGCCGGCCAGGAATGCGGCCACCCCGCCGCCCACCGAACCCGCCCCGACGATCACGATGGTGACGCCGCCTGCGACGACGATCAACGCCAGGGCCTGCAGCGCGGTCAGCCCGATCAGCGCGGGCAGCCGGCCGCGCAGCCGCTGCCAGGCCTCACCGACGGTGATGCGGCCGCCGAACACCGAGCGGCCGATCACCACCGTGAGCATGCCGCTGAGCAGCAGTGAGGCCAGCGTCGTCACCACGATCCCGGTGAACGCACCCGCAGCGAACACCACGATGGTCCCCGACGACGGCGCCTCGCCCTGCAGCGTGGAGTCGAATTCGCCCAGCGCGGACAGCGGCCCGACTTGCAGTGCGAGCGAGACGATCTGCGAGGCGAGCACCACCACGGTCGCCAGGCCCAAGGTGGCCTTGGGGTTGGTGCGGATGTAGGCGACCGCGCCGTTGAAGATGTCGGTCAGGCTCAACGGACGTAGCGGGATGACGCTCCCGAAATGTGGCCGGCCGCTCGTCATGCGTTCCATCCTGTCCTCCCGGCTTGCCGGACAGCAACTACGGTGAGGACATGCCGACCGAGATCATCGTGCGTGGATCGTTCTCCGCCTACCGGCCGCCCGAGCGTGCGACGGTCCATGCCACCCTCGGTTACGAAGGCCCGGCCATCGAGCCGGTGTACGAGCGGGTGGTCCGTGACCTGGACGCGGTCAAGTCCACGGTCACCCCGCTGCACGACCCCGACGGCGGCCCGGTCACCCGGTGGTCCACCGGTCAGGTGCGCACCTGGGCCAACCGGCCATGGAACAACGAGGGCAAGCAGCTGCCGCTGGTGCACCACGCCAGCGTCGACATCGAGGTCAGGTTCAGCGATTTCACCGCGCTGTCGCGGTGGATCGGCGGCCACGTCGCGGAGACCGGCAGTTTCGCGCTGTCCCGGATCGAATGGGCGCTGACCGCGGCGCATCGCGACGAGCTGGTCGCCGAGGTACACACCGCCGCCGTGCGGGACGCGGTGGCCCGCGCCCAGCGATACTCGGACGCACTGGGCCTCGGGCAGGTCCGGCCCGTGGCGATCGGCGATGCCGGCATGTTGAGTCGCGCACCCGAGGATTCGCCCCCGCGGATGATGCGCGCGATGGCCATGCCCGCGGGCGGCGGCGCGCCTGAGCTGGAGTTGGTTCCCGCCGATATCGAGGTGTCGATGTCGGTCGATGCGAAATTCGTGGCGGGCGAGGAGTAATCGCAGCGTAGGTTGACGCTATGGCCGAGCTCAAGGACAAGCTGCGCGCGGATCTGACCAGCGCGATGAAGTCGCAGGACAAGCTGCGCACCGCGACCCTGCGAATGATGCTGGCCGCGATCCAGAGCGAGGAGGTCTCGGGTAAGCAGTCCCGGGAGCTGTCCGACGCCGAGGTGATCGCGGTGCTGGCTCGCGAATCGAAGAAGCGCGGCGAGGCGGCCGAGATCTATACCCAGAACGGCCGGGGCGAACTGGCGGCCAACGAACACGCCGAAGCCCGCGTCATCGACGAGTACCTGCCCACCCCGCTGACCGACGCCGAACTCGCCGACGTCGCCGACACCGCCATCGCGCAGGTCGCCGAGCAGCTCGGGGAGCGCCCGGGCATGCGTCAGATGGGCCAGGTGATGAAGGCCGCCACGGCCATTGCCGCGGGCAAGGCCGACGGTGCGCGGCTTTCGGCGGCCGTCAAGGCGCGGCTGTAGGTCAGTCCGGTTGAAACCCGAACCAACGGGTATCTCAGTCAGATGCCAACGGGTAAGGGGATCTACGACGAAGAGCACCGCGAACACAGCGGTGACAAGCCGGACAAGGGTGCCCGGGCCAAGAAGGTGCCGGAGGACACCCCGGATGTCGACACCACCGAGAGCTCGAGCCACGAACCGCCCGACTAGACCCGCTCAGTCCGTCGGGATCCGCCAGAGCGCTTCCTGGCTGACGCTGGCGATCAGCGTGCCCGCAACGTCGTAGAGCGAGCCGCGAGCCAGCCCGCGGGAATCGTTGTGGTTGGCGGACTCCAGTTCGTAGCGGTGCCAGACCCGGGGTACGAACGGCCGGTGAAACCAGATCGAGTGGTCGAGGCTGGCGGCGAAACCGAGGTCGGACCGCAGCGGGACCGACGGCGGAAGCGCCGAGGGGACCGGTCCGAGGTCGGACAGAAAAGTCAGGGTGCAGGCCCGGATCAGCGGATCGTCCTCGATCTCGTCCTGCGTGCGGATCCAGAACGGCGAGATCGCGAACTCGGAGTTGTCCGAGGGCATGGTCCGCAGGTCGAACTTGTCGCCGAAATCCATGACGTCGCGCTTGGGGGCGGCCGCGTCGAACTCCAGCATCGGCGGTGCGTCGGGCGACCAGTCCAGGCCCGGCTCGGGCTGATGGAACGAGGCCATCATCTCCAGGATGATCTTCCCGTCCTGGCTGGCGGTGACGTGCCGGGTGGCGAATGCGCGTCCGTCGCGGGTGCGGTCGACGTGGAACTCGACGTCGGCGTTGTAGCTGCCGCCGCGGACGAAGTAGGCGTGCAGCGACTGCGGCAGCTTGCCGTCCACGGTGGCCCCGGCCACCGCCAGCGATTGTGCCGCGATCAGGCCGCCGAACAGCCGCTCGGTCGCGCCTCGGCGCGGTTCGCGAATGCGGAAGTCGTCGCCGTCACGGTCGAACTGCAACAGCTGGGCGATCCAGCTCGGCGCGGCGGCGCCGTCTTGCCTGGTGCAGGCATCCTCGACTGCGGTCATCGATCGGACCCTACCGACTGTTTGGTTGGCTAACTAGGCAAAGTGACCAACGTCGCCTGCCCGGCGATCAGGCCTGCTTGGCGAAATACCGCTGGCCATCGGCGGCCAGCCGCCCGAACGCCGCCTTGAGCACCAGCGCGACGCCTTTGAACGGGATCGCGAACAGCGGCTTCGGCTCGATCGCCACGATCCAGGTGAACTGGGTCTGCCCGTCGCCCGCGGGCTCGACAAGGTAGTCCTCGGCGAACCGGCGCAGCGACGGAATGTTCGCGTGGTCCACCGTGAACGAGTAACGCCGGCCTTCCTCCCAGCGGAAGAAGGTCTCGTGCACACGCACCACCCCGGGCGCCAGGGTCACCTCGCGCGAGCTGCCGACGCCGAAGGGCCTCGGCGTCAACCAGTTCACCTTGGTGACTGATGGACCCCACGCGGCCAGGGACTCATCGGACACCAATGATTCCCACACCTTTTCGGGCGGTGCGGCGAAACGCTTGTGATAGGCGAAGATGTGCGGGGCCGTCGTGAAGAAATCGGCGTCGGCGGATTCCAGTGCGAACCGGGGCATGGTGTCAGCATGCCGCAGAACGGCACTGCGGGATACTGGCTAGAGGCTCACTCCGGAGAGGGGAACTATGACGGCGGCGCTCGGCGGCCGCTACGAGCTACGCGGCGTGCTCGGCCGCGGCGGCATGGCCGAGGTGCACGATGGCTGGGACACCAGGCTGTCGCGTCCGGTCGCGGTCAAACTGCTCTACCCGGCGCTCGCCGCCGATGAAGTGACGCGTCGGCGCTTCGAGAACGAGGCGCGCGCCGCCGCGGCGCTGAACCACCCGAACATCGTCGCGATCCACGACAGCGGTGAAGACCACGGGACGCCGTACATCGTCATGGAACGGCTGCCCGGCCCCACCCTGGCCGAGGAGATCGCGGCCGGACCGCTGTCTGCCGACCGCGTGCGCTGGGTGCTGAGCGACCTGCTCGGAGCGTTGACCGCCGCGCACGACGCGGGCATCCTCCATCGCGACATCAAGCCCGGCAACGTCCTGATCACCAGGTCCGGGGCCGCCAAGCTCGCTGACTTCGGCATCGCCAAGACCGACGGGGCCGCCCACACCCGCGTCGGGATGGTCTTCGGTACCGCCAATTACCTGAGCCCGCAACGGATTACCGGGAAGCCGGCGGCGCCGTCGGATGATCTGTACGCGCTCGGCGTCCTCGGCTACGAGGCGTTGACCAGGCGGCTTCCGTTCGAGCGGGACAACCCGGTGGCCACCATGCGAGCGGTGCTCGAAGAGCCGCTGACCCCGATCGGGGTGCTGCGTCCCGACGTCGATCCGGCGCTGATCCACGTGCTGGAACGCGCGATGTCGCGGGATCCGGCATACCGCTTCGCCAGTGCCGCCGAGATGCGGGCGGCGCTGCAGCCGGCACCGGTGCCCCAGGTGCGGCCCACGCCACCGGCGACGCTGATGCTGCCCCCGTCGCCTCCGCCGCGGCGTTCCCGCGTCCAGATGACCCTGCTGACCGCAGGCCTGTTGGCCGGCATCGTCCTCGCCGCCATCCTGTTGATCTCCGACCCGCCGCCGCAGCACGCGCCGGTCACGCCGGTGACCACGTCGGTCGAGCCGACCGTGCCGGCCGCCACCAGCGTGCCGACCTTCACCCCGACCGTGCCCGAGGACGAGTGGGATCAGGGCCCCGGGATCGGCAACGGCCATGGAAATGGCAAGGGCCACGGTAAGAAAGGGCATCCGCACGACTGAGGGAATAGATGCCGGAGCCACAACGTTTTCTATTGCATAGAAGTTCTATGTTTTCAATGGAGTGGTTCGATATGAGTAATTTCGGCATCAAGTTCTCGGCCGCGGTCGGCGGATGCGCTGCGGTTGCATTGGGTGTGCTCGGGGCCGTCGGAGGGCAGCAGAGTAATCCCGTTTCGCTTCTCGGGTCCGAGCCGTTGTCTCCGATGCAGACCGGAGTAACCATCACGCCGTCCAACCCGGCGCAGGCGCCCGAGGTCCCCATGGCCACTCCGGGTATCAAGGGACCTGCCCCGCTACCTCTGGAAGAACAAGGGCTGCCGGGCTAGGCAAGCCGGACCAGTTGTCGACCGGCACGGGAAAGGCCCAGACCGGATTTCTCTGATCTGGGCCTTACTCACATTGTCGGGGTGGCGGGATTCGAACCCACGACCTCTTCGTCCCGAACTCGACGACCTGGGCGTTTGCTGGAGTTGGTCGCGTTTGAGTTGATGAATATGAGCAGCTCAGACCGTTGATCGCGTTGATTCTTTACGGTCACTGCTTGAGCTACTGCGGACGAACTGCGGACGCGGCATGCCTTCCGCAGTCTGCGGTCTGAAGTCGGCCCACTTGGCGAACGGCACCTGTCGCGGCGTCTCGGGGAGCGCAGCCGGTTTGTCGGCCCACCGGGCCCGGCACTGGGCCAGCAACGTGGGACAGCCGAGCTGGTGCCGGACGATCGCGAGCGGGCCGGAGGCCTCGGCCGCGGCGCCGCAGTGCTGGCACGCGAACACGTCCACGGAGCTCCCTACTCGCGCGCTCTCTTGCTCTTGAGCGCCACGACGCCGGCGCCGACCGCCACCGACAGCGCGAACCAAGCAATGCAGGCCAGCCAGCTTAGCGACACCGTCAGCCCGAAGAATCCCGCGAGGAACGCCAGGACTGCGGGGGCGACACCGATGAGAACTGCGTACTTCATGGCGCGGAGCTTACTTGCTCAGGGTGGTGGCGGGAATGAAAAACGCCCTGCCATCAGTACCTATCCACCTTCGATGCAATCCTGATCTGTTCCTGTTTCCGCGCCTCGATGAACGCGTCCTCGGTCAGCGCGGTGCGAATGTTGTAGTTCACTGTCGGCCCGGGCTTCTGGCCGGCCTGAGCGCCGTGCATGGCGCCACTCGGCAGTGCAGCCGGAGCGGGAGCGGGCGGCGCGGCCGGCGCAGCGCCACCGAACAGCGAACCCGCGTCGCCGAACGTGCCGCCGATGTTGCCGCCGTCGAACACCTTCTTGCCGTTCTTGTCCGACACCGAGATCCCGCCGACGAAATCAGATATGCCCTTCAGCCAGCCGGGAGAATCATTGACACCGAACACGCCGAGCGCCGAGGACACCTGGCCACTGACTGCGGCGCTCACAGCCTTGGGGAAGTACTTCGGCGCCAAGGGGTCTCGATGCCCCTCACTTGAGGTATGCCCGGCAGATATGGCATCACCACCCATGCCCGCCAGTCCGGATATCGACGACGCCAGACTGACACCGCCACTGCCCGACCCTCCAGAGTTCACGGCGGCCGTCACCGCATCGGTAGTACTGGCAGCCGGTATTCCGCCCGTCGCCGGTCCTTCCCCCGTGATCTGCCCGTCACCGGAGGCTGAGCCCTTGCCTACGAGGAGGTTCAAGAACATGTGACGGTCGAACGAGGAGTCTTCGCCGCCACGTGCTCCTGCACCGAGCGTGAACACACGGTTGCGTCCACCCGCCTCGGCGTGCGTGCCGTCCGACAGTGTCATTGCCATGTGGCCGTCGTTGGGATTGGGGCCGCGGTCGTACCAGCCCACGGTGATCGCTCCGGGTCCACCGGTGCCCGAGCGGAAACCCAGTGCGGACAGCCACTTGTCGGCGGTCTTCGTGGTCATCAGGCCGCCACTCTTGCCGAGGGATTGCAGGATGACGCGCGACACCATGCCCGAGCAGTCTGTGCGGTTGCCCTGGCTGTACGGGATGCCGGCGAGGGCTTTGGCCACCGACACGTCGGGTCCGACCAGGCCCCCATCTTTGTATCCGTTCAGCGCGTCCAGGAGGCCGGGCGCCTTCGACTGCAGGGCGTCGGTGGCCGACTTGCGGATGACAAACTCGCCGCCGTGCACCACACCCGCGATCTTGTCGACCGGGAAGTTACCGGTGTAGCCGCCGTCGCCGAATGTCCCTTCACCGCCCGAATAGACCCGCTCCTCCTTTTTCCTGAATCCTTCCCACTTCGACACATCGGGCGGCGTGATACCCAAGTTGTCAATGACCCACTGCCTCACACCCGCACCAGCCTCAGCTGGCTTGTTGGCAATGACGTCCTTAGCAACCCCCATCCCAGGGATCTTGTTCAGTGCCTCTTCGGTTTTCGGGTCATTCAACAAGTTGATCAGCGCTTGGGCGTTGCCCACCATGCCCGCCAGATTCCCGGCGTGGCCGCCGACCTTGCCCAGTGCGCGTTCAAGTCCGCTATCGCCGTTCTTGTCGAACCCGGACAGCACATCCGAAATGTTCTTGAGGCCATTTTGAACCGGCCCAACATCGACGCTATTAAGAGCACCCTTCAGGCCCGTAATTTCCCCAATGGCGTCTGTGGTGGTCGCCAGGATGGCCTTCTTGACATCGGCTGTGGCACCGAAAATTTCACCGGAGCGCAACGCATTCGCGATACCGCTCGACCACTCACCCACGCTGCCCCGGATCGCCGGCCCAATGCCGGTAATCGTCGGCAGGATTGCATCCTTGATCGTCCCGCCGACGTTGCCCGACTTGAGGCCGTCGCTGATGGTGCTGAGAATCGTCTTGCTGACGCCGCCCTGATCGATGCCCTGCTTCACACCGTCAGCCAGGCCGTCGACGAACTCATCGACGAGCGGACCGCCGCGCAGCTCATCCTTCACGCCGTCGGCGATGCCATCGACGAGAACCTTCGCCAGATCCTTGCCGGGGCTGGACTTCTCGACCGTCTTGGTGATCTCGTCGCCGAGGTCCTTGCCTGCCTGCTCGGCGGCCCGCTTGTCGACCTTCGGCTGAACCTTGACCTCAGTCGTCTGCTTCTCGACGGTCTCCCGGGTCTCCTTGGCCGCGGCCTCGGTCGCGCGCTGATCAACCTTCGGCTTGACCTGGATCTCAATAGCCTTGCCGTCGATCTGGCTCTCGATTGCCTCAGTCACGCCGCGAAGCGACGGGATGATCTGCAGAACCGCGGTGCCGATAGTCGTCACGTTGTTCTCGCTTCCCCTGCTTGGGACCGCGGCGGGCGTCGGGTGCTGTCGGGGAGGAGATGCCCCGCCGCCGCCCGCCGCGGTCCGGTCTATGCGGCGGTCAGGTCACCCTTGACGACACCCAGCGGCGAGTAGACGGTGGTTGCGAACCTTCCCTCCATACGAGCGCGCACGAGGTTCTTCGCAAAGTCGTCGGCGTTGCTGGTCTCGCTCCACTGCAGCAGAACACCCGCGGTGTCGGTATCGAGCTCGACGACGCCCTTCGCGACGGTGTGAGAGACACCAACGGCCTGCGCAGTGCTGACAATCACGGGGACGCCAAACAGCCGGCGCGCGACCGGGTCGAACGGCAGCGATCGATAGTCGAGGGCTTCCTGAGTCAACAGCGTGAGCTCCAACGCTTCCCAGTCGGTCGGGTGAATCAAGAACCACGCCGGCACATAGCCCAACACTTCAAGCTTGGTCACCGACTTGCGCAGCGTTTCAAGCACACTGCTCGAGTAGGCCTGAGTCTGGATACCTACGGTGGCGTTGATGTCCGCCAGCGCCTTCGCCTCGACCTTCAGACCGATGCCGTACGCCAGCTCGTTGCTCAGAAACTGCTGCATCGAGGTGTTGTCGAAAAACCAGTATCGGGGCACGCCTTCGCTCAAGTGCGCGATGATAACCAGAGAGTTCTCGACTTCGACAACGGAGTAGACCGACGTCGGTTTCGTGGCCCCATCGGCTACCACGTCGGCGTTATTCGTTCTGGCGCTCTGCCGCAAGTACTTCCAGCTCGGGGTCGAGTGCTGTCGCACCGGCAACGCAGCCAGCAGTGTGTTGGCCGGCTTCTCCATCGTGATCGGTGACGGCGAAAACTCCTGGCCGACCAGGATGTTCCCCGACGTGGCGAGGGCCTTCTGACCAGCCGGCATGACCTTGGCCGCCGCAACCTCGGCCATTTTCGCGCCGAAGCTCAACATCTTGCCGGGCTCCAGAGCACCCAGAACCGGCGCCAACTCACCGCCGCCACCGGGCTGCGGCGAGGGGCCGCCGGAGGCCATCGCGTCGAGCTGGCCAAGGATGCTCTTCGACCGCGCCTCATCGGCCAGGATCCCGTTCAGCGATTTGACCTCGGTAATGCGGGTTTCAATCTCCCGCTGCTCGTCGGCGGTGAGCATGTCTCGGCCCTCAGCCCGAGCCTTCTCGGCGATCGTCCGAGCTTCTTTGACCAGCAGGTTCCGTCGTTCACGTACGTCCATTTCGGGCGCCTCCTAAGCGCAATCCGAGCGCGCAAGCACGCAACAGTAAGGGTGGATTCGCTTGGGAGACGGACGGATTCGGCGTGGTCAGCACCAGTCTTGCTGGAGCGACGGTTCCATTACCGCTGGTCAGAGGCCAAGTCTTATCTCCGAATCGAGTAACGGAAGTGGCTTGACCGCCGGTCAAATCGAGCGCCGGGATGATCCGACCTCGGGACGGGACGGGTTGACGCCACTGCCGCGCCTCGCACAAGAGACACCACGAAGCATAGCCCACTCGGCGCAGATTTGGATGTGACGCGCGGCCAGGGCGAGTGCGAGCCCGACGAGCCCATCCGCTCGCTTCGCTTCCTCGATGACTGCCCCGACTCCAGGTACATCTTCGGCGGCCATCGCGGCGGCGAGGCGCGCGGCGCGTGCGACGTCGTTCGCCATTTCAGCACATCCCCTCGTTTGCGGGCTCCATGCATAAACCATGCATGGCTATACAGTCACCCTCATCTCCGGGTTTGCTGGACAGGACTTTGCTGCGACATTTTCGCGGGGGGAGAGGACCCCTACCGCGGGGGAGGTTGCCATCGGTGCTGGTCAGAGCGATTTTGACCTCCCTGCCCGCGTTTTCGCAGGTCAGAGGCCTGAGTCGACCGGAGCGTGCCGCCGGGGTCGATGTTTGCTGGAGTTTGCCGGCACGGGCGGCGATGGATATGCATTGCATAGTTATGCACCCACGGAGTGGTGTTCACAGCGTTGGCCGGGCTGGCTGACAACCTTCCGGCACGGGTTGCCCCGACAGTTCGGACGGCCGCACCTCGGCACCGCATGTCGACCTCGACGCTGTGGTGCGCTGAAGGGCGCCACGTCGGGCCCGTCGCCCGCCGGTGATGTGGACGTGTTGACGATTCCGGCGATGACTCCGCAGGGCCGTTGGTGGTCAGGCAGGTGCTCGAACCAAGTTCGGCAGCCGGCCAGTGCTGGGCAGGCCCGACACTGGCTCAGAGCCGCCTGGTGGCGGTACTCGACGACGTCGGGGTCCTCGTCTTGATGAGGTGGGTCGAACAATGCACTGCGGCCACGACACTGGGCACCGGGCAGCGCTGGGGCCTGGCTGATGGCCGCGAGCAGATCGTCGAACGCACTCACCTGCCGGTCGCCTGGTCGTAGGCCGCGATGGCTCGGCGCAGTAGCTCGATGTCCGCGCGGTTCAGGTCGTACGGTCCGAGTTCGATGTGCCAGCCTTGGCCCTGGTCGTGCGCCAGCCGCAGCGGCATGGAGCGCCAATCGTCGGTGTCGGGCAGGTAGGGCTCCAGGTGGCCGAACCAGTCCATCACCATGCGGTGCAGCTCTTCGTTAGCGAATGTGCGTGGCGAGTCGGCGATCTCGAACTCCGGGCATATCTGGGCGGCTAGCTTCTCGGCTGCGATGCGGATGCGGATCTCCTTGTCGTCGGTCATCAGCTTTCCTTGTGTGGGTGTCGGGGTTCGGTGAAGTCGATCTCTGCCTGTTCGCCTTGGTCGTCGGCGAACTCGACGTAGAGCGGCTGTTGACAGCGCTTGATGCACGGCACGTGCCGGTAGTGGGTTCGGCCGTTGTCATCGATGCGCGTACATGGGCAGTCGATAGCCGCACCGCACGTCGGGCATGGATGGTCGAGTGCTTCAGCCGCGACGTAGGCCTGATGCACCGCGGGAATCTTGCGACTCATGCTGTCCTCCGGTGGTCGCACTTCTTGATGGGTTCGCCGTCGTCGTCGGTGATCCAACTCTGGATGCCCTGGCAGTCGGGACAGTTCTTGAGCAAGGCCGCCCGTTCGGCTCGCTCCTGCTTCTGAACCGCTTCCTCGCGGTCGTCAACGGCCTTGGCTGCGAGTCGGGCGTCGCGGCAACCGGGACATGCGGGTGGATCCGGGACGTTGTGCTCGGGGTCCGGACAACGCGGCCCGTAAGGTCCGCGGATCCAGTTCACCGCTTTGCCGTTAGCTGATTGCGGAGAAACGGCGGGGTTGGCGGCCAGGCGGCGCGAGCCGGCCGCTTCTCCCTCCTTCTCCAAGTTCTCTATAGGTAGTGCAGAGTCCGAATCGGGACAGGGGTCAGTCCCATTTGGGACTCTGCAGTGTCCGTTCTCGGACTCTGGTTGTCCCGATCTGGACACTGGCTGGTCAGCGCTGTCCGTTTTGGGACTCTGGCTGGTCAGTGCATTGCCGTCTGCCGCCACCCGATAGGCGCGGGCCTGATTCGCCAACGGCGGGAAATGCTTTGCTGGGACCAGCTCACCGAGTGCCTTCAGCGCCGCCATGACTGCCTTGCGGGACAGCCCGACTTCCTCACCGAGGTCCTGGTGCGAGACGCGCCACCACCTGTGGCCCTCGCGCTGGAGTCTGCCGGGTCCATCAGATGCGCACCGGTATCGGATGTGTGCGAGCACGATCGCTCCGGCCGGGCCGTGTTCTACGACCTCGGCCGGAACGACCCTGATGAATTCCACAGCGAATTCCGACTTCCCCTACTCAGTGGACGGTTGCGGCCGGTTGAGGTAGTCGAGCTCGGCGGCCGCCACGATCAACAACGCGGCGTACTCGCGGAGCTGCGCCGACGTAACCGCGTCGTCCTTCGTCTCGGCGGCCGCCGACCAGACCACCGATCCATCGGGGGACTGAACGCCGCTGATGCACACCGACAGCGGGCCCACCGTGCGACGGGTGCCGTCGACCAGTCGAGTCCAGGTGTCGTCGACGCTGTCCTCCCAGAGGCCGGCGCCCTGCGCTGCGGCCGGCAGCGGCACGTGAGCAAAAGGGATCTGGTCGCGGGCTTCTTGCAGCATGATCGCCTGGTCCCTCCGGATCACCTCGGCGGGATCCTCCTGGGGGAAGGCCAGCGGCCCATGCAGCTCAGTCAATCGTTCGTGCCGCTCGAAGCGTTGAACGACGTGTGGCGGGAGTTGATCCGCGAGGTCGCGCCAGCTCTGAGCGGTGTCGCTGTTTGGGGTTACCATGATGATGCCTTTCGGTTCAGGAGAGTTGATTGGCGGCGGCGGTCTCCGGCCCGGTGTTCGCGCACCGGGGTTCAGCGGGGACCGTTTCGCTGTTCGAGATCAGGACCACTTGGGCCCGGTATTCGCGTTTGGTGCCATCGGGATCCGTCACGGTGATGAGCACCGCGGGCCCGTCGACCTCGATGTGGGCGGCTGAATCCCGTACTCCGTCAACGGTTGCCGGTATCGGGAACCACGGCGAGGCAGCCAGCCGGTTGGCGATCACGTGGGCCTCTTCTGGGCGCTCCACTAGACCGCTGCCCGGCCGCCGCGAACGGTCGCGGCCTCCTGCTCTTCGACCCAGCGTTCGAGTTCGTTGCGGCGGTAGACCACTCGCCCGCCGAGCTTGAACGACGGCGGGCCTTCGTCGGTGTGGCGCCAATACCGAAGGGTCGCTTCGGGAATTCCTAGGAGCGAGCTTGCCGCTCGTGTACCCAACAGCTCCATGGTGCTCCAATCACACTGCGGTGTTGATTTGACAACAAATAGATTGACCCTGTTGGTGATGCTTGTCAAGCACTAAGGTGTGGAATGTGCAACATGAACCAGACGGCGTCGCACGCAACTTCGGGAAGGCCGTTCGCCAACGACGGTCCGCCATCGGCGTATCCCAGCGAAAGCTCAGCGAGCTGCTACTCGACAAGACCGGGGTCAAACTCGACGCCTCGGCAATCACGAGAATCGAGAAGGGGCAGCGCGATCTAAAGCTGGCTGAGGCTGCTGCGATAGCGAACGTTCTGGGGGTGGGCATCGACCAGCTAACTCGGGAAATCGAGGAGGCGGAGCCAGCCGGCCTGATCGAGATCCGTGACGCATACCAGGAATTGCGCAAGAGGCACGCAGTGGTCAAAGCGCAGATTCAGGCGTACTACGCCGACGCCTATGCGTTAGCGGTGCCGCTCGCAGCCGACGCCGATGCGCGCAACATGTTGCCGCCAGACGAGCTGCGGAAGATGTCGAACGATGTGATACGGGCGACGGATGCGGCTCGGAAACTACTTGCCGTATTTGGTGATTCGCCTCCAAAGTTTGGGAATATGACCCATGAACGGCTCGGCAATATCCCCTTGGGTTTCGGTGAAGCTCTGAAAATTCTGAGTCAGATACATAGCCAGGCGGCTGAGGATGCAGAGGCGTAATCGTCGCAGCGGCGTTGAGGACCGCTGGACGAAGACGACCCGGGCGGCGGACGGGAGTACGCAGACGGTTCCGAGCGCAGCCTATGGCAAGGGAAAGCGTTGGCGGGCAAGGTATGTCGATACCGATGGCCGCGAGGTCGCGAAGGGGTTCGCCCGGAAGGTCGACGCGGCCGAGTGGCTGGAGGGCGTCACGTCGACGATCGTGACCGGAACCTACGTCGCCCCCGGCGCGGGCTCGGTCACAGTCGGTCAGATGCGCGAGCAGTGGTTGAAACACCAGGCGCACGTGAAGGATTCAACGAAAGCAGCTCGCGCATCAGCGTGGACGGTACATGTCCAGGACCGATGGCAGGACGTTGCAGTGGTTGATGTGCAGACGTCTGCGGTGCGTGCATGGGTTGACGAAATGCACCGCCCACAAGACGACGGTGGCAGCGGCGCTGAGGCTGCGACGATCGAGAACGCGCTCGGCGTGCTACGTATGGTGCTGGCCCTGGCCGTCGAGGACCGACGGATACCGCGCAACCCGTGCGACGGGGTGAAGGCGCCGCGGCGGAAGCACTCAGTGCGCGCGTATCTGACCCATCGGCAGGTCGCCGAGCTGGCCGCCGCGATGGCCCGAGACGCGCTCGTTGTGCGGTTCCTGGCCTACACCGGCCTGCGGTACGGCGAGATGGCCGCGCTGAAGGTGCAGAGCTTCGACATGCTGCGCCGCCGGGTCAACATCCGTGAGTCCGTGACGGAGGTGTCGGGGAAGCTCGTCTGGTCGACTCCGAAGAACCATGAACGGCGATCGGTGCCGTTCCCGAAGTTCCTCGTTGCCGACTTGGCCGCCCGGATGGAAGGCAAGGGCCGCGAGGATCTCGTGTTCTCCGCGCCGGCCGGGGGAGTGCTGCGCATTGCGACGTTCCGCACCCGCGTGTTCAACAAGGCTGTCGACCAGCTGCGCGGGCTCGGCGATGACGGTGAGCCGACGACGGACTGGCCGCGGCCGACGCTGCATGATCTGCGGCACACCGCGGCCTCGTTGGCGATCAGCGCCGGGGCCAACGTGAAGGCCGTTCAAACGATGCTGGGACACAAGTCGGCGGCCCTCACTCTGGACACCTACGCGGACCTGTTCCCGGACGATCTCGAAGCCGTGGCGGACGCCTTCGATGCAGCAGTCGAGGCACTGGCGAAAACTACTGCGGACGCACTGCGGACGGAGACCGGGAGTGGCCCCAGATAGCAAGAAGGCCCTGACCGGAAATTACTGGTCAGAGCCTTACTCACACTGTCGGGGTGGCGGGATTCGAACCCACGACCTCTTCGTCCCGAACGAAGCGCGCTACCAAGCTGCGCCACACCCCGTGTGAAGCTCCGACAGCGTATCGCACCGGGTACCTCGAAAGCCAAACGGCTACCTCTGCGCCCACGGCGCCATCAACCTGCGTCGGTTTCTACCTGACGGTCGCCCCAAAACGCGAGTCACAGCCCAGGCGTGGAAAGCGGCGCAAAGGCTTTGCGGCGTCGTTCGCCGGTTTCTACCTGACGGTCGCCCCGAAACGCGAGTCACAGCCCGGGCGTAGAAACTGGCGGGCAACGGGAAGCAACCCAGGCCTCGGCGGCGTTATACGACGCATGACCGTGTTGGGCGCCTTCATCTACCTGGGGTTCTTTGCCCTGGCAGCGCTGTGGCTGTTCCTGACGGCCGAGACGGATCAGGATCAGGATCAGGATCAGGACCAGCTGCCCGAGCGCTCGAACTCCGAGAGCACTTCGGCGGACCCTGAGGTGTCCAGCCCCTGGGCGCTGAGCCAGTCCGCATCGAAGTAGGTGTCCGCGTAGCGGTCCCCGCTGTCGGCCAGCAGGGTCACCACCGACCCGCTGCGGCCGTGCGCGATCATCTCGGCCAGCAGCTGGAACGCGCCCCACAGATTGGTTCCGGTCGACGGCCCGACCCGCCGTCCCAGCACCCGGCTCGCGTGATGTGCCGCGGCCACCGACCCGCTGTCGGGTACGGCGATCATGCGATCGACCACCCCGGGCAGGAACGACGGCTCCACCCGCGGCCTTCCGATGCCCTCGATGCGTGAGGACGCGCCGGTGACGATGTCATCGCGGCCCTGCGCGTAGCCGGGGAAGAACGCCGAATTCTCGGGATCGACGACACACAACTGGGTGGCGTGCCTGCGGTAGCGGATATAGCGGCCGATGGTCGCGCTGGTGCCACCGGTGCCCGCCCCCACCACGATCCATTCCGGGACCGGATGTGGCTCCAGCCGCATCTGCTCGTAGATCGACTCGGCGATGTTGTTGTTGCCGCGCCAGTCGGTGGCCCGCTCGGCGTTGGTGAACTGGTCCAGATAGTGCCCGCCGGTCTCTTCGGCCAGGCGGTGCGCCTCGGCGTACACCTGTGACGACTCGGCGACGAAATGGCAGCGGCCGCCCTGGGCCTCGATCAGGGCGATCTTCGAACCGCTGGTCGACGCGGGCACCACGGCGATGAACGGCAGACCCAGCAGCGCCGCGAAGTACGCCTCGGACACCGCCGTCGACCCCGAGGACGCCTCGATGATGGTGGTGCCCTCGCCGATCCAGCCGTTGCACAACCCGTACAGGAACAGGGAACGGGCCAGCCGGTGCTTCAGGCTTCCGGTGATATGGGTGGACTCGTCCTTGAGATACAGCGCGACGTCCACGTCCTCGCGCCATTTGACGGGCAGCGGATACCGCAACAGGTGGGTATCGGCGCTGCGTTTGGAATCAGCCTCGATCAGCCGCACCGCATTGTCGACCCACCGGCGTGGCCGGGGGTGCGACGCGGTATCGGCCGGCCGGCTCACCGGGCCGAGACGGTCGGGCTGGATTGCCCGGCCCTGGTCCCGACGTGCCCGCCACCGGTAGGCGCCGCGACGAGCGTCAGCAGGGTGGCCTCGGGGCGGCAGCAGAACCGCACCGGCGCGAACGGCGACGTACCGATCCCCGCCGACACATGCAGTTGCATGTGCGAGCCCCACTTCGAGGCGCCCTTGGCCCGAGACCGGTCCAGCTCGCAGTTGGTCACGATGGCCCCGTAGAACGGCAGGCACAACTGCCCGCCATGGGTGTGCCCGGCCAGCACCAGCTGATAGCCGTCGGCGGCGAAGCGGTCCAGCACGCGAGGCTCAGGGGAATGGGTGAGCCCCAACGTCAGGTTGGCCGCGCCGTTGGCCCGCCCGGCGATGGTGTCGTAGCGGTCGCGCTTGAGGTGCGGATCGTCGACGCCGGCCACCGAGATGTGCAGCCCGGCCACCTCGACATCGCGACGGATGTGGGTCATGTCGAGCCAGCCGCGCTCGGTGAAGGCCGCGCGCAGGTCCTGCCAGGGCAGCGGCTCGCCGTGCGAACGGTGCTGCGGGTTGGTGAGGTAGTTCAACGGGTTCTTCAGCCGCGGTGCGAAATAGTCGTTGCTGCCGAACACGAACAGGCCGGGGGCGGAGAGCAGGTCGCTCAGGGACTGCACGACGGCGGGCACGGCCTTCGGATGGGCCAGGTTGTCACCGGTGTTGACCACCAGATCCGGCTCGAGGCGGGCCAGATCACGCAGCCAGGCCTGCTTGCGGCGCTGGTTGGGACGCATGTGCAGGTCGGACAGATGCAGGACGCGCAGGGGCGAGGAGCCCGGGGCCAGTACCGGCATGGTCGCTTCGCGCAGCACGAACGCGTTGCGCTCGATCAGGGACGCGTAGCCGATCCCGGCAACCAACGAACCGGCGGTGACGGCGGCTGCCTTCTTCACTGACATGCAGGCAAGCCTACTGCGAACCGGTCCTCACGGGGGTGGTGGAGGCCCGAGCACCGGCACGGTGATGGGCGGCAGGCCCGGGATCTCGACCACAGTCTGGCCGATCTCGGGTGGTGGGCCACCCGGCATCGGGAACGCGATCGGGGGCGGCGGTGGGGCAGGCGGGATCCCGTTGCTGACCTGGATCGTGACGATCGAGCCCGGAATGGTCTGCCCGGAAGGCGCGGTGCCGACCACCGTGCCTGCGCGGGAGCTGCTGTTGACCGAGGCGGCACCGTCGGCCACCTGGAATCCGGCCTCCTTGAGCCGCTGGCGCGCGACCGGCTCGTCCAATCCGTTGACCGTGGGCACCACGGAGCCGGGACCGCCGTCGACGTAGCGCGGATCGGTCGGCGGCATCACCACGGGCCCGAAGTTGTTGGCGATCGGCTTCAGCGCGGTGAACCAGGTACGAGCCGGTTCGTTACCGCCGAACAGGTCGCCGTCGCCACACTGGCGCAACGGGAACGAGCACAGCTCGCCGGGGCTGGTGGAGTCGTCGTAGATGTAGTTGGCCGCGGCGTACTGGTTGGTGAAGCCCAGGAAGCCCGACGAACGGTGCGCTTCAGTGGTGCCGGTCTTGCCCGACATCGGCAGATCCCAGCCCACCGAACCGGCCGACCCGGAGGCGGTACCGCCGGCCTGATCGTCCTTGCTCATCGCATTGGCCAGGGTGTTGGCCAGGCCCTCGGGCACCGCCTGATCGCACGTCTCGGTGGTCACCGACACCTCATTGCCGTGCCGGTCGAGCACCTGGGCGATCGGGTTGGGCGGGCACCAGGTCCCGCCCGAAGCCAACGTGGCCGCCACATTCGACAGCTCCAGCGCGTTGACCTCGATGGGGCCCAGGGTGAACGAGCCGATGTTCTGGCGCTTGACGAAGTCGGCCAGGCTCTCGTTGCTCTCCGGGTCGTAGTCGCGGGCGGTGCCGGGCAACGCGTAGGACCGCAGCCCCAGCCTGACCGCCATATCCACCGACCGCTGCACGCCGATCTGCGAGATGAGCTTGGCGAACGCGGTATTCGGCGAGGTGGCCAGGGCATCGGTGACGCTCATCGAGCCCCGGTAACCGCCGGCGTTCTTCACACACCAGGTGTCCTTCGGGCATCCCGGGGTGTCACTGCTGCCCAGCCCCTTGGCCTGGAAGAACCCGGGCACGGCCAACTGGGTGTTGATGCCCATCCCCATGTCCATCGCCGCGGCGGTGGTGAAGATCTTGAAGATCGACCCGGCGCCGTCACCCACGAGTGAGAACGGCTGCGGCTGCATGGTCTCGCCGGCATCGGTGTTCAGGCCGTACGTGCGATTGCTGCCCATCGCCAGGACGGGATGCGATTCCTTACCGGGCTTGATCACGCTCATGACGCTGGCGATGCCGGGGGCGTCGGGCCGGGCGATGCCGTCGATCGCCGCCTTTACCGAGCCCTGTACGTCCGGGTCCAGCGTGGTCTTGATCAGATAGCCGCCCTTGGCCACCTGCTCCTTGGACAGGCCGGCGCGGGCCAGGTACTCCAGCGCGTAATCGCAGAAGAACGCGCGGTCGCCGGCGGCGATGCAGCCCCGGGGCAACTCGTTGGGCTGCGGCAGGATGCCCAGCGGCTGCTGCTTGGCGGCCCGCAGTGCCTCGGCTTCCTGCGGGATGTTCTCGATCATGGTGTCCAGCACCAGGTTCCGCCGGGCCAGGGCGCCGTCAGGGTTGGTGTAGGGATTGAGCGCGCTGGTGGACTGCACCATGCCGGCCAGCAGCGCGGACTGCTGCCAGTTCAGCTCAGAGGCGTTGATGCCGAAATAGGTCTGGGCGGCGTCCTGAACGCCGAACGCGCCGTTGCCGAACGAGACCAGGTTGAGATAGCGGGTCAGGATCTCGGGCTTGGTGAACGTCTTGTCCAGCGTGAGCGCCATGCGGATCTCGCGCAGCTTGCGGGCCGGGGTGGTCTCGATCGCGGCGCGGCGCTCGGCGTCGGTCTGGGCGACCACCAGCAGCTGGTAGTTCTTCACGTACTGCTGCTCGACCGTCGAACCGCCGCGGGTATCCGCGTCGCCACGCATATAACCGGTCAGACCCGTCAGGGTGCCCTGCCAGTCCACGCCGTTGTGTTCGGCGAACCGCTTGTCCTCGATCGAGACCAGGGCGAGCTTCATGGTGTTGGCGATCTGGTCGCTGGGCACCTCGAAGCGGCGCTGTGAATACAGCCACGCGATCGTGTTGCCCTTGGCGTCGACCATGGTCGAGACCTGCGGGACCTCGCCGTCCACCAGGGCCGCCGAGCCGTTGGCCACCACATCGGAGGCCCGGTTGGACATCAGGCCGAATCCACCCACGACCGGGAACATGAACGTGGCCACCAAGACGCTGGCCAGCAGGCAGCACCAGGCCAGTTTGATGATGGTGACCGCTTGGGGTGGCTGCGCGGGCGGTCGAGTCGGCTGCTCCGGCATGGGTACAGAGTAGCTATCTGTCTCAGCGGCGCTTCCCGCGAGCGGGGCTCACCGACATATCCCACTTGCCTGCAGAAATACCTCGGTGCGCCCAGATAGCGCCCAGACGGCACGGCCGTCCCAAAAAAGTGGTTCGCAAACTGTTGCGTTAATACCCTCTGACCACCTAGCTTGGACACACAGTGCGATCCAGGTAACACAGGCTGGCGCAATGTGGCGTAGATCGCAACGGCGTTCTACACCGGAAGGTTCAACGCCCGCCATCTGGGGAGATGGCTGGAACGAAGGGATCGCTGGTGTCAGGTACAAGAACTGTCGCAGACAAGATGAACGCTTCCGCCCCAGCCGCCAACCTGGTCCATCGAGGCGAGGGTGAAGCCCGGATTGCCTGGGTGTCCCAGGCCCGATGCCGCCAGGCCGATCCGGACGAGCTGTTCGTCCGCGGTGCTGCGCAACGCAAAGCCGCCGTGATCTGCAGGCACTGCCCGGTGATCCTCGAATGTGGCGCCGATGCCCTCGACAATCGCGTGGAGTTCGGAGTCTGGGGCGGAATGACCGAACGTCAGCGCCGTGCCCTGCTCAAGCAACATCCCGAAGTCATTTCCTGGGCCGAGTTCTTCGCCGCCCAGCGCAAGCACCACCGCAGCGCGGTCTAGCGTCCGTGCCGTTCGGCGGGCTGATCCGGCCCGCGCGCGCCAAATTACAGCCGACGGTAGTGTATTCGGTTGTGGCACATGGTAATCAGCGGCAGTGAGTGAGGCTGCCAGCGTTCTCCCGTTGTCGGCGATGGTTTCTGGCGCCGCCGGCATGTTGATGCCGCTGCCCGCGGCCGAAACCGGCGACGACCCGCTGTTGAGTGACGTCGCCCTGCATGAACCCGGCGTCCGTGGGACCGACTACAGCGGCACCATCGTGTTGGTCAGCGCCCGCGTCGAGGATCGCTTCGCCCTCGGGTCGTTGCTCGATGAAGTGGGAACTGCTGCGGCCGTGGTGCTTCCACCCGACGCGACAACCGACGTGTCGATGTTGCCCGGCCACGCCACCCGGCTGTTCCGGCGTTCGCCGTGGGTGGGCTGGAGCGAGCTGTTCCGCGCCCTGATCCGGCTGCTCGGTGCGGGCCAGATCGTCAGCCCGGCCCCGCAGGTGGACAACCTGCAGGCCCTCGCCCGGTGGATCAGCGGTCAGACCGGCGCTCCGGTCACCGTAGAGGACCTGGATTCCCGCGTGCTGGCGTATGCGGTCGTCGGGCCCGGTGTCGATCCGATTCGAAACCAGACGATCCTGGGCGGCGCGGTACCCGCCTGGCGGGTCGAGCGGCTGATGTCCACCGGATTCCTGCCCGCAGTCTGGCGATCCGATGACGTGGTCGTGCGCAACGCCGAGGATGACGACCCGGCCCGCATGGTGGTGGCGATGAAATCGGGCACCGAGACCCTTGGCACGATCTGGGCGGCGCTGGACGACGACACCGATCGCGAAGCGCTACGGCAGCTGCTGTTACAGGTGCGCCGGACCGCCGCGGCGATGATGTTGCGGGAAGTTCACCGCGACCAGTACGAACGGCGACTGCAGGAGTCGGCGCTGGTCGACCTGCTCTCGCGCGGGGTGGACCCAGGCGTCCCGGGAGCCTTGCTCGGACTGCAACCGGACAGCAGACACGCTGTCCTCGCCCTGGGAGCCGATACGCCCGCGTCCCGCTCCCTGATGTTCCATGTGCAGGCCCTCCGGGCCGGCGCCCGGACGGCGCGGGTCAGCGACGGTCTGCTCGTCGTGCTGCCGGTGCTGGACGAGGAGTCGACAGCGGCGGATCTGGCCGACAATCTGTCGGCGCACCTGTCCCGGGTATCGCCTGCCCACGCCGGGCCGGTCGCGGTCGGTCCCGTCGTCGAGGCCATCGCCGACCTGCGCGACTCGGCCATCGTCGCGCGTCAGGTCCTCGACGCAGCCGCACTCGATGCCGCGCACCCGCCGCATGACCGGCGGCCGGTGCTCACGGCCGCCGACGTGCCGGACGCGCTGACCCTGGTCCGGGCCGCCGACCTGCTCGGTCCGATGGCCGACGCGATCACCGCACCGCTGACGGCCCTGCGCAAGCACGACTCCGACCACGGCACCGCATTCGTCGCCACCGTCGCCGCGGTGCTCGACCACCCGGGCAGTCTGACCGGAGCCGCCCGCCAATTGGGCATCCACGCCAACTCACTGCGGTACCGCCTGGACCGGATCCGGGCAGTTTCCGATATCGATCTGCAGTCGCAGGCGGCCCGGCTCCGCGCGTCCCTGTCTCTGCTGATCTGGGAACGGTGCACCGGCACTCCCGTCGACATCGACAAGAATCCTGGATCCGGTTAGTGCATTTCGGAGAAACCGTCACCAGTGTCTCGGGGGCTTCCTCTGAATCCGACGAAGATCCGCGCGGAATTCCTCAGCTCGCAGGGCTCTCACCACCAACCGCTGCGTTCATAGGGTTTATCTGTGATTGATGCACCGCCGCGGAACCGGGATGCCCTGCCGACTCCGGACACACTGCTGCGCCGCCGCGAACAGCTGGTCGCCGACGTCGCCAGGCAGGAATACATCGACGATCTGCACCCGCTGTGCGGAGTCATGGACCTGGACACACTGGACGAGCTGATGCGGTCGCTGAGCCAGGCTTACCCGGCGGGCATGCCGGCTCTGCACACCATTGCGGCCAAGGCGATCACGTTGCGTCCGGTGCTGGCACGCTTCGCCCAGGCGGGATTCGGCTGCGAGGTGGCCAGCCCCGGCGAACTCCGACTCGCACTGGCCGCAGGCTTTCCGGCCGAACGCATCGTGTTCGACTCCCCGGCGAAGACCACCACCGAGATCGAGCAGGCACTCGAACTCGGCATCTCGTTCAACATCGACAACTTCGAAGAACTCGCGCGGGTGGACCAGGCCATCGCCCGGGTGGGTGTGCCGCGGTCGGTCATCGGCGTGCGGCTGAATCCGCAGACCGGGGCCGGGGCCATCGGCGCCATGAGCACGGCGACCTCGACATCCAAATTCGGGATCGGACTGGCCGACCACCGCGAAGCGGTCATCGCCGCATTCGCGGTCCGGCCCTGGCTGACCCAGCTGCACGTACACAGTGGCTCGCAGGGCCTGAGCCTGGAACACGCTGCCGAAGGCGTCCGGCTGATCACCGATCTCGCCGCCGAGATCACCGCCCGCACCGGGCACCAGCAGGTTCGCCGGATCGACATCGGCGGCGGGTTACCGGTCAACTTCGGCTCAGACGACATCACCCCGACCTTCGCCGACCACCGCACTGTTCTTGAGCGCGTGGCGCCCGAATTGTTCGATGGCACATATGGTTTGGTCACCGAGTTCGGCAGGGCGCTGACCGCAAAGGCCGGCACCATCGTGGCCAGGGTCGAGTACACCAAGGTCACCGGTGGCAGGCAGATCGCCATCACGCACGCCGGTGTGCAGGTGGCGACCCGCACGATCTTCGGGCCGGGGGAGTGGCCGCTGCGGATCGACGTGTACGACGCACAGGGGCGGCGCCGGGGCGAGCAGCCCCAGCTACAGGATGTCGCGGGCCCGGCCTGCTTCACCGGCGACATGCTGGCCGTCGGCCGCGAACTGCCCTTCGTGTATCCGGGTGACCTGGTGGCCGTTCCGGATACCGGCGGCTACTACTTTTCAACCCACTTCTCCTACAACGCATTACCGCGGCCCGCGGTCTACGCGGTGGAGACCGGCCCGGACGGCGGCCGACGCTGGTCGCTGGTCCGGCGTGCCCAGACGATCGAAGAGATAGTGACCGAAGCCGGCGAACCCTCGCTCGTGCCCCTGCCCATCCGCCCCTGCGACTGATTGCGAACCGCCCACATGCTCGAATCGGAACCCCAGTTGTCCTCCGCCGACGAACCCCGCTCCGGATTGGCCAGATCGCTGAAAACGCGGCACATGACCATGATCGCGATCGGCGGGGCCATCGGTGCCGGGCTGTTCGTCGGTAGCGGCGCGGTCATCAAGACCGCCGGTCCGGCCGCGATCCTGTCCTACGTCCTGGCCGGCGCGCTGGTGCTGTGCACCCTGCGCATGCTGGGCGAGATGGTGGTCGCCAAGCCGAGGACCGGCGCGTTCGCCGACTACGCCAGGATGGGGATCGGGCCGTGGGCCGGCTTCACTCTCGGGTGGTTGTACTGGTACTACTACGTGATCATCATCGCGGTGGAAGCCGTTGCGGGAGCCAAGATTCTGTCCGTCTGGGTCGGCTTGCCGCTGTGGATCATGGCCATGCTGCTGATGGCGGTGATGACCGTGACCAACCTGATCTCGGTCCGCTGGTTCGGTGAATTCGAGTTCTGGTTCTCCGGCATCAAGGTCGCCGCCATCGTGTCCTTCATCGTGCTGGGCCTGCTGTGGGTCCTGGGACTGTGGCCGGGCGACACTGGCGGGCTGAGCAATCTGGTGGCCCACGGCGGTTTCGCGCCCAACGGCGTCGGGTCGATCCTGGGTGCCGTGGTGGTGGTGATCTTCGCCTTCGGCGGAGCCGAGATCGTCACCATCGCCGCCGCGGAGAGCGCCGAGCCGGCGAAGTCGGTGGCCCGGGCCACCACCGGAGTCATCTGGCGGATCATCCTCTTCTACGTCGGGTCGATCTTCCTGGTCGTGTGCATCCTGCCGTGGAACGACGCATCCGTGCTGTCGAGCCCGTACGTGGCCGCCCTGGACAAACTCCAGATCCCCGGCGCCGGCGTGATCATGAACTTCGTCATCCTCACCGCCGTACTCTCCGTGCTGAACTCGTCGATCTACACGTCCTCACGCATGTTGCGTGTGCTCGCGTCACACGGCGACGCGCCAGAGTGGTTGGTGCGCACCAACTCCCGCGGCGTCCCGACCCGGGCCGTGCTGGCCAGCACGGTCATCGGCTGGATCTCCGTGGTGCTCGCCTACATCGCCCCCGATTCACTGTTCCTGTTCCTGGTGAACTCGTGCGGCGTGGTCGCGATCTTCATGTACGTGATGATCGGCGTCTCCGAACTGAGGGTGCGCCGGGCCATCGAACGGGACGATCCGTCCAAGCTGACGCTGAAGATGTGGTTCTTCCCGTACCTGACCATCGTGGTGATCGCCTGCTTCGTACTGGTCTTGCTGGCCATGCTGTTCGACGTCGACCAGCGCGTACAGCTGTTGGCCAGCGTGCTGAGTCTGGTCGTGGTCGTGGTGGCCTACGCCCTGCGTAAGCGGTTCGGACGGGTGCCCGTGGATGCTGACGTCGCCGAAGTGGCATGAGCGGCTTCTTCTCACAGGCATCGTCCTGGCTGACCGACATGGCGACCTGGTCCGCCCGCATCACGGATCTGACCACCGGCCGGACCTTGTGGGAGCACACCCCGCACCGCGTGCTCAAGACCGCCAGCGTCGGGAAGGTCTTCCTGCTTGCCGAGGTGGCGCGGCGGTTCGACGACGGGACGCTGGACCCCGGCGAAGTCGTCGCCAGCACCGCCGAGGACCAGGTGGCCGATTCCGGCATCCTCTACCTGTTGCGGCAGCAGGACCACCGGATCGATGACCTGTGCCTGCTCATCGGTGCGGTCAGCGACAACATGGCCACCAACATGCTGCTCCGGCGGCTTGGGCTCGACGCGGTGCAGCGCGCCACGCGCGACCTCGGATTCACGGTGAGCGGACTACGAGACCGGGTGCGGCTGAACCGGTCCCAGGACGATCCGCTCACCCTGTCCACGGGAAGCGCCGCAGAACTGTGCGAATTCGTCGCCCGTCTGTACGCGGGTGACATCCACGGCGCCGCGGTGTCCGAGCGGCTGCGGCGCTGGCTCGGGGTGAACACCGACCTGTCCATGGTGGCGCGGGCCATGGGCCTCGACCCGCTGGCCCACACCGAGCCCGACGCCGGGTTCGAACTCTGGAACAAGACCGGGACCATTTCCGATGCGCGGATCGACATCGGATGTGTCGGGCACCCGGGCAGCGGACGCCGGGTGGGCTACGCCGTCCTGGCCAACTGGGCCTGGGGCGAGGAGCATCGCGATCCGGTACTGGAAACGATGGGACGGCTGGGGACCGAGATCCGCCGCTATCTGGAAGGCGCCGGTCAGGCGGCGCCGACGGCCTCTCCGGTGATCTGATCGGCGATCGCGCGCAACGCTTCCAGATCGGACACATCGAACGGCAGCGACGGCACCCCGACGATCGCCACGTGCGGATTGGCCCCGGTGAAGCGGGACAGCAGCCGTACTTCGCGCTTGGCGGTCTGGGCCCGATCGGCGTGGATGCGCAGCACTGCCGCGGCCAGCGATTCCGGATCCTCGGCCGCCAACTCGTCGGCGGCTTCCTCGGCCTTCTCGGCATGCAGATCGCACAGCGTCGGGTGGGTGCGGTTCAGGATCAGCCCGGCCAGCGGCATGTGCTCATTCGACAGCCGGTCGACGAAGAACGAAGCCTCACGCAGCGCATCGGGCTCGGCCGCCGACACCACCACGAACTGGGTGCCGCGCCGCTTGAGCAATTCGTAGGTGCGGTCGGCCTTCTCGCGGAACCCACCGAACGTGGCATCCAGTGACTGCACGAAACCTGCTGCGTCGGAGAGCATCTGCGATCCCAGCACGGTGGACAGGGCCTTCATGGCCAGCCCGACCGCGCCCGTGACCAGTCGTCCGATGCCGCGTCCCGGCGCCAGTAGCATCCGCCACAGCCGGCTGTCCATGAAGCTGCCCAACCGCTTTGGCGCGTCGAGGAAGTCCAGCGCGTTGCGCGACGGCGGGGTGTCCACCACCACCAGGTCCCACTTGTCCTCGGCCAGCAGCTGGCCGAGTTTCTCCATCGCCATGTACTCCTGCGTGCCCGCCAGCGACGTCGCCACCGTTTGGTAGAACTGGTTCTCCAGGATGGAGTCGGCCCGGTCCGCCCCCGAGTACTGCACCACCATCTCGTCGAACGTGCGGCGCATGTCGAGCATCATCGCGTGCAGCTCACCGGTCACCTCCGGCGCCAGCGGAACCCGCTGCGGGGTGTTGCCCAGATCCTTGATGCCCAGGGCCTGGGCCAGACGCTTGGCCGGGTCGATGGTGAGCACCACGACGGTCCGGCCGTATTCTGCGGCCCGCAGCGCCATCGCGGCCGCGGTGGTGGTCTTGCCGACTCCGCCTGCGCCGCAACAGACTACGACGCGGTTGGCGGTGTCGGACAGGATCGAGTGCATGTCAAGGGCTGGCGGTTTGGCGCTCACTATCGGACCCCCTGCTGTTCAAGTGCTTCGGCGAGTTCATACAGGCTGCCCAGATCGACTCCATCGGCCAGCGACGGCAGCTCGAGGCGGGGTACGTCGATGGCGTCGAGCAGCTCTGCACTCTCGGCGCGGGCCGCGATCCGGGTGGCGTGCTGGATCGACTCGGTGAGCAGTCCGGCGAAATCGTTGTCGGTCAACGTGATTCCGGCCTTGTCCAGGCCGGCGCGGACCGCGTCGGCATCGATGTCGCCCTCGGCGGCCTTGGCCAGATCCTCGGCGGGCAGGTACGCCGGGATGTTGCGGTTGACGATGACGCTCCCGATCGGCAGCCCCATCTCGGTGAGCTCCTCGATCGCCTCCAGTGTCTCCTGGATCGGCAGCGCCTCCAGCAGCGTCACCAGGTGGATGGCGGTCTGCTCGGAGTGCAGCAGCTTGACCACGCCGTCGGCCTGCGAGTGCACCGGCCCGCCCTTGGCCAGGTCGGAGACCGCCTTGGTGACGTCGAGGAACCGCGGAATACGGCCCGTGGGAGGCGAATCCACCACCACGGCGTCGTAGACGCCGCGCTTGCCCTTGGCGTCCTTCTTCTCACGGGTCACGATCTCTTTGATCTTTCCGGTGAGCAGCACGTCGCGCAGACCGGGTGCGATGGTGGTGGCGAACTCGATGGCCCCGATGCGGCGCATCGCCCGGCCCGCCAGGCCCAGGTTGTAGAACATGTCGAGGTATTCCAGGAACGCGGCCTCGATGTCGATGGCGAGCGCGTTGACCTGACCGCCGCCATCGGCAGTGGCGACCTTGACTTCCTCGTACGGCAGCGGCGGCACGTCGAACAGCTGCGCGATGCCCTGGCGCTCCTCGACCTCGACCAGCAGCACCTTGCGGCCCCCGGCGGCCAGGGCCAGGGCCAGCGCCGCAGCGACAGTGGACTTGCCGGTACCGCCTTTACCCGAAACGAAGTGCAGTCGGGCCTTGGTCAGCCGCGACGGCCAGCCGACATGTTTGGCGCCGCTCTCAGTGGTTGCCACCAGTGCATGCTAACCAAGCCTGGATGTCCGACCGATAAGCTCGGGCCATGAGCGAAGGAACTAGGTGAGCGGCGTGAGCGAAGCGATCAAATGGGAGTACGCCACGGTGCCGTTGCTGACCCACGCGACGAAACAGATTCTCGACCAGTGGGGAGCGGACGGCTGGGAGCTGGTTTCCGTGCTTCCCGGGCCGACCGGCGAGCAGCACGTCGCCTACCTGAAGCGGCCGAAGTGACCGCCACCGCGCGCCTGGCTGAACTCGGCATCGAGCTGCCCGGCGTGGTCGCGCCGCTGGCCGCGTACGTGCCCGCGGTCCGGACCGGCAATCTGGTCTACACCTCTGGTCAGCTCCCGATCCAGGACGGCGAGCTGCTGGCCACCGGCAAGGTCGGCGCCGAGATCAGCCCCGAGCAGGCCAACGAGCTCGCCCGGGTCTGCGGCCTCAACGCGCTGGCCGCGGTGCACGCGTTGGTCGGCATCGACTCCGTCGTCAGAGTCGTCAAGGTGGTCGGATTCGTGGCCTCCGCGCCCGGATTCAACGGGCAGCCCGGCGTCGTCAACGGCGCCTCGGAGCTGTTCGGAGAGGTCTTCGGCGAGGCGGGTGCTCATGCGCGTTCCGCCGTCGGCGTGTCGGAACTGCCGCGCAACGCGCCGGTCGAAGTCGAGATCATCGCTGAGATCGCGTAAGCGATCGAGCATCAGGAGAGGCAATCGCGTCGTCATGCAACACCCGGCCTACGGGCTGCTGCGGCCGGTCACCCAATCGGCCTCGGTGCTCCTCTGCGACAACCCCGGCCTGATGACGCTGGAGGGCACCAACACCTGGGTGCTGCGGGGGCCTGGCAGCGACGAGATCGTCATCGTGGACCCCGGCCCCGACGATGAGGCGCACATCGCCCGCATCGCCGAACTGGGCACCGTCGCGCTGGTGTTGATCAGTCACAAGCACGAGGACCACACCGGCGGGATCGACAAGCTCGTCGACCTGACCGGGGCCACCGTCCGTTCGGTCGGCAGCGGATTCCTGCGCGGCCTCGGCGGCCCGTTGACCGACGGCGAGGTGATCGACGCTGCCGGCCTGAAGATCAAGGTGATGGCCACCCCGGGGCACACCGTCGATTCACTGTCGTTCGTTCTCGACGACGCGGTGTTGACCGCGGACACCGTGCTGGGCCGCGGCACCACCGTCATCGACACCGAGGACGGCAGCCTGCGTGACTATCTGGAATCGCTGCACCGGCTACAGGGTCTCGGCGCCCGCACGGTGCTTCCCGGCCACGGACCGGACCTTCCCGATCTTGAGGCAGTGACCGCGATGTACCTGGCCCACCGCGAGGAGCGGCTGGCCCAGGTGCGGGCAGCGCTGGTCGAACTCGGGGACGACGCCGGGGCTCGACAGGTCGTCGAGCACGTCTACACCGACGTCGACCAGAAGCTGTGGGATGCCGCCGAGAAGAGCGTGCAGGCCCAGCTGGACTATCTGCGGGGCTAGCCGCGAGAAGACATGAAAGTGCCCCTTTTCGTCGGAAAAGGGGCACTTTGCGTCTGCTGGGCAGAGGACCTAGCGCGCTCGGCGGGCCAGCCGCTCGCTGTCGCTGATCAGCACGCTCTTGCCCTCCAGCCGGATCCAGCCGCGATGGGCGAAATCGGCCAGTGCCTTGTTGACGGTCTCGCGCGACGCGCCGACGAGCTGGGCGATCTCCTCCTGCGTCAGGTCGTGCGTGACGCGCAGCGCCCCGCCCTCCTGGGTGCCGAACCGCTGGGCCAGCTGCAGCAGCTGCTTGGCCACCCGGCCCGGAACGTCGGTGAAGATCAGGTCGGCCAGGTTGTTGTTGGTGCGACGCAGACGACGGGCGAGCACGCGCAGCAGCTGCTCCGCGATCTCGGGACGGTCGGCGATCCACGCGCGCAGCGCGTCACGGTCCATCGACACCGCGCGCACCTCGGTGATGGTGGTGGCGCTCGAGGTGCGGGGCCCCGGGTCGAAGATCGACAGCTCACCGAACATGTCCGACGGGCCCATGATGGTCAGCAGGTTCTCGCGGCCGTCAGGCGACCGGCGGCCGATCTTCACCTTGCCGGAAATGATGATGTACAGGCGGTCGCCGGGCTCGCCC
This sequence comes from Mycolicibacterium boenickei, assembly GCF_010731295.1. Lineage (NCBI taxonomy): Bacteria > Bacillati > Actinomycetota > Actinomycetes > Mycobacteriales > Mycobacteriaceae > Mycobacterium > Mycolicibacterium boenickei. The sequence goes on along the minus strand of NZ_AP022579.1, from coordinate 697,487 downwards.
TCGGCGAAGACCGTGTGCCCGCGCGGGAAGTCGACGGGCTGCAACTGCTTCGTCAGCGCCGATACGGCGGTCGGTTCGACGCCCTGGAAGATTCCGGCCCTGGCCAGGATCTCGTCCACGTTGCCCCTTAAGCTATTGGGTGTGTTGTCCTCTTACTGATACTTCCTGCTCAGTCTAGAGGTACGCGGTTTCGCGACTAGCCCACGCTACACACGATTGACAGGTCGAGACGCAGGAAACCCGGGATTCATGGCCTGCGGCTCGTAGTACCGCGTCGGCAAACGCTCGCTGTCGAGGTCCATGGTGACCGGCTTGGGCGGCGGCATGACGGCCGCCGGGGCCGGTTCTCGGGCCAAACCGGATTCGAGTCTCTCGAGCCCGAACGCCGCCAGCATCAGCAACCCCGGGATGAGTGCTACCAGCAACCACGACACAAGGCAGTAGTTAACACGGCGTAGGTCTCAGTGGGGTCACGAATCATCACCGGTCCGCGCAGGAGATTGTCCGTCGAGGTCAGTACGCTGATTGTCGTGACTGAGCCTGCCGCCCCGACTGGGAAAACGCGCCGGTCCAAGAAGTGGGACACCGAAACCCGCCTGGGCCTGGTTCGTCGGGCTCGACGGATGAATCGTGAACTGGCCCGGGCCTTTCCACATGTCTACTGCGAGCTGGACTTCACCAACCCGCTGGAGCTGACGGTGGCGACAATTCTGTCGGCGCAGAGCACGGACAAGCGCGTGAACCTGACGACGCCCGCCCTGTTCCTCAAATACCGCACGGCACTGGACTATGCGCAGGCCGACCGCACCGAGATGGAGGAGCTCATCCGGCCGACCGGGTTCTACCGGAACAAGACCAACTCGCTGATCCGGCTGGGTCAGGAGTTGGTGGCCCGGTTCGACGGCGAGGTGCCCGACAACCTCGACGACCTGGTGACCCTGCCCGGGGTTGGGCGCAAGACGGCCAACGTCATCCTCGGCAATGCCTTCGACATCCCAGGGATCACCGTCGACACCCACTTCGGACGGCTGGTGCGGCGCTGGCGCTGGACGGCCGAGGAAGACCCGGTCAAGGTTGAGTTCGCCATCGGTGAGCTCATCGAACGCAAGGAATGGACCCTGCTGAGCCACCGGGTGATCTTCCACGGCCGCCGGGTCTGCCACGCGCGCAAGCCCGCGTGCGGGGTGTGTGTGCTGGCCAAGGACTGCCCGTCGTTCGGGCTCGGCCCCACGGACCCGGAGACCGCCGCGGCCCTGGTCAAAGGCCCCGAGACCGACCATCTGCTGGCGCTGGCAGGGCTGTGACCACGCGATGACCAGATCGGCCCGCTGGACCGTGGTGGTCCTGGTGATCCTGGTGGCGCTGGGTACCGCGTTCTGGATGGAACTGCGCGACGAGCCGGCACCGCAGCCCGGGGCAGCGGGGCAGTCCACGTCCCGCGACCACCGCGACGCCGATACGCCCGAAGCCCTGGCCGGTCCCCGCGCCCGCGCGGACCTGCCGCCCTGCCCCGGGCCAGGCCAGGGGCAGGGGCCTGAAGCCTTGCGCGGCATCACCCTGGAATGTGCGGGGGACGGGCAGCCGGTAGACGTGGCATCGGCGCTCGCGGGCCGCACCGTGGTGCTCAACCTGTGGGCCTATTGGTGTGGGCCGTGTGCCGACGAGTTGCCCGCGATGGCCGAATACCAACGCCGGGTCGGGCACGACGTGCTGGTGGTGACCGTGCACCAGGACGAGAACGAGACGGCGGCGTTGGTGCGCCTGGCCGAACTCGGAGTGCGGCTACCGACCCTGCAGGACGGCCGGCGGCTGATCGCGGCGGCTCTCAAGGTGCCCAACGTCATGCCTGCGACGGTGGTACTGCGCGCGGACGGTAGCGTGGCCGGGACCCTGCCCCGCTCGTTCGTCAGCGCCGACGAGATCGCGGCGGCGGTCGACGAGAAGATCCGCTCTAGCCGATAGGAGCACCCGGGGTGAGATCGACGCGCGACGGGCTGTTCCCGGATGCCGCCCCGGCCTGGCTCAAGCCACTGGTGGACAACCTCGACCGGGTGCCGGACGCCTATCGCAGGCGGGTGCCCTCCGACGTGCTGGCCGGAATCGTCGAAGCCAACAACCAAGCCGCCCAGGCCGGCGCCCTTCGCGACGCCGCGGTGCTGGTCCTGTTCTCCGGCCCGGCCGAGGGGGCGCCCCCGCTGCTTCCCGAGGACGCCGACCTGTTGGTGACGGTCCGCGCCTCGACCCTGCGCCACCACGCCGGACAGGCCGCGTTCCCCGGTGGCGCCACCGATCCCGGCGATGACGGCCCAGTCGGCACGGCCTTCCGCGAGGCGTGGGAGGAGACCGGCATCGACACCAGCCGGCTGTACCCGCTCGCCACCTTGGAGAAGATGTTCATCCCGCCATCGGGATTCCACGTCGTACCGGTGCTGGCGTACTCACCCGACCCGGGCCCGGTGGCCGTCGTCAACGAATCCGAGACCGCCGTCGTGGCGCGGGTTCCGGTGCGGGCCTTCATCAACCCGGAGAACCGGCTCATGGTGTACCGGGAGGCCAACACCAGCCGCTTCGCCGGCCCGGCCTTCCTCCTCAACGAGATGCTGGTGTGGGGTTTCACCGGCCAGGTCATCTCGGCGATCCTCGACGTCGCGGGCTGGGCCAAGCCCTGGAACACCGAGGACGTCCGCGGACTCGATGACGCAATGGCCCTCGTCGGGCATGACAACGGTTACGGTGAAGCCCCATGTTGAAGTGGATATAGATGACACCCTCGGTCTGGCTCGATTTCGCAATCCTCGGCATCGGCTTCGTCGCAGCCATCTCAGGCTGGCGCTCCGGCGCGCTCGGCTCCCTGCTGTCGTTCATCGGTGTGGTGCTCGGCGCCGTGGCAGGCGTGCTGCTGGCGCCGCACGTGATCCCGCACGTCAGCGGCGACCGCACCAAACTGTTCGCGACGCTGTTCCTGATCCTCGCGCTGGTGGTGATCGGTGAGATCGCCGGTGTGGTGCTGGGGCGCGCTGTGCGCGGCACCATCCGCAACCGCCTGTTCCGGGCCTTCGATTCGGTGGTCGGGGTCAGCCTCATGCTCGTCGCGGTCCTGGTCGCGTCCTGGCTGCTGGGCAGCCTGCTGACCTCCTCGGACCAGCCGAATCTGGCTGCCGCAGTGAAGAATTCGCGGGTGCTGTCCGAGGTCGACAAGGTGGCGCCCGACTGGATGCGCTCGGTGCCCAACCGGTTGTCGGCCCTGCTGGACACCTCCGGGTTGCCCGATGTGCTCGAACCGTTCGGGCGCACCCCGATCGTCAACGTCGACGCCCCCGACGCATCGCTGGCCACCGATCCCATCGTCACGACCAGCCGGCCCAGCGTGGTCAAGATCCGCGGCATCGCGCCGAGCTGCCAGAAGGTGTTGGAAGGCAGCGGATTCGTGGTGGCGCCCAACCGCGTGATGTCCAATGCCCACGTGGTGGCCGGCGCCGACAGTGTCACCATCGAAGCCGACGGCAAGACCTACGACGCGGGCGTGGTCTCCTACGACCCCAACGCCGACATCTCGATCCTCGACGTGCCGAACCTGCCGATCACCCCGCTGCAGTTCGCCGAACAGCCGGCGCCGAAGGGGACCGACGCCGTGGTGATGGGCTACCCGGGTGGCGGTGACTTCCTGGCCACCCCGGCGCGCGTCCGCGAGATCATCGAACTCAACGGACCCGACATCTACCGGACCACCACCGTCACCCGCGAGGTCTACACGGTCAGGGGCACGGTGCGGCAAGGCAATTCGGGCGGGCCGATGATCAACCGGGCCGGCAAGGTGCTCGGCGTGGTGTTCGGTGCGGCAGTCGACGACGCCGACACTGGATTCGTGCTGACCGCCAAGGAAGTCGAGCGGCAGCTGGCCAGGGTCGGCAACACCCAGCGGGTGGCGACCGGAACCTGCATCAACTCCTGATCGTCAGGCGTGCAGCTGGGCCAGGAACCGGCCCAGCTGCTCGTTGACCGCCTCGGGCTGCTCTTCGTGGCCGAAATGCCCTGCGCCGGTGATCGATACGTAGCGGCCGTGCGGCGCATAGCGTTGGGTCCGGTGAACCGGATCGGTGAGAACATAGGGGTCCGCGTCGCCGCGCATGTGCAACACCGGCACGCTGATCGGACGTTTCATCGACCGCATGAACCGCAGCCCCTCACTGCGCAGCTGGCTGCGCACCGCCCACCGCTGGTATTCCAGTGCGCAGTGCGCGGCCCCCGGAATCTGGATGGCCTTACGTAGATGGCCCATGGTGTCGGAGAAGTCTTGACTGGTTTGCCATTTGGCCCCGGCTCGGCTGCGGACCAGGCGTTCCAACTCGGCGCCGTCGTGGCGCGTCAGCGTGTGCTCGGGCCACGCGGGCAACTGGTAGCGCAGCATCGACGGCAACAGCGCCCGGCCCTGGTCACGGCGGGTCAAGGTGGAAGTCCGCAGCGCCACCGGGTGCGGTGAGCTGACGAGGGCGATCGCGTTGACCACACGCGGGTGCAGCACCGCCGTCGCCCAGCACACCAGGCCGCCGTCGGCGTGGCCGACCAGCGTCGCAGTCTTGTGCCCCAGCGCCCGCACCAGCCCGGCGGTGTCCCCGGCCAGGGTCCAGCCGTCGTAGCCGCGCGGTGGTTTGTCGCTGTCTCCGTAGCCGCGCAGGTCGACTGCCACGACTCGCGCGCCGGTCAGTCCGGTGAGTTGATGACGCCACGACCACCAGAACGAGCCGAACCCGTGCAGAAGGATGACGAGTGGGCGGTCCGGCTGCGAGCTCTCGCATTCGCCCTCCACGACATGGAAGCGAATGCCGTTGGCATGCACCTGCAGATGCCGCCATGGCCCCTCGATCCTGGTGATCGACGGGTCGGGTGGGGGCATTACCAGCCTGACGGGTCGGTGGCCGGCTTGGCCTGGACCGCAGGCACCGCGGACTCGTGGTGGCCCGGCGTCAGCGCCTCGCGGGTCTCCTTGACCGATTCGATGGTCTGCTGCGGACCCTTGATGCGTCGCACCTTCAGGAAGCCGAACACCGCCAGCGCCCCGGTGGTCAGCACCATCAGGCCGAACACGATGAGGAACGCCACCCAGCGCCAGAGCCAGGTGTCGAGCAGTTCGGCCAGGAAGAAGAAGAAAAAGAAGGTCGAGTAGAACAGGACCACCAGCGCGGCGATGAAGAACACGCTGCCGGTCAGGCCCTTCTTCACGTCCCGGGTGATCTCGGCCTTGGCCAGTTCCACCTCGGCGCGCAGCAGGGTGGAGACCTGCGCGGTGGCGTCCTTCACCAGGTCGCCGATCGAGGGGTCCGGCTTGGGGGCGTGCGGGTCGACGAGCGGAATCGAGGTCACCGTCGTCGGAACGCCGTCCCTGCGGTCGCCTGTGCTCATGGCGTTCATGTTGCCATGCGGCGAAGCCGTTAACGATCCCGGCCGACATCCGGGTCTTAGTAGACTGACCGCATTCTTGGGTTGCGCGGGTCGGGCGCGTCGATTGGAGGACACTTGACGGGCAGACGCCGCTGGCAGTGGCTCATTGGCGCACCGATCATCGCCGTCGTGGCGATGCTGGCCCCCGCCCCGGCACACGCCGATCCGCCGGTGGTGCTGGGCGGTGGCTCGGGCATCGTGGTCAACGGTGACGCGTTCTGCACTCTCACCGCCATCGGGCACGACAATGCCGGCCGCCTGATCGGCTTCACCTCGGCACACTGCGGGGGTCCGGGCGCCGTGGTGTCCGCCGAGGGTGCCAACAGTGCCGGAGTGCTCGGCAAGATGGTGGCAGGCAACGACCTGCTCGATTACGCGGTGATCGAATTCGATCCCGCCAAGGTGACGCCGACCAACAACGTCAACGGTTTCCAGATCGACGGGCTCGGGCCCGATCCGGTGTTCGGCGACGTGGCCTGCAAGTTGGGCCGCACCACCGGCTATTCGTGCGGCGTCACCTGGGGCCCCGGCCAGGACCCCGGCACCATCGTCAACCAGGTCTGCGGTCAGCCGGGCGACTCGGGCGCGCCGGTCACCGTCAACAACAGGCTCGTCGGCATGCTCCACGGCGCCTACACCGAGGAACTGCCGACCTGCGTGGTGAAGTTCGTGCCGCTGCACACGCCGGCCGTGACGATGTCGTTCAACACGCAGCTGGCCGACATCACCGCCAAGAACCGACCGGGAACGGGTTTCGTCCCGGTCGGTTAGCGGCCTCTTACTTGCTGGCGCGGATCGCCTCGAACACGCTGGGGTCGACCAGGGTCGAGGTGTCACCGAGCTCGCGGCCCTCGGCCACGTCGCGCAGCAACCGGCGCATGATCTTGCCGCTGCGGGTCTTTGGCAGCTCGGGAACCACGTGGATCTCCCGCGGCTTGGCGATCGGGGAGATCTCGGTGGCCACCTGGGCACGCAGCTCGTCGATCATGGTGTCGGCCCCGCCGTGCGCGGAGGCCTTGAGGATGACGAACGCGCAGATGGCCTGGCCCGTGGTGTCGTCGCTGGCGCCGACCACCGCCGCCTCGGCCACCCCGGAATGTCCGACCAGGGCCGACTCCACCTCGGCGGTCGAGATGCGGTGCCCCGAGATGTTCATGACGTCGTCGATGCGGCCCAGCACCCAGATGTTGCCGTCCGAGTCGTAGCGCGCGCCGTCACCGGCGAAGTACCAGCCCTGCTCGGCGAACCGCGACCAGTAGGTGTCCTTGAACCGCTGCGGGTCACCCCAGATGCCGCGCAGCATCGACGGCCACGGCTGGTCGAGCACCAGGTATCCGGTGACGTGCTCGGCCTCGTCGGCGCCGGGCACCAGCTCGTTGCCCTCGTCGTCGACGATCTTGGCCGAGATGCCGGGCAGCGGGGTCATCGCCGAGCCGGGTTTGGCCGCGGTGACACCGGGCAGCGGAGAGATCATGATGGCCCCGGTCTCGGTCTGCCACCAGGTGTCGACGATCGGAGTCTTGTTGGCGCCGATGACTTCCCGGTACCAGCGCCAGGCTTCGGGGTTGATCGGCTCGCCCACCGAACCCAGCAGCCGCAGGCTCGACAGGTTATGTGCCGACGGGATCTGCCTGCCCAGCTTCATGAACGTACGGATCAGCGTGGGCGCGGTGTAATAGATTGTGACGCCGTACTTTTCGATGATCTCGAAGTGCCGGTGCTCGGTCGGTGAGGTGGGGGTGCCCTCGTAGACCACCTGGGTTGCGCCGTTGGCCAGTGGGCCGTAGGTGATGTAGGTGTGCCCGGTCACCCAGCCGATGTCGGCGGTGCACCAGTACACGTCGGTCTCGGGTTTGAGGTCGAAGACGTTGTAGTGGGTGTACGCCGCCTGGGTGAGGTAGCCGCCCGAGGTGTGCACGATGCCCTTGGGCTTGCCGGTGGTTCCGGAGGTGTACAGCAGGAACAGCGGCTGCTCGGAGTCGAAGGCTTCCGGGGTGTGCTCCGGGGAGGCGACGTCGACGGTCTCGTGCCACCACAGGTCGCGGCCGTCGGTCCAGTTGACGTCGATTCCGGTGCGCCGCACCACCAGCACATGCTCGACCGACGGCTGATCCGCGACGGCCTCGTCGACCGCATCTTTGAGCGAGGCGGCCTTGCCGCGCCGGTACTGGCCGTCGGTGGTGATGACGAGCTTGGCCGCCGCATCCTCGACGCGCGCCTTGAGTGCGGACGCGGAGAACCCGGCGAAAACCACACTGTGCATGGCACCGAGCCGGGCGCACGCCAGCATCGCCACGATCGCCTCGGGCACCATCGGCATGTAGATCGCGACTCGGTCGCCTGCGGTCAGGCCGAGTGCGGTCAATGCGTTGGCGGCCTTGCTGACTTCGTCCTTGAGCTGGGCGTAGGTGATGTCGCGGGCATCGCCGACGGGCTCGCCCTCCCAGTGGATCGCCACCCGGTCGCCGTTACCGGCCTCGACGTGACGGTCCACGCAGTTGTAGGCCACGTTGAGCTTGCCGCCGACGAACCACTTCGCGAAGGGAGCGTCGGACCAGTCGAGGACCTCGCTGAACGGGGTCTGCCAGCTCAACCGGTTGGCCTGGGCGGCCCAGAACGCCAGCCGGTCTTGCTCGGCCTCGGCGTACAACTCGCCCGTCGCGTTGGCGTTGGCCGCGAAATCGGCAGGCGGCGGATAGGCTGACGGAACTTCGGTAGACGTCGCTGGCGCGTTTGACATGGGTGTGAGCCTAGTCACCAAAGGTTGCAGCGGCGTTGGGACCTCACAAGCCGGTGGCCGGGCGGCGGTCCTGATGCGCCCAACGGTCGGCGAGATGACGTTCAGCGGTCGGCTAGCGTTTCGCATATGACGGATCCACTCGCGCCGCTGGTCGACCTGCCCGGTGTTTCCGCGGCCAGCGACGAGGCGCGCGACGCCTTGGGCCGGGCGCATCGACACAAGTTCAATCTGCGCGGGTGGCCGCAGACCGCTGCCGAGGCGGCCCTGCGCGCGGCACGGGCCTCGGCGGTGCTCGACGGCGGGGCTGTCCAGCTGTCCGCCGACGGTGAGCCCGACCCGGTGACCGCGGGCGCGATCCGGGTGGCCGAGGCGCTCGAAGGCGGCGCCACCGCGCTGGTCGGGGTGTGGCAGCGGGCCCCGATGCAGGCACTGGCCCGGCTGCACTCGCTGGCCGCCGCCGATCTCACCGATGACGAGCACCTTGGCCGGCCGCGGACCGATCCCGATGTCGGTCGTCGTCTTGAGCTGTTGACCGAGATCCTGGCCGGCGGCTCCAAGGTTCCCGCCCCCGTGCTGGCCGCCGTCGCGCACGGCGAACTCCTCAGCCTGGCTCCCTTCGGTACCGCCGACGGTGTGGTCGCCCGGGCGGTCTCGCGCCTGGTGACGATCGCCACCGGTCTGGACCCGCACGGACTCGGCGTCCCCGAAGTGCACTGGATGCGGAAGTCGGGGGAGTACCGGGCTGCCGCACGGGGATTCGCCTCGGGCACGCCCGACGGCCTGACGGCATGGCTGCTGCTCAGCAGCGAAGGCCTGAAGGGTGGAGCGCGGGAAGCACTGCAGATCGCCCAGTCGGCGGCGGGTTGACGCTCCCGCTCGAGGGGCTTTCAGCAAACGAAAGCGGGCGACGGTCCGAAACGATGTCTCGGCTCGTCGCCCGCTAGCACGGATACCGGTTACCAAGCGTGCCAGATGGGTTGCGTGGGTGGCCTCGGCGTCCTTGCAATGCGCTTCGGCTGCAACCCTACCCAAAGGGCCGTCGTAGCCGTCCGCTCTTCGCAATCACGCAGGCCCGCAACACTTTTGCCTATTCCGCGGCATGTGCTCCGCGTGGGTGCCGGAACCCGTGCTGGGGAGCCTGGTTCGGGAGATTTAGCCTTCTCTTCCGGCTAGACCTTGGCCTCATCCAAGCTTCCGTGGTTCCTTTGTACTACGTGACCACGGTCACAGCAAGGGTGAAATGCACCCGACTTCTGATCGTTACGCCGGGGTGTCAGCTACTACATGCGGTAGGTCAGGAAGTGAAGCGGCGCAGGAGTGAATACGTCAGTGCGCCGGCCGCGAGGGCGCTGATTCCGACCGCCGCGGTGGTCGCCACGGCCGCACCCGACGGCGCCGGAATCCGGTCCCGCAGCGACACCGGCCTGGTGAAGGTCAGCACCGGCCAGCCGCGAGAGGCGGCTTCCTTGCGCAGTCCGCGGTCCGGATTGACCGCGGTGGGGTGGCCCACGGATTCGAGCATCGGGATGTCGGTGATCGAATCCGAATAGGCGTAGCAGTGGTCCAGCGCGTAGCCCTCGCGGGCGGCAAGGGCGCGGATCGCCTCGACCTTGCCCTCGCCGAAGCAGTAGAAGGCGATGTCGCCGGTGTAGCGGCCCTCTTCGACCACCATCCGGGTGGCCATGGCATGGGTGGCGCCCAGGGCCCTGGCGATCGGCGCGACGATCTCCTCGCCCGAGGCCGACACCACAACGACATCGCGGCCGCACAGCTTGTGGTCGGCGATCAGCTCGGCCGCCTCGGCGAACACCAGCGGGTCGACGATGTCGTGCAAGGTCTCGCCGACGATCGACTTGACCTGTTCGACATCCCAACCCGTGCACATGTTGGTGATGTAGCTGCGCATCCGGTCCATCTGGTCGTGGTCGGCGCCCGACATCAGGAACAGAAACTGGGCGTATGTCGACTTGAGGACGGTGCGCCGGTTCAGCAGTCCCTGATTGAAGAAGGGTTTGCTGAAAGCAAGGGTGCTGGACTTGGCGATGACGGTCTTGTCGAGGTCGAAGAAGGCCGCCGTGCGCACCGGCTGACCGTCGTGCGGCCCGGATTGCTGTGCGATCGACTCCCCGGCAACCCGATCGGATGCGGTCACAAGCGCCAGCATAGAGGCGGTGCCTCGCCATATCCGAGTGCCAGTGCAAAATGGCAGTTCACGACACATTCTGCCGGACGCGACTCCCGGCATCCCGGTTGGTAGCCCGCACAGGTGTCTCTTGCATGTTTTGGCAGTTCCGTGTGTATAGTGAGCATTACTCGGCTTATGCCGAGGGTGTATCAGCCCGACCCCCCGGGGCTGATACACGACGACCTCCGCCTCCTCCCCCCCTGGCGGGGGTCGTCCCTTTTCTGGGGAAGAATCCTCGGCGACCGGGCCTCGTTGGTTGCGGAACCGTATTTTCAGCGTGCCGCCCCGGCGTGATCTCCGCGTCCCGGGCCCGCGATTGATCCACAGGCCCGACTTCATCCACAATCCGCGAATTGGTGATGGTGCCGGCCCGGTGGTTGCCCGCAGGGTGGGCATATGGCCACTCCCAACGCCTCGATCGCGCCCACCGGCACCGTGCTGGCCCTGATCGGCGACCCGCTGCTGCGGGATGACGTGTCCCGGGTGGCCGCGGCCGCCGGCGTCGCCCTCGTCGTCGTCGACGAACCCTCCGGACGCAAGGCCTGGATCGCGGCATCCGCGGTCCTGCTCGACGCTGCGGCCGCGCAGCGCTGCGTCGCCCGGGCGCTACCTCGACGCACCCGCGTGATCCTGGTCGGTCACACCGACCCGCGGCCGGACGACTGGCAGGCCGCGATCTCCGTCGGCGCGCAACACGTGGTGACGCTGCCCGCCCAGGACTCCGATCTCGTCGCGGCCCTGTCCGAAGCCGCCTGCCACGACGATGCCGGCCGCGGCCCGGCGGTGGCGGTGGTCGGCGCGCGCGGGGGAGCCGGGGCGTCGGTGTTCGCGGTGGCGCTGGCGCAATCGGCGTCCACCGCGCTACTGGTCGAGGCGGATCCGTGGAGTGGCGGGATCGATCTGGTGGCGGGCAGTGAGGAGCTGGCCGGGGTGCGCTGGCCCGATCTGGCTCTGCAGGGCGGCCGGCTGGGTTATCCGGCGTTGCGCGACGCGCTGCCCCGTCGCGACGGGGTCAGCGTGCTCTCCAGCGGGCGCTCGGGCACCGATATCGAGGCCGGGCCGCTGGGTGCGGTCATCGACGCGGGGTGCCGTGGGGGTGTCACGGTCGTGTGCGACGTGCCGCGCCGCGCCACCGAAGCGGCCGAGACCGCTTTGGACGCGGCCGATCTGGTGGTTCTGGTGACGCCCGCCGACGTGCGGTCGTGTACCGCGGCGGCGGCCGCGCGACCGTGGGTGCTGGCCTGCAATCCGAATGCCGGTGTGGTGGTCCGGGGTCCGTCCCCCGGCGGGCTGCGAGCCGCCGAGGTGGCCCGCATCGTGGACCTACCGCTGCTCGCGGCGATGCGGCCACAGGCCGGCCTCGCCGAGGTCTTGGAGCGTGGCGGGTTACGGGTGCGGCCCCGGTCGCCCTTGGGCTCGGCGGCGCGACGGGTGCTGTCGGTGCTGGCCGGTCATCCCGCGCAGGAAACGGGGGCAGCATGAGCGCCTCGCTGATCGACCGGGTCCGCGAACGGCTGGTGGCCGAGGCGTCCCCGCTGAGTCCCGGTGTGGTGGCCGCTGCGATCCGGGCCGAGTCCGGCGGTCTGCTCGGCGACACCGAGGTGTTGAGCAACCTGCGGCTGCTGGAGACCGAGCTGACCGGAGCCGGGGTCCTTGAGCCGCTGCTGTGTGCGCCGACCACGACCGACGTTCTGGTGACGGCCCCCGATGCGGTGTGGGTGGATGACGGCAGCGGGTTGCACCGCAGCACAGTGTCTTTCCCCGATGAAGGTGCCGTCCGCAGGCTGGCCCAGCGGTTGGCGTTGCTGGCCGGTCGCAGGCTCGACGAGGCGCAGCCGTGGGTGGACGGTCAGCTCACCGGCATCGGACCGTTCGCCGTGCGTCTGCACGCGGTGCTGCCGCCGATCGCCGCAGGCGGCACCTGCCTGTCGCTGCGGGTGTTGCGCCCGGCCACCCAGAATCTCGACGCACTCACCCGGTCCGGGGCGATCCCGCCGCAGGCCGCCGAACTCATGCGCGCGATCATCCGGGCCCGGCTGGCGTTTCTGATCTCGGGTGGCACGGGTTGTGGCAAGACCACCCTGCTGGCGGCCGCGCTCGGCGCCGTCCCGGCTCACGAACGCATCGTGTGCGTCGAGGACGCCGCCGAACTGGCTCCGCCGCACCCACATCTGGTCAGGTTGGTGGCTCGCGGTGCCAACGTCGAAGGCGTCGGTGAGGTCACGGTTCGCGACCTGGTCCGGCAGGCATTGCGGATGCGTCCCGACCGGATCGTCGTCGGTGAGGTTCGCGGGGCCGAGGTGGTGGACCTGCTGGCCGCGCTCAACACCGGGCATGACGGCGGGGCGGGCACCGTGCACGCCAACAGCCCGGCGGAGGTACCGGCCCGGTTGGAGGCGCTCGGAGCGCTCGGCGGATTGGACCGCGCCGCGCTCATCAGTCAGCTGGCGGCCGCCGTGCAGGTGCTGTTGCACGTGGGGCGGGACGGCGCCGGGCAGCGCAGGCTCGCCGAGATCGCGGTGCTGCACCGCGGCGCTCGAGGTGATCTTGAGGTGGTGACGGCCTGGCGTGCCGATGCCGGATTGGATTGCGGCGCAGACGCTCTCAATGCGTTGGTGGAACGGCGGGTGACGCCGTGACGGTGAGCGCACTTGCGCTGGCCGCCGCGCTCGTACTCTGGCCGGCCACGCCCCGGCGGACGGCGGCACTGCGCCGGGTGGATTCCCCGGTCCGCCGGATGCGTGCCGCGCCGGTTGTGGTGCCTGCGGGTGTCCTTCTGGCCTGGGTGATGCCGCTGCCGGTCGCCCTCGCCGCGGCGGTGGTGGCGGGCACCGTGGCGATCCGTCGGCGACGCCGCATGGCCCGGCGCCGGCGACAAGAGGAATCGGCGGCGCTGCAGGCCGCTCTGGATGTGTTGGTCGGCGACCTGCGCACCGGAGTGCACCCGGTCACCGCTTTCGCGACCGCCGCAGGCGAAGTGTCCGGGCCGGTGCACCGCGGGATGAGTGCGGTGGCCGCCCGCGCGCGGCTGGGCGCTGACGTCGCGGCCGGGCTCGACGATGTCGCGGCGGCCTCACGACTGCCGATGCACTGGCAACGGCTCGCGGTGTGCTGGCGCCTGGCTCACGCATACGGGCTGTCGATCGCCACGTTGATGCGCACCGCACAGCGCGACATCGTCGAGCGCGAACGCTTTTCCTCACATGTCGAGGCGTCGATGGCGGGCCCGCGGGCCACGGCGGCGGTGCTCGCCGGGCTGCCGGTGGCCGGAATCGCGCTGGGCCAGTTGATCGGTGCGCGGCCGCTGGCGTTCCTGTTCGGTGCGGGTGTCGGCGGCTGGCTGCTGATGGTCGGAGTGCTCCTGGCCTGTGCCGGCTTGATGTGGGCGGACCGGATCACTGAGCGGGTGCTGAGATGACCTGGGCTGCAATGTTTCTCGCGGTAGCACTGCTCGTCGGTGCGGATCCGGTCCGAGTGCGCAATCGCGCCGCGCCGGCCCGGGCGCGACGGGTCAATCTGAAGCAACCGCCTTCCGATGGCCCGCTCGCTGCCGCCTCGACGTTCGATCTGTTCGCCGCATGTCTGGCCGCCGGTATGGCGGTGTCGACCGCGGCGGCCGCGGTCAGCCCGTCGGCCCCGCCGTCGTTGGCGCCGCTGCTGCGCCGGGCGGCTGAACTGCTGGCACTCGGGGCGGACCCGGCGCGGGCGTGGGCAGGTGGTGCCGACGGCAATACTGCTGTGCCCCAGGACAAGAATGCTGAAGCGTTGTTACGCCTGGCTCGTCGGTCGGCCGCTTCGGGTAGTGCCTTGGCCGATGGCGTGGCGGAGCTGGCCGCCCGGACGCGGCACGAGGCCGCCACGTCCGCAGACGCGGTGGCAGAACGCGCGTCCGTTCTGGTCGCCGGCCCGCTCGGGCTGTGCTTCCTGCCGGCGTTTCTGTGTCTGGGCGTCATACCTGTCGTTGCAGGCCTGGCCGGTGACGTATTGGGCTCAGGGCTGTTGTGAAGACACATCGCAGAGGGAGGAAACACCATGGCAGGAAACATGTTTCGGCACGCGAACGCCAGGGCGACGCTGTTGATGCTCGACGAGTCGGGCATGAGTACCGTCGAATACGCGATCGGCACCATTGCCGCGGCGGCGTTCGGGGCGATCCTGTACACCGTGGTCACCGGGGATTCGATCGTGAGTGCGCTGACCAACATCATCAGCCGGGCGCTGAACACCAACGTCTAGGTGGCCGCCTGGATGACCGGGGTGCCGTCACCGTCGAGGCCGCGTTTGCGATCGCGTCACTGGTGGCGGTCCTGGTGGTGTGCCTCGGTGGACTCAGTGCGGTGGGCATGCAGATCCGGTGTATCGATGCCGCACGGGAAGCCGCTCGGTTGGCGGCCCGCGGTGAGGGCGAAGCGGCGACGGCGGCTGCTCGCCGGGTCGCCCCGCCGGGGGCGGTGGTGCATGTCGGGCAGGACGGCGGATTGGTGGTGGCCCGGGTCAGCGCAGCCACGGTGCTGCCGGGGCTCACCGTGTCCGCCGACGCGGCAGCGGCTCCCGAGCCTGGCGTCGGGTGAACGGGGATCGGCCACGCTGGTGGCCGCGGCCCTGATCGCGATGGTGATCGCGTTCGCGGTGGGCGGCGCCTACCTCGGTGCCGCGGTGGCGGCCCGGCACCGCGCCCAGACCGCGGCCGACCTGGCTGCCCTGGGCGCGGCGGCGGCCGTGGTGTCCGGCCCCGACGCGGCGTGCCGGCAGGCAGCTGACATCGCGGCCCGGATGCGTTCGGTCCTCGGAGATTGCCGGATCGACGAGCTCGACGTCGTGCTCGAGGTGGCGGTTCCGGTCCGGCTCGGGCGTTGGGGAGTCGGTCCGGCCCGGGCGGCCGCGCGTGCCGGGCCGGTGGAGGCGGCCGGTTAGTCGAGTTCGTCGAGGTCTGCCGCGGCGACCTCGTCGTCGGTCGGCAGCCGAAGCGCGATCAGCCCGGCGAAGGTGTCGTCATCGAGCTCGATCCGGTTGATCGTCATGTGCACGGGCTGCCAGCCCCCGTCTTCGGCGCGCATCCGCAGCACGGCCGTGGCGATGCCGTCGGAGAAATCCGTGGTCATCCGGGCCATGTGCCGGGCATCGGCCGGGTGGATGCGGGCGGGCCCGCCATCGCGGTTGCGCCAGTCGAAGAACGGTGCGGGTTCGTCGAGCCATTTCAGCAGCTTCCAGTCGTCGAGGCCGACCAGTGCCCGGTGCACGCCGGGCCGGGCCAGCCCGTCGAGGATGCGCTGGGCCAGATTGTCGGGGCGCACCGCGGGCTTTTCGCGCTCGCTGCGCCAATTCATCGCCCGGCAGATCAGCCGCTCCGAGCCGTCGTCCTGAGGCTCGAGTGCCACGCGCGCCACGAATCCCACTGTGATGAGCTCTCCACGGTGGTCGGTGACATCCCAGGTGGTGCACAAAGTGTTGCCGACGACGGGCTTGATCGTCATGGCCAGCACCTTGGCTTCACTGCTGTTGAGGTCCTTGGCGGGCAGATCATCGGCGAACGCCCGGTCGTGGGTGGCTTCGGTTTCCGGGTTCATTCCGCTGTTGAGCAACGATTCGGCGGTATCGGTGGCCACGCCCGTCGTCAGGTCCCAGACCAGCGGGCCCGGAACTGGGCGTTGTGGCGGCTCGGCATCGGTCGGCCCGATCCAGACGTGCACCCCGTGGATCTGTCCGTCGGACATCCGCACCACCTCGGTGCGGATTACGCGGTCATTCTTGGGTGTGATGCTGCTGAGGCCCTGGCCGGCCTGCACGGTTTCCCTGATGGCGCTCTGAATTGCCATCAGGTGCGGATTTCGGCGTAGAAACACACTGATCGGGACGAGGTTCTTCGTTTGCAGACCTCGTGCGACCACCACAGGCTCGCTACCCAGTGTCTCCACGAGCAGCCAGTCGTGGGTCATGCGCGGCATTTTACCGGCGATGCCCGTAGCTGCCCGGACGCCGGATGGCGGACCCGACGGCGACGGAATCCGCACCGGAAAACTGCGGATTACGGTCACAGGTATCCGAACTTGGGGCTGTCGGCTTGCAAACATGAGTGAGTTCACGTAATTTGCCACTGCGCCCGGCCTCCGGGATTGGGAACGGATCGCGTTGTCCGACCGTTCGTCGCAACGTCTGTGTGTTCGGCGTGGCCGAATGCAGCCACGTAGTTGTCGATCCGTGTCGTCGGCCGTCGAGGGGTCGGTCGTCAACGCGGTCGGGGGATCGCTGAGGACGTACTCAGCGCGCCGAGCACCAGGCGGAGCACTTTTACCGCGCCCGTTTTGTCCAGCGGGTCGTTGCCGTTGCCGCACTTCGGTGACTGCACACACGAAGGGCAACCCTGCGGGCACTTACACGCCTCGATCGCATCGGCGGTCGCGCCCCACCAGGTACTCAGATTGCGGAATCCGCGGTCTGCGAAGCCGGCGCCCCCCGGATATCCGTCGTAGACGAAGATCGACGGCAGACCGTCGACCGGGCCCACGGCCGTCGATACCCCGCCGATGTCGCCCCGGTCGCAGCTGGCCACCAGCGGTAGCAGCCCGATCGATGCGTGTTCGGCGGCGTGCAGACTCCCCGGTACGGACAGTGGGCCAATGCCGCTGTCCTGCAAGGCTTCCGGGGTGATGGTGCACATCACCGCCATGGTGTCCAGGGTGCTCGGCGGCATGTCCAGCTCCACGAAATCGATGACCTCGCCGTCGATGCGGCGGCGCAGGTAGCCGACCACGGTGTTGGTCACCGACACCGGAACCAGACCCACCGTGACCGGCCCGAACGTTTTTCGTTCTCCGGGCCCGGTGACGGATATGTCGGTGAGTTCCCTGGCGAACGTGCTGTAGCCGGGATCGGCGGCGTAGACGAACGCGACGCCATCCTCGAACGACAGCGAGTCGACCAGGTACGTCTCACCCTGATGCAGATACACCGCGCCGGGATGCAGAGAGGCTGCCGCCCGGCCGGCGCCGGTGCTGCCCAGCATCCGTCCCGTATCGGCTTCCAGGATCGCGATCTGGCCTCCGCTGGAGCCGCGGATGTCGACCGCCGGGTGCGGATCCACGCCGGGAGCGGGGAAGTAGCCGCTCGGACGCTTGCGCAACAACCCGTCGTCGACCAGGGTCTCGGCCACCGCCTCGGCGTTCCACAGCCGGACCTCGGCCGCGGTGAGCGGCAACTCGGCCGCGGCACAAAGTAGTTGTGGGCCCAGCACGTGCGGATTCGTCGGGTCGATCACCACCCGCTCGATCGGCTTGTCCAACAATGCAGCCGGGTGGTGCACGAGGTAGGTGTCCAGCGGATCGTCACGGGCGATCAACACGATCAGTGCGCCCTGGCCGCGCCGGCCGGACCGGCCTGCCTGCTGCCAGAACGAGGTGACGGTGCCGGGAAAACCGGCCAGCACCACCGCGTCCAGTCCGGCGATGTCGATACCGAGTTCCAGCGCGTTGGTGGTGGCGAGCCCACGCAGCCGGCCGTCGGTCAGCGCGTGTTCCAACTCGCGCCGGTCCTCGGCGAGATATCCGGCGCGATAGGAGGCCACCTGTTCGGCCAGCTCCGGTGCGGTGTCCTCCAACCGGGCCCGTGTTCCCAGGGCGGTGAGCTCGGCGCCGCGCCGGGACCGGACGAACGTCAGGGTGCGGGCGCCCTCGGTCATCAGATCGGCCATCACGCGGGCGGCCTCGGCGCCGGCCGAACGCCGGACCGGCGCGCCGTTCTCGCCGGTGAGATCGTCCAGCAGGGCCGGTTCCCACAGCGCGATCGTGCGGGCACCCTGCGGGGAGCCGTCCTCGGTCACCTCGGCGACCGTCTGGCCGATCAGCTCGGCGGCGGTCTCGGCCGGTGACGCCGTGGTGGCACTGGCGAAGATCACCGTCGGGCCGGCGCCATCAGGTGCGTACCGCGCACACAACCGCAGCAGCCTGCGCAGCACCATCGCCACGTTGGAGCCGAAAATGCCGCGGTAGTAATGACATTCGTCGACGACGACGAACTTCAGGTGGCGCAGGAACACCGCCCAGCGGGCATGGTTGCGCAGCAGCGACAGGTGGATCATGTCGGGGTTGGAGAAGATCCAGCGGGATCGTTCCCTGGCGAACCGGCGCACCTCGGTGGGGCTGTCACCGTCGTACGGGGCCGGTGCGACGTCGCGCAGCGCGGTCACGGTCTCGGTCAGCTGCTGCGCGGTGCGCAGCTGGTCGTGGCCGAGTGCCTTCGTCGGTGACAGGTAGAGCACCCGGGCCTGCCGGTCCTCGGCCAGCGCCGACAGGATCGGCAGTTGGTAGGCCAGAGACTTGCCCGACGCGGTTCCGGTGGACACGACGACGTGGCGTCCGTCGTGGGCCAGCTCCGCGGCGGCGAGCTGATGCGACCACGGGGCGGCGATCCCACGGTCGGTCAACGCCTGAACAACCTCCGGATGGGCCCATTGCGGCCACTGTTGTGGTTTGCCCTGCCGCGGAGGGATATCCGCAACATGGCGTAGCGGATCTTCGCCGGCCGGGGTGCCGTCGACGGCGCAAGCTAGCAGCTCACGGCCGAAATCTGACCCCTGATCCAGCACCGTTTGTCCTCCTGCGATCTAGCCCACCGACATGGAGTCGGATTTGTAAACGAATTGTTCACCACGCGCCGGACGCCAAGACTGTCGCAGCCGACCCGAACATGGTTGACTGATCACGGTCGCAGCTTCTGTGTTTGTACTCGCACTCGCAGGATCGTCGTTGCGATCGCGGTTCCTGCGAGGGTTGTAGGTCGGGTCAGTTCCGGGCGACGCCACGAAGGATGGCGGTCGGAACGGGCCCGGTACATCGGAAGTCGGTGGACCGCACCCGGTTGAAAGAGAAGGAAAGAACAAAAGATGCCACAGGGAACTGTGAAGTGGTTCAACGCGGAAAAGGGCTTCGGCTTCATTGCTCCGGAGGACGGCTCTGCCGACGTGTTTGTCCACTACACGGAAATTCAGGGCAGCGGATTCCGCACCCTGGAGGAGAACCAGAAGGTTGAGTTCGAGGTTGGCCAGAGCCCCAAGGGGCCGCAGGCCACGGGTGTTCGGGCCATCTGAGCCAAACAAACCCAACGAGACACCCCCGTGTGAGTCCGCATCGGACACCGCGGGGGTGTTCTCGTTTTTGCGGCTCTCGCTGGCTTAGTGTCAATTCGTGAGCCAGCTGTCCTTCTTCTCGGCCGAGTCGGTGCCGCCTGCGGTGACCGACCTGACCGGGGTGCTCGCCGGGCCCGGACAGGTGGTGCTGGCGAGCCAGGGCGGTCAACAGGCGGCCCGGATATCGGTGGTCGTCGATGAGCTCTGGCGCGCCCGGGGTCTGGCCGAGATGATCAGCGACGCCGGCTTGATATCGGAGATATCGCGGACCGACGAGAACAACCCGCTGGTGCGTACCGCGCTGGACCCGCAGTTGATGCTGATCGCGGGGGACTGGACCAGGGGCGCGGTCAAGACGGTTCCGGCCGGATGGCTGCCCGGTGCTCGCGAGCTGCGGGCCTGGGCGCTGGCCGCGGGCACGTTCGAGGCCGACGACCGCTATCTGCTCGGGCTGGACCCACATGCGCCTGACACCCACCCGGCGCTGGCCGCGGCCATGATGCGGGTGGGGATCGCGCCAACCTTGATCGGGACCCGAGGGTCGCATCCGGCCCTGCGGATCAGTGGGCGCCGACGCCTATCACGCCTGGTGGAGAACGTAGGGGAACCACCAGGGGACGCCGCGGCGTTGGCGCATTGGCCCCGTATTTAATGATGAACACGCGGAGAGCCGGTTTGCGTAGGCTCTCGCGTAATGCGAAATTGTCAGTTGCCGGGCGTGGCGCGGCAACTATAGAAGTGGAGCGTAGGCACAGTTGGCTGGCGATAGCGGCAGCGGTAGCAAGGGAAACGTCCGGCGACTCGTGATCGTGGAGTCGCCGACAAAAGCGCGCAAGATAGCTGGCTACCTGGGCTCCAATTACGTGGTCGAATCCTCCCGCGGGCACATTCGTGACCTGCCGCGCAACGCCGCTGACGTGCCGGCCAAATATAAAGGTGAGCCGTGGGCGCGCCTCGGAGTCAACGTCGACGACAACTTCGAACCGCTCTACATCGTCAGCCCGGACAAGAAGAGCACCGTCACCGAACTCAAGGACCTGCTCAAGGGCGTCGACGAGCTCTATCTCGCGACGGACGGTGACCGCGAGGGTGAGGCCATCGCCTGGCACCTGCTGGAGACCCTGAAACCCAAGGTGCCGGTCCGGCGGATGGTGTTCCACGAGATCACCGAGCCTGCCATCCGCGCCGCCGCCGAAAACCCGCGTGACCTGGATATCGCGCTGGTCGATGCGCAGGAAACCCGCCGTATCCTCGACCGGCTCTACGGCTACGAAGTGTCGCCCGTGCTGTGGAAGAAGGTCGCGCCGAAGCTTTCGGCAGGCCGCGTTCAGTCGGTGGCCACCCGCATCATCGTGCAGCGGGAGCGCGAGCGCATGGCGTTCCGCAGCGCCGGTTACTGGGACGTCAGCGCCGAGTTGGACGCGTCGGTGTCCGACCCGCAGGCCACCCCGCCGCGGTTCACCGCCAAACTCAACACCGTCGACGGCCGCCGGGTCGCCGCCGGCCGTGATTTCGACTCGCTGGGCCAGCTGAAGAAGCCCGACGAGGTGCTCGTGCTCGACGAGACCAGCGCAGGAGCCCTGGCCGCCGGGCTGCGCGGTGCCCAGCTGGCCGTCAGCTCCGTCGAGCAGAAGCCGTACACCCGCCGCCCCTACGCGCCGTTCATGACGTCGACGCTGCAGCAGGAAGCCGCCCGCAAGCTGCGGTTCTCCTCCGAGCGCACCATGAGCATCGCGCAGCGGCTGTACGAGAACGGCTACATCACCTACATGCGTACCGACTCGACCACGCTGTCGGAGTCGGCCATCAATGCCGCGCGCAACCAGGCGCAGCAGCTCTACGGCGCCGAGTACGTGCATCCGTCACCGCGGCAGTACACCCGCAAGGTCAAGAACGCGCAGGAAGCGCACGAGGCCATCCGCCCCGCCGGTGACGTGTTCCAGACCCCGGGTCAGCTGCACGCCCAGCTCGACACCGACGAGTTCCGGCTCTACGAGCTGATCTGGCAGCGCACCGTCGCCTCGCAGATGGCCGACGCGCGCGGTACGACGCTGTCGCTGCGGATCGCCGGCACCGCCGCTGGTGGCGAGCAGGTCGTCTTCAACGCGTCCGGTCGCACCATCACGTTCCCGGGCTTCCTCAAGGCCTACGTCGAGAGCATCGACGAGCTGGCCGGCGGCGAATCCGACGACGCCGAGAGCCGTCTGCCGAACCTGACGCAGGGGCAGCGCGTCGACGCCGCCGATCTGACCGCCGACGGCCACCAGACCAGTCCGCCGGCCCGCTACACCGAGGCCTCGCTGATCAAGGCCCTCGAAGAGCTGGGGATCGGCCGTCCGTCGACGTACAGCTCGATCATCAAGACCATCCAGGACCGCGGCTACGTGCAGAAGAAGGGCAGCGCGCTGGTGCCGTCCTGGGTCGCCTTCGCCGTGGTCGGCCTGCTGGAACAGCACTTCGGGCGTCTGGTGGATTACGACTTCACCGCGGCCATGGAAGACGAGCTCGACGAGATCGCCAACGGCCAGGAGCAGCGCACCAACTGGCTGTCGAACTTCTACTTCGGCGGTGAGCACGGCGTCGAGGGTTCGATTGCCCGGGCCGGTGGGCTCAAGCACCTCGTGGGCGGCAACCTCGAAGGCATCGACGCGCGAGAAGTCAACTCCATCAAGCTCTTTGATGATGACGAAGGCCGCGCCGTGGTGGTCCGGGTGGGCCGCAACGGGCCGTACCTGGAGCGGATGATCGCCGACCCGGACAATCCCGGTGAGCTCAAGCCGCAGCGCGCCAACCTCAAGGACGAGCTGACTCCCGATGAGCTGACCCTGGAGCTGGCCGAAAAGGCTTTCGCCACACCGCAAGAGGGACGTGTGCTGGGCGTCGACCCGGCGACCGGACACGAAATCGTTGCCAAGGACGGACGATTCGGTCCCTACGTCACCGAGATCCTCCCCGAACCGCCAGAGGACCCCGATGCGGGGACGACGGCCAAGAAGGGCAAGAAGCCGACGGGCCCCAAGCCGCGGACCGGATCGCTCTTGCGCACAATGGATCTCGAGACGGTGACACTCGACGACGCGCTCAAGCTGCTGTCGTTGCCGCGCGTGGTCGGCGTCGACCCGTCGAACAACGAGGAGATCACCGCGCAGAACGGCCGCTACGGCCCATACCTGAAGCGCGGCACCGACTCTCGCTCGCTGGCCACCGAGGAACAGATGTTCACCATCACCCTCGACGAGGCGCTGAAGATCTACGCCGAGCCGAAACGCCGTGGGCGTCAGGCCGCTGCGGCTCCGCCGCTGCGTGAGCTGGGCACCGACCCGGCATCGGGCAAGCCGATGGTGATCAAGGACGGCCGGTTCGGTCCGTACGTCACCGATGGTGAGACGAACGCCAGCCTGCGCAAGGGCGACGACGTCGCCTCGATCACCGATGAGCGGGCCTCGGAACTGCTGGCCGATCGTCGGGCCCGCGGGCCGGTGAAGAAGGCTGCCAAGAAGGCGCCCGCCAAAAAGGCCGCGGCCAAGAAAACCGCGGCCAAGAAAGCCCCGGCGAAGAAAGCCGCGGCCAAGAAGGCCTGAGCCTTCTAGCTCGTCACGTCGCTTTCGGCTTCGCGCTCCAGGTCGCGGGGCAGCACCAGGTTCATCGGGCGTGCCAGCTGGGTGGGCACGGTGCGTCCGCGCAGTTCCACGATTTCGCCGACGTCCCAGCTCAGCGCCTCGGCATCGAGTGCGCCGCTGACCGCGATCGCGGAGGCCAGCACGTGGCCTTCCTCCAGCTTGGCGAGCTCGGTGAGGCGGGCGGCCTCGTTTACCGGGTCGCCGATCACGGTGTATTCGAAGCGGGCCTGAGCGCCGATGTGGCCGGCGATCGCGCGCCCGGCCGAGACCCCGATGCCGAACTCGGTGTCGCTGCCGAGCACGCTGAGCAGCTCGTCATGCAGTTCGCGGGACGCGGCCAGTGCGCCGCCGGAGGCGTCGGGATGCTCGATGGGGGCGCCGAAGATGGCCAGCGCCGCGTCGCCCTGGAACTTGTTGACGAACCCGCCGTGCCGGTTGACGGTGTCGACGATGACGCGGAAGAACTCGTTGAGCAGGTTCACCACATCGCCGGCCGGGATCGTCGAGGCGAGATGCGTCGACCCCACCAGGTCGACGAACAGCACTGCCACGTCGCGTTCCTGGCCGCCCAGCTCGGTGCCGCGCTCCAGGGCACGACGGGCCACGTCCTCACCCACGTACCGGCCGAACAGGTCGCGCAACCGTTGCCGCTCGGCCAGCTCGCGCACCATGTCGTTGAAGCCGGCCTGCAGCAGGCCCAGCTCGCTGGCGTCGTAGATCTGCATGTGCGCGTTGTAGTTGCCGCGCTGCACCTCGCCCAGCGCCCAGCGCAGCTGGCGCAGCGGATCGGCGATCGACATCGCCACCAGCACCGTGCTGGACAGCCCGATCACCAGTGCGGCGATGGCGAGCAGCAGCAGCGGCGTGATCAGCCGGTCGGCAGATGCGGTCAGGATCGAGAACTTGCTGGCTACCAGGGCCAGCACGATGGCCAGCACCGGCACGCCGGTGGACAGCACCCAGGTCAGCACCTGGCGCAGGATCACCCCGGGGGCGCGGAAGTTCTCCGGAACCCCGCCGCGCAGGGCCGCCACCGCGACCGGCCGCAGCACACGCTCGGACTGCAGGTAGCCGATGATCGCCGTGGCGGTGGCACCCAGGGCGGTGGCGACCAGAACCACCGGGGCGGACTTGCTGGCCACCGGCCAGCTGGCCACGATGAACACGATCGAGCCGAGGAACCAGTTGGTGACGCTGATCAGGGTGCGGTAGAAGGGCATCTTCAGCGCCCGCACGCGGGCCAGCTCGGTGATGGCCGGGTCGGACTTGGACAGCAGCGTGTCGCGACGCTGCCAGCGGATCACCGGGATCAGCAGCCGCAAGGCCAGGTAGGCGCCGATGGTGAACGAGACGAACAGGTAGCCCAGGAAGATCGCCAGGTTCACCACGGGGAGGTCCTGGAGCTGGATGCGATCCTCGGGCGGCAGGCCGAAGCGCAGGAAGCCCAGAACGAACAGTGCGCCGATGATGTCGGCCTGCAGCATGCCCAGCGTGAACACCGGCCACGGGGTGCGCGCCACCCATCGCGCGAATGCACCGATTCGCGCGATGGGTATGGGCTCCGTGGTCACCTGTTAACCGTATCGGGCCGCGGGGACGTTCAGCGCCTGCTGTGACGTGGTTGTGTCGGCTTGACCACTACTGTTGGGGACGATGAGCGGGGTCTTTTCGCGGCTGGTGGGCCAGCAAGCGGTGGAACAGGAGCTGGTGGCGGCCGCGTACGCCGCGCGGGGTGATTCGCCACACAGTGGCACCACCGTCGGGACCATGACACATGCCTGGCTGATCACCGGGCCGCCCGGGTCCGGACGCTCGGTGGCCGCGCTGTGCTTCGCGGCGGCCCTGCAGTGCACGTCAGACGGGACGCCGGGGTGCGGTGAATGCCGCGCGTGTACGACGACGATGGCCGGCACCCACGCCGATGTACGGCGCATCGTGCCCGAGGGGCTGTCGATCGCCGTCAAGGAGATGCGCGAGATCGTCCAGATCGCCTCGCGGCGACCCGGAACCGGGCGCTGGCAGATCGTGGTGATCGAAGATGCCGACCGGCTCACCGAAGGTGCTGCCAACGCGCTGCTCAAGGTGGTGGAGGAACCGCCGCCGTCGACGGTGTTCCTGCTGTGTGCGCCCTCGGTGGACCCGGAAGACATCGCGATCACGCTGCGGTCGCGTTGCCGGCACATCGCGCTGACCACGCCGTCGGTGGAGGCCATTGCCGACGTGCTGATCTCCGGGGACGGGCTGCCCGAGGCGGATGCCCGCTGGGCCGCCTCGGTCAGCGGCGGACACGTGGGCCGGGCCCGGCGGCTGGCGACCGATCCCGAGGCCCGGGAGCGCCGCAAGCGCGCGTTGGGGCTGGCCCGGGACGCCGCGACACCGGCGCGGGCATTCGCCGCCGCTGAGGAGATGGTCGCGGTCGCCGAGGCCGAGGCGCTGGCGTTGACCGCCGGACGCAACGAGACCGAGACCGAGGAGCTCAAGACCGCCCTGGGTGGGGGTGGCACCGGAAAGGGCACTGCGGCCACCACCCGCGGGACGGCCGGTGCGCTCAAAGAGTTGGAGCGGCGGCAGAAATCCCGGCAGACCCGGGCCTCGCGTGACGCCCTGGACCGGGCCCTGATCGACCTGGCCACGTACTTCCGCGATGCCCTGCTGGTGTCGTCGGGAGCTTCGTCGGTGACCGCCAACCACCCGGATATGGCCGAGAAAGTGCAGGCCATGGCCGACCACGTGCCCCCGGACCGGCTGCTGCGATGCATCGAGGCGGTGCTGGAGTGCCGCGAAGCGCTGGCCATCAACGTCAAGCCCAAGTTCGCCGTCGATGCCATGGTGGCGACCATCGGGCAGGCGCTTCGAGGGTGAGTTGGGTCCTGGGCGTTGTCTGCCGTAAAGTGGTGCCGCCCGGTTCGCCGAGCACGCCACCCTAGCTCAGTCGGTAGAGCAATTCACTCGTAATGAATAGGTCAGGGGTTCGATTCCCCTGGGTGGCTCCACAAGTCCAATTCGGGCGAAAATGCTGCGTCCCCGCAGGTCATAGCGGGGATAGGCTCACCACTTATGACGCGGATCGTCGTGGGTGCGGCTCTCATCGCCTCGGTTGCACTGGCATCGCCCGTTGCAGGGGCTGACCCAGGGCAGATCCCCGATCTGAGTGGTTACGCCGCAGTGGATGTCGACGCGTACAACACGTACTACAACTATCCGACGACGAACGGCGCACAGTTCGTCACCCCGGGCGGATACCGATGCCGGATCAGCTACACAGGCCGTGCCAATCCGCCCATGAAGCAAGCCTCTTGCTGGGGTGAGCTGCCCGGGACATCGAGCAATTCGGTCAGCGTATTCGCGGCCATGTCAGTCGAGCCGGCGACTTTTTCTACCGTGGACCTGGCCGCCATGGAGAAGTACATGGACTACAAGGACCCGCGTGACCGCACGGTCGACCCGGCCGACTACAAGCTGCTTCCCGCCGGCAGCAAGCTCGACTATCCCGACACGGGCACGTGTGCCGTCACCGAGGTGAGCACGGTGTGCGTGGTGGGCGACCACGGCTTCGAGTTGTCCGCGAAGGGCAGCCGCGTCTTCTAGTCCTTGCTCAGCGCTTCGCGGGCCACGTTGCGGGCGGTGTTCGCAGCAGGGAATCCTGCGTAGCCGCTGGCGTGGTAGATGACTTCGGCGATCTCGTCCTCGGTGAGGCCGTTTCGGAGGCCGATCCTGACGTGCGACTCGAACTCATCGGTGGCGCGCAGCGCGATCAGAATGCCCATGGTGACCAGGCTGCGATCACGCCGGCTCAGCCCATCACGGCTCCACAGCCGACCGAAGACATTGTCGACACCGATGGCCATCAGCTCGTCGCCGAATCTGCCGTCCGGCTCGACGACGTCTGCCGGCAGATGCGGAACCATCTCCTGGAGGACCCGTAGACCTTGTTCACGTACGTCGTCAGTCATGCCTGCCAGCTTGGCATGAGCTCCGAATCAGTCGTCGACCGAGCGCATAACGAGGGTGGTCGATCCGCTGTCGAGATAGGCGGTCGATCGCCATTCGTTGTTGCTAGTGAGGTACCAGATGCTCGGCTGCCGGCCAGTTCGATGATTGCTTCGGGGCCGGACGATTGATCCTTAGCCCTTCATCTGGCCTTACGACGATTCTGTCGGCCAGCCTGGGATGGCTGGGTCCGGCTTGGGAGGTGTGTCGGGGCGAGCGGTGTAGAAGGCGTGGCGTTGCGCCGCGTCGTGCGGCATCCTGTCGAGGCATTGCTGTCGTCTCTGTATGTAGTCCGCTGCGGGACCCGAGTTCGGATCGCTCGACGGACCCCAAGTTGTACTTGGGTTGGCACCGGTTATGCGCCACGGGCCGAAGACATCCCCGAGCGGTGCAGGAGCGGGACCCTTCTGCGGCTCAGTGACTGCCGACGGCGCTTTCTGGTTTGATGGATTTGGATCGTCGGTGAGCTCAATCCGCCATACATTCATCGCAGTGCGGTCTGGATCTGGGTCGCTTTCCGTTGGTGTGTGCACTGGCACGTAGGTATTTGGATCATCGCCTGCGCGGAAGACGTTGTATGTGCCGTCGCATACATATGCGCGCCACCCGCTGTCGATCGGAGTGAGCTCGAGGATATGGAAGTACTCATTGCCGTAGAAGTTCCCAGCTGGCCCGAAGCTGTAGCGGGGATCGCTGAATGGCTGGATGTACCAAAGTTCGTATGGCTCGTCAGGGAACCGGTCAGTGTTCGGCGGCCCCGCATGGACGGCTCGGCGGAAGCCGGGGTAGACATTGTCAGGATTGAGAGTGAAATCTCCAGTGCGGTGGGATTCTAGATACGCTCGTATCGGCACTGCTGGACCTAACAATAAGTCGATGCCGGGCTCGGCAGTCCATTGAAATCGCAATCCATCTAACGATTCCGGCCAGTTCGCGTACGTCGGTTCTGCAGGTGTTGTGGCCAACTCGCTGGTGTGGCAGGCAGTCGAGCCGGACACGATTAGTAAAGCGATAAACCAGCGAAGGACTGCTGAGGCGGTCACGGTCCGGTATGTCCTTCCGCTATAGGCAGCGCATCGCGAACACTATCTTCATAGTCCTCGATAGCGGATTTGACTGCTGGGTTGATTCCGTTGAAATAGCTGTTGAGTGCTGTCTCGAAGTTGGCCTCATTCCCCTTGAGGGGTCGCAAGTGGCCACTGTCATCTAGCAGGTCGAGTTGCCTGAAGTAGTTTGAGTCGCCCATGTTGTGGCTCAGAAGTTGTTGGGCGATTGAGTGTTGCATCGCGGCTGAACTGCCGGAAGCAATGTGTACGGGCTCTTGGGGAGTTGGCGCTTCGCCGACAAAGATGTCCTGCAAAGACAGGCCAGGTATTTTTCCGGCACCATCGAGAACGGATTTAACAACAGGGATCTCTGCTCCGATTGTTGTGGCGGCCTCGAACCACCTTCCACGGCTCTCGTATGCTTTCACGTCCTCTAAATTCCCATACTTTATGGCGTCGTTATCGGCTGCATTGGCGGCTGAATCTATGACGCCACGTAAAGTGCCTGCTGAACTTAAGTCGCCGCTATTGGGCATTTCACCGCTGATTATTGATTGTTCGAAATTTCCCTGGTACTGGAGACCGGTCGCGTAGGCGTGACTGTTGAGTATTTCTGCCGCCTCTTTGTTGGAGTCGATCACTGCAAACAAGTCCCGCATGTGTGGCATTTGCTTGTTGGAGAGATCGCCCTCTAGAGGTCCACCGAACCCTTTGGTGTCATCAAGGGGATTGCCTAGCATGTCGTCGATGTAGGGAGAATTAGCGTGGGCCAGAGCTTTCACGAACTCAGGATTCATTTGACCCAGAGATTGTTTATCTGTTCCGGGGATATCTAAGAGTTGGGGCCCGTGGCCACCCACGTAGTTGTCGAATGCCCTCATTGTTTCGCCGGCCAGTTGGCTGTGATCGGCGGGTTCGGGCAATAGTCCCCCTAATGCGGAACCGTCGTCTGTCCACGGGTGTGTTACGAAGTTCTCGATGAACTTTTCGCCACGGTCACCGGTGACAACTTCATGCACAGCGGCTTGGTCGTGACCGACGGTATTAAGGGCATTCTGGATTTGGTCGGTCATTCCTTCGCTCATGGCTGTGGCTTCAGCGGACCACGGGCCCGTCGAATGCATCAAATCGACGGTCTCGCCCATTTTCGTCATCAATGCTGTGTTCACTTCATTGCCGTGCATCAAGGATGGGTCGGCATTGCTCATTAAGTTGGACCACTCTTGATACTCGTCCCAGTGGCTGAATAGCACCCGCGGGTCAAACTCGCGATTTCCTGACTGTGCAAGTTGCTGGAATGTTTCGGATTCCACACGGAGTAGAGGGTCGTTAAATGTTTTCTGCACGTCGGGAGGCATGGCAGCCATTCCGCCATGGTCGCCGTTGGCCGTCTGGATGTCAGGGTTTCCCATGATCCCCATCGCATTTCCTAGGGTGTACTTCAGGCCCGAATAATGATCCAATGCTTCCTTGACATCGTTAGAACCCATTTCTTTCATCAGTGACTTTAAGTAATCGTACTGATCTTGGGAAATTGTGGTGGGATTACCCTGGGATAAAGCAGCTTTCTGCTCAGGCGTGAGATTCGCGGCATCTTTTAATCGCGTTAACTGTTCGGGAGTTGCGGTGCCGTCTTTCGCGGCGGCGAAGTCGTCGGCCGCCTGCTTGGCTTTGTCTTCCTTCTCTCCCTTTTTCTCGCTTCCGGGACCGAACTGCTGATTCGTGCTCAGATCGTCGTATTCGTTCTTGATGTCGGTCACGCGGAACCCGATCTTGAGCATGTCCCCATTGGCAGTGCTGACGGTGTTGTTGACCTGGGTGATGCCTTGGTTGGCGATCGGGATGAGACTGTTTTCGCGCGCTTGGGAGCTGAGCGAGCTGGGCAGTGATTGGACCATGCTATCGACCCAGGACTTCGTGGCGTCCAATTGCGCACGTCCGGTCGTGACGATGTTGGCCGCGTTCGTGACCTCGGCAGACATCCTCTTGTCGAGCTCAGCGAGCTTGCCGTAAACATCGGCATGGTTCTTGTTGGCCGCGGCATAGGCGTCTGCGCCTGCGCCTTGCCAGCCGTCATGCTTGGCCGCCGATTCGACCATGCCCTTCATCTTCAGCAGCTGCGAGCTGCCGTCGTGCTGAGAGCCATCGGTAGGCGTGCCGACGCCGAAGGTTTCCCGCGCTTTGTTCCACGTTGAATAGAAGCCATCCAGCGCGCCCACAGAACGTCCCCCTCGACAGGATTCCGAAACTCAACGTTCAGTATCTCAGCACTCGGACTACCTCGGTGCCAGGAATCCCACGGGTCCGGGGGAGATGCAGACCGACAGCGCGGCGGTGTTGGCCTGCACGGAGATCGATTGTCCGGCTCCGGGCAGCCGGACGAAGACGCGGTTGAGCCCGGGCCGCACCGGCACCTTCACCTCGGGTCCTTCTGCCAGGGCCATGGTCAGTGAGCCGTCACTGTTGGCCAAGTAGTTGATCTCGGTGGTCCAGTCGGCCGGCAGCAGCGGCCCGTCCAGCGGCATGACGACGGGCTCGTCGGGCTGCACAAGGAATCCGCATTTGGGTGCCGGGCCCTCGACGATGGTGCGCACCCAGGTCACCTTGGCATCGACTAATTTTCCGGTGCGGTCGAACATGCGCAGATCGGTTGTCGCCGAGGCGAACTCGGGGCGCGGTGAGGCGAGGGCGAACATGTGGCTGGCCAGGTTCTCCGGGGCGGCCACCCGCTGCAGGATCAGCGGATCGACCTCTTGATCCAGCAGGGGAGCGGCTGATGAGGTGGACGCCAACGACGCGCGGGCATTGTTCAGATAGGCGGGCACCGGGTTGTCCTGCCACACCTTCAGGAAGGTGAAGGTCGAGTACAGGCTGCTCGCCACGAAAAGCACAGCAACACTGACACATACGGCGGTGCGCGCCGGCGACGCGGAAAGCGCACGCGAGGATTCCCGGTTCGGCGCACAGAACCCCACCGCCGCCAACAGCGCCAGCACCACCACCAGATCCGGCAGGTAACGCAGCGTCTGCGCCAACTCCAACGCCGTGAACCGGGACGAGCGCATCAGGTAGATCGGGATCTGGCAGGCCACCGCATAGCCCAACGCCACCACCAGCACCGGCCAGATCCGCCGCTTGCGCACCAGCACCACCGAGATGGCAGCAACGAGCACCACCCAGCCCAGCACCATCACCGAGACCGGTGGGGTGGCCCACGGCGAGGCGGGCGCCCAGCGCTGCCAGGACCACGGCCCGCCCACAATCCCGGGCACGATGCCGTGGGTGAAGGAGCGGCTCAGCAGGTCCCAGGTCATCGCCAGGTCGAAGCTCCACCGCTTCTGATCCACGACGAGCAGGTACACGCCGATCCAGGCCACCAATAGCGCCAGACACCCGACCCACAGCCGCAGGCCGCGCTGCCACACCTCGCGCACGGAGAACGTCCCGGTGACGTACCCGAGTAGGCCCACCACCGCGAACGCCACGAACGGGATCACCGCGGCCTTCTCGAAGAACAGCAGCCCGCCCAGAAAGACGAGCACACCAACGACCGCATGCCGCGAGGACCCGGTCCGCACGTACAGCACGGCCTCGCCGACCACCCAGGCCAGCGCGGCCTGCATCGGCAGTGTGTTCAGGCCGGCGGCCCACCACGCGAACCCGGGCAACGCCAGCGGTGTGAACAGCGCGAAGGTCAGCGGTATGAGCAGCACCGGCCGCCAGCCCAGGATCACCCATAGCGCCCGCAGCAGTGCCAGGGACGCCAGCAGTTGCATCACCACCAGGCTCACCGCGGCCAGCACCCAGGAGAACGGTGCCAGCCGGGTGACCGCGCCGGACACCAGGAACGCCGCGGGCATGACGTGACCGTCGTGATCGTCGAACAGGAAGGACGGCGACAGCAGATTCTGGGTCCCGGCCCGGCCGATCAGGATCAGATCGTCCCAGTAGAAATAGCCCCCGAACGCGAGTATCGCCCGGACCACCAGATGCAGCGCGATCAGCGCAGCGGCTGTGCGGGCGACCTTGTTCACTCTTGCCGACTGTACGGATACAGCGGGGCCATAGTTGCCGTCGGTATGGTGAGCCCGTGCGAACACTGGTGACAGGAGCGGCAGGTTTCATCGGATCGACGCTGGTCGACCGGCTGCTGGCAGACGGGCACAGCGTCGTCGGGCTCGACGACCTGAGCTCGGGCCGGGCGGAGAACCTCAGCAGCGCCGAGAACAGCAAGGACTTCGAGTTCGTCAAGGCCGACATCGTCGATGCGGATCTGCTGGGCCTGCTCAAGGACACCCAGCCCGAGGTGATCTTCCACCTGGCCGCCCAGATCTCGGTGAAGCGTTCGGTGGACGATCCGCAGCTGGATTCCACGGTGAACGTGGTGGGCGTGGTCCGGTTGGCCGAGGCGGCGCGTCAGGCCGGTGTGCGCAAGGTGGTGCACACGTCCTCGGGTGGCTCGGTGTACGGCACCCCGCCGTCCTACCCGACGAGTGAGGATGTCCCGACCAATCCCGCATCGCCGTACGCGGCGAGCAAGGTGGCCGGTGAGGTGTACTTCAACATGTTCCGCAATCTGTACGGCCTGGATTGCTCCCACATCGCGCCTGCCAACGTGTATGGCCCCCGCCAGGATCCACATGGCGAGGCCGGCGTGGTGGCCATCTTCGCCCAGGCGCTGCTGGCGGGGCGGCCGACCAAGATCTTCGGTGACGGCTCCGATACCCGGGACTACGTGTACGTCGACGACGTCGTCGACGCCTTTGTGAAGGCGTCCGGGACGGCCGGCGGCGGTCAACGCTTCAACGTCGGTACCGGAGTCGACACCTCGACCCGCGAGATGCACACCGCGATCGCGCTGGCCGTGGGTGCTGCCGACAACCCGGAGATGCACCCGCCGCGGCTCGGTGACCTGCGTCGTTCCCAGCTCGACATCAGCCGGGCCAGGGATGTGCTGGGCTGGCGGCCGCAGGTGGACCTGGCGGAGGGGATTCCCCGGACGGTCGAATTCTTCCGGAGTAATTCTCACTAAAAGATTGTGAGTACTCACTTTCTGCTCTAGCGTTGCGTCATGTCCTACGACGTCATCGTTCGCAACGGCTTGTGGTTCGACGGCACCGGCGCCCCGCCGCAGGTCCGTACGCTGGGGATTCGCGACGGGGTAGTGGTCACGGTGTCGGCCACCCCGCTCGATGAGACCGACTGCCCGGATGTCATCAACGCCGGCGGCAAGTGGGTCCTGCCCGGCTTCGTCGACGTGCACACGCACTACGACGCCGAGGTGCTGCTCGATCCGGGCCTGCGGGAGTCGGTGCGGCACGGGGTGACCACGGTGCTGCTGGGCATGTGCTCGCTGTCCACGGTCTACGCCGACACCGAGGACGCGGCCGACCTGTTCAGCCGCGTCGAGGCGGTCCCGCGTCAGTTCGTGCTGGGCGCTCTGGAGCAGCACAAGACCTGGTCGGGTCCGGCCGAATACGTGAAGGCCATCGACGAATTGCCCCTGGGTCCGAACATCGCGTCACTGCTGGGTCATTCGGACTTGCGGGCCTCGGTGCTGGGACTGGACCGGGCCACCACCCGCGGGGTGACGCCGACCGACGCCGAGCTGGAGACCATGGCAGCCAAGCTCGACGAGGCGCTGGAAGCCGGCATGCTCGGCATGTCCGGGATGGACGCGGCGATCGACAAGCTCGACGGCGACCGGTTCCGGTCCCGTGCCCTGCCGTCGACATTCGCGACGTGGCGTGAGCGCCGGCGCCTGATCAAGGTACTGCGCAAGCGCGGCCGGATGCTGCAGAGCGCCCCGAATGTGGCCAAAGTCCATGAGGCACTGAACTTCTTCCTGGAGAGCAGCGGCATGTTCGGCCGCCGCCAGGGGGTCCGGATGAGCCTGCTGGTCTCGGCCGACGCCAAGTCCTCGCCCGGTGCGGTGCGAGTGCTGGGTCCCGGCGTTCGGCTGCTCAACCGGATCCTGGGCTCCAAGGTGCGTTTCCAGCACTTGCCCGTGCCGTTCGAATTGTATTCGGATGGAATCGATCTGCCGGTGTTCGAGGAGTTCGGCGCGGGTACCGCGGCGCTGCACCTCAAGGATCAATTCGAGCGCAACAAGCTGCTCGCCGACCCGGAGTACCGCCGCCGGTTCCGCAAGTCGTTCGACCGGCGCGTGCTCGGACCGACCCTGTGGCACCGCGACTTCCACGACGCCAGGATCGTCGAATGCCCCGACAAGTCGTTGATCGGCAAGAGCTTCGGGCAGATCGCCGACGAGCGTGGCATCCACCCGCTCGACGCCTTCCTCGACGTGCTCGTCGACAACGGTGAGCGCAACGTCCGATGGACGACGATCGTGGCCAACGACCGCCCCAAGTACCTGGACCGGCTGGCCACGGATTCCTCGGTGCACATGGGCTTCTCGGATGCCGGTGCGCACCTGCGCAACATGGCGTTCTACAACTTCCCGGTGAAGCTGCTCAAGCGGGTGCGCGACGCGCAGCTGGCGGGCCGGCCGTTCATGACCACCGAGCATGCCGTGCACCGGCTGACGGCCGAGGTGGCCGACTGGTTCGGCGTCTCGGCGGGCACACTGCGCCAAGGTGATCGGGCCGACTTCGTGGTGCTCGATCCGGCCGGCCTGAACGACTCGGTGGTGGCCTATCACGAGGAGTCGGTCCCGTTCTACGGCGGCCTGAGCCGCATGGTGAACCGCAACGACGACGCCGTCGTCGTCACCGCCGTCAACGGACAGGTGGTGTTCCGCGACGGTCAGTTCCGCGAGGGCTACGGCGAGTCGGTGAAATCGGGTCGCTACCTGCGGGCCGGCGCCGAGCATCTGGACCATACGCCGGTCTGAGATGGCCAGAACCCAACAGCAGCGCCGCGAGGAAACCGTCGCCCGACTACTCGACGCCGCCATCGACACCATCATCGAGGTCGGCTACGCCAAGGCCTCGGCTGCGGTGATCGCCAAGCGGGCCAAGGTTTCCGACGGCGCGCTGTTCCGGCACTTCCCGACCATGAGCGACTTCATGGCGGCCACGGCGCAAGAGGTGGCACGCCGTCAGCTGGAGTCAGGAAGCAAGCTGGTCGCGGAGATCCCCGCCGACCAGCCGCCACTACCGGCGGTGCTGACCATCCTGCGCGATATCGCGGGCAGCGACACCAACACCGTGTGGCATGAGCTCATGATGGCGGCCCGCACCGACGAAAAGCTCAGGGGCCCACTGCAGACCGTGCTGGCGGAGTACATCGACAACATCTACGAGACGGCCAAGAGCGCGCCGGGGGCCGATCAGATCCCCGAGGATGTCTTCGCGGTACTGCTGACCATCGTGATCAACACGTTCGACGGCGCGGCCATGGTGCGCCGCGTACTGCCGCTGCCGGAACTCGAGGACGCCCGGATCGCCATGCTGGCGGCGTTGCTCAGCCGCTAGGTGTCTTCCGGCACTCGCGCGTTCTGCAGGGCCACCGACCGGGCCAGCCGGGCGTAGCGCAACTCGATGTCCTTGAAGCGCAGGTATGTCGACAGCGTGACGAACACGAACGCGATGATGAGCACGTACTCCATCAGGTCCGTACCGCGTTTCACGCCAAGCCAATTCGCGAGGACCGTGGTGTCATCGGGCCGAAGAATGGCGTAGATCCCGGCCGCCACGAACAGCACGAAACCGACCTTGACCCACGCTTTGGACCGGGCGCTGCGCCGCGACCCCAGGAGGTAGGCCAACAGCGCCAGGACCGAGACGATCAACAGAGCCTGAATCCAGTTCACCGGGACATCCTCCTGCGCAACAGCCCGTCGAAGACGATGTTGACGCCGTTGAGCAGCGGCTGTCCCTTCGACTTCGAATAGTCGGTGTAGAGAATCTCGACAGGCTCCTCGGCTACTCGCCAATGGTTCTCGGCCGCCAGTGCGATGAACTCGCCGGCATGGCTCATGCCGTTCATGGTCAGGTTGAGCGCATCCGCGACAGTCTTGTTGAACACCCGTAGCCCGTTGTGCGCGTCGGTCAAGCCGAGGCTGCGGCTCTGCGGGCTGAGAAACGCCGCGGCGCGCAGGATGACCCGCTTGACCGGCGGGACGTGGGTGACGGTGCCGGCGAACCTGGTACCCACCACCAGGTCGACGTCGTCGGCGTCGAGCCGATCGATCATCCGCATCACGTCTTTGACCTGATGCTGTCCATCCGCATCGAAGGTGGCGAACACCCGGGCACCGGGCCGGCTGCGGGCGTACTCCACCCCGGTCTGGATTGCAGCTCCCTGGCCCAGATTCACCGGATGGGGGACCACGTGCGCGCCTGCGGCGAACGCCAGATCGGCGGTGTCGTCGCGGCTGCCGTCGTCGACGCACACCACGTTAGGGAAAACCGAGCGCACGTCGGAGATGACGTCGCCGATGATGTTCGCCTCGTTGAAGGCGGGGATGACGATCCAAACGTCCTGAAAGCGCATGTCGATGGGCACCAAACTACACGGTCACTTGAGCGCCAGCCTCGCCAGCGCGCCCAGGTGAACAGCAATTCCGACGAGCGGTCCGCACAGCAGCGCGATGATGGTGCGCTCCTCCAATCCGAGCGGCAGCAACAGCAGTGCCACCGCGGCGACCGTGGCGATGATCCAGCCCAGTGCATAGGCCCGGTGCAGCGCCGCCGCGACGGTCGCGGCGCCGGTCAGCGTGAGCATCGCGATGGCGACGGCGGCCGCGGTCAGCCAGGCCAGCAAGGCCCCGCCGGCCAGGTACTCCTCGCCGAACGCCACCCGCAGCAGCCAGGGCCCGAGCAGTCCGGCCGCGGCAACGCCCACGGCGCCCAGCCCGGCCACCGCGGCGGCCGGGGCCAGCAGTGCCCGCAACCGCTTGTCGCGCTGGTCGACGAAGTGCGCGATCAGATTGCCCTGCATTGCGGTGAGCGGAACCAGCAGTGGTGCCCGGGTCAGGGTGACGGCCAGGATCACCACACCGCCTGCGGCGCCCAGGTCGCCCGAGGTGGCCTTGAGCAGCACCGGGAAGCCCATCACCAGGATCGCGCTGGCACCGGCCGCGGCGATCGAGTGCGCGGCACCGCGCAGGAACGTCGCCGGGCTGCCCGCGGTCAGCAGCCCCGCGGCCATCCGTGCCGCCGGAGCGGCGATCAGCATGATCAGCCAGGCCACCGCTCCGGCCACGGTCGCCCACAGGAACCCGGCCAATCCCCAGCCGAGTACGAACGTGGCGGCGGCGACGGCCACCCGGATTCCGGCGTCGGTGACCATCAGGGCCCCGTACTCGGTCCAGCGGTTCACCCCGGCGAGCATGCCGAGCAAGGTGGCGTGCAGACAGAAGCCGGCCAGCCCGACGCTGAGCAGCACCACGCTCAGCGCCCGCGACTCGGCGAAGACGTGCGCGCTCCACAGCGGTGAACTGGCCGCGATCACCAGGGCCGCGACGATGCCGACCAGACCGGCGATCCGCATCGGATGGGTGGTGGGGGCACCGCTCAGATCGCGGTGCCGGGCCGACCGCACTTCACGGGTGGCCTCTTGCAGCAGACCGTTGGCCGCCCCGGTCACGAGGCCGAACGCACCCCAGAACACGCTGAAGATCGAGAAGCCGGCGGGCTCGAGGTCGCGGGCGGCCAGGTACAACACGGCGTAGCCGCACAGCGCGCTGACCGCGGTCGCCAGTCCGACGCGGGCGACGCTGCTGCGCGTGATCGGGCCCGTAGCAGGAGCACCGCCGGCATCGGTCACAGGTCCGGCAGCTCTTTCGAATACAACCAGGCCTGCCACAACGGTTGCAGCGGCTCGTCGGTGTACCCGGCGGCCAGCCCGGTGAAGTCATCGGTGAATGCGGTGCTGTGCCGGTAGCGGGCCGTCCAATCCCGCAGGAGCGCAAAGAAACTGTGGTCACCGATCAGGGTGCGCAGCGCGTGCAGGGTCAGGGCTCCGCGCTTGTAGACGCGGTCGTCGAACATGTCCTCGGGTCCGGGATCGGATAGCAGCAGATCCTGAGGCTTGTCGCGCAGCCGTTCGTAGTAGTGCTCGGCCCACTCCGCGGCGCTGCGGCCGCCGCTGTGTTCGGACCACAGCCACTCGGCGTAGCAGGCGAAGCCCTCGTGCAGCCAGATGTCGCGCCAGCGTCGCGCCGTCACGGAATTGCCGAACCACTGGTGTGCCAGTTCGTGGGCGATGAGCCGCTCGGCGCCGCGGTGCCCGTCGCAGTGATTGGCCCCGAAGATCGAGATGCCCTGCGCTTCCAGCGGTATCTCGAGGTCGTCCTCGGTGACCACCACGGTGTAGCCGCTGTCCAGCGGGTACGGACCGAACAGTTTGATGAACAACTTCATCATCTGCGGCTGATCGGCGAAGTCGTGGTCGAAATTGCGCCGCAACTGGGCGGGCAGCACAGCGTGCATCGGGACCGGTGTCTTGGTCAGCCGCTGGCTCTCGTACTGGCCGATCTGCAGGGTGATCAGATAGCTCGACGTCGGCTCGGCCTGCTCGTAGGTCCACACGGTGTGCCCGGCGCGGGCCTTGCGGGAGATCAACTCGCCGTTGGCCAGCGCGTAGTACGGGCTGTCGGTGCTGATCTGGATCCGGTAGCTGGCCTTCGAGCTGGGATGGTCGTCGCACGGGAACCAGGAAGCCGCCCCGTTGGGCTGGCCGGCCACCAGGGCCCCGTTCGACAGTTCCTCGAAACCGACGTCACCCCAATAGGATTCGATCGGCCTCGGGGTGCCGTTGTAGCGGATGACGACGGTCATCGCCGCGCCGGCCGGCAGCGCCGAGGCCAGGGTGATCGACAGTTTCCCGCCCGAACATCGGTACTGGGCCGGGCGCCGTCCGTTCACCGAGACCCGCGACACCGCCAGCGCATCGGACAGGTCGAAGGTGAAGGTGCGCAGCGCGGCCAGGGTCACCGCGGTGATCGTGGCGGTCCCGGCCAGCCGGTTGATCGCCACCTTGTATTCGAGGTCGAGTTCGTAGCGCGACACCCGGTACCCGAAATTGCCGTTGCGCGGCAGGTACGGGTCGATCACGGGCGGAGGCGCCAACTTCTTCGCAGCTTTCTTGGATCGCGTCACGCGGCAGGGTCTTCTGTCTTCTTGGCGGTCTTGTCGGAGGACTTTTCGGCGGAACGTTTCTTACCGAACATGTTCCACGGTGCGATCGGGTTGCCCTGCCAGCGCGTCGACGGCGGCACTTCGTCGCCGCGCATCACCAGTGAGCCGGGCCCGACCGTGGCGCCGGCACCCAACCGCGCCGCGGGCAGCGCCACGCAGTGCGGCCCCAGCGTCGAACCTTCTTCGAGCACAACGCTGTCCAACCGCATGATCCGGTCGTGGAACAGATGCGTCTGGACGACGCAGCCGCGGTTGACGGTGGCGGCGGTGTCCAGCGCCACCAGATCGGCTTCCGGCAGCCAGTAGGTCTCGCACCACACGCCCCGGCCGATCGAGGCGCCCAGCCCGCGTAGCCACAGGTTCATCACCGGGGTGCCGCTGGCTGCCCGGGCGAACCACGGGGCGGCGACGGTTTCGACGAACGTGTCCGACACCTCGTTGCGCCACACGAACGACGACCACAGCGGATGCTCGACCGCGCGAATCCGGCCGACCACCAACCACTTCGCGATCACCGCGATGGTCCCGGCCACCGCACCGGCGACCAGCAACACCAGGCCTCCGGTCAGCGCCGCCCACAGGAATCCGAACCGCATCGTCACGGCCTGCAGCGCGCCGAGCACCGCGATGCCGATCGCGAAGGTGACGATCACCGGGATCACCCGGCAGGTCTCGACGGCCGAGCGCATGATCTTGAGCCGGAGCGACGGATGGAAGGTGCGCAGCGCATCGGCGGCGGTGGCGTTGCGGCGCAACCGAACCGGTGGGCTGCCCAGCCATGACGAGCCGGCCTTGGCCTTGTGCGGCGTGGCCGACAGCACCGCCACCAGCCCGTCGTCGGGCACCTTACGGCCGGGCTGGGTGATCCCGGAGTTGCCGAGGAACGCGCGCTTGCCGATGGTGGCCTTGGCGACGTGGATCCAACCGCCGCCCAGCTCGTAGGACGCCACCATGGTGTCGTCGGCCAGGAACGCGCCGTCCTGTACCTCCGTGAACTTGGGGGTGAACAGGGCAGTCGAGATCTCGGTGTCCTTGCCGACTTTCGCGCCGAGCAGTCGCAGCCACCACGGGGTGAGCAGGCTGGCGTAGATCGGGAACAGGTAGTTGCGGGCCGCGTCCATCAGGCGCTCGGTGGTCCACAGCTGCCAGCCCACCCGGCTGCGCACGGGGTGATAACCCTCCGAGAGCCGCACCGACAGGATGCGCACCCCGATCACGGTCAGCGCGGCGTACGTCAGCAGCGCGACGACCGCTGCGGCCGGGGTCCAGGCCAGTGCGGGCAGCAGCGCGTCGGCCGGTGAGGCGGTGTCGTGCACCGCCCAGACGATCACGGCCAGCCCGGCGGCCAGGGCGAGCAGCGGCAGACCGGCCAGCAGCAGCGAGGACACGCCGTACACCGCGACCCACAGCGGGGCGCGGCCCGGCCGGTGATCGGGCCAGGGGTGGCGGGCCTTGCCCGATTTCACCGCGGGCGAGCCCTTCCAGAACTGGCCGTTCTTGACCTTGCCGACCACCGCCGATCCGGGGGCGACGTCGGCGTTCTTGCCGACCGTGGCCCCGGGAAGCAGCGTGGTGCGGGCGCCGATGGTGGCGTCGTTGCCGATCGACACCGGGCCGACATGGAACAGGTCGCCGTCGATCCAGTGCCCGGTCAGATCCACCTCGGGCTCGACCGAGGCGCGGTGGCCGATCTTGAGCATGCCGGTCACCGGCGGAGCCGAATGCATGTCGACGCCCTTGCCGACGGTGTTGCCCAGGGCGCGGGCGTAGTAGACCATCCACGGGGCGCCGGCCAGGTTCTCCGCGCCGCTGGCGGCGGCCAGCCGTTCGGCGACCCA
The DNA here is from genome assembly GCF_010731295.1 of Mycolicibacterium boenickei. Lineage (NCBI taxonomy): Bacteria > Bacillati > Actinomycetota > Actinomycetes > Mycobacteriales > Mycobacteriaceae > Mycobacterium > Mycolicibacterium boenickei. Next base: position 656,403 of record NZ_AP022579.1, on the reverse strand, counting down.
GACCCGCAGGTGGACGGGGCCGCCGCGGCGATAGGTTCCGGGTTCGAGTCCGCTGAGCAGCATCCGGGCGAACAGCACCGCGATACCCATGCGGCCCGGCGGGGTGACGAACAGCACGAACCCGGCCAGCACCCACCACCAGCTGAGCGGATGGGCCCACGACACGATGCCGGTCTGGGCGGCCACGTTGTTCAGCAGCGCCAGCCAGACCACCCATTGCATGCCGGTGAGGGTGGCCAACGGCAGCGACAGCGCGACCTGTGCGGCCTGGGTGAGCAGCGGGGTCGGTTTGACCTCGCGGGATTGGATCTGCGGCGGCGGCTTGAGTTCGTCGAGGTAGCCGGCCAGCGAGCCGAGCCGAGGATGGTCGTACAGATCGGCGACGGTCACCAGCGGGTAGCGCTGGCGCAGCGCGGCCACCAACTGGGCGGCCGACAGTGACCCGCCGCCCAGCGCGATGAAATCGGCTTCCGGGCCTTCGACGGGGGTGCCGAGCACGTCGCGCCACAATCCGGCGAGCCAGCCCATGGTGCCGTCGAGCTGCGGGGCGTCCTGATCGGCGTCTCCGGGCGGTGGCCACGGCAACGCGTTGCGGTCGACCTTGCCCGAGGTGCGGGTGGGGAGTTCGTCGAGCAGCACCAGCCTGGGCACCAGGGCGGCGGGCAGCGACTCCGACAGTGCGGCCCGCGCGGCGGCCAGGTCGAACTCCGGGTCTGTGCTGGCGATGTAGCCGACCAGCAGCGGTGTGCCGCTGGCGGTCTTGCGGACCGCGGCCGCGCCGCCGCTCACGCCGGGCAGGTGCACGAGCGCGTTGTCCACCTCACCCAGTTCGATGCGCCGGCCGCCGACCTTGACCTGATCGTCGGCCCGGCCCTGGAAGTACAGGCCGTCGGCCTCCAGGCGCACCAGGTCACCGCTGCGGTAGGCGCGGTTCCAGCCCAGCGTCGGCATCGGGGCGTACTTCTCGGCGTCCTTCTCGGGGTCGAGGTACCGGGCCAGGCCCACCCCGCCGATCACGAGCTCGCCGACTTCGCCGACCGCGACCGGCAGGCTGTCTTTGTCCACCACCGCCAGGTCCCAGCCGGCCAGCGGCAGGCCGATGCTGACCGGGCCCTGGCCGTCGAGCTGTGCGGCGCAGGCCACGACGGTGGCCTCGGTGGGGCCGTAGGTGTTCCACACCTCGCGGCCGTCCACCGCGAGCCGGGCCGCGAGTTCAGGCGGGCAGGCCTCGCCGCCGAAGATCAACAGCCGGACGGCCTCCAACGCTTCGGCCGGCCACAGAGCGGCCAGCGTCGGCACCGTGGACACCACGGTGATGTCCCGCGAGACCAGCCACGGGCCCAGGTCCATGCCGCTGCGCACCAGCGACCGTGGGGCGGGCACGAGGCAGGCGCCGTGCCGCCAGGCCAGCCACATCTCCTCGCACGACGCGTCGAAGGCCACCGACAGCCCGGCCAGCACCCGGTCCCCGGGTCCGATGGGGTTGTCCCGCAAGAACATCTGCGCCTCGGCGTCGACGAACGCCGCGGCGCTGCGGTGCGTGACGGCCACACCTTTCGGGGTGCCCGTCGAGCCGGAGGTGAAGATGATCCAGGCGTCGTCGCGTCCCAGCGGGGCGGCGGCGCGCCAGCCGCGCGACGAACCCGGCCCGCGGACCAGTCCTTGCTCGGTGATCACGCCGACCACGTTGGCCTCACCGAAGACCAGCTCGGCGCGCTCGTCGGGGTCGTCGGCGTCGACCGGGACGTAGGCCGCGCCGCAGGCCAGCACCGACAGGATCGCCACGTACAGCGCGTAGCTGCCCGAGGGCATCCGGATTCCGAGCTTGTCGCCACGGCCGATACCGCGGGCTGCCAACCAGGACACGCTGTCGGCGATGTCGGCGATCAACTCGGAGTAGGTCAGTTGGACGGTGCCGTCGTCGAGCGCGGGTGCATCGGGAAAACGCCGCGCCGTGTCGTGCAGGATGTCGACGAGCGTGCGGGGCTCAGGTGCCAGTGGGGATAGCACGTACTGCGGGGGAATCTCGTGCGCACCGTCGGCAGCTGTCACGAGTACAAACTACTAAGCCGCCGCCGCGACGGCTCGGCGGTCCGAGCGGCGTGCCGGTTCGATTTCGATTCGTGGGGTCCGTCAGGCAGACTGGTCGGCGGAGGGGAGTATTCCTTCGCTGCGATGTCGTCATCACGTCGGTCGTCAATGATCGATCGGTGTCGCGGGCCGGTGCATGTCACCGGTGGAAGAGACCTCCGGCGCTTTGACGACCGGAGGATTCTTGATGCAGGTTACCCAGCTGGAATGGATCATCACCCTGGCGGTGACGATCGCCGTTCTGCTGTTCGACGTCGTCGTGATCGGGCGACGTCCACACGAACCCAGCACCCGTGAAACCGCGACGGCGCTGTCGGTCTACATCGGACTGGCCGTCGCCTTCGGGGTGTTCGTGTGGTTCTTCCACGGCAGCCAGTTCGGGCTGGAGTTCTTCGCCGGTTGGCTCACTGAGTACAGCCTGTCGGTGGACAACCTGTTCATCTTCTTGATCATCATGGCCAGCTTCAAGGTGCCGAGGATCTACCAACAGCAGGCCCTGCTGGTGGGCATCATCCTGGCGCTGATCTTCCGCGGCATCTTCATCGCGCTCGGTGCGGTGGCCATCAACCAGTTCTCCTGGGTGTTCTACATCTTCGGCGCGTTCCTGGTGTACACCGCGATCAACCTGGTGCGCGACACCGACCACGACGACGACGGAGACAACGGTGTGGTGCGGTTCGCCCGCAAGCACCTGCGCACCACGGACCAGTGGGACGGCCTGAAGCTGTGGATCCACGAGAACGGGAAGCGGCTGATGACGCCGATGTTCCTGGTGATCGTCGCGCTCGGCACCACCGACCTGCTGTTCGCGCTGGACTCGATCCCGGCGATCTACGGGCTGACCCAGGAGCCCTACCTGGTGTTCACCGCCAACGTGTTCGCCCTGATGGGGCTGCGCCAGCTGTACTTCCTGCTCGGTGACCTGCTCAAGCGGCTGGTCTACCTGTCGCAGGGGCTGGCGTTCATCCTCGCGTTCATCGGCGTGAAGCTGGTGCTGCACGCCTTGCACGAGAACGAACTGCCGTTCATCAACGGTGGCGAACCGGTGCACGTCCCGGAGATCCCGACCTTGGCCAGCCTCGGTGTGATCGTGGTGACGCTCGCCATCACCACCGTCGCGAGTCTCTACAAGACCCGGGTGCGGGACGCCAGGTAGTCCCTTGGATTCGGCCTGAACGTAACTCTGTTCAGGTGCGGTATGTGCACTTAGCGTGGCGGGGTGCGGATATTCGTGGCGGATGCCGAGTCCTGGACCGAGCTGACCGAAGGTGACGAGCCGACGGCGCGAATCTCTGCGCCTGACCTGGCTCAGGCGCGCCGGATCCGGTCCGGCCTCAAGTCCGAGGACGACGCCGTCTCGGTGATCCTCGACGTCACGGTCGCGGTGGCAGGGGACTACCGGTCGGCGCGCTGCAGCCTGACCGTGGCCGGACCCGAGGCGCAGGTGCGCTATGTCGGGACGGTCGACGGGCTGACCGGGCTGATCGCTGACATCGAGGCGGCAGAGGTGGCCGACGGAGTCACGCTGATCCCGGCCACCGAGGGCCAGGACCCGCGCGGGCTCGGGGCCGACGTGCTGCGCAGGCTGGAGCTCCGCTCGGCCGCGCGGGCTTCCTAGCCCAACGCCTCGTAGAACAGGTTCAGGTAGCGGCTGGTGCGTGCGGAGCCCTCGACCCCTGGCCCCATCCGGTTCATCACATAGGCGAAGGTGGCCCGGTGATCGGGGTTGCACGTCTCCCACGAGCCACCCCACCCGCCCCAGAAGCAGATCTTGCCGTCGGGGACATACGACAGGGTCTGCGGCTGCGGCAGACCGAATCCCAGACCCCAGCGCAGCGGGTGCCCCAGCAGGACGACGTCGGGCCCGTCACAGTGCAGCTCGAAGATCGACTCGACCGTCTCGGGCTGCAGCAGCTTGACGCCGTTCACCGTGCCGCCCAACGAGATTGCCGAGAGGATCTGGGCCAGCGACCGCGCATTGCCGTGACCGTTGACGGCACCGATGTCGGCGGCCCGCCACTCTGCGGTGTTGGCGACCGTCGGTGACGGCGCGCCCATCAAGGTCTTGATCGCGGTTTCGGACAATTGGTCCAACGGCAGGTCCATCGGTTCGTCGGACGGGATGATCTCGGCGATGCGGTGGCTGTCCTCGGGCCGTGCGCCGATCTGGAAGTCGGCCGCCAGCGGACCCGAGATCTCTTCACGGACAAACTCTTTGAGTGACATACCGGTGACCCGCCGCACCACCTCACCGATCAGATGACCGTACGTCAGAGCGTGGTAGCCCGATGCGGTACCGGGTTCCCACCACGGCGCCTGGGCGGCCAGCGCCGCCGTGGACTTCTCCCAGTCGTAGCTGTCCTCGATCGCGAACGGCGGCTCCCAGCCGGACACCCCTGAGCTGTGGGTCAGTAGGTGACGAAACTCGATGTCCTGCTTGCCGTTTGCGCCGAATTCGGGCCAGTACTCGGCCACCGGGGTGTCTGCGGTGATCAGGCCGCGATCGATCAGCATCAGCCCGGCCAGGGCCGTCACCGTCTTGGTGGACGACCAGACATTGACGATGGTGTCCTCGGTCCAGGGCCTGGTCCGCGCCGCGTCGGCGTAGCCGCCCCACAGGTCGACGACGAGTTCACCGTTGATGTCGACGGCGATGGTGGCGCCGGTTTCCTCTCGGCCGGCGATCGCCTCCGACAGTGCGTCGCGGATTGCGTGAAAACGATCGTCGCAGTGGCCGTGTACGAGGTCATCCATCGGCACATCATGCGGGACCGGCGACCTGGCAGAGGCTCGAAACGGACTAATTCAACTAGTGCATGATTGACCGGCAAATTTGACTTGGACAAGCATTTATTTGGCGTCGTACCGTGCCTGTATGACCTCAACGGCGACGCTGGACCTGACCGGACAGATGCTGATCGCGGGGACGCCGGTGCGCGGCACCGGCACGGAGATCCGCGGCGTCGACCCGCAGACCGGCGAGCCCATCGAGCCCCCGTACGCATATGGCGACCACACCAATGTCGAGGACGCTTGTGCGGCCGCCGCGGAAGCGTTCTCGGCATACCGATCAGCCCCGATCGAGACGAGGGCCCGGTTCCTGGAGACGATCGCGGCCAACCTCGAGTCGATCGGTGACGCTCTGGTGAGCCGTGCGCACTCCGAGACCGGCCTGCCGCGGCCACGGCTGACCGGTGAGGTCGGGCGCACTGCGGGTCAACTCCGGTTGTTCGCCGCGGTGCTGCGCGAGGGGAGCTGGAACCAGGCACGGATCGACCCCGCGCAGCCCGGCCGAACCCCGTTGCCGCGTACCGACATTCGTCAGCGCAGCGTGCCGCTCGGCCCCGTCGCGGTGTTCGGTGCGAGCAATTTTCCGCTGGCCTTCTCGGTGGCCGGTGGCGATACCGCGTCCGCCCTGGCCGCCGGCTGCCCGGTTGTCGTCAAGGCGCACGACGCCCACCCTGGCACCTCCGAACTCGTCGGGCGGGCCATCACCGATGCCGTCGCTTCCTCCGGGCTTCCGGCCGGAACGTTCTCCCTGCTGTACGGGTACGGCCCTGAACTGGGCGCCGCCCTGGTCACCGATCCCCGGATAAAGGCGGTCGGGTTCACCGGCTCCCGCGCGGGCGGCATGGCGCTGGTTGCCGCCGCGGCGGCCCGTCCTGAACCGATCCCGGTGTACGCCGAGATGAGCGCCGTCAACCCGGTATTCCTGCTCAGCGGTGCGCTGGCCGACCGCGGTGCCGAGCTGGGACGGGCCTTCGTCGGCTCGCTGACCCTGGGCTCCGGACAGTTCTGCACCAATCCGGGTCTGGTCATCGCGGTCGACGGGCCCGAGCTGGAAACCTTCGCCGCCGCCGCGGGTGAAGCGGTCGAGGCGAGTGCTCCGACCGCGATGCTGACGCCCGGTATCGCCGACAGTTTCCGCAAGGGTGTGGAGGCAGCGGAGCGGGAGGCAGTACTCGTCGCCCGCGGAGCGCAGGCCGACGCACCCGCTGTGTCATGCCGCGCCGCACTGTTCAGCACCGACGCGACGACCTTCCTGGCCTCGAAGACACTGCAGGCCGAGATATTCGGCGCCGTCGGCGTTCTGGTGAGGTGCTCCGATGCCGCCGAGATGCTGCGGCTCGCCAAGAGCCTGGAGGGTCAGCTGACCGCGACGATCCACGTCGACGATTCCGACCACAGCCAGGCCCGTGAGCTGCTGAATGTTCTCGAGCTGAAGGCGGGCCGAATCTTGTTCAATGGCTGGCCGACCGGCGTCGAGGTCTGTCATGCCATGGTGCACGGCGGGCCGTTCCCGTCGACCTCCGATTCGCGCACCACATCGGTGGGCGCGCGCGCCATCGAGCGGTTCCTGCGGCCGGTGTGTTACCAGGACGCCCCGAAACAACTGCTGCCCAGTGCCATTGCCGAGGGAAATCCTGACGGCCTGTGGCGGCGTATCGACGGCCAACTCACCAAAGACTGACCTGAAAACAAGGAGTACACAATGCTGGACGGCGTCCTGTTCTTCCCGGTAACCCCGCTCACCGCCGCTGGCGAAGTCGACGTGGATCGGCTCGCGCAGCACATCGCAAAGGGGGTCGAGGCTGGGCCCGGTGGCGTGTTCATCGGCTGTGGCACCGGAGAATTCCATGCCCTCGATCCCGACGAGATGCGCACGGTGGTGCGTACCGCCGTCGATACGGTGAGCGGGAGGGTTCCGGTGTACGCGGGCGCCGGCGGTTCCATCGCGTCGGCCAAGGCCTTCGCGCGTGCCGCCGCGGAAACCGGAGCCGACGGTCTGTTGCTCCTGCCGCCATACTTGGTCGAGATGCCGCAGGCGGGGCTGGTGGCATACACCCGTGAGGTCAGCGCGGTCACGGATCTGCCCGTCGTCGTCTACAACCGCAACAACGCCCGCTACACCGAGGAGTCGGCGGTGGAGGCGGCTCTGATCCCCAACGTGGTCGGATTCAAGGACGGCACAGGCGATCTCGATCGAGTATCACGCATCGTGCGGGCGGTCACCGACGCCTTGGAGCCGCTCGGCAAGCCGTTCCAATTCTTCAACGGGCTGCCCACCGCCGAGGTGTCCCAGCAGGCCTACCGCGCGATTGGGGTGACCTTGTACTCGTCGGCGACTTTCGCCTTCGCCCCGGATGTCTCACTCGCCTTCTACCGGGCCCTGGAAACCGGTGACGAGCCGATGATCGCGGCCCTGACGCGCGAGTTCTACCATCCGCTGGTGCGGCTCCGGGACACGGTTCCCGGCTATGCGGTCTCCTTGATCAAGGCCGGTGTCACCTTGGAGGGGATCCCGGCCGGACCGGTGCGCCCACCGCTCATCGATGCCAGACCCGACGATGTCGCTGAGCTGCAACGCATCCTGGCGGCCGGCCGCGCCGTGATCGACAATGCGCTGGTTCACTGATGCCGCCCGTCCGTATTACCGGCGCACGCATAACACCGGTCGCGTTCGCAGACTCCCCGCTGCTCAACACCGTCGGTGTGCATCAACCGTTCGCGTTGCGGGCGATCGTCCAGGTGCAGACTGATGTAGGTCTCACCGGGCTCGGTGAGACCTACGCCGACACCCGGCATCTGGAGCGCCTGTGGGCAGCCGCGGATGCAATCGTCGGGCATGATGTGTTTTCTCTCAACGCCATTCGTGCGGCAATCGCCGATCGGCTGCGCGGAGACACGGCTGCCGTCGGCACGGCAGGCATGATCACCACCGCCAGCGCGGTCGATCAGGTTTTCTCTCCGTTCGAGGTGGCGTGCCTCGATATCGCGGGGCATGCGACCGGCCGTCCGGTATCGGATCTGCTCGGCGGCGCGGTGCGTGATGCGGTGCCGTTCAGCGCCTACCTGTTCTACAAGTGGGCCGGTCACCCCGGGGCTGAGCCAGACGGCTGGGGCGAGGCGCTCGACCCCGACGGCATCGTGGCCCAGGCCCGTCGCATCGTTGACGAATACGGTTTCACCGCAATCAAACTCAAGGGTGGCGTGTTTCCGCCCGAGGAGGAGGCGGCCGCGATCGAGGCATTGCGGGCCGCGTTCCCCGACCATCCGCTGCGGCTGGACCCGAATGCCGCCTGGACGCCAGAGACGTCGCTGAAGGTGGCCGCGCGGCTGTCGGGCGTGCTGGAGTACCTGGAGGATCCGACGCCCGGGTTGGACGGCATGGCAGACGTGGCTGCGCAGGCAACCATGCCGTTGGCCACCAACATGTGTGTGGTGGCGTTCGACCACCTGGCCCCCGCGGTCGCGAAAGGTGCGGTGCGCGTGGTGCTCTCGGATCACCACTACTGGGGCGGCTTGCAGCGGTCCCGCCTGCTGGCCGGTATCTGCGACACCTTCGGGTTGGGGCTGTCCATGCATTCCAACTCGCATCTGGGCATCAGTCTGGCTGCCATGGTGCATTTGGCGGCCGCCACACCTAATCTCACCTACGCCTGCGACACGCACTGGCCGTGGAAGACCGAAGACGTCGTGCGCCCCGGTGCCCTGGAGTTCCGATCTGGCGCAGTGCCCGTGCCAGCCGGTCCCGGACTCGGCGTAGAGATCGACGACGACGCTCTGGCTGCGTTGCACGAGCAGTACCTGCGCTGCGGGATCACCGACCGCGACGACACCGGCTACATGCGCACGGTCGATCCGTCATTTGAGGCGATCAGCCCGCGCTGGTAACTCGGGGCCCGGTCAGAACGGTGGTTCGTCCGGCCCTGGATCCGGTGGAGGTGGCGGTTGCCAGTCGGCGGGCAGGGTTTCGGGCTCGTACGGATCGTTGATCCAGGTAGCGAATGGGCTGGTGCTAGGGCGGTTTCCCTTGAACAACGTGAGGGTGGCGCGCATCCGGTTGTGTTCAACGCGGCGACGTACCTCGGCCGTGCGGGCCTTCCGGACGCGGCGGGCCTCGGCATTGATCGGACGCAACCGGTGGTTCTTGGCCCGGTGCTGCGCGATTCGGACCGCACGAGGTGTGGTCTTGGTACGCCGTGGAGCGCGACGCGCCGTCAATTCCGGGAAGATCTCGACGGCGCCGGGACTGGTGGTGTAGGTCTGGCCGCTCGGCGCGGTCCACACGATGGTCCCATCGGGGAGTTGTCGGTCGCGCCAGCCGTCATGGAACGTCTTGAGACGATGGTGTTGGCGGCAAAGGCATTTCAGGTTCCATGGCACTGTGAGCCCGCCCCGTTCCGGGTTGGCGTGATTGAACGGGATCGTATGGTCGACATCGCAGAGCTCGGCAGGTCGGTCGCAACCCGGAAACCGGCAGGTGATGTCACGGCACCGGATCCAGCGCGCCAGCGCGGTTGATACCTGGTACCGCAACGCCTCGGCGGTCGCCACCGTGGGGGCCTGAATTACCCGCAGGGCGGCCTGCTCGGCCAGCTCCCGCAGCTTTTCGGCGTCTATCACGCCGTACCCGGCGAGGTAGCCGGGCTGGTTCCCACCGGTGAGGGCGCTCTGCGGGGCGATCACATTCATCAACACCCGCGCTGCGGGTGGCTCGGCCGGTTCGGCATGCGGGCACTCGGGCCGCCGGCACAGGCAGACCAAGGCGCGGTTCTCGGACATGGCTTCGACAGCGTCGGCTCGGCGCTGGCCCAGTGTGCGCGGATCCTCTGCACACACTCCGTTGGCCAGCTGAGTCAGGCGCTGGTCGAAGGTCGAACCTGCCTTCGCGGTCAACGTTCCTTCCAGTCGTGCAGTGCCGTCGGGCCCGGGCCGTACCCGTACAAAGCGGCGCCGCTCAGCCTTTTCGCGTTCACGGATGGCATCGGGGTCCATCTCGCGCACCGCAGCGTCCACGGCGTTGACGACCCGCTGCCGTGACCACGACTTCCAGCCCGAGATCCGGCCGGCCAAATCGGCATCCAGGCGGGCGATGACCCCGTTGTCGGCGACCAGTTCTGTCCGCTCGATGATCACCGCCACCGTTGCCCAGTCGATCTGTCCGCGCCGAAGGACTTGCGCCACCGCGGGCAGTCGATCGGTCAACGCTTCAGCTTGCGCAACGACCAGTGTGGCGACTTTGGGCGAGACGTTCATGGCCGCGCCCACTTCGGCGACGGTGCGGGAAAACCCGGTCACCAACATGTAACCCGGGTCGGAATCCTCGGGTTCGACCTCCGCGGTGCGGCGGGCCAGCAGCTCCCCGATCATCGACATCCGCGAGGCCATCAGCATGGCCTCCTCGCTGACGGAGTCACCGATGCACAGGACCAGCTCCCACGATGCATCCGACTCGAACATGTGTTCGATTTTGCTACGAAAATTGGCGATGCGCAAGGAAATCCGCGATCTCGTGGTGTTTATCGATAATTTCCTCCATCAGCCCTAGTGTCGGCCTATTCATGCGATTCACGCATATATAACGGAGGTGGACGATAGGCTGCACCGGTGTTCTCGCTGTCCCGGCTGTCGTGCTTCATCGCCGTCGCAGAAGAACTGCACTTCGGCCGGGCCGCCGAGCGGCTGCACATGACCCAGCCGCCGCTGAGCCGCCAAATCCAGCAGTTGGAGAGCGAACTCGGTGTGCACCTGATCGACCGCACCACCCGGTCGGTCACTCTGACGCCCGCGGGGGTGGCGTTCCTGCCCGATGCCCGCCGCATCCTGCAATTGGCCGAAGGTGCGGCGCTCAATGTAAAACGCGTTCCCGCAGGCGATCTCGGCACGGTGGTGATCGGATTCACCGCGGCGTCGGCGCATCCGGTGCTGCCCAGGCTGTTCGACGCCGCACGTCAACAGATTCCCGACGTGAAGCTCGAGTTGCGCGAGATGGTGACGGCCGTCCAGATCGAGGCGCTCATGACCGGAGAACTGGATCTCGGCATGGCACGGCCACCGCTCAAACGTCCGGGCCTGGTATCGCGACCGCTGCTGCACGAACAGCTCATCGCCGCGCTTCCGGCAGCGCACCCGCTGGTCGAAGTACGTCGACAGCTCACGCTCAACGATCTCGACGGCCAGGACATGATCATGTACTCCCCGGTACAGGCCCGCTACTTCAACGAGTTGCTGATCAGCACGTTCACCATCGCTGGAGCCACGCCGCGATACGTTCAGTACGTCACGCAGGTGCACACCATGCTGGTGCTGGTGCGCTCCGGGATCGGCATCGCCCTGGTGCCCGCGTCGACGGCCACCCTGCATCCCGAGGGCGTGGTGTTCCGCTCGATCGGCGCGTTCCGGGAACGCCCGGTCGAACTGGACGCGGTCTGGCGCGGGGACAGCACCAACCCCGCGCTGCTGCGGCTGCTGCGCGATGTGCTGCCGCCGCGGGAGTGGACCACCGACGATCTGGTCGAGGATTTCGTCGGTTAGCCGCGGGCTGCCGGAACCGGCATGGGCACCGGGGTGACGAGCTCGCCGGACTCCAGGAACTTGTCCAGGTTGGCCAGGGTCAGGGCCTCCATGGCCGCCCGAGTCTCCACGGTTCCACTCCCCACGTGGGGGAGCAGCACCACGTTGTCCAACGACAGCAGTGCCTCGGGCACGTTCGGCTCGTCGGTGAACACGTCGAGCCCTGCGCCTGCCAGCCTGCCCCCGGTCAGGGCGTCGACAAGAGCGCCCTCGTCGACGACGCTGCCGCGGGCGATGTTGACCAGGTAGCCGTCGGGGCCGAGAGCCTCGAGCACATCCCGATCGACCAGGTGGCGCGTGCCGCTGCCGCCGGCCGCGGCGATGATCAGGACGTCGACCTGGTGCGCGAGGTCGACCGGGGAAGAGACGTATTGGTAAGGGCTGTCGGCGATCTCGCGACGATTGTGATAGCTGATGGGGCAACCGAACGCGACCAGTCTGGTGGCGATCGCGGTGCCGATACGTCCCAGCCCGATGATGCCGACGCGAGCCCCGGAGACCTTGTGGGTCAGTGGGTAGTTGCCGTCGGCGGGCCACCGCCCGGCGCGCAGGTAGCGGTCGGCGGCCGAGAACTGGCGCATGGTGTCGATCAACAGACCGACGGCGGTGTCGGCCACGCAGTCACTGAGGACGTCAGGGGTATTGCTGACCATGACGCCTCGGGCTGCGGCAGCCTCGACATCCGTGGTGTCGTAGCCCACCCCGAAGTTCACCACTGCGCCCAGATTGGGCAGCGCGGACATCAGTTCGGCGTCAACCCCGGTGCGCCCGGAGGTCACGACGGCGGCGATCGTGGCGCCGTGCTCGGCGAGGAACGCTGTGCGTTCGGGGCCGTCGGGCAACACCTGGGCGTCGTAGCTGGTCCGCAGGGTCTCGGCGAGCGACGGCTTGAGCGGACCCACCTGCAGGACGCGGCGGCTGGAATCGGATTCGGGCACACGTACTCCTCGGTCGGGATGCAGCTACGGTAAGCCTGCCTGCAAATACCCGTCCAACACGGAAATAGCATGGCTTGATACGCAAGCTGCATAATTCCCCCCTCGGCATTGCTGCGGGCGTATCGCCGATCCCGCCGCAGCGCTAAATCTGCAGTTCAGAGCCACTTCTTGGCCCATGTGACGGCGGGCCGAGCACATTCAGGCGGGGCCGTTTCAGCCGATTTCCCCGGGTTGACGGGTGGAGCGGGCCGTTCTTAGCGTGTGTCTGCGGTCACAACCGGCATCTACATACGTGGACATCACATCCTGGAGGATCCATGAGGCGAGTTCTCGCCGCCCCGGCAGTCGCCCTGACCGCCTGCACGCTCACCGCGGGGTGCAGCGTCGCCAACACCGCGCACGGCGGTTACGACCCCGATACCCTGCGAATCGTCATCTCCCAGGAACCGCCGACGCTGGAGCCCTGCGAGAGCTCGTTGACCTCCACCGGCATCGTGGTGCGGTCCAACATCACCGAACCGCTCATCGAGCGCGATCCCGACACCGGCGATCTGCAACCGCTGCTGTCCACCGCATGGCGCCAAACCGCGCCCGACCAATGGACTTTCGACATCCGCAGAGGTGTCACGTTCTCCGACGGTGCGCCGTTCACCGCCAAGGATGCGGCCTTCTCGATTGATCGCGCGGTCAACTCCGATCTGCAGTGCAACGTCGACGGCTATGTGTTCGGCGACGACAAGCTCGTCGTCGCGGCGCCTGACGAGAACACGGTGACAATAGCTACGCCGAAGCCGGATCCGATTCTGCCGCTGCGCATCTCGTTCGTCGAGATCGTCCCGTTCAACACCAGCACCACGGAAAAGGTTCGCGAGCCCATCGGCACCGGGCCGTACGCCATCGCCGACTGGGAGTACGGCCAGAAGCTGCTGCTCACCCGGAACGACCGCTACTGGGGCGCCAAGCCGGCGTTCGCGCGAGCCGAGTACCAGTGGCGCAGCGAGGGCAGCGTGCGCGCCGCCATGATCACCAACGACGAGGCCGACATCGCGACGTCGCTGGGTCCTGAGGACGGGGCCGGCGATCGGGGAGTGCCGTTCCAGAACAACGAGACCACCGCGCTGCGGATGCAGGCGACGGAGGCGCCGCTCAATGACATCCGCGTGCGGCAGGCCATCAACTACTCGGTCAACCGGACCGGCATCGTCAAGGCATTGTTCCGTGGACTCGGTGAGCCGGCCTCCCAGCTCATCCCGTCCGGTGTCGTCGGGTACAACGACGACCTGCCGTTGTGGCCCCACGATCTCGACAAGGCCAAGGCGCTCATCGCCGAGGCGAAGGCGGACGGGGTCCCGGTCGACCGACAGATCCGGCTGATCGGCCGCACCGCCCAGTTCCCGAAGATCTCCGAGACCATCGAGGTGCTCCAAAGTGAATTCGCCGAGATCGGCCTCAACGTGAAGATCGAGATGATGGACACCGCCGGCCAGTTGCAGTACCAGCTGCGGCCGTTTCCGGCGGACACCGGCCCATATCTGTTGATGATCATGCACGGCAACCAGGCCGGTGACGCCGCGTTCACCATGGACCAGTACATGCTCTCGCAGGGGCCGCAGAGCGCCTACGGCACAACGGAATTCGATGCCAAGATTCGTGCCGCGGAAGCCCTCACCGGCCAGGCCCGCCAGGATGCCTTCGCCAAACTGTTCGCCGAGGAACCGCAGCAGATCATGCAGTTCGCCTATATCGCCCACATGAAGGGCATTCTCGGCAAGTCGCCACGTGTCGACTACACCCCCAACTCCGCCACCGGCGACGAGATGCGGCTGTCGGAGATGACGCCCGCTTCGGCCGACCGCACCGACAGGAGCTGAGCCAGATGTTCCCCTTCCTCCGGCGCCGGATGTACACGAGCACCATTCCGTTGATCATCGTGCTGCTCGGCGTTTTCCTGCTCGCCCGGCTGACCGGTGATCCGACCAACCTGTACCTGCCCGAGTCCGCCACCGCCGACCAGCGTGCGGCGTTCGCCCACCAGCACGGGTTCGATCAGCCGTTGTTCACCCAGCTGGTGGACTACTTCAAGGGCGTACTCCACCTCGACTTCGGAACCTCGCTGCGCACCGGCGAATCCGCGTCGGCAATGGCACTGCGCGCCTTCCCGGCGACGCTGCAACTGGCCTTCACCACCATGCTGCTGGCGATCATCGGCGCCATCATCGTCGGCTGCTGGGCCGCCTACCGGCCCAACTCTGTGGCCGACCGGTTCTCCAGCCTGTTGTCGATGACCGCGGCCAGTATTCCGGACTTCTGGTTCGCCATCACCGGGGTGTGGCTGTTCTCCGTGCTGATGGGATGGTTGCCGACCTCGGGCACCGACGACGGCATGCTGTCGTGGATTCTGCCGATCGCCACGCTGATGATCCGCCCGTTGGGTGTGCTGACCCAGGTGGTTCGCGGCGCCATGGTCTCGGCCCTGTCAGCGCCTTACATCCGGCTGGCCCGCAGCAAGGGCGCCGGCGATCTGCGGGTGGTCAGCCACCACGCGCTGCGCAACGCGGCCGCACCCGCACTGACGGTGGCAGGCGATCTCGCCGTCGGCCTGATCAACGGGGCGGTCGTGGTGGAGGCCATCTTCGGCTGGCCGGGCATCGGCAAGCTCATGATCGACGCCATCCTGCAGCGTGATTTCGCTGTCCTGCAGGCCGCAGTTCTGCTCACCGCGGTGAGCATCTTCGTCCTCAACATCATCATCGACGCCTGCTACGCGCTGCTCGACGCACGCGTACGGGAACCGGCCAAGGTCTAGGGGTACACATCGTGAGCACTCAAATCGACCTGGTGCCAGTCAAACCCACCACCGCGATCGTCGGCGAACCGGAGACCGAACCCACCCGCAGGCGCTCGGTGTGGGTCCGGCTGCTGGTCAATGACCGGGTGGCGGCCGCTGCCGCCGTGGTGCTCGGCCTGGTGATCCTCACCGCGGTGTTCGGCCCGATGCTGGTCGGCAACCTGGCCACCCACATCGACCTCGACAATTCGAATCAGGCGCCGTTCACGTTTGCCCACGGCTGGGCCAACGTGCTGGGCACCGACCCGCTGGGACGCAGCATGTTGGCCCGGCTCATCGTCGCCTGCCGCACCACACTGTCGGTAGCCATTCCCGCCGTGGTGATCTCGGCGGTCGTCGGATCACTGATCGGCATGTGGGCCGGCTACTACCGCGGCTGGCGGGAGACGTTGGGCATGCGGGTGGCCGACGTCATCATGAGCTTCCCCTCGCTGCTGTTGGCCGTGGTGGTGCTCTACGTGTTCTCCCCGAGTGCCGCGAATATCGTTGCGGTGCTCGCCATCACCCGCATTCCGGTGTACCTGCGCACCGCCCGCGCCGAGTCTGCCGAACTGTCGAGCCGGGTGTTCGTCGACGCGGCCCGCACGTTCGGGGCCAGCGGACGGTCCATCATCGTCCGGCACGTGGTGCCGATCGTGCTGCCGACCCTGCTGACCGTGGCCACCCTGGACTTCTGCTACGTCATGCTGGCCGAATCCTCGCTCAGCTTCCTGGGCATCGGGATTCAGCCGCCGGATGTCAGCTGGGGCCTGATGGTTTCGCAGGGCCGCACCTACCTGCACACCGCGTGGTGGCTCTCGTTCTTCCCCGGGCTGGCCATCGTGATCACCACGGTCTCGGCCACCATTCTGGCCGCCTGGGCCCGGATCGCCACCGATCCGGGTCAGCGCTGGCGACTCACCGTCCCGCAGAAACGCCTGTCCCGCTTCACCAAAACCGGAAAGGCCCTCGGATGACCTCCCAGTCGAGCAGCAGTGTCGTGGAACCGCCGACCAGGCCCGAACATGTCGACGTCGATCCCGCGCTTGTGGTGGACGGGCTCACCGTCGACATCCGCACCATCACCGGAACCGTGCGCGCCGTCGACCACGTCAGCTTCGCGGCGCACCGGGGCCAGACCCTGGCACTGCTGGGCGAATCGGGTTGCGGCAAGTCCATGACGGCCACCGCCCTGGTCGGATTGCTGGAGCCGGTCGCCGAGGTCGTGGAAGGAACTGCGCGGCTCGGCGAAATCGACGTGGACGTCCTGGCCGCCGACCGCAAGACCCGGCGCAAGCTGGCCGGGCCGGAGCTGGCCATCGTGTTCCAGGACGCGCTGACTGCACTCAACCCGCTCTACCCGGTCGGTACCCAACTGGCCGAGCCTTTCCGCATCCACCACGGGATGAATGCCAAGGACGCCAAGCGCAGAGCAACCGAACTGATGGCGCGGGTGGGCATTCCGCAGCCCGAGGAGCGGATGAAGTCCTACCCGCACCAGTTCTCCGGGGGCATGCGGCAACGCCTGCTGATCGCGATGGCCGTCGCGCTGAACCCGCGGGTACTGATCGCCGACGAGCCGACCACCGCACTGGATGTCACCGTGCAGGCGCAGATCATGGCACTGCTGAAGAGCTTGCGCAGTGAATACGACATGGCCGTCGTGTTGATCACTCACGATCTGGCGCTGGTCGCCGAGGAAGCAGATCAGGTCGCGGTGATGTACGCCGGCCAGGTTGTCGAAACCGGGCCGGTGGCCGAGGTTTTCGCCAGTCCCCGACACCCATACACGAAGGGCCTGCTCGACTCGGTCCCCGTGAGCGCGGTGCGCGGCGAAACCCTCAAGTCGATCGGCGGTGCCCCACCGGATCTGCACTCGATCCCGGCCGGTTGTGTCTACCAGGACCGCTGTCCGCTGGCCCGGGACATCTGCGTCACCACCAGACCGGCGCTGCAGGGTGACGGTCGGCGAAGTGCCTGCCACTTCCCTGACGAGGTCGGCCCCCAAATGCGAGGAGGAGAAGCAGCTGATGTCTGAGAACCTGCTGACCGTCCGCGATCTGCGCAAGTCATTCCGGGTGGGCAAGCGTCAGCTGGCCGCTCTCGACGGCATCGACCTCGACCTCGGCCGCGGTGAAACGCTCGGGTTGGTCGGTGAATCCGGTTGCGGCAAGTCCACACTGGCGCGGACCCTGATGATGCTCGAGCGCCCGGATTCGGGCAGCGTGACGTTCGACGGCATCGACCCGTTCAGCCTGCGTGGTGCGGAGCTGCTGAAATTCCGGCGCAGGGTCCAGATGGTGTTCCAGGATCCCTACGCATCGTTGAACTCCCGCATGACCGCCGGCGACATCATCGCCGAGCCGTGGCGCACCCACAAAACCCTGCATCCGAACCGCAAGGACCGGGACATGCGAGTGCGCGGCCTGCTCGACATGGTCGGGCTGGGAGCCAAGGCCGTCAACAAGTACCCGCAGGAGTTCTCCGGCGGACAACGACAACGCATCGGTATAGCCAGGGCGTTGGCGCTCAACCCTGATGTCATCATCTGCGACGAACCGGTATCGGCGCTCGACCTCTCTGTCCAGGCGCAGGTGCTCAACCTGCTCAACGAGCTACAGCTGGAACTCGGCATCTCCTATGTCTTCATCTCGCACGACCTGTCGGTGGTACGACACGTAGCGGATCGCGTCACGGTGATGTACCTGGGCCACATGATCGAGAGCGGCCGCACCGAGGACGTCTACCGCAATCCGCGCCACCCCTACACCGCGGCACTGATGTCGGCGGCACCGAAACTCGATGCGGCCCAGCGCAACAACCGGATCCTGCTGAAGGGCGAGGTGCCGTCACCGCTGAATCCGCCGTCGGGCTGCCGGTTCCGGACCCGATGCTGGAAGGCCACCGACATCTGCGCGACGCAGGCGCCGACGGCTACCGCCGCCCCGGACGTCGACGGCCACATATCCGAATGCCACCATCCGTTGGAGCCGGCCGTGCCGGTGTCGGCGTGAGTATCGCCGGCTTCGGGATCGTCACCGCCGCAATTGTGCTGGCGTCCTGCATGCAGGCCTCCATCGGGTTCGGCATGGGCATGCTGGCGGCACCGATCGTCGCGATTGTGGACCCCGGGTTGATCCCAGGAACGCTGATCATGCTCGCCACGATGGTCACCCTTATGGTGGTGGTGAGGGAACGCGAGGACATCGACCTCGCCGGCACCGGATGGGCCCTGGCCGGAAGGGTTCCGGGCACCATCGCCGGGGCGCTGCTGCTCGTGGTGATGCCCAAGGAGATGCTGGCGTATGCGTTGGCCGCGGTGGTGCTGGGCGGCGTGGCACTGACCAGCATGGGGTGGATCCCCGCGCCGCACCGGCGCAACCTGGTGCTGGCCGGCGCCACCTCGGGACTGCTCGGCACCGCGACCTCCATCGGCGGGCCACCGATGGCGCTGGTGTGGCAGAACAACACCGGTGCCCGGTTGCGTGGCACGATGAGCGGCTTCTTTCTCGTCGGCTCGGCCCTGTCGCTCGTGCTGCTCGCGCTCACCGGGTCCGTCGACCACCACACTGTCGTGGTGTTCGCGATGCTCGTCCCGGCGTGTGTCGTCGGCTATGCGCTGTCCCGGTGGGTCAACCGGCATCTGGATCGGCAGCGTCAGCGGTGGGCGGCCATCGCGATATCCACCATCGGCGCCGTGGTGCTGATCGTCCGTCAGTTGATGGGAGGGTGAATTGACCGGCGATGACAGCGTTTCGGTGCGCAAGGTCAAATCGGCAGTGCGCACGGTCGAGCTGCTGGAGTTCCTGGCGGCGCGGCCCGACGAGCCCACCCGCATCCGGGAAATCTGTGCCGCACTCGACATGCCGCGCAGTTCGGCGCATGCGTTGCTGCGCACTCTGGTGGCCCAGGGCTGGGTGCGGTCCGACGATGCGGGCACGCAGTACAGCATCGGCATGCGGGCGCTACTGGTGGGAACCAGTTATCTCGACGCCGATCCGTATCTGCCGATGATCGCGCCGTTCCTCGAAGACCTGCGTGGCCAGCTCGACGAGACGTTTCATCTCGGCAGGCTCGACGGGCACGACGTCGTGTACCTGGCCACCCGGGAGTCCCGCCAATACGTGCGCACCGCCAACAAGGTGGGCCGCCGGTTGCCGGCCTACGCCACCGCGCTCGGCAAGGCACTGCTAGCCGAGCGGTTCGGTGCCGAGCTTGATGCGCACATCCCGGATGTGCTCACGCCGCTGACTCCCCGCACGATCACTGACCGCGCCGGTCTGGATGCGGCTCTCGATGAGGCCCGCGTTCGGGGCTACGCCACCGAGGACGAGGAAAACACGCCGGGCATCAAGTGCTTCGCGGTCACGCTGCGGTACCGCCATCCGGCCCAGGACGCGATCAGCGCGTCGGTGCCGTTGTCGCGGCTGACTCCGGAGCGGGAACGGGAGATCGTCGA
The DNA here is from genome assembly GCF_010731295.1 of Mycolicibacterium boenickei. Lineage (NCBI taxonomy): Bacteria > Bacillati > Actinomycetota > Actinomycetes > Mycobacteriales > Mycobacteriaceae > Mycobacterium > Mycolicibacterium boenickei. The sequence goes on along the minus strand of NZ_AP022579.1, from coordinate 636,731 downwards.
CGCGTTGCGCCTGGTGTGCGACAAGGTGTCCCGTGTGGTCCGACCGGTTGCCAACGGAGACAAGTGGTTCGCATGACTTCCTACGAGATTGGACTACCGATGAGTGCAGATAACGCGACTCCGGTTGTGACCGAGATGATCGTGATACCGATCGCAGGTCACGACAGCATGCTGCTGAACCTCAGCGGTGCGCACGCGCCGTTCTTCACCCGGAACCTCTTGATCCTCAAGGATTCCGATGGGAACACCGGGGTGGGGGAGGTGCCGGGCGGTGAGGCCATCCGCAGAACCCTCGACGATGCCAGGCCACTGGTGGTCGGCCGGTCCCTCGGTGGTTACCACGCGATCCTGGCAGGCATCCGACGTGAGTTCGCCGGCCGCGACAGCGCGGGGCGTGGTGCCCAGACCTTCGATCTGCGGGTCATGGTGCATGCCGTCACCGCCGTCGAGTCGGCGCTGCTGGACCTGCTGGGCAAGCACCTCGGTGTGCCGGTTGCCGCACTGCTCGGCGACGGCCAACAGCGCAATCGTGTTCAGGCGCTGGGCTACCTGTTCTTCGTGGGCGACCGGAACCGCACCGATCTGGACTACCGGTCCGCGGTCGACGAGCCGGCCGCCGCGGACGAGTGGTTGCGCATCCGCCACGACGAGGCACTCTCTCCCGAGGCGATCGTCCGGCTCGCCGAGGCTGCCCGTGCCCGCTACGGATTCCGCGACTTCAAACTCAAGGGTGGTGTGCTGCCCGCGGCCGACGAGGCCAAGGCCGTCACCGCGCTGGCCGAACGGTTCCCTGATGCGCGGATCACCTTGGACCCCAACGGGGGCTGGCTGCTGGCCGACGCGATCCAGACCTGCCGTCAGCTGACCGACGTGCTGGCCTACGCCGAGGACCCGGTCGGACCGGAAGGCACATTCTCGGGGCGCGAGGTGATGGCCGAGTTCAAACGGGCCACCGGTCTACCGACAGCGACCAACATGATCGCTACCGACTGGCGCGAGCTGGGCCATGCGATCCGGGCCGGTGCCGTGGACATCCCGCTGGCCGATCCGCACTTCTGGACCATGAGTGGCTCGGTCCGCGTCGCTCAGCTCTGCGACGCGTGGGGCCTCACCTGGGGTTCGCACTCCAACAACCACTTCGACGTGTCCCTGGCGATGTTCACCCACGTCGCCGCGGCCGCGCCGGGGGACATCACGGCGATCGACACGCACTGGATCTGGCAGGACGGCCAGCGGATCACCAAGCAGCCCTTCCAGATCGTCGACGGCTACCTCGACGTGCCCGATGCGCCGGGGCTCGGGGTCGAGCTCGACGAGGAGCGGGTCGCCGCGGCCCACGAGCTGTACCTGGCCAAGGGGCTGGGCGCCCGTGACGACGCGGTGGCCATGCAGTACCTGATCCCCGGCTGGAAATTCGACAGCAAACGTCCTGCCCTGCAGCGGGATTGACATGAAGATCGTCGTCATAGAACCGAATCTGCTGGCACACCGCGATCGCTTCGAAGCCGGGCTACCGTCGAGTGCCGAGGTGATCTGGAACGGGAGCATCGAAGACCTGCGGGACGCTGACGTGTTGGTGGGCGGCCGGTTCACCGCCGAGATGGCGGCCGCGGCCGAGAAACTGCGCCTCGTGCATGTCGCGGGGGCCGGCACCGACAAGGTCGACTTCGCCGCGTTGCGGCCAGAGACCCTGGTGGCCAACACCTTCCATCATGAACGGTCCATCGCGGAGTACGTACTCGCGGCAGCGGTGCTGCTGCGCCGTGACTTCCTGGCGCAGGACCGGTCCCTGCGCCGGGGGATATGGGCCACCTCGGTGTACGACGTCAACCTGCCACAGTTGCCTGCGATCGGCGCGGCCCGCGTCGGTCTGGTCGGGTTCGGCCACATCGGCAGGCGCGTCTGGGAATTGTTCCGCAGCCTCGGCTCGACCGGGGCCGCGGTGACCGGATCAGGGCGGGTCGACGCCGTGGCGAACGGCCTGTCCTGGGCCGGCGACACGGCCGCGCTGAACCGGCTCATGACGGAGTCCGACGTGGTCGTGGTGTCGGCGCCGCTTACCGAGCAGACCGAGGGCATGATCGGCGCCGAGCAGCTTCGAGCGCTGGGCCCCGACGGCGTGCTGGTCAACGTCGGGCGCGGTCCCCTGGTGGCCGAGCGCCCGCTCTACGACGCGCTGCTGGAGGGCCGGATTCGGGCCGCTGCGATCGACGTCTGGTACCGCTATCCCAGCCCGGGCGGGCAGGGGGCGCCGAGCGAGCTACCGTTCGGCGAACTGGCCAACGTGTTGATGACGCCGCATTCGTCGGGCGTCACCACCGACACGTTCGGCGGGCGGGCAGAAGACATCGCCGCCAACATCGGCAGGCTCGAACGCGGTGAGCCGCTGAACAACCTGATCAGGTAGCCGGGGCTACCAGTTGTAATAGCCCCCCTCGGGGCCGAGCATGCGTTCGAGCCTGGCCCGGTTGATGCGGGCCAGTTCGTTGCGGACAACCTTGCGTTCGGTCTCGCGGTCGTTGTGCAACCGGTCGACGAGGCCGGCCATGGCCCGGTGCGCACAGCAGTCCTCGACGAACATCACGAAGCCGAAGCCGAACTGCTCGGCGTAGTGCTGCACCTCGGTGTTGAGCTGGGTCATCACCGCGGGATCGTCGTCCCACACCGAGCACTGCTCGCACACCGACTTCGGGCTGCGCGGCCGCGCACCGATATGCGGATAGGCCTGCAGCACGCGGTCGATGGAATCCTCGCCGAGGCTGAACAACAGGGTGTCGGCCTGCCGGAACAGCGAGTCGTGGTCGGCGAACGGACGCCCGCCTGCCAGGTCGGTGGCCAGCACCACGCTGTAGCAACACTCGTACACGGCGTGCACCGCACGGCGCAGGGGCAGCGCGTTGTAAGCCTCAAGTCCCATGCCCTGATGCATCAACACACAGCAATGATCGGAGCCTCAGGGCACAGCGGAGTTACCTCGTGTTACAGCGAGGCTAACTTTCGGAGCTCAGTGACCTGAGGTCTTGAACCGCTCGACCGACCGCTGCAACTCGGCCTCGGCCTCTTCGCGGCCCACCCAGTCGGCGGTCTTGACGAACTTGCCCGGCTCCAGGTCCTTGTAGTGCACGAAGAAGTGCTTGATGGCGTCGAGTTCGAACTGCGACACGTCGCCGAGGTCCTGGATGTGGTCCCAGCGCGGATCTCCGGCGGGCACACACAGCAACTTGTCGTCGCCGCCGGCCTCGTCGGTCATCTTGAACATCGCGACCGGGCGGGCCTCGACGATGCAGCCCGGGAACACCGACTCGGGCAGCAGGACGAGGGCGTCCAGCGGATCGCCGTCCTCGCCGAGGGTGTCCTCGAAGAACCCGTAGTCGGCGGGGTAGCCCATCGGGGTGTAGAGGTAGCGGTCGAGCTTGACCCGGCCGGTCTCATGGTCAACCTCGTACTTGTTGCGCGAACCCTTCGGGATCTCGATGACGACGTCGAACTTCACCGTCGTGGCTCCTTCGCATCTGCGGTCAGTCTGGGGTCGTCGGGCGACGACGCGGGTCAACCCTAATGGAGCGATAGTCTGGCCTAAACGGGTGGCTCGTCCCCACCACCGGCAGAGCAGGAGAAATATGCGGCCCACACGGTGGCGGCAGTCCACCCATGTGGCGGTTGGCGTCGTGGTCCTGGTGCTGGTCGCTGCCGTCGTGGCGGTTGCTGCCGTGCTCACCGGGCACCGGTCCAGCGATGCCGAGGCGGTCGCGCCCGCGCCCCCGCCTGCGACCGCCAGTCCGGGCATCGTCCCGGTGGACATGTCCGCGCCGACCCCGACCATCAGCGGCCTGGCCGCCGCGCTGGCCCCGGCTCTGGCGAATCCCGATCTCGGTGAGGTGACCGGCCGGATCACAGACGCCGAGACCGGTGCCGAACTGTGGGAGCAGAATTCCGGGGTGCCGATGCAGCCGGCGTCGGTCAACAAGGTGCTGACGACGGCGGCCGCGCTGCTCACGCTGGACCGCAACGCCCGGCTGGCCACCACGGTCCTGGCCGTCGACTCACAGCCCGGTCTGGTGGTGCTCAAGGGCGGTGGGGACACCACCCTCTCGGCGGCGCCCGACGACACCGACACCTGGTACAAGGGCGCGGCCCGGATCAGTGATCTGGCCGAGCAGGTGCGCCGCAGCGGCATCGCGGTCACCGCGGTCCGGGTGGACACCAGCGCGTACAGCGGCCCGACGATGGCGCCGGGCTGGGACCCGGCCGACATCGAGGGCGGTGACATCGCGCCGATGGAACCGGTGATGCTCGACGGTGGACGCATCCAGCCGACGACGGTGGAATCCAGGCGATCGACCACACCGGCCCTCGACGCGGGCCGGGCCCTGGCGGCCGCACTCAAGGTGGATCCCGCGACGGTGACGGTGCTGGCCAGCGCGGTCCCGGGCGGCAGGCAGATCGCCGCGGTGCAGTCCGCGCCGCTGATCGAGCGGCTGCGCCAGATGATGAACGAATCCGACAACGTGATGGCCGAGTCGATCGCCCGTGAGATCGCCGCCCAACTGCACCGGCCGGAGAGTTTCGACGGCGGTGTCGACGCGGTGCTGAGCCAGCTCGAGGGCATCGGCATCGACATGTCCGCGGCCAAACTGGTCGACTCCAGCGGTCTTTCGACCGAAGACCGGTTGACCGCCCGGATCCTCGACGAGGTGGTCAACATCGCCGCGGGTAACACCGAACCGGCCATGCGGCCGCTGGTGGATCTGCTGCCCATCGCCGGCGGCAGCGGCACGCTGTCCAACCGCTATCTCGACACCGACGCCGGGCGCGACGCCGCGGGCTGGCTGCGGGCCAAGACCGGGTCATTGACCGGGACCAATGCGCTGGCAGGCATCGTCACCGACGACAGCGGGCGGGTGCTCACGTTCGCGCTGATCTCCAACAACGCCGGGCCCACCGGGCGCACCGCGATCGACGAGCTGGCCGCGGTACTGCGGTCGTGCGGATGTGGCACGTGACCGACCGGGTCGAGATGACCGCGGGCCGCGCGGTCGACTGGGATTTCGCCGCGACGGTCGGGGCGAAGCTGGCCCGGCCGGCCCCGGCAGCCAGTGACTACACCCGTAGCCAGGTGATCGAGCAGCTGTCGGAGAGTTCGAAGGCTGCCGAGCTGCCGGTGCGCGAGGTGACGGGCCTGATCGAGGGTGCCGAGGTGCCCGAGGCCCGCGTGGTCGACCGTCCCGCGTGGATCCGGGCGGCTACGCGGTCGATGCGGGTGATGACCACCGGCATTCAGCCCGGTGACGAAAGTGACACGCCCAAGCCGGGATTCATCACCGGACGGGTTACCGGCGCGCAGACCGGTGCGGTACTGGCGTTCATCTCCTCGGGCATCCTCGGTCAGTACGATCCGTTCGCCCCGAACGGCGGCGAACTGTTGCTGGTGTATCCCAACGTCATCGCGGTAGAGCGCCAATTGCGGGTCACCCCAGCTGATTTCCGGCTGTGGGTGTGCCTGCACGAGGTCACCCACCGGGTGCAGTTCCGCGCCAATCCCTGGTTGGCCGACCACATGTCGCAGTCGCTGGCCGTGCTCACCCAAGACGCCGGCGAGGACGTCACCGAGGTGGTGGGGCGGCTCGCGCAGTTCGTCCGCAGTCAGCGCAACGGGTCGGAGCCGGATCCGAACTCGAGTGGAGTGCTCGGGCTGATGCGCGCGGTGCAGGCCGAGCCGCAGCGTCGGGCGCTCGATCAGCTGTTGGTGCTGGGAACCCTGCTGGAAGGGCACGCCGATCACGTGATGGATGCCGTCGGCCCGGCGGTGGTGCCGACGGTCTCGACCATCCGGCGCCGCTTCGACGACCGCAGGCAGCGTAAGCAACCGCCGCTGCAGCGGGTGGTCCGCGCGCTGCTGGGATTCGACGCCAAGCTCAGTCAGTACACCCGGGGCAAGGCGTTCGTCGACCATGTGGTGGGAGAAGTCGGGATGGCCCGCTTCAACACCATCTGGTCCGGCCCCGACACCCTGCCGCAACCCCACGAGATCGACGAACCGCAACGATGGATCGAACGGGTGCTGTAGCCGCGCTGCGGCAAGTGGTCGAGGCCTCGGTCCACGGCGTCGACGGTCCGGCCTGGTGTGTGGCACTGTCGGGCGGCCCGGACTCGCTGGCGCTGGCCGCCGTCGCAGCCGGCCTGCGGCCTACGACCGCGCTGATCGTCGACCACCGGCTGCAAGCCGGTTCGGACACCGTCGCCGACACTGCTCGCAGGCAGGCTTTGTCGCTGGGGTGTGTTGCGGCGCATGTTCTTTCCGTGGACGTCGGTCGGATCGGCGGGCCGGAGGCCGCGGCGCGCCAGGCCCGCTACGCCGCACTCGACGCGGCGCGTGACGGCGCCCCGGTGCTGCTCGGGCACACGCTCGACGATCAGGCCGAGACGGTGCTGCTGGGTCTGGGCCGCGGATCGGGTGCCCGCTCGATCGCCGGTATGCGCCCTCATGATCCACCGTGGCACCGGCCGCTGCTCGGCGTTCGTCGCACACTGACGCACGCCGTGTGCGCCGAGCTCGGCCTCACTCCGTGGCAGGACCCCCACAACGCCGACCGCCGGTTCACCAGGGTCCGGCTGCGCCACGAGGTGCTGCCGCTGCTGGAGGACGTGCTCGGCGGCGGGGTGGCCGAGGCGCTGGCCCGTACCGCGATCGCCCTGCGCGAGGACACCGAGACGCTCGACGCTCTCGCGGCCGAGGCCCTTACCGAGGCGCGCATGGAGGCCGGCGGTCTTGACCCTGCCCGCTTGGGTCCGCTGCCCGACGCGCTGCGGCGCCGGGTGATCCGGGCCTGGTTGCTGGATGGCGGCGCGTGTGATCTGACCGACATCCAGATCCGGGCGGTGGACCGGCTGGTGACAGCTTGGCGCGGACAGGGCGGTGTGGCCGTCGGGTCCGGGCTGCGCAAACAGCGGTTGTTCGCGGCGCGGCGCGGCGGCGTGCTCGTGATGCACACCGAACCCGTCTAGCGATCCGCGTTGGAAAGCGGACCACTCGCATGGCACGCTGTTCGGGTGGCTGTCGACTCTGCCGAGCTGTATGCGGGAGACATCAAATCGGTGCTGTTGTCCGAGGAGCAGATCCGGACCCGCACCGTCGAACTCGCCGAGATGATCGCCGAGCAGTACCGAGACAATCTGGGTAACGACGACCTGCTGTTGGTCACCGTGCTCAAGGGCGCGGTCATGTTCGTCACCGATCTGGCCAGGACCATCCCGCTGCCCACGCAGCTGGAGTTCATGGCGGTCAGCTCGTACGGCTCGTCCACGTCGTCCTCGGGTGTGGTGCGCATCCTCAAAGATCTCGACCGCGACATCAATGACCGCGACGTGCTGATCGTCGAGGACATCATCGACTCGGGGCTCACCCTGTCGTGGTTGCTGCGCAACCTGGCCACCCGTCACCCCCGCTCGCTGCGGGTCTGCACGCTGCTGCGCAAGCCCGAGGCCGTCAAGACCGAACTCGACGTCGCCTACGTGGGTTTCGACATCCCCAACGAGTTCGTCGTCGGGTACGGCCTGGACTTCGCCGAGCGCTACCGCGACCTGCCCTACATCGGCACCCTCGAACCGAAGGTGTACGAATCGCCCTAAGCGGCGCACAATTCGGGGCATGGCTGATACCCGCACGGCCCTTCGGATCTGCCCGTTCTGCGAGGCCACCTGCGGCCTGACCCTGACCATCTCGGACGGCCAGGTGACCGCCGCCCGCGGTGATCGCGACGACGTGTTCAGCGCGGGATTCATCTGTCCGAAGGGCGCCAGCTTCGGCGAACTCGACAACGATCCCGACCGGCTGACCCGGCCGCTGATCCGGCGGGACGGCGTGCTGACCGAGGCCACCTGGGACGAGGCGTACGCCGTCGTCACCGAGCGCCTCGGCGCCGTGATCGGCGAGCATGGTGGCACCTCGGTCGGGGTCTACCTCGGCAACCCGAATGCGCACACCATCGCAGGCAGCCTGTACGCGCCGCTGATCATCCGCGGTCTGGGCACCCGGCAGGTGTTCAGCGCCAGCACGCTGGATCAGATGCCCAAGCACGTCGCGCTGGGGCTGATGTTCGGCAGCCCGGTCGCGTTCACCGTGCCCGACCTGGATCGCACCGACTATCTGGTGATCATCGGCGCGAACCCGATGGTGTCCAACGGCAGCCTGGCCACCGCCGCCGATTTCCCGGGCAAGCTGCGCGCGTTGCGCAAGCGCGGCGGCAAGCTCGTCGTCATCGACCCCGCCCGTACCCAGACCGCCAAACTCGCCGACCGGCACCTCGCGCCGCGGCCCGGCACCGACGCGGCACTGCTGTTCGCGATCGTGCACGTGCTGTTCGACGAGGACCTCGTCTATCTGGGCGAGCTCGGCGAGCACGTCGCCGGCCTCGAGGAGCTCCGCGGACTGGCCGACGAATTCTCACCCGAGGCCGTCGAGCAGGCCTGCGGCGTCGGCGCCGCCGAGATCCGGGAACTGGCCCGCGAACTCGCGGCAGCCCCGACGGCGGCCGTCTACGGCCGGATCGGTACCTCCACGGTCGAGTTCGGCACCATCGGCAGCTGGCTCGTCGACGTGATCAACATCCTCACCGGCAATTTCGACCGTCCCGGCGGAGCCATGTTCGCGCTCGGTGCGACGGCCCCCGCGCCGCGCCCGCCGAAACCGGGACGCGGCTTCAAGACCGGACGGTGGGCCAGCCGCGTCTCGGGCTACCCCGAGGCGCTCTCCGAACTGCCTGCGGCCGCGCTCGCCGAGGAGATCGACACCGCGGGCGAGGGCCAGATCAAGGCGATGATCACCATCGCGGGGAACCCGGTGCTGTCCGCACCGGACGGTGACCGCCTCGACAAGGCGCTGGAGCGCGTCGATTTCATGCTGAGCGTCGACCCCTACCTGAACGAGACCACCCGTCACGCCGACGTCATCCTTCCGCCGCCCCCGCCGTCCCGCAGTGCGCACTTCGATGTCGCGCTGAACAATCTCGCGGTCCGCAACAACGTGCGGTACTCGTCGCCGGCGCTGCCGCTGGACGGTCGGCCCGACGAGCCCGAGATCCTGTCCCGGCTGGCCCTGATTCTCTACGGCATCGGTGCCGCCGGGGACCCGGCGCTGGTGGACGCGCAGGTGATCGCGACGACGCTGGCGAAGGAGACCGCCGATCCGAATTCGCCGGTGGCGGGGCGTGACGTCGACGAGCTCACCGCGATGCTGTACCCGGGTCCCGGATATGAACGACGCCTCGACATGATGCTGCGGCTCGGACCCTACGGCGACGCGTTCGGCGCCGAGCCCGACGGGCTGACCATGGAGCGGCTGAAGGCCAACCCGCACGGGATCGACCTCGGGCCGCTGCGGTCGCGGATCCCCGAGATTCTCCGAACCCCAAGTGGACGAATCGAACTCGCGCCCGAGCCGATCGTCGCCGACGTGGCGCGGCTGCGCGACGCGCTGGGCCGCACGGCCGGCGGGTTCTTGCTGATCGGCCGGCGCCACCTGCGGTCCAACAACAGCTGGATGCACAACGTCCCGGCGCTGTCGGGCGGCTCCAACCGGTGCACGCTGCAGATCCATCCCGACGATGCAGCCGATCTGGGGCTCACCGACATCGCGGTGATCAAGGGCCCGGGCGGTGAACTGCTCGCCCCGATCGAAGTCGATGACGGCATGCGGCGTGGCGTGGTCTCGCTACCCCACGGCTGGGGTCACGACCGCGGCGGTACCGGTCAGCAACTCGCCGCCAGCCACCCCGGGGCGAATGTCAACCAGCTCAACGACGGAACGCATCTGGATCCGTTGTCGGGCACCGCGGTGCTCAACGGAATCCCCGTCGACATCGCGCCCGCGGGCTGAGCCCCACTTCCGCCGAAACGGCATTCCGGCAGGCGTTTACTCGCACTTTCTCTGCTGGAATACCGTTTCGGCGGAAGGGTCAGGTCAGCTCCCAGACCACCGTCACCGAGAAGTCCACGGTCTGCTGACCGGGTTCCAGCGGGACGGCCTGCATCGCCGCGCGCGGCATCGGGGTGGGCGTGGGCGGCGTCGAGCCACCGGACTGCTCGGATATCGAGATCACCTTGCCCAGGCGAAGTCCCGACAACCCGGCGTACTGGTCGGCGCGGTTCTTGGCGTCATCGAAAGCCCGGGCGCGGGCGTCGCGCACCAGATCCGAATCGTCCTCGATCGAGTAGTCGACCGAGTTGATGCGGGTGGCGTCGCCTCCGGTGCTCGCGATCAGCGCCAGGGTCTGCGACGCCTTGGCGGTGTCGCGGATCTTGACCTTGATCGCATTGCTGGCCCGGTAGCCCGTGATCGTGTTGTCGGTGAACTGCGGTTGCACGCTGACCTGCGTGGTGCTGATGTCCTTGCGGTCTACACCCGATCCGACGAGCGCATCGATCACGGCCTGCTGGCGCTGGCTGGACTGGTTGAGCGCGCCCGAGACGTCGGGGGCGGTGAACTCCATCGCCACATCGGCGGTCAGGGTGTCGGGCACGCCCTGGACGTGCCCGGATCCGACGACGGTCACCTGCCGAGCGCCGTCCGGCGCGCCTCCGGCGGGGCCTGACGTCGTGTCGCACGCGCTTGCGCTGACGGCGACCAATCCCGCCGCGGCAACACCGAGGACCCGCAACTTCGCATTTCCGGCGATCGGCATGTCCGAACCCTACCGGGACATCAGAGCGTCTCCAGGAACTCCAGCAGCGCTGTGTTGACCTCGTCGGGCCGTTCCTGCTGCAGCCAGTGCCCGGCGCCGTCGATCAGCACCTCGCGGTAATCGCCGGTGGCCACGTGGTGCACCCGGTCGCGCGGGGTGAACCCGAGCACCGGGTCGGCGGTGCCGGCCAGGAACAGCACCGGCACCGTGATGGTCGGCGCGGGGGTGTTCTCGGTGAGTTCCCAGTTGCGGTCGAAGTTGCGGTACCAGTTCAGCGGCCCGGTGAAGCCGGTCTCACTGAACGCCGCCACGTAATGCTCGAATTCGTCGGCGCTGATCCAGTCCGGCAGCGGCGGCACCGGTTGCCCGGTCAGCTGCTCCGGCGGAGCGCTGACTCCTTCCATCGTGACCATGCGTCGCATCGACTCGCGGACATCGGCGCCCAGCGCGGCGTCGGCCACACCCGGTTCCTGGAAGTAGAGGATGTAGAAGAAGTTGTCGCCGACGATGCGGCGCCAGATCTGCGTCGGCGGCCCGGACGCCCGTGGAACCGGGGGCACACTCAGCGCCGCCACCGCGCTCACGCGATCGGGGAAGAACAACGGAAAGTTGGTGGCGACGGGGGAGCCCCAGTCGTGGCCGATGAGGATCGCGCGTTCGGCGCCGACGTCATCGAGCAACCCGGCGATGTCGGCGGTCAGCTCGACGATGTTGTAGGCATCGATCCCGTCGGGCCGCGACGAGCCGCCATATCCGCGCTGGTCAGGGGCGATAACGTGGTAGCCGGCCGCCGCCAGCACGGGGATCTGGTGACGCCACGAATAGGCCAGCTCGGGAAATCCGTGGGTCAGCACCACCACCGGATTTCCGGGTTCTCCCGCCTCCAGCACCTTCAACGTCACGCCATTGGTTCGGACGAACCGTTCGGTCGGTATGGGCACGGTCACAGCCAAGCACAGGACCGGTGGCATGGTAAGCCTGCCTATCAAAAACTATCGAAATAGAAACGGACGTTTACCGTACGATAGTTTCATGTTCCGCGTCTGCCTCCGGGTGATCGCCGTCTGCTGCCTCGTCGCGGCAGCTCTCGGCGGTGTGGTGCTGTATCAGAACGACTTCGACATCACTGAAGTTCGGGTGGAGATACCCGGCTCGGCGCAGTCGCTCGATGCGATCCTGGCCCTGCCGACCCGTGGCGAAAAGCCGTACGGTCTTGTGGTTTTCGTGCACGGCGACGGGCCGGCTGACGCATCCCGCGACTCGTTCTACCGGCCGCTGTGGGAGTCGTTCGCCCGGGCCGGTTATGCCTCGGTTTCCTGGAACAAGCCCGGTGTACAAGGGGCGCAGGGTAATTGGCTGCATCAGAGCATGCATGACCGTGCCGTCGAGACGGAGTCTGTGCTGACCTGGGCCCGCGGCCGCGGCGACATCGATCCGCGTCGCATCGGGCTGTGGGGCATCAGCCAGGCCGGCTGGGTGCTGCCCGAGGTGGCCGTGAACCACCCCGAGTTGCAATTCATGATCCTGGTCGGCCCGGCGATCAACTGGCTGCGCCAAGGCGAATACAACCTGCTGGCCGAACTGCGGGCGCAGGGAGCCGGAGACGCCGAGATCGCCGCAGCGCTGCATCGGCGGGCCGAATCGGTGCGACTGCTGCGCGCCGACGCCGACTACGGCCGGTATGTCGCGAGCGGGATCGACGACCCGCCGATGTCCGCCGACCGGTGGGGATTCGTGCGGACCAACTACACGTCCGACGTGACGCCGCAGCTGGCCAAGATCAAGATCCCGGTCCTGCTGATGCTGGGAGCCGAGGACCGGAATGTCGACGTGGCCGAAACCGAGCGGGTCTACCGCGCGCAGGTGCCGCCGAACCTGCTGACCGTCCAGACGTTTCCGGATGCCTCGCACAGCATCGCCAAGGCCCCGCTGGACCACCACCAAGGCGTTCGGTCGTTCCTGGTGGCGGTGTTCGCGCCGCGATCGCTCTACGCACTCGGCTACCTCGACGCCCTCCGGCGATTCGTCGAAACCCAACCCGAAAGGACCACGCCATGAGAGTTCTAGCCCTGGGCGGCGCCGGAGCGATGGGCGCCGTCGCGGTACGGACCGCTGCGCACGGCGTCGGCGTCGAGCACATCGTCGTCGCCGACCGTGATCTCGCGGCGGCCGAGGGCCTCGCCCGCGAGTTGGCCGATGCATCCGTTCACGTCAGCGCTCGCCGGGTCGATGTCACCGACGCCACCGGACTGCTCGATGCGCTCGGCGAAGCCGACCTGGTGCTCAACACCGTCGGCCCGTATTACCGATTCGGGCTGACGGTGTTGCGGGCCGCGATCGAGACAGGCACGCACTATGTCGACATCTGCGATGACTGGGAACCCACCGTGCAGATGCTGGAACTGGACGCACCGGCCCGTGCCGCGGGAGTGACGGCCGTCATCGGCATGGGCGCGAGCCCGGGCGTGAGCAATCTGCTCGCAGCGGCGGCGGCCTCTCTGCTGGACTCGGTGCGCGATGTCTACACCGCATGGCCGGTCGACGTGACGGCCGGCGGTGAGGAAGCCGGCCGCGAACAGCTCATCGGCCCGGACGGGTCGCCGACGGCAGCAGCCGTGCACTGGATGCAGCAGTGCAGCGGCACCATCACCGGGGTTCGGTCGGGCGCATTGACCCAACAGCGGCCACTGCGGCCCGTGAGCCTCAAAGTTCCCGGGGGACGCCGCGGCACTGCCTACACGGTCGGGCATCCCGAACCCGTCACGCTGCAACGCACCCTCAAACCCACCGGAGAATCGGCCAACCTCATGGTCATCAGCCCGTCGGCGCTCGCCTATCTCGACGTGCTGCGCCGGGGCATCGACGGTGGCCGACTCACCAACGAGGCCGCGGCCCGACGTATTGCCGAACCCGATCTCCCCGGCATCATCCGATCGTTGCCGCGTGCCCTGACCATGAAGGGCCCGGGCACACTGCCACCCTTCTTCGCCGTCGCGTTCGGTGATCGGTCCGGCCGCGACTCGGCCGTGCTGGCCCACCTCAATCCAGCGGCCGGCATCGATGTGCTGTTGACGGACATGGCCCGCGCCACCGGAATTCCGTTGGCGCTCGGCATGTCCCAGATCGTCGACGGCACCGCTCGCCGGGCCGGCGTGCACCCGCCCGACGCGGTGATCGACAGCGACCGGTTCTTCGCCGACCTCGATCGCGAACTCGGGCGTACCGGTTCACCACCGCTGATCGTGGTGGACCATGAGTACCGATGAGCCCTGACGTATCAGCTGAAACCGACCACGCTGTGCCGACCCGCACACTGGTCGAGAGCATGCTCCGTGCGGACGCCACGGTCGACGCGGGCGAGCTCTACGACGTCGCGAACACTCTCGGCATGAGCGACCAGCAGGTGAGGTTGTGCATCAAACGTCTGGTCGCCGAGGGACAGTTCGTCCAGGACGGCCGCGGGCGCAAGGCGGTGTTGCGGGCGACGCCGGAGGTGCGCAGCACCATCGAGCCGGACCTGGAATTCGTCCGCTACATGTACGCCCAGGACCGTGGGCAGGCCGATTGGGACGGCCGCTGGCATGTGGTGGCCTTCGCCATCGGTGAATCGGCGCGATCGGCCCGCGACTCGATGCGCGACGCCGTCGTCCGGCTTGGCGGTGCTCCCGTCCAGGGCGGCCTGTATGTCTCACCCAACGAATGGGAGCCGTACGTGCAGGCCGCGGCCGACCGTTTCGGCGTTGCCGATCGCGTCACCACCCTCACCACGACCGACCTCACGGTCGGCGGTGTCGCCGAGGCCCGGGCGCTCGCCGAAGTCCTGTGGCCGCTCGATCGCATCGCCGACGGTCATCGTCGCCTGCTGGCGACGGCGCAACGAGCGGCGCGGGAGTTGCAGGGCGCCGCCCGGGCGACCCGGCTCAGCATCGCGATCGAGCTGGCAGCGGAGTTCACCCGGGCGGTGGAGCCGGATCCGCTGCTGCCGCCCCAACTGTTGCCGCAGCCGTGGATCGGTACCGCTGCCCGGGCCGCGGTCGCGGATTGCTGGTCGGAGCTGCTGCAAGGCGATCAGCCGGAGCCCCTGAAACTCTTCCGCTGGTACGGCGATGTCATCGCGGAGGTGGCGGGCATCGCCGGTGAGTAAGGGCACTTCAGGTGCGCGTAGTAACGACGGATACCGTCGGGAACTGCCAGACGTTGGTCTAGCGGTAGCCTTGAATGTCTCAACTGCGCACGTTGGAAGGACCGGGCCGAACTCGGCCGAGTGATCGATGAACCGCAAAAATGTGATCCGTACGCTGACCGTGATCGCGGTCGTGCTGTTGCTGGGCTGGTCGTTTTTCTATTTCAGCGACGACACCCGAGGCTACAAACCCGTCGACACCTCGGTGGCGGTGGCGCAGATCAACGCCGACAACGTCAACAACGCCCAGATCGACGACCGCGAACAGCAGCTGCGTCTCGATCTGAAGAGCGGTAAAGAAGAGACCGAGAACTCCGACAAGGTCATCACCAAATACCCGACCGGTTACGCGGTGAAGCTCGTCGACCAGCTCGACGCCAAGCACGTCAAGTTCGGCACCACGGTGAACCAGGGCAGCTTCCTCGGCTCGATGTTGATCTACATGCTGCCGCTGCTGTTGCTCGTCGGCCTGTTCGTGATGTTCTCCCGCATGCAGGGCGGCGGCCGGATGGGCTTCGGCTTCGGCAAGTCGAAGGCCAAGCAGCTGGGCAAGGACATGCCCAAGACCACGTTCGCCGACGTGGCCGGTGTCGACGAGGCGGTCGAAGAGCTCTACGAGATCAAGGACTTCCTGCAGAACCCCAGCCGGTACCAGGCGCTGGGCGCCAAGATCCCCCGCGGCGTGCTGCTCTACGGCCCGCCCGGAACCGGTAAGACCCTGCTGGCCCGCGCAGTGGCCGGCGAGGCCGGGGTGCCGTTCTTCACGATCTCCGGTTCGGACTTCGTCGAGATGTTCGTCGGTGTCGGCGCCTCCCGCGTGCGCGACATGTTCGAGCAGGCCAAGGCCAACAGCCCGTGCATCATCTTCGTCGACGAGATCGACGCTGTCGGCCGCCAGCGCGGCGCAGGCATGGGCGGCGGCCACGACGAGCGCGAGCAGACGCTCAACCAGCTGCTCGTCGAGATGGACGGCTTCGGCGACCGCCAGGGCGTCATCCTGATCGCGGCCACCAACCGGCCCGACATCCTCGACCCGGCGCTGCTGCGCCCGGGCCGGTTCGACCGCCAGATCCCGGTGTCCAACCCCGACCTGGCCGGCCGTCGCGCGGTGCTCAAGGTGCACTCCGCGGGCAAGCCGATCGCCCCCGACGCCGACCTGGACGGGCTGGCCAAGCGCACCGTCGGCATGTCCGGCGCCGATCTGGCCAACGTCATCAACGAGGCCGCGTTGCTCACCGCGCGCGAGAACGGCACAGTCATCACCGGTGCGGCACTGGAAGAGGCCGTGGACCGGGTGGTGGGTGGTCCGCGCCGCAAGGGCCGCATCATCAGCGAGCAGGAAAAGAAGATCACCGCCTACCACGAGGGCGGGCACACCCTGGCCGCGTGGGCGATGCCGGACATCGAGCCGATCTACAAGGTCACCATCCTGGCCCGCGGTCGCACCGGCGGTCACGCCGTCGCGGTGCCCGAGGACGACAAGGGTCTGATGACCCGCTCGGAGATGATCGCCCGGCTGGTGTTCGCGATGGGCGGCCGCGCTGCCGAGGAGCTGGTCTTCCGCGAGCCCACCACGGGTGCGGTGTCCGACATCGAGCAAGCCACCAAGATCGCCCGTGCCATGGTCACCGAGTACGGCATGAGCTCCAAGCTTGGTGCGGTGCGCTACGGCACCGAACACGGCGACCCGTTCCTGGGCCGCACCATGGGCACCCAGGCCGACTTCGGCCACGAGGTGGCCCGCGACATCGACGACGAGGTGCGCAAGCTGATCGAGGCCGCGCACACCGAGGCGTGGGAGATCCTCACCGAATACCGTGATGTGCTGGACACTTTGGCCGGTGAGCTGCTGGAGAAGGAGACGCTGCACCGGGCCGAGCTGGAGGCCATCTTCGGTGACGTGAAGAAGCGTCCGCGGCTGACCATGTTCGACGACTTCGGTGGCCGGGTGCCGTCGGACAAGCCGCCGATCAAGACGCCGGGCGAGATCGCGATCGAGCGTGGCGAGCCGTGGCCGCCGCCGGTGCCCGAGCCCGCGTTCAAGGCCGCCATCGCCGCCGCCAGCCGGGAGGCCGCCGAGCGGGCCAAGGAGACCAACGGTGCCGGCACCAACGGCGCACCGCCGAACGGCACGAACCAGAACGGTTCGACCCAGCCCGACTACGGTGCACCGGCCGGCTGGCACGCCCCGGGCTGGCCGCCGGCCCCGTCGCAGCCGGGATATCAGCCGCCCCAGCAACAGCAGGGTTACTGGTACCCGCCGCCGCACCCGTCGGGATGGCAGCAGCCCCAGCCGTACCCGTACCAGCCGTATCCTCATCCCGGCCAGCCGAATCCGAACGAGGAGGCGGGCCAGGACCGTGCCCCTGAGCGGACCGACCGTTCCGACCGGTCCAACCCACCGGCCCACGGCTGACCGGACGAACGGAGGCTTCATGTCGCAGACGCTGCGCGAGCATCACAACAACACCGATACGACCACGCGGGTGTTCGACCAGCCGCGGGCCGAGGCGGCAGTGCGTGAGCTGCTGATCGCCATCGGTGAAGACCCTGATCGTCAGGGTCTGCTCGACACCCCGGCTCGCGTGGCACGTGCGTACAAGGAGCTGATGGCCGGTCTGTACACCGACCCGGACGCGGTGCTCAACACCACCTTTGACGAGGAGCACGACGAGCTCGTACTGGTCAAGGAGATCCCGCTGTACTCCACCTGCGAGCACCACCTGGTGTCGTTCCACGGGGTGGCCCACGTCGGGTACATCCCCGGGGTCGACGGCCGGGTGACCGGGCTGTCGAAGATCGCCCGCCTGGTGGACCTGTACTCGAAGCGCCCGCAGGTGCAGGAACGGCTGACCGCCCAGATCGCCGACGCGCTGATGCGCAAGCTCGATCCGCGCGGCGCCATCGTGGTGATCGAGGCCGAGCACCTCTGCATGGCCATGCGCGGTGTCCGGAAGCCCGGCGCGGTCACCACCACCTCGGCCGTCCGCGGACAGTTCAAGACCGACAAGGCATCCCGGGCCGAGGCGCTGGAACTTATCCTGCGGAAGTGAAGCCCACCCATTTGCAGGTCATGGGAGTTGTGAACGTCACCGACGATTCCTTCTCCGATGGCGGCAAGTTCATCGACCGCGACCGCGCTGTCGAACATGGGCTGGCGCTTGCCGCCGCGGGGGCCGCGATCATCGATGTGGGCGGCGAATCGACGCGTCCCGGGGCGGTGCGGGTCGACCCCGCGGTGGAGGCAGCGCGCGTCGCTCCCGTGATCGAAGCGCTTGCCTCCCAAGGGATCACGGTCAGCATCGACACCATGCACGCCGACGTGGCGCAGGTGGCCCTGGAGAGCGGCGCGCAAATCGTCAACGACGTGTCCGGTGGCCTGGCCGACCCGAACATGGCGCCCCTGCTCGCCGAGGCGCAGGTGCCGTGGATCCTCATGCACTGGCGTTCGGTCAGCGCCGAGCACCCCCATCACGCGCCGGGTTACGGCGACGTGGTGGCCGAGGTGCGGGCCGAACTGCTCGGCGCGGTCGACGCCGCTGTCGCCGCGGGTGTCGACGCGCAGCGGTTGATCATCGACCCGGGCCTGGGATTCGCCAAGACCGCCCAGGACAATTGGGCGCTGCTGCACGCGCTGCCGGAGTTCATCGGCACCGGGATCCCAGTGCTGGTGGGTGCGTCCCGCAAGCGATTCCTGGGGGCGTTGCTGGCGGGCGCGGACGGGACACCGCGGCCGCCGGACGGCCGTGAGACGGCGACCGCCGCGATCTCGATGCTGGCCGCCCAGCACGGGGCCTGGGGTGTTCGGGTGCACGATGTGGTGGCCTCCGTCGACGCACTCGCGGTACTGGAAGCCTGGGAATCTGGAGGTCGGGTTGGCTGATCGAATTGAGTTGCGCGGCTTGCGAGTTCGAGGCAATCACGGCGTCTTCGACCATGAGCGCCGCGACGGCCAGGAGTTTGTCGTCGACATCACGGCCTGGGTGGACCTGCGCCGGGCGGCGGCCACCGACGATCTGGCCGACACGCTCGATTACGGCGCGCTGGCCCATCTCGCGGCCGACATCGTCGCGGGCCCGCCGCGCAATCTGATCGAGACGGTCTCGGCCGAGATCGCCGACGCCATCATGGCCGACGAGCGCCTCCACGCCGTCGAGGTCGTCGTCCACAAACCCAGCGCACCCATTCCGCTGACGTTCGACGATGTCGCGGTGGTCGCCCGGCGTTCCAGAAGAGGAAACAGTCAGTGACGACCACAGTTCTCTCGATCGGGTCGAACCTCGGCGACCGGCTGGCCCGGTTGCAGTCCGTGGTCGACGGCCTCGGGACCGCGGTGCGCGCGGTGTCGCCGGTGTTCGAGACCGATGCCTGGGGCGGCGTCGAGCAGGGCCCGTTCCTCAACGCGGTGCTGATCGCCGACGATCCCGACCTCGATGCCCACGGCTGGCTGCGCCGCGGCCAGCAACTCGAGCAGGCGGCGGAGCGGGTCCGGGAGCAGAAGTGGGGCCCGCGCACCCTCGACGTCGACCTGGTCACCTGCCACGACGGTGACATCGAGGTGACGTCTCGCGATGAGGATCTGACGCTGCCGCACCCACTCGCTCACCTGCGCGCCTTCGTGCTGATCCCGTGGCTGGCCGTGGATCCCGACGCCACGCTGACGGTGGTCGGCCGGTCCCGCCGGGTGGCGCACCTGCTGGAGGAGATCGACCCGGCCGAACGGGCCGGGGTCAGGCCCACCGATCTGGCGCTGGATCTCGGCTCGGAACCGGTGGCGCGCTGATGGGCCCGACCCGCAAACGTGACCTGGCCGGCGCGGTCGCCGTGGTCGCGATCGTCGGCTACGTGCTGGTCGGGGTGCTCTACCGGTGGTTCCCGCCGCTCACGATCTGGACCGGGCTCTCCCTGCTGGCGGTCGCGCTGATCGAGGCGGGTTGGGCGTTCTACGTGCGGGCCAAGATCAACGACGGACAGATCGGGGTCGGCGCTGGCCGGTTACACCCGCTGACCGTGGCTCGGTCGGTGGTGATCGCCAAGGCTTCGGCCTGGGTCGGCGCCATCGTGGCGGGCTGGTGGATCGGGGTGCTGGTGTATCTGCTGCCCCGGCGCGGTGAACTGCGGGTAGCGGGGGAGGACACCCCTGGTGCGGCGGTCGCGGCGATCAGTGCCATGGCCCTCGTCGTGGCCGCGGTGTGGCTGCAACACTGCTGCAAGTCGCCCGAGGAACCGCCGGACAACGGCGATGCCGCGACCGAGTGAACGATTTCCTCCAGGCCGGTGGCCGAATCGCCGCGGCGGTCACCAGGCTGGATGGCCTGTGACGGGTACAGTCGGCGCATGACCGTTCTGCCCCGCGGTGGTCGGCCACGGCGCGGCGGCCGAAGGCCAGGCTGGCTGCTCCTGACGGTATTGCTGGTGCTCGCCATTCTGGCCAGTTCCGCATTGGTGTTCACCGATCGTGTCGAGTTGCTGAAGCTCGCCGTCATCCTGGCCCTGTGGGCCGCCGTCGTGGCGGCCTTCGTCTCCGTCATCTACCGGCGCCAGAGTGACCTGGACCAGGCCAAGGCCCGGGATCTGAAGTTCGTCTACGACCTGCAGCTGGATCGGGAGATCTCGGCGCGGCGGGAATACGAGCTGACCGTCGAAACCCAGCTCCGCCGCGAGCTGGCCTCGGAGCTGCGCGCCCAGGCCGCCGACGAGGTCGCCGCGCTGCGTTCTGAGCTGGCCGCCCTGCGGGCGAATCTGGAGATCCTGTTCGACACCGACCTGGTGCACCGGCCGGCCATCGAGACCGACAAGAGCGCCCCGCGTACGGCAGGCCGGGTCACCGCCAGCCGGCTGGACGTGCCGCCGGTCGAGGTCACCGACATCCGGTCGTCGCGGACCGAGGAAAGCCCGATCATCGACGTCCCGGCCGAGCCGCATCCGCCGGAGAACGACTGGGCCACGGCGGGCGGTGCCCATCGCCTGCCGTCGCGGCCGGTTCCCGCCGGCGAGCAGCCCCGGCGTCGCCGGCGCCAGCAGGATGCCGCACGGCAGCAGGAGGCCCCGCGCCAGCCCGAGCCCAGGCCCCAGCCGCGTCCCGAACCGCAACCGGCACCCCGTCCGGAACCGCAACCCGTGTCGCGTCCGGAACCGCAACCGGCGCCCCGTCCGGAACCGGAACCGCAACCCGCGCCTCGGCCTGAGCAACCCGCCGCGAGCAGGCAGCCCGAACCACCGTCCACCTGGGCGCCGCCCCCGCCGCCGCCGGCCATGCCACCGATGCAGCCCTCACCCACCATCGATGCCACGGAGCCCGAGCCGCCGAGCCCGCCGCCGGCCGCCGAACCGGCGGCCACGGGTTGGCAACCGGCACCCGCCGAGGGCCAGTGGATTCCCGCGGGCGCACCGGGCAGCAACTGGGCCGCGCCGGTGACGCCGCAGAACGGCGCTTCCACCGAATACGTCGGCAGGCGCCGGGCCCCCGAAACACCCGCGGCACCGACCGCGGCACCCAAGGCCGAACCGGCCCCTGAACCGGCACCCACGCCGGCTCCCGCGATGTCGGCCGGCCAGGCCCCTGAGCCTCCCCGCGGTCGGCACTCCGCCGCAGCGGAGGCCGCCGATCCTGGCCGTCCTGAAGCGGCCCAACCGTCCCCGGCCCTGGCCACCGAGTCCTCGCAGCCACCCGAGCCGCCCCGGCGGCGGGCGTCCCGGCACCGCAGCGACGCGGAGCCCGAGCCACCGAACGGGAGCCACGCCGACGGGCAGTCGGTGAACGAGCTGCTCGCACGGTTTCAGTCCGCCCCTGCTGAAGGCGGGCGTCGCAGGCGCCGCGAGGAGTGAGCTAGTCTCGTGACGACCGTCCGGTACCCGCAACGCGGGACTGGAACGACTGAAACCTATTCAACCTGTGAGGTCTCCTGCGATGGAGCAACCCCCTGCAAACGGGTGGTCCCTGCCTGAGGGGCTGCGCCCGGCCCGGCTCAGCGTCGGCATCGTCTCGGCGGGCCGAGTGGGAACGGCGCTGGGCTATGCCCTGGAACGGGTCGAACACGTGGTGGTGGCGTGCAGCGCGATCTCCGAGGCCTCGCGGCTGCGGGCACAGCGCCGGCTGCCCGACACCGCGATCCTTCCTGTCCCCGAGGTAGCGCAGCGGGCCGAGCTGCTGCTGCTGACGGTCCCGGACTCCGAGTTGCCGTCGCTGGTGTCCGGTCTGGCCGCCACCGGGGTGGTGCGCCCCGGCACGATCGTGGTGCACACGTCCGGGGCCAACGGCGTCGCGGTGCTGGCCCCGTTGACCGAGCTCGGCTGCATTCCACTGGCCATTCATCCCGCGATGACATTCACCGGCTCCGACGAGGACATCGCACGGCTGCCCGATTCGTGCTTCGGCATCACCGCGGCCGACGAGGTGGGCTACGCGATCGGACAGTCGCTAGTGCTGGAGATCGGCGGCGAGCCGTTCCGGGTGCCCGAGTATGCGCGGACGCAGTATCACGCGGCGCTGGCGCACGCCAGCAACCACCTGGTCACCCTCGTACTCGACGCCGTCGACACGTTGCGGGCGTCCCTGCGCGGCCAGGAGCTGCTCGGTCAGGAACTCGTCGGCGATGCACCCGGTGGTCTGCCCGAGCGGGTGGTGGGTCCGCTGGCCCGCGCCGCGCTGGAGAACGCGCTGCAACGCGGCCAGGCCGCATTGACCGGCCCCGTCGCCCGCGGTGACGCCGCGGCGGTAGCCGCGCACCTCAATGCTCTGCAGACATTGGATCCTCAACTGGCCCAGGCATATCGGGCCGATTCGCTGCGTACCGCCCAACGCGCCCACGCGCCGGCGGACGTGGTCGCAGTCTTGGAAGCAGGCCCCGAAACCAGCCCGGAAACGAGTCAATGATGACCCAGAGCAATCCTCCGAAGTTCGTCGCCGGTGAGCTGAACGTCTACTCGGCGCCCGCCGACGTCGCGGCTGTCACCCGGGCGCTGCGGGCCAGCGGGCGGCGGGTCACGCTGGTGCCGACGATGGGTGCGCTGCACGAGGGGCATCTGACGCTGATCCGCGCCGCGAAGCGGGTTCCGGGCGCGATCGTGGTGGTGTCGATCTTCGTCAACCCGCTGCAGTTCGGTGCGGGGGAGGACCTCGACGCCTACCCGCGCACCCTCGACGAGGACCTGGCCGCGCTGCAGGCCGAAGGCGTTGAGATCGCCTTCACCCCAACCGGCTCGGACATGTATCCCAATGGCCCCCGCACCAGCGTGCAACCCGGTCCGGGCGGTGGGGAGCTCGAAGGGGCCTCGCGTCCCGGCCATTTCGCGGGCGTGCTGACGGTCGTGCTCAAGCTGCTCCAGATCGTCCGGCCCGACCGGGCCTTCTTCGGCGAGAAGGACTATCAGCAGCTGGCGCTGATCCGGCAGATGGCCACCGACCTGAACCTCGACACCCAGATCGTCGGGGTTCCGATCGTGCGGGAATCGGACGGGCTGGCGATGTCCTCGCGCAACCGGTACCTCGACGCCGACGAGCGGGAACAGGCCGGAGCCTTGTCGGCAGCCCTGCTGGCAGGCAAGTACGCCGCCGCGGGCGGCGCCGCAGCAGCGGTCGAGGCCGCCCGGGCCGTACTCGACGAGGTCCCGGCGATCGAGGTGGACTACCTGGAAGTACGCGACCCGCTGCTGGGTCCCGCGCCAAGCGAAGGCCAGGCGCGGTTGCTGGTGGCCGCCCGGCTGGGCCGAACCAGACTGCTGGACAACATCTCTGTAGACATCGGAGCGTCCGCCGGAATCGACGGACACCCCCGCGTCGGCGACGGCGACAATCACGAATTGCCCTGGAGGAACTGATGCAGCGCACCATGCTGAAATCCAAGATTCACCGCGCCACGGTGACGCAGGCCGACCTGCACTACGTCGGCTCGGTGACCATCGACGCCGACCTGATGGAGGCCGCCGATCTGCTCGAGGGCGAACAGGTCACGATCGTCGACATCGACAACGGTGCCCGGCTGGTCACCTATGCCATCACCGGCGAGCGCGGCACCGGGGTGATCGGGATCAACGGCGCCGCAGCACATCTCATCCACCCGGGCGATCTGGTCATCCTGATCGCCTACGGGGTGATGGAAGATGCGGAGGCCCGCGAGTACCGGCCGCGAATCGTGTTCGTGGATGCCGACAACAAGCAGATCGACCTCGGTGAGCACGCCCACGACCCGGCGTACGTCCCCGCGGACGCGTCCGAACTGATGTCGCCGCGCTGATGCTGCTCGCGATCGACGTCCGCAACACCCACACCATCGTCGGGTTGATCTCCGGTTCGGGGGATCACGCGAAAGTGGTGCAGCAGTGGCGGATCCGGACCGAATCCGAGGTGACCGCCGACGAGTTGGCGCTCACCATCGACGGCCTGATCGGTGATGATTCCGAGCGCCTGACCGGGGCCGCTGGGCTGTCCACCGTTCCCTCGGTGCTACATGAGGTGCGGCTGATGCTCGAGCAGTACTGGCCGTCGGTGCCGCATGTGCTGATCGAGCCCGGTGTGCGTACCGGTATCCCGTTACTGGTCGACAACCCCAAGGAAGTCGGCGCCGACCGGATCGTGAATTGCCTTGCCGCCTATCACAAATACGGCACCGCGGCGATCATCGTCGACTTCGGTTCGTCGATTTGCGTCGACGTGGTGTCAGCCAAGGGCGAGTTCCTCGGCGGCGCGATCGCACCCGGCGTCCAGGTCTCCTCCGACGCGGCGGCCGCCCGCTCGGCCGCGCTGCGCCGGGTCGAGCTGACCCGTCCCCGTTCGGTGATCGGCAAGAACACCGTGGAATGCATGCAGGCCGGTGCGGTGTTCGGGTTCGCCGGGCTGGTCGACGGGCTGGTCCACCGGATCCGCGAGGACGTCGACGGGTTCTCCGGCAGCGACGTCGCGGTGGTGGCCACCGGTTACACCGCTCCCTTGGTGCTGCCTGACCTGCGAACCGTCGAGCACTACGACCGCCATCTCACCCTCGACGGACTGCGCCTGGTGTTCGAGCGCAACCGCGACAGCCAGCGCGGACGGCTCAAACCGGCCAGGTGACCGGTGTGAGGTTGTGCACACCCGGTCAGCACACCGACCCCAACGGGACGCGGATATGCCCTTGAGGCGCCGGTCCATTGGCTCGTGGTCGACCGTCGGCCGCATTCTCGGCGTGCAATTGTCCGCCGCCGGGTTCATTTAAGCTGGCATTTTGTGAGCCCAGCCGATCGCGACGACGCGTCCCAGTCCCAGGCCGACCTTCCCGAGCAGTTCCGGATTCGTCAGGCCAAGCGGGAGCGGCTGCTGGCAGAGGGCCGCGAGCCCTACCCGGTGACCGTTCCGCGCACGCACACCTTGGCCGAACTGCGGGCCGCCTATCCGGAGCTGGCCGCCGACACCCAGACCGGGCAGATCGTCGGCGTCTCGGGCCGCGTGGTATTCGCCCGGAATTCCGGCAAGTTGTGCTTCGCGACGCTGCAGGAAGGTGACGGCACCCAGCTGCAGGCGATGATCAGCCTGGCCCAGGTGGGGCAGGAGTCGCTTGACGCGTGGAAGGCCGACGTCGATCTGGGCGACATCGTGTTCGTCCACGGCGAGGTGATCAGCTCCAAGCGTGGTGAGCTGTCGGTGCTGGCCGATTCCTGGCAGATGGCGGCCAAGGCTTTGCGACCACTTCCGGTTGCTCACAAAGAAATGAGCGAAGAAACTCGGGTGCGTCAGCGCTATGTCGATCTCATCGTCCGGCCGGAGGCGCGCACCATCGCACGTCAACGGGTCGCGGTAGTGCGGGCGGTGCGGTCGGCACTGGAACGGCGTGGCTTTCTCGAGGTCGAGACCCCGATGCTGCAGACGCTGGCCGGCGGGGCGGCGGCTCGGCCGTTCATCACCCATTCCAATGCGCTCGATGTCGATCTGTACCTTCGGATTGCGCCGGAACTGTTCCTCAAACGCTGCATCGTCGGCGGATTTGACCGGGTTTTCGAGTTGAATCGAAACTTTCGTAACGAAGGTGTCGATTCCACGCACTCGCCGGAATTCTCGATGTTGGAGACATATCAGGCCTACGGCGACTACAACGATTCTGCGCGGGTCACGCGCGAACTTATTCAAGAGGTCGCGGACGAGGCGATCGGCACGCGTCAGGTGCCATTGCCCGATGGCACTGTCTACGATCTCGACGGCCAATGGGACACATTGGAAATGTATCCCTCGCTGTCGGAAGCGTTGGGTGAGGAGATCACGCCCGAGACATCAGTCGACTACTTGTGGCGTATTGCCGAGGGCCTCGAGCTCGAGATTCCGCGTGACCGCGGTTACGGACACGGGAAATTGGTCGAGGAACTCTGGGAACACACCGTGGGGGAGAAGCTGTGGGCGCCCACGTTCGTCCGTGACTTCCCCGTCGAGACGTCTCCGCTGACCCGGGCCCACCGCAGCATCCCCGGGGTGACCGAGAAATGGGATCTCTACGTGCGGCGTTTCGAGCTCGCCACCGGATATTCCGAACTCGTCGACCCGGTAATCCAGCGGGAACGATTCGAAGCCCAGGCCCGTGCCGCGGCTGCCGGCGATGACGAGGCAATGGTTCTCGATGACGATTTTCTTGCCGCATTGGAGTATGCGATGCCGCCCACAACGGGCACCGGAATGGGTATCGATCGCTTGTTGATGGCGTTGACCGGCTTGTCTATTCGGGAGACGGTTTTGTTCCCGATTGTTCGCCGTCACAGTAACTGAGCCCGCGCAACCGATCCGTCTTGATCGTCGGGTCGTTGGAAATGTGTGCGTTTTTGTGGCACATTAGGGCGCAGGTGCAGGATACTCAGGCGTAGTCACCAATGCGTATGCGGAAGGGTTCGGTGCGGGGTAATGGCGAAAAAAGTGACCGTCACGTTGGTCGACGATTTCGACGGTGAGGCCACCGCCGATGAGACGGTCGAATTCGGCCTCGACGGCGTTACCTACGAGATCGACCTTTCGTCCAAGAATGCCGCCAAGCTCCGTAACGATCTGAAGCAGTGGGTCGAGGCCGGGCGCCGGGTCGGCGGCCGCCGCCGCGGACGCGCAGCCGGACCGGCCCGTGGCCGCGGAGCCATCGATCGTGAGCAGAGTGCCGCCATCCGCGAATGGGCCCGCCGCAACGGGCACAACGTGTCCACCCGTGGCCGTATCCCCGCCGACGTCATCGACGCCTTCCACGCCGCAACCTAAAACGACCGCAACTTAACCAACAGTTGCCAGCTCCGGACCGGTGAGAATTCCCGGTCCGGAGTTTTTCGCTAGTGGCGAACCCGAAAGGCCCGGATTTCGGAAACGATTCGCCGACCGGCGACGTTGCTCATCTGCAGTACCAGATGTGGACAGCTCCTACTGGGTGCCTGCCCTCCGGAACGGACCGCCAACCTCCGCACCCGGGACGGCCGCCCATTAGAGTGGACGGTAGGTACTACGTGCGGGCTACGAGAAAACCGATAGAACGCAGCCGTACGCGGGTATCGCTAGCGATGGAGAGCAGGTAACCACCGATGTTTGAGAGATTTACCGACCGTGCCCGCAGGGTCGTCGTCTTGGCGCAAGAAGAAGCCCGGATGCTCAACCACAACTACATCGGGACCGAGCACATCCTGTTGGGTCTTATTCACGAGGGCGAGGGCGTAGCCGCCAAGTCGCTGGAGTCGTTGGGCATCTCGCTGGAAGGCGTTCGCAGCCAGGTCGAGGAGATCATCGGCCAGGGCCAGCAGGCCCCGTCCGGGCACATCCCGTTCACGCCGCGCGCCAAGAAGGTGCTTGAGCTGTCCCTGCGCGAGGCGCTGCAGCTCGGCCACAACTACATCGGCACCGAGCACATTCTGCTCGGTCTGATTCGTGAGGGCGAGGGCGTCGCGGCCCAGGTGCTGGTCAAGCTCGGCGCCGAGCTGACCCGCGTGCGCCAGCAGGTCATCCAGCTGCTCAGCGGCTACCAGGGCAAGGAGGCCGCCGAGGCCGGCACCGGTGGTCGTGGTGGCGAGTCGGGCAACCCGTCGACCTCGCTGGTCCTCGACCAGTTCGGCCGTAACCTGACCGCCGCCGCCATGGAGGGCAAGCTCGATCCGGTCATCGGCCGTGAGAAGGAAATCGAGCGGGTCATGCAGGTGCTGAGCCGCCGCACCAAGAACAACCCGGTGCTGATCGGTGAGCCCGGCGTCGGTAAGACGGCCGTCGTCGAGGGCCTGGCCCAGGCCATCGTGCACGGCGAGGTTCCCGAGACGCTGAAGGACAAGCAGCTCTACACCCTGGACCTGGGTTCGCTGGTGGCAGGCAGCCGTTACCGCGGTGACTTCGAAGAGCGGCTGAAGAAGGTGCTCAAGGAGATCAACACCCGCGGCGACATCATCCTGTTCATCGACGAGCTGCACACGCTCGTCGGTGCGGGTGCCGCCGAGGGCGCCATCGACGCCGCCAGCATCCTGAAGCCGAAGCTGGCTCGTGGCGAGCTGCAGACGATCGGTGCGACCACCCTCGACGAGTACCGCAAGTACATCGAGAAGGACGCCGCCCTCGAGCGCCGGTTCCAGCCGGTCCAGGTGGGTGAGCCGACCGTCGAGCACACGATCGAGATCCTCAAGGGTCTGCGTGACCGCTACGAGGCGCACCACCGTGTCTCGATCACCGACGGCGCGCTGGTGGCCGCGGCCACCCTGGCCGACCGCTACATCAACGACCGGTTCCTGCCGGACAAGGCGATCGACCTGATCGACGAGGCCGGCGCCCGGATGCGCATCCGCCGGATGACCGCTCCGCCAGACCTGCGCGAGTTCGACGAGAAGATCGCCGACGCGCGCCGGGAGAAGGAGTCTGCGATCGACGCGCAGGACTTCGAGAAGGCGGCGAGCCTGCGCGACCGCGAGAAGCAGCTGGTCGCCCAGCGCGGCGAGCGTGAGAAGCAGTGGCGCTCAGGCGATCTCGACGTCGTCGCCGAGGTCGATGACGAGCAGATCGCCGAGGTGCTCGGCAACTGGACCGGTATCCCGGTGTTCAAGCTGACCGAGGCCGAGACCACGCGCCTGCTGCGCATGGAGGAGGAGCTGCACAAGCGGATCATCGGCCAGGAGGACGCCGTCAAGGCCGTCTCCAAGGCGATCCGCCGCACCCGTGCCGGTTTGAAGGACCCGAAGCGCCCGTCCGGTTCGTTCATCTTCGCCGGCCCGTCCGGTGTCGGTAAGACCGAGCTGTCCAAGGCGCTGGCCAACTTCCTGTTCGGCGACGACGATGCGCTGATCCAGATCGACATGGGCGAGTTCCACGATCGCTTCACCGCGTCGCGGCTGTTCGGTGCCCCTCCGGGGTACGTCGGCTACGAAGAGGGCGGCCAGCTCACCGAGAAGGTGCGCCGCAAGCCGTTCTCGGTCGTGCTGTTCGACGAGATCGAGAAGGCCCACCAGGAGATCTACAACAGCCTGTTGCAGGTCCTGGAAGACGGACGCCTCACCGACGGTCAGGGCCGCACGGTCGACTTCAAGAACACCGTGTTGATCTTCACCTCCAACCTGGGCACCTCCGACATCAGCAAGGCGGTCGGACTGGGCTTCAGCCAGGGCGGCGGGGAGAACAACTACGAGCGGATGAAGCAGAAGGTCAACGACGAGCTCAAGAAGCACTTCCGGCCTGAGTTCCTCAACCGCATCGATGACATCATCGTGTTCCACCAGCTGACGCAGGACGAGATCATCCAGATGGTCGACCTGATGATCGGCCGGGTCGGCAACCAGCTCAAGGCCAAGGACATGGCGATGGAGCTGACCGACAAGGCCAAGGCCCTGCTGGCCAAGCGCGGCTTCGATCCGGTGCTCGGTGCCCGCCCGTTGCGGCGCACCATCCAGCGCGAGATCGAGGATCAGCTGTCCGAGAAGATCCTCTTCGAGGAGCTGGGCCCCGGCCAGCTGGTGACGGTCGACGTCGAGGGCTGGGACGGCGAAGGTGCCGGCGAGGACGCGAAGTTCACGTTCTCGGGCGCGCCCAAGGCGGCCGGCTCCGATGGTCCGGACCTGGCCAAGGCCGGAGCGACCGCGGAATAAGTTCACAAGAGATCAGGCCCCCGGAAATCCGGGGGCCTGATTTTTTGTGGTGGTCAGCTGCCCAGGGCCGGGCCCACGGTCGTGTTCCAGGACTCCTGCATCTCCGACTCGAACAGGCCCCACGTGTGCGAGCCCTGCGGCCGGACCACGTAGGTGATCGGCACCCCGGCGGCGGAGGCCGCGTCGGCGAACACCTTGGTGCTGTCGGCGACGATGCGCTCGATCAACCCGCCGGTGAGGTTGGGGCCGAAGCCCGCAGGTAGCCGGTCGACGTCACCCACGTCGCCCGAGGCGGATGCCGCGGCGTAGACGGCCGTACCCCGCAGCTTTCCGACATTCTTCGACGGATCGTGGGCGACCCACAGCGGTCCGCCGGCCGGTCCCCACATGTTGTCGGCGCTCACGCCGCCGCCCATCAGCGTCAGCGAGACCTGCTGGGCGTTGTCGGCAGGGTTGAGCAGCCCGCTGTAGGACGCGACGGCCCGGAACAGTCCGGGCGCCTGAACGGCGTAGTCGACGGCGGTGCCGCCGGTGCTCGAAAGTCCGCCGACTGCGTTGCGGCCGTTGGCGTTGTACTGCGAGTTGATCAGCGGCGGCAGTTCCTGGGTCATGTAGGTCTGGTACTGCCGGCTGCCGTCGTTGACCCAGTTGGTCCACCAACTGAACTGGCCGCCGAGCGGGGAGACGACGTTGACGTTTTTGTTGGCGAAGAAACCTTGGATGTCGGTCATGCCGAACCAGCTCTTGGCGCCGGGCGCGAAATTGCCGCCGGGGTCGAGGTTGTCGCCGCCGTCGATGCCCGGCAGCAAGTAGAAGGTGGGCGCTCCCGAACGCGGAGCCTTCAACACGTCGTTGACGATCACCTGGTTCATGGCCGGCGAGAACACCGACACCTTGTCCCAGCGATCGTTGACGTGCTCGATGCCGGTGATGTGGGCACCGCCCGGGATGGGCGCTGCTTCGGCCACGGGGACGGACACAAACGGCAGCACTGCGATAACGGCGGCGGCGAAGACGCGCGCACTGCGTAGGAGTTGGGTCACCGCGTGATTATGTGGCACCGATTCGCCGAAACACCGCGTTTGAAAAACGCGTCACCTGCGGTTATTTGCGTTTTCACGCAGTGGGCGCGGTTGCGGTATACGGCGATCTCCTGCGCCGTGGTTAGGATGCTGTTGTAATCGACAGGCAAACGGAACCTGGTGAGAGTCCAGGACGGCCGCGCCACTGTTAACAGTCAGACCCGACCTGTCACGACACGGACTGGGACGCGAATTCCCGGAAAGGACCTCTCGATGGCTTCCACTGACGTACGCAAGGGCCAGGCCCGGCCGATCGACCTCTCGGCAACCAAGGCGGTGCTCTGGCTGACCCTGACCGCGTTCGTCGCGCTGTTGGCCCTTTACTTCGTCGGGATGGACCAGGGCGCAACCTCTGTGCTGGGCAACAACACCTACGTGCACGAGTTCGTGCACGACGCCCGCCACCTGCTCGGTTTCCCCTGCCACTGACGCAGCGGAGATTCGGCGACAAAATGGAAAAGCAGATCATCGGGCGCGGCATTCTGGCCGGCGCCCTAGCTGGCGTGCTCGCCTTCCTGTGGGCGAAGCTGCTGATCGAACCGATCATCGGTCGGGCGATCGACTTCGAGAACGGTGTCGGCGCGGCGCATGAAGCCGCGGAACATTCGCACGGCGGAGGCGGGCATTCGCACGGCGGCGCCGAGAGTGCCGAGGTGTTCACCCGCGGCGTGCAATCCAACATCGGCATGGGCCTCGGCGTCCTGATCTTCAGTGTGGCGATGGGCGCGCTGCTGGCCGTCGTGTTCTGCGCGCTGTACGGCAGGGCCAACCTGTCCGCGCGGGCGTTGGCCGCGCTGACCGCGGGCGGCATGCTCGTCTCACTGTGGATCGTCCCGGCGCTCAAGTACCCGCCGAACCCGCCGGCGGTCAGCCTCGAGGAGACCATCCAGCAGCGGACCCTGCTGTACCTGTTGTTGGTCGTGCTCTCTGCCGGGTTGTTCGTGGGATCGGTGCTGCTGGCGCGCCGGCTGACGCCGAAGCTGGGAGCATGGAACGCCACCCTGGTCGGCGCCGCGGACTACGTGGTGTCGATGGCCGTGGTTTTTCTGATCCTGCCGGGCATCCATGAGACCCCGTCGACGTTCCCGGCCGACGACCTCTACCAGTTCCGGTTGTACTCCCTGGGTACCCAGGTGGTGATCTGGGCGACGATCGGTCTGGTGTTCGGGGCCCTGGCATCGAAGGTGCTCGAGGGCAAACGGGAGTCTCTCGCAGCGTGAACTTCGATGAGTGAGGTCGTCCGGCTGACGTTGGTGTCGCACGCCATGACCGATGCCACGGCGGCCGGACGATTTCCCACCGACGAACCGCTGAATGCGTTGGGCCACCGTCAGGCTGACGCTGCCGTTGAACTCGGTGTCATCGACACCGCGTGCTGCGGGCCGGAGAAACGGGCCCGCCAGACCGCGGAACTGCTGGGGCTGTCGGCGGCGGTCGAACCCCGGCTGGCCGACCTGGACTTCGGGAGTTGGCGCGGAGCTGTGCTCGGCGGCGTCCCGCCGGCAGACCTGGCGGTCTGGCTGACCGATCCGGCCCGGGCGCCGCACGGTGGTGAATCCGTGGTCGACCTCGTCAATCGGGTGCACGGCTGGATGGACGGCCTGGCCTCGGAGCGAGGACGGCTGGTCGCCGTCACCCACCCCGCGGTGGTCAGGGCTGCCATCCTGGTGGCCCTGGATGCCCCGCCAAAATCGTTCTGGCGCATCGACATCGCACCGATGAGCCGCACCGTCATGAACTTCCGCGGCCACGCCTGGACGCTGCGGAGCAGCAGCTAGTTTCCGCCGCAGGATCTGTCGACCGGGACGTCCGTTTCTACCCCGAGGTTGTCATTCGGCGACGACCACAGCCTTGAGGCAGAAACCGGCGCAGCGAGGCGCCGAACCAGCAGTTAGCCCACGGGCGCCATGGCGAACGCGCGCTTGGCGATCTGCAGTAACCAGCCCGCGGCGGTGGGGCTGCGGAACTTCGGCCAGTTCAGCTGGAAACTGAACACCCACGGCTGGCCGGTGTAGTCCACTGCGTACCAGCTGAAGGTCAGGTCGCCGGGCAGATTGCCGCCCTTGGCTCCGATGTAGCGCCACTTCGCCGGATCCGGGTCGATGCCCGGCAGCGCCGACAGGATGTCTTTCACCGGCGCGGCGGCACCGTAGGCCGAGGCCTGCAGGGCGGCATGCACCCGGCAGATGTCAGCCGCGCTGGCGAACCACTCCAGGCCGTCGTTGGAGGCCGGGGTGTGGGTCCGGTACGGATCTGGTTCGTAGGGGCGGGAATTCGTCTGCTGCAGCAGTGCCACCCGATCAGCCGGGGAGGCCGTCTTCCACTTGTCGCGGAGATTCGGTTGCCCCCAACCGACCGAGAACACCTCGTGCATGGTCGGGAACGGGGTCATGCTGGCCGGATCGTGATGGCCTGCGGTCACCAGTGCGCGTTCCACCGCCGCCGGGCCCATCCGCCCGATCAGCAGATCGGTGGCCATGTTGTCGCTGGCCGAGATCATCTGCTGGGCGGCGGTCCGCACGGTGATCTGGGCGCCGGGGGGAAGTTTGTCCAGCCCGGCCGAACCGAGCTTCTTGCCTTCCTTGGTGATCGTGAGGTGATCGTCCCAGCTCAGCGTCCCGGCCTTGACCGCATCTGAAACCGCAAGCAGCACATACAGTTTGAAGATCGAGGCCAGCGGCAGCGACATCTCGGTGTTGGTGCCTGCGACCTGCTCGCACTTGCCGTTGTTGACCTTCGACACCCGGTACGAGTACCGCGCACCCGACTTGGTCAGCTCGGCATCGATGTCGGACCACTTGTCGATCTTCGGGGGCACGAGGTTGACCTCGAAACGGTCGACGAGACCGACATCGTTGGTGCGGAGCTCGATGTCCTGGGCGACGTTGTACGACGTCTGCACGTGCAGCGTCGCCTGTGCGGCCCCGATGTCGACCGAGGTGACCTTGAACGGGCGATCCCACCAGATGGAGTCCATCTTGGTGCCCACCAGATCGACCTTCTCGGGTGCGGCGAGGGTCCGCACGCCGATGGGCCCGATCGGCCAGTCGGAGTTGAGCATGTCCATCGTCTGCTTGGCCCGCAGACCAGGCGGGGTGATGGTGTCGATGTGCGCGCCGTAGGACACTTCTGCCGCGGGCGCGACGGACGGCGAACAGCCACAAGCCAGGGCCGCGGCGACCGCTGTGATGGCCGTCAGGCCAACAGTGCGGCGCAGCGTCCGGCCGCGGCTACGCCTGGGCAGCGGGCCCTGCAACGTCCAGCACAACCTCGAACTCCAGCAGCGATGCGCCGGTGGCCACAGGCTTGGCCGCCTGGCCCTTGTGGGCCTCCACGGCCGGGCCCGAAGCCCAGGCCTGGAAGGCCTCTTCGGTTTCCCACTGCGTCACCACGAAGTAGCGGTCTTCGCCCTTGACCGGGCGGAGCAGTTGGAAGCCGAGGAAGCCGGGCTGGCTGTCGACAGCATGTGCACGGTTCGCGAACCGCTTCTCCAGTTCCGGGCCGGCATTGGGCGGGACCTCGATGGCGTTGATCTTCACGACGGGCATGGTGTTCAGGCTACCGTGGCTGCCCGGCAAGATAACGGGATGGTCACAGATCTGCTCACCCGCCGAGGGGGCCGTGGCGAGCCCATCGTTCTGGTGCACGGCCTGATGGGCCGCGGCAGCACCTGGTCGCGCCAATTGCCCTGGTTGACCGGGTTGGGGGAGGTCTACACATACGACGCGCCATGGCACCGAGGGCGCGACGTGGTCGACCCGTATCCGATCAGCACCGAGCGTTTCGTCACCGATCTCGGTGATGCCGTCGCCGGGCTGGGGCGGCCGGTGATCTTGGTGGGGCATTCCATGGGTGCGTTGCATTCGTGGTGCCTGGCCGCGGCCCGTCCGGAACTGGCTCGCGCGGTGGTGGTCGAGGACATGGCCCCCGATTTCCGTGGCCGTACCACCGGGCCGTGGGAGCCGTGGGTGCACGCCCTCCCGGTCGAGTTCGGTTCGGCGCAGGAGGTTTACGACGAGTTCGGGCCCGTCGCGGGCCGGTACTTCCTGGAGGCGTTCGACCGGACGGCCACCGGCTGGCGGCTGCACGGGTATCCGCAGTGGTGGCTGGACATCGCTGCCCAATGGGGGACGCGCGACTATTGGCAGCAGTGGCGAGAGGTACAGGTTCCGACCTTGCTCATCGAGGCGGGCAATTCGGTGGCGCCGCCCGGGCAGATGCGCGAGATGGCCGAGATCGGGAAGGACACAAGGTATTTGCACGTTCCCGGGGCGGGTCACCTGATCCACGACGACGCGCCCGAGGTGTACCGCGAAGCGGTGACCGGGTTCCTATCGGCGCTCGCCTAGAACGCCCGCACTCGGCCATGACGGCTGGTGTTCGAAGCGGCTGCGGATCGCGTCGAGGTCGTGGCCGGCACGGTATGCCTCGTAGTCGGGTTGGCCGGCGTTGAAAGGCATGTCGAACAGATCGAGGCGGAACCGCAGGATATTGCTGCGCTGTGCCGCCCAGCCCACTGCCGCGGCGACCGCGAAGGGTGAGATCAGGATGATCAGAGCGAGTGCAACAGTCATGGCAGTAATGCTTGTCGGGGAAATATACCGCCAACAGTGGCAGCGCTGACACCTTGCGATAAAATACTGCCATGCTGAGAAGCGTCTCCACGCTGGTGCTCGATGGCCTGGCCGTTTTCGAGTTCGGGGTCATCTGCGAGGTTTTCGGAATCGACCGGTCCGCGGACGGGGTCCCCAACTTCGACTTCAAGGTGTGCGGGCCCGAACCTGGCAAGCCGCTACGGACGTCGGTCGGGGCCACCCTGACGCCTGAGCACGGGCTGGATGCCCTCCAGGGCGCCGACCTGGTGGCGATCCCGGCCATCGGCACCTCCGACTACCTACCCGAGGCGTTGGAGGCTGTGCGGGCCGCCGCCGATGCGGGCTCGATCATCCTGACCGTGTGCTCGGGCGCCTTTCTCGCCGGCGCGGCGGGCCTGCTCGACGGCAGGCCGTGCACCACGCACTGGATGCACGCCGACGCGCTGGCCCGCAAGTATCCGACGGCCAAGGTGGACCGCAACGTCCTGTTCGTCGACGACGGAAACCTGATCACCAGTGCGGGTACCGCGGCGGGCATCGATGCGTGCCTGCATCTGGTTCGCCGCGAACTCGGCAGCGAGGTCACCAACAAGATCGCGCGGCGCATGGTGGTCCCTCCGCAGCGGGACGGCGGGCAACGCCAGTTCATCGATCAGCCGATCCCGGTCCGGTGCTCGGAAGGCTTTGCGCCGCATCTGGACTGGATCATGGGGAACCTGGACAAGCCGCACACTGTGACGACCTTGGCCAGGCGATCCGCGATGTCCACGCGCACGTTCGCCCGCCGGTTCGTCGAGGAGACCGGCACCACGCCCATGCAGTGGATCACCGATCAGCGGGTGTTGTACGCACGCAGGCTGCTGGAGGAGTCCGATCTCGACATCGATCGGATCGCCGGCCAGGCCGGGTTCGGTACCGCGACGCTGCTGCGCCATCACTTCCGCCGGCTCATCGGCGTGACACCGTCGGACTACCGGCGTCAATTCGCCTGTGGTGCAGCCGAAGAAGCCGTCACCGCGTGATGCGTCAGCCGTCGGGCTGGCAGGCCACGTTCACGTAGACCGTGGTGTGCTGCGCCGAGTCGATGCGGTACCCGTTGTCGTCGATGTTGGAGTCGGCCAGTCCGTGCACCCCGGTCACCCGGCAATTCGACAGGGCCGTATTGGCGTTCGAGTTGACCTGCACGTGATAGCCCCGGCTCTGCAGGTCACGCACGGTGTCGGCGGCTGAACCGGTGCCCGCCGGTGCGGCGTTCGCGGTCGCCGCCAGGCCCAGGCCGGCGCCAAGGCCCATCGCAGTACACGCAATGGTCGCGAAGAATTTGCTTGACATAGCTCCGTTCTATGTGAAGCAACGCCCAAATGGTGTGCCGCGGAACGGATTCATGCCGATCTCATGGAATTTCACCTTCGCCGGCCAGGGCGAAGAGACCGTCGGCGGTCTGCTCCACCAACCCGTCGACCAGAAGTGAGTCGAGAGCCCGGTCGCGTTGGGCGGTGTCGGTGAGCCAGACCACGTCCAACTGGGCCCGGGTGACCGGAGAACTGCTGTCGCGCAACACGTCCAGCAGCTTGCCCCGAACCTGGCGGTCCGTCCCGGCATACCGCTGCACCCGCTTGGCGACCGTCCCGGCCGGATAGCCCGCGGTGCGCCAACGGCACCGGCTCAGTGGGCAGATCCCGCACTGCGGTGCCCGAGAGGTGCACACCACCGCACCCAGTTCCATGAGCGCGGCCGAGAAGGTCGGTGCGGTTTCCTCATCGGGCAGGAGAGCGGCGACGTCTTCGAGGTCGCGGGCCCGGGCCGGCGCGTCTGCCTGGCCGTGCAGCACCCTGGTCACCACGCGGCGCACGTTGGTGTCGACCACCGGCACGCTGGCCGAATACGCGAAGCAGGCCACCGCACGCGCGGTGTAGGCGCCGATGCCGGGCAGCGTCAGCAGCGTGTCGACGTCGGCCGGCACCTCGTCGCCGTACTCGGTGGCGATCACCACTGCGCATTCGTGCAGGCGCTTGGCCCGGCGCGGGTAGCCCAGCTTTCCCCAGGCGCGCAGCACCTCGGCGGACCCGGCGGCCGCGGTGGCCGACGGTGTGGGCCACCGCTCGATCCAGGCCAGCCAGATCGGCTCGACGCGCGCCACCGGCGTCTGCTGCAGCATGAATTCGCTGACCAAGATCTGCCAGGCGGAAACGCCTGGTCGACGCCACGGCAGGTCACGCTGGGCGGATTCATACCAACCTACTAATTCGCCAGGGTCGATGCTCATCGCAGCCTCATGCAGAATGGCTGGCATGCCCAACTCGAATCCGGTGTCCGCTTGGAAGGCACTCAAGGACGGTAACGCCCGCTTTGTCGCAGGCGAACCGCAGCACCCCAGCCAGGACATCGCCCGTCGGGCGAAGCTGACGCACGGGCAGAAGCCCACCGCGGTGGTGTTCGGCTGCGGTGACAGCCGCGTCGCCGCCGAGTTGCTGTTCGACCAGGGCCTGGGCGACATGTTCGTGGTGCGCACCGCCGGCCACGTCATCGACAACGCGGTGCTGGGTTCGATCGAGTACGCGGTCTCCATCCTGGAGGTGCCGCTGATCGTGGTCCTCGGCCACGACAGCTGCGGCGCGGTCAAGGCCGCGATCACCGCCCTCGACGAAGGTCAGGTGCCCGGCGGCTACGTACGCGACATCGTGGAGCGCGTCACCCCGTCGATCCTCATGGGCCGGCATTCCGGCCTGACCCGCGTCGACGAGTTCGAGGCCTTCCACGTCAAGGAAACGGTCAGCCAGCTGCAGATGCGCTCGTCCGCGATCGCCAACGGCCTGGCCGCGGGCACCCAGGCCATCGTCGGCGCCACGTACCACCTGTCGGACGGGCACGTGGAACTGCGCAGCCACCTGGGCAACATCGGCGAAGCGTCTATCGGTCTCTGACATTTGCTGACACATGGGTGTCGCCGGTGTCGGGGATCGGTTGTGCAGAGGTGCTCGCCGCTGTGGTGGCGGGTTGCTGGTCTCTGTCCCACACGGACGCTGCACGTGCAGGAACGAACGATGGGCTTGGTGGCCGGGTGGCCACCAGCGGTCGCGGGATCGTGCGCCGCACTCGTTTGTGGCGGCGTTGTTTCGGTGTGGCGGTGGTTTTGCGCCGGGTTTTGCGTACCGGCTGGTGCTCGACGGTGGTAACTCGTTTCGGTTTTCCTTTGGGCCGCTTGACTTTCGCCTTGGCCAGTAGAACGCGTTTGGCGATGTTCTGACCCGCGATCTGGTCACGGTTTGCACCTCGGATGCCGCAGCGTTCGCATGTTGCGGTGTGATACCCGCCGGGACGGGTCAGCTCCTGATCGCAGCTGGAACAGTTCGCTGATGTGCCCCGTGGTGGGCACATCACGACTTCCAGACCGGCTCTGGCGGCGGTGTGCTCAAGCGCCACGACCGCCCGGCGGCGGGCTGATTGGGCCGCTCGGTTGTTGTTGGCGCGGCCTCGGCCAGTCGATTCCAGGTCGCGCAAGTCTTCCACCGCGATCACCCCAGCGCCTGAGGTAGTGGCCATCGTGGTCATGGTGACGGCGAAGTCGAACGCCATGTCCCGATTGATCCGTCGCCGTTTGGCGCCCAGCGCCCGCCGGTTGTCGTGCAGGGTCTCGATTTTGGCGGTCAATTGGGCGCGCGTGGGTTCAGCAGCGTTGGCGGCGAGTTTCGTCAGTCGGGCGATCTTGCCGGTCAACGCCTGGCCCTCGGCCTGCAGCCGGGCAAGCTTGATGCCCAGACCGCGATCGTTGTACACGTGTGTGGCTGCGTCGGTGAATAGCTGTCCGGCACATTCGACGACCACGGTCGCCGAGCCCAGGGAGGATGGGCACCAGTCGATCCCCAACGCTGCGGCCGCGGCGGCAGTGGCCGGATCGGGAACGATTTCGGAGATGGTGAACCGCAACAACGGTCTACCGCGCTGCACGCTGAGTGTTGGCAGATGCCAGCAAGCGATGTCACGTTCTTTCAGATGCGGCGGGAGCGGGCACCACAGCCGACA
Organism: Mycolicibacterium boenickei; assembly: GCF_010731295.1. Taxonomy (NCBI): domain Bacteria; kingdom Bacillati; phylum Actinomycetota; class Actinomycetes; order Mycobacteriales; family Mycobacteriaceae; genus Mycobacterium; species Mycolicibacterium boenickei. Next base: position 597,124 of record NZ_AP022579.1, on the reverse strand, counting down.
CCACGACCATTCACCGCGCCCAGTTGGCGCCGCGCTGGTCGGCAGTTTGATGCGGAGCCACACCCCGGCCGGATCCGCGGCGTTCAGCTCGACCAGCTGGCCATCGGCCGCCCCCAGCCGGGCGATCCGCGCTACCGTGGGTTGGTTCTGAATCTGGACGATCGAGGTCACGACTGCGCCGCGGGGATGGCTCAACTGGCGGCATAGGTTGCGCAGGAACGCCGAGGGCACATACCGGGCCCGGTCCTGTCCGAGACGCCGGCGATCGAGTCGGCCGTGCTCGTCGAGGGCGGCGATCACCGGGCCGATCAGCGCATCCCGAAAGGCGATCGTTCTCAATACCGGCACCACGTTCGCTTGGGCCAATCGCACTACCCGCGACGGGACGTACACCCCGATCGGGGGTGTGGGTACCCAGCCCAATCGCGCGGCGGCCGCCGCGGCAGTCGAGGGCAATCTGCGGCCCAGCCCATCAACCCCACCATGGAGCGCAGCGAACGTCGCGGGCTGCCAAAGCGACTGCATCAACTCGGTGCTGAGCTGCTCGACCAGGTCCAAAAGCCACCCTATCCGGGCGTCGATAGAGATGGCCTCGCCAGTCGCGTCGTCGACCGCCACGGAGATCCGCAACGGCACCGCAGACTGAATCACCACGTCAGGACCGCTGTGGTAATCGCCCAACGGCCGCGTCGAGCAGCCGCTGTTGATTCTGCCGGGACCGCAGTTGGTAGAAACGGCCCGAAAACGATGCCAGCAACGCTATGAAGTCGTCCATCAGCTCCTCCAGCAGCGACTTGTCCCCACGCTCATGCAGCACCTCGACGCTAACTCCACATACCGACAAGCCCGACACGCCGAGGCGCCTCGGACAACCCGGCATGACCTGGGCTTACCGTGAAAGCCGTGTTAGATCTCGAACCTCATGGGCCACTGCCCTCGCAGATTTACTGGCGGCGCCGTGCGCTGGCCATCGGAATCGCGGTGGTGGTCGTGGGGATCATCGCCGCGATCGTCGCGGTGATCATGACCAGCAGCTCCGGAGCCGAGACCAAGTCAGCTGACGAACCCTCTGCCGCGGCTGCCCCTCCGACGCCGCTGCCGGGCGAGAATCCCGAGGTGAAGACCCCGGTGGTGCCGCCGGCTCAGCACGCGCCGCCGCCGACGGCCACGCCGACCGCTGCCGTCACGCCGCCGCCGCTGCTCAAAGAGGGCGACGACTGCCCGGATTCCACGCTCGCGGTCAAGGGCATCACCAGCCAGCCCGAGTACGTCGTGGGCGATCAGCCGAAGTTCACCATGGTCGTGACCAACATCGGCCTGGTGGCCTGCAAGCGGGACGTGGGTGCCGCGGTGCTGGCCGCCTACGTGTACTCGCTGGACAACAACCGGCTGTGGTCGAACCTGGACTGCGCACCGTCCAACGAGACCCTGGTGAAGACCTTCAACCCCGGTGAGCAGGTCACCACCGAGGTGACCTGGACCGGCATGGGGTCGGCGCCGCAGTGCCCGATGCCCCGTCAGCCGATCGGTCCCGGCACCTACAACCTGATGGTGCAGCTTGGCAACCTCAGATCGGCGCCGGTGCCGTTCATCCTGGCGCAGGCCAACCCGCAACAGCCTGCACCGCCCGCTGCTGAGGGCGCGCCGGCGGCGGAGACGCCCACGCCGGGTAACTGAGGCTCAGGCCAGCCGGTCGGCGATGGTCGACTCGGCCAGCAGCGACAGGCCCTCACGGATGTGCCGGGCCCACATCGACCCGATGCCGTCGACGGACTGCAGATCGTCCGCGCTGGCGGCCAGCAGCCCCTGCAGTGAGCCGAACGAGCGGACCAACAGATCGACGTGGGCGAACTGCAGTCGCGGTATCCCTGCCATGGCGCGGTAGCCGCGTGAGCTCATCGCCGAGTCCTGCGCCTCGGACGTCGACGGATAGCCGAAAACCCTTGCCAGCGTGGTGAAGTCGAGCAGCTCACTGTCGGTCAGGGCATCCAGCTCATCGAGCGTCGAGTGCACCTGCGCGGCCGTCGGCGGATCCGGAAGGGCGTGGTAATCCCGCACGATCAGCTCGCGGGCGGCCTCGTTGTCGCCGACGAGTTCGTCGAGCTGCAGTTTGAGCTGGCGTCCGTCGGTGCCGAGTTCGACGACGTCCGCGTCGATCTCAAGGCTGATGCGGCGCACCATCTCCAGGCGCTGCACCACGGTCATGACGTCGCGCAGCGTCACGAAGTCTTCGATCTCTGCGGTCGACAGCTGCTTGCTGACCTCATCGAGCCGGCCCTTGTAGCGCTCCAGCGTCGCGATGGTCTGGTTGGCCCGGGACAGGATGGTCGCCGAATCGGGCACCACGTGGCGCTCCCCGGCGACGTAGACCGTCACGATGCTCATCGAATGGCTCACCGAGATCACCGGGTAACCGGTCTGGATCGCGGTGCGCTCGGCCGAGCGGTGGCGGGTCCCGGACTCGTCAGTGGGGATCGATGGATCAGGCACCAGCTGGACGTTGGCCCGCACTATCCGGCTGCCGTCGCTGGACAGCACCACCGCGCCGTCCATCTTCGACAGCTCGCGCAACCGGGTGGGGGCATACCGCACGTCGAGGGCGAATCCGCCGTCGCAGATGGTCTCCACGCTGTCGTCGTAGCCGAGCACGATCAGCGCGCCCGTCTTGCCGCGCAGGATGCGTTCCAGGCCGTCGCGCAGCGGGGTACCGGGCGCCAGGCGGCCGAGGGTTTCTCGTAGCGTCGGCCGAGCCAGATGCACGACGGTGCGGCTGGTCCTGGCGCCGGAGTTCACGGCCATCAGCTCTCCTAGGGTCGGCCGCTATTGTCCGTGATGGGATTGATTGCTGGCAATCGCGATGTCTTTGAGTGCCCGTAACGCCGCCCCGATGTGATCGACGGTGATGACGCGCAGTCCCGGCGGCGCGCTGGTGACCCCTGGCGGCACCACGGCAATGTTGAACCCCAACCGGGCGGCCTCGGCCAGCCTGCGGTCCATACCGGTGACCCGGCGCAGATCGCCGACGAGCCCCACCTCACCGATAGCCACCGCGTTCATCGGCAACGCGATGTCGAGGTAGGCCGAGGCGACGGCCACCGCCACGGCCAGATCCGAGGACGGATCGGTCAGCCGCATGCCGCCGACGGTGGACAGGTAGATGTCGTTGTTGCCGATCGGCAGGGCGCACCGGGTCTGCAGTACCGCGCCGATCATGGCCGCGCGGGCCGAGTCGATTCCGCTGACGACCCGCCGGGGCGGCCCAACCGGCTGGGCGACGAGCGCCTGAACCTCGCCGATCATGGGGCGCTTGCCGTCGAGGGTGACCGTGATGGCGGTGCCGGGCACCGCCGCCGGACGCTGGTCCAGGAACAGTCCGGACGGATCGCTGACGCACTCGATTCCGTTGTCGTGCATCTGAAAACAGCCGACCTCGTCGGCGGCGCCGAACCGGTTCTTGACCCCGCGCACCATGCGCAGGCTCGACGTGTGATCGCCTTCGAAGTGCAGCACCACGTCGACCAGATGCTCCAGTGAGCGCGGGCCCGCGATGGCGCCGTCCTTGGTCACATGGCCGACCAGGATCATGGCCACCGCCGGGTCTCCGACCGCGGTCTTGGCGTAGCCGGTGAGCGCCGTCGTCACCGCGCGCACCTGCGTCACCCCGCCGGTCACGCCGTCGGCTTCGGTGGTGGACATGGTCTGCACCGAGTCGACGATCACCAGGCTCGGTTTGACCTCGTCGATGTGACCGAGGGCGATCTGCAGATCGGATTCGCCTGCCAGATAGACGTTGTCGTGCGTGCAGCCGGTGCGTTCGGCCCGCAGCCGGATCTGGCCCGCGGACTCCTCGCCGGACAGGTAGAGGGCGCGGCGGCCGGTGTGCGCCCAGCGATTGGCGACTTCGAGGAGCAGGGTGGACTTGCCGACTCCGGGTTCCCCGGCCAGCAGCGTGACCGAACCGGCCACCAGGCCGCCGCCGAGGACCCGGTCCAGCTCACTGACCCCGGTCGCGAAATGCCGGGTGATGCCAGGGTCGATGGCGGTGATCGGCACGGCGGGCGAGGTCGGGGCCACCGAGCGGCGGACAGGGCTGCCCACCGGTGCCAGTGTCGCTACTTCGTCGACCGTTCCCCAGGTGCCGCAATTGGCGCAGCGGCCGACCCATTTGGGGGTGGCGTGCTGACATTCCGAGCAACGGTATTGCGAACGTACTTTCGAAGCGGCCACGCCCGTGACAGTAACCGGTGGCCCCGACATCGGCGGTGTGCACGCGCCGGTCGGGGCCCGCGGGTCAGCGGTAGCTCAGATCAGTGATGGCCGCCGGCTGCGGGGCCCTCGCCGGGCTCCTCGCCGGTGGTGTCGCGCCGGGGCGACTCGCCTGCCGAGATCGGCACGGCCACAGTCGTCTCGCCGTTCTCGAACTTGAACGTGAAGTCGTAGAGCAGCCCGTTGGTGACCGGCTTGGTCAAGGTGACCTTGGCGGTGACGGCGTCGGCGGCCTCGGCCTTCTCCAGCGGCTTGGTCTGGCCGTCGGGCTCGCCCACCACGAGGACGCCACCCGCCGGGATGGTCTGATCCCCGGTCAGCGCCACGTCGCCGACGGTGGTCTTGATCGAGACGAGCTTGTTGGGCGCCTCGGTGGATCCGTTGGCTGCGACGAACAGCAGCTCGGCCTCGGAGCCGGGCTCGACGTAGTCCTTCTGCTGCGGCGCGCGCAGGTGCACGTTGCGCAGCGCGATCGAGCCGGCCTGTGCGTTGACACCGTTGACGGCGGGCTCCTGGGTCGCCGTCTGGGAGACCTGCCCGGCGCTGCAACCGGTGAGAACGGCTGCGGTCAGGCCACATGCGGCCAGACCGGCCGAGGCACGCATTGCGAAGCGGTTCACTCAAGCCTCCTGAGCTGGGTCGGCGTACTTCGACTATGCACAGTAGTAGGTGGCGTCGGCGGGTGGAATGCGAGGGCGTGGCAGAGGGGTCGAAAAGGTACTCGGCAACGGGTGGTCCAGGCTCGCAACCGCTTTGCGGGGGCACCCCTTTCGGGCCTCCGGAGGGCCGGGCGGTTGCACGCTTTCGTCACCATGTCAACCCCTGTTCTTCACCTACAGTGCCCCTGACCTGCGCAGTTGGTGCGCATGTGATCTGGGCCCGTGTTAGGATGGACTAGCGAAAGGGGCTCGAATCAGATGATTTTCAAGGTCGGAGACACCGTCGTCTATCCACACCACGGTGCTGCGTTGATCGAGGCGATCGAAACCCGGACCATCAAAGGCGAGCAGAAGGAATATCTCGTACTGAAGGTCGCCCAGGGGGATCTGACCGTTCGAGTGCCCGCAGAGAACGCCGAGTACGTCGGAGTCCGCGACGTCGTGGGCCAGGAAGGCCTCGACAAGGTTTTCCAGGTGCTGCGCGCGCCGCACACCGAAGAGCCGACCAACTGGTCGCGCCGCTACAAGGCCAATCTCGAGAAGCTGGCCTCCGGTGACGTGAACAAGGTTGCCGAGGTGGTCCGCGATCTGTGGCGTCGGGATCAGGAACGCGGTCTGTCCGCGGGTGAGAAGCGAATGCTGGCCAAGGCCCGGCAGATTCTGGTGGGCGAGCTCGCGCTGGCCGAGAACACCGATGACGCCAAGGCCGAGACCATTCTCGATGAGGTTCTGGCTGCCGCGTCCTGACGCGTCGTGGCAACAACTGTCGCGGTCGTCCCGGCCGCCGGCTCCGGTGAGCGGCTAGGTGCGGGCAGACCGAAAGCGTTCGTCAATCTGGGGGACAAGCCCCTGTTGGAGCATGCCCTGGACGGGCTGCTGGCTTCGGGGGTGATCGACCAGGTCGTGGTTGCGGTACCGCCCGCGCTCACCGATGAAGCCACCCTGGTGTTCGGTGGGCGCGCGCGGATCGTGGCCGGGGGAGCCGATCGAACCGAATCGGTCGAATTGGCTCTGGCCGCCGCAGGGGACGCCGATTTCGTCCTCGTTCACGACGCGGCCCGGGCGTTGACGCCTCCCACGCTGATCGCTCGCGTGGTGGCGGCGCTGGCCGACGGGCACGCTGCCGTCGTTCCTGGCCTTCCACTGGCCGACACGATCAAGGCGGTCGACGCCAACGGTGCGGTGCTGGGGACGCCGGAACGGGCCGGTCTGCGGGCCGTACAGACCCCGCAGGGCTTCCGCGCCGACGTGTTGCGCCGGGCCTACCAACGCGCCGGTGCCGGCGCGGTCACCGATGACGCCTCGCTCGTCGAGCAGATCGGTACGCCGGTGCAGATCGTCGAGGGCGATCCGCTGGCCTTCAAGATCACCACTCCGCTGGACCTGTTGCTCGCCGAAGCCGTCATGGCGCGTGACGCATGTTGATTCCACGGGTCGGGCTGGGTACCGACGTCCATCCGATCGAACCGGGCCGCCCCTGCTGGTTACTGGGGCTGCTTTTCGACGGCGCAGACGGCTGCGCCGGCCATTCCGACGGCGATGTCGCCTCCCACGCCTTGTGCGACGCGCTGCTCAGTGCCGCCGGCCTCGGTGACCTCGGCGCGGTGTTCGGCACCGACCGGCCGGAATGGCGCGGGGTCACCGGCGCCGACATGTTGCGTCACGTCCGCGGACTAGTGCACGCGGCGGGCTTCGAGATCGGCAATGCCACCGTCCAGGTGATCGGCAACCGGCCCAAGATCGGGCCGCGCCGGGATGAGGCACAGCGGCTGCTCTCCGAGCTGATCGGGGCGCCGGTGTCGGTGTCGGCCACCACCACCGACGGGCTCGGGCTGACCGGCCGGGGTGAAGGATTGGCCGCGATAGCCAGCGCTTTGGTGGTTCCTGCGGAATAGGCCGGTAAGCTGGCACGTCGTGACCGATCGCGCTCAAGCCGTCGCGTCGGGGTTTGCCTCCGATTTGCGGCTGTACGACACCATGGCGGGTGCCGTACGAGATTTCGTACCGCTGCGGCCGGGGCACGCTTCGATCTACCTGTGCGGTGCCACCGTCCAGGGCTTGCCGCACATCGGCCATGTCCGTAGCGGAGTCGCGTTCGACGTGTTGCGCCGCTGGCTGACCGCCAATGGATACGACGTTGCGTTCATCCGCAACGTCACCGACATCGACGACAAGATCCTCAACAAGGCGGCCGACGCAGGCCGGCCGTGGTGGGAGTGGGCCGCCACGTACGAGCGGGCGTTCAGCGCCGCGTACGACGCGCTGGGCGTGCTTCCGCCGTCGGCCGAGCCGCGGGCCACCGGGCACATCACCCAGATGGTCGAGCTCATCGACCGGCTGATCGAGAAGGGGCACGCCTACGCGCAGGGTGGGGACGTCTACTTCGACGTGCTGAGCCTGCCCGATTACGGCGCGCTGTCCGGGCACCGGATCGACGATGTGCACCAGGGCGAGGGTGTGGCGACGGGTAAGCGCGATCAGCGCGATTTCACGCTGTGGAAGGGCGCCAAGCCGGGAGAGCCGTCGTGGCCGACGCCCTGGGGCCGGGGACGCCCCGGCTGGCACACCGAGTGCGTCGCGATGTGCGAGGCCTATCTGGGCGCGGAGTTCGACATCCACGCCGGCGGTATGGACCTGGTGTTCCCGCACCACGAGAACGAGATCGCCCAGGCGCAGGCCGCCGGCGACGGCTTCGCCCGGTACTGGCTGCACAACGGCTGGGTCACCATGGGCGGCGAGAAGATGAGCAAATCGCTGGGCAACGTGCTCTCCATTCCCGCTGTGCTGCAACGTGTTCGCGCTGCCGAGCTGCGCTACTACCTGGGTAGCGCGCATTATCGGTCCATGCTGGAGTTCTCCGAGAACGCGCTGCAGGACGCGGTGAAGGCCTACAGCGGCATCGAGGACTTCCTGCACCGGGTCCGCAACCGGGTCGGCGCCGTCGCAGTGGGCGACTGGACGCCGAAATTCGCCGCCGCCCTCAACGACGACCTCGCGGTGCCGATGGCCTTGGCCGAGGTGCACGCCGCCCGCGCCGAGGGCAACCGCGCGCTGGACGCCGGGGACCACGCGGGCGCGATGGCGCAGGCCACCTCGATCCGGGCGATGATGGGCATCCTGGGTTGCGACCCGCTCGACGAGCGCTGGGAATCGCGCGACGAGACGTCGGCCGCGCTGGCTGCCGTCGACGAACTGGTGCAGTGGGCGCTGGCCGCCCGGGCCGAGGCCCGGACCAATCGTGACTGGGCGGAGGCCGACGCCATCCGAGATCGGCTCAAGGCGGCCGGCATCGAGGTCACCGACACCGCCGACGGTCCGCAGTGGGCACTGCTGGACGGGAACGGAGCGTAGATGGCCGGGAATTCGCAGCGGCGCGGCGCAGTGCGCAAGCCGGGCACCAAGAAGGGGCCGACGGTCGGGTCCGGCGGCGTGCGTCGTCGCGGGCTCGAGGGCCGGGGCGCCACGCCGCGCGCGGACCAGCGGCCGCACCATCCGGCCGCCAAGAAGGCCGCCAAGGCCGCGCGTCAGGCGCAGGGCAGGCACAAGAAGACCGACGACACCGAGTTGGTGCTGGGCCGCAACCCCGTGGTGGAGTGTCTGCGCGCGAAGGTTCCGGCTACGGCGCTCTACGTCGCGCTCGGCGCCGAGGCCGACGAGCGGCTCACCGAATCCGTCCAGATCGCGGCCGATCGCGGCATCTCGATCCTGGAGGTGCAGCGCCACGATCTGGACCGGATGAGCAACAACACGCTGCACCAGGGCCTGGCCCTGCAGGTGCCGCCCTACGACTACGCGCACCCCGACGATCTGCTGAAGGTTGCCCGGCAATCCGGTGAGCCCCCGCTGCTGGTCGCGCTGGACAACATCTCCGACCCGCGCAACCTGGGCGCCATCGTGCGTTCGGTGGCCGCGTTCGGCGGGCATGGCGTGGTGATCCCGCAACGACGTTCGGCTTCGGTGACCGCGGTGGCCTGGCGCACGAGCGCCGGAGCCGCGGCCCGCACGCCGGTGGCACGGGCGACGAACCTGACCCGCACGCTGAAGAGCTATGCCGACGCCGGTCTGCAGGTGGTCGGCCTCGATGCCGGTGGTGACACCACGCTCGACGAGCTCGCAGGCTCGGGACCGATGGTCGTGGTGGTCGGCTCGGAGGGCAAGGGCCTGTCCCGGCTGGTTCGGGAGACCTGCGACGCGGTGGTCTCGATCCCGATGGCCGGGCCGACCGAATCGTTGAACGCCTCGGTCGCGGCCGGTGTGGTGCTGGCCGAGATCGCCCGTCAGCGGCGCAGTCTCTGACTCAGGACCGTCGCGGCTTGCGGAGCGTGAAGCGGTCCACCGCAGTGGTCTGGCCGAACGGGCCGTCGACCGCGAAATAGGTTGCCTCGATCGATGTCTCGCCGCCTGGCGAACCCGGATCGACATCGAACATCACGAAACCGTAGGCGTGGTCACGATCCCGGAACACCGACCACGGGGCAGCTTCGGTGACATAACGCGGTGTGCGTTTGCCCAGCGCGGGATCGAGTGCCCCGACCCCGGTCAGCACGCGACAGCGGGGTTCGGGGAAGAACATTCGGTTCGACGGGATCGAGGTTCCGCCACCGCCGATCACCAGATGCACTGTGCCTCTGCTGGTGTCGATGGCCTTCCCGTGGCCGTCGACCGGGATCGGGGTGAGGGTGTCGGTCGGCTGCACGCCGCGGATCGGGTGTGAGCGCTCGTAGTGGTGTTCGTGGCCGCACACCACCAGGTCGACGCCGTAGCGGTCGAACAGGGGCAGCCAATTCTCGCGGATCCCGAGATCCGCACCGTTGGTGCGGTCGGCCGTCGACACCGCGGTCTGGTGCATGCAGACCACGATCCAGTCGATGCCGGAATCGGTGCTACTGCGTTCCAGTTCTTGTTCCAGCCAACGTTTCTGGGCGCCACCGGAGTATCCGTGAACATAGGAGTTCCCGCCGTCCTGGTAGCACACGTCGTCGTTGTTGAGACTGATCACCCGTACCGCGCCCGCGGTGAACGCGTACCACATTCCGCGCAGCTCGGTGTCCGCGCCGGAATCGGGCAGCGCGAAGTAGGTCTGATACGCGGCGTAGCCGATCGGGCCGTTGCCCAATTCGTTCTCGTGGTTGCCCGCGGCGGGCATCCATGGCCGGTGCCGCGCGGAGCGAGAGTTGTTCTCGAACCAGTCCGACCAGGTTCTGATCCGGTCTCCGGACAGGTTGGCGTAGCAGAGGTCTCCGTTGACGAGGTTGAACAGCGGCCGGGCATTCTCGACTGCGGTCGTGATGTCGCCCGCGGCAGGCGAACCCCGGTTGTCGCTGCCGAACGCGTCGGCCACCATGGCATCCAGCGTCGGGGTCGACTGATCGCCGAAACTGGTGAACCGCAAGGCGGCCCGGCCGCGCGGCGCGGTTCGGGCGGTGCCCAGCTCGGGGCTGGTGCCGTCGTGCACCGCGGCGTAGACGTAGTCGGTGTCGGGCAGCAGGCCGGTGAGCCGGGCGTGGTGCACCCGGATCTCGGTCCCCGACTGTCCGTCGCGGTAGGTGACGGTGTCGGCGGCAACCGTCTCGCCGAAGCCGTCGTTCGGGGTGCCGAACATGACCCGCGGGTTGCCGACCCGGGTGGCGCTGTGCCAGGACACCACGACCTCGGAAGAGGCATCGGCGCCGTACTGGAGGTGCAGCCCGCCGACTCGCGGTGCATCGCTGCGGTCCTCACGCTGCCAGAGCTCTGGCCCTGACGACCGGAGCGAGCCGTCTACGGCGACTCCGGCGCCGGCACCCAGAATCGCGGTGGTGCCGCCCACCAGCAGCAACGTCCGTCTGCTGACTGCCGCGTTGTTGTTCACCCTTGCCGTGCTACCGGGTCAATGCGAACGGGGTGGCACCGGCAAGTTAACGGTGTCGCCCGTCAGCCGAGGACCCGTAGGCCGGCCCACAGCGCCAGCACGCCGGCCACCAAGGTGAACGGCACGGTCGCCAGGCCCACCCGGCTGAACTCGGTGAACCGCGCGGACAGGCCGTCTCGGTGAACTACATTGCGCCACAGCAGGTTTGACAGTGAGCCGACGTAGGTCAGGTTGGGGCCGACGTTGACCCCGATCAGCACCGCCAGCACCGCTGCGGGTCCGGCGCCTGCCACCAGCGGTAGCAGTACCAGCACGGCGGGCAGGTTGTTGACCAGATTGGCCAGCACGGCCGCCACCGCCGCCAGACCCAACAGTGCGGGCAGCGAGTCGCCGACCGGAAGCACCCCGCGCATGGCGTCGCCGAGGCCGTTCTGCACGACCGCATCGACCACGATGCCCAGGCACAGCACGAACGCCAGGAACGGCGCATTGACGGCGCGCACGATCCCGCCCACCGTGCTGCGACGCTGGGCCAGACTGCGTACCCCGAGCACCACCGCGCCGGCCAGCGCGGCCCAGGCCGGCGACACATCGAACACCGAGGTGACGACGAAACCCGCCAGCGTCAGACCCAGCACAACGAGCACGAACACCGGCACCTCGGGCGGCGGGGGAGTCACGTCGGCGGCCGGGTGTTTCAACTCGTGACGGAAGAACACGCGCAGTATGACGAACTCGACGGCGATGACGGCCAGCCAGGGCAGCGCCATCACCGCGCTGAATTCCGTGAACGACAATCCGGCCACGGCGAAGGCCAACAGGTTCGTCAGATTCGACACCGGAAACAGCAGCGACGCGGAGTTGGCCAGATGCGCGCTGGCATAGGCATGCGGCCGCGGCGGTATCGACAGGGTGCGCGCGGTGGCCAGTAGCACCGGCGTCAGCAGCACCACGGTCGCGTCCAGGCTCAGCACGGCCGTCGTCGTCGCCCCGATCAGGAACACCCGGGTGAGCAGCCGCCGGGAATCACCCCTGCTGGCCCGGGCCATCAGCGTGCCCGCGGCATGGAACAGGCCTTCGTCGTCGCACAGGTGGGCCAGCACCAGCACGGCCGCCAGGAATCCGACCACGGGCAGCAGGCGTTCGGCTTCGGCCAGCGCCTCGTCCGGCGAGATCACGTCGCAGGCGATCAGCAGCCCGGCCGCCGGGATCGCCACGACGGCCTCGGGCCAGCCCTCGGGTCGCGCCAGCGCGAACACCAACACGACGGCCAGCAGCACCAGGGCCAGAATCAACGGCGTGGATCCTTTCGGCCAGTCGAACATCCGATGACGATTCGCGCGGCCGGGCCGCGCGGACCTGACCGTACCGGGCTTGCTCGATAGCGTTGCTGACCATGCGTCCTGCCGTTTCCATGGTCCTGTTGTTCGCTCTGGCTGCCGCGTTCCAGTCTGTCCCGCCTGCCGTCGCGGCGCCCGCCGGATTCGACCTGCAGTCGCACCGTGGCGGGCGCGGCGAGACGACCGAGGAGTCGCTGCGGGCCTTCGCGAAGTCGTTGGAGCTCGGGGTCAGCACGCTTGAGCTCGACATCGTGCTGACGAGGGACAAGCAACCCCTGGTGTGGCACGACCCCCGGATCGACGAGACCAAATGCACCGACACCGGCCCGGCGTTCCCGGGCGACCCGATGTACCCGTACGTCGGGCAGCTGGTGCACGATCTCACCCTCGAGCAGATCCGCACCCTGGACTGCGGCAAGCTGCTCAGCGGGTTTCCCGACGCCGAAGTGGTGCGCGGCAACAAGATCGCCACCTTGCCCGAGGTGTTCGAGCTGACCGACGCCTACCACGCCGACGTGCGGTTCAACATCGAGACGAAGATCGAGGCGGACAAGCCCGAAACATCGGCCGCACCAGAGGAATTCGTCGGCGTGATCCTGGGCGCCGTGCGCGCTGCGGGCAAGGTCGACAAGGTCGACATCCAGAGTTTCGACTGGCGCACCCTGCCGTTGGTGCAGCGGGCCGAGCCGTCGATGCCACGGGTGGCGCTGTGGGATGACACGACGTGGGTGCCCGGTTCTCCGTGGCTGGGTGGGGTCGATCCGGCCACGGAAGCCGATCCGATCGCCGGCGCCAGGTCGGTGGGCGCCACCGTGCTGTCGCCTCAGTATCAGCTGGTGGACCGGGGGTTCGTGGAGCGGGCACATGCGTTGGGTCTGAAGGTGACTCCGTGGACCGTCAACGATCCGGCGGCCATGCGGGCGCTGATCGCGGACGGCGTCGACGGCCTCATCACCGATTACCCGACGCGGCTGCGCGGTGTGCTGGCAGATCTGGGCCTGCCGTTGCCGCCGGCGTTTCAGCGGCTCAGCTGAGCCACGGGTCGGCGCGTTCCCACAGGGTCGGCAGGTGCAGGCTGACATTGTCACGTTCGGCCAGCCGGGTCAGGATCCGCATCGAGACGTCGAGGTCGTCACCGGCGTACGGCAGTGCGCGCAACGGTTTGTGCAGCGGGCGGAAGAAGTCGTCCCAGTGGATCAGCACGACGCGGCGCGCGCCGACCGTGCGCACGGTCTCGGCCCAGTAGCTCTCGAAGTACCGCTCGGACTGCAGCCCGAGTTGGCCGATCCCCAGGTACACCACCTCGGCGTGCTGCCCGGCCAGCGCGCCCGGCACCGCGCCGGCGCTGCCGACGATCAGCACGCGGTGGTCGCTGGGCCGATGGTGCACCAGGGTCGACCAGGCCTCGCCGCACTTGTACGCCGAGGTCTTCACCGGCGGAACGACGGGCGTGGTGATCACGCCGGGGAAGCGGTCCGGTGGGCAGTGCTCGGACTCGAAGAGTGTGACCTCAAAGGCGCCGAGGGTGACGGCTTCGCCCGGGGTGACCGTGACGATCTGCTCGGGGGCAAGCCTGCCGCCGACGCCGACCTGGGCCGTCGAGGTGCCGCCGACCAGTCGCGCGCCGGTGCGCCTGGCCACCACCGCCGAGTCCATGGCGTGGTCGAAGTGGGTGTGCACCGGCAGCACCGCTTCGAGCCGGTCGATGCCGAGGCGGGCCAGGCTGCCGTCGATGCGGGGCAGTGACGGCGAAAGCTTGCCCAGGACGACGGTCGGCAACGCAGGCCGCGAGAAGAATCCGTCGGTGAGAACCGCCGACGTGCCGTCGTCGACCAGCAGCGTGCTGACCCCGGCCCAGCTGACGGTGACCGGGGATTGCGCGGAAGCCGGCGGCGCGTCGAAGTACCGCGCATAGGGGGCCAGGTCGGGTCTGCCGGGCTTGAGCCGCATGGCCCCACCCTATGGCTAGCGGCGGCCGTAACGCCGCCGGAACTTCTCCACCTGTCCGGCCGAGTCGATGTGCCTGGCCGACCCGGTCCAGAACGGGTGTGAGTCGCTGGTGACGTCGACGACGATCAACGGATAGGTCTGAATTCCCTGGGCGGTGGGCCAGTCGATGGTGCGCTCGCTGGTGGCCGTCGACCGGGTGAGGAACTGGGTGCCGGTCGCGGCGTCCTGGAACACCACGGGGTGATAGTCGGGGTGGATGTCGGGCTTCATTGGGATTCCCCTTCTGTGTAGGCGGATGTCGCGGGCTCTTCGATGCCGGGCAGACACGGTTCTTCGTGCCAATCCCCGAACGGGTCCGGATAGTGGGCCCATTCGTCGGGTCGCGCCAGTTCGTCGTCGGTGAGCAGCGCGCCGCGCAGTGCCTCGATGACCTCGCCGGGCCGGGCGCCGCAGACCAGCACGGTCAGCGAGATGTGACGATCGCCGAACTCGTGGTGCCAGTCGATCGCGGCGATCGCCAGCCGTTCCGGGTCGGTGTAGGCGCGTTCGGTGGCGTCCATCGCCGCCAGCCATTTGCCGGCATTGCTGAAATGCATTCCGCCGCCCGCGGATTCGATCCACATGACATCGGCGGGGCGGTTGGCCAGCCAGGCCCGCCCGCGGGTGCGCACCACGCCGTCCAGCAGGTGGTCGACGGCGTCGTGCAGGCGCATCGGGTGAAACGGCCGGCGAGCGGCGAACTCGACGATGATGACCTCATCGTCGGGTTCCAGCGGTGGTTCGCCGGCCAGGAGCGGATCGTGCGGTGTCGCGGTGCGTCCCCGTCGGCTGTTCGCTTCCAGATGTGCCAGGCCCAGTTCGACCCGGTCGGGGCCGACGGTGATGCGGGCGCGGGGAGCGAGCCGGCGCAGCACGGCGAGTGTGGTGGCGTCGGGCTCGTTGAGCACCAGCATGTCGGCGAACTCGGCCTGCCCGACGACCACCTGGGCGACGGTGCGTCCGTCGGGCAGTTCCTCGTCGCCGACGGACTGTTGCAGCCAGACGCTCGCGTCCAGGCTTGCGATCACCGCCTCGATCTCGACGTCGCGGGCTGCAGGCCCGTCGAGATAACCCGGGCCGACGTGGACCCGGATGGTGTTGATCGCCCAGCACACGGGCTCGGCCTCCAGCCAGGGCATCAACTGCACGACGATGCGCTCCACGTCGCTGCGCCGGTGCAGGCGCCGCAACAGGATCAGCAGGTCGTCGCGGACCGTGCAGGACACGCATCCGTGGGCCAGCTCCAGGGCGAGGTCGGATGTCCCGCCGCCGTCGGCCACGGTCCGCAGCACCACCTGACCGTCGAAGGTGTGGCGCACCAGCACCGTTCCCGGCCTGCGGCCCAGTTCTTCCGCTACACCGTCGCTGTCACCTTGACCGGCGATCAGCACCACAGGGGTTCGCACCGCACCTCCCGATCGGGTTGTTGTTGAAAACGATTATCATTATCGTGAGGCTACCCCATCCGAAGGAGACCCATGTCTGCCCACTGCCAAGTCACCGGGCGCTCGCCCGGGTTCGGCAACACGGTGTCGCACTCGCACAAGCGCAGTCGCCGCCGTTGGAACCCCAACATCCAGACGAAGACCTACTACCTGCCCGGAGAGGGACGCCGGATCCGGCTTCGGGTCAGCGCCAAGGGAATCAAGGTGATCGACCGCGACGGCATCGAGGCCGTGGTGGCGCGGCTGCGTAGCGCAGGGGAGAAGATCTGATGGCCAGCACTGATATCCGGCCGATCGTGAAACTGCGATCGACCGCGGGGACGGGGTACACCTACGTCACCCGCAAGAACCGCCGCAACGACCCGGACCGGATCGTGCTGCGCAAGTACGACCCGATCGTCCGCCGCCACGTCGACTTCCGCGAGGAGCGCTGATGGCCAAGCGATCCAAGATCGTCAAGAACGAGCAGCGCCGCAAACTCGTCGAGCGCTACGCCGAACGACGGGCCGAACTCAAGGAGGCAATCCGCAATCCGGCCAGCACGCGGGAGCAGCGCGCCGCGGCGGTCTCGGCACTGCAACGGCTGCCGCGTGATTCGAGTCCGGTGCGGCTGCGCAACCGAGACTCGGTCGACGGCCGCCCGCGCGGGCACCTGCGCAAGTTCGGGCTGTCGCGGGTGCGGGTGCGCGAGATGGCGCACCGCGGTGAGCTGCCGGGTGTGCGGAAGTCGAGTTGGTGATGGCGGCGAATTCCCGGAAGAACACCAAGAAGCGCCCACCGGTCACCGACCTCAAGAAGCCGAGGCGTAATCAGTTGACCGCCCTCGGGGTGACGCAGGTCGACTACAAGGAGGTCCACCTGCTGCGCACCTTCATCAGTGAGCGGGGCAAGATCCGGTCCCGGCGTATCACCGGGCTCACTCCTCAGCAGCAGCGGCAGGTCGCCACGGCGATCAAGAACGCCAGGGAGATGGCGCTGCTGCCGGTGGTCGGCCCCGCTTGACCTACCATTCGAGGCGATAGGGCGACTGCGGATCGTGGAAGCCGGTGTGAATCCGGCGCGGTCCCGCCACTGTGATCGACCGATCAGCCTCCGCTGAGGAGTCGAGAGCCAGATACGCACCGCAGTCGCCACCTCGCACGTACTGGGGCGGATCTCCCCGGAGAGGATGGGTACGCCCATGGCTGCTCGTTGGCTGATCGCCGGACTCGCGTCGGCGCTACTGGTCTCGGGGTGCGCCTCGACCGCGACGCCCGAGACCGAGGGCGACGCTCCACCGGGATTCCCGGTCACCGTGGACAATTGCGGCGTCAGCAGCACCTATGACCGCCCGCCCGCCCGCGCGGTCGCACTCAACCAGCACGCGATCGAGACGCTGCTGGCGCTGGGACTCGAAAGATCCATGGTCGGCACGTCCTACCTCGACGACCAGATCCTGCCCGAGTACCGGGCCGCCTACGACGCCGTTCCCGTGCTGGCCAAGGAATACCCGTCCTACGAATCGTTACTGGCCGTCGAACCTGATTTCGTGTACGGCGGCTGGGACAGCGCGTTCGACGAGAAAGAGGGCCGCAGCAGGCAACGCCTGGCCGATGCCGGAGTGCACACCTACCTCAACATCGAGGATTGCCGGCCCGAGCCGGTCACGATGTCCACCGTGGATGACGAAATCCGCAACATCGGAACGATATTCGGGGTCGCGGACCGGGCCGGACAGCAGATCGAGAAGCTGCACCGTGAACTCGCGGATTCGGCGGACAGGCTGCGCGGGGTCCAGCCGTTACGGGTCGCGGTCTACGACAGCGGCGAGGCGACCGTGTTCACTTCGGGCGGCAAGGGCATAGGCAACCTGATGATCGAGGCCGCCGGCGGGGTCAACGTGTTCGCCGATGTCCCCAAGGTGTGGGGCGACGTGTCCTTCGAGCAGTTCGCCGAGCGGGAGCCCGAGGTCATCGTGATCTATGACTACGGAGACCAGCCGGTCGCCGAGAAAAAGCGGTTCCTGACCGAACATCCTCTGCTGCAGCATGTTCCGGCAGTCGCTCAGCAGCGGTTCGCGGTGCTCCCGTTGTCCTCGGTGGTGGTCGGCGTGCGGGTGGGCCGGGCGGTGGACGCGCTGGCCCGGCAGCTGCACCCGGACCGGTTCGTGTGATGCCCTACCGGTTCACCCTCGCCGCGCTGGCCGGGCTGTTGCTCGCGGCGATGACCGCCGGGGTGGCAATCGGTTCGGTGTCGATCCCGCCGGGCCAGGTGTGGGCCATCGTGATACACGCTGTCCACCCGGGCCTGGTCGAGCAGAGTTGGCCTGCGGTAAGGGAATCCATCGTGCTCGACGCCCGGCTGCCCCGCGTCGTGCTGGGCGCCGTGGTGGGCGCCGGCCTGGCGGCATGCGGGATGGCGCTGCAGGCAGTGGTGCGCAACCCGCTCGCCGATCCGATGCTGCTGGGTGTCTCCTCCGGGGCATCGGTCGGGGCCGTGGTGATCCTGGTGTTCGGCGCCGGTGCGCTTCAGGTGGTCACCGTGCCGCTGGCGGCCTTCCTCGGAGCCTTCCTCGCCCTCGTCGCGGTGTACTTCCTGGCCCGCTCGGGTGGGCGGATGACGACGGCGCGGTTGATCCTGGCCGGCGTCGCGGTGGCCGAAGTGCTGTCCGCGGTGGCCAGTCTGCTCATCGTCACCTCCGACGATCCGCACAAGACGCAGGCCGCCGTGCGGTGGATGCTCGGCGGCCTGGGCGGTGCCACCTGGCGCATGGTCTGGGTGCCCGCGGTGGCGGTCCTCGTCGGTGTGGTGGTGCTGCTGGCTTTCACCCGGTCGCTGAACCTGCTCTACACCGGGGAGGAGGCTGCCGCTTCACTCGGGCTGGATGTGCACCGGTTCCGGGCCGGGATGTTCGTCGTCGTGGCGCTGATGGTCGGGGCCATGGTCGCGGTCAGCGGCACCATCGGGTTCGTCGGACTGATCATGCCGCACGTGGTGCGCCTGCTGGTCGGTGCCGATCATCGCCGGGCGCTGCCCGCCGCGGCCTTGCTGGGCGCGGCGTTCCTGGTGGTGTGCGACATCGTGGCCCGGACCGTGGCCGCGCCGGAGGAGCTGCCGGTGGGGATCCTGACCGCGCTCGCCGGCGGGCCGTTCTTCCTGTGGTTGATGCGGCGAAAGGCCGTGACGTGACGGCGGCCGTGGAATTCGATGCGGTCTCGGTGTCGCTGCGCGGCAGACCGTTGATCGCCGACGTGTCGTTGTCGGTCGTCCCGGGTGAGATGCTGGCCGTCGTGGGTCCCAACGGCGCGGGCAAGACCACGCTGCTGCGCACGTTGTACCGGGCGCAGCGGCCGAGTACCGGGCAGGTCCTGGTCGACGGCATCGACGTGTGGAAGCTGCCGGGTAAGCGGGCCGCACGCCGGGTCGCGGCGGTATTACAGGAAGCCACCGGTGATTTCGAGCTCACCGTGTTCGACATGGTGGCGATGGGGCGCACCCCCTACAAGCGGTCCTTCGAGGCCGACAACGTCGAAGACCGGGAGATCATCGACGCGGCGTTGACGGCGCTGGACATCGCCGAGCTGAGCGGGACCGGCTACGGCAGGCTGTCGGGAGGGCAGAAGCAACGCGTGCTGATCGCCCGGGCGCTGGCGCAGCGGACCGACGTGATCGTGCTCGACGAGCCCACCAACCATCTCGATCTGCGTCATCAACACGAGGCCCTGCAGCTGCTGCGGGAGACCGGTGCCACCGTGGTCGCGGCGTTGCACGACCTGAATCTCGCTGCGGCCTACTGCGATCGGATCTGCGTCCTTGCCGACGGCGGGCTGGTCGCGGTCGGGGCGCCGGCCGACGTCCTGACCGAGCGCTTGCTGGCCGAGGTGTACGGGGTCGAGGCGCGGATCACCTCTGACCCCGATACCGGAAGCCCGCAGGTCACCGTTCCTGCCAAGGTGGTGGCGAGGCGATGAACATCGACCCGCAACTGCGCGAGATCGCCTTGTACGGAGGCTTCTTCGCGATCGCCTTCGGTGGCGATCCGACTGACTGGGTTCCGGTGCAACGCTGTTACGAGCAGGGCTGCGCCGACCTCGTCGACGCGACCGCCGCGCGAAACCGCACCACGGATCTGCGCATCGGCGCGTCTCTGGTCCAGTTCAGTCATGCCTCGCGGTTGTGGTCACCGCTGCTGGCATGTGCCCTGCGATACGGCGTGCTGCCCGACCTCGCGGATCTGCAACGCCATGCCACCAGTACCGAACTCCGGTTACCGGTCCCGGTGGGCACACCCGTCGACGGCCCACTGCCACAGCGGTTGTACCGGAGCGTGATCACCGAGCACCTCGAGCCGCTGGCCGCCGGCTTGCGGGTCAAGATGGCACCACGGTTGCTGTACGGCAACGCCGCTGCCGCTCTGGTGGCGGCGGCCCATGAGCTCGCCAGGGTGCGACCGGAGTTGGCCGACGACGCCCGCGATCTCACCGAATCGCTGTTGGCGACCGGGGACCTGGTCGGCACCGGCTACCTGCGCGGCCTCACGTTCCGCCGGCGCAGCTGTTGCCTGTACTACCGGGTCCCCGGCGGATCGAAATGCGGTGATTGCGGGCTCACGCGTCAGTAGGCGTACGGACGTGCCGGGGGTTCGGTGCGGGTCACGCTCAGGGCTGTCATCGTCGGAATGGAGCGCCGGCTCGAATCGCTCTGTCCCGCCGGGATCGTGCCCACCACCTTGATCCAGGTGTTGTCCGGATAGCCGGCCACCTGGGCCGCCGCAGGCCCGGAGAGGCGAATGCGGGCCAGCTGAGCGTCGGCCGCGCAGCAGATGATCACCACCCGAGCCAGGTCGCTGCGGTCACCGTCGCGCATGGTGAACCCGGTGACGGTGATCGTGCGGTTGTCCAGGGTGCCCGCGGAGTCCTGGGCCACGCGAATCAGCGCTTGGGGCAGCGAGATCTCCGGAGCCGGGCCGTCGGGCAGCGGCGGAAACGGCCGGCGCAGCACATCGGTCGACACCTCGGTCACTGACGCGGCATCGGGACGAATCGCCGGAGGCACCACGAACGCCAGCAGTGCGATCGGGATGAGCAGGAGCCACGCGATGCCGGGGGAGTGCGGATGGTCGTGAGCTTCGTCCGGTCCGTCCTCGCGGCGGCCGTGTCGGATGTCGCGCACGATCGCGGCGAGGGCCAGCGCGATGAGCAAGATCGCGGTCGCGGCGAGGTAGGGCAGCAGGCCCGGTTTGACGTAGCGGGTGTAGGCACCGCTGATGGTGATGAGCGCGGTGCTGACCCCGATCAGCAGCAGCAGCGCGTTCTCGGTCTCGCGGCTCACTGCGGCCCCAGGATCAGCAGGCCGACGGCGGTCGCCACCAGTGTCGCGACCACGAACGTGGCGGGGGCGAACCGGACGGCGAACGCGCGGCCGAACATTCCGGCCTGCATCGCGAACAGCTTGATGTCGACGGCTGGTCCGACCACCAGGAACACCAACCGGGGCAGCAGCGGCAGCATGGTCAGGCTGGCCGCGACGAACGCATCCGCTTCCGAACACAACGCCAGCACCACAGCGAGCATCGCCATGACGAGCACTCCGAGTACGAGCTGCCCCGCCAGATGTTCGTACACCCAGGGTGGAACCAGTACGTGCAGGGCGGCCGCGGCGGCGGCGCCGACGACCAGATATGAGGCCGCCGAGAGGAAGTCGTGGCGGGCGGCTTCGGTGAACACTGACCACCGCGAACCTTCGTCGTGATGCGGCTTGGGCAGGCGGCGGGTGATCCACTCGGGGCTGCCGAACCGGGCCCAGAGCGCTCCCATGATCAGCGCGGTGAACAGTGACGCGGCGCAGCGGGCGGCGACCATCTGCGGATGGCCGGGGAACGCGACGGCGGTCGCCACCAGCACGACGGGATTGATGGCCGGTGCCGCGAGCATGAAGGTCAATGCGGCTGCCCCCACGGTGCCGTCCTCGGCATCGTCGCCGAACAGCCTGCGTGCCACCGGCACCGAACCGCATTCACAGCCGGGTAGCGCCGCACCGCCCACACCGGCGGCCAGGATCGCCACGCCCCGGCGTCTCGGCAGCCAGCGGGCGAGCCGGTCGGGCGTGACGAAGACCGCGATCAGCCCGCTGATCACCACGCCGAGTGCCAGAAAGGGCAGGGCCTGGACGAACACACCGCAGAACACGGTGGCCGCTGTCGCCACGTCGGGGGTGTTCTCGACGAAGGCCTGCAGCGTGGTGCCGGCCAAGGCCAACGCAATGACACCGACCACCAGCACTTGCATGGAACTCGGCCGCCAACGCCTCACCGCCGGGTTTGCCACCACGCGGCCATCATGCCAGGCGAACCTGTCAGCAGAAGGGGCTCGGCGCGATCCCCTCGGCGACCAGGCGGTCGCGCACCGCCGTCGCGATCTCCACCGCGCCCGGCGAATCTCCGTGTACGCAAACCGATTCCACTGTCACCGGAATGACGGATCCGTCCACCGCGGTGACCTGTCCCGCCATCACCATGCCTGCCACCCGCTCGGCGATCTCGGAAGCGTCGTGCAGCACGGCGCCGGGTTCGCGGCGGGACACCAGCGTGCCGTTGGCCTGGTAGGCGCGGTCCGCGAAGGCCTCGGCCACGGTGCGCAGCCCGCGCCGCGCCGCCTCTTCGAAGAACACGGAACCGGACAGGCCGAGCACGGGCAGCCCGGCGTCCACGGCCGCTACCGCGGCTGCGACGGCGGCGGCCTGCTCGGGATGGCCGACGATTGTGTTGTACAGCGCGCCATGGGGTTTCACGTAGCTCACCGCGGTGCCCGCGGCTTGGGCGATCCCCTGCAGGGCGCCGATCTGGTAGATCACGTCGGCGGTCAGATCCTCGGGGGTGACGTCGATGAAGCGTCTGCCGAAACCGGCCAGATCCCGGTAGCTCACCTGGGCGCCGACGCGTACGCCCCCTGCCGCGGCCTCGCGGCAGGTGCGCAGCAGCAGTGCCGGGTCCCCGGCGTGGAAGCCGCAGGCCACATTGGCGCTGGTGACCAGCCTGAGCATGGCCTCGTCGTCACCGAGCTTCCACGCGCCGAAGCTCTCACCGAG
This sequence comes from Mycolicibacterium boenickei, assembly GCF_010731295.1. Lineage (NCBI taxonomy): Bacteria > Bacillati > Actinomycetota > Actinomycetes > Mycobacteriales > Mycobacteriaceae > Mycobacterium > Mycolicibacterium boenickei. Next base: position 574,509 of record NZ_AP022579.1, on the reverse strand, counting down.
GTCGGCATTGAGATCCACGGAGGCGGCCACCCGACCAGCCTAAGGCGATGCCTCCGCCGGCCACTCGTTCTCCGCCACGAATTCGGGCAGCGGGCGACCGACGGTCCAGTGCTCGATCTCCAGCACCGGCCGGTCCGGGAACTCGGGAACCGGACCCAGGCACAGGATCGCCACGGGCTCGGCATCGTCGGGCATGCCCATCAGCTCGGCGAGCGGCGCCGGCTGGAAGATCGACACCCAACCCATGCCGAGCCCTTCGGCGCGCGCGGCCAGCCACATGTTCTGGATGGCGCAGGACACCGAGGCCAGGTCCATCTGCGGGAGGGTGCGGCGGCCGAAGATGTGCCGGTCGCGGTTCTCGCCCAGGGCGACGACGAACAGTTCGGCGCAGTTGAGGATGCCTTCCACCTTCAGGGCCAGGAACTCGTCGCCGCGAACCCCGAGCGCGTCGGCGGTGTGGATGCGCTCCTGGTCGACCAGGGCGTGGATCTTGCCGCGCAGCGCGTCGTCGGTGATCCGGATGAACCGCCACGGCTGCATCAGGCCGACGCTCGGCGCCGCGTGGGCGGCCTGCAGCAGCCGGCCGAGGACCTCTGGCGGCACTGTGCTGCCGGGGACGAATCGGCGCATGTCGCGACGTTCGGCGATGGCCCGGTAGACGGCGCGGCGCTCGTCGGGGTTGAAGGCGTGCTCAGACACGGACCGAGCTTATGTGGGCCCTCGGGGGCGCCGGACACCGACCTTATTGAAAATGAATGTCATTAATGATAAGAGTTTGGGGTGCTGAACTGGGCCCGGGCGATAGCGCTCGTCGGTGTGTTGTCGGCCGGTTGCTCGGCGACCCCCGATCCCCGGCCGTCGGCGGCGCCTCGGGAATCCGGGCGGCCCGTGACGCGCCTGGTCCTGGTGGAGCGCCAGACGGGTGCGGCTGCGGTGTTCGACGTCGCCGATGCGGCCGAGACCGGTCTCGGACGGTTCGGTCGTGTCGACGCCGTGAGTGGCGACGGCCGATATGCCTACCTGCGCGAGGAGGCCGGCCTGACGATCCTCGACGGCGGGGCGTGGACGTATGACCACGGCGATCACTCGCATTACTACGTCGTGCCGCCGGCGGTGGTGGGCCGGATCGACGGCCGGGTGGCCGCGGTGCGCGGCGATGGGGCGTCGACCGTCGTGCTCCGCGGAGACGGCGCGGTCGAATCGCTGAACCGGGAGGCCTTCCCCCGCGAGGACCCGTCCGCGGCGACCGTGCCGGGAGCGGACCATGCAAGGGCCGCAGTGGCATTCGGCAAGGACTTGTTGACGGTGACCGAGCCCGGACTGGTCAGGCACGGCGCCGGGCAGGCCACGGTCCTCGGACACTGCCCCGAGGTCACCGGTGCGGCGGTATTGCGCCGGACAGCGGTGCTCGGGTGTCGCGACGGCGCACTGCGGATCTCCCGGCGCGGCGGGGCACTCGTGGCCGAAGATATCCCGTTCGGAGCATCTCGGCCCTCAATGCCGTTGGGTCCCTTCGGATACCGCAGGACCGGTAACTCCGTGGCCGCGGTGGCCGGTGACGAGGTGTGGCTGCTCAACGGCCGCCGCTGGGCATCGATGCGGCTTCCCGGCGTGGTCGCCGTGAACACCGCCGATGCCACCACCGTGCTGGCCCTGACCCGAGACGGCGTCCTGCACGCGCTCGATGTGGCGGCAGGTGCGAACATCGGCCGCATCGCCCTGCTCGCCGCTCCGGTCGGCACGCCGGTGATCGAGGTGGGTGCCGGGCGGGCCTACGTCAACGACTCAACGGCAAGGGCAGTGCACGAAATCGACTACGCGGACGGCTTGCGGGTGGTGCGCACGCACCGCACGGAAGTCACCCCGGATCACCTGGCAGCCGCGGGCTGGTGATTCCCCAACATGCAAGAAGGAGAACGAATGCCGAAGTCCATGAAGGTCCTGCTGGTCAGTGCGCTCGCGGTGGCGCTGACCGGTTGTGGGGGTGGCGAGACGCCGCCGGCGGCGCGGGAGCCGATACCCGATCCGCTGGTGGTCACCTATGACGGTGGGTTGTATGTGTTGGACGGCAACACCTTGCAGGTCAAAGCCGACGTGCCGCTGGAGGGATTCCTGCGGGTCAACCCCGCCGGTGACGACACGCATGTGATGGTGACCACCGATCAGGGTTTCCGCCTGCTCGACGCGTCGGCCGGTGAGCTGACCGACACCACCTTCATGGCCGACGAGCCCGGTCACGTTGTCGCCCACGGCGAGCACACCGTGCTGTTCGCCGACGGCTCCGGTGAGATCACCGTGCTCGACCCACACGAGCTCGCGGCCTCTGTACCGCGGATGCGAGGTATGAAGGCACCGCAGCCGCATCACGGCGTCGCCGTGGTTCTCGATGACGGGAGCTGGGTACGCAGCGAAGGCAATTCCGACGAGCGCAGCGGCGCAGTCGCATTCGACGCCTCGGATCGGGAGATCGCTCGCAGTGCCGAGTGCCCCGGCATACACGGAGAAACGGTCGTGGAGGCCTCCACTTTGGTTTTCGGCTGTGAGAACGGCGCGTTGACCTTCTCCGACGGCGCCTTCACCAAGGTCGCCGCCCCGGACCAATACGGCCGGGTGGGAACCGTTCGCGGGCACCAGGACTCACCGGTGGCGCTGGGCGACTACAAGGTCGACCCCGATGCCGAGCTGGAGCGGCCCAACCGGTTCGCCCTCGTCGACACCGCAACCGACCAACTGCGTCTGGTGTCGCTCCCGCAGGCGGTCAGCTACTCGTTCCGGTCGCTGGCGCGGGGGCCGCACGCCGAAGGCCTCATCCTCGGTACGGACGGCAATCTCCACGTCATCGATCCGGCATCTGGGCGCACCCTCAAGACGATCGCGGTGGTCGCGCCGTGGACCGAACCCGAGGACTGGCAGCAGCCCCGGCCGAGCGTGTTCGCCCGCGGCCACGACGTCTTCGTCACCGACCCGGCCACCAGGCAGATTCACGCCGTCGATGTCGAATCCGGCGAGAAAGGCGCGTCGGTGACGCTCGATCAGGCGCCCAATGAGCTCAGCGGAACCGTGGGCCACGAGCACTGAGTGTCGTGGTCGGGTGGCCACTTATGACACGCGTATGACCAAATTGCGTGTCATAAGTGGCCTTTCGGCGTCAAGCCGCTCAATGCGAGTGCGTGACGTTCCACGCCGGTAGCGGATCGGGATAGCCCATCCACGCCGGCTCGCCCTCGGCCAGTTCGGTATCCGTCAGCAGGGCTGAGCGCAGAAGTGCGTCGATTGCCTCCCGATCGAGCTTGATCCCGATGAACACGATCTCCTGACCCGGTGCGATCTCTGTGCCCGACCAGTACTGAGCCGGCTCGATCACCAGGTTCGGGCCGGCCTGGGACCAGATGGCGGCGATCGTCGGGCGGCTGGCGATCCAGCAGAATCCCTTGCTGCGCAACACCCTTGTCACCTGACCGAGCGCGTCGCCGAGGCGCTGGGGGTGAAACGGCCGGTCGGAGCGGAAGGTCATCGAGCTGATGCCGTACTCCTCGGTCTCGGGTGTGTGTCCGTCGGCGATCTCCTCGTCCCAGCCCGGGGTCTGGGCGGCGGCTTCCGGGTCGAACAGTCCGGTGCCCAGCACCTCGCCGATGTCGACGACGCCGTGGTCGGTCCGGATCAGCTTGGCGGTCGGATTCAGTCTGCGTAGCAGTGTTTGGACGGTGTCGAGGGTCGCCGGGCTCACCAGGTCGGTCTTGTTGAGCAGGATGACGTCGGCGAACTCCACCTGATCGGTGAGCAGGTCGGCGATGCTGCGGGCATCCCCCTCGCCGGCGGCCAGATCCCGCTCGGCCAGCGCTTCGCCCCGGGCCAACTCGGTCAGAAACGTCGACGCGTCGACGACGGTGACCAGCGTGTCCAACCGGGCCAGGTCGCCCAGGCTGAAGCCGTCCTCGAATTCCCAGCTGAATGTCGCGGCGACCGGCATGGGCTCGGAGATGCCTGTCGACTCGATCACCAACTGGTCGAACCGGTTCTGCCGAGCCAGCGCGCCGACCGCCTCCACCAGGTCCTCGCGCAGGGTGCAGCAGATGCAGCCGTTGGTCAGCTCGACGAGCTTCTCCTCGGTGCGATCGAGGTGCCCTTGCCCCGCGATGAGCGCCGCGTCGATGTTGATCTCGCTCATGTCGTTGACGATCACCGCCACTCGTCTGCCGTCCCGGTTGGCCAGGATGTGGTTCAAGAGAGTGGTCTTGCCGGCGCCGAGGAAGCCGGACAGGACGGTTACGGGCAGCAGGTCGGACATCGGGACACTCCTTAATGAAAACGATTTTCAATAAATCATCATCCGGACGTGCATCCGCTAATGCAAACGGTTATCGTTATCGCCGTGCTCCTGCCCCTGAATCTCCGTGCCGCGGCCACCGCGTTGCTGCTGGCCACACCGTTCGCCCTCGCCGCCTGCGGCGCCGATGAGGCCCAACCGGCCGAGTCCGCAGGGAACTGCGTGACCACACCGGTCAACGTGGTCGTCAGCGTCGACCAGTGGGGCGACATCGTGTCCGCACTGGGCGGAGACTGCGCGAAGGTGACCACGGTGCTGGCCGGCTCGTCGGTCGACCCGCACGACTTCGAGCCGTCGCCTGCGGATGCGGCCAAGTTCCAGGGCGCGCAGTTGGTGGTGATCAACGGAGGGCACTACGACGAGTGGGCGGCCAAGCTGGCGCAGAGCACCGCACCGAATGCCGTCGTCGTCTCTGCCGTCGGAACCGGCGATGACGATCATGACCACGGTGACGGGGACGGCGGCCATGCCCACGAACACTCGAACAACCCGCACGCCTGGTACAACCCGGAAGCGGTGACCGGTGTCGCCGACACGGTGACCGAGGAACTGGGGCAGCTGGCTCCCGATGCGCGCGATTACTTCGCGCAGCGCCGCGCCGAGTTCAACACTTCGATGCAGCCCTATCAACAGCTGATCGCCGACATCAAGGCAAAGGCTTCCGGCAAGCGCTACGCCGCGACCGAGGCCGTGTTCGACGACATGGCCGCCGCAGTCGGCCTGGTCAACGCGACCCCGGCGGGCTATCAGGCTGCCGCGTCCAACGAGGCCGACCCGTCGCCGGCCGACCTCGACGCGTTCCTGCGCCTGCTCGCCGACCACGGTGCCGACGTGCTGATCTACAACACCCAGACCGAGGGTTCGCTGCCCAAACAGATCCGGGCTGCCGCCGAGGGCGCGGGTATTCCGGTGGTCGATGTCACCGAAACGGTGGCGCCGGGAGCGGATTCGTTCGAGGCTTGGCAGGTGAACCAATTGACGGCGCTCGCCAAAGCGCTCGGAATACAGGTCTAGTGCCCGGCAGTGCGGACCCGCCTGCCCTCGTCTTCGACGATGTCAGCGCCGTGCGCGGGGGACGGCTCATCTGGTCGGAGGGCACCTTCGAGATCCCGGCCGGCGGCATCGTCGCACTGATCGGCTCCAACGGGTCGGGCAAGTCCACGATGCTGCAGGTCATCCTTGGCCTGCTGCCCGCGGCGTCGGGATCGGTGCGGGTGCTCGGTGGCGCACCGGGTGAGCACAACGACCTGATCGGCTACGTCCCGCAGGATTACGCGGCGGGTGCGGGGGAGGCCATCCGGGCCCGCGGTGCGGTGACCCTCGGCCTCACCGGTCGCAGGTGGGGTTTCACCCGGACGTCGGCCGCCGACCGGGCCCGCGTCGACGAGGCCCTGGCGTCGGTCGAGGCCACCGGGTTCGCGACCATGCGACTCTCGGAACTGTCCGGCGGCCAACGGCAGCGCATCGCGCTGGCCAATGCCCTTGTCGGACATCCGAGGATGCTGATCCTCGACGAACCGCTGGCCGCCCTCGACCTGCGCAACCAGCACGAGATCGTGCAGTTGCTGGCCCGGCTCAACCAGGACCTGGGCGTGACGATTCTTGTTGTCGCCCATGACCTCAACCCACTGCTTAGCGTGCTCGACAGCGCCATCTATCTGCTCGACGGACACGCTCACCACGCGGCCATCGACGAGGTGGTCGATGCCGAGTTGCTGACCCACCTGTACGGGACCAAGGTGCAGGTGGCCCACACCCCACTGGGGCAGATGTACATGAGGAGTGGGTGATGTCGGCGGGTCTGCTGGCGCAGGGCACGTTCGCCCAAAGCACTCTGGCACTGGGCTACCAGCACAACTGGTGGCAGATCCTGACCTCGGCGTTCATGCGCAACGCATTGATCGGCGGCACGCTGGTGGCGTTGGCGGCCGGGCTGATCGGCTATTTCGTCATCGTGCGCAATACCGCGTTCGCCGCCCATGCACTGGCCCACATCGGTCTGCCCGGCGCCACCGGTGCGGCGCTGCTCGGGCTTCCGGTCGGGTTGGGTCTTGGCGCGTTCTGCGTCGGCGGAGCCCTCGTGATCGGGGCACTGGGCAGTCGGGCCCACGATCGCGAGGTCGCCACCGGCACGGTGCTGGCCCTGGCCACCGGCTTCGGCCTGTTCTTCAACTCGCTGGCGACCAAGAATTCGTCCACGCTGACCAACGTCTTGTTCGGCAACCTGCTGGCCATCACGCATCAGCAATTGCTGACCTTCACCGCGCTGCTGCTCGTGCTGGCCGCCACCGTCGTATTCGTTTTCCGCCCACTGCTGTTCGCCTCGGTCAACGCGCAGGTGGCCGAGGCCAAGGGGATACCGGTGCGCGTGTTGTCGGTGCTGTTCATGGTTCTGCTGGGGATCGCGGTGACGATGGCGGTGCTCGCCGTGGGCACGCTGCTGTTGTTCGCGCTCGTCGTCACCCCGGCCGCGACGGCGATCATGGTGACGGCCCGGCCGGTTCTCGCGATGACGATCTCGACCGGGATCAGCGTGGTTTCGGTGTGGGCCGGGCTGGCGGTATCGGCGATCTTCAACATGCCGCCGAGCTTCGTGATCGTCACGATCGCGTGCGGGATCTGGCTGGCGGTGTGGACGGTTGACCGGGTGAGGAATTCGGTCATCCACTAGCCTCGGAAAGCATGCCAAGGAGTCCCCACCCGCCCCGGCGGGCCACCCTGGCTTCGTTGGCGGCCGAACTGAAGGTCTCTCGGACCACGATCTCCAACGCCTACAACCGTCCCGATCAGTTGTCCGCGGAGCTTCGCGACCGGATCTTCGATGCGGCCAAGCGGTTGGGCTATGCCGGACCGGATCCGGTGGCACGTTCCCTGCGCACCCGTAAGGCCGGCGCCGTCGGGTTGATCATCACCGAGCCGCTCAACTACTCGTTCAGTGATCCAGCAGCATTGGATTTCGTTGCCGGACTTGCCGAATCCTGCGAGGCGGTGGGGCAGGGGCTGTTGCTGGTGGCGATCGGGCCCAACCGCAGTTTCGAGGACGGTTCGGCGGCGGTGCTCGCGGCGGGTGTCGACGGATTCGTGGTGTATTCGGCCTCGGACGACGATCCGTATCTGCCGGTGGTGCGTCAGCGTCACCTGCCGGTCGTGGTGGTGGATCAGCCGAAAGACGTGCCTGGGGTGTCGCGGGTCAGCATCGATGATCGCGGCGGGATGCGTCGGCTGGCCGAGCATGTGCTCGAGCTGGGCCATCGCGACATCGGCCTGCTGACCATGCGGCTGGGCCGGGACTGGCCGCATGACGGCACGAAACCCGCACTGGCAGACCCGGATCGGGTGTTGTCTCCGCATTTCCACGTGCAGCGGGAACGGATCCACGGGGTGTACGACGCGATGACGGCTGCCGGCCTGGCGCCGGACACGCTGACGGTGGTGGAGAGCTACGACCACCTGCCGACCTCCGGTGGTGCGGCTGCCGAGGTGGCGCTGGAAGCCAATCCCCGCATCACTGCGCTGATGTGCACCGCCGACGTGCTGGCCTTGTCGGCCATGGATTATCTGCGTTCGCGCGGCATCTACGTGCCGGGGGAGATGACGGTGACCGGTTTCGACGGGGTGCCGGAAGCATTGCGCCGCGGCCTGTCCACGGTGGTGCAGTCGAGCGTGGCCAAGGGGCGGCGGGCGGGCGAGTTGCTGCACAATCCGCCGCGGGACGGGCTGCCCGTCATCGAGGTACTCGATACCGAGGTGGTGCGCGGCCGGACGTCGGGCCCGCCGGCCTAGCTCCTCTCACCCATTCCGCCGAAACGGTATTCCGGCAGGCCGTTACTCGCATTTCTTCTGCTGGAATACCGTTTCGGCGTCAGCGGCGCGCGTCCAACAGGTACTTCAGCGCTGCCACAACGTCTTCGGGCTCGTCGACCCGATATCCGGCGAGCGTCTCGCCGGGCCCCACCTTGACGCCGACATCGCCGTCGCGCAGTCGGCGGAACGCCTTCTCGTCGGTGACGTCGTCGCCGAAGTAGATCACTGCCGACGCCCGGTGCTTGTCGCGCAGGATGTCGATCGCCTCACCTTTGTCGGTGGTGATCACCGCGAACTCGAGCACGGCTTTGCCCTTGGTCAGCTGCGCATCCCAGGCTCGGGCGGACTGAAGTGCCTGCGCGGACGCGGCTTCGGCGTCGGCAGGTTCGGCGTTGCGCACGTGCAGGGCCACGCTCGCGGGTTTGACTTCGACGGTCACCCCGGGCCGGGCCGCGGCGATCGTGGTCAGTTCTGCCGCGATCCGGTCGAGCAGGGCGCGATCGATGGGGTGGGCGAAGCCGGAGTCGAACTCGGCGCCGTGGCTGCCGACCATGTGCACGGCCGCGGGCATGCCGGACAGGTCCCGCAGTACCTCCAGCGCGCGGCCGGAGATCAGGGCGGTCGAGGTGTCCGGACGTTGAGCCAGCGCCACCAGCGCCTCCGCACCTTCGCGCAGCGGGCGCGCGTCGGCCGGGTTGTTGACGATCGGGGCCAGGGTGCCGTCGAAATCGGAGGTTATGAGCAGGCGTGGGGCCTGCGCGGCCCGGTTCAGTGCGTCCTGGAGATCGACGGGAAGGCTCACCCGCTAGATCTTAGGTTTGTCCTCGGCGCCGATGAGCAGCCGCACGGCCAGGTCCAGTCGCTTGCTGACGTCGGTGGCCGAGGCCCGCCGGGTCAGCCAGGCCAGCAGGTTCGACAGCCACACATCCGAGATGACCCGGGCGATGTGGTACTGGTCCTCGGTCGGTTCGCCGTCGCTCATGGCCCGGGCGAACATCGAGTCCATCAGCTTGCCGACGTGGTCGACCTCGCCCGCGGCGGATGCGTCGGCGAAGACGAACGCCCGCGTCATGGCCTCGGTGAGCAGCGGGTTGCGCTGCATGGCCCGGTTCAGCTTGCCCACCATGAAGCTCAGCCGCTGGTAGGGGGTACCGCCGGAGAGGGCGGCCCGGTCGGTCTTGGCGTCGATGCGCTCGAACTCGCGGCCGAGTGCGGACACCAGCAGGTGGACCTTGGAGGGGAAGTAGCGGTAGAGCGTGCCGACGGCGACATCGGCGCGTTCGGCCACGGCCCGCATCTGGACGGCCTCGTAGCCGCCCTTGGAGGCGATGGCCAGGGTGGCGTCGAGGATGCGCTTGCGGCGCTCCCGCTGTGCTTCTGAGCCGAGTTCGGATTCGGCGAGTACGGCCACGTTCAGGACCTCACGCGGTCGGGTGTCCGACCCGGACGATTCGCTGCCTGTCTGCTGTGGTGCGCTGGACATGCGGTATGTGGCCCCCTCTCGGCGCGTACCTCATGGAAAACGATACGCACGGCGAACTCCTTCTACGCACCTCCGCGCCGGTAAACACACGGACGTGTCCTGCTGTGATGCGGGTCGACTTGACGGTCGAACACTGTCACCATTAGAACACGTTCTAGTGGGAAGCACGGACTTCTCGCGTTAGGGGCTAGGAGGTCCACCATGTCCGGCGCGTCTGCGACCATCACTGACGAGCAGTTTGCCGCCCGTGACCTGGTAAGGAGCTGGGCTGGTGCCAACGACACCGCTGCGGCGGTCCGAGCCGGTGAAACTGATGCCGACGCCTGGCGCGCACCGTTTCAGGGTCTCGCTGAACTAGGGATCTTCAGCGTCGCGGTCCCCGAGGAGCAGGGTGGCGCCGGCGGCACGGTCGAGGATCTGTGCGCGATGGTCGACGAGGCCGCCGCGGCGCTGGTGCCCGGTCCGGTGGCCACCACGGCGCTGGCCACCCTGATCGTGACCGATGAGGCTGTGCTGGAGGCTCTGGTCTCCGGCGAGCGGACCGCTGGTGCGGCGCTGGATGCCGACCTGACGCTCGACGGTGAGAAGGTCTCGGGCACCGCCGAGTATGTCCTGGGCGCGGACGCCGCGGGCGTGCTGTTGCTGCCCGCCGGGGACCGCGTGATTCTGGTCGACGCGGGTGCCGCCGGGGTGAGCATCGAACTGCTCACCGCCACCGACTTCTCGCTGCCGCTGGCCCGGGTCGTGTTCGATTCGGCGCCGGCTCAGGTGCTCGACGTGTCGAGGCAGCGGTTCGAGGACATCACTGGCGCCGTGCTGGCCGCCGAGGCCGCCGGCCTGGCGCGCTGGACCCTGCAGACCGCCACCGAATACGCCAAGGTGCGTGAGCAGTTCGGCAAGCCGATCGGCAGCTTCCAGGCCGTCAAGCACATGTGTGCCGAGATGCTGCTGCGCTCCGAGCAGATCTCGGTGTCGGCGGCCGATGCGGCGCGCGCGGTCTCGGAATCCGATGACTCCCAGCTGTCGATCGCCGCCGCGGTGGCGGCCGCCGCGGGCGTGGATGCGGCCGAGGACAACGCCAAGGACTGCATCCAGGTGCTCGGTGGTATCGGCATCACGTGGGAGCACGAGGCACATCTGTACTTGCGTCGCGCATACGGGATTTCGCATGCGCTCGGTGGCCGGCGCCGGTGGATCCGTCGCGTCTCGGCGCTGACCCAGCAGGGCGTGCGTCGTGAATTGCGTATCGACCTCGAGTCGGTGGCCGGGCTGCGTCCGGAGATCAGTGCCGCGGTCGCCGAGGTGGCCGCGTTGCCGGTGGAGAAGCGGCAGGTGGCGCTGGCCGAGTCCGGTCTGCTGGCCCCGCACTGGCCACGTCCGTACGGCCGCAACGCATCTCCGGCCGAACAGCTGCTGATCGATCAGGAGCTGGCCGCGGCCGAGGTGGAACGCCCGGATCTGGTGATCGGCTGGTGGGCGGTGCCGACCATCCTGGAGCACGGCAGCCCGGAGCAGATCGACCAGTTCGTGCCGGCCACGCTGCGCGGTGATCTGGCCTGGTGCCAGCTGTTCTCGGAGCCGGGTGCCGGCTCGGACCTGGCCGCGCTGCGCATGAAAGCTGTTCGCGCAGAAGGCCCGAACGGTGAGCCGGGTTGGAAGCTGACCGGGCAGAAGGTGTGGACCTCTGCGGCGCAGAAGGCGCACTGGGGGGTGTGCCTGGCGCGTACCGACGCCGACGCTCCGAAGCACAAGGGGATCACCTACTTCCTGATCGACATGAAGACGCCGGGCATCGTGATCCGCCCGCTGCGCGAGATCACCGGTGACGAACTGTTCAACGAGGTGTTCTTCGACGACGTCTTCGTGCCCGACGAGATGGTGGTCGGCACCGTCAATGACGGATGGCGGCTGGCCCGCACCACGCTGGCCAACGAGCGCGTGGCGATGGCAGGCGGTACGGCGCTGGGCAACCCGATGGAGGAGCTGCTGCGCACCCTCGGCGCGAAGCCGGATGTCGACCCGGCCGATCTGGATCGCCTCGGCGGGCTGATCCTGACGGCCCAGGTGGGCTCACTGCTGGATCAGCGGATCGCCCAGCTGGCGGTCAGCGGTCAGGACACCGGTGCGCAGGCCAGCGCCCGCAAGCTGATCGGGGTGCGCTACCGCCAGACGCTGGCGGAGTTCCGGCTCGAACTGTCCGACGGCGGTGGTGTGGTGCGCAACCGGGAGGTGCACGACTTCCTCAACACCCGCTGCCTGACGATCGCCGGTGGGACGGAGCAGATCCTGCTGACCGTCGCCGGCGAGCGCCTGCTCGGCCTGCCGCGCTAACCCCGCAGGTACCCCGCCAGCATCGTCACGATGCCGTCCTCGAGCTGGTCGGCATCGGCGGGCTGGTCGCACGCCAGCAACCGGTGGGTCAGGGATTCGACGGTCGCGACCACCATGCGCGCCGCGAATGCGGTGTCGGCAACCGTCACGTCGGAATGGCTGTCCAGCAAGGCTTTTGCCGCGCTCACCGCGTCCGCTTCGGCGTGATGCAACCGGTCCAGCAAGCCGGGTGATCGCGGTGCTTCTTCGAACAGCACCCGGTGCAGGCGGGTGTCGTCGCGGTGGTTGTCGATGGTCGCCCGGACGAACAGCCGGAGCAGGTCTTCGAGTGTCTCGGGCAGACCTGCGGAAGCGCGCTCGCGCAGCAGCGCGGTACCGGCGTCGACATGTGCGTCGGTGAGCGCCGACAGGATCGCGTCTTTGTTCGGGAAGTACTGATACAGCGAGCCGATCGACAGCTCCGCCGCTGCCGCGATGCGGTTGGTGGTCCCTGCGGCATACCCGTATTCGGCGAAAACGCGAGCCGCGGCGTCGAGGATGGCCTGCCGGGTCTCGACGGAGCGCTGTTGTCTGGGCTGCTTACGTGCCCGGAACCGGTCGGTCGGGGTCATCCTCACCTCCGCACGAAAAGCGAGTAGTCAGCCGATGCGAGGCTCACGAAAATTGGTGACATGCAGCGCATCCACGTTGAGACGATTCTGCCCGCCGATACCGAACGAATGTGGCAGGCCATGCAGCAGGTGCCGACGTTTCTCTACGTCTGCCGCGGACTGTTCGGCGTGCCGGCCCTGTCCGGCCGTACCGAGCCGTTCCAGGCCGGGGACCGGGGCACGGGTTGGCTGTTCGCCTTCCACGTGATCCCGGCCTACCGGCACACCATCGAGGTGCTCGATGTCGACGACAGTGCTCGCACGATCCGCACCCATGAGTACGGCGGAGTGCTGCGATCGTGGGATCACATGCTGCACGTGGAACCGGTCACCGATCACTCGTGCCGGTACAGCGACACCGTCGAGATCGATGCCGGCCGACTCACTTCCGCTGTGGTGTTGCTGGCCCGCGGGATCTACGCGTACCGGCACCGCCGGTGGCGCAGGCTCGTGGACCGCCACATGTCAGAACCCCGTCTGGGTGCAGGCGGTCGGAGTGGTCAGGTTGACGCCACCGAACACCACCTGGATGACTGAGCAGATGATGAACTGGTCCTTGGTGTTCGGCTGACCGGTCCGCCACTCGGTCGGGGTCGACACGCCCTCGATCCGGAAGCGTTCGATGGGCCCGCCGCCGAAGTAGGTCGCCGAGATCTCGACCTTGTTCGTCGAGCGGTACAGCTTCGACAGCACGTTGTCGTGGTTGGAGCCCTTGATCTCCCGGGGCATTCCGGCCGGGGCGCTGTAGGAGGCCTCCTGCCAGGTGTCCTTGTTCGTGCTGCGCAGGGTGATGGTCTGACGGGCCCACGCGTCGCCCGGGAACCCGATCTGGCCGTCCGGTGTCAGCAGGTTGGCCTGGGTGTTGAACGTGCACTGGGTGCCCGCGCAGTCCGCGCTGACGTGCATCTCGATGTCGCCCTGTGGGCTGGGGATCGAGGTGACGGCCGAGTTCGCGGCCGCAGGGGCCGACGCGGGGAACGTCAGCGCCGCCGCGGTCAGCACTGCTGCCGCGCTCGCTGCGGAGAGCCTGTTGATCGTCATCGTCAAGAAAGGTATCCGCTCGTTACTCGTCGTAGGTGACTTCGACCGAATCCGAGACCGGCGTGGCCTGGCATCCCAGGATCAGGCCCTCCTCGAGGTCGGAGGGTTCGAGCACGTCGTTGATCTTCATCTCGACGTCTCCGGACTTCTTGAGCACCGCGCATGCGCCGCAATGGCCCTCGCGGCAGGAGAACGGTGCGTCCAGGCCCTTGTCCAGCAACACGTCGAGCAGCGTGGCCGAACGTGGCCAGCGGACCTCGTGGGTGGTGCCGTCGAGGGTGACGACGGCGGTGGCCGGTCCCTGGTCGCTGTCATCTTCTTCGATCACCACGGCGGCGAACGGGTCCGAGTCGAGTGACTTGAACACCTCGATGTGGATGCGCTCGTCGGCGGCACCGGCCTGCTGCAGCGCCTGCTCGGCCGCGGCCATGAACGGTCCGGGCCCGCAGATGAAGGCCTCGCGGGAGGCGTAGGGCGCGACCAGTCCGGCCAGCGCGGCGGGGCTGGGCAGCCCCTGCACCGTCTCCAGCCAGTGCACGACGGTGAACCGGTCGGGGTACTTGGCGGCCAGCTCGCGCAGGGTGGCGCCGAAGATGACGGAGTTCTCGTCGCGGTTGGCGTAGACGAGGACGACGTTGCCGCTGCCCTCGGCGAGCGCGGACTTGCAGATCGCCATCATCGGCGTGATGCCGCTGCCCGCGGCCAGCAGCAGGAAGTCGGTGTCGAGATCCTTGGGCACGAACGTCCCGGACGGGGCCAGCACGTGCATGCGCATCCCGGCGTGTGCGTTGTCGCACAGCCAGTTCGACGCGTAGCCGTCGGCGGTGCGCTTGACCGTGACGGTCAGCTGATCGTCGGTCACCGGCGAGCTGGACAGCGAGTAGCAACGGGCCACCGAGCCGGTGCGATCGCTCGGCACCCGCAGGGTCAGGAATTGGCCCGGGGCGTAGCGCAACCGGTCGGCAGGGATGTCCGAACCTTCGGGAACGCTGAACACCAGAGACCGCGCGTCGGCTGTCTCCTCGATGACCGCGCTCACCTGCAGTTCGAGCACATGGCTGCCCAGTGGCTCATCAGTCACGGCTGGCCCCTCTCTTCACTCATAACTAGAACAGGTTACAAAAACATACTTGCCCAGGTCCAGCCGCTCATTGCAACCCGCTACTCGACACAAATCGTAACGTGTTCTAATCTCTGTCTAGGCGGTCAGCTCGCGCTCATCGCAGTCCGATTCTTGGGAGGCATTTCCGTGACATCCATTGAACAGCGTGACGTGCAGGCAGTTCTGGCCGGCATCGATGAACTGCTGCCGACACTGCGTGAGCGCGCTCAGGAGACCGAGGATCTGCGCAAGCTGCCGGACGCGAACGTCAAGGCGCTGGAAGACATCGGTTTCTTCAAGCTTCTGCAACCCGAGCAGTGGGGCGGTCTGCAGTGCGACCCGACGGTGTTCTACGAGGCGGTCCGGCGGTTGGCCAGCGCTTGCGGTTCCACCGGCTGGGTGGCCGGCATCATCGGCGTCCACAACTGGCACCTGGCGCTGTTCGACCAGCAGGCCCAGGAAGACGTCTGGGGCGAGGACACCGCGGTTCGGATCTCCTCCTCCTACGCGCCGATGGGTGCGGGCACCGTGACCGAGGCCGGCGACGGCTACATCGTCAACGGCGCCTGGAACTGGTCCTCGGGTTGCGACCACGCCACCTGGGCCTTCCTCGGCGGCCCGGTCATCAAGGACGGCCGGCCGGTCGACTTCGGCAGCTTCCTGATCCCGATCAGCGACTACAAGATCGACGACGTGTGGAACGTCGTCGGCCTGCGCGGCACCGGCAGTAACACCGTCGTGGTCAAGGACGCGTTCGTGCCCAAGCACCGCTTCCTGTCCTACAAGGCGATGAACGACGGCACCGCAGGCGGCTACCGGACCAACACCGCCCCGGTCTACAAGATGCCTTGGGGCACAATCCATCCCACCACCATCTCGACCCCGATCGTGGGCATGGCCTACGGCGCTTACGACGCCCACGTCGAGCACCAGGGCAAGCGTGTCCGCGCGGCGTTCGCCGGCGAGAAGGCCAAGGACGATCCGTTCGCCAAGATCCGGATCGCCGAGGCGGCCAGCGACATCGACGCCGCCTGGCGCCAGCTGTCGGGCAATGTCGCCGACGAGTACGCGCTGCTGGTCGCCGGTGAGGAGATCCCGTTCGAGCTGCGGGCCCGCGCCCGTCGCGATCAGGTGCGTGCCACCGGCCGCGCGATCGCCTCGATCGACCGTCTCTTCGAGGCCTCGGGTGCCACCGCGCTGTCCAACGACGCTCCGGTGCAGCGGTTCTGGCGTGATGCGCACGCCGGCCGGGTGCACGCCGCCAACGATCCCGAGCGCGCCTACCTGATCTTCGGCAACAACGAGTTCGGCCTGCCCCCGGCCGACACGATGGTCTGATCGATGACTGCCACTCAGGAGATCACCTTCGAATCCACCTCGCGGTACGCCGATGTGCAGGCCGGCGAGCTGGCCATGCGGTTGCACTACCACGAGGCCGGGGACCCGACGGCGCAGACCATCGTGCTGCTGCACGGCGGTGGTCCCGGCGCCTCGAGCTGGTCGAACTTCGGCCGCAACATCGCGGTTCTAGCCGAGAAGTACCACGTCCTGGCCATCGACCAGCCGGGTTACGGCCTGTCGGACAAGCACACCGAGCACGAGCAGTACAACCGCTACAGCGCCAAGGCGGTTCTGGGTCTGCTCGACAAGCTGGAGATCACCGGTCGCGTTCCGCTGCTGGGCAACTCGCTCGGCGGCGGCACCGCGGTCCGCTTCGCGCTGGACTACCCGGACCGGGCGGGCAAGCTGGTGCTGATGGGCCCGGGTGGTCTGTCGGTCAACCTGTTCGCACCGGATCCGACCGAGGGTGTCAAGGCGCTCGCCAAGTTCAACTTCGAACCGACGCGCGAGAATCTCGAAGCGTTCATCCGGATCATGGTGTTCGACCAGAAGCTGGTCACCCCCGAGCTGGTCGATGAGCGGTTCGCGATCGCCAGCACGCCGGAGTCGCTGGCCGCCACCCGTGCGATGGGTAAGTCGTTCGCCGGTGCGGACTTCGAGCTCGGAATGATGTGGCGTGAGGTGTACAAGCTGCGTCAGCCGGTGCTGCTGATCTGGGGCCGCGAGGACCGGGTCAACCCGCTCGACGGCGCACTGGTCGCGGTCAAGCAGATTCCGCGGGTACAGCTCCACGTCTTCGGGCAGTGTGGACACTGGGCTCAGGTCGAGAAGTTCGACGAGTTCAACAAACTCACCATCGATTTCCTTGGGGGTTAGCAGATGAGCATCAAGGCGCTCGGCTACATGCGCATCGAGGCCACCGACGTGGCGGCCTGGCGTGAATTCGGGCTGAAGGTCCTGGGCATGGTGGAAGGCGACGGCTCCATCCCGGGCGCGCTCTACCTGCGGATGGACGACTTCGCAGCCCGTCTGGTGATCGTGCCCGGCGAGCAGGACCGGCTGCTGATCTCCGGCTGGGAGGTCGCCGACGCTCCTGCCCTGCAGGGCCTGCGCGAGACCCTGGCCAAGGCAGGGGTCGATTTCACCGAGGGAACCAAGGACGAGATCCGCGAACGCCGGGTCGAAGGCCTGATCCGGTTCTCTGACCCGGCCGGCAATGTGCTCGAGGCGTTCCACGGCGCGCAGTACCTGGGCCGGCGGTTCGTCAGCCCCTATGGCCACAAGTTCGTCACCGCCGAACAGGGCCTCGGGCACGTTGTGCTGACCTGCGATGACGACGCCGCAGCTCAGGCGTTCTACCAGGACGTGCTCGGCTTCCGGCTGCGCGACTCGATGAGCCTGCCCCCGCAGCTCGCGGGCCGTCCGGCCGACGGCGATCCGGTCTGGCTGCGCTTCTACGGCTGCAATCCGCGTCACCACGCGCTGGCCTTCATGCCGATGCCCAACCCGACGGGCATCGTGCACCTGATGGTCGAGGTGGAGAACTCCGACGACGTCGGCCTGTGCCTGGACCGTGCCAACCGCCGCAAGGTCAAGATGTCAGCCACGCTCGGCCGGCACATCAACGACAAGATGCTGTCCTTCTACATGAAGACCCCCGGTGGGTTCGACATGGAATTCGGTTGTGAGGGACTGGAAGTCGAGGACGAGAGCTGGATCGCCCGCGAGAGCGTGGGGATCAGCCTCTGGGGCCACGACTTCTCCGTTGGATTCCAGTGATGACACAGGCACAGCCGATCGACCCGCGTACATTCCGAAATGTGCTCGGCCAGTTCTGCACTGGCGTCACGGTCATCACGACCTTGCACGACGACGTGCCGATCGGCTTTGCCTGCCAGTCGTTCGCCGCGCTGTCGCTCGACCCGCCGCTGGTGTTGTTCTGCCCCACCAAGCAGTCGCGGGCGTGGCAGGCCATCGAGGCCAGCGGGAAGTTCTGCGTGAACATGCTGCACGAGAAGCAGCAGCACGTGTCCGCCCAGTTCGGCTCCAAAGCTCCGGACAAGTTCGCCGGAATCGACTGGACGCCATCGGAACTCGGCTCTCCGGTGATCGATGGCAGCCTCGCCCACATCGACTGCAACGTGCACTCCGTACACGACGGTGGCGACCATTTCGTGGTGTTCGGTGCGGTGCACTCGTTGTCCGAGGTTCCCAAGCGTAAGCCTCGGCCGCTGCTGTTCTACCGCGGCGAGTACACCGGGATCGAGCCGGACAAGAACACCCCGGCGCAGTGGCGTGACGATCTGGAAGCGTTCCTCACGACCACCACGTCCGACACCTGGCTCTGACTTTCGTCGTTGACAAAATGGGCCCCCTCCTGACGGACGGGGCCCATTTTGTTATGCGCAGCGCATATTTACGGTACAGAAAGTCAGGGTAGGCATACCTATTGATATTTAGGGAAACCTAAGCTAATTTTTGGTCGTTCCTCAGTCAACTATCAGCTTTCAGGAGTTTCCGTGCCCCAACCTGCCCTTTCGTCCGGCCATACCCCGGCGGCGAGCCGCAAGGACAAGTTCCTTCTCGCCGGCGTCGCGATGGTGAGTGCCGGCGCCATCGCGGTGACCCCGGTTGCCCAGAACGCGACGGTCATTGAGCAGGCGAAAAACTTCGCCTACGACCTGACGGCCGCGACGATGGACGCCACCGCCTCTCCGGTCGATGTCTACGGGACGTTGTTCAGCAACACGGTCGGCAACCTCCAGTCTCTGGGCGCCGCGCTCGCGGCGAATCCGGCACCGTTCCTGAGTCAGGTGTTGGAGAACCAGCAGGGCTACGCGGCAAAGTTCGGCGCGGCGTTCGAGGCCATCCCCACCAACCTGAAGAACTGGTACGAGGGACCCAACGGGCAGGCTCGGCTGGCGCAGGCACAGGCGGCCCTCGAGGCCGGCGACATCGGCGAGGCGTACCGGTGGTTCAACCACTCGATGCTGTACGCGTTCCAAGGCGCCTTTGGTTCGCTGATCGCTCCCGGCTTCATCCTGTCGGGTGTTCCGCGCGGCGGGACCGAGTACCTGGCCGGGATCCCGGAGCAGATCGCGCAGAACTTCACGAATGTGATCGCCGCGACCTTCACCTCGAGCGTTGTCGTCAGCGCAGTGTTCCAGGGTGCTTTCGCGACGGTGAGCGGTCCGGCGTTCGAACTCGCCCGCGTTGCCGAGGCCATCAGCACCAGCGTGGCCGCCGGGGATGCCCAGGGGGCCTTCAACGCCGTGGTCAACACACCGGGAATCCTGGTCAACGCGGCGCTCAACGGATTCAAGTACTCCGATCCCGATCCCGAGACCGGCACCGGGGGCTACACCGAGTGGCCGGCCCTGCTCACCTGGGCCGAGCCCGGCGAGCAGGGTGGTGCTCGGGTGGTCGCGGGCCTGCTGCAGAACCTGCTGGTGAACATCCCCAAGTCCCTCGCCGACGCCATCGACAACACCCCGGAGGAGGAGGCAGCCCCGTCGGCCGCGTCGACCGGCGTCGCCGCTCTGGTGTCGGCCGTTTCGCCGAAGGCAGCGTTGACGGAGTCGGTCGTCGAGACGGCAAAGGCCGAGGCCCCGGCTGTCGAGTCTGCGAAGGTCGAGGCCCCGAAGGCTGCGACCCCGGCTGTCGAGTCCGTGAAGGAAAAGGAAGAGACGCCGAGCGTCACTGCTGTTTCGGCTACGACAGATGCGGCCGCTCCGGCCGCGACGGATGAGGCTGCCGCTGAACCCGCCGCAACGCCCGCGACCGGCAAGTCGGCCGACGCGGATGCCAAGTCCACGGGCAAGACGAAGGTGGCGGACCGGATCAAGGCCAAGATCAACGAGGCCAAGGAAGCCCGGCAGGCCAAGGCCAAGGAGGCCAAGGCCAAGGCGACCAAGTCCACCGATTCGAAGGGTGCCGGCGACTCCAAGAGTGACTCGGGCTCGTCGTCCGAGTAGTCAGTGCTGCGCAGCTGGGCCTCATCCGTCAGGGTGGGGCCCAGTTTCGTTCCGGTCGACCGCCATCTCCTGACCGATCGATTAAAGATGCTGTTGACAAACCCGCCGTCTGATGTAACGGTTTGATCGACTGATCAAATCATCGAAAGGATGGCCAATGGCAGGCAGAGTCGAGGGCAAGGTTGCCCTCGTAACCGGGGCGGCGCGTGGGCAGGGACGCAGCCATGCGCTGAGATTGGCGCAAGAGGGTGCCGACATCATCGCCGTCGACGTCTGCCGCCCGGTTACCGACACCAGCGCGATCCCGGCCTCGACCCCGGATGATCTGGCCGAGACGGCGGACCTGGTCAAGGGGCTGGATCGCCGTATCGTCACCGCCGAGCTGGACGTGCGTGACTTCGACGCGCTCAAGGCGGCCGTCGACAGCGGTGTCGAGCAGCTCGGCCGGCTCGACATCGTGGTGGCCAATGCCGGCATCGGCAACGGTGGTGACGTCCTGCACGAGACCAAAGAGTCCGACTGGGACGACATGATCGGCGTCAACCTGTCCGGCGTCTGGAAGACCGTGAAAGCCGCAGTGCCGCACATCCTTTCCGGTGGCCGGGGCGGTTCGATCGTCCTGACCAGCTCGGTCGGCGGCCTCAAGGCCTACCCGCATACCGGCCACTACATCGCGGCCAAGCACGGGGTGATCGGTCTGATGCGCAGCTTCGCGGTGGAGTTGGGGCAGCACTCGATCCGGGTCAACTCGGTGTGCCCGACCAACGTGAACACCCCGATGTTCATGAACGACGGCACCATGAAGCTGTTCCGTCCCGACCTGGAGAATCCGGGTCCCGACGACATGGCGGTCGTCGCTCAGTTGATGCACGTGCTCCCGGTCGGCTGGGTGGAGCCCGTCGACATCAGCAACGCGGTGCTGTTCCTGGCCTCCGACGAGGCCCGCTACATCACCGGTCTGCCGGTCACGGTCGACGCGGGCAGCATGCTCAAGTAGCGGTGGCGTCGCTGCCGAACCGACGCAGGAATCGTTCGACGAAGGCGCGGAACTCGGCGTGGCCGTCGGTCACGCCGACCGCCTCTTCGTTGCACAGGCTGCGGGCGGACTGGGTGAGCAGCATCGACATCACCACCGGCGGATACTCCTCCATGTCCACGCCGTTGGCACGCAGGACGCCGGCCATGGCGGTCGCCTCGATGTCGCGAACCCGCTCGGAGTACGCCTTGAGTTCGACGCCGATCGCCTTGCGGTGATTGGCCAGCGCCATGAACTCGGTGTTGAGCCCGGTCACCCGCGAGTCGGAGTTGATCAGCCACAGGGCGCGGAGCGGATCGTCGGTGGTGATGGCCTCGCGCAGCCGGGCCAGGGCCACGTCGGCACCGCTACGCAGTACCGCGATGTACAGGTCATCGAGGGTGTCGAAGTAGTAGTAGACGAGCGCCGAGCGGACGCCGGCGACGGCGGCGATACGCCTGGTGGTGGCTGCGGCGTAGCCCTCGTCACGGATGACCTGGGCGGTCGCCTCGATCAGCCGCTTGCGGGTGCCCGCGTCCTTCTCCTTGGCCGCCCGTGCTGCCGCCATCAGCGCACCCTCCGAAAATCATTGCCCGACAACAGGTATTTCGTTCCCAAAGGGAACCTTGACCGCCGAACGCCGGGGGTGGTAAGCATGAGCCATCCTAACGGTTTGATCGAGTGATCAAATTTAGAACTGAGGAAACAGATGCTCCACGACATGAGCACGACCCGGGTCAGGGTGGACCCCGGTCTGTGTGAAGGCCATGCCCTGTGCATCCAACTTGCCCCTGAGGTGTTCGACCTGTCCGACGACGAGGTGGCCAGCGCTGCCCCGGTGAACGGGCAGTGGGATCAAGGTACCTGGGACAACGTCAAATCTGCCGTCGACGCCTGCCCGCGCCAGGCCATCAGCCTGCTCAACACCAGCACGAAAGGCCAGTGAGCCATGACCGATCTCGCCTCAGTCGACTACTTCGCCGACCCGGCGGTCGCCCAGGATCCGTACGAGTACTACGAGTACCTGCGCAGCAACGGGCCCGTGTTCGCCGAGCCGCATCACGGTGTGGTGGCGGTGACGGGCTATCAGGAAGTGATGGCCGCCTTCAAAGACCACGGGTCGTTCTCGGCCGTGAACGCGATCGGCGGCCTGTTCCCGCCGCTGCCCTTCGAGCCCGAGGGCGATGACATCAGCGAGCAGATCGAGGCGCACCGCCACTTGTTCCCTATCCACGAGCACATGGTGGTGATGGACCCGCCGCAGCACGAGCGCGCCCGGTCGCTGCTGAGCAAGCTCCTCACGCCGCGGCGGCTGAAGGAGAACGAGGATTACATGTGGCAGCTGGTCGACCGCCAGCTGGACAGGTTCCTCGACAACGGACAGTGCGAGTTCCTGTCGGAGTACGCCAAGCCCTTCGCCACCTCGGCGATCATCGACCTGCTTGGTGTTCCGGAGGAGGACCGCCCCGAATTTCTCGCCGCGCTAGGTGCTGAGCGGCCGGAGGGCAACCGGGTCGGCGCGCTCGACGGCGAGCCGGTCGGCCTCGACCCGCTGCAGTACCTGGACGACAAGTTCGCCGGGTATCTCGCGGAGCGCCGGCGCGAGCCCCGCGGTGATGTGCTCTCCGGCATGGCCACCGCCACCTATCCCGACGGCTCGACCCCAGAGCTGCTGGAGGTGGTCAAGCCGGCGACGTTCCTGTTCGCCGCCGGCCAGGAGACCGTCACCAAGCTGCTCACCGCCGCCGTCCAGGTGCTGGGCGACTACCCGGAGTTTCAGCAGACGTTGCGCGAGAACCCGGACGGTATCCCGACTTTCATCGAGGAAGCGCTGCGGATGCATTCTCCGACGAAGGTCGACTTCCGGCTCGTCCGCAAGAGCACCACACTCGGCGGCGTACCGCTGAAGGCGGGCACCATCGTGATGCTGTGCCTCGGCGCGGCCAACCGCGATCCCCGCAAGTTCGACGATCCGCACGAATTTCGGCCGGATCGCAAGAACGTCCGCGAGCACATCGCGTTCGGCCGCGGCATCCACACCTGCGCCGGGGCACCGCTGGCCCGGGTCGAGGGTCAGATCACCGTCCGCCGCCTGCTGGACCGTATGCGGGACATCGGAATCGACGAATCCGCACACGGTCGCCCCGGAGCGCGGAACTACACCTACGAACCGACGTTCCTGCTGCGGGGCCTCACCGAGCTGAACATCACCTTCACCCCAGCGAAAGGCTGACCGGACCGCCGCGGTGGTCCACCGTGTCGAGGATGCTCGACGGCACCCGGAACACCCGGCCCGGTGAGGCCGGCCACGGCAGGGTCTTGCGCCCGATGACCTTGCCATCCTGGCGCGCAACCACTTTCGGGATCCGCACCAGGGTGTCGGTCCACAGCAGCAGCCGGTTCCGGGCCGGCGCGGGGTCGCCGGGCCGCAACAGGCCGGGTGCCACCCAGCGCAGCGGGGCCGCGGCCTCGATGCGGACCGCGCCCTGCGGGGCGGGTGTGCCGCTCAAGTAGCGGCGCACCTGTGCGGCCACATGGCGGCCGTCGAGTGCGGCGATGTCGGCGGTGTCCACCGGGTGCAGCAAGTTGCCGATCGCGAAGACACCGTCCCGGCTGGTCCGCAGCGCGGTGTCGACGACGGGGCCCAGGCTGCTCGGGTCCATGTCGAGTCCGGCCGAGCGGGCGAGTTCGTGGTCGGGAATCCAGTCGCCGGTGAACACCACGGTGTCGCAGGCCACGATGCGGCGCTGCCCGGTCCGGGTGTTCTCGACCTCAACACCGACGACGACACCCTTGCCGATGATGCGGGTCACCCGGGTCGTGGTGGCCACCTCGACACCCATCAACGGCGTGCGGCCGGCGATGTTGAATACCGCGTACGACTCGGGCGACGGGTATTCGCTTGTCATCAGGACGGTTTCGCATCCGGCGTGTTTGAGGGTGAGCACCGCCGAGTAACTGACGAGTTCGGCGCCCACGACGACGGCGCGCGTGCCCACGCTGCGGTGCTGAAGGTGCACGGTGTTCTGCAGTTGCCCGGTGGTGTACACACCGCCGGGTCGGTCACCGGGGATCATCCTGGCCGGGCGGGCCCGTTCGCGGGCGCCGGTGGCCAGGACGACGGCGCGGGCGTCGAGAACTTCGCGCCCCGACGGTGAGGTGACTTCCAGAGATCTGTCGCCGGCCCAGCCGGTGACCATGGCGGAGGTGCGGATCTCGGCCCCGGCCGCCGCGGCCTCGCGGACCAGGCGTCGTGCGTACGCAGGCCCGCCGATGAACGTCTTCATATCGCGGATGCCGTAGCCCGGGTGGTCGCTGTGACGTGGAATGCCACCGGCCTCGTATTCGCGTTCCAGCACAACCACATTCAGTCCGGTTCCGTCGGCCAGCGCGGCCGCGGCGGTCAGGCCGGCGGGTCCGCCGCCGATGATCGCGACGTCGTAGGTGCTCACTGGTGGACCTCCTGACGCTCCCGCTCGAAGACCGCCTGCACCTCGGCGCCGCAGAAGAATGCCTGGCAGCGGCCGTTCATCACGCGGGTACGTCGGCGCAGGCCTTCCAAGGCCGCGGGCGGGATGACGGAATGGCAGGCGTCGCGCAGTTCACCTTCGGTGACGCGTTCGCAGAAGCACACGATCCGGCCGTAGGCGGGATCGGCGGCGATCTTCTCGGCCTGTTGATAGGGACGGGGGAATGCCTCGCCGAGGTTGGGCATCTGCGGCGGGGCCGGCAGCTCGTCGACCGGATCCAGCTCAAGGCCGGCCGAAACCAGTTGGTCGCGGGCATATTCGGCGATCGCCATGCCCGCGGTCAGGCCGGTGGAGCGGATCCCGCCGACCAGAAGGTAATGCTGTGCCGGATCGGCTTCGATCAGGTAGTCGCCGTGGTCGATTGCGGCGCGCAGTCCGGCATAGGTCGCGGTGACCTCCTCGGCCAGCAGCCGGGGCATCAGTGCCCGGCCCTTTTCGAGCAGGAACTCGAACCCGGTCTCGGAGGTGCCGGTCGCGGTGCGGTCGGTGAGGTCCTCAGAAGTGGGGCCTAGCATGACGTTTCCGTAGATGGTGGGGCTGACCAGGACGCCTTTGCCCCGCGATGTCGGTACCGGCAGCACGATCTTGTCGACGAGTGGCCGAGCCAGCTTGTCGTAGACGATGAGCTCGCCGCGGCGCGGAGTCACAGTGAATCGGGAGAAGCCGAACAGGTTGTCGATGACGTCGGCGCCCAGGCCGGCCGCGTTGACCACCCACCGGGCCCGCACCGCGCCGGCGGAGGTGTGCAGCGTGGTGACCTCGGCCCCGGCCTCGACGCGTTCCACCCGGTGATCGGTCAGTAGGGTGGCGCCGCGGTTGACGGCGTCGGTGGCCAGCGCGAGGTTGACCGTCCAGGTGCAGATGATCGACTCGTCGGGCACCGTGAGCCCGCCGAGCGCACCTGGTCCCAGATCGGGCACCGCGGCATACACGGCGGCGGAATCGACGATCTCGCACCGGTGATAGCCGTTGGCCTCGGCCTTCTCTTTCAATCCCGGTAGGGCATCGAGCTGTTCGTCGTCCCAGGCCACCAGGATCGCCCCGGTGTGTTCGACGGGGATCCCGGTGCGGGTCGCGTAGTCGGACAGCAGCTGATAGCCACGGCTGACCATGGCGGATTCCAGTGTGCCGGGCTTGGCGTCGAATCCGGTGTGCAGGATCGCGGTGTTGGCCTTGCTGGTGCCGTCGCCGACGTCGTCGCGGGCTTCGAGCAGGGCGACCGACAGTTGGTATCCGGACAGCTCGCGCGCGATGGCCGAGCCGACGATGCCGGCGCCGATGACCACGACGTCGAACACGTCGGAGGTCGGGGTGTTCATGAATTCTCCTGGTTGTACGTGGTCTCGGCGAGTTCGCGCCAGGCCGAGCGGAATTCGGCGGCGCGCGCCGGACTCCATCGAGGTTCGTAACCGGCCGCCGGCGTCCAGTCGGCGACGACATCGGCCACCGACGCGTCGGGCGCCAGGCTGAGCCGGGCCAGTGCGGCGGCGCCCAGCGCGGTCGCGTGCGCCGAGGGATATACGTCGACCGGCACCTGCAGGATGTCGGCGCAGGCTTGCATCAACACTGTGGACTGGGTGAGGCCGCCGTCGGCGCGGAGCCGGGTCAGCGGTGGCGCGTCCGCGTCGATCGCCGACACCAGCTCGGCGACCTGAGCTGCGATGCCCTGCAGGACGGCCATCACGATGTGTCCGCGGCCGGTTGACAGGGTCATTCCCGAAATCGTCGCGGTGGCCTGCGATTTCCACCATGGCGCGGCCAGGCCGGCCAGTGCGGGCACACACAGCACTCCCGCGCTGTCGGTCTCGGCAATGCAGTCCATCTCCGCGGCCCCGCCGATCAGGCCGAGCGAGGTGAGCCATTTGACGGCGGACGCCGCGGTGTAGACCTGGCCGTCGATGCAGAACGAGTCGGTGCCGCCGACCCGCCAGGCCACCGACGAGGTGAGGCCGGTGGTGGAGCGCACCGGGGTGGTCCCGGTGTTGGACAGCAGGAACGCGCCGGTGCCGAAGGTGCACTTGGCCATGCCTGGCTCGAGGCACGCCTCGGCCAGCAGCGCGGCCTGCTGATCCACCACGATGCCGCCGACCGGGGTGTCCGTGCCGAAAGCGGATGTGGTTCCGATTATCTCGTCGTTGGCGGCGATGCGGGGCAACCGCTCACCGTCGAGGCCGAACAGGGCGAGCAGTTCATGGCTCCAGTCCCGGGCACCCAGGTCGACGGCCGCCGAGCGGCTGGCCGTGGTGGCGTCGGTGACGAACTCGCCGGTGAGCTGGTGCAGCAGCCAGGTGTCGGACGTTGTGACGACGCTGCCGGCCACTCCTTCCACATTGCGGCGCAGCCAGGCCATCTTCGGTGCCGAGAAGTACGGGTCGAGCACCAGTCCGGTGTGGGCGGCGACCATCTCGGCGTGCGGTGCGAGGTCGGCGCACAGGGCTTCGGCCCGGCGATCCTGCCACACGAGGGCCTGGGTCAGCGGCTTGCCGGTGCCCGGGTCCCAGGCCAGCACGGTCTCGCCCTGATTCGCCAGCGACACCGCCTCCACTGGCCGGCCGGCCTGTTCGAGGGCGGCGCGTCCGGCGCCGAGCACGGACTCCAGCAGCTCTGCCGGATCCTGCTCGACGCCGCCGCCGTCGAGGTAACGCGGGTGCACCGGAACCTCGGCCAACCCGACCACACCGTGTTCGGGGTCGACGACGATCGCCTTGGTCCCCGAGGTGCCTTGGTCGATGGCCAGTACGGTCATTTCACGGTTTCCTCGGTGCCTGCGACCTCATCGAGTTCAGCGTCGATCGAGGCCATCTCGGGCATCTTGAGCCCCTCCTTGCCGCGGGTGACCAGCAGATAGCCGAGGTAGACCGCGCCGATCGCGACCATGGCCAGGACGTAGAGCCACGGATCCTTGAAGGACGCGTCGCGGAACAGCGAGAGCTCGAACACCAGCCAGACCACTGCGACCACCAGGACCGGAATCTCCCAGCGGCCCAGGCTGAATCCCGCGCTGGCGGGCAGCTTCTTGCGGGTCGCGATGTAGAGCGCGATGGTGATGGCGTAGATGGAGGCCGGCAGCAGGGTGGCCGCGGAGAACAGCTTGAACAGCGCGTCGGTGCTGGTCGAGAAGATGCCGAGGATCACCGCCGAGGTGGCTGCCATGAACACGGTGGCGTTGGCCGGGGTGCGGAACCGAGGCGAAACCTTGTGCAGCACCTGCCATCCCGGGAAACGCTGATCGCGCGACATCGCCCAGACCAGGCGCACACCACTCATCAGGATCACCAGTCCGCAGGCGAAGATCGCGATGGCCACCAGCACGAGCAGTGCGGTGCCGACGAAGGAGCCGAGGATGTCACGGATCACGTCGGCGATCGGGGTGCCGGACTGGGCCAGCGTGGTCGGGTCGCTGACGGCGGCGGTGACCACGAGCAGGAACAGGAAGCCCAGGATGCCGGAGGCCAGCACGGCCTGCCACATGGCGCGCGGCACAACGATTTCGGGCTTCTTGGTTTCCTCGGCCAGGTTTGCGGCGGATTCGAAGCCGACGATGGTGAAGGCGCCGAGCAGGAAGCCGAGCATCCACGGGCCCACCGAGGTGGCGGTGCCGAAGCTCCAGTATCCCTCGGCCGGGATATCGCCGCGGGAGAACAGGTTTCCGACCGACAGCTTGTGCGCGATGACACCGACGATGAACAGCAGGACCACGAGGGCGACCATGCCGATCAGCTCCGCGGTGACCGCGAAGTTGTTCACCCGCTCGGTCCACTTGGTGGACAGCCCGACCAGCAGGGCCTGCAGGAACAGCACCGCGGCGGTGATCTCGAATGACGTCAGCGCGGTTCCGGTGAAGTCGAACAGCGCGGGCACCACGGTGGCGGCCACGGTGTAATCCACCGCGACCACGACGATCGCGAGGAAGGTGAACGAGATCCAGCCGGTGATCCAGCCGAGAACCGGGTTGGCCAGTCGCGACACCCATTGGTAGGCGTAGCCGGTGACCGGGATGCGGGCGGCCAGCGAGCCGAGCAGGAGCGCGACCGCGACCTGACCGACGATGACGATCGGCCACGTCCAGATGCCCATCGGGCCTGAGCTGTTGAGCACGCTGCCGTATGTGGTGAAGATGCCGGTCGCAATCGAGACGAAGGCGAAGGCCACGGCGAACGAGGCGAATTTGCCGGTGCCGCGTTCCAGGGTTTCGGTGTAGCCGTAAGGCGATGTGGAAGAATTTGTCACTGATCGGGCTTTCTGAGGGAAATTGACTGTTTCGCGAGGGAATTGCTCGGTCCGCGGGCGACGCTGCAACGTCGCCCGCACCCGTTTCAGGCGCTTGCCGGACGCGCCGGCATGACCACACCTCCCGTCTCCTCTAGTGCCGCTGCCACGGCCGGGTCGGTGTTCTGGTCGGTGATCAGTCCGTTGACGGCGCTGAGATCGCACACTCGGTACGGCGCCACCTGCCCGAGCTTGGAGGAGTCGGCCAGGATGTAGCTGCGCGCGCTGTTGGCGATGATCGTCCGGCGCACGTCGATCTCGTCGAGATGGAAGTCGGTGAGGCCGGCTGCCGCGTCCACCCCGCCGGACCCGAGCAGGGCGATGTCGGCGTAGATGTCGGTGAAGAAGGCCTTGGTGTGTGCGTTCGAGCAGGCCAGATCGCCGGCCCGGACCCGTCCGCCGGCCAGCAGCAGCTCGATTCCCGGGCGGTCGGCGAGCTCCACCGCGACCGGTAATGACGGGGTGATCACGGTTCCGGTGAACGAGCGGGGGATGGCCTGGGCGACGGCGACGGCCGTGGTCCCGATGTCGATGATCACGGTCTGCCCGTTTTCGAGGAGGCCTGCGGCCACCCGGGCCAGCTGGGCTTTCGCCTGGTGGCGGATCATCGTGCGCTCGGAGTAGGACGGCTCGATCGGACGGTGGTCGGCGACCGCTGCGGCGCCGCCATGGACCCGGCGCAGGGCGCCGCGTTCTTCGAGAAACGCAAGGTCGCGGCGCACGGTCTCGGCCGATACCCCGAGGCGGCGGACCAGTTCGTCCGTACTGACCGCTTGAGCGGTGTCTACCGCCTCGACGATCGCCTCATGACGTTCAACCGGCAGCACGGCTGACCGTCAATGTGGATTTCTGACCGTTCATGACGGTTATTGTGGGGTGTTGCCTGGCTCACGTCAACCGAAGCCGAAAAATCAGCGCATGGCGATGCGAATGTTCTTCACCTGCTGGAACTCGTGGAGGCCCTCGACGCCGCCGGTGCGCCCGGCGCCGCTCTGTTTGTATCCGCCGTAGGGACCCTGCGGGGAGATGTCGCTGAACTGGTTGATCCACACCGATCCGGATTCCAGCTGACGAGCCACTCGATGCGCGCGGTTGAGATCCGTTGTCTGAACGAATGCGTTCAGGCCGTACGGGGTGTCGTTGGCGATCCGCACGGCCTCGTCCTCGTCGCGGAATCTCATCAGCGAGACCACCGGCCCGAAGGTCTCCAGCTGTGCGAGGTCCGAGGCGTTGTCCACGCCGCCGAACACGGTCGGTTCGACGTAGTAGCCCTCGG
Source organism: Mycolicibacterium boenickei (assembly GCF_010731295.1). Classification (NCBI taxonomy): domain Bacteria; kingdom Bacillati; phylum Actinomycetota; class Actinomycetes; order Mycobacteriales; family Mycobacteriaceae; genus Mycobacterium; species Mycolicibacterium boenickei. The sequence goes on along the minus strand of NZ_AP022579.1, from coordinate 544,366 downwards.
CCAGGTCGTCCGGAAGCCCGGCACCGCCGATCCGCTTGCCGCCCAACAGCAATTCCCCGGCCCCGCCGGACGCCGCGGCGTCGACGGCGGCCAGGATCCGGTCGGCCGCGGCTTGGCTGATCACCGGCCCGAATGTGGTCGCCGGATCCATCGGGTCACCGATTCTCGCCGAACCGATGACGCCGAGGAACTTCTCCAGGAATTCGTCATAGACCTCGTCGTGCACCAGGATCCGGCTGGCGCACGCGCAGCTCTGCCCCGATTGCATGAGCGGGCCCTGATGGGCCGAGAGGGCGGCGGCCAGGTCGAGGTCGGCGTCGGCGAAGATGAGGTTGGCTGATTTGCCGCCCAGCTCGGTGACCACCGGCGTGAGATTGGTTGCCGCTGCTTGCAATACCTTGCGCGCCGTACCGCCGCCGCCGGTGAATGCGATCTTCCCGATGCCGGGATGGCGGACCAGGGCGTCGCCACCTTCGGCGTCGGCGGGGACGACGGCGACCAGCCCCTCGGGCAGTCCCGCCTCCAGGCACAACTCGCCGAAGCGCAGTGCCGCGAACGGCGCGAGCTCCGACGGTTTGAGGACGACGGCATTGCCGGCCGCCAGTGCCGGGGCGACGCACGATCCGGTGACGACCAGCGCGCCGTTCCACGGCGTGATGACGCCGACCACCCCGTACGGTTCGCGTTCGACGAGGTTGATGTCGAACGACCCGTTGACCGGTGTCGTCACTCCGTGCGGTTTGTCGGCGTAGCCCGCGAAATGTCGCAGGAACCGTTCGAGAAGCATTGCGGTGCCGGCGAACGAGATCGGCACCGCGTAGTCGGCCACGTTGAGTTTCGCGAGCTCGTCGAGGTGGTCGTGCACCACGTCGGCCAGGCCGATCAGCAGGTCGCGTCGCCGGTCGACGGTAAGCGCCACCCATTCGCGTTGCGCTTTGGCCGCCACTCGGACCGCGTTGTCGATCTCGGCGGCGCCTGCCAGTTCCACGGTGCCGTTCGGCCGGCCGGTGGCCGGGTAGATGTGCTCGAAGATCACGCCTCGGCTTCCCATTCCTGCAACACCCGCTGCTTCTGCTCTCCGATCACCTGGTTGAGGTTCGCGGCCTTGGGCCATCCGTAGTACGCCGCGAAATGCAGTGCCAGCTCGTCCATTTCCTCGAAGGAGACGTCACGACTCTTGAGGGCGGCGTAGACATGACTCAGGATCGGCAGCGGAGCATCCTGGAACGCCACGCAGGCCACCGTCACCAGCCGGCGCTCCTTCATGCCCAGTCCGGGCCGCAGCCACATCTCGCCGAACACGAAGTTGAGGATGCCTGCCCCGGAGTACGGGTTGTCGCGGGTCGGGGCGAACGGGATGCAGTTGATGTCCCGGAAAGACTGCTCGCCGCAGACCAGCCGTTCCTCCGGGTCACTCGGTGTGGGCAGCGGCAGCAGCGGCTCCGGCGCCGGCGGCGTCTGGCCCCGCTCGCGGTGGATGCGCTCCCACTGCTCGTCCACCACGCCGTTGAACCGCGAGGCCTTCGGCCATCCGGCGTACACCGCGAAATGCAGGACGGTTTCCCGCATTTCGACGATCGACACGTCACCGCTGTTGAGTGCGGCATAGACGTGGTCGCGCAACGGGCCTTCGGCGTCGGCGTCCGCCACGCACGGCAGCGTGACGAAGCGTCGGTCCCGGCGGCTCAGGGCAGTGCGTGGCCACACCTCGGCGAAGACGAAGTCGACGAGGGTGGTGGTCGCCGGGGAATCGTCCTCGGGCGCGGAGAACGTCATCACCTCGGCGAACTCGCGGCGTCCGCGTTCGGTACGGGTATCTGATGCGGTCATCGGATCGTCACTCCTGCGTCGACTTTGAACTCCAGGCCGGTCACATAGCGGGACTCATCCGAGACCAGGAACAGCACCGCATTGCTGATGTCGATCGCCTCGGCCATCACGATGGGGATGGCGTTGCCGAACAGCGGCGCCAGATCCGGACGTTGCTCGGCGATCAAGGTGTGCAGCGTCGCCGGCCGCATCCCGGTCTCGACACCGGTCGGGTGCACCGTGTTGACCCGGACATGCTGGCCGGCAAGCTCATTGGCCAGCGCCTTGCTCATCCCGACCACGCCGTGCTTGGAGGCGGTGTACGGGGTGTGCAGCGGCGTGCCCTTGATGCCCGCGGCCGAGCTGATGTTGACCAGGCTGCCGCCGCGTTCCACCAGGTGTGGCAGTGCGGCCACGCAGGTGTTCCAGGACCCGATCAGGTTGATGTCGACGACGGTGCGCCACTGCTGGGCGGTGGTGGTGTCCCAGGTGCCCGCGGTGATGACGCCGGCGTTGGCCACCGCAGCCTCCAGGCCACCCAACTCCTTGACGCCGTCGGCGACTGCGGTCGCCAGCGCGTCGGCGTCGCGCACGTCGACCACGTAGGTGAGGGCGCGCCGGCCGTGTTTTTCGACCAGTCGCGCGGTTTCGTCGAGGTCTTCACGCGAGGCCAGCGGATAGTCGATCTCGTCCACCGATCGGCACAGGTCGACGAGGATGACGTCGGCGCCTTCCTCGGCCAGGCGTACGGCGTGGCTTCGGCCCATACCGCGTGCTGCGCCGGTGATCAGCACCCGCTTGCCGGTGACGCGCCCCATCAGAGCTTGTTCGTGAAGCCGGCGTCGACGGGGAGGGTGACCCCGGTGACGTACTTGGCGGCATCGGACACCAGATAGCTGATGGCCGCGGTGATGTCCTGCGGTTCGAGCAGCGACACCGGCATCGGGTTCTGCAGATGTGGGCCGCCGTCGGGGTAGTTCTCCAGGAACGCCGTCATCGCCGGGTTGACCGCCATCATGGTGTTGACCGCGGTGGGATGCACCGTGTTGACCCGGATGCTGTATGGGGCAAGGGCATTGGCCAAGGTGCGCATGAGTCCGACGATGCCGTGTTTGGACGCGGCGTAGCCAAGGCCGCCGCCCTGCAGGCCGCCGAAGCCGCGCAGCCCGGCGGTCGAACTGGTGAAGACGATCGACCCGCCGCGTCCGCCTTCGATCAGATGGGGGATCGCGGCCTTGGCGGTGTGGAACGAGCCGACCAGGTTGACGTCGAGCACGTCGGTCCACATCTCGAGGTCTTCTTCGATGGTCAGCTCGCGGAACGCCATCGTGGCGATGCCCGCATTGGCGAGCACGATGTCCAGCCGCCCGAACTGCTCCACGCCCGCGTCGAGCGCGGCCTTCAACGCGTGGAAGTCGCGGACGTCGGCGACCGAGGCGATCATCTTGCCGCCCGCGGCCTCGACGAGCGCGACGGTCTCGTCGAGCTCATCGCGGCTGGCCATCGGATAGCCGTTCGACGGGATGTCGGCGCAGATGTCCACGCCGATGATGGCCGCGCCATCACTGGCGAGCGTCACCGCGTGACTGCGGCCCTGACCTCGGGCTACCCCGGTGATGAAGGCGACTTTTCCGTCCAGATTTCCCATTGATCCTCGCTCCGCCGAATGGCTGTAACCGTGTTACAGCGGTACGGTAACGTGGTTACTCTCCGGCGGCAAGGGTGTTCTCAACAGTGGCAGAAGAGCGTGATCGGATCCTCGACATCGTCGTCGAGCTCCTCGAAACCGAGGGCTACGAGGCGGTGCAACTCCGTGAGGTGGCGCGTCGGGCCAAGACCTCGCTGGCCACCATCTATAAGCGATACTCCACCCGCGACGAGTTGATCCTGACCGCGCTGGATTCGTGGACGGCCGAGCACCGGTATTCGGGCGTGGCCGGCCAGGTGCGCGAGCCGGGGGAGACGCTGTACGAGGCGCTGATGCGGCTGTTCCGCACGATCTTCGAGCCGTGGGAAAAGCACCCCGACATGCTCCGGGCCTTCTCGCGGGCCAGGGCGGCGCCGGGCGGGGACCGTTTGGAGCGTCGTGGTCTCGACGCGGTGGTTCCCGCGGGGTTGTCGATCCTGGCCGGGGTCGACGAGGAGTTCGTGCACGACCTCGACAACATATTGATGAACCTGGTGTTCGGGCTGGTCGGCCGGTTCACCGCAGGCGAGATCGCCATCACCGACATCCTGCCCAGCCTCGACCGGACCGTCTACTGGCTCACCGCGGGGTACGAGGCGCGGCGCTAGCCGATGTGCGCGTCGATGAACGCCACGATGTCCGCGGCCACCTCGCGGTGCACATCCTCGTTGAGGATGTCGTGGCGTCGGCCCGGAAACTCCTTGAACTGCAACGGTTCTACCTGCTCGGCGTACGCCTTGACGGCGTCGGCCGGGGCGATCACGTCGGCCGAACCGTGCAGCGCCAAGGTGGGCACCGCCAGCTTGGGCAGCTCGGCGCCGAACCGGTCCCAGGCCCGGTCCAGCTCGCGGGTGAGTGCGGTTCCGTCGGCGTCGACGAAGGCCAACGGGTCGTTCTCCAGGGCGTCGAGGTAGAACGGGTCCGACGAGAGCCAGCTCGGGTCAAGATCCAATTCGGTGTTCGGGTCGAGCATTTCGGGGATCGGAACCAGTGGAGCGCCCGAGATGACGCCGGCCCGGTACCGGTCGGGCTCGCCCAGCAGCCGGAACAGCGTGACCACCGACCCGAACGAATGTCCTTGTGCCACCAGCGGTATGCCGGGGTTCTCGTGCTCGGCGAGGCTGGACAGGGCATCGGCCAGAGACGAGCTGTCCTCGATCGAGCCGAAGTCGCCCCGGGTACCCGGGGTCAGGCCGTGCCCGAACTGATCGACCGCCCACAGGTCGATGCCCACGGCATTGAGCGCGAATCCGTAGCGGTGGTAGACGCCGGTATGTTCACCGAACCCGTGCAGGAAGACGACGGCTGCGCGGGGTTCCGGTGCGGCCCAGTGCCGGTAGTAGGCCCGCCCGCGTTCGTGCTCGATGAATGGCATGCCCATCACTCTGCATCAGCGGACGCCGAGCAGCACGTCTTGTTGGTCGGCCATCTGGTTCTGAATCGCCTCGACGACAGCGGCGACCACCGGCCGGCGCAACGTTTCGGCCCGGGCAACCAGCCAGTAACTCAGGCGAACGGTCAATTCTGCGGGCAGCACCCGGACCAGATCCTCGTGCCGGTCGGCCATGAAACAGGGCAGCAGTCCCAGTCCGGCCGCGGCCCGGGTGGCCTCGACATGGACGAACACGTTGGTGGAGGTCACCGATTCGCGCATGGTCGGCGCGAAGCTGCTGGCCATGTCGAGATCGTCGACCTGCAACATCGAGTCGATGAAGTAGACCAGGGGATACCGGTCCAGGTCTGCGATGCCGTCCGGGCTGCCGTGCTCGGCGAGGTAGGACCGGGCGCCGTACAGGCCCAGGCAGTAGTCGCCGAGCCGGATCGCCTCCGCCCGTCGAACCTGGGGTGCGCCCACGACTATCTCGAGGTCCAGGCTCGACCGCTGCTGGGAGGCGCGTCGAGTGGCGGTCACGATCTCGACCGCCAGGCGTGGGTGACGACGCTGCACCTGCGCCGCCGCCGGCGCGGCGATGTAGGCGCTGAAGCCGTCTGTCGCCGAGATCCGCACCACGCCCTCGAGTTGCCGCGTGCCGGTGGCGCCCAGGGCGGACACCGCGGACTCGACGGCTTCGGCAGCGGCCAGGGCCTCGCGACCGAGGTCAGTCAGTTCCCATCCACCGCCGGCCCGGGTCAGTACCCGGCCCCCGATGGCCTGCTCGAGGGCGGCGATGCGCCGCGAAATCGTGGTGTGGTTGAGACCGAGCTCATCGGCCGCGGCGGTATAGCGCCCGGACCGGCCGACGGCCAGCAGGACGAGCAGATCGTCCGCGCTGGGGCGGCCAGGCCGTTGCGCACCGTCCATGTCTGCATTTTTGCAGACTGTTCGTGCGGTTTTACCCATTGCGGCAGGTTCGGCGTGCATGAATACTCACGAAGGATTGTGGTCCGGGTCATATCAACTCCAGAAGGGGAGCCGCGGATGAGCGTGCCCAATACGACCGGCCTGCGCCGCGTCGTCGCCGCCTCGATGGCAGGCACGGTGGTCGAGTGGTACGAGTTCTTCCTCTACGGAACCGCCGCCACCCTGGTGTTCAACAAGCTGTTCTTTCCTGCCGGCGGCAACGACCTGGACGCCATCATGGCGGCCTTCGGCACGTACGCCATCGGCTTCCTGGCCCGCCCGCTCGGCGGCATCGTGTTCGGTCACTACGGCGACAAGTTCGGCCGCAAGAAGCTGCTGCAGTTCAGCCTGATCCTCGTGGGCCTGGCCACGTTCCTGATGGGCTGCCTGCCGACCTTCGGCCAGATCGGCTACCTGGCTCCGATCCTGCTGGTGGTCCTGCGTTTCGTGCAGGGCTTCGCCGTCGGTGGCGAGTGGGGCGGCGCGGTGCTGTTGGTCGCCGAGCACAGCCCGAACCAGTCGCGCGGATTCTGGGCCAGCTGGCCACAGGCCGGCGTCCCGGTGGGCAACATGCTGGCTACCGTGGTGCTGCTGGTGCTCAACGGGCTGCTCAGTGCCGATGCGTTCCTGTCCTGGGGTTGGCGGGTGGCGTTCTGGCTGTCGGCCGTGGTGGTACTGATCGGCTACTACATCCGCACCAAAGTCACCGACGCGCCGATTTTCGTTGCGGCCCAACAAGAAGCCGAACAGATCAAGGCCAGCTCGTTCAGCGCGATCGAGGTTCTCAAGCGCTACCCGCGCGGAGTGTTCACCGCGATGGGTCTGCGATTCGGCGAGAACATCATGTACTACCTGGTGGTCACGTTCTCGATCACCTATCTCAAGGAGCACGTGCACTCCGACACCAGTGACATCCTGTGGTGGCTGCTCATCGCACACACCGTGCATCTCGTGGCCATCCCGACGGTCGGAGCCCTGTCGGACCGCTATGGCCGCCGCCCGGTGTACTTCCTCGGTGCCGTCGGCGCAGCCGCATGGGGCTTCTTCGCCTATCCGATGATGGACAGCGGCCAATATCTGCCGGTGATCGGGGCCATCTCGCTGGGCCTGGTGATCCATGCCCTGATGTACGCGCCGCAGCCCGCGCTGATGTCCGAGATGTTCCCGACCCGGATGCGCTACTCCGGTGTCTCCCTTGGCTATCAGGTCACGTCGATCGCCGCCGGATCGCTGGCACCGATCATCGCGGTGTGGTTGTTGAAGACGTATGCCTCCTCGGTGCCGATCGCGGTGTACCTGGCGCTGGCGGCGCTGGTGACGCTGATCGCGCTGGCGTTCACCCGCGAGACCAAGGGCGTGGACCTGGCCGAGATCGATGCCGCCGACCTGCAGCGGGCCACGGCATGAGTGATCTGGCCGGACGCACCGCCCTGGTCACCGGAGCCGCCGGCGGGATCGGGGCCGCGTGCGCTCGCGAGCTCGCATCGCGCGGGGCGGTGGTCACGGTGGCCGACATCGACGGATCCGCCGCGGCTTCCGTCGCCGATGAGATCGGTGGAAAGCCCTGGGCGGTAGACCTTCTCGATGTGTCGGCCCTGGAGACGCTGCAGCTGGACTGCGACATCCTGGTGAACAACGCCGGGGTGCAGAGCATCCACCCGATCCAGGATTTCCCGCCCGAGCGGTTCCGCATGTTGCTGGCGTTGATGGTCGAGGTGCCGTTCCTGCTGATCCGCGCGGCCCTGCCGCACATGTACGCGCAGGGGTTCGGCCGCGTCATCAACATCTCGTCGGTGCACGGCCTGCGGGCCTCGGAGTTCAAATCCGGTTACGTCACCGCCAAGCATGGCCTGGAAGGGCTGTCGAAGGTCACCGCCCTGGAGGGCGGACCGCACGGGGTGACCAGCAACTGCGTCAACCCCGGCTATGTACGTACTCCGTTGGTTACCAAGCAGATCGCCGACCAGGCCCGCATCCACGGCATTCCCGAGCAGGACGTGCTGGCCGAGGTGCTGTTGAAGGAGAGCGCCGTCAAGCAATTGGTGCAACCGGAAGAGGTCGGCGCGTTGGTAGGTTGGCTGGCGTCGCCGAGTGCCCGGATGGTGACCGGCGCGTCGTACACGATGGATGGTGGGTGGAGCGCACGATGAATCAACCGCAGTGGGAGCCGACGCCGGAAGGCATCGAAGCTGCCAGGGTCACCGACTTCGCCCGGTTCGTCGAGTCGCGCCTCGGCGTCAGTACATCGGACTATCAGAGTCTGTGGCAGTGGTCGGTCGACGAGCCGGCCGCGTTCTGGGGTGCGGTGTGGGACTACTTCGGCCTGGGGGAGCGGCCGGAGCAGGTGCTGGTCGGCGACACGATGCCCGGCGTGCAGTGGTTCCCCGGCGCCCGCCTGAACTACGTCGATCAGGTAGTCCGGCAGGCCCGGACCGATCGGCCGGCCATCCTCACCGTCGCCGAAGGCGGCGCGGTCACCGAGCTGTCCTGGGCTGAATTGCTGCGCCGTACCGGAGTTTTCGCGCACACGCTGCGATCCCTCGGAGTCGAACCGGGGGACCGGGTGGTCGGCTACCTACCCAACATCGCCGAGGCCATCATCGCGTTCCTGGCGACCGCGAGCATCGGTGCGATCTGGAGTGCCTGCGGGCAGGACTACACCGCCAAGGCGGCCCTGGATCGGCTCGGTCAGCTGGAGCCGACGGTGCTGGTGACCGCCGACGGCTACTGGTTCGGCGGCAAGTCTCACGACAAGGGTGCCGACATCGCCGCGGTGCGCGACGGCCTGCCCACGTTGAAGGCCTCGGTGCTGGTATCCCGGCTCGGAGCGGCCCGCGAGGATTGGCTGGACTGGGACTCAGCGACTGCGGGCAGGGCCGAATTGACCACGACACCGGTCGATTTCGCTCACCCGCTGTGGGTGCTTTACTCGTCGGGCACCACCGGCCTGCCGAAAGGCATCATGCACGGCCACGGCGGCGTACTGCTCGAACACCTCAAGGCGGTGGCGCTGCAGTCCGACATCGGTCCTGACGACACGTTCTTCTGGTACACCAGCCCGAGCTGGATGATGTGGAACTTCCAGGTGGCCGGCCTGCTGGTCGGCGCGACCATCGTCTGCTACGAGGGCAGCCCCACCTACCCGACGGCCGACGCGCTGTGGAATATCGCCGCGACCGTCCATGCGACGGTCCTGGGCACGAGCCCCGGCTACGTGCTGGCCTGCGCCAAGGCCGGCGCGGTACCCCGCGAAGAACATGATCTTGCGGCACTCAAAACGGTTGGTATTACCGGTTCGTCGCTGCCGCCCTCGTCGGCGTTGTGGTTGCGTGACAACGTCGGCGAGCGGGTACAGGTGTCGTCACTCAGCGGCGGCACCGACGTGGTCTCGGCATTCATCGGCGGCGCGCCGACGGTGCCAGTGTGGCCGGGTGAGTTGTCGACCCGCTACCTCGGAGCGGCGGTGGACGCGTGGGACGAGTCGGGTAAGCCCGTGCGCGGCGAGGTCGGCGAGTTGGTGATCACCAAGCCGTTGCCGTCGATGCCCATCGCATTCTGGAACGACCCCGACGGATCCCGTTACCGTGGCGCGTATTTCGAGATGTTCCCCGGCGTGTGGCGCCACGGTGACTGGATCACGATCACCGACCACGACAGCATCGTCGTGCACGGCCGGTCGGACTCCACCCTGAACCGCAACGGCATCCGCATGGGCAGCGCCGACATCTACCAGTCGGTGGAGCGGTTGCCCGAGGTCGCCGAGGCGCTGGTGATCGGGGCCGAACAGCCCGACGGCGGGTACTGGATGCCGCTGTTCGTGGTGCTGGCCGAGGGTATTGAGCTCACGGACGCGGTGCGGGACAAGATCATTCAGACCATCCGCACCGAGGTGTCGCCCCGGCACGTGCCCGACGACATCCTCGTCGCGCCCGGCATCCCGCACACCCGCACGGGCAAGAAGCTCGAAGTCCCGATCAAGAAGCTGTTCCAAGGCGCCGACGCGGCCAAGGTGGTCGAGCGCAGCGCCGTGGACAATCCGGACCTGCTGGACTGGTACGCGGCCGTCAAGCCCTGACGTCCTCCGCCGAGACTACGGGTTTTGGCCTGTAATTGACTGTTCTACGCCAAAAAGCGTCGTCTCGGCGTGGTCAGTGGGCCAACCAAGCACCGATGCGGCACAACGCCTCTTCGATGTCGCTGGTCGGCCCGGCGAAGGACAGCCGCACATAGGAGCCGCCCCGCACGGTGTCGAAGTCGATTCCGGGGGCAATCGCGACACCGGTGTCGGCCAACAGCTTTGAGCACCAGGCCAGGGAATCGTCGGTGTGATCGCTGACATCGGCGTACACGTAGAAGGCGCCGTCAGTCGGGGCCAGCCGGTCGATGCCGATGCCGCGCAGGCCGTCGAGCAGCAGCTTGCGATTGTCCGCGTAGTGCGAGAGCAGGCCTTCGGCCTCGGCGAGCGCTTCCGGGGTGAACGCGGCCACCGCAGCATGCTGGGCAAGTGCGGGTGGACAGATGGTGAAGTTGCCGGTCAGCCGGTCCACCGCACGCTGAAGTTCGGTGGGCACCAGCAGCCAGCCCAGCCGCCAGCCGGTCATCGCGAAGTACTTCGAGAAGCTGTTGACCACCACGGCATTCCGTGAGGTCTCCCATGCGCAGCTGGTCTCGGGGGCGCCGGGGTAGACCAGGCCGTGGTACACCTCGTCGCTGATCAACCGCACGCCCGTCGTGTCACACCAGCGAGCGATCGCGGCCAGCTCGGCAGGTGGGATGACGGTGCCGGTCGGGTTGGCCGGGCTCGCGACGATCACGCCGGCCACCGGGGGATCGATTGCCTCGAGCATCGCGACCGTCGGCTGGAACCGGGTCTCGGGGCCGCACGGGATCTCCACCACCTCACAACCGAGCGCGGTGAGGATGTTGCGGTAACAGGGATAGCCCGGGCTGGCGATCGCCACCCGGTCGCCGACGTCGAAGCAGGCCAGGAACGTCAGCAGGAACCCGCCCGACGATCCCGTGGTGAGCACCACCTCGTCGACGCTGACCTCGACGCCGTACTTGCGGTACGACGCGGCGATCTCGGCCCGCAGCTCCGGGAGTCCGAGGGCGACGGTGTAGCCGAGCGAGCCCTGATTCAGTGCAGCGACGGCAGCCTCGCGAACTGCCGTCGGTGCCCCGGCGCTGGGTTGGCCGGCGGACAGGTTGACCAGGTCGCCGTGCGAGCGCTGGCGTTCGTCAGCGGCCAGCCACACGTCCATGACGTGGAAGGGCGGGATCCCTGCTCTGAGCGAGACGTCCATCCGAGCCAGGCTAGAACACTTCCGCTTCGAGCCGGCGCAGATGCTGACGCGGCGGTCCGAGCAGCTGGGCGCTGCCGTGGGCTCGCTTGAAGTACAGCTGGATGTCGCTCTCCCAGGTGATGGCGATACCGCCGTGCAGCTGGATGGCCTCGGCACTCACCGCGGACAGCGCCTCGCTGGCGAAGTAGCGGGCCAGTGAAGCCGACGTGGGTGACGGGGCGGCGATGGCGTCGTTGACGACGGCGCGCGCCGAGGACACCTTGACGTACAGGTCGGCCATCCGGTGCTTGAGCGCCTGGAAGCTGCCGATCGCGCGGCCGAACTGCACCCGGTCCTTGGTGTAGGCGACGGTGAGGTCCAGGCAGCGTGACGCGGCGCCGATCTGCTCGGCAGCCAGCAGCAGGGCCGCGGTGTCGGCCAGACCAGGGTCCGCGCCGAGGGTGACGGTGTCACCGGGGATCACCGCGGACAGCCGACGGGTCAGATCCATGGTGGATTTGGGGGTGGCGGTGAAAGTGGTCCAGCGGGTCAGGTTCTCGCCGTCGGCACCGATGACGACGTCGGCGACGTCACCGTTGATCACGTAGTCGGCGTCGAAGGCGACGGTGCCGATGGACGCGCCCTCAACAAGCCCAGCAAGGCCTTCCTCGTTCGCGCCCACCGCCAGCAGGGCGAGTTCGGCCAGTGTGGTGCCGAGCAGCGGGGTCGGCACCAGGGCCTTGCCGAGCTCTTCGAGAACCACTGCGGCATCGGCGAGTTCGCCTCCGGCGCCGCCGAGTTCCTCGGGGACCACCAGGGCGGCCGCGCCGACCTGCTCGCACAACAGGGTCCACAGCTTCTCGTCATAGCCGCGTTCGGATTCCATCGCGGCGCGCACGGCCTCGGGCGAGGCATGCTTGTCAACCAGTGCGGCGACGGTTTCGCGCAGCAATTGCCGTTCTTCACTCACGAGAGGGCCTCCAGCAGTCGACGACGGTGTGCGGTCGGATCGCCCCAGGCACTGCGCAACGCCTGCACGCGCAGCAATGACAGGGACAGGTCGTGTTCCTGGGTGAACCCGATGGCGCCGTGGGTCTGCAGCGCGGACCGGGCGGCCAGCAGCGCGGCGTCGGCGGCGGCCACCTTGGCGGCGCTGATGTCGCGGGCGGTGTCGGCCGACCCCTCAGCCAGTGACAGTGCTGCGCCGTACACCAAGGGGCGGGCCAGTTCGACGGCGATGAGCACGTCGGCCAGCTTGTGCTTGATGGCCTGATACGAACCGATGATCCGGCCGAACTGCGCACGCTGCTTGGCGTATTCGACGGACTGGTCCAGCATGGCCTGGCCGGCGCCCACCAGCTGGGCGGCGGTGGCCAGGACCCCGAACTCGTAGGCCCGCGCGGTGTCAGCGGCCTGCGTGTCACCGGAGGCGGTGACGTCGAACAGTTTCCGGGCCGGGTCGACCGAATCGTGGGCGGCGCCCGCAGTTGCGTCGCCGACCTGACCCTCGGCGGCCAGCAGCGTCAGTCCCGCGAAATCGGCATTGACGGCGCGCGGTGTCTGCGGCGGCATGGCGACCGTGGCGATGAGCTCGCCGGAGGCCAGGGCTGCCGAGCGCTCGTCGTCCGCGAGCAGGATGGGTGCCACGGCGATGGACTCGGTCACCGGACCGGGCACCGCCCAGTAGCCCAACCGCTCCAAGGCGACGACGAGATCGACGGGGCTGGCGTCGATGCCGTCGTACTTCTCGGGCACCAGCAGAGCGGTCACCCCGAGGTCGGTGAGCTGTGCCCACACCTTGCGGCCGGGCCCGGTGTCACCCTCGCCCCAGGCTCGTACCGCAGCCGGGACATCGGCGGCGCCCAGTGCGGCGTCGATGCTGGCCGCGAAGTCCCGCTGCTGTTCGTCGATCTCGAAATTCACTTCGGCTCCCGGGGCAGGCCAAGAAGGCGCTCGGCAATGATGTTGCGCTGGATCTCGTTGGTGCCGGCGTAGATCGGGCCGCCGAGCGCGAACAGCAGCCCCTCGGTCCAGTGGTCCACCAGCTCGGCATCGGGTCCCTGCATGTCCAGGGCGGTCTGGTGCAGCGCGACGTCCAGGTCGGACCAGAACACCTTGGTCACCGAGGACTCGGCGCCCAGTTCACCGCCGTTGGCCAGCCGGGTCACGGTGCCGAAGGTGTGCAGCCGGTAGGCCTGGGCCTTGATCCAGGCGTCGGCGACGCGATCGGTGAAGACCGGATCGGGGTTCGACTGCCACTGGGCGACAAGACGTTCCGCGGGAGCCAGGAAGCGGGCCGGGCTGCGCAGCGACATACCGCGCTCGTTGCTCGACGTGCTCATCGCGGCGCGCCAGCCTTCGTGCACGCCGCCGATCACGTCGTTGTCCGGCACGAACACGTCGTCGAGGAAGATCTCGCCGAAACCGGTGTCCCCGCCCAGTTGGGCGATCGGGCGCACGGTGATGCCGGGCGCCTTGAGGTCGAACATGAAGTAGGTCAGACCCTTGTGACGCTGCGCCTCCGGGTCGGAGCGGAACAGGCCGAAGCCGCGCTCACCGAACGGTGCGCGGGAGCTCCAGATCTTCTGTCCGTTGAGCTTCCATCCCCCGTCCACCTTGGTGGCCGTCGAGCGCAGCGAGGCCAGGTCGCTGCCCGACTCGGGCTCGGACCAAGCCTGGGCCCAGATCTCCTCGCCGCTGGCCATTTTCGGCAGCACTCGTTGGAGCTGCTCCTCGGTACCGTGGGCGAACAGGGTCGGCGCCAGCATCGCGGTGCCGTTGGCGCTGGCCCGCCCGGGCGCGCCGGCGTGGAAGTACTCCTCCTCGAAGACCACCCACTGCAACAGGGTGGCGTCACGGCCGCCGTACTCCTTGGGCCAGGCGATCACCGACAGGCCTGCGTCGAAAAGCACCTTGTCCCAACGGCGATGCTGTTCCAAACCTTCAAGGGTGTCGTACGACTTCGTCGGGAAGTGCTCCCGGTTCGCCGCCAGGAAGTCGCGGACCTCGGCCCGAAAGGCCTCGGTCTCGTCGTCGAATGTCAGGTCCATTGCACCCCTTCTCGGGTCCCTCTGCTCCGCAGCACCGGCTTGATCACCTTGCCGCCCGGATTTCGCGGCAGCACATCCAAAAACTCCACTGATCGCGGCACCTTGAAGTTCGCCAGATGCTCACGTGCGTAAGCGATCACAGCGGCCTCGTCCAACGTCACGCCCGGCTTGACCACCACATAGGCCTTGCCGACTTCGCCGAGCCGCTCGTCGGGAACGCCGATCACCGCGGATTCCGCCACCCCGTCCAACCGGGCCAGCACCTGCTCGATCTCGGCCGGGTACACGTTGAACCCGCCGCTGATGTACATGTCCTTCAGGCGGTCGGTGATGGTCAGGTTGCCGCGTGCGTCGAGCGTGCCGATGTCGCCGGTGTGCAGCCAACCATCGGCATCGATGGTCGCCGCGGTGGCCTCTGGATCGTCGAGGTAGCCGAGCATGACGTTGGGTCCGCGAAGCAGTACCTCGCCCGAATCATCCAGGCGCAGTTCGAAATCAGCGATCGGCCTGCCGCAGGTGGTGGCCACGGTCACCGCGTCGTCGTCGGCGCTGCACATGGTGCCGAACCCGGCCGCCTCGGTCAGCCCGTAGGCGGTCAGCACGATGTCGATGTCGAGTTCGGACTGCATCCGCTCGATCAGGACCACCGGGACGACGGCCGCGCCGGTCACCGAGAAGCGCAGCGAAGACAGGTCGTAGTCGGCACGACTGGGATGGTCCAGCAGCGTCTGGAAGATGGTCGGCGGACCGGGTAGCACTGTGATGCGCTGTTCGGCAATGGTTTTCAGCACCTGGTCGGGCTTGAACGTCAGCACCGGGTACAGCGTCGCGCCGGTCTGCAGGCAGGCCAGGATGCCGGCCTTGTAGCCGAAGTTGTGGAAGAACGGGTTGATGCACAGGTAGCGGTCGGTGCTGGTGACCTGGCCGCACTCGGCCCAGGCCGCCGATCCGTCGAGCGACTGGCGGTGTGCGCACCGCACACCCTTACTCCGTCCGGTGGTGCCGGAGGTGAACAGGATGTCGGAGACATCGTCGGGCTGCACCGCGGCGGCACGCGCGTCGACGGAGTCCAGGTCGGTCCCGCGGGCGACGAACTCGTCCCAGGTCCCGTCCTGCTTCTCGATCGGTACCCGCACGATGTGCTTCAGGGCCGGCAGTGCGTCACGGTCCAGTTCGGCGGCGCGGTCCGAGCCGAGGAACTCGCCCGAGGCGATCAGCAAGGGGGCCTCGGTGCGGGCCAGGATGTCGGTGGCCTCGCTGGCGGTGTAGCGGGTGTTCAGCGGCACCATCTCGGCGCCGGCGTAGTGGGTGGCCAGGCAGGCCACGACCCAGTGCCAGGTGTTGGGCGACCAGATCGCCACCCGGTCGCCGGGCTGGACGCCGAGCGCGATCATCGCCGCCGCGGCTTGGCGTACGTGCGCGCGCAGCTCCGCGTACGTGAGGCTCTTATGGTCGCTAACCAGGGCCTCATGGTCGGAAAACTCCACGGCAACCCGGTCCAGCACCGCTGGCACGGTGCGGCGATCGCTCGTCATCGATGCTCCCTTAACAAAGCAAGTGCTTGGTAGGTTAGCCTACAGGGGTGATAGAGGTCCAGGAGTTCCGGGCCGAGGTCCGGCAGTGGCTCGCAGACAATCTCGTAGGCGAATTCGCAGCGCTCAAGGGCCTGGGTGGACCGGGGCGTGAACACGAAGCCTTCGAAGAGCGTCGGGCGTGGAATCAGCATCTGGCCGCGGCGGGGTTGACCTGCCTCGGCTGGCCGGTGGAGCACGGCGGCCGCGGGCTGTCGGTCGCGCACCGCGTCGCCTTCTACGAGGAGTACGCCCGCGCGAACGCGCCCGACAAGGTCAACCACCTGGGCGAGGAGCTGCTCGGGCCGACGCTGATCGAGTACGGCACCCCCGAACAGCAGCAGCGTTTCCTTCCCAAGATCCTCGACGTCACCGAGCTGTGGAGCCAGGGTTACTCCGAGCCCAACGCCGGCAGTGACCTGGCCAATGTGGCGACGACGGCCGAGCTGGTCGGCGACGAATGGGTGATCAACGGCCAGAAGGTATGGACGTCGCTGGCGCACTGGGCGCAGTGGTGCTTCGTGGTGGCGCGTACGGAGAAGGGCTCTAAGCGGCACGCCGGACTGTCCTATCTGCTGGTGCCGCTGGATCAGCCGGGCGTTGAGATCCGCCCGATCATCCAGCTCACCGGGGACTCCGAGTTCAACGAGGTGTTCTTCGACGATGCCCGCACCGAGGCGTCGCTGGTGGTCGGTCAGCCCGGTGACGGCTGGCGCGTGGCGATGGGCACGCTGACCTTCGAGCGCGGGGTGTCCACGCTGGGCCAGCAGATCCGCTACGCCCGCGAGCACTCGAACCTGGTCGAGCTGGCCAAGCGCACCGGCGCGGCCGACGATCCGCTGATCCGCCAAAGGCTGACCGAGTCGTGGACCGGCCTGCAGGCCATGCGTTCCTACGCGCTGGCCACCATGGACGTCGAACAGCCCGGGCAGGACAACGTGTCGAAGCTGTTGTGGGCCAACTGGCATCGCGAACTCGGCGAGATCGCCATGGACGTGCAGGGAACGGCCGGGCTGACGCTGGAAGACGGCGATTTCGACGAGTGGCAGCGGCTCTATCTGTTTTCGCGGTCGGACACCATCTACGGCGGGTCGAACGAAATTCAGCGCAACATCATCGCCGAGCGGGTGCTCGGTCTACCCCGAGAGGCAAAGGGATGAGTGATCTCTCCGTAGCTCCCAAAGAGGTTGAGGGCCACGGCCTGCTCAAGGGCAAGGTCGTTCTCGTGACCGCCGCCGCCGGCACCGGCATCGGCTCGTCCACCGCTCGGCGCGCCCTGCTTGAGGGTGCCGACGTCGTGGTGTCCGACTACCACGAGCGGCGCCTGAACGAGACCCGCGATCAGCTGGCCGAGCTTGGCCTGGGCCGGGTCGAGGCCGTGGTCTGCGACGTGACCTCCACCGAGGCCGTCGACGCGCTCTTCGCCCGGTCGGTCGAAAAGATGGGCCGCCTGGACGTGCTGGTGAACAACGCCGGCCTGGGTGGCGAGACCCCGCTGATCGACATGACCGACGAAGAGTGGGACCGCGTCCTCAACGTCACGCTGAACTCGGTCATGCGGGCCACCCGCGCTGCCCTGCGCTACTTCCGCGACGTCGAGCACGGCGGCGTGATCGTCAACAACGCCAGTGTTCTGGGCTGGCGCGCGCAGCACTCGCAGTCGCACTACGCCGCGGCCAAGGCCGGTGTCATGGCGCTGACCCGTTGCAGCGCAATCGAAGCCGTCGAGTTCGGGGTCCGGATCAACGCCGTCTCACCGAGCATCGCCCGGCACAAGTTCCTGGAGAAGTCCGCCGACGCGGCGCTGCTGGACCGGCTGTCCTCGGATGAGGCGTTCGGCCGCGCGGCCGAGCCGTGGGAGATCGCCACCACCATCGCCTACCTGGCCAGCGACTACTCGAGCTACCTGACCGGCGAGGTCATCTCGGTTTCCAGCCAGCGCGCCTGATCTGGTTCCTGCAATGCGGCCCCTGTCCGGAACTCCGGGCAGGGGCCGCATTGTGTGGTGCTAGCTGTCGCTGCCGGAGTCGGAGCTACCGGCTGCGTCCTTCGCGCTGCTGCTGGCCTTGCTAGTGGTGGCCTTCTTGCTGATTCGGTCTTTCAGCCCGCTGACCGAGTTCTCGATGCCGTCGCGAATGTCGTTGAGTCCCTTGTTGACTTCATTGGCCGCACTCTCCACTGAGGTACGGATCTGCTGGGCAGGCCGGCTTGAAGTGGTGCCGATCTTGCCGGGTTCTGCTTTGTTTCCGGCCGAAAGGTCGGTTGCACCATTGGAACTGACGGTCGCTGCGGCGGGAGCGTCAACCTCGGTGGTGTCGTCCGTGGGTGCTGGGTCAGCCGCGGGCTCGGCCGTTGGCTGATGCGCCCCGACCGGAGCGCTGGTGCCTGCGGGGAGTTCGGCGGGCGTGTTGGCATCGAGCGACACCATCGTTCCGGACCCGACATCGGTGTTGGCCACCGAGGTGGCGGCAACGGACGTGTTCGGCGGCGTGACATTGGCCATGATCGCCCGCGGAACTTTGATCAGGAGCGATACCAGCAGACCCCCGGAAATCAAGGTAGTCGAACCGATCCTGCGTGCTTGCACCAGGCCGCCGGGCGAGTTCAGGAAGTGATCGACAGCGTCGGCGGGAGCGTTGAGCACTGCGCCGAGCGCTCCCATCGCATCGCCTGCCTCAATGGCATCGACCAACTTCTGCGCGGTGATGCTGGCTGAGACGACAGGGGACCAGGCCAGGTTCAGGACGGGATTGACGACCGAAAGCAGCTGTATCGGCTGTATAAACGCCTTGGTAAGGTCCGTGATGTCTTGCATGACATCGGTCGGCACCGTGAGGAAGCCCACCAGTCCGAACAGTGGTGAGCTGGTTGAAATCAACGACATCACGGTGCTTCGGAATGTCGTCATGGCCGCCTGGGGCTGACCTGACGCCAGCTGTTCAAAAGCGGTCTGCAGCCCGGTGGTGACGGTGGTCGCGGCCCAACGTTGCAGGGCCTCCACAACTTGCGGGAGGTTGCCGAACAGATCGTTCCCATAGCCCTGCAGCTTCGCTTCGAACAGGTCCAGCATGCCCGGTAGTGACAGTTCGGGAAATAGCTCTACGTAGTCGCCGATGGTGGTGAGGTTGGCGGAGGTCGCTTCGAAGACCTGCATCCACCTGGTAACCGGGTCGACGAAGGTGGAGGCGGTGAGCTGCACCGAGGCCGACGAGATCGCCGGTAGTTGGGCTTCAGGCAGGGGTGCCGCAATGGGCGCGACGGCGACCACGCTCGCCGCGGTCAGGGCTATGGCAGCCGTGGAGAATGGACGTAGCGCTGTATGCATCAAAACCCCTTCTGAGGGCACTAGGCGTCAGTGACCGGGCGAAGGTATCTGAGAGTCAGCTGAGAAAGCTTTTCAATTCTTGGCTACTTTTCAATTCTTGTGGAACACGTTTCAGTTCCTTCAATCCGCAACGATTCCGATCTAGTGGCTCGGGAAGGCGTAGGGGTGAGGTGAATGCGGGATTCGGCCCTGTATCAGGGTCTATCGCGCTGACCGGCGGTAGGCGCGAGGCGACAGACCGACACGACGTCCGAACGTGGCGGCAAAGTGACTCGGGTTCGGAAAGCCCACCGCAGAGCCGATTTCTGTCATCGACAGAGAGGTTGTCACCAGTAGGGTCTTGGCCTGCTCGATCCGGCGATCCAGCAGGAACTGATACGGCGTGGTGTGGAAGGCCTGCCGGAATGCCTTGATGAACGTGTCGACGGGCATCCCGACCAGCCGGGCCAGCGAGTCCACGCTGATCTCGGAGTCCAAACCGTCGCTCAGGTACTCGACGATCGCCGCCTGAGTGGCGGCGTCCAGAGACCGTCGCTCGTCACGCTTTCGTTGCCGGCCTACGGTGTGGGCGTCGACGATGAGCAGTCGCAGTGTCTCTGCCGAAGATTCTTGAAGTAACCGAGCGAGCGTGTCCTCGCGACCGGCAACGCTGCAGATCTCCTCAACGAGATTATGGATCAGCGGATTTCGATATTTGACCCGAGGAATCAAAGCCGCATCGCCAATCGCACGACCAGGAATGGAGATCTCGCAGTATCCCGCAGTGTCGCCTTGAACCAGTGCTGCGCAGGCAAGGCCGGCAGGTTTCCACCAGATGTCTCCCGCGCTGGGCGGAACACGTCCTGAAGGGCCCCAGTCGAGCAGCGTCTCCATCGAGCGCATAGCTCCGTGCCGATATACGTACATCACGTGGTTGGTGGCGTCGACGCTGCACCAATCGGTGGGTGCGGATATCCGTTCGCTGACGAAGTTGAACGACAAGCCGCGGGCCGAGACGATGTCCTGCTTGAGCACCGTACGTGGAGTCTGGGGTCGGTCACCGTCCCACGGCTTCAAGGCCACGCGCGGAGTGTATCGACGGGAATGACCTCCTGGCGGCGTTTACCTCCACGGGATCTTCACAATCACTGCCGATAAGCGCCACAACCTGCGCTTACGCTCAGATCTGTGAAACGAATCCTGGTGGTCGACGACGAGCCGACAATCTTGTCCGCGGTGGCCACCAGGCTGCGCGCCGAGGCGTTCGAGGTCGAGACCGCCGTCGACGGACCCTCGGCGGTGGCAACCGCCGCGGCGACCCAGCCGGATCTGGTGGTACTCGACGTCATGCTGCCCGGTTTCGACGGGCTGGAGGTGTGCCGGCGGATCCAGGCGGAACGGGTGGTGCCGGTGTTGATGCTGACCGCCCGCAGCGACGAGACCGACATGCTGATCGGTCTGGGTATCGGTGCCGATGACTATCTGACCAAGCCGTTCAGCATGCGTGAATTGGTGGCGAGGGTCCGGGTGCTGTTGCGGCGTGTGGAGCGGGCGGCCGGTGACCAGCCGCTGTCGGTCGGTGACTACCGCATCGACCTGACCGAGCGCCGGGTCCATCAGGGCGATCAGGAGATCCACCTGACCCGAACTGAATTCGACCTGCTGGCGTTTTTGGCCGGGCGGCCCAGGGCCGCGGTGCCCCGCGAGACGCTGCTCGAACACGTCTGGGGTTGGGCGTCGGAGGTGGAGACCCGGACGGTGGACAGCCACGTCAAGGCGCTGCGGCGCAAGCTCGGATCTGAATTGATCCGCACGGTGCACGGCGTCGGTTATGCCTTGGAGATTCCCCGGTGAGCGCCATCGCCGAGTTCTGGGACCGGCTACCCAGACCACTGGACCCGTTCGCATCGTTCAAGGTCAAGACCGGCCTGCTGGTAGGTGGGGCGATCCTGCTGGCCTCGTTCACGTTCTGGGTCGGCGCCAGCTGGCAGTTCCGGTATGCGCTGCTGGCTGCGCTCGCCACGTCGCTGATCCTGACGCAGTTCCTCGCCCACGGCATGACGTCGCCGCTACGGCAGATGACCGCGGCGGCGCGGGCCATGGCCCGCGGTGATTACAGCCTGCGGGTACGCGCCACCTCGCGCGACGAAATCGGCCAATTGGCAACGGCATTCAATCAGATGGCGGCCGATCTCGGTGCGGCCGACGAGTATCGGCGCGGGTTGATCGGCAACGTGTCCCATGAGCTGCGCACGCCCATCACTGCGTTGCAGGCCGTGCTGGAGAACGTGGTGGACGGGGTCGTCGAACCCGATCCCGAGACTATGCGGATGGCGCTGTCTCAAACCGAACGCCTCGGTGAGCTGGTGACCAACCTGCTCGACCTGTCGCGCGTCGAAGGCGGCGCAATCCCGTTGCAGATCAGCAGGTTCGATGTCGACGAGTTCCTGCGCGAGGCCGTCGAGCACGTCTCCGTATCGGCGACCGACGTGCCGGTGGCGCTCAAGGTGTCGCCGCCGGACCTCAAGGCCGTGGCGGACCCGGCGCGGCTGCGGCAGGTTGTGGTGAACCTGGTGGACAACGCGATTCGGCACAGCCCGGCCGGTGGCCGGGTGACCGTGCTGGCGACACGTGAGGCATCGGGTCTGCGGATCGAGGTGACCGATCAGGGGCCGGGCATCGCACCCTCCGAACGTGAGCGGGTTTTCGAACGATTCACCCGTGGTGCCACCTCCGACGGCGGCACCGGTCTGGGTCTGGCGATCGCACGGTGGGCAGTCGAATTGCACGGCGGTGTCATCGAAGTGATGGACACCGATACGGGATGTCGGATCAGGGTCAGCATCCCTGAGTCCGCGACGGGGGAGAGGTCACGATGACGACGACCGTTCCAGGGTTGCCACCGTTTCTGGGGCCGGCTTTACCGCGCCAGGGCGAGCCGGGTTGGACGATGTGGCCTCGCCGGGTCTGGCCGCTTCCCCCGCCGGCCTCGGCTCCGCGACGGGTTTTGGTGTCCGCGCTGATCGTCGGGTTGGTCGGTACGGCGGTGTGGCGGGTGTCGGTGCTCAGCATCGGCTACCTGGTGGTCGGCCTGATGGTCTTCGGCGTCGTCTACGGCACAGCGCCGCGACGTGCGAGCCGCTCCGAATGGGTCGGCATCGGTCTGACGCTGGCCCTGCTGGCCGTGCCGGCACTACTGGCCGCCGAGTGGATGGGTGGCCTGTGCCTGGCGGCCGCCTGGATCGTCGGCTGGTGCACTCTGGTCGGCGGCCGTACCTGGACTGCGGTATTCACCGGGCCGTTCGTTCCGTGGGTGTTGTTCGGTCGGCTGCGGGACTGGGTAGGTCAGACGGTGAAGGCCTCGGTGCCGGATCGCGGGGGTCTGCCCAGCCTCGGGCGCGTCGCCGTGGTGGCCGGACTCACCGTCGGCCTGGTGGTGGTGTTCGGTGCGCTGTTCGCCGCCGCCGACCCGGCCTTCGCACACCTTGCCGGCAATCTCGTGCCTTCGTTCGACGGGTTGGACTTCGCCGCGCGGGTGGTGGTTTTCGGCATCGTGGTGATGTTCGTGCTGGGCGGTGCCTACCTGGTGCGGTTCCCGCCGCGCCTGGATGCGATGGCCCCGGCGCCGATGCAGCCGGTCCCGCGGTGGGAGTGGGCGCTGCCGTTGGGGGTGCTCGACGCGCTGTTCGTCGCATTCGTTGCAGTGCAGGCCACTGTGTTGTTCGGCGGTCACACCCACGTGTTGGAGACCGAGGGACTGACGTATGCCGAGTACGCCCGTCAGGGGTTCTGGCAGCTGCTGTGGGTGTCCGCGCTGACGCTGCTGGTGCTCAGCGTGGTGATCCGGGTGGCAGGCCGGGGCAGTGCCGCCGATCGTGACCTGCTGCGACTACTGGTCGGAATCCTTTGTGCCGCATCGATTGTCGTGGTGATCTCGGCGATCCACCGGATGTGGCTGTACCAGCAGGCGTACGGATTCAGCACCGAGAGGCTGATGGTCATCACCACCGAGGTATGGCTGGGCGTGGTGTTCGTGCTCATCGCGATCGCCGGGATCCGGATGACTGGTCGGTGGCTGCCGCGGGCGGTGCTGGTGGCAGGTGTCCTCGCGCTGCTCGGTCTGGCGGCGTTGAACCCGGAACGGTTGATCGCGGACCGCAACATCGACCGCTTCGAGCGGACCGGTGCGCTCGACACCGAGTACCTGTCCGGGCTGTCGTCGGACATCGACCCGGCCCTGGACCGGTTGCCCGCGCACGTCCGCGCCTGCGTGCGGTCCCACGGCTCGAATTCGGACCCGTGGTATCAGTTCAATCTGTCGCGGTGGCGCGCGGTCGGTCCGGCGGCGACCGATCTGCCGGAGTACTGCTCGGCGTCGACGTACGCCCGAAGGTGACCTAGCAAGCGCTTGGTTGCTATGCTGTGTCGATGGAGCCGGATACCCCCGCCCAGCCGGCAAGCAGACGCGACGAGCTTCTCGACCTGGCCGCGACGATGTTTGCCGAACGCGGACTGAAGGCGACGACGGTTCGCGATATCGCCGACTCCGCAGGAATCCTGTCGGGCAGTCTCTACCACCACTTCAAGTCCAAAGAGCAGATGGTCGAGGAAGTGCTCAAGGACTTTCTGGACTGGCTGTTCGCGCGGTACCAGGAGATCCTCGACAGTGAGACCACCCCGCTGGGCCAGTTGACCGGCTTGTTCATGGCGTCCTTCGAGGCCATCGAGCACCGGCACGCGCAGGTGGTGATCTACCAGGACGAGGCCAAGCGGCTCTCGTCGATCCCGCAGTTCGCCTTCGTCGACGAGCGCAACCGGGAACAGCGCAAGATGTGGATAGACATCCTGCAGCAGGGCATCGCCGACGGCTCGTTCCGGCAGGACATCGACGTCGACCTGGTCTACCGGTTCATTCGTGACACCACCTGGGTTTCGGTCCGCTGGTATCAACCGGGTGGACCGCTTTCGGCCGAAGAGGTCGGCCGGCAATACCTCGCCATCGTCCTCGGCGGAATCACCGCCGCCCGTTAGGTCAAAGGAGACAAACAATGCCTGAGGCATACATCGTCGACGCGGTGCGTACGCCGGTCGGAAAGAAGAACGGCTCGCTGGCCGAGGTTCATCCGATCGATCTCGGCGTGCACGCGTTCCGCGCCATCTTCGACCGCAACGACGTCGACCCGGGTGCGGTTGACGACGTCATCGTCGGCTGCGTGGACGCCATCGGCGGGCAGGCCGGCAACATCGGCCGCCTGACCTGGCTGGCCGCCGGGTACCCCGAGGCCGTTCCCGGCGTCACCGTCGACCGGCAGTGCGGTTCCAGCCAGCAGGCGATCTCGTTCGGCGCCCAGGCCATCATGTCCGGCACGGCCGACCTCATCCTGGCCGGCGGCATGCAGAACATGAGCTGGATCCCGATCTCGTCGGCCATGGTGGTCGGCAAGGAGTTCGGATTCACCTCGCCCACCAACGAATCCAAGAGCTGGCTGCACCGTTACGGCGATCAGGAGATCTCCCAGTTCCGCGGCTCGGAGATGATCGCCGAGAAGTGGGACATCTCCCGCGAGGAGATGGAGGAGTTCGCCTACAACAGCCACCAGCGGGCGTTCGCCGCGATCCGGGCCGGGCACTTCGACAACGAGATCATCCCGGTCGGCGACTTCGGTGTCGACGAGGGACCGCGCGAGTCGACGCTGGAGAAGCTGGCCTCGCTCAAGCCGCTGGTCGAGGGCGGCCGGCTGACCGCCGCGCTGGCCAGCCAGATCTCCGACGGCGCCGCCGCGGTGCTGCTGGCGTCGGAAGAAGCCGTCAACACGTACAACCTGAAGCCCCGCGCCCGCATCCACCACATCAGCGCCCGCGGCGACGATCCGGTGATGATGCTGACCGGCCCGATCCCGGCGACCCAGTACGCACTGGAGAAGACCGGCCTGTCGATCGACGACATCGACACCGTCGAGATCAACGAGGCCTTCGCGCCGGTCGTGCTGGCCTGGCTCAAGGAGACCAAAGCCGATCCGGCCAAGGTCAACCCGAGCGGCGGTGCCATCGCGCTGGGTCACCCGCTGGGTGCCACCGGCGCCAAGCTGTTCACCACCATGCTCAACACCCTGGAGCGCACCGGCGGCCGCTACGGCCTGCAGACCATGTGTGAGGGTGGCGGTACCGCCAACGTCACGATCATCGAGCGCCTCTGATCTTTCGCCGAAAAGACGCGAAAACCCCTGATTTCCACGGATTTCGGGGGTTTTCGTGTCTGTTCGTCAGGTGTCGAAACGTGCCTCAAGCGCCGTCTCGACCAAAGCGCGTGCCAGCACCGAGCCCGGCTCGGCCGCGCTGGTGACGAGCGCGACCGTCGCCGTCACCGTCACCGGCGGATCGTCCAACGGCACCACCCGCACCCCGCCCGGCGGGCGCAACGTGCGCAGCCAGGTCTGGCCGACGATGCTGGCCCACCGGCTGGTGCTGACGTGGGCCAGCAGGGATACCACCGAATCGGCCTCCAACCGCGGTGCCGGGGTGAGACCGTGGCCGGCAAGCGCATCGTCGAGCAGTTGACGGCCCCGCATGCCGGTGTTCAGCAGGCACAAGGGCAGCTGCAGCACGTCTGACCAGGTGATCGGATCGGGTTGGCTCGTGAGTAACTCGCTGCTGACGATCAACACCTGGCGTTCCTCATACAGCGGTGTGACAGTCAAGCCCGCGGTATCGACGCCGTCCGGGTAGATGATGCCCGCGTCGAGTTCGAACCGGCGCAGCCGCTCGACGATCCCTGCTGAGCGCTGACTGCTCTCCAATTGCACGCGCACCAGCGGATGTTCGGCGCAGAACGGGTCGGTGAGCAGTGCGACGGTGCTCGAGGCCGCGGGGATGACGCCGAGCCGGAGCTCTCCGGTCAGGCCGGTCTGCAATGCGGTGACCTCGTGGATGAGGGCATCGTGGTCGGCCAGGATCCGGCGCGCCCACAACACCAGCCGCTCGCCCTCGGGCGTCAGGCCTTCGAAGCTCTGGCCGCGGCGCACCAGCGGGACCTTGAGCTCGTTCTCCAGTTTGCGGATGGCTTCCGACAGCGCAGGCTGCGACACGTAGCACGCGGCCGCGGCGCGGGCGAAGTGCTTCTCGCGGGCGAGCGCGACGAAGTATTCGAGCTGGCGAAACAGCATGAGCCATTCGACCACGGCCGATAAGCGCGGCCTATCACATCGTCGGAAACATTCCTTGGACGCGGCTGTTCGTCGGCGCGCAGACTTAACTCATGACAGACCGGGGCACCGAACAGCGCACCGACGCTGAAGGCCATGACCAACCGGAGTTCCATCCCTACCATCACCCCGCGGCCGGATGGGGTGCCGCGAAGAGCGTCACCAGATTCCTGATCCGCGAGCGGGAGCCCATCGACGGGCCCCGCGCGATCATGAAGATGAACCACGAGGACGGCGGATTCGACTGTCCGGGCTGCGCCTGGCCGGACGACATGAAGGGCCTCAAACTCGACATCTGCGAGAACGGCATCAAACACGTCACGTGGGAGATGACGCACAAGCGCTGCGGCCCCGAGTTCTTCGCTCAGCACACCGTCTCCGAGCTGTCGACGTGGAGCGATTTCGCCCTCGAGGACCAGGGCAGGCTGACCGAGCCGATGGTGTACAACGCCGAGACCGACCACTACGAGCCGATCAGCTGGCGCGACGCATTCGACCTGGTGGGCAAGGCCTGGGCGGAGCTGGACAACCCCAACCAGGCGTCGTTCTACACCTCGGGCCGGCTCGGCAACGAGGCCACGTTCCTGTACCAGCTGATGGCCCGCGAACTCGGCACCAACAACCTGCCGGACTGCTCCAACATGTGCCATGAGGCCAGCGGGCGCGCACTGCAGGCGGCGCTGGGGACCGGCAAGGGCACCGTCGATCTCGAAGACTGGGAGACCGCCGACGCGCTGTTCATCATCGGCGTCAACGCTGCCTCCAACGCCCCGCGCATGCTCACGGCGCTGGCGGAGGCCTACCGCCGGGGCGCGCAGATCGTGCACATCAACCCGCTGGTCGAGGCCGGTGCCACCAAGACCATCATCCCGCACGACTTTCTGCGCATGGCCACCTTCAAGTCGACCAAGACCAGCACCCTGAACCTGCAGCCCCGGATCGGCGGAGATATGGCGCTGATGCGTGGTATCGCGAAAGCCGTTCTGGAACAGGCGGAAACGGACCCGAAGGCCGTCGACGCCGAGTTCATCGCCCGCTACACCGCCTGGTTCGACGCCTACCGGTCGGTCGTCGAGGACACTTCCTGGGAGGAGATCGAATACAAGTCCGGGGTGTCGCAGCGCGATATCCGCAAAGCGGCCAAGATCTATTGCGACGCCGACCGCAGCATCATCAGCTGGTGCCTCGGGGTCACCCAGCACGAACACGGTGTGGACAGCGTTCGCGAGATCGTGAATCTGCTTCTGCTGCGCGGCAATCTGGGCCGTGAGGGTGCCGGGCCGTCGCCGGTGCGAGGGCACAGCAACGTGCAGGGCAACCGGACCTGCGGGATCGACCACCGGCCGGCGGGAGCGTTCCTCGACCGGCTCGCCGAGGTGTGCGGTATCGATCCGCCGCGTGAGCACGGAATGGACACCGTGCACACCATCGAGGCCATGCATCGCGACGAGATCAAGGTGTTCGTCGGAATGGGCGGCAATTTCGCCAGTGCCGCTCCGGACACCGCCTACACGTTCGCGGGTCTGCAGAGATGCGATCTGACCGTTCAGGTGAGTACCAAACTCAACCGCAGTCACGTGATCCACGGCCGTCGCGCCCTGATCCTGCCGTGCCTGGGCCGGACCGAGAAGGACGAGCAGAAGGCCGGGGTGCAGTCCACCTCGGTCGAGGATTCGATGAGCATGGTGCACCTGTCGGTCGGGATGAAGAAGCCCGCCTCGCCGCACCTGATGTCCGAACCGGCGATCATCGCCGGAATCGCGGCGGCCGCGCTGCCCTCCAGCGCGACACCGTGGGCCTGGTATGTCGAGGACTACGACCGGATCCGCGACACGATGGCCAAGGTGCTCAACGGTTTCGAGGACTTCAATCGACGGGTTCGTCTCCCGCTCGGCTTCCGGATCAAGCAGCCCGCGCGGGAGCTGATTTTCCTGACCCCGTCCGGTCGCGCCGAGTTCTCAGCGGCCGACCTACCTGACGACAGCACCGAGTCGGGCACCCTGATCCTGGCGACGCTGCGTTCCCACGATCAGTGGAACACCACCATCTACTCCGACAACGACCGCTATCGCGGAGTGAAGAACCTGCGCACATTGATTTTCATGAACGAGCAGGACATGGCCGACCGCGGGCTCAAGGAGTTCGACGACGTCGACATCGTCGCCACCGCACGCGACGGCAGCACCCGATCGCTGCGCCGCTACAAAGCCATCCCGTACGGCATCCCGCGCGGTTGCGCGGCCGGATACATGCCCGAGATGAACGTGTTGTGCGCCATCGGCGATTACAGCACCCAGAGTGACCAGCCCATCATGAAGAACGTCAAGGTCACCGTTGCCCGTTCTGCTCCTCACGTGCTCGGCGAGCCCTCGATCTGATGCTCGCGTCCAGGCTGCTGGCGGCGCCCGGCCGGCTGGGCGGTTCGGTGATCGTGGGGGTCGGCACCGGCGTCGTCGTCGGCACTCTGACCGACACCCCGCTCGGCGTGCTGGTCGGGATTGCCGCCACGGGAGTGGTTTTCGTGCTCACCGGCTGGATTCTGTTGTGGCCCATGGATGCCGAGGCAACCCACCGTCACGCGCATCAGGAGGCCTTCAATCCGGTCGTCGAGGAGCTCGTGATCGTCGCGGCCGCGGTGGGCGCCCTGGTCAGCATCGTCTTCATGCTCGTGCACGGCGGCTCGCACAGCGATCCGACCGCGGCGACGGCCGCCCTGGCCGGGGTCTTCATGGCGTGGGCCGGTATGCATCTGATGTACGCGGCGCGCTATGCGAACCTGTACTACACGCCGGCGGTGGGCGGGATCGACTTCAACTCCGACGAACCACCGGCGTTCCGCGACTTCTTCTACTTCAGCTACAACCTGGGGATGACCTATCAGGTGTCGGATACCAGCGTCACCGACGGAGTCATCCGCTCGGTGGCACTGCGGCACTGCCTGCTGTCGTATCTGTTCGGCACCGTGATCCTGGCGACCACGATCAACCTTGTCGTCGGCATCGTGTCCAGCTGAACCCACCGATTCCTGGCCCGGGGAGCAGCAGGGCCACCCCGATCGCTGCCGTGACGCCGATGACGGTGTCGATGCCGCGGTCGGTGAGTAGTGCCATCGGCTCTGCCGGCTCGGCCAGATCCGTCATCAGCATGATCAGCGGGGTGAAGAATCCCAGGGCGATCGCGTGATGGTGCGCCATGAACAGCTCGGTGGGGAACAGCAGCACCATCACGCACACGGCCAGGACGTACTCGTTCGGGTGGGGCACCAGGAGCAGGGCGGCCACCACGAGACCGATGAGCGTGCCTGTCAAACGGTGCACGCCACGGCGCACCCGGCCCGCGGTGTCGGCCGCGGCCAGCGGACCGGCAGCCGCGGCGATCGCCCAGTTGGCATGGTCCACACCCAGAAGCACACCCGCGGTGCCCGCCGCCGTGACGGCCGCCGCGTAACGGGCGGCGTGGGTCATCACGCCCTGGGCGGGCACGGCGGCGGTGGGTGGCGTGGGGACCGGCCCTCGCGACGCGTCGAGGATGCCGAGCGCGACGCACAGTAAAGCCGTTGCGGCACAGATGGACACGGCTGCCACCGGCGACACCCGACCAGCGGGCACCGTGGCGACCGCGCCGAGGGCGAACACCCCGTAGAACGGCCCCTCGGGTTTGAGCGCGAGGCGGTCGGTCACCACCGAACCCACCGTCACGAAGGCGACGGCTGTGACCACCAGCGCCCAGGGGTGCGCCCGCATGTTCGCCAGGGTCACGCCGATGGCGACCCCGGCGGTCAGGATGGCCGCCGCCTGGGACTGGTGGACGACACGCCGTTGTCGTGGCTCAGCCCGGCCGTACATCCCCGTGATCGCACCGAACACCGCATAGATCATCAGGTCCGGACGTCCCGCGAACAGCAGGGCCACGCCCGGTACGGCCAGGCCGAGCGCGACCCGCAGGGCGGGGCGATGATCGCCCGGCGGTGGGGTCATCGCGATGCGCACTCGCGCATACACCCGAACGGTGCGCATGTCATCGAGGTTGCGCCACCGAGATGCCCTCGTCAAAGCGGAGTTTCCGACGAGCCGATCGAAGCTGCCTATCAGCGCAGGACGCTGTCGAGCATCGAGGGGGTGGACTGTCGTGGGGACGGGGTGCGGACGTACCTGGACCAGGTCAGCCTCATGGCCAGCGCGTAGAACAGCAAGAAGATCCAGAACGCGGCCGTGGCCGACCCGCTGGTCAGGTAGGACTGGCGCAACGCCAGATTGATACCTACCCCGCCGAGCGCGCCCACCGCTCCGGCGAACCCGATCAGCGCACCCGACATCGCGCGCGACCACTGTTGCTTGTCGGCCTCGCTGCCGATGAGTGAGCGGCTTCGCGCCTCGAAGATCGATGGGATCATCTTGTACACCGAGCCGTTGCCGAGGCCCGAGAGCACAAACAGCGCAACAAAACCCACGACGAAGCCGATCATGGTGGCGGTTCCGACCGGTCCACCGACGTGGTCATGGTACGTCGACACAGCGATGAGCAGTGCCCCGGCAAGGATCATCCCGCCGAACACCACTGTGGTGACGCGTCCGCCACCGACCCGGTCGGCCAGCTTGCCGCCGTAGACGCGGGCGATCGAACCGAGCAACGGACCTATGAACGCAATCTGCGCCGCGTGCAAGGCGGCCTCGGCCGGGCTCTGCCCGCCTGTGACGAAGTTGATCTGCAACACCTGGCCGAAGGCGAACGAGAACCCGATGAAAGATCCGAAGGTGCCGATGTAGAGCAGCGAGATCGCCCAGGTATCGCGAACCGACAGAATGGAACGCATTGCCGTGGTGTCGATCTGGTGCTGTTCGAGGTTGTCCATGAACAGTGCGGCGCCGATGGCCGCCACGGCCAAGAGCACCAGATAGACGGCGCACACCCAGTGCGGGGACCGGTTGCCTGCGGTCGCGATGACCAGTAGGCCGACCAACTGGAGCACCGGGACGCCGATATTGCCGCCGCCGGCATTGAGACCCAGTGCCCAGCCTTTGAGCCGTTGCGGATAGAAGGCATTGATGTTGGTCATCGACGAGGCGAAGTTGCCGCCGCCGAAGCCGCCCACGGCTGCGCACAGCAGGTAGGGCCACAGCGGCAGGCCCGGATGGGCCAGCAGCACCATGGTGCCCACCGTGGGAATCAACAGCACGAAGGCCGAGAACACCGTCCAGTTCCGGCCGCCGAACTTCGCGGTGGCCAGTGTGTAGGGGACGCGGAGGCACCCGCCCACCAGGGTGGCAGTGGCGCCCAGCAGGAACTTGTCCCCGGCGGAGAAGCCGTACACGTCTTCGGGCATGAACAGCACCATGACCGACCACATGGTCCACACCGAGAACCCGACATGTTCGGCGACCACCGACCAGAACAGGTTTCTCCGGGCAATGTATTTGTTCCGGGCCTCCCAGGCCACGATGTCTTCGGGGTCCCAGTCGGTGATCGTGCGTGATCGGAGCATGTTGCAAACCTAGAAATGACTTGTTTCCCGGAAGCTGCGCGCCGTGTCAGAGCTGTGAAGATCTACTCACCTGGCGACGACTTCCGTTGTGAGAACCAGGTTTACGTCGCTCACACCCAACGGCTGCGCGGTGGTGGTGCCTGTGGGGTCACCCAAGCTTTGGCGTACCGGTTCTTGCCGGCCCGCTGCGGATCGCGGCTGCGGTAGATGACAAAGGGACGGACCAGATAGCCGATCGGTGCACTGAACATGTGTACCAGCCGGGTGTATGGCCAGAAGCCGAGCAGCGCAACGACTATCAGAACATGGGCCTGAAACGTCCAAGGGGTTTCAGCCATCAGCTGCGGTGCCGGGTGCAGGGTGAACAGGCTGCGGAACCACGGCGACACCGTCTCGCGATAGTTGTACGTCGAGAACACGTTGGTCAGGGTGTTCAGCATCCCGGTTGCCAGCGCCCCGACCAGCAGCAGGTACATCACTTTGTCGTTGAGCGTGGTCGCGGTACGCACCTCCGGGACGGTGACCCGGCGGTACAGCAGGATGGCCAACCCGGCGACGACGGCGATGCCGGCCAGCGACCCCATACTCACCGACATCAGGTGGTAGACGTGCTCGGAGACGCCCACCGCCGATGTCCACGACTGCGGGATCAACAGTCCGACGACGTGCCCGGCCAGCACCCCGAGGATGCCGAAGTGGAACAGCGGGCTGCCCAGTCGCAGCAGCCTGCTCTCGTATATCTGGGAAGACCGTGTGGTCCAACCGAACTGGTCGGCTCTGTAGCGCCATACGTGTCCGAGCAGGAACGAGGTGAAGGCGATGTACGGCAGGGTCATCCACAGCACGTTGCTCATCGGTGTGTTCTCCTCTTCGCGCAGGCGCTCATCGCCGACCTCCTGAGGTCATCGGATCCATCGCAAACGGATCGAGGCCGACGTCCTCGTCGGGCGGGCCCTCGGCGGCGAGCTGCGCGATACGGCGGCGATCGGCGCTGTTCACCGGCGGCAGTGTGGAAAGGACGGCGGCCAGCAGGCCGGCGTAGTAGGACCCGTTGTCCAGCAAGGACAGCCGCAACAGTTCGAGTACCGGGACGTGTTCGGCCAGCAGCCGCTCACCTTGGATTTGATCGACCGTCGCGGCGAACTCGAGCACCATGGGCAGGTAGTCGGGGAGCTCGGAATTCTCCAGGTCACCTACCTCCAGGCCCGCCTGACGGTAGGCGTGTTTGAACCTCAGCAGGGCCATGCCGCGTTTCCGGGTGTCGCCGTAGGCGTAGTAGGTCAGATGCAGGCTGCTGCGCCGCTGCATGTCGAACGTCTCGACATAGTTCGACGCGCGCAACATCGGATCTGTTCCGTCGAACTGACGCAGGAACTCCGTCAGCGGCACCCGAGCCGGGTCCGGCAGTTCCGCTGCGGCAGTCGCAAGCTTGTCGACGAGATCGGCCGTCTCGGCCGTGGGATAGTCGAGCAACAGTGCGGCGATGCGCCACACCAGTCGCTGCTGGCGCTCGGACAGGGCCGAACCTGTACCGGTTCTGCGGCCGAGAGTGAGTAGCTTCATGTGGTCGGCAACAACCCGTCTGTGCTCCGGCCGTCCCAGTTGAGCAGGTTGACCCGCGTCGGATCACCCTGTGGAACAGCATCATTGGTGTGGGTCAGGTGGAACTTGTCCACCATGGTGTCGTAAGCGGTCATTCCCGGACCACCGTCTCCGTCGAGGCTGCAACCGGTCGCCAGGGCGTCGAGGCGGTGGGCATCCGACCCGGCCCCGGTCGGGATGACATAGCGGTCCTGATACTTGGCGATGGCCAGCAGTCGGTACATCGCCTCGATCTCATCGCCGCTCAATCGCACCGAGTCCGGGATAGTCTCGTCGAACTCCTCGCCGAGATTGGCCGCCCGCATGTAGGCGCGCATGGCCGCCAGTCGTTGCAGGGAGGCCCGAACCGGGCCGACCTCGCCCGCGGTGAACAACTCGGCGAGGTACTCGACCGGGATGCGCAGCGTGTCGATGGCGCCGAACAGGTTGTTCTTGTTCTCGCCGTCGTGGCCCGTCTCCTTCAGGATGTCCACCACCGGGGACAGCGGCGGCACGTACCAGACCATCGGCATGGTCCGGTATTCCGGATGCAGGGGCAGGGCCACCTGGTAGTCGACGATCAGCCGGTAAACCGGTGAGTTCTGCGCCGCTTCAATCCATTCGGGGGAGATGCCGGCCCGTTCGGCTTCGGCGACCACGCGTGGGTCATGTGGATTGAGGAAAACGCCGAGCTGTGACGGGTAGAGGTCCTTGTCGTCGGTGACCGATGCGGCCTCCAGCACCGCGTCCGCGTCGTAGAGCATCACGCCGATGTAGCGCAGCCGCCCGACACAGGTCTCCGAGCACACGGTGGGGATGCCGACCTCGACGCGCGGATAGCAGAACGTGCACTTCTCGGCCTTGCCGGTCTTGTGGTTGAAGTAGATCTTCTTGTACGGACACCCGGTGACGCACTGGCGCCAGCCCCGGCACTTGTCCTGATCCACCAGCACGATGCCGTCTTCGGAGCGCTTGTAGATGGCACCGGAGGGACACGCTGCGGCGCAGGCCGGGTTGAGGCAGTGCTCGCAGATCCGCGGCAGGTAGAACATGAACGTCTGCTCGAACTCGAGCTTGACCTTGTCGGATATCTCGGCGACCTTGGCCAGCAACGGGTCCCGTCCCACCTGCTCCGGACCGCCCCCCAGGTCGTCGTCCCAGTTGGCGCCCCAGGTGACCTTGGTGTCGCGCCCGGTGATCAGCGATTTGGGCCGCGCCACGGGTGTGGTGTCCATGGCCGGCGCCGACAGGAGGTTCTCGTAGTCGTATGTCCACGGGTCGTAGTAGTCGGACACCGTGGGCAGGTCGGGGTTGGCGAAGATGTTCAGTAACCGCTTGAACCGGGAGCCGGACTTCAGGGTGAGCTTGCCACGCTTGTTCAGCGTCCAGCCGCCCTTCCAGCGCTCCTGGTCCTGGTACTGCCGTGGATAGCCTTGTCCTGGGCGGGTTTCCACATTGTTGAACCAGACGTACTCGACCCCGCTACGGTTCGTCCACGCCTGCTTGCAGGTGACGCTGCAGGTGTGGCAGCCGATGCACTTGTCGAGGTTCATCACCATCGCGAGCTGCGCCATGACTCTCATGTCAGTACTCCACATCCTGCGAACGGCGACGAATCGTGGTGACCTCATCGCGTTGATTTCCGGTGGGCCCGTGGTAATTCAGGGCGAAGGACTGCTGCGCGTACCCGCCGATCAGGTGCGTGGGTTTGATCATGATCCGGGTCAGCGCGTTGTGGATTCCGCCGCGTTTGCCGTTCTTCTCGGTGCGCGGCACGTCGACGGCCTTGTCCTGGGCGTGGTACATGAACACCAGACCCTCGGGCATGCGGTGGCTGACGATGGCCCGGGCATTCACCACGCCGTTGCGGTTGGTGCACTCGATCCAGTCGTTGTCCTTGACCCCGATCTTGGCGGCGTCCACGTCCGACATCCAGATGCACTGGCCGCCGCGGGACAACGTCAGCATGTACAGGTTGTCCTGGTACGCAGAGTGAATCGACCACTTGGAGTGCGGGGTCAGGTAGCGCACCGTGATGCCGCCGCTCGTATCGCCCACCTTGGGTTCGTTGAAGAGCGCCGTCATGTCCAGCGGCGGCCGGAACGTGGGCAGTTGCTCGCCGAGCTCACTCATCCAGTCGTGGTCCAGATAGAAGTGCTGCCGGCCGGTCAGCGTGTGCCACGGCTTGAGCCGCTCGGTGTTGATGGTGAAGGGGGAGTAGCGTCGCCCGCCGGTCTCCGAGCCGGACCATTCCGGTGAGGTGTTGACCGGAACCGGCCGGGCCTGGGTGTCCGCGAACGTGATCCGCTTGCCCTCGCTCTCCTTGGCCAGGTCCACCAGTTCGGTTCCGGTGCGGCGTTCCAGCGCCTCGAAACCCTCGACGGCCAGGCGCCCGTTCGTGGTGCCCGACAGCGCCAGGATGGCCTCGG
This sequence comes from Mycolicibacterium boenickei, assembly GCF_010731295.1. Taxonomy (NCBI): domain Bacteria; kingdom Bacillati; phylum Actinomycetota; class Actinomycetes; order Mycobacteriales; family Mycobacteriaceae; genus Mycobacterium; species Mycolicibacterium boenickei. The sequence goes on along the minus strand of NZ_AP022579.1, from coordinate 508,628 downwards.
CGGCGTGGGTGTCCTTGGCCAACGACGGGCGTCCGATCGCGACACCGCTGACCACCGCGCCGTTGACACCGCGCAGGTACTCGACCTCGGCGTCGGGGTGGGTGGTCACTCCCTTGGTGGTGAGGCCGACAGTTTCCACCATCGGCCCCAGGGCCGCCATCTTCTCGGCGATAGCCGGATAGTCGCGGTCCACCATGACTAGGCGGGGCATGGTCTTACCGGGAATCGGTTCGCACTCGCCAGCTTTCCAGTCCAGCACGCGACCGCCGGGCTGCGCGGTGGCGTCCGCGCTGTCGTGCTGCAACGGCATGGCCACGATGTCCTTGCGCTTGCCGAGGTGCTTCTCGGCCAGCCAGGAGAAGCCGCGGGCGATGCGGTGGAACGCATCGAAATCGGTCTTGGTCTCCCACGGTGGTGAGATGGCCGGCGAGAACGCGTGCACGAACGGGTGCATGTCAGTGCTGGACAGGTCGTGCTTCTCGTACCAGGTGGCCGCGGGCAGCACTATGTCGGAGAACAGCGTCGTGCTGGTGTTGCGGAAATCCAGGGACAGCAGCAGATCCAGCTTGCCGACCGGGGCCTCGTCGCGCCAGCGCACCTCCCGTGGCCGGATGCCGTCCTCGTCGCGCGCGGCGACCGCGGAGTCGGTGCCGAGCAGGTGTTTGAGGAAGTACTCGTTGCCCTTCGCGGACGAGCCGAGCAGATTCGACCGCCACACCGTCAGGCACCGCGGGAAGTTCTCCGGGGCGTCGGGATCTTCACAGGCGAACTGCAGATGGCCCGACTTGAGTCCGTCCACGACGTATTCGGCGGCATCCTTGCCCATCCGGGCGGCCTCGTCGGCCAGGTCGAGCGGGTTGCGGTTGAACGTGGGGTAGCTCGGCATCCAGCCGAGTCGGCTGGCCAGGGCGATGTTGTCGGCGGCCGTGCGGCCCTCGAACTTTCCCTCGGCCAGCGGTGACGCCATCACCTCCGAGGTGAACGGGTCATAGCGCCATTGATCGGTCGCCAGGTACCAGAAGACCGTGCCCTGCATCTGCCGTGGCGGCCGCTGCCAGTCCAGGCCGAAGGCCAGAGTCGCCCAACCGGTGACCGGACGGCACTTCTCCTGGCCGACGTAGTGTGCCCAGCCGCCGCCGTTGACGCCCTGGCAGCCGGTGAGCATGACCAGGGTGAGGAACGACCGGTAGATCTGGTCGGAATGGAACCAGTGGTTGGTGCCCGCGCCCATGAGGATCATCGAGCGGCCCTTGGAACGTTCGGCGTTGTCGGCGAATTCGCGGGCGATGCGTTCGGCAGCCTGGGCGGGCACGCCGGTGATCTCTTCCTGCCACGCGGGGGTGTAGGGCTCGGAGGCATCGTCGTAGCCGGACGGCCACTGCCCGTCGAGGCCGTCGCGGGCCACCCCGTACTGCGCCAGCATCAGGTCGAAGACCGTCGTCACGCGTTGTCCGGCAACGATTCTGGTGGGTACGCCGCGTTCCAGGACTCCGGGTTTGTCGCTGTCGAACCGGGGCAGGGCCACGGTCACTGTGTCGTCATGGTTGCCGAGCAGCGTCAGCATCGGGTGGACACCCTGCAGGTCGAGGTTCCAGTGGCCCTCGCCGGACGCGGTGAACCGGTGCCCGAGTGAGCCGTTGGGCACCACGGGCCGACCGGCCTGGTCCAGGAGGACGGTCTTGGATTCGGCTGCTTCGGTTTCGGCATACTCGACGCCCAGATCGGCTGCGGTGAGGAACTTTCCGGGCAGCACGCGTCCGTCGCGCTCGGTGAGGGTGACCAGGAACGGCAGGTCGGTGTACTTCTTGACGTAGTCGGTGAAGTACGGCGTCTGCTTCTCGACGAAGAACTCCTTGAGGATGACGTGACCCATCGCCATGGCGAGTGCGGCGTCGGTACCGGGGCGGGCCGGTAGCCATTCGTCGGCGAACTTGGTGTTGTCGGCATAGTCCGGCGACACGACGACCACCTTCTGGCCGCGGTAGCGGGCCTCGGTCATGTAGTGCGCGTCAGGAGTTCGGGTCACGGGGACGTTGGACCCCCACATGATCAGGTAGCCCGCGTCGAACCAGTCCGCGGATTCGGGCACATCGGTCTGGTCCCCGAACACCTGCGGCGAGGCCACCGGCAGGTCGGCGTACCAGTCGTAGAACGACAGCATCGACCCGCCCAGCAGTGAGATGAACCGGGCGCCCACGGCATGGCTGACCATCGACATCGCCGGGATCGGGGAGAAACCGGCAACCCGGTCCGGCCCGTACTTCTTGACGGTGTGGACGTGGGCGGCGGCGGCGATCTCGGCGGCCTCCCACCACTCTGCGCGAACGAAACCGCCCTTGCCCCGGGCGGTCTTGTACCGCTGCGACTTCTCCGGATCCTCGACGATGTCGGCCCAGGCCAGGACGGGGTCCTTCAGTCGCTCCTTGGCCTCACGGTAGTACTCCAGCAGCACGCCGCGGACGTACGGATAGCGCACGCGCGCAGGCGAATACGTGTACCACGAGAACGACGCACCGCGGGGGCAGCCGCGCGGCTCGTATTCTGGCTTGTCGGCACCGACCGACGGGTAGTCGGTCTGCTGCGACTCCCAGGTGATCACGCCGTCCTTGACGTAGATCTTCCACGAGCACGATCCGGTGCAGTTCACGCCATGGGTCGAGCGCACGACCTTGTCGTGTGCCCAGCGGTCGCGGTAGAAGTCGTCGGCCGAGCGGCCGCCGACCTTGTGCAGGGTTCGCTGATCCGCGGAGATCTCACCGCGGTGGAAGTACTTACCCAGGCGCAGTAACGCATCGGCAGGTGTTGCGCTGCCGGCATGTGAATCGACCACGTTCCCGTCCCTCCAGGCTGTTGCTTGACGAGCGTAAGAGGGTTGCGGAAGCCGTCAAAAGAACGCACTGGAGGGTGCTGAGCGCTGTGAAATCGCGTTAACGCGCAAGTTATTTCGCGGGAACGCGGCAGTCATGTGGCTATTCGGCGATGACGCTGTGATTGTGGTCTTCACCTGCGGCTACTGGCGGATCGCCCGGGGAGTACGGCCTGTAGGCACACCGGCCACCCGTGGTTCACGCCGGCGGCGGAGCCCGATGATTTAGCACCGCGGTAACAATGCCTCGGGCCGGTTCGGTTACTGCGCAGTGGCGCGACGACGACCTCGCCAGCCGTTGATGGCGCGGGCGGTCGACAGCGTCGCGGGCACCAGGACCGGGAACAGGCCGATGAAGAACAGGGAGAAGAAACCGAGGGCGGACATGCGGAACTCACTTTCGTCAGGGGTTTGATGTCATCGCAGCTGGTAGAAGGCTTGATGCTGCGTTGTGATGAACGTTACAAACGCCCTGTGGCTATGCCGATGTGCCAAGCGACCCAAATCGCGTCGCCCTGTTGTATCCGGAGCACAATTTGTCGCTCAGCCGGGTTTCGTCCAGCAGATGGTGTGCCGGAACGCCAGCCGGCGGCGCATCTCGGCGCCCGGCATGACGTGTCGGACGATGACTTGCAGCTCATCGAAGCTGAGCTGGGGATCGCGTACCGGGAACGGAGGAGGTTTCGGACCGCCGGGCACCGGGCGCGGATGTTTGATCAGGCCGATGAGCGGGTTGGTGACCGCAGACGCCAAATCCCATGCGGTGTCACTGATCGAGGCGGGGGCGGCGAGTCCGATGCACAGGAACCGTCCGCCCGGGGCCAGCAGCCGCTTGATGTCGGTCAGCGCCTGCTCGACGTCGAGGTGGTGGAGTACCGCGATCATGGTGACCAGGTCGGCGGGTCCGTCGAGTTGGGCGAGTTGACTGTCGTCGATCGTGACGTTGTCCAGGTTGGCGCAGCGCCGGTCCGCTTCGGTGCGCATGTCCGCATCGAGATCCGTACCGCGGACCTGTGCGAACCGCGTGGCCAGCTGGGCCACCAAAGCGCCCTGACCGCATCCGATGTCGATCGCGGTTCCGCGGTGTTCGGGCAGGTTCGCCAGGATCCAACCGTGGAAATGGTCGTTGTGACTCCAGGGGTGCCTGCTGTTGAACTTGTGCAGACCTTCGACGGCCCGCCGGATCAGTGGATGCTCGACGCCACGGATGTCCATACATCCACTGTGCCCGGCGTCGCCGAACAGCGCGAACAGACGTAAAACTGCCCCTTTTCTGAAGTGGTCCCCAGAAGTTGGACACTGACGTTTGGAGCCTAGGCGGCAAGGGCCTGGGCCCGGTATTGGACCGGGCTCAGGCCCTTGAGCGTTGTTGAGATTCGTTCGGTGTTGTACCAGTGGATGTAGGTGTCAAGGGCAGCGGTGAAGTCCTCGACAGTGTCGAACCGGTTGTGGTGGAACATTTCTGCCTTGAGGTGTCCGAAAAAGTTCTCCATGACCGCGTTGTCATAGCAGTTGCCTTTGCGCGACATCGACTGCAGCGCCTCAGCGTCGTCGAGCAACTTGCGCCAGGACCAATGCCGGTATTGGAAGCCCTGATCGGAATGCACCAGCGGACATTCACCCGGTTGCAAGGTCGCGATCGCCGCGGCCAGTGACGTGTTGGTCAACTCCACATTCGGGCTCATCGACCACGCGTAAGCCAGCACCGACCGATCGAACAAATCGAGCACCGGCGACAGATAGACCTTGCGCTCACCGATGCGGAACTCGGTCACATCGGTGACCCACTTCTGATTCGGCGCGCTCGCGCTGAAGTCGCGGTTGAGAAGATTTTCGGCGATCTGACCGGCTTCGCCGGTGTAGGAGTTGTACCGGCGGCGCCGCCGCACCCGGCAGATCAGCGCCAGTTCACGCATCACCGCCAGCACGGTCTTTTTGGCCACCACAAAACCCCGCTTGATCAGCACGGTGTGGATCCGGCGGTGCCCGTAACGGCCGTGGGTATCCGTGAATGCCTCGGTGATCGCGGACTTGAGGTCCGCCCGCGGGTCGGGGACCTGCGGTTTGGCGTGGTGGTAGTAAAACGTTGAACGGGCCAGCCCCGCCACCTGCAGCAGCACCGGTAACCGATGATCAGCCTTGAGGGCAGCGACAGCAGCGACTTTCACCGCTGTTCGTGCACCATCAAGGCTCGCAATTTTTTTAGGTAGGCGTTCTCCGCCCGCAACCGCTCATTCTCCTGCTCCAACCGCGCCAGGTCTGTCAACTCCTGCGACGAGGAACCAGCGTCTTGAGGTTGGCGCCCTTTAGGTTTGGGTTTCAACCCTTCCTCACCGAGCCGGCGGTAGGCCCGCACCCAGGTCTGCACCAGCGAGGCCGACGACAGCCCGTACTCCTGAGCTACCTGCTGCGCAGTCGCACCCTCGTCGATCACCTTGCGCACCACCTCGAGCTTGAACTCGAACGAGTACTGCGTTTTGGTCGGTTTAGCCACCAGCACCTTCCTGCCATGCAGGACCCAACGGCGATGTATCTCGCGAACCGGCCCCCGGCTCACTCCCAAATACCTCGCCGTGGCGCTAAAGCCCCGACCCTGCTCGAACAACGCTACCGCCGCACCACGTTGGGCCTCACTCAACGAACTAGAAGGATGCAAAAAAGTACTCCCCAGAAGAAGAAACTGAATTTCTCAGTCCAACTTCCGGGGAGCACTTCATTCACGGGAAAAGGGGCAGTTTTACGTCTGTTCGCGGAGGAAAGCTACTGGATGTAGCCCGACGCCGACTGCAGGTGCGCGACGGCGTCGTCGACGATCTTCTCGACCAGCTCAGCGCACGACGGCAGGTCGCTGATGATGCCGGCGACTTGACCCGAGGCCAGCACGCCTGCGTCGGTGTTGCCCTCCACCAGACCGGCTTTGAGCAGCATCGGGGTGTTGGCGGCCATCACGACCTGCGACCAGGTGAGCTCTTTGCCGTGTCGCATCGCAAGGCCGTCCTTGACCATCGACAGCCACGTCATACCCGAGAGCTTCTTGAACTTCTGAGCGTTGCCGACGGCGGCGGCGAAACCACGTGCCCGCGAACCGCTCTCCAGCTTCTCGACCAGCCCGGTGCGCAGCACCCGGTGCGGCATGCCGTCGACGCGTGTCGACACCACGGTGCCGTCCAGCGCGGCCTGCAGGTACCGCTCCTTGACCGCGTCGGGCACGGTGGAATCGGAGGTCAGCAGGAACCGGGTTCCCATGGCAACCCCAGCGGCGCCGTACGACAAGGCGGCGGCCAGGCCGCGGCCGTCGAAGAAGCCGCCCGCGGCGATCACGGGCATTCCGGTGTCCTTGACGGCATCCAGCACCGAGGGCAGCAGCAGCGTCGTGGCGACGGGGCCCGTGTGGCCACCGCCCTCACCACCCTGCACGATCACCGCGTCGGCACCCCAGCCGGCCACCTTCTTGGCGTGCTTGGCCGCACCGACCGACGGGATCACCACGACGCCGGCATCTTTCAGCTTGGCGATCAGCTCGGGCTTGGGAGCTAGAGCGAAGGAGGCGACTTTGACTCCTTCGCGGATCAGGAGGTCGACGCGCGCACCGGCATCACCCGCGTCGGCACGCATGTTGATGCCGAAGGGTTTGTCGGTGGCGGCCTTGACCTTGGTGACGGCGGTCTGCAGCTCCTCGAGCGTCATGGTCGCTGACGCCAGGATGCCGAGCCCGCCGGCATTGGAGGTTGCGGCGACCAGTCGTGCACCGGCCACCCAGCCCATTCCCGTCTGTACGACGGGATGCTCGATGCCGACCAGCTCGGTCAGCGGAGTCTTGAGCTTGCCCATTCTTTAGACCTTGACCTCTTTGTCGCGCAACGACTTCGGATCGATGACCTCGCGCAGGAGTCGGAGTTCTTCATCGGTGGCCAGCCGGGTGGTCTCGGCTTCCTGGAGGCCGTGCACCTCGAAGGAGGTGTTGTCGGCGACCTGCTGTGCCTCGACGCCGGGGTGCAGCGAAACCGCACGCATCTGGTGGTCGGGGCCGTTGAAGTCGAACACGCCAAGGTTGGACACGACGCGGTAGATGTTGGCGAAGCGGTAGGCCGGGTTCTCCGGATCGATCTTGTCCCAACCGATTCCGGAGACGATGTCCACCGACTCGCAGAACACCCGCTTGGAGTGGTTGCCGACGAAGTAGCTCGTGGCGTGATTGATGCTGTTGCCGGGCGCACCGCGGACGCCGAACATCTGCCGGGTCGGGTGCTGGATCGGGCCGAACGCCGACAGGTTCTGGTTGCCGTAGCGGTCGATCTGGTTGGCGCCCATCACCACATGGCGCTTGCCCCAGGCCAGGGTCTCGAAGACCCGGTTGAACGGCATCCAGCCCTCGACAGTGAAGGGGGCGCCGATGGCCGGGGTGTCGGCCAGGATCCGGGCCTCACCGTCGGTCAGCACGATGTCGGGGGAGAAGGTCAGCCGGGCCAGCCGGGCGCCTATCTGGACGACGGTGGTCATCGGGCTGGCCATGATCTCGCCGGCGTCGCGGAACAGTTCGGCGCAGGCGACGGCGCATACCTCGGCACGGGTCACGGCAATCACTTGGCGGCCTCCTTGTTTTCGGTGCTCCTCGCGTCCGCGGCGTCTTCCTTGAACTTGCGGACCGCAGCCTGGTAATCGGCCTCGCTACCCGACAGATACGTCTTGACGAACTCGGCCCAGGTCTCGTCGGAGCCCGCGGCCTCTGCGTAGTGGCGCTGGAACTTCTCGTCGCGCCGGTAATCGGGCTCGTTGGTGGTGAAGTGGGCGCCGTTGGGGGCCTCGACCACCGAGTCGACCATCATGCGGTTGATCAGAAGGGCCTGCGTCGGAACGGCTTTGACCAGCTCCTCGGTGGAGACCACGCGCTCCACCGACAGGAAGCGGCGCTGCGCCGACATCAGGAAGAGGTCGTCGAAGTACGGGTCGATGCCGGTGTAGGCGGCATTGCCCTGGGCGTCACCGAGATTCATGTGCACGAAGGCCGCGTCGAGGTTCAGCGCGGGCATCGCGATCAGTTCCTCGTAAGCGCCGTCGGTCTGATACGGCGACTTCACGGTCTTGAGCTCGTCGCCCCAGAACGCGCGGACGTCGCTGCCGAGGCCGGCCCGGATCGGCAGGAACGGCAGCCGCTGGGCGGCAGCCTGCAGGCCGCAGCGCAGCATGCCCTCGTCCATCTCGCGGGCCTCGATCGCACCGGTGGTGCGGGCCTTGGCGAACCACGGGTCGTAGAACGGCGGTGAGTCCAGCGAGACGAAGCCGTAGTAGACGCGCTTGACCTTGCCGGCCGAGCACAGCAGGCCCAGGTCCGGGCCGCCGTAGGTGACCACGGTCAGGTCCTTGACGTCGGTGCGCAGCAGGGCGCGCACGAAGGCCATCGGCTTGCGCCGTGAACCCCAGCCACCGATGCCGATGGTCATTCCGCTTTCGATCGAGGCGACCGCCTCGTCGAGAGTTGTTCGCTTGTCTGCCATGTTATTTGGATCCCTTGTCAGTGCCGGCGAAGGCGTCGCGGTGCTCGTCGGACACACCGGACAGGTTGAGTTCGAAGGTGAAGCCCTGCTCCATGCGGTACCGCGCGTTGACGGGCTGAACGTCGATGAAGTTCAGCGCCTCCTTGGCCGCTCGGATCACCCGGGTGTCCTTGCTGGCGATATCGCGGGCGACGCGCAGCGCGGCCTCGTCGAGTTCCTCGCGGGGAACGACCTCGTGCACCGAACCGAAGTGGTGCAGCGTCTCTGCGGGAACCGTTGCGGCGGTGAAGAACAGCCGGCGCATCAGGTGCTGGGGGACCAGTCGGGACAGGTGGGTGGCGGCACCGAGCGCGCCGCGTTCCACCTCGGGCAGGCCGAACTTGGCGTCGTCGGAGGCCACGATCACGTCGGCGTTGCCGACGAGGCCGATGCCGCCGCCCACGCAGAAGCCGTTGACGGCGGCGACGACGGGAACCTCGCACTCGTAGACCGATTTGAACGCGTGGTAGCAGCCGCGGTTGGCGTCGATGAGGGCCGTGAAGCCCTCGGTGTTCTGCATTTCCTTGATGTCCACGCCGGCGTTGAACCCGCGGCCCTCGGCTCGCAGGATCACCACGTGGGTGCTGCGGTCGCGGCCTGCCGCGGTGATCGCATCGCCGAGTTCGAACCAGCCGGCCGACGGGATGGCGTTGACGGGCGGGTAGTTGACGGTGACCGAGACGATGCCCGGTTCGACTGTCTTGGTGGTGATCGTCATCAATCCACTTCCTGAAGGGGTCGCTACCTAAGCAAGCACTTGCTTGGTACGCTAGCACAGTGACAGATACGCCAGAAGTCGGCGCCATCAATTTGGGTTTGACCGGCAAGGTGGTCCTGGTGACCGGTGGAGTGCGAGGGGTCGGCGCTGGGATCAGCGCGGTTTTTGCCGGTCAGGGCGCCACCGTGGTGACCTGCGCGCGCCGCCCGGTTGAGGGACTGCCCTACGAATTCCACAGCTGCGACATCCGGGATGACGAATCGGTGGCCGGGCTCATCGAGGCCGTCGTGGCCAAACACGGTCGGCTGGACGTCGTCGTCAACAACGCCGGCGGCTCGCCCTATGTGCTCGCTGCCGATGCGTCGGCGAAGTTCAGTACCAAGATCATCGAACTCAACCTGATCGGCGCACTCTCGGTGTCCACCCACGCCAACGCGGTGATGCAGAAGCAGGAGGCCGGCGGGACGATCGTCAACATCTCCAGCGTCAGCGGCCACCGGCCCACTCCGGGGACCGCCGCGTACGGCGCGGCCAAGGCCGGTATCGACAACCTCACCTCGACGCTGGCCGTGGAATGGGCACCCAAGGTGCGGGTGAACTCGGTGGTGGTCGGCATGGTCGAGACCGAACAGTCCGAGCTGTTCTACGGTGACGCCGAGTCCATCGCCGCCATCTCGAGGAATGTGCCGTTGGGGCGCCTCGCCAAGCCTGCCGATATCGGCTGGGCCACAGCGTTCTTGTCGTCTGCGGCCGCCTCTTATATCAGTGGGGCCACGCTGGAGGTGCACGGTGGCGGCGAGCCACCGCACTACCTGTCCACCACGACCGCTGACATCAAGTAACTCGAAAAAGGAGACATCACAATGGGATTGCTCGACGGCCGCGTGGTCATCGTGACGGGTGCCGGTGGCGGTATCGGACGTGAGCACGCGCTCGCGTTCGCTGCCGAAGGTGCCCGCGTCGTGGTCAACGACATCGGGGTCGGCCTGGACGGGTCGCCGGCCGGTGGTGGCAGCGCCGCGCAGAACGTGGTCGACGAGATCGTCGCCGCCGGTGGCGAGGCCGTTGCCAACGGTTCCAACGTCGCCGACTGGGGCCAGGCCGAAGCCTTGATCCAGCAGGCCGTGGATAGTTTTGGCGACCTTCACGTTCTCGTCAACAATGCCGGAATCGTCCGCGACCGGATGTTCGCCAACGCCACGGAAGAGGAATTCGACGCCGTCACGGCCGTGCACCTCAAGGGGCACTTCGCGACCATGAAGCACGCCGCCGCGTACTGGCGGGCCAAGTCGAAGGCCGGCGAGACGGTCGACGCCCGGATCATCAACACCAGCTCGGGCGCGGGGCTGCAGGGCAGCGTCGGCCAGGCCACCTACAGTGCCTCCAAGGCCGGCATCGCCGCGCTGACGCTGGTGGCCGCGGCCGAGATGGGGCGCTACGGCGTCACCGTCAACGGCATCGCACCCTCGGCCCGCACCCGCATGACCGAGACCGTCTTCGCCGACATGATGGCCACCCAGGACCAGGCCTTCGACGCCATGGCCGCGGAAAACATCTCCCCGCTGGTGGTGTGGCTGGGCAGCGTGGAGTCGAAGGACGTCACGGGCAAGATGTTCGAGCTCGAGGGCGGCAAGATCCGCATCGCCGAGGGCTGGGCCCACGGCCCGCAGATCGACAAGGGCGCGAAGTGGGATCCCGCCGAGCTGGGCCCGGTTGTCAATGACCTGCTGGCCAAGGCCCGCCCCGCGGTTCCGGTCTACGGCGCCTGAGTTTCCTCGCCGAACAGACACAAAACTGCTCCAAATCGCTTGATTTGGAGCAGTTTTGCGTCTACTCGTTGGTTAGGCGGCGTCCTTCTCACTCGGCTTGGTCGTGGCCTTCTTGACCGCGTCCTTGATGCTGCGCACCGAGGACGAGACCTGCTCGCGGGTAGCGCCGACGGCTGCGCGCACCTTGCCGCTCGAGCGGTTCAGTGCCTTGACGACACCCGGGGCCGCCTTGTTGCCGTCGCGGAGATCCGTTGCGCCGCCGGATTTCGGCATTTCGGCGATGCCGGCCACCTCGGTCTTGGCGAACTCGTCACTCATGTCTTCGGCCACGTCCTTGACCAGCTGTACGGGCGCGTTGATGACGTCTTCAACCCCGTCTTGTGCGGCCTTGGCGATGGTCGGGAGGTCCCCGGTCTGTAGCGCCTGGCCCACCCGGTAACCGGCGGTCTGCGGTACGACGACGGCGTCCCGCACGTCGACCAGAAGCTTCGTCGGCAAGGCCGGATCCTTGGCCACCTCGACCCCGTTCCAGTTCACCAGGGTCCAGCCGTCTTCCGGATTACCCTCCACCACAACGGTGTCGGTGTTGCTCAGCGGGTGCTCCAACAACAGCATCGGGTCCGGGTTGTCGACATTCATCAACACCCAGAACATGATCGCGCCACCGTGGGAATACACGACAGCGTTGCGAGCACCACTGTCGTAGACGACCTTGAGGGCACCGTCCATGCGGGCATCGAACTCGTTGCCGTCGATCGACCCCGGGATCTGTGCGGACCGGTTGCCCACCATCCAATTCGCTGCGACGACGAGCATCCCGATCCCGGCCACCCGCTCCGGCAGCCCGGCGAGAACGCCGGCCTCCAACTCACGGAAGCCGTGCTCTACGTGGATCGGAAGGCCCAGCTCGTCAGCCATGGGCCCTGCCGTCTGCTGCGTGCGGATGAGGTCCGACGCGTAGATCGCGTCGTAGTCGTTGCCCGCGAGTCGATCCGCTGAATCTCGGGCCTGCTGTTCGCCCAGTTCGGTGAGCGGTGGATTGTCGTCGGTGGTGTTACCCGTCGCGTTTCCTTCGGATTCGGCATGCCTGACGAAGGTCACGGTCATGTTCTCGGCCGCCCAAGCGGGTATCGCCGCACCCAGCAACAACACTGCTGTGGTCGACGCCGAAACGAGTATCCGTCGTACGCGACGTTGCGGTCGCGGGGACAAAGGCTCTGTCATTGATTCTCCGTTTCGAGAGTTGTTGTGCCAGTGCATGTTTACGCCTGTAACAGCCCAAGCGCAGGCGTTTGCATGAGCGGAGAAACAATCTTGAGTGGAGAGCGAGATCGGCCCCTTCGCACGGCGAAGGGGCCGATCCGGTTGTCCTGATCGGTGTTGAGAATGACGCAGGTTGGGGCGCTAGGCGGCATCCTTCGCGGAGGTGTCATCGCCGCGGGTCTGGTCTCCGGCCCGGTCGGTGGCCTTCTTGACCACTTCCTTGAGGTGGCGCACCGAGGACGAGACCTGATCGCGAGTGTTCTCGACCGTGGCCCGCACGCGTTCGGCCGAGCCGGTCACGGCCTTCTTCAGGCCGGGAACCGACTTGTTCCCGTCGCGGAGATCCGTTGCGCCGGTTCGGGCCTTGACCATCGACTGCACCTCGGTCACGGCCGGCTCGGCGGACGATTCGGCCTGTTCGGCCGCTGTGTCACCCGCGGTCCGGACCTCGGCGGTCACCGTTTCGACGGTGTTGTCCGCTGCGGTCTTTACGTCCTCGATGGTCGACGACACCTTCTCGAGCAGTTCGGTCTCGCTCTTGGGGATTGCCTTGTTCACGCGGTCGATGATCTCGGCGTTGATGGCGCGGTTGAACTTGGTCACCGAGAAGCTGGCGTCGGCGATGCTGCGATTGATCGCGGTGGCGATGGTCGCCGGATCGCGCGTGGCGAAGGCATCTGTCACTTGCGTGACTGCGGCATTGAGCTGCCTCGACAGCGTCCGCACCTGGCGCAGCACGTCGACATGGAACGGGGTCTCGGGCCCGATCTCGGTGCCGTTCCAATTGACGACGCGCCAGCCGTCCTCAGGATTGCCCTCCACCACGACGTATCCGGTATTTCGCAGCGGATTGGTCATCAGCCACATCGGGTCCGCATTTTCTGCATTCAAGAAAACCCAGAACATGATGGCGCCGCCGTGGGAGAATGCCGCCACATTTCGGTCCCCGTTGTCGTACATCGTTTGAATTGCGCCGTCCATGCGGGCATCGAATTCGCGCCCGTTGATCGAACCCGGGATGCGCGCGTCGAGGTCACCTTGAAGCCATTTCAACGGAGCCTGTAGATAGCCCTTGACGGCATCGGACTCCGGAGTTCCCTCGTAGATTCCCGCCTCGATTTCCTGGAGGCCGGGGACGACCTGGATCGGCAGACCGAGGTACTCCGCCATCGGTGCGGCGGTCAGCTGGGTGCGGACCATGGTGGAGGCGTAGATCGCATCGTAGTTGTTGTCGCCCAGCACTTTAACGATGTCACGGGCCTGCTGCTGGCCCTTTTCGGTGAGCACGGGGCCCGGCACCGAGGAGTCGGCAACGTTCGCCGCGTTCGCGGTCGACTCGCCGTGGCGGATGAACGTGATCCGCATGACTTCCGCTGCGTGGGCGACCGGAATGGCCAGAAGGAATGCCAGGAACATCATTCCTATGCCCGCGATCGTCGCCCGTATACCCGAGCGTCTGAAATAACTCATTTCGCTGCGTTCTCCAATCGTTGTGTACAGGTGCGGCGAAATGAACGTATGGCGGAAATTTTTGTCAATGTGCAGATGTCTCGTTGTTTGAGACTGATTGTTGCCATTGCGGATTCGAGTGCAAAAAGGTGCCCCAGACCAATCAGTCTGGGGCACCTTTTTGAAAATGCCGACCGGTTAGGCGGCGTCCTTGCTTCCGGCGGTGTCGTTGTCACCCGCCGACGCGTCGGCTTGACCGGTCACCTTCTTGACAGCGTCGCCGAGCTTCTTGATCGACGACGAGACCTGGTCCTGGGCATCCTTGACGGCGGTCCGGACCTGCTCTCCGGTGTTGCCGAGCGCCGTCTTCACACCCGGTACCGCCTTGTTGCCGTCGGACAGATCGGTGGCACGACGGGGCTTGACGATGCTGCCGAGCGTATCGGCGACCTTCGACTTCACCGCGGCGCCGGTCGACGTCTCGTCGGCCGCCGCGTCCGGTGCCGCAGAAAGGTTGCGCGCGACGACGTTGGTATCCACTTCGGCCTTCACGTTGTCCACCTCGGTGGACACCTTCTGCTGCAGATCCTCGGTGCTGGTCGGGATCGCGTTGGTCGTCCGCTTGATGATCTCGGCGTTGATCGCGCGATTGAACTTGAGTACCGAGAAACCGGCGTCGGCGATGCCACGGTTGATCGCGGTGGCGATGGTGGCGGGGTTACCCGAGGCGAAGGACTGCGCCACACTGTTCGCGGCCTGCTGCAACTGTCGGCTCAGGGTCCGGAACTGCAGGCCGAGCTCGTGCTCGAAGGACGGTTCCGGTGCGAACTTCTGCCCGTTCCAGTCCACGAGGGTCCAGCCGTCTTCCGGATTGCCCTCGATGACCACGTAATCGGTGTTGCCCAGCGTGTGCTGGCTCAGCAGCATGCCCTTCTCGGCCAGGCTGAGATTCTTGGCGTTCATGATCGTCCAGAACATGATCGTGCCGCCGTGTGAGAACACGATCGCGTTCCGATCGCCCTTGTCGTACATGGTCTTCAGGGCATTGTTCACGCCATCGTTGAAATCGTGGCCGTCGAAGTCGGTACCCGGCTGTGTGGCGCCGAGGGGATCTTCACCTGGAGGAGTCGGGACCAGGCCTGCCCACTTCAGTGCCGCGAGGATGTAGGCCGTGCCGTAGGTGTCCTGATCCTTGCCTTCCAGGGAGCCTGCGGGGATCTCCGAGATACCGTCGATCACCTGGATCGGTAGACCGAGGTACTGCGACATGGGCGTCGCGGTCTGCTGGGTCCGCAGCATGGTCGACGCGTAGATGGCGTCGTAGTTGTTGTCACCGAGCTTGTCCACCAACGCTTCTGACTGCTGCCGACCCTTCTCGGTGAGGCCGGGACCGGGAATGGTGGTATCGATGATGTGGTTGGCGTTGGCCTCGGATTCGGCGTGGCGCACGAACGTCACCCGCATGACCTCGGCGGCATGGGCGACGGGCATCGCCAGGAAGAAGGCGAGGAAGGCCAGGGCCACACCCCCTAGTAGACTTCGATATCGTGACGCCGGCGCGTCACCTCTGCGGCGGTTCATGTGTTTCCTCCATTGTGGCTGTACGGATTTCACGTGACCTGCCGGTGACATCGCGCTGGCCGGCCATCTGAATTGTCTGGCAACCTGCTGTCAAAGCGACCAGTTATCCCACTGTACGGGAAGGTATTTGACAAAATTTGGGTGCTGTTCTAACCGGTCCGAATACAGCTCAGTCCCCCCTCCTCGTTCGAGGAAGGGGGACTGACCCGGTTGGTATTACCTTGCGCTACCGCCTATTTCACGCCGCGTCTTTGGCCTTCGTCTTGGCCTTGCTGTCGTCGGACTTGTCCGTCTTGGCGGTGCCGGTCAGCTTCTTGACGGTGTCCCTGGCCTCCTTGGCCGAGGACTCGACCCCGCTGCGTACGTCGTCTGCGGCCTGCCTGACTCGGTCACGCACCGCGGAAACTGCCTTGCCCGGCTCCGCCTTGTTGCCATCGGTCAGCTTCGTGGCGCCGGTGGCCACGCGGGTGGTGCTGACCGTGGCCCGCACCGGCTTGGTCGCCTCATCGACCGTCGCCTTGGCGTCATCGGTGACGTTCTCGACGGTCGCCTTGGCGTCCTCGACGGCGGACTGGGCGCCCGCGGCGAGATCGGTGACAGGCGCAACGTCGCTGCCTGCGGTCTTCTCCGTGCTGAGCTTGGAGACCTGAGTGGTCGACTGGCCGATCGATCCGGGGATGCCGGTGATCGCGTTGACCGTGTCGGTCACCGAATCCTTGACGAACTTGACGCCGGCCTCGGCGACGTCCTGCACGCCTTGCGCGCCGGTGGTGACGATGCCCTCGGCATCGAGCGACAGGACCGGAATCCGCATGTTGTAGACGGCCTTCTGCGGTGCCACGATCAGGTCGCGGAAGTTGACGAACATCTGGGTCGGGTAGTTGGCCGCAGCGACCTCTTCACCGGCCCAGCTCTTGAGGGTCCAGCTACCGTCGGCGTTCTTTTCCACGACGACTTCGTCGGTGTTGTTCAACGGATGCTGCACGATCAACAACAGGTTGGGGTTGTCGACGTTCATCATCGTCCACATCATGATGGTGGCGCCGTGGGAGAACACCGCGGCGTCGATGTTGCCGTCACCGTTGGTGTCTTCGGTGTCCTCTTCGACCTGGGTCAGCGCGTTGGTCACGCGCTCGTTGAACTCCAGGCCGGTCTCGCCGCCGGGGACCGGGACGAACTGCAGGCCCATGGTCCACGCCAGCGGGGCGAGGATGTAGCCGATGCGGCCGATGCCTTCGCTTTCGGGCAGGCCCTCGAAGATGCCCGCGCTGATCTCCTGCACGCCGGAGTTCTGCTGAGGGTGGTCCGGATCGAACGTGCCCAGGACCGTGACCGGCAACCCGCGCTTGGCGGCGAAAGGCGCTGCCGTCTCCTGGGTGCGGATCATGGTCGAGGCGTAGAGCGCGTCGAATTTGGTGCACTCGGCGGTGGGGCACTGGGCATTGGCCCAGTCGATCGCCTGCTGCTCACCGTTCGGGCCGCCGTTCTGATTGATCTCGTCATTGGTCAGGTGCGGCCCCGGGGTGCTGGTGTCGATGTACCCGGAGGCATTGCCCTGTGACTCGGCGTGCCGGATGAACGTCACGGTCATGGCCGCCGCGGGCAGGGTCGCTGCCGCGAACAGAGAACACGCCGTCAGGGTGGTGGCGGCGGCACCGGCAGCCCGGCGTCGGGTGGGTCGTTGCATATGGTCTCCAGGTGGTTCACGAAAACGTGGGCTGCCGCTCACTTGGCGTTAACTGTGTGCGCGCTCACAGAACATAATCAAAGAACTGTTCACTCGTCAATTCAGCTACGAAGAGTTGCGTAATTGGCCAGCTCCGCGACACCTGACAAACAGAAAGTGCCCCCGACCTTGCGGTCGGGGGCACTGCTGGTTATCCGGAGATCAGGCCGGGTCGCAGATCACGATCGGGATCTTGCGGTCGGTGTAGGACCGGTAGTTCACGAAGTCGGCATACATGGCGTCCAGCTTGGGCCAGTACTCGTCGCGCTCGGCGTCGGTGGCGTCGCGCGCGATGAGCTCCAGAGTCTCGCGCTTGGTCTGGAACGTCACCCGGGGGTTGGCCACCAGATTCAGGTACCACATCGGGTTCGTGGCCCGTCCGCCCTGCGAGGCGACCAGCACGATGCGCTTGCCCTCCTGCAGGAACAGCAGCGGGCTGTCTCGCTTCTCGCCCGACTTGCGCCCGATCGTGGTCAGGATGCCCACCTCGGCGCCGCGCAGGAACTTGTCGCCGATGCGCCCGCCGGACTTCTTGAAGATCCACGTCTGGGCGCGCGACATCCACTTGATGGCGGTGCCGGTCGATTTCGCGTTGAGCCGTTCGACCTGTTTGGGGCTGAGCGGGCGAGGGGTGTTGGCCATGCGGGGACCTTAGCGGCTGATGAACGGGGTCAGGGACGCGCGGATGTGGTGAATCTTCCCGTCGGACGCGGGGATCAGAAAGGTCTCGTCGACGTGCGAGCACACCCGCCGCCCGAACAGGCGCGGCTTGGTGAGCACGTCGAAACGAGCGCGAATCTGATCTCCGTCGACGCTGAACTCCGGCGTCGTCGTCTTCTCGATCAACTTGAACTGCGGGCCGTTGTTCAGGCTGCGGCGCAGATGATCTCCGTTGCGACCGGTCTTCAGGCCCATCTCGATGCGGATGCAGTCCGGCGTGAACGGGACCGCATCCGCCTGATGGCTCACCAGCGCATCGATGTAGGCCTGGGCGGCCGCGATGCGCTCGGCTTCGCTGAAAGACACTAGATGCGCTCGATGATCGTGCCGGTCGAGAGCGCGCCGCCGGCACACATGGTGATCAGCGCCGTGCTCTTGTCGGTGCGCTCCAACTCGTGCAGAGCCGTGGTGATCAGGCGGGCGCCCGTCGAACCGACCGGGTGGCCGAGAGCGATGGCACCGCCGTTGACGTTGACCTTGTCCATGTCGGCGCCGTGCACCTGCGCCCAGGACAGCACCACCGAGGCGAAGGCCTCGTTGATCTCGACGAGGTCGATGTCGCCCATCTTCATGCCGGCCTTCTCGAGGACCCTCGCGGTTGACTGCACCGGGCCGTCGAGGTGGTAGTAGGTCTCGGCGCCGACGTTGGCCTGGCTGATGATGCGGGCACGCGGCTTGAGGCCCAGCGCCTTCGCCTTGTCCTCGTCCATCCACAGCACCGCCGCGGCGCCGTCGGAGATCTGCGACGACGTGCCCGCGGTGTGGATGCCGCCCTCCATCACCGGCTTCAGCCCGGCCAGGCCCTCGGCGGTGGTGTCGCGCAGGCCCTGGTCGCGGCTGACCGTGTTCCATTCGGCGGTCGGCTGCTTGTTCTCGTCGATGACGGGAGCCTCGATCGGGGAGATCTCCCGGTCGAACCGGCCCTCGGCCCAGGCCTGCTTGGCCTTGAGCTGTGAGGCCAGGCCCAGTGCGTCCACATCGGCGCGGGTGATGCCGCGGCGCTTGGCGATCCGCTCGGCGGCCTCGAACTGGTTGGGCAGATCGATGTCCCAGGAGGCGGCGCGGGCGCCGCCGCCGTTGGCGCCCAGGCCGACGCGGCTCATCGCCTCGATACCGCAGGCGATGCCGATGTCGATGGCGCCGGTGGCGATCAGCCCGGCGACCAGATGGTTGGCCTGCTGGGCGCTGCCGCACTGGCAGTCGACGCTGGTGGCGCCGACGTGCTCGGGCAGGCCGGCGACGAGCCAGGACTGACGGGTGACGTTGTTGGCCTGCTCGCCGAACTGCGTGACGCAGCCGCCGATGACCTGCTCGACGCTGCCGGGGTCGATTCCGGCCTTCTCGATGAGGGCCTTCTGAACGGCTCCGAGGAGCTCGGTGGCGTGGAGGCCGGACAGCCAGCCGTTGCGCTTGCCGATAGGGCTGCGGGTGGCTTCGACGATGACAGGGTTACCCATGAAGTCAGGCTAGAACACGTTTCATTACTCTGACAAGCGCGGATGCATCACTACCTTTGATCTGCGGTCAAGCCGTGTTTCAATGGTCTCAATTGGTACTAGACCACGTTGTTTCAAGCATTGCTGGCTACGCGCACGGCTTGCTGCAGACACTAGGAGTTAGACACATGGGCTGCCCCAACATCCCCAAGGATTTCGACTTCCTCGATTCCGAGCTGAACCTCAAGGGTCTGCCGGTCGAAGAGCTTGCCGAGCTTCGTAAGGCCGAGCCGGTTCGCTGGGTCGACGTCCCCGGTGGCACCGGAGGTTTCGGCGACAAGGGCTACTGGTTGGTCACCCGGCACGAGGACGTCAAGGACGTCTCGCTGCGTAGCGACGTGTTCTCCAGCTCGATGAACGGCGCCATCCCGGTCTGGCCGCAGGAGATGACCCGCGAGGCCGTCGACCTCCAGCGCGCGGTCCTGCTCAACATGGACGCACCGCACCACACCCGCCTGCGCAAGATCATTTCCCGTGGCTTCACCCCGCGTGCCCTCTCGCGGCTCGAGGACGAGCTGAACTCGCGCGCGCAGCAGATCGCCAAGAACGCCGCTGCGTCGAACACCGGCGACTTCGTCGAGCAGGTGTCCTGCGAGCTGCCGCTGCAGGCCATCGCCGAACTGCTCGGTGTGCCGCAGGACGACCGCGACAAGCTGTTCCGCTGGTCCAACGAGATGACCGCCGGCGACGATCCCGAGTACGCCGACGTCGACCCGGCCATGTCCTCCTTCGAGCTGATCTCCTACGCGATGAAGATGGCCGAGGAGCGGGGCAAGAACCCGACCGACGACATCGTCACCAAGCTGATCCAGGCCGACATCGACGGCGAGAAGCTCAGCGATGACGAGTTCGGCTTCTTCGTCATCATGCTGGCCGTCGCGGGCAACGAGACCAGCCGCAACTCCATCACACACGGCATGATCGCGTTCTCGCAGAATCCCGATCAGTGGGAGCTTTTCAAGAAGGAGCGCCCGAAGACCGCGGTCGATGAGATCATCCGTTGGGCTACACCGGTTTCGGCGTTCCAGCGCACCGCCAGCGAGGACACCGAGATCGCCGGCGTCAAGATCAAGGCCGGCGAGCGTGTGGTGATGTCCTACCGTTCGGCCAACTTCGACGACGCGGTGTTCGAGGATCCGTTCACCTTCAACATCCTTCGCGATCCCAACCCGCACGTCGGCTTCGGCGGCACCGGGGCGCACTACTGCATCGGCGCCAACCTGGCCCGCCTGACGATCAACCTGATCTTCAACGCGGTCGCCGACCACATGCCCGACCTCAAGCCGGTGGGCGATCCGGAGCGGCTAAAGTCCGGATGGCTCAACGGCATCAAGCACTGGCCGGTTGATTACACGGGTGCGTGCCCGGTCGCCGGCGGGCCGGCGCATCAGGCCTGAGCACACTGACCTACTGAGGCCTTCGACGGATTCAAGGAGGATTCGGGTGGATTTCACACCGAACCCGGAACAGCAGGCTGTCGCCGACGTGGTGACCTCTGTTCTGGAACGCGACAACACCTGGGATGCACTGGTTTCCGGTGGAGTCGCGGCGCTGGGAGTGCCGGAACGACTCGGCGGTGACGGACTGGGTCTGCCCGAGCTGTCGACCGCGCTGACCGAGATCGGTCGGCACGGCACCACCGGCCCGGCGCTGGCCACCGTCGGCCTCGGTCTGGTGTCGCTGCTCGACCTGGCCTCCGATGCTCAGCAGGACCGGTACCTCTCCGGTGTGGCGACGGGCGCGGTGCTCTCGGCGGCGCTCAACGAGCCCGGTCAGTCGCTGCCGGAGCAGCCCGCCGTGAACTTCGCGGACGGCAAGCTCAACGGCACCAAAGTCGGTGTGCCCTACGCCGAGTCGGCGAAGTGGCTGGTGGTCACCGCGGACAACGCCGTGGTTGTGGTCTCACCGGCGGCCGACGGCGTGACCGTCACCAAGACCCCGACGTCCAACGGATCCGACGAATACGTGGTCACCTTCGCCGACGTCGCGGTCGACGCCGCGGACGTGCTCGACGGTGCGAGTGCGCACCGGGTCAACCAGCTGGCGCTGGCCGTTACCGGTGCGTTCGCGGCCGGGCTGGTGGCCGGGGCACTGCGGTTGACCGCCGACTACGTCGCCACTCGTGAGCAGTTCGGTCGCCCGCTGTCGACGTTCCAGACCGTGGCCGCACAGCTGTCCGAGGTCTACATCGCCTCGCGGACGATCTCGCTGGTGTCCACGTCGGCACTGTGGCGGCTGTCCGAGGGCCTTGACGCCGACGAGGATCTCAACATCCTGGGCTACTGGCTCACCTCTCAGGCGGCGCCGGCCATGCGGCTGTGCCATCACCTGCACGGCGGTATGGGTATGGACATCACCTACCCGATGGACCGCTACTACTCCTCGATCAAGGATCTGACCCGACTGCTGGGCGGGCAAGCGCATCGCCTCGATTTGGTGGGAGCGTAATGTTCATCGACCTGACCCCGGAGCAGCGCGCGCTGCAAGCCGAACTGCGCGAATACTTCTCGACTCTCATCACGCCCGAAGAGGCTGCGGCGATGGAGTCCGACCGGCACAACGAGGCCTACCGTGCGGTGATCAAGCGCATGGGCAGTGACGGCAAGCTCGGTGTCGGCTGGCCCAAGGAGTACGGCGGCCTGGGCTTCGGTCCGGTCGAGCAGCAGATCTTCATCAACGAGGCGAACCGGGCCGACATCCCGCTGCCGATGGTCACGCTGCAGACGGTCGGCCCGACCCTGCAGGCGCTGGGTACCGAGGAACAGAAGAAGAAGTTCCTGCCCGGAATTCTAGCCGGTGAAGTGCATTTCGCCATCGGCTACTCCGAGCCCGACGCAGGCACCGACCTGGCGTCGCTGCGGACCACCGCGGTGCGGCACGGCGACGAATACATCGTCAACGGCCAGAAGATGTGGACCACCGGTGCACACGACGCCGACTACATCTGGCTGGCCTGCCGTACCGATCCGACCGCGGCCAAGCACAAGGGCATCTCGATCCTGATCGTCGACACGAAGGATCCCGGCTACTCCTGGACCCCGATCATCCTGTCGGACGGGGCGCACCACACCAACGCGACGTACTACAACGATGTGCGGGTGCCCGCCGACATGCTCGTCGGTGAGGAGAACGGCGGCTGGAAGCTCATCACCACCCAGCTCAACCACGAGCGGGTCGGCCTCGGGCCGGCCGGCCGGATCGCCGGCATCTACGACCAGGTGCACACCTGGGCGTCGAAGCCCGGTTCGGACGGTGTCACCCCGATCGAGCTTGATGCCGTGAAACGCCTTCTGGGGCAGATCAAGTCGATCTGGCGGATCAACGAGCTGCTGAACTGGCAGGTCGCGGCCTCCGGCGAGACCATCGCCGTGGCCGACGCCGCTGCCACCAAGGTGTTCTCCACCGAACGGTTGCAGGAAGTCGGCCGGTTGGCCGAAGAGATCGTCGGCGGTTACGGCAATCCGGCCGATCCGGAAACAGCCGAACTGCTGGTGTGGCTCGACAAGATGACCAAGCGCAACCTGGTGATCACCTTCGGCGGTGGCGTCAACGAGGTCATGCGCGAGATGATCGCGGCGTCGGGCCTGCGGGTGCCGAGGGTGACCCGATGAGCGATCTGCAGGCCGGCATCGACCAGATCAAGGCGGCGGGCAAGAGCGAGCCGCGGACCGGTCGGGATCCGGTGAATCAGCCGATGATTCACCACTGGGTCGACGCCATCGGCGACAAGAACCCCATCTACGTTGACCACGAGGCCGCAAAGGCCGCTGGGCATCCGGGCATTGTCGCGCCGCCGGCGATGATCCAGGTGTGGACGATGGGTGGACTCGGGCAAGGCCGCTCGGATGACGATCCACTGTCGAAGATGATGAAGCTCTTCGACGATGCCGGTTTTGTCGGTGTGGTCGCCACCAACTGCGAGCAGACCTATCACCGGTACCTGCAACCGGGTGAAGAGGTCACCATCCACGCCGAGATCACCGACGTGGTGGGTCCCAAGCAGACCGCGCTGGGGGAGAGCTACTTCATCAACCAGCTCATCACCTGGGCCACCGGTGACGATGAGACCGTCGCCGAAATGAACTGGCGCATCATGAAGTTCAAGCCTCGTGAGGACAGCAAACCGGCTGTTCCCGAGGATCTCGACCCGGACAAGTTGATGCGCCCCTCGTCGTCGCGGGACACCCAGTTCTTCTGGGACGGTGTGAACGCACACGAGCTGCGCATCCAGAAGCGTCCGGACGGTTCGCTGCAGCACCCGCCGGTGCCTGCCGTGTGGGCCGACAAAGATGCCCCGGCCGATTACGTCGTCGCCTCCGGCAACGGCACCGTGTTCAGCTACGTCGTGCACCACGCACCGAAGGTGCCCGGGCGTACCCTGCCGTTCGTCATCGCGCTTGTGGAACTCGAAGAAGGCGTGCGCATGCTCGGTGAGCTGCGCAATGTGGACACCGACAAGGTGCAGATCGGAATGCCCGTGCGCGCAACGTTTATCGACTTCCCGGACAGTGATGTCAGCCCGGCGTGGACCCTCTACGCATGGGAGCCGGCCAAGTGAGCGCCCCCGTCGCCACCGTCGGCACCAAGCTGCCCGAGCTGGCCTTCTACGGTGACCCGACGTTCATCGTGTCCACGGCCATCGCGACGCGCGATTACCAGGACGTGCACCACGACCGGGACAAGGCGCAGGCCAAGGGGTCCAAGGACATCTTCGTCAACATCCTGACCGACACCGGTCTGGTGCAGCGGTACCTCACCGACTGGGCCGGGCCGTCGTCGCGGATCCGTTCGATCGGGCTGCGTCTCGGCGTGCCGTGGTATGCGTATGACACCGTCACCTTCCGCGGTGAGGTGACCGCGATCGAAGACGGTGTCGTAACGGTCAAGGTGACCGGTTCCAATAGCCTCGGTGATCACGTCATCGCCACTGCCACACTGACTTTGGGGGACAACTGATGCTCTCCGGCAAGGCTGCCATCGCCGGTATCGGCGCCACCGACTTCTCCAAGAATTCCGGTCGCAGTGAGCTGAGGCTGGCCGCCGAGGCCGTGCTCGACGCGCTGGACGACGCGGGTCTGGCGCCTTCGGACGTCGACGGCCTGGTGACCTTCACGATGGACTCCAACCTGGAGACCG
Source organism: Mycolicibacterium boenickei (assembly GCF_010731295.1). NCBI lineage: Bacteria > Bacillati > Actinomycetota > Actinomycetes > Mycobacteriales > Mycobacteriaceae > Mycobacterium > Mycolicibacterium boenickei. The sequence continues at coordinate 484,370 of NZ_AP022579.1, read as the reverse complement.
CCGTGGCCCGGTCCACCGGGATCGGGGACCTGAAGTTCTTCAGCCAGATCGGCTACGGCGGCGGCGCCGCGGCCGCGACCGTTCAGCAGGCCGCCCTCGCCGTCGCCACCGGTGTCGCGGAAGTCGTTGTGGCATACCGGGCATTCAATGAGCGCTCGGAGTTCCGGTTCGGTCAGGTGATGACCGGCCTGACCGTCAACGCCGATTCGCGCGGTGTCGAGTACAGCTGGTCCTACCCGCACGGCCTCAGCACCCCGGCCGCGTCGGTGGCGATGATCGCCCAGCGCTATATGCACGAATACGGCGCCACGAGTGCCGATTTCGGTGCGGTCTCGGTGGCCGACCGCAAGCACGCCGCGACCAACCCGAAGGCGTTCTTCTACGGCAAGCCGATCACCATCGAGGATCATCAGAACTCGCGGTGGATCGCCGAACCGCTGCGCCTGCTGGACTGCTGCCAGGAGAGCGACGGCGGCGTGGCCATCGTCGTCACCACGCCCGAGCGGGCCAAGGATCTCAAGCACCGGCCGGCGATCATCGAGGCCGCGGCCCAGGGCGCGGGCACCGACCAGTTCACCATGTACTCGTACTACCGCGACGAGCTCGGCCTGCCCGAGATGGGTCTGGTCGGCCGTCAGCTCTGGGAGCAGAGCGGACTGTCGCCGGACGACATCCAGACCGCGATCCTCTACGACCACTTCACGCCGTACACGCTGATCCAGCTCGAGGAGCTCGGCTTCTGCGGTAAGGGCGAGGCCAAGGACTTCATTGCCGGCGGCGCCATCGAGCTCGGCGGCCGGCTGCCGATCAACACCCACGGTGGTCAGCTGGGCGAGGCCTACATCCATGGCATGAACGGCATTGCCGAGGGCGTGCGCCAGTTGCGGGGCACCTCGGTCAATCAGGTCGACAATGTCGAGCACGTGCTGGTCACCGCGGGAACCGGGGTTCCGACTTCCGGATTGATCCTCGGATAAAGGTGCATCACCACCCTCGATCGGCACGGTAATGTTTGCTCCGGATGTGCATCACGCGTAGAAGGGGGCCGTGGCATGGGGATGCCGCGCGACAGCAGCCCGTACGGGTCGCAGACGTTGCAGGGACCGGCTTGGCCGAATGTCGATGAGGACCAGCTGACCGCGGCCGCGGCGTCGTATACCAAGGTCGGGACCAAGATCAGCGGCTCCGTCGTTCCTCAGCAGACCAGTCAGCTCTCCAAGCTGACCGGCGAATGGCAGGGCGGTGCCTCGGTGGCCGCCTCGGGCGAGGCCACCACGATGATCGCCGGCCACGAGGCGAATGCGGCTCAGGCGCAGGCCATCGCCACCGCGCTGACCACCATGGCGGCTGCCGTGGTGCAGACCAAGACCACACTCAACGCGGCCGCGGAAGAGGTCCAGCAGGAGGTCATGGCCCTGCAGGCGTTGCCGTTCAGCAACAAGCAGGAGCTGATCGAGAGCCGGATCAAGATGGGGCTCTCCCAGAACATCGCGACGGTTTCGGCTGCCAGCAGCGAGATGGCCAGCAGCTTGGGCACCATCGCCAACCTTCCGCAGGTCGGCACTCCTCCCACGGCTCAGGCGACGCAAGCGGCCCAAAAGGGCAGCGAACAGATGCTGCAGATGATCAGCCAGCTCCCCCAGATGCTGGGCCAGATCCCGCAGATGCTCGGGCAGATCCCTCAGCAGCTCTCCCAGCCTCTGCAGCAGCTGTCGCAGCCGCTACAGCAGCTCACCCAGATGCTGGGGTCCGGCGGTAAGGGCACCGGCGGTGGGCCCAGCCCCTTCTCGGCGTTCTCGAATCATCCGCTGGCCGGCGGGTCTGGGCCGAGCAGTGGCGCGGGTCTGGTCAAGGCGGCGGGGTTGCCCGGCGGCTCGGGTGGTGGCAGCCCGCAGACGCCGCTGCTGTCGAAACTTGTCGGCGGCAATACCGCACCGGTCTCGGTCGACCCCGGTGCCAGCGCCGCTGTGGTCGGCGGCGTCGCGCCGGTCGCGGCCGCCAACGCGGCGGGCGGCATGGGCGGTGGCATGGGCATGATGGGCGGCGGGCAGCGCGCCGGTGGCGGTGGCGGGACGACGACCGGACTGGCCGTCCCGGCTCCGTTGGAACACGAGTTGGGCGACGGAGATGATGACTATGACGATTGGTGATCTGACGCGAGGAGGGGACCGATGACTTCACCGATGCAGACGCCTGGCGCGCTCAACTGGAGCGCCGCCGGCATCGAGTTGCCGGACATGCCGACGATCCAGGCCGGCGAAGACGCCATGAGCATGACCATCGCCGGCATCGTGCCGACTCTGGCGGCGTCGCTGACCACGAACGTGACGGCCCTGTCGGCCAAAGAGAACATGTTCAACGCCAAGCTTTCTGACGCTCAGGGCGCCTACGAGAAAGCCGACGAGGCCGGTGGGCAGGGTGTCGGCCAGCTCGGCCAGATGATGGGTCAGCTGGGGCAGATGGGCCAGATGGCCAGTGCGCCGGCCCAGATGGCGGGCCAGATGGGCGGTCAGTTCGGCTCGCTCATGGAGCCGTTGATGAAAGCCATGGAAGGTGCCAAGGGCGGCGGCTCGGAGAACGGCGGTGCGCCCGGCGCCGGCCAGCCCGGTGGCCCGGGTGGTCCCGGCGGCCCGAACCCGCAACAGCAGCAGGAAGAGCGCGAGGCCAAGCTCAACGAGCGGGACAAGCAGCAGGACGATCGGGAGACAGCGCAGAACGACCGCGATGCCGCCCAGGACCGGCGTGAAGCCGGTCTCGACGCCCGCGAGAGCCAGATGACCGACCGCTCCGGTGGAGCTGCGTCGTCGGCTCCGCATTCGGCACCTCCGGTCACGCATTCGGCTCCGCCCGCCGCGGCCGCGCCGCCTGCTGCAGCCGCGCCCAGCCCGAGCCAGCCGGCTCCCGGCCCGATTCCGGTGGCACCCGAGGCCCCGCGTCATTCCGGTGGGGACGATCTCTGGAAGAGGATGTAGCTGTCTTGCGTATGAACGTCCGTCGGTGATCCCGGCGGGCGTTCTTCGTTTGCGGGATGTCCGCGGACTGTTTGTCGCGCTTCGTCACGCTGGGGTGGCTGTAGGCCGCAGTAGGCACTCCAGCGTGGCCGTCGTCGTCCACAGTCACGGCAGAGTGGCTCGGGATGCGGTCCCCGCTGCCGGCGAGCACCCATTGTCACGCCAGAGTGCCTGCCGAGCGCGACAGCCACGCTAGCGTGATGTTCGGGAGGCTCGCGCGGCATTGACGCGGCGCAGAATGTCCGCCCTGCGTTCACCGGCAGCGACTCGTACGTTGATCCACCCCTGCCGCTGGATGCGCTCTGCCCGTCGCAGATCCCAGTTGTATCGCCAGCTGCTGGCTCGGTGTTCTTCGCCGTCGTACTCAGCCGCGACTTTGATGTCCTCCCAACCCATATCGAGATAGGCGAAGGGGTCGTCTGAGCCGTCGAAAACCGGGATCTGTGTTTGCGGACGGGGGAGCCCTCCGTCGATGAGTATCAACCGGAGCCAGGTTTCCCGGGGAGATTGCCCGCCACCGTCCATCAAATCCAATGCCGTGCGGGCGCGTTGAATGCCACGGCGACGGGCGTATCGCGCTACCAGCAGCTCGACGTCGGCAGCTTTGAGGTCGGTGGCGTGTGAGAGTGCGTCGAGCGCTGCGACTCCGTCGGCGCGCGGATACCAACTCCCGATGTCGAGCGCAGTACGTGCCACTGAGGTGATCGGTACTCCGTCGACCCAAACAATCTCATCATCTTCAATTGCCTCAGCCCGAACTCGTAGTCCCGCAAGCGGATTGCGGTTGGAGTGGATCATCTCCAGCGGGGCTTCGAGGTCTACCCACTTGGCACCGTGAACAGCTGCTGCCGAGTTTCCGGCCACGATCCCGCGGCGTCGAGACCATAACCAGCCGGCCTTGGCTCGTATGAGCGGGGTGAGTTCGGTGCCTGGGCTTACGTAGACGTCGCGGAACACTCGCGTGTACCTGGTGCGTAGGGCGCTCTTAGTCAGCTCGCCATTGCACACGGCCTCACTGCCGACGAATGGATCCCCCATGGCGAGAAAGTGTGCAGCGCAATGCCGTATCCGTCACGTCGGTTATCCACAGGCGCCAGCGTGACACTCGTTGTCCACAGCCACGCTGCCGTGACGGATGACTGCGGGACGGGACTGTGCTATCGCGGTTAGCGTCAGCCGACCGAGGCATTCGGTCTGTCACGCCCGAGTGGCTATCGACGTCGGGAGTGGCGCTGGCGTGACGACGGGGATGGCTACCAACTGTGTTCGCCGCCGAATGCAACGCTGGAGTGGCAGTCGGGGTTGACAGCCACTCCAGCGTGACAGAGCCAGGTGAAAGATCAGCAGGTGGAGAAGGTGACTAGGCCGGGACGAGCTCCACGCCCGACAGCACCACGGCGTTGTCCCGCGACGGTGCCGTGAGTACACCGATGAACTTGCCGTCTTGCTTCCAGATGTTGGCCTGCAGGGTCTCGCCGGGGATCACCACGCCGGCGAACCGGGCGCCGTAGGAAGCCACCTGGGAGACGTCACCGTCGAGCAGGTTGTCGACGATGGCCTTGCAGCCGATGCCATAGGTGCACAGCCCGTGCAGGATCGGCCGTTCGAATCCCGCCGCCGCGGCGAAGGCCGGGTCCGAGTGCAGGGGATTGCGGTCACCGCACAGCCGGTACAGCAGCGCCTGCTGCGGCAGCGTCGGCAACGAGATCTCGATATCCGGTGCGCGATCGGGCAATTCGGCTGAGGTCGCGGGTCCGCGCTCGCCGCCGAACCCGCCCTCGCCGCGAGCGAAGATCGACCGTTTGGTGGTCCACAGCACCTTGCCGGATTCATCGGTCACCGTGGATTCGCTGACGATCACGGCGGCCTTGCCCTTGTCCCAGATCTCGGTGAAGCGCTGCACCGACTTGGCGGTTCCGCTGGTCGGGATCGGGCCGGGCACGCTGACGGCCTCGCTGGCGTGCAGCACCTTGGACAGCTCGATGTCGATGCCCGGGAACTGCACCTTGGGCGGCTCGGTCATGTGGAAGCTGGCGGCCACGTTGCCGAACGTCGGCAGCACCTGCGGGGTGTCGTCGATGAGGTAGCGCAGCTCGCGCGAGTCCATCGGGTCCGCGCCGGCACCGAGGCCCAGGTGGTACAGCTGGATGTCGCTGCTGGTCCAGGAGAACTCGATGGGGTCCAGCTCGGCGCCCAGCGCCTTGTCGAGATCGATTGGCATGTCAGCCCTTTCCGGCGATGTCGAGCGCCGCGAGGTATCCGAACGTCATGGCGGGTCCAATGGTGCCGCCGGGGCCGGGGTAGGTGTGACCCATCACCGGTGAGCTGACGTTACCTGCGGCGTAGAGGCCTTCGATCACGGAGTTGTCATCCCGCAGCGCCCGGCCCTTCACGTCGGTACGGATGCCGCCCTTGGTGCCCAGATCGCCCGGCACCATCTTGGCCGCGTAGTACGGGCCGTGCTTGATCTCGCCGAGGTTCGGGTTGGGCTTGTTGGTCGGATCGCCGTAGTAGCGGTCGTAGGCGCTCTCGCCGCGGTGGAAGTCCTCGTCCACTCCGGAGCGGGCGAAGCCGTTGAACCGGTCGATGGTCGCGGCGAACGCGTCGGCGGGAAGGCCGGTCTTGGCGGCCAGTTCCTCGAGGGTGTCGGCCTTGACGATGACGCCGGATTCCAGCCACTTCTTCGGAATGCGCTGTCCGGGCTGCAGACCCGCGAAGATGAAGCGGTCGCGGTACTGCTGGTCGAAGATCAGCCAGGCCGGGATGTTCTCGCCGGGACCCGCGCCCTGGCCGTACTCGCCGCCGTACATGTGGTGGCAGGCCTCGACGTACGGCATCGACTCGTTCATGAACCGCTTGCCGGCCATGTTGACGATGATCGAGCCGGGGGAGTTGCGCTCGGAGAGGGCGAACCACGGCGAGTCGGTCAGCGGGACCGTCGGGCCCCACCACGAGTCCTCCATGAATTCGAGTGCAGCGCCCTGCTTTTCGGCGGCCAGGATGCCGTCGCCGGTGTTGGCCACCGCGCCCACGGTCCACTCGGTGGTGATGGGTGCGCGCTGGTACTTCACCCGCATCTGCTCGTTGTGCTCGAATCCGCCGGAGCCCAGGATCACGCCGCGGCGCGCCCGGATCAGTTGCGGCTCAGCGGTTTCACCCTTGGTGGTGTCACGGACGTAGATGCCGCGGACGACACCGTCCTCGACATAGAGATCGGTCAGGGCGGTGTTCAGCAGGACCGGGACGCCTGCCTTCTGCAGACCGATGCGCAGCGGGGCGATGAGCGCACGGCCCATGCCGACCAGGTTCTTGCCGGTGGCGTTGGCCCAGACGGAGCGGACGCCGACCTTGATGCTGCGCAGCACGCCGCGGGGATGACGCTTGAGCTGGTTGAGCCGGACGTAGTCCTGCTGCATGACCACCATGTTCATCGGCACCTTGCCGTATGGCGGCTCCAGACCCTTCTCGTCAGCCCCGAGCTTCTTGGCGTTGAACGGCTTGGGCTCGACCGAGCGACCGGTGGGCTTGCCGCCCGGGGTCTCGGGGTAGTAGTCGGAGTACCCGGGCACCCAGCACAGCTTCAGCGGGGAGTTCTTGAGGACGAACGACAACATCTCCGGCGAGCGGTCGAGGTAGGTGTCGATCTTCTCCGCGGGCACCACGTCACCGATGATCTTGTGCAGGTAGGTGCGGGCGGCCTCGGGGGTGTCTTTCACCCCGTCACGCTTGAGAATCTCGTTGTTCGGGATCCACACCCCACCACCTGACCGCGCAGTGGAACCTCCATAGTGCGGCGCCTTCTCTACGACTACTGTCGAGAGGCCCTGATGGGCCGCGGTGAGGGCGGCGACCATGCCGGCAGCGCCGCTGCCGACCACGACAACGTCGTACTCCTGTCCAGTCATGTAGAACACGTTATAGAATTGCCGGGCCTGTGGACAACTGCGCCGGTCAAAGAAGCGAGGGGAATTCACCAAAATGCTTAGTGTCGAGGTACGCGACGAGCTCGCGGCCGATCTCGCTCAGGCCGAGCGGAGCCGGGTCCCGATGACGCCGCTGACGGATCGGTATGGCGACATCGACGTGGTGGATGCCTACGAGATCCAGCTGATCAACATCAGGCAGCGGGTCGCCGAGGGGGCGCGCATCATCGGCCACAAGGTCGGGCTGTCCAGCAAGGCCATGCAGGACATGATGGGTGTCGACGAGCCGGATTACGGCCATCTCCTCGACGAGATGGAGGTGTTCGAGAACGTCCCGGTGAAGTCATCGAACTTCCTGTATCCCCGCGTCGAGGTCGAGGTCGGGTTCATCCTGGCCGACGATCTGCCCGGCGCCGGGTGCACCGAGGAGGACGTGCTCGCCGCGACGGCCGCGTTCGCCCCGGCGATCGAGTTGATCGACACCCGCATCACCAACTGGCAGATCAAGTTGTGCGACACCATCGCCGACAACGCCAGCAGCGCCGGCTGGGTGCTCGGGGAGGCGCGGGTCTCGCCCAAGGACATCGATATCTGCAACATCGACGCGGTCCTGACCAACCACGGCGAGGTCGTGGCCGAGGGACGCAGCGATGCGGTGTTGGGAAATCCGGTCACCGCGGTGGCCTGGTTGGCGCGCAAGGTGGAGAGCTTCGGGGTGCGTTTGAAGGCCGGTGACATCGTGTTGCCGGGCTCGTGCACGCGTGCGATAGATGCACCTCCGGGCAGCGATTTCGTCGCTGACTTCGCCGGGTTAGGTTCAGTAAGACTGAGTTTCGAATAAGGGAGCCGATATGGCTGAGAAGGCATCAGTTGCCATTGTCGGGTCGGGCAACATCAGCACCGACCTGCTGTACAAGTTGCTGCGTTCGGAGTGGCTCGAGCCGCGTTGGATGATCGGCATCGATCCGGAATCCGAAGGCCTGGCCCGGGCTCGCAAGCTCGGCCTGGAGACCTCCCACGAGGGTGTGGACTGGCTGCTGGCTCAGAGCGAGAAGCCCGATCTGGTGTTCGAGGCGACCAGCGCCTATGTGCACCGCGATGCGGCGCCGCGCTACGAAGAGGCCGGCATCCGGGCGATCGACCTGACCCCCGCGGCCGTCGGCCCCGGCGTCATCCCGCCGGCCAACCTGCGCGCTCACCTCGACGCCCCCAACGTCAACATGGTCACCTGCGGTGGCCAGGCCACCATCCCGATGGTGTACGCGGTGTCCCGTGTCGTGGACGTGCCCTACGCCGAGATCGTGGCGTCGGTGTCATCGGCCTCGGCCGGCCCGGGCACCCGCGCCAACATCGACGAGTTCACCAAGACCACCAGCGCAGGTGTGCGCGACATCGGTGGGGCCCGCAACGGCAAGGCGATCATCATCCTGAACCCGGCCGAGCCGCCGATGATCATGCGCGACACGATCTTCTGCGCGATCCCCGAGGACGCCGACCACGCCGCGATCACGCAGTCGATCAAGGACGTGGTGGCCGAGGTGCAGACCTACGTGCCGGGCTACCGGCTGCTCAACGAACCGCAGTTCGACGAACCGTCCGTGGTCAATGGTGGAAACCACCTGGTCACCGTGTTCGTGGAAGTGGAGGGTGCCGGTGACTACCTGCCGCCCTACGCTGGAAATCTGGACATCATGACCGCGGCGGCGACCAAGGTCGGCGAGGAAATCGCCAAGGAGCGCCTGGCCGCCCCGGCCGGAGGAGGCCAAGCATGAGTGACATTTTCTTCAACCCCGTGTGGGACGTCCGCATGACCGACACGTCGCTGCGCGACGGGTCGCATCACAAGCGGCACCAGTTCACCAAGGACGAGGTCGGCGCCATCGTCGCGGCCCTGGACACCGCCGGCGTGCCCGTCATCGAGGTCACCCACGGCGACGGCCTGGGCGGGTCCAGCTTCAACTACGGGTTCTCCAAGACGCCCGAGCAGGAGCTGATCAAGCTGGCCGCCGAGACGGCCAAGGAAGCCAAGATCGCCTTCCTGATGCTGCCCGGTGTGGGCACCAAGGAAGACATCAAGGAAGCCCAGAACAACGGTGGCTCGATCTGCCGCATCGCGACCCACTGCACCGAGGCCGACGTGTCGATCCAGCACTTCGGGCTCGCCCGTGAGCTGGGCCTGGAGACCGTCGGGTTCCTGATGATGAGCCACACCATCAGCCCGGAGAAGCTGGCCAAGCAGGCCCGGATCATGGCAGACGCGGGTTGCCAGTGCGTCTACGTCGTGGACTCCGCGGGCGCCCTGGTGCTCGAAGGTGTCGCCGACCGGGTTTCGGCGCTGGTCGCCGAACTCGGTGACGACGCTCAGGTGGGCTTCCACGGACACGAGAATCTCGGTCTGGGCGTGGCCAACTCGGTCGAGGCCGTGCGCGCGGGCGCCAAGCAGATCGATGGCTCCTGCCGCCGGTTCGGCGCGGGCGCGGGCAACGCACCGGTCGAGGCGCTGGTCGGCGTGTTCGACAAGATCGGCGTCAAGACCGGCATCGACTTCTTCGACATCGCCGATGCCGCTGAAGAGGTCGTTGCCCCGGCCATGCCTGCCGAGTGCCTGCTCGATCGCAACGCGCTGGTGATGGGCTACGCGGGCGTGTACTCCAGCTTCCTCAAGCACGCGGTGCGCCAGGGTGAACGCTACGGGGTGCCGGCCCACGAGCTGCTGCTCCGCGTCGGCCAGCGCAAGCTCATCGGCGGTCAGGAAGACCAGTTGATCGACATCGCGCTGGAGATCAAGCGCGAACAGGAAGCTGAGAAGGCGAAGGCCTGACGCTGATCGCCGCGTCGCCGCCCTCGGCGACGATGCCGAGTTGTCGCCCTGTGTCAGCTCGGCGATGGGCGGTGCACGGTGCGAGAGCTGAGCTGTAGTACGAACGTTCGTATCCGATCCGGGGAAGCGTTCTCGGGATCGCTGAGGCGCAACTGCAGTAGTTCGCGGCCGGCGGCATGCGCGACCCGGGCGGTGAGCTCGGGATCGCGTTGTCCCGGATTCGTGCGCAGCAGTTCGCGCTTCAGGAATTCGCGTACCACCGACTGGGCTTTGGTAAGCCGGGCATGCAGTTCCGGTGGGGCGCCCTCGGGCGGGAACAAGAACAGTCGCCAGGTGGCCGGATGGGCGTCGACGGCGGCGAGGATGCCGTCGAAGGCGCGGGCGAGTGGCGGGACGTCGGTGGAGTTTTCGAGCCCGGCGACCGCGGCGGTGAACTGCGTGCCCGCGCGCGCGGCTTCCCGGTCGATCAGCGCTACGAACACGCCTGCGGGATCACCGAACTGCTGATAGATCAGAGACCGGTTGATACCGGCCTCGGCGGCGATACGACTGGGCGTCGCGGCGTGGAATCCTTCGGCGTCGACGATCGCATGGGTGACATCGAGAATCTGCTCACGCCGGGCGTCGGCCGTCATTCGCCGCTTCCGGGTCTCCGTCGTCACGGTTGACAGTCTAACTAACACTTTGTGAGTATTGCTCACAAAGTGTTAGTTATCGAAGGCTGGTGATGGTGACGACGTACTTTCCTGAGCTCGCCCGGCGGGTTCGCAGCCAGGGTGAATCGCAGCCCGACCTCTACGGTGCCTTCGATTTCGACGTGCCGCCGTACCGGCTGGCGACGGAACTCGACGCGACGTCCGCACTGCCCAAGTGGGTCGGCGCCCGCGAACCTTTCCTGTCCGACGAGCGCACCGTCGAACTGATCCGCACGGCCACCATGCTCGGCGACGTCGCGGCAGATCCCTATGCAGCCTTGACCGCCACCCACAGCGTCACGCACCTCATCGACATGCTGGTCACGGCGTGTCGCGAGGGTGTCGATGCGGTGCCGGACGCGCCACCTGAACTAGGGACATTCATCGCGGCCATGGAGGCCACACCTGATTGGATCGACCCGGATCTGGTGCGCGACGGAGCCCGGCAGGCCCGCCTGCCCGCGGCCCTCGTGGCACCGTTCGTCACCCGCGGGGCGTTCGTGGCGACCTTCACCAACACCTACGCGGCGCTTCCGATGGCGCTTACCGGAGCGCTGTCGGGGCGTCGCGCAGCCAGGCGGGTCAACGAGACGGCCAGCTTCTTTGCGGTTACCACCCTGCCCGGTGCGCTCGACCGGTTCGGTCCAGGATTCCACGCTGCTGCGATGGTGCGCCTGATGCACTCGATGGTCCGCTACAACGCCCTCACGCGCTCCGGCAAGTGGGACGTCGAGACCTACGGGATGCCGGTGCCCCAGGTCGACCAGATGCCGGCCGGGCTGATCGGCCAGTACCTTCTGTCGCTGCGAGAGCGTCGCGAGGGGCGTACTGAGTTCACCGAAAGTGAGCGTGCGGTCGTCGAATTCGCTCGTTACCGGTGCTTTCTGCTCGGCCTGCCAGAGGAGCTCCTCCCCGCCGATCCCGGCGGCATCATCGACGTCATGCACGCGCGTGCGGCGCTGCTGCGCGCAGACTTCGACGATGCCACGTGTGGCGCACTCGTTCGCGCCACGATGGACGCCTACCTACGGCCGCGGGACACCTGGTTCGAGCGGATGGCCGACGCGGTGGAGAAGAGCTACAGCAAGGCATCGTTCATCCGCGCCTTCTGCAATGGAAATCGCTCCGCCGCCGAGGGGATGGGAGTCTCGTTCGGTCCGGCGGATGTCGTGCGCATCGCCGTCACGGCACCGTTCGTGATGGGTCGCTTCGTCGCCGTGAGCCGGGCCGCCCGCATGCCGGTATTGCGACGATTCGTCGATCGGTACCTCGTGCGGCTCGTCAAGCGTCGTCTCGTGACCTACGGAAAGCCTGAATTCACCACCGACGCAGCGCATTACACACCTGTCGGCGGCTGATCCGATCCAGGCGGCGGGCGTGTCGGAGTGGCGGGGCAGTATGGAGTCATGGCAACCCGTGAGCAGGCCCAGGCGATCCTCGAACAACTGGCCGGGCCCGCCGCGGTACTGCGCGACGACCAGTGGGCGGCCATCGAGGCCCTCGTGGTCCAGCGCCGCCGCGCGCTGGTGGTGCAACGCACCGGGTGGGGCAAATCCGCGGTCTACTTCATCGCGGCCAAGCTGCTGCGTGTTGCAGGCCGTGGGCCCACGGTCATCGTCTCCCCACTGCTGGCGCTGATGCGCAACCAGGTGGCCGCTGCCGAACGGGCCGGCGTTCGGGCCGCCACGATCAACTCGGGCAACGTCACCGAGTGGGACGCCATCCACCAGCAGGTGGCGGACGGACAACTCGACGTGCTGCTCGTCAGCCCCGAGCGGCTCAACAACCCCGACTTCCGCGACAACGTCCTACCGGCGCTGGCCGCCGATGCCGGTCTGGTGGTGGTCGACGAGGCGCACTGCGTTTCGGACTGGGGCCACGACTTCCGGCCCGACTACCGCCGCATTCGCACCTTGATCGGCGAATTGGGTTCGCAGGTACCCGTTCTCGCCACCACCGCGACGGCGAACGACCGCGTGGTCGGTGACGTCGCGGCCCAGCTGGGCGTCGGCGGTTCGGACACTCTGGTGCTGCGTGGCGGACTCGACCGCGAGTCGCTGCGACTTTCGGTCGTGCAGGTGGGCACCCCCGCGCAACGTGCCGCCTGGATCGCGGCGCACCTGGAGTCTCTGCCCGGCTCCGGCATCATCTACACGCTCACGGTGGCCCAGGCGCACGACGTGGCGGCATTACTGGCCGAGCAGGGGCACAAGGTCGCCGCCTACACCGGGTCCACCGACGCAGGCGAACGCGAACAACTGGAAGCCGATCTGCTCGACAACCGGGTCAAGGCGCTGGTGGCGACCTCCGCGCTGGGAATGGGCTTCGACAAACCCGACCTGGGATTCGTCGTGCATCTGGGCGCGCCGTCGTCCCCGATCGCCTATTACCAGCAGGTCGGGCGTGCTGGGCGTGCGACCGATAGTGCCGAGGTGATCCTGCTGCCCGGCACCGAGGATCAGGACGTCTGGCGGTACTTCGCGTCGGTGGCGTTCCCGTCGGAATCAATGGTGCGCAACGTCATCGGTGCGCTGGAAACCGACCGGGCGCAGTCCACACAGGCGCTGGAGCCGCTGGTGGATCTCAACCGGTCGCGGCTCGAGATGGTGCTCAAGGTGCTCGACGTGGACGGCGCGGTCCGCCGGGTGAAGGGCGGCTGGATCGGCACCGGTGTGCCCTGGAGCTACGACGAGGCCCGCTACCGGGCACTGGACGAGGCGCGGCGCCGGGAGCAGCAGGCGATGCTCGACTATCAGGCCACGGCCGGCTGCCGCATGGTGTTCCTGCGGGGTCAGCTCGACGACCCCGACCTGGTTGCGGGGGCGCAGTGCGGGCGGTGTGACAACTGCACCGGCCGGCGTTACGAGGCCGCCGTGGCGCAGGACATCGTCACCGACACCGCACAGCGGTTGTCCAGGCCCGGAGTCCTGGTGGCCCCACGCAAGCAGTGGCCGTCGGGACTGGCCGCCCTGGGGGTGCCGCTGTCGGGTCGGATATCCGAGGGCGCGGCGCCCGGCCGGGCGATCGGCAGATTGACCGATCTCGGCTGGGGAGCCCGGTTACGGCGCCTGCTGGCCGAGCCCGATGGCGAAGTGCCCGACGACGTCGTGACCGCGGCGGTCGAGGTGCTCAAGGCATGGGATTGGGATAGGCGGCCCGTGGCGGTGATGGGTCTGGACTCCCAGACACATCCGACGCTGATCTCATCGACCGTGCAGCGGTTGGCTCAGATCGGGCGCCTGACGAACCTGGGCACCCTCGCCTACGCGCCGCAGCACCGGCCCGTCACGGCCGCGAATTCGGCCTATCGAGTGGCGGCGTTGGACCGTGCCTGGGGCCGGCCGCAGCTCGATATCGACGGTCCGGTGCTGTTGGTCGACGACATGACGGACACGGGATGGACGCTGACGATGGCGACCCGGCAGCTGCGTGAGGCCGGAGTCCCAGAAGTCCTGCCGTTGGTGCTGGCATCCGTCAGCTGAGGATCCCGGCGAAGTCGGATCGTGGTCCGCGCCGAGCGAACTTCTCAAGGTTCGCCCCGAGTGCCGGACGGCCGATGAAAAATGACGCTGCCAGCAATTAAATGTTAGTTTTATTTCACTAGTCAACTAATAATGTTTACTGGTTCTGCAACTCGGCGCACTTATTGCGCGAACGGCCCTCGGTTCGACGCTGATGGGTGGCGTCCAAGATGCGGCGATGTAGATCAACTCGGTGACGCTCAGGTGCCGTCGATTCCGTGGCAATTGTTCGCTGGTGTTTGCAATCGAAAACTCTGAAAACCCTGATCTTGATAAAGGGGCTATGGATTGCGTGGCTAACTGTCGCTCACGCGTTCCGATCGTGATTCCCGGTGAGTAGCGATCTATGGTTGTCTCGCGCAGATTTTGCTGAAGCCTCACGATGAGTGCCGAACTAGCCATAACCGGTAGTTGGGCGCAGTCCGTGCCTTCGTTCTTTTGCGCTCCACTTCGCTGGATAGAACTACACATGTGTTATTGAATCGGTGGCGATCGCAGAGGCGCCGCCAATGCCGTGTGTGGCGCTGGCCCATCGGGCGTTCCGCACGTACGCCCGGGTCTGTTCCGGAATGACCGAGCTGCCGCGCAGCCCTCCGTGGAACAGCCGGACGGACGGTTCCCGAATACTGCGTCCTTGGTGTATTGCCGCTGGGAATCGCCTGGTTATTGCGTCCGAGAGGCCGCCAAGGCCATCAGGTGGGCGCGCCTCGGCAGGCGCTGCCGACTGCGACGCCTGGGAGGAATTCGGCCACGGATCGAGGCCGTCATCCGGAGTGAAGGCGTTTTGCGCCAGGGGTTGCGGAAGCCATTTGAGTCGAGGATGACGTTTCCGTCTCCGGTGGCTCGTGAAGGTCCCGGGCCGGGCGGGTTCCCGGGGTGTGGCGGTGAATGTTGAGAACTATTTGCTCACCACTGGCCGGCGGGTTGATGAAGAAGGTGAATACGCTCGGCGTAGCAACTGGAAATTCCCGGATCGCTAATTTCTGCACCCCCGTCAAGAAGATGTGGATATGCTGGCGCTCTGCAACTAGACACGTCATAGCTGGAGTGGGCCAAAGAAACAGACATGGTGAGAACAAGGTGCGGGGCTGGACGCCCGGTGTCGGTTTCTCCAGCGTTTTTTACTGGCCCACTCGACGATGGGGAGGACCAGGGTGAGCATCAATCCGTTTGACGACGACAACGGTCGTTTTCTTGTCCTTATCAACGATGAGGAGCAACACAGCCTGTGGCCGACCTTCGCCGATGTTCCGGCCGGCTGGAAGGTGGCGTACGGCGAAGCTGACCGAGCGGCGTGTCTCGACTACATCGAACAGAACTGGCCGGATATCCGGCCGAAGAGCCTGCGCGACAGGTTGGCGCAGAGCCAGGGGTCTGACAGCTGAAGGGCCGGGGGGCTAACAGAAGAATTCGCGGTGGGAGAGTCTGATGCAGCACGTTGAACAGGCGCTGCCGGTAACACGCGCACAGCTCGACATTTGGCTTGCGCAGGACGTCGCCCGCTCGGGTACGGAGTGGCAACTCGGGCTGTTCGTGAAGATCGTGGGTGAGGTAGACCGCGACGCCCTCGAATGGGCGATCTCTCGTGTGATCGGCGAGGCCGAACCGATGCGGGCCACGTTCTTCGAGTCGGACGGGCAGGTGCTCCAGACCGCGGTCGACTACCCGACAATCGCCCTGGATTTCCACGACTTGACCGGCGCCGCCGATCCTGAGCAGGAAGCTCGGGACATGGCGGCGGACATCGAACGTACGCCCCTGCCCCTGACGGGCCCACTGTTCAAATGCGCGCTCTTTCGGACCCGCGTTGACGAGCATTTCCTTCTTGCGTGCTGCCACCACATCGTTCTCGACGGAACCGGTATCGCGCTCGTCGGCTCCCGGCTGGCGTCGGTGTATTCAGCGCTCGTCACGGGCGCGCCGATACCGCCGGCGATCTTCGGTTCGCTGTCGGATCTGATCGCCTGTGAGTCCGAATACGAAGCGTCCGGTGACTACCGCGAGGACGAGGAGTACTGGAACCGACACCTTCCACCGGAAACCGATCGACAGCCGTGGTCCACCGAGAACACCGACGACGAACGGGTGCACTGGCCCACGGCCCCAGTGCAATTGGAATCCAGCTTGCTCCGCAGCCTCGACGGTCTGGCCCGGTCGAAAAACGTTCCTCGCTCGACGGTCGTCACCGCGGCGTGCGCACTCCTCGTGCGCGGATGGTGTGCTGACGGTTCCGATGTCGTACTCGACTTCCCCGTAAGTCGTCGGGTGCTGCCCGAGTCACGGACCCTCCCGGGGATGGTGGCCGGGGTCGTGCCGCTGGTGTTGACGGCTTCACCGGCAGCATCGGTGTCGGATTTCATCGAACACGTCGAGGCGCGCATACAAGAGGCCGTTCAGCATCAACGGTTCCCGGTCCACGCGCTTGAGCGCAAGGTCAATCCCCGGGCTGCGGGACAGATGGCCAATCGGGTGAGCGTGAACTTCCTTCCTTCGACATTCACGTTGGACTTCGGCGGTGCGCAGGCAACGGCATCGTTGACCAACGCAGGCGTGGTCGGGGGCTTCGGCCTGATCTTCTCCAGCGCTGGAGATGATCTGCTGTTCAGCACCATGGGGTCGGGTCAGCCGTTCTCCAATTTCGAGGTCTCCGACCTCGCGGCGCGGTTGGAGAGGGTGTTGGCTGCCATGGCAGCCGATCCGGATGGCTTGCTGTCGTCGATCGACGTGCTCGATGTTGCTGAGCAGATGCATCTGGATGAGCTGGGTCATCGGGCGGTGTTGGCTTCGCCGGTGTCTGAGGTGTCGATTCCGGAGGCGTTCGCGGCGCAGGTGGTTCGGGCTCCTGATGCGGTCGCGATCAGTTTTGATGGTCGGTCGTTGTCTTATCGGGAGTTGGATGAGGCGTCGAATCGGTTGGCGCGTTTGTTGGTTGCCGAGGGTGCCGGCCCTGGTAGCTGCGTGGGGTTGTTGACGGGGCGTTCGGCCGATGCGATTGTCGCGATCCTGGGGGTGCTCAAGTCGGGGGCGGCCTATCTGCCGATGGATCCGGTGGTGCCGGATGCGCGGGTCGAATTCATGCTGGCCGACGCGGCTCCGGTGGCGGTGCTGACGACGGCTGAGTTGAGCGGTCGGCTGGCTGATTGTGGTGTTCCCGTCATCGATGTGGCCGATCCTCGCATTGACGCCGAATCGAGTTCGGCGCTGCCGGGTCCGGCTCCAGATGATGTGGCGCACATCATTTACACCTCGGGGACGACGGGTGTGCCCAAAGGTGTTGCGGTGACTCATCAGAACGTGACCAGGTTGTTCGATGGGATGGACGTCGGTTTCGAGTTGGGCGCGCAGCAGGTGTGGGCGGCATGCTCGTCGTTGGCTTTCGACTACTCGGTGTGGGAGATGTGGGGCGCACTGCTCCACGGCGGGCGTCTGGTGGTGGTGCCGGAGCAGACCACCCGTTCGCCGGAGGATCTGCACGCCCTCCTCGCCGGTGAGCACGTCACGGTGCTGAGCCAAACACCCTCTGCTGTAGGGATGTTGTCGCCGGAGAAGTTGGGATCGGTGTCGGCGTTGATGGTGGCTGCCGAGCCGTGTCCGCAAGATGTGGTGGATCGGTGGGCTCCCGGTCGGGTGATGATCAATGGATACGGGCCGACGGAGACGACGGTGTACGCCACGATCAGCTCGCCCATGCAGACCGGCGCGAAGTCGGTGCCGATCGGTGTGCCGGTGCCGGGTGCGGCGTTGTTCGTTCTTGACCGGTGGTTGCGGGAAGTTCCGGCCGGTGTCGTGGGTGAGCTTTATGTGGCCGGCCGTGGTGTCGGGGTCGGTTATCTGGGCCGGGCAGGCCTGACCGGATCTCGTTTCGTCCCTTGCCCGTTCGGAGCACCCGGCACTCGGATGTATCGCACCGGCGACCTGGTGTCGTGGGGTCCGGACGGGCAATTGCGGTATGCGGGCCGCGCTGATGAGCAGGTCAAGATCCACGGGTACCGCATCGAACTCGGCGAAATCCAAACAGTGCTGGCAGATTTCGACGGCGTGCAGCAAGCGGCGGTGATCGTCCGCGAAGACCGCCCGGGTGACAAGCGTCTGGTCGGCTACATCACCGGCACCGCGGACCCGGCGCGAGTACGGACGGATCTGGCAGACCGGTTGCCCGCGTACATGGTTCCCGCTGCGGTCGTTGTGCTCGATTCGTTGCCGCTCACCGTCAACGGCAAGCTCGACAAGCGTGCATTACCCGCTCCCGAATACACGGGTGATCGGTATCGGGCACCGGCCACTGCCACCGAAGAAGCCCTGGCAGAGATCTTCGCCCAAGCCCTCGGCCTTGATCGGGTCGGGATCGACGACTCCTTCTTCGATCTCGGCGGTGACAGCATCATGGCGATGCGGGTCGTCGCCGCGGTGAACACGAGTTTGGACGCCGGGTTGGCGGTACGCACCTTGTTCGATGCGCCGACGGTGGCGGAGTTGGCGCCACATGTCGGCGAAGATTCGGACCGGCGTGCGCCGCTGGCGGCGGGCGAGCGCCCTCGCCTGATTCCGTTGTCCTACGCGCAACAGCGGCTGTGGTTCCTCAACCGATTCGAGGACGGGGCAGCGACCTACAACATGCCGATCGCGTTCCGGATCAACGGTGCTCTGGATCTCGGTGCACTCGATGCGGCTCTCGATGACGTGATCGCCCGCCACGAATCGCTGCGCACAGTGTTCCGCGTCGTCGACGGTGTGCCGTCACAGAAGGTGCTGCCCGCGCAGCCGGGGCTGTGGCGACGCGGCGGTCCGGCGATGGTGCAGGTGGTAGAAGACGAGCTGGCCGCCGAATTGACTGCCCTGGCGGGCTACACGTTCGACTTGGCCAGTGAGATCCCGATCCGGGCCCAGATCTATGCCGTGGGCCCCGAACAGTTCGTCCTCGGGATCGTCCTGCACCACATCGCCTTCGACGGTTGGTCGATGGCACCGATGGCCCGGGATGTGGGCGAGGCTTATCGGTCGCGCACCCTCGGTCAGGCGCCCGCCTGGTCACCGTTACCGGTGCAGTACGCCGATTACACGCTGTGGCAACAGGGCTGGCTGGGATCCGAGTCCGATCCCGACAGTGTGCTCGCCAGCCAGCTGACGTACTGGCGCCGCGAATTGGCTGACCTCCCCGAGGTGGTGTCGCTTCCTGCGGATCGGCCACGCCCGCCCGCGTCCAGCTATCGCGGCGATGCGGTGGACCTGCGCATCGATCCCGAAGCCTGGGCGGGCATCAAAGCCGTCGCCACCGCACACAACGCAACGGTGTCGATGGTCCTGCAGGCCGCGGTCGCCGTCGCGCTGCACCGAGCCGGCGTCGGCGACGACCTCGCACTGGGGACTCCGATCGCCGGTCGCAATGATCAGGCACTCGAGGATTTGGTCGGGTTCTTCGTCAACACCTGGGTGCTGCGGGTGGGCATCGATCCTGCGCTGCGGTTCAGCGAAGTGTTGGAACGGGTGCGGCAGAAGGCACTGGATGCGTATGCCAATCAGGATGTGCCGTTCGAGCTGTTGGTTGAGCGGCTCAATCCGACGCGATCCACGTCGCACCATCCGCTGTTCCAGGTGGCATTGGCCTTCCAGAACAACGTGCGCCCCGAGATTCAGCTGGACGGCCTTGACGTCGAGCCGGTCACTGCCGATATCCGTACCGCCCGGTTCGACCTCGAATTCGACCTGCGTGAAATGCCCAGCGGGGACGCGAGTGCGCTGTTCGATCTGAAGGCAGCGCCTGGCGAAGGCCGCGGAGCGCTCATGGCGGCCGGCACGGTCGCCTATGCCACAGATCTGTACGACCGATCCAGCGTCGAGCGGTTGGTGGGTTGGTTCGGCCGCGTGGTCGACGCTGTGGTTGCCGATTCGTCGGTGGTTGTGGGCGAGGTCGGCCTGCTGGATCACGATGAGCAGGATCTGGTGCTGCACAAGTGGTCTGGCGCCGAGGTGAGCGCGCTGGTGGGCTTGGCGCCGGACGCGTTGGCAGCAGCGGTTGCCGCTGATCCGGACGCCATCGCGGTAATCGATGGGAAGCGCGAGCTGTCCTACCGGGAGCTGGACGAGGTCTCGAACCGGTTGGCTCGGGCGTTGATCGAGGCGGGCGTGGGCACTGAGCGCGCCGTCGGGGTGGCGATGGGGCGCTGCGCCGAGTTGGTGGTCGCGTGGTGGGCGGTGCTCAAGGCCGGTGGAGTGTACGTACCGGTCGATCCGGCCTACCCGGCCGAGCGGATCGCCACCGTACTGGATACCGCCGAGGCTGTTTGCGTGCTCACGCGCGGCATGGGCGAGCTCGAAGGGACCGGCGGCCACCTCGTCATTCCGCTGGATGTGGTCGATCTGTCCGAACACAGCCCCGATCCCGTGACGGATTCGGATCGACTGGCGCCGTTGAGTGTTGACGATGCGGCGTACGTGATCTTCACTTCGGGTTCCACGGGTACGCCGAAGGGTGTGGCGATCACCCACGCCGGGGTACTGGGTGTGGCAGCCGCGCACCACGATCTGCTCGGCGTGGGTCCGCAATCCCGGGTGTTGATGGTGGCCGCGCCGACGTTCGATGCCTCGGTGTTCGAGTGGCTGTGGGCCGTTGCCGCGAGGGCGGCGCTGGTGGTGGCACCCCCGGATTCCTACGCCGGCGATGCCTTGGCCGAGGTTTTGTCGGGCCATCGCGTCGATGCGGCATTGATCACGCCGACCGTGTTGGCCACGCTGGACCCGGCTCAGATCGACGGGTTGGACACGTTGGTCACCGGTGGTGAGGCGTGCCCGGCGGAGTTGGTGGCCGCGTGGGCGCCCGGTCGGCGGATGTTCAACGCATACGGACCGACCGAGGTGACGATCTGGTCGACCTGGAGTGCGCTCTCGGCAGGGGAACCGGTGCGCATCGGCTCACCGGTTCCGGGGACCCACGCGCTCGTACTCGATGCGCGGCTGAATCCCGCTCCGGTCGGAGTCGTGGGTGAGCTGTACCTGGCCGGCCCAGCGGTGGCCCGGGGCTACGTCGGCCGGCCCGACCTGACGGCGGATCGGTTCGTGGCCAACCCCTTTGGCGCACCGGGGACGCGGCTGTATCGCACCGGCGACCTCGTGCGCTGGACCGCTACGGGTTGCCTGGAATACCTGGGGCGCGCCGATGCCCAGATCAAGCTGCGAGGGCAGCGACTGGAACTGGGCGAGATCGAGAACACCCTGCTTACCTGCCCGAAGGTCACACGCGCGGCCGCGGCCGTGCATCGGGGCAGCACCGGTGTCGATCACCTGGTCGGCTACATCGCCCTCGAGCAGACCAGCAGCACCGACCACGACGCCGACGTTGTCGACCAGTGGCAAGGCATCTACGACGAGCTCTATGACGCCGATCTCGACACGGTCGAGTTCGGCAACGATTTCCGGGGATGGAACAGCAGCTACACCGACGATCCGATCCCGCTCGAGGAGATGGAGGAGTGGCGTTCGACCACCGTGGACCGGATCCTCGCGCTGCGGCCGCAGCGGGTGCTCGAGCTCGGCGTGGGGTCGGGCCTGTTGCTGTCGCAGCTCGCTCCGAAGTGCGTGGAGTACTGGGGCACAGACTTTTCCGCACCGACCATCCAGAAACTGCAGTCGGCGGTGGTCGGCCACCCGTGGGGAGACCGGGTCCATCTGCTGACCCGACCGGCGCACATCACCGAAGAGCTACCGCAGAACCAGTTCGACATGGTGGTGATCAACTCGGTGGTCCAGTACTTCCCGAGCGCTGGGTACCTGGCCGAGGTCATCGACAAGGCAGTGGAACTCCTGGCGCCGGGTGGCACATTGTTCGTCGGCGATGTGCGCAACCACAGCCTGCAGGGCGCGTTCCAGACCGGTATCGCGCTGGCACGCAGCCGGAACGGCACCGATACTGACGAGATCCGCCAGCGGGTGCAACGCGCCATGCTGGGCGAGCCCGAGTTACTCCTCGCCCCGGAGTTCTTCACCACGTGGGCAGCGGACCACCCGTCGGTGGGCGGTATCGGCATCGAGGTCAAACGTGGTGAGGCGGACAATGAGCTGAGCCGGTACCGCTACGACGTCATCATCCACAAGGCGCCCACCCAGGTGTGCTCGCTGACCAGTGCCCCGAACTGGGCGTGGGCCGACTGCGCGGGCCTGAGCGGGCTGCATGCGGAGCTGACGGCGCGGCAACCTTCCACCGTGCGGGTCAGTGGCATTCCCCGCGCCGGGGTGATCACCGACGTGGTGACCGAACAAGCCTTGAGCGCTGGGCTTCCCATCGTGGAGGCGCTCGTTCACGCCGACACCACGGCCGCCGATGATGTCGTCACTCCCGAAATGGTGTACCGGGTCGGCGAGGCAGCCGGGTACCACGTCGCGGTGACCTGGGGCGCGGAACCAGGCACATTGGACGCCGTCTTCATCGCCATCGCCGACGGGCAGAGCCTGCCGGCGCTCACCGATCTCTACCAGCCCGCCACCGACTCTCGGCAGCGCGGCGGCTACGCCAACGACCCGCACACGAACTCGAAGGTCACCGCGGTCCGCCAATGGTTGGCCGATCGGCTGCCCGAGTACATGGTGCCGTCCCAGATCGTGGTCCTCGACGAGTTTCCGCTGACTTCGTCGGGCAAGATCGATCGCAAGGCCCTGCCTGAACCCACGTTTGTCGCCACCTCGTTCCGCGCACCTGAGACCGACATGGAAAAGATCGTCGCCGAGGTGTTCACCGAGGTCCTGGGACTCGGTAGGGCGGGGCTCGATGACGATTTCTTCGTCCTCGGCGGCGATTCGCTGATCGCCATCCGGGTCTGTGCGCGTCTGCAATCCGCCCTCGGCAGGGACGTGCCGGTGCGCTACCTGTTCGACGCGCCCACAGTCGGCGGGCTGGCCGACTATCTGAATCGGCACCAGGACGGCGTAGCCCGGCCTCCGTTGACTGCGCGGCATCGTCCGGCGATGGTGCCGTTGTCGTATGCCCAGCAACGGTTGTGGTTCTTGGAGCAGTTGCAGGGACCGTCGCCGATCTACAACATGGCGGTGGCGCTGCGGCTCAGTGGTCAGCTGGACGAAGAGGCATTGGGCGCTGCGCTGGCAGACGTCGTGGTCCGCCAGGAGAGCCTCCGCACCGTTTTCACCGCGGTCGACGGGATACCTCAGCAAGTGGTCCTCGGCGCTGAGCAAGCTGCTCTGGGATGGCGAATCGTCGACGCCGGCGGATGGCCCGCAGGGCGCCTCGAAGAGGCGATCGGTGAGACGGCCCGTCACAGTTTTGACCTCACGACTGAAATACCGATCAAGGCAACGCTTTTCCGTATCGACGAGAATGAGCACGTGCTGGCGGCAGTGGTCCACCATATCGCTGCCGACGGCTGGTCGGTGACCCCGCTGGTGGTCGATCTCGCGGCCGCGTACGCCAGTCGGTGTGCGGGGCAGCCGCCGGATTGGGACCCACTGCCGGTTCAGTACGCCGATTACACGCTGTGGCAGCAGGAGTGGTTGGGATCCATATCTGACCCCGACAGCGTCATCACCGGCCAGTTGAGCTACTGGGAGGGCGAGCTGGCGGGGTTGCCCGACCAGTTGGAGCTGCCGACCGATCGGCCGTATCCGCCCGTGGCCGACTACCAGGGCTCCAGTGTGACGGTGGATTGGCCTGCCGAATTGCAGCAACAGATCGCCCGCGTGGCCCGCGAACACGGTGCGACGAGCTTCATGGTGGTCCAAGCGGCGTTGGCGACGCTCATGGCGCAGCTGAGCGCGAGCACCGATGTGGCCGTCGGGATCGCGTCTGCCGGACGTGGGGAGCCCGCGCTGGATGAGCTGGTGGGCTTCTTCGTCAACACGTTGGTACTGAGGGTGGATCTGGCCGGCGACCCCACGGTTACCGACTTGTTGGACCAGGTGCGGCGGCGTAGTTTGGCGGCGTTCGAGCATCAGGATGTGCCGTTCGAGGTGCTGGTGGAGCGGCTCAACCCGACCCGCAGTCTCACACATCATCCGCTCGTGCAGGTCATGCTGACTTGGCAGAACCTGCCATGGCAGCAAAGCGACCCCACAGCCGCGCTGAAGTTGGGTGGAGTTGGAGTCACCCGGCTGGAAGCCGAAACGCAAACGGCCCGTATGGATTTGGTGTTCTCGCTCGCTGAACGCTTCAACGACGCGGGCATACCGGCCGGCATCGACGGGTCGGTCGAGTTCCGTACGGACGTGTTCGATGCGGCCACTATCGAGACTTTGATCGAGCGGTTGCAGCGGGTGCTGGTGGCGATGACGGCTGATCCGGCCCAGCGGTTGTCGTCGGTGGATGTGCTTGATGCGGCTGATAGTGCGCGGCTGGATGAGCTGGGTCATCGGGTGGTGTTGACCCGGTCGGTGGTGGAGTCGTCGATTCCGGAATTGTTCGCGGCGCAGGTGGGTCGGGCTCCTGATGCGGTGGCGGTCAGTTTTGATGGTCGGTCGTTGTCGTATCGGGAATTGGATGAGGCGTCGAATCGTTTGGCGCAGTTGCTGGTCGCACAAGGAGCAGGCCCGGGCACCAGTGTCGGTCTGATGATGAGCCGTTGCGCCGATGCGATCGTCGCGATCTTGGGCATACTGAAGTCGGGTTCGGCATATCTGCCGATCGATCCTGTTGTCCCTGACACGCGCGTCGCGTTCATGCTCGGAGATGCCGAGCCGATCGCGGTGATCACCACGGCTGACCTCGCCGAGCGAGTGCGCGGCTGCGGTGTGCCCGTGATCGACATCGAGGATCCTCGGATTGACTCTCAACCCGGCACTCCTCTGGCGGACGGCCCGGCCTCTGATGATGTGGCGCACATTATCTATACGTCGGGGACGACGGGTGTGCCCAAAGGTGTTGTCGTTACGCATCAGAACGTGACGCGGTTGTTCGACGGCATGGATGTTGGTGTTGAGTTCGGGCCGGCGCAGGTGTGGGCGGCGTGTTCGTCGTTGGCGTTCGATTATTCGGTGTGGGAGATCTGGGGCGCGCTGCTGTTTGGTGGTCGTTTGGTGGTGGTGCCCGAGCAGACGACCCGTTCGCCGCGGGATCTGGAGGCGCTGCTTGTCGGCGAGGGTGTGACGGTGTTGAGTCAGACCCCTTCTGCGGTGGGTGTTTTGGATCCGGAGAAGCTGGGGTCGGTGTCGTCGTTGATGGTGGCCGCGGAGGCGTGCCCGCCGGATGTGGTGGATCGGTGGGCGCCGGGTCGGGTGATGATCAATGGTTACGGGCCGACCGAAACCACGGTGTATGCCACGATCAGTGAGCCGTTGCGGGCGGGTTCGTCGGTGGTTCCGATTGGTGTGCCGGTGCCCGGTGCGGGGTTGTTCGTGCTTGATCGGTCGCTTCGTCTGGTGCCCCCGGGGGTGGTGGGGGAGTTGTATGTGGCCGGCCGTGGTGTCGGTGCCGGGTATCTGGGTCGTCCTGGTCTGACCGGGTCGCGGTTTGTGGCGTGCCCGTTTGGGACTCCTGGGATGCGGATGTATCGCACCGGGGATTTGGTGTCGTGGGGTCCGGATGGGCAGTTGCGGTATGCCGGTCGTGCTGATGATCAGGTCAAGATTCGTGGCTACCGCATCGAACTCGGGGAAATCCAAGCGGCGTTGGCTGGTGTGGAGGGTGTGCAGCAGGCGGCGGTGATCGTCCGTGAGGATCAGCCGGGGGACAAGCGTCTGGTCGGCTACCTCACCGGCACCGCGGAGCCGTCGGAGGTTCGGGCGCAGCTCTCGCAGCGGTTGCCGTCGTATATGGTGCCCGCCGCGGTTGTTGTGCTCGATTCGTTGCCGTTGACGGTCAACGGCAAGCTCGACACACGTGCTTTGCCGGCACCCGATTACGCCGATACCGATCATTACCGGGCTCCGAGTACGGCGACCGAGGAGATCCTCGCGGGCATCTACGCCCAGGTCCTGGGTCTGGACCGCGTTGGTGTCGATGATTCCTTCTTCGACCTGGGCGGCGACTCCCTGTCAGCGATGCGGCTACTCGCCGCCGTCAACTCCAGCTTTGACGCTGAGGTGGCCGTCCGGACCTTGTTCGACGCACCCACGATTGCCCAACTCGCGCCGCGCATAAACGTAGGTTCAGGCGGGCGTCCGCGGTTGGTCCCGCAGCATCGCCCCGCCGTCATCCCGCTGTCGTATGCCCAGCAGCGGCTGTGGTTCTTGGAGCAGCTACAGGGCCCTTCGGCGATCTACAACATGGCGGTCGCGTTGCGCTTGGACGGAAGCCTGAACGCCGACGCGTTGGGACAGTCCTTGGCTGACGTCGTGGGCCGCCACGAGAGTCTTCGCACCATGTTCGGGGCGGTCGACGGGGTTCCGCAGCAAATGATCGTGCCGGTCGGGCAAGCAGAGCTGGGTTGGCAGGTCGTCGACGCGACCGGATGGTCGGCGGATCGGCTGGAGGAGGCCGCCGGAGCAGTCGCGCGGCACTCATTTGACCTCACCGCCGAAATCCCCTTGCGTGCAACGCTGTTCCGCGTTGATGAAGATAGACATGTGCTGGTCGCAGTGGTCCATCACATCGCTGCCGACGGCTGGTCGATCACTCCGTTCGTCGCTGATCTGGGATCGGCTTATGGGAGTCGCTGCGCGGGCCAACCCCCCAATTGGTCGCCGCTGCCGGTCCAGTACGCCGATTACACCTTGTGGCAACAGGGGTGGCTGGGGTCTGAATCCGATCCGGACAGTGTCATCGCCACGCAGCTGGCCTACTGGGAACAGGCGCTGGAGGGTCTGCCGGAACGTCTGGAGCTGCCGACTGATCGGACGTATCCGCCCGTGGCCGACTACCAGGGTTCGAGTGTGGTGGTGGATTGGTCCGTCGAGTTGCAGCAGCAGGTGGCCCGCGTGGCCCGCGAGCACAACGCGACCAGTTTCATGGTCGTCCAGGCCGCGCTGGCGGCGCTGCTCGCACAGCTGAGCGCCAGTTCCGATGTGGCGGTGGGAATTGCAACCGCCGGACGCAGCGACCCCAGCCTTGACGAACTGGTGGGGTTCTTCGTCAACACCGTGGTCCTACGGCTCGACCTGGCGGGGGACCCCACGGTTTCCGATCTGTTGGACCAGGTACGGCAACGGGGGCTGGCTGCGCTCGACCATCAGGATGTACCGTTCGAGCTGCTGGTGGAGCGGCTCAACCCGACCCGCAGTCTCACCCATCATCCGCTCGTCCAGGTCATGGTGTCCTGGCAGAACTTCGCTACCGAACAGGCGTCCAGCTTAGATCTGGGCGAAGTCCAGGCCACGCCGCTCGATGCGGAGACCCGAACCGCCCGTATGGATTTGGTGTTCTCCCTCGCTGAGCGTTTCGGCGAGGCCGGCGCCCCGGCCGGCATCGGCGGCGTGGTCGAGTTCCGTACGGATGTGTTCGATGCGGCCACTATCGAGACTTTGATCGAGCGGTTGCAGCGGGTGCTGGTGGCGATGACGGCTGATCCGGCCCGGCGGTTGTCGTCGGTGGATGTGCTTGATGCGGCTGATAGTGCGCGGCTGGATGAGCTGGGTCATCGGGTGGTGTTGACCCGGTCGGTGGTGGAGTCGTCGATTCCGGAATTGTTCGCGGCGCAAGTAGAGCGTGCTCAGGGCGCGACGGCAGTCAGTTTCGAGGGCCGGTCGATGACCTACCGCGAGCTTGATGAAGCGTCGAACCGACTGGCGCACCTGTTGATGGATCAGGGCGCGGGTCCGGGCGAGTGTGTGGCCTTGTTGCTTGAGCGCTCGGCGCAGGCCATCGTCGCGATCTTGGCGGTGCTCAAGTCGGGGGCGGCGTACCTGCCGATCGATCCGGGGCATCCCGACTCCCGCATCGAGTTCATGCTGGCTGATGCCATGCCGGTCGTGGCCGTCACGATGGGTGACCTGGCCGACCGGTTGGGCGGATGTGGCGTACCGGTGGTCGAGGTCGACGATCCTCGTATCGATGCCCAGTCCAGCTCGGCGTTGCCGGTGCCGGCGCCGGATGATGTGGCGCACATTATCTATACGTCGGGGACGACGGGTGTGCCCAAAGGTGTTGTCGTTACGCATCAGAACGTGACGCGGTTGTTCGACGGCATGGATGTTGGTGTTGAGTTCGGGCCGGCGCAGGTGTGGGCGGCGTGTTCGTCGTTGGCGTTCGATTATTCGGTGTGGGAGATCTGGGGCGCGCTGCTGTTTGGTGGTCGTTTGGTGGTGGTGCCCGAGCAGACGACCCGTTCGCCGCGGGATCTGGAGGCGCTGCTTGTCGGCGAGGGTGTGACGGTGTTGAGTCAGACCCCTTCTGCGGTGGGTGTTTTGGATCCGGAGAAGCTGGGGTCGGTGTCGTCGTTGATGGTGGCCGCGGAGGCGTGCCCGCCGGATGTGGTGGATCGGTGGGCGCCGGGTCGGGTGATGATCAATGGTTACGGGCCGACCGAAACCACGGTGTATGCCACGATCAGTGAGCCGTTGCGGGCGGGTTCGTCGGTGGTTCCGATTGGTGTGCCGGTGCCCGGTGCGGGGTTGTTCGTGCTTGATCGGTCGCTTCGTCTGGTGCCCCCGGGGGTGGTGGGGGAGTTGTATGTGGCCGGCCGTGGTGTCGGTGCCGGGTATCTGGGTCGTCCTGGTCTGACCGGGTCGCGGTTTGTGGCGTGCCCGTTTGGGACTCCTGGGATGCGGATGTATCGCACCGGGGATTTGGTGTCGTGGGGTCCGGATGGGCAGTTGCGGTATGCCGGTCGTGCTGATGATCAGGTCAAGATTCGTGGCTACCGCATCGAACTCGGGGAAATCCAAGCGGCGTTGGCTGGTGTGGAGGGTGTGCAGCAGGCGGCGGTGATCGTCCGTGAGGATCAGCCGGGGGACAAGCGTCTGGTCGGCTACCTCACCGGCACCGCGGAGCCGTCGGAGGTTCGGGCGCAGCTCTCGCAGCGGTTGCCGTCGTATATGGTGCCCGCCGCGGTTGTTGTGCTCGATTCGTTGCCGTTGACGGTCAACGGCAAGCTCGACACACGTGCTTTGCCGGCACCCGATTACGCCGATACCGATCATTACCGGGCTCCGAGTACGGCGACCGAGGAGATCCTCGCGGGCATCTACGCCCAGGTCCTGGGTCTGGACCGCGTTGGTGTCGATGATTCCTTCTTCGACCTGGGCGGCGACTCCCTGTCAGCGATGCGGCTACTCGCCGCCGTCAACAGCCACCTCGACGTCGACCTTGCAGTGCGGACCTTGTTCGACGCACCGACCGTCGCCCAACTCGCGTTGCGCATCATTTCGGGCACGAGCGAACGCCGACCCCTGGTCCCACAGCAGCGCCCGGCCGTCATCCCGCTGTCGTATGCCCAGCAGCGGCTGTGGTTCCTCAACCGGTTCGAGGGCGGGGTCGCGACTTACAACATGCCGATCGCATTCCGGATCAACGGAGCAGTGGACCTCGATGCACTCGGGGCGGCGCTTGATGATGTGATCGACCGTCACGAATCGCTGCGCACGGTGTTCCCCGATGTCGACGGTGTGCCCTCGCAGAAGGTGCTTGCTGCGGAGCCGGGGCTGTGGCGGCGCGGCGGTCCCACCCTGGTACGGGTCGCCGAGGACCAAAAAGACGCTGTCATGGCCGAATTGGTGGCGTTGGCGGGATACCGGTTCGATCTGGCGACCGAGATCCCGATTCGGGCCCAGATCTATGAAGTGGGGCCCGAACAGTACGTGCTCGGAATTGTTCTGCACCACATCGCTTTCGACGGCTGGTCGATGGCGCCGATGGTCAAGGATGTCGGGATCGCCTACGCAGCTCGCTGCGCCGGGCAGACCCCGGACTGGTCCCCGTTGCCGGTGCAGTACGCCGACTACTCGCTGTGGCAGCGGGAACATCTGGGAGATCTGGACGATCCGGGTAGCCGCATCGCCGAGCAGCTGTCCTACTGGCGGAAAGAGCTGGCGGGTCTGCCTGAGGTGGTATCGCTACCCACCGACCGTCCTCGCCCACCTGTGCCCAGCTACCGCGGTGACGGGGTCGAGCTACGTATCGATCCCGAATCCTGGGCCGGGATCAAAGCGGTTGCCGCAGAACACAACGTCACCACGTCTATGGTGCTGCAGGCCGTGATGTCCGTCGTGCTGCACCGGGCCGGCGTCGGTGAGGACATCGCGCTGGGGACGCCGATCGCCGGACGCAACGATCAGGCTCTGCAGGAGCTGGTCGGCTTCTTCGTCAACACCTGGGTACTGCGGGTCGGATTGAACTCTCAGCAGCGGTTCAGCGATGTGCTCGACCAGGTACGGCAGAAGGCGCTGGACGGATACACCAATCAGGACGTGCCCTTCGAGTTGCTGGTGGAGCAACTCAACCCGGCACGGTCCACCTCGCATCATCCGTTGTTCCAGGTTGCGTTGGTCTTCCAGAACAACGTGCGTCCCGAGGTGGCATTGGAGGGTGCCGGCATCGAGCCGATGTCGATGGTCACGCGCACTGCCAAGTTCGATCTCGATGTGGACATCAGGGAGGTCCCCGACGAACGCTCGGGTGCCCCGATGGCCGCCGGTGTGCTGACATACGCCACCGACTTGTTCGACCGGTCCACGATCGAGCACCTGGTGGGTTGGTTCGGTCGCGTGGTCGAGGCTGTGGTGGCCGACTCGTCGGTGGTGGTGGGCGAGGTCGGTCTGCTAGGCGACGACGAACGCAATCTGGTGTTGCAGAGGTGGTCTGGTGCCGGCGTCGATGCACGGGTCGGGTTGGCTCCGGAGTTGTTGGCTGCGGCGGTGGCTGCGCAACCTGACGGGTTGGCAGTGCTGGATGGCCCGCGGCAATTCACCTACCGGGAGCTCGATGAGGCCTCCAACCGGTTGGCACGAGTTCTGATCGAAGCGGGGGTCGGCCCCGAACGCGCCGTCGGCGTGGCGATCAGCCGATCCGTCGAGTTGGTGATCGCGTGGTGGGCGGTGCTCAAGGCCGGCGGGGTATACGTGCCCGTGGACCGGACCCACCCGGCCGACCGGATCTCCACGGTGCTGGACACCGTCGAGGCGGCGTGTGTGCTCACTCGAGGTGCTGACCCGGTGGCCGGCGCCGGGACACGGCCGGTCCTGGACACCGAGGCACTGGACCTTTCGAGACGCTCCGCGGAACCGATCACCGACGAGGACCGGTTGGCTCCATTGACCACCGACGACGCTGCGTACGCGATCTTCACGTCGGGATCGACGGGCACACCGAAGGGCGTGGCGATCAGCCATGCCGGTCTGCTCGGTGTGGCTGCGGCTACGCGTGAGTTGTTGGGCGTGGGTGCCGGCGCGCGCGTGCTGATGGTCGCCGCGCCGACATTCGATGCCTCGGTCTTCGAGTGGTTGTGGGCGACAGCCTCCCAGGCGGCGTTGGTGGTGGCATCACCGGATTCCTATGCGGGTGACGCGCTGACGGCGGTGATTGAAGATCAGCAGGTCGAGGCGGCGATCATCACCCCGACCGTGGTGGCGACGCTCGACCGAAGCCGGCTGGGCGGATTGACGACGTTGGCCACGGGCGGTGAGGCGTGTCCGGCGGAGTTGGCGGCCGCGTGGGCGCCTGGGCGTCGAATGTTCAATTTGTACGGACCGACCGAGGTGACGATCTGGGCTACCTGGAGTGCGGTGGCGGCCGGGGAGCCCGTGCGGATCGGAGCCCCGGTCCCGGGGACGCGTGCGTTGGTGTTGGACGGGCGGCTGAACCCGGTTCCGGTTGGGGTGGTGGGCGAGTTGTACCTGACGGGTCCGGTGTTGGCTCGTGGCTATGTGGGCCGGTCCGATCTGACGGCAGATCGCTTCGTGGCCAACCCCTTTGGGGCTCCGGGCACGCGGCTGTACCGCACCGGCGATCTGGTGCGCTGGAACGAGACGGGCAGCCTGGAGTACCTCGGCCGGGCCGATGCCCAGGTGAAGCTGCGTGGGCAGCGCCTGGAGCTGGGCGAGATCGAGAACACGCTGCTGGCGTGCCCGCAAGTCAACCGCGCTGCTGCCGCGGTCTACCACGACGACACCGCCGACCACCTGGTCGCGTATGTCGCTCTGGAGCGGGCCAGCAATGCCGACCACGACGCGGAAGTCGTGGACCAGTGGCAAACCGTCTACGACGAGCTCTATGACGCTGACCTCGAGGTGTCGGATTTCGGTAGTGATTTCCGCGGCTGGAACAGCAGCTACACCTCGGACCCGATTCCACTCGAGCAGATGGAGGAATGGCGCTCGGGTGCTGTGGATCGGATTCTGGCACTCCGACCGCAGCGGGTACTCGAGCTCGGCGTCGGTTCGGGTCTTGTCCTCTCCCAGGTTGCCCCGAAGTGCGTGGAGTACTGGGGCACGGACTTCTCAGCGCCGACCATCCGGACGCTGGAGTCAGCGGTGGCCGGACAACCGTGGGGCGACCGGATCCGCTTGCGGGTACAGCCGGCGGATGTCGTCGACGGGCTGCCGGACGGATACTTCGACACGATCATCATCAACTCGGTCATTCAGTACTTCCCGAACGCGGCGTATCTCACCGAGGTCATGGACCAGGCCGTAACTCTGTTGGCCCCCGGCGGAACGTTGTTCGTCGGCGATGTGCGCAACCACAGCCTGCAGGGTGCCTTCCAGACCGGTATTGCGTTGGTGCGCAGCGGATCCGACGCAGATACCGACGAGATCCGCCAACGCGTGCAACGAGCGATCATCGGCGAGCCTGAGCTGCTGCTGGCCCCTGAGTTCTTCACCACGTGGGCGGCCGACCACCCGTCGGTTGGCGGCATCGGCATCCAGGTCAAGCGCGGTGAAGCCGACAACGAGCTGACCCGTTACCGCTACGACGTCGCTGTTCACAAATCAGCGGCCGGAATCCGGTCGCTCGCAGGCGCACCCGTCTGGAATTGGTCTGATTGCGCAGGCCTCGCCGGACTGCGGGCCGAGTTGACAGCTCAGCGGCCGTCGACCGTGCGAGTCAGTGCGATTCCGCGCGCGGGTGTGATCGCCGACGTGATCACCGAACAGGCCCTTGCCGATGGACAGCCGTTGGCCGACGCGTTGGCAGAGGCTGCGGCCCCGTCCGCCAATGGAGTTACGCCCGAGCTCCTGTACCGGCTCGGCGAAGCCGCCGGATATCTTGTTGCGGTCACGTGGGGGCCTCAGCCGGGCACGCTCGACGCGCTGTTCGTCGACGGCGCCGACCACGCTGAGGTCCCGGTGTTGACCGATCTATACCTGTCACAGGGGGGATCACAGGAGCGCAGCGCCTACGCCAATGACCCTGACACCAACAGCAAGGTCAGCGAAGTCCGCCAGTGGCTGGCCGGGCGCCTGCCGGAATACATGGTGCCGAGCCAGATCGTGGTGCTCGAAGAATTCCCGTTGACCTCCTCGGGCAAGATCGACCGGAAAGCCCTGCCCGAGCCGGTGTTCACGGCCGCCACCTTCCGGCCACCCCAGACGCCGACGGAAAAGACCGTCGCCGAGGTGTTCGCCGAGGTACTCGGGCTCGATCGGGTCGGACTCGACGACGACTTCTTCGCCCTGGGTGGGGATTCGTTGATCGCCATCCGGGTCAGCGCGCGCCTTCAGTCCGCCTTGGGGAAGGACGTCCCGGTCCGTTATCTGTTCGATGCGCCCACCGTCGGACGACTGGCGGTCTGCCTGGACCGCCAGCAGGCCGACGCGGTACGCCCGCCACTGCAGGTGATGCCGCGACCACAGACCATCCCGTTGTCCTATGCCCAGCAGCGGTTGTGGTTCTTCGATCAATTGAACGGCCCCTCACCGGTTTACAACCTGGCGGTGGGATTGCGCCTGACCGGTGACCTCGATCCCGTTGCGCTCGGGCAGGCGTTGGGTGATGTGGTGGGTCGTCACGAGAGCCTGCGCACGATGTTCACCCTGGCCGGTGAGGTGCCCCAGCAATTGGTCGTGTCGGCCGAGAACGCCCGGATGCAATGGCAGGTGGTCGATGCAGTCGGCTGGCCGGCGGACCGGCTGGTCGAGGCCGCCAGCGCCGTCGCGCGCCATCCGTTCGACCTGTCCGCCGAATTGCCTTTGAAGGCAACACTGTTCCGTGTCGCACCGGACGAGCATGTGCTCGTGGCGGTGGTACACCACATCGCTGCCGACGGCTGGTCGGTCACCCCCTTGGTGGCGGATCTCGGCGCCGCGTACGCCAGTCGGTGTGCTGGCCAGATGCCTGATTGGTCACCGTTGCCGGTGCAGTACGCGGATTACACGTTGTGGCAACGCTCGTATCTGGGTGACCTGGCCGATCCCGACAGTCGGATATCCGGGCAGCTGGCGTACTGGGAGCAGGCGTTAGCCGGGATGCCGGAGCGGCTGGAGTTGCCGACAGATCGGCCATACCCGCCGGTGGCGGACTACGAGGGTGGCAGTTTGGCGGTGGAGTGGCCTGTTGAGCTTCAGCAGCGGATCGCCCGGGTGGCTCGTGAACAGAATGCCACCAGTTTCATGGTGGTGCAGGCGGGGTTGGCGCTGCTGCTGTCGAAGCTCAGTGCGAGTCCAGATGTGGCGGTGGGAATTTCAATTGCCGGCCGCAATGATCCGGCACTCGACAGGTTGGTCGGGTTCTTCGTCAACACGCTGGTGCTGCGCGTCGACTTCTCCGGCGATCCGACTATCGGTGAACTGTTGGAGCAGGTGCGGCAGCGTGGTTTGGCGGCCTTCGAGCATCAGGACGTCCCGTTCGAAGTTGTGGTGGATCGAGTCAACCCGACTCGCAGCCTGACCCATCACCCGCTGGTGCAGGTGATGCTGTCCTGGCAGAACCTGGAATGGCAGCACACCGCGGATGTCGCCGGTGGCCTGGCGCTGGGAGACGTGCAGGTTACTCCGCTACCTGCTCAGACCCACACCGCCCGTACTGATCTGACCTTCGCGCTAGGTGAACGCTGGACAGAGACCGGCGAGCCCGCCGGGATTGGAGGAACCGTGGAGTTTCGCACCGACGTCTATGACGAGGCCACTGTCATGCGGTTGACCGATCGGTTGCGAAAGGTGTTGATGGCGATGACGGCTGAGGTAGAGGCGGCGTCGTGACAGCCGACCTCAGTCGGCGCTCGTCGTCGATGGATTTCCTGGATGAGGACGAGCACGCTGAGCTGTTCGGCTGGGGCAATCGGGCGGTGCTGTCCGACCCGACCTCGGTGTCGTCGTCGATTCCGATCTTGTTTGCAGCGCAGGTGGCGCGCGCACCCGAGGCGCCGGCGGTGACATTCAACGGCTACTCGTTGTCGTATGCGGAGTTGGATGAGTCATCGGATCGCTTGGCGCACCGGTTGATCAGTTTGGGCGTGCGCCCGGGTATGCGGGTGGCATTGTTGTTCCCGCGCTGCGTTGAAGCGATTGTTTCCATCGTTGCGGTGTTGAAGGCGGGGGCGGCGTATCTGCCGATTGATCCGATGCATCCTGATGCGCGGGTTCGGTTCATGTTGGATGATGCGGCGCCGGTGGTGGCGGTCACGACCGCGGAGTTGATGGGCCGGTTCGCCGGGTGCGATCTGGATGTCATCGATTTCGATGAGGTGCGTCAGCACGACGGGCAGGGGCAGAGACTGCCGGCGGTGACGGCTGATGATGTCGCGTACTTCATCTATACGTCGGGGACGACGGGTCGTCCGAAGGGTGTGGCGATTACTCACGCCAATGTGGTGCGGTTGTTGGCGACGTTGGATGCGGAGTTGGGTCTGGCGGGTCAGGTGTGGACGCAGTGTCATTCGTTGGCGTTCGACTATTCGGTGTGGGAGATCTGGGGCGCGCTGTTGTTCGGCGGCCGGTTGGTGGTGGTACCTGAGTCAGTGACGCGGGCTCCGGAGGATCTGTTTGCCTTGTTGGTTGCTGAGCAGGTCACCATGTTCAGCCAGACGCCGTCGGCGTTTTATGCGCTGCAGACTGTCGATGCGGTGCACCCGGGGTCGGGTGGCGGGTTGAAGTTGGAGACGGTGGTCTTCGGTGGGGAAGCTCTTGAGCCGCAGCGGCTTCGGGGCTGGCTGGATCGGCATCCGGGTTCGCCGCGGTTGATCAATATGTATGGGATTACCGAGACGACGGTGCATGCGTCGTTCCGGGAGATCGTGGCCGGCGATGTTGAGGGCAGTGTCAGTCCGATTGGTGTGCCGTTGGGTCATCTTGGGTTTTTTGTGTTGGATGCATCGTTGCAGCCGGTGCCGGTTGGTGTGACGGGTGAGTTGTATGTGGTCGGCGCGGGGTTGGGGTTGGGTTACTGGCGTCGTGGTGGGTTGAGTGCGTCGCGGTTTGTGGCGTGTCCGTTCGGCGGGGTCGGGTTCCGGATGTATCGGACCGGGGACCTGGCGTCCTGGGACAGTCACGGGCAGCTGCGGTATCTGGGACGTGCTGATGAGCAGGTCAAGATTCGTGGGTATCGGATCGAACTGGGTGAGATTCAAACAGCTCTGGCTGAACTTCCTGGTGTCGATCAGGCGGCGGTGATCGCCCGGGAGGATCACCCTGGCGACAAGCGTCTGGTTGGCTACATCACCGGCACTGCGGACCCCGCCGCTGTCCGTGCCACGTTGGGTCAACGGTTGCCCGGTTACATGGTGCCCGCCGCGATCGTGGTACTTGATGCCTTGCCGTTGACGGTGAACGGAAAACTCGACCGGCGCGCTCTGCCGGCCCCTGACTACGTCCAAGGCCAGCAATATCGTGCTCCGGCAACTCCGGTAGAGGAGGTCCTGGTCGGGATCTACGCGCAGGTGCTGGGGTTGGAACGCGTCGGGGTCGACGATTCGTTCTTCGACCTGGGCGGGGATTCGCTGTCGGCCACCCGTTTGATCAATGCCATCAATGCCAGTCTGAGCGCCGATCTACCGGTAAGGGCGGTGTTCGAGACACCTTCGCCTGCACAACTGGCGGCCCGTGTGGGTGAGAGTTCGGGTGGGCGTGAGCCGTTGGTGGCTTTGCCGCGGCCTGATGTCATTCCGTTGTCGTTTGCGCAGCAGCGGTTGTGGTTTCTTGATCAGTTGGAGGGGCCGTCGCCGATCTACAACATGGCGGTGGCGCTGCAGGTCACGGGCCACCTGGATGTCGAGGCGCTTGGTGCGGCGCTGGTTGATGTGGTGGGGCGTCATGAGTCGTTGCGCACGGTGTTCCGGTCGGTTGAGGGGATTCCGGAGCAGGTGGTGGTGCCTGCCGAGACAGCTGATTGTGGTTGGCGTGTGGTTGATGCGGGCGGGTTCTCGGCTGCTGAGTTGCGTGGGGCCATCGGCGAGTTTGCCGGTCGCGCTTTCGACCTGGGCAGCGAGATCCCGTTGCGGGCAACGCTTTTCCGGGTTGATGAGGATGAGTATGTGTTGGCTGCGGTGGTGCACCATATCGCTGCCGATGGTTGGTCTGTGGCTCCGTTGATCGCGGATCTGCAGTTGGCGTATGCGGGGCGGTCTGGGGGATGCGCGCCGCAGTGGGCGCCGTTGCCGGTGCAGTATGCGGATTACACGTTGTGGCAGCGGGCGAATCTGGGTGAGCTGGCTGATCCGAACAGTCGGATTGCTGGGCAGGTGGCGTATTGGGAGCAGGCGTTGGCCGGGTTGCCCGAGCGGCTGGAGTTGCCGACGGACCGGCCGTATCCGGTTGAGGCGGATCATCGGGGTGCCAGTGTGCCGGTGTCGTTGCCGGCCGAATTGCATAAGCGTGTCCGTGAAGTGGCGCGGGAGCACAATGTCACGACGTATATGGTGGTGCAGGCCGCGCTGAGCATCCTGTTGTCGAAGCTCAGTGCGAGTTGTGATGTGGCGGTGGGTGTTCCGATCGCGGGTCGTGGTGATGCGGCGCTGGATCGTTTGGTGGGGTTCTTCGTCAACACGTTGGTGTTGCGGGTGGATCTGGGCGGTGACCCGACTGTTGCGGAGTTGGTGGCCCAGGTGCGTCAGCGCAGCCTGGCCACTCTTGAGCATCAGGATGTGCCGTTTGAGGTCTTGGTGGATCGGCTCAAGCCGACTCGGTCGCTGGCGCATCATCCGCTGGTGCAGGTGGCGTTGGCTTGGCAGAATTTCACCGCCGACACATCGACCGAAGCGACTCTGGGTGAGGCGCGGGTCAGTCCGTTGTCGGTTGATACTCAGGTCGCTCGGATGGATCTGACGTTCTCGTTGGCTGAACGGTGGGACGAGGCTGGTGAGGCGGCCGGGATTGGCGGTTCCGT
Source organism: Mycolicibacterium boenickei (assembly GCF_010731295.1). Lineage (NCBI taxonomy): Bacteria > Bacillati > Actinomycetota > Actinomycetes > Mycobacteriales > Mycobacteriaceae > Mycobacterium > Mycolicibacterium boenickei. The sequence continues at coordinate 446,272 of NZ_AP022579.1, read as the reverse complement.
CGAGTTCCGCACTGATGTGTTCGACGCGTCCAGCATCGAGACCCTGATCGAACGGTTGGCGCGGGTCGTTGAGGCACTGATTGCTGACCCGGGGCGGCGGCTGTCATCGATTGATGTGCTCGATGCCGCCGAGCACGCTCGCCTCGACGAGATCGGCAACCGGCCTGAGTTGACCCGTCCCGCACCTCCTGTGGCGTCGATTCCAGGGTTGTTCGCTGCGCAGGTGGCTCAGGTGCCGGATGCGGTGGCACTGAGTTTCGATGGCCGTTCGATGACGTATCGGGAGCTCGACGAGGCATCGAACCGGTTGGCACACAGTCTGGTTGAGCATGGTGCAGGTCCTGGTCGGTGTGTTGCGGTGTTGTTGCCTCGGTCGGCGGAGGCGATCGTCGCGGTTCTGGCGGTGCTGAAGTCGGGGGCGGCGTATCTGCCGATCGATGCGATGCATCCTGATGCGCGGATCCAATTCACGCTCGGTGACGCCGACCCGGTCGTCGCGGTGACCACGTCAGCACTGGCCGGGCGGCTGGATGGAACCGGCGTGGCGGTCGTCGATATCGACGCCGCCGGTGTCGCAACTCAACCCGGCGCGCCCCTACCTCCGCTGCCCGGCGCCGGTGACATCGCCTACTTGATCTACACGTCGGGGACGACGGGTCGTCCCAAGGGTGTGGCGATTACTCACGCCAATGTGGTGCGGTTGTTGGCGACGTTGGATGCGGAGTTGGGTCTGGCGGGTCAGGTGTGGACGCAGTGTCATTCGTTGGCGTTTGACTATTCGGTGTGGGAGATCTGGGGCGCGCTGTTGTTCGGGGGCCGGTTGGTGGTGGTACCTGAGTCAGTGACGCGGGCTCCCGAGGAACTGCTCGCATTGTTGGTGACTGAGCAGGTGACGGTGTTGAGTCAGACGCCGTCGGCGTTCTACGCGCTGCAGTCGGCTGATGCGGTGCAGCCGGAACTGGGCCGTCAGCTGAAGTTGGAGACGGTGGTCTTCGGTGGGGAAGCCCTTGAACCGCAGCGCCTTCGGCCGTGGTTCGATGCCCATCGAGGGACACCGCGGCTGATCAACATGTACGGCATCACCGAGACGACGGTGCATGCGTCGTTCCGGGAGATCGTGGCCGGCGATGTTGAGGGCAGTGTCAGCCCGATCGGTGTCCCGTTGGGTCACCTGGGCTTTTTCGTTCTGGACCAGGGTCTGCGGCAGGCCCCGTTCGGGGTGGTCGGCGAGTTGTACGTCGCGGGTGCCGGTGTCGGAATGGGATACTGGCGCCGCGGTAACCTGACTGCATCGCGGTTTGTGGCCTGTCCGTTCGGCGGGGCCGGGTTCCGGATGTATCGGACCGGCGATCTCGCGGCCTGGGGTTCTGATGGGCAGCTGCGGTATCTGGGACGCGCTGATGAGCAGGTCAAGATTCGCGGGTACCGCATCGAGCTCGGTGAGATCCAGTCTGTCCTCGCGGATCTGGATGGTGTCGATCAGGCGGCGGTGATCGCCCGGGAGGACCGCCCGGGCGATAAGCGTCTGGTCGGCTATGTCACCGAAACATCCGTTGGCAGCGTCAATTCGGCGTCGATCAGGGCTGTGATGGCCGAGCGGTTGCCGTCGTATATGGTGCCCGCGGCGGTGGTGGTGGTTGACGCGTTGTCACTGACCGTCAACGGCAAACTTGACAGGCGAGCCCTACCAGAACCGGAGTACGCCGACGTCGATCGCTACCGGGCTCCGGGTACGCCCACCGAGGAGATCCTGGCGGGCGTCTATGCGCAGGTGCTGGGGTTGGAACGGGTCGGGGCGGATGATTCCTTCTTCGACCTGGGTGGAGATTCGCTGTCGGCAATGCGGTTGATCAATGCGATCAATGCCAGTCTGGATACCGATCTCGCAGTGCGGGCAGTGTTCGAGGCGCCCACGGTGGCGCAACTCGCGGCGCAGGCCGGCGAGCGTTCGGGTCGGCGGGAACCGTTGGTGGCCCAGCCGCGGCCCGACGTTCTTCCACTGTCGTATGCCCAGCAGCGGTTGTGGTTCCTCGACCAATTAGAGGGGCCGTCACCGATCTACAACATGCCGACCGCGTACCGGATCACCGGCGGGCTTGATGTTGATGCGATGGGCCAGGCGTTCGCCGATGTGGTGGAGCGCCACGAAGCTCTGCGCACGGTGTTCCCGGCGGTCGACGGTGTGCCAACACAGGTCGTGCTACCGGCCGGACAGGCCGATCTCGGGTGGCAGGTCGTCGACGCCACCGATTGGTCGATGGAACGGCTGTCCGCCGCGATCCACGGCGCTGTCGGGTACAACTTCGATCTGTCGGCCGAATCACCTTTGCAAGCAACCCTTTTCCGAGTGGATGAGGATGAACACATCCTGGTCGCGGTGGTCCATCACATCGCAGGTGATGGCTTGTCGATCGGCCCGCTGGTACGTGATCTTGGCGTGGCGTATGCCGCGCGGTGCCTGGGACAGGTACCGGGGTGGGCGCCGTTGCCCGTGCAGTATGCGGATTACACGCTGTGGCAGCGCGCGTATCTGGGTGATCCGGCCGATCCCGAGAGTCGGATCGCCGGGCAGTTGGCGTACTGGGAAGAGGAGCTGGCCGGGCTGCCGGAGCGGCTGGAGCTGCCCACCGACCGGCCGTATCCGGCGGAGGCAGACTACCGCGGAGCCAGTGTCACGATGGAGTGGCCGGTCGAGTTGCAGCAGCAGATCGCGCACGCCGCGCGGGGGCACGATGCAACCAGTTTCATGGTGGTGCAGGCTGCTCTGGCGGTGCTGTTGTCGAGTCTGAGCGGGAACACCGATGTGGCGGTGGGATTCCCGATCGCCGGTCGTGGTGATCCTTCGTTGGATGAGTTGGTCGGGGTTTTCATCAATACACTCGTGCTACGAATCGAGCTTGACGGTGATCCCACTTTTGCCGACCTCTTGGCGCAGGTGCGTAGACGCAGCCTGGCTGCCTATGAGCACCAGGATGTGCCCTTCGAGATGATTGTGGATCGGCTCAACCCGGCCCGCAGCCTGACCCACCACCCGCTGGTCCAGGTGTTGGTGGCGTGGCAGAACTTGACGAAACAGGACGAAGGCCAGCCCGCGGCAACGTCTTTGGGCGGTATGCAAGCCACCCCGCTGGAAGCCGATACTCAGGCCGCGCGCATGGACCTGACGATCTCGTTGGCAGAACGTTGGAGCGGAGGTGAGCCCGCCGGGATCACCGGGGCGGTGGAGTTCCGCACCGATGTGTTCGACGCCGACACCATCCAGACCTTTATCGAGCGACTGTCGCGAGTGGTCGAAGCTCTGACCGCCGATCCCGCGGCGAAGCTGTCTTCGGTGAATCTGCTGGGGCCGGCTGACCACGCCACCCTCGAGGGGTGGGGCAACCGGGCGGTGCTGGCCGATCCTGTCTCCGCGGTGTCGATCCCGGTGGTCTTCGCCGAGCAGGTGGCACGGGACCCGGACGCGGTGGCGGTGGTGTGCGGTGACAGTTCCTGGACCTATCGCGATCTCGACGATGCGTCGAATCGCCTGGCCCACCTGCTTGTTGGTCATGGGGCAGGGCCCGGTGAAAGTGTCGCGCTGCTGCTCAACCATTCGGCCGAGGCGATCGTCGCGATCCTGGCAGTGCTCAAGTCCGGCGCGGCGTACCTTCCGATCGACCCGATGGTGCCGGACGCGCGGGTCGAGTTCATGCTCGGCGATGCCCGCCCGGTCGCAGCAATCACCACCTCCGGGTTGAGTGCGCGGCTGGATGGCGCCGACCTGGCTGTCATAGACGTTGCCGACGACCGGATCGAGATGCAGCCAAGCAGCGCGCTGCCCGGGCCTGCCGCCGATGACATCGCATACGTGATCTACACATCGGGGACCACTGGTGTGCCGAAGGGCGTGGCGATCACGCATCAGAACGTGACCGAGTTCCTCGGGGCTGTGGACCCGGCGTTGGTGGGCCCCGGAACAGTGTGGTCGCAGTGGCATTCGCTGGTGTTCGACGTCTCGGTGTGGGACATCTTCGGCGCGCTGTTGCACGGTGGCCGGTTGGTGGTGGTGCCCGAGGAGGTGGCACGTTCACCGCACGATCTCCACGCGTTGCTGGTCGCCGAGAAGGTCAGCGTCTTGAGCCAGACGCCGTCGGCTGCGGGGATGCTCTCACCGCAAGGCTTGGAGTCCGCCGCCTTGGTGGTGGCCGGTGAAGCTTGTCCCACTGAGTTGGTGCAGCGCTGGGCGCCGGGGCGGGTGTTGATCAACGCTTACGGACCGACCGAGGCCACCGTGTACGCGACGATCAGCGCGCCGTTGAAAGCCGAAGAGGCCGGGTCGAATGTTGTTCCGATCGGCGCACCGGTACCGGGCGCGGCATTGTTCGTCCTGGATCGCTGGCTGCGGGAAGTGCCGCCCGGCGTTGTAGGGGAGTTGTATGTGGCCGGCCGCGGCGTCGGGGTCGGATATGTGGGTCGACCGGGGCTGACCGCATCCCGCTTCGTTCCCTGCCCGTTCGGCGGCGCAGGAGCCCGCATGTACCGGACCGGCGACTTGGTGCGCTGGGGCGGCGATGGGCAGATGCAGTACTTCGGGCGCGCCGATGAGCAGGTCAAGATCCGGGGCTACCGGATCGAACTCGGCGAAATCCAGGTCGCTCTGGCGGATCTGGATGGCGTGGAACAAGCCGTCGTCATCGCCCGCGAGGACCGCCCGGGTGAGAAGCGTCTTGTCGGCTACGTCACCGAGTCCGTGACGGGAATGGTCGACGCCGGAAAGGCCCGCGGCCAGCTTGCCGAACAACTCCCTGCCTACCTGGTGCCTGCTGCGGTGGTGGTGCTCGACGAGATACCGCTGACGGTCAACGGCAAGTTGGACAGGCGCGCGCTACCGGCACCGGAATACCTCGACGCCGACAGCTATCGTGCTCCGGCAACCCCGACCGAGGAGATTCTGGCCGGCATCTTCGCCCAGGTGTTGGGGCTGGACAGGGTCGGCGTCGACGACTCGTTCTTCGATCTCGGCGGTGACTCGCTGTCAGCGATACGGCTGATCAATGCCATCAACACTGCGTTCGATACCGATCTGGCAGTCCGAGCGGTCTTCGATGCGCCTGCCGTGGCACAGTTGGAGACGCGAATCGCCACCGGTACCGGCGGCCGGTCCGCGCTGGTGCCCGTGCCTCGGCCGGCCGTGGTGCCACTGTCGTACTCCCAGCAGCGGTTGTGGTTCCTGGACCAATTGCACGGTCCGTCACCGATCTACAACATGCCGATGATGTATCGGGTCACCGGATTGGACGTCGATGCGCTCGGCTTGGCTCTGGCCGATGTGGTGGCCCGGCATGAGAGCCTGCGCACGGTCTTTCCCGAGGTCGACGGTGTGCCCCGGCAGCTGGTGATCCCGGCCGAGCAGGCCGAGATCGGCTGGCAAGTTGTTGATGCCGCTGGCTGGCCGGCAGACCGGTTGGCCGGTGCCGTCGACTCAGCGATAGGGCACCCGTTCGATCTGAGTATCGAGATCCCGATCCGCGCAGAGCTTTTCCGCGTTTCTGAGAATGAGCATCTGCTGGTCGCGGTGATGCACCACATCGCTGGTGACGCTTGGTCTTTCGCTCCGCTTGCCCGTGATGTGGCGGCCGCCTACGCGGCTCGATGCGGTGGGCAGGCGCCGGACTGGTCTCCTCTGCCGGTGCAGTATGTGGATTACACACTCTGGCAGCGCGAGCAGCTCGGCGAGCTGTCCGATCCGGAGAGCCGCATCGCCGGGCAGCTCGACTGCTGGCAGGATGCGCTGGCCGGACTGCCGGATCGACTTGAGTTGCCGACAGACCGCCCCTACCCGGCGGTCGCCGATCACCATGGCGCCGTCGTGGAGGTGGAATGGCCTGCGGAGTTGCAGCAGCGGGTGGCGCAGGTGGCGCGGGAGCACAACGCGACGAGCTTCATGGTCCTGCAAGCCGCACTCTCGGTTCTGCTCTCGAACCTCAGCGCCAGTTCCGATGTGGCGGTGGGTTTTCCGATAGCCGGACGCAGTGATCCCGCGCTGGATGAGTTGGTCGGGTTCTTCGTCAACACCCTGGTGTTGCGGGTGGAACTTGACGGTGATCCCACCGTCGCCGATCTGGTCGGGCAGGTGCGTCAGCGTAGCCTCGCCGCCTACGAACATCAGGATGTGCCGTTCGAGGTTCTCGTCGAGCGGCTCAATCCGGCGCGCAGTCTCACCCATCACCCGCTGATCCAGGTGATGCTGGCCTGGCAGAATCCCGCCAGCGCGCCCGATGCCGAGTCGGCACTGGGCGATGTCTACGCCGCACCATTGATGGCCGAAACTCACACCGCACGGATGGATCTGGTCTTTGCCTTGGGGGAGCGGTTCGATGCGGAGGGTGCTTCGGCCGGGATCGGTGGTTCGGTGGAGTTCCGCACCGACGTATTCGATGCCGAGACCGTTGAGGTGATGGTTGGGCGGTTGGCGCGGGTGTTGGAGGCGATGACGGCCGATCCGGCGCGACGGTTGTCCTCGATCGATGTTCTCGACGGTGCCGAGCACGTTCGTCTCGATACGGTTGGCAACCGGGCGGCGCTGACTCGGGCCGCGCCTTCGCAAGCGTCGGTACCGATGCTCTTCGCCGAGCGGGTGGTTCGTACGCCCGATGCCGCTGCACTGACGTATGAGGGCCGTTCGTGGTCGTATCGGGAGTTGGACGAGGCCTCGAATCGGTTGGCGCACTTCCTCGTTGGTCACGGTGCGGGTCCGGGTGAGTGTGTGGCGGTGTTGCTCGACCGTTCGGCTGCGGCGATTGTGTCGATCCTGGCGATACTCAAGACCGGGGCGGCGTACGTGCCGATCGATCCGGCGCATCCGGACGCGCGAATCGCGATGGTGGTTGGTGATGCCCGACCGGTGGCCACGGTCACCACCGGGGAGTTGGCCGGGCGTTTGGACGGCCTGGGGGTGGCCGTCGTCGATGTGGCGGATCCCCGCACCGAGGCCGAACCCAGTACCGCGGTCCAGGCGGGTCCGGCTCCGGATGACATCGCGTATGTGATCTATACGTCGGGCACCACCGGTGTGCCGAAGGGGGTGGCTGTCCCGCATCGGAATGTGACGGGGTTGCTTTTGTCGTTGGATGTGGAGTTGCCGCGTGTTGGGGTGTGGTCGCAGTGGCATTCGTATGCGTTCGATGTGTCGGTGTGGGAGATCTTCGGTGCGTTGCTCAGTGGTGGGCGGTTGGTGGTGGTGCCGGATGCGGTGGCGGGTTCGCCGGATGAGTTGCACGCGTTGCTGATTGCCGAGGGTGTGACGGTGTTGAATCAGACGCCGTCTGCTGCGGCGGCGCTGTCTACCGACGGTTTGGATTCGACGGCGTTGGTGGTGGCCGGCGAGGCCTGTCCGACCGAGTTGGTGGATCGGTGGGCGCCGGGTCGGGTGATGCTCAATGGTTATGGGCCGACGGAGACGTGGTACACGTCGTTCAGTGCGCCGCTGGTAGCCGGGTCGACGGTGGTGCCGATCGGTGTGCCGATACCGGGGGCGGCGTTCTTCGTACTCGATCCGTGGCTGCGTCAGGTGGCTGCTGGGGTGGTCGGTGAGTTGTACGTCGCTGGGGCTGGTGTGGCGAGTGGCTATCTGGGTCGGGGTGGGTTGACCGGGTCGCGGTTTGTGGCGTGTCCGTTCGCTGAGGGGCAGCGGATGTATCGGACCGGGGATCTGGTGTCCTGGGCACCCGATGGGCAACTGCACTATCTGGGCCGGGCCGATGAGCAGGTCAAGATCCGTGGGTATCGGATCGAGCTGGGTGAAATCCAAGCAGTCATGGCTGATCTGGAGGGTGTGGATCAGGCGGCGGTCATCGCTCGTGAGGACCGCCCGGGCGACAAGCGTCTGGTCGGCTATGTCACCGGCACCGCAGGCGGAGCAGAAGTCCGCGCTGCTCTGGCGCAGCGGTTGCCCAGCTATATGGTGCCGGCAGCCGTGATGGTCTTGGATACGCTGCCGTTGACGGTCAACGGCAAGCTGGATCGGCGAGCGCTGCCGGTACCGGACTATGCCGACGCTCGGCAGTATTGTGCTCCGGCCACGCTGACCGAGGAAATCCTGGCCGGTATCTACGCCGATGTACTGGGTCTGGAGCGGGTCGGGGTCGAGGATTCGTTCTTCGACCTGGGTGGGGATTCACTGTCTGCGATGCGGGTGATCGCTGCGGCCAATGCGCGTTTGGATGCGGAGTTGGCGGTGCGGGTGATGTTCGATGCGCCGACCGTGCGCGGTTTGGCTCAGCATGTGGGCCGCGCCGAGAGCTCGCAGGAAGTGGTTCCGGTGGAGGTGCTCAAGCCCGGCAACGGGGTACCGCTGTGTTGTATCCATGATGGCTTCGGGTTGAGTTGGTCGTATCGGGCGTTGGGTCAGTATGTGGACGGCCCGATCATCGGGATCAATCAGGTGCCCGCCGATGGCGAGCGGGAAGCTATGTCGATACGCGGCATGGCGTCGCGCTATGCCGATCGGCTGCAGGAGCTGTATCCTGTTGGGCCGTATCGCATCTTGGGTTGGTCGTTCGGTGGTGTGGTTGCTCATGCGCTCGCGGTGGAGCTCCAGCGCCGCGGGTGTGAAGTACAGCGCCTGGTCCTGCTCGATGGGTTGCTGAACCCGAACAAGTTCTGGAAGCGGATCACCAGGACGCTTGCGAGGAATCAGGCGGTTACCGAGGGATGGGTTCTGGATTACATCCTGCGGACCAACAGGGCTCGGGTTCCGGTGCATTGGGGCCTACTGACGTATTCAAAGGTGGCCGACATCATCGCGCGACATGGGGCCAGTCCTCCGTCGCGACAGCTGGTGGCGTTCATGGCGCGCAGTGTCAGCGCCGGTCAAGTGATGCTGCTCGATCATGCGCCCGATGTGTTCGACGGTGATGCCGTGATGTTTTCGGCTGCGCGTCCGCGGTGCGAGGACACCGGCGGGGATGGGGTCAGGTCGAGGTTGGCGCGCCTGCGTAACCGCAGGGCTGCCCGATCGCTGCTGCACAGTTGGCGCCCATACGTTTCCGGTGAGATCACCGTGCTGCCCGTGGGTTGCACACATTTCGAAATGTTCACCCCTGAATCACTGAGGGGATACGCAGAACAGCTCAAGGCGCTATTGGAAAGTACCTCGGAATAGTTTCGTAACGATGCTCGGACGCGACAGCGTCGAGCGGCCGATGTTGGGACGGTGATCGCCGATGCGGACCACTTACACAGACGAGGCGCGCGAATCCAGCGCGGACGTAGGTCCGAAAGTGAGCAACGTTCTCGATGTGCTCGACCAGCGTGTGTTCGACCTCGGGTCGGCGATAGGGGTCAACAGCCTGCTGCAGAGCGTCTGGGTGTACGACCGCCCGGTCGATGTCGATGGTCTGCGGCGGTTCCATGAGAATCTCCGGCAGGGACGGCTGTCCCGCGGCATCGAACGATCACCGCTGCCGTTCGGTCGGCACCGCTGGGTGGCATCGGACAATTCGTCCGACCTTGAGATCGTCGAGATAGCCAGGTCGCGAGAAGAATTCGATGACTGGCTCGACGAGCAGATCAACACTCCGCTGGATTGCGAGCACGGTCCGGGATGGCACCTGGCGGTGCTCCCGTTCACCGACGGCGGCTCAGGAATCAGCTTGGTGGTATCACACTGCCTCATCGATGGAGTCGGGCTGTGTGAGGCGCTGGCTGATGCGGCACTTGGTCGCGACGATCCGATGAGCTGGCCTGCAGCGGCATCGCGCAGCCGTGGGAAAGCCCTACTGCAGGACAGCTGGCAAGCTGTGCGCGACATTCCGGCTGTGTTCCGGGGTGTGATCGCCTCGATTCGGTTGGCCAGACGTAGCCGCGAGAGCGCCGGGGCCGCCGGCGCGACCACTTCGCCGGCTACCAAAGCATCTGCACCTGAAGGATATTCCGACGTACCAACGGCAGTTCCGATGGCAACGATCTTGGTCGATGCCGAGGAGTGGGACGCCCGCGCCCAAGCACTCGGCGGGACCAGCAACTCGTTGTTGGTGGGATTGGCGGCCCGGCTGGCCCAACGCGGGGGACGGGTTGGCGCCGACGGTTCGGTGGTCGTGGGAATGCCGGTCAATGAGCGCGCTGATGACGATACCCGTGCCAACGCGAGAAGCAGTGTGGCGGTCGCGGTCGACCCTGAACTCGCGACGACGGACCTGCGTGAAATCCGGGCTGCGGTCAAGCAGGCGTTGATTCGTCACGGAGAGGTGCCTGACGAGGAGTATGCGGTGAATGCCATCATTCCGCTGTTGCCCAAGCGGCTCCTCGTGGCCACTTCCCGTGTCGGTTCACCCAACGGCGTCGGTTCCTCCAACCTCGGTGTGGTAAATCCGGCTGCCAGCCGGCCCGATGGCACGGAGTGCGACTTCTTGGCCATCAAGGTTCTGCCCCATCTGGGGCTGACGGAAGCGATGCTCAACCGGTTCGGCGGTACGCAGTCGTTTCTGTCGGGGAGGGCGAACGGACGCGTCTTCGTCTCGGCCCATTCCTATCTGCCGGGTCGGGTCAACACGAATGCCCGTTTACAACAAGACCTTTCAAACGCATTGAAAGACTTTTCGCTCACCGGCACGCTTCTTTGAGCGTCCCCGAATCACACAGGTAGGAGATGACATGAGCACCAATCTTCGGGTGGCTGTCCAATCCGTCTTGGGCGTGGCGTTGTTCTGTGCGCTGCTGTTCGTGCCCGCGGGGACGTTCAACTACTGGCAGGCATGGGTTTTCCTGACGGTGTACGCGGTGATGGCGAGTCTCTCGACCGTCTACCTGTTGAGGAAGGACAAGGCGGTCGTAGAGCGGCGCATGCGCGTCGGGCGGAAGTCAGAGTCGAGACCGGTGCAGAAGGCCGTCCTCGGGGTCATCGCGGTCTTGTCCATTGCGCTGCCGGTGTTCTGCGGCCTCGATCATCGCTTCGGTTGGTCCCCGGTGCCTGCCGCGGTGTCGTGGATCGGCAACGCGATGTTCGTCATCGGCCTCGTGATCACGATATTCACGATCGTCCAGAACAGGTATGCGTCAGCCAACATCACGGTGGAGTCGGAGCAGAAGCTGGTCTCCACCGGCCTGTACGGGCTTGTGCGGCATCCGATGTACATGGGGGCGCTGCTCATGGTGGCGGGAATGCCGCTCGCGCTTGGATCATGGTGGGGGCTGGCAGTTCTCATTCCCGTCCTCACTCTGTATGCCTTCCGTATCCAGGACGAGGAGAAGCTGCTTCGCCAGCAGCTCGCCGGATATCGGGAGTACACGCAGAAGGTGCACTACCGGCTCGTGCCACTGGTCTGGTGACGACGGAAGGAGATCGCCCGGTAGCAGCGTTTTCTCCGCGCGACATGGGAATGGCTGCCACCCAAGATGTCAGCGGCATCGGACGACGCTGACCACCTGCAAACACGAGACAGAGAAAATCAGGGCAGATACAGTTCGAAAATGAGCAATGTACTGGATTTGCTCGACCAGACCATATTCGACGTATCGCGAGCGACGGGACGCCCCAGTCTGCTGCAGTGTGTCTGGGTGTACAACCGCGCGGTCGACATCGATGGGCTGCGGCGGTTCCATGAACATCTTCAGCGGGGACGGTTGTCCCGCCGCATCGCACGGTCGCCATTGCCGTTCGGTCGGCACCGCTGGGTAGCGCCCGACCATCTACCCGACCTTGAGATCGTCGAGTCGGCCCGCCCGCGTGAAGAATTTGATGCCTGGCTCACCGAGCAGAGTAAGACCCCACTGGATTGCGAGCACGGTCCCGGATGGCATCTTGCGGTCCTCCCGTTCACCGACGGCGGCGCCGGGGTGAGCTTTGTCATCTCACATTGCCTCACCGACGGCGTCGGGTTGTGTGAGGCGCTGGCGGATGCCGCGCATGGGCGCGACGACCCGATCAGCTGGCCTCCTGCCGCATCGCGTGGCCGCTTGCGGGCCTTGCGCGAGGACGCCGGCCAAGCCGCGCGCGACATCCCTGCGATGGGCCGCGCGCTCGTCGCCGCGATACGTTTGGCCCGGCGCAGCGGCGGTGGTGCCGGAGCTGCAACACAACCGCCTGCCACGCCATCTGCGCCGCCCGCAGGCATCGACGAGCCCATCACGCTCCCGACGGCGACGGTCTTCGTCGATGCCGAAGAGTGGGAGGGCCGCGCACAGGAACTCGGCGGCAGCAGCACCGCGCTGCTTGCGGGATTTACGGCCCGACTCGCCCAGCGAGTGGGACGGGTCGCCGCAGACGGCTCGGTCGTCGTGATGATGCCGGTCAACGAGCGCGCCGCCGGCGATACTCGTGCCAACGCGATCAGTAATGTCGGCGTAACGGTCGACCCTGCACGCGCGACGATTGACCTGCGCGAGATCCGGACCGCAATCAAACAAGCGTGGATTCGCCACAGGAGGGTGCCCGACGAAGAGCGGGCAGTGAATGCCATCGTTCCCCTGTTGCCCAAGCGGCTCCTCGGGGGCGCCAGTGGTGCGATGGTTGGCTTCGCTCCCAACGTCGTCGGCTCATCGAACCTCGGTGTGGTAAGCCCGGCTGCCGACCGACCGGATGGCACGGACGCCGATTACTTCGCCATGCGGAATGTCCCCCTAGGCGTGACCAAGGCGACGATGCACCGGCGCGGCGGAACCCAGTTGGTGGTTTTGGGAAGATCGCACGGACACGTCTTCGTCTCGGCACTTGCGTATCAGCCGGGCCGCCCCAACTCGGATGACGACTTGCGACAGGACCTTTCGAGCACCTTGAACGATTTCTCGCTCACCGGCACGCATCTTTGAGCGCACCGACGACCAGGTGATCAATGCGGATTCCGGGAATGGAGTGTGGATAGACGTGCGCCCCGGCTACCCGGCATCACAAAGGCGAGTTCGCTGTTTGTCTCGTTCAGTTGAATGCCGAAACAGCCATTTCAATGTATTCACCCATTACGCTCGTTACGATGGCGGTCGACTATGTCCTTCAGCACGGATGGGGTCACCTCGTGTCAACCGAAACCCACGAGTGGACAGAAATCCCGCGGCTCGCGGTTGATTGCGCCGCCGGCTGCATCCCGGACTTCTATCCAATTTTTCCCGTAGCCGCACAAGCAGGGTGATTCGGATGTCTGCTGCGATGGATCGCGAGGTGCGCGTCGCAGGCATCGGCGTCCATATCCCGCCGTCGCGTCAACCGAACCTCCCGCTTTTGCCGGGATTCGGTGTAGACGAAGAGTTCATGCAACGACGGATAGGAGTCACGACTCGGGCGATCAAAGCACCAGATCAGAAGACCAGCGATCTGTGCATCCAGGCTTTCAACGACCTCGCCCGAAAAGTGCCTGGGCTTGATACCGATGCCATAGAAATGATCTGCCTGGTCACGCAGAATCCAGATTCGCGGATACCCCATACTTCGGCCGTCATTCACCAATCGCTGAACCTACCCGCCTCGTGCATGACATTCGACATCTCGCAAGGTTGTGCAGGGTTTCCTCACGCCCTGGCGGTCGCGACGTCTCTCGCCGAGCGGTTTGCGTTTGACAACGCGCTGATCTTTACCTGCGACCCGTACTCCACGATTGTTGACCCTTCGGACCGCGACACGGCTCTGCTGTTTGGCGACGCCGCCACTGTGACCTTCCTCGATAGGGCTGGACCGGGATTTCGGCTCGTAGATGCCGCGTTCGGCACGAGGCCCGGTTCGGCTGCCGTCTTGCGTTACGAGGGTCGACTCGTCATGGAAGGCCGGGAGGTGTTCCTGAACGCTGCTCGAGAGGTACCTCGGGCGATCCGCCGCTTACTGGAATGCCACCACCTGCGCGAAGGTGACATTGATCTGTTTCTCTTGCACCCTGGCTCCAAGTATCTGCTCGACGTACTGCGTGGCGACCTCGGCGTCGGTGAGGACCGATTGCCTTTTGAGGCAGGAGAATACGGGAACACAGTATCCTCCTCGATCCCGCTGATGCTGGCATCGCGTCTGGATGCTGAGCAATCCGCAATGCGAATTCTTCTGAGCGGGTTCGGCGTAGGCTTTTCCTGGGGTACATGCCTGCTTGAGCGAATTCGAGGATGAAAGGAACCTGGCAACGATGGTCACTAGTCAAGAACTCATTGAGCTAATTGCTGGATCCGGGATCGAGGTAGATGCGGCAACCTTGTGTGACGATTTGGACTTATACGGACAGGGATTTGATTCGCTCGACGTGGCGAACCTGGAGTTGCGACTTGAACAGCGCTATGGAGTCGAATTCGGTCCCGAACAATCACTCAAGTTGTTGACCATCAGAGCCTTCGTCGACTACCTCAACGCTGAGCGCAGTAGCGCTTCGAACGCGTAAGCGCCCCCTCTGGGGCGATAGCAACATTGGCATGGATGCCGATTGGTTTGCCATGCGGAATATCCCCTAGGCGTGACCCAAGTAGTTGTTTGACAGTGCTTGGTTCATCGTGGGAGTTGGGGACTGGTAGTTCTCATGTCCCGTCCTGACTCTGTGCGCCTCCCGGTTCGTGCCACTCGTGTGGTGACGACGATCGTCCGGTAGCGGCATTTTGGTAACCATCGCGCCCTGCATCGGGGCTACCGCACCGACTGGTGCCCAGAGGGCGCGGTAGTCCGTGAGCTACGCGGGACCGCGGATCCGCGATCGTTGACAGGATCTGCTTCCCGGCGGGCGACGGCCCGCAGAAACCTGCCGATCTCCGCCTCAACATCTCGCGCTCTGGTGACTGCGGCGAAAATGCACCGATGGTGTATCGGCTTCTGGTCACTGTGCAAGATCTTGAAAGTTCGCTATTCATTGAATACGCAAACTAATCCCGGCTGCATTCTGGGCGGCTTTGGCGAGTATTCGAGGTGTGCGCCGCCAAGTCTTTCTTCGTCGCCCTGACTCCACAGTGTCACGCACGGCGATCGCACTAGGTATTTGCTGAAATTGCAAATACCTGAAGTTTTCCGGTGCCTGAGATCCCCTCTTGGTGGCGCGGCGCAGTCGCATGGCACAGGCATCGACACGGTGGACTTCGCTGGATTGAACTACACAGTTGTCACGCGCCTGGCGTTAGGGAAAGACGTGCTGTTCAAGCGGGTTCCTGTGCCTCTCGACGCGAGTCGTGGCGGTGATTGTAGAGGCGGTCTCGGCGCCCGGTGCTTCTGCCGCCGGGGCGGAAGTCTTCGGCCCGTCGCGTCGACCGATGCCTGTCGACCGACGGTTGTTCACACCGTTTGCTCAAATTGTTGACGGCGTCAACGCTGACACCGGGCTGTCCGGTACTTCGAGGATGTTTTTCCGGATATGCGATTTTTGTGCCCGCCCGGCGAGAAGTGATTATGCTGACAATTTGCAACTGGCAAATCCATAGCTGGAGTGCGCCGCAGGAAACAGATTTCAGAGGTCAGGGTAGGGGGGCGGGAAGGCCCTGCTTCTGGATTCTTGAACGATTGTCACTGGTCGACTTGGCGGAGGGGACAGGTGAACGTTGACGAGGAACACAGCCTGTCGGTGACCTCCGCCGAGGTCCCTGCGGGCTCGGCAGCGATGTCCGGCGAAGGAGCCGGTGCCGCCTTTCTGGACTACATCGAACTGAACTTGGCCGGCGCCCTGTCGAAGATCCTGTCCGCCTCGCGTTGGGGGGTTCCAATGACGATTGATGAACAGTCGGTGCCGGTAGAACGTGCGCAGGCCGACACGTCTTCTTCGGTGACGAGGTGCCACCGCATCGCCCTCTCAGGCTCCGCTGAGGCGGACCGGGTCGAGGCGTTGTCGTGACTGCCGATTTGACTCGACGGTTGTCGTCGATCGATTTCCTGGATGAGGATGAGCACGACGAACTGTTCGGGTGGGGTAATCGGTCGGTGCTGACGGTGCCGGCCGGCGGTTCGGCTTCTATTCCGGAGTTGTTTTTAGCGCAGGTGACCTGTGCGCCGGATGCGGTGGCGGTGGTGTGCGAGGGTCGGTCGTTGTCGTATGCGGAGCTCGATGAGTTGTCGAACCGGTTGGCGCACAGTCTGGTTGAGAATGGTGCAGGTCCTGGTCGGTGTGTTGCGGTGTTGTTGCCTCGGTCGGTGGAGGCGATCGTCGCGGTTCTGGCGGTGTTGAAGGCGGGGGCGGCGTATCTGCCGATCGATGCGATGCATCCTGATGCGCGGATCGAGTTCATGCTCGGTGATGCGGCGCCGGTGGTGGTGGTGACAACCGGTGCGTTGCGGGAGCGACTGGACGGGGTTGACCTGACAGTCGTCGACGTCGCAGATACTGCGATCGATGCGCAACCCAGTGCGGCACCGTGGAGGCCGGTTTCAGATGACATCGCCTACTTCATCTATACGTCGGGGACGACGGGTCGTCCGAAGGGTGTGGCGATTACTCACGCCAATGTGGTGCGGTTGTTGGCGACGTTGGATGCGGAGTTGGGTCTGGCGGGTCAGGTGTGGACGCAGTGTCATTCGTTGGCGTTTGACTATTCGGTGTGGGAGATCTGGGGCGCGCTGTTGTTCGGGGGCCGGTTGGTGGTGGTACCTGAGTCAGTGACGCGGGCTCCGGAGGATCTGTTTGCCTTGTTGGTTGCTGAGCAGGTCACCATGTTCAGCCAGACGCCGTCGGCGTTTTATGCGCTGCAGACTGTCGATGCGGTGCATCCGGGGTCGGGTGGCGGGTTGAAGTTGGAGACGGTGGTCTTCGGTGGGGAAGCTCTTGAGCCGCAGCGGCTTCGGGGCTGGCTGGATCGGCATCCGGGTTCGCCGCGGTTGATCAATATGTATGGGATTACCGAGACGACGGTGCATGCGTCGTTCCGGGAGATCGTGGCCGGCGATGTTGAGGGCAGTGTCAGCCCGATCGGTGTGCCGTTGGGTCATCTTGGGTTTTTTGTGTTGGATGCATCGTTGCAGCCGGTGCCGGTTGGTGTGACGGGTGAGTTGTATGTGGTCGGCGCGGGGTTGGGGTTGGGTTACTGGCGTCGTGGTGGGTTGAGTGCGTCGCGGTTTGTGGCGTGTCCGTTCGGCGGGAACGGGGCCCGGATGTATCGGACCGGGGACCTGGCGTCCTGGGACAGTCATGGGCAGCTACGGTATGGCGGCCGTGCTGATGAGCAGGTCAAGATTCGTGGGTACCGCATCGAGTTGGGTGAGATTCAAACAGCTCTGGCTGAACTTCCTGGTGTCGATCAGGCTGCGGTGATCGCGCGGGAGGATCACCCTGGCGACAAGCGTCTGGTCGGCTACATCACCGGCACTGCGGATCCCGTCGCGGTTCGTGTGGCGTTGTCGCAGCGGTTACCCGGTTACATGGTGCCCGCCGCGATCGTGGTACTCGATGCCTTACCGCTGACGGTCAACGGAAAACTCGACCGGCGTGCTCTGCCGGCCCCTGACTACGTCCAAGGCCAGCAATATCGTGCTCCGGCAACTCCGGTAGAGGAGGTCCTGGTCGGGATCTACGCGCAGGTGTTGGGGTTGGACCGGGTCGGGGTCGACGACTCGTTCTTCGACCTGGGCGGGGACTCCCTGTCGGCCACCCGTTTGATCAATGCCATCAATGCCAGTCTGAGCGCCGATCTACCGGTAAGGGCGGTGTTCGAGACACCTTCGCCTGCACAACTGGCGGCCCGTGTGGGTGAGAGTTCGGGTGGGCGTGAGCCGTTGGTGGCTTTGCCGCGGCCTGATGTCATTCCGTTGTCGTTTGCGCAGCAGCGGTTGTGGTTTCTTGATCAGTTGGAGGGGCCGTCGCCGGTCTACAACATGGCGGTGGCGCTGCGGGTCACGGGGCGTTTGGATGTCGAGGCGCTTGGTGCGGCGCTGGTTGATGTGGTGGGGCGTCATGAGTCGTTGCGCACGGTGTTCCGGTCGGTTGAGGGGATTCCGGAGCAGGTGGTGGTGCCTGCCGAGACAGCTGATTGTGGTTGGCGTGTGGTTGATGCGGGCGGGTTCTCGGCTGCTGAGTTGCGTGGGGCCATCGGCGAGTTTGCCGGTCGAGCTTTCGACTTGGCCAGCGAGATTCCGTTGCGGGCAACGCTTTTCCGGGTTGATGAGGATGAGTATGTGTTGGCTGCGGTGGTGCACCATATCGCTGCCGATGGTTGGTCTGTGGCTCCGTTGATCGCGGATCTGCAGTTGGCGTATGCGGGCCGGTCTGGGGGATGCGCGCCGCAGTGGGCGCCGTTGCCGGTGCAGTATGCGGATTACACGTTGTGGCAGCGGGCGAATCTGGGTGAGCTGGCTGATCCGAACAGTCGGATTGCTGGGCAGGTGGCGTATTGGGAGCAGGCGTTGGCCGGGTTGCCCGAGCGGCTGGAGTTGCCGACGGACCGGCCGTATCCGGTTGAGGCGGATCATCGGGGTGCCAGCATGCCGGTGTTGTTGCCGGCCGAATTGCATAAGCGTGTCCGTGAAGTGGCGCGGGAGCACAATGTCACGACGTATATGGTGGTGCAGGCCGCGCTGAGCATCCTGTTGTCGAAGCTCAGTGCGAGTTGTGATGTGGCGGTGGGTGTTCCGATCGCGGGTCGTGGTGATGCGGCGCTGGATCGTTTGGTGGGGTTCTTCGTCAACACGTTGGTGTTGCGGGTGGATCTGGGCGGTGACCCGACTGTTGCGGAGTTGGTGGCCCAGGTGCGTCAGCGCAGCTTGGCCGCTCTTGAGCATCAGGATGTGCCGTTTGAGGTCTTGGTGGATCGGCTCAAGCCGACTCGGTCGCTGGCGCATCATCCGCTGGTGCAGGTGGCGTTGGCTTGGCAGAATTTCACCGCCGACACATCGACCGAAGCGACTCTGGGTGAGGCGCGGGTCAGTCCGTTGTCGGTTGATACTCAGGTCGCTCGGATGGATCTGACGTTCTCGTTGGCTGAACGGTGGGACGAGGCTGGTGAGGCGGCCGGGATTGGCGGTTCTGTCGAGTTCCGTACTGATGTGTTCGACGTGTCCAGCATTGAGACCCTGATCGAACGGTTGGCGCGGGTCGTTGAGGCGCTGATTGCTGACCCGGGGCGGCGGCTGTCATCGATTGATGTGCTCGATGCCGCCGAGCACGCTCGCCTCGACGAGATCGGCAACCGGGTCGTACTGGCCGAGTCTCCCGTCACCGTGATGACGATTCCGGAGTTGTTTGCAGCGCAGGTGACCTGTGCGCCGGATGCGGTGGCGGTGGTGTGCGAGGGCCGGTCGTTGTCGTATGCGGAGTTGGATGAGTCATCGGATCGCTTGGCGCACCGGTTGATCAGTGTGGGCGTGCGCCCGGGTATGCGGGTGGCATTGTTGTTCCCGCGCTGCGTTGAAGCGATTGTTTCCATCGTTGCGGTGTTGAAGGCGGGGGCGGCGTATCTGCCGATTGATCCGATGCATCCTGATGCGCGGGTTCGGTTCATGTTGGATGATGCGGCGCCGGTGGTGGCGGTCACGACCGCGGAGTTGATGGGCCGGTTCGCCGGGTGCGATCTGGATGTCATCGATTTCGATGAGGTGCGTCAGCACGACGGGCAGGGGCAGAGACTGCCGGCGGTGACGGCTGATGATGTCGCGTACTTCATCTATACGTCGGGGACGACGGGTCGTCCGAAGGGTGTGGCGATTACTCACGCCAATGTGGTGCGGTTGTTGGCGACGTTGGATGCGGAGTTGGGTCTGGCGGGTCAGGTGTGGACGCAGTGTCATTCGTTGGCGTTCGACTATTCGGTGTGGGAGATCTGGGGCGCGCTGTTGTTCGGCGGCCGGTTGGTGGTGGTGCCCGAAGCGGTGACCCAGGCTCCCGAGGATCTGTTTGCCTTGCTGGTTGCTGAGCAGGTCACCATGTTCAGCCAGACGCCGTCGGCGTTTTATGCGCTGCAGACTGTCGATGCGGTGCACCCGGGGTCGGGTGGCGGGTTGAAGTTGGAGACGGTGGTCTTCGGTGGGGAAGCTCTTGAGCCGCAGCGGCTTCGGGGCTGGCTGGATCGGCATCCGGGTTCGCCGCGGTTGATCAATATGTATGGGATTACCGAGACGACGGTGCATGCGTCGTTCCGGGAGATCGTGGCCGGCGACGTTGAGGGCAGTGTCAGTCCGATTGGTCTGCCGTTGGGTCATCTTGGGTTTTTTGTGTTGGATGCATCGTTGCAGCCGGTGCCGGTTGGTGTGACGGGTGAGTTGTATGTGGTCGGCGCGGGGTTGGGGTTGGGTTACTGGCGTCGTGGTGGGTTGAGTGCGTCGCGGTTTGTGGCGTGTCCGTTCGGCGGCGACGGGGCCCGGATGTATCGGACCGGCGATCTGGCGTCCTGGGACAGTCACGGGCAGCTACGGTATGGCGGCCGCGCTGATGAGCAGGTCAAGATTCGTGGGTACCGCATCGAACTGGGCGAAATCCAATCGGCCCTGCAAGATCTCGACGGAGTGAGACAAGCCGAGGTCATTGCGCGGGAGGACCGTCCAGGTGACAAGCGATTGGTCGGCTACATCACCGGCACTGCGGATCCCGTCGCGGTTCGTGTGGCGTTGTCGCAGCGGTTACCGGGTTACATGGTGCCCGCCGCGATCGTGGTACTCGATGCCTTACCGCTGACGGTCAACGGAAAACTCGACCGGCGTGCTCTGCCGGCCCCTGACTACGTCCAAGGCCAGCAATATCGTGCTCCGGCAACTCCGGTAGAGGAACTACTGGCCGGCGTCTATGCGCAGGTGTTGGGGTTGGAACGGGTCGGGGCGGATGATTCCTTCTTCGACCTGGGTGGGGATTCGCTGTCTGCGATGCGGTTGATCAATGCCATCAATGCCAGTCTGGATACCGATCTCGCAGTGCGTGCAGTGTTCGAGGCACCCACGGGTGCCGAGCTTTCCGCGCGTGTGGGTGAGAGTTCGGGTCGGCGGGAACCGTTGGTGGCCCAACAACGTCCGGCGGCCATTCCGTTGTCGTATGCCCAGCAGCGGTTGTGGTTCCTCGACCAATTAGAGGGGCCGTCACCGATCTACAACATGCCGACCGCGTACCGGATCACCGGCGGGCTGGATGTCGACGCGCTCGGTGCGGCACTGGCCGATGTCGTCGAGCGCCACGAAGCTCTGCGCACGGTGTTCCCGGCGGTCGACGGCGTTCCCCGACAGGTCGTGTTGCCGGCCGGACAGGCCGATCTCCGGTGGCAGGTCGTCGACGCGGCGGACTGGTCGATGGATCGACTCCACGACGCGATTCGCGCGACCGTCGGATACAACTTTGACCTGTCGGCTGAGATCCCTCTGAAAGCAACCCTTTTCCGTCTAGGCGATGACGAACATGTGCTGGTTGCGGTCGTCCACCACATTGCAGGTGATGGCTTGTCGATCGGCCCGCTGGTACGTGACATCGGGCTCGCCTACGCGAGCCGGTGCGCGGGACAGGCCCCGGGTTGGGCGCCGCTGCCGGTGCAGTACGCGGATTACACGTTATGGCAGAGAGCGAATCTGGGTGACCCGGTCGACCCCGACAGCCGAATCGCCGGGCAATTGGCGTACTGGGAGCAGGCATTGGCCGGGTTGCCCGAGCGGCTGGAGCTGCCCACAGACCGGCCCTATCCGCCAGTTGCCGATTACCAAGGGGCCGGTGTCACGATGGAGTGGCCGGCCGAGTTGCAGCAGCAGATCGCCCGCGCAGCCACTGAACACAATGCGACCAGCTTCATGGTGGTGCAGGCCGCTCTGGCGGTGCTGTTGTCGACGCTGAGCGGGAACACCGATGTGGCGGTGGGATTCCCGATCGCCGGTCGTAGTGATCCAGCATTGGAAGAGCTGGTCGGGGTTTTCATCAACACGCTGGTGCTACGAATCGAGCTCGACGGCGACCCATCCGTTGCTGACCTGGTGGCGCAGGTGCGTAGACGCAGCCTGGGGGCCTACGAGCACCAGGACGTTCCCTTCGAGATGGTTGTCGACCGGCTCAACCCAGCCCGCAGCCTGACCCACCACCCGCTGGTCCAGGTCATGATGGCGTGGCAGAACCTAACCGCTCAGGACGCTGATCAAGCGGCCACCGCGAGTTTGGGTGGTATGCACGCCACCCCACTGGAAGCCGACACTCAGACCGCCCGAATGGACCTGACCATCTCGTTGGCAGAACGCTGGAACGGAGGTGAGCCCGCCGGGATCACCGGGGCGGTGGAGTTCCGCACCGATGTGTTCGACGCCGACACCATTCACACCTTCATCGAGCGACTGACGTGCGCGGTCGAAGCTCTGATCACCGACCCATCGGCACCGTTGTCGTCGATCACGCTAGTGGCAACCGCCGATCACGCCCGCCTCGACCAGTGGGGCAACCGGGCGGTGCTGACCGAGTCGGTTGCTGTGTCGACGTCGATTCCGGAGTTGTTCGCTGCGCGGGTGGCTCAGGCGCCTGAGGCGGTAGCCCTGAGTTTCGATGGTCGTTCGATGACGTACCGGGAGCTTGACGAAGCGTCGGACCTCTTGGCATACGAGCTAGTTGAGTGCGGTGCACGGCCGGGGAAGTGTGTGGCGGTGCTGCTGCCCCGGTCGGCGGATCCTGTGGTCGCGATTCTGGCGGTGCTCAAGTCGGGGGCGGCATATCTGCCGATCGATCCGATGCATCCCGATGCGCGGATCGAGTTCATGCTGGCTGACGCCCGCCCGGTCGCAGCGATCGCCACCTCCGGGTTGCGGACGCGGCTGGCGGGGAGGGACCTGCCGGTCATCGATGTGGACGAACCGGCTCTCGGCGTGCAATCTGGCATCTCCTTACCCGTGCCTACCCCCGGCGACACTGCGTATCTGATCTACACCTCTGGGACGACGGGTCGTCCCAAGGGTGTGGCGATTACTCACGCCAATGTGGTGCGGTTGTTGGCGACGTTGGATGCGGAGTTGGGTCTGGCGGGTCAGGTGTGGACGCAGTGTCATTCGTTGGCGTTTGACTATTCGGTGTGGGAGATCTGGGGCGCGCTGTTGTTCGGGGGCCGGTTGGTGGTGGTACCTGAGTCAGTGACGCGGGCTCCCGAGGAACTGCTCGCATTGTTGGTGACTGAGCAGGTGACGGTGTTGAGTCAGACGCCGTCGGCGTTCTACGCGCTGCAGTCGGCTGATGCGGTGCAGCCGGAGCTGGGCCGTCAGCTGAAGTTGGAGACGGTGGTCTTCGGTGGGGAAGCCCTTGAACCGCAGCGCCTTCGAACGTGGTTTGAAGGTCATCAGAGCTCCACACGATTGATCAACATGTATGGCATCACCGAGACGACGGTGCATGCGTCGTTCCGGGAGATCGTGGGCAGTGACGTCGAGGGCAGTGTCAGTCCGATCGGTGTGCCCCTGGCCCATCTTGGCTTTTTCGTGTTGGATCGCTGGTTGCGGCCGGCGCCGGTTGGCGTGGTGGGTGAGCTGTATGTGGTCGGGGCAGGATTGGCGAACGGCTATCTGGGCCGAGGCGGATTGACCGCATCGCGTTTTGTGGCTTGCCCGTTCGGTGGGAACGGCTCGCGGATGTACCGAACCGGAGACCTCGCGTCGTGGGCTGCCGACGGGCAGCTGCGGTATCTGGGACGCGCCGATGAGCAGGTCAAGATCCGGGGATACCGCATCGAACTGGGCGAAATACAGTCTGCTCTAGCAGATTTGAGTGGGGTCAGTCAGGCCGCTGTCATCGCGCGGGAGGACCGTCCAGGTGACAAGCGATTGGTTGGCTACATCACCGGCACTGCCGATCCGGTAGAGATCCGCGCGCGACTGGCCGACCGGTTGCCGGGGTATATGGTGCCCGCGGCGGTGGTGGCGCTGGACAGTTTTCCGTTGACGGTCAACGGAAAACTCGACAAACGCGCCCTGCCGGCACCCGAGTACGCCGACGTCGACCGGTACCGCGCCCCGGCCACCCCGTCCGAGGAGATCCTGGCCGGGATCTACGCCCAGGTGCTGGATCTGCAGAGGGTTGGGGTCGATGACTCGTTCTTCGACCTGGGTGGAGATTCGCTGTCGGCGACTCGGTTGATCAACGCGGTCAACGCCACTCTGGACGCAGACCTGGCGGTTCGTGCGGTGTTCGAGGCACCCACTGTGGCGCAACTCGCGGCACGTGTCGGTGAGAGTTCGGGTGGACGTGAGCCGCTGGTGGCTCAACCGCGACCGGATGTCATACCGCTGTCTTATGCCCAGCAGCGGTTGTGGTTCCTGGACCAATTGCACGGTCCGTCACCGATCTACAACATGCCGATGATCTATCGGGTCACCGGACTGGACGTCGACGCGCTGCGTCGGGCATTGGCCGACGTGGTGACCCGGCATGAGAGCCTGCGCACGGTCTTCCCAGCGGTCGACGGTGTTCCCCGACAGCTGGTGATCCCCGCCGAGCAGGCCGAAATCGGCTGGCAGGAGTTTGACGCGTCAGATTGGCCGGCAGACCGGCTGGCCGGTGCCATCGACACAGCGGTAAGGCATCCGTTCGATCTGAGTATCGAGATTCCGATCTGGACAGAGCTTTTCCGTGTTTCGGAGAACGATCATGTGCTGGTGGCGGTGGTCCATCACATCGCTGGTGACGGATGGTCTTTCGCTCCGCTTGCCCGTGATGTGGCGGCCGCCTACGCAGCCCGGTGTGGCGGGCAGGCTCCCGAGTGGTCTCCCTTGCCGGTGCAGTACGCGGACTACACACTCTGGCAGCGCGAGCAGCTCGGCGAGCTGTCCGATCCCACGAGCCGCATCGCCGGTCAACTGGCCTACTGGCAGGACGCCTTGGCGGGTCTGCCCGACCACCTCGAGTTGCCGACGGATCGGCCGTATCCGATCGTCGCCGATCACCGCGGCTCCGTCGTGGAGGTGGAATGGCCTCCGGAGTTGCAGCAGCAGATCGCGCGCGCAGCCAGTGAGCACAATGCGACCAGTTTCATGGTGGTTCAGGCCGCGTTGTCAGTCCTGTTGTCGAAACTGAGTGCTAGTTCCGATGTGGCGGTGGGTTTCCCGATAGCCGGACGCAGTGATCCCGCGCTGGATGAGCTGGTCGGGTTCTTCGTCAACACCCTGGTGTTGCGGGTGGATCTGGCCGCCGACCCCACCGTCGCCGATCTGGTCGGGCAGGTGCGTCAGCGTAGCCTCGCCGCCTACGAACATCAGGATGTGCCGTTCGAGCTGTTGGTGGATCGGCTCAATCCGACCCGTAGCCTGAGCCATCATCCGCTGATCCAGGTGATGCTGGCCTGGCAGAACTCCACTGTCACCTCCTCTGCCCAGTCGGCACCGGGCGATGTCTACGCCGCGCCACAGCTGGCCGAAACTCACACCGCACGGATGGATCTGGTGTTCTCCCTGGGGGAGCGGTTCGATGCGGAAGGTGCTTCGGCCGGGATCGGTGGTTCGGTGGAGTTCCGCACCGACGTGTTCGACGCCGAGACCGTCGAGGCGATGCTCGGGCGGCTGGGGCGGGTTCTCGCGGCGATCACCGCCGATCCGACACTGCGCGTGTCGTCGATCGATGTGTTGGACGGTGCCGAACACGCTCGTCTCGACGAGGTCGGCAACCGTGCCACGTTGACTCGTCCTGTATCTCCTCAAGTATCGGTCCCGATGCTGTTCGCCGAGCATGCGGCCCGTGTGCCTGATGCGGTGGCGGTGACCTTCGACGGCAGGTCCATGTCGTACCGAGAACTCGACGAGGCCTCGAATCGGTTGGCGCACTTCCTCGTTGGTCACGGTGCGGGTCCGGGTGAGTGTGTGGCGGTGTTGCTCGATCGTTCGGCTGCGGCGATTGTGTCGATCCTGGCGATACTCAAGACCGGGGCCGCGTACCTGCCGATCGACCCGGCGCATCCCGATGCCCGGATCGCGGTCGTTGTCGCTGCTGCGAAGCCGGTCGCGGCGCTGAGTACCGGCGGTCTGGCTGAGCGGCTGCGTGTGCGCGGGGTCGAGGTCGTCGATGTGGCCGATCCGCGTATCGATAGCCAGTCGAGCACCGCATTGCCGGCGGTGGCTCCCGATGACATCGCGTATGTGATCTATACGTCGGGCACCACCGGTGTGCCGAAGGGGGTGGCTGTCCCGCATCGGAATGTGACGGGGTTGCTTTTGTCGTTGGATGTGGAGTTGCCGCGTGTTGGGGTGTGGTCGCAGTGGCATTCGTATGCGTTCGATGTGTCGGTGTGGGAGATCTTCGGTGCGTTGCTCAGTGGTGGGCGGTTGGTGGTGGTGCCGGATGCGGTGGCGGGTTCGCCGGATGAGTTGCACGCGTTGCTGATTGCCGAGGGTGTGACGGTGTTGAATCAGACTCCATCTGCTGCGGCCGCTCTTTCCTCGGTCGGCTTGGAGTCGACGGCGCTGGTGGTCGGAGGCGAGGCCTGTCCGACCGAGTTGGTGGATCGGTGGGCGCCGGGTCGGGTGATGCTCAACGGCTATGGGCCGACGGAGACGTGGTACGCATCGTTCAGTGCCCCGCTGGTAGCCGGGTCGACGGTGGTGCCGATCGGTACACCGGTACCCGGGGCGGCGTTCTTCGTGCTGGATCCATGGTTACGCCAGGTGCCGGCTGGGGTGATCGGTGAGTTGTACGTGGCCGGAGCCGGGCTTGCGAGCGGGTACCTGCACCGGGGCGGGTTGACCGGGTCGCGGTTTGTGGCGTGCCCATTCGGCGCGGTGGGGCAACGCATGTATCGCACCGGTGATCTGGTGCGCTGGGGCGTAGACGGTCAGTTGCAGTATCTGGGCCGAGCCGATGAGCAGGTCAAGATCCGCGGGTATCGGATCGAGCTGGGTGAAATCCAAACCGTGCTGGCCGATTTGGAGGGCGTCGATCAGGCGGCGGTCATCGCTCGTGAGGACCGCCCGGGCGACAAACGCCTCGTCGGGTACATCACCGGTGGCGCAGACCCGGCCGAAATTCGCGTCCGGCTGGGCGAACGGTTACCGAGCTATATGGTGCCGGCAGCCGTGATGGTCTTGGACACCTTGCCGTTGACGGTCAACGGCAAACTCGACAAGCGCGCCCTGCCGGTACCGGACTACACCGACGGTCGCGAATACCGGCCCCCGGCAACGCTGACCGAGGAAATCCTGGCCGGTATCTACGCCGATGTACTGGGTCTGGAGCGGATCGGGGTCGAGGATTCGTTCTTCGACCTGGGTGGGGATTCACTGTCTGCGATGCGGGTGATCGCTGCGGCCAACGCCAGTTTGGAAACCGAGTTGGCGGTGCGGGTGATGTTCGATGCGCCCACGGTACGGAGCCTGGCTCAGCTTGTGGGCCGCGCCGAGAGCTCGCAGGAAGTGGTTCCGGTGGAGGTGCTCAAGCCGGGCAACGGGGTACCGCTGTGCTGTGTCCATGATGGCTTCGGCCTGAGTTGGTCGTATCGAGCGTTGGGTCAGTATGTGGACGGCCCGATCATCGGGATCAATCATGTTCCCGCTGACGGTGTTCCCGAAGCAAAGTCGATACAGAGTATGGCGGCAAGCTATGCAGACAGGATTCAGGATCTTCATCCTGCTGGGCCATATCGGATTCTCGGATGGTCGTTCGGCGGCGTAGCGGCCCACGCGCTCGCGGTGGAGCTCCAGCGCCGCGGGTGTGAAGTGCAGCGTCTGGTCTTGTTGGATGGCTTGTTGAATCCGAACAAGTTCTGGAAGCGCATCACCAGAAAGATCGCGAGGAACCAGGCGGTTGTCGAAGGCTGGGTTCTGGACTACGTCCTGCGGACCAATGGCATTGGTGTTCCGATGCATTGGAGACCGCTGACCTATTCAAAGGTGGCCGACCTCGTCGCGCGACACGGGGTCAGCCCTCCCTCCAAACGGCTCGCGGAATTCATGGCGCGAAGCGTCAGCTCGGGCCAATTGCTTCTCCTCGACCATGCGCCCGATTTGTTCGACGGCGATGTGGTGATGTTTTCGGCTGCGCGTCCGAAGTGCGAGGACACCAGCGGTGACGGAATGACGTCGCGGTTGGCGCGCCTGCGTAACCGCAGGGCGGCCCGATCGCTGCTGCACAGTTGGCGCCCATACGTTTCCGGTGAGATCACCGTGCTGCCGGTGGGCTGCACACACTTCGAGATGTTCACCCCTGAATCGCTCAGTGGATACGTGGAACAGCTCAAGTCGGTTTTGGAAAGCGCCGTTCAACGATGAGCAATGTACTCGATGTACTCGACCAACGTGCGTTTGATCTCGGGCGGGCGATAGGAGTCACCAGCCTGCTGCAGACTGTCTGGGTCTATGGCCGTCCGATCGACATCGACGGTCTGCGGCGGTTCCACGAACATCTTCGGCAGGGCCGGTTGTCCCGCCGCATCGAGCAGTCACCCTTGCCGTTCGGCCGCCACCGCTGGATAGCCTCCGGGGGTTCATCCGACCTCGAGATCGTCGAGACAGCCCGCCCGCGGGAACAATTCGACGACTGGCTCGATGAACAGGTCAACACTCCGCTGGATTGCGAGCACGGTCCTGGATGGCACCTGGCGGTGCTCCCGTTCACCGACGGAGGCGCCGGTGTGAGCCTGGTCGTCTCGCACTGCCTGACAGACGGCGTCGGGCTGTGCGAGGCGCTGGCGGACGCGGCACTTGGCCGCGACGATCCGATGAGCTGGCCTGCAGCGGCATCGCGCAGCCGTGGGAAAGCTCTGCTGCAGGACAGCTGGCAAGCTGTGCGCGACATCCCTGCCGTGGGCCGTGCTGTCGTCGCCGCCATCCGGTTGGCCAGGCGCAGCCGTGCCGGTGCCGCACCGACCATCACGCCACCGACGTTGCCCGGCGCCGACGAACCCACTGCGGTTCCGATGGCAACGATCTTCGTCGATGCCGAGGAGTGGGACGCTCGCGCCCAAGCACTCGGCGGGACCAGCAATTCATTGTTGGTGGGATTGGCGGCCCGGCTGGCCCATCGCGCTGGACGGGTCGGCGCGGACGGCTCCGTCGTCGTGGGAATGCCGGTCAATCAGCGCGCTGACGGCGATACCCGCGCCAATGCGATCGGCAACGCCGCAGTCACCGTCGACCCTGAACTCGCGACGACGGATCTGCGTGAGATCCGGGCTGCGGTCAAGCAAGCGCTGATTCGTCACCCGGACGTGCCTGACGAGGTGTATGCGGTGAACGCCATCATTCCGCTGTTGCCCAAGCGGTTTCTCGGGTCCACGTCCCGTGTCGGTTCACCCAACGGGGTCGGTTCGTCCAACCTCGGTGTGGTGAATCCGGCTGCCAGCCGGCCCGATGGCACGGAGTGCGACTTCTTGGCCATCAAGGTTCTGCCCCATCTGGGGCTGACGGAAGCGATGCTCAACCGGTTCGGCGGTACGCAGTCGTTTCTGTCGGGGAGGGTGAACGGACAGGTCTTCGTCTCGGCCCATTCCTATCTGCCGGGTCGGGTCAACACGAATGACCGTTTACAACAAGACCTCTTGAGCGCTTTGAAGGACTTTTCGCTCACCGGAATGCATCTGTGAAGGGCGGCGCGGATGAAAATTCACCTGGACAGCCAGACTGCGGCATCACATGTAAAGGGGGATGGACAGTGGACACATTAATGCTTTCGTATAGCGATGCGAGGCGCTTGGTGGACATGGTGGGAATGGACGTGATAATGCGCACCTGTATCGACAGGTTGCGGAGGGGGCTTTCGGAGGTGGCGCGCGACGGTTGGCGAAACTGCCCGCCCCGAAATGGGTTTGTGCACGACTATCGAGTTGGTGGTGGGGTGATCGAGAACATGCCGTATCTCGAAGTCAATCGTGGAATGACATTGAAAACAATCAGCTATAAGCCGAATAACAACGCCGAGCATCGGTTGCCGACTGTCGTCGGAGCAATATGTAGGTACAGCGATTCCAGCGGTGAATTGCTCGCGATCTGTGATGCCACAGTACCTACTGCAATTCGTACCGGTGCTGCTACTGCTGTGGCCAGTTCGATTCTCGCTCGGCCTGATTCGCAAACTGCGGCGATAGTCGGTGCTGGATTGCAGGCAGTTACCCAGATCCACGCGCTGAGCGTTGCGTTTCCTCTGGACCGGATCCAGGTTTACGACATCGACAGACGGTGTGCTGAATCCCTGGCGGATCGGTGCAACTTCACGTCCGCCCGGTTTGAGGTCTTTGACGACCCGCACGGCGTTGTCAACGGTGCAGATATTCTGGTGACCGCCACATCGGTTCGTCCTGGCGCAGGCCCAGTCGTGAAGGACGAGAGGCTTGCCCCCCACCTCCATATAAATTCAATCGGATCGGACGAGCCCGGCAAGACTGAGTTGCCGCTGTCAGTTTTGAACAGGGCATACATTTGTGTCGACCATATGGAACAAGCATTAAACGAAGGAGAATGCCAGGTTCTTGAAAGAGATGAAATCGACGTAACCTTGCAAGACCTGGTCGGAGTTGCAAGTTCGACGGGCGAACCACTTCCTCAAGTGCACGATCTCACCGTGTTCGACAGCACTGGATTCGCATTTGAAGACCACGTGGCTCTGGACGTATTTCTAGACTTCGCAGCCGAGGCTGGTATCGGCGATAAATTCTCTATCCTCGACGGGCCGGTGGCGCTGCATTCACCGTACTTGGCATCGGCAGCCAAATAGCACGGCTCACCACTTGGAAAGTGCGGTTGGATAATGAGCAACGTACTCGATGTGCTCGACCAGACCATGTTCGACGTCGGGCAGGCGGTAGGAGGCGCCAGCCAACTGCAGTGCATCTGGGTGTACAACCGGCCTGTCGACATCGATGGTCTCCGGCGGTTCCATGAACACCTCCAGCGGGGACGGTTATCCCGCTGCATCGAGCAGTCTCCCTTGCCGTTCGGCCGCAGCCGCTGGGTAGCACCAGACAACCTGCCTGAGCTCGAGATCCTCGAGTCGGCCCGCCCGCGGGAAGAATTCGACGACTGGCTCGACGAACAGATCAACACCCCACTGGATTGCGAACACGGTCCAGGGTGGCGACTTGCGGTGCTCCCGTTCACCGACGGTGGCACCGGGGTCAGTTTTGTCCTTTCCCGTTTCCTGACCGACGGCGTCGGGCTGTGCACGGCGCTGACGGATGCAGCACTCGGCCGCGACGACCCGATCAGCTGGCCGGCCGCCGGATCCCGCGGCCGGTGGCAGGCCCTCCGCGAAGACGCCCGCCAAACCCTGCGCGACATCCCCGCCATGGGCCGGGGCGTTGCCGCCGCTATCCGATTGGTCCGGCGTAGCCGCGGTGGCGCTGTCGCCGCGACCGCACCGACCAGCACGCCACCGGCGCTGTCCCCCGGCTCCGGCGAATGCGTCACGCACGCGATGGCAACGGTATTGGTCGACGCGGAGGAGTGGGACGCCCGCGCCCGGGCGCTCGGCGGGACCAGTAACTCGTTGCTGGTGGGATTGGCGGCCCGGCTAGCCCACCGGGCGGGCCGGGTTGCTGCGGATGGTTCGGTCGAGGTGATCATGCCGGTCGATCAGCGTGCTCAGGGCGACACGCGCGCCAACGCGATCGGCAATGCCACAGTCACGGTCGACCCTGAGCGTGCGATCACAGACCTGCAGGAGATACGGGCGGCGGTCAAACAGACACTGATCCGCCACCGGGAGGAGGCCGACAACGAGATGGCAGTGAACGCCATCGTCCCTCTGCTACCGCTGCGGCTTCTCAAGGCTGCCCGAGAGGCAACCACTGTCGTCACATTGAATCAAGTCGGCTCATCCAACCTGCGCGTGGTCAACCCGGCCGTCGGTCGGCCCGACGGCACGGAGGCCGATTCTTTCGCCCTGAGGGTGATCCACCTGGGTGTGACCGAGGCGAGGATGCGCCGGCTCGGAGGAATTCAGTCAGTGCTCTCCGGAACGGTGAACGGAAAGGTCTTCATCTCGGCCATCGAGTATCTGCCAGGCTTTCCCAACTCCAATGACAGCTTGAAACAAGACCTTTCGAGCGCGTTGAAGGACTTTTCGCTCACCGAACAGCTGGCAGTGAGCTAGAACTCATCCAACGCTGTCGAAAGCTGCAGTCGCAGCTCATCATTCGAATTGTCATGGCCTGGGAGATAAGAACTCAACGACACAAAAATCCGTCCGTCCATCGCGCCGGAAAGCATGGTCTGCACCCCGCCGTAGCGGTCCAGGGTCGACGTGGCCACGCCCAGGTGGTGCAGCCTGATGGCGAAAGAATCGGCCGCCGTGCCATCGGGTCGGCTGGCGGCGGAATCAATCTCTCCGACGTTCGATGCGCCGACGAGATTGAATGGGTTGCCCCTGGCCGCGCTGCGGGCGGCTTTCAGGACCCGCTCAGGCATCAGGGGCACCAGCGCATTCAGTACCTGCTGGGGGTCGGGTTGCTCCGAGTGCCGAATCAGTGCTTGCTTGACTGCGGACCGGATCTCACTCAGATCTGTCGTTGCAGACGCCGGGTCGACTGTGGTGCGCACGCCTCCGATCGCGTTGGCGCGGGTGTCGTCCGCAGTGCGCTCGTTCACCGGTAGCGTCACGACCACCGAACCGTCCGCAGCAACCCGTCCGGCCTGTTGCGCGAGGCGGGCCGCCAGACCCACAAGCAGCGTGTTGCGGGTGCCACCGAGTGCGTGTGCGCGGGCGTCCCACTCATCGGCGTCGACGAATATCGTCACCGTTGGTAGCAGGTGGGGTTCGTCGTCTCCAGGCGGCAGCGCAGACGATGCCGGGGCGGACGGTCTGACTGCCTCGGCGCCGTTGCGCCCTTGTTGCCCCAGGCGTATTGCGGCGGCGACGGCGCGGCCGATGGCCGGGATATCGCGCACGGTCTGGCGGGCGTCTTCTCGCATGGCTCGGAACCGCCCGCGCGATCCGGCGGCGGGCCAGCTGATCGGGTCGTCGCGACCGAGCGCTGCATCCGCCATCGCCTCCCACAGCCCGACGCCGTCGGTGAGGCAATGCGAGACGACCAGGCTCACACCGGCGCCGCCGTCGGTGAACGGGAGCACCGCCAGGTGCCATCCGGGACCGTGCTCGCAATCCAGCGGGGTGTTGACCTGTTCGTTGAGCCAGTCGTCGAATTGTTCGCGCGGGCGGGCTGACTCGACGATCTCAAGCTCAGGTAGATGGTCGGGCGCCACCCAGCGGCTGCGCCCGAATGGCAGTGGGGACCGTGCGATGCAGCGAGACAGCCGACCTCGCTCAAGGTGGTAGTGGAACTGCCGGAGACCGTTGATGTCGACCGGGCGGTCATACATCCAGACACACTGCAGCAGGGTGTTCGACCCAGTGGCCTGCCCGATGTCGTACATCGTCTGATCGAGCAGATCGAGTACGTTGCTCATCCTTGTACGGTACGAGTCCAAGCGCCGCTGCACGTGGCAATTTTGCTGATTAGATTCGAAATCTGTTGCAATGAAACGTGTTACACAACACCTGATCAATCCGGCGAATTTGTCTGGTCCACTGAATGTCTCACCTTCAGCGAGAAGTGCGGTTGGGTAGATGGTTTCGCTAGATTCCGCCGATCGGTGCAGATAAGCGGTGCCTCCGCCTGCCTCGCCCGTCTGGGTTGGCTGGTGGCCGGCGAATAACGCGGATTGAGTTCGCGCTCGGTTTCCTGGCCGAGTTGTTTGCCCGGAGGCCGGGTAGGCGCGCGCCGGCAATGGTGTGAGTCGAACATCAGGGCCAGACAGGCCGGCGCCTCAGAGGCCGCCGATGCCCCTGAGCACCAAGGACGCTCCGACCACCGCGCAGATGGCGGCCGCGAACGCCTGGCGATGTGCACTGGCCCATTCGTGCAATCTACGCAGTGCCGCCTGGGTTCGCGCTGGTGCAACCACGTTGCTGACGAGGATGAACTCCTCGACGAGAAGCACGCCGAAGACGAACGCGATCAGTGCGATCAACTGGACCTCGAACGAGGCTCCTGAGGCTACGACGATGGCCAGCGCGAACAGAACCCCGTCGAGTGGCGGGACCACGATGATGCCGATGACGAAGGGGATCCACGGGGACCCGTTCTGCCAGGCCTTGCGGATGCGCCCCGCCAGTCGCCGAGATTTGGGATCGGCATCGTCATCGTCCGGCGTGGAGTACAACAGCCGTGCGATGGCAGGCGGTGCCCCTGAATCGTCCACGAGTGTCGAGGTGGTGCCGACACCGTCACCCGATGGCCTCTGATGACTCCCTGCGGCCACGGGCGTTCGCAACAAGTTGCGCGCCACCATGAACACAGCGATCGCCAGGAGAAGCACTCCGAGCGCGATTGTGATGCGTTGTGCGGCCGGATTCGCGGTGGGGTGCGCAAAATTCTTCGCGAAAGCGGACGAAGCCGGAGTGGAGTGGAGCACGAACAGTGGAATGACGAGGGTGGCCATTCCGATGAGCACTGCGCCCGCCCAGTAAGCGAGCAGGTTTTGCACGGGCCGCGGCCGCGAGAGCACCAGGAGGATGATTCCGAGGCGCACAGGATTGATGGTCGTCAACAGTGCCAGTACTACCAGCGAGCCCCACATGACCGAGATCCTACCTTTTGCACAGTTTGCTGCGCTGATTCTTGAAACTTGAAAGTGAAGTACTTTGAGGCCATTTGGCCGTGCGGATCTGCGGGACCGCGTGAGTCATGATCGGCGGAAGCCGATCTGCGTAGCCCCATCGCGCATCGCCTCGGCGGCCTTGACGTTATTCTGCTGCTTCTCCCCGCTGTGCTGTCGTCGAATTTCTCAGAGTCATTGTGAAATAACCAGTTTAGTTCCGGCTGTTTCGATGGCAGCCGGAACGTGACTCAAGAACTGTCCATCGTCTCGACGAGCGTCCGGAACTGCGGGCGTGGCGTCGACGGCGTTCGCCGACGGCCCAGGGTGAGGCTCGGGCGCTGGTTCGTTCGGTCCACGGCATCTCGAACTCAACGCCCCTCGGTGGATTTGCCGAAAATCTGATTGGACTGCGCGCCATGGTGCATCTCAGGCAGCTCCCGCGGGCATGAGCTTCTCGCACAGCAGGTCCGCCAGACCGTGCACGGTCGTGATGCCAGTGGCCGAGATCCGGATCCCTGTTTCGTTTTCGATACGGGTGCGCAGTTCCAGCGCGCCCAGCGAATCCATGCCGTACTCGGAGAGAGAGCGGTCCGGATCGACGCTGCGGCGCAGGATCACGCTCACCTGGTCGGAGATCACGTGCCGCAACTTGGCTGCCCACTCGTCGGGTGGCAGTTCATCGAGTTCGGCGCGCAACTTGCCTGTGCCCGTCGTGCTTTGGCCAGTCGACCGGAAGGCCTCGGCGAAGGGGCTGCGCTCGGCGAACAGGCTCAACCACGGAGCGCCCGTGATCGGGGCATAGCCGGTGTATGCGCGGTCGTGACGCAGCAGCGACTCGAATGCGTACGCACCTTCGTCGGGCGCGATCGCGACTCCGGTACCTTCGGCCAGGGCGGTGCCGCGACCGATCTGCGCCCAGGCTCCCCATGCGATGGCGGTGCCCGGCAGGCCCTGCGACCGGCGCCACAAGCTGAATGCGTCCAGCCAGCTGTTGGCAGCGGCATACGCGCCCTGCCCGGGAGAGCCGACCAGCGCGGCCGCCGACGAGAACGAGCAGAACCAGTCCAGCGGCTGGTCCGCGGTGGCGGTATGCAGATTCCATGCGCCGTAAACCTTTGGCGCCCAGTCACGCTCGATGAGTTCGTCAGTGATGTTCGTCAGCGCGGCGTCCTCGATCACACCCGCTGCGTGTAGTACGCCGCGCACCGCGAGGCCATCGGCGGTGGCGGCAGCCACCAATCGCTCCGCTGTGCCGGCCGCGGCGATGTCACCGCACTCGACGAGGACGTCGACACCGGCGGCGCGGAGGCGCTCGACTCTCTCCAGTGCTTGGGCGCTGGGCTGTGAGCGCGAGGACAGCACGATCCGCCCACATCCGTTGGCCGCCATACGCTCGGCGATGAACAATCCGAGGCCGCCGAGACCGCCGGTGATGATGTACGCCCCGTCGGGCCGGAACACCCGGACCTGTGCCGGCGGTACCACGAGCCGGCTGGAGCCGGTGTGCGGGATGTCCAGCACCAGCTTGCCGGTGTGCTGCGCGCCGCTCATCATCCGGATCGCGGTGGCGGCGTCGGCGAGTGGATAGTGCGTGACCGCTGGCATCGGTAGATCACCTTCGGCGGTCAGCAGATAGACCGTTTCCAGCAATTCTCGGAGCCGGTCCGGATGACTGACCGACATCAGAGCCAGATCGACGGCGTAGAACGACAGGTTGCGTCGGAACGGGAAGAGCCCCAACCGGGAATCTCCGTAGATATCCCGTTTGCCGATCTCGACGAACCTCCCGCCGAACGCCAGCAATTCGAGGCCGGCCCGCTGGGCCGCGCCGGTCACCGAGTTCAGCACGATGTCTACGCCGTAGCCTTCGGTATCCCGGCGGATCTGATCGGCGAACTCAAGGCTGCGCGAGTCGTAGACATGCTCAACCCCCATGTCGCGCAGCAGCTGCCGACGCTGCTCGCTACCCGCGGTGGCGAAGATCTCCGCGCCGGCCGCGCGGGCGATCGCCATCGCGGCCTGGCCGACCCCGCCGGTCGCGGAGTGGATCAGCACCTTGTCGCCTGCCTTGATCCGGGCCATGTCGTTCAGCCCGTAGTACGCAGTGGCGGTCGCAATGGTCAGCGCGGCCGCCTCGGAGTCGGTCAGGCCTGGCGGCAACGTGGCGGCCAGGCGTGCGTCGCAGGTGACGAATGTGCCCCAGCACCCGTTGGCACACAAACCGCCGACGCGATCGCCGACCTTGTGTTCAGTCACGTCAGGCCCGACCGCGGTGACCACACCGGCGAAGTCGATACCCAGCTGTGGAAGGTGACCGTCGAACGCGGGATAGCGGCCGAATGCGACGAGCACGTCGGCGAAGTTGACGCTGGAAGCGTTGACCGCGACCTCGATCTCGCCCGGCCCGGGGGGAACCTGCTCGCAGGCAACGAGTTCCATCGAGTCCAGGTCGCCCGGGGTGCGGATTTGTAGCCGCATCCGGTCGCGCTCAAGCTGGGCGACCGTCGTCTGCCGCTCGTCGGGGCGTAGCGGGGCGAGGCACAGCCGGGCTGCATACCACCTGCCGTTGCGCCACGCGGTTTCGTCCTCATCCGATCCGCTGAGGAGTTGCCGCGCCACCTGATCGACTGCAGTGGCTTCGTCCACATCGATCTGGGTGGCGCTCAGATGCGGATGCTCGGTGCCGATGACCCGGATCAAACCGCGTAGCTCGGCCTGATCCAGGTTGGCCACGTCGCCGGCTATCACCGTCTGGGCGTTGCGGGTGACCACGAACAGGCGGGGCAGCTCGCCACTCACTTCCGGCAATTGGCGGGCGATGTGTACGAGCTGACGCACGTACTCGCGACCCCGGAGGGGGGACTGATCCGCGTTGTCGCCGTTCCGCGGTCCCTCCAGGACCACCACACCGGTGAACCGGCCCGTACCGAGAAGGCCGCCCAACTCCTGGCACGTCGGCGCATCGTCGACTTGATCCGGCCAGTACATGGTGGTGCATTGGGCACCACTGTTTTTCAGGGCGTCGCTCAACTCGGCGGTCACCGAGTCCTGGCCGGCACTGATCAGCAGCCACGATCCGGCTTCGGCGTATTCCACCTCCGGTAGTTCGCGATGCCGCCATTCGACGGTCAGCAGTCTCTCGCTGAGCACCTGATCGTCGTGTCCGTTGCCGGAGGCGCTGGTGCCCAGGCGAAGTCCTTGCACACTCAGCAGGACAGTGCCTTCGGCGTCGAGCACATCGATGTCGGCCTCGATTCCGGCGGTGTCGGCCTTTGTCAACCGCGTGTAGCAGTAGTGCGCGTTGCGCGCCGAGCGGTAGATCCGTAGCCGCCGCACGCCCAGGGGCAATCCGAGCACGTCCCCGCCGAGGGCCTGAACGTCAGGATGCGCCTCGACCGATTGGAAGCAGGCATCCAGAAGTGCCGGGTGCACGCCGTATGCGTCCTGCTGCGAGCGGATCGAGCGGGGGAGCGCGACGTCGGCGAGCACAGTGCGGGCCTCCGCCTCGCCGGTGCGTACGGTGACCAGGCCGGTAAACGCCGGGCCGTATTGAATCCCATGCTGGCCCACGCGATCACGCACATCCGTGCCGTCCTCGTCGCAGGGGTGGGCGACCAGGAGCGCAGAGATGTCGTATGAGGGAGGCGGTTCACCCGCTGCGGTATGCAGGACCGCACTGGCGTGCCGCGCCTGCTGGCCGTCCTCATCGGTCTCGACGGTGAAGGCGGCGACGCCGGGGGCCGACATCGATGCCGAGGCCCCGACCACTGTCTGCTCACCGAGAAGCAATGCCTGCTCGAACCGGATGTCGCGGACTTCGGAATCCTCGCCCAACACAGCCCGGGCAGCGGCCAGCGCCATCTCGCAGTAGCCCGCCCCGGGAAGGACTGCGACAGTCCGTATCTGGTGATCGGCGAGCCAGGGTTGGGCGGCAGTGCCGATATCGGACTGCCACACGTAGCGCTCGGGTTCCTCGTGCAACCGGACATTGGCGCCCAGCAGGGGGTGCACTGCGATGGTGCAGCCGCCGTGGGTCTGCGCTTCCTGACCGCCACCGCTGAGCCACAGCCTGCGGTGTGTCCAGGTCGGTAGCGGCGCATCCACCAGTTGACCGTCGGGGCACAGCACCGAGAAATCAACGGCGGCTCCGGCGCTGTGTAGATCGGTCAGCAGTCCGCGCAGCCCATTGGGCATCGCTTGTTGTCGGCGCATCGCAGCCAGGGCGGCCATCGGTGTTTCGCGGCCGGCGGCCGTCTGTTGCAGGGCCCGGGTGAGCAGCGGGTGTGGCGACAGTTCGGCGAAGACCCGGTGGCCGTCCTCCAACGCCGCCTGCACCGCGGTGGCGAACCGCACCATCTTGCGCATGTTGGTCACCCAGTAGTCGGCATCGCATACCGGTTGCTCGCGTGGGTCGAACAGGGTCGCCGAGTAAAACGGAATTTCCGGTGTCATGGGTTTGAGGTCAGCGAGTGCGGCAGCCAGGTCGCTGACGATCGGCTCCACCTGGGGTGAATGGAAGGCGACGTCGACCGGAACTTCGCGGGCCATCACGCCACGTTGTTCCCAGTCCGCCACGAGATCGCGCACGGTCTGGGTGGTACCTGCGACGACGGTGGACTGTGGCGATGCCACCACCGCCACCACGACATCGTTGATGCCGCGGCCGGTCAACTCGGAAAGTACTTGTTTGGCAGGCAATTCCACGGCTGCCGTGGCACCCTTCCCAGAAATTCGGGTCATCAGCCGGGACCGTCGGCAGATGAGGCGCAGTCCGTCCTCCAGCGACAACGCCCCCGCGACGACAGCTGCCGCGCCCTCCCCGAGGGAGTGGCCGATGACCGCTGCGGGATGCACCCCGTGTGCCTTCATCGTGGCGGCCATGGCGACCTGCATGGTGAACAACGTCGGCTGCAGCCGATCCTGCCCGGTCACGGCTTCTGGCGCCGACATCGCTTCGGTAACAGAGAATCCGGACTCGGCCGCGATGATCGGCTCGGCCAGCGCCACCGTGGCGGCGAACACCGGCTCGGTTGCCAAGAGCTCGGCGCCCATTCCGGCCCACTGCGAACCCTGGCCGGAGAACACCCACACCGGACCACGGTCATCGCGCCCGACGGCGGCCTGGAATGGTGTATCGCCACTGGCGATTTCGCGCAACGCCGAGACGAGTTCCCCTCGGCTGCTCGCACCGACAGCAGTGCGCACCGGTCGGTGCACGCGTCGGCGCGCCAGAGTGTAGGCCAGATCCGTCAGGGCGACATCATCGTGTGCCTGCACCCAGTCGGCCAGCCGCCCGGCGGTGTGCCGCAGTTCCTCGGCCGAGGTCGAGGACAGTGGGAACAGCATCGGGGCCGCCGATGCCGGTAGCGGCGAATCGGCGGGTTCCTGCGCCGCGAGCGGTGCCTGCTCCAGGATCGCGTGCACATTCGTCCCCGACAGCCCGTAAGACGACACCGCCGCCCGTCGGGGATGATGTCCGTTGGTGCACCACGGTGTCGTCTGCTGGGGCACAAAGAGTTTGGTCTGAATCTCGGCGAGTTGATCGGGCAGTCGGGTGAAATGGAGGTTGGGCGGTACCTCGCCGTGCTGCACCGCCAGGACAGCTTTCATCAGTCCGATTGCGCCAGAGGCTGCCTGGGCATGCCCCAAGTTGGTCTTGACCGATGCCAGCGCGCAGGGGCCGTCGACGCCGTAAACCTTTGCCAGGCTGGAGTACTCGATCGGGTCGCCCACCGGTGTGCCGGTGCCGTGTGCCTCGACCATGCCGACCGTGGCTGGTTCGACCCCGGCCGCTGTCAACGCCGCGCGGTAGACCGCGGTCTGCGCGGCATCTGACGGTGTCGCGATGTTGACGGTGTGACCGTCCTGGTTGGCCGCGGTACCGCGAATCACGGCCAGTATCCGGTCGCCGTCTCTCAACGCATCGGGCAACCGCTTGAGTAACACCACGACGCAGCCTTCGCTGGCCACGAATCCGTCGGCGGCGATATCGAACGCGTGGCAGCGTCCGGTCGCCGAGAGCATTCCCTCAGCTGAGCCGGAAGCGAACTTGCGCGGGTCCAATGCCAATGTGACGCCGCCGGCCAGAGCGAAATCGCTCTCACCCTCGTGCAGGCTGCGGCAGGCCAGGTGCACCGCGGTCAGGCCGGAAGAACATGCCGTGTCGACTGTGAGCGCCGGACCGTGCACCCCGAGTGCATATGCGATCCGCCCCGACGCCAAGCTGAAGTTGTTGCCGCTGAAGCCGTATGCCGCCTCCAGGGACCGCGCGTCGGCGGCCAGCATCTGGTAGTCGGCGTGCGTCAATCCGACGAACACGCCGGTCAGCGAATCGGCCAGGGCTTCGCGAGTGAGGCCGGCATGTTCCATGGCTTCCCAGGCGGTTTCCAGCAACAGTCGGTGCTGCGGATCGACCGCCACGCTCTCGCGTTCGTTGATGCCGAAGAATTCCGCATCGAAGCCGGCTACGTCGTCGAGGAATGCGCCCCACTTCGATACGGATCGACCGGGAACGCCTGGCTCCGGATCGTAGTATTCGTCAGCGTCCCAGCGTTCCGGCGGAACCTCGGTGACCAAGTCATCGCCTCGGATCAAGGCCTCCCAGAACTGCTCGGGCGAGTCGATGCCGCCGGGCAGACGGCAGGACATTCCGATGACGGCAACCGGGGTAACCGGGGTGACGGGCATGCGGGGCTCGACGATCCCGGCATCCGCCGCAGGAAGCCTCTCGCGCACGATTTCAGATGCGGTCAACTGCCACTCCTCCCCGCAGGCCTTTCTGCGGTTCGGCCGCTGTCAGGCTCCATGCCCCGTGTTGCGTCGAGCCGCGAAAATAGGCCGGTGGATGCCACGCGGCTATTAGTGGCTCAGCGCCCGTCAAGGGCGGTCACAGTCATTAACAGTATGTTCGCTGGAGAAAGTTGTCCCAGAATCCGTTCAAACTGCTTGCGAGATGCGCCCGATTTCAAACAGTTCGAGGTCATCGAGACGCAAACGTCCTGACAGTCAAGATCAAAGGCCATCGCTGCGCGCGTGAAGGGCATTTCGCTCTGAGTGTTCGTTTGGGCGGAATGACCTCGTTGTGATTCATATGGTCAGCGAAATGGAATTTGCTGATGGATCCGGATATATCGGCACGATTACCGCGATACTCTGACGTCCGTGGGAGAGGCATCCATTTTGACCCTGCTGGGGGATCGTGCGGGTCTGCAAGGCGACGACACTGCGGTGACGTTTGTTGACTATGAAGCAAGCTGGGAGGGCTCGACCGAGAGCCTGACGTACTCCCAGCTGTATCGGCGCGCGTGCGGGGTCGCACGAGCGCTCGGTAGCTGCGGCTCGCCGGGTGACCGGGCGCTGATCCTGGCCCCTCAGGGCTTGGACTACATCGTCGCCTTCTTCGGGGCGCTGAAAGCGGGACTGATCGCGGTTCCGTTGGCGGTTCCGCTGGGCGGCGTCAGCGACGACCGGGTCAGTTCGGTGCTGCAGGACGCGGAGCCGACGGTCGTCCTGACCACGTCGGCGGTGGCCGGTGTGGTCACCGACTACGTCAGGGCGCACTCCGCATCCCCGCCGGTGATCGTCGAGGTGGACGCCCTGGATCTCGACGCCCCGGGGGGCGCTGGGCTGCCCGGTGGAAGTGTCACGGACACGGCGTATTTGCAGTACACCTCGGGCTCGACGCGCAACCCGGCCGGCGTCATGATGTCGCACCAGAACCTACTGGCGAACTTCGAACAGCTGATGTCGGGTTACTTCGCCGAATTCGGAAATGTCGTCCCGGAGGGCTCGACCATCGTCTCGTGGCTGCCGTTCTATCACGACATGGGCTTGTACCTGGGCGTCTGCGGGCCGGTGCTGGCTGGAGTCCCGGCCGTGCTGATGAGTCCGGTGGCGTTCCTGCAACGTCCGGCCCGGTGGATGCAGATGCTCGCGACCCACGGTCGTACGTACACAGCCGCACCGAACTTCGCATTCGAGCTGGCGGTACGCAAGACGTCCGATGCCGACATGGCCGGGCTCGATCTCTCGGACGTGCTCGTGATCATCACCGGCAGTGAGCGGGTGCACCCGGCAACGCTCGAGCGCTTCACTCAGCGCTTCGCGCGGCAGAACCTGAGCCCGAAGGTGATACGCCCGTCCTACGGGATGGCCGAAGCCACCGTGTACATCGCGACGCGCGAATCGGGGGAGTCACCGGCGATCGTGCGCTTCGAATCCGAGGCGCTGACCGAGGGGGCCGCGCGGCGCTGCCAGAACGGAGCGGGCACCCCGCTGGTCAGTTACGGCATCCC
Source organism: Mycolicibacterium boenickei (assembly GCF_010731295.1). Lineage (NCBI taxonomy): Bacteria > Bacillati > Actinomycetota > Actinomycetes > Mycobacteriales > Mycobacteriaceae > Mycobacterium > Mycolicibacterium boenickei. Next base: position 403,621 of record NZ_AP022579.1, on the reverse strand, counting down.
GATCGCGCCGATGATCCGGATCGTGGATCCCGAAAGCCTGGCCGAGTGTCCATCCGGAACCGTCGGGGAGATCTGGGTCCACGGCGACAACGTCGCCAGCGGCTATTGGCGCAGACCGGAGGAAACCGAGTCCACCTTCGGTGGCCGGATCGTCAATCCGGCCGCCGGTACGCCTGAGGGGCCGTGGCTGCGTACCGGGGACTCGGGATTCGTGTTCGACGATGAGTTGTTCATCATCGGACGTATCAAGGATCTGCTGATCGTGTACGGGCGCAATCACTCTCCTGACGACATCGAGGCCACGATCCAAGAGGTCAGCCGGAGTCGGTGTGCGGCCATCGCCGTGCCGGACGGCCATACCGAGAAACTTGTGGTCATCATCGAAGTCAGGAAGCGGGCCGAGTCGCCCGCAGACCAGCTCTCGGCCGTCAAGCGCGACGTGACCTCGGCGATCTTCAACGTGCACAGCCTGGGCGTCGCGGATCTGGTTCTGGTGCCTCCTGGTTCGATTCCGATCACGACGAGCGGCAAGGTGCGGCGCGCGGCGTGTGTCGATCAGTACCGGCAGGGTGAGTTCGCCCGTTTGGACGCCTAGGTACCCATGCGGGTGGGTGACAAGTGAACCTGGCCTATGACGACCGGGGTGACGGTGAGCCCGTGCTGTTCATCGCCGGCCAGGGCGGACTCGGACGCACGTGGGATCTGTACCAGGCACCCGCATTCCGTGCCGCCGGATATCGGGTGATCACCTTCGACAACCGGGGTGTTGGTGCCACGTCGGAGGCCGACGGCTTCACCACGGCGACGATGGTGGCTGACACGGCGGCGTTGATCGAGCGCCTTGATGCCGCACCCGTGCGGGTGGTCGCGGTCTCGATGGGCTCGTACATCGCCCAGGAGCTGATGCTGGCCAGGCCCGAATTGGTGAGCCAGTCCGTTCTCATGGCCACCCGTGGGAGACATGACCGTACGCGCGAGTTCTTCCGAATCGCCGAACGGGACCTGGCCGACGCCGGTGTCATGCTGCCTGCCACGTATGACGCGAAACTGCGTCTGCTGGAGAGCTTTTCACCGAAAACCCTGAACAACGAGGATTCCGTGCGGGATTGGATCGACATGTTCACCAGGTGGCCGGCCAAACTGACGTCCGGGATCCGCGCTCAGTACGGCGTCGCTCCGTTGAACGACAGAAGGCCCGCCTACCGGACCATCGCCACGCCGGTGCTCGTGATCGGATTCGCGGATGATCTGGTGATGCCGCCGCACCTCGGAGCGGAAGTGGCAGATGCCCTGCCGAACGGGCGCTATCTCGAGATCGCCGACGCCGGCCACCTGGGCTTCCTGGAACGCCCGAATGCGGTTAATTCGGCAATCTTGAATTTCTTTGCAGAATCACACAACGGCCATTCCTTGCCGTGACAACTGTTAGCCGCGTTAAATTCCGTTCCCCGGCGAAGGTCGCGCCAAATGGATTACGATCCCGTATCACCTTGGGAATGGACAGATATGGAGGTCGCCTGAATGCTCTACTGGTCAGGCTCGGATCGTCCTGCCCGAGCTGTTGTATGCCTGCCGTGACATCCATTTACGGCAAGCCAGAGGGCGCTGCCGTAAAAGAGTTGCCGGCTTCTCCGGGGCGCCGGTCGGTGCACTTCGCCGGTTCCTGCGGCGTGGATAGTGCGGATTAGGCCGCGGATTCAGGGGGTTGGTGATTTGGGGGTTCTGAAGCGGGTGTGGATTCCGCTGCTGATCTTGGTGGTCCTCGGTGCCGGAGGATTCACCGTCATGCGGCTGCACGGTGTTTTCGGCTCGCAGACCCGCCCCGCATACGCCGACACAGAGCTCGAGGAGCGTAGGCCGTACGACCCCAAACAACTGGTGTATGAGGTGTTCGGTCCACCTGGGACGGTGGCGAACATCAGCTACTTCGACGTCGATGCGGAACCACGGTTTGTCGAAGGGGCAAGCCTGCCATGGTCGTTGAAGTTCGCGATGACCGAGGCGACATCCATGGTCAACGTCATCGCGCAGGGCGATAGCAACAGAATCGGCTGCCGCATCATCGTGGACGACGAGGTCAAGTCGGAGAAGGTCGAGAGCGGGGAAAGCGCGTTCACCTACTGCCTCCTGAAGGCCGCATGAGTAGCCAGATGACCGGCGGCAAACCGCCGTTCGTAGCGAGGATGATCCGCGTACTGGCGGTGCCGATCATCATCGGGTGGTTGCTGATCGCGTACGTCCTGAGTGCGATCGTCCCCCCGCTGGAGCAGGTCGAGAAAGAGCACTCGGTATCGCTGATCCCCAACGATGCGCCTTCGTTCGAGGCGGTCGAGCGGATGGGCAGGAACTTCGGCGAGGCGACCTCGAACAGTGCGGCGATCATCGTCCTCGAGGGTGATCAGCCCCTTGGTGACGACGCGCACCGGTACTACAACGATCTGGTCCGTCAACTGCGGGCGGACACCGCGCATGTGCAACACGTCCAAGACTTTTGGGGCGATCCGCTGATGGCGGGCGCAGCAGAGAGCGCTGACAGCAAGGCCGTCTACGTTCAGATGGGTCTGGCGGGCGATCTGGGCCAGTCACTTTCGAATGAATCGCTGGAGGCAGTTCGGGGCATCGTCGACCGGAGTTCGCCCCCTCCGGGGGTGAGGGCCTACGTGACCGGCCCCGCGGCGATGGTCGCCGATTTGAGCGCGAGCGGCAACCGCACGGTCCTGCTGGTCACGGGCCTGAGCCTCACGGTCATCCTGGTGATGCTGTTGTTCTTCTTCCGTTCGATCTTCACCGCCGTGATCCTTCTGTTCCTGGTTGGCATCCAATTACAGGTGGCCCGAGGGGTTGTCGCTCTTCTCGCCGACAGCGGTCTCATCGGGCTGTCCACCTACGCAGTCAACCTTCTGGTCACACTCGGAATCGCGGCAGGAACCGACTACGGCATCTTCTTCGTCGGGCGCTATCAGGAGGCGCGACAGGCAGGCGAAGACAAGGAACAGGCGTTCTACACGACGTACCGCAGCGTCGGCAAGGTGGTGCTGGCGTCGGGATTGACGATTGCCGGTGCGGTGTTCTGTCTCAGCTTCACCCGATTGCCCTATTTCCGGACTCTCGGTGTTCCGTGTGCCCTGGGCATGATGGTGGCAGTCGCGGTGGCACTGACGCTGATCCCGGCGGTGCTTGCGCTGGGCAGTCGACTCAGGTTGTTCGAGCCGAGACGCAAGATCATCGTTCGTCGGTGGCGCCGGATCGGCACCGCGATCGTTCGCTGGCCCGCGCCGATCCTGGTTGCGGCTTGCGCGGTGTCGCTGATCGGGCTGTTGGCGCTGCCCGCATACCAACCCGGCTACAGCGACCAGAAGTATCTGCCCAAAGACATCCCCGCCAACGCGGGGTACGACGCAGCGGCCCGGCATTTCCAGCAGTCGCTGATGGCGTCTCCCGACATACTGTTGGTCGAGGCCGATCGGGACATGCGTAACCCGGCAGATTTCCTGGTGTTGAACAAGCTGGCCAAGGGCGTGCTGTCCGTTCCCGGGGTGGCCCGGGTGCAGTCGGCGACCCGGCCCGAGGGTATTCCCCTCAAGCACACCACGATTCCCTTCATCATCAGCTCCTCCAACGCCGGCCAACTGCAGCTCCTGCCGTTCCAGAAGGCCCGGATGAACGACTTGGCGGCGCAGGCCGACGAGATCTCGAAAACCATCGCCGTGATGCAACGCATGTACGGGCTCATGCAACAACTCGCTGCCGCGACCAATGACGTGGTGAGCAAAACGCATGATCTGGAAGACGTGACCCTTGAGTTGCGCGACCACATGGCCGACTTCGACGACTTCTGGCGGCCGGTGCGCAACTACCTGTACTGGGAGCCACATTGCTTCAACATCCCGCTGTGCTGGTCGACGAAGTCTCTGTTCGAGGCGCTTGACGGTGTCGACAAGCTCACCGTGACGATGCACCGGCTGATCGGGAATCTCGATCAACTGAATGTGCTTCTGCCGCAGATGATCGCCCAGTTCCCCGCCATGATCGCGACGATGCAGAGCACACGGACGATGATGCTGACGATGCGCAGCACCATGGGGGGCATCCTGGCGCAGATGGACGAGATGTCCGATGGTGCCACCGCGATGGGCAGAGCCTTCGACAATGCCCAGAACGACGATTCGTTCTATATCCCACCCGAGGTCTTCAAGAACGCGGACTTCAAGCGGGTCATGGACGTGTTCTTGTCACCGGACGGGAAGACGGCGCGCTTGCTCATCACCCAGCGAGGCGATCCCGCGACGCCTGAAGGTATTGCGCGGGTAGAGCCGATCAGAACGGCTGCAGAGGAGGCGCTGAAGGGAACGCCTCTGGAGAACGCCAAGCTTTACCTCACCGGGACCTCGGCGATGTCGAAAGATCAGGTGGACGGGTCGACCTATGACCTGCTGATCGCGGGAATCGCCGCGCTGTGCCTCATTTTCATCATCATGCTGATCATGATCAGGAGCCTGGTGGCGGCGTTGGTGATCGTGGGGACGGTGGCGCTTTCTCTCGGCGCGGCGTTCGGACTGTCGGTGTTGGTCTGGCAACACATCCTCGGAATCGAGTTGAACTGGATAGTCCTCGCGATCGCGCTCATCATTCTGTTGGCGGTCGGTTCTGACTACAACCTGCTGCTGGTGTCCCGGATGAAAGAGGAGATCAAGGCGGGCATCAACACGGGCATCATCCGCGCCATGGCCGGCAGCGGAAAGGTCGTGACGGCAGCGGGTCTGGTGTTCGCGGCAACCATGTTTGCGTTGCTGGCCAGCGATGTGCGCACCATCGGCCAGGTGGGTTCCACGATCGGCATCGGCCTGCTCTTCGACACCTTGGTGGTGCGTGCGTTCATGACGCCGTCCATCGCGGCGCTGCTCGGCCGTTGGTTCTGGTGGCCGCTCGCGGTGCGTCAGAGGCCCGCCAGTGCGCTGCTGCGGCCGACCGGGCCTCGGCCGCTGGTCCGTTCCCTGTTGCTCAAACCCGACGAACGCTGACCGCGGTGAGCAACAAGCCGCCGCTTATTGCCAGGGTGATTCATCGGCTGGCCGTGCCGATCATCATCGGCTGGTTGGTGGTCGTCGCCGTGCTCACCTTCGCCGTTCCATCGCTCGAAACGGTGGGGCGACAGTACTCGGTGTCGTTGGTCCCCAAAGACGCCCCGTCGTTCCAGGCGGCAAAGCACATGGGCACGGTGTTCGGCGAATCCGACTCCGACAGTGTGGCAATGATCGTCCTGGAGGGAGACCAGCCTCTCGGGGATGCGGCGCACCGCTACTACGACGACCTGGTTCGCCAGCTGAAGGCCGACACCCGTCATGTGCAGCACGTGCAGGACTACTGGGGCGACCCCCTGACGGCGCCCGCGGTCCAGAGTGCTGACGACAAGGCTGTGTATGTCCAGCTGAATCTGGCGGGTAACCAAGGCGAATCCCTGGCGAACGAATCCGTCGACGCAATCCGGGGCATCGTGGACCGGACGCCACCGCCCCCGGGACTGAAGGCCTACGTCACCGGACCCGCGCCACTGGTCGCGGATATGAACCATGCCGGCGACAAGTCCATCATCAAGATCACCATTGTCACGCTCGTGGTGATCTTCACGATGCTGCTCCTGGTCTACCGCTCGATCATCACCGCGGTGCTTCTTCTCGTCATGGTGGGCATACAGGTCCAGGCGGCTCGTGGCGTGGTCGCATTGCTCGGTGAGCACCAGGTCATCGCGTTGTCGACATTCGCGGTCAATCTCCTGGTATCGCTCGGGATCGCGGTGGGGACCGACTACGGCATCTTCTTCCTCGGGCGCTATCAGGAGGCGCGGCAAGCCGGGGAAGACCGGGAAGCCGCCTTCTACACCACATTCCGAAGTGTGGCCAAGGTGGTGCTGGGTTCCGGCATGACCATCGCCGGCGCGATTTTCTGCCTCAGCTTCGCGCGGCTGCCGTATTTCCAGACGATGGGTGTTCCGACCGCCGTCGCGATGGTCGTCGCGGTGGCGGTAGCGCTCACACTCGTTCCGGCGGTTCTCGCGGTGGGCGGCCGGGTGGGCCTGTTCGAGCCCAAGCGCAAGATCATCGTCCGGCGGTGGCGGCGGCTGGCGACGGCGATCGTCCGATGGCCTGCGCCGATTCTGGTCACGGCCTGCGTGATCGCGCTCATCGGTCTGTTGGCCCTGCCGGCCTATCAGACCAGCTACAACGACCGGCTGTATGTGCCTGCCGACATTCCCGCCAATGTGGGATATGCCGCCGCTGAGAGGCACTTTCCGCAGTCCCGCATGACGCCTGACATCCTCATGCTCGAGGCCGACCACGACATGCGCAATCCGGCAGATCTGCTGATATTGAACAAGGTGGCGAGGGGGATCTTCGCTGTTCCCGGAATATCCCGGGTGCAGGCGGTCACCCGGCCTGAGGGCAACCCGATCGACCGGACGTCGATACCGTTTCTACTGAGCTTGCAGAGCGCCAATCAGGAACAGGTGCTGCCGTTCCAGCGGGACCGCATGAAAGATCTGTTGAAGCAGGCAGACGATCTGACCACGATGATCAACATCACGCAGCATCTCTACGATGTCGGTCTGAAAATGTCCGACACCACGCATCGGATGACGCAGGACACCCGCGATTTGGATACCACAACCGATGAATTGCGGGACCACATCGCCGATTTCGACGATTTCTGGCGGCCGATCCGCAATTACTTCTATTGGGAGCCGCACTGTTTCGACATCCCGTTCTGCTGGTCGTTCCGATCTCTGTTCGACTCGATCGACGGGGTCGATGCGGTCTCAGACGGCGTGCATGACCTGAGTCTCGGGACCGACCGCCTGGATGTCCTGATGCCCCAGATGATCGCCCAGTTCCCGCAGATGATCTCGAGCATGAAGGTCATGAGGGCCGGCCTTCTGACCATGCACAGCACAATGGCCGGGACCATGGCCATGATGGACGAGATGAGCGATAACGCCACCGCGATGGGTCAGGCGTTCGACGCGGCTCGCAACGATGATTCCTTCTACCTGCCGCCGGAAGTCCTTGAGAACAAGGACTTCAAACGCGCGATGAACCTGTTCTTCTCGCCGGACGGGAAGTCGGTCCGTTTCATCATTTCGCACCGGGGGGATCCTGCTACGCCCGAGGGGATTTCACGGGTCGAGGCGGTGCACCGGGCGGCCGAAGAGGCGCTCAAGGTGACTCCGTTGGAGAACGCCAAGATCTACCTGGCAGGTTCCGCCCCGACGTTCAAGGACATGCGTGACGGGTCGACCTATGACCTGTTGATCGCGGGGGTCGCCGCGCTGTGCCTGATCTTCGTGATCATGTTGCTCGTCACGCGAAGCCTGATCGCCGCGCTGGTCATCGTGGGGACGGTGGCGTTGTCGCTGGGCGCCGCGTTCGGCCTGTCAGTGCTCATCTGGCAGCACATTCTCGGCATCAACCTGCATTGGCTCGTGCTCGCGATGTCCGTGATCATCCTCTTGGCCGTCGGTTCTGACTACAACCTGCTGCTGGTGTCCCGGATGAAGGAGGAGATCGGCGCGGGGATCAACACCGGGATCATCCGGGCCATGGGCGGTAGCGGAAAGGTCGTGACAGCAGCGGGCTTGGTGTTCGCGTTCACGATGATGTCGATGGTGGCCAGTGACCTGCGGATCATCGGCCAGGTGGGTTCCACGATCGGTATCGGTCTGCTGTTGGACACCCTGGTGGTGCGCGCGCTCATGACTCCGGCCATCGCAGCGCTGCTCGGCCGCTGGTTCTGGTGGCCGCAGCGCGTGCGACAGCGGCCTGCCAGCGCGATGCTGCGGGAAACGGCGCCCCGGCCGGTCGCCCGTTCGCTGTTGCTGCGGTCCGACGAGAGCTGACGCGCTGTGCGGCATTTGCCCGGGCGTGGCTGAGTGCCGGCGCAGCGAATTGCAAAAGCCCTGGGGGATCAGCGCTGAGCGAGTAGAGTCCGGTCTTGGGGGAGGAGGTCCTCACATGACGAAGCGTTCGCTGACCACATTGGCTGTCGCCGTCGGCAGCTTGACCTTGTTGACCGTCGGAGCCGGTGTCGCATCCGCGGATCCCAGGCTGGATTCGGCCGTGAACACCACGTGCACTTACCCGCAGGTGATGGGGGCGCTGAATGCACAGAGTCCCATGGCGGGCGCCTCGCCGGCAGTTCAGGATGTGCTGCGCCAGTTCCTGGGCTCGTCGCGGGATCAACGGCAGAACATGGCCGAGGGCATCGCCGCTCAACCGGCCAACCAGCCCTACCTGGGATTGCTGCAGACAGTCTTCGACACCTGCAACAACTTCTGAGCGCAGCGGAGTCAGAGCCTCGGCTTGACCCCGCCCAGCTGCTCGGTCAACGCGTCGGCCGTCGCCACCAGTGCCCGGGCCCGGTCGGTGATCTCCTTGTCCGTCAACGCCGTTCCGATGTGCAATGACGCCGCCATCACCTGACGTTGATAGTGGTCGAACACCGGTGCGGAGATGACGCTGACGTCATGCGGGGTATTGTCGCCGGACCCCTCGTCACGCAGATACACCCGCTCGCCGATGTCGGAGACCAGCTCACTGAGCAGAGCGCGTAGTTCGTCGGGAAGGTTGGTCGACATCCCGGCCATCAGGGCGTAGAGCCGACGGCCCCCCGGCGTCAGGCGTTCCACCAGATACCCGTCCGTGCGGCAGTTTTCGATCACCCGGTGCAGCCGGGCAGATTCGGTGCGCAGCGGGATGGTCGGCGCCTTAGCCAGCCAGGCGCGCAGGGCATCGTCGTCCCACAGCACGAACATCAGGCCGACCGGCGGGGCGAACGGATAGCTCTGTCCGACCCGCACCCCGGCATCGCGGCCGGGCGGGCCGACCACCTCGAGCACGGTGATCCGGTCGTCGACGACGGCCGTCAGACCCGCGGAGGTGTCGAAAGTGGCGGACAGCGCCCGCAGTTCGGCGCGGGCCGCGGGATTGACGCGCATGGACTCCTGGGCCGCGTGGCCGAGTGAGATCAGGCTCGGTCCAAGGCGATACGTCTTGTCGGCGCTGTCGCGGATCAGGTAGCCCGAATCGGTGAGCGTGCTGAGGATGCCCAGGCAGGTCGGCTTGCTCAGCCCGACCCGGCGGGTGAGCTCGGACAGTCCGAACCGCTCCTGCGGATGGCGGGACAGGAAATCCAGGATGGCCACCACCCGTGCAGTGGGCGGCGAAGCGCGGCCGGCCGGCTCGTCGTCTGGCATCGGACCTCCCTGGACTGAAGCCGCCGTTGACTCGATTTAGAACGCGTTCTAGTGTCAGGTAGGAAACTCTACCACTGCGGTTCAATATTGGACCGAGAGAGCAGATGCCGGATGTACTCACAACCACTGGTCGACGCCATCGCCGAGGCTGAGCGCCTGGTGAGCGCCGCTCCCTTCATCGAATCGGAAGCAGATCTCCTCGAGGGCCTGCAATACCTGGCCGGTTGTATCGCGGCGTGCACGCACGTCGCATTCGACTACGACCGCGACCACCCGTTCCTGCACAGCGGAACCGGGCCGTTCACCAAGATGGGTCTGGACAACCCCGACACCATGTACTTCGGCACCCGGGTCCAGCCCGGGCACGAGTACGTCGTCACCGGACGGCGCGGGACCACCACCGACGTCAGCTTCCAGTTGCTCGGTGGCGAGTACACCGACGAGAACGTGCCCGACAGTGAGACCGCGTTCGACGATCGCAAGCTCGACATCGCCGCCGACGGGACGTTCGAGTGGCGGTTCAGCCCGGCGACGCCGTCGCAGTTGGTGATCCGGGAGGTCTACAACGACTGGTCGGCTCAGCGCGGCTCCTTCGCGATCTCGCGCACCGACACCGCAGGCACGGCGCCCGCGCCGCTGACCCGCGAACTCATCGAAAAGCGTTACGCCACCGCAGGCAAGCAACTCGTGCAGCGGGTCAAGACCTGGCTGCAGTTCCCCAAGTGGTTCTACGACAACCTCCCGGTCAACACGCTGACCGCGCCTCGGTTGACCCCGGGTGGGCTGGCCACGCAGTACTCGTCGGTCGGGCATTACGACATGACGCCGGACCAGGCGATGGTCATCACGCTGCCGGTGTCGGACGCGCCCTACCTGGGCTTCCAGCTGGGCAGCCTCTGGTACATCTCTCTGGACTACATCAACCACCAGACCTCGTTGAACGGCACGCAGGTGCAGGCCGACCCGGACGGCAAGATCCGCATCGTGGTCTCCGACGCGAACCCGGGCGTGACCAACTGGTGCGAGACGTTGGGCCACGGCAAGGGATATCTCCAGTTCCGCTGGCAGCGGGTTTCGCGGGAGTTGACCGCCGAGGACGGGCCGACGGCAGAGTTGGTGGACATCGATTCTGTGGCCGACAAGCTGCCGTACTACGACAGCAACAAGATCTCCGAAAATGATTGGCGGGCGCGAATTGCGCTTCGTCAGAAGCTTATTGGCGAAAGGATGGTGGGCTGACCGATGGCCGGACTGCTCGAGAACAAGGTTGTCGTCATCAGCGGTGTCGGGCCCGGGCTCGGGACGACGCTGGCCCGCCGATGTGCGGAGAACGGCGCCGACCTCGTGTTGGCCGCCCGCACGGTGGAGCGGCTCGAGGACGTGGCCAAAGAGGTGACGGCTCTGGGCCGTCGTGCGCTCGCGGTGGGCACCGACATCACCGACGAGGAGCAGGTCGCCAACGTGGTGGCTCGCACGATGGAGGAGTACGGCAAGGCAGACGTGTTGATCAACAACGCGTTCCGGGTGCCGTCCATGAAGCCGTTCGCGAACACCACCTTTGATCACATGCGGGACGCGATCGAGCTGACCGTGTTCGGCGCACTGCGCATGACCCAGGGCTTCACCCCCGCCCTGGAAGCAGTCAAAGGCTCAGTGGTGAATGTCAATTCGATGGTCGTCCGACACTCGCAGGCCAAGTACGGCGCCTACAAGATGGCCAAGTCGGCCCTGCTGTCCATGTCGCAGACCCTCGCCACCGAACTGGGGGAGAAGGGCATCCGGGTCAACTCGGTGCTGCCCGGCTACATCTGGGGTGAAACCCTGGAGGGGTACTTCAACCATCAGGCGCAGAAGTACGGCACCACCGTGGAACAGATCTACAACGCGTCAGCGGCTGGGTCCGATCTCAAGCGGCTGCCGACCGAGGATGAGGTGGCCTCGGCGATCCTGTTCATGGCCAGTGATCTGTCCAGCGGGATCACCGGTCAGGCCCTTGATGTGAACTGCGGAGAATACAAGGCATGACGCGAAGGCGACGACGAGTGAGGATCGCAGCGAGGTACGAGCGAGGACCGGAGCGAGAAGGAGTCGAGCCATGACCCCGCGCACCAATGTGGGCACGGTCGAGGACCTGCACGCCTCGGCGGTAAAGGCCTGCGGTCTGGAAGATTTCGGCACGGACGACGACAACTACCTGGAAGCGCTCGGGGTGCTGCTGGAGTCCTACCAGCGTGACGCCGACCTGACCGAGCTCGGCAGCAAGATGCAGCGGTTCTTCACCCGCAACGCGCTGGTGGCGCGCCTCGTCTCGGAAGCCGCGTTCAAGCAGTACCCGCAGCACGTCGACGTGCCGATCGAGCGGCCGATCTTCGTCACCGGGCTGCCGCGCACCGGGACCACGGTGATCCACCGGCTCCTGACGGCGGACCCGATGCACCAGGGTCTTGAGATGTGGCTTGCGGAGTTCCCGCAGCCGCGGCCGCCGCGGGAAACCTGGCCCGACAACCCGGTTTTCAGTGCGCTCGATGCCCGGTTCAAGCAGGCGCACGAGGAGAACCCGGATTACACGGGCCTGCATTACATGACCGCGGACGAGGTCGAGGAATGCTGGCAGCTGCTGCGTCAGTCGTTGCACTCGGTGTCCTACGAGACCCTGGCGCACGTCCCGACCTACTCGAAGTGGCTGGCCCGTCAGGACTGGACCAAGTCCTACCGGCGGCATCGCAAGAACCTGCAGCTGATCGGCCTGAACGAGCCCGAAAAGCGTTGGGTCCTCAAGAACCCCAGTCATCTGTTCGCGTTGGACGCACTGTTCAAGGTGTACCCCGACGCGCTCGTGGTCCAGTGCCACCGGCCTGCCGAGACCATCATGGCCTCGATGTGCTCGCTGTCGCAGCACACGACCGCCGGCTGGTCCAACACGTTCACCGGGAATGTCATCGGCGAAGACGCCATGGAGACCTGGTCGCGTGGGCTGGAGTTGTTCAATGCCGAACGGGCCAAGCATGATCCGGCCCAGTTCTGCGACGTGGACTATTTCGAGTTCATCAAGGACCCGATCGGTGCGGTCGAGGGCATCTACCGCACGTTCGGACTGGACTTCACCGACGCCGCCCGCCAGGCGATGGTCGACAGTCACACCGCCAGCCAGCAGGGACCGCGAGCGCCGAAGCACACCTACTCACTGGCGGACTACGGTTTGACCTCCGAGGCGGTCCAGGAGCGGTTCAAGGGGCTGTAGTCCCTGGTTTCATGTGACTTGTGCACGATTTTCCGCTGCAGCCGCGGAAAATCGTGCACAAATCGCTCGAGGGGACAGTCAGCCGTCGCCGGGGGAGGGCGCCGAGGACACCTCTTCCAGGCACCCCTCGGCCACCGCGTGTTTGATGCTGTCGGTCAGCCGCGGGCAGGATCGGGCCCGGGCTGGATCTCCGCCGTTGGAGCGGATCTCGGAGAAAGTCGCGCAGCGCTGCACGGCCTCGGAAGACCACTGCACCGAAGTATGTTCCGCGCTCAGCTTTTTCACCTGCACGGCCACATGGCAGAACCGGCAGTCCACCGACACCAGGCCCGAGGTCAGGTAGCGCTCGCGGTCGCGTGCGCTGGCCTCGCGGACCGCCGCGGCGCGCTCCGGATCGGACGCGAAACTCGGTGCCTTGGCCCATGATCCGCCCGCCGAGTTCTCGCCGCCGGCGGCATGGTGATCGTCGTCGTCATGCGCGCCGTGCAGCAGCAGCATCGAGCGGGCCAGGTCCTCGACGTCGGGGGCCTGGCTCCGCTCGTTGCGTGTCGTCATCAGCTTGACTGCGCGGTTTCTTTCTCGGCCGCCTTCTGCTCGGCCTGGACCTTCAGGTTCTCCTCGACCTCCACATGCCACTTCTCGTTGGCTGCGGTGGTGTCGATCTCCATCTCGAAGCGGTCGGTCATGTCGGGCGTGATGTCGGCGACGTCGACGTAGAACTGCTGGTACCAGCGGCGCATCTGGTAGACGGCGCCGTCCTCCTCGACCAGCAACGGGTTGTCGATGCGGGTCTTGTGCTTCCAGATCTCGACGTCCTGCAGGAAGCCCTGGCTGACGCCGTCGGTCATCGCGTTGGCCAGCTTCTGGGTGGTCTTCTCGTCCATGCCCTTTGGCTTTTCGACGATGACGCCCCACTGCAACATGAACGAGTCCTGGCTCACCGGGTAGTGGCAGTTGATCAGGATCGACTCGGCCTTGTAACCGCTGTAGTTGTTGTGCAGCCAGTTGATCATGAAGGACGGGCCGAAGTAGGAGGCTTCGGAATCCAGGTGCGACTCGCCGTACTGGGTGCCCATGCCGCCGATGTCCTGACGGCCGACGTTGTGCAGGTACTGCGAGGCGATGTGGCCCTCGAAGACGTTCTTGAAGTACGTCGGCAGGCCGAAGTGAATGTAGAAGAAGTGCGCCATGTCGGTGACGTTGTCGATGATCTCGCGGCAGTTGCTGCCCTCGATCAGCATCGAGTTCCACTGCCACTCGGTCCACTCGTCGCTGGCGGCTTCGGGGATCTCGGGGATCTGGACCTCGGGCTGCGGGTCGTTGCCCTCGTGGTCGTGCCAGACGAACAGCAGGCCACCGCGCACGTCGGTGTGCCACGCCCGGGTGCGGGCCAGGCGCGGGGTGCGCTTGGCGTAAGGGACGAGCTTGCACTTGCCGTCACCGCCCCAGCGCCAGTCGTGGAACGGGCAGGCCACCTCGTCGCCCTTGATGGTGCCCTGCGACAGGTCGCCACCCATGTGCCGGCAGTAGCCGTCGAGGATCTTCAGGTCGCCCTTGGAATCGGCGAACACCACCAGCTTGGTGCCGAAGATCTCGACGGAGTGCGGCTGACCGTCAAGGAAGTTCTTGACCGGTCCCAGGCAGTGCCAACCCCGCGCGTAGCGGTCTGGCAGGGCGCCGGTGTCGATCTCTCTGATGCCGGCATGTTCGGTAGTCACGGTGGGCCTCCCGTATCGGTGCTCTTAACTAGAACACGTTACAGTTTTTTGAGCCCGGATGGCAATAATTCAGGCGTGACCTGCGGCATACCCGTCGTGAACGGCCTTTACTCCCGCTCCGGAAGTCCGATTCGCAGCGCAATCTGCTGCATCCGTCCGACACTGGCCACCGTCTGCGGTGACACCGGATCATCCGGGTTGCTGTCGAACTCGAGGCGCACCACGGCGCGTCCCTGGGTGTACATCAGCAGCGTCACGGCTTTCTTTCCGTCGGGCGCCGTCCCCGATATCACGGTGCCGTTCGTCCCCACCGGCACCGGCTCCGGTTGGCCTCCGGTGACCATGGTGCTCACCGCCGCAGACGCCTGCTTGAGCGTCGCCGTCGCGGTCGCCACATCCGGGTAGATCAGGATCGTGTCGGCGATCGCCCGAGTGTCGTCGGCGTTGACGAACAGCGCACTCGCCCCGGATTGACCATCGGGATTGACGTTGCTGGACCGGGCCGTGAACGTGTCCGGCGGAATGCTGACGTCCTCGGCCTGGAGCAGCAGGTGGCTGTAGTCGGATGCCTGCGACTTCGGCGATTTCGGCGCCGCGGACGATGACGGGGCGGACGGCGTGGCAACCCACGGCGTACTCGGTGCATCGCCGGTGGGGGAGCATGCGACCGCCGTGCCGACGATGGCCGCGGCAAGGCCTGTGGTGATCAAGAACCTGGGGTAATTGGTTGTCGTGAGCGACATAGTTACTGTTCAGGGTACGCGTCGCTGCGCCGGCGCCCGTTTCCTGCGGTATATGTGGACGATGCCGCTGTATTCGTTCGAGGGCCGGGCGCCCGTGGTCGACCCAAGCGCATTCGTCGCCCCGACGGCAACACTGATCGGCAACGTGACGGTCGAGGCCGGTGCGTCCGTGTGGTTCAACACCGTGTTGCGAGGTGACTTCGCCCCGATCGTCATCCGCGAGGGCGCCAACGTTCAGGACGGGTCGGTGCTGCACGCGCCACCGGGGATCCCGGTCGACATCGGCCCCGGTGCGACGGTCGCCCACATGTGTGTCGTGCACGGTGCGCACGTGGGGGAGGAGGCGCTGATCGCCAACCACTGCACGGTGCTCGACGGGGCGGTGATTGGCCGGCGCAGCCTGATCGCGGCGCATTCACTGGTGGTCGGGGGGACCAAGATTCCCGACGAGGTTCTGGTCACCGGTGCGCCCGCGAAGATCCGGGGACCCATCGCGGGCACCGGCGCGCAGACCTGGGTGCAGACCAATCCCGCGGCGTACCGCGAACTGGCCGAGCGTTACCTGACGGGCCTCGCCGAGATCTAGCTGTCGATCTTCTCGGCGCTCGCGCGGTCCACTTCCCAGTAGGCCCGCAAGGCCACCAGTTGCCCCGCATCGTTGGCCCGGTAGGTGAAGACACCCGGGGTGGTGATGCGGTGCCCGCCCATCGTCGTCACGATGCTGCCGACGTTGGCTTCCTCGGTGCCGCACTGGTACGTGTCGACGAACTTGAACTCGAGGTTGTCAGTCGGGGCGATGGCCTTGTCCCAGAATGCCGCGATGGCTTCCTTGCCCCGGTGCCCGTTGCCCTCCGGATCGAAGAACGACGGCCCGATGGGATCCTGCACGATCGCGTCGTCGGCGAAATTGGCCAGCCAGGCCTGCTTGTCCCGGGCCGCCACGGCGTCCCGGGATCGCTTGCCCGCCAGATGCGCTGGGTGTTCGGGATTGGTGATGGCCATGTCAGTCCTGCCAGCCGGAGTGGATATAGGTGTCGGCGAACCGCTTGAGCGAATCCTGCTTCTTCTCCAGGGGAGCGTCGAAGCCGAGTCCCTCGAGCATCCAGGGGATGACGATGTTGTCGGTGATGCCTGCCTCGGCCAGCTCGCGATGGCCGTCGAGGTCGAACTTGTCGATGCACACCGACTGGAACTCGAACGGCTCATCGGCACGGCCGTATTCGGCCCGCAGCTTGTTGATGGCCGTCACGGTCTCGGCCAGCTGCGCGCACGTCATCATCGCGCTGGTCCAGCCGTCACCCACCCGGGCGGCCCGCTTGAGGGCAACCGGGGTGTGCCCGCCCACGTAGAACGGGACGGGCTGCGACGGGGCCGGGCTCATCTGCAGGCGCTCGAAATCGTAGAACTCGCCGTGGAACTCGACCATGCCGCCGCCGAGCACGAGCTTGAGCACCTCGATCATCTCGTCGACGCGGGCGCCGCGCTTGGCGAACGGGACCCCGCACCACTCGAACTCCTCAGGTGCCCAGCCGATTCCGACGCCGAAGCCGAATCGGTTGTTGGTCAGGTTGGCCACCGAGCCGACCTGCCGGGCCAGCAGCAGCGGATTACGCGACCCGAGCTTCATGACGTTGGTGTAGAACCGCAGCGTCGAGGTCGCCGCCCCCATCGAGGCCGCCGCGATCAGCGGATCGACCCACGGGGTCTCGGCATTCCACATCCGCGAACCGTCCGGGGTGTACGGATAGTCCGCGGCCTGCTTCTCCATGTAGAACAGCGAGTCGGGCAGCGCGATCGAATCGAACCCGACTTCCTCTGCGGTGCGGGCCAACCCGGTCAGATGCTCGAGCGGGCCCATTGCCACGCTGAGCGTGTACTTCATGCGGGTCATGAGGCCGGCTTGTCCGCAGGTTTATCCGATGACACCACCCACATCGAGTAGTACTGCGCGCCACCGCCGTAGGCATGACCGAGTGCCTTGCGGGCGCCCTCGACCTGGTGGTCGCCGGCCTTGCCCATCACCTGGATCGCCGATTCGGCGAACCGGATCATGCCCGAGGCGCCGATCGGGTTGCTCGACAGCACACCGCCGGAGGCGTTGAACGGGATCTTCCCGCCGATGGCCGTCTCGCCGGCTTCGGTGAGCTTCCAGCCCTCGCCCTCGGCGGCAAAACCGAGGTTCTCCAACCACATCGGCTCGAACCACGAGAACGGCACGTACACCTCGGCCACGTCGATCTCGTCGATCGGGCTGGTGATGCCGGCATCGCGCCACAGCGCGGCCGCGGCGTCGCGACCGGCCTGCGGGTTGACCTGGTCACGGCCGGAGTAGGCCAGCGGTTCGGTACGCAGGGCGGTGGCGTGGATCCACGCGACCGGATGCCCCTCGGCGACGCGAGTGTCCGCGGCTTCCTCGTTGCCGATCACCATGGCCGCGGCACCGTCGGAGGACGGGCAGGTCTCGTCGAACCGGATCGGGTCCCACAGCATCTGCGAGGCCATCACCTTCTCCAGGGTGATGTCGGGCTGATGCAGGTGCGCCAGCGGGTTCTTGGCGCCGTTGAGCCGGTCCTTGACCGCCACCATCGCACCGATGTGGTCCGGTGCGCCCGAGCGCCGGATGTAGGCGCGCACGTGGGGCGCGAAGTATCCACCCGCACCCGCGCCCACCGGCTTGGTGAACGGCACCGGAATGCTCAACGCCCACATGGCGTTCGACTCCGACTGCTTCTCCCAGGCCATGGTCAGCACCCGGCGGTACTTGCCGGACTTGACCAGGCTGGCGGCCACGATCGCGGTCGAGCCGCCCACCGAACCGGCGGTGTGGACGCGGATCAGCGGCTTGTTGGTGGCGCCGGTGGCGTCGGCCATGAACAGCTCGGGCATCATCACGCCCTCGAAGAAGTCCGGCGCCTTGCCGACCACGACGGCATCGATATCGGCCATGGTGGAACCGGAATCGGCGAGCGCCTTGTCGATGGCCTCGCGCACCAGGCCGTTCATCGACACGTCGTGACGCTTGGCCACGTACTTGGTCTGGCCCGTTCCGAGGACCGCTGCTTTGTTAGCCATTAGTTCTTGCCCTCCAGGACCGCGACCAGATTCTGTTGCAGCGCAGCGCCGCTGGTGGCGTGCGCCAGCACGCGCCCGGCGGATCCGTCGAAGATGTGCTGCGCGGCGAAGCCGATGCGTTCCAGACCGGCCGAGAACATCGGGTTGGCGGCCAACGCGCCGCCCGACGGATTGACCTTCGTGTTCTCGCCCAGCCCGATCGCCTCGGTGAGGATCAGCTGCTGGTGGGTGAACGGGGCGTAGATCTCGGCCACCTCGATCGAGCTCACGTCACCGCCCGTGGCGGCTTGCGCCGAGGCAGCGGTGGAGGTCGAGACGGTCAGATCGCGGGCACCGAGCACCGGGGTCTCGATGCGGTGCTCGAAACCGGTGATCCAGGCCGGGTTTTCGCGAAGTTCACGCGCCCGGTCGCCGGCAGCCAGGACGATGGCCGATGCGCCGTCGGTGATCGGGGCGATGTCGTGGCGGCGCAGCGGATCGGCGAAGAACGGGCGGTCCAGCAGCTCGGCGACGCTCGAAGCGGACTCGACGGAGTCGACCCGACCACCCGCGGCGAACGAATCCAGGGCCACCTGGGCCATCTGCTCAGCGGTCCACTTACCGGCATTCAGCCCGAAGCGGGCCTGAAGTCCGGCCAGCGACACCGCATCCGGCCACAGCGGCGCGACGGTGTACGGATCGGTCTGAAGGGCCAGCACCCGACGGAGGACTCCGGCCGAGGACTTGCCGAAGCCGTAGACCAGCGCGGTCTCCACCTCGCCGGTCAGGATCTTGATGTAGGCCTCGTACAGCGCCCAGGCGGCGTCCATCTCGACGTGCGATTCGTTGATCGGCGGCACCGCGCCGATCGAGTCGATCGCCGAGATGAACGAGAAGGCCCGGCCGGCAAGGTAATCGGAAGAGCCGGAGCACCAGAAGCCGATGTCGGTCTGCTGCAGGCCGAGCTCTTCATACAGGCTGGCGAAACACGGCATCAGCATCTCGACGCCGTTGGTGGTGCCATCAGTGCGGCGCACATGCGGGGCATGTGCAAAACCGACGACAGCGACATCACGAAGAGTCATGTGAGGTTTCCCTTTACAGGTGGTGCTTGTAGCTGTCGTAGTCGGCGTCGGGCTCACCCGTCGGCCGGAAGTGCGAGATGTTGTCGATGCCGAGGCCCCATTCCTCCTGGGGCTTCCACACCGCTTCCACGCGCATGCCCATCCGTACCTCGGACGCGTCGATATCGGTCACCAGATGCAGGAACGGGATGTCGGCACCGTCGAGCAGCACGTAGGCCGCGACGTACGGCGGCTTGATGCGCTGGCCGGCGAACGGGATGTTGATGATCGCGAACGTGGTGACCGTGCCCTTGTCGACCAGCTCGACGAACTGGTCGAGCTCCTTGCCGGTGGCCGGATCGGCTTCCTTGGGTGGGAAGTACACCTTGCCGGTGTCTCCGGTGCGTGCGCCCAGCAGTTTGCCGTCGCGCAGACCCCGGAGGTACGTGCTCTCCGGCTGAGAAGCCGTGTGTCGGATCTCGATGGCCGAGGGCACCACGAGCATGGTCACCGGGTCGCGATCATCGCTGACCGCCGGGACGTCCTCAGCGGTCTCGCCGGGGACGAAGTACGCGATGTCGGTGATCGCGCCGACCGGCTCGTCGACCCAGTGGACACGTACCCGGGCGCCGGTGCTCAGTTCGCCTTCCTTGGCGTCCACGGCATGCAGCAGCGGAGTGTCGGCGCCGTCGAGCTTGATCAACGCCCAGGCGAACGGCCGGTCCAGCGGCTGGCCCTCGAGGGGCTCTGGCTGCCAGGTCCAGGACACGACGGTCCCCACGCTGGATACGGGCACGACCTCGGTCAGGGCCTCGTAGGTGACCGGGTCATACTCAGCGGGTGGCACGTGCACGCGTCCGTCAGACCCGCGCACGCCGACGATCCGGCGCTCGCGCAGGGCAGTGAAGAACTGACTGAGCAGTGGACCAACTGAACGGGTGTAGTCAAACGACAGTTTCAGTGGCGCGGAAAGTGGCGGCTCACGGTGATCTGTCGAGGCCGGGCGGCTTTGGCTGGCTGTCACACATCGAGTAGAACAGGTTCTAACAATCGTGGCAAGGACACGTGGGAAGGCAATCTAAATGAAGCTGGGTCTGCAACTCGGATACTGGGGCGCGCAGCCGCCCACCAACCACGCCGAACTCGTGGCCGCGGCCGAGGCGGAGGGCTTCGACACCGTGTTCACCGCAGAGGCCTGGGGCTCGGACGCCTACACCCCGCTGGCCTGGTGGGGCCGCGAAACCACCCGCATGCGCCTGGGCACCTCGGTGATCCAGATGTCCGCCCGTACCCCGACCGCGTGCGCGATGGCCGCACTGACGCTGGATCACCTCTCTGGCGGCCGCCACATCCTCGGTCTCGGGGTGTCCGGGCCGCAGGTGGTCGAGGGCTGGTACGGCGCGAAATTTCCCAAGCCGCTGGCCCGCACCCGCGAGTACATCGACATCCTGCGTCAGGTCTGGGCGCGCGAGGCTCCGGTGCACAGCGCCGGCCCGCACTACCCGCTGCCGGTGACCGGCGAGGGCACCACGGGCCTGGGCAAGAACCTCAAGCCGATAACTCATCCGCTGCGTGCCGACATCCCGGTGATGCTCGGTGCCGAGGGCCCCAAGAACGTCGCGTTGGCCGCCGAGATCGCCGACGGCTGGCTGCCGATCTTCTACTCGCCGCGCATTGCAGGCATGTACAACGAGTGGCTGGACGAGGGCTTCGCCCGCCCGGGCGCCCGGCATACGCGGGAGACGTTCGAGATCTGCGCGACCGCACAGGTGGTGGTGACCGACGACCGGCCCGCGATCATGGAGCTGATGAAGCCGCACCTGGCGCTGTACATGGGCGGTATGGGGTCTGAGGACACCAACTTCCACGCCGAGGTCTACCGCCGGATGGGCTACGCCGAGGTCGTCGACGATGTCACCAAGCTGTTCCGCAGCGATCGCAAAGACGAAGCCGCCAAGGTGATTCCCGACGAATTGGTCGATGACTCGGCGATCGTCGGTGACCTCGACTACGTCAAGGGGCAGATCAAGGCCTGGGAGGCCTCGGGCGTGACCATGATGGTCGTCGGCGCTCGCTCCGTAGAGCAGATCAAGGACCTCGCCGCCCTCGTGTAGGCCGGTTTTCAGCCGCGAGCAGACGCGCCGGTGCCCGTGAATGCGCGTTTTCGGGCACGTCCGCGTCTGTTCGTTCCCGATCAGTAGACACTTTGTTGCAACCTGTCTACTCAAGGTTCTAGATTCACTGGTGTGAGTGACGCCACTCCTGCCTCGCAGCACAATGTGCTCGGCACCGTGTTGACGATGCCGGTGCAGATCCGTACCGCCGTGCAACACATGGCGATGTTCTCGGTGGATGCCGATGCCGCGCAGCGCATGATCGACTACAGCGGTCTGCGCGTGTATCGGCACCGACCGCACCGCGCGATCGTCGTGTTGATGCTGATGCACTACATCGACGGCGACCTGGGCCCGTACCTGGAGTACGGCACCAACGTCATGGTGAACCGGCCCGGTGCGGAGGCCTCGGGCCTACGCGGTCTCGGCTCGGCGGGCGCCTTCGTGCACCACCTTCCGGTTGACGGTGAATTCACGCTGCAGGCCGGCAGGCAGATCTGGGGCTATCCGAAAGTCTTGGCGGACTTCACCGTTCGCGGTGCGGACAATGGGGCCGGGGTTCATGAGGGCAGCCCGTTCGGCTTCGAGGTGAACATCGACGGCCGGCTGGCCGTCGGGATGGATTTCAAGCCCGGCCTGCCGGTGCCGTCGGCGTTCACCGCCAAGCCTCAGGTGCAGTCCACTTTCTCCTACCTCGACGGCGTGCTGCGCGAAACCGAAGGCCAGATGCGGCTTTCCGGCGTGCGCTACCGGCCGGGTGGGGTCCGAATCCGGCTCGGTGACCACCCGTACGCCGCAGAACTCGCGGCCCTGGGCCTGCCCAAACGGGCGTTGTTGTCCAGCTCGGTCCGCAATGTACAGATGACGTTTGCTGACGCCAAGGAGATTTCGTGACCCAAGTACTGTCCAAGCCCGACGTTGATTTCACCAACGGCAACTTCTATGCCGACGGTGGTGCGCGGGAGGCCTACCGCTGGATGCGGGCCAACCAGCCGGTGTTCCGGGACCGCAACGGACTGGCGGCCGCCACCACTTACGCGGCCGTGATCGACGCCGAACGTAACCCCGAACTGTTCTCCAACGCCGGTGGCATCCGTCCCGATCAGCCGGGCATGCCCTACATGATCGACATGGACGACCCGGCACATGTGTTGCGCCGCAAGCTGGTCAACTCGGGCTTCACGCGCAAGCGGGTGATGGACAAGGTGCCGTCGATCGTGAACCTGTGCGACACCCTGATCGACGCGGTGTGTGAACGCGGGGAATGCGACTTCGTCCGCGACATCGCCGCGCCGCTGCCGATGGCGGTGATCGGCGACATGCTCGGCGTGCTGCCCACCGAGCGCGAGATGCTGCTGAAGTGGTCGGACGACTTGGTCTGCGGGCTGAGTTCGCATCTCGACGAGACGGCCATCAACATGCTGATGGAGACGTTCGCCGCCTATACCGCGTTCACCATGGAGGTGATCGCCAAGCGGCGCGCCGAGCCGACCGACGATCTTTTCTCGATCCTGGTGAACGCCGAGGTCGAGGGGCAGCGGATGAGCGATGACGAGATCGTCATGGAGACCCTGCTGATCCTGATCGGCGGCGATGAGACCACACGCCACACGCTGTCCGGCGGTACCGATCAGCTCTTGCGTCACCGTGACCAGTGGGAACGTCTGGTAGCCGACCAGTCCCTGCTGCCCGGCGCCATCGAGGAGACGCTGCGCTGGACCTCGCCGGTGAAGAACATGTGCCGGACCCTGACGGCCGATACGACCTTCCATGGCACCGACCTGAAGGCCGGCGAGAAGATCATGCTGATGTTCGAATCTGCCAACTTCGACGAAGCAGTCTTCGAGAACCCCGACGAGTTCCGGATCGACCGGAACCCCAACAGCCACTTGGCTTTCGGCTTCGGGACGCACTTCTGCCTCGGAAACCAGCTGGCCCGCCTGGAGCTGCGGCTCATGCTCGAGCGGCTGCTCACCCGGCTGCCCGATCTGCGGTTGGCCGACGACAAGGCGTTGCCGCTGCGTCCGGCCAACTTCGTCAGCGGGCCCGAGGCCATGCCGGTCGTCTTCACCCCCACGGCGCCGCTGGGCGCCTAGCCCGCCACTCGTGGCGCCTGTGTATTCCTATGTCCTAGTTAAGTGTTCGCTGTGCAAGCGCCTCACAGGTTTCGCATAGTGAATCTAATTAGATAATCTCGCAATATCGGGGGATATGACGCGACGATTTGAGGAGTGCACGAGATGGCACGACATTTAACTGGGCGAAGAGTGTTGAGCGGAGCCGTGCTGGGTGGGGCGCTGTTGGCCGGAGCCATCGGAATGGCGGGCCAGGCCAGTGCGGCACCGATGCAGGGTACGGCGCCGGCGAGCCTGCAGGTTGGCGGACCGGCCCCGTTGTCTTCGATGCCCGCTCCGCCGTTGCGGCCGTGGGGCCCGCCGCCCCCGCCGCCGCCACCACCGTTCTGGGGACCACCGCCGCCACCCCCGCCACCGTTCTGGGGACCACCCCCGCCGCCGCCACCGTTCTGGGGGCCGCCACCTCCGCCGCCGGGGCACTGGGGTCCGCCGCCACCCGGACATTGGCGCTGAGAGCCTGAAAAATGAGGCCCTGCTCGAAACGTCGAGCAGGGCCTCAGTTTTGCCTCGAGGGGCAGGAACTACTTCATCTGGAACTTGGGCGCGCGCTTCTCCTTGAAGGCCAGCGGGCCTTCCTTGGCGTCCTGGGACAGGAACACCGGGATGCCGTTGGCGGTGTCGGGCTTGAACGCCTCGTTCTCGTGCATGCCCTCGGTCTCGCGGATGGTCTTGAGGATGGCCTGCACCGCGAGCGGGCCGTTGTTGTTGATCACCTCGGCGATCTCGAGTGCCTTCTCCAATGCGGTGCCGTCCGGGACGACGTGACCGATCAGGCCGTACTCGAGCGCCTGGGCGGCAGTGATGTGTCGCCCGGTCAGCAGCATGTCGCATGCGATCGTGTACGGAATCTGGCGCACGAGACGCACTGCCGAACCGCCCATCGGATACAGGCTCCACTTGGCCTCGGAGATGCCGAACTTGGCGCTCTCGCCGGCGACGCGGATGTCGGTGCCCTGCAGGATCTCGGTGCCGCCGGCGATGGCCGGGCCCTCGACCGCGGCGATCAACGGCTTGGTCAGGCGTCGGCCCTTGAGTAGACCGTCGATGCGCGACGGGTCGTAGCTGCCGTCCTTGAACGAATCGCCCGGCGGCTTCTTGGTGGCGCCCTTGAGGTCCATGCCCGCGCAGAAGTACCCGCCGGCACCGGTCAGGATGCAGGTGCGGATCTCCGGATCGTTGTCGACGCGGTCCCAGGCCTCGACCATGATCGAGAGCATCTCGGTCGAAAGCGCGTTGCGCGCCTCGGGCCGGTTCAGCGTCAGGATCAAGGTGTGTCCGCGCTGCTCAATGAGGGCGTCGGGCCCTTTTTCGGTATCGCTCACGGGTGCCAGCTCCTATGCAATTTCAACCCAGACTTGTCTCGAAATGTAACACGTTCTAGTTTAGGTTCTGTGGCCCTGAATATTGCCGATCTTGCCGAGCACGCCATCGACGCTGTGCCTGACCGTGTCGCGCTGATTTGTGGCGACGAACAGCTGACCTATGCGCAGTTGGAGGAGAAGGCCAACCGCCTGGCCCACTATCTGATCTCACAAGGCGTCAAGAAGGACGACAAGGTCGGCCTGTATTGCCGCAACCGCATCGAGATCGTGATCGGGATGCTGGGCATCGTGAAGGCCGGCGCGATCCTGGTCAACGTCAACTTCCGTTACGTCGAGGGTGAGCTGAAGTACCTGTTCGAGAACTCGGACATGGTCGCGCTCATCCACGAGCGCCGTTACTCCGACCGGGTGGCCAACGTGCTGCCCGAGACACCGTTGGTCAAGACCGTCCTGGTCGTGGAGGACGGCTCCGATGATGATTACCAGCGCTACGGCGGCGTCGAGTTCTACTCGGCCATCGCCGACAGCTCTCCCGAGCGTGACTTCGGCCCGCGCAGCGCCGACGACATCTACCTGCTCTACACCGGTGGCACCACCGGATTCCCCAAGGGCGTCATGTGGCGTCACGAGGACATCTACCGAGTGCTGTTCGGCGGCACCGACTTCGCCACCGGCGAGCCCGTCGCCGACGAGTACGACCTGTCCAAGCAGGCCGCCGCCAACCCGCCGATGATCCGGCTGCCCATCCCGCCGATGATTCACGGCGCGACGCAGTCGGCCACCTGGATGGCCTTGTTCACCGGCCACACCGTGGTGCTGATGCCGGAGTTCGACGCCGATGCGGCGTGGCGGATGATCCACGAGCACAAGGTGAATCTGCTGTTCTTCACCGGCGACGCGATGGCCCGGCCGCTGCTCGATGCGCTGCTGGCCCATCAGGACGCGGGCAACGAATACGACCTGTCGAGCCTGTTCCTGCTCGCCAGCACCGCTGCGCTGTTCTCCACGAGCCTCAAGGAGAAGTTCCTCGAGCTGCTGCCCAACCGGATCATCACCGACTCGATCGGCTCGTCGGAGACCGGCTTCGGCGGCACCAGCATCGTCGCCAAGGGCCAGAGCCACACCGGTGGCCCGCGCGTCACCATCGACAAGACCACCAAGGTGCTCGACGAGAACGGCAACGAAGTGGTTCCGGGCTCGGGTGTGCGCGGCATCATCGCCAAGTGCGGCCACATCCCGGTCGGGTACTTCAAGGACGAGAAGAAGACCGCCGAGACCTTCCGCACCTACAACGGGATTCGTTACGCCATCCCGGGTGACTACGCCGAGGTCGAGGCCGACGGCAGCGTGACCATGCTCGGCCGCGGTTCGGTGTCGATCAACAGCGGTGGAGAGAAGATCTACCCCGAAGAGGTCGAGGCCGCGCTCAAGGGACACCCCGACGTCTTCGACGCGCTGGTGGTCGGTGTGCCCGACGAGCGCTTCGGCCAGCACGTCGCTGCTGTCGTGCAGCCGCGTGAGGGTGCGCGCCCGACGCTGGCCGATCTGGATGCGTTCGTGCGCAACGAGATCGCCGGTTACAAGGTGCCGCGCAGCCTCTGGCTGGTCGACGAGGTCAAGCGCTCGCCCGCGGGCAAGCCCGACTACCGGTGGGCCAAGGACCAGACCGAGGAGCGCGCGGCCGACGAGGTGCACGCGAATCACGTGGGAGCCAAGCGATGAAGACCGATCTGTGCGAGAAGTTCGGGATCGAATACCCGATCTTCGTATTCACCCCGTCGGAGAAGGTGGCCGCTGCGGTCAGCAAGGCCGGCGGTCTGGGCGTGCTGGGCTGTGTGCGGTTCAATGACGCCGACGACCTCGAAGAGGTTCTGCAGTGGATGGACGCCAACACCGGCGGTAAGCCCTACGGCGTCGACGTGGTGATGCCGGCCAAGATCCCGACCGAGGGCACGGCCGTCGACATCAACAAGCTGATCCCGCAGAGCCACCGCGACTTCGTCGCGAAAACCCTTGCCGACCTTGGTGTTCCGCCGCTGCCGGAGGACGAGGAGCGCAACGAGGGGGTGTTGGGCTGGCTGCACTCGGTGGCCCGCAGCCACGTCGAGGTCGCGCTCAAGCACCCGATCAAGCTGATCGCCAACGCGCTGGGTTCACCGCCCAACGACGTCATCGAGCAGGCGCACGCCGCGGGGGTCCCGGTGGCGGCTCTGGCCGGAAGCGCCAAGCACGCACTGCGCCACGTCGAGAACGGCGTGGACATCGTCGTCGCTCAGGGGCACGAGGCCGGTGGACACACCGGTGAGATCGGCTCGATGGTGCTGTGGCCGGAAATCGTCGACGCACTGGACGGTAAGGCCCCGGTGCTGGCCGCAGGCGGTATCGGTACCGGCAAGCAGGTCGCGGCCGCGCTGGCGCTCGGCGCTTCGGGTGTGTGGATGGGCTCGGCGTTCCTGACCGCGGTCGAGTACGACCTGGGGCACCGGCTGCCCGGCGGTACCTCCACGATCCAGGAGGCGCTGCTCAAGGCGACCACCGCGGATACCGTGCGCCGCAAGATCTACACCGGTAAGCCGGCCCGACTGCTCAAGACCAAGTGGACCGACGCCTGGGACGCCCCGGACGCACCGGAACCGCTGCCGATGCCGCTGCAGAACATCCTGGTCAGCGAGGCCCATCAGCGGATGAACGAGTCGGACAACCCCGACACCGTGTCCATGCCGGTCGGACAGATCGTGGGCCGGATGAACGAGATCCGCCCCGTCGCCGACATCATCGGTGAGTTGGTCAGCGGTTTCGAGGCCGCCACGAAGCGACTGGACGGTATCGCCGAGAGCTGAGTCTCGACTTCGAGCTCCATTGCATGCCCACGCGTAAGGCGCTGCGGTGGGCAGGGATTCACTGGGCTGATTCGCCGCGCCGTCGATAGACCACCGGCAAAGCCGGCGGTCCCCGACCGTCAGGGCGTATCGCGGTTGGGTAGCAGTGTCTCGTGCGCCGAAGATGTTGCGGCGCGGAACAACACCGCGATCAGCGCCAGGGCACCGATGGCGACGACGGGGATGGTCCACAGCCGGCGCATCGTCAGGGCCGACCCGCACTTGTCCACGTACTCCTGCCCGGCGGCGCCGGCCTGAACGAGGTGCGCGGAGTACCCAGAGCCACACGGGATCTGCATGCCGAACTGATCGAAGTCGTCGAGGTAGACCGGCAGGCTCAACAGGTAGAGCCCGATGCCGAGCACCACTGCCCCGGCAAGGCCGATATAGACGGCGCGAAAACTCACCGTTCCCCCTTCATGTCATACATACGTCGGTGAACAACAGCACCGGCCACGAGACGATCGCGCCCAAGAAGGACACCACCGCGTCGAGGCCGGTCATCGATTGCAGATGGTCGGTGTGGGTGCCGGACCACACAGTGCCGATCAGCAGGTACGGCACACCGAGCACCACGGCCACCACGATCAGTTCGCCGAGCGCGACACGATAGGCCAGCAACCTCCGCAACCTGGCAACCACACGACCCCCGTCCGGCCTCGACGGCCTCTATGTTAATACCCATTCTCTGTCGAACTACCATTTTGACCCGGCTGTTCGGTCCGTTAGTGTGACGGAATGGCGCGCATCTCGCCCCGGTCGATCGACAGTGGTGCCAATGGTGTGCGACGTCGCCCGAAAGACCGAAAGGCCCAGATAGCGCGGGCCTCGGCGGAGTCGTTCAGTGCCTTGGGATACCACGGCGTGAGCATGGAGGCCATCGCCTCGCGCGTCGGTATCTCCGCAGCCGCGTTGTACCGGCACTATTCGAGCAAGTACGAATTGTTTCGCGACGCCGTGCTCAACCTCAGCCAGCAACTTGTCGACGGGACAGCGTTCGCCGACGAGGCCGACGGGGACCCCCGTGAGCAGTTGCGCAGGATCGTCGCCGCGCTGAGCGACACCGCGTTGGTGAACCGGGAATCCGGTGGCCTGTACCGCTGGGAGGCGCGGTATCTGCGCGGCGATGACCAGAGCACGCTGGACGCGCAGGTACGCACGGTGCACCGCCGGATACACCGCCCGCTGATGGAGTTGCGGCCCGAACTCGGCTCGCGGGCCCGCTGGACCCTTTCGACCGCGGTGCTCGGCGTGGTCGGAAGCGTGGTCGACCACCGGTCCAAATTGCCTGCCGGCCAGATCCGTACCCTCCTCGCCGAGATCTGCGACACCATTCTGTCGGCCGAACTTCCCGAGTTTCCGAACCCGGACGCCCCGGTGGTGGCGCCCGCAGCGGCGGTGAACACCACGAAATACGAAGCACTGCTGACCGAATCGATGCGCCTGTTCAATCAGAACGGCTATCGCGACACCACGATGGAGGACATCGCCGCCGCGGTCGGGATGCCTGCCTCGGGGATCTATCGGTACTTCTCGGGCAAATCCGACATCCTGGCCGCCGGGTTCCGCCGCGCCGCCGACCGGCTGTCGGCGGACATGTCGGACGTGCTCAGCGCGACCGATGACCCCGAACAGGCCCTCGGTGCCCTCATCGACGGCTACGTCGCCCGATCCTTCGACCGGCCTGAGCTGGACTACGTCTACTACACCGAACGCCTGAACATGACGCCCGCCGATCAGAAGATCCTCCGCGACCTGCAGCGTGCAGCCGTGGAATCGTGGGTCGAGGTCGTGATGCCGGTGCGCCCGGGATGGAGTGCGGCTCAAGCGCGTTTCGCGGTTCACGCCGCGATGGCCTTGGTGATCGACTTGGGCCGGCTCATGAACTATCAGAATTCGGAGCAGGCCCGAGCCGTCGTCGCCGTCATGATCGATCTGACCCTGTTGGGCCGCTACCGGTTGCGGACGGCGTTACCGGCCAGATAGGCCACGTAGCCGAGGGTGCCGATCTTCGCCAACTTGCGGGTCTTGGGAAGCAGGAGGCCCAGGCCGATCGCGGTCTCGATGCCGCCGTTGGTGTAAATGTGCCTCTGCGTGTCCTTGGGGAACGCCGGCTTGGTGATCGACTCGAACAGCTGCGGCTTCACGAAATGTGAGACGCCAGCGCCGGCCACGCTGAGGCCAACGAGCTTGGCCAGCGTGGAGTTCTTGCCCTCTGCCATGTGTGATCCTCTCTGATCAGGCAAATGTGTAGTCGCTCAACGGGAATCGTGAGGCTTCGGCGACGGCCCGGCGGGTCGTCATCGGTCGGAGCAGCGTTGCCTCGCCACTCGGATTGAAATAGTACGACCGTGCCGATGCGCAGTTTCCGAGGGTGAACAACGAGTCGCCCAACAACTCCGTCATCAGGTCCAGATACCGGCTGTTGGCCTGCTCGGTCACCTCGAACGTCGTCGCGTTCCGGCGCTTGACTTCGCCGAACAACCGGTCCATCAACTTCATCTGATACTCCATCGTGTTGAAGAAGTTCAGACCCAGGAATGCATACGGGCTGGCCAGGCTCAGGTAGTTCGGGAAGTACGGCATCGACACTCCCTGGTAGGCCTGGAAACGGGTCTCCCGCCACCACTTTCCGAGGTTGCGGCCGTCGCGCCCGATCACCTCGATGGCCGGGAAGTTGGCGTCCCACAAATCGAACCCCGTGGCCAGCACCAGCGTGTCGATGCTGGTCTTGCTGCCGTCGGCGTTGACGATGCCGTCGGCCTCGATGTGGTCGATCCCGTCGGCCTGCAGGTGTACGTGCGGCTTGGTGAATGTGCGGTAGTAGCCGTTGGAGAATGTCGGGCGCTTGCAGCCGAAGTCGTAGTCCGGGGTCAGCTTGCGGCGCAGCTCGGGATCGCGGATCGAGGCGAACCGGTGCAGCTTGGCCAGGTCTGCCGCGGCGATGTTGAACCGGCGGAAGTACCTGTGCTTGAGCACGGCGGTGTCGACCATGAACGCGTAGATCGCGTCGGTGACGGCACGGATCATTCGTTGGGTGACCGGCACGCGGGCGAACAGGGCCTTGACCCGTTCCGGGAACTTCAGGTCGATCTTGGGTACGACCCAGATCGGGGTGCGCTGGTACACGGTCAGGTCCGCGGCGGTGCGGGCCAGCTCGGGAATGAGCTGCACGGCCGTGGCGCCGGTGCCGATGATCGCGATCCGGCGGCCGTCGGGCCGGTAGCTGTCATCCCAGTCGGTGGTGTGGATGACCTGGCCGGCGAAGTCCCCGATGCCGGGGATGTCAGGGGTGTGCGGCTGCGACAGGAATCCGGTGGCGGTGAACAGGAACTGCGCGGTGAGCGCTTCACCGCCGGCCAGGCTCACCCGCCAGCGCGAGGACTCCTCATCCCAGCGGGCACCTTCGACGGTCGTGTTGAACCGGATGTGGCGACGCACGTCGTACTTGTCGGCGACGTCGTCGGCGTACTGCTTGATCTCGGTGCCGGTGGAGAACAGCCGTGACCAGTTCGGATTCGGTTCGAAGAAGTACGAGTAGGTGGTGGTGGGCACGTCGACGGCCAGGCCGGGGTAGTGGTTGACGTACCAGGTGCCGCCCAGGTCATCCTCGCGATCGAGGATCACGAAGTTCTCGATGCCCAGCCGTTTGAGCTGGATGGCGGCGCCGATGCCGGCGAAGCCGGCGCCGACGATGACCGCGTTGTATTCCCCCGGGCTCATGCTGCAGACAGTACCGCAGGTACCGGGTACTTTGTCGAGGCCTGGAATGTGCCGGCGCTGGGGGAGGGTCAGCCCGCGATCCCAGCCGCCTGGCGCGCGGCCCGGGTGAAGGCGGGCTTCACGGTTTCGATTCCATCGAGATATCCGCCGACCAGGGCGGCGTCCCGGAGCAATACGAGCGAGGCGGCGACCTCAGCGGGTATGTCCCGGTCCGCAGCTGCCTGTTCCAGCGCACCGCGAAACCAATCGCGGTGCGCGGTGATGAGTCGCCGGATCCGGCTGTCGGGGTCGGGATATTCGGCGGCGGCGTTGATGAACGGGCAGCCGCGCGTGTGATACCGCGCTATGTCCTCGGCGATGCCCTCGATCACCAGCTCGAGCATGTCAGTGTCCGGCTCGGCGCGGCTCGCGGCCTCGGCGAAATAGCCCCGGATCGTGGCGTCCTCGGTGGCGAGATACGCCTCGACGAGATCCTCTTTGCCCTTGAAATGGCGGTACATGGTGGCGCGGGTGACCTTGGCCTCGGCGAGGATGCGATCCACCCCTACCGCGTGAATGCCTTCGCGATAGAAGAGCTCGGTGGCGACGCGCAACAGGCGCTCCCGGGCCGCTGAGGTCGACGCCGACGTGGTCATTTCCTTGATGCTACGCCCGGCTAGAACGTTCTTTCTGCAACCGGGAACAGATCCTTGGCAGCGACAGTTAGAGAGGAAGAACGACCGTTCTTTCTACTTACGAGGAGACCGCCATGACCACCATCACCGCCCGCGAGCTGGCCGAAGTGCAACGTGCCAACGCGTCCGACGCTCAACCTGTCGTATTCGTCCACGGCCTGTGGCTGTTGCCGAGCAGTTGGGATGCCTGGCGGGCGCTGTTCGAGGACCGGGGTTACGTCACGCTCGCACCGAGCTGGCCCGACGACCCCGAAACCGTGGCCGAGGCACGCCGCGCCCCATCGGTGTTCGCGGGCAAGACCGTTGCCGGCATCACGGAGCACGTCGCCGATGTGGTCCGTCAGCTCGACCGCAAGCCCATCATCATCGGGCATTCTTTCGGCGGGTTGATCACCCAGAAACTCGCCGGTCAAGGCCTGGCCAAGGCGGCGGTCGCGATCGACCCGGCGCCCGGTCGCGGGGTGCTGCCGCTCCCGGTGTCGGCGCTGAGGGCGGCATTTCCCGTCATAGGAAACCCCTTCAACTACGGCCGCGCTGTTCCCCTGACCCGCAAGCAGTTCCGGTTCTCCTTCGGTAACGCCGTCTCTGAGGCGGAGTCGGATCAGCTCTATGACGAGTACTCCGTGGCCGGCTCTGCGATACCGCTGTTCCAGGCCGCGCTGTCCAACTTCAACCCCGCATCCGAAACGAAGGTCGACAGCTTGAGTCTGGATCGCGGTCCGCTGCTGATCATTTCGGGCGAGAAGGACAACACCGTGCCCTGGGCCATCGCCAACGGTGCGTTCAAACGGCAGAAGAAGAACCCGGATGTCACAGAGATCGTGGAGATTCCGGGGCGCGGACACTCGCTGGTGATCGACAGCGGTTGGCGCGACGTGGCCGAGACGGCGCTCGACTTCGTCAAGAAAGTCTGACCCGACGGGTCCGGACGTGGCAGCCCCCGGTCAACGCCGGGGGTGCTGCCAGCGTTCGGGATCGCATTCGAGGCTCGTGCGGTCCCAGTGGGCCAGGTCGGCCGCGGCCGCATACGTGGACTGCAGGAACTCCATCAGGGCGCGGTCGGGATCGGCCGACGTCCGCACCGCCTCGTAGGGCAGCAGGAACTGCCGGAAGTCCTTGTTGTAATACCCGGCGTCGGGGCCGACGGGGTAGTCGGCGAATCCTTCCGGTTCGGGATAGGCGTACGCGTAGAACGCGCCCTCCTCGCCACCGCCCGGCCAGAAACCGCAACTGCTCAGCTCGTGCGAATACCCCTCCACCATTACGCCATTGGGACAGTTGGGTGCGCCGCCCGGGTGCTCGGGCGCGGGGCGCCCGGAGAACCTGGTGCACGCCATGTCGAACGAGCCCCAGAAGAAGTGCACAGGACTGGCCTTGCCGATGAAATGTGCCCGGAAGTCGCTGATCACCCGGTGCGCCTGCACCAACTGGCGCCAGAACAGATTGGCGGCGTGCGGGTCGTAGGACGCGTGTTGGTGATCCTCGGCGAACGGTATGGCTGGGTCAACCTCATTGGGTCGGGCGTGGATTCGCGCCTCGATGCCCAATTTGTCCAGTGCGGAAAGGGTTTCGGCATAGAACTCCGCGACCGACTTCGGGGCCAGTGCCACAGCGCCCGATCCGCCGTCACTGGTCCGGATGGCGAGCACGTGGTCGATGAAATCGAATTCCATGTCGAACAACCGGTCTCGGTAGGGAATCGATGACGTCGTCAGCCCGCGCGGGCTCACGTACAGCGTCACCTCCCACCAGTGGTTGAGCAATGGCGAGTACGTCAGGCGGGTCTTCCCGACGATCTGCGTCCACATGTGAAGGGTGTCGCGGGTGGGTTCCCAGTCCGATACGCGCAGCGCGGGCCAGGGGTTGTCGGTGGGAGTGCTCATGGACAGGTGTCACCTTCCGCCGCTGACGATGCGTCGATCTCCAACCTCGGTGACGCCAGCCTAGCCGTGCGTCACCGAGGGTTGCCGCGGAATGGTGGCACCGCGCCGGTCAGAACAGCTTGGCGATCACCTCGCCGGCCTCGGCGTCCTCCACGCAGGGGGTGATGTCGAACGTGAGGAATTCGCCCCAATCGGCCACCGACTCGAACATGGTCTTCGCGTCGTCGGTCTCCACGATGGCGAAACCCTGGCCGTTCATGCCCCACCAGCGGCCGAGCATCGTCGACCCTTCCGGAACCTGGCCGCCGGTCTTCTTGAACTTCTCGACCGCATCCCGGTAGTTCGCCTGCGACTGGGTCCAGTGCACGATGAATTTCATGGCGTACTCCTTCTGGTGATGCGGGCCGGGATCGGCTCCGCGGCGATGACGGTGAAGGGGGTCTCCACCGGGAAGTCGTCCCGCAAGGAGGTCACCGAGACCTCCCGCACGATGGTCGCCAGGGCCAGGGTGGCCTCCAGCATGGCGAAGTGATCGCCGACGCAGGACCGCGGACCGCCACCGAAAGGCAGGTACTGCCAACGGTTTCGGCCGACCGACCGTTCAGGGCTGAACCGGTCCGGGTCGAAGGTCAGCGGATCGTCCCACAGGGCCGGATCACGGTGCATGACATAGAAATTGACCATCGCCATCGTGCCGGCCTCAGCGCGGTAGCCGTCGACGGTGATCTCCTCGTTGAGCATCCGCGGGGTGCCGGCCCCTGGCGGGCACAGTCGCAACGCCTCGTGCAGCACCCGCACGGTGTGTTCGAGGTGCGGCACATCCTCGGGCGTCAGCGTGCGATCGCCCAGCGCCGCGACTTCGTCGTACAGGCGGGACTGCAGCTCGGGATCGCGGCCCAGCGCCCACAGCGAATAACACAGCGTGGTCGAGGTGGTGTCATGCCCGGCGAGCATGAAAAGCACCAATTCGTCGCAGATCTCGTCATCGGTCAGCTGCCGGCCGGTGTCCGGGTCGCGAGCCTCGATCAGCGCGCGCACCAGCGGCGCATGCCGATCCGGATCGGCGCGCACAGCGGCGAGGATCTCGGCGGCGAGCCGGTGCAGGCGGGCGTTGGCTGCCCTGGCCCGGCGTTGGCCACCGGTGGGCACCCACTGTGGAAAGTTGACCGGGCGGACCGACCGATCGGAAATCCAGGACAGCGCGGTACGCAGTGCGGGGCCGACGTCGTCGGCGCTCTCGTCGAGATCCACACCGAACACCGACCGGCCCAACGCCCGAAGCGTGAGGGCTCGGCACGCGACATCCAGATCGACCGTCGCGC
Source organism: Mycolicibacterium boenickei (assembly GCF_010731295.1). Classification (NCBI taxonomy): domain Bacteria; kingdom Bacillati; phylum Actinomycetota; class Actinomycetes; order Mycobacteriales; family Mycobacteriaceae; genus Mycobacterium; species Mycolicibacterium boenickei. The sequence goes on along the minus strand of NZ_AP022579.1, from coordinate 368,505 downwards.
CGTCGTCCCAGCCGTCGGCGATCGTATGTGCCGCAGCGGCCATGTGCCCCGCGTACCGCGGCACGCTCTGCTTGGTGAACATCGGCTGTAGTGTTCGACGCCGCGGCAGCCAGCGCTCGTGCGGCAGGTTCAACAGGTTGCCGCCCATCAGCCGGCGGAGTTCGACCATGTTGAGGGCGGTGCCGCGATCGGCGACCGAGTCGCGGCGGCCCAGCACATCGCGCGCTCCCTGCGGGGACGTGACCAGCAGGACCGGCGGGACCAGCCACCGCGGTCCGAGCACCATCCGGCTGACCGGCCCTCCGGCGTCGCGGAGCCGCTGATGTCCTTCGATGAAGGACCGCATCGCCTTGATCGTCTGTCGGAAGGACAGCGGATTGCGCGGTGCGAGCGGCAGGGTGGCTGTGGCCCGCGTATCGATCTCGACCATGTGTCGAGTGTCTGACCGCGCGGCCTGAGCGGCCTAGAGTAGCGCGTTACTCTATTTTGCCGGTGCGGGGATTTTTGCTGGTAGCGATGCATGTCACCGAGCGGTCCCCGCGTTGCCAGGAGTCCGCGGTCGGGTACAGGACGAACAGCTGGATCCCGGATTCCGAGTTGGCGTTCGGGGCGTACTGGGTGAGGGCCGGCGCGCACTTGTCGGCGTACTTGACCACCGCGGCGTCGCCGGGGAAATCTCCGTCGGGCAGTGGCAGCACCGCGAACACCTCACCCTTGTGCGGCTGATCGCAGCTCACCGTCTTGACGTACAGCACACGGCTGCTGTCGGGGATCTCGGTCAGACAATCACCCGAACGGACCTGGCTGGCCTCGGTGGCGCCGCGGTCCCGGGCGAGGTAGAACACCGCGCCCGCGGCGACCACGATCGCCACCAGCACCACGACACCCAGCAGCACCCACTTGAGCGCCGGGGATTTTTTCGGCAGAGCCGAGAACTGGTCGGAACCGGTGGAATACGGCTGCGGAGGCGGGGGCGGGTAGTTGTGGCCGTGCGGGCCAGGACCGGGCGGGTAGGTCATGGTTCGACGATATCGACAGCCCGCAGCGCCGCATCCACCGCAAGGGCTGGGACATCCAGACGCTTGGATCCCAGGTCGTGACGGGCACCTTCGACGACGACGAGCTCGGTCGGCCCGGTCACCAAGGCCGCGGCCGCCGTGAGCTCCTCGATGGTGCCGAACGGATCGGACGTGCCGTGGGTGAACACCGTGGGCACCGTGATGCTGGGCAGATGCTCGGTGCGGGCACGTTCCGGCTTGCCCGGTGGATGCAGCGGATAGGAGAAGAGCGTCAACACGTCCGGGCCCGCCCCGTCCGCTGACACCATCGACGTCATCCGGCCGCCGTAGGAATGCCCGCCCGCGATCACCGGGCCATCACCCAGGGTGCGGGCCAGCGCGATCGCCTCCGCGATCCCGTCCTGGTCGCCGGCCGCCGATCCCGACGGCGGGCCCTTCGGCCTGCGGCGGCGGTACGGCAGGTTGTAGCGGATGGCCAGCCAGCCGTGGGAGGCCCACTCGTCACAGAGCTTGACCAGCATGGCCGAATCTCGGTTGCCGCCCGCTCCGTGGGTGAGGACGACGACGCCCTGTGCTGGACCTTCGGGTTCATGCGCGACGCCCGCGATCGCCTCGAGATTCATGACTGCAACCGGAACAGCGCGTTCACCGGGCCGTGGCCGTGGCCCAGCGGATAGTTGGCCCGAATGCATTCGGTCACCCAGGCCTTGCCGAACTCCACCGCCTGCGGGACTGAACAGCCATGTGCCAGAGCGCAAGCCGTCGCGGCGGCGAGGGTGTCGCCGGCCCCGTGGTCATTGCCGGTGTCGACCCGCGGCGCGGCGAACTCGTAAAACTCCGTGCCGTCGAACAGCAGGTCCGGACTGGCCGACGACGAGCGCAGGTGCCCGCCCTTGACCAGTGCCCACTGCGGGCCAAGAGCATGCAGCGCGCGGGCCGCGTCCCGTTGCGAGGCCTCGTCGACGACCTCGATATCCACCAGCAGCCGCACCTCGTCGAGGTTCGGGGTGACCAGCGTGGCCAGCGGGAACAAATCTGTGCGCAGCGCCTCGAGGGCGCTGTGGTGCAGCAGCGGATCGCCGTGCATCGATGCGCACACCGGGTCTACGACCAGGGGCACGGTTCCGGCCAGACCCTCGGCCCGCCAGGTCTCGGCGATCGTGCTGATGATCTCCGAGGAGGCCAGCATGCCGGTCTTGGCGGCCTGGATGCCGATGTCGGCGGTGACGGCCGAGATCTGACCCGCGACGACGTCGAGCGGGATCTCGTGAAAACCCTTGACACCGACCGAGTTCTGTACGGTCACCGCGGTGATCGCGACGCAGCCGTGCAGGCCGAGCATCGCGAAGGTCCGCATGTCGGCCTGGATCCCGGCACCACCGCCGGAGTCCGACCCGGCGATGGTCATCACCCGCAGCGGGGTGCCACCCGCGGGCGGCAACGGCAGGTAGTTCACGTCGTCAATGGTAGGTAGACACGGTTGCCGTGGTCGGCGAACTCCTGGGACTTGGCTGCCATGCCCTGTTCGATCTCGTCGGCGACCCCGTCGGGATAGGCGTCGCGGATGTCCTGCGTGATGCGCATGGAACAGAACTTGGGGCCGCACATCGAGCAGAAGTGCGCGGTCTTGGCCGGTTCGGCGGGCAGCGTCTCGTCGTGGAACTCGCGCGCGGTATCGGGATCCAGTGACAACGCGAACTGATCGTGCCAGCGGAACTCGAAGCGCGCCTTCGAGAGCGCGTCGTCACGCTGCTGCGCGCGGGGATGGCCCTTGGCGAGGTCGGCGGCGTGCGCGGCGATCTTGTAGGCGATGACGCCGTCCTTGACGTCCTTGCGGTCGGGCAGGCCCAGGTGCTCCTTGGGCGTGACGTAACACAGCATCGCGGTGCCGGCCTGGGCGATGATGGCGGCGCCGATCGCGCTGGTGATGTGGTCGTAGGCCGGGGCGATATCGGTGGCCAGCGGGCCGAGCGTGTAGAACGGTGCCTCTTCGCAGAGTTCCTCTTCGAGCTTGACGTTCTCGACGATCTTGTGCATGGGGACGTGGCCCGGCCCTTCGATCATCACCTGCACGCCATGGGATTTCGCGATCTTCGTCAGCTCGCCCAGGGTGCGCAGCTCGGCGAACTGGGCCTCGTCGTTGGCGTCGGCGATCGACCCGGGTCGCAGGCCGTCGCCGAGTGAGAACGTCACGTCGTAGCGGGCCAGGATCTCGCAGAGTTCCTCGAAGTGGGTGTAGAGGAACGACTCGGTGTGGTGCGCCAGGCACCAGGCCGCCATGATCGACCCGCCGCGGGACACGATGCCGGTGACCCGCTTGACCGTCAGCGGGATGTAGCGCAATAGCACCCCGGCGTGCACCGTCATGTAGTCGACACCCTGCTCGCACTGCTCGATCACGGTGTCGCGGTACATCTCCCACGTCAACTTCGTGGGGTCGCCGTTGACCTTCTCCAGCGCCTGGTAGATCGGGACGGTGCCGACCGGGACGGGGGAGTTGCGCAGGATCCACTCCCGCGTCTGGTGGATGTCCTTGCCGGTGGACAGGTCCATGATGGTGTCGGCACCCCAGCGGGTGGCCCACACCATCTTGTCGACCTCCTCGCCGATAGAGGAGGTGACGGCCGAATTACCGATATTGGCATTGACTTTCACGCCGAACGCCTTGCCGATGATCATCGGCTCGGCCTCGGGGTGGTTGTGGTTGGCGGGGATGACGGCCCGGCCCCGGGCGACCTCGTCACGCACCAGCTCGGGCGAAACCCCTTCGCGCTCAGCGATGTACGCCATCTCGGCGGTGATCTCGCCGGCGCGGGCGCGCTGCAGCTGGGTGCCGCGGTCGCGGATCACGTTGGGGCGGGGCGGAAGCCCCGCGGTCAGATCGATCACCGCATCGTCGTCGGTGTACGGGCCCGAGGTGTCGTACAGGTCGAGGTGTTCACCGTTGGTGAGATTGACCCGGCGGAACGGCACCCGCATCCCGTCGATCTCGCGATAGATCTTGGTGCTTCCGGTGATCGGACCGGTGGTCACAGAAGGGTCGACAAAAAGGTCGGTCATGAAAATCTCCCTACGCCGGCATTACCCGGTCAGGTTCGTACGGTCGACGGGCGTACCCGTCCTCTCAGCGCGCTCGTGCGCACTCCCGCGTGTGTGGTTTGCAGGCCCCAACCTAGCGCAGATGTACCCCGCTGGGTAGTAACGGTCACGTGTCGTGTGGCCACGCCTTGGTTGCGAGACGACGTCGCCGTTTTCGACTCCAGGGTGGCTGATCGCGTGGTTTGACGACCCTCGGGTCGAAAACGGCGCAGTGGGGGGAGGGCACTTCAGATTGCCCGCACATGATTTGTATAGCTAATATATGTGTTTTGAACATGTTGGGCCCAGCGCCCGGTGATAGCGACTAGAGCGAAGACGGTATGACGACTGAGATGACGAACCCGGCCGGCGGCGTCGATGCCGCGCAGGCCGAGACCGCCGACCGGCGCAAGCGCATGGATCACGACCACCCGTTCTACAAGTGGGTGGTGCTGTCCAACACCACGTTGGGCATCCTGCTGGCCTCGATCAACGCCTCGATCGTGTTGATCTCGCTGCCCGCGATCTTCCGCGGGATCGGCCTGAACCCGTTGGCTCCCGGCAACGTCAGCTATCTGCTGTGGATGCTGATGGGCTACCTCGTGGTGACCGCGGTGCTCGTCGTGCCGTTCGGACGTCTCGGCGACATGTACGGCCGGGTCCGCATCTACAACCTCGGCTTCGTGGTGTTCACCGTGGCCGCGATCGCACTGTCCTTCGACCCGTTCCAACTCGGCGGCGGCGCGATCTGGCTGATCGGCTGGCGCGTGGTCCAGGGCGTCGGCGGCGCCATGCTGATGGCCTCGTCGTCGGCCATCCTCACCGACGCCTTCCCCGCCAACCAGCGCGGGATGGCGCTGGGCACCAACATGGTGGCCGCCGTCGCCGGATCGTTCCTCGGCCTGCTGATCGGCGGCTTCCTGTCCGAGTGGCACTGGAAGGCGGTCTTCTGGGTGGGCGTGCCGATCGGCATCATCGGCACCATCTGGAGCTACCGCTCGCTGAAAGAACTCGGGGTCCGCACCGCCGGACGGCTCGACTGGGCCGGCACACTCACCTTCGGGCTCGGCCTGACGGTGCTGCTGATCGGCATCACCTACGGCATCCAGCCCTACGGTGACTCGACCACCGGGTGGACCAGCCCATGGGTCCTCGGTTCCATCGCGATCGGCCTGCTGCTGCTGGTGGCCTTCTGCGTCGTCGAACTGAAGGTGTCGTCGCCGATGGTCGACATCCGGTTGTTCAAGTCGGCCGCGTTCGGGATGGGAAACCTCGCCGGGCTGATGTCCTCGGTGGGCCGCGGCGGGCTGCAATTCATGCTCATCATCTGGTTGCAGGGCATCTGGCTGCCGCTGCACGGCTACAGCTTCGAGTCCACCCCACTGTGGGCAGGCATCTACCTGCTGCCGGTCACCATCGGGTTCCTGGTCGCCGCGCCGATCGCCGGATCGCTGTCCGACCGCATCGGCGCGCGGCCGCTGACCGTCGGCGGCATGCTGCTGATGGCGGCCACCTTCGTGGCGCTCCTGATGATTCCGGTCAACTTCGACTACTGGGTTTTCGCGATCCTGGTCTTCCTCAACGGTCTGGGCGGCGGCATCTTCACCGCGCCCAACACGGCGGCGATCATGTCGAGCGCGCCGGCCGACCAGCGCGGCGCGGCCTCCGGTGTGCGGTCCACCTTCTTCAACGCAGGCAACTCGCTGTCGATCGGCATCTTCTTCTCACTGATGATCGTCGGGCTGGCCCACACGCTGCCCGCGGCGTTGACCAGCGGCCTGACACAGCAAGGTGTTTCGGCCTCGGTGGCCAACGATGTGGCGAACCTGCCCCCGGTCGGCAGCCTGTTCGCGGCGTTCCTGGGCTACAACCCGATGGCCGAGTTGCTCGCTCCCTACGACGCGCTGCATCAGCCGGGGGTGAACGCCGACGTGATCACCGGCCAGACGTTCTTCCCCCAGCTGATCACCGAACCGTTCCACTCCGGCCTGACGGTGGTGTTCACCGCGGCCGCCGTGATGATGGTGATCGGTGCGGTGGCGTCGATGTTCAGTGCCGGCCGCTATGGCACGGAGGCGGGGGCTGACAACGAGGCCTGAGCGAGCCTGTCAGCAAACGAATCTCGGGGCATCGGCAATGGCATACTCACCGCCATGGTCGTGCACAATCTGGCCGCTGCCGGGAGCGCCGCGTATTCCGTGGGCTATCTCCTCGGCGGGCTGCTGATCCCCGGGTTGGGGCTGCTGCTGCTGATCCTCGGTCTGGTTCGGCGTTCGTCATCGCGATCGCAGCCGAGCGGTCAGCCCGGCTATCCGCCGGGTGCCTACCCGCCACCCGGTTACCCGCAGGGCTACCCGCAGCCGGGTTATCCGCAACAGGGGTATCCACAACCCGGCTACCCACAACCGGGTTACCCCCAGCAGCCGGGCTACCCACCGGCCTACGGTGCGCCTCCCAAGAAGTCGGGTACCGCGATGATCGTGATCGGTGTGGTCCTCCTGGTGCTCGGCCTGTTGGGCTTGGCCGGGCGGATGGCGTCGCGCACGTCGGAGTCGAGCTCGGGGTCCGGGTCCACGAGGTCGGGCTCCTCCGGTGGCGACCTGGCGGTGGGGGGTTGCATCACCGGCGATCAGTACGCCAAGGCGGACATGAACCTCACCGCAGTCAGCTGCAGCGGAGCGGGAGCCATCTACGAGCTGGCGTCCAAAGGCGGCGGATCCGGGACCTGCCCGGACGGCAAACGGGACGACTCGCACTATGCGGTGCTGATGAACGAGTCTCGCATCTACTGCTTCATCCTGAACGTCGACGAGGGCGAGTGCTTCGACGTCAACGAGGCGAGCAAACGCGTCACCCCGGTGGAATGCTCCGACCCGAACGCCGTCACGAAGATCGTCAAACGGGTCGACGGATCGACAGACACCGCGGTGTGTAGTTCCCACGCGAAGGCGGTGGCATTCCCCGAGCCGGCGCGGGTCTACTGCGGGGAGGAGCCGTCATAGCCGCCCTACACTCGGGCCGGTGACCACCACACAACGCCGCGGGTTCAACGACGCCATCACGAGCTTCTGGAGTTTCGCCGCGCCGGCCTACGACCAGGGCTGCCTGCAGCGGTGGGTGTACCGGCCTGCCCAGGACGAGGTGATCGCGCAGCTGCAGCAGCGCGGCGCCCGCACGATCGCCGATATCGCCTGCGGTACCGGCATCATGGCCGATCGAATTCAGCGAGAACTGCAACCCGATGAGGTGTACGGCCTCGACATGTCCGACGGCATGCTCGCCCAGGCCCGCAAGCGTTCCGACCAGGTGCGGTGGAAGTCGGCCCCGGCCGAGGAACTGCCTTTTCAGGACGGGTTCCTCGACGCGGTGGTGACCACATCGGCCTTCCACTTCTTCGACCAGCCCGCCGCGCTCGCGGAGTTCTTTCGCGTGCTGGCGCCAGGGGGAATGGTGGCGGTGACGACGATGAGCCCCCGTCGTACCTTCCTGCCGCTGCACGCGCTGTCGGCCGACCTGGGTGCCCCCGCGCACAGCCCCACCGAGAAGGAGATGCGCGGGCTGTTCGAGGCGGCCGGATTCAGCGTCGCCGAACAGCACCGGGTGCGCCGGCCGGTGTGGACGCCGATCTCCGACGTCATCACAGTGGGTGTGAAGCCGTCGTGACCGAGAATGACGACAGCCCGCTCCAGATTCGCGGGTCAGTGCAACTGCGTCGGGACCGCTGTGCCACCTCGACCGCCGATCAACGGCTGCTCGACCGGCGCGGCCCAACCGACTGGGTGCACACCGATCCGTGGCGAGTGATGCGCATTCAGGGCGAGTTCGTCGACGGTTTCGACGCTCTCTCGGAAATGCCCAGAGCTGTCACAGTTTTCGGGTCAGCCAGGACGCAACCGCATTCGCCGGAGTACCGGTTGGGTGAAGAGCTGGGCATCGCGCTGGTGCGAGCGGGCTATGCGGTGATCACCGGCGGCGGCCCGGGCTCGATGGAGGCCGCCAACCGCGGGGCCAGCGAGTCCGGTGGTTTCTCCGTCGGACTCGGTATCGAACTGCCCTTCGAGCAGCGCCTCAACCACTGGGTCGATCTCGGCATCAACTTCCGCTACTTCTTCGTCCGCAAGACCATGTTCGTCAAATACGCGCAGGCATTCGTGTGCCTGCCAGGCGGATTCGGCACCCTCGATGAACTGTTCGAGGCGCTGACCCTGGTGCAGACGCACAAGGTCACCGAGTTCCCGATCATCCTGCTGGGCGTCGACTACTGGGCGGGCCTGATCGACTGGATCCGCAACACGGTGTTGCCCGGCGGCAAGATCGATGAATCCGATCTCGCCCTGATCCACTGCACCGACAGCGTGGCCGAGGCGGTGGACCTCATCGCCGCGTCCGCGGAGTAGCGGCGAAAGCGGGCCGAAGCGTCAGCCGAGCTCGACCACGACCGGAGCGTGATCGCTTGGTGCGGTGGTGCCCTTCTTGGGGCGGCGCTCGTCCTTCACGATCTCGGCGCCGGTGACGCGTGTCGCCAGGCCGGGAGAGCCGAGGATGAAGTCGATGCGCATGCCGCGCCGCTTCTGAAACGCCAGCTGGGTGTAATCCCAGTAGGTGTAGATTCCCGGCCCTTCCGTGAAAGGCCGCACCACATCGGTGAATTGGGCGTCGTGCATGGCCTGGAAGGCGGCGCGCTCGGGCTCGGACACATGGGTGCTGCCGTCAAAGGCGGCCATGTCCCAGACGTCTTCGTCCTTGGGGGCGATATTCCAGTCGCCGACCAGCGCGATGGGCTGCTCCGGATCGTCCTTCAACCAACCGGCGGCGGTATCCCGCAGGGCGGCAAGCCAATCCAGCTTGTAGGCGTAATGGGGATCGGCCAGGGTCCGGCCGTTGGGCACGTACAGGCTCCAGACTCGCACCCCGCCGCAGGTCGCTCCGAGTGCGCGGGCCTCGGCGGTGGCCTCTTCCTCGGGCTTGCTGCTCCACGTCGGTTGTCCGCTGAACCCGATCTCGACGTCGTCCAGGCCTACCCGCGAGGCGATCGCCACGCCGTTCCATTGGTTGAGCCCGATGTGGGCCACCTCGTAGCCCAACGCGGCGAACGGCATCATCGGGAACTGCGCGTCGGTGCACTTGGTTTCCTGCATGGCCAGCACGTCGACGTCGGCTCGCTCCAGCCAGTCGACCACGCGGTCGGCTCGGGTGCGGATGGAATTGACGTTCCAGGTGGCCAGGCGCATGGGGTTAGAGGTTACGGTCAGCGCGAACCGAGGACATCCTCGGCCGCGACATAGCGGGTCTGGTGGTGCAGCCGGAAACCCAGTCCGGTGTACAGCGCGATGGCCGCGTGATTGTCGACTTCCACCTGGACGTACGCCTGCCTCGTACCTGTCCCGGCGCCCCAGGCCAGCAGTGCCTCGCACACCGCGCGGGCGTGGCCCTGCCTGCGGTGGGCGGGGGACACGCGGACCGACGAGATGCCAAGCCAGGGTGTCCCGTCCGGGGCGCTCGTCACCGCACCCCGGCCGACGGCGCAACCGGGCACCGTCGCGAAGGTCACCTGCCCGTCGACCACCGCGGTCAGCACATCCACGGGGACATCGCGTTCATAGAGCCGCAGCCACTCCGCGTCCGGTTGCCGGGCCAGCGTGACGTCGGCAGGGGCGGCGGAGCCGGGTACTTCGCGCACCATCACCCGCGCCGGCTTGATGCCCGGGGTGCGGATCGGCAGCAGCCGCTCGGGCAGGGCAAGCCAGGTGGGCAGGTCGCGGTCGCGGTACCAGTCGCGCACCGCGGACAGATCGGCGATCTGTGCCGACACGCCCAGCGGAATCGCCGAATTGGCGCGGCTGGTGACGCCGTGTCCGGCGCGCAGCAGCCAACCGCCCAACCATTGCTGCTCGACACCGGGCCAGGCCAGTGCCGCCGCATGTTCGAGCGCCCGAATCTCGGAGGCGCGCACCGGGGCATGGGACAGCTCGCGCACGCTCACGATGTCGGCAGGTGCGACGTCGACGAGCTCGCCGTCCTTGGTGCGGATCAGCACGGTTGGCTCGACGCGCTCCAGATGACCGATCACGTCGGTCATCGGCTTCGCCGACCCGGCGGGCAGCCGGTACCGCAGGCTGACCCGCGACCCCTGCGCGGGTACCTCAGGCATCGGTGACCGGCATCAGTGACCGAACGGGTCGGGAACCTCGCCCGGCATCCAGGACAGGCCGGGCACGCCCCAGCCGTTGCGCTTGACGGTCTTCTTGGCCGCCCGCGCATACCGGCCCACGAGCCGGTCGATGTAGAGGAATCCGTCGAGGTGCCCGGTCTCGTGCTGCAGCATCCGGGCAAACAAGTCGGTGCCCTCGAGAGTGACCGGCGAACCGTCGGCATCCAGCCCGGTGACCCGCGCCCAGTCGGCCCGGCCGGTCGGGAAATTCTCGCCCGGTACGGACAGGCAGCCTTCCTCGTCGTCATCGGGGTCGGGCATCGTCTCGGGAACCTCGGAGGTCTCCAGCACCGGGTTGATGACGACCCCGCGGCGGCGGGTGGTGTGGCCCCGGGTCGGGGCGCAGTCATAGACGAACAACCGCTTGGCCACACCGATCTGGTTGGCGGCCAAGCCAACCCCGTTCGCGGCGTCCATGGTGTCGAACATGTCCTGGATGAGTTGGGGCAGGTCCGCGGGCAGCGAACCGTCCGGGCCGACAGGCACCGGCTCGGTCGGCGTGTGCAGAACGGGATCCCCGACGATGCAAATCGGTACGACGGCCATGGGGGAAGCTTAAAGTGGCAATCCTTCTCACCCGACTCGCGGGTTTATGTGTCAGCCGGACCCAGCAAGCCGTGGTTGAATAATCGCCGAACCACAGTGATGTCATTTCTCAAGTGTCGGAAGGGTCCAGGGAGCGATATGGACGGCGCCATGGCGCGGACTGAGCAATCCGGGGACGACTCTGATCTGAGCGATGGGCTCACCCGGCGCGAGCACGATATTTTGGCGTTCGAACGCCAATGGTGGAAGTACGCCGGCAGCAAGGAAGACGCGATCAAAGAGCTCTTCTCGATGTCGGCCACCCGTTACTACCAGGTGCTGAATGCGTTGGTGGACCGACCCGAGGCGCTGGCCGCAGACCCGATGCTGGTCAAGCGGCTGCGGCGGATGCGGGCGAGCCGGCAGAAGGCGCGGGCTGCGCGGCGGCTCGGCTTCGATATCACTACCTAGAGGTCACGCAATGAGGGATCGGGCGGTTCGCTCGATACAGTGGTGGCGATGAATCAGCGAGACTCCTCCGGGTTGCCCCTGCGTGCCATGGTGATGGTGCTGTTGTTCCTGGGGGTCGTGTTCCTGCTGGTCGGTTTCCAGGCGCTCGGCTCCGACGACGACTCTTCGGATCAGTCGTCGTCCGTGACCACGACCACCTCGACGACCACCACGAAGACCTCGGCAAAGGCCGAACCCGCACCAGAGGCCAAGGCCGACGTGCGCGTCTACAACGTTTCCGATGTCGCAGGTGCGGCCGAGACCACGGCCAACCGGTTGCGCGAGGCGCACTGGAATGTGACCGAGACCGGCAACCTGGCGTTGGAAGGTGTCACCGGCACCACGGTGTTCTTCGGTGAGACCGCGGGCGAGAAGGAAGCTGCCGAAGCCGTGGGCAAGGCGATCCAAGCGCCCGTCGAACCTCGGCGTGCGGAACTTCTCGAGCAACCACCGGGCGTGATCGTAGTAGTCACCGGCTAGGCTTTGGGCCATGCTGAAGCCCGTCAGTGTTGCCATGCTGTTCGCTGCCCCCGTTGTCGCGCTGAGCGCCTGCAGTCCGCCCGGACAGGTGCCGTCCGACACGCCCGGTACCACCCCGGCGATCTGGACCGGATCGCCGTCGCCGTCGGCCGCTCCCGGTGAGGGCGGCGGGCACGGTGCACCGGCCACCAGCGGCGGCGAGACCCTCACCGCGGAGCTGAAGACCGCAGACGGCACCTCGGTGGCAACCGCCGACTTCCAGTTCGCCGACGGCTTCGCCACCGTCACCGTCGAGACCACCGCTCCGGGCAAGCTGGCTCCGGGATTCCACGGCCTGCACATCCACTCGGTCGGCAAGTGCGAGGCCAACTCGGTGGCCCCCACCGGCGGTGCGCCCGGTGACTTCAACTCGGCCGGCGGCCATTTCCAGGTCTCCGGACACAGCGGCCACCCGTCCAGCGGTGACCTGAGCTCGCTGCAGGTCCGCGCTGACGGCTCGGGCAAGCTGGTGACCACCACCGACGCGTTCACCGCGGCGGACCTGCTCGGCGGAGCCAAGACCGCGATCATCATCCACGAGAAGTCGGACAACTTCGCCAACATCCCGCCGGAGAAGTACCAGCAGGTCATCGGCGGTGCTCCCGGCCCCGATCAGGCGACCTTGGCCACCGGCGACGCCGGCAGTCGGGTGGCGTGCGGTGTTATCGGCGCCGGCTGACAGCCGAATCGATTTCGCCGGGTCGCCCCGGCCAACTGTCGGCGTCGAATGGGAGTTCGCTCTCGTCGACGCCGACACTCGTGATCTGAGCAACGGCGCCGCCGAGGTGATCGCCGAGGTCGGCGAGAGCCCGCACGTGCACAAGGAGTTGCTGCGCAACACCATCGAGATCGTCACCGGCATCTGTGAGAACACCGGTGAGGCGATGGAGGACCTGCGCAGCACCCTCGGGCCCGTGCGCAAGATCGTGCATGACCGCGGCATGGAGCTGTTCTGCGCGGGTACCCATCCGTTCGCGAAATGGTCGGCGCAGCAGCTCACCGACGCGCCGCGGTACGCCGAGCTGATCAAGCGCACCCAGTGGTGGGGTCGCCAGATGCTGATCTGGGGTGTGCACGTGCACGTCGGGATCTCCTCGGCGCACAAGGTGATGCCGATCATCTCGTCGCTGCTCAATCAATACCCGCACCTGCTGGCACTGTCGGCGTCCTCACCGTTCTGGGACGGTGAGGACACCGGGTACGCCAGCAACCGGGCGATGATGTTCCAGCAGTTGCCCACCGCCGGCCTGCCGTTCCAATTCCAGACCTGGCCGGAGTTCGAGGGCTTCGTGCACGATCAGAAGAAGACCGGCATCATCGATCACCTCAACGAGATTCGTTGGGACATCAGGCCGTCGCCACATCTGGGCACCGTCGAGGTGCGGATCTTCGACGGAGTGTCCAACGTGCGTGAGCTCGGTGCACTCGTGGCCCTGACCCACTGCCTGATCGTCGACCTGGACCGCAGGCTCGACGCGGGCGAGCAGTTGCCCACCATGCCGCCCTGGCACGTGCAGGAGAACAAGTGGCGTGCCGCGCGTTACGGCCTGGACGCCGTGATCATCCTGGACGCGGACAGCAATGAGCGGTTGGTCACCGAAGACCTCGATGATCTGCTCAATCACCTTGAGCCGGTGGCCAAGTCATTGGGATGCTCCGACGAGCTCGCCGCAGTGACCGACATCTACCGCGGCGGCGGCTCGTATCAGCGGCAGCGCCGGGTGGCAGAGGAGAACGACGGCGACCTCCGCGAAGTCGTCGACGCGCTGGTCGGCGAACTCCAGCTGTAATCCTCAGGCCAACCGGATGTCGGTGTCGTAGCGGGGCGCCTCATCGCCGTTTCGGGGATGAATTGCCTTGTAGTGCACCGCAACATACGGCCAGGCCTGCATGGCGGCGACCCCGTCCAGGCCGCGGATGCTCTCGTCGAGCACAGTGAGCAGATCCTCGCCGCGGGCGGTCACCACCTCGGCCAGCACGTCCCACCGGCCGGCCGTCAACGCCACGTACGACACCGTGTCCACGCGGGTCAGGGCCTCGGCCACCTTTTGAGCGCCGGCCCGGCCGTCGGTACGGAGCGCCACCCAACTGCTGTGGCGGTAGCCGAGCCGCAGCGGGTTGGCGATGCACATCACCCGGGCCGCGCCCGTCTCCACCATCCGGTTGTACCGAACCCGGATGGTGGTCTCGGACAAGCCCAGCGCAGAAGCGAAGTCGCGGAAGGCGGCGCGGCCGTCGACGGCCAGGCGCGTCAGGATCGCCCGGTCGATGTCGTCGAGTGGGCGCGGACGCACCGCGCCGTCGGCGAGCACACCGGAGAGCCGGGCCTGCTGATAATGCAGCCGAAGGTAGGGCAGCAGTTCGACCGAACGGACGCCGGGCCGCGTCGCGATCTTGCCGAAGGCGACATCGTGCAGTTCGCGGGCGTCGGTACAGACCAGTTCCAGGACCACGCCGTACGGTCCGGTCGTCGCCGTCACGTAATCCGCTTCGGGGAGCCGCGCGAGCTCGGCGGCGAGCTCGACCGGCGTGCGCGTTCCGTCGACGGTCAGCAGAGCCAGCCCCAGCGAACCGAATCCGAGCACCGCCGGATCGGTGATGGCGGCGATGGTCATGTAGCCCTCGTCCAGCAGCCGCGAAACCCGGCGGCGCGCAGCCTTTTCCGTGACATCGGCACGACGGGCCAGCTCCGCGTAGGGAATACGGCCATCGGCTTGCAGCAGTTCGATCAGTTGGCGGTCGACCGCGTCGAGGTCGGTGTAGCCCGGGTCGGACAGCAGCGTGCGGGTTGCCTCAAGCTCCGCTGACGGTGGCATCACCCGAGGTTACCGGCTGCCGGTGCTTGCCAACCCCATAGGCGAGGACGATCCTGGCGACATGACGGTCTCACCGATGTTTCCTCTCGAAGTGGCCATGCTGCCCGGCCAGGAACTGCCGTTGCGGATTTTCGAACCGCGCTACGTGGCGATGGTGGGCGACTGTATGGCCATGTCAGAGCCGTCTTTCGGAGTAGTGCTGATCTCGGCCGGCCGCGAGGTGGGCGGCGGTGACCGCCGGTGCGACGTCGGGGCGCGGGCCTTGATCGTGGACTGCCAGGAATTCGGTGTGGGCAAGTACCGGCTGCTGTGCCTCATGGGTGAGCGCATCCGGGTGCAGCGCTGGCTCGACGACGACCCGTATCCGCGGGCCGAGATCGAACTCTGGCCCGACGAACCCGACGGCCGGGCGGACGCCGCCCGGATCAGCGATGTCGAAGACCGGATGGTGGCACTGCTCGACCGGATCGGGGAGGCTCGCGGCACACCGATCCGCAGCCGCGAGATCGTGGAGTCGGCCGGCGTCGACCCGGAGAACCGCCTGTACGCCTTGGCCGCTCGGTTGCCGATCGGGCAGGCCGACCGCTACTCGCTGCTGGCGGCGCCGTCGGAAGCCGCCCGGGTCGAGGTGCTCAGCGAGGCAGTGGACACCGTCACCGCGATGGTGGAGTTTCAGCTTTCGGAGTGAGCACGCGGCTTCGGTGCTTCGGACGGCGATAACTCTGTCCCTACCCGGGCGAATTGGTGTGCCGGGCCCGGTGTGATGTCCGCTTCCGGCACTGTGGCGAATGTGCAGGTTTTTCAGGCAGATTCAACGATCCGCCGGCAGAAGCTGCACGCTCGTCACAGGGGCCGGCACCCTACATCTCCCTAGGACTCGGTCAGTACACCTTCGACGAACTCGGTGGACATGGTGCCCTCGGTGAGGTCGGCAGGCATCGCGCGGTGATAGCGCGCCATCAGGTCGTCGGAAGGCAGGGCCGCCACCTCCCAGCAGTGCTCACCGAGCCAATCGGGCACGTGCGCGCGGTCCTCGATGAACCACAGCTGTTCCGGATCGGGCATGTCGTCGCCGGCTTCGGCGGCTTCGGCCCGCATCTTCGCGATGTGCTCACGGCGGCGGGCCAGGTGGTCTTCGGAGAAGAACCCGGCGCTGAACGCCTCGACCGCGATGCGGCTGTCCCGTGCCGAGAGCTCCGTGATGCGCTCGAACAGCAGGTCCTGCGCTTCGGCGGGCAGGTAGGGCAGCAGGCCTTCGACCGACCACGCCGTCGGCTCGGTCGCGTCGAAACCCGCATCCCGCAACGCCTTCGGCCAGTCCTGGCGCAGGTCGACAGGGACGGCGACATGCCGGGCTTTGGGTGTCACCCGGTGCGCCGCGAGGACGTCCTCCTTGAAGCGCAGCACCTGCGGCTGGTCGATCTCGAACACCACGCTGTCGTGGATCCAGGGCAACCGCCAGGCACGGGCGTCCAGGCCGGCGGCCAGGATCACCGACTGCCGGATACCCGCCGCGCCGGCGGCGAGGAAGAACTCGTCGAACCATTTGGTGCGAGACGCGGCGTAATTGCCGATGGCGCGAATCCGCTGAGCCATCGCGCCGGTGGGCGGACGCCAGCCCCGCGCGGCCGCGGCGTCGAGAAACAACTGCGCGTACGGGTCGGTGAACAGCGGAGTATCGGATGCGGTCTCGTGGGCGCGGGCCATCGCCACCCCGAGCGCGGTGGCGCCCACGCTCTCGGTGATGTCCCAGCTGTCGTCGTCAGTTCTGGCCATTACCTTCAGTCTCCCCGAACTCGGCCATCTCGTCCCGCGTCAGCAGGTTCTCCCGGTTGCGCTGCTCACGGTAGGCCAGTTGCCCCACGCGGTTGGCGATCACCGGCGCGGTGATCAGCGTGAACAAACCGGTGAGGATCAACATGCCGACATCGGCGTGGCCCCGGAGCCGGATCGCCGCACCGGCCAGCACCAGCAGCAGCCCGAGTACCTGGGGCTTGGTCGCCGAATGCATCCGCGACATGGTGTCGCCGAACCGCACGATGCCGATCGCGGCGGTCAAGGCCAGGGTCGACCCGGCCAGAATCAAGACCGCGGTCACGATGTCGAGCAGGTTCATGGCACCCACTTCCGCCGCGGTTCATCGGTATCGGGCACGCGGAACCGCGCCACGCTCACCGAACCGACAAAGCTGATCAACGCCAACGCCGTCAGGCTGTAGGTCACCGTGGTGTCGAGGCTGTACGCCGCCCAGGTGCCGATACCGCAGAGCGTGACGGCCACCAGGGTGTCCAGCGCGACCAACCGGTCCAGGGTGCTCGGCCCGGCCAGCAGGCGAAACATCGTGATCGCCGCGGCGGCGGTCAACATGACCGCGGCAATCGTCCACACGGTGCTCATGCGCGATCCTCCTTGTTCGCCGCGGGGCGCCAATCGGACTCGCGCTCGAAGGCCCGCACCAAAAGTCGCTGCAGGGTGGTGATCTGGCTGTGGAACCGGTCGATGGCCTTCTCGGAGCCGACATCGACGACGTGTACGTAGATCAGCCTGCGGGTCTGGTCGATCTCCAGCACGATGGTGCCCGGGGTCAGGTTGATGATGTTGACCCCGAGGGCCAGGACCAGATCCGACTTGATCGCCAGATGTGCCCGCAGTACCGCGTTGACCGGCAGTGGCCCTGGCCGAACGGCCAGCCAAGCCATCTGGAAGGAGGACATCACCAACCAGACGCTGACCTGAATGACCAACCGCGCCAACGACAGCAGATGTACCCGGCCCTCCACCGGGACGGCGGGCAACGGGAGCAACACCGTGATCAGCACGGCGATAGCCAGACCCGACAGGATGTTCGCCGCGGAGATGCTGCCCCACAACAGCACCCACACGAGCATCAGCCAGCACAGGATCCAGGCCCGAAGCAGCAGCCACCTCATCGCTGATCACCCCCGAGCACCGCCGAGATGTACTGTCCACGGTCCAGTACCTCGGCTGCCGCGCGCTCGCTGTAGGAGAAGATCGGTCCGGCCAGCACCGTCAACGCCAGCCCTACCGCGATCAGAACGCCTGTCGGAGCCAACATTCCCATCGGCATGCGGCCGACGCTGTCGCGGTCGGCGAACTCGATGTCCTCGATATCGTCGAGCAGCACTGCCGGTGCCGCCCCGGCGAGGTGCCCCTCTGGTGCGTCGGCGCGGGCGCGCCAGAACGCCTTCGTCCACACGCGGGCCACCACGTAGAGCGTCAGCAGACTGGTGACCACACTGCCGGCCACCAGGGTCCAGGCCAGTGGCGAACCGTTGGCGGCGCCCGCCTCCAGCAGCGCCACCTTGCCGATGAAGCCCGAGAACGGCGGGATGCCACCGAGGTTCAGCGCAGGCACCACGAACACGAACGCCAGCACCGGGCTGGCCGCGGCGAGCCCGCCCAGCCGTTGCAGCGTCGATGCCCCGGCCTGCCGCTCGATCAGACCGACGACCAGGAACAACGTTGTCTGCACCACGATGTGGTGGGCCACGTAGTAGATCGCACCGGACATGCCCAGCTGGTTGGCCAGTGCGACACCGAACACCATGTAGCCGATATGGCTGACCAGGGTGAAGGACAACAGGCGTTTGATATCGCTCTGGGCGATCGCGCCGAGGATGCCGATGATCATGGTGAGCAGACCGGCCACCAGCAGGACGTTGTCCAGCTCGCCGCCGGGGAACAGCAGCGAATGCGCCCGGATGATCGCGTACACACCGACTTTCGTCAGCAGGCCGGCGAACACCGCGGTGACCGGAGCGGGCGCGGTGGGGTAGGAATCCGGCAGCCACGCCGACAGGGGGAACACCGCGGCCTTGATGCCGAACGCCACCAGCAGCACGGCGAACAGTGCGGTGCGGGTGCCCGACGGAATGTCGTCGAGACGCAACGCCAATTCGGCCATGTTCAGCGTCCCGGTCGCGGCGTACACCAGCGCGATGCCGATCAGGAAGATCAACGACGACACCATCGACACCAGCACGTAGGAGATGCCTGCGCGGACGCGGTCCTCGCTGGCGCCGATGGTCAGCAGGACGAAGCTCGCGGCCAGCAGTACCTCGAAGCCGACGAACAGATTGAACAGGTCACCCGCCAGGAACGCGGTGCACACACCGGCCGACAGCACCAGATAGGTGGGCAGGAAGATCGACGTCGGCTGGCGTTCGTCGCCGTCGCGGATGCCCTGCCCGATGGCGTACGCGACCACCGCGAGCAACACGATGGCCGACACCACGAGCATGAGCGCCGAAAGCCGGTCCACCACCAGGGTGATGCCCAACGGCCCCATGCCGGGCACACTCTGGCCCCAGCCGCCGACGTGCAGGACCAGGGTGCCGTCCCGGTCGGCCAGGTAGACCAGCGCCGCGCACACCACCACCACGGCCGTCAGCGCGAACTGGGTGATGAGCCGTTGCAGCCGGGGACGGCGACCGGCCACCAGCGTTGCCGCCGCGCCCAGCGCCGGGATCAGCACGGGCAGCGGGATCAGAGCCTGGGCGGCGTTCATGCGCGATCCGCCTTCGCTTCTCGCTGGTTCACTTCGACCCCTCGAATCCCGGCAGCGCATCGAGTTCGTCGGGCGCGTCGGTGTCGCGGTTGGGATCGGCCTGCGGAATGACTTCTTCCTCCGGGCCCGACTGCTGCGACACCCGGGTGTCCTCGGGATCGTTGCTGACCTCTTCGACCGTGGTGAGTCGATAGGAGCGGTACGCCAGCGCCAGCACGAAGGCCGCCAGCCCCATGCTGATGACGATCGCGGTGAGGATCATGCCCTGGGCCAGCGGGTCGGCGTCGGTGGTGGCGCCGTTGCTGGTGCGTCCGCGGATCGGCGGGTTACCCGACCTGCCGCCGACCGTGAGGATCAACAGGTTGACGGCATTGCCGATCAGCAACAGCCCCAACAGCATCCGGGTCAGGTTGCGTTCGAGCAGCAGGTAAACGCCGGTGCTGGTGAGGCCACCGATGATGATCAAGGGGACCAGGAATGTCGTCATCGGGCGATCTCCGTATCCACGCGGGCGCCGAGGCTGCGCAAGATGTCGAGCACCAAACCGACAACGATGAGATACACCCCCAGGTCGAAGAACAACGCGGTCACCATCTTGACCGAACCGAGCACCGGCACGTCGAACTGCAGGACGGCCGAGGACAGTGCGGGCGCACCCAACAGGATCGAGGCGACCGCAGTGCCCGCCGAGAGGCCGAGCCCGGTGCCGAGGATCTTGCCCGCGTCGAGCGGCAGCGTCTCGCCCAGTTCGTAGCGGCCGCCGGCCAGGTACCGCAGCACCAGCGCCAGCCCCGCGGTCAATCCGCCTGCGAAGCCGCCGCCGGGGGTGTTGTGGCCGGCGAAGAAGAAGTACGCCGAGAGCACCATGATGAGCGGGAAGATGACGCGGGTCGCGACTTCCAGCACCAGGGAGCGGTGTCGCGGGTCGCGCAGCTCGCTGCCGCGCAGCCAGGTGACGTCGCCGACGGCGGGGCTGTACGCCCCGATGGGGCCGATGTCGGGCTGGCCGACCGTCGGCTGCCCGACGGCGGTGCTGACACGCGGCGCGGCACCGAATCGCCGGTGCCGGAACACAAGTGACGCCACACCCGTCGCGGCCACCAGCAACACCATGACCTCGCCCATGGTGTCCCAGGCGCGGATGTCGACCAGCAGCACGTTCACCGCGTTCGCGCCGTGCCCGCGGTAGTAGGCGGCGTCGGGGATCAGCTCGGCGATACCCACCCCGTTGCGGGCGGCCATCGCGAACACCGCGAGCGTCGTGACCGCGGCTCCCACCGCCAGCGCCAGCGCGGCGCGCGCCAGCCGGTGGCGGTTGATGTTGGTGGCGTTGGCCTCGGCCGGCAGGATCCGCAGGACCAGCACGAAGATCACCAAAACCAGTGTCTCGACCAGGAATTGGGTCAACGCCAGATCGGGTGCGCCGTGGAAGGCGAAGATCGCGCCGCAGCCGTAGCCGGTCACCCCGACCAGCAGCACCGCGGCCAGGCGGTTACGCATCACCGTCGCGCCGATCGCGGCGGCCAGCATCAGCAACCCGATCACCACCTGCAGCGGCGAATCCCACAGCTGGAAGTCCGGGCGGTCCCGGGCGCCCAGCGCCAGCATCACGATGGGCAGCACCACCAGCGTCGACAGGATCACCGACTGGGTGGCCGGCAGCGAGCCGCGCTGCGTCCCACCCGTCAGCCGCACCGACATGACGTCCAGACCGCGGATCACCGCGTCGTACATGCGGTCCGCATTGCCCAGCGGTTGATAGGCGAACCGGGTGCGGGGCAACCGGTTCCGTCCGAAGAACACGGCAGTGCCGACGGCGAGCACGACCACCGAGAGCAGCAGCGGCAGGCCGAACCCGTGCCACAGGGCCAGGTGGTAGCCCGACCCGCCGGGCATGGTGTTGGCGTATTCGTCGAGCACCGAGTCCATGCCGGCGGGCCACAGCCCGAAGCCGAGGCCCGCGGCGGCCAGCGTCGCCGGCGCGGTCAGGAAAGTGGATGACGGCCGGTGCATCTCGGCGACACGGGTGCTCGGCTTCGGCAGCCCCTTGGCTGCGAACGCGCCCCACATGAAGCGCAGGCTGTAGATGGTGGTGAACACCGAACCCAGCACGATTCCGGTCAGTACCCACGGAGCCGCGGAGCCGAGAGCCGGGCTGTGCAGCACGGTCTCGAGGTCGGCCTCCTTGGCGACGAAGCCGAAGAACGGTGGCAGCGCGGCCATGCTCGCGGTGGCACACGCGGCGATGATCAGCAGTGGCTTGCATTGGCGGCCCAACCCGGCGAGGCGGCGGATGTCGCGGGTGCCGGTGGTGTGGTCGATGATGCCGACCACCATGAACAGCGCGGCCTTGAACATCGCGTGCGCACACAGCATGGCCAGCCCGGCCAGCATCATGTCGCTGCCGCCGGTGCCCACCATCACGGTGATCAGGCCGAGCTGGCTGACCGTGCCGAACGCCAGGATCAGCTTCAGGTCGTATTCACGGACGGCGCGCCAACCGGCCAGCAGCATCGTGAGCAACCCCAGCCCGACGACCATCGGCCGCCACAGCGGAGTGTCGGCGAAGCCCGGTGCCATCCGCGCCACCAGGTAGACACCGGCCTTGACCATCGCCGCGGCGTGCAGATAGGCGCTGACGGGCGTGGGCGCGGCCATCGCGCCGGGCAGCCAGAAGTGCATCGGCACGATCGCCGATTTGGACAGCGCGCCGATCAGGATCAGCGCAATTCCGATCGCGGCCGCGGTGCCGCCCGGGGGAGAGGCGATCAACTCCGAGAGCAGGTAGGTGCCGGACAGGTGGCCGAGCACGATGATGCCGACGAGCATCGCCAACCCGCCGAACGTCGTCACCAGGAGCGCCTGGGTGGCCGCCCGCCGGCTGGTCGCCCGCTCGGCATAGTGGCCGACCAGCAGGAACGACAACACGGTGGTGGTTTCCCAGAAGATGTAGAGCACCAGCATGTTGTCGCTGACCACCAGGCCGAACATGGATCCGGAGAAGGCCACGAGCTCGGCCGCGAAGCTGGGCAGCCGCTTCTCGATCTTCCCGTCGTGGTGGTGGAAGTACTCGCCGCAATAGAAGAGGACCAGCGCCCCGATGGCCAGCACCAGCACACTCATGATGGCCGCGAGCGAGTCGAACCGCAGCGTGATGTCCATCGACAGCTCGTGCACCCACGGGATGCTCAGCGTCGGGACGCGGTCGTGGCTCGGCCAGTTCAAGCCGACCCAGACCAGGGAACCGAGTGGCACCAACGCCAACGGATAGAACGCTCGCCGCCCCCATTTGGCCACCAGAAGGGGCGCCAGCGCGGTGGCGACCGCGTGGGCGAGCAGAACGGCGAGCATGGCACTCCGATCGGGTTGGGGTCGGGGTGTCAGCCTTATGGCTATGGCTTTGGGTTAACACGCAGTCTACGGGGCGGCTCATCGCTAGCATCGGCTGATGGCCGCGGGCGAGGTCGTGGTGGTCGGCGCCGGACCGACCGGATTGATGCTGGCCTGCGAGCTCGCGCTCGGCGGAGCGCAGGTCACGGTGCTGGAGGAACGCACCTCCACGCCGAACATCACCCGGGCCTTCGCGGTGCATGCCCGGACCCTCGAACTGCTCGACGGCCGCGGGCTGGTGGATGAGTTGCTGAGCCGCGGCGTCGAGGTGCACGAGGTGGCTCCGCCCGGCGGCGCCACGCTGAATCTGCGAGAGCTGCCGACCCGGTTCGGCATGGTGTTGATCGTTCCGCAGAGCGGCACCGAGCATGTGCTCGAAGCCCGTGCCGCCGAACTCGGCGTGCAGGTGCGTCGTGGCGCCGAGGTGGTCGGGCTGCGCCAGGATGGCGGGGCCGTCAGCGTGGAGCTGACGGGCGGGGAGACCCTGAGCGCCGAGTACGTGGTCGGCTGCGACGGAGCCCACAGCACGGTGCGGCGGCTGGTCGGCATCGACTTCGTCGGCAAACAGTACGAGACCCACATCCTGCTGGCCGATGTCCGGCTCGCCTCGCCACCCGAGGAGACGCTGTTCGCCCGGACCGGGACCGAGGGCGTGGTGCTGTTCGTGCCGTTCGGCGACGGCTGGTTCCGCGCCATCGCGTGGGACCGGCTGCGCGAACGGGCGCCGCTCGAGGAGCCCGTGACGCTCGACGAGATGCGCGACGCGTTCCACCGCATCGCCGGCGACGACTTCGGCATGAGCGACATGCGCTGGAGTTCGCGCTTCCTCAGTGAGCGGCGCCAGGCCCGGCACTACCGGTCCGGGCGGGTGTTCCTGGCAGGCGACGCCGCGCACGTGCATTCGCCGCTGGGCGGGCAGGGCATGAACACCGGCCTCGGCGACGCGTTCAACCTCGGCTGGAAGCTGGCGCTCGCGGTACCCGGTCAGGCCCCGCCGTGGCTGCTGGACAGTTACGAACGCGAGCGCCATCCCGTCGGGGCAGGCGTGCTGCGGTTGACCGATACGTTCAACCAGATCGTGCTGAGTTCGGCGGCATCGCGCCGGCTGCGGGTGCTGGTGTTGGGCACGGTGTTGCGCATACCTCGGGCCCGACGATTCGTGGCCGAACGGCTCAGCGGCATCGGTATCGCCTATCCGCGGTCGAAGAACGAGGACTGGTTGGTCGGACGCCGCATGGCCGATGTGGACTGCGGCGGGACGCGACTGTACGAACTGCTTCGCGCCGGCAAGTTCGTGCTCGTCACGGCGGAGGCGGTGGACGTCGGTGACTGTGATGTGGTGCAGGCGATCGACAATCGGCCCGAGTTGCCCGACGCGGTGCTGGTCCGCCCGGACGGCTACGTGGCCTGGGCCAGTGAGCGGTTGCCGCACGCGGCGGAGGTGCGGGCGGCGATCACCCATTGGATGTCCGCTGCGGGGTAGGCATCTCGGCGGAAGCGTGCCTCAGAAGTACCGCAGCCACACGTACACCCAGGCCAGGACGGTACTGAGCGCGGTGACCACAAGGCCGTACCGGGTGAACCGCCAGAAGCTGATCGGATGCCCGGCCCGCTTGGCGATGCCGATGGCCACCACGTTGGCACTGGCCGCGATGGCCGTGCCGTTGCCGCTGAAGCAGGCACCGAGCGCGAATGCCCACCACAGTGCCTGGCCCGTCTGGGCCTCGGGGGCCTGGGCCACCATGTCCTCCACCACCGGCGTCATCGTCGCGGTGTAGGGAATGTTGTCGACGAATGCACCGACGATCGCCGAACCGAACAGCAGGGCCGTCGCCGCCCCGAACCAGTTGTCGCCGAACGCCGATTCGGCCACCGACCCGAGCGCTCCGATGACGCCCGTGTGGACCAACCCGGCGACCATGACGAACAGACCCATGAAGAACACCAGGGTCGGCCACTCGACCTCCGGCAGCACCTCGGCCACATCGATGTCGGTCACCAGCAGCATCGCGCCGGCGCCCAGCAGTGCGACGATCGACGGCGCCACGTGCAAAACCGAATGCAGCGCGAACCCGACGATCACCACGTTGAGCACCAGAAGGGAGCGCAGCAGCAGGCGCTTGTCCTTGATCGCGCGGTGTTCCTGCAGGGCCATCACCTCGTCGATGTGCACCTTGTCGGCGCGCAGGTCTGAACGGAACAGCACCCGGGTGAACATGACGAACAGCGCGAAGATGATGACCACGATCGGCGCCATGTGGATCAGGAAGTCGTTGAAGGTCAGGCCGGCGCGGCTGCCGATGATGATGTTCGGCGGATCGCCGATCAGGGTCGCGGCGCCGCCGATGTTGGAGGCCAGCACCTCGGCGATCAGGTAGGGCTGCGGCGGGATCCGCAGCCGGTCGCAGATCACCAGGGTCACCGGTGCGATCAGCAGGATGATGGTCACGTTGTCGAGCACCGGCGAGGCGAATGCGGTGATCGCCATCAGCATGACCATCAGCCGGAACGGATTGCCGCGCGAGCGTTTGGCAGCCCAGATCGCGAGGAAGTCGAAGAGTCCGGTCTGCTTGATGACACCGACGATCACCATCATCCCGAGCAGCAGGAAGATGACGTTCCAGTCGATGCCCTGATGCTCGGAGTGAAAAACCTCGGCGCCCGGGATCAACCCGAGCAGGGCCATCAGGCCGGCGGCGACCAGGACGGTCTTGACCTTGTCGGCTCGCTCGGTGGCGATGAACCAGAAGGCGACGACGAAGATCGTCAGCGCCAGGTATGGGGCGAGCGAAGCGACGGGGAGTAGGCCAGTAGCCAGCACAAGCTGAGGGGGTCAGTCGCCGGGCCCGGCGACCGCGAGGCTGGTCAGCAACCGTTCGAGCGTGACCGCCCCGGTGAGGCGTCCGCTTCGGTCGACGACGGCGATCAGCGGGCTGCGCTTGTTGGCCATCACAGTGGCGATCTCCAACAGCGTCGCGTCGGGCGTCACGGTCGCCGGCTTGGTCGCCGGTCCCGGCAGACAGTCACCGACGGTGAGCTTGCCCGGGCCGTGCCAGAACAGATCGGCATGGATCTCGTCGACGGTGCGGACCAACGCCGGATCGTCTTGGTAGGACTCGGGAATCGCCAAGCGCAGCACCTGCGTGCCCGGCAGCACCGCCACCGGGCGGTCGTCGTCATCGACCACCACCAGGCCGGGAAGCCGGTTGACCACCATCAGCTGGACGGCCTTCGAGACGGGGTCGTCGATCCGCACGGTCGGCAGGTGGGCCGCGATTTCGTGTGCCTGCATGAGCTCGTTCCAATGCGTCGCTAGTGTCATCGTCCTCGTTCTCCGATCAATTCGGGACGGCTGTGCGCAACGACGGTCCGAGTTCACGTCGGCGTTCACGTCGGCTCCGGCGGTGGCTGCCAGTGTGGGTGACGCGCAGGACGGTGACCATCGGGGCTGACACCCATTCCGCGGGGGGTGTTGCCTGTATGGACAAGAGCACGCCTCGCGGGTCACGCTGGTGAGGTGAAACCGGCGCGCACCCCGGCGGCCGCGTTGTTCCGTCGGGTGTTCCTGATCAACGGGTTGATCTTCACGCTGGGCACCCTGATCCTCGCGCTGTCACCGGCCTCGGTGTCCTCACGGATAAAACTCACCGAAATCCCAGTTTTGGTCATAGGTTTGGCGATTATCCTGGCTGCCAACGCGCTACTCCTGAGATCGAGTCTTGCCCCACTGGATCGGCTCGCCGCGTCAATGCGGCGGGTCGATCCGCCCAGGCGCAGCGACCGCGTCGACGACCGTGGCAGCGGCGATCTGCAGCACCTGATCGAGTCGTTCAACGCCATGCTCGACCGGCTGGAGACCGAACGAACCACGGCGAGCGCGTCCGCGTTGGCGGCCCAGGAGAACGAACGTCAGCGCATCGCACGGGAATTGCACGACGAGATCGGCCAGACGCTCACCGTCGCACTGCTCACGCTCAAGCGGGCGGTCGACCGGTCCCCGGAGTCGATTCATGCCGAACTCGCCGATGCGCAGGAGATCGTGCGGTCCAGTCTCGACGAGGTGCGCGACATCGCCCGACGGCTGCGCCCGGACGCGTTGGAGGATCTCGGGCTGCACAGTGCGCTCAACGCACTGTGCAACGACTTCGCCCAGGCGTCCGGTATTGCGGTCGTCAAACACATTGCGCCGCAATCGGACCGCCTGAAGCCGGACATCGAGCTGGTGTGTTACCGGATCGCCCAGGAGAGCCTGACGAACGTGGCACGGCATTCCGGGGCGAGCAAGGTGTGGCTCGATCTGCACACCGGCGCAACGGAGTTGACCTTGCGCATCGCCGATGACGGGCGTGGCGGCGTGGATGCCGAGGGCGCGGGTATCAACGGAATGCGAGAGCGGGCCCTGCTGGTGAACGCGATCCTGACGATCAGCTCACCGCAGGACGGCGGCACCGAAGTGCGGCTGGTGATTCCGGTGCGGGGCACCTGAATGCCGGCCCGGATCCTGCTCGCCGATGATCACGCGCTGGTCCGCAGCGGGCTGCGGATGATCATCGATGCCGAACCCGACCTACGGGTGGTGGCCGAGGCTGCCGACGGGTACGAGGCGCTGAGCGCTCTGGACGCGACGCCGGTGGACCTGGCGATCCTCGACATCGCGATGCCGCGGATGACCGGGTTGCAGGCCGCGCGGGAGATCAACCGGACTCACCCCACCGTGCGGATCCTGATCCTGTCGATGTACGACAACGAGCAGTACTTCTTCGAGGCGCTCAAGGCCGGGGCGTCGGGCTATGTGCTGAAGTCGGTGGCCGACCGCGATCTGTTGGAGGCCTGCCGGGCGACCATGCGCGGCGAGCCGTTCCTGTACGCCGGCGCGGTGACGGCACTGATCCGCGACTATCTGCACCGGTCACGTCAGGGCGGCGAGTTGCCGGACACCATCCTCACCCCGCGGGAGGAAGAGGTGCTCAAGCTGATCGCCGAGGGCTACTCGACCCGGGAGATCGCCGCGACGCTGACCATCAGCGCCAAGACCGTGGACCGGCACCGAACCAACATCCTGGCCAAGCTCGGGCTGCGGGATCGGCTGGCGCTGACCCGCTACGCGATCCGCGCCGGGCTCATCGAACCGTGAGCCCAGATCGGAATGGCATGTGACACAACGCCGATGCCCCAACCCATGATCGGCCAGACCGGCCAGAAGTACCAACCGCCACCGCCGAGTCCGACGGCCAGCCAGATGCCGAGCATGAGCAGCGAGCCGGCGAGGTAGGCGGCCAGGTGGATCCGGACGCTCATCCGGGCGGCCCGCTGTTGGGCCGCGCGAAGGCGGGGGTCGTGACGACGGAGGCGGTTGACGGGTAGGTCGGCCGTCAGTTGGCGGAGATCGCCGGCGGTCTGCGCCTGGAACGTCGACTGCAGCCGAGCCTCGTATTCGGGCATGGCCAGGTAGCCCTGGGTGAGGGCCCGGCCGAGATCGTCGGCGGTGCGTTCGCGCTCCCGATCGCCTGCGCGGGTGGTTTCAACGGTGTGTAGGGCGGTGTCGGCCATCTCAACTCCCGTGAATCTAGTCAGTGACAAGTTGACTATCCCACCAGAACTTGTCAGCGTCAAGATGCGAGTCGAGCTGCTTCCTGTTCGGCGAGGTCACGCAGGGTGATCAGCTGTTTTCGCATCATCACCACGTCGCCCGCGGCCATCGCCCACCCGATCAGTCGCGGACCGTCGAAGCGCACCCGCGCGTGCAGTCGGGTGCCCGCGGCTTCGTCGCGCACGGCATAGGTGACCGCGACCTTCCCGGACTGCAGCGTGATGTGTTCGTCGTCGCCGAACGAGTGCAGCGTGAAGATCTGCATGAAGCGTTGGCCGGTGTGGAGTTGGGCCAGTTCGGGGTTCCGGGTGCGCGGGCTGCGCCGGCCGAAGTTGTCGAGCAGGTCGTAACTGTAGGGCGCGACGCGCAGTTGGCAGAGCCAGCCGAACACGGTCGGCCGTGGCGCGTCGATGCTGATCGCCCGGTCGGCGGACACCGAGGCGCTCGGGGCCAGGGCGTCGCAGGGCAGCGCCGCGTTGCGCTCCTCGGTGGTGGCGCCCCAGTTCAGGATCACGCCAGCACGTCCGGACGCGGGCGCAGTTGTCCCGCAATGCGTTTCAGTACCTGGCGCACCGCCACCTTGTGGCCGCCGGAGCCGATCACCAGGGCGCGGTAGATCTTTCCGTGCAGGCCTGGAAAGGCTGCCCAGGTTTGCGACCGCACCTGGGTGCGGTGCGGGCCCAGGTCATCCAGCTCGAACACCCACTCGTAGACCGAGAACGGGTGGCGCCCCTTGAGGGCCAGGCGTTGGCGTGGCGTGCATTCGCCGATCGTGAATCCGAACGGGGCGCGCGGATCGGCGGGGTCGCCACACATCGTGCGCAGGACGGCGGCCCATGTCGTGGCAGCGTCGGCGTCGACGGTTATGGCATGCTCATCGATATAGGGTAAACGTTCCATATAGAAGGACTGTACTAGATCATGGCGCCTCCGCGGAAGCATGAAACTGACGCGATTCTGGATGCGACGCGGGCATTGGTGCTCGCCGAAGGGCCAAGGGCGGCAAGCGTTGCGGCGATTGCCAAGGCCAGCGGGGCTCCGGCCGGCACGCTGTATCACCGGTTCGGCAACCGAAACGGGGTGCTGACCGCGGCTTGGCTGCGGGCGCTGGAACGGTTTCAATCCCGCGCGATGGCGGCCACCGGGGGCGACGTCGTGGAGGCGGCGCTCGCGATGGGCGTCGCTGCCGTGGACTTCGCGCGTTCGGTTCCCGAGGATGCCCGCCTGCTGTTGACCATCCGGCCCAGCGATCTGCTCGACGGCGCCCCCGATGCGGGTTTCACGGCGACGCTGGCGGCGATGAACGCCCCGCTCATCGAGCGGCTCCGCGAACTGGCCCGCGGGATTTTCGGCGATGACGACGCCCGCACCATGGACGCGATGTCACGGGCGGTCGTCGACCTGCCCTATGCCATGGTGCGCCGCCACGCCAACGATGCCGAGCTGCCGGCCTGGATGGAAGAAGACCTGGCCGATGCGATCCGGAAGTTGTTGGCACGATGAATTTCTGTCAGTGACGTGGGTGATGTCCCATTCCAGACACTGTGACGAGCGTGCAGCTTTTGACGGTGTTCATGGCATTTTCGCCGCCATAAGCTGCACGTTCGCCACAGTGCGCGCCGCGAGGGAGTGAGGGTCCGAACCGGTTCAAGCGCAACGTACCGACATGCTCAGCGTGGGTGCATCTCGCCGTCGAGATTGGCTCCCTCGTGCTGGTCGGTGTTGGTGTAGTCGGTGGCTGCTTTGTTGAGCTTGACGGCGAGGTCGGTCGAGATCAGGTGCATCTTCCCGGCGGCTTCGCGGCGCGCCGACTCTGCCGATCGCAACGCCAACGCGGTGGCCGAGCACACGAGGCCGTGGGTTTGGAAAACGTGGCCGGAAGCTCCGTCAGGTGCTGATTTGGCCATCTCGATCTGCGTTGCAGCTTGCTGCTGAGGCGTGGCCTTCGAGCGGATTTGATCGGATACGGTGAGTGGCGGTTGGGTCATGAGCAGTCTCCCGTCGGGTATGGGGCTCGAACAAAGCGGCTAAGCGGGACCGAATCCGCCACCGGGGATCTCGGCATTTGACGCGATGGATTGGTACCCCGATGTGATTCCTCTGATCGCGCGCGCGTGCTCGCCGGCATGTTCGGTCATCAGGGACACTCGTTGGGTAGCGAACGGGACCGTACCGGCGACCGCGGCGATCTCGATCATGGTTGAGATCACCTGTCCGCCATACGGTATGAGCTTGGCGGCCAGGGCGGGCGCGATAGCGGCGCTCAGTATCGTCTGACGCTTTGACACGAATTCGCGCGTGTTGTCGACTTGGTTGGCTTCTTCAGCCAGCACCTTTTGGACCGCCATGTCCTTGGCGTACATGTCGGCTGTGCGCGCCTGTTGTTCTTTGTTGCGGTTGCCGTAGGCGTTGGATGCGTCCCCTGTCCAATCGTCAGGGGACGCAGATTGCAGCAGTGAAGCGTTCGCCGCCATAAATTGGTCTGCGCCTCTGGCGAACCTTTCTCCGTCCTCGGGCCGACCAAATCCCAACAGGTTACTTTCCATGGTCAGGGCTACAAGGCCAGCATTTATTATGGGAGTCCCAGCCCCCTTGGCGAAGCTCTTGAGGCTCTCGGCTGAGGCTCTCTCGGCGGCGGTGGTAGCTGACCTAGCCGCTGACCTGGCCATCGCACCGACGCCGTCAGTGGCAACCAGCTGCCCCATCGACAAGAGGTCAGTGCCGATTCCGGCCATGGCCCACGGGATGCTTGATTTCGCGCCATTTGCATGGTCGACAATGCCGTAACCGTAATTACCTTGCAGGTAATAGAAACTTCCAACACCCATGCAAAGATCCGTTCGGTAGACAGGCGGCCTGTGCTTTCGATCAGGGCTGTGCGAACAGCTCGCTCGGAACGAGCCTAACACCGACCCGAGGCGGGTCTACGCACCAAAACTGTCCGCAGCAGGGTGGGCGAATCAGGATCTGCACGTCAGAGTTCGGGCCGGTTCGTCTGGGGGATCGGGAGATGCTGTAAGGCTCGGCCATCGGTCAATTCATCCCGCTGCTCGGGATGTTGCCAATAGAAGCGGACCATCTCAATTAGGGCCGTTCCTTTTGGCGTATATGTCCCGGGTGCTTCCATCAGCAGATTCTTTCCATTTTTCAGGGTGACGACCATTGGATTCCAAAAACGTTCTTCGTTCGGCAATTTGTCAGCGATGCTTTTGACGTCTTCCCATTTTGCCGACTTCGGCGCAATGAATCCCGCAAATTCAATACCGTCAGGGCCGAGAAACAGATAACTCAGACCGCCCTGTGTTGAATCTTTGAGCCATAGCCATGCCATGGGTACTGCCGCGGCTCCGAAGGCGATAGGAAAAACATGCCGGACATCGCCGAGCGGAAGATAGAGGACGCCGATGACCCACGCGGCAAACATGAGCCCCATGGACAGCGTTCCGGTGACAAGCAACCTGTGCATGTTCTTCGTGATACGGACATCGGGGCGGATGACCGTTCCTGCGCCGTCGAATGATGTCTGGACGGAAACGTCTTTCGACGCGCGCAACACGGAGATCAGATAGAAGCATGTCAGCGACAGTCCGAGGGCGACGATGACGGTGATGAGGGAGAACTGGATAGCTGCGAACCCCGCCCATATCCAACAGACGGCGGCAAGCATTGCCAAAAGGCCGATTCCGAATCTCCTGGTGAAGGTCTCCATCTCGCCCCTCGTCTGCACCCGTTGATGTGTGGGTATGGTCTGGCGTATGGATGATAAGGCCGGAGCACCAAGGGTTGTCGCAGCCAGTCGGGAGATCGCCGCACCGGCAGAGGTCATCTTCGAGATGATCGCGGATCCATCCCAACAGCCCCGCTGGGACGGCAACGAGAATCTGGCCGAAGCGCCGACCGGTCAGCGGGTTCGTGCGGTCGGAGACGTGTTCGTCATGACGATCAGCCAGGGCGGCGATCGAGAGAACCACGTCGTGGAGTTCGAGGAGGCCCGGCGGATCGCGTGGCGGCCGTCGGAGGTCGGGAAGGAACCGCCCGGTCACCTCTGGCGCTGGGAGCTGGAACCGTTGGGCGACAACCGAACCCTGGTCACCCACACCTACGACTGGTCGCAGCTCACGGATGAGAAGCGTCTCGTGCGCGCCCGTGCGACCACCGCGGACAAGCTGCAGGGATCGCTTGATCGGTTGGCCGCGATCGCCGAGTAGCTGACCGTCACACCCGTCTCAACAGTCACGGCGCAGCGAGTGGGCGTCGGTGTGCCCGCCTTTCAGCGACAATCGAGCGACTATCGCCCCATGTACCCCCGGTGCACCTTCCGTCACGACGTGACTTTCACTGGCGTCACGTAGATGCCAATTCGCCTCGTCTGCAACCGATTTCGGCTTGCCCACCTATCAGCGACAGAGTCGCTCGGAGTCGGGCATTGGACTGGTGGGACTGTCGAGGTTCCAGTTGTCCCAGGGGTGGATGAGGAAGCGCGAATTGGGGTCCGTGGTGCGGAAGCGATTCAGGAGGCGATTGTCGCTCGATTGTCGCGGATAGGCGGGCACATCGAGTGGTGGCTCGACGCCGTGACGCCTGGGGTTCGCGTGACTCGCGAGGGCGTGCCGAGGCGGTACACCAGCCCGCGAACCTCAGCGCCCGGCTGCGAACTCCCGCAACGATTCCACCTGCGCCGCATCCAAGGACGGCCGCACGGTTTCGCGCGCTTTGGTGACGTCGGCGGCGGTGACATCGGCGGCATCGATCGACCGGCGCATCGCCGTCAGCGCCGCCTCCCGCAGTAGCGCCACACAGTCCGCCGCACTGTAGCCGTCCAACTCGGTAGCCAGGGCGTCGAGGTCGACGTCGGAAGCCAACGGAATGGATTTACCTGCGGTACGCAAGATTTCGCGTCGCGCATCGGCATCGGGCGGCTCGACGAACACCAGCTTCTCCAACCGGCCCGGCCGGAGCAGCGCGGGGTCGATGAGGTCGGGACGGTTGGTCGCGCCCAGCACGACGACGTCGTTCATCGGTTCGATGCCGTCGAGTTCGGTCAGCAGGGACGCCACCACGCGATCGGTCACCCCGGAGTCGAAACTCTGCCCGCGGCGCGGCGCCAGCGCGTCGATCTCGTCGAGGAACACCAGCGACGGGGCCGAGTCACGCGCCCGGGCGAACAGCTCGCGCACGGCTTTCTCGGAGGAGCCGACCCACTTGTCCATCAGCTCAGCGCCTTTGACGGCATGCACGGAGAGCCGTCCCGAACTGGCCAGGGCCCGCACCAGGAAGGTCTTCCCGCACCCGGGTGGGCCGTACAGCAATACGCCACGCGGCGGCTGCACGCCGAGCCGCTGGAACGTATCGGGGTGCTGCAACGGCCACAGCACCGCTTCGGTGAGGGCCTGTTTGGTCTCGACCATGTCGCCGACGTCGTCGAGCGTCACGGAGCCGACCGACACCTCCTCGGCGGCCGACCTCGACAACGGCCGGATCACGGTCAGCGCCCCGGTCAGATCCTCCTGCCACAACACCGGTTCATTACCGTCGGCACTGGCCCGCGATGCGGCCCGCAGGGCGCCCTCGCGGACCAGGGCGGCCAGGTCGGCCACCACGAAACCTGGTGTGCGGTCTGCGATCTGGCCGAGATCCAGCTCGGCTGCCGGAACGCCGCGCAGCAGCACCTCCAGCAGTGCCTTGCGGGTGGTGGCATCGGGCAGGGTCAGGGCGAGTTCGCGGTCGCACAGATCCGGTGCCCTGAGCCGAGGGTCTACCCCGATGGGTACGGCCGAGGTGGCGACGAACGCGACGCCGCGCGTGGCCACGGCCTCCCGCAGTTCGGCGATGATCAGGGCGGCCACCGGTTCAGGGGTCCGGTCCGCGGCGGTCGCCGGCAACAAGGCGTCGACGTCGGAGATCAGCAGCACCCCGCCGCCGTCGCGGACCGACGCGACCGCGTCCGACACCCGGCTCAACCGATCGTCGGCGGCCAGCGCCCCCACTTCCGGCCCGTCGAGCTCCACCAGCCGCCGCTCGGCGCACACCGTCCGGACCATGGTGGCCTTGCCGACGCCGGCCGGCCCCGTGACCAGGACACCGAGATTCGGTTTGGCGCCAAGGGTTTCGAGGAGCTGAGGCTCGTCGAGGGAGAGCTTGAGCCATTCGGTCAGTTTCCCGGCCTGGGTATGGGAGCCCTTGAGGTCGTCGAAGCTCACCGCCGGCTCGGCCCGTGCGGGGCTGATCGTATGGGCGCCGGTGGAGTCCGACGTGCTCGGCTCGAGCCCGGATCCCCACGACACCACCGAATTGGGTTGAATGCTCACGGGTCCGGCCGGATCGACGCCGGTCACCGTCAGCAGCTCGGAGGTCCAGGTGATGCCCACCGACGACGCCAGCGCCGCGGTGGCGGCCGACGTCGAGGTGCCCGGCCCGAGATCGCGGGGCAGCAGCGACACCGTGTCGCCGACCGTCATGACCTTGCCCAGCAGGGCCTGCCGCAGCGTCGCCGACGAGATCGAGTCGGTCGCCAGCTTGGAACCGGAAACCGTCACCGCCCTGGCGCCGTACACCGTCACCGGCGCCACGATCACCGTGGCGGTTTCCCGCACCCCGGCATTCGACAAGGTGACGTCATCGAGCAGGGCCGTTCCGGTCGGGGTACCGCCGGGCGCGACGCCGACGACGGCGGCGGTGGTCCGAGAACCGGTCAGCGAGACCGCGTCCCATTCGCGGAGTCCCAGGGCAGCGATCGCCTCCGGGTGTAACCGGACCACCCCGCGACGTGAGTCGAGTGCGGAGGTGTTCAGCCGGGCTGTCAGGCGCAGATGCCCGAGCGCATGATCCTCATCAACCTCGAGCTGCGACATGTCAGCGACCCGGCTTCCGCAGCCCCAGACGCGCCATCGACCGCCGGTGCGGCTGTGCCCGGCGAATCGCGCGCCGCGTCGCACGGCGCTGTTGCGGTTTGTCGTCCCATGATTCGGGGTGGCTGGCCACCCACTTCTTGGTGCGCACCGCGAACGGGATGTGAATCACGTAGGCCACGATGATCACCATGATGACGATGTAGCCGTAGAAGACGGACGCTGCCACGCCGATCGCGACCAGCGCCAGCAAGGGCGCCACCATGTTCGGCGGCACCGAGAAGGTGTGGATCTTGCGCATCGGGATGCGGCTGACCACCAGCAGCGAGACGCCGATCATCCAGATCGACACCGCCCATTCGCTGGTCCACCAGCCTTCGCCGAACTGCATCTTGGCTGCCAACAGGCCGATCGCCCCGATGGCGCCCGCCGGGGCGGGCATCCCGACGAAGTACTCCTTCTCGTATGCGGGCTGATCCACGTCGAGCAGCGCGTTGAACCGGGCGAGCCGCAACACGATGCACACCGCGTACAGCAGCACCACGATCCAGCCGATCCGCGAATGCGACAGCAGGGTGCCGTAGACGATGAATGCCGGTGCGACACCGAAGTTCACCGCATCGGCCAGCGAGTCGATCTCCTCGCCCATCTTGGAGGTGGCGTTGAGCATCCGGGCCACCCGGCCGTCGAGCGCATCGAGGATCGCCGCGACCGCGAGAAACGCCATGGACTCGGTGGGCCGGCCGTCGAGCGCCATCTTGACCGACGACAAGCCCAGGCAGATGGCGGCCACCGTCATCGCGCTCGGCAGCATTCGCACGCTGAAGGGTGGCGGCTTCATGCGGCCCTTGATCAACGACGGGGGCCTCATGCGCGGCTTGATCATGGCAACTCCGCCAGGACGGTTTCTCCGGCCAGCGTCCGCTGGCCCCGGGTGACGAGCAGTTTCGAACCAGCGGGCAGATACGTGTCCAGCCGGGAGCCGAACCGGATCAACCCGTAGGTCTCGCCGATGTCGAGCTTGTCGCCGACGTGCGCGTTGCACACGATGCGCCGCGCGATGAGCCCGGCGATCTGGACGGCGATCACCTCGGCGCCCTCGGGGGTGCGGATGACGACGCTGTTGCGCTCGTTGTGCTCGCTCGCCGCTTCGAGCTCGGCCGAGTGGAAGCGTCCGGGACGGTGCTGCACGGCCACCACGTCACCGCCGATCGGCGCCCGCTGCACGTGTGCGTCGAGCACCGACAGGAAGATGCTGATCCGCGGCCGCGGCGTATCGGGCAGACCCAGCTCGGCCGGCGGAACGGCGTCCTCGATCAGGCACACCAGGCCGTCCGCGGGGGCGACCACCACGCCGGGCCGGGTCGGCGCCACCCGGGGCGGGTGGCGGAAGAACGCGGCGTTCGCCCCGGCGGCCAGCAGGCCGGCCCGGCGCAACCAGCGGTGCTTGCGGCCCAGGGCCGCCACGGCGAGGCTGGCGCCGACGAACGGTAGGCCCGCCGAGTGCATCGGCGGAACACTGGACCGCACCAGGGCCACAAGGCGTTCTGGTCCGGACTGCTGGAGGTCGGGGCGTCTGGCCATCGGGAGGATTCTACGTGCGGGTGGCGTCGCGATTGCTAGGTCAGGTCCCAGACCGGGACCGCCGACCCGGCCGGGAGTTCGGTGACGTCCTCGGCGATCTCCAGCAGACAGTTCGCCGAGGCGAGCCAGCGCAGATGATGCGAGGCCGGGGGACCGTAGCTGCTCACCGAATCCTCGGTCAGCACACCCCGCCGGAACTGCCGCTTTCCGCGCGGCGAGGTCAGATCCTCGGTCAGCTGGGCCGTGCGCCGCGGGCGGTCCGGCGCGGCGTGGCCCATTGCGGCACGCAGCGGCGCCCGGACGAACACCTCGAATGAGACCAGGGCGCTGACCGGGTTGCCGGGCAGCGTGACGATCGGGACGCCGTTGACGGTGCCCGCGCCCTGCGGCATGCCGGGCTGCATCGCCACCTTCACGAACTCCACCTGATCCGACAACGAATCCTTGACAACCTCGTACGCGCCCGCGCTGACGCCGCCGGTGGTGATGATCAGATCGGCGTCGCCGGCGTGGGCGGCCAGTGCGCTGCGGAAGGCGTCGACGTCGTCGGCGGACATCGGGGCGATGGTGGCCTCGGCCCCGGCATCGCGGACTGCAGCAGCCAGCATCACCGCATTCGACTCATAGATCTGTCCCGGCTGCAGCTCGGTGCCCGGAGCCACCAACTCGGTGCCGGTGGACATCACCATCACCCGCTGCGGCGGCAGCACGGGCAGGGTGGCCAGTCCCAGCGCCGCGGCCAGGCCGAGGGCGGCCGGGGTGATCACCTGACCGGCGTGCAGCACGGTGGTGCCCGCGGTGACGTCCTCACCGGCCCGGCGCACGTGCTGGCCCGGCCGGGCGGCCGCGCGGATCGTCACCGTGTCCGTCGCGCCGTCGGTGGCCTCGACCGGAACCACCGCGGTGGCACCGGAGGGCAGTGGGGCCCCGGTCATGATGCGGTGCACCGTTCCGGGCTGCAGCGTCAGCGGATCGGTGCGGCCGGCCGGGATGTCCTCGGCGACCGGGAGCCGCGCCGGGGTGTCTTCGGTAGCGGACGCGACGTCTTCGGCGACGACGGCATAGCCATCCATCGCCGAATTGTCGAAGCCGGGCAGCGACAACGGGGCCACCACATCGGCCGCGAGCACCAGCCCGAGGGTGTCGTTCAACGGAAGATCCTGCGGTGCACGGGCTTTGATCAACCCGGCGACCACCTTCTGGTGTTCTTCGACGGTCCGCATCATCACACCGGGAAGCTGACGCCGGTGAGCTCTTCGGACACCGTCCAGAGCCGGCGCTGCAGCTCCTCGTCATGCGACTGCTTGCTGGATTTCACGAGCTTGGGGTAGCCGACCATTTCGCGGAATCCGTCGGGTCCGTAGTACTGGCCGCCGCGCACGTCGGGATCGGTGGCGGCGCGCAGCGTGGCCAGCGCCCCCTTGGCCGGGCTGTTGGTGAACAGGGCGGCGAGCTGGTTGTAGCCGGGCAGACCGGTGCCCGGGATGTGGCGCATGAGTTCGGTGTTCGACAGGCCGGGGTGGGCGGCGACCGCGATCGTCGGCTCGTTCTTGGCGGCCAGCCGGCGCTGCAGCTCATAGGTGAACAACAGATTCGACAACTTGGACTGCCCGTAGGCGGCAACCCGGTTGTAGCTGCGTTCCCACTGCAGATCGTCGAAGTGGATGGCGGCCTGGATCCGGTGCGCGACGCTGGCGACCGCGACCACGCGCGACCCCTCGACTCCGAGCAGGTGATCCAGCAGCAGGCCGGTCAGCGCGAACGCACCCAGATGGTTGGTGCCGAACTGCAGCTCGAAGCCGTCGACGGTGGTCTGCTTGGGCGGATACATCACCCCGGCGTTGTTGATCAGCAGGTCGATCCGCGGATAGGCGGCCTTGAGTTCGTCGGCGCCGGTGCGGACCGAATCCAGCGAACCCACATCCAGCT
Organism: Mycolicibacterium boenickei; assembly: GCF_010731295.1. NCBI lineage: Bacteria > Bacillati > Actinomycetota > Actinomycetes > Mycobacteriales > Mycobacteriaceae > Mycobacterium > Mycolicibacterium boenickei. The sequence continues at coordinate 329,958 of NZ_AP022579.1, read as the reverse complement.
GCTGCAGCTTGAGGTCGGCCTTGGGTACGGCGGCGGTGATCCGGTCGACGGCGTCACGGCCCTTGTCCAGGTTGCGTACCGCGATGACGACGTGCGCGCCCCTGGCGGCGAGCACACGCGCGGTCTCGTAGCCCAGGCCGGTGTTCGAGCCGGTGACGATCGCGATCCGGCCGGACTGATCGGGGACGTCGGCCTCGGTCCACTTCGAATTGGCGCTCATGCCGTTGAACATACGGAACGCGGGTGCTGGACGGCACCCCGGCGCCATAGCAGTGTGGGGGCCATGCGCAATCTGCTGGCGGTCCTGCTCACCGTATTGCTGTGCATCACCGGTTGTGCGTCGAAGGACGGTGCCGCAGATCCGTTGTCCGCATGGAACGACACGGCGGCGAAGGATTCGATCACCGAGTTCGTCAAGAAGGTCACGACCGCGGACACCCCCGATTTCGTCGCTCCGGAGGACCGCGTCGCGGTATTCGACAACGACGGCACGTTGTGGGCCGAGGCGCCGTTGCCGTTCCAGGCGGCGTTCGTCATCGACGAACTCAAGCGCCGGGCACCGCAGGAGCCGGCGCTGGCCGCCGACCCCATGGTGCAGGCGGCGCTCAAGGGCGATGTCGCGGCTCTGCTCGCGGGCGACCGGCATGAGGGACTGCTGCGCGTCTTGGCGCTCACCCATACCGGGATGACCACCGACGAGTTCAACCAGCGGGTGACCGACTGGATGGCGACCGCGCGGCATCCCCGATTCGACAAGCCCTATGACCAACTGACCTACGAACCGCAGCAACAGCTCCTGAACTATCTGCGGGACAACGGGTTCCGCACCTACATCGTTTCCGGCGGCGGCGCGGATTTCATGCGGGTGTTCTCGCAGCGCGTCTACGGTATCCCGCCCGAGCAGGTGGTCGGCTCCACCGGTACCACCAAATACGAACTGCGCGACGGCAAGCCGGTGCTCGTCAAGACCCTGGACTACGTATTCGTCGACGACAAGGCGGGTAAGCCGTCGGGGATCCACGAATTCATCGGCAGACGCCCGATACTGGCCGTCGGCAACAGCGACGGCGACCAGGCGATGCTGGAGTACACCACGATCGACAACCCGCGGCCCAGCCTCGGCGTGCTGGTCCACCACACCGACGCCGACCGCGAATACGCCTACGACGCCAACCCGCCGTCGTCGGGGAAACTGGTCACCGCGCTGCAGGCGGCCGAGCCGAACGGCTGGACCGTCATCGATATGAAGAACGATTGGAAGTCGGTGTTCTCGCAGTGAAATTGGTCGATCCTGCCCAGCCGCCCAGCCGTAGGGCGCCACTGGTCTGGGCGTTGAGTGCGGCCATCCCGTGGGCGGTACTGGCATTCGCCCAGGTGGTCTGGCTGGCGATCGACTCGCGGATGCCGTGGTTGCACGTGGCGGCCGCGATCGTCACGGTCCTGGGCGCGATGCTGTTCATCGTGGTCGTCCCGATGTGGCGCTACCGCGTGCACCGGTGGGACATCAACGTCGGATCAGGAACCCCGGCGGTGTACACCCGCACCGGCTGGCTGGTGCAGGAGCGCCGCATCGCGCCGATCTCGCGGGTGCAGACCGTGGACACCTACCGGGGCCCGCTGGACCGGCTGTTCGGACTGGCCAATGTGACCGTGACGACGGCGTCCTCGGCCGGGGCCGTGCGCATCGTGGCGCTCGACGACGACGTCGCCGAGCGGGTGGTGGCCCAGCTGACCGACATCGCGGCGATCGGCGAACAGGACGCCACGTGACCACGCCGGCGCTTGAGCCACAGTGGCAGCGGCTGAGCCCGCGGATGCTCCTGGTCCACCCGGTCCACGAAGTCCTGCAACAGATTCCGCTGCTGATCGGCGCGGTGGTGCTGGGCTCGGCAACCGGCAACTCGGGCTGGACGATCGCGGCCATCGGACTGACCATCGCCGTCGGCCTGGCGCGATGGTTCACCACCAGCTACCGCATCGAACCCGACGAGGTGCAACTGCGCACCGGGTTGTTGCAGCGCAAGGTGCTGTCGGTACCGCGCAACCGGATCCGGTCGGTGTCCACCGATGCCCGGCTGCTGCACCGGCTGCTCGGGCTCACCGTCCTGCGGATCAGCACCGGTCAGGAAGCCAAGGGCGACACCGAGTTCGCCCTCGACGCGGTCGAGGCGGAGCAGGTGCCGAGGCTGCGCGCGATCCTGCTGGCCGACGCCGTACCCATCGCCGACGCACCGGCAGGCCGGGAGCTGGCCCGCTGGCAACCGTCCTGGCTGCGTTACAGTCCGCTGAGTTTCACGGGTCTGGCCATGATCGCCGCCGCGGCCGGAGTGATCTACCAAGCCGGAGTGGGTGCGGCACTGCGAGACTCGGAGCTGGCCCAGTCCGGGATCGCGGTGGCCGAGCGTCTGGGCGTGCTGGTCAGTGTGGTGGCCGGGGTGGCGGTGGTGCTGGTGGCCTCGGTGGTGCTCTCGGTGCTGCGGTCCTTGCTGACCTACGGAAATCTGGTGCTGACACGGCGAGAAATTCCCGAAAAAGGCGGAGTTTTACACCTGCAGCACGGGCTGCTCCGGTTGCGCGAGCACACCTACGACATGCGGCGGATGCGCGGGGGCACCCTGCGGGAGCCGCTGCTGGTGCGGGCCTTCGGCGGCGCGCGGCTGGACGCGGTGATGACCGGCGTCGGCGGCGAGGGAGAGGCCTCGCTGCTGCTGCCGCCGTGCCCGGCGCAGACCGCCAGCACCGTGCTGGCCGAGTTGATCGACAATCCGGAGGCCGTGGCTGCCTCGCTGCAGACCCACGGACCGGCGGCGGTGCGCCGGCGCTGGACCCGTGCCGTGACGCTGCCGGTGCTGGCCGGGGTGGTGATTCTGGCCGTCGGGGTGCCGGTATGGGTGTGGGTGCTCTGGGCGCTGTCGCTCGGGTGTGCGTGTCTGCTGGCTGCGGACCGGGCGCGGTCCCTGGGCCATCTGGTGCGCGACGGCTGGCTGGTGGCCCGCACCGGAAGTCTCGAGCGCCGTCGTGATCACCTGGACACCGCCGGAATCATCGGATGGACGGTGCGGCAGACGTACTTTCAACGCCGCGCCGGGGTGGCCACCCTGATCGCCGCGACCGCCGCGGGGGAGAAGCGCTACCAGGTGCTCGACGTGCCGGCCCAACATGCCTGGTCGGTGGCGGTGGCCGCGACGCCGTGGGTGGCCGACAACGTGTGGGCGCCCGGCCGGGCAGGCCCCGAGTTGCGCTGAATTCGCGGGCGTTTACTGTCGCTGCATGGCTATCGGTGGGGTGCTCTTCGACATCGATGGTGTGCTGGTGACCTCCTGGCAGCCCATCGACGGCGCGGCTCGGACGCTGCGGGTTCTGGCCGAGAACGACATCGCCCGGTCCTACCTGACCAACACCACCACCCGCACCCGTGCGCAGATCGCCCACCTGCTGACCGCGGCCGGGATGGACGTCGCCGCCGACGAAGTCATCACCGCGGCGGCGCTGACCGCCGAGTACGTGCGCGACCGCTATCCGGGGGCCCGATGTTTCCTGGTCAACAGCGGGCAGATCGGTGAGGACATGCCCGGCGTCGACGTCGTGTACTCGAGCGACTTCACCGGACCGGCCGCACCCGACACCCCGGACGTGGTGCTGCTCGGCGGGGCGGGTCCGGAGTACAACCACCTCACCCTCAGTTGGGTCTACGACTGGATGGCCCAGGGCGTGCCCGTCGTCGCCATGCACCGCAGCACCTCGTGGACCACGACGGACGGACTGCGGGTCGACACCGGCATGTACCTGATCGGGATGGAGGAGACCTCGGGGCGCAAGGCCATTGCCGTCGGCAAGCCCGCGCCGGAAGGGTTCCTGGCCGCCGCGAACCGCCTCGGTGTCGACCCCGAAGAGATGTACATGATCGGTGACGACCTCAACAACGACGTGCTGGCCGCCCAGGTGGTGGGGATGGCCGGGGTGCTGGTGCGTACCGGGAAGTTCCGCCAGGCCACCTTGGACCGCTGGGCCGCAGACGAATTCGCGATGCAACCCAACCACGTCATCGACTCGGTCGCCGACCTGCCCGAACTGTTGGGGCTGTAGGGGCTGCGCGCCTTGGCGCCTCACGGTTTTCTACACCTTGGTCGTGATTTTCGACGAGCACGACCAAGGTGTAGAAATCGGCGAGCGACGAGCCCCAACTACACGGTGTAGCGACGGTCGTACCCGGCCTGGCGGTCGGCGATCTGCTGTTCGCGGTCGTAGCTCAACTGCTCGCTCGTGGTGTTGGGGTCATCGGCCAGGATGCCCTGGACCTCGGAAACCTTCACCACGCGCGTCGACACTGTCGGCATGTTCTCGGCATCGGGGTCAACACCCTGGAACCGCATCGAGATGGTGCCCTGGTTCAGCCCGCCGGTGGACACCCAATTGGCCACGCCGGGATCGTTTTTCGACACCACGATCGTGTATGTGCCGTCCGCGTTCTTGACGGCCTGGCTGTTGTTGAGGCTGGTCTGCTGATTACGGGTGTCGTTGGTGATTGTCCAGTCGTTGGTCACCGGCACCACGAAGTACTCGGCGTCACCGGGATCGACGGTGATGATCATCGCCTCGTCGTCTTTGAGCTGGAAGTATCCTGCGCTCTGCAGCTGGGTGGACAGGAACTGCGCGTTGTGCTGCGGCTGGGACAACGTGTTGGGCGTGCCGGTGGCGCCGGTGGCCACGGTCATATAGGTGTTCTCGCCGCTGATACCGGTCACCAGCATCAGCAGCGCGGTTTCGGTGGACGACAACAGCAGCGGTGCCTCGTCGAACGCCGGGATGATCGACACCAGGTTCATCAGGGCCGGGTTCTTGACCACGGTCTCGCCGATACCCGGGATGGCGAACCCACCGATCTGACTGAACAAGCTGCTCGGTGGCCCGTCGGTCTTCTCGATGGTCAGCGTCATCGGCGTCTCGGTATTCCAGTCGCCCAACGTGTTTCGGGTGGCCAGGATGGTCGAGTTGGCCGGGGCCTGGATGTAGTTCATGCCCTGCTCGGGGTTGTCCGGCGCTTCGTCGGGGCTGACGACGATGGTGAACGTCCCGTCGTCGCGGACACTGAGTTGCTCACCGTCGAGATTCGCCGCGGTGACACCGTTGATACCCGTCAGCACGCTGAAATTGGTGTTGGCGGACGTGGGATGGGTGCTCGGATCGGCCGGGTCGTAGCCGTCGATCTTGCCCTCGATCCGGTAGGTCGAGGCGCCGTTGATTCCGGTGAACCGGTAGACGGTGTCCGGGTTGTCGTACCAGATCCGGGTGCCGCCGGCCTCCTGCCCGTTCCAGCTGTGCGGCGGGTTGACCTGAAGCAGCAGCTTCGGATCGTTCGAATTCAGCAGCAGGAACTCGGTCGCCGACTGGTTGGCGTACTCGGTCGCCGCCTCGTTGAGCTGTGACAGATTCGTCCAATCGGGGCCGCCGACGGCGGAGAAGTTCTTCAGCGCCTCGGCGTACCAGGCCGCCATCAGAACGACCTTGGCCACCTGAACGATCGGTGTGTTGACGATCTGGCTGACCTGCTCCTCGGCCGCGAGCTGGTCCTCGGTGGCGAGAACGCTGGTTGCCTCCGTCGTTACTTCGGAGGTCACCTGCGACGTCGCTTCCGGTGTGGTGACCCGCCCGATGGGCACGAGCCCCTGCCTGCCATCGCGGCGGGACCAGCCCAGCAATGCCGCCAGACCGAGGTCCTGGATCGGGCTCACCGGCGTTTCCGGGAGGCGCGGCTTGAGCCGCTCCGTCACCGCCGCCACCATCTCGGGGATGGGCTGTGCCGTCGGCGCCTGGACGCGAGGTGTGGAGGGAATCAGTTGATCCACAACATCTTTCACGACGGTCTTGGTGACGACAGTCAGCGTCTCGACGGGTTCGGCCTTGTCGGTCTCGACGGCCGCAGGCCTGGTGTCCAGCGCGGCTTGCCGTTTGCGCGGCGTATCGGTTGTCGTGCCGATGGCCTGCGACACCGCCTGCCGGACGTTGTCGACGGCGTTGTCCACGACCCCGGTGACGGTGGTCGCCGACTTGCTGCCCTTGTCGTCCTTTGACTTTCGGTCGGTCGAAGCGGTCGGCGCTGTCGACGGCGCGGCCGCCCGACGCTCGCCGAGCTTCGAGCTACCGAGGGCGGACTCCACCTTGGCGGCCACCTCACTGACCCGTTTGGCCAGCTTGTCCGGGCCGGAGAGCGACGGCTTGCGCGGGCCTTTCTTCGGGGTGGAGCTATCTGTTTTCGAACTGTTGGTAGTGCCTGACGAGTCCGTGCCACCGGTCTCGGCGGACGCGATCGCGGTGCCGTTGGCAACCGCCACACCGATCCCGAGGGCGACGGCGAGCGCGCCCACCCGCCCGATGAATCGTGCGCCTCCAGCGGTAGCGGACGTCGTCGTCATTTCGCCTCCCCCAACTGTTCTGACTGTCACAGAACGCAATTGGCCGACTGTAACAAGTTCCAGTTCGGTCTCGGGCGAGTTTCGCGGACTCTGAATTTATTCGTGGGCGTGCGGTGCGCTCAGCCTTTGTCAGGCCTTCAGGTCCCGCACGGCCTCGATGCGGGCTTTGAGCTGATCGGTGGTGGCCGCGGCCACCGGTGGCCCGCCACAGATGCGGCGGAGCTCGTTGTGGATCCAGCCGTGCGGCTTACCCGTGCGGTGATGGGCAATGGTCACCAGCGCGTTGAGCTCGCGGCGCAACTCACGGATCTGCCCGTGCGTGGTGCGCGGCGGTGGCGGACCACCCGACACCGCGGCCTCGGCCGTGCGCTTGGTGAGCTGCTCATCCTGCCTGCGGCGCAACAGGTCTCGCATCTGCTCGGCATCGAGCAGGCCGGGGATGCCCAGGTAGTCGGCTTCCTCGTCGCTGCCGGCCGGCGTCGCGGTGCCGAATGACGATCCGTCGAAGATGACCTGGTCCAGCTCGGCGTCGGCGCCGAGGGACTCGAAGCCGTTCTCCAGCTCGCTCTTCTCGTCCTGGCGCTTCTCGGCGGCCTCCAGCGCCTCGTCGTCCAGCCCGTCGGACTCCCGGTGCGGCTTGCCCAGCACGTGGTTGCGCTGGGCTTCCATCTCGCTGGCCAGCAGCAGCAGATTCGGCACCGACGGAAGGAAGATGCTGGCGGTCTCGCCGGGCCGGCGGGACCGCACGAAGCGGCCGATGGCCTGAGCGAAGAACAACGGCGTCGACGCGCTCGTCGCATAGACACCGACCGACAACCGCGGTACATCGACGCCTTCGGACACCATGCGCACCGCGACCAGCCAGCGGCTGGTGCTGGCCGAGTACTGACTGATCCGGTCCGAGGCGGCCGGATCGTCGGAGAGCACCACCGTCGGAGCCTCGCCGGTGATCTTGGTGAGCAGATCGGCATAGGCGCGGGCGGTGGTCTGGTTGGTGGCGATGATCATGCCGCCGGCATCGGGCACGTGTTGGCGCTTCTGCTGCAGCCGCTTGTCGGCTGCCGCGATGACGGCGGGCATCCACTCGCCGGCCGGGTTCAGCGCGGTACGCCAGGCCCGCGCGGTCTGCTCGGCGGTCAGCGGTTCCCCGAGGCGGGCGGCGTGTTCCTCGCCGGCGCTGTCACGCCAGCGGGCCTCACCCGAATAGGCCAGGAACACCACGGGACGCACCACGCCGTCGGCCAGCGCATCGGAATAGCCGTACACGTGGTCGGCCCGGGAGCGCTGGTATCCGCTCTCGTCGGGTTCGTAGTTGACGAACGGGATCGGACTGTCGTCGCTGCGGAACGGGGTGCCGGTGAGAGACAACCGCCGGGTGGCGTCGTCGAAGGCCTCGCGCATCGCGTCACCCCAGCTCTTCGAGTCACCACCGTGGTGGATCTCGTCGAAGATGACCAGGGTCTTGCGATTCTCGGTGCGCACGCGGTGCCGGGTCGGATGGCTGGCCACCTGGGCGTAGGTGACGACGACACCGTGGTACTCGGCGGAGGTCTGCGAGTTGGAGTTGCTGAACTTCGGATCGAGCGCGATGCCGTTACGCGCGGCCGACTGGGCCCACTGGATCTTCAGATGCTCGGTGGGCACCACCACGGTGATCGCGTCGACCGTACGGTCGTTGAGCAGTTCGGCCGCGATCCGCAGCGCAAACGTCGTTTTACCTGCGCCCGGTGTCGCGACCGCAAGATAATCCCGCGGTTTGGCGGTCAAGTACTTCACCAGCGCCTTGCGCTGCCAGCCCCGCAGTGCCTGGGTGCTGGGCGCTGCATCAGCCCGCACCCGAGGACTCCTCTCAGTCGGAAAGCAGTCTAGGCCAGCGGGTTCCGCTGGCGCATCTCTGCAGGAAAGCCCCGGGCGTGTCGCTCAGATGAAGTAGTTGTCGTTCTTGATGAACCACTCGGCCCGTTCCTCGTCGTTGAGGTCGGCCAACTGGGCGAACCCTTCGAAATAGGCCTCTCGTGGCGCGCCGGGAGCAAACAACATCAACAGGGACGTCGGCGCGTCGGCCTCATTGCGGAAACCGTGGATGCCGCCCGGTGGAATGTACAGGAAGTCGCCCTCGGTGCCGTCGCGCCAGTCGTTTCCGTCATAGAGCCGGACGGTGCCGGACAGCACGAAGAACGCCTCCGACATGGCCCGGTGGAAATGTGGGCCGGGCCCGCCGCCCTGCGGGCTGATGTCGACGCGGTACAGGCCGTAGTCGCCGTTGGTCTGTTGTTGGTTGGCCAGGTAGTGGTACTTGACGAGGCCGAACGAGTCGTAGTCCGGTGGCTCGTCGCCGCGCCTGAGCTGGGCGCTGACTTCCGGCTCGTCCTTGGTGTAACGAGCCGGGGGATACGGCGGCACATTCCTGGGATCCCAGAACGACACAAGCGCCAGCCTAGACGCGGCGCGGTTGTTTGCACCGAGATCGACACTAGGGCTGTTCGCGTTGCGGCGAAGCAGCCCTGGTGTCGAAAGCGGCGGCGAGAGTTCAGGCGCGCGAAGACTGCAACACCGGGAAGGTGACGCCCGTCAGTTCCTCGGACACCGCCCACAAGCGACGCTGCAGCTGAAGGTCGTGGGACTGGTCACTCGATGGCACGACCTTCGGGTAGCCGCGGGTGGTGAGGTTCGGCCCGAAGTACTGCCCGCCGAGGGCGCCCGGATCGGTCGCTGCGCGCAGTGTCGGCAGGGCACCGGCCGCGGCGTCCTGGAACAACGGACGCAGAAGTGGGACCGTGCGCTGCAGGACCCCGGGCAGGTGCCGCATCAACTCGGTGTCCGAGCCGCCCGGGTGTGCGGCGAGTGCCGAGGTCTTCTCGCCGGTGAGACGGCGCTGGAGTTCGTAGGTGAAGAGCAGATTGGCCAGCTTGGATTGGCCGTACGCCCCGACGCGGCTGTAGCTGCGCTCCCACTGCAGATCGTCGAAGTGGATCGCGGCGTTGATGCGGTGGCCGATGCTGCTCACGGTCACGACGCGTGAACCCGGCACCGGCAGCAAGCGGTCGAGCAGCAGGCCGGTGAGGGCGAAATGGCCGAGATGGTTGGTTCCGAACTGCAGCTCGAATCCGTCCGCGGTGGTCTCCTTCGGCGGATACATCACGCCGGCGTTGTTGATCAGCAGGTCGATCGTGTCGTGCTTGGTTCTGATCTCGTCGGCGGCTTGGCGCACCGACGCCAGCGAACCGAGATCGAGGCGCTGCAATTCGAGGTCGGCGTCCGGTACCGACCTCGAGATCCACTCGACGGCGGCCTCGCCCTTGTCGAGGTTGCGGACGGCGAGGACGACGTGGGCGCCCTTGGCGGCCAGCGCCTTGGCCGTCTCGAGCCCGAGGCCGGTATTGGCGCCGGTGACGACGGCTGTGCGGCCGGATTGGTCCGGAATGTTGACGGTGGTCCAGTTGGTCATGAGAGACTCCTAGAGAGGCTAAGCGGAGTGAGCGCTCCGGTTGCGTCCGACTATACGGAACGTGCGCCCCGTTTTGTCAATGGTTTCGTCCACGGTGTTGTGAAGTGAGGTCTGAATGCGTGCGGATGCGGCGCGGAACCGTGCCCGGGTGCTGGAGGTCGCGTACGAAACGTTCGCGGCCGACGGACTCTCCGTGCCCATCGACGAGATCGCCCGCCGGGCCGGCGTGGGTGCGGGCACTGTGTACCGGCACTTCCCGACCAAGGAGGCGTTGTTCCAGGCGGTCATCGCCGAGCGAATCCGCGGTGTCGTGGAAGAGGGACGGACCCTGCTTGCCGAGGCCGATCCGGCCGACGCGATGTTCGCGTTCCTGCGGTCGATGGTGTTGCAGTGGGGCGCGGCCGACCGTGGACTGGTCGATGCTCTCGCCGGATCGGGTATCGACGTGAACACGGTGGTACCCGAAGCCGAGGGCGAGTACCTGGCGGTCCTCGGCGACCTGCTGGCCGCCGGGCAGAAGGCGGGGACGGTGCGCGGCGACGTCACGGTCGCGGACGTGAAAGCACTCCTGGTCGGTTGTCAGGCCATGCAGAGTTACAACGACGACGTGGCCGAGCGGGTCACGTCGGTGGTGTTCGACGGGTTGCGGGCGGAAGGGCAACGGTGACGGCGCTTCATTTCATCTCGGGTCTGCCGCGCTCAGGGTCGACGCTGCTGGCGGCGCTGCTGCGACAGAACCCGCGCTTCCAGGCGGGGATGTCGGGTCCGTTGGCCGGCCTGTTCGACGCCCTGCTCGCCCAGATGAGCGCCCGCAACGAATACTCGGTGTTCCTCGACGATGCCAAGCGCGAGCGCATCCTGCGCGGTTTGTTCGACAGCTACTACTCCGACTGCGCCGCCGAGGTGGTCTTCGACACCAACCGGGCCTGGTGCGCGCGGATGCCGGCCATCGCGCAGCTGTTCCCGGACGCCAAAGTCATCGCGTGCGTGCGTGATCTGCCGTGGGTGATCGACAGCATCGAACGGCTGGTGCAGCGCAACGTATTCAGCCCCTCGTCGATCTTCAACTACAGCCCCGGTGGCACCGTCTACACCCGAGCCAATGACGTTGCCGCACAAGACGGTATGGTCGGCGGCCCCTACGACGCCCTCAAACAGGCCTGCTACGGCGCCCAGCGCGACCACCTGCTGGTGGTGCAGTACGAAACCCTGACCGCCGAGCCCGCCAAGGCCATGCACGCCATCTACCAGTTCATCGGCGAGCCGGTCTTCGAGCACGACTTCGGCCATGTCGACTACGACGTGACCGAGTTCGACGAACGAGCCGGGACTCCCGGGCTGCACACCGTGCGCGGTGAGGTGAAGGCCGAGCCGCGCGAGACGGTGCTCCCGCCCGATCTGTTCAATCGCTTTGTCCACGACGCGTTTTGGCGGGACCCCGGCAAGATTCCCGACGGTCTGCGCGTCGTGTAGGCGCCGACGAGCAGAAGCCCCGCACACCAGGCGTGCGGGGCTTCTGCTTGTGACGTGACCTACGGGTTGTTCGCCCCGCTGGTCGTGGTGACCGTCTGATTCGTGACGGGGACTCCCGGATTGGCGGTAGCCGGGACGCCGTTGAACGACCCCGACTGGGTCAGGTTGGTGCCGTTGCCTCCCACGGCTCCGGTCCCGTCACCGCCGTCGCCTGTCGTGACCGTGTTGCCGGTGTAGGTGGCACCGGCGAGGTCGGTGAAGCTGTAGGCGCCGACTTGGAAATAGCCGCCCTTGCCGCCGGTTCCACCGCTGATGCCGTCACCGCCGTTGCCGCTGGTTGCGGTGACACCGGTCGCTACGGCATTGGGCCCGAGCGCGCTGATCGACGAGATGCCGCTGTCCCCACCGCCCGTCCCGCCGTTGCTGCCGCTGCCGCCCTTGCCGCCGGTGATGGTGCCTTCGGCGACGGCATTCTGGCCGGCCGCATTGATGGCCACCCTGCTGCCATTGCCGCCCTTGGAACCCGTTGTGCCAGTGGCAGACCCGCCGTCACCGCCCACCACAGTTCCGTGGGCCAGGGAGTTGTTCCCGGGCGCGATGGTCAGATTTCCGCTGGGCCCGGACACCACGAGGTTGTCTCGGCCGGCACTCATGTAGCCGAAGCCGCCTTCGCCACCCTTGTTGCCTGCCCCGTCGGCATCACCGCCGCGGCCACCGCGGACCTCGCCGTAGACGGTGCCGCCATTGCGGGCCACAAACTCCGTCTGGCCGCCGCCGGCGCCGTTGGTACCACCGGCGCCGCCGGTGCCGCCATTGGTTCCATTGCCGCCGTCGCCGCCCCGGATGGTCGCAGTGTGATCCGCTGTCCCGACATGACCACCGGAGTCGGCGGTGATCTTCACATCGCCGCCCTTGCCGCCCACGCCCCCGCCGGTGTCGCCGAGCCCGGCGTTGCCGCCGGTTGCCGTGGTGTTGGTCACGGTGGTGCCGGTGCCGGCGGCGGTGATCACGACGTTGCCACCGACCGCACTGTCAGATCCGTTGCCGCCCTTTGCGATCGTGTTCGTGACCTGAGCCCCGCCGGTGACCGTCAACGACGCAGTGCCACCACTCTTGCCGCTGCCGGCATCTCCGCCGGTGACGTGGGTGTTGGTGACGGCGCCGGTCGAGCCGCCGGTGACGTCGATACTCGCACCGCCTCCGACGGCTCCGTCGGTGCTCTGGCCCGCGGTTGCCGAGCTGTCGGTGATCGTGCCCAGGCTGGTGTTGAGCGACGCGTTGTTGCCGTTGGCCCCCGTGATGCCGTCACCGCCCGTCGCGGCGCTACCGGTGATGGAGTCGTTGATGCCCCTGGCCGTGATGGTGGCCCCGCCTCCGGTGCCGCCGTTGACACCGTTCTGGCCCGTCCCCCCGTCGCCGCCGGTCGCGGTGCCGTCAGCGGTGCTGTTGGCGCCGCCGGTGCCGGAGCTCTGCCCTGCGCTGATGATGGCCTGACCGCCCGTGCCACCTGTGACGCCGACGCCGTTCCCGCCGTTTCCGGCGGTAGCGGTGCCACTGGCCTTGGACCCGTTGCCCTTGGCCACGATCTGCGCTCGAGCGCCTGCGCCGCCGGTACCAGCCGCGGAACCGTTGCCCCCGGCGCCGCCATACGCGAAACCGCTTGCGGTGGAGGCATTCCCGGTGGTGAGCACCGTGGCGAAACCGCCCGCGCCGCCGTGGCCGCCGGTGGTCGCATCCCCACCTGCACCGCCACGGGCGTAGCCGCTGGCCGTGCTGTTGTCGCCGAGGCCGGCGTAGAGGCCGGTCTGAACCCAGCCGCCGCCGCCATTACCGCCGGTGCTGCCGGCCCCGTCGGCGGATCCGCCGCCACCGCCGATTCCGGTGCCGCTGGCGGTGCTGCCTGTCCGCTGTGCGACGACTCCGCCCTGGGCGCCGGTACCTCCGGTGCCGCCGTTGCTGCCGTTGCCACCCGCGCCGCCGGTTCCCGAACCGCTGGCCGTGCTCCCGGCGGAGGTGGCCGAAACGATGCCCTCACCGCCGGCACCGCCGTGTCCGCCAGTGGTTCCGTTGCCGCCCTTGCCGCCGGTGGCGATCGCGTCCTCGACGCTGCCTCCGTTGCTCGCGATGACGGTGGCCGCACCACCGTTGCCGCCGGTGCCGCCGTTGGCATCACCAAGTCCGGCGTCGCCGCCGATGGCGTCGGCGTCGGTCACGGTGCTGCCCGCACCGTCGGCCGTGATGGTGGCGGCCCCACCGGTAGCGGTATCGCTGTTCTGGCCGCCGGTCGCATGGCTGCCCGAGATGCTGCCGCCGTTGGTCGCCTTCACCGTGGCGTACCCGCCCAGGCCGCCGGAATTGCCGTCGGCTGCGATCGCGCTGCTGTCGGCAATGGTGCCGTTGACCGCTTCGATCGAGCCGATACCGCCCTGGCCGGCGCCAACAGCGTCGCCACCCACGGCGGTGCTGCCACTGATATCGCCGCCGCTGTTGGGATCACCGAAGGTGCCGGCGAACACATACGCCTGCCCGCCCATCGCGCCGCTGCTGCCGTTGGCGGCGTCGCCGCCGTCGCCACCGGTGGCGGTGCTGTCGGTGGCTTTACTGCCGGTGCCGTTGGCGACGATGCGGCCCTGGCCGCCGACGCCGCCGTGCCCACCGCTGGCGGCGTCGCCACCGTCACCGCCGGTGGCGGTGCCGCCGGCCTCGCTGTCTACGCCGAACGCCTGGATGTTGCCGATGGTCCCGTTGCCGCCGACGCTGCCTGCGCCCGTGCCGTCGCCGCCGTCGCCGCTGCGGGCGGTGCCGCCGGCTGTGGCGCCGGCCGCGAATGCACCAACTTGACCGCTGCTGCCGTTGCCGCCGGTACCACCACCCAGGCCGTCGCCGCCGTTGCCGCCGATGCCTGTGCCATCGGCCACCGCGTCGGTGCCGCCGGCGACAACGCTGCCGATACCACCGGCGCCACCCTTGCCGCCGCCGGTGGCGTCGCCGCCGTCGCCGCCGGTCGCGGATCCGGTTGCGGTGCCATCGTTTCCGCCGATGCCGGTCCGGACGAAGCCGGCCTGGATGTTGCCGCTGCCGCCGTTGCCGCCGAGGCTACCGGCGCCGGTCGCGTCGCCGCCGTTGCCGCCGTGGGCAGTGCCTGAAGCCGTGCCCCCGGTACCGCCCTGCAGGCCTGCGCTGATCTCGGAATAACCGCCTGCGCCGCCCTTGCCGCCGTTGGTGCCGTTACCGCCGTCACCGCCTGTGGCGCTTGCGTCGGAAACCTTGCCGCCCAGGGCCGCCCCGAGGCGAGCGTCACCGCCATTGCCGCCGGTGCCCGTACCGATCGAGTCGCCGCCGTTGCCGCCGGTCGCGGTGCCACCGGCGCTGCTGTTGAGACCGTCGGCCTCGATCCAGCCGATGCCACCGGTGCCACCTTCACCTCCGGCGGCGGTCGTCGAACCTGCGCCGCCATGCCCGCCGTCGCCGCCCGTGGCTGTGCCGCTGGCGGTTCCGCCATTGGCGGTGTTCACCACGGCGCCGCCGCCGCCACCGCCGCCACCGCCACCATGCCCGGTGCCGGCGATGGGTGACTCTGCGCCTGCGCCACCGGAGCCGCCAGTCCCTCCGGTGGCGGTGCCGGTGTTGTTGGTATCGGACACGAGCCCGAAGCCGTTTCCACCGTCACCACCGTCACCACCCGCGCCGCCTTGGCCGGTGCTGCCCGCGGTTCCGGTGTTGCCGAGCAGGCCGAAGAGCCCGCCGCCGGCTCCCGCCGCGCCGCCGATGCCACCGGTTCCGCCACCCGTTCCACCGGTGCCGCCGGTCCCGCCGCTCAGGTGGGTGGCGTCGCCGTCGGCGCCTCGGCCGCCTTGCCCGCCGGTGCCTGCGGTGCCGCCCTGGCCGCCATCACCGCCGTTGGCGAAGAAGAGCCCGGTGGCGTCGCCACCCTTGCCGCCCTGGCCGCCGTCACCTCCGCCGACGCCGCCGTCCTCGCCGTTTCCGTAACCGTTGCCGTAGTCGATGTCCCAGTCGCCTTCGCGGCCGTTGGTGCCGGTGACACCTACGCCGCCTTGCCCACCGTCGCCGGCGATACCGAAGAACCAGCCGTTGGCGTCGCCGCCGGCACCACCGGAGCCCGCGGGCTGGCCGTTGGAGGACGCGCCGCCCGCGCCGCCCTTCCCGCCGATGCCCATGAACGATCCGCCCTGGCCACCGTCGCCGCCGTCCAGACCGGCCCAGCCCGCGCCGCCTTCGCCGCCGTCGCCGAACCATCCGGCGTCACCGCCGGCACCCCCGGCCACGCCGTCGGCGACTCCGTCGAAGCCGTCACCGCCGTCACCGATCCACAAGCCGCCGTCGGTGCCGTCGGGGTTTTCCAGGGTGCCGTCGGTGCCGTTGCCGATCAGGTACTGCCCCGAAATCTGGTTGATCACACCGTCGACGGCACCGCCGAGCGGGCTGGTGATCCACAGCTGAGTGCCGTAGTGCACGGGCTGGTAGATCCAGCGATTCACGATCTCGGTCGGGTCAGGGATTCCCGGGCTGAGAGGAGCTGCCGTTTCGGTGGGGGAGAGCAGGGTGTTGCGGTTGGCGGCCGTGTTGTCGGCCACCGGGTACGCGGATTGCCGCCGCGCCCAGGCCATTACGGCCCAGACAGCGGGCATGTCGGCCGGTTCGGTGGGTGCGTTGGGCGCCAGGATGGTGCCGAGCGTGACCGCGGACAGCAGCCCGGTGATCGGGCTGACCGGTGCGGCGGGGGCCGGGGAGGGCACCGGGGCGGCGAACGTCGTCGCGCGCGGTGCGGCATCTCCCGACTGGCCGCCCGGCAGGCCGGTGGTCGGCGCATCATTTGGCTGCGGGTCGCCGGCGGGGTGCGTCAACGCGGACGTCACGCGCTCGGAGAGATCATTCAGGCGGTGGCGTGGGGTCTGGTTCTGTTGCGGCTCGTCCGGGGTGTTGACGGTCGGCGAGTCTGCCTTGTCGGCCGCATCGTTCTTCGGCACCGCCGGCGACTTGTGGCGCCGGACCGGGCTGCGGGTGTCCTTGTCGCCGTTGGCCTTTGCGTTGTCGATGGCGCGCTGGACGCTGTCGCGGGCGAAGTCGTTGAGGTTTTTGGTGGCTTCGGTGGCCCGCTCGCTCAAGCGGTCCTGCACCTGCTTGAGGCTGGGCAGACGTGGCTTGTCGGCCTTGGTCTTGGACCCGGGGGTATCTGTGCTGCCGGGAGTGTTGCCCGCCTCGGAGTTGCCGTCGCTGGACGGGCCCTCGGTGTTGACGAGCCGCACATCGGCGGTCACCGATCTCATGGTCGGCGAGTCGGGTCCCAGCAAGAGCATCACGCCGGCCCCGGCCAACGCGATGCTCGCCAGGCCTGCCGTTGCAATCGGACCCGCAGCGCTTCTTCGGCCACGGCCGCCCGCGATGCTGTGCTTCCCCACGATTACGCCCCTATCTCCGACAGTGAGCGTTGACGCTGCCGTCAATACTTTCGGCAGGCGAGCAGCAACCACTGACGATGTTGCTCCAGTAGTGAGACCCCTCGATCCCGATGGACGATTCCCCCGGTTTCGCGGAGAAATTTACGCACTACCCGTCTGGAATCTCAGCTTTTTCTCAGCCGGTCCGGAGTGGTTGTTGCACACGCAAACAATCAAGCGACAGGTTTGATTGCCGCAAAGCTCTTGCATCGGCGAAATCTGCAGATAGATCAAGATTTCCGGGTTTGCCGGAAATTTGTTGCCAGAGTCAAAATCCCCCGTCGAAGCTAGGTGGCAGGTTGCCGTGATGCGCCTGGACAACCCTCTGACAACAGGAAACGGCGCGAAGCGGGGGAAGCTGGATGAGTCACGCGATGCTGAACGATGCGCCGGAAACGTTCAGTCGCGAGTTGGCCAGATATACCGATGTATACGTCCTGTCTGCGCCCCTCTGATGGTTCAGCGAAGACCGACTCGACTGTCACACGCGTCGCCGGGCCGGCGGCCTGCACCGGGAGTAGCGTCGGTCGAATGAAGTTCGGCATCGCCACCTTCGTCGACGACGACAGCATTGATCCGGTGTCACTCGCTCGTGCGATCGAGGAGCGCGGGTTCGCCTCGCTCATCGTTGCCGAGCACAGTCACATCCCCGTCAGCCGCGAGTCTGCCTATCCCAACGGCGGTGACCTGCCGGCGTGGTACTACAACACGCTCGATCCGTTCGTCACGCTCGCCGCGGCGGCCGCGGTGACCTCCACGATCGACCTCGTCACCGGCGTCGCGCTACTGATCCAACGGGACCCGATCCACACCGCCAAGGAATCCGCCAGCATCGACCTCATCTCCGACGGCCGGTTCGTTCTCGGTGTCGGAGCCGGCTGGAACCTGGAGGAGATGCGCGACCACGGCACCGACCCGAAAACCCGTGGCGCACTACTGGACGAGAGCGTCGAGGCGGTCAAGGCGCTGTGGACCGACGAGCCTGCCGAGTATCACGGCAAGTACGTCAACTTCGACTCCTCCTACTGCCGGCCCAAACCGGTGCGTCAACCGCACCCGCCCATCTACATCGGTGGCAACTCGGACGCCACGGTGAAACGAGTCATTCGCCATGGCGCAGGCTGGATTTCGAACCCACTGCCGAGGGACGTGTTGGCCAAGCGGATCGGACAGATGCACGACGGCGGTGCGACCGACGTGCCGTTGATGATGTTCGGTGCACCCATCAAGGCCGACTATTGGCGCGCCGCAAAGGATCTCGGATTCGGCCAGCTGGGTCTGTTCCTGCCGTCCGTCGGCAAGGATGAGTCGCTACGCCTGCTCGACGAATTCGCCGAGCAGGTGCGCCAGTACCAGTCGGGGAGTTGAGTTCGCTTCTTCGGTGGCCTTTTCTACGTGGGGGTTGCCAGTCTTCGCTGAGGGCAGCCCTGCGGTAGAAACCGGTGGGCGAGGCCATTGAGGTGTCCGCAGCCAACCCACAGCGAATCGACGGCCGGCCGACAAGATCCGGACCTACCGTCCGGTGTGTGATCACCAGGCGGGCATTCCTGGCGGCGACCGCCGTCGGTTCGATCGCCGTCGGCCATGCCTTGCGGGCCGGGTTGCCGGCAGCCCACGCCGATCCGAATGCAATCGACCCGCCGTCGGTCGCGGTGACCGACAAACGGCGCGCGCCCACTCAGTGGGGGATGGCGCTGCCCGGAATCACCACGTCGTTCGCCGCCGCGGGCCGGCAGATCGCCCTCACCTTCGACGCCTGCGATGGCGCCTGTGACGACGCGTTGCTCGACACGCTGCGCCGCAATGGCGTGCCGGCCGTGCTGATGCTCAACTCGAGGTGGGTCGACCGGAATCCGGACCGGGCCCGGCAATTGGCCGCCGATCCGTTGTTCGAGATCGGGAACCACGGCACCCGGCATGTGCCGCTGTCGGTGACGGGACGCTCGGCGTACGGCATCGCGGGGACCCGCTCGGCCGATGAGGTGGTCAGCGAGGTGTGGGGCAACCACCAGCGGCTGACCGCCCTGACCGGGCGGGCTCCGACCTGGTTCCGTCCCGGCACTGCGCATTACGACGACGTGGCCGTCGAGATCGTGCACGAACTCGGTGAGCAACCGCTGGGGTTCACCGTCAATGCGGACAACGGTGCGACGGCGTCCGCGGCGGCCGTGCGGTCCAACGTCATGAGCGCGACCCCGGGCTCGATCGTCATCGCCCACATGAACCACCCGCAATCGGGTACCCATGCCGGCTTCGCCGATGCGATTCCCGCCATGCAGGCCGCGGGCTGGCAGTTCGTACTACCTCGCTGACCAGGCCGCCACCGCTTTCCACCCAGGGGTCGCCCGAGCGCGCCGGGAACGGCGCTGAGGTAGAAATCGGCAACTTTCGCCACCGGCGTAGCGAGGAAGCCCGAGCGGGCACCCAACAACCTTGCACTCGCCATGGTCGAGTGCTAAGAATGCAGTTGGCACTCTCGATCAGTGAGTGCTAGGTCGGGCCGGTGAGGCAGGGGCCGCACCTGCGGGAGCACACCCCAGCCGTCCGTCGCGGGCACTGAACCTGACCACACAACGTGCGATCCCCTATCCGGAGGAATCACTTCGCAATGGCTAAGACAATTGCGTATGACGAAGAGGCCCGTCGCGGCCTCGAGCGGGGCCTGAACAGCCTCGCCGACGCGGTAAAGGTGACGCTGGGCCCCAAGGGTCGCAACGTCGTCCTGGAGAAGAAGTGGGGCGCCCCCACGATCACCAACGATGGTGTGTCCATCGCCAAGGAGATCGAGCTGGAGGACCCGTACGAGAAGATCGGCGCTGAGCTGGTCAAAGAGGTCGCCAAGAAGACCGACGACGTCGCGGGCGACGGCACCACCACCGCCACCGTTCTGGCCCAGGCCCTGGTTCGCGAAGGTCTGCGCAACGTCGCTGCCGGCGCCAACCCGCTCGGCCTGAAGCGCGGCATCGAGAAGGCCGTCGAGAAGGTCACCGAGACCCTCCTGAAGTCCGCCAAGGAGGTGGAGACCAAGGAGCAGATCGCTGCCACCGCCGGTATCTCCGCCGGAGACCAGTCCATCGGCGACCTGATCGCCGAGGCCATGGACAAGGTCGGCAACGAGGGTGTCATCACCGTCGAGGAGAGCAACACCTTCGGCCTCCAGCTGGAGCTCACCGAGGGCATGCGCTTCGACAAGGGCTACATCTCGGGTTACTTCGTGACCGACGCCGAGCGTCAGGAAGCCGTCCTCGAGGATCCCTACATCCTTCTGGTCAGCTCCAAGGTCTCGACCGTCAAGGACCTGCTGCCGCTGCTGGAGAAGGTCATCCAGTCCGGCAAGCCGCTGCTGATCATCGCCGAGGACGTCGAGGGCGAAGCCCTGTCGACCCTGGTGGTCAACAAGATCCGTGGCACCTTCAAGTCTGTGGCCGTCAAGGCTCCGGGCTTCGGTGACCGCCGCAAGGCCATGCTGCAGGACATCGCCATCCTCACCGGTGGCCAGGTCATCAGCGAAGAGGTCGGCCTCTCGCTGGAGACCGCCGATGTCGCGCTGCTGGGCCAGGCCCGCAAGGTCGTCGTCACCAAGGACGAGACCACCGTCATCGAGGGTGCCGGCGATGCCGACGCGATCCAGGGCCGTGTCGCCCAGATCCGCGCCGAGATCGAGAACAGCGACTCCGACTACGACCGCGAGAAGCTGCAGGAGCGCCTGGCCAAGCTGGCCGGCGGTGTTGCGGTGATCAAGGCCGGCGCTGCCACCGAGGTGGAGCTCAAGGAGCGCAAGCACCGCATCGAGGACGCCGTGCGTAACGCCAAGGCTGCCGTCGAAGAGGGCATCGTCGCCGGTGGTGGCGTGGCCCTGCTGCAGTCGGCTCCGTCGCTGGAGGAGCTGTCGCTCACCGGTGATGAGGCCACTGGCGCCAACATCGTGCGCGTCTCGCTGTCGGCCCCGCTGAAGCAGATCGCCTTCAACGGTGGTCTGGAGCCGGGCGTCGTCGCCGAGAAGGTGTCGAACCTGCCCGCGGGTCACGGCCTGAACGCCGCGACCGGTGAGTACGAGGACCTGCTGGCCGCCGGCGTTGCCGACCCGGTCAAGGTCACCCGCTCGGCGCTGCAGAACGCGGCGTCCATCGCGGCGCTGTTCCTCACCACCGAGGCCGTCGTCGCCGACAAGCCGGAGAAGGCGGCCCCCGCGGCCGACCCGACCGGTGGCATGGGCGGCATGGACTTCTAAGTCCTGCTCTCTTTACGGGAAAGCCCCGGCGCGCTTGGCGTGCCGGGGCTTTTCTGTGCCGAGTGGCCAGTTGTCGCACGCGGGCACGCCGTATGCGCGACATAACTGGCCAGTCGATGCGAAGTCTGCGAAGTCAGTTCTCCGACAAGACGATGCAGTCACTGTCGCACTGCCCGGGCGGGCCGGGCTGCGCGGCCTTGCGATGCAGCACCGCGCGGCTGGGCACGATCTGATGCGTCTCGTCCCCGGTGGTGCCTGCTTGGCCGCGGCCGTCGACGATCAGCGAATACCCACCGGGCTGACGCGGCGGACAGACCAGCGTCGCGTGCTCGTGGGAGGCGAGGTTTCTACGGGTGTGCCCGCCGATCGGGCCGACGTGGATGACGCCGTTGACCAGGTGTGGCTCCACCGCGACGGTGTGTGCGTGGTAGTTGTCGTCGACCGTGACGAGGTAGGCGAACGTGTAGTCCGCCAGCTTGTCGGCCAGCTGGTTGAGATCCACTTTCACGCTCATGACGTGAGAATAGTTCTGTTGACGCGCCCTCGTGGCGGTCCTGTCACATGGGTGCAGGTTGTTTGCCGCGGACCAGCCGGCCGGGGCGCGCCTCGGTCGGAACACCGTGCTCGGCGATGACCTCACCGGAGACGACGGTCGCGACGTAACCGTCCGCGGTCTGGTCGAGCCGGCGACCGCCCCCGGGGAGGTCGTAGGCGACGACCGGCCGGTGCAGCCGCAGCGTCGCATGGTCGATGACGTTGAGATCAGCCTTGTAGCCCAATGCAATTCGACCGCGGTCGGCCAGCCCGGCGATGCGAGCGGGAACCGAGGTCAGTTCCCGGACGGCGTCGGCCACGCTGAGCATGCCCGTGCCGCGGTCGCGAACCCAGTGCGTCAGCAGGTAGGTGGGGAAGCTGGCGTCGCAGATCATGCCGTAATGCGCGCCGCCGTCGCCGAGGCCGAGGATGACGTCGTCGCGCCGGATCAACTCCGCGACCGTGTCCAGCGAGTTGTCGCGGAAATTGGCCAGCGTGACCAGCAGCATGGCGTGGCCGTCGTCGTCGAGCAGGCGGTCGTAGGCCTCCTCGAGCGGGTCGACGCCGCGGGCCCGGGCCCGCGCACCGATCGAATTCGACGGGTCGGGCTCGTAGTCAGGCTGCTCGCCCAACGGATACATGTAGTCCCAGGCCTGCACGGCGAACATCAGCGGGTGTCCGTCGCTTGCCGCCGAATCGCTCAGAATCCGTTGGCGGACTTCGGGTTTGCGCATCTCGGCGACCCGCTCGGCGAGCGGCAGGTGGGCGATCTCGCGGTAGCTGGGGTAGAGCACGAACGGGTTGCCGGACAGCTCGAGGCCGAGCACCAATCCGATCGGCCGGGGGAAGATCTGGGCAGAGATACTGCCGCCGTTGTCGTTCGCCTTCTCCACCATCCGTAGCGCGTCCTCGAAGAACGCCGGGCCGGCATTGCCGATCGCCAGGGTGAACGTGACGGGCAAGCCCACGTCGGCGGCGACGTCGAACACCGTCTGCAGTGCCGGTTCGTAGTCGCCGGCGACCAGATCGGGCACGAACTGGATCAGGCCGCCTCCGGCGTCGTCGACACCGCGGGCGATCGCCTCGATCTCGGCATAGCCGGCGTCGTAACTGGGGATCGGTTTGCCGCTCTCGGTCTTGTGGATCGTCAGCCTCGACGAGGCGAATCCCAGCGCGCCGCACTGCACGGCCTCGGCGGCGAGCTTGCGCATCAGCGCCAGATCCTCGGTCGTGGCGGGCTCGCGGTCGACACCGCGCTGGCCCATCACGTACACCCGGAGCGGGGAGTGCGGCAGGAACGCCGCCACGTCGATGTCCAGGTGCCGCGATGACAGGGCGTCGAGGAACTCGGGGAACGTCTCCCACGTCCACGGCAGGCCGTCGACCATCACCACCCCGGGGATGTCCTCAACGCCGGCCATCACATCGACGAGCACGTCGTGGTCGTCGGGGCGGCACGGTGCGAATCCGACGCCGCAGTTGCCCATCACGGCGGTGGTGACCCCGTGTGCCGAGGATGGGTTGAGCCGGTCCGACCAGATCGCCTGACCGTCGTAATGCGTGTGCAGATCGACGAAGCCCGGGGTCACCAGCAGCCCGGTGGCATCGATCTCACGCTCGGCAGTTCCGGCCACAGAACCGATTTCGACGATGACACCGTCGCGCACGGCGACGTCGCCCACGTATGGGGCGCCGCCCAGACCGTCGACGATGGTGCCGCCACGGATGCACAGGTCATAGCTCATCTAACTAACCTACGACGCCGCGGCCGTTCGGGAAACAGGCGGCGACGTGTCGGTGCCTGATGCAAGGATCGACCGGTGATCGATCACTTTGGAATCAACTGCACCGACTGGGCCAAATCGAAGGAGTTCTACGACTCCGTGCTGGGCGTGCTCGGGTACAGCCGGCAAATGGACTACCAGGTTGCGATCGGCTACGGCAGTGAAGGCAAGCCCGACTTCTGGATTGCCGACGCCAGCGCGGGCGATGCCGGCGGCCCCAACCGGGAAATCCATGTGGCATTTCAGGCCGCCGACACCGATGCCGTGCAGGCGTTCTACGACGCCGCGCTGAAGCTGGGAGCCGAGTCGCTGCACGCGCCGCGGCTGTGGCCCGAGTACCACCCGGGTTACTTCGGCGCATTCGTCCGCGATCCCGACGGCAACAATGTCGAGGCGGTGTTCCACGGGGCGGCACCGGCGGCGCAGTAGCCGCTACAGCGGCTCCAATTCCGAGATCAGCCAGTCGCCGTCGACGCGGGTGAGGCTGACCCGGTAGGCCAGCGCATCCTGTGTCGACTGGCCGCCGGCACCCGCGGTCTCGGTTTTCTGGTCGACGAACGCCACCACACTGGCCTCGTCGACCGTCAGCGACTCCACGCCCGTGTTGCGGACGGTGGCGGTCTGGGTGACATTCTCCGGCTTCGTCCGGATGGTCTTCCGGTATTCGTCGACCGCCGAGCCGGTCAGCAGCCCGGTGACCGCGTCGATGTCGGCCCGGCTGGTGGTGGGGGTGTAGCTGAGCACCTTGACCACGTTGGTGGCAACGAACTCGCTGACCTGGTCGCGTGCATGTTCATCGTCGGCGACAGGCGCGGGGGCCGGTTGGCTCTTGACCGCCAGCTGCCAGGAACCAAGGCCGATGGCCGCGACGATGCCGATGATGAGGGCACCGACCAGTAGCGTCCAGCTTCGCGTGCGGGTGGCCATCAGTTCACGAACTCCAGCTTCGAGGCCTTGTAGGCGCCATCGACACGTTCCACGGTGACCCGCACCCGTTGCAGTGAGACCACGCCAACCCGGTTGGTCGTGACGGTGACCTTCGTATCGACGGTGACGAGCACGACCGCCTCATCGGAGAACAACGATTCGACACCGGCCCCGGTGACCGTTCCCTCGGTCTTGACGCCCAATTCCTGGGCCTTGCGTTTGATCTGGGGCGCCTGGTTCTTCAGATCGGCGCGGAACTCGTCGGTGGCGCCGTCCATCATCGCCTCGAGATCGCTGTCAGCGGTGTCGGCGCTGACCGTGACGGTGTGCAGCGCGAAGGTCCGGGCCGCCTCGACGTACGGCTGCCACGACGGCGTGCTGCGCGGCGCCGGGTCGGCGCGGACGAACTGGCTGATCGCGAAGACGATCGCGGCCACCAGCAGTGCCGCCAGCACGCTCGGCACCGCAACCCTTGCCGGGCTGCGTCTCTGGGGACCGCGAGGTTGCGGGATCGGGCTGGGCCCCGACCACGTGGGCGACTGGTGCGGCGCACTGACCACCGGGGGCGCGGGTGCGGTGAAGCTCGGGGCCGCGATGACGCGAGGGGGCTGGTTCGAGACCGGCCGCGGCGGCACCGTGGGAGGCCGCTGCGTGACCGGTGCCGTCGCGCGCGCATCGGCGAGTGCCTTCGCGAAATCGCTGCACCGTGCGTAGCGGCCCTCGCGGTCCTTGGCCATGCCCTTGAGCATCACCTCGTCCAGGTAGGCCAGTTCGGGCCGGACGCTGCGCAGGCTGGGTGGGAGTTCGTTGAGCTGCTTGCTGATGACCACCGCGGGATTGGAATGGTGGAACGGCGAATGCCCGGCCAGGAGCTGAAAAGCGCTGGCCGCCAACGCATACTGGTCGGCCCGTCCGTCCATGGCCTGCCCCAGGAGCTGTTCGGGGGCCGAGTAGGCCATCGAACCCACGGCCATGTTGGTGGCGGTGATCCCACTGATGTCGTCGATTCGGCGGGCAACACCGAAGTCGGCCAACAGAATTCGACGGCGTGCGGCTTCTGGGCTGGTCAGCAGGATGTTGGCGGGCTTGACGTCGCGGTGCAGCAGGTGGCGCTCGTGCGCGTAGTCGAGGGCTTCGGCGATGGCGGCGACGATCTCGACGGCCTCGGGCAGCGGCATGCCCTCGGGGTGTCGCTCACGCACGTATCGAGCGGCATCGGTGCCGTCGACGTAGTCCATCGCGATCCACAGCTGCCCCTCGTACTCGCCGCGATCGTGCAGGCCGACGATATGGGGATGCCAGAGCGAGGAGGCGATGTCGGCCTCGCGGTTGAACCGGTCGCGGTACTGGGCGTCCCCGGTCAGCGTGGCGGGCATGATCTTGAGAGCGTCCTGGCGGGGGAGGCGCGGATGCTGCGCCAGATAGACCTCGCCCATGCCGCCAGAGCCGAGTAGACGCTGAATCGTGTACCCGGCGAACACGTCGCCGGTATTCAACGGCATGCCGTGATCGTAGTCGGGACGGTGCCGGGCCGGTTCGCGAGTAGCGTCGAGGCCATGGCTGACGCTGATTCCGATGCCGTCCGAGAATTGCTGCGCGACGCGTTCACCAGGCTCATCGAGCACGTCGACGACCTCACCGACGGATTGACCGAGGAGGTCTCGAGTTACCGGCCCACCCCGCAGGCCAACAGCATCGCCTGGCTGATCTGGCACAGCGCGCGCTGCCAAGACCTGCAGTTGTGCGACATCGCCGGAACCGAGCAGGTGTGGACCCGCGACGGCTGGAAGGACCGCTTCGGGCTCGACCTGCCCGCCAACGACATCGGGTACGGGCACACCCCCGACGACGTCGCGAAGGTGCACGCCCCGGCGGAGCTGCTCGCGGGCTACTACCTGGCGGTGCACAAGGACACCCTGGCCTACATCGCAGGCGTGACCGCCGAGGAGCTCCGCCGCATCGTCGATACGCGGTGGGATCCACCGGTGACGGCGAGCGCACGGTTGGTCAGCATCGTCGACGATTGCGCTCAGCACCTGGGCCAGGCGGCCTATCTGCGCGGCATCATCCCTTGATCGCCCGCTGGTGGCCGCCGATCGGGCTCGCCGCCATGGTGCTGCTCGGGTGGGCGGTTCACGCCGCTCCGATTCCGATCGACGACTGGTTTCAGGAGCTCGGCAGCGAGATGGGCCCGCGCCGGGACGTCTTCCTCCTGTTCACCAAGCCGCCCCTGGTGGCCGCCGCGTTGCTGATCGGCATCGTCGTGGCCGTGCGGCAGCACCGGAAGCGACTGGCGATCGCCATGGTGGTCAGCCCACTGCTGGCGATCACCATCGTGCGGCTGATCAAGCCCCTGTTCGGCCGGGAGAAAGAGGGGGCGCTGGCCTATCCCAGCGGGCACACCACGTTCCTCGTGACGGTGACGGGGTTGCTGCTGCTGGTGGCGGGCATGCGGCTGTGGGCGCTGGCGGTCGCGGTGTGCGTCGTCCTGCTCGGCATATTCGGCCTGTCGATGACCTTCCATTACTTCACCGACACCGTCGGGGGCATATTGCTGGGCACCTCGGTGGTGGGCATCGCCGCGGTCCTCGCCCCTCAGGGGCAATCCGACCAGGTGGATGACGTCTCATCTGGGCTTCGCTGAGCGATCACACCGGCTTGTCGCCCGTTTCGGGCGACAGCAACCCGTGTCACTCGAATTGCGATCAGTCGGCTGTCTGGAGGTCTGATCTTCGGATCGCAGGTGATCCTAACTATCAAGTATCACTTGATCATTCAGGTCGGCGGGTCGAACCGCATGGTTGCGTGCCGCAAGACTTTTGGAATCTCCGACGCGGTCCAGCAAACGTCAATATTCATGTTCAGCTGGACGGATGGTTACTTTCGCGCCTTTGCGGCAACGGTGCTGGGCGGACGGTTGTTTGCATTCGCAAGGACCCCTCTCGGGCCAGCTGAGAAAAAGCTGAGATCTTGATGAGCGGAGGGTAATTTTCTGCCCGAGCTGAGCGATCTGCCAGCCCAAACAGCCAGTCATTCGAGGGGATCTCTATGAACAGTCGTGTCGCGAGCGGCCTGACCGCATGCGTTGCCGCGGCCACCGCGGGCGTCATCGCCATCACTCCGGCCGTCACGCCGACTCCGATGCGTCTGGTCGACGCGCAGGCCGCGCTGATGGGAGCGACTTACACGCAGCTCCAGAGCATGAACCAGGCCGAGCTTGTGGCCGAGTTCGGGCTGCGAGTCGGGGAACAGTTCGTGCAGGCCCCGCTTCTTCCGCTGGTGCTTGCCGCGCAGGTAGGCGACCCCGACCGGCTGTACATGCAAATCAGGCAGGTCATCGACGCACCGCTGTATGTGTCGGATCCGCTGATCGAGATCGCCCGTGACACCCTGCCGGAGGAGCTCGGCGGCGGCGATGCGGCCAAAGCCTGGCGTGACAACGAGTTCTGGGCCACCACCAACGCCGTGCGGACGCAGGTCGCCGAGGCTCTTGGGGTAGACCCCAAGCAGGATTACAACTACGCCTTCAAGCTCGCCGAGGGATTGCTCGGATCGGCCATAAATGCGGCTGAGTTGCCCGTCCTGTCGACTCTCGGTCTGGTCACGGTCGCGCA
This sequence comes from Mycolicibacterium boenickei, assembly GCF_010731295.1. Taxonomy (NCBI): domain Bacteria; kingdom Bacillati; phylum Actinomycetota; class Actinomycetes; order Mycobacteriales; family Mycobacteriaceae; genus Mycobacterium; species Mycolicibacterium boenickei. The sequence goes on along the minus strand of NZ_AP022579.1, from coordinate 302,075 downwards.
GGCGGTGGCGAGCGGCGACAACCTCGCGATCTACAAGGCGGTCAAGGAGTACATCGATGCGCCGATGTGGGCTGCAGACCCGGCGATTGAGGGTATTGCCGACGCTCTGCCGGAGGAGCTCGGTGGCGGCACAAACCACAATCCCAGGACTTCCGCACCTGAAAACGGCAGTGGGCCTGACGGCGCCATCATGCAGTTCCGAAACAAGCAGCTGATCGGTGCGCGGGATCAGGTGCGGCTGGCTGCGGCCCAAGCTCTGGGTGTCCGCGACAAGGTGGACAGCACCGGCAACGTGAAGAACCCTCCCGGCGTGACGGCGCTGTCCGCCACTGATGACGACAACACGGGCTCGAAGGTGAACAACCTCAAGCCTCACGTCACGAGCCTCAACACCGCCCTCGGCGACGCCAAGGACAAGGCCGAGAAGCGTTCGAACAAGGCGAAGGCGAATGTCGACCGGGTGGTGAAGAAGGTCAAGGAAGCGGCCGACAACACGGCCAAGAAGTTCAGCTCCAGGAAGTCGGAGAAGTCGGGCTCGGAGGACTGAGGTGTGGGCAGCGCAGTGGGCGACGGTGGGGGGTCGTCGCCCGCTGCGCAGCTCCTCGAGTCTCGAGCCTGCGCCAGGGCTGTCGAGTCTGTACACAGATCGCGAATTCGGGCGTTCGAGCGCCCTGGGCGCAGACTCGGAACGCTGAGTGCACACTCGGCGAAGTGCGGATCCAGCCCTCGCACTTGACAGGTGTCAACCCCGGTGCGACGTGGGTCACACACGGTGATTAACATAGGCCGCATGACTGCGACGCCAGATGTAGCTCTGACCGGAGAGTTCACGGGTTCCGGCACCATCCACAACCCCGCGACCGGTGCCGTCGCCGGCCAGGTGACCTGGACCGACGCTGCCGACGTGCCGCGCATCGCGGCCGGGCTGCGGGAAGCGCAGAAGGAGTGGGAGGCACGCGGGGCGAAAGGCCGCGCCAAGGTGCTGTCCCGCTATGCGGTGTGGTTGGGAGACCACCGCGACGAGATCGAGAAACTCCTGATCGCCGAGACCGGCAAGTCGGCCATGGATGCCGCGCAAGAGGTCCCGCTGCTGATCATGATCCTGTCGTACTACATCAAGGTGGTCGAGCAGGCGATGGCGCCGGAATCGCGTCCGGCGGCGCTGCCCGTCATGTCCATCAAGAAGGTCGAGGTGCATTACCGGCCACGCCCCGTCGTCGGGATCATCGCGCCGTGGAACTACCCCGTCGCCAACGCGATGATGGACGCCATCGGCGCCCTGGCCGCCGGCTGCGCGGTCCTGCTCAAGCCGTCTGAGCGCACCCCGCTGACCGCCGAGGTGCTGCTGCGCGGCTGGCTGGATTCCGGCGCCCCCGAGGTGTTCGCCTTGGCGCAGGGAGCGCGTGCGGTGTCCGAGGCCGTCATCGACAACTCCGACTACATCCAGTTCACCGGCTCCTGCGCGACCGGCGCCAAGGTGATGGAACGCGCCGCACGCCGCCTGACCCCGGTGAGCCTGGAACTCGGCGGCAAGGACCCGATGATCGTGCTCGAGGACGCCGACGTCGAACTCGCCGCCAATGCCGCAGTCTGGGGCGCGATGTTCAACGCCGGCCAGACCTGCGTGTCCGTCGAGCGGGCGTACGTGCTCGAGCCGGTCTACGACCAGTTCGTCGCCGCCACCGTCAAGGCCGTCGAGAACCTCAAGATGGGGGCAGGGGAGGGCTACCACTTCGGCGCCCAGATCGACGACAGCCAGGTCGCGATCACCGAACGGCACGTCAACGAGGCCGTCGCGGCCGGAGCGAAGGCGCTGACCGGTGGCAAGCGCCCCGAAGGCGGGGGCAGCTTCTTCGAGCCCACCGTGCTCGTCGACGTCGACCACTCGATGGCCTGCATGTCGGAGGAGACCTTCGGGCCGACACTGCCGATCATGAAGGTGTCCTCGGTCGAGGAAGCCGTTCGGCTGGCCAACGACAGCCCCTACGGCCTGAGCGCCTCGGTGTTCTCCAAGGATGTCGAGCGCGCCAAAGCTATTGCACTCCAGCTTGATTGCGGCGCGGTCAACGTCAACGACGTCATCTCCAACCTGATGTGCACCACCGCCCCGATGGGTGGCTGGAAGACCTCGGGCATCGGTGCGCGTTTCGGCGGCATCGACGGGGTGCGCAAGTTCTGCAAGCAGGAGACCGTGGTGGTGCCGCGCACCAGCGTCGGTGCCGGCGGCAGCTACTACAACAACTCGGAGAAGGCCATCGCCAGGATGAACAAGCTGCTGACCAAGCTGGCGCTGGCGCGGCCGCGCCGCAAGGCCAAGTAACCCGGCCTACGGCTGGCAGGTGATCTTCCCCGACGTCTCGAAGATGTCGTCGCTTCCCGTGATCCGCTGTCCGCAGACCACGACCACGGAGCTGGGCACGATCACGGGGAACGTGGCCGCCGGGCCGCTGTAGACAAACGCCTGGGAACCGTCGGGATAGGTGACGATCGGCCGGTTCGAAACCTTGCTGCCGACGGCGAGCACGTTGGTCCACTCACCGTGCACCGTCGCGGTGCCGTTGATGGCGACCACGGTGTTGTCGTGGTCGCCGGTATACGGGTCGATGTAGTCCTTCTGGAACCCTGCCGTGCCGTCGAGGGCGAACACCTTGTTCCCGGTCCGGTTCTGACCGACCGCGGTAGCCGAGGCGGGCCGGAACACGCTGATCGCCAGCGCCCGGTTGTCGTTGGATGCATTGGCCTGCGCGCCGGTGGGCGAGTTGTCGCCGATACCTACCGGGTCGCCGGGGCCGCCGTCGTAGGAGATACCGGGCGCGGCGCCTGCGGTGCCCGCCGCGATCAACCCCGCCGAGCACACTCCCGCGGCGATTGCCGAGCCGACCACGAACCTGCGAACCACGAGCGTCATGAACATGGGGTGCCCTTCTGAGGGATGCCGAGCGCGACTATTGACGTCACCGATGATCGCGCCCCGTACCTCGGGCGGACTGAGTATTGCCCTACTGCAGTTTCGAGTCGTCAACAGCAGCGCCGGCTACCTGACGTTCACCGGACCATCACCGTCTCGACCGCCCGACCCGCTACGGTGCGCCGGTGACTCTCGACATCACCGGCTACGCGGTCCGTGACGACGACGATGACGACCCCGTTCTGCTGCTGGAACCCAGCGGCGAGGTCGTCGACACCTGGCGGGAGAACTACCCGTACGACGACCGCATGTCGCGGCAGGAGTACGAGGAGCAGAAGCGGCTGCTGCAGATCGAGCTGCTGAAGCTGCAGAAGTGGAGCCAGGGCAACGGGCTGCGGCACGTCATCGTGTTCGAGGGGCGTGACGCCGCGGGCAAGGGCGGCACCATCAAGCGGTTCATGGAACACCTGAATCCCCGAGGCGCCCGCGTGGTCGCGCTGGAGAAGCCGACCGAAAAAGAGCGCACCCAGTGGTACTTCCAGCGCTATGTCCAGCATCTGCCTGCCGCCGGTGAGATCGTGCTGTTCGACCGCTCCTGGTACAACCGCGCCGGGGTGGAGCGCGTGATGGGCTACTGCTCGCCCAAACAGCACGCCGAGTTCATCCGCCAGGCCCCGTTGTTCGAGCAGATGCTGGTCAACGACGGCATCAGCCTGACCAAGCTGTGGTTCTCGGTCACGCAATCCGAGCAACGCACCCGATTCACGATCCGCCAGGTCGACCCGGTGCGGCAGTGGAAACTATCCCCCACCGACCTCGCGTCGCTGGACAAATGGGACGACTACACCGCGGCCAAGGAAGACATGTTCGCCTGGACCGACACTGAAATCGCGCCGTGGACCGTGGTCAAGAGCAACGACAAGAAGCGCGCCCGGATCAACGCCATGCGCTACGTGCTCGGTAAGTTCGATTACGACAACAAGGATTTTGAAGTGGTCGGCCACGCCGATCCGCTGATCGTGGGGCGTGCCCTGTCGGACTGAGCAGTCTGGCCGCCGCCCGAGAACTAGGAGGACGGCGTGCGATTCGTCATGACGCTGTTCCTGTGGGTGCTGACGACGGTGCTGCTGGCGGCCGCGGTGCCGTCGGCATGGGTGCAGAAGAATATCGTCGACCAGGAGGGCTACTCGGCTTTCGCCGCCGGGGCGGCCACCGACCCGCAGTTGCAGCAGGCCGTCGCCGGTGAGCTCACCACCCAGGTGCAATCGCTGGCCTCGCAGAACGGGGCAGACGTGGATTCGCGCCGGATCCGCGCGGTGGCGGGCGCCTACACCGCGGGCCCGGATTTTCCCGGCCAGTTCGCGTTGGCCAACGAGGTTGCCCACACCTGGATGTTCACCGACCGGTTGTCCCGGAACGAGGACGGCAGCTGGGTGATCGACGTAGCCCCGATGCTCAGGGATTCCTCGTTCCGCGAAACCCTGTCCGGCTTCGGTGTCGAAGTGCCGCAAACACTTACGGTTCCCATCGCGTCGTCAGCGCCGGACAGCCTGCGGCCCGGGATCTTGCGCCCGCTGGCGGTGTGGGGCCCGTGGGTCAGTGTCGGGGTGACCGTGCTGGCCGGTGTGTTCGCCCTGCTGACCTTGGCCGTCGCCCGTGCTCGCGGTAAAACTCTTGCCGCACTGGGAATTTCGGCCCTACTGGTGGGGGCGGCCGGTTGGGCCGGATTGGAGGTGGGGCGGCGCTACCTCAACGAGGCGCTCAACCACACCAGCGGGGACATCCGGCAGATCGCCGACGCGATGGCCGGCCACGCGATCGACGGCCTGCATCAGTGGCTCAACCTGACGCTGGCCGCCGGCGGCGTTCTGGTGGTCTTCGGCGTCGTGGTGGCGCTGCTCGGCGGGTTGCGCGGCAGATCGGGCTGATTCGTGGGCCGGTGGGACAATGCCCCATGGCCATCAAGCTCGACGCCCTCGACTCCGCGCTGCTGTCCATGCTGGCGTCCGAACCGCGCCTGCCGATCCTTGAGCTGGCGTCACGGCTGAAGGTCGCCCGCAACACCGTGCAGGCGCGGATGAAGCGCCTGGAGGAATCCGGGGTGGTCCGCGGCTATCCGCCGAACATCAACCTGGCCGAGCTCGGGTTCACAGTGCACGCCTTCGTCGGTATCGAGACGGACCAGAACAAGATGGACGCCATCATCGAGGCGTTGCGGGCGTATCCCCACGTGCTCGAGGTGCATGCGACTACCGGGCGAGCGGATCTGCTGGTCCGGATCGCCGCTCAGACCCAGCAGGAACTGCTCGACATCATCCAGCAGGTGCACCGGATCGACGGGGTGAAGCATTCCGAGACGATGCTGGCGATGGCGACGCCGGTCGAATACCGGTCACTGCCGCTCGTGCGGCATCTGACGCAGCATCGAACAAAATGATGCGTAGGTCACAGTGGGCCACGTCACAATTGAGCAATCTGATCAACTTTTCCGCCGACTATTGACGCAGATCACACGCAGGAGCAGATTCCACTGCACCGATTGCTAGATGTTCCTCGCTTTGCAGCTCACGATCTGGGTTGTGGAAGGTGTGGTGGATAGACGTGACCAGCGTTCTGAGCGCTTCCGAACTCGCGGTGGTGGAACCCTCCGCGCCGTACGACCTCGCTGACCGGTATCGCTCCGGCGCCGGCCCGGTGCTCCTCACCGGGGTGCAGGCCATCGCGAGAATGATGGTGGAGCAGCACGTCCGGGACACCCGCGCCGGGCGTCGCGTCGCGACCTTCGTCTCCGGCTATCAGGGCAGCCCGTTGGGCGGCGTGGACAAGATGCTGCTCGACATGCCGGGTGTGCTCAGCGAGCACGACATCGTCTTCACGCCCGGGTTCAACGAGGAACTCGCCGCCACCGCGGTCTGGGGCAGCCAGACCGATCTCCCGGCCGGAAAGCCGACCCACGACGGTGTGGTCGGGGTCTGGTACGGCAAGGGGCCCGGCGTCGACCGGGCCACCGACGCGCTGCGGCACGCCAACATGTACGGCGTCAACCCACGCGGTGGCGTGCTGCTGCTGGTCGGCGACGACCCCGCGTCGAAGTCGTCGACCGTGCCCGCGGTCAGCGAGCGGTCGCTCGCCGCCCTGGGCATCCCGGTGCTGTTCCCGCGCAACGCCGAAGAGATCATCACGATGGGCATGCGGGGGATCGCGCTGTCGCGCGCGTCGGGTTGCGTGGTGGCGATGAAGATCGTGGCCGACGTCGCCGACGGCGCCTGGACGGTCGACGCCGACGTGGCCGACCTCGCGATCGCGGTTCCCGAAATCACCTGGGACGGAAAACCGTTCAGCTACCGTCAACGCCCGATGGCCGCGCCGGCGGACAGCCTGCTCGCCGAAGCCGACCTCTACGGGCCGCGCTGGGAAACCGTGCGCGCCTTCGGTGACGTGAACTCCCTCGACGTTCTCGAGGTGGACCCGGTCCGCGCCAAGGTCGGCATCGCCGCCACCGGCACGACGTTCGACGCAGTGCGTCAGACACTGCTCGACCTCGGCGTCGACGACGCGGCGTTGCACCGGGCCGGAATCCGCCTGCTTCGCATCGGGATGCCCTACCCCGTCGGCCGGCGGTCGGTACTTGAGTTCGCCCGCGGACTCGAGCAGGTGATCGTGGTCGAGGACAAGACCGCGTTCATCGAGACCCAGATCCGCGAGATCCTCTACGGCTCAGCCGATGCCCCGCAGATCGTCGGCAAATATGACGCCGCGGGCGCCCCACTGTTCCCGGTCGGCGGAGAGCTGACTGCCGGCCGATTGCTGGCGCCGCTTCGCCGCGTGTTGCGCGACCGGGTCGAGCTCAAGCGGACGCCACCGCCCGCGCTGTCACTGGAAGTGCTGTCCGCCAAGCGAACCGCCTACTTCTGCAGCGGCTGCCCGCACAACCGCTCCACGGCGATTCCCGACGGCTCGATCGGTGGCGGCGGGATCGGCTGCCACACCCTGGTCACGATGTCCGGCCGCAGTGACAGCGCGGTGGTCGGGCTGACCCAGATGGGCGGCGAGGGCAGCCAGTGGATCGGGCAGGCGCCGTTCACCGATGTCCCGCATCTGTTCCAGAACGTGGGCGACGGAACCTTCTTCCACTCCGGGCAGCTCGCGGTGCAGGCCTGCATCGCGGCGGGGGTGAACATCACCTACAAGCTGCTCTACAACGAAGTCGTCGCGATGACCGGCGCGCAGGACGTCGAGGGCGGGTTGGGTGTCGCGAAGCTCACCCACAAGCTCAGCACCGAAGGCGTCAAGCAGATCATCGTCTGCGCCGACGAACCCAAGCGGCACAACAGGAAAGCCCTCGCGAAAGGCACGCTGCTGTGGCACCGCGACCGGCTCGACGAAGCGCAGAAGCTGCTGCGCGAGATCCCCGGCGTGACCGTGCTCATCTACGACCAGCACTGCGCCGCCGACGCGCGTCGCCAGCGCAAGCGCGGAACCCTGCCCACCCGCAACACCCGCGTCGTCATCAACGAGGCGGTCTGCGAAGGCTGCGGCGACTGCGGCACCAAGTCGAACTGCCTGTCCGTGCAGCCGGTCGACACCGAGTTCGGGCGCAAGACCCGCATCGACCAGACCTCGTGCAACACCGACTACAGCTGCCTGGACGGTGACTGCCCGTCCTTCGCGACGGTCGAACTGACACCGGACACGAAGCGACGCAAGGCCTCCCGACGCCACAGGGCCGTGGAGCCGCCGCGCGTCGCCGATCCGGGCTTTGCCGCGCCCACGGGCACCCAGAACGTCCTGCTGGCCGGCATCGGCGGGACCGGGATCGTGACGGTCAACCAGGTTCTGGCCACCGCCGCGCTGCGCGCGGGGTACGCGGTCGAAAGCCTCGACCAGATCGGGCTGAGCCAGAAGGCCGGGCCAGTGGTGTCGCACCTGCGGTTCTCGACCACCGAACTGGAGCCCTCCAACCGGCTGACGCCCGGCAGCGCCGACTGTGTCATCGCGATCGACCTGCTGACCGCGACCGACACCAAGAACCTGTCCTACGGCAGTCCCGCGCGCACCGTCGCCGTGGCCTCGACGAGCCAGACCCCGACCGGGGACATGGTGTACGACAAGTCCGTTGCCTACCCGGACGCCCAGTCGTTGCTCGATCGGCTCACGGCGACCACCCGGACGCTGACCCACTTCGACGCGCTCGCCGCAGCCCAGGCGTTGTTCGGCAACACCGCCGCGGCCAACTTCCTCGTCGTCGGCGCCGCATTCCAGAACGGCGGGCTGCGCCTGCCCGAGGCCAGCATCGAAGAGGCCATCGGCATCAACGGGGTCGCGGTCGCGGCCAACGTCGCGGCCTTCCGCTGGGGTCGCGTCGCGGTCGCCGATCCGGCCGCCTTCGCCGCGGCGGTGTCGGCGGCAGGCCCGCAGCCCGCGCCGACGGTCGTGGACCGGGAGCTGCTGGCCGGCACCACGTTCGACGGCGAAGTCCGCAGGCTGGTCGAGCTTCGGACCGGTGAGCTGGTCCGCTACCAGAACGCGAAAGTGGCCCGGCGCTATGTGGATACGGTCCATGCGGTGTGGCAGGCGGAGCGTGCGATCACCGAGAACACCGCGTTCAGCGAGGCCGTGGCGCGAGGCCTGCACAAGTTCACCGCCTACAAGGACGAGTACGAAGTCGCGCGGCTGCTGGTCGATCCGGCCTTCCTGGCCGACGTGCAGGCGCAGGTGCCCGGCGGCGAAAAGCTCACCTACCGGCTGCATCCGCCGGTGCTGCGGGCGATGGGCCGCGCGAAGAAGGTCGGGTTCGGCCCGAAATCGCATGCGGCGCTGAAGCTGCTCGCCAAGGGCAAGGTGCTGCGCGGCACCAAGCTCGACCCGTTCGGCTATGCCCACGTCCGAAAGGTGGAGCGGGAACTGCTGGCTCACTACACCGACATGGTGTGCCGGCTGGCGGCCGAACTGAGCGCCGACAACTACGCACACGCGGTCGAGGCAGCCGGACTGCCCGATCTGGTGCGGGGCTACGAGGACGTCAAACTCGGCAACGTCGAGCTGTACCGGGCCCGCCTGCGCGACCTCGGCATCACGGCCTGACCGGCCACCGCTGAGTCTGCTGCCGCCGAACATGCGGCAGCCCAACCCATGCCGCCGAACATGCGGCTATCTGAAAGGAACCGTAGTGACCGCTGTGCACACCGCGTCGGGAGTATTCGGCCGTTCGCAGGAGTTGAGCTCACGAGCCCATGAGCAGGTCGTGTTCTGCGAGGACGCCAAGTCCGGCCTGAAGGCGATCATCGCCATCCACTCGACCGCACTGGGCCCGGCCCTCGGTGGCACCCGGATGTACCCGTACGCCGACGAATTCGAGGCGCTCGAAGACGTGCTCCGGCTGTCCTGGGGCATGTCGTACAAGGCCGCGGCGGCGGGAGTGAACCTCGGCGGCGGCAAGGCCGTGATCATCGGTGACCCCGCGACCGACAAGAGCGAGGCGTTGTTCGCCGCTTACGCGCGGTTCGTCAACGGCCTCGGCGGCCGGTATTTCACCGCGGGCGACGTCGGCACCAACACCGACGACCTGGACGTCATCGGCAAGTACACCCCGCACGTGACCGGCCGCAGCGTGGCCGCGGGCGGCTCCGGCGACAGCGCGCGGCTGACCGCGCTCGGTGTGTTCAACGCCATGCGTGCGGGTGCCGAATCCGTCTGGGGAACAGCATCGTTGGCAGGCCGGACGGTCGGCGTCGAGGGCGTCGGCAAGGTCGGCCGCGAACTGATCGCCATGCTGCTCGCCGACGGCGCCGAGGTGTGCGCGACCGATGTGAACGACGCGGCGCTGCAACGCCTTTCGATCGACCACCCGTCGGTGCGGCTGTTGAGTTCGGTCGCCACCGCCCCGGTCGATGTCTACGCCCCGTGCGCCCTCGGCGCGACCCTGACCCCGGCCAGCGCCGAAGCCATCGAGGCCAAGCTGATCTGCGGGGCGGCCAACAACCAGCTCGCGACCCCCGATGTGGAGCTGACGCTCGGCCGGCGCGGGATCACCTGGGTGCCCGACTTCGTGGCCAACGCCGGTGGCCTCATCCAGGTCGGTGGCGAACTGCAGGGTGCGGACCGGGCGGCCGTCGAGGCCGACGTGACCCGCATCTTCGACCGGTGCCGCGAGATCATCGCCGCGGCCCGCGATGCGGGCATCGGCACCGGCGCGGCGGCGAACCTGTTCGCCGAGCGGCGACTCGACGGGGCCATCTGATGTCGGCCGGCGGCGGGATGTTCCGCACCAAATCGGTCGAGCAGTCGATCCGGGACACCGACGAGCCGGACTCGAAGCTGCGCAGGGACCTGACGGCACGGGATCTCACCGTGTTCGGTGTCGCGGTCGTCATCGGCGCCGGCATCTTCACCCTGACCGCGCGGACCGCGGGCACCATGGCGGGGCCATCGGTGTCGCTGGCCTTCGTCATCGCGGCGATCGCGTGCGGGCTGACCGCGCTCTGCTACGCCGAGTTCGCCTCCACCGTCCCCGTCGCGGGCAGCGCCTACACGTTCGCGTACGCCACCTTCGGTGAGGCGATCGCCTGGATCATCGGCTGGGACCTGATCCTCGAGTTCGCGCTCGCGGTTTCCGTTGTCGCCAAAGGCTGGTCGCAATACCTGGGCGAAGTGCTCGGTGGACTGACGCCGGTCGTGCACCTCGGGTCGGTCACGTTCGACTGGGGTGCGGTGGCGATCATCGCGATCGTCGGGTTCCTGCTCGCGACCGGAACCAAGCTGTCGTCGCGGGTATCCGCCGTCGCGGTGGCGATCAAGCTCGGGGTGATCCTGCTGATCCTGATCGTCGGGGCCACCTACTTCAAGGCGTCCAACCTGACACCGTTCATCCCCCCGTCGGAGCCATCGGCAAAGGCCGACGGCGTACACCAGTCGATGCTCGCCTGGCTCACCGGATCCGGTGGCACGAGCTTCGGGTGGCTCGGCCTGCTGTCGGCGGCCAGCATCGCGTTCTTCGCGTTCGTCGGCTTCGACGTGGTGGCCACCGCCGCCGAAGAGACCCGCAACCCGCAGCGCGACGTTCCGCGCGGCATCTTCGCGTCGCTGGCCATCGTCACCGTGTGCTACGTGGCGGTCTCGATCGTGCTCACCGGCATGGTGCACTACACCCAGCTGCAGGGCGAAAATGTCACCCTGGCAACGGCGTTCGCTCTACACGGCGCCACCTGGGTGAAGAACATCATCGCCATCGGGGCGCTGGCCGGCCTGTCCACCGTGGTGATGGTGATGTTCCTCGGCCAGACCCGCGTGCTGTTCGCGATGGCCCGCGACGGCCTGATTCCCCGCGGCCTCGCGCACACCGGGAAGCGGGGCACACCCGTGCGGCTCACGGTCGTCGTCGGCGCGGTCTGCGCGGGACTCGCGGCGTTCGTCGACTTCGGCACGCTCGCCGGGATGGTCAACATCGGCACCCTGGTGGCGTTCGTGCTGGTGGCGGTCGGGGTCCCGATCCTGCGCCGGACCCGGCCCGACCTGAAGCGCGGTTTCCGCGTCCCGTTCGTCCCGCTGATCCCGATCCTGGCCGCGGGCTCCTGCCTGTGGCTGATGCTCAACCTCGAAGTCGAGACCTGGCTGCGCTTTGTGATCTGGATGGGGATCGGTGCGGTCGTGTACCTCGCCTATGGACGGTCGCATTCGTTGCTCGCGCGAGGGAGGCAACCGGTGCGCGAGGACATCGAAGAGCCGGTCGAGGTGGCGGTCTGACGGCTCAATTCCGGACGCGTTCCCACGGGCGCGGTTAGGCCCTGCGTCGTTTTCTACATCCGGGCGGTTCTGACAGCCGATCAACAGCCCTGAGGTGGAAAGCGACGGCCGACACCGAGCCCGCGCCGCGTCGCTAGGCCCGGTCCCCGAGCGTCTGCCAGAGGAACTCGTAGGTCAGCGCCGCCTTGAACGCCGCCTGCTTGTTGTCGGCCGCCCCGCCGTGGCCACCTTCGATGTTCTCGTAGTACAGCACCCGGTGCCCGGCCGCCTCCAGGGCCGCCGTCATCTTCCTGGCGTGTCCGGGATGCACCCGGTCATCGCGCGTCGAGGTGGTGATCAGGATCGGCGGGTACTTCGCCGTCGCCGAAATATTCTGGTACGGCGAATATTTCGACATGAACTCCCAGTCGGCCGGGTCGTCGGGGTTGCCGTACTCGGCCACCCACGACGCGCCCGCCAGCAGCAGGTGGAACCGCTTCATGTCCAGCAGCGGCACGCTGCACACCAGCGCGCCGAACAGCTCCGGATAGTGGGTCAGCATCACCCCCATCAGCAGCCCGCCGTTGCTCCCGCCGGACGCGCCGAGCTGCTCGACGGTGGTGATGCCGCGGCGCACCAGATCGGCGGCGACCGCGGCGAAATCCTCGTAGACCAGATGGCGGTTCTCCCGCATGGCCTGCTTGTGCCAGCCCGGGCCGTACTCGCCGCCGCCGCGGATGTTGGCCTGCACGTACGTCCCGCCGCGGGACAACCAGGCGCGCCCGGCGCCGCCGATATAGCCGGGGGTCAACGAATTCTGGAATCCGCCATAGCCGTAGAGGTGCGTGGGGCTCGGCTCGTCACGGCGCCCGACCACGAAATACGGGACCTTGGTGCCGTCCTTGGACGTGGCGAAGAACTGCTCGACGCGGATGCCGTCGGCGTCGTAGAACGCGGGTGCCGACTTCACCTCGACCAGCGGGCCCCCGGCGGTGCCGTACAGCAGACGGGACGGGGTGGTGAATCCGCTTGAGTTGTAGAAGACCTCGTCACCTTCGTGATCGATGTCGACCACGATGGTGTCCGTCGCAGGCGGAATGTCCGGTGCGTCCCGGTGCTCCCACGTCCCCGGAGTGACGATCTCGACGTGGCTGGCGACATCGCGCAACGTGATCAGGACCAGCTTGTCTCTGGTCCACTGCACACTCGACAGGCTGCTGTGCTCGTCGGGCTCGTAGATCATCGCGAGATCGGCTGTGCCGGAGAGAAAATCGTCGAACTTGGTGCCCAGCAGTGCCCCGGCCGGGTAGGTGACGTCACCCACCTGCCAATCGGAACGCAATGAGATCAGCAGCCACTCGCGGTGCAGCGACAACGACGAGTCGGTCGGGACCTTGAGTTCGATCAGCTCGCCGTCGCGCAGCTCGTACCGGATGCGGTGGTAGAAGTCGGTGTAGCGGCCCAACCGGGTGTGCTCGAAGCCCGGGGTCCGGTCGATCGAGGCGATCACACGGACGTCCGTCGGTTCGGCCTCGTAGACAGTCTCGGCCTCGGCCAGCGGCTGGCCGCGGCGCCAGCGCTTGGCAATCCGCGGATAGCCGGACTCGGTCATCGAACCCGCACCGAAGTCGGTGCACACCAGCAGGGTGTCCTCGTCCTCCCAGGACACCGAGGACTTGGCCTCCGCCAGCTCGAACCCGTCGGGCACGAATTGCCGTGTCCGCATGTCGAACTCGCGCACCACGGTGGCGTCGGCGCCGCCCCGGGACAGGCTGATCATGGCCAGCGTGTGATCGGGCTCGATCACCTCGGGCCCGGACCACACCCAGTTCTCGTCCTCGGAGCGGGCCAGCTCGTCCAGATCCAGGATGACGTCCCAGTCCGGATCGTCGGTGCGGTAGCTGTCCAGCGTGGTGCGCCGCCACAGGCCGCGCGGATTCGCCTCGTCGCGCCAGAAGTTGTACAGATACTCGCCGCGCCGGCCCGGGTACGGGATCCGCGCATCGGTGTCGAGGATCTCCAACACCTCGGATTGCATCGCCTCGAAACGGTCACCGCTCAGCTCGGCGATCGTGGGCTCGTTGTGCGCCCGCACCCACGCCAACGCGTCGTCGCCGGTGATGTCCTCAAGCCACAGGTAAGGGTCCGCTGCCACCCGTCCATTGTGACCGCGCGCGTAATGTGAGCTGGACAACACCGCCGACGGAAGCGAGGACCCGATGGGGCAGGCACCGGCGCGGGCCCTGATCACCGCGGCCGCCGCCGAACTGCTGGCGCGGCTCCAGCAGCGTCACGGGTCGCTGATGTTCCACCAGTCCGGCGGCTGCTGCGACGGGTCGTCGCCGATGTGTTACCCCGACGGGGAGTTCATCGTCGGTGACCGCGACATCCTGCTGGCCATCCTCGACGTCGGGGACGGCGTGCCGGTGTGGATCTCCGGCCCGCAGTTCGAGGCGTGGAAGCACACCCAACTGGTGATCGACGTCGTCCCCGGCCGCGGCGGTGGTTTCAGCCTGGAAGCCCCCGAAGGGATGCGGTTTCTGTCCCGGGGCCGCGCCTTCACCGACTCCGAGAACGAGCAGCTGGCCGATCAACCCCCGGTGACCGGAGCGCAGTACAGCGCAGGCGCCCGACCGGCCGACACCGGCAGCCACATCGTCGACGAAGCAGCCGACGCCTGCCCGATCCCAGGAGGACGCGCCGCGCGGATGTAGCGGGCGCTCACGGGTCGCGGCGTTATCGTCGAAGGGTGATTCCGCTGCCACGGGCGTGGCTGCTGACCAGCGCGATGTTGGTCGGCGTAGCGGTCGGGCTGCTGGCAGGTATCGCCACGACACTGCTGGTCACGGCCACCGTCCGGCCCGATGTGGTGATCGCGCTCGTCCTCGGGGTACCCGGCGTTCTCGGAATCGTGATGGTCCTGATCTCGGGGCGACGGTGGGTCACCACGCTCGGCGCATGTGTCCTGGCCATCGCACCCGGCTGGTTCGGTGCCCTGGCGATCATCCAGGTGGCATCGCATGGCTGAGAACCTCGACACATCCACCGCGGACTTCACCCCGTTGTTCGATACGGGCGAGAACGAGGCCCTCGACGAGGAGCTCTCGGCCGCGGGGTTGTCGGCCGAGGCACCGTCCGCGGAGGACATGACCCCCGACGAGACGGCCTCCGACGATGCCCCCTCGGCGCCGCTGCCCGCCCCGGTCCCGCCCATCGTGGTGGAGGGGTCCTACCTGTCGGTGAAGTGGTGGACGTTCGTCGGCGTGCTGGCCGGTGTGTGGTTCGTCTCCGCCGCGGCAGGGGCAGGCCTGTATTACTACTGGTATCAGGCAGCCGACAAGACGTGGCCGGTGTTCGCCGCGCTCGCCTATGTCGTCGTCACCACGGTCGGGGCCCTGGTGGCGTCGACGGCCCAACGCAAACCCCTGGTATCGGCCCTGGCCATCGCCCTGATGTCGGCGCCGCTGGCCGCGATGGCCGCCGCGGCGGTTTTCTACGGCGCCTACGTGTTCGGCTGGATCGCCCGGTAGGACCATTGCGCCGCCCACTAGGGTGGGGTCGTGACCCACTTTGACGTCGTCGTTCTCGGAGCTGGTCCCGGTGGATACGTCGCGGCCATTCGTGCCGCCCAACTGGGGCTGAACACCGCAATTGTCGAACCCAAATACTGGGGCGGCGTGTGCCTCAATGTCGGGTGTATCCCGTCCAAGGCGCTTCTGCGCAACGCGGAACTCGCGCACATCTTCAACAAGGAAGCCAAGACCTTCGGCATCAGCGGTGAGGCCACCTTCGATTACGGTGCCGCCTTCGACCGCAGCCGCAAGGTCGCCGACGGCCGCGTCGCCGGCGTGCACTTCCTGATGAAGAAGAACAAGATCACCGAGGTTCACGGCTACGGCACCTTCACCGGTCCCAAGTCGATGTCGGTGAAGCTGAACGAGGGTGGCACCGAAGAGCTCACCTTCGACAACGCGATCATCGCCACCGGGTCGTCGACGCGCCTGGTGCCGGGCACCGCGCTGTCCGACAACGTGGTCACCTACGAAACCCAGATCCTCTCGCGCGACCTGCCCGGCTCGATCATCATCGCCGGCGCAGGCGCGATCGGCATGGAGTTCGCCTACGTGCTGAAGAACTACGGCGTCGACGTCACCATCGTCGAGTTCCTCCCGCGCGCGCTGCCCAACGAGGACGCCGAGGTCTCCAAGGAGATCGAGAAGCAGTACAAGAAGCTGGGCGTCAAGATCCTCACCGGCACCAAGGTCGAGGCGATTGCCGATGATGGCTCGACGGTGAAGGTGACCGTGAGCAAGGACGGCAACACCGAGGAACTCAAGGCCGACAAGGTGCTGCAGGCCATCGGCTTCGCGCCCAACATCGAGGGCTACGGCCTCGAAGCCGCGGGCGTGGCGCTCACCGACCGCGGCGCCATCGCCATCGACGAGTACATGCGCACCAATGTGCCGGGCATCTACGCCATCGGCGACGTCACCAGCAAGCTGCAGCTCGCCCACGTCGCAGAGGCCCAGGCCGTCGTGGCCGCTGAAACCATCGGCGGCGCAGAGACTCTCGCACTCGGCGACTACCGCATGATGCCGCGCGCCACGTTCTGCCAGCCTCAGGTGGCCAGCTTCGGGCTCACCGAGGAGCAGGCCAAGGCCGAGGGGTACGACGTGGTCGTCGCCAAGTTCCCGTTCACCGCCAACGGCAAGGCCCACGGCCTGGCCGACCCGACCGGTTTCGTGAAGCTGATCGCCGACAAGAAACACCTCGAACTGATCGGCGGGCACCTGATCGGCCCGGACGTGTCCGAGCTGCTTCCGGAGCTCACCCTGGCCCAGAAGTGGGACCTGACCGCCAACGAGTTGGCCCGTAACGTGCACACCCACCCGACCCTGTCAGAGGCGCTGCAGGAGTGCTTCCACGGTCTGGCCGGCCACATGATCAACTTTTGAGAAACGAAATCATCGCCGGCATCGGCGGATTGGTGCTCGGCCACATCCTGTGGCTGGCCGCCATCACGTTGGCCACCGAGGGCTCCCGGGTGAACATCTGGGTGCTCTTGGTCGCCGCGCTGTCGTTGATCGGTGGCGCTGCGGGCGGCTACTTCGGCTGGCGTAAGTACCAGCAGAAATCCCACACCTGGGCGGCGTTCCTGTGGACGCTGCCGGTGTCGCCGGTGCTGTTCTCGCTCGTGTTGCTCGGGGTCACCTACCTCTAGTTTGTGTGATCGCACAACGACGGAGTCCGGGTTTCGAGCGATTCTGCGCTTCTCGACGGGAACACCCTGGACGAATGTCGATGAGGACAGATCGGGCCGCGGCCCGTCCGCATCGGCAGCACAGGGAACCCCATTAGTGCGTCCCGAGGGGACCGGCGGCTTTAGCCGTCGAGGGAATCGGGCCTGGTGAACAGCGTGTGGTCGCGAGTTTGTCGGTGTCGTCTCGTAACTTGTGCTGCATGTCGGAGCGCCGGTTTCGTCGCACTCGGGGTGGGGTGTGCTCGCTCGGGCTGCACCCGGTGTGGTGCCCGAAGTATCGGTGCCGGATTCTGGGCGGTCGTGTAGCGGCGCGGTGTGGCGAGCTGCTGGAGCAGGTTGCTGGCGAGCACGGCTGGGAGTTCGTGACCGAAGAGGTTTTGCCCGATCACGTTCACCTGTTTGTGCGGATCGGGCTAACTGATACCCGGGCACAGGCGGTGCGGGCGTTCAATGGCTGTACCACACGGGTTCTGCGTGCGGAGTTCCGATATCTGCGGCGGTTGGCGAAGGTGTTGAGGTCGCCGTTGCATTGCGGGTACATCGGGCATCAGTGGGATGCGGTGGCGTGATGCGCCGCTCGTATGTGTTTCGGCTGCGCCCCACCGCCCGCCAGCATGTCTCGCTGGGGCGGTGCTTGGATGCGCACCGCGAGCTCTATAACGCGGCATTGCAGGAACGGCGGGATGCTTGGTCACACAACCAGACTCGCATTTACTACGGGGATCAGTCGGCGCAGCTGACTGAGATCCGGGCCGCACGTGCGGATCACGCGGTGTGGTCGTTTTCCAGCCAACAGGCCACCCTGCGGCGACTCAACAAGGCCTTCGACGGATTCTTCCGCCGCGTGAAAACAGCCAAACCTGGTGTCAAGTCGGGGTATCCGCGGTTCAAGGGCAAGACCCGGTTCGACAGCGTGGGGTGGCCCAAAGACGGTGACGGTGCCCGGTGGCTGCCCGAGTCCAAGCGGGTGTATCTGCAAGGCATCGGGCAGGTCAAAGTAGAACTGCACCGCCCGGTAGCCGGACGAGTGAAGACGATCCAGGTCAAGCGGCAGGGGCGGCGCTGGATACTGGTTCTGTCGTGTGACGACGTGGCCGACAATCCCTTGCCGGCCACTGGCCGGCAGGCCGGGATCGACGTCGGGATCGCCAGCTTCGCCATCACCAGCGACGGTGAGCACATTGACAATCCGCGCTGGGGCCGGGCCGCCGCCGACGAACTCGCCGCCGCGCAGCAGCGTTTGCAGCGCGCCAAGCGCGGTTCGAAGAACCGTCAAAGGCGGCGCCAGACTGTGGCGGCTCGGCATCGCAAGGTTGCCAACCAGCGCAAGGACTTCCACCACAAACAGGCACGTGCTCTCGTCGAGTCTTACGACGTGTTGGTGGTGGAGGATCTGAAGATCGTCAACATGGTGCGGCGGGCCAAGCCTGTGCCCGACCCGGATAACCCAGGGCAGTTCCACAAGAACGGTACCCGGGCGAAGTCCGGTTTGAACAGGAGTATCAGCGACGCGAGCTGGGGTGGTTTCGTCTCAAAACTGCGCGCCAAAGCGGAAGAGGCTGGGCGTGAATGGATTGAGGTCGACCCCCGGCACACCTCCGACGGCTGCGAGAAATGTGGGTATGCAGCCCGGGAGAACCGCGTCACCCAAGCAGAATTCGTCTGCCAGCGATGCTCGCATCGCGCTCAAGCAGATGAACACGCTGCACGTAACATCTTGCGGGCCGGACTGGCCCTTCACGCCAACGCGGCATGAGAAGAAGCTGGCGGCTTCCAGCCGTCAGAGAAGTCACGGCATCTAGCAGTGGACTGACGCCGGGACCAGCAAGGAGCGGGACACGGTACGTTCGACCTGACGTCAGTCCGGGAAGTCCAGCGGGATCCGCAGCGTGGTCATCGTCGCGGCCAGGCCATCGTATTGGCTTGCCAGCATGCAGAATTCGATGAGCTGCTGCTTGGTGAAGATCACCGAGAGCGCGGCCCAGGTCTCGGGTGAGATCGACCGGGTGACGACGAATTCGTCGGTCGCGGTGATCAGCACCCGCTGCCGGTCGGTCAGCCCCTCGGCGTCGGGACCCTCGAAGATGCGGGCCTGGGTCTCGGCGTCGACACCGCGGCTGCGGGCCAGCCGGCGGTGCTGCTGCAGCTCGTATTCGCAATCACGCAGGTGGCCCACCCGCAGGATGACGAGCTCCGCGTCCTGACGCGGCAGCTTGCCCAGGGGGCCGAGCAGCAGACCGGAATACGGCAGCCACGCCAGGAACAGCAGCTTGTGCTGGCCCAGCACGTTCATCAAGGTGAAGCGCGGCGCGCGGATGGCGCGGGCGCCCAGCTTGGCGATGGCCCAGTTGACCGGGCCCAGCTCACGGAATCCGCCCGGCGCGATGCGGGCCGGCTCGAGTGCACTCACCCAGCCGAGTCTGGCACAGGTGTCGGCGCTCAGAAGGCCCAGCCGCCGGTTGGCGCCCGAGTCCAAGCCGATGGGGGTTATCCATGGTCGGCCAGGTGGATGCCCAGGTCGGTGCGGCCCGGGAGAAGGTCCCCACGCAGCGCGCGGGTCTCCTGGTAGTCGCCGTCGCGCAAGCGCCGGAACCGGCGGACCGGCTCGGTATCGATGGTCCGCAGTCGGTCCTGCAGGCGCTGAGCTTCGAGGTCGACGGCGGCCGGATCCAAGCCGTCGGCGTCGTAGACCACGTGCAGGTCCAGTGTCTCGATTCCGACGTACCAGAGAGTGCCGTGGATCAGCGGGAACAGGAGTGACTCGAGGTCACCGCTGATGCCGCGCGGGCCGATCGAGCGCGCATCCTCTCCCGCGGTCACCACGATCAGGGCTCTGCGCCCGATCAGGCCGCCGTCGCCGTAGCGCCGGGGCACCCCGAGTTCGGGATCGAGATCGCCGTAGGCGAACCCGTTTGTCAGGACCCGGTCGAACCAGCCTTTCAAGATTGCCGGCGGCCCGTACCACCACAGTGGGAACTGAACGATCAGCAGCTCCGCTGCGGCGAGCTTGGCCTGTTCCTCGCGGACGTCGGCAGGCAGCTGGCCCCTGGAGTACGCCTCGCCTGCCAGCTCGACGATGTTTCCCGGCTTGTCGGTGGGCTCTCCGAGGTCGCGGTTACTGAGCACCGGGTCGAACTCTTGGGCGTGCAGGTCGGAGGTCATCACCTCGTACCGCGCGGACAGTGCTTCGGTTCCTGACCGGAAAAGATGCTCGTTGAGTGAGCCGCGGCGGGGGTGCGCGTAGAGCCACAGGGCGGTGCCAGGCTTCGGGGGATGGGTGATCGTCATGAAGTCACCTGCTTGTCGTCGTGTTGGTCGTCGGTAGCGATGGCCGCGATGACCCGGGCCAGGGTGTTGCGTGCAGTGGCGGGGCTGATCCTGTCGGCGAGCGCGTCTCGGGCCAGGGCGTCGCCGGCCCCGATGACTGCGGACAGGCCTGTTGCGTCTATCCGGCCGGGGAACGGTGCCAGCGCCTCGCGGCACGTGGCGAGATAGGTGTCCTCGGCCTCCTGACGCAACCGGCTCAGGGTCGGTGAGCCCGCGAGTGCGGCGACCACGTCGGCCAGTTCCCGCCCCTGTGCGAGACAGCAGTCGATGTATGCGTCAGCGATGACGCGCGCCACGGCTCGCGCCTCTTGCCCGGCGCCGGCAAGCGCGGCGTCGAGCATCTCGCGCTGGCGTTCCTCGAACTCGCGATAGAGCTCGGTGAGGACCCCCGCCTTGTCGCCGAAGTGGTCGTAGACCACGGGCTTGGTCACCCCGGCCCGCTCGGCGAGCCGTCCGAGCGTGAACTCTTCCGTCCCTGCCTCCCGGATCAACTCCCGTGCCACGTCGAGGAGTTGGGTGTGACGGTCCTGCTTCGACAGGCGTCGTTTCGGGGCTGGGTCGGGTGGGTCGCTCATTTGGACTCCTCGTCAGATACCTACCAACAGTAACCTACTAGTAGTAGGTTCGTCCTGTGGTAACCGGAGGATCTCGGCATCCATTCCCGAACCGGGAATCACGGATTTCGCTGTGCTGTCAGGGCTCCCGCACCAGATACGGCGACACCGTCGAGCGGTGCTCGTTGAGGTCGAGGGCCTTGCCGAGCGCCGGGAACGCACGCTGCGGGCAGTTGTCGCGTTCGCACACCCGGCAACCCGACCCGATGGGGGTGGCCACCTCGCCGGAGAGGTCAAGCCCCTCGGAGTACACCAGCCGATGTGCGTGGCGCAGTTCGCATCCCAGCCCGATGGCGAAGGTCTTGCCGGGCTGCCCGTAGCGCGACGCCCGGCGCTCCACCGTGCGGGCCACCCACATGTAGTTGCGGCCGTCGGGCATCTGGGCGATCTGCACGCCGATCTTGCCCGGATTGCTGAAGGTCTCGTAGACGTTCCACAACGGACAGGTGCCGCCCGACGACGAGAAATGAAAGCCGGTGGCGGACTGGCGTTTCGACATGTTGCCGGCCCGATCGACCCGGACGAACGAGAACGGCACACCGCGCATCGACGGGCGCTGCAAGGTGGACAGCCGGTGCGCGATGGTCTCGTAGCTCACCGAGTAGAACGCCGACAGCCGCTCCACGTCGTAGCGGAAGTTCTCGGTGACGTCGTGGAACTGGCGGTAGGGGAGCACGGTGGCCGCGGCGAAGTAGTTGGCCAACCCCAGCCGGGCCAGGGTGCGGGATTCGTCGCTGGTGAACATGCCCTCGTCGACCATCTTGTCGATGAGGTCGCCGAATTCCAGGAAGGCGAGCTCGGCGGCCATCTTGAACACCTGCTGGCCTCGGGAGAGGTGATTGCCCATCTCCAGGGTCTTGGTCGCCGGGTCGTAGCGGTGCAGCACGGTGTCGCCCAGATCGATGCGCCGCACGATCCGGACCCCGTGCTCGGCCGTCAGCCGGTTGGCCAGCTCGCCGGCCAGGTCACCGCGGTGCATCCGGATCTTGGCGGTCAGATCCTCGGCGGCGGTGTCGAGTTCGTGCAGATAGTTCTGCCGTTGGTAGAAGTAGTCGCGCACTTCCTCGTGGGGCATGGTGATCGAACCGCTGCCGCTGCCGTCGGAGTACCGGTCCTCGGTGGCCGCCGCCAGCTGGGTGGTGGTGAGCCGGTACCGGCGGTGCAGGTTGACCATCGCCCGGGCGAAGCTCGGATAGGCCGCGACCATGTCGGCGACCTCGGCGGCGTCCATGTCGGCCCCGAGGTCGCGGTCCATCGCCACCTCGCGCATCTCGGCGACCAGCCGGGTGTCGTCGTGGGAGGCGAAGAACGTCGCGTCCACCCCGAACACCTCGGTGATGCGCAGCAGCACCGCCACAGTCAGCGGGCGCACGTCGTGCTCGATCTGGTTGAGGTAACTGGGGGAGATCTCCAGCATCTGCGCCAGCGCCGCCTGGCTCAGACCACGCTCGCTCCGGAGTTGTCGCACTCGCGATCCGACGAACGTTTTTGCCACGTCAAATAGCCTAACAAGGCTGTGAAGACGGTCTTTGCATTCTTGGCAGTTCAGTCCCTACTGGCAGGATCGGGCTGCCTGGCATGATCGGCTCAGGCGACAGCGACTGGAGATGAATCATGACGGGAACCGCGCAGAATTCGACCACCGGACTGAACAAGGTGTTGATGCCGGTGCCTGATCCGCATCCCGATGTCTTCGACCGGGAATGGCCGCTGCGGGTGGGCGACATCGACCGGGTGGGCCGGCTGCGCTTCGACGCCGCCGCCCGCCACATCCAGGACATCGGCTCCGATCACCTCCGCGAACTCGGCTTCGAGGAGACCCATCCGTTGTGGATCGTGCGGCGCACGATGATCGATCTGATCAGGCCGATCGAGTTCCAGGACATGCTGCGGATGCGCCGGTGGTGTTCGGGAACGTCGAACCGGTGGTGCGAGATGCGGGTGCGCATCGACGGCCGCAAGGGCGGCCTGATGGAGTCCGAGGCGTTCTGGATCAACATCAACCGCGAGACGCAGGGGCCGGCCCGGATCTCCGACGACTTCCTGTCCGGCCTGCGCCGCACCACCGACGAGGCCCGGCTGCGCTGGAAGTCCTACCTCAAGGCAGGCAGCCGTGACGACGCCGCCGAGATCCGCGAGTACCCGGTGCGGGTGTCCGACATCGACCTGTTCGACCACATGAACAACTCGGTCTACTGGACGGTGATCGAGGATTACCTGTACTCGCATCCCGAGCTGCTGGAGAAGCCGCTGCGGGTGACCATCGAGCACGACGCCGCGGTGGCGCTCGGCGAGAAGCTCGAGATCCTGTCGCATGTTCACCCGGCCGGATCGACCGACAAATTCGGCGAAGAGCTCTCCGACCGCACTGTTAGAACGCTCACATATGCCGTCGGCGACGAGACAAAAGCGATCGCTTCACTGTTCTCGCTCTGACCCCTCCCGGTTTAACAGTACGAGCGTACTGACCTGCACCTTTGGGCTACTCATGAGTAGCTTCTGAACCGGTACAGCCATCATATTTCTTCGCAAGCTTTGCAAGTTAACTAAGCGGTTTGGCGAAACTTGGCAACTGAAACGGGTGGACCTGCGGATATGGGTTGTGCCATCTTCGGATTAGCACACCAGTGAAGCTGCTGCGGCGTTAGCAAGTAACGAGGCTCGGCGCAGCGGTCTAAACAACCCGAAGGAGCAGTCCTATGTCGACCGTGGGCACCCCCAAGTCACCGGAGCAGATCCAGCACGACTGGGATCACAACCCCCGCTGGAAGGGCATCACCCGTACCTACACTCCGGCCGACGTGGTTGCCCTGCAGGGCTCCGTCGTCGAGGAGAACACCCTCGCCCGCCGCGGCGCCGAGGTGCTGTGGGAGCAGCTCCACGACATGGACTTCGTCAACGCGCTGGGCGCGCTGACCGGTAACCAGGCCGTGCAGCAGGTCCGCGCCGGCCTGAAGGCCATCTACCTGTCCGGCTGGCAGGTCGCCGGTGACGCCAACCTGTCCGGCCACACCTACCCCGACCAGAGCCTCTACCCGGCCAACTCGGTGCCGCAGGTCGTCCGCCGCATCAACAACGCGCTGCTGCGCGCCGACCAGATCGCCAAGGTCGAGGGCGACACCTCGGTCGAGAACTGGCTCGCCCCGATCGTCGCCGACGGTGAGGCCGGCTTCGGTGGTGCGCTCAACGTCTACGAGCTCCAGAAGGCCATGATCGCCGCCGGTGTCGCCGGTTCGCACTGGGAAGACCAGCTCGCCTCGGAGAAGAAGTGCGGCCACCTCGGTGGCAAGGTGCTGATCCCGACCCAGCAGCACATCCGCACCCTGACCTCGGCCCGTCTGGCTGCCGACGTCGCCGACGTGCCGACCCTGGTCATCGCCCGCACCGATGCCGAGGCCGCCACCCTGATCACCTCCGATGTCGACGAGCGTGACCGCCCGTTCATCACCGGTGAGCGCACCAACGAAGGCTTCTACCGGGTGCAGAACGGCCTGGAGCCCTGCATCGCCCGCGCCAAGGCCTACGCGCCCTACGCCGACCTGATCTGGATGGAGACCGGCACCCCGGACCTCGAGCTGGCCAAGAAGTTCGCCGAGGGCGTCAAGGCCGAGTTCCCGGACCAGATGCTGTCCTACAACTGCTCGCCGTCCTTCAACTGGAAGCAGCACCTGGACGACGACACCATCGCCAAGTTCCAGCGCGAGCTGGGCGCGATGGGCTTCAAGTTCCAGTTCATCACGCTGGCCGGCTTCCACGCCCTCAACTACTCGATGTTCGACCTGGCCCACGGCTACGCCCGCGAGCAGATGAAGGCCTACGTCGAGCTGCAGGAGCGCGAGTTCGCCGCCGAGGAGCGCGGTTACACCGCCACCAAGCACCAGCGCGAGGTCGGCGCCGGCTACTTCGACCGGATCGCCACCACGGTTGACCCGAACAGCTCGACCACCGCGCTGGCCGGTTCCACCGAAGAGGGACAGTTCCACTAAATCCCGTGGCTTGACAGCAGCAGGCCCCGCTCAGAATTCTTGGGCGGGGCCTGTCGCATGTCCGCGTATTGAGAAAGTGAAGTCGTGAGCAATCAAATTGAACGTGTAGGTGTGATCGGTGCCGGGCAGATGGGTGGCGGGATCGCCGAGGTGTCCGCGCGCGCGGGCGTGGACGTGCTGGTGTTCGACACCGCCGACGCCTTCGTGACCGCCGGACGCAACCGGATCACCAAATCGTTGGAGCGCGGAGTCAGCGCGGGCAAGATCACCGAGGGGGAGAAGGACGCCGCGCTGGGCAAGCTGAAGTTCACCACGACGCTCGACGACCTCGCCGATCGGCAGCTGGTCATCGAGGCCGTGATCGAGGACGAGGCCGTCAAGACCAAGATCTTCGCCGATCTGGATCGCATCGTCACCGACCCCGATGCGGTGCTGGCGTCGAACACCTCCAGCATCCCGATCATGAAACTCGCAGCAGCTACCCAGAATCCTGCCAGGGTTCTCGGTCTGCACTTCTTCAACCCGGTTCCGGTGTTGCCGCTGGTCGAATTGATCACCGCGCTGACCACCGACGAGGCCGCCGCCGCGCGCGTCGAGGAATTCGCCAGCACGGTTCTCGGAAAACAGGTTGTCCGTTGTTCTGACCGGTCCGGTTTCGTGGTCAACGCGTTGCTGGTCCCCTACCTCCTTGCGGCGGTCCGAATGGTCGAAGGTGGCTTTGCCACAATTGACGATGTCGACAAGGCGGTAGTGGCCGGTTTGTCCCACCCGATGGGGCCGCTGCGGTTGTCGGACCTGGTCGGCCTCGACACCTTGAAGCTCATCGCCGACAAGATGTTTGACGAGTTCAAGGAGCCTTTGTACGCCGCACCGCCGCTGCTTTTGCGCATGGTGGAGGCGGGGCAGCTCGGCAAAAAATCGGGTCAGGGCTTCTACAAGTACTGAATCGACCCGCGCTGGCACTATGGCCGAGGCTTAGCTAGTCTACCCACAGTAGGGCCTGCTGGCTCGCTCTATAGAGTCTGCGTGAATAATCACGCGTCGGCCCAACCCCGTCGGTCGTCAGCAGCAGAAAACGCAAAGAGGTAATTTTTCGCATGTCTAATGTCGAGTCCGATCTTGCTCCGTACTACGAGGAGTCGCAGTCGATCTACGACATCTCGAATGAGTTCTACGCACTCTTCCTCGGGCCGACCATGGGTTACACCTGCGGTTACTACGAGCGCGAGGACATGAACCTCGAGGAGTCGCAGAACGCCAAGTTCGACCTGGCGCTGGGCAAGCTGGACCTCAAGCCGGGTATGACGCTGCTCGACATCGGCTGCGGGTGGGGCGGCTGCCTGGAACGCGCGCTGATCAACCACGACGTGAACGTCATCGGTATCACGTTGAGCAAGGAGCAGTCCGACTACGCGCGTAAGCGGCTGGCCAAGATCGACACCAACCGCAACGTCGAGATCCGGCTGCAGGGTTGGGAAGAGTTCAACGAGCCCGTCGACCGCATCGTCTCGATCGGTGCGTTCGAGGCGTTCAAGCAGGAGCGCTACCCGATCTTCTTCGAGCGGGCCTACAGCATCCTGCCGGACAACGGCGGCCGGATGCTGCTGCACACGATCCTGGCGCACACCCAGCAGTTCTTCCGTGAGAACAACATCAAGCTGACGATCAGCGACCTGAAGTTCATGAAGTTCATCGGTGAGGAGATCTTCCCCGGTGGGCAGCTTCCGGCGGTCGAGGACATCGAGAAGCTGGCTGCCGATTCAGGCTTCGACCTGCAGCGCACTCACCTGCTGCGGCCGCACTACGCGCGCACGCTGGACATGTGGGCCGCCAACCTGGAGGCCAAGAAGGACGAGGCCATCGCCCTTCAGGGCCAGGAGGTCTACGACCGGTTCATGAAGTACCTGACCGGTTGCGCCGACTTCTTCCGTCGCGGCATCACCAACATCGGCCAGTTCACGCTGGTCAAATAGGCTCTGTCGCCGAGACGACGGTTTCTGGCGCGATATGGTCGATTTCGCGTCAGAAACCGTAGTCTCGGCGTTTTTGTTCTAGCGCGCTCCTGACACGAGCCAAGATCTCAGGCTGCTTGTACCGCAGCTGACGGGCACTGACCCGCACGATCGTCCACCCTCTGGACGCCAGGAATTCCAGCCTGACAATGTCGTTCTCGTGGTCCTCCGGAGTCGACCAGTGCTGGTCGCCGTCATACTCGACACCGACCATCCATTCCGGCCATCCCATGTCGATCCGCCGCTGTACCCGTCCCCACTCGTCGGCCACCGGGATCTGGGTGACCGGCCGGGGGAGTCCGCCACGGACGAGCAGCAGTCGCAGTCGCGTCTCTTGCGGGGATTCGGCTCCTGCGTCGGCAAGCTCGAGTGCCCTGCGTAGTCGACGGATGCCGCGGGCGCCCGGATAACGGTCGGTGAGGCCGGCCACCCGTTCCACGCTTACATGCGTGACGTTGAGTAGCGCATCGATCCGGATGATCGCGGTGTCGAGCCGTTGGCGTCGCCCGATGTCGTAACAGGTGCGGGTGACGCTTGTGCAGGTCATGCCGCCCACGACGGCGAGTTCGTCATCGGCGATCGCGCCGGTGTGGATCAGGATCCCGGGCGGGGCCGGGTGGCGGATCCGGGCCAGCTCGGCCGGCGCGTCATCAGGCAGCCACTTGCTGCCCAGCACTGCCGCCGCCGAGTACCCGGACAATGTGGCGGAGCGTCGGGACCAGAGCCAGGCGGCGCGGGCTCGGGTACGCGCGTCGAGGGTGAAATCCCTTGGTATGTAGATATTTTGATGGAGCTTGCGATATCGCGTCCGCAGAGCATGGCGAGTGATGGTGCCGGCGCCCAGTGCTTCGGTCGCCACGACGATATCTCCCACACCGATATTCGACGCGGCGGCCCGACATCTGGTTCCCCCCAGCGCCCAGACGACGGTTTATGGCGTGAAATCGCGCGAATCGCGCCATAAACCGTCGTCTCGGCGGGAATGGCTAGGCGTCGGCCAACCGCTTCTTCTCGGCCTCGACGTCGAAGTCCGGTGGCGGCCAGGCCATGTTGAGGCCTTTGAGCGCCTCGATGAGTAGCTCGGTGATGGCCAGCCGGCTGTACCACTTCTTGTCGCTGGGCACGATGTGCCAGGGCGCGTAGTCGGTCGACGTCTTCTCCAGCATGGCCTGGTAGGCCTCCTGGTACTTGGGCCACAGCAGCCGCTCGTCGATGTCGGCCGGGTTGTACTTCCAGTACTTGTCGGGCCGCTCCAGCCGTTCGGCCAGACGCGCCTTCTGCTCGGCGAGCGAGACGAACATGGCCACCTTCACCAGGGTGGTGCCTGCGTCGACCAATTCGCGTTCGAAGGCGTTGATCTCGTCGTAGCGGGCGCCCCAGACGTCCGGCGGCACCAGGTTGTGCACGCGGACGATCAGCACGTCCTCGTAGTGCGAGCGGTCGAACACCCCGATGTGCCCGGCAGGCGGCAGCGCGTTGCGGATCCGCCACAGGTAGTGGTGGGCGCGCTCCTCCTCGGTCGGCTTGCCGAAGCTGGTGTACCGGATGCCTTGCGGATTCGCTGCTCCCACAACATGTTTGACGATTCCGCCCTTGCCCGCGGTGTCCATGCCCTGCAGGATCAGCAGCACCGAACGGTTGTCGTCACCACTCTTGCTGCGGGCGTAGAGCATTTCCTGCAGCGACGCGAGCCGCAGATTCCGTTCGGTCTGCAGGGTCGGTGCGTCGCTCTTGTTGCCGCGGAATCCCGGCGTGCCGTTGGTGTCGATTCGCGCGACCTCGTCGCCCGGGCGGAAGGCCAGCTGGTCGTGTGGTTCGTGGGTCCACAGGGCAGGCAGATCTCTGTCGCTCACCCGCTCAGTCAAGCAGCTGCGGAGGCAAAACCGGTGACGGGTGCGGCAGTGAGTTGAACTTTTCCAGCGAGCCGCCGACCTCCACGATGCCGCACAGCGCGTTCCACGACAGCATGGTCAGGTAGTCGATCAGCTCGTCGGCGGTCATCCGGGGGTTCGACATCCACGAGTGGGTGGCCAGCTGGACGCCGCCGACGGTGTGAAACGCCCAGGCTTCCGCGCCCCGGGTGTCCATGCCGACAGCGGCCATCCGGCGGCGCAGCATGACGGCGAGCATGCGGGCGATGATCTGTTCGGAATCGGCCACGGCTTTGCTCTTGCTGGCCGAGTTGTTCGCCATCACGAAGGGATAGATCTCGGGCTCGGCCGCAACGGTTTCCACGTACACCTTGATGATCTCCCGGGTCAGTGCGAACCCGTCGAGGTTGGAGGACAAGGCGGCGGCCATGTTCGGGATCAGGGTGGTCTGGGCGAACCGCATCATCACCGCGGTGGTGAGGTCGTTCTTGTCGACGAAGTAGCGGTACAGCACGGTCTTCGACACGCCGATCTCGGCGGCGATCTCGTCCATGCTGACGTTGCTGCCCTGGCGTCGAATCGCTTCCAGGGTGCCGTCGACCAGCTCATTGCGTCGCTCCACCTTGTGCTGGTGCCAGCGCCGCTTGCGTCCATCGGTCTTCACCGTCACCGGCGGAGTCTGCTGTGCCACAGTCGCAGTAGTCCCATTCCCTAGTTCCACTTGATACTACGGCGAATCTGCGGATACCGGTCCGTGGGTCAGACCGTCAGTCGCTGCGATAGCGCAAGATGGAAAGGTGGCACATCGATCCGACGAAGGAGTCCGCGCGCTGGCGGGTCCGCGGCCAAGTTTTGCCGAGACACTGGCCGGGGCGGACAGCGCCGCGGATGCCGAACGCCTCCGGGGTTTGCGGAGGATGAAGCTGGTGGCGCTGAGCTTCCTGGTCGGCGCCACGGTGATCTTCCTGTTCTGTACCTGGGCACAGTCGTGGGGTGCCGCCGGCTGGGTCGGGTATGTGCGGGCCGCGGCCGAGGCAGGCATGGTCGGCGCGCTGGCCGACTGGTTTGCCGTCACCGCGCTGTTCAAGCATCCGCTCGGGCTGCCCATCCCGCACACGGCCATCATCAAGCGCAAGAAGGACCAGTTGGGGGAGGGCCTGGGCACGTTCGTCCGGGAGAACTTCATGTCCCCCGAGGTGATCGCGACCAAGCTGCAGGACGCCCAGGTGGCCGGCCGGTTCGGGAAATGGCTGTGCGACCGTTCGCACGCCGAGCGGGTGGCCGCGGAGGCGTCGACCGTGCTCCGGGTCGGGGTGGAGATGCTGCGCGACGAGGACGTTCAGCACGTGCTGGACCGGATGATCGTCAAGCGCATCGCCGAACCCAAGTGGGGGCCGCCCATCGGCCGGGTGCTGTCCACCCTGCTGCAGGAGGGGCGTCAGGAAGCCTTGATCCAGCTGCTGTGCGACCGGGCGTTCCAGTGGTCGCTGAACTCCGGTGAGGTGATCGAGCGCGTCATCGAGCGGGATTCGCCGACCTGGTCGCCCCGCTGGGTGGACCACCTGGTCGGGGACCGAATCCACCGGGAGTTGATGGATTTCACGGACAAGGTGCGCCGTAACCCCGACCATGAGCTGCGGCGCTCGGCCACCCGGTTCCTGTTCGAGTTCGCCGACGACCTGCAACACGACGAGGCGACGATTCAGCGTGCCGAGAACGTCAAAGACCAGATCATGGGTCGCGACGAGGTGGCGCGCGCGGCGGAGACGGCGTGGGCGGCCGCCAAGCGGATCATCCTGGAGTCGGTGGACGATCCGTCCTCGGCGCTGCGGACCCGGATCGCCGACTCGGTGATGCGGATCGGTGAGTCGTTGCGCGACGACGCCGAGCTACGCGACAAGGTGGACAGCTGGATCATCCGGGGCGCAAAACACCTGGTCGCGGAGTATGGGACCGAGATCACAGCGATCATCACCGAGACCATCGAACGCTGGGATGCGGACGAGGCGAGCCGCCGGATCGAGCTCCATGTGGGTCGTGACCTGCAGTTCATCCGGATCAACGGCACCGTGGTGGGTTCGTTGGCGGGCCTGATCATCTATTCGATAGCCCAACTACTCTTCTGACCTGCGCTAACTAGTGCTTGCAAAAGTTAGCACCCCGTCGTAGCGTGATTTTTGTCGTTAACGGATACACGGCCTACGAGGGGGAAGGACATGGCGCAAGACGAAAATCTCGCGGCGGTCGTCTCCAACGCTGCGCAGGACATCGGAAGCTTCATCCGGGCCCAGCGTGAGGCGGCGCAGGTATCGGTACGGCAGTTGGCCGAGAAGGCCGGCGTCAGCAATCCCTACTTGAGCCAGATCGAACGGGGATTGCGGAAACCCTCCGCCGACGTGCTCAACCAGATCGCGAAGGCACTGCGGGTGTCCGCGGAAGTCCTCTATGTGCGCGCCGGGATCCTCGAACCCAGCGAGCCCAGCGAGGTCCGCGACGCCATCGTCAACGACGTGGGGATCACCGAGCGGCAGAAGCAGGTGCTGCTCGACATCTACACATCGTTTCGGCAGCAGAACGAAGCCGAAGCAGGTGAGGAGCCGACAACTGATTGACACCTCACCAGCTACCCGATAACCACTCGCACGAAAAGCCCATCTGAGAGAAAGGAACTCGCATGACCGAGAAGACTCAGCCCACCATCGAAGACCTCAAGGCCCCGCTGCTGGCCGCCGTCGGCGCTGCCGACCTGGCCCTGGCCACGGTCAACGAGATCGTCGCCAGCCTGCGTGAGCGTGCCGAGGGCGCGCGCACCGATGCCGAGGCCCGCGTCGAAGAAGGCCGCGCCCGCCTGACCAAGCTGCAGGAAGACCTGCCTGCCCAGTTCGACGAGCTGCGCGACAAGTTCACCTCCGAGGAGCTGCGCAAGGCCGCCGAGGGCTACGCCGATCAGGCCACCGCGACCTACAACAAGCTGGTCGAGCGCGGCGAGGCCGCGCTGGAGCGCCTGCGCAACCAGCCGGCCATCGAGGAAGCCGCCAGCCGGGTCGAGGGCTACACCGACCAGGTCACCGAGCTGACCCAGGACGCGCTGGGCACCGTCGCCTCGCAGACCCGCGCGGTCGGCGAGCGCGCCGCCAAGCTGGTCGGCGTCGAGCTGCCGAAGAAGGCCGAGAAGGCTGCCGAGCCGGCCGCCGCCGCTCCCGCCAAGAAGGCCCCGGCCAAGAAGGCCGCGCCCGCGCCTGCCGCCAAGAAGGCTGCTCCGGCCGCCAAGAAGACCACGGCCGCCCCGGCCAAGAAGGTCACCCAGAAGTAATTCCGGTGTGG
Organism: Mycolicibacterium boenickei; assembly: GCF_010731295.1. Classification (NCBI taxonomy): domain Bacteria; kingdom Bacillati; phylum Actinomycetota; class Actinomycetes; order Mycobacteriales; family Mycobacteriaceae; genus Mycobacterium; species Mycolicibacterium boenickei. The sequence goes on along the minus strand of NZ_AP022579.1, from coordinate 270,052 downwards.
ACCGGCGGGGCCCTGAGCCCCGTCGGTCGACGCTGACGATGACGCCCGCATAGGCTGGTGAGGTGCAACTTGCCAACCTTGCGGGCGTCATTATTTCGGTACTCGGTTACCTGGTCGTTCTCGTTGGCGTCTACGCCTTCGTGCATGCGGCCCTGCAGCGTCCGGACGCCTATACGGCCACCGGCAAGCTCACCAAGCCGGTCTGGCTGGCCATCCTCGGTGTGAGCGCGGTGCTGACGCTGCTGGTGGGTGGCGTGTTCATCCCCGTCATCGCGGCCTGCGCCGCAGGCGTCTACCTCGTCGATGTGCGCCCCAAACTGCTGGAAATCCAGGGAAAGTCGCACTGACCCGATGCGTTCACCACTGGCCGCGTTCGGTGCGGCCTGCCTGGCGCTGGGCGCGGCACTGACGTTCGCCGCCACCTCGGCCGCCGACGACCACGTCTACGTCGACCACGTCGAATGGGCCAAATGGGGCGACCTGTCGAGCCTGCGGGTGTATCCCACCGACACGGCCCGCGCCCTCACCCGGCAGCCCGGCAGCACGGTCCAGGCCGATCAGGCCTGGGCCGAGGTTCTTGCCCTGTCCCCGGATGCCGACCTGCCCGGGATGCGTGAGCAGTTCCTGTGCCACTGGACGTTCGCCGAACTCGCCGAGCCCGGCAAGACCAGCTGGAATCTGGAGCCGTGGCGCCCGGAGGTCACGCCCGAGGTGATGCTGGCCAGCGGCTGCAATCCCGGCGGCAGCGAGGAACCGTTCTGATGGGCAGCTACACCCGTGCCCAGGTGGCAGCCCTGGTCGATCACACCCTGCTCAAGCCCGAGGCCACCGCGGCCAACATCGAGAAACTGGTCGCCGAGGCCGTCGACCTCGGGGTGTTCTCGGTGTGCGTGTCGCCGTCGCTGGTGTCGACCGCGGCCGGGGTCGCCCCGTCGAGCCTTGCGGTTGCCGCGGTGTCGGGCTTCCCGTCGGGCAAGCACCTGGCCGAGATCAAGGCCCGTGAGTCGCAGCTGGCGGTGGCCGCAGGCGCCGCCGAGATCGACATGGTGATCGACATCGGGCTCGCCCTGAGCGGCGATCTGGACGCGACGGCGGCCGAGGTGGCCGCGGTCCGCGCCGCGATCCCCGGCGCCGCCCTCAAGGTCATCGTCGAGTCCGCGGCGCTGCTGGAATTCGCGGGCGAGGCGTTACTGCAGGACGTGTGCCGCGCCGCCGTCGGCGCCGGGGCCGACTTCGTCAAGACCTCCACCGGGTTTCACCCCAGCGGCGGCGCTTCCGTCCGCGCCGTCGAACTGATGGCGCAGGCCGCCGGTGATGGTGTCGGGGTCAAGGCCAGCGGCGGTATCCGTACCGCCGAGGCGGCCACGGCCATGCTCGACGCCGGGGCTACCCGGCTCGGCCTTTCGGGCACCCGGGCGGTGCTCGACGGCTTCACCGCCTGAAAGGCGGCGGGAAGGACTCAGAGCTTGGCGAAGCAGGGGTCCTCTTGAGCCTTGGGCATCGTGGCGTTCTGGGTGGAGAACTTCGCCACCACACCGCTGTCGGTGACCTGCACGCTGTCGGCGTGGATGCCCATCGGGTAATTCTCGGTGAGCTGGGCGGTGAATTTGTCCAGGATCGGCTGCAGGGTCTCCCGCGGCCAGGACAGGCCGATCGCACTTAGATCGACGATCTGCATCGAGATGCCCTTGTTGACCACCGTCGGCTTGGCGGTGATGGTGCCGAGCAGGCCCTTCAGTTCGATCGTCCCGTTGGACGGATTGGTCTTCACATCGGAGATGGCCGAGCCGATGAACGGCAGCTGCACCATGTCGGCCACGGTCTGACGGATGCCGTCGGTGCTCCACGAGATGTCGGCGACCAGCGAGCCCACGGTGCCGCTCGCGTCGGCGGTTTCCTTGATCCGGACATCTTCGATGCCCAGCTTCACCTTCATGCCCTTGGCATCGCGGATCTGGTTACCGGCGGTCTCGATGTTGATGTTGGTGTAGTGCCCGCTCACGTGCTGCATCAGGAACGGCGGCAGCGGGTCGAACGACGCCTTGGCGCCGTCCTGCACGATGCATTCCACGATCGAGGCGACGATCTTGTCGGCACGGCTGCGCGCGTACAGCTCGCCGCCGAGGACGCCGGCGGCGACCAGGGCGACCACGATGACGACGACCAGCACCACCGACAGCGGGTCCGAGAACAGCTTCTTGACCTTCGCCAGGGCCGAGGTGTCCTGCGGCTGCGGCGTGGGCTGTTCGACCTGACCAGGCTGAACCGGCTGATCGGGCGCCGGAGGCTGCGGAGGCAGCTCCTGCGTAGGCGACGGCGGGGACTGGTCGGTTGGGCGAGCCCAGGGATCGGTCACCCCAGCGATTGTGCCTTACCCAACTGAGCGAACTGTGAGCGGTTCTGCAGCACCGCGATGGTGTCCCGGACCTGGTTGGCGGCATCGAGGTCGACGTCGAAGACCAGCAACTGCTCCTCGGTGCCGGCCGAAGCGAGAACCTCGCCGGTGGGGGAGGCCACCAGGCTGCCGCCGACGCCCGTGGGCCCGACCTTGGCGATCTCGTCGCCCGGGTAGGCCTGGTCCACCGCGGCGATGAAGCCGGTGGTGTCCAGCGCGCGGGCGCGGGCCAGCAGGGTCCACTGCTCGAGCTTGCCTGGCCCCGAACCCCATGAGGCGTGCACGGTGATCAGCTGGGCGCCGCGACGGGCCAGCTCCACGTACAGCTCGGGGAACCGGATGTCGTAGCAGGTGGTCAGGCCGACGGTGACATCGTCGACAGCGATCGTCGCAGGCTCGAAACCCGGTGCCACAGTGCGTGATTCGGTGAATCCGAAGGCGTCGTACAGGTGGATCTTGTGGTAGTGCGCGTCGACGCCGGGGCCCGTCGCGATCAGGGTGTTGGTGACCCGCCCGTCCTCGGCGGGGACGAACATCCCGGCCACCACCACGACCCCGGCGCGTGCGGCGATCTCCCGCACCGCCGTCGCCCATGGCCCGTCCAGGCCCTCGGCGACCGGGGCCAGCGGAACGCCGAACCGGCACATCGTGGCCTCGGGGAACAACACCAACCGGGCGCCGTCATCGGCGGCGCGCCGGGTGAACTCATCGACCAGTCGCAGGTTCGACGAGGGGTCCGTGCCGGTGGCGATCTGCGCCAGGGCAATTCGCATGCGGTTCAGCTTAGTGGCGCCACAGGGCTGTATGCGTGGCTCGCCACCGGCCTAAGTTGTGGCTGGCGCCACGGTCGCCCACGGCACCGTCAGCACGCCGTCCCGTAGCCGGCGGCGCGGTGCGGCGACCGGAAAACCCTCGGCGCGCAGCAGTTCCACCATGGCCCGCCAGCGCACCCGCGGCCCGAACACGCCGTGCCCGGCCGCACTGGCCCAGGCCCGGTCGGCGGCGTCCAGCAGCGTGTGGATGGGCTGACCCTCGACGTTGTGATGGATCAGCACCTTCGGCAGCCGCTCGGCCAGATCCGAGGGACGCTCGATGCTGAACGGGTCGCAGGCCAGCGTCAGGCTGACCGGCCCGGCCTCGTCCAGCAGCACCCAGCAGCACCGGCGGCCCAGCTCGTCGCAGGTTCCGTCGACGATCAGCCCACCGGGTGCGAGCCGGCGCGCCATCGTGGCCCAGGCGTCCGGCACGGCCTCGACCGGGTACTGCCGCAGCACGTTGAACGCGCGCACCAGCACGGGGCGCAGCCCGGCCAACTCGAACCCGCCGAGCTCGAACCGCACGTCGGTGGCACCCGCCACCGCCCGCGCGGTGGCCACCCGCTCTGGATGGATCTCCAGACCCACAACGCGGACATCGGTCCGCACCGCCTGCAGCCGGGCCGCCAATTCCAGGGTGGTGACGGGGAGCGCCCCGTACCCGAGGTCGACCACCAGCGGGTCGGCCGCGGCCCGCAGCACGCTGCGCACGCGCGGTGAGTGCACCAGCCAGCGATCACTGCGGCGTAGCCGGTTGTACCCGGTGGTGCCCCGGGTGACCGCGCCGACGGGTCTAGACGTGCTCGGCGATCCAGTCAGCGGTGAACGCCTCCTCGACGGTGAAAACGTCGTTGACGGTGTGCAGGACCATGTCTTCGAGCTTGCCTCCGATCAGGGGCATCGAGACCTTGCACGTGCTGTCGACCAGCAACCGGCTACCCGTGGGCACGCCGCTGAGCTCATAGCGGCCGTCGAGCCGGCCCGGGACGTGGGCAACCGACGCCGCGTAGTGGCCGCTCGCGCCGTGTCCCTCGAACGGGCCGAAACACTGCCTGCGGGTGATGGCCATGTCGAGCGGGATGACCGGCCGCAGGATCGCGGGCAGCTCCGCGCGCGGCAGCACCTGCCGGAACTCGACCTCGATCCCGTGCGCGTCCGACCTGAACTCGGTGATGTCGGACTTCCCTGGCGTGAGGTCGTCGTAACGGTCCATGAGGGCCTGCCAGTACTCGTCGCTCGCGTACACGGCGTAGACCGCCTCGGCGGGGGCGTCGAAGGCCAGCGTGTACTCCAGGCGCCTGCTCACGGATAACGACGGTACCGGTGCCCTCAGGCGTGATCGGCGATCCACACCGAGGTGAAGCGCTGCTCGGCTTTGAGTAGATCGACCAGCTGTGCGCCGATGAAACTCTCGATCTTGCCGCCGACCAGCGGCACCCGCACCTCGACCGTGATGTGCACCGACAAACGGGACCCGGCATCGGTGCCGGTGAGTGTCGCGGACCCGGAGAGCGACACCGGTGCCCCGGAGATCGAGCCATGAACCGTGCCGTGAGCGGAGCCATCCCGGATGGGCTGCCAGTGCTCCTCACGCCGGATTCTCAGATCGCCGCGGTGAAACTGCGACACCAGCCCGGGCAGGCGGTCGGCGCGCAGGATCTGCGTGGTGACCGCCTCGATGCCGCCGTCAACGGCCACGTTCAGCGCATCCAGCGTGGTTTCGTCGGCCCCTGAATCGGCGAGCCGGGCCCGCCAATACCGTTCGTCGGCGAATGCGCGATGGACCTGTTCGACGCTGCCTCCGTACTCGCTGGCCATGTCGAATGATCGCGGCATAGCTGGTCAGGCTACCGTTACGGCCCGTGGTCAGTTCGTATGTTGCCGGTGTCGCAGTTGCCGAGGCGGTTGCGCTGGCCCCGCTGACCACCCTGCGGGTCGGGCCGGTGGCACCGCGGGTGCTCACCTGCACCAGCACCGATCAGCTCATCGACGTGCTGCGCGCCCTGAGCGCAGGAGACGAGCCGTTACTCGTCCTGGCCGGCGGGTCGAACGTGGTGCTCGCCGACGATCTGGCCGACACGATGCCCGACCTCACCGTGGTGCGCGTGGCCAACACCGCCATCACGGTCGACGGCAGCCTGCTGCGGGCCGAGGCCGGCGCGGTGTTCGACGACGTCGTCGTCACCGCACTGGAGCACGGGCTCGGCGGGCTCGAATGCCTGTCCGGGATCCCCGGATCGGCCGGAGCCACCCCGGTGCAGAACGTCGGTGCGTACGGGGCCGAGGTCGCCGACACCATCAGCCGGGTGCGCCTGCTCGACCGCCGCACCGATGAAGTCCGTTGGGCCGCACCGGAAGAACTCAAGTTCGGGTACCGCACCAGCATCCTCAAACATTCCGACGCCGTGATCGTGCTTGAGGTCGAGTTCGCCCTCGACGACACGGGTCGCAGCGCACCGTTGCGCTACCGCGAGCTGGCCAACGCGCTCGGCGTCGAACCGGGGGAGCGCGCCGACCCGCAGCGGGTTCGCCAGACCGTGCTGCAGTTGCGCGCGGGCAAAGGCATGGTGCTCGACGAGCATGACCACGACACCTGGAGTGTCGGATCGTTCTTCACCAACCCGGTGGTGTCGCAGGCCGAGTTCGAGCGCGTGCAGGCCACCTTCCTGGCCGCCGCGGGTTCTGCGGAGTCCGGACCGGTGCCGCACTACCCCGCACCCGACGGGGTCAAGCTGGCCGCAGGCTGGCTCGTCGAGCACGCCGGATTCTCCAAGGGCTATCCGGGTGACGGCGCTCCCGCGCGGCTTTCCACCAAGCATGCGCTGGCGTTGACCAATCGTGGCGAGGCGAACAGTGCCGACGTGATTGCCCTGGCCAGAGCGGTGCAAGCGGGCGTCCGGGACCGCTTCGGCATCACTTTGCACCCTGAGCCGATTCTGATTGGGTGCGATCTATCAGTACCCTAGATCCACGTGAGCCCTGCCGGTGATATAGAGGCCGATGCGCCGTTGTTCAATCGGCGGCGTGCCCTGACGGTGTTGACCGTCGGAATGGGAGCCGGACTGCTGGCTGCCTGCTCGGGAGAATCACCCATCTCCGCGCCCCAGGCGGACGAGCCGGCGGCGCCCACGGTGACCTACGAGCCTGCCGCCGACTCCGAGGATGTGCTGCCCACCGCGCCCGTCGGCGTGAAGGTCGAGAACGGCTCGTTCCAGCGCGTCAGCCTGACCAACGCCAACGGCAAGGTGGTCGCGGGCAAATTCAACAGCGACCGCACCGCGTTCACTGTCACCGAACCCCTCGGCTACGAATCCACGTACACCTGGGCCGGTTCGGTGGTGGGCCAGGACGGCAAGGCCCAACCCGTGCAGGGCAAGTTCACCACCGTCACCCCGCAGAAACAGGTCAACGGCCAGTTCCAGCTCGCCGACGGCCAGGTCGTCGGCGTCGCCGCGCCGATCATCCTGCAGTTCGACGCCGCGATCGACGACAAGTACCGCGCGGCCATCGAAAAGGCCCTCCAGGTCACCACCACGCCGCCGGTCGAGGGCAGCTGGGCCTGGCTGCCCGACGAGGCCGGGGGCTCCCGCGTGCACTACCGCACCCGCGAGTACTACCCGGCCGGAACCAAGGTCAGCGTCAAGGCTCCGCTGTACGGCGTCAGCTTCGGCGAAGGCGCCTACGGTGCGGCCGACTCCACGCTCGACATCGAGATCGGGCGGCGCCAGGTGGTCAAGGCCGAGGCATCCAGCCACCGCATCCAGGTGCTCGACGGGGCCGGCGCGGTGATCATGGACTTCCCCTGCAGCTACGGCGAGGGCGACCTGGACCGCAACGTCACCCGCAGCGGCATCCACGTGGTCACCGAGAAGTACGAGGACTTCTGGATGACCAACCCTGCCGCCGGCTACTCCAACGTGCACGAGCGGTTCGCGGTGCGGATCTCCAACAACGGCGAGTTCATCCACTGCAACCCGAACAGCATCAACTCGCAGGGCAATACGAACGTCACCAACGGCTGCATCAACCTCAACCTGGAGAACTCGCAGCAGTACTTCAACAGCGCGATGTACGGCGACCCCGTCGAGGTCACCGGGACCCGGATCGACCTGTCCTATGCCGACGGTGACATCTGGGACTGGGCGGTGGACTGGAGCGAGTGGAAGTCCATGTCGGCGCTGTCCTCGCAGGATTCGCCGTCGAATCTGCCCGCCAGCGCTCCGGCGACGCCGACCGACGCACCCACGTTGTCGGGCACGCCCACGACCACCACTCCGCCGAAGCCCGCGCCGGGCGGCTGATCGTTCCGCAGGCGCTCCTTCCGGCCGTCGGTCGCCGTTTTCGACACAGGGGTCGTGACAATTGAAGGAGTGCGGCCGTGACGTCGAAATCGGCGAGGCGCGGATGAGGGGGATGCCTTCGGCGCATCACGCCTGACGGTTGAAGCGCGACCCGGCGGCCCCGCTGACCTGATCACGCGGCCTGATCACGATCAGGTCGAGGTCGACGTGGGACGGGCGTGACGCGACGAAACCGATCACCTCGGCGATGTCCTCGGCCACCAGCGGGGTGACCCCCTGGTAGACCTTCTCGGCTCGCTCCTCGTCTCCGTCGAAGCGGTTCAGCGAGAAGTCGGTCTGCACCATTCCGGGCGCAACCTCGGTGAGCCGCACCGGTTTTCCGAGCAATTCGCTGCGCAGGGTGCGGTGCAGGACGCCCTGGGCGTGCTTGGCCGAGGTGTAGCCCGCCCCGTTGTCATAGATCTCGACGGCGGCGATCGAGGTGACCGTGATGATCAGCCCGTCGCCGGAGTCGATGAGCTTGGGCAGCAGCGCCCGGGTGACCCGCAGGGTGCCCAGCACGTTGGACTCCCACATCCAGCGCCAGTGGTCGATGTCGGCCTCGGCCACCGGCTCCAGCCCCCTGGCCCCGCCGGCGTTGTTCACCAGCACGTCCACCCGGTCCAACTGGGCCGCCAAGGCGTCGACGGCGGCCTGGTCAGTGACGTCCGCCACAATCGCGGTGCCGTCGATCTCCTCGGCCAGGGCCTGGATCAGGTCCGCCCGGCGGGCCACGCAGACCACGTGAAAGCCCAGGGCGGCAAGGGATTTGGCGGTTGCGGCACCGATTCCGGCGCTGGCGCCGGTAACCACTGCCACCCTCTTGTCTGACTGAGATGTCGTCACCTGACCAACATTAGATGGCGTGCTAAGTTCTTTCTGTGTCCGGAAACCTCCAGTCCCGCTTCGCGCGGCGTGCGTGTTGTTGTTGCGCACCCCGCCGCGCCTGACTGAACCCGGACACCGTTCGTTCGTCCTGCTGAGTCGCCAGGTGTGGTCTCTCCCCACCAGCCGACAACCAGTAAGGACAATTCACGTGACCACCGCTATTGCCGCTCCCCGCCGGACTTCCTCCCGCGCCGCTTCCGTGTCCTCCGCAGGTGCTTCCGCGCGGCCGTCCCGGACGCTGGCCGCCGCCTCGCGTTATCCGCAGTCGCGGCTGCTGCACATCGTCGCCCCGTCGCTGAAGGTGCCCGACGCGGCCGCGGCGTCGGTGTTCAGCGCGGTCCGCACCCGCGGCCCCATCGCCCGCGACGCCATCGCACAGCTCACCCAGCTCAGCATCGCCACCGTCAACCGTCAGGTCACCGCGCTGCTCGACGCCGGAATCCTGCGTGAGCGTGCCGATCTCGCGGTTTCCGGGGCCATCGGTCGGCCCCGTGTGCCCGTCGAGGTCAACCACGAGCCCTACCTCACGCTCGGCGTCCACATCGGCGCGCGTACCACCAGCATCGTGGCCACCGACCTGCTCGGCCGCACCCTGGACGTGGTCGAGACGCCGACCCCGTCGGGACCCCAGTCCGCCGCGCTGGCCACGCTGGCCTCCAGTGCCCGTCGCTACCTGAGCCGCTGGCACCGCCGTCGCCCGCTGTGGGTCGGTATCGCCGCCGGTGGAGTCGTCGACAGCGCCACCGGATACCTCGACCACCCCCGGCTCGGCTGGGCCGACGCCCCCGTGGGGCCGGTGCTCGCCGAAGCCCTCGGGTTGCCGGTGTCGGTGGCCTCCCACGTCGACGCGATGGCCGGTGCCGAACTGCTGCTGGGCGGACGGCGTTCCTCGCCCGAGGCCGTCGGCGCCCCGGCCCGCACCAGCCTCTACGTGTACGCCCGTGAGACCGTCGGGTACGCGCTGTCCATCGACGGCCGCGTGCACTCCCCGGCCAGCGGTCCCGGAACCATCGCCGGTCTGCCTGCGCAGTCCGAATTGCTGGGTGGCTCAGGGCAATTGGAATCCACCGTGAGTGACGAGGCGGTGCTCAACGCCGCCCGCAAACTGCGGATCATCCCGGCCGAGGGCCCGTCCTCGACGCTGGCGACGGTGCTGCGCGCGGCCCGGCAGGGCAACGACAAGGCGGTCGAGCTGCTGGCGGACCGGGCCCGTGTGCTCGGCGAGGCCGTCGCGCTGCTGCGTGATCTGCTCAACCCCGATGACCTGGTGCTCGGCGGTCAGGCCTTCACCGAATACCCCGAGGGTATGCCGGTCGTGGAGGACGCGGTCGCGCGTCGTTCGGTCCTGGGGCCTCGCGATATCCGGCTGACGGCGTTCGGTAACCGGGTCCAGGAGGCCAGCGCCGGCATCGTTTCGCTGGGCGGCCTGTACGCCGATCCGATCGGTGCCATGCGGCGCGCTCAAACCCGCCGATCCGCAGCGGTGTAGACATGTCTGTGTGCGTCTAGCCACGGACCTCGAGATTCCGCGCCGCGTTGCGGTGTTATCCGTACATACTTCGCCGCTGGCGCAACCGGGTACCGGTGACGCCGGCGGGATGAACGTGTACGTGCTGCAGACCGCATTGCAGCTGGCCAAACGCGGTGTCGAGGTGGAGGTTTTCACCAGGGCCACCTCGTCGTCGGATGCCCCGGTGGTGCCGGTGGCGCCGGGTGTGCTGGTGCGCAACGTGGTGGCCGGGCCGTTCGAGGGCCTGGACAAATACGATCTCCCCACCCAGCTGTGCGCGTTCACCGCGGGGGTGCTGCGCGCCGAGGCGACCCACGAGCCCGGCTATTACGACGTCGTGCACTCGCACTACTGGCTGTCGGGTCAGGTCGGCTGGCTGGCCCGGGACCGCTGGGCGGTGCCGCTGGTGCACACCGCGCACACCCTGGCCGCGGTGAAGAACGCCGCCCTGGCTGCCGGTGACTCACCTGAGCCGCCATTGCGTGCGGTGGGGGAGCAGCAGGTGGTCGACGAGGCCGACCGGCTCATCGTCAACACCGAACATGAAGCCCAACAACTGGTTTCACTGCATCACGCCGATCCGGGCCGGATCGATGTGGTGCATCCTGGCGTCGATCTGGACGCCTTCACGCCCGGGGATCGCGACGCGGCGCGGGCGGTGCTCGGGATCGCGCCCCGCGAACAGGTGGTCGCGTTCGTGGGCCGGATCCAGCCGCTCAAGGCGCCCGACGTGCTGTTGCGCGCCGCCGCCAAACTGCCCGGGGTCCGGGTGCTGATCGCCGGCGGGCCGTCCGGGAGCGGCCTGGCCGAACCGGACACCCTGATTCGACTGGCCGACGAACTGGGTATCACCGACCGGGTGACATTCCTGCCGCCGCAATCTCGCGAACAGCTGGTCAACGTGTACCGCGCGGCCGATCTGGTCGCCGTGCCCAGTTACTCCGAATCCTTCGGCCTGGTCGCCATCGAAGCCCAGGCCTGCGGGACGCCCGTGGTCGCGGCCGCCGTCGGCGGCCTGCCGGTCGCGGTGGCCGACGGGGTCAGCGGGGCCCTGGTCGAAGGCCACGACGTGGACGATTGGGCCGCCGCGATCGACGACGTGCTGCAGCGCGATCCCGGTCCGCTGAGCGTTGCCGCCGCCGCGCACGCCGCACAGTTCTCGTGGGGGCACACCGTCGATGCCCTGCTGAACAGCTACGCCCACGCGATGAGCGACTATCGCTCGCGACACCGCAGGGCGTCGGGCCGCCGTCCCGGGCGGCGGTTCGCGCTGCGTCGGGGGGTGCGGGCGTAATGGCGGCCGACGTCGCACAGACCATCACCGACACCCTCGACGAGCACGAGCTGGTCTACCACCGGCACGAGGGCGCCCACGGCGGGTTGCCCGGCATCGTCGTCGAGCTGCCCGGGGAACGGAAGCTCAAGACCAACACCATCCTGAGCATCGGCGAACACTCGGTGCGGGTCGAGGCGTTCGTGTGCCGCAAGCCCGACGAGAACTTCGAAGGCGTCTACCGGTTCCTGCTCAAGCGCAACCGCAGGCTCTACGGCGTCGCCTACACCCTCGACAACGTCGGCGACATCTATCTCGTCGGCCGGATGGCCCTGCACTCGGTCACCGCCGATGAGATCGACCGGGTGCTCGGCCAGGTGCTCGAAGCCGTCGACTCCGACTTCAACACCTTGCTGGAGCTGGGGTTCCGCTCATCGATCCAGAAAGAGTGGGAGTGGCGGGTTTCCCGCGGTGAGTCGCTGAAGAACCTCGAAGCGTTCGAGCACCTCATCGACGACTGAGCGGTCGTGAGAAGATCCTTTTCATGCCGACGCTGATCCTGCTCCGCCACGGTGAGAGCGACTGGAACCAGAAGAACCTGTTCACCGGATGGGTCGACGTCGACCTCACCGAGAAGGGCCGTACCGAGGCCGTGCGCGGCGGCAAGCTGCTGGTGGAGAACGACGTGCTGCCCGACGTGGTCTACACGTCGCTGCTGCGCCGCGCGATCACCACCGCGAACCTCGCGCTGGACGCCGCCGACCGGCACTGGATCCCCGTGCACCGCGACTGGCGGCTCAACGAACGGCACTACGGCGCCCTGCAGGGCCTCGACAAGGCCGCCACCAAGGAGAAGTACGGCGACGAGCAGTTCATGGCGTGGCGGCGCAGCTACGACACCCCGCCGCCGCCCATCGAGAAGGGCAGCGAGTTCAGCCAGGACGCCGACCCGCGCTACGCCGACATCGGCGGCGGGCCGCTGACCGAATGCCTCAAGGACGTGGTGACGCGGTTCGTGCCGTACTACGAGGCCACGATCGTGCCCGACCTCAAGGCAGGCAAGACCGTGCTGATCGCCGCCCACGGCAACTCGCTGCGTGCGCTGGTCAAATACCTCGACGGAATGTCCGACGAGGAGGTGGTCGGCCTGAACATCCCGACCGGCATCCCGCTGCGCTACGAACTCGACGAGAACCTCAAGCCGCTGGTCGCCGGGGGTGAATACCTCGATCCCGAGGCCGCTGCCGCCGGGGCCGCCGCAGTCGCCGCGCAGGGCGCCAAGAAATAGTTCGCTGAGCACTCGGGCTTGCGGGCAAACAGCAGGTTACCGAGGGTTAACGAGAGCCGAACTCCTGTATTTGACGGTGTGACATGTCCCGTTTTGGCCGCACGCTGCTGGGATGACGTTCACCGGGTGCGTACGATTTTCGCGTGAGCTTGGTGTCGGCGTTACTGCTGACGGTGGTCGTGTCGTTGCTCGCGCTGATCGTCGGTGCGGGTGTGGCCGCCGCAGTCGCCCCCCGCCTCGTGGCCAAGCGGCGACGTCTCGAGGCTGAGCAGGCCGGTCTGACGGTGTCGCAGATGCTGCAGCACATCGTCTCCGCGTCGCCCAACGGCATCGTCGTCGTCGACACCTTCAACGACGTGGTCTACGCCAACGACCGGGCCTCGGAACTGGGCGTCGTGCGCGACCGGCTTCTCGACGACCGGGCCTGGCGGGCAGCCGAGCAGGTATTCGCCACCGGCCAGCCCATCGACGTCGACCTCTCGCCGCGCAAGCTGCCGCATCCCGGACGCTCGGGTATCTCGGTGCGCGGTTGGGTGCGGCTGCTGTCCGAGGAGGACCGCCGCTTCGCCGTCGTCTACGCCGACGACCAGTCCGAGCACGCCAGGATGGAAGCGACCCGGCGGGATTTCGTCGCCAACGTCAGCCACGAGCTCAAGACCCCGGTGGGTGCCATGCGCGTGCTGGCCGAAGCGCTGCAGGCCTCCGCCGACGACCCGGACATGGTGCGCCGCTTCTCCGACAAGATGGTCGCCGAATCGCTCCGGCTGGCCGACATGGTCGGCGAGCTGATCGAACTGTCCCGGCTGCAGGGTGCCGAGCGGCTGCCCGATCTGGGCGCCGTCGACGTGGACACCGTGGTGTCCGAAGCGCTGTCGCGACACAAGGTGGCCGCCGACAAGGCCGACATCTCCATCACCACCGATGCGCCGACCGGTTTCCGGGTGCTGGGTGACCAGACCCTGCTCGTGACCGCCGTCGCCAATCTGGTGTCCAACGCAATCGCTTACTCGCCCAATGGTTCCGGCGTATCCGTGAGCCGACGCCGGCGCGGCGGAAGTGTCGAGATCGCGGTCACCGACCGCGGTATCGGAATCGCCAAGGCCGATCAGGAACGGGTCTTCGAGCGGTTCTTCCGGGTCGACAAGGCCCGGTCGCGCGCCACCGGCGGCACCGGGCTGGGCCTGGCGATCGTCAAACACGTGGCCGCGAACCACAACGGAACCATCCGGCTGTGGAGTCAGCCGGGCACCGGGTCGACGTTCACGTTGTCGATTCCGGCCTATCCCGAAACCGATGAGTCGACTAGTGACTCAGACGACCGAGAGGATTAGCGAGACCGATGACCAGCGTGTTGATCGTTGAGGACGAGGAGTCGCTGGCCGATCCCCTGGCATTCCTGCTCCGCAAGGAAGGCTTCGAGGCCACCGTGGTGGCCGATGGTCCCTCCGCACTGGCCGAGTTCGAGCGCTCCGGCGCCGACATCGTCCTGCTGGACCTGATGCTGCCGGGGATGAGCGGTACCGACGTCTGTAAGCAACTGCGTGCCCGTTCCAGCGTGCCGGTGATCATGGTCACCGCCCGCGACAGTGAGATCGACAAGGTCGTCGGCCTCGAACTGGGCGCCGATGACTATGTCACCAAGCCGTATTCGGCCCGCGAGCTGATCGCGCGGATCCGGGCGGTGCTGCGCCGCGGTGCCGACACCGACGACGGCGCGGTCGGCGACGGCGTGCTCGAGGCCGGCCCGGTACGGATGGACGTCGAACGGCACGTCGTCAGCGTCAACGGGGAGCAGATCACGTTGCCGCTCAAGGAGTTCGACCTCCTGGAGTACCTGATGCGCAACAGTGGCCGAGTGTTGACCCGTGGCCAGCTCATCGACCGCGTGTGGGGCGCCGACTACGTGGGCGACACCAAAACCCTTGACGTGCATGTCAAACGGCTGCGCTCCAAGATCGAGGCCGACCCGGCCAACCCCGTGCACCTCGTCACGGTGCGAGGCCTCGGTTACAAGCTGGAGGGCTGAGTTCTCACTCGGTGTGCTCGGCGGCACGGGTCGCCGGGTGAACTGCGACGAGCCCGAGGGCGCTGCGGCGCCGGCACATCGCGGCCAACTCGGCGTAGGCCTTCTCGCCGAGCACCGCGGTGAGCTCGGGTGCGTACGACTCGAACACCGGGCGGGCGCCGACATGGGCGGCGGGATCACCGGTGCAGTACCAGTGCAGGTCGGCACCGCCCTCGCCCCAGCCGCGCCGGTCGTACTCGGTGATGACGGTCCGCAGGATCTGGGTGTCGTCGGGCCGGGTGATCCACTCCTGGCTGCGCCGGATCGGCAGCTGCCAGCAGACGTCGGGCTTCATGGTCAACGGCTCGACACCCAACTTGAGGGCCTTGCTGTGCAGCGCACATCCGATGCCGCCGGGAAAATCCGGCCGGTTCAGGAAGATGCACGCTCCCTTGTACTTACGGGTGCGCAGGTTGGGCTTGCCGTCGTACTCGTCGTCTTCCAGATAGCCCTTGCGGCCCAGGCCCTTCTCGCGGAACTGCCAGTCCTCGTCGGTCAGTTGTTTGACCGCGTCGTCCAGCCGGGCCCGATCGTCGTCGTCAGAAAGGAACGCTCCATGGGAGCAGCAGCCGTCGTCGGGGCGCCCCTCGACGGTGCCCTTGCAGGCGGGTGTGCCGAACACACACGTCCAGCGGGACAGCAACCACGTCATATCGGCCGCGATCAGATGTGTCGCGTCCTCCGGGTCATAGAACTCCACCCATTCGCGGGCAAAGTCGAGCTCGACTTCGCCGGGATGCACCTCTGTCACGGCGCAAACGGTACTCGCATATGGCGGAACGCATTTCCCAACCGCGGTACGACGCGCGGTGGCCCCCGCCACAACCCCGGGCCGCCCATCTCGAAGGTTGCGGGAGGTCCGGCCACGAAGTGCTGGTCGGCTGCGGTTAGGTTGGTGCAGTGCGGTTAGGCGTGCTCGATGTCGGTAGTAACACGGTTCATCTCCTCGTGGTGGATGCGCGCCGTGGCGGGCACCCGACCCCGATGAGCTCAACGAAGGCGGCCCTGCGGCTGGCCGAGGCGATCGACAACTCGGGCAAGCTGACCCGTAAGGGTGCCGACAGCCTGGTGGCCACCGTTGACGAGTTCGCCAAAATCGCCACCAGCTCGGGATGCGCCGAATTGATGGCGTTTGCCACCTCGGCGGTGCGCGACGCCACGAACTCTGAGGAAGTGCTGGCAAGGGTGCGGGCCGAGACCGGGGTGTCCCTCGGCGTGCTCAGCGGCGTCGACGAGTCCCGGCTGACGTTCCTCGCGGTGCGCCGCTGGTACGGCTGGAGCGCTGGTCGGATCATCAACATCGACATCGGCGGCGGCTCGCTCGAGTTGTCGAGCGGGGTCGATGAAGAGCCCGAGGTGGCGATGTCGCTTCCGCTGGGCGCAGGCCGCCTGACCAGGGAGTGGTTGGCCGAAGACCCACCTGGGCGGCGCCGCGTCGCGATGCTGCGGGACTGGCTGGCCACCGAGCTCGCGGATGCCGGTGCGACCATGCGCCGCTCCGGAAACCCGGACCTGGCGGTCGCGACGTCGAAGACGTTCCGGTCGCTGGCCCGACTCACCGGGGCGGCCCCCTCGGGTGCAGGCCCGCGGGTGAAGCGGACGCTCACCGCGGCTGGATTAAGACAGCTCATAGCTTTCATCTCTAGGATGACAGCGGCTGACCGTGCCGAACTGGAAGGGGTGAGTGCCGAGCGGGCACCACAGATCGTGGCCGGTGCATTGGTAGCTGAGGCTAGTATGCGAGCACTGGAGATCGATTCCGTCGACATTTGCCCCTGGGCGTTGCGGGAGGGGTTGATTCTGCGGAAACTCGACAGCGAGGCCGACGGCACAGCCTTGGTAGAGACGTCGGCGCGGGATGCCGGACGTTAAGGAAAAGCTAGCCCCAAAGGCAACATAGGTATGACAGGACCAGAGAACAACCCATCCGGCACCCGACCGATCTCGGTAGCGGAGTTGCTGGCGAAGAACGGGACGATCGGTGCGCCGCCGGTCGGCGGACGCCGTCGGCGCCGTCGCGGCAACAGCGACGCGGTGACCGTCGCCGAACTCACCGGCGAAATCCCGATCATCACCGACGACATCGAGTTCGAACCGAGCGATGCGTCGGTGCCCGCCCCTGATCCACTGGTCGACACCGCCGTCGTGGCACCGATCCTGGATGAGCCCCGTGCGGATGAGCCCCGTGCGCCGCGTGAGCAACCACAGGCCCGCGAACCTCGTGAACGCGAACCCCGTGATGAGCCGAGGGGCCGCAGCGGGAGCCGCAACGGCGGCGCCCGGCCGCCCCGGGTCAAGCCGCCGGTCCGGCCGGCCGAACCCGATGAGGTGCGCACCGCGGCCGAGGACGACTACGACGCGCACCTGGCCGCGCGCGACGCCGATCCGGAACCCGTCGAGTTTCGGCCGCGGCCGCGCCGCGCGCCGTACAAGGCCCCGGCGCGTGACTACCGGCCGTCGGGCACCGGCGCGGAGCGCATGAGCCCTGATCCGCTCTACGACCTCGACGAGGACGCCGCGGCCGAGCCTGCCGACGAACTGGTCGAGGCCGACGCTCACGACGTCCGCGACGTGGATGCCGACGGCGCCGCGTTCGACGAGTACGACGAGGAGTTCGGCGACACCTCCTACGCGTCGCTGTTCGGCGGCGAGTCCGATGTCGACGACCGGCCCCGCCGTTCGCGCGGCCGCGGCGGGGTCGACGACCTCGACCTCGACCTCGAGCACGACGACGACCTGGCCGAGGGCACCCGCGAAGCCGACGCCTTCGACGAGCACGACGAATTCGACGACGAAGCCGAGCCCAGCTCCCCGCTGGTGCGCGCGCTGTGGATCGTCGGTCAGTGCGTGGTCGCGGTGGCCTTCGGCGCCGGTCTGTTCATCGCCTTCGATCAGCTGTGGAAGTGGAACACCATCGTCGCGCTCGTGCTGGGCGTGCTGGTGATCCTCGGCCTCGCCGGTGGTGTGCGGGTGGTTCGCAAGACCGAGGACATCGGCAGCACGCTCACGGCGGTGGCGGTGGGAGCGCTGGTCACCTTCGGACCGTTGGCGCTGCTGCAGGCGAGTTAGTACTCCAGTAGACAATTGGGTTGTGCGCCCAGCCATCAAGATCGGCCTGTCCACCGCTTCGGTCTATCCGCTGAGGACTGAGGCCGCGTTCGAGCACGCCGCCCGCCTCGGCTACGACGGCGTCGAGCTGATGGTGTGGGCCGAGTCGGTCAGCCAGTCCGTGGAAGCCGTAGCCGCGTTGTCCGCTCGCTACGGGGTGCCGGTGCTGTCGGTGCATGCCCCCTGTCTGCTGATCTCGCAGCGGGTGTGGGGCGCCAACCCGATCCCGAAGTTGGAACGCAGCGTGCGCGCCGCCGAACAGCTGGGTGCGCAGACCGTCGTCGTGCATCCGCCGTTTCGCTGGCAGCGCCGCTACGCCGAGGGATTCACCGAGCAGGTGGCCCAGCTGGAGGCCGACAGCGAGGTCATGGTGGCGGTGGAGAACATGTTCCCGTTCCGGGCTGATCGGTTCTTCGGCGCGGGCGGCACGTCCATCGAGCGGATGCGCAAGCGCGGCGGTGGGCCCGGACCCGGGATTTCCGCGTTCGCCCCGTCCTACGACCCGCTGGACGGCAACCATGCGCATTACACGCTCGATCTGAGCCACACCGCGACCGCGGGCACCGACGCCTTGGACATGGCCCGGCGCATGGGCGACGGTCTGGTGCACCTGCACCTGTGCGACGGCAAGGGCGCGTCCACCGACGAGCATCTGGTGCCGGGCCGCGGCACCCAGCCCACCGCCGAGGTGTGCCAGATGCTCGCGGCGAGCGATTTCTCCGGCCACGTGGTCCTGGAGGTCACCACCTCGGCGGCCAAGTCCGCCGCCGAGCGCGAGGCGCTGCTCACCGAGTCGCTGCAATTCGCCCGCAAGCACCTGTTGCGCTGACCCGCGCGACCCGACCCACCCCTCTGCAAAGGACCACACATGACTGGCTCGACCCTGTTCACCGATGCCATGGCGCTGACGCCGGCCGGCGACGGCGTCTATCACGGTGAGCTCAACGAGCACTGGACGATCGGGCCCAAGGTGCACGGCGGCGCGATGCTCGCGCTGTGTGCCAATGCCGCGCGCACCGAGCTGGGCACGTCGGCGCAACCGCTCGCGGTGTCCGGGAACTTCCTGTGGGCACCGGATCCCGGTCCGATGCAGGTGGTCACCACGGTGCGCAAGCGGGGCCGCCGGATCGGCCTGGTGGATGTGGAGCTGCGGCAGGGAGACCGGACCGCGGTGACGGTGTCGGTGACCCTCGGTGAACCCGAGCATCACGTGCCGCCGCTGTTGTCGTTCAACCCGGTGGTGCCGTTGATGACGCCGGAACCGCCGCCGGGGCTGGAGCCGATCGGGCCCGGGCATCCCATGGAGCACGTCGTGCACCTGGCGCACGGCTGCGACATCCGGCCGGCGTTGCACACGATGGGCCCGCGTACGGATGGCGGTCCACCGGTGTTCGAGTACTGGGTGCGTCCGAAGGAGGTCGCTCCCGACGTGCTGTTCGCGCTCCTGTGCGGCGATGTGTCGGCTCCGGTCACCTTTGCCGTGGAACGCACCGGTTGGGCGCCCACGGTCCAGCTGACGGCCTATCTGCGGGCCCTGCCGGCCGACGGGTGGCTGCGGGTGATGTGCACGTCGGTTCAGATCGGCCAGGACTGGTTCGACGAGGACCATATCGTGGTCGACTGCGAGGGCCGGATCATCGTGCAGACGCGCCAGTTGGCGATGGTGCCCGCGAAGGCCTGAGCCGGAGGCGAATCGTGCGGCCCTGAGCCGGAGGCGTGAATGCCGCCCCCACGGGCGGACATGGAATGCTGTCGCGCATGTCGAGAATCGCGATAATCGGCGGCGGAAGCATGGGCGAGGCGCTGCTGTCGGGGCTGTTACGGGCTGGCAGGCAAGTCAAGGACATGGTGGTCGCGGAGAAGTTCGGTGACCGGGCCAAGTTCCTTTCGGAGAAGTACTCGGTGCAGGTGACCTCGGTCGCGGCTGCCGCCGAAAGCGCCACCTACGTGGTCATCGCGGTGAAACCGGCCGACGTCGAGAAGGTGATCGACGAGATCGCCGATGCGGCGGTACGGGCCGACAGCGACACTGCCGAGCAGGTGTTCGTCTCCATCGCGGCGGGTGTGGCCACGTCGTACTACGAGAACAAGCTTCCGGCGGGATCGCCGGTGATCAGGGTGATGCCCAACTCACCGATCGTGGTCGGCGGCGGGGTCAGTGCCTTGGCCCCGGGCCGGTTCGCCACCGCGGACCAGCTCAAGGAGGTCTCGTCGATCTTCGACGCGGTCGGCGGTGTGATCACCGTGGCCGAGTCGCAGCTGGACGCGGTGACCGCGGTTTCCGGCTCAGGCCCGGCGTATTTCTTCCTGATGGTCGAGGCGCTGGTCGATGCGGCCGTGGAATCGGGCCTGTCGCGTGCGGTGGCGACCGATCTGGCGGTGCAGACGATGGCCGGCTCGGCGGCGATGCTGCTGGAACGCCTCGACGAGGTGAACGCGGCCGGAGGCGCCGCGCTGGACACCACGCCGGCCCAATTGCGGGCGATGGTGACCTCGCCGGCCGGGACCACCGCCGCTGGGCTGCGGGAACTTGAGCGTGGGGGACTGCGGGCCGCGGTCTCCAACGCCGTTCAGGCCGCAAAAACGCGCTCTGAGCAGCTCGGAATTACATCTGAGTAATTAGATTAATTCCAACTGATTAGCCCACACCCGTCGCAGTAACCCCACCCGCCACGCTATTCTCCCTTTGTATGCGCGGGTCGGTGCCAGCGGTGGGGAAGCCGCTGGAACTGCCTGTGCCTGATTGATTGGGTTGCGATGACGTCTATGAACGGGCCATCGGCGCGGGATGCTGGCGACGGTCAGCCTCGAGCTCAATTTCTGACGGTCGCCGAAGTGGCGAGCCTGATGAGGGTCTCGAAGATGACGGTGTACCGATTGGTGCACAACGGTGAACTGCCTGCGGTACGAGTGGGCCGATCGTTCCGGGTCCACGCCAAGGCAGTCCACGATCTGTTGGAGTCTTCGTACTTCGACGCCGGCTAGCCACACGCCGCGGTGAGCCGAGCAGCCGGAGCAGGCTGCCGTTTTCCGTTTCGGTGGTCGGCCCGGGTAAAGTAACCGGGTCAACCATCAGCGTAAGTAGCGGAGACACCAGGGTTTATGGGCTCAGTCATCAAGAAGCGGCGTAAGCGTATGTCGAAGAAGAAGCACCGCAAGCTGCTTCGCCGTACCCGGGTGCAGCGCAGAAAACTTGGCAAGTAGCCAACAGCTGCAGCCGCTAGGCTGAGCCGATGGATTCTGATGGTCGTTCGGGGGGACGCCCGACGGGAGTCCCCGGGTCTGGCGCGGATTCTTCAGCGGGATCGCAGACAGGACTGTCGGGAGATGCGGCGCCCGCTCCGAAAGTGGTTCTGGTCACGGGTGCGTGCCGGTTCCTCGGTGGTTATCTGACCGCCAGGCTGGCGCAGAACCCGTCGATCGAGCATGTCATCGCCGTGGATGCGGTGGTGCCGAGCAAGGACCTCATGCGTCGGATGGGGCGGGCGGAGTTCGTCCGCGCCGACATCCGCAACCCGTTTATCGCCAAGGTGATCCGAAACGGGAACGTGGACACCGTCGTGCATGCCGCGGCGGCGTCCTACGCACCGCGGTCCGGGGGCCGGGCCACGTTGAAGGAACTCAACGTGATGGGCGCGATCCAACTGTTCGCCGCCTGCCAGAAGGCGCCGTCGGTCCGTCGGGTGGTGCTCAAGTCGACCTCAGAGGTGTACGGCTCGAGCTCCCGTGATCCGGTGATGTTCAGCGAGGAGAGCAGCGCCAGGCGTCCACCGGGCGACGGGTTCGCCCGCGACAGCATCGACATCGAGGGCTACGCGCGTGGCCTGGCCCGGCGGCGTCCGGACATCGACCTGACCATCCTCCGGCTGGCCAACATGATCGGGCCTGCGATGGATACCGCCCTGTCGCGGTATCTGGCCGGGCCGGTGGTTCCGTCGGTGGTCGGGCACGACGCCCGGCTGCAGTTGTTGCACGAACAGGACGCCCTCGGCGTCCTCGAGCGCGCGACCATGGCAGGCAAGGCGGGCACTTTCAACGTCGGCGCCGCGGGCATCATCATGATGAGTCAAGCAATTCGGCGGTCCGGACGTGTCCGGCTTCCGGTCCCGCGCGGGGCGCTGTCGGCGATCAATTCCCTCAGTCGCGCAACGAGTTACACCGAACTCGACCGGGACCAGATGAACTACCTGAGCTACGGCAGGGTCATGGACACTACGCGAATGCACAGGGATCTGGGCTACAGTCCCAAGTGGACGACCGCCGAAGCATTCGACGATTACGTCCGCGGTCGTGGATTGACTCCGATACTCGATCCACGATGGGTACGCTCAATGGAGAGTCGCGCCATGGGGGTGGCGCAGCGTTTGGGATATTAGGGCTGGCTCTATCCGGGGTGGGAGAAGGTATCGACGTGGCGGCTGAATCCAAGGCGAAAGTTATTCCGCTACATGGGAACTCGAGCCGTTCCTCTGCTGCGCGCCGGGCTGCGGCCCGGTCGGACAGCGCCCGCAGGCATCCGTCTGTTCTGGCCGACCCGGGAAGCCGGGCTTCTGCCGAGCAGATCGCCGCGGTGGTCCGGGAGATCGATCAGCGGCGTAGCGGTGCCTCGGGTCAGTCGGCGGCCGACACGGGCCCCAGCGAACTCGTCAAAGGCATTGCGGCGGTCTCGGAATTCATCCGCACCCGCATGACCGGTGCGTACCAGGTGGACGAGTTCGGGTTCGACCCGCACATCACCAACGCAATCTTCTTGCCTTTGCTGCGAACATTTTTCCGGTCCTGGTTCCGGGTCGAGGTGTCCGGCATCGAGAACCTGCCCGCCGACGGCGCGGCGCTCGTGGTGGCCAACCACGCCGGGGTGCTGCCCTTCGACGGGCTGATGACTCAGGTGGCCGTGCACGATCACCACCCCGGGAACCGGGACCTGCGTCTGCTGGCCGCGGATCTGGTGTTCGATCTGCCGATGGTCGGGCAGGCCGCGCGCAAGGCCGGGCACACCATGGCCTGCACCACCGACGCGCACCGGCTGCTCGCCAACGGTGAGCTCACGGCTGTGTTCCCCGAGGGGTTCAAGGGGCTGGGCAAGAACTTCAAAGACCGCTACAAGCTGCAGCGGTTCGGCCGTGGCGGTTTCGTTTCCGCAGCTCTGCGCGCACAGGCGCCCATCGTGCCGTGCTCGATCGTCGGGTCGGAGGAGATCTACCCGATGATGGCCGACGTCAAGCTGCTGGCCCGGTTGCTCGGGCTGCCGTACTTCCCGGTGACCCCGCTGTTCCCGTTGGCCGGCCCGCTCGGGCTGGTGCCGCTGCCGTCCAAGTGGCACATCCAGTTCGGCGAGCCGATCGAGACGGCCGATTACGACGAGAGCGCCGCCGACGATCCGATGGTCACGTTCGAGCTCACCGACCAGGTCCGCGAGACCATCCAGCACACGCTCTATCAGCTGCTGGCGGGCC
Organism: Mycolicibacterium boenickei; assembly: GCF_010731295.1. Classification (NCBI taxonomy): domain Bacteria; kingdom Bacillati; phylum Actinomycetota; class Actinomycetes; order Mycobacteriales; family Mycobacteriaceae; genus Mycobacterium; species Mycolicibacterium boenickei. The sequence continues at coordinate 246,914 of NZ_AP022579.1, read as the reverse complement.
GCCGAAACATGTTCTTCGGCTGAGCCTTTCGCGTCACGTCGGCAGCGCGACCAGACACAAAACTGCCCACTTCCACGCGGAAGTGGGCAGTTTCATGTCTGCTCGCGCAAAGTAAAATCAGGCGCCGGACTTTTGCCCAGCAACCATCTTGGCGATCGCGGCGTCGCGCGCGGCGGCGATCTGTGAACTGATCTCGTCGGCCTCGTCGATGGCGGCCTCACCCAGCATGGTGACGATGCTCGTGGCAACCGGGTTGCCGTCGTCATCGGTGACCTCGGCGCGGACCTCGGCGATCACGGTGCCGTGGGACTCGATGACCGAGTCCAGGTACGAGTCGAACCACAGCTTGTCGCCGACCAGGATCGGGCGGTGGAAGATCAGCTTCTGGTCGCGGTGCAGCACGCGCTCCAGGTTGATCGGAATGTCGAACTTGTCGAACAGCTCCAGCTGGACCCGTCGGCCGGCCACGGCCAGGAAGGTCACCGGCGCCACCACCGCGTCGTGGCCGTACTCCTTGGCGGCCTCGGCGTCATAGAGCGCCGGGTGCTCGTCCTTGACCGCGCGGGCGAACTCGCGGACCTTCTCCCGACCGACCTCGAAGTAGTCGGGGTACCGGTAGTGGGTTCCGATGATGTTTGCGGCGATGCTCATATTCCCTGCGCTGTTCGGTGTGCGTGCGTCGTGCGCACAAGCGTGCATGGCTGCGGTGCCCGTTGGCGCGGCCCGCCGCGGCAGCTTATCAGCGCACCTGGCCCGTTCAGCGAATGTCGTGGCGACGGGAGGCGGCCGCGGCCAGTGCGCCGCCCAGCGCGCCGAGCGCCAGGGCCGACGGAACACCGATGCGGGCGGCCTTGCGGGCGGTGCGGAAATCGCGGATCTCCCAGCCCCGCTCCCTGGCCACGTCGCGCAGCGCGGCGTCGGGGTTGATCGCCACCGCGGTCCCGACCAGCGACAGCATCGGCACGTCGTTGAAGCTGTCCGAGTAGGCGGTGCACCGACGCAGGTTGAGGCCTTCCCGGATGGCCAGCGACCGCACCGCGTGGGCTTTCCCGGTGCCGTGCAGGATGTCGCCGACCAGGCGGCCGGTGAACACCCCGTCGACGGACTCGGCGACGGTGCCCAGCGCGCCCGTCAGGCCCAGGCGCCGGGCGATCGTGGCGGCCAGCTCGTAGGGGGTCGCTGTGACCAGCCACACCTGCTGACCGGCGTCCAGGTGCATCTGGGCCAGCGCCCGGGTACCCGGCCAGATCTTGTCGGCGATGATCTCGTCGTAGATCTCCTCGCCCAGTTCGACCAGCTCGGCGGTGGAGCGGCCCTCGATGAAGGACAGGGCCTTCTGCTTGCCCTCGGCGACGTCGTCGCTGTTCTCCTTGCCGGTGAACTGGAACTTGGCCTGGGCGTAGACGATGCCAAGGATGTCGCGGTAGGTGAAGTACTTGCGCGCGGCCAGACCGCGGGCGAAGTGCACCAGCGAGGATCCGTGGACCAGGGTGTTGTCGACGTCGAAGAACGCCGCGGCGGTCAGATCCGGCGGCGGCGCCGGCGTCCCGACAGGGTCGGTGTCGGACTCGAGCTCGGTGACAGCGAGTTCGGCGCTGGCCTCGGCGGCAAGCTCCTGTTCGAGCGCATCGGCACTACCGGATTCGGGCACGTTTTCACCCTAAGTCACGCCGCCGGGATACTGGCGGTGTGGAGCGCGAGCAGGCAGGTGGCGGCAGCCGGGCCGGCGGGGGGAACACTGTGACGTTGCTGACCAGGGCGGGGTGCAGCATGTGCGAGCGGGCGGCCCGGCAGTTGGCCGTGTTGCGCGAGGAGCTGGACTTCGAGCTGGTGACGACGGACGTGGATGAGGCTGTCGCGGCCGGTGACGCCTCCCTGCGGGCCCGGTACGGCGACCTGTTGCCGATGATTTTGCTGAACGGGGTCGAACACAGCTACTGGGACGTCGACGAGCAGCAGCTTCGGGCGGACCTCACCGCCAGGTGAAATTTGGTGGGCGGGCGGGAAACGATTACCTTGGTGACGTGGTGATGAAGCCGTGAGTGTGCTGCTATTCGGGGTTTCGCACCGCAGCGCGCCGGTGTCTGTTCTCGAGCAGTTGAGCACTGACGAGTCCGATCAGGCCAAGATCATCGACGAGGTGCTCAGGTCCTCGTTGGTCACCGAGGCCATGGTCCTGTCGACCTGCAACCGGGTCGAGATATACGCCGTGGTGGAGGCCTTCCACGGCGGCCTGTCGATCATCGGGCAGGTGCTCTCCGAGCATTCCGGCATGTCGCTCAACGACCTCACCAAATACGCCTACGTCCGTTACGCAGAGGCCGCCGTCGAGCACCTGTTCGCGGTGACCAGCGGTCTGGATTCGGCCGTCATCGGCGAAGCCCAGGTGCTGGGGCAGGTGCGTCGCGCCTACGCGTCGGCCGAGGAACACCAGACCGTCGGGCGCACCCTGCACGAGCTGGCCCAGCGGGCCCTCAACGTCGGCAAGCGGGTGCATTCCGAGACGGGGATCGACGCCGCGGGCGCATCCGTCGTCTCGGTCGCCCTCGGCATGGCCGAGACCAAGCTCAACGGCGGGATCGCCGGGCGCACCGCGGCGGTGATCGGCGCGGGCTCCATGGGCGCGCTGGCCGGCGCGCATCTGGTGCGGGCCGGAATCGAGCGGGTCCACGTGGTGAACCGCTCCCTGCCGCGGGCCGAGCGCCTCGCCGAGAACCTCACCGAGCAGGGCGTTCAAGCGCAGGCCTTCTCCCTGGATCATCTGGAAGAGGCTCTGGTCGACGCCGACGTCGTGGTCAGCAGCACGGGCGCGGTGCGCCCGGTGGTGTCCCTGGCCGACGTGCACCATGCCCTGGCGCAGCGCAACGCGGCCGCCGGTGGCGATCGGCAGCTGGTGATCTGCGACCTCGGTATGCCGCGCGACGTGGATCCGGCGGTGGCGGGGCTGCCCGGGGTCTGGGTCGTCGACATGGATCGCATCCAGCGCGAGCCGTCGGCGCGGGCCGCGGCCACCGACGCCGATGCGGCCCGCACGATCGTCGCCACCGAGGTTGCCAACTACCTGGCCGGCCAGCGGATGGCCGAGGTCACCCCGACCGTCACCGCGTTGCGGCAGCGCGCCGCCGACGTGGTCGAGGCCGAGCTGTTGCGTCTGGACAACCGGCTGCCCGGGCTGGACGCGACGCACCGCGACGAGGTGGCCAAAACGGTCCGCCGCGTCGTCGACAAGCTTTTGCACGCACCCACGGTGCGGGTGAAACAACTCGCCAGCGCGCCTGGCGGGGACAGCTACGCAGAGGCCCTGCGTGAGCTGTTCGAACTCGATCCGCAAGCCGTCGAAGCTGTGGCGGCCAGCGAATTGCCCTTCATGACAACAGATCTCGATAAGTCTGAGTAGAGCTTGGTAGAAACGCGCGATACGGTAATCCGGATCGGCACCCGGGGTAGCCTGCTGGCGACCACGCAGGCCGGCACCATCAGGGACGCTTTGTTGGCCGCGGGCCACGCCTGCGAGTTGGTGATCATCTCGACCGAAGGTGACCGCAACCAGGGCCCCATCGCCGAGATCGGCGTCGGGGTCTTCACCGCGGCGCTGCGGGAGGCGATCCACGACGGCCGCGTGGACATGGCCGTGCACTCGTACAAAGATTTGCCCACCGCGCGCGACGACCGGTTCGTGATCGCCGCCGTCCCGCCCCGTGAGGACCCTCGTGACGCGCTGGTGGCGCGTGACGGGCTGGTGCTCGGTGAGTTGCCGGCGGGGTCCGTTATCGGCACGTCGAGTGCGCGACGGGCCGCGCAGCTTAGAGCACTGGGTCTCGGTTTGGAAATCCGCCCCCTACGAGGCAACCTAGATACCAGGTTGAACAGGGTTACGAGCGGTGATCTCGACGCCATCGTGGTCGCCCGCGCGGGTCTCGCCCGTATCGGACGGCTCGATCGGGTCACCGAGTCGCTCGAGCCGGTGCAGATGTTGCCAGCTCCGGCTCAGGGTGCGCTCGCGGTGGAATGCCGCTCCGGCGACACCGAGCTGATTTCGGTGCTGTCGGAGTTGGATGACGCCGATACGCGCGCCGCGGTCACCGCCGAACGGATCCTGCTCGCCGAACTGGAGGCGGGCTGTTCCGCACCGGTAGGCGCGATCGCAGAAGTGGTCGAGTCGATCGATGAGGACGGCAATGTCTTCGAGGAGCTGTCGTTGCGCGGCTGCGTAGCGACGCTGGACGGATCCGACGTGATCCGTGCGTCCGGCATCGGAACTCCCGATCGGGCCGCCGACTTGGGTGTCTCGGTGGCCGCGGAGCTTTTCGAGCTGGGTGCACGCGAGCTGTTGGTAGAGCGCGGGAGTGAAGAATGACCATGCGAGGTCGCAAGGCGAAGCCCGGCCGCATCACATTTGTGGGCTCAGGCCCGGGAGATCCGGGGCTGCTGACGGCACGGGCGCAATCCGTGCTGGCGCACGCCGAGTTGGTGTTCACCGATCCCGACGTCCCAGCAGCCGTGTTGGCCCTGATCGGCACCGACCTGCCGCCGGCCTCCGGCCCGGCCCCGGCCGCCCCGGCCAAGGCCGACGCTGCTGCCGGTGCCGCATCCGACGGCGACGCCGCCGCCAACTCTGACGCGGCTCAGGCCGCCGTCATCGCCGGCGGGCCTGAAGTGCGCCCCGCTCTCGGCGACCCCGCCGAGGTGGCCAAGACGCTGGTCGCCGAGGCCCGCCACGGCTATGACGTGGTCCGCCTGGTTGCCGGTGACCCGCTGTCGGTCGACGCTGTCATCACCGAGATCGGCGCGCTGGCCAAGTCCCACGTGAACTTCGAGATCGTTCCCGGCCTGCCCGCCACCAGCGCGGTGCCCACCTACGCGGGCCTGCCGCTGGGTTCGTCGCACACGGTGGCCGACGTCCGCGGTGACGTGGACTGGGCGGCGCTGGCCGCCGCGCCCGGGCCGCTGATCCTGCACGCGACCGCGTCGCACCTGCCGGACGCCGCACGCACCCTGATCGAGCAGGGGCTGGTCGACAGCACCCCGGCCGTGGTCACCGCGAGCGGCACCACCTGCCAGCAGCGCTCGGTGGAGACCACCCTCGGTGGCCTGATCGACAAGGCCACGCTGGAGAAGCCGGCCGGCAGTGAGCTGGCCGGGCCGTTGACCGGGCCGCTGGTCGTCACCATCGGCAAGACGGTGGCCAACCGGGCCAAGCTGAACTGGTGGGAGAGCCGCGCCCTGTACGGCTGGACCGTGCTGGTGCCGCGTACCAAGGATCAGGCCGGCGAGATGAGCGAGAAGCTCGTGGGCCACGGCGCGCTGCCGATCGAGGTGCCGACCATCGCCGTCGAGCCGCCGCGCAGCCCCGCGCAGATGGAGCGCGCGGTCAAGGGTCTGGTCGACGGCCGGTTCCAGTGGGTGGTGTTCACCTCGACCAACGCCGTGCGTGCGGTGTGGGAGAAGTTCAACGAGTTCGGCCTGGATGCTCGGGCGTTCTCGGGCGTGAAGATCGCGTGCGTCGGACAGGCCACCGCCGACAAGGTGCGGGCGTTCGGCATCAACCCCGAGCTGGTGCCGTCCGGGGAGCAGTCCTCGCTCGGCCTGCTCGACGAGTTCCCGCCGTTCGACGAGGTTTTCGATCCGGTGAACCGCGTGCTGCTGCCGCGTGCCGACATCGCCACCGAGACGCTGGCCGAGGGCCTGCGCGAACGCGGCTGGGAGATCGAGGATGTCACCGCCTATCGCACCGTGCGTGCGGCTCCGCCGCCGGCGCAGACCCGCGAGATGATCAAGACCGGCGGGTTCGACGCGGTCTGCTTCACCTCGAGCTCGACCGTGCGCAACCTGGTCGGTATCGCGGGCAAGCCGCACGCCCGGACCATCGTGGCCTGCATCGGGCCCAAGACCGCTGAAACCGCAGCGGAATTCGGCCTGCGGGTGGACGTGCAGCCCGAGTCGGCCGCGGTCGGTCCGCTGGTCGATGCGCTGGCCGAACACGCTGCCCGGCTCCGTGCCGAGGGGGCGCTGCCCCCGCCGCGCAAGAAGAGCCGCCGCAGGTAAGCGAAAGTTTCGCCGAAACAGCATTCCGGCAGGGCCTTACTCGAACTTTTCCTGCTGGAATGCCGTTTCGAGGAACAGAGCGGAGGAGGGATAGCTGTGGCGTTTCCAAGACACCGGCCTCGTCGCCTGCGATCCACGCCGGCGATGCGTCGCCTGGTGGCCCAAACCTCTTTGGAGCCACGCCATCTGGTGTTGCCGATGTTCGTGGCCGACGGTATCGACGAACCGCGACCGATCTCCTCGATGCCCGGCGTGGTCCAACACACCAGGGATTCGTTGCGCCAGGCGGCCGCCGACGCGGTGGCCGCGGGTGTGGGCGGACTGATGCTGTTCGGGGTACCCCGCGACGAGGACAAGGATCCGACCGGGTCGGTCGGTGTCGATCCGGACGGCATCCTCAACGTCGCGTTGCGCGATCTGGCCAAGGACCTCGGTGATGCCACGGTGTTGATGGCCGACACCTGCCTCGACGAGTTCACCGATCATGGGCACTGCGGCGTATTGGATGGCGCGGGACGCGTCGACAATGACGCGACCAACCTGCGTTACGTGGAACTCGCTGTGGCACAAGCTGAATCGGGCGCGCACGTGGTCGGTCCCAGCGGCATGATGGACGGCCAGGTGGCCGCCATCCGGGACGGGCTGGACGCGGCCGGGCACACCGACGTGGCCATCCTGGCCTATGCGGCCAAGTTCGCCTCGGCGTTCTACGGCCCGTTCCGCGAGGCGGTGTCGTCCAGCCTGGTCGGGGATCGCCGTACCTACCAACAGGATCCGGGCAACATCCGCGAAGCCGTGCACGAGGTCGAACTCGACATCGACGAGGGCGCCGACATGGTGATGGTCAAGCCCGCGATGAGCTACCTGGACGTGGTGCGCGCCGCCGCCGATATCTCGCCGGTACCCGTTGCGGCCTACCAGATCTCGGGCGAGTACTCGATGATCTGTGCGGCCGCGGCCAACGGCTGGATCGACCTGCAGGCGGCGGCCCTGGAGTCGCTGACCGGCATCCGGCGGGCGGGCGCCGACATCGTGCTGACGTATTGGGCGGCCGATGTGGCCGGTTGGCTCGCGTGACCGAGCAGGTGACCGAACCCCAGCAGACCCCGAACGGCCGGCCCGAGGATGTCGACACCGGCTTCTGGTTGTGGACGGCCGCGCTGGTGCTGATGGCGGTGGGATACCTGATCGACGCGCTCACCGGATCCGGCACGGGCGTGCAGCGGTCGATGACCGTCGTCTTCTCGATCATGTTCCTGGTCGTGCTGTCCTCGATCGTTGGCGCGTTCCTGTGGTTGATGCGTGAGGGGTATCGCTGGGCCCGCACCCTGCTGACCAGCGGTGGGATCGTCACGGTGCTGCACGCGATCAGTAGCCTGCTGACCGGCGAACGCCAGGATGCGGCCGCGGTGGGTTACGCCGTCACCGCGATCGTCGGATCGGTGCTGATCGCCGGCGGGCTGTACCTGCTGCACCGCAAGGACGCCGACGGTTTCTTCCTCCGCTGATTCGCTACGCTTCCGGACAATGCCTGCATCATCAGCGTCGCGGCGCGCGACCATCTCGTTCGGTTTCTGGCTGGCCGGCGCCGTGTTGTTGATCGTCGGCGGCATGATCGCCGCCTCGGCGTCCTGGCCCAGCGCCCAGAGCACGCTGTTCCGCTGTGTCGGTGTGCTCACCGCGCTCGCCGGGGTGGGGCTGGCGTACCTGGCGGGCCGCAGCCGTTCGGGTGACGCGCGGTATCTGCGGGCCGCGATTGCGCTGTCCATGGCGATAGTGGTGGTGGTCGCGTTGATCGCGGCGTTCAGTCTGGCTCCGGTGCACATCCTGACGTTGCTCGCGCTGCTCCTGGTGATCGTGGGCAGCGGCGTGAGCACGGTGTCGCTGCGAAGGGGTGACGATGGTGAGTGAGCCGGTGAACGAGGTTGCCTCCGAGGTGCTGTTCTACGAGCAGGGGGCGAGCTGGGCCTGGCTGTTGTTGGGCCCGTTCGCGGGGGTCGGTATGGCGGTGCTGCAGATGACCGGCGGATACGGTCGTGACCTGTGGATCCCGGTCGTGTTCCTGCTGCTGGTGTCGGTATTCGTGGCCATCCAGATCAAGGCCGCCCGGATTCACACCTCGGTCGAGCTGACTGCCGAGACCCTGCGGCAGGGGGCCGAGACGCTGCGGGTCGAGGAGATCGTGCTGATCTACCCCGAGGCGTCGGGTTCGGAGTCGCCCAAATGGCAATCCGCCCGTGCGCTGGGTGAGCTGTCGGGGGTGCCGAAGGGCCGCACCGGCATTGGGCTGAAACTGGCAGGCGGCCGTACCGCCCAGGCCTGGGCGCGCAAGCATCGGAAGCTGCGGGAAGCGCTCACGCCGCTGGTCGAGGAGCGCACCCCGTGAAACGCCGGGCCGTGCTGGAGTTCGTGGTGGCCGTCCTTGCGGCGGTGGGTTGTGTGCTGAGCTGGATCGCTGCGTCGACGACGATCGAGGTGGCGCCCGTGCTCGACGGCGAGCCACCGACTACCGCGATCAGTTATTCGGCGCCGCTGCTGGTGTTGGCATTGGTGCTGGCCGGTCTGGCCGGGGTGTTGACCGTGCTCGGCCTCGCCCGGTTGCGCCGCTGACGCCGTGACCGATTGGCATCCTGTTTCGCACGGTGAATCCGGGGCCGGGGTGTTCCGCAGTGCCGATGGTGCCCGTTACGCCAAGGTGGTCGGTCCGGCGGCGGTCGCGGATCTGGCAGCGGAGCGCGACCGGGTGGCCTGGGTGCACGGCCGCGGTCTTCCGGTTCCCTCGCTGATCGACTGGGACCTCACCGAGGACGGGGGAGCGGTCCTGATCACCAGCGCCGTCGGCGGCGTCGGGGCTGATCGGCTCAGCGAGACGACGCTGCGGTCGGTCTGGCCCGCGGTGGTCGAGTCGGTCCGCGCCCTGCACGGCATCGCGGTCGACGACTGTCCGTTTCGGCGCGACCTCGACGAGATGCTGTCGTGGGCCAGATCCGTCGTCGCCGTGGGTGCGGTCAACCCCGAGTTTCTGCGCGCCGAAGACCGGGACGTCTCGCCGGCCGAGCTGCTGATGCGGGTCGAACGCGAGGCGGACCTACGTCGCCGCCAGGAGGTGGCCGATCAGGTGGTATGCCACGGTGACCTGTGCCTGCCCAACATCCTCATCGACCCCGATCGGCTCACGGTCGAGGGCTTCGTCGACCTGGGCCGGCTCGGCGTCGCGGACCGGCACGCCGATCTGGCGTTGCTGCTGGCCAATACCGCCGACAGCGTTCCGGGATTCGCCGAGGATGCCGCGGCGGGCCTGGCGGCGGGTTATCCGGCGGAAGTGGACCCGGAGCGTCTGCGCTTCTATCTCGCGCTCGATCCGCTCACCTGGGGGTGACAGCCCAGGGCGCGGTTCAGGAATCGAGCCAGGCCAGCTCATCGGACAAGTGCGCGCGCCAGAAGTCCTGATCGTGTCCGCCGGGGTAGAAGCCGACGGCCGGGGTCCTGGGCAGTTGGTTGACGAACATTCGGGTCGCCGCGTAAAACCCGTCGCCGGTGCCGCAGTCGATGCGGAGCGGGATCGACCCCAGCGCCGGTGGCAATCTCAGCGCTGAGTTCTGCTGCCAGTCTTCGAGGCTGTCGAAGGCGTCGGCCGGCGCGCCCCAGTACGTCAGGTACAGCGCCGGGCTGATCGCACAGACCGCCGCGGTGCGCGCGGCGCCCAGTCTGGCACCCAACAGCATGGCGCCGTAGCCGCCCATCGACCAGCCCATGAAGGCCACTCGCGAGGTGTCGATGCCCTTGGTGGCCAGCATCGGGATCAGTTCGTTGAGCACCATCGCGCCGGAGTCCCCGCCAGAGGCTCGACGGCGCCAGAACGAGTTGCCGCCGTCGACACTGACCACTGCGAACGGCGGACGGCCTGCCGCGGTCAGCCGGGCCAGCGCCTCCGGAATGCCCAGGTCCATCACGCCTGCGGCATCGTTGTCCATGCCGTGCAGGGCGATCACCGGACGCAATCGGCCGTGCTGGCCCGGCGGGCGGGCGATGATCCAGTTGGTTTCGACTCCGCCGCGGGCTGCGGAGGTGAACGACCCCGATTCGCGGGTCGGTAACGGGCTGCCCGCTGGGGCCGTCTGGTTGGGGCTCGGAGAAGCGCGGGGCGTAGCCGGACCGAGCAGGCTGCCCAAGGTCAGCAATCCTGCGGCGCCCGCACCGGTGACGCCTAGACGCAGCGCGTCGCGGCGGGTCAGCGAGGTCACCTGCGCATCATTCCAACGGTGGGTCTCAGCCCGGGACACGGTGCGGCAACAGCGCGATAACGCCGCCCGGTCCTGGCCGTGAGCGCCGTCACAGACCACTTGGTACAAAGTGCGAAATCTGTAACACTGTGTACATGACCGAACTGGCCGAGCAGCCGCAGCAGACCGATGCCCTGCTACTGGGCCCGCAATCGCTGGTCTGGAAGTACTTCGGCGACAACCGGATGTACCTGATCGGGCCACGGCCCGCGGTGCTCCAGAACATGCTGGCCGAGCTCGGCCAGGGCGTGCTGGACCATTCGACGTTCTTCTCCGACACCGCCGAGCGGCTCAAGCGGACCATCCCGCCGATCTACCGGACCGTGTACGGCACCGAGGATGAGAACGCCGGCACCCAGGTGCGCGACTTCCACCACCACGTCAAGGGCGATATGCCGGACGGTTCCCGCTACCACGCACTGGATCCCGACACGTACTTCTGGGCGCATGCGACGTTCGTCGAGCAGGTCCTCTACTTCGCCGACACCTTCGTGAAGCGGCTCAGCGACGCGGAGAAGGAGCAGATCTACCTGGAGTCCAAGACCTGGTACCGGCGCTACGGGGTCAGTGACCGGCCGATGCCGGCGACCTACGCCGAGTTCGAGCAGTATTGGGACCGGATGATGAACGAGGTGGCGGTCCCGCACAAGTCCGCTCGCTACGGCGTCGGCTACGTCACCAAGGGCTTTCCCTGCCCCAAGGCGGTGCACCCGGCGGTATGGCGTGTGGTCGCCACAGTGTTCAACCCTGCCGCGGCCTTCCTGACGGCAGGCGGCCTGCCGCCCCGCGCCCGCGACCTGCTCGACCTGCCGTGGAGCGAGCGGCAGGAACGCAACTACCAGCGGTTCGCGGCGTTCTGGCGGTCCCGTCCGGTGAACTGGGTGTGGGATCATCTACCGATGAGCGTGCGCTACAACAAATTTGCGCAAAAGGGCTATGCCCGCACCTGATTCGGTGACGGCAATCCTGGACGCGGCGCTCGTCGAATTCGAGCGGCACGGCCTGCGCCGCGTCGCGCTCGACGACGTCGCGCGCCGGGCCGGCGTCAGCCGCACCACGATCTATCGCCGGTTCGCCAACCGTGACGAGCTGGTCGCGGCGGTGATCGAGCGGGAGAACGTCGCGTTGTTCGCCGACATCGCCGAGGAACTGAAAAATGATGGGCCGCAATCAAATTGCCGTGTCGGATCAAACTACTATGTCGAAGCGTTCACGCTGTCGATTCTGCGGTTCCGCCGTCACCACGTGCTCAACCAGCTGATCGCCGATGAACCGGCACTCGTGATGGAGATGCTGCACACCCACTACGGCGCCGCGATCGAGCGCATGGCCGCGGCGCTCAAGGTGATCTTCCCGGCCGGATTCGCCGAGCGGATCGGCGAGCAGGCCGTCAACGACCTGGCCGACACCATCCTGCGTTATGCCGGAATGGTGCTGCTGCTGCCCAGCGTCGAACCCCTCGACACCCCCGAGGATCTCCGGGCGTTCGCGACCCGCCATTTCCTGCCCAGCCTGCCGGCCTCGCTTCGCACGGTCTCGGCCTGATCGGCTGGCCTATCGGCGGCGTCGAAGTGTTTGGCGACAGGCACTTTCGGGCAGTCGACAGTATGACTACCGACAAACCGCCACCTGTCAGCGAAGAGAACCGCAAGGAAGCCGAGCGCGTCATGAGGTCCTATGACGACTCCCGGCCCACCGTCACCCTGCCGGGTAGCCACGGCACGGTATCCGGCACCGCTGTCAACGACTGGGTCGATGACCACGGCAACCCCATCTACGGCCGCGCCGATCAGGAGCGGTAACCGCGAACCTGCGCCGCCGCGGGTCGCACCATGCCTACTGTGGCTGATGTGACTGCTACCCCGCTGGAACGGATTGCCCCTGCCTTCGTGACGATGGCCCACGAGATCGTGTGGGCCTCGGTCGCCACCGTCGACGCCGACGGTCAACCTCGCAGCCGCATCCTGCACCCGATCTGGGAGTGGGACGGAACTGATCTGTTCGGTTGGGTCGCAACGGTGCCCAGCCCGGTCAAGCGGGCACATCTGGCGGTGCATCCGCACGTCTCGGTCAGTTACTGGACCACCAACCACGACACCTGCGCCGCTGACTGCCTGGTGGAGTGGTACACCGACGACGAGACCTGCACTCAGGTCTGGGACCGGTTCGCCAATGGCCCGGCGCCGGTGGGGTATGACCCGTACATCATCCCGCAATGGAGCGACGGACCGACCTCGGACCAGTTCGCGGCCCTTCGGTTGACCCCGTACCGGCTACGGGTGATGCCGGGCACCGTGATGACGGCGGGCTCCGGTGAAGTATTGAACTGGCGGGCGTGAATCCCGCCAGTTCGACATTATTGCGGACAATTTTTCTCACCGCGTAATGCGCAATTATTTCGACTGAATGGCGAAATAGAATGCACCATTTTCGGTGTTTGTGTAGTGCAGAATAATGGCGCGCATTCACCCCGAATCAAGTGCGGGCGGGTGGGGTGTGATCAAACGGGTGGGCGGTAAATCGGCAGCCCAGACTGCTAGGCGCGGTCCGGCCGCTTCCGCCTGGGGATGGTCTCGCCGGCCTCGGCGGCCTTCGTGCGTTTTGCCGCCCGCCGCTCCTTGATGGTCATCGCCGGTTTTTTGGGAGAACGCCCCTGGGATTTATCAGCCATCGTTGCTCCTTTTCTCGCAAACAATCACTGAGCCCGACCATACATCAGAAAAAAATAAAAGCCAGCCGGCCGTTTTCCGACGGCCGACTGGCTCTTTTCGACTGCTACGCGGGCCGGTGCCGGACCTTGGGGGTGGCGCTGTCGTGCCCGAGATGCAGCCCCGGCGCCAGCATCCCGACGCGGTGCCGGTAGTCGCGGTATTGATCACCCAGGGCGTCCACCAGGTCGCGTTCTTCGAGCTGGATCGCCACCAGGATGTAGGCGGTGCTGACGCCCGCGAACAGCAGATGCCCGGCCGTCATCGTCGGGGTGGCCCAGAATGCCACGATGAACCCGGCCATGATCGGGTGCCGGATCACCCGGTAGAACATCACCGTCTGGAAGCGCAGTTCCTCATAGGGCCGGCCGCGCCAGTTCAGCCATACCTGTCGCAGACCGAACAGGTCGAAGTGGTTGATCATGAACGTCGAGGCGAACACAGTGGCCCAGCCCGCCCAGAACAAAGCCCACAGAATCACCCGTCCCGCAGTGGATTCCACGTTCCACACGATCGCGGGCATGGTGCGCCACTGCCAGTACAGGAGCAACAGCGCGAGGCTGGACAGCAATACGTACGTGCTGCGTTCAATGGCGTGCGGGATGATCCGCGTCCACCGGTCCTTGAACCAGGTCCTGGCCATCACGCTGTGCTGGACGGCGAAGACCGACAGCAGCAGCAGGTTGACGAGCACCGCCTCGGCGATGGGTGCGGCGATGCCGGAATCGACCGTGCGCGGCACCACGAAATTGCCGACGAATCCGATCGCATAGAGGAACGCCACCACGAACAGGAGATAGCTCGCGATGCCGTAGCCGATGATGAGTAGGCGCTTCATGGTGACCTCCTGCCACCGATGGGACAGATGCCGCGCCCTGCTGCCGACCGCAGTAGTGGCTTATCTACGGTAGACCTTGTATCCCCAGGTGAACAGGGGTTTACCGGCGGCGTCCGCGCCTTCGGGATTGGTCGTCCTACGCGGAACGCTCCGCCTTGGCGGCCTCACGGGCGAGCATGCGGTCGCGTTGCTCCTCGAACCTGAGCACCTGCTTCTGCAGATCCTCCAGATAGGTGGCGAGTTGCTCGCGGCGCTTCTCGCCGACCGCACTCACGTCGTTGCGCTCGAAGATCCGCCATTTCTTGACGTTGGGCATCACGACCTCTTCGAGGTGCTGGCGCAGGTCATAGATGCCGTGCTTGGCCATGATCACGCTGTTGCGGCGCCAGTTGGGCATTCCCCGGCCGGGCATCCGGAAACCTTCGATGATGGCGCAAACCGCCTCCATCGCCTGGTCTGGTGCGAGGTCGAAACCGGCGGAGAACACGTTGCGGTAGAACACCATGTGCAGGTTCTCGTCGGTCGCGACGCGCTGCAGCATCGACTCGGCGAGGGGGTCGTCGCAGATCTTGCCGGTGTTGCGGTGGCTGACGCGGGTGGCGAGTTCCTGCAGGGTGGCGTACGCCGCGATCATCAGCGGGCCCGGCTCGTGGATCTCGCGCTCTTCCTCGTCGGGGTCGTAGCCGTTGCGCATGTGCTCCATGCGCATGCGCTCCAACGCGACGGGGTCCACTCCGCGGGTGACGACGAGGTAGTCGCGGATGACGATGCCGTGGCGGTTTTCCTCGGCGGTCCACTGGTTGACCCAGTGCCCCCATGCCCGGTCGAGAGAGAAGTGATTGGCGGCCCCGCGGTGGTAGGACGGCAGGTTGTCCTCGGTGAGCAGATTGGTGATCATCGCGACCTTGGCGACTTCGGACAGACCCGACTGCTCCGGTGCCCAGTCTTCGCCGCCCAGAGCCGCAAAGTTACGGCCGAGGTCCCACGGAACGTAGTCGTGCGGATGCCACTCCTTGGCGACCTTCAAATGATGATTGAGGCCTTCTTCGGCTACCGGCTCAAGTTCCTTGAGGATCTCGTCGTCGGTTAGATGTCTCTGCACAGGTCCCCTCCGGTGTGGCCTGACCTTCGCGGCGGGTACGAACTTGGCGGCGCAATCGGCCAGGCGGTGTTGCCGAGCGTCGAACTCGGTCGATCCCAGCGACGCTTGAAATGCGCCCACATCGGGTGTGGCCTCGACATCGACGCGCTGTCTCACCCGTGCAGAACTGGCTCCCCCAGTTGGCGGCGGGACTCCGAACACCTTAGCTGTCGAAGTTGTTATCGCAACCGGCCAGCTCGCCGGACATGGCGATCGCCGTCGGCCTTCGGGCGCGAGTCGGCTGGATCAACCGGTTCGGGACCGTTTCTGGTTCAACAGGTCATGTCGGTCCGCCTCGGACAGGCCACCCCACACTCCGAACGGTTCGGCGATCCCGAGGGCATGTGTCCGGCATTGCGTGAGGACCGGACATTCCCGGCACAGCGCTTTGGCCCGGTGTTCGCGATTCAATCGAGCGCGACCGCGTTCTCCCTCGGGGGAGAAGAACACCGAGGCATCCATCCCTCGGCATCTCGCGTGCAGTTGCCAATGCCGTTGGTCCGCGTCGCCATGTGCCACGAATTCCATCCCAGCGGCTCAGGTGGCCGCAGGCCGGGTCGTTCACGACTTCTATACGGGTGCAACGAGATTCTGCACGGTCTCTTGACGTGCGCGTTCAGGGGTCCTGTAAGGATTCGAGCGTTCGTCGTCAAGAAACCGTTGAGATCGGCGCCGAGTGCCCGTTGCCCCGGTAGACCGGCAGATATGCGAGACGAAACACCGATGGCCGCACTGATTCCGCCCGGGCGCTCACGGCGGAAACCGCGATGAGCGAGATGTTCCAGATCATCGCGCTGATGTCGGTGCCCGTCGCGATATTGCTCGGTCTGCGCCGCGTGGTGATCTGTCAGAACCGTCGGCTCGATGCGCAGGCCTGCGCGGTCCCGCTGGTGACAACTAGACCTTCTTGAGCAGCACGGCCTGTTCGAAGGGCAGCCGCGCGAAGACCTTTTGCACCCGGCCCTTGACGTGCTCGGCGGCCTCGGCCTTGGACACCACCCGAGGGTCACGGACCTCGATGGTCTTGCCGTGGCGGCGGATCCGGGCGTGACCCGCCGAGGTGATGTTCTTCAGCCAGTCCCGGTCGGGGCCGTAGGTCAGCATGATGGCAACGCCGTCGTCGGTGCTGAACACGCTCAACGGAGTCCGGTAGGTCTTCCCGGATTTCCGGCCGACGTGCTCCAAGATGCCGAACGTCGGCGCCCAGCCAGCCCACAGGCGCTGGATGGGGTTGGTCACATGACGGTTGAACCGGGCCAGCGATTGCGGTAGCTGCATATCCCCATCAAACTCGTGGGTTATGGCCTACCTCAAGCCCCCGTGGTTTGTTCGCGCAGTGTTCAACAAGATCGCGATGGCCACCGGCATCGGCCACAGCGAGACCCTCACCGTGACCACCCGGGTCAGCAAACAGCCGCAGCAGATCCCGGTTGTGGTTCCCGTGGTTGACGGCGTCAAGTACCTGGTCTCCACGCGTGGCGAATCGGAATGGGTGCGCAACATCCGGGCCAACCCGACGGTGACGCTCGGCAAGGCCAGTTACCTCGCGGCCGAGGTCCCGGTGGAGCAGCGGGCACCGATCATCGCCGCTTACCGTCCGCTGGCAGGCAAGGTGGTCGAGGGTTACTTTCGCGACCTGCCCGACGACGCCGACCACCCGGTGTTCGCGCTGACGCCGGCTGGGTGACCCCGCCCACTACACCCTGTAGTTGACGCATTTGCACCTGCTGGGACACTGGTGGCCATGCGTGTTGACGAACCGCACACTCAGCGATCGGCCCAGCTGTTCGCCGACGCCTGCGCAGTTATCCCCGGTGGAGTGAACTCGCCGGTGCGTGCCTTCAACTCCGTCGGCGGCACCCCCAGGTTCATCACCTCGGCCAACGGCTACTGGCTGACCGATGCCGACGGGAACCGCTACGTCGACCTGGTCTGCTCGTGGGGGCCGATGCTGCTGGGTCACGCGCACCCGGCGGTGGTGGAGGCCGTGCAGAAGGTGGCGGCGGACGGCCTGAGCTTCGGCGCCCCGACTCCTTCGGAGACCGAGCTGGCTGCCGAGATCATCGACCGGGTCGCTCCGGTCGAGCGGCTGCGCCTGGTGAACTCGGGTACCGAGGCCACCATGAGCGCCATCCGGCTGGCCCGTGGCTACACCGGGCGCGCCAAGATCATCAAGTTCTCGGGCTGCTACCACGGCCACAGCGACGCGCTGTTGGCCGATGCCGGCTCGGGTGTGGCCACGTTGGGCCTGCCGTCCTCGCCCGGTGTCACCGGGGCGGCGGCAGCCGACACCATCGTGCTGCCGTACAACAACGTCGAGGCCCTGGAAGAGATCTTCGGCCGGTTCGGCGACGAGATCGCTTGTGTCATCACCGAAGCCAGCCCCGGCAACATGGGCACGGTGCCGCCGCTGCCCGGTTTCAACGCGGAGCTGCGCCGGATCACCGCGGCCCACGGTGCGCTGCTGATCCTCGACGAGGTGATGACGGGCTTCCGGGTGAGCCGGGCCGGCTGGTACGGGCTCGATCCCGTCGACGCCGACCTGTTCACCTTCGGGAAGGTGATGAGCGGCGGATTGCCTGCCGCGGCGTTCGGCGGCAGTGCCGAGGTGATGGGGCGACTGGCCCCGCTGGGCCCGGTCTACCAGGCCGGAACCTTGTCCGGTAACCCGGTGGCGATGGCGGCCGGGCTGGCCACGCTGCGCAATGCGGACGACGCGGCATACGCCCGGGTCGACGCCAACGCCGATCGGCTGGCCGGCCTGCTCACCGGTGCCCTGACCGATGCCGGGGTGGCCCACCGGGTGCAGCGTGCGGGCAGCATGCTCAGCGTGTTCTTCACCGACGAGCAGGTCGACGACTTCGCCGCGGCCAAGGCCACCGAAACCTGGCGCTTCCCACCGTTCTTCCATGCGCTGCTGGAGGCTGGGGTCTACCCGCCGTGCAGCGCCTTCGAAACCTGGTTCGTCTCAGCGGCTTTGGATGACGACGCGTTCTCCCGCATCGCCGATGCGCTGCCCGGTGCGGCCCGTGCCGCCGCGGAGGCCAAGCAGTGACGACCAGAACGACCGTGCATGTGATGCGGCACGGCGAGGTGTTCAACCCGGAGAAGGTGCTCTACGGCCGGCTGCCCGGCTACCACCTGTCCGAGCGCGGCCAGGCCCAGGCGCGGGCCGCCGCGGACTGGCTGGCCGGCCGCGACATCGTCTACGTGGTGGCCTCTCCGTTGGAGCGGGCGCAGGAAACGGCCACGCCGATCGCCGAAAGCCATGGGCTGCCGATCCTCACCGACGAAGGGCTCATCGAGTCGTGGAACATGTTCGAGGGAGAGCGGGTGGCGCCGGGCGACGGTGCCCTGCGCGATCCGCGGAACTGGCCACGGCTGCGAAATCCGATGAAGCCGTCCTGGGGTGAGCCCTACGACGAGATCGCGCCCAGGATGATGGCGGCGATGCACCGGGCCCGGGAGAAGGCGGCCGGGCACGAGGCGGTCTGCGTCAGCCACCAGCTCCCGGTCGAGACGCTGCGCCGCGCGATGACGGGACGCAAGCTCGCTCACCTGCCGTTGCCGCACAGCCGGTTGTGCAATCTGTCCTCGATCACGTCGTTCACCTTCGACGACGACAAACTGATCCGATGGGGCTACACGGAGCCCTGGGGAATCTGAATGAGGTCGTCTCTCGCCCGGGTGAGTGCGGCGGTGCTGGCAGGGCTGGTGCTGCTCACCGCATGCTCGACGGGTGACGACGCGGTCGCCCAGGGCGGCACATTCGAGTTCGTCGCCCCCGGCGGCAAGACCGACATCTTCTACGACCCGCCCGAAAAGCGCAGCACGCCAGGCAAACTGAGCGGTCCTGAGCTCACCGACCCGAACAAGACGATCTCGCTGGACGATTTCGCCGGCAAGGTCGTGGTGATCAACGTGTGGGGCCAGTGGTGTGGGCCGTGCCGCGCCGAGATCGGTCAGCTCCAAAAGGTCTATGACGCCACCCGCGACAAGGGCGTGGCATTTCTCGGTATCGACGTGCGGGACAACAACCGTGATGCCGCAGTCGATTTCGTCACCGACCGCAAGGTCACCTTCCCGTCCATCTACGACCCGCCGATGCGCACCATGATCGCGTTCGGCGGCAAGTACCCGACCACGGTGATCCCGTCGACCGTGGTGCTGGACCGTCAGCACCGGGTGGCCGCGGTGTTCCTGCGTGAACTGCTGGCCGAGGATCTGCAACCGGTGGTCGAGCGGTTGGCGGCCGAAGGGCAGCAGCCATGACCGGATTCGCCGAGATCGCCGCGGCCGGGCCGGTGCTGCTGGCACTGGGCATCAGCGTGCTGGCCGGGCTGGTGTCGTTCGCTTCGCCGTGCGTGGTGCCGCTGGTGCCCGGCTATCTGTCCTATCTGGCCGCGGTGGTCGGGGTCGACGAGTCCGACGCCGCGTCAGGTGCGGTCGGCGTCAAGACCGCACGCCTGCGGGTGGCCGGCGCGGCCGCATTGTTCGTCGCGGGATTCACCGTGGTGTTCCTGCTCGGCGCGGTGGCGGTGCTGGGCATGACCACCACGCTGATCGCCAATCAGGTTCTGCTGCAACGCATCGGTGGCGTCGTCACGATCGTGATGGGTCTGGTCTTCGTCGGTTTCATCCCGGCGCTGCAGCGGCAGGCGCGGTTCGCGCCGCGGCAGTGGTCCACGATGGCCGGCGCCCCGCTGCTGGGTGCGGTGTTCGCGCTGGGGTGGACGCCGTGCCTGGGCCCGACGTTGACCGGCGTGATCGCGGTGGCCTCGGCCACCGACGGCGCGAGCGTGGCGCGCGGCGTGGTGCTGGTGCTGGCGTACTGCCTCGGGTTGGGCATCCCGTTCGTGCTGCTGGCCCTCGGGTCGGCGCGGGCGGTGCAGGGTCTGGGCTGGTTGCGCCGGCACACCCGGACCATCCAGATCTTCGGCGGGGTGCTGCTGATCCTGGTGGGGACCGCGCTCGTGACGGGGTTGTGGAATGAGTTCGTGTCGTGGGTGCGTGACGCCTTCGTCAGTGACGTGAGGCTGCCGATCTGATGGTTACTTCTGACTCGCGAGCAGACACAAAACTGCCCAAAAATCCGCGTTTTGGGGCAGTTTCACGTCTGCTCGCGCTGGTTCGGAACACCTGGCGCACCCTGACCTCGATGGGCACCGCGCTGGTGCTGCTGTTCCTGCTGGCGCTCGGCGCGATCCCGGGTGCGTTGTTGCCGCAACGCAGCCTCAACGAGTCCAAGGTCGACGAATACCTGGCCGCCCATCCCACGCTGGGGCCGTGGCTGGACCGGGTGCAGGCGTTCGACGTGTTCTCCAGCTTCTGGTTCACCGCGATCTACGTGTTGCTGTTCATCTCTCTGGTGGGCTGCCTGACCCCCCGGATGATCGAGCATTTCCGCAGCCTGCGGGCAGTACCCGTGCCGGCGCCGCGCAATCTGGGCCGGCTGCCCAAGCACCATGCCGAGCAGGTGAGCGCCGACGCCGACGAGGTCGCCGAGACCGTGACGCGGCGGTTGAAGGGCTGGCGCAAGGTCACCCGCAAGCAAGAGGACGGGATCACCGAGATCTCGGCCGAGAAGGGCTATCTGCGCGAGTTCGGCAACATCGTCTTCCACTTCTCGCTGCTGGGCCTGCTGGCCGCGGTGGCCGCGGGCAAGCTGTTCGGCTACGAGGGCAACGTCATCGTCATCGCAGACGGCGGCCCCGGGTTCTGCACCGCCTCACCGGCGGCGTTCGACTCCTTCCGGGCCGGCAACACCGTCGACGGCACCTCGCTGAGCCCGATCTGCCTGCGGGTCAATGACTTCGACGCGCACTATCTGCCCACCGGGCAGGCATTGTCGTTCGCTGCCAACATCGACTACCAGTCCGGTGCGGATCTGTCCGCCGACACCTGGCGTTCCTACCGCCTCGAGGTCAACCACCCGCTGCGCATCGGTGGCGATCGCGTCTACCTGCAGGGTCACGGTTACGCGCCGACGTTCACGGTGACGTTCCCCGACGGCCAGCAGCGCACCCAGACCATCCAGTGGCGCCCCGAGGAACAGATGACGCTGCTGTCCTCCGGGGTCGTGCGCATCGACCCGCCGGCCGGCACGTATCCCGACGCCGACGAGCGGCGCAAGCACCAGGTCGCGATCCAGGGTCTGTTCGCGCCGACGAAGCAACTTGAGGGCACACTGCTGTCGTCGAGTTTCCCGGCGCTCAACGACCCGGCCGTCGCCATCGACATCTACCGCGGTGACACCGGCCTGGACACCGGCAGGCCGCAGTCGCTGTTCTCGCTCGATCCCCGGTTGATCGAACGCAAGCAGCTGACCAAGGCCGCCCGCGTCAACCTGGTCGCGGGCCAGGACACCCGGCTCGACGACGGCACCAAGGTCCGGTTCGACGGCGCCGTGCCGTTCGTGAACCTGCAGGTGTCGCACGACCCGGCGCAGGTCTGGGTGCTGGTGTTCGCGATGTCGATGATGGGCGGGTTGCTGGTGTCGTTGGTGGTGCGCCGGCGCCGCGTCTGGGTTCGGATCCAACCCGCGAATGCAGGTACGGTGAACGTCGAGCTGGGCGGGCTGGCCCGTACCGACAACTCCGGTTGGGGCGATGAGTTCGAGAAGCTGACCGCGCGGCTGTTGGAGGGCTACCACGACGCGCCGGCGGTAGAAGAGAAGGCGGAGCAGTGAATACCGAGCACATCGACATCGGGCTGGCCAGGTACTCCGACTGGGCGTTCACGTCGTCGGTGGTGGTCCTGGTCGGGGCACTGATCCTGCTCGCCGTCGAACTTGCCTACAGCCGCGGTCGTCGCGTCGAGACCCGGGAGCTCGTGGGCGCAACCGTAGGCGCGGACAGCGCCACCCCCGGGGTCGTCGCCGAGGTGCCCCGGCGCCCGTTCGACGAGCGGGTCGGCAAGACCGGTCTGGCGCTCACCTACGTCGGCATCGGCATGCTGTTCATCTGCATCGTGTTGCGCGGCCTGGCCACCTCGCGGGTGCCGTGGGGCAACATGTACGAGTTCATCAACCTGACCAGCTTCTGCGGGCTGATCGCGGCCGCGGTCGTGCTGCGCAAGCCGCAGTACCGCGCGCTGTGGGTGTTCGTGCTGGTTCCGGTGCTGATCTTGTTGACGGTGTCCGGGCGCTGGCTGTACTCCAACGCCGCCCCCGTGATGCCGGCCCTGCAGTCCTACTGGCTGCCCATCCACGTGTCGGTGGTCAGTCTCGGTTCCGGGGTGTTCCTGGTGGCCGGGGTGGCCAGCATCCTGTTCCTGCTGAAGATGTCGCCGCTGGCCGACCGCGAGAACGCGTTCGGACGGATCCTCCAGCGGCTGCCCGATGCGCAGACCCTCGACCGCATCGCCTACCGCACCACGATCTTCGCGTTCCCGATCTTCGGCTTCGGCGTGATCTTCGGCGCCATCTGGGCCGAGGAGGCCTGGGGCCGCTACTGGGGCTGGGATCCCAAGGAGACGGTGTCGTTCATCGCGTGGGTGGTGTACGCGGCGTATCTGCACGCCCGCTCGACCGCAGGCTGGCGGGACCGCAAGGCGGCCTGGATCAACGTCGTTGGCTTCGTCGCGATGGTGTTCAACCTGTTCTTCATCAACCTGGTGACCGTCGGCCTGCATTCGTACGCGGGGGTTGGCTAGACACCGCCAGATTGGTGAACGTCCGGTCGGATTGTGTGGAGAAGAGGGGATTTCGTGTCCGAGCCAGTGTCAGAACCGGTGCAGGAGTCTGAGTCTGAGCCAGTGGCTGCGCCGTCCGAAACGCCGGAGCCTGCCGCACAGGACAACAGCGAATCGGCGCCGGAAGCCTCGGCCGGCGAATCGACCGTGATCCATCAGGCGGCCCCGCCCGCTGCCGACGCACCGCCCGCACCGCCCGCGGCGGCTCCGCCCGTCGTCGATCTGCCGCCCGTGCCGTCGGTGTTCGCCCCGGTGCCCGGGTTCCGCAGTCAGCAGCGGTTCAGCAATCCCGCCGAGCCGGGGGTCTCCACTCCGCTGCCCGCGGAGTGGACCGCCCCGACGCCGCCGCACGGCGTCCCGGTGATCACCGCACCGCCCGTGCCCGCAAGCTTTCCCGGCCCCCTCGCCGCGAACTTTCCCCAACCGGCTCCGGGGCCCTTCGCGCCGCCCGCGGCTGGAGGTGCGGAGCGGCCGGGCGCCGGAGTCCACGCCGCCGCCTACCGGGACCTGTCCACTGCCGCGCTGCTGGGCCAACGCAAGAACCCGCCGACCTCGGGCTGGCGCAAGGCGCTGTACGTCGCGTCGTTCAAGCAGGTCAACGTCGGCGAGAGCCCCAAGACCACGCACCGCAACAACCTGGTCTCCGAGGTCAGCCAGCCCCTGCAGGGCTGTTACCGGATCGCGGTGATGTCTCTGAAGGGCGGCGTGGGCAAGACCACGATCACAGCGACGTTGGGTGCCACGTTCGCGTCGATTCGCGGCGACCGGGTGGTCGCGGTGGATGCCAACCCGGACCGGGGCACGCTGAGCCAGAAGGTGCCGCTGGAGACGGCGGCGACGGTCCGTCACCTGCTGCGCGACGCCGAAGGTATCGAGCGCTACAGCGATGTCCGGGCCTACACCTCACAGGGGCCGAGCCGGCTGGAGGTGCTGGCGTCCGAGAGCGATCCGGCGGTGTCGGAGGCGTTCAGCTCGGACGATTACCTGCGCGCCCTGGAGGTGCTGGAGCGGTTCTACAGCCTGGTGCTTACCGACTGCGGCACGGGGTTGATGCATTCGGCGATGTCGGCGGTGCTGTCGAAGGCCGACGTGCTGGTCGTGATCAGCTCGGGTTCGGTGGACGGGGCGCGGAGTGCGTCGGCGACGCTGGACTGGCTCGACGCGCACGGCCATCAGGACCTGGTGCGCAATTCCATCGCGGTGATCAACGCGGTGCGGCCCCGGTCGGGCAAGGTCGATCTGTCGAAGGTGGTGGACCACTTCTCGCGGCGCTGCCGCGCGGTGCGGCTGGTGCCGTTCGATCCGCATCTGGAGGAGGGCGCGGAGATCAGCCTGGACCGGCTCAAGCCCGGCACCCGCGAGGCGCTGATCGAGCTGGCCGCCGTGGTGGCATCCGACTTCGCTGGGGCACGCCGGTCGACGGACGCGCGCGCCTGACCCTGGCTAGTTGCGGGGGTTGTCGCCGTGCCCGAGCCGACGCAGGAATTCCGGATCGTCGTCGGGACCGATCACCCGGGTCTTGGGTCGACTGCCAGAAACCCGCGCCAGCCGCCAGCCGATGTAGACCAAGCTTGCCGCGACAATGAGCAGGAGTAGATACGCCACTCGAAACCTCCTTGATCCGAATATACGCGTCGTCGGTAGGCTCGGAGTGTGTCAGGAAGTGGTTCGACCTCCCGCATGGTCACCGATGTCGCGGTTTACCTCATCGCCCGGCTGGTGCTGGTTGCTGTGCTGACCGCGGCGATCTATGGCGTGGGGAGTTTGGTCGTGGCAGATTTCCCGGTCGTGGTGGCGCTGTTGTTCGCCATCGTGATCGCACTGCCGTTGGGGATCTGGCTGTTCCGGCCGCTGCGTGAGCGGGCGACGGCTTCCATCGCCGTGGTCGACGAGCGGCGCCGCAAGGACCGCGAGCAACTGCAGGCCCGGTTGCGCGGCGACGAGCCTCCTACGGCGAACTGAGGTCCGGCGCCCGGTTCGATATGGGCTCCGGCGCAGCGGCTTTCACGCGCTAGCGGATGAAGGCCGCACCCTTCTCGCGGTCCAGGTAGGTCTCGGCCTTGTTCTTGAGGAAGGCCAGGTATACCCACAGCGACAGGGCGATGCACACCGTGACGTAGGCGATGAACCACGGCACGAGGTCGCGGTCCTTGAGCGCCTGGTAGATCACCGGCGCGGTCCCGCCGAACATCGAATTCGCCAGGGCGTAGCCAATTCCCACGCCGAGGGCGCGGATGTGCGACGGGAACAGCTCGGATTTCACCAGGGCATTGATCGAGGTGTAACCGGTCAGGATCACGTAGGCGACGGCCACCAGCAGGAACGACACGATCGGTGAATGTGTCTGGGGCAGATAGGTGAACAGGACGTAGGTGTAGAGCACCCCGCCGATACCGAAGAAGACCAATAGCGGTTTGCGGCCCACCTTGTCACTGATCATCCCGCCGATGGGTTGGATCGCCATCAGGAAGATCAGCCCGATCAGGTTGATCCAGGTGGCCGTCATGGCCTGGTCCTTGTAGGTGGTCTTGACGATGGCCGGGGCGTTGACGCTGTAGGCGTAGAACGCCAGGGTGCCGCCCATGGTGATCAGGAAGCACAGCAGCAGCGGTTTCCAGTAGCGGGTGAGCAGTTCGCTCAACGAGCCTGAGCTCTTGTCCTTGCCTTCGCGGATCGCTTCGAGTTGTTCGGCGGACAGCGATTCGTCCATCGTCCGGCGCAGCCAGAACACCACGATGGCGGCCACGCCGCCGATGGCAAAGCCGATGCGCCAACCGAATTCGTGGACCTGGTCGGTGCTGAACGCGGTGAGGATGATCAGCAGGGTGAACTGGGCCAGCACGTGGCCGCCGACCAGTGTCACGTACTGGAACGACGAGAAGAAGCCCCGTCGTTCCCGGGTGGCGGCCTCGGACATGTAGGTCGCCGAGGTGCCGTACTCGCCGCCGGTCGCGAAGCCCTGCACCAGCCGGCACAGGATGAGGATGATCGGCGCTGCGACACCGATGGTTTCGCGTGACGGTACGAGCGCGATCACCAGTGAGCACAGCGCCATCAGCGAGACGCTGAAGGTCAGCGCGGCACGGCGGCCGCGCCGGTCGGCGAATCGGCCGAAGAACCACGAGCCGATCGGGCGGGTGAGGAATGTGACCGCGAAGATCGCGTACACGTAGACGGTCGCGTTCTTGTCGGCCTTGTCGAAGAACTGGGCTTCGAAGTACGTGGCGAACACCGTGTAGACGTAGACGTCGTACCACTCGACGAGGTTGCCCGACGAGCCCCGGATGGTGTTCCAGATGGCGCGGCGGGTTTCGGCGCGGCCCGACGGTGCGGGCTGATGCGCCTCGGTCGATGTGGTCATCCGCATTCCCCCAGCTGGTCGGCGTTGCAGGCCGACGGTCACGTTAGTGCAATACCGCTGGTGCTGTGG
Organism: Mycolicibacterium boenickei; assembly: GCF_010731295.1. Taxonomy (NCBI): domain Bacteria; kingdom Bacillati; phylum Actinomycetota; class Actinomycetes; order Mycobacteriales; family Mycobacteriaceae; genus Mycobacterium; species Mycolicibacterium boenickei. The sequence continues at coordinate 220,777 of NZ_AP022579.1, read as the reverse complement.
GCGGATGGCGGTGCGCCCGGGTCGGGCCGGGGCCGTGTCAACTTTTCTTGACGACTCTGAGATGTCAAGTTACCTTGACAGGGTGAGTGATGTAGACGAGCTGATCACCGATGGCGTCAGCAGTTCCGACCCCGCCGTCGGGCTACGGGCGGTGCGCGCGCTGCAGCGGTTGCAGGAGCGGCTGGAGGCCCTCCAGGTGGCGAATGCTCGCGAGCAGGGCTGGAGCTGGCAGGCGATCGCCGATGCCCTTGAGGTCAGCCGTCAGGCCGTGCACCAGAAGCACAATCGGAAGGGATGACATGTTCGAGCGGTTCAGTCGTCACGCGCGCATTGCCGTGGTTCTGGCCCAGGAAGAGGCCCGCGAACTGGAAGCCAACGACATCCGGCCGGAACACCTCCTGGTCGGCGTGCTGCAGAGCTCCGGCCGTGAATTATCGGCTCTGCTGGCCGGATTCGGCCTGACTTCCGATGCGGTCCGGGCCGAGTTGGTGTCTGCCGACGCGCCGGCCGACGAAGCCTTCGACGACGATGCCGAGGCGCTGCAGTCGATCGGAATCGATCTGCGGGCGGTGCGGGCCAACGTCGACCGGACCTTCGGCGACGGCGCCTTCGACAACGCGCTGCGCAGCACAGGCCGGCGGCGCAGGCGCCGTGGGCACCTGCCGTTCACCAAAGCCGCCAAGAAGGTGCTGGAGTTGGCGCTGCGGGAATCGTTGGCGCACAAGGACGGCTACATCGGGTCCGAGCACATCCTGCTCGGCATCCTTCGCGGCGGCGACGACCGGGCCGTCGGCCTGATCACCGAGCATGTCGGCGCCGACGAACTGCGCAACGGCATCGTGAGACTCTTGGACGCCGCGGCGTAGGCGGGACTCGCCGGTTTCTGCACCTGGGTCGTGGACCCCTTGAACTCAAGCGAGGAACCGCGGCCCGCAGGTAGAAATCGGCGAGACGGCGAGCGGGCGAAAGCTAGGCCAGGAACAACGCCAGCGACACCGTGATCGCCCACACCAGCATGGTCAGCCCGGTATCGCGCAGCACGGGGATCAGCTGGGCGCCGGTGCTGCCGTTGCGCACCGGCCGCAGTCCCCGCATCGCCGGCACCGCGGCGAGCAGGCCCACCGCACACCACGGGGTGGCGAGCATCAGCGCCACGGGCAGCACCAGGGCCACGCCGACCAGCAGTTGGTACAGCAGCCGGGTGCGCGCATCGCCGAGACGCACGGCCAGCGTGATCTTGCCCGACTGGCTGTCGGTGGGGATGTCGCGCAGGTTGTTGGCCACCAGCACGGCCGACGACAGCGAACCCATCGCCACGGCCGCCACCAGCCCGACCCAGTCGATGCGCAGGGCCTGGGTGTACTGCGTGCCCAGCACGGCGACCAGGCCGAAGAAGATGAACACCGCCACCTCGCCCAGCCCCAGGTAGCCGTACGGCTTCTTGCCGCCGGTGTACAGCCAGGCCCCGGCGATACACACGGCACCGACCGCGATCAGCCACGGCGCGCTGACCGCCGCTAGCGCCAGCCCGGCCACCGCGCCGACCGCCAGGCTCACCACCGCCGCGGTCAGCACGGCCCGCGGCGAGGCCAGCTTGGAACCCACCAGGCGCAGCGGGCCGGACCGTACGTCGTCGGTGCCGCGGATGCCGTCGGAGTAGTCGTTGGCGTAGTTCACCCCGGTGATCAACGCGAGCGATACGGCGAGCGCCAGCAACGCTTTCCACCACACCGCCGATCCCACCCAGGCGGCGGCGCCGGTACCGGCGAGCACCGGGGCAACGGCGTTGGGCAGGGTGCGGGGGCGGGCGCCTTCGATCCATTGCGCGAAACTGGCCACGACGGTCATCGTATGAGCTGACCCGGTGCCATCCCGCGCGGACTCTTACACTGAGCCTCATGAAGGAGCAGCTCAGCAAGACCGAGATCGGCAAGGACGTGCTGCAGGAATCCGTCGAGGCTGTCGCCTCCACGGTCGGGCAGGTCACCTCGATCATCACCACGGCCGTCAAGGACGTCGCGACGGCCATCGGTGGCCTGGCCACCGATGTCTTCGAGATCGCCGACGGCGCTCGCAAGGCCAACGAGGATTACGACGACTTCGACGACGACCTCGATGACCTCGACGCGGACGTCGCCGACGTCGCCGAGGCCCCGGCGGATCCCGTCAAGCCCCACGACGAGGCCGAATAGCACTGCATGCTCGGCGTCATCGGCGGTAGTGGCTTCTATTCGTTCTTCGGGCCCGAGGCCCGCACCGTCACCGTGGACACCCCTTACGGTGCGCCGAGCGCACCGATCACGGTGGGCGCCGTGGGCGGGCACGAGGTGGCCTTTCTGCCCCGGCACGGGGTCGCCCACGAGTTCTCGCCCCACACGGTCCCGTACCGGGCCAACATGTGGGCGCTGCGCACCTTGGGGGTACGACGGATCTTCGGTCCCTGTGCGGTGGGCAGTCTGACCGCGCAGTTGGGCCCGGGTTCGATCGTGGTGCCGGATCAGTTGGTGGACCGCACCCGCGCCCGCGCCGACACGTACTTCGATTCCGGTGGCATACATGTCGGTTTCGCCGATCCGTACTGCCCGGCGTTGCGGTCCGCCGCGGTCGGGCTGCCCGGGGTGGTCGACGGCGGCACCATGGTGGTGATCCAGGGGCCGCGGTTTTCCACCCGGGCCGAGAGCCGGTGGTTCGCCGATCAGGGCTTCACTCTGGTCAACATGACCGGATACCCCGAGGCGGTGTTGGCGCGTGAGCTTGAGATGTGTTATGCGGCAATCGCTTTGGTCACCGATCTGGATGCCGGAATCGAGGCCGGGGCCGGGGTGACCACGGTCGACGTCTTCGCCGAGTTCGAGCGCAACCTGGTGCCGTTCAAGAAGCTCGTGCACGAGGCGCTGGAGGCTGTGGAGAGTGAGCGGGCCTGCACGCACTGCCTGGCCCACGACGGCGTGAAGTTGCCGTTCGAGCTGCCCTGACGGGCCACGATCGGGCCCCCTCTTGACACCCGTCAAGTCGGGGTGCCAATACTGACGGGGTGAAACCCGCGATCTGTGAGCAGTTCGGCATCGACTTTCCGCTCTTCGCCTTCAGCCACTGCCGTGACGTGGTGGCCGCGGTGACCAACGCCGGCGGCTTCGGCGTGCTGGGGGCCACGGCCTACACGCCCGAGCAGCTGGACCAGGAGCTGTCCTGGATCGACGAGCAGGTCGGCGGCAAGCCCTATGGCGCCGACATCATCGTGCCGGCGAAGTTCGAGGGCAAGGGCGAGAACCTGTCGCGGGGGCAGCTCTCCGATCGCATCCCCGCCGAGTACCGCGAGTTCGTCGCACGACTGCTGGCCGATCACGGCATCGAGCCCGAGGCCAAGCAGCGGCTGGGCGGGTCCTCGTTGTCCGGTGACACCGGCCGTGAATTGCTGGATGTGGCGATGAGCCATCCGATCAAGCTGATCGCCAATGCGCTCGGGGTGCCGCCCGACTACATGATCGACGCCGGCCGGGAACGCGGCGTGCCGGTCGCTGCCCTGGTGGGTGCCCGCGAGCACGCGCTCAAGCAGGTGCAGGCCGGGGTGGACTTGATCGTCGCGCAGGGCACCGAGGCCGGCGGGCACTGCGGCGAGGTCAGCACACTGGTTCTCGTGCCGGAAGTGCTGGAGACGCTGGAGCAGGCGGGCAGTGACATTCCGGTGCTGGCCGCCGGCGGCATCGTCACCGGACGGCAGATGGCCGCGGCCGTGGCGATGGGCGCCGCCGGCGCGTGGACCGGGTCGGTGTGGCTGACCACCGAGGAGGCCGAGACCGCGCCGCACACGGTGCAGAAGATGCTCGCGGCGACCTCGCGAGACACCGTGCGCTCGACCGGGCGGACGGGTAAGCCTGCCCGCCAGCTCAAGTCGGAGTGGACCGACGCCTGGCAGCCGAATCCCGCAGGGCACCAAACCCTTCCGCTACCGCTGCAGAACATGCTGGCCGAACCCGTCATCAGGCGTATCGATGTGCTTGCCGCCCAGGGGCATCCGGGTGCGCAGGCGCTGGCCACCTACTTCGTCGGGCAGGGGGTGGGTTTGATGAACAAGGTCAAGCCGGCCCGCGAGGTGGTCCGCGAGTTCATCGAGGACTACCTCGCGGCCACCGAGCGGTTGAGCAACTCGCTGCCGGACTAGGGACCGTTGGTGACCTCGCCAACCCTTACGTTGACTTCGAGCTGGCGCTGCATTTTGGCGAGTAGCGGTGTGCGTGGTTTCAAACTCAACGGCCCGGCCGGCGTCAGTGCCAGTCCCAGACGGACATGTCGTTGGGCGGGTAGTTCTGGCAGACGTCGGTGGTGTTGGCCGCGACGCCCTTGTTGTTGAAGAACAGCTTGGCCCAGTTCGGCCAGCGCCAGGACATGTTCTCGAAGAACGCGTTGGTGGCGGTGTTTTCGGAGTACTGGCGGCGGCCGGCGTAGTCCATCGAGAAGAACCAGTGGATCCGGTCCTGGGCGCCCTGCTGGTCGGCGACGGGCTTGTTGTTGTAGTCGATCATGTAGCGCTCGTAGTACACGGGCTCGACGTCGCGGGCGGCCGCCATGATCTGCTCGGCCGTGCAGGGGGTCTTGAGGATCCGGTTCGGGATCGGGTAGTCGTCGGTGGCATCGGCCGAGGCGATGCCGGCGCCGGCCAGGCTGCCGGCCACAGCACACGCGGCCAGGCCGGTGCGGATCAGGTTTTTCAGCATGTCACTCCAAAGTCGTTCAGTGCGCGGCCTGTTCGTAGACGAACCGCTGATCGGGGCAGTAGTAGTTGATGGCGGTACCCAGGAACTGCCACGACTGAGCGTCGGTGCTGTCCTTGGCCAGTTGCTTCTTGACGAAACCGACCGAGTCCTTGGCATTGTGGTCGACGCCGTTGTGCAACCGCTTGCACATGATCTTGCCGATCCAGGCGTTGTAGTCCTTCTGCCCGTAGATCCCGAAGGTGTGCAACTCGTTGGCGAAGTCGGTGTCCGGGTCGGCATGAGCCGGCACCGCGACGGCCAGACCTGTTGCTGCGCCGAACATCAGGGCGATGAGTGCGCGCTTCATCAGACCAGGGCCTCCTCGGGGTCGCGTTGGATCGGTTTCGGCCAGGGCTGGGGCAGCGGACGCTGCCGGACCCGTTGCGGCCACCAGAACCAGCGGCCGAGCAGTGTGGCGATCGACGGTGTCATCAGGGACCTGACGACGAGGGTGTCGAACAGCAGGCCCAGGCCGATGGTCGTGCCGACCTGACCGATCACGATCAGGCTGCTGACCGCCATCGATGCCATGGTGAAGGCGAAGACCAAACCTGCGGAGGTCACCACGGCACCGGTGCCGACCATGGCCCGGATGATGCCAGTCTTCAGACCGGCGTGGATCTCTTCCTTTATTCGTGAGACGAGTAGCAGGTTGTAGTCCGCGCCCACGGCGAGCAGGACGATGACCGACATCGGCATCACCATCCAGTGCAGCGGGATTCCCACGATGTGCTGCCAGAGCAGGACCGAAAGTCCGAACGCCGAGGCAAGACTCAGCACCACCGTGCCGACGATCACCGCGGAGGCCACCACCGCGCGGGTGAGCACCAACATGATGATGAAGATCAGGATCAGTGCCGCCGCGGCGACGATGATCAGGTCGTAGTCGGCGCCTTGCTGCATGTCCGCGAACGTCGCCGAGCTGCCGCCGAGGTAGATCTTCGATCCCTCCAGCGGTGTCCCCTTGATGGCGTCGGTTGCGGCGACCTTGAGCGGTGCGATGCGAGAAGTGCCTTCCGGGGTCAGCGGATCACCCTGGTGAATGATGGTGAACCGCACCGCATGTCCGTCAGGTGACATGAACAGCTTGAGGCCCCGCTGGAAGTCGTCGGTCCCGAAGGCCTCCGGTGGCAGGTAGAACGAATCGTCGTTCTTGGCGGTATCGAACGCTTCGCTCATGGCGGTGGCGGTGTTCTGCATCGCCATCGTCTGGTCCTGCTGGGCCTTCTGCACCTGGTACTGGTTCAGCAGGATCTGCTTCTGGTTCTTCATGGTCTGGATCTGCGCAGGTAACACGGCGACCATTCGCGGCATCAGGTCCGCCATGCGCTGCATTTCCGGGACCAGATCCTGGAAGTCGTCGGACATCGTGTTGATGCCGTCGAGCGCGTCGAAGATCGACCGGATGGACCAGCACATCGGAATGTCGAAGCAGTGCGGTTCCCAGTAGAGGTAGTTGCGCAGCGGCCGGAACTGGTCGTCGAAGTCCGCCAGGTGATCCCGGACGTCGTTCATGTCGCCGGACGTGGTCTTCATCTTGTCGGCCATCCGCTGCGACACCGCGGCCAGATCCGTTTGGATGCTCATCATCTCGGTCATCGAGTCGATGCTGTTCTGCAGATCGTTGGCCTGTTTGAGGATGTTGTCCAGGTTGCTCTGCAGGTAGTCGTTGTTCATCAACTGGGTCGTGCCGCTCTGGCCCAGCGTGTACGGGATCGTCGAGTGCTTGATCGGATCGCCGTCGGGACGGGTGATGGTCTGCACCTGGGCGATACCGTGCACGTTCTTGAGGGCCTTGGCGATCTTGTCGATCACCAGGAAGTCGGCCGGGTTCCGCAGATCCCGGTCGGACTCGATCATCATCAGATCTGGGTTCATCTTGGCCTGCGAGAAGTGCCGGAATGCGGCGTCATAGCCGATGTTCGTCCCGACGTCCTTGGGCAGGAAGATGCGGTCGTTGTAGGTGGTGTGATAGCCGGGCAGGGCGAGCAGGCCGACCAACGCAGCCACGATGGCGCACACCAGGATTGCGCCCGGCCAGCGGACCGTGGCGGTGCCGACCCGGTGCCATCCACGGGACTTGGAATGCCGCTTGGGCTCGAGGATCTTGCCGAACCGGCTGAACACCGAGATGACGGCCGGCCCGAGGGTCAGTGCCATGGCGACCACGACCGTCATGCCGATCGCCAGTGGGATGCCCATGGTCTGGAAGTACGGCAGGCGGGTGAAGTGCAGGCAGAACGTCGCGCCGGCGATGGTCAGACCCGACGCGAGCACGACGTGAGCCGTGCCGTGGAACATGTCGTAGTAGGCGGCTTCCCGATCGTGGCCGGAGCGTCTGGCTTCCTGATATCGACCTATCAGGAAGATCGCGTAGTCGGTGGCCGCGGCGATGGCCAAGGTCACCAGCATGTTGGTGGCGAACGTCGTGAGCCCGAAGAAATTGTGATAGCCCAGTAGCGCGATCATCCCGCGGGCGCCGGACAATTCGAGTACGACCATTGCCAGCACGATCAGCGTGGTGATGATCGACCGGTAGACGCCGAGCAGCATCACCGCGATGACGCCGAAGGTGACGAGCTCGATCATCTGCATGCTCTCGTCACCGACGATGTTCTGGTCGGTGCTGGAAGCCGCGGATCCGGTGACGTAGGCCTTCACGCCGTCGGGCGCGGGGCTTTCGGTGGCGATGCGCCGCACCGCTTCGACGGAATCGTTGGCGAGGGTCTCACCCTGGTCGCCGGCGATGTAGACCTGCACGTAGGCGGCCTTGCCGTCGCGGCTCTGGGCGCCCTTGGCGGTCAGGGTGTCGCCCCAGAAGTCCTGTACGTGCTGCACGTGGGTGGTATCGGCGCGCAGGTCACGAACCATCTGGTCGTAGAACATGTGCGCCTCGAGGCCCAGCGGCTTGTCGCCTTCGAGGACGACCATCACCGAGCTGCTGGTGTCGTACTCCTGGAACTTCTTGCCGACCTCTTTGATGGCGATCATCGAGGGTGCGTCGTTGGGGCTCATCGACACCGCGCGCATCTTTCCGACGACCTCGAGCTGCGGCACGACGGTGTTGAGCAGTGCGACGATCACGATCCAGATCAGGATGATCGGCAGGGCGAACAGCCGGATGAATCGTGGGATGGCGGGCCGCGGAGGTGCCTTGTGACGTCCGGTCGGGATGGCGTCGGTCGGGGTGTCGTCCGTGGGCGCGCTCATGCTGCCTTCACAAAGCAGAAGGTTTGTGCGTTCAATCCAGTAGCCGTTCTCTCTTCTTTGACCTGGTCATCGACGGTGACTCGGCAACTGATGCTGTCCCCGTCGCCTTGGGCCATGATGTTGGGCTGAACCGACGGCAGCGTGGTTTGCAGCGTCAAAGTCCAAGGCAGCGGCACGGTTCCCGTGCGCTGGGGCTTGCCTTCGAGGTCCATGTAGTTGATGACGGCAGTGCCGCCGTTACCGAAGATCTCGTACTTCACAAACTTGGGGTTGAAGTCCTCGGCGTTGTCCGACGTGGTGTCGGTGATGATCACGGGATGCGCGCCGAAGACCTTGCGGACGTTCATCACGATCAGCACTCCGGCCCCCATGGCGATGACGATCAGTACCGGGAGCCAGATTCGGCGGACGGCCTTCAGCATTTCGGTTGCCCCGAGGGGACGCCCGCGGCGGGCATATCGAGGACAGGTGTCACTGTTGGGCCTCCCGACGTTTCGATGCGATCGCGACAACCTTGCTATTAGGCGGCCTACGCACTTCGAGGGGTAAAGTTATCGGAATAAGTGGATAGGATCAATCCACTTATGACGCCGCTCACTTTGGACTGAGAGATATGACCGAGGAGACAAGACCCGCGCTGCGCAAGGACGCAGAGCGCAACCGTCAGCGGGTGCTCGACGCTGCGAGGGAGCTGTTTGCCGAGAAAGGTCTTGAGGCGACGCTCAATGATGTTGCGCGCTATGCCAATGTCGGGGTGGGCACGGTGTACCGCCGCTTCGCCACGAAGGAAGAGCTGATCGCGGCCATCTTCGTGGATGGTATGGAGCAGCTCACCGCGCTGGCTGAAACCGCACTACAGCAAGAAGATTCATGGCAGGGATTCGCGTGGTACGTCGAGAAGATGTGCGAGATCACCGCGACTGACCGTGGATTGCGGGAAATCGCGTTCAGCAAGTCCTACGGGTGCGATCGGGTCAAGGCCTGCCAGGAGAGCCTCGTCCCGGTGTTGACCAAACTGGTCGAGCGGGCCCAGGGCGACGGGTATCTACGTCCGGAGGTGTCGTCGACAGACATGCCGCTCTTCGGGCTTCTGGCCGGCACGGTCAGCGAATTCGCCGGCAACGTCGACTCTGAACTGTGGCGCCGATACGTGGCGATCCTGCTGGAGGGCATGCGGTACCACGCTGATCAGTCCCCGATTCCGGTGAAAGCGCTCGACAGTGAAGCGCTCGACATCGCGATGCAGTCCTGGGAGCCGGCCGGGCCGCCTCGGTGATCTGACGTTTCGGAAAAGCTTGTGTGGGCACAATATCCACGTGGCTATCAAAGGTGACTCAGGCGTGAACTCGGACCAGTTGTTCTGCGGTGTCGATCTGGCGCGGCGGATCGAGAAGGCCGAGGCGGACCTGATCTCGGCGGCGACGCATGCCGCCGGTCACCGTGGTGCTGACGGGCTGGTGCTGCCGGTCGCCGGCGGATACGCCTGTTTCGCCGAGGCCGAGTCGCCGATGAACAAGGTGGTCGGCCTCGGGTTCGACGGGTTGCCCGACGAGGCGGTGCTGGGTGAGATCGAGCGGGCCTTTGCGGCCCGGGGCGGCGCGACGCGGGTGGAACTGTCCAACCTGGCCGATCCCGAGATCACGGCATTGTTGTCCGGACGCGGCTATCGCCTCGTCGAGTTCGAGAACGTGCTCGGCCGGCCGGTGGGCGACGAACGCGCGCCGGTGACGGATGTGCAGGTGCGCCGGGCCGACGATCTCACCGCCTGGGTAAACGTGGTGGTGGAGGGCTTCGCCCATCCCGACGGCGAGGGGCCGGTCAGTCATGAGCAGTTCCCCGCCGACATCATCGAGCGGGCCGAACGGGATATGGAAAAGGCCGGGGCGACAGCCTATGTCGCGTTGTGCGACGGAGTGGTCGCCGGTGGCGGGATGATGCGGCTGGCCGGTGGGATCGCCCAGCTGGCCGGGGCTGCGACGGCGCCGGCCTACCGCCGCCGCGGAGTGCAGGCCGCACTGCTGGCGACGCGGCTGGCCGAGGCCGCCGACGCGGGATGCGAGATCGCCGTGGTGACAACGGCGCCCGGCTCGAAATCGCAGCACAACGTGCAGCGCCGCGGTTTCCAGCTGCTCTACACGCGGGCGATCCTGGTGAAACCGGCCGAGGCGGTTCAGTAGAGGATCTTGCGCAGGTTGTCCTCGCTGTAATACGCGTCGAGTTCTTCTTGGCTCTGATCGGGCTTGAACGCCTTGGCCATCTGGGCCACCGAGGGCACCGCCGTCGGATCCCACGTCTCGGGCTTCCAGGTGTTCGAACGCAGGAAGGCCTTGGGGCAGTGGAAGAACACTTCTTCGATGGCGATCTCGAGCGCCAGGATCGGCCGCTTGCCGTCCACTGCCATGGCATCGAAATAGTCTGCATCCGAGAGGATCCGGCCGGTGCCGTTGATCCGCAGGGTGTCGCCGCGGCCGGGGATGACGAAGACCGTGCCCACATGCGGGCGCTGCAGGACGTTGAGGAACCCGTCGACCCGCCGGTTGCCGGGGCGCTCCGGGATCGCGATCGTGGTGTCGTCGATGATCTGGACGAAACCGGGCGGGTCGCCCTTGGGGGAAACGTCGACGCGGCCCTGCGCGTCGGTGGTCGCCACGAAGCCCAGCGGAGATTGCTTGAGCCAGCCCTGCTGCGCTTCCGAGAGGCGGTCGGTCACCTTCTTGGCGACGGCTGCGGTGGGTTGCCCGACGATGGCGCGCAGCTCATCTGCGGAGGTCACTTCTCGGCGCATGTCTCCATCATGCCGAAGCGGACAAGTGAATTGTCTGGTCGGGGAACGGGCCCAGCTCAGCCCGTGTAGCGGGCGGCCAGCGCGCGCCGGTCGAGCTTGCCGATGCCGCGCCGGGGCAACTCGTCGACGATGTGCACCTCCCGCGGGGCCGCGGTGGCATCGAGGGTCTGCGCCACCTGGGTGCGCAACTCGGCCACATCGGGAGCAGAGGCCCCGGGGGCCAGCACCAGCGCGGCCACCACCCGCTGGCCGAGCCGCTCGTCGGGCACCCCGAACACCGCGCAGTCGGCGATCGCCGGATGGCCGGCCAATGCCGATTCGACCAGTTGCGGCAGCACCGTCAGACCGCCCGTGCTCACCGCGTCGTCGATGCGGCCCAGGACCCGCAGTACGCCGGAATCGTCCACGGTGCCAAGGTCGTCGGTGCGGAACCAGCCCGGATCGGCGAACGGGTCGGGGCTGATCGGGTTGCGATAGCCCTTGGCCACGGTGGCGCCGCCGAGCAGGATTCGTGAGTTGTCTATCCGGACCGAGACGCCGTCCAGCGCCACCCCGTCGTACACGCAGCCGCCCGCGGTCTCGCTCATCCCGTAGGTGCGCACCACATTCACCCCCGCTGCTCGCGCGCGGTCGGCCACCCCGGCCGGCATGGGGCCGCCGCCGATCAGAACGGCGTCGAGGTCGGCCAGTGCATCCGCGGCGGCCGCGTCGCGCAGGCACTTGTCGAGTTGCACCGCCACCAGCGAGGCGTAGCGGCGTCCACCGCCCAAAGCGGCGACCGCGGAAGGCAACTCGGCCGGATCGAACGATGCCGAGACGGTGACGGGCGGGGTGCCCGACAGCGCGCTGCGGACCAGGACCTGAAGGCCGGCGATGTGATAGGCGGGCAGGGCCAGCAACCACCGCCCGGCGCCACCCAATCGGGCGTGGGTGGCGGTCGCGCTGGCCCGCAGCGCGTCAGCGGTCAGCAGTGCGCCCTTGGGCTTGCCGGTGGTGCCCGAGGTCGAGATCACCACGGCGACGTCGTCATCGATGTCCTCGCCGGCGCGCAAAGTGTTTGTCAGCAAAGAACTCTGACGTTCGTCGTCGGCGGGCACGGGCAGGATCGCCGCCCCGCGCCCGGCCAGGACGTCGTCGAGGATTGTCAGCAGTTCGTCCGTCGCGGAGCCGACGGTGATGGCGCGAAGGACGGCTATGCCGGGCCCCCTGGCTCTTTCGGGTCGTCCCCGTTGCGATGGCCGGTGTCGTCGGCGTCGAGGGTGTCCTCGGCGTCGCGCGGATCGTCCAGCGGCCATCCCTTGGCGGCCAGGCGTTCGCGCACCCGCTCGACGTCCTCGGTGCGGGGCAGCTCGTCGGTGATCTGGGTGATCAGCACCCCGATGTCGATGTGATCGAACTCACCGCGGTCGATGAGATCTTGTGCGACGGCTTTGACTTCGTCGTTGGTCAGGCGCCGGGTCAGCAGCGCCAACAGCGGCACCCGGTCTGGCCCTGGCACCCCCTCGGGGTACCCGGCATTGAGCCAGGCCGCGATCTTCGCGAGAAAAGCGTTCACTGTGCCTACTCCTGATGCACCCGAGCGAGGTTCCTCCGGACATACGAGTTTGAGCCGGAAGACCGCATTGATGTTAGTGCTGTCCGCCGACTCTGGCTCGCAGTGAACTTATAGCCCGCTCAGGGATCGGCAAACCGCCCCGGCGAACAATCCGGGGTGGACAGATGAACACTCGGTGAACTCATTCGGAGCGTATTCGAATTCCCAGCTCAGCGAGGTGTTTCCGGCTGGTCAAAATTGCCAGTGGTCCGACAGAATTACCGCCATGAGCGCTGAGCTGATCGTCCTGGTGCTGTTGATAGCAACGGCACTGGCTTTTGACTTCACAAACGGCTTTCACGACACCGGCAACGCCATGGCCACCTCGATCGCCACTCGCGCTCTCAAGCCGAAGACGGCGGTGCTGCTGGCTGGGGTGCTGAACCTGGTCGGCGCGTTCCTGTCGGTGGAGGTCGCCATCACCGTCACGAGCTCGGTGCTGAAGATCCAGGACTCCAAGACCGGATCCCTGATCCCGTCGATCGACGCCTCGACCGGGCTGACGATCATCTTCGCCGGCCTGATCGGCGGCATCCTGTGGAACCTGCTCACCTGGCTGTTCGGCATCCCGTCGAGCTCCTCGCACGCGCTGTTCGGCGGCTTGATCGGCGCCGGCCTGGCCGCGATCGGTCTGGCGGGGGTCAACTGGACCGGCGTCACGCAGAAGGTGCTGATCCCGGCGGTGGCCGCCCCGGTGATCGCCTGCCTGGTGGCAGGTTGCGGCACCTGGCTCGTCTACCGCATCACCCGCAACGTCGCGCAGAAGCGCCGCGAGGCCGGGTTCCGCTGGGGACAGATCGCCACCGCGTCGCTCGTCGCGCTGTCGCACGGCACCAATGACGCCCAGAAGACCATGGGCGTCATCGCGCTCGCGCTCATCACCACCGGCCACCTCAGCGGTGACGTGAAGAACGACGGACTGCCGTTCTGGATCATCGCGTCCTGCGCGTTGGCCATCGGCCTCGGTACCTACATCGGCGGCTGGCGCGTCATCCGCACCTTGGGCAAGGGCCTCGTCGAGATCGAATCCCCGCAGGGCCTGGCCGCCGAGGCGTCATCGGCCGCGATCATCCTGAGCTCCAGTGCGGCCGGTATGGCCCTGTCGACCACCCACGTGGCCACCGGTTCGATCCTGGGCAGCGGCGTCGGCAAGCCCGGTGCCGAGGTGCGCTGGGCGGTCGCCGGGCGCATGGCCGTGGCCTGGCTGGTGACGCTTCCCGCCGCAGGCATCGTCGGCGCGCTGGCTTTCTGGCTGTCCCACGGGGTCGAGTCGCTGACCTCATCGGCGCTCGCCGGTGACGGGCTGATCTTCCTGGTCCTGGTCGCCCTGTCGGGATACATGTGGTGGCGCGCCCAGCAGCAGAAGGTCGACCACAGCAACGTCAATGCCGATTGGGACCACTCCACCAACTCAGTGGTGCCCGCCGACGTCCGTGAAGCCGCCAAGCCCGCCGCAACGACCGCCGAGAAGAAGCCCGGCGCCGACAAAGCCAGCGTCTGATCTCCTGACCACACACAGCGGACACAAGGAATCGCAATGACTTATCTGGAAGCCATTTTCAAGGTGCTCGTGGTCGGGCTGATCCTCGGCGCCGGCCTGCCCGCGGTGTTCGCCGCGGGGCTCGTGGCCTACTCCAACGGTGCCGGCGGTGCGAACGCCGACGGCACCACCCACGCCCCCAACCCCGCACTGAGGTTTCTAGGGCTGACGCTGTTCGCCTTGGTCGGTCTGGTGATCCTGGTTGCCATCGCGTGGATCACGCGGACCACGATCATCCACCACACCGGTGTCGACCTGTTCCCGTTCCTGCCCAAGAAGTGAGCTGAGCATCGTGACGGAGACGACGAGCTTCCTGGACAACGTCCTGAACTGGCTGCGGGCGGGCTACCCCGAGGGGGTGCCCCACACCGACCAGTTCGCCCTGCTGGCCCTGCTGACCCGGTCGCTGTCCGAGGACGAGGTGGTTCAGGCCACCCACGACATCCTGCGGTCCAGCACCGGCGACAGCCCGGTCACCGATGACGAGATCCGGCTGGCGGTGCGCAATGTCATCGACAAGGACCCGAATCCCGAAGAGATCAATCAGGTCGCCGCACGGCTGGCCTCGGTGGGCTGGCCGCTGTCGACACCGGCGCGCTGAGGTCGGAACCCGGCTGTTGACTTTGAATCCACGCACACCGCTACTCGCACGAGTGCAGCGTCAGTTCTGAGTCAACGCGTATCCCGGCGCAGCGGATGGGTGTCGGGCACCTGGACGAAGATCAGGGTGATGCCGTCGGGGTCGGTCACGTGCATCTCGTGCAGGCCCCACGGCTCCTCGGCCGCAGCCCGGGCGATGGCCACGCCGCGGCCTTCCAGTTCCGCCTGGGTCGCGTAGACGTCGCGCACCTGCAGCCACACCGCGCCGGGGAACACCCCGGGTTCGGTCGGACTGTGGTGACCGGCCAGCTCGATGAGTGACTGCCCGGCGTAAAAGACTGTGCCGGCACCGTATTCGCGGGCAATGGCCAGGCCGATCCCGTCGCGGTAGAACTCGACCGACTTCGGGTAGTCGACCGGCCGGATCAGCATCCGGCTGGCCAGGATTTCCATGTCCCTTGTCTACCACCGCCGGATGTCAGGGAGGATCCGCGACACGGGTCACTCCGGCTGGCCGGGCATGCGGCGGACGCGGTCGTTGGCGCGCAATCCGATGGCGAACGCGGCCTGGTCTTCGAAGCTCATCGGGTTGCGGCCCGTGATCGCGTGGATACGGCCCAGCCGGTGACGGACCGTGTTGGTGTGCAGGAACAGTTCGCGCGCGGTGTCGATCAGAGATCCGTTGGTGGCCAGAAAGGTCCGAAGAGTCCGCACGTGCTGGGTACCCCGGTCGTTGTCCAGGCGTTCGAGCGGATCGATGAGTTGGTTCTTGAACGGAGCCAAGCGGCTCAGGGGTAAACCCTCCAGCAGGCTGTCGAAGGTGCTGAGTTGGTCAGGGCCGATGCTGCCGCCGTGTTGCTGGGCCAGGTCGAGCGCGATGCGGGCCTGGGTGATCGCCGCCCCCAGTTCCGCCAACGGCCCGGCAGCGGCGTGCCCCGAAGGCAGCGAGAGCTCAGCGGTGGACTCAGCCCGAACGCCCGCCTCGACCACCAGGCACACTTCGGGCGCATCCCCGACGAGGGCATCGGGAAACGCCATCGACAGCACGGCGCCCGCCCCGGCCGGCCACGCCGAGCAGGTCAGTTCAGGGGAGTTCAGCCCGGTCCAGTCGAGCAGCCGATGGAGCGCGTCGGGCAGCAGCATGCGTCGCTCGATCAGCGACAGCAGCTGCCCGACACGTTCGCGCCTCAGCGCGGATTCGATGTCGATATCGCCTTGGGTGGCCTGGGCGAATCGCGCGGTCAGCTCCAGCACAGCGGTTTCGGGTGGGTCGCCGCTGCCTACCCAGGTCAGGGCGCCCAGCCCGTCGACCACGATGGTGGCACCGGTGTCCGCGGGTGTCCCGTCGGGATCCAGCAGGAGGTAGCCGCCCAGCACCTCACCCGCCCGGTCCAGCAGCTGCCGTACCGACTCGCGCCGTCGCTGCGACGAAAGTAGTTCCGGCATAAGCGAATTAGTGGCCCGAGCGACGGCGATCTCGCCGCCCATCTGGAAGTCGGCGACGTAGCGGCTCACCGAGGAGAACGGCACGTTGGGCGGGGCGACGAGGATCGGCAGGCCGGCTTTGGACGCGGCGGCGATCAGCGTGGTCGGGACGCTGTCGTGCACATCGCCGACGCCGAAGCACAGCCCGGCAGCTCCGGCCCGGGTCAACGAATCCACGAAGGCCTCGCAGTCCTGCTCGGTCTGCAGGCTGATCCCTACGGTGCAGACCAGCTCGCCGCCGTGCAGATACCGCGACGGATCCCGCAACTCGGTGGTGTGCACCCAGCTGATCGGCCGGTCGAGGTCGCCCGGGTCGTCGTCGGGGGTGAGCAGCCCGCGGTGTGACTCGAGCAGGTCGCGCAGGGTCGGTACGACGTCGCTGCGGTCCGACATGGGGTCAGCGTAACGCCGTCGTCACACCCGTGTCGGCGGGCATTGTCGGATCCTCCAATGCGGGCCCGGTGCGACAGTGGGTTTGCAGCGTGTTCGCCGCGATTGCTTGGCGCTTGCACCACGGTGGCGTGATAGTTCCTGCAACCACGTCAGAGGGAGCACACGATGACTGCATCGCCGATCTCGTTGGACGCGCGCGAACCCGACGGGCCCCACGTGCTACGGCGCGAATTCTCGCTGTGGTCGGCGTTTGCCTTCGCTTTCGCGTTCATCTCGCCGATCGTCGCGCTCTACGGCATCTTCGGCCTGGCGCTGTCCGCCGCCGGTCCGAGCTTCTGGTGGGGCTTCGCGCTGGTGTTCGGCGGGCAGTTGTTGGTGGCCCTGGTCTTCGCGATGCTGGTGTCGCGTTGGCCGTTGGAGGGTTCCATATATCAATGGTCGCGGCGGCTGCTCGGCACGTCCTACGGCTGGTTCGCCGGCTGGGTGTACATGTGGACGCTGGTGATCGCCATGGCGACCGTGGCGCTCGGTGCCGCCGGATTCGTGGCGAACATCGCCGGAGTGGAGTCGCCGTCAGGCGGCTTGCGGGCCGTCATCGCGCTGATGATCCTGCTCGGCGGCACGGCGATCAACCTGGTCGGCCGCGGTGCGCTCAAGGTGTTCATGACTGCCAGCATCGTGGCCGAGGTGATCGGTTCGATCGGGCTGGGCACCTGGCTGCTGCTGTTCCACCGCAACAACTCGCTGTCGGTGCTGTTGGAGGGTGGCGGCCCCGGCGTCGACACCTGGAGTTACCTGGGCGGGCCGTTCCTGATCGCGGTGGCGTTCATCGGATTCTCCTTCGTCGGGTTCGAGAGCGCCGGGGCGATCGCCGAGGAAGTGCACGAGCCGAGGCGCGATCTGCCCAAGGCCGTCCTGTTCTCGCTGGGATTCATCGCGTTGGTGGTGGCCTACTCGAGTCTTGCGATCATCCTGGCGATCCCGGATCTGGATGCGGTGGTGGCCGGGTCGGTGGCCGACCCGGTGTATGAAACCCTCACGGCGGCATTGGGACACGGCATCGCCAAGCCGGTGGAGGTGCTGTTCGTAATCGGCTTCCTGGCGAGCTTCTTGGCCTTGCAGACTTCCGCGTCGCGGGTGATCTGGGCGTATGCCCGTGACGGTGCGCTGCCGGCCTCGGCCGTGCTGTCCCGGCTGCGTGGCAAGGCGCGAATCCCGGTGGTGGCGATCCTCGTCACGACGGTGGTCGGTGGGGCGCTGTTCGGACTGTCGATCGTGGCCGGCGACATCTATTCGCTCATGGTCAATTTCACCGCAGGCGGCTTCTACCTGGCCTTCCTGTTCCCGCTGATCGGGTTCGTGGTGGTGCTGGCGCGCCGCGGCTGGACCGACGGCACATTCAGCCTGGGGCGGGCCACGGTTCCCGTCGCCGTGGTGGCCGCGGTGTGGGCGATCCTTCAGACGCTCAATATCGCCTGGCCCAGAACGGTTTTCGAACAGCGCTACCTGGATTGGTCGGTGTGGATCGGCGTTGCTGTGCTCGGTGTGATCGGTGTGGGGATCCTGCTCACCGTGCGGAGGCAGATCGTGAGCGCGGCGCTGATCGACGAGGCCGAGATCTCCGACGAGCAGCCGGATGACAAGGTGGCCATCGATGACTGACGCACCTGTCGCAGTCGTCACCGGCGGCGCCAGCGGAATCGGTGCCGCGGTGGTCACGGCGTTGCGAGAGCGCGGCTACCGCATCGGCACGCTTGACCTGTCGGGTGAAACCCGCGCGGATCATGCTGTGGCAGCGGATGTTTCCGATGGCGCCGCGGTGAGCAGGGCGGTCGCCGAGATCCGTGCCGAGCTGGGACCGATCACCGGGCTGGTGACCTCGGCGGGCCACTACGAGATGGCGCCGATCAGCCAGATCAGCCTCCAGGCCTGGCAGCGCATGTTGCGGGTCCACGTGGGCGGGTTGTTCCACGCCGCTCGGGCCTGTCTGCCGGACATGGTGGAGCGGGGTGCCGGCGCGGTGGTCGCGGTGGCCAGTGAACTGGCCGTCGGTGGCGGCGACGGCGACGCCCACTACGCTGCGGCCAAGGGCGCGATCCTCGGACTGGTGCGCAGCCTGGCTGCCGAAGTGGCCGGGCGGGGGGTGCGGGTGAACGCGGTGGCCCCGGGTCCGACCGACACCCCGCTGCTGGCCGACGATTCTCCGTGGCGCGCAGCCGATTACCTGGACACGCTGCCGTTGCGGCGGCTGGTCACCCCGGCCGAGGTGGCGCGTTGCGTGCAATACCTGATGTGCGACGCCACGTTCAGTACCGGTGACGTCGTCAACGTCAACGCGGGAGCGGTGATATGAGCTCGCTGTCGGGTCGGGTCGCGCTGGTCACCGGCGCGGTGCAGGGGATGGGTGCGGCGCATGCGCGAAGGCTCGCCGGCGCGGGAGCGACGGTGGCGGTCAACGACATTCGCGGGAGCAGTGCTCTGGATGAGCTGGCCACCGAGATCGGCGGTCTGGCCGTTCCCGGCGATGTCAGTGACCCGCGTGCCTGCGCCCGGATTGCCGACAAGGTGGCCGACACGGCGGGCCGGCTCGACGTGTTGGTCGCCAACCACGCCTACATGACCATGGCCCCGCTGCTCGAACATGACGAGGCCGACTGGTGGCGGGTGATCGACACCAACCTGGGCGGCACCTTTCATCTGGTGCAGGCGGTGTTGCCACACATGCGCCGGAACGGCGGGGGCCGGATCGTGGTGATCGCCAGCGAGTGGGGTGTCACCGGCTGGCCCGAGGCGACGGCCTACGCGGCGTCCAAGGCCGGGCTCATCTCGTTGGTCAAGACCCTGGGCCGGGAACTGGCTCCGGAGGGGATCATCGTCAACGCGGTGGCGCCCGGAGTCACCGACACCCCCCAGCTCAAGGTGGACGCCGATGCCGCCGGGATCGCGCTGCCCGACATGCAAGCGCGCTACGCCGAGGCAATCCCGTTGGGCCGCATCGGTTCTGTCGATGAGATCGCCGCTGCGGTGCAGTTCTTGGCCGACTTCGAGATGTCGGCGGTGGTCGGGCAGGTGATCTCCTGCAACGGCGGGGCCACCCGAACGAGAGTGTGAAGTGATGACGAAAGGGAATCAGGTGACAGGCCAGCCGTATGTGCGGTCGGAGACGGGCAACGTCGGTCAGATCGATGCGATGGCGGTACCGCGGTACGCCGGTATCGCCACGTTCGCCCGGCTGCCGCAACGTCACGAGGTCTCCGACTACGACATCGCGGTGGTCGGGGTGCCGTTCGACACCGGCGTGACCTACCGGCCGGGTGCCCGGTTCGGTCCGGCCGCGATCCGGCAGGCCTCACGTCTGCTCAAGCCCTATCACCCGGCGCTGGACGTGAGCCCGTTCGCGCAGGCACAGGTGGTCGACGCCGGCGATATCGCGGCCAATCCGTTCGATATCGAAGCGGCGGTGGACCAGATCCGGGAGGGCATCGCGGAGTTGGTGACCACGCCGCAGCAGCGGGTGGTCCTGCTCGGCGGGGACCACACCGTCGCGTTGCCTGCCCTGCAGGCCATGAGCGCGGTGCACGGTCCGGTGGCGCTGGTGCACTTCGACGCCCACCTGGACACCTGGGACACCTACTTCGGTGCGCCCTGCACGCACGGCACCCCGTTTCGCCGGGCCTCCGAGCAGGGCCTGATCGTCAAGGGCCACTCGGCGCACATCGGGATCCGCGGCTCGCTCTACGACCGTGCCGACCTGCTCGACGACGAGTCGTTGGGCTTCACGGTGGTGCACTGCCGCGACATCGACCGCATCGGTGTCGACGGTGTCATCGAGCGGATCCGGGAGCGGGTGGGGGATCACCCGGTGTACGTCTCGATCGACATCGATGTGCTGGATCCGGCATTCGCACCGGGCACCGGGACACCCGAGATCGGTGGCATGACGAGCCGCGAGTTGGTGGCGGTGTTGCGCGCCATGCGGGGGCTGCCGATCGTGGGCGCCGACGTGGTGGAGGTCGCGCCGGCCTACGACAGCGGTGACGTCACCGCCGTGGCGGCGGCCAACCTGGCCTACGAACTGGTTACGCTGATGGCTGACGATGACTGAATTCCGTTGGCCGGAAGGCAAAACCGCGGCCGCAGCCTTCACCTTCGACGTCGACGCCGAATCGGCGGTGCTGTGGGGCAACGAGGGGGCCGCGGCCCGGATGAGTGTGATGTCCCACCAGGCCTACGGGCCGTTGGTGGGCATTCCCCGGATCCTGGATCTGCTGGAGCGCCACCAGATTCCGTCCACGTTCTTCGTCCCCGGTCATACCGCGCACCGGTACCCCGAGGCGGTGCGGGCGATCGTGGCGGCCGGGCACGAGATCGCCCACCATGGTTACCTGCACGAGCAGCCGACGGCACTGACGCTGCAGGAGGAGGTCGACGCGCTCGACCGCGGACTGGATGCGCTGGCGGAGGTGGCCGGGGTGCGGCCGGTCGGCTATCGCGCGCCGATGTGGGATCTGTCGTGGCACACCCCGTCGTTGCTCGCGGAGCGCGGCTTCCTGTACGACTCCAGCCTGATGGACGCCGACACCCCGTACGAGTTGGCGGTCGGGGACAGCTCGCTGGTGGAGATTCCGATCCAGTGGGCGCTCGACGACTGGGAGCAGTACTGCTACCTGCCCGACATCTCCGGCTCCGGCCTCATCGAGAGCCCGCGCAAGGCCCGGGAGATCTGGCAGCTGGAGTTCGACGCGTTGCGCCGCGCCGGAGCATGCTGGGTGCTGACCAATCACCCGTTCCTGTCCGGGCGGGCTTCGCGGGCGGCCGAACTCGACGACCTGATGCGATATGTGCGCGAGCACACCGACGTGTGGACGACGAACCTCGGCGCCATCGCCGAGCATGTGCGCACACTCGGACTTCAGCCGCGCACCATCACCAAGCCGTGATCAGACCGGCTGGACCCGTTGCCGTTTCATCACGGCGTCGACCAGCCCGGGGGCGACGGTGTTGATCGCCTTGGCCGTCACCGCCATGCGCGGGGCGATCTGCACCGGGCGGGTGCGCGCCGCGGTCAGCATCCAGTCGGCGGCCTCGGAGGCCGTCAGCCCGGGCAGTCCGTCGTAGGCCCGGGTGGGCGCGATCATCGGGGTCTTCACCAACGGGTAGTACAGCGTCGTGGAATGCACACCGACGGCGCCCCATTCGGTCTCGATGACCCGGCTGACCGCTGCCAGGGCGGCTTTCGAGGCGTTGTACACGGCGAACAGCGGCGAGGATTCGTTCATCACGCCCCAGGTGGCGACGTTGATGATGTGCCCGTCGCGGCGGTCGCGCATGCCCGGGGCCAGGCCGCGGATGAGCCGCAGCGGTGAGTAGTAGTTGAGCGTCATGGTGCGCTCGACGTCGTGCCAGCGGTCCAGCGATTCGGCCAGCGGACGCCGGATGGACCGGCCCGCGTTGTTGATCAGGATGTCGACGCCGCCCAAGTCGCGTTCCACGGTGGCGACGAGTTCGTCGATGGCGTCCATGTCGGACAGGTCCACCGCAATGGCACGGGCGTCGCCGCCCTTGGCGGTGATCCGGCCGACCAGGTCGTCGAGGAGCTCTTGACGGCGGGCCACCGCGACGACGGTGGCCCCCTTCGCGGCGAACTTCTCGGCCGCGGCCTCACCGATGCCCGACGAAGCACCGGTCAGCAGGATTCGTTTGCCTGCGACGTCGATGTCGTCGCGGGCCTGCAGCCGTTCGGTCAGCGGCGGACGCATGCTGGTCAGCAGCAGCTGTTCGGACAGCCGGCGCAGCGGGCTCTTGCTCATGCGCTGAGTTTAGGTCGCCTACATTTCCGCGATGATTTGTGGGCCTCTGCCGAGTCGGTACGGGTATGACCATCACGGGCAAGCTTGACCAGCGCTTCAGCGAGGCGACCGAAGCGACGAGCTGGGAGGCCGCGGCAGCCGCGCTCGCCGGCGCCGGGCTGTACTGGCTGACGACCGTGCGCGGTGACGGGCGGCCGCACGTCACCCCGTTGGTCGGGGTGTGGGTCGACGACACGTTCGTGTTCTGCACCGGGGCAGGCGAGCAGAAGGCCCGCAATCTGCGGGCCGGCGCGGCCGTCGCCGTCACCACCGGTACCAACACCTGGAACGCCGGCCTCGACATCGTCGTGGAGGGCACGGCCGCGCGGGTGACCGGACGTGACCGGCTGAGGGCACTGGCTGACGCGTACCGGGCGAAGTACGGCGACGACTGGGATTTCGATTGCGACGGCGAGGTTTTCGACCCGCAGGGTGAGGCCGCGATCGTGTACCGGGTCACCCCGGCCAAGGTGCTGGCGTTCGCGAAGTCGCCGCATGGGCAGACCGGCTTTCGCTTCTAACCCAGTGATTTGTGCACGATTATCGGCGGTCAGCGCGGGTAATCGTGCACAAATCACTCAGAAGTAGCGCGGGAAACCACTCCAGTCCGGGTCGCGCTTCTGCAGGAACGCGTCGCGGCCCTCGACGGCCTCGTCGGTCATGTAGGCCAACCGGGTGGCCTCTCCGGCGAACACCTGCTGGCCCACCAGGCCGTCGTCGATCAGGTTGAACGAGAACTTCAGCATCCGGATCGCCTGGGGCGACTTGCCGTTGATCTCGGCTGCCCACTGCAGGCCGACGGACTCCAGCTCGGCATGGTCGACGACCTCGTTCACCGCGCCCATCTGATACATGGTCTCGGCGTCGTACGCGCGGCCCAGGAAGAAGATCTCGCGGGCGAACTTCTGCCCGGTCTGGCGGGCCAGGTACGCGCTGCCGAATCCGCCGTCGAAGCTGCCCACATCGGCGTCGGTCTGCTTGAACTTGGCGTGCTGACGGCTGGCCAGGGTCAGGTCGCAGGTGACGTGGAGGCTGTGTCCGCCGCCGGCCGCCCAACCGTTGACCAGGCAGATGACCACCTTCGGCATGAAGCGGATGAGCCGCTGCACCTCGAGGATGTGCAGCCGTCCGGCCCGCGCGGGATCGACGGTCTCGGCGGTTTCGCCTGCGGCGTACTGATACCCGGACCGGCCGCGGATGCGTTGGTCTCCACCGGAGCAGAAGGCCCAGCCGCCGTCCTTGGCCGAGGGGCCGTTGCCGGTCAGCAGGACCACGCCGACGTCAGGCGACATCCGGGCGTGGTCGAGGACGCGGTACAGCTCGTCGACGGTGTGCGGCCGGAACGCGTTGCGCACCTCGGGCCGGTCGAACGCGACCCGCACCGTGGGCTGCCGCGCGCCGTCGGCGACGTGGCGGTGGTACGTGATGTCGGTCAGATCGTCGAAGCCGGGCACCGGCTCCCAGGCTGTCGGGTCGAACGGGTTGTCTGCACTCACGTGCTCGACTGTAGAGCGAGGGCGATACGAGGTTTCACAGGTACCGTCGCGGGGTAGTAAATCCGGCGCGATGATGCGTACCGCGCATCACCAGAACAGAGGGGACCGCGATGAAGCGCTCAGTGAGTGTGTTGTTGTCGGGATTGGCGACGGGTCTGGTGCTCGTCGGATGCTCACCGGCGATCACCGGCGGTGACACCAAATGCAAGGACTTCATCGGGCAGGACGAGAAGACGCAGAACGAGGCCGTGGGCAAGATGCTCAAGGACGAAAAGGGCACCGATGCGGCCCAGTTGGAGATCACCGGAACCCGGTTGGCGGTGCAGACCTTCTGCCAGACGGTCGGCAAGCAGGACTCCAAGATCAAGGAGGCCCCGCACCTGAGCTGAGCGCGGCTAGATCGGGTCCAGCCGGAACACCGGGCAGCGTCCGGCGAGGGCCTCGAATTCGTCGGGATTGGGCCCGGTCACCAGTCCGGCGTTGCGCATGAAACCCACACCGGTCGGCACCAGGACCGGGAACTGGCGTAGCAGTGGCCGGGCCTGCTCGACGGGGATCTCCACGACGCGCACTCGCTGGTCCTTGCGGCCCTGGTGCACGGTGGCCTCACCGGCGGCGCGGGCGTTGGCCGCCCAGTCGCCTTTCGGCAGCCCGCCGACGATGTAGCGGTGGCCGTCGACGGTCATCGGGGTGACCGGAGTCGAGCGGGGCTTCCCGGTCTTGCGGCCCGTCACCGTCAGCACCACGGGGCCCTTGTCGCCGCCGACGCCGAGCTTGTTCAGCCCGATCATCACCTTGTTGACGTATTTCAGCCACCACGGTGGCCGGATGCGGTCGTCAGCCATGACTCCACCCTAGGCGCGGATGCCGACGCCCTGCAGGGCCGCGATCAGTCCGTCGGGCCGCTGGGCGGTGGGCAGCGGGTCGACCAGCGCGAACTGGCAGCCCACCGCGCGGGCGCCGCCGTCGGCCTCTTCGCTGTCGCCGACCATCAGCGCGTCCGGCGCGGCGACCCCGAGGCGGTCCAGCGCCGCGGTGAAGATCGCCGGGTCGGGCTTGATGGCACCGACTTCGAAGGACAGCACGAACGCGTCGACGTGCTCGGCGGCGCCGATCGCGGCGAACGCCGGCCGCACGTCGAAGGCGATGTTGGAGACGACCGCCGTCCGGATTCCTTGTGCTTTCAGGTTTTTGAACACGCGGGCGGTATCGGGGTACGCGGTCCAGCTGGCCGGGTCGATCACCCGGTTGTACAGCGATTCCGCGTGGTGGTCGGCCAGCCCGGATTCCCGCAGCACGTGCAGGTAGGCCTCGCGGTGCAGGTGCGGTGCCAGGTCGCGGTTGGCCCAGGCCCGGTACTGCTCGTCGGTCATCGCCACGGAGCGGCCGGTCGGGGCGGTCAGGCGGCGCATCAACTCGGTCTGGACGTGGCCGTCGACTTGCTGTTCGTCGACGGCCATCCCGGCGAACCAGCTGTCCTGTTCCTCGAGGCGGAACAGGGTCCCGGAGTAGTCGAACAATACGGCTGACACCATGTCCGCCATGGTGCCATGAGCCCGGACGGTATCAGCCGCGTTCGCGGATGGCCTTGTCCACCAGCACCTGTCGTTCACGTTCGTTGTCGGCGAGGGCGGCCGCCCTGTCGAACTGCTCGGCCGCGTCGTGGTGCCGGCCCAGCCGGGACAGCAGCTCGCCGCGGACGCTGGGCAGGAGGTAGGAGCCGTCCAGGCCCTCGATGCCGTCGACGAGCGTCAGCGCCTCCTGCGGGCCCGAGCGCATCGCGACGGCCACCGCGCGGTTGAGCTGCACCACGGCCGACGGCGTGATCTGCAGCAAGGCGTCGTAGAGCGCGACGATGCGGGCCCAGTCGGTATCGGCCGCGGTCGGGGCCACCGCGTGGCATTCGGCGAGCGCGGCCTGCAGCGCATACGGGCCCCAACCCCGTTGTTGCCGTGCGGCACTGGAACGCTCCAAGGCGGCGATGCCGCGCTGGATCTGCGCGCGGTCCCAGCGGGCCCGGTTCTGGTCCTCCAGCAGGATGGGCCGGCCCTCGGCGTCGGTGCGGGCCGCGAACCGTGAGGACTGGAACTCCATCAGCGCCAGCAGGCCGTGAACCTCGGGTTCGTCGGGTACCAGTGCGGCCAGCCCACGGCCCAATCGCAGTGCTTCGGTGCACAATTCGTCCCGGATCCAGCGCTGGCCGAACGATGCCGAGTAGCCCTCGTTGTAGATCAGGTAGATGACCGACAGCACCGCCGACAGTCGCTGCGGGTACTCGTCGCGCGACGGTAGCTCGAAGGGTGGGTTGGCTTGGGCCAGAGTCTTTTTGGCTCGGGTGATGCGGGCGGCCGCGGTGGCGGTCGAGATCAGGAACGCGCGGGCGATCTCGTCGGTGCTCAACCCACCGACCATGCGCAGCGTCAGCGCGATCTGGGCCTCGCGGGACAACACCGGGTGGGCGGCGATGAAGATCAGCCGCAGCACATCGTCGTCGATCCGGTCGGGATCCCAGGCTTCCTCGACGTGCTCGGCCAGATCGCGGGCCAGCACCGCGTACTTGGCGTCGAGGTTGTCCGCCCGCCGCCAGTGGTCGATGGCCTTGCGTTTGGCCACCGTGGTCAGCCAGGCACCGGGATTGCGCGGCACGCCGGTCTGCGGCCATTGCGTCAGCGCGTCGAGCAGCGCGTCGGAGGCCAGGTCCTCGGCCAGGGCGACGTCACCGACCGTGCGGGTCAGCGTGGCCAGGATCTTGGCCGCCTCCATCCGCCACACCGCGTCGAGTGTCTTCTGCAGGTCGACCACGTCGTCATTGTGCCGACCAGACGCAAAACTGCCCATTTCCCAAGAGAAAAGGGCAGTTTTGCGTCTGCTCGCACAGGGAAACTCAGCCGATCGCGCGGGCGGCGCCGTCCCAGAACTGGGCCCGGACGGCCTTCTTGTCGGGCTTGCCGAGGGCGGTCACCGGCACGGAGTCGACGACGATCACCTGCTTGGGCGATTGCACCGAGCCCTTGCGGTCCTTGACCGCGGACTGGATCTCGGCGGTCACCTTCGCGATGGCCTCATCGTCGGAGGCGGCGTCGGGCCGCAGCACGATCACCGCGGTGACGGCCTCGCCCCACTTCTCGTCGGGGGTGCCGATCACGCACACCTGGGCCACCGAAGGATGTTCGGCCACAACGTCTTCGACTTCGCGAGGGAACACGTTGAAGCCGCCGGTGACGATCATGTCCTTGACCCGGTCGACGATGAACCAGTAGCCGTCCTCGTCCTCGCGGGCCATGTCGCCGGTGTGCAGCCAGCCGTCCTTGAACGTGTCGGCGGTGGCCTCGGGCAGTTTCCAGTAGCCGCCGGCCAGCAGCGGCCCTGACACGCAGATCTCGCCGACCTCGCCTCGGGGCACCGGGTTGCCCTCGGCGTCCAGCAGTGCGGTGCGCGCGAACAGCGTGGGTCGGCCGCAGGAGGTCAGTCGCTTCTCGTCGTGATCCTTCTTGCCCAGGTACGAGATGACCATCGGGGCTTCGGACTGGCCGTAGTACTGCGCGAAGATCGGCCCGAAGCGCTTGAGCGCCTCGGCGAGCCGCACCGGGTTCATCGCCGAGGCGCCGTAGTACACGGTCTCCAGCGACGACAGGTCCCGGGTGTGCGAGTCGGGGTGGTCCATCAGCGCGTAGATCATCGACGGCACCAGCATGGTCGCGGTGATGCGTTGTTCCTCGATCACCCGCAGCACCTCGGCCGGGTCGAACTTGGTGAGCACCACCAGTTCGCCGCCCTTGACGATGGTGGGCGTGAAGAACGCCGCCCCGGCATGCGACAGCGGCGTGCACATCAGGAAGCGCGGATTCTCGGGCCACTCCCATTCGGCCAGCTGGATGGTCGTCATGGTGGAGATCGAGCGCACCGTGCCCATCACGCCCTTGGGCTTACCGGTGGTGCCGCCGGTGTAGGTCAGCCCGCCGACGTGATCGGGGTCCAGTTCGGCGGCCACGAGTGGGACGGGGGAGTACTTGGCGGCCTCGGCGGTCAGATCGGAGACCGATGCGCTGGAGGCGGCCAGGGCCTCGGGCACCGGGCCGATCGTCAGAACCTGGCGAAGCGACGGCACCTTCTCCAGCAACCCGAGGGCCCGCTCCACGAACGCGGGGGTGGGGTCGATGATCAGCGTCGTCACCTCGGCGTCGGACAACACATAGGCGTGGTCGTCCAGCGAACCGAGAGGGTGTAGTGCGGTGCGACGGTATCCCTGGGTCTGGCCGGCGCCGATGATCATCAGCACCTCGGGGCGGTTCAGCGACAGCAGGCCGACACCTGCCCCGGTGCCGGCGCCGAGCGCCTCGAAGGCCTGAATGTACTGGCTGATGCGTTCCGCGAGCTCTCCACCGGTCAGGGTGGTGTCGCCGAGGAACAGCACGGGTTTGTCTTTGTTGCGCTTGAGCGCACTGACCGTGAGGTGGCCGGAATGGATGGGATGGTGCAGCAGCGCATCACTCATGGAGTCCAGATTAGAACGTGTTCCAGAAATTGTTGAGCCGATCCCCCGATATGGGTATGACACCGGCTGTAACGCGAGGTCGCCGGGGGCCGATATGGAGATCGAAATACAGGTAGCGCACTACTCGTGTCGGCCCGGTTGACGCTGCCTAATGTGACTGATTGTGGGGGTGGGAGCCAGACCCCGGCGGGTTAGGGACCGCCGGGGCCTGTGCCCCGATCAGCGGTTTGCGGCTTCGCGGGCCTGTCGCGCGAGCTTCTCGGCCAGCTCGGCCTTCCACTGGATCTCTTTCTGAACCCACTCGTTGTCCTGCGGGAACTCCTCGGTGTCGTGCACCCGGCGAACCTCGAGCTTCACGCCGCAGCCCAGCGGGCATTTGCGCGCCCACTGCTTGGCCTCCTCCTTGGAGGACACATCGAGGATCCAGAACCCGTTGAACAGTTCCTTGGCCTCGGTGTACGGCCCGTCGGTGACCACCGGGGGATCGGCGTTGAAATCGACGACGAAGCCTTCTTCCGGGCCGGTCAGACCCTCGCCGGCCAGCAGCACTCCGGCCTTGATGAGCTCTTCGTTGTAGCGGCCCATCGACGCGATGATCTCGTCGAAGTCGATGTCCTGGTTCGCCATCTCGGCCTCGGCCTCGGGGGTGGACCGCATGATCAGCATGTAGCGCGACATTGGTGTCTCCTTCTGGTGTCGGGAAGGGGCCCGTTCATTGTGGTTCAAGTGGCCCTCGCTACTACGTCGAACGAGGTCCCATCGAAATCGACATGGCTCGACAAACTTTTTGAAGTTTTTCGAATCCGCAGGTCAGACGGGCCTTGAACACCGCGGATAGCTGGGTGCCGCCGCGACTCGAACGGATCGATCCTGATCGGCGACACGGATTTCTGGGGACGTACCCGGGCCGGCGTCACCACGCCCTAGCATCGCGAGCATGACCAGCCCTGCTGCGCCAGCTGATCTCGTCCTCTACGGAACCGTCCTGACCGTCGACGAGGCGCAGCCGACCGCCGAGGCGGTCGCGGTGTCCGGCGGCCGCATCGTGGCGGTCGGATCCCGGTCCGACGTGGCGGCCTGGGTGGGGCCCGACACCGACGTACGCGAGGTCGACGGCTGCGTCATGCCGGGTTTCGTTGAGGCGCACGGTCATCCGTTGATGGAGGCGGTGGCGTTGTCGGGGCGCATCGTCGACATCCGTCCGGTCACGCTGCCGCAGGCCGAGGATGTGGTCGACGCTATCCGCGCCGAGGTTGCCCGCCGCGGAGCCGACGGGGCCTTTGTGAACGGCTGGGATCCACTGCTTCAGCACGGCTTGCCGGAGCCGACCCTGACCTGGCTGGACAGCATCGCCCCGGATACCCCGCTGGTGATCGTGCACAACTCGGGCCACAAGGCGTTCTTCAACTCAGCGGCAGCGCGCCGCGCCGGGCTGACCAAGGACACGCCGGATCCCAAGGGCGCCAAGTACGGCCGTGATGCCGACGGCAACCTCGACGGGACGGCCGAGGAGACCGGTGCGGTGTTCCCGCTGCTGGGTGACGCCATCTCGGTGAGCGACTATCCGGCGATGCTGGCCGCCGAGTGTGCGCGGCTGAACCGGGCCGGGTTGACCACCTGCTCGGAGATGGCATTCGACCCGATGTTCCGGCCGTTGCTCGCGCAGCTGCACGACCAGCTGACGGTGCGGCTGCGCACCTACGAGATGTCCACTGCGGAACTGCACACCGATGCCAACCCGTCCGAGGGCGACGACATGGTGCGCCAGGTCGGCATCAAGATCTGGGTCGACGGGTCGCCGTGGGTCGGCAACATCGACCTGACGTTCCCGTATCTGGACACCGACGCCACCCGGACCATCGGGGTGGTGCCCGGCTCCTGCGGGCACGCCAACTACACCAAGGAGCAGCTCACCGAGATCGTCGGCACGTTCTTTCCGCAGGGCTGGCAGCTGGCCTGCCATGTGCACGGCGACGCCGGGGTGGACACGATCCTCGATGTCTACGAGGACGTCCTGCGCGCACATCCCCGCGACGATCACCGGCTGCGGCTGGAGCACGTCGGCGCCATCACGCCCGAGCAGTTGCGCCGGGTACACGCGCTCGGTGTCACGTGCAGCCTGTTCGTCGATCATCTGCACTACTGGGGCGACGTGCTCGTCGACGGCCTTTTCGGTCCCGAGCACGGCGGCCGGTGGATGCCCGCGGGGTCGGCGGTCGCGACCGGGATGCGGATCTCGCTGCACAACGATCCACCGGTCACCCCGGAGGAGCCGTTGCGCAACATCAGTGTGGCGGTCACCCGCACCGCGCCGAGCGGTCGCGTGCTGGCGCCCGAAGAGCGGCTCACCGTCGAGCAGGGGATCGTGGCGCAGACCATCGATGCGGCGTGGCAGTTGTTCGCCGACAACGTGATCGGCTCGCTAGAGGTCGGCAAGTACGCCGACCTGGTGATCGTCTCGGCGGACCCGCGCAAAACTGCGCCGGAAGCCATCGCCGCCCTGGAAGTACGGGCCACGTTCCTGGCCGGGCGGCAGGTTTACCCGAAAGCCGGTTGACGGCTCGCGCACCATGGCAGGCTCTGGACATGTCAGATTTGCCGGCACCGCAGTTTCTCGACGAACGCGTCGCTCATTGGGCGGACACCAAGCCTGACGAGGAGGCGGTCACCTATCTGAGCCGTACCTGGACCTGGTCGCAGTGGTACGACCGCATCCAGCGGCTGGCCGGGGCGCTCAGCGCGTGGGGCGTCGGCCGGGGTGATGCCGTCGCGTTCCTGGACAAGAACCACCCGGCCTGCGTCGAGATGACGATCGCCGCCGCGTCGCTGGGGGCGGCCACCGCCATCATCAACTTCCGGCTCGCGGCCGACGAGCTGGATTACGTGATCAACGACTCCGGGGCCAAGGTGCTGGTGGTCGGCGAGGAGCTGCGGGGCGGCATCGACGCGATCGCCGACCGGCTGGCGGCTGTCGAGCACATCGTCACGGTGACGCCGGAGGGCGGTGACGGCGACGAGTACGAGGCGCTGCTGGCGAGCGCGTCGCCGGTGGGCCGGTCGCCGGAAGTGCAGCCCGACGACACAGCCATCGTCATGTACTCCTCGGGCACCACCGGCAGGCCCAAAGGCATTGCGCTGACCCATGCCAACGTCATCGCCCACACCATCAACGCGTTCGAGGGCTGGACGCTCAGCGCGGGGGACAAGAGCCTGGTGGCCATGCCGCTGTTCCATGTCGGCGGGTCGTCGTACATGCAGTGGGGCCTGCATCACGGGGCGCCGACGTACATGACGCGTGACGTCGACGGGATGGCGTTGGCGGGTGGAATTCTGGCCGGGGCGAATCGGACGTTCCTGGTGCCCGCGGTGCTGGCCAAGGTGTTCGACACCGGCGAGGATGCCGTCAAGCTGTTCGGCGCTTTGAAGACGTTCGCCTACGGTGCGTCACCAATGCCGTTGCCGCTGTTGCGTTCTGCGTTGCAGGCTTGGCCGGAAACGGAATTCATCCAGGTCTATGGGCTGACCGAGGTGTCCGGCGCGATCAGTCGATTGGGGCCCGAAGATCACCGAGGCGCGAGTGAAGCGCGGTTGATGAGCGCGGGCACCGTGGTCCCCGGCGCCGAGGTCAAGGTGATCGATCCCGACGCCGGCGCCGAGGTGCCCATCGGCGAGCAGGGTGAATTGTGGTTTCGCTCACCGCAATTGATGAAGGGCTATCTCAACCGGCCAGATGCCACGGCGGAGTCCATCACGCCCGAAGGGTGGTTCCGCACCGGTGACATCGGCCGTGTCGACGACGGCGGATACATCTTCGTCGAGGACCGGCTCAAGGACATGATCATCTCCGGTGGGGAGAACATCTACTCGATCGAGGTCGAGCGGGTGCTGGCCGAGCATCCCGCCGTCACCGAGGTCGCGGTCATCGGCGTGCCCGACGAAAAATGGGGCGAATCGGTGAAAGCCGTTGTGACACTGGACGGAGATGTGTCCGAACGGGATCTGATCGCGTTCGCGCGCGAGCACCTGGCAGCCTACAAATGCCCCAAATCTGTTGACATCGTCGATGAATTGCCCCGCAACCCCACCGGGAAGATCCTCAAGAAGGATCTGCGCAAGCCGTACTGGGAGGGCCGCGACCGCGCGACCGTGTAGGAATTGCCTGCTAGCTCTTCATTTCCCGTTCCGGGCGGAGTAGGTTCGGGCCCATACGTGTGCGCGGAGATGTGGGGTGCGGACATGGCACATGCGCATAGATTGCAGAGAATCTCCCGTGGGTTCGGGATCCTGACGGCCCTGGCCCTGGTGGTAACCGGCGGACTTCTCGGCCCACCGCCGCCAGCAAGTGCCTGGTCAAGAGCCGGTTTGCCGGTCGAGATGCTCTCGGTGCCGTCCGGAGCGATGGGTCGCGACGTCAAGGTGCAGTTCCAAGGGGGCGGGTCTCACGCCGTTTATCTCCTGGACGGCCTGCGGGCCCGTGATGACTTCAACGGGTGGGATATCGAGACCCCGGCGTTCGAGTGGTTCTACCAATCCGGGCTGTCGGTGGTCATGCCGGTGGGCGGCATGTCGAGCTTCTACACCGACTGGTACCAGCCCGCGGCGGGCAACGGCGGGGTGTGGACCTACAAGTGGGAGACGTTCCTGACCAGTGAGTTACCGCAGTGGCTGGCTGCCAACAAGCGGGTGTCCTCGTCGGGCAACGCGGTGGTCGGACTGTCGATGTCGGGCAGTTCGGCGCTCATTCTCGCCGCGTTCTACCCGCAGCAGTTCCGGTATGCGGGTTCGTTGTCGGCGTTCCTGAATCCGTCGGAGGGTCCGTGGCCCGGGCTGATCGGGTTGGCGATGAACGATTCCGGCGGGTTCTCGGCCGCCGCGATGTGGGGTGCGCCCGGTGACCCGGCGTGGGCGCGCAACGATCCGACGCTGCAGGTGGGGCGGTTGGTCGCGAACAACACCCGCATCTGGGTGTACTGCGGGTCGGGCACGCCGGGGGAGCTGGGTGGCGGCGACCTGCCGTCCACCTTCCTGGAGGGCACGGCGTTGCAGAGCAACTTCAACTTCCGGGACCGGTACGTGGCCGCCGGTGGGAACAACGCGGTGTTCAACTTCCCGCCGACTGGCACCCACACCTGGGGCTACTGGGGTGCGCAGCTGAACCAGATGAAGCCCGACATCCAGCGGACGTTGGGCGCGGCCTGATCGTTTGGGCATCATTGACGGCGTGACTGACGCGACGGCGACGCTTGACGACATACTCGCGCGTCTTCACGTCGTGGCCCTGCCGATGCGAGTTCGCTTCCGCGGCATCACCGTTCGTGAAGTGGCCCTGATCGACGGCCCGGCGGGCTGGGGTGAGTTCGGCGCGTTCCTCGAATACGAGGCGCCGGAGGCGTCGGCGTGGCTGGCCTCGGCCGTGGAGGCCGCGTATCGCCCGCCGCCCGCCGTGCGCCGTGACCGGGTGCCGATCAACGCCACGGTTCCCGCGGTGCCGGCCGGCCAGGTGGCCGAGATCCTGGCGCGGTTCCCCGGTGCGCGTACGGCCAAGGTCAAGGTGGCCGAGCCGGGCCAGACCCTGGCCGATGACGTCGCGCGGGTGAACGCGGTGCGCGCGCAGGTTCCGGTGGTGCGGGTGGATGCCAACGGCGGCTGGACGGTGGCGGAGGCCGCGACTGCCGCGGCCGCGCTGACCGCCGACGGGCCCCTGGAGTATCTGGAGCAACCGTGCGCGACGGTCGACGAGCTGGCCGCGCTGCGCCGGCAGGTGGACGTGCCGATCGCCGCGGACGAGTCGATCCGCAAGGCGTCCGATCCGTTGCGGGTGGTGCGGGCCCGCGCCGCTGATGTCGCGGTGCTCAAGGTGGCGCCGCTGGGTGGGGTGGCCCGCATGCTCGACATCGCCGCGCAGATCGACATTCCGATCGTGGTGTCCAGCGCGCTGGACTCCGCCGTGGGTATTGCCCGCGGACTGCTGGCCGCCGCCGCGCTACCCGAATTGCGGCACGCGTGTGGGCTGGGCACGGGCGGATTTTTCGTGGAGGACGTGGCCGAGGTGGCCGCTCCGGTCGACGGGTACCTGCCGGTGGAGGCGGTCGTGCCGGATCCGGCGCGGCTGTCCGCATTGGCGGCGGCGCCGCAGCGCCAGCAATGGTGGATCGATCGGGTGCGGGACTGCTATGCCGTCGGGAATCTCGGCGGCTCTGGGGCGGCATCGGCCTGAACCTCACCTCACGTCACGATTGTCACGCTGGGGCAACTGTCGGCCTCGAACGCCACGCCAGCGTGACAATAGCCAGGTCCGGGCGCAGACCGCGGCGGGCATTGCGACGCTAGAGCAACTGTCGAGGCGGAGCGCCACACTGGCGTGACGCCGTCCGACAAACCCAGCCCATGTCCTGATTTGTGGGGTGCATGGCATAGACGCCATCGCCAAGGTCGCGAACACTGAAGACGTGAGGCGATCGGTGGTGATCCTGGGCTATGCCGGGGTGCAGGCGCTGGACCTGGTGGGGCCCTTCGACGTGTTCGCCACCGCCACGCTGGCCCTGGCGGGTCTGGACAGGGCTGCGGACGGCTATGCCGTCACGTTGACCGCCGTGGACGGTCAGCCCGTCACCACTCTCACCGGCTTGGAGTTCGTCTCCGCGCCGCTGCCCGATCCCCACGATCCGATCGACACGATCGTCATCCCCGGCGGCATCGGTGCCGACACCGCCCGGGCCAACCCGGCAGTCGTCGACTGGATCAGCACCGCCTCGCGCCACGCCCGCCGCGTCGTCAGTGTCTGCACGGGAGCGTTCCTGGCTGCGCAGGCCGGCCTGCTCGATGGCTGCCCGGCCACCACCCACTGGTCCGAGGCTCGCCGGATGGCAGCGGAATTCCCTTCGGTGGCAGTCGATCCGGAGCCGATCTTCGTCAGAAGCTCCGAGCAGGTGTGGACCGCGGCCGGGGTCACCGCGGGCATCGACCTGGCGCTGGCGCTGGTCGAGGACGACTACGGCACCGACGTCGCGCAGACTGTCGCCCGCTACCTCGTGCTCTACCTGCGTCGGCCGGGTGGGCAGACGCAGTTCGCCGCACCGGTGTGGATGCCGCGGGCCAAGCGGGCCCCGATCCGTGCGGTGCAGGAGTCCATCGAGTTCGAACCCGGTGGCACACACAGCATTTCCGAGCTGGCCCGGCGGGCGGCGATGAGCCCGCGGCATTTCACCCGGGTGTTCACCGACGAGGTCGGCGAGGCGCCGGGTGCCTATGTCGAGCGCATCCGCACCGATGCCGCGCGCCGCCAGCTCGAGGAATCCGATGACACCGTCACCGCGATCGCCTTGCGCTGCGGTTTCGGCACCGCGGAGACCATGAGGCGCAATTTCGTTCGGCGCCTGGGCATTTCACCTGACCAGTACCGCAAGATCTCCTCGCATGCGAGGAGCGCAGAGTTTTCCGCGTGAAAGGAACAGATATGCAGATCGCAATCGTGTTGTATCCCAGCTTCACGGCGCTCGACTTCATCGGGCCCTACGAGGTGCTGCGCAACCTGCCTGACACCGAGGTGCGGTTCGTGTGGCATGAGCCGGGTCCCGTCACCGCCGACTCCGGCGTGCTGATGGTGGGGGCCACCCACAGTTTCGACGAAACCCCGTCGCCCGATGTGGTGCTGGTGCCCGGCGGACCGGGCACCACCATGGTGGCCCGGGACGAAAAGGTGCTCGACTGGCTGCGTCAGGTGTATCCGGGAACCACCTGGATGGCGTCGGTGTGCTCGGGTTCGGTGGCCTTGGCCGCGGCGGGCCTGCTCGACGGGAAGCCGGCCACGTCGCACTGGTCGGTGCTGAGCGCGTTGAAGCTGATGGGCGCGAAGCCGGTGGGGGATCAGCGCATCGTGCGCGCCGAAGCCGACGGCAAGGTGATCACGGCGGCGGGCGTCTCGGCCGGGATCGACCTGGCCATGTGGCTGGCCGGTCAGATCGGCGGGGAGGCGAAGGCCAAGGCCATCCAGCTGATGATCGAGTACGACCCCCAGCCGCCGTTCGATTCCGGGCATATGTCGAAGGCGAGTGCGTCCACGAAGGCCGGTGCCACCGCCCTGCTCAGCAAGGACATGATCAAGCCGGAACCGCTCAAGGCGGGGGTGCTGCTGGCGTGGGATCAGGCGATCCGGCGGGTGCGGGGGCGTAACAAGCGCATGAGCGCCAGTTCGACCTGAGCGCGTGATCTGGTGCATTAAGAGGCATCAAGTACCCGGCCCGTAGTCTGGCCGGGTGAATCTGGCTTATGACGACCGAGGCAAGGGCCAGCCGGTGCTGCTCATCGCCGGCCGCGGAGGCGCAGGCCGCACCTGGCATCTGCATCAGGTCCCGGCGTTGCAGCGCGCGGGCTACCGCGTCATCACCTTCGACAACCGCGGGGTCGGCGCGACGGAGAACGCCGCGGGGTTCGGTACCACGCAGATGGTGGCCGACACCGCCGAGCTGATCGAGAAGCTGGGCGCCGCACCCGCGCACGTCGTGGGCGTGTCGATGGGCTCCTACATCGCCCAGGAACTGATGCTGGCCCGCCCTGACCTGGTGCGCTCGGCGGTTCTGATGGCCACCCGCGGCCGGCACGACCGGGCCCGCGAGTTCTTCCGCGACGCCGAGCGGGACTTCGCGACCTCGGGGGTTGCGCTGCCGCCGAAGTTCGACGCGAAGATGCGGATGCTGGAGAGCTTCTCGCCCAAGACCCTGAACGACGACCGCCTGGTGCGCGACTGGGCCGAGATGTTCACCATGTGGCCCACCAAGCAGACCCCGGGTCTGCTCACACAGCTCGATGTCGGGCCTGAGGACAACCGGCTTCCGGCCTATCGGTCCATCACCACCCCGGTACTGGTCATGGGGTTTGCCGACGACGTGGTGTTGCCCGCACATCTGGGTCGTGAGGTGGCCGACGCGATCCCCACCGCGCGGTATCTGGAGATCCCTGACACCGGGCACCTGGGTTTCATCGAGAAGCCCGAGGAAGTCAACGCCGCGCTGCTCGAGTTTCTGGCCGGTCAGACCGCCCAGACCGGTCAGTACTGACGAATAGGGTGGAGTGGTGAACCCCTCGACGGCACAGGCGCGCGTAGTCGTCGACGAACTGATCCGCGGCGGTGTCCGCGATGTCGTGCTGTGCCCGGGCTCGCGTAACGCCCCGCTGGCGTTCGCGCTGTCCGACGCCGACCGGGCCGGCCGCATCCGCCTGCACGTGCGGATCGACGAGCGCACGGCCGGCTACCTGGCCGTCGGGCTCGCGGTGGCCGAGCGGGCGCCGGTCTGTATCGCGATGACCTCGGGCACGGCGGTGGCCAACCTCGGCCCTGCGGTGGTCGAGGCCAACTACGCCCGGGTGCCGCTGATCGTGCTCAGCGCGAACCGGCCCTATGAGATGTTGGGCACCGGCGCCAACCAGACCTTCGAGCAGCTGGGGTATTTCGGCACCCAGGTGCGGGCCAACATCAGCGTGGGGCTCGCACCCGATCTGACCGGCCACCAGCCGGGCGAACTGGACACCCTCAACGCCCAGTGGCGCTCGGCGACCTGCCGGGTGCTGGCGGCGGCCACCGGATCCCGCACGGCCAACGCCGGGCCGGTGCAGTTCGACATTCCGTTGCGCGAACCGCTGGTTCCCGACAGCGCACACGGGGACGCCGGGTTCCCGGCCGGCCGCCCGGACGGCAAACCGTGGACCTACACCCCTCCGGTGAGCTTCGACCAGCCGCTGGAGATCGACCTCACCCCGGACACCGTGGTGATCGCCGGCCACGGTGCCGGCGTGCACCCGAATCTGGCCGGATTGCCGACGGTGGCCGAGCCCACGGCGCCGCGTCCGGAGAACCCGCTGCACCCGCTGGCGCTGCGGCTCGTGCATCCCAAGCAGGTCATCATGCTGGGCCGTCCCACCCTGCATCGGCCGGTTTCGGCATTGCTGGCCGATCCCGCGGTGCCGGTCTACGCCCTGACCACCGGCCCGCGCTGGCCCGACGTCTCGGGCAATTCGATGGCCACCGGCACCCGCGCGGTGACCACCGGCACGCCGGACCCGGCCTGGCTGGACCGCTGCGCCGAGCTCAACAAGCACGCCGTGGCGGCGGTGCGCCAGCAGCTCGCGTCGCATCCGCTGACCACCGGCCTGCACGTGGCCGCGGTCGTGACCGACGCGCTGCGCCAGGGGGACCAGCTGGTGCTCGGGGCGTCCAATCCGGTGCGTGACGCCGCCCTGGTGGGGCTGAGTGCCGAGGGCGTCAAGGTGCGGTCCAACCGCGGTGTGGCCGGTATCGACGGCACGGTGTCGACGGCAATCGGTGCGGCGCTGGCGCACGACGGCCGGACCATCGCGCTGATCGGGGATCTGACCTTCGTGCACGACAGCTCGGGCCTGCTGATCGGGCCGACCGAGCCGACGCCGCGCAATCTGACGATCGTGGTGTCCAACGACAACGGTGGCGGCATCTTCGAGCTGCTCGAGCAGGGCGATCCACGGTTCGCCGACGTCTCGTCGCGGATCTTCGGCACCCCGCACGATGTGGACGTGGCCGCGTTGTGCCGGGCCTATCACGTCGACAGCCGGCAGCTGGAGGTCGGCGATCTCGCCGCCGCGCTGGCCGAACCCTTCGAGGGCATGCGGGTGCTGGAGGTGAAGGCCGACCGGTCGTCGCTGCGTGCCCTGCACGCGTCGATCAAGGCTGCCCTGTGAGGCCCGCGCAGATCGCGGCGCGGCTGCGGGCGCTGGTGCAACCGCTGATTCCGCATCTGTACGGCGAACCGGGCGAGACACGGTCGCAGCGGATCATCCGCCGGGTGCGGATCGGTGTGGTGATCGCCGCATGTCTGGTCACGTTGCAGTCGGTGCTGCT
Organism: Mycolicibacterium boenickei; assembly: GCF_010731295.1. Classification (NCBI taxonomy): domain Bacteria; kingdom Bacillati; phylum Actinomycetota; class Actinomycetes; order Mycobacteriales; family Mycobacteriaceae; genus Mycobacterium; species Mycolicibacterium boenickei. Next base: position 181,706 of record NZ_AP022579.1, on the reverse strand, counting down.
GGTGGTCGGCGCCTGGCGCAACGACCAGCAGATCGAGCGCAACATGGGTGTGGCCGCCGCCGAGGTGCTCAGCGCCGGGCCGCGCCGCTCGACCATCGAGTTCGTGACACCCGACCGCGTGACGTACCGGCCCGAGCTGGGAGTGCTGTATCCGTCCGAACTCGACACCGGGATGCGGATCTACGTCGAGTACGACAAGAACAATCCCGATCTGGTGCGGGTCCGCGACCGCGACGCATCGCTGGCGATCATCCCGGCCGGGTCGATCGCGGTGGTGGGCTGGCTGGTGGCGGCCGCCGCGCTGACGCTGCTGGCGTTCCTGCAGCGACGGTTGAGCCCGGTCAGCTCCTCGGCGTAGCCAGCAGTTTGGCCAGCCAGTCGGGGTCGCTGGTGTCGACCACCTGCTCGCCGACGAGGTCGTAGATCGCCGGGGTGGACACCTCGTACTGGGTTTCGCTGAGCAGTTCGGCGTTGGCGTCGTTGAGCTCGTCGGGATCGATGATCTGCTCACCGGCGGCGATCCGGTCGGTCTGCTCGGAGCCCACCCCGCTCGCCGACGCCATGGCGGCGATGGCGTCGTCGGTGGGGCCGGGTGAGCCCTCGGGTTCCTGGTGGCCCCACAGATCCTGCACGAAGGCCTGGAACGCCGCCCCGGTCGTGTTCGGGCCTGCGGCGAGGAACAGGGCGTTGGCGACGTGGGCCGAATACTCGGTGACCGACCTGTCCAGGAAGGTCAGCGGCCGGTAGGTCACCGCCAGGCGGCCCTGGCCGACGGCGGCGGCGATGGCGGCGCCGGACTCATGCTGCAGGTGCGCGCAGGCCGGGCACTGCGGCTCGGTGAAGAACTCGATCTGGGCGGGCGCATCCGGAAAGCCGATCAGGATGCCCGCGCCGTCCTCGGTGATCTCGGTGCCCGGCTTGTTTCCGTCGGCCTGTGCGCTGCCGTCGACGAGCCGGGTGCAGCCCGCCGTGGCGCCCGCAACGGACAAGGCCAGCACGGCCAGCATTGCTGCAGCAACGCGGGACAATCGCATGTGGCAACCCTAGACCCGCGCATCAGGTTTTAGCGTGTCGTATCCCCGGACGCTACCTCGGGGACAGGTGCTGCTGGGAGCATCCAGGTGTGCGCGTTGCAATCGTTGCAGAGTCCTTCCTCCCGAATGTCAACGGCGTCACCAACTCGGTGCTTCGGGTGATCGAGCATCTCCGCCGCACCGGCCACGAGGTACTCGTCATCGCCCCGGACACCCCGCGGGGTCAGCCGCCGGCCGACCGCGTGCATGACGGGGTGCGGGTGCACCGCGTGCCGTCGCGGATGTTTCCCAAGGTGACTTCGCTGCCGCTGGGTGTGCCGCGGCCCCGGATGGTGAATGTGCTCCGCGGATTCAACCCCGACGTCGTCCACCTCGCGTCACCGGCGCTGCTCGGCTGGGGTGGCGTGCACGCCGCCCGGTACCTGGGCGTGCCCACGGTTGCGGTGTTCCAGACCGATGTCGCGGGCTTCGCCGAGAGCTACGGTGTCGGCATCCTCTCGCGCGCCTCGTGGGCGTGGACGCGGCGCCTGCACAGCAAGGCCGACCGCACCCTGGCTCCGTCCACCTCCGCGATGGAAAACCTTGAAGCCCATCGCATTCCGCGGGTGTTCAAGTGGGGCCGCGGGGTTGACATCACCGGTTTCGCGCCGTCGGCCCGCGATGAGCAGCTGCGTGCCGCGTGGTCGCCCGAGGGCAAGCCGGTCGTCGGGTTCGTCGGCCGGCTGGCCCCGGAGAAGCACGTGGAGCGATTGGCCGCGCTGGCCGGGCGCGACGATCTGCAGCTGGTCGTGGTGGGTGACGGGGTGGACCGGGACAAGCTTCAAACTGTGCTTCCCACAGCCGTTTTCACCGGGGAACTGCACGGTGCGGCCCTGGCTTCGGCGTACGCCAGCATGGACGTGTTCGTCCACCCGGGTGAGCATGAGACGTTCTGCCAGGCCGTGCAGGAGGCGATGGCCTCCGGGCTGCCGGTGATCGCGCCCGACGCCGGCGGGCCCAGGGACCTGGTGGCGCCGTACCGCACCGGGTTGTTGCTTCCGGTCGGTGAATTCGAGTCGGCGCTGCCGGCTTCCGTCGATCACCTGATCGCAGAGCGGCCGCGCTACTCGGTAGCCGCGCGGCGCAGCGTGCTGAGCCGCACCTGGCCGGCCATCTGCGATGAGCTGATCGGGCACTACGAGGCCGTGCAGGGCCTGCGTCAGCTGCGCGCGGCCTGATCCGCCTTCGGGGACAACCTGTTTCAGGAGCGCAGCCACTCGAGTAGATCGGCCATGATGGTCTCGGCCTGGGTGGTCGGCATGCCGTGCGGGAATCCCTCGTAGGTCTTGAGTGTCGAGTTCGGCAGGAGCTCGGCCGACAGCGGCCCGGAGTCCGCGTACGGCACGATCTGGTCGTCGTCGCCGTGCATGACCAGCGACGGCAAGGTGATCTTCTTGAGATCCTCGGTGAAATCGGTCTGGGAGAACGCCACGATGCCGTCGTAATGCGCCTTGGGGTCGCCCATCATGCCCTGGCGCCACCAGTTGGCGATGATCGCCTCGCGGGCAGGCTGCGGGGTCTTCTCCTGTTCCCGGTTGAAGCCGTAGAACGGGCCTGAGGGCAATGCGCGGTAGAACACCGAGCGGTTCGCCGCCAGTTGGGCCTGAAGGTCGTCGAACACCGATTTGGGCAGCCCACCGGGGTTGGCGTCGGTCTTGACCATCAGTGGCGGCACCGAGCTGATCAGGACCGCATGAGCGGCCCGGTCCAGGCCGTGGCGGGCGAGGTAGTGCACCAGCTCACCGCCGCCGGTGGAGTGCCCGACGTGGATGGCGTCGCGCAGGTCCAGGTGTCGGACCACGGCGGCGAGGTCGTCGGCATAGTGGTCCATGTCGTGGCCGTCGGCCACGTGCGAGGAGCGTCCGTGCCCGCGCCGGTCGTGGGCCACGACGCGATAGCCGTGCTGCAGGAAGAACAGCATGAACGTGTCCCAGTCGTCGGCGGACAACGGCCAACCGTGGCTGAAGACTATGGGTTGGCCCGAACCCCAGTCCCGATAGAAGATCTCGACATTGTCCGAAGTCGTGATGGTCGGCATGGGTTCGACGGTACGCCGGTTTAGGTTGCTGGAGGCCGGATCGCGGCCTAGTTCTTCTGTTGCGCGGCCAACCACGGAATCAGGCCGCCGGCGAGCACATGCCGGACCTGTCGCGGCGAAAGGCGATGGCGCACCGCGAATGACGTTCCTTCAGTGGTGTTGGTGACGGTGATGGGATCACCGTCGGTCAATGCCCGGCGCAGGTTGGTCAGGGCGAGTACGTCGCCTTGGGCCACCGAGTCGTAGTCGGCGGGATCGGCGAATTCCACTGCGAGCACACCGAAATTGGCGAGGTTCTGCCAGTGGATGCGTGCGAACGATTTGGCGATCACCACCTGCAGTCCGAGGTAGCGGGGCGCGATCGCGGCGTGTTCGCGGGACGAACCCTGACCGTAATTCTCACCGCCGACGACGATGTGGCCGTTCTCGGCGGACTGGGCCCGTTCCGGATAGGTCTCGTCGATCTGGGTGAAGCTGAACATCGCGAGTTTGGGGATGTTCGACCGGAACGGCAGGGCGCGCGCGCCGGCGGGCGAGATCTCGTCGGTCGAGATGTTGTCGCCGACCTTGAGCAGGACCGGTGCCTCGATCACGTCGGGCAGCGGCGTCAGCTCGGGGAGGCTGGAGATGTTGGGCCCCTTGATGACTTCGACGGTGCGGGCCTGTTCGGGTGCGGCCGGGGCGACCAGCATGGCGGTGTTGACGCTGAAGTGGGTGGGCAGATCGAGCTCCGGGTACTCGATCCCGTTGTCGGCCGCCCATTGTCGCGGATCGGTGATGACGCCCGTGATGGCCGATGCCGCAGCGGTTTCCGGTGAGCACAGCCACACCGAATCCTCCTTGGTGCCGGACCGGCCCGGAAAGTTGCGTGGCATGGTTCGCAGCGAGTTGCGACCGGTGGCCGGCGCCTGACCCATGCCGATGCAGCCCATACAGCCGGCCTGGTGGATGCGCGCGCCGTTGATGACGAGTTCGGTCGTGGCGCCCATCCTGGTCAGGTCGGTGAGGATCTCGCGGGAGGTGGGGTTGACGTCGAAGCTGACGTCGGGCGAGGTCTGACGGCCGTGCACCATGGCCGCTGCGATCGCGAAGTCGCGCAATCCGGGGTTGGCGCTGGAGCCGATGACCACCTGCGACACGGGCTCGCCTGCCACCTCGGACACCGGGACGACGTTGCCGGGTGACGACGGTTTGGCGATCAGCGGTTCGAGTGCCGACAGGTCGATGACCTCGTCGATGTCGTATTGCGCACCGTCGTCGGCGACGAGTTCCACCCAGTCGTCGCCACGGTCCTCGCCGGTGAGGAAGTCGCGTACCGCGTCGTCGCTGGGGAAGACGGTGGTGGTCGCGCCGAGTTCGGCGCCCATGTTGGCGATGACGTGCCGATCCATCGCTGACAGGCCCTCGAGCCCGGGGCCGTGGTACTCGATGATGCGGTTGACGCCGCCCTTGACGTCGTGGCGCCTGAGCATCTCCAGGATGACGTCCTTGGCCGAACACCATTGCGGGAGCGTGCCTTCCAGCCGGATGCCCCACACCTCAGGTGCGCGCAGGTGCAGCGGTTCGCCGGCGATGGCCAGTGCCACCTCGAGCCCGCCGACGCCGATGGCCAGCATCCCCAGCGATCCGGCGGCCGGGGTGTGCGAGTCCGACCCCACCATGGTCTTGCCGGGTATGCCGAAGCGCTGCATGTGGGTGGGGTGCGAGACCCCGTTGCCGGGCTTGGAGAACCAGAGCCCGAAATGTTGCGCGGCGGTCCGCAGGTACTCGTGATCCTCGGCGTTCTTCTCGTCGGTCTGCAGCAGGTTGTGGTCGACATACTGCACGCTGACCTCGGTCCGGGCCCGGTCGAGCCCGAGCGCCTCTAGCTCCTGCATGACCAGTGTTCCGGTGGCGTCCTGCGTCAGCGTCTGGTCGATCCGGATCGCCATCTCATCTCCGGGCGTCATCGACCCGGAGACGAGATGGGACCCGATCAGCTTTTGTGTGACGCTTTCCGGCATACCCACAGGCTTCCCCGGGGATTGCCGGATGAAACCGCGGCTAGCCCTGGGCGAGAACCGACACCGGCTGCCATTGCTCCCAGGTGGCCAGCCGGCTCTCGTAATCGGCCTTGGCCAGCTGTAGCGGCAGCTCACCGAAGAACACCCGCAGCGGCGGGTTCTCGGCGTCGACGATCTTCAGTACCGCCTCGGCCGAGGCCTTGGGGTCACCGGGTTTGGCGCTGCGCTGGGCGCGGGCGCGTTGCGCGGCCGCGCGGGCCTCGTCGTAATCGGCAAGCGGGGCAGCATGTCTGGCCGAGGAGCCGGCCCAGTCGGTGGAGAACCCGCCCGGCTCGATCAGCGTGACGTGCACCCCGAAGGGCGCCACCTCCTGGGCCAGTGACTGGGAGAGGCCTTCCAGCGCCCACTTGGACGCGTGGTACATGCCGACCAACGGGAACGCGGTGATGCCGCCGATCGAGGACACCTGGATGATGTGTCCGCTGCCCTGGGCCCGCAGGTACGGCAGCGCGGCCTGGGTGACCCAGAGGGCGCCGAAGACGTTCGTCTCGATCTGGTCGCGGGCGTCGGCCTCGGACACCTCCTCGATGAAGCCGAACTGGCCGTAGCCCGCGTTGTTGACGACGACGTCCAGCCGGCCGAAGCGGTCGTGGGCGGTTTTGACCGCGGCGAAGTCGGCCTGACGGTCGGTGACGTCGAGTTTGATCGGCAGCAGCGCGTCGCCGTACTTGTCGGCCAGGTCGGCCAGCGCCGCGGTGTCCCGCGCCGTGGCGGCCACCTTGTCGCCCCGCTCCAGGGCCGCGATCGCCCACTCCCGGCCGAAGCCTCGCGATGCACCGGTGATGAACCACACTTTTTCGCTCATGATCAGCTTCAAGTCGCCCCGGCGGGCGCCAATTCCCGGTCGCAGGAAGTTCACAGGGATGGCTACGGGTAGCGTCGGCGGCGTGAGTCGAGCGAGCCTGGAGAAGAACCCCCACGAAGTGGCATCGATGTTCGATGCCGTGGCGCGGCGCTACGACCTGACCAACACCGTGCTGTCGCTCGGGCAGGACCGGTTCTGGCGTCGCCAGACCCGTGCGGCGCTGGGTATCGGCCCGGGGGACAAGGTGCTGGATCTGGCGGCGGGCACCGCGGTGTCGACGGTCGAGCTGGCGAGCTCGGGCGCGTGGTGTGTGGCTGCGGACTTCTCGGTGGGCATGCTCGCCGCCGGGGCGTCCCGTCCGGTGCCCAAGGTGGGCGCCGACGCCACCCGGCTGCCGTTCGCCGACGGGGTCTTCGACGCCGTCACGATCAGCTTCGGGCTGCGCAACGTCGTCGATCATGTGGCGGGCCTGCGCGAGATGGCCCGGGTGACCCGGCCCGGCGGCCGGCTGGTGGTGTGTGAGTTCTCCACGCCGACCAACCGGGCGTTCGCCACGCTGTACAAGGAGTACCTGATGCAGGCGCTGCCGCGGATGGCCACCGCGGTGTCGAGCAACCCGGACGCCTATGTGTATCTGGCCGAGTCGATCCGGGCCTGGCCGGACCAGGCCGAGCTGGCCCGGCGCATCGCGGACGCGGGCTGGTCACAGGTCAAGTGGCGCAACCTGACCGGTGGGATCGTGGCCCTGCACGCGGCGACCAAGCCCGGCGCCGCCTGACAATCCGTCCCCCTCAGCACCGCGAGCGTGCGTGTCTGCTGCCCGCCACGCCGCGAATCGTCGGCAGTTTGCGCACGCTCGTGCCGCGCGAGGTAATCCACTGGGCGGAAAATGAGGTAGCGGACTACCCCAGCGTTCCCGCGTGCGGCCGCCCTACCCTTCGGTGTCACGTCCGCGAAGGGGGAGGAACACCATGGCTGGAATCATCACGCCGGAATCGCTTGAGTCAGAAGAGCTCTTGAACATTCCGGTGGCGGGTGCCGGAACGCTGTGCCGGGTCGTCTCCGGTTATGCGAACTTCATGGACAAGAACATCACCAATGCCTTCGGCGCGCCGATCGGGCTCGAGCCGCTGCCCGGTGAGGACATCTTGCAGCCGCTGCCGCTCAGCGGCGACTTCGAGCCGAACGACGACGACAAGACGTGGCGGGCGTTCGAGGTGCACATGGAGGTCGGCCCGAACTGGCGCAGCGTGCGGGATGTTTCGCCGATCGTCACCGTGGCGGGATTCACGTTCAGGGACAACGACGCGGCCAATGCGTCGGGAACCGAAATCCGCAGCTGCACTTGGGACACGGTCGGGCTGACCGGTGACCAGAGCGAGTTCGAACGCATCCGCCTCAAGGTCGACGTCCGGATGTGCGGTGGCCAGCAATATTCGATCATCAAACTTGCGTATCACCTGGTGGCCGTGGGGCGATAGGCCGTTCAACCGCGTGCGTTGGCGGCCAGCTTCTTGACGATGGTGGCTGCCTGGTCGTGGATCTGGTAGCCGCAGACCTTGGCATCGACGGCTATCCGGGTCACCACCGACTGAGCCCGTTGGCATGCCCATCCGTCGGTGCCCGCTCGGGTGGTCGTCTGGGTGATCAGGTCGCCGTCGACGACGAGATCGCCGATGTGCCAGGTGCGGTCGCTGGTCTCGTCACCCCGCTTCTCCCGAAGCGAGATCTCGGATCCTGCGCATTTTCCCCACCACTCCTTGGAGCTTTCGAGCGTGGATCGCGCTTCGTCCTCCGACATGAGGAGCACGGCGGCCTGTTGCACCCAGTGGCGATGGTCGGAATCAGGGTCCTGGGCGACCTGGGTGCGTACCGAATCCCAGTAGCTGAACAGGTAGACGAGGTACTCGGCGGGAAAGAGTGCGCCCAGGCATTTTTCGTCGCGAATCCGCCAGAAGTTGCTGTTCAGATCCGCGGACTTGCTGGTGAACGCCAAGTTGCCGGCCCCGACGATCGCCTTGAGTTCCTCGATCGGCAACATGATCTGCTCGAGCTTGTTCTCCTCGGGCGACGGAGTCTTCTTCAGGGCGGTGCCGGCCACGGTGCTCGTGCACCCGGTCACTCCCACCAGCATCGCCGCCATGGCAATCACACACCACACCCGAGTTCTGCGCACCCGCTCATTCTGGCGGAAGGTCAGCACCGGACCCGTCTGATCGCCGTGAACCGCCGCGAGCCGTCAGATCAGCGACTTCTTGCGCCGGATCCGGCGGCGCAGATCCTTCCTCAGCACCGCATAGTTGCCGGTGCGCAGGGATTTCGGCAGGAAGCGGTTGACCAACGCCACGAACAGGAAGAGATGTTCGAAGCGCCGTCGATCGGTCTCGGTCCACTCCAGTTCCATCGCATCGCGGAACACCGGCGCCAGGAAGCCGATGGTCAAGAACCGCAACAGCGGTGCCAGCATCTTCCGCATGGGCCAGTTGATCATCCGCAGCTCCACCAGAACCATGAGGTAGTCCCGCACGAACGGCGTCATCTCGACGCGTTCGCACGCGGTGTTCCAGTACGCGTCGAAGTCCGCCCTGGTGGCCGGCCACATCTCCTCGAGCACCTGCAGCGTGGTGCCGATCGTCATGGCGCTCTGGTAGAAGCCTTCGGCCTGCTCCTCGGTCATCGTGCCGTAGAGCAGTTGATGGGTGTCCTCGTAGAAGATGAAAAGGCAGGCCGCCACCCACAACTGCAGTTCGCGGTTGAACGCGTTGTATTTGACCGGGCTGTCCTCGGTGGACCGGACCTGCCGGTGCGCGACGTTGACCGCCTCCCGGTAGGCGTTCTTCTCCTCATCGGTGCCGAGGATCGCGACGGTGAGGTATTGCGCGGTGGTACGTAGCCGCTTCCACGGGTGGTGCACCAAACTGCCTGACTCCACCCGGCTTTCGGCCACCCCGTAGCCGACCTCGGGCCAGCTCATCTGCATGATGACGTTCGCCGCCGCTCCGGCCGCGGACCAGAAGTCCAGCGCGTCGGAGAGGTCGACGTTCTTCTTCCTGATCCACCGCGGCACCCGCTGGGTGACGGTGATGCGGGTCTCGGCGGTGGTAAGGCGCGGCTCGGCGGCCAGATCCACGTATGTCGCGGGCATGGGACTCCTCTCGGGTGGAACGGTCGGTTATACGGTCTGGACGTCGTCGACGATCCAGCGGTCGCCGCTGCGCGCCAGCTTGACCACCATCCGGTACTTCTGGTTACTACCTTGTGGCGCAGTCACATTGGTGACGTGCTGGTCGACGAATGCGATGACGGTCGCGCTGTCTCCGTCGAGCGCGTCGACCACGACGTGATCGGCCGTGGCGGTGGCGACGCCCTTGCTGGTCACCACGATGTCGCGGAGCGCCTTGACCATCTCGTCGTACTTGGCCGCGAACCCGGGGGTGGAGTTGGCGACGATGTGCTCGCGGTTGGCGTCCATCTTCTGGTAGTCGAACGCGGCCATCGACACCAGATAGTCGCGCGACATCTCGACGGCCTGGGTGCGCAGGGCGTCGTCTCGACGGTGCTGGTACTCGCCGATCGACAACGTCACCAGCGCGGCGGTGGCAGCGACGGCCACCAGGGCGAGCAGGGCCGCCAGGATCCGGCGCTTGAGGTGCCGGGGTGAGGATTCGGGCTCTGGTTCGTCGGCTGTGTCCGTGGTGTCATCTGAGGGATCCTCCAACGTCAGCACCGATTCACCACGGTCGTCGGCTGATTCATCGTCGGAATTGCTCACTGCGGGCCACCTTTCAGGATGCTGCGCCACTTGTAGGCCAGCTGGGCCAGGGTCGGTATCTTGACCGGGTCGGTGACCACCTCGGGTCCGATCGGATACCCAGGGGTCTGTGAGTTCTGCAGGCCGAGATCGTTGGGGCGGGGTGCGTTGACCGCGCCCCGCATCAGCATGTCGGGTGCCGGCGGGCAGTACATCACCAGATTCGGTTCTTTGGCGCTGACGTCGCCGATGGCTCGCCGGTCGACGTCGTAATTGCACACCGGCCCCTGGGTCGCGATGAGCGAGAAGTCGGCTCGGGTCTGACCGGTGGCGTCGACCTTGACGATGGAGGTGAGATCCTGCAGACCCTTGGGGATCGTCGACAGCCCCGTCTGCAGCGAGTCGGTGCGGTCCCCGATGATCGGGGTGACGGTGGCCAGGTTGGCCAGGGTGGCGCCGAAGGTGCCCTGGTACGTATCGAGCACCCGCTGCAGGGAACTCAGCGCGGCCGGCGAGTGGTCGGTCAGGTACAGGAACGCCGGTCCGCTGCCGTCGAGCTGATTGGCCAGCCGTGCACTGGCGCCCATGCCGCGCACGAAGGAGTCGCCCTGGCCGGCCATGGTGGTGACGAGCTCCGCGGTCCCGTCGATCAGGGGCTGCAGCTGTCCGGTCTGGTTGCGGATGCGGGTGGACATGTCCGACGCGTTGTCGATCAGCATCGCCAGGTCGGGGCCGAGCCCCTCGAACGCGTTCGACAGTTCGGTGCCGACCGACTGGACCGCCTGGGTGTCAATGCCTTTCACCAGCTGTGCGGTGTCACCCATGATCCGGTCCATCTGGATCGGCTGGCGGTCGGCCGGTGCGGCGATGGTGTCCCCGGAGGCCAGGTACGGCCCCGAGTCGGACTGCGGCATGATGTCGACGCTCTGGATGCCGGCGGCCGTGCCCATTCCGACGGTCAGGATCGCATCGCGCGGGATACGGGTGTCCGGGTCGATCGCCAGCCGCACCATCGCGGTGCCGTCGGGGGCCAGCCACACGTCGTCGACCGTGCCGACCTGCACTCCTCGCACGGTGACGCTGGTTCCGGCGGTCAGGCCGAACGCGTCGGTCATCGTCGCGGTCAGGGTCATCGCGGTCCGGAAGCCTTGTGGCCCGGCCACATAGCGGATTCCGAACGGGATGACGATCGCGGCGATCACCGCGAAGATCGCCAGCTGAACCACGACCAGGCGTCTCAATTCAGGCCTCCCGACAAGAACCCCTCAAGGGCCACATCCCCGGTGATCGGTGTGCCGTTCACGATCAGCCCTCCGGTGAGGAGCTTGTCGATGGTGCCCGGAATATCAAGGGCTCCATCGAACATCAGGTAATCGCCGTGGACCGAGTTGCCGAACTTCTCCAGGAAGGTGTTCATCGCGGTGAGCATTCCGCCGAGCCGATCGTTGAACGTGCCCATCATTCCGACGACGGTGCCTGCGTCGGTCACCATGTTGTCGAGGTCGGTCGAGGACAGCACGCTGTTGGCGGTCGCGGCCAGTGCGGTGGTCGAGGAGAACAGGGTCTGCAGCTTGGCGCGCTGCACATCGAGCATCGCCACCACCTTGGGGACGGCGTCGAGGTATGCCGCCACCGTCTTGTGTTCGTGGCCGAACTGTCCGGTGATGTTGGCGGCCAGGCTCATTGCCTGGTCGAACTCGCCCTGGTGTTCGGAGGCCTTGGCCGCCAGCAGCGACATCGAGTCGATCAGTCCGCGCACCTTGTCGGCCCGGCCGCCGAACGCCTTGTCCAACTCGGTGACGATGGTGGCCAGCTGGTCGACACCGCTGCGGGACAGCAGCGCGCCGAAGGTGGCCAGCGCGCTTTCGATCTGAGGCCCCAGCTCGGTGTGGCTGGGCGGGATCACGTCGCCGTTGCGCAGGGCGCGCTGGGGCGCCGGCTCTGCGCTGCTGAGCCTGACGAACGGATTACCGAGCGCCGAGGGCAGTTCCACGCTGGCCACGGTCCCGGAGCCCAGGCCGTCGGCGTCGGCCAGACTGAGCTGGACCGAGGCACCCGAGGCGGCCAGGCTCATCCCGCTGACGCGGCCCACCACCTTCTGCCCGTTACGGACGTCGGCGCCGATGGTGATGCCGTCGGCGGTGGGCAGCACCACCGTGACGGCCATGGTGTCGGTGGGGGAGGTGCGGCCGAGGGGTAGGTCCTGAATTCCGATATCGCTCAACGCCCAAACGGCGGCGGCAGCCACCACGACGGCGCAGCCGGTGGCGGCGCCGGCCGGGGTCGGGCGGGGCAGGGATCTACGCATGACCGTTCACCTCGGGTACTTCGGGTTCGGCGCCGGGGTGTTGCCGGTGACGGCGGTGACGATGCCCAGCGGGTCCGAGCGGCTGATCGGATACGAGATCGGGTTGGTGATCCCGGCGCCGACGCACATCGGCAACATGTTCCGGTCGCAGAAGTTCTGGGCCGCGGCGAACTGGGTCAGCACCGTGGACACGTTCAGCCGGATCCGGCCGCGCCGGTCCTGGCCGACGGTGTTGGACAGGTTCTGCATCATCAGCGGTACCAGGTCCATGAATTCGGCCAGCTGCGGTTGCTTGGCGGTCAGCACGTCGCCGACGGCGTTGAGATTGGCCGCGATGGTGCCAAGGTCGTCGCCGTGCTGGGCGACGAAGCTGTCGACCTGGTCGAGCACGACCTTGAGATCGGCCATGGGCTGGGCGATGTCGACGTTGGCGTCCGCCCAGCCGCCGCCGACCTGGCCGAGTTCGGTCACCATCTGGTTCAGCGATATCTGGCGTTGGTTGAACGCGGCCATCAGGGTGCCGAGGTTGTCCACCACCGCACCGATGTCCTCGGCCCGGGCGCCCAGCACGCCGCTGGCGGCGCTGAGGTTGCGCATCGCGGAGTTGAACAGCTTGCCCTGGTCGTGCCACTGCTCGGCGCCCCGGGTCAGCACGGCGCCGATGTCGCCCTGCTGGGGGCCGATCGCCGAGGTGAGCGTGCTCAGGCTGCCCAGCATGCTGTCGAAGGTGATCGGGGAGTGGCTGTGGTCGGCGGGAATGATGTGCCCGTCGGTGAGGGTGGGGCCCGATCCGCTGTAGGCCGGACCGAGTTCGACACTGCGGTCACTGATCAGCGCCGGGCTCACCACGTAGGCGTCCGGATCGGCGGGCAACGCGACGTCGTCGGGCAGGGTCATGGTGACTCGCACGGTGGTGCCCTGTGGCGTCACCGCAGTGACCCGCCCCACCGGCACCCCGAGCACGGTGACCTTGCTGCCGGGGTAGATGCCGTTGATGTAACTGAAGTCGGCGTGCACGGTCCGGGCCCGGTCGGTGCGGCCGAATACGTACCAGCCGCCGGCAGCGAGACACAGAACCACGATGAGTGCCAGGGAAATCTGCCGCTTCATCGGCACTCCCGCTGAACGTTGAGGAAGCACAACAGGTTGTCGGGCATCACCACGGACGGCGAGTTGACGTCGGCCCAGTTGCCGTTGCCGGTGGCGTTGGTGACCGCGCGGATCGCCGGGGGCATCTTCTGCAGAGTCTGGTCGATCTTGTCCACGTTGGCTTTCAAGGCTCCGGTGACTGCGGTGAGGCCGGTGATCAAACTGCTGAAATCGCCCTGCTTCTCGGTGTACATCGCGGCCAGGTGCCGCATGATCGCGGTCAGGTTGGTGACGATGTCGGTCAGTGCCTGACGCCGCGCGGCCAGCGAGGACACGATGTACTGCGCGTTGGCCGCCGTGTCGGCCAGGGAATCTGTCTGATGCGAAAGCATTTCGGCCATCGACCGGCTGATCCGCAGGATCTCGTCGACCTTGTCGCCGTTTTCGGCGAAGGCCGAGCTGGCGGCACTGATCCCCGCCAGCGCCTGGCCGAGCTCGGTGCTGTTGCCCGGCATCGTCTCGGCCAGGGTGTTCATCATCGCCGTCAGCGGCTGCTGGTCGACGTGCTCGGCGGTGTCGGCAGCCTTACGCCCCACCTCGTCGAGGCTGTACGGAACCGTGGTGCGCGACAACGGGATCACGTTGGAGTCCAATCCGTTGACGGTTCCGCCCGGCATCACGTCGAGAAACCGCTTACCCAACACGGTCCGCAGCCGCACCGTGACCGTGGTGCGGTTGCCGAGGACCTGAGCCTTGTCCAGCCGGAAGCTCACGCGCACCCGGTCGCCGGCCAGGGCCACGTCCTCCACCCGTCCGGCCGGCACCCCGGCGACGTAGACCGGGTCGCTGCCGGACAGTCCGCCGGCATTGGCCATCTCGGCGACGTACGCGTTGGTCCGGACGTGGTAGACCGCGCGCGGAATCCCGATCGAGACAACCATGATGGCGACGAGGGTGATGGTGCCGATCATGCCCAGCGCCAAGGGGATTGATGGGTTGTGCTTGCGCTGATCCTTGACGAAGAGGAAGATCACCGCGCCGACGAAGAGGTCGATCAGTTTGACGAGAAACATCTACAAACACACCTCGGAATGCCTGCTGCCGAAGATGTTGGCTTCGTGGCTGCGAATCTTGAGGGTGAAGTTGCACAGGTACAGGCTGACGAACCCGCCGTAGCTGGAGGTCCGGTTGATCGCGTCGCCGAACTCCGGCAGCCGCCCCAGCAGCGTGGTGAACTGCTCGGTGTTGGGCTGCCAGGTCTGCAGCATGGCGTTGAGGTTGGTGATGGTGTCTCCGTAGGCGGCGCTGGAGTGGTCGACCGTGTTGGCCAGGGTGGCCAGCACGGCATTGCCTTGATCGATGAGCGTCTCGAACTGCCGGTCACCCGACGTCACCGCGGCGCTGAGCCGGTTGAGCCCGGTGAGCATCTGCTCCAGTTGCGGCTGGCGGGTGTTCATGGTGCGCATCAACGTCGACATGTTGTCGATCAGCTGGGTGAATATCCCCGCGTTGTTGCTCAAACTCGAAGTCATCGCGGCGATCTGGGTGAGCAGCGTCGTCAGGGTCTGCGCCTGGCCGCTGAAGGTCTCGACGAATCCCCGGGTGAGGGTGTTGACCTGCTCGGGGGCCAGTGCGTCGAACAGTGGTTTGAATCCGTTGAGCAGCGCGGTCAGATCCACCGCGGGCGAGGTCTGGGCCAGGGGGATGACGCCGCCGGATGCCAGCCGTGCCGGTGGTTCGTCGGTGGAGACGTCCATGATGGCGCCGCCCGGATCGGACAGTGCCACGTAGCGGGCGCCGAGCATGTCGCCGTAGCGCACGGCGGCGGTGACGTTGCTCGTCAGGGTGAAATCGGAGTTGACCTCGATGTCGACGTCGGCCCGGCTGGTGCCGTCGGCATTGGGGGCGAACCGGATCGAATCGACCCGGCCGATCCGAATCCCGTTCATGGTCACGGGGTTTCCGACATTGAGGCCTTCGACGCTGGTGAACTGTGCCTGGTAGGTGACTGTGCTGCCGCGCACCGGTACCGACAGGGTGTTCATCACCAACACCGCGCTGAGCATCCCGGCGGTGCCGAAGGCGCCCAGCTTGGCCCAGGACTGCCAGCGACCGTTGCGGTTCATGAGACCTGCACCTCCGTGCCGCGCACCAGCGGGCCGAGCATGAGCACCGTGGCGATGTTCGGTTGGGTCGATGGGGCTCCGGCAGGCGGCACCAGAGCGTCCTGCAGCACCGCCAGGGCATGGGCCTGACCGTCGGCGTCGACGACGGCTGAGGCGGGTGCGGCCCCCGGAACCGCCTCGGCGGGAAGCGGTTCGGTGGGCAGCGGTGCGGACTGCGGCAGCCCGGGGCCCGGGGGCAGGGATGAGTTCGTCGGTAGGTGCGGCGCCGGCGCCGGGAACGGTGTGACGGGCAGGTCGGCCGCCGGGCGGGCCAGCACGTCTGCCGGCTGATCCGGGACCGTGCCCGACGGCGCGGATTCGGCGCAGCGTGCACCCGGGGTGTTCCCATAGACCGGACAGTCCTGCAGCGAGTACGGCATCGGGCCTGCGAAGGTCGCGACGGCGGTGATGTTGAACTTGCCCGTCGCGAACACCTTGGCGCCGGCCTCGCCGAACGACTGCGCGCCGGCCAGGGTGTCGACCAGTCCGAGAGGCTGGGCGGCGGTGGTCGCCATGATCTTTCCGGCCGCGTCGACCACGGTGATCAGCTGTGCGCGGTGGTCGGACAGGAACGAGGTGAGCACCGAGGAGAACCGGGCGAACCCGTCCAGCGCCGAGGCGAACTTCTTCTGGTCGTCGACCATTCGGTTGGACACCGATGTCGCCGCCGACAGCGTGGAGATGATGTCGGGGGTGGCGGTGTTCAGCGAGGCCATCACATCCCGGAATTGCGGTGTGGTGTCGAGGAATCGCACGAGCGACGGGGTCAGCACCTGTGCGCTGGCGCTCAGGTTGTCGATCGTGGTGCCCAGCTCGGTGCCGCGGTTGCGCAGCGATTGGCTGATCGCGGTGAGCGCGGTCTGCATGCGCTCGGGTTTGATCTGGGAGAACAGTTCGACGATCTTGGTGAACACGTCGTAGAGCGCCATCGCATCGGGGCTGTCGTCGATCGCCACGGTGTCACCGGGCTTCAACCCCGATGGCGACCGGTCGCCTTTCGGGTCGACGAGCTGCAGATAGATGTCGCCGAAGAACGTGCGGGGCACGATTCGTGCGACGGCCGAGGACGGGATGATGCCGAGGCTGTCGGGTTCGATCGCCAGCCGGACCCGGGACGTGCGGGTGCCTGACTCGATGTCGGCGATGCGCCCGACGTTGACGCCGTGGTAGCGGACCGGGGACCCGCCGGTGATCAGCCCGGCCGACACCGGAACTCCCACGAACACGTCGGCACTGCGTTCCAGATGTCCCGAGGCCCGGGCCACCAGCGCGGATGCCACGGCGACCGCCACGGTGGCCGCGGCCAGGCCGCGGAGCGCCAGTTTCGCCCGGCTGGGTTCGGCACGCCGGTGAGACCGCTTGAGTCGCTTCACATTCCCATCCCGGGGATCTCGGGCACCAGACCCCACAGGGCGAAGGTGAGCAGCACGTCCAGGATGCCGACCGCGAGGATCGCGGTGCGCAGCGCCCGCCCCGCGGCCTGCCCCACCCCGGCCGGCCCGCCCGAGGCGAAGTAGCCGTAGGTGCAATGCACCAGCGCCACCACGATCGCGAAGACGATGGCCTTGATCCCGGAGTAGAGCAGGTCTCTGGGGCCCAGCGCCAGATGGAAGAAGTAGTCGTAGGTGCCCGGGGAGGCACCGTTGAAGATCACCACCACGGTGCGGGTGGACAGGTAGCTGGCCAGCAGCCCGATCATGTAGATCGGGATGACGCAGACCACCGAGGCCAGCACGCGGGTGCCGACGAGGTAGGGGACCGACCTCAGGGCCATGGCGTCGATCGCGTCGATCTCGTCGGAGATCCGCATCGCCCCGATCTGGGCGGTGAAGCCGGTTCCGACCTTGGCGGCCAACGCGATTGCCACCACCACGGGCGCCAGTTCGCGGGTGTTGGCGATCGCGGCGAGCATGCCCGAGAGGGTGTTCATCCCGACCAGGTCGAGGCCGCGCTGGGTTTCGACGCCCAGCATCATGGCCGCGGCCAGCGACATGGCGAACACGATGCCGATGGTGCCGCCGCCGGACAGCAGCGAGCTGGTGCCGAAGGTGACCTCGCCGATCTGGCCCAGGGTGTGCTTGCGGTAGCGGACCAGGGCGTACGGCAGTGACCCGAGCACCTTGGCGTAGAACGTGACGTGCTGGCCGGCGACCGCGAGCGCGTCGAACCCGGCGCCCGCGGGTCTCGAAATCCGGTGCAGGGCAGCGCTGCTGGTGATCGCCGTCACCGGTAGCTGCCCACGGCCGGAACCACCACGGTGTACAGCGCCGACATGGTGGTGTTGAGGATGAAGACCAGCGCGAAGGCCAGCACCACGGCCTCGTTCACAGCGTTGGCCACCCCGCCGGCGCCACCCTTGGCGTGCAGGCCCTTGAAGGTGGCGACCAGCGTGGCGGTCAGCCCGAAGACCGCCGACTTGATCAGTGCCATCACGAAATCCGACACCTGGCCGTACTGGCTGAAGGTGGCCAGGAATGTTCCGGCGGGCAGGTGCTGCACGCTGATGTGGTACAGGTAGCAGGCCATGACGCCGCCGAAGGTGACGATCGAGCACAGCGCCAGCGCCACGATGACGGCGGCGACCAGACGCGGCGCGACGAGGCGCTCGATCACGTCGAGGCCCATCACCTCCATGGCGTCGATCTCCTCGCGGATGGTGCGTGACCCCAGATCGGTGCAGATCGCCGAACCGGCCACCCCGGCCATCATCAGGGCGCAGACCAGGGCCGCGGCCTGGCCGACGATGATGAACGCCACCACCGCGCCCGAGTAACCCCCGGCCCCGATGCGCCCGGCCAACTCGCCGACCGACACCGCGATGAACACACCGATGGGCATCATCAGCAGCAGGGCCGGCCCGGTGCAGACCCGCCCGATGAACAGGGTCTGGGTGACGACCTCGTCGAGCACCAGGCGTCGGCGGATCACCGCGGTGACGACGCTGACGAGCGCCTGCACCGAGAAGCCGAGCACGTAGCCGCCCTGGACCAGGACATCCCGAACGGGGCCCCTGGACGCTGGTAGCTCGTAGGTCATCGAGTTCCTTCCGCGCGTGTTGTGGCATGCGCGGGGCCGGCCGGTGGCACCGGCTGTGCAGAGCACCGTTTCGACCCCCCGGTCACCTGTGGAGCATGTCACATTTGATGACGCCGCCGCAACAATTAAGTGAATGGTCATTCTCGAGCATGGGCCGCGCTGTTGTGCGGTTTGTAGTGGTTCGATACGACTTGATGTGATCAGCGGATCGAGACGATGTGGACTGGTTCGAATCGGCGTGTCGACGCCGTGCGGTCGAGAATCGCCGTTAACTTATCGCCCACAGGGGTTGCCGAGCTGAGGTGGTATCGGTATGTCGGGTGGGGTTGGGGAACGTCACATTTCACGGCGGTCGTTTCTGGCAGGCACGGCCACGGCGGGAGTGGCCGCGGCGGCGCTGAGCAGGCCGGCAACCGCGCGGTCGGCTCCAGGGTCCACCGTGGCGATATTCGGTGCCGGGGTGGCCGGACTGACCGCCGCGCACGAACTGGCCGAGCGCGGTTTCCGTGTCACGGTGTTCGAACGAAAAGCGTTGGGCGGCAAGGCGCGCTCGATACCAGCGCCGAGCCCGACGGGCAGTCCGCTGCCGGCTGAGCACGGCTTCCGGTTCTTTCCGGGGTTCTATCGCAACGTCACCGACACCATGCGGCGTATCCCGTTCGCCGGCAACACATTCGGGGTCTGGCAGAACCTGACCCGGGCCACGTCGTACCTGCACTCCGGACTGGGGCGGGCGGATCTGACCATCCCACTGCCGTTTCCGATCCCGACGCTGCCCAACCCGATCACCCCGAAAGCATTCATCGAGTCGGTGGCCGCGGTGTTCCAGACGCTGTTCCGGTTGCCGCCGCTGGAGGCGGTGTACGCCGCGCAGAAGCTCGCGGTGTACGTCACCAGCTGCGACGAACGCAAGCTCGGCCAGTGGGACAACATGACTTGGGAGCGCTACATCGGGGCCGACAAGAAGTCGGCCGAGTACAACCGGTATCTGGCCGACGGCATCATCCGCAACCTGGCCGCCTCGAAGTCCAAAGACGCCAGCGCTCATTCGATCGGGCTGGTCGGTGAGGCCTCGGTGTGGTCGATCCTGCTGCTGGGCAACGACATCGACAACAAGGGATTCGACCGGGTGCTCAACGGGCCCACCAGCCTGCAGTGGATCGACCCTTGGGTGGCGCACCTCCAGTCGCTGGGGGTGACGTTCCGGGTCGGGCAGGCGCTGGCCAGGCTGACCCCCAACGGGGGCCACATCGCCTCGGCGACCGTGGTCGACGGCAACGGGGTGGCCCAGCCGGTGGTGGCCGACTGGTACATCTCGGCGGTGCCGTGCGAGAAGCTCGCCGCGGTGCTCACTCCGGACGTCATCGCCGCCGATCCCAAGCTGGCGTCGGTGGCCGCGCTGCGCACCGAGTGGATGAACGGCCTGATGTTCTTCCTGCGCGAGCGCGTCGACGTCACCAAGGGGCACGTCAACTACGTCGACTCCGGCTGGGGCATCACGTCGATCAGCGAGGCGCAGTTCTGGAAGCGGCCGCTGACGTCCTACGGCGACGGAACCGTGAAGGACTGTCTGTCGGCGATTCTCTCGGACTGGAGCACGCCGGGGAACTTCAACGGACTCAGTGCCCGACAGTGCACGCCACCGCAGATCGCGGCCGAGGCCTGGGCGCAGATCAAGGCGCACCTCAACGACACCGGCACCGTGCTCACCGACGCGATGCTGCACTCGTGGTTTCTCGATCCGTCGATCATCGACTCGGGCACGCCCAACGTGCGCAATGACGAACCGCTGTTCATCCAGGACCCGGGGTCGTGGGCTCGTCGGCCGGAAGCCACGACCGGGATCGACAATCTGTTCCTGGCCGGCGAGTGGATCAAGACCGACCAGAACGTCACGACGATGGAGGGTGCCAACGAGGGCGGGCGCTACGCCGCCAACGGGGTGCTGCTGGCGGCGGGTTACCAGGGGCCGAAGGTCAAGATCGTCGAGTTGTTCCAGGCGCCGTGGTGGGCCCCGTTCAAGGCCGCCGACAAGGCGCGGTACCGGGCCAAGCTGCCCAATGCGCTGGACATCGTCGACGCTCGCTGGCCGACCTGACCCGCTTACTGAAAACAGTTCCCAATAACTCTACGATGGCCCGGTGACGTCAACCGGATCAGTACCCGTGCTGGCGGTCGCCGGGCACCTGGGTGCCGGCAAGACCACGCTGCTCAACCATCTCCTGCGCAACGGCCGCGGGGTCCGCATCGGGGCGCTGGTCAACGACTTCGGCGCGGTGAACATCGACGCCATGCTGGTGGCCGGCCAGGTCGATGCGATGGCGTCGCTGTCCAACGGGTGCATCTGCTGTGCGGTCGATGACGACGAGGTCAGCGAGATGCTCGGCAAGCTCGCTGCCGTCAAACCCCGGCTGGATCTGATCGTGGTGGAGGCCAGCGGCGTGGCCGAACCAGCCGCGGTGGCCCGCACCATCATCACCGCCGACGATTCCCGCTTCCACTACGCCGGCCTGGTCCTGGTGCTCGACGGGCTGCAACCCGACCTCAGTCACGGGATGCCGGTCGCCGATCTGGTGGTGCTCAACAAGGCGTCCTCGTGCCCCGATGTCGACGCGCTGACCGCGCGGATCCGTGAACTCAATCCCCGGGTTCCGGTGCTGCCCACTGACTTTGCCGGCATCGACCCTGAGCTGCTGATCGACCCGCCGCAGCGGGCGCCGCAGGCCCAGCTGTCCTTCGACGAGCTGCTGCACGACGAGCACGATCACGACCATCCGGAGTACCAGAGCGTCGAATTCCGCACCGATGCCGCGGTGAACCCACGCTTGTTCATGGAGTTTCTGCGGGACCGCCCCGTTGGGCTCTACCGCGCCAAGGGCTTCGTCGACTTCGGCGCGCAGCGCTTCCTGCTGCAACTCGTCGGCAGTTCCCTGCGCTTCGAGAAGCGTCGCTCGGGCGGTACCGAGTTGGTGCTGATCGGCACCGGGATGGACACGTCGGCGGTGCTGGACGGGCTGCACCGGTGCGCCGGTGAGCCGGCCGACGAGAACGCGATGCTCGGGGTGCTCAAGTACGTGGTGTAGCCGAATAGGGCGCGGATTCGCCCCGGTATCCTGACCGCTCACCCGACTTCAAGGAGCCGCATTGTTCAAGGTCAACGAGTACTTCGGTGGCGACGTCGCCTCGATCGGCTTCACGACGCCGGACGGGAATGCGACCGTGGGCGTCATGGCCGTCGGCGAGTACGAGTTCGGCACCTCCCAGCTCGAGATCATGCAGGTGGTCTCCGGTGCGCTCACGGTCAAGCTGCCCGGCCGCGACGAGTGGGAAACCTTCGCGGCCGGAACACAATTCACCGTGCCCGCCGACAGCAAGTTCCAGGTGCGCGTCGAGACCGAGACCGCCTATCTGTGCGAGTACCGCTGAGGCTAGGCCGAATAGCCGCGGAACCGGCTGTGCAGCCGCTGCTTTGACACCCCGAGGACTCTGCCGATCTGTGCCCATGACAAACCGGCTTGACGACCGGCGAGGATCGCCTGTTCATAGCGGGCCTGGGCCCGGGCGAGATCGTCCCGTGCGAGCCCCAGCGCGTGAACCCGTGTCCCGATCGAGAGGTCCCACAGGGGCTCCGGTGGGTCATCGGACGCAATGGGTTCGTGCGCGGCGATCTCCCGCTCCAGTTGCTCTTGCGAGCGTCGGAAGAACTCCTTCAGCTCAGGGTCGTTCGCCCACCACGGCTCGCTCTTGGCTCCCATGTCCGGAGTATGCCGACCGGTGGGGACATCTTCGCCTGGGCGATCGTCAAAATATTTGACGATCCTGGCGGACACCATGACCCGAGAGAGCGGCCGGCCCCTGGCGTCTCTCTGGGTGACATGTCCTGTGGAACTTCGTCAAACTTTTTGACGCAGGACCATTCGGGTATTTAGTGGCCCATGCGACCGATCACCCTGGCCAAGACGGCCACTGCGGCATTGACCACCGCGCTCGTCGGCGGGCTGGCCAGCCGGCCCGCGCAGTCCAACTGGTACGAGTCCTTGCGCAAGCCGTCGTTTCAGCCTCCGCGACAAGCTTTTCCGGTTGTCTGGCCGATCCTGTACGCCGGCATCGCGGTGGTCTCGGCCCGCACCATCGACCGGCTGCGCACCGACGGCTGCCAGGACGAGGCCCGTGCCTATACGGCGGCGCTGAGCGTCAACCTGGCCGTCAACGCCGCGTGGTCGTGGGTGTTCTTCTCCCGCCGCCAACTCGGTGCCGCGGCCGTCACCGCCGCGGCGCTGACCGCGAGCAGCGCCGACCTGACCCGTCGCGCGGTAGCGGCCCAGGGCGCGGCAGGGGCGGTGCTGGCGCCCTATCCGCTGTGGTGTGGCTTCGCCACGGCGCTGTCCACCCGGATCTGGATGCTCAACCGCCCGCCGATCAACTGAACGGCTTGCGCTGATCCAGTCGGCGCGAAGCCAGGCCCGCACCCCGCCATACTCGGGCGACCCAGTCGTCGTCCTCTTCGGTGACCAGGTTGCCCATCACCCGCACGGCGATGTGCATCAGGAACGACGAGCGGACCGCGACGGGGCCGGTGGCAGGCAGGAAGCGCGGCAGGGTGAGCAGTATCGCCAGCCGCCGGGCAATGGAGAAGCCCTGGGCGTAATGGTCGCGCAGCAGCGCGGGCCAGGCGTGCGAATAGTCGCCGGACCCCACCATCTCGGCAGCCAACCGGCCGGTTTCCAGCCCGTAGTCGATGCCCTCGCCGTTGAGCGGGTTGATGCAGGCCGCCGCGTCGCCGACCAGCATCCAGTTGGGCCCGGCCACGCCGGACACCGCGCCGCCCATCGGCAACAGCGCCGACAGAGCAGCCCGCGGCTCCCCGGAGAATCCCCACTCCTCGCGACGCAGCTGGGTGTAGTACGACAGCAGCGGCCGCAGAGCGGCGTGGGCGGGACGTTTGGCCGTCGCCAGGGCGCCCACCCCGATGTTCACCTCACCGTTGCCCAACGGGAAGATCCAGCCGTAGCCGGGCAGCACCTGACCTTCGGGGGAGCGCAGCTCCAGATGCGAGGTGATCCACGGCTCGTTGGCGCGCGGCGTGGCGATATAGCCGCGGATGGCGGTGCCGTAGACGGTTTCCTTGTGCCACGTGCGGCCCAGCACGCGGCCCAGGGTGGAGCGGGCCCCGTCCGCCACGATCAGGTGGTTACAGCCGATCGTGGCGCCGTCGTCGAGCTGGACGGATTCGACCCGTCCACGTGAGTCATGGTTTACCCCAACCACTTTGGTGCCCAAGCGCATCTTGGCACCGTCGTCGGCGGCGACCGAGCGGATCCGGTCGTCGAGTTCGGTGCGCGGGACCGCACTTCCGGTGGACGGGAAAGACGGCCCGGGCCACGGCACCTCGACGTCGGCGCCGAACCCCGACATCCTCAGGCCGTGGTGCCGGATCCGGGTGTCGAGCCATGCGCCCATGCCGAGCCGTTCGAGTTCGGCAACGGCGCGCGGCGTCAGTCCGTCGCCGCAGGACTTGTCCCGGGGGAACTGCGCCGCGTCGACCACGAGCACGTCACGACCGGCTCGAGCTGCCCATGCGGCGGCCGCCGACCCGGCCGGTCCGGCGCCGACGACGACCACGTCTGACTTGATATCCATTGCTCCCAGTATGTTGGACGAATGAGGACACCAGCGACTGTGGTGGCAGGCGTTGATTTCGGGGACGCGGCGTTCGCCGCCGACGTCCGGGACAGCGTCGCCAGGATCGAACAACTGATGTCTGACGAGCTGGGCAAAGCCGACGAGCTCATGGCCGAGGCCGTCCAGCATCTGTTCCAGGCCGGCGGGAAACGGTTCCGCCCGCTGTTCACCGTGCTCTCGGCGTCGCTGGGCCCCCGGCCCGACGATCCTGAGGTCGCCATCGCCGGTGCGGTCATCGAGCTGGTGCACCTGGCCACGCTGTATCACGACGACGTGATGGACGAAGCCCAGATGCGGCGCGGGGCACCCAGTGCCAACGCCCGGTGGGGCAACAACATCGCGATCCTGGCCGGCGACTACCTTTTCGCCACGGCATCACGGCTGGTTTCACTGCTCGGCCCCGACGCGGTGCGTGTGATTGCTGACACATTCGCGCAACTGGTGACCGGCCAGATGCGCGAGACTCGCGGTGCGGCCGAGCATGTCGACTCCGTCGATCACTACCTCAAGGTCGTCTACGAGAAGACCGCGTGCCTGATCGCCGCCTCCGGACGGTTCGGCGCGACGTTCTCGGGTGCCGACGCCGATCAGATCGACCGGCTGCACCGGCTGGGCGGCATTGTGGGCACCGCGTTCCAGATCTCCGACGACATCATCGACATCGACAGCGATCCCGATGAATCGGGCAAGGTCCCGGGCACTGACCTGCGCGAGGGTGTGCACACCCTGCCGGTGCTGTACGCCCTGCGCGAGTCGGGTCCCGATTCCGACCGGCTGCGCGAATTGCTGGCCGGCCCGGTCGAGCGGGACGAGGACGTCGCCGAGGCGCTGACCCTGCTGCGGCGATCGAGCGGGATGGCGCGCGCCAAGGAGACGGTGGCCGAGTACGCGGCTCAGGCCCGCACCGAACTGGCAGGCCTTCCGGCCGGGCCCGGGCGCGACGCGCTGGCCACACTCGTGGACTACACGGTGAACCGTCACGGCTGAATCCGGAACCACGAGCGGTAACTGAGCGTTTAATCAGCGATGGTTGCCGAGTAGTTGCCTAGGAGGAAACTGCGATGACGTGGAACCCGCACGCGAACCGGATCAAGACATTCCTGTTGTTGGTCGGTTTTTCGGCGCTGATCGTGTTCGTCGGTTCGTTGTTCGGCCGCAACGTGATGTACCTGGCGGTGTTGTTCGCCGTCGGCATGAACGTCTACGTGTACTTCAACAGCGACAAGATGGCGCTGCGCGCGATGCACGCCCAGCCGATCACCGAGGTGCAGGCGCCCGAGATCTACCGGATCGTGCGGGAGTTGGCCACCACGGCGCATCAGCCGATGCCGCGCCTGTACATCTCCGACACCGCCAACCCGAACGCGTTCGCCACCGGTCGCAACCCGCGCAACGCCGCGGTGTGCTGTACCACCGGCATCCTGCAGATCCTCAACGAGCGTGAACTGCGAGCGGTTCTCGGCCATGAGCTGTCCCACGTCTACAACCGCGACATCCTGATCTCGTGTGTGGCAGGCGCGATGGCGTCGGTGATCACGGCCCTGGCCAACATGGCCATGTTCGCGGGGATGTTCGGCGGCAACCGTGAGGGTACGAACCCGATTGCCATGCTGCTCGTTTCGCTGCTCGGCCCGATCGCGGCCACCGTGGTGCGGATGGCGGTGTCTCGCCAGCGTGAGTACCAGGCCGACCAGTCCGGTGCCGAATTGACCGGTGACCCACTGGCATTGGCCTCGGCGCTGCGCAAGATCTCCGGCGGTGTCGAGGCGGCACCGCTGCCCCCGCAGCCCCAGTTGGCCGATCAAGCGCACCTGATGATCGCCAGCCCGTTCCGGGCCGGCGAGCGCATCGGCAAGCTCTTCTCGACCCACCCGCCGATCGACGACCGCATCCGCCGCCTGGAGGATATGGCCGGCCGCGGCCCCGGTCACTACTGACCTTCCTCGCTTCGCCCGGCCGCGGGGGCGCCGAGATCGGTTCGGGATGCTCTGCCGGGTCAAGGTGCCCGCCAGGATCGTCAAAAACTTTGACGAAGTTGCCGACGACACGTCACCCAGAGAGACGCCCGAATCCGGAACCCGGTCGGGCGCGTGATCAACAAGGGCATGACAAAACACCGCGAGCGTGCGTGAACTGCTGCCCAAACACGGTGTGTCGGGCAGCAGACACGCACGCTCGCGGTGCTGCTGGGGTACCTCGCAGTCGGGCGGAACCCTTACGCGGCGTCGGCGAGGGTTTCGACGTGCGTGGGCGTCACCCGCAGCACGCCGGCGCTGGCGATGTCGTAGAACAGGCCGATCACGTTGACCCGCCGCGCCACCGGGTGTGACTGCAGGGTCTGCACCTGTACGGCGATGTTGACCATCGACAGCTGATCGACCTTGCCGAAGCCCGCCTCGGCGGCTGAGAGCGCCACCGGGTGGTTACCGTCATCGAAGGCCGCGATGGACGGATTGCCGTGCGCCAGCCAGGATTCCAGGTGCTTGTCGCCCGCGTCGGTCTTGCCCAGCATCGCGGTCATCGCGCCGCAGCTGGAGTGTCCGCACACCACGATCGAGGAGACGTTGAGCTTGTCGACGGCGAACGCGATGGCCGCTTCGATCGAGGCGTCGGCCTGGCCCGCGGGCACCATGTTGCCGACGTTGCGCACCGTGAACAGGTCGCCCGGACCGCTGCTGGTGATGACGTTGGGCACCACCCGCGAATCGGCGCACGTCAGGAACAGCGTCTCGGGCCGCTGGGCATGCACCAGGTCCTGCATGTGCGGGCGCAGCACCGGGGCGGTGCGGCGGTGGTAGGCGGCCAGGCCGTGCAACACCGAAGCCGACTCCTCGCCCTGCCAGGAACTCCACGGCACCACGCCGGAGCGCTTGTCGAACGGTGTGAAGCCACGCATCGGCGGACCGGTGACGGCGCTGCCCATCTCGACCGCGCCGACGTCGTGGATTTCGACCGTCCCACCGGTGGCCACGTGCTGGCGCTGCCACTCTTCGATGGTCTCGTGGGCGGCATGATCGATGAAGTCGACCGACAGCTCGACGGTCACGGCCGTGCCGGACGGCACGCGTGCCAGCGCACTGGTCAGGGTCGGCAGGGACAGGAACGTGCAGGAGCCCTCGATGGCGACGCGCCAGGTGTCCTCGCCGGTGGGCTCGGCGTCGATGTTGGTCCGCACCACCCGCCAGACGGTCAGGGCGACCGCCAGGGCCAGGCCGATCAGCACGCCTTCGAGCAGGTTGAGGAACACCACGCCGACGACGGTCACCGCGTACACCGCGAGATCACCTGTCCGCCGGGCGGTTTCGATGTGTGCACGCTTGACCAGCTGGCAACCGATGACGATCAGCAGGCCGGCCAGGGCGGCGGTCGGGATCATCTGAGCCAGGCCGGCGAACGGCACAGCGAAGACCAGGATCCACACACCGTGCATGATCGCGGCCGCCCGGGTGCGGGCGCCGGCGGCCACGTTGGTAGAGCTGCGCACGATGACGCCGGTGACGGGCAGACCGCCGATGGCGCCCGAAACCATGTTGGCCGTGCCCTGGCCGATCATCTCGCGGTCGAAGTTGGTGCGCGGGCCGGTGTGCATCCGGTCCACCGACACCGCCGACAGCAGGCTCTCGACGCTGGCGATCAGTGCCACGGTCAGCACGCCGGTGGCGAACGCACCCCAGTTGCCCTCGGGCAGGCTGGGTAGCGCCAGCGCGTCCAGCAGCGAGCCGTTGATCTGGATGCGGGTGACGTCGCCGAACGGTGCAAGCAGCGAGAGTGCGGTGACGCCGACGATGGCCACCAGGGGCCCGGGCACCTTCTTCAGGGCTGCAGGCGCCCAGCGCCATCCCACCAGGATGGCGATCACCAGCGCGCCAAGGATGACGCCGTGGCCGTGGGCGTTGATCAGCTGACCCGGTAGTTCGGCGACGTTGGCCCAGGCCGAGCTGTTGGAGCTACCGCCGAGCAGCACGTGGATCTGCTGCAGCGCGATCGTGATGCCGATACCGGCCAGCATCGCGTGCACGACGACGGGGGAGATGGCCAGCGCGGCACGGGCCACCCGGCTCAGCCCGAACAGCACCTGCAGCACGCCCGCGCAGACCGTGATGGCGCAGGTGACGGCCCAGCCGAACTCCGATATCAGGCCGGCGACGATCACGGTCAGCCCGGCCGCGGGCCCGCTGACCTGAAGCGGCGATCCGCCCAGGGCGCCCGCGACGATGCCGCCGACGATGGCGGCGATGATGCCGGCAAGCACCGGGGCGCCCGACGCCACGGCGATACCCAGCGACAACGGCAGGGCGACCAGGAACACCACCAGTGAGGCGGGCAGGTCGTATCTCAGGACCGATCTGGCCCGTTCCGCTAGTTGGGTGGTTTGCTGCATGGCTCGCCTCCGTTTGGAATCGGTGATGCGCGGACCCGCCTCGTTGCGAGTCCGCCCAAAGTTATTGACGCCGTTGTCGGTAAACAACTTCGAAAGGTGTTGGAGCACAGTGCGACACAAGTCGACTTATGGCTCAGTTGTGGCTCGGCAACACCCAATTGCTGTGGGCGAGCGTATTTATCGCTGTGAGCCGGTGCAAGGAAGTTTGGGCCATGCATAGAGAACCCAAATGTTTCGGTGGAGTATCGCGGCCAGCGAATATGCCTGGTGCGCAGGCTAAATCATTCAACAATTGGCTTTGGGCGGCACCAATTGTTCACCTAATGGTTTGAAACAGTATGTATCGCAACAGGTTTGAGATAGATCACCAATGGTCACGAACGTGACACAAGTCATAGGGGACTCATAGAAATAGCATTCCCTTAGAACTCCATATGAACTCCGTGACAACACTCTGTGCGCTCCGCACAATGGAAACATGACGACGATGTCCGTTTCCCCCCGTGCCCAGCAACCCCGCCAGGCCATCCTCGGACAGTTGCCGAAGATCCACCGCGCCGACGGATCAGCTATCCGGGTGTTGCTGGTCGATGATGAGCCGGCACTGACCAACCTGGTCAAGATGGCCCTGCACTATGAGGGCTGGGAAGTCGATGTGGCGCACAACGGCCACGACGCGGTAGCAAAGTTCGACGAGATCGAGCCGGATGTGGTGGTCTTGGACATCATGTTGCCCGATATCGACGGCCTGCAGATTCTGCAGCGCGTCCGGGAGGCCGACGGCTACACGCCCACGCTGTTCCTGACCGCGAGGGACTCGGTACTGGACCGGGTGTCCGGGCTGACCGCGGGCGCCGACGACTACATGACCAAACCGTTCAGCCTCGAGGAGCTGGTGGCCCGGCTGCGCGGGCTGCTGCGCAGGTCGAGCCACACCACCCCGCCGGCCGACGAAACCCTCAAGGTCGGCGACATGGTGCTCGACGGGGCCAGCCGCGAGGTCACCCGGGGCGGCGAGCCGATCAACCTCACCGTCACCGAGTTCGAGTTGTTGCGCTACCTGATGCGCAATCCGCGCCGGGCGCTGAGCCGGGCCGAGATCCTCGACCGGGTGTGGAACTACGGCTTCGGCGGCAAGTCCAGCATCGTCGATCTGTACATCTCCTACCTGCGCAAGAAGGTCGACACGGACCGCGAGCCGATGATCCACACGGTGCGCGGCGTGGGGTACATGCTGCGGCCCGCGTCGTGACCAGCTGATGCCGCCGAGACCCAAGTGGTGGTGGCCCCGGTCGTTGCGCCGGCAGTTGGTGCTGGGCGTCAGTGCCATCGTCACGGTGGCGCTGGCCGCGGTCGGGGCGTTGTCGGTGTACAGCCTGCACACCTACGTGTCGACGATGAGCGATGCCGAGGTGTCGCGGTCGTTGGCCGCCTTCAGCCACTCGTTCGAGAAATGGCGTGAAGCCCAGGACGGCCACGAGCTCACCGCCGACGCCGAGGCGCTCACGGCATTCGTCGGGCAGGCGCCCGGCAATCTGATCGCCGTCTTGCACGACGGCGAGGTGATCCAGTCCGCGGTGTTCTCCGACGGTGAGCCGCGTACGGCGCCGGTCGCGGTGACGCGTGCACTCGACCAGTACCGGTGGACCGACGACCATCCGCACACGGTGAAGCTTCCGGTGCTCGGCGCGTACCGGCTGGCCAGTCAGCCCGCGGGCAACGGTGACGTGCTGGTCTCCGGGGTGTCGCTGGAGAGCGCGAACCGGGTGATCGCCCGCAAGACGGTGACCGTCGCGGTGATGATCGTCATCGCGCTGATCGCCACCGCCTTGAGCACCGTCGCCGTGGTGCGGATCGCACTGCGGCCGTTGCGCCGGGTGGCGGCCACCGCGGCCAAGGTGGCCACGCTGCGGTTGGACGGTGACGATCACCGCATCACCGCCAGGGTGCGCGAGAAGGACACCGACCCGGACAACGAGGTCGGCATCGTCGGGGAGACGCTCAACCAGCTGTTGGCCAACGTCGACAGTGCGCTGGCCGAGCTGGCCGCTTCCGATCGACGCACCCGGCAGTTCCTCACCGATGCCAGCCATGAGCTGCGTACTCCGCTGGCCGCGATCCAGGGGTATGCCGAACTCACCCGGCAGGACAGTGCGAACCTGCCGCCGACCACCGAGTACGCGCTGGCCCGTATCGAGGCCGAGGCGCGCCGGATGACGGGGCTGGTCAGTGACCTGCTGCTGTTGTCGCGGTTGAGTGAGGGCCAGGACCTGGAAACCGACGACATCGACCTGAGCGATCTGGTGGTCGACGCGGTCAACGACGTGGCGGTGGGCGCGCCCGAGCATCACTGGGTGGCCGAGCTGCCCGATGATCCGCTGTGGGTGCGGGGCGATTTGGCCCGGCTACATCAAGTGGTCAGCAATTTGTTGACGAATGCGCGCATTCACACGCCGCCCGGTGTGACGGTCACCATTGCGCTTACCGAGGGTG
The DNA here is from genome assembly GCF_010731295.1 of Mycolicibacterium boenickei. Taxonomy (NCBI): domain Bacteria; kingdom Bacillati; phylum Actinomycetota; class Actinomycetes; order Mycobacteriales; family Mycobacteriaceae; genus Mycobacterium; species Mycolicibacterium boenickei. The sequence goes on along the minus strand of NZ_AP022579.1, from coordinate 150,822 downwards.
ATGAATTCGCGGAATTGACGGTTACCGATGACGGGCCGGGAATAGATGCGGAATTGTTGCCGAATCTATTCGGAAGATTTGTCAGGGCCGATAAATCGCGGTCGCGGGAATTGGGCAGTACCGGGTTGGGTCTGGCCATCGTGGCGTCGATCGTCGAGGCGCACCAGGGGACTGTGGCGGTCGCCTCAAAGCCTGGTGAAACGGTGTTCACCGTGCGTATACCGCTGGCCGGCCAGGCTGCTCCCGACGCCGCCGGCGGACATGCCAAAAATATGAGTTCGGCCTGAATTTCCAATGCGCGGCCATTCATATGCGCTCATTCGTATGCGTTCAATATGAGTTGATGGACGCCGCCGAATTACCTGCATAGGCTGAAATTAATTCAGCAAGGAAGGCAGGTAGTTCAATGAGGAACACCGTCAGAAACACCGTTGTCGCCACCGCCGCCGCAGGCCTGGCCGTTGGCGCGCTGGCGCTGGCCGGCCCGGCTGCTGCGGCACCGAGCGGAACGGGGTCAGCCCAGCAGACCATCAAGCAGCTGGAGGACGAGGGCTACCGCGTCATCTTGTCCCGCGTCGGCAGCGGCTCGATCAGCGACTGCAACGTCAAGGCGGTCCGTCCGGGCCGTGACATCACCGAACTCAAGGCGGCGCCTCGGGGCAACACCGAGGAGCGGGTCCGCTACACCACGGTCTACGTCGACCTCGCCTGCGGCGGCAAGTAGCCGAATCCCGGTGCGGTGGACCGCACTATCGCCCCGGGTTAGGGTGACGGCGTGCTGAGCAGAGTGATGATTGGCCTGGTGAGCGCCGCGGGGGCGGCAGTGATGAGTGTGCCGCCTGCCGCGGTTGCGGAGCCGGAGCCGGCGCCCGCGTTGCCCAACGTGAACGCGTATCCGCCGGTCAAGACCTCTGAGTACGCGGTGATGGACAACAACTGGTACGCGTTCAGCATCCCGGAGGGCATCACCTGCGTGCTGCAGCGCAGCGGTAGCTACGGCTGCAGCGGACCGATCCCGGCGGCTCCCAACGGGGCCAATCTGGTCAGTGGCGGGCCCGGGGTGCCCGGGTTCGCCAGCTCACCGGCTCCGGTGTTCGGCGTCGTCGAGAATCCCAAGCCGTTGCCGCCGAATTCGCGGATCAGCTATCAGACCATCAGCTGCGGCACCGACGGGGTGTCGACGTCGTGCATCGACGGACGCAATCAGTCCGGTTTCGTGATCAGCCCGGCGGGCAGCTTCGTCATCGGTGAGCAGGAGTCGGACTTCAAGCCGACGTTCCAGATCGGCTGACCTCAGCCGATCCCTTCGAGGGTCTCGACCTCGCTGGTCCCGATGCCGGCGATCACCCCTGGTGCCCGGCGGCTCAGGATCCAGTACCAGACGAGTGCGGCGGCAACGGTCAGCAAGAACAGCCACGGGATCACGTTGAGCGGGTAGGCGGGGACCGGATAGACGTTGGCGTAGAACACATACGCCATGGAGGCGACGGCGACGATTGCCGCCGGCCAGACCAGCGGAACCCGGGCCTTGATGCCGCGCAGGAACACCACGGAGGCGATCGCGGCCGCCGCGTAGGCGACCATGTATCCGTACGTGCCGTAGGTGTCCACCCACGTCACGACGTCCATCGCGTCCACGCCGAGCAGGTACAGGACGACGGGCACCGCGATCACCAGGGGGCTGACCGAGATCAGCGCCCGGTGCGGGGTCAGGTGCGTCGGGTGGGTGCGGCCGATCGCGGCCGGAACCACGCCCTCCTTGCCCATCACGTAGAGGATGCGCCCGATGACGTTCATCGGGGCGACGACGACGGCGAAGAACGAGGCCGCGATCCCGAAATTCAGGATGGGGTTGAACCACGTGGGCATGCCGACCATGGTGGCGATGTCGTCGAGTGGCTGCGCGGATTCGCCGAGTTGCGGTCCGAGAGCGGCTACTTGGGTGTAGGCGGCGAAGATGTAGAGCACGCCGACGCCTGCAGCGCTCCACATGATCGCGCGCGGCACCGCCCGGTAGGGATCCTTCGCCTCGCGGGCCAGCGCGTCGGCACTGGAGAAGCCGACGAATCCCAGGATTGCCAGCACCATGCCGACCACGATTCCCGACGGCGTTGCCGCGCTGAGCTCGAACTGATCGGCGTCGAAGGCGTCGGACCCGAGATGTACGAGCGTGACGACCAGCAGCAGGATGATGATCGACACCGAGATCAGTTCCAGCACAAGAGAAACCCGTGCGGACAGGCGGATCCCGCGAATGGTGAACAGGGTTGCCAGGCTGCCGAGGATGACGGCCAGCACGATCTGGGCGACGACGCCGTGCACCGGGATGCCGAGTTGGTTGAGCAGGGTGGCCGAGTAGGCCACTGACCCGCTCAACGATCCGGCGGCGATGCCGAAGCAGCCGATCAGCAGGCTGATACCGGTCAGGTAGGCACCGAACGGGCCGAGCGCGGTGGCGGCATAGCTGTACAGCGAGCCGGCCGACGAGCGCCGTTTCGCGAACTGCGAGATGCAGTACCCCACTGACAGGATCACGACCGTGGCCAGTGCGAACGACACCCAGGTGCCGTTGGACGCCGTGGTGTAGATCGCCGCCGCGGTGAATGCGATGACCGCACTCGGCGCGATGTTGGCGATCGCCTGGGCGGCGAGTTCGCCACCGCCCATCGCGCCCCGCCGCAGCCCGGCGTCACCGGTCGCGAGGTCTGGACCCGTCTGAATGTCTTCGGACACTGGGGTTCTCGTTTCTTGTCAGGCTGTCGAGTCGGGCTGTTGAGTCAGGCGGAGGGGATGAGCAGTTGCCGCAAGGCGTGTCCCGCGGCGAGATCGTCGAGCGCGGCCGCGGCCTCGGCCAGTGGCCTGCGGCCGGAGATCATCGAGGCCAGATCGAGGTTGCCGGCCATGACCTCGTCCACGAGGGCGGGGATGTCGCGCTCGGGCACGGCGGATCCGTAGTTGGATCCGAGGATTCGCTGATCCGCCTCGGCGAGGGCCAGCGGTTCGAAAGTTGCGCGCTCGCCCTGCGGGGGCAGGCCGACGATCACCGCGGCGCCGCCGAGTCCGAGTGCTGCGACGGCCTGTTCGGTGGTGGCGATCTTGCCGATGGCGTCGAACACGTAGTCGTACCCGGCGTCGTCGTCGCCGTCGGCGACGAGTTCCCGCAACGCCGCGACCACGTCGTCGGTCTTCGACGCGTCGACCACGTCGGTGGCACCGAGTTGCCGGGCGAGGTCGAGCTTTTCGGCGACCACGTCCACCGCCACGATGCGCGACGCACCGGCCAGTCGGGCGCCTTGCACGCAGGCCAGGCCCACCCCGCCGCAGCCGATCACCGCGACGGTCGAATCGGGTTGCACGCCTGCGGTATTGCGCACCGCGCCCACCCCGGTGGCGATCGCGCAGCCCACGATCGCGATGTCTTCCAGCGGGGCGTCCTTGCGGACCTTGATGGCGCCGCTGCGCGGTACCACGACCTCTTCGGCATAGGACGAGACGCCGAGATAGTGGTGAATGGTTCCGCGCTCGTTGGACAGCCGGGTGGTCCCGTCGTACAGCGTCCCGCCCGGTGCGACGACCGAGGCGACCAGCGAGCACTGCGCCGGACGGCCCGCCCGGCACGCGCGGCACTCACCGCAGCCCGGTACCCAGCTCAGCACGACGTGATCGCCGGGTTCGAGGTCGTCGACGCCCGGGCCGACGGCGCTGACCACTCCCGAGCCCTCGTGGCCGAGCACGACCGGGGCGGGCACATCCCACGCTCCGGTGGTGACGTGCAGATCCGAGTGGCACACGCCGGCAGCCGCGATCTTCACCCGGACCTCACCCGGGCCGGGGGCGGCGAGGTCGACCTGCTCGATGCTGATGGCGCCGGTGCTGTCATAGACGGCGGCCTGGATCCGCGTCGGCTTGTTGATGGGCTCGGTTGCAGATGCGGACACCGCGTGCCTTTCTGTCTTCGGGAGCATCGCCACCTGTAGTGTTCAATGCCATAAAACGATGAACGTGTTTTACACCACTAAACGAGGGGGCGTCAACAGATGGGGGAGGGACTCCGGTGACCGATGGCCGGCAGGCCGGTACGGAAACCGGCATGGTGCGAGCCGGGGCGCGGCTGCGAGAGTTCCGCGGTCAGCGCGGATTGAGCCTGACGGAAGTGGCTGCCAGGGCCGAGGTGACCAAGGGGTTCCTGAGCCTGGCGGAGCGGGGGATGACCAATGTCTCCGTCCCGGTGCTGATCCGGATCTGCGACGCGCTCGGGATCGGCGTCGGCGACCTGTTCGAATACCCGTCGGCGCCGGTGGTCCGTAGCGGGGCCGGGGCGCCGCTGGAGATGGGCGGACACGGGGTCCGGGAAGAACTGCTGACCCCGAAGTCCGAACACCAGGTCCAGGTGATGCACACCGTCATGCGGCCCGGTGGCGGCTCCGGCGGGGCCTACCGGCTAGAGGCCACAACGATATTCGTCTATGTGCTCAAGGGTGAGCTCAGCATCACCGTCGACGGTCAGACCACGCTGCTCAACACCGGCGACAGCATGACCTTCGGTGCGAGGCAGCTACACGACTGGCACAACCCGACCGACGGTGAGGCCGAGGTGCTCTGGACAATCGCCCCGCCGGTCGGAGCTGAGGACTTCCGCGCCGCAGTGCGCGGCGCCTGAAGATTGCGCGCTCAGAATCCCGAGCCGTGCACCTCGTGGCCGGGCTTTTCGATCATCAACCCGTAGTAGGCGTCCTCGACTTTCGCGCCATGGTTGATCACGCGGTCGACCTCGCGGGCGATGGGCATGTTCAGCCCGTACTTGTCGGCGAACTCCATGATCACGCTGGCGGCCTTGACACCCTCGGCGACCTGATTCATCGACGCGATGATCTCGTCGATCTTCTTGCCCGCGCCCAGTTGCTCGCCGACGTGGCGGTTGCGGCTGCGCTGGCTGGTGCAGGTGACGATGAGGTCGCCCATGCCGGCCAAACCGGCGAAGGTGTCGCGGTGTCCGCCCATCGCCTCGCCGAGTTTGGACATCTCCCGGACCGCGCGGGCCATCACCATGGCGCGGGTGTTCTCGCCGATGCCCAGTGAGTAGCCCATGCCGACGGAGATGGCGTAGACGTTCTTGAGCGCCCCGGCCATCTCCACGCCGATCACGTCGTCGGTGGTGTACGTGCGGAATCGCTTGGTGCGGAACAGCTGTGCCAGGTTTGCGGCCAGGTGCTGGTCGGGCATGGCCAGCACGGCGGCGGCGGCATACCCTTCGGCGACCTCGCGGGCGATGTTGGGTCCGGCCAGGATCCCGGCCGGATGCCCTGGCAGCACCTCGTCGACGATCTCGCTCATGCGCCGGTTGGTGCCCTGCTCGAGGCCCTTGACCAGGGAGACCACCGGGACCCACGGCCTCAGCTCACGGGCCAGCTCGGTGAGCACCCCGCGGAAGCCGTGCGACGGCACGCCCATCACGATCACGTCGGCGCAGTTGGCAGCCTCGCTGAAATCGTTTGTGGCCTTGAGGCTTTCGGGGAGGACGACTTCGTTCCCGAGGTAGCGCGAGTTGCGGTGGTTGTCATTGATGTCCTTGGCGGTCTCTTCCGAGCGCACCCACTGCAGCGTAGGCCCGCGCCGAGCGCAGATGGAGGCGACGGTGGTGCCCCAGGATCCTCCGCCGAGGACGACGACGTTGGGTTCGCGTTGCGCTGGTGCCATGGCGATCAGAGTATTGCCGCGACGCCGTTGCTGAGTCCAAGTTGTCGAACTGGGTCAGTCGGCGATGGTTCCCCGCCGGCTCAGCGCGCCGATGCCCGCGGCGACCAGGCAGGCTGCCGACACCGCGGCGGCGAACCACGGGAAGACCGTGGCCAGGTCCCAGCGGGTGGCGGCCCAGCCGGCCAGCAGGGTCGGGACTGCCATCGCGGTGTAGGCGAGCAGGTAGAACGCGGACATGGTCTCGCCGCGCTGATCGGCCGGGACGACGTGCGACAGGTGCCGCAATGAGCCGCCGAACCCGAGCCCGAACGTCGCGCCGAGGATTGCCGCCGCCACGAACACCAGCGGCCACGACTGGGTGAGGAGCACCGGAACGGTCAACCCCAGGGCGATGGCCATGCCCACGTCTCCGGCGATCGCGGCGCGGTGCGCCGGGATGCGGGTGGCCGCCAGCTGGGCCATCGCCGCGGAGAACGCGGTGATCGCCACGACGCCGCCGCCGAACACCAGGTTCTCGATATGGGTCTGGTGCGCGGCCAGTGACGGATACAGCGACAGCAGTACGCCGAGCACCGACCAGGATGCCATCGCGCCGAGCGCGGCGAACCAGAAGTCTGACCGGATTTCCTTGGCCACAGCGGGTTTCGAGATCCGGATGGGCCCGGGGGAGCGGGTGGTATGGGTTTCTCGGAGCGCGAGGACGCCGACGCCGACCAGGACGCAGATCACCGCCACCACGGCGTAGGGGGTGCGTAGCGGATGCGGCGCGTACTGCGCCAGCACGGCGGAGCCGATGATCGCCACGGTCATGCCGATGTTGAACGCGACGCCGCTGAGTTGGCCCGACCGCACGCCGCGGTGCGGACGCAGGTCCAGCAGCGCGGCAGCGGACACCACCACGATCGAGCCGACGGCCGCGCCGTGGATGGTGCGGGCCAGCAGGAGCAGGGCCATGGTGTCGGCCACCAGAAAGACGGCGAGTCCGATGATCATCGTGATGAGCGCGCCCACCAGCACGGGCTTGCGGCCGATCACGTCGGAGACGCGGCCGGAGACGAGCACGGCGGCCAGCGCGGCCAATGCGTAGACCGCGAAAACGATCGTGGTGGCCAGAGGGGTGAGGTGCCAGGCGGTTTCGTAGATCCCGTACAGCGGCGCGGGCACCCCCGAGACCCCGAGGGCGACGCCGCTGAGGACGAGGAGTAGCGGATAGGCCCAGCGCTGCCCGTGCTCGGGTGCCAGGCTCAACGCACCGTCCGCCGAAATCCGCGCCATCCTCACGCTCCGTCCGGTAGGTTTGATATTCATCGAACCCGACCGAGCCTACGCTCGGTTTGACGTTCATCAAACTTATTTCCCGGTGGCGGAGGACGCGGATGGCAGATGCTCCGGTGGTCGAGGCGCGGTCCCCGGTCGGAACCTTGCCCCAGCTGCTGGCTGCCCTGCAGGACCCGGTCCGGTTGGAGATGGTGCGCCGTCTGCACGAGGCCGGTGAGGCGGTGAAGTGTGCGGCGCTCTACGACGGCATCAACAAGTCGACGGCCACTCACCACTTCAACATCCTTCGCGACGCCGGATTGACCGAGCGGGTGGTCCGCGAGGGTCACATCCATCAGCGGCTGCGTGCCCACGACGTGGATGCTGCGATGCCGGGTCTGCTGGATGCGATCCTGGAGCAGGCGAACCGGGAATCCGGCCGTCGCTGAAGGGGGCGGATGTTGCCGAAACACTACTGACATCGCTTGTAGTCAGTAGACTTCGGCGCAGCGGTGCGCCGGGTACCGGAAATCACCCCGTCGGCAAGATCTGGCAACCTTTCCCGCGGTTTCGGCGCGATCGGCAAAGTTAACGCACGTGCCGGGCACTGATTCCGTGGCGGGTTCATCCATGGAGTGCGAATCCCGGCCGGATCCGACGAGGGCTCTTACGTCGGCGTCAAACGCGGAAGGTCTTCACCGCGGCGTGAATACACCGCATTTACAGGTGAAACAGGAAATGACACGGCATGGCCCCGCGCGTTCGGGTGGGGCTGATGGTGCAGCGGCCGGCGGCTACGGATTTGCCGGAAATTGATGAGACAAGCTCGCTAAGTGAATGATAATTCGGCAAAAGATTGACGGGGGATGAGCGCCGACGCTACGGTGCCAACCACTGCGAGTTATCCGGCCGGCGGTGGCCATATCTCGGCCTGGGGAGGGATTGGACTGTGTTCGTTCTGCTGCTTAATGAGAGAGGATGACGGCGCCGCCCGAGAGTGTGGCTGATGGGGTCGAGTCGGAACGGGGCATCGACGCCATCGAGAACTGGGCCACCGGTTATGCCAAGCGTCATCCGCTGGCTTCGCTCACCACGGTCGGGGACCAGTTCGTGCTCGGAGTCCGGACCATCCAGATTCTTTTCCTCGACCTTGTCACGGGCCGCTTCCAATGGCAGGAGTTCGTCCGCCAGGGCGCTTTCATGGCGGGTACGGCTGTGCTCCCCACGGTGTTGGTGGCCCTGCCGATCGGCGTGACCCTCTCGATTCAGTTCGCCCTGCTGGCCGGACAGGTCGGTGCGACGTCGCTGGCCGGCGCGGCCAGCGGACTGGCCGTGATTCGGCAGGCCGCGTCGTTGGTCGCGGCCGTTCTGATGGCCGCCGCGGTCGGGTCGGCCATCACCGCCGACCTGGGGTCGCGGACCATGCGTGAGGAAACCGATGCCATGGAGGTCATGGGTGTCTCGGTGATCCAGCGGCTGGTGGTGCCGCGCTTCGTCGCCGCGATCATGATCGGCGTCGCGCTGACCGGGGTGGTGTGCTTCGTCGGCTTCCTCGCCAGCTTCCTGTTCAACGTCTACTTCCAGAACGGCGCCCCCGGTAGCTTCGTGGCAACCTTCGCCTCCTTCGCCACGACCGGGGACATGATCGTGGCTCTGGTGAAAGCGGTGATCTTCGGCGCCATCGTGGCGGTGGTGTCGTGCCAGAAGGGGTTGTCGACCAAGGGCGGCCCGACCGGCGTCGCGAACTCCGTGAACGCGGCGGTGGTGGAATCGATTCTGTTGCTGATGGTGGTCAATGTGGCGATCAGCCAGCTCTACATCATGTTGTTCCCCCGAGTAGGGCTGTGACATGACGGCCTCGACATTCGTCCCACCGCTGCTCGGACCCTGGGTCCGGCTCTACCGGCGGGCCTCCAAGCCCGTGATGCGGCTCGGCCACATGATGGTGTTCTTCGTCCGGGCGCTGACCGCGGTGCCCGTCGTGCTGCGGCACTACCGCGGAGAATTCGTCCGGCTGCTCTCCGACATCGCGTGGGGCAACGGCTCACTCGTGGTCGGTGGCGGCACCATCGGCGTCGCGGTGGTACTGGGCATCACCATGGGAGCTCTCGTCGGCATCGAGGGCTACAACTTTCTCGATCTGCTGGGGCTCGGCCCGGCAACCGGAATCATCTCGTCGTTGGTGAACACCCGCGAGCTGGCGCCGATCGCCGCTTCGCTCGCCTTCGCGACGCAGGCCGGCTGCCGGTTCACCGCGCAGCTGGGCTCGATGCGCATCGCCGAGGAGATCGACGCGCTCGATTCCATTGCCATTCGCCCGATCCCGTACCTGGTCACCACCCGGCTGATGGCCGCGGTGATCGCGGTGATCCCGCTCTACGCCCTGTGCCTGGCGGTGAGCTATCTGACCACCCAGGTGGTGGTCTTCCTGATCAGCGGCGGCTCGAGCGGCTCCTACCTGCACTACTTCACCCTCATGTTGTCCGGGCAGGACATCCTCTACTCGGTGCTCAAGGCGGTCATCTTCGTGTGGATCGCCTCCACGGTGCAGTGCTACTACGGGTTCTACGCCTCGGGTGGCCCGGTGGGCGTGGGTGTGGCCGCCGGCCATGCCATGCGCGCCAGCATCACCGTGGTGGTCATCGTGAACATGTTGCTGACGATGGCGCTGTGGACGGTCGATTCAGGAGCGAGGTTCGGCGGCTAGATGGGCAACTCGCTGGAAATGGACGGCCGCGGCCCGAGCGACCGTCAGCTGCTCGGCTGTGGTGCCGCGGTACTTGTTGTCGCAGTGCTGGTTTCGACGTTCCTTCTGGTGAAGGCGACGGGGCGGCTCGATGCCCGGGTGCCGGTGGTGGCCGCACTGGTCAACGTCGGTGACGGGCTGCCGCAGCGGTCCGACGTGAAGTACCACGGTGTGCTCGTCGGGATGGTCGACGATGTGGTCCCGGCTGCCAACGGCGACCCGAACTTCGTCCACATCGATCTCAAACCCGAATATGCGTCCTCCATCCCGAACACGGTGACCGCACGTGTGGTGCCGAGCAACGTGTTCGCGGTGTCGTCGGTGCAGCTGGTCGATAGGGGCGCAGGGGCGCCGATCGCCGCGGGTGCCCAGATCCCGGAGGACACCGAACTGCCGACGGTGTTGTTCCAGACCACGATCAGCAAGCTGCGCGACGTGCTGGCCGCGACCGGGCGTGGTCGTGAGGACAAGACGGTGGGCATCCTGGCCGCGGTGAACGCCGCGACCGAGAACCGTCGCAACGAATTGCTCACCAGCGGAGCGCAATTGAACCGGCTGATCGATCAGCTCGACGCGGTGGTGGCCACCGAACCCGACTCGACGACGGTCTCCGCCCTGGTCGATGCGACCCGCGGGCTGCAGCAGACCGCGCCGGACCTGCTCGATGCCCTGCACAAGGCGGTGCAGCCGATGCGGACCCTGGTCGAACAGCGAGACCAGCTGAACACGATGATCAACGGCGGGATCAACACCGTGGGTACGACACACACCGCGCTCGACAACCACACCGATCAGCTGGTCAAGACCACCTCGAACCTGACCCCGGTCCTGGGCGTGCTGGCCGATACGTCCAACAACTGGGTGCCGGCCTTCGTCAAGTTGAATCAGCTGTCGGGCAAGTTCTTCGAGCACGTCTGGATGCCCGACCACGACTTCGGCAACATGCGGGTGAACCTGTCGCTGACACCGAGCTACGCCTACACCCGGGCCGACTGCCCCCAGTACGCCGGCCTCAAGGGACCCAGCTGCTTCACCGCCCCGCTGGTGCCCACCCGGCCCTCGCTGCCGGATGTGCTGCTGCCGGAGAACTATCAGCCGCCTGCCGACCTCGCGCCACCTCCAGGCACGGCGCTGGGCGCCAACGGGAACCTGGTCGCGGTCGGTCCGCCACTGGTGAACCCGAACCCGAACCTGGCCGACCCGAATCCGCCGCTGCCACCGTGGATGCCGCCGTCCGGCCCGGTCCCGGGGACCGCGAATCCCGCGCTGGCCCCGACGCCCCCGCCGCCGGTGCCGCTGTCGCCGGTCGCCCCGGTGGCACCCCGGCCCGAGGCGCGCCTCCGGCGGCATCGATCCCGGGGTCGGCACCGCCTCCGGGAGGTGCACCCGCTCCGGCGCCTGCGGGTCCGCTGCTGCCCGCAGAGGCCGCGCCCGCTGCCGCACAGTCCGTTTCGGGAGAGGGAGGCCGATGAAATACCGCGGTGCGGCGATAGGCCTGTCCCTGTTCATGGTGGTCGCGCTGGTGCTGACCTGGCTCGTCTATGTCACGTTGCGCCGAGACGTGGCGGGCAAGACAGTGCCGTATGCGGCGCTGTTCTCCGACGTGTTCGGCCTGCGTGAGGGTGACGACGTCCGGATGGCCGGGGTCCGGGTCGGCCGGGTCGAGAAGATCGAACTGCAGGGCGCCCTGGCCAAGGTGTCGTTCGTGGTGCAGGACAACCAGCCCATGTACGGGCGCACGGTCGCCTCGGTCACCTACCAGAACATCGTCGGCCAGCGCTATCTGGGGCTGTCGCTGGGGAACCTCGGCGACCCGGGCCCGCTCAAGGCCGGCAGTGTCATCCCGGTCGAACAGACCGATCCGTCGTTCGACGTCGGGACGTTGCTCAACGGCTATGAGCCGCTGTTCAGCGTGCTCAACCCGCGTGATGCCGACAACCTCACCAAAGGGGTGATCGCCTCGCTGCAGGGCGACGACGCATCCATCGTCGCGCTGGTCGACCAGACCGCGCAGTTGACCGATTCCTTCGCCGGCCGGGATCAGGAACTCGGCGAGGTGATCAACAACCTGAACGCGGTGGCCAAGAATCTGGCCCAGCACAATGACAGCCTCGACGAGGTGATCACCCAAACCCGGGGCATGGTCTCCACATTCGACGCCCGCAGGCCCGAGATGGTGAACTCGCTGGGTTCGATCTCCAAGGTGGTGCAGCAGCTGTCGACCATCAGCGATCAGGTGTACCCGTCGCTGAACGAGCTCGTGACCCGCCAACCCGGCTTCGTCTCGCACATGGTGGGTATCGAACCGCAGCTCGCGTTCGCCGGTGCGAATCTGCCGTTGCTGCTCAAGGGATTCGCCCGGATGACCAACGAGGGCGCGTACGCCACCACCTACGCGTGTGACCTGAATGCGACGGGATTCTTCCCCGGCCTCAACGACGTCACCCCGATCATCGTCGACGCCGCCACCCCGGGGAACAAGGCGCAGTACACCCCCAAGTGCAGGAACATGGCCAATGGTTGACCAACTCACGAAGGTCGAGACACCGACCGTCCCGAAGCCGCGGAAGAAACCCCGCCGTCCGCTGGAGAGCTACAACCGGACCTGGCTCGGGATCATCGCGGTCACCGTGGTGACCGTGCTGATCGGGGCGATGCTGATCGTCAAGGTCGCCGATGTCGGCTACCGGCAGTACACCGCGCGGTTTCAGCAGGCCGCCGCGCTCAAGGCGGGTAACCCGATCACCGTTGCCGGCATGCCGGTGGGCGAGGTCAAGAGCATGAAGCTGGCCGGCGACCACGTCGAGGCCAAACTCAAGGTGCGCGACGACGTTCCGCTCGGCAAGGACTCCCGGGCCGTCATCAAGATCACCACCATCCTGGGCTCACGGTATCTGGCACTGCAGCCCGCTGGCTCAGACTCTCTGCCGGACAACACCTTTGATCTCAGCCACACCGAGGTGCCGTATGACCTGCAGGAGGCGCTGGGGGATGTCACGACCACCTTCGAACAGGTCGACTCCGACAAGTTCGCCCAGACGCTGAGCATCCTCGGCAAGCAGATGGAAGGTCTGCCTGCGGTGGTGCCGCGGGCGCTGCAGAACACCCACACGCTGGCGACCATCATCGCCGACCGGCGCGACCAACTCGGATCTCTGCTGGAGACCACCGATATCGTGGGCAACACTCTGCGTCGTCAGCAGTCCACCATCGGCAACCTGGTGACCCAGGGCAATGACCTGGTCGGCGAATTCGTCCAGCGCCGCGCCTCATTCCAGGCCATGCTGGCGGCCCTGACCAACCTGGTCCAGACCCTCACCGGCATCGTGGTCGACGACCGGCCACAGCTCGAGCAGTTGCTCACCAATCTCAAAGACCTGTCGAACATGCTGGGCCAGCACGACGATCTGCTGCGCAGCGTGCTGCAGTCCGGCCCGGTGGCCCTGCGCGGACTCGCCAACGCCACCGGTAACGGCAACGCAGGGGAGATGCACGTCGGCAACGGGTTGCTGATCGACTCCTGGATGTGTGCGATCAGCGGCCGCGCCAAGCAGTTCAACATGATCCAGTACTACAAGGACTGCAAATGAGCCTGATCCGTAGCAAGCTACTGGCGGTGTGCGTGGCCGGTGCGGTGCTGGTCGCCGCGGTGGCCGGCGCCGGCTGGTGGTTCCTCAAGGACCGCACCAACACCATCACGGTGACCGCCCAGTTCGACAGCGCGGCAGGTCTTTACGAGGGCAACACGGTGGCCGTGCTCGGCATGCAGGTCGGCCGGGTCACCAAGATCACCCCCAAGGGCAACTATGTCGAGGTCGAGTTCACCGTCGACAAGGACGTCTCGGTGCCGGCCGACGCGCAAGCGGTCACCATCTCCAATTCGATCCTCACCGACCGCCAGATCGAACTGACCCCGGCCTACCACGGCGGGCCGACCCTGCAGAACCACGACACGATCGGCCTGAACCGGACCAAGACCCCGGTCGAGTTCGCCCGGGTGCTCGACGTGCTGGACAAGTTGTCGTCCTCGCTGAAGGGCGACGGAAAGGGCAACGGACCTCTGGCCGACGTGGTCAACGCCAGCGCCGCGATCGCCGACGGAAACGGTCAGCAGATGAAGGACGCCCTCGGTGAACTGTCAGACGCGTTGCGGCTCAGTTCCGATCGGGGAGCGGTGACCCGCGATCAGCTCACCACGATCGTGCGCAACCTGAGCTCGCTGTTCGACGCGGCCTCCCGCAACGACGCCACCCTGCGCGAGTTCGGGTCGACCGTGCGCCAGCTCAGCCAGATCCTGGCCGACGAGAACTTCGGCAGCGGCACCACCGGCAACAAGATCAATCAGGTGATCACGCAGGTGGGTGAGGTGCTGCAGGCCCACCGCGACGAGGTGAAACAGATTGTCCTCAACGGCAACACCGCACTGACCACTTCGGTGGACCAGCGCCGGGACCTCGCGGAGTTTCTCGATCTCGCTCCGATGACGCTGGACAACATCTACAACATCGTCGATCAGAAGAACGGTTCGGCGCGGGCACACGTCCTGGTGGACAAGGTGCTGTTCGATTCGCAGACCGTCAAGGAGGTCTGCAACATGATGGGGCTGCGGCAGCTGGGATGCAGCACCGGAACGGTGCAGGACTTCGGTCCCGACTTCGGGCTGTCCTACATGCTCGACGGCATGGCGGCGATGGGACAGCGATGATCAAACCGGTGCGCAAATACGTTCTGCCCGTGGTGATGGTGGCTTGCCTGACCCTCTCGGGATGTGCCTCCGAAGGCCTGGCCAGCCTGCCGTTGCCGGCTCCCGGCGTCGGCTCGGGCGGCTACAAGCTGACCGCGATCTTCTCCAATGCCCTGAACCTGCCTGCCAATGCCAAGGTGAAGCTGGCCGGTGCCGACGTGGGCGAGCTGGAGTCGATGGTGGCCAGCAACTACACCGCCGTGACCACGCTGCGCATCATGGACGGTGTCCGGCTGCCCCGTGGCACCACCGCCGAATTGCGTTCGGCCACACCGCTGGGTGACGTGTTCGTCTCGGTCAGGCCGCCCACTCCGGTCGACCCGAACGCGCCCCTGCTCAAGGACGGCGACACCATCGGCCTGGATGACACCCGGGCCGCCGCGACCGTGGAATCCCTGCTGGGGTCGGCGGCGATCCTGGTCAACGGCGGCGCGGTCCGCAACTTCACCAACATCATCAACGGCCTCGGTAAGGCCACCGGTGACCAGGGCCAGGCGTTCGGCACTCTGATCTCGAAGACCAACCACACGCTGGGCACCCTGAACGCGCGGTCCGATCAACTGTCGGATGCCATGACCGAGACGTCGCGGTTGTTGCAGCAGATCGAGGCCAAGAACCAGACGGTCAGTGAGCTGATGGACGCCGCGGGCCCGGCGACCGACACGCTGGCCGAGCACACCACCCAGATCGCGGATCTGATCACCCAGATCGGTGACACCTCGGCACAGTTGCGCAAGTTCCCGTCGATCGCGGGCACCGACGCCAGCGGCCGTAGCGTGATCGCCGATGCGGACAAGGTCGCGGGCGCGTGGAACGATGTGGCGCTGGCTCCGGATGCCTCGCTGTATGCGCTCAACCGGCTGATGCCGCCGCTGGTGAAAGCGACGTCCGGCAGCGGTCTTTCGGTGCGCGCCAGCATCGACCGGCTGATTCTCGGCTCAATTCCCGATATCGGGTTCGCCGGTGACTCGGGATTGCACGGCCCCAAGCGGTACAACTGGCATCAGCTCGTGGGCTCGCTGCAGTACACGCTGCTGCGGCTGCAGGAGCGTGTCGTCGGCCGCGGCCCGTCGGTGCCGCAGATGCCGGTGATCCCCAGCCCCACCGAACCGGGCGAGATCATTCCGGCTCCCGTGGCACCTCCGGAGGCGCCGGGTGCGGTACCGCCCCCCGAGGCTCCGCCCGCTCCCGCTCCCGCTCCTGCATCGGCGGAGGCGCCGCGATGATCAACGCACTCGCGGATTTCGTGGTCGGCGTGGTGCGGGCCGGGTACCGGCGTCGCTCCTGGCTTTCGGCCGGAGCGCTGGTGATGACATTGGTCGTGGCCGGCGCGTACCTGATGATCGGCGCGCTGCGGGTCAAACCCTTCGACTCCAGCTACCGCATCACCATCGAATTGCCGGAATCGGCAGGCCTGCTGCCCAATCAGGACGTCACGTTGCGGGGCGTGCGGGTCGGGAAGGTGGAACGGCTCAACATCACGCCCACCGGTGTCCAGGCGGTGGTGAACGTGAATTCGGCAGTGCCCATCCCGAAGTCCAGCGACGTGCGGGTGTCCGGGCTGTCCCCGGCCGGTGAGCAGTACATCGACTTCGCGGCCAACTCGGCAGACGGCCCGTTCCTGACCGACGGCAGCGTGATCGGCCTGGGCAAGGCCACCGTGCCGGTCAGCCTGGCCCAGCTGCTCGCCGACGCCGACGGCGCGCTGGCGCAGGTGGATACCAGCAAGCTCGAAGTGATCCGCAAGGAACTGAGCATGTCGCAGGCCGGTCCGGGCAAGCTTCGCGATGTCATCGACGGCGGCACATTCCTTCTCTCGACCCTCGATTCGGTGTTGCCCGAGACGGTGAGCGTGCTGCGCAACAGCCGGGTGGTGTTCAACCTGATGTCGGAGAAGAACGCAGGCGTCGCCGTGGCGTCGGACAATCTCGACTCGACTTTCGACGGCATCAACAAGATGCGGGAAGGCTTCCGTCGCCTCACGAATCAGACGCCGGGAGCGCTGAACTCAGTCGACAACCTGTTCGCCGACAACTCCGACACCATGGTGCAGCTGCTCGGAAGCCTCGCCAGCACTTCGCAATTGCTGTATCTGCGGGTGCCTGCGCTCAATGCGCTCTTCCCGAACTACCGCACGTCGGTGCTCGACGCGCTGGGCAGTGTCATGCATGACAACGGATTGTGGGCCACCGCCGACATCTACCCGCGTTACACGTGTGACTACGGGACACCGCGCCGGCCACCGGCGTCGGCCGACTACCCGGAGCCCTACATGTACACCTATTGTCGGGACGATCATCCGGGCGTCCTGGTCCGCGGTGCCAAGAACGCACCGCGGCCGGCAGATGACGACACGGCCGGCCCGCCGCCCGGGGCTGATCTCGGCCGCACCACCGACCCGACACCGCGGGGGCGTTACACCATTCCGACTCCCTACGGCGGTCCGACCCTGCCGATCGAACCGCCCCGCTGACCACCCAACCTCACCCAAAGGAGATGACGGTGACCGTGACTGCTGACAAGCGCGCAGACGACGAGAAGGCCGAAACCGTCGACGACGCAATCGGTATCGAAGAGACGGCCGAAGAGGTCGTCGAGCCCGAAGACGAGACCGAAGCCGAGTCGGAGACCGAGGAAAAGTCCGAATCCGAGGCCGACGAGACCGAGGGCAAAGACGAGGCCGAAGACGACGCCGAAGAAGAGACGGAAGCCGAGGCCGACAGACCGAGCTGGCGCCGCCGGGTGCTCGTGGGTGCGCTGGCCGCGGTGTTCATTGCCGCACTGGCACTTTCGGGCTTCCTCGGATGGAACGCATGGCAGGGCCGCCAGGTGGCGCAGGCCGGAAAGCAGGCGCAGGACGCCGCGGTGAGCTACGCCCAGATCTTGACCAGCATCGATTCCAACAAGGTCGACGAGAACTTCAACCAGGTGCTCGCCGGCGCGACCGGCGAGTTCAAGGACATGTACTCGCAGTCGAGCATGCAGCTGCGGCAGCTGCTCATCGACAACAAGGCGTCCGCGCATGGCGTGGTGGTGGAGTCGGCCGTGCAGTCGGCGAGCAAGGACAAGGTCGTGGTGCTGTTGTTCGTCGACCAGTCGGTGTCCAACACCACCGTTCCCGACCCGCGGATCGACCGCAGCCGCATCAAGATGACGATGGAGAAGGTCGACGGGCAATGGCGCGCAAGCAAAGTGGAACTCGCCTGAGCGGGCCCGTGATGCGTATCGGCAAGCTGATCGGCGCGGCGGCCCTGGTCGCGGGCTCGTTGGTGGTCACGACAGCCCCGACCGCTTCGGCCTCGGCGGCATCGTTCTGTGACGAGCTGGCCGGACAGTGGGACGGGCAGTCCTGCCACGCGTCGGTGACCTCGGACCGGAACGCGGTTCGTGACATCAAGATGGCGCTGCCGGGCGATCTGGTGGACAACCCGGTCATCCGGCAGTACCTGACCAACCTGATGAACAACTGGCGCACTGCCGCGCAGAAGATGGCTCACGACAGCTTCGGCGAAGAGCAATTCGAGATCTTCCAGCACGGCGACGCGACGACGGCCGTGTTCCACGAGATGTACTCCGGGACGGTCGGCACCGACGCGCTGTCCCACCCGAACGCGCCGATCGTCAGCGACGCCTACCGCACCTTCACGTTCGCGGGTGGGCGCCAGGTCCAACTGGCCGACCTGTTCAAACCGGGTGTCGATCACCGGGCCGAGATCCCGCGCCTGGGTGAGCCGTTCATCGTGGCCGCGCTTGATGCCGCCCCGCCGCCACACCAGCCCGGCACCTATCCATTCACGCCGGACCGCTGGACGCCGGACAAGGTGTACTCGGGCGGCTACAAGGCCTGGGCGCTGACACCCGACGAGTTGATCCTCTACATGCCGGACTACCCGGTTGGTCGCGATTCCCCGGTCGATTTCACGCCGGGCCGGATGCAGTGGTCGATGGACGGCGGGACCGTGCAGGCGCACATTCCGCTCTCTGCGCTGGCCCCGGTGCTGCAGCCACAGTTCGGCGGCGCCTGATCGCGGGCACTGAGTCTTTCGATTCTTCGCGAGGCTAAAGGGTTACCCAGCCCGCGTTTGTTGCCACCATGAGCCGCACCAATCAGTGCGACTCCATGGGGGAACGACGGCCATGCGCCTTTTCAGCTCGGTACCGGCGATGCTCAGCGCACTTGTGTTGGTACTGACCGCGTGTGGCTCGTCCGGCGAATCGGCGCGCACCGAAGACGGCAAGACCGTGGTGCGGTATCAGGGCTGGGCCGGTGAGGTGGAGTTCCAGGAACTGGCCGAGGAACTCGGCTACTACCAGAAGATCAAGCTCGATTGGGTGGGCAACACCACCAGCGGGCCGCAGGACATCCAGTCCGTGGCCACCGGCGATATCGACGTGGGTTCTGCGTTCAACGGTGCGGTGGTCAAACTCAACGCCGCCGGCGCACCGATCACCTCGGTGCTCAGTTCGTACGGCGCCGATGACGGTGAATACACCGGCTATTTCGTGCTGCAGGACAGCCCGATCCACTCGGCGCGGGACCTGATCGGCAAGAAGGTCGGGATGAACACGCTGGGCGCCCATCACGAATTCCTCACCCGGGAGTGGTTGGCGCAGCAGGGATTGACCAATGACGAGATCAAGACCGTCACCCTCACCGTGGTGCCCCCGGTGAACACCGAGCAGGCGCTGCGTGAGAAGCAGATCGACGTCGCTGCCCTCAACACCATCTGGCGGGAGACAGCGACCGAACGCGGCGGGATCCGGCCATTGTTCACCGACAAGTCGCTGTTCGGGGCGTTCAGCTACGGCACCTACGTGGTCCGTGACGACTTCGTGGCCAAGAATCGGGACGCGGTGGCCGATTTCGTGCAAGGCACGGCGCGGGCCATCCGCTGGGCCCAGGTGACCCCACGAGCCGAAGTGGTGGCCAAGTTCGAGGAGATCATCAACAAACGCAAACGCAACGAGGACACCAAGACCATCCAGTACTGGCGCAGCTCGGGGGTTCCGGTGCCCGGTGCGGTGATCGCCGAGCGCGAACTGCAGACCTGGATCGATTGGCTGGTCCGCAACGGTGAGCTCAAGGAAGGCCAGCTCAAGGCCAAGGACCTCTACACCAACGAGTTCAACCCCTACTCCAACGGCACCTATCCCGACGGCGCCGGCCCCGACGGGAAAGTGTTGGCGCACAAGTGAGTACACAGGCCCAGAGCGCGCAGCCCAAGCTGCGGCTGCGCAATGTCACCAAGCGGTTCCCGATCCGCGGTGAGAAGACCGGTTTCACCGCAATTCAGGACATCAGCATCGATGTCACGGCCGGCGAGTTCCTGGTGCTGGTCGGGCCCAGCGGTTGCGGCAAGTCGACCCTGCTGGACCTGCTCGGCGGGCTGACCGAGCCGACGTCGGGGGAGATCCTGCTCGACGGCAAGCCGGTCACCGGACCCGGCCTGGATCGGGGCATCGTCTTCCAGCAGTACGCGCTGCTGCCGTGGCGTACCGCCCGCAGAAACATCGAATTCGGGCTGGAAGCAAAGGGTTTACCCGCAGCGGAGCGACGGCGGTGGGCCGAGGAGTATCTCGAGCTGGTCGGGCTGCAGGGCTTCGCCGACCGCTATCCGCACGAACTGTCCGGTGGAATGAAACAGCGCGTCGCGATCGCCCGCAGCCTGGCGTTCGACCCCGAGGTGCTGCTGATGGATGAGCCGTTCGCCGCGCTGGATGCCCAAACCCGCGAATCCCTGCAGGACGAGCTGCTGAGAATCTGGCAGGCCACCGGCAAGACCATCCTGTTCATCACCCACGGCATCGACGAGGCGCTGTACCTGGGCCAGCGGGTCGCCGTGCTGACGTCGCGGCCGGGCCGGATCAAGAAGATCGTCGAGGTCGACATCGACCGCAACACCGACGACATCCGCTCCAGCGAGGGATTCCGGGCGCAACGCCACCACATCTGGTCGCTTCTGCACGACGAGGTGGAACGCGCCCGGTCCGAGGAGGTCCAACATGTCTAGCGCCATCGCCGTGGCACCCGCCGAGTCGCCCGTCGAAGCACCGGTCGAGGCGCCCCCGACGTCGCCGGAGCCTGAGCACGGCAGCCGCCGCCTGCAGGCCCTGGCGTGGCGGGTGTTGCGCGCGACGGTCGTCGTCGCCGGGTTCCTGGCGCTGTGGGAGGTGGCGCCGCGGATCGGGCTGGTGGACAAGGTCTTTCTGCCGCCGTTCTCCGAGGTGGTCAGTGCCTGGTTCACGTTGTTGAACAACGGCCAGCTGTGGGAGCACGTTTCAGCCAGCCTGTCGCGGGCCCTGGCCGGCCTGGCCATCGCGATCGCGGTCAGCATCCCGCTGGGCGTGGCGATCGCCTGGTACCGACCGGTCGCCGAGTTCCTCAACCCGATCCTGGAGCTGTTCCGCAACACCGCCGCACTCGCACTGCTGCCGGTGTTCATCCTGATCCTGGGGATCGGCGAGACGTCCAAGGTCGCGCTGGTGATCTACGCGGCGTCGTTCCCGATCCTGCTCAACACCATCTCCGGGGTCCGAACGGTGGACCCGCTGCTGATCAAATCGGCACGCTCCCTGGGGCTTTCCCCGATCCGGCTGTTCCAGAAGGTGATCCTGCCCGCAGCGGTGCCGACCATCTTCACCGGTTTACGTATGGCGGCGGCATCGTCGATCCTGGTGCTGATCGCGGCCGAGATGGTCGGCGCCAAAGCCGGATTGGGCTATCTGATCACCGCGTCGCAGCTCAACTTCCAGATCCCCAACATGTACGCCGGCATCGTCACGATCGCTCTGGTGGGCGTCATCTTCAACGGCATCGTGGTGGCCATCGAAAAGCGCTTGTCGGGCTGGCGCGCCACCACCTAGGAAAGGGAACCATTGCCACGCCAACTGCATCTCAACGCATTCCTGATGGGTGTCGGCCACCACGAAGCAGCGTGGCGCCACGAGCGCACCGACGTACGAAACCTCACCGACGTCAAGCACTTCCAGCGGCTGGCCCAGCTGGCCGAACGCGGCAAACTGGACTCGGTGTTCTTCGCCGACGGGCTGGCGGTGGGTCCGCGGGTGAAGCACAACACCCAGGCGATCTTCGAACCGATCACGCTGCTGACCGCCATGGCGACGGTCACCGAGCGCGTCGGCCTCATCGCGACCGCGACCACCGGCTACATCGAGCCGTACACCCTGGCCCGCAGCTTCGCCTCCCTCGATCACATCAGCGGAGGCCGGGCCGGATGGAACATCGTCACCTCGGCGGGTGAGGACGAGGCCGCCAACTTCGGTGTCGAGGGCATCCCCGACCACGCCGGGCGCTATCGGAGGGCCACCGAATTCGTCGACGTGGCAACGGCCTTGTGGGACAGCTGGGAAGACGACGCCCTGGTCCTCGACGAGGCCAGCGGGATCTTCGCCGATCCGGACCGGGTCCACCGCATCGACCACGACGGCGAGCACTTCACGGTCCGTGGCCCGCTGAACACCCCGCGCTCGGCGCAGGGCCGGCCGCTGCTGGTGCAGGCCGGGTCCTCGGAGTCGGGGAAGGACTTCGCCGCGCGGTACGCCGAGGCGATCTTCACCGCGCAGCGCTCGGTGGCCGACGGCAAAGCCTTCTACCGCGACGTGAAGGCCCGCGCGGTGAAGTTCGGCCGCAGCGCCGACGAGGTGAAGATCCTGCCCGGCATCGTGCCGTTCATCGGTCCCACCGAGCAGGCCGCGGTAGAGCTGGAACAGCAGTTCACCGATCTGATCTCGCCCGAGTACTCGTTGCGTCAGCTGTCGCAGATGCTGGGTGTGGACCTGACCGCGCACGCGCTCGACGCCCCGTTGCCCGCGTTGCCGCCCATCGAGCAGATCCAGGGCAACAAGAGCCGCTATCAACTGGTGAAGGACCTCGCCAGCAGCGAGTCGCTGACGGTGCGGCAGCTGATCGCCAAACTCGGTGGCGGTCGCGGACACCGGACCTTCGCCGGGACCGCCGAGCAGGTGGCCGACAACTTGGAGCTGTGGTTCGCCGAGGGCGCCGCCGACGGCTTCAACATCATGCCGCCGTATCTGCCCGGCGGTCTGGAGGATTTCGTCGAGCAGGTGGTGCCCATCCTGCAGCGGCGCGGACTGTTTCGCACCGACTACACCGCGACGACCCTGCGCGGGCACTACGGGCTGACGCACCGGCCCAGCCGTTACACGGTGACGGCGGCCGAAACCAGCGCGTGAGCGCCCACCCCCTGCACCGCGAGCGTGCGCGTCTGTTGCCCGGCGCGCCGCTCGCGGCCGGCATTTCGTGCACGCTCGGCACGGCTCAGCGGTAGTTGACGAACTGCAGCGCCACGTCCAGGTCGGAACCCTTGAGCAGCGAGATGACGGCCTGCAGGTCGTCGCGCTTCTTCGAGCTGACCCGGATCTCGTCGCCCTGGATCTGCGCCTTCACGCCCTTGGGGCCCTCGTCGCGGATGATCTTGGTGATCTTCTTGGCCTGCTCGCTGGTGATGCCCTGCTTGATGTCGCCGGTCACCCGGTAGGTCTTGCCGCTGGCCTGCGGTTCGCCGGCGTCGAAGGCCTTCATCGAGATGTCGCGGCGGACCAGTTTTTCCTTGAACACGTCGACCGCGGCCTTGACGCGCTCCTCGGTGGAGCTGACCAGCTCGATCGACTCCTCGCCCTTCCAGGCGATGGTGGTGTCGGTGCCGCGGAAGTCGAAGCGGGTGGACAGTTCCTTGGCCGCCTGGTTGAGCGCGTTGTCGACCTCCTGACGGTCGACCTTGCTGACGACGTCGAAGCTGGAATCCGCCATTGGACGCCCCTCCTCATTCCCTCGGTGAATAGTGCCTGCTTGTAGCTTAGGTACATCCATTTGCGGCGGTCGAAGGCCCACACCGGCGGCGCCGCGGGGATGTGGCCCTCGTCGCACATGAACTGCCGGTTTGTAACTTGGGTAGGTCCTCGTTGTACCCTGCTATTCGCACCAAACCGGAAACGGGGCGGGGCGAAACCAGGCAGATTGCCCGAGCGGCCAATGGGAGCGGACTGTAAATCCGTCGGCTTACGCCTACGCAGGTTCGAATCCTGCATCTGCCACCCAAGTCAGGCCCCCTTTCGAGGGGGCCTGTTTGGTTTCTGAGGGTGCAATGCCCAGGTTGGCGCCTACCGGCGGTCGTCGGACCTCGGACATCCGCTCGCCGGGTCCGATGCCTTCCGCTGACCGGCAGCGTCGGCTGACCACCAGTTGAACCGATGGATCTCCAGCTGCTGGTCCGGTTCGGCATTCTCTTCGACCCACCGCAGCGCGGTGCGTTTGCGCCAGAACCCAGCGATCGGCATCACGCCACCGTCTGGGCGGTGCATGAACACATACCATCCAAGTTTCATCGGACCCCCGGTGCCGACGATTCCTAAGCAATTCGAACTATATTTTGGCGCGCCGGTACCGCTTCTCGTCAAATCGTGGCGCAAGTAATGCGCCACGCAACACTGTCGAGAACGGGTCGATCGGTCTGTACGCAGGGAAAATCCGGAAACCCGCCGGTCAGTGATTCCCGCAGGACCGCCGGGGTAAACCAGGTCGGCAACCCGAGCGAACGTTGTCTACCCACCGAGTGCGGTGTAGTGAGGACGGAGAAACAACTCGACAGCGTCGGGAGAATCGACGTCATGACCGCGCACCAGGTCGCCGACCACAAGCTGGTGAACTTCGCCAGCCACATCGACGACAACACCATCGAGCAGGCGAAGCAGACCGCCTCGATGCCGTTCGTGCATCCCCATGTTGCGCTGATGCCAGATGCCCACAGCGGCAAGGGTTCCGCCGTCGGCACGGTGATCCCGACGATCGACGCGGTGATCCCGGCGGCGGTCGGCGTCGACATCGGCTGCGGGATGATCGCTGCCCGCACGGAATTCACCGCCACCGACCTTCAGGGCCGGGACCTGGCGGCGCTGCGGACGGCGATCGAGGCGACGATTCCGCTGTCGCCGGGCAACTACAACGACTCGCTCGCTCGGTTCCCGTTCACGCAGGGCCGCATCGCCGATCTCGAGCATCTGGCCAGGGATGGCGGGATCGACCTTGCGCACTCGCCCAAGTGGCGCGAGCAACTCGGCTCCCTCGGTGGCGGCAACCACTTCATCGAGCTCTGCCTGGACCAGGCGGATCGGGTGTGGCTGTTCCTGCATTCGGGCTCCCGTGGGGTGGGAAACAAGATCGCCCAGAAGCACATCAAGATCGCGCAGAAGCTCATGAAGCGGTGGTGGATCGACCTGCCCAACCCGGACCTGGCCTACCTGCCCCAGGGCACCCAGGAATTCACCGAGTATCTGCGGGACCTCAACTGGGCACAGCGATTCGCGTTCGAGAACCGCGCCGAGATGATGGACCGCTACATGTCGGTCTTCGCCGATTGGATGGGCTATGCCGAGATGAGCCGGCTGCACACCGCAGGCGATTTCGAGGTCGAGCGCATCAACACGCACCACAACTACACCCGCAAGGAACACCACGGCGGCCGGGATGTGTGGTTGACGCGTAAGGGTGCGATCGACGCGCACACCGGCGTCATGGGGCTGATCCCGGGCAGCATGGGAACTCGGTCATATGTGGTGCGCGGCAAGGGCGACCCTGCCGGGTTGTGCTCAGCGCCGCACGGCGCCGGCCGCCGCTTCTCCCGCAACGAGGCGCGTCGTCGGTTCACCGCCGATGACCTCGCGCAACGGATGCGGGGTATCGAGTATCGGCACGGCGCGGAATGGATCGATGAGATTCCCGACGCGTACAAGGACATCGACGTGGTGATGGCGGACGCCGCGAGTCTCATCGAGATCGAGCATGAGCTGCGTCAGGTCATGAACGTGAAGGGCACGTAGGTCCTGGCCGCCTGGTCAGGACCTACGCCCGACCACCAGATAGGCCACGGGCAGCACACCTGAGGTGGTCAGCAGCCCGAGTGCGCTGCCCCACAACCACTTCGGTCCGTTGATCCGGCTCGGCTCGCGCCCGGCGAGGTCGCGCAGCGCCCAGGCGCGCAGCCCGGCATCGGCCGCAGCCACGACGATGACGGCCGTCTTGGCGGTGGGGGACAGGTCGTTCCAACGCTTCTTGGGCACTGCGGCGTTCCTTTCGGGTGGGAGCTACGGGCTGACGGGCATCGTCGTCACCGGCGAGCCACCGGAGCCGCTACCGCCGCCGAACAGTCCGCCGCTGCCTCCGCTGCTCGAGCCGCTTCCGCCACCGAACAATCCGCCGCCGGAGGATCCCCCTTCACTCGACGAGGACCCTCCGCCCGACGGATACTGCGGCATCGTCGTGACCGGGGCCTGCGTCGCGGGAGCCTCGATGGTCGGTTGTTCGACCGGGGGTGTGTACGTCGGCACGGTGTGGGTCGGCACCTCGATGGGAGGTTCCGAGGTCTTGGTCGGCGGGGCGACAGTCGTGGTGGGCGGCGCCGTCGTGGTCGGAGGAGCTGTCGTTGTGGTCGGCGGTGCGGTGGTCGTGGTCGGAGGCGCCGTCGTGGTTGTGGGCGGAGTCGTCGTGGTCGTCGGCGGTTTCGTCGTAGTGGTGGTGGGCGGGACCGTCGTCGTGGTCGGCGGGGTCGTCGGCACCCACGTCGGAACCGTCGGCCACACCACCGGCGGCAGCGGGACCGGAACGGGCAACGGAATCGGGACGGGCACCGGAACGGGCCCCGGCGAGACCTCGACCGGCGGAGGAGCAGGCACGGCGGGAGGTGCGGCCGGCGGGGCCACCACAGGCGGCTGGTTGCCGGTGTCGGTGCGCACCCTGGGCGCGGCCGGAGCGGCGGGTGGCGGGGTGAGAACGGACACGGGCAGTGCCACCGGATCCGGCTCGTGCGGCACCGGCGGAAGGTAGTTGCCGGGTACGGTCGCGGCCTGCTCGGTGGGTGCAGGCTGGGCGCGCACGTCGGCCGCCGGCCGGACATTGATGGCGACCGCGGTGGCCAGCGTGGCGAAGCTCACCACGACGAAGGCCATGGCGCTGCCCATCAACAGCATCCGAGGCGGCGGCGGTGCGATGACGGTCGTGTAGTCCGCGTCGTCGTCCTGCTCGGGGACGAACTCGTTGACCGCGTCCATAGGCATCTCGTCGGCCCAGGGTTCGTCCTCGGGTTCCTGCGAGTACGCCAGATCCGGGCCGACGGCCGCGGAGTCAGCGCGGGCGGGTGCCATCTGGGTGGCGTCGGCGGCCGGGGCCATCTGCGTGGCATCGCCGGCGGCCGGGGCCATCTGCGTCGCGTCCGCGGCGGCAGGCGCCATCTGAGTGGCCTCCGACACGGGCGCCATCTGGGTCGGATCCTGTGGCACACCGACGATGGGTGCCATCTGCGTGGAGGCACTTGCCGGGGCGACATCGCCGACCAGTTGTGCGGCGCCGCGGGCGATCGCGAAGCCCGCGTCGGGCGCGACTTCGACCGGTGCGGTCGAACGAAGCTCTGCCGCAACGGAATCAAGATCGAGGCGCTGCCCGACCAACAGCACGCGGGTCGGTGCTTCGTCGGCGGGTACCCGCTGCAGCACCGCGGCGCACGCGGCCGCGGGCCCGGCGGTGCCGATCGGCATGGTGGCCAACGTGGAAGTTGGTGCCTCACTGCTCTCGCCGACCACGGTGAGTGACACGGTGTCGTCATCGGCGAGCAGCAACGCGGCGTCGGCACCCACGCTGCGGGCCAGGGCCGCGGCGGCCTCGGCCTCGGTCACCAGCTCGACGTTCGGCACGCCCGCGTCGAGCACTGTCTGACGCAACGTGTCGGCGGCTGAATCGTCGGGAACGCACAATCGGGTCGCGGCGACCTGGTTACCCGATTCGGTCACCGCCCGGAAGGTGCCGATGATGGTCTCGGCCAACTCCGACATCTCGGCCACGAGGTCGTCGGGCAGGTCGAGCGCGTATTGGTCCAGAACCTGGCCGCCACTCGCGGGGGATCCGACCATGGCCAAGCGCGCCACACGCCCGGTGACCGCCACCCCGAGGACTACGTCCACGGTTCCACTCCTTGCTTCTTGCACGTTGTACGAGCCCCGACGGACAAATCCAAGCTACCGCACAGCTGCGACGGACCTTGGTGGTCAAACGATGCGGCTGCCAGCGCTGCTTGTGCGTCGGAGCAAAAGTGAGCACGCTGGTTGAGTCCCGCTGCGTTGTCACTCATAGAGAGGAATCGGTACGTGAGCGACGAGCGTTACGACGCGTCCGCCACCGTCGAGGTGGCGACCATGGCCGCGCGGGCCGCGGAGCGTCCCCAGCGGGTCGGCTACGTGCCCACCCGTACCAACCGGGTGCGCGACGGTCTGGCCGTGGTGCTGCTCGTCGTCGCGATGCTGCTCCCGTGGAACCTGGAATTCGGCCTCGGTGTCCCCGGCAGTGCGGGGTCGACGTTCGTCCTGCTGGCCGTCGTGACGCTGCTGGCCATCGGTGCCGCGGTGGCGCCGCACGCGGGGCCGTTCCGCCTGGCCGCTCCCACCTCGGACGTCCGCCGCACCAGCCGCATCCGGCTTGTGCTCAGCGCCGCCTACCTCGTCGTGGTCGTCTGTTTCGTCGGCTACCACCTGGCGCAGACGGTGAGCAGTGGCGGGACGGGCGCCGTGCCGCCGGGGGTGGGGCCGGGCATGTTGCTGGGCGTCGCGGGCGCACTGCTGGCCGGGCAGCCGCCCATCACGTCGATCACGGTCGAGGACAACAAGTTTCGCCGCTGGTATGCCGTAGCCCGGGTGATCGGTTTCCTCTCGATCGCGCTGGCGACGCTGTCGGTCGCATTCAACCTGTACTGGCGGCTGCGGTACCTGTTCGTCACCCAGGTCGAGTTCGGCGGCCACGACATCGCCGTCATCGTCACCACCCTGCTCTACGGGGCGGAGGCGATGATCGCCCTGGTCATCGCCTCGCGCTGGCTGACCGAGCGGACCGGCGCGGCGCGGCTGGCCACCACGGCCATCGGCGTCTCGGGCGCGATCGCCGCCACCCTGGTGTGGCTTGCCGGTATCGGCCGCGACATCGACGCCTTCCATGGCATCGCCCAGAACACCTCGACGGCGGCCGTGGGTTACGAGGGCTACCTCGCCTGGGCGGCCGCCGCCGCGATCGTGGCGCCGACGACGCTGTACGCCGTCTTCCTGATCAAGCCGCCCACCATCGGTGCCTACCGTGGTGCCGCGCAGAAGTGCCTGACGCTGATCGCCTTCTGGGCGTTCGCGGCGGCGGCGCTGCGGGTCGTCGATTTCCTGATCGCCCTGTCGCTCGATCTTCCACGGGCGCTGTACGACACCGTCGCGATGACGGTGTTCAACCTGGTCACCGCACTGGTGGCACGGTGGCTGCACCGTCAGCTCGATCGGGGGGTGACGTCGACGACGGTCGCCGCCGCCTTCAGCGCGGTGTTGTTCGTCTTCACGGTGGCGAACGTGGCCATCGGGGTGGCCCTGGCACCGCGCTACGCCGGGCCCGCGCCTGCGGCGATCTACGGCAACAACCTGGCCCAGCAGATCACCAGCACGTTCGATGTCACCGTGGCCGTGCTGAGCCTGCTCGTGCTGGCGGTGATGGTGTTCACCGGGCCGTTCGCCGGGTATCTGGTGCGACGCGAAACCCGTTCGGCCAAACCGGCGCCCGAACCACCGACGGAGGTCGTGCCCGCGAAGCCTGCGGTCGAAGAGTCCGCTCCGCCGACCATCGCGCGGCAACCCCGGGCGGCGTCGGTGCCGAGAATCGTGCGCCTGAAGGAGGATTCGACGACGGTGCTGGCCGCCCCGCCGACCACCGATCTTCAGGTGCCGACGCAGGCGCTGCGGATTCAGCGTCGTCCGCAGCGCCCGCCGTCGGAGAACTAACCAGCCTGCTTGCTGTCGTGCTTCGCGGGCCGGTCGTGCTGATCGTTCGCTGACTTCGCGGCCGGCTTTTCCGCCTGCTTGGCGGCCCGCTTCGTGGCGCGGGCGGGCTTCTCGTCGGATTTGTCCCCGTCCCGGACCACCTTCAGTCGCGGCGCCGAATCGGTGCTCACGGAGTCCGCGCGGGTCCGGGGATGACGGCCCAACGGTGTGGACTTCGGCTCGTCGCCGGCCTTCGCGTCGGTCTTGGCATTGGCATTGGCATTGGCATTGGCATTGGCATTGGCATCGGCGGCAACCTTGCTGCCGACTTCGGTGTCAACCTTGTCGGCCGTGATGCCCTTGTCTGCCTTGGTGTCCAACGGAGCCGGGCTGTCGGCCGGGTCGACGGTCTTGTGCGGCGCGGTGGCATCGCCGATGGCCTGAAGCACCTTGGCCAGCGGCCGGGTGGCGTTCGACAACGCTGCCGCCACATCCTCCACCGAGTGCCGCACCCCCTGCTCGAAGGGCGAGGTGCCCACCGGGTCTATCGGGTGTTCGGTCACCGGCGTCTCGGGTTCGGTGCCCGAGACGACAGGCTGCGGCAGCGTGGGGGTGTACTTCTCGCCGCCGAGGATCGCCAAGGATTGCTCGAACGCCGCCGGTAGCTCGTCGAGCGCTTCCTGAAATTTCTCCGGCGGTGTGACCCAGCCGAATTCCTTGACCTGGCTGGGGTCTGCGGTGCGGTCGTATCCCATCTCGACGAAGACCCGCAGCACCGGGTCGAGGGCGTCGACGAATCGTTCCGCGCCGATCACCGACGCGGGGATGCGCAGCGGCGCCAGCAGCGGTAGGTACTGGGGCAGCATCACGTATGTGGTGTTGCCGACCTGAGTGGTGACGGCGTTGGGGGCGTCGGGATGCTCCAATACATAGCCGGGGAAGACATGCTGGAACAAGATCCCGGCGACGGCGTTCGCGATGGACAGGACGTTGAAATAGGCTGGGAAATCAGCGAAGCCGTCGTACTGGTTCTGGTAATAGGTCGTCTTGAAGGGGCTGTCGGACGGTCCGGGCCGGCCGAGCGGGAAGAGGTCGCCGAGCACGGGGACATCGCTCCATGAGGTGAAGCGGGTCAGGATGCCGCCGTTGGGCTGATAGGGATCGCCGATGAAGACGAACTCGTAATTGTCCGCGTTGGCAACGTAATTCGGGTCTTTGGACATCGCGGCGCGCACGATCTCAGCCACCTCGGTGCCTTGGGACATGCCGATGATCGTGACCTTTTCGTCGGCCGGTGTGTTGGCGATGTCCTGCTGGAGGTAGCCCGCCCCGATCTGCTCGGACCGTTTCAGCGAGTGAGGCCAGTACGGAATGTCGGACAGGCCGGGCAGGTCGGAGATGATCGGGATGTCGACGTTGATCTGCGCCGGGTAGGGGACGGTGTGGAACGAGTCGCCTTCGGGCACCGTGCTCCCGTAGAAGAACATCGGGACGCTCAAACCGAATCCGTCGAACGAGGGCCCGACGCCGATCGTCGTGCCGATCAGCCGGACCGCGGCGCTGTAGGTGGCCGCCGGCGTGCTGACCGTGACTCCCGCCGACACCGCGACGACGACGCCGCCGGCCATCAGCATCGATCCCCAGCGCCGCGTGCCGCGCTCCCGTCGCGCCCGGCGCGACGATTCCCCCCGAACCCTCATGGCTGTTCCCGCTTCCTCATCGTGGTGAGCGGCCGCCCGGATGGCGCGGCCGAACATCTGGGCCCGCCACCTGCGCGTCAACCGGGAAATGTGACGGACGCCACGTCGCGTGCTGCCGGAAAGTTACCAGTGGGTAGCGATGTATGACAAGCGTCACTTTTGGAAACAAGAGCTCTTGTTGCAAACCATTGTTTGCAGAATCAGCGCACCGACGCCGCGATTCCGGCGCGAACCACCCCGACGAAGCTCGCCAGATTGCCGATCAACGTGTCGATGGTCGGCGGGGTATCGCTGTCGGTCTCGCGCTCGTGCAGCCAGTCGGCCACGCTCTCGAAGAGCCCGCCCACGGTGGACACCGCCAACGCGTGATAGTCGACCGCGCCGGTGTCCGGTAGGCAGGGGAACTCGCGTTGCCGCCAGAGATTCTCGAGAAAGGCCGCTGTCCAGCGGCGGTTCTCACGGCGCAGCCGCTCGACCCGCGGCGAGATGCCCGCGCATTCCCCGAATGCCACCACCGCGACCCGGGGATCGTCGACGAGAGCATGGGCGAACGCCGACAGCAGCCGATGGACCGTTTCGTCGGGGTCGTCCGGCGCATCGGCCAGGGCCTGGACCGCCCGCTCCTCGATCCGTCCGGCTATCTGGGACAGCAGGGCCAGGTAGCAGTCTTCTTTGCTGTCGAACACCTCGTAGAAGGCCTTGTTGCCGACGTATGCCGTCTGGCAGATCTGCTCGATCGAGGTGTTGGCGTAGCCGTCGCGCGCGATCAGCTCGAACGCCGCCGCCAGCAACTGCTCACGACGATGGGCGCGACGCTGTTCGGCGTCGAGCCCGCGGATCGTGCGGCCGGGAGCCGACGGCGGTCTGGCCATGGCCGGGAGTGTAATCCGGCCCGTGCCCTGCCCGCCGTCGGACGGTCAGCTCGCCCGCTTGCTCTTGCGCTTCGGCGGATCGTGGCGTTGATCGTGTCCGGTTTTCGCGGCTTGCTTGGCGGCTTGCTTGGTCGCCTGCTTGGCCGCACGCTTGGTGGCGCGAGCGGGCTTCTCGCCGGACTTGTGCGCGTCCCGGACCATCTTCAACCGCTGCGCCGGAGCGGAACGCGGCTGATCCAATTGCATTCTGGCCGAACGGTTCAGGCGATGGACCGGGGCGGTGGGCTTGTCCGTGGTGTCGGTCACCTCGGCCGTTGGCGTACGACCGCCGAAGGACTGGAACACCTTGGCCAGTGGCCGGGTGGCGTTGGACAACGCTGCCGCGATGTCGTCCATCGCCTTGCGCAGCCTCTGCTCTGCCGGTGAGGTGCCCACTGGATCGGCCGGATGCTCGGGCAGCGGGGTGTCCGGTTCGGCGTCGGAGACGACGGGCTGCGGCAGCGTGGGGACGTACTTCTCGCCGCCGAGGATCGCCAAGGACTGCTCGAACGCGCCGGGCAGTGCGTCGAGCGCTTCGGTCACCTTCTCCTCGGGCATCGTCCAGCTGAATTCCTTGACCCGGCTGGGGTCCGCGGTGCGGTCGTAGCCCATCTCGACCAAAACCCGCAGCACCGGATCGATGGCGTCGACGAAGCGTTCTGCCCCGATCAGGGATGCGGGGATGCGCAGCGGCGCCAGCAGCGGAAGATACTGGGGCAGCGTGACATAGGTGGTGTTGCCGACCTGGGTGGTGACGGCGTTGGGGGCGTCGGGGTACTCCATCACGTAGCCCGGGAACGCATGCCCGAATGCCATTCCGGCGATGGCGTTCGCGATGGACAGCACGTTGAAATACGCCGGGAAGTCGGCGACGCCGTCGTACTGGTTTTGATAGAAGGTGGTCTTGAACGGGCTGTCGGATGGTCCCGGCCGGCCGAGCGGGAAAATGTCGCCCAATACCGGCAGGTCACGCCAGGCCGACAGGCGGGCCAGGATGCCGCCGTTGGGCTGATACGGATCCCCGAGCAGGAGGAACTCGTAATTCTGGGCATTGGCAACATAATCCGGAATCTTGGACATCTCGTTGCGCGCGATCTCGGCGACCTGCGTGCCCTGCGATACGCCGATGATCCGCACTTTTTCACCGGCGGCCACCGCGGCGATGTCCTTCAGCAGATACCCGGCGCCGATCGCCTCGGATCGTTTCAGGGACTGCGTCCAGTACGGAAGGTCGGACAGCCCCGGCAGATCCGAGATGATCGGGATGCTCACGCTGATCTGAGCCGGATAGGGAACGGTGTGATACGAGTCGCCCTCGGGAATGACACTCCCGTAGAAGAACACCGGGATGCTCAACCCGAACGCGTCGTAAGACGCCCCGACGCCGATCGTCGTGCCGACCAGGCGAACGGCGGCGGTGTAGGAAGGCGCTGGGGTATTGACCGTAACCCCCGCCGATACCGCGACGACGACGCCGCCAGCCAACAACATTGGCCCCCAACGAGATGAACCGCATTGCCCCCGACCCTTCATTTTTCATGCCTTCTTTCTCCACCGTGGTGGTTCGGTGATCGTGGTGATTCGGCGCAGCCGCAACGTCTGTGGCCCGCGGCTGCCGCGAACAAGAAAATGTGACGCGTGTCACGTGTGGGTCACAGGGCTCGAAAGTTACCAGTGAGACGTGTCGTTCGAGGTGGGTTTGCCGGACATTGCGCCAGCGGCGGCGCCCTCCTGCTTGGCGTGCGGCCGGGAGCTGCGCGGAACGGGACCGAGAATGGTTGGGGAAAACGATGATTCGGGGATTGCCAGAGCGCCGGCAGGGTGGTGCGCGTGCCATGGCAACGCGCCTGCTTCCTGAGAATTCTCTCTGGTTCTTGAGGGAACTCTATGCCTCCGCTTGCTCGGAGCGCGCTCAATGCTGTGCTGTGCCACAGTGAATTAGTGGGGAAACTCGGAAGTGCCGGTTTGGTTGCCGTCATGGCGGGGGCGGCTTCCGTGATGGGCAATGTGACGATGCCGTCCGCCGATGCGGCACCGTGTCCGGATGCCGAGGTGATATTCGCCCGCGGCACGATGGAAGCGCCTGGCGTAGGCGATACCGGCGAAGCGTTCGTTAACTCGTTGCGCGCCAACGTCGCGCCGAAGGCGGTGGAGGTCTACCCCGTCGATTACCCGGCGACCACCGACTTCCCAACTGCCGTCCAGGGCATCGCCGATGCGCGGGCGCGCATCATGACCATGGCTGCCAATTGCCCCGATACCAAGATGGTGCTCGGCGGATTCTCTCAAGGTGCGGCAGTCATCGGCTTCGTAACTGCGAGCGTTGTGCCGGACGGGATTTCACCGGACAGTGTGCCTGCGCCGATGCCGCCCGACGTTGCTGACCATGTCGCCGCGGTCGCGTTGTTCGGCAAGCCGTCGCCGCGATTCATGAAGGTGCTCAACAATCCTTCGGTCGTCGTCGGGCCGAGTTACACGGCCAAAGCCATCGATCTCTGTGTGGACAACGATCTGGTGTGCGACCCGCAGGGCAGAAGCTTCGGTATTCACACGCAGTACGCGGAAGCCGGCCTGGTGAATCAGGGCGCCGCGTTCGCGGCGAGCAAGCTCCAGGACGCTTGGGCGCAACAGGCGCCCCAGCCCGG
Organism: Mycolicibacterium boenickei; assembly: GCF_010731295.1. Classification (NCBI taxonomy): domain Bacteria; kingdom Bacillati; phylum Actinomycetota; class Actinomycetes; order Mycobacteriales; family Mycobacteriaceae; genus Mycobacterium; species Mycolicibacterium boenickei. The sequence goes on along the minus strand of NZ_AP022579.1, from coordinate 116,311 downwards.
TCCGCCGGCATTGCTGGCGGGCGCGGGCCCGTCGCAGCCCTCGCGGGTCCAGCCTGCCCAGCCGGCGGCGCAGACCGCCCAGCCCGCCCAGCACATGGGCCCGGCCCCGCAGAACCTTCCCGGTCCGGCCCCGGCGCAGAGCCCTCCGGCGCCGACGCCGGCATCGCCGACTCCGTCCTCACCGGCGCCTGTCGCGCCACTGGCCTGAGCGGACGATCAGGGCTCAGTGCGCGTTACTGTTGAACAGGTACACGCCGGTGTGATGGCCGATGAAGTTGTTGGCGATGAACAGCACGCCCGTGACCACCACGATCAGCACCAACGCGAACATCAGCCGGCTCAGGCCGGTCAGCAGACGCCGGCGGCCGCCGTCTGACGGGCCATCGGCGACACCGGCGGCGATGTGCAGGCGCACGCCGATCGCGAACAGGGTCGGCACGGATGCGCCCACCGCCAGGCCGAACAGCAGGATCTTGCCGACGGCTGCGAGATTGATCCACTCGTTCATGTGGGGCCCCGTCCCTACTTGCTCTCGACCGCGGTGAGGCTGCCCTGCCACGCGTCGTTGACGTTCTTGTGGTCGATCGGCGGCTTACGCGACTTGAGCCAGATGGGCACCGTGGAGGCGATCAGCGCGACGAAACCGATCAGCGGTCCGGCGAAGCCGCCGATTCCGTGCACGAGGACGTAGGTGAGTGCGCCGACCAGGCCCGCGGCCGGCAGCGTGATCAGCCAGGCGGTGGCCATGTTGCGGGCGACGCCCCAGCGCACCTCGGTGCGCCGGCCGAGGCCGCTGCCGAGGATGGACCCGGTCGCGACGTGTGTCGTGGACAGCGAGTAGCCGAAGTGGCTGGAGAGCAGGATGGTTGCCGCCGAGGAGACTTCGGCGGCCATGCCCTGCGGCGCCTCGGTGTCGACCAGTCCCTTGCCCAGGGTGCGGATGACCCGCCAGCCACCCGAGAGGGTGCCGAGGGCGATGGCGACGGCGCAGGCCGCGATCACCCAGAACGGCGGCATGGTCGCCGACTCGTCGACAGCGCCGTACGAGATCAGGGCGAGAAAGATGATGCCCATGGTCTTCTGGGCGTCGTTCGTGCCGTGCGCCAGTGAGATCAGGGAGGCCGAGCCGATCTGTCCGTACCGGAAGGCGGCGATGGTGCGGTCCTTGGGCAGGCCGCGGATCAGCCGGTAGACCAGCCAACTGGCGATGCAGGCCACCAGACCTGCGATCAGTGGTGACAACACCGCGGGCACGATGACGGTCGAGACGACGCCGTGCCAGATCACGCCGTGGCCACCGACGGCGGCGATCATCGCGCCGACGATGCCGCCGATGAGGGCGTGCGACGAGCTGGACGGGATACCCATCAGCCAGGTGAGCAGGTTCCACAGGATGCTGCCGACGAGCCCGGCGAACACCAATTCCAGGGTGACCAGGTCCGCGTCGACAAGCCCCTTGGCGATCGTCGCGGCCACTGCGGTGGACAGAAATGCGCCGACCAGATTCAGCAGCGCCGACAGCGCCACGGCAGTGCGTGGTTTGAGTGCTCCGCTGGCGATCGACGTCGCCATCGCATTGCCGGTGTCGTGAAAACCGTTGGTGAAATCGAACATCAACGCGGTGAAGACGACAATGCACAGCAGGAGAAACTGTAACGACACGGTAAACAATTCTTGAACACAATCGCTACGGAAACCTAATTAACTGGCTGAGGTCTCCGTCACTTATCGGGTCTCTGGATAGGAGTACGAGAAGTGGTCGTGTGTGGTAGCCGCGCCAGTGTCAGCGCTTCGGGATATCGACGCCGAGCTCCTTGAGTGCGTCCATGATGTGCAGGTGGGCCTCGTCCATGGTGGCCTCGAACTTGCCCAGCCGCGCTTCGCTGTTCTCTGGGGTCAACACCACGCACTGATCGGCCATGCTCCGATAGCCGTCCAGGCCCTCCCGCAGCGAGGAGTTGACCTGGACGTCGGGCCCGGGCAGGACCTTGTTCCGGACCGAGTCGACATAGTTGCGCAGGTCGTTGCATGCACTGTGCAGGGCGCCGAAATCGGTCTGGTGATTGGCGGTCACCATCGCGTTGGCGATCGGACCCATCTGCGTGCCGAGACCGGCGACTGCGTCGGTGACGGCCTGCCGCCATTCTTCCGTCACCGGGGCCATGGTGGGCTTGCCCGCGACGGCACACCCCGCGAGCGCGGACGTGGTGGCCAGGACGGCAGCGAGGTACCTCATGTGCAGCGAGCTTATGGTGTGCGCCGCATGAGTGCGGTCCCTATGCGGGCCGTAAGAGGCCGTAAGAGTTTGCGCATAGATCGGCGCACCCACGTGTAAGCGCCGTCACACCGGTAACCTGATTAACGACTGACTAGGCAGATCGGGGGATCGGTATGGATCTCGTGCTCGGCCTCGCGATGACTTCGAGAGCCGTTCGGTGGGTGCTCGTCGAAGGCACCACGGGCGAGGGGCGTCCGGTCGATCGCGGCGCAATCTCGTTCGAGGATGCCGCCGGCTATGACCCCGACGGCCTGTTGCGGGGCTTGGTGGACGACTCCGAACTCGACGGCGGTCACCGCATCCATGCCATCGGCGTGACGTGGACGAATGATGCCGCGCCGCTGGCCGGTCGCATCATGCAGTCGCTGGACAACCGCGGCTACGGCAATGTCTTCGCGGTCTCGGAGATCGAGGCGGCAGGCATGCTGGCCAGTGGCATCGCCGAGATCACCGAGCATGACGACATCGCGGTGTGCATCGTCGAACCCGACGCGGCCGTCGTGGCGATCGTGACCCCTGACGACGTCAGCGCCGATCGCATCGAGCGGTCCGACACCTTCGTCACCGACATCACCGGGTTGCTGGCGCTCACCGGCAGACCGATCAGTGCCATGTTCATCCTGGGCTCCGACGCCCACGGCCCGGTGGTGGCCGAGCTGGCCGAGTCGCTGCCGGCTCAGGTGATCACCGCGGCCGAATCCGACCTGGCCTTCGCGCGCGGGGCCGGGCTCGCCGCGGCGCTCGCGGTGAATACCGTTGCGACACCGGCCAAGAAGGTGCACTGGACCAAGGTCGGTGCGTTGTCGTCCGTCGTCGGCGGAGCCCTGGTGACGCTGGTCGTGGCGAGCTCGGCCGCCATCGGGCTGCATCTGCACCCCGGAGCGGTGTCGGAAACCGCGCAGGTCGCGAGCATCAAGGAATCGGCGCCCGAGGCGGGGCCTGCCCCGAAACCGGTGCAGAAGCCGGTCGACAAGCCCGCCGCCAAACCTGCCCCCGCGGCTCCTCCGCCGTCTCCCGCCGCTCCGCCACCGGCTCGCGCGGTCGAGGCGGCCAATCCGCCGGCGCACCAGCCGCCCGCCCAGGTCCCGCCGGCCCCCGCGGCACCGGCCCCCGAACCTGCGCCCGCCTACGTTCCGCCCGCGCCGGCGCCGGCGTACACACCGCCGCCCGCGCCGGTCTATGCACCGCCGCCGTACGTTCCTCCGCCGGTGACCTACCCGCAGCCGCGGTTGCGGGACCGCATCATCGAGCGCATCCCGATCATCAACCGGTTCCACTGAATTTGGCGGTCAGCCCGGCCCGGGCCAGCCGGGCCTGCTCGGCCCGCACCACTTCGTCCTGATGTGGTGGGGCCTGGTCGGGATGTTGCGCCAGGCGACGGATCGGCTCGTCGACGGTGCCCCTGGCCAGCAGCCGGTACACCCGCACGGTGTGCAGTTCGCTGAGCCGCTGGGTGCGTCCGACCACCTGCCGCTCCGTGCGCGGCTGCCACTGGGGCTCGGCGATGATGAACACCACCGGGTCGTCCAGCCGGCGCAGATCCAGGGCGCCTGCACCGATGTGGGCCAGCAGGGTGGCCGGGCCACGGTCGGTCGCGAAGGCGTCGACGACGGCCTGCTGGTCGGGTACCGATGCGTCCACCGGGCCGAAGATGTTGCCCGGCAACGCCTTCCGGATCACGTCGAGTACTGCCGGAAAGTGTGAGAACACCACCACCCTGGCCCCGTTGATGTGGGCCTCGTTGGTGAGTTCGATGAGGCGGTCCAGCTTGGCGGCCGGTGTCGGTGCGCCCGACGGCCAAGCCCCCTGCCGGATCGCGCTGAAGTTTCCGCTGGAGACGGACTGTCGATAGCGCTCACGGTCGGCGCGGCTGAGCCGCACCCACTCCTCGGCGGCGATCCGCACCGGCAGTTCGTCGACCACGTCGCGGTAGTCCCGTCGCAGGTACACGCGGTCCACCGCGCGGCGGAAGGCGATCGATCCGCGGTCGCCCGCGTTGGGTGCCACCTTGCCTGCGACGTCGGGTTGCAGGAAGTCTGCGAGATGACGAAAACCGCCGATCCGCTGGTGCATCGGTACGCCGGAAAGGAACAGCACCCGGTTGTCGGAGGTCAGCACGTTGCGGACGGCCCGGGACCGGTCGGATTTCGGGTCCCGCAGCAGGTGTGCCTCGTCGACGATGACCAGCGTGGGGCGTTCGGGCAGTTTGATGCGCTGCAGGGTGTCGTAGGAGACGATGGCCACGCCGCCGGAGGCCTTCCAATTCTCAAGGCGCGCTTCGCGTTCACTGCCGCGGATCTCGACCGACCGCAGCGCGGTGTGTTTGGCTGTCTCTGCGGCCCAATGGATTCCGGTGTTGGGCTGGCACACCACCAGGGTGTGGCGCAGTTGCGCTGCGGCTGCCAGGTGCGCCGCGACTGCGAGGGCCTGCAGGGTTTTGCCCAGCCCCAGGTCGTCGCACAGCAGCACTCGCTCCCGGGCCAGCGCGTAGCGGGCACCGAATTCCTGATACCCGCGAAGCTCGGTGCGCAGCAGGGTGCGGTTCAGCGCGGTCTGCTCGACCAGCGCGGCCACCTCGGCTCCGACAAATCCCTGGGCCGCATCCACATCGGTTGTCCCGGAGGCGAATTCGCTCAGAAGTTGGTCAATGGGGCGGGGGTCGGCGCGGTAGTGTGCCCACACGTCGCCGTCGTGGTGGTGGGCGTCGTCGATGCGGTCGAGCAGCCCGCGTACCGATTCGCGCAGCTGGTCCGAGGCGGTGTGGCTGCGCAGCCGTGGCATCAGCCGGCGCAACTGCTTGACCGGTACTTCGGCCTCGGTCAGCGTCAGCAGCGAGGACAGCAGTTCGGTGTCCTCGCCGGACCGCAGCCGGGGCCGGGTGGTGGTGCGGATGTGGTCGGACATGGCCTGGGCGGCGGCCTGCACCGCTTGCGCGGCCTCGATGTCGACGCCGGGCACCTGGGTCAACAGCCGGGCCGGCACCGAGTGGACATCGGCGACCGTGCGGTAGTCGGAGTTCGCCAGCCCGCCGAGGCGGGCGCCGCGTGCCAGATAGGGGCGCAGGTGCTGCAGCGGCGCCGACCGCAGGGTCTGCGTCACCACCTCGTCGGTGCGGGCGCGGATACGGTCGGCGATCTCGGCACGGAGTTTGCCGACACCGGCAAGCGCGGAGTCGGCATGGCGGATCAGCTCAGTGGGATCGGCGCCGTCCATGACACATCATCATGGCACCTGATCGGGATTGCCGGATGCACGGATTGTCCGGAATTCATTCTCAGAACTTTGCTCGCGGTCGCGTTCGCCACTGCGTGGGACGTCGCCGGGAGGGCTGGGTGCGAGAATTTCCGGCGAGTGTCGAGTTGCCCGCCTGTCAGCGACTATTCAGCGACAAATGCCACATCAGCCACATGGTTATCGCCAAACCCGTTGTCGCTGTGCTTCATTGAAACTTCAGTACCAGTGGGCTCACTTACCTCATGCGTCCAGTGCCCGCCTACTAGCGACACTGTCGCTCATAGGCGGGCACTCCCAATTCCGTGACCCACGAGGCTCATGTGCATCGGAGTGACGCAAGTTCATTTCGCGCTTGTGGCATCTGGTGCTCACGGTACGAATGTGCCGATTGTCGCTGAGTTGTCGCTCACAGCCGGGCAACTCGGCACCCGCCCGCCGGCCGGGACACGCCGGCCGGGACACGCCGAAACGCGCCTCAGATCATGTCGTTCTTCGTGAGCCAGCGCATCACCGGCCAGCCGATGAACACCGGCAACCAGCAGGTCAGCACCCGGTAGAGCAGTACCGCGGGCACCCCGATTCCGGCCGGCACGCCGAACGCGGCCAGACCACCGATCAGGGCCGCCTCGACCGCGCCCACACCGCCCGGGGTGGGCGCCGCCGAGGCCAGGGTGCCGCCGACCATGGTGACGACGGTGACGGTGACGAAGGAGGTGGTTCCGCCGAATGCCTCGACGCTGGCCCACAGGGCCAGGGCCGCACCGAGGGTGGTGCCCGCGGCGCCCAGCACGATCAGCGCCAGCCGTTGCGGTTCGCGGGCCAGTTTGATCAGGTCGTCGCCGACCTCCTGAAGCTTGGGGCGCAGCGAGGAGGACAGCCAGCGCCGCAGCTTGGGCACGGCCAGAAACGCCCCGATCAGTCCGAGCGCGAGCCCGGCGATCAGGTACAGGATCGTGGAGCTCGGCACGAAGTGCGACAGGTCCGCGGAGGCCCCGGCCATGGTGCTGAACAGGATCAGCAGGATCACGTGCACGATCACCTGCACCGACTGCTGCAGGGCCACCGCTGCGGTGGCGCGCGCTGTGCTCAGCCCGCCCTTCTGCAGGAACCGGGTGCTCAGGGCCAGGCCGCCGACGCCGGCGGGTGTGGTGGTGGCGGCAAAGGTGTTGGCCACCTGCATGATCGAGAGGTTGCGGAAACTCACCAGCCCGTCGGCGCACGCCCACAGCGCGGCCGCCGCACCCACGTACGTCAGCGCCGAGACGGTCAGCCCGAGCAGCGCCCACGACCAGTCCACGGTGCGCAGCTCGGAGAAGAACGTCGGCACCGTGCTGATGAACGGGTAGGCCACATAGACCAGCGCCACCAGCAGCACCAGCTGGATCACCTGGGTGCGGGTGAACCGGGTGATGGTCTCGGCCTGGATCTGGTCGGCGCCGGTCTGGCGTTTGACCTCGTCGCGGGCGGCGGTCATCACTTCTTTGGCGTCGGGAATCTCCGCGCGCACCCGGGCCGGCACCGCGGCCTTGGTCAGCCGTCGTGACGCGGTGAGCACGGTGTCACGGCCGAACGCGTCGATGGCCGCGGTGACCGCCGACTTCGGGTCGTACAGCGCCGTGGTGGTGACGAGCAGTTGCGCGATATCGGACTGCAATTGCGCGTCGGTGGCGCCGTACTCAGCGCTGCCGAACCCACCGAACAGCACCGCGCCGTCGTCGACGGTGATCTCCTTGCTGCGCAGGTCACCGTGGGAGATCTGGTGGTCGTGCAGGGTGCGCAGCGCGTTCCACACGCGCCCGACGGTGGTTTCGTCGGTGCTCTGGTCCAGTGGGATGCCGCGTTTGCGGTTGTGCGCGTACAGCGTCCAGCCGCGGTCGAGGGCCGCTACCGACATGGTCGACGTACTCGCCAGACCGAGGTCGCCGATCGCGATCGCCATCAGGGCCCGGTGCTCGACGGCACGGCGCATCGAGGTCTGCAGGGGTGCGGTCTCGTTGGAGCGCAGCCGCAGTTTGCGCCATACCTGCCGCACCGCGCCGCCGCTCTGCTGGTTGGGGCCGTAGAGCTCGACGACAGCGCTGGAGTCGGGATCGGGTGACTGCGCGGTGAGCGTCAGCGGGCCGGCACCGGCCGGGCGGACCACGGTGAACGCCGACACGACGAACCCGCGCCGGGCGAGGGCGCGCACGGCGCCGTCGAGCGGGACTTCCAGGGCGGGGGTGCCGACCAGCCACACCACCAGGGCGCCGACGAACCAGCCCGCGGTCAGACCCAGCAGTGAGCGCGCCGGCACAACGGCGCTGACCACCAGGTGGATCGGCACGAACGCCAGCAGCAGCGTCCACCACCAGCGGCGCAGCCGGCGTGACAGCCACGGCCCGGAAACGGTGAGCACCGCGGCGAGCATGCCGATCCAGCGCGGGTCGTCGAGGAACTGCGAGAGCTGGGAGCTGAGCCGGTCCGAGAGATCGAAATGCCACTTCGGGGCGGCGATGCCGTTGGCGGTGATCGACAACGACAGCATGGTGATCAGCGCGGCAGCGGCGTAGGCGCCCAACAGTTTCCATTGCCGCCCGAGCACCAGGCTGACCAGGATCACGAACGGCAGCGCGAGGATCGCGATGCCGTACGCCAGGTACACCAGATTGGACTGGGTGGGCGTCAGCACACCGACGATCTCGGAGATCGAGCGCTCCAGCGCGACCCATTCGTAGCGGGTGATCAGCGAGCTGGTGATGACGGTGGCCAGGAAGATCGCGGCCAGGATCAGACGCAGGATGTCGTTGGTGCGCCGGGTCGGCGGTTGCAGGAGGCTGCCGGTGACGGTGATGTCCCGTCCGTCAACGCGCATGTTCCCCCTTCCTGGCCCGTTACCAAGACTCGCTATCCAAGCCCGCGACCAAGGTAGCGGGATCGGACCCCGATATCGGCATTTGGTGGCGATCTGGACCGTTACGAATTCACATCGGTCTCACGCGTCACCGCGAGCGACAATTTTTGCTCACCCGATGTGATCTAGACCGAACACATGCGGCAGACGTGATGTAACTTCGATCGACATGCCGACGCCGAATTGGCCGCTCCGGAGGAGTTGAACGGTGGATTCGACCCCATTCGGGCACTATCAGCTGCAGAAGCTGATCGGTCGGGGCGGGATGGGCGAGGTTTACCAGGCCTACGATTCCGACACCGACCGCATCGTCGCGCTCAAGGTGCTGCCTGCGCACATGGCCCAGGACGCGGCGTTCCAGGAGCGGTTCAGGCAGGAGTCGCACGCCGCGGCCGGAGTGAACGACCCGCACGTGGTGCCGATTCACGGGTACGGCGAGATCGACGGCCGGCTCTACCTGGACATGCGGTTGATCGAGGGCCGCAACCTCGGCGCGATGCTCGCCAACTCCGGGAAGCCGATGGATCCGGCGCGCGCGGTGAGCCTGGTCGAGCAGGTGGGCACGGCGCTGGACGCCGCCCATCGGGTGGGGCTGGTGCATCGCGACGTCAAACCGTCGAACATCCTGATCGCCGACAACGACTTCGTCTATCTCATCGATTTCGGGTTGGCGCGCTGCGCCGACGACGTGGGGATCACCACCGCGGGCAGCACGGTCGGCACGTTGGCGTACATGGCTCCTGAGCGGTTCGAGGGCGGGAAGGCCGATCCGCGTTCAGACATCTATGCGTTGGCATGCGTGCTCTACGAATGCCTCACCGGCGTGCGGCCCTACCCCGGGGACAGCCTGGAGCAGCAGATCGCCGGGCACATGGTGTCACCGGCGCCGAAAGCGTCCGACAAGGATCCGCGGCTCGCGGCCTTCGATGAGGTGATCGCCAAGGGCATGGCCAAGAAACCGGCCAAGCGGTATCAGTCGGGCGCGGCCCTGGCGGTTGCCGCGCGGGCGGCGCTCGCGGTGCCGGTCCGAGCCACCGGGCGGTCGGGCCGCCATTCGGCGCAACGCGTTTCGACCCGGCCGCGGGTGTCCAAGAAGGTGGCCGCGATCGTCGGGGCCACGGTTCTGGTGGCGGCACTGGGCGCGGTGGGGGTGTGGCAGCTGCGCGACGACGGTTCGGATCGGGTTGCCAACGCGGTCGGTTCGGCCGGGTCCGGTCCGGTGGAGGCGCCGACGGGTGCGGTGGACGCGATCGCCAAGACCGTGCCGTCCGACATCCGCGACTCCGGGCGACTGGTGATCGGGGTGAACGTGCCCTACGCGCCCAACGAGTTCAAGAATTCCAGCGGTCAGATCGTCGGGTTCGACATCGATCTGATGAAGGCTGTCACCCGGACCATGGGCCTGGTACCGGACTTCCGCGAGACCGGGTTCGAGGGGATCCTGCCCTCGGTGCAGGACGGCAACTTCCACGTCGGGATGTCCTCGATCACCGACACCGCCGAGCGTGAGCAGCACGCGGACTTCGTCACCTATTTCCAGGCGGGCACGCTGTGGGCCCGGCGGGCGGGAACGTCGGCCGATCCCGGATCTCCCTGCGGGCTGCGAGTGGGCGTGGCGTACAGCACGATTCAGGACACCACGGGAATCCCGGCCAAGTCCGACGCCTGCGTGGCGGCCGGGCTACCGCCCGTCGAGAAGGTGGTGCGCACCCATCAGGACGAGGTGACGGCCGCACTGATCGCCGGTGAGGTCGACGCCATGGCCGCCGATTCACCGGTCGCGGGATTCGCGATCAAGCTCAGCGGCCCGGTGTTGGAGCCGGCCGGTGAGGTGTTCGACTCCGCACCTTACGGCTGGCCGGTGGCCAAGGGCTCCGGTCTGGCCGAGTCGTTGCGGCTCGCTCTCGAGCACGTGATGGACACCGGGGAGTACCGCACGATCGCCACCATGTGGGGTGTGGAGAAGGGCATGATCACCCAGCCGGTGATCAATGGCGCTTTCCACTAACGGTTTTCGCGTCTCAGACCGAGTTGCGCCCGGCGATGGCCTTTGCCAGCCGCACCACCTGGCCGTCGGTCAGGTTGGTTCCGGTGATCCGCACATCGACGACGAGGTTGTCGACGGCGACGATCGCGCGGCGGCTGCCCTGTTGCGGGCTGGTCGGTGACTGCTCGTTGGTGACATCGATGTCGTCGACGACGCTCGGGTTGCCGAGTGCGAACGTGCTCGGTTGGCGATTGCTGTCGTACCTGATCGTGAGGTTGTCTCCGGCGCACTGTCGCCAGGTGTCCACCGTGCGAGTGACGAGAGTTCTTGCTGCCGTGGGGGTATCGAAAGCCGTGACGGCCTGGTCGACCTCGAGGTCGTCGCCCTCGTCGGCGAACAGGGACTCGCGGAACTGGCGGAATCCGCTGTCCCGGTAGACCTCGTCCATGGCATTGCCGATGACGGCCAGGCAGACCGGACGCGAGGCGTGTTCATCGGCGTCGAGCCTGGCGGGCTGGCGCAGTGCGGTCTTGGCGCGCAAACCTGTGGTGACCAGGATCGTGTTGAGTTCGGATTCGCTGGCCAGCATGCTGCCGAGGACGTCGATCTGCGGGCCGGCGTCATCGTCGGTTTGCTCGGTGCCGCACCCGCTCAGTGCAGTGCCCGCCAGCGCGATAGCCGCGATGGCGGGGATGGCCGCCCGTTGCCCGTACATGAAACCCCCTTGACCGTGTTTGCTGATCGTAATCGGTCTGAGGGGTCCAGCGCAGTGCTCGCGCAGGCCCGGGCATCTCTGATCACACCGGTCACAGCAGCACCGCGGGAGTGGGGGTTTCGCTGCCATCGGTGGCGCGCATTCGGTGTCCTACCTGGTGCTGTGGCGAGGATCCACCGCAGCACCTAGTCTGAAGGCACTCTCACCCAGGTGGCCCGGACTATGCCGCCGTACACAGACGGACCGGGAACACTGACTATCAGAGATATTGCTGCTTACGCGAAGTTGAGCCGCGCCGACGTCGACGCGATCGGAGCCGAGCTCGACACCATCCGCCGCGATGTCGAGGAATCACTCGGTGCGCGGGACGCTGCCTATATTCGACGCGTCATCGTGTTTCAGCGGGGGCTCGAGGTGGCGGCCCGGCTGCTGATCGCCGGTACCCGGTCGAAGCCCGGCCTGCTGGCCGGAACGGTTGCCCTGGCCTACGCGAAATCCGTTGAGAACATGGAAATCGCGCACAACGTGTCGCACGGCCAGTGGGACTGGATGAACGACCCTGAGATCCACTCCGCCACCTGGGAGTGGGACATGGTGGGACCGTCCGCGCAGTGGCGCTATTCGCACAACTACCACCATCACGTGTTCAGCAACGTGCTGGGCGTAGATGACGATCTCGGCTTCGGCATCCTCCGGATGAGCCGCGACCAGCAATGGGAACCTCAACATCTGGTGCAGCCTCTGCGAAATGTGCTGTTGGCCATGATCTTCGAGTGGGGGATCGCCCTACACGACTTCTACTCCGCCCGGGACCGAGCGGACACCGAAGACGGGAAGAAGGCCGTACGACAACTGTTGCGCGCCAAGATCGGCCGCCAGCTCACCAAGGACTTCGTCGTCTTGCCTGCGCTGAGCGGGCGGCGCTGGAAGCGAACCCTTGGCGCGAATCTGGGTGCCAATGTGCTGCGTAACGTGTGGGCGTACCTGGTGATCTTCTGCGGGCATTTCCCCGACGGGGCGGAGCGGTTCGGCCCGGAAACGCTGCGAGACGAGAGCCGCGGCGAGTGGTATCTACGACAGATGCTGGGGGCGGCAAACTTCAAAGCCGGTCGGGTGCTGGCATTTTCGAGTGGACACCTGTGCTATCAGATCGAGCACCACCTGTTCCCGGACCTGCCCAGCAACCGCTTGGCGGAGGTCGGTGTGCGAGTGCGCGGTGTGTGCGAGAAATACGATCTGCCCTACACCAGCGGTCCTCTCGCCCGCCAGTACCTGCAGACTCTGCGGACGATATTCAAACTGGCACTGCCCGACGCGGGCTGGCGTTCGCTGTTCGGAGCGGCGCCACCCACCTGACCGGGATCCTTAAAGGGAACACTGCTTCCAAGGTCCCCGTGCCGCAGCTGTGGTCGAACGGGGAGAAGCGGTCGATCAGCGGGTGGCGCGCCCTGACCTTCAGTACACGCCGATATGTCGGTTGTGTCAACGTTTCCGAGATGTTGCGGGTAATCAGTTGCAGCACAATGGTTTACACTGGCCGATCGTTGTCGGCTGTCACACCAGGTCCGTTCCGTCCGGCGACGGCGTCGCGATACCGCAGGCCGACGCGAACTGCACCGGGCTGAGGCCGTCGGCGGAATTCATGTCGCATCGGCCGAACGGTGGCGCGCCCTGCGGCAGGCCGGGACTGAAGCCGCGACCGTCGGTGTACTGATGGGCGACCTTGCCGGGATAGTCGGGGTTGCTGCCGTAGGCCGCGACGACGAGCCGGATCCCGTTGGGTTTGGTGCGCCACATGCCGTTCAGGTCGCCGACATTGCCGTAGCCGATGATGCGGGCGCGGCTACCGGCGTATTCGGCCAGGTTCCAGTACAGCCGGTTGATCCAGTCCGAACCGTCACCGCGGGGATTGCCGCCCTGCTCGACATCGAGCATGAGCGTAATGCGTGGGTGCAGGCCGCCGTTGGCGTCGATCATCGAGCACACGGTGTTGGCATTGGCCTGCCAATTGGGCCGGCAGTAGGTGTAGACGATGCCGAACACCAGCCGTCCGGAATCCAAGGCGCCGCGCATCCAGGCGTAATTGGTCGCGAAATTGCGGTCGCGGTAGGTGCCGTCGCTGACCCGGATCGAGAGCACCGGGTAGGGGTAGGTGTCGTCGACCGGGCGTTGCCATTCGGAGACATCGGCGAACAGGGTGTCGGTGATGACGGCGGCGCTGCGCACGATCCACCGGGAACGCAGGGTTTGTGGCCCTTGTGTCCTTCGGTTCACAGCGTGGCTCACCATGCTCACCCCTGAGACCAGGGTAAGCGGTCAGAGTGCGTTGCGGCCCGCGATGATCTTGGCCAGCTGGACCGTCTGACGGTCGGTGATGTCGTAGCCGCTGATCCGCAGGTCGATGACGTAGGTGTCGGCAGCCAGGATCGCGCGGTGGGTGACGCGATCGGTGACGTCCAGCGGTTCGTCGTGGGTGATGTCGACACCGTCGAGCACGGCCGGGACGGCCATGCGTCGGGCGTCCTTCGTCTTGCCGCCGTCATAGCTGAAGGTCAGGGTGTCGTCGCCGCAGCGCCGCCAGATGTCGAGGGTGCGCGCCACCATGGCCTCGGCCGCCTTCGGGTTGTCGAACCTGGCGATCGCCTGGTCGACCTCGACGTCGTCCTGGTCGTCGGCGAGCTGGGTCTCGCGGAATTCCCGGTAGCCGCTGTCGGCGTACACCCACTTCATCCCGTTGCCGATGACGACGATGCACTCCGGGCGGGAGAGCGGCTCATAGTTGGCGTTGGTCATCGGGCTGCGCAGCGCGGTTTTGGGCCTGACCTCGGCGTTCATCACGGTGTTGATCTCGGATTCGCTGGCCATCATGCTGCCAAGGACGTCGACGTGCGGGCCGTCGGAGCCGGGGAGGGTGGGGGTGCAGGCGGCGAGCAGGACCGCGCTCAGCGCGACGCCGGCCGCCTTGAGGTCGATGCCCATCGAGTCCCCCTTGGATCGGTTTGCTGATCCTAAACGGCGAGGTGGGGTGTGCCCGACGGCAATTTGGTGGCCAATGGGTGAAGTTCCCTCGCCGGCCTCTCCTTGCCGCCGGTTTCTACCCCACGGCTGCTCGTGTACGCGATCGACGACCCGTGGGTGGAAAACGACGAACTGCCCGGTCGGGCATTGGTGCCCGTTCCTACGCCTGGGTCGTGATGGTCGAGCTGCGGCGACCCAGGCGTGGAAAGCGGCGCAGCCGCAGCCCAGCGCCCGCCATAGACGGCGTCGTTCCTCCGATCGGGGGACACGGGATTCGTCCGGTGGATGGGCCGGTCGGTCGATACAGCCGCGGGCCGCGCCGTCGCATTCTTATTTCAACGCCGGAACACACCGGAGAAAACACCAAAAGCCTTATCCGACAAAGGAGTCGACATGACCACCATCACCCGCCGCATCGCCGCCGGACTCACCCTCGCTGCCGCCCCCGCGTTGATCGCCCTTGGCGCCGCCACCGCTCACGCCGACGCTTCCGTCGCCAACACCGGGCCGTCGGTCAGCGCGCACCAGGCCTTCCCGAACCAGCACAACATGCCGCAGCCCGGGTCCGCGACCCATCACCACCACCAGCGCAACCACGCCAAGTAGGCCAGGGGGAGGCGGGGCCCGGACGCAGCCAGCGTCCGGGCCTCCGACTGTGTGAGCTTCCGCCCCGCCGGGCCACGACGGCTCGTAGGGTGGAGGAATGGGGTTACCTCCGGGGCCTCGGTTGCCCCCTTCGGTGCAGGCCGCGTTGATGCTGCATTTCTGGCCACGATTCGTCTCGGCCTGCCGACGCCGCTACGGCGACGTGTTCACGCTGCGGGTCGCGGCGATGGGCACCATGGTGTATCTGGCGGATCCCGCCGACATCAAGGTGGTGTTCGCCGGAGATCCGACGATCTTCCATGCCGGAGAAGCGAACTCGGTGCTGAGTGCGCTCCTCGGCGAGAGCTCGGTGCTGGTGATCGACGAGGACGAACACCATCAGCGGCGGCGGCAGATGCTTCCGCCGTTCCACCGCGACGCGGTAGCCCGCCAGACCGAGATCATGACCGAGATCGCCGCCGCGAACATCGCGGGCTGGCCCGTGGGAACGACGTTCCCGGTCGCCCCGAAGATGGCCGAGATCACCCTTGAGGTCATTCTGCGGACCGTGATCGGCGCTTCGGATCCGGCCCGGCTCGCCGCGTTGCGATCGGTGATGCCGCGGCTGCTCAGCGTCGGGCCGTGGGAGACGTTGGCCCTGGCCGTTCCGGGGTTGCAGCGACGGCGCCCGTGGCGGGCCCTGCAGCGCAACATCGAGGAGGCCGACCGGCTGCTGTACGCCGAGATCGCTGATCGGCGGGCCGACCCGGAGCTCGCGACCCGCACCGATGTGCTGGCCATGCTGGTGCGGTCCGCGGACGAGGGCGGGCACACCATGACCGACCGGGAACTGCGCGATCAGCTGATGACCCTCCTCGCCGCCGGGCATGAGACGACCGCGACGGCACTGTCGTGGGCGCTGGAACGGCTGACCCGTCACCCCGCGGCGCTCGACAAGGCGGTGCGGGCCGCGCGCAACGGCGATGACGACTACCTCGACGCGGTGGCCAAGGAAACCCTGCGGATCCGGCCGGTGGTGTTCGACGTGGGCCGGGTGCTCAAGCAGCCGGTCGAGCTGGCCGGCCACCGGTTGCCTGCCGGGGTGATGGTGGCGCCGGGCATCGGCCTGGTGCACGCACGTGACGACGTGTATCCCGGCGCCGACCGGTTCGACCCGGACCGCATGCTCGGTGTGCCCCTCGGCCCGACCACCTGGTTCCCGTTCGGCGGCGGCAACCGTCGCTGCCTGGGCGCGACGTTCGCGATGGTCGAGCTGCGCGTGGTGCTGCGTGAAATCCTGCGTCGGGTAGACTTTTTCACGACGACGACTCCCGACGAACGTCAGCGCGTCAAGCACGTGACGTTGGTCCCGCGTCGCGGCGCGCGGATCTGTGTGCGGGCGGTCCGGGAGGTGGCCGAGGTCGCGCGTGAGCCGGAGGAGTCGGCCCGCCGCTAGTCGATCCGGTAGTCGGGCAGGTCGAGGTCGTCGCGCACACTGCCGGTGAACAGGCCCGCCACCGGGCGGCTCAGGTTCATCGCCCGCAGCGCCACGTTGCGGAACCACAAACCGAACTTCGTTCTGGTGGCGAAGAAGCCGAGCATCCGTTCGGCGCCGGCCTGCTTGCCCTCGATGAACGGCCGCAGGAGTGACTCGTAGCTCGCGAAGGCCCGGTAGTGGTTCCCGTCGGCGCGGGCGAGTTCCCCGGCCAGGGCGTACGCCTCGGTGATCGCCAGACCGGTGCCCTCACCGCCGAGCAGCGAGATGCAGCCCGCCGCGTCACCGATCAACAGCACCCGGCCATCGGACCAGCGATCCATCCGGATTTGGGAGACCACGTCGAAGAACAGGTCGTCGACGCCGTCCACCGCGGCCAGGATTTCGCGGCACTCCCAGCCGGCATCGTCGAACTGGTTGTGCAACTGCTCTTTTGGCGTCATGCCGTGGTCGTCATGGTTATCGCGGAACACGAACAGGAACATGGTGCGGCCGCCACGCAAGGTGAACTGCCCGACCTGGCGCCCGGGAACGCTGTAGGTGAGATAGGTATCGGAAGTCCCGCCGGAATAGCCGTCGACCATGCACGCGGCGACCTTGCAGCCCAGGTAGTGCTCGAACCGCTCCTCGGGGCCGAAGACCAGGCCGCGCACGTTGGAGTGCAGGCCGTCGGCGCCGATGACGAGGTCGAACTCGTCGGCCGGACCGTTCTCGAACGTCACCCGCACCCCGTCGGGGTGTTGGTCGATGCCGGTGATGCTGTTGCCGAACACGGTCGGCACGCTGTCCTCGATCGTGCGGTAGATCGCGGCGGCCAGGTCACCGCGCGGCAGGCTGGTGAAGTCGTTGCCGATCATGCGCCGGAACACGTCGACGCGGAGTTCGGCCCGGATGGTACCGGCGGGTCGCAGCGAGCGCACCGAATTCACGTCGTAGCCTGCCTCGCGGATAGCCGGCTCGATGCCCATCTGCCGGGCGGTCCGGTAGCCGATGCCCCAGAAGTCGATCATGTAGCCGCCGGTGCGAAACGCCGGTGCCCGCTCGATCAGCGTCGGGCTACGGCCAGAACGGTGTAGCCAGTGCGCGAGCGCTGTCCCGGCGACTCCGGCCCCACTGATGGCGATACGCATGGTGATTCGATGCTACGTGGCGTGTTGAGGTGCCGGTTGTGACGCTTTGTGCGTCGGTTTCCACGTCGGGGCTGCTCTTCGGCCCGGCGCGCCGCCCTGCGGTAGAAATCGACGCCACAAGCGCGCGTGCCGCGATCCGAGGCTGATTGTCAGGCAGCCGTGCCAAGCTGGGGTCATGGCTGCGAAGCGTTCCCCGCACCGGGCCGACCTCGTGCTCTCCGGCGGCGGCGTCAAGGGCATCGGCCTGGTGGGTGCTGTGGTCGCGCTCAAGGATGCGGGATATGCGATCGAGCGGATCTCCGGCACCTCGGCCGGCTCGCTGGTCGGCGCGGTGGTGGCCGCCGCGGTGCATCGCAATGAGTTGAGCAGCGATCAGCTGCGCGAGTTGGCACTCAGCGTGCCGTACCGCAAGTTCCGTGACAGTGGGCCGATCGAGAGCATCCCCGTGCTGGGCACGGCGTGGGGCCTGCTGCGCGAAACCGGTATCTATCGCGGCGACTTCGCGTATGACTGGATTCGCAGCGAGCTGAAGAACCTGGGTGTCAAGACCTTTGGCGATCTGGCCATCAAGGACGACAATCTGTTGCCCGAGCGGCGCTACCGGCTGACGGTCACGGTCACCGACGTGACCACCGGGCAACTCGTGCGTCTGCCATGGGATTACCGGCGGGTCTACGGCCTGGACCCTGACGAGCAACTGGTGGCCGACGCGGTGCGGGCCTCGATGGCGATCCCGTTCCTGTTCCACCCGGTGACGCTGAAAACCGCTGACGGGCAAGCCTGCACGCTGGTAGACGGTGGCGTGTTGTCGAACTTCCCGATCGACACCTTCGACCGTCCCGACGGCGCCGAGCCGCGTTGGCCGACGTTCGGGGTGACGGTGGTGCCGTATCTGCCCGCGCCCTCGGCCGAGCAGCTCATCCCCGGGTTGAGTCTGTTGAATTTCGGCCGTCCGAGCTTGCTGGAAAGCCTGCTCACCACGATGCTGGTCGGCCACGATCAGGCCTACCTCAGCCAGCCGTGGGTGAAGGTGCGTGCGATACAGGTGGATTCGACCGAGGTCGGAGTGCTGGACTTCGACATCTCCCGCGGCGAGGCTCAGGCTTTGTACGAGAAGGGCTACGCGGCGACGACGGAGTTCCTGTCCGGCTGGGACTGGCCCGGCTATCTGGACCGCTTCCGCCGGGCCCATCGGGTGGAACCGCGCCGGTGAGTATCAGATACTCCGCCCCGGGCCGGATCAATCTGATCGGCGAGCACACCGACTACAACGCGGGGTTCGCACTGCCGATCGCCTTGCCACAGCGCACCTTTGTCGAGTTCGAACCGGATTCGTCAGGTGTGCTGTCGGTGTCGAGTGCATTGGGCGACGCGGGTTTCGGTGTGGACACCGAGCCGGGAGAGGTGACGGGCTGGGCGGCGTATGTCGGCGGGGTGATGTGGGCGCTGCGCGCGGCGGGGGTTTTCGCGCCCGGCGGGGCCATGACGATAACCAGCGACGTCGAGATCGGTTCGGGGCTGTCGTCGTCGGCCGCGCTGGAATGCGCGGTGCTGGGTGCGCTGCTCACCGCGGCAGGCGTCGAGCTCGATCGCGTCGAGCAGGCCCGGATCGCTCAGCGCGCCGAGAACGAGTATGTCGGCGCGCCAACGGGTTTGCTCGATCAGTTGGCATCTCTGTTCGGTGCCCCGGGGACGGCGATGCTGATCGACTTCCGCGAAGTCACGGTGCAGCCGGTGCGCTTCGATGCCGAGGCAGCCGGAGTCGCACTGCTCCTGATCGACTCACGGGCCCGGCACGCGCACGCCGGCGGCGAGTACGCGGCCCGGCGGGCATCGTGTGAGCAGGCCGCCGGCGATATCGGGGTGGCCACGCTCCGGGAGGCCGAACCGTCTGCGCTCGGGAAGGTCATAGATCCCGTCGATGCCCGACGGGCGCGCCATGTGCTGACCGAGAACCGGCGCGTGCTCGATTGTGTTGCGGCGATGGACTCTTCGGATTTCGTCGCGGCTGGTGAGCTGTGGACCGCCTCGCACGCCTCGATGCGTGACGACTTCGAGATCACCACACCGCACCTCGATTTGATCGCCGCGACCGCAGTGCACGCCGGTGCCCTTGGGGCACGGATGACCGGTGGCGGGTTCGGGGGCTGCGTCATCGCACTGGTGCCCTTCGACCGCGAGCAGGCGGTCAGCGAGGCGGTGTCCCGAGCGGTGCGGGACGCCGGGCATCCGGTGCCTGCCATCACCAGGACGCATGCCGGTGGTGGCGCGGGGCAGTAGGCCTGCTGGACTGCACCGGGTTCCGGTCCTACCTAGTCTGTCCGGATGCTCACCGAACTCGTCGCACTTGATGGCGGCACCTACCGCATGGGATCGCAGAACTTCTATCCCGAGGAATCGCCGGTGCACGAGGCGTCAGTTGCGCCGTTCAGCATCGAGCGGCATCCGGTCACCAACGCTCAGTTCGCCGAGTTCGTCTCCGCCACCGGGTATGTCACCGTCGCCGAGCAGCGACTGGATCCTGCGGCGTTTCCAGGAGTGCCCGCCGAGGAGCTCGTCCCGGGGGCGCTGGTTTTCCGCCCGACGGACGGACCGGTGAACCTGCGCGATTGGCGTCAGTGGTGGACGTGGGTTCCGGGGGCCTGCTGGAAGCATCCGCGAGGGCCGGAATCCTCCATCGAGGACCGGCCCGATCATCCCGTGGTCCAGGTCGCCTATCCCGACGCCGCGGCATACGCGACCTGGGCCGGGCGGCGACTGCCCACCGAAAAAGAATGGGAGTACGCGGCAGGCGCCGGCGCGACGACCGTCTACGCCTGGGGCGACGATGTCCGGCCGGGCGGACAGCTGATGGCCAACACGTGGCAGGGCCGGTTTCCGTACCGCAACGACGGTGCGCTGGGCTGGGTCGGGACCTCACCGGTTGGCACGTTCCCGCCGAACGCTCATGGCCTGGTCGACATGATCGGCAACGTGTGGGAGTGGACCGCCACCCGCTTCACCGCCCGTCATCGAGAGAGTGCCGAGTCGTCCGGATGCTGTCCGGCACCTGCCGGTGATCCGTCGGTGATGCAGACACTCAAAGGCGGGTCTCACCTGTGCGCGCCCGAGTACTGCCACCGCTACCGGCCGGCGGCCCGGTCCTCGCAATCGCAGGACAGCGCCACCACTCACATCGGTTTCCGCTGTGTCGCCACCTAGTCCGTGGTGGCGGAAGCCGCGCGTAAACGCCGCCCCATACCCGCTGGCCTAGGGCTTTACGAAGTAACAGGTGGCGTAACACGCGCCGTATCGCCACCCGGTGTCCACGGTGGCACAGTGAGGTCATGACCCGCCGTCCGCACATCCCGCCGAAGGACTTTCCCCGTCCGGCGACCAGGGAGTACGCCGGCACCCGGGCCGACGCGGCGCGCTGGGCGCGCGATGTCCTGCGCGGCCAGATCCTCGACGGTGTGTACGGCGGACTGGCGGCGGCACGCCCGATGTTGCCGCCGGAGAACGAGCTCGCCGCCGAGTTCGGGGTCAGCCGCAACGCCATCCGCGAAGCGCTCGAGCTGCTCCGCGGCGAGGGGCTGATCACCCGGGTTCAGGGCGCCGGAACCTTCGTCACCGGCGCCAAGCTGAGTCAACGCATCGATCGTCTCGAGGGTCTGGCCGAGTCGCTGGCCGGCCACCAACTGCCCGTCGAGAACACGGTGCTCTCCGTGCGCGAGTCGGTCGCTTCGCCCTTCGTCGCCGCCAAGCTCCAATTGCCCGAGAACGCGCCGATTCTCTTCATCGAACGGCTGCGGTCTGTCGGCGGGGTGCCGCTGTCGCTCGACACCACGTCGTTGCGGATCGGGGCGATACCCGTGGACGCCAACCTCGATCGCCAAGATGTGTTCGCGTTGATCGAGCGCGAACTCGGCATGCGGCTGGGCTGGGCCGAGATGACCGTGGAGTCGGTCTCGGCCGATGCGAATACCGCTGAACTGCTGCAAATCCGTTCCGGTGCACCGCTGTTGCTGCTGCATCGGTTGACTCATCTGGAGGACGGCACCCCGTTCGACTTCGAGACCGTGCGCTATCGCGGGGATCGGTGCTCGTTGATGACGATCGCCGCGCGGTCGCCTGACCATCCGTCGCCGCCGCCAACGTAGCCGGCGCTTCTTCACCTCACCCTCACCGGATTTCACCCTATCGACAGAGAGGTAGCTCAACCATGCCCAAAAAACCCAACATCGTGTATTTCCACGTCGACAACCTAGGAATGGGTGAGCTCGGCTGCTACGGCGGCGGCATTCTTCGCGGCGCTGACACCGCTCGGATGGACGCCTTCGCGGCCGAGTCGTTGAAGCTGTCGCACTTCGTCGTCGAACCGCAGTGCACGCCCACCCGCTCCGCGCTGATGACCGGGCGCTACCCGATCCGATCCGGCAACCACACCATCGCCCTCGGCGGAAACGGCGGCGGCATCGTGGCCTGGGAGCGCACCATGGGCGACATTCTGTCCGAAGCTGGCTACGCCACAGCATGTTTCGGCAAGTGGCACATCGGCGCCGAGGACGGCCGCTGGCCCACGGATCACGGGTTCGACGAATGGTACGGCCCGGCCCGCACGTACGACGAATGCCTGTGGCCCGACGATCCCTGGTACAACGGCGACCGCGACGGCTACTCCTACATGTATGACGGCACCAAGGCCGACGGTGTCCAGGCCACCGACCAGCAGCTGACCGTCAAGCTCAAAGGTGAGGTCGACGGCGAATACGACCGCCGGGCCAAGGCGTTCATGAAGCGCAGCGTCGAGGCGGACAAGCCGTTCTACCTGTACCACAACCACTCACTGATGCACTTCCCGATGGAGGTCCGCGAGCAGTTCAAGGGCAAGAGCACCAATGGGGCGTGGGGTGATTCGCTGCTCATGCTCGATCATGACTTCGGCAGCATCCTCGACTACCTGACCGAACTGGGTATCGAGGACAACACCATCGTCATCATGGCGGGGGACAACGGTGCCGAGGACCATCTGGCCGGACGTGGCACCGCAGGATTCTTCGACGGGTCCTACTTCAGTTCCGCTGAGGGCGGCATCCGCACCCCGTGCCTGATCCGCTATCCGGGACACGTGGCGGTGCGCGAGAGCAACGAGATGGTGCACGTCACCGACATGTTCCCGACCTTGCTGCGGTGGGCGGGCTGCGAGATTCCCGAGGACCGGATCATCGACGGTATCGACCAGCGCGAATTCTTCGGCGGGGCAGAGGAATCCAGTCGCGAGGGCTGCATGGTGTGGCTCAACGAGGAACTGCACGCGGTGAAGTGGTCTCAGTTCAAGATCAACTTCAAACGGCAGCAGCACTTCCACGACCCGGAGATCCCGCTGGGCTTCGCGCGCATCACCAACCTGCTGGAGGACCCGAAGGAACGCGAGGCCGTCAATCAGACCTGGGTGCGGTGGTGGGTGATGCAGCATGCCTACCGCTTCATTCAGGAGTTCGACGCCAGCGTCGAGACCGAACAGCTGATTCCGGCCGGCGCGCCAATCGATTTCGTCCCAGCTCGCAACCAGTAGTCCCGAAGGGAACCCACCGTGTCCACCACCTATGACGCCGCGTCGATCACGATCCTCGAAGGGCTCGACGTCGTCCGCAAACGGCCCGGTATGTACATCGGGTCGACCAGTGAACGCGGCCTGCACCACATGGTGTGGGAGGTGGTCGACAACGGGGTGGACGAGGCGATGGCCGGTCATGCCACCCGGGTCGATGTCGTACTTCTCGCCGATGGGGGAGTGGAGGTGAGCGACGACGGCCGCGGCATCCCGGTCGCCATGCACGAGACGGGAGTTCCCACGGTCGACGTCGTGATGACCCAGCTGCACGCGGGCGGAAAATTCGACGGCGAGTCCTACCAGGTTTCGGGTGGTCTGCACGGCGTCGGCGTATCGGTGGTCAACGCCTTGTCCACCCGGCTGGAGGTGTCTATCCACCGGGACGGCTACGAGTGGTTTCAGCACTACGACCACTCGGTACCCGCCACCCTGAGCCAGGGCACCCCGTCGGAGCGCACCGGTACCACGGTCCGGTTCTGGTCGGACCCAGAGGTTTTCGAGACCACCGATTACAACGCAGAGACCATCGCGCGGCGCCTGCAAGAAATGGCGTTCCTCAACAAGGGCCTGATTCTGACCCTCTCAGATCTGCGTAACCCGGACACCGAGACCCGCACCTACCATCACCCCGGCGGTCTGACCGACTTTGTCGGCCACCTCAACCGCGTGAAGGAGCCCATTCAGCCGTCCATCATCGCGTTCGGCGGTGCCGGCGCCGGCCATGAGGTCGAGATCGCGATGCAGTGGAACGTCGGGTATTCCGAGTCGGTGCATACCTTCGCCAACACGATCAACACCCACGAGGGCGGCACCCACGAAGAGGGGTTCCGCTCGGCGCTGACCACGGTGGTGAACAAGTACGCCAAGGACAAGAAGCTCCTGAAGGACAAGGATCCGAACCTCACCGGCGACGATATCCGCGAGGGATTGGCGGCGGTCATCTCGGTGAAGGTCGCCGAGCCGCAGTTCGAGGGTCAGACCAAGACCAAGCTCGGCAATGCCGCGGTGCGGTCGTTCGTGCAGAAGGTCTGCAACGAGGAGCTGACCCACTGGTTCGAGGCGAACCCGGCCGAGGCCAAGGTGATCATCACGAAGATCGCATCGTCGGCGCAGGCGCGGGTCGCCGCCCGGCGGGCGCGGGAATTGGTGCGGCGCAAGAGCGCGACCGAGATTGGCGGCTTGCCGGGCAAGCTGGCCGATTGCCGCTCGACCGACCCGCGCAAGTCCGAACTGTATGTGGTGGAGGGCGATTCGGCCGGCGGCTCGGCCAAGAGCGGCCGCGACTCGATGTTCCAGGCGATCCTGCCGTTGCGCGGCAAGATCATCAACGTCGAAAAGGCCCGCATCGACCGCGTTCTGAAGAACACCGAAGTCCAGGCCATCATCACCGCCCTGGGCACCGGTATCCACGACGAGTTCGACATCTCCAAGCTGCGGTATCACAAGATCGTGCTGATGGCCGACGCCGACGTCGACGGCCAGCACATCTCCACCCTGCTGCTGACCCTGCTGTTCCGCTTCATGAAACCGCTGATCGGCAACGGCCACGTGTACCTCGCGCAGCCGCCGCTCTACAAGCTCAAATGGCAGCGTCAGGACCCCGAGTTCGCCTACTCCGACCGCGAGCGCGACGCGCTGCTGGAGGCCGGCAGGGCCGTGGGCAAGCGCATCAACGTCGACGACGGTATCCAGCGTTACAAGGGTCTCGGCGAGATGGATGCCAAGGAACTGTGGGAAACCACCATGGACCCGACGGTGCGTGTGCTGCGGCAGGTGACGCTTGACGACGCGGCCGCCGCCGACGAGTTGTTCTCGATACTCATGGGCGACGACGTGGAAGCGCGGCGGAGCTTCATCACCCGCAATGCCAAGGACATTCGTTTCCTCGACGTTTGATCGGCCGGGTTCCTATATCCCGTTCGGAACACTGTGACGAGCGTGCAGCTTTTCCAGCCAGAACTGCGAAATCGTCGGCAAATCCTGCACGCTCGTCACAGTGTCCCCGCACCTGTGCATAACCCGCGACAGAGCCCGAGAATTGTCGGTTCGCCCGCCGATGCTGGCCTCATGAACACGCAGTTCTCTGGAGCGCTTCCCGGCCGACGGCCCGGCCCGTTTCTGGACAGAGAGGCGATCAGGGCCGGGCTGCTCACCAAGCACGAACTCGAGACCAAGTACCGAGCCGTCTACCGCAACGTCTACCTGGACAACGAGGTGACCTTGACCCCGCTGCTGCGCGCCCAGGCGGCTTGGCTGTTCGCCGGTCCGGATGCGGTGGTCAGCGGACTGTCTGCGGCGGCGGTCTACGGCACCGAATGGCTGGACGCAGATGCACCGGCGGAGATCGTGCGGGCCAATCGTCATGCACCGGCCGGGCTACGGGCGTACTCGTATGCCCTTGAGCCGGACGAGGTTTGCGAGTGGGAGGGGATGCGGGTAACCACCGTCGCGCGGACGGCGTTCGACCTGGGCCGGTTGTTGCCGCATGACCAGGCGGTACCGATCTTGGACGCGCTGCTGAACAAGACGGGGCTTGACCCCGAGGACGTGTGGTCGCTGTACGAGGTGAATCGAGGAATGCGGGGCGTCGAGCAGCTGCGGATGGCGCTGGTGGAGGCCGACGGCGGCGCTGAAACACCGCTCGAGACGCGAACTCGACTGGTGTTGCGCTACATCGGCATACCGGGATTTGAAACCCAGATTCCGTTCTTCGACACCTGGGGCATGGTGTGCAACCGCGTGGCGATGGGTTGGCGCCGTTGGAAGGTCGCCATCGAGTGCGACGAAGAACGGGACGGTGCGGACTATCGACGGTGGATGCATGCGCAGACGGCGGAACTCGAGTCGTTCGGTTGGTCGGTGGTGTGGGTGACCCAGTCGATGGTGTCCGACCGACCGGGTCTTGTGTCGCGGGTGCGGCAGAAGCTGTTGCGTGCGCAGCGTCAGGCGGGCACCGCCAGGTAGGTCACCACAAGGGC
Organism: Mycolicibacterium boenickei; assembly: GCF_010731295.1. Lineage (NCBI taxonomy): Bacteria > Bacillati > Actinomycetota > Actinomycetes > Mycobacteriales > Mycobacteriaceae > Mycobacterium > Mycolicibacterium boenickei. The sequence goes on along the minus strand of NZ_AP022579.1, from coordinate 90,408 downwards.
ACCTTCGATGATGACGGCTGCGCCGACGACAGGCACATATCGGCGACCCGACGCGGCGCAATGCCGCGGGCGCGCCAGTAGCTGCCGACGACGGTGTGCCCCGAGGGTGTAGACCGCGGCGGCCAATGTGGCCGCGGCACCGACGACGGCCAAGCGCACGGGGTTACCGAGGAGGTGGCCGTCACGCACCAGCACCAGCACGCCGGCTGCGGCGATCGCCAGCGCGGTGCGAGTCCAGGCCAGCGCGGTCCGCTCGGCCTGCAGCCCGCGGTCCTGCTCCAGCGCCTGGCGCGTCATCGAACCGTCGCCACGAGAGCAAGACTCACCGTGACCAGACCCATCATCGCCAGGCCGGCGGTCAGATAGGTCGGCGCCGCGGCGCGGGGCAGCGGCTGGTCATGGCGCATCGCGCGATCGACCTGGGCCCACCGGCGCAGACCCGCGACGGCCGTCAGGATCGCCATGGCGCCGACTGCCACCCCCAGTATGTGCCGAAGACCAGGAACTGTCAGTTCGGGCATGAACTGCACCACCGCGACGGCTGCCGCGAGCAGTCCGAGAGAGGTGCGCTGCCACGCCAGAAACGTGCGCTCGTTGGCGAGTGTGAACCGGTAGTCGGGTTCGATCGGAACATCCACGGCTGCAAGCCTTTCCGAAACCCACACCCGTTACCAGGGCGGTACTGGTGGCGTAACCTCGGCGTTCATTGCGTGCAGATGGCGTAACTGCTGCGCAACCTCACATGACAGTGAGGTAACAGAAGCCGTCGACTCTTGTCGGTATGGACGACGTGCAACATCATCCTCGGGGCCGGTGGCGGGCCCGGTCGGCTGCTCTGCTGGCCGCAGTCACGGTGAGCGGCGCCCAGCTGCTCACCGGCTGCGGTCTGCTCACCGAGCCGACCGTCGTCGTCAACGTCGGCTACCAATCCAAGACCATCAACACCGTCAACGCCGGCACCTTGCTGCGCGACCGCGGTGACTTCGAGAACGCACTCAAGGAACTGGGCGCGGCCACCGGCACCAAGTACCGGGTGGTGTGGCAGGACTTCGCGTCCGGCGCCCCGCTGACCGCGCAGATGATCGCCACCCACGTCGACATCGGCTCGATGGGTGACTACCCGTTGCTCACCAACGGCTCCAAGACCCGCAAGTACGACGACGCGGTCACCGAGATGGTCGCGACCACCGGCTACAACCTGCGTGGCTCATTGAACCAGGTTGTAGTGCCGTCGGATTCGCCTGCCGAAAAGCTCGGCGACCTGACCGGCAAGAAAGTGTCGACGAGTCTCGGGTCGGCTGGAGACGGCATGTTCTCGTCGGCGGTACGCAACAGCGGCATGGACAAGGCCGCGGTGCACATCGTCAACCAGGATCCGTCGGTGGGTGCTTCGGCCATCGACGGAGGACAGGTCGACGGCCTGGCGCAGTTCGTGCCGTGGCCGCAGCTGGTGATCTACCGCAACCAGGGCCGGCTGCTGTACGACGGCGGCGACAACAATGTGCCGACCTTCCATGGCGTGGTGGTGCGCAAGCAGTTCGCTGAGGGCAATCCCGAGGTGATGGCGGCGTTCCTGCGGGCGATGAAATCGACCACCGACGACATCGTCGCTCATCCGCTCGCGGCGGCGAAGCGGGTCGGCGAGTTGACCGGCATCGAACCCGAGGTGATCTACCTCTACAACGGTCCCAACGGGTTGGTCAGCTTCGACATGACCCTCAAGGAGCAGTTCCTCACCGCGTTCGCGTCGGTGAAGGAGTATCTGGTCGGGCGTGGCTCGGTGACAAAGGATTTCGACGTTGCCGGCTTCGTCAACGACAGCTATCTGCGGCAGTTGTTCGGAGACCAGTACCCGCAGCGCCAGGCCAGCGTGGCCAACCCGATGATGCTCACCGGATTCGACGACGTGTGCAGGCTGCCGGTGAACGACCCGGCCCAGGCGTCCGAGGTGTGGGCGTCAGGATCGGAGACCACCGAGGTTGCCGCGACCCCGACATGCCTGCTGCGCCGGGTCGGCGCGACTCCTGAGGTGCGGGCCGCCTATGTGCCCGACACCCTGACCGGGCTGCGGATCTTCGCCGATCACGCCGTCTGGCTGGACGATCCGACGGCACCACCCACTCAGCGCTACAAGCCGTTCGCCACCGGCGCCGCTGCCGACACCTACCGGACCAGCCATCCGCAGGCCGTGCCCGTCGCCTATCCGGCTGCCGTGGGGCAGTCCCGCACCGCCGGCTAAACCCCTCCCAGAAAGGAAACCGCATGACCGAGCTCATGACCCGGCCCACGATCACCGCACCGCGGTTGTGGTCCCCGGCCAACCGGGGCGAGAAGTCGCCGCGGCGCAGCCTGGCAGATCTGCTGCCGGTCTCCGTCGCCCGACGGGTTCCCGCACTGCTGCTGCCGTTGATCCCGATCACCGCGTTCCTGGTGGCCTGGCACCTGTTGACCACCAACAATGTGGTGGCCTGGCTGCGGTTCAACCGAATGCCTGCGCCGGAGGCGGTGCTGCAGGCGTTGGTGGCGCGGATCGGCTCGGGCAGCTACTACGACGACCTGCTCGCCAGCCTGCAGCGCATCCTGCTCGGCTTCGGGTTGGCGGCGGTGGTCGGCATCGGGTTGGGTGTGCTGGTCGGGCGTTCTGAGATCGCGCGGATGGCGTTGCGGCCCTTCATCGAATTGATCCGCCCGATCCCGGCGATCGCCTTGGTGCCGCTGACCATCCTGCTGTTCCCGTCCAGCGAGCAGGGGATCGTGTTCATCACGTTCTTCGCGGCGTTCTTCCCCGTCGTGGTCAGCACCATCCATGCCATGGACTCGATGCCGAAGGTGTGGGAGGAGGCCGCCCAGACCATGGGTGCGGGTCGAATGTCGTTGCTGTTCCACGTGATCATCCCGGGCGCGCTGCCGGGCATCTTCGCCGGGCTCTCGGTGGCGATGGGCGTGGCGTGGATCTGTGTGGTGAGTGCCGAGATGATCTCGGGGCAATTCGGCATCGGGTACTACACCTGGCAGGCCTACGGTCTGCTCGACTACGCCGGCGTCGTGGTCGGCATGATCTCCATCGGCGCGCTGGGGTTGGGCACCGCCTGGTCTGTCGAGCGGGTCGGACGGCGGGTCAACCGCTGGCTGCCGAGGGCCGCCCGATGAGCGCCGGCGCCGTCAATCTCCAGCAGCTGCAACTCGGCTTCAACGGAGTTGTCGCGGCCAACATCACCCTCACGATCGAGCCCGGCGAGGTGGTGGTGTTCCTCGGGCCGTCCGGTTGCGGCAAGTCGACCATCCTGCGGGCCTTGGCCGGGCTGCTGAAACCGATGGGCGGCACCGCGACTGTCGATGGTGCACCCGTCACCGGCAATGTCGCCCAGTGCGCCATGGTGTTTCAGGAGGACGCGCTGTTCCCGTGGCGGTCCGCACTGAAGAACGTGCAGTTCCCGTTGAAACTCCGTGGGGTGCGCGGGAAGGAGCTCAAGGAGAAGGCCGCCACCCGGCTGGAACAGGTCGGGCTCGGTGACTACCTGGATCACCTGCCCAGTCAGCTTTCGGGTGGCATGCGTCAGCGGGTGCAATTGGCCCGCACGTTGGCCTGTGAGCCGCGAGTGATGTTGATGGACGAGCCGTTCGGTGCTCTGGATGCGCAGACGCGGCTTGAGATGCAGCAGCTGCTGACGTCGGTGTGGGAGACCCAGAAGATGACGCTGCTGTTCGTCACCCACGATGTCGACGAGGCCCTGCTGCTGGCCGACCGGATCGTGCTGTTGAGCCATCGGCCCGCGACCGTCGCCGACGTCATCACGATCGAGAAGCCCCGCACGCCCGAGGCGCAGTTCGAGGAGTCCTACCAGCGGCGCCGTCGCGCCATCCTGGACTTCCTGGGCCACCGCCCGGCGGCATAACTTATCTGGCTTTCCGCCAAGGAGATTCGATGAGCATCACCATCCCTGGATTTCGCGCGCCTTCAGACAGCGTCGATCGGCCGTTACTGTGGTCACCGGCCGTGCTGCGCACCGAGGTGCTGGCCGGGCTGGTCGTCGCGCTGGCCTTGATCCCCGAGGCCATCGCGTTCTCGGTGATCGCCGGCGTCGACCCCCGAGTGGGCCTGTTCTCGACGGTGACGATGGCGAGCACCATCGCCTTCACCGGCGGACGGCCCGCGATGATCACGGCCGCCACCGCGGCGGTCGCACTCGTCGTCGCCCCGGTGGCACGGGAATTCGGGGTGGGATACCTCGTCGCCACGATTCTCCTGGCGGGCGTGATCCAGATGCTGTTGGCGGCCTTCGGGGTTGCCAAGCTCATGCGGTTCATCCCGCGCAGTGTGATGGTCGGTTTCGTCAACGCGCTGGCCATCCTGGTGCTGGTATCGCAGCTGCCGCATCTGGTCGACGTACCGTGGCTGGTGTATCCGCTGACTGTCGTGGGCGTGGTGCTGATGTTCGTGCTGCCCAAGCTGACAACGGCGGTGCCCGCGCCGCTGGTGGTGGTGCTGGTGCTGACCGCCGTCGTCGTGTTCTTCGGCTGGGACGTGCCCGACGTGGGAGATCAAGGGGCACTGCCTGATTCGTTGCCTGTTCCCGGGCTGCCGCACGTTCCGTTGACCCTGCACACGCTGCAGGTGATCGCGCCCTATGCGTTGGGGGCGGCGCTCGTCGGCCTGCTGGAGTCGCTGATGACGGCCAAGCTCGTCGACGACATCACCGATACCCCGTCCAACAAGACCCGTGAAGCGTGCGGGCAGGGGATCGCCAATGTGGTCACCGCGATCTTCGGTGGCATGGGCGGCTGCGCGGTGATCGGGCAGACCATGATGAACGTCAAGGTGGCCGGGGCCCGAACCCGACTGTCCACCTTGCTGACCGGCGTGTTCGTCTTGATCCTGGTGGTGTCCCTTGGGGATCTCGTCGGACGCATCCCGATGGCCGCGCTGGTGGCGGTGATGATCGTGGTGTCGTTCGCGACCTTCGACTGGCACAGCGTGACGCCGCGCACCCTGAAGATGCTGCCGCGCAGTGAGACTCTGATCATGATCGTCACCGTTGTCGCGACTGTCGTCACCGGGAATCTCGCTGTTGGGGTGTCCCTCGGGGTGCTCACGGCGATGGTGGCGTTCGCCCGCCGCGTCGCACACTTCACCTCGGTGACGGCCGTGACCGGGCCGGACGGTGTGCGGACCTATCGGGTTCGCGGCGACCTGTTCTTCGTGTCCAGCAATGACCTGGTGCACCAGTTCGACTACGCCGACGATCCCGCCGAGGTGGTGATCGACATGTCCGGTGTGTCGGTGTGGGATGCGTCGTCTGTCGCGAGTCTCGATGCGATACGACTCAAGTACTCGTCGCGTGGGAAGACCGTGTCGTTCACCGGACTCGACGGGGAGAGCCTGGACCGGCTGAACCGGCTATCGGGGCGGTTGGGCGTGTGAGGATCAGCGCAGCTTGACCATGCGCGTCGTCGAGCTCTCGTCCAGTTCGACGACTTTGGACCGCGACCGCAGGAAATCGCTGAACGATTTGAAGCCCAACGACTTCTCACTGAACGACGGGTCCATCCGCTTCATCTGCGCCTTGACCGCGGAGTTGTGCAGCCACTCGACATCGTCCTTCTCCAGGCCGATCTGCAGGGCGCGGGTGAGCAGCGCGGTGGCCTCGGCCTGCGGGTCGGGTTCTTCCTTCTTGCGGGTGCGCTTCTGCGGCTTGGGTTCCGGCTCAGGGACGGGGGTGGGGATACCGGGCAGCGAGTCGTAGACGACGAACTCGTCGCACGCGGCGGCCAGCACCCGGCTCGACGATCCGGCGACTCCGATGCCGACGACATAGCGGCCCAGGCGTTTACAGCGCTGGGCCAGGGGAATGTAGTCGGAGTCGCCGGCCACGATCACCACATGGGTGAGGTCGGGGAGCCGGAACATGTCCTCGACCGCGTCGACGGCCAGCCGGATGTCGGCGCCGTTCTTGCCGTATGCGGCCGCCGGGAACAGCTGCACCAGGTCGACGGCACGGCCGACGAGCTGCTCGCGGTACCCGGCGTTGAGGTCGGCTGACCAGTCCGCGTAGGCACGGGTGAGCACCAATGTGCCGAAGGAGGAGGCGAAGTCGAGGATCGCGCCGACGTCGACGGTGGCCTTGGTGAGCTTGTCGGGCTCCAGACCCTTGGCCTTGTCTTTTTGGAAAGAGTTGCGACCGTTGACCTGGTCGTAGCGGGAGATGACGATGTTGTCGAAGTCGAGGTAGACCGCGACGCGGCTGTCGAGTTCGGTCATCAGTCCTCGGCTTCGGATCGGCCGATGAGGTTCCGCGCTCCGGTGGGGCCGAGCAGTTCTCGGAACGCCTGGACGGTGTACCCGACGATGGTGGCGTCGGACTTGGCCCGGGCGGTCGCCGACCGGGGCAGGCTGAACAGCGGACCCATCTCGCCGAAGTAGTCGCCGGGCCCGACGGTCTTGATGACTTCCTCACCGCCGCTGGCCAATTCGCGGGCCAGTTCGATCTCGCCGTCGGTGATGATGTAGATCAGGTCGCCCATCTCGCCCTGGGAGAACAGCACCTCGCCTGCCTCGATGGTCACGGTCTCGGGGCCCTGATGCTCGACGGCCACGTGTGGGACGAGCTCCACCACCTGATCGGCGAGCGGCAGGATGCGGGTGTCGTGGGTGGCGACGACAACGACGCGTTCGTCGCTGGCCAGTTCCCGGATGAGTCGCAGTACTTCCTCCACCTGGATGAAGTCGAGGTGGGCGGTCGGTTCGTCGGCCAGGATCAGTGGTGGGTCGAGCGCGATCGCGCGGGCCACCGCGACGCGTTGTTGTTGTCCGCCGCTGAGATTGCCGGGGCGGTGGTGCAATCGGTCTTTGAGCCCGACGCGGGTCAGCAGTTCCATGGCGCGCTCGCGGGCGCCGTAGCGGCTCATCCCGGCGGCGCGCAGCGGCACCATCACGTTCTCCATGGCTGTGAGGCTGGGCACCAGGTTGAACGCCTGGAACACGATCCCGACGGTGTCGCGCCGGTAGTTCGACAGCTCCTTCTTGTTCAGGGTGGTCACATCGACGTCGCCGAACTCGATGCGGCCCGCGGTCGGTTTGAGGATCCCGCCCAGACACGACAGCAGCGTTGTCTTGCCGCAACCGCTGGGGCCCAGCAGGATTGCCAGTGATCCGGCGGGCACTTCGAGGTCGAGGCCGTCGATCGGGCGCACCGCGTACCCGCCGCTGGAGTACTCCACGACGAGGTCTTTGACGAGTAGGTCGGCCATGTCACGGTCCTCGGAACGCCAGGGCAGGGTCGATGGTGACGGCGCGGCGCAGCCCGGCCACGCTGGCCAGCAGGCCGATCACGACGGCGACGATCGGCAGCGCCACGAACGCCAGAGTCGGGACGTCGCAGCGCATCGGGAACGGCGGCCCGAGCACGAGCGACAGCCCCGCACCCAACAGGGCGGCCAGTAGCGCGACGGCGACGGCCTGCATCGCCAGGCCGCCCATGATCGATCGGGTGGCGACGCCGACGGCCTTGAAGACCGCGAAGTCGCGGGTGCGTTCCAGGGCGGACAGGTAGATCACCGAGCCGACGATCAGCGCCGCGACCGCCCACAGCAGGCCGGCCATCAAACTCATCGCCTGGTTGGCGCCGCGCAGCGGTCGCACCATGTCGTCGATGGCGCCGGCCCGGTCGACGATGCGGAACTCCGGTGGCGCCGCGCCCGGATTGCCGACGATGCCGACCGACGAGATGAGCTTCTGCCCGGAGAACAGCAGTTGTTGGGCGCCCGGAACCGTCAGGTAGATGTTGTCCTGGGCGGCCAGCGCGGTGAGGTCATCGACCAATCCCACGACCCGCAGTTTCGACGCGCCCACCGCGACGTCGGCGCCGACCGGGCGGCCCATCGTCGTCGACACCGCGACCTCGTCGGGGGTGTGCGGGGCCCGGCCTTCCTTCAGGGTCGGAGCGCCTGGGCCCTGCTCCGGCACCCCGAACACGTTCACGTTGCGCGGGGTGCCGCCGGCGGGGATCGTCGACGAGCCGTACACCAGCGGGACCGCGGTGACGACACCCGGCAGCTTGGCGGCCCTTTGAACGTCGGTGAGTGGCAGCGGTGCTGAGCCGAGGAACGGTCCCGCCGCGCCTGACTTGATCATGAATGCGTCGAGGTGGAGCGCGTCGACGCTGCGTTCGGCTTCGACGCGGAAACCGTTCGCCAGGCCCGTCAACACCAGCGTCATGGCGAAGACCAACGCGGTGCCGACCGCTGCGATCATGAATCGCCGTCGGCGCCACTGCAGATCGCGTAACGCCGCAATCAACACGTCGGTGCCCCGCTCATTGCTGCTGACGTTACCGAGATGGGTGTGGCGGGTGGCGGTTATTGGGGCATTTGGTGTGGGGGTGCCGGCGGGCCGGTTGGGGCGGCATGTTCCTACGGAAGTCGTCAAAACTTTTGACGGTCCTGCCGGCTGATCTGAGGAACGGAAGCTCCTGATGGACTGACGGTCAGGCTGCCGGGGTCAGCTTGATGGCGACGAGATGCTCACGGTCGACGGCCTCGCTGAACTCCTCCAGCGTGGGGATGCGCTCATCGCGGAAGACCAACCCCATCATGCGCTGGGCGCGTTTGACGCCGTATGACTCGGCGCAGCGGTGGAACAGATCGGCGACCGTCGCGCGGTCTGTGATGAGCTCGCCCCGCATGGTCGCGGTCTTGCCGTTGTGGAGCACTTCGGCGGTGGCGCCATCGCGGAAGTTGTGCTTCCAACCGGCGTCGGTCATCGCGTAGAGCGTGTTGTCGATGAAGTGCGCGCTCAGCGGAATCGCATACTGCCGCCCGGTCTTTCGGCCGCGCACGGTCAGGACCATGAACTGCTGGCGTGCGGCACCGGCGAACGGTGTGCGCAGCATGAACCGCAGGGCCGGGTTGACGACGCGCAGCATCAGTTTCGGCGGATGAGCGACGGTGACCGCGGGTGACTGCTCTGTCATGACTTCACGCTAGGCCGATCGCTCAAGGTTGCCCAGCCTGTCGGCGGTCCTTGCTCGCCTGTGCCCCGCGCGGGAGCATGGCGCTATGGCCGGCTACGTGCACGTCCGGGCCTACGCCGAGCTCAACGACTTCTTGGACGCTGACTCGCGCAGCCAGACCCTGCGTCGCCCGTGCGGGGATCATCAGACTGTCAAGGACGTGCTGGAGGCCATGGGCATTCCACACACCGAGATCGACCTGATCCTGGTGAACGGGGACCCGGTGGGCTTCGAGCATCGTCCCGCCGTCGGCGACCGGATCGCGGCGTACCCGATGTTCGAGGCGCTCGACGTGGGGTCGACGGCCCGGCTCCGGCCCGAGCCGCTGCGGCATCCGCGGTTCGTGATCGACGTCAACCTCGGCCGACTGGCGCGGCTGCTGCGTCTGCTCGGGTTCGACGTCTGGTGGTCCAACGATGCCGACGATCAGGCCCTGGCGGATATCAGTGTCGAGCAGCAGCGGACCCTGCTCACCCGCGACCGCGGCCTGCTGAAGCGTCGCGCGATCACGCACGGCCTGTTCGTCCATTCCCAGCAGCCCGCGGAGCAGACACTGGAGGTGCTGCGGCGGCTGGATCTGCGGCGGCAGGCCAAGCCGTTCATCCGCTGCGTGCGATGCAACGGGCCGCTGGCCGCGGTGACGAAGGAAGAGGTGGCAGATCGCCTCGAGCCGTTGACCCGCCGCTACTACGACGAATTCAGTCAGTGCCCGGACTGCGGGCAGATTTATTGGGCCGGTGCGCATTTCGCGAAACTACGTGGCATCGTCGACGGGTTGCTCGACCAACTCTGATCTTTAGGACGACATCCCTGCGCCAATGGCGAGCGCGGCGAGATGGAGAATTCCGATGCTCAGCATCACCGCACCCGCGATGATGAACGCCGTCCCGCGCGACGGTTGAGGCGGCGGCCGATCGTCCACGGGCCCGGTACCTGCCGGGTGAAGCAGCCGGTCGTCGTCGTGGCGCACCCATCGGGTGTGCGCGATCCAGCGGCGAACGCCGACGGTCAGCAACAGCACGCCCGCAACCGGCCAGAGTATTGCGCTGATCGTGGAGCCGACCTGATATGCGGTTCCGCCGTCGGCAAGCAAGTTTTCAACCATGACGCCCCCTCCCGCCGCAACGTTAGCGCTACCGGGAGCAGCGAGCTCTCAGAAGGTCGCGCTGGGCAGCGGACTCGGGGCAGACAAACGCGGCTTTTCTTGTCCCCGCGCGTAATTCGGCGATGCGATCGATGACGTCGTCGTAGCTCAATCCGGATTCAGCGAGCAGGCATCCGATCACAGTGCCGGTCCGTCCCTTCCCGCCCCAGCAGTGCACGTAGACGTTGCGGCCGGCGTCCAACTCGGAGTGGATGCGCGCCAGGATCGCGTCGTAGCCGGCGTCGTCGATGACGCCGAAATCGGGAATGGGATGCGCGAAGTGCCGCACTGTGCGCCCGGATTTCTCGGCCTCCGCTCGCAGGAGCGCCAGATAGGGCGTCAGCCGGTCACCTTCTGTGGTGAGGTCGATGATGGTGTCGATTCCGGCGTCGAGGAGCACGCGGATCTTGGCTTCGGCTTTCTCTGCGGTGGTGGCACCCGGGTATTCACCGGCCAGCAGCCGGTTGGGCTCGACCCACCAAGCGTGAAGGATGTCGTCATGTGGCCAGGGTGTCGCTCGCAGTGGCGGACGGTCGGCGTCGGTTGCCCCGGAATGGTGATGCAGTGCTGCGATGATCGCGTTGAACTCGGGAAACACCTCTTCGATCGGGTCGTAGCCGCCGCCGTGACGATGGGCGCGGACGCACCAGAAGGCCCAGCCGCGCAGTAGGTCAACTCCTGCCCACTCGGGGACCTGGCGGGTGCTGCGAAATTCGTCCATGGCCGGACGGAGGACGTCTGCGAGGCGGGCTGGGTCCGCCGCCAGTCGTTGGTAGCCGTTGTACTGATGTGCCCACTCGATGAGCGTTGGCTCCCGTCGCTGCATGGTGCAGAGATTAGCGACCATCGGCCCGGCTGCGCAGGCGCCATCGATGCGACCCGTTCCGAGACGGGTGGACTCAATCGGATTGGCTGGGCGCGAAAGACTTTCGATCCGTTCCCACTCTCACTATACGGCCGGGGGTGGGGCTTGCGGCAAGGCCCCTGACGTGCTGCACAATCTTCCGGTCCGTGACGAGATGGGGGATGTTGTGACGAATACGCCGATACCGTTCGAGGTGCACGAGTCGGGTGCGCTGCTGCACGGCACCAAGGCCGACCTGGCGGTGGGGGACCGCCTGGTGCCCGGACGCGAGTCGAATTACCAAGCCGGCCGGATCATGAACCACGTGTACGTGACCCGCACCTTGGATGCCGCGGTGTGGGGTGCCGAGATGGCTGTCGGCGAGGGGCGCGGCCGCATTTACATCGTCGAACCCGAAGGGGCGATCGAGGACGACCCGAACGTGACCGACAAGAAGCTGCCCGGGAATCCGACTCGGTCCTACCGAACCCGTGAGCCGGTGAAGATCGTCGGCGAGATCACCGACTGGGTCGGGCATTCACCCGAGCAGCTGCAGAGCATGCGCGACGGCTTGGCCGACCTTCGGCGGCGCGGGTTGGACGTCATCTACGACTGACGTCACGGGCCCCAGCGCTTGGCCGCCGGTTCGCTCGATACGGGGATTTGTGCCCACCCGCCGTACCCTTCCATGGTGAACGCGATCGACCCTGACCAGCTCAGCACGTGCCTGCGGGTGCTGTCCGAGGTGCACAAGCTGCCTCCCGAGCACCCCGACGCCGTTGCTGTGCGCCAGGCCACCGCGAAGATGTTCAAGGAGTTGAAGAAGGTGCGCCGGGCCGCGGCGCGCGATCGGGTTGCGGCCGCGGATCGCGCCGTCATCGCTGCCACCGCCACCGGTGCGCCGGGACGGATCGACGACGAGACCCAGGGTCTGCCGCTGGTGTCCACCGCGGTCGGGGCCAGCGCGGGCACGCTGCTGCGCTCGCGGGCCTGCTACATCTGCAAGAACCACCACACCGTCGTCGACGCCTTCTACCACCAGCTTTGTCCGGACTGCGCCGCGATCAACCGGGCCAAGCGCGATGCCCGCACGGACCTGACCGGGCGCCGGGCCCTGCTCACCGGCGGGCGCGCCAAGATCGGCATGTACATCGCGCTGCGGCTGCTGCGCGACGGCGCGCACACCACGATCACCACCCGGTTCCCCAATGACGCGGTGCGCCGCTTCGCCGCGATGGAGGACAGTGCCGACTGGTTGCACCGGCTGCGGGTGGTGGGGATCGACCTGCGGGACCCGGCCCAGGTGGTGGCCCTGGCCGATGAGGTCGCCGCGCAGGGGCCGCTGGACATCCTGATCAACAACGCGGCGCAGACGGTGCGCCGCCCGCCCGGCTCGTATGCCGCGCTGGTGGAGGCCGAGCGCACCCCGCCGCCGGCTCTGGTGGACGTGGTCACCTTCGACCATGTCAGTGACGCGCATCCGCATGCCCTGGCCGGCAGCCTCGGCGAGCATCCGGCGCCACATGCGCTGACCGAGCTGGCGCTGACCGCGCGCAGCGCCTCGCCGGAGCGGATCTCCGCCGGGATCGCCATCGATGCGGGTGGGCTGTTGCCCGATACCGCGTCAGTGAACAGCTGGACCCAGCGCGTGCACGAGGTCGACGCGATGGAGCTGCTCGAAGTGCAGCTGTGCAACCAGACCGCGCCGTTCATTCTGGTGAGCCGGCTGCGCCCGGCGCTGGCCGCGTCACCGGCCCGGCGCAAGTACGTGGTGAACGTGTCGGCGATGGAGGGCCAGTTCAGCCGCGGCTACAAGGGGCCTGGGCATCCGCACACCAACATGGCCAAGGCCGCGCTGAACATGCTGACCCGCACCAGTTCCGGGGAGATGCTGGAGCAGGACGGCATTCTCATGACTGCCGTCGACACCGGGTGGATCACCGATGAGCGTCCGCACCCGACGAAGCTGCGGCTGGCCGAAGAAGGTTTCCACGCGCCGCTGGATCTGGTGGATGGTGCTGCGCGCGTGTATGACCCGATCGTGCGCGGGGAACTGGGCGAGGATCTGTATGGGTGCTTCTTGAAGGATTACGCGAAGGCCAGTTGGTAGGTTGCGGTAGCGGCCATTGGCAGCCAACGCTGCACTGTAAGGGGGGTGATGATTTCACCGCAGAGTCCGTCCATACAGTTGCATCCAACTCGGCACGTCGGCCCACATTGAGTCGGTCACCACGAAATCGCGGATGAGGTCCGCCTCCTCCGGGTGCAGCGTCCCGCCGAGGGCGCTGCGAGCAGCCCACGCGCCTACCCCTGCGACAAGGTCGGCCACTTGTACGCGGGCGTCAGTACGCGAATCCACCTGCTGAAGCGACGCTATCGGCGGCGGGATGCCCATGCCGGGAAATCTAACAGTCGATACCGCCAAGATGTCTTTGACCGCAGCGGGAGTCAACGCCGCGTGGCGATCATGAACGATCTCAATGGGGATGCGATGTACTTGATGCCAGTCTTTGGCCGTACTGACGATCGCGGGCACGATCGGTTCCAGCGTTCCCATGCTAGTTGCGGGGGCGTCCGGCCCGTATCCCGCTAGGTAATGCCTACCCTCCCACAGCCGTTGCATGATGGCGGTAACACTGCGGCGGTTGTTCCTAAGTCGGAGATCATCGATCGTCTGAAGCAACTCAGCCTCAGTCGTTTTCGCGCCTCCCCGCTGTTTGCGACGCACAAACGATACGAAGTCGCCGAGCAGCTTTTGCATACGCCTCTCGCCGAACGCGCGGGGCCCTTCCTGAATCAGCACCTGCGCCATCCGATAGGCCTCCCCGGTACCGTAGATGTCGATGCCCTTCGCGTAGGCATCCTCCTCGATCACCAGGTCGATTACCTTGGCCGCCGCCATGTACCACTTGTCGATCACCAGAAACTTCGCACGGCCCGAGAGGGGTCCGCCTGGCGTGAGCGTATTCAGTAGCGCGGCCCGTCGAGAGGCATTCTGTAGCAGCGTCGTTGATTTCAGTTCAAGGCCCTTGAATTTCACGGCCTCCCGAAGTTCATCGATTAGCTGAGATGCGGTACCTGGGTCGAGGTCTGTGCTGCCATGGGCGAAGATCCGTGAGCTGCCTTCGATCAGATTCTCGCCCTCAGAACCGGATTCGTCGCATGCGATCTGAATCGTTCGGGTGCCTGGCGTCCCGGCCAACGCGGTTGCTGGGGACGGCTTAGTCATTGGCGGCACGTTTCTTCACCGCTAGAACTCCAGATCAGCGAGCCGAATGCCCAGCGCGTTCGCGACGGACTTCAAAACAGGAGGAGATAGTGACTCTCGGTTCACGGGGATCGTAAGCGGTTGCTTTCCAATGAGTTTGAGTCGCACGTGCGATCCCTTGCCGCGGCCTGGGTCCACTTTCCACCCTTGATCTTCCAGATATCGGATGGCCTTTCTGCTGCTTATTGAGGGGAGTGCAGGAGTGAGGCCGATCCAGGGCAGGATCGGCGTCTGGCCTTTCGGAACAAGTACGTGGGTAATGGTTTGGCAGTTAAACAATCCGCGGGACATGTGCGGCGTCAGGTTCCACTCGATGGCCGCGCGCTTGGGTTCGGCCGCACCTTCCTGAACTTGGCTCATCAGAATTCGTTGCGCGTCGTCGAACGTTGGGTTGCGGAGATATCGGCACGCTTCGCGGTAGCTGGGCGGAAGGGTCCGGAACCACTCCGGCAGCATTGCCAGTGTGGCGTCCCGGACAATCTTCGGCACGCCTCGGCGGTAGAGCTGTTCAGTCTTGAAGCGGCGGTACATCTCCGCACACGCAAGTGCCTCTTCGAGTACGCCATCAGATCCTTGCTCGATGAGTGGGATGTAGACCGACTTCGAGTACGGGAGGTAGCGACGGGTGCGCTCCACAACCTCGAATCGGATCGCGAGCGATTCGATCTTGTGGTGGTACGCCTCGTGTAGGTAGAGCACCGACAGTGCTGCGCGCGAAGCCCCGTCGACGTTCTCGGGCACCTCGCGCTCAGGCCTCGGCAATCGATTGAGGATTGCGCCGGCGACGTCGAAGACGGCTGACTCACGAATGTAGATCGCCGAGCCAAGGCCGAAATAATGAATCGGTGTGTACCACGCTAAGGCGTCCAGCACGTCCGGGGGAGGAACCGTGAAACCCGCGCTTGCGCGCCGCTGGATTTCGTCATAGAAGGTCGACCGCCCGTGCCCCCAGTCAAGCGGCACGCCGATGTCGGAGTCGGCTGGGTGGACCTGCGTCCAGTCGGGTTCGTACACATCGGAGTCTTCTGGGTCGCCGGGCCATGGACCCTCGTTATCCAGGTCGACAAGGTCCATCTCAACAAGGGTGTCGACTACTTCAGGAAGTGAGAGAGTGTCAGCCACATGCGAATATTTCCACACTCGTCAAAATGCTCCTGCGGGGACGGTGTGGAAACCCGGACATGTGGTGGAGGCCCAACTACCGTGATGATCCGTGGGGGATCCATCCGCGCTAGAGGCTGACCATCTGTCGCCGGGACAACGGTCGACAATTCGTCGAGCCGTCCAAGGGGCGATCGACGAGCATGGCATCGAATGGGCCATGCGTAACACCTGCGCGCAGCTCGAAGCAAAGTACGGCATCTCCTACGACACCATCGAGTCCCTGGTCCACAACGATCTGCCAGCAGCACTGCCCGAGGATCTACTGACGTCAGGCCAGCGAAACAAGATCCGACGGGACTTCAGCGCTGCGACCTCGGCAGTCGATGCCAATCGCAGACAAAGTGCTGCAGCGCATGCCGTCAAACAATCCGCCGAACATTTCGGAGTGTCTGAGGAGACCATCCGCGCGGTCGTCGGTGCGAACAGCGATACTGATCGGCTCGCCCCACCTACCGGAGGATCACCTGTGTCTGTCGTTGCGCCGCCCTTGCCCGAACCCGGCCAGGTTGTAGAGGTCCGCGGCTCGACTTGGGCGGTCGCCAACGTCCAGGCGCAGGGTCTGCCGCTCAGCCCCGCTGACGATGCTGCCGCGAAGCTCAATCACGTTGTCGACCTGCAGTCGCTCGACGAAGATCGTCTTGGAGAGCAGCTGTCAGTGATTTGGGAGCTCGAGGTCGGTAAAACGGTCACGCCACCGCAGGGACTACCCGAGCACATCAACCCCGAAGGTTTCGACGATCCCGTCACCTTGGCCGGCTTCATCGACGCGATGCGATGGGGCGCGGTAACCTCGGCAGATCCGAACCGCTACCAGGCGCCCTTCTGGTCGGGGGTCACCGTGGAGGCCTACCAACTCGAACCACTGCGCCGCGCACTGACCAGCCCGCGGACAAACCTCCTGCTTGCCGACGACGTCGGCTTGGGCAAGACCATCGAGGCAGGCCTGGTCGTGCAGGAACTCTTTCTACGGCATCGTGCCCGTACCGCGGTGATCGTGTGCCCGCCGAGCTTGGCGCTGAAATGGCAAGACGAGATGCGGGACAAGTTTGGCCTGCAATTCGTCATCGTCAACAGCGAGCTGATGTCTGACGTTCGTCGCACCCACGGCCTGCATGCCAACCCCTTCCAGCTATACCCACGGGTGATCGTGTCCATGGCCTGGCTTCCGCAGGTGCGTTGCCAGCGTCTGCTGCGCGACGTCTACGCCCAGGCCAAAAACCCGAAGCTAGGAAAAAGGTTCGCCTTCGACATGCTCATCGTCGATGAGGCTCACCATGTCGCGCCGTCGAGCCCCTCGACCATCGCTGGCGGGCGCGGCTATTCAGTGGACACCCAGCGGACCGTCGCTGTTCGCCAGCTCGCCGAGACATGCGAGCACCGCCTGTTCTTGAGCGCGACGCCGCACAACGGCTACCCGGAATCGTTCACCGCGCTGATGGAGATGATCGACCCGCGCCGGTTCTCTCGCGGCGCGTTGCTAGACGCCACCGCACTCAAGGACGTGACGGTGCGCCGACTCAAGCGCGATCTCAAAGGCAAAGGATTCAAAGATCGCCAGGTAAACATCCTCGACTTCACGCCCGAGGACAGCGAACAGGAGATGTTCTCCCTGCTCGATGAGATCGTTACCCGCAGCGCCAAGCAGAATGGCACGAAACCGGGCGGCGACATCGTGACCATGCTGCTCAAGAAGCGGTTCCTGTCCAGCCCGTTCGCCTTCGGGATGACGATCAGCCACTACCGCGACACGCGAGCTGGGCGCGGCCTGCGCGACGACGAGTACGACGACATCTTCGGCGAAGGCCAGGCCGACGAGGAAGAAGGTCTGTGGGAGCACGATGAGGCCGAGCGGCTGCGGGAGTCTAAGGCGTCCGATCCGCTGAGCGCTGCCGAGCCCGGTCAGCTGCAGACGCTCGCCGACTGGGGCTTGAGCTACGAAGGCCGACCCGATTCACGACTGGAGCGGTTGCTCACTTTCCTGGATGCAGTGTGCCGGCCCGACGGCACCCACTGGTCCAACGAGCGGGTCGTGGTGTTCACCGAATACGCGCACACACTCGGCTGGCTACAGCGGGTGCTGGTACAGCGCGGCTACGCAGACCGCCTGGCTGTCATTGAAGGCGCGACACCCCCCGAGGACCGGGAATACATCCGATCGCAGTTCACGGCGGACCCGACGGAGGAACCGGTGCGGGTGCTGCTGGCCACCGATGCCGCAGGCGAAGGCATCGACCTACAAACCCACTGCCACCGGCTGGTGAACTTCGACATCCCGTTCAACCCGTCGCGGCTTGAACAGCGGATTGGCCGCATCGACCGCTACGGGCAGGCCGAAACGCCCGAAGTGTTTCATTTCGTGCCCGACGACAAGTCCTCCACTTACGCCGCCGACGCGAACTTCATGGCGCGCATCGCTAAGAAGATCGCCCAGGTCGAGGTGGACCTGGGATCAGCCAACCAGGTGATCGGTGACGAGATCCAAGAGCACTTCGCCCGCCGCGCACCGGCCAAGCGTAAAGCTAAGGGGATCGACGGCAACAAGGTGATCCAGGAAGCGCTGGCCGGCGGAATCGAACTCAACACGCGACTCACCGAGTTGGAGCGCGGATACGACTCGTCGCGCGCCGATCTGCATCTGGAACCGCAGAACCTGCGTCGCGTGGTTGACACAGCATTGCGGATCAACCATCAACTTCCGTTGGAGCCGGTCGGCGACGCCGACACCGACGCCGACGTGTTCGAGATGCCCCCGTTGAGTCCCGCATGGCAAGGCACCTTGAAAGGCTTGGCTACCCGACTGAAACCTGATGTGCTACGGCCAATTACGTTCGACCCGACTGCCGCTGAAGGACGGGCCGATCTGGTGTACGTGCACCTCGGACATCCGATCGTGCAGAAAGCGCAACGGCTACTGCGCCGCTCGCTGTGGAGTGTGGATTCCACCCTCAACCGTGTCACCGCAGCGGTGATCGACGATATGGCTGAGTCGTTCGTGGCTGCCGTGACCCGCATGGTGCTCGTCGGTCGGGGCGGGGTGCGGTTGCACGAGGAAGTGTTCCTCGTCGGTGTGCGGCTAAAGGGCCGGCGCGCTATGGCCGAGGAGAAAGCCGAACACGCCCTCGATCATGCCCTCGACGGCGACCATCTCGCCCTGGCCAGCCGCCGAGTACGCGACGACCTGTGTGATATCTGGAACGCCACGGATGCACCGTTAAGGGCGCGCTTGGAGGAGTCGATGCACGCTCGCGCCGACCGCCGGCACACCCGCGTACTGGAGCAACTAGACAAACGCCGGGCGTCCGATATTCAACGGGCCCGCGACATCTTCGCAGCGTTCCGGGCCAATCTGGGCGAATCGCTGGATCTATTGCGTAGCAAGGAAGCCGAAGCCCAAGCCATGCTCTGGGCCGACGACCAGCAGAAGCAGTGGCGCCGCGACATCGACTCGATGCAGCGCCGTCTCGATGAACTCGACGATGAGGAGGCCCGCGAGATCGCGGCCATCACCGACCGCTACGCCGACGTCAAACCCCACACCACTGCCGCTGCGGTGGTCTTCGCCCTCACACCCGAGGACGCGAAAGGAGGGCTGCGCTGATGGCACCCCGCACACCCCGGCAGCGTTCGACACCCAACGTTTCCGAGCTGCACCGCGCCTGGCTCGAACTCGTCGACACAGACGGCCCGTTCCTAGCGATCGCACCACTCAAGCGGGTATGGCCGCAGGGCATACCGGCCTTGGATGACACCCGCAAAGAAGCACTGCTGTACGCCCGCAAGGACTTCGAAGCCGCATGGGAGACAGCAGATCGCGCCGCCGGCGACGACGGCACGATCGATGACGCGTACCGCATCGCCCGCGACAAATGGGTCGAAACCGTACTGCGCGACGTCGTCGGCTGGGCCGAATCCCTGTCCTGGGGACCCGTCGCCGGCATCACGGCTCAGTCACCCAACCGCGCGGTCACCGTCGGCGCCGAGGCAGCCCTGCTGGACCCCGACGGCGCTATCGGTGCCCTGGTGTCGATGATCGAACCGGTCGATTCATTGCGCCAGGTCCCCAGTGACCTGTGGGCGGCCACCCCGATCGACCGGATGGAAGCGCTGCTGCGCGACAACGGCATCCCGATTGGCATCGTGACCGACGGTCGCTGGTGGGCGCTGGTGTGTGCACGCGCCGGCGCCATGACCGCCTCGGGTGTGGTGGACGCGCTGACCTGGGTGGAGGAGCCCCGTACCCGTGACGCATTCTTTGCGCTGATCTCACGTCAGCACATCATCGGCGGCAAGGCAGACGAGCGGCTCTCGGTACTTTTCGAGGAATCCGTTGCCGCCGCCGAAGAAATCACCGAAGCCCTCGGCGCGCAGGTTCGGCGGGCTGTCGAACTGCTCATCCAGTCGTTCTCTGAATCGGCACGCGATGCCCAACAACGCGGCGAACCCAACCCGCTGCCTGCTGACACTCACCAAAGCTACGAAGCCGCGGTGACGATCATGATGCGAATCGTCTTCTTGCTCTTCGCCGAAGAGCGCGGGCTACTGCCATCAGGAGAGCTGTTTGAGCAGGGCTACGGAATCTCTCGCGAACTAGACCGCTTGCAAGCCCGCGAGGCCGAGGAGAGTGAAGAAGCCCTCGACGCGACCTCGCTCACGTGGCATCGACTGCTCGCGACCAGCCAGGCGCTCTACGGTGGCGCTTCTTTCGAGAACATGCGGGTCCCCGCATACGGCGGCTCGCTGTTTGACCCAGAGCGCTTTCCATTCCTTACTGCACCCACCCCCCATGGGACCCTGGCCGTTGCCGTATCGGACCGGGTAATGTTGCACGCCTTGCGCTCGGTTCAGCAGGCCGTCCTCAAAAAGAACGAAGTACGGCGAATCTCATTCCGAGACATTGACGTCGAACAGATTGGTTACATCTACGAGGGCCTGCTCGGCTACACCGCCGTCACAGTGGATGAGACCTATCTCGGGTTGCAGGGTGCCCGCGGCGAGGAGCCTGAGATCTCGCTGGCCGAGCTGGAGCGGCTTGCGGCGGCTAACGCTGCGCCGAAGAAGCTGGCTGACGCAATTCGCGCACACATCGAAAGCGACCAACCGTCGGCGAAACCCCAATCAGCGGGAGCGATCGTAAAAGGCATCGACGCCAAGGCGGAGCTGGGCGTGATAAGCGGCTTGGTGCAAGCGGTGGGTGACGATCCTAAGCTGCGCGAACGCGTACTGCCCTGGCTTGGCGTCATCCGTCAAGATTTGCGGGGTCGCCCGTTTGTGGTGCTCGCCGGTGGGTTGATGGTCAAGGAGACGCCCTCGCGCAAGAACGCGGGCGCGCACTACACCCCGAAATCGCTGGCGCGTGAAGTCGTCCTGCATGCCTTGCAACCCCTGTGCTACGCACCGGGCCCGTATCAGACCGCTGACGAATCCCAGTGGAAACTGAAGTCGTCTGATGACCTGTTGAGCCTCAAGGTCGCCGACATTGCCTGCGGCTCAGGGGCTTTCCTCGTTTCGGCCGCCAGCTACTTGGCAGACCGCGTGGTTGAAGCATGGTCAGCCGAAGACTCCGACAACGCCCAACGCAGCGACCTGCACCGTCGGGCAATCCGTGAAGTCGTCGCAAACTGCCTCTATGGTGCCGACATCAACGACATGGCCGTTGAAATGTGCAAGCTCTCCCTGTGGCTGGTGTCCCTGGACCGTGACCTGCCGTTCTCGTTCGTCGACGATAAAATTTTTCTTGGTAACTCTCTGCTTGGAATTACCAGCCTGGAGCAACTCCGTAAGCTACATATCGATCCGAAACGTGTACCGCCGGGCGAGATGTTCGACATCTTCGACGTCGATATCGACACCATCCTTAGCAAAGCCGGTGATCTGCGCCGTCAACTGGCATCCGAAGTCATCGAGAACAATCCAGCCCGCAACAGCGCGGCCAAACGCCGGCAGCTCGCTCAATTGCGCTACGCGACGGCATCTTTACGCAAGATTGCCGACGGTGTGGTCGCCGCCGGATTGAGGGTAGGCGGGAAGCCGAGCAAGCCGCTCGACGAGGCTTACGAGACCTTGCGTATCGCTGTCAAAGCCGCCCACCCCGAATCCGGTGAACCAGATTCCACCATGCTCGAAGGCATTATTGACAGCGGTCTCACCCCGACAGTGCCGACTGATTACTCGCGCTGGCAGCCAAACCATTGGGTGATCGAAGCGCCTGACGTGATCCTAGAGCGTGGCGGGTTCGACGCCATAGTCGGGAATCCGCCATTTCTCGGAGGCCAAAAGCTGACCGGTGCAATGGGAACGAACATCCGTGACTGGTTCGTCAATGTACTCGCTGGCGGGGTCAAGGGCAGTGCCGACCAAGTGGCCTACTTCTTCTTGCGCACCCAGGACTTGCTCTCGCCTCACGGTAATCTTGGGTTGATCGCCACGAATACCATTGCCCAGGGTGACACCCGCATAGTCGGGCTCGACAGAATGGTCGACGCAGGTCTCACCATCACCCGTGCCATCCAAAGTAGGTCATGGCCCGTTGCCAGCGCCAACCTCGAATTCGCCGCCGTTTGGGGGACAGCAGGGAAGGTGAGTGATCACGTGGTTCGCATCTGCGACGACGAACCGGTCGGACGCATTACCACGTTGCTAGAGTCGGGTGGCCGCCTCGATGGACCACCTGTTCGACTTGCTGAGAATACGGACACCGCATTCCAAGGCTGCAACATTCTGGGCCTCGGTTTCCTTCTTGAACCCACGGAGGCGCGGGCGTGGATTGCGGCGGACTCGCGCAATTCCGAAGTGCTTTTTCCGTTTCTGAATGGTGAGGATCTAAACACCCGTCCGGATTGTTCGGCCTCCCGTTGGGTCATTGATTTCGATGGCCGCAGTTTAGAAGCCGCTGAGCCTTACCGTCTTCCGTTCGCCCGAGTGTTAGATGCGGTGAAACCTGACCGTCAAAGAAACAACGACCCCCGCGCACGAGAGTACTGGTGGCAGTTCATCCGGCCGCGGCCAGAGATGCGGCGAGCGATCGCCAATCTTGACGAGGTGTTGGTGATCGCGCTTGTCAGCAATACTCTGATGCCGATCCGCGTGCCGACTAACCAAGTTTTCGCAAATAAGCTAGGTGTATTTGCGACTAACTCGCGCTGCGACCAGGCGGTGCTCTCCTCGAGCATTCACCAACTTTGGGCAACGAAGTATGGATCAACAATGCGCGCGGACGTCAATTACTCATTATCCGATGTGTTCGAAACATTCCCTAGGCCAATCGATTCCAACCGGTTGCTGGAAGTCGGGGAATTGATGGACGCGGAACGACGCGGGATTATGGAAGGCCGGCACCTAGGCTTGACGCGTCTCTACAACTTCGTTAACTCTCCGCAGGTTACCGATGGCGCTGATCCCGAGATTGCACGGATGCGAGCTATCCAGGTGGAACTTGACTCCGCTGTTATGGATGCGTACGGGTGGTCGGATGTCCGGCTTGACCATGGTTTTCACAGTTATCGAAAGATTCAGCGCTGGACGGTGAGTCCCGCAGCGCGGGTGGAGATTCTTGACCGGCTGTTGGAGGAGAACCATCGCAGGGCCGCCGAGGAAGCAAAGCAGACACCGCAAACGAAAAGCAAAGGCCGTCGCGGTACGAGCGCACCAGACGAGCAGGGGACACTGCTGTAATGACCAGCGCCACTGAGAAAGCGAAGGAACCGGGCTCGACCTACGACTTGACCTTCGAGCCGGACGGCTCGTCGTTCACGGTTCGAGAGAACTTGGTTGACGTTCTGGAGCGCGAGCTGCTCGGCCCGATTCACGGTCCCGACGAGTTGTTGCCGTTCAGCCCGCGCTCGCAGTATCTGGTCGGGCATATCGCGCCGGTACGCCTCACTGGAGTCACAGCTGGTAGCGCAGACGCGGGTGTAGAGACCGAGCGCGGCGAGTTGGCTGAAGCTCAGGCCGACGAAAGCGCCGCGGCAGAGGGGCGGGGCATTCCGGCGTTCGCCGCCGACGAGGACGAGGCTGATGCCAGCGACGATGACGGTGAGGATCGGGCGCCCAAGCAGGGGTTGATGATTCCCTCGTCGATGGGTCTGCGGTTCCAGGTGCCGCCCGACTTGGAGGCGTTCACTGTTACGGCGTCGTGGGGCACTTACGAGTCGGTGCAGACCGATAAGGTCAGCAAGGCAGGCCGTCCGATCCGCCATTTCCAGCGCATCCCGGTGGAAGAACCCCGAACCGTCCGCCTCGCCGATCTCGATGCCGGCCAAACGGCGACCATCCAGTTGCGCGACACCATCTGTCTTCGGGTGGACCGTTACGACGACGCGACGTACGACCGGGTGCTCGTCGAAATCGCTTTGTGCAACGACCGCGAGACGCCGATGCCGATCCCGATTGGGATGTGGATGTTCCAGACCAAGCTTTACATCGATGCCGGGGGAGCGGAGGTCTTTCTTCCGGTGTGCGATGTCCTTGAACAAGACGTGCCGGAACACGACGCCGAGGTCCAACGCTTAAACCTGCAGTACCGCAACAGACTTGAGTACGCCATCGGTCGGACCTGCTCGGTGGACTGGACTGCCAAAAAGGAATCGCGACGGGCGGCTGCAGTGTGGACCACCTGGCTTCCCGTCGCTGAAACCCCGCAGACCCAGGCGCGCGACGTCGAGAACGCATTGCTATCCATGGATGCCTTGGCATCCGCGAACGCAAAACAAGTCGGCGCAGGACTGCAGCCCCTCATCGCCGGCTACGGAGAATGGCTCGAAAGTCAAGAAGAAGCGATCGCGCAGTTGCCGTCTCATCTTCGCGATACGGCCGACCTGGCACTGGTGGAAGCCCGACGGGCTCATAAGCGACTACAAGGCGGGCTCGACCACGTCGTGGCCGACGCTGAAGCGCTTCGCTGCTTTCAGTTCATGAATGCAGTGATGCGCGATCAGCGCATCGCCTCTCAGGTAGCTGCGTTGCGCGCTTCAGATCCCGTCTTATCGATCGCCGATGCACAGAGCATGGTGGCCGAGGCTGGTGCGAAGGCTGCTTCGTGGCGGCCCTTCCAGTTGGCGTTCATCCTGATGCAACTCGGAGCATTGACGAATCCGGAGACGCAGCTGCGCAGCGCGGAGCACTTGGCACAAGTGGAATTGCTGTTCTTCCCGACCGGTGGTGGAAAGACCGAGGCCTACCTTGGGTTGGCTGCCTACACGTTCGCGATCCGGCGTCGCCAGGGGCTCGTCGAATCGGCCGACGGACTGCTGGACGGCCGCGACGGCGTTGCGGTGCTGATGCGCTACACGCTGCGGCTGCTCACTGCCCAGCAGTTCCAACGCGCCACGGCATTGGTGTGCGCAGCCGAGCTGCTACGCCAAGGTGACCAAAACACATGGGGCAGTGAGCCGTTCCGTATTGGGCTATGGGTCGGTACCGATGTTAGCCCGAAACGCTTCGAGGAAGCGGACGAACAGCTGACGAAGGCCAACGAATACGGCTCGCATCGGCTAACCGTGCTCCAGGTCCAGCGCTGCCCATGGTGTGGCACACCGATCGCTGCCGCGCAGGTCAAAGCCGATGCGACTGCCCGACGCGTGTTTGTCTACTGCGGAGATGACCTCGCGCGTTGCCCGTTCGCTAAAGGCGGGCAGGCCAGTGAGGGCCTGCCGATTCTGACCGTGGACGAGGAGATCTACCGACTGACACCGGCTTTCGTCATCGCCACCGTCGATAAGTTCGCCCGCCTCGCCCGCGAAGGTGAAGCCGCGGCATTGTTCGGCTACGTCGGGCGGCGCTGCGGTCGCCACGGCTACGTCCACCCCGACTATGCGGCGTGCAACATCTCCACTGCGCATCCGGCTGTGGACGGGTATCCCGCGGCCACCGTCCATCCGGTGAACCGGCTGCGACCGCCAGACCTGATCATTCAGGACGAGCTCCACCTAATCACCGGGGCCCTAGGCACCGCCGTTGGCCTGTTCGAGGTCGCGGTGGAGACACTGGCCTCATGGGAGCAAGCCGACGGGAAGCCGGTGCGGCCGCTGATCGTCGCGTCCACCGCCACCGTCCGCAATGCCCAGGAACAGGTGCGCGGCCTCTACGGGCGGCGCCTGGAAATTTTCCCGCCGCAGGTGCTCGATGTCGCCGACACTTACTTCTCCCGCGAAATCCCAATCACCAAATCAACACCCGGCCGAAGGTATATCGGGGTGAGCGCGCAGGGAGTGCGCCTGGCCAGCGCTGAGATTCGCGTCTCCGAAGTATTGCTGTCTGCCGGGCAGCTGCTTTTGGACCGCAGCGGCATCGCTGCCGACCCCTACCTGACACTGGTCGGGTACTTCAATGCCACCCGCGAGCTTGCCGGCATGACCCGCTACATGGGCGATGATGTTCAGAATCGAATCAAGCGCCCCCGCAAAGACTCCGGATTTCCACCCCGCCACGGCGCCGCATTCGGACTGCTGAACACCGGCGAGCTCACCGCACGGATCGCCTCGTCGGAGATCGGCCGCACACTGGACCGGTTGGGATTGGAATTCGACCCTGACTATGACACCACCGAAGCCTTCCAGGCGCGAATGGCAGCACAGCGCGACGGCAAGAAGGTGCACACGCGCAAGGAAGCGCCCTTCGACGTGGTGTTGGCCACCTCGATGCTGCAGGTGGGTGTTGACGTGCAGAGGCTCGGCCTGATGCTCGTCGTCGGTCAGCCCAAGAACACCGCCGAGTACATCCAGGCCTCGTCTCGTGTCGGCCGCGATTCCAAACGCCCCGGTTTGGTTGTGACACTGGGTAACTGGGCACGTCCCCGGGACCTGGCGCATTACGAGCAGTTCCGCCATTACCACGAGACATTCTACTCCCAGGTGGAAGCGTTGTCGGTGACGCCGTACTCGCCGACGTCGCTCGATCGCGGACTTGATGGACTATTGGTCAGCGTGGCCCGCGTGCTGCAGGCGCCACTGGACGACGGACTCTCTGAAGAGCGCAGCGCCTGGAGAATCAAGGAACACCGGGAGGTTGTCGAGCGTGTCGCCGAACGACTGAAAGCGCGGATCTCGGCTGCGGCGCTAGATGAGGTGGCGGTGAAGTACGCCAGCGACCGCTTGGTGAATCGCATCGACCGGTGGGTCGACCGCGCCAGCCGCGCCAGCGACATGCACAGGACGCTGGTCTACGAACGCACGGGGGAAGGAGACAAGTACCTGCCGTTGTTGATGAGTCCCGAGAACGCCAAAGCCGGTGTCGGGTCGTCCAATCAGGCGCCGTTTGTCATTGCGAACTCGATGCGGGAAGTGCAGCCGGAGATCAACATCCTCGTCAGTCCCATCCCCGAGCGCCTGTTCGCGCACGTTCCCGATGGTGCACCACGGTGGACCCTGCCAGTGGGAGATGAGGACTGATGACCGACACCACGCCCGAAGAGGTGATGCTGCACGATCCGGGTGAGGCGCTGGACCCCCTTGCCGATGCCGAAGACGCGGTGGTCAAGAACCGCGCCAAGGTGGGCTCGTCACGGCCCTCGTCGCTGCTGTACACCTACGGTCCGGGCGCGATCATGGACTTGCCCGGCTTTTCGGTCATGCCCGCCGGCCTAGACGATTGGGAGCCCATCTGGAAACGGCGCGAGAAGATTCCGGCGGTCATCGAGCCTCGGCTGCTCAACGTGATTCGGATGCATCTTGGTCCGCAGGTGGACGCGCTGCGGCCCTATCCATGGCAGCCGAAACTGAACTCCTTCGCTAAAGAGGGTGCCGACTTGGGCATCCCGGCCCGCGTGTTCCCGCAGTGGCTACGATGCACCGGCTGCGACTACCTCGGCCCGTTACCTAGATTCAGCTACGTCAACACTCATCCCTTCCGCCCTGACCTGGCACAATTCACTCATAAGAGCTGTCCGGGCCGTGGCGCCCAGCGTGGTGGTGCCAAGACTGGGCGTCGGGAGAGCCCCGCGGTACCTGCGCAGCACCTGCTCACGTGCACCAACGGTCACGTCGACGAGTTTCCGTACGAACTGTGGGTGCATCGGGGCCGGCGGTGCGCCAAAGCAGAGCGGCCCGACCTGAAAATGCGCGACGCCAACCTTGGCAAGAGCGTCGGCTCAATGATCGCGTGCACACAATGTGGGGCTACCCGCGGCATGGCAGAGGCACAGGGCTCCGTAGGCCGCGACAAGCTGCCGCAGACCTGCCGCGGGCGTCACCCGCATTTGAACGCGTTCGACAAGGAATGTGATGCGCGGCCGGCGTTGATCATGATGGGTGCCTCCAATCTGTGGTTCGCCTCCACCCAATCGATCATTGTCATGCCCCGCACCGACGCCGAGAAAGCCGAAGCCCTAGGTGACCTGCTTCGGCTGGAGCTAGGTGCCGACACTCTGAAGCAGTTTGCAGGACAGCTCGACGTGATCCGTGCGATGGCAGACATGAAGAGCATCGATCTGGCTGGTGTCTCTGACGAAAGTCTTTCGACTGCAATCGCCGATGCGCTTACGCCGCCCGAGTCCGACGAGGAGCGCAAAAAGAAGCGAGACGACTGGGATCCGGTGGAACTCCTGATTCCTGAATGGCAGTACTTGCAGAAGCCCGCGCTGTTCCCATCCCAGAAGAACGCTACCGGCCTGATGGTGACCGACATGGCTCGCGGCTCCGCGCTTCCCCCGCAGATCAGTCGCGTGGTCGCCGTCAATCAGATGAAAAAGGTCAACGCCTTCATCGGATTCACGCGGCTCGACGAAATGGACCGGGTGAACGACCTGCCCGGACGGCTGGTCAAATTGACCCGCAATGGCAAACCAACGTGGGTGCCCGCGACCGAAGACCGCGGCGAAGGAATCTTCCTGCAGCTCAACCATGACGCCGTCGAAGCTTGGGAAAACATCGTGTACAAGACGCCGCTGTGGGCAGCGCACCAGGCGGCCAACCGGCGAAACTTCGCTCGGCGATTCTCCGAGACGGCCAAGGCGGTGGATCCCGACACCCGGCTACCTGCACCCCGATACTGGTTGCTGCACACCCTGTCTCACGTGCTGATCCGCGAGATGGCCATGTCATGTGGTTACGGCGCGGCGAGCCTGACCGAGCGGATCTACGGCTGGCCGGCCTCCGCAAACCGCGAAGGAGCTGCCGGCCTATTGATCTGTACCACTGCTTCCGACAGCGAGGGCACCCTCGGCGGACTGGTCGCGCTGTCCGAGCCGTCGCGATTGCAGGGTCTGGTTAGCTCGGCGCTCCGACGAGCGGCCCGGTGCTCGTCGGACCCGGTGTGTGCCATGCGCACTCCCAGCGACCCCGAAGATTTCCTGCATGGGGCGGCTTGCCACTGCTGCACCTTCGCATCGGAGACGTCGTGCGAAAGAGCCAACCGATTCCTCGATCGTCGCTTCCTGCTCACACTGCCCAGCGCGCATGGCAAAGCGGTGCCAGGGTTTTTCGGGAGCCCTGATGTCCGATGACCCTCTGAGACTGCTAGGGGAGTATCTCACCGCGACCGAGGCCGAAAGTCTGGCTGTGCTCATCGACGCCGGTGAGCACATCACTCATGCGCTCGCATCCGTAGGACCGTCTCGCCGCGACCGCGCCGCCGATCTATTGAAATCAAGTGGTATAGGCCATCATTCATCTCAACTGTCAGTAGCAGTGCTGCGTGCCATTGCTGGAGCGAAATCAGCTCACCGTGACGTGGTCCCGGTCTGGACTATGCCGGGAAACGAAGCCACTGTTGGACATCTGACTAACCAGTTCCATGATGTCGTTGCGGGCGCGCGTGTCGCGGTCACGTGTGCGACCTACAACTTCTCTTCAACGTCGCGCATGTGGGACGCGCTCAAAACGGCGTCAGAAGAACCCGACCTCACAGTGTGCATCTATGTCGACGGCGACAAGGGTGACTCGGCCGGTGTCAAAGCACGATTACCGCGCGCGGTTGTCTACCGGTCGGCCACTCTGACCAACGGCAAACCGATCGTCAGCCACACCAAGTTCATCATCGTCGACCACGAGGTCGTGCTGCTCACTAGCGCGAATTTTTCATACAGCGCAGAGAACAGCAATATCGAGTTCGGGTTGCTTATTCACGATGATGGGCTGGCCACATCGATTGAGAAGACGATGTCGAGCAAGCATGGGTCGCTGTACCAGCTCGCTTGACGTTGGTGTTGGGAGTCAGGTGACCTTGTCGGAGCCCGGGAACGTCGTTCTCA
This sequence comes from Mycolicibacterium boenickei, assembly GCF_010731295.1. NCBI lineage: Bacteria > Bacillati > Actinomycetota > Actinomycetes > Mycobacteriales > Mycobacteriaceae > Mycobacterium > Mycolicibacterium boenickei. Next base: position 60,798 of record NZ_AP022579.1, on the reverse strand, counting down.
GTAGCTCTATAAGATCGCGAGCGATGGTGGCATCGATCTCTATGATTTGACTGGGTTTTGGCACTGACTTGCGCATATCAGAGCCAAGTGTTGCGAGCCGCAAGAGCTTGGTGCCGTCGTCAGCGTAAACAATGCCGTAGGTGCAGTCGACTGCTGTGCGAGGGGGACGGGCGGGTTCATCATCCCGCTTGAGTGATCGAATACGCGCCATAACGACAAACTACCGACTGAGGAACGCCATTCAGGCTCCCTCGGCCGGAAGAAGAGGCGTCAAGAATGAGCTCGGCGGGCCATGCCATGTCACGAGAAGCTCCTCGCGTGCGCGCGTGCAAGCGACGAAGAGCAAGCATCGCTCGCGCTCGACATCCTGATCGTGGGTGAGCGTGTCCTCCTCGGCGGTCGTAACCGCGTTGGCCAGCGGTACGTGTGATGCGCCGACTCCGGCAACCGTCACGCAGCGGAACTCAAGACCTTTCATCCGATGCATCGTGCCGATGCTGACGGCGTCGACATCGGTGCCCCTGGTTTTCGACAGATCGATAGTGGGGATGTCCTCGGCAGCCAGCTGGGTTTCGATCTTCGATGCCATCCACTTCGCGCGAGTAGCAATGCCGATCTCCGACGGCTCGATACCCTTTGCTAGCCAGCCTTTGATGTAGGCCGTGACGAAGCGTGCTTCATCGTCGGCGCTGCCGAGGCCGACAGCTCGGGGATCCATACCGTGTACATAGGATTTACAGCCGGCAATGGAGTCGAGGCCTCCGTCCATATCATCGATGGTCGCGCCACATAACAAGCCCAAGCTCCAGCTAAGGATTTCAGCCGTGGTGCGGTAGTTCAGGTTCAGCTTGCGTGAGCGTCCCGTCACGTTGACGCCAACATCGCGCAAGCTCACGCGGTGATCGTAAATGCGTTGATGAGTGTCGCCCGCAATGAATATGTCGTCCGACGACATAGGTGCGGCGGCGCGGAGGAAACGCCATTGGTCGGGGCTGAGATCCTGCGCCTCGTCAACCACAATGTGGCGGTAGGGTTTCTCGGATTGAGCTTCCAGGATTCGGGTTGCCTCCCGCTGAATGGTTTCGTGTGTCCAGGTGCCCTGTTCAGAAATTGTGTTCTCGAACTGTTGAATGGCCTGCCAGGCTTGGGTCCGCTGCCCTGGGCCTAACGGTCGGCCGCGACCAGTTCGTTTGGCGCCCAGATAACTGTCTGCGGTGTTGATGCGACGGGCTAGCACAACGTGGCGCCACTCCTCCGCCAGGAATGCGTCGGTGAAAGGAAGTCCCAGCTCCTGGATGATCTTCTGCCACAATGCTTTTTCTCGTGGCGCAGTCAGTATCTTGGGTGCACCGTGTTCGCGCCGGAAGATCCGGTACGCCAGCTTGTCTATGTGGCAAACCTCGATGGCACCGCCTCCACTACTGGTGGTCTCGAGCATGTCCACGCCCCACTGCAGCGTGTCGGACAGCGTAGATAGGAAAGTCGTCACCAGAACTTGACCGTCATTGCGCATGGCAAGGTTACGAGCTCGATGCAGGGCCACAACTGTCTTTCCTGTACCTGGGCCCCCCGTGACACGGGCGGGTCCAGTAAACGAAGCTTCGGTGATCGCCAATTGGGTCGGGTGGAGGTAGACCCGCCAAGTAGCGAACGGGTACTCGAAGGCGTTCATGAGGTCATCGGGTCCGTGGACTAGCAACACTCTGTCGCGGCTGCGGAGCACGGCCGCGTCCAGATCGGTTGTGTCCACAGGCTCGCGAAGTATGTCCGCGCCGAGATCGGCCCACACTTCGTCTGGTGTAAATCCGGCAGCTAGCCCGCACAAGACATCCCATTGGATATCTGGCAGGAGCGGTTTTGCTGCCTCGAGCTGTGTGGTCGTAGTTAGTGCGCGGGCGAATTCCAAGGTCTTGTCATCGATTCCAAGTCTGCGCAGATCGGAATCGCGAACTCGTTCGAAGAGGAGCGTTGTGGCAGTTCTGGCAGCCTCGGCGAGGTCGGGCAGTGTCTCCTCAATGCCCAATTCGTCTCGGATTTCGATACCGCCGGTGGCCTGATTGACCGAGATGTTGCTGCGTTGTGCCCACGCATACGCGTCATCGTGGCGCAAGACCTTAAGAAGCGTGAAGACGTCACCTTCCTGGGGTGCCAAGAGAATCCCTCGCCACGATTGATCGATGCGGATGGACCGAAACCGCGGGTTACGGGCTTTGTTGATCTTCTCTAGATGCAGGCCAGTGTGCGTTGCGGCTCCAAACTCGTCGAAAACTTCGGTGACGCGTCGAGCGACCGGCTTCTCCAGCTTGAGGAAGTCCGAGAGGAACCCTTTGTCCATAGCTAGCGACGGCATTGCTCTCTCATTCGTTGTGGTTTGACCGTTTTCTGGTTCCCCGCATGCAGGGCCGTTGAGATGCTAGAAGGTCAGCGTCCTCGAACTGCACGGCGACGTGCAAGCGGTCGATTGCCCGCTCCCAGAACTCTTTGGGCCATCTTGGTCCAGGCAGGTATATCGACTCCGTCGGCATCGTCCGTCCAGATCAAGATGCCGTTGGGGCCTTCCTTGATGTCCTCCAAGACCTTTCCCGCAGCGTCAAGAGCTGGCAGGATTCCGTTGGCCCGGTACCACTCAACTTTTTCTGCCCACCTTTTGGCGTACGAAGGCTGATTCATCATGCCGAGGTGCTCCCAGTACACGGGCGTGCCGGAGGGGCGGCTGATGGTGAAGTCGGGTCGGCGCTGCGAGCCGTCGTCTCCAGTCAATACCACCTCATACCGCCACTTGCCGGGGACGGCTTTGTCCAGAATGCCTGCGACGATCACTTCGTTCTTGCTTCGCACCATTACACCGCCGACAGCGACATGGATGAGGTTTTCGTCGAAAGGCTGTTCCACACCGTCGACTTCGATCACCCGGGGAATAGAAGCCACGAACAAATCGGTGAGCCGCCGTGCAGTCTCCGAGTACCGCGGGTGTGCGAGCTCCACCAGCTCGTCCACAGTCCCATCGTGGAGTATCACGACGCGATCCTGTTGCCGCGTCAATGCCGTGTAGAGGAGTTCCCGAGAAACCCGAACACGGTTCGGAAGTAACAGGATCGTCGTTCCGAACTCTGATCCCTGCGCCTTGTGGACGGTCACCGCCCAAGCCAATTCGAGTGGCGGGTCATCTGAGCTCGATGGCCAGTAGGTGTACGTAGCTCCGACCTGTGATGAGAATTCAACATTGGCAGGGAGCCCGTACTTGTTCCCCCAACGGCCGACGACGACACCAATCTCACCGTTAGCGACGTAGTTCAGTCCCGCGCCGTCCGGATAGGCTTTCGCGCGAGAGTTGTTCCGCGTCTGCATCACCTTGTCGCCGCGAACGATCTGCTCTGGCCCAATGGGTTTCGGATTTCTCCAACCTCGATACCTGAATGCCTTCTCGATGTCTTGAGTTCTCAAGCTGCGTTTGAGATGACGATTGATCTCGACTGTGCCAAATGCTCGCGACCGGTAGGGGCTCAGGATCTGCCAGTCCTCTGCGCGGTCACCGGCGCCGCCCTTGCCAGTATCCCAATTCATGTACTTGCCGTCGTCGGACAACGTACCGCCGTAGCTCAGGCTGAAGGCGTATTCGCGGTCCGCATGTTTGGTCCAGTCGACGACGTCGTTCAGCACCTTATCGACGGATGCAACCACACCGCCTTCACTCCATATTCGATGCTCCAGATGCTGTGACGTGACGCCGGCCCGCAAACGTTCCCATACTGCGTCGGCGCCGGCGCCCAGCTCGCCGTTGCCGAACCATTGCGCAAGCAACACATCGTCGCGACTGCTTCCACCCTGGCGACGGGACACAGTCAACTCGACGTAGGAAGGTCCGACGCGTGAAGTCGTCTCGAATAATTCGGGGCGGAGATGATTGATCAAATCGACGAACGGCCGCCCTGCACCGATCGGTGGGAGCTGCTGTGGGTCTCCCACCAGAATGAGCCGCTGAACGCTACCGAGCGCGGATAGCGTCGATGCCAACATCTCTTCAGTCAGCATCGAGGCTTCGTCAATCACCACGAGGCCAAAGTCTTCGGCATATCTGACGTCGACTGGTCGATAGATGTCGCGGTCCGGATCGTAACCGCCCTTTCTGACAAGGAATGATGCAAGCGTCCTGGCGTCCCTTCCCACCTTGGTTCTCAGCTGCACGCTGGCTTTGCCAGTCGGAGCAAGTAGAAGTACGCCCTTGTTGGATACAGAGGGAATATCGGCCAGCGCCTTCAACAGCGTGGTTTTTCCGGTCCCGGCCGGGCCTATGAGCACTGCCAGTCGGGAGCGAAACAGTTCAGCTAGACCGGCCGCCTTTTCCTGCCTCGCAGCCTCCTCATCCCCGTCGATCGCACCGCCGTGACCACTGGCCTGCAAAGTTTGGTCGATCTGTTCGCGTGCATCGAAGTCGCCAGAGTAGGACGCCGCGCCGATTCGAGGGGAAATCCATTCAAGGATAGTATGTTTGGCATCGGCTAACTCCGGAAGCTTGTACGCAGGTTGATCATTGCCCAACCGAGCGCCGACAAACGGTTCCCACTGGTCTTGACTGGCGAGAGAATCAGGGTCCAGTCGGAGCCCCGCCAGCAAGGCGGAACTCAGCTCGACAGGTTCAGTCAGTTCGAGGCCGTTCACCCAGTCAATGAGCGATTGTTCGGGAGCAAGAGTGTCGCCCTGCCTAGCGGCTTCCCTGAGTCCTTCAGTCATGAACGCGCGAACGCGTCGGCGATCGCGGGGGTCAGACATCCTGCACTCGTGAGGGACCTGTGAACTCCATTTCGCGTGCGCTGATGGAAACATCGCGCGGTCGACAGTTCGGATGTCGATCCGTTCAATGTCGGGAGCAGTGCAAATGGCAGCCAGGTATGGGTCGTCAAGCAGTTCAACGGGGTCCAACTCTCCTGCAGCCTTGCCGGACATCACTAACCCAACCTGGTCGGGACGCAGGTCCATGGTTGACATCAGCTTCAGGACGGTCCGGGATTCCTGCGACGTGTGGTTCCACTCGACTCCGACGGATTGGTGAATCAGTCCTGTCAGCTGAGAAGGCCAGTTGCTATCATTGGCGAATCCTCGCTCTAATACCTGCCAAGGATCCGCGCTTAGTTTGACCAGCTCGCGAGCAACGAGATGTGCATGTCGAACATGCAGGTGAGCAAGGACGGCCGGAAGCCCAGGCGTTGCCCCGCGTTCGTCCCAGAGCCGATGGACCTGCGAGTCGATCCAGGCGACCGCAGACGCAGGGACATCGATGCCAAGGCTCTGCATTCCCTCCGCTGCTGACCGTAAGGAAGCGAGCGCATCGATCGCGATATCACTACTGACGTGCTCGGTAACGTATGAGAACTCGGTGTTTTTACCGTCTGGAACCCATGCCAGAGCGCGCGATATATCAGCACCGGCGTCTAGTCGCTCGACGAGCTGTTGGTAGGGCAGCAGCACGCCCCGCTTTTGGTCTGGCCGCAACGAGTGGACGACTTTGGTTTCCCACATCGAGGAGTCGAACGGTTGGTCACCTGACTGCGTCCAGAACCCAGGTAGCGCAATAGATTCAATCAACGCGGCTCCGACTAGAAGCCGGTCCGTCCGTTCGTCCTGGAATGGCGAGTGCTTCAGATAAATGAACACGAGACTGGCTGCCGGGACGACTGGTTCGAAGAAAGAGCGGATGACAGCCTGCTGGTTGCGTCCATCCATGATCCAGTTGGTCTGCTTCAGGCCGAGGATGCGAAGAGCCTTGTCCTCTGCCTCGGGGTCATAGTCGGCTCGCCATGCTTGCCACAACTCCGATTCGAAGGTCTCTCGCCCCATCCATCGGTACGGGATAGCTTCAAAGGCGTACCCCGGCATGCTGAGCACCGTAGGTTCGAGATGGCCTTTCAACGCCTGATTGAAGGCATATGGGTGGTGTTTCGTGATGTGGTAACCGTTGGGAGACATGAATGTTCCGCGCTCACTGAGGCACGGGATTTCGTTCAGGGCCCCGATATCGCCGAGCGCGTGGGCAACCTCGTAGTCATCGTCTCTCTTGTCGCCGATGCCTTTGAGCAGGAGGCAAGATGAGTTGTCGAGCGGATGCGCGCACACGCGATGGTCCCATGGCTGGTCGCGCCAAGGGACCCGCATCGACAAGTGTGTGATCACGCTGCCACCTAACTGTTCCGAAGCCCATCCGGCAACGACCGTGAATAGACCACTGCGAGTTCGCGATTCGCACGGGTAAGTGCGGTGTACAGCGGCCCCTGCCGTCCGACGTTGAGCGGAAAGTCGCACGGTTCCATGACGACGACGCCGTCGAACTCAAGTCCGCGGGCTTCGTCGACGGTGAGTACGGAGACCTCACGCTTATCGTGTCGCCACACGGTCTCGTCGAACGCCGAATTTCTCCACCCACGCGTCCGTAGCGCTCGGGTTACCAGAAGCGGAGCGGCCGAGATCGCAGCCACCGTGCCTGCCGGATATGCCTCCACCAGACGTTCCAGCTCCGCTGCCGTACGGTTCGCAAGGTCCTTGTTGGGTACTTTGTTGACGCTGGGGGTCGGACCAATCTCCTGTAACGCATGCAGCTTTCGCTGACTTCGGGGTAGGAGTCGATTTGCGAACTCGAGGATTGGCCGAGTTGACCGATAACCACGGCTCATCCGACGGACCGGTGTGTCTTCTTCGATCGCGATGACATCTAGGACTCGGGACCAGTCATTGAGAGTGTGGTCCGACCGTCGCTGATTTAAATCACCGAGGATTGTCCAGGCGTCAGCCTCGTTGATCTCGTCGAGTAATAGCCACTCTAGCGGGGTTACGTCTTGGGCCTCATCGACGATCACATGCTCTATACCGGAGAAGTCGCGCGGTCGCAGTACCTCCCATTTGATGAATGCAATCAATGGCGCGTGGCGGTCGTCCAAGATCGCTGTCTTATATGGGGGGAGGTTCTGGAGATATCGGGCCCACTCTCGGTCCGAAGTGACACTGCCGGGACGGGTGCGGAGATGCTCATAGATCTCTTCCGGCGGCGGCGTTACACCCTTGGCGCTCTTAATTCTAGCGAGAGCTGAGCGCGCCAACTTAGCCAACTGCCAGTCCGCGTCGTGCCATGTACGGGTTTGGTGTGACCGCGGCGGGCGCTTGATTCCTATGATCTTGTTAATCAGTTCGGGTAGCGACAGCACCTTGATCCGCTCTGTAGGGCCGGCAAGGCGGAGTATCACCTCCTGAACATGCCTCGAGTAACCCGACGTCGGGCCAACTACAAGCACGATGCCGTCGAGCGTGTTTTCCGGTGGCGTGTCGTCGTTTACGAGGTATGCAGCGCGGTGCGACGCGACGATCGTCTTTCCAGTTCCAGGTTGGCCCTCGATGATCACGTTATCCATCGCCGGCAGCGTGACGAGGTCATACTGGTCCGGCTGCAGCGTCGCCAACACCGGCGCAAGGCTTTTCGTCCGCGGTGCCTGCAGCTGCTCTCTCAACAGTGCTTCGGCGCGCAAAGGCGTGAGGTCTCCTACCTTTGGCGCCGAGGCTGGATGGGACGGTGCCTTCGGCCCAGGTCTCGGATCGTGCTGAGTAGGAGGCTGGCCGTGGATTGGTGCAGACGATGGTGGTGGAGTTGGAACGGGCCGGGGTTGTGTCGACCGTCTTGGTGGCGTGGGAATACTCAGGCCACGTTTCCGGAACGGAGCCGCAGGGGCGTCTGCACGTACGGTCTCGTCGACGAAATCGACAATCTCACCGTTGCGCGACACGAGTGCCCGCACGACAGCGACATCCTCACAGAGGTAGTGCTGACCAGAGCCGCGAAAGAACGTGCAGGCAATCGGATTGGCCCATCCAAACACGTTGACTTCGTTGACTTTTGCATGAGACTCGCCGATGTAGAAGTCAGCCCCGCCGTCCAGCAGGTCTTGATCAGGCCGGACGAGTGCGACGCGACCCAACAGATCTCCGGTGCCCATTGCCCGTGGTTTCGGCATCCCGGTCCCTGTCCACTGTCCGTTGGCAGGCCCGCTGTAGGCAATTGGCTTCGCAGCTTCTTCACGGAGAATCTTTCGGTACTGCTTTTGCGCGGTCTGTTCGTCTGCCAACTCCAGCGCCTTCGTCTGATTCGTACTCATCGCGATACCCCACCGACCGTGATGTCAATGACGCAGGCAGCCAGAGGCTCCAGCTGAATCTCGGGTTGCGCCTGGGCGGTGATCTCGGCGTGCAGGGCCGAGTGTCGTTGTTCTGCTCGCTGCAGTTGTTTATGGAAGAGAGTGATGCTGCGCTCTTGCCGGCCCCGGCTTCGCGAGGTCGCGATTCGGTTCTCAATCGCGGCCTTCCTACGCTGATGCTGAGCTTCCAGGCTGATGAGTTTGGCTTCCCGCAACGCCTCAAACTCTGAGTCTCGCTTGGCTTGCTCGTCTGCGTGACGGATGTGAAGTTGATTGAGTGCGCGCTCTGTGAGGCGATCGATGCGCTCAATTTCTGGCAACGGTTCGTCGGCGAGGCTGCCTTCGGCCAGCGCTGCCAGCAAGGCGTTTACCGGCGCGTCGCCCGCATCGCGTCCTTGTCCCGTCACGGCACACCCCCAGATCTCATCTCCACCTTGCGAGGCCGAGATCGCTGTTGCTAGGACGACAATGTAAAGACCGGGTACGACATTCTCGGAAGTTGTTATCCGGAGGGATGCGAACCGGGCTTGGCGATGACCTGGCACGGCTGCAGCCGCCATTGAGAGGGGGCTGGTCGCGGTCAAGAGGGTTCCACCGCTCGTACGCGCGAACTCTTGATCGAGTACAAGCGAAATCGGTAGCTCGTTGCGAAGAAATGTCGAGATAGAGCTGGTTTCGGCGCGGCTGCGTTGGCTGGTTTTCGTCAGCTCGTCGACTCGCGCCGCCATCGCTGGGTTGCCATGGAGCTCTAGCGTCGTGCCGTCTTGGATGAACGTCACCCCGGGAGCACCGTCGGTGCGAGCCCAGTCATCTAGCAGCAACGCCAATTCACGTTGCCCGATGTATTGCCCGGTCCGAATCAGATCGTGTTCCAATCCCGCCACATCTACGTCGTTGCTCACGAGCAGCGACGTCGCGGCGTCAGCGATGTCCTCTAGCCCGACCCGTTGTTCCTCCAACGCGGTTAGCATTTCGTGGACCTTCTGATTGCGCTCGTCTCGCGTTAGCGTGAAGTCGAATCCGGCTTGAAGGATCTTCGGTGCGCTCGCTGCGATGATCGGCTCAAGTGCGCCGATCGACGATTCAAAGATGTCGATACGATCAAGCAATCTGCTGAGGATTCGTTCGTCAATGGTGCTGTCATTAACGAAGTTGACCACCAAGATGGTTTCTTCCTGTTGGCCTATGCGGTCGATACGGCCGATCCGTTGCTCGATCTCCATGGGATTCCAGGGCAGGTCGTAATTTATTACCGCCGAGCAGAATTCGAAGTCGAGACCCTCGCTCGCGACGCGATTGGCCAGCACGTAGTCGTATGCTCCGGCGCGGAACTCGGCCATGATCTTGAGGCGTGCCTCGCGCTTCACACCTCCATGCATGACTGCGATTCTGTAGTGGCTGCTCAACCGCTCCTTCAGGTACGCCAGCGTAGGAACGGAGAAGGTGAAGATCAGTGCACGCCGGTTTCCGGCATGGAGATTAGCGAGTACTGCGCTTAGGTTGTCGAACTTTGTGTCCACGCCCTCGGGCAACATGCGTGCGGCCGCGATGAGCTCCACGTGGGGTTCGATTCGGACTCCTGCATCGTTGGAATCCGCATCGGAGATGGCACCGAATCCGACTGGATCCAGAACGGCCCGTCGTGCCATCGGTAGGCATGCGCTTGCAAGCCGTAGCGGCATTTGCATTGCGAAGTACAGCGGCAAACCGGTGGCCGCGGCCCGCGCTTGGCACCAACTGAGGTATTCGGCGTAAAAGTCTTCTTCAGCCTCGGTCCAGTGGACCTCCTGCCGGTCTTCCTTTCGTTTGGCCTTGCGGTCATCCACTTCGACCTTCTTGGTACGCGTGATGACAGTCGACAACGTGTTCAGATCAGACAGGTACCTCTTGGCGTCAACTATGTTGCGGGGCGTCAGGCCGTCGGAGTCGAGCAACTGCCGGAGGAGCGCGAAGTCTGGCCGTTGCATTAGGCTGCGGCCGAGCGGCGTTGACGAGAGCTTTTCCAGTTCACGGAGAAGGTCTCGTCCCCGTACCCCCTTGTCTCCGAGCCGAGTGGCCACACTATTGGTGATTCGATTCGGCTCGAGACGAAGTTCGAGGTCTGCCAGATCGCCATAGTCTTCGGGTGCGAGCAACTCCAGCAGATTCAATAAGTCGTGTTGGCGTAGGTTGATCGGAGTCGCCGTCAGGAACACCAAGTTGTCAGCCCAGTCGGCGAGCTCGGTACCGAGCGCGTAGCTCTTCGTATCCGAATTCCGCATCGAATGCGCCTCGTCGACGATCACCAAGTCGAACTCTGGCGGAAACTCTCGGAGCTCATCAAGCCCGTCCCAGCCTCGCAGTCGCTCTAGGCTGCAGATATACGCCTGCCTGGCGGGTAGTCGGTTTTGTCGATGTTTGTCGAGGAACTCGCCGAGGCTTTTTGTGTCGAGCTCAACGAGCTCAAATTCGAACCGGTCAGCCATCTCAAGCTTCCATTTGCTCAGCAGGCTGGAAGGGCACACCACCAACACGCGGTCGGCCTCCTGGCGCGCCTCCAGCTCCGTCCATATGAGGCCGGCTTCGATGGTCTTGCCGAGGCCGACTTCATCGGCGATCAGCAAGCGCGCTTTCCCGGTTTGCAGCAGTTTGAGGACTGGCTTGAACTGGTACGGGCGAAAGGAAGTTCGCGTTGCTCGGAAAGAGAACAACGTGTTAGCGAACTTGCCGTGCAGCTTTGCGCGCGTGAGGGTTGCGCCGAACCGACTCGCTGGTGTGGGCGCCATGGTCACCCAAGAAGTAGGGTCGTCGAGCTCTGGACGCGGCCTCAGTTTGGACTCAATGACGTCCTTGCGGCGACCCTCCATGACCACGGAATATGACCATTCATTCCTAAAGAATCTGCGGTCCCGAATCGTGACGTCCACATCGCCTGGGTGCGTAACGGCTACGTCGTTGATTTCAAACTTCGGAGACGGCACGGGCGTGGCCGTTTCCCAGAGATGCTCCGCCCAGTCCCAAGCGCTCCTAAGCGGATGGTCATCCTCGAGTGACGCCAGTGGTGCTACGGTGGCGTCCCCTGGCGGGGCTCCCAACGCCACCTGCATGACTAGCGGCCCTTCAATGCCCTCAAACCAGTAGATCCCCTCGGGCAAGGCAACATCCGCGTTCCAATGAGTACGGCAACATCCGACGCGGTCAATGAGCCCGTGAACGGGGCGATCCATGACGAGGGCGCGGTCGAAGAGCGTGCGGCTGAGTGCCACATCGGCGCGGTCGGCGTCGGGGTGGTACCCGAACGACGGTGCTGAATCCGGAGAAGGTGTAGGACTGTTAGCCATAAGACCACGTGGTTTCTAATGCGATACGGAAGGTGGACGCCTGTGCGGCTGCACCGAACTAGTCACGGTGTGCGTTCTAGGGGCGGGGGTCCTCGAGGGTCGGACTCCGACGCCGCATGACTGTCTGCGAGCAGGTGTGATGCCTGCGGCAATGCGCGCTGGAGACGTGGGCTGCACGTGCGACGTCCTTCGGTTCTCGAGTCGGCGCCACAGCGAAGTCTGTGTCGCTATGTGACCTGGCTGTATTGCGCAAGACAAGATGGCACTTTAGGTGAGTCCAGCAACTCTCGGAGTTCGGTTGGCGGAAATTTTCGTCTGTGTTTGTGGCGGTGCGGAGCTCCGGGTCGCAAACCGGGCGCCCAGTCGCGGGAACAGGACCGTACGCATGCAGGTTGACGAGTCGAGCAGTCCGTTGAACAGCGAGTGTGGCAGTCGACTCACGTGCCGAGTTGCGTTGCGCGCGGTGTGTGGCGGCTGGTGGCTGTCAGCGCTTCCGGCGGGGTTTAACTCTCCACTCGCTCGGTTTCCGCGACCGGAACGTCTCGTCAGCCAGGATTGCAGATGCATCCGGGATTCCAGGACCGTCAGAAGCAGGCTGGCGTGACTTTTCGGGGGCCTGAAGATTCCTGCCGGACGGCTTAGATCCCAAGGAATCCTTCTCGTGCGCCCGCGACTTCTGAGTCTCGGACTTCGGAGTCTTGGCCCCCCTGCTCATAGCACTGAGCGTATCTCCCAGAGTTTGGTCTTACTAGCGCCCGAAAGCAGCGGTAGGCGCATCAGTCGGGCGAAACCAGAAGGGTGGTTGTCTGGTCGACGTGCTCTGAACCGGGCAAGCGTTGGGAGGTGCTCCGTCCAGGCCGGCGAGATCGAATTCTTTGAGGCGTTTGCCGTCGTTGTCCTTGATGCCGCCATACTGGCCACCCAGCGATGCCACGTCGACTCTGTGATCTCCAAGGGCCGGCACACCGCTTTGAGCTCTTGGACGGATCCGGGGACTTATTACCCTCGGCGGGCTTACGGATAATCTGATCCGGCGAAAGCGGCCGGCGCGCGAGAGATCAGATAACCGGCAGCGAACGCGCTCGTGCCTCGGCAGCTGCTCGTATCTCCGTGAGCTCTCGGTGAAACATGTTGTGCGAGTTATCGTGGAGATTCAACGGAAGGTCTAGTGACTCGAACAGCGCGTGCTCCAGTACCCAAGGCTCGGGAGTCGTGATCCAGGAGACGAGTGCGTTGTCGGACATCCATTGGCTGAGTACGGCTTCGCCATCACCGAAGGTACGTCTCGTTCCAGAGCCAACCCGTCGCAATTCGATACCGAGGGCGTCGGCGAGTAGGCAGCCCAGGGTCTTCCGGAGGGTGGAACCTTCCGCGTTGCCTCGATAGTGGTACGTGACTCGAGTTCGCACGTTCTGCCGGCTGGCCGGCTTCCCGTTGGTCGGCGGCCGGCTCGGACTGATCCCGGCGTACAGGAGCGTGAGCTCATCCTTTTGCTCGCAGTGTGAGACGTCGATATCCGCTGGCACTGACCGGAACCACCACCCATAGACGCCCGGCTCGGCGGGAAGAGGACATGGCCGTGCTAGGACCTCATCTCGGGTGTGCGGCCGGGCCGCCAGATACTGCTCGATCAGGGCCGGAATGTCCATGGTTGCTTCCGAGGTTCCAATTGTGGTGTGGTCGGGTATCGGTATGCGCCGCTGTCATGCGACGCCCAAGCCCGAGACGCGACTGCAGCTCACCGGTCACCGGTGTCAGCAATCGGAACGTCACCAGCATGGGCTGAGATCCTTCATGCCTGATCGGCACGACTCGGACGAGATACGTGAACGCCATATCATGGCTACGTCGACGCATCCACAGTTCGATCGACTTACCCGTCTGTATCGACTTGAGGGTCTCGCGACTCTTCTCGTGTTCCAGCGAGGTTGACAGTTGTGAGCTCCAGACGAAGACATTTGGTCCCTCGAAGTGCTCGGCTGTCAACGGCATACTGAATTCTGTCAAGGATCTCCTGAGCCGAAACACCGACACACGTTGAAGAAGTCCGACACCGACTGTTCGCTGACGGCGACGTACCGGGACTTCGCGCTGAGTCCGGACCTGTTCCACTCGGAGTCGCAGGCGAAGACGGGCGCAGTCAGCGACCGGGCGGCGGCACATTCACCATCGTGAACGCAGGTCGCACGTTCTGTTGCTTGTGCGAGGGGAGCGAAGTCTGCGCTGGGTGATGGTGCGTCGAATTCTGCTTGGGGCCAGCCGACTACGTGCCGTACGAAGCGAGCGGGCGATGCGATCACGCAGCGGCTGCACCAGGCTATGCCTACCGAGATCTACTCGGTTCACCCGACACTTTTAATCTCGTCGTCGAAAACGTCCGCTACGTATTCGCGTCAGAATAGCGGAGGCCGCAACCGGCAGGAACCTGATGATTTTTTGAGCAGCCGCGATTGCGGCCCCGCCAGCCACACCAATCGACGCACCTGCCAGAAATGTCAGTTGGCTATTCTCGGCGAGAAGGTCTTCCCGCAATCCACCGGCGCCCTCCGGTGGCTGTAGCGCTTCTTTCCCGCCGACCTCGTAACTCCACAGCTGACCTCGTGAACTATCTGGCAGAGGTTCGGTCCTCGACCATGTGAGCTTGCTTCCATCGGTAATGTCGTACCGCGCCTCCACCGCAACTGCCGCGTCGCCAGTGCCAGTCCTGGGTGGTCCCGGCGTAGGGGGATAGCCGCCGAGAGTGACTGACGGAAAGCGTGTCTCTGCTCTCGTTCTCGACTCCACAAAGCCAATGGCCTCAACCCCGGCTATTTCCATCTGTACGAATAGCTGGGTCTGATCGTGTGAGAGTCGAAGGCGTCCGGGGCCGTCATCAAGCAGAACGGAGTAGCCATCTCTACTGGGATTTATGTCACGGGTAACGGTGAAGGAATAGCCATTGCCGGGCCGATCCCTGACGCCAATGGATGGCTTCGTCGCTTTGCAATCACTGTAGCGAGTCTTTCTAGTTCCGCCCTCCTCGGATTCGGGTGCGGTGCAACCGATATGCCCAGAACCTCCAACGGCCTCATCTGCCGACAGGGTTATGGTCACCCGGACGTCACCTACGACGGGACGATCGGTCGCGACCACGAATTCTGCTCGTAGTCGCCCCGGGTCACGCGTTCCATCGGCTGCGGTGTTGTGCTGCTCGCGGTAGTCGATTGACTTCACCCTCAGCAGCCCTTGCTGGTCATGCAGGGCGCCCGCAAAGTGCAAATCATTCTGAAGTTTGTCGGCGACCAGGTCACGCTGGCCTTCTGGGGTTTGCTCCGGTGAGCTGATGTCGATTGAGAACGCCCGCGGCAACCGCTGCAAAGCTGGATCAGAAGCCTGTTGGAACGTTCTCCAACCCCACTTGCCAGGCACAGCGGTGAGCAACAGCAAGAACAGTATCTCGGCGAGAGCCATACAATGGAGATGCTTGTGAGCCGGCCGCTGTTCGGAATCGCTGTTTCGGCTGTCGCCGGCGGTTTCTGGAGCAGAAATGGCCCTTGCGGGTCTTCGACGTGGTCCGATTACCCAACCAATGAGAATTGCCGCGACTACCGCTTCGACCTTTGCCCGAGCGGCCGGCCCCTTAGCTTTGTTCATCGTCCCTCCCGTCGGAGAACATAGTGGGTGGCTCCGACATTCGGTTTCTACGCGTATTCGCCGACAGTGGCGGACTTTTGCGGCGCGGTTTCTCAAGTGCTTCGTGGCCGTGTCCTCGCATCCATCGTGTCTCGGGCAGAGAGCGTCAACGATGCTGCGCTCCAAGAAATGCTGCGAGGATAGGTCGGTGTCCGACGAGCCGAGCTTTGTCGACGTGGTGAATCCGACGCCAGAGGAGATCCACGCCTGGGCATACAGCGGAGCGTGCGAGCCGATGCAGGACTGGGACCTCATCGTCGCCGACGTGGACAACGTGGAATTGTTCCTGGAGCTCGTCGGTGATCCAGCGTGCCCTGCTCGGGAGTACCTTCTCGGCAGTTTGTATTGCCTGGTAGGCCATTCGGACCGCACCGACCCACGTCTGTTGAGGGCCGCCGAGGCAGCACGGACATCCTCGGATGCGTGGATCGCGACGTGGGGTCGGCGCGCCTGTCAGGTCGCTGAACATCCCTCCGGTTTCGATCGCGCGGACTGGTGCGGCTTGGACGGTCTTCGCTCGAACCCGGACAGATAGGGCCTCAGCGTCCGTACAAGCGCTCCAACGATGTGACCTCAGAAGCTTGTCGGTGGCCTCTGCCATTCTGTCCGGCTGCCCTGAAGACGGGCAGTGCCATTCAGCGTGAGAGGTAGGCCAGTGACACATCAGGACCGCCGCAAATATGCGGCGCAGCTCGACGACGACCTGTTGGAGCGCATCACCGGAATGATCGCCGGCAGCGATGCCATCGAGACATTGAGTAACAAGCGCAGCAACTGGATTACGTCGTTCGACCGTGCGGGCGTGTGGGTGGAGACCGAGCGGTCGCGGGCACGGGGAGCGGGGCCTCAGCTGGTGCCGGCATGGATGATCGTCGCGGCCTGGGAACGGCTGCGTGAGAACGGAACTCTCAGCCATATCGAACTGCTCAAAGATATGAAGGTCATGCGGTCGGCGTTCGTCTGCGCCTTGCTCGCGCAGTTCTCCGATGTCGTGGTGGTGCAGGATCGCCCGGCTGTCCTCGAGAGGATCGGCAACCCATGAGGAGGAACACGATCAGGACGCCACGGCAGGGCTGGGAGTATTGGCGTCTCAACCGCATCGACGATGACAGTCTGCAGTGGCTGGCTATCAGCCTTCCTGAAGCGCGGGCAGTCATCGACCGCTCCAAGGTGTGGACACTGATCCTGAATCGGCGCATATTTCTCGCCAATTGGGTTGTGACTGAGGACCATCACCGCCAGGAAGAACCGGGGGTGTGGGCCCACGAGAACATCGACATCGATGAGGCCCGGGACGTCGCCCTGGAAGTGCCGCAGATATCGCCGGAGGACCTGGCCCGGATTCTGCGACCGGAGCGCTGCCTGACTCTCGACCAGCTCGATCGGTATCCGGCGGACAATATTCTGGGGGCTCACATAGCTCGACTCCTGCGCCGTGAATAATCCGCAGTTATTGCGGATACCGCACTATCTGCGCTATGGTGGATCATGTCCAACTCCTACGAGCAGATCCGCAGCCACCTCGCTCACGCAGAAGGCGCCGGTACCGCCGCCGATGCCCTACAACACCTGCGGCTCGTTTTGACGGAGGTCGGTCAGCTCCTCGACGCTCAGCTGGCCCGTGCCGTCGTCGACGACGAAATATCCATCGCGGCAGCAGGAAAGAGCGCTGGCCTCACCGAGAACGCCGTCGGGCCTCGGCTGGCCAACACCGCTCGACTCGCTCCGTACGCCACCACCGAAGGCCGCGTCACCGCCGAGGACGTCAGGCGCGCCCGCAATGACAAGTGGGCCAACACCCCGCTGCCACCGGCCGCACCCCCTGAGCCGATGCGGTTCAAACCGCGTCGAAACACCAAGCGTTCCTAGATTTTTCAGAGAGAGGCTCCGTCATGACCAACCCGAATCTCAGCCACCTCGTATTCCTGCTCGACCGGTCCGGGTCGATGCAATCGATCAAATCCGACGTGATCGGAGGGTTTGACGCCTTCCTCGCCGAACAGCGGGCCGCTGACGGACAATGCGTCGCGACCCTGGCGCAATTCGACAATGAATACGAGGTCGTCTACCGCGGTGTTCCGCTGGCCCAGGTGCCGCTACTGGATCTGTCGCCGCGTGGGACTACCGCGCTGCTGGACTCGATGGGCAAGCTCATCACCGACACGGCCGCTGAGATCGACGCGCTGCCGGAGGATGACAAGCCGGGCACGGTGGTCGTGGCGATCATGACCGACGGTCACGAGAACGCGAGCGTTGAATGGCAACGGCCGGCCATCAAAGCCTTTGTGGAGCAACAAACCAACGACCACGGGTGGGCGTTCCTGTACATGGGCGCCGATCAAGATGCCGTGGAAGTCGGCGCCGGCCTGGGCGTCAAAGCCGAGCAGTCCGTCACCTACGGACGAGGGAAATCCCGCGAGGTGTGGGCCGCAGCGTCCGGCAACGTCGCCCGGTACCGCGGCGCCAAGCGCCTGGACGCGGACGCGGCAATGCCTGAGTTCAGTGACGAGCAACGGGCCGAGTTGGCGGACGGTTAGCCTCTGCGGCCACGGGGGCCGACTCGTAGTCGGCCCCGAGTTTGGTCAGGAACTCCCTCACCTGGGCACCGACGGTGTGTTTTTCGCTCTTCGCGGTCAGCTTGACGAGCTCGTCGAGTGGCTCGATCAACTCCGACTCGCTCTCGGTGAGATCGGCGTAGGACTCATCGAGGAAGAACGCCGCCGCCGGCACAGCCAGGTAGCCGACGAGGTCGAGGAACAGCTCAAGCTGCCGAGCCGCCCCGGGAAGGTCGTCCTCGTATTCGTCGCCGGCCACAAGGGGGACGGTGTTCAAGTCGTTCTCCCATAGCTGGCGTTCGAGGTGGTCATCGCGCAACGTGAGTACGGTCCCGCGACCCAATTCAGTTGTGTCGTTCCCGCGACCTGCCCGCACCTCGTCGAGCAGGTCGTGAAAGTCTTCGTCGCTCAACGAATAACCGACGAACACCATCTTGCGCATCATGAGCAAGCCTTGAACCAGTCCCATCAATGCGCCGTACTGGCGGGGCATCCTGAGATAGTCGGCTCGCGTGAGAATCATGTCGTCATGCCGGTCGACACTGCCGTGCAGTTTGAGGAGCAGTCGACCATCGGTCTTCCGAGGGTCCTTCGGAAGCACGGCTATGGCATCACGCCCGACGGCATCCTCGAACAGTTCGTCGAAGTTGGTAGTGACTGCCTCTTTGCTCGGCAACGAGGCAAGCAGTCCGTGCACAAGTGAGTAGTGCTGCCGGTCGCGAATGCGATCCGCGACGCGCTTCTTGAAACTGCCGCTTGTCTCAGGCAACGCTGATTGGATCAGTGTTGCTTGGTCCCGCAAGTCTTTTGACTTGAGGAGTTCTCGTTGGGCGTCGGTGAATTGGGCAACGACAGCCAGATTCTCCAGCAACCCCTTCCAGGTGTCCACCCCGGCGCCGGCGCTCACTCCAACACCGACGAACAGCACGAGCTGGCGTTCTTTGGCGTCCTCGGCCAACGCTTCTGCTTCCGATATCAGGTCGTCACGGAGTGGCCACGTGTCGCGTTCTCTGGCGCCTCCGAGGAACTTTCGGCGCGCCCATTGTGCCGCTGCGTAGGCCCGGTCACCGCGAGTGACAAGGATGATGTCCACCGCGTGCTCACGGGCAACTCTGGTCAACAGTTCAACCAGCCCCAGGGTCAACTCACCCTTCTTGCCGCGACCGCCACCTTTCCCCGACCCGACTACGTTCACGGCGAGACGCGGCAACGGCCATTCATAGATGCGGTCTGGTTTCGGGGTGGATTTCGCTTCGGCTGCGGCGTGTTCGACGAACTCCTCGACGGTGCGGGAGACGGCAGAGAACTCCGACTGCTCGCCATATTGCCCAACATTGCCCAACCACACCCGTGGTTTCTTGTGCCGCCGGCCGAGCGGGATGACCTTGTGTCCGTCCCACGTACTGGGTACCTCGTCGCTGTAGCCCTCGATCAAGCCGTTCCACTTGGGCTCAATCGTGAACGCGCTGTCGGTTGGCAGTAGTACCGCATCGCAGGCGATCTTGTTCAGGTCGCCGTTGATGATGAAGAGGTGGCCGCCCATGAACGAAGAGGCTACCGATGAGGCGGTAGTCCATTCATCGGAATCGTCCCGTCGCCCCGCCGTTGGAACGATCTCACCGCTGGTTTTTGCCCCCGATTCGGCAGAGGCATTAGTCGATGGTAGCGGGAGCTGGTGGCACGAACATCTATTTGTCGGTGTGCTCTGTCATTCTGTGCGGCTCGCGTGTGCGAGCACCACGAACAACGAACGGAGCACACACGATGACTACCCACTTGATCAAGACGACCGCGACGCCGGATCACGCCACGACCCGCGCCCCTGCGGAGGTTGCCCGCGTCACGGGTATGCAGTTGGCGATCGGTTGCGCCGCGCTGTGGGCGATCACTGCTGTCGCCGGGGGGCTTGATGTCGCCGCCCCGTCGGTGCAGCTGGCGAGCACCGTCACCAGCCTCGAAGCGCACGACGAACCACATGTCCGTGCGCTGTCCGGACCCATGGTCCCGTTGGGACCAGGTTCGACGGTAAGCCAGCGCAACGCGGTGCGTTCCGCCGAGCAGTACCTCGACTACAGCGCCTTCTCGCGTCAGGGGCTCATCGAGCAATTGGAATACGAGGGATTCTCAACTGCCGATGCGACTTTCGCCGTCGACACCATCACTGTCGACTGGAATGCGCAAGCCGCGAAAGCCGCCAAGGCGTACTTGGACTATTCGGCATTCTCCCGTAGCGGACTCATCGAGCAGCTCGAGTACGAGGGCTACACCCCGGCCCAGGCGGCCTACGGGGCCGCTGCCGCAGGGTTGTAGTGGAGGTGCTTCATGAGCAGAAATAAGAGCTCCTCGGGTGCCGGCGGCGCCGTGTTCTTCGTCTTCGTGCTCATCGCGTTGGTTCCGGCGCCGGTCTGGATCGCCCTCGGCGTCATCACCGTGGTCGTTCTTGTGAGCTGGGGTGCATACAAGGCGGTCGTTGTGCTGGAGCAGCGCAGTTACGAAGCGCAGGAACGGAACCGCAAGCAGCAGGTGAAGCAAGTTGCCGATGCGAAACGTCAACGCGAAGAACGGATCCGCAAGGAGAAGCAACGACGGGTCGACACGCTCGGCAAGCAGAACGCCGCGCTAGTCGAGTCGGCTCTGGACGCGGTGAAGCAGGTCGCGGCATCCGAAGCTGCCCGGGCGGGATGGCTGGGCGACGTCGACTTCAGCGCCGACCTCAAGGGGATCACCGAGAACTTCGCCAAGGCGCACGAGCTGCGGGGAGCGATCGGAAAGTTGTCGGCATTGGACAGGCCGAGCGACGACGATCGCAAGATTCTCGCGGAGGCCAAGACCACCGCGGCCAACCTGGAAACGGCCGCGATCGAACGGGTGGAGCTCATCGGGAAATGCGCCAAGGAAGCGCAACTCATCGACCAGTCCCTCCGCACTGAGCGCGAGGACGCCCGGGTCGCCGAGCAGCGCGCCGAGTTGCACGCGAAGTTGAGCGCCATGCTTTACGGCATCGAAGCCACCCCTGAAGCCACGCAGCAGGATTCGACGGTGGACGCGGTGATGGCACGCGTGCAGGCCTACCGGGAGATCAAGAACCAGATTCAACAAGCCCGTGACGGGGAGGCCGCGTAGCTGCGCATACTGGGCCCATGTCGAACATCACCGCGGTCCACGGCGACATCACGCAACAGCAGGTGGATGCGATCGTCAACGCCGCAAACAACGCCATGCGCGGAGGCGGCGGCGTCGACGGCGCGATTCACCGCAGTGGTGGACCGGCGATCCTGCGGGACTGCATCGAGCGGTTCCCCGACGGGTTGGCCACCGGCGATGCGGGGTGGACCACCGCCGGAGACATGCCTGCCCGTTGGGTGATCCACACCGTCGGGCCGAATTACCGTGCCGGACAGCGTGACCGGGCCTTGCTGACATCCTGCTATCGGCGAGCACTGGAAGTCGCCGACGAGCTCGGTGCACTGACCGTGGCATTCCCGCTCATCAGCTCGGGCATCTACGGTTGGCCACGCCTGGATGCCATCGCCGCTGCTGTCGAGACCATCGCCGGCACGGCGACCCGCGTCGAAGAAGTCAGGATCGTGGCTTTCGATGCTGCGACGTACGACGACGTGAACGAGCAGCTCTCGACGTACCAGTGACGACCGAGCAGTCAATCATGTGCGAGTGAGTCGATTCCTAGGCGAGTGGTCCGTGCGCGCTCGGCGATCTCCAGGATGCGAGGGGTAAGCCCTGGATCGGGACAAGATTCGGTGGACGGCTCGTCTGCGTCTTCGACGTCGTCATCATCGATCTCCCAGTCGATGTCGAGGATGCACAGTGTCTTGGTGTCTGCTCGAATGCACCGGATCAACCGTTGCAGGTCGCACCAGTGCTCATGCATGCACCGCGCCACCGTGCTTTCGGACACCGATCCAGCGAGAGGGATGGGCGGCGTGAGTTCGCCATCCCGATAACGAGCGAGGGTCACGTCGGTGAACCCGTATCCCGGATCGGCGTCCGGTACCTCGGTGACCACGCGCACAATGCCCACGCCCTCGATCGGGATCTCGGTGCGCTCTCGAAACCCGCCACTTGGATAGCTGAACGAGGATATCCGCGCAAGATCACGGTCCAAAACAGGGTAGATAGCTCGGTGTACCTGCATGTTTGAATTTTACCGGGCGGCACTGACATATTTTGTGGAGCTTTGCTGACGACGCAACGCGCGACTACGGCGTCCCCTCAAACCCCGGCCCCCGCAACGGCTCCCCGAACCGTGCCCGCAACTCCAGGAGCGGATCGACCGTGCGGACCGCGAGATCGATGCGTTCCTCCAAAGTTCCGGTCAACAACACCCACGAATGCCCGGCCGCGGTGAGCGCGTCGGCGAACCAACCCGTCATCGACGCGCGGATTTCCAGGTCGCCTTCCCTCATCCCGTCGTCGTGCCAGGGCACGCCCTCGTGGTCGGTCAGCAGGTACACCGCCCGGGGCGGGACGTTCGTCCAGGACCCGCCGGACGCGTCGCCGAGGTAGCGACGTTTCCAGATGGCGGTGGCGAAGGCGTCGGTGTCACAGATCAAGATGGGTGAGCCGGCGCGTGCTGCGAGTTCTTCGAGTCGGGTCTGCTCGGGACCGATGACATCGAAATCATGTGCATTCCACTGCAGTTCGGTGATGTCGACGTCGGGGTGGGCGGTGCACTTGAGCTCGGTGTGCTCGCGGCCGTACTCGGGCACACACTGCGTCGCGGCCCAGGCTCCGCCGCGCGCGGCATAGTGACGGGCCAACTGTTCGGCCACCGTCGTCGTCCCGGTCGACTCAGCGCCCACCACGACGACCCGCGTGGTCAACCTGGCCCGGGTGGCCGGGGCCAACTCGTGCCAGCGCCCGGCGAGGTCGCGTCGTACCGCGGTGCTGCTGCCGGTGCGTCCGGTCCGCACGGCAGTCGCACCGAACCACCGGGCGAGCTCGTCGACATAGTCGTCCCCGCTGAACACCGCGTCGACGTCGGATGCGGCACCGGCGGCGCGCACGCCGGCCCGCATGGCGGCGACCTGCGCCGCCCACACCCGCTGATCGGTCACGTCGACGGGTGCGTCGCAAGGGATCCCGGCGATCCGCACGTTCGCATCGCACTGATGGTCTTCGCGGAGCCAGGCCATCCGGTCGGCCAGCGGAATCGTCTCGACCGCCGCGGCCATCACCAGCACGGTGAACTGGTCGCAGCGCGCGGCGGCGGCCCGGATCGCGTCGTGATGCCCGATCCGCGGCGGATAGAACTTGCCGATCATCAGGCCGTGCCGGAACTCGGTCATCGGGCCGCGCTGTCTGCTGGCAGGGCAGTGTCGGCCGGCGTCAGCTCACGGGTCCAGGCCCTCAGCCCGGCGACACACAGGCCGAGGAACAGCAGGTACACCGCCGCGGTGAGGACCAGGCCCTGGCTGAGGTAGAGCGGGATAAAGATGCAGTCGGCGGCGATCCAGAAGTGCCAGGTCTCGATCCGCCGGGTATTGAGCAGCCACTGCGCGATCAACGACAGGCACGTCGTCACCGCGTCCAGGAACGGCGCCGCATCGTGGGCGGCGGTCAGGATGACGTACAGGACCAACGTGCCGAGCACCAAGAACACGGCGCACCAAGCCAACTCGGTCCGGCCGCTCCGCCGCACCACGGTGGTGCCGGTGTCGGCTCGGCCCTTCAGCCACTGCCACCACCCGGCGAAACCGAGAGCGAGATAGAGCACCTGCAGGCCCGAGGCCGCCCACAGGCTGGCCGAGGTGAACAGCACCAGGAAGAACGCGTTGTTGGCGATCCCGACCGGGAAGTTGAGGATGTTGCGCCGAACGGTCAACGCGACGCACAGGCCGCCGGTGACGAACCCGAGGAACTCGGCCGAGCTGACCGTGTCGGTGCCGATCGTGAAGAGCGCACCGTTGAGCGGTTCCGCCAGTCGGGCCAGCCAGTCGATCACCTGCCACAGCCTATTAGCTACGTTGCCGCTCATGGCCAGACGCTAGTCGAACAATGCGACCAGCCCCGAATGGTCCGTCTCGCCGGCCAGCCGCGGCGCATGGTCGAATTCGCAGGTGCGGACGCGCCGCGCGAACTCCGGCGTGGCATAGATGTAGTCGAGGCGGAACCCATTGTCGCCGGGGCGGCTGAACCACGAGTACTCGCGGACACCGGGATGCAGAGACCGCCACACATCGACGTATCCGGACGCGATGAAACGTCCCGGCATCTCCGGCCCGACGAACCTCGTGCCCGCCGGGTCTTTGTCGAGATCGTTGTTGCCCGTGTTGAAGTCACCGATGAGCAGGTCGACCTCACTGCGTCGAGCCCGGTCGATCAGGGCCTCCCAGTAGGGGAGCTTCGCGTCGGCCTGCGGCAGGTAGACACCGGCGACGATGGTCCCGTCGAACTCGACGCACCACAGGTGGTGCGCCGACAGATCCCGGCTGAAACGCGAGGCCCGGTCGATCGGGGTACGCGAGGCCATGAGCACAGAGTTCTGCCTCGGATCGGCGCCAGGATGCGAGGTCTCATATCCGGCGAGCTCGAGCTGCGCGATCAGGCGCAAGCCGGTGTCGTCGACCCGGAACTCGGTCACCACGAGCAGGTCGGCGTCATAGCCCACCAGCCGCGCGGTGAGTTTGTCAGCGTTCTTGCTCCCGCCGTGGCGGATGTTCAGCGTGGCGATTCGCAGCGTCATCGGGAGTGTCCTCTCGCTCGACGTGGAATCTCCAGCGAGCCGGACAGTATGAAGGAGGGCGCCGACAATCACTCGGAGTCTGATATGCGGGGTTGACGATCGGCGGGATCTATGAGGTTCGTTTCGCCCGGCGGCCTGGACGTTAGCCCAACCACACGTCAGACTGCTGCCGCTTTGGCCCGCTCCTTCTTGGCATTACGTGATTGGCTGTGGCGCATCCACACCGCGGCGTCGAGCAGGCGCAGCGTCGAGATCTCATCAGGGGCGAGATGTGGGCGGATCGCCTCAATGGACCTACGTAAGTCTGGATCAGCCAGACAGTGACGCAGCTCAGCCCAGGGTTGATCACCGAGTGCTAGTGCGCGGCGAATGACACTGTCGATCACTGGGATTAGACGTGGACGCTTGCGGGCCATGAGCTTGCTTGCACGAGTCTCTCCCACCTTGGGCAACTCATCGAGCGCGTCGTATAGCCGGAGAGCAGCTGCGAGATGCTCGTCGCTCGCCTCCCAAAGGTCTACATCGGCGGGCACAGCATCGAGAAGGGCGCTGAATCGGTCTCCATCAGTGTCGAGCAGTTTCCGCACAGCATTCGGCGGCAACACCACATCGAGCAACGTAACAGCGAGTAGGTCCGTGGCCGTGAATCGATCCGAGGGGTTATCCGGCAGTGTGTCGAAGGAGCTCGCAGCGAATGGTCCAGCAGGGCTGAAGAACTCGGCTGCGAGGCGGTCTGCTGGAGGAGAAAGATTGTCGAGGATGCGTGCCCGTAAGGTCGCGGACGAATCAATTTCCGTCATGCTTGTTGCCGTCGGCGAGGCGGCCGTGCGTACCGATTGTGGACTGCGTCGACTTGGGCCGACCAGAAGATGAGTTTGTCGTCGGAACTGGCGGTGTTCGGCAGCAGCCCCAGTTGGATAGCCAGCCGATAGAACCCGGGGCCTGCGTCATTTCGGTCCAAGTAGGCGACAATCGCAGACAGCATCAGCTTCGTTTCTCCGATTGTTCGGTGGACCGCGTGGCCGAGAATCGCACCGACTGCGTTGCGGTCGCTTTCGATCGCGAAGTCGAACGGATTGTGGCCGCGGCGAGCTAACGCAGAATTCAGCTCGCTGTAGCTGACGATGCGCCGAAGCCGGGCTTGGTCGCACAGAAACGTAATGGCATCGTCAACCATTGCGTCCCACTCGTCGTCGCTTCGTCCGAACATGCTGCGATCAGCCCCCTGCCTCGCCGCAACATCACTCATCCGTTGGATGGCGGTTCGGCAAATCCGGAAATTGCGCTCACACTACCTGCCAGAACGTGTCGTACGGCGGGATTCGCGACACGTGGAGTCGAAGGCCCTCTGGGATCTCGGACCTGCTTACTTCTTCACTACCTCACGCCCCGAAATCTTCCGCGTCCGCTGGTACAACCACCAGAGCACGGCCGCGAACCCGATGATCCCGAGAACCTCAGCGAAAGTCCCGTCATTGCCGGTGAAGATCGCGAACGGATCGTCGCTTCCGGTCCCGGCGACGAACCCGGCGAAGACCACGCCGTAGAGGCTTTCGCCGACGATCATGCCGGTGGCCAGCAGCACTCCCAGCCGCTTCTTACGCTCGACGTTGCCTCCGGTGCGGTCGGCCCACTTGTTGTAGAAGAAGCCCAGCAGTGAGCCGAGCGGGATGATCAGAGTCAGGCTCATCGGCAGGTACATGCCCATCCCGACGGCCAGCGGCGGCAGGCTGAATCGCGAAGTACGCGTGAGGATCTCGTCGACGACGACGATCACCACCCCGATCGCCGCACCCAGCCCGATCAGCGACCAGTCCAGGGATCCACCGAACACGCCCTTGGCCAGTGAGGAGATCAGGGCGGCCTGCGGTGCGGCCAGGGCGTGATCGGTGGCGCCCGGTGCACCGAGGAACCCGAAAGCGCGTTGCATCAGGTCGAGCACCGGCGGGATGATCGCCGAACCGAACAACACACCAATCACCAACGCCACCTGCTGTTTCCACGGGGTGGCCCCGACCAGTTGGCCGGTCTTGAGGTCTTGCAAGTTGTCGTTGGAGATGGTGGCCACCCCGAAGGTGATGGCCGCGACGAACAGCGTGAACGCCACCAGCGCGAGCGACCCGTCGTCGGACGTCGGGCCGTACACCAGCTTGATCAGCAGCGCGGCGATGAGCACGGTGAGGATCCCGACGCCGGAGATCGGGCTGTTCGACGAGCCGATCAGGCCCGCCATGTAGCCGCACACCGCGGCGATCATCAGACCGATGACAAAAATGAACACCACGCTCGCCACGATGATCCCGGTCGAGCTGCCGTGCAGCACTGTGGCATGACTGAAATCCCACAGCAGCACGGCAATTGGGATCAGCATCGCCACTACGATGCCCACCACGATGGGGAACGGGATGTCGCGCTGGGTGATGTCGACCAGCTGGCCCTGCCGGCGGTCGCGGGCCGAGGCCAGGGCCTCGGTGATGCCCTTGATGATCGGGCGCAGGATCTTCAGCAGCGTCCAGATCGCACCCACCGCGATGGCCCCGGCCCCGATGAACCGCACTTCGTGGGTGAACACCCCGTCGATGACGTCGGCGACGGACTCGCCGGTCCCGAACGTCCCGATGGTGCGGATCGGCAGCAGCACCCCGAAAGAGATGACCAGTCCGACGAGCATCGCGATGCCGACGGTCATCCCGATCAGATGCCCCACACCGACCAACGCCAGCGACAGGCTGGCGCCGAACATCGAGCCGCCCGCGCCGACCCGGAAATAGGCCGCCACGTAATTGGCCAGCACCTTGAGATTGGCCAGCAGTGCGAACCCGGCCGACACCAGCGAGCCGAACGCGATCACCCGGATTCCGACGCGGTTCTCCTCGACACCGCCGCTGCTGTCACCGACCTTGAGCACCTCGGCCGCGGCCACCCCCTCGGGATAGGGGAGATCCGACCCGGTCACCAGGGCCCGGCGCAGCGGGATGGAGTACATCACGCCGAGGATGCCGCCGACCGCGCACACCGCCACCGTGATCCAGTACGGGAACCCGGTCCACCAGCCGATCATGATCAGGCCGGGCAGCACGAAGATGATCGCCGAGAGCGTGCCCGCCGCCGAGGCGATGGTCTGCACGATGTTGTTCTCCACGATGGAGTGGTTCGCGAAGTTGCGCAGAAGCGCCATCGAGATCACCGCGGCCGGGATCGCCGTGGCGAACGTCAGCCCGACCTTGAGGCCGAGATAGACGTTGGCGGCAGTGAACACCAGCGTGATCGCCCCGCCGAGCAAGATCCCGCGCAGGGTCAGTTCGCGCAGTGTGGGCGTGGTGGGTTCTGCGACGGCCAACTCGGCATCCTCTCGGTTTGCAGTTGCTGCCTAACCGTAAGCGCTGGGTCACGCTGTCGCGGGGTGATCGGCGCAGCGGCCCGGTGGGACCGTGACCCACTGGGTTGATTTGTCGAAGCGTGATGTGAGTCGCAAATTCGATTTGTGCGAATTCGCCCTCTACTGAGGCGAATTGTCGGCCATCAAACATGAGTCGCTCCACGCATTCGACGCGGCCGTCAGTTCTGTCGTACGGTCGAAAACGTGGAGATGTACAACCAAGCTTTCGAATGGACAGATACCAATCGACATTGGCTGATCGAGGTTCCCATTCGGGTTGTCGCCTACATCGTTGTCGCGTTAATCATTCGATTTTTGCTGCATCGCATGATCGACCGTGCGACCACCGGCCGGACCAAGAAGTCCCGTAGCGGAGAGATCGAGGGGCAAGCCAGGAAACCTCCGCTGCTGCGTTATCTGCGGGATCGGGCCTCGGCGACGACCAATGGCATCCGAGCGGCCGAGCGCCGCCAGCAGCGGGCGCAGACCATCGGGTCGGTCCTGAAATCAACCGTATCCATCGTGCTGTTGGTGTGGGTGGTGCTGGCGATACTGAGCGTGCTCGGGGTGAACATCGCGCCGTTCATCGCCTCAGCCGGTGTGGTCGGCCTCGCGATCGGCTTCGGTGCCCAGAACCTGGTGCGCGATTTCGTCAGCGGCGTGTTCATGCTGCTGGAGGACCAGTACGGCGTCGGCGACAATGTCGACCTCGGGGAGGTGTCCGGGGAGGTGCAGAGCGTCGGGCTGCGGATCACCACGGTCCGCGATATCGACGGCACGCTCTGGTATGTCCGCAACGGTGAGATCGCCCGCGTCGGCAACATGAGCCAGGACTACGCGGTCGCCCGCGTCGAGGTGCCGGTCGCGCTGACCGCGGACGTGGACCGTGCCGAGCAGGTGGCGGTGGAAGCCGCCCACGACGTGATCGCCGACCCGTCGATGTCCGGCAAGGTCATCGGCGAACCCGAGATGCTCGGTGTGCAGTCGTTGTCGGCCGACCAGCTCACGCTGCGGATGACGCTGAAGACCCGGCCGAACGCGCAGTGGTCGGTGCAGCGCAAGCTGCGTCGGGAGATTCTGCGTGCCTACGACGAGAACGGGATCAACCTGCCCTACCCGCAGGGCCGCATCCACGCCGTCGTCGGCGGGCCGGAGACCAACGGCTCGTAATCGCCCAGGTTGCGAGAATCTGGAAGCGCCCAACTGACGGTCTCGACAAATTTGTCGGGCGCAGGCTGTTAAATCGTTGCATGCCGCAAGAGGGTGGAGCCGACACCGCCGCTGTCGAACAGTCCGTTCACGACGTGATCTTGGAGCTGCTCGGCAACGACAACGCGTTGTCCAACACAGCTAAAGACGTGGTGCTCAACGCGCTGGCCGAGGTGTCCGGCGGGGCCGGGGAGGCGACGCAAACCGGGCCAGCTGCAACCTATCTCAGCTCGATTTCGGTCTCCGGATTCCGGGGTGTCGGCCCGTCCGCGCGGCTCGACCTCTACCCGGCGCCGGGCCTGATGGTGGTCAGCGGGCGCAACGGCTCTGGAAAATCCAGCTTCGCCGAGGCGCTCGAGCTCACCCTGACCGGTACCAGCTACCGCTGGTACAACAAGAAGGAAAGCCTGTGGTCGGAGGCCTGGCAGAACCTCCACCATCCGGATCCGTGCGAGATCGAAGTCGGGTTCACCCGCGAGGCAGCCGACCCGTTCACCGTCGGGGTGCGCTGGGCCCAGGGCGCGAAGCTCGACGACTGCACGACGTGGACGAAGACGGGCAACGGGAAACGGGTCGACGGCACCGACGCCCTCGGGTGGTCCCGCGCCCTGGAACTGCACCGTCCGCTGCTGTCATATGAAGAGCTCGGCCGGCTGTTCGACGGCGGCCCGTCCGCGCTGTACGACGCGTTGGCCAAGCTGCTCGGCCTGGACGCGCTCGCCGACACCGAGAAGGTCCTCACCGCACGCCACAAGACGATCAAGACCGCCAGCGACGCGGCCGACACAGAACGCCGGCGCGTGCAGAACGCACTCGCCGGCCACGCTGACGAGCGTGCCGAGCGCGCGGCCAAGCTCCTGCGTAAACGCGTTGTGCCCCTTGACGATGTCCGGGCACTGGCGACCGGGGCAGGGGAGGCGCAGTCTGACGTCGCACCCGCACTACGCGTCCTGGCCCAGCTGGAGACGCCGAACATCGACACCGTCGAAGAGGCGACCCGACAACTGCGAGCCGCCGCGCAGGCGGTTGCCGACACCGCGAACGCCGCGATCGACCTCACCAGTCAACGCATCGACCTGTTGCGCACCGCGCTGCGGTTCCACGACCAGGGCGGTGACACCGATTGCCCCGTGTGTGCACAGGGCCGCCTCGACGCCGACTGGGCGACCGCCGCACAAGACACCATCGCCAGCAGCGAGGAGTTGCTCGACGAATACCGTGCCACGGCACAGCAACTGAAAATCGCACGGGCAACGCTGACCACGCTGATCCAGGAGCTCGCCACGGTGCCCGAGGTGCCTGGCATCGACCTCCCAGGACTGTCGACCTACAACGACGCCGTCGGCGCCGCGAAGAAAGCCCCCGTGGGCGACGATGCCCTCGCAACACACGCGGAGTCGACGCTGACCGAGGTGATCGCGGCCGCCGAATCCCTGCGGACACAGGCGTCCCACGAACTCGAGCGGCGCGAAAGCGCATGGGCACCGGTGGCCGCGCAACTGGGCGGCTGGGTCGGTCTCGAGGAACAGGCCCGCAAGGTGGACGACGAGCTCAACGCCGTCGCGGCGGCCAAGAAGTGGGTTACCGAGCACGCCGCCGCCTTCCGCAATACGCGGCTCAAACCCATTGCCGCACAAGCCCGCGACATCTGGCATCAACTCCGTCAGGAAAGCAACGTCGACCTCGTCGAGATCTCGCTGGAGGGAACCGCGACCCGGCGGAAGGTGGTCCTGGAAGGGGCTGTCGACGGCAAGCCGACCAAGGCGCTATCGGTGATGAGCCAGGGTGAGCTGCATGCACTGGCCCTAGCGTTGTTCCTGCCGCGGGCAACCTCGGCGAAGAGCCCCTTCCGGTTCGTCGTCCTCGACGACCCGATTCAGGCCATGGACCCCTCCAAGATCGACGGATTCGTCCAGGTGCTGTGCGAGATCGCCAAGACGCACCAGGTGATCGTCTTCTCCCACGACGACCGGCTGGCTTCGGTTATCCGGGAAACCGGGGTCGATGCCAGGCTCATCGAAGTGGTCCGCGAAGCCGGTTCGCGAGTCACCGTGCGCGACAACGTCAATCCCGCGCTGCGTCAGGTCGCCGACATATTCGCGTTGATCAAGGACACCAAGATGCCCGACGACATCAAACGGCGCGCCGCTCCGGCGCTGTTCCGGATGGCACTGGAGTCGGCTGCCAAGCAGGCCTTCTATGCCAAGCAGGCGCGGGCCGGGCAGGCCATCGCGGAATCCGAAGAGAAATGGTTGTCGGCCAAGAAGACGTCGAGCCGCCTTGCTCTGGCGGTGCACGGGGACCCGCAGACCGATTTGACACCGTGGCTCAGGCCCGAACGCAAACAGGCGCTGCGGATCTGCAATGCCGGCGCACACGGGGACGCGGGGCCGGTCTCCATTCGCGACGCGCGGGATCTGGAGCAGACGGTCCACGCAGTGCTGGCGATGCGATGACTGCGCTGGATCTGCTCGGCCAGGCCCAGCGCGTCCTGCGGGCGCCCGGCTCAGCCGAGGGACTGTCATCCCGGGTAGCGGCATTCCTGGCCCGGCAGGCGCTGGAGGAGATCATCGAACAGCGTTGCCGAGCGCTCGACGCCGACGCTCCCCGGGCGAACTCGCGTAGCAAGTTGGTAGTGCTCAAATCTCTCGACACCGCGGAGGCCGCCGACCGTGCGGCGCTGGCATGGAACCGGCTCAGCGTCGCCTGTCACGTGCACGCCTTCGAGATGCAGCTGTCCACCGCCGAGGTCGAGTACCTGTGCGGGGTGGTCGCGTCGCTGATTCCGGTCGCTGGGTGAGAACCCATCTGACATGCACATTCAGGCCTCGACCGTCGTGCGAAAGAACTAAACTCCGCACATGACTCGGGCCAGATTGGTGCTGTTGTCAGGGGCCGTGATCGGGGGTTTCGTGGGCGCCGCGATACCCGCCCACGCCGAACCGGCGCCTCCATGTTCCTTCGCGTTGTCGCCGCCCGCCGTCGTCCACGTCGACGGCGCCGACATGGTCAGCGTGACCGTCTCCCCGGATGCATGCGGAGGGCCGGCCGACCCCCGCTTCAGCGTGGCGTGTGTCCAACGCCAGGACAACGCTTCACCCGTGCAATGCAATCAGGGCCGGGGAGCCCAGCCGGCGCAGGTGCTGACGCCGTTCCGGCCCGGTGCGACGTATGTGGCCACCGGCCGGGCCTGCGGCGGGTGGATGGGCATCGCGGAGATCGCCCCGCAGTGCCAGGTGCTCGGACCGATCTCCGCGCCGCTGTAAGCCGCCCTAAGCGGCTGGAAAGCTCGTTGCCGTTCGTTCACCTGCGAACTCCCTGTCAGTCACCTGTACGAGGCAAGCTCGTGCGTTCGACGTCGGCAGAACTGAAGAGGGTGACGGATGAGAACGGCACGGGCCGCAGCGGTGACCACCGTGGCAGCGCTGATCCTGGCGGGATGCTCCACCGAGGACAAGCAGTCAGAACAGAGCACCCCGAAGGCGACCTCACCGATCGACTGGAATCTTCCAGCCCAAGACCGCTACCACCGCACCGCCACCTACCCGGTGTACCTCAACAAACCGGCACAGGACCCGGTCGACAAGGAGACCGTCGCCGAGATCTCCACGGTCACCCCCGACGGCAACACAGTCATCTACACCGACGCCGCCGCCAAGCGCATCGGCTTCCTCGACATCACCGACCCCGCCAAACCCATTGGCAAAGGCACACTTTCCCTCACTGAGCTGGGCCACAAGGACGACCAGCCGACATCGGTGGCGGCGGTGAACGACCACGTCCTCGTCGTCGTCGACACCACCGGCGGCGACTTCGCGCACCCGTCCGGACGCGTCGACATCGTCCGGATCAGTGACCGCACCCGGGTGCACAGCATCGACCTGGGCGGTCAGCCCGACTCGATCGCCATCAGCCCCGACGGCTCCTTCGCCGCGATCGCCATGGAGAACCAGCGCAACGAGGAATTCGCCCCGCCCGGCAAGGAGGAAGGCGATCTCCCGCAGCCGCCAACCGGATTCGTGCAACTGATCGACCTCAAGGGCGCACCGGACACCTGGACACCCCGCAAGGTGGACTTCGATGTCGACGACGCGCGACAAGCCGGCCTGGACACCCCCGAAGACCTCGAACCCGAATACGTCAGCATCAACTCCCGCGGCCAGGTCGCCGTGACCCTGCAGGAGAACAACGGCATCGCCGTCATCGACGGCCGCACCGGCACGGTCACCAAGATCTTCAGCGCGGGAAGCCAATCCGTGACAGGCATCGACACCAAGGAAGATGCCGCGATCGACCAGACCGGCTCGATCAAGGACACCCCGCGCGAACCCGACGCCATCGGCTGGATCGGTGACGACTACTTCGCCACCGCCAACGAAGGCGACTGGAAGGGCGGCACCCGCGGCTGGACGATCTTCAACGCCGACACCGGCAAGGTCGTGTGGGACGCCGGCAACTCCTTCGAACAGTTCGCGGTGCGCACCGGGCTGCACATCGAAGGCCGGGCCGAGGCGAAAGGCCCTGAGCCGGAAGGCCTGGCCATCACCACGATCGGCGGTCGGCCCGTCGCGCTGATCGCCTCGGAGCGCAGCAACTTCGTCGCGGTCTACGACGTCAGTGAACCGGCCGCCCCGAGGTTCCGGCAGATCCTGCCGACCACGCCCGGTCCCGAAGGGGTTCTGCCGATCCCGTCGCGCAACCTGCTGGCGATCTCCTCGGAAGCCGACGATGCCGAGGCCAAGGTGAGAGCCTCGGTCAACCTCTACGGCTACGGCGAATCCTTCGCCACCGCAGGCAAACCGGACTTCCCGTCCATCGTCTCCGGCGATGTCGACGGCGCACCGATCGGCTGGGGAGCGCTCGGCGCGCTGTCGGCAGACCCGCGCGACGGCAACCGGCTGTACACCGCCACCGACATCGCCTACGGCCCGGCCCGCATCCTCGGCATCGACGTGGCGCAGAAGCCGGCCCTGATCGACACTGCACTGCCCGTCACCGAAGACGGCAAGCCCGTCACCCTCGACACCGAGGGCGTCTCGGCCCGGCCTGAGGGTGGATTCGTGCTGGCGGTGGAGGGCGAAGACGGCGCCGGTAACCAGATTGTCTATGTCGCCGCCGACGGCAGGATCGAGAAGCGCGTCCCGCTGCCCAAAGACATTGCGGCACAGCTCGGCAGCAACGGTCTTGAAGGCGTTGCCGTTGACCAGAATTCCGTCTGGGTTGCCCTGCAGCGCGAGCTCAAATCCGACCCGAAGGGCGTCGTCCGCATCGGGCGCTACACACCCGACGGCGACACGTGGGAATGGTTCGGCTACCAGCTCGACTCCACGAGCACCAAGGACGACTGGATCGGCATCTCCGAAATCTCCGTCCACAACGGTGAATTGCTGATCCTCGAACGCGACAAGCTCAACGGACCGGACGCGCGTCTGAAAGCGCTGTACCGGGTCGCGATCCCCGAGGGCGCCGGACAATCCGACGCCACACCGCAAGTCCTGCCGAAGAGGTTGGCCCGCAACCTGGTGCCGGATCTGCAGGCCACCAACGGCTATGTGCAGGAGAAGGTCGAAGGCGTCGCGATCGCCGGAAACCAGAACCTGTATGTGGTCACCGACAACGACGGGCTCGACGACGCCAACGGCGAAACGGTGTTCCTCGACCTCGGACCGGCTGCCGAGGCCCTCAAGGGGTAGCGCCCCGACTCGCGGGGCTAATGGTGCAGGGTGGTGTGGGGCTGTGTCGAGAGTGCAGCATATCCCGGCGAAATGTCGAAATCGTCTGGAAAGGTTGCACTCTCGTCACAGTGGCTGGAGGGGGATAGCACCTCCGCGATCGATTCCCCCCAAAGGCGTCGATCTGAGTTTCAACCTCAACCTGTAGGTCCACGTGTCATGATGGCGCCCATGAGGACGGCGTTCATCCGCTCCGACAAGCTGCTGATCTTCGGTGGCCTGGCCATTTGCGTCGTGGCCGGGTTGTCTCACTACGGCGGCTGGCCACATTTGGTCGGCTTCGTCGTCAGTGCGCTGGCAGTCACCGTGTTGGCGTCCCTGGTCGGCCTGGCCGTCGACCAGCTCGGAGACCGGTTCGGTCCCGGCGCAACCGGAGTGCTGCAGTCGGCACTCGGCAATCTGCCGGAGCTGTTCATCTGCATCTTCGCGCTCAAGGCCGGGTTGGTCGACGTGGTGCGCGCGGCGTTGATCGGCTCCATCCTGGCCAACCTGCTGTTGGTGCTGGGCCTGGCGTTCCTCGTGGGCGGACTGAAACACGGCCCGCAGAAGCTCGGCTCGGCGCAGGTGCGGACCATCCTCGTGCTCATGGTGCTGTCGGTGACCGCCATGGCGATTCCGTCGATCGCCCACGAGGTGCACGCCCCCGCCTCCGAACACGAAGTGTCGTTCTCGATGATCGTGTCGGTCGTCCTGCTGGTGCTGTTCGGGTTGTCACTGCCGTACTCGCTGAGCCGGGACAAGGACAAGACCAGTGAGCCTGCGCCGCAACCGGATAAGGAGCCGCAGCGGTGGCCGGTCGGATTGGCGATCGGCATGCTGGCCATCGCAGGCGGGGCGGCGGCGTTCGTCTCCGACTGGTTTGTCGCCGCGCTGGAACCGGCGATGGATTCGCTGCACATTTCGCAGGCGTTCGCCGGCTTGGTGATCGTGGCGATCGCTGGCAACGCGGTGGAGAACGTCGTCGGTGTGCAGCTGGCCGCCAAAAACCAGTCGGAGTACGCCTTCTCGATCATCCTGAACAGCCCGATCCAGATCGCCCTGGTGCTGGCGCCGGTGCTGGTGCTGGTGAGTCAGATCTTCGGGCTCGCGTCGCTGACCCTGGTGTTCGGGCCGATGCTGATCGTCGCGCTGCTGGTCGCCGTCATCCTGGCCGCGATCATCGCCTTCGACGGGGAATCCACCTGGTTGGAAGGCGCGGCGCTGATCGCGTTGTACTGCATCATCGCTGCCTCGTTCTGGTGGGGCTGACCCGTTGCCTGCCCGCGATTGAGGTAGTCGGTTACTCGTGTGCCCGCACGGTTGTGCTCGTCAATCTGAATGGGCGCGGACGGATTCACACACCGTAGGTGTGCAGCCGAACGCGTCCGACAACGAGTCAACAGGGGGTACTGCCATGGAAACTTCATCTGGCCGGCGGGCATTCGCCGGCGCGGTGCTGACGGGCGTGTGTGCGGTCGGCGTGATGTTCGCGCCGCCGGCGCAGGCCGCGTCGCCGAAAGCCAAGCTCGTCAACACCCAAACCGGTCTGTGTCTGACGATCGCCGGTGGGGAGAGCACCGACAACAACGTTCACGCGCTGCAGTTCACGTGCGACTCCCACCCGTCGCGCCAGTGGTTCCTGGACGACATGGGCAACGGCACCGTGCAGATCAGAAACGTGCAAACCAACAAGTGCCTGACCATCGCCGGCGGGGTGAGCCGGGAGAACAACGTTCCCGCACTGCAGTTCACCTGTGACGATCACCCGTCGCGCACCTGGGTGCTGGACGACCAGGGCGACGGGACCACTCAGATCCGCAACGTCCAAACCCAGAAGTGCGTGACGATCGCCGGCGGGGTAAGCCACGAAAACAACGTCGAGGCCGTGCAATTCGATTGCGATGACCACCCGTCGCGGACCTGGCGGCTCGTCTTCCAGGGCGGGTGACTCAGACGGCGAACGCCAGCCAGTAGCCGATCGGGATCATCGCGAAATACCCGAGCATTCCGACGGGGATCCCGATCAGCGGTGTCCATTTGCGCCATTCGGCCACCGCGGCGCCCACGACGGCCAGGACGGTGCCGGCCACCAGGCACATCCACGGAATCCACACGAGGACGTTCTGGCCCTTCGCGGACAGTTGGCACACCTTGTCGGTGACGCCTTCGTGACAGGGGTCGGTCGCCATGGCCAGCGGCAGCATCAACACGACGGCCGCCAGGAACCCCAAAACACCCATGACGCTGAGCAACCCGGCGAACCACACCCAGTGCTTGCCGTAATTGCGCTCGGCGGCAGGGGGTTCCGGGGTGGTCATCGTCAGCCTTCGGCTGCCACCAACGACCCGAGCTTGATGTCGGGGTTGTCGCGCTGGAAACCCTCCAGCCGCCAAGGGGTGGAGAACAGCACCAGCATCACGCCGTCGCTGCGGGTCAGCACTTCGGCCGAGACCTGACGATTCACGTACTCGGCGTCCTCGGGGCGAACGACGCGCGCGACCTGATAGGGCAGGGACTCCAGGGCGATCGGCGCGCTGAGTTCGGTGGCCATCCGGTGGGCGGCCACCTCGAACTGCATCGGCCCGACGGCGGCGAACACCGGCGCCTGGTCGCCGCGCTTGTCCGAGCGCAGCACCTGCACGACGCCTTCCTGCTCCAGCTGCTCGATCCCCTTGCGGAACTGCTTGTGCTTGCTGGGGTCGGTGCCGCGGGCCACCGCGAAGTGCTCGGGGGAGAAGCTCGGGATCGGCGGGTACACCACGGGGATGTCGCGGTACAGCGTGTCACCGGGGCGCAGGGCCGCGGCGTTGGCCAACCCGATCACGTCGCCGGGCCAGGCGTCGTCGAGCGTCGAGCGCTGCTGACCGAACACCGACTGCGCGTACTTGGTGACGAACGGCTTGCCGGTGGCGGCGTGGGTGAGCACGTCGCCGCGCTCGAACGTGCCCGAGACCACCCGGGCGTACGCGATGCGGTCGCGGTGCGACGAGTCCATGCCGGCCTGCACCTTGAACACGAACGCGCTGAACGGGGAGTCGACCGCCCGCCGCACACCGTCGACATCGAGCGATCCGCTGGGCGCCGGGGCCAGCTCGACCAGGACGTCGAGCAGCTGGTTGACGCCGAAGTTCAGCGCGGCCGAGGTGAACAGCACCGGCGAGGACTCACCGGACAGGAACGTCTCCCGGTCGTAGTCGGACCCGTCGGCGCTCAGCAGCTCGGACTCCTCCACGGCGGTATCCCAGTCGTCCCCGGCCGCGGCGTGCGCGTCAGCGGCGGCGATGTGTTCCTCGGGGGCCGCGGTGGCGCCGCCCGCGGTGCGGGTGAACCGGATGAACTTCTCGGCGCGACGGTCCATCACGCCCTTGAAATCCCCGGCGATACCCACCGGCCAGGTCAGGGGCGTGGTGCGCAGCCCGATCCGCTCGTGGATCTCGTCCATCAACTCCAGCGCATGCCGGCCCGGGCGGTCCCACTTGTTGATCACCGTGATGATCGGGATTCCCCGGTGCTTACACACCTGGAACAGCTTGAGGGTCTGCGGCTCAAGACCTTTCGCGGCGTCGATCAGCATGACCGCGCAGTCCACCGCGGTCAGCACCCGGTAGGTGTCCTCGGAGAAGTCGGCGTGGCCGGGGGTGTCGAGCAGGTTGATGACGCAGTCGCGGTAGGGGAACTGCAGCGCGGTCGAGGTGATCGAGATGCCGCGGGCCTTCTCCATCTCCATCCAGTCCGACACGGTCGAGCGCCGGCCCGCCTTGCCGTGGATCGCGCCGGCCTCGGTGATCACCCGGGCGTGCAGCGCGAGCGCCTCGGTCAGCGTCGACTTACCGGCGTCGGGGTGGCTGATGACGGCGAAGGTGCGGCGACGGGCCGCCTCGGCTGCGATCTTGGCAGCTTGGGCGGAGGTGGTGGCAGGCGAGGCGAGGGCGTTGTCGGTCATGTCGATAAGCGATGGTATGGCGGTTGAGGCGCAAACCAGTAATTGAGCTCGCGGTGCCCGCTATTCGGACGAGCCGCTCCATGCGCGAAGCTGCGCGGCGATCTCGTCCAGGTCAGCCTCTGCGCCCGTGGCGACTCGGATCACGAAGTCGAAGCGATCGTCCTCAGGTGCCGTGATCCATTGGCCGTTGAGGCCGAGGAATGTCAGGCAGGCTGTCCATGCCAGCCGCTTGTTGCCATCGACCAGTGCGTAGTTGCGGGCCAGCGAATGCAACAGTGCGGCGGCCTTGAGGTGCAGCTCGGGGTAGGCGTCTTCACCGAAGACTGATGCGCGCGGCCGGGCGAGCGCCGATTCGAGCAGCCCGTAGTCCCCGACCTTGACGTCTTCTCCTACTGCGTGACGGGCAATCCGAGGAGGTCGTCGAGATCCAGGTATTCGATCATGCGTCCTTGAGGCGCTCCAGAACCCGGCTTCCTCGGCGACGACGCGTTGCAGCGCCGACTGAACCTTGGACTTGTGCGCTCGACGGGCGATGTACTCATCGATAGCGGACAGCGCGACAGCCTGCATTGACCGCCCTTCGGCAGCGGCCTGCCGACGCAGCGCCTCGGTCTGTTCGTCACTCGTCCGCAGAGTCATACCCATGACCCGATGATACCGGTTTGATACCACCACAGAGGTGGTCAACAGTCGAAGGCGTGCGGTGCCGGAAGGCATGATCGTTCGTGATGAACATCTGCGTCTTCCTCTCCGCCGCCGACCTCGATGACCGCTACACCGAACCGGCGCGGGCCTTCGCCGAACTCCTCGGCCATGGCGGCCACACGCTGGTGTGGGGAGGTTCGGACAAGGGACTGATGAAGGTCGTGGCCGACGGGGTGCAGAGCAGCGGCGGCCGCCTGGTCGGGATCTCGGTTGAGTTTCTGCGGTCGCACGCCAGAGATGGGGCCGACGAGATGGTGATCACCGCGGACCTCGCCCAACGCAAGGCGACACTGCTGGCGCGTTCCGATGCGCTGGTGGTGATGGCCGGCGGCCTGGGCACCCTCGACGAAGCCACCGAGATATTGGAACTGCGCAAACACCGGCATCACGACAAGCCCGTGGTGCTGCTGAACACCGCAGGCTTCTACGACGGCCTGGTGATCCAGTTGCGGCGGATGGAGCAGGACGGCTTCCTGCCCGTACCGTTGGACGACCTGGTGTTCGTCACCGAGGAACCCGACGCGGCGATCGCATACCTACAGGCAAGTGTCGGAGGCGCTGCCTAGCATCGGGCCATGTCGGCGCAGCCTCTGGGCTAGACGCGTTCCGTGCCTGGCGCCCGCACAACGACCCGATCACGACTCGCCCACATCCGGTGGCCGTTGCGCCGAACACCAAGCGGTCCGGCTACGATTTACGCACGATCGGAACCTCGATCAATATGGCCCTCGCCGAACCACATTGGAGTGATGTTGACGTCTGTTCGTCGTGCCTACCTCGCGGTCGCACTCGCTGTGTTGGCCGTGTCAGGTGGTGTCGTTGTCTCGGCCCTGCCGGACTGCGCCGAGCACTGCCAGACGTTGGCCGCGCCGCCACAAGGCGTCCCTCAGCCCTCACCCACCGAGCCGGCCCGACTGACCATCACCCCCAAGCCTGACGCCGAGGTCGATCCGCTCGCCCGGGTCATGGTCACCGCCGACACCGGCACCGTCGCCCGGGTGACGATGCTCAACGACGCCGGCAAGGAGATCCCCGGCGTCCTCACCCCCGACGCCAGGACCTGGAAGCCGACCACCACGCTCGGCTATGGGCGCACCTACACACTGAAGGTGGACGCTCGCGGTCCCGGCGGCATGCCGACCCGCAAGACCGTCTCGTTCAGCACCGTGACGCCGGGCTACCAGGCCCGCGTCTACCTCAACGGCACCAACTACGCCCCGCTGCAGGACGGCGCCACCTACGGCGTCGGCATGGTGGTCGTCGCGCGCTTCGACGAGCCGGTCACCGACAAGGCCACCGCCGAGAACCGGATGAAGGTGATCACCGAGCCCAAGGCCCTCGGGTCGTGGAACTGGATCGACGATCAGACCGCGCACTGGCGCCCGGAGAAGTACTACGCCCCGGGCACCAAGGTCACCGTCGACGCCGGCATCTACGGCGCCAAACTCGGCGACGACCTCTACGGCGCGCAGGACGAGAAGGTGACGTTCACCATCGGCCCTCCCACGTCACGGTCGCCGACGACACCGACAAACAGGTCAGGGTCTACGACAACGGCAAGCTCGTGCGCACCATGCCGACATCGATGGGCATGGGTGGAACCGAGACCGTCGGCGGCACCACGATGAGCTTCTGGACCCCGCGCGGCATCTACACCGTGATGGACAAGGCCAACCCGGTGATCATGGACTCGTCGACCTACGGCCTGCCCGTCAACTCGCGGCTCGGCTACAAGACGACCATCCCGTGGGCCACCCGGATCAGCATCGACGGCATCTACCTGCACCAGCTGAACTCGACCATCTGGGCGCAGGGCAAGGAGAACGTCAGCCACGGCTGTCTGAACCTCAGCGGCGAGAACGCCGAGTGGTTCTACAACTTCTCGGTGCCCGGCGACATCGTCGAGATCCGCAACACCGGCGGCGACCCGCTCAAACCCACCAACAACGGCGACTGGTCCGTGCCCTGGGCCGAGTGGGTCAAGGGCAGCGCCCTGCGCTGAGCGACCCGGCCCGGTCTACTTCGGCGCCGGCAGCTTGGCTGCGATCCGGTCGATGACCTGATTGGCCTGCGCCTGCGAGTCGCCGTCCCCGCAGACGATCGACTCGACGACGCGCTGCCGCGGGCCAGGACGGCGTGATAGCAGTTGCGGGCCTGCGCTCCCTGCCGCGCGACGCCGCCGCCCCCGCGGGCGGTGTCGCGGCGCGGGTCGGGCAGGGCTTCCGGGTTGTCCGCGGTGACCGGCCCGGCGGTCCAGTGCTGGGTGACGTCCTTGGCGGTGGTGGTGAAGACGACGCCCGCGCGGCACTGCTCGTCGTTCATCATCCGCACGGTGTTGCCGGCCACCCGCAGTGCCTGACGGCCCGGCTCCGGCCACACCGGTGAAGTCTCCGGAAACACCTGGATCAGCTGGGCCGCCGACTGGCCCCGCGCGCCGCGGGTGTTGTCGCCGACCACGGCCTGGTAGCCGTCGGCACCCACGGCCTCCTGAAACAGCAGGCGGGCCGCGCAGTCACGGGGCTCGATGCCGTTCGAAGACTGCCCGGGTTGACTGAACGTCGCGGTCTGCTTCATGTCGGTGTCGCCGATGATCTCACCCAGCTCGCCCGGGGTCAGCAGCGCCGCGCGCGCCGACGCGATCGGGTCCGCTCCCGGGGCAGTGGGCGGAGCCGGAGCGGCCGCCGACGTCGTGGCCTCGTCGGCCGAGCCACCGACACTCTGCGAGCATCCCGCCAACAGCAGAACGGCTCCAAGCAAACCCACCACGCCCCGCACTGCGCCCCCTCGTTCAATCCTGTCGACCGGGTTGAAAGTGATCGTGCCGGTCGCGCGGCACCGTTCGATCACGGCCCGACGCGCCGCGATTGATCTTGCCCTAGGCCCCGGGGGTGCGAACGCGGCAAATTGCTCGACCCGCGGCCGGGCGATCGGGAAATTAGTGCCTGTGAAGCCCGTCAGCTGTGGTTACGATTTTCACGGTCACTGCCCGGTGGCTACCAGACACCGCGCGAAGGTCTGGTCGGCGGT
This sequence comes from Mycolicibacterium boenickei, assembly GCF_010731295.1. Taxonomy (NCBI): domain Bacteria; kingdom Bacillati; phylum Actinomycetota; class Actinomycetes; order Mycobacteriales; family Mycobacteriaceae; genus Mycobacterium; species Mycolicibacterium boenickei. The sequence goes on along the minus strand of NZ_AP022579.1, from coordinate 18,400 downwards.
GAACGATTCGAGGGATGCGGTGCGATCGATGCTGACTGTCGGGACGAGCCTGTGACAGGCGGGGGTTACGGCGGCCCCGGCCCGTTCGCGGGACAACCGGGGCCGGGCCCGCAAAATCAACCACCGCATCAAGGCGGCTGGGGTGCCAACCCCGGGCCGCAGTTCCCGCAGGCGCCCGCCGGCGGGCAGCAGTTCGGTGGGCCACGACTGCCACCGCCTCCGCCACCGTCGTCGCCGCCTCCTCCTCCGCAGTGGGGCCCCGGCGCACCGCAGCCCGGTCCGTTCGGCAACCAGCCACCGTTTCCCGGGCAGCCGCCCGGTGGCCCCGGATACCTACCGATGCCCACCCCCAAGCCGGCCCGCAAGCCCCTGTTGCGGCTCCCGTCCGGCAAGCGGAGACGCCAGATCCTGCTCGGCGCGGGCGCCGTCGCGGTGGTCGCGGCCCTCGTGGCCGGCGGCTTCATGGTCTTCGGCGGCGGCGGTGCGGACGAGGGCGGCACGGGTACGGCCGGCGAGGCGGTGACGGCCTATCTGGAGGCCCTGCAGAATGGCGACGCGAAGGCGGCGTTGGCGCTGGGACGCGACCAGCCGCCGGACACGTCGATGCTCACCGACGAGATCCTCAAGAAGCAGATGGAGAAATTCCCCATCACCGACGTCAAGGTTCTCGCCGACCTCCCCATGGGTGACGGCGGTGCCCTGGTACACGTGATCGCGAAGGTCGGCGGCGTCGACAGCGATCAGAGCATCCGCCTGGAGAAGCCGCCACCGGGCCAGGGCTGGAAGCTGAAATCGGCTGCGATGACAGTGGAATTCAACATCGACAACACGAGTCCCGAACTCGCCAAATACATCACGGTGTGGGACAAGCCGGTTCCCAAGAGCAACAAGGCCTACATCTTCCCCGGCCTGATCCAGCTCGGCAGTTCGAACCCGGCCATCGACGTCGGCAATTCGCCTGCCGTCGGCAGGACGGATCCGTCGCTGTACGAGATCTCGACCATGAGCAAGCTGGTGTTCCCCGATTTCAAGATCAGTGACCAAGGCCGCCAGATGGTGAAGGACGCCTTGAAAAAGGCGTTGGACGAGTGCGCCAGCAGCTCGAGTCTGGAACCGCCGAAATGCCCGAACAAGGCGGCTCGATCCGACTTCGTGGCCGATTCCGCGAAATGGACCGCTCCGGCCAACCTCGACGCGCTCACCATCAACTTCATGGACCCGAAGACGGGAAAGGTCATGATCATCGGTAACGCCGAATTCGGTATCTCTGTCCGAACCCAGTCGGGCTCAACCGAAACCGGAACCTTCTTGGCGACCGTGTTCGGCAACGCCGACCTGACCCAGAACCCGCCCATCGTCGATTTCGACAGAGCCTGAGCGCGGAGAAACCAACGTGACGAATTTCTCGAACTGGCCCGGGCCGGACCCGACGAGGGGCGCCCCACCGCCGCGTTTCGATCAACCGGTGCCGCAATCAGGCTTCGGCGGCGCCGCACCCGTTGGTGGACCACCGCCGACCTTCGGCGGTCCACCGCCGGCTCCGAACACGAACTCCCGCAGGGATTTGGCGGACCCCCATCCGTGACGCCGACTCCGGGGCGGCCGGGCAACAACCGCAAGCCGCTGATCATCACCGCCGGGGCCACCGTCGCGGTGCTCACCGTGATCGCGGTCATCCTGGCGTTCCTGATGAACAAGGGCGAGGACGGCGGCAGCTTCAATCCCAGCGGATCACCGGTCGACGTCGCCAAGGCGTACCTGGAAGCGCTGTCGCGGGTGACGCCCAGGCGGCGCTGGATCTGAGCGCGACGGAACCGGCGACCACTGCCTTCCTGACCAACGACATCTTGAAGATGCAGTTGGAGAAGCTGCCGATCACCGATGCCGAGGTGGTCGAGCAGAAAGACCTGCCCGACGCCGACAAGCGGACGGCCGTGGTGAAGGTCGCCGCGAAGTTCGGTGGCCAGCGCACCGAAGGCGAACTCGACATGGTCGTGGTCGACAACCAGTGGAAGCTGGCCACGGCATTCGTCAACGGCACCACCGAAGACATCGCCGGATACGGAGACGCGGAGGCGGACGCTGCCCTGACGGTGTTCGGCAAGCCATTGCCGAAGAGCAAGCACTTCTACGTGTTTCCCGGCTACCTCCAGATGGGCGCTGCCACCCCGTATCTCAACATCAACGCGCTCCCGCCGACCACCTTCGAAGACATCAGAACGTTCATGCCCACCACGGTCGAGCCGAAGTTCTCGATGAGCGAACAAGGGCTCAAAGCCGCCCAAGACGCGCTGCGGGCATGGATCGACAAGTGCTTGAACCCGGGCGGCGACAAATCCGATGACTGCAAGACACTCGTCAACGGCAGCTGGGCGTCGTTGTACGACCCGAGCACGATCCGGGTGAGCCGCCCGTACGACCTGCCACCGGACCTCTTCAGGCTTCCCGATCACACCAGCCTGGTGCAGATCGGCAGCCTCAGCGTCCCGATCAATGTGGTGCAGAAGTCCACCGGGCAGCCGGTCGACGTCGATCTCGGGATCTCGGACCAGGTCAAGGTGAACCTCGGCGAGCAGCCGCCGAGAGTGTTCCTGGACCGGTGATGACGGCGTTGATCGACAGGGAGGCGCGGTGACCAACTTCGGGGGAGACAATCCCATCGGTGGCAGCGGTGGTGCGCCGCAGCCACCGCAGGCCTTCCCGCCGCCACCTCCGTATGTACCCGGACCCCCAACGGGGAGCGGTGGTTTCGGTGGCGGCTTCGGCGCCCCGCCGCCCGGCCCCTCCGGCCCACCGCCGTTCTCCGGTGGTGGCTACCCGAATCCGCCGGGCAACGCGCCCTTTCCGGGTGGCGCACCCGCCTTTGGCGCCCCGTCCTTCCAGCCGCCGTCCTACAGCGCCCCGCCCAAGAATCGGCGCAGGCTGTTCGGCATCGTCGCCGGTGCGGTGGTGGTCATCGTCGCGGTGGTCGTCGGGATCGTTGTGTCCGTCGGGGATTCCGATTCGGATGCCACCACGGCCGGCGGCGCGGTCAAGGGCTATCTGAAGGCGCTGGCAAAAGGTGATGCCGAAAAGGCACTGTCGTTCGGCATCAACGAACCGCCCGACAAGACCTTCCTCACCGACGAGGTGCTCAAGAAGCAGATCGAGAAGATGCCGATCACCGATGTCCGGATCGTCGGCGAGGACAGCAGCACCGTGCATGTCCTGGCCAATTTCGGCGACCAGGCGCTCGATGAGGAGATCCCGGTCAAGCAGTCGTCCGACGGGTTGTTCAAGGTCGAATACCCGACGTACTCACTGAATTTCGGTAAGGACAAGGCCGAGGGCTCCAGCGCGCTGCTGGAGTCGGTGAGCATTTTCGGCAAGCCGCTGCCCGCCTCGGGCATCGCCTACCTGTTCCCCGGGGCGATCGAGGTGACCAGTACCAACCCGAACATCGACCTGAAGTACGGGCGGGACGCTTACCTGCTGTCCGGAACCTCGTACAAGGAGCCCGAGGAGAGGGCGGACTTCGCACTGGAAGTCAGCGAGGAGGGGAAAAAGGCTGCCGACAAGGCGATTCTGGACGCGATGACCGAGTGCGCCAAGTCCACGTCGCTCTCGCCGCCCAACTGCCCACAGGGCGACGCCTACATTCGCAGCTACTACCTCGTCGACGGGACCGCACGCTGGACGCCGCCGACCAACACCGACAAGGTGATGCTGCGAATCGGGTCGCAGGTCTACGGGGACGGACTCGACGGCCACGCCGACATCACCGGCGCTGTCGATTTCAAGCTGAGCGCACAGGGTATCGACCCGCGCGACACCATCACCGACGAGAACGTGCGGATCGAACTGCGCGGCTATGTCGATCTCACCAAGAATCCCCCGACCTACATCTACGAGAAGGACTAGACCTAGTGGAACTTCAACAGCCCGGCGCGGATGCGGGGGAACGTACGACACTGACCAACCGGGTTCAGCCCGGTAATCAGGAACTGCAACTCGCGATGCAGGCGGTCCGCGAGATCGGCTATGCCTTCGGTGCCAAGGTGGTGGGGCAGGAGCAACTGCGCGAGACGCTGCTGATCGGCCTGCTCGGCGGCGGCCACATTCTGCTCGAAAGCGTGCCGGGTCTGGCGAAAACCACAGCGGCGCGCACCCTCTCGGATGCGATCGCGGGGAGTTTCCAGCGGATCCAGTGCACGCCGGACCTGCTGCCCAGCGACATCCTGGGCACCCAGATCTACGATTCGACCGCCGCGGAGTTCAAGACCCAGCTGGGCCCGGTGCACGCGAACATCGTGCTGCTCGACGAGATCAACCGGTCGAGCTCGAAATCGCAGAGCGCCATGCTCGAAGCGATGGAGGAACGCCAAACCACCATCGCGGGAACGACATACCCGCTGCCCGAGCCGTTCCTGGTGATCGCCACCCAGAACCCCGTCGACCAGGAGGGCACCTACCCGCTGTCGGAAGCCCAGACCGACCGGTTCATGCTCAAAGAGGTCCTGCGGTACCCGACGCCCGACGAGGAGGTCGAGGTGCTGCAGCGCCGAGACCGCGGGGTCTACGACCGCACGGGCGTGCCGCGGGCGGTCGTCAACCTGGAAACCATTCGGCGCCTGCAGATCACCACCCGCAACGTGCACATGGACCCGCTGCTGATGCAGTACGTCAGCCGGCTCGTCCACGTCACCCGTGAACCGCATCAGTTCCTGCGCCCGGAGGTGGCCCGGCTGATCGAATACGGCGCCAGCCCGCGCGCCACGATCGCCTTCGTCAGCGCGGCGCGCGCCGCCGCGCTGATCGCCGGTCGCAATCACGTTCTGCCGCCGGACATCCACAAGGTGGCCTACCGGGTGTTGCGACACCGGCTCATCCTCGGCTTCGAGGCAGTCAGCGCCAAGGTCACCCCGGAGTCCGTGATCGACCAGGTGCTGCAAGCGGTCCCGGTACCCGGATAGTCCGGCGATGGGTAGGCACCTCAACCGTTCGCGGCAGTTCTTCGGCAACGTCAGCCGCAGCATGCTGCAAGGAGGCAAGCACGCGTTGCTGCACACCCGGACGCTGGAGTTCGACGACCTGCGTCCGTACGTGCCCGGCGACGACATCCGCGACATCAACTGGAAGGCCTCGGCGCGCTCCAGCGACACCCTGGTCACCAAGTTCGTCACCGAGAAGCACCACAAGATCCTGGTGGTCTGCGACACGGGACGGAACATGTCGGCGCTGGCGCCCAGCGGCGAGTTCAAACGCGACGTCGCCGGCGTGGTGGCCGGTGTCATCGGGATGATCAGCATGAGCCGTTCCGATGAGCTCGGCATGGTGTACGGGGACGCCCGCGGCAGCGTCACAGTGCGAAGCCGCAAGGGGGAGAACCACATTGAGGGCATGCTCGAGCAGCTGGTGTCGCACAGCGTCGGCGACGTCGGGGAAAGCCGCGTCATCACCCAGCTGAACTACGTCGCGCACAGCCATCGTTCACGGCTGTTGATGGTCGTCATCGCCGATGAGCCGGAGATCTCCGCCGAACTTGAGGAAGCCGTCAAGCGACTGGCCGGGCGCCACGAGCTGCTGTGGGTGGCGATCTCGGACATGCCCGCCGTCGGAGCGGACCAGGGGGAGATGGACGGCTACGACGTGGGCACCGGACGGTTCGTCCCCGACGGCACCACTCTGGGCCGGGCCGTGGTCGACGCCTACCGCCGAGCCGAGCAGCAGCGGATGGTCGAGCTCGACCGGTTCTTCGAACGCATGGCGGTGCCCTTCGTCCGGATCGGCGGCAGCGTCGAAGTCCGCAACCGGATCACGCACCTGACGGAGGTGTACAGCAATGCCCGGTGATGACCTGCTGAGGTTCATCGGCGGACCGCTCGCCCCGTCCGGATGGTGGCTGGTGCTGGCCGCCGTGATCATCGTGGCGCTGGTGGCCTGGTGCGCCGGCGTCGTGATCTGGACCCTGCCGCCGCACCGGCTGCGGACCATCCCCGTCCTTCGCGACTGGCACGCCAACCTGACCCGGCGCCGGTTCACCCGTGCCATCGAAGAGACGACCGCGCGCTACGGCCGGCGCGAGCTGTCGCGCGAAGGCGCGGCCACTGCCTACAACCACACCCTGCGCAGCTTCCTGTACCTGCGCACCGGGGTGTACGCCAAGAACCTGCTGACCGAACACCTCGCCCAGAGCGAGCTTTCCGACGCCGTCCCGCTGCTGACGCTCCTGCAGGACGCGCAGTTCAATCCCGAATCCCGCGCTGACGTACTGGCTTTGGGACGCTCGGCCGAGGAGTTGATCCACGCATGGACCTGAGATGGAGCTGGCTGCTCATCCTCGGCGTGCTGGGCCTTGCCATCGCCGTGGCCATCGCCTGGCGCCTGCCGGTGGCCAAGGTACAGCGCCGGATGCGACCACTGGCCAACGTGAGCCGCCTGACGCGGCTGCCCGAATTCGCCCGGGTCCAGCGCATCTACCTGATCTCGATGGCTGTCGTGGGATCGATGGTGGCCATCGCCTTCCTGGGCGCCCTCGTCGCCGCTGCCCGGCCTGCCAAGCTCGCATCGGCCGACGACGGCTACGACGCGGCCTACCCCCGCGACGTCATGTTGTGTGTCGGCCAGCCCGTCAACGACCCGACCACCGCTGATTTCCTGAACTACTGGGCCGGGAAGGCCAAGGACGCCACCAGCACCTCGTTCGGCATCACCTCACAGAACCTGCGTGCGCTGCCGATCACCCGGGACAACGCCTTCGCCGAGCAGCGGATGCGCTACTTCGCCGGCCTGGCCGGGATTCAGCACAAACTCGACACCCACCAGAACGTGCCGGTGGAACAGAAACTCGAACTGGCCGCCGGCCTCGAGGCGTTCTCCCGTCCCGTCAAGTACGTCGACTACGCGCCGAGCCTCGAAGACACCCTCGCCATGTGCCTGGCGGGATTCGGGCCCAGCAGCGGGTCCCACCGCCGCCAGCTCGTCTACATCGGCTACAGCAAGTTCCGCGCCGACGACGAGAAACGGCCGTCCCTCTACGACCAATCTCAGGTGCTGGCCATCGCGCAGCGTGAAGGGATCCAGATCAACGCGATCTCGCGGGCCGACGTCCAACAGATCAGCCAGTCCGGCAACGATTCCCTGCGTGCACTGACCGACGCCACCAAGGGGAACTTCTCGCTCTACAACCCGGCAGGCACCGGATCCTCGGGCGGCGCCAACGACATCCTCAACGGCGCCCTCGACAAGATCAACCAGAACCCGCCTGCGCCGCGGTACCTCGGGATCAACCAGGACTCGAAGCGCTACTTCGACATCCCCACGGTGCCCTTGGCCATCGCGGTCGTGGCGGCGTTGGCGCTGTCCGTCGGGCTGGGGGTGCTGCGCCGATGAACTTCGCCCCGGTCCTGCCTGCCTACCTGCTCGCGATTCTGGCCTTCCTGATCGTGGCCGTGCGGGTGTTCACCCTCTATCAGCTGCTGGTCCGCACCACGCCGGGCCGCTACCGGCCCGTCGTACTGCGCTGGCTCGGACTGACATTCGCCGCGCTGCTGTTGGTGCTCGCGGCGTTTCGGCCAGGTATCGCCGACGACGGCGATCGCAAGGCCTCCGCCGCCGGCGGCGCGGTCTCCGACATCAACGTGTTCTTCGTCGTCGACCGATCGGTGACCTCGCGGATACCCGACTACGGCAACGGGCAGGCGCGCATGGAGGGCATCCGCGCCGACATCGCCGCGCTGATGGAGAAGTACCGAACGGCCCGGTTCGGCCTGATCGGATTCGCCAGCAAGGCCAAGGTCAACTGGCCGCTGTCGCCCGACACCGACAGCTTCGAGGCCTACACCAAGAACCTGTCCGCGTACTCCCTGACGCCCTACGACTCCTTCAACTTCATCGACCCGGTGGCGGCCAATGATCTGCTGCGCCAACAACTCGAGGCGGCGAAGAAGGCCTACCCCGAGTCGAAGAGCCTGGTGTTCTATTTCGGTGACGGCATCAAGGGCGACCAGGTCAAAGCGGGCACCTTCGACATCTCCGAGGATCTGTTCAAGGGCGGGGCAGTGCTGGGCTACGGCACCCCGGCCGGAGGGCCGATTCCGCACAGCTACGCCAACGGGCACAAAAACTACCTCGGTGATCCGAACACCGGCGCGATCATCCGCTCCGGACTCGAGGAGGTCTGGCTGCAGGAAATCGCGAAGAGCTTCGGCGTCAGATACTTTCACCGTGAGGCCGGTCAGGACATCGTGCCGGTGCTGCCACCGGTCGCCTCGGGCGGACTGGTCGACGGCGGCGAGATCAGCGGTGACCAGGATCCGCTCGTCGGACGCACCGAGTGGTACTGGGTGTTCGCGTTGATCAGCGCCGCCCTGTTGTCCATCGAGGCGGTGTTGATGGTTCGCGAGGTGCGGCGCAACCGCTTGTCGCGGCGCGACCTCACCGCCGAGGACGTGGTGGCCCAATGATGTTGCGTCAGAAGCCGAACCAGATACTGGGCCAGATCATTCCGTTCCTGCGTCACTTCCTGCAGCTCGCCCGCCGTCGCACGGTGGCGTGGTTCAACCCGTCGCAGCGGCGGCTTCGACTGCGCCGCAGGCTGTTCCTCTACACCGTGCCCGTCGCCGCACTACTGGCGGTCGTCGTCGCCGGGCTGATCTCGGTGGTGGTGGTCGGGAACTCCGCCGTCGACTCGTTCAACCGGCACGACATCGAGGCGCTGCGGATCGATGTCGACAAACTGAAGAAGTTCGGGGTGATCGAAGCCGGCAGCATCGCGTTCGCCGAAGGCGATCTGCTGGTGCTGGAAGGCAAACTCGACGACGCGGAGAAGCGGTTCAGCGAGGCACTGGAGAGCTTCGACGGCGCCGACTCCTGCCCGGTGCGGATCAATCTCGAACTGGTCCGGGAAACGCTGGCCGACCTGGCCGTGCGGTCCGGCCGCCCCAAAGATGCCGACCGGCTCTACAACGACGCGCTGGCCGTGGTCAAGGACGCTCCCGACGGGTGCTTCCTGTACAACACCGATCCCAATGACGAGCGACGGGCAGTGCGTGCCGATGCCAAGCCGCGGCTGGAACGCAAACTGGCCGCCATGCACGCCCCGCCTCCACCTCCGCCGACCGGACCCGCCGTCGTGACGCCCGAACCGCCGCCACCGCCGCCGGCTCTGCCGCCCCCGCCGGGGCAGGGCATCGGCCAGGGGGACGGTCCGGGCGAAGGCCCGGTCAGCCCCGGGCAAGGCCAAGCTCCACCTCCGCCACCGCAGGGACCTGGCGCCGCGCCTGCCCTGCCGCCGATCGGGCAGGGCGGGGCACCGCAACTGCCGCCACTGGCACCTGACGGGCAGTCTGGAACCGAGACACCGCCGTTGCCGTCGCTGCCCGGCGAGAACCTGCCTGCAGCGCCGCCGCCACCGCCGGCTCCGCCAGGTGCACAACCGGGCCCCGGCGATGGTCCACTGCAAGTGGCCGATCCGCGCGCGCCGAATCCCGCGCAGATCCTCGGTCCGGTGGGGCCCGACGGATTGCCGTTGGGGGACAAGAACACCAGCGCTCCGGACCTGCGTCTGGAGGAGCGCGAAGGCCATGGCTCAGGTCCCGCGGACAAGCTGCAATCCATCCTGGAGGATGCCAGTGCCTATGGCGGAGAACGGGAATGACGGTCGGCGGCTAGGGGAACACCTGACGCGGCGGCGGGGGTTTCTTCACGACGGCCGGCAGGATGAACGTCTCGATGTAGCTGCGCGCCACGGCGGGGTCGGCCATGCCGGGCACCGCTTTCACCAGGAACCCCAGCGCCGTCGCAATGATGAACTGCGCCAGGTCATGTGCGTGCAGGCCGGGCCGGAACTGACCGGCATCGTCGGCGATCATGGCCTCGATGGTGGTCTGCACCAACTCGGTCAGGTCCGAATCACCGGCGATCAACGATGCGATCGTGCCTTCGGAGGTTTGGTCGGCGATCGTGTTGAGCAGCGGGTCGGCCACCAGCTCGGTCGCGACGATGACCAGACTCTCGACGAGCAGATCGACGGGACCGGCGCCCTCGGGTATCCGGGTGAGGATCGACGCCATGTGCCGCTGGGTGGTGCGCTGCACCATGGCCGCGATCAGCTCGTTGCGGTTGGCGAACTGCCGGTAGATCGCGGTGCGTGAATAGCCGGCCTCGTGGGCGATGACCTCCATGGTCGAGGCGCGGTACCCGCGGGTGACGAAAAGGTGCTCGGCGGCATCCATCAACACCTCGCGGGACTGCTCGGCGGTGTTGCCGCCACCAACCGGACGTCCCCGGGGTCGGCGTTCTGGTGCTGACAATCGACTGTCCTGATTCGCTGCGTAATGGGGTTTCAGTATGACGGACGCGTGGCGATGCACCGGGGACTGTGAGCACTTAAAGAAACATTTAAACGGATTTGTGCATTTTCCTGCGAACGGGCGGTGAGGCCGGTTAGCGTGCCTGAGTGACCAAACGGGGGCGGGCAATTCATGTGTTCACGGCAATGGGGTGGGGCGTTGTGGTTCTCGCCCTGTGGATGGGGTTGATCGCGGGCGCGGTGTCGACGGCTCATGCCGACCCCGGCCGCGAGAAGTCAACCACGCAGTCCACCAACGACTCTGACAAGCCGACGAAGCACCGGGACAAGCCGACCCGCTTCGGCCCGCGCAAGCAAGAGCCGCGGCGGGCCGACGATGCGCCGGTGGGTCAGCGCCCGCGGCTGTCCGTGCCGAAGTCTCTGCCGAAGCCCTCCGAGGTCCGCGACGCGGTCGACGACCTCCGGACCCAGGTACGCACCGCACTGACCGAGGTTGCCGACCGGGTGCCGAACATCCGCTCGGCGCAACCACTTACACGACCCAAGGCCACGACGAAACGTGACACCCCCGAGCCGCCTGCGGTCGCCGACGCCACCATGGCCGAGACGGCGGCACCCGACATCGCCGAGGCGATCGACGCCGTCACCCACCGCGTCGATCAGAAGGCGCCGCCGGCGCAGGTGAACGCCGTCGTCGACCGCATCGCCACCGACGGACGCGCCCTGCTCACCGGCCTCACCGATCGGGCGGCGAAACCGTTGTCGATCAACCGGTGACGCGGCCGATCGCCCAACTGGCCGCCGCCACCGTCGGTCGGCACCGGTCACCGCGCCGCGGACCGCGCCGTTGGTGAACATCGTCGGCTCGCTGGTGTTCAATGTGGTCGGCGCTGCGTTGCAGGTGTTCTCCGGGCCACCGGTGCTCCCGCCGGGCAGCAACGTCACCGTCCGCACCTCGACGCTGGACATGCCGGGGACCAACCAGACCGTGCGCGCGGACTGGTACTTCCCGGAGGACCCGGACTCGGCCACCGGCGTCATCTATCTGCAGCACGGGTTCATGGCGACGGGGCCGATGTACAGCTACACCGCGGCGTACCTGGCCGAGGAGACCAACAGCATCGTCGTGGTACCGACGTTGTCGTCAAACCTCTTCGACACCAACGGAGAATGGATCGGCGGGGAACCGATGCAGCAGTCCGTCGCGGACCTGTTCGCCGACGACCGGCCCGAACTGACCGCGAGCGCCAGCGCGGCGGCGGGCCACCCCGTCACACTGCCGTCCGTTCGTGCTGGTCGGGCATTCCTGGGCGGAATGCTGGTCACCGGCGCCGCCGCATGGTCGACAACGGCGCGGTCGACGACCTGGCCGGGGTGGTGCTGCTCGACGCGGTGGACACCCACAATGACATGCCCGACGCGCTGAACCAGCTGACCGGTGCCAATTACCGTCCGGTGCTGCTCATTTCGTCCGAGCCCTATGTGTGGAACCGCAACGGGACGGTGGGCCAGGAACTGCAGGCCGCGCGGCCCGGCGAGTTCAACGGCGTGATGCTGGTCGGCGGACGTCACATCGACGGACTGCAGGGGGCCAACCCCATCCTGCAGTTCGCCGAGTACCTCATCGCCGGCTTCTCGCAACCGCAGAACGTCGATGCGGTCAAGACGATCTCGGCCGGCTGGATCAACGACATGTACAACGGCACCGAAACCGGCGTGTACGGCGCGCCGCAGGAGAGCATCGAGATTCCCACCGCGTCTGGTACCGCTACCGCGGTGGTGCTGCCGTTCGCCTCGACAGATCCGGTGCAGGCCACACCGTGGGACGGATTGGTGGAGCCGATTCTCGATGCCCTGTTCCAGTACGCGGTGTACGAGCCGCTGGCCGGGCAATCGGTGGCGCTGACCGTCTGACGGCCGAAATCGGTGCCTGTCGAGCCCTCGTGGCGCCCATATCCTGGTAAGGACGCCGAATCGGGGATTGCCGGAGCAGACACCGCCAGAGGAATACCCGCACGAGTGGGTGGACCGGTACGGACCCCAGGCGTTCGCACCTCAGGCTTATGTGCAGCCGCCGCTCAACCAGCACGACCAAGTCGTGCTGGGCATCCGCTGGGTCGCAGGCGTCATCGGCGGCTGCGCGGCGGCGTTCTGGGCGCTGATCGTCTACGCGATGCTGGGTTCGGCGTTCGACACGAACCCGGCCACGGATCCGCACGGCTACGGGATCGTCTTCGGCGTGCTCATCTCGGTGCCGGTCAGCCTGTTCTGGGCCCTGGTGTTGCCGTTCGCCGCACCCAGACGCTGGTGGGGGCGCGCCTTCGCGATTTCGTTGCTGAGCTTTCTGGCGCTCAACGCGCTGGTGTTCTGGGCGCTGAGCGTCTCGGGTGCCGGATAGCGCCGCGTCCGTGTTCGCTGACATCCGCTGAACAAGGCATATACCAAGCTCAGCTATACATTTTGCCGCGAAATCGTTAACCGAATTGGTGCGTGATCCGTATGTGATTCAGCCCACCGAGGGGGTACATTGTGATCGCTGTCATAGGAAAGGGCGTGCAATGGTCGGTGCATTTGTGGGCGTACTTCTGCTGGTGCTGGGCATCGGCGCGGTCGCCGGCGTCGTCACGGCTGTCGCGATGGGCTTGCCCACCCTGGCAATCGTGATCGGCCTCATCTCCGGCGCGTTTTCGCCGGACGCGCCGTTTAGAGCTTCAGCCGCTTTCGCAGGCCGGTCGCTCGGACTGCCTGCCGGGAGATCGCCGCGCGAATCTCCGCTTCGGATCCCACGACGCGTACCCGCGTCTTGGCCCGGGTGACCGCGGTGTAGAACAGCTCCTCGTCAACAGGCGGGAGTCCTCCGGCGGTAGCAGCACGGTCACCTCGTCGGCCTGGCTGCCCTGGGACTTGTGGATCGTCATGGCGTGCATGGTCTCGACCTCGGTGAGCCGACCGGTCGCGAACGACGCGGACCCACCCGCGGTCCCACCCACGATGGCCCGCAAGCCGTCGGGGTGGCGACGGTGACGCCGGTATCGCCGTTGTACAGCTTGAGCCCATAGTCGTTGGCGGTCACCAGGATCGGCCGCCCACGTACCACGACGCCCACATGGGCTCACCGGTCGCCTCGGCCAGCCACCGCTGCACCTGGCGGTTCCATTGCGCGACACCGAACGGACCGCGCCGCGCGCACAACAGCCGATGCTCGTCGAGAATGGCCAGGCGCGCGCGCATCCCCGAGGATCGCCGCCTGCCGCAACGCAAGCGGCACAAGCACTTCCCGCAAGCGCTCGGCCGGGTCCGAGGACACCCACTCGACGTGCTCGCCCCCGGCCGCCAGCACCTCCACCGCGCCGGACGCGTCCCCGGCCCGGATTGCTGACGCCAGCGCGCCGATCGATTCACCGAACCGGTGCGAGGTTTGCAGGGCCGCCACCCCACGCGAGCCCAGCCCCTCGACCAGATCGGCCAACACCGCGCCGGCTTCCACCGACGCCAGCTGATCGGGATCGCCGACCAGCAGCAGCCGGGTTTGCGGACGCACCGCCTCCAGCAGTCGCGCCATCATGGTCAGCGACACCATCGAGGTCTCGTCGACGACGATCACGTCGTGCGGCAACCGATTCGCCCGATGGTGACGGAACCGCGACGACGTGTCCGGGCGGGGCCCCAGCAGCCGGTGCAGCGTGGTGGCCTGCAGGCCCGAGATCCGTTCCCGGTCCACGGCGTCGAGCCGGTTCACCTCAAGCTGCACGGCCTCCTGAAGCCGGGCCGCGGCCTTACCTGTCGGCGCGGCCAGCGCGATCCGCAGCGACGGGAGGCCGGCCAGCGCGGCCTGCTCGGCCAGCAGCGCCAACAGCCGCGCCACCGTGGTGGTCTTGCCGGTGCCGGGCCCACCGGTCAGCACCGTCAGCCCCTGTGACAACGCCACTTTCGCCGCGGCCCGCTGCTCCTCGAACCCCGGTGGAACAACCGCGCCACATCGGGTGCCGATCCGGCCGGCTGCGCACCCACCAACGTCAGCACGTCGTCGCAGACCTGCTGCTCCTCCAACCAGTAGCGGTCGAGGTACAGCAGGTCCCCGAACAACCGCAGCACCGGCGGAGCGCCCAGTAGCGGGCTGGCCGCCACGGCCGCCAACCACTCGTCGGGCTGCGGCCAGGGCAGGTCCGGCAATTGGGTCTGTTCGGCGACCGCCCGCAGGTCGACACAGACCGAGCCGCCGCGAAGGGCCCGCACCGCCAGCGCCAGGGCCAGGACGACCGACGGCGTGCTTTCCTCGGCGAGGGTGCTCAACCGTTGGGCCACGCACATCGGCGGGCCTGAATCTCGGCGAAAGCGTCCAGCATCACCCGGCTCCCTGATCGAGTAGCTCCGATATCGCGATCACCAGCGGCGCGGGCGGTTCCCAGCTGAACACCCCGGCCGGGTGTCCGTCGACGACGGGCGTCTGCGCCCCGCACATCCCGCGCACGAACAGGTACATCACCCCGCCAAGATGGGTGGCCGGGTCGTAGCCGGGCAGCCGCCAACTCAGGAACCGGTGCAGCACAACGCTGTACAGCAGCGCCTGCAGCGGATAGTCCGAGTGCAGCATCGCCTCGACCATCCGGTCCCGCCCGTAGTCGGCCGCGGTGAGCGGCTCGTCACCGGTGCCCAGCCAGTTGGTCTTGTAGTCGACGATGACGAAGCGATGCTCGATCCGCAGCACCACGTCCACCGAACCGGACAGATAGCGCAGCGGCTGACGGCCCAACAGCCCGGTCGTCAGTCGCTCGGCATAGACGGCCATCGGATCGCCGGCGGGCAGGTGCTGATCGAGCAGTGCGCCGACATCGGCCAACCGGGCGAAGTCGCCGCCGCGCAGATCGCCCCCGGCCATGGGGAATTCGAAATCCAGCTCGCACAGCCGGTCGGCCATCCCGATCTGCCGCAGCGTCACGCCGGGCGCCAACGGCCCCAACGGGTGTCGTGCATGGGCAGCAGGGCCGCAGCCAGTTCATCGGCCTCGACCTCGACGGGCCAGCGGGCGGCGTGCTTACGCACCTCGGTCAGCAGTTCGGCAGACAGATCCGCGGCCAGCGGGTCGGCGGTCTCCAGCACCGCGTGCACGAGTGAGCCGAACGCCGCCCCGGTGGGCAGCGACGCCATCGGGGAGGGCAGGTCGGCGCCCTGGGCGGGAGCGACGACGGCGATGTCGGTCGACTCGTCGTCGAGTTCGGCGACCTCGGGCTCGCTGGACACCCCGGTATCGCCGTCGTCCTCGGCCGCGCGTAGCAGCCCCGAGTACGACGTGCGCCGCCATGCGGTGTCGATCGAGCGGTGAAAGTGCCGCGCCGCCAGGTCATCTGGAACGGGCGCGTGGGGACCGGCGGGGCCGGGACGATCACCGACTGCTCCAGCACCGGACCGCCCTCGGCCTCCCACGCCCGCAACCGGGCCAACGCGTCCTCATCGGTGACCTTGGCAGGCACGCACCGGTCGGGCACCGCGGCCTCGCCGGGAGCGCGCCCGCGCAGCAGCCGTGACAGGCCGCCGTTCGGCTCGTCGTTCGACGGCGCCCACCACGCGACCACCTGGGACTGGGCCCGCGTCATCGCCACGTAGGTCAGCCGGCTGTCGTCGGCGGCTGCCTCGGTCCGCCCGGCCCGGGTCACCGCTGGATCCGGGCCGCCGACCTGCAGGCAGCGCACGCCGTCGTCGTGGAACAACACCAGATCGGGTTCCGGCACATACCGATTGAACGCGAACGGCAGGTACACGATCGGGAACTGCAGGCCCTTGCTGACCCACACCGTCATGATCTGCACCGCAGCGGCGTCGCTGTCCAGACGGCGGTTGCGCTCGGAGGTGCCGCCGCCCTCGGAGCGCTGCGTGCGCAGCCAGTCCCGCAGCGCGGCCAGCCCGAAACCTTCCCGGTGCGCGGTGTCACCGAGCAGCTGAGTCAGGTGGGCCACGTCGGTCATCAGCCGCTCACCGCCCTGCCAGGACAGCACCCGCTTGCCCATGCCTGCCAGTTGCGCGGCCTCGAAGATCGCCGCGACGCCGCGCTCACGGGCCTGGCCGGCCCAGGTGCGCAGGGTGTCGGCGACCCGGTCGGTCAGTGCATCCCCGCCCGCGGCAAGGGTTTCGGCGGTCTCGCCGAAGAACATCGTGGCCGCCGCGGCCCGCACCAGGCCGGGGCGGTGCGGCTGGTCGAACGCTTCCAGCAGATACAGCCAGTCCTCGGCGGCCTCGGAATTGAACACATCGGAATCCCCGGTGTAGACCGCGGGGATGCCGGCCTCGAGCAGCGCGGTGTGGCAGGCCCGGGCGTCCTTGTGGGTCTCGACGATCACCGCGACGTCGCGCGCTTGCAGCGGGCTGCCGTCGAAGGTCGCACCGCTGGTCAGCAACGCCCCGATGTCGGCGGCCAGATCCTTGCCGATGTGGTCACGAAGGTCGGCGATCGGAATCACCTTGGTGCCGGTGCGGTTTCGCGTCACCATCCGCAGCCGGAACGGATCGTTGTGCGGCGCCCCGGCCAGCCGATGCCCCTGGTGATTGGCCTGCACGTCGTGCACCACGATGTCCGGTCCGCCCAGCTCGGCGCCGCGCAGCACCGCCTGCAAGCTGTCCACCAGCACGCTGTCGCTGCGCCAGTTGGTGCCGAGCGTCTGCTTGTCCCCGGCGGTCGCCGCGGCCCGCAGATAGGTGTCGATGTCCCCGCCGCGGAACGCGTAGATCGCCTGCTTGGGATCGCCGATCAGGATCAGCGTCGACCGCCCGGAGAACGCCCGCTCGATCACCTGCCACTGCACCGGATCGGTGTCCTGGAACTCGTCGACCATCACGATCGGCCAGCGTTGCGCCATCCGGACCTGGGCCGCCGACTCTTCCGTCGCCAGCGCCCCGGCCAGCCGGGTCAGCAGATCGTCGTACCCCAGCACGCCGCGGCGCCGCTTGCGAATCTCCAGCTCCGCCAGCACCGCCCGGGCGAAACCGAGACGTATCCCGGCCGGGGACTCGGGCTCGGGATCCCGTGGCCGCAGCTCGGTGGCCGGGTTGGCCACCACGACCCGGGCCAGCCGCAGCGCCTCGGCATACCCCAGCTCGGGGACATCCCGCTGAGCCCCGAAATGCGCGAGATACAGATCGTCGACGATCTCGCACACCAGCTCGTCAAGACTTTCGACCAGAGTCACACCCGAATCGCTGTCGCCGGCCACGCCAAGGGACTTCAGGACGATCTGGCAGAACTGGTGCGTGGTGGCGATGGTCGCGGCGTCGAAACCGGCCAGCGCATCACGCAGCCGCTGCCCGCGGGCCTGCTGGTCCTCGGCGATCAGGTACTGCAGCAGGTCGTTGTCGGCGCGGGACGGATCCTCCAGGGCCGCCAGGGCCCCGACGATCTGGGCCCGCACCCGCTCCCGCAGCTCCTGGCTCGCGGCCCGGCCGAACGTGATCAGCAGCATCTGATCCAGCGTCGCCGCGCCTCTGCCACGAACCGCGTCACCAACCCGGCCAGCGCGAAGGTCTTGCCGGTACCGCTGGCCTCCAGCACCGTGGTGCTGTTGGTCTGCGGCAACGGCCCGAGCAGATCGAATACCTTCACCGGGGCGACCTTTCGGCCTGCAGCAGCGGAAGCCACAGCCGCCCGAATACTCACCCAACCCGGCCAGCCGGCTCAACGGCGCGCCGCGACCCCACGCCCGCACATGTGCCGGCGCCTCATCCTCGCCGGGAATCTACCGCTGCGCCAGCGGAATCCGGCTTCACGCCTCGTCGCCGGCGTGCCGCGCGGCTGCCCACGCGTAGGAGGTCTTGATGGGCAGCGGCAACGGCTCCCGGCGGCCCGCGTCGTAGATGGCGACCAGATCGGCCAGCAGCGCGACCGGATCATCCGGACGGCCCAGTCCTCGACCCGCGGGTGTCGCCGCGCCGGGGACGCCCGATGCACACCGCCGACCAGTCCTGGTCCGGAAGTCCTGCGGCCAACGCCAGCAACGGAATCCAGGACTGCAGCAGGTGCTTGCCGTCGAGCTTGAATACGTCACCGACACCAGCCGGTCGCCGAACACGGGGAGACCGTGCCGGTCAGCCGTCGCCCGGTGCCGAGATCGATGTCGATGT